>JACJID010000011.1 GCA_014138725.1 Kutzneria viridogrisea | reverse complement strand
TCTTGATGCGCTCCATCGCCTTCGAGAACTCCTCCGGGGTGCGCACCCCGGAGGGGGCGGGCCACTGGTCCGGGTCGCTCTGGGGCGCGGTCACCGTCCGCCGCCACGCCGGCTTGGTCACCGTGTACCGGCGGACCGGCGCCTGGTGGTCCTGATCATCGACGCGCACGCTGCGGCGCACCTGCTCGAGGAGGTCGTCGACGACCTCCTCGGGGGTGGGCTCGCTGTCGAGGGTGGTGGGGATCGAGCTCGCCAGGCTGCTGGAAGCCGCGGCCTGAGTGGTGGGCCGCTTCTTCTCGTACTCCAGCAGGTTCAGCACGCGGGCGCGCATCCGGTCCGTGGGGTTGGTGACCCGCAGGTAACCCTGCACCTCCTCCTCGGTGACCGGTCTGATGCCAAGCTCCATCTTCTGGACGGAGCCCTGCGAAACCTTGAGCTCCTGGGCGATCTGGGTCTGGGACATGTGCGCCGCACGACGCAGTTCGTACAGAGCCCCCGCCAGACCACTGGCGGGCAGGAAGCTCACGGCGGGGTCGCCGTCCCGGTGCGCCGAGCCGGTCACCGCAGATCCCGCCACTGGTCCCGCACCGGTGCCGAGGCCAGCGCGGGGGTAACGCGCAGGACCGCGCTGGCGACTGGTGAAGCGAGCACCCCGCCGACGACCACGATCACGATGGATGTGAGGAGGTCGAGACCCATGCGGACCTCGACCACCAGCACCGCCATCACCAGCAGCCAGCTGACCAGCCGGATCAGCAGACGAGCCAACCACAGGTAAAAGGGTGCGCGAGGACCGTGGAATGGTCCAGACATCGGTTGTCTCCTTGGCAATTGGACCGGGTGTGACTCATCCGTATTAGGGCAAGGCCGGGTGGCAGACCGACCCCCGCGGACGTGTGATCAGTCTGCCCCATCGCCGTCGACTGTCAAATCAGGTCATTGGCGCGTGTCGAACCCACAGCTTCCCGACATGTTGATCATGAGCCGGGGCATCCGCCGGTAGTTGTGAAACGGACGAGAAACGTTCTGAAACGTCCACGAAAAGCGTGCTTCATTAGCAGAATATTAACCAACACGGAAGAGGTATCAAGTGCACGCGTCGGGCCGTATCTGCACGTCAGGGGCCTGTGAACGTTCGTGAACGGTCACTCTTCCCGGGAGAACACCGGTAGAGTGACGTCTCGGGTTGCATGAAGAGGGGGACACCCCCCACAGTGGGCCCAGCGAGTTCCCGACGTTGCTCTCCCCATGGACCGGGTGTGCACCTCGGGCGGATGGGAGGTAGGGCCCCGTGTGGCAGCGGGGCTCTACCTCCCCCACTGATTTTCGAACCGTTCAAGAACTTCCCTACCCTGTCGGCTATTGTCGCCGTTCGTGATCACGCCATAAGCGGTCAGGAACCGGAGCGCCCCGGCCTCCCTGATTCGACGTCAGGCATTTCCCCTGCTTGTTCCGCGTTACTCGCCGGTATCGCGAATTCGACAACGATGGCAGCAGGGCGGAGGACCAGTCCGTTGGACGTGGCCGGAAACAACCGACGCGAACCCGCGCCGCCGGTACTGCGCCCCGCACGGGGCGTGCTCAGGATGGTTCGAGCAGCGGCGTGATCTCGTCGCCGGGCACCAGCTGGGTCACGGTGACCTGCAGGTCGCCGACGCTGCTGGTCACCGTGAACACGCAGAGGCCGAACCAGCGGCCGGTCGAGGAGATCACCCACGCGAGCAGGCGGCCGTGCAGCGTCGCGCCCGCGTCCAGACCCTGGGCCCGCGCCCACAGGGCGGTGTTGCTCCCCCAGCCAACACGGCCCGTGGGGAGCAGGGTGGCCGCACGGACCTGTACCGGCCGCGGCGGCACCACAGGCCGGTACGGCTGATACTCCGCACGATCGAACACGCGAGCGATTATGCGCTATGGACAGGCCATTACGATGGCCACCGGGTGCGTCGCCCGCAACGGCGGCCGGACCGGCCTCGAACGGGATACCCGCCGGCCGACTGGATGGAGGCCCATTTCAGGCTGGTCGTCGTGGCAGGTCGAACCCGGACAGCGCCTCGGCCAGCCAGGTCGCGTGCTGGTGGTCCAGGCCCAGGTGCACGCCCAGGCCCACGGTCAGGAGCGTGCGGGCGCCCCAGGCGAGGTTGCTGGTCAGGTGCAGGTCGCGGTGATCGTCCAGGCCCCGGCGCGCGCAGTCCTCGGCCATCTCCCGCGCATCGAGCTGCAGGCGCCGGGCCTCGCGGGCCTGCGCGGTCAGCGCCGCGCCGAGCCGGGGCACCACATGCTCAGCGGCGATGCGCACGACGTCGTGCGGGTGCACCGGCACTGTCGCGTAGGCGTGCACCGCGGCGATCTCCTCACGCCAGTCCAGCAACCACCCCTCACGCTGCCGGTGATGCTCGGTCATCCGCGCTGACCAGTCCCCCATGTGCCTCAGGAACCCAACGCGTCGATCGCGGCATCGAGCCGGTCCTGGCGCAGCTGTGCCCGCCGGGCACGCGCCCAGTCCGCGATCGTCGCCGTGGCCAGCCCGGCCGCGCCGGTGGCCAGGACCACGGTGTGCGCCTCGACCACCGCGATCGCCCGCGTCCGCAGCTCCTGCCACCACGGGTTGTCGGTGCGCGCGGCGGTCCGCAGCGCCTGGTGCTCGGCCGCGCCGAGCTCGCCAGGGCCTGGCCCCAGCTCCGGGGCGGCCGTCAACTCGCCGGCGTCGTGATGGGTGAGCCGCACGCGCAGCGCGTCCAGCGCCAGCGGCCCGAGATCGTCCGGTCGCTGCGGTACGAGCGCGTGCTCAGCGGCCTCGGCTCGCACCACCAAGGCGATCAGGGTCATGGTCTGCGGCCGCCGGTCTTCCTCCGTCGCCCACCACGCAGGGTGATCGGCGACGTGCTGATCCACCAGCGCCTCGCCAACAGACAGGGCACACGTCCACGGCGTCCAGGAGTGGGCTGCGGGCGTGCTCATCAAGCTCCAGACAGCGGAGTGGGCGGGTCGGGCGCACGTAGTCCAGCGATAAATCTCCGGACTCATCGTCCGGAGCATATCGGTGGAACTTCGCCCAACCCGGTGGGCAAGCACCACGACACGAACCTCTTCGCAGCGGCGAACGCGGCCCACGACCAGCGCCGCAGCGGTGCGTCGGCCCGTTCGGCCAGCGCGAGTTCCATGGGCGGCGGGAACACGCTCGGTAACTAGCTGGCGCTTCGGTGACCAGCTCAAACTGGAACGCTTGCAGGTGCAAGTGAGCCAAATGGCTCACTTGCACCTGCAAGCGTTCCAGTCAGGACAGCAGTTCGGTAGACGGGGTCGCACGATGGCCATCGACACGATCACCGTGGCGCCGCCATGCTCAGCAGCCTGCACCAGGTCGTCGCCAGCGAGCATGCGGCTGTGCTGGTAGTCGTCACTCACACCCATGATGGCCCGGCCTGGTCCTGACCGGCGGGGCGGCCGATGCTGGTCACCGGCGTCACCGCGCCAGTCGGGGTCCCAGTGACCAGGCCGAGGAGGGTTACCGTGGCCGGCATGGCCGGGGACGACGAGGAGGGCACGCTGGAGCGCCGCGTGCGCCAGCTCGAGCGCGACCACCATCTCACGCGGTGGTACACCGGCCGTGTCGACCGCGACCTGGCCGAGATCGCGGCGACCCAGGGCGAGCACACCCAGACGCTGACCTCGCACACCGGCCGCTTCGACAGTGTCGACGCCCAGCTCCGGTCCCTCACACAGATGGTCGGCGAGGTCCTACGGCGGCTCCCCGGCCCCGGCGACACTCCGGCAGAGGGCTCCTCCCAGGAGTAGGACCTGCGAGGAGGACCAGCATGCCTCCGGCCTTCACCAGCAGTGATCCCGTTCTGGCTGTCGGATCCAGGGGATAACAATTTCGATGAATACTGAAGCTTCGAAGTCAATCAGGAGCCGTGCTGACCGCATCGGCTGGGTGGGGGGGCTTACCGCTGCTCAGGCTGGTTTCCCAGCGCGGCGTCGGCGGCCTTCTCCCCCACCGCGATCCACAGGCTGGCCATCTGGGCTTGGACCAGGTCCAGCGTGGCCTCGACGCGGGTCAGGTGGGTGCCCAGGGTCTCCTGGTAGTCCTGCGCGGCCTCCAGCACCGCGCGGTAGCGCCCGTCGAGCTTGCGGACCTGCCAGGGCTTGGGGTCGCCCGCGGCCCGCGCGATGTCACGGACCAGGGACTCCAGGTCGGCCTGGGCCTTGGACTCGAACGCGCCGTCGACCATCTGCCGCATCTCCGCGGCGTTGGGCAGCGGGATGCGGGTCACCTCACCCCCGAACCGAGACGCCAGCTCGCGCAGTGCCGCCAGCAGGCGGGCGTGCCGGTGGTGCACGAAGTACACCCCGTTGTGGATGCGCACGGCGCCCAGGTCGTCCTCGCAGTAGTCGCGCAGTATCTTGCGCAGCCGGTCCGCACCGACATACCGGGAGCGGTTGCGGTAGTCGGAGTCGATCTGGTCGAGCAGGGCGGTGATGGTCGTGCGCTCCTCGGCGCCCAGGCGGTGGATCTCCTCCTCGTCGGGCACCAGCAGCATCTGCCCGGCCCCCTCGGGCGCGTTCGGGGTGAGGTCCCGCTGGAACTGGGCCTCGGCCAGACACACCTCGTAGCTCAGGGCCTCGTTGTCATGATCGGCCAGTTCGCGCACCAGGTGGCGGGCGATGCGGGTCTCGTCGCGCATCACCGCGCGCATCATCAGGGTCACGGTCTGCCCCTTGGAGGCGTGATTGCGCTTGCGCACCCCCAGCGGGTAAGTGGCTTTCGCCGCGCTGGTGGCCTTCTCGAAGGCGTCCAGCGCGCGGGGCTTGCCGGGCAGGTACTTGGTGTCCAGCTCCAGCTCCTCAAACCAGTTGCGCAGTTCGTCTTGGCCGACCGGCTCGACCCCGGTGATGTTGTAGATCACCAGCCAGCCGAGCAGGGCGTCGTTCTCACCGCCCGCCAGGGCGTGCAGGTAGCGGTTGAGGTCGGTGTCGCGGGTGACCAGGTCCGGGGTCTCAGGCTCGGTGCTCACGGCGGGCTCCTGTGGAAAACGTGCGTTTGCGATACGCGCGGTACGGCGGTGGGGTCAGATGGCGCGGAACAGGTCGGCGGTGGCCGAGGTCTCGAGGGTGTCGATGCGGCGCACGTCGTCACAAATCTTGTCCAGGGCCAGCGCCTCCTCGGCCCACCAGCCCACCGACACCCCGAAACACCGAAACCCCAAGCGCTGCTTGGTCTGCCGCCACTCAGCCAGCCAGTCCTCCTCCAGCTCGGCGTCGCCGTCGGTGATCAGGACGATGTCGGCCTGCTGGCGGCCGGTCGCGGAGTACTCGGCCTCCAGCAACCGCACCGCGGCGTCCAGCGGCTGCTGGAAGTCGGTGCCCCCGGCGGGGAACAGCTCGGCCAGGCGCAGCTTGTCCTCCAGGCTCACCGGCTGGTCGGCGCGGAAGGTGATGGGCGGCAGCGCGGTGTGGTCGAACAGGATCGCGGAGAACTCCCGGACCGGCGTGGCCGCGCGGGCCTGGTCCAACAACGCCAGCGCCAGGGCCTTGGCGTAGGCCTCGCCGCTGATCTCCTGCCCGTCGGTCAGCGTCATCGAGTACGAGCAATCCACGCAGGCGATGATCGCGCCCTGGGCCTGGTGGTCCTCGCCGCGCTGGTCGTAGACCATCAGCTGCTGCTCGGCCAGCCGGGCGGCGAACTGGGCGCGCAGCGCGGGGACGGCCAGGTTGACAATCTCCCCGGGCACCAGCGCGCCCAGATCATCGCCCAACGTGACCCCGACGTACTCCGATTTGGCGTGCTCGACGCGGCGGGAGCGCTGGGCGCCCGACATCTGCCGGAACCGGCCGATCAGCTCGGCGAACTGGGCGAGTTTGCCCCCGCGCAGCCGCTCGGCCAGTCGCATCCGCTCGTCGGGGTCCAGGTGCTGGAGCTGGCCGCCGCTGGTGCCCCAGGCGGCCATCATCGCCTGCTCGTCGAGCAGGGCGTCCTCGGCGGTGCGGGCGGATTGCCGGGCCTCGGCGCGCACCCGGGCCACCGCCAGCTCGCCGTCCTCGGTGTGTTCGGCCAGCTCGGCCAGCGCCTGGGCGGCGTGGTCCTCGGCCGCGCGGGCGGCGGCGATGGCCCACTGCACGGCGGTCGACAGGGGCCGGTCCACCTCGGCGTCGCGGTCCCCGTCGACCGCGTCGTCGGCGGCCTCGTAGGTCGGCTGCACGCGCTGGGCGGCCCGCTGCGCGTCGGCGCGGGCGCGGTGGGCGCTCTTGCGGTAGCCGTCGGGGTCCAGCTTCTGCAGCATCTTCCGCAGCGCCGGGCCCGCCGCGAGCACCGACATCGCGGCCGCGTACGGGTCGCCCACGGTCATCCGGCGCAGCTCGCGATGCTCCGGCGTGCCCAGCAGGCCGGCGGTGATGGCGTGGTTCGCCCGGTGCAAGGGGTCCGGGTCGGGGTTCAGCTGGGGGTCGCGGCTGTAGGCGGCCAGCCACAGGTCGGCCACCAGCCCGGGCGCCCCGTAGTGCGTGGTCAGGTCGGCGTCCAGCTCGGCCAGGGCAGTGCAGTCGGCGGCCATCTGATCCAGGGCGAGCAGGTCCGCGCGGTCGGCGGTGTGCACCGCGCGCGGAGTGGGCCCGCCGCCCTGGGACTGGTCCAGCCACGGTGTGGCCGCCTCGCGCAGCGCGCCCAGCCGGGTCATCGCGCACCGCCCAGGTTGGGCACCTTGTCCTTGGACACGCCCAGGGCCTGGCACAGCAGGCGGGCATAGACCTCCTGGGCGTGGTCGGTGGCCTGCTGGTAGGGGCGCAGCACGCGCCCGGCGTCCTTGGCGCTGTCCCGGATCCGCGCGAGCTTTTTCGCGATGGTGGCCAGCGTGGTGTTCTGGTCCATCGCCCAGTCGTACAACCGGTCCCTGTTGTTCTCCTCGACCAGCTTGTCCAGCTCGGCGGCGATGCGGTCGACCTCGTCGACCAGGTCGGCCAGGTCGCGGTCGTCCGGGGAGAGGTAGCCGCGGATCACCCGGTCCACCGTGCCCCGGTTGGCGGGCACGTCCCACAGCACGTGGGCCAGCACCGCCAGGTCGTCCACGACGACCTGCTCGCGCCCGTCCAGCCACGCCGCGGCCTGCAGCACCCGCACGGCCTGCTTCCACCGCCGGTCGGAGCTGGTGATCTCCCGCTGACGCAGGTCCGAGCGCAGGTCACGCAGCGCGCCGATCACCGCGCTGGGCAGGTCCACGGCGGGCACCTGCGTGGTGATGGCGTGCTGCAGATCGGCCAGCTCCACCACCGTCGGCTGGTTCTGGTTGTTCTGGTGGTTCGGGGACTTGATGGCGGACCGGAGCAGGCGCTCAAAGCTGTCCGGTTCGGCCAGGTAGTCGACCTCCATCCTGATCAACAACCGGTCGTAGAGGGCCGCGGTGGTCTCGTCCTCGGCCAGCTCGTTGGAGGCGCACACGGCGCTGATCAGCGGGCAGACCATCGGGGTGCCGCCGGACTCCGGGTGGTACAGCCGTTCGTTCAAGAACGCGAGCATGGAGTTCAGGGCCGCTGCGGAGCACTTGAAGATCTCGTCCAGGAACGCCACATGCGCCTGGGTGGCGTGGCCTTCCAGGATCTGGCGGTGGATGTTGCTGCTGGTCAACGCGGCCAGGTCGATGGGGCCGAAGATCGCGCTGGGCGAGATGAACTTGTGCAGCAGGATCTCCCAGTAGGTCCCGGAGGCGATCCGGCTGGTCAGTTCGCGCACGATCGCGGACTTGCCGGTCCCGGGCGGGCCGAGCAGCAGGGTGTGCTGCTCGGCCAGGATCCCGGTGGTGATCATCCGGGTCTCGACCTCGCGCTCGTGGTAGAGCGCGCTGACCTCGCCGATCACGGCGTTCAGGTCCTCACGCAGTGAGGCCGACCTCGCCTCGTCGGTGGTCGGGCTGTCGTCCATCGGGCTTCTCCCAGGGTCGCGCACCTACGGCGAGCTGCCGGTTGAGCTGCAAGGCCAGGCTAGCCACCACACCCTATCTTGTCAAAAACGCACGTTTTCGACAGTACCGGAGGAGGCGGAGCGGGATCGGGGCAGGCGGTGGCTAGCTGCGCATGTGCGTGGTCGGCAGGTTGGTCGTCGGGCGCTGGGGGAACGGCTCCCCCTCGTTGTAGGTGGCCCGGATAGCCTCGTTGTGCGCGGCCAGCGCGGCGGTCACGTACTCGGCGAACGTCGTGTACCGGCCCAGGCCCAGCGCGAACCAGAACCCGTTCTTGGCGTCGTCGAGCACGTCGGGATCCACCGTCAACGTGGTCTTGGCCGATCGCCCCGCCCGCTTGGCCACCGAGCCCGCCGCGGCGCCGGTGTCGGCAGCATCCGTGCTGGTCTGCTGGTCATCGGGCTGCTCGGCCACGGACATCGCCCCTTCTGGTTGTTCTGGCGGTTATGACACGGGCTGGTGTGATGGTAGAGCACTGGGTGAACACGCCAGGGCGGTTCATCAGTTCATCACCGGCTTGGGTGCCAATACCCGGTGACTAGAGCAGCTATAACCGCAGCTCAGGTCGTTCTGAGTCTCTGTGGCAGCGGTGTTTGACACACGCGAGCGCCGTAGGAGCGAGCGTGCTCAGAACCAGCCGGACTACTGAGTCGAGGCTGGTGCGGGAAGCGGATCCTCACGCTTCCAGGACACCGTGGCTGGGCGCTGCAGCGTCCGCAAGAACTCCTCGGCCGCCTTGAACACCTGCTCGGCGGTAATCTCGCGGCCAGCGTCAAACTGGGCATGATGACCAGCCCGGAAATAGTCCACGTGGCGACCGGTGACCGTGGTGGACTCGGGCACCCACAGCGCGGTGCCGTCCCACCAGGACAGGATCCCGCGGTCGCCAGCCACCCCAGCGTTGAGGTGCGGTGTGCTGGTCAGGGGGGCGGCGGCGAACAGGGTCCAGGCGGTCCCGGCAGTGCTGGCGGCGGCATCAGCGCGCAGCAGATCGACGACGTCCTGCGCGTCGGCGCCCAGGTCGCGGACATCCCCGCCACCGTCATCGATTAGGTCGAGCAGCGCCGCCGTGCTCACGTGGCCCTCCCGTAGGTCCGCTTGAAAGGTTGATTGTCCTTCGTGGTGCCATACACCCGCAACGTGTACCCGATCGGCAGGAACTCGTCGAGGATCTTGTCGCACACGTCCGGCCAGCTCCGCTGGGTCTCGATCCCGCACGGTACGTAGTTGACGCACACCTCGACATCCCGCTGACCGGTCTCGATCATCTTGGCGGCGATTTTCGTTTCGACGTGCGCGTCCAAAAAATCGGAGTCGATCCCCATCTGCGTGAGCCGACGGTTCACCGCGGGGCTGAGGTCCGGGTCGTAGCCGGAGCTGATCGGGGGCGCGACCGTGCCAGCGATGCGCGGGACACCGACTGTGCGTTGCCCGGTACGGGGAACCACCCGCGGCGGAAGGGTCTCGGCGAGCCCGGCCGCCTCCGGCGGATATCGGTCACCGTGTCCGTTGGTGACCGCGGGCGGGGTCCTCGGTGGTGGCTGGCCAGGCCCTGGGGGCTGAGCGGGCGGGCCGGGAACCGGCGGGGGTGTGTGCTCGCCACAGTAGAGGCGCAGCAGCGCCAGGAGCAGGCCGCGGACCGTCGCCACCCACTCGACGAGGTCAACGAACACAGCGTTCTCATCCAACGCCGCGATGGCTTCACGTGTCGCGATGGCCTCGGCGTGCTGGGACTCGTGCAGGACGGCGCGGTAACGCTCAGCGGCACCCGCCCACTCACCCAGGCACACGTCCAGGTGGCGCTGCGCCGCCTCGAGGTGGCGCAGCGAGCGGTTCAGGCTGGCGATCACGTCCTCCATGGACACCGACCGACCGTACTCACCACCACCGACACCACGCCGCAGTTTCCCGACCGCAGAGGGATGGCCCCACGCACCACGAGGAATCGGGGATACGGGTGTGGTGGTCCTCGCCGCTCCAACGGCGAGGACCACCGAGGTCTCCAGTTCGGCTACACCACACAGCGGGCCTGGAGGGCTTGTCCCACGGGGGAACACCGAGAGCATAGCCAGCAAAGTGGGTACGCGGATCACTTTTGGAACACGCTGGAACCTTCCTACCAGCGGTTTTCGGTGATCAGTCCTGATCGGGCGCTACACAGTCAGCGCGTGCGCCGGATCGCATATCAACGCATTTTGGAACAGGTAGTAACACGCGGGAATCACACCAAGGAAAGATCAATGTTCCAAACCACCGCCAACTATTTGAGGAACCGCCACCTGGGTGCGAGGATGAACTGGTCACAGCAGGATGTGACCGGCGCGCAGGAGCTCCAACTCCCCGTGCTGGCCGACGCGAGTCGGCACCAGCAGAGCTATCTGAAAAGAGCTACACCACTCGAACACGCGCCACACGGCGCGTGCGGGGCATGACCAAACTGGAGCTGAAGTAATGAGAGAATCTTTCCGTGTTCCACGGACCTCATGCAATGCGACGTGGCCGATGGTGGGGCTGATCAGCACTCAGTTGCTGGCCGTGTTGCTCCTGGTCGCCTCGGGTACGGCGCTGATGACCGCCGTCGGCGCGGTGCTGGCCATCACCGCTGGCAACGCCCTCGCGCTGGCCGGCGACCACGGGGGCCTGTGGCCGCTGGTCAAGCAATTGACGGCACCCCGGCCGCACACTATGTACGGGCAGGTGTGATCACCGTGGCAACCACCGGATCACGGGCAACCTCACGCAAGCCCCCAGCGCAGCGCTCGATGAACTCCTTGACCACCGCCGCGCGGCGCCACTTCCTCGAAGAACTCATCCTCGCTCTGGGCACTGGCGGGCTCACCACGATCCCGGCGGGGCTGATGCGGCTGCTGAGCGCGCCGGCGCTGCCTGCATGGAAGGAGGTGTCGCGTCTGCTCACCGCGGCGGACGTGCCGCTGGCGGTGATCCACGAGATCCGACGCAGCTTCCTGTGGCTGACCCAGCCGCAGCCGAAGCCCACCGTGGTGACCACCGACAGCGAGCTACAGGCCACCTCCACGCAGGAATTCACCGACCTGCTGTACCGGCTCCGGCACCGCGCCGGCCTGCGGGGCAGGTACCTGGCCAAGTACGCGGGCCTGGGAACCTCGCAGCTGTACTCGATGACCGATCGTAAGCGGGCGGTGCTGCCCACTAAGGGACGGCAGGTCCGCAACCTCGTCTACGCCTGCGGGCTGGATCAGGCGCAGGTGGAGCGGGTGATGCGCCTGTGGGCTGAGCTGCGCGAACGCCCCCGGACCGTGCCCACACCAGCAACGGCACTGGCCAACGCACCCACGCCCGCCTCTCCCCGGTCGCAGACCACGCTGGCCACCAACATCTTGAACAGCCCGCGCACCACCACAGCGCTGGTGGACGTACTGGAGATGACCAAGAAGGTAAACCTGACAACGCTCACGGGGCTAGCGTTCCCCGACCCGCTGACCAGGGTGGGCGAGCTATTCGCCACGAACATCGCCAAAACGGTCGTCGGCCAGGCTCTCATCTCGCCGACGCTCATCGCGGGCAAGCACCTCGCCCTGATGCCCGAGATCATCGGGCCGGTCGCGGGGGATTCGACCGCGCTGACCCAAGTGATCGGGAAACTCTCGGCGCTCACACCGCAGGCCACCGGCGCCTTTCAAGACCATGGTGAAGTCGCCAAGCGCAGCATCTGACCTGGGGCGTGTGGTGTCTCACACAGCCCTGATCTACAAGCTCAGGCCATGGCCAGGCTGGTGATGGATGCCGTGGTCCACGTGGGGCGCGTAGTCGTGGTGGGCGCCCCGGGACTGCTGCGCCACCCACTGCCGCCGGCGAGCGGCGGCTTCCTCCCGGCGGTCCTGCTGCCACTCGGCGCGCACCTCGACGTCCAGGTCCCGGTCCGTGCTCGTCATGCCGCTCCGCACCTCCTGTTCGGACCGCAGCTCCCCCACGCGGTCCTGCTTCCCACGGGCACCGGTCCGGCCGCGCTCGACCTGGTCGCCCAGTCTCCGCAGCTCGTCCTCGTCCCCGGCCTGCGCCGCGGCACGGTCGACGGCGTAGCGGCGCTCGGCGACCTCCAGGCGCTGGGTAGCGGCGTCCACGGTGCCGTAGCCCCCGCTGCCCAGCGCCTCCAGTTGCTGCTGCGCCTGGGTCTGCTGGTGGCGGTGCACGTCGGCCTGGGCGGTGGCCCAAGCGCTGGTCTCCCGCAGCTGCTCGGCCTCACGGTCCAGCGCGTCCCGGTGGCCGGGACGCAGCCAGGACACCTGGGCGGCCTCACGGTCCAGCGCGTCCGCGCGGGCCGCGGCGATGCGGGCCTGCTGGGTCGCGGTGGCGCGGTGACGCTGGGCCTGTTCGGCCTGCTGGCGCAGCAGCAGTTCCTGCTGCGCTCGCGCGAGTCCCTCGTCCACGGCCATCACCCTGCTGCCGTGCCCAGCCTCCACGGCGGGGCGCCGCTGCCGCAGGTCCTGCTCGGCGCGGTCGGCGTCGCGCTGGTGGCGGTGGCTGTCCTGCTCGGCGGCGGTGATCGCCGCCGTCAGCTGCGTGTCGGTCAGACCGGCGTGCGGGCGCTGCTCCCAGGATCGCTGGATCTCCCCACGCCGCTGCGCACGCTGGAGCTCGCGCAGCTGCCGCCCGGCCCGCCACCACTCGCGCAGCGCCTCGGTGACCTCGGAGCCGTACTCGGTGGCGATGGCCTCCCGGGCGGCCCGCACCTCGGCGTGGATCTGCGCGCGCTGCACCACACCCTCGACCTGGCGGGCCTCGCGCAGCCGCTCGTGAAGCGCGGCCCACTGGGCGTGCAGGTCCTCCCACGGGAGGGCGCCCGCCTGCTCACGCTCCTGCCGGTGCCCCGCCTCGGTGGTAGCGAGCACCGCGTCCTGCTCGGGCTCGACCCGATCACGATCAAGCTCGGCCGCAGCCTCCGCGTCGAGGTCGGGCTGGTAGGTGCGGTCGAACTCCGTGCGCCAGCGGGTCATCCGCTCGACCATCGCCTGCTCGGAGAAGTCCAGGACCAGGTGGTCTGCCTGCTCACCGGGCTGGCCCACCACGGGCGTGGTGGCCAGGTGCTGCTGTACCCAGGCCCGCGCGTGGGCGGCCTCGCCGTGCTCGCCGCCGGGCAGCAGGTCCAGGTGATCCGGGGACGCGCCGAAGTGCTCCCGCCACGCCGCGACCTGCCCCGCCTGGTCGATCCAGGCCGCACGGTCCACCGGGTCGTCGGGGACCGGCCCGAGGTGCACCGTCCACGGCGGGGTGTCATGGACGGCCTGCTCGCCCAGCCAGCGCACCCGGGCGGCGATCGTCTCGGCCTGCTCCCGCAGCCACTGTCCCAGCTCGGCGGTCTCCACCGACACCGGCGCACTCGTGCCAGCGGGCTCGGGGGGCGGGGTGGGAACCCAGCCGGGCAGGCCCGGCGGCCGTCCGGCGGCCGCGGCCGGGGGCGTCAGGTCGGGCAGCAGCCGGTGGTGCAGGACCTGGGCGGTCGAGCGCGCCGGGTCGGCCGGGTCGGACTCCAGGGGCCGCTGCGCGGCGCGGGCGGCCAGCAGCCGTACCGGGTCCTGGCCCTGCTCGTCGAGGCGGTGCAGCACCTCGGCCAGGGTCGGCCAGGCGGGGTCGGCGAGGATCTCGGTAGCCCGTGACGGCAGGGCGGCCCCGACCCAGGCCTCGGCGCGGGCACCGGCCTCGGGACCGCGGTGCACGGTCAGGGCGTAGGTGTAGCGCGGCACCACGTGGTCCAGGCGCTCGGTCTCCTCGAGGGCCTGGCGGAGTTGTTCGGTGGCGCTCGGCTCGGCGCCGTCGCGCCGCACGATGGTGGCCAGCGCGAGGGCGGCCGGATTGCTCTCCCGGTACCGGTAGAACAGGTCACCGGGCAGGGTCTCCGGTTCACCCGGGGCCAGGGTGGTCTCGGCGTCGAGATAGGCGTGGTTGGCCTCGGTGCCCCGCGACAGCGCGACCAGCGCGCCCTGGCGCACCGCCAGCGGGGACAGGTACGCCCGGCTGACCTGCACCGTGATGCCCTGGGCACGGTGGATCGTGGCCGCGTACCCGAGTTCGACGTGTGCGGCGACGTAGCCGGGCGGCAGGGTCAGGACCGCGCCGTGGCCGATGTGGCGCACCCGCAGACCGCCCTCGGGGTCACGGGCCAGCACATCCCACAGGTCCCCGTTGCGCACGAAATCGTTGCCGCCGAACAACTCCAGGCGCCGGTCGTTGTGACGGGTGACGATCCGGTCCCCGACCGCGGCGACGGTCCCGTCGTGCAGCCCGATCCCCCTCGACTCGACCAGGCCGACGGCGCGGCGCTCGGCCTGCGCGCGCTGGGACAGCGCCGTGGCGACCTCGACGGAGTCGGAGATCATGATCGAGGCCGTGCCCGCGGCGGTGTCGGCGGCCCAGTCGCGGTAGAGCTGGTCGCGCACCGCTGGACCGGGACCGGCGTGCAGGCGCTCGTGCGCGGCGTACCAGTCGATCGCCTCGGTGCGGCCGTCGCGGACCTGCAGCACGGCGGTGGCCTCGGCGGGATCGCGGAACCGCATCACCTGCGTCAGCTCCGGGCCGCCGACCTCGTGGACCAGCAGCCGCAACGCTCCCCCGGCCTCCACCGCGGTGAGCTGCTTGTGGTCGCCGACCAGGCGCACCACCGCGCCGTGCTCGGCGGCGATCGCGCGGACCTGGTCCAGCACCAGCGTCCCGGCCATCCCTGCCTCGTCGACCAGCAGCATGTCCCCGGGCTTGACGTCGATGTCGCGGCCGTGGGAGTGCAGCGCGATGAGCCGGTGCGCGGTGTCGGCGCGCACCCCGAGCTCCTCCCCCAGCACCCGGGCGGCCGCGGCGGAAGGGGCCAGGCCGATCACGCGGCCACCGGTGGACTGCTCCCACACCTGCCGCACCGCGCCCATCGCCACGCTCTTACCGGTCCCCGGCGGGCCAACGGCCACCGCGAGCTCGCGGCCGCCCCCGGTCACCTGCTCGACCAGCACCCGCTGGCCGGGGTTGAGGGTGCGGCCGGTGCGCTGCTCGAACGTGGTGATCGCCGCCCGCGCCACCGGCGCGGCGACCGCCAGCGGGGTCTGCGCGCGGGCGGCGGCCAGCAGCCTCGACTCCGCGTCCAGCAGGGCCTGGGAGGTGTAGCGGGTCGCCCCGCGCCGGGTGAAGATCGACTCCCCGGTGCTGCGCTGCAGCAGCACCGGCGTGGGCCCTGGCGCGGCCCCCAGCACCACGGACCCGGTGTTCAGCGCGGTGGCCACGACCTGCTCGGTGGCCCGCTCCCGCTCCGCACCGGTGGCGAACGGGTGGCCGGTGAGCTGGCGGATCGCCTCGGCCCGCACGTGGTACACCGTCCAGGACGATCGGTGCGCCTGCACCACCCCGATCACCGTCGCGGCGACCTGATCGAGGTCGACCGCGGCCGCCGGGACCGGTGCCCGGTGCAGGGCCTGGGAGATCTCGGCGGTGATGTCCGCACCGGGCAGCATGTCCTGCGCACGGGCGGTCCAGTCCGCGATCTGCTCGTGCAGGCTGCGCAGCACCTTGTCGGGCCGGGCGGTCAGCGTGGCCTGCTGCGCCAGCGTGATCTGCACCGACCGGGGCGGGGTGTGCCCGTAGTCGCGGACATACTGCGCGACCAGCTCGTCCAGCTCGCCCTCCACCTGCGTGCGGCGCTGGGAGAACCCGGTGATCAGCACCGGCGAGACGCCCTCGATCTCGCGCACCACCCGCTTGTCGTTGCCCTTGTCGACCTCGATCCAGCGGACCCCGAGCCGCTCGGTCAGGCCCTGTTCCAGCGCGGCGTTGTAGTACTCGCTCATCGAGACCGCGACCCGGTGCAGCTGCTGGGAATCGAAGGTCCGCCACGTGCCGTCAGCGGCCCGGACCCGGTTGGCGATGACCACGTGGGTGTGCAGATCCGGATCCCCGGACCGGGAATCCCGGTGGTCAAACGCCGTCGCGACGAAACCGGAGGTCTCCACCTGGGCCACGCCGTTGCGGCCGACACGGGTGAACGCCGCCTCGCGCTCGCCGTAGGCCAGCGCGGCCTGCCAGGCCTGCCGGTGCACCTGCTCGACCACCGCCCGGGTCTGCTCGTCCCCCAGCGCCCAGACCACCGACACGCTCTTGCGCGGGGAGAACACCAGGTCCGCCCCGGCCACCGGCTGGGCGGTCCTGCCCAGCTCGTCGATGAGGTACTTGCGGACCACCTCCGGGGCAGGCACGACCCCGTCAGGGCCGGTCAGCAGCCGGGTCGCGACCTGCTCCTTGATCCGCCTGCGCTCGGCCACGCTGGGCCGCCGCGCGTGGTCCCGGGCGAACGCCGCGTAGGCCTCGGTGACCGCGCAGGACAACGGGGTCTGCGACGTGGTGAAGGTGTAGTACTTGCGTCCCAGGCGGACCGAGCGCAGCGCCGCGTCGTAGGAGTGCCCGGCCGCGATCCGCCGCTCGATCATCGCGTTGGCCTCCGGGTGCAGGCCCTCCCCGAACAGCGCGAGCATGTGCTCCTCGCTGACCTGCCCGGCCATGCCCAGCGCGGCGATCCCGGACCCGACCCACTGCCCGGGCGGGTTGCCCTGCGCGGTGTAGTAGCCGCCCAGGCCCTCGTGCGCCGAGCGCTGCACGTCCCCGGCGGCCACCTGGTTGGTCAGGTACGTGTAGCCGTCACCCGCGTGCAGGACATGACAGGTCATCGTCATGAAGGTCCCCCCTTCATGATCCCCACTATACGCCCCTGATCAGGGATATTTGCATCCGCACATTGCAATGCCAGAGGTGTGATCGATGTTGATCTTGCGGAGAGGGAGCGTGAAAGCGAGGGCGCGCGGGGCGGCGGTACTGGTGTTGAACGCAGCTCTGGCGTCAGCGGCGTGCGCAGAAATGATGTCTGCTTGGAGTGGGTGTCGCTGGTGGATTGTGTTCTAGCTAGCCCCCTAGCTAGAGTTGGAGCATGGCGGGTTCACGGACTGGGCCGAAGATGACGTTGCCCACGCAGCTGGTGTTGCTGGCGTTGCTGGAGGAGCCGGACCGGGAGCGGTACGGGTTGGAGTTGAGTGAGGTGGCCGGGTTGGCCACGGGCACGATTCACCCGATCCTGGCCCGACTGGAGGGCTGTGGGTGGGTGCGCTCCCGGTGGGAGGAGATCGATCCCCATCAGCAGGGCCGGCCCCGGCGGCGCTACTACCGGCTGAATCCCGACAGCATCGCCCTGGTCCGGGCGGCCTTGGCCCGTACTCAGGCCGCCCGGTCCGGTGTGCTGCGGTTGCGGCCTGACCTGGCCGGAGGCACCCCATGACCAGCCACAGCGCCCTCGACCTCGCCGTCAACCGTGTCCGTATCCGCGACCTCGCCTGCGACCTCGACCTCGCCCGCGACGCCGCCCTCACCCTCAGCCGTGTCCGTGTCCGTGCCCGCGACCTCGAACGCGACCCCGGACGCGCCCGCGACCTCGCCCTCACCCTCAGCCGTGTCCGTGTCCTCGACCTCGCCGTCACCCTCGCCCGTGCCCGCGACCTCGCCAACCACCTCGCCAACGACCACGTCCGCGACCTCGCCCGCGACCTCGCCGCCGCCCACGCCCACGTCCGCCGACTCGCCGACGACCTCAACCTCAACCTCACCCCCGCCCGCGCCAGCGACCGTGCTCGCGACCTCGCCAACCACCTCGTCCGCGACCTCGCCCGCGCCAGCGGCCGCGTCCACGCTCTTGTGAACGGGCTGGAACCTGCGACGGTGACAGTCCCAAGTTCCCCGGCCGTTGCCGGTCCGCGAGGGGCGCGGCCGGGATGGATGTCCCGGCACCTGGTCCAGCGGGCGGTGTGGTGCCTGCCCAGCGCCCACCGGGCGCGGTACCGGGAAGAGTTCGATGCCGAGTTGGCCGAGATCGCCGAGACTAGGGGCCGGGTGCGGCAGTGGGGCTACGCGGTGCGCTTGGTGGGGCGTGCGGTGGCGTTGCGGCACGCGGTGCAGGCTGCGGTTCCCCAGCGGGAACAGTCGTGACGACGCCACCCGAAGTGACCGTGACGGCGCCACCCGAGGTGACGAGACCGCTAGGCCCCTCGCCCTCTACCTCGGCGGCGGGGTGGAGGGAGTGGCTGCGCTGGTTGTTGGACGATGACGCCCGCACCCGGCGGGCACGCAGCCTGCTGCTGGTGGTGTGCGGGACGGTGATTGTGCTGATCATGGGCGTGCTGGCGATGGTGCTGCTGCCGCTGGCGTTCATCGGGGTCGGCGGCAGCGTGGCCGGGGGCGGCGGCAGCGCACTGCTAGGACTGGCGGCGCTTCGCCGCCGCCGAGGTCGGCAGGGCAAGACCGGCGGCCGCGGTCTACCTCGGCCCGGCCGGCGCGCTGGTGACGCATCCTGCCGCCCAGGGGCAGCCCACTAACAGACTTTCCGCACCATCACCGGCATCCGGCTGCGTATCCCGCCGAGATTCAATCTGCGCCCTACAGCTGGGGCAGGTCATCAAGATGGGGAGCACAGACGAAGGCGGATGCGCCTGCGGTCCGGCTGCACCGGCCTGATGCGAATCGGGTGGAACGAAAACGCGGTTGGCTGTCGTAACGGGTGTATGACAGCAGACGTGAACCTGGCCGATGGCCCTGACCTGACTGGTGACGAGCGCGAGGCGCTTCTGCGGGATTACCTCTTGCTGGATCCGGAGAACGAGCTCGCCTCCCCCGCGATGTACCCGAGGCTGTGGAACGTCTCCGCCGGCATGATGTTCACCAAGATCATCCGCGCGGAGGTGCCCGAGGCGCCTGAGTATGTGGCCGTGCCGATGAACGACCACGACGCTCACCTGTCGGCGTCGGTGGCGGAGTGGAACATGCTGTGGGAGGCCGCCCAGTTCCGCAGGCGGATTCCTCGGGACCTGCCCGACCAGCTGTACCGCGTGGCCGACCGCGGGGACATCAACGTTGTGTTCGTGCCTCGAACGACCTCGCGCTACCACGAGTACGCGCCGCTGTTCCATCTCCTGCCCCGGGCCACCCTCGAACGGTTCGGCCTGCCCCTGCTTCGTGCCGGCCAGTGGCCGTTCCTCTCCCATCCCGCTCGCATCGACGACTTCCTGCCGTCTGATTTCGAAGCACGTCTGGCGAAGGCATGGGCAGCCACTGTGTGGCGCCACCTGATGCCGGTCTCCCCGATCAGCGGGTTCAGCGCCAACGACCCGATCCGGGTGCTCGCCCACAACCTCGACTTCTGGCTGCCGCCGGTGACCGAGGTGGTCCAGGAAGTCCTGCGAGAGCTGCCGGAGGTGGACAACGGGGTCACCCCGATCATCCCGGTGCTAGAGGACGGATCGCCGCTCTGCGGGGCTGTGACGGCCAACCCTCGGGTCGGCGGAGACGTCTGGGCCGGTGAGCAGGAGGCAGCCGAGCTTGTGACATGGACGGTCGAGCAGGCCGACGCGGACGGCAGGCTGCGCGGCATCCTGGACGCGATCCGGTCCCATCGCGTCCAGGACGACTTCTCCCCACGATGGACCAAGGCGCGAGAGGACTTCGAACGCAAGCTCCACCGCAAGCGGGCGAAGATTCAGGTCCGGTTCGTCGAACTGACCGACACCATCCCGGTCCACGGGCCCGAGACCCAGATCGTGGACCAGCTAGCGGTCAGCGACTTCCTTACCCTGCTCAACGAGCGCGACCGGGAGATCGTGGTCCTGCTGCGCAGCGGCGTCACGAAGCTGACCGAGGTCGCCGAGATCATGGGATATAGCAACCACAGCGCGGTCTCGAAGCGCCTCGCACGGATCCGGGAACAGGCGGTCCGGTTCTTCGACGAACGGTGACCCGGTGGCCATTGACCTGCGGTAATGGATCTGATCTTTTCGGCGAGCGTGTCTAACCTGGGGTGATGGCACGTACCTCCATCAAGACCGATGCACGCAGGATCGCGCGGGAGCGCCTGGCGAAGAAGGCGGAGGCACGCCGTCTTCGGGAACAGGCCGAGGAAGGCCACATCACCGACTTCGAGGCCGCGCGGACCCGATACCGGCAGGCCGAGCACGACATGGCCACTGCGGTGGCCGGTCTGCTGGAGCTGGGGAACAGCACCAACTCGGTCGCGGAACTGACCGAGTTGACCGAGTCGGAGGTCCGGCGGCTGCGCAAGCACGCGGCCGCGCCCTCCAGCGAGTCGATCCCCGCGCAGCAGGACAGTGCCAAGCAGGATTCGCTCCGACCAGACGCACGCCCACGCCATCATGTCGATGACGAGCAGAGCGCGTTCGCTTTCGACTCGACCACGCAGCACCAGCCGGTAAGCACCGGTAATACCGGGACCCGCCAGGACGAATAGCTCGGTACGACCCGCCGTTCACTCCCCCCGGACCGGCGGGTCCCCCATGCCCTGCACCGTGCTGTGCCTGACCACCTCGGGATGGCCAGGCACAGCGATCGGCTACTCGCTCACCTCAGTCCTGCGGCTCGGTGGACCGCCCCTGCGCAGCACGGCGCCGGTGCGCTCGCGCGGCCACGCACTGCGCAGCCAGACCATCAGGCGTTGCCCAGCCTGGGTGTCCAGCGGACCCAGCAGGGTCGTCAGCGCCCGGAACACCTCTTCGTAGTCGCCATGCTGGGCCAACTCGGCCAGCAACTGCTCGACGTGCCGACGCCGGTAGGCGGCGAACCCCAACGGGTCCTCGGAGCTGTCCCGGGGATCGCCGTAGGCCTGGGACACCAGCTCCCGCAGCTCAGCCATGACCGCAGGGCTCGGGACAGGGGTGAGCTCCCGCCGGCCCAGGGGCTGGAGCACCACCGGGTACTCCTCGTGGGACCACGCGTTGTACACCGTCGCCAGGGACCGGACCACGTCCAGCTCCCGGCCAGGACCGCGCCTGCCCCGCCCGCCGGCACGAGGTGCCCCCGCTGCCCGCTTGGTCTTGCGGTGCTTCTCCCGAGCCAGCAGCCGGACCCAGACCCTGAGCAACTCCTCGACCTGGTGCTGGTCCAGCCCGCAGGCCACCGCGAAGGCACGTACCTGTTCGCCCTTGGTCGGCAGCACACCCCGCACGATGTTGGTCATGGAGTAGACCTGAGACCTGCCGAACCGGCCCGGCCCCGCGCTCGGACCCCGCGCGCATAGGCGCCCGGCGGTGACCCCGGACCGCTGCTGCAGCAGGCGCAGCAGCGTGACGAACTCCACCGGAGTGGACGCCCGCAACTCCTCGATGGGTGTGTGTTCCACCGGCGTGTAGACCTGCTGCACCGCAACGTCACGGGCGGCGGCCAACCACAGGGACTTGAGCTGGGCGACCTCCTTGGTGGTCACGGTGTCCTCGTGCAACAGCCCGAGGTACTCCTCCCAGGGTCGCAGCACCTCGGGATAGCCGATCCGTACCCCGGTCAGGGCGTGCAGGAACGCGAAGAACCGGGTAGTGCTCTCGGTGGTGCTCGGGGCCACGCTCAGCCCCCATGCGGGCGCAGGGCACCGGCCGCGACCGCGGCGGCCAGCCGCAGCAGCACCTGGTACAGGGCCGCCACGCTGATGCTGACGATCACCAAGGTCGCGATCAGCAAGGCCACCGCGATCGAGAACGCCACCGGCAAGGCCACTCCCAGTGAGATCAGCCCGAGGATGAGCCCCGCCTGCACGGCGACCACCACGGCCACCGGCAAGGTCACCGCCGCACCCATGCCTGTTCCCGTCCGGGCAGGCGCCATCACACGTCCGTCTTCCAGCAACGTCTTCTCCTACACAGGGACCGCCGTGGCAGGTGCCCCGCACGGCGATCATGGTCCAGCCGAGCTATCCGGCATGATCAACTCTTTCCGGCACGGAAAGCGCGGTCACATAGACCATTGGCCTAGCCCCTGGACCACATGCCGGAAGGAGTGATCCGCATCCTTTCAAACCATTACGGCACTGCCAAGCGGTTCGATGTCCACGCGTGTCCAGAGTTGTTGACCAGCAGTAACAGTGCCCAAAAGTGTCCAAAACCGTTCGTGTGAATCCCCACCTGACGATTCGGCTCAAATCTGCCGTGTTTCCCCAGGTCGAGGGCATGAAAATTTACCCGCCATCGGTTTGCATAGCTGCACACAACCGCTACAGTGACTCCAGCCGCATCGTCACACTATCGGGCGACACAGGCTGGAAAGTTCCCTACGCGCGCTGTTTGGTCCGGCCGAGCGAGGGAGGCGGCCCCCGTTGGCCCGGGGGCCGCCAAATCCACCCACCTCACCCGCGCCCCTCACTACGGTGGCCCGGTGAGCTCCACCCAGCAGCTGCGCTACGACATCACCCTGGGCTCCTTCCGCCCCATTCGGCGAGCTGGCGGCCTTCGTCGACGCCGCCAGCGCCGCCGGCGCGGCGCCGGACGCTCCCGTACACGTCAGGTCGGCGTACAACACCGACATCCTCGAATGCCTTTCCGACCAGCGGTCGCGCTGGTCGAAGCTGCCGCAGCGGTGGAGTCGGCGGTCTGGACCCGGCTCACCGGAGCGAATTGATCCCGCCCGGCGCATTTCCTCCTCCAATTGAGGAAGGGGGCGATAACCCCGGCACTGAGTACCGTGTGAGAGCCCGTTCGACCATCACCCACCTGGACAGTCACTCACCGGGGAACCCGGGGAGAGGACCGACGTGGACAGCGACAGCCCGCCAGCACCTGCCTCAACCAACCACGTCGAGCCAGACCAGGCCGGCACGCCGAACCTGACACAAGCGCTGACCTCCCGGGCCAGCACGTTGAGCCTGCTCGTTCTGTTCGTCGTCGCCGTCCTCGTCCTGAGATCCCCAGCTCCCCCGAGCACCGTCATCTTCGTGCTCACGATCGTCGGGTGGGCCGCGTTCCTGGCGTTCCTCAGGTCGCTCGTTGTTGGCCTTGCACGCTGGCGGAGAGCACGACGCAGGAGAACTCAGCCATCAGGACCGCCCCCCTCGCGGTGGCTGGGCCTTCTGGCGGTTACCCAGATGCTCTTCGCGGTCGTGCTGATCATGTTGCTGCTCTTCTGCCCCTGGCCGCTGTGGCAGGCGGGCGATACCAGGCCGCACCTGTTGGTCTCCGTCTGCGAGGAGATGCGGCGCACGGTCACGTTCGACGCGGGAACTGCGGCCGTACTCGACTTGGTGATCAGCAACGACCAAGTGTGTCAACCCACAAGTCAACATTCGGCGACCCCCGTGCGCGTCGGTCATCTGGTCAGCGCGCAGCTGCTCGCGCCCGCCTTCCCAGGAAACGTGCTCCGACTGACCGTTGATCCACAATCGCTGGACGAGGACAGGCCGCAGATCGGGTGGTCGTGGCAGGTCTCCTGTGAACAACCCGGCACATACGAGCTGTCGTTGTTCGTGTCTTCACTCGGAGACGACGGCAAGACCGTGGTTCACCAGAACCTACGGCGCCAGGTGGAAGTCACGGTGACCCCCACCCTTTCTAGGACCGTAGCGAGCGTCTTCAAGGCCTTGAACAGCTTCGTCAGCTCCGCACCAGGCATGGTCCTGGTGGCGTTGATCTTCGTGATGCTCGTGTTCCGTGTGCTTATGTTTCGTCTGATCATCAGGCGAATACCACTCGACACCCAGACTGAGGGAACGACGAACACGGTGGCAGAGGTGACGGGCCCCGCCGTACAGGCAGGAACCGTTTACGGCGGCGTCCACATTTACCCGGACCCACCGCAGAACCGTCACCAGCCGTCAGCATCGACAGACAACACCAAACAGCCCTGAGACAGCTGTGGCCGCCGCCTACATTAGGCCCCGTTTGCGCAGGTCAGAGGCAGATTCTCCCGTTTCTCGGCCGATACTACGGCGAACCCCAGGCACCGCGACCGGCAGCATCCAGCCGCTGCACCTGCCGGACCCTGGCCCCGCTCTCTCAGGCAGCGCCGTGGGATATCAACTGGCGGCAGCGGTTGCCTCGGCCTGCTCGACCTGGACGGTCTGCGTGGTGCGGGTGACGATGAGCCGAGACCGCTCCAGCGGAGGCTTGCCCAGAGCCGCCCACTGCCGGAACGCGGCCTCAGTCTCGTCCCACAGGCGGCGGGGACCGCACTGGCGGATCTGACGGGGGCCGGTGGTGCTGTCGTAGCGAGCCAGCGCCCAGGAACCCCCGACCGGGTCGAGCAGCCACAGCTGGTGCTGCGGCCGTCCGGGGACCGGGGGCTGGTGCTCCCACACGCAGTCGGGTACCCGGGTGCCGATGGCCCAGCGGGCGTCGTGGGTCTCGGCGATCCGCCACGGGCGCAACGTCGTCGTGGAGATCTCGGCGGCCGGGTCCTCGGGATCCAGGTGGTCGGTGGACCAGGCGGGGGTGCGGTGCCCACGTACGGCCATGAACCCCAGCCTGCCGACCGGGTGCCCCACCGCGGTCCCGTCACCGGTCACGGTGAACGCGACCAGCGCGACCGCGCCGCCGAAGTCGGTGCGGGTCGGGGTCACGATCACCCCGCCCGGCCGGGTCTGGGCCACCCACGCGGACGGCAGGGCACCCACGCGGACCGCGGCGGTGGAGAGCACCCGGTCGAACAGCACCCCGGCCGGGTGGCCTCGGGTGCCGTCGCCGGTGATCACCGTGACGGGCTGCCCGGCCGCCACCAGCGCGGCCCGGGCGCGCTCGGCCAGCGCGGGATCGATCTCCACGGTGGTCACGTTCGCCGCGCCGAGGCGGGCGGCCAGCAGCGCGGCGTTGTAGCCGGTCCCGGTGCCGATCTCCAGTACCCGGTGACCGGGGCGGGCGTCCAGGGCGGTGAGCATGGCCAGCACGTGGGTGGGTTTGCTCGCCGAGCTGGTGCACACCAACCCGGCGGCCGAGGGCCAGGCAGTGTGGCCGTCGTCGAACTGGGTGAGCACCGGGATGTCGGAGTAGGCCGCCGCCAGCCACTGGTCCGGGTCGGTGGTGCGGCTGAGCGGGTGCGGGCGGCCACGGTTGTCGTCGATCCACACCCGATCCGGGAGGAAGGCGTGGCGGGGCACAGCCAACACCGGGTCCCGCCAGGCGTCCGGCAGGTGCCCGGCGGCCCGGAGCGCGGTGGCCAGATGCTCAGTCGTCGTCATCGTCGGCGGTGTCCTGCTCGAAGTCCTTCGGGTCGATCGTCGTGTCGGGATGCACGTCACCGTCCCGGCTGGGGTCGTGCCTGCCCACGGGCCACCTCCCTTACTGTGCCTCGCTTGGTGACCCTGCTCGGGGCGGTAGGCGGGGGCAAGCTGCGTCCGGGTGAGTCCATGATGGCCTACTGGTGCAGGCCGCACCGGCGTACCAGACCGGGGCAGGAGCGGCTGCCCGATGCCCGATGGTGACCGTGACGTGGGAGTACGGACTCAGCATGATCGAGAAGCGGCAATGCCCGGCCTGCGCGGCCGGGGTCCTGCGACGCTGCCGCGACCGGCAGGGCAACATCCGCCGCCCGCACCTGCAGCGGATCCTGCTCGCCGGGCTGATCGCAGTCATCAGCGCACTGGCGCGACGAGTTCCCGTCGTCGAGCGGGATGACCTCGTGCTGCAGTTGCTGCGGTCGGTCTGGGTCCCCGACGACGGCGACACTGGGCGCGGCGCCGCGGGACCGGACACCCCGGATTGGGACCACCTCCGATCCCGAATGCTGCTCGCGAACGCCTTGGCCGTCCGCACAGAACAGGTCCTGCGCGACCCGGCGCTGTTCTTCGACGTGGCTGACCTGGCCAGGGACGCCAGAGCACTGGCGAAGAACACCAGCGCCGCCGACGAGACGCTGTACACCGCCGCCCGCATCGACGGACTCCGCCTGGACCGGTACGACGACCTCGGCCTGATCAACCACCGCATCGATGTCCACCGCGCCCAACGCGTTGACGCCGAACTCCCCGCCCCTGGACCCCACCCGGCCACCGACACGCAGGCCTGGACGATCGACTACCGGGACCACGGCGGATTCATCGCCCACACCACCAGCACCCCGGGCGGCACCACACCCACCCAGTTCTGGGGCTACGCGCCCACCGCCCGCTCCGCGGCCGCCACCCTGGCCAGCTACTTTGACCAGCCGCCCACCATCGACTTCACGCCCCCGCTCCCCGACCATCCGCAACCCTGGTGGCGGTGCACCTGGGACTCGGATGTCTCCGCGGACAGCCCCGGCACCCGCGACCTGCTGGCCGCGCGCGGCGCGATCTATGCACAGCACCTACAGGCCTGTGCGGAGGCACGCGACCGGCTGGCCAGTCTCGACGTGGTCGAGCACCTGCGGGAACGAGCCGCCGTGCTCAACGCCGAGGACCCGCAGTGGGAGGTGGACGAGGCGGCGTTCGAGGTCGGCGACGCGGCCAACTCCGACCACGGGGGCAACGTGGAAGGCGTGTGCTGGGTCCCGACTCGCCTGGTCGTGACCACCCACGCCCGCCCGTGGGGCGAGTTCGGCACCCACCGCCCCCGGATGCCCGCCCAGATCGCCCAGGCCCTGGCGCACACCGGCGACCTGGAGGAGTTCACCGACACGCTGTTCGGCGGGGACCAGATGCACCTCGAACGTATCGCCGCGTGGGCGGGACCGGTCTACCGGGTGAGCGTGAACGGCAACCACCGGGTGCACACCGCCCGGATGCTGCGGCTGCCCTGGCTGGCCACCACCGTCACCCACTACGCCATCCCGCCCGCGTGGACGATGTACAGCATTCTGGTCGGGGACCACGACGGTGCGTGGGATCTGGAGCAGCACACCCAGGGACGCCACGCCCTGATCAGCGGGCTGATCCGGCACCGGATCCTCGACGCTGACCTGGACGGCCCCGCACACGAGCTGGACACCGTGCTGCGATGCCGTCGCCTGCCCGCGCCCTGGCTGCTGCGCTCCGCGCCCCAGGCCACCGCGATCAACGCTGCCTACGAGCGGGTCTACCCCGGGGCGCTGGCCCAGCTGGGCATCCCCGAGGGCGTGGGCACCGACCCGGTGGCCTGGACCCAGTGGCTCACCACGTCCTGACCGCGCCGCGCCGCTCTTGAAGGTCGGCATCGTGGATACGCCGTATCCACCCGGGGAACCAGCGAGTCCGACCGGGGTGGATACGGCGTATCCACGATGCCGCCAGTCCCATGTCGCGGTAGTACCCAGTGCGACACGTCGATGTCCTGCCGCCTCGGCTCGATCGGCCTGCGATAGTGGGGATCACTCCGAAGTACCAGTGAAGATGGGAAGCACACGGAGATGAATCAAGATCACGACACGCGCGTGTACGTCGTTTGCTGCCAAAAAGGCGGCGTAGGCAAGACGACCACCACGAACAACCTCGCTGCGATCGACGCGAAGGTGTTCCCGCCCCAGATCTCCCAGCGACTCCTGGACCGGATCCAGGCGCTGTCCGCACAGCCTGGGGGCATGGATGTGGTCAGCCACGTTGCGGCAACCCGGCTGCTCGCACTCTGCACCGGCAAGGACAAGCTGCTCGACTGCCCTCCAGCCGTGCTGAACGACCTGCGCACCACCATCGGCCCTCTGAGCAGGCCCTCGATCGCCGGGGTGGAGGAGGATGCCGTCCACGCCGCGCTGGTAGCCATGCTGCAAGAGGTGGAGCCGCAGGTTCTGGCGATCTCCACCGACCCGCAGAAGTCGCTGCTGGAGTGGCTGACCCGGGTTGAGAAGACCCGGCTGCGCGAAGGGCGGCCCATGCCGATGGACTACGCGCAGGAGGACAAGAACCCGCACGTGCTCGGCAAGCTCAAGCAGATGCGCCGGTACCGGCGCATTTGGGTGGACTCCCCGGGCTGGCTTCCTGGGGAGGACGAGGAGAACAAGAAGGCGATCCTCGGCAAATCTCTTGAGTCAGCGGACATGGCGATCGTGGTCATCGAGCCCGAGGACCTGGCGTTCACGCCGACCAAACAGACGATCAACGACGTGATCAAGCCCGCGGGAATCCCGTTCCTCGTAGTGATCAACAACTGGGATCCGCGCGACGGTGAGGGCGATCTCAACGACACGCTCACCCGCTGCCACAAGCAGGGCTGGCCAGTCGCGAAGACCACGGTCAGGCGGTACAAGATGCACACGTCCGCACCTGCGGCGGGGCTGCTCTGCACGAGCTACAAGCCGAACCGCAAGACCAGCGAGGCCGTGCAGGACTACACCGAACTCAACCTCGAAATCACGGCGGGGAGGTAACCGTGGCCCGTGTCAGTCTCATCGCCGAGGACGACGATGAAGCCCCCGTCGCCGCCGTGGCGGCCGCGCTTCCTACTGGTCCAGTCCCACCACGGACTCTTGCGCTTGACCAGATGCAGGCCAACCCGGAGAACCCTCGTCCCTCCTCGCTCGAATTGGAGGAGAAGGCCGCCGACCTGCGGGCGCGGGGGCAGTTGCAGAACATCAACGTGATGACCCGCGAGCGGTTCCTGACTGAGAAGCCGTACCTGGCGGACCGCATCAGCAAGCCGTACGTGGTCATCAACGGCTGCATCCGCCTTGCCGCCGCACCGCTGGCCGGTCTCGAGGGGTTGAAGTACGAGGTTCGCGACGAGTGGAACGCCGATGACATCGACGAGGCGGTCGTCGCGGAGAACGAGCAGCGGGACCGGCTCAACCCGATGCTGCTCGGCAGGCAGTTGACTCGGATGCTGGAGCGTCCGAAGTACCGGGGGCCGGGAGACAAGCCCTCCATGCGCAAGCTCGCCGCGGCGCTGAACAAGAAGCACCCCTGGGTGGTGCAGTACGTCGGTCTGACTCGGCTGCACCAGGATCTCCAGGACGCCGTGGAGAACAACGGCATCACGTTCGAGCTCGCGCGGGAGTGCGTCCGGCTGCACCAGGATCTGCAGCCCGCCCTGGCCGCGGGTGATCTGCCGTCCGACGTGGCGAAGGCATGGCTGGTCAAGCTGCGCATCGATGCGGATGAGCAGTGGCGCCGCTGGGTGGCGGGCGCCCCGTTCGAGGTCGATCCCGTCAAGGACGCACCGCCAGCAGCAGACGTACCGCCCAAGCCGGTGCGTGCCAAGCCGGTGCTGGTGTTCCGCGTCATGGAGCGCACGACCTCCTCGATCGCGGCCACCCTGCGGGATCAGCTGTCGGACGAGGAGGTCGCCGACCTCGTGCGGGAGCTGACCGAGACCCGGTAGGACGCTGGGGCTCCTGTTGTGACATCTCCGGCCGGGGTGGATACGCCGTATCCACCCCGGCCGGACTCGTTAGTTCCCGGAGTGGATACGGCGTATCCACTCGGGCTGGACTCGTTAGTTCCCGCTCAGCCTGGGCTGTTGACCAGCTCCAGCAGCACGGTCCGGTGGCAGGGCTGATCCAGCGGGCACCAGCAGGCCAGATCCCGACCGGCCAGCTCGGCGCGCGCGGCGGCCAACAGGTCGCTCTGGTCGGGGTGCAGCAGCCACGCACGGAACTGCCGCACGGCATCAGCCCGGCCCTGCGGGATCCGCTCGGCGCGGAACGGGTTGGCGTACGGGCTGCGAGCCAGGCCGGGGACGGCCCGACCGACGTACACCGCGCCCTCGGGCACCCGGCCGTGGAACAGGTCACCGGTCACCCGGACCCCGCGGGGTCCGCAGGCCTCGCTGAGGGTGATCACGCGTCCTCCTGGCGGGTGCGCTGACCGTGAACCACCAGTGTCCGCAACCGGTGGGTGTACTTGGTGTGGGTGCTGTGGCCGTCCCACTGGCCCCGGATGTCGGGGTCGCCCGGCTCCACGGCGGCGACGTGGCCGAACAGCGGCAGGTCGAGGTCGTGCAGGTGCCAGCTCATCTGCTGGCCGCCCAGCCAGAGATAGAGCACGGTGGCGCAGTCGGGCAGCAGCGGATCGGGGTCGATGGCCAGCACCGCGTGCAGCGCCGGGTGGGTGGCCAGGGCGGCCAACAGGTGCGCGCGCTCCCGGTAGAGGCCGCGGACCTGTAGCGCGGTGTTCTCCGGGTCCAGGTCGCGGTCGAGCAGGACCTGGTCGGCATCGACGGGTGTGTTCGGCGGGTGGGGGATGAGCATGGTGGTCCCTCCGGGTGGTGGTGAGCAGGACGATGCGGTGGGCTGATCGCGGCCCGTGCTGCTCACGGTCCCGACGGGGCGGGGACCTCCGCCTGGTGCTCGCTGGTCGGGTACTCGTCCCAGATACGCCCGTCCAGCTCCCGACCGGCGCGGCCCTTGCCGACGCGGCGCATGACCTGTCGGTGCCCCATCTCGTCCAGGCGCGGGCCGACCAGCACTTCGCGGCCGACGTTGTGCTGTGCCATGCCGATGCCCAAGCCGGCGGGTGACCAGTCGCCCCACTGCTTGAAGAAGAACGGGACGTCGGCGGCCGCGCACTGGTCCCGCAGCGTCCGCGCCCAGTCCGGGTGCATCGGGCGGGCTTTCGCGCCGCCGGACTCGCCGCCGGCGACGACCCAGTCGATGCTGGCGCCGGTGGCGCGTTCCTGGGTGATCAGCCCGGACGGCTGGACCTGCTCGGGTCCCCACCCGGGTCGCCCGGTCAGCCAGTACGTCAGGCGTGGGCGGTGGCCGTCGACGACCGGGCCGTCCAGATCGATCGGCCCCAGCAGCGGTTCACAGCTCAGCCAGCGCACGGCGGCGGGGGTGTCCAGCAGGACGGGCACGCGGACATCGGCCCACCGCTGGGACTCGACCGAGACGCCCAGCCAGACGTTGGACAACACGGCGGGCCACCACGGTGCCTCCACCGCGTCGCGCGGGTGGCACCAGCCGCGGTCGGCGGCCGCGGCCATCCAGGCGGCCCTCTGGTCAGGGTCGGCCCAGCGGCGGACCCAGCTGCGCATCCGGCCGGGCCGCTTGGTCAGCACCTGGTAGGTGTGGCACGGCGCGTTCGGTCGCCGGTAGACGGCCCCGTGCGGGGAGGTCCACAGCATCCGGACCCACACGGCCGCGATGTACTCGTCCGGCACGCGGTCGTGGAACAGGTCGCTCATCGAGTTCACGAACACCGTGCGGGGCGTGCGCCACCGCAGGGGCAGGCCGAGCACATCGCCGTGGACGGTGACGCCGAACCCGGGGCCGCTGGTGCGCGGGTCGCCGTCGTGCTGGTACTTGGCCGAGCCCATCGCCTTCAGCCGCTTGGCCAGGGTCAGGGCGTAGCAGTTGTCGCAGCCAGGGGAGAGGCGGTCGCAGCCGGTGGTGGGGTTCCAGGTGGACTGCGTCCACTCGATCGTGGAGGTCATGCGGCGGGCTCCTGGTTCGTCGGCGTGGACGCGACCCGGGTGATCGCGTCGGTGAGCAGGTCGAGCAGGAGCTGCCAGGCGCGGCGGCGCCGGGGCCACTGCTCGTGCACGTGGTCGTGGCAGAGGTAGCTGAGGTGCCAGCCCTCGGGGTCGGGCCACAGCTCGTGCGGGCGGGCCAGCAGTCGCCAGCGCGGCTCGGGGAGGCTGTTCGCCCAGGCGGCGATCTCGGCACGCCGGGGGTCCTGTCCGATCAGCGCGGTCAGCTCGTCCCAGGTGACCAGGTGGGCCGGGGTGCGGTCCCATCCCCAGGTCTCGCCGCGCTCGCGCGCACCGGCACTCCACTGGTCCGCGGCTTCGACCCGCAGGCCCGCGTGGCTCACGCAGTACGCCCAGCCCCCGCCCGCACGAGGGGACCGGGTGTCCCGGGGCTGCTGGCGCCGCAGCGCGACGACGAGTTCCAGTGCGTCGGGCATGGCATCACGCAGGCAGACCAGGGCGTCGTAGTGGCGCTGCCGCTCGGCGGAGAGCACCTCCCCGAACAGGTCGAGCTGGGTCATGGGCCCACCTCTGATGACTGCGTTCATGAGATCCATCCCTTCGTTCTGGCCGTTCTGGCACCAGTGTTGAAAACGCACGTTTTCGACTAAATGAGCAGAGATCCTGTCCAGTTCTCGCCTGGCCTGGTGGGGGCATCGATCAGGGCGCGGACGCCGCGCTGGCGTCGCGGACCGGGCCGTCGGGGCAGGCGCTGCCGGTCTGGTAGCGCCCGGTGTACGCCTGGGCCGCAGGAATCACGACGTCCCGCCACACCGGCTGGTCGATCAGCGGGGAGCGGGAGAGGGCGGCCTCGGGCACACAGCGCACGTGGTGCTCGGTCTGGCCGTGGGTACGGGTGGTCAGCACCCCACCGTCGACCACCCAGCGGCTGGTGCCGCTGGCGCCGGAGTCACCGGTGCCGCGGGGTGGGGTGCAGGCGGTGAGCACGACGGCGGCCAGGGCGAGGGACACGACGGCGACCTGGGCCGCCGGGCGAATACCGGGCATGACGTTCCTCCTGGGCTGGCTGGACTGGTGTGTAGTTCTGGCCGTTCTGGCTTCTGGTGGTTATGGCGGTTCGGATACAAGTGAGGTGGTGTGCCTTCTGCTGGCTGGGCCCTGGCCGCGCGCCTCGGTGGGGCGGTCGCGACGCGCGGGGCACACACCACGGGGCGGGCGGGTTACTTCTTCGGAGGTTCCGCAGCGGCCTCGACCGGCGCGGGGGCGGTCGGAACGGGGTCCGGCGCGGTCTGTTGCGTGGCCATCAGCGCGCGCAGGTCGGTCAGGGCGGCCTGCAGCGTGGCGACCTCCCGGCGGTGCTCGCCACGCAGGGTCTCCAGCTCGGTGCGGTGCTCGCCACGGGCCTGGGCCAGCTCGGCACGGTGCTCGCCGCGTAGCTTGTCCATCTCCTCGCGGTGCTCGGCCCGGGCCTGGGCCAGCTCGGTGCGGAGCCTGTCGGCGTCCTCGCGGGCCTGCTCGGCGCTGGTCCGCGCGTCGGCGGCGGCCTGCCGGGCCGCGGACTCATCGGCCACGGCCAGCACGCGTGCGGCCTCGGCGGCCTGCACCTGTGCTTGGGCCTGGGCGCGGATCTCCGTGACCTCCTGCTGGGCCTGCTGAATCTGCTCAGCGGCTGCCCGCTTCACCCCGGCGATCTGCTGCTCGGCGTCGGCACGGGCGGTGGTGACCTGCTGCTCAGCCTCAGCACGGGCAGCTTCCAGTTCGCCCGCGGCCATCGCGCGCACCGCGGTCACCTGCTCCTCGTGCTCGGCATGCAGCCTCCGCAGTTGCTCCTCGTACTCACCCTGTGCGGCCTGGGCGGCGGCCAGGGCCTGGTCCAGCTCGCCGATGGCCTCATCCCGGGCGGCCTCGGCCTCCGCCGCGGTGCCCTCGGTCCGGCGCAGCTGCTCCCGGATCCGCTCCACCTCGGCGTGGGCCTGGTCGCGCTGCTCGGTCAGCTGCTGCAGACGTTCCTCGTTCTCCAGCCGGGCCCGCTCGGTCGCGCGCCGCGCGGCGGCCAGCTCGGCGCTGACGTTCGCGGGGTCGGCGGCCAGGGTGAGCTGCTCGATCGCCCCGATCAGGACACCTGACATCTGCTCGGCGGTGCCCCGGAACTGCTGGAGCAGGGTCTCGGCACGGGCCACGGCGGTGCTGGCGGGCGCCTGCTCCTCCACCGGGGCGGTGGCCTGACCCGTGCTCCGCTGCCGGGCGTTGCGCTCCGCCGCCTCACGCGCCCGGGCGGCGGTCAGGGAGGTGTGCGCGTACTTCTGCGTGCGCTCGTTGAGCAGGTCGCAGTACAGCGGCAGGTTGCCCCGGCCATCTCCGGCCTGCTCCCGCACCGGCCGCTCGCAGCCCGGGTAGGCGCACGTGGGGCGCTCTCCGCTGGGGCCCGCACTGGTCATCGTCATCGCGTCCTCTCGGCTCCGCTGCTCGGCTGCGCAACCGTAACACATACTATCAAATCAACACAAGCATATCATTACAAACACTTACAGTTACGATATGTATGTGTTGATAGTGATGATATGTGTTGACTTCGCAATCATGGGTTCTGCCAATGGCTTCCCACACCTATAGCGTGCTTGCTTCGAATTCCCGGAACGTTGAAAAGGTACTTCCGGCCGGCGGAACGCCGCTTCCGGAAGCGGCGGAAGCGCGCCGGAACCGAGGCGGAAGCCGCGGTGCCTCCGACGCCTTCGCGGCAGGGTTGGACGGCCTCGCTTCCGGAACGAAAACTGACCGGAACGCGGGGGCCGCGCCTGCTTCCGGAAGCGGGCGGAACGAGGGCGGAAGCGAGGCGGAAGCAACCGGGCCTGAGGCGGAAGCGCCCTGATCGGAGGGGGCGGAAGTAGCCAGTTCGTTCCGCTCGGGCTTCCGGAAGCACGTCGGCGGGGGCAGGCTGGGCCGCCGTCGCGGGGCCTGCGCTTCCGGAAGCGATCCAGCCCTGCGGGGCTGCTTCCGGAAGTGCTTCCGCCGGCGGCGGAAGCAGGCCGATCCGTTCCGCCGGAGGGGGCCTCCGGCACCGTGACGACCATGTGAAGACCACTCGCGTTTCCGGTGGCCTTCCGGCTCCATTTCCGGACCAATGCCGGACTTCCGCTCCGCTTCCGGAAGGGCCACTTCCGCCTTCCGGCCGTCTTCCGGCGCTGCCCTACCGCTAGTACTAACCAGAGACTTGCACTATGGAAAAAGCAGCACTCTGTCGTGGTGAGCGTCTGCGGTGGCCCGGCGCTCCGGCCGTCGTGGGCGCCAGCACCGGCCGCAGCGAGCCTGGAGGGGTTCGTCGACGGCCGCAGCCCCCGTTGAAGGCGGTGCCGGCGGTGTTCTCCGCCAGGTCGATGGCCCGCGCGGGAGCTCCAGCCGGGGCCTGGCGTCCCCGCAGGGCGGCGTCCCGTGCGATGCCGATGCCGCAGCTACCCAGCGCCAGCGGCATCGCGGTATTCCCCGAGGCGCCTCCTGCCTCGTGCGGCGGGCCCGCCGCACGAGGCAGGAGGCGCCTCGGGGCCCCGTTCAACGCCACACAGCTTCTACCCAGGGTCACGAAATGTGAGAGTTTCGGTGACTCTGCGTTGATGTTTCGAGGGTTTCAGGGCAGGTTTCACCGCGTTTGGCGAAAACCTCCCGACCTGCGGAAACGCCTCGCGCACGTATACGCGCGCGCGACGCGGCGCTTAGGTGGGCGCACCCGGGCGATCGAGACCCAGACCCAGGCGCACGTTTCGCCGACCGCCAACCGGCACTCGGGTCGGACACTGGAGCGGCTCGGCAACCCGCCTATCGAATGTCGTAAACGCGCGTTTTCAACACCAATTGTTGATCATCGTCACCAGGTAGATCCGCAGATTCCACGCCCTTCTTCACGGGCTCTCCAGTACCCCAAAGACGATCTCCGCACCAGGAACATCACAACGCCCCGCACGGCCGTCAGCGGGGCGCTGAGGCGGTCGCGCGGGGCGTTTCACGAAGGGGCCTGACAGTGATCTTCGATCTTGCCTACGGCTGGGCGAGGTCAACGAAGCGGCTGTAGTGCAGCTGCTGCGCGACGGTCACCGTGGTCGTCGGGCCACCGCGGTGCTTGGCCAGGATCAGGTCGGCCTCGCCGTCGCGCCCCGAGTCCTCCTCGTAGACCTCGGGGCGGTGGACCAGGACCACCACGTCGGCGTCCTGCTCCAAGGCTCCGGATTCACGCAGGTCAGACAGCATGGGCCGCTTGTCGGCACGCTGCTCGGGACCACGGTTGAGCTGGGACAAGGCGATCACCGGGACCTCGAGCTCCTTGGCCAGGATCTTCAGCTGGCGGGAGAACTCGCTGACCTCGACCTGCCGGTTCTCCACGCGCCGCCCGGAGGTCATCAGCTGGAGGTAGTCCACGACGATCAGGTCCAGGCCGTGTCGGGCCTTGATCCGGCGGGCCTTGGCCCGGATCTGGGCCACCGTCGAGGTGGGCGTGTCGTCGATGATCAGGGGACCGCCCGCCTGCAGGCGGTCCAGCGCCTGGTCGATGTCGTCGTAGTCGGTGGGCTGCAGGCCGTTGGCGGTCTTCATGGCGCGCAGCCGGACCTTGGCCTCGGCCGAGACGATGCGGTCCCACAGCTCGTCCTTCGACATCTCCAGCGAGACGATCAGGCTGGTCTTGCCGTGCTTGACCGAGGCAGTGCGGGCCATGTCCGCAGCCAGCGTCGACTTGCCCATCCCGGGGCGCCCCGCGACCACGATGAGCTGTCCGGGCTTCCACCCCCCGGTCACCGCGTCCAGGTCCAGGAACCCGGTGGGCAGGCCCGGGTCGACCCGGCCGGCCTGGACGTCGTCCAGTGCCGACATCCGCGCGGCGCGCATGTCGGACAGCAGGGTGTACCCGGCGTTGACGCTGCGCTTGTCGGTCACCGAGTCCAGCGCGGCCTGGGCCTGGTCGAGGACTTCGGCGATCTCGTCCGCGCCCTGGATTCCGGTGTAGCCGAGCTGGGTGATGCGCGTCCCGGCCTCGCTCAGCCGCCGCACGACGGCCTTGTCGGCGACTTCCTCGGCGTAGTAGGCCGCGTTGCGAGCGGTGGGCACCGTGGCGATCAGGGTGTGCAGGTAGGGAGCGCCACCGACCCGACCGAGTTCGCCACGACGCTCCAACTCGAACGCCACCGTCATCGGGTCAGCCGGGTCACCCTTGCCGTACAGGGCGAGGATCGCCTCGTAGATCGCGGAGTGCGCGGGGCGGTAGAAGTCACCCGCGTCGAGGGTCTCCATGACCTCGGAGATGATCTCGGCGCTGAGCAACATCCCGCCGAGCACCGACTGCTCGGCGCCCAGGTCCTGCGGCGGCATCGGAAAGTCGGCAGAGGTCAGGCCCGGGTCGACGATCATCGTGTTGGACATGTTGGGGTCTCCACTTCGTCCAGGTCAGCGGGCCGACTTGCCGATGGGGCGGCACAGGCCGAGGGCGTCGCAGTCGGGACAGGGCACCTCACGGCCATCCGCGCCGGTGACCGTGCGAGCCGACGGGTAGTGCTCGTTTTCCTCAGCGCGGCAGGTCGCGCAGGCCGGTAGAACGCGCTTGGGCTCCTCGCCGCCGTCGGGCTCAGTGGTTGCTGGGCGAGGTCCCTGCCGCTTGTCGCGGCCAGGTCCACTGGGCGCCGCAGCCGGGACACCGGGCAGCGGCAGCAGATCCTCCTCCGGGAGCACCGGGGTGATCCGGTCGAGCCACTTGTCCAGGTGCACGCCGAACGCCGAGGCCACGTAGTCCGCGGGCTTGGCTGACCGGGTTACCTCGTTGAGGGCGGCGGGGCCGATCAGCTCGGCCTGCTCGATGGTCAGCCGGTTCGCGGCGATGGCCGCGTAGATCGGCTCAGCGACCAGGCGAGCGTCCATCAAGTTGAACTGGTACTGGACTTCCTGCCGCTTTGCCCACGGTGCCCACGGGATCCGCGCGACCAACCGGCGCACCTGCGCGAGCAGCGCCTCGTCCTTGCCCGTGGCGGGCGGCTGTGCCGCCCCGCCCGGCACGGGCTCGATCGATCCTTCGATCTCTCTTTCAGAGATCGAAGATCGATCAATCTGAAGGTGACCCCGGATCTGGGTGTCAGGGCTGACCTGCGGAAACGTGAGCTGACCCCCGATTCCGGGGTCAGCTCCGGCAGCCTGACCCCGGATCTGGGTGTCAGGGCTGACCTGCGGAAACGTGAGCTGACCCCCGATTCCGGGGTCAGCTCCGGCAGCCTGACCCCGGATCTGGGTGTCAGGGCTGACCTGCGGCTTTATGTGGCGGCCGACCGAGGTTCGATGGATGGTGATGTTGCCCGCACGGACGCGCTTTCCGGCGTCCTTCGCGGCCTCGTACGCCGCATCACGATCGCAGGCGAACTCGATGTCGGCCTCGGTTAGGTTGGATGGCCCGACGTAGCCAACGGGCGGGTGCAGAGTGATCGAGAACCGGTCCGGGATGGGCCGACCCTGGCTGTCTCGACGTTGGCGGCGCTTGCCGGTTATCGGGTCGACCCCGCCGCTGTAGATCGTCAGGAACCCGATCGCGACCAGCTCGTCCAGCACGGGGGCGAGCTTGTCCGCGCGACCAATCCCGACGTGGTAGGCCACCCGTTCGCGGTCCAGGGTCGGGGCCTGATCCCCGCTGGTGTGCATCGTGGCCATGTCGGCCAGAACTTCCGCGGCCGCACGCGCGTGCGGTGACACGCCGCTGTACTGGACCCAGCGCGGCGACAACCCTACGTTCGTCGCCGACGTCAGACCGATGGTGAAAGGACCGCGTGCGTCCTCATCTGCTGCAATAGCCACTGGTGGCTTCGTGCGGGTCGCGGTCATCGAGCCTCACCGGCCAGGGCCGGAGAGGCTGTGTTGCGGTGCATGGTCCGAGCGCTCCTGGTTGATCATGTGGAGCACACCCTGAACCCGATCCGTCTGGTGACAGCCGCCTCGAAAATCTGTAGTTTCGCGACCCGTGCTGTAGCATCAGGAGCGGGCGGAGTGGTCTCCACTCGCACATTTCAGAAGTCCCTCGCCACCGACCGGCCAAAGTCATGGGGCGGGGGTCTTCTGCTGTCTGAGGTCATGTGCGTGGGCAGTTCTCTGATGATCTGGCCGGTCAGCCCGGCCACGAGTCGCCAGTCAACGTGCACCACGCAAGGATCGTCGTCAGATCACGTTGCTGGCACCTCCCCGGCCTGAATGGTCAGGCCGTGTTCGGCGGCGAGCTTCCGTAGCTGCTGCAGCTCGGCTCGCTCCTGCTCCAGTCGATCATGAGGGACCAACACCCCAATGAGCTTGGAGTGGAACGTGATCGCCAACTCTTTGCCGTCAAGCATCGTTCGGCGAAGGACGCCAGCGTGCTGCTTGAGCTGGTGCGTGCTGATCGTCGTCATGCTCGGCTCCCGGTGATCTCCATCTGGGCGATCAATATACCCAAAATGGTCCTGTTTGCCAGTCGTGCGTGGTCGCCCGGCGTGTCGCTGCTTCGTGGTGAGGCTGTCCGAGCTGCTACTGGTTGGGTGCCTCGTCATCGATGACCCAGCCACGCTGGAACGCCGGAAAACGCTCCCGTACGAGAGTCGTGGACAACTCGATCCGGCCGACTTCCTGCGCGAGCATCTCGGCGTAGCGGTGGTCGGCGGTCATCAAGGTCCACTTGGTGCGGGTGCCGTCGTCGTTGAGGTCATAGATGAAGATCGCTGCCCAGATGTTGTCGGGTGAGTCGCCGACCTGCCGCAGCTCGGAGAGCACCTTGTCGTCGAGCAGGCTCCCGAACAGCCGGGCGTAGCCAGCGATGATCATGTTCGGTTCTGGGGTGTCCACAACCGGGCACCCTAACCAGTGTTCGGGTTGCCGCCCCCGCTGTTCTGCGGCACGGCAGCTGGTCTTGACGGCCACGAGTCAGTGCTTGATGCTGTGAGAACGACTCGGCCCGGAAGGACTGGCATGTTGCGACGACTGTCCGTGGACCAGATGTGCAAGGCGGCCTACACCTGTCCCTCGGTCTGGGAGGACGACACCGACCCGGAGTACCTCGTCGTGGTCGGACACCAAGTGCCAAACGAGACCGTGCCCATGGCCGAGGGCGAGATCGCCATCCGGATCAAGCGGCAGGTCGTCGCGGATGCCAAGATCGGATGATCATGGACCTCGCTGAACTCGGGCGCATCGGTGCTACCGCAACCGACCAGTTCCGGCTGGAGACCCTGCCGACCTACCTCGTCGACGAGGAGGCTGAGGACTTCGCCGCCTGGCAGCGAGGCAACCGCACCCTGCTCACGGTCGAGAATGACCCCTGGCTCCAGCACATTCGCGACACCACCGCAACCGGCGTGCACTGGTGGCGTGCACGCATCGTCGACTACCCGCTGACCGACTACAGCACCTATGAGCTGCACGGATACCAAGCCAACGCCGCGGCGGGCGAGGACATCTACATCGCCGACCGAGCCTGGTCTGCTGAGCTGGTCGAGCTGCGTGACGACTTCTGGATCTTCGACAACGAGATCGTGGTGCGGATGATCTACGACGAGGACGGGCGCTTCGTGCGCCCCGAGCATGTCACCGACACCAGGCATTACCTGGGGCTGCGCTCGATCGCGATTCGCCACGCCGTCCCGCTGGCCGAGTTCCTGAACCGCAACGAACCCCGGCTGATCGCGTGAGTATCCACGACGATCGGATCCACGAAGACCGGCGGCGAGAACTCGCCGCCGGTCTTCGGGCCCTGCACCAGGACCAAGGCGTCAGCACGCACCACCTCGCCGTACGCCTGGGCTGGTCACAGTCGAAGGTCAGCCGGATCAGCCGCGGCGCCACCCTGCCCAAGCCCGACGAGGTCGAGCAATGGGCGCACGAGCTCTCCGCCCCCGCTGAGGTGCGCAGGCATCTGGTCGACCTGGCTAGGAAGGCAGGGCTGCAGCTGACCGAGTGGCGCCGCGAAGTCGCGCCCGGCCGTCGCCGAGTCCAAGCCGAGATCGGTCGCAAGGAGGCCGGCGCCTCGGTGATCCGGCTGTTCGGCATGGACGTCATCCCTGGCCTGGCGCAGACGCAGGCCTACGCCGAGGTCATGTTCAAGCTCGGCCAGCACCAAGTCCCCGACGCTGAGCAGGCCGATGTCGAACAGGACAACGAAGGTGCGGTCATAGAGCGGTTGACCAGGCAAGAGGCGTTGGGGAACTCCGACAAGACGTTCAAGCTGCTGTGTACCGAGACCGCGTTCCGCCGCAGCCTGCTTCCTCGCGACGACATGATCGAGCAGATCGACCGCGTGCTGGAAGTCGCCAGACTGTCCAATGTGGAGTTCGGGGTGATTCCCTTCTCCGCCAAGGAAACCACGCACATCTACCACGGCTTCGCCGTGCTGGGAGACCCCGCTGTCGACGATGACGCGATCGTCTTGGTGGAGACCGTGACCCGAGGCTTGACCATCCGGTCCACCGAGGAAATCACCGGCTACGCCCAGCACTACGACGAACTCGCGAAGATCGCGATCACCGGCGACCAACTTGCCACCTTCCTCCAGGAGGTTGCTGTGACGTCCCCTTGGTCCTGAGTCATGCCGCAAGTGAGTCACTAACTCAAGTTATGAAAGTGACTCGATGTGGCGCTGCACCTGCTCTTTGAGAACTCCACAGTGGAAGCCAAAAAGAGGGTGGTGACCAGCGCAAAGCTGGTCACCACCCTCCCCGGCGGCGTAGGTGCTGGTTCTATGGCGTGGCGACGACCAGCTCGGCCTGGCAGGTGTCGCTGTCGCGGTGGCGCAGCAGGTACTCGCTGGACTGGTCCAGCACCGGCATGGACGGCCACGCGAGCACCTGGCAGAAGGCGCCCAGGTCGCGGTCAGCTCGCTCGGTGCGGCCGCCGGTCCCCGGGCGCGCGATCCGCCAGGCGTCCTGTTCCCACCACAAGCGCCAGGTGGTGTCGGGGCTGATCTCCAACGAGGGGTCCTCGCCCAGAGCCGGGGGACGCTGGACGATGAGGTCGTCGATCACGTGGATGTGCTGCGGCGGCAGGGTGTTCCCGGCGAGGTCACCAGCTAGCCCGGCCCCCGCTCCCAGGACCTGTTGCACGGTGCTGGCCACCGTCACGGCCGCCTCGCGTTCGAACAGCGCGGTGGAGGTGCTGATGTTGGGCCCGGTCCGGACGTACCGGAACCCGCGGTCCAGGTAGTAGCGGTGCAGGCCGGTGTTGGTGGTCCAGGCGTCGAGCCGGATCCACCTGCGTCCAGATGCGATCGCGATCCGGTTGGCGTGCTCCAGCAGCATGTCGCCGATGCCGCGGCCGGCGGCTGAACGCCGGGTGATCATGCGGTGCACGATGACCGCCTCGGCGAGCTCCTTGTCCGACCACAGACCAGGGTTGGTCCACTGGTCGATCGCGATGCAGGCGAGGACCTGGCCGTTGTCATCGACAGCGACCCACGTCGCCCCATCGTTGATCGACTGGGAGACCCGGTCGAGGAAGCCGTCCTCGGTCAGGCCCACGCTCCACTGGTCGGAGCCGCGTTCCTGTAGCCACTGGCGGCGCTCACGTCGCAGGTCGAGGATGGCGCTGGCATCCTCGGCGACGGCCTGCCGGATGATCACGTGTTCTCCTGGGGGCGGCTGTGGGCGCGCTTGTGCGCCTGCTGGATCAGGGCCAGGGCGTTGTCGGGGCCGTACTCGAACAGCAGCTCACTGCGGCCGCCGAGCCGGACGGTGCGGACCACGCGGGTGATCCGGTCCTCGGTCGCGGCGATCCGGGTCTGCACCAGCAGCGGGGAGCCCACGGCGATCGACAGGTCGACGGCGTCTTCCGGGCTGGCGGTCTCGTCGGTGATGACGTCGGTCCAGGCCGCCTCGATTACGCCGCGGTCGCGCAGCCTGCGCATGGTGCCCTCGGCGATGTCGCTGGAGGAGTCCACGCCGGTCTCGGCCGCGAGGTCGGTTGGGAAGTAGGAGGTCTCCCGGGACCAGGGCTCGCCGTCGAGCAGCTGGTAGATGGTGCGCTGGACGACGAGAGCGCCAGGGTCGACGCCGAGCAGCGCGGCGATGTCGGCTGGGGGCGCGGCGATCTTCATCGTGAACTTCTTGCCCGGTTCGCGCCCGGCCTTGATCACGGACGTGGTGAACGAGTCCCGCTTGGACGGCGTGAAGTCGGAGCGCAGGGCACGCAGCGAGTCGGTCGGGTAATGCGGCACCCGGCCTCGGCTGCGGACGATCACGCCGCGCAGGCCGTCGAGGTAGCCGGTGTAGACCAGGCCCTGCTTCTGCAGCTCGCCGATGGCCTTGCGCACTGTGATCTGTGAGACCGCGAACCGGGTCATCAGCTCGGTCATGGCTGGTAGACGGGTTCCGACCGGGTAGCGGTCGGCCAGGATGTCGGTCCGCAACTCGGCGGCCACCCGCTCGTACTCATGTAGTGGCACCCAGTTGCCTCCCTCGTGATGGCCTCTGCGCCTGCGGCTGAGCTTGTGCATACCCAAGCACCTCAACTTTCTCTTGACAACCAACGCATGGCCTCGTGTAGCTTGTGAATACACAAGCTACACGAGATACTCGAACCGGGTAACTGGTCGAACAGGCACCACACGGACCGGAGGACGAGATGCGCGGCAGCCAGCAGCACAGCGACGAGTGGGAGTTCAAGGCGTTGGTCGAGGCCGAGTTCAGCGCCCCCGCCGAGGACGACGAGCTGGACGTCGCGTTGCTCGACTCGCTGTGGATCGAGAACTGCTTCGGCGAGGCGGCGCTGGACCTGCTGGCCGAGGACTACTGCCGCTCGGTGCTGTCGATCGAGGAGATCCACGCCTACCGCGCCCTGGCCGGTGTCGCGCCGACCCCGGTGCTGCGCCTGCCGATCCCGGCCGACCAGCTCGTTCCCCGGACCACACAGACCACGCGCTGCGCTGCCTAACCCCCCAGGTCAGCGCGCGCTCCATCCGGTGCCAGCACCGGGGGAACACACCGTCGCCACCCCGACCGCCGGTGTGTTGCCCAGGCCGCTGGACCAGCCCCGATCCCTGGGGCCTGGCCAACGCCAGCCTTTGTTCCTTGACAACCGAAAAGGGGTAGTAAAGCCCGCACCCCTGACCGTGCGACTGGGGCCTCACGGCCCACGGAGAGCTTGCATCTCGGCGAGCCGCGGTTGGGAGATCCACGGTGGAGGCTGCCCCCGCAAGAGCACCGGTGCTCTGCGTGTTCCCCTGAGCTGGGGAACACGGCTCACATCCGGGGCGGGAGTGGAATCCCGCCCAGCACACGGCTGAGAAAGAGCACCCCGCACGCCTCCCCGGTCACCGGAGGCACCGCCGACACCTCGTGTCGGCGGGCACCACGTCTTTGCCCCCTTTCAAGCCGCTGCTCTGTGGCTTGCCGGTCCCGCACCACGCGTCACCAGCACCGCCCGTTATGGTCGTTCTGGTGGTTCGGGTGCGGGTCTGCGGGAGACCACAACCACCGGAAGGGGAACATGGTGATGATCACCGATGCCGACGTCGTCATCAGCCTCGGCCGCCAGGTGCGTCGCAGCCTGTGCGCCGAGATCGCCACCACCGAGAAGGCCCTGCACAACCAGCCCACGGACGCGCCGCACGGCGCCGACCCGGTCGACCGGCAGGCCCAGCTGTGGGACGGGCTGGCCAACCTCCAGCAGGTCCGCCCGCTGCACTGATCTCCCCTGCTGACCTTCCCTGCTCCGGAGCTCGGGCACGGGCACCACACCCAGCCCTGACCCGCTGGTGGTGCCCGCGCCCGGTCCCCGGATCATGACCCCCGATCAAGCCCCTGCTGGGACCCGACCAGAGAGGATCGCCGTGGACCCCCGCAACGCCGAATACCCCGACGACCAGCGGATGTTCGAGGCGATCACGCAAGACCTCGACATCGACCCGACCGCCATCGAGCGCGACATTGCCGCCGATGCCGACCAGCCCCCCGCCCCCGTGGCGCCCCAGCCGCAACCGGCGGTGGTCGCACCGGGCCCCGAGGCCACCGCGTTCCCCGTACCGCAGGCCCCGGCCAGCTCCACCCCGCTGCCCCCGCTGCCCGAGCCTGAGGTGATCGTGCAGCGCGAGCAGCGTGTCCTCGCTCCGCCGACCAAGCCGGACCCCAAGCACTTCAAGATGGAGAAAGCGCTCAGCGTCGGCTACTGGATGTCGGTGGGCGTCGGCGTGGTCGGCCAGGTCGCCTCCTTCGGTGGCCTGATCGCGGAGTCACTGCCCCCCGACTACAAGTGGGCCGGGTACGGGGCCGCGGCCATGGGCGCCGCCTTCGCCGAGATCACCATGATCGGCTCCGGCACGGCGGCACTGCGGCGCCGCTACGAGGACGGCACCTGGAAGATGCTGGCGACCATCGCCTGGATCGTCTGCCTCTACGCCACTGCGCTCAACGTGATCCACTGGGCGCCGATCTCCGGGGCCCTGGCGGTGATGTTCGGTGGCGGCTCCCTGGTCGGGTTCACCGCCCACACCGTCGCCGAACACTTGGCCGCCAAGGACTACGAGACCAAGAAGAAGGCCTACGAGGACGCGGTGGCCGAGCTCGACCGCGAGCAGAAGCGACGGGCCGAGCACGCCCGACCCGCCCCGGCCCCAGTCCTCCCGCCGCCGCCCGCCCCGCCCGCACCGATTGCTGTGGTCGAGCCGCCGCAGCCCGCGCCCCGTCCGGCACCGGCCGCCCCGCCCCAGCGCGACACCCCGCCTCCCCCGGCCCCGCCGGTGAACCCGGGGAGCACCGACGGCGAGAAAGTCGGGCGGGAAGAGGTCCTGGCCTGGGCACTGCGCCAGGACGAACTGCCCACCTCCGGTGACGTGCTGCGGTACTTCGAGCCCACCCAGCGGCCGCTGCCCAGCGACCGGGCCGTGCGCGGCTGGCTCTCGGAGGTCAAGAACGACAAGAACTGAACTGACCCGCCCGTATTCACACTGCCCAGGCCCCGGGAACACCTCGGGGGCCTGGGCAGTGTGGGAGTCGGACGGCTCGCCCACCACCACATAGGAGGTGAACGTGGCCGGTCATCTGCGCTCGGTCGACACCGGCAAGGCCCGTCAGACCCCCAGCGGCCGGGCCCGCCGGGTCCGCGAACACCTCCCACCCGGGCAGGTCGCGCTGGCCAAACGCCGCAAGCAGCACCTCGGCGCCCGCGCTGCGGCCGCCGACCGGATCGCCCGGACCACCGACCCGCTGCGGCAGTTGGACATCGCCCGCGAGTACGTCCGCTCGGCCGCCGCCAAGTACACCGCCACCGACGCGGTTCTCCAGGTCGCCGTACAGGCTCTGCTGCAGGTCGGCGACCAGGTCTTCACCACCGGGACTCCGGTGTCCGCCAGCACCAAGCGGACCCGACGCCAGAGTGCTGAGCGGCACCGCCAGCAGCGGCAGCGCAATCAGCTGCTGCTGCGTGAGGGCCGTGCCGCGGTGCGCCGCCAGCAGAGCGAGTCGCGCACCGCTTCCTGACCGGCTCTGAGCCGCACTCGTCGCCACCAGCCCGTCTCCCCGGGCTGGTGGCGGCCCTGGGCAGCTCAGCCCCTCCCCTCTTCTTCTCCCCTTGTTCGTACCCGCGTGGTCCACGCGGGCATCCCCGCACGCCCACGCGCTTTGAGAGGACGACCCCATGTCCGAGGTCCTGCTCGACCAGACCACGCAGGCCGGGCCGCAGATGCCCGCCGTCGACACGCCGATGCCCGACACCATCGAGGGAATGGCCGCAGTCCACTGGGACCTGCTCAACAGTGGCGCCGAGGGCACCCTCGTGATCAAGGCGGCGCAGCTGATCGAGGAGCTGGCGGTGCTGCTGCCCGACTGCGAGACCACGGCGACCCGGGACACCGCCCGCGCGGTCTGGGCCGCGATCCTGGCCGGGCTGCACGCCGAGCACGCCCAGTGGCGAGACGAGCTGCGCCGGTGGGGCAAGGCGGAGGGGCTGCTCAGCCACCTGCGGATGCTGCTGCGCCAGGACCCCGTGCTGGACCTGCCGCCGGCCGGACCCGCCGAGCAGACCCACCTGGTCGGGTTCCTCGCGGGACTGAGCGCCATGGTCACCGGTCGCGCCCCGACGGCGCGCTGCGGGTTCTCCAGCAAGGGCCTGCCCGCCACCGGCTTTTCCGAGGTCCGGCCGCCGTGCCCGGCCTGTTTCGGACTCAATGACTGAGCCGCACTCGTCGTCACCAGCCCCCTGGCCGACCGGGGCTGGTGACGGCCCTGGGCTGCTCAGCCCCCTGTCGCCAGCCCAACACGCACCAGCAGAGGAGGTAGCCGTGTCCGCGCTGCCCAACAACACCCCCGGGACCCCCGGGCCGCAGCCGAGTGCGGCGGACGCCTCCCCGGCGGCCGACCAGCACGGGCCCGGTCCCCGGCACCTGTACGCCATCCACGCCAGCGACAACCCCACCCCCACTCCCGCTGAGGGCCCGGCCGAGGACACCGCCCCCGACACCGAGGTCGAGGACGGCCCGTCGGCTACACCGCGGGCCGTGGCCTGGCTGCGGTCGGCGTTCACCCCCGAGTCGGGGCTGTACGCCGACCGGCAGCCCTCGATCGCGGAGATCCTGCGCCGCGCCAAGGCCGGTGCCCAACTGTCCGAGCGGGGCCCGCTGCGGGCCCTGGCCACCGCCCACGGGTACGTGGCCGCGGCGAACAAGGCGATCTGCGACACCTGGGTGTGGATCGTGGCCCACCCCAGTCGGCTGATCATGGTCAGCGCCCTGGTCGTCCTGGCCATCGCGTTCCCCGTCACCCGCCACCTGCTCGCGGTGCTGCTCACCCCGATCACCTGGGTGCAGCAGGCACTGGACTGAGCCGCACTCGTCGTCACCAGCCCCCTGGCCGGTCAGGGCTGGTGACGGCCCTGGGCAGCTTGAGCCCCGTTTTCCGCACAACCCCTTGGAGGACCCCATGCTCTGGCTCGCCGGGCTGCTGTTCCTGGTACTGCGCAAGGTCGCGAAGAAGTGGACGAACAAGTACGTGTGGTTCCTGCCGTTCACGTTCCTGGCCCTGGCGGTGTTCGCCCTGGCCGTGGCCCCGCTGCCGTTCGGGTGGGGCACCGTGGCCGGGATCGCCGCGAAGCTGGTCGGCTGGGTGCTGGGCTGGGTGGGCGGCCTGTTCGGTGTCAACGCCCAGGTCGCCGCTGGCGTCCTGCTGGTCATCGTGCTGGTACTGGGCCTGCACGACCTGATCAAGGACCACAAGCCTGACGGCTGGGCCCGCACGATGCTGTTCTCCCTGCCGGTGCTGACCGTGGTCGCCAGCGGAACGCTGGCCACGAAGCTCTTGGAGTTCAGCCACCTGGTCGGCGGTGTCGGCCCGACCGTGGTCAACAGCATCACCGGATGACCCGCCGGCCGATCTGGCAGCCCGCATGGCGCGCACCCCCGTGAGGCCCACGGGGGTGGCCGGGTTCGACTCCCGGTACGGGCACTCACCGCACTTCCTGATCACCCGCTGCCCTTGTGCAGAAAGGAGCGAACGAATCGTGGACCCCTTCTCACTGCTGCTGCTGTCCGGCGTTCTGGCCGCGCTGCTGACCAAGACCGTGGGGGCGGCGGCGACCGACGTGGCCGCCCAGGTCCGCGGGCAGACCCCGCCCAGCCTGGAGAAGTGGAAGCAGCGCCAGGCCGCGCGGGCCGCCCGCGGCGAGGCCCCGGAACGCGAACCCGGGCCGTGGCTACGGCGCTGGCGCAACGCGGTGGAACACCGCAGCGCCAAGGCCGCGCAGAAGCACACGGCGCGCATGGAGTTCCTGCGCGACAACGGCCGCGACAACGTCAACCGCCACAAGGCCAAGCTCGCGCGGCGCGCACAGCGCTGGGACGCCATCGGCTCCACGGTCGCGGGCTGGGGCCAGGACTCCTGGGAGGCGGCCAAGAACGCCGCCGCCCAGGCCAAGGACGCCCGCGACGAGCGCAAGGCATGGAAGAAGAACGAGCAGATGGGAGAGGTGCTGCTCGACGCCGACCTCACCCCGCAGGACCTCGAGGCCGCCGACCCGAACACCCCCGCCGAGACCCCGGGCGAGGAGGAGGGCCCCGAGGCCGACGTGCTGCCCTTCCGCCGCCCCGAGCAGGCCGAGACCCCGAGCACCGAGGAGGACAGCGAGCAGCACGGCGAGGACCAGGACCCCCACCCCACCGACCCGGACAGCACCGACACCACTACCGAAGGGACTCCCCAGATGAGCGCCGCCCCCACCACGCAGAACTCCTCCACCGAGATCACCGACCTGGACACCGCGATCTCCTACAGCACCGAGACCGCCCGCTACGCCGACACCGTCGCGGGCACGCTGGCCGACATCGTGGGACAGATCGACGGCGCGGTGCAGGGCCTGCAGGCCGAGGCCACCCAGTACGACCAGGCCAAGTCCAAGCTGGTCGAGGAGGGCTTCGGGCAGAAGGTCACCAGCAAGCTGGACGCGGCCGCCGAGGCACTGCAGCTGGCGGTCGAGACGCTCAAGACCGCACGGGACCGGGTGACGGCCTCCTCCGAGCAGGTCAGCAGTGCCGGTACCGAGATGCGCGCGGCCAGCCGGGTGTTCTCCGACCAACTGGCCGTGGCCGAGACCGTTGGCGCGGCCCAGCAGGACGCCGGGGTCTCCAGGCGCACCTCGTTCTACTCCCCCACCGCCTGACCGGTCTGAACCGCACTCGACGCCGCCGCCCCACCCCCACCACAGGGTGGGGCGGCGGCGTCCCTGGGTTGTTCAGCCCTGTGACCAGCCTGACCCGCACAGAACTGACCAGTACGGAACGGAGACGGAGATGGCCGCGACTGCCCCGGCCCCTGACACCACCGCCGAGGACGGCGCGGTGCAGGCCACCCCCGACTACACCCAGCGCGTGACCACGCTCGCCGAGCAGCTGCTGCGCGAGTGGGAGCGGGCCCAGCTGCGCAAGGCGCCGGTCGAGCGGCGCACCTCCACCGAGCTGTGGAGGGACGCCCGCAAGGAGGCCGCTTCCCAGGTGCGCCGCCAGATCGTGGCGGAGAAGACCAAGGAGTTCGGCCGCGCGGTGGTGACCAACGTGCACGCCGAGGTCGCCAGCGTGGTGCACCGCAACCGGCGTCAGCTGGCGCCGTGGCTGTTGGCCGCGCCGTTCGCCGCGGTCGGTGAGGTCGCCAACCTGGCCACCCAGTACGGCAACGGACAGCCGATCGGGCTGTCCGCGCTGTGTGCCGCCAGCGCCACCGGCGCGTCGATCCTGGCCTGGCGCAAGAAGATTGCCCAGCGCACCCCCGCGAAGTTCGCCAAGAAGGTCAAGGCCGGGCTGGGGCTCGGGTGCGCGTTCACCGCTGGGATGCCGCTGGTCGGGGGCGCGGGTGTGTGGGGCATGTGGCTGGCCGCGCTGGCGGGCACCGCGTGGCTGGGGCTGGGCTGGTGGCGCGAGCACGATGTGCCGATCCCGCTGTCGCCCGAGCTGGCCGGGCTGGAGGTCGCCGACCTGGCCGACAGCACCGGTGCGGCGGGCCAGCACGAGCCGACCGTCGCGCAGCGGGCGTTCGCCGAGCAGCTGGTGGCCGACTGGGGCACCTACGTCGCCGGTCAGGGCACGCTGCCCGGCTCGACGCTGAGCCATCCCCGCCACATCGAGTACGGCTGGACCTTCTGGCTGCACCTGGTGCGCGGCAAGCAGACCATTGAGGACGCACGCACGGCCAAGACCAAGTTTGCCGCCGCGCTCAACCTCAACGCCAACTCGGTCAGCATCGACCACCAGAAGAACGGCCGAGACCTGAGCACCGTGGTGCTCACCGTGATCACCTCCGAGGTCACCAACACCTACGACGGGCCCCGCATCATCCGCGAGGGCGAGAACATCTACATCGAGATCGGCCCCTACCAGGACGGCCTCGGCGCTGAGCGGTTCCACGTACTGGCCGGGCAGCTCACCGCCGCCCAGCTCGCCGCCGGAGAGCGTCCCCGCGGCAGCATGAACGGCGGGTTCGTGCTGGGCACCAAGGGCTCGGGCAAATCGCGGTTGATGGAGGCCATCGCCGATGGGCTGCGTGAGTTGGGCATCGTGGTCTGTTATCTGGACCCGCAGTGCGGCAAGTCGTCCCCGGCGCTCATGGCCGAGGCCGACTGGCCGCTGTCGGGTGTGCACGGCATCGGAGGCGCCTACTCCAACGTCGTGGACCTGTGGAAGGCGATCAAGGTCGTCAACGAGCTGCGCTCGGCTGAGGGCGCGGCCGCCGGGGACCAGGGCTTCCAGCACACCCGTCAGCGCCCAGCGATCATGGTGATGATTGACGAGTGCCACGGGGTGTTCCAGGCGGAGAACCCCGCGACTGGTAGCAGCTTCGGCGCGGACTTCGCCGACCTGGACCGGGAGATGCGCAAGAACGGCATCGGCCTGTTCGGTGCCAGCCAGTCCATCACGCAGGACACCTTCGGCACGGGCAACAAGGCCGCGGTGCTGCGGGACGGCATGTGCGCGGTGAACGTGTACCTGATGTCCTACGGCGGGAAGAACCTGGGGTTGGCGCCGGGCTATGACGGCCAGCCGGCCGCGGCGCTGCCAACCAACCTGGGCTACGGGTTCAACCCCAAGGGCGAGCGCCCGCACGCCCGCTGGCAGGCTCGTTACACCTCGGACTTCCAGCCGTGGCTGGCGGCCAAGCCGAAGTCCGTGCTGGACGAGCGGGCGCAGAAGCGCATCGGGGACACCTACCTCAAGCGCTTCGAAAAGTTCGACGCGGACCTGTCCGCGGCGCAGGCCTGGCTGGACGCCCTCGACGCGCATGAGGGGGATGCCTCGGCGCTGCCCTCGTTCGGCCAGCAGTCCGAGAACACCCCGGCATCGACGCCGGGGCGGGGTGGGTCGGTGACCACGCTGCTGTCTCCGGCCCAGCGCCGCGCGCAGGCCGCGGGTGTCCAGACCACGGCGGCACCGGCGCCGCCGCCCGAGCCTGCTGAGCCCAGCGAGGTCCAGCAGGCGCTGACCGAGACCGAGCAGCGGGTCCTGGACATCCTGCGGACGTCCCCGCAGTCCCCCACGACCCTGGCCGCCGAGCTGGCGGTCTCCCCGCAGGCCGCGGGGCGGCACCTGCGCAACCTGGCGGCCAAGGACCAGGCGCTCAAGCTGCCCGACGGCCGCTACGAGGTCCTCGACTGAACCGCACTCCAGCACCCGGCCCCCGCGCCCACCAGCGCGGGTCCGGGTGCTGGCTGGGCCGTTCAGCCCCCGCCACACCCGATTGAGCACGCACACCTCGCTATCCGCGACCACCAGACCCACATTGCCACCGGGGCACGCCCTGACGCGTGCGTGAGCGGGGCTCCTGGCCCGAGGCACTGGCGCAACTGCTGCCTGCGCCGCGGCGTGGGCACCGCGATTGACCGTCCCACCACCGTCCCACCGCGATGACTGGAGGCACCCCATGCGTGACGTGATGGCCGCCCTGCGCGAGCTGCACCTGGTCCATCAGAAGACCGATCTGAAGGATGCCGCAGTGGGCGCACTGGACCTGACCCGCTCCGAACTGGCCGAGATCCTCGGCGTCCTGGCGCAGGCCGCGAGCGTGGTCAGCACGGTCGGCGAGGCGTTGACCGACGCCGTGGAGGAGATGGGCCGCGGCGAGGCCACCAACAACCTGGAAGAAGCCCTGGGGGCCGCCGACGCGCTGATCGGCGAGCTGGAGCGCGTCGCCGACGACGTGCGCCCGCGCCGCACCGCCGCCTGACCACCACCGCCTGGTGCTCGCCTTCGTGCCCAGCCACCTGGGCACGTGGGGGTCCACCAGGACCAGTCACCGGCACACGTGTGCCGACATCACCGCACCATCACCAACCCCGGGTGGGCGGTGCCGCCACGGCGTGGCGGCACCGCCCACCCGGGCGACGTTTGTGTGAGGAGAACCGCCAGGTGAAGGACTTCCTGTTCGAGCGTGTCGAGGACGCTCGCGACTGGATCAACGAGCCCTACGAGCAGGCCCGGGACAAGGCCGCCGCCATCACCAGCAGCACCGGCGACCCGGCCGAGGCTCAGACGGTGCTGCGCACGGGCAGGATCCACACGCTGGTGCGGCGCATCGCCGTCCTCGGTGCGACCACCGTGCTCGGCGTGGCACTGCTCTTCCTGCTGGGCATGCTGCTCAACGCCGTGTGGCGGATGACCACCGGCCTGCTGACCGGGGCGCACTCGGTCGGGACCGGCACCGCCCACGGCATCGGCGATCTGGCCCCCATCGTCGGTGGCCCACTGGCCAGCTTCGTCGACACCCATGCCACGGGGCTGTCGGTCCCGGCTGCGGAGATCCTGCTGGCCTGGCTGGTCATCACGGTTGTGCTGTGGATCGCCGCGTCCTGTGGCAGCCGGGGTGGCCAGCTCGGCTGGGTGCTCACCGGCCTGGCCGCCGCCGCGGCGGTCTGGTGCGGCGACACCGAGGTGCACCGGCCGATCAGCACCGCGCTGGTGGTGCTGGCCTGGGCGGTGCTGTCCATCCCCGCCCTGCGGCGCGTCCACGCCTGAACACCTGAGGAGGAGACCCGATGAACACGCCCCTGACCAGCGACTCCACGACTCCCACCACGCCGCTCGGCCCTGAGCACTACCTGCACGAGGTCGGGTTCTGGCAGGACCTGCTCGCCGTGCTCGGCCGCCGCGCACCCCGGGCGCGCTGCGGCGTCTACCTGGGCGCAGCGCCGGGGGAACCGCTGATCGCCCCCTCGCTGCCGTGCCCGCACTGCTGACGTTCCGCCACTCAACCCCGTACCGCTGGTGGGCCCGCCTGATCGAGCGGGCCCACCAGCGGCGATATCCGCTCCCAGGACGAAACGCGGTCCCGGCCGCGTCCGCTGGTCAAGCCGGCGCTGATGAGTCCCCTACCAGCAGAACGGGAACGATCATGAGTGACCACGACATCCCCCGCCCTCTGACCTCGGAGGAGAAGACCACCCTCGACTCGCTCAACCAGGCCCGGGAGCAGGGCGGTTGGGCTGCGGTCCATCAGCTGCTCGCGGACGAGGGGTACGGACAGTGAACCAGTCCGTGACCACGGAGATCACGACCGCCCACCTGACCGTCGACGTCGTGATGGGACAGCGATGAGCGCGCCCGGCATGGACTCTCGCGCCGTGGGCGCGATGGCCCTGGCCGCGCTGCTGGTCGCGGTCTACGAGGGCACACACGGTTTCGCTGACCAGTGGTGTCAGGGTGATGGCGACGCCCGGGACAAGCGCCGGTTCGGTGACCAGCAGGTCTACCTCTCCGACGGCGCCCTGGTGGCCGACACCCCGGCCCGGCCGGGAGCCCGAACCTGCACCGAGACCCAGCGCGGCTGGTTCGCGGCGATCCGCCACGCCTTCTCCTATGAGGCTGTGCAGGTGGCCGCGACCCTGGCCGCCACCCGCACCTGCGGCTACCGGGTGCCGGTGCCCGCGCTGCTCGCCGGGGCGGTGATCAACGCGACGACGCACGCGGTCATCGACCGCGGACCGGTGTTCCAGTGGTTGGCCGCGAAGTTCAACAAGGCGGAGTACCTGGAGCGCGCCACCGTGGTGCGCACCCCGGACGGGCCTGCCTGCCCCAACGGGCCGGGCACGGCCTGGATCGAGCTGGACGCCGCGCTGCACGAGGTGATCGGCGTGGGCTCCGCGCTGGTCCGCACCGCGATCGCCCTGCGCTTCGGGCGGTGCCGGTGACCACGCGGACCGGTTTTCCCGTGCCCGACAACAGGATGGGACAGTCCCCGTGTTCCCCGGTGGGTGCGGTGGTCGACGCGCTGCTCGATCTGGGGCGCCTGGCCCTGGTGCTCGGCGGGGTCGAGCGGACCGCCTGCTACCACCCCGACCAGGCCGCCCGGGAGACTGTCACCGATCACACGGTGATGCTGGGCTGGACCGCCCCCGCGCTGGCCGCCCGCTGCTACCCGCACCTGGACACCGGCCTGGTCGCGCAGTACGCGCTGATCCACGATGCGGTGGAGGTGTACGCCGGGGACACCCAGACCCTGCTGATCTCCCCCGAGGAACGCCAGGCCAAGGCTGACCGCGAGGCCAGGGCCACCGCGCGCATCCACACCGAGTTCCGCGACCGGCTGCCGTGGTTCCCGGAGATGATCAGCCGCTACGAGCGGCAGACGGACCCCGAAGCGCGGTTCGTGCGCGTCCTGGACAAGGTCCTGCCCAAGATCACTCACCTGCTCGACGAGCTCTACGGGTTGCTGGAGTTCGGCATCAGCCGCACCGAGTTCGCCGACTCGATGGTCGCGCAGGCCCGCCAGCTGCAGGAGCAGGTGGGTGAGGAGTTCGCGCTGCTGCTCGAGGTGCACGCCAACCTGGTGGCCCGCGTGCTACGACACCCGGCCTGGGGTTTCTTCCCCGCGCCCGGAACCGCCGAACCGACAACGCGAGACGGAGGACGTAGTGGCGACCGATGAGACGGCGAGGCTGACCGCGGACGTGCTGGTGCTGGCTGAGAATCACGTCCTGCTCGTGCGGCGGCGCTGGGACCCGTTCGCCGACCGGTGGGCTTTGCCCGGTGGTCACGTTGACGCCGGGGAGGAGGTCACCGCGGCCGGGCAGCGCGAGCTGGCCGAGGAGACCGGGGTGAGCGAGGTGCCGCTGGACCTGGTCGGCGTCTACAGCACGCCCGGCCGTGACCCGCGCGGCCGTTACGTCACCTGGGCGTTCGTGGCCCTGCTGCCCGAGAGGGTCGAGCCCACGGCCGGGTCCGACGCCCGTGAGGTCCGGTGGTGGCCCCTCGCGGAGGTGCTGGCCACCCCGCACCTGCTGGCCTTCGACCATCACCCGATCCTGACCGACACCCTCGCCCACGTGCGCACCCGCGCCCTGACCTGCTGAACAACGCACCACCCGGGAGATGTCTGGGCGGCGCCGCTGGGAGCACCCCAATGCCCCGCCGGGTTCCCCGGCGGGGCATTTGTGCTTTCTGGGCTGGACAACGCGACCATGCCCTATCGACCGAACAACTTACGGAGGAACCATGGCGCGAGGCCGCGACCCTGAGGACATCGCCCGTATGGCGTGGACGTGGCTGGACACAGCCGAGACGGCCTGGCGGAAGTCCAAGGACGGGTCCCCCGAGGAGCTCCAGGCGATCCAGACGATGTCGCTGGCCGCGATGGCCGCGATGACCGCCCAACAGATGGCGCAGCGCACGTGAGCACATAGTGCGTGGCGGTCGCTGCCAGGACAGCTCTAGCAGCGACCGACGAAACCGCAATCCTAAATATCACTATTTTTTCAGTGGTGACTGAATTTACGCTGTTGTGAGTTCTCCTGGGCCGGAACACCTCGGCTCGAAGGACATCGGCGTTCGAGGTGGAGGCCGGGATCGGGAAGGATGCGCGGTGAACCCACTCCAGAACAGGGGTGGGATCGGTCGCCGGCCGGGCGGCGGGAACACGGATGCAGGGAGTTGCTCACTCTCGGTCCCGCCGCCTGGATCGGTGCCCCTCACGACCCGGGGAAATGATGATGGTGACCCCAGGTCGTGCCGGGCCACCTGCTACTTGCCGAACTCGCCGTTGCGGGCAGCCCCTCCCGCGGTGCGAGGACAGCGAGATCGCGGGACAGCGTGGTGTACCGGGTGCTGCATGCTGGTCGGGTAGTCAACACCTGAGGTGGTGGTCATGGTGACCGGGGCCGAGGACAGCCTGATGCTGGGCGACCGTCTCAAGGCGGCGCGGGGCCGCCGAATGACCCAGCGCGAACTCGCCGAGCGCGCCGAGGTCAGCCTCGACCTGATCAAGTCCCTGGAGCAGGGCAAACGGGCCTCGACCACGGTGCGGACCCTGCACCGGCTGGCGCGGGCCCTGGACACCACGGTCGGCCAGCTCCTCGGCCAGCCCACCGCGTTGCCCTCGGCCACCCCGGGCAGCGGCGTCCTCGCACTACGCGCGGCACTGACCCCGGTGGCCGACCTGATCGCGGCCGACCTGCGGCCTACAGAGCCGGAGCCGGTGTTCGGCGAGGACGAGTTGACCCTGGACGCGGCCAACCGCGCGGTGTCCTACGCCTGGGGCGCCTACTGGGCGGGCCGCTACGAACTGCTGACTGGCCTGGTGCCCACCCTGCTCGCTCAGCTGCGCGCCACCGTGCGCGCGGTCCCGGCGGCACAGCGGGCCGCCGCGCAGGAGGCACTGGCCCGGGGGCTGCAGGTCGCGGGAGACACCGCGGTCCACCTCGGTCAGCCGGACCTGGCCTGGCTCGCGGTCCGCGAAGCGATCACCGCCGCCGGGCACGGCGACGACGAGCTGCTGGCGGCCGCGCTGCGGCTCTCGGTGTCCTGGCAGCTGTTGGTGCAGGGCTCCTACACGGATGCCTCGGCGGTCGCGCTGACCGCTGCCCGTCAGATCACTCCGGGCGGGACCGCCTCGATCGACCAGGTCAGCGTCTACGGCCTGCTCACCGCGGCGGCGGCCACCGCCACGGCCCGCGATGGCGACGCCGATCAGGCCGCCACCCTGCTCGCGGTGTCGACGGAGATGGCCGCCCGGGTCGGCCATGAGCGGTCGGTGGCGCAGAGCGTGTTCGGCCCGGCCAAGATCACCGCGCTGGGCGTGGACTGCGCGGTGGTGGCCGAGGACTACACGCGGGGCCTGGCCCTGGGGCAGCGGATCCCCCGCGACGCCGCGCTGCCGGTCGCGATCCGCGCCCGCGGCCTGGCCGACCGTGCGCTGTGCCAGACCCGGCTGGGGCAGCACGACGCGGCGACCAGCACGTTGCGGGCCCTGGTGCACCTGGCCCCGGACTGGCTGCCGCACCAGCGGCTGCCCCGGCAGGTCGCGGCCGAGCTCGTCGCCGAACAGCGGCGGTTGTCGCCGATGCTGCGCGAGGTCGCCGACCGGCTGGGCGTACTCCAGTAGGCCGTCGCCCGACCAGGTAGGGGTACACCCTGTACCCCTTGTGTTGTGCCAGTCGTTCCTACGGTTTCCCTCTCACACGACCAGCGACACGAGGGACGACGGGCAGTGGCGGACTACGAGATCACCCGGGCACCCAACCCCGGCATGCCACCCCGCGTCGGTGCCGAGGCCCAGCAGCAGCCGGTCCGCCACTACCTGGGCGCCCGCCCGGTGATCGGGGTGCGGTGGCGGCGGGCGCTGATCGGGACGGCGCTGCTGCCTGGCGCTGAGCGGCTGCTGGGCCTGTGGGACTGGGTGGTGCACCTGGCCCTGGCTCCGGGCGCCGGCGCGGGCGAGCAGACGCTGCTCACCGCGTACTGCGGGATGCCGATGCTGCTCGGCGAGGTCGACATCGTGGCGCGAGTCGAGGGCATGCCCTGCGCCCGGTGTGTCATCTCCATCCCGCTCGACGCGAGTACCGCGCCATCGCAGCCACCTCCGGCCTGCTGACGGCCCCCCACGAACTGCCATCCCCCGGTGGCAGGGCCCCGCGCACCATCCCCCCGATTCCCCTCCCCCGGTGCGCGGGGCTCATCCCTATGCGGTGCGCAGGACCTGGCTGCTCACGATGCAACTCACGAGCGGGTGGGTAAGTGCAACACCGGTGCCCGGTACCCGGTGTCGGCGGGCTGGCAGGAGCACGGCACTGCGGCCGCCATAGTCCGCACGATCCCGAGAACGCCCTGCACGGTCAGCTGGCCAGGGTCCTCGCGGTCGGCTTCGAGCAGCTGGTCGATCACCGCCAGGACCTCGTCGGTGGTCGGCGGCTGATCGCCCGGACCAATCCGAGGGATCGTCATCGTGGGCTCCAAGGATCGAGGGGCACACCCAGGTGGGCGTACCCCTCGATCATGCCGGGGTAGGTCAGGCGTTGCGGGCCTCGCCCATCTCCGCCCCCAGGCTCCGGGTGAACTGCTGGCGCTGGTGGCGGTCGGGGATGGACTCGATCGCGGCCTTGCCCAGATCGTTGACCCGGTTCAACGCCGCCGCCCGCTCCGGGGAACCCCGCTCGGCCAACTTCGCCGCGAGCAGCGCGTCCCTGATCGCCTTGATCGTCTCCTTGTCGCTCACCGGCTCTCCTCCGCCGGGTGCTCGCCGATGCGGTGGTAGGCGCGTCCACCGCGAGGGCTGCGGATCAGCGGGCAGCAGCACATGCCGCTGGCCTGGTCGTCCTCGGTGCTGGCGGCCTGGTCGGTGCTGGTGCTGATCGTGGCGGTCACCCTGGTCACCGGCCCTTGCGCGCGTTGGCGCGGTCGCCGTGGCCATCGGCGATGGCGCGGCGCGTGTCGTCGTCGCCGTTGACGAACCGGCGGGCCAACTCGGCGGCGGCCTCGCGCTGCCGGTCCACGTTGGTGGTCTCGTAGTGGTCCCTGGTAGACATGGTCACCCTCCTGCGGGAGGTCAGGCGGCCCTGCTCGGGAACTTCTTCGCGGGAGGTCCGAGCGGGGTCGCTGTGTGTGGTGGGACGGGCGTCCCGGGCAGGCCACCGGTACTGGTGTCCGGTGACCGCCCTGAGGCGCCGGTCCTCGTTCAGACCACGCGGTGCAGGAGGGTGGTCGTTGGGTAGTTGAAGAACCCGATGCGGGGATCGCCGTCCCCGTCTTCCAGGCTGACGGCCTGCTCGTCGGTCATCGTCAGGTCGCGTACGAACAGCCAGCCGTGCGGGTGGCTGGCACAGTCGGCGGTCACCGTGTAGACGGTCTTCTGGTCCGGGCCAACGAACCGATCTCCTACCGCAAGCGTGGACATCGGGACGGAGCGGGTGGTCAGGTCACCGAGCGCGGTACGAAACACCCGGGTAGTCGTGTCGCTGGGCATGATGTTCCCTTCGAAGCTGGGCGATCAGGCCGACGGGGTCGAGGGGGTCCCGGTGACGTACACGAAGCCCCAGACCGGGCGGCCCGGCGGGATGTCCCGGGCCTGGCGGAACTCACTGACCTCGGTCAGTGTGGGAGAAGGAGCCCGGCACCGGGGATGTGCCGGGCAGGGCGGCGATCGAGCGGTGAGCCCCCGCCCTGGGCTGCGGCGATCCCGGCGCGGCGCAGCATCTCGTTGGCCTGCATGGTGGACCAACTGCTCGCGCCGCCAATGTCCGGCCGGGCGCGCCTGACCGACCGGTGTGCCTCCTGCTGAGCCTCGACGTACAAGGCGACCTCGTCAGGGGTGAGCGGGATGGCTGTGTAGCCCATGCGCGGCGCCGCGTACTGATGGGGTCGTCGGTCGCGGCGGAAGCGGTCGAGGAAGCTCACCGCTGCACCTCACTGCTGGTCGGGGGTCTGGTCGTCGGTGGTGCGGCGGCGTGGCCGGGCGCCGGTGATCGCGGCGACCTCGGTGATCTCGGCGTCGCCGTAGGCCACGCGGGCGCTGGAGTGCCCGCCCAGCCCGGCGGCGGTGGCCAGGGCGGTCAGCGCGTAGGGCCGGGGGCCGGGGGTGAACTCGCGGCCGTAGGCGATCAGTCGGCGGATCTGCCGGTCGGCCTCGGCCCGCTGGCGGCCCGCGACGGCCAGCTCGGTGAGCAGCGGGTCCTGGTCGGCGGCGTCGTAGAGGGTGCGCAGCTGCTCGGCGTAGGCCTCGCGGCGCTCGAGTACGGCGTCGACGGCCTCGGCGAACGCCTCGGGGGGAGTCACCTGTCCCTCGGTGGGCAGGGGCAGCGCCAGGGCCGCCAGGTGGTCACACATGTCATCGGTTGCCATGTCTGACACTCTACGCCCCTTCCGGTTTTTTTTGCCAGAAGGGGCAGATGGTGTCACTCGGACGGAGTTGTGCACACCATGATCCACACCTGGGGATAACTCGAACGCGTGTTCGGTTTTCGTGTGTTTCTGGGTTCCGATGACCGGCCCTTCGCGGTGGTCGTCCGGTGTGCCGCCCTGGTCTCCTGCTGTGGCCCGCGAGACCCGGCGCCAGGTCGTTCAGGATCCTGCGACTTACCCGACAGCTGGCCGAACCGGCCGACGGACGGCCAAAGTTGACGGCTGAGCCGGCCGTACGGGCCGGTGCCGTAGCCGAGCGCGAGAAGGGCACCTTCGTGGACGATCGTGAGCGCCTGATTCGACTTCTGATGATGGTCGAGGGGCGGATTCAGGAGTGGCACCGGCCGGTTGGGACTCGGAAGGTGGTCGACCTGAAGGAGTGTGGCGGCGACGCCGAGCGCACTCTGGTGGAGTACAAGACGCCCGCCGAGGCGGCTGGGCACTGGCTGGCCGACATGACTGAATGCATCCCGACGGCGGACCTGTGGTATCGCAGCGGCGGTACCCAGGGCGACTGCCTGGACGCCCACCGACTGCCCGCGCTCGTGCTCGGCGCGGTGAGCGCGCTGCCCGAGGACGTGGTGCTGCTGATCGGGTCGTGGGTGAAGAAGGTGTTGTGCATTGAGCACGCGGACTCGCGCGAGGTCGGCCGACTGTGGGTCGAGGACGCGAAGACCACGGCGTGGCGGCTGCTCATCGAGCATGGCGAAAGGCCGGGGCAACACACGACATACCGCGAACCGCTGGACGCCACGGAGTAACCCCACACCCAGCTTCTGATACTTGTCAGTATCAGACTCGAGGCAAGCCCAGTCCACTGTGCACGGCACACGGACGCGCTGCTGGTGCCGCGCTGCCTGCGGGAGGTCTGCTCGTGAATGACGATGTTGTTTGCCGGCGTAGCCCGAGGTGCGCTTAGGGGCTCGGCTTGCCCTTGCCTCGGCCCAGACCGGGCAGACCACCACGCACCGTGTGCACGCGCCCGCCCTTGGGGCGTTTGACGATCCGTCCGTCAGCCAGCCGCCAGTGCCCCCGGCACAGGTGGGCCCCATGGTTGCCGCACACCGTGCACGCCGCGCGATCGCCCATCCTGGCCACCTCACATGCGGGGATGACCATCACGGTAGTCCGTCCACACCGCCCTCGGTAAGCACAGGCTTCACCCGCGCCGCGGCTCCACAGGTCCGCGCACAGTCCGGCGACCACGGTGGTTTCGTCAGGTTGAGCGGCGCGGTGGTCAATGGCTGGTTGTCGTTGGGGAACTCGCTGAGGGTGGCGTGCTCGGCGCGACGCTGTCAGGCATGGTCTGATCCAGTCGAGTGGTGTACGTCTGATCGCCATCCGGCGCAGGTTGATTCGCATGATTGATCGCTACCGTCTGAACCATGACGGACCAGCCTGAGGACCAGCCCACCAAGAACCATCGCGAGCAGGCAGAGGTGCTCTACACCCTGACCTGCCAGGGCGTCGGCGAGGTCGAAGACCGCCTCACGGACATACTCCCGGCCGAGCTGGCCGCGCGGTCGCGGACCGAACTGCTGCTCTCCGCGCAGTCCACCCTGCTCCAGGCCGTCTACCACGAGCTGCGCCACGGTCACGACCAACTGGCCGAGCACACCGCCGCGCTCAAGGCCCACACCAAGGCGCTCAACTCCGCCGCCTCGGCGGAGTTCCACATGGCCCGGCACCTCGCGGGCAACGCCGACGCGATGAACCGGGCCTCCCTGCGCTAACCCGCTCGCCCCCACCCTCACACTCCCGATGAGCCCGTGTTGAGCGGCACCGACACCCGGCGCCCTCATGCGCGCGGGAGTGTGACCACGCACCGCGGTAGCTGCCCGCCCATCGCGTGATACCCGAGGACATGCCCACGTGGGACGATGGGCGTGTCCTCCGGAAACGACCGATCGGAGCGTGCAGCGTGACCACAGCACTCGCGCACGGCAGCCCGATCAGCGTCGAGGAGTTCGACGTGCTCCCTGCCGACAACGCGTACCGCCTGGAGATCGAGGACGGTCGGCTGCTCGTGATGAACCGCCCCGCTGGCCCGCACATCAAAGCGGCGCAGCGCCTGGTCAGCTACCTCAACGACGAGTTACCCGACGAGCTGGAAGCCATGGTCGAGTTCCAGGCCGAGCTGACCGGCCCGTCACCACGGCGCATCCCTGACCTGGTGGTCTGCGCCGCCGAGGTGTGCGAGCAGGTACGTGTGCGCGCGGATCAGATCCTGCTGGCGGTCGAGATCGTGTCCCCCGGCGAGTCCGCGGCGCGTGACTACATCAAGAAGCCCGCCGAGTACGCCGCCAATGGCATCCCCACCACCTGGGTCCTCGACATCCAGGAGAACCCCATCAGCCTGACCGTCTACGCCCTGGACGAGACCGGTCGGTACCACATCACCACGCCGATCACCGGCACCTACACCGGCGCCATCGCCGGCCACCCGGTCACCCTCGACCTGACCGCGCTGACCGGCCCCCGCCGCAGGCAACCCTGACCCACCCCGGTCAAGGCGTTCAACAATGCCTTGACCGGCCACAGTGGACCATTCCCGCCCGGCCCCCTGTCTTCCTGGCCGCCCGGTGTCGTCACCTCCACGCTGGCTGGGTCACCTTCGTAGCCCCGCGCGCTGGACGATCGGGCCGCGCCGAGGTGAAGGCCGCCGAGGCAGCTGCCGCGACCTGACGGCCAGGGCCGTCATTCGGCCGCCGCGCACCGTTGGCCACTATCGCCGGCATCAGCTGCGGGAGATCGTGGTCGACATGGACACCACGCCGGCTGAGTCCGACCGCGCGCTGGCGCTGGCCGAGCTGCGCGAGCCGGAACGGCGGCGGGCGCAGGAGCGGTTCGCCGTGCTGCGCCCGCACCTGGAGGACGGCGTGCCCGCACAAGACGCGGCGATCTAGGCAGCGCGGATTCTTGAAGGCGTGGCTGACCTCCCGAGGATGAACGACCCGAAATGCCTTCTCCGGAACAACGTGTGAAGAAGGCCGCGCAGTTCGGGCACGTGGCGCAGGCGCTGCTGGCTGCTCACGGCCTGGGGCGCGAGTACGTGCGGCACGCCGAGGAGTTCACCGGCAATCTGTCGTACCTGCTGGGCATCCACCAGCGGCAGTAGTCCACTCGCTTATGCTCCCCCGCCGCGCTTGAGGCCGACCATGTCCGCCAGGTCCTCGGGTAGGCACTGGTAGGTGATGCCGTTGCGGATGAGGATGTCGCGGACCTGGCCGGGGTACGCTTCACGGGGAAGTAGATCCAGAATGCCGCCACGGAGGCGCCGCAAGCGTCGTACGAATCCTTCCACATCGTTGTAATTCTCATTACGAATAGCTTGCCGGGAAAAGTGGTGCTTATAGGCCCAGTCGTTGATCTGGTCCAGGTCGAATTTGCTGGGCTGACCAGGCTCTGTGGTCATACCGGCGTATTCTTGGCCGGTGTCGATGTCATCGACGAACACGGCGTTGACGTCGTGCTGGCGACCCTGTCCAAGCTCAGCGCCGAGGTCACCGTGTCCACCGCGCACGCCGCCAAGGGCCGCGAGTGGTCCACGGTCCGTATCGCCGGCGACTTCCCCGAGCCCCTCGACGAGGAGGACACCACCCTGGGCGGGGACCCGCGGCCCGGGGAGATCGAGCCGTCCGAGGCCCGCCTGGCCTATGTCGCGGTCACCCGCGCCCAGCACCAGCTCGACCTGGGCGGCCTGTCCTGGATCAACCAGCACCCCGACGGCAACCCCACCACCACGACGTCCTCGACCGTGGTGAGCCGGTAGTGGCCTTCACCGCGCTACACCCCGAGTGCGGCTGGGTCGACGCCACCCTGCCCGACCTGGGCTGCGGCACTGGCCTAGGAGTCCAGGCCGAATCGGTCCTGCCGACGGGTCATCGCCAACCGCCAGCAGGTGTCGGTCACATCCCGTACCCACTGCGCACCCAGCACGTCCGGATCGACCTCGGGCGCCAGCATCAGCGAGCTGCGGATCATGATGCCCAGCACGTGCACCGCGTCTGGCGACAGGTTCGTCACGAACTTCAGCGTGACCCCGGGCAGACCATCCCGGTCCAGGATGTCGCCTTGCCTCGTACTGCCCTGGTGTGCCAGCAGCGCGCCGGAGTAGTCGGAGACCATCAGGTGCCCGGAGACCTGCTCGGCCTCGGTGAGGCGCTGCTGCTGCTCCTCTGAGCCGTAGCGCAGGCCGCAGCGGTTGGACTCAGGGTCAGCCCAGCCCACCAGGGAGCTCAACCGGAGCAAACGGAAATCGTCGTCCACACCTCGATCATGGCCCATGTGGTCACCAGGCCACCGTGATCCTGCCTCGCACCTGGTGGCGATGCGGTAGACCGGGATGACCACGATCAGCACGCCGGTCACCCATGCCCGCACCCCGACCTTCTGGAGGATCGGTGAGCAAACCACGTCCCGTTCACCGGAGGCCGGACCGTGTCGGTCAGACCGTGTGGGATCGGCGCCCGAGCAGTCTCGGCCGCTGCGGCGAGACCGTCGAATTCCGGTCGACATCCCGCGGCACCAAGGTCGTCGTGCGCTGGCACGACACCGACATAGTGGAGCGAGTCAAGATCGGTGACCTCTCAGCGACCATCATCTACTCCCGCCGCCCTCTGTATGAGTCCGCAGAACACCCCACCTGGGTGCGCCCCGACGTCACCGGCGGACTTCCAGGGATGGGTAAGCGCCGGGGACGGTAGAGGGCCCAGTACTCCCGAAGCTACGGCCCCATCACTTGAGGTCAACGGCGGCGCGCGATCTTGTCGGCCCTGCGCACCAGGTCGTCCAGCTCAGGCGTGACCGGCTCCGCGATCACCGCGGCGGTGACCCTGCACCAGGCCGGCCTGCTGTGAGGAGCGCGCCCGGGCTCGATCGGCACCATCACGTCGAGGGGGGACACCGCCGGACAGCCGGGCGGGGTGAGGTGCCACCTCACCCCGCGGGGTGGTGCTCCTGGTCCTGGTCCAGTGCGGCCAGGCCGCGCTCGAGGAGCTGTCCGGCCAGCGGGGTCGGGGAGTTGTGTAGCTGGTCGCGGGCGCGGTTGTAGCGCTGGGTCATCGCGGGGTCGACGTGGCCGAGCAGGTCCTGCACGTGCTGCTGGGGTGCCCCGGCCTCCAGTAGGCGGGTGGCCACGCTGTGCCGCAGCTGGTGCGGGTGCAGCTGATCGGCGAGGTGTGCCAGGTCGGGGTGGGTGCGGGCGACCCGGCGCAGGGTGGCCCAGACCTCGCCGGGGCTCAGCGGCTGCCCGCCGCCGCGGCGACCGGCCCCGGGCCGCCAGGCGGTGGTGGCCAGCAACGGCACCCGCCCGGCGCCGTGCTGGCCGGGGACCGCGACCGCGCCGTAGTCGGGGCGGGTGGCCAGGTAGGCGTCCAGCCGGGCCGCGGCCGCCGGCGGGACCGGGATGCGCTGGCGTTTGCCGCCCTTGCGGGTCACCTCGATCACGTGCCGTCCGGTGTCGGCGAAGTAGTCGCCGGTGGCCAGCCCGCACAGCTCGCTGACCCGGATCGCGGTGGTGGCCAGCAGCGCGACCAGCGCGGCGGTGCGGGCCCGCTGCGGGCCGGGGTAGCGGTCGGCGGTCCACACCAGCAGGTCCAGCTGCGCCCCGGACAGGCCCCGGGTCGGCGAGTGGTGCCGGTCCACGACCAGGCCGGCGCGGTCGCGGTCGAGCCGGTCGACCGGGTTGGCCGTGATCAGCTCCTCGGTGACGGCCCAGCGCAGCAGGGAGGACAGGGCGGCGACCCGGCGGGCCCGCGCGGCCGGGGACAGCACCGGCTGCCCGGTGGCGTCGCGGTGCTCGTCCATGAGCGCGACCCAGCCTTTGACGTGCGCGGGCGTGGCGTCCAGGACCGGGTGCAGGCCCAGGTCCAGCAGCATCGGGAACCAGCACAACTCCGGGGCCACGCCCCGGGCCCGGCTCCGGGTGAACAGCGTCCGCACCGAGGGCAGCGGGAACGCCTCGACCAGGTCCTGGAGCTGGTGGTGCTCGACCACGGCGGCCAGGCCCAGGTCACGGGCGTAGGCGGCCGGGGTGGACGGCGACTTGCGGAACTCCGCCAGCCAGGCCGCCGCTGTGCGTACGGCCTGCTCGGCCAGCACCCGGCCGACCGGGCTGGCCTCGGTCCGCGCCACTGCGGCACCTGGCGTGGCGGGGATGTCGAGGTTGGTCATCCTGTTTCACCCTGATCCGGGTCGGGAGTCGCGGCAGGCCCGGTGTCCTCGTGGACCAGGTGCCCCCACCGGCCCTCAGCGACGCCGTAGGGCTTCTGGTCCACGGGACGCACCACACACCCTGTTGGCAAAGTCCGGTCGAATGCGGGTATGTCCAGCCGTATCCATATCGGAGCACCAGACAGGGTGATCGGCGTGGGGGTGAACTGCCAGACCTCGAACTTGACGTTGGCGTGGAACTGCGCCGCGTCGAACTCCGCCCACTCGACCGGGACCTTGCCGTCGAACCGAGTCTGGGCGAACGTGGCGACGTCATGGAACTGCGCCCAGCAGAATCTGGCTCGGCCGTCGAACTGCGCCGTGTCGAACGCGGCGACGCCATGGAACCATGCGCGGTCGAAGAGGCCGCTGTGATGAAAGTGCGCCCTGCTGAAGTGGGCGAATCCGTGGAACCGTGCCTCGCCGAACACGGCGATGCGGTGGAAGTGCGCCCGTTCGAACACCGCGAACCCATGAAACCTCGTCCTCTCGAACCGGGCGGAGCCCAGATGGCAGCCGCCTAGGGAGAAATTGATGAGGGTGGCGCCGGTGAGGTCGAGGTGGAGGTCCGGCCAGAAGGTCTCCGGAGGCTTCTCGCCAGTACCAGGGTAGAGGTGGCTGGTCAGGATGCGTTGCGCGGTGAGTCGGACCTCGCGCTCCTGCACCCGATCGCGGTGGGCGTCGTCCTGTTCCAGTTGTTCGTTGTGGCCATCGCCGACCTGCTGTTCGGTGGCGTCCTCGGGTGGGTCATTGGGCAGGTCGAAGGGCATGCGCAGGTACGCGCAGAACACGTTGGCGATGGTCTGCCGTTGGCCGGGGTTGTCCTGGGCGAGGCGTTCCAGCGCGTACAGCCCGCCGAGCCGCACCGGTGCCTGGGCCGACCCGAGCTGCTCGATGGACTTGCTGTACAGCTCGGTGACCCTTCGAGCCTCCGCGTCGCGCTCGGTCGCGGCCGCGACGCGCTCCTGGTGCAGTTGGTTCTGTGCGGCGACGGCCTCGGTATGCGCTTGGGCGCGGTCACGCAGCCGCAGGTCGTGTTCGCTGGTGCGCTGCCGACGCACCCCCAGCCACAGCGCGAACAGGGCGCCGCCGCCGGCGGCGACGGACAGGGCGATCTTGACCGCGTCCAGGCGGGCGGTGGCGTGGTCGCGCGGGTCGAGGTGCTCGCCGGTGTCCAACCACCACAGCAGCGCGAGCAGCAGGAGACCGGAGACGACCAGCACCGTCGTGACGACGATCGGCACGAGCCCGCGCGGGAGCGCGGGCAACCCGGTCGGTTCCGGTGGGTTCGGCGGGGGCGGGTCTTCGGTGTCAGTGGTCTCGGGCATGGGACCGTCCCTTTAGGACCACACTCGCCGCCCCGGCCGCAGTGCCGGGGTGACCGTCACGCCCGCTCCCCGGCCGTGGTGGCTTCCACTTCCGCATCCGCGGCCGGCTCGGCCTTGGGTGCCACCGTGTTCTTCGCGGTCTGGGGCAGGTCGATGTCGGTGGTGGTGGCGAACCACTCGTAGGACCAGCTCTGCTGGACCTGGAGCCGATCGGCCCAGGGGAACACCGTTCCGGCCAAACCCTGTACCGCGCCGGTGAACGCGGCGATCGCCGACTCGATGCGCGGGAAGTGGATGTTCGCGCGCAGCCCGGACGGAACCTGCAACTTGAAGGTCAACGTGAGCACCCGTGGCGTGTCCATCAGTCTCCATCCCAATCCGCCAGTTTCCGGAAATCTAGCAGTTTGGGCGGAGATGGCCAAGGGTCGCACGGATGTGGCGAGAAGGCGAGATTCGGGAGCGGTTCCGGATATGTCTCCACGATCACTTACAACCTGACGAAATTCTAGTTTCGTCCGGTTGACCAGACGCAGGCACACGACCCCTCAAAACGTGACTATCGTTCATTTTTGCGAAAAAAGAGAATATAATTCATGTTTGCCGGACGGGAACGGTCCGGGAAGCCAGAGCGGCTCCAGGGGACACGTGCCGACCCCCCGCCGCGTACGCCGAGGCCCTGACCAGGGCATCCCGAACCGGGCGCGACCGCCCAGCCCTGGGCGCCCGACCCACTGGCCGCCCCCGATCACGCGCAGGGGGCCAGTCGTGCCAGGATGGGGATGGGAGCCCCCTCGTTACTCTTTATGGGTCTTTAGCCCTACAGCGCGTTCGGGTGACCACTGAGCCACCCTGTGGTACCGGCTCCCCCTCCCTTCACACCTGTCGGTTCGGGTTGAAGGGACTGCTGCCCATGTGGGCCTGGTTCTTCGGCGGCTACGCCGTCTTCTTCGCGGTGGTCGCCGGGTGCGCCGCCCTGGTCTCCTGCTGCGCCCGCGAGGCCCGCCAGCGCGCGGACGCCCTCAAGGTCCTCAAGTACCTCGCCCCCGGCGGCCTGGGCGTCGGCACGGTTGCCGCGGTGCTCATCCGCCTGCACCAGACCGGACTGCTGTGAGGCGACCCGGCCGCGCTCACCACCCCGATCCCCGGTGGATCTGATCGGCGGCCGCACGCGGCGCTCGCAGCATCCGCCGAGAATCGGGAGGGCTTGGCTAGGCTCACCGCGTGGCGGCGACGAAGGACCAGCAGGTCAAGCACCTTGTGGAGGGCGCCGCGCTCGGCGTGCTGGCCACCGGCGTCGCGGCGGTGACCAGCGGGAAGCCGACGCTCGAGCTGGCGTTCCGTGCCGCGTGGCGTCGCTGGTCGCGTGCCTCGGAGTTCCCCAGTGTCGATAAGGCCCAGCCCGATCCCGGGAACCTGTTCTGGATCGGCGTGATCAAATCGGAGAGCCGAAAAGCCGTTCGCGCCGCCTGGTACAGGAACGGCCCGTGGGTCGAGCCGTTCATCACGCTTGAGGACTGGACCGTGGACGAGTGTCTCGACCTGCACGCTGACGAACGAGCGTCCACCGCAGACTGGCACGAGCTGGGTCGCCTCTTCGTGGCTCAGCTCAAGCCCGAGCAACTGCTGTACGCGCAGTAGTCCCCGGACCGGCTGATCGCCGCGCGCACCACCCTGTACACCGAACTGATCCGCCTGGGCTGGGTCCCGCCCCTGCCGGTGCCCGAGGAGATCGTCGACTTCCTCGGCGCCGATCACCCCCAGGACTGAGCTCCGCTCCGCGCGGGAGCGGTGTGATCGTCGGGGGCCGGGGTACCCGCCCGTGTGGTGGCCGACGGTGAACGGAGCTGGACGCTTATCCCCGTCGCCCACCCGGCGACCGGTGGTCAGCTCCCCGGCCTGCAACAGACCCGGCCCGCACCCGTCGCCACCCCCACCACCAGTCCCGGTCGTGGCCGTGCCCCCACTGCCCCGACCATCCGTGTGGGTGGCCCGACCTGCGCGGATCGCGGTGACCGGTGACGATCGTGGCCGTGGACGGCGTGTGGGAGCACCTGGTGGTCACCGTCGACCGGGTGGCGCTGCTGGACCAGGCCGGCGCCGTGACGCGGACCTGGCATCGGCAGCCCGGTGACCCGCACCTGTACGACGAACTGGTGCTCGCGGGCCTGCCGCTGTGGTTCGACCCGGGCGTGGAAACCATCTGGGCGGTCGGCCACCCCGACACGATCCGCCTCGCCGTGGACCCCACCAGCGACCAGGCCCTGGTGCTGGCCGTCGACGGCGAGGCGGTGCACCTACCCGCGGACCTCGCCACGCTGATCCTGCACTGGTACCGGACCCATGCCGCCGACGGCTGCGAGTAGGCCAGGCCACCGCCGGCCGCGGTCGAGCCGGTCGACCGGGGTGCCGTGTGTCCCAGGCTCTACGGCCACCCCCAACCATCACCGAGTGACTTGCGTCACATTCTCCCGCCTCGGGAAGCCCCGCCCCGCCCCTTCCGGACCGTGGATCACCGGTGTCACAAGAAGGACTCCCCGGTGTCGCGCCGCCGGGGCGCCCGCCTTTCCCGCTGGATACGGAGACGGGCCAGCAATCGGGGAAGGACCGACAGGCGTGCGTCGCACAACGAAACCATCCGCATGACCGCAGAAATCCCCGCCCGCGCCGCACCAGATCAGGAGTTGGCTCTCGCTAGATGCGGGAACACGTATCCATCGATGACGAGGAAGAATCCGGGAACCGGCGGCCGGCACTCGATTCGATGAGCCCGCGGGGTGTTCCGCACCGCTCCGCGTCGATCTGAGGCGCTCGGGCTTACGGCAGGTTCAGGTGCGCTCACTCGACGCGCCGGGAGCGCATGTCGTTCCGTCCTGTTCCGTTTCCGCCGGAACCGTTGACCCTCACCGGACAGGTGTGCACTATTGCTGCTATGCCTCGCGGGGTCCAGAAGCCCTGGAAGGTACCGGAGTAGGAAGCTGACGAGGTCAGAGGGCTGGAATCCGGAATCACGCGCGCCCTGGGCGGGCCGCGCCACAGTACGCTCCGCTTCCTGGTTGACAGCAGGGAGCATCGATACCCGAACACAGTGGAGAGCACTCGCGTGCCCATTCCCTTCGCCGACCGGCGAGAGGAATGGGCACGCTGGCATTGACCGGTGATTGTCGCGCGAAGTCAGTCCCGGCGACTACGCCGACCGTGGCCGCGTCACCCGTTCGGCAGTCCTCGCGCGAAGGGCTAGGCAGACCCACTGAATTGGTTCATCATCGCCGTGGGGACCGTCCCGACTGTCAACGGGACCACCGCACAACGGGGGAGCCGGTTCCTGGAGTGCCCGCCCAGCAAACGGCCCGACGGGGCCGCGAGGAGTGGATTCCAGTGTTCGGAAACGCATGTGTGCCAGAACCCGGTAAAGCGTCCAGCGGCCGGACCCGCACGAAGGTGATCAGGGTGATCGTGGTGGTCGTCGTCTTCGCACTGACCGTGCTCGGCACGGTCGCCGGGGCAGTGGCCTGGACGGCGATGGTGACCGGCCTGATCGGCGCCGTCGTCTCCGAGCTCGTCCGGCGGCACCTCCCGCCGGTCCCCCAGTCCTGACCCATCGCGCTGGTGCCCGCCGCGCCTGGCTCGACGGTCGGGCACCAGCGCCTCCGTTGTGTGGGAGGCCGCGATGTACTCCGTCTCCACCAGTTCGTCCGGCCCGGCCTCGGCGGCCCGGGCCCAGTTCTGCCAGCTGCTGCGCGAGGTGCACCGCCGCGCGGGAGCACCGTCCTACCGGTCCATGTGCGCCACGGCGAACCCGCAGCGCCCGCCCGCCGGCGCACCCGGGGGCCACGGGGGCCGCTACCTGACGGTGGCCACGATCAGCCGGACCCTGACCGGGCGGACCTTCCCCAGTTGGGCGGTCACCGCCGCGATCCTGCGCGCCGTGGGCGTCACGGGCAGCAGGCTCGCCCTGGCCTGGCGCCGCTGCTGGGAGCAGGCCCAGCACGGCCAGACTCCGACCGAGCCCGCCGTCGGCCCGGTCGTGCTCACCGCGGAGCACCCGCAGCTGGGGCAGGTCGCGCTCACCGCGTGCGAGCGGTGCAGCGCGGTGGTCCTGGACTACGGCGCCCACCAGGCCTGGCACGACCAGCTCGGCCGCATCGCTGGGCTGCACCTGGTCCCGTCCGGCCACGGTCAGCACCAGGACGAGGCCGCCGGCAGGAGCAGTTGACCACCCAGGCGCCGCTGCCAGGAGCTGAAATACCGCCCGGCCGGAACGGCCACCGACGAGGTGCTGCTCGCCGGCATCACCGTGCGTCGCGCCCCTGACCCCGAGCAAGTACCGATCACGCGTGCGGTGTCCCCGGGCTGCGCTGACGCGTGGCCGCATCCCACGGCGCGCCTGTGGGCGCCACCGTCATCCGGTGGCGCCCACAGGTCGTGCGTGCCGTGTCAGCCGGTACCTACTGGGTGGAGATCACCGGAGTGCCGTTGACCAAGGTGACGTGCGTGCGCGAGTGGAACGAGGCCGGGCGCAGCGGGTAATCCTCGTACTTGTGGCACCCGTACTGATTCAGGTCGGGCAGCTCACGGAACCCATAGCACCAGTTGTCGCTGCGGCAATCCTCGATCTGGCTGAGGTCGAGGCACGCATCGTTGTCGAAGATGAGAGCGTTGGCCGGTGCGGCGAACGCAACCAGTGCGGACAGAGTACCGGCAGCGAGTAAACAGCGCTTCACCACAGTCTTCATTACAACCCCCGTTCGAGTGTGACGATGGAATAAATTAACCTGCCGCAAGAAAATGCTCACCGCAGGAGATTTGGCGCGCGCGGGCCCGCAGCACGCAGGCCCGCGTGCCGACATCACGAAGGAGCTCGTGAATACCGAGCCGTGTCGAGAAAAGCTACCGAGCATAGAGAGTCCGCCACCGTGAACCACGCGTTACTCGGAGCCTCGGCGCGTACGCGCGCCGTCCGGTGACGTGGCCTGGGGGCGCGGGACGCGCTCGGGGCGGGGCCTAGCTCAGGTAGCACATGTGGACCCAGCCGCGGACCCCGGTGCGGTTCACGGTGCCCTCGGTCCACCCGTTGAGCTGCATCCCGTTAGCGCAGGTCAGCATGTCGCCATCGGCGTAGTTGCCGGTGTGGCAGAACAGGTCACCGCGGTAGCCCAGGCCCAGCGAGGTGTAGCCGGTGCCCGGACCCGAACGGACGTTGATGCCGTCGTCGTTGAAGTGCGACTCCACGGGCAAATGCCCGGGGCAGGACTCGCTGACGGTCTTCGGTGACGCGAGGTGCGCGCTGGTGCCGGCCTGGGCGCTGGCCCCGGTCAGCATCATCGCGGCGAGGGCGAGCGTCATCGCCGCGAACAATGCGAATAATGATCGAACTGGCTTCATTCGCACATCCCCCTTGAAAGTGGACGAAGAATGACTTCGACACAGCAAGGGGGTGGCCTCGCCAGTCCCCCCTCTGGCCAATCCGAACGTAACAGCATCACCACGGTGGGTCAACGGTTCCCCGGAAGAGCGGGCGACCGGAGTCGACGCACTATCAGATGACGCTTCTCCTGTCATCCGAAACGGCCACCAAGAGCGGGTGAAATAATTGAATGGGTGACATTTCTGTGACACAACCGCCACTTGAGTGAATGGACGAGATGTTCGCTCGGGGGTATGACAAAAATGGACATCCAATCGTCCGATAAGGACTGTCGCCGGGTGTGATTCAGTGCCAGCGAAGACGATCCGGGCCGTAGTAGGGTGAGAAAGAGCAGTGCTTCAGGCAGCGAGTCGGTGAACGGCATGGGGGATGAGCGTGGGGTTGCCAGTCAGGGCATCGATAGCCGGTCTCGCTGCGGCAACGCTGGCGCTCGGCCTCGCCGCCTGCACCTCATCGGGGGAGCAGTCCGGCGCCACGCCCACCTTGTCCACCAGTCCGGCGCCCACCGCGTCCTGGGCCGCGGTGGATCCCTGCGCGGTCCTGACCGAGCCGCAGCGTCAGCAACTGCAACTCGATCCCAGCCCGCGAGCGGTACCACCGGCGGGCAGCGCGCAGAAGACGACGCGGTCCTGCTCCTACTCACAGCCCGGCCTGGAACCAGCCGAGAACTACCTGGTGACCCTGGCCTCCGGGACCAGCGTGCAGTCCTACCTCCACGACAGCGCGCTCACCCAGACCTCGACCTTCACCACGGCGGGCAAGCCAGGCACCCTGGCCCACAAGACCGAGCAGCAGGTCAGCTGCAACGCGCTGGTCGAGGTCTCTCCCCAGCAGATCCTGGACATCCAGTTCGCCGGCCTGACAGGGCACGCCGACACCACCGACACCGCGTGCGCCAAGGCACAGGCGGGCGCGGACCTGGCTGTGCAGACCGTCCTGGCCAAGCGCTAGACAGGCTCGGCGCGGGACCAGGTATCGGCGTGCAGTGACAGCGTCTGATCAGGCCGAGCGTCGGGCATGGGCCGGGCGCGCCGATGCCTATGCCTATGCCACCAGTTTCGCCGCGCTGTGCGCGCACACCGTGCCAGCGTTGCTGGACGCCGCCGGCGTGCGCGAGGGCGTGCGTGTCCTGGACGCGGGGACCGGCACCGGCATCACCGCGGTCCTCAAGCTGCACCAGGCCGGGCTGCTGTGAGGCGGCCCGCGCGGCCAGCCGTGGCCGTCCAGTGGCTGTCCCCGCAGAATCAGGATCATGAGTACCGGGGGCGGTCAGGACGACGAGCTGACGCGGTTGCGGCGGGCTGTGGCGGGTATGCGTCGGGCGCTGGACTCGCGGTCGGTCATCGAGCAGGCCATCGGCGTCCTCGCCGGGGCCCACGGCATCGACCCCGACACCGCCTTCGAGCACCTGGTGCGCCTGTCCCAGCACCACAACATCAAGCTGACACGGATGGCCGTGGTACTGGTCGAGCTGACCGCCGAGGCCGGGCCGGCCACCGCTATCGCGGTGATCCACCGCCTGGAGTCCGCCGACCCGCTGATCGAGCGGGCCCTCGAGGCCAACAGCGCACGCGGCGCGGACCTGGCGCGGCAGCTGCCCGGCCCGGTGGTCGCGGCCGCCCGCACCCTGGCCGACGCCCACGACGCGTCCATCCTCGGCGACACCGCGACCCCGGACACCGCCGCGCGAGACCGGCTGATCGCCGCGCGCACCACGCTGTACACCGCGCTGATCCGCCTGGGCTGGGTCCCGCCCCTGCCGGTGCCCGAGGAGATCGCCGACTTCCTCGGCGAGGATCACCCCCAGGCCTGAAGCTCCACTCCGCGCCGGAGGGCGTGGAAGGGGCCCGGCGGACGTGATCACCGCACTTGCGCGTGAGTGGGATGCGCAGCCGGATGTCGGTGATGGTGCGGAAAGTCTGTTAGTGGGCTGATCCCGGGCGGCAGGATGCGTCACCAGCGCGCCGGCCGGGCCGAGGTAGACCGCGGCCGCCGGTCTTGCCCTGCCGACCTCGGCGGCGGCGAAGCGCCGCCAGTCCTAGCAGTGCGCTGCCGCCGCCCCCGGCCACGCTGCCGCCGACCCCGATGAACGCCAGCGGCAGCAGCACCATCGCCAGCACGCCCATGATCAGCACAATCACCGTCCCGCACACCACCAGCAGCAGGCTGCGTGCCCGCCGGGTGCGGGCGTCATCGTCCAACAACCAGCGCAGCCACTCCCTCCACCCCGCCGCCGAGGTAGAGGGCGAGGGGCCTAGCGGTCTCGTCACCTCGGGTGGCGCCGTCACGGTCACTTCGGGTGGCGTCGTCACGACTGTTCCCGCTGGGGAACCGCAGCCTGCACCGCGTGCCGCAACGCCACCGCACGCCCCACCAAGCGCACCGCGTAGCCCCACTGCCGCACCCGGCCCCTAGTCTCGGCGATCTCGGCCAACTCGGCATCGAACTCTTCCCGGTACCGCGCCCGGTGGGCGCTGGGCAGGCACCACACCGCCCGCTGGACCAGGTGCCGGGACATCCATCCCGGCCGCGCCCCTCGCGGACCGGCAACGTCCCGGGAACCCAGGGCTGGCGCCCTCGCAACGTCCAGCCTGTCCACAAGGGCGCGGGCGCTGGCGCTGGCGCGGTCGAGATTGAAGGCGAGGTCGTGGACGAGGTCGCGGACGACCTCGAGGTCGAGGGTGAGGTCGTGGGCGAGGGCGTAGGCGCTGTTGAGGTCGTGGTCGAGGTCGCGGACGTAGTTGAGGTCGCGGGCGAGGTCGCGGGCGACGTGAAGGTCGCGAGCGAGGTCGCGGACGACCTCGCGGGCGGGGGTGAGGGCGGGGGTCGTGAGGGCGGGGGCGGGGACGAGTTTGCGGTCGCGGGCGCGGGGGAGGGCGAGGTCGCGGATGGAGACGTGGGCGGGGGCGAGGGCGAGGGCGAGTTCGAGGGTGAGGGCGAGTTCATGGGCACGGTTGAGGATGAGGGCGAGGTTGCAGGCACGGTTGTGCTCGAGGTCGCGGGCGTAGTTGAGGGCGCGGGCGTTGGCGACGTTGATGTGGCTGGTCATGGGGTGCCTCCGGCCAGGTCAGGCCGCAACCGCAACACACCGGACCGGGCGGCCTGAGTACGGGCCAAGGCCGCCCGGACCAGGGCGATGCTGTCGGGATTCAGCCGGTAGTAACGCCGCCGAGGCCGGCCCTGCTGATGGGGATCGATCTCCTCCCACCGGGAGCGCACCCACCCACAGCCCTCCAGCCGGGCCAGGATCGGGTGAATCGTGCCCGTGGCCAACCCGGCCACCTCACTCAACTCCAACCCGTACCGCTCCCGGTCCGGCTCCTCCAGCAACGCCAGCAACACCAGCTGCGTGGGCAACGTCATCTTCGGCCCAGTCCGTGAACCCGCCATGCTCCAACTCTAGCTAGGGGGCTAGCTAGAACACAATCCACCAGCGACACCCACTCCAAGCAGACATCGTTTCTGCGCACGCCGCTGAGTGGGTCCGCTGGAACCTGAGGCAGTAGCGATCTCGACCTCCAGGTACCAGGCGATGACCCTGCCCTGGCCGCACAGGACCAGGGCGTGCCGGTCTACCCCGGCTGACCGGCAACGATCACCGCAGGGGTCTCAGCGGTTGGCTTTGGATGCCTTGCACTCGCGCAGCGTGGCCGGATCGTCGTGGACGCGCATGCGGCCGTCGGACTTCTTGCCCACGGTCTTGTGGCAGGCCCCGCACTTCATCGTGCTGGCGTTGGCCCACCGCCTGGTCAAGGCTCGGCCGCTTGTGCTGCCCACCGCTGGGCACTTCTTCTGCACCCACTTCCAGTCGCACTCCTCGAGGTAGTGGACGGGGATCGTGCCGTTCTTGTTTCGCTTGATCCTGCGGTTGCAGTCCGGGCACTGCATTGATGCGGCCTCCCCTGTGCGCGTCCGTCGGATTGTCGCGGCGGGAAGTGCGGCTGAACTCGTCTCGGGCGCGGTTTCACTCGGTCAGCCCACGACCGGATCATCAGGCTGGTCCCTCTGCCAGGTCGGCCACCGCGACGCGTACGGCCTACCCACCCGACCGTGAACGTGTGTTCTGATAACCACTGGTGAGCTGCTACGGCGCGGGGAAGGTGCCGGGCCCACCAGGCCCGCGGCCGGTCCCCGCACCCCAGCGGCCGCGGGCCACCAGCACCACGCCGTCAGGAGGACCACCGGTGACCAGCTCCGTCCAGGGATCCAAGCAGCGCACCCCACAGGAATGGTGGTCACGCGCGGGCGAGACCCTCGACCCGGTCGACTACAACGGCCGCGCCGCCCTGATCGCGTGCAGCGCCACACTGGCCGAGCAGGTCGTGGCCGTCCTGCGGCGCGCCGAGGTGCCCGCCCAGGTGGGCCAGGTACGGCGCATCTCCCCCAACGCCCAAGTACTCGGCGTGCAGGCCGGAAAAGGAGAGCAGGAACTGCTCGTGCCGCTCATCCCCCGGGCCACCACCCTGCACGCCTACCGGTTCGCCGACACCTCGATCGACGAGCCGCTACCCACACCGGTGCACGAGCTGACCGTGCCCACCGGCAGCGACGGCTGGCCCGACATGCACGACCTCGCGCAGCAACTGCTCCCCCTACTCGGCGTCACCCCGCCGAAGCTATAGAGGTGGTGGGGGCACCAGCGCGATACTGGTGCCCCCACCTGGTCACCTATCGCAGGCCGTGGGCGAACAACAGGGCGATGACCACCAAGGTCACGCCGAGCGTGCACCCGAACAGCGCCCAGTGGATCATCGTGGCCTGGGTCTTCGCAGAGGCCACCGACTCGTCGCCGTCCTGCTCGCTGTCATCCACCGGGCCGATCAGCGGCGCGGTGTCGGCGAGCACGACGGTCTCCTCCGTCGTGGTGGTGTCCGCGCTGGCCTGGGCCAGCCGCTGCCAGGCGGTGCGCCACGCCCGCCGGTGCTCCTGGCCCCCGCCGCAGACCGACAGGAAGCACTCCACGGTGGCGAACTCGCGGGGCAGCCGCGTCTTGTGGCACAGCCCGTGCACGGCGCTCTTGGACATCGGGAACTCGCGTTCCCGGCTCTGGTCGGCGATCTGCTGGTAGGACAGGCCGCTGGCGA
>JACJID010000010.1 GCA_014138725.1 Kutzneria viridogrisea | reverse complement strand
TCGTGCTCGAAGTCCTTGCCCTCACGGCGCGGGCGCAGGGTCCTGGCGTTGTAGTCGCGCAGCACCCACTCGTCCTGTGGCTCGGGGCTGGGGCCCGCCGCCGTCGCGGGCACGCCGTCGAACTGGTCGGCGCCCCGCCCGGTCCAGGTGATCAGCTCACCGACGAAGGCCGCGTCGGCCATCTGCACCCGGTGCGCCGCGGCCACCAGCCTGCGCAGCTCGGCCCACTCGTCCCTGCCGGTGACCACGTGCAGCCAGGACCGCTCCTGCTGGGCGGCCTTGACCAGCTCCGTCGTGTGCGTCGCGGGCACGGCGACGTCGTGGAAGGGCTTGCGGTTGGTGCGCCTCCGGTCGATCGACCGGCGAGCCGCCTGCGCACTGGCGCTGGGTGGCACGTGTCCGCCATGGCGCACCACCGCCAGCGCGTGGTCCGCGCTGGCACCGGGCAGCAGGCTCACCAGCGGCTTGATGCCGTAGGTCTCCACGGCCACCCGCAGGTTCAGCAGTGCCGCGCCGCAGGCCAGCCGCAGTTCGCGGTCGGTCGGATCGGTCGCGTGCAGCCTGCGGGCCAGGTCCGCGTGCAGCTCGATCCGATCCGGCAGGACCCGGAACCGCCACGGCTGGGTGTTGTGCACCGAGGGCGCCCTGCTGGCGGCCTCCAACACGTCGAGGACCTCGTCGGGGCTGAGCCCGATCGAACCCGGGATCATCTCGTCCACGGCCACACCTCCCTCCTTTTCGGCTCAACGGTGCGGCAGCGGGGACTGCCGCCGACACGGGCCAAAGTCCCTTCGGGTTAGGGCCGGTCCTCCACCTCGGTCACACGTCTTGGTACCCAGTGGTCCACGTGGCAGGCTTGTCCGGTCGCCGATCACAAGGGAGTGCCGATGCCCGACCGCACCTCCGGGAGCCTGGCCGCACTGGCTTCGCTGCGGCTGGACGAGTTGCTCGGCGAGGTGCAGGAGCGGCTCACCGAGATCGCCAGGACCAGGGACCGGTTGCAGGGCCTGCTCGACGCCGTGCTGGCCGTCGGGTCGAGCATCGAGCTGGACTCCACGCTCGCCCGCATCGTCCAGGCCGCCGCCGACCTGGTCGACGCGCGCTACGGGGCACTGGGCGTGCTCGGCGGGGACGACGGGCTCTCGGAGTTCGTCTACATCGGGATCAACGCCGAGACCCGCCAGCTGATGGGCCACCTGCCCGAGGGCCGCGGCCTGCTCGGTCTGCTGATCCACGACCCCAAGCCGATCCGGCTGGCCAAGCTGAGCAGCCACCCCGCCTCGGTCGGGTTCCCCGCCAACCACCCTCCGATGAACAGCTTCCTCGGCGTTCCGGTACGGGTGCGCGAGGAGGTGTTCGGCAACCTCTACATGACCGAGAAGCGCGGCGGCGGCGAGTTCACCGCCGAGGACGAGGTGGTGCTGCGCGCGCTGGCCGCCGCGGCGGGCGTCGCGGTGGAGAACGCTCGCCTGTTCGAACGGTCCCAGTTCCGCCAGCGCTGGTTGGAGGCTTCCTCGGAGATCCGGGCGGAGCTGCTGGGCGGCTGCTCGGTGCAGGACGCGCTGCTGCTGGTGGCCCAGCGCTGCCTGGAGGTCACCGGTTCGCACTCCGCGCTGGTCCTGCTGGCCGAGGAGGACCAGCTCAAGGTCGGCGCCGCGGCGGGCGGCAACGCCGAGCTGGTCGCCGGACGGGAGATTAGCGCGTGTTCGACCGCCGACGACACCGCGCAGGTCCTGACCGACCTCGCCGAGGTGTTCGGCGACCAGCTGGCGGACCTGGGTGCGGGCCCCGCGGTGGTGGTGGCCCTGCGCACCGCCAACGGGATCGGTGGGCTGCTCGTCGCCGCGCGGGGCACCGGCGCGCCCAAGTACCTGCCCGCCGACGTGCCCGTCGTGGCCTCCTTCGCCGACCAGGCGGCCCTCGCGCTGGAGTTCGCCGAGAAGCAGAGCGCCCAGCGGCTGCTGGACGTGCTGGCCGACCGCGACCGCATCGCCCGCGACCTGCACGACCACGTGATCCAGCGACTGTTCGCCACCGGGCTGAGCATGCAGGGCACCCTGCGGCTGATCACCGACCCGGCCGTGCGCAAGCGGGTCCAGGAGGCCGTGGCGCAGCTGGACGAGACGGTGCGGGAGATCCGCACCTCGATCTTCGACCTGCACGCCAGCGAGCAGGGGGACAGCCTGCGCCGCCGACTGCTCGGCATCGTCTCGGAGGTGGCCGGGGACGGGACGCCCGCTCCCTCGGTGCGCATCTCCGGTGCCGTGGACACCATCGTGCCCGCCGCGATCGCCGTGCACGCCGAGGCCGCGCTGCGCGAGGGGCTGTCCAACGCGGTGCGGCACGCCAGGGCCAAGTCGATCGTCGTCACCGTGGACGCCCAACAGGACCTGGTGATCGAGGTCCTCGACGACGGCGTCGGCATGCCCGAGGTCCTCGCCCGCAGCGGGCTGGGCAACCTGGAGGCCCGCGCCCGCGAGTGCGGTGGCTCGATCGAGGTCGGCTCGGAACCCACTGGTGGCACGCGGTTCGTGTGGCGGGTCCCGCTGCCGTGAGGACACTGCCCTGACGCACTGCCCTGGGGGCCGAAGTGCCCTGTCCCGGCGGTCCGTCCGTCCCTTCGGGGCCGGTCCGGACGGACCTAACGTCGAAGACGGGCCTGCCTACCGAGAGGTGCGTGATGACGATGAGCACCACAGCCCGCACGACAATGCCGGTGATCCCGGCGCGCACCCGGGACCCACGGTGATCGCGCGACACATCGACCACGCCCCTGAGGTCAAGGCGCTGGTCGATGAACTGTTCGGAATGCTCGCCGCGGGCGGGGGCCAGGACTACCGGGACGCGATCGCCGCCGAGTACTGCCGGCCGGGCCAGCAGATCACCCACCGCAGGGTCGGCGACGGAGTGCTCAGCGTGGTCACCGACCCGCCTCGCGGCCAGCGCCCCGGCCGGGTCACGCACCTGGTCTACGGGCACTGCACGAGCAAGCAGATTCGCGCGGACCTCGTCGCCAGGGGACTCGGCTCACTGCCGATCGTCAGTGTCTACCCGCCCGCGGTCCTGCTCGACCCCGCCGCCGGGGACTGACCGGCCCCCGGCGCTGAGGTGTCACTCCTGGCCCTGGCGCCCGCTCCGGTTCGACCGCAGTTCGGAGGCCAGGATCGCGGCCTCCGTGCGGCGCTGCATGCCGAGCTTGGCCAGCATGTGCGACACGTAGTTCTTCACCGTCTTCTCCGCCAGGAACATGCGCTCGGCGATCTGCCGGTTGGTCAGCCCCTCACCGACGAGGTCGAACACGGCCCGCTCCTGGGCCGACAGTTGCCGCAGCGGATCAGCGCGGTCCTGGTCGCGGCGCAGCCGGGCGAGCAGCGCGGTGGTGGTCCTGCCGTCCAGCAGCGACTGCCCGGAGGCCACCGTGCGCACGGCGTTGACCAGGTCGCCACCGAGGACCTGCTTGAGCACGTACCCGGCCGCCCCGGCCATGATCGCGTCGAACAGGGCCTCGTCATCGGAGTACGAGGTCAGCATCAGGCATCGCAGTCGCGGCATCACCGCGCGCAGTTCCCGGCACAGCTCCACCCCGTTGCCGTCGGGCAGCCGCACGTCCAGCACGGCCACATCGGGCTGCTCCCTGGGGATCCTGGCCAGTGCCTCGGCCACCGACGCGGCCTCCCCGACCACGGTGACGTCTGCCTCGCCCTCGAACAGGTCGGCGATGCCGCGCCGGACGATCTCGTGATCGTCCACCAGGAACACCCGCGTCGTCATGGCGACCACTATCCCAGGTCCGGGCAGGGCTTCACACCCGAGTCCGCAGGGTCCTGAGACCCTGTCTGGTGCGGTCGGGTGGCGGCCACGCTCGGGAGTATGACCACCACCGTGGAGTTCAGCACCGCGGGACTCTCCGACCGAGAGGTCCGCCGTCGCCTTCAGGTGTACGGCGCCAACGAGCTGCCCCAGCGGTCCACCGGCCACTGGTGGCGGGAACTGGGCAGGCAGTTCACCCATCCGCTCGCCCTGCTGCTGTGGTGCGCCGCGGCGCTGGCCGCCGGGTCCGGGTCCACCGAACTGGCCGTCGCGATCCTGGTCGTGATCCTGCTCAACGCCCTGCTGGCCTTCGCCCAGGAGCGCCAGGCCGAGCACGCGGTCGAGGCGCTCGGCCGCTACCTGCCCCAGTACGCCCAGGTCGTGCGCGACGGCCGCCGGCTACGGGTGCCCGCAGCCGGGCTCGTCCCCGGCGACCTGCTGCTGGTCGAGGAGGGCGAACGCGTGTCCGCGGACGCCCTGCTCGTCGAGGGCACCGTGGAGGTGGACAACTCGGCGCTGACCGGCGAGTCGGTGCCAGTGGTGCGCAGCGCCGACCCGGCCGCCGCGCAGACCAGGAGCCTGGACTCGCCCGCGCTCGTCTTCAGCGGCACGGTGTGCACCGGGGGATCGGCCCGGGCGGTGGTGCTCGGCACCGGCACGCACACCGAGTTGGGCCGGATCGCGGCGCTGTCGCAACGCGTGCACACCGAGGAAAGCCCGCTGGAGAGCCAAGTCCGCCGCGTGGCCTGGCTGATCGCCGCCGTCGCCCTCGGCGCGGGGGCCGCGTTCCTGCCGCTCGGCCTGCTGGCCGGGCTCACCCTCTCGGCCGCCCTGCTGTTCACCATCGGACTACTCGTGGCCAACGTGCCCGAGGGCCTGCTGCCGACGATCACGCTCGCGCTGGCCGTCGGGGTCCGCGCGATGGCGCGCCGTGGCGCCGTGGTCAAGCGGCTGTCCGCGGTGGAGACGCTCGGCTCGGTCACGGTGATCTGCACCGACAAGACCGGAACCCTGACGTCGAACCAGATGCACGTGGTGCAGGCGCACCCGGCGACACGGGAACTGGCCGAGGTGCTCTACCGCTGCGGGACCGCCACGGACGGCGCGGGTGACCCGACCGAGGTCGCGCTGTTGGCCCATGCGCGCAAGCTGGGCGCGACCGATCCGATCGAGGTCCGCGACACCGAGCGGCTCGCGGTCAACCGGTTCGACCCGCGCCGCAAGATGATGTCCACAGTGGACTCGGTGGCCGGTGCGGTCGTGGTCAACCTCAAGGGCGCACCCGAGGCCGTGTTCGCCCGCTGCGCGCAGGACACGGCCGGGTACCAGCGACTTGCCGAGCAGATGGCCGGGCGCGGGCTGCGGGTGCTTGCCGTGGCGCGCAAGTCCTGCCCTGACGGGCAGGTGCCCGATCAGCAGGCGGCCGAGCGGGAGCTGCGCCTGGTCGGCGTGGTCGGCCTGCTCGACCCGCCCCGTCCCGAGGTGGCCGCTGCCGTGGAATCGGTGCACCGCGCGGGGATCCGGGTGCACGTGGTCACCGGCGACAACGGGCGCACCGCGGCCGAGATCGCCAGGCAGGTCGGCATCGCCGCCGACCGCGTCCTCGAGGACGCGCAGGTGCAGGCCATGTCCGAGCCCGAGCTCGACGAGCTGCTCGGCCGCGGTGGCGAGATCGTCTTCGCGCGGGCCACCCCCGAGACCAAGCTGCGCATCGCCGACGCCCTGCGCCACCGCGGCGACCTGGTCGCCATGACCGGCGACGGGGTGAACGACGCCCCTGCCCTGCGGCGCGCGGACATCGGCGTCGCCATGGGCCGCAACGGGACCGACGTCGCCCGCGAGGCGGCGACCCTGGTGCTCACCGACGACAACTTCGCCACCATCGCCGCGGGCATCGAGGAAGGCCGCCGCGTCTTCGACAACGTGCGCAAGTTCGTGCTCTACATCTTCGCCCACGCCGTGCCGGAGGTCGTGCCGTTCCTGCTGTTCGCGCTGTCCGGCGGCGCGATCCCGTTGCCGCTGACGGTGTTGCAGATCCTGGCCATCGACCTGGGCACCGAGACGCTGCCCGCACTGGCGCTGGGGCGTGAACCGGCCGAGCCGGGGCTGATGGGCAGGCCGCCCCGCGCGCGGTCGGAGGGAGTCGTGACCAAGCGTTTGCTCTGGCGCGCGTGGGGGCTGCTCGGTTCGGTCTCGGCGGTGCTCGCGCTGGTGGCCTACTTCGCCGTGCTGCTGGCCGGTGGCTGGTCGCCCGGAGCGCCGGTCGGTGGCGGAACCCCGCTGCACCAGGTGTATCTACAGGCCACCACGGCCACCTTCGTGGCCATCGTGGCCTGCCAGCTGGGCACCGCCTTCGCCGCCCGCACCGAGTGGGCCTCGCTGGCCTCGGTCGGGCTGACCGGCAACCGGCTGTTGCTGTGGGGCTGCGGCTTCGAGATCGCCTTCACCGCCGCGCTCGTGTACTGGCCGCCCCTGCAGGAGGTCTTCGGCACCGCCGCGCTGCCCGGCTGGGTGCTGCTGCTGATGCTGCCCTTCCCCTTCCTGGTGTGGGGCGTGGACGAACTCGACCGGTGGCGTCGTCGTCACCGCGACCCGAGGAGGCGATCATGATCGTGGTGGGGATCGACGGCACAGCCGTGTCGCGAGCTGCGCTGGAATGGGCCGTCGAGGAGGCCGCGGTCCGCGACTGCGTGGTGCACGTGGTGCACGCGTGGACCTTCGACCCGCAGTCCGACCTCCTGCCCGCTGAGGAGCTGCACGAGAACTCGTTGCAGCTGCTGCACGATCAGGTCAAGTCGGTGCGGGGCCGCTCGCACACCAAGGGAATCCGCCGCAGCAGCGTGCGCGGGAATCCGGCACGGGCACTGGTGGACGCCGCGAGCGAGGCGGAACTGCTCGTGCTGGGCAGCCACCAGCGCGGCCCGCTGGCCGGGCTGATCCTCGGCTCGGTGAGCGCCGAGTGCGTGCGCCGCGCCCGCTGCCCGGTCGTGATCGTGCCCCCGGCCCACGAGGACTGATCGCCATGGTTGTGTTGACCCGACTGGCCCGCACACTCGGATTCGATCAGAACCCGTTGCGGCGCTGCGTTGATCGTGTCGACTCGCTGCTGATCGGGCTCACCCTGGTGACCGCGCTGGCGATCCCGGTCGGCGGAGTCCTGTTCGGACGGCAGCTGCTCGACTACGAGGCCGGGCTGTCCGCCGAGCAGCTGGCCACCCGCACCTCGGTCACGGCCGAGCTGGTGACCGAGGCCGACTCCCACGGCATGCGTCCCAGCGAGGGCAGTGCCACCGCGCGGGCGAGCTGGACCGCGCCGGACGGCACGCCGCACACCGGCACTGTCTCGGTGGCACGTGGACAGCACGCCGGTGACCGCGTGTCCCTCTGGCTGGACGCCTCGGGTCACGTGACCGGCCCGCCGCTGCGGCCGGGGGACGCCACGGCCGTCGCCGTCGCCGTGGACCTGGTTCTCGTCATCGGCGCGGAAGCGGTGCTGCTGGTCCTGTTCTGGCTGTTGCGCTGGCCGCTGGACAAGTGGCGGGAGCACCTGTGGGCGGTCGACTGGTACCGCGCCGACACGAACTGGAACCAGGGAAAGGTCTAGGTGAGCACGATGCGTGGACGTGGCGGTGACCGGGCACTGCTGGCACTGGTCGGCGTGATCGCGGCCCGTCGAGGCGGCGCGCGGTGAGGGGCTGGACGCGCAGGCAGTGCGCGCGCATCATCGCGGCGGCACGGCGCGTACCCGTGCTGTCTCCCGAACGGCCCTGGGTGGTGCAGTTCGACGGGCACACCGTGCGGCTGTACGAAAAGGTCGGGCAGGAGCGGCACGACAGCGCGGGCCTGGACCGCCTGCTGACCTGCGGCATGGCACTGGTCGCCGTGGTGCACGCGGTGCGGGAACTCGGTTGGCAGGTCGAGGTCGACCTGGACCAGGACCCCGCCGCACCCGACCTGGTCGCCGCCGTCGTGCCCACCGAGCACCGCGTGTCTCCGCTGTCCGTGCCGCCGTGCCTGCGCGAGGCACGACTCGAACTGATCAACGACCGCGGCCGGGTCGCCGCGTTGGCCGCTGTGCTGCTGGACGCCAGCCGCAGGCTGGACGGCGACCACCTGTGCGCCCGCGAACTCGCCCCCTGGCTCACCCAGGCGACCCGCGCCCGCGTCACGGTCCCCGCGCATCGGCACGTCACCGTCGAGCCCTACCCCGACGCGGTCTGCGCGATCGCCGCGAACCTGCTCGCCCGGCCGATGGTCATCGCGGTCACCGACGGGGACGACCGCCGGGACCACGTGCTGGCGGGCGCGGCGATGCAGTTGGCCGCCGAGGACCTGCGCCAGTGGGGGATGAGTCTGCACCCGGTCGTGCGCCCCATGCACCTGCGCGACCTCCGCCTGCGGCTGATGACCGAACTGGGGCTGGGCGGCTTCCCGCAGGCCCTGCTCGGCCTCAGCCCGCCTGTCACCTGTTGAGGAGCGGCACGATGTCCACCACGATCCTCGTCGGCGTGGACGGTTCGGCCCACGCGCTGCACGCTGTCCGCTGGGCCGCCCGTGAGGCGACAACCCGGGGGCTGGGGCTGAAGGTGGTGCACGCCTACGCCGTGCCCGCCATGCAACTGTCCACCGTCGCCCACGCACAGATCGTCGCCGAGGCGCGCAAGTGCCTCGTCGAGGCCGTGGACGTGGTCCGCGGCGAACACCCGGGCCTCGCCGTGTCGGTGGACCTCAAGGCCAAGGCCCCGGTCCGGGCGCTGGTCGAGGAATCGGCCGCGGCGCGGATGGTCGTGCTCGGGTCGAGGGGGCTCGGCGGTTTCACCGGCCTGCTCGTCGGATCCACCTCGGTCGGTGTCGCCGCGACGGCCCGTTGCCCGCTGGTCCTGGTCCGAGGCGCCACCGCGGACACCCCGCCACCCGGGCGCGGCCCGGTCGTCGTCGGCGTGGACGGCTCACCCGCCAGTGAGGCCGCACTCGAGTTCGCCTATGAGACCGCGGCCCTGCACGACGCGGAGTTGGTCGCCGTGCACACCTGGAGCGACCTGATGCTGGCCTGGGGCGAGTCGATCCCGTTGCCCGAGTCGGACTGGTTCGCCCAGCAGGCCCACGAGCACCGGGTGCTCGCCGAGCGGCTGGCCGGGTGGGCACAGAAGTACCCGGACGTGGTGGTGCACCGCGTGGTGCACCAGGACAGGCCGGTGCGCAGACTGCTGGCGGAGTCGGCCAACGCCCGGCTGCTGGTGGTCGGCGCCCGGGGCAGGGGAGGGTTCACCGGCATGCTGGTCGGCTCGACGAGCCAGGCACTGCTGCACCACACGCGGTGCCCGCTGGCCGTGGTCCGGCCCGAGACCGTCCATTGAGGACACTTCTGCCGGGAAGGGTAGAAGGTCACTGCGGGGCAGGGTCTCGGGCGACTGCCGTGCCAGTCCACGACGGCGCAGCCTGGAGCCTGGGATGAGGAGGCTGTCATGCACGTGCTGGTCACCGAGCAGATTGCGGGGGACTGCGCGGACCTGGTCCACGCACTGCGAGAACTGGGCTGCGTGGTGAGCACCTGCCACGACGCGGGCGGCGTGTGCACCGCGATGTCCTCGGCCCGCCGCTGCCCGCTGGACGGGGAACCTCGGGTGGACCTGCTCGTGGACGTGCGCGCGGGCGGTACGGAGATGACCGTTCGCGAGTTCGGTGCGATCTGCGCGGCGCGTGCCGAACTGCCCGTCATGCTCGTCGCGCCCGAGCGCCTGCGGCGGCCGACCGTGCCCTGGGGACTGCATGGGAGGGCGACCGCGGTCCGGATGAGCGCCCTGCTCGACGCCTGTGCCCGCACGCTCCACGCCAGGTCCGCCCGACGGGGTACCTCGTGACCGTGCGCGACATCGCCTGCCACTGACCACATCTGGCCATCCTGGGTGTCCGCCCGCTGACCATTGTGCGGCAGTACGTGTCAAGCCCGGGAATCGCGGTGAAAACCGTTCTACTGTCGCAGGTGGCGAGGATGTGACGCGGGGATGGGTACCATGGCGGAGGACCGAGAACTGGCCACGGGATTGCACGAGTTGACGGCGCTCGTGCTGTCGACCACTGATCTGGCGGAGTCGTTGCGGCACATCGCGGAGATCACCTCTCTGCTGGTCCGCGGCGAGCCGATGACGGGCGTGTGGCTGGAAAGGCGCGGTCGGGTGACCACCGCCACCTCCTCACCGGCGCTCGCGGACCTGCTCGATCGAGGTCGGCGCGAGCAGGGGCGGGGGCCTGCCACGGAGTGCCCGCGTCGCGCGGAACCCTGCTACGTCAAGGATGTCAGCGAGGAGCTGAGCCAGGGGCCGTACCGCGCGAGGATGCTCGCGGACGGCGTGCACAGCATCTACTGCCACCCGTTGCGGTCCGATGGCGAGGTGGTCGGCTCGCTCAACCTGTACTCCCCGGTGCGGCAGGGGTTCGGTGTGCGGGAACGACAGGTGGTGCGGCTGACCGCGGCGCACGCGGGGGTGCTGCTGGCCGCGGCGGTGCAGGCCATCGATCAGGCGGAGTCGGCGGCACAGCTGCGCGAGGCGCTGGCCTGCCGTGCGGTGATCGACCAGGCCATCGGTGTGGTCGTCGCCCAGCGGGGGTGCGATGCCGACACCGCGTTCGACCTGCTGCGCGCCGCCTCGCAGAACACCAACCGCAAGCTGGTCTCCATCGCGACCGCCATCATGGCCTCGGCCAGCGGCGGCCCGCCGAGGCCGGGGCGGTTCCGCGCGTAGCCGCGGCCGGTCGTCACTGGTAGGGCGTCCACCAGGACACCTTGTCCCCCGAGCGCAGCGTGCGCAGGCGCAGGCGCGACTGGTCGCGAACCTCGGGTGACTGGGGGACGTGCGTGAAGGCGAAGGTCGCCAGCGTCAACTCGCGCACCAGCCGGAGCACCTCGAAGCCCTCCCAGTCCGTGACGTCGTACCCGTAGAAGTCGGCCAGCTCCCGGTGCGCCGCGATCCCGCCCGGGAAGCGCAGGGCCGCCACCGCCGTGGGCACGAGGTCCCACTCCGCAGGGCCGTTGCACGTGGTGTCCAGGTCGCAGAGCACCGTGTTGGCCGGACCCGGGATGAGATTGGTCGGGTGCGCGTCGCCGTGGATGACCGTGCGGGGCAGGTGGTACCGCAGCCTGGCCAGACGCTGCTCGGCCTCGTCGCAGCGCGCCAGCAGCCAACCGAGGTGGTCGGCGTCGAGCCCCACCGCCTCGTCGATCTGGTGGCGCAGGGCGGTGATGGGGTCCCAGTCGGTCAACTCCGGGCTGGCGGGCACCTCGTGCAGTCTCCTGAGCAGTCTCGCCAGTTCACCGCGCCGCACGGGCCAGCCGCAGTTGGGCACGTGCTGCCAGAAGGTCACCGCGTACCTGCCTGTGCGGACTGGCTGGACAGCGGCCGTCTCAGCCAGTCGCACCGCGGGGATGTCGTGCGCGGCGAGCACTTGTGCCGCCCGCACGGCGGTGTCGGCCTCGTGCCGCAGTCCGGGGTGGAGGTGGACCTTGGCGACAACGTTGTCACGGCGTAGCAGGAAAACCGGGTTTCCCCAGGATTTCAGCGTGTGCGCGTTGGTGTGGTCGAGACCGGCCCGCGCGCACGCGGCGGCCAGGGTTTCCTGAGCCGTGGCCGCCGTGGGGAGTGCGGTCTGCCTGTTGGAACTTGCCGTGCCGTGCATGAATGCGTCTTCCCTCGTGGTGGAGAAGGCGTCAGCCACGCTTCCGGACTGCCACCGTGCCTGCCGTACTCAGCGTCGGTGACCACTCTAGTCGCCGCAGTTCGGTCGCCCATCGGCCGACAAGGTGATGCTACCTCAGTTCTTGTCGCAGCCCGTCACCGCTTGCTGGTCGGGCGCGGGCGCGTACCACCGGAGAAGAGCACTTCGCTCCCGTTGACCACCAGTGCCCAGATCACGATCACGTTGAGTGCGATGATGAGCACCGACCACACCGGGGACACGGCGAGGAAGGCGAGTTGCACGATCGCGTTGACGGCGGCGACCAGCACCGCCACGACCCCGGCCCACAGGGCCCCGGTGAACAGCGCGCAGCCGGCCGCCGCGATCAGCACGCCGACCGCCAGGTGCACCCAACCCCACCCGGTGAGGTTGAGCACCAGCAGTTGGTCCGGGCTCACGACGTAGAACCGTTGCTGGAAGAGGGCGGCGAGTCCCTCCACGGCGTTGAAGGTTCCGGTGAGGACCATCATGACCGCCGCGAACCAGACCCAGCCGGCCCCGGGCGAGAACGGTCGCCGGTAGCTCGGGACGTTCTCGTGACGGGGTGAGTTCTCCTGCGTGTTCAAGGTGTACCTCCTCGGGTCTCGGCGGTGCTCGGCCGAGCACCGCACGGTCATCTCGGTGCCCGTGCCACGACCACGGGACAGGCGCAGCGATGCAGCATGGCCTGACTGGTGGATCCGAGCAGGAGACCGCTGAAGCCTCCCCGGCCACGCGAACCGATCACGACGAGTTGCGCCTGTCTTGACTGCTCCACCAGGGACCTGACCGCCTTGTCCTGCAACGTGACCATGCGGACCAGGGTGTCCGGATACTTGTCCTGCCAGCAGGCCAGCCGGTCGGTGAGCACGGTGCGGATCACCTCGTCGACCACCTCAGTGGCCGAGTTCTCCACGGTGTTGTGCCACCGGCTGTTGAGCAGGCACCTGGACCAGGCGTGCACGACGACCAGCGAGGTCGACCTGCGGGCCGCGCTGTCGAACGCGAACTCGATGGCGGCCTCGGCGTGGGCCCCGTCCACGCCAAGGACAACCGGGCCCCTGATGGGCGGGCGTGTGCGGGGCGCCGCCCAGCGCACCACGGCCACGGGGCAGTGGCCGTGGGCGATGAGGGACACCGTGAGCGCTCCGGGCAGCAGGCCGGTGATCCGGTTCGGGTTGCGCGCGCCCAGGACGACGAGTTCGGCGTGCTGTGAGGCCGCGATCAAGGTCTGGGTGACGTCCCCGCGCACCAGCGCGGTGTTCACCTCGACCCCCGGTGCCGCCTGGACTGCGCTTGCCACCGCTTCGTTGAGCCAGGCCAGGCACCGCGCGAACGCGATGTCGGTGTCGGCGGGAAGCGCTGGCAGACGTGGCGCATCGAGGTCGCTGCCCGGTCGCACGTGCACGATCGTCAGTTCCGCCCCGCGGCGAGCGGCCTCCGCGGCGGCCCACTCGACGGCGTGCCGGGCGATCACCGAACCATCGGTTCCGACGAGAACTCTTTTGGATGACGGGGATCCGATCATCGCGCCCACTCCGCTCCCGTGTTGGTCTCGTGCCAGCGCAGCATCGCCGGGATCGTTTGTGCAGAGGCGAAAGTCCATCCCACGCGGACAGGGAGCGGATGAGCACCCGTCACGTCATGCCAGGCACGTGCTCGCCGTGACCGCGGCGGCAGTTCTCTGCCGGGGAGAGAGGAAGTCCTGCCACACCGGGGCGCTGCGGGGGGCCTCAGCCCCTGGTGCGCAGATCGAGCCTGCGCCGCTGTTCGACCGCCCAGGCGGCGATCTGGGCTCGTGAGTTGAAACCGAGCTTGACCAGGATGTGTTCCACGTGCCCCTCCGCGGTGCGTGCGGCGATGCGCAGCGTCTCCGCGATGATCCGGTTCGGCAGGCCGCGGGAGACCAGTTCCGCCACCTGCCGCTCGCGCAGCGTCAGCGGGGCCCAGGGCGTCCCGGCCTGCTTGCGGGTGGGCAGGTGGGTGCTCTCGCCGTACAGCGCGCGGTCGAGCGCCTCCAACGGGGCGAGGCCGCCGGTGCTGGCGAGGCTCGCGGTGAACGCCGCCTCGCCCATGGCATCGCGCGCGGTGCCGATCGCGTTGTCGTGGTAGGAGAGGAAGCGTTCGGAACCGACCAGCGGGGACCGGGTCCGGGACTGCAACCTGTCCAGGGCGCCGAACAGGTGCACGGCCTCGGCGCAGCAGCCCTCGGACACCAGCAGCCAGGCCAGGAACTCGCCCACGACAGTGAGCCCGTGCAGGTCCCGCAGGGTTCGCTTGGCGTGCATGCTCTTGCGCAGCAGTGACGCGGAGCGGCCGTTGTCGCCCCTGCGCCAGTGCACGAACCCGAGCAACCCCGTGCCCCAGGAGCGCACGTACTCCTCCCTGCGCTCCGAGCCCATGTCCAGGCACAGGGCCGCCGCCGAGTCCGCGAGGTCGAGGTCATCGCTCATGCACGCCGCCAATCCCTGTAGCACCAGGGACATCGCGGCGATACCGTCGACGTTGGCCTGTCTGCTGTACACCTCCCACGCCTGCTTGCACAGCGTCGCGGCACTGCCGAGTTCGCCGCGGTACAGCGCCGATCGTCCGCTCATGTGCAGGCTGTCGGCGGACAGCCTGCGATCACCCAGGAAGCCCGCGATCACGCCGCACTCGGCGGCGTCGGCGGCCGAGCCCTGCTCGTCGCGCAGCTGGGCGTTGATCCAGCCGCGGACCCACAGCGCCCTGCCTCGGGCCAGGCTCGGCTCGGTGTCCAGCCGCAGCAACTCGTCCAGCCAGTACTTGCCCTCGGTGAGCCTGCCGAGCACCGTCCAGAGGAACCACAGCGATCCCGCCAACCGCAGTCCGTCCCGGGTGTACTCCCGGTCGGAGACGCACAACTGGAGGGCCAGCCTGATGTTCGGGTACTCGATGCGCACCCGGTCGTGCCACTCCCGCTGCATCGGGCCGAACCAGTCGGCCGCCGCTCGCTCGCACAACCGCGTGTACCAGTGCAGGTGCCGGGCGCGCAGCCCGCGCTGCTCCCCGGACGCGGAAAGCCTTTCCCCGCCGTGTCGGCGCACCTGGTGTGCCACGTGGAACCGCGTTCGCCCGGGTGCGTCCCCACGCTGCCTGCGGAGAACGGCCCGCTCCTCCAACCTGATGAGCAGCTCGGGCATGGCATCGCGTTCGATGCCGTCACCGGAGCAGACGTCCTGCGCCGCCTCGAGGTCGAAGCCCGGCGCGAAGACCGAGAGCCGGGACCAGAGCAGTTGTTCCGCCGGTGCGCACAGGTCGTAGCTCCACCCGATCGAGGCCCGTACCGCGGTGTGCTGCGCGGTCACGGCCCTGCCCTCGTTGGTGAACACGCGCAGTCGGCCGTTGAGGCGTTCGTTGAGCTGGCACAGCGACATCGTGCGCAGCCTCGCCGCGGCCATCTCGATGGCGAGCGGGACACCTTCGAGCTGCTGGCACACCTGGACCGCGTCGAAGACCTCGTCCGGGGTCAGCCCGGGGCCCACCAGCGCGCCGCCCGCCCGTTCGGTCAACAGCCGGGTCGACTCGTAGCCGAACAGCAGTTCGCGGTCCAGCACCTCGCGCTGCCGCAGGGCCTGCACACTGGGCAGTGACAGGGGCGGTACCCGGATCACCCGTTCGTCCTGTGCTTCCAGCGGCAGCCGTGCCGTGGCAACCACGCGCACGCCCGGGGCCGCGGCCAGCACGCGTTCCACGAGGTCGGCCGAGGAGCCGAGGAGGTTGTCGCACTGGTCCAGTACCAGCAGCGCCTGTTTGTCCGTCAGGTGGTCGCGCACCGCGTGCTCGACGCTGCCCAGTGACAGGTCACCGATGCCGAACGCGGTGGCCACCGCACACGCCAGCAACGCCGGATCGGTCAGGTTGGCGAGCTCGACCACCCAGACCCCGTCCCCGAAGGAGCGCTGCATGTTCTTGGCTACCCGTTGGGCCAACCTGGTCTTGCCTATCCCGCCCTCACCGACCAGTGTCAGCAGCCGACCGACGGAGAGTGCTCTCTTCGCTCTGGCGATCTCCTGCTTGCGTCCGACGAAACTCGACAGGGCGACGGGCTGGTTGCTGTGACGTGGTGCCTTGATCATGCAGTGTTCGCCGTTCGTGGGGTCGCTGAGTTCCGATTCTGTGAGGATCACTCGCCTCAATTGTGTCAAGGTTTTCCCTTGTCTGTGAACAGAAAGGCGTGGCGTGCCTGTGCCAAATGCCAGAACACGCCATGCTTGTGAGTGCGGGTCGTGGTGGCCAGTGGTGCGGCCTCTTGGGTTTGCTCTGCTTTCGGAGCAAGTTGGTGCGTGAACTCGTCTGGGCCGCCGGAGTTGGCGGCGCGGAGGCATTCCTCGGCGAAAGGAAGTGGCCAGCGAGCGATCACCGATGACCAGAGCTGCCCGCGGATCGGGAGTCCGTTCGGTGGGGCGGTAGCGCTTGGGGCCGCTGGTGTGGCCCCCTTCTGTCGGTGCTTGGCAGCAAGCAGACTGACCCGCGTGGACTTACTTCCAGGCTGGTTGTCATTCTTTCGCTGGAATGACAGTAATGCCTTCACCGCTGGCGGGACCGTGCCCGGAGGCGGCTGGTGAAGGATCTCGCAATCATCGGCATTGCCTGCCGATTTCCCGGCGCGGCCGACACCGGTGCTTACTGGGACCTCATCCGGGGGGCTCGGCACCAGTTCCGTGCCGTACCAGAGCGACGGTGGCGGCACGAGACCTTCTTCGACCCCGTCAACCGGCGTTCGCCGCACAAGGCGTACACCGACCGGGTCGCCTTTCTCGACGAGGTGGAGGAATTCGCGCCCGCGCACTACGGCATACCCCCGCGCCGGGCGGTGGCGATGGACCCGCAACACCGGCTCATGATCGACCTGGCCAGGCAGGCGCTGCAGGACGCGGGCTGGGAGCGCAACCGCTTCGACCGGGCCTCCACCGGGGTGTTCGTCGGGCTCAACTCCTCGGACTACCAGGACCTGGCGGCGACCAAGCTGCGGGCGCTGCAACTGGCCGACGGCTCACTGCACGGTGGCAGCCGCGACGCGGCCCTGGCCGCGGCGGTCGAGCGGGCCTCGGACGCCGCGATCGCCCCGCTACAGGCGTTCTCCCTGTCCGGGACGCTGATGAACATGGCGGCCTGCTCGGTCAGCTCCGCCTTCGACCTGGGCGGCCCCGCGCTGGCGGTTGACTCCGCCTGTTCCTCCGCGCTGATAGCGGTGCAGGAGGCCGCGCAGCACCTGCGGTCCGGCAGTTGCACCGTCGCGCTGGTCGGCGGTGTTTTCCTCAACCTCACCCCGGACGGGCTGGTGAGCCTGTGCCGGGTCGGCGCGGTGTCCGCCGCCGGTGTCTGCCGTCCCTTCGACGAACGGGCCGACGGGTTCGTGCTCGGTGAGGGCGGCGCGATGGTCGTGCTGCGGCCGTTGGCGGACGCCGTGCACGCGGGCGACCGCGTGTACGCGGTGATCAAGGGCATCGGGGCGTCCAACGACGGCCACGCCCAGGGCCCGATGACGCCGAGCGTGCGCGGGCAGCTGGCCGCGATCGAGTCCGCCCACGTGGACGCGGGCGTGTGCCCCACCACCGTGGGGCTGGTGGAGGCGCACGGCACGGGCACCGCCGTGGGCGACCGGGTCGAGATCGAGTCCCTGGTGGCCAGCCGCGCCGACGCCCGGCCGGGTAGCACGAGGACCTACCTGGGTTCGGTCAAGTCGCTGATCGGGCACACGATGGCGGCCTCGGGCATCGCGGGCCTGGTCAAGGCCGCGCTCGCGCTGCACCACGCGACGATACCGCCGCAGCCGCCCACCCAGCCGTGTGCCGCGTTGACCGGCGCCGGGCTGCGCATCCCGGACCGCCCACTGCACTGGCAGCACCCGGGTGCGCACCCCCGGCGGGCCGCGGTCAGCTCGTTCGGTTTCGGCGGCACCAACGCCCACGTCCTGCTGGAGGAGGCGCCTGCCGCACCGGTGTCCCAGCGCGAGCAGCCCCACCTGTTCCTGCTCTCCGCCGACAACCTCGCCCTGCTCGCCGAGCACGCCGACCGATTACGCGAACTGGTGGCCGCCGACGCCTCGCTGGCGGCTGGCCAGGTGGCCTACACGCTGGCGACCCGTGCCCTGCTCAGCGCCCGCCTGGCCTTCGTCGCGGCGGATCGGCAGCAGTTGCAGGACTGCCTCGGGCGCGCCGCCGCCGCACTGCGCGCGGGCGAGGAAGGGGAGCTGGCTCCCGGTGTGCTGGCCGCTCGCGCCCCGCTGGCCGAGCAGAGCCGCACCCTCGTGCTGGTCTTCCCGGGCCAGGGGACCCAGACCTTCGGCATGCTCGGCGATCTGGGACGACGGTTCAGCGCGTTCCGCCAGGTGGTCGACCGGCTCGATGCGCGGGTGCTGACCGTCGCGGGCGAGTCGGCGGCCGAACTGGTCTGGGACTCCCGCCGGACCGGCGCGGACTCGCCGGACGCGCTCGCGGACACCCGGTTGTGGCAGGCGGCACTGGGACTGGTCGGGGTGGCGGCGGCCGAACTGCTGGCCGTGTGCGGGGTTCGTGGCGACATGGCCGTGGGTCACAGCGTCGGTGAGTTCGGCGCCGCGGTCGCCGCGGGCGTGCTCGACGGCGAGGACGCGGTCGAGTTCCTGGTGCGGCGGGGCGCTGCCGTGTCGGCGACCGCGCCGCCCGGCACAGGGGGAATGCTTGCGCTGCAAGCCGATCAGGACCTGTTCGCCGAGCTGACCGAGGGCATCGGCGAGGTCTGGCCCGGCTGCTTCAACCACCCGTCCCAGGTCGTCGCCAGCGGCTCGGTGCCCGCGCTGCGTGCGCTCGCCGCGCGGTGCGACCAGCGCAGGGTCGCCGCCACCACACTGCCCGTGTCCCACGCGTTCCACTCCCCGCTGGTCGCCGAGGGGGACCGGCGGTTGACCGAGCTGATCGACCGGTTGCCGTTGCGCGCGCCCGAGCGTGCCTTCTTCTCCACCGTGAGCGGTACCCGCCTCACCCTGGTCGAGCAGGTGCGCCAGCAGTGGTCGAGGTCGGTCTCGGCACCGGTCCGCTTCAGCTCGGCCGTGTCGGCCGCCGAGGCCGCCGGGGGCCGGGTGTTCGTCCAGCCCTACGCCGGAACCGGGCTGCTGTCGATTGCCAGGCGGTCCCTCGCCGATCCCGCCGCCTGCCACTTCGTCGGCACGGCGGGCGCCGCACCCGATGACGGGCGCAGCTTCCTGCTCGGCCTTGGCCGGTTGGCGGTCCTGGGCGTCCCGGTGGACGCCCGGCCCCTGTTCGAACCCGGTGAGCGGCACCTGGTGACCCTGCCGCCCTCACCGCTGGCCCAACGGCGCTACACGATCCGCTGCGGTCGGGGTGCCGGTGCGAACGCGGTCCCTGCGGTGCCCGTCGGCACCCCGTTGAGTTCCCCTGATCCCGAGGAGCCACAGATGCACGAGATGGTCGCCCTGCTGCGCGAGCAGTTGCGGGTGTTGCGCTGGGCGGGCGGTGCGGTGCCCGAGCCGAGGGCGGTGCCCGGGCAGGCCGTCGAGTCCGTGCCGGAACAGCCGACCGCACAACAGGTCAGGCCGCACCAGCCGCCGAGCGGCGAGCAGGCCGGGCAGGTACGCGCCCAGGTGCTCCAGGTGCTGGCCGAGATCAGTGCCTACCCGGTCGCACGGCTGGCGGAGGACCAGGCCCTCGGCGGCGATCTCGGCCTCGATTCGATCATGTTCGCCGACCTCGTGGCGGGCCTGCGGCGGCGGTGGCCGCAGTTGTCGCTGGACGAGGCGGTCCTCAACGGGGACACCACGGTCACCAGCCTGGTGCGCGCCGTGGTCGAGCAGGTCGGGGCCGCGGCACCCGCCGAGGTCGCGGTGCCCGTGAGCACCGAGATCGCGCTGCCCGCGAAGGCCGAGGTGGCCGTGCTCACGCCCGAGCACACCGAGCTGACCGCCTTCCCCGAGGTGCGGGACAACCTCGACCGGATCGGGCTGATGGACCGGCTGGAGATCCGCAACCCCTACTTCCTGGTGCACGAGGGCAACGCCCGCGACCGCACCACCGTCGACGGCAGCGAGCTGATCTCCTTCGCCAGCTACAACTACCTCGGTCTGTCCGGCCACCCGGCGGTCAACGCCGCGGCCAAGGAGGCCATCGACCGCTACGGCTCCTCGGTCTCCGCGGCCCGGATGCTGTCCGGTGACCGCCCGCCGCACCGCGAACTGGACGCCGAGCTGGCCGGTCTGCTCGGCACCGAGGACGCGCTGACGCTGGTCAGCGGGCACGCCACCAACGTGACCCTGATCGGCCACCTGCTCGGCCCCGGCGACCTCATCGTGCACGACTCGCTCGCGCACGACAGCGTGTTGCAGGGGTGCCGGCTCTCCGGCGCCACCCGCAGGCCCTTCCCACACGCCGACCTCAACGCGCTGGACGCCATGCTCGTGCAGGTCCGCGACCGGTTCCGCCGGGTGCTCATCGTCGTCGAGGGCGTCTACAGCATGGACGGGGACATCGCCGACCTGCCCGAGCTGATCCGGATCAAGAAGCGGCACGGTGCGCTGCTGATGGTGGACGAGGCGCACAGCATCGGGGTGCTCGGCCGAGGCGGCGGCGGGGTGGGGGAGCACTTCGGGGTGGACCGGGACCAGGTCGACGTGTGGATGGGCACCCTGTCCAAGGCGTTCGCCAGCTGTGGCGGCTACATCGCGGGCGCTGGCCAGTTCATCGACTACCTGCGGTACACGCTGCCGGGCTTCGTCTACAGCGTGGGCATGACCCCGGCCAACACGGCCGCCGCGCTGGCCGCCATCCGCCAGCTGCGCGCCGAGCCCGACCGCATCGCCCGGCTGCACCAGCGGTCCGAACTGTTCCTCACCCTGGCCGTGCAGGCCGGCGTCCGCACCGGACGCAGCGCCGACACCCCGATCGTGCCTTGCCTGGTCGGTGACTCGCTGCGGTGCGTGCTGCTCGCCGACGCCCTGCGCGAGCGGGGCATCTGCGTCTGCCCGATCCTGCACCCCGCGGTGGAGGAGCACCAGGCGCGGCTGAGGTTCTTCGTGACCAGCGAGCACAGCCCCGAACAGATCGCCTACGTGGTCGACGCCCTTGCCGGCGAACTCGACCGGCTCGACCTGCCCCGCGAGTCCTTCGCGGTCTGCGAATGACCCACCCGAAAAAGACCCTACTTCTCTGTGACAGGTGACTTCCTTGGTAGAGCAAAACAACAGGACCACCGCGACCTTCATCGGGTCGCAGGCACTGCCCGACCACGTGCCACGAGGACTGCTCAGCGTGGTGGTGGCAAGGCCCAAGGTGGTGCTCCTGGTCAGCCTGTTGTTCATCGTGATCGCCGGTGTACTCGGTGTGGACGCGCTGTCCTCGCTCAAGGTCGGCGGATACGACCTGCCGGACTCGCAGTCCACTGTGGGCAGTCGGATCCTCGCGGACAAGTTCCCGGCGGCCAACCCGAACCTGGTCGTGTACGTGGAGAAGACCGGTGGTGGGCTTGAGGACCGCGACATCACCGACATCGGCCACGAGCTGACCGCCAAGCTGGCCAACGAACCCGGGGTCAACCTCGTGGCGTCCTACTGGGACACCCCGGTCGAGCAGTTGCGCAACCGAGGCAACTACGGCGCGCTCATCATGCTGCGGGTCAGCGGGGACGAGGACCAGAGCGCGAAGGTGGTACAGCGGCTGCACACCCGGTTCAGCCGGGCGGCCGGACCGGTCCGCGTCCAGTTCGGCGGGGTGACCCAGGCCAACAACGACATGAACGCCCAGGCCACCAAGGACCTGGCCACCGCGGAGTCCGTGGCGATCCCGCTGACCCTGGTGCTGCTGCTGATCGTGTTCGGCACCGTCGTGGCGGCGGGGCTCCCGCTGTTCATCGGGATCCTCTCGATCATCGGCACGCTCGGCGTGCTGCGGGCACTCGCGCTGTTCTACGACGTCTCGGTGTTCTCGGTGAACCTGGCCATCGCGCTGGGTCTGGGGCTCGCCGTGGACTACAGCCTGCTGTTCGTCTCCCGCTACCGCGAGGAGTTCGGCAGGCGGCCCGACACCACCTCCGCACTGGTGGTCACCATGCGCACCGCGGGCCGCACCATCGTGTTCAGCGGGGCCACGGTGGCCGTGGCCCTGTCCTGCCTGCTGGTGTTCCCGCAATACCTGCTGCGTTCCTTCGCCTACGCCGGGGTCGCGGTCGTGGCCGTGACTGTCGCGGGGGCACTGGTGGCGCTGCCCGCCCTGCTCGCCCTGCTCGGCAACCGCGTCAACCGGGGCCGACTGCCGTGGCGCCGGGCGGTGCATCTCGAGCCGGACGTGGGCTTCTGGGGCAAGGTGGCGGGCAAGGTGCTGCGTGCACCGCTGTCCTTCGGGGTTCCCGTACTGGCCGGACTGCTGTTGCTGAGCATCCCGATCTCGCACGTCCACTTCGGACTCGCCGACGAGCGGGTGCTGCCCACGACGGCGGAGAGCCGCCAGGTCGCCGACCAGCTGCGCGACCACTTCGCCACCGGCGGAATGGGCTCGCTCGCGGTCGTCGCCGAGAGTTGGCCCACCACCGCGCGCAGCACCAGCCAGGTCGCCGACTACGCCAGCGCGCTGTCCAGGGTGCCGGGGGTTCGCCGGGTGGACAGCGCGGCGGGTTCGTACGCGTACGGATCGCCCACGCCGGCCATGGCGCGCGACCTGCACCGCCTGGGGGACTCGACCTGGCTGTCGGTCGTCAGCGACGTCGAGCCCTACTCCTCGGCCGCCGCGAACATCGCCCGCGAGGTGCGGGCCGTACCGGTGCCCGGCGGTCATTCGGTGCTGGTCACCGGGCAACCCGCCCAGCTGGTCGACGTCAGCGACGAGGTGGCCGCCCGCGTGCCGCTCGCGCTCGGGCTGATCGCCCTGACCGCGCTGGCGCTGCTGCTCCTGCTCACCGGCAGCGTGCTGCTCTCCGTGGAGGCGCTGCTGATCAACCTGCTCACCATGGCCGCCGTGTTCGGCGTGCTGGTCTGGGTCTTCCAGGACGGACACCTCGCCAGCCTGCTCGGCTTCACCCCGACGACCATGTCGGTGGTGTTCCCCGTGCTGGTCTTCTGCGTCAGCTTCGGGCTGTCCATGGACTACCAGGTGTTCGTGCTCGCGCGGATCACCGAGCTGCACAACGAGGGGCTGCCCCTGCGCTCGGCGGTCGTCCTGGGGCTGTCCTCCAGCGGGCGGGTCATCAGCGCCGCCGCGGGTGTGCTGTGCGTGTCCTTCTTCGCCATGGTGACCTCTCAGGTGTCGTTCATCCAGTTCATCGGTCTGGGTGCCGCGCTGGCGGTCCTGCTGGACGCGCTGATCGTGCGGCCGGTACTGGTACCGGCACTGATGTCACTGGGCGGCCGGCTCAACTGGTGGGCCCCGGCGCCGGTGCGCGCACTGCACCGCCGGTTCGGCCCGCGTGAGAACTGACCAGGCGCGACAAGGAGCTCGGGTCACCGAAGTGACCCGAGCTCCTCGTGTCAGTGGCAGTGGCTGCTCAGCGGTGTGCTCAGACAGTCACGGGCCCGGGAACACCCGGGGTCCGCATCGCGACGCTGAAGTCAGCAGCGTTGTTGCCGGTGTTGGAGTGGCGCACCAGCGCCAGCGGGGCGTTCGAGGTCAGCGGGGTGGCCGGACGCCCCACGGTGAAGGGGGACAGCGGGGTGGTGCCCACCGAGTCGATCCTGACGTTCGACGGGGTGACCAGGGCGATGCCGGTCTGGTCGGTCAGCGGGATGGTCGTGGTGAAGTACTGGTCCACCACGCCGCCACTGTAGCCCTGAGCGTTGGCCACCACGTACACCTGGCCCGGCTGAAGCACCGTGCCCAGCGGGATGGTGGCCAGGTCGAAGATCTGCGAGAAGCTCGGCGCAGCCGAGATCTTGAAGTTGCTCAGGTCCTGGGCGACCAGGCTGATGTTCTTGATCTGGATGTACTGGTCCTGGGGTCCGGCCGGGCCCCTCGTAGCGAACTGGTCGATGACGAAGGTGAAGGAAGTCGTCGCCTTGACCGCGGTCGTTTCGGCCGCGTTGGCGACGGTGCCGGACAGCAGCGACACAGCAGCGACACCTGCCGCCACGATGGCAGCGAGGGAACGCATCATGGTCTTCTCCTAAACTGGTGCAAGTGGAAATATTTTGATCTTTTCGAGGCCCGCAATCGATTCTTCGAACCTCGGTGAATAGCTTGACCGTGAGACGTCGTCCGTATAAGTGGCCAAGGACTTGGCCCCTGAACGGATAGGCCTATCCCGTCCTGTCCTGCGGGTATTCCCAGGCGGTGGGCGCAGTGTGGTTCTGCGGCCGGGTGCTGAGTGGCGCCACTTTGTGCGCCTCGCGGAGCGCGGCGGCCGTGTCGGTCATCGTGCGGTACCTGCGCGACCAGTTCGCCGCGTATTCCAGGCGGGACAGCGGAACATCGAGAACCTGGCTGATCCAGTTCAGCCAGTGCCTCGTCGGAATCCGCTTGCCGCGTTCCCACCTCGACACGTCCGATCGGGTGATCGTATCCTGGCCCGAGGCCGCTGCCAGCGCTTCGGCGAGGCGGCGTTGGCTGAGGTTGTTCTCTTCTCGGCTGGACTTAATCAATTCAGAAATCAGCTCAAAGGTTTCTTTGGCCTCCACTTCCGGTTCTCCTGTCAGTGTGGTGCGGGGACCTGCTGTCGACGTTTTGTCGCAGGCAGGTTCGGTGCATCTGAGGGAAATTCGACGGCAATCGGCATATTAGGCCGTGCTGTATCCAAGATCATTCGGAGTGCTGTTCTAGTGGATGTGCCACCGCCGCCGGTTTCAGTGCCCGGCGGCGGTGTCAGTTGTTGACTTGAGCGCTCGTCGCATTCCTGGAATCGGGCCGACGAGTGCGTTGTCCACGCTAGCGCGTGTGGGGCGGGACGTCTGCCGCTGGCGGTGTCACACATCGGCGGGGCCGGTCGACCCGATCTGGTCGGCCGAATGGCCGCGCCCCGAACGGGCACCGCCCGTGCGCGGTGTGGCCGGCCGCGACCGCGGCCGGACCGGGCGGGGTCACTCGGTGCGCAGCCGTTCGGACGGGGTGTACCGCACGGACTGCGGCGGACAGGGCGGAGTCTGCTCCAGCCCGAGCATCCAGGCGATGGCGTGCTCGACTCGGTGGCCCGCGTGCCCGTCACCGAAGGGGTTGCCCGCGTAGACCATCGCCTGGCGGTCGGCGCTGTCCTGAAGCAGCCGCGAGACGTGGTCGGCCAGGCGCCGGTGCTCGGTGCCCACCAGCACCGAGCAGCCCGCCTCGACGGCCTCCACCCGTTCGGTGTTCTCCCGCAGCACGAGCACGGGCACGCCGAAGATCGGGGCCTCCTCCTGGACACCGCCCGAGTCGGTCAGCACCAGGCGCGCGGTCGACAGCAGGCGGCAGAAGGCGTCGTAGGGCAGCGGGGCGGTCACGTGCACGCGGTCGGTGCCGAACAAGCCCGTCATGACCTGCTTGCGCAGTGCCGGGTGCGGGTGGATCGGCAGGACCACCTCGAGGTCCGGGTGCCGCTGCAACAACGTGGTCAGCGCGTTGAGCACCCCGGCCAACGGGGCGCCCCACGACTCCTGGCGGTGCACCGTGACCACCAGCAGGCGGCAGTTCCCGCAGCGGGCACGCCACTCCACGGCCTCCAGCCGGGGATCGGTGAACGCCACCGGCCGCCCGCTCACCCGGATGGCCGCGTCCACCGCGGTGCTGCCGACCGTGAGCACGCCCGAGCCACCCAGTCCCTCCGAGCGCAGGTTCTCCGCCGCCCGCGAGGTGGGCGCCAGGTGCAGGGTGCTCACCTGGGCCACGAGCCTGCGCGTGGTCTCCTCGGGGAAGGGCGCCCGCACGTTGTGGCTGCGCAGGCCCGCTTCCAGGTGCACCACCGGGATGCCGCGCCAGAACGCGGCCAGGGCCGTGGCCAGCGCGGTGGTCGTGTCGCCCTGCGCGACCACCGCCGCGGGCCTGCGCAGCATCAGGTGTTCGTCCAGCAGGCGCACCATCCCGCTGAGCTGCTCGGCGTGGCTCGCCTGCCCCGTGCAGCCCTGGTCGTTGCGCAGCCTCAGGTCCGGCCGCAGCGCGAAGGAGCCGAGGGCCTGCTCGAACATCGAGTCGTGCTGACCGGAGTCCACCAGCACGGGACGCATCCTCGCCCGTCGGTGCATCCAGTCCACGACCGGTGCCAGCTTGATCGCCTCGGCGCGGCTGCCGCCCACCAGGTGCACCTCCGGGCCCGTTGTGTCAGGCAGCAGCGTTCCGCTGTGCGCCTGACCGTTGACGGACCCGTTTCCCCACTGGGGGTATTCCATCTAGCGCTCCCGCTCGGTACTCACTGTGCTGTTGGTGTATCGCGGTGTTGGTCGTGCCTGTCGGCAGCGGTGCTCGCACGGGGCCAGCGCGAGCCGGAGCAGCCGGTTGACGGCCGCCCGGTCAGTACCGCTGCCGCGACAGGGTGGGGCGTTGCGCTGACAGGACCGGTTCGGCCTGCGGGAAGGCCAGTCCCGAACGGCGGTCGTCAGGTCGACGAGCAGTGGGCCCGCGGCCGCGCAGATCATGACGAGGAAGGCGAACATGCAGCAGGCGGCGTCCACTACTGCGTGCAGCCCAGCGCCGCCGACCGCAGCGCCGCGATCACGGCAGCCCACGGCGGCAGCTCACGGCCGCTGACCGGTGAGGTGGACCAGCGCACCTCGGAGCCGTTGACCCTGGTCGGCGGCAGCGGGACGAAGGTGGACCGCTGGTGGAAGCGCGCCCCGATACGGCCGAGCTCGACGATCGTGCGGTGGCGCAGGGCCTGTGCGGGTCCGGTGAGGAACAGCCAGTCCGGTCCTGTCGTGCCGCTTCCCGTCGGCAGCAACAGCACCGGTCCGGCCAGCATCCGCAGGCACAGCACGCGCTGGGTCCGCACGCCGAGTTCGGCGGGGACCGTGATCGCGTCCAGATCCGCGTGCAGCGCGAGCATGAGAGCGCCGTTCGACGGGTCGACGCACGCCGGCCACGAGTAGATGCGTTGGTAGGCCAGTGCTCTGGCCTCCATGCGTTCCACGGTCTTGTGCAAGGTGGCGGCAGCGTCGGACATCTTGGTTCACCTCTTCCTTGGTCTGGGTGCTGGGGCGCGGTGAGGCCGGGGGATTCGCTCAACGTCCCGACCCCACCGCGGCCGCAGTGCCGGACGGCGGCGACCGGCACGGGAACGGGGAAACGGCCGTGCCGCCGTCCGACCGCGCTGGTGCCGTCTTCCAGGGAGGGGAGAAGGGCACACGGCACCAGAAGCGGTGGGGATGGTCACCCGGCGCTGCGCCGAGCGTGTGAACGGACTGGGGCGAGTTGTCGCACGCCTTCGGGCCAGCACTCGAAGAGGTGTTGTTCGCACGAAGTCCGGTGGAGGAGCTCTGTGCAGTGTGCGGATCGTGTCCAAGCAGAAGTATGTACCGCTCGAACGGAAGCGTACATACGCCACAACGGTAGTCGGATCCCTGCGCCGAATGCTGATGCCCTGGCGGAACTCCTCCGGCGCAGTGCCGGCCCGGATCGCGCACGGGTAGTGCATTCGTGTGGACTCCGAATGGTCGTCGGCCGGCGGGAGGACAACCGGTTGTGCCGCACTCGGGCGGGTTAGCGTGAGGCGTGAACGCTGAAGAACAACGTCACGAATCACACGTACTGCTGCCCGATCGGCTCAGAACTCACGCCCTGGTCACCGTTGCGCTGTGCGCGGGAGTGGTGGTGGCCCTGGGGGTACTGCTGCACGGTGGCAGTGAGCCCGATCGGGTGGACGACCTGGTTTCGCGGTTGTTGCGGGGAAGCGTGGTGGACAACAACCCGCTGCTGGGTTGGGTGGCTCGAATGGCGGACCCGGTCCCGTTCGCCATGGTGGTCGGTGGTCTCACCCTGGGTGGGCTGCTCAGCGGTAATCCGAGGATGGCTCAACTCTCGCTCGTTGGGCCGATCGCGGCGGTGCTGCTGACCGAGTTGGTGGTCAAGCCCGTCGTGGGGCGGACCCTTGGCGGCTCACTGGCCTTTCCCAGTGGTCACACCTCGGCCACCGCCTCGGTGTGCGCCGTGGTCGCGGTTCTGCTGCTGGACACGTCGAGGAGGTACCCGCGTGTGCTCAGGGTGTTGCTGCTGTGCGGGGTTCTCGCGCAGTGCGCCACGATGGCGCTCGCGCTGGTCGCCACCCACCAGCACTACGCCACCGACATCGGCGGCGGCTTCGCGCTCGCCCTCGCGAGCGTGCTCGGTGCGGCCCTGGTGATCGACAAGCTCAACGCCCGTCGCCGGGGTGGTCCGCCCCGGGGTGGGGGAGCGCCCCCTGTGCTGGTCGCCCGCGGGTCGTTGCAGGCGTTGCAGGACCACGGGGGCACGCGGGTGATGCGCACCGCCGCGTGAGGGAACCTGGTTTTCCTTTGTGCTGCCAATCAATTGTCGGAGGGGCCGGTCGATTGGCCTCTGTGTGATTTTTGATCTGTTCGTTAGGGTTGAATTGTTCGTTCAGAACACTGAATCCTCGCTCCTCGCCGTTTACTCGGCCGGGGATTCAGGTGCGGGTGACCCGGTTCTCGTGGCCCCGCGGCCGTTCGGGTCCTTCGCAATTCTTTGGTCACAAATAAGATTAGGAGATGCGTGATGGCTAACGTGGGTTCTCTTCGGTTCGACATCGCTGACCTGCCCATGGACGTCTTCGAGCTCGCCGACCGCGGGCTCACCGTCGAGTCCCTGACCGTCGGTCACGGCATGGCCGAGAACGGCGCCTCGGACTCCTCGGGTTTCTGCTCCGGGTTCTGCGGTGGCAGCAGCAGCAGTAGCAGCAGCTGCAGCTGCGGTGGCGGCGGCTTCTGCGGTGGTGGCGGCTCCTGCTCCTGTGGCGGCTCCTGTTCGCACTAGTAGTGAAACGGCCTGTGGGCACGGGCGCGCAGAACGCGCCCGTGCCCACAGGCGCTAGGTGCCCCAAAGCGAATTCGAGGGATGGTGCGGTGGTACTGGCAGCTGGTCCGAGGAACGACAGCGGCAACAGTGAGGCGGCAGGGGGTGCGTACCGGGTGGAGAGCCCGGTGGTGGCGAGGGTCGCCGGGCTGCCCGCCTCGGTGTTGGCGCCCCTGCGGATGGATGCCTCCTGGGCGCTCGTCGAGCAGTTGCTCGGCGCGGACGCGGCACTGGAACGCGAGGGCAGCGACCTTGGCCAGGCGTTGTTCGACCACATCGGTGCGCTGTCAACGGATCCGGTGAAGCCGAGGCTGGTCGCGCTGCGGCGGGCCGTGCACAACCGGCGAACACCCGGCGAGCGGGAGTGGAACGAGGAGATCGCCGCCGCGCTGCCCGGGGAACTCGCCAAGGCCGTGCACCAGTGGCTGGGGCAGTTGGGTGGACGACAGCGGCTGCTCGTCCAGCTGAGGTCGGTCCTGAACTCGGAATACCAGGACAAGGTGCCCGAACTGCGCGCCGCCGTGGCACACCCGATGTTCCAGCACGCGCTGTTGCACGCCAGCCCCGCCCTGTTCGACGAGGTGCGCAAGTGGCTCGCCGACGGGCGCCGGTCCCTGCGCAGGCGGACACTGGTCGGACTGGCCAGGTTCCTGTCCCGCGCGGCGGCCAAGACCAGCCCGTTCAGCACCTTCACCTACTGTGCGCTGGGTACCTGGACCGAGGTCGGTCCGGCGGTGCGCTTCCGGGGCGACCTGGACGTGCGCGGGGTCGTCGAGCTGGACCGCAGGGTGCTGGGTCGCGTGGTGCGGGCGCTGGAGCGCCGGCCTGGGCTCCGCGCGGAGCTGCCCGTCCGTCTCAACCCCAGTGCGACGGTCGCCGGCAAGGCGGTGACCTTCCTCGGCCCCTGGCCCGAGGAGCCCATCCTCAGCCTCCCGTTGTCCCCGGCGCTGTCCGAGTGCATGCGCGTCGCGTCTGCCGCGCCCGGCACCCTCGCGCAGCTCAGCGCGCGGTTGTCCGAGGAACTGGCCGCCGATCCCGCGGACCTGCTCGGCTACCTGGACAAGCTGGTCGAGTGCGGGCTGCTGAACACCTCACCGGCCGTGCCGGACCAGTCCAGCGACCCGCTCGACGGCCTGCTGCGCTGGCTGGAGTCCATCCCGCCCGTGGACGAGGGCCACTCGGCGGCCATCGCGCTGATCGGTGACCTGCGCAGGATCCTCGACCACGGGGTGGAGACCGGCGACATCGCGGCGGGCCTCGCACGGCGGGACGGCGCCGCCCGGGCGATGGCGGGCCTGGAGACCGCGCTGGACCTGCCCAGCACGCCGCCGGAGTTGCTGCGCAAGCGGACCTTCCACGAGACCGCGATGTTCACCAACGCCCGCGTGCAGTGCTCACTGGCCAGTTGGCGTCCCGCGCTCGACGACCTGAACGTGGTCCGGAGCTGGCTGGCGGTGCACGACTGGCTGCTGCCGACCAGGCTGGCGCTGGGTACCTACGTGCGTAGGCGTTTCGGCGCGGGCGCGAGCGTGCCGTTCCCGATGCTGCACCGGGCCGTGCAACAGGACCTGGCGCTGCCCGAGTCGCAGTGCCCGCCGTGGCTGGCCGCCACCAGGCCGTTCCTGCGGCCGAGCACACCGGTGTGGCCGCACGAGCTGGAGCAGTCCACGGTGCCCAGGATCGCCGAGCTGTACCAGCTGCGCCTGGACTCGGCGCGCACCGTGCTCGCGGTCCCCGAGCACGACGGGGTACTCCGGGTGGACCCGCGCGAGCTCGCCGACCTCGCCGGGTCCTGGCCCTCCTGGGTGCGGCCCACCGCTTCGATCGCCTGCTACCTGCAACCATTCCTGGTCGAGGACGACCTGCGCGTGGTGGTCAACATGGTTGCCGGGGGATACGGCCGGGGCCGTGCCCGCTGGCTGCGGCTGGCCGCGCAGTCCGGTTCGGTGGTGCCGGAGTGGCAGTACCGGACCTCCACCGCGCCCGACCTGGCCGTGGCCGAGCTGTCGGGCACCTTCGACGCCTCGGTCAACCTGCGCACCCCGCTGGCACCCCTGGAGGTGGACTACCCCTTCACCGCCAGCGATCGCCCTGCGGCCCAACGCATCCCGCTGTGCGAGCTGGTCGTCGTCCACGAGCCCGACGCCGACCTGCTCGACCTGGTGGACCCGCGCAGGGGGATCCGCGTGCGCCCGGCACACCTGGGCATGATGGGCGACCCGCTGCTGCCGCCCGCGATCCGGCTGCTGCTGACCGCGTTCGGCCCCTCGCACCTGGTGAATCCCTCGGCGCCCACGGTCTACCCGTTGGAGGAGCAGGAGAACGAGACGGAGGTCTACCGGCTGCCCCGGGTGGAGGTGGGACGCGTGGTGCTGCAACGCACCCGCTGGATCGTCGCGGCCGCAAGCGTTCCCGCGCGCGAGAACGGCGGGGACGAGGCCGACCACCTGCTCCGGCTGGCCGGATGGCTCCGGTCGCACGGCATCCCCGACCGCTGCTACGTGCGCGTGCTGGAACCCGAAGGGGAGTGGGCCGACCAGTTGTTCGCCAAGTCGCGCAAGCCCGTCTTCGTGGACTTCGCCAACCCCTTCCTGCTGCTCACCTTCGAACACCTGCTGGCCGATCGCACCGGACAGGTCGTGTTCGAGGAACCCCTGCCGGTACCGGAGCTGGGCTGCTGCCCCGATCCCGCAACCCCTTCGGTCACCGAGTTCATCGTCGAACTGTCCACGAATGAGGGCTGAATGAACCTGGACAACTGGGTCAGTGCGCACGTGTTCCACCACGGGGACCTGGACTCGGTGCTGGTGCGCCTGATCGCTCCGCTGGCCGAGGACCTGCAACGGCGCAGGCTCGCGCACCGCTACTTCTTCCTGCGCTACTGGGACGGCGGCCCGCACATCCGCTTCCGCGTGCTGCCCACCTCGGCCAGGCGCGCGGAGTTGGTGCGCAGGTGCGTCGCCAGGGCCTGTGCCGACTACCTGCGCGACCACCCCTCCCAGCAGCAGATGAGCGCGGAGCAGTACGAACAGTCCTCGTCCTACCTCTCCCAGTTGGAGTCCACCACCCCGCTTCCGGTGATGTTCCCGAACAACTCCGTGGAGTTCATCCCCTACGTGCGCGAGGAGCACCGCTTCGGCGCGGGGCGTTCGATCCACGCGGTGGAGAAGCACTTCGACGTGTCCAGCCGGGTGACCCTGGAACTGCTGGGTTCGAGTCCCTCCACCGAACAGCGCGACACGGCGGCCTTCGCTCTGCTCGTGCTGACCTGGCTGCTGTGCGGGGTCGAGACCCAAGTGTCCACAGTGGAGGCGGATCCCGCCGCGTGGTCCCACCTGCCCGGCTGGGACGAGCAGACGCACGTCGCCTTCGACCGGCACTACGGGGAACAGCGGGCCAGGTTGCTGGCGGTGGTCCAGCAGATGCGGCTGACCGCCTCGACCATGGAGCGGCTGCCGAGGTCGGGCGCGGTCACCCGGTGGGCGCTGTCGGTGGCCAAGACGCGCGAGGTGCTGGTCGAGGAGATCGCCCACGAGCGGTTCACCCCGGTCGGGCCGGCCGGTGAGCTGGGGCCCTCCCACGGCGCGCTCACCGTGCTCGACCAGTGCGCACACCTGATGTGCAACCGGCTCGGGGTGACGCTCGGCGGTGAGAGCGCACTGCGCTACCTCGCCTCGCGCGCGGTGTCCGACTTCGTGAAGGAGAGCTGAACCATGACCTGGCGCAGCGTGCACGTCTACTACTACGAGGACCGCAAGTACGACCTCGTGCTGGACGCGGTCCGACCGCTGTTCCAGCGGCTGGGACCGGAGATCCGCGCGTACCACGTGCCGCACTGGCTGCGGGGTCCGCACCTGCGCCTGAACTTCCACACGGGGTCCAGGCAGTACGCCGACCTCGTGCTGCCCGCCGTGCACGAGGTCATCGGCGGCTACCTGGCCGAGCACCCCTCGACGGCCGTGTACGACAAAGAGGAGATGTTGGCCGGGCACCGGTTGCTGATCGAGTCCGAACAGGAGCGCGGCCAGCTGGAGCCGTTGGCCGAGGACAACTCGCTGCACGAGGCCCCGTACGACCAGCGGCTGCACGTGCTGGGCAGCACCGAGGCGGCCAGCCTGCTCGCCGACTTCTACGTGGACACCACGGAACTGACCTTCGCCATGACCGAGGCCCTGCGGTCGGGCATGCAACGGCTGCGCCTTGCCTTCGACCTGATGATCGCCACGGCGCACACCCTGTCGGGCATCGGCTATGCCCGCGGGTTCGTGTCGTTCCGCTCGCACGCCGAGGCGTTCCTGTCCTGGGTCCCGCAGGCGGGCGGTCTGCGGCCGGCCTGGCAGCGCCACTACCGGCTGCACTCGCGATCACTGGTCGCGCAGGCGCGTCAGGTGGTCGACTCCCTGGACACCGGCGGCTCCGCGGTGCCCTGGGTGCACGAGTGGGTGCGCGCGCTGGTGCCCTACCGCAGGCTCGGCGGGCAACTGATCGCCTCCGGGCAGATCTCCCTCGACCCGCCCGGCCCGCCGCCGGGCAGCAGGCAGTACTTCGAGAAGCTGGCCAGCAGTCCGATGCACAGCAAGGGAAGCTGGCAGCACTCGCAGGTGGACCGGTTGTGGTTCGGCAAGTACCGGCTGATGCTCAACTACACCTACCTGCACCTGACCCGGCTCGGGCTGACCCCGGTCGAACGGTTCCTGCTGTGCCACCTCGCGGCCAACACCGCTGAGGAGATCTTCGGGGTGCGCGCGCTGGACGTCCGCTTCCCGGTGCCAGGGGACCCCGCGGCCACCCGCGAGGTCGAACTGGGGGAGACGGCGTGAGCGAGCTGGTGACCGAGCGCACGGGTCTGCGGGAGGTCGTGCTGCTGCGCCCGGGCGTGCACTGCGCAGTCAGCGGCAACCAGGAGGTGTTCCTGGTTGCCAAGCCGTTCAGCCAGTCGTTCGGGCAGTTGGACGCGGGGGAGTCGGCGCTGCTGCGCGCGCTGGCCGCCCCGTGCGATGTGGCCGACCTGCTCGCCGACGATGGCTACGGCAGCCACCACACCGTGCGCGGGATGCTGGAGCGGCTGCGCGACGGCGGCTGGCTGACCACCGAGATCAGCTGGAACGGCGAGCCGGTGTACACGCTGCTCCCGCAGGGCACCGGCCAGGTCGCCACCGGCGATCCGCTGCCCTCCTCGTGCACCCTGTCCCGGTTCGCGGTGCTGCGGCGCGAGGGCGATCGCATGCTGCTGGAGTCCCCGGTCGCCGGCTACGAGGTGACCTTCCACGACCCCGGGGCGCTGGCCTGGCTCGGCGCACTGACGATGCTGTCCGAACCCGGCAGGGCCGAACCCGTGCCGAGCCGGGTGGGCAGGCGGCTGCTGGCCGACCTGTGGTGCGCCGGTCTGCTCGTGCCCAGGGGCGAGGCGGAGCAGATGCGGTCCGCCCAGTGGAGCACGCACGAGCTGTGGTTCCACCACATCAGCAACCGGTCGGCGGCGGAGTCCGGGGGCCGGTTCGGCGGGACCTACTGGGCCAGGCGGCACTTCGACCCGCTGCCCGGGCGCCGGCCGCCCTTCGGCGGACCGCTGGTCGACCTGCCCAGGCCCGACCTCGACCGGTTGCGCCGCGAGGACATCACGCTCACCGAGGCGATCGAGGCGCGCAAGTCGGTGCGCGAGCACGACGACGACGCCCCGCTCACCGCGGCGCAACTGGGCGAGCTGCTCTACCGGTGCGCGCGGGTCCGCGGCGCGGGCTGGCACGGCGGCCAGGAGGTCTCGGACCGCCCGCACCCCACGGGCGGCAGCGTGCACGAGTTGGAGATCTACCCGTTGGTCAGGAAGGTGGACGGACTTGAACCCGGGCTCTACCACTACGACGCGTACGAGCACCGCCTCAACCAGGTGCCCGCGCACGCGACCTCGACGCGGGCACTGCTCAACTGGGCGGGGGCTCCGCAGGTGTTGTTCGTGATCACGACCCGGTTCGGCAGGGTGATGTGGAAGTACCAGGGCATGGGCTACTCGCTCACCCTCAAGAACGTCGGCGTCCTCTACCAGACCCTGTACCTCGTCGCCACGGCCATGGGGCTGGCGCCCTGCGCGCTGGCGTTGGGCGGCAACGAGTACTTCGCCGAGGCCACGGGCATCGACCAGATGGTGGAGGCGGGCGTCGGCGCGTTCTGCGTCGGCAGCGTGCCCCAGGTCGCCGCCCCGTCCCAGGAGAGCGTCCGATGAGGCCGATGCTGCGACCGGACGCCTACTTCGCCTCGCTGCCCGAGGGGGCCTTCTGGCTCACCCACGACGGGCCGGTGCTGCTGTCCGGGGACTCGATCGCGCAGTGGGTGCGACGGCTGGCCCCGCACCTGGACGGGGAGAACTCCCTGACCGACCTGCTCGCCGGGCTGTCCGCGGACCGGGCCGAGTTCGTCGGCGGCCTGGTGCGCACGCTGCTGGACCGGGGCGTCGCGCGCGAGGCCCCGCCCACCCAACTGCCCCCGGCCCGGCTGCTCGCCCCCTTCGCGGCCGAGGTCGGTTTTGTCGACTACTACCGGGATTTCGCCGTCTCCTGGTTCCAGCGCTACCGTGGCACGCGGACCCTGGTGATCGGCGCGGGGCGGAGCCTGGCCGCCGCGGTGAACGCGGCACTGCGCTCCGGACTGAGCCGGGTGACCGTGGCCATCACCGACGAGTGCCCGACCGACCTGAGCGAGCTCGAGTCCACCGCGCCCACGCCCACCCAGGGGCTCGCGGTGCTGCGCAACGAGCACATCCTCAGCGGGGAACCCGACTACCGGCGGTTGATGCACCTGCTCGACGGGGTCCGCCTGGTCATGCAGGTCTCCGACCGGTACGTGCCCACCCGAGCGGACGCGCTGGCCCGTGCCTGCGTGGACAGCGGCGCGCTGCTCGTTCAAGCGTTCGTGGACGGCGACGGTGCCTGGGTGGGGCCGTTGCCGCTGTCCGGAGGGACGGACCGGGGTGCGGTGTGGCGCCGCGTCCTGGGGCCACGGGCGGCTGGTGGCGAGGGGCCGGAGCGCCCCGGCTCCCTCGCCACCGCCACGATGGCGGCACACCTCGTGCACCGCGTGTTCTGCGAGCTGACCGGGGCGACCTCCCTCACCGACCCCGCCCAGCGCAGCGTCACCCGCCTGGACTTCAGCGGCCCGGCGAGCAGTTCGCACCGGGTGGTGCCACATCCGTTCGGGCGGCCGGCCCGAGCGCTGGGCATCGCCGAGTTCCACCAGATGATCTCCGTGCTGGCCACCAGGGAGCCGCTGTCCGAGGAGGAGTTCTCGGTGCGGGCGGCCAAGGTGGTCGACGGCCGGGTGGGACCGCTGCTTCGCTTGGGGGAGCGTGATTTCAGCCAGCTGCCGCTGAACGTCTGCGAGGCGGTCCTGGCCGATCCCCTCGGCCTGGTGCAGGGCGAGGAGGTGTCGGTGACGGCGGCCGGGCACGACTTCAGCACCGCGCGGCACCGGGCCGCGCTGCGCGCCTTCGCCGCCTACAGCTCGATGGTCGTGGACCCGAGGCTGCTCTACACCGACGGCGGGGCAGGCGATGGCTCCGATCCGGACGAGGGCCTGGCCAGGCTGGTCGAGGGCGGGCACCGCGGCTGGCTGTGGGGGGTGAGCCTGGTCGACGGCCGTCCCCGGCAGGTGGAGGTCCGGTCCGTGTTCCCGGTGCTGGACACCGGGTCGGCCCAGGACGTCGTGTACTCCGGTGCGGCAGCCGGGTACAGCTGGCAGGAGGCGGTCCTCGCGAGCCTGGTGGGGCGCTGCCGGGAACTGACCCTCGCCGCGCTGGACCGGGCTGTGCCGCTGGCCCTGGACCGGTGTGAGCTCGACGCCCGGGGCACGCACTACCTCCGGCTGGTGGCGGCCGCGGGCCGGTCGCTGACCGTGCACGACGTCACCGGCGAACTGGGCGTGCCGACCCTGGTCCTCTCCCTCGACGGCACCGCCGTCTGCTGTGCCAGCGCACTCAGGTTCGCCGATGCCCTGCACGAGGGGCTGGAGTCCGCGCTGTTGGCCTGCCAGGCCGAGATCCACCGGCAACCGGAGTACGCCCCACCGAAGGTGGACCCGCTGCCGCTGGCCCTCGTCGGTGCCGAGCCGGTCGGTCCGCGCCCGGACGTGGACCTCGCCACCGCGGTCAGCGCGTTGCGCCGCAAGGGGTTCACGCCGGTGGCGGTGCCGCTGGACCACGACCCGGAGATGAGCGGGATCCTGCCCCACGTCGCACAGGTGGTGTTGCTCGATGACTGATCGATCGGTCGCACTGGCGGGGTCGGGCGCCCTGCACACCTCGATCCACAGCGCACTCGCCGCGGCCAACCTGAGGATCGCCCAGGTCGTCGACACCGCACTCGCCGAAGGGGTCCCCGGCTGTACCGCGCTGGTACTCGCCAGCGACTCCTGGGACACCGGCGGGCACGCCGCGGCGGGTGCGGGCAGCACCGCCGCCGGGCACCCGTGGCTGCCGGTTGTCGCCGAGCTCGGCCACGTGGTCGTCGGCCCGCTGACCACCCCTGGCACACCGGGCTGCCACACCTGTGCGGAACTGCGAAGGCGACGGGCTCGCCAGAACCCCGCCGCACACGACGAGGTGCGCCGCGAACACGGTGCCGCGCTGCGTGCCAGGCCCTCCTCGCTGCTGACCGGCCTGGCCTGCGACCTCGTGGGCGCGCTGGTGGCCGACGAGGTGGCCCGGGTCGGCGACGTGGAGTCCCCGCCCAGGACGGTCGGCGCCCTGCTCCGGGTGGGGCTGCGCGACCTCACGGTGAACCGGCACCGGTTCCTGCCCGACCCGGTCTGCCCGGACTGCGCCGACCTGCCCGAGGACAGCGCCGAGCGCGCGCGGATCACGCTCAGCAGGCGCATCAAGCCCGCACGGGACCGCTTCCGGGTGCGCTCCGCGGAGCTGGAGCACCAGCACCTGCTCGACACCTACGTCGACCCCGTGGCCGGACTGGTCCGCGGGGTGGAGCTGAGTGACCAGGCCGGGCTCGCCGTGGCGGCGGCGCCGATGGGCCTGCGCGGACCGGACAGCGTGGAGTGGAGCTGGGGGCGCAGCGACAACTACCGGACCAGCCTGACCACCTCGGTGCTGGAGTCCCTGGAGCGGTGGGCGGGCATGCAGCCGGGCGGGAAGCGGACCGCGGTGCACGCCTCGTTCGCCGCCGTCCGGGAGCACGCGGTCGACCCGAGGACCCTGGGCACCCACCCGCCGGAGAACCACGGGCCGGGTTTCCCGTTCACCGCCTTCGACGAGGACCTCGAACTGGACTGGGTGTGGGGGTACTCCTTCGCAAGGGACGAGCCGGTGCTGGTCCCGGAGGCCTACGCCTACTACGGGATCCACCGGGTCAAGCCGCGCCGGTCCACCTTCGTCATGGAGACCTCCAACGGGTGCGCGCTCGGCGGCTGCCTGGAGGAGGCCATCCTGCACGCGATCCTGGAGGTGGCCGAACGGGACGCGTTCCTGCTGACCTGGTACGGCAGGATGCCGGTGCCACCCATCGACCTGGACTCCTCGGAGGACCGGTTGATCGCGGTGATCCGCAGGCGGGTGGAGGACGAGACCGGTTGGCGGATAAGGGCCTTCGACACCACGGTCGAGCAGCGGATCCCCTGCGTCTGGCTGATGGCGGTGAACCCGGAGCAGGGGCAGGCGGTCGCCAGGTCCATCTGCACCGGCGGATCGCACCTGATCGCCGAGAAGGCCCTGCGCAACGCGTTGTTCGAGCTGGGACCGGTGATGGGCGGGATCACCCGCAGCTACGCGCAGGACGCCGAGCGCGCGCGGGCCATGGCCGCGGACTCCACGCTGGTGCGGCACATGCACGACCACTCGCTGCTCTACGCCTGCCCCGAGGTCTTCCACCGGTTCGACTTCCTCGACACCGACCGCCCCGCGCGGAGTCTCGCGGAGATCGCCGCGAACGCGGGCTTCGCCGAGCAGGACGATCTGCGCGCGGACCTGCTGGAGCTGGTGCGGCGCTATCTCACGACGGGACTGGACGTCATCGTGGTGGACCAGACCACCGCGGAGCAGCGCGTCGGCGGGTTCCACTGCGTGAAGGTGGTCATTCCCGGCACGATGCCGATGAGCTTCGGCCACCACCTGCGGCGGGTGCACGGCCTGCCCAGGCTGCACCAGGTGCCGCAGCTGCTCGGGTACCGGGACGCCCCGCTGTCCCCGGACGAGGTCAACCCGTACCCGCATCCCTTCCCGTGACGCGTCGGCGGGTGGGCGGTGCTCGTCGCCCACCCGCCGCCCGGGCTCAGCGCGCCAGCGGCTTGGCCAGCGAGCCCGCGGTCTCCGGGCCGCGCAGGTCCGCCAGCGTGAGCACCGGCAGGTCCGTCAGCTGTGCGGCCTGCCCGGCCGTTGCCGTGGAGCGGGTGAGCCGCCCGGTCACCCCGATCACCGGCAGGTCCCAGGTCCGCAGTCGCGCCACCCCGCTGCCCGCCCCGACCGCGTCGTGCGCCGCGACCAGGACCCCGTCCACGCAGTGCGCGAAGTCCGGCGTGGCCAGCAGCGCCCCGGTCTCGGCCTGCGGTATGCCCTCGGCCAGTTCCACCACGACCACCCCGACCCCGGTCGCCGCGAGCTGCGCCACCAGCAGTTCGAAGGTCCGCACCAGGGTCGGCAGGCTCGCCCGGTAGGTCGAGGCCAGCCCCGCGTCGGTCATGTCCAGCACCGTCTTGGCCCCCGCGTCACGCATGACCCAGGTCTCCACGCCCATGCCGGTTCCGGTCACCTTGGCCGCGCCGACCTGGAAGCCCGCCTTGTTCAGCCCGCGGATGAGCGCGGCCGCGGCCGAGGTCTTGCCCGTGCCCGCGCCGGTACCCGTGATCACCAGCGTGACCGGTCGCGACGGGTACGGCACCGGCATCCGCATCGCCCAGCGGCGCAGGTTGAGCACCTGGCCCTCCTCGTCGACGAGCAATCCGAGCGGTACCAACGAGGTCCGGGCCTTCGTGCCCTCGCGCTCGGTGCGGGCCGCGACGCCCCCGGCCGCCACGAGCTGGCAGGGACCGAGGTCGTCGGGGACCTGGGCCTGCTCGTGCTCTCCGTAGCAGAGCAGCACCTCGTCGTCGTCGAACAGGTTGGCCAGCCTGCCGTCGGGGCGTTCCAGGTAGCGGTGTTCGCCCACCTCGGTCACCCTGGCCAGCAGTACGTCTCCGGGCTGGGGGTGCACCTCGTGCCGGGTCAGGCCGGCGGCCTCGCCGAGCTGGACGAGCCGGGTGGAGTAGGAGCCCTTGGCCAGTTCGACGCGGTCCACGCTCAGTTTCGCGATGCACACGAGATGTTCCCTTCTGGGGATCGGATTTGCCGAAACCATAGCGACGGCGCGTTCCGGTGAGTTTTCGCGGGAGAGGCGTCCGGTGAATTTGCTTCCTTTGCTGGGTGGCCGGTTCTGTTTCGTCACCTGTTCGTCGCAGTCGTGAGTCCTCGCGCATGTTTCGGGGGCCAGTGGTTTGGCCTCTCCTCCGATCGGCTCACATGCGATAAGTTCGCCCAAAATCGCGTCTTTTGGTTCCTGGTGTGGGAGTTCTGGAGATTCTGATGCTTTTCCGTGTTCTGGGGCCCCTTGAGGTGTGCGGGTGGGACGGTGCACCCGTCCACGTGCGCCACCGCAAACCGCGAGCACTGTTGTCCCTGCTGTTGTTGCGGTCGGGCACCTGGGTGAGCGTCGGCACGATCAGGCAGGTGCTGTGGGGTGGCAGCGCGCCACGGTCCTCGGCCAGCAACATCAAGACCTACGTCTCGCAGCTGCGGCGGGACCTGCCGCCGCGCATGCCGATGGGACGGATCGAGAGCCGGGCGGGTGAGTACCGGATCCTCGTCGAGCCGGACGAGCTCGATGTCACCTGCTTCGAGAAGCTGGTCGACATGGGGGGCGAGCAGTTGCGGGGCGGCCGGCCCGAGCAGGCCGCGGGCAACCTGCGCGAGGCGCTCGACCTCTGGCGCGGCGAGCCCTACGACGAACTGCCCGACGAGGTGGTCCGCTCGGAACGGGCCTACCTGTCGGAGCACCTGCGAGCGGCGAGCGAGGACATGGTCGACGCGCGCATCACCCTCGGCCACAGCGGGGCGGTCATCCCGTTGTTGCGCTCGCTCACCACCGAGCACCCCACCCGCGAGCGCCCGTGGGCGCAGTTGCTGACCGCGCTGTGTCGGACGGGGCGGCGCGCCGAGGCCCTGTCGGCCTACCAGGCGATCTACCACCTGCTGAATTCTGAGCTCGGCATCGAACCGGGTCTCGAGCTTCAGAGGATTCACCAGGAGATTTTGACGGTGGGTGCCGTGGCGGACTCGCCCGCACTCAGTGCCCGCTGAGCGGGCATGATCACCTGTGCCCTTGTTGGGCCTTTCCTGGATGGCCTCGTGGCAGACTGTCAAGTGTTCGGCCGGAGATTCCAAATTGGCTCCGGCGGACAATGGGAACACTCAATTGGAGGATTCAGCGTGAAGTCCGTATACGAGGCGCCGGCGCTCATCGCTGCTGGTTCGTTCGCCAAGGTGACTGCCGGCGGGCCGGTGCAGGGGCAGGGCGGCGGTGGCCACGGCAAGTGGGGCCACGGCCGGGACCACTGCTGCCGTCGTCGCGTCCACGACTGCTGACGGTAACGCCAGCGGTGAGGTGATCCCCGGGCCGCCGTCGTGAGGTGAGGCGGCCCACGGCCAGGGGCGGACACCGCCGTGATGGCGCTGGATCCGGTACCTGCACCCGGTGCTCGAGACCGGGTGGGCTGGCCCGGGGAACCCTGGGGTGGTGGCGGTCGGCCGTGCTGGCCGCCACCACCCCGACCTGCCGAGGACCTCGCACCCCTGTTCGGCCGCCGCGGCGAACACGCGTGCCCCAACAACAGCAAGGCTTGTCGACTCGATGCGATTCCCCTTACTGGCACCCGAGGTGCCGTGGTTCGTCGTTCTGCCCGACACACCGGTACCCGGCGAGGTCCTCGACGCACTGCTCGACCGCGCGGCGCACAACATCGCCTACGCGTCCGGCCGGCCGTGGCTGGTGGGCAACTGGCCCGAGCACCACGCGGTCGTGGCTGTCGAGGGAACCTCGCGTGTCGCGCTGATCGGGCACTCCTCCGTGACGCAGGAGTGCCTGGCGCACCTGACCCAACGGCTGGACGACGTCACCTCCCTGGACTCGGTGCTCAGCAACGCGGCGGGCAGCTACCACGTGGTGGCCACCGCCCGCGACCGGTTGCGCGTGCAGGGCACGGCTTCCGGGGTCCGCCGGGTCTTCCACGGCCGGCTCAAGGGCCAGGTGGTGGCCAGCGACCGGGTCGATGTCCTGGCCGCCGTGCTCGACGCCGAGATCGACCTGCGGGCCGTCGCCCTCAGCCTGCTCGACCCGATGCGGCCGCACCCGCTCGACGATGTGCCGATGTGGCAGGGCGTGAGCCCGGTGCCCGCCGACCGCTACCTGCTCGTCGGCGTGAACGGGCGACCGCGCAACGTCCAGTGGTGGCATGCGCCCGAGCCGGTGCTGACTCTGGAGCTGGGCGCCCGCAAGCTGGCCAGTGCGCTCTCGGACGCGGTGCGCACCCGGCTGCGCGGGCCGGAGGTGGCCAGCTTCGACCTCTCGGGTGGGGTGGACTCCACCGCGGTGGCCTTCCTCGCGGCGCGCGAGCCAACCAGGTTCGTCGCGTACACGGCGACGGCCTACGACCCCGCCGACGACGACCTGGCCTGGGCGCGCATGGCGATGGGCGAGTTGCCCGGTGTCGTGCACGACGTGCTGCCCAGCAGTGCCCTTCCGTTGGCCTACCACGGGATCAGCACGGCAAGCGACGACCTGGACGAACCCTGTGTCGGCGTGGTGGACAGGGCCAAGCTGCTGACCGCGTACGGCCGGCTGGCCCGGCGCGGGTCGACGGTGCACCTGACCGGTTACGGGGGAGACGAGGTGCTCGAAGCGGCTCCCAACCACCTGCACTCACTGGCGCGGTCGGACCTGGTCGACGCGCTCAAGCTGTTCCGCGCGGTCCGGCTCAACTCGCGGTGGCCGGTGCTGCCCTCGATGCGTACCGTCCTGCGCTCGGAGCCCTACTCGGCATGGCTGCACGAGGTGTCCGGCCGACTGTCCGGCGACCGCTCGCGACGCACGGTCCCGGACCTGGAGTGGGAGGTCACCCCGCGGCTGCCGCCGTGGGTCACCGAGGACGCGCGGGCACTCGTGCTGGACAGCTTCAAGGAACTCGGTGGTTCGATCGCACCGCTGGCCTCCCCGAGGGGACGGCACGCCGACCTGTCCGCGATCAGGGGCAGCGCCCGCTTCGTGCGTTCCGTCGCGCAGCTGGTGGCCCCGACCGGGCTCCCGATGGCGGCCCCGTTCCTGGACGACCGCGTCATCGAGGCCTGCCTGTCGGTGGACCCGATGGTGCGCCTGACGCCCTGGCGCTACAAGGCACTGCTCAACGAGGCGATGCGCGACACCGTGCCCGACCACCTGCGCGCGCGGACGACCAAGGCGGACTGCTCCGCCGACGAGGAGGCCGGTATCCGGAACAACCGGGCCGACCTGCTCGCGCTGTGCGCCGACTCCCAGCTGGCGCGCCTGGGGTTCGTGGACGCCGACCAGCTGCGAGCCGGCTGCCGGTACTCGCTCGGACCGCAGCGCCTGCACGAACCGTTGCAGCAGACGATGGCCTGCGAGGTCTGGCTGCGCAGGGCCATCGGGCGCGGGACGGTCGAGGGACAACGCTGATCGACACAGGAAGGGCGGTGCGACCGCGCATGGTCGAACTCCGCGAGAACATCGTGTTCACCGAGACCTCGTACGGGGGTGTGCTGCTCGACGAGCGCGCGGGGCAGTTCTGGAGCCTCAACCCGACCGCGGCGCTCGCGCTGCGAGTGCTGCTGGAGCAGGGACACCGGGATCAGGCCGTCACGCAGATCACCGAGCACTACGAGGTCAGTTCCGGCACCGCGGGTGCGGACGTGGACGACCTGCTCGCGCAACTGGGCGCGGCGGGGCTGCTCAAGACCAGGCCGGCGTAGTGCCCCACGTGGCACAGGAGGAGGACCGCAGGAGATGACCACGCCCATGGAGCTGAGCCCGCCGCCCGCGCAGCAGCCGATCGCGCTGCGCGTGCAGGCATTGCTGGCGGTCGCACTGGCGCGCACGCTGGCCCGGCGGAGCCCGGCGCGGATCCGAGCGGTGCTCGACAAGACCAGCCTGGGGGCCAGGCCGGCCACCCATGCCGAGGCGCTGCGGGCGTTCAACGCCGTCATGGCGGTCAGTCGGCGCTGCCGGGGGCCCAGGGGATGCCTGCCCCGGTCGATCGCCACGGCCCTGCTGTGCCGGGCATGGGGGTGCTGGCCGGTGTGGATCGTGGGCATTCGACGGATCGGCCCCTTCGCCGGACACGCCTGGATCGAGGCCGAAGGCGAGTTGGTCGGTGAAATGCATCCCGACGGGTACTTCTTGCCGATGGTTCAGGTGGGACCGAAATCGGCCGAACGCGGCAACGGGGTGGGCCGACCAGTCGAGCACACCCGCAGGTCCTGAGCCCTAGCATGGGTTTTCCGAGATAATTCGGTGCAGTGCATCGAGTGGTCGCCCCGCAGCGGGATGGCCAGAATTTTCGACAGCTCTAGGGAGAGTGGTGAGCTCGATCATTGGCGAAGCGCAGTCGCCGAACCGTCCTGCGGTCCTGGTCGTCCACCAGGTCCCGTTCTATCGGATCGGCCTCTCGCTCGGACTGGGAAAGGAGGGGTTCGACGTTGCCGAGGCCTCGAGCCTCGACGGGACGGAGAAAGCCATCTGGGACGCCTGCCTGGTGCAGTTCGACGTGGTCGGCGAGTCGAAAGGGGTGGCCGACCTGCGCGCCCGCTACCCCGAGGCCGCCGTGGTCGTGGTGGTGGACGAGCCGTCGGTGACCAGCTACCGCAGTGCACTGGCGGCCGGGGCCGACGGGGTCGCACCGCAGGACGTGGCACTGCCGGAGATGATCAACGTGCTGAAGACCGCGATGGACGGCAGGACGTTGCTCCCGGTGAGCATCGCGCACGGCCTGGTGCGGCATCCGGGTCAGGCGCCGAGCGAACTGCGGTTGCCCGACGCCGCTGTGGGCTGGCTCCGCGCCCTGTCCCACGGTGAGTCGATCGCCAGCATCGCGCGCAGCGCCGGCTACTCCGAGCGGCAGATGTACCGGACAATGCAGCAGCTGTACCACCAGATCGGCGCGAAGAACAGGCAGCAGGCCATCGTGCTCGCGACGAAGTGGGGGTTCACGGCTGTTGAGTCCGGTTGAGCGATTCGCGTTGGCGTGATGTCGCCGACGGCGAATCCTGGTCGCCTCGTTCGGCGTACCCGTGGAGCGGTTTTTCTCGGCCGCGTCGGTGGGTACGAACAGGCGGCGTGTCACAGTTTTCGGCTCCAGTGACATGGATTGTGTGAGACCGTGGCGTATAAGCTTTGTGTCAAAACGGGGTGACGGGATGGAGGCGCATTAACTAAATCGGGCCGAATGTGTCAATGCGGATGACACGATTCGACCGCCAGTCGGGGCGGGTTTGACTCATGTCCGTCGAATCGGCGGTGATGTGCTAGAGGGGAGGAGCCCGCCCCTCGGTCCGGGAAGGAGTGGCCATGGGCAGATCCACCAGTCAGGTCTGTGCCTGAACTGGTACTCGCGCGCGCAGCGGCCACAGCCGAGTCAACGGGCGGTGTGGTTGAGAGCGCTTACCCGTCGCCGAGCATACGGACCGGCGGCGGCCGGGTGTGCGCGCTCCCTTCCAAAACGGCGGGGGTGGGTTCGTCGTGGCGTCGGACGCCGAGCCCACCCCAGCTGTCGCATCTGAGGATTCCTCAAGTGCGGTACCGGCAAGTGATGGGGTGACGAGTGGACTTCGCCCTGGAAGCCCAGGTCGTCTTCGTCGAGGAGCGGGACGACACCGTCCTGCTCGACCAGCGTGTCGGCGGCTACTGGCGGATGAATCCCTGTGGGGGCTTGGTACTGCGCGCGCTGCTCGCCGCGGGGCGTTGGGCGGCCGTGGCCGTGCTGGTGGACCTGTACGAGATCTCCGCGCAGGAGGCGGCCGCCGACGTGGACGACTTCGTGCGGCGGCTGCGCGAGGCCGATCTCCTGGTCAGCACGTGAGCGGGCGGAGTTCCGCACGCCGCAACGAATTCGTTGAACCCCTTTGTGCACCAACACGAACTGCGTCAACTCCCTACTGAACAGTTCTCAAAAAGGAATGGTTCCAGCATGACCTCTGTTCATCTCGCGTCGCTGTCGGATCGGCACAGGATCGAAGACGAGGAGAGCGATCCCTCCGGCGGGGACTCGGAGAGCGATTCCGCGGACGACGCGGCCCAGCTGGGGGCCGCGCCCAGAGCCCGGGTGCGGGACCTGCTGGCGGCCACCCGGGGGCACCGGTCCCGGATCACGACGGCCCTGCTGCTGGCCGTCCTCGCCGCGGGGCTCGCGCTCGTGGAGCCGTTGCTGGCCATGCGCGCGATCGAGACGGCGGGGGTCGGGGCCGACATCACCTCGGCCGCCGTGCTGCTGGTGGCCGTGTTCATCGCCCAGGCCGTGGTCGACGCCTTCTCGCACTACACCTTGCGGCAGTGCGGCGAGGGCATCGTGCTCGGCCTGCGGCTGCGGATGGTCGCGAGGCTGCTGCGACTGCCGGTCAGGACCCTGGACCGCGGCCGCACCGGCGACCTGCTCTCCCGCACGACCGCCGACACCACGCTGCTGCGCGACGTCATCGCCTACGACATCGTCGACGTGCTCAGCGGCGGCGTGGTCGTCATCGGCGGCGCCGTCATGATGATCGCGATCGACCCCCCGCTGTTCCTGCTCGTGCTGTGCACGGTGCTGCTGACCGGACCGCTCCTGCTGTTCATGATGTCCGGTGTGCGTCGGGCCACGGCCCACGCGCAGGACAACCTCGGCGGCATGTCGGCCGACCTCGACCGCGCGTTGACCGCCATCAGGACCGTGCGCGCGGCGCGGGCGGAGGAGCGTGAGCAGGAGCGCATCGGTGAGCGGGCCCACGCCACCTACCGCGCGAACCTGCGGGTCGCCCGGCTGGACTCGATCATCGGTCCGGCCATCGGGTTCGCCGCGCACGGATCGTTGATCCTCGTGCTGATCGTCGGGGGCGCGCGCGTGGCTGGCGGTGCGATCTCCCTGGGGGACCTGGTGGCGTTCCTGCTCTACGTCACCTACATCGCGGCACCGATGGTGGGGCTGTTCCAGGTGGGCGCGATGCTCCAGAAGGGCGTGGCCGCACTACAACGGATCAACGAGGTCACCGCGCTGCCCGCCGAGCCGGCGGGGGCGGCGGACCCCGGCCCGCGCGACCCGGTGCGGCCGGACGCGCCCGCACTGGACCTGCGGGAGGTCTGGTTCAGGTATCCCGACAAGGACGAGGACGTGCTGCGCGGGCTCTCGTTCTCGGTGCCCGCCAGGGGATACGTGGCACTCGTCGGCGCCTCGGGGGCGGGCAAGTCGACGGTCTTCGCCCTGATCGAGCGCTTCTACGCCCAGGACCGGGGCCAGATCCTCGTCAACGGGGTCGACGGGAGGCAGTTGAGCACCTCGGACTGCCGCGGGCAGATCGGCCTTGTCGAGCAGAACGCGCCAGTGCTGCACGGCAGCCTCCGGGACAACATCACCTACGCCGCACCGGAGGCCGACGAGCAGTCCGTCCGGCGGATCGTGGAGCTGACGGGTCTGACGGACCTGGTGCGCAGGCTGCCCGCCGGGCTGGACACCCAGGTCGGTGAGCACGGGGTGCTGCTGTCCGGCGGTGAGCGGCAGCGCGTCGCGATCGCGCGGGCGCTGCTGCCGGATCCGGCGGTGCTGCTGATGGACGAGCCGACCTCGCAGCTCGACTCGGTCACCGAGCGGGCGCTCACGGAGGTGTTGCAGCGCATCGCGCGGCACTGCGCGCTGCTGGTCATCGCGCACCGGATGTCCACTGTGCGCAGTGCCCACCGGATCGTCGTGCTCGACGGTGGCCGGGTCTGCGCCAGCGGCACGCACGAGCAGTTGGCGGTGACCAGTCCGCTCTATCGCAGGCTGGCAGTGAACCAGTTCGAGCTGGACGTGGTCGACAACAGCGTGGGCTGACAGGCCCCGGGCGGCGGTGCGGCCCTCCTCCCCGGTCACAGGGGAGGGCCGCACCGCTGAGCCACGTTCAGCGCCGTGGCACGAAGGCACCGCCGTGCACCTCTTCGGTGAGGATGGTTTGTATCAGGTGGTGGTGGGGGGACAGGGTGCAGACGGGGTCGGTGTTGGTGGCGTCGCCGGTGAGTTGGAAGGCTTGGCAGCGGCAGCCGCCGTGGTCGATGGTGTTGCGGGGGCAGCTGCGGCAGGGGTCGCGCATCCAGTCGGTGCCGCGGTAGGCGGTGAAGGACCGGGACTGGTACCAGATCTGGGCTAGTGGGGTGTGGGTGGCGTTCTCGACCGGGAGGTCGGTGAGTGCGGTGGCGGCGGGGCAGGGTAGGACGTCGCCGTTGGGGGTGACGGTCAGTTGGCGGGCGGCCCAGCCGTGCATGCAGGGTTTGGGGGTGGCCTGGTGGTAGTCGGCCAGGACGTAGACGATGTCCATCCGGCTGCGGGCCTGGGCGGCGGCCACGACGGGTGCGGCCGCGGCCAGTTGCGCGGGGGTGGGCAGCAGGGCGGCGCGGTTGCGTAGGGCCCAGCCGTAGTACTGGGTGTTGGCCAGTTCCAGGCGGTCGGCGCCCAGTTGTTCGGCCAGGTCGATGATGGCGGGGAGGTGGTCGAGGTTGGCGCGGTGCAGCACGACGTTGACCGTTAAGGGGAGTCCGGCGGTGGTGATCAGGTCGGCGGCGCGGCGTTTGTGCTCGACGGCTTTGGTGCCGGCGATGCGGGTGGCGGTGGCGGGGTCGGCGTCCTGGATGGAGAGTTGGACGTGGTCCAGGCCGCGGTCGACCAGGTCGGCCAGCCGGTGCGGGGTCAGGCCCAGGCCGCTGGTGACCAGGTTGGTGTAGCAGCCCAGGTGGTGGGCGTGGCCGAGGATCTCGGGTAGGTCGGGGCGGGCCAGGGGTTCCCCGCCGGACAGGTGGACTTGCAGGACGCCGAGGTCGCGGGCCTGGTCGAGGATGTGCCGCCAGGTGGGGGTGTCCAGTTCGTTCTCGCGGCGGACCAGCTCCAGGGGGTTGGCGCAGTAGGGGCAGTGCAGGGGGCAGCGGTGGGTCAGTTCGGCCAGCAGGCCCAGGGGAGGTTCAGTCAAGGTCCACCACCCTGCGGGCGGCCAGCCGGGTCAGCAGGTCGAGGATGTCGGTGGCCTGGACGCCGTGGAACTCGGTGGCCAGGGTGTGGGTGATGGCCGCGATGCTGGTGGCCCCGTCGCAGGCGTCCAGGACCGCGGAGGCGGTGGGGTTGAGCAGCAGCACGCCCTCGGGGAACAGGACGACGTCGGTGTCGCGGGTGCGGTCGTAGGCGCAGCGGACGCCGCGGCGCAGTCGGGGGATGGCCTGGGGGGTGGCGTGGGGGGTGGTCATGAGTAGTAGTCCACGGTGTCCAGGATCGCGCGCAGGACGTCGCATTTGAAGGTCAGGGCGGCGATGGCGGCGTGTTGTTGGGCGCGGGTGGTGGCGTGTTCGACGACGAGGTCGAGGGTGGTGGTGCCCTCGTCGGCGATGACGGTGAGGCGGGAGGTGAAGTAGGCGAAGCCGTCCTCGGCGATCCAGGGGTACTGTTCGCGCATGTCGGCCAGGCGGCGGCGCATCAGGCCGGGGGAGAACATCTCGGTCAGGCCGGAGGCGACCGATTCCAGCCAGGGTTTGGTGCGGGCGAAGGTGAGGTAGGCGTCCACGGCGAAGCGGACTCCGGGTAGGACGTGGCGTTCGTCGAGGACTTCGGTGCGGTCCAGGCCGAGGGCTTCGGCCATGCGGAGCCAGTTCTCGGTGCCGCCGGTGTCGGGGCGGTCGCCGTCGTGGTAGGTGATGCGGTCCAGCCAGTGTCGGCGGATGTGGGGGAGTGGGCAGTTGGCCAGGATCGCGGCGTCTTTCTGGGGCAGGCTGCGTTGGTAGTACCAGCGGTTGGCGGCCCAGGACTGGAGTTCGTGTTTGCTCAGCAGGCCCTGGTGCAGCCGCTGATGAAACGGATGATCATGCCAATAGCGCGGGCCGACGGCTTGCAGGTTCGCGACGAACTCCTCGACGGGCAACGGTTCGTTGCTGCACATGCGACAACTCCTGGGTGGGGAAAGGGGGCGCCGCGCGACTCCCCGTTCGGGTAGTCGCGCGGCGATGGGACCGGACTGGCTCAGGCGCGGCCGGAGTACGCCGTGACCTCCATCGGCGTCTCGTACTCGCTGAAGTCCGGCTTCACCCAGTCGGCCGGTGACGGTTCGGTGTCGATCTCGCCATGGGACAACGACTTCGTCATAGCAGGAATCCTCACTTTTCTGATTGGTCCCTCGCGTCAGGTGTTGACCTGCGCGCGCCGCATCCTGACACGGGCGGTAGCGGGCTCGCACCGACTGCTCCGGTCGAGCGCAGTTCCTTGGGAGCCAAGGAGGTTCTGCCAACCGGAGTAGACCGCTGGCCCCCTGGCAGGCGGTACGTGACCGAGCGTCGCGGTGATTCGATGCGGGAGCCACCCAGCTGGGTCTGGGCCGGCCGGTTCCAGCAACCACTTCTCGACGTCAGGAGAGCAGATGAGGCTTGGGCGAAGTGTCGCCTTCGTGTGTGCTGCTGTGCTCGGATTCTGCACCGTGTCGGCGGGCGCGCTTCCCAGTCAGGCAGCGGCGGTCCGCACCGAGGCGAGCAACCTGAGCGTCCCGTGGGAGATCGACTTCCTGCCCGACGCGACGGCACTGATCACCGAACGCAGCACCTTCCGCGTGCTGCGGCTGTCCGGGAGCGGCGCCTCGGTCCTGCGCCGGATCCAGGACGCGGTCGGCACCGGGAGCACCGGTGGACTGCTCGGCCTCGCGGTGTCCCCGCACTACGAGTCGGACAAATCCGTGTTCGTGTACTACTCGACCACTGTGGACAACCGGGTGGTCCGGCTGACCGGGGACAGCGCCCCGGTCGCGGTGCTGGCCGGGATCCCGAGGGGTGAGGCGCACAACGGCGGCCGCATCGCCTTCGGGCCGGACGGCTACCTCTACGTGGCGACGGGGGACGCGATGGCCGGACCCCGCGCGCAGGACCTCATCTCGTTGGCGGGCAAGATCCTGCGCATCACCGGGGACGGCCGTGGTGCGCCGGACAACCCGTTCCCCACGGCGCCGCTGGTGTACTCCTACGGCCACCGCGACGTCGAGGGGCTCGCCTGGGACGACCGCGGTCACATGTACGCGACCGAGCTCGGCGACGAGCACTGGGACGAGGTGAACAGGATCGAACCGGGCAGGAACTACGGGTGGCCGGTGTGCGAGGGCCGGTGCGCGGTGCCCAACAGCAGTTTCGTCGACCCGCTGATCCAGTGGAACACCGAGGAGGCGTCGCCGAGCGGGGCCGCCTACTACCACGGCAACCTCTACGTCGCCGCGCTGAAGGGCCAACGGATGTGGCGGATCCCGGTGCTGGAGGACGGCGAGCTCGGCGAGCCAGGCTCGATCTACCAGAACTACTTCGGCCGGTTGCGCGCCGTGGTGGCGGGACCGGATGACAGGTTGTGGTTCAGCACGTCCAACCGGGACCAGCGGGGCGTGCCAGGACCGCAGGGCGATCTCGTGATGAGCTCGACCGGCTGATCTGGTGCCCATCCCGCTGCGGGTCGGCTCTCGCGTACTGGCAGTGCCGACCCGCAGCGGTTCGCCCGAGCGCCCGCTCCACCGCGGCGTGCCAGTCGACCGGGGCGCACGACCGGTCGACCGCGCCTGCGCTCGTCGCGGTGGAGGGGGGATCACGGGCTGCTCGCGGAGTTCAGGACCCGGCGGACGGAGCCGCCGTCTGGGAGGCTCGTCGCACCAGCGGCAGCGGGAGGTCGGACCGGTCCGCCTCGGCGACAGCGGCCGCAAGTGGGGACACCGCTGAGGCTGTCCGCACCCGCTTGTGGTCCTGCCACACCGCCTCGGAGGCGAGTACGGGTTCACCCACGTCAGTCTCGCGCAGAGCCTCGGCGACCACGGACTGTGACAACCCGGCCGCCCCGCCCAGCGCGGACAACTCCGCGATGAGCTGGACGCCGACCTCGTGCCACACCGAGCTGAGCAGCTTCACCAACGTGCCCGCGCCGAGTGGACCGACGTGCTTGACCCTGTGGGCCAACGGGTCGAGTATGCGGGCGATCTCGCGGACCTCCTTCCACCGGCCACCGGTGTAGAGCTGCAACCTGCCTGCGCGTGCCTGGTTCGCCGTGCCGAGCACGCCCACGTCCACCACGGCGTCGGTCATCAAGGCCAGCGCCTTGACCTCCTGCGGGGACACCGCGCTCATGCACACCAGCACGCCGTGCACGGTGTCCTCGGCGAGCACGCCTCCGGGGCCGTGCAGGGCCGCGCGCAGGTCCTCCGAGCCCGAGGCGCACAACAACAGCGCGCCCGCGCCGGAAGCGGCCTCGGCCGGGGTCGAGGTCACGCGCGCGCCCAGCACCGCCAACCTGCGGGCACGTGTCGGGGACCGGTTCCACACCCGGACCTCGAAGTCGTGGTCCAGCAGCCGTTCCGCGATGCCACTGGCCAGCCGTCCTCTGCCGATGACGGCGACCGGCTGCTGTGCCGGCGTGGGGTTGAGCAGCGCGGCCGAACGGCCGATGCGGGCACCGACCAGGTCTCGGGTCCGAGCTCCGGTGGCAAGGGCGAGCGTTGTTGACATGGTTGCGGGTCCTCGTGGTCGTCGCACGCGGCGGTCACGGTCAACCACACGCCTGCGTCGGCATCCTGCGGCGCCTCCCCGTGCCCAGTCTGCACTGGCGTGGCCGATCACCGCAGGTGGCCATGCGGCGGGCCGCTGTCGGGCCGGGGCGGCTGGCCGGTGGGTTCCAGGGAGGACTGCGGCTCCGGAGCGGGTACCAGGCCCCGGAAGGCGGCCTGCAACCCGGCCTGGAAGCGCGTCCTGACCCCGAGCCGGTCCAGCAGGGAACCGATGCGCCGCTGGAAGGTCCGGTAGGACAGCCCCAGCTGCCGGGCGATGATCCGGTCGGGCAGCCCGGCGGTCAACAAGGCGATGAGTCTGCGGTCCTCGGCGGTCGGCGCGTCCGCGGGCGTGGTCGATGCCGGTGCGCCCGGTGCGGGCAGCGGCAAAGCGCTGCGCCACAGGGCCTCGAACAGCACGCTCAGTGCTTCGAGTAGCGCTGGGGCGTGCACGATCATGACGCTCTCCACCGCTGTGGCCGAGGACCGCAGGGGGAGCACCGCCAACCGGTCGTCGGCGAGTATGAGCTTGATCGGCGCCGCGGGCAGCACGCGCGCCTGCTCGCTCTGCGTGATCGTGGGCTCCAGCCTGCCCTGTATGTCGCGCGTGGACAGCCCTTCCGGATCGTACAGACCCCGGTAGGGCACCCCACGGCGCAGCATCTCGGCCTCGACCCCGGCGAGGTCTTCGGGCGCGACCACGTAGGGCCGCTTGTCGATGAACCTGACCTCCTCGGTGGTGCTGCGCAGGATCTGTTCGATGCGGCGGGCCACGTCCTTGCGGCCCGAGACCACCTCGACCAGTTCGGCGGGGCTGCGGCTGGACGCGGCGCGACGGTACCGCTCCGCGAGCCGGTCGGAGAACAGCCGCGCCCGTTTGATGCGCTCTTGTTGTTCCAGCAGCAGGACTTCCAGCGCCATGTCGGGTGGGGGCACGGTCAGCAGCGCGGGGTCGTCCGCGCTGTGCACTACCAAGCCGCGCTCCTCCAACGCGCGCAGCGCTCGGCTGACAGTACCTGGATCGGATCCGGAACAGCGCACGAGTACGTCAACCGTGCAGGGCGAGCGGTCGACGAGTACCCCGTAGACGGCTTCGGCGGTGGCGTCGAGCCCAACGATTTCGAGCATGGGAGTGATCCTCGGACACTGAGGTGACAATGCACCGCGCCACAGCGAGGCCGAAATGTGCTAGTGGCGTGGGTGCGCCAACTTCCAGTGTTCCATTTTCACCACTGCGGCGCCATGGTGGGGTAGCCGCATCTCCCCACGCGGCGTGGCTGGCAGGGAGCCACGCGGGGCGGGAACCGAACGTCGGATCGGTTCTCGCCTCCGGCCGTTGAACGCGCCGGAGCCGTTTTTCAACTGGCGGTCGACCGCGGCAGATGCACGTGCACGCGTTCCAGCCAAGGAAGGCGCGTGCTCAGCAGGCCGGCCGTTACCCGATCGAGGTGTCGCTGTACGTGCGGGCGGAAAAGTTCGACGGCCGGCGTCGTGAGTTCCTTCCGGTTGAAGTAGAAACCAGTGCCGTCGAGCGGGGCCGTGATGGCGTAGAGGACGTTGTCCACCGCCCCGGTGACTGATTCCGCGTGCCAACCGAAAGCCCGGCGATGCAGTTTCGTATCGGCGTTACCGGGATTGACGCAGACCGCGTCGCATGAACTGGCGGACAGTCGGTCCGCCAGCCCCTGGGTGTGCAGAACGACTGCGAGCTTGGACTGGGCATACGCGGTCATGGGGTGGTATCGCTGCTCAAGGGAAAGGTCGTGCCAGCGCAACTTCGCGTTCCGGTAGGAATCGCAGGTCACGTTGACCACCCTGCCGTGCTCGGCGAGGCAGAGCAGGTCGAACAGGCCCGCGGTGATCATCACCGGTGCGAGGTAGTTGACCTGCAGTGTCGCTTCATTGCCATCCCTGGTGACGGTCCTGGGGTAGATACCCGCAGTTCCCGCGTTGTTGACAACGATGTCGAGCTGATCCACGGCCGTGCAGACCCTGTTGATCATGTAATGGATCTCGGCCATGCTGCACAGGTCGGCTTTCAGCGGGATGATCGTCGTGCCGGGGTGAGCCGGGGCCAGTGCGGCGGCGAGATCCATTACCGATCTTGCGCCACGCCCGTGCACGAGCAGCGTGTCGACCATGCCGGCCAGACGGTGCGCCACTGCCCTTCCGATGCCATCGGTGGCACCGGTCACCAAAGCTGCCGACCACCTCTTCCGCACTGTCACAGGTCCCCTCGTAACACCGGCTTGTTTGTGCCCACGAGGTCTGCGAGCTGATTGCACCACCTGTTGGACATGTCTCCATCCGAGAATCATTTGCTGTCGAGGTGCGACAGTGTCGCGCCATGTTGCTGCCGTCCCTGACCTCACGGTCGGTGGGCAGGTTGTCCACAAATCCCCCTGTCGGTCCTCACAAGAGGCCATACGGTGTCAGGTAATGCGCTGACTGGCCCATCGGTCTGAGAGCGTCGTCCATCGTCGCGTCATGTGAGACCGGTGACAACGCCCGGTTGGGTGGTTCTTCGGTAGTCATTCGGTGTAGCAGAAAATCGTTGCGCAGACACTTACATGAAACTTGTACATGTTCCAGGTGTGGTTTTGGCAATGTGCGGAGGGGGTGTCCAGTGCGCTGCGACAGTGGGGTGTCGACCGGACGGCGGAGTGTGGTGATTCACTCGACTGGAAGGCGTGGGTGTGAGTGTTCCTCTGGAAGAGTCCGGGAATCGCAACCGAGCGACGAGGTTGTTGAAGACGCGATGTGCGCAGTCGCGCCCGGCGAGTACCGGTCGATCTCAACTGGCCACGCCTACCTTGGGGAGAGGTTTCCACATGGATGTCCGCTACGAGGTCTTCTGCCTTGCGGACCCGCTCTTCTACGAGACACCGTCCCGTTGGGACAGTGGTGAGCCCGCGTTCGATTCCTCCCTGCCGCCGGTGCCGTCCGGGTGGGACCGCGTCAACCAGGGAACCTGGACCTCGATGTCGCCCAGGGCCGCCGTGCTGCCCGAACAGGGCTGGAAGGTGCACGTCTCCGCGGTGCCCGACAACGCGTGGCGCGTGCTGGGGGCGGTCTGGGAGTACTGCACCGACCGGGGGATCACCTTCAAGTTCCTGTCCAACGAGAAGCTGCTCGTCGCGTGCAACTCGAAGTACGCCCCCAGAACGGGAAGCGGCAAGTTCATCACGATCTACCCGGTGGGAGAACGGGAACTCGAACGCGTGCTCACCGATCTGTCACTGGCACTGGTCGGTGAGCACGGGCCGCACGTGCTCACCGACCTCCGGTACGAGCAGGGGCCGCTGTACGTGCGTTACGGGCAGTTCACCGGCCAGTGCACGATCGCCGATCAGGGAACCGTGATTCCCGCACTGCGCAGGCCGGACGGCGTGCTGGAGCCCGACGAGCGCGATCCGGTGTTCACCTTGCCCGACTGGGTGCGGCTTCCGTCCGTGTTGCGAGCACAGCTCGTGCGCCGCGGGCTACAGTCCGCCGATCAGCCGCCGTACCAGGTGCTGCGCGCGTTGCACTTCTCCAACTCCGGCGGCGTGTACCTCGCCCGGGCGCAGACCTCGCAGGACACGGTGGTACTCAAGGAAGCGCGCCCGTACGCGGGTCTGGACGGGGACGGGCAGGACTCGGTCGGCAGGCTGTACCACGAGCGGTGCGTCATGCGGAAGCTGGCCGGAGTCGCAGGTGTGCCAGAGGTGTTCGACTTCGTGACGATGTGGGAGCACCACTTTCTCGTCATGGGGTACGTGCCGGGGCGGACGCTGGCGAGGTGGCTGGCCGAGGAGTACCCGTGTGCGAAACCCGGCGCGGGGCGGCGGGAGGTCAGCCAGTACACCGAGCGGGCGCTGGACCTGCTCGACAAGGTGGAGGCGCTGCTCGACGCGGTGCACGAACGCGGGATCGTGTACGGGGACCTGCACCCCGGCAACGTCATCGTCGACGACGGTGGCTGTGTGTCCCTGGTGGACTTCGAGCTGTCCTTCCCGGTGCACAAGCCGTGGCTGCGGACGATCGGGGGCGCACCGGGTTTTGTCGCTCCGGCCGACCGGACCGGGTTCGACATCGACCACTACGCCCTGGCCGTGCTCAGGCTGTGCGTGTTCCTGCCCATGGTCTCCCTGCTCCAGCTCGCACCGGAGAAGACACGAGCACACCTCAGTTTCGTGGCACGACGGTTCCCGCTGCCCGCCGGGTACGCCGATCGTGTCCTGGCGGTCCTGCGCGGCGGCGAACGACCCCAGGTCAAGCAGGCGGCCCAGCGCGGCGCTCGTGGCAGGACGGCGACCAAGCGCACCGGGCGCGGCGCGGCCGTGGCCGAGGTCGGCCACGAGTGGTCCGATCGCTACTGGCAGGCCGTTCGCGACTCGGTGGTCGAGGCGATCACCCTCAGCGCGACCCCGCAGCGGCGTGACCGGCTCTTCCCCGGTGACGTGGAGCAGTTCGCGGCGGGAGGGACCTGCTTCGCCTACGGCGCGGCCGGCGTGATCCACGCGCTGTTCGCCAGCGGCGGCGGGCGTCACCCGGACTACGAGCAGTGGTTGCTCGAGGCCGTGGTCAGGGAGCCACCCCGCAGGACCGGCTTCTACGACGGTGCCCACGGGATCGCCCACGTGCTCGACGAACTCGGCTACCACGAGCAGGCCCTCGAACTCGCCGACCAGGCGGTCCCGCTGACCGAGCAGGTCGGTGACCACAGCCTGTTCGCGGGGCTGGCGGGCGTGGGCCTTGCCCTGCTGCACTCGGGCAAAACCCAGTCGCGCCCGGCCCACCTGGCCAGGGTCCTGATCCTCGCCGACCGGTTGGCCGCGGCCCTGGAGGCGGTGTCGATCTCCCGCAGGCGCCGTCGCGGTCTGCTGTACGGGTGGACCGGTCCCGCGCTGTTCTTCCTGAGGCTGTACGAACACACCACCGACTCGGTGTGGCTGGAGCGGGCCGGGCAGGCCTTGCTGCTGGACCTGGACACCGGCCCGCGCGGCCGCGGGTACGGCAACCCCGGGCTGGCGGCGGGAGCGGCGGGCATCGCGCTGGTGCTCGACCAGTTCCTCCTGCACGCACCTGATTCGCCCTGTGCCAGCCGACTTCCCGCACTGTGGCGCAGTTGCCGGGTGGAGTTCGTCCCCGAGGCCGGGCTGTTCTCCGGACGCGCGGGCCTCATCGGGGCACTGGCCGCCTCACCCTCCCGCCGCCACGACCGCGCCGGGAAGGAAGCGCTGCAACACCACCTGCTGCTGTTGATCGCCCTGCACGGCACGCACTACCTGGGATCGCTCGCATTTCCCGGTGACCGCATGCTGCGCCTGTCCATGGACCTGGCCACAGGGGGCGCGGGAGTGCTGTGCGCGATCGCCGCGGCGGAGGGCCAAACCGACGCCGTGCTGCCGTTCCTGGCCAGGACGGGTTGGCCGCACATACCGCCACAGGCGGTTCACTGACCCCGGCCTCAGGTGCCGGCGGATGTTCCACCAACCACTATGAACCACTACGAGGAGAGAGAGTTCATGGACCACGTGCTTAGCCTGCAGGGTCTCACCACGTCAGCGCCCGCCTGCGGTGACGACCACGGGGACATCTGGGTCTGGTTGACCATCAAGGTCTGACCTTCACGGCCCTGTGAGCTGATGCGGTCAACGGTGATCTCGCCGCCCGGGTCACGGTGACCACCGCGACGGTGGTTCGGTGGGCACGAGAGAGCCGATCATGTGGGAGCGGTGCAGCGCGCGCTGCACCGCTCCCACACCGGTCTCTGGTCAGCGGGCCCTGCGGCGGATCTGCCCGCGGCGGACCCCGAGCACGCGCAGCCTGATCCGATAGAGGGAGGAGTGCGTGCACTGCGTGGTGGTGCGCAGCTGCGCCGCGATGTCCCGATTGGACAGACCTTCGGTGAGCATCAGGACCAGTTGCCGGTCGCCGTTGGGCAGGGTGGCGATCCGGGAGGCCAGCCACCTCGCCTCGGCCCGGTCACACGCCAGTTCGGCGGGATCCACCAGGGCGCCGGGCAGCAGTCCGCGGTGCTGGGTGACCCTGCGCTCCACCGACTGCCTGCGCGCTTCGTCCACGCACAGGTGAACGACGAGCTTGGACAGGAACTGGCGCAAGCGCCCGAGATCGAGGTCGCGGAACTCGGCACCGCGGACGAACGCCTCGTGCACGATGTCCTCGGCATCAGCCGACGTGCGGCACCGCCGACGCGCGATGCGCAACAGCAGGGGGCGTGCGAGGACACACTCCCGCCAGTACGTGCTGCGCCGGGCGGTCTCCGCGTGCGGGCCCTCCGCTGTCCGGTCGTTGAGGGGCCTGGACGGCGTTGGTGCTCCTGCGTTCGGTGACCTTCGACTGCTCGGGGGGTGTCCCGTCTCGTCGAGTTCGGAAGCCGGGATCAGCTTGCTGTTCACAGCAGCCGACGTTGTCAGCTCGGAACTTGGCGGGCCAGCACCGCACGCGGCGCGAGGCCGTGCTGAATCGATCTCAGGTCAGTGTGTAGCGCTGCGTGCGCCGGCGGTTGAGCCAACATCGCTGAATCGGTGTAGCGGGCTGTGCCTTCCCGCCGCTCCCTACCACATGCCCGTTGCTCTTGTCGGCTCAGCCCTCGTGCGGGCGAACGGTTGACTCTTGTTGTGGGGCAATAGCTACTGGTGATCCGCTGTGCTAATCCTTCTCCGTAGTCGCGCGGTGGCGCCCGGGCAGCGCGGCTCCCGCGGCGCCCAGGCTGTGCCGGAGGAACCGGCGAGTCACGATGGAATCGGAGCAGTGGCATGGTGCGTTCTGGTGTGATCCACTTCCTCGCCGTGTACGCGGCGTTCGCCACCCTGGTGGCCGGTGCGGGCACCGCTCGCGGCCTGACTGGAGGGATGGCCCACGTGCACGGGGTGGACCTGCGGCTGACCGTGACGGTCGGCGCGGGAAGCACCGCCAAGAGCGAGGGACGAGATCTCTTCTGCGAGCCGGTGGGAGGAGATCACCCGAACCGGGCGCTCGCGTGCCGCGATCTGGAAGCCGCCGCGGGGGCCCTGGACAACCTGCCAGGGCGGACCGGTACCTGTGCCGCGGGGCTCGAGGTGTACCTGCCGATCACCGTGCAGGCCGACGGGTACTGGAAGGGAAGTCCGGTGGCCTACAGCAAAGTCTACCCCAACCGTTGCAGGCTGCTGCTGGCCACCGGACCGGTGTTCGAGTTCTGAGCGGAGGTGGGCGGGAGAGTCCCCGCCCACCTCGCCCCGTCAGCCGGTGAGGCCGTAGGCCCGCTGCACCGTCTGGATCAGGCGGCCGCCGTCCGCGGTCGCCGCCTCGACGCGCAGCGACACGAACCCCGTTCCCGAGGAGGCAGCGGGGTTGTGCACCCGGACCTGGTAACTGCCCGCATGCCCCGCGCTGACCGTGGCCGGCTGCCACTTGGCGCCGTCATCGGTGGAGTACCAGACCTGCAAGGCCGTGATCTGGGCCCGGGTCGCGACCGCTTCGTGGTACCTGGTGGTGATCTCGAAGGAGTGGTCGCGTCCGGCCGGAGCACGGTTGTTCAGGTCCAGGCCGAGGTCGTAGTGCACCTGGAGCAACGGTTGGTAGGCGCACCGGTTCCAGCCGTCCAGGCACCGGTAGCCGCTGGGCAGCGGTCCACTGGGGACAATCGGCCGGAACGTCCACGAGCTGGTCATCTTGGTCGCCGTCCGCTGCACGGCGGCGCTCGGCCAGCCGAACACGGGCTTGGCCGGGATCACGTCCTCTGACTCCAGGCGGTAGACCGAGTTGGTGTCGGGCAGGGTGAACATCGGCACCGGCAACGGCCACGCGGAGGTCGCTGGGATCTGCTTGCCGTCGCGGAACATCCGCACGGTGGTGGGGTACTGCCCGCTCTGCCAGGGGTCCACGGAGTGCCCGCGGGTCGAGTCCATCAACTGCAGGGCGGGTGCGAACGTCCCGGTGTCGCTCAGGCACAGCGAGCACAGCTTGGTGGAGTTGGGCGCGCGCTGCGCCGAGGTCTCCGCGGCTCCCGTGCGCACCGGTGCCTCGAACCAGTCCTCGACGGGCTTCGGTCCGGCGCGGTCGTAGACGTCGTCGGAGATCTGGCTGACCCCCGTCATCCTGTCGGGGGCACCGGCGGCATCGGGGGCGAACTCGGTGACCCCGCGCTTCCAGTACGTGTTCGCGTCCACCGGTCCGACGTACTCGGTCAGGGCACTTGGACCCTGGACCAGGGTGCCGGCGAGCGCCATGCTGGAGGGCACGTCGATGGGGAAGGCGAACCATTGCTTCTTCAGGATCAGATCAGGGCGATCACCGTGGTAGGCGGTCTTGATCTCGGCGAGCCTGTTCCGGTCGACCTGGCTCACGTGGCTGCCCGGGATGCCGTTGCGGTCCTGGAGGAACAGGTTGTCCATGTAGGTGGGACTCGCCTTGGCCTGCAACGAGATGGATCCTCGCGAGGTGCGCACCAGCGAGGTGAGCCGGCGGCCCTCCTCGCCGTTGAGCGACAGTTGGGGCAGCGGCGCCGAGGTGAGCCCGACGAGGGGCACGGCGTCCGGCATGTCCACGTAGCTCAGCACGGCCGCCGCGCCGTTCTGCGCGGCCAGCGCGGCGACCTGCTGTGCCGCCTGCCAGACCGCGGAGGCCGAGGAGGGGGACTTGTCCGGCACCGGCAGGCCCACCACCGCGACCTTGCCCCGCACGTCGGTGGCGGCGAAGTCCGCCTGCTGGCCCGAGCCCACCGCGACCAGCGGGAGCTGCTTGGCGTTCGCCAGCTTCGGGGCGGCGAACGGGTCGTAGATCGGGTGCAGGCCCGGGGTGCTGAACCCGATCACCGGCTCGCTCAGCGTCAACCTGTCCTGGGTGGAGATCAGGCCCTTCGCGGCGGCCCTGGCCGGGCTGACGTACACCTTCCAGCCGGGCGGGGACAGGAATCCGTTGCCCAGCGGCAGGGTCTGGCCGGGCAGCGTGCGCAGCACCGAGACGTAGCGCTCGCGGAGATCGCTGGGATGCTGGGTGTTCACCTCCATCGCGACGGTCGACCTGGCGTCCAGCGCGATGGTGGACGGCCGGTCGACGACGGTTCCCGCCGTGGCGAACAGGTCGACCCGTCGTGCTGAGATCCCCTGCTCCATCACGGAGGTCAGCACCGAGTACGTGCCCTTGGGCATCTGCACCGTGCCCGAGCCATCCGTCAGCGAGACGGCGATCATCGGGCTGCGGAACGGGTCGTTGGCCTTGGGGTTGCTCCAGTCGTAACCCTCGTCGACCAGCGAGACCTGCCCGGTCGCCGGTGTGGCCGGCGCGCCGAGCGAGTCGGTGAGCGTGACCTTGACGGGGTAGGTGGCCGGTTCGACGTAGAGGCCGACCACGGTCCTCGACATGGGGTCGCCGTTCGGCATTGCCGCGGAGAGCGTGCCGCCGTAGGGACCTGACGCCGCCTTGACCGGGTTCGCCGTGAGGGTGACCGAGGCCGACCCGTTGGCGGGCACGGTGAGGATCTCCGTGGAGACGGCCACCGTTCCAGCCGGTGCGGGCCGCCCCGACCAGTCGGTGAGCCCGATCGTCACCTTGAGGGATAACGGTTCGCCGGTCAGGTTGGTGTAGCTGACCTGCTGCGCCTGAGTCTTCGGGCTCCCGGAGGGGGACTGCCTGCCCAGGGACACCGCTGCCGTGGCGACAACCTTGCTGCGTAGTGCGCTCGTCAGGTCGACGCGACCGCTGCCCTGCGTGTACCAGGGAGCGCCGACGTCCTTGGCGCTGGAGACGAGCAGGGACTTGATCTGCGGGCCCTGCCAGTCGGGGTGCTGCTGGGCGATCAGTGCGGCCGCCCCCGCGACGAAGGGCGTCGCCATGGACGTGCCCGACAGCTTGGTGTAGTTGGTGTCGACGGGGTCACCCATGGAGGTACCCGCGGCCCGTGCCGCGATGATGTCCACCCCGGGCGCGACGATTTCCGGCTTGGCCCCGGCATCCCCCAGCCTCGGACCGGAGCTGGTGAAGGGCGCCGGCCGGTCGGTCGAGTCCACCGCGCCGACCGCCAGCGCGGCACTCGCCGCGGCTGGGGCCTCCACGTGCACCGCGGCACCGTCGTTGCCCGCCGCCGCGACGAACAGCGCTCCGCTGCGGGCGCTGAGGGTGTCCACGAGCTGGCTGATCGGGTCGTTGCCGTCGGTGGTGGTCGCGCCAAGGCTCATGTTCACCACGCGCGCGCCCTGCCGCACGGCCCATTCCATGCCGGCCATCACCGCGGACTCCGAGCCGTACCCGGAGTTGTCCAGCACCTTGCCGTTGAGCAGTTGTGCCCCGCCGGCGACACCCCGGTAGGTCGTGCCGGAGGCCGCACCCGAGCCGGCGATGATGGAGGCTACGTGCGTGCCGTGGCCGAAGTGGTCCACCGCGTCGGGGTCACCGGTGAAGTTGGCGGATTCACCGACCCGCCCCGCCAGGTCGGGGTGTGTCGTGTCGATACCGGTGTCCAGCACCGCGATCTTCACGCCGGTGCCCGTCAACCCCGCCGCCCAGGCCGTCGGGGCGCCGATCTGCTGGGTGCCCGTCGAACTCGCGATCGAGCTCGCCTTGAACCGGCGGTCCAGGGAGACCTTGCTGGCGCTCTCGGTCAGCACCGGCTGGCCGGCGCCCGGTTGCTGGGTCCCGGTCAGTGACCGCCAGAACCCCTGTGCCTCGGTCCGCTGCACGCTGACGGCGATCGATTCGGCTGCTGGCAACGTTCGTTCGCGCGTGGTCGAGGGCAGGGCGCGCGCCCGGCGCTCCAGGGTCGGTGCCTGAGGAGCGTCGCCGTACCTGACCAGCACTGGCATCGTGGGGCTCGCGTCGTCGGTCAGCCCCTGCGCGATGAGTGCTCGCACGTTGAACAGCTCGCGGTCGACCTTGCCCGCCGCGATGTAGGGCTGCGCGTCAGAGGGGACCACGTAGTAGCCCTCCGGGGTGGAACTCGTCGCGAACACCGGTGGCGGCCCACTGCGCGTGGTGGCATCCACGGTCGTCGACGTCTGTCCCGCCGCGGTGCGGTAGGTGACGACATCGCCGGTCAGCAGGGTGACCCGGTACGAGGATCCGTCGCCCGGCTGGGACGTCGCCGTGCTCGTGGGTGGTGTCGGACCGAGGCGCTGCGGCTGCCCTGGCAGGGCAGCCGCAGGCTGGGTGGAGAACGTCAGCAGGGATGCGATCACCAGGCTGACGGCGGCTGTGAAGGCCGTACGCCGCTTGCGGCCCGCACTTTCGACAGGGATTACCAGTCCAGTAAGCATGATCTCTCCTAAGCGACCGAAGAACGTTGCCGCGTTGCCTCGGAGCTGACCTGTCCTGGTGGTGTGGTCGAACCCAGTGCGAGTGCGTTTCTCCTTTTGTTCAGGTGGCGGCCAGCTGCGAGGCCCCCTGATCGTGACTTCGTTCACGCTTTGGTGAAACGGTAACCAGCGGCGTGCACCTGTCAGTGGCTGCAATACGCCACGCGGCCACGAGGACGAGCCCGGCTCGGTAACCGCGTGCCGGTACGCCATTGCACCCTCATGCCCAGCCCGTTCACCTGGGATTGTGCGAGCTGGAGTGGTTGAAGACGCGACGAATCAACCTCGCAACCGCCGCACGGCGGCACGCCGGGACTCCAGGACGGCTCAGCTGACCGCCCGCTCGGTGATCCACGAGGCGATCTGCGTCCTGGAGGCGACGCCGAGTTTGGTGTAGATGCTCTGCACGTGGCTCTCCACCGTGCGCAGCGCGATGGTCAGCCTACTGGCGATCTCCTTGTTGCGCAGACCGTGCGCGATGAGGGAGGCGACCTGCTGCTCGCGGGGAGTGAGCCGGGACGAGTCGGGCTCGGTCGTCGCCGCGGCGACGAACGAGGGATCTCCCAGAATGTTCCTGATCTGTTGCCACGGGCCCTGTTCGGCTCCCGTGCGACAGGCCGCCAGGTGCCGGTCCCGTCCGAGGCTGGCGAGCACGCGCTGCTCGGCGCATTCGTCGAACCTGCGGTAGTAGAGCCATTCCGCGTGCGGTACGCGTTGCGGCAGCCGTCCCGAGCGGAGCGCGCCGAACAGGTGTGCCGCCCGCTCATGGGAACCGCTGGAGGCCGCGATCCACGACATCAGCTTCAGGCACAGGGCGCTGCCGACCAGGTCGGAGGAGGAGCGCAGCAGGGCCAAGGCCTCGCGCACGTGAGCGGTCGCGTGGTCGAAGGCCTCGTTGCGCCATGAGGCGAGTGCGCCGACCCACAGCGCGTATCCCTTGGTCCGCACGGCTTGCTGATCCGTGGTCAGGGCCAGGTACTCCCGCATGAGCGATTCCGTGCCGGCGTCGCGGAGCAGCGCTGAGTGCGCTGACAGGTGGAACAGGGTGTTGCACATGTCCGAAGGCGAACTCGTTTCCCGGAGTTCGTGCAGCGCACGTCTGCCCAGCACCATCGCTCCGGGCAGGTCTCCCACCCGGGCCCGCGCCAGTGCGAGCACTCGTGTCGCACTGGTCAGCACGGACACGTCGCCAAGCCGGTTGCCCAGCTGCGTGGCCTCGGACAGTGCCAGGGAGGCCTCGGTCATCGATCCGACGCTGATCGCCAGCTCGGCCAGTGCCGTGAGCGCGCTTCCCCGTGCCGAGCTCAACTCGGCGTTGTGCGCCAGCATCCTGCGTAGCCAGTGCATGCCCTCCGACAGTGTCGCGGTGAACGGCCAGAAGGAGGTCAGCGCCGTGGCCAGTCTGAGCCCCTCCGCGGCGAACCGGGGGGTGTCCGCGCTGAACTGGAGGGCCGCGCGCAGGTTGTCCCGCTCGTGGCTCAGCGTCTCGATCCACTGGTTCTCCTCGGGACCGGCCAGCGCGAGGGCCGCCTTGTCCGCCAGTGCCGAGTAGTGTTCGAGGTGACGGGACTGCGGGCTGGTGCGTGCCGAACTCGGCGGCAGCCTGTCCCGGCCCCACCTGCGCAGTTCGTCCACCAGCTTGTAGCGGATCTGTGCGGACCGCTGGCCGCTGCGGTGGCGTTGCACGACCCCGCGGTTCACCAGGCTGTTCAACAGGGCGAAGACGTCATCGACGGAGGTCGCGTCCGCGGTGCAGACCGCGGCCGCGGCAGCGAGGTCGCAACTGCCCGCGAACACCGACAGGTCGATCCACAGGCGCTGTTCGCGCAGCGCGCACATGCTGTGGCTCCAGTCGATGACCGCTCGGGTGACCGCCTTGGTCCTGGCCGATCCGTGCGGCATGTCCATGTATGCCTGGAGCCTGTGCTCCAGCCGCCGGAGCGTGCGTTGGGGGGCGAGGGACACGGTCTGCGCCGCACACAGCTCTATCCCCAGCGGCACCGCCTCGACTCGGCGGCAGATCATTCCCACCACGGTGGCGTTGTTGGCGTTCAACAGGAATCCCGGTGACACGGCACGCAGGCGCGTCACGAACAGTGCGACGGCCCCGTAGTGCGGCGTGCCACCCAGCCACTGGGTGCGGTCCTGGCTCGGCGCGGACAGCGGAAGCACCGGGAAGACCGACTCGTTGTCCACCTCCAGCGCCGAGTCGCAGGTCACCAGCACCCGCAGTTGCGGCGCGGCACTGAGCAGGGATCGCACCAGTACCGCGCAGGACTCACGGAGGTGGTCGCAACCGTCCAGCACGAGCAGCGCGTGCTGGCCGGAAACATGTGCCATGAGGCTGTCCATCGTGGACATCTCAGCCTGGTCGCTGACGCGTAGGCTCGCCGCGATCGCTTGGACGAGTAGACTCTCGTCTGTCAGTGCGGACAGTTCGACCAACTTCGCGCCGTCGGGTAACAGACGGTGCACGTCGCTGGCCAGTTTCCTGGCTAGCCGGGACTTCCCGATCCCGGCGGGTCCGGTCATCGTGACCAGTCGGCCGTCGAGCAGCACCTGCCTGGCTGCTTCGAGTTCGCGGCGGCGTGAGACGAAGACGGTTGCGAGATCTCTTGACGGTGTTGCTAGTGACGGCGCCATGTTTTCCTCCCCGGGCTGACCTGTTGTACCTGCCAGCTCTTCCAGGAGCATTGCGCCGCCGACGGGGTGTCGAAACGTGTACCGCTGGCGTCTTCGTGCCACTGGCAACACAAAGACAGCTCCAACTTCGTTCTGCGTTGGGATTCCGTTGGGATTCGTGATGGCGAGGGGCTTTTGCGGGGCCGGTGTCCTGTTTTCCCCTCGTGATGGCACGGAACGACATCCACTGGATCATGAGATTTCATCACGTCTGGCATCGAGTGCATTGTTGTCACTGTTGTGCCAGTGGCGTTTTCGCGCCTCACGGCCGGTGGGGGGCTTGCTGGCGGTGAATGTGAAGCCCGGCTTCCGGGGCGGGCCGGTTGAATGGCCTCCTGGCCAGAGCCGCTCATGTCGGCGTAGGGTGGAAATCACCGGCTCGCGCCCGTGATCGGATGGTGTCGGCGGGTGGTGGCAACTGGAGAACTGTGGAGTGAGAAGTCGCGCGGATTTTCGATCCCGACCGCCGTGCTTTCGCGTTGCGGATCCCTTGTCTGGTGCCACTTCACCACCTGATCGCTCGTGGCGGCCAAGGCGGTGTGAACGCGAGATGAACAAGTGCTCTGTTGTGGAGTGCTGCCACCAGGGGCGCAGCAGGCCCACCTACATGTACATGCGAAGGGCGGCCTGAACGTGCACGTGTGCGTGCTCGGCGATACTGCCGATCACCCCTCCCTGACCGCTCTCCGGGAGGTGCTGAGCCCTGCTCACTCCGTGGAGGTCCTCGATCCCCACACCGGTGCGACGGACGCGGCCGTGCTGTCCGGCCCGGACGCGTTCGCCGACGTCTACCTGCTCACCGCCCGCACGGCCCGGGCGATCGCGCTGGGCCGGGGTCTGCGGGAACGCGGTGCGCTGGTCATCAACGACCCGACGGCCGCCGCGGTCTGCCAGCACCGGGTGCACATGGCACGGCGCGCTGCCGCCGGGGGACTGGCCTTCGCCCCGACCCTTGCCTTCCCCCGGCTTTCGGAGCTGGTCGCGCGCATGTCCAGGGCGGGAAGGAGGACCACGGCCGATCTGTTCCCCGTGGTCGTCAAGAGCACGCGGCGCCGTCGCGGTGAACTTGTCGTCCAGGTCGAGAACCTGCACGAGCTGCGCGCCCTGGAACCAGGCTGGGCACGGGAACCTGTTGTGGTGCAGTCATTGCTCGCCAACGACGGGTGGGACCGCAAGCTGTGGGTGGTCGGTGGACAGGTGTACTCCGCCCTGCGCCGCAGCCCGCTGGACGCCGACAACCCGCCCGGCACGAGTTCGCTGCCGGAGGTCGAGACCTCGGGGCGGCTGCGGGAACTGGCCCTGCACGCCGGAAAGGTGTTCTCCCTGGAGGTCTGCGGAGTGGACGCGCTGCTCACCCAGCGCGGTCCGGTGCTCGTGGACGTCAACGCGTTCCCCTGCTGTGCTGCCCTACCCGGCGTGCCCGAAGCACTGGCGGCACTGCTGCTGGACGCCGCGGCCCGGCGGGCGCGGCGGCTGTGGACGAGTTCCGGGCGTGGTGCGCCCGCGGTGCTGCGGCCCAGTCCCGTCGTCCCGGAACCCGGGGCGTTGGCGGGACTGCACCATGCGGTGACCAAGCTCGTCCGCGCGGGCCATGGCAGGGCGGAGCTGAAGGTCACCCGGGTTCGCCGCAAGCGGGGCGGGGGACTGGTCGCCACCTACCTGGCAGCGCCGGACGATGCCGCCGCGTCCCCGCAGATCGTGGTCGCCTCCCTCACCGAGCGCGCCGTGTCCGTCCCCGGGATCGGGGCGAAACTGGCCGATCTCGGGCCGGCCGAGCCGCGGGACACCTGGCCGAACACGTTCCGGTCCGCGCGGTGCGGGCTTGTCGTCCGGCCCCTCGCGGAGGACGAGCGGTTGCCCGGTATGCGTGCCGCCCTGGCACCCGTGCCCGGCAGTCGGCTGGCCGACCAGCTCGCGGCGGCGTGCCGGCTGGCCGTGGGCGACCCCGGGCTGCGCGTCCTGTCGATTCAGGCCACGCCGGTCCGGTACGAGCCCGGTTCGCGGTGCCTCGTCCGATACCGGATCGCCGTGCGACCTGGTACCGCCTCGCGTCCGCACGGGGAGTTGGTCCTTTACGGCAAGGTGTACCGGGACATCGCTGACGCGGCGGCGGCACACCTGATCGCCAGCCACCTGTGGCGCGCCGCCGCGCCGTTCGTCGCCAGGCCGTTGGCGGCGCTGCGCGAGTTCGGGCTGGCGTTGAGCGAGGCGGCGGGCGGTGCCGCGCACCGCGGTTCGGTCAACGGCAGGCAGGTGCTCAGGCCCGGTCGGACCGAGGTCGATCCCGGGCCCTTCGCCGCGGCGGCCGCGGTGCTGGCCGGGTTGCACACCAGCGGAGTGCCCGACGGTGTCCGGGAGATCGCCTCCGGCCCCCGGACCGCCGTGCGTGTGCGCGAGTGGGCCGAGTTGCTCGCCGGGCAGGTCCCCGAACTCGCCGGTGACCTGGGGCGGCTCCTCGCGCCGCTGACCGCGGAACTGTCCGTGCTGGTCGCCACGCCCCGCGCCCTCGTGCACGGGGCGTTCAAGCCCGGCCAACTGATCTTCACCTCGCCCACCAGCCCGGTGGTGGGCGACTTCGACGGCGCCTGTGCGGGAGATCCGGCGCTGGACCTCGGCTGCTTCCTCGCCCACCTGCGTCCGAGGGGCAGCTGGGCGCGCTCTGCTGAGGGACGGGCCTGGTACTCCTCGGTGCGGCAGGTCTTTCTCGGCGCCTACGTCGAGGACCTGCGCGCGGCCGGCCTGGCGCCCGCGGTGGTCGCGGGCATCCGGCGGCGCGCCGACCTGTTCCAGGCCGCCACCCTGCTCAAGATCGCCTCGCGGCAGGCCCGCAGGCTGGGCAGCCCGCGGCCGGAGGAGATCGGGGCCGCGGTGGCCGGGGCGCGGGACTGCCTGCGGCGCTTCGACAGCTGGGCGGAGGGGACGTGGTGACGGTGACCTGTTCGCCGGGTGCGAGGGTCACACCGGGTTCCTCGCGATGACCACCGGGCACTCGGCGTGGTGCAGCAGCGCGTGGCTGGTCGAACCGAGCACGGCACCGCTGAACGCGTGCCTGCCGTGCGAGCCCACCACGACGAGCTGCGCGTGCTTGGACTGCTCGATCAGCGCCAGGGCAGGTCGCTCGCGCACCACCACCCGGTGCACGGCCACACCCGGGTACCGGTCCACCACGGGTGCCAGCGTCTCGTCGATCAGCTTGTGGCCCGCTGCCGTCACCACATCGGCATCGACCACGTAGGGCACCGGGCTGAAGCCGGTGGCCAGCGTCCTGTCCTGCCAGGTGTGCACCGCCAGCAGCGGCACGTCCCTGCGCTGGGCCGCGTCGAAGGCGAACTCGATCGCCTCGGCGCCAAGCGAGTCGTGCACGCCGAGCACCACGGGGCCCGTGTTCGGCGTGCCGGAGCGCACCACAGCGGTCGGGCACCTGCCGTGCGCCGCCAGGGCGACCGCGGTCGAGCCGATGAACATGCCGGTGACCCCACCGATACCCCGCGAGCCCAGCACGATCAGCTGCGCCAGGCTGGACTGCTCGACCAGGGCCCGTACCGGCTGCGCCCGGGTGAACACCGTGCTCACGCTGATGGTGGGCGCGGCCGCACTGGTCACCTCCCAGGCCGCTTGCAGCTCGGACTTCGCCTGCTCCACCAGCGCCTCGTCGAAGGACCGGGGCAGCGGGACCAGGTGTGGCACGTCGGCCTGCACGGGCGGGCAGCACCGCACGATCACCAGGCTGACCCCCTTGCGCACGGCCTCGGCCGCTGCCCAGGCAGTCGCGCGCGAGGCCGACTCGGATCCGTCGTGCCCGACGACGATCGGCTTGTCGGTCATGGCTTCCTCGACTCGGTGCGGCTGACCAGGGTGCGAACGGGTGTTGTCACGGAGTCCTCCTCGATGTCGCCGGTCACCCCTCTATGTCACCTTGCGCGCACAACGACGTGCAGAGTCCAAAGGCCCGCTCCGGCGAGGTCCGGGGCTGGTGTCGACCAGGGCCGGTAAGCGGAATCCTCGGTGGTGAGCGAGAGGAGGTGCGTGGTGGGCGCACGCATGATCGTTGTCGGGGTCGACTGGTCGCGGTCGAGCCTGGGCGCGGTGCGCTGGGCGCTGGCCGAGTCGCAGCGCAGGGACTGCGAGGTCGAGGCCGTCACCGCCTGGCAGGCCGATCCGCTGGTCACGGGCCCGCCCCCGATCGTCGAGCCGGGCCACCGGTTGTCCCAGGCGGTCGAGGCGGTCTGCGGACCAGGGGCCCCCGCCGTACCGGTCCGCGAGGTGCTGTTGCCAGGCTGGGCGCCCGAGGTTCTCGAGGAACGCTCCAGGTACGCCGAACTCCTCGTGCTGGGCAGGCGCGGGTACACCAGGCTGACCGGAAAGCTGCTGGGCTCGGTCACCGCCCACTGCGTGCAGCACGCGCACTGCCCCGTCGCGATCGTCCCGGCCCCGGTCGAGCACAGGCCGGAGCCGCTGGGGTAGCGCCGTCAGCGGCGCGCCGGGCAGGCGACGTGTTGGCGACTTTTCGATCTCAGGAGGACAACGGCCTCCGCACGGACGAGTGATTGAGGGCCTGTGGCTGGTGATCCGCGGGCAGTTGCGGGGTAGGCAAGAGGAACAGGTGCTGTCGAACGCGCGTGTGGGGGTGTCATGCGAACACCGATTTTTGATCAACTCATGTTGGCCAGCGGGTTGGCGTGGATCGAGGAGTCCGACGGGCGGCTGAGCGTCGACCTGCTCCCGGCGGCCAGAACCGCGGAACAGGGCGAACCGGGGATGCCCCGGTCCGGGAACACCCGTGAGCGGGGCGAGGTGACCGCCACCTCGGAGCGTGGCGGGACGACCGGTGCACCGTGAGGTCCGCGACTACTGCTCGCAGGGTGGGCACGCGTGCAGGATGTCCTCGGCCCGTATCACCGTCCGGGAGGCGCCCAGGTCGTCCTCGTGCTGCCGCACCGGTACCCAGGTCGTGCCGGTGTGCAGGTCGTGCAGGCAGTGACCGGACACGGTGCCGGTGGCCTCCGACAGCACCCGCTTCGCGGCGGCCGGCCCCCGCGGCGTGCTGTGCCAGCGGTGGCGGTAGCGGACCAGCCAGCCGCACGGGTACCCGCCCTCCCGCATTCTGGACTCCACTCGCCAGTTCTGACGGACCGGGCCCGAAGGTCCCGGCACGGCGGCAGTGTCGTCCGGTTCGCTGGTCATGATCCGCCCCCACGGCTGTCAGCGAGCTCCAGTCGTTCCACCGGCACCCTAGTGGACGCGGCCCACTGTGATCGACCGCCGGGGACTGGGGCGCGAGGAAACCCAGGGTAGGGGCCGCGCCGACAGCGGGGACACGACCGTGTGGGTGGTTCGTGCCCCGGCCCAACGGGTGCGCACGGGCGCGGTCACACCCGGAAGGCCGATGCCATTGGTCCGAACGGACCGAGGTCGAGTCGGTCAGGATGGCGCAGCTGTGAGCAGTTCGCCCGCCGTGGCCCAGTCCAGCTCCGGGCCGTCCCAGCACGGCAGCAGTGGGTCGAGTCGGCGCAGGCCGCACTGACCGACCCCGCACTGGATGTTGCGGTCCAGGTAGACCCGGATCCGGTGGGCGGGCACACCCCGCCGCAGCAGGGACTGGGCGGTGAACCGCGTCATCGGCTCCGGCCCGCACACGAAGGCCGTGGTCGTGGCGGGCTCCAGCGGCAGCCAGGCCAGCGGTTCGGTGACGAACCCGACCTGCCCTCGCCAACCCGCCGCCGTTATGTCCACTGTGGACATAACGGTCATGTCCTCCCGTTCGGACCACGCCGCCAGTTCGGGCCGGTAGACGAACTCGCCCGGGCTGTGCGCCCCGAGGACCAGGACCAGCCTGCGGTAGCGCCAGCGCTGGGCGAGGGCGGCCAGCACGACCGGGCGCAGCGCGGCCAGGCCGATCCCGCCCGCCACGACCAGCACGTCGCCCTGGGCCGCGACGGGCAGGTCCCAGCCCGTGCCGAACGGCCCGCGCACGCCGACCACCGCACCGGGCCGCGCGTGCCGCAGCGCCGTGCTCACGGGGTCGACCGCGCGCACCGTGTGCGCCAGCGTGCTGTCCACAGTGGAGGGATCGGCGCTGGTGGCGAGTGCGATCTCGCCGATCGACCCGGCGCGCACCATGGCGAACTGGCCAGGGTGGAACCGCGGGACGGCCCGGTCGAGCGGGGCGAGCCGCAGGGGCGCGGTGTCGGCGTTCTCCCTGGTGTTGCCGGTGACCACGTAGGGCGTGGGCGACAGGTGATCGAGGCTCACCGGTGCTGGCCGTACACGTCGAGCAGCCGCGCCCTGGTGGTCTGCAACCGGTCCAGCAGCACCGCGAGCAGGCACATCGCCAGGGGGTAGCCGAAGTTCGGGTCGTGGTCGGCGAGGGCGCGCAGCTGGCGGGTGTCCAGCGCGATCGCGGTGGTCGGGCTGAGGGCCACGGCGCCGAAGTGCCACTGGTGCGGCGGCACGAGCCAGGACCAGCCGACCACCTCACCTGGCCCGAGGGTCTGCACCACGACCGGTTCGCGGCCGGGCACCGCGGCGTCCACGGCCCGGTTCTCGAGTCCGTGTCACCAGCGGCCAAGTAACTCACGAGTAGAACGAGGCGAACTTCCCTCCTCCCTACTACTTCTGACACTCGTCAGTGTCAGAAGTAGACGATTCGACCGGCTCCGCCTGAGCATCGTGATCGACACTGCCGGGCGCGGACTCTCCTCCCTCAGCTGTCCAGTCTTCTGGGCGCGGGGGTTCGTAGCCCTGCTCGCGCGGGGCCGCCAGGATCGCGTCGACCGCGGCTTGCTGCATGGGACTGCCTCCTTCTGGGCTGATTCGACGCGCGCTTCGATGACGGCACGCTCTGCGGGAATGTCGAGCCAGCTCGTGTGCACCTCGGCGAGGGGGAGGCCGGCGTCTCGTGCCGTGCGCACGGTGAGCGAGAGATCGATCTGCGCGCCGAGGTAGGCCGCGGCCGCCTCCTTGATCATGGTGTAGGCGTGGTTCACCCTGCGGTTGACCGCCGCCAGTTCGGCGTGGTGGCGACTCACATGCGGTTGCGCGGTGAGGTCCATCCAGCGCAGGTCAAGGACGTCGCTCAAGGCGACGGCCTCGCCGATCTTCACTCCTATACGCGGCCACCAGCGCGCGGGTTGCTGTACATCGTCTCCCGCTGATGCCGAACTCGGTGGCCACCGCGGACTTCCCAGGGCCCCGGCAAAGTCACATACCCGCATCTCAGCGCCTTCAGATCGGGACGTGGCCATCCGCCCTTGCCCCTCCAAAGAGGACAGAGAGGTGTGCGGCCACAACCAGTTCCGAGGACAGCCATGTCAAGCTGCCATTGACAGCCTGAGACAGCGTCTAAGCACGTGGCCAAAAGTCTTGTCCGAAACCTTCGGGTAGCCAGGGGCTGGTCCAGGGCGCGGCGGTGATCAGGTTCTGTTCGGTGCTCCGGTCGCGGAAGTAGGCGTGTGCCTGTCGGACGCGGCCGGCCATCGTGGCTGGCGCGGTGTTGGCGATGTGGTGCTTGAGGCCGGCCCAGACGCGTTCGACGGGGTTGTCCTGCGGGCTGTATTTCGCGCCCTCGATCAGTAACAGGCGCGGGTGTTCGGCCAGCCAGCGGCGAGTGATCCCGCTGTGATGGGTGCCGCCGTTGTCACAGATCACCGCGACAACAGGGGCGTCGGGGTAGGCGTCGAGTACCTGTTGCAGGAAGTAGCAGAACACCACGGAGACGTTCTTGACGGAGACGTGGTGGTGCCAGGCGCCGGTGGTGAGGTCGATCGCGCCGTGGATGGTGCGGCGGATGTTGCTGCCGGGAGTCAGGATCCGGTGACGCAGGCCGGTGGGCATCCAGCACGATCGGACCCGCGGCAGCAGGTCGAGGTGGGTTTCGTCCTCGGCCAGAACCACGGAGCCGGTGGGGAGTGCGGCGAGGCGGGCCTGGATCGTGGCGCAGGTCGTGTCGTGGTCGGGGTCGCCTTTGGCGATCAGCCGGGGACGCCGCCAGCTGGCGTGTTCACGCAGTCGCCGGTAGAAGGTGCGCAGGCTCATTTCGGGGCGTCGGGCGGCGCGCCACAGTCGTGCGGTGGTCCAGGCTTTCGGGGTGTGCAGCAGGGTGTGGATGCGGTGTCCGAGCGTGGGGCTGCCCAGGCGGGGGCGTCCGCTGCGGGGTCGGTCGGGTAGCCCGTTGATGCCGTCGCGGGTGTGTCGGGTGATCCAGCGGCGCACCGTGACCGGCTCGTAGTGCAGAAGTTCCGCGATCTCGGGCGCGCTCATCCCGGACGCGGACAGCAAGACGATGACGATGCGGGTGGCGACTCGCCAGGGTCCGTGCAGCGCGGTGACCAGTTCGAGGTGCTGGGCAGGGGTCAAGTCGGCGTAGACATGCGCGGGGCGCATACTGGTGGAGGCCTCGTCGTGGTGGAGTCTGGTGTGGTAACCGAATCCAACCCGACGAGGCTCTTCACGTTCACGGCAAGGTCAACTCACGCGAGTTACAGACACAACTTCTGGCAACCTGCTTAGCTGGCCGACCAGGTGCTCGTCCTGTCGTCGTCACCCGCTACCGTCGTCGAGACGCCGAAGGTCGACCGGCCTTCACCGCGGGACGCCGATCACCACTCGGGGCAGCGACGCCTTCGTCCGCCTCCGCACGGAGATCGCCCGCCCGATCCGCCGCTGAGGGGAATCCCGTGGACGACCTGCTGGAGATCGCCGCCGCCCTGCTGCCCGGCGTCCGCCTCGATCGAGCCGTCCCCGCGGTCGACGGCAACATCCACCACGTGCTGCTGATCCCCGGCGTCGCCGCCGTCCGGGTCAGCAAGCGCCCGTTGGCTGCGGCCGCCATGCCCCGGCGGATGGAGGTGTTGCGTCGGTTGGCCTCCGCCGGTCTGCCGTTTCAGGTTCCGGAGCCGTTGACCCCCGTCGCCATGTTCGGTGACCGCGCCGCTGTCGCCGTCTCGTGGATCGACGGCACCGCCCTGCCCGAAGGCGTCGGCTCCGTCGCCCAGATCGCCGAGGTGCTAGCGGCCGTCCGCGCTGTGCCTCTCGACGGTGATCTGCTGGCCGCACTCGACGGCCGCCCCGAGGGCCGCCACTGGTCGGAGATCATCACCTCGGACATCGTTCCCCGCCTGCCGGCCCGCTGGCAGCCCGAGGTCCTTCGCCGCCTCGACGCCGCACTGGCCCTGGAACCCGTCCCCGATGCCCTGGTGCACGGCGACCTCGGCGGCCCCAACGTCCACTGGTCGGCGGACGGTGAGTTGCTCGGCATCCTCGACTGGGACTTGGCCATGCCTGGCGACCCCGCCCTGGATGTGGCATTGATGGCCTGGCACGGCTGGGACACCGTTCGCCGGGCCGTCCCCGCCGAGGTGTTCCACCGGGCCCGCACCTGGGACGCCCTCCTCGGTGTCGGCCACCTTGTCGCGTGTATGAACGGCCGCCCCATGACGAACCCTGACGGCTTCGTCCGGGCCGTCGTGCCGTGGCTGGAGTCAGAAGCGAGCCGCCACCCCGAACGCCTCTCGTAGCCGGGCCGTCCCCCAGCGCCTGTTTCCGGACTTAGTGGGGGCGCGGGTCTGGAAGACGTGACAGAGGAACTCCTGGTAGATCGGACGTTGTCGAAGCACCGTTCCATCAGGAGTTCCGTTGCTATCGGGCCCGGTGCCTGCGGGTGACGCCACCGCGTGCGTCCCGTGCTGCCGGCTAGCCGCGACCCACTAACCCACGCGGCGTGTGCGCCGGTACCCATCGGATGTCACCGACGCGCAGTGGACGGTGCTGGACCCGCTGCTACCCGATCCAGCCTGGTTCGGCGGTCGTGGCGGCTGTCGGGGGAAGCACTGCCGCCGGGTGATTGTGGACGCGATCGTGTACGTGGTGGACAACGGCATCAAGTGGCGGGCCCTGCCGGCGGACTTCCCGCCCTGGCAGACGGTCTACAAACGGTTCGCGATCTGGGAGAAATCCGGTGCGACGCAACGGGTACTGGATGGGCTGCAGGACCGTGCCCGGCTGGCGGCGGGCCGGGTGGCGGCGCCGTCGGCGGCGGTGATCGACTCGCAGTCGGTCCGCGCGGCCGAGACCGTCAGCCGCGCCACTCGCGGGTGGGACGCGGGAAAGAAGGTCAACGCCCCGCAAGCGCCACATCGTGGTGGACACCGTCGGGTTCGTGCTGGCGGTGTTGGTGACGCCGGCCTCGATCCAGGATCGGGTCGCCGCCCGTGCACTGCTGCTGCGGCTGCGGGCCACGGTCGGCGACCGGATCCGGTTGGTGTGGGCCGACGGCGGCTACACCGGCACCTTGCTTGACTGGGCGCGCACGACACTTGGCATGGTGGTGGAGATCGTCAAACGTCCCGATCTGCCTCACTTCACGGTGTTGCCCCGGCGCTGGGTGGTGGAGCGGAGCCTGGCGTGGATCGTCGGTCACCGGCGTTGCGTCCGTGGCTACGAACGACTTCCGTACCACCACGAAGCGCTGGTCCGCCGTGCCATGATCCGCGTCACCAGCCACCTATTGATACAGACCCTGCAGATTGGAAAAGGGCACTGAGAACTTGAATTGCTCGTAGCTCGCTTGAACTGCCGAAACCCGACTTTGCCTGGGTTCTGGGGGTCTCTGGTCGTTGGGTTTCATCGGATTTTCATCGCTCGCCGATAACTTTCGCCCCGTGATCTGGGTTGGTCCGGATGCCGCTGCAGGGCGGACCAGCCCAGGCGATCGAACTGGGGAGATCGAGATGAAAAGGCTAAGCACGTGGCCAAAAGTCTTGTCCGAAACCTTCGGGTAGCCAGGGGCTGGTCCAGGGCGCGGCGGTGATCAGGTTCTGTTCGGTGCTCCGGTCGCGGAAGTAGGCGTGTGCCTGTCGGACGCGGCCGGCCATCGTGGCTGGCGCGGTGTTGGCGATGTGGTGCTTGAGGCCGGCCCAGACGCGTTCGACGGGGTTGTCCTGCGGGCTGTATTTCGCGCCCTCGATCAGTAACAGGCGCGGGTGTTCGGCCAGCCAGCGGCGAGTGATCCCGCTGTGATGGGTGCCGCCGTTGTCACAGATCACCGCGACAACAGGGGCGTCGGGGTAGGCGTCGAGTACCTGTTGCAGGAAGTAGCAGAACACCACGGAGACGTTCTTGACGGAGACGTGGTGGTGCCAGGCGCCGGTGGTGAGGTCGATCGCGCCGTGGATGGTGCGGCGGATGTTGCTGCCGGGAGTCAGGATCCGGTGACGCAGGCCGGTGGGCATCCAGCACGATCGGACCCGCGGCAGCAGGTCGAGGTGGGTTTCGTCCTCGGCCAGAACCACGGAGCCGGTGGGGAGTGCGGCGAGGCGGGCCTGGATCGTGGCGCAGGTCGTGTCGTGGTCGGGGTCGCCTTTGGCGATCAGCCGGGGACGCCGCCAGCTGGCGTGTTCACGCAGTCGCCGGTAGAAGGTGCGCAGGCTCATTTCGGGGCGTCGGGCGGCGCGCCACAGTCGTGCGGTGGTCCAGGCTTTCGGGGTGTGCAGCAGGGTGTGGATGCGGTGTCCGAGCGTGGGGCTGCCCAGGCGGGGGCGTCCGCTGCGGGGTCGGTCGGGTAGCCCGTTGATGCCGTCGCGGGTGTGTCGGGTGATCCAGCGGCGCACCGTGACCGGCTCGTAGTGCAGAAGTTCCGCGATCTCGGGCGCGCTCATCCCGGACGCGGACAGCAAGACGATGACGATGCGGGTGGCGACTCGCCAGGGTCCGTGCAGCGCGGTGACCAGTTCGAGGTGCTGGGCAGGGGTCAAGTCGGCGTAGACATGCGCGGGGCGCATACTGGTGGAGGCCTCGTCGTGGTGGAGTCTGGTGTGGTAACCGAATCCAACCCGACGAGGCTCTTCACGTTCACGGCAAGGTCAACTCACGCGAGTTACAGACACAACTTCTGGCAACCTGCTTAGTGGTCGGGCTACTGGTCGCCACGGGGGTGGCCTTGATCGAGGGGCCGCCCGCGCACGCCACCGCACCGTGTGAGGGGACCTACTCCATAGCGGTCGGCGGCACCGGCAGCCGGCCGAATACCGACCGCTTCCACAACCTGCAACTGGGACTCCTCCGCGAATCCGTTGGACTACCCGCACAATCACATCGTCAACTACGACAACGACTGGGACGGCAACCACCACAACGACGTGGCCAACGAGTACTGGGGGAACAACCAGTGGTTCCCTAGGTAGCAGGCCAGTTCGGTGCCCCTGGCTCACCGCCGGGGGCACCAGTCTGTCGGCGTAGCGTTCGGGCAAGGGGAGTTGGGGCGCAAGCCGATCGAACCGGTTGCGTGCCGACCGCACACAGTGGTTCGGCCTGTGTTGTGTCGCCCTGCCGTTCGGCAGATCGGCGGATTCCGTCAGCGACAAGCCCGCCGCACGGCCGTGCCCGAACCTGCGTGTCCGCCGCACCAGCGTTCCGCCCGGGGGCCAACGTGATACGCGACGCCGCAGCCCCGGCGACCGTCCGCCCCCTCAGCCGAACTCATCATCGATGGCGGTGGCCACTGCAACTGGGTCCGCACCGCCGACGGCACCCTCTATCCCGCTCCCCAGGGCGAGTAGCGTGGCCTGGGGGCCATATGCCACACCGCCACACCACAAGATCATCGGTGGAACCAGGCCAAGACGGCTTGTCTGTATCGTTCACTGAGCCTTTTTCAACCTGGCCCGCGCCTCAGGTAGTGAGGTTGCCAAGCATGGGAAGAGTCGCTGGCAGGCCGGTCTGACCTGTGCTTCCAGTCCTACCCGACCACCTGACGGGCGTAGCGGAGCACGTGGTTGACCCGCGGAAACTGAGGTCGAAAAAGGTTCATTTTCATCTCGAATGTGATAGTTAATCCTTGATGCCGCTTTGATGCCGCTTTCCGACTTTCGTCGGGTACCCCGGGCCGACTCGGTCGCGTGACACTGAACTGCGTCTAATTCCCCCTGCATGCGGCCCTGTGCCGCGGAATCGAGCGATTGATGAAACTGATGAGACTGGGCTTTGCCGTGGTCGGCGCGGTGCTCGCACTGGCCGCACCGGCCGCGGCCTCAGGCGCCAACCCTGCCATCATCGGCGGCTCCTACGCCACCAGCGGGCCGTGGGCGGCCCGGATGTTCGTGGATGGCCAGCAGGCCTGCTCGGCCACCATCATCGCGCCGACCTGGATCCTGACCGCGCGGCACTGCGCCGAGGCAGGCAACAGCTACTCGTTCCGGGTGGGCAGCCTGGACCAGACCACCGGCGGGACCGTGGCCAACGGAGTGGACGCCGTGATCAACCCCAACGGCGCCGACCTGGCCCTGATCCAGTTGGACCAGAGTGTGCAGGCCACCTACTCCCCGCTGGGCGGTACCGGTGACGTGTCGGTCGGCCAGACCGTGCAGGTCTACGGCTGGGGCGCCACCAGCCGCTGCGGCTCGGAGATCAACTGCCAGTCGCGGCGGCTCAAGGTGGCCAGCGTGCGGGTGAACTCGGTGAACTCCCAGGACAACTTCGGCGGGGTCTCCGTGCAGGCCACATACGGCAACGGCATCACCGCGGGCGGGGACTCCGGCGGCCCGATGTTCAGCAACGGCCGCCAGGTCGGCGTGGCCTCCACCAGTGACCGGCAGAGCGTCACCGACTACACCAACATCACCCGGTACCGGACCTGGATCCGCCAGGTCGCCGGCGTCTGAGCCGATGGTGGGTGGCCCACCCCGGTGGGCCACCCACCACTTCAGTTCCAGTGGATCACGGCGTTCTGGTAGGCCCGTTCCCCGGGTTGGCGGCCTACAGCAGCCGGGCGACGTGCTCGGCGAGATCGATCAGCCGGCTGGTGTAGCCGCGCTCGTTGTCGTACCAGCCGAACACCTTCACCAGGTGCTCGTCGGCCTTGGTCAGCGAGGCGTCGAACACGCAGGAGGACGGGTCGCCGATGATGTCGCGGGACACGATGGGGTCCTCGGTGCAGCGCAGGTAGCCCTTGAGGTGGCTGGCGGCCGCGGTCGCGAACGCCCGGTTCACCTGCCCCACCGTGGCCGGAACCGCCAGCTGTGCGGACAGGTCGACCAGGGAGCCGTCGGCCACCGGCACCCGGATCGCCACGCCGTCCACCCGGCCGGCCAGCTCGGGGATCACCTCGCCCACCGACCGGGCGGCGCCGGTGCTGGTCGGGATGATGCTGATGGCCGCCGACCGGCCGCGCCGCAGGTCGGAGTGCGGGGCGTCGACGAGCACCTGGTCGTTAGTGTAGCTGTGGATCGTGGTCATCTGTGCCCGGACCACGCCGAACGTCCGGTGCAGCACCTGCACCATCGGCGCCACGCAGTTGGTGGTGCACGAGGCGTTGGAGATCACGTGGTGCTCGTGCGGGTCGTACTCGTCCTCGTTCACGCCGAGCACCACCGTGACGTCCACGCCCTTGCCGGGTGCGGACAGCAGCACCTTGCACACCCCGTGGCCCAGGTGCCCGGCCGCGTCCTGCCTGGCGCGGAACCGGCCGGTGGACTCGATCACCAAGTCCACGCCCACCTCGTGCCACGGGATGTCCTGCGGTTGGCGCTCGGCCCACACGCGGACGCTGTGCCCGTCCACGGTCAGCCACTCCTCGTCGTTGTCCACCGGCAGCGGCAGTGGGCCGTAGGTGGAGTCGTAGCGCAGCAGGTGCGCCAGGGTTCGCACGGGTGCCAGGTCGTTGACGGCCACCACCTGGACCACCTCGCCGCCGCGCGCCAGCGCGCAGCGCAGGAAGTCCCGGCCGATCCGGCCGAACCCGTTGATGCCGATCCGCTTCACCACGTCCTGTTCCTCTCAGCACTCGAAGGAGCCGAACACCTCGTCCAGCGGGCGCCGTGGCGTCGCGGGCAGCGGGGCGCTGCGCACCGGTGCCCAGCCCACCCGCAGCACGACCTGCGGGTAGCCGAACCCGCCCAGCACCCGGTCGCGGACCAGCGTCCTGGTGTCGGGCAGTTCGAACACCTGGCTCAACGGGCAGGTCGCGAGCCGGAAGTCGGTGGCCGCGAGCAGCACCGCGCTCATCGCCTCCCCGGCCCGCAGGCGCCACACCACGTCGTCGCGCGCCGTGGCCAGCACCAGCAGCGCGCCCGCGTCGGATTCCTCGCCCGCGGGCTCGGTGAGCAGCCCGTTGGGGAAGGCCCGCATCGTGGTGTCCTCGTGCCGACGGCCCGAGGCGGGGATGACGGTGGCGGGCACGCCCTCCACCACGAACGGGCTGCGGCCGGTCCACGTGGCCAGTTCGGCGGCGTACTCGCTGTCGGCCTCCTGCCGCAGCGCCGCCTTCGCCATCGCGGAGGCGAGCTGGAACCGGGCGGTGGCGTCCGTGGCCGCCACCAGTGCCGATCCCTGGTCGGATGCCACGATGGCCAGCTCGTCGAGCAGTGCGACCGGCACCTCCCAGGAGCTGTAGCCGCGGCGGTCGGTGTGCCGCCGCGGGATGGCCGCGGCCAGTTCGACATCGCGGCGCTCGGGCTCCTTGCTGTGGAACTCCACGGCCGCCAGGTGGTCGGGACGGTTGGGGTTGGGCAGTCGGTGCACCGTGCTCGCCCAGCCCTCGGCGGCCAGCGCGACCTGGAGGTGGTGCAGGCTCGCCCCGCAGCTGAGCAACAGGTCCCTGCCCTCCGGGTCGGTGGCGGGCAGCAGCCGCGAGGCGTCGGCGAACAGGTGCAGCGAGTGCTCAGCCGCCCGCCAGCGCCAGGGCTGCGAGTTGTGCAGGGACGGCGCCCTGGTCGCCAGCGCGACCGCCGAACGGATCGTCTGCCGGTCAGGACCGTTGGCCATGGCCGCTCACCTCTCCCGTGCCGAGCGCAGCAGCAGGCCGCGCTCGGCCGAACCGATTTCCGACCGGACCGCGCCGACCGCGTCCGGGTTGACCGACACCGAGGTGATGCCCATGCGCACCAGCCGCTCGGCGAAACCCGGTCTGGTGGACGGGGCCTGGCCGCACAGCGAGGTCGTCATGCCCGCCTCGGTGGCGGCGCGCACGATCCGCTCGATCATGTCCAGCACCGCGGGATCGGACTCGTCGAACAGCTCGGCACACAGCTGGGAGTCGCGGTCCACCCCGAGCACCAACTGGGTGAGGTCGTTGCTGCCGATGGAGATCCCATCCACACCCAGCCGCGCGTACTCGGGGATCCAGTAGGCCGCCGAAGGCACCTCGGCCATGACCCAGCGGTGCAGGCCGCGCTGGGCGCCCAGCGGGCTGGCGTCCACGACGCGCAGGCACTCCCGCAGTTCCCAGCAGGTCCGCACGAACGGCAGCATCAGGTGCAGGTTCGGGGTCTGCTCGCGGACCGCGGCCAGCGCGTCGAGCTCCAGGCCGAACAGCTGCGGCTCGCGCACGTACCGGTAGCAGCCCCGGTAGCCGATCATCGGGTTGGCCTCGACCGGCTCGAACCGCTCGCCGCCCGCCAGCGCGCGGAACTCGTTGGTGCGGAAGTCGGTGGCCCGGTACACCACCGGGCGCGGGGCGAAGGCCGTGGTGATCCGCAGCAGCGCCTCGCTCATCCGTGCCACGAACTCCGCGTCCCCGCCCGCGGCCAGCAGCTGCCTGGGGTGCTCGCCGCCCAGGGCCTGGGTGAGGATGAACTCCGCTCGCAGCAACCCGACCCCGTCCACCGGCAGCGCGGCGACCTCCTCCGCGCGCTCGGGTACCGCGAGATTGACGTACACCTTGGTGCCCAACGACTCCGGTGCCCACCCGGCCGCGGTCGGACGGGGTTCGGTGCGGGCCGGCCGGTCCAGCCGGCCGGCGAGCACCTCGCCCGTGGAGCCGTTCACGGTGACCAGGTCACCGTCGCGCAGCCGGGTCGTGCCCTCCCGGGTGCCGACCACGCAGGGCACGCGCAGCTCGCGGGCCACGATCGCGGCGTGGCAGGTCATGCCCCCGCCGTCGGTGACCAGGGCCGCCGCCCTGCGCATGACGGGCACCCAGTCGGGACTGGTCATCCGGGCGACCAGCACCTCGCCGTCGAGGAACTGCCCGCCCTGGCAAGGATCCGACAGCACGCGCACCCGGCCGGTGGCCGTACCGGGGGAGGCCGCCAGCCCGCGGGCCAGCACACCGCCGTCGGTCAGCGTGGTGATCGGCCTGGCCTGGACCAGCCAGGTCCTGCCCTCGGCGATGGCCCACTCCACGTCCTGCGGGCAGCCGTAGTGCCGCTCGGCCTCGGCGGCCAGCCGGGCCACGGCGATCGCCTCGTCCTCGGTGAGCACCTGCTCCGCGCCCTCCTCCGGGGACAGGTCCACGCGCAGGTCGTGTCCGGAGGGGCCGCGCACGATCTTGAACCGCTGCCTGCCCGTCCGGGTGTCCAGCAGCCGAGGGCCGTTCTTGTCCAGCACGTAGGTGTCCGGCTCCACGGCCCCGCTGACCACGACCTCGCCGAGCCCGAACGCGGCCTCGACGACGATCCGGTTCCTGTCCTGAGTGGACGGATCGGCGGTGAACGCCACGCCGGACCGTTCCGAGTCCACCATCCGCTGCACCACGACGGCGATCGCGGGCTCCTCGGCCATGCCGCGGTTCGCCCGGTACGCCACGACCCGCGCGCCGAACAGCGAGGCCCAGCACTCGGTCAGCCGGGCCAGCACCTCCTGCACGCCGATGACGTTGGTGTACGTGGCGTTCATGCCCGCGAACGAGGTGTCCGCCCCGTCCTCGGAGGTCGCCGAGGACCGCACCGCCACGGGCTGGTCCGCGCCCAGCTCCCGGTACGCCCGCTCGACCTGCTCGCGCACCTGCTGGCTGACGCCCGCCTTGTGCACCAGCGCCCGCACGCGCTCACAGGCCGCGGCCAGTTCGGGGGAGGAGGCCGCGGCCATGGCCTGGTCGAAGGCTGCGCGGACCTCCTCGTGCAACCCGGCCGACTCCAGCGAGTCGAGGTAGGCCCGTACGGTCACCACGAAGCCCTCCGGCACGGGCAGCCCCGCGCGGGTCAGCTCGCCGAGGTTGGCGCCCTTGCCACCGGCGATCGCGGTGTCCTCCTTGCCCAGTGCGGCGAATGCCTTGGTGTAGTGGGACATCTCAGCCTCGCACCAGGTCCCGCAGCCTCTGGTACTCCTGCTCGTCGATCTCACCCTTGGCCAGCCGTTCGGCCAGCACCTCCTGCGGGGTTCGCCGGGCGAACTGCCTGTGTCGCAGCACCACCACGATCACCGCGACCAGGCCGCCCCAGAACAGGAGCATGCCCAGGGTCATCGTCAGCGGCACCAGCCACCCGGCCTCGGACCCGTAGTACCAGGGCATCATCGTGCACCTCCGCTCTCGTACCTCCAGCCTCGCAGCGCACGAAGGTGACTTGGCAGAGCTGAAAGCCCTCGCCCGGTCCTGGACCGGTGAGGACTTCGGACCCTGCGAACCAGGTGCGGTCGCGAGCTAGACAGACAGGGCCAGTGCCGTGAGTACGAGGAGGAGCCATGCACGCGAGACCCGGCGATTGGCTGGTCGTCGACCGATCCGGCTGTGGGCTGCCGCCCCGCAGGGCGCTGGTCCTGGAGGTCCACTCCCCGGACGGCGCGCCGCCCTACCACGTCCGGTGGCTGGACACCGAGCACGAGGGCGTGGTGTTCCCCGGTGAGGACGCGCACGTCGAGCACGCTCCGAGTGCGGAGCGGCCCGCCAGCGGAAAGTGAGCACTGCTCAGAACTTGAACGCGCGGCACCGTATCGAAGATCGGACTCGGCGCCCAGCGCCGGGCAGGCTCGCGGCCGTCAGAGCCACCACGACGGCCGCGAGCCAGATCAGGGGAGTGACGGTGCACCCGGTGCCGGGCAGCCGCGGCACCTCGTGCCCGGCGCCCCCGACGTGCGCCCCGGCACCGGCTCCGCCAGGGTCGGCGTGCGCTCCCCGGCCGACACCGAGGTACGGGTCGGGTGGCGCGGTCGCGCCAACGTCCCCGAGTCGACCACGCTGCCGCGCAGGCGTCCCAGCAGGTCGATCACCTCACCGGCCACGTCCGTCATGCGGAGAGACTAGAGGGCGGGCCCGGTCCACCAGGAGTGTCCAAAGACCCCGTCGGACGGAATCTGCGGACCCTGGAGGCGGGGCAGCGGCGGGACCAGCATCGAGTCCATGACCGGATCCGATGTGGACCGTTCCTGGACCGAGCACGAGGCGAAGTTCTCACCTCCGCAGCGGTTCGAATTGCCGGACCTGACCGAGTTCGGTGCGGGCGAGGCCGAGACGCGGGTGCTGGACGCCACCTACCACGACTGCGCCGACCTCCTGCTGCTGCGCGCCGGGATCACCCTGCGCCACCGCACCGGGGACGGCGGTCCCAGGTGGACGCTCAAGGTGCCCGACTCGGTTGACGGCGCCGAACTCGTGCGGAGGGAACTGATCTTCCCCGGCGCCGCGGGACAGCCCCCGGCGGCCGCCGTCGACCTGGTGCGTGCGCACCTGCGCGGCCGCGCGCTGGCGCCGGTCGCCGCGCTGCGCACCGCGCGGACCCGAATCCCCTTGCGCGGCAATGGCGAAACCCCGTTGGTCGAGGTCGTCGACGATCTCGTCACGGCCACCCGCGGTGGGCGCCCGGTCGCCGCGTTCCGCGAGGTCGAAGTGGAACTGCTCACCGAGCTGCCCGTCGCGCACCGCCTGCTGGGCGAGGTCGTCGACCGGTTGGTGCACGCCGGCTGCCTGCTGCGCTCTGCCCAGCCCAAGCTCGTGCGCGTGCTGGGCGCCGCACCGCCACAGCCGCCCGCACCGCGGTCGGGCGGCAAGCACCCGACCGTGCGCGAGGCGGCCCAGCAGGCCTTCGCCAGGTCGGCGGCAGCCCTGGTCCGGCACGACCTCGGTGTGCGCCTGGGCGAGGACCCCGAGGCCGTGCACCAGTTCCGGGTCGCGGCCAGGCGGTACCGGTCGGATCTGCGGACCTTCGCCCCCGTGCTGGAGGCCGACTGGCGTGCGCACGTGCAGGCCGAACTGGGCTGGCTCAGTGCCCAGGTGGGGCCCGTCCGCGACGACGACGTGCTGGTGCAGCGGCTTCGGCGGCAGGCCCGGTCACTGCCAGCCTGCGACGCCGAGGCGGTGGAACTGCTGCTCACCGAGCTGTGCGCACACCGGGCCCGTGCCCGCGAACGGATGCTGGACGCCCTGCGCGGCACCCGGTACGACCGCCTGCTCGACTCGGTGGAGAATCCGCGTCTCACCGAGCACACCGGCCAACTGGACGAGCTGGTCGCCAGTCAGTGGAAACGCCTCGCCCGGGTGGTCCGGGGCACCAGCGCGGAACCGGCCAACCAGGAGTTCCACCGCATCCGGATCCGCACCAAGCGGTGCCGCTACGCCGCCGAGGCCGCGTACGGTCGGCACAACGCGCGACTGGCCAGGGCGCTGGCGCGATTACAGGACGTGCTCGGTGACCACCAGGACGCCGTGCTCGCCGAGTCCTGGCTGCGCTCGATGGCCCAGGCCCTGCCGCAGTGCGCGGTGGCCGCCGGTGAACTCCTCGCCCTGCAACGCGGTGAACGCGCCCGCTGCCGGGTCGAGTGGGCGGCGGCCTGGCAGGACGCCGTGCACCACTACCGCCACCGCTGACCGGACCGACCACCGCTGGAAGGGGCACAACCGTGCGACAGAGCCAGGTCCAGGCAGTGAAGACCACCGACGGGGGCGTGATCCCGCGACACGCGCCCTGGACGCAGTGGTGGACGTGGACAGCCTGCTGACCCACTCCCGTGCGAGCACGCACACCCGAGGCTGATGACCGTGAACGGAGTTGCCATGCGAACCCAGCGAGCAGCACAACCCGCGCCGCTGATCACCGTACAGACCAACGGCCTGGTAGACGAGCACACCGCCGAGCACGTGCGCGGCAGGATCGCCGAACTCGCCCGCTACGCGCACCGCCCCATCGACTGCGGGACCGTCTGGTTCTCCCAGCCCGGCGCTCGATCCAGGGCCGCGATCATCGGACACGCCACGCTCCTGGTCGGCGGCATCCAGCTCGTCGCCTTCGCCACGGGTGCGACGGTGCGACAGGCCGCGGACCAGGTCCGCACCGCACTGCGCAGGCAACTGGTCGACCTCGCACACCACCGGCGCGCCCGCGTCGGGCCGAGGACCGTGCCGTCCCGGGTGCTGGTCCGCCACGTCACGACCATGCCCGGCTGTGCCTCGCCCGAGCAGGCCGTCCTGGAACTGGTGCGGGCCGGTCAGCGGTTCGGGCTCTACCTGGACACCTCGACCGACCGGGACAGCGCCGTGTGGCGCACCGCCGAGGACGGTTACGGGTTCGCGGCCAACACCGATGACGCGCTCGTGCTCAGCGAGGCTTGCGCGATCGAGCGGCTGGAGCTGACCGGCGAGCCCTCCCTGTTCTTCCGGGAGCGGACCAGCCAGCGCGGCCGCCTGCTGTACCGCAGGGACGGCGACTACGTGCTGCTGCACCCGGCAGCCTGATCACCGCCGACGGCCCCAGCGCAGGTACGCCAGCGGCCCCAGGAAGTTCACCGCGATCACCGCGGCCCACATGCCCTTGCGCCCGGTGACCTCCGAGGCCGGTCGCATGGCCAGATCCAGCCAGGCGACCCCGGCCAGGGTGAACTGCGCCGCGCCCAGCACGATCACCGCGCGCCGCTGTCCAGGTGTCAGGTCGTGCCAGCTCTGGTGCCGCACCACACGTGCTCCTTCCGCTCGGATCCGCTCACGAGCCCACTCCGGCCAGGAAGTCGACCTGCCTGGCCACCGCGACCGCGTGGTCGGCGTAGCGCTCGTAGTACCTACCGACCAGTGTGACGTCCATTGTGTTCTCCGCACGGCGGTCCCCGCACAGCACCGCTTCGTACAGCTGCCGCTGCAACTCGTCCATGCGGTCGTCGTCGCGGTCGGCCAGCTGGCCGCTGCGCCCTCCTGGGTAGCCAACGCAGTCGCGCACCTCGCTGACCAGGTGCTGGGCGACCACGCTCATCCGGCGCACCAGCGACCGCAGGTCAGCCGGGACGACCGACTCGGGGTAGCGCAGCAGGGCCGTCTCGGCCACGTGGCGTGCGAGGTCCCCCATGCGTTCGAGGTCCCCGCTCATGCGCAGCGCGGCGACGAGCACCCGCAGGTCGGCGGCGACCGGCTGCTGGGTGGCCAGCACCGTGAGCACCCGTTCGTCGATCTCCGCGCGCAGGGCGTCGATCGTGGCGTCCTCGGCGAGCACCTGCTCGGCCAGCGCGCGATCAGGGTCCAGCAGCGCGGCCGTCGCCCGGCCCATCGCCGCCTCGACCAGGTTCAGCATGCCGATCAGCTGCTCGTGGAGCTGGTCGAGTTCATGGCGGAAGGTGGTGCGCATGGGGCCTCCAGGTGGTGGAAGGGAGTGGCGCAGGCCAGGGCGGCCTGCTCGGCGGCACCCGCAACGGGGCCGCTGGTGTCGATGACCCCGGCCCGCGGCCAGGGGTGGAAGTGCGCCGCCATCACCCCGGCGATCCCGGTGGTCGCGTCGGAGGGGTCCGCGGTGCGAGCGCGGATGCGCGCGTCGGCGAGTGCCCGCGGCACGCGGCACTCCAGCTCCACGAGCGCGGCCGATACCGCGTGGGCGAGCTCACCGGCCCGCTCGCGCTCGGCCGCGTCGCGCCAGCTCGCGTCGAGGACAACGCTCTCCCCGTGGCCGAGCAGGTGTCGAGCACGCCGCAGCAACTCCTGGTACGTCCGCGCGGTGTGCGCGGGGGAGTACAGGCCCTGTTCCCAGCCCGATGCGCTGGGGGCCAACGGGTTGCGGTCGGCGATCTCCTTGCGGACCCGGTCCGAGCGCAGCAGCACCGCGCCGATCCGGTCGGCCAGCGCGCCCCCCAGCGTGGACTTGCCGGTGCCGGGCTGACCGCCGACGAGGACCAGCCTGGGCGCGGCCGCCCGCAGGTGCCGCCGCGCGATGTCGGCCAGCAGCCGCGCCTGCTCGGCCTGCCCCGCGGCGCCCTGGGCGTGGCGCAGGCAGGCCACCTTGGCGCGCACCACGGCCCGGTAGGCGATGTAGTGGTCGGTCAGCGAGGGTGGGCACGGCATGCCGCTGAATTCCTGGTACTGGGCCAGGAACCACGCGGCCAGGTCGCGGCGGTCCAGCCGCTCCAGGTCCATGGCGAGGAAGGCCGCGTCGTCCAGGCCGTCCACCCAGCGCAGCCGGTCGTCGAACTCCAGGCAGTCCAGGGCTCTCGGACCGTCCGGCAGGCAGAACACGTCCTCGGCCAGCAGGTCCCCGTGCCCGTCGCAGACGGCCCCGGCGGAGATCCGTGCCCGGAACAGCGGTTCCCGGCCGTCCAGGTACCGCTGCGCCAATGTGGTGATCTCCGCGAGCACCTCGGCCCGCAGCGGTTCGCCGGTGGCGGTCCGCAGCTCGGCCAGCGTCGAACCCCACCGCTCGCGCAGCGCCCGCACGGACCCCGCCTCCTCGATCCGCGGGCCGCGTTCGGCGCGGGCGTGGAACGCCGCCAGCTGACGCGCGAGATCGCGCAGCTGCCCGCGCACCTGCGCCCCCGACCTGACCAGCGCGGCAAGGCTGCGCTCGGCCGGCATGCGGCGCATCACCACCAGCCACTCGCACGGCGTGCCCTCGGTGTCCAGCACTTCCGCGACTCCGAGGTACACGTCCGGCGCCAGGCGTCGGTTGAGCTCCACTTCCCGGTGGCACACCGCGCGTCGTGCCTCGGGCGTGCTGAAGTCGAGAAAGCCCAGTGCCACCGGTTTTTTCATCTTGTACGCCCGGTCGCCCAGGAAGAACACCGTGGCGCAGTGCGTCTCCCGCACCTGCGTCGGGAACTGGGATGTGCTCTCGTACGCCATGCGTTTCACCGTGCCCGGTCCGACGGTGGTCCTGGCAGTGACTGCGGACTCCACGGGCAGGGACCAAGTCCCCTAACGGCCCGTCAGCCCCCGACCGGCGCGAGTCGTGCGCAGATCGTGTCGGTCCAGCGCGCGATCTCCGCCCAGTCCCGGAAGTCACCGAAGTGCCCGCCCGCCGCGCGGAAGGCCAGCCTGCCCCACCACGGCATCTGCTCGGGCCGCACCACCCCGGTGAACAGGGCGCAGTCCTCCGGGTGCACCGCGCTGGCCAGCCCCTCGAACACCTTCTGCTTCTCCCGCAACGCCAGCGCCCGCATCCGGCCGTGCAGCGCACCCGGCAGGCCCACCCCGAACAGCCACACCGGTCGTGCGCCCAGGGCGTCGCGATACTCCCGCAGGAAGCTGATCGCCTCCGGCAGCCACGCCTGGTTGTGGATCGCGCTGCCCAGCACCACCGCCTGGAACCCCGCCGGATCCGGCGCCCGGTCCGCAGAGCAGAGCAGCACCTGGTGCCCCTGCGCGCTCACGTCCGCCGCGATGTGCTCGGCTATCTCCTCGGTCGATCCTCCCTCGCTCGCGTAACCGACCAGCACCGTCATGACCCACCTCCTGCCCGACCCGCCTGGCTGTTGCTGGACCCAGGCTAGGAACCGCCGGACCACCACCGGCAGTGCCGGGATGCCCAGCGCGGCAGTGCCTTCCGACCCCGTCCGGCCATGGGCTCCGCCGCCAAGGGCCACTGGACTGGCTCCTTGTGTGCTCTTGCCGATGTGACTACGCATGTCTTGCGCGACAGAACGAGTACGGAGGTCAGCCGATGCCCGACTCGGCGAGTGGCAGACACCCGATCGACCTGTCCGGCCTGCGGCTGAACGAACTGCTCACCGAGCTCTCCACGCAAGTCGCCGAACTGAACACGGCCAAGGGCCAGGTGCAGGGCCTGCTGGACGCCGTGGTGGCGGTCTCCAGCGGACTGGAACTGGACTCGACCCTGCACAGGATCGTCGTGGCCGCGACCGAACTGGTCGACGCCGAGTACGGGGCACTGGGTGTGCTCGGCGCCGACGGCAGGCTGTGCACCTTCGTCACCGTGGGCATCGAGGCGCCGACCCGCGCACTGATGGGCCCGCTGCCCACCGGCCACGGACTGCTGGGCACGCTGATCGCCGACCCGCGACCGCTGCGGATCACCGGGCTGTCGACGCACCCCTCCTCGGCGGGGTTCCCGCCGCACCACCCGCCGATGCGCACCTTCCTGGGCGTGCCGGTGCGGATCAGCGGGGAGGTGTTCGGCAACCTCTACCTCACCGACAAGCGCGGTGGCGGGGCGTTCACCGCCGCCGACGAACGGGTCGTGGAAGCCCTCGCCGCGGCGGCCGGGATCGCGGTGGACAACTCCCGGCTGTTCGAACAGGCCCAGTCCAGGCAGCGCTGGCTGGAGGCCACCACGGACCTGGCCACCGAACTCCTGTCCGGCGTGGCGCAGGGCGAGGCGCTGAACCTGGTGGCCCGCCGCGCGGTGGACCTGGCCCGTGCGGACGCGGCACTGCTGCTGCTGACCCCGCCGGAGCAGCGGGACCGGCTGGTGGTGCAGGCCTGGGCGGGGAACATCGACGGGGCCGTGGGTGGCCGCTGTCTGTCCAGTGCGGACGCGCTCATCGCGGAGGTCCTCGCCACCGGGGTGCCGGTGATCGAGACGGACCTGGCGCACAACCGGGCCGACAGCGCTCTCGGCGGCCTGCTCACCGACTTCCAGCGCACGATGGCCGTGCGGATGCGGTCGGGGGAGCACATCACCGGGGTGCTGATCGTGTTGCGGGGCAAGGGACGCCCGCCGTTCCGGCACGAACAACCGCCGCTGCTGGCCTCCTTCGGCAGCCAGGCCTCACTCGCACTGGAACTGGCGGTCAAGCAGAGCAGGGCACGCCGACTCGCCCTCGTCGCCGACCGCGACCGGATCGGTGGGCAACTGCACGGCCACGTGCTGCAACGGCTGTTCGCGGCCGGTATGCGGTTGCAGTCCCTGGTGCCGACCGTCACCGGTGCGACGGGCCGCCGCCTGACCGAGGTCATCCGCGAGCTCGACGACGTGATCATGACCATTCGCACCTCCATCTTCGACCTGGACCCGGCACCGCCGGCCGGTGTCCGGGACCTGCGGAGCACCCTGCTCGGCCTGGTGGTCGAGATGACCGCGCACACCGACCTGAGACTGACCACCCGCGTGCGCGGACCGGCGGACACCGAGGTACCCGGTGATGTCGCCGAGCTGATCTCGGCCGTGCTGCGCGGTGCGCTCGCCGACACGCTACGCGGCGATCGGGCCACCGAGGCCGAGGTCCTCATCGAGTTCGGTGACGACCTCGTGCTGGAGGTGACCTGCGACGGGACCGCCACCACCCAGGACAGGCTGGCGGAGCTGCGGGGCCGGGTGGCTGAGGCCGGGGGTGGGCTCAGCCACGCGGCGGGTGCGGTGCGGCTGCTGGTGCCGCTGCCGAAAGCGGGTTCGTCTGCCGCGCCCTGAGCTGGATCCCGCCCGCGTCCCGGGGTTGGGCGGTCAGCGACGAGGCGCCCACAGCAGCTTGTCCGCCTGGGCGACCAGGTACGTCGCCGCGCCGATCACCGCCACCACCAGCCAGGCACCGGTACTCGGCGGCGCCGTGTGGAACAGCTCGTTGCCCACCGGCAGGAAGGTGATCGCGGCCTGGAGCAGCGCCATCAGGCCGACACCGCCGATCAGCCACCAGTTGCGGCCCACCGCGCGCAGGTGGTCCAGGCTGCGGCAGCTGAGCAGGTAGCCGATCTGAGCCACCACGAACACCGCCATCGCGGTCGTGCGCGCGGCTGCGGCGCTCGCTCCGGTCCACAGCTGCCACTGGAACGCCGCGAACGAGGCCGTGACCAGCAGCAGGCCGACCAGCACGATCCGGCGGACCAGATCGCCGGACAGCAGCGACCGGCCGGGTGGTCGCGGCGGCCGGGCCATCACACCCGGTTCCACGGACTCGAACGCCAGCGGCAGGCCGAGCAGCACGGCAGTGGTCATGTTGATCCACAACACCTGTACGGGGAGCAGGGGCAGCGTCACGCCCGCGAGCACGGCGACCATCAGGACCACGCCCTCGGCGATGTTGGTCGGCAGTGTCCAGGCGATGAACTTGCGCAGGTTGTCGTACACGGCGCGGCCCTGCTCGACCGCGGCCTCGACGCTGGCGAAGTTGTCGTCGGCCAGCACCACGTCCGCGGCCAGCTTGGCGGCGTCGGTGCCGGTCAGCCCCATCGCCACCCCGATGTCCGCGCGGCGCAGGGCGGGCGCGTCGTTCACGCCGTCCCCGGTCATCGCCACCACGTGCCCGCGCCGTTGCAGCAGTTCCACCAGCCGCAGCTTCTGCTCCGGCGACACCCGCGCGAGCACCTTCGCGGCCAGCAACTCCTCCTCGTCCGCGCGGCCGACCTCAGGCCCGGACAGCACGGTGTCTTCCGGGCCGAGGAGCCCGAACTCGGTGGCCACCGCCCGCGCCGTCGCCGCGTGGTCGCCAGTGATCATCTTGACCTCGACGCCCGCCTCCCGGCACGCGGCCACGGCTGCGATCGCCTCCGGCCGCGCGGGATCGAGCATGGCCTGGAAACCCACCAGCACGAGGTTGTGCGGTATGAGGTCCTCGACGGATTGCGGCGTGAACCTGGCCAGCGCCAACACGCGAAGACCGCGGGCTGCCTCCTGCTCGGCCCGCGTGTACGCGACCGCGGTTCGGACCGGGCCGATGACCTCGTTCGGTCCCAGCTCGCGGTCGCACAGCGGCAGCACCCGCTCGGGCGCGCCCTTCACGTAGCCGACGAGTCCCGCCGGACCGTCGTGCACGGTGACCATGAGCTGGGCGCTTGCGTCGAAGGGCAGGCTCGCCAGCCGCGGGTAGCGCGCCCGCACCCGCTCGACGGACAGCCCCGCCGAGGACGCCGCACCGAGCAGCGCGCCCTCGGTCGGGTCGCCGATCACCTCCGCGTCCGAGCCGATCGCGGCGTCGTTGCACAGGACACCGGCCAGCAGGCACTCGTGCTCGTCCTCCGCCAGGACGGTCCGCGCCGTCATCCGGTTGGCGGTCAGGGTTCCCGTCTTGTCGGTGCAGATCACCGTTGTGCTGCCCAGGGTCTCGGCGGCGGGCAGGCGGCGCACGATGGCGTGGCGGCCCGCCATCCGCACGACGCCGACGGCCAGCACGATGGTGACCGCCGCGGGCAGTCCCTCCGGGATCGCGCCGACCGCCATCGCGACGGCGGCGGTGAACACCTCGCCGACGGGCTGCCCGCGCAGCAGGCCGACCACGAACGTCACCGCCGCCAGCACCGTGATGGCGAGGGCGAGCTGGCGGCTGAACCGGGCCAGCTGACGGGTCAGCGGGGTGACCGGTGGCCGTGCCGCCGCCACGAGGTCGCTGATCGCGCCCAACTCGGTGTCCCCACCGGTCGCGGTGACCAGCACGGTCCCGTCCCCGCCGGTCACCAGCGTTCCGGCGTGCACCATGTCCGTCCGGTCGGCCACCGGCGTGCCGGGAGGCAGGTCGCCCGGCTGCTTGAGGACCGGCACCGACTCACCGGTCAACGCGGACTCGTTGACCAGCAGACCGGTGGCCGTCAGGACCCGGCAGTCCGCGGGCACCTGGTCGCCGGGGGCCAGCAGCACCGCGTCGCCGGGGACCAGGTCCTCGGCCCGCACGCGGGTGACGACACCGTCGCGCAGGGCGCGGACCCACGTCGGGCACATGCGGACCAACGCCGCGAGCGCGTGCTCGGCGCGTGCTCGCTGCACCTGCCCGATCACGGCGTTGACCAGGACGACGCCGAGGATCACCGACGCGTCGACCGGCTGGCCCAGCAGCACCGAGACGGCCGCGGCCGCCAGCAGCACGTAAACCAGCGGATCCCTCAGCTGTTGGAGGAAACCCGCGAACGCGCCGGGACGCGGCGGGGCAGGCAGCAGGTTGGGCCCGTGCGCGGTCAGGCGCAGTGCGGCCTCCTGGCTGGACAGACCGGTTGGTGCCGCTGCCGCAGCCACCTCACGGCCACCGCCGCCGTCAACGATCGGCGACCCGCTCATGGCAGCCTCCTTCGACCCGTGCGCCTTGTCGCACTCGACTTATCGCACTCGACCGCGGGCCCGCCCAGCAGAGGACAAAGCCCCGGCGCGGTCCGGCCGAACGGCGTGAACCCCTGCGGAGGGGCGAAGGTCCCGACTGGGCAGGGCCTGCCGCCGCTGTGCGCGGGGCACTGTTGCGGCCACTGTGGGACCGAATTCGGGAAGGGGAACAGTGATGGATGCCAAGGGAAAGGTCGTAGTCGGCGTGGACGGCTCCCAGGCAAGCGTGGACGCCCTGCGCTGGGCACTGGAGGAGGCCAGACGCAGGGACGCTGAGGTGCACGTCGTCACGGCGTGGCACACCGATCCGCCACCGGTCGAGGGCCCGCCACCGGTGGTCGGCATGCCCTACCACGCGGCGGAGGAAGCGCTGACGGCGCAGCAGGCCCAGCAGGACCAGGCCATGGCCTGTGTCGCGGGCGAGGCACAGGGCATGACCGTGTACCGGCACATGGTCGGCCAGTGGCCGCCGCGCGCCCTGGTGCACCTGTCGACCGGTGCCGACCTGCTCGTCCTCGGGCGGCAAGGCCACTCGTGGGTGGCGGAGAAGCTGCTCGGATCGGTGAGCGCGTACTGCCTGCGGCACGCGCGCTGCCCCGTCGTGGTCGTCCCGGCCCGCAAGCCGGTCCAGCAGGAGCGTCCCAACCCGGTGGTGGTCCAGGCAGCCCCGGAGCCGCTGTACTGATCGGAGGCCGGATGCGACCGGAACGCCTCGCCTGGGTGCTGCTGGCGCTGACCCTCGCCGCGGCTGTCGGCGGCGGCGTCCTGTGGGCTGCCGGGTCCCCGTCGGCCGAGGTGGCGTGGGCCGCCGGAGCGGTGGCGGCCCTGCTGCCCGCCGTCTGGTGGGCGGCGGCGGACCTGCGCGCGGGCCGCATGGGCGCGGACGTGCTCGCGGTGCTGGCGCTGGGCGGCACGCTGCTGGTCGGTGAACACCTCGCTGGTGCGGTGATCGGCGTGATGCTCGCGACCGGCCGGGTCCTGGAGTCCGGTGCCGAGCGGCGCGCCGGTCACGACCTGACCGCGCTGCTGGACCGGTCACCGGCGCGGACCAGGCGCAGGGTCGGTGGGGACCTGGTTGCGGTGGACGTGGACCGCGTGGCGGCCGGTGACCGGGTGGTCGTGCTGCCCGGCGAGGTCGTGCCGGTGGACGGCTGCCTGGTGGGGACCGGCACGTTCGACGAGTCGGCGCTGACCGGTGAGCCGCTGCCCGTGGACCGTGCGGCGGGCGAGCAGGTCAGCAGCGGTGTGGTCAACGCCGGTGGCGCCGTGGACCTTGTCGCGAGCAGACCCGCCGCCGAGAGCACCTACGCGGGTGTCGTGCGGCTGGCGGGTGCGGCAGCGGCACGCGGTGCGCCGGTCGCGCGGTTGGCCGACCGGTTCGCGGCCGCCTTCCTGCCGTTCGCGGTGGCGGTCGCCGGGCTGGCGTGGCTGGTGACCGGTGATCCGGTCCGCGCGGTCGCCGTGCTGGTGACCGCCACGCCCTGCCCGCTGCTGCTGGCCGTGCCGATCGCCGTGACCGCGGGCATGTCCCGCGCCAGCAGGCAGGGCGTGGTGGTGCGTGACGGCCGCGCGCTGGAGGCGTTGGGCCGGGCCGAGATCGCGGTGCTGGACAAGACCGGCACCGTCACCGCGGGCGCGCCCTCGGTGACCGAGGTCCTCACCTCGCCGGGCTGGGACCGCGAGGTGGTGCTGCGCATGGCGGGCTCCGTGGAGTTGTTGTCGTCCCACGTCCTCGCGGGGGCGGTCGTGCGGGCCGCGCGGTCACTGGGCGGCACACCGGCCGTCGACGTCCGCGAGGAACCCGGTACGGGCGTCACCGGCATCGTCGACGGCGCGGTTGTCACCGTGGGCAAGCCACCGTGGACCGAGGAGCCCGCGACCGGGTGGGCGGCCTCGGCACTGCGGCGCGCCCAACTCGACGGCGCCACACCGATCTGGGTCACGGTCGACGGCGAGCCCGTCGCGGCCCTGCTCGCCCGGGACGAGATCAGGCCGGACGCCGCCCGCACGCTGCGCCGGCTGCGGGCGGTGGGCCTGCGGCGCATCGTGCTGCTGACCGGCGACCGCGCCGGTGCCGCGGCCGAGGTCGGCGGTCTGCTCGGTCTGGACGAGGTGCGGGCCGACTGCACGCCCGCGAGCAAGGTGCGTCGAGTCGAGGCCGAACGCCGCCGCGGCGTGACCGTGGTGGTCGGCGACGGCCTCAACGACGCACCGGCGCTCGCCGCGGCCGATGTCGGTGTGGCACTGGGCGCACGGGGCGCGACCGCGGCGGCCCAGGCCGCTGACGCCGTGGTGCTCAGCGACCGGATCGATCCGCTGGCCGGGGCGGTCGAGACGGCTGCGCGGGCCCGCCGGATCGCGGTGCAGAGCGCGGGCGCGGGGCTCGGGCTGTCCGTGCTCGCCATGGGGCTGGCCGCGTTCGGTGTGCTGGCCCCGGTTGTCGGTGCCCTCGTGCAGGAGGTCATCGACGTGGCCGTGATCCTCAACAGCCTGCGTGCCGTGCTGCCTGCCAAGGCCGTGCGCCTCGGTCAGCGCGACCAGGAGTTGCTGCGGCGTTTCGCCGAGGAACACCGGCTGCTGATGCCGGTGCTCTCGGCCGTGCGCAGTGCGGCCGACTCGCTGTCGGACGGGCCCACCGAGCAGGCCGAGGTCCAGGTCCGGCGGGCGTACCAGTTGCTCGTGGACCACTTGCTGCCACACGAACGCGCCGAGGAGCACGAGCTGTACCCCGCGCTGGGCGAACTGTTCGGCACCGCCGAGACCACCACGACCATGAGCCGCGGGCACGCCGAGATCGAGCGCCTCGTGCGCAGGCTTGCCCGGCACCTGTCAGCCGGGCACCTCGAACCAAGCCAGGTCGACGACCTGCGCGCGACGCTCTACGGTCTCGGCGCCGTGCTGGCCCTGCACTTCGCTCAGGAGGAGCAGGGCTACTTCAGCCTCACGCCCGGTTCGCCGAGCACCTCGTGAACCGAGGACCTCGGTCAGGGGGTCTGGTAGCCCACGTCCTCGTACAGGAGGCGGTCCACCTCCCGTTCGGTCGGACCGCGTCCGGTGAACCGGGCAACGGCCGTCACCCCCTTGGCTTCGAGGTGGCGGTGGTCCTCGAAGTCCAGCCCCGCCAGCGCCCGCGCGACCTCGGGGTCCTCGCTGGCCGGGAGCTCGCCGAGCAGTTCCTCCGCCCACAGCACCTCGCCGCCGCGGGCGAAGGACAACTGGGTGAGGGCGTTGACGTTCCAGAACATGCTGGCCGCCCTGCCGTTGCGGGACAGCTCTCGCAGCACCTCGTGGTTCGAGCCCTGGAACCCGTTCACCTCGACCGCGAAGACCACCCCGTCGCAGGCCTGCACGGCGACTACCGGGGTCCAGTCCCCGGATTCCAGGCATTCCCACAGGGACAACGGGTCCTCGGGATCGGCGCCGAAGGCCGCCACGACCTCCTCCGGGGTCAACCCGTCGACCACGGTGACGGTGGCCGCCACGGACAGTTGGCTCTGCTCGATCCACCGGAACTCGGCCTCGGGCGCGAGCACGACGGGCGGTTCGGCCTCACCTCGCAGCCGGTGCCCGAGCCGGTCCGTGCGCTTGTGCACGATCGGTGGCGCGGCGGGCGCCGACCACACCACCACCTCGTACCGCTCCGCGTCGTCACCGTCGCGGCCTCGGGCGTGCACTCTGGCCCGGTACTCACCCGGCCACGGTGGCGCGCAATCCTCCTGCCGGCCGCCGGTGATCGTGGCGAACCCGGTGTCCGCCGTCCAGCTGACCTCCACGACCTCGTCCCAGATCGCGAGCATGACCTCGGACGGCGGCTCGGCCAGGACGCTCAGTCCGACCGGCACCCGGCCCGTTTCCGCGCCCACGCGGACCGCCAGCCCGCCGGGGATCGCCGCCACGAGGCCGTTCTCCGTGAAGTCCACCTCCGGGAGAACTCCGCGTTCGGCCAACGCGTAGCGGCTGTCGGTGATCTCCGCCTGCACGGTGGACATCCGCGGCACGAGGTACTCCGCCCGGCGCTTGTCGAGCATGGCCGCGGCGTAGGCGGGCGGTTCGGGTGTTTCGCGCAGCACCAGCACGGCCGCGCCGAGCGCCGTCCCGATCACCGCGGGGGAGTCGACGTCCAGTTCCCGCAACACCGCGCTGGCCGTGGTGACCGCCAGCGCCAGGTAGGCCCTGCCGTGTCGCGCCATGATCTCCTGCTCACCCGTGACCTCCGGGTCGACGGTGAGCAGTTCCCGGATGCCCGCCTTGCGCGCCAGGCACCGGGTCAGCTCGACCACGAGGTCGGTCGCGCCGGGATGGGTGATCTCCAGCAGGGACAGGGCCTTGGTCGTCTCGGGCTCGTGGTCGGAGGACAGGAAGGCGAACATGCCCGAGGTCCGCTGCACGAGACCGGTGGTGAGTCCACCAGGCGCTCCCATGTGGAGTTCCGCCACGGTCAGCTCCAGTGCGCCGAGCAGCCGGGTCGCCAGCAGCGGGCCCAGTGAACGCTGCGCCGCCTGCACGAGCGTCTGGTGCTGATCGTGCGTGCCGTCGAACCGGTGTCGGCCCAAATCCGCCGCTGGTGGGCCTGGAATCCTTGCCAGCACTGCGGAAAAGGCTTCTGCGACCGCTGTGGTCAACCCCTTGGGAACGCGCACGGCCCCATGCTGCCACGGGTCCGACCCGATGTCCGCCGAACGATCGGACAGGCACACCGGTGGCGGCTTCCCGCTCACTCGACGGGGATGACCACCTCGGTGAGGTAGTTCTCCGGCAGCGGGTCCTCGTTCGGCCCCACCAGGTAGACCTCGGTGGGATGCCCCACCGTTCGGTGCCCGGTGCGCTGTATCCAGTCGATGAGGGCCTGGTAGGCGCCCGTGATGTCCTCGTAGGGCCCCTTGTGGAAGACGTGCGCGACGATGCGTCCCGGCCGCCGCACGAGTCCACCGACCCCGGCGCGCACGGGGTCCGCGCTCACCGGCAGGTCCGCCTCGATCTCCGCCACCTCACCGGGGCGGAACTGCCTCAGGTAGGTCACCTCGGTCGGACCGACCGGATCGAGCCCGGCCTGCACGGCGGCGGAGGTGAGTTGGGCGAACGCGGTCCGGACCGCCTCACCGATCTGTTCCGCGGGCACGCTGCTGCGCACGCGCAGCACGACACTCGGCGGGAGTTCCTTGAGCTGCACCAGGTACGACACCACAACGTCCTCCACCAGTGCTCGGCTGACCCAGCGGTCACTTCGCGGAAATGGCGATGCGGTGCGGCTTGGCGACCTCGCTCTTGGGCACCCGGATGGTGAGCACCCCGTCCCGCAGCTTGGCGTCGATCTTGTCCGCGGCCAGGTCCTGCGGCAGGCTCACGCGGTAGAGGAACCGCCCGGTGCGGCGTGCCCGGCGCCGGTGTGCCCCGCGCCGCTCGGCCTGCTCGAGCATCCCGCTGACGGTCAGTTCGCTGCCTGCCAGGTCGATGGTGACGTCCTCACGCCGCACCCCGGGCAGGTCGATCTCGATCAGGTAGTCCTCGGCGGTCTCGGTCACGTCGGCCAGCGGTGACCACGCGGTCTGCGAGATGTCCTCGCCCCGGTCCGTGAAGGAGTCCATCCACCGGCCCAGTTGGCCGTAGAGGTCCTCCAACTCGTGGAGGGGATCCCAGCTGCCGAAGGGACTGTGTGGCCGGACGAGGTGCTGTGCCATTGCGCTGATCTCCTGACGTCTCGAATTCGTGATGATGGCTCGGAATCCTCGGGGTGCCGGTCGCGGCGCCCCCACGCTCAGGACACTCCTCGCGCACCAGGGGCGCGAGGGTCACCCTTCCCTGTCCCGCAGGGACCAACGGCCCGGGTGCCGTGCCGCCCCCGACTCACAGCCGCAGATCCCGGCACGCCTTGGTGATCTGCGCCGCCGAGCAGCGCAACTGCTCGATCTCCTCCGGTGCGGGCACGACCGGTTCCACCGCGCCCGCACCGGCACGGCCGACCAGCCGGGGCAGCGACATGCAGGTCCCGGTGATGCCGTGGAAGTCCTCGACCAGGCTGCTCACCGGCAGGATCAGGCGCTGGTCGCGCAGGATGACCTCCAGCAGGTGCGCCATCGCCAGCCCGATGGCGTAGTTGGTGGCGCCCTTGCCCGCGATCACCTCGTACGCCGCGGCGGTGACCGCCCGCGCGATGTCCCCGCGCACCTGGTCCGTGAAGACCCGCACGCCCCCGGCCACCCAGTCCGACACCGGCACCGAGCCGATGTACGCCCCCGACCACAGCGGCACCGCGCTGTCGCCGTGCTCCCCGGCGATGTACGCGCGCACGCTGGGCACACCGACCCCGGCCCGCTCGGAGATCAGTGCGCGCAGCCGCGAGGAGTCCAGCACGGTGCCCGAGCCGATCACCCGGTGCGCGGGCAGCCCGCTGGCCTCGAGCACCGCTGTGGTGATCACGTCCACCGGGTTGGTGACCGGCAGCAGGATCGCCTCCGGCGCCACCTCCAGCAGGCGCGGCACCAGCTCGTGGCACAGCGCCACGTTCCGGCCCGCCAGCGCCATGCGGCTCTGCCCCGGCCGCTGCCGGGCGCCCGCGGTGATCACCACGACGTCCGCGTCCGCGCAGACCGCGACCCGGTCACTGCCGACGATCGTCACCGGCGGCGCGAACATGCTGCCGTGCCGCAGGTCGAGCACCTGGGCGTTGACCTTGGCGAAGTCGATGTCGTAGAGCGCGATCGTGCTCGCCACGGCGTGGATCTGGCAGGCGTAGGCGATGGTCGAGCCCACCGCGCCCGCGCCGACGATGGCGACCTTGCGCGTTGCCGTCAACTGGGACACACGGCGAAGGGTCCACGCCCGGGGCGTGCTCCGGACAGGGCCGGATTCCTCTGCCCGGCACCCTCCGGGTGGAGTCCGTCTCCACCCGGAGGATACGGCGTGGGCCCCAGGACAGCCGCCCGTCCCCACCCATAGCCTTGTCGGTGGTCCCGCATGTCGAGTTGGAGGTCCACCCCGTGAGTGTCAAGCTGGTTGTCGTCGACGATCAGGCATCGGTCCGCGAGGCGCTCGCGGTGATGCTCGGGCTGGCCGAGGACATCGAGGTGGTCGCCACGGCGACCAACGGTGAGCAGGCCGTCGCCGCGGTCGCCGAGCACGGGCCCGACGTGGTGCTGATGGACCTGCACATGCCGGTGCTGACCGGGGTCGAGGCGACCGAGCGCATCCGGGGCATCGCACCGCGGGTGCAGGTCCTGGTGCTGACGACCTTCGAGGACGACGAGTCCATCCTCGCGGCCCTGCAGGCCGGTGCGAGCGGGTACCTGACCAAGGAGGCCGACCGGGCGACGATCCTCCAGGCGGTGCGCAGCGCCAGCCACGGGCAGGCGGTGCTGGACCCCCAGGTGCAGCGCAGGCTGCTGCACCTGGCCACGCGTCGGCCGGCACCGGCGGCGGGGCAGGAGCAGCAGTTCGGCCTGACCGCGCGCGAGCAGGAGGTCCTCGGCCTCATCGGCGAGGGGCTGCGCAACCCGGAGATCGCCGCGCGACTGGTCATCAGCGAGGCGACGGTGAAGACCCACATCAACAACCTGTTCGCGAAGGGCGGGTTCCACTCCCGCGCCGACGCGGTCCGCTACGTGCTCAGCACCCGTCGGTGAGGTGGGGTTGATCTCTCGAACACCTTGGCGCGCAACGACTTCGTCCTGACCCGCCGGGAACTCGACACCTGAACGCCCGATCACGCATCGCGCTCGGCGACCTCGATCGGCGCACCGTGCTCGCGGCGCTGCCAGCGCACCCCGGCCACGTCGGTGAACTCCAGCACCGCCCCGGCCTCGGCCACCTCGCCGCCGCCCGGCCACGCGCGGGCGCGCTCGAACGACTCGTCGGCCGACAGCAGCCGGACCTCGTCGATGTCGGTGCCCCTGACCAGCCACGGCCCGGTGCCGCTGTGCCAGCGGAGCCGGACCTCGCGGATCGGTTCCTGGCTGTCGTTGTAGACCGACACGGTGACCACACCCGACTTCGCCCCGGAGGATGGGCGCTCGCAGAACAGGAACACCCGCCGCGCCTGCGCCACGCGCTGCTCAGCGGCGTGCCGCCTGCGTTCGGTGGCGGCCCCGCGCAGCTCCTCGCGGTGAGCCACCAACACCTCCAGCACCCCTTCGGTGGCCTTCTTGCGGTCCGCCAACTGTTCCCGCACCATCCTGAGCTGGTGCTCGCACGTCTGCTGCTGGGTCGCGAGCTGGCCCTGGAGCACGGAGACCTGCTTGCGGTCCGCGTCCGCGCGCGCCGCGTGCCTGCGGACGAACCAGAAGCCGGTGACCGCCGCGGCGGCGAGGGTCAGCACCCCGAACCAGGTGCCCACCGCGATCCACACGGCCGTGGTGTCGTCGATTTTCAATGCCAGGACGGGGAATCTGATCACCGGGCGAGGCTAGCCGGGTCCTCCCGGCCGGTCATCGTTCCGACCTGGCCACAGCGCGCCAGATGGCGTCAGCGCGCACGACGCTGTGGAAGTTGGCGGATTGTTGCCACGGTGTTCTCTGTGTCGCAACGACACACGAGGTTAGCCTGGCCGGGTGGTCACGGGAGCGAGCTTCCCCTACGGCGTCGACCGTGCCCGTGAGCTCGCGCACCGACTGCTCGCGCGCATGGACAGCCGCTGGCGGCACACCGCGGGCGTGGCCGGTCGCGCCGAGGAACTCGCCCTCACCGTCCCGATCGCCGAGCGCGCCGTCCTGGTCGCCGCGGCCTGGCTGCACGACATCGGATACGCCGAACCGTTGGTGCTCACCGGGTTCCACCCACTGGACGGGGCGCGCTACCTCGATCGCCAAGGCTGGCCGCCGCGGATCAGCGCCCTGGTCGCCCACCACTCGGGCGCCCGGTTGATCGCACGGGAACTCGGCGTGTCGGAGCTGCTCAACGCCTACCCGCAGGAGTCCTCCGCGGTGGCCGACGCGCTCACCTGTGCCGACCAGACCGTTGGGCACCAAGGGGAACGCCTGGCGATCCGCGAGCGGCTGGCCGAGGTGCTGCGGCGGCACGGCCCGGATTCCCCGCACGCCCGGGTGCACGCCGTGCGCGGACCCTATCTGCTCGAGATCGCCGAGCGAGTGGAGCGCCGACTGGCGGAGGTCCTCGTTCCGGCGCCGGGGGAGTGCACCGGCTGGCAGGGTGTGGACACCGGCCGGAATTGGACATAGGTTTCTTCCTGTGGGGTGCTGATTCGAGCAGCGGCATTCGCTGTCGTGCGCCACTGTCTGTGGATTAATTCTGTGGGAACGTCCGAGGGCTGGAACTCGCGCGAAATGTTGTGTGAACTGTCAACGGGTGTGTGAGGCTCGCGCGCTTTCTGTTTGTCGCTTCTCGTTCGGTTGGGTACCACTCGGTGTTCGCCCACCTCCTCCACTCTGTGCGAACTCCGCGCCACCAGTGCGGTGCACTGCGACAGGAGGACCAATGCGAAACACACCCCTCGCTTGGCTCACCGTGGCATTACTGGGCATCGGGACACCCCCGATCGCCGCTCCGAACGACAACCCGACCGCGATTCCTTCCATTTCGGCCGAGGCCGAGACCCCCGCCCTGTTCAACGACCGTAGGGGCGGGTACGCCGATGCGGACGACATCGGGATCTGGGTGGACCGGGACCGTGGCGAACGCAGCCTCGTGATCGGTACCGCGAAACAGGGCGGCCTGTACGCCTACCGGCTGTCCGGCGAGCTCGTGCAGCACATCCCCACCCCGGCCGCGCCCGCCTCGGCGCGCAAGCCGAGCCGGTTCAACAACGTCGACGTGCTCCAGGGAGTCGCCCTCGGTGCCGGGGAGCAGGACCTCGCCATCGTCTCCGACCGGGGCCTGGACCAGGTCCGGATCTACCGGATCGCCGGGAAGTCCGAGGACGGCAAGCCGCTGACCGACCTCACCGCGCCGGACGTGCCGCTGGTCTTCTCCGCTGATCAGGGCCAGGTCGACCGGCAGCACACCGCCTACGGCCTGGCCGCCTGGTACGACCGGGCGCAGGGCGCGGCCTACGTGCTGGTGACCCAGCGGCACAGCACCAGGCTCGCACTGCTGCGACTGGTCGCCGAGCAGGACAAGATCGGCTACCAGGTGGTGCGCACCCTGGACCTGCCCGCGCGGTTCACGCTGCCCGACGGCACCACCTGGCAGCCCTGCGCCGATCCGGACGAGGGGCCCCAGGCCGAGGGCATGGTCGTGGACGCGCAGACTGGGGTGCTCTACGCCGGGCAGGAGGACGTGGGCATCTGGCGCATGTCCGCCCGGCTGGACGACACGCCGGTCCTGGTCGACAAGGTCCGGGAATTCGGGGTCTCGCAGACCTACGACCCGGAGAGCGGGAAGTGCGTCAATCCGCGCGATCCCGGTTTCGGTGGCCGTCACGTCTCCGCTGACGTGGAAGGCCTCACCCTGTACTACGGGCGGGACGGTTCCGGCTACCTGATCTGTTCCAGTCAGGGGGACAGCACGTTCGCGGTCTACCGACGTGAGCCCGGAAATGCCTACGTTGGCTCGTTCCGGGTCGCCGCGGGAAAAACCGTCGACGGGGCCGAGCACTCCGATGGTGCCGCGGTCGTCGGTGTGCCACTCGGTGACAAATACCCCAAGGGATTGCTCGTCGTGCACGACGGCGACAACACGCCAGAGGTCGCCGCACCCAATGGCGGGAAACGGAACAACACGGACTTCAAGTTCGTCGGCTGGGAGCACGTGGCCGAATCGTTCCCGTCACCGCTGCTCGTCGACACCACCGCGGGCCGATGAGGGCCTCGCGTCGTGCCGCGATGCGGATGCTGGCGGCCGGTGGCCTGGCTACAGCTCTCCCTGTCGCCGCCACGGCCGAAGCCGCTGCCCAGGCGGACCTCGTCATGGTGATCAGGCACGGTGAGAAAGCCGCGCACAGCGGGCCGCCCTTCGGCGTCACCGCGGACGGCAGGCAGGACGGCTCCTCGTTGAACCCGCGTGGGTGGTCCAGGGCGGGCGCACTGGTCGGCCTGTTCACCGGTGTGGGGGCCGGGTTGCGCGCCCCGACGGCGATCTACGCGGCCGCCCCGACCGCGGACGGCAAGCGCCACCGCATGGCGCAGACGGTGTCCCCGCTGGCGGCCCGGCTCGGCCTCCGGGTCAACACCACTTACACCAAGGGGGAGGAGGCGGAACTGGTCGCCGAGGTGGCCAGGCTGACCGGCACGACACTGATCTGCTGGGAGCACGGGGAGATCCCGCTCATCGGCCAGCTGCTGGGACCGGTGTCACCCGCCCCGCCGACGAGGTGGTCGGGCGACCGGTTCGACCAGGTCTGGCTGTTCACCCGCACCGGGACCGGCTGGGGCTTCACCCAGCGGGTGCAGGCGCTGCTGGACGGGGACCTGCCCAGGACGTGAGTTCCACCGGGCAGTGAGGCGGGGCGCCGGGCTGTTCCGGCGCCCCGCACGCATTGCAGCCAGGCAGTTGGCCTCCTGGTTGTCGCGTGTTTTCCGGGCGTAACCTAGAACATTACCGGCGATGGGTTCGCCGGTGGCGGTCCGGGACGTGACGGTGTAAATCGGAAAGTCAGTAGAAGATGACGAGTCAAACCGATTGGTGCCCTGTATCGCCATTTCTCTGATGCGCGGATTCGCGTGCGGCCACCCCTTTCTGGTGCGGCTTCATCGCCTGTTCGACCTAGGCAACCGGGTTGGGGTGAGTGCGAGTTGAAGATGTGCTTCATTGTGGAGAACTGCTATCGGAACGACAGCATGCCAATCGCCGTGGCCAAACAGATCGCCAACTGGGGCCACCAGGTCGACATCCTGGAACCAGAACGGTCGGCCACCAGGATCACCGAACTGCTGTGGGAGAGCCAGCACGACGCCTGGGTGCTCAAGACGGTCTCCGGCGGGCCCGGCCTGAGCCTGCTCGAGGCGGCCTCGGTCGCCGGGCTGACGACGATCAACAAGGTCTCGGCGATCCGCAAGGTGCGGGACAAGGCGGTGGCCGCGGCGGTGGCCAGGCACCACGGCCTGCCCTTCCCGCTGACCTACTTCGTGTCCACCCCCGACCTGCTCTACGAGGTCCCGCTGGAGCACTACCCACTGGTGGTCAAACCCGCCAACGGCAGCTCCTGCCGCTCGGTCTACCTGGTGCGCGACCGCGCGGAACTGGCCAAGGTGCGGGGAAAGGTCCTCGGCGAGGGTTTCCTGCTGGCCCAGCCCTACATCACCAACCCGGGCACGGACATCAAGGTCTACGCGGCGTGCGGAACCCTGTACGCGACTGCCCAACGCTCTCCGCTGCACCCCGACGCCCCGGTCCGGGACCAGATGATCGCGCTGGCCGACGACGTCGCCGAACTGGTCACCGAGGTGGGCGCGGTGTTCGGGCTCGACCTGTTCGGGGTCGACCTGGTCGAGGGGCCGGAGGGCTGGATGGTGGTCGACATCAACGACTTCCCGAGTTTCCGCTGCGTCCCGGACGCGGTGGGCCGGGTGGCGCGGGGGGTGCTGCGGCTGGCCGCCGAGCGGCGTGTCGAGCTGCCACCTGTCCCGCAGCGGCCGGTGAACGCCCAGAGCGGGTGCTGACATGCACATCTGCGTACTGAGCGACACCAGGGACCACCCGACGCTGACTGCCTTCGCGGAGATCCTCGCGCCCACGGACACCGTGGAGGTGCTGGATCCCAGCCACGCCAACGAGTTCGCCGACCCCGTCCGGTTCGCCGACGTCTACCTGCTCAAGTCGCGCTCGGCGCGAGCTGTGGCCCTCGGCCACTCGCTGCGCCGCAGCGGCGGCGTGGTCGTCAACGACCCCGTGGGCACCGCCAACTGCCAGCACCGGCTTCGCATGGCCCGGCGCGCGACCGCGGCGGGTCTGCCGTTCGCGCCCACCCACGCCTTCACTCGGCTTTCCGAGTTCGTCCGCCAGGCGTCCAGTCATGCGTTCCCGGTCGTGGTCAAGAGCACGCGCAGCCGCCGCGCTGACCTGGTGGCCAAGGTGGACGACCTCCGCCAGCTGCGCTCGCTGGAAGCGCGGTGGGCCGGTGAACCCGTTGTGGTGCAGGAGTTCCTCCCCAACGACGGCTGGGACTACAAGCTGTGGGCGATCGGCGAGGAGGTGTTCCTGGCACGGCGCCGGAGCCGACTTGACCCCGATGCCCCGGCAACGACGCACCCGGTGGGGGACGAGGCGTTCAAGTCCGGCCTGCGGGCGCTGGCCCGCCGCGTCGGTGAGACCTTCTCCTTGCTGGTACACGGGGTTGACGTGCTGCTCACCGCTCGCGGGCCGATTGTCGTTGACATCAATGCCTTTCCTGGATGCCGTGGCGTGTCCGGAGCAGCGCAGGCCCTCGCGGCGCTGGTCCACGAGGTCGCGAGTCGGCGTGCTCAGCGGGCGGGGACAGTGCCCGTCGTACCGCCTCGAGTCGCCCCGACCGTCCTGCCCGCCCTGCACCGCGCGGTCGGCAGGCTGGTCAGCGACCCGGATGTGCGGCTACGGGTGTCCCGCGTACGACGCAAGCCAGGGCAGGGGCTTGTGGTCAGCTATGCCGCGGGCTCGTCCCGGCCAGTGCTCCTGGCCTCGCTCGCCGAGCACGCCGCCGCCGACCCGGGGGTCACCGATCTGCTGGCCGGTGTCGGGTCCTTGGCGGTGCGAGGTGTGCGGCCAACCGTGGTGGAACTGCCCTCGATCGGCCTTACCGTGCGGTCCTTCCCTTGTGACGAGGGACTGCCCGGTCTGCCCGCCGCGCTCGGCCCCGTACCGGGCGACCAGTTGAGCACTCGGTTGGCCGACGCGTGCCGACTCGTCCTCGACGATCCGTCCGCGCGGGTGGTGTCCGTTCGAGCGACCCCGATCCGGTACAAGCCGGGGTCGCGGTGCGTCATCCGCTACCAGATCACCGCCGCCGCAAGGGATCGCGCCGACCTGCGCGAGCTCGTCGTGTACGGCAAGGTGTACCGGGACCTCGGCGTGGGGCTCGTGGCGCACCGGGTCGCGGAGGCGTTGTGGTGTACGGGCATGCCCTTCGTGGCCCGGCCGCTGGCGGTGGTGCGCGAGCTCGACCTGGTGCTGAGCGAGGCCGCTGGTGGCGCTGACCGCCAAGGCCAGGTCGACGGCAACAAGCTGCTGAGCCCGCACTGGGCGAGCGAGGATCCCCAGACGGCCGTGGCGGCGGTGGCTGCCTGCGCCACGGCCCTGGCCCGGCTGCACGTGGACTGCCCTGCCGACGGCCTGGCCGACCTGACGTGCGGTGCCACGTACGCCCGGCGCGCACGTGGGTGGGCGGCGGCGCTGGCAGGACACGCCCCCGGCTTCGCGGGCGAGATGGCGCGGCTGTCCTCCGCACTGGTCGAGGCGCTGCGGTCCGCGCCGAGCACTGTGCGGACCCCGGTGCACGGGGCTTTCAAGCCCAGCCAGGTGGTCTTCTGCGGACCCACTCGACCGGTGGTGATCGACTTCGATGGCACCGGCCTGGGGGACCCGGCGCTGGACCAGGGCTACTTCCTGGCCTACCTGCGGCCACGGGGCCGAGCGCTGCGGCAGGCGGAGAGCGGGGCGTGGTGCCACGCCGCCCGGCAGCGGTTCCTGGAGGTGCACCTCGACGGCCTGCTCGCCGGCGGTCTCGCCGAGGGGGAGGTGGACGAGGTGCGCCGACGTGCCCACCTCTACGAGGCCGCCGTACTGCTCAAGATCGCCTCACGGCACTCCCGCCGCGTCGCCAGCCCCCGGCCACGGGCGCTGCACGCCGCGCTGGCCGTGGCATGGGACTGCTTGCGGCGCTTCGAGAGCGGGGCGGTGAGTGCGGCATGATCGGGTTCCTGTTCCACGGCCTGCGCGGGCGCCGGGTGCTGGTGCTGACCGCGATCGGCCTGACCTTCGTGGGGGTGGCGGGCAGCGTGCTGGCCGCGTTCCCGCTCAAGTGGATACTCGACAAGATCATCAACGACCGTGATCCTGGACTGCCCCCGCTCGCCCCGCTGCTCACCGCGCTGGACGGCCTGGCGCCCGGTGGGCCGCGGCCGGTGTCCCCGGGGCACTCGCAGTTCGCCGTCATCCTTGCCTCCGCGACGGTGTTGCTGCTCCTGGGGGCCGCCGAGGCACTGGTGGCGTTCGTCCGGCGGTCGGTGGCCGCCTTCGTCGGCCAGGACCTGGAGGCGGCACTGCGCACCCGCGTCTTCGACCACCTGGTGCGCACCCCGCTGGCCTGGCACGGCCGGCAGCGGCTGGGGGAGGTCGTGCAGCGGTTGAGCGGCAACATCTCCGACATCGGCAAGCTGGTCACCGACGGCCTGGTGGACCTGTTGTCCGGGCTGCTGACCCTGGTCGGCATCCTGGTGGTGATGCTGGCGATCAGCTGGCAGTTCACCGTGCTGTCGATGTGCGTGGTGCCACCGCTGTTCGTGATCGTCGCCTGCTACACGCACCACACCAAGCGAGCGTCCAAACAGGCCGCCCGGGCCGCGGGCCGGGTCGCCGAGGTGGCCGCCTCGATGATCGGCGCCATCGCCGAGGTCAAGGTGTTCACCCTGGAGCGGTGGGCCGGGCGCGTGTTCGCCGAGCGCGCCGAGGCGCAGCGCCGGCCCGCGCTGCGGGCGGGCCGGCGGCAGGCGGAGTTCAGCCCACTGGTCATCCTCCTGCTGACGGTGAGCAACACGGTGATCGTCGTGGTCGGCGCGTGGGTCGCCGCCGGGCACGACTTCACGCTGTGGCTGGTCACGATCCCGGCGGGCAGCCTGACCGTGGGGACGCTGACGGTGTTCCTGGCCTACTCCAAGCTGCTCTACCAACCCATGCGCGACCTGTCCAAGCTCATGTTGCAGGTGTCGGCCGCCGCCGCGGCGGTGGAGCGGGTCCAGGAAGTGCTCGACCAGCCCAGGGAGGACCAGCTGCCGGGCGGGCCCGCTCGCGTCCTGCCGGGCCGGGCGCGGGGCGAGGTGGCCTTCGCGGGCGTGGTCTTCGGTTACCAGCCAGGCGAACCGGTGCTGCGCGGGGTGGACCTGGAGGTACCGGTCGGTACCCGGCTGGCGCTGGTCGGCCTGTCCGGGGGCGGCAAGTCCACAATGGTCAAGCTGTTGGCGCGCCTGCACGAGCCGTGGCAGGGCTCGATCACCGTCGACGGCGTGGACACCCGTGAGCACCCGCTGGAGTTCCTGCGCGGCAACATCGGCATGGTCCTACAGGACTCGGTGCTGTTCGAGGGCAGCGTCCGGGAGAACCTGCTGCTGGGCAGACCCGGGGCCACTGAAGAGGAAGTGGTCGCCGCGGCACGCCAGGCGTGCCTGCACGACATGATCATGGAACTGCCCGGCGGCTACGCCGCTCCCGTGCACGAACACGGCGGCAACTTCTCCTGCGGGCAGCGACAACGGATCGCGATCGCGCGGGCCATCCTGCGCGACGCGCCCATCCTCGTGCTCGACGAGCCGACCGCGAGCCTGGACGTCGAGGCGGAGGTCGAGGTGATGCGCGCGATCGAACGGCTCACCGAGGGCCGCACGGTGATCATGATCTCGCACCGGCTGGCCATGCTCGGCCACGTGGACGAGATCGCCGTGCTGGACGGCGGCCGGATCGTCGAACGGGGGACCTACCGGCAACTCAAGGCGCGGGCAGGCGTGTTCGCGCGGCTGCTCGCCGAGCAGAACCGCTACGCGACCGAACCGGTCGAGCTGGATCTGGGTGATCACGCCAGTGCTCACCGGGAAGGCAGGGTGCGGACCACATGACAAACCAACGAACAGAACCAGAAGTACACGGGCGCGGTCGGGGTGTGCGGGTGGCTGTTGTCGGCGTGGGCAACTGTGCGGCGTCCCTGGTGCAGGGCGTGCACTACTACCGTGACGCCGAGCCCGGTAGCAGGGTGCCCGGGCTGATGCACGTCCAGTTCGGTGACTACCACGTGCGGGACATCGAGTTCGTCGCCGCGTTCGACGTGGACGCCAAGAAGGTCGGCCGGGACCTGTCCGAGGCGATCGTGGCCAGCGAGAACAACACCGTGACCATCGCCGACGTGCCCCCGCTGGGCGTGCCGGTGCGGCGCGGGCACACCCTGGACGGGCTGGGCCGCTACTACCGCGAGACGATCGAGGAGTCCGACGAGGACCCGGTCGAGGTGGTGCGGGTACTGCGCGAGACCGGCGCCGAGGTGCTGGTGTCCTACCTGCCGGTGGGCTCGGAGGACGCTGACCGGTTCTACGCCCAGTGCGCCCTGGAGGCCAAGGTGGCCTTCGTCAACGCCCTGCCGGTGTTCATCGCCTCCGACCCCGCATGGGCGGCCAAGTTCACGCAGGCCGGGGTGCCCATCGTGGGGGATGACATCAAGTCCCAGGTCGGTGCCACGATCACCCACCGGGTGCTGGCCAAGCTGTTCGAGGACCGCGGGGTGCTGCTGGACCGCACCATGCAGCTCAACGTGGGCGGCAACATGGACTTCAAGAACATGCTCGAGCGCGACCGGTTGGAGTCCAAGAAGATCTCCAAGACCCAGTCGGTGACCTCCCAGGTGGACCGGGACCTGGGTGCCCGCAACGTGCACATCGGCCCGTCGGACTATGTGGCGTGGCTGGATGACCGCAAGTGGGCCTATGTCCGGTTGGAGGGCCGCGCGTTCGGGGACGTGCCGCTGAACCTGGAGTACAAGCTGGAGGTCTGGGACTCCCCCAACTCCGCGGGCATCATCATCGACGCGATCCGCGCCGCGAGGATCGCACTCGACCGGGGTATTGGTGGCCCGATCCTGTCCGCGTCCTCCTACTTCATGAAGTCCCCACCCGAGCAGTACTCCGACGCCGAGGCACACCAGGCCGTGGAACGGTTCATCCGGGGCGAACTGGAGCACTGAACGAGCGGGAAATGGGCGTGCGCGGCGGTCACGCCGCTGGCGCGTGAATTGTTACTACTTTCGGATACGGCGCGAATTGGTAATGAAAATTTAAAGCCGCCGAGTCGGATGTTGATTCTGATCGTTTCGCGTGCGCCGACCAGTGGGCTGTCTGTCCGGCATGACTGCGGATTCAGTTGCGGCTTGTGCAGAAGGAGGATTGGTGACCGGGATCGAATCGACCACTCGGCTCGCGGAGCTGGTCCTGGTGGGCGCGGCAAGCGAGCGCGGACCGCGCTGGCGAAGCGGTGAACGACTGCACCACCTGTTCGAGCAGCGCTGCCGGGTGCTGCGCGCCAGCGGCCACCACGACCGCCTGGCCGTGGACGCCGAGGGCCAGGCGCTCACCTACGACCAACTGGACCGGCGCGCCAACCAACTCGCCCGGCACCTGCTCGCCCTCGGTGCCCGGCCGGGGGACCGGATCGGCCTGCTGTTCGACCAGCCGGTGCACTGCTACCTCGGCATGCTGGCGGTGCTCAAGATCAACGCCGCCTACGTGCCGCTCGACCCGGGCTTCCCACCCGACCGGCTGTCCTACATCCTGCGGGACGCCGGCGTGCGGATGGTGCTCTGCTCGGCGGACCTGCCCGAGCGCGCCGAAACCCGCACGGTGGTCAGCCTCGACCAGGCGCAGCGGCTCGTGGACGAGCAGGACGACAGCTGCCTCACCGAGTCCGAACGCGGCGAACCGGTCGACGAGCTGTGCTACATCGTCTACACCTCCGGGTCCACCGGCCGCCCCAAGGGCGTGGCGATCCAGCACGCCAGCATCTGCAACTTCGTGCGCGTCGCAGCGGAGGTCTACGGGCTGCGCCCACAGGATCGCGTCTACCAGGGCATGACCATCGCCTTCGACTTCTCCGTGGAGGAGATCTGGGTGCCGTTGGTGACCGGCGCGACCCTGGTCCCCAAACCCGGTGGCGGCCCGCTGATCGGCGCCGAACTACACCAGTTCCTGACCGCCAGGGGCGTCACGGCGCTGTGCTGCGTGCCGACACTGCTGGCCACGCTGGAGGAGGACCTCCCGGACCTGCGGTTCCTGCTGGTCTCCGGCGAGGCCTGCCCACAGGACCTGGTCAACCGCTGGCACCTGCCCGGTCGCCGGTTCCTCAACGTCTACGGTCCCACCGAGGCCACGGTCACCGCGACCTGGACCACGTTGCACCCCAACCGGCCGGTGACCATCGGTGTCCCGCTGCCCACCTACTCCGTGGTGGTACTCGACCCGGTCGAGGACCGGGCGCTGGCCCGCGGCGAACTGGGCGAGATCGGCATCGCCGGGCCGGGCCTTGCCGAGGGCTACGTCAACCGCGAGGACCTCACCGACCGGGCGTTCGTGCCGGACTTCCTCGGCATCGGGAACAACCCCTCGGGACGGATCTACCGCACCGGTGACCTGGGGCGGGTCAACGACCAAGGTGAGGTGGAGTACCACGGCCGACTCGACACCCAGGTGAAGATCCGGGGCTTTCGCGTGGAGCTGACCGAGATCGAGTCGGTGCTGTCCCAGGCGCCGGGAATCGCGCAGGCGGTGGTCAGCACGTACGAGCCCGAGCCGGGGATGCCGGAACTGGTCGCCTACTACACCGCCAGCAGGAGCCGGGGCCGCGTCGACCCGGGGCTGGTCCGCCAGTGGTTGGCCGACCACCTGCCCGGCTACATGGTGCCCACCTATCTGGAGGAACTCGACGCCATTCCCGTGCTCGCCAGCGGCAAGGCCGACCGCAAGCGGCTGCCCGCGCCCAGCGGGGAACGCGGCGGCGCCGCGCCGCACCACCTCGTCGCCCCGGCCACGGACACCGAGCGGTACCTCGCCGCGGAACTCGCCCAGATCCTGCGCGTCGAGCAGGTGTCGGTGGACAGCCACTTCTTCGACGACCTCGGCGCCAACTCGCTGCTGATGGCACGGCTGTGCGCGCGGACAAGGGCGCACCGGGACCTCATGCCGGTGTCGATGCGGGAGGTCTACCTGCATCCGACCATCCGGAGCCTGGCCGCCGCACAGCCACCCGGCACGCCCGCCACCCCGGAACCCGGCGACCAGGCGGCCACCGAGCCGGCCGTCAGCACGCTGAGGTACGTCCTTTGTGGAGCGTTGCAGTTCCTGTTCTTCCTCGCCTACTCCTACGGTGTCGCGCTGCTCGCCGTCGGGGGGTACGCCTGGATCTCCCAGGGCGACGGACTGCTGGCCACCTACCTGCGCGCGGTCGAGTACGGGGTGGCCGGTTTCACCGGGCTGTGCGCCGTGCCGATCATCGCGAAATGGTTGCTCATCGGCCGCTGGAAACCGCAGCAGATCCAGGTGTGGAGCCTGGCCTACTTGCGCTTCTGGGCGGTCAAGGCGCTGATCCGCTCCAGTCCACTGGTGCTGTTCACCGGGTCCCCCCTGTACGTGCTCTACCTCAGGGCGCTGGGCGCCACGATCGGTCCACGGGTCGTGATCTTCTCCAGGATCGTGCCGGTGTGTACCGACCTGCTCACCATCGGGGCGAACACGGTCATCCGCAAGGACTCCTACTTCACCTGCTACCGCGCGAGGTCGGGGCTGATCCACACCGGGCCCGTCCACCTGGGCAGGCACGTGCTCGTCGGCGAGGCCACGGTGCTCGACCTGGGCACCTCGCTCGGCGACTGGTCCCAGCTGGGGCACAACTCCTCGCTCCAGACCGCCCAGACCGTGCCCGCCGGGCAGAGCTGGCACGGCTCGCCCGCGCAACCGTCTGATGTGGACTACCGGGTGATCGGCCCCGTCGGCTGCGGCTCGGTGCGGCGGATCGCGTTCTGCCTGGCGCAGTTGTGCGGCGTGCTGTGCCTGTACTTGCCGTTGGGCGTCGGGCTCGTGGTCAAGCTGGTGCAGCGGTTCCCGACCTTCACCGAGCTGTCCGACCCCCCGGCCGCGGTGCTGTCGAACTGGGTCCTCTACCGGGATGCCGTGGTGCTGTCCGGCGTGGTGTTCCTCGGCGCACTGCTCCTCGGCCTCGTACTCGTGGGCACGGTTCCCAAGGTGCTGAACCTGGTGCTCCGCCCGGACGTGGTCTACCCGCTCTACGGGTTCCACTACTGGGCGCACCGCGTCATCGCGCGCCTGACCAACAGCCAGGCGTTCATGAACCTGTTCGGCGACAGCTCCTACATCGTGCACTACCTGATCTGGCTCGGGTACGACCTGGGCGTGGTGGAGCAGACGGGGTCGAACTTCGGGCTGGCGCTCAAGCACGAGACGCCGTTCCACGTCGCCGTCGGCACCGGCACGATGGTCTCCGACGGCCTGTCGGTGATCAACGCCGACTACTCGAGCAGCTCCTTCCGGTTGTCGCGGGCCAGGATCGGGGCGCGCAGCTTCCTGGGCACCAACGTCGTCTACCCCGCGCGCGCCACGACCGGCGACAACTGCCTGTTCGCGACGAAGGTCATGGTCCCGGTCGACGGTCCGGCCCGCGAGGGCGTCGGGCTGCTGGGATCACCCAGCTTCGAGATACCGCGATCGGTCCGCCGCGACGCGCGGTTCACCGAGCTGGCCGGCGGCCCGCTGCGACGACGCCGCCTTGCCGCGAAGAACCGGCACAACGCCGCCACCATCGGCATCTACCTGTTCGCGCACTGGGTCCATTTCCTCGTGCAGCTGCTGCTGGTGATGATCGCCGGTGAGCTCTACCCGGAGTTCGGGCCGACCACCTTCGCGCTGTACATCGTGGTCGCCCCGGTGGTCACGATCGGGTACTTCGTTTTCATGGAACGCGCGGCCATGGCCTTTCGGAAGCTCCGACCGCGGTTCTGCTCGATTTACGATCCCTACTACTGGCTGCACGAACGGTTCTGGAAGTTCAGCGCGTTGCAGTACCAGCGGGTGCTCAACGGCACGACGTTCAAGAACGTGGTGCTGCGGTTGCAGGGAGTGCGGACGGGCGGCCGTGTCCTCGACAACGGCTGCGTCATATCCGAGCGGTCCCTGGTCACCCTGGGCAGGGGATGCACTCTCAACGAGGGCAGCACGATCCAGGGCCACTCGCTGGAGGACGGCGTCTTCAAATCCGACCACATCACGATCGGCGCGGACTGCACGGTGGGCATCAACGCCCTTGTCCACTACGCGGTGAGGATGGGGGAGGGCGCCGTGCTCGACGCCGACTCCTTCCTCATGAAGGGGGAGGAGGTCGCCGCTGGCAGCAGGTGGCGGGGAAACCCGGCCAGGCAGATCGGTGCGCCTCCGGCACCAGCCATCGCACACGCCCCACTGGCCCGACCCCGGGAGCTCTCATGACCTTGCTCGACCACTCCGCGGCCCGACAGGGCCCGCACGTCACCTGCGACCTGCCGGGTCCCCGCTCGGCCGAGTTGCTCGCCCGCCAGGAGCGATGGGAATCCAGCGCACGGGCCTATCCGCGGCGTCTGCCCATCGCGATCGCCGAGGCCGCGGGCAGCTTCGTCCGCGACCTCGACGGCAACGTGTTCATCGACTTCCTCACCGGCGCTGGCGTGCTGTCCCTGGGCCACAACCACCCCGAGCTGGTCCGGGCCGTCACCGACCAGCTCGGCAGGCTCACCCACGGCCTGGACTTCCCCACTCCGGCCAAGGACGCCTTCAGCGAGGCCCAGCTGTCCATGCTGCCCCCGGGCCTGCGCGACCGGATGAAGGTGCACTTCTGCGGACCGACCGGCGCCAACGCGGTCGAGGCCGCGGTCAAGCTCTGCAAGACCGCGACCGGACGGGGCGACGTGCTCGCCTTCCAGGGCAGCTTCCACGGCAGCACGCACGCCGCGATGGCGCTGACCGGGTCGGTCGCGCAGAAGCGCCCGGTGGCCAACGGACTGCCCGGGGTGCACTTCTTCCCGTACTCCTACTGCGGACGGTGCCCGCTGGACCTGGTCCGGGACACCTGCACCACCAACTGCGTCAGCTACCTCGAACGATCACTGCGGGACGGCAACGCGGGCATCGCCTCACCCGCCGCGGTGATCCTGGAACTGGTCCAGGGCGAGGGCGGGGTCGTGCCCGCCCGCGGGGACTTCGTCCGGCGGGTCCGCGCGCTGACCAGCGAGCTGGGCATCCCGCTGATCGTGGACGAGGTGCAGACCGGGTGCGGGCGCACGGGCACGTGGTTCGCCTTCGAGCAGTACGACATCGAACCCGACGTGATCGTCGCGTCCAAGGCGCTGAGCGGGATCGGCTCCCCGGTGTCGCTGATCCTGTACCACCAGCGGCTGGACACCTGGGCGCCCGGCGCCCACTCCGGGACCTTTCGCGGCAACCAGCTGGCGTTCGCCGCGGGCACCGTGGCGGTGGGCATCGTCCGGCGCGACCGGATACTGGACAACGTGCGGCAACGCGGGGAGCAGATCGCCGACCTGCTCGCGGGACTGCGCGAGCACCCCTGGGTGCGCGAGGTGCGCGGGCGCGGACTGATGTGGGGTGTCGAGCTCGCCGACCCGGCCGACGGCCGCCCGGCGGGCGCACTGGCGGCACGGGTGCAGGCTCGTGCGCTGCGCAACGGGCTGATCGTCGAGCTCGGTGGCCGGGAGGACTGCGTCGTCCGGATACTGCCGCCGCTCAACGTCACCGCCGAGGTGGTGGAGACCGCCTGCGCCATCCTGATCGCGGCCGTGGAACAGAGCAGCCCCGTGGGGTCCCCGTGAAGCCCGTGCTGCCCTTGGTGATGAAGTTCGGCGGCACGGTGCTCGCCGACGAGGTCAGCCGCGCACTGGTGGTCCAGGACGTGGCGAGGGCGGTGCACCGTGGCCTGTCACCCGTGGTCGTGGTGTCGGCCATGGGACGCCGCGGTGACGCCTACGCCACCGATACGCTGCTGGACCTGTTGCTGGCGAACGGCGTCCGGCCAACGCGACACACCCGTGACCTCATGCTGTCCTGCGGCGAGGCGATCGCCACGGCGCTCACCGCCCACCTGCTCACCGCCAGCGGCATGCCGGCGGTCGCGCTGGCCGCGGTCAAGGCCGTGCTGTGCGCAGCCGATCGGCGGAGTGAGCCGTTCGTCAGTGCGGCCACCGCGCAGCGGCTGCGGACGATCCTCGCCGCGGGCACCATCCCGGTCGTCGCGGGCTTCCAGGCCGTGGACGGCACTGGCGAGATCATCACGCTCGGCCGGGGCGGCAGCGACCTGACCGCCGTCGCGGTGGGGGCGGCGCTGGGCGCCCGCGTGGAGATTGTCAAGGACGTCAACGGTGTGCTGACCTGCGATCCGGGCCTGCTCCCCGCGGGCAGGCGGCTGACCCGGGTCAGCTATCCGGCGCTGAGCCTGCTCGCCGCGTTGGGCAACCAGGTGGTGCAGGGCAGAGCCGTGTCCGCGGGGTGGCGCCACCGGGTACCGATGCTGGTGCGACGGGTCGGCGCGCAGTGCGGAACGGAGGTGACCGTGACCGACGGGGTCCAGTTCAGCGACGAGTCCGGGACCGGGGTGCAGGCGCTGGTCTGCACGACGGGGCTGACGATCGCGCCGCTGCCCACTTCGCGGGCGCTGTCCGCCTTGCCGCGGTTGGGCTCGGAGGTGGACAGTGCCGTAGCCGCGAACGAGGTGGTCCTGATCTGCCTCACCCGCGCTGGGGTGGAGCGGCTGGGCGAGATCTGCTCGGACCTGCTCACCGGTGCCACCGCGAACTGTGCACGCTTGTCGGTTGTCAGCCAGGACGACGGTGACTGCGCACGACGGGTGCACGAGGGCCTGCGGGCACTCCAGGTTGCGTCGATCCCGGTACTGGCCGGCTTCGCGGGCGGGCACACGGCCAACTACCTCATACCCGGCGAACAGGTCGGCGCCGCGGCCGCGGTGTTGCTGGGTGAGAGGGGTGCACGAGTCACCGCCGCGTGAGGGCGGGAATCCCGGATTCGCCGCGCTGCCACGAGATCAAGTGATGGACGGATTCCTCACCTGTGCGCGTTTCGGGGGAGACGCGGGGTGGCCATGGCACTGTTCGGCCAGTCCTCGCTCTTACTCAGCCCTGTTCGATTTCCCTTGTCTTACCTATGGTTGGCGCCATGTCGACCAGAGAGCGTCAGATTTCTGGGCCGCAAGTACTCGCCCCCCACGAGAAGCGGGTAGTCGCCGAGCTGGAACGTTACGACACGGTGAACGGAACTGCACTGGCCGACAAATTCCGGGCAACGCTCGGATATGCCAGGCAATCGATACTGTGCCGACTGGTGTCAGCCCTGCTCCGGGAGCGCCTACTCGACCAGAACACGGCAGCAGAACACGGAATTCTCCTACGAGTAGCTCAGGCCACCAGCACGGGACGGTTGGTGCTGACCGGACCGGTGCTGGTCCGCGACGGGGCGGGCGCGGAGTCGGTGGTCACCGATCCGGTCCACCTGCTCGACGTGATCACCGATCTCGGCCTGGGGACGGGTGATCCCACTGGGTGGCAACGGATTCGGGAGGAAGTGGGCAACAGCGTCACTGGGCAGGCGCTGGCCTTGGTGGCCGCGGGGTGTCGTGCGGACCGCCTGCGCCGGTCTGCGCCACAGGTGGACCGCGGCGCGCCCTTCTCCGGCCTGGTCGCCGGGCTCCGTGCGGACGGCGGGCACGGCTCACTGCTGGTCTGCTTCGAACAACTCGTCGTCGACGGCCATCCGCTGCACCCGGGCGCCAAGATCAGGATTGGCATGTCCTCAGTGGACAGTGTTCGGTACGGACCGGAGTTCGCGCCCTCCTTCGGGGTCGGTCTCATCGCGGTGGCACGACACGCGGCGGTCGCCGTCACGGGCGAGGACGTGCACCCGGATGCCTGTCTGGACAGCGCTCGTGCCCTTCTCCGCATTGCCTTCCCCAGCGCGGTCGCGGCCGCTGAGGCCGAACTGCTCGCACTCGGCCTCGACCCGAACGGCTACGTGCTCGTCCTGGTCCACCCGCACCAGCGGGACAACGCGGTGCCCACGTTGCACAGCGATGCGCTGGCCGACGGCACCGTGCGCATCCTGACCACCACGATCCCGGCCGAACCGCTCATGTCGGTGCGCACCCTGTCGGTCCGTGAACCGGCCGAACCAGTTGGGCTGCACGTCAAGACGGCGCTGGAGGTCCAGATCACCGGAGCGGTGCGCGGGGTTTCCCAGGCGGCGCTTCGCAACGGACCCAGGGTTTCGGCCCTGCTGGGGCGCATCGTCGCGGGCGACCTGGATCTTTCGCGCACGACCGCGGACGGCCGCAGGCAGTTCACGGTGTGCGAGGAACTCGCCGGAATCGGCTACGTCCCACCGGAAAGGCGCTGCCAGCAGTGGGAGTCCCTGGACGGGGAGAAGGCTCTTGCCCGGCAACGCTCGCTGTGCTCGGTGCTCCGCGAGGACGTGGAGTCCCAAGTGGAGCCTGACGAGTTGGCGCTGCCCGTCGCCGCGCTGCTGGCGACCTCCCCGCTGACCGGCAACTCCGTGGTCGCCGACCTGCTCACCGAGTTGCACGCCGAAACCGCGGACGGTTCGGTGACCCTGGCCGAGGTCGCCCAGGACTGGCTGCGCCAACACGTGGAACTGTGCGTTCCGCCGGCGCTCACCCTGCTGGTGCGATACGGGATCGCCCTGGAACCTCATCCACAGAACACCGTTGTCGTTCTACGCGGCAAGCGGCCTGTGCGCATCATGGTCCGTGATCTCGGTGGCGCGCGGCTGTTGCTGCCCAGGCTGGCCCGCAGGGGGTTCTCCGTCGAACTGGCAACGGGTTCGGCGCTGCGGGCAACCGACGCGGAGTCCCTGCGTGCCAAGCTCTTCTTCCCGCTCTTCGGAAACCACCTCGGCGAGCTGATCGCCGCCATCGCCACCGCGGCGCAGTGCGACCAGGACCAGTTGTGGGCGGGCGTCCGGCAGTGCGTGGTCACGACGGCCAACCGGTTGATCTCCTCGGCCGCCTCCACCGAGGAACGCGCCGACGCACAGCAGGACGTCGACGCGCTGCTGAACCTGCCGTGGCGGTACAAGACCATGCTGGCGATGCGGCTGGCTTCGCTGGTGACCGACCAGCGTTACGTGGACGCGCCGAATCCGCTGCGCAACGCACGTCCGTTGATCGAATGCGCCGGACCCGACGTGCCGCAACGCGAGATGCTGGCGCGGCTGCTGGATACCGACCCGGACCTCGCACCGCGATGGCTGAACGAGTTGGCGGGTGCTGAACTGTCCACTGTGTACCGCTCGCTCGGAGCGCTGATCCGCGAGGGTGTTCTCGGCGAGGTGGAGCGGGTGCGGTGCTCGGCGTCCCAGGTGCCGGACTGGATGCCGCTGCGGCTGTTCCGCGCCGTGGCCGAGCAGGTTCAAGGTCGGACGAGCACAGTGTTGTGCCTGCGCCTCGTGGGCGGCGGGGTGCTGGTGGCCGGTGCCAAGGCGGACGCGGCGTTCGGGTTCAACGAGGTGACCGGGCCGGTACTGGTCGATGACGGCACCGAGGTCCGGACGATCGACACCGTCGGGGGACTGGTCGGCGCGCTGCCTGACACCTTCCCGACCGGAATCCACCAGGACCTGGCGGACTCCGTGAGGAACCTCGCCCTGTCCCGGGCCAGCGTGGCGCGCAGGCGCGAGGTGACCGGCCACCGCGCCGCGTGGTTCGAGCCGTTGTCCACGGGCCGCTCGGCCAGCGACACCATCCTAGACCTGGACGCGCTGTGCGCCGAGGGACACCTGATGCACCCGTGCGGCCGGGGCCGCGGCGAGTTCGATGTGGACGATTCCACGGCCTACGCGGCCGAGAACGCGGAAACCGTTGGCGTGCAACTGGTCGCCGTTCGCCGCGACCTGGTGCTGAACACCCCCGACGAATCGGGCCGTTCGGTCGGTGACCTGATCGGCGACCACTACCCGGGAGTCCTCGCGCAGGCGGTGAACGGGCTCCAGCGGCGCGGGTACGACCCCGAGCGGTACCACCTCGTCCCGGCGCATCCCTGGCAGGTCAGGAACGCGCTGCCAAGGCACTACGCGGACGAGGTGGCGCTGGGGTGTGTGGTCCCGATCTGCGAGGCACAATTGGCTTGTCGGCCAACGGTTTCCCTGCGCAGCCTGGTGACGGCCGCGCCCGGCCGCCACGGTCGTCGACTGACCGTCAAGACCTCGCTGGACGTGCTCATCACCTCGACCAGGCGGGCCATTTCCCCGGCCAGCACCCGCAACGGGCCGCGACTGAGCGCCCTGCTCGCCCGCCTGGTCGCGGACGAGCCGCTTGCCCGCGATCGGGTCGCCTGCGTGCCCGAGATCGCCGGATCCGCCTTCCGCTCGCCGGAGGGGTCCCTCGCCTCCGATGCTCGCCTGCGCGGGCTGTCCTGCCTGCTCCGGGAGGACCCCGCAGACCTGCTCGCCGACGGCGAGGTGGCGTTCTCCGCGTGTGCGCTTCGAGCGATTTCGCCGTCCAGCGGGCAGCCCCTGCTCGCGGACCTGCTGGGCTGCCAGCGGACATCTGATCCCAGCCTTGCCGCACAACGGTTCTTGACCTCCTACGCGGATTTGCTGCTCTGCGCCGCGCTTCCGTTGTTGTCCCGCTACGGCATCGCCCTTGAGGCCCATCTGCAGAACACCTTGCTGGTGGTGCGGCACGGGCGGCCGGTTCGACTGCTGTTGCGCGACTTCGCTGGACTGCGCGGGCACCGCGGCCGGATGCGGCAAGCCGGTGTCGTGTTCATCCCGCACGAGGGGTCGGTCACCATCACCGAGGACCTGGGCGAGGTCCACGGCAAGCTCGCGCACGCCGTGCTCCAGGCCAACCTCGCCGACGTGATCGACCTGCTCGTGACCATCACGGACACGTCGGCCCGGCCGCTGTGGGACATCGTGCGCCAGACCATGCGGCGAGTACTCGCCGGAATGCCATGGGCAGGTGAGGACCTGACCGCCTTGCTGGCGCCGAGGCTGCCGCAGAAGGCGCTGGCCAGAATGCGGTTGGCCGGGGCGGGCGAAGCCCAGCACTGCTGGCTATCCAACCCGCTGCACCACAGCCAACCGTGACGGCCACGGGAACCGCCCGCACGGCGCTCGGTGTGTTCCTGACCGGGACAGCGGCCTCACGCGTGGGCGACAACGCCGACCTGCTCGCGCTGAACTGGTACGTGTTGGAGCGCACGAACTCCCCGGTGCTGCTCGGGTTGGTCAACGTGCTGCGCCTGGCCCCGATCGTGTTCTGCACGGCTCCGGCCGGGTGGCTGGCTGACCGCTACGACCGCAGGCGGCTGCTCGCCGGTACCCGGATCCTGTTGTTCGCCGCCACACTGGGCGTGGCCATCGCGGTCGCCGATGACGGTCCACTGTGGATTCTTCTGGCGGCCGTCCTGTTCCGTGCCCTGGCGGGCTGTGCGGAACCAGTGCTCAGGCAGACCATGTTGCCGTTGCTGCGGGGGACCCGGCCGCTGGCGACGGTTGTGGCCATGCACTCCGCCTGCCTGAACCTGGCGATGGTGGTGGGTCCGGCGATCGGGTCCCTGCTGCTGGCCTGCGGCCCCTTGACCACCGTCTTCTGGTTCAACGCCGGGTGCAGCCTGATCTCCTTGTGCTGTCTCACCATTGTCCCCGTTGGGGCGCATACGGCCGCGGCATCGAAGCCCGCAGGGGCAGCTGTCTCGGTGTGGAACTTCATCCGGGCCAACCCGGTGGTGCGGGCCCAGTTGGCGTTGGCGGTCGGCCCGATGCTGTTCGCCTTCCCCTACACCTCGTTGATGCCCCTGCTGGCCACGGACCTACTCCATGGCGACGCATCCACCGTCGGTGTGCTCCTCACCTCCGGAGCGGCCGGTGCCCTGGCCGCGTCGGTCAGCCTGAGCCGATGGCCCATGCGCAGACCCGGCCGCCTCGCCGCGGTCACCGGTGTCGCCCTCGGCGGCGCGCTGCTGGGTCTGCTGCTGTCTGCCTTGCTGGCACCGGAAACGGCCGCGGTGCCCGCGACCGTCGCGACCATGGTCGCCGTGGGGATCGTGGGCCAGACCTACCGCACCGCGAACCGCGCGGCACTGCAACTCGCGCTCCCCGAAGGGATCCGCGGCCGCATCCTGGGCATCGCCAACACCGACCGTGCCCTGATACCCGCCGGTACCGCGCTGCTGGCGCCCATCGCGCAGACCAGCAGCCCGCGGATCATGTTGCTGGTGATGGGCGTCGGGTGCGTGCTGCTGACCCTGGCCGCCACCCGGCTCAGCGCGGGGCGTCACGCCGAACGCCGACGCAGCCAGAAGGAGGTGTCCCAGCGCTGTTCCAGACCGTAGTAGTACTGCCGCTGCCGGAGGTAGGCCGCGAACCGCTGGCGGTTGCACCGGTCGTGGTCCTGGCGGGCGGCCGCGTCGGCGAGTTCGCCGGACACGATCGCCCGCCCGGCCGTCATGCCCGACCGCAGCGCTGCCAGGACACCGGCTGAGGACAGGGGATCGGCGGCCATCGCCGCGTCGCCGACCGCGATCCAGCCGTCACCGACGCACGGGGTCAGCACCTGCGAGTTCGCGGCACGAACCGTGACGGGCCGTGGTTCGATCGTGTCGACGAGGCGGCCGACGTGGTGGGTGTCCCGCAACGCCCTGGCCAGTGCGGTCGGTTCGGCCCACCCCGCACGCCGCACGAGGTCACCGTCTGACAGCAGGACGACTTGCAGCCGCATGTCGGGCAGCGCGGCGGCGTACCACCAGCCGTGTGCCACGGCCTCGACCACGCTGTGGCCGAGGTAGCCGGAGCGCGGGTGCACGGCGGCCACCGCGACCAGGCGGTCGGCGACCTGGCGTCGCGCGCCCTGACCAACCCCGAACGTGGACTTGCGCCCGGTGGCGTCGACGGCGAAGGACGCGGTCAGCAGCCCACCGGAGTGTGGGAAGGACCAGCGGCCGTCCGCCCGGAGCGCGCCGAGCGACCGGGTCCGGAGCAACCTAGCGCCCGCCAGCCCCGCGGCGTCCAGCATCGACCGGTCGAAGCGCGCCCGGTCCAGCTGCCAGCCGTTCCCGAGCCCGTCGACCAGGTAGTCCCGGTACGCCAGCTCGGGTCCGCCCCAGGCCGAGGCCGTGCCCAGGCAGTCCGCGTACCCCGCTGTCGGCGCCCCCAGTTCGTCGAGCAGGAGGTGGACCGCGGGTGGCGCCGACTCCACTGTGCGGTGCCCGTCCAGTTCCCCGTCCGGCGCCACCAGGGTCACGTCCCGGCCTGCCTGGCGCAGCACCAGCGCGGTGGCGGCACCGGCCGGGCCCGCGCCGATGACGGCCACCTCGGTGTCAGTCGCTGAGGTAGCCGTCACGGTGCAGGGTCCTCTGTACCTCGACGTAGTCGGGATCCTGGGGCCCGGCCGAGAGCGAGCGGTCACCGCGGCGCGGGGTTGCCTTGTGCACGACGAACCCCAGTTCACTCCACTGGGTCACCATGTCGAAGTTGTCGTCGAAGGCGACGTAGTCGTCGGCCCGCTGGTCGCGAGCGGTGCCGATCCAGGGCACGTGGTTCCACTCGGAGTCGACCGCGTGCCTCGCGTAGACGAAGATCGGGCGCTGCGCTGGCCACCACCACTGCACGTGGTCCTGGGCCACGTCGCCCCCGCAGCCGTTGAAGTCCGCCTGCCACGGCACGGCCATCTGCTTGGTGGCGTCACCCGGTTCGAGTCCCGCGGACAGGTCCGATTCGAGGCTGAGCTGACCGGCCTGCGCCGGGAGCGGGCTGACCGGCTTGAAGCGGAACGGTTCGGCGTAGATCTCGCGGTCGCGGCACAGCCAACCCATCTCGATCCCGGGGGAGAACGAGCCGCCGACGCAGTTCTCCAGTGCCGCGATCGTCAGCTGGTGCCCGGCCGCGGTCTCCACCTCGGACCGCTCGTTCACGCCGCTGGTCCGGAAGTTCCCGTTGGCCCACTGCATCAGCAGGAAGTACTGGGTCTCGGTGACCGTCAGGTACCGCGAGCTCGCCTGGCTGCTCGTGTCGTCCCCGGCCAGGTAGGGCATCATCCGGTACCCCGTGGTCTGCGAACTCAGGGAGTTGGTCTTCTCCGGTGGCCGCACCGCCTCGAAGTAGTAGCCGCGGAGTTCGTCGTACTCGGCGCGCGGGTCCCCGAGTCGCTTGAAGTCGAAGGTGTGGACCTTCGGCGGCATCGCCACCACCCAGCGGTAACTCGACGCCCGCTCCAGGATGGGCCTGATCTCCAGGTCGAAGCTGGGCCGGTAGTCGGACTGCCAGTGCGAATCGCGGTACATCGCCGGCCGCAGCCCGGCATGGCGCACGTGCAGGTCGAACATCGTGTCGTACAGGCTGACCATGTTGAGGATCTGCGGTGCGTACGCGGGCGGCCCGACCAGTACCCACGCCGTGCCCGCGTCCACGCGGCTGCCGTCGGTGAAGACGACCGTGGCCGAGACGGGACCGTCGGAGGTGTCGTCCCACCAGCCGTCGTTGTTCGTGTCGCTGGTGAGCCGGGGCTTGGGGTAGCAGGACCCGGTGTGACCGTGCCCGCCGAGCACCACCAGCGTTCCGCTGCGGTCGGCGATCACCTCGCCGAGGGTGTTGATCTCGTCCGGCTTGGTGACGGGTGGGAAGGTGCCGCCGCCGGAACGGTGGAACTCCTTGGACTCGGTGCCGGTCTCGGTGCTGCGCACCGTGCGCGGACCGGGATCGATGATCAGCTTCTTGCGCGCCTGCGCACCGGTGACACCGAGGTTGCGCAGTGGCCGGTCCGGTGGCTTGCCCCGCTCGCCGACCAGCTGCTGGAACCGGTACCAGACCGCCTTCTTGTTGGCCAGGTGAACGGTCCACTCGATGTGCCGCACGGTCCTGCCGTCCACCGTGTCCCCGGGTTTCACCGGGAGGTCGCCGCCGGTGAGGTGGACCCGGAACCTGGCCGCCTGCCTGCGCAGCTTGCGGTCCTCGTCCCGGAAGTCGGCCACCGTGAACGGTAGTCCGTCCGTTCGGAGGGGCAGGCCGCCGGGGGTCTCGGGCGCGAGGTAGTAGTCCCTGGTGCCGTTCCCGACCCGGGCCACGCCGATCGCCGGGAAGACCTGGAACCTGGACATCGTCGTCACCTCCCGTGGTGTGTGGTCGTGCCGCCGGTCACGAGAGGCTCCTGAGCACCTTGTACAGCGCGGCCACGAGCGTGCTCGGAGCGCTGGGGTGCCGTCCCTCGGTGACGGCCTCGGCGAGCCGGTCGACTGCCCGGGTGATCTCCTGGACGGTCACGCCCGCCACGTACCGGAAGGGGGGCCCAGCCGCGGGATCGACACTGGTGTACCCCTTGGCGGCGACGGGGGTCTGCATCAGTTGCGTTGCCAGGACGGGCATTGCCGTGCGCATCAGCGGCACCGCGTGTGTGAAGAAGACCTCGGTGTCACCGTGCAGCGCCTTCTGGAGTTCGTCGACCATGATGCTGTAGCTGGCGTTGAACAGGTTGCCCAGTTCGACGGCAAGCTGGTTCTCGAACTTGTCCACCGAGGGGTTGGGGGCCATCGGGTAGGTCTCGGGAAGCGGGGTCGTGCCGTCGGCTATCGCCTTGAACTTGAAGTAGTGCGACATCTCCAGCGGGGTGCCCAGCACCGGGCCGTAGGTGCCGTCGGCCCGTGGACCGTAGTACTCGTACTGACCCCATGGTTGCCTGATCTGGTATTCGTCCGGATTCAGCTCCCGCGCCATGTCCGCGCCCTCTCCCTGCTCGACGATCTCATTGATCGCCTGCATCGCGGACTTCTTGTCGCGGACCTCGATGACGGTTCCGCCGTTGTTGCCGAAGTTCCAGCTCGTGGTCTGCCTGCTGGTGTCGTAGCCACCCTGGTAGTCCGCCAGCCTGTCCTTGATCGCCTTGTAGAGCTGGCCGATGGTGGAGAACTGCGCGGGCTGGGCGGGGGCGTCGGGCTGCGCGGGCTGTTCGATCCGCATGAACACCTCGCGGATCAGCTGCCGGGAGGCGGGCATCAGCTGGAGGTACACCCCGCCGCCGCTGGCCTCGTCCGACAGATGTGCGGGGTACCGCGGCGGGAACTTTCCGCTGATGACGAGTTCGGGCTTGCCGCCGATGGCGTTGAGCAGGTTGCACGCCAGGTTCAGGTGCAGCATCTCCTCCATGGCGACGCTACGGATCAGCTGGTAGGCGCGGGAGGTCTTGTCCGTGATCGAGTACATCGCCGTCAGGTACGGCGGAATGGCCGAGAACTCCACCTGCAAAGCCGTCTGGAGGAGCTTCTCCAGCGTTGTGCCCGCGTCGAAGACCGAGCTCGGCAGGATGACATTCTGGGCAGTGTCCGCTACGGGATTCATGAGGCTACCTCAATTTCGGTCCCGGTCAGCCTAGTGTCGATTTGGTGTCGCCCGCCAGGGTCCGTTCGTGGTATGCACTACTGAGTCCGAACAGGTGAATTGGTACACGGTTTTCCGGAGTGTGCGCTCTCGGAACGCGAACTGACTCCGCAGCTGATTCCTGATTAGGGGATTTCGGCCCTGGTGTCGTACAACCGGGCTGCGAACACTGTGCGGCGCACCGGGGCGCGGGTTCCACGCCGTGCTGATTTCACTCGCCTCACCCGGATTGCGCACCGGTGCCCTGCATCATCCGGTCGTAGTGGAGGGAAGTCGGTCGTGCCCGAACGCGGTGCCCTGCTGGCGGTCGAACGCTTCGACTTCGCGACCTCGGATCCCGAGGTCGTGCAGGCGAAGATCGGCGAGCTGTACGTGAAGAACCGGACCCACCACTCGAATAGAGGTGGCTTCACCTTGCGGGTGAGCCGTCACGCGGTTGGCGATCTGGGGATAGACCAGGTCCGGTGCCGCGGCTTGCTGTCGATGGACACCGAACCCTTCCGGGACCTGTGGTTCGGTTTCCTGCGGAGTGGCCGGTGGAGCGGCACCACCCGGCGGGAGGAACTGCGCGGCCAGACCGGGCTCACCTACACGCATCCGACGCGTGATGCGATTGCCTACACCCTGCGGGACCTGGACCAGTACGTCATGGCACTGCCCGCCGACGCGGTGCGGCGGGTGGCGGCCGAGCGGTTCGGCCACGACCAGGTTCGCTTCCTGGCCATGGCCCCGGTGAGCGCGCAGATGCAGGCCTACTGGAGGTCCGCGGGCGACTTCGCCCGCAGGCAACTGTGCGAGCCGGACAGCGTGCTGCGCGAGCCGCTGGTCCACGCCCAGATGATGGACCTGCTCGCCGGTCTGGCGCTCGCCACGTTCCCCAACTCCACCATGACCGCCGACTACCTGCCCGGGCCCGGTGGTGTCGGCCCGGCCACGCTGCGCCGGGCGGTCGCGTTCATCGAGGCCCACGCCGACCAGCCGCTCACGCTGTCCGGTATCGCCGCCGCCGCGAGGGTGAGCCCGAGAGCGTTGCAGTACGCCTTCCGGTCCCACCACAGCACCACCCCGCTGGGTTACCTGCGCAGGGTGCGCCTGGACCGCGCCCACCAGGACCTGCTCGCCGCCGACCCCGCGAGTGGCGACACCGTCCCGATGATCGCGCGTCGTTGGGGGTTCGGCACGCTCTTCCGGTTCTCCGCCCTCTACCGCGCGACCTACGGCCGGTCTCCCGGCCACACGCTGTCCTGCACCGTCCAGGAGCAGTGATCCGTGGCTGCCTCGCCTGCGCCGTCCCAGGACTTGCTGTTCCAGACCTCCGACCACAGACCGCGCGGTACACCCTGCTGGGCCAGGTCGCCACCACTGCCGAGGCCCGTGAGGACACGCCGCTCCGGTTCACCGAGCCGCGCCCCAGCACATCGGCCGCCGCGGGCCCGCTGACAAGAATGATCGACTACCTGGACGGCGCCATGCGGGAACCGCTCGTGGCCGGGGCGGCCGGGCGGCTGCTGAGCGCGACAGTGCTGGCGATCTTCCCGAACACCGCGCTCACCGAGCCCACGATCGAGGACCGGCGCGACGCCCACCCGCGCACCCTGCGGTGTGCCATCGTCCTCATCGAAGACCACGCGCACCTGGACATCAGCGCCGCCGACATCGCCGCGGCCGCCCACGTCACCATCCGTGCGCTGCAGTACGCCTTCCGACGTCACCTCGACACCAGTCCGATGGGCTACCTCCGCCAGGCCCGTCTGCGGCAGGCCCACCAGGAGCTGCTGGCCACCGATCCCGGCACCGGGGTCACGGTCACCCAGGTCGCCGCCCGCTGGGGCTTCTTCACACCCCGGCCGCTTCGCCCACTACTACCGCGAAGCCTACGGCCGACCGCCCCACCAGACCCTGCTCCGCGACCTACCCTGGCCCGCCTCAGAGCAGACTCCGGACCGCGGCATGGAACCGTCCGGAGTCTGCTCTCCCGGGGGGCGGGGCGACGCGGTCCGGGCGAGTTGCCCAGTGACCTTTACCGTCAGATGACAGTCTGCCGTCCCCGCGCGCTCCGGGCAGCACGCCAAACGAACCCGCGTCATGGCAGCCCAGCGGCCACACCATCCGCGAAACGAAACCCGGATCGGATCCACGGTTCTCGTCCGGGCCCCGCGTGCCGACCTCGAGCCACTGCCCACGCCAGCGCCACCTGTGCCGGAAGTCCTCTTCGGGCAGGTCCTCGGGCGAGGAGAACCTTTCGGCGGGAAGCCCTTACCGCAGAACAGGATGCGCGCGACCGGGAGGCGAGGGAACTACCCCAGGGGGCTCTCCGCTGCCAGGCTGGAGCGCGCCACGAAGGGGAAGTCCTTGCTCGCCAACACCATCGCGCCGACACCGAGCCTGCTCGCCTGACATCCGTGTGCGGAGAACACCGCCCTGGACTGCGCCACTCTGACCCTGCCCATTGGACTGGGCGCACCCGGCAACGGGCGCCTTCGAGCTGGCACGCACTGCCCTGCTGTACCGCCCAAGGGTCAGCGGGACGGAGCAAGCCCGCTCCGGGACATTGTTATTGCGCAAAGCAATCAGCGGTCAACGGTGTGTTACGACATTCGTGTGGACCGAGCCCAATGTCCTGCACGTCGACGGAGGCCCTGGCGATGCTGATGCCTTCACCGCCGCCGTCGTGAGGAGTGCACGTGCCCAGCGGTCAGGACCAACCCAGGGACGAGAAGGGAAGATGGGTCAAGGGATCTACGGCGGGGACGGTCGTCGGGGCGGCTGTGGTGGCCGGACTGGTCGCCACGGCGAGCGGCGCCGGGACCAGTGCCTCCATCGGGTCCGCGCTGGACGCCGGGGCGAGCGCGCGGTCGGGTTCGGGCAACACCGCGAAGAGCCGGGACGCCGCGGGCCGCGGGGACCGGCTCACCGCCTGGGAACGGGCTGGCCTCAAGGAGATCAAGAGGCAGGTCACCCATCAGCTCCGCTGTGGTGTCCAGTCCACCGGTGCGGTCCAGCGGTACTTCCTGGGACATCCCTGCGACAAGCTCGACCAGTTGCTCTTCCTCGTCAGTGACGGTCAGGGCAACGACATCCTCGGATCGGTCGTGTGGGTCACGATGCCCTCAACCGCGTCGGCCGCTGAGTTCAAGTCCATTGAGGACGTTGGCGGCAGCGGTGACGTGACCCCGTTCGGCACCGAGGCACTGGCGCTGGGCGGCATCAAGTTCACGGGAATGCACTACGCGTCCCGCTCCGACGGGCGGCTCGTGGTTGTCGCGGAGACCGAGCCGGTGCACGGCAGTCCGTCGGACGCGCTGCTCAAGGACGTGGCGACCATCGCGGATCTGTTGCCCCCGTTGTGACCGCGTGCGCGGTCCTCCCAGGATCCGCCGCGTCCTCATCGCGAGTCGCGGGACAGTCCACGGCTCAGGTACTGGATTGTGCGCGTGGCAGTGTCGAAGGCGTCGGGATTCCCGGTTCGAGGAGATCCCACCATGTCCTGCTTCTTCGACCCTGCCACGGCACCGCGACCACGGTGGTCAACTGGCAGCCGCCGCACGGGGTTGCCCGGTCGATCCCGTTTGGACCGCGGCCTCAGCGACCGCGCGGACACCGTGATCACCCTGTTCCGCGCCGGAGCCACCCCGCCGCCGCGACCGACCTGGTGGTGGCGCGCACCGGTCAGGGCGTGCACGACCCGCAGGAGGCCCTGCTCATCGCCGGTCAGCCGCACGGCCTGCTGACCAGGCCGCTGCCCGGTGGCGGCGCGGCGATGGTGGCGCAGGACTGCACCGAGGCGGACCGGACCGACACCGCGTTCCTCCAGTACGTCCTCGGGGCACCGCGGTCATCGCCGCGCTGGTGGCACTGGTGAGCTGGCTGGTGCTGGGGCGGGCGCCGCGCCCTGGACGAACTGGTCCGGGGGTTGGTCGAGCTGGCCACCGACCTGCCCGCCGCGGCCGAGGACTCCGCGCAGCGGTTCCGGCACCGCACCGGTCGCACCGTCACCGTCACGGCCACCGACCCGGTCCCGGTGCTGGCCCGGCCGCGCGCGTCGCGGCGTTGAGATGCCGAGATCACCTGGCTGGAGTCGAGTTCGGCGAGGAATTCTCGCCTGCCATTGGTGTGCTGGCCATTCACCCGGGATGCCGGGCCGTCGCCCCACGGCAATCGAATCGTGGCCACTTCGTGCCAACTCGCACAACACCTCGCCGGGTGTTGGTGGAGTCCGTCGTCGACCGCCCTGATCTGTCCGCGAGAATTCCGCCGTGCTCGTCGAATCAACACCTGGAGATGTGGCGCGCATCACACTTACTGTACGGTGTTGGCGGAGCGGTGCGGAAGTGGTCCGGTTCGGCGCCCCAGAGGCCTGTCGCGCTGGGTCCGCGACTCCAATGGGTGCTCGAACTGCTCAACGGGCGGCCTCAGCCTGGCCCGGTAGATCACGATCTCGGTACGGTGGGGCCCGTGGAGCGGCGGTGCGTGCGGACCTGATGGGATTCTCGTCCTCTACGCTCGCCCAATCCGGTGATCAGCAGGCAGAAGGAAGGCTCGTTAGGTGGTTCCCGAGCAACTGAAGTACACCCCCGAGCACGAGTGGGTGGTCCTGGTCGGTGAGTCAGTGGTGCGCATCGGCATCACCGACTACGCCCAGAACCAGCTCGGGGACGTGGTGTTCGTCCAGCTACCGGAGGTCGGCGAGCGGGTGACCGCGGGCCAGACCCTGGGTGAGGTGGAGTCCACCAAGAGCGTCTCGGACATCTTCGCGCCGCTGGCCGGTGAGGTCACCGCGCGCAACGACGAGCTGGACGGCAGCCCCGAACTGATCAACACCGATGCCTACGGCGCGGGCTGGATGGTCGAGCTGCGGCTGGACGACGCGAGCGCGCTCGACGAGCTGCTGGACGGTGCGGGCTACAGGGAACTGGTGGACCAGGGCTGATGTCGATCTTTCAGAAGCTGTTCGGCTGGATGGGGAGCCGCTCCCGGCGCGATCAGTCCGGCACGGTAGGTTTGAGCGGTCCCGAAGGATCCACCAGCAGGAGGCGAGCTCAGGTGAGCACGAACGACGGGCCCGGTGTTCCGCCGGAGCAGTCCCCGGAGCGGACCACGATCTTCCGGGCCGACTTCCTCGCCGACGCCGAGGGCGTCGAGGCCCCGGTCCAGGAACCGGCTGTCGCCGGTGTCGACGCACTGCCTGCCGGGTCGGCCCTGCTGGTCGTCAAGCGCGGCCCCAACGCGGGTTCCCGGTTCCTGCTCGACCAGGACACCACCAGCGCGGGTCGGCACCCCGACAGCGACATCTTCCTCGACGACGTCACGGTCTCCCGCCGTCACGCCGAGTTCCGCCGTGAGGGCGGCGAGTTCCTGGTGATCGACGTGGGCAGCCTGAACGGCACCTACGTCAACCGGGAGCCGGTGGACCACGCGGTGCTGGCCAACGGCGACGAGGTGCAGATCGGCAAGTTCCGCCTGGTGTTCCTCACCGGCCCGGGTTCCGGGGGCCAGGGGGCGCAGTGACCTCGGCCGGGCGGCCACAGCGCGATGGGTTGAGCATCGGGGCGGTGCTGACGCAGCTCCGCCCCGAGTTCCCCGACGTGACCATCTCCAAGATCCGTTTCTTGGAGTCGGAAGGCTTGGTCCGCCCGGCGAGGACACCCTCGGGTTACCGCCAGTTCACCGAGGCCGACGTCGCTCGGCTGAGGTTCGTGCTGGCGGCCCAGCGGGACCAGTACCTCCCGCTGAAGGTGATCAAGGAGCAGTTGGACGCAGCGGACGGCTCAGCCCAGCCGCGGCCGTTGCGGGCACTGCGCGAGGGCGACGGCCTGCCCATCCCCGAGGACTTCGCAGGCGGCCACGAGGTGCGGATGACCCGTGAGGAGCTGTTCGCCGAGACCGGCGTGGACGCGCGCATGCTGTCCGAGCTGGAAACCTATGGCCTGGTCCGGCCCGGTGCCGCCGGGTTCTACGACGCCGACGCCGCGCAGTTGGTGCGCACCGCCGTCGCGTTGACCGGCTTCGGTGTTGAACCCCGTCACCTGCGGGCCTTCCGCGCCTCGGCGGACCGGGAGATCGGTCTGCTCCAGCAGATCGTCGCCCCGCTCTACCGCCAGCGTGACCCCGACGCCCGCCAGCGCGCCGACGAGGTCGTGCGCGAGCTGGCCTCGCTCTCGGTGGCACTGCACGTACTCCTGGTCAAGACCGGGCTGCGAGGGGCCGTCGGTGGGTGACCTGGTGATCTTGGCAACTGTATTACAGGCGAGCGTCGTGCCCGCATGGCGGGTAGCGTCGGATCACACGGTGGGGGATCCTCGTGAGTACGGGGACGCCACGGTCGTGCACTGAGGGAGGCGAGACCCGATGAGTGAGATGCGCGTTGTCGGCGTCCGGGTGGAGCTGCCCGCGAACAGCCCGATCCTGCTGCTGCGTGAAGCCAACGGCGACCGCTACCTGCCGATCTGGATCGGTCAGGCCGAGGCCACGGCGATCGCGATCGAACTGCAGGGTGTGCGGCCCGCACGACCGCTCACCCACGACCTGCTCAAGGACGTGATCGGCGCACTGGGCAGGCAGTTGCAGCAGGTCCGCATCACCGACCTGCAGGAAGGCACCTACTTCGCCGAGTTGGTCTTCGAGGGCGACATCCGCGTCTCCGCGCGCCCCAGCGACTCGGTGGCGCTGGCACTGCGCGTGGGCGTGCCGGTGCACGCCGAGGAGGCCGTGCTCGCCGAGGCCGGGCTGATCATCCCGGACGAGCAGGAGGACGAGGTCGAGAAGTTCCGGGAGTTCCTGGACTCGATCTCCCCAGAGGACTTCCGCGGCGCCGATACGTGACCCGCTGCGCTCTTGGCGATCCTCCGGATCGCGGCGTCTCCGCTTAGGTCCGATCTCTTCCCTTGTCTCAGGATGATCACTGGAAAGATTGTGATCATCCTGAGCCGGCGGTCCAGAGACCGGCGCGAAGACGCGGTCCCCGGGGTTGGCGGAGCGGGGTGTCCTCGCTCGTGACCGGTCTCTTTTGACTGCTGGACAGACGCGGTCGGCCTGACTCGGGGCGGTCCAGAGACCGGCGCGGAGACGGTGCCCGCTGCGCTCTTGGCGATCCTCCGGATCGCGGCGTCTCCGCTCGTAACCGGTCTCTTCCCTTGTCCCGAGATGATCACTGGACAGATGTGATCATCTCGGGCCCGCGGTCCAGAGACCGGCGCGGAGACGCGGGCCCCCCGAGGCTGGCGCTCCTGGCGGGGTGGGTGGGCTCCCGACTTTTGGGGGCTGTCGGGGTGGGGTGTGCTGGTTAGGCTGGCCGACCGCCATCGTCTAGCGAGAGGTCAGCAACCCATGCGCAGGAGCCGGGTCCTCGCCATCGCCACGCTCGCCATCGCACTGAGCGTGACCGGAGTCGTGTCCGCCAGCGCCGCACCCGCCACGGTCCAGTCGGGGCAGGCGGCCACGGCCGCGGCCGCCGACACGGCCTGCACCTACACCAAGGCGGTGCCCGCCGACCGGTTCAAGGGCATCCCGGTGTTCGACGCCGCCAAGGCCGCCAAGCCGTACACGGCCAGACTGCACACCAGCCAGGGCGAGATCGCCTTCCAGGCCCTCACCGACAAGGCCCCGTGCACGACCTTCTCCTTCCGCTTCCTCGCCGAGCACGCCTACTTCGACCGCACGCACTGCCACCGGCTGACCACCCAGCGGATCTACGTGTTGCAGTGCGGTGACCCGACCGGCACCGGCAGCGGCGGCCCCGGCTACTCCTTCCCCGACGAGAACCTGACCGGGGCGACCTACCCGGCGGGCACGGTGGCCATGGCCAACGCGGGCCCGAACACCAACGGCAGCCAGTTCTTCTTCGTCTGGCAGGACACCAAGCTGTCCCCGGCCTACACCCCGTTCGGCCGGGTCACCGCGGGCATGGACGTGCTGCGCAAGATCGCCGCGGCCGGTGAGGACGACCAGAACAATCCCGGGGACGGCTTCCCGAACCTCTCGGTGCGCTTCCGGCACGTGTCGATCTCGTCTCGGTGATCTTGAGGAAAGAGTTTTCCCGGTACTGGTTGACAGGGAAAACTCTTTCCTCACTCTCCGTAGATCGCTTCATCGATTCGGGGAAGCTCCACTGCGGAGCGTCACCATCAAGTCGACATTGAGGGTTTGGCCTCCCGCGCGTCGCGTTGACCCGTCCCATGGCCCGACTTACCGTCAGGGAGGAGTCGGGCGCGCGTCGTGGTCAGCCACCAGTGCGTCCCGTGTCGTCGCCGGTCGTCAGACCGGGCGAGGGGAGGCAGTCGTGGTCGAGCAGAGCCTCGACAATGAGGGGCCCAGCAGGGCCGCAGCCGGCGAGCAGGGTGCCCTGTTCCCGGACGCCTCGCTGCCCGACGAGATGGTCGGCTACCGCGGCCCCGCGGCCTGCCAGATCGCCGGTATCACCTACCGGCAGCTGGACTACTGGGCGCGCACCGGCCTGGTCGCGCCCACCGTGCGCAGCGCGCACGGCTCGGGCAGCCAGCGGCTGTACTCCTTCAAGGACCTGTTGGTGCTCAAGGTGGTCAAGCGGCTGCTGGACACCGGGGTCTCCCTGCAGAACATCCGGGTCGCCGTGGACCACCTGCGCCGCAGGGGAGTGCGCGACCTGGCCAGGATCACGCTGTTCAGCGATGGTACGACCGTGTACGAGTGCACGTCCCCGGAAGAGGTCGTGGACCTGCTCCAGGGCGGGCAGGGCGTGTTCGGCATCGCGGTCAGCGGGGCCATGCGCGAGATCAGCGGCACGATCCACGAGTTCCAGGCCGAACGGGCCGACGGGGTCGTCGAGGAGCTGGAGCCGCTGTCCCAGGACGAGCTCTCGCACCGCAGGCGCGCCCGCCGCACCGGCTGACTCACGGTGTTCGCTAGTCGTAACACTCGCGGGGTAGGCTTGCCCCGCAAGTCGTAAACCCCGTGCGGGAGAGTTCGGGCCGGTAGCCAGCCGGTTCGGCGCCGAAGGAGCAACCCCTCCCCGGAACCTCTCAGGCGGCCAGGACCGCACGGGTGAGACGCCTCTGGAAAGCGGGTCGGCCTCGTGCCGGCCCCGCCGACGGTGCAAGCCCGCTCGCGGGTGAAGCTCTCAGGCGCCCGTAGCCGGGCGGGGACAGAGGGGGAGGGCAACGGCAGCACACACCCGTGTGCGGCCTGTGCCCTGTACCCGGAGGCCCTGAATGACGATGGACCGCATCCCGCTCGCAGCGCTGGAGCACGGCACCCCCTTCGCCGACCGACACGTGGGACCGCGCCCCGCAGAGCTGGCCAAGATCCTCGACGTGATCGGCGTCGGCTCGCTGGAGGAACTGGCCCAGCGCGCGGTGCCCGCGGGCATCCGCGGCGGCGACGTGGCCCTGAACCTGCCCGCGCCGGCCACCGAGACCGAGGCGCTGGCCGAGCTGCGCGCGCTGGCCGACCGCAACAACCCGCTGGTGCAGATGATCGGCCTGGGCTACTACGGCACGGTCACGCCCGGGGTCATCCTGCGCAACGTGCTGGAGAGCCCGGCCTGGTACACCGCCTACACCCCGTACCAGCCGGAGATCTCCCAGGGCAGGCTCGAGGCGCTGCTCAACTTCCAGACGATGGTCGCCGACCTGACCGGGCTGCCGGTGGCCAACGCCTCCATGCTCGACGAGTCCACCGCAGCGGCCGAGGCGATGACCCTGGTGCGCCGCGCGGGCCGGTCCAAGTCCAGCCGCTTCGTGGTCGACGCCGACACCCTGCCGCAGACCATCGCGGTGATCGAGACCAGGGCCGAGCCGCTGGGCATCGAGGTGGTCGTGGCCGACCTGTCCCAGGGCATCGAGGGCCTGGGGCTGGGCGGGGACTTCTTCGGCGTGCTGCTGTCCTACCCCGGCGCCAGCGGCGTGGTCCGCGACCAGGAGGCGCTGATCGCCGAGGTGCACCAGGCCGGTGCCGCCGCGGTGGTCGCCGCCGACCTGCTCGCGCTGACCCTGCTGCGCGCCCCCGGTGAGATCGGCGCCGACGTGGTGGTCGGCACCAGCCAGCGCTTCGGCGTGCCGATGGGCTTCGGCGGCCCGCACGCCGGGTACATGGCGGTGCGCCAGGGCTTCGAGCGCCAGCTGCCGGGCCGCCTGGTGGGGGTGAGCGAGGACGCCGACGGCAACCGCGCCTACCGGCTCGCGTTGCAGACCCGCGAGCAGCACATCCGCCGGGAGAAGGCCACCAGCAACATCTGCACCGCCCAGGTGCTGCTCGCGGTGATCGCCTCCATGTACGCGGTCTACCACGGGCCGGAGGGGCTGCGCGGCATCGCCGAGCGCGCGCACCGCATGGCCACCGTGCTGGCGGCCGGGCTGTCCGAGGGCGGCGTGACCGTGGTGCACGGCGAGTTCTTCGACACCGTGCTGGCCGAGGTGCCCGGTGGCGCCGAGCAGGTCGTGGCCAGGGCCCGCGAGCTGGGCGTGAACCTGCGCCTGGTGGATGCCGACCACGTGGGCGTGGCCTGTGACGAGCTGACCACCCGCGCGCACCTCGCGCTGGTGTGGCAGGCGTTCGGCGTCACGGTGCCCGACGTGGACGCCCTGGACAACGACACCGCCGACGCCGTGCCGGTCGCGCTGCGCCGCACCTCGGAGTACCTGACCCACCCGGTGTTCCACCAGCACCGCTCCGAGACCGCGCTGCTGCGCTACCTGCGCTCGCTGTCGGACAAGGACGTGGCGCTGGACCGCAGCATGATCCCGCTGGGCTCCTGCACCATGAAGCTCAACGCCACCACGGAGATGGAGTCCATCACCTGGCCGGAGATCTCCCAGCTGCACCCGTTCGCCCCGGCCGCCGACGCCGAGGGCCTGCTCAGCATCGTCACCGACCTGGAGCACTGGCTGGCCGAGATCACCGGCTACGACGCGGTGAGCATCCAGCCCAACGCGGGCAGCCAGGGCGAGTTCGCCGGTCTGCTGGCGATCCGCGCCTACCACCGCTCGCAGGGCCACGGTGAGCGCGACGTCTGCCTGATCCCGGCCAGCGCGCACGGCACCAACGCGGCCTCGGCCGTCATGGCGGGCATGCGCGTGATCGTGGTCCGCTGCGACGACAAGGGCAACATCGACCTGGAGCACCTGCGGTCCACTGTGGACGCCCACCGGGACGACCTGGCCGCGATCATGATCACCTACCCGTCCACGCACGGGGTGTACGAGGACACCGTGCGCGAGGTGTGCGGGCTGGTGCACGACGCGGGCGGCCAGGTGTACGTGGACGGTGCGAACCTCAACGCGCTGATCGGCCTTGCCCAGTACGGCAAGTTCGGCTCGGACGTCTCACACCTGAACCTGCACAAGACCTTCTGCATCCCGCATGGCGGCGGCGGCCCCGGCGTCGGCCCGATCGGCGTGCGCGCGCACCTTGCGCCGTTCCTGCCCAACCACCCGCTGCAGCCCACCGCGGGCCCGGCCACCGGTGTCGGCCCGATCAGCGGTGCGCCCTGGGGCAGCGCCTCGATCCTGCCGATCTCCTGGGCCTACGTGCGCATGATGGGCGCCGAGGGCCTGCGCCGGGCCACGCTGACCGCGGTCGCCGCGGCCAACTACATCGCCCGCAGGCTGGACGAGCACTTCCCGGTGCTCTACGTGGGCGAGGGCGGTTTCGTCGCCCACGAGTGCATCCTCGACCTGCGGCCGATCACCAAGGCCACCGGCGTCACCGTGGACGACGTGGCCAAGCGGCTGGCCGACTACGGGCTGCACGCGCCGACCATGTCCTTCCCGGTGGCGGGCACGCTCATGGTGGAGCCCACCGAGAGCGAGGACCTGGCCGAGATGGACCGCTTCTGCGAGGCCATGATCGCCATCAAGCGGGAGATCGACCGGGTCGGCTCGGGCGAGTGGCCGGTGGAGGACAACCCGCTGCGCAACGCCCCGCACACCGCGGCCTGCCTGACCGAGCAGGAGTGGCAGCACCCCTACACCCGGCACGAGGCCGTGTTCCCGGCCGGGGTCGGCGCGCCGAAGATCTGGCCGCCGGTGCGCCGCATCGACGGGGCCAAGGGCGACCGCAACCTGGTCTGCTCCTGCCCCCCGCTGGAGGCCTACCAGTCCTGACCCGGACGCCATGAAAGTGCCGTTCCTCGCACTCATTGCGAGGAACGGCACTTTCATGGCACCGAGTTAGGGGGCCAGGACCGGGAAGTAGGTGTGGACGGCCCCGGTGGCCGGGTCGTAGTACCCGGCCAGTTCCAGGTCACGCCACAGGCCGGACCAGGCGCCGGTCTGCTCGTCGTAGCGGGCCTCGGCGCTGTGCCACGCGCCGGTGGCTGCCTCCTGCACCTCCTGTGCCGACCAGTCGGGTGGGAAGTGGGTGCGGTCCACGAGCGCCGGACGGCCGCCGGTGGGCGGGGTGCGGTGCGTGGTCATCCGGCCCACCGCCGGGTACCCGTCCGGGCGGGCCAGCGCGGGGTCGGCGGCGGAGTTGAGCAGGAAGGCGCGCAGCCCGGAGAGCACGGGCCAGAACAGGGCCTCGGGCACGGGCAGCGGCTGCCACCGGTCGTACAGGCTGCCGATGAGCACCCCAGCGGGCTGGAAGTCGATCCAGCAGCCGTTGCCGTTGACGGTCTCCCTGTTGCTGGCGGCCTGCCGGAGCACTCGCGAGAACTGGTCGAGCGCCGCCAGGTTCGGCTGCACGTCGGTGTGCAGCCAGGCCGCGAGCGGCCGGTAGTCCGGCACCATGGTGATCCGCAGCCGGTGCCACTGGTCGTAGCCGAAGCTGATTTCCTCGCCGGTGTCGAACATCGCCTCAGATCACCTCCTACTGGTACTGGGCGGGGTGGTAGGTGGTCACGTACCCGTCCCCGTCGTACCTGCCGTTGATCTTGATGGGCATACCGGCGCCGGGGTACCCGGGCGGGATCGTGGCCGGGCCCGTCCAGCCACCGCCCGATCCGTCCCCGTTCTCCCAGATCCGGGCGTTGGGGCTGTTCCAGGCGTTGTGGCCCATCTGCTGGTTGCCCGGGTAGCTGATCCCCTGCGGGAAGTACGTGTGGTTGTCCGACTGCTTGGAGTGCCACCCGCCGGAGCCGTACTGCTCGTCGAACCTGACTTCCGGGTAGGCGGCGGTGTAGACGCCGTTGGGTTGCATGTTGTGCGTGCCGTACGCGGACGGCCTCGAACCGTGGCCCGAGGAACCGGCCGCGTAGCCCGCGGGATTCGGGTGCGGACCCGGCAGATCGGTGTGCAGCATGTGCCCACCGGTCGGTTTGCCGGTGTTGTCGTTCCAGCCGCCGTAGGCCACGTGTTCGTGGACATCGCCGGGGATGTCGGGCTTGAAGTTGGACGGGCGCCAGCCGGGGTCCCCCGGCCGCAAGGGCGGCGGAGGCGGTGGTGGCTGCTGCGGTGGCGGCGGTGGTGGTGGCTGTTGAGCCGGTGGGCGCCCAGCCCCGCCGGACGGGCCGCCGGGTCGACCGGACCCACCGGAGGGGCCGCCGGGCCGACCGGACCCACCGCCACCTGGACGGGCATAGGGATGGTGGCGCCCGGCGCCGGTCTGGTGCGGCCGGGGCGGCCGGATCGGGCGGCCACCGGCGCTCGTGCTCTGGTGTCCGCCCCCGCCGCTGCCCGCGGGTAGAGTGGGCAGTCCGCCGGACCGGGTGTGGATGCTGCGGAGCTGGCCCGCGTGCTCCTCGTCAGCCGCGGTGAACCTGTCCGCGCTCTGGCGCAGCCGGTCGGACTGGCCGCGCAGCCGCTCGCCGGAGCGCCCCAGCGAGGACTGCATCCGCGAGACCAGCCGCTGGTGCGCGCCCGCGGTCGAGGCACCGACCTGGCCGAGCCCCGTGCCGGACAGGCCCGCGCTGCCCACGCCGCTGCCCGCCTGGGACACCTGCTCGGCCCGCCTGCTCGTCTTGCCCGCGTGCTCGTGCAGGGACGGGGCGTGTACGGAGAAACCCCCGCGTCGCATCACTGGCTCCTGTCCTGCGCCCGGCCGGGTTGCCGCTCACCGATGACCGAGGGCGGCAGTTCCTCGCCCTGCGGCTTGAAGAAGGTGTTGTCCCCCTTGATGTACCCGGCGGACTTGCGGGTCTGGTCCTCGCCCCCGCCACCTCGGCCACCCTGCATGCCACCCATGCCACCCATCGGCGCACCGCCCTGCTGCGGGGCGGTCGGGTGCTGCTGGGGTGCGGGCGCGGGCGCGGACTGCGGCGCAGGGGCTTCGGGCGCCGCACCGGTGACCGTGCCCGGGCTGGACGGGGACTGGCCGGGACCGCCACCGCCGGGCATGGCCGGACCGCCACCCGGCATGGCCGGACCACCGCCGTGCATGGCGGGTCCACCACCCGGCATGGCCGGGCCACCGCCGTGCATGGCGGGTCCGGGTGTGGCGTGGGGCAGCGAGGTGGTGCCGCCAGGGCCAGGGTGGACCGAGGCGGGCGCGGGCGGGGCCGGGTCGGGCTGCCAGCCGGGGGTGGACTCGATCGCGCGGTTGACCGCCTCCTCCACCTTGTGCAGCACCTCGGAGTTGGGGCCGTCGGTGAAGCCCGGCATGGACTCGATGGCCTTGTCCACGGCCTGCTCCACCTTGTGCAGGGTCTCGTTGGTGAGGCTGTCGGGCTGCCTGGGTGAGCCGGAGCTCGGCGGGATCCGGGGCTCGGTCTTGTTGGGTGTCGGGGTGCTGGTGGCCGGGTCCGTGCGCGGCGGCGTCAGGTGCGGAATGGGCGGTGGCGTCGGCGAGGTCACGGGCTTGGGGGTGCTGTTCACCGGGGACGGCATGGGCGGCGCCGTGATCTTGGGCGGCGTGTAGGAGGCGGGGCCGGTGCTCGGCGGTGGGGCCGAGGGGGCCACGGGTGCCGTCGGGGGCGTGGGCATCGAGGGTGGCGTGGCGGCCGGGGTGCTGCTACTGGGCATGGTGGGCGCGGTGATCGGCGGGACGCTCACGCTGGGCGGGGTGTGGGCGGGAGCCGTGGCGCTCGGGCCCGCGCCGCCGGTCGGGGGCGGGATGGTGGGCATCGACGGGATCGAGGGCATGGTGGGAGCCGAGGGCGCAGGGGGCATGTTCGGCGCGGCGTGAGTGGGCGCCTGGGGCGTCTCGGGCGAGTTGCCGGCGTGTGCTGGCGTGAGGCTCTCGGTGCTCGGGCGAGTGACGGCCTCGAACGGCCGTGGGCTCATTGGTGCGGGTTGGTCCGTGTTGAACGGGCGCGGGCTTTCCGGCGCGGGGTGGTCCATGTTGAACGGCCGTGGGCTGACCGGTGCGGGCTGGTCCATGTTGAACGGCCGCGGGCTTTCCGGTCCGGGCTGGCCCACGTTGAACGGGCGCGGACTCTCCGGTCCGGAGTCGTCCAGCTCGTCATCGAGGTCCTCGTCCTCGGGCCAGCCGATGCCACCCTCGGTCCCGATGACCCCGCCGACCCGGCCGATCGGGCCCTCGGGCCGGTCCTGCGGTCCGTCGACCTCGGCGCGGGGCCCCTGCTCGTCGGAGTCGGACCCGCCGTCGCCATCCCCGAACAGCTTGTCGGCCAGCTGCTCCACCATGTCGCCCAGGTCGTCCATGAACTGGCCGATCTGGCTCATGGCGTTCACCAGCTCGCTGATCTTGCTGGCGATCTCCATACCGACCTGGATGGCCGTGCCCAGCGCCTCGGCCACGAACACGACGATGGAGAAGCTGAAGGTCTCCGGGGCGGAGGCCAGCGCGGACAGCCCGCCGGGCAGCAGCCGCTCGACCAGTTCGCTGATCAGCTTGGTCACCAGGCTGCGGACTCCGCTGACCAGGCCGCCGGAGGCCTTGGTCACCTGACCCGCCCCGGTCAGCACCCGGCCCATGGAGGACAGCCGGTCGCTGGTGTCGCTGGCCACCTGGAAGTAGCTCGACGCGGCCTCGCCGTCCCAGTCCCCGCTCAGGGAGTTCGCGTCCTCGGTGTGCTCCTGGGCCAGCTGGCCGAGCGCCTGCGCGTGCTGGTGGAAGCCGTCGGCGGAGGACCCGACCTCGCCCGAGTCCACGTCCAGGTGTTGCAGGGGCTCCATGACCAGCTGGACCGCCCCCATCAGGAAGTCCAGGCCGAAGGAGATGACCGTGCCGACCGGGTCGGTCGCGAAGGAGATGGCGGTGGACACCGCGTCGGAGGGGGACTGGCCGATGAGGCTCTGCCCGAGCTGCTCAACGGAGTTCTCGATCTGGCTGACGGCCGAGTCGTGGTTGCTGTAGATCTTGCCGCTGACCTGGCTGCCGGAGCTCTGGTCGGCCAGTGCTTGCATGCTCACCAGGGCCTCTCATCGAAGTCTTCGGCCTCGTCGCGGGCCGGGCGTGCGGGTCGCGGCCGGGCCGCGGGGACCGGCGCCGGGCCGGGCCGTGGCGGTGGCGGCGGTGCGGCGGCCGGGGGAGGGGGCGGCGCGGGGGCGTTGTAGGCCGCTGGCGCGTCGTAGGCTGGGGGCCCCGGGCGGTCCTCGGTCACCTCGGCGGGCATGAACCGGGTGAGCGCGTCCATCGCACTGGTACCGGCCCCGATCGGTGCGAAGGCCTCCGCCACCTTCTCGGCCGCCGCTCGCTGGCCCTGGGCCACGGTCTTCATCACCAGCGCCGCCAACTGGGTGTGGCTGTGCTGGCTCGCGCGCGGGCCGAACCGCAGGTCACGCAGGCTGCCGTTCGGGCCGATCGTGACCGTCACCGCCCCGTCCTGCGAACTCGTCGTCACGGTCGAGGCCGCGAGGTTGTCCGTCACCTCGGCGGCGGCCTTCTTGAGCCCCTCCAGCTTCTCCGAGTACTGCTTGAGCCACTGGCCCGTCTCCATGCCTTCCTCCTCGCTCAGCGATCGCCCCCGGCCACCCGGTACCCGGACGAGGCTGGCTCACATCCACGAGAAGGGTGCAATCCTCCCTGGTAGCAGCCGGAAACCGGTCTGGACACGAGAGGTCCACCGGTGTTGCGCCCCACGGCCGCCACTCCCCCGAACACCGGGCCGCCCGACGCGAACAGCCCCACCCTCCAGCAGACACCATGCCGTTGCGGCACAGTCAACGGATCTTCGGGCCGAGGGATCTTCGGGCCGAATTCGCTGCCCCGCGACACACCGGTGCTTGCGGTGTCATGAAAGTGCCGTTCCTTGCACTGAACGCGAGGAACGGCACTTTCATGACATGGGGTGGTGGGTCAGGGCAGCGGGATCCGGACGATCTGCGGGTCGTGGTCGCTGAGCTGGTTGGCGAACTCGGAGTTCACGTGCACCACGTCGTAGCTGTACGCCTTGGCTGACAGGCCGGGCGAGAGCAGGATGTGGTCGAGCACCTGGGAGTTGCCCTCGTAGACGTAGGTGTACCGCTCGGCGACACCCAGGGTGCGCGGCAGGTCGGTGAGCGAGCCGCCCGCGGTGAGGATGTCGGTGGTCTGGGAGTAGTCGAAGTCGTTGAGGTCGCCGAGCACGACCACACCCGCGTTGGCGTCCACGGCCAGGATCTGGTCCACGAAGGACTTCACCGCGGTGGCCTGGTTGTGCCGCTGGGTCTCCGAGGGGCGGCTGGGCGGCTGGAAGTGGCCGAACAGCGGCTGGTCCCCGCCCTTGGAGTTGAAGTGGTTGGCGATCACGAAGACCGTCCTGCCACCGAAGGTGAACTCACCGGCCAGCGGCTTGCGGCTGGAGTTCCAGGCCGAGTTGCCGGGGTCGATGCGGCCGGGGGAGTAGCGCAGCGAGGGCACCCCGCCGGTGTTGACCACGGAGTTGGCGGTGGTTGCGGTGCCACCGGCCCGGTCCACGAACGCCAGCCCGCGGTCGGTGCGGAACAGGAAGACCTGCCGGATGTTGCCGCCCGGCTCACCGCCGTCGGCGTCGTCGGTCGGGTTGATCTGCCGGTAGCTGTAGGCGGGGCCGCCCGCGGCGCTGATCGCGCTGATCAGCTTGCTCATCGTCTGGTCGCAGGCGACCGTGCCGTCGTCGGTGGCCCCGTTGTTGTCCTGGATCTCCTCCAGCGCGACGAGATCGGGGGAGCGCAGGTTCGTCACGATCTGCGCGGCCAGCCCGTCGAACTTGGACTGCGGGTTGGTCGGGTTGAGGTTCTCCACGTTGAACGTGGCGGTGGCCAGCTGCCCCGCACCCGGCGCGGCGGTGACCTCCGGAGCGATGCCCCCGCTGGCCGCGGTCGGGCTGGCGGTGACCTCCAGCTTGTAGTTGCCGAACGAGTAGTCGAGCACGCCCACCGTCGCACCGGTCAGCGTGTCGCCCACGTTGACCACCGGGGTCTGCGCCAGCGCGTTGGCCACCAGCACCCGCTCGGGGTTGGTGTCGCTGGCCTGGAGCACGATCCCGCCCCGGGCGGTGCGGGTGGTGCTGCCCGCGGGGACCGCCGGGATGTCACCGTACTTGCTGCGCGGGCCGACCACGGCCGCGTTGTCCAGTTCGACGCGCATGCCCTCCAGGGACTCCCAGAAGTCGATGCCGTGCGCGGTGACGTCGAAGGTGCCGCTGGTTTCCACGTCACCGGTGGTGCCGTCCTCAATGACCGTCGCGGGCGGCACCCGGCCACCGGACCCGACCAGTGTCGGCGCGGGCAGTGCGACGTTGTGCGCCACGGTGGTGATCGTCGGCGCGGTGATCTCGGTGGTGGTCAGGTTGGTGCTGCCCCCGCTGCCACCCGGCCGGTACTCGCTGACCGTGCCGCTGACGGTGACCGAGTCGGCCACGGCCACGGTGGGCGCGCTGGCGGTGTAGACGAACAGGCCCTCGCTGGTGGCCGGGTCGCTGTCGGGCTGCGGGTCCTGGAACCAGAACCCGGTGCCGCTGGTGGCCGTCACCACGCCGGGTACCGCGCTGACCTGCTGCCCGTTGCGCGGTGAGAGGTGGCTGGCGCCCTGGATGTCGTGGATGCGCGTGCCGCCGCCACCCCCGCCGGAGGCGGAGTTGCGCGGGGTCGGCGCGGTCACCGAGAAGTCGGCGGCGTTGTTGTCGGTGTCGGTGGCCCCGCCGCCGTTGCGCACGGCCGCGGTGGTGTTGGACAGCGTCCCCGTCGGCGAGCCCTCGGCGGAGCTGGCGCTGGACCCGTAGCCCACGAAGTCCCGCACCCCAGCGGCCGTGGCGCAGCCCGTGGAGCAGGTCAGCGCGGTGCCGTTGGTCACCAGCGCGACCTTCGCCGCCGTCGCGCTCATCGCGATCGTGCCCGTGGCGTCCGGGGTGGGCAGGGCCGTGCCGCTGCCCGCGCCCGCACCCTCCTGCACCAGGTAGTACCGGCCCGGCGCGATGCTGCCGGTCAGGTTGGTCCGCGACCAGGACGAGCCGCCCGCCGAGGCGTACTGCACCGTCCAGCCCGCCAGCGAGACGCTGCTGGTGCCCCGGTTGTACAGCTCCACGAAGTCGTTGGTGTACGGCGCACCCGAGTTGCCGCCACCCCCGTAGACCTGGCTGATCACCACGTCCGGCGACACCGCGAGCGCGGCCCCGCCGGTCGGTACCAGCAGTGCCCCGGCAACGACCGCGGCGGCGGCGACACCGGCGGATCTGCGTAACAGCATCGAATTCCTCCCAGCGGCAGGCGAACTCCCGGCCGTGAGGTGTACCAGGGCGAGCGCCGCCCCGGCAGCCGTTCGGGTTGAAGGCGGGACGAACAGCTGGCGAACCGGTGTGAAGGGGCAGCTCAGGCCGCCGAGGAGCCCAGTGCGTAGGAGAAGCGCCGGATCGGGGGCACCCAGACCTGGAAGTACCGCAGCTCCAGGTCGTCGGCGGACTCCGAGGCGCTGGCGATGCCCTGGTGCAGGCACCGCCACCGGCCCAGGTCCCGTTCAGTGATCGGGCCCAGGATCCCGTTGCCCCAGCCCAGTTCGGTCTCGCGGGGTGCCATGTCGGCGACGAACCGCGACCAGAGTTCGGTACGGGACCGGTGCGCCAGCCCCCCGGCCCGCTCACCTGGTGCCGCCTCGACCACGGGTCCGAACAGGTGCGGGTCGGCCGTGAGCAGGCCCAGCAGCAGGGCCACCGGCTGGTACTCCCCGGGCGACTCGTCCTCGCCCAGGAACCGGGAACTGCTGGAGAGGTCCCGGGTGGCACGGATCATCCGGTACAGGTTGAACAGTCGTTTGGCCGCACGCGGGGTGGCGATCAGCGGCTCCAGCGCCGCCAGCAGGTCCAGTTCCGGTTCGGTCAGCGAGCGTGGGGCGTGCCGGGCGGGCGCGGGCCGCTGCTGCTCGGTGTCCAGCTCGGAGCCGGGTTCGATGGCGATCACCCCTGAGCTGGACCGCTGTGCCGGCAACGGGGTTCGCGTCACGGGCGCCGGGTCGACGGGGCGGGCCAGCGCGCGCAGCAGCTGCCCGAGGCCGCCCCGGGGCATCCGGGACAGCACGAACGGGATGTTGAGGATCTTCTCCAGGTAGTCCTCGGGACTGATCCCGTGCTCAGCGATGATCTCCTCGTAGTGCCTGCCCAGCGAGTGCAGCAGCCAGCGCGGGTTCACCCCGACCACCACCACGAACAGGTCGAAGGCCAGCAGCAGGTGCACCGCTTGCAGGACCTCCACCACCTGCTTGGGCCCGCACCGGTCCAGGTCGTCGATGTAGAGCACCACGCGGTCGATGGGCTTGACCCCGGGGTCCAGCTCCGTGCGCCAGCGCCGCATCAGCTCCACCAGCTGCCCGAAGTCCTTGCGGATGGTGGAGATCAGCCCCAGCTTGCCGGAGTAGTCGGGGCTGGCGGCCCGCTCCGCCAGGAAGGAGTACACCCGCTGCCCTGGTTCCAGCTGGGCAAGCTGCCTGCCCAGCTCCCCGACCTGCTCCAGTACCTGGGCCAGCTGGGCCTGTGCCACCTGCTGTTCGGCCTCGGCCTCGCGCAGGGGCGCGGACTCGGCCAGGTCAGCGCGCAGTTCCTCGCACAGGGCAAGCAACTTGCGCAGCCCGGCGCGGGCGTTGGCCAGCACGCCGACCCCGGTGCCCAGCCCCAGCAGGCCCAGACCCGCCAGCCACGGCCCCAGCGCCGGGGCCAGCAGCGGGGCGATCAGGCCGCCGCCCAGCACCAGCGCGGCGGCGGCGAGCACGAGCTTGCCCTGGCGGGTGCGCGGCACGCGGCGCAGGGCCTCGGCCTCGTCCACCGTGCCGCGCAGCTGCTCGGCGAGCAGCCTGGCCTGTTCCACCTCCCCGCTGACGCCCAGTTGGCGCCACACCTGGTCCACCTCGGTCCGCACGGTCTTCGAGCGGCGCAGCGCCGTGAGCAGTTCCCGGACCGAACGGGAACGGCTGGTGTCCACCTCGGCCCGCAGCCGTGCCACGGTGGCGCGGGCCTGCTCGGTGGCGGCGGTCAGCCTCCGGCGTTCGTCCAGCAGGGCGGCCAGCTCCACGCGCAGCCGCTCGGCGCGGTCCTGCGGGCTCTGCCCGGGACCGGCCAGCCGGGTGAAGATCTCATCGGCGAGACTGGCCCACAGGTTGCTGTCGGTGTAGTGCCAGGCGTTGAAGCCGATCTGCACCACCTGCCCGCACCAGCGGCGCGGGTCGGTCCCGGCCAGCGCGTCCACCTGGCCGCGCAGCATGGCCATGAAGGTGCTCTTGCCCGAGCCCCAGTCGCCGAACACCCCGATGGACAGCGGCAGCGGCGTGTCCCGCGCCGTGATCACTGAGGCGAGCATGGACACGTACGGTGCGATTCCGAGCTGGTCCTCCGACAGTGGCAGCGCTTGGTTCGGGTCCACCAGGTCGGTGCTGATCCCACCAGCCAGCTCCGGAGGAGGCACGGTCCGCCACGCGGCGCGGACCGCCTCGGAGGCCTCCGCTTCCCCGCACAGGAAGACCAGGTCGCCCAGCGCATTGTGCTCGGCGCTGTGCAGGGCGTCCACGGCCCCGGTCACCACGGCCAGCGCCGACTCGGTCACCGGGAAGCCCAGCGCCCCAGCCGCCAGCAACGAGATCCCGATCGACCGGGACCGGCTCGCCGCGAGGACACTGGCCCGCGCCGCTGTCTGGATCGAGCTGGCATCGGGATCCAGGCCGGGACTGGGCTTGGTCGAGGCCAGCACCGCCAGGTCCAGGCTGCGCCCCGGCACCTCGGGCAGCGGGAGCAACTCGGGTGCATCGGGCCGGATCTGGCCGTAGTCCACCCTGCCCCAGTCCACGCCCCGGTACTGGTTGGCCACGGCGGCGCCGAGATCACCCAGGCCCCTGCCCACCGAGAGCACGATGGCCTCGATGGGCAGGTTCCACGGCGTGCGACTGACGGCGATCCAGCAGTTCACCCCGCTGATCGAGCCCAGTCTCCGCAACCCGCTGTTGGCCTCGATCCCCATGCGGGGCAGGGTACGGGCTCCGACCGTCAGCTTGAGGATGTCCACCCCACGCGGTCGGTGAACCCATGCGAAGGGGCGCCCACCGCGAGGTGGGCGCCCCTGGCCGGACCGATCAGAGGACGACGAAGGCGAACACGTCCGAATACGACTCGGCGTACAGCGAGGAGTCCGGGTGGAACACCCGCAACGTGAGCTCGGCCGAGACGTCGAAGCTGAGGTCGACGGAGAAGTTCCCGTTCGGCTGGCAGGGGGTTTCGGTGCCGCCCAGGTCGATCCACACCCCGGCCTGCAACCGCTGCACGACGAGCAGTTCCAGGTCCTCGGCCGAGCGCGCCGAGGGCTTGATGTCCAGGCGCCCCTTGACCTGGGTCTTCTCGTGTACCTTGACGTGGTCCTTGACCGGCTTGGCCGAGATGGTCAGGTGCTTCTTGGCCGGTGAGTGCACGGCGACCGGCGCGGCGGCGGCCGTGCCGGGAACGGCGAGGAGTGCGGCGCAGCCGACCAGTGCGGCGGCGAGCAGTCGGTGCGTTCGGGACCGAGGTGCGGTGTCCATGCCGGGAGTCAACCGCGCCACACCCAGCTCAGTCAGCCGGAAAGCCTCCAACGGGTGAGCGGAACCACCTGGACAGGGAACGCTCAGACCGTCAGCTTGAGGATGTCCACCCCGCGCGTGTGGTCGGCCACGTACACGTAGCCGTGGTGCCAGTACGGGGCCCAGGAGCTGGCGTCGGCGGGCCGGAAGTAGGCGATCTGCCGGGGGTTGGTGGGGTCGCTGACGTCGAGGAACCGCGTGCCCTGGGCGTAGAAGGACTGCACGAGCACGTGCTCGTCGATGTCGAAGTAGTGGGCGGAGCAGTCACCGGAGGCGGGGTCGCTGCCCTCCTTGCCCGCCACGCCCCAGGTTCCGAGGGCGCGCAGCCGGAACGGCTTGTCGGGCGTGGAGCGCCAGCCCTCGCCGTGGTAGGAGCCCTTGAGCGAGGAGATGGTCAGCACCCCGTCGCCCGCGCAGCCGTCCACGAAGTTCTCCTCGGTGGCGTAGAGCAGGTCGCCGTCGTGGAGGCTGTTGTGCATGAACCTGGACGGCGCCGCGGTCTCGGCGATGCCGCCACCGGCGTAGGGCACGGGCTTGAGCGCGGTGGCCTCGCGGTCCACGTTCTGCACGGGATCGTGGTGCCAGCCCTCGGTCCAGTAGCCGCGGACCCCGCCCCGGCCGGAGACCCAGGCGACCCCGTCCTCGTCCACCTGCACGTCGTGCGCGTAGTCGGTCTGCCCGTCGTTGCGGGCCAGTTCGATCGGCTCGGGGGACAGCACGGGGTGGCGCGGGTCGCGCACGTCGGTGACCCAGATGGGCCGCCCACCCCAGTCCGCGGGCTGGTTGTCGGCCTTGGCGGGGCCGCCGGTCCACAGGTACTGGCAGTCGTTGACGCAGCTGGTGGTGTGGCCCGCGGGCATCTGGGTGTAGCTCAGCAGTTCCGGCTTGTCCGGCTGGGCCAGGCTGACCACGTAGACCCCGGACTCGCCGGTGTGGGTGTTGCCCTTGAAGGCACGCGGGTCACGGGCCAGGAACACCAGCTTGCGCCGCGCGTCGACCTCGGTGTTCTCGGTCTCCCACAGCCCGGGCATCTTCCACTGGCCGATCAGCTTGGGCGCGGTGGGCTTGGCCAGGTCGTAGACGCGCAGCCCGAAGTCGCCGGAGACGACCATGACCTCGCGGCCGCCGTAGCGCAGGAAGTTCAGTGAGATGGCGCCCTGCGCGTCGGGCACGCTGCCCACGGTCTTGACGCCCCGCACCGCCCCCGGCGTCCCGGTCAGGTGCGGGGCGCTGTCGGCGGGTTTGTCGTCCGCACCGCATGCGGCGGCGGGGAGCGCGGTCGCCAGCAGCGTGACGGCAGCGGTGCCCATCACGAGGCAGGATCGGAGCAGTCGGCTGCGCACACGGACCTCCCTGAGAGACGTCCGCACTCTACGATCGGTAGTCAGCCGCCTACAACCTGCTTTCGTCGGATGCTGTTGCTGCTATGACAGTTCCATGCGTCTGCGCGTCCTCGCCGCTCCGGTCCTCGCCCTGCTCCTGCTCAGCGGCTGCACCTCCGCCGCGTCCCAGCCCGGGGTGCTCACCGCGGGTCTGCGCGAACCGGCCACCCTGCTGCCCGCCGAGGTTCGCGACCAGGCCGGTCGGCTGGTCACCTCGGCGCTGTGGACCCCGCTGGCCGACTACGACCCCGCCAGCGGCAAGCTCACGCCCCGGTCCGCGGAGTCGATCACCAGCACCGACCAGGTGCACTGGGTGGTGCGGCTGCGTCCCGGTGGGCGGTTCCACGACGGCACGCCGGTCACTGCGAAGTCCTATGTGGACACCTGGCAGGCGATCTCCGCCAGCCACTGGGCCACCGCCGGCCTGCTGGCGGACACGTTGCGCGCCAAGGAGATCACCGCGCCCGACGACACCACGATCGCGCTCACCCTGGAGCGGCCGTTCGGCCAGGTGCCCGCCGTGCTGTCGGCGCCGGGACTGGTACCGCTGCCCGCGTCCGTGCTGACCTCGCACGACTGGGCGGGGTTCGCGCGCCAGCCGGTGGGCAACGGGCCGTTCCGGCTCACGGCACCCTGGCGGCCAGGGCAGGGCGGCACGCTGGTGCGGGTGGCCGACGTGCCCGGCAAGGCACACGAGGTGGACCTGCGCGTCGGCGACCCGTCCGCACAGTACGATCAGGTCAAGGCGGGCGAACTGGACCTGGCCACCGAGGTCCCCGGCGACCGCCACGGGGCGATGCACACCGACTTCCCGGACCGGCACGCGATGTGGGCGCTGCCGGAGGCGACGTACCTGGCGTTCCCGGTGGCGGACAAGCGCTTCGAGGACCCGACGGTGCGGCACGGGTTCGCGCTGGCGGTGGACCGCGCGAAGCTGGCGGCCGGCCCGCTGGGCAGCCAGGTCGACCCGGCGCGCGGGGTGCTGCCGCCCGCCGACTCGCCCGGCCCGGCCGGGGATGCCTGCCGGGCCTGCGTCTTCGATGGTGCGGCGGCCAAGGCGCTGGTGAGCCAGTCCGGGTTCACCGGTGCCGCAACGGTTCGCGTGGCCGCTGGCGACCAGGTGTGGGCCAAGCCGATGGGCGAGCAGGTGCACGGGGTGCTGGGTGTGCCGGTCACGATCGCCGACGCGGACGGGCCCTTCGCGCTGACCGTGTCGCTGGCGAGCCCGAGCCCGCACGAGTTGTTCGCGGCGATCGCCAAGGCCACCGGCTACGCCGACGAGGGCTTCGCCGACCTGCTCGCCGCGGCCGACGGCGCCGGTTCCCCGGAGGAACTGGGCCGGGCCTGCCGGGTGGTCGAGGCGCAACTGGTCCGCGACCTGCCCGCTGTTCCACTGTGGACAGCGCACGGTCACGCGGTGTGGTCGGAGCGGCTGCACGACGTGGCGGCGACGCCGTTCGGCGGCATCGGCCTCGCGGGTGTGTCGGTGGCCTAGGAGGTGGCTTTGGAGTAGGTCGGGGTCTTGTTGCTGCCCAACAGGATCGCGGTCAGCCACGGCGGCAGGTGGTGCTCCACCGTGGACCAGACGTACTTCCACACGGCCAGCGCGAGCCCGATCGCGGCCACGGTCAGCGTGCCGCCCAGCGCCGTGGCCTGGTCCACCAGCGAGGCGGGCAGCAGCCCGTGCGCCACCAGCACGCCGAGCAGCGAGGCCCACAGGCCCGGTACGACCGTGCGCAGCCAGGCGGTGATCAGATCGGACATGGCGGTCCTCCTCGGGACGGCGTGCTCCTGCGCGACCGAGTCTGGGCGCCGACCGTCACCGCGGCATCGCCGCGCCGGTCAGACCCCGGGCGAGGAGGCGCCCGCGATCAGCTGTCGCGGGGCACCGCTGCCGTCGGCGGGCACGGCCCACACGTCCCCGCCCAGCCCGTACAGGACGGTGTGCTCGTCCAACCAGGCCGCCTGGTCGTCCACGCTGTGCGTTTCGGCCAGCGGTGTTTCGCGCATCGTGGCCAGGTCGAGCGTGTACAGCCGCCAGGGCTGGTCTCCGTCGGCCACCTTCTTCTTGAACACCAGGTGCGAGCCGTCCGGTGACAGCGAGGGGCATTCCACGTTGTCCCGCAACACCTTGCCGCGATAACTGGGGTAGTCCCCGCGCACCAGGTAGGTGGACCCCTTGCTGGCCATGGTCGCGTAGAAGGTGGCGTTGTCCCTGGCGAAGGTGATGCCCCAGTAGTTGACGTCGGCGGCGAAGTAGCGGCGCCCGTCCTTGAGCACCGGCAACTCCTCGATCGTCTTGACCAGTTGGCCGTCGGACAGGTCGAGCAGCCCGGCACGGGTGGAGAAACCCGTAGTGGCGTAGGAATCACCAGTGACGAACGCGGTCCACGCCACGATGCGGCCGTCGGGGGAGACCCGTGCGCGGCTGGGCGTGCCGGGGATCTCCACGCGCTGGCGCTCGTGCAGCTTCTCGTCCAGCACGATCACGTCCGTGGTCGGCGTCAACGCACCGGCCCGGACGCGCAGGCACACCGCGGTCTTCGCGGCGAAGTGGAACCGATCGCAGTGCAGGCCGGTCAGCGTCCGCTGGCCACCGGGATCGGTGCGCGGCGCGAGCGCGACCTGCCCGGACTTGTCCCGGAACGGCAGCTGCTCCGGCGTTATCACCGCTGTCACAACACTGTCCGCCTGCACCTCCTGCCGCGCGTTGAGCACGTACAGCGTGCCGCCGCCCACGAGCGCGAGCACCGCGAGCACCGCCAACAGGATCTTCATCACTGACCTCGCACCGGTCGGAGCACTGCCGTCACACCCACTGCCGCTGCCAGCGCCACCGCGATGACGGCCAGCGCCACCTCCGGACCCCACACCGTCCACGCGGCGCCGAACAGCACCGAGGACGCGCTGCGGGCGGCTGCCTGCACGGTCTGCACCACCGCCATGCCGCTGGCACGCTGCGACTCTGGCAGCAGCGGACTCGTCGCCGCCATCAGCACGCCGTCGCTGGCGGCGTAGAACGCGCCGTGCAGCAGCAGGACCGGCCAGCCCGCCCACGGGCCGAGCGCGAGCAGCAGCGCGGCGAGCAGGGCGAGGTGCCCGCCGAGGAACACCGGCCAGCGGCCGATCCGGTCGGCCAGCCGGCCCAGCGGCACCGCCAGCAGCAGGTAGGACACCGAGGTACCCATTGCCAGCAGGGGGAAGTACGTGGCGGCCAGCTCCCACCGGCGCTGCAACAGCAGGTACAGGAAGGAATCGCTGATCGTCACCAGCCCGAGCAGCGCCGCGCAGGCGCAGATCCGGCGCAATCCCTTGTGCCGCAGCAGGGACAGCAGCACGCGGGGTGCGGGGCGTGCCTGCCCTGGCTCGTGGTCGCGCACGGTCACGACCAGCGCCAGCACGCCCAGCGCGGCGAAGCAGAAGCTCACCACGAACACCGCGTCGTAGCGGCCGACCGCCACCCAGAGCACGCCCATCGCCACCAGCGGCCCGAGCAGTGCGCCCGCGGTGTCCATCGCGCGGTGCACACCGAAGGCCCTGCCGAGGGATTCGGGCTTGCTGCTCAACGAGATCAGCGCGTCGCGCGGGGCCGTGCGCACGCCCTTGCCGGTGCGGTCCACGGCCAGCACCGCGCCCAGCGCCACCGGGGAGGCGCCCGCGGCCAGCAGCCCGAGCTTGCTGACCGCGGACAGGGCGTAGCCGACCCCGGCGACGAGCTTGAGCCGCCCGAAGCGGTCGGCCAGGTGCCCGCCGAGCACCCGCACCAGCGCGGTCACCCCGGAGTACACCCCGTCCAGGAAGCCGAACTGCCACGGGCTCAGCCCGAGCCCGAGCACCAGGTACAGCGGCAGCACGGAGCTGACCATCTCGCTGGACACGTCGGTGATCAGGCTGACCAGTCCGAGCGCGAACACGGTGCGTGCGACCTGACCGCCGCCCCGTCCGGAGACGGGGCTGCGGGTCGATGCCAGGTACACCTCAGTGGTGGCAGGTGTAGGTCGGGCTGGCGTCCTTCACCTTGCTGTCCAGCCCCACCAACTGGGTGCTGAACGTGTTGTCGGTCAGCGTCAGCCGCAGCACGCCGAAGGTGTTGGCCAGCAGCTTGGCGGTGGTGGCGTGCTCGGAGTGCACCTTGTACGGGTCGGCCCCGCCGTTGCCCGCGACGATCTCCACCGGTCCGGCGGGATCGGGCTTGCCCTTGGCGTCCTGCGGCACGAACCGCTCGTAGTCGTGGTCGTGCCCGTTGAGGACCAGGTCCACCTTGCTGTCCACCAGGATCTGCCAGAGCTGCGCGCTGTCCATGTTGTCCCCGTGGTCGCCGGAGCTGAACCTGGGGTGGTGGTAGTAGGCGGCCAGGCAGTGCCCGGAGTTGGCGGCCAGGTCCTTGCGCAGCCAGCTGATCTGCGCCGACTCCGCGGCGCTGAAGTCGTCGTGGGTGACGAACTCGTTGGAGTCCAGCACGATGAAGTGCCAGTTGCCCAGGTTCCAGCTGTAGTAGGTCTTGCCCTGTGGGGTCGCGATCGAGCCGAAGTAGGCCTTGTAACCGGCTTCGGGGGTGTCGTCGTAGGACTCGTGGTTGCCCGGGGCCGGGTGCATGATCGACTTGAACTTGCCCCAGGTGGTGTCGAAGTACTTCTTGAAGTCGGACAGGTGGGCGTCGTCGTACTGGTTGTCGCCCATGGTGATCACGGCGCTGGGCTTCATGGCGCTGACCAGCGCGGCCGTCTTGGGGTGAATGCACTTGCTGTCGCTGGCCTTGCACCGCTCGGCGATGTCTCCGGCGGCTGCGACGGTGTAGGTGGTACCCGCGTGCGCGCTGGGTGCGGCGAGCGCGAGGGTCGCGGACAGGGCGGTGGCGAGTGTTCGCAGGGTCATGACGTCTCCGTACTGGCCGGGGCGGCGGCAAGTGAAGACTTACTGTTAGGAAACCTTCTTAACCAATTTTCGGCGGCCGCGCAAGCCTCACAGCAGAGTGGAGGCGCCCAGTTCCCGCACGGTCAGCGGGGAGCCGGTCAGCACCGCCACGGCGGCCAGGTGCTCGCTGCCCGCGTCCAGCGCGGCCATGCGCACCTGCTCCGGCGGGCGCGGCAGCGGCCAGCGCAGCAGGGCCGGTTCCTGGTCGGCCGGGCTCACCTCGACCTGGTCGATCGGCAGCCGCAGGCCGTGCCCGGTGGCCTTGAGCAGCGCCTCCTTGCGCACCCACAGCCGCAGGAAGTCGGTGTGCCGGTCCTCGGGCGCAGCCGCCAACAGGGCCTTGAGCTCCTGCGCGCTCAGCGTGTTCTCGGCCAGCTCCTCGTCGAAGGGCGGCCCGTCGGTGCGCAGGTGTTCCACGTCCACCCCGACCTCGCCAAGCCGGGTGATCGCCACGGCCACCCGCTGGCCCGCGTGGCTGACCGACAGGTGCACGCCCATGCCGGAGAGCAGCCGGGGCCTGCCGTGTTGCAGCCCGCAGTCCGAGCAGGTGCGGTCCAGCACGACCTGCCTGGCGTCCACCCCGAGGTTGGCCGCCAGCACGGTGCGCAGCAGCCAGCAGCCGGTCAGCGAGCGCAGCCGGTCCACCGGGCGGTGGTAGCGCTGGGCCCTCGCGCGCTCGGCCTCGCTCACCACGGCGAGCATGCGCTGCTCGTCGACCTGGTCGGGCCGTGCCCACCAGACCTGGCACTCCTCGTCGTGCAAGGGGCTGGAACTCACGATCACAAGGTACGGGACGGGCGGGCGACTATTCCGGTGACGTGCCGGGGGCATTCGGGTACCGTCTGACCAGTCGAACTCGACAGGTCGGAAAGGACTGGTGGGGGAGTGGCGCGAGGAGGCGCTCGCCGGCGCGCGATGATCAGCACCGTGCCGGACAGTGGGCTCACCGGCTCGGTGGACATCCCGGAGCCGGAGGAACCCAAGCAGGACAACGACTTGCGCTCGCGGTGGGCCCGGCTGCGGCAGTCGGTCTCGGCGGCGCTGCGCGGGCTGCCCCGGGTGGTGCGGCTGTCCTGGGAGGCCGGGCCCTGGCTGACCACCTGGCTCGCGCTGGCCACCGTGATCAGCGGCCTGAGCCCGGCGGCCACGGCCTACATGGCCAAGCTGCTGCTGGACTCGGTCACCCACGCGGTACTCGTGCACACCCAGCACCTGCCCGATCAGGCGGTGCTGGGCCCGTTCACCCTGGACACCGTGCAGATGATCATCGCGGTGGCGGTGCTCCAGCTGCTGCTGACCGCCGTGACCACCGTGATGAACACCGTGTCCCAGGTCAGCCAGGGGTTGTTGCAGGACAGGGTGTCGCACACCATCCAGTTGAAGGTGATGGACCACGCCAGCAAGCTGGACCTGGCCTTCTTCGAGGACTCCGCCTCCTACGACCTGCTGCGGCAGGCCCAGCAGGAGGCGCCCAGCCGCCCGATGTCCATGATGAACGGGGCGTTCGGGCTGATCCGCACGCTGATCACCTTCAGCAGCATGATCGCGCTGCTGCTGACGATCAGCCCGCTGCTGGCCGCGGTCGCGGTGCTCGCGCCGATCCCGGCGTTCATCGCCGAGTCCCGGTACGGGCTGCGCACCTACCGGTTCGCGCTGTGGACCTCGCCGATCCGCCGCCGCATGGACTACCTCGGCAGGCTGGTCACCACCGACGAGGACGCCAAGGAGGTCAAGCTCTTCGGGCTCGGGCCCTACTTCGTGGACCGGTTCCGCCAGCTGGGCAAGGTCTACTTCGCGCGGCAGCGCAAGCTGTCCACCGAGCGCACCCTGCGCAGCACCGGCTGGGGCATGCTCACCACGCTGACCGGCTCGCTGACCTACCTCTACATCGCGCTGGAGGCCGTCTACGGCAGGCTCACCCTGGGCGACCTGCTGCTGTTCACCCAGGCCACGAGCTCGGTCCAGGGCTCGGTGTCCGCGCTGTTCAGCGGGGCCACCGGCATGTACGAGAACAACCTGTACCTGGACAACCTGTACAAGCTGCTGGCCACCGAGCCGACGATCACCCGCCCCGAGCGGCCCCGCGAGCTGCCCAAGCCGGTGCGCGGGCACGTGGTCTTCGAGCACGTCTCCTTCAGCTACCAGGGCAGCGAGCGGCCCGCGCTGTCCGACGTCAGCTTCGAGATCCGGCCCGGCGAGACCGCCGCCGTCGTGGGCCGCAACGGGGCGGGCAAGTCCACGCTGTTCAAGCTGCTGTGCCGGTTGTACGACCCGACCGGGGGCCGCATCCTGCTCGACGGCGTTGACCTGCGCGAGCTGGACCCCGATGACCTGCGCCTGCACATCAGCGCCATGTTCCAGGACTACGTGACCTACCAGGCCACCGCCGCGGAGAACATCGGCCTCGGCGACCTCGGCCGGGTCGAGGACCGGCCCCGCGTGGAGTCGGCGGCGGCCGCCGGTGGCGCGGACGAGCTGCTCACCGGGCTGTCACGGGGCTACGACACCCCGCTGGGCCGGTGGTTCAACGAGGGCGCCAACCTGTCCGGCGGGGAGTGGCAGAAGGTGGTGCTCAGCAGGGCCTTCATGCGTGACGCCCCGCTGCTGGTGCTGGACGAGCCGACCTCCGCGCTGGACGCCCAGGCCGAGTACGACCTGTTCGCGCGGCTGCGCAGGCTCTCGCACGGTCGCACGACGCTGTACATCTCGCACCGGTTCTCCACCGTGCGCCAGGCCGACCGGATCCTGTTCCTCCAGGACGGCCAGCTCGTCGAGTCCGGCACGCACGCCGAGCTGATGCGGGTCGACGGCCAGTACGCGCACCTGTTCACCCTGCAGGCCGCGGCGTACCTGGACGCGCCCGCCGCGAAGGAGGCGTGATGTCGCTGCGGCACGCACTGCTCGGGCTGCTCAACTTCTCGCCGAGCAGCGGCTACGAGCTGGCCAAGCACTTCCAGTACACGCTGCGCGGCATCTGGAACGCCCGCAGCCACCAGCTCTACCCCGAGCTGTCCAGGCTCGCCGCCGACGGGCACGTCGAGGTGGTCGAGGAGGGCGCCCGCGGGCGGCGCACGTATGCCATCACCGAGTTCGGCCGCGAGGAGCTGCGTCGCTGGCTGGTCGAGGTGGAGCCGGACCGCACCATGCGCAGTGAGATCTACCTGCGGGCGTTCCTGCTGTCCACGGTGCTCTGCCGTGACGACGCGCTCGCCGTGCTGGAGCGGGAGGTCCAGGTGTGGACCGAGCAGCGGGCGGGCCTGGTGGCGGTGATGGAGCGCAGTGCCCGCATGTCCCCGCCGCACGGCTCGCACAACCTGGCGCTGGACCTCACCCTGCGCATGACCGACGCCATGCTCGGCTGGAGCCAGGAGGCCGCGACCCGCATCGCCACCCGCCCCGACTAACCCCAGCGCCCCCGCGTGTCGGCGCTCCCGGTGCCGCGTGTCGGCGCTTCGCGTGCCGCGTGTCGGACGTTCCGGTGGCGCGTGTCGGACGTTCCGGTGGCGCGTGTCGGACGTTCCGGTGGCGCGTGTCGGCGTTTCGTGTGGCGCGTGTCGGACGTTCCGGTCGCGCGTGTTGGACGTTCCGGTGCGGTGAGTTGCGCTCGCGGGGGTGTGAGTCCCGTCGACCGGCGCGTGAGTCCCGTGCTGAGGTGGACGAGTCCCGTTCTGGGGCACGCGAGTCCCGTTCACTGGCGCGCGAGTCCCGTTCACTGGGGCGGGAGTTCCGTTCGCGGCGGCGCGTGGGGCCCGCCCGCTGGGGCGCGAGTCCCGTTCTGGGGCGCGTGACTCCCGCCCACCGGCGCCCGAGTCCCGCCCATCGGCGCGCGAGTCCCGTTCACTGGCGCGCGAGTCCCGTCCATATGGGGGCAGGAGTCCCGTCAACCGGCGCGCGAGTCCCGCCCATGGGAGGAGGAGCCCGTCAACCGGCGTGCGAGTTCCGTCCACGGGGGCGCGAGTCCCGGTTACTGGGGTGTGAGTCCCGTCGACCGGCGCGGGAGTCCTGGTCACTGGGGCGCGAGTCCCGTTCTTGGGTATGTGACTCCCGCCCGCCGTGCCCGAATCCGCTCACATGGGCCCGAGTCCCGTTCACCGGCGTGCGAGTTCCGTCCACGGGCGCGCGAGTCCCGTTCACCGGCGTGTGAGTCCCGTCCGCCGGGGCGTGAGTCCCGTTCACCGGCGCATGGGTCCCGCCCATGGGAGCAGGAGTCCCGTCCACGGGGCCGTGAGTCCCGCTAGCTGTGCCCCGAGTCCCGTTCACCAGGGCGGGAGTCTCGTTCTGGGGCGTGTGACTCCCGCCCCTCGGGCCGAGTCCCGCCCCCCAGGGCGTGCGAGTCCCGCCCATCGGGGCGCGAGCCCCGCCCACGTGGGCCCGAGTCCCGGTCACTGGGGTGTGAGTCCCGTCCACGGGCGCGCGAGTCCCGCCCGCCGTGCCCCGAGTCCCGGCGTACTGGGCGCGAATCCCACAGGCGGCGGCCGACTCCCGTTCTGGGCCACGCGAGTCCCGACCTGCCGTGCGCGGGTCCGCCCATCGGGGCGTTGCGGTCCGGCTGACCAGCACAACGAGTCCCGTTCCGCAGCACGCGAGTCCTGCCGACTGAACCCGCTCCGAGCTCCGACCCCGCTGAGCGGGACTCGTCGTCGGCTCGGCGGGACTCGCGTGCTCCTGAGCGGGACTCGCCGTACGGCCAGCGCCGACACGCCGTACCGGAAGCGCCAACACACCGTACGGCCAGCGCCGACACGCGGTTCCGGAGCGTCCGACACGCACGGGTTGAGTCGGGCCACAAATGTCCGTACTTTAAATGTATGGACAGGCACCGGGTCGTGATCGTCGGCGGGGGTAGCGCCGGCATGTCGGTGGCCGCGCGACTGCGCCGGGCGGGGCAGCGCGACGTAGTGCTGATCGAGCCCTCGGCCACGCACCACTACCAGCCGCTGTGGACCCTGGTCGGCGGCGGACGCGCCCCGGTGTCGGCCAGCGCCCGGCCGCAGAGCGCCGTGCTGCCACGCGGGGTGCGCTGGGTCCGCGGACGCGCCACCGGCATCGATCCCGAGGCGCGCGAGGTCAGCCTGGCCGACGGGCAGGTCCTGGACTACGACTACCTGGTCGTGTGCCCGGGCATCCAACTCGACTGGGCGGCCATCCCCGGTCTCACCGACACACTCGGCCGGGACGGCGTGTCCAGCAACTACACCGCCGAGCTGGCGACCAGGACCTGGCGGTTCGTGCGCGATCTGCGCTCGGGCACCGCCGTGTTCGCGATGCCGCCGGGGCCGATCAAGTGCGCGGGCGCCCCACAGAAGATCGCCTACCTGGCCGCCGACCACTGGCGCCGGGCGGGCCTACTCGACCGCATCGAGATCCACCTGGTGCTGCCGACCCCCGCCCTGTTCGGCATCCCCGAGTACGGGCGAGTCCTCGGCGAGGTCGTCCGCCGCTACGGCATCACCGTGCACCTGTCCAGTGAGGTCACGCAGGTCCGCGCCGACACGCGCCAACTCCTGGTGCGCGACAACACCTCCGGCGCCACCACGGCGCTGCCCTACGACCTGGCCCATCTCGTGCCGCCGCAGAGCGCGCCGGACTGGCTCAAGGGCGGTCCGCTCACCGATCCGCAGGACCCCGCCGGGTGGGTGCAGGTCGACCGGCACACCTTGCGACATGTGCGGTACGCCAACGTCTTCTCGCTCGGTGACGTCTGCTCCGCGCCGACGTCCAAGACCGGTGCGGCCGTGCGCAAGCAGGCTCCGGTCGTCGTCGCCAACCTGCTCGCCACGATGCGGGGCGGCACACCGGTCGCCCGCTACGACGGGTACGCCTCGTGCCCGCTGACCACCGCACGCGGCAAGGTGGTACTGGCCGAGTTCGACTACTCGATGCGCCCGCGGCCGTCCTTCCCGCTGATCAACACTGCCAAGGAGCGCACCGACATGTGGTACCTCAAGCGACACGGCCTGCCGTGGTTCTACTGGAACCTGATGCTGCGGGGTGTGGCGTGAACCCCTTGGTGTTCCGGCAGTACTACCTGGACTGCCTCTCGCACGCCTCCTACCTGGTCGGCGATCGCGGCACCGGCCGGGCGGTGGTGGTCGACCCGCAGCGCGACATCGGCCAGTACCTGGCGGACGCGCGCGAGAGCGGCCTGGACATCGAGCTGGTGCTGGAGACCCACGTGCACGCCGACTTCCTGTCCGGCCACCTGGAACTGGCCCGGGCCACCGGGGCGCGGATCTGCTACGGGGCCGAGGCCGAGGTCGACTTCCCGATCACCCGGCTCGCGGACGGCGCGCGGATCGCACTGGGCGAGGTGGAACTGGAGATCCGGCACACCCCCGGCCACACCCCGGAGTCGATCTGCGCCGTGGTCTGGACCGGTGGGCCCGAACCCTTCGGCGTGCTGACGGGGGACACCCTGTTCGTCGGCGACGTCGGGCGACCCGACCTGCTGGGTGCTCGTGGCTGGTCGGCCGAGCGGCTCGCCAGGGCGCTGTACCGCTCGATCCACGACAGGCTGCTCACTCTCCCTGACGCCACAAGGGTTTTCCCCGCGCACGGTGCGGGCTCGGCCTGTGGTAGGAACCTGTCCGCCAGCACGAGCAGCACGATCGGTGAGCAGCGGCTCGCCAACTACGCGCTCGCCCCGATGACCGAGGACCAGTTCGTGCGCGCAGTGGGTGTCGATCAACCTGTTGTGCCGCAGTACTTCTCCTACACCGCGCAACGCAACCGCGAGAACCGGTCCACATTGGACGAACAGGAGCCGGTCGAGCCGGTGACCGCCGAGCGGGCCGAGGGCGCGGTGATCCTGGACGTCCGCGAGCCCGAGGAGTTCGCGGCCGGGCACCGCGCCGGAGCGGTCAACATCTGGCTCGGCGGCCGGTTCGCCGAGCTGGCCGGGCAGGTGCTGCGACCGACCGACCCGATCGTGCTGGTCGGGCTGCCCGGCACCCGGCGGGAGGCCCGCACCCGGCTGGCCAGGATCGGGTTCGACGGTGTACTGGGCCACCTCGCCGACGAGCTGGGGCCGGGCGGCCTGCGTACCGCCGACCGGACCACCGCCGAGGGACTGGCCGGTCGGCTGCCCGAGTTCCACGTGGTCGACGTGCGCGGCCTGGGCGAGATCGCGGGCACCGGCTCGATCCCCGGCGCGCAGCTGATCCCGTTGCCGGAGCTGACCTCCCGGGTCGCCGAGCTGGACCGTGAACGGCCGACCCTGGTGTACTGCGCCAGCGGCAACCGCTCCTCGACCGCCGCGTCCTGGTTGCGCGCCAACGGGTTCACCTCGGTGACCGACCTGAGGGGCGGGTTCGGCGCCTGGCTGGACGCGGGGTTCCCGGTCAGGTGACGGCGTTGCTGCTGGCGCTGGCCGCCGGGGCCGTGATCGGGCTGGCGGTGGGCGCGCTCGGCGGAGGTGGCGGGGTGCTCGCGGTGCCCGCGCTGACCTACCTGGTCGGGGTCGCCCCGAACGACGCGGCCACCGCGAGCCTGGTCATCGTCTCGGTGACCTCGCTGACCGCGTTGTGCACCCACGCCAGGGCCGGTGCGGTGCGGTGGCGTACCGGCCTGGTGTTCGCCTCGGCCGGGCTGCTGCCCGCGGTGGCGGCCTCCGTGGTGTCGCGCCAGCTGCCGCACGCGGTGCTGACCGCGGCGTTCGCGGTGCTGGCAGGTCTGGCCGCGATCACCATGCTGCGCGGTGAAAGCCCGGCCGTACACCGCGCCGGCGCGCCGATGGCCCTCGGCGCGGGTGCCGGGCTCGGCGCGGTGACCGGGCTGCTGGGGGTCGGCGGCGGTTTCCTGGTGGTGCCCACGCTGGTCTCCGTGCTGTCACTGCGGATGCGGGCCGCCGTGGGCACCAGCCTGCTGGTGATCGCGGTCAACTCGGTGGCAGCACTGGGCGCCCGGCTCATCACCGCGCACACCGCGCTGGACTGGTCGGCGCTGGCCCCGTTCACCGGTGCCGCCGTGCTCGGTGCCTGGGACGGCAAGCGGCTGGCCGCCAAGCTCAGCGGTACCGCACTGCGCAGGGCCTTCGCCGTGCTGCTGCTCGCGGTGGCCGCGTTCATGCTGGTGGACGCGGTCAGGCCCCGGTGAGCCGGTAGCCGGTGGCCGCGGAGTACTCGGCGGTCAGCGCGAACCGGTCCCCGCGTACCACCGTGTGCCGCCACTCCACCGGCACGTCTCCGGCGCGGCTGAGTCGGTTCACCGCGAACACCGCCGTGCCCTGCGGGCAGCGCAGTTGCGCGCGCTCAGCCGCGGTTGGCAGCACGGCGCGCACGTCCTCACGGCCGCTGTCCAGCCGGATCCCGGTGCGTGCGGCCAGTTCCGCGTACAGGCTGGTGCGGGTGAAGTCGGCGCCGAGCAGGGGAGCGGCCAGCGCGGCGGGCAGCCACACCCGGTCCAGCGCCAGGGGTTCCTCCCCGGCCAGTCGGAGCCGGTCCAGGTAGACCAGCGGGGCGGAGGCCTCCAGTCCGAGCCGTTCGGCCACCAGTGCGTCCGCGCGCTGGTCGAAGATCCGCACCACGCTGCGCTGCGTCAGACCGGCCGCCTCCACCGAGGCGAACAGGCTGTACAGGGCGCCCAGCGGCTGGCGGATCTCCGCGGGCGGGGCAATCCGCGGCTGGCGCCCGCGCTCGGCGGTGACCGTGCCGTCGGCGCGCAGCTGGTGCAGGGCCTGGCGCACGGTGTACCGGCTGATGCCGTACTCGGTGGCCAGGGCCAGTTCCCCGGGGAACTGCTCGCCGAACTCGCCCGCGCCGAGCCTGCCGAGCAGGTCCTCGCGCAGTTGCCGCCACAGTGGCACCGAGCCGGTCCGGTCCAGCTGACCTGCCGCCACCACACCACCTTCCCGCGCGGGAACCTCTGCCGCCGCACAGCTTAGGTGCTGCCCCGCGCCCGCCGCAGGGCGCATCTCTGTCCCATTCGGTCAACACGCTATTCGTGAATTCGCGCTTTGTGACAACAAAATTGGTTGTTGCCGGTCGCTATACGTGTTGGTAACGTCACTGCCATCGGTGAGATCGATCACTTCCCCTGTACGTGGTTGAGGAGACACCTGTGTTCAGACATAGAATTCCGGTACTGGTCGCCGCCCTCGCGCTCGCCGCGCTGACCACTGCCGCCACCAGTGCCGCCGCACCAGTTCGGACCAGCGGGTCCGTCACCAAGAACCTCACCTACACCTGCAACTTCCCGCTGATCGGCCAGCAGCAGGTGAATGCCGTCCTGGCCATCACCTTCCCCGATTCGGTCGCGGTGGGATCGGTCATTCAGCCCACCGATTTCAGTGTCGGACTCACCCTGCCCGACAATGCCACCGCCGGTCTGCGGCTCATTGGCGCCACCACGGTCGAGGGCGACAAGGCCTCCGCCGGTGTCGACGTGAAAATCAACGACACCGAGATCGGGGTGACCCTCAACGGCCTGGCCATCCCGAACAGCCCGGTTCCCGAGACCGGCCCCACCTCGCTCACGCTGAGCGGACCCATCCCCGGCCTGACCCCGAAGGCGGCCGGTCAGGTGTCCTTCGCGCTCGGCAGCACCTTCGCCGCGCAGATCACGCCGAAGAAGGCTGACGGCACGCCCACCGGCCTGGGCACCTTCGACCCCCAGTGCTCCCTGGACCCCGGACAGGACGTCGCACTGGCCACCATCACCGTGAGCTGAGCCCCCAGCCAGCCCGCGGTGATGTCATGAACGTGCCGTTCGAGACACTAAATGTCTCGAACGGCACGTTCATGACTTGCTGGTGTGCGCGGGATGACCGGGTGGGTCCGGTACTGGACAGGATCCTTGACGGGGTGTTCGGTGGCTGGTTGTCTTCCCGGGTCGCCGCCAGCCGTCCTGACAACGTTGTCACCGTTGCTGAAGGGAACACCCTGGGATGCGTCGAACACTGGGGCTGCTGATCCCCGCGACCCTGTTGCTGGGGGCGGTCGCCGCGCCGGTCTCGGCGGACACCGAGGCCTGGCAGGACCTGGCGGCCGCGGTGAACCCGTTCGTCGGGGCGAAGGCGGGCGAGCAGGCCGAGAGCAACACCTACGCCGGGGACACCTTCCCCGGCGCGGACGTGCCGTTCGGCATGGTGCAGTGGAGCCCGGACAACCCGTTGCAGCCCAAGGTGCCGCAGGGCACGGGCCGCTACTACAGCCGGGACCGGGACGGCGGCTACGCCTGGGAGGACAACCGCCTGCGGGGCTTCAGCCTCACGCACCTCAACGGTGCGGGCTGCGGCGGAGCAGCGGGCGACCTGCCGTTCATCCCGTACGCGGGCGAGGTGACGACCTCACCGGCGGCCGACCAGGCGCACTACTACGCCACGTTCTCGCACGACAGGGAAAGCGCCTCGCCGGGGTACTACAAGGTCACGACCGATGCCGGGGTCACCACCGAGCTGACGGCGACCACGCACACCGGGCTGGGGCGGATCGCGTTCCCCGCGGGCAAGACGGCGAACCTGCTGGTGGACGTCGCGGACTCGGCGATGGGCAGTGACGACGCCGCGGTGACGATCGACCCCGCGAACCGGACCGTGTCGGGCTGGGTGTCCAGCGGGCACTTCTGTGCGGGGCCGAACAAGTACAAGGCCTACTTCACGGCGAAGTTCGACCAGCCGTTCACGGCGTACGGGGTGTGGCAGGACGGTGCCGTCAAGCCGGGCGCGACCAGCGCGCAGGGCGGCAACCTGAGCAAGGCGACCTGGGACAAGCAGGTGGTCACGGCGGACGGTGGCTCGGGCGCGTACCTGACCTTCGCCCAGGACAGGCCGGTGAACGTCCGAGTTGGACTGTCGTATGTGGACGCTGACGGCGCGCGGCGCAACCTGTCGGCCGAACAGGGTGAGCGCTCGTTCGACCAGGTCCGGCAGCAGGCGCGCCGCCAGTGGAACGATCGGTTGAACCAGGTGCGGATCGGCGGGGGAACCGCCGACCAGCGCACGACCTTCTACACCGCGCTGTACCACTGCCTGTTGCAGCCCAACGTGTTCTCGGACGTGGACGGGCGGTACACGGGGTTCGACAACAAGGTGCACCGGGCCGCGCCCGGCCACGCGCAGTACGCGAACTTCTCGGGCTGGGACGTCTACCGCGACGAGATCCAACTGCTCGCGCTGCTGGCCCCGCACGAGACCTCGGACATCTCCCAGTCGCTGTACAACCAGGCCACGCAGGCCGGGGGCATCTGGGACCGCTGGTCGCAGAACAACGATTTCATGGGCGTCATGGCGGGCGACCCGTACCACTCGATGATCGCGAGCTCGGTTGCCTTCGGCGCCAAGGACTTCGACGTGAAGGGCGCGCTGGCCTCGATGGTGCGCGGGGCGACACGGGTCCAGCAGGCGGGGGAGCGGGCCCTGGAGCGGCCCGGGCTCTGGGACTACCTGACCCTGGGCTACCACCCGGACAACGTCTCGGACATGTTGGAGGAGACCAGCGCCGACTTCGGCATCGCGCAGCTGGCCCAGCGGCTCGGGCAGTCGCAGGTGCACCAGGAGTTCATGAAGCGGGCGCAGTACTGGGAGAACGTCTACAACCCGGCCAGCGGCTACCTGCAGACCCGGCTGCGCAACGGGCAGTTCCTGACCCCGTTCGACCCGGCCAACCACCAGGAGATGCGCTACCAGGAGGGCAACGCGGCGCAGTACACCTGGATGGTGCCCTACAACGTGCGCGGCCTGTTCGACGCGATGGGCGGGGACAAGGCGGCGGTGCGGCGCCTGGACACCTTCTTCACCAAGCTCAACACCAGCGCGGACGAGCCCTACGCCTTCATGGCCAACGAGCCCTCCTTCGAGGTGCCGTGGGAGTACGCCTACGCGGGCGCCCCGTATCGCACGCAGGACCTCGTGCGCCGGTCGGCCGAGCAGTTGTTCAAGCCGACCCCGGACGGCCTGCCCGGCAACGACGACCTCGGCGCGACCTCGGCCTGGTACGTGTGGGCGGCGCTGGGCATGTACCCGGAGGCGCCCGGCCGGGCCGAACTGGTGCTGGCCAGCCCGATGTTCCCGCACATCACGGTGACCCGCGGCTCCGGCCAGCGCATCACGATCAACTCCGCAGGGGACGGCAAGTACGTGCAGTCCCTGCGCGTCAACGGCAAGAGCACCGGCAAGGCCTGGCTGCCGGAGTCCTTCGCGGTCGACGGCGGCACCCTGGACTACGCGCTGGCGGCCACGCCCAACACGAGCTGGGGCGCCGCCGCGGCCGACGCCCCGCCGTCCTTCCGCGAGGGCGAGGTGCCGGTGCGCGGCGCGGTCGGACCGGGCTCCGTGGTGCTCGACCCCGGCGGGCAGTCCACCAGCGCGACGGTCACCGCTGAGGGCATCACCGGCAGCGGAACCGTGACCTGGCAGGCGAATCCGCCCGCGGGCGTGACCGTGACCCCGAGCAGCGGCACGCTGACGGTCGGCTCGAACGGCAAGGCGCAGCAGGAGATCCACCTGCGGGCGAGTGCGGATACCAAGCAGGGCAGCACAACCGTGCCGGTGGCCTTCAGCGGGCAGCTCGCGGCGCGGCTGAGCGTGACGATCGGCAAGCCGGGCAGCATGATCGCCAGCTACGGCAACACCGGTGTCACCGAGGACAGCAAGGTCTGGCTGGGGGACTTCGGCACCACCGACCTGTACCCCGGTGGTTACGGCTTCTCCTACTCGGCGCAGGCCCTGGCCGCCGCCGGGGTCCAGCCAGGCAAGCAGGTCAACGCCAACGGGCTCGCCTTCACCTGGCCCGCCAGCGCCTCCGGCGGCAACCCGGACAACGTGGTCGCCGCCGGGCAGACGCTGACCGCCCCCGACTCACCGGGCGCCACCAAGCTGTCCTTCCTCGGCGCCGCGGTCGGCGGGGACGCGCACGGCACGGTGACGATCACCTACACCGACGGCAGCACGCAGACCGCCGACCTGGGGCTGTCCGAGTGGCTGCTGAAGGGCGGCACCGAACAGCCCCAGTTCGGCAACGCGGTCGTCGCCACCACCCCGTACGTGAACTCGGCGTTCCCGCGCTACATGTTCCGCCTGCAACGGCCCTACAAGGCCTACCTGTTCGCCACGGCGCCGATCACGCTGACGCCGGGCAAGCAGGTCCGCACGATCACCTTGCCCGCCACCACAAGTGGCGGTGAGGCCCACGTGTTCAGCTACGCGCTGGGCTGAAGCAGCACCTTGCCCGTGGTCCGGCGTCCCTCCAGGTCCTCGTGGGCCTGACGGGCGTCGGACAGCGGGTAGCGCGCGCCGATGCTGATGGTCAGCTCGCCGCGGGCCACCGCGCCGAGCACCTCCCCGGCCCGCCACTCCAGCTCCTCGCGGGTGCGCAGGTGGTGGCCCAGCGAGGGCCGGGTCACGAACAGCGACCCGCCGCTGTTGAGCCGTTGCAGGTCCACCGGCGGCACCTGGCCGCTGGCCGCCCCGTACAGGGCGAGCACCCCGCGCACCCGCAGGCTGTCCAGGCTGGCGTCGAAGGTGTCCTTGCCGACCCCGTCGTAGACCACCGCCACACCCTCGCCGCCGGTCAGCCCGCGCACCTCCGGCGCCACCTCGACCTCGGTGTAGCGGATGACCTCGTCCGCACCGGCCTCGCGGGCCAGCTTCTCCTTCTCCGCGTTGGACACCGTGCCGATCACCCGGCCGCCACGGGCCTTGACCAGCTGGGTCAGCAGCAGCCCCATGCCACCGGCCGCGGCGTGCACCAGCACGTCGTCACCGGCCTGCACCGGATAGGTCGAGGCGGTCAGGTAGTGCGCGGTCAGGCCCTGCAACATCGCGCCCGCCGCCACGTCCAGCGCCACCCCGTCCGGCACGGCCACCGCCTGGTCCTGCGGCACGGCGACCTTCTCCGCGTAGCTGCCCGGCGCGCTGGCCCAGGCCACCCGGTCGCCAACGGCGAAACGCGTCACGCCCTCGCCGACCGCCACGACCGTGCCCGCGCCCTCCAGGCCGATCGTGAACGGCAGCGGCAGCGGGTAGACCCCGGTCCGGTGGTAGGTGTCGATGTAGTTGACCCCGCTGGCCGCGACCTCCACCAGCAGCTGGCCCTCGCCCGCCACCGGATCGTCGACCTCGACCGCCCGCAACACCTCGGGGCCACCCGTGGTCTGGACCTGCACCGCCCGCATCCGTGCCTCCTCGTGACGAACTACCTGATCGGTGCCAACAGCGCTCAGGCCGCCGCTGTTCCCAGCGCCGCGCGGCGGGCCAGCCCCAGCGGCAGCGCCCCGGACCCGGCGATCCTGTCGTGGAAGGACTTGAGGTCACCCAGCCCCGCTTCGAGGTAGTCCGCGCGGATCCGGTCGATCTCCAGCGCCCCGGTCAGGTAGGACGGTGCCTGGGTCGGCCACGCGCAGTACCGGTTCACCTCCGCCTTGGCCATGCCCTCGTTCAGCGAGGACCTGCTGCCCATGTACTGCTCCGCCTGCGCCACGGTCATGTCCCCGCAGTGCAGCGCGGTGTCCACCACGATGCGCGCCGCGCGGAAGATCCGCATGTCCAGGTGCGCCAGCTCGCGGCCCGGGTCGGTGAAGTAGCCCTGCTCGCGCATCATCTTCTCCGCGTACAGCGCCCAGCCCTCGGTGAAGTACGAGGTGGTCAGCGCCTTGCGCACGGCCCTGGGGTTGCCCGCGAGCCAGGACAGGTGCCAGTGGTGCCCAGGGTACGCCTCGTGCACCGCCGCCGAGGTCACCTGCGCGCGGAAGTTGCCGCGCAACCGGTGGGTGAGCTGCTCCTGGTCGGCGTCCTCCGGGGTGAACGGCACGAAGTAGTGGCCGGTGCGGGAGGCGGTGAGCTGGCGCGGGGCCATGTAGAACGGCACCGCGAACAGCGGACGCAGGAAGACCGGCGCGGGCACCACGCGGCACAGCTCCCCGTCGGCGAAGCTCACCAGGTCGCGCTCGAGGAGGAACTGTCTGGCCCGCTCCGTTTCCGAGGTGCACTCGGCGAGCAGCTCCGCCAGCGTGGCCGGGTGGTCCTCCTGCAACGCGCGGATCGCCTGCTGCCAGTCGTCCCCGGCCAGCGCGCGTGCCTCGGCGGCCAACTCCTCGTAGGCGGCCAGCCCGCGCTCGTGCAGCTCACCGGCCCCGTAGCCGAGCATCTCGCACTCGGTGAGCAGGGTCGAGTACAGCTGCTCGCCCATCCGCCAGTCCCCGGTGGCCCGCTCCGCGAAGGACTCCAGGTAGGTGGCCAGCGACTCCGCCTCCTCCGCCGCCGACTCGCCCGCCTCGGCCAGCTTCGCCCGCAGGGACTCGTCGGCCACCTCACCAGGCAGCGTCACGGTGAGGAACTGCCGGGCCGTGCGCAGCGAGCTCAGCGCGCGCCGCACCAGCAGCTCGCAGGACAGCTCGGGATCCAGGTTCGCCCGGCAGGCCGCGAAGACCCCGGGCAGTTCGGCCAGCCTGGACAGCGCGGAGGCGACCAGTTCGGGCTCGGGCTGCTGGCGGTGCAGGAAGGTGCCGAACAGGGACTGGATCGGCGACCCGGCGTACACGGCGGGATCGCGGCGCCAGGTGGGCCACTGCGCGCGGGCCCGCTGGCCGCGCAGGTGCGAGACGATCAGGTCCCGGTCGATGGCCGAGTCCTGGTCTGCTGGCCGCACCGAGGCGAGCCGGTCCAGCCAGCCCGCGGACTGCCGCTCGCGGTCGAGCCAGCCCGACTCGCTGAGGTCGCCGAAGGTGTGCTCCTGCTCGGTACGGCCCAACATCGCCGCGTGCATCGGGTTCGCGTCCAGGTACCAGGCCATGAAGTCGGCCACGAAGTCGGGCGTGTGCTCGGTCACGTGGACTGAATCTAGTCGTCGTCGACTAGCCTCCGTGTCATGTCTGAGCAGACCGTCGCCGTCACGGCACCGGCCCGCGCGGTGGCCGCGGCCAAGTCCTTCGTCTCCGCGCACGGCACGCCCGCGCGCGCCGTGGTGGAGAACATCGGCCGCATGGGTGCCCGGGTGGTGCTGGTGGGGGCCGACGGTGCCATGGGCGACGTGGTGGTCGCCGACGTGGCCACCGGGGAGGCGCTCTGCGCGGCGGTCGCCGACCTGGAGCAGTCCGAGTGGGACCGGGACACCACCGCGGCGGCGAAGATCGGTGCGAAGCACCGGCGGCGCATGGCGGGGCCGAGGGCCCGCAAGGCCTGAGACCTCCGATCTTCACCCGTTCGTGCCATAGGATGCCTGAATCGGCTGGCCGTGCGGGTGTGGGGGACGTGGCGTGGTGTCGGGCAGGGTGAGCCCCAAGGTCGTTGTCGGCGTGGTCTACGTGTCCGCGCTGTTCATGACAATCCTGGACTCGACGGTCGTCAACGTGACCCTGTCCAAGATGGCCGCGGAGTTCGGGGTGGCCCCGGTGGACGCACACTCGGTGGTCATCGGCTACCTGCTGAGCCTGGCCGTGTTCCTGCCCGCCTCGGGCTGGTTCGGTGACCGCTGGGGCAGCAAGCGGGTCTTCCTGGTGGCGCTGGCGGTGTTCGTCGGCGCCTCGGTGCTGTGCGGGCTGGCCGCCAACCTGCCGCAGCTGGTGCTGTTCCGGGTGGTGCAGGGCGCGGGCGGCGGGCTGCTCACCCCGGTCGGCCTGGCGATGATGCTGCGCGCCTTCCCGCCGGCGGAGCGGGCCCGCGCCTCCCGGCTGCTCTCCCTGCCCACGATCTTCGCCCCGGCCAGCGGTCCGGTGATCGGCGGCCTGCTCGCCGACCGGCTGTCCTGGCGCTGGGTCTTCTTCATCAACATCCCGCTGGGCGTGCTGGCCTTCGCCTTCGGCGCGTTCATGCTCACCGAGCGCCGCGAGCCGGAAGCCGGTCGGTTCGACCTGCCGGGTTTCGTGCTGACCGGCCTCGGGCTGGGCGCCAGCATGTACGCGCTGAGCCAGGGCCCAATCAGCGGCTGGAGCTCCCCGGACGTGCTCGCCACCGGCCTGGGCGGCCTGGCGCTGCTGGTCCTGCTCGTGCTGGTGGAACTGCGCTCCGCCGAGCCCATGCTGCGGCTGAGGTTGTTCGGCAGCAGGCTGTTCCGGTCCAACTCGCTGGTCATCTTCCTGGCCACCGCGGGGTTCCTCGGCACCCTGTACCTGATGCCGCTGTTCCTGCAGAACGTGCGGGGCGCCTCCGCCCTGTCCTCCGGGTTGACCACCTTCCCCGAGGCCCTGGGCGTGCTCTGCTCGGTGCAGGTGGTCGGCCGGATCTACCCCAGGGTCGGCCCGCGCCGGTTGCAGCTGTTCGGCCTGACCGGTGTCGGGCTGACGATCAGCCTGCTCGGCACCGTGGACCTGGGCACCGAGCAGTGGCTGATCGCCGCGATGATGTTCGGGGTCGGCGTGTTCATGGGCTGGGTCTTCCTGCCCACGCAGACCGCCGCCTTCGCCGCCGTGCCCGTCGAGCAGCTGGGCCGCTCCGCCGCCCTGTTCAACACGGTCCGCCAGCTCGGGTCGGCCATCGGCGTGGCCCTGCTCAGCGCGGTCGTCACCGTGTTCGGGCCGGTACCCGACAGCGACTCGGGGCTGATCGCCTACCACGCGGGGTTCTTCACCGCCGCGGCCCTGGCACTGCTGGCCGCGGCGGCCGCGCTGACCGTGCGCGACGTGGACGCCGCCGCCACCCTGCGCCAGCCCACCGGCGAGTCCCGCCCAGCCGCGCGCGAACCCCGCTGACCCGCACGCGAGTCCCGCTCAGCCGCGCGCGAACCCCGCTCAACCCCAGCGCGTGTCGGCGCTTCCGGTGCCGCGTGTCGGCGGTTTCGGTACGAAATCCCACGAATTGGGAAACCGCCCTCCGAGCGCCGACACACCGTGCGGGAAGCGCCGACACGCGCTGTCCTGCCGCGTGGCCACTCGCCCGCTCCGTACCCTCCGGTTACACTAGACCTTCAGTGTCGATTGAATTCAATCGCAGGGGGCACCAGTGGTCCGAGAGAGCCAGCTTTCGGTCTGGATCGAGCAGATGGCCGCGCACTTCGTGCCGGAGGGCATCCCGCTGATCGGTGGGCGCATCCTGGCATACCTGCTGGTGTGCGACCCGGTCGAGCGCACCGCCGCCGAGCTGTCCGAGGAGCTGGAGGCCAGCAGCGGGTCGATCAGCACCAACGTGCGCCTGCTGATGAACCTCGGCGTGGTGACCAAGACGACCCGCCGTGGGCGGCAGGCCGCCGAGTACAAGCTCAACGAGCAGGGCTGGCACGACATGGTCAACCGCCGGCTGCGTGCGCTCGCGCAGACCAGGGAGCTGACCTCCTCCGGTCTGCGCCTGCTCAGCGGGGACCCGCAGCGGGCGCTGCGCCTGCGGGCCATCGACGAGCTCTACGGCTGGCTGGCCGCGGAGCTGCCCGGGGTGTGGGAACGCCGCCCCGCGCCGCCGAAGTAGCCGCTGCCCGCTGGGCGGGACTCGGCCGCCCCAGGACGAGACTCGTCAGCGGCTCAGCGGGACTCGCCGTACCTGACTACACCGGGGCCGGTTCGGCGTGGTCGGTGGCGGGCTGGGTGACGGCTCGCGGAGCAGGGCCGCGGTCGCGGCAGGCGGTCCACAGGTTGGCACCGGCCGCCACCACCAGGCCGGCACCCAACACGTGCCCGAGCACCAGCAGGGCCGGCACCCCCGTCCAGTACTGGATCATCCCGATCGCGCCCTGGGCGAGCACCACGGCCACCAGCAGCCAGTACCGCCGCCACAGCACCGGGCTGCCCGAGGTGATCCGCAGCCCGAAGCCCAGCGCCACGATCATGCCGAGGAACAGGAACAGCAGGTCGGCGTGGATCTGGGCGAGCAGTTCCACCGGCACGTCCAACCGGGGCGTGCGCCGGTCCCCTGAGTGCGGCCCGGCTGCGGTCACCAGCGTGCCGGCGATCAGCAGCAGCACCAGCACCACGGCCTGCGCCGCCTGCAGGTGCAGCAGCGGGCGCGGCACGGTCGGCCGGAGCGGCTCGTCGCCCTCGTCCAGCGAGCGGTACAGGAGCACCGACAGCCAGATCAGCGGCATCGAGGCGAGGAAGTGCGGGGCCACCGTCCACCACTGAAGGCCGGCCAGCACGGTCATCCCGCCGATCACCGCCTGGGCCACCACGCCCATCGGCATCATTGCGGCCAGCACGACCACCCGCCGCCGACGCGGCCGGGCGGCCAGGGCCATCAGAACGCAGGCTGCGCCGACCACGCCGAGCAGACCGCCCAGCATCCGGTTACCGAACTCGATCCACTGGTGCAGCTGCCCCTCCAGCGGGTCGGCGATCGGCACCAGGCTGCCGGGGGCGCACTGCGGCCAGGTCGGGCACCCGAGCCCGGAACTGGTGACGCGGACCACGGCGCCGGTCACGGCGATGACCACTTGGCCGATCACCGCGGCCAACGCGAGCCCGCGCTCGGCACGACGGGGCAGAGCTGGCAGGCGGTCGATCCAGGCTTTCAGCGACACCCTTCGATGGTAGGTCGGGCTTGCTGAGAACCCTTGGCCGGGGCCCGATCCGGACGCGCGCGGGCGCGAACCAGTCGGGTTCGAGCACCGCTCTAGCGCGGAATTCCAGGCTGTGACGAGGAAACGCTACGCGGATCGCCGCACCAGGCTGGTGATCTTGTCCAGGGCGGGCCGCAGCTCGTGCACCCGCAGCAGGGCCATCATGCCGAAGGCCGCCAGCAGACCCAGGATCCCGCCCAGCAGCAAGGAGATCCACGCCCCGGCGGCACCGTGCACCCCGCCGGGCACGAACTTGGCCACACCGAGTTCGATCACCAGCGCTGCCGCGGCGCCCCACACGGCGGACACGGCGACCTTCACGTAGGTGCGGGCCACCCTGCGGCTGCCGATCCGGCCGAACCTCTTGCGCAGCCACAGTTCGCCGACCACCGTGCCCACGGTGAAGCTGATCGCGTCGGAGAAGGTCAGTCCGAACACGACCATCTGGGAGGGCAGCAGGTACGCGGCGGCCACGCAGACCGGGACCTTCACCGCGATCATGATCATGTTGATCAGGGTGGGCGTGCGCGCGTCCTTCATCGCGTAGAACACGCGCATCTGCAACATGGTCAGGCCGTAGGGCAGCAGGCCGAAGGCCGAGGCGGTGATCGCCAGCCCGAGCCGCCCCGAGTCCGCGCCCGCCTTGCCGAACACGAGCAGACCGGCCGCGATCGCCGGTCCCAGCACGGTCATCAGCGCACTGATCGGGGCCAGCATCACCGCGGACATGCGGCTGCCAAGGGACAGGTCCTCGATCAGCGCGGGGATGTCGCGCTGGGCGGCGGCCTTGCTCATCCTCGGCATGATCGCGGTCAGCAGGGACACGCCCAGCACCCCGTAGGGCATCTGCACCAGCAGCCAGGAGTAGGTGTAGATGGAGATGCCGCCGGTGGCGTGCCCGGTGGCCACGCGGGTGATGGTCACGTAGCCGACCTGGCTGACCACCACGTAGCCGACCACCCAGGCCGCCAGGCCGCCGAACTCGGTGAGCCTGGGGTCCCAGCCCCACCGCCAGCGCGGGCGGTACCCGCTGCGCAGCAGGGGAGGCACCAGCATGGCCGCCTGGGCCACGATGCCCAACGTGGTGCCGATGCCCAGCACGAGCAGCTTGACGTTGCCCATCTCCACCGGGTTGGTGGAGATCTCGCCGGGCAGCACGTAGTACACGCCGATGGTGACGAGCAGCACCAGGTTGTTGATCACAGGCGCCCAGGCGGGCGGCCCGAACACCGTGCGGGAGTTGAGGATCGCGCCGAACATCGCGAACAGCCCGTAGAAGATGATCTCGGGCAGCAGCAGGTACGCGAACGCGGTGACCAGCGCCGGGTTGGAGGTGTCGGTGCCGGACACGAACAGCTTGGGCACCAGCGGGGCGCACAGCACCGCGACCACGGTCAGTGCGGTGAGCAGGGTGAAGCTGACAGTGAGCAGCCGGTGGGTGTACTCCTCGCCCTCGTCGGCGTCCTCGTGCTTGGCGCGCACCAGCAGCGGCACCACGACACTGGTCAGCACCCCGCCCAGCAACAGCTCGTAGAGGATGTTGGGCACCGTGTTGGCCACGGTGTAGGAGTCGTTGACCGCGCCCGCGCTCAGGCCGATCACGTAGGCCAGCAGGAACTTCGACAGGAAGCCGGTGATCCGGCTGGTCAGCGTGGCGATCGCCATGGAGCCGCTGGCCTTGGCCAGCGAGGGCTCGTTCCGTGCGGTCATCGTCATGTCAGCCGGGTGGTCCTGGCGGCCAGGCCCGCACCGGCCACGCACCAGAACAGCAGCACCAGCACGGGCTGCACGCCGGGAGCCGCGCCGGTGGCGAGCACCGCGCGCAGCGACTCGGCCAGTGCACCCGAGGGCAGGAACTGCACCACGGCGGCCAGCCCGCTGGGCAGCGCGCTCAGCGGCACGACGATGCCCCCGGCCAGCAGCAGCGCGAACCACACGATGTTGGCCACGGCGAGCACGATCTCCGCACGCAGTGAACCGCCCAGCAGCACGCCTAGCGCACCGAAGGCCAGCGTGCCCAGCAGTGCCAGCAGCGCGGTCCAGGCGATGCCGCCCAGAGTGGGGGACCAGCCCAGCGCGAGCGCCACGGCACCCAGCACGACCAGTTGCAGCACCACGACGATCAACGCGGCGAGCAGGCGGCCCGCCACCAGCAGCCAGCGCGGGATCGCCGTGGCGGCAAGGCGTTTGACCACGCCGTACCGGCGGTCGAAGCCCAGCGCGATGGCCTGCCCGGTGAACGCGGAGGACATCACCGCGAGCGCGAACACGCTGGGCGTCACGGAGTTCACCCGCGGCTCGGGCAGCGCGACCACGTGCACCAGGGTCATGCCCACCAGCAGCGCCAGCGGGATGAGCAGGGTCAGCAGCACCTGCTCTCCGTGCCGCAGCGCCAAAGTGGCCTCGGTGCGGGCCTGCACCAGCAGCATCCGGCCCAGCCTGCCGCGTCCCGGCGCGGGCACGAACATGCCCGGTTCGAACGTGCTCACGGGACACTCCTCGCTGACGCTCGTCGGCCCGCGAGCGGGCGCCCTGTGCTCGATGGTGAGCTCACGACCTCAGCTCCCGTCCGGTCAGCTCCAGGAACACGTCCTCCAGGCTGCGCTTGGCCACCCGCATCTCCTCGGCGAGCACGCCCTGCTGCGCGCACCACGCGGTCACCGTGGAGATCACCTGCGGGTCCACCCGGCCGCCGACCAGGTAGGAACCCGGGCCGACCTCGTCCACCGTGCAGCCCTCCGGCAGCGCGGAGACCAGCAGGCTGGTGTCCAGGCCCGAGCGGGCGCGGAAGCGCAGTTGCTGCTCCCCGTCGGAGCCGCAGGTCAGCTGCTGCGGGCTGCCCCCGGCGACGACCCGGCCGTGGTCCACGATCACCACCTGGTCGGCCAGCGTCTCCGCCTCGTCCATCAGGTGCGTGGTCAGCACGACGCTCACCCCGTCACCGCGCAGCGCGGTCACCAGCTCCCACACCAGCCTGCGCGCCTGCGGGTCCATGCCCGCGGTCGGCTCGTCCAGGAACACCAGCTCGGGACGTCCCACCAGCGCGCAGGCCAGGGACAGCCGCTGCTGCTGGCCGCCGGACAGCCGCTTGTACGGGGTGCGGTGCGCGCCGGCCAGCCCGAGCACGTCCAGCAGCCAGGCGGGGTCCAGGGGGTTGGCCGCGCAGCTGGCGACCAGCCGCAGCATCTCGCCCGCGCGCACGCCGGGGTAGGCGCCGCCGCCCTGGGGCATCACGCCGATCCGCGCCCGCAACTGGGCGCCCTCGCGCACCGGGTCCAGCCCCAGCACCCGCACGCTGCCCGCGTCGGGGCGCAGGAAGCCCTCGCAGACCTCGACGGTCGTGGTCTTGCCCGCGCCGTTGGGCCCCAGCAGGGCCAGCACGGTGCCGCGTTCCACGCGCAGGTCGAGACCGTTCACCGCGACGGTGGAGCCGTAGCGCTTCACAAGACCCGACACCTCGACCACTGGGGCATCGGGGTGGGTAGTCACGGCACGGCAGCCTAGGCCGTCCGGGACGGGCGTCTCGATCCGGCTCACCCCACCGGCTCCGCGGTGACCGGGCGCACCTCGGCGTCCTTGCCACGCGGTTCGCGGGCGGGCAACCGGCCCCTGACCAGCAGCAACAGGATCGCGGTCAGCACGATCGCGGCCACGGCCGACTGCGGCAGCACGAACACCCGACCGTCGAAGGTGGACCCGGTCGGCGGGGTGACGATCGCCACCAGCGCGCAGATCACCGTGGCCCACAGCCGGAACCTGGGGTTGGTCACGGCGGTGGCCAGCGGGATGATCGGCCACAGCACGTACCAGGGCTGCACGACCGGCCCGAACACCACGAACAGCACCAGCACCAGGCCCATGCCGTACATGGCGGAGTAGCGGCCCTTGAAGCTGCGCCACAGCACCAGCGCGCTGCCCCCGGCGAAGACCAGCCAGCCCAGGAAGCGGATCGTGCCCACGATGGCGTTGGTGTGGTTGCCCAGTTGCAGCGCGATGCCCGCCCCGCTGGCGGCCAGCCCGACCAGGGTCACCGGGGACAGCCAGCTCAGCACGATCGTGCCGCCGTTGAGCGTGCCCGTCCAACCCCAGCCCAGCCCGCTGGCCACGGTGATCCCGGCGGTCACCAGCCCGGCGATGCCCACCAGCGCGGCCCCGGCCCACACCAGTTGCCGGAACGTGCCGCCCCAGCGGCGCGCGATCATCACCCCGAGGAAACCCAGTGCGACCAGCGCGGGGATCTTGATGCCCGCGCCGAGCGTGATGACCACGGCCCCGGCCAGCAGCCCGAGCAGCTCGTGCCGTCCCAGTGGCGGCACGGGGTCGCCCGGTTCCACCGCGGGCAGCCGGTGCAGGGCGATCACGAACCCGGCCAGCATCAGCCCGATGCCCAGCGCCTCGTTGTGCACGCCCACCACCAGGTGGAAGATCACCAGCGGGTTGGCGGCGCCCAGCCAGATCGCGCTGATCGGCGGCACCCCGAAGCGCCGAGCCAGGCGGGGCAGGGCCCAGACGATCAGCCCCAGCCCGATCAGCATCAGGACCCGTTCCAGCAGCACGCCGATGACCACGTTGGTGCCCGAGATCGAGGTCACCAGCCGGCCCAGCGTGAGGAAGAGCGGGCCGTAGGGGGAGGGCGTGTCCCGCCAGATCGTGGGCACGTTCTGCGCGAGCACGTCGTCGGGCCCGAGCCCGGCCGCCGCCCCGCTGGTGTACGGGTCAAGGCCCTTGTCCACGGCCCAGCTCTGCGCCAGGTAGCTGTACACGTCCTGGCTGAACATGGGCGGCACCAGGACCAGTGGCACGGTCCACATCACCAGCGTGCGGTCCATCTGCGCGCGGGACAGCAGCCGCGGCCTGCCTGGCCAGGTGAACCGGCCCAGCCACAGCCAGGCCAGCACCAGCATCGCCATGCCGGTGAAGGCGCTGGCGATGGCCACGGTGGGGATGCGCGGGAACAGGCCGAGCATCGGCACGCCGGGCAGCGGGTTGATCACCGGCGAGGCCCCGGCGCCGAGCCCGCCGCAGGCCATCAGCAGGGAGCCGACCGTGCCGAAGCGGCGGATGCCGTCGAGCTGGCGGCGCTCGGCGCGGTCCAACCGCACCGGGGTCTGTTCGACGGGGGTGAGCACGGGCTGCCGGGGATCCCCGGCCAGCCAGGTCACCAGGTGTTTGAGACGGGCCACCAGCACCGAGCGAGCCTATCGGGGCCGGGGTGGGGCCCGTGTACGCCTACGGGAAGTGCCGACACACCGCACGGGAAGCGCCGACACGCGGGGTTGACAGCGCGTGTCGGCGCTTGCGGTACGCCGTGTCGGCGTGTTGCGGATCGGTGGCGGTGATCACGGGGTGGAGTCGTGAGCTGGGCGGAAGCCGCCGCGAGGGGGACCAGGTGTGAGTCGAGTCACTGATCACCGGGACTCGCTTTGCCCCCCGCGAGGAAATAGGCAACACTTGTGTTGTGAAAAACGCCGGGACCGCTGACGAGCTCGCGGAGGAGGCCACGACCCGCACCGGGTCGGGCACCGCGACGCCCGTTGACGGGCGCACCCGCGACGGCGTGGCCCGGCTGCTGCTGGAACGGGGGCCGTCCACCGCTGTGGAGGTCGCCGAGGAGCTGGGGCTGAGCGTCGCCGCGGTGCGCAGGCACCTGGACGCACTGCTGGCCGACGGCCAGGCGTGCACCAGGGAGGCGCCGCAGCGCGGTCGCCGGGGACGTGGTCGCCCGGCCAAGCTGTTCCTGCTCACCGAGTCGGGGCGGTCCCGCTTCGGGCACGCCTACGACGACCTGGCCGTCGCCGCGCTGCGCTTCCTGGCGGAGAGCGGCGGGGAGCAGGCCGTGCGGGCGTTCGCCGAGCGCAGGGTCGCCGCGATGGTGGACCGGCACCGGGCCACCGTGGTGGCCAACGGTGACGCCGCCGAACGGGCCAAGGCCCTGGCCGTGGCGCTGACCCGTGAGGGCTACGCTTCCACGGCCCGCCACGTCGGTGCGGGGGAGCAGTTGTGCCAGCACCACTGCCCGGTGGCCCACGTGGCCGCCGAGTTCCCCCAGCTGTGCGAGGCCGAGACGGCGGCGTTCGCCGAGATGCTCGGCACCCACGTGCAGCGGCTGGCGACGATCGCCCGCGGTGACGCGGCGTGCACCACGCACGTCCCGCTGACCCCGGCACCCAGCACGACCCCGAACACGACAAGTACACCCACCCCGGACGGAGGGGAGCTCGCATGACTGCCGCTGCCGAGCAGCGCACGCCCACCACGGCACAGCCCGCGCTCACCCAGGAGGAAACCCTGGCGACGCTCGGGAACTACGAGTACGGCTGGGCCGACTCGGACGTGGCAGGCGCGAGCGCCCGCCGGGGCCTGAACGAGGACGTCGTTCGGGACATCTCCGCCAAGAAGAACGAGCCCGAGTGGATGCTGGAGCACCGGCTCAAGGGCCTGAAGCTGTTCGAGCGCAAGCCCATGCCGAACTGGGGCTCGGACCTGTCGGGCATCGACTTCGACAACATCAAGTACTTCGTGCGGTCCACGGAGAAGCAGGCGGCCTCCTGGGAGGACCTGCCCGAGGACATCAAGAACACCTACGACAAGCTGGGCATCCCGGAGGCGGAGAAGCAGCGTCTGGTCGCCGGTGTCGCCGCCCAGTACGAGTCCGAGGTCGTGTACCACCAGATCCGCGAGGACCTGGAGGCCCAGGGCGTGATCTTCCTGGACACCGACACCGGTCTCAAGGAGCACCCCGAGCTGTTCCAGGAGTACTTCGGCTCGGTGATCCCCAGCGGGGACAACAAGTTCTCGGCGCTGAACTCCGCGGTGTGGTCGGGCGGCTCGTTCATCTACGTGCCCAAGGGCGTCAAGGTGGACATCCCGCTGCAGGCGTACTTCCGCATCAACACCGAGAACATGGGCCAGTTCGAGCGGACGCTGATCATCGTCGACGAGGACGCCTACGTCCACTACGTCGAGGGCTGTACCGCCCCGATCTACTCCTCGGACTCGCTGCACTCCGCGGTCGTGGAGATCATCGTCAAGAAGGGCGGCCGCTGCCGCTACACGACCATCCAGAACTGGTCGAACAACGTCTACAACCTGGTCACCAAGCGCGCCAAGGCCGAAGAGGGCGCGACCATGGAGTGGATCGACGGCAACATCGGCTCCAAGGTCACCATGAAGTACCCCTCGGTGTTCCTGATGGGCGAGCACGCCAAGGGCGAGGTGCTCTCGATCGCCTTCGCGGGTGAGGGCCAGCACCAGGACGCGGGCGCCAAGATGGTGCACCTGGCCCCGCACACCTCCTCGACGATCGTGTCCAAGTCGGTGGCGCGCGGCGGTGGCCGCACCTCCTACCGCGGCCTGGTCCGGGTCAACAAGGGCGCGCACCACTCGGCCTCCACGGTCAAGTGCGACGCGCTGCTGGTGGACCAGATCAGCCGCTCGGACACCTACCCGTACGTGGACGTGCGCGAGGACGACGTGTCCATGGGCCACGAGGCGACCGTGTCCAAGGTCAGCGCGGACCAGCTGTTCTACCTGATGTCGCGCGGACTGACCGAGGACGAGGCCATGGCGATGGTGGTGCGTGGCTTCGTGGAGCCGATCGCCCGCGAGCTGCCCATGGAGTACGCCCTGGAGCTCAACCGGCTTATCGAACTGCAGATGGAAGGGGCCGTTGGCTGAGATGGCAGCGCCAACGACGCAGCACGGGCTGTCGGAGCACTCGCACGGCGGCGGCAAGGTCGTCCCGCTGGGTTCGCGCGGCGACCGCTTCACCTCCTACGACGTCGACGCCTTCGAGGTGCCCGGCGGTCGCGAGGAGGACTGGCGGTTCACCCCGCTCAAGCGGCTGAACGGCCTGCACAACGGCACGGCGGTCGCCAGCGGTACCGCCACCGTGGAGGTGCGGGAGTCGCCGGAGGTCCGCGTGGAGCGGGTCGCCCGAGACGACCAGCGCATCGGCGAGGGCGGGGTGCCCGTGGACCGGGTGGCCGCACAGGCCTGGTCGGCGTTCACCACCGCCACCCTGGTCACCGTGCCGAAGGAGACCAAGGCCTCCCGGCCCACCCTGGTCACCGTGACCGGGCCCGGCCAGGGCGGGGTGGCCTTCGGGCACGTGCAGGTGCGCGCCGAGGCCTTCGCCGAGGCCGTGGTCGTGCTGGACTACCGGGGCTCGGGCACCTACGCGGACAACGTGGAGGTCGTGCTCGGCGACAGCGCGCGGCTGACCGTGGTCACCGTGCACGACTGGGCCGACGACGCCGTGCACGTGGGCGCGCACCACATCAAGGTCGGCCGGGACTCGGTGCTCAAGCACACCGTGGTGACCCTCGGCGGGGACCTGGTGCGGGTCAGCCCCACCGTGACCTACGCCGACAAGGGCGGGGACGCGGAGCTGACCGGGCTCTACTTCGCCGACGCCGACCAGCACCTTGAGCACCGCACCTTCGTGGACCACGCGGTGCCCAACTGCCGCAGCAACGTGGTCTACAAGGGCGCGTTGCAGGGCGAGGGCGCGCACACGGTGTGGATCGGCGACGTGCTGATCCGCGCGGCGGCCGAGGCCACCAACACCTACGAGCTCAACCGGAACCTGGTGCTCACCGACGGGGCGCGCGCCGACTCGGTGCCCAACCTGGAGATCGAGACCGGTGAGATCGAGGGCGCGGGCCACGCCAGCGCCACCGGCCGGTTCGACGACGAGCAGCTGTTCTACTTGCAGGCCAGGGGAATCCCGGTGGAGCAGGCGCGTCGCCTCGTGGTGCGCGGCTTCTTCCACGAGGTGCTGCAGAAGATCACGGTGCCCGAGGTGCGCGAGCGCCTGGAGGCCGCGATCGAGGCCGAGCTGCAGGCCGTCGGAGCGTGAGCGTGCACAGGGTGTGTCCGCTGGCGGACCTGGACGAGGGCAAGCCCTTCGCGGTCGAGCTGGCGGACACCCCCGTGGTGCTCGTCCGCCAGGGCGAGCAGGTGCACGCGCTGCGCGACGAGTGCACCCACGCCGAGGTCTCGCTCTCCGAGGGGGAGCTGACCCGCAACGGCCTGGAGTGCTGGCTGCACGGCTCGTGCTTCGACCTGCGCACCGGGGCGCCGTCCACACCACCGGCCACCGAGCCGGTGCCCGTCTACGCGGTCACCGTGATCGACGGTGACGTGCACGTAGACGTGGACACCCGGACCAACTGACTTGTTTCGCACCGCCACACAGGAGAACGAAGGACCCATGGCCACCCTGGAGATCAAGGACCTGCACGTCTCGGTCGTCACCGACGACGCCCCCAAGGAGATCCTCAAGGGCGTCGACCTGACGATCGAGGCCGGTCAGACGCACGCCATCATGGGCCCCAACGGCTCCGGCAAGTCCACGCTGTCCTACGCGATCGCCGGCCACCCCAAGTACGAGGTCACCTCCGGCTCGATCCTGCTCGACGGCGAGGACGTGCTGGAGATGTCGGTGGACGAGCGGGCCCGCGCCGGCCTGTTCCTGGCCATGCAGTACCCGGTCGAGGTGCCCGGCGTGTCCATGTCCAACTTCCTGCGCACCGCGGCCACCGCGGTCCGTGGCGAGGCCCCGCAGGTCCGCCACTGGGTCAAGGAGGTCAAGGGCGCGATGACCGAGCTGGAGATCGACCCGTCGTTCGCCGAGCGCAGCGTGAACGAGGGCTTCTCCGGCGGCGAGAAGAAGCGGCACGAGATCCTCCAGCTGGCCCTGCTCAAGCCGAAGATCGCCATCCTGGACGAGACCGACTCGGGCCTGGACGTGGACGCGCTGCGCGTGGTCTCCGACGGGGTCAACCGGTACCGGGCCAGCGGCGAGGTCGGCGTCATGCTGATCACCCACTACACCCGCATCCTCAAGCACATCACCCCGGACTTCGTGCACGTCTTCGCGGGCGGGCGCATCGTCGAGTCCGGTGGCGCGGAGCTCGCCGCGCGCCTGGAGGACGAGGGTTACGTGAAGTACACCGGCAAGCAGGAAGTCACCAGCGCCGGCTGACGTTGTACCCAGCAGCACATCCCGACTGGAGAGGAGGCGTCCGGCAGTGACCACCACCGCTGCACCCCTGGACGTCGCAGCACTGCGCGCGGATTTCCCCATCCTGAGCCGGACCGTGCGCGACGGCAAACGGCTGGTCTACCTGGACTCCGGCGCCACCTCCCAGCGGCCCAAACAGGTTCTGGACGCCGAGCGGTTCTTCGTCGAGAACTCCAACGCTGCCGTGCACCGCGGTGCGCACCAGCTCTCCGAGGAGGCCACCGACGCCTACGAGGAGGCCCGCGAGAAGATCGCGCGCTTCGTCGGGACGCGGGCCGAGGAGCTGGTGTTCACCAAGAACGCCACCGAGGGCATCAACCTGGTCGCCTACGCCATGGGCAACGCGGCCACCTCGGGGGACCAGGCCGCGCAGCGGTTCGTGCTCGGTCCCGGTGACGAACTGGTCGTCACCGAGATGGAGCACCACGCGAACCTGCTTCCCTGGCAACAGCTCGCGCAGCGCACCGGCGCGACCCTGCGCTGGTTCGGCGTCACCGACGACGGTCGGCTGGACCTGTCCAACCTGGACGAACTGGTCACCGAGCGGACGAGGGTCGTGGCCTTCACGCACCTGTCCAACGTGCTCGGGACGATCAACCCGGTGGCCCGCATCGTGGCCCGCGCCAAGCAGGTCGGCGCGCTGACCGTGCTGGACGCCTGCCAGTCGGTGCCGCACATGCCGGTGGACCTGTCCGCGCTGGACGTGGACTTCGCCGCGTTCTCCGGGCACAAGATGCTCGGCCCCTCGGGCATCGGCGTGCTCTACGGGCGCACCGAACTGCTCTCGGTGATGCCGCCGTTCCTCACCGGCGGCTCGATGATCGAGACCGTGTTCATGGAGCACTCCACCTTCGCACCGCCCCCGCAGCGGTTCGAGGCGGGCGTGCCGATGAGCTCGCAGGCGGTGGCCCTGGGCGCCGCGGTGGACTACCTGTCCGAGGTGGGCATGGACCGCGTCGCCGCGCACGAGCACGACCTGGCCGCCGCCACGCTGGCCGGGCTGGCCGAGGTCCCCGGCGTGCGCATCGTCGGCCCCACCGACCTGGTGGACCGCACCGGCCCGGTGGCCTTCGTGGTCGACGGGGTGCACCCGCACGACGTGGGCCAGGTGCTGGACAGCCTGGGCGTGGAGATCCGGGTGGGCCACCACTGCGCGTGGCCGCTGCACCGCAGGCTGGCCGTGCCCGCCAGCGTGCGGGCCAGCTTCTACCTGTACAACGACCTCGACGATGTCACCGCGCTGGTGGACGCCGTGCGCGAGGCACAGAAGTTCTTCGGGGTGGCCTGAGATGCAGCTTCAGCAGATGTACCAGGAGATCATCCTGGACCACTACAAGAACCCGCACCACCACGGCCTGCGCGAGCCGTTCGGGGCCGAGGTGCACCACGTGAACCCCACCTGCGGTGACGAGATCACCGTGCGGGTCCAGCTGGCGGGCTCCGGCGGCGAGGCCAAGGTGCTCGACGTGTCCTACGACGGGCAGGGCTGCTCGATCAGCCAGGCCTCCACTTCGGTGATGACCGACCTGGTGATCGGCCGCACCGTGGACGACGCGTTCGGCACCATGGAGTCCTTCCTGGAGCTGATGCAGGGCCGCGGCCAGGTGGAACCGGACGAGGACGTGCTGGAGGACGGGGTCGCCTTCGCCGGTGTGGCGAAGTACCCTGCGCGGGTGAAGTGCGCGCTGCTGGGCTGGATGGCGTTCAAGGACGCGGTGGCGAGGGTGGCCGGGACCTGATGATCCCGCAGGCGGACCACCTGTTGGGCCTGGCGGAGTTCCTGGAGCTCCCCGAGGACAACAGCCGCCACTACGAGCTCCAGGACGGGGTGCTGATCGCGCGCCCCCACCCGGAGCTCGCGCACCAGCGCGCCGTGTCCGGCCTGGCGCTGGCCCTCAACGAGCAGCTGCCCGGCGCGTGGAGCTGCCTGTTCTGCGTGGAGGTCGTGACCAAGGCCGAGTACCCCGCCTGCGTGCGGGTACCCGATGTCGTGGTGTACGCGGAGGACCTGGTCGGTGCGGACGCGCCCGCGCTGACCGCGCAGCAGGTGCTGGTGGCCGTGGAGGTGCTCTCACCGGGTTCGGTGTCCACCGACACCGTGCTCAAGCCGGTGGAGTACGCCCGCGCCGGCATCCCGAACTACTGGGTGGTCGACCTCGCCGGAGCTGGGTCGCTGACCGCGTACCGCCTGCACGAGGGCGCGTACCGGGTGGCGGCCAGGGCCGAGGGGCTGTTCGAGACCGACTACCCGTTCCCGTTGACTGTTGACCTGACCGCGTTGCACGCCTGCCACGCGCGCATGGAGAGGAAGGTGGACCAGTGACCACCACAGGCGAGTCCGAGCTGGACCGGACTGCCGCGAGCCTGCCCGAGCAGGCTCCTCGTGCCGACGTACCGTCGGTGGAGGACCTGGAGGAGGCCATGCGCGACGTGGTCGACCCCGAGCTGGGCATCAACGTGGTGGACCTCGGTCTGGTCTACGACATCCGCGTGGACGAGGACGGGGTCTGCACCCTGGACATGACGCTGACCTCGGCGGCCTGCCCGCTGACCGACGTCATCGAGGACCAGACCAAGGCCGCGCTGACCGGCGGACCCGGCGGCGGGCTGGTCTCCGACTTCCGGATCAACTGGGTCTGGATGCCGCCGTGGGGCCCGGAGAAGATCACCGACGACGGCCGCGACCAGCTGCGGGCACTCGGCTTCACCGTCTGAGGCATGGCCCATCTGGGACTGGTGGCCCTCCTCGTGCGCGAGTACGAGGAGGCGATTGCCTTCTACGTCAACGCACTCGGCTTCGACCTGCTGGAGGACACCCGGGTCGACGAGGTGACCCGGTGGGTGGTCGTGCGCCCACCGGGCACGCGGGAGACCGCCTTGCTGCTGGCCAGGGCCTCGACCCCCGTGGAACAGGCCAGGGTCGGGGACCAGACCGGCGGGTGCGTGGGCTGGATCCTGAACACCGAGTCCTTCGACCGCGATCACGCGCGCATGAAGGCGGCGGGTGTCGAGTTCGAGGAGGAACCCCGCCACGAGCCCTACGGCACGGTCGCGGTCTTCCGCGACCTGTACGGCAACCGGTGGGACCTGATCCAGCCGACTGACCGCTGAGCAACTATTCGCAGAAGCGCCCGGGACGTCCCGGGCGCTTCTGTCGTACCGGGTGAACGGACCGGCGCGGCTGCTGGGGAACGGCCGCGCCGGTCCTCGTGTCGCCGCGCAGTCTGGGGGTGTGCGCTGGCGGACACGATCCCTCCCCCGGGGCTCATGGGTCACTCGAAGGCGAGTGACTGCAACAGCAGCGGATCGCCCGTGTCGAGTCCGGCCGCCGCCGCGTCGGTGAATCTGCGCATGGACTCGGCGAAGGTCCTCTCCCAGTCGAGTCCACTGGTCCAATATGGACTGGCGTGCAGGTTTTCTTGCGGTACGGCGCATTCGTGCAGTAGGTACTTGCGGATCTGTTGCGCGACGGCGTGTTCGGCACCGATCCACACCTGCGTGCCGGGGTCTGGCGGTCGCACCGCGTCGAGCAGCGCACCGCTGGCCCAGCGGGTGCGCTCCGGGAGCAGGCCGCGGTCGCCGGGGTCGGCCCGGGCCACGGCTTCGGCGCGCGCACAGGACCGCAGGATCGTTGCCGCGGCGGGAATCCCGGCCGTGTCGGCGATCACCAGGTGGTGGGCGTCCGGCACCCGGTGGAAGTCCACCCGCATCCCGGTCAGGGACAGTTCCTCGCCGGGGCGTGCGGTGCGCAGCCAGCGCGCGCCGAACCCCTGTGGCCGCACGAAGAGGTCGAACTCCAGCGTGGCGCTGTCCGGGTCGAAGCTCTGCACGGTGTAGCAGCGGACCGCGGGCAGCGCGAGCTTGAACGCGTCCCCGGGCAACGGGTCGCGGTAGCCGCGCAGGCCCTCGCCCCGCAGGGTGACCCGGTGGTAGTTCGCACTGATCTGCCTGCTGCCCACGAAGGTCACCGGACAGGTCAGCACCTGGTGCCCGCGTCGCGCCATGACCCTGCGGATGCCCGCGCTGATGCTGTGCACGCCTCAGCTCACCGCCTTGGCCAGCAAGGGCTTGAGCTGCTCCAGCAGGTAGCCGGTGGTCGCCGGGGTCGGGGTCAGCAGGGTCGTGGCCAGGTCCTGGTTGATCAGGTTCAGCCGACCCCTCGCCGCGAGCGAGGACTTCGCCACCAGCGGGATGCGGGTGAACTCCTCGCGGGCCCCGCTGCCGTACGTGCTGATCAGCGCGAGGTCGGCGCTGTCGAGCACACCGAGGTTCTCCGCGCTGGGCGTGACCATGCCCAAGGAGGCGGCGTAGCCCTCGGCCTGCCCGGCCAGCGCGGACAGCTGCTCCGGCACGCGCAGCCCGAGTTGCCCGAGCAGCCGCACCGACAGCGCGTGATCGCTGGCGGCCAGGTAGGTCTTGCCCCCGGTGTACTGCCCGAACGCCACCTTCCTGCCCGCCAGTCCCGGCAGTTCCCGCTTCACCGCCTCGATCGCGGCGTGCGAGCTCGCCACCAGCTCACGGGCCCGCGCTTCCTCGCCCGCGGCCTGCCCGATCATCGTCACCAGCTCGTCCCCGTCGTCCTGCAACAGCCCGTGCCGGTAGGTGATCACCGGCGCCATCGCGGCGAGCTTGTCGTACACCGCGCCGTACGCCGGTTGGGCCGAGGTGGCCAGGATCAGGTCGGGCGCCGCCGCGGCGACGGCCTCCAACCTGGGGTTGAGCGCGTCGAGGGTCAGCACCGCGGCGGGCAGCGGCTTGGCCAGGCCCGGCCAGTTGCCGTCGGCGCTGGACGGGCTGCGCACCGCCGCGACCACCGGCAGGTCCAGGGCCGAGGCGATCTGCGCGTCCGCCGAGCCGAGCACCACCACGCGCCGGGGCCGGTGCCCGACCGTGGCCGAGCCCTTGGCGTGGCTGATCGTCACCGGGAAGCCCGGCTCGGCAGGCGCCGACCCCGTCGCGGGGGAGGGGGCGCAGGCCGCGAGCAGGCCGATGCCCGCGACCACGGCCGTCAACCACGCGCTGCGCCGCACCGGATCCCCCTCGCACTCGATTAACGAGAGCGTCTCATAAACTCGTGTCGGTGACCAGGGGCCGGTGACGGCGTACCTAGGATCCGGTCATGGGCAAGCGTGCTGTCGGCCGTCCGGCCAGCCTGGAGCTGGGGCGGATCCTGGACGTGGTGGAGGAGGTCGGCCTGGACTCGTTCACCGTCACCGAGGTGGCGCGGCGGCTGGAGGTGCGCGACAGCACGATCTACAACTACGTGCGCAGCCGGGAGGCCCTGCGTGTGCTGGCCGGGGCGCGCGTGTTGTCCTCGCTGGAGGTGACCGCGCCCGAAGTGGCGGACTGGACCGAGTACCTGATCACGGTCAACCTGCGGCTGCGGCGCATCGCCCAGCGCCACCGGGGGGCCGCCGCCTACTACCTGTCCGGGCCCTACGACGAGCAGACCCTGGAGATGTTCGACGGCCAGATCGCGCAGACCCGGCAGCGGCTGCCCGGCATCGACGAGGACTACGCCTTCGTGCTGGCCTCGCACGCCTCCACCACGAACCTGCTCTACCTGTCCTCACCGGAGATCGGCGAGGACACCGTGCGCGCCGTGCTCGGGGCCACCCTGCCCGCGCTGCACGGGGCGCTGCGCGGGCAGGCGTTGCCCGGAGTGAGCTGGCGGCAGCGCCGCGATGCGGGCCGCGCGCGCTGAGCCCTAGATCAGGTCGAAGGGCGCGGAGTAGCGGAACGGTCCGCGCAGTCCGGGCCGGTACGTGGTCAGCCGCCTGACCTGGAAGTGTGGCTCCCACTCGGCCTGCTGCGGGGTGATGCCCAACGGCACCGCGAGCTCGAAGCCGAACCGGCTGTAGTAGCCCGGATCCCCGAGCAGCACCACCAGCGGCTCGCCCAGTGCGTCGGCCGCGCCGAGCACCGCGTGCACCAGCGCCCTGCCCACTCCGGACCGCTGGTGCCCGCGCGCTACCCCGAGCGGTCCCAGCCCCAGCGCGGGGGCTTCGCCCACGTGCCCACGGGTGCAGATGACGTGTCCGACAACGTGATCGTCGACAACGGCCACAATGGACAGTTCGGGGATGAAGCCCTCGTCGGCGCGCAGCGCCTCGGTGAGATCGGCCTCCAGCGGCTGGCCGAAGGCCTCGCTGTGCACCGCGTGCACGGCCGCGTGGTCGGTGGGCAGTTCGCGACGAGTGATCATGGACCTATCTTGCGCCCCTCGGCCGACCAGCGCTGCCGCAGGTCCTCCGGGATGCACAGCGAGGTGGGCTGGCCCGAGGACAGGGTGCGGGCGCTGCCCGTCAGCAGCAGGTGCCCCGCCTTGTCCAGCACCGCGCGGGCCACGCGGCTGTTGTCCTCGGAGCGTTCCAGCAGCCGCATCAGGCGGGTCCCGGCACCGACCAGCCTCGTCCAGCCCCGCGAGTGCGGCACGCCCAGCCAGTCGGCGACCTCGGGATTGACCACCTGACGGACCATCGCGGGCACCACCCCGTCGAACGCCTTGCCCGGCACCAGTTTCTCGTACAGGTCGAGCAGGGAGCGGGTCAGCACAACGCCCTCGGGGGAGGGGCCGTAGCTCGCCTCCACCAGCGTGGCGCTCAGCGCGGCCGCCTCGGCGTAGGTCTTTGGCACGGCCTCGGTGCGGATGCCGAGCAGGGCCGAGGTGACCTGCCAGACGTAGTAGTAGTCCTCGGCTTCCTCCTCGGTGACCGAGACGCCGATGCGGCGCATGCCCTGCACCACCTGCACGGAGAAGATCAGCATCGCGCCGAGCAGGTCCAGTTGGCAGATGGGGACGCCCTCGGCGGCGGTGTCCCACTCCCCGGACTCGGTGATCAGGTGCCGCACCGCCGCGTGGATCAGCCGGGTCTTCTGGATGGTCGGCACGAACGCGCCGCCGGAGCCGAAGGGGTTGCGCCCCATCATGTTCAGCACGAACTGGGAGGTCTCCGACAGGCGCCGGTGGGGCTGGTTGAGCCGGTGCGTCAGCGTGAGCACCCGCGAGGGGCGGGGCTGCGCGTAGCAGTTGACCATGGCGCCGAAGGACAGCACGGAGGCCACGTGCACCCCGTCGTCCACGAAGAACTCGTAGGCCCGTGCCACTCGGTCCAGGTCGGCCCACTCCGGCGGGTCGTCGGTGGTGACCAGGTAGTCCCGCACCGAGGCGGGCAGGTCCTGTGGCACCGGCTGGTCGTTGTGCCGGAACTGGGCGAGGACCCGGTTGACCGCCGCGATCTGCCCGGTGGACACCAGGTCGGCGATCACGGCATCGGCCAGCGGGTCGCCCTCGAAGCGTAAGCCGTCCAGTGAGGTGGCGTCGTGGTTCACGGGCTGATCGTCCCGTGCCGTCGCCTGCGGGCACCACCGCGCGCCCGGGTGAACTCTCGACCTTCGCGCCCTGGTCGCCCACGCGTTCGATGCTCGGAGGTGCGCACTCAGCGGCAATAGCGGATGGTCGTTGTTGAGCGAATGACCGCTCGCGGCGACAAGATGTCAAACATCACCGATTGGCGAATAGCTGGACGATGGGTCCGCTGGCACACTGAAAATCGCTTCACTTCCCTTAGATAAGGGAGATCGCTGGTGACGCACCCCCTCGCGCTGGACCCGAACGGCCACGACATCCACGCCGAGAACGAGCGGCTGCGCGAACACGGTCCGCTTGCCCGGGTCGAACTGCCAGGCGGTGTGGTGGCCTGGTCGGTGACGAACTACGAGCTGCTGCGCAGCCTGCTCAGCGACCCCCGCGTGTCCAAGGACGCCCGGCAACACTGGCCGGCGTTGGCCGAGGTCAGCAAGGACTGGCCGTTGCTCGTGTGGGTCTCGGTGCGGAACATGTTCACCGCCTACGGCGCCGACCACAAACGGCTGCGTTCGCTGGTGACACAGGCATTCACCGCGCGTCGGATCGCCACGCTGCAACCCCGGATCACCGAGATCGTCACCGACCTGCTGGCGGCGCTCGCGGCCATGCCCACGGACAAACCCGTTGACCTGCGCGAGAATTTCGCCTATCCGATGCCCATCGAGGTGATCTGTCAACTGTTCGGGGTGCCCGACTCCGCCCGCCCCGGGTTACGCCACGCCGTCGATACCTTCTTCCAGACCTCGGCAGGCCAGCAGACAGTGCTGGCCGCGTATCAGGACATCCACACGATCCTCACCGACCTCGTCGCCGCCAAACGCGTGACCCCCGGCGAGGACCTCACCACCGCGCTCATCGCCGCTCACAGCGAGGACGACGGCGCCCGGCTGGACGAGACCGAACTGCTGGACACCCTGATCCTGTTCATCTCTGCCGGCCACGAAACCACCGTGAACCTGCTCGACCAGGCAATCACCGCGCTGCTGACCCATCCCGACCAACTCGTCCTGCTGCGCGCCGGGCAGATCGGCTGGCCGGACGCGGTCGAGGAGACGCTGCGCTGGCAGGCGCCCGTCGCGCACCTGCCATTGCGGTACGCGGTCGAGGACATCCACGTCGCCGAGGTCGTCATCCGACAGGGCGAGGCGATTCTGGCCGGCTACGCGGCCGCCGGCCGTGACCCGGCACTGCACGGGCAGGACGCCGACCAGTTCGACCTCACCCGCACCGACAAGTCGCACGTCGCGTTCGGTTACGGCGTGCACCACTGCCTCGGCGCGCCACTGGCCCGGCTGGAGGCGGCGATCGCACTACCGGCGTTGTTCGAGCGGTTCCCGAACATGACACTCGCGATTGCCCCGGACGAGCTACGACACCTGGACTCGTTCATCTCCAACGGACATCGTGCACTGCCTGTGCTGCTGAACGGCCACCAGTCGTCCACCGCACCGTAAGCAAGCGACGTTGGCACAACACGGTTTGCCGTGTCAGTGGGGGATGACCGGCACGTACAGGTGTGAGGCGTGGTCGCCGCCGAGGTGGATGGTGGCACCGTGTCCGCTCTTGCGGTCGTCCGGGTCGTTGTGGGCGAGCAGTCCCATGTTGTCGTCCTCGGCTTGGACGCGCAGTTGGAGGCGTTGCCCGGGTTCGAGTGTGATGGAGGTGGGCCAGATCTCCACTTCGAGCAGGGTTGGCACGCCGGGTTCGAGGGGCTGGATCTCGTCGTGGCTGTGCCACGGGCGGTGCGGAAGGGTGCGTTCGGGGTCGAGTTTGCGGTGGGAGGCGCGCAGCCAGCCGATGCCCATCGGCACCGGTGTGGCCGTCCCGCCGGGACCGATCGCGGGGATGCGCTGGCCGTCGACCTCGTACTGTTCGAGTTGGACGAAGACGTCCAGGTCGTCGGCGATGTGCGAGACCCACAGCCGCAGGGCGAGCGGGCCGGTGAGTTCCAGCCGTTCGGTGGCGGTGAAGTCGAAGGTGGCCGGGTACGGCGTCCGGCCTTCGGCCGGCTGGTGCCAGCTGAGTTCCTTCTGCCCCAGGTAGAGCTGGCGCCATTGGGTGCGGGGAAGCGGCCAGTCCTGTTCGTCGCGCCATTCGACGTCGTGGCCGCGGCGGATCGCGAGCCGGACGGGTGGGACGTCGTCCATCGCGGCCTGGTCGCCGCCGAGGAAGCGTTGCAGGAACCGCAACTGGAGGTCCTTGGCCCAGTCCGCGTAGTAGGGGTCGATGTGGGAGCCGACGTGGACCACGAGCCATTTGTGCTCGGAGGCGGCGTCGAGCCACCCTTCGATGTTGCCGCGCAGGTGCAGGTGGATCGAGCCCCAGTTCCCCGCCGACAGCACGGGCACCCGCACCTGGGTGAGGTCGACGGTTCGCTCGCGGTACCAGTCGTCGAGCAGCTCGCGTGATCTGAGGTCCTCGGGCATGCTGGCGTGGTCCTCGCCGCCCAACTGCGGGATGATCTGCCGTTGCCACCAACTCTCGGTGGCGTTGGTGTAGATGCCGCCCTGGCGGCCCCATTCCCGGTAGAAGTCGGTGCAGCCCTCCCAGGCGACGATCGCGGCCAGGTGCGGCGGCTGGAGCGCGGCGACGTGCCAGCCCATCATCGCGTACCAGGAGATGCCGCTGCTGGCGACCTTGCCGGTCGACCACGGCTGCACGCCGCACCATTCGATGACCTCGTAGAAGTCCTCGGCGTCCTTGCGGCTGAGGACGTCGAGGCGGCCGGCGGACTTGCCGGTGCCGCGCGCGTCGGCACGGACGACGGCGTACCCGCGTTCGGTCCACCACTGCGGGTTCGGCGTCTCCCACACCATGTGCTCGCCCTGGTCGACCAGCTCGTACATGGGGTAGCGCTCCGGCCAGTGCACGTCCTTGCCATAGGGGCTCATCGAAGCGATCACGGGCACCGGTTGCTCGCCGTCGGGCCGGAACACGTCGATGACGATCGGTGTGCCGTCCCTGGTCGGGACGGTCACGTCGCGGTCGATTCGCATGGGTATCCCCCTCCTGTCGTGCGCCTGCGCCGGGCGACGGTGCCGCGCCAGATGTGAACGCAAATTATCATTCGCATCTGGGTGGCGGCCACCCGTCCCTCGGCGGGCAGTAACGTCACACCGGTGAGCCAGCAGCACGCCGACCCCGCCTTCCGCCCTCCGCAGCAAGCCCGCAGCCGGATGTCCCTGCGGAAGGTGCTGGCCGCCGCCGAGCACGTGCTGGCCACCAGCGGCATCGAGGAGTTCACGGTCGCGGCGGTCGCCGAACACGCTGGCGTGTCCGTTGGCGCGATCTACCGGCGGTTCACCGGCAAGGAGCAACTGCTCCACGCGGTCAAGGACCAGCTGCTCGGCCAGCTGGAAACCGGTGTCGCGGAGGCACTCCGTTGCGCGGAGTCCGGACTGGACGGCGTGGTCGCCGCGTTCACCCACGCGATGGCACGCACGTTCTCCCACCACGACCGGATCTTCCCCGACCTGCTCAGCGGCCAACGCGCGGAAAGGGTCGAGCGCGGCCTGCTGGCGCTCGCGGTCATCCAGGACGCCCTCGCCGAGGCCGCCGAGCCGTACCGGGACGACATCCGCAGGGCGGACCCCGGGTTGGCCCTGCGGGTGGCCGCCCGCACCATCACCAGCTCATGCGTGCACCGGGCCGCCACCTGCCAGTCCTGGCCGGACGGATTGACCTGGACCAGCTGGGCCGACGAGACCACCGAGATGGCCCTGGCCTACCTGACCTCCCCGCAACGCACGACGCACCAGTGAGCGTGTCCACATCGCCCATGAGGCGGCGGCTGGTGGTACTGGTGGCGTGTCGCGTGCCCATGCGCCGGATCGCGGGGCCAGGATCCGTGGCTTGTGCCTCGGCCACACCTGTCGAAGTCGTTGCGGTGCTTACTGGACGCGTTCCAGCCGTGCTTCACCTTCGCCACGTTCGCCACGTTCGTCGTCGCGGCCCTCGTGGTCGAGTTGCCGTTCCTGCAGCGTCCGATCGCGCTGTCGGTGCTGTTCCGGTTGTGGCAGCCGGGCGGCCCGAGCAAGCCCGCCCTGGCCTTCCAGTTGGTCACCTTGATCGCCCGCGCCCGCCCCGACCGGCGTGTCCATGTGGTCGCCGACGGCGCCTACCTGTGCCGCACGCTGCGGCACCTGCCGGATAGCGTCACCCTCACCGGCCCGCCGCCGCGCCACGCCGGCCTCTACGAGGCCCACCCCGACACCGCCCAGGCACGGCCGTTGCGGCGGCGGGGCCGCCCCCGCGTCCGCGGCGAGCGGATCGGCACCCCGGCCGAGCTAGCCGCGGCAACTCCCGGCGTGCCAACCACGGTGACCCGCTACGGTCGGACCAGCACGGTCACCGTGCACGAACGTCGGTGCCTGTGGTACGGCGTGTTCCGCAGCCAACCGATCCGCGTGCTCGCCGTACGCGAACCCCGCAAACCCGGCTTCGCGTTGGTCACCACCGACCTCACCACACCCGCAGCGCGGATCATCGAGTGCTACGCCGCCCGCTGGGCCATCGAAGTCGCCCTCGCCGACGCCAAACACATCACCGGAGCAGGAGAGGCCCGCAACCGCACCCGACGAGCGGTCGAGCGCACCGCACCGTTTGTGATGCTCGCCCAATCCCTCGTCGTGGTCTGGTACCACCTGGCCGGCCACTCACCCAAGGTTGTCGCCGATCACCGGCACCGCGCCCGCTGGTACACCACCAAACCCCCCTAAGCACGTGGCCAAAAGTCTTGTCCGAAACCTTCGGGTAGCCAGGGGCTGGTCCAGGGCGCGGCGGTGATCAGGTTCTGTTCGGTGCTCCGGTCGCGGAAGTAGGCGTGTGCCTGTCGGACGCGGCCGGCCATCGTGGCTGGCGCGGTGTTGGCGATGTGGTGCTTGAGGCCGGCCCAGACGCGTTCGACGGGGTTGTCCTGCGGGCTGTATTTCGCGCCCTCGATCAGTAACAGGCGCGGGTGTTCGGCCAGCCAGCGGCGAGTGATCCCGCTGTGATGGGTGCCGCCGTTGTCACAGATCACCGCGACAACAGGGGCGTCGGGGTAGGCGTCGAGTACCTGTTGCAGGAAGTAGCAGAACACCACGGAGACGTTCTTGACGGAGACGTGGTGGTGCCAGGCGCCGGTGGTGAGGTCGATCGCGCCGTGGATGGTGCGGCGGATGTTGCTGCCGGGAGTCAGGATCCGGTGACGCAGGCCGGTGGGCATCCAGCACGATCGGACCCGCGGCAGCAGGTCGAGGTGGGTTTCGTCCTCGGCCAGAACCACGGAGCCGGTGGGGAGTGCGGCGAGGCGGGCCTGGATCGTGGCGCAGGTCGTGTCGTGGTCGGGGTCGCCTTTGGCGATCAGCCGGGGACGCCGCCAGCTGGCGTGTTCACGCAGTCGCCGGTAGAAGGTGCGCAGGCTCATTTCGGGGCGTCGGGCGGCGCGCCACAGTCGTGCGGTGGTCCAGGCTTTCGGGGTGTGCAGCAGGGTGTGGATGCGGTGTCCGAGCGTGGGGCTGCCCAGGCGGGGGCGTCCGCTGCGGGGTCGGTCGGGTAGCCCGTTGATGCCGTCGCGGGTGTGTCGGGTGATCCAGCGGCGCACCGTGACCGGCTCGTAGTGCAGAAGTTCCGCGATCTCGGGCGCGCTCATCCCGGACGCGGACAGCAAGACGATGACGATGCGGGTGGCGACTCGCCAGGGTCCGTGCAGCGCGGTGACCAGTTCGAGGTGCTGGGCAGGGGTCAAGTCGGCGTAGACATGCGCGGGGCGCATACTGGTGGAGGCCTCGTCGTGGTGGAGTCTGGTGTGGTAACCGAATCCAACCCGACGAGGCTCTTCACGTTCACGGCAAGGTCAACTCACGCGAGTTACAGACACAACTTCTGGCAACCTGCTTAGCTACCAGGACATGCTCACCAAGCTCCGCCGCGTACTCATCGCCGCCCAATTCCGTGCCGACCTGACCGACGACCCCACCCCCGAACAAATCCAGGCGATCCGTCTGGCCTGGGCCGACGCCGCAGCCTGACCGCGACACTCACGGTGAACTAGCATCCGGGCCATGTCGAACACAGTTTCGAGGAGCTGGCCGGAGCAGGTCGCGCGGGACGAACTGCGGTTGCAGTGGGAGTTCCTGGACTTCCTGCGCGCCACCGCGGTGAACAAGCTGGCCGGGCTCAGCCGGGAGCAGGCCGCCGCCACCCCGCTGCCCAGTTCCCCGCTGTTCAGCGCGCTGGGCGTGATCAAGCACCTGACCTCGGTCGAGCGCTGGTGGATCTCGCTGGTCGGCGGCGGGGTCCAGCTGCCCAACGCCTGGGACAGCCCGGACCGCGACATCGACTTCCGACTGTCCGAACAGGACACGCCGGACTCCGTTGTCGCGGCGTACCAGCGGGAGTGGGTCCTGTCCCGCGATGCCCTGTCCGGCATGGCCCCCGAGGACCTGGCCCGGCGCGAGGTGCACGGGCAGCACCGGACGGTGCGCTGGGTCCTGGCCCACGTGTGCCAGGAGACCGCCCGCCACGTCGGCCACCTCGACGTCCTGCGCGAGTTGGCCGACGGACAGGTGGGGGAGTGAGCCCCGGTTGCGCTGACGCCTAGACCAGGTCCGCGGCGCCGGCGGTCTGCGCGGTCAGCAGGTCGACCACGTCGGTGAGCTTGCCTGTGCGGGCGTATGCCTTGCGCTGCCGGTGTGCCCCGCAGCCCTTGGCCACCAGCTCCGCGGCCGAGTCCAGGACGAGGTCGAGGTCCCCGGCCTCCTCCAGCGCCGGCCGCACTCGTCCGATCAACTGCTTGAGCAGCACCGGTGCGGGCAGGGTGTGCCCGGTGACGGGGTTGACGCAGTAGCCGTCCAGCCCGTCGCGGGCCGCCCGCCAGGTCGCCGCCCGCAGCACGTGCTGCGGCATCGGCAGAGGAGGCCGGTCATCGGCCAGCGCCGTGGCCACCATCGCCCGTGCCAGCGCCGCGATCAGCACCGCCTCCTCGGAGGTAGCCGCCACGTCGCACACCCGCAGCTCGATCGTCGGGTGCCGGTGCGACAGCCGCACGTCCCAGTAGGCCATGCCCCGGTCCATCGCCGCGCCCGCCTGTAGCAGTGCGCGCACGGCGTGCTCGTACTGGTCGGGCGACTCGAAGACCGGTGGCGGTCCCGCACTGGGCCAGCGCGCCCACACCAGGTAGCGCCAGCTCGCGTAGCCGGTGTCCCGGCCCTCCCAGAACGGCGAGTTCGCGCTGAGCGCCAACAGGATCGGCAGCCAGGGACGCAGGTGGTTGCTGGCCTTGATGCCCGCCTCCTGGTCCGGGATGCCCACGTGCACGTGGCAACCGCAGATCGACAGCCCGTCGGTGACCGCGCCGTACTCCGCGGCCATCTGGTGGTAGCGGGGGTTGTCGGTCAGCGGTGGTGGCACCGCCCTGCCCAGCACCGGGGCTCCGACCGCGGCCAGTCGCAGCCCGTGCTGGCGCACGGCACTGGCCAGTTTCGCCCGGCTGGTGGACAGCTGCCGGGACACCTCCTCCATGGTGTGGCACACCGTTGTTGTCGTTTCCACCTGAAATTGGGTGATCTCCGGGTGCAATCCCGGCAGTTTGCCCGCGTTCGCGCTCAGCACCAGTGGTGCCCGTGCCGCGACCCGCCGGGTCCGGTAGTCGACGAGCAGGAACTCCTCCTCGACGCCCACTGTCAGTGCTTGGGCCACCCCCGTTCTGCTGGGCACCGCGCGCGGTGCGGGGACCACCGTCGGTCCCACTGGCGAAGCTAATTTCTCTCCGATCTTGCTGGTCTGCACTGGAACTCCCGCCCGTCCGCCTGACCGGACACCAGGAATGTGGCAGAGTGCGCTCTGTCACCGCGGCAATGCTAGGAGTGATCACCTTCTACGCGCGTCCGGCGTTGGTGTGGTCTGCTGCGCACTATCGGGGGCACCTGCTCCGCCCTCTCCCCGAACGGACGCACCGCACGCACTCGCGGTGTCTGCGGGGAAGCCGGACGGCGGCTGGTGACCAGTCCGCCGTGGTCCGAGTGCGCCGAGCGGGGTAACCCAGGGTCAGGACGGGGCTCCGCGCATTCACCGTTGACGCAGTGCGAACAATAGCCCTTCCTTTGCCCCTTGACGTTCGGTTGCGGCTTGGCATTTACTTCGTGAGGATCAACTGAATATGCGTCATAACACTTAAGAACAGTCCTTCGACGAGGTCCCTGCCCCTTCGCCCGGCAAGGAAGGACAGCTCCACAATGCCCGCACGTCGTTCGCCTCACTGGTTGTCGCACGTCGGTTCTGTCCCTTTTTTCGGACTTGGCCGTGTTGTCCGCTGCCAGCCTGACCTGGCCGTGACCACGGTGAACATCGTGCGTCGCCACGGGGAAACGCCGACTCGCGGGATGTCCGATTCCCAGCGGGTGACCTGCTCGAACTCTGCTGAACCGTTTCCGGTCCACCTGCGGCCAATTTCGCCACCTGGTGTGATCGGTGCAGTTCAAGAGGGATTTGTGCTCGTCGTGGAACGGGTCGGTGACCTGTCTGAAATGGTCTGTGCTTGAACCGCTTCGGGAGTTGACCGGACTCCGCTGCCGTGTTTCCCCTACGGCGGCCGGTCCGGGCGTGGCGTTCGGGGGTACCCGGCCGCCCGCGCCAGCCGTCGACTCCCGCGAGTCCCGAGTTTCCTCAGCCCTGCCCAGGAGGATCCTGTGAGAAGAGAAGTCCGTGCGATCGCGTTGGCGATCGCGCCCCTGCCGATCGTCGCCGCGGTGGCACTGGGCGGCGTCGCCCAGGCCGCGCAGGCCCAGGTCGCCGTGCCGGGCAACGTCAACCCGGCCGTGGCCACCAGCCACCGCGCCGGTGACCTGCCCGCCGACCGGCAGCTGTCGGTCGCGGTCGGCCTGAAGCTGCACAACACCGCCGAGCTGGACGGGTTCCTGGCCCAGGTCAGCAACCCGAGATCCGCCATGTACGGGCACTACCTGACCCCGCAGCAGTTCGCCGACCGCTTCGGCCCCACCAAGGCCGAGCTGGACCGCGTCAGCTCCTTCCTGACGGGCAAGGGCCTGCACGTCACCGGCACCAACAACCAGGTCGTCAACGCCACCGGCAGCGCCGAGCAGGTCAGCGCCGCGTTCGGCACCAGGCTCGGCGTCTACCAGGACCCGGCGGCCAACCGCCAGTTCTTCGCCAACGACTCGGCACCGCTGCTGCCCAGCGGCGTGGCCGAGCTGGTGCAGGGTGTGTCCGGTTTGGACAACCACGCGGTGCGCAAGCACAGCGAGGTCGCCGCGCCCAGCGCCAACCCGAACGCCTCGGGCCTGGCGCCCGACGCCCTGCGCTCGATCTACAACACCAACCCGATCGGCGGGGACGGCAGCGGGCAGACCGTCGTGCTCTACGAGTTCGACGGCTACAAGCAGTCCGACATCGCCTACTACGACAAGAACTACAACCTGGGCTCCTCGGCCCCGGTCACGGTTCCGGTCAACGGCCAGAACTACGACTCGAACCCGGGCGCCGGCCAGGACGAGGTGACCCTGGACATCGAGCTGGTGCAGGCGATGGCGCCCAAGGCGTCCACGCTGGTGTACGAGGCCGAGAACAGCGATCCCGGCGAGCTGAACATGGTCAACCAGATCGTGAAGGACAACAAGGCGTCCATCACGTCGATCTCCTGGGGCCTGTGCGAGAAGGACATGGCCACCTCGCAGATGACCAACGTGAACAACGCCTACAAGCAGGGTGAGGCGCAGGGCCAGAGCTTCTTCGCCGCCACCGGCGACGACGGCTCGCGCGGCTGCACCCGCAGCAACTCCGGGTCCAGCGTGGTCTCGGCCGGCTGGCCGGGGACCTCTCCCTCGGTGACCGGTGTCGGCGGCACCACGCTCACCGTGGGCAGCAACAACACCTACGGCTCCGAGCGGGGCTGGAGCGGTTCCGGCGGCGGTACCTCCACCGTGTTCGACGCGCCGAGCTGGCAGACCGGGGTCAACGGCAAGCGCACCGAGCCCGACGTGGCACTGGACGCGGACCCGCAGACCGGCTACGCGATCTACACCCAGGGCAGCTGGAAGCAGTACGGCGGCACGAGTTGCGCCGCGCCGATGTGGGCCGGCTGGGCCGCGCTGTACAACCAGAAGGCCGGTAAGAAGCTCGGCAACGGCAACCAGGCCTTCTACCAGATCGGTGCCGGTGCCGACTACGGCAAGGCGTTCCACGACATCACCTCCGGCAGCAACACCGACTTCAGCGCGAAGGCCGGCTACGACCAGGTCACCGGCTGGGGCTCGTACAACGGCAGCGGGCTGTTCACCGTGCTCAACGGCACGCCCACCGGCAACACCGTGAGCGTCACCAACCCCGGTGACCAGACCACCAAGGTCGGCGGCTCGGTGAACCTCCAGATCAAGGCCACCGACTCCTCGTCCAGCGCCAAGCTGACCTACAGCGCCAGCGGCCTGCCCGCCGGGCTGTCCATCGACTCGGCCAGCGGCCTGATCACCGGCACCGCCAGCACCGCGGGCACCTCGAACGTCACGGTGACCGTCACCGACGACACCAAGGCGTCCGGCAACACCAGTTTCAAGTGGACGGTCGGCGACACCCCGCCGCCCACCGGTACCGTCACGGTGACCAGTCCTGGTGACCAGTGGGGTTTCAAGGGGTACAAGCTGTTCCAGAACATCCAGGTGAAGGCCACTGCCAGTGACGGTGGTGCGCTGACCTTCTCCGCGACGGGTCTGCCCGCCGGTGTCACGATCAGTTCTTCTGGTCTGATCTCCGGTACGCCGACGGCCGCGGGCACCACGACGGTCACCGTGACCGCCAAGGAGGCCAACGGCACCAGCGGTTCGGCCAGCTTCAAGTTCCAGATCTACGGCTTCTGATCCACGTCATGAAGGTGCCCTTCGAGACGTTGAACGTCCCAAAGGGCACCTTCACGGCGAGGGCTTACGCGGTGTGCACCGCCAGGTCAGGACTGGTAGACCTGCCAGTCGGAGAGTTGGCCCGCGGGCCAGCCGGTGTTGCCGGTGAAGGTCAGCCGCAGGTAGCGCTGGCTCGTCGCGGGCACCGGGATGGTCACCGAGTTGCCGGTGGCCGGGTCGAACCGGTACCCGGCCGAGCCGAGCACGGTGCTGAACGAGGAGCCGTCGGTGGAGCCGGACACCGACAGGGTCTGCGTGCGCGCGCCCCAGGCCGAGGAGGGCGGCAGCCTCAGCACCATGCGGCCCACGGTCCGCGTCGAGCCGAGGTCGACCTGGATCCACTGCGGGAAGGCGTTGTTGGCGCTCTCCCAGTAGCTGGCGGCGTCTGAGTCGACGGCGTTACCCGGGCCGTAGACCTGGGTGGAACCACTGGCCGAGACGGGCTTGCCCGCGGCCAGGTTCGCGTTGGGCTCAGTCGTGGTGGTGGTCGGGGGAGTCGTGGTCGTGCCGCCATCGCCGGGGTAGGTGTAGTTCGGCGCGGGCCACGGTCCGCAGTAGGGAGTGCTGGTGTACCAACCGGAGTTGCCCGCACCCTGGTTGATCGTGAACGCGCTGCCCAGGCAGCTGTAGATCGGGTTGGACGCCCCGACGTGCGCCGCGGTGACCCCGGCGAACGTGGCCGAGCCGCCGGTCTGCAACTGCAGTGCGAACGTGCCGGTGCCGTCGATGCGCACGTTGGTGAAGTTGAGGTTGCTGACCGTGGAGCCCTCCACGGTCTGGATCGCCTCGTAGGAGCTGTCGATCAGGTCCGTGTCCGAGACGTTCACGGTCCCGTTGAGCGCGCCGTTCTGCGCGTCGAACCACAGCGCGCCGACCCCGAACTGCCAGTTGGGGTCCAGCACCCCGGTCCGGACCAGGGTGTTGCGCGCCAGGGTGGTCGTGCCCGCCAGCAGCACGGCGTTGAAGCGGTTGGCCACGTGCAGCCCGCCGCCCTGGGTCTGCGTGTCGCTGAGCAGGTTGTCGGTGACGCTGTTGTCCCGGCCGCCGTAGAGGGCGATGTTGTTGGCGAGGATGGGTAGTTCCACGGTGTTGAAGGAGAAGGTGTTGTCGTGGTCGGCGTTCTGCTCCGACCACATGGCCAGCCCGTCGTCGCCGAGGTTGCGCAGGAAGTTGTTGGTCACCGTGACGTGGCTGATCCCGTTGTGCAGGTTGAGCCCGTCCGCGGTCATGTCCAGGATCCGGTTGTCCCTGACGGTCAGCCCGTCGAACGGGCCGTCCAGCCACAGCCCGCACTTGGTGTGCTGCATCCAGATGTCGGCCACCACCGAGCCGCCGCCCAGCGCGCCGCCGATCGCGTTGACCTGGTCCCCGTCGTTGCGCTCCACCGTCTCGCCCATGATCGCGAAGTCGCTGAGCTTGACGTTGCCGCTGGGGTTGGGCGCGTAGTTGCCGTACACGCCGACCCCGAGCCCGTGCAGCACCGAGTACCACTGGCCCGCGCCCTGCACCGTCACGTTGTTGACGATGATGTGCTGGTTGACCGTGTAGGTGCCCGGCGGGATGTAGAGCACCTTGCCCTGTGCCGAGGCCGAGTTGACGGCGTTGGTGATGGCCTGCCCCGAGTCGGCGGCCCCACTGGGGTCCGCGCCGTAGGAGGTCACCGACAGCGAGCCCGCGGGCTGGCCGATCGGCGCGGCCACCGACTCGAAGTCGGCGGTGTCCACGGTGACCGGCACCGAGGAGGCGTCCAGTTGCAGCCGCACCCTGGTGCCCTGGGCGAGCGTGCTGCCGAACATCGCGCGTACGTCGTCGTACAGGTGGTGCTGTTTGCCCTGACCCGGGTCGTTGGTGAACGGGTAGCTGCCGTAGTACCAGCTGTACTTGTTGGTCAGCGTCAGGTCCTGGTTCTTGGCCCCGTTGACGTAGACCGCGAGCGGGCTGGTGTAGTTCGCCCCGCCCGCCGCGTCGGGAACCGAGTAGTGCACGGTCACCGCGTTCGCGGGAGCGGTCAGCGTGAACTCGACGTATTTGCCGTTTCCGGACAGGGTGACCGCTTTGCGCCCGGAGGCCTCACTGGCCAGCGTTCCCGCGGTGCGGTCCATGCCGATCACGGAACCGTTGGTGGCCGCCGATTCGGCCTCGTACTCGGTGAAGGGAACAGTGGCGCCGCGCCCGCCGGCGATCGCGGCCGATGCTGTGGGAATTGTCTGCGGAATCGCGGTGAACGCGAGTCCGGCCAATGCCGCCGCGCCGATGCCGAGTGCGGCCGCGCGCAGGGGAGTGGGATGTGCGGACATCATTGTCTCCAGTTCGGCTGCAGGGTGCCGTGAAACCTAGGCGCCCGCCGAATCTGGATGCAATAACTGAACACAAAGTCGCAAAATTACGCCAGGCTTGCGCAATTCTGTTGCGAAATTGCGCAAGCTTTCACGTAAGCGCCCGGTTCAGGCGCTGACCGCCCCACGCTGCGCTGGCGGCACCGCCGATGCGGGGGCGGTGCCGCGCAGCACGTCCATCCGGTCCGAGCCCGGCCTGCCCAGCACCCAACTGGACCCGCGCAGCGCCTTGGCCTGCTTCTTGAGCGGGGCGAGCAGCCGGGACACCTCGCGGTAGTCCGCGACGCTGCCCGTCGCGCAGACCAGGGTGGCCAGCGACATCGACACCGCCATGCCCCCGGCCGAACGCGGGGTGTCCAGCTGCCCGGAGGACAGCGGCACCAGGTCGTCCAGCCCGGTGACGAACACGAAGTCGTCCCCGCCGATGTGGCCCACCTGCACGGTCGGCAGCACCGCGGCAGCGTCGGCCAGCCCACGCCCGATCTCGCGGATCAGGTCGTCGCCCGCGGCGAAGCCCGCCGAATCGTTGACGATCTTGAACCCGTCCACGTCCAGCCAGCCCACCGCGAAGATCTCCCTGGCGGCGATGCGCCGGTCCACCTCGCGGGCCAGGGCGTCGTTGCCGGGCAGCCGGGTCAGCGGGTTGAGCGCGGCGGCCTGCTCCACCTTCATCTCCGCGATGCCGCGCACCACGTCGGAGACCCGCACCACGCCCAGGCAGCGGTCGTTCTTGTCCACCACCACGACCTCGTCGCTCATTCGCGAGCGCTCGGCGTGGGCCAGCAGGTCGAGCAGGTCCAGCGCGGTGGCGTCGGTGGGCACGATGTACGGCGGATCGGCCAGCCGCGCGGCCTCCCGCTTGGCGTGCAGCGCGTGCCCGTACGGCCCGGTCACCGCGAGCAGGAACCGGTTGCGGTCCACCGTCCAGCTCGGCCGCCCCTGCTCGTCGACCAGCACGACCCCGCTGACCGCGGCCTGGTTGGCGAACACCGCCCGCACCTCCTCGGCGGTGGCTTCCACCGACAGCGCGGTGGCCGGGTGCAGGAAGTCGGTGACCCGGGGGCCCGCCGCGCGGCGCACCGGCCCGGTCATCTCGTGCTCGGGCAGCTTGGTCAGCGTGGGGGAGATGGTCGCGTCCACCGCTGGCCGGCGGCTGGCCGGCGCCAGCAGGTTGCCCTGGGCCAGGCCGAAGCCCAGCCTGCGCACCGCGGCCAGTTGCAGCTCGGTCTCCACGCCCTCGGCGACCAGTTGGCCCTGGTTGTGCTCGCACAGCACGGTCAGCGCCGTGACCAGTGCCGCCTTGCCGGGATCCTCGGCCAGTCCGGCCACCACCCGCCGGTCCAGCTTGATCATCTCAGGCGCCAGCTCGGTGTACAGGCTCAGCGGCACGTCCCCGTCGCCGACCCCGTCCAGCACCAGGTGGAACCCGCTCATGCGGAGCAGGTCCAGCCCGGTGAACAGGGCGTCGCGGCGCAGCCGGGAGAACGGTGTGCCGATCTCCAGCCACACGTCCTCGGCGCGGCGGCCGGTCTCCTGCAACGCCTCCAGCAACGGGCCGACGGCCTCGGCCGCCTTCGCCGCCGTCGCGGCCAGCAGGTTGATGTGCAGTGGTAACAGAGTGTCACGTTCGGCGGCCGCCCGGACGGCTGCCGCGGCCAGCGCGGCGTCCGTCTCGAGCAGCACGCCTGCTCTGGCCGCGTCCCGAAGGAGCTCGTACGCGGATCGGTCGGAGGGTCTTGCCAGCGCTTCGATCGCCACGACGCCGCCGGTGTGCAGGTTGAACAGCGGCTGGAACGCGAAGCGCACGTCGTCCAGCAGCGCGGTCACGGGCACGATCCTGCTGCACTCACGCGCAGTTGCCGAGTGCCTTCACCAGGTGTTCACCTAGTCGTAGCAGCGCGTGCGATCACGCCGCGTAACCGCCAGGGTGCTGCTCGCCATAGCGCCAGCATGGCGGCGGTGGTTCCGCTCGGGTCGGTCCTCCCGGAGAGGTAGGCACGCTGCAGGCCAGGCGGCAGCGTGAAGAACAGCTCGAAGAACAGCGGCACGTCCCGCGCGGGCAACCGGAGCAGCACGGCCAGCCCCCGCAGGCGCAGTGCGTGCACCATCTTGGCACGAAGTGGCCAGATGTTTCGCCGAACAGGTGAATTGGTCACGGCAATCGCCTCGGCCACCGAGGGCGCCGCGCCCAGGGCGGTGGCCACGCTGTAGCCGCTCGCCGGGTGCACCATGCCCGCCGCGGCCCCGAACGCCAGGCGGCCCCGCGGCCTCGGCACGTCCAGCGGGAACCGGACCAGCTCCTCCCTGCCTCCCGCGGACAGCCCGGCGGCGGCGAGCCGGGCCGCCAGGCGCTCGCGCAGCACCGGCAGCGGCAGGCCGGGCCGCCGGGCGAGTGAGGTCTCCTCGACGAGCACCTCACCCCCACCCAGCGGCAGCGTGTAGCAGAACGTCGGCTCGCCGGGCGCCACCTGCCGCCAGTCCATGAACACGGCCTCGCCCGGCGCGAGCACTCCGCACGATTCGGGCAGCACCACGCCCACGGCCGTCTGCTCGGCGGCGCCGCGAGCGGCCGGTGCCCCGCTGGCGTCGACCACGGTGTGCGCGGGCATGCGGGTCCCGTCGGCGAGTTCGACCTCGCCGGGGCGCACGGCAACGACCCGCCCGGTGCGCAGGTCCACCTCGGGGTGGGCGAGGTGCGCGCGCAGTCCCGCGTTGTCCAGCACCACGTACTCGCGGGGCAGCACGTGCTCGGTCAGCGCCACGGCCCGCACCCGGCTCGCCCGCGCGGCGATGGCCGTGTCGGGCAGCGCGGGCAGCTCGTCGGCCCACGCGCCGTAGGTGGCCCGCCACGGCCGCTGCGGCGCGCGGTCCACCACGGCCGTCGCCAGCCCGACCCGCGCGCAGCTCGCCGCCAGCGCCAACCCGGCCGGGCCCGCCCCGACCACCAGCACGTCCAGCACCCGCTCAGGCTAACGTCGGTACATGCACGAGGAGACGAGCCGTCAGGAACGCCGATCCGCCGGCCAGGACACCCCCGACCTGGCGGCCAGCCCGTACCGCGCGGACCGCGACCGGATCGCCAGCTCCCCGTTCTTCGCCCGGCTGGGTGGCGTCACCCAGGTGATCAGCCCCGGCGGCTCGGGCCTGCTGCTGCACAACCGCCTCACGCACAGCCTCAAGGTCGCGCAGGTGGCCCGCGCCATCGCCGAGCGGCTGGCCGCCAAGCCCGAGGTCGCGGCCACTGTGGACAAGTTCGGCGGCTGCGACCCCGACGTGGTGGAGGCCGCGAGCCTGGCTCACGACCTGGGTCACCCGCCGTTTGGGCACCTGGGGGAGCAGATCCTGGACCGCGTCGCCCGCAACCGCTTCGGCCTGGCCGACGGGTTCGAGGGCAACGCGCAGTCCTTCCGCATCGTCACCACCACCGACGTGCGCGGGCCCGGTGGGGTCGGCATGGACCTGACCGTGGCGGTGCGCGCGGCGATCCTGAAGTACCCGTGGACCCGGCTGTCCCACCCGGACCCGCACCCCAGCACGATGGCCCAGCCGCCGCGCGGGGCCGCCGAACCCTCGGACGCGCCGGGCAGCGGCTCGGCCAAGTTCTCCGCCTACGTCACCGAACTGGACGACTTCGTGCAGGCGCGGGCCCCGTTCCTGGGCCGGGTGGACGACTGGCAGCAGACCGTCGAGGCCTCGGTGATGGACACCGCCGACGACATCGCCTACGCCATCCACGACGTGGAGGACTTCCACCGGGTGGGCGTGCTGCAACACGCCACCGTCGCCGCCGAGCTGGGCACCTGGCTGACCGAGGCGCTCGCGCTGGCCGAGCTCAGCGACGCCGAACTGGCCGCCCAGTCGCGCAGGCCGGGCCGTTCGCTGGAGGCGCTGCGGCGCAGGCTGCACGCCAAGGACTCGTGGATCGTCGACGACGACGCGTTCGCCGCCGCCGTGGCCCGGGTCCGCGCGGAGCTGGTCGACGGGCTGCTCGCGGTGCCCTTCGACGGCTCCGCCGAGGCCGAGCAGACCGTGGCCGGGTTCTTCAGCCGGTGGAGCACCCGGCTCGTCGAGGGCGTGGAGGTGCTGCTCAACCCGACGACCAGGTCGGGGCACGTGGTGCTGGCCGCCGCACAGTGGCACGAGGTGGCCGTGCTCAAGTTCGTGCACCGGCGCTTCGTGCTGCTGCGCCCCGACCTGGCCCTGCACCAGCGCGGGCAGGCCAGGTTGCTGACCAAGCTGGTGGACGCCCTCGACCAGTGGATGTCCGACCGGCACGAGGCCGACCGGCTGCCGCGCCGCCTGCACGACCTGGTGGAACTGGCCGACACCGAGTACCGGGCGCTGGCCCGCACCGCTCCGCACGTGCTGGCCGGTCCGGCCGGTGAGCCACCGACCGGCACCGACGCGGTGCGCGCGCTGGCGAGGGGCCGCGCGGTGGTGGACTTCGTGGCCTCGCTGACCGACGGACAGGCCGCCGCCCTGCTCGACGCGTTGTCCGGGCGCACGGGCCAGCTCTGGACCGAGAGCTTTGTGCTGTGACGCGCTGTGACCGTTAACGCAGGTGAGCGTCACCCGCCCGGCTGATGTTTGTCACTGTACGAAAACTTTACGTTCTCCTCCTCGGTCGGTGATCACCGACCGCTGGGGCGTGCGTCGGGGGCACGCGGACTTGGGGAGAACGAGTGCGTAGACCCTCCAGAACCACCGGTCTGGCTGCTGCCGGGCTGGCCTGCCTGACCGCCATGCTGGGGCTGGCCGCCCCCGTCGTGGCCCAACCCGCCGCAGGGCCCGGCTCGCTGTCGGACAGCACGGCGGCCCAGATCGCGGCGTTGCAGAGCGTGAAGACCGCGGCCACCAAGACCGAGTCCAAACTGGACAGCCGCCTGCTCGTCGAGCAGAAGCAGCGCACCAACCAATCGAGCAACTCGGCGCTGGCCCGCGTGCAGTCCGGAATCAACGTCGACGCGAACGGCGGCGTGCTCGTCGACGTGCGCGCCACGAAGGTCAGCGAGGACCTCGTGGCCGCCATCGGCAAGGTGGGCGGCCAGGTCCGCGTCGTCTCCCAGCGCGGGGCCACCGTGCGGGCGCAGGTCCCGCTGTCGGCGCTGACCACGCTGGCGGGCCGGGAGGACGTGCGGCGCGTCGAGTCCGGTTCCGATGCGATGACCTCTCAGCAAGCCCCCGGCCGTCGCTCCGACGCGCCCGAGGCCGAGTCCAAGGCCGAGAAGACCGCGCGCATCGAGCAGCGCACCAAGGCCGCGATCCAGTCCAAGCAGGCCCGCACCGCGGCGGCCGCGGTCACCAGCCAGGGCGACCGCGTGCACGCCGCCGACACGGCCCGCCAGTCCAACGGGGTCACCGGGGTCGGCGTCAAGCTGTGCGCCCTGTCCGACGGTGTGGACTCGCTGGCCGCCTCGGTGGCCTCCGGCGAGCTGTCCCCGGTCGACGTGCTGCCCGGCCAGGAGGGCAGCGGCGACGAGGGCACCGCGATGCTGGAGATCCTGCACGACCTGGCGCCGGGCGCGAGTCTGGGCTTCGCCACGGCGTTCAACGGGGACGCCAGCTTCGCCGACAACATCCGCGCGCTGCGCACCCAGGAGCACTGCGACGTCATCGTGGACGACGTCTTCTACTTCAACGAGGCCCCGTTCCAGGACGGGCCGATCGCCCAGGCCGTCAACGAGGTGACCGCCTCGGGCGCGCTGTACTTCTCCTCGGCGGGCAACGAGGGCAACACCGGTGACGGCACCTCCGGCCACTGGGAGGGCGACTTCGTCGACTCCGGCCAGGGCGTGGCCAAGTTCGCGGGCACCGCGCACAACTTCGCGGGCGCGGGCGGCACCCAGATCTACGAGCCGCTGTCCGCGGGCTCGGCGGGCGTGCCGGTGACGCTGTGGTGGAACGACCCGCTCAGGGCCGCCACCGACGACTACGACCTCTACCTGCTGGACGGCAACGGCAACGTCATCTCGTTCAGCCAGAACATCCAGAACGGCACCCAGGACCCCTACGAGCGGATCAACACCACCTCGGCCTCCGGTCAGCGGCTGGCCGTGGTGAAGTTCAAGGGCGCCAACAAGTACCTGTCGCTGTCCGCGCTGCGCGGGCGGTTCGCCGACTCCGCCGACGGGCTGAAGAAGTTCGTCACCCCCGGCATGACCAGCGGCCACTCCGCGGCCAAGGACGCCTACAGCGTGGCCGCGGCCCCCGCCGCCGCCGCGTTCGGCCGTCCGCTGGAGCCCGGGGACCCGGCAAACCCCGCCGGTCCCTTCCCCGGCATGTTCGGTTCGGCCACGCAGATCGAGCGGTTCTCCTCCGACGGCCCCCGCAAGGTCTTCTTCAACGCCGACGGCAGCCCGGTCAGCGGTGGCAGCCAGGTGCGCCAGAAGCCGGACCTGACCGCCGCCGACGGCGTGGCCACCTCGGTCGCCGGGTTCGCGCCGTTCTTCGGCACCTCGGCGGCGGCCCCGCACGCCGCGGCCATCGCGGGGCTGGTGCTGTCGGGCAACCCCGGCATCTCGCCCGCCGACGTGCGTGAGGCGCTGACCAAGACCGCGGTGGACATCGGCGCCCCCGGCGTGGACTCCCGCACCGGCGCGGGCGTGATCCTCGCCGACAAGGTGCTCGCCTACACCGGCGCCAGCCCGCAGCCCTACGCCGTGGCGCAGGCGCCCACGGTGCGCTCCGCCAGCGGCGGCGCGTACCTCAAGCCCGGCGACACCGGCACGATCACCCTGCCGGTGTCCAACGGCGGTGACGGCACGGCCGCCTCCACCAGCGTGGTGCTGGACTCGCCGACCCCGGGCGTGACGATCACCCCGCGGTCCAAGCGGTACGGCACCATCGAGTCGGGCCAGACCGTGATCAACACCTTCGGGCTGACCGTGCCCGCCACCCAGCAGGTGGGCGTGCCGGTGGTGCTGCGCGCCAAGGTGACCTTCTCCGGGGCCCACTCGCCGACCACGGTGAGCTTCCCGGTGCCGGTGGGCCAGCCCTCCTCGGTGGTGCACGACTTCGCCTACACCGGCGCCCCGGTGGCCATCCCGGACAACAGCACGGTGGGCGCCAGTGTGCCGATCACCGTCAGCGGGATCGGCCGCGCCTCCAAGGTGACCTTCTCCATCGACGGCACGGCCTGCTCCACCGCGGTCGGGTCCACCACGGTGGGCATCGACCACAGCTACGTCAGCGACCTGGTCGGCACGCTCACCTCGCCCTCGGGTGCCTCGGCGGTGCTGTTCCAGCGCAAGGGCGGCACCGGGCACAACCTGTGCCAGGTGGTCTTCGACGACGGGGCCGGTGCGGCCTTCGCCTCGGTGACCTCCACGCAGGCGCCGTTCACCGGCACGTGGAAGCCGCAGACCGCGCTGTCCGGCCTGCTCGCCGACACCGCCGACGGCACGTGGACCTTCAAGGTGGTCGACGGCGGAGCGGCCGACAGCGGCTCGATCCGCGCGATTTCCTTGCACCTCAACGGCTACGAGGCCTGATGTGAGCCGGGGTCACCACCACGGGTGTGGTGGTGACCCCGGGTACCACAGGTGTGGTGATCTTGTACCCACCCATGAACATCCCCCGCCACTCCCTGGGGGGCGACCCCGATCCCAGCCTACCGCCCGCACCCCCTAGTTGATCTTGATTTGGGGCCCGCTGTGGACAGGTCGGCGGCTGTGGACAACCATCTTCGCCCGCACGGCAAAAAGGTGCCCTTGCCGAGGTCCAGCCTCGTCAAGGGCACCTTCGTGAACTGGTTGCTAGCGGGTCGGCCAGTCCCAGCGGATGCCGAACACACCCGGTCCGAAGCCCAGTGCCACCGAGTGCACCCCGCCGGACGGGTCCAGCGCCAGGTTGCGACGGCGCGAGGGACCTTCCTCGCCCGCGGGCACCGCGTACTGCTGGCAGCGCGCGGGCAGCCGGGACTGGTCGAAGCGCACCTCCAGCACGTACTCGCGCACCGGCAGCCGGAACTTGCGGCAGTAGGCGTTGCCACTGGCCGGGTACGGCGGTGCCGGGTGGGTCAGCTGGTATTCCATGATGACCGTGTCGCCGCGGGCCAGCGTGCGGTCGAAGACGAGCTCGGCCACCAGGATGCTGGCCTCCTCGTCCACGGCCGTGCGGCCGACCCGGCAGTTGCTCAGGTTGCCCAGCTCCGGGATGGTGCCCGGCGCCGACTCCGAGTCGAAGACCAGCACCCAGCGGTCGGCCCCGTCCTGCTCGGCGCGCAGCACCTGCCGCACCCACAGGGAGCGTTGCCCGCCGTCGGCGGCCACCTCCACCCGGTCGTGCTGGCTGAGTCTGCCCAGTCGGCAGTCGGAGCTGGTGTCCACCCTGGAGAGCAGGCTGGCCAGCCGCTCACGCCGCGACCACAGCGCGTCGATCGGCAGGACCCGGGTGGGCCTGCTGCGCCGACCCCGCGGCCGGGGCGGCCCGAGCAGTGCCGTCAGCGCGCTCGGCGGCACGCCCAGCACCGCCTCCAGGTGCCGGAGCGCCTCCAGCGACTCCGGCCGTTCGGGCCTGCGACGGCCCGACTGCCAGTAGCTGAGGGTCGCGACGCTGATGGTGATGCCCCGCAGGCCGAGCCGGTGCTGGATGCGGTCCAGGCTCAACCTGCTGGTCTTGATCGCGGCGCGCAAGGCATCGGGGAACGGGCCGGTGGCCAACAGGCCCACCAACTCTTCCCGATCAGCTGGCACGGTGTCGACGAACGACAGGTCCGTATGACCAGCAGCGATCGTCATAGTGACTCCTCGCTGTCAACTTGTCACGCAGGAGTGACACTACTGGGTGGGCGCTTGATCATGGCACCTCTGAACGGAGTCAGTAGCTACTCCTTCCGGCGTAAACTATTACACCGGGTTATCAAATGTCTAGCGTTGGTCAGTAAGACGGTCGCTCGACTGGGTGAGTTCACCAGTGTGCCGGATTTCTCCCGAAGGTGTGCCGGCGCCCCGGGGGATCACCCGATGTGACTTGTTCACGGGTCCGTACTGTGTGCGCGGTGACCGTTCCTGGGCCGCCACGCGAGGACGTCTTCGCCGACGTCGCCGCCGCCGTACTCGGACCCGGCCCGCACTCGGGGGCCGACCTGCTCGACGTGCTGGCGCAGATGCCCGCCCACCCCGTGGACGTGGTGCGCGCCGGTGACGACCTGCTGCCCCGGCTCGCGCACGAGAACGGCCTGGAGGCGGCGCTCAACGCGGCCCGGCTGGCGCTGCGCCCCGGCGGGCTGCTGGTGGCCGCCGTCCCCGAACTGGACCGGTTGCGCAGGCTGCGGCCCACCGCGCCACCGCCCCGCGTGTCCGGTCGTGGCGAGGCCCGGCAGGTCACCGTGCAGCTGTGGGACTGGGCCGAGGACGGCAGCTCCTACGGGCTTGAGGTGTTGCAACTGGCCCGCAGCGCGGGTCGCTGGGAGCTCGTCCGCTCGGTGGCCACCCGGCACCAGGTGCTGTCCAAGGAGCAGATCTCCGAGGCGCTGACCGGCGCCGGGTTCGCCGCCGTGCAGCGCCTGTCGCCCAAGGAGGCGGGCCACCCGCTGCCGGTGTGGGTGGCGGTCGCGCCGTGAGCGCACCAGTGAGCACGGTCCGGCTCGCCAGTGCGACGAGCGCCAGTGAGGTGAGCCGGTGAGCCGGGTCCGGTCCGTCGCGGGCGGCGGGCGGGCGGTGGAGGTCGCGCCCGAACGGGTCGCCGGGTGGTTCGAGCGGTTCGTCAGCCAGCACGGCGGCACGACCAGCACCGTGATCACCGGCGAGTCCGTACGGGTCCAGGCCGTGGACGGTGCGCTCGCCACCGCGGAGGTGCCGTACGGGCCGCTCACCGAGGGGCTGGGGGAGTACCCCGTGCTCGCCGTGTCCGCGCTCGTCGAGCACGTGAGCCGCTCGCGGCGGATCGGCCTGCTGCTGGTCCGGCTCGGCGGCCACAGCATCGGCGTCGCGCAGGACGGCCGCGTGCTCGTGTCCACGACCGACCGCAAGCAGGTGCACGGCCGCAACAAGGCCGGTGGCTGGTCCCAGCAGCGCTTCGCCCGCCGCCGCGAGGGGCAGGCCCGCGTCGCCCTCCAGTCCGCCGCCGAGGACGCCGTGCGGGTCCTGTTGCCCGTGGCCCACGAACTCGACGCCCTCGTGCTCGGCGGCGACCGGCGTGCGCTGGAGGCCCTGCGCGCCGACCGGCGGCTCACCGCCCTGCTGGACCGCGCCGAACCCCGCGTGCTCGACGTGCCCGAACCCCGCCGCACCGTGCTCGACGACGCCGCCGAGCAGGCCCGCGCCGTGGAGATCACCGTGCGGGACCCAGTCGCCTGAACCCGGCGAGTCCCGCGCAGGGGAGCGTGAGTACCTGCCTGGGAAGCGTGAGTCCCGCTCCGGCAGGTAGGTCGGGGCGGCGCCGGGCCCGCCGACATGTCATGAAGGTGCCGTTCGCGGCGTCCAACGCCGCGAACGGCACCTTCATGACACAAGCACGCCGCTAGCCGACCACCTCGCTCGCGGGCACGCCGGCGGCGAAGGCGTGCACGGGGACGTCGGACACACCGTCGATGCCGAGCCTGCGTGCGACGGCGCGGTCGTCGAAGGCGGTGCCGCGGCAGGTGCCGAGTCCCAACGTGGTGGCGCACAGGGCGAAGTGCTGCTCCAGCCGCCCGGCGTCGAGCAGGCTCACGCGGTACTTGGTCCACATGCGGTCGAGCGTGGCGGTCACGAACACGACGAACGCGGCCTGGTCGATGCCGGGCCAGCCGGCGCACAGGCGGGCGGCCTCGCTGTGGCTGAAGCCGTCCACGAGCTGTTCGAGGCTGTGTTCCTGCGAGTTGTAGTGGTATACGCCCGGTTCGACCCCGTCCACGGTGACCACACCGAGGTAGGCGTCCAGCTCCGATTGGCCGAAGACCTGCGCCAGCAGTGTGGACAGCACGGACAGTGCGACCGGGGCGCTGGACACCCCCGTGGTGCTGCCGGTGCGCGGCCCGGGAATGCGTGGCAGCAGGATGCGCGTGGCACGCGGGGGCTGCGGGGCGCTGTGCTCCTCGACGTCCTGCTCCACCAGCAGGCCCAGTTCGCGCAGTGTGCCCGCGGCCTCGGCGACGGAGGTGGGCCGCAGGTGGTCCAGCGCCTCGCTGGCCTCCTCGACCGTTGACCAGGTGTCGAACGCCGCGAGCACCTCCACCACCGCCGGCCGCACCCGGACCGGGCCGGGACCGGGATGGCAGTGCACCACGAAGGACCCGTCTTGCCAGTAGCAGGTCATGCCGCGCAGGCGTCGTAGCCGCACAGGATCCTCCCGGAAGGTCGCCACGGTGACGGGACCGACCACCTGGATCGGCCCCGACCTTGACCTGCGACCCTGCCGGACGGGCGATCCTTCCGGGTACTCGCCGAACGAGTGATCGCTGAGCGGCTCAGCCCATCGTGCCGGTGGCCAGCAGGCCGCCGTCCACGCGGACCGTCTCACCGCTGATCCAGCCGGCGCCCTCCGAGGCCAGGAACGCCACCAGCGAGGCCACGTCCTGCGGGGTGCCCAGGCGCTTGAGCGGGTAGGCCTGGCTGGCCTCCTCCTCGCGGCCGGTGTAGAGGCTCTCGGCGAACTTGGTCTTCACCACGGCGGGCGCGACGGCGTTGACCCGCACCTTGGGGCCCAGCTGCCAGGCCAGCTCCTCGGTGAGCCGGATCAGCGCGGCCTTGCTCGCCCCGTAGGCGCCGAGCACGCCGGAGGAACGCAGACCGGCCACCGAGGCCACGTTGACGATGCTGCCCCCGTGCTCGGACATCCACGCCTTCCACGCCAGCTGCACGAAGCCCAGCGCGCCGACCACGTTCACGTCGAAGATCTTGCGCACCGCGTCCAGGTCGGCGTCGGGCAGGAAGCCGAAGGTCGGGTTGATCCCGGTGTTGTTGATCAGCACGTCCAGTGAGCCGAACCGCTCCAGGGTCTCGGTCACGGCGCGCTCGCGGTCCTCGCCGTTGCCCGCGTTGCCGGGCACGCCCAGCACCCGCTTCTCGCTGTCGGCGACCTCGGTGGTCAGCTCCTCGACGGCGGCGGCCACGGCGTCGGGCTTGCGCGAGGTGATCGTCACCGAGGCGCCCCTGGCGAGCAGTTCCCTGGCGATGGCGTACCCGATGCCCCGGCTCGCCCCGGTGACCAGGGCTGCCTTGCCGACGAAGTCCTGTGCAGTCATGCGGCGGATGTTACTCGCTGGTAGCTCACCAGATCGAGCAGCACGCGGAAGCCCGCAGCGGCGAAGGACCGCTCCGAGGCGGTGTTGCCCAGGGCGATCGTGGCGCAGGCCGCGGGGCGCGGGCCGTGCTCGGCCGCCAGCGCCGCGAGCAGGTCGGCCACCAGTCGTGCCGCGAGCCGCCGACCGCGGTGCCGCGGCTCGACGCCGACGAAGTCCACGAAGTACTCCGCCTCGTGCGCCCTGCCCGCCGCGTAACCACCTTCTTCGCAGATGACGGTTGTGCGCCCCAGGAGGTCCGTGCCCGTCATGTACGAATCGGGGAACAGTTCTTCGTGCAACTCGGTGACGGCCCTGCGCTGCCGCTCGGTCAGCACGGGCGCGGGTCTCGGCGTGCTGATCAGCTCGCGCAGTGCGTCCCCGTCCAGTTGGACCACGCTCACCGGCTTGCCCGTGGTGAACCCGTGCCGCCCCGCGAACTCCGCCAGCCGGGTGTGCCGCACGTGCCCGAACAGGTCGAACCGGTGCACGCCGCGCATCACCGGCAGGTCGCTGGCCGCCGCGAACAGCGCGTCGGCCAGTTCGGCCCACCCCGTGTCCACCTCCGCGTACGGCCCTTGCAGCCAACTGCGCCGCTGCTCGGTGTGCACGTCCACCGTGAGCAGCCCGACGAGCCGCCCATCCCGCTCGGCGAGCACGGTGCAGGACGCCCAGTCCGGGCTGATCTCCGCCAGTTCCTGTGCCAGCTCCTCAGGCGTTTCCCCGTGGTAGCCGATCAGGTACTCCGGCCGCGCCTGCGACCGCGCCAGCAGCGCGATCACCGGTTCGAGGTCCTCCGCCCTGGCCACGCGAATGCTGTGCACGCCGTCAGCCTCGAGGGCGCGGCCCGGTGTGGCGAGTGCTTTTCGGGCAGTCGGCTGGGCGGGACTCACCGCACGGCTCAGCGGGACTCGCGTGCGCCAGAGCGGGACTCGCGGGGTGGGGGCCAGCGGATGGGCAGGCTCTTCAGGCCGTTCTGGAAGGTCGAGCGCAGGCGTACCGGGTCGCCGGCCAGTTCGACCTGGCCGAGTTGGTCGAGCACGGCGGTGAACATCGCGCGCATCTGCACGCGGGCCAGGTGCGCGCCGAGACAGAAGTGCGGTCCGTACCCGAAAGTGAGGTGCTCGTTGGGGGAGCGGGTCACGTCGAAGATGTCGGGGGAGTCGAACACGCGCGGGTCCCGGTTCGCGGCGGAGAAGAACACCACGACCTTGTCGCCGCGACTGATCCGCACCCCGGCCAATTCGGTGTCCGAGGCGGCAGTGCGCCGGAAATGCATGACGGGCGTCCACCAGCGCAGCATTTCCTCGACGGCGCTGTCCACGAGCGACCGGTCGGCGAGCAACCGCCGGTACTGCTCGGGGTGGGTCAGCAGGGCGAGCATTCCGCCCGGCAGACCGTTGCGCAGGGTTTCGTTTCCCGCGACCGAGAACAGCCAGAACAGGTTCTCGAACTCCTCGATCGACACCGGACTGCGCATGAGGTTGCTCATGACGTCCTCGCCGGGCTCGCGGCGTTTGAGCTCGCCGAGCGAGTGCGCGTACGCGTACAGGTCCGGCATGCCCGCACGGGTGCGCGGATCGGGCATGGTCCCGTCGGGACCCGGTTCGGGTCGCAGTGCCAGCGCGGCCCTGGCAAGGTCGCTGACCTCCGGGCCGCGCACGCTCGCGCTGACGGCGTACTCCGGGTCCTGGTAGCCGATGACCCGGTTGCTCCAGTCGAACATCAGCCCACGATCGCCCGCGGGCACGCCGAACACCTCGGCCAGGGTCAGCAGCGGCAGGTCGGCTGCCACGTCCTTGGCGAAGTCGCACTCGCCGCGGTCCGCGACGGCGGCGACCAGTTCCCCGGCCCAGCGGCTCACCCGCTCGGAGATCGCGGCCACGGCCTTCGGGGTGAACGCCTTGGTGAGCAGCCCGCGCAGCCGCGAGTGGTCGGGCGGATCGGTGTTGAGCATCATGCGCCGCACGTAGCGCAGGTCCTGCTCGGTGGCCGGGTCGCGGATCTGCGTGGCGCCCAGGTGTGAGGAGTAGACCTGCGGGGTGCGCAGCACGTGGCGGACCTCGGCGTGCCGCAGGACGGCCCAGAAGCCGGGGCCGTCCGGCTCCTCGACCCAGTTCACCGCGGCGCGCTCACGCAGCAGCGCCAACTGCTCGTAGGGCACGCCGCGCACGTAGGTGTCGGGATCGAGGATGCCGGTCATGGCCCGACGCTAGCCGTCACGGCCCCGGTTCGGGAAAGATCCACCGCGTGGACGAACTGCGGGTACGGACTGGTGGCACCGGAGAGCCGAACATCGTGCTGCTGCACGGGCTGGGGGCCACCAGCGAGGTGTGGGACGGGGTCACCGAGCGGCTGACCGGCTCCTGGATCGCGCCCGACCTGCCGGGCCACGGCGGCTCGCGGCGACTGGCGGAGTACACCTTCGACCGGCTCGCGGACGCGCTGGCGCCCTGCGTGCCGCCGGACCCGGTGCTGGTGGGCCACTCGCTCGGCGGGGTGCTCGCCCTGGCGTTGGCCGCTCGGGTGCGGGCGCGGTCGGTGCTGGCCATCGGCGTGAAAGTCGTGTGGGCACAGGAGGAACTGGACAGGGCGGCGGCGATGGCGGCGCGTCCCGGCAAGCTCTTCGCGACTCGCGAGGAGGCCGCCGAGCGCTACCTGAAGGTCGCGGGGCTGACCGGCCCCGACGCCCCCGACGCGGGCCTGGTGCGGGAGCCCGGTGGCTGGGGGTTGGCGCTGGACAACCGCGCGTTCGGCGTGGGCGCACCGGACATGCGGGCCCTGCTGGACGGCGCGGGCTGCCCGGTGGTGCTGGCCGCGGGCGCCGAGGACCCGATGTGCCGCCCCGAGCAGTTGCGCGCGCTGGACCCGGAGGCGGTCGTGCTGCCCGGACTCGGCCACAACGCGCACGCCGAGGACCCGGCCGCCGTGGCGGAGTTGATCAGTCGGTGACGTACTTGTCCGTCAGGGCTGGAGTTGGCGGAACACGTCGTACTTGATGGGCGGGGCACTGTCCACGAAGTCGCAGTGGTGGGTGCGGGCCAGCGGCCACTGGGCCAGGTAGCGCACTCGCCGCCCGGTCTCGGCGATGGCGCGGCCGATGCCCTGCGCGGCGTTGGTGTCGTTGAACCAGGTCTCGCCGATGACCCAGTCCTGGGTGTAGCCCAGTTCGCGCAGCTTCTTGTCGGCGTTCACGAACTGTGTGTACTCATCCCCGTTGTGGGTGTCCCCGTACAGGTGAATGTCGAGCAGGTCCGGCGGGTTGTCCCCGTAGACCGCCCTCAGCTGGTTCGCGCGGTCGGCCAGCCACACGGTCATCGAGAAGCCCACGGTGTCGGCCCTGCCGAAGTTGGCGGTGTAGTCGGCCCACAGGCGCTTGGCGTACTCCAGCCGCACCTGCTGCCCGGTCATCGGCATGCCCTCGTTGAGCAGGTCCACCTTGTACGGGAGGCCCGCCGCCGCGAGCACCGGGTGCACCTGCGCGACGAAGTTCCAGTTCTCCTGGTACAGCTTCTCGTCGAAGCGCGACCAGTTGCCGGGGTTGTTGGCGTCCACCGGGTAGTAGGAGAACTCCACCTCGGCGAACCCGGCCTGGCGCACGGCGGCGAGCAGGTCGGCCAGGTTGCGCTTGTAGTGCTCGGAGACCGGACCGGTGGAGTCGGTGACGGTGCCGGAGTCGCCCGCGTGGTGGTGGAACAGGCCGATGCGCAGCCTGCGCTGGCCCTGCTGGTACATCTGCGCCAGTTGCGCGGTGATGGTGGCCCGGCCGGTGTCGAAGGAGTTCACCACGCCGAAGGGCTCGCGGTCGCAGCCGCTCTCGCCGTAGAAGTCGTAGTTCGAACCACCCGCGAGCGCGGTGGTGCCCATCGGCTGTGCGCTCGCCGCGCCGGTCAGCGCGGTGGTGCCGACCACGGTGGTCGTGACCAGGGCACAGCACAGGTGGGAGAGCCGCTTCATGGTTACCCCAAACTGGTCGCACAGAGTGACCGTGTCACCCGGTTGCTGTAACCCGGATGAGTGAACTGTGCGACGGTTGGGGCAGTCAACCCCTCATCCGATTAGGGGGTCACCGCGGCAGACGGCCGTAGGCCTCGAAGGCGATCGGTGCGGCCACGTCCACGTCGGCGCAGGACCTGGCCCGGGTGAGCGGCCATTGCGCCAGGTAGCGCACCGTGCGGCCGGTCTGCGCGATGGCCTGCGCGATGCCCCGCGCGGCGGCCCGGTCGTCGAAGTACGCCTCGCCGATGATCCAGTCCTGGGTGTAACCCAGCTCACGCATCTTCCGGTCCGCGTCCACGAACTGCGTGCGCTCGTCCCCGTTGTGCGCATCCCCGTACAGGTGCACGTCGAACACCTCCGGCGGGTTGTCCCCGTACACCGCGGCCAACTGGGTGGCCCGGTCGGCGATCCAGACCGTCATGGAGAAGCCCACGGTGTCGGCCTTGCCGAAGTTGGCGGTGTAGTCCTGCCACAGCCGCTGGGCATAGCGGCGCAGCGCGGGCTCGGTGCTCATCGGCGAGCCCTCGTTGAGCAGGTCGATCCGGTACGGGATGCCCGCCGCCGCGATGACCGGCCGCAGGTTGGCGACCAGGTTCCAGTTCTCCTGGTACAGGTCCTCCCGCCAGTGCGACCAGTCCGGGTGGTTCTCGTCCGAGGGCTGCATGGCCACCTCGACCTCGGCGAACCCGGCCGCACGCACCGCGGCGAGCAGGTCGGCCAGGTTGCGGCGGTTGGCGGGGGACAGGTCGCCGCCGGTGGAGTCCATGATCGTGCCGGTGTCCGGCCCCCGGTGGTGGAAGACGCCGATACGCAGCCTGCGCTGGCCCGCCCGGTACATCTGCGCCAGCTGGGCGGTGATGGTGTCCCTGCCCCTGGCGAACCCGTTGATGACGCCGAACCCCTCCCGGTCGCAGCGCCCGGCCAGGCCGTAGAAGTCGTAGTTCGAGCCGCCCGTCTCCCGCGTCCAGCCGAGCGGTTCGGGGCCCGCGCACTGGGTGGCGGTCGTGGCGGCCAGCGCCAGCACGGCCAGCAGCGCGGTGGCACGCGGCCGGGCGGAGCGACTCATGGGCGGCACACCGTTCTCCGTGCGGGAGCGGGGAGATCACGAGCATAGGGCCGTGTCCGGTCTCACCCGTCCACTACGCGCACCGTGGCGAAAACCGTTCGCAACGTCCCGTAGACTGGGGTTCGTGATCGTTCTCATCTGCTAGGCGGCGACGCCGCCTGTCGGCCGCGGCCGACAGGCCGAGAAGTCCTGCCCGCGATCACATCATCCCGGAGTCTGTCTTGATCACCGTCACCGATCTCGAACTGCGTGCTGGCTCGCGCATCCTCGTCTCCGGCGCCACGCTGCGCGTGCAGCCCGGCGACCGCATCGGACTGGTCGGCCGCAACGGCGCGGGCAAGACCACCTCGCTGCGCGTGCTCGCGGGCGAGGGTCAGCCCTACGGCGGCGAGGTCCGCCGCAGCGGGGAGCTGGGCTACCTGCCGCAGGACCCGCGCGAGGGCGACCTGTCGGTCACCGCCAAGGACCGGGTGCTCTCCGCCCGCGGCCTGGACCAGATCCTGCGCGACATGGAGAAGGCCCAGACCACCATGGCCGAGCTGGTGGACCAGAACGAGCTGGACGCCGCCGTGCGCAAGTACGGGCGGCTGGAGGAGCGCTTCGGCTCGCTGGGCGGCTACGCGGCCGAGTCCGAGGCCGCGCGGATCTGCGCGAACCTGGGCCTGGCCGACCGCATCCTGGCCCAGCCGCTGCGCACCCTGTCCGGTGGCCAGCGGCGCCGGGTGGAGCTGGCCAGGATCCTGTTCGGCGCCTCCGAGTCCAGCGCGGGCGGCAAGGACGGCACCACGCTGCTGCTGGACGAGCCGACCAACCACCTCGACGCCGACTCGATCGCCTGGCTGCGCAGCTTCCTCAAGAGCCACACCGGCGGCCTGATCGTGATCAGCCACGACGTGGAGCTGCTGGCCGACGTGGTCAACCGGGTCTGGTTCCTCGACGCCACGCGCGGCGAGGTGGACATGTACAACATGGGCTGGCAGAAGTACCTGGAGGCCCGCGCCACCGACGAGAAGCGCCGCCGCAGGGAGCGCGCCAACGCCGAGAAGAAGGCCTCGGCGCTGATGGCCCAGGCCGACAAGATGCGCGCGAAGGCCACCAAGGCCGTGGCGGCGCAGAACATGGCCAAGCGCGCCGAGAAGCTGCTGTCCGGGCTGGAGGACGCGCGGCAGGCCGACAAGGTCGCCAAGATCCGCTTCCCGGAACCGGCGCCCTGCGGCAAGACCCCGCTGATGGCCGAGGGGCTGAGCAAGTCCTACGGCTCGCTGGAGATCTTCACCGGGGTGGACCTGGCCATCGACCGCGGCTCGAAGGTGGTCGTGCTCGGGCTCAACGGCGCGGGCAAGACCACCCTGCTGCGCCTGCTCGGGCGGATGGACCAGCCCGACGCCGGGCGCCTGGTGCCCGGGCACGGGCTGCGGGTCGGGTACTACGCCCAGGAGCACGAGACCCTGGACCACGGGGCCAGCGTCTGGGCGAACATCCGGCACGCCGCCCCGGACACCGGCGAGCAGCAGCTGCGCTCCCTGCTCGGCACGTTCCTGTTCACCGGGGAGCAGCTGGACCAGCCCGCGGGCACGCTGTCCGGCGGTGAGAAGACCCGGCTGGCCCTGGCCGGGCTGGTCTCCAGCGCGGCCAACGTGCTGCTGCTGGACGAGCCGACCAACAACCTCGACCCGGCCAGCCGCGAGCAGGTGCTCGACGCGCTGCGCCGCTTCGAGGGAGCGGTCGTGCTGGTCACCCACGACCCGGGCGCCGTGTCCGCCCTGCAACCCGAGCGGGTGATCCTCTTGCCGGATGGTACGGAGGACCACTGGTCGGATGACTACCTGGAACTCATCGAACTCGCCTGATCCCCAGGTCCAGGTCACCGGCCGACACACGCACCCCACTGATCACTTCACCCACACCAGTGATCAGCCAGGGGTGACATGTCGATCACCCAGCGAAGATTTTGCTTGATCGCCTGGCGTTCCCGGCCGTCGTGTTCGATCATTGCGACGACAGGGGCCGCGAGCGGCCCGACCTGCACTCCCACGGAAGGCGGGACAAGGTGGCTGACCTGAAGAAGGGCGCCCGGATCACGGGGCCGACAAGGGACAAGCTGGCCGCTGACCTGAAGAAGAAGTACGAGAAGGGCGCCAGCATCCGCGCACTGGCCGAGTCCACTGGGCGCTCGTACGGCTTCGTGCACCGAGTGCTGTCCGAGTCCGGCGTGCAGCTGCGCGGTCGCGGCGGCGCCACCAGGACGAAGAAGAAGTAGGCCGGTCCAGGCCGAGGCACTGGCCCCGGACGACCCGTTCGGCCGTCCGGGGACCCAGAGTGGAGCTGCGGCCTGGCTCAGCCCAGGCCGCGCAGGAACGCGCCCGCGGTGTCCACCGCGGTGTGCGAGGTGCCCGCGTCCGGCATGAGCACCGCGAAGGCCAGGCCCTCGCGGTAGCCGGCGAACCAGCCGTGGGCCTGTTTGCTCTGCCCGGCGCCGACCTCGGCCGTGCCCGTCTTGCCCGCAAGACCGGGGAAGCCCGCCAGGGACTTCGCCGTACCCGTGGTGCACACGTCACGCATCATCTGGCGCACCTGTGCCAGCACCCCGGGAGACGGCGCGGGTACCTGGCCGGTGACCTGCGTCTGCTTGCCGCGGATCAGGGTGGGCGTTGGCAGCTTGCCGGACTGCACGGTGGCGGCGAGCACCGCGAGCCCGAACGGGCTGGTGGTGTCGGTGCCCTGCCCGAAGCCGTCCTCGATCTGCTCGGCGGGGCTGGAAACCGGCTTGATGCTGCCGGTGTTGGTGGTGACTCCCGGGATCGTGAAGTCCACGCCGATGCCGAGCTGGCGCGCGGTCGCGGGCAGGGCGGAAGTGTCCAGTTTGGACGCCAGCGTGGAGAACGTGGTGTTGCAGGACAGGGCGAACGCGGTGCGCAGCGACACCGAGTAGTCCGGGGCCGCGCCGCCGCCGAACGGCGGGTTGCCGTCGTTGGGGATCGTGCGCTGGCCGATGGTGATCGTGGGCGGGCAGGACACCGTGGAGCCCCCGCTGACCTGTCCCTGCTCCAGCGCGGCCGTGGCTGTGACGATCTTGAACGTGGACCCGGGCGTGTACAGGCCCGTCAGCGGGCTCTCGTTGCGCGCGTCGTAGGCCGAATTCGTTGCCACGGCAAGGAATTCGCCGGTGGGGGAGAGCGCGACCACCGCCGCGGCCCCGCTCTGCGCCGAGACCGCGTCCTGCGCGGCCTTCTGCGTCCTGGCGTCGATGGTCACCGTGTACTGCTGCGGGGTGCTGCCCTTCTTCTCCTGGAGGGTCCTGCCGTCCGCTCCCGCGGAGTCCACCGCCACCACGCGCCAGCCGTCGGTGCCGTTGACCTCGCCGACCTCCTGGCGGACGCCCTGCAACACGCCCGCCGGGATGCCGCTGTCGGAGGTCACCGGCTTGCCCGCGCGGTCCAGCAGGCTCGACTTGCCCGTCTCCGTGCGCAGCGCCAGGCTCTGCCCCTTCGTCAGGTCCGGGTGCACCAGCGCGTCCGACCAGTGCACCTGCCAGTCCTCGCCGTTGCGACGCAACTGCATCGAATCCTGGTAGCTGAACGTGCCGCCACCCGGCAGCGTCCACTTCACGCCGAAGCGCGCCGTGGCCGACAGTCCGTCCTGCGCCGTCTCCGTCCCCCCGTCGCGCGAGGTGGTCAGCGAGGCCTTGCCCATGCCCTGGTACACCTTGGCCAAGGCCGCACTCGCCGTGGTCCGGTCGTCCGTCAGCGCTGCCGCGCCCTCAGTCGACTGCCCCGAGAACGCGGCCAGGTAGCTGGTCGCCACCGAATCCGCCGTCGCCTTCACCGGTGCGACGCCCTGCTGGCCGCCGCCGCCGCGCGAGGCAGGTCCCGGTGCGAACACCAGGTAGCCGGTGACCGCGATGATCGCCAGCACCGCCGCCCCGCCGCTGCCCAGGATCCAGCGTCTTGTCTTGGACTGCATGGACTTGTCGTCCCCCCTAGTCGAACCTCGTCAGGCGGACCGTAACGCCTGCGGGGCACGCTGTCCTGGGTAGTCCTACGCACAGCCGGTGTCGACTCGGTCACGGGTTTGTGGGGGTGTCGTGAAGGTGCCGATCAGGGCTTTTCCGAGGCGTGCTCACCACGTCGTGAAGGGCACCTTCGTGACGCGAGGGGTGCGGGCCTGGGTTGGCGGCCGAGTCATGAAGGTGCCCTTTGGGGCATTGGGCGTCGTGAAGGGCACCTTCATGACGTGGTGGTGCGGGGCGGGGCGGCGCCGGGGTCAGGCCAGTTCGGGGATGCGGGCGGTGTACTTGGCGAGCAGGGCCTTGTTGGCGGCGTCGCCGCCGACGACGTTGGCGCTGCGCCACAGGGGGAGTTCGACACCGGCCTGTACGGCGAGGTCGGACAGCCGCACGAGCGCGAGGTTCCACAGGAAGGCGTTGGCCAGCGAGGAGGAGGGCGCGGTGGCGGGGGCCTCGGGCGGGTAGGCGGCGTCCCCGGAGATGACGAGGTTGTCGAGCACGACGGTGGCCTCCTCGGCGAGCGTGGAGCCCGCACGCCGCGGGGCGACGGAGCTGGCGGTCACGGAGGTGAAGGCGACCACGGGCGTCCCGGCCGAGCGGGCGGCGCGCGCGAGTTCGACGGGGTACGGGTTGACCCCGGAGGTGGAGAAGACGACCAGCACGTCGTCCTCGCTGAGCTTGACCTCCTCGAGCACCTCGGCGGCGAGCCCGGACCGCCGCTCGGCGGTGGTGCTGGCGACCGCACCGTGCATGGGCAGCAACGAGGGGTGGTACAGCGGGCGCACGCAGGCGAGCCCGCCGGCGCGGTAGAAGGTCTCGGCCACGGCGGCCAGCGAGTGCCCGGCGCCCGCGGTCACCACGGTGGCGTCCGCGCGCACGCAGTTCAACAGCAGTTCGGCGACCTGGTCCAGTGCCTCGGCGTTGTGCTCCTCGACCTCGTGCAGCGCATCGCGCAGAAACTGGCCGTAGTCCATGCTGGGGTCCTCCCTGGGCGCAGTGTGGTCCATACCACTGCGGCACCCTATCGGGCTGGCGCTGCGAACAGGAAGTGTGTTCATATGAACGCGTGGACAGTGCGGAGCGACATGAGCTGATCCTGCGCGCGCTGCGCGACCGGGACCGGGTCCCCGTCGCGGAGTTGGCGGAGCTGACCGGCTGCTCGGAGATGACCGTGCGCCGGGACCTGGACCTGTTGGAGCGCAACGGCTTGCTCCGCAGGGTGCGGGGCGCGGCCGTGGGCGTGCTGACCGGGGAGGAGACCCCGTACCCGGCGCGCTCACGACACCAGGTGGCCGCCAAGCAGCGCATCGGCGCCGCGGTGGCCGACCTGATCGATGACGGCGAGTCGGTGGCGCTGGACAGCGGCACGACCACGCTGGAGGTGGCCAAGTGCCTGGTGGACCGCAGGCTCACGGTGCTGCCGCTGTCCCTGCACGCCGTGGACGTGTTGCGCGGCTCGGACCAGTTGCGGCTGGTCGTGCCGGGCGGTGACCTCCGTCCCGCCGAGCAGTCCTTCGTCGGCCCGCTGACCGAGCACGTGTTCGACGTGGTCCGGCTGGACACCGCCGTGCTCGGCTGCTGCGGGATCACCGCCCGCGACGGGGTTTCCGCGTACGACCTGGGCGAGGCGCAGGTCAAGCGCGCGGCCGTGCACGCCTCGAAGCGGGTGATCGCCGCGGTGGACTCCTCGAAGCTGGGGCGCACCGCGTTCGGCAGGGTGTGCCCGGTGAGCGATGTGCACGTCCTGGTGACCGACAGCGCGGCGCCCGCCGAGCAAGTGGAACAGTTCCAGGCCCAAGGGGTGGAGGTCGTCCTTGTCTGAGAGTGTGCAGTTACGAGCGCCGCGAGCCGCCAGGTGGTCGACCACCGCCGTCTTCGCGCTGCACGCGGTGATCTTCGCCGCGTGGACCCCGCACATCCCCGCCGTCAAGCAGCACCTCGGGCTGACCGACGGCACGCTGGGCCTGGCCCTGCTGGGTGCGCCGTTCGGGTCGGTGTGCGCGATGTTCGTCGCGGGCCTGGCGGTGTCGCGGTGGGGGAGCAGGCCGGTCGTCGCCGTGTCGCTTGCGGGGTACGCCCTGCTCTCGGTCGGGCTCGGGCTGGCGGAGTCCTGGCTGGGGCTGTTCCTGGCGCTGGTGGTCTGGGGCGCCTTCCAGTCCACTTTGGACATCGCGATGAACGCGCAGGCCGTGGTGGTGGAGAACGGCTACGGTCGGCCGGTCATGTCCAGCTTCCACGCGGGCTGGAGCCTGGCCGGGTTCTGCGGCGCGGGCCTTGGCACGCTGGCCGTGTCCCTGGGCATCGGCCTGACCTGGCAGATGCTGACGTTCGGGCTGGTGATCGCGGCGTTCGCCTGGCCGCTGACCAAGCCCATGCTGCGCAACGACATCGCCTCCGAGGAGCACAAGTTCGCCCTGCCGTGGCGCAACCGCGCACTGGTGGTGCTCAGCGCGCTGATGTTCGCGGGCCTGTTCTGTGAGGGCGCGATGGGCGACTGGACCGCGCTCTACCTGCGCGAGTCCCTGCACGCGCCCGCCCAGCTGGCCGGTTCGGGCTACGCGGTGTTCGCCGTGGCGATGTTCGCGGGCCGGGCGATGGGGGACTGGCTCGTCAGCCGGTTCGGGGACCACAGGGTGGTCGGCGGCCTGGCCGGGGCCGGTGCCGTGCTGTTCGCGCTCGCGTTGGTGATCGGCAGCCCGTGGGCGGCGCTGGTCGGCTTCGTGGCCTTCGGGCTCGGGCTCTCGTGCATCGTGCCCGTGGTCTACCGGGCCGCCGCCGCGGTGCCCGGACTGCACGCGGGCGCCGCGATCGCCGGGGCGTCCACGGCGGGCTGGTCGGGCATGCTGCTCGGGCCGCCGGTGATCGGCCTGCTGTCCGAGGCGAGCACGCTGCCGTTGGCGCTCGGGCTGCTGCCGCTGCTCAGCGCCGTGGTCGCGCTCGGGGCGCGCTTCCTCAGGTGAGGTGGTCGGCCCACAGGTCGCAGTGGTGCTCGGCCCAGCCGTCCACCGGCCCGATCCGTTGCGGGGCAAGGGACTGCACGTACGGCCACTGCGGCCACGGGGTGTGACCGGTCCAGGCGTCGATCATCGTGTCGCCGAGTTCTCGTTGCGGCGCGGTGAGTTCGGCGTGCTGCGTGCCCCGGTAGGGCGCTCCGCCACGCAGGTCGAACAGGTATGCCAGTTCGGAGCCGTGTGCGGCCCCCGGTGGGCGCGGGCCGAAGTACTGGCTGTAGGTCGGCGCGTCCTCGTCGGCGAACTCGTAGCCGTGCACCCGTGTCACGCGGGCGAGTTCGCGGTTGGTGGCCAACTGGGGGCAGGCGAAGACCCGGTCGGTGTCCATCGTGGCGAAGGCCAGGCCAGGATCGGCCCCGGCCGGGTACGCGCCTTCGATCGCGGCGGCACGCTCCTCGCCGAAGGTGGTGCGCAGCAAGGAGGTGTAACCGTCCACTGTGAACGGACCGGCCAGTAGTTCGGAGTACATGGTGGTCAGCCGGGCCTCGTCACGGGTGTTGCCGGACAACACCGGCACCCGGTTCACCTCGCCACGCCGTAGCGCCAGCACTGGGTCCTGCGGGAGCGTGGGCGTGCCGTAGGCGGGGCCGAACCCGGCCTCGTAGCGCAGCAGGTCCTCGAAGTGCTTGTCGCGCAGGCATTCCAGCGTGCCGCAGCCGACCTTGCCCGCGACCTGTTGGCCGGTGGCCTCCCGGTCGGCGACCGGTCCCCAGAAGCCCGAGGTGCTCACGTGCACCGGCTCGCCGGGCGTGGCGTAGGTCGGCACGCGGGTCAGGCAGGAGCCGCTCTGCATGATCGCGCGGTCGAACAGGCCGCGGGCGCCGGGGGAGGTGAGCTGCGCGCAGACGTCCACGCCACCGGCCGATTCCCCGAACACCGTGACGTCCGAGGGATCGCCGCCGAAGGCCGCGGCGTTGGCCCGCACCCACCGCAGCGCGGCCTGCTGGTCCTGTAGGCCGAAGGTGCCGGAGTCGGGCAGCCCCGGGTAGCCGAAGAAGCCGAACACGCCGAGCCGGTAGTTGATCGTCACGACCAGCACGTCCCCGCGCGCCGCCATGCGGGCCGCGTCGAACTGCGCCCCGGTGCCCGTGGTGTTGCCGCCGCCGTGGATCCACACCATGACCGGCCGGTGGGTGCTCGCCCGTGGCGCCACGACGTCCAGGTACAGGCAGTCCTCGCTGGTGCCGGTCGCGTTGTTCTGAGCGCACGCCGGACCCGACTTCGTGACCGGACGGACCGCCGACCAGGGGTGCGGAGGCACCGGAGCGCGCCAGCGCAGCTCACCGGTGGGCGGCTGGGCGTAGGGAATGCCCTGGTAGCTGTCCACCGCGTCCAGGTGTGCGCCCCGAACTGGTCCACTGGTCGTGCGGGCGATCGGTCCGGCGTCGGCTGGCGGCGCGGCCAGCCCGAGCGTGGTCAGCGCCGCCAACGTCCAGTGCAGCAACCCCATTCGGCTCAGGCTAGGCGGAGGCGGCCGATCCTGCCGTGTTCTCCGGCGGCCCAGCAGACAGTCAACTGTTGACAGTCGACAGTGTCGAAGCTGCCGGTGTCGAACTGCTGCCAGTGCCTGCCCCCGTCCCGGCTCAGGTCACTGCCGGTGGGGCCGACCGCCACCACCGAGTTGCCGCGCGCCCAGGAGGCCCCGGACCGGTAGCCGTGCGGGGCCTGCGCCGGTACCCGCCAGTGCGCGCCGGTGTCCGAGGTCAGGGCCAGCGCGGTGCCGGTCGCGGTGGGCGTGGCGTAGTCCCCGCCGATGGCCAGCCCGTGCCGCCAGTCGCGGAACGCCACGGAGAAGACCCCGGCCGACTGGCTGCTGGCCAGCGGGGTGTCCACCGCGGTCCAGGTCCGCCCACGGTCCCCGGAGTGCAGCACCCGCGCGTGGGCGCCACCGCCCGTGCCGATCCACGCGTCGCGGTCCCCGTCGGTGCTCACACACTGGCCGCTGGCCGCGAACTGCGCCTCGCCCGGCTGCGCGGCGGGCATGCCCTCGGCGGGCAGCACCTGCCAGCTGCGCCCGCCGTCGTCGGTGGCCAGCACCTGGATCCTGCCGTTCACCGGGTCGCCGACGACCAGCCCGTGCCGCTCGTCGAAGAACGCCATGCAGTCGTAGAACGCGGCGGGGTCGGTGTTGGTCCGCACGGTGGCCCAGTGCTTGCCGCCGTCGGTGGTGCGGTAGATCCGCGACTGGTCACCGGGCCCGATCGACAGGGCGACGGCGCGGTGCTCGTCGAAAGCCTGGATGTCGCGGAAGTCCAGCGCCGCGGTGCCTTCCGGCGGCACCGACAGCCAGGTGCGGCCCGCGTCCTCGGTGCGCAGGACCGTGCCCTTGCTGCCGCTGACCCACGCGATCTGCCCGTTCACGGCGGACAGCCCGCGCAGCCTGGCGTCCACGGTGGTGCTGCTCAACGTCCAGGTCGGCGCGGTCTGCGCCAGGGCCGTGGCGGGCACGGCCAGCGCCAGGGCGAGGGCGGTCAGCCCGGTGATCCACCTCATGGCGCGGCACGCTACCTCGTGCCCGCTCAGCGCGGCAGGTCCGATGGGCGGTCGACATCCAGCCCCGAAGCCACGTCCCCGCACGGCACGTCCAGCACGCGGTGCGCGCGAAGGTAGGCGCGGGCCCCGGCGTCACCGACCGCCACCTCGCGCACACCCGGCCAGTGCGCGCGGCCCAGCAGCACGGGGTGGCCGCGAACCCCGTCGTAGCTGGCGGCGGCCAGCGCGTCCACGGCGGCCAGGTCGACCACCCGCCGCACGGCCTCGGCGGTGACCCCGGGCAGGTCCACCGGCAGCACCACCACCGCGTCGGCCGCCACCTCCTCGGCGGCGTCCAGCCCGGCCCGCAGCGAGGAACCCATGCCGGTGGCCCAGTCCGGGTTGTCCACGAGCACCGCCGTACCGAGGTCGGCCGCCCGCACCTGCTCTGCGGCGGCCCCCAGCACGACGACCACCGGCTCGCACCCGGTCGCCCGCAGCACCTCGGCCGCGGACTGCACGAACAGCCTGCCGTTGTGGCGGACCAGCGCCTTGGGCTTGCCGTAGCGGCGGCCCGCGCCAGCCGCCAGCACCAGTCCGGCCACAACGGTCATGGCGTGCAGCCTACGTGTGCTTCGCCAACTGCTCGTTCATGATCAGGAACGCGCCGAGCCCGTGGAAGTCGTTGGTGGCCCTGGGCCGGTCCAGGTAGAACTTCGTGTCGCCGACGTTGGTGCCGATGCAGATGTCGGAGATGGTGGTCAGCCCGTCCGAGCCCAGCGACACCTTGGCCAGCACACCCTGGTAGCCCTTGTCGGCCACCGCCTGGTAGCTGGGATCGAGGTAGCCCTTCTGCACGGACTTGGACAGCACGTACGTGAACATGGCCGAGCAGGAGGTCTCGGTGAAGTTGCCGCTGAGCGAGCCCTTCTCCGGCACCTGGAACCAGCGGCCGGTCTTCGGGTCCTGGTAGGTGCGCACGGCCTGGGCCAGGTTGCGCACGTAGTTGACGATCTTGGCCCGGTACGGGCTGGTCGAGGGCAGGTAGTCCAGCACGTCCACGCTGGCCATGCCGTACCAGCCGATGGAGCGGCACCAGAACTCCGGCGAGTGGTGCGTCTTCGGGTCCGCCCAGCTCTGCGTGCCCGACTCGTCGTAGGCGTGGTAGAGCAGCCCGGAGGAGTCGGCCAGGTGCGAGCCGTACACGGTGAGCTGCTTGCCCGCCTCGGCGTCGGAGTAGGCCGCGTCCTCGAAGGCGTGCCCGTAGCGTTCCAGGAAGGGCAGCACCATGTACGTGCCGTCCAGCCACAGCTGGTGCTCGCGGCTGGTGGCGTGCCAGAACCCGCCGTCAGCGGTCCTGGGGTAGCTGTTCAGCCGGTTGCGGATCTTGGTCGCCGCCGTCCTGTACCTGGGGTCCTTGGTCTCCTGGTACAGCAGCACCAGCAGGTTGCCCGACTGCATCGAGTCGAGGTTGTTGAAGCTGTTGGAGATGCCGCCCTTGCCGTCCACGAACCGGTCGACCCAGCTCCTGATGTAGTCCAGGTACGCCTTGTCGCCGGTGCGCTTGTAGACCAGGTACTGCCCGTACAGGTAGAGACCGGTCTGGTAGCCCCAGCCGCCGAGCTTGGCCGGGGTGAACCGCTTCATCGTGGAGTCGACCACCGCCTTGGACCAGTCCGTCGGCGGCGCGGCGGCCGTGGCCTGGCTGGTACTGGGCAGCAGCAGGGCGAAGCTGACCAGTGCGGTCAGCACGAGTCTGGTGCGCGGGCTGAGCATGGTGCTCCTCTCGGGGTGAGCCCGCGGCGGTGAGGCTCGGTGTGTGACGACACCTCACGGTAGTGGAAAGGTTTACATCGTCAAGGGTCACTCGCCGTCCCCGGTGTGCACGGTGAGCACCCCGTCCAGTTCCGAGAAGGCCGCGGCCAGCTGTGCGGGCGATCCCGCGCCGATCACCCGCAGCTCCAGGTCCACCACGTGTTCGTCCTGGCGGCGGTGCGTGTCGGCCTCGGCAACCACGAAGCCCTGCCCGGTGGCGGCGCTGAGCAGTTGGCGCAGCACGCCGCGCCCGTCCTGGTAGGCCACCCGCACCGAGGAGGAGCGCTGCCGGGATCGCGTCAGCCAGCGCACCAGCGGCGGGTAGCCGAACAGGATCACGAAGTGCATCGCGGTGACCACCGTGGCCAGCAGGACCAGTCCCGCGCCGCAGGCCATGCCCACCGCCGCACTGGTCCACACCACCGCTGCCGTGGTCAGCCCGCGCACCGCGTCGCGCCGCACGAAGATCAGGCCGCCGCCGATGAACCCGATGCCGGAGACGATCTGCGCGGCCACCCGGGACGGGTCCAGCACGATCTTGCCGGAGGTCAGCACGTCGGTGAACCCGTACTTGCTGATCAGCATGATCAGCGCGGCACCCAGGCCGACCAGGGTGTGCGTGCGCAGGCCCGCGCTCTTCTGCCGTACTTCCCGTTCCAGCCCGATCAGCGTGGTGAGCACCAGCGCCGCGAGCAACTCGCCGACCTGCGTCCAGCCCTGACCCGTCGCTTCGCCGAACAAGCCCATCAGGGCAGTGTGCCTCAGCCCCGCAACACCTTGCCGAGCTTGGCCCGCGCCGCCTTGCGCGCCACCGGCCCCAGCCCGTCCAGGGCCTCGGCCAGCGCCCCGAGCCGGTCCAGCTCGCCCATCGCCAGTGCGCCCGCCGCCGGGTCCACGTCCCCGTACAGCTCCAGGCCGATGAACGAGGCGGCCACCGCGTGCGCCAGCGCCGCCGGGTCGAACAGGTCCTTGAGCGGGCCCGCCGCGAGCACCCTGGCCAGTACCGGCTCGATCTCGGCCGTCCACATGCGCAGCGCCTGCGCGGTCGCCGCCCGCAGCGTGTCGTTGGCGTGCGAGGCGGCGAGCATGTGGGCCAGCACGACCACGTTGCCACCCTGCTGTTCGCGCGCGTGCAGGTCTCGGCCCACTGCGAGCAGTTCGCGCAGCGAGCCGGTCGTGGCGAACCGCTCGCGGTAGACCGCCACCCGCGCCGTGCTCTCAGCCAGGCAGGCCTGCGCCAACAGGTTGTCCACGCTGTCGAAGTGGTAGAACACCAGCGCCTGGTTGACCCCGGCGCGAGTGGCCACCGTACGCGCCGACACGCCGGTGACCCCGAGTTCGCGCACGGTTTCCAGCGCTCCGGCGATGAGTCGGTCACGGGTGTCGGCTGCGGCCATGGCGGTGCTAGGTCCTCGTCTCTTCCTTCGTCGGCTTCACTGAGGCCGGGGTCGGGATGGCGCCGGTGTCCAGGTATCGGGCGGTGAACCCGCCCCGGTAGCCGAACAGTGGCCCGAACCGCCGGTTGACCACGCGCACCTCGATGCCGAAGCGCTCGGTGTCCTCGTCGAACCACTCTCGCACGGCGGCCGTTCCCGTGATCATGGCGGGCACGCGGAAGTCCAGCCGTCCCATCCGGAAGCGCTGCTCGCCGCTGCGGATCACCAGTGCCCCGTTGGCGTCCGCGCGCAGGTCCAACTCCACGCCGACGTGCTGGTGCGTGCCCAGGTAGTCGATCAGGCGGTTGGTGTGCTGCTCGGCCACCATCGTCGCGTCGAACCTGCGCCGCACGCCGGGCAGTTCGAAGGTGCGAGTGAAGGTCACCACCTCGCGGCCCGCGCGGTCCAGGTAGGGCCAGTTCTCCATGGTGAATGGCACGTCCGTGCCCGTCTCCGGGAACAGGATGTGCCTGGTCTTGCCCAGGTGCAGGAACGGTTTGGTGAACGCGGCCCCGCGCCAGACCCGGGACATCACGCCCGTGGCGATGCTCGCCGTGCCGCTGCTCAAGCCCACTGAGAAGCGCTCGCGCACCATCGGGTGCAGCCGGCCGAACTCCGCTGTGCCCATCGCCCGTTCGAAGATCGATGTCATGGCTGCTCCAGGAGGTCGAGGGTGGTCGGGATGTGATCGGGGGCGCTGGGTTTTGGGTTGGTGCTCATCGGGTCGCTGGCCTTGGCACCGGCCTTCGGGGTGCTGCTCTTCGGGGTGCTGCTTTTCGGAGCACTGCGCAGGCAGCGGCGCGCGGCCGGGGTGGTCGGCAGCGGGGGGATCAACAGGACGAGTCCGGCCACTGCCAGGCCCGCCAGCAAGCCGTGAGCACTGCCCACTGTTGTGAGCATTGCTCTCGCCAGCACCTCGGCCAGTGCCTGGTTGCGACTGTGCTCGGGCGGGATGCCCCGCTCCAGCCACAGCCTGAGCCGGTCGAAGGACCAGGCCGTGAGCCAGCCCATGAACGGCCTGACCAACAGGTCGGCGGCCTTGCCCCAGCCTGGCTCGTAGTCGTAGCCGGTGAGGAACCGGACCCCGGTCCGCTCCGGGACGTATCGCCAGTGCCCGGCGCCCCGGCGGATCGGCGACAGCGGGTTGGCGCTGCTGAACCGCAGCGCCGAGGTGCGCGTGCCGTCCGCCTTGTGGCGTTCGCCCACGGTGACGCCGACCCCGCCGACCCCGAACAGTGCGTAGGTGAAGCGCTGCGGGTCAGTGCCCGGCTGGTACTCGATTCGTCCGAACCTGCCGTCCCAGCGCGCGTGCGTCGCCGGGTCCTGCGTGTGCCGCCACAGCGTGTCCAGATCCGTGTGGATCCGCGCCTCCGCGTAGAGCCTGCGCATCGTCCCCCCAAGGTTTGAGCGGTTGCTCAAATTGGACGGTAGCAGGAGTTTGAGCGATTGCTCAAGGTGGTTGCTTCGACCTGAAGCCTGCCTGAAAACTCCGATGAATCATGGCGCTCTGCCGGTGGATGGGCCAGGATGCGCGGCATGATAAGGATTTCTCTCCTGACTGTGGCGGCAGTCATCGGAGCGCTGATCCCGACGCAGGCGGCCAGCCCAGAGTGGATCACCTTGAGCGGCGGCAAGCTGGTCTACGGCGCCGACACCCAGGGCAACCGGGTGCCGGACTTCTCGCAGGTCGGCTACCGGGCGGGCGAGGCAGCGCCGCCGCAGATGCCGGTGGCGACCACGGTGTCGGCGGGCACCGGCGGCGACGACACCGCGCGGATCCAACAGGCCCTCGACAAGGTGGCTGCGACCGGCAAGCCGGGCGCCGTCCTGCTCGCCGCAGGCACCTACCACCTGGCCGGGACCGTGCGCATCGCGGCCAGCGGGGTGGTGCTGCGCGGTGCCGGGACCACGACGAACCTGGTCGGCACCGGTGCCGCGCACACGCTGGTCGAGCTCGGCGGCACGGGCAGCCGCAGCCAGATAGGCACCGCCCAGGCCGTGACCGACAGCTACGTGCCGGTCGGCGCACGGATCCTGCACGTGGCCGACGGCTCCGGCTTCCACGCTGGCGATCACGTGATCGTGCAGCGCCCGCAGGAGAAGAACTGGATCCACACGATCGGTATGGACGCCATCCCGCCCAGGCCGGACGGCACGCCGAGCACCCAGTGGACACCCAACACCGGGCTGCTCGCCGACCGCACGATCACCGTCGTGTCCGGCAACACGCTCACCGTGGACGTGCCGCTGACCAACGCGCTGGAAAGCCAGTACACCCACGCCACCGTGTGGCGCTACGGCTTTGCCGGGCGGATCACCGGCGCCGGGGTCGAGCACCTCGCGGGCAACGGCGCCGCGTTCGAGCAGGACCCGAAGTGGCACGACGGCGGCTACTTCGCCTCCGCACTGGTCGGTGTGGGCGCCGCGCAGGACAGTTGGGTCCGCGACGTCACCGCGACCCGTTTCGGCTCTGCCTTCGGCGTCGGCGAGAACGCGCTGCGAGTCAGCGTGCTCGACACCGCCGCGCTGGATGTGTCCGTGCCGCAGGACATCAGCGCCCAGCCGGTGGAGTACACCATCTCCGGCCAGCAGACCCTGATCGACGGGTGCCGGTCCACCGGCTCGAACTTCCACGCCTGGGCCACGCAGGCCCGGGTGCCCGGGCCGAACGTGGTCGTGCACTGCTCGGCCACCAACACCGGCAGCCGCAAACTGGACGCCGGCCCGCACCAGCGCTGGGCCACCGGAACCCTGTACGACTCGGTGAGCCTGAGCGGCAACGGGTACCTGGAGTTGCAGGACCGCCAGTGGATGGGCAGCGGCCAGGGCTGGGCCGGGGCCAACTCGGTCCTGTGGAACTGCGCCGTCGGCACGGCCCACGTCGAGAACCCGCCGACCGCGCACAACTGGGCGTTCGGCTGCACCGGCAAGGTGGACCCGCCCACCGCCGGGCACCAGCAGGGCGAGATCGTCTCGCCGGGCACCCACCTGGTGCCCGCCAGCCTCTACGAGCAGCAACTCGCCGAACGCCTGCACCCCTGACCCGGCGAGTCCCGCTCTCCCGGCCGCGAATCCCGTTCAGGGGCGCGTGAGTCCCGTTCAGCCGTGCGCCCCTCGGGGCCCGGTTCGTCCGCGACGGAGCCACTCGTTGCCTTGCAGCGGGACTCGCGCTCCGCAGAGCGGGACTCGCGTGTGTCAGACCGGGATTCGCCCGCCCCCAGAGCGGGACTCGCGTGTGTCAGAGCGGGACTCGTGCTCCGCAGGGCGGGACTCGCCCACGGCAGGACGGGACTCGCCAGCCCCAGGGTGGGACTCGCGCACGGCAGGACGGGACTCGCCAGCCCCAGGGCGGGACTCACCCACGGCAGACCGGGACTCGCGCACGGCAGACCGGGACTCGCGCTCCGTAGGGCGGGACTCGTCCGCCCCTGAGCGGGACTCGCGTGTGTCAGAGCGGGATTCGTGCGCCCCGGGGCGGGACTCGCGGGTCAGGCGTGGGCGAAGCGGGTGATCCAGCGGCGTTGCCAGGGGGTTTCGACGGCGCGGGGGTTGTGGTGGGCGCGGGTCCAGGTCAGGGCCGCGGCGGGGTCGAGTCCGGACAGGACCGCCAGGCAGGCGATGACCGTTCCGGTGCGGCCGACCCCGCCGCCGCAGCAGACCTCCACCCGTGCCCCGGAGCGGGCCCGGTCGTGCAGGGCGTGGATCAGCTCTACGGCGCGCTGGAAGTCGCGTGGCAGCAGGAAGTCAGGCCAGTCGAGCCAGTCGTGCGGCCAGCGCAGCACGGGGTCGTGCCGGGCACGGAGCCGGTGCGAGCCGAGGTACAGGCCGTACTCGGGGGAGGGGTCGCCCGGTGCGGGGTCGCGCAGTCCCCGGCCGCGGATCCAGGCCCCGTCGGGCAGCTGGATCGCGCCGGTGAGGTGTGTGCTGCTCACAAGAGGTTTCTACATGCCCACCCGCCCGTCCAGGGCCTCGCGCAGCAGATCGGCGTGACCGTTGTGCCGCGCGTACTCGGCGATCATGTGCACCAGGATGCGGCGCAGCGACACGGGATCCCCGCTGCGCCGGTGCACCCCGGTCTGCCCCAGCTCAGCGGCGGCGACGATCTCCCGCGAGCGGCGGCACTCCTCGCGCCACACGGCGAAGACCTCGTCCACGTCCCCGGCCAGGTCGTTGAAGTCCTGGTCGGGGTCGTCCCTGGTGTAGTACAGGTCAGGTAACTGCTGACCGGCGAACTGCTGGGCGAACCAGTAGCGCTCGACGGCGGCCAGGTGCCGCACCAGGCCGTGCAGGGACATCGTGGACGGCGGCACACTGCGCTCGGACAGCCGCCGCCGCGCGATGTCCGCGCACTTGAGCTCGAAGGTCTCCCGGTGCCAGTCCAGGTAGGAGGTCAGGACCTCCCGCTCGTCCCCGACCAGCGGGGGAGTCCTCCTGGTGTCCCCGGCCCACACCGCCGAGTAGGCGTCGTCGTCATCGCTCATGCCGGGAGCATCGCACCTACCCCTGACAATCCCGGACGCCGTCGAGGACCAGCCGGATCTGGTGGCGCGGCAGCTCCAGCAGCGAGGCGTCCAGCAGTTCGGCGCGCGGCACGGCCTGCTGGATCAGCGCGCGGGCCTGGTTCTTGGTCAACGGCCCGTCGGGCAGGTCGCGACCGGCCCGGACCAGCGCCTCGCGCCAGGCGTTGCCGACCTTGCCGTGCGCCCGTTCCAGCACCAGCGAGGGCTCCGCGACCAGCTCGGCCACCACCAAGGCGTACCGGGAATCGGGCGTGTTGCGCAGGAATCGCAGCGCGTACTTGCCCGCGACCAACTCCGACAACTCGCGCTGGCTCGCCGAACTGGCCAGGTCCGGGTGGTTGTTCGGCACGAGCAGTGCCACCCGGTCGGCGTTCACGGCGAGCAGCGCGCGCAGCAGCCACGCGCCGGGATCGGCAGACAGGTCCACGGCGACCCCGTACGGGCGGCGCCGGGCGATGCCGGTGGGCAGTCCGGAACCGAGCAGGGTGCTGAGCTTGACATGACCGAGCCCAGTGCTCGCCGGGTGCCAGCTCTCGGCGACGGTCACCAGCGGCAGGCCCCGTTCGCCCACCGCAGCCGCGGACATCGCCTCGACCGCGGCGGGGTCCAGCGCCTCGCCCGCGCCCTCCAGGGACTGCGGGCCGTGCGTGTAGATGTTCGGCCCAGTCCCAGAGCCGCGCGTGGGGTTGTCCAGGGCCTTCCAACTGCGTGCCGTGGGGCGGCACACGTAGAGGTCACTGGCGCTGCCCACGGCCTGCGCGCCGTCGTAGCGGCTGAAGTGCGGCAGGATCGCCTCGTAGGCCAGGTGCAGGTCCTGCACCGCCTCCTGCACCTTCAGCCCCAGCGCGGGCTGCCGCTCGCCGAAGCCGTAGGCCATGACCAGCCTGCCCAGTTCGCGGTCGCGCAGCCCGGACAGGCCGCGTGCCAGGAACAGCCGCACGCCCTCCGGGGTGTAGGGCGGGTCGGTGAACAGCAGGTCCGCCCAGCCGGTGACCGCGGTGGGCAGGCCGAACCGCAGGTCGGTGAACAGGCAGCGCACGTCCAGGCCCTGGCCGTCGATGAACTCCAGGATCCGCTCGTCCAGGTCCACCACGGTCACCGACACCGCCGGGTTGACCCGCTTGACGGCCAGCGAGGTCAGGTCGTGGTCGCCGACGCACAGCAGGTTCGCCCCGTCCAGGTCGAACGTGGCGTCCAGCCACAGCGCACGGCGCACGGCCGTCTCCGCCGTGGCCGACACGTGGTCCAGCGCCTGCCTGGACTTCGGCGCCGCGGCGATGAGCTTGGCCATCTCCTCGACCAGGTCCCCGTGTGCCGCCAGCCGGGCGGCCAGCGGATCGGTCAGCGCGGTGCTCCGCACCTGCTCGTACCGGAACAGCTCGCGGTAGGCCGGTACCCGTTCAGGTCGCAGCCGCACGCCCTGCGCCGACTCCACCAGGTCCTCCCCGGCTGCGGCCAGCACGGCCTCGACCGTGCGCCGGGACACGGCACTGGTCCGCACCAGGGAGGCCAGGTCGTGCGGGCGTTCGGTCAGCTCGGCGAGGATCTCGCGCAGCGGGCGCGCGTGCGCTCCGGCCTCGGCGACCAGTTCTTGCACTTGCTCGATGGGCACGGCGCAGCCTCTCACACCCGGTGCGCGAGCAGGTGTTCCATGATCATCCGGGTGAGCTGCTCGGGCGCCTCCTCCGGGATCCAGTGCGAGACCTCGTCCATGATCTCGAACCGGTACGGGCCGGTGACGTGCTTCTCGGTGGCCAGCGCCCCGGCCGAACCGATCGCGGCGTCCTCGGTGCTCCACACGAACAGGGTGGGCACCGACACCGGGGCCACCTCCGGCATCAGGTCCATGGCCCGGTACCAGTTCAGCGCCGCGGTCAGCGCGCCCGGCTCGCTGAACCGGCGCACGTAGTCCTCGACCCGCTCCTCGGGCACCTTCCACTGGTAGATCCCGCGCAGCGCCCGCGCATCGTCCTCCAGCAGCCTGCGCTCGGCCGCACCGGTCTGCCGGAACACCGAGATGTACCGGGAGCGCTCGGCCTGGTCCTCGTCCTCGGCACGGGCCGTGGTGAAGGCGACCGGGTGCGGCACCGACACCGCGGTCAGGCTGCGCACGCGCTCGGGCAGGGCGGCGGCCGTTGCCCAGGCCACGATGGCCCCCCAGTCGTGGCCGACCAGGTCGAACCGCTGCCAGCCCAGCTCGTCGGCGATGGCCGCCACGTCGCCGACCAGCTCGCTGACCTGGTAGTCGGTGACGTGCTCGGGCCGCACGCCGGGGGAGTAGCCGCGCTGGTCGGGGGCCACCGCCCGGCAGCCGCCCCCACCCAGGGCCCTGAGCTGGAACTCCCACTCGGCCGCCGCCTCGGGGAAGCCGTGCAGCAGCAGCACTGCGCGTCCGTCCTGCTCGCCGCAGGCCAGCGCGTCGAAGGTCCCGGCGGGGGTGGGGATGCGGATGTTCTCGATCACTTGGTCGACTCTAGCGCCCGGTCCTCGGTGAGCTGATCTTCGTCCCACTGCTGCCGCGCCGGGGGCAGCACGCGCTCGCGCAGGGCCAGGGTCGCGCCCCAGACCAGCAGCCCCGCGATGGTCGCCAGCAGGGCGCCCGCGGTGATGTCGGCGGGGTAGTGCACGCCCACGAACACCCGGGACACCGCGATCACCGCGGCCACCGCCATGAAGTACGGGCCCCACTTGCGGGAGACGAAGAACCACACCGCGATGGCCACCGCGAAGGAGGCGGTGGCGTGGTCGCTGGGCAGCGAGGTGCCCGGGGCGTGCTCGATCAGCTGGTGCACCTGGTGGGTCTGGAACGGGCGCAGCGACAGCCCGAGCATGCGGACCGCCACCGAGAAGGCGAACCCGATGGCCAGCGTGGCCCCGACCTGGCCGATCCGCCAGGCACCCGCGGGCCACCAGCCGTCCTCGCGGGCCCGCAGCAGCGTGACGGCCGCGGCCCCGGCGAAGAACAGGTAGATCAGGTACTTGGCGGCGAACACGCCCAGTGCGTCCAGCACCGACGACTGGCCCGCCAGCCCGTTGATCACGCTGAAGATCTCGTAGTTCACCCAACCGCCTTCCGTCGCCTCATGATCAAGAATGCCGCAGGCCGTGATTGGCCCTCGCGTCACCCCCTGGACACCTTCTCCACACTGCCACGACATCTGAACCGGTTCGGGTGACCGGACGGGTACTCGAAGTCACACTTGTCCCGCGCAACCTGCGGTGAACCGGAGGAAGGCCAGGCACGAAGACATTCACGTCACCCACTGCCGACCAGGACGAGGCCCGATGCCCCCGAGCCCTCGCACTCCCCAGCTCACCGAGTGGGCCCCTGCCGAGGACCGCCAGGTCACCGCGGTCGCCCTGCTGCTGCACGGCGGTCGCTCGCACAGCCACGGCGCCGCGAACCGGCGCCGGCTGACCTACCTGCGCATGGTGCCCTTCGCCCGCGACCTGCACCGGGCGGGCGGTGGGCAGGGGCTCGCGGTGTGGCTGCTCAGCTACCGGTACCGGGGCTGGAACGCGCCTGACCTGGACCCGGTCCGCGACGCGCGCTGGGCGCTGGACCGGCTGCACGAGCGGCACCCCGGCGTGCCCGCGGTGCTGGTCGGCCACTCCATGGGCGGACGTACGGCGTTCCGCGTGGCCGACGACCCGGCCGTGCGCGGGGTCTGCGCACTGGCCCCGTGGACCGAGCCGGAGGAGCCGGTCGAGGCGCTGGCGGGCCGCCAGTTGCTGATCGCGCACGGGGACCGCGAGCGGTGGACCGACCCCGCGCTGTCCTACCAGTACGCGCTGCGCGCCAGGCGGATCGCCGAGGTGGCGCGCTTCGACGTGCACGGCGACGGCCACGCCATGCTGCGCCGCGCCCCGGAGTGGACCAGGTTGGTCACCGGCTTCACGCTGGGCTGCCTCGGGTTCGAACCGATGCCCCCGGTGATCACGAACGCCATGTGTGAGCCCGCCCCGAACGGGCTGCGGGTACCGCTGAAAGGGGCTGTGCGATGACTCGTGGCAAGGTCGCGGTGATCGGCTCGGGGGTGTCCGGGCTGACCGCCGCCTACCTGCTGCAACGCCGCTACGACGTGGTGTTGTTCGAGGCCGACAACCGCCTCGGCGGGCACGCGCACACCCACGACCTGCCCACGCCCAGCGGGGGCTTCACCGCCGTGGACTCCGGGTTCATCGTGCACAACGAGCGGACCTACCCCAACCTGCTGCGGCTGTTCCGCGAGCTGGGCGTGGCGACCCAGGACTCGGAGATGTCCATGAGCGTGCGCTGCGAGGGCTGCGGCCTGGAGTACGCCGGGGCCCGGCAGCTGCCCGGCCTGTTCGCCCAGCGCGCCAACCTGCTGCGCGGGCGCTACCTGCGCATGCTCGCCGAGGTGACCCGGTTCCACCGGCACGCCCGCCGGGTGATCGACCGTCCCGAGGCCGGGGACGTCACCCTGGGCGCCTTCCTGGCGCTGGGCGGCTACTCCGACTACTTCGTGCAGCACTTCATGGTGCCCGTGGTCGCCGCGGTGTGGTCCTCCGGCGAGGGCCTGTCGCTGCGCTACCCGGCCCGGTACCTGTTCCAGTTCCTGGACAACCACGGCATGTTGTCGGTCGGCGGCACCCCGAGGTGGAAGACCGTGGTCGGCGGCTCCAAGCGGTACGTGGAGCGTGCGGTCAAGGGCCTGTCCGCGGTGCAGGTGTCCACGCCGGTGCGCGCGGTGCGCCGGGGCGCGGACCACGTGGAGGTCCGCGACGAGTCCGACCAGGCGCACGAGTTCGACAAGGTGGTCGTGGCCACCCACCCCGACCAGGCGCTGCGGCTGCTGGCCGACCCGACGGCCGCCGAGTCCGCGGTGCTGGGCGCCTTCCAGTACTCGCGCAACGAGACCTGGCTGCACAGCGACACCTCGGTGCTGCCGGTGGCCGAGGGCGCCAGGGCCTCCTGGAACTACCTCAAGCCCTCCTGCCGCGACGAGGGTGGCCCGGTGTTGGTCAGCTACCACATGAACCGGCTCATGCGGCTGCGCGAGCCCGTGCCGTACGTGGTCACGCTCAACGCCACCGAGCGGGTGGCCCCGGAATCGGTGCTGGCCAAGATGGTCTACGAGCACCCGGTCTACACCCCGGAGTCGCTCGCCGCGCAGCGCAGGCTGCCCGAGCTGGCCGACGGCACCACGGCGTTCGCCGGGGCCTACCACGGGTGGGGCTTCCACGAGGACGGCTGCGCCTCCGGGGTGCGCGCCGCCGAGTCGCTGGGGGCGCCGTGGTAGCCCCGGCCGCGCGGCCCACCGGGCGGGCCGCCGGCTACCAGGCGCCCGCGCTGTACGACGCCGAGGTGGTGCACGTCCGCCGCGAGCGCATCGACTACCAGTTCGCGCACAAGGTGTACCTCTGGCTGGTCGACGTGGACGCCCTGCCCGAGCTGCCCGCACCGCTGCGGCCCTTCGCCCGGTTCGAGGCCCGCGATCACCTCGGCTCGCCCGAGCGCACGATCCGGCAGAACCTGGACGCCTGGCTGGCCACGCAGGGCGTCGACCTGGCCGGTGGCCGGGTGCTGATGCTGGCCAACGCGCGGTGCCTGGGCTACGTGTTCAACCCGCTGACCGTCTACTGGTGCCACCGGCCCGACGGGGAGCTGGAGTGCGTGGTCGCCGAGGTGCACAACACCTACCGCGAGCGCCACTGCTACCTGCTGCGCCCCGACCAGTCCGGCCGCGCGCGGACCGAGAAGTGCTTCTACGTCTCGCCTTTCCTGGAGATGGGCGGCCAGTACCAGATGCGCTTCGGTGAGCCGGGCCCGAAGCTGTCGGTGACCATCGCGCTGCGCCAGGACGGCCGTACCCCGCTCACCGCGGTGCTGCGCGGACGGCGGCAGCCGCTGAGCAACGGGGCCCTGGTGCGGCTGCTGCTGCGCAGGCCCCTGATCACCCACCGCGTGTCGGCATTGATCCGCAGGCACGGAATCACGTTGTGGCTACGTCGGATCCCCATCCTTCGGCGCCCGAAGCACCAGCCCCAGGAAGGTGTCCAATGACCGCCAGCTCCACCCGCCGCAGGTCCCGGTCGGCACGGCACATCCCCATCCCGCAGCAGGGTGTGTGGCCGGGACTGACCGAGGTCCCGAACTCCCCGCTGCGCGCCAGAATCGCCGCCTCGCTGTTCCGCAGGGCCGTGCGCGGTCTGCCGGTGCGCGTGGTGCTGCCCAGCGGCCGCGTGCTCGGCGCCGGTGGCCCCGACGCGCCGGTGATGCACCTGCACCGGCCCGCCGCGTTCTTCCACCGGCTCGGCGCCGACGCCAAGATCGGCTTCGGCGAGGCGTACATGGTCGGCGACTGGACCAGCCCGGAGCCCGCCGACCTGCTCACCCCGTTCGCGGCACGCATGTCCACGCTGATCCCGCGCCGGCTTCAGTCGCTGCGGCGGCTTGCCGAGCGCGTGCAGCCGGACACCGAGGAGAACACGCTGCCCGGTGCCCGGGAGAACATCCACCGGCACTACGACCTGTCCAACGAGCTGTTCACGGCGTTCCTGGACCAGTCGATGACCTACTCCTCGGCCCTGTTCGGCCCGGGGGAGACCGACCTGCACGCCGCCCAGCTGCGCAAGATCGACGGTGTGCTGGACTTCGCCTCGGTCGGCCCCGAGTCGCACGTGCTGGAGATCGGCACCGGCTGGGGCGCGCTGGCCATCCGCGCGGCCCAGCGCGGGGCGCGGGTCACCACGCTGACCATCTCCGCCGAGCAGCGCAAGCTCGCCGAGCGGCGCATCGCCGAGGCCGGGGTGGCCGACCGGGTGCAGGTGCTGATGCGGGACTACCGCGAGGCCCAGGGCCACTACGACGCCGTGGTCAGCGTGGAGATGATCGAGGCGGTGGGCAGACAGTACTGGCCCACCTACTTCGGCACCCTGGACCGGCTGCTCAAGCCGGGCGGCAAGGTCGGCCTGCAGGCGATCACCATGCCGCACGACCGGATGCTGGCCGCCGCCAACGCGTACACCTGGATCCACAAGTACGTCTTTCCCGGCGGGCTGATCCCCTCCGTGGAGTCCATCGGCGAGGCCGTCAGCGAGTACACCGGGCTGCGCGTGGTGCAGGACCGCGCCTTCGGCCAGGACTACGCACTGACCCTGCGGCTGTGGCGCAAGCGGTTCCTGGACAACTGGGAGGAGGTCGCGGCCCAGGGCTTCGACGAGACCTTCCGCCGCATGTGGGAGTTCTACCTGGCCTACTCCGAGGCCGGGTTCCGCGCGGGCTACCTGGACGTGCACCAGCTCTCGCTGGCGAAATAGGCGCCGTGAAGGTGGCTTTCACTGCGCCCAGCGCAGTGAAAGCCACCTTCACGCCACGGGGAGGCGCGGCCGAGCCGGCGCGTCAGTCCCATGTGGACGCTGGTGTGCCGGGCACTTCACGACTTGCGGGATCCCTTGCCGAACAGGAGCTTCCACGGGGTGAGGGCGGACTCCAACTGCACGCCCAGGCTCATCTTCGAGGCGCCCTCGACCCGCTCCTCGAAGGTGATCGGCACCTCGGCGATGCGCAGCCCCTCGCGGACGACCCGGTGGTTCATCTCCACCTGGAACGAGTAGCCGTTGCTGCGGATGGAGGGCAGGTCGATCGCGCGCAGGGTCTCGGCCCGCCAGGCCTTGAACCCGGCGGTGGCGTCCCTGACCCCCAGCCGCAGGATCGTGTTGACGTAGAAGTTCGCCCACGCCGACAGGGCCTTGCGGTGCCAGGGCCACTCGGCCGCGGTGGAACCGCCTGGCACGTAACGGGAACCGAGCACCACGGCGGCATCCCCGTCGAGCAGGGTCCGCACCATGGTGGGGATCACCGAGGCGGGGTGCGACAGGTCCGCGTCCATCTGGACCACCACCTCGGCGCCGTCCTCCAGCGCGCGGGTGAGCCCGGCCACGTAGGCGCGTCCCAGCCCGTCCTTCTCGGTGCGGTGCAGCACGGCCACCGAGTCGGGGGCGGCGGCGGCCAGCTCGTCGGCCAGGTCCCCGGTGCCGTCGGGGGAGTTGTCGTCCACCACGAGCAGGTGCAGGTTCGGCAGCTCCAGCTCGGCGAGCAGGCCCGCGAGCACGGGCAGGTTCTCCCGCTCGTTGTACGTGGGCACGACGACAACGATCTTCGGACTGGCTTCCACCATGATCGATCCTTGCTTGGTCCGGCGTGGCAGTGGCACGTCGAACGGGGCGCTGACCGTGACGGCGGTGGCGAGTCTAGCCAGTTCAGCACGTGTCCACCTGTGACGGGCGGCTCGGCGTGTCGCGGTGGGCGGCCTGGGCCGGGTTCGCCCGCACTACACCCGGAGCGGCGACACCCGGCTCTGGGACGAGCCGCCGGGTGTCGCCGCCGACCGATCTGGGCCGGGCCGTTCAGCTGGTGACCGCCCACTGGTGCGCCGAACCCCGGTGCAGGGCCGCGTAGATCCGGTCCCGCACCAGGTTCGCCTCGTGGTCGGACAGCGTCCGGTCCAGGTGGCGCAACACGATGCGCACCAACAGGTTGTGCTGCTCCGGGGTGGCGCCGAGCCGGGCCAGCGCGCGCTCGGGCAGGTCGGCACAGGGCGTCCGGTCCAGGATCCGCACCGACTCCACGCAGGAGGCCTCGGCGCCGAGCGCGTCCCGCACGCGATCACCCAGGTCCTCGGCCACGTCCTCGGCGGGCACCGCGATGGACAGGTCCCGCTGCACCGGTGGCATCGTCGACACGGGCCGGTACGGGCTGAGGTCGCCCAGCTGCTCGGTGATCCGCGGGTCGGCCGAGCGCAGCACCCGGATGTCCCCGATCCGCTTGAGCAGCATCACCACGCGGTCCAGCCCCATGCCCAGGGCCAACCCGTGCCAGGACCCGTCCAGTCCCGCACGGGCGAGCACCTCGGGGTGGGCGTGCCCGCACTCGGCGATCTCCACCCACTCCGCGTCCCGTGCGAGGTCCACCTGGAGACCGTGCCAGGTGTACGGGTGCGCCCGCGGCTGGCAGCGGACCGCCGTGCCGGGCAGCAGGGCCCCGGCCAGGGTCGTCACCATCTCGTCCAGGTCGAGGTCGGCACGGCGGGAGATCCGCCACAGGTCGAGTTGGTGCGGTGTGCCGCTGTGCAACCGGTCGATGGCGTCCCGGCGGTACACCACCCCGGGGCAGACCAGCAACACGTCCGGCGACGGGTCGGCGGCCAGCGCGCGCAGGGCCGCGGGGACGAGGGCGCTGGAATGGCTGCGCAGCACGGAGTCCGGCGTCACGTACCGGGTGTAGCGCGCGTCGCGGGTGACGTCCTCGGCGGCGTACGCCAGGTTGTCGTAGTTGTCGGCCACGGTCACCACGCGGTCGCCGCGGCACCAGCGGACCTCGCAGCCCCAACGCTCGGCCAGCGCGGTCACCGCGCGGTCGACCACCAGCTGGATGGCGTGCGGCCCGGCGGCGGGATCGGTCAGGTCCCGGACGGCGAGGTCGCGGGCGAGTTGGTCAGGACTGAGCAGAGCGGGCATGTCGGCCTCCTGGCACGAGTACGGGGTGTGGGGGAGCACCCCCTGGCCCGTGGACTCGCCCGGCGAGGTCGGCTCAGCGCGCGCGGCCTTGACCCCGGTGGCGCCCGGAAGGGGCCAGGGGGCGGCTAAATCGCTGACTGCGCACGGCGGCAGCCTAACGTGTGCTACCGTCGAAGACGAGCCCCGGATGGGCCTACGCATGGAGGTAGCGGCTACTTCAGCCACCTGAGAACGGAACAGGTCCGTCTCTCCTGCGTTCAGGCCAGCGGGGCTTTGTCGTGCCTTCTCTTCGTGGCGTCCGCCCTCCGATCACCTCGGATCGCGAAAAGGACCACATGTCAGAGCATTTCGACTTCAACCAGTTCCAGCGCAACGTCATCGCGGAGTTCCGCGCCAACAGGGGCGAGGTCGGCGGCATGTTCGCCGGCGCGCGCCTGGCCCTGCTCACCACCACCGGCGCGCGCACCGGCCGGCGGCACACGGTTCCGCTGGGCTACCTGGAGGTGGCCGGGCAGCCGCTGGTCATCGCCTCGGCGGGCGGCGCGCCAGGCAATCCCGCCTGGTACCACAACATCCTGTGCGACCCGAAGGTCGTGGTGGAGACCGGGACCGAGACGTACCAGGCGGTGGCGGCCGTACCGGAGGGCGCCGAGCGCGACGCCCTGTTCGCCGCGGCGGTCGAGCAGGCACCGGGCTACGCGGACTACCAGGCGAGGACCACGCGGGTGATCCCCGTGGTGACGCTGCACCGCGTCAAGGGGCTGGGCGACTTCCTCGTGGAGGTGCATGCCTGGCTGCGCAAGGAACTCGCCGAGTTGCGCGCGCAGGCCGAGCCCGGACTGGCCGCACAGCTGCGGGCGCACTGCGCGCGGTTCTGCGGTGCGCTGACCCAGCACCACACCGGCGAGGACAGGGGAGCGTTCCCCATGCTGGCGGACCGGTTCCCGGAGCTGGCCCCAGTGCTGGACGAGCTGGGGGAGCAGCACGTGGTGGTGGCCCGCCTCCAGGAGCGGATCCAGCAGCTGGTGGACACCGAGTCCGACCCGGACCGGCTGCGGGCGGAGCTGGACCGGCTCAGCGCCGAGCTGGAGGCCCACTTCGACCACGAGGAGCGGACCGTGGTCGCGGCGCTCAATGCGCTGGGGCCCGCGCCCGAACTCGGTTAGGGTCCCGGGCGTGCTGACCGAGATCGAACCGCCCGAAGAACCGCCGATCCACCTCACCGCGCCCGGCGACCTGCTGGCCGGTTATCTCGACTTCTACCGGGATGCCGTGCTGCGCAAGGTCGACGGTCTGTCCGAAGAGGACCTGCGGCGCAGCCAGGTGCCCTCGGGCTGGACCCCGCTGGAGCTCCTCCTGCACCTGGCGCACGTGGAACGCCGTTGGCTGCAATGGGGTTTCGCCGCCGAACCGGTCGACCGGCCCTGGGGCGACCGGGATCCGGACCGCGATCGGTGGCACGTGCCCGCCGAGCAGAGCGCGGAACAGGTGCGGACGTTCTTCCTGACGCAGTGCCAGCGGTCACGGGAGATCGTCGCGGACGCCGAGCTGACCGACCTGGCCCGGCTGGGTGGGCGGTTCACCAGTGAAGGGGACCGGCCCACGCTGGTCTGGATCCTGTTCCACGTGTTGCAGGAGTACGCGCGGCACGCCGGTCACCTGGACGTGGCGCGGGAACTCGCCGACGGGCGGATCGGCGAGTGAACCGTGGCCGACCGGCCAGCCCAGCTGGCCGGTCGGCACTGGTGCCCCAGCCCGGCGACCAGGCACGATGAGCCCATGGTGCGGTCGCGCCGCTCGGTGGCGGGGGAGGCCCCCGTTGCCCGGCACGGCGCAGGCCGTCGTGCCGGATCTCCCACGTGCCGGCTGATCCGCCTCCTATGCTGGGCCGCGTGATCCAAGTGCTGGTCGCCGCCGACGAGGCGCTCCTGCGCGCGGGCATCCTGGACACCTCGGCGGTGGCACGAGGCCGGGTCGGCGCCCTCACCGGCGCGGGGCGAGAAGTACTCAGACCCGTCGGAACCGGCTTGTCCAACGCGGAGATCCTGGCGCGGCTGGACCTGGGCGCGGGCACCGTGAAGGCACGCATCAGCCGGATCCGCACCAAGCTGGACTGTGCCAACCGGGTGCAGGCAGCCACCCTGGCCCACGGGGCCGGACCGCGCACCGAGGCCGGGGAGGCGCCGTGACCGCCGTGCTGCCGTACCACCGCATGGCGCACACCGGCCCGTACCGGTGGTGGCGCCCGTTGTTCAGCGCCCTGCTGCTGCTCGGCTTCGGCACGCTGCTGCTCATGGGCTCGGTGGTCGTGGCCTACGCGGTCGGCCTGATCACCGGGCTGGCCCGCGGCGAGGGCAGCGCGGTGTTCGCCGATCCGGTCGCCGACACCGCCGTGCAGCTGTTCACCCTGGCCATGTTCATCCCCGCCGTGCTGCTTGCAGTGTCGCTGGGGGAGCGGCGTCCGGCTGGCACTGTCTGCTCCGTGCGGGGCCGCCTGCGCTGGAACTGGCTCGCGCGCTGCGTGCTGATCGCGCTGCCCGCCGTGGTGCTGTTGCTGGCGCTGCACATCGGGCTCGCCATCGCCAGCAGCCAGGACACCTGGGACGGGGACTTCGGTGAGTGGCAGGGCTGGCCGCGTTTCCTGGCCGGTGCCCTTGTCGTGCTGCTGCTCTGCCCGTTGCAGGCCGCGGGGGAGGAGTTCCTGTGTCGCGGCTGGCTGGTGCAGTGGTTCGGCGGCTGGCTGCGCAGCCCGTGGCCCGGCATCCTCGCCAGTGGGCTGGTCTTCTCCCTGCTGCACGGCTTCGGCCAGCCCGGCGGCTTCCTGGAACTGATCCTGTGGGGCGCCACGGCCGCCTGGCTGACCGTGCGTACCGGTGGGCTGGAGGCCGCGATCGCCCTGCACGTGGTCAACAACCTGGTGGCCCTGCTGCTGGCGGCGGCCTTCGGTGGGCTGGGCGGGGAGGGCAGTGCCGCCGACGCCTCCTGGCCCGCGCTGGTCGCCGCCGTGCTGGTCATGCCCGGCTACGCCTGGCTCACCGCCAAGTCATATAACACTATGACTTCAGTGTCGACTAAAATTCAACCGAGCGGGCCCTGAGCCAGACCCGATCGGCCGCTCACACCACCGCGCGGCGGACAGATGTACCCGGCGTGGCAGACAGCACCTTGCACGTGGGGCCGCCGATCAGCACCGTCTTCTTCCTCGCCGCCGACGTGGAGAAGAGGGTGACGACGGAGGAGGAGGCCGTCGGGGAGATCCGCGCCAGCGGCGGCTACGCGATCAGCGAGGCCGATGTCCAGATCGCGTGCCGGGTGGTGCACGACGAGGACACCCGGGGCGCGGACTGTTTCATGTTCGCGAAACTGGTGCTCGTGGCGGCGGAGGCGGCGCACGGCCGTTCCCGCGACAGTCCGTGGTGGCTGGCCGCGGACATGTTCGTGTACTGCACCATGCGGTCGCTGCACAGGATGCCCGCGGGGGAGCGGCTCGCCGCGGCCCGCGCGGTGGTCGACGAGCAGATCAGCCTGCTGCGCGCCGATCGGGGGCTGCTCGGCCGCCCGCGCGAGCGGGACGAACTCGCCGACACGCTGATGGCCGCCGCCCTGCTGCTGTACGAGCCGTACTACGCCAACCTCGACGGTCCGGACCACCTCGTGTCGCTGGAGCGCTGGCGGTTCCGGAGGGCGCAGATCGGCATGGGACGCCCCGAGGACGGCGACCAGCCACTCATGCCCGCTCCGATGGACGCGGCCAAGGACGCCCTGGACTACCTGGACCAGGCGGTGCGGATCGCGCGCGGACACCTTCGCGGCCTCTGCCTGGTCTCCCAGTTGTACGTGCTCGAGGTGCTGACCGTGATCGACCCCGGCGCGGGGGAGGTCCTGCGGGGCCGCAGGCGGGAACTCGCCGCTGAGGCGTTCCCCCTGCTGGACCGGGAGCGCGCGCCGGTGGAGTACCTCGACGTGCTCGCGGAGCTGGTGCGGGCCGGGCGGCTGCCCGCCACCCTGCCCGCCGACCGGGTGCTGCCCGCGGAGCCGGGGGAACTCGCCGCCAGGTACGGACCCGTCCTGGCGCTGAGTCTGATCTGCCGGACGATGGACCTGACCAAGGCCGGTACGCCACCGGCTGGCCTGTGGGCGGCGGGCGAAGCGCTGGCCGGGCAGCTGGGGTGGCCGGACGCCAGGCAGTTCTGGACTGTGGCGGTGCACAGCCTGCCCGGGGACCGCATGGTCTGCCAGCCCGGGACCGTCGCGGTGAAGGCGGTGCGGGCCCAACTGGAACAGGTGCACGCGGCGGGGGAGATGACGACCAGGCAGTTGGCGGCCACGCTGGTGCACGTCGCCGCTCACGCGGCCAACGGGCAGGAACGGGCGGCGATCGACGTCCTGGACCGCATCGAGATCCTCGACCCGGACTTCGCCGCGGACCACGCGTCCCCGCTGAACTACCTCGTCGTGACGCTGGCCTTCCGCGGCGGGGCGGCGCTGCGTGCCGTGGGGGAGCGGGAGCAGGCCACGCTGCTGTACCTGCTCGCCTCGCACGCGGCGACCAGCCTGGGCGTGAGTGTGCTCTGTGCGGAACTGGCGGAGCAGGGCCTGGCCTGCGTGGAGGAACTAGAACCGGACGAGGCGGACGCCCTGTTCACCATCGGGGCGGCCCTCTCGGTCGCCAACACCGCTCTGTTCCCGATCGGGGCAGGGGCCTACGAGAGCCAAGCGGAGTTCGTCCGCCAGGTGGGGCAGCGCTTCGACCAGGTGCTGGTGCGACCCCCGCTACAGTCCCAGCTGCTCATGCTGCACCACCACTACCTGTTCAAGGGAGCCGACTTCGGCCTGCTGGTGGGTCAGCCGGGACCACGCCAGTGGGACGGGTACACCGAGAACCTGCTCGCCGAGGTCGACCACGCCCAGGCGGCGGAGCCCTACCGGCCCGAGGCCGCCGACCAGTTCCCCATCGCACGCCCGAGCGGCATGCAGGTGCTGTGCTACGCCAGCGCGGACGAGGCCCAGCCGGGCAGCACGCGGTACGGCAGGGTCGCGAACCTCCGGCGCAGCGTGGACGCCAACCTGACCCGGACCATGATGGAGCAGGCCAGTGCGCACGGGACCATCGTGCGCCACGACCCGGGGCTGGGCATCGGGGACGCGCGGCAGTTGCAGGCGGTGCTGCCCCCGGACACCGTGCTGATCTCGCACTACCTCGGTGTGCACGGCGACGAGCCGACCGATGCCGAGAACGTCCGGGCCCGGCTGACGACGGTGCTGGTCACGGCCGAGGACTACGAGGTCACCGCCACGAACCTGCGGGCCGACGGCGGGATCCTCCGCCTCATCGCCCCCGGCGGCGGCCAGACGTTCACGGTCCACGGACTCGGCTGGCTGATCGCCGAACTGCGGGAGGCGGTCAACGCCGACCCCCTGCACCGGGAGGTCACCGCGCATGCCGCCCGCCAACTGGCCGACTGCTACTACAAGCTCGGCGGCCCGCTGCCCCAGTACCTGGGGAAGTGGCGCGCGGCGGGCAAGACGCACCTGTGCTTCTGGCCGCACGGCCCGTTGCACCTCGCGCCGATCCACCTGCTGCACACCGAGGGCCGCCCGCTCGCCGAGGACTGGACGGTCAGCACCGTGCCCTCGCTCACGGTGCTGACCCGTCCACCCCTGCCGCCGCACCCCTCGCCCACCCTGCTGGCGGCCGGGCTCAACGACGGCGGCAAGGCGTTCGGCCTGCCCGCGCAGCCCGAGGTGGAACGGCACGTCCGTGAGGTCGCCGCCGGTTTCGGCTCCGGCACGGTGCTGGTCGGTGCCGAGGCCACGCCCCGGCGGGTGCTGGCCGCCGCCCCGCGGGCGAGGTACCTCTACATCGCCACGCACGGCTCGCACGACACCGAGGCCGCCTGGTTCCAGTGCCTGTACCTGCATCCCGATCCGGACAACGACGGCCGGTTGTTCGCGCACGACATCCTGCGCGCCGACCTGCGCGGTGTGGACCTGGTCGGGTTGAGCGCCTGTGAGACCGCGCTCGGCCGGTTCGACCGCAACGACAACGTGCGCGGCCTGCCCGCCGCGCTCCTGCTGGCCGGTGTGTCCACTGTGGTCGGCACGTTCTGGCCGGTGGCCCCGGAGGTCGCCACCCGGTTCTTCTCCTGCCTGTTCGCGGAGTTGGCCGCGGGCAGGACCAAGCGCGAGGCGTTCCGGCACGCGCAGTTGGTCGCCCGCCAGGAGTTCCCCGCCTACCGGGACTGGGGTGCGTTCGTGCTGATCGGCGACTGGCGGTAGGGCGGCTACGCGGTGAGGGGCACGAGGGCCAGGTCCGGTGGCACCTCCGCGCGGTAGCTGATCACCCCGAGCACGGAGTGCCGCACGGTCGCCGCCAGCGCGAGCAGCGCGCTGGTCTTCGCGCCCCGCGGCGACTCCACGACCATCAGCAGTTGGTAGGGGCCAACCAGGTCCTGGTGGTGGTTGGCCCGGAAGGACCAGGCCGGTTCGTGGGACCCGAGCCCGTCGGCGATCAGGAACGGCTCGCCGCCGGAATCGGTGACCCCACGGGAGACCTGCGGTTCGACGATGCCCAGCTTGGCGGAGATGCCGATGGTCGAGGTGCGGGCGCGGGCCCGCGCGAGCCGCAGCGGGTCGAGGGAGCGGGCGACCGGGGCGCTGCCCGGCGCGGTGTCGTTGCGCAGCACCACGCCGACGGTCGCGTCGAGGACCGGGTCCGGGTGGTTCACCGCGAAGTTCACCGCGAAGGCGAGCAGGCAGTACGCCCGGTCCTCGCCGCCCTCGTGGTGGCGCAAACCCAGGTCCGCCAACGCATCGGAGTCCAGGGCCTTGACGTGGGGCACGCCGAGGCTCACCCGGCCGACCAGCCGGTCCCGCCGCGCGCCGTGCATGACCTGGCGTGGCACCAACTCCACCCCGATCATCTCCTGGGGCGGCAGCGCCACGTCGAGGACCGGCTCTGGGGACTGCTCGTCGGCGGCCATGCGATCACTGTAGCGAATATGAAGCACTGTGACGTCAGTGGAAATTGAAGTGAACGCTCACGGACCCTGCCGAAGATCAATAAATCCCGGATAACAGGACTCCCTAACGTCGAGCGCTCAGACACACCACATGGGGGTTTTGACCTATGCGCAAGACATTCGCCGCACTACTGCTGGCCGGGCTCGGCCTGCTCGGCTGTGCAGGCAGTGCCCAAGCGGCCGGGGGACCGGGTCGACCGATCACCCTGCCCGGCTACCAGGGCGCCACCGCCACCGGAACCGTCAAGCTCGACGGCAATCCCGGCAACGGGATAGTCCTCGCCGAGTTGACGCTCACCAGCACACGAGCCCAGGGCTGCTTCTTCGTCGAAGCCGTGCCCGGCGGCAACTACCCGCCGAACAGGTCGGAGTCGCAGTGCGGGGTGGGCAGCAAGGCCATCAAGGTCTCCAGCTGGCCGCTCGTGTTCAGCCAGCCGTTCCGGATCTGCCTGAACGACTACGACCACTGCGGGGCCTCGGCCAAGTAGGGGCTGAAGTGGTCGGCCACCACCTCGGCGACCGCTGAGGCGTCCCGGGACCCGTCGACGGCCAGCACCCGGATGCCCGTCCGGTGCGCGCTGTCGACGGCGTCCTGGGCCACCAACTCGTCGCGGGCCAGCCTGTTGCGCTGCGCCCGGACCGGATCGCTCAGCTGCTGACCCAGGCGGCCGGCGCGGGGGAGGGTGCGGGCCTGGTGCTCGCGGAACTCCGGGGTGGGCACCATGACGATCATCCGGCGCGGCGAGTCCAGCAGCGGCGCCACCAACTCCGGCCGCAGGCCCCAGCCCTCCGCGAGCACCGGGCGGCCGGAGGTCAGCGCGCGCAGGTCGTCCAGCGCCCACGCGAACCGCTCCGGGAAGCCCGCCAGCGTCGCGGCCGCCATCCGCTCCGGAGTGGTGTGCACCCACACCTGCTCCGGGTCCGGACCGTCGATCGGCTCGCCCCGGCGTGCGCGCAGGGCGATCCTGCGGTCGTTGTGCCCTCGGGCGTCGTGGTAGTCGTAGTGGTAAGCCGTCAGCCCGTACCGAGCGGCGAGCAGCCTGGCCACCGTGGACTTGCCCGCCCACTGCCCGCCGCCGATCCACAGGGCGCCGCGAGTGGCGTCTTCGACCGTCATGGGGTGTCCTCCTGGTTCACAGCCGGGGAAGTATGGGGCTTGGCGTGGGCAACCGCCCGTCCGGTGCCGCGCACTGCGCGGCGATCCGAGCGGCTGCGTCGGGCAGGAACGGCGTGAGCAGATCCGCCAGCGTGCGGCAGGCCGCGAGCAACTGGCCGAGGGTGGCGTCGCGCTCGGCTGGTGGCAGTTGCCAGGGGCGGACCTGGCCGATGAGCCGGTTCGCCTGCTCCGAGACGGCCAACACCGCGGCGGTCGCCCGGCGGAAGTCGAACGCGTCCAGTGCCTCGTGCACGCGTTGCGGGGCGGCCCGGCACACCGCGGCCAGTTCGTTCGCGCCCGCATTGCCGGCCGCGGGCGGCTCGCCGCCTCGGTAGCGGTGGATCATGCTGACCACGCGGTTCACCAGGTTGCCCAGTCCACCGGCGAGCTCGCTGTTGGCGCGGGCCACGAGCCGGTCGGTGGTGAAGTCGGTGTCACCGACGAGGGGTACCTCGCGCAGCAGCCACCAACGCACCGCGTCCACCCCGTATCGCCGCACCAGCTCCGTGGGGTCCACGGTGGTGCCCGCCGACTTGCTGATCTTGTGACCACCCACGGTGAGGTAGTCGTGCACGAGCACCTCGGTGGGCAGCGGCAGGCCCGCGGAGAGCAGCATCGCGGGCCAGTACACGGCGTGGAACCGCAACACCCCCTTGCCGACCACGTGGACCCGCCGCGACCGGCCCGCCCACCAGCGCTGGTAGTCCGTGCCGTCCTGGCCGTAGCCCAGGCTCGTGACGTAGTTGCCCAGCGCGTCCCACCACACGTAGACGACCTGTTCGGGGTCACCGGGTACCGGGATCCCCCAGCCGCGGGCACGTCCCTGCGAGCGGGAGATGCTGAAGTCCGGCAACCCGGCCGAGATGAGGCCGAGCACCTCGTTGCGGCGCACGGCCGGTTCGATCCGCAGGCGCCCGCTGCTGATCACCTCGTGCAGCCGGTCCGCGTACCGGGACAGCCGGAAGAACCAGTTCTCCTCCGACACGAGCCTGGGCGGCTCGCGGTGCTCCGGGCAGCGGCCGCCAGGCAGGTCGGCAGCGGTGTAGAACTGCTCGCAGCCCACGCAGTACTGGCCCTCGTAGTGCTTGCGGTAGATGTCACCGGCCTCCGCGCAGGAGCGCCAGAGCCGCTCGACACCCACCCGGTGGCGCGGGTCCCGGCTGGTGCGGATGAAGTCGTCCGTGGACAGCGCCAGCGGCTCGCGCAGCGCCGCGAAGGCCGCCGCGTTCCGGTCCACCAGTTCCTGCGTCGGCACGCCCTGGGCCTGCGCTGCGAGCACGTTCTTCAGCGAGTTGTCATCGGTACCGGTCAGCAGCCGCACCTGTTCGCCGCGAGCACGGTGGTGGCGGGCCAGCACGTCGGCCTGCACCAGCTCCAGGGCGAAGCCCAGGTGTGGTCGGGCGTTGACGTAGGGGATCGTCGTGGTGACGTAGAAGCGGGACGTGGTCATCAGAACCTCCGTGCGTGCGGCGGGGCTCCGGCATCCCTGTGGCGGGGCCCCGGTGTGTGGGGCCCGCGCATCGTCATCCGTGCAGCGTCAGCGGCCCCGCGAGCGGGGCATCATCGGCTGTGAGCTGGACGGGCGCATGACCTGGACGCTAGCAGGAGCCTCGCCTGGCCTCACCCGCATATCGCCTCCATGCCCCGCACACAGGCGACTCCCGCCGCTCGGGCCGCCGCCGACTCGGCCGCCGAGCCCGCGATCAGCACGCAGTGCTCGGCGGTCGTGGCCAGCGCGCGGATCGCCTGCTGCACCAGGTGCGGGCCCGGGAGCAGCCGTTCGGGGTCGGCGGTGACGCGGGCGCTGATCCGTCGTACCTGCCCGGTGAGGTCGCGCATCGTCAGGTAGCTGCGCACGCAGTCGATCCCGTGGTTGGTGATCACTGTCAGCGTGCAGCCCTTGCTCGCCAGGTGGCGCAATGCCTCCTGCGAGCCGGGCAGGTCCTCGGCCGCGAGCAGCGCCTCGGACTCGAGCCTGCACAGTTGGCGCTCCACCACGTTGGCCGCGGTCCGGCCACAGGACGCGGCGAATCGCAGCACCTGGAACGGGTCCCTGGCACGTGGGGCGGTGGGTCCCAGCAACACCTTGAGCCGCTCCGCAGCGGTCCGCCCGCGCTGACCGTCGAACAGATCGCCCACCAACGCGGTGAACCCCACCAGCACGTGGTCCCGCGCCGACACGTCCTCACCCATGCGTCCCCCCGAACGTCGGCCACCACCGATGGTAGCGGCGGTTGTCCGGCCACAGGGCCTCCCGGTGGCAACGGCCGAAAAACCAACGATGGTCGGTGCGCGGGAACTGCCGGAGATCCGTCATTGGATGCGGCAGTGGCTGGCCAACCCCAGTCCCGCCGGACTGTCGTCCGCGTCGTGTGTCGGCGCTGGTCCCGCGGTGGCGTCCTGCGGACCTCCCGGCCGGCCCGGTCCGCTGGGCACGGTCGCGTCGTGCTCGTTGCGGTGCTCGCCGAGGTTGTGGTCGAGCAGGGCCACTTGGACCATGCGGACCATGCGGACCGTGTCGTCGAGCGTGGCGATACCGGCCCGCACCCGTTGTGCGACGTGCTCGTCGGTGGTCAATGACTGGGCGCCCGCGAACCTCAGCCCCGCGTCGAAGATCCGATTGATCGTGTCGGCCAGGAGCTGGCTCAGCGCTGGCCTGCGCGGTGCCGGCTTCGCGTCCCTGGGCGCGGGGACACACGGAGCGCCAGGGGAGGTCCTGCGCAGGTGCCGCGCGATGACCTCGCCAGCGAGTTGGCTGTAGAGCCCCATGATCCGCAGGTCTCGATCGGCTGGCCGACCGGGGTGTGGCAGGTGGGTCGAGACCATGCCGATCATCCGGCCGGTGTGGTCGAGCAAGGGGGTGGACTGGACCGCGCGAACGCCCGCGTCGCGGAAGACGTTCCGGTGCGGTGCACAGGCCGGGTCCTCGTGGACATCGACCACGACCGTCTGGGTGCACTGCGATGCGGCTCGTCCGCAGACAGAACTGCCGTCGTCGACGACCGCGAAATGGTCCACGAACTCGGGGCCGAAACCGAGTTGGGTGACCAGTACCAGCGAGCCCTCGCGTGGATCCAGGAGCTGGATGTTCCCGGCCTCCGCGCTCATGAGCGACATCGCGCTCTCGAGGACCTTGGGCAGCACCGCGGCCAGTCCGGGGCAATCCTGCAGGCTTGCGGCCGCCTCGTGCATGTTCTGGACCGCCCGCGGTTCATCCAGGCTGAGATCGATGTAGCCGGCCAGTTGCGTGGCGCTCTGCGTGTGCGTTGCCGTGCGCATCAGGCGGGACCACGAGGCTGGATCGTCGTAGGAGGCCGTGACATGCTCCAACGGCCCCGGCAGGTTCTGGCCTGTGCTCTTCGACATGAGGACCTCACGCCTTCACATGGGCACACGCGGAAACGGCGCCTCAGGCTACCGGCCAGAACCTCCTGCGGACGCCGACCGCGAGGAGGTACGGCTCGACCTCCAGGCACCAGGCGACGAACTGGTCCCCGTCGGTGGACGAGGGCCCGGGGCGACCTGGCTTCCGTCGACCCCGCCGCAGCTCTGCTGACCAGCGCGGACACGGACACCATCAGCCTGGTGCCCGTCATTGACCACGCCGGTTCCGAGTGGCCCTCGGAGGATCACGGTGTGGTGGCCAGTCTCGGCCGCGGCGCCGCCTGGCCACGGAGTCCGGTTTGGGTTTTCGGCCTTGCCACCGGGAGGCCCACAGGGGCTCAGCGGTGGGTGACCTCGATGAGCTGGTCCAGCGAGGTCACCGTCATGATGCGCGCGACGAAGGGCGGCACCGCGACCAGGCGGACGCGGCGGCCGTGTTGGCTCGCCCGCTTGTAGGCGGCGATGAACACCGTGAGCCCGCTGGAGTCGATGCCGGTCAGCGCGGTCAGGTCGAACACCAGGTCCAGCCCCGTGTCGGCGAGGTCGACGGCGCGGGGCTTGAACTCGTCGGCGAAGCGGATGTCCAGCGGGCCGGTGAGGGTGATCAGCACGCAATCGGGTTCGTGCGCGGTGGTGTAGGAGAACTGGTTCACCGGGGGAGCCGCCTGGGGGCAGCCGCGGGCCGCGACCAGTGCTGGCCGCCGACGATCACCGAGGTCATGCCTTCGTGCGCCCTCTCGCCGCTGATTGGTTGCCCTGAGCGTACTACCCGGGAGTGCCGCCGCTGAGCCCGCACGGCACTCCCGGTACTTATATCACTATTGCTTCAGTGATGAGTGAAATCAATGCTTACCAGAACACTGACCAAGAACCGGCCCCCAGGCCGAGTTGGCGGCCTGCAAGTCCTGCGGTGCCGGGGAATTCGCCGTGCAGACCAGCGGGCCGTGCACGGTGGAGTTGGCGAAGATCGCCGGGTCGGCGGTGTGGCTGCCGAGCAGGCTCGCCGCGCCGAAGACCTGGGTGCCGAGCACCGTGACGTTGCCCGTGGTGCCGGCGATCGACACCGGTCCGCGCACCGTGGTGCTGAGCAACTGCACGGTGGCGGCCCCACTGGCGCTGACCGGGCTGTTGATCGATCCGCCGGTGACGACCAGGGACGCCCCGGGCGCGACGGTCACCGGGCCGGCGACCTCGGCGCCGTCCAGGCAGGTGACGCCGGACCCGATCACGAGCGGCCCGTCCCGGTGGCCGGTGACGGTGCTGGTGCACGTGGGCGGCGGCGGCAACAGGGTGACCACGAAGGAGCCCGCTGCGCTCGTGTTGCCGCTGGGGTCGGTGGAGCGGTACTCGACGGTGTGGCGGCCGTAGCCAGCGGGCGGGGTGTCCCAGGGGGAGAGCCTGGGCTTGCCGAGCTTGCCGTAGACCAGGTTGTCGATGACGGTTCCGTTGGCGGTGAACAGGAACGGGGCGCTGGCATCGGTGGGCCAGCCGAAGTAGTTGAACCAGCCGTCCCCGTCGGTGCGGAACTCGCTGACGTCGTAGCCGGGGGTGTTGTCGCTGGCGGTGAGCCGCATGGTGAACGGGGCGTTGAACACGTACTCCGGGGGCTGACCCGGCTTGTCCACAGTGGACAGCGCCTTGGACAGCTGGAAGCTCGTGCTCGGCGGGGTGGCGTCCACCTGCCAGGTCAGGGTGTGGCCGGGCACCGAGGCGGTGACGGTGTGCGTGCCGGTCAGCCCCAACCGGCCCAGTTCCAGGTCGCGGTCGTTGCCCGGGGTGGGCACCGGCTTGCCGTCCAGTGCCCAGCTGATCGGGACGATCCGGTCCACGGGGTGGGTGGCCTCGGCGTACAGCACGTCCTGGCCGCCGACCGGCCGGTTGGTGGGGGTCGAGGCGGTGAAGTCGGGGGCGGTGGGCACGCGGGTGGTACTGATCGAGGTGTCGATGGTCCAGGTGCGGGTGCGGGTCAGCGCGGCGGAGTCGCGCACGGCCGGGTCGCGCACGAACTCGGTGGGGTCGACGACCTTGGCGGTCAGGGTGTGCTTGCCCGCGGCCAGGTGCAGCGTGGTGAGGTCGAGGCTGCGGCTGCCGTTGGTGGTCAGCGCCTTGCCGTCGAGCTGCCAGCTGGTGGTGAGCTGGTGGCTGGCCGGGTGCAGTGTGTCGACCCAGACCACGCGGTCGGCGCCGATCGGTGCGGTCGTGGGTGTGCCGTCCTGCAGGATGTTGGTCTTCGCCGAGATGCGCTGTGTCATGCGCTCGCGGCTGACCTGGTCGAAGTAGTAGCCGAGGGTCTTCATCATGGAGTGCGCGCTGGGCCGCCAGACGTCGGTGCTGCTGTACAGGCCGCTCTCGTAGCGGCCGATGGTGCCGCCCGACTCGCTGGGTTCACCCAGCCAGCGCCACCACTTGGCGTGCTGTGCGGTCATCTGTTGCTCGGTGAGCAGGGTGTGGTGCAGCGAGTCGGGTTCGCCGCCGGTGTAGGCGGCACCGCGTTCGCCGCGGGCGTAGTAGTCGTACTCGTCGTCCAGCCCGCCCAGGGAGTGGCCCATCTCGTGCGGGGTGATCAGCGCGGACATGGCGTTGCCACCGGAGGCCGTGGCCCAGGTGCCGCCCGTGCCGCCGTAGGTGGTGCTGTTGGCGATGGTGAGGACCTGGCGGTTGCCGGAGTTGGTGCCGGTGACGAGGTTGGCGTACTTGGTGGCGGCGCTGTTGTCCACGGTCAGTGCCCGTTGGATGCTCGCATCGGTGCAGCCGCTGTAGAAGCCCATGTGCAATGGGGTGTCGCGGTGTGGGGAGTTGAAGCCGGGGTCGCAGCTGACGCCCGAGTCGTGCGAGGGGATCTCGACCGCGTAGACGTTGAGGTAGCTGCGGTAGGACTTGAAGGGTTCCAGGGTCATCAGCACGTTGACGTGCCGGTTGAGGTTCTCCCGGAACTTGGGCATGTCGGCGGCGGTGTAGCCGTCGCCGATGATCACCACGTTGAAGCGTTTGCCGGGGTCACCGGTGATGCTGATCGGGACGACGGTGGCCGAGTCGGCGGCGGTGGCCGGTGGCGGGGTGGTCAGCAGGGGTAACAGGACCGCCGCGGCGGTCAGTGCTGCGCGTTTCCACATGTCTGCCGACGCTAGGAAGTACCGGACCTGCCCGGGCAGAGCCGAAAGTCGGGCCGGTGGCGTGCAGGTGGCTTTCGCTGCGCTGAAAGCGGTGAACGGTCCCTTCGCGGCGGCGGGGTGGGCTCAGGACCGGGCGGTGCGGCGGTCGGCCCAGGCGCGCAGGGCGCGGAGGAAGTCGATCTCGCGGAAGGCGGGCCAGTAGGCCTCGCAGAAGTGCAGGTCGGCGTTGGCGCTCTGCCAGAGCAGGAAGTTGGAGGAGCGCTGTTCCCCGCTGGTGCGGATGATCAGTTCGGGGTCGGGCTGGCCCGCGGTGTAGAGGTGGCTGGCGATGTCCTCGGGGGTGAGGTCGTTGGCGATCTCGGTGAGGGTCTGGCCTTCGGCGGCGCGTTCGTGCAGCAGGTCGCGCAGGGCGGTGACGAGTTCCTGGCGGCCGCCGTAGCCGATGGCGAGGGTGACGACGGGGCCGGTGCGGTGGCGGGTGGTCTCGACGGCCTGCTTGAGGGCGTGTGCGGTGGTGTCGGGCAGGACGTCGAGCAGTCCGGCGACGTGCATGCGCCAGCGGGTGTCGGGGCGGGTGAGGTGTTCGGTGACGACCTGTTCGACGACCTGCATGAGGAAGGCGACCTCGTCCTCGCGGCGGCGGAGCAGGTTCTCGGTGGAGCAGACGAAGACGGTGACGTGGCCGATGCCGAGGGTTTCGCACCAGTTGAGTACGTGTTCGACGTGCCTGCCGCCGTGTTCGTGGCCAAGGCGGGTGTCGGCGATGCCCATCTGGCTGGCCCAGCGGCGGTTGCCGTCCATGATCAGGCCGACGTGCTGGGGGCGGGTGCGGGCCAGGACCTGCTTGCGGAGCCTGCGGGTGTAGAGCGCGTGGAGCGGGTCGGTGATCGGCACCGGTCCGAGACTACCCCTGGTGGGCGGGCGCCAGCAGGACTATCCCGTCGGGGTCGCTGATGAGCAGGTCGCCGGGGTGGAACACGGCGCCGCCGAGGGTGACGGGTGTGTCGAGTTCGCCGGTGCCGTGTTTGGTGGACTTGCGGGGGTTGCTGCCCAGTGCCTTGATGCCGATGTCCAGTGTGGACAGTGCGGTGGTGTCGCGGACGGCCCCGTTGAGCACCAGACCGGTCCAGCCGTTGGCGCGGGCGAGTTCGGCGATGTGGTCGCCGACGAGGGCGGTGTGCAGGGATCCGCCCCCGTCGACGACCAGTACCTGCCCGGCGCCTGGTTGCGAGAGCACCTTCTTGAGCAGGGCGTTGTCCTGGAAGCAGGTGACGGTGCGGACCAGTCCGGTGAACGCCTGTCGTCGGCCGTACTGGCGGAACTGGGTGTCGCAGCTGCGGACCTCGGTTCCCTCGCGGTCGGCGAGGTCGGCGGTGGACCAGCCCACTGTGTGTCAGCTCCCGTCGTAGAGGTAGAAGCCGCGGCCGGTCTTCTTGCCGAGCAGTCCGGCGTCGACCATGCGCAGCAGCAGCGGGGGTGGGGAGTAGAGGGGTTCCTTGAACTCGGCGTACATGGATTCGGCGATGGCCTTGGTGGTGTCCAGGCCGATGAGGTCGGTCAGTTGCAGTGGGCCCATGGGGTGGGCGCAGCCCAGGACCATGCCGGTGTCCACGTCGGCGGCGGAGGCGAAGCCGGATTCGACCATGCGGATGGCGGAGAGCAGGTAGGGCACGAGCAGGGAGTTGACGACGAATCCGGCGCGGTCCTGGGAGCGGATGACCTGTTTGCCGAGGGTGCCGGTGACGAAGCCTTCGACGCGGGTGCGGGTGTCCAGGCTGGTGAGCAGGCTGGCGACGATCTCGACCAGGGGCAGGACGGGGACGGGGTTGAAGAAGTGCAGGCCGATGACCTTGTCGGCGCGGTCGGTGGCCATGGCCAGTTTCATGATGGGGATGGAGGAGGTGTTGGTGGTGAGGATGGCCTCGGGGTCGGTGAGGACCTTGTCCAGTCGGGTGAGTACCTCGCTTTTGACCTGTTCGTGTTCGACCACGGCTTCGACGACGAGTTGGCGGTCGGTGAACTCGTCGAGGTCGGTGGTGAAGCGGAGCCGGTCGGTGGCCTGTTGGGCCTGTTCCTCGGTGAGCTTGCCGTGGCGGACGCCGCGGCGCAGGGAGCGGTCGACGCGGTTGCGTCCGGCGAGCAGGCAGGCGGCGTCGGCTTCGGCGACGAGTACGTCGAGTCCGGCTTTGGCGCAGACCTCGGCGATGCCGGAGCCCATGAGTCCGGCGCCTACGACGCCGATGCGCGCGATGGTGGTCATCGGGTGCCTGCCAGGTGGGTCGCGTAGGCGGTGGTGGTGAAGAAGGCGGGTGGGGTCTCGGTGAGGGTGGTGTGCTCGAACAGGGCGCGGGCCGCGTCTCGGTGCTCGGGCGGCAGGTCGAGCAGTTCCTTGTCGACCAGTGCGCGGACCAGTGGTTCGGTGACGGTGCCGCCTTCGGCCAGGGGTGTGGTGTGGTGCAGCCACTGCCAGACCTGGCAGCGGGCGATCTCGGCGGTGGCGGCGTCCTCCATGAGTCCGTTGATGGCCACGGCGCCGGAGCCGTTGAGCCAGGCGTGGAAGTAGTGCAGTGCGACGGAGATGTTGTTGCGCAGGCCGGGTTCGGTGACGCGGCCGGGGGTGCGGTTGACGGCGAGCAGGTCTTCGGCGGTGGTGGTGACCTCGGTGCGCTGGCGGTCGAGTTGGTGGGGGCGCAGGCCGAGTACGGGGTCGAAGGCGTGTTCGCAGGTGGCGACGAGTCCGGGGTGGGCGACCCAGGAGCCGTCGAAGCCGTCGGCGGCCTCGCGCTGCTTGTCCTGGGCGACCTTGGCCAGTGCCTGGGTGTTGGTCTCGGGGTCGCGGCTGGGGATGAAGGCGGCCATGCCGCCGATGGCGTGGGCGCCGCGCCGGTGGCAGGTGGCGACGAGGTGTTCGGTGTAGGCGCGCATGAAGGGCACGGTCATGGCCACGTCGGCGCGGTCGGGCAGGACGAACTCGGGGCGGTGGCCGAAGTTCTTGATGACGCTGAAGATGTAGTCCCAGCGTCCGGCGTTGAGGCCCGAGCTGTGCTCGCGCAGTTCGTGGAGGATCTCCTCCATCTCGAAGGCGGCGGTGATCGTCTCGATGAGCACGGTGGCGCGGATGGTGCCGCGTGGTAGGCCGAGTTGGTCCTGGGCGTGGCAGAAGACCTCGTTCCACAGCCGTGCTTCGCGGTGGCCTTCGAGTTTGGGCAGGTAGTAGTAGGGGCCGGTGCCGCGGTCGAGGAGGCGGCGGGCGTTGTGCCACAGGTGCAGGCCGAAGTCGAGCAGGCTGGCGGAGATGGGGCGGCCGTCGATGAGGATGTGCTTGTCGACCAGGTGCCAGCCGCGGGGGCGGACCACGATCGTGGCGGGGTTGTCGGCGACCCAGTAGCGCTTGCCGCCCTCGGTGGTGAGGTCGAGGCGGTCGGCGGCGGCGTCGAGCAGGGTGAGCTGGCCGGTGATGATGTTGTGCCAGCTGGGGGAGGTGGCGTCCTCCAGGTCGGCCATCCACACCTTGGCGCCGGAGTTGAGGGCGTTGACGGCCATCTTGGGGTGGGGCGGGCCGGTGATCTCGACGCGGCGGTCGGTGAGGCCGGGGGCGGGTGGGGCGACGTGCCAGTGCGGGTCGGCCCGCACCGCGCTGGTCTCCGGCAGGAACCCGGGCAGTTCACCGGTGGCGAAGCGTTCGCGGCGTTCGCGGCGCTGTGCCAGCAGTTCGGTGCGGCTCTGCGCGAACTGGTCGTCCAGTGCGGTGACGAAGGCCAGTGCTTCGGGGGTGAGGACTTCCTGGTAGCGGTGGCCGATCGTGCCGGTGATCTCTGTCCTGCTGTGTGCGTGCACGGTGCGGGCTCCCTTCGGGATCAGGCGAACTGGGCTTCCTCGGTGGACCCGCGCAGTGCGGTGGTCTCGGCGGTGGGGTTGAGCGTGGTGGAGACCAGGTCGAAGTAGCCGGTGCCGACCTCTCGCTGGTGCTTGACGGCGGTGTAGCCGGCGGTTTCGGCGGCGAACTCGCGTTCCTGTAGTTGCACGTAGGCGGTCATGCCGTCCTCGGCGTAGCCGCGGGCGAGGTCGAACATGGAGTGGTTGAGGGCGTGGAACCCGGCGAGGGTGATGAACTGGAACTTGTAGCCCATGTGGCCGAGTTCGCGTTGGAACTTGGCGATGGTGGCGTCGTCGAGGTGCTTGCGCCAGTTGAAGGAGGGGGAGCAGTTGTAGGCCAGCAGTTGGTCGGGGTACTGGGCCTTGACGGCTTCGGCGAAGGTGCGGGCGACCTCCAGGTCGGGTAGGGAGGTCTCCATCCAGAGCAGGTCGGCGTGTGGGGCGTAGGCCAGGCCGCGGGCGATGCAGGGTTCGATGCCGTTGCGGACGCGGTAGAAGCCCTCGGCGGTGCGTTCGCCGGTGATGAAGGGGCGGTCGCGTTCGTCGGTGTCGGTGGTGATCAGGGTGGCGGCCTGGGCGTCGGTGCGGGCGATGACCACGGAGGGCACGCCTGCGACGTCGGCGGCCAGTCGGGCGGCGTTGAGGGTGCGCACGTGCTGGGCGGTGGGGATGAGGACCTTGCCGCCGAGGTGTCCGCACTTCTTCTCGGCGGCGAGTTGGTCCTCCCAGTGCACGCCCGCGGCGCCCGCGGCGATCATGGCGCGCATGAGTTCGTAGGCGTTGAGCACGCCGCCGAACCCGGCTTCGGCGTCGGCGACGATGGGGGCGAGCCAGTCCAGGCCGGGGTCGGTGCCCTCGGCGGTGGCGATCTGGTCGGCGCGCAGCAGGGCGTTGTTGATGCGGCGGACCACGGCGGGTACGGAGTTGGCGGGGTAGAGGCTCTGGTCGGGGTAGGTGTGGCCGGAGAGGTTGGCGTCGGCGGCGACCTGCCAGCCGGACAGGTAGATGGCCTTGAGTCCGGCGCGGACCTGTTGCACGGCCTGGTTGCCGGTGAGGGCGCCGAGGGCGTGCACGTAGTCGGTGTTGTTGATCAGGTTCCACAGGCGCTCGGCACCGCGGCGGGCGAGGGTGTGCTCCTCCTGGAGGCTGCCGCGCAGTCGTACGACCTCGGCGGCGGTGTAGCTGCGGTGCACTCCGTTCCAGCGGGGGTCGCTGGCCCACTGCTGTTCGATCTCGGTGGCGCTGAGCATTTGTTCGGCTCCTCTCGTGTCCTGTTCGAATGGAGCCTGTCAGCGTGGAACCGTGGGTGTCGAGATACGTAATCGGCGAATTGTTGAAAATCTTCCTGGCCATTTTTGCCAACTTTGCGAAAGGTTGGCTTCGCAGGTGGGCGCTACGCTGGGTGGCATGGCGAAGACCTTCGCGGGTGCCCGGTTGCGCAGGCTGCGGGAGGAGCGTGGGGTGAGCCAGGTCGAGTTGGCGCGGCTGTTGGCGATCTCGGCGAGCTACCTCAACCAGATCGAGCACGACTCGCGGCCGCTGACCGTGCCGGTGCTGATGCGGATCACCGAGACCTTCGGGGTGGATGCGGCGTTCTTCGCTGGTCAGGACACCGCGCGGTTGCTGGCCGATCTGCGGGAGGCGTTGTTGACGGGGGCGCCTCGGGCCCGGTTGTCCGTGGCTGACCTGCGGGAGGTGGCGGAGTCCATGCCGGAGGTGGCGGAGGCGGTGATCGCGTTGCACCGGCGTTTCCGGCAGGTGGACGAGCAGTTGTCGGCGGTGACGGGGGACCGGGCGGCGGAGCTGGTGGCCAGTCCGCACGAGCAGGTGCGTGACTTCGTGTACCGGCACCGCAACTACTTCCCGGGGCTGGACGAGGCGGCGGAGGCGCTGGCGGGGCGGGTGCGGGTGCGTCAGGGGGAGGTGCGGGCGGCGTTGAGCCGTCACCTGGGGCAGCGGCACGGGGTGCGGGTGGTGACCACGCAGGGTGAGCTGTCGCACGCCGCGACGACTGGTGAATTGCACCACTACGAGCCGGGGACGCGGACCCTGCACCTGTCAATTCACCTGCGTCCTGGTCAGCAGGCTTTTCGGATGGCGACGCAGATCGCGTTGCTGGAATTCCAGGAATTGCTGGACGAGATCGTGGCGTTGGGGGAGCTGCCCAGCGGTCAGGCGCGGTCGCTGGCGCGGATCGGGTTGGCGCACTACTTCGCGGCGGCGCTGGTGCTGCCCTACCGGGTGTTCCACGAGGCGGCCGAGCGGCTGCGCTACGACATCGAGTTGCTGGCCGACCGGTTCGCGGTGGGGTACGAGACGATCTGCCACCGGCTGAGCACCCTGCAACGGCCCGGTGCGCGCGGGGTGCCGTTCTCGTTCGTGCGGGTGGACCGGGCGGGCAACGTCTCCAAGCGGCAGTCGGCGACGGGGTTCCACTTCTCGCGGGCGGGTGGCACGTGTCCACTGTGGAACGTCTACGAGGCGTTCGGCTCGCCGGGCCGGGTGCTGACCCAGGTGGCCGCGATGCCCGACGGGCAGCGGTACCTGTGGATCGCGCGGACCGTGTCGCGCAGCCGGGGTGGGTACGGCGGTCCTGGCAAGACCTTCGCGGTGGGGCTGGGCTGCGAGATCCGGCACGCGGGTCGGTTGGTGTACTCGGCGGGGGTGGACCTGGACGAGGTGTCGGCGGCCACCCCGATCGGGCCCGGCTGCAAGACCTGTGACCGGCCGCTGTGCCCGCAGCGGGCGGCCCCGCCGATCGGGCGGGCGCTGCACGTGGACGAGAACCGGTCCACTTTCGTGCCCTACCCGGTGGGGGATCCGCAGGGGTAGCGCGGGACGCCGGTCGTGGGTCTGCCCATGTGGGCTCAGCGCACGCGGCCCAGGCCGACGTAGACCCCTTCGGGGCTGGACTGTTGGGCGCCGAGCTCGGGGTGCCAGGAGGGGGCGCCGACGACTCCGGGTTCCACCAGGTCGAAGCCCTCGAACAGCGGCACGACCTCGGCGTGGCTGCGGAAGTACATGGGGTCGCGGCTGTTCTTCATGGCCTCGACGACCACCGCCATCTCGGCGGGCTTGTGGTCGGCGGTCAGGTGCGACAGCGCCATCATGCTGCCCGGGGGCAGGGCCTGGCGGTACTTGGCCACGATCTCGCGGGGCTTGCGGTCCTCGCCGACGAAGTGGAACACCGCCACCATGAGCAGCCCGATCGGCCTGTCGAAGTCGAGGACCCCGAGCACCCCGGGGTCGTTGAGGACCTTCTCGGGGCGGCACAGGTCGGCCTCCACCACGGTCGCCAGCGGGTTGCCCTGCAACAGCAGTTGGCTGTGCGCCACGGCGACCTCGTCGTAGTCCACGTAGACCACGCGCGCCTCGGGGTTGGCCTGTTGGGCTACTTCGTGCACGTTGCCCACGGTGGGGATGCCCGAGCCCAGGTCCAGGAACTGGGTGATGCCCTGCTCCAGCATGTACAGCACGGCGCGGCGCATGAAGGCGCGGTTGGAGGCGGCGACCTGCCTGCCGTCGGGCAGGGCTTGCAGCACCTTCGCGGCCACCGCGCGGTCGGCGTCGAGGTTGTGGCCCCCGCCGAGCAGGTAGTCGTAGACCCTGGCCGCGGCGGGCACGTTCACGTCGACACTGTCGGGGATCCACCCACCGGACCGGGCCACCGCACACCTCCGAAGTCTCCGCGTCACGCCTGGCGAAGCCTAGCGGCCCAGCGCGACGTGTCGAAGATCATTGACGCGTCAGGCCCGGTCAGTGCGAATGCCAGGATGTGAATTCACCCGATAGGTGCCAGGCCGGGGGTGAATCGTGACGAGCGGGGACGACGCGCGTTCCGGGGGTTGCTGGGCGGCACGCCCGAGGAACTGGTCGGCGCGATGCGCCAGCGTCCCCGGAGATCTCCGGCGAGCTGGTCGGGGAGGGTTCGGCGGGCCGCTGGCCGAGGACGGCTGGGGTGTGCGCTACGCCCGTGAGCAGGTCCGCCGCATCGACCCGGCCGACTGGGCCGCCCTCTGGGGCGCGTACGCCACGCTGGACGTGCGGGGCAAGCTCGCGCACTTCCCCGGGCCGACCCTGGTGCTGGCGGGCGCCGCCGAGGTCTCGGCCACCCCGGAGAGCACGACCGGGCTGGCCGGGGCCATCAGCGGCGCCACCTACCGGGAGCTGCCCGGCACCCCGCACATGCAGACCCTGGAGCGCCCCGAGCTGGTCGCCCAGGCCCTGGGGGAGTTCCTATCGCGCGGCTGAGCCCAGCAGGGCCAGCACCTCGGCGGTGGTCCCGGTCTCGCCGAGCCGGGGGAAGATCCGCCGCACGCTGTTGTCGTGGGCGTCGAGGTCCATGTCGCCCATGGCGTCGGTGACCAGGGTGACGTGGTAGCCGTGCTCGTGCGCGGCGCGGGCGGTGGACTCCACACCGATGCTGGTGGCGATGCCCGCCAGCACGATCTGGCTGACCCCACGGCGGCGCAGGTGCAGGTCCAGGTCGGTGCCGTGGAAGGCACCCCAGTTCCGCTTGGTCACGGTGATGTCCCCGTCGTGCCCGGACAACTCGTCCACGATGAGGTCCCACCCGGCGGGCCGCGGGCCGCCCGCGCCCTCGGCCTCGGTGCGTCCAGGTGCGGCGTCCGAGCCGTCCTCGGCGAGGCTGACCCGCACCAGGACCACGGGGGATCCGTTGGCGCGGAAGGCGTTGGCCAGTTCCACGGCGCGGGCGACCACCTCGGGCCCGGTGTGCGGCACGGTGGGTGCGGCGGCGATGCCGTTCTGCAGGTCGATCAGGACCAGCGCGGTACGCGGGTCGAGCGTGGTGAGTGCCACGAGTGTCCTTTCAGTGGTGCTGCGCCGATCCGATGCGGCGCACCGAGCGGTCGAGCAGGGTCACCGCGAGGAACAGTGCGGCGACGGTGAGGGTGAACAGGCCCAGCTCGTGCAGGCCCGGGGTGTCCGCGCCCCGGCTGAAGAAGGCGCCGCTGGCCGCGGAGGCGATCATGGCGCCGAGGTAGGTGCAGGTCCGCAGCAGTCCGGCCGAGGAGCCCATGCGTGCCGGATCCGCTTGGTGGTACAGGGTGTTCTGGTTGGCCAACCCGTTGAGGCCCTGCGGGATGCCGATCAGCAGGGCCAGCCCGCACAGCAGCCAGATCGGGCTGGCCTGGTCGAGCAGCAGCAGGGCGGCGCAGCCCGCGAGCTGGGTCAGCCCGCCGACCAGCAGCTTGCCCCAGACCTGTTCGTGGCGGCCCGTGACGGCGGTGATCGCCACCGCGGTCAGCGACATCGGCAACAGCACCAGGCCGGCCACCGAGGCGCTGAGCCCGCGGCCCTGTTCCAGCCACTGCGTGAAGCCGTACAGGAAGGCGTAGGCGGTGACGTAGGCCAGGACCTGCCGCAGGAACGTGGCCAGCAGCGGCAGGTTGCCGCCGAGCACCCGCAGGTCGATGAACGGTTCGGCCACGCGCAGTTCCCGCCAGGTCAGGCCCGCGCCCGCCGCGAGGGCCAGCACCGGCAGGTACCAGTGCCCGGCTTGCGGGCTCATCAGGAACAGCAGCAGCGCGGTGAGCATGCCCGCGAACAGCACCATGCCGATCAGGTCCACGCGGGTGACCGTGCGCCGCCGCGCGGCCTGCCTGGGCAGTCGCCGCGCGCCCAGCACCAGGCAGGCCAGCGACAGTGGGACGTTGATGGTGAAGATCGTGTGCCAGCCGCCCAGCCCGATCAGCAGGCCGCCGAGGGTGGGGCCGATGACCGAGATGCTCTGGTTGGCCACCGCCAGCGCCGCCAGCACCGCGCTGGGACTGTCCTGGCCGGTGCGCTCGGACTCGCCGCGGATCAGGTGCATCGAGGCCGGGTACGCCGCGCAGGTGCCGAACCCGAGCAGCACCCGTGCCGCGACCAGCACCGGCAGCGAGGGCGCCAGCGCACCCAGCACCCCGGCGATGCCGACCAGGCCGGTGCCGATCAGGTAGAGCGGGCGCGGGCCGTAGGTGTCGACCAGGCGGCCGACCACCGGCTGCCCGACCGCGGTGGCCAGGTAGAGCGCGGAGACCAGCCAGGCCGTCTGCGCGGGCGGCACCCCGAAGGCGGCCCCGATCGGCACCAGGGCCACGGCCAGCATCGAGGAGTTGACCGGGTTGAGCACCGAGCCGAGGATCATCGGCGCGATCAGTCGGCGGTCGAAGCCCTGCGCCCGTGCCGGTGCGCCGATCACGACTGGGTCAGCCGGTCCAGCAGGGCCAGCGCCTCGATGATCGTGGCCCGTTCGGCCTCGGTGTAGCCCTCCTGAAGGGCGCGGGCCAGCCACTCCTGGCGGGCCTGCCGGTCGCCCTGGACCCGCTGCACACCCGCCGCGCTGAGGGTCACCAGCTGCTTGCGGCCGTCCTCGGGGTCCTGGTCGCGCCGGATCAGCCCGTGCTGCTCCAGCGCCGCCAGGGTCGCCGCCATCGACTGCGGCCGCACCCGCTCCGCCGCCGCCAGCGCGCTGGCCGACGCCGCCCCGTCCCTGCTGAGCCTGCTCAGCACCGAGGTCTGCGAGGGGGTGAGCCCGTCAGCTGTCACCGGGACCCCGCGCAGGGCACGTCGCAGGCGGCTGAACACCGCCCGCACGTCCTGCGCCGCGCGGACCGCCGACTCCGAGACGCCCTCCGTGTCCTCCGCCATGTGCTCAGCCTAGACTTATCAGTTCAGACTGTCCAGTCTGGGCTGATGATCGGTCGTTCGGTAGGTTGCGCTGGTGGTGACCCCTCCGCTGCGCGGGCGCGCGGCCGAACTCGACCTCGTACTGCGCGTGCTGCGAGCGGGCTCGGCGGCGGTGCTCGTCGTGCGCGGCGAACCGGGCATCGGCAAGACGGCACTGGTCGACGCCGCCGCGGAGCAGGCCGCCCGGATGGGGTACCGCACCGGCAGCGCGGCGGCGCACGAGGCCGACAACGTCACGCCACTGGCCTCGCTCGGGCCGGCCCTGCGGCTCGGGCCCGATCCGCTGATCAGCTCGGCGGAGTTCCTGGCGCTGGCCCCACTGGCCGAGCAGCCGCTGTGGCTGGCCGAGCAGTTGGCGGCACTGCTGGAGGTCCGCGCACGGGACCAGCCCGTGCTGCTGTCCCTGGACGACGTGCAGTGGGCCGACCCGCTGTCGGCGTTCGTGCTGCGCATGCTGCCGATCCGGCTGGCCGCCGCGCCGATCGTGTGGCTGCTGGCCAGCCGCGAGCAGCCCGGCGGGCCGGTGGACCAGATCGCGCAGGTCGCCGAACGGGGCGTGCCGGTGCACCGGACCACCCTCGGGCCGCTGGCCGAGGACGCGGCGCTGGACATCGCCGCCGACCGCCTCGGCCACGGCGCCGACCCCGCGCTGGCCCGGCAGCTGATCGCCGCGGGTGGCGTGCCGTTCCTGGTGGTGCAACTCGTGGACGGCCTGCTCAACCCCGGTGAGGACCTGCTCGACGGGGTTCGCCGCCGAGTGGCGGCCACCTCCGAGTCCTGCCGGGCGCTGCTGCGGCAGGGCGCCGTGCTGGGCGCCCGGTTCCGACTGGAGGACGCCGCCGCGCTGGGTGGCCAGGACCCCGCGCGGCTGGCCGATCCACTGCGGGAGGCGATCGACTCCGGGCTGCTGCGCGACGAGGGCACCGCGATCGCCTTCCGGCACGACCTGTTGCGCCAGGCCGTGTACGGGGACATCCCGCCCTCGGCACGGCGGGCCGCGCACCGGGCGGTCGCCGAGTACCTGCTCGCCGCCGGGCGGCCCGCCGCCGAGGCCGCCCCGCACGTCAGCGCGACCGCCACCCCCGGTGACGCCTTCGCAGTGGACGTGCTGCGCCGGGCCGCGCACGAGGTGCTGGACACCATGTCGATCACCTCGATGGACCTGATCCGCCAGGCGTTCGACCTGCTCACCCCGCAGGACCCGCGCTGGCCCGAGGTCGGCGAGGAGGTGGTGGCGATCCTGCTGGCCGCACGGCAGTTCGCCGAGGCCGAGAAGTTCGCCGACCACCTGCTGCAAGGGCCGCTGGACCCCGGTACGACCGCCCGCGTGCACCTGCGGCTGGCGCCCCGGCTGTGGCTGACCGGCCGCCACCAGGACCTGCTGCGCCACGCCGCCGACATCCCCGGCGCCGACCCCGAACTGGCCACCCGGCTCGCCGCCTACCGGGCCCACGGCGGCGGCGAGGTCCCCGCGGCCGCCGACCCCGTTGTGCTTGCCGTGCGCGGAGAACGTGCCGAGACCGCGGGGGAGTTCGCCGCCGCCGCACACTGGTACGCCCAGGCCCGTGCGGCGGCCACCGGGCAGGTCGGCGCCCCCGACCGCGGCCACCTGGAACTGCGCGAGGTCCTGGTCGGCGCCTACCTCGGCGACACCGACCGGCTCGGCGCCGTGCTGGACGCGGGGGCCGCCGAGTCCTGGCTGGCGCCCCAGGTCGGCTGGCTGCGGGCGCACCTGCACCTGGTGCGCGGGCGGCTCACCCAGGCCGCTGAGGAGGCGGCGCGGGCCCTGCGGCTGATGGACGACCTGCACGACGAGGTCGCGCGGGCCCACGTGCTGCTCGTGCTCGTCGTCACGGGGCTGCTGCGCGGCGACCACGCGGCGGCTCGTCAGTACGCCGGGGAAATCCCTGTGCTGCAAGCGTTGCTGGCCGACTCGCCCGCCGATCTGGTGGCGCTGGCGGCAAGTACGCCGTGGCGGGAGGAGATCCTCGTGCACGCCTTGTGTTCCGCGCGCCGCAGCGGTGGGGACGAGGCCGCCGCGGGGCCGCTGGCGGAGTTGGCCGCGCGCAATCCCGGAGTGGCGGTGTTCGAGGCGACCCGCGCGCTGGCTCTGGGCGAGCACTCACGTGCGGTGGACTTGCTGGCCACTGCCGACCGGCCGCTGCTGCTGGCGCAGGTCCGTGAGGACTTCGGCCGCGCCACGCTGGGCGGCGCCGACCGTGAGGCCGCGATCGAGGCGCTGGACGCCGCGTGGGACGCCTACACCGAGATGGGTGCGGTCGCGTCCGCCGCTCGCGTGCAACGGCTGTTGCAGGGCGCCGGGGTGCGCCGCCGCCGCTGGGCGCCCGCGCCGAGCCGTCCCGAGACCGGCTGGGCGGCGCTGACCGAGATGGAGCGGACCGTGGCGCTGCTCATCGCCGACGGGCACACCAACCGCTCGGCCGCGCAGGAACTGACCCTCTCGCCCAGCACGATCAACACCCACCTGCGCGCGGTCTTCACCAAGCTCGGGGTCAACTCCCGCGTGCAACTGGCCAAGCTGGTGCTGCAACGCCCGGACTGACGCAACGTCCGGACTAACGCCGTGAAGGTGGCTTTCACCGCACCCAGCGCAGTGAAAGCCACCTTCACGCCACCCCTCAGCGGGCGGCGCGCTCGATCGTGGCGGCGACCACGCCGGGCTGGGAGGCGGGCAGGTCGTGGGCGGCCGGCACCTCGGTGGTGCGGGCACCGGCCCGCTGGGCCATGAACCGCTCGGCGGCGGGCGGGATGGCCCGGTCCGCCGCGGCGACCAGCGCGTACTTGGCTGGTGCCGGGGGAGCGCCGTGCGCGGCGGGCTCGTTCAGCGCGGCCGGGGCGATCGGGCGCTGCCCCGCGGCGGCCACGGCTGCCTCCGCGGCGCCGCGGTCGGCGGCGAACAGGGTCCGGAAGCTGTCGGCCCTGACGTACAGGTCGGTGCCGCCCGGGTAGTCCACGGTCCGCGTGGTGTCCGGCCCCAGCAGCGAGCCGGGGTAGCGGGAGTTCAGCGCCAGCGCGCTCTCCCCGGCCCGCGGGATGAACGCCGCGACGTAGACCAGCGCCGTGACCGAGGGCAGTGCCGCGGCGGCCTCGCTGATCACCATGCCGCCGTAGGAGTGGCCGACCAGCACCAGCGGGCCGCTCACCCCGGCCAGTGCGGCACGCAGGTACTCCGCGTCCGATGCCAGGCCCCGCAACGGGTTGGCCGGTGCGAACACCTGGTAGCCCTCGCGTTGCAGGCGAGCGGTCACCCCGCTCCAGGCCGCGGCGTCCTCGAACGCCCCGTGCACCAGCACGATCGTCGGCTTGGCGTGCCGCTCGACCGGCGCCGAGGCGGTGGCGGGCGTGCCCGCGGCCAGGGCCAGCGCGCCGGTCAGCGCGAGGGCCGTGGCCAGTCCGGTGATCCTCATCGGGTCACCTTCAGCGCGGTGTCGATCAGGTCCAGCACGGCGTCGGGACGCGACACCGCGACCGCGTGCGAGGCGTCGACCTCGCGCACGGTGGCACCGATCCGCTCGGCCATGCCGCGCTGCGCCTGCGGGTGGATCGCCTGGTCGGCGGTGGCAACCAGGTAGTGGCTGGGCAGGGTCCGCCACGCCGCGGGACCGGCCTTCTCACCGAAGGCCGCCGCCGCGATCGGCCGCTGGCTGACCGCGAGCACCGAGTTCCGCTCGGCGGGCAGGTCGGCGGCGAACACCGCACCGAACGCGTCCTCGCGCAGGGACAGCACCACGTCCTGCCCGGGCAGCTCGTGCGGCACCAGCGCGGCGCCGAGGCTGCTGTCGGGGTAGTGGCTGAGCAGCTCCTGCACCGCCTCGCCCTCCGCCAGCGCGAAGGCGGTCACGTACACCAGGCCGACCACGTTCTCGGCGCGGGAGGCCGCCTCGGTGATGACCACCCCACCGTAGGAGTGGCCCACCAGCAGCACGGGGCCGTCGATCTCGCGGACCAGCGCCGCCACCCGTGCGCCGTCGGAGGCGCCGCCCCGCAGCTCGTTGGCCACCGCCAGCACGGGCACCCCGCGCTCACGCAGCCCGCTGACCACTACCGACCAGCTCGACGCGTCGGCGAACGCGCCGTGCACCAGGACCACCGTGGTCTGCTTCTCACTCATCGTCCTGCCTCGTTCCGGCTCAGTTGTTCTGCGACTGCGGCAATACAACCGCGCGGGGGTGTGCGGGCGCTTCGGGCGAACACGTGAGATCACCCGAATCGGATGAGCAGTGCACGACCAGCCCCTGCGCGTGAACCTCACGTGAACGTATGAGAAGCATCGCGGACCTGCGGGATTGTCGGTCATGTCACAGCAAATCACGCCGTCGGCCGAACGAGTCTGTGTGTCGGCTGTGAGCGGCGGGCAATTCGCCTGTGTTGTCCGGGGAATTCCCAGCGAACTTTCAGTTGGCTGACACATCACGTTCAGGCTGTTAATTCCTGAAGATCTACTGAAGCCGAATTCGTAGTACAGATTGAATGCGTAACCCGCAGTCCGTGGAGGAAATGATGAGCGAGACGCTCTGGGGGGCGGACCGTTCGGTCGACTCGATCGACATCGGCACCCGCGCGATCTACCAGGGCCGCGAGGCGGCCGCACCCAGGACCCTGATCGACCTGCTGGACGCCACCGCGGCGGCCTGCCCCGACGCCGAGGCGCTGGACGACGGCACCAGCGTGCTGACCTACCGGGAACTGGTGGCCGGGACCGAGCACACCGCGCGGCGGCTGCGCCAGGCGGGCATCGGGCGCGGTGACCGGGTGGGGATCCGCATCGCCTCCGGCACCGCCGAGCTGTACGTGACGATCCTCGGCGTGCTGGCCGCGGGCGCGGCCTACGTGCCGGTGGACGCCGAGGACCCCGAGGACCGCGCCGAACTGGTCTGGGCGCAGGCCGGGGTGTGCGCGGTGGCCGGTACCGGCGGGCAGCTGACCCGGCTGGGCGCCCCGACCGGGTCGGCGGACCGGCCGCGGCCCGCCGACGAGGCCTGGATCATCTTCACCTCGGGCTCCACCGGCACCCCGAAAGGCGTGGCGGTCAGCCACCGCAGCGCCGCGGCCTTCGTCGACGCCGAGGCCCGGCTTTTCCTGCCGCGCAACCCGATCGGCCCGGGTGACCGGGTGCTGGCCGGTCTGTCCGTGGCCTTCGACGCCTCCTGCGAGGAGATGTGGCTGGCCTGGCGGCACGGAGCCTGCCTGGTGCCCGCACCCCGCTCGGTCGTGCGCAGCGGCGCCGACCTCGGGGACTGGCTGACCAGCAGACGGATCTCCGTGGTGTCCACCGTGCCCACGCTGGCCGCGATGTGGCCCGTGCAAGCGCTGTCCGGGATCCGGCTGCTCATCCTCGGCGGCGAGTCCTGCCCGCCGGAACTGGCCGCGCGCCTGGACGGGCCGGACAGGCAGGTGTGGAACACCTACGGCCCCACCGAGGCCACCGTCGTGGCCTGCGCGACCCGCCTGCACGCCGGGCAGCCGGTGCGCATCGGCCTGCCGCTGGACGGCTGGGACCTGGCCGTGGTCGACCAGCGCGGCGAACCCGTCGGCTGGGGCGAGACCGGGGAACTGGTCATCGGCGGGGTGGGGCTGGCCCGCTACCTCGACCCGGTCAAGGACGCGCAGAAGTACGCACCACTGCCCGCACTGGGCTGGGACCGCGCCTACCGCAGCGGGGACCTGGTCCGCGCCGACCCCGAGGGGCTGGTGTTCCTTGGCCGCGAGGACGGCCAGGTCAAGATCGGGGGCCGCCGCATCGAACTGGGCGAGGTGGACGCGGCGCTGCTGGCACTGCCCGGGGTCGCCGCCGCGGTCACCGCCGTGCAGACAACCGAAGCGGGACAACAGGTCCTGGTCGGCTACGTGATCCTCGCCGACGGGGTCACCGAACTGGACCGCACGCTGATCACCCGCAGGCTGCCCGCCGCGGTGGTGCCGCTGATCGCGGTGCTGGACGACCTGCCCACCAGGGCCTCGGGCAAGGTGGACCGTTCGGCCCTGCCGTGGCCGCTGCCCGACACCGGCGCGGGGGAGCAGTCCTGGCTGGCCCAGCAGTGGACCAAGGTCCTCGGTGTGCCGGTCACCGCCGACACCGACTTCTTCGCCGCGGGTGGCGCGAGCCTGGCCGCCGCCCACCTCGTCTCCCTTGTCCGCCAACGGTTCCCAGCTCTGTCGGTGGCCGACCTCTACCAGTGCCCGACACTGGGCGAGCTGACCGCCCGCCTGGACGAGCTCGGTGCGACCACCGCCAGCGCGCGCGCCGTGCGCCCGGTGCCCCGGCACGTCGGCGTGTCGCAGACCCTGATCCTGGTGGCACTGCTGACCGTGCGCGGCGCCCGCTGGCTGACCCTGTTGGCACTGTTCGACAACGTGGTCACCTGGCTGTTCGGCGCGGACCAGTGGGCGCCCACCGCGCCGTGGCCGCTGGTCCTCGCGGGCTGGGCACTGCTGATCACCCTGCCCGGTCGGCTCGCCACCACGGTCCTCGCGATCCGGCTGCTCACCAAGGGCATCGCCCCCGGCGAGCACCGCCGAGGCGGGGCCACGCACCTGCGGCTGTGGACCGCGGAACGGCTCGTGCTGCTGGGCGGGCTCGCCGAGATCACCGGCACGCACTGGTGCCTGCGCTACGCCAGGGCACTGGGCTGCCAGGTCGGCGAGAACGTGGAACTGCACGCGCTGCCGCCGGTCACCGGGCTGGGCAGCTTCGGTGACGGCTGCTCTGTGGAGTCCGAAGTGGACCTGGCTGGCTGGTGGCTGGACGGGGACGTGCTGCACGTGGGCACCGTGCGCGTCGGCGCGGGCGCCCGGGTCGGCACACGCAGCACGCTGATGCCCGGATCCGTTGTGGCACAGGGCGCCGAGGTCGCGCCGGGCACCTGCGTCACCGGCACCGCGCAGGACGAACCGGCTGGGACCTGGCCGCAGGCGCGGGCCGACCGGTCCACGGGTCTGCGCTGGCTCTACACCACCTCGCTGCAACTGCTGGGCCTGCTGCCGATGCTGGCCGTGCTGCCCGGCCTGCTGCTGACCTGGGTGATGGTCAACCAGGACAGCACGCTGGGCCAGGTCGTGGTCAACCTGCTGGAGTCGGTCGTGCCCGCGACCCTGCTCACCGTGCTCTGCTACGCCGCGCTGCTGGCGCTGGCGGTCCGCCTGCTCGGCAGGCTCGTCCGCCCCGGAACGCACCCCAGCGACGGTTGGACCGCCTGGGGCGCCTGGCTGACCACCAAGCTCACCGACACCGCGCGGCAGACCCTGTTCCCGCTCTACGCCGGGCTGCTCACCCCGCACTGGCTGCGGCTGCTCGGCGCCAAGATCGGCCGCCGGGTCGAGGCGTCCACCGTGCACACCGCGCCCAGCCTGCTGCACGTGGCCGACGGGGCGTTCCTCGCCGACGACTGCCTGCTGGCCCCCGCCGAACTGCGCGGCGGCTGGCTGCGGCTGGGCACCGCCCGCGTGGGGCGGCGCGCGTTCGTCGGCAACTCCGGCATCGTCGGCGCCGACCGTCAGGTCGGTGACCAGGCGCTGATCGGCGTGCTGTCCACGGCCCCCGAGGCCGCGAACACGTCCTCCTCCTGGCTGGGACGCCCGGCGATCCGCCTGCCCCGCACCGCAGAGACCACCGACCCCACCCGCACCTTCGAACCGCCACGCGGCCTGGTGCTGGCCCGGGCCGCCGTGGAGTCGCTGCGGGTGCTGCCGCTGCTGCTGGCCGCCATGCTCGCCGAGTCGGTGGCCATCGCCCTGCAGTCGGTCGACGTCCTGGCCGGGGGCGCGTGGGCGCTGGCCGCGTCCGGGCTGGTGCTGCTGGCTGCGGGCCTGGTCGCCTGCCTGCTGACCAGCGGCGTCAAGTGGCTGCTGCTGGGCAGGTTCCGGCGCGGCGAGCACCCGCTGTGGAGCTCCTTCGTGTGGCGCAACGAACTGGCCGACACCTTCGTGGAGGAGCTCGGCGTGCCCTGGCTGGGCCGTCTCGCCGAGGGCACCCCGCTGCTCACCGGCTGGCTGCGCACCCTCGGCGCGCGCATCGGCCGCGGCGTGTGGTGCGAGACCCACTGGCTGCCCGAGTACGACCTGGTCAGCATCGGTGAGGGCGCCAGCGTCAACCGGGGCTGCGTGGTGCAGACCCACCTGTTCCACGACCGGCTGATGCGCCTGGACCAGGTGGAACTGGGCCGCGGCGCCACCGTGGGGCCGCACAGCATCGTGCTGCCCGGATCCCGGGTCGGTGAGTCGACCACCGTCGGCGCGGTGTCGCTGGTGATGCGTGACGAGCAACTGCCCGCCCGGACCCGCTGGCAGGGCAACCCCGTCAGCGCCTGGCGCTGAGCAGCCGCGGTGTGCCGTCCACAGTGGACGGCACGCCGCCGTTCGAGTGCATGCTCGTCGATGAACCCCCTTTTGGCGCAACGGTTCTCATCCGCCATCCATGCAGCAGGTGAATTGCCCTGCCCGTGGCTGTGCTGCTTCAGTGAGGACCGTCGGGAGAGGGGCAACTGATGGGGAGCAGGAGCAAGCAGCCACGGCGCATCACGATGCTGGCCACATTCATCGAGTGGCTTGAGGACTACACACGCTGGGAGGGTGTCACCGGCTTGGTCCAGGGTGTGCTCGGCGTGCTCGGTTTCGGTGGGCTCCTCAGCGTGTTGTTCGGGGACAGCGGCATCAGAGCCGGGATCCTGGTCGGCGCGATGCTCGGGGTACTCGGGCTGATGGCGATCCTGTTCGCCAGGCAGTCGCGCATGGGGCGCGAACTGGAACTGATGCGCAAGACAGTGCGCCGGTGCTACTCGATGCTCGACCGGCACACGCTCCCTGACTGGCGCATCACGAGTTGGCGCCATGTGATCAGGGTCCAGCAGAACGGCGACACCATCGAGACGATCAGTCTGACCGGGATCGTCGAGGGTGATCAAGTGGAGTCATTCGTTTTCTGGTCGGGCGCGGGGTGGCACTGGCCTCGGCGCCACCAGCGACGGTTCCAGGTCACCGCACGCACGGCGATGCGGGGCGATCAGGGCGGCACACGACCGGATCTGGTCCACTTCTGGATCTCCGACAACGCGGTCGCGAGTGCGATCCACCTGCCGAGATCGCTCCGCCACGGCGACGAGGCCAGCTTCGACATCAGCGTTTTCTGGCCAGCCAAGTGCCTGCCGCTGGCTCGTGGGGGCAGCGTTGAGGAGTTCGCTCGCAGTTTCGCCAACCCGCTGCCGAACCTCCGCTATTCGGTGGTCCTACCCGCTGGACTCGCGGTGTGTTACGAAGCGATCGGACTGGAGCCCGGTGGTGTGGAGCATGAACTGGCCACTGGGATTGACGACGACGGGCGGGTTGTGGTCACGCTCGCGGCACGCGATGTGCCAGCCGGTCATCGGGTGGGTATGCGACTTGACCCGGCGCCGGAACCTACTCGGGCCAGGGCGATTCCAGGATCGTGCTGACGAAGTCGTCCCGGGTGAAGCCGGGCACGAAGTGGGCCAGCACATCGGCCTTGACGTTGCCGAAGGTCGTCTCCGGCTTGGGGGAGACGCCCGCGGCGAACGCGGCCAGGATCCGGCGCTTGAAGTCCGGGCGCGGGTGCCGCGCGGTGATCTCCGCGCGCTGGGCGGCGCTGATGTCGGCGTAGCCGATGCCCAGCACGTCGTACTCCACCCCGGCGGTGACCAGGGCGACCTCCGGCTCCATGTACTCCGGCACGCCCGGCGTGGTGTGCAGGGCGATCGCCGTCCACACCCGGCGCACCGCGTCCTCGTCCACCCCGTGCGAGCGCAGGAAGCTCCGCGCCTCGTCGGCGCTGTCCACCTCGAACCGCCGACCGCTGCCGTGAAACCGCTCGGACAGCCCCAGGTCGTGGAACAGCGCGCCGACGTAGAGCAGTTCGGGGTCGAAGTCCAGGTCCCGGTTGCGGCCCTGTAGCGCACCGAACAGGTAGACCCGGTTGGAGTGGTGGAAGATCAGTTCGTCGGTGCAGTCGCGTACCAGTTCGGTGGCCTGCACGGCGAGCTTGCTGTCGGGAACGGGCACTCCGGCGACGTCAGTGGTCATGGCACTGAGCCTGCTCCGGTGCGGTGCGCACGGCCATGTCCACAGCGACAGGTACCCCACAGATCTGGACACGGCGGTTAGCCTCGACCCTGTGCACCAGGTGATCGTCTACGCCTTCGACGGGGTGCGGCTGCTCGACCTCGCCGCCCCGCTGGAGGTCTTCGGCACGGCGGGCCGCTACACCGTGCGGGTCTGCACCAGCGACGGCCTCGGCGTGCGCAGTTCCACGGGCCTGCGCGTGCACGCCGACCTCGCGGCAAGTCAGGTGGACCGGGTCGACACGCTTGTCGTGCCGGGACCGGCGGACTGGGCTGGCTTCCTGGGGCGCGCTGACCAGATCGGGCTCGTGGCCGGGCTGGCGGCACGGGCCGGGCGGGTGGCCTCGGTGTGCACGGGAGCGTTCGTGCTGGCCGAGGCGGGACTGCTGGACGGGCGCCGCGCCACCACGCACTGGGAGCACGCCGAGGCGCTGGCGCGGCGCTACCCCGCGGTGGAGGTGGCCGCCGACGAGATCTTCGTGCGGGCCGGGCCGGTGCTGACCTCGGCCGGGGTCAGCGCGGGCATCGACCTGTGCCTGGCCATGGTCGAGCAGGACCACGGCCCCGACCTGGCCCGCACCGTGGCCCGGGACCTGGTGGTGTTCCTGCAACGCCCCGGCGGCCAGTCCCAGTTCGCCGCCGCCTCGCGCACCGCGCCGACCCGGCACCCCGTGCTGCGCCCGCTGCTGGACGCCGTGGCCGCCGACCCCGCCGCCGACCACGGGCTGGGCGCCATGGCCCGTCGCGCCGGGCTCAGCCAGCGCCACCTGACCCGGTTGTTCCGCGAGCAGCTCGGCACCACCCCGGCCGCCCACGTGGAGGCGGTCCGGTTGGAGGCGGCCAAGATGCTGCTGGAGGGCGGTGAGCCGGTCACCTCGGCGGCACGGCGCAGCGGGTTGGGCAGCGACGAGACCCTGCGCAGGGCGTTCGCCAGGCACCTGTCCACCACGCCCTCGGCCTACGCCGCCCGCTTCCGCACCACCGGCTAACCCCGCGCGAGTCCCGCCCAGCCGACGACGAGTCCCGCTCTGCGGCGCGTGTCGGCGTTTCCGGTACCGCGTGTCGGACGTACCGGTACGGCGTGTTGGCGGTTGCGGTATGGGTGAAAGCGGACTCGGTGACGGGAGAACGGGATTCGCGTGCGAGAGGGCGGGACCCGCGGACCGGAGAGCGGGACTCGGCGACCGGGATTCGCTTGCAGGTAATCGGGACTCGCGAACCGCAAGACGGGACTCGTGGGCACCTGGGCGGGATCCGGCGAACGGAGACCGGAGCCCGCGTGCAGGTAACTGGGACCCGCGTGCGCCAGGACGGGACTCGCGGACCGGTAACGGGGACTCGCGCTCCGCAGGATGGGACTCGTGGACCGCTGGGCGGGACTCGGCGACCGGGATTCGCGTGCGCCAGGGTGGGACTCGGCGACGAGAGAGCGGGACTCGCGCTCCCCAAGACGGGATTCGCGTGCGCCAGAGCGGGACTCGCGAACCAGTGAACGGGATTCGCGCTCCGCAGGACGGAACTCGCGTGCACCTGGGCGGGACTCGGCGACCGGCGACCGGGACTCGCGTGCAGGAGACCGGGACTCGCGGACCGCAGGGCGGGACTCGCGCTCCCCAGACCGGGACTCGCCGACCAGTGACCGGGATTCGCGTGCGCCAGACCGGGACTCGTGGCAAGGCGCGCTTAGCGGATCGGGGCTGGTCACGTCAACCCGACGACCGGATCTTCCGCTGATGTCCGGTGTGTGCCTAGCGTGAGCACCCGACCCGCTCACAGAAACCCTGCACTGGAGGCGGAACGATGAAGCGCATCTCCCTGCCCGTCGGCGTTGCCATCGCGGCGGCGGCCATCGCGGTCGCGGGCGTGCCCGCCGCGGCGAGCCCGACCAGCACGGCCAGCCCCAGCATCGTCGGCGGCAGCCCGGTCACCACGGCCCCGTCCTGGACGGCGGTGGTCGGCACCAGCGGCTCGGACATGTGGTGCAGCGGCACCCTGGTCGCCAAGCAGTGGGTGCTCACCGCGGCCCACTGCGAGGGCGGCAAGGTGATCCGCATCGGCTCGAAGAACACCACCAGCGGCGGCACGCTGGCCAACGTGTCCAAGTGGGTGCGCCACCCGAAGTACTCCACCGGCTACGACTTCTCGCTGTACAAGCTGTCGGCGCCGGTGTCGAACGCGCCCGCGACCCTGGCCAGCAGTTCGCCCGCGAGCGGGGCCTCGGTCACGCTGTACGGCAACGGCCAGACCTGTGCCACCCGCGGCTGCGGTGACATGAGCTCGGTGCTCAAGTCGGTGGGCACCAAGGTGGTCGCCGACAGCCAGTGCGGCGGCATCCAGGGCTCGGTGGAGCTGTGCTTCGACACGAGCACCAGGGCCACCGACTGCTACGGCGACTCCGGCGGCCCGGCCGTGGTCGACGGCAAGGTGGTCGGCGTGGACAGCCGCGGCGCGGACGGTCCCGGCGCGGACACCTGCGGCAAGACCAACTCCATCTACGGCGACGTGTCCACGGTGCTGGACTGGATCCGGACCACCACGGCGGGCTGAGTGAACCTGGGCCGGGGGCGTGGCGTCCCGCCCCCGGCCCGCGCTCACGCGAGCGGCAGGCTCAGCTGCCAGGACACCCCGAACCGGTCGTTGACCCAGCCGAACCTCGCGCTGAACCCGTAGTCGCCCAAGGGCATCAGCTCCTGGCCGCCCTCGGCCAGCGCGGCGAACAGGCGGTCGACCTCCTGCTCGGACTCGCACTGCACGAACAGCGAGATCGACGGCGTGAAGCCGAACTCGTGGTGGACGTCGCTGTCGATGCACATGAACCGCTGGCCCGCCAAGGAGAACACGGCGTGCAGCACGGTGTCGTCGGGGCGACGGGTCAGCGACACCACCTCCGCGTCGGGGAACAGTCCGGTGTAGAAGGTCAGCGCGGCCTGCGCGTCGCCCTCGAACATCAGGAACGGTGTGATGGTCTGCGGCATGGCCCATGCCTACCTCCCAGCGGGCGCCGGGCCAAGCCGACAGGCCGTCACGGTGTGGGGAACAGCGTGCGGTGCAAGGGGCCCGCGAACACCCCGTGCGGGTCCATCCGCTCGAACAGCGCGGCGGCCCGGTCCCAGTCGGCGCGCCCGTGCGCGGCGGGGATCGTCCTGGTCAGGAAGTGCTCGTCGGACCAGGCCCCGCCCGCGCCGTAGGCCCAGCCCTTGGACCACTCGGGACGGACCAGCGCGTAGTCGCCGCAGTAGTGGTCGACCGCCCACTCCTCCAGGTCCCGGAAGAAGTTGCCGCTGGCGTGGGTCCCCGGCACGGTCAGCACGTCGAACCACACCGCCACGTCGAACTCCGGCCGCTGTGGGCACGGCTTGATCGCCGACAGCAGTGGGGGAGCGGCGTGCTCGTCCAGTTCGGTGACGCGGACCTCCAGCGGGCCGTTCATCGGGTACTCGCCCCGCGCGCGGTAGTCACCCAGCAACTGCTCCAGCGCCTGGTGGAAATCGCTGACCACGCGCTGGACCTCAGCGCGGCGGGTCAGCACGGCGTAGCCGTTGGCGGTGACGCGCAGGGTGGTCGGCCGCACGTAGAGCAGCACGTCCTTGGCCCAGCCCCACACGTCGAGCGTGCCGGTGGCCAGCAACCCCGTGGAGGCCACGGTGATCAGCGCGTGCATGAGGGCCGGGGTCAGCGCGCAGGCGCCCGCGGTGACCTGGCCGACCACCGCCGTCACGGAGTCGGGCAGGCTGTCGGAGAAGCCGTAGTTGTACGGGGAGGCCACGCGGCGCGCGCACCGCGGGGCCTCCGGCCGCACCGACCAGTACTTCGTCCAGGGGAACTCGGTGTAGGGGAACCAGATCACCTCGGCGGCCCCGGTGGCGGCCAGCTGGTTGGCGAAGCTGCGCTCGGTGGCGTGCTCCGGCGCGGCGAACACCTCCCCGACCGGCACGTCCAGCACGCTGCGGCACAGCAGCCGCCGGTTGGGCTGCACGTCCAGGGTGGCCTCGGTGATCAGGACCCGGCCCAGGTTCACCAGCAGGGCGGGCATTTCCGGGTCGCCCCGGCCGAACTCGCGCTCCCGGTAGCCCTGGCTGGCCGGGTCCCAGACGATCGCGCGCAGGGATCGCACGAGGTTGCTCACCGACCCGTACCGGGCGGTGTCGCCGGGGCCGGTGGAGATGCCGGTGCCGTGCCCGCCGATCGCCAGCACCCCGCCGATGGTCAGGTCCCCGGGAGCGGGGTGGGCGGCCAGCCCGAGACCGGCCCGCTCCAGGTCGGCGAGCAGGTCCTCCAGCAGCACGCCCGCCTGGGCCGTCACGGTGGGGGCGGCCGCCGGGTCCACCCGCCGCGCGGTGAAGTGCTCGCGCAGGTCGAGCAGGATCGTGCTGGCGCTGTGCCCGGGCGCCAGCACGAACGGGCTCCAGCCGTGTGCCTGCCCGCGTGGGCGCAGGGTCCAGCCGGTGGCGTGCGCCCAGTTGGCCAGCCGCACCACCTCCTCGGCGGTGCGCGGGCTGCACGTCCACGCCTGGTCCACGCTGACCTGCCCGGACCAGTTGCGGAACGCCCGCTGCCGGATCTCCAGCGACTGGGGGAACCCCGGCGGGGCCTGGAGCGTGGTCGCGGCCGAGGCCACGGGCTGCCAGGCCGTCGCCGAGACCACGGCCGCCGCGGCGGTCGCCTTCATCACCGAGCGCCGGGAGACCAGCCGGTGCCGACCGGTGCCCGCCGCCGGGTTTCCTCTGCTCACCAGGGAACTCCCCTCAGTGGTCGTGACCGTGCATCGGCGGCGAGTCGGTGTCGGCCTGTCCTGGGCAGAAGCCCTTGAAGGAGTGCACGTAGGCGCTGCGCACGAATTTCGTGTACTGCTCGGCGTCCGGGCCCAGCGCGGTCAGGTAGCCGGTGTAGATCGGGTCGAGCAGGTTCACCAGGGTGGCGTGCACCGGGTGCAGGGTGCCGATCGCCGCGGTGAACGGGCCCGCCGTGCCGCGTGCGGCCTCCTCCAGTGGGATCAGCAGGCTACCCAGGGTCCTGGTGCCCTCCGGGCCCAGCGCGTTGACCATCGCGGGTTTGAGGTTGTTCATCAGCGTGGACACGAAGGGCTGGGTGATCGGGCGGACCAGCGCGTTGTAGACCGGCACCAGCGGGGCCGCCAGCTCACCGGCGGGGCTGAGCACGCCGGCGACCAGTGCGCCCGCGGGCTTGGTCACCGTGCCCGCGGTGTCGCTGAGCACCTTGGCCAGCGGGGTGAGCAGCCCGGACAGCGCGTTCGCCCCAGGGCCCACCGCCTTGAGGATGCCCTCGCCGAACGGCTGCAACCGCCTGGCCAGCTCACCGGTCGGACCGGACAGGCCGTTGCCGGTGGCCGCGAAGGTGCCGGTGAGGTCGCCGATCGCGGTGCCCAGCGGGCGGGCCGGGTCGAGCAGGGCGTCGACCACCTCGCTGGTGCTGCTGCCCACGCCCGCGCTGAGCTGGTTGGGGCCGGTGAACAGCTGCCGCAGCGTGGCCAGCAGCGGTCCGGTCAGCGGGTCCACTGTGGACTGGCAGACCGGGCTGGAGCCGCCGCCCTCCACGACCTCGCCCGGGTCCGGCGGGGTGTCGCCCGCGCCGCAGCCCTCGGTGCCGGTCATCACCCCGCTGCGCGCGGTCACCGCGACGCAGTCCCAGTCCACGGTTCCGCCGGTGGCGTGCCCGCCCACCTTGGGGATCTGGGTGATCGCGCGCAGCTGGTAGGTGCCGCCCACCCGCAAGGCGTTGCCCGGTACGGAGAACCTCGTGGCCTTCCAGTCCTTGTGTGGCACCAGTTCGTGCCCGCTGTTCTGCGCGACCACGCTGCCGCCCTCGTCCACGACCTGGACCTTGAAGCTGCCGCCGGTCATCTCCTGGTCGGCGAACTTGTCCCGGTTGGCGCGCAGCCGGTACTGGATGACGTTCTCGGCGGGCTGGCGTCCGTCGTTGCCCTTGTACTCGAACTTCGGGGAGGTCCAGGTGTGGGTGAGCGTGCCGCTGGCCTCGCTGGAGCCGCCGAGTTGGGCGCGCAGCATGCCGTTGGTGCCCGCGAAGAACCAGAACCCGTCCACCGCGGAGCAGGAGATGGCGAACTGGCAGACCTCGTTGCTGCGGTCCTGGGTCCACTCGCCGGGGTAGCGGTCGAAGGTGCGCCCGTCCACCGGGTCCGGGTACACGTTGCCCACCCCGGTGCCGAACAGCTTGCTCGCCTTGGACACCGGGCTGCCGTGCTGGGGTGCGGCCGGGGCGGGCACGTCCTTGCCGTTGTCGCCCTCCGGGGCCGCCGTGGCGACCGGGCTCGGCTGGGCCTGCGTGGGCTGGGCCTGCTGGGACTGGCTGTGGTCCTCGCCCTGGTGCGCGGAGGCCACCAGCACGGGGCCGCCGATCAGGCCTGCCACGAGCAGGCCGCTGGCGGCGATGACTAGCCGAGGTTTCGCCATGAGTTGTTCCGATTTCTGCTCGAGGGTCCGAGGCCGAAACGGACGCTAGAGGTGCGGCGGTGAACGCCGGAATGCGCGAGGGCGAATATCCCCGGCGTGGGGTATCCGGGCTCCTGCGGAAAAGCGTGTCTGTCGGCTGGTGTCAACGCTGGACCTGGGGATCTGGCCCCGGTTGACAAAGGCGGCGACGATTGTGAGCTGGGCTACAGGCGGGGAAGATTGATTCGTCAACCGGTTTACCCGGGTGTTACCGGAGTCGGCGGAAATCTCGCTACGCAGGGGAGTGGCGCGGGGTTCATTCCGATCGCCGGAAGGATTCACTGGGCCGAACGGGGACGCCGGCCATGATCTTGTGAGCCCGGTCTCGCCGTTGCGGCAACCGGAGTACCGTGCTGCCTCGATGGCTGAGGACATGACGGGGCAGCTGATCAGTGACCGCTACGAGCTGGTGCGGCGCATCGGCGCGGGCGGGATGGGCGAGGTCTGGCAGGGCTGGGACCGGGTGCTCAAGCGGGTGGTGGCCATGAAGCGGTCCACCGGCACCGAGGCCAGGCAACTCGGCGACGAGGCGTGCATCGGCGCCGGTTTCCAGCACAACAACATCGTCTCGGTCTACGACCTGATCGACGACGGCCTGGGCAGCCCGTGGATCGTCATGGAGCACGTGCCCTCCTGCACGCTGTCCAAGTTGCTGTGCAAGCACCGAACCCTGCCGCCCGACCGGGTCGCGCACATCGGGGCGCAGATCGCCGCCGCCCTGCAGGAGGTGCACGCCCGCGAGGTGGTGCACGGGGACATCACCCCGAACAACGTGCTGGTCACCGAGAACGACTCGGCCAAGCTCACCGACTTCGGCGTGGCCCGTTCCAAGTGGAACGCGATCACCTTGACCGGCAACCACAAGGTGCGCGGCACCCCGCCGTACATGGCGCCCGAGGTGCGCTCGGCCCCCGCCGTGCCCGCCTCGGACGTGTACTCCCTGGGCGTCACCCTGTACGCGGCCGTGGAGGGCGCGGTGCCCTCGCCCGAGGGGGACCGCAAGCCGCTGCGCAACGCGGGTGACCTCGCTCCGCTGCTCACCGCCATGCTCGAAACCGAGCCCGACGACCGTCCCGACGCGGCCAACGTGCGCCGCATGCTGCGGACGATCGCGGGCAACTACGGCAGGACCAGCACCTTCGACCCCGTGCCGCCCAAGCCCGCGCGGCGACACGTCTCCGCCGCCACCATCGCCGGGCACGCCGTGTGCGCGTTGGTGATACTCGGCTTCATGTCTGCCTCCCACGCGACCTCGCCCGCGGCCCAGAGCCCGCGCGCCGTGCTTGGCGAGCCGCGTGGCGCCGACCCGTGCTCACTGCTCGACCGTGCTGTGTTGTCGCGGTTCGGCGACACCGAGCTGGACACCGCCTACGGCAACTTCGACCGCTGCGACGTGTTGGTGCAAAACGGTTCCATGCGGGTCGACCTGGAGGTGCAGTTCCAGAATCCCCCCACCTCGGCCGATCCGCTGACCGGCGGCGCGCAGAAGATCGGCGCGGTCGGCATCGTCCGCGGTGTGCGCGAGAGCGAGGAGTGCCGCCGCACGCTCGTGCTCGCCGACGGCAACCTCGTTGTCGTCGTCGGCCGCCTGGGTCGCGACAGCGGTCCCGCCGACCTGTGCGCCATGGCTGACGCGGCCACGGACCAGGCCGTGGACCGGCTCAACGCCGGGCCGGTCGCTCGCCGCCCACAGCCCTTCGACGACAGGTCACTGGCCAAGCTGACCTCCTGCGACCTGCTCGACGCGCGGGCCCTCGCCAGGCTGCCCGAGGTGGACGCCGCGCACAGCCAGCCCGGGTTCGGCGACTGGCAGTGCCGCTGGGACAGCCCCTCCGCCAACACCTCCGTCGACCTGCGCTTCGACCGCAACCAGCCGCTGTCCGCCAACGACGGCACCCCTGTCCAGGTCGGCAGCCGCCCCGGCTACCTGTCCCAGGGGGAGGACGGCCCCAACAGCTGCGCGATCCGGGTCTCCTACCGCACCTATGGCAGCCCGCAGGGGCCGCCCACCGCCGAGCTCCTGCTGCTGGAGGTCACCGGCGACAAGGTGCGCAACCAGTTGTGTGGTACCGCCACCGATCTGGCCACCGCGGTCGCCGCCAAACTGCCCGGTTAGGCGGCCACCAGCCAGCCGGTACCGGCCGCTCAGCGCCACACGGGGAGCCCTCCCACGCGGCACGGCGCAGACTGTGGCCAGCAGGTGAACCTCAGCAGAAGGGGGTCCACGAGAACGGCGGCGGGTAACTCTCCGGCAGCCTGAAGGTGCCCGTACTGGCCTGAGCTCAGGCTCCTGGCGTGGCCAGGATGCCCGGTGCGGTGGGCGGGCATGTCCCGTCATCGTGGCCACCTCAGCCGTGAGGTGGCCACGATGAGTAACCGTCTGATCCCTGGGCTGGTACCTAAGCTCTCCCCCTCAACGCCAGCCTGTGATGTTTCGCCGGTGGCAATGGTGGGGAGCCGTGCAGTGCCGCTGCCCCTGCCGGAGCGACTGTCTGCCAACTGCGGTGACAGTTCCTTCGTCTATGCGGTAGCACGCCTGGACGACTCCGGCCGCGTCAGTGACAGGCACATCGCCCACGCCGTAGGTTGGGCCCCCGGAGACCGGCTCGAATTCCACGTCATTGCTGGTGTGGTGATCATTCGACCTCACCCTGGTGGACTCTTTACCCGCAGCACCCGGAACACCCTGACCATCCCCGCGTCCGTGCGCACCCAATGTCGCATGCGGATCGGAGACCAGGTCCTGCTCGCGGCTGCACCGGAGCACCACACCGTAGTGATCCAGAATGCACGCGCACTTGATCAGATGATCCTGGCATTTTGGCGTGACCCCGTTGGGTTGATCCAGCTCGAGTGAGAGTCTTGCGGCCCACGCTGTGGGCAGGAAGGCTCGATGACGATGAGTACCAGGAAGCGGCACACCCCCGAGCAGGTCGTGCGGAAGCTGGCCCAGGCCGACCGGCTGCTGGGCGAGGGCAAGGACATCGCGGATGTCTGCCGGGAGTTGCAGGTCAGCGAGCCGACCTACTACCGGTGGCGTAACCAGTTCGGCGGTCTGAAGGCCGATGACGCCAAGCGGTTGAAGGACCTGGAACGAGAGAACGCCACCCTCAAGCGGCTGTTGGCCGACGCGGAACTGGAGAAGGCGGCGCTCAAGGAGATCGCCAAGGGAAACTTCTAAGCCCGGACCGCCGGCGGGCGGCCGTGCACCACCTGATGCGGGCGCTCGGGGTGAGTGAACGGTTCGCCTGCCGGGTGACCGGGCAGAACAGGGGCACCCACCGGCGGGCGCCGGTGACCCAGACCCCGGCAGATCCGGACGCGGCGTTGCGGGCCTGGCTGCGGGACTACGCGAAGGCGCATCCGCGATGGGGGTTCCGGCGGGCCTACCACGACGCCCGTGGCGAGGGCTGGACGGTCAACCACAAGAAGGTCCAGCGGTTGTGGCGCGAGGAGGGCTTACGGGTGCCCCAGCGGCGTCGCCGCAAGCGTCTGGGCACCTCGACCGCGAAAGACACTCCGAAGGCGGACGCGCCGAATCGCGTGTGGGCGGTCGACTTCCAGTTCGATGCCACCACCGATGGCAAACCCGTCAAGATTGTGTCCATTGTGGATGAGCACACCCGGGAATGTCTGGGCGGTCTGGTCGAACGCTCGATCACCGCGGAACGCCTGATCGATGAGCTGGACCGCATCGCTGGCGATCGGGGCTACCCGGCGGTGCTGCGCAGTGACAACGGTCCCGAGCTGGCCTGCGCGGCGATGAGCGACTGGGCCGGTGAGCGTGTCGGGTTGGCGTTCATCCCGCCGGGCCAGCCGTGGCGCAACGGCTATGTCGAGTCGTTCAACGGCCGGCTCCGTGACGAATGCTTGAACATCAACCTGTTCTGGTCGCTGATCCAGGCCCGGGTCGTGATCAGCGACTGGAAGGACGAGTACAACCACCATCGCAGGCACTCCGCGCTGGGCTATCAGACCCCGGCCGGCTACGCTGCGGCCTGCATCCACCGATAACCGACTCTCACAGACGGTGGGCCACTTCACGGGGTCCCGTCACCACGTCCGGATCATGGACGGCGAGACAGAACTCGCGGTCCATCCCGTACGACCAACCGACCCCTCCGGCACGTGAAGTCACCGGCCAGGCGCCGGTAATCACCGATCCCCGGTCAGGCATGTCGTGATAACACACGGGTAGGCATGTCCTGAGGCCACACACATCACCACGGCGCGGGCAGCGGCAGCAGGTCGACGCCCTTGGTCGGATCGCCCTGGGGCAGTGTCTCGCCGAAGGCGTGCGCGGCGACCCAGGTGAACAGCGTCGACAGATGGGCCAGATGGTTGTTCACCGTCGCCGGCGCCATCGTCTGTGCTCGATCCTCCGCGAGACCGCGCACCTCAGTGATGGTGGGGTGCTCGCGCCACTCGATGACCTCGCGGGCGGTGACCGCCGTGCACGCGGTCGTGCCCGAAGCCCGCGGTCATCCAGTCGTGGAACCGGCCGAGGTGGCGGGCGATCGTGCCGGCGACCTCCGGCGAGCGGACACCGTGCACGGTGGCGGTCAGGTACGCCTGGATCCAGAACCCGAGCGTCGCGGTGTCCTCGGCGGGCACCCCGTGGACGGTCAGCACCGTTCGTGATGCGAACTCGGGCCGATCCTGTGGGACGCCTGCCGAGGTGGGGGTTGTGGCCATGGCAAGTTTCCTTCACAGAAGGGCCATTTCCTGAAACGATCCCCCCGGAGGGTAGGTCCCCGTCGGGGCGCCGGTCCACAGCCGGTCAGCGACCAACGGGGGCATCAGGGGGAGGGCAATGGATCTGCAGATCCGCATCGAGGGCGGGACGGTCACCGACTACGTCGCGTTGGCCGACTGGCTGAACGGGAACCGCGATTTCCGCGGCCGGGTCCGTCAGGTGTCCGGCCCGCCGGTCGACGGCGGCCTGGACGGCGGCGTGGTCGAGATGCTGACGGTCGCGGTCGGCTCCGGCGGGCTCGGCGTCGCCCTCACCACCTCGCTGAATACGTGGCTGAGCAGCCGGAGGCGGGTCATCAGCGCCAAGGTGACCATCACCCCCAAGGGCCGCACCGTCGAGCTGCGCGCCCGCAACGCCAACACGCAGGAGCTGCAACTGCTCAGCGAACTACTACGCGACGCCGATGAGCGGTGAGCCCGTCATCCCGCCCGGCTCGCACGCCGTCCTGATCGGCGTCCCCCACTACCGGGACGCCGAGTACCGGTCGTACGAGGCCGTCGGCAACAGCGTCGAGGGCATGTACCGGCTGCTGGTCGAGTCCGGCCTGTGCGGCTGGCAGGAGAAGCATGTGAAGAAGGTCGTCGACCCCGCGAACGCCGGCCGGCTCCTGAGCTGGCTACGGGGCTTGGCCGAGACCACCACCGGGGTGCTGCTGCTGTACTTCGTCGGCCACGGTGTCCTCAGCGAGCACGGCGAACTGTGCCTGGCCGTCACCGACACCGACCCCGCCAACCCGGACGCCACCGGCCTGGAGTACACCAAGATCAAGAGGATGCTGTACGACGGCACCCCGGCCACCACCAGGATCGCGATCCTGGACTGCTGCTTCTCCGGCCGCGCCATCGGGCTGGGCACCGACAATCACGGCTCGCAGCTCGCGAACCTGAGCGAGACCGCCGGTGCCTACACCCTCACCGCCAGCGACCACCTCGCCCACGTGCCCCCTGGTGGCGAGGGCAACCCGCGCACCGCGTTCACCGGCGAACTGTTGGACCTGTTGGGCCACGATGGCGTCGCCGGCGGCCCGGCCGGCCTCACGCTCGGGGAGATCTACCCGATCCTGCGGCGGCTGGGCGCGAAGGGACTACCCCGGCCCAACCAGCGCAGCGACGACACCGGCGCGGCCTTCGTGTTCGCCCGAAACAGGAAGTTCTCTCCTGCTGCTCCGCCCCAGGCCACAGCCGAGTCCGGCCCAGACGGGGCGGGAGCGACGACCGCTGTGGACTCCGCCAGCCAGCACCCCAGCGCCTCCCGGGCCACGGACGCCAAGGAGATCGACCCCGACATCGGCGAGGACCTCGACGAACTCGGCCGCCGTGCCGTGTTCATGACCTCCTCACGCGAGTTCGTTGACACCGTCGCCAGGCTACGGCGGGACGACAGGCACGCCGAAGCCAACCAGATCCTCCAGTGCGTGGCGGCCTGGTGGACCCCCCAGGTGATCGCGACTGTCGTCGCGCTGCTCGCCGATCTGACCGCTCCCTATGACGTCGAGGTAGTCCTCCGCGCGGTGGTCGACACGCGCGCGCCAAGACACATCGCGGCGGTCCTCAGAGCCATGTGTGGCACCGGGCGGTATCGGAACGCCAGCGACCTGATAAAGGTGGCCGCCGGCTTGCCGGCCGGCCGCGAAGGCCGCAGACGCGTCATGGCGGCGATCTTGATGGGGATCATTGTGCCAGCACTGGAATTCTTCCTCAGCAGATTCTCGGGAGCCGTGTTGCGGGAACTGATGACGGAGCTTGGCATGACCCCATCCTTCGGCACCTCCGCTTTCAGCATTCTTGGCGCTTTCATCCTCCCCATGGCGCTGACATGGATGGTGATATCACGGTCAGTGGGGGGGTAGAATCGGAGGGAGAAATGGGTCGCTCGCAGGATGTCGAGCGGTCGCCCTTAGACGGCGACCATTACGCCATTGCAATCAGTCTGGTTCAATGGGTAGTGTGCGCGGCAGCAGGCTCCTTTGACCAATGCTGGATAGCCTGGATAGCCTGGGGAGCAGTTCTCACCTGCGCGATATTCACGTTCAGGGTCACTAACTCGCCAGCCCTTCCCATCGGATGGCCACATGTCGTGTGGTTCCTGGGATTCGAGGCCGCATGCGCTGCCTCTGGCCTCACACTCGGCGGCGGCTTGGGTCTCGCCGCGACTCTCGCGGCGACCGCCGGATTTCTAGGCATTGCAATCCTGCGGCTCCGCGTCCGGTCCTTATTTGTCTGGGTTCCGAGCACCCTGGCCCTAACCGCGACAACGATCCTTCACATGGTGTCCGGCTGACAGGGCGAAGAACAGCCCTGACACAACGATCACGGTGTCATCGCGGTCACGCTCGGCCACTTTGCACTGGGGCAGATCAGTGACAGCCGCCGAGCCCGCGAAGAAGCCACGCTTCCGCCGGTGCCCCGTAGACGGCCAATCGGTGATCCCGGTGGCGTCGCCTATCGGCCGGCGTCGGCCAGCGTGACGCCCAGATGAGCGTCGTAGGCGTCGGGGGTCAGGGTGATCTCGTCGGTGGCGTAGACACCGAACCGCTGAATCCGGGCGGTCAGGTACGACGAGAGCACCGCCAAATCCTCCGGGGCGATCTCCCAGCCTTCCGCGATCAGCTCACGGATCACCCCCATCATGTCCAGTGTGGTGTGGAAGATGACCGCGTTGGTCAACAAGGTCGAGAAATTGACGACCTTCTCCTGCTCGTCAGAATCGTTGTCGGCGATCACCCCATGGTTGCCGAACCGGCACCACGAGGAGAACCGGTTGTAGGACCCGATCGTGTTGGTCGCCGCCGTCGTCCGCCTCCGCAGTTTCGGATCCGACAGGAACCGCAACATTCTGGATCGTACGGATGACACGGCCGATCTCCAGGAACGCCTTGTGGTAGTTGTTGCGCCACGAGTAGGTCGACAACCGGCGCAACAGCATCGCCGAGGAGATCTTCCCTTCCTTGATCGACAGCGCGACCCGCATCACGTCGTCGAAATGCTGCTCGACGCGGCCGACCCGGATTCTGGGGGACCGCGAAGTGCGCTCGGCGGCGCAGAGATCGGGACGATTGAACGGTCGACCATGATGAACCTCCGTCCCCCGGCGTCCCGCCGCCTGACGGCGGCGGGACGCCGCTCGGAGGGTAGGTCGGGCACCACCCCCAGCCGCGCTGTGCTCGCACGTCGCCGCGCCACCCGGCCGCCGTAGAACCCCCACTGACCCCTGTCCTGGGAGAACACGTCATGCGTTAGCTACACCCCTTGCGAGACAACGGAAACTACTGATGGGATCGCGGGTCGCGGCGTCGCGAGTTGTGGAGCGAGCCGGAGCCGCGAGCCCATCACCTCCCGTTGCTGACGAGGAAGGCCCCATGACCGCAGACGCACTCCACGACCGCCTGTCTGTCACGATCGAGCTGATCACGGACCGGGACGCTCTCGCCACCAGGGTTGCGGATATCGAACTCCTGCTCTCGGTAGCACGTGAAGATCCGCAGCGTGCGCGGTGCGCCCGCGAGTTCCTCGACTCCTACCTGGCGGCAGGCAGCAACCCGCCACACCTGGTTACCGAACTGCGCCGCGCGTTGACGCAGCTACCTGCTCCGAATACGAACACGTAACCGCCGAACGCCGACGGTCGCACGTCATGTGCACAGCTCGCACCTTCTGCGATCGGTGGCAGAGTTGGCAGAGTAACCGCATCGGGCCGCCACGTCGGGCTCGCCCCCGAAGGCCCGTTCTCGTGGTAGGCACGGTGCTCACCGAGCGGGGGCTGGTGTCGCTCTGGCTCCTGGTCACACGGTTGCCCGACCGCGCAGGGCCCCGCGTGGTCCGCGCACTGTCCTGCCGCGCGGTCAGGTCGCGCGGTGTGCACCTCGCGAAGGTCTGGGGCCGCACCCACCCCTCAGGCTGTGCTGTCGTGCCGCGCCTGGTCGCGCCGTGCCGTGGCATCGTGCGTCAGCGGGACGCCGCGTGTACCACCACAAGAGGACTGTCAGTTCTGGAGCAGGGGAGGCGGGGTCCTCGGGTCAGGCCGCTGTGAGCGCTGCGAGTACCGTGCCCTCGCCCTCGCCGGTGAGTTCGAGACGGCCCCAGAGCTGGTAGAACAGCGAGGACGCGGATCCGGTCAGCCGTGCGTCTGCGGGTGCGGGGTCTCTGGTGACGGTGGGTACCTCGCCGGGTGTGAATCGGACCAGCCAGGTTTCCGGGCCGTCGGTGCATGCGACCAGTGCGGTGCCGGAGGTGCGGGAGGGGACGTCGCCGGTGGTGCGGGCGGCCAGGATCGTGCCGAGCACCTCGTCGACCCCGTCGGCGGCCTGGTCGCGGTCGGTGGGCACCAGGGCGACGAGTGCGGCTTGGGCGTCCCACCGGCGCAGGGTCACCTCGTGGGCGATGCGCCGCAGCCACACCCACGCCAGGTCGGGCGCCGCGGGGGAGAACGTCCACACCGGCCGGTTGCCTGGAACCGCCGGTAACACCCTAGCCGCGTTGTCCAACTGCGCATCCAGATATGCCAGCGGGTCGGTGGTCGAGGGCACCTCGAGCGGGCGGAGCGGGACGGTGCTGCCACTGGTCAGGTAGGCGGTCGCGGACTGGAGGAACCGGCCGACGTGCAGGACCAGGTGGGTGAAGGTCCATCCGGGACAGGCCGGGACGGGGGCGGTCAGCTCGGCGGTGCCGACGGCCTGGCGAAACATCCTCGACTGTTCGGTGAAAACCCTCACCCAGGGGATGTTCACGACCAGCGCCTCCGATCAGTCGTATCCGACATACTGACTGTAGTCGGTGGTGCCGGTGAGTGAAGGAGTGCGTGCTGGTGGGCGAGGGGTTCGGCATCGAAGTGGACGCCGTGCGCAGGGCGTCCCAGCAGGTCCGGGAGGGCGCCGACGCGATCGGTGAGGCCGCCGCGCTGCTCGACCTGCTCCGGCTGAACTCCTCAGCCCTCGGGGAAGTGCCCGCGGCCCAGCGGTTCGCGGCGGCGGTCCGGGAGTTCACCACCGCCCACAGCCAGGACCAGCGGCACGGGTCGACCTGGGTCGACGATGCCGCGGAGAACCTGACCAGCACGGCCTCGCTCTACCAGCGGGCGGACGAGGATGCCGCCAACGGGCTACGCAAGGCCGGTGGCCAGTGAGCAGCGACCCGACCGAGCTCTACACGCGGCTGGCCGCCGCGGACGCGGGCCAGGTAGCGGCCGCGACCGACCCGATCACCGCCTCGATCAGCGCCCTGGACCGCGCCGGGCAGGCCGTCCACACCGGAGCCGCCTCCGCAATCGAGTCCTGGACCGGCCAGGCCGCGGCGGCCTTCGCCGACCGTGCCCAGCTGACGACCACCGCGATCAGCACCGCCAAGGACAACCTCGCCGAGGCGGTCACCGTCCTGCAGTCGGTGGCCGACAGCTGCCGCCAGGTCCGGGCCGCCGCCGAACGCGCGATCACCGACTGGGTAGTGAAACCGGCCACCCTCACGCCGCCCGAGCTCGCGAAACTGGGCGAGCGGGTCACCCGTGAGCTGGAGGAGGTTCAGCAGGAGTACGAACGGGCGCTGGACTCCGCCACCGGCAGGCTGCGTGCGATCCAACCGGGGTTCGGTCAGAAGGCCGGACAGGCCCCGTCCTGGCAGGCGACCGCGGTCCAGTCGGTGCCCCTGCCGCCGCCGGGCACCAGCCCGCGGGATGTCGCACGGTGGTGGGCCGGGCTGACTGCGCAGCAGCGGGATTCCCTGCTGGCCACGAACTTCGACGAGCTGGGCAGGCTGCGCGGCCTACCGGCCGAGGTACTCAACACCGCCAACCGCCGCCGCATCGACGTCGACGCGAAACGGTTCAAGGAACACGGTGACGCACTCAACCTTCGGGTGATTGAGCGGGCCACGCAGTTGGGGCTCAATCCCAACGACGAGGAGAAGCTGCGCGAGGCCAACGACGTCGAGCTGTCCCTGCTGCTCAACGAACGCCAGGACGCTGGTCGGCGACTGGACAACGCGCTGCACGCCGCCGACCGGCTCGCCGACGCCGACAGCAGGGGCAAGGGCGACGGCGTGTACCTGCTGGCCTGGGACCCCGACGGACCCGGCCAGAAGCAGGGCACCATGGCGGTGGCCTTCGGCAACCCCGACACCGCGAAGAACGTCGCGGTCTGCGTGCCGGGGACCACGGCCACCCTCGGCGCGGACGGCTTCGACCTGGACCGCGCGGCCAACCTCAAGGCCCAGATGGACGCCGCCGGCAGCGGCAACGCGGTCATCGAGGACCTGGACTACGACGCGCCGGACTCACTGCTCGGTAGTCAGGTGTCCAGTCCGCACGACGCCGATGAGGGCGCGCCCCGCCTGGTGGCCGATGTGGACGGCTACCGGGCCGCCGCCGAGCAGGCGGGCAACCACCAGCACCTGACCGTGATCGGGCACAGCTACGGCAGCACCGTGGTGGGCAAGGCGGGCATGCACGGACTGGCCGCTGACGACATCGTCTTCGTCGGCTCGCCCGGTGTCGGCGCCTCCAGCGCCGACCAGCTCACCGCCGGGGCCGGGCACGTGTGGGCCGGAGCTACGCGGCATGACCCGGTCGTGCAGGCCACCCAGGGCAGTTGGTTCACCGAGGACGGCACGCCCCGCGGCCCTTACGACAGCTCCTTCGGTGCCCGCCAGTTCGGCGCCGTCGACGGCACCTGGACCGGCAACGCGCACTCCGGCTACTACGAGCCCGGCTCGGAATCGCTGCGCAACCTCGGCAACATCGCCACCGGCAACTACGGGCAGGTCTCCGAGCAGCACTGGCAGGACAGCCCACTGCCCCCGGAGGCCACCTCGAGCATCCCGGTCGTCGGCACCACGGCGGGCACGTTCGTCAAGGACGTGGCGCAGACCGGCGCGGACGTCTACCACGGTGTTGAACGGACCGTCGACGACATCGGGGACGGCCGTTGGGGTGACGCGGCGGCCGATGCCGCCACGACCGTGGGCGGCTTCGTCGTCAACTCCGGCGAGGCGGTCGCTGACGTCGCGGTCAACACCGCCGGGGGCGTGGTCGAGGCGGGCAAGGCGGTGGCCCAGGGCGCGGGCTGGGTGTGGGACAACACCCTGGGCGCCTGGTTCTAGCCCGTCACGCGCCGGCAGTCGGTGAGCACCGGCTCACGGACACGATCGACGATGGGAGCGCTGCGTTGCAGGTAGGCGCAGTCCAGTACCTCGCCCTCGCGCACACCACTGGGCGCCTGGTGGCGATCGATGTGCAGGAGCGAGGGAACCGAGGACTGGGGCCCGGTCAGTGACCCGCTGAGGTAGTCGGCTCCCACGGTGGGGTCCCCTGCCCAGGCGCGGGTGACGCGGACTGTCACCCTGCCCTCGGCCACGACCACACCGCCGTACTGGATCCACAGGTACCCGCCGACCAGCCCAGCGAGCACCACGACCAGCACCACAACAACCCACCGGATGCGCATCCACCCAGTATCGGAGATCCCCCGCCGCACGAGCGCCCGGCCGTGCCCCGGTCAAGGTCGCCTCCCCGCGCGGGGACAGGATCGCCCCCAGTGGCTGTGGCAGCTCCTGGCACGCCCGCTGCGCCAGGTCGATCTGGATACGTACGCCGCACCTGTTGCGCGGCGGTTCACAGCGGAACACCAGCTCCTCGGCGACCACCGAGCCGGTGCCCGCGACGCCGAGCTGCTTGATCGCGGCGGAGAGCTCCCGGCTACCAGCCGCCGAGATAAGCCGCTCGACCTGTTCCGTGGCGATCTCGTCGTGCACCGCTCCCCCTCTGGTGGTCCGAGTGCTGCTGGCTACGGTGGCCCGCCCACCTCGGAGGGCACTTGAATCGGCGTCCCACCACCGCGCGTTGTATAGACGCTCAGCGACTAGTAGCATGGAGACTATGGATGGCTCCTATCGTCGCTCCACCCTCGCCTTGGCGGTGCTCTCCCTGCTCGCGGAGACCGAACAGCAGGGCGAGACGGCCATGCACCCCTACCGGATGCAGCAGCTGATCAAGGCTCGTGGCAAGGATCAGGTCGTCAACGTCGGCCAGCGGGCCAGCCTGTACCGGACGATTGACCGCCTCCGCAGGTCGGGGCTAATCGGGGTGCACGAAGTCTCGAGGGAAGGGGCGCGACCGGAGCGGACCACCTACTCGCTGACCCAACAGGGCCGCGTCACGTGGCGGCAGTGGATGCTCGACGCACTGGCAACTCCCACGAGGGACTTCCCGGAGTTTCCGGCAGCGATCGCGTTCATCCCGATGCTCTCGCCGCACGAGGTGCTCAGCCAACTGGAGAAGCGCCGCGGATCGCTCGAGACCGAGTTGGCGCGTATCGACAAGGAGCTAGGCGCCGAAGACGACCTGCCACGGCTGTTCATGCTGGAGATGGAGTTCCTCCGGGCGACGACCGACGTCGAACTGACGTGGGTCACGTCGATCATCGAGGACCTGCGCGCCGGAGTGATCACCTGGACCGAGGAGCAGTTGCGTTCGTTCGCCGAGCAGGCGAGCGCCCCGGAGTCGGCCGAGTAGAACCGACACACCTTCCTGCTCATTTGGGGGTAACACCATGTCCACCGCACCGTTGCAGGTCCTCGTCATCGGGGGCGGAACCGGCGGTCTATGCCTTGCGCAGGGGCTCAAGCGCGCGGGCGTCAGCGTCGCGGTCTACGAACGCGACCAGACCCGCAGCGACGGCCTGCAGGGCTACCGCGTCGGCATCGACCCGGACGGCAAGCGCGCGCTGCGCGCCTGCCTGTCCGAACAGCTCTACGACACCTTCATCGCCACCTGCGCGAAGCGGCCGGTCTACTTCAACCAGTACACCGAGCAACTGTCGGAACTGTTCTCCTCCGGGCCGGAGATCTTCAAGGAGCCGCCGAACTTCGACGAGCTCGACCTGGACGAGTCGGTCAGCCGGATGACGCTGCGGCAGGTGCTGTTGACCGGCCTCGACGACGTCGTGCACTTCGAGAAGCGGTTCACGCACTACGAGCAGCGCCCCGACGGTAAGGTCACCGCCTTCTTCGAGGACAGCACCTCGGTGACCGGTGACGTGCTCGTCGCGGCCGACGGCACCAACTCGAAGGTCCGCACGCAGTACCTGCCGCAGGCCAAGCTGGTGGACACTGGTCTGATCGGCATCACGGGCAAGACGCTGCTGACCGACCAGACCCGCAAGTTGCTGCCCAGGCAGGTCATTGACGGCGTGTCGATGGTTCAGGGCAAGAAGGGCTTCATGTGCATCCTGCACGTGATGCGGTTTCCGTGGGACACCCACGGCGAGCTCAAGGACGGCATCGGCCGCACCGAGACCGAACTGATCAGGCAGTGGCCCGGCCTGCTCTACGCCAACTCCCGCGACTACATCATGTGGGGCTTCGCCGCAGCCGACCACTGGCTGCCGGAGGACACCATGCAGCGCAAGGGCGCACAGGCGCAGCGACTGGTACAGGAACTCACCGCCGACTGGCACCCGAACCTGCGCCAACTGTTCGCGCTCGGCGACTCAAACAGCTGCTTCCCGCTCAAGATCCGCACTTCCGAGCCGATCCCACAGTGGAAGACCACCAACGTCACGCTGATCGGTGACGCCATCCACACGATGACGCCCGGCCGCGGCGTCGGAGCCAACACGGCACTGCGTGACGCGGCGCTGCTGTGCAAGAACCTGGTGGCCGCACAGGAGGGCAGGACCAGCCTGCTCGACGCCGTGCGCGACTACGAGACAAAGATGGTCAAGTACGGCTTCGAGGCCGTGATCAAGTCCCGGCAGAGCATGGACGGCCACTCGGCCAACCACAAAAGCGGCCTGCAGGGCATGCTGGTTCGCGGCATGATGCGGACCAGCATGCGGGCGATGAACCAGATGACCTTCGTCAAGCGGAAGATGGCAATGGCGGAGGCGGAGTTCCGCGGCGCCGGTCGCACGACCGAGGACTGACCGGACCGGTCCCGTCCACGCCCGACGGCGTGGACGGGACCAGCGGGCACCCGGACATGGCCGAACCGAGCGCGGCGAGCACGCGCACGAGGAGGGTCAGGAAGGCGCGCACGGCTTAGACCGCATCTCATTTCCGCCGGGTCAGCGGTGATCCGTTCGCGCTGACCAGAGGCAGGTCAGGGCATTCCCCCGCACGGGAGACACACTCAACGACATCACATGGGGGTCATCACCATGTCCACTTCGCCACACGTGATCATCATCGGGGCGGGCACTGGCGGACTGTGCCTCGCGCAAGGACTCAAACAGGCCGGGGTCAAGGTCACGGTCTCCGAACGTGACCGTACTCGGCGCGACGGCCTGCAGGGCTACCGCGTCGGCATCTCGCCTGACGGCAGCCGCGCACTGCACGCGTGCCTGCCACCGGAACTCTGGGACGTCTTCGTCGCGACCTGCGCCAGGAAACCCTTCTACTTCGGCATGTGGAGCGAACAACTTAGGGAACTGTTGGTGTTCGGCCCCGAACTGACCGAGGGGCAGCAGCCGCCGGAGCCCGACCCGATCGCGCAGGACAGGTCGGTCAGCCGCATGACGCTGCGGCAGGTGCTGCTGACCGGACTCGAGGACGTCGTGCAGTTCGACAAGACCTTCACCCACTACGAACAGCGGCCTGACGGCACGGTCACCGCCTTCTTCGACGACGGCACCTCGGCCACCGGCGACGTGCTGGTCGCCGCGGACGGTTCCAACTCCCGCGTCCGCGGGCAGTACCTCCCCGACGCCAAGCTCGTGGACGCCAAACTGATCGGTCTGGTCGGCAAGACACCGTTGACCGAAGAGACCAGGAAACTTCTGCCGGACAAGGTGTTCAACGGTATTTCCATCGTCAGCGGACCCGGTGGGTACAGCACCATCATCCACGTCATGGAGTTCCCGTGGGGCCAGGACGGCAAGCCGAAGGACACCATCGGCGGCACCAACTCCGAACTGATCGAGAGCTGGCCGGGCCTGCTCTACGACAACACCCGCGACTACATCATGTGGTCCTTCGGCAGCGCACAACACAAGATGCCGGCGGACCTGATGGGCTTGAAGGGGCCACAGCTGCGTGAGTTGGTCATCGAGCGCACCACACGCTGGCACCCCAACCTGCGCAAGCTGTTCTTGCTGGGCGACACCTCCACGATCTTCCCGATCAACATCCGCACCTCCGAGCCGATCCCCCAGTGGAAGACCACCACCATCACGCTCCTCGGCGACGCCATCCACACCATGACTCCGGGCCGCGGCATCGGCGCCAACACGGCGCTGCGCGACGCACGGCTGCTGTGCGAGAACCTGGTCAAGGCCAGGGAAGGCGGCATGACGTTGCTGGACGCGATCCACGACTACGAGACACAGATGGTCGAGTACGGCTTCGACGCCGTCATCAAGTCGCGGTCGGCGGGCACCGGTGACGACGCCGTGTACAAGCCGGTCATCGGGCCAATCGTGGCAATGATCGGCCGGACCGGGATGCGCCTGGTCAACAACCTGCCGCGGCAGATGAAGATGAAGATCGCGGAGAACATGGACAAGGACCGTGACCAGGAGAAGCAGAAGAAGCAGGCGACGGCCTGATCCGGATGCCAGTCCGCTCCGGTTCGCGGAGCCCGCCGACTCCGCGAACCGGAGCGATCGCACCTCACCTGAACAGCTTGAGGCAGGCGATCAGCGTCCACACCGGTAACAGGTCCTCGATCAACGCCCACTGCTCGTCGGACAGCAATTGGAACCGTGTCATGAGAGCCAGGGTCGCAGGCTGGCTGAGCGGGTCGGTCAAGCTGTCGCGTTGCTGGCGTGCGTGGTCGGTCAGGACCTCGTCGAGGGCGGGGACGGGGTCGTGCGGATCGTCCGCAAGGTCGCCGCCGACCGGGTGATTTCCACGGTGGACACCGACGCCCGGCACGGGCACAAGACCTCCGCGCGGGGGTTCGACGGCTACAAGGGGCATCTCGCCGTCGATCCTGATTCGGAGATCATCACTGCTACCGGGGTCACCGCGGGCAACAGCGGGGATGCCGAGGTTGCCGAAGGGCTGTTGAGCGACATCCTGCCGTCCGAAGCCGAAGCCGAAGCCGAAGCCGAAGCCGAAGCCGAAGCCGAAGCCGAAGCCGAAGCCGAAGCCGAAGCCGAAGCCGACCAACAGATCGCGGTTTACGGTGATGCCGCCTACGGCGCGGGCGAATTGCTGGCACGGCTGGATAATGCGTCCATCCACAACGGACTCAAGGTGTAACCGTCGGCACGGATCAAGGGGCACTTCCCCAAAGACCGCTTCGCTATCGATCTTGACGCGCAGACTGTGACCTGCCCGGCTGGGATCACCGCCACCATCCGCGCCCTCGGCCACGAGCGCCACGCTGGGGATCGCCGAGTTCGGCACCGCCTGCGCCACCTGCCCGCTAGCCACCGGATGCACCACCGCCAAGGCCGGCCGCACCATCACCATCGGCCACTACGAAGCCGAGTTGGCCGCCGGCCGCGCCCGACAGGCCGATCCCGCCTGGAAAGCCGACTACCGGGCCACCCGCCCCACAGTGGAACGCAAGTTCGGCCATCTGATGCGACGCCGTCATGGCGGTTGACGGGACCCCGTGAAGTGGCCCACCGTCTGTGAGAGTCGGTTATCGGTGGATGCAGGCCGCAGCGTAGCCGGCCGGGGTCTGATAGCCCAGCGCGGAGTGCCTGCGATGGTGGTTGTACTCGTCCTTCCAGTCGCTGATCACGACCCGGGCCTGGATCAGCGACCAGAACAGGTTGATGTTCAAGCATTCGTCACGGAGCCGGCCGTTGAACGACTCGACATAGCCGTTGCGCCACGGCTGGCCCGGCGGGATGAACGCCAACCCGACACGCTCACCGGCCCAGTCGCTCATCGCCGCGCAGGCCAGCTCGGGACCGTTGTCACTGCGCAGCACCGCCGGGTAGCCCCGATCGCCAGCGATGCGGTCCAGCTCATCGATCAGGCGTTCCGCGGTGATCGAGCGTTCGACCAGACCGCCCAGACATTCCCGGGTGTGCTCATCCACAATGGACACAATCTTGACGGGTTTGCCATCGGTGGTGGCATCGAACTGGAAGTCGACCGCCCACACGCGATTCGGCGCGTCCGCCTTCGGAGTGTCTTTCGCGGTCGAGGTGCCCAGACGCTTGCGGCGACGCCGCTGGGGCACCCGTAAGCCCTCCTCGCGCCACAACCGCTGGACCTTCTTGTGGTTGACCGTCCAGCCCTCGCCACGGGCGTCGTGGTAGGCCCGCCGGAACCCCCATCGCGGATGCGCCTTCGCGTAGTCCCGCAGCCAGGCCCGCAACGCCGCGTCCGGATCTGCCGGGGTCTGGGTCACCGGCGCCCGCCGGTGGGTGCCCCTGTTCTGCCCGGTCACCCGGCAGGCGAACCGTTCACTCACCCCGAGCGCCCGCATCAGGTGGTGCACGGCCGCCCGCCGGCGGTCCGGGCTTAGAAGTTTCCCTTGGCGATCTCCTTGAGCGCCGCCTTCTCCAGTTCCGCGTCGGCCAACAGCCGCTTGAGGGTGGCGTTCTCTCGTTCCAGGTCCTTCAACCGCTTGGCGTCATCGGCCTTCAGACCGCCGAACTGGTTACGCCACCGGTAGTAGGTCGGCTCGCTGACCTGCAACTCCCGGCAGACATCCGCGATGTCCTTGCCCTCGCCCAGCAGCCGGTCGGCCTGGGCCAGCTTCCGCACGACCTGCTCGGGGGTGTGCCGCTTCCTGGTACTCATCGTCATCGAGCCTTCCTGCCCACAGCGTGGGCCGCAAGACTCTCACTCGAGCTGGATCTGGCCCCCGGTGTCGAGCCGGTCGCCGGATAGTCGACCATGAGCGAAGTGCGTTGATCGTGATCTGGTTCGGGTCCTCTGGCCGCATCTGACCTGCGTGCGGATCGAGGCAGTACGAGCGGCTGGCTGTGTGGTGCGGATCCAGGCACGCACGAGCGAGGCACCGGCTCCCTGCCCAGGCTGCGGGACGGCATCGGGCCGAGTGCGCAGCCGCTACGACCGCCACCTATCCGACACCGCCACGGCAGGCCGGGAAGTACTGATTCGGCTGCGGGTCCGGCGGTTGTTCTGCGACAACGCCGAGTGCGCCAAGACCACGTTCGCCGAACAGGTGCCCGAGCTGGCACGTCGACACGCTCGACGCACCACGATCCTGGAGCGGGTGCTGGCCGCGGTCGCGTTGGCGCTGGGTGGCCGTGCCGGTGCGCGACTGACTCAGCACCTGGCGGCCTCGGTCAGCCGGATGACGCTGCTGCACATCCTGCGCGGCCTGTCCGACCCGCAACAGCCCACCCCCAGGATCCTCGGCGTGGACGACTTCGCCCTACGTCGCGGTCACCACTACGGCACGCTCCTGGTCGACCTCGAGTCCCACCGCCCGGTCGACGTGCTCACCGACCGCACCGCCCAGACGCTGACCGAGTGGCTGCGTACCCATCCCGGCGTGCAGATCATCTGCCGAGACCGTGCTGGCGCCTACGCCGACGGCGCCCGCGACGGCGCACCGGACGCGGTCCAGGTCGCCGATCGCTGGCACGTCTGGCACAACCTGGCCGAGGCGGTCGAACGCACCGTGGCCCGGCATCAGGACTGCGTGACCGCTGCTCTGGCCATCCGGACCGACAGCAACGCCGAAGGCGAGGCTGTTGGCGACGGCCAGCCCGATCCAGACGAGCAGCCGCGGCCGGCGACACCCGTTGCACCGGCGGACCGGACGGATCGATGGGCGCTTCGAGCGCGCGAACGGCACGTGGCCGTGCACGCGCTACTGGCTCAAGGCGTGGCGATCACAGCGATCTGCCGACAACTCGGTCTCGCGCGCGGTACAGTACGCCGCTTCGCCCGCGCCGACACCGTCGAGGAGTTGTTAAACCGCAACGGAACTGGGCGCCGGACCAGCATCCTGGAGCCGTTCAAGCCCTACCTGCACCAACGCTGGAACGAGGGCCGCACCAAAGCCACCGCCCTGTTCACCGAGATCACCGCACTCGGCTACTGCGGCGGCCAGAACCTCGTACGCCGCTACCTGCACCAGTTCCGCGCCACCGCCGTTCCCCAGAATTCGGTGTCTCATGAGACGTCTGGGGTCGCGAGATAGGCCGCTGGGTGGTTGCAGCCCGCGACGCATGGCAAGACGCAGTCTCCGACGCAGGTCCCCAGACACTCGTGGCCTGACAAGTCGGCGGTGATGGCGAGCGGGTGGATCTGTGGCCAGCGTGAATCTGGCGCGACAGGGCCGCCTGGACGTTGAGACACTGGTTGCATGCGCATGAACTCGCGAGCGTGGGCTTACCGCTTCGATGAGGTCGCGTGGGGTGAGATCGCCTCCCGGTTTCATGCGATGGCTGCCGAACACCCTGAGTTCCGCCATATGGCGGACATCGTCGACAGCGTTCTGGCGTGCGGGGGCGAGCAGCGACTGGCGGGACTTACCTCGATGCATGATCTGGTGGTCACAGCTCGCCCAGTCCCAGAGGCTCCGCCGATCGAGGTCGTCATCGTCCGGTCGCCTTCGTCCGGCTATGTGGGCGCAGGCGGTGTTTTCATCGAGCACCGTTCGATCACTGGCCACGATGATCGGATCTTCCGAACCAGTGATGAGGCAGTGCCGCTCTTCTGGCGTTTCATGATCGAGAAGTTCGGTGTGGAACCGACGCGGTCCGCGCCCCTGAGCGCCAATGACTGACATCTCGCTGCGTCTGGCTCGGTCCAAGGTCAGATGGCTCATGGGACCGGCTCCAGCTCGGCCGTCGCATGGCGAATCCCAAGCGGGACGACGGTTCCCTGTCGGTTGAGCAGGGCTCGGAGCGCGGTGTTCTCGTGGTGCAAGGTGGCGATTACCGTTGCCGCGGCTTCGAGCTGCCGGTGAAGTTCCCGGCATTCCTGGGTCTTTGTCGCCAGGCGGGCCCGCAGGTCTGCGGTCTCGCCGTCGTGGCGCAGTTGTTGGGCGGTGGTTCCGCCGCAGGCCGCGACAGCCTCGTCCCACTCTTTGAGGATGGTCTTGGCCCGGTGGACCGTGGCGTGGCTCAGGCGTGCCTCTCGGCCGAGGTTGGCTTTGGTCAGCTGGCCGTTGGTGTGACGGGATTGGCCGATGAGGAGCCGGTTCATGGCCTCGCGCAGAGCGCTGGCCGCCTGCGGCGAGACTTCGTCGTGGGTCGTGGTCACGGTGTCGTCCTCCTGATCACGACGCGGACGTCGTCGAGTTCCCGCTGCAGCTGCGCGCGCCTGATGGGGGCGAGTTTTGGGGTCTCAAGGATGGTGAGCAGGCTGCGTTCCTCGGTGCGCCAGACGACGAGGTGCTCGGGGGCGATGACGCTGTTGGGGCAGCGCGCGGGCTGGCATCGGTCGACGAGGGGACCGCGGTGCCCTGGTGGCACGACGGTGTTCTCCAGGCACTTCGCGTCGACTGGGTTGGACTCGTCGAGGGTGCAGTGGTTCACGGCGCCGAACCGGACGGCGATCCGGGCTTTCCGTAGCAGGTCGTATTCGACGCGGGCGTCGCCGTGTTGAGCCTGGGCGGTGGCGGTGACCGCGTCGAAGGCCCCGCGGAGTTGGTCTGAGCCAGGACCGTATCCGATGGTGTCGCCGCGCCGATGGGCGTCGTAGAGGTCGCGCAGCTTCTCGAATCGCGCGTCAGCGAGGGCGACGTCGAAGTATGCGGCCCAGGCTGGAGCGCTGGCCGCGTAGCCCTGGGTCGACCTCTTGGCCAGGGCTCGGGTCGCGGCGTGCTTCAACTGCATGCCCAGGGCGATCTCGGAGCCGGGATAGTCGCGGGTGAGCATCGCCATGGTCCTGCGAAACATGTGCGGGGTCACTCGGTCAGTGGGGATCGGCTCCAGTCCGGTGTGGTGGCGGTGGGTGTTGACCCGCGCGATGAACGCTTCGATCGCCCCGGCGCTGGCGAACGCGTCGGCGGTGTTGCCGGTGCCGCGGACGCCGGCGAACGCTAGGTCGGGATGTTCGGACAGTTGCGTTGCGGTGAAGATGGCCTGAGCGACCGGCTCGATGATCCACCAGCGTTCGGTAGGCCGGTCAGGGTCCCGTTTGCGCTTGGTGGACACGACTGCGGGCGCGCCGTAGTGCTCGACGATGCTGTTGCGGGTGATGGCCCGGATTACTGGTGGAGGGGTGTTATTCCGGCCGTGCACTATTCCCCTGCTTCTTGGCGTTCTCCTTCTGGTCGGCGGCCCGGAGGACGAGGTAGTCGGCCCAGTCTCGGCGGGCGTAGGTGACCCAGCGGACTGCGGTGTTGACGTGGAGGCCGAGGAGGTCGGCGAGGATAGCGGCCGGGAGGTCGGCGGCGAGCGCGGCGAGCGCGCCGTTGCGGGCTGGCCGCGCGCTGATGCCATGTCGGTTGAGCAGGTTGGTGAGGCTGTGCCCGTCGATGGGTTGGCCGGGAACGCGGCCGGGGAACAGCCACCTGGGTGTGTTCGGGCCGTGGGGGATCATGAGCGGGGTTGGCGGCCGGGAGACCAGGCCACGGAGCAAAGCGCCGAGGCGCGGCGGCAGCAGGATCGGGTGACGGCCCGCCGTCAGGTAGGTGTCGTCTCCCTTCTCGGTGAGCTGGTCTGCGGTGAGGTGCCGGATCCGCTGGGCTTGGAGGGCGAACAGGATGATGAGCGCTCCGGCTGCCCGGACCTCGATGGGAAGGGTCTCGTCGGTCAGGCAGCGTTGCACGAGTCGCCAGCGTTCGTCGTCGTCGAGTAGGTCGGCAGGTTCCTGCCGCGGGATGGAGGGAACGGTGAGCCGGCGGCTGAGGCCGCGGTCAGCTGTCCAGCCGAGGAAGTAGCGGACCCGGTTGCGGCGCTGGGTGTTCTCCTCGTCAAGCCATCGGTCGAGGTCGTCCTGGCGGAGCTCTTCCAAGGTGGTTTTCTGGGCGCTGATCCAGGCCAGGAGGTCGAGGGCGACCAGGATCCGACGGCGCAGGTCACGGCCGACGGTGGTGGGGAAAGTGCGTTTGCCCGCCCGGCTTCGGGCTCGGCGCAGCAGGTGCCAGTGCAGGAACGGACGGACGAGGTTGGCGTGTTCGACCGGTTTATTGACCAGGTGGTGCTCCAACCAGGCCGGAACACGTTCGAGATCCTCGTGTCGTTCGGGGAGCACCCCGGTCTGCACCATCATCTGCCGGAGATGCTGAAGAGCAGCACCGGGCGGCAACTCGTCCAGGAGGTCGTGACTGATCGGGCGGCCTTCGGTGACGAACGCGGCCAGCAGTTGGGCGTTCGGATGCTCGTGAACCCACTGGATAGCCTTGAACGGCGCATGAGTACTGGTGAGGCCGTCCGCGAGCGGCTGGAGTTGAGCTGGGATGGTCCCGTCCGGACCGGCGAGCAGGTCGTTGACCTTGTCGGCGAGGACGCAGTGGGCGCAACGCCCGTGCCCGTAAGGATTCCCTGACCGTCCGCACTGCCGGCAGGTGTAGTCGACGTCATGCCCTGCGCAGGGACCGCAGAGCCCGGCTCCGCTGGCGTCCCGGGCGATGAGCGGGTGGGGCTCATGGCAGCGGGCGCACTCGGCTGGGGACCGGACGATGGCGGTGTAGCAGCTCTGACAGACCGGCCCGATCGGCCAGTAGGTCATGACGGGCTTGTCGCGCTCGCAGCGAGTGCAGGTCACGCGGGGACGCTCATCGCGGGCGTAGCAGGTGTGGCAGATCGGCTCGCCGGAGGTGATCCGTTGACAAGGCCGTACCCGTCCGCAACGTGAGCAGGTCCGTACCGGTCCTCGGTAGCAGCTGTCGCAGAGGTCGGGCTGATCGCCGTGAGCGTTGCGGGCGATCTTGCCGGGGCGGCCGCAACGGCCGCAGGTCCGTCGCGGACGCCGATGCCGGGTGTAGCACAAGTGGCAGTAGGCGCCCTGCTCGTCGATGAGTGCTGCGGCAGCAGTCTTCCCGCAGGACACACATGTGTGCATGGGCCGTCGGCTCTTCCAACAGGACTGGCAAAGCGCGCGGCCGTCGGGGAGACGGACAGCCGGGCAACGGTGTGAGCCGCACTCGGCGCATTCTTCGACGACCTCGGGGTCGGCGCGGTAGCACCGATTGCAGATACCGCCCTCAGGCCTCCTGGCCACGATCTTTGTCTCAGTGGCGCCGCAGCGTCCGCACGTGGCCTTGCGCTCACGCGCATAGCAGGTCCCGCAGATCCGGCCCTCGGGTCGACCGTGTCGAAGGTCGAGGTGGATCTTTCCGCAGCGTGCGCAGCCAGGCCGGACGACGGGCCGCCCGGCGTCGTGCAGGACATGGGTCAGGCGGATGAGCACCAGGGAGCAGCGGGGGTCACCCGAGGTGAGGGCCTCGGGTTTCTCGGCCATATGCGCGGCCAGTTCCTCCAGGAACCGGGCTGGACCCTGGCCCTTCATCGTGAGTGGCACCACGACCTCTAGCGCCGCCCTGGCTTCGTCGGCGCTCACCTCTGGAAGGGCGCTGGTCACCTGGGCGGTCGCAGCCGTTATCGCGGTGTCCAGCCGTTCCGCTTGGCGGGCGAGCCGAGCTGCGGTGGAGGGTGCGGTCATAGCCCTTTGGGTTTCCGGATCGAGGTGCGGCGCACCGCCGGCGCCGGGGCTGTCGTCTCGCCGGCGGTCTTGCGGACCTCGGCGTTGACGGTCTCGACCTCGATGAGGTCGTTCGGGGTGCAGGCAAGGATGTCGCAGAGCGCGGCGAGGGTGTCCATCGACAAGCGTTGCGGCGGTTGAGTGACCAGCCGGAACACCTGCTCACGGGACAAGTGGATGCCTCGCTCGGCAAGCGGAGGCCCCAGATCGGTGGTCTGGAACATGTCGCGGGCAGCCATGAGCTTGCGCAGGTTCCAGCGGATCCCCATCTTCTTGATCACGGCTTCTCCCAGAGTTCGGCATGGCGGGCGGTGAGCTTGCTCTTCAGCAGCCGGTTGCGGTACTCATCCGACACACCCGTGTAGATCGCTGTCGTGGCGGCTACCTTGTGGCCTGCCTGATCTTGAACGAATCTCTCGGGGTAATCGAACTCCACGAGGTGCGTGATCATGGAGTGGCGGAGGCTGTGCAGGTCGAGCTCCTCGGGCAGCCCGGCGGCCTGGCGGGCGGTCTCGAACGCCTCGTTGGCGCCGCGCTTGGACAACCGGCCGCGCCGTTCGGTCACCCAGAACGCCGGGTGCTGACCGACGTCGAACCGTGGACGGACCTCTGTGACGTAGTGGTCGAGAACGTCGACGATCCAGTCCATCTCCGGGACGGTGAACACGGTGCGGCGCTTGGGCGGGCTGCCGTTGGACGACTTGCCGAACCTGACGAACAGCGCGCCGTACTGACCGAAGTCCGGGGTCTTGGGGTTGTGTCGCAGATCCGCCAGGTCCAGGCCGACCATCTCCTGGCGACGTAGGCCGAAGGCGTAGAAAGCCTTAAGCAGCGCGGAATCCCGCATCGCGGTCAACGCGCCCTTGCGGCCACGGGCACGTTTGTCGTCCACCCGGGCGTCCGCCGCGTCAAACAGCGATTGGACCTCCTCGTAGGTCAGCGGACGACGACCGGGCTGTCCCTCGAATTCGGCCACGTGGCTGACTGAGTTCCACTCGTGCAGGATTTGCGCCGGAACCCTGCCGAACTGCTCAAGGCAGGTGGCGAGCCATCCGTAACGAGCGTCGGTGATGAAGTCCATGAACATCCGCAGACCGTTTTGGTACTGCCGCCCCGTCGAGACCGTGAGGTTCGGATTCTTCGACCGAAGATGGTCGAAGAACGCCTCGACCTCGGCGGGCTCCCACTCCCACGGGTACTGGTTGGTGAACTCGGCGAACCGGCGGACCAGTGACAACCGAGGCTTGATCGTCCCTTCCCACTTCAGAAACCGCGTCCGCTGCTGCCGGCTCCAGCCCTCCAGCATCCCCTTGAACACCACCGGCGCCGGGTCAAGGTGCACGACGTTGCCCGCCAGCACCAGATGCGCAGCACCCGGCAGATCAGCCGCTCGACCCACTCCAACCTCCGTTACATCAGATGCAACATTGTTGAGTCGAGGAGGCTCGAGCGCAAGAGGCCCTGGCAGATCCGTCGATCAAGCGGCAAGCTGTCTCCACACAGCGCCCTGAGCTGCGGCTTCGCCAGTATTCGAGCGTGCCGAATGCTTCATCAGATGCAACTTCGCCCGTTTCTCGCTGTCGCGCATCATCGACAGCGCGGCGACGAAGATGTAGCAGGCGTTGCGCAATGCGGTGCATTCCAACCACATCTGCCGGGGTTGCAGGTCGGGGTGCCAGGGGCCGATTGTGCCGTCGGGCCGTGGCACTTGGCGCAGGTCGCAGATGACGCCGGTTTGGGTCTGCCCGTGGGCGACGTGCGCGTGAACAAGGTCGCGACGCCGGCGTCCGGCTGCGGATTGGTCGGTAAAGTCCCCCTTCTCCGCGCCGATGAATGCTGCGAGCAGCGACCAGTTGACCTGCCCGTTCAGCGGCCCGGCGAGGTCGCTGTGGATCGGGATCCGGTGGTCGGGGTCGCTTAGCCAGGTGGCCAGCGCGGCGTCCGCGTCGACGCCAAGACGCCGGGCGGAGTTCCGCAGTCCCTGCCAGATCACGCGTGCCCGCAGGATGTCCGGCCCGAAGGTGCCGATGTAGGTCCAGGCTGCCCGGATCAGCGGGAACCAGGTCTCCGGCGGGATGACAGGCGTCGACAGCTCGCCGGTGTCGCGCAGCCCGAGCACCCGGCTTGCCGGTTGGCCGGGCCAGGGGTCGGTGGTGATACCGCCGTCGGTGAGCACCGGGCTGAACTGGTGCAGGGTCTTGACGACGACGATGTGCTCGTTGACGCTCCCGATCGCCCGAGTCTCAGCGCGCGAGCGGATATAGCGGTGGAAGTCGTCACGTTCCCAAGCGGACAGGTCGTCGGGCAGGTCCTGTTCGGCTGCCCATTTGGCCAGGGCGCGCAGGATGCCGACGCGCGAGGTGACTGTCCGCGGCTCGCGGGGATCAGGCTTGAGGTGGAGGCCGGCGGCGAGCACTGCGGGGTGGCGTGGGTTGAGCCAGGTCATCGCCAGTTCCCGCGCTCGCAGGTTCCAGGCGGGGTTCAACCCGGCGAAGGAGATGCGGTAGTTCGTCGTTGGCTGGTTGACGGGCCGCTCGACGACGCTGTTGAGGTCCCAGATGCCGGTGGCCCTGAAACGGGGTGGGCTCGCGTCGGGCAGCATCGGATGCGTCTGCACCACCGGTTCGTCGTCGGCGAACACCGAGCGCGGCATCTGCAGTGGAAGGCGTGTGTTCATCGGTCGAACTCCGCTCGGGCGGACAACGGAATGTGCAGGGTTTCCTCGCCGTTGGCGATCTGTGTGCGGGCCAACGCGATCTCGGCGTCGGTGCGGTCCTGCAGGACGGCGGTGAGGTTGGCGTGGCTCTGGCCCCAGAGGGTGTGGAAGTGCTGGGGTGTGAGTCGGCGTCGCAGCGCGTCGAGGTGGTCGGCTAGGAGCAGCAGTTGCGGCAGGTTCGACGGCAGCACGACCGCGTGGCGGCATTCCAGGCAGCGCAGGGGCGCAACCGGGCATGGTTGTCCTGGTCTGCCGAACGGCGAGTCGAGTGGGTCGCGGCAACTGCTGACGCCCATGTCCATCGCGCCGTCGCGCAACCGTCCGATCTGCTCGGTGGACAGCCCGACCATCGACGAGGCCTGCGGGTGGTCGAGTTCGGCTTCGCCGTCGCTGGTCAGCACCATGGGGCCGGTGGTCGCTTCGGCGAACCAGCGTTGTTGGGCCGTGGTGATGACATGGCCGGCGATGACGTGCAGGGTGGTGCCGTGGGCGTAGTGGCCGCGGAACACCTCAACCGAATGGTCGTCCGTGATGTCGTTGACGCGGCCTCGATAGGCCAGGGCCTTCTCGACTTTGCCGGACTTGCGCAGCCGTCGTATGTCGGCCGGGCCGTCCAGCGTCAGCCCCACGCGATCAAGCCATGACTTGAGGCTGGCGCCCTTCATGTCGCCGTTGAACGGTCGGATGGTCAGGTCGTAGACGTGCACGACGGCCCGCAGGAACAACGGCGGCGAGGGCAGGCCGCTGCGGCGGCGCAGGCGCTCGGTGACCGCCATCAACCGGCGCACGATGTCGGCGGCGTCCAGGCGCGGCCTGCTCAGATGAGGGACCGAGGTCGTCTGCGGGGCCGGGGCAGTGCCGTAGGCGCGGCGGCGGACGGCGTGGGCGCGGAGTTTGGTGAAGGTCAGCTGGACGCCGTGTGCGGTGAACTCGACGTCCGCCTCGGCCAGCCCGGTCACCTCCTCCGAGGTGTGGCCGGTGGCGGCGACCAGCAAAACTCGGAGGGCGTGTAGGTCCAGGTTGTGTGGATAGAGCATCCCGGCCAGCGCTCGAAGCAGCGCGCGGCGGCGCATCGTCGCGCTGGCCGCGGTCGGTGGCAGCAGTCCGACCAGCGCGGGCGGCCAGTGGTCCGGCGGTGGAAGATGGTCCAGGATCTCGCGGGTCTCGACGCCGTGGTCGATCGCCCACAACAGGTTGGACGGCGATGTCCAGCCGTCGATGTCGGCGCGGGGGTCGGCTCCGGCCGCGAGCAGTTCGCCGCCGCGGTCGAGGCGCTGCTCCAGCGCTCGGAGGTCGTCCCAGGCCGCGCGGATGAGGGCTCGTTTGTCGGCTCGGGTGAACTCGTCGACCTCTTGGGTGACGCCCTTGCGCAGGCCGATCGCCCCGGTGAGCCACCCGTTCAGCAGCGCTGTCACGGGTCGATCCGGGTGCTGGGACCGATGAATGATTAGGTTGCGCACCCGGGACGCCAGTCCGGCCGGTTGCTGCGATCCGGCGGGGTAGCGGGAGGGCAGGCCGCGCACCCACTCCAGGATGACGTGCAGCAGATCGGGCTCGGCGTGCTCCAGCGTCGCGGTGGCCGCAGCCGGGGTGGTCTGGTCGACGAAAGTGCAGAACTCGACGACCGCGTGGCGATAGCAATGGACCGTGCCCATCGCCAGCTCGGCTGCGGCCGACAGCTCCACCCATTCGTCGGCTAGTGGCTCGTCTCGGATCGTTGACCCGATAATTGATCTTCGCCAGGGGTAGGCGAGGCTGGTCCCGCAGGCTGACTGTGGGAGGTGGTTGTGGCTCGTCGACCCGAAGTGTTCGTCCGGACGCTGTCGATGGAGGAAGGCCGCAAACTGCAACGGGTGACCAGGACCGCGAAGGACCCGGTCAAGATGCGGCGGGCGATCGTGGTCCTGATGTCCGGCCAGGGCCAGGCCGTGCGAGACATCACCTCGTTGCTGCAGGTCAGCCCCGACTATGTACGCGATGTGATCCACGCGTTCAACGAGCGGGGGTTCGACGCGCTGGACCCAAAATGGAACGGGGGACGACCGAAGACGATCGGTGAGCAGATCCGCGAGCGGATCTGTCTGATCGCCCGGACGTCCCCCGCTGACTGGGGCATCACCGCGTTCGCGACCTGGTCACTTTCCAAGCTGCGCCAGCATCTGCTCGACCGCGGCACTGTGGTGGCCATTTCCACGGAGACCCTGCGTCGGATCCTGCGCGCCGGCGGCGTCAGCTGGCAGACGACCACCACGTGGAAGGCATCGACGGATCCGGAGTTCATCGTCAAGATGCACCGCATCCTGGGCCTCTACGACCAGCCACCCGACGACGGCCGCGTGGTCTGCGTGGATGAGTTCGGGCCGCTGAACCTGCAGCCCCGCAAGGGAAAAGCCTGGCGGTCTGCGACCAGACCGATGCGACAGCGGGCCACCTACAACCGCTACAACGGTGTGAAGCACATGCTCGCCGCCTTGGATCTGGCCACCGGCAAGATCTTCTACCGGATCCGAGACCGTAAACGTCACCTCGAGTTCCTCAACCTGCTCAAGGTCCTCCGCGCCCGCTGGCCTGGGGAGAAGTTGTACGTCATCGCGGACAACTTCTCCCCGCATCGCCACCCGAAGGTTCGCACGTGGTGCGCCGACAATCAGGTGGAGTTGGTGTTCCTGCCGACCTACGGGTCGTGGTTGAACTGGATCGAGGCCGAGTTCGCCGCGCTGCGCTACTTCGCGCTCAACGGGACCGACCACCGCAGCCACGCCGAGCAGAACGCCGCGATCGAGGCGTATGTCCGTTGGCGCAACGCTCGTGCCCGGCCCAAGACCGGGTTCGCCACCGACTCGCCGATCCGGACCTGGACGCATTACCCGACCAAGGTTGCGTGACGAACCACTAGCTCGCTGGCCAACAGCGAGCAGCTGAACTGCGCGGGGTCGAGTCGGATTGTCCGGTGTCCCTGACCGTGCTGCCAGCCGGACACCTCGCGAATCCCGATGCGCCGTGGCGACTGTAGCTGTTCGACGGCCCGGTCGCTGCGCCGGTATTCACCTTTGCGGGGCATCGGCGACTCCCACGGCGGTGAAGAGGGTCTGCCCGATCTCGGCGTAGCTGGCATCGCGGTCGGTCCACTCGCGGAACGCTTCGTCGACCTCGGCCATCGGGTCGGTCAGGTAACGCAGGTAGATGTAGGTGCTGGCCGGGTTCGCGTGGCCGAGCCTGCGTTGCACCTCCAGAAGCGGGTTGCGGGCGATGTGGTCGGTCAGCGTGGTCATCGGCAGATCGGCGGCGTCGGCGACGGCTTTGCGCATCAGGAACAGCAGCAGCCGCAGCGCGAAGGTGTGGCGTAGGTCGTGGAAAAGCCACGGCAGCGTCGGCAACGGCGCGGCGGCCGGATGATCGGCGTGTTTGCGCATCCTTTCCCACGCGCGCCAACGAATCTTGTCCCAGGTCGACGGATGTGGCATCCAGCCGCCTGTGCCGATGAACACCCCCATCGGTTCCAGTCTGTCGCCTGTGTCCATGACGGTGATCCGGCGCAACCGGGGCGGCATATCGGTGATCCGGCGAGAGACCGTGGCACCGTCGAGGACACCGCGCAGCGCGCCTCGCTCATGCTGAACAGGCTTGACGATGAACAAGTCGGCTCGGCGTTTGGCCAGTCCCGCCTGCGCGGCGTCGACCACGTGGCCGCGTTCCATGCTGAGGTAGGTGGCCGTCGAGTCGAGCGCGGCCCGAGGCACGTGGACTTCACGCGGGCGCTGGTTCTTCGCGCACGCCCCCAGGCGGAATGTCACTCCCTCGCGCGGGCGGCAAAGCTGGGCAGGGTCGATCCCCAGCTCCGGTAGCAAGACCGAGGACCATTCGCCCAGCCGCATCCCGGTCAGCAGCGCCAACTCGGCGCCGGCCCGGCTGCGGTGAGGGCTGCTGCCTCGAAATGACGGGTCGATCGTGGAGTCGGGACGCTAGCCGGCCAGGCCGACATCGCGGAAGTACAGGTATTGCTCCAAGGTCATGTGCCGAACTCGCAGATCCCGGCTCACGCCGTTGCGCCAGGAGTCGCGGGCGCCATGCCGCCGCCACGGACGCGCCGGCACCAGTTGCTGGTCGACGAGCCAGCCATAGAGCCCGTTGATCGCGGTGGCCTCGACTTCCCACGTGGACCTGGCGACCGGCTGGTCCTGAACCCGGGTACGCAGCAGGCGGTATTCGAGCAGGTCCGTCTCCGTGGCCGTGGCGAAGCTGAGCCCGCGCTGAGCTAGGAACTCCTGCAATCGCAACCCAACGTAGGCGTACTTGCGCATTGTCTTCGGGCTCCGGCCGGCCAAGGCAAGCTGCCGAAACCACGATGACAACGGCTCGACCGGCCGCATCGCGTCGTCCAGCAGAATCGGCATGCCGTCCGGCACCAAACGGCGCTCGAACAATCCAGCCACCTCGTCCGGCTCCAGACCAGCAACGGCCGTCCCCGCCCGGACACGTGACCGATCCGTGAAGAACAACTCCACTGGGCCTCCGTAGATCGAGTGATGAGTACGGAGAACCCAAACGCACCAATACCTCCACCAATGAACCGCCCCGACTGTCCGATACCGATGAGACACATCTGAACGGACTGGAGAACCGCTGGCATCCAGCTACCACCGCGCAAACCGCCCTCGGTCCGTCGCGTCGTCGGCTGGATCATGACCGACCCACCGAACATGAACGAGACCGACCAGCGGAAGCTGGACGCCATCCTCGCCGCCAGCCCACACCTGACCGCACTGGCCGGCCACGTCCGCGCCTTCGCCACCATCATGTGCTCTCGACGCGGCCAGGAACTGGAGGCATGGATGACCGACGCCGACACCGATGATCAACCAGCACTGCGGTCCTTCGTTCGGGGTCTGCGCCGTGATCAGGACGCGGTCACCGCCGGGCTCACCCTGCCCTGGAGCAGCGGGACCGTCGAAGGCCACGTGAACCGACTCAAGATGCTCAAACGCCAGATGTTCGGCCGCGCCAAACCCGACCTGCTCCGCAAACGCGTCCTGCTCACCGACTGAACCGAACGAGCCAGATCACGGAAACCCTGCCAGAACCAGTCTTCACGAATCGTCGACAATGAACGCCGCGATCGACACGAGCAGATCGCTTCGCGTCTCGTTTGCACAGTTCGTGTACGTCGTGGCGGGCTAGTATGCGGTCGTTTCCGGCCATAGGTTGACCGTCCACTGCTCGGCGTTGCGCACGTCGTCGAGGCGGGCTTCGTGCAGGAGGTAGTGCGCTCTGTCGCGTCCGGTGCAGCTGACCTCGGCGAAGATGCGTCCTTGCGCAGGTGCGGGGAAGACGCAACTGGGAAAGTCCATGGTGGTGACCACGGCTAGTTCTGGGCTGTGCGTGATGAACGAGTGGACCGGCTTCAAGCCGGCACTCTCGGCGGCCTGCACCGAGGGATGGATGCGAACATGCACTGCCGCGTAGTGGTTGCTCCCGACGCTTATGAAGCCGAGGCCGCCTATGCCAGCGAACACGATCTCATCGTCAGGGAGATTGGCAATGAGATCGAGCTTGCCAGGGTGAGTTTCAGGGTCACTCGGCCAGTTGGTGAGAAAAAAGGTGGAGTGCTCAACAGAAACCGAGGCATCATACTCGATCATGGTAACCTCTCGCGAGCGGTGGGGTGCCCACCACTTGGTGGGCACCCCACTCTAACGAGGGTGTGCACTAATCCGCAATGTCCACCCAGAAGCGGTCGGAGTGGATAATGTGATCCTGCCGGTAAAACTCACCTAGAGCGTTGCCGGCCAAACGGTTGTCGCTACTGGGGACCACTCGCGCCGAGTATGACCACTTGGAGTGGCCGCCAACGATCTCGCCGTATGCCGCTCCTTCAAATGTTGACCGGAACGGATACTCATCGCAGTCCCGAGGTCCGGCCGGGTCGCTGGTGGCGTAATCGTCACCCCACCATTTCTTGCACTCCTGGACCGCGATATAATTGTTTCGGTTATACCTCGACGGCTCGTAGCCCTCGTACATTCGACTCAGCTTGGCGCCGGATTTCCGGCTGCCCATCACCTCGGTGCCAACGAGCCCCGGCTTGGTTCGGGTGATGTCATCGAAAGCGTCACCGATGTGTTCGGCGACGGCTTTGATCCGAATGTCGCTCTTGTGGTACTGAATCCACGAGTCGACGTCCATGAAGACGCAGCCCCCACCGGAGGCATACTTGGCTTGATCGCAGCGGGTGATTTGTACGGGCGTTTCGGAGTTGTTCCACGAGGGGCCGGCCTGCATCGTGTAGGATAGGTCGAAGAAGACTTTGTTGTCCACGCCGCCCGCGCCCGCACTGTTCTCGGTGAGAGTGAATTCGGGGGATGTCCAGTTACCCGCTCGGATCGTGCCGATGGTGATCCTGGAGGCCTGCGTCGGCAGACCGCATGTGACGTTCGGGTCGTAGGAGATACACTTGAATCCGAATCGGGCGTAGTCCCAGTCCGGCGGCAGTTCTGCGCCTCGGGTGCTGTCGCCGTCGGTGGCGAACTGGTAGCGCATCGAGCGTGTGCCATCGCCGTCGAGACCGAGACTGCCTTTGCCGATGACGGTGAGTCGGAAGTTGTCCGAACCGACCTCTACGCCTTGACCGTTCTTCTGGATGATCCTCGCCGGAGTGACCATGCAGCTGTTGTACCGGTTCTTGTACCAGTACTGCGGGTCGCTGGGATTCCCGAAATGGTTTCTGCATTCATCGATTGTTATCTCGTCCGGTGTCGTGCCCGAGATTCCATCGAGGCGAGCGCTATCGCGGAGTGCGTTGTCGAGCAGGTCCGACACGCGGACGACGTGACGGGCGGATTTTGCTTCCTGGAGATACTGCTCCAGAAGTTGCCTGCCGTTGGGCAGGGTAGACCTGAATTCGCGGCTCGCGCCGGATAGCGGGGCGCTTGAGGTTCCGGCTGTCGCGTGACTGTCTCCGAAGTTCACCGACAAGCCACCCGCGTCCGGTTGCGAGAAAGCGTTCTGTGCCGTACCCGCCAGCATAAGACCGGCGAGCGCCATGACCCCCAGTTTGTATCGCATTGACACCCCCATCATGTACACGGAAGTAGTTACGCACACGTGCGGCAGTCGGGTCGCGATAGATGGGGAAACAGGTTCGCCGCGCAGAGCCGCCTCGAACGCTATTCGTAGAATCCGCGCCATGCCTGAGCTCGACTATGGAGACAGGCCGAGAAACACGCAACCCCCATTGGCAACCATGCCGCCCGGTGACGTCATCGCGTCACATTTTGACTATGCCATGGGGCGTGATGTTCAGCAAGGCTGTACGCGCTCTTTGTCTCTACCTGACAAATGATCATCCAATCAGACTAGATATTGTCAAATGTTAAGCGGGTGGATTTCGTATCTGAAGGCGGTTCTTTGTTTGCCGTTCGGGTACTGGTTCCGACACTGTCCCCCTCGGTGGTCGCCGTCCTGCGCGGTCTGCGCCGAGCACTCAGGAGCAGACAGCGGCACCGTCGTCTGGCGCACTGGCCTGTGAGGCGCTCAGACCTGAGGTAGGCGGCGCCAAACATGAGCAGGGCCGTGAAGGCGGTGGCACCTCGGACGGAACGGTGACGTCGAGACTGGCGAGCAGCCACACGGGGACGGTGGTCAGGGCGCCGACCGCACCGGCGCAGCGTGTCCAGCCGGGACCTGCGCTGGCCCTCGCCGATCTCCAGCAGCGCGTCAAGCACAGCTCCTGGGCGTCGGTGAGCAGGTCGCACAGAATCTCCCACAGCCGCTGGGTGCCCCGCGTCCGGCGGCTGGCAACCAGCCGGACCAGTGTGGTCACGCCGGGCAGCAGCACGCGGCGTTCCGCAGCCAGCCCACGCTCGCGTCGAACAGCGCCTTCGGCCCGTCGCCGGTGGTCCAGGCCCAGCCGTCGATCCACGTGCCCAGCTCGGCCTCGACCTCGGCGCACTCCCCGTCACCGATCGGCGGCGCGGATCTCCCGGAGATGCTCGAACCGGGTCTTTTCCCGTTCCTCGTAGGACTTCACGCACGACGGGTCAGCGATGTCCAATTGCTCGGCCAGGTAGGCGACCAGTTCGGCCGGTACGCCGTCGAGCGGGTCATCCAGGACCGGCCGACGAACCGCGCAGGTCAGGCCACCCACACGAGTGGCCTGAGCAGTGGGGGAGCGGTGCGCGGTTCGTCGGCCGGGACCGGTGGTTGGGGTGGCGACGGGTGCGGGCCGGGTCTGCTGCAGGCCGGGGAGCTGACCACCGGTCGCCGGGTGGGCGACGGGGATAAGCGTCCAGCTCCATTCACCGTCGGCCACCACACGGGCGGGTACCCCGGTCCCCGACGATCACACCGCTCCGGCGTGGAGTGGAGCTTCAGTCCTGGGGGTGGTCCTCGCCGAGGAAGTCGGCGAGCTCCTCGGGTACCGGCAGGGGTGGGACCCAGCCCAGGCGGATCAGTTCGGTGTACAGCGTGGTGCGCGCGGCGATCAGCCGGTCTCGCGCGGCGGTGTCCGGGGTCGCGGTGTCGCCGAGGGGGAACGCGTCGTGGGCGTCGGCCAGGGTGCGGGCGGCCGCGACCACCGGGCCGGGCAGCTGCCGGTCCCAGTCCGCGCCGCGTGCGCTGTTGGCCTCGACGGCCCGCTCGATCAGCGGGTCGGCGGACTCCAGGCGGTGGATCACCGCGGTGGCGGTGGCGGTGGCCGGCCCGGCCTCGGCGGTCAGCTCGACCAGCACCACGGCCATCCGTGTCAGCTTGATGTTGTGGTGCTGGGACAGGCGCACCAGGTGCTCGAAGGCGGTGTCGGGGTCGATGCCGTGGGCCCCGGCGAGCACGCCGATGGCCTGCTCGATCACCGACCGCGAGTCCATCGCCCGACGCATACCCGCCACAGCCCGCCGCAACCGCGTCAACTCGTCGTCCTGATCGCCCCCGCCGGTACTCATGATCCTGATTCTGTGGGGGCAGCCACTGGATGGCCACAGCAGGCCGGTCTGGCGCAGCGTGGCCACGGCGGTGATCACCGAGCCGGTCGGGACGGCGCCGAGCCGCCGCCGCAGCACCTGGTAGGGCCGTTCGACGTTGTCCCGTGCGCGGTGTGGTCGGCCACGGCGGATCGGGTGGGAAACGAGTCAGGGCCGCACCGTCCAACGGTGCGGCCCTGACATGGGGCGCGGTCCTGCTGGAACAGGAACCGCCGCCCATCCTGTGCTCAACCGGTCCACAGCAGGCTCCAGGACGTGTGTACTGATCAGCGAGAGCCTCTCAGAGACAGGTCTCAACATAGGGCTTTGTGATCAGCCGTGGGGATTGAATGGACACCACTGGACATGATCGACATGGACAGAAATGGACGAGTTGCACTCACTCTAAGTGCCCGTTTCTGATCTACAGGGTCTGTGTCAATCGGCGGCTGGTGATGCGGATCATGGCCCAGCGGACCATCGCTTCGTGGTGGTGTGGAAGTCGTTCGTAGTCACGGACACAGCTTGGGTTCAGGGGGTGGTTGCAACACCCCTGGTGACCGAGTGGAGTGGTGATGACTGGACGGGCCCAGCTACCCCGCGCTGTGCGGATCACGTTCTGGGACGGTATCCGTAGCGGACTGTCGCTGCGGCAGGCGTGCCACGCGGCGGGGATCAGCCACGGGCCCGGCCCGGCCTGGTTCCGGCAGGCTGGCGGGGTGATCGGTAACGCACCCCGCCCACTGTCGAACCGGTTCCTGTCCTTGTGCGAGCGCGAGGAGATCTCCCGTGGCCTGACCGCCCGGCGCCCCTACCGTCGCATCGCCGCCGATCTGGGACGCAGCCCGTCCACGATCAAACGCGAGGTCGACAACAACGGCGGCCGCCACCGCTACCGGGCCGTGGCCGCGGACCGGGCCGCGCGCGAGCGCGCCCGCCGACCCAAGACCGCGAAACTGGCAGCCCACCCCGAGCTGCGTGACTGGGTGCAGACCGCGCTGCTACAACGATGGTCACCACGGCAGATCGCGCTCACACTGAACACAGTGTTCGCCGACCGGCCGGAGATGCGGGTGTCCCACGAGACGATCTACCAGTCGATCTACGTCCAGGGCCGGGGTGCGCTGCGCAGGGAGTTGGCGGTGTGCCTGCGGACCGGGCGGGACCTACGCAAGCCCACCCGGCAGACCCAGGCCGCGGCCCGCTCGTCACGGATCCCCGACCTGGTACCGATCGCCCAGCGCCCGCCGGAGGCCGATGACCGTCGAGTGCCTGGTCACTGGGAAGGTGACCTGATCCTGGGGCGTGGCAATCGGTCAGCGATCGGCACCCTGGTCGAGCGCTCCACCCGGTTCTGCCTGCTGCTGCACCTACCGAACGGGCATGACGCGATCGCGGTGCGGGACCGGATGATCGAGGCCATCCGGTCCCTGCCGACCCAGCTGCGCCGGTCCCTGACCTGGGACCGGGGCACCGAGATGGCCCGACACGCCGAGATCACCCTGGCCACGGACATGGCGATCTACTTCTGCGACCCGCGCTCACCCTGGCAACGCGGGTCGAACGAGAACACCAACGGCCTGCTACGCCAGTACTTCCCCAAAGGCACCGACCTGGCGGTCCACACCGCCGAGGACCTCGCCACGGTAGCCGCCCAGCTCAACAGCCGCCCCCGCGAGACCCTGGGCATGCTGACCCCTGCCCAGTCCCTGACCCGGGTACTGTCACACCAACCCCCCGTTGCAACCACCACATGAATCCGCCGCACCTTCATGACATGGGGCCAGCGGGACGCGGCACCGCCGCGCCACTAGCCAGTTCTTGACTTGTGGTTCCAGAACTGGCTAGCCTCGCTCCATGGCCAGGGCGAAGAGCTTCGACACCGAGGCGGCCGTGGACGCGGCGATGCAGGTCTTCTGGACCAACGGCTACGCCGGGACCACTCCTCAGCAGCTCGTGGACGCGCTGGGCATTGGCCGTGGCAGCCTCTACAACGCCTTCACCAGCAAGCATGCCCTGTACGAGCGGGCGCTGCGCCGCTACCAGGAGAGCGAGACCGCGCGGCTGATCGAGGTCCTGGACGGCCACGGCCCGGCCCGTGACCGGATCCGGGCGGCGCTGGACCTGGTGGTGACGGCCTCGTTGCGGGACTCCGGCGGCCGTGGCTGCATGATCGCCAACGCGGCGGTGGAGTTCGGCGGCACCGACGAGATCGTCGGCCACCTGGTGCGGCGGGTGTTCGACCGCCAGGAGGCCGCCTTCCGCGGCGCCATCGAGGAAGGCCAGCTCGCGGGGGAGATCGACCGCGAGGCCGACGCCGCGGCGCTGGCCTCAGCCCTGCTCGCGACGATCAACGGCATCCGCGTGCTCGCCAAGGCCGATCCCGACCCCGCGCGCCTGTCGCGGCTCGCCGACACCGCGCTGCGCCTGCTCTGAGTGTGTTTTTTTACCCAAATTCTGTAACTAGAGTTCCAGAAAGGAATCATCGTGGACCTTCGGCTGACCGGCAGGACCGCCCTGGTGACCGGTGCGAGCAAGGGCATCGGGCTCGCCGTCGTGCGGCGCCTGGTCGAGGAGGGCGTGCGGGTGGCCGCCGTGGCCCGCACCGTGACGCCCGAACTCCTCGCGCTGGGCGAGCAGGTCACGGCCGTCCGTGCCGATCTGTCCACACCGGACGGTCCGGCCGCCGCCGTGACCGAGGCGCTGGCCGCACTCGGCGGGATCGACCTGCTGGTGAACAACCTCGGCGGGGTGCGCACCGGCATCAGGCACGGGGAGAGCTTCGCCTCGATCACCGACCAGGCGTGGCAGGAGACCTTCGAGCTCAACCTGTTCAGCACCGTCCGGGTCACCAGGTCCACAGTGGACAGCCTGGTGCGGCGGCGTGGCGTCATCGTGAACATCTCCTCGATCGGCGCGCGGTTCGCCCACCCGCCGATCGAGTACGGGGCCGCCAAGGCCGCGCTGACCAACCTGAGCAAGGCGCTGGCCGAGGAACTGGGGCCGCTGGGCGTGCGCGTGGTCACCGTCAGTCCCGGGCCCACCCGCACGCGGAACTGGTCGGACCCTGCGAGCATGGCCGGCGACCTGGCCCGCGAGCAGGGCCTCGACCTGGACACCTTCCTGGAGCGGTTGCCCGCCAGCATGGGCATCACCACCGGCAGGCTCGCCGAGCCCGAGGAGACCGCCGCGCTGGTGGCCTTCCTGGCCTCACCGCACGCCGCGAACATCACCGGTACCGACTACCTGGTCGACGGCGGCGTGATCAAAACCGTGTGAGCAGGCGCTCCAGCACCTCCGCCGGGGACGGCATCGCGCGGAGCTGCGCGCCGATCCCCGTTGCCGCGGCACGGAAGGACGTGTCGGCCAGGACCTGGCGGGCCGCCACGCCCACCTGGTCCGGACTCGCGTGCAGGCCCGCACCCGCGGCCACGACCTGGTCGGCCATGTCGAACTGGTCGGTGGCCAACGGGGACACCACGAGCGGCACACCGTGCGCCAGCGCACCCAGCACCGATCCCGCACCCGCATGGCAGACCACGAGGTCCACGTGGGGCAGCAACCGCGACTGGGGAACGAAGTGCTCGATGCGCACATTGCCCGGCTGGGCGCCGAAACGCGCGCGGTCCCCGTTGTGGCCGATCGTGACGATCACGTTGACCGGTTCCCCGTGCAGGGCCTCGACCATCGCCTCCAGCACACCGGGCCGGGTGTTGTGGGTGGTGCCGAGCGTGAGGTAGACCGTGCGCCGGTGCGGCAGTCCGTGCAGCACGGCGGGCCGGTCACCGGGCTGCGGCAGCACGGTGTCCGGTCGCAGCGGCCACCGGGTCGGGTACTCCCACTCGACCCCGGCCGGGCACAGGCCGTCCGGCCAGATGTCCAGGTACGGCACGGCATCGCGGCTGGGCTGCCCGTCCAGTCCGCGTTCGCCCACGAGCCGCTCGGCCACCTGCCAGGCCTCGGCCATCACGGCGGCGGTCTTCGGCGGGCCGATCGCGTGCATGGCGTAGGGGACCTCCGCCAGCGCCGCCGCCATGACCGCGGCCCGCTCGGCGAGGTTGGCCACCACGAGGCCGGGCCGCCACTCGCGCACGAAGGCCAGCATGTCGTCGAGTCGGGCAGCGGCGCCGATGCCGACCATGTAGTGCGCGACGATGTGCGACAGCCGCTGCTCGGCCGACATCTCGCCGAAGTCCGGAGGAATCGACCCGGCAGGCGGGGCCGTTACCGCCGAGCCGATGGCCACGGTGTGCAGACCGGCAGCCTGCGGGAACTCGACGGCGGTCGGCCCGGTCACGAACACCACCTCGTGCCCGGCGTCCCGCGCGGCCACGGCCAGCGGCAGCATTGGCACGATGTGGCTGTGCCCGGCACCGGAGGAGAACAGCAGGCGCATCGGGGAACCGTACAACCTGCCCGGTGAGGTCAAAAGCTACCCGGCCGGGCAGGCTGTCCGGGCCCCACCGGGCTACTCCCCGGTGAGCCCGTCCACCGATTCGCGCAGCAGATCGGCGTGGCCGACGTGCCGCGCGTACTCCTCGATCATGTGGAACAGGATCCAGCGCAGGCTGGGGGATTGCCCGTCGGGGCTGGAGCGCCGGGCCAACTGGTCCAGGCCGCCGTTGGCCAGCGCCTGCTCGACCAGGGTGCGCGAGCGGGCCACGGTGCCCTGCCAGAGGGCGTGGAGCTGCTCGGGCGTGTCCTCGGCGGCGGAGTTCCAGTCCCAGTCGCGGTCGGCCTTCCAGTCCACCGAATCCCATGGGGGCTGCGGGTCCTGGCCGTACAGCCAGTGGGAGAACCAGTGGTCCTCCACGTAGGACATGTGCTTGAGCATGCCGCCGAGGGTCATCGACGTCGGCGTGAGGCTCGCCCGCAGCCCGGCCGCGTCCAGGCCACCGCACTTCCACGCCAGGGTCGCGCGCTGCACCTCCAGGAAGCCCAGCAAGGTCGCGGTCTCGTCGCCGGCTGAGGGCGGGTGCGGGCGACCGTGCTCGTCCAGGTCGGTCATGGGCGGTGAGTGTAGGTGTTGACGCCTCCTGACCGCATGGTTCATGCTCTGACCGTGCGGTCAGACACTGAACCAGACGGTCAGACGTTCCTGGAGGCGGCGCGGCGGGCCCAGATCCTGCGAGCCACCGCCGAGGTGATCGCCGAACTGGGGTACGCGAAGACCTCGCTGGCGCGGATCGCCCGGCAGATCGGCGTCAGCAAGGGCGTGATCCTGTACCACTTCACCGACAAGGACTCGCTGATCCGCGCGCTGATCTGGGACGTCTACGAGCGCGGCGCGGCGGCCATCGGCGCGGCCGTCAGCCGCGAGCACTCCGCATCGGGCAAGCTGCGCGCCTACATCAGCGCCAACCTGGAGTTCACCGCCGCGCACCGGTTGGACGCCCTGGCGTTGGTGGAGCTCGGCAGCAGCTACCGCACCCCGGAGGGCCTGCGCCTGGACCAGCTGGCCGAGCAGGCGATGCCGCTGCCACACGGACTGGCCGCGCTGGACCTGCTCCCGATCTTCCAGGAAGGCCTGCGCAGCGGGGAGTTCCGCGAGTTCGAACCGGCGGCCATGGGCATCGCGGTGCGCAGCGCCATCGACAGCGCGGGCAACTGCCTGTCCCGCGACCCCGGTTTCGACGTGCGCGCCTTCGCCGCCGAACTGGTCACCACCTTCGACCTGGCCACGAGGAGGCCGACATGACCCGCATCCTCATCATGACCAGCGGCAGCCACGGTGATGTCGCCCCCTACGCCGGACTCGGGGCACGCCTGCGCGCGGCCGGGCACGAGGTCGGCATCGCCGCGGCGGACCGGTTCGGGCCGCTGATCACCAGTGCTGGCTTGGACTTCCACCCGTTGTCGCAGCAGGATCCACGCGCTGTCGCCGCCACGAAACGCGGCCAGGCGGCCAACACCTCGGGTCCGCGCGGCACCGCCTCGGTCATGCGCATCGGCGTGGACGTCCTGCGCGCGCAGATCCCGGAGATGATCGCCGCCTGCTCCACCGCGGACGTGATCATGTGCTCGTTGTCCACGCTGCTGTTCGGCGCGCAGATCGCCGAGGCCCAGGGCAGCCGGTTCCTCGCCGTGCCGTTGCAGACCTCGGCGCCGACCCCGGTACCTGCCACCGTCACCGTTGGGCGGGCGCGACCTCGGTCCGTGGGCGAACAAGGCCAGTGCCACGGCGTTCGGGCTGCTGGGGCAGGCGTTGTTCGGCGGGGTCGTGCGCGACCTGCGCGCCGAACTGGGCCTCTCCCGGCGCGCGCGGACAACGACGGCGCGGTGGACGGTGCTGCACGGGGTCAGCCCCACGGTGGTGCCCCGCCCACCGGACTGGCCGCGCGGCATGGAGGTCGTCGGCTACTGGTGGCCGCCGACCCCGGCCGACTGGCGGCCCTCACCGGAACTGGTCGACTTCCTCGCGGCGGGCCCGCCCCCGGTCTACATCGGATTCGGCAGCATGGGCGTGGGCCGCGGCGAACGGCTCGGCCAGGTCGTGCGGGAAACCCTGCGCAGCACGGGATTCCGCGCGATCGTGCACCGCGGTTGGGCAGAGCTGACGGCGTCCGGCGAGAACGTGTGCACAGTGGACCACGTGCCGCACGAGTGGTTGCTGCCCCGCGTGTCGGCCGTGGTGCACCACGCGGGCGCGGGAACCACCGCCGCCGGACTGCGAGCCGGTGTGCCCGCGGTACCCGTTCCGCTCGCGCACGACCAACCGTTCTGGGCGCGCCGACTCGTGGAACTGGGCGTGGCGCCCGCGGCGCTGCCGCTGCGAGGTCTGCGCGCCGACCGGCTCGGTGCCGCACTGGCCCAGGCCGTTGGCGCGCCCCGCGCACCGCCGCCGTGCCGAGACCATCGCGCGGCGGATCGCCCAGGAGGACGGCGCGGGGCGGGTGGCGGAGGTCGTTGACGCCGCAATGGGTACGTGCCCTGTGTCCGCAACCCGCCGTTCGGGGGGTGTGTGACCGACTTTCTGCTCTTTGACAGTTGTCGGTGTTTACGGAGGATTCCCGCACGGGTCACGTCAGTTGACCTCCCCTGCGGAAGGTTCCACCGAATGTCCTCCAGGAGAACGGCCGCGATCGCGGCCGCGTTGGCAGCCTCCTCGCTGATCGCGGGCGGGATCGGCGGTGCCGCAACGGCATCCGCGCAGACCGACCAGCTCAGCACCGACGGCTCGGGCCGCGTCATCGCCGTCGAGCCGACCACCCCGGTCGCCGCCCCACAGGGCGCGAGCACGGCCGGTGCCGCCCAGTCGCACACCGCGCGGCTGGCCAGGCAGTTCGGCCTGCCGGTCGGCGAACTGGTGCTGTCCGAGGTGCGGCAGCTGCCCGGCGGCAGCATCGCCAAGCTGCAACAGCGGATCGGCGGCGTGCCGGTCTTCGGCGCGCAGATCGTGCAGGACCTCGACGGTTCGGGCGCCCTGCTCGCCGCCGTCGGCAAGACCAGCCAGCGCAGCGAGGGCGGCTTCCCCCGCCGACAGCACGGCCGCGAAGGCCAAGGCGGGCAAGGCCGCCGTGGACGCGGTGGCCAAGAAGGACAGCACCGCCAAGGCCCTGCGCGCGGACGCTGCCGAGAACTACTGGTACGACGCGAGGCCTGGGCACCGACGGCACCAGCGCCACCGCGGTCCCGGCCTACTTCGTGCCGGTGCACGGCGCGGACCCCGAGGACAAGTGGACCGTGGTGGTGCGGGCCGAGACGAACCAGGTGCTGACCGTCTGGGGCGAGGCGCGGCACGCGACCAACCGCGTGGTGTGCGACGCCAAGCGCAAGATCGTGGACCTGGACACGGCCACGCTGGCCGACATCCGCTGCGGCACCGGGCAGGCGTTCGGCGTCAGCAGGGCCGAGGGCCAGGCCGCCGCCGCGACCGCCGACGTCAACAAGGTGTACGACTACTTCGGCTCGGCGCAGTCGTTCTACAGCACCTACACCGGCTACGACCTGACGGCCAACATCGGCGCGAACTACAACGACGGCCGGGGCAAGGCGCTGCGCGGCACCGTGCGCATGTGCGAGATCAGCACCGGCAACGACGGCCTGCGGCACACGCCAGTGCCCGTGGGCCAACGCCTTCTGGGACGGTGAGCAGATGGCCTTCGGTGAGGGCGTGACCACGCTGGACATCACCGGCCACGAGCTGACCCACGGCGTCACCCAGCACGTCAACGGCCTCAAGGGCGGCTACGCCCAGGCCATCAACGAGGGCATGTCCGACGTGTTCGGCAAGTTCATCGCCATCAAGGCCAACGACCCCAACGCGACCGGGGCCAACCGCTGGCTGCTCGGCGTGGGCTCCTCGATCGGCCAGGTCCGGGACATGAAGAACCCGGCCAACTCCGGTGAGGGCCCGGCCCGGACCGGGTCAACGGCAAGTACTGGGTCGGCCCGGACGGTGACGAGCACATCAACGCCGGAGTGGTCGGCAAGGTGGACTACCTGATCACCGACGGGGACACCTTCAACGGGCAGACCGTCCCGGGCCTCGGCGAGAACAAGTCGATCGCGCTGTGGTGGAAGGTGGAGAACCTGCTGCGCTCCTCGGCCACGTTCAAGGACCTGGGCAACGCGCTGAACACGGCGTGCACCACCAACGCCAGGACCGGGGTCGCGGGCACCACGACCGCCGACTGCACCCAGGTGGCCAACGCGGTGAAGGCCACCCAGCTGTTGCAGAACGCCTAGCGGGCGGGAGGATGGGGCGGCCACCGACCGGTGGCCGCCCCATCCACGTGTTCAGCGGAGGAAGACCGGTGCGGTTGCGGCGCGAGCTGGGCGTCGGTTGACGCCGTGGTGATCGGACTCGGCGCGATGATCGGCGCCGGGGTCTTCGCCGCGCTGGCCCCCGCGGCGGCGGAAGCCGGGTCCGGGCTGCTGCTCGGCCTGGCGCTGGCCGCGCTGGTGGCCTGGTGCAACGCCACCTCCTCCGCGCGGCTCGCGGCGCGCTACCCGTCCCTCGGGCGGCACCTACGTCTACGGCCGGGAACGGCTCGGCCCGTTCTGGGGCTACCTCGCCGGGTGGGGCTTCGTGGTCGGCAAGACCGCGTCCTGCGCGGCGATGGCCCTCACCGTCGGCGCCTACCTGTGGCCCGAACAGGCGCACCTGGTCGCGGTGGCCGCGGTGCTCGTGCTGACCGCGGTGAGCTGTGCCGGTGTGCAGAAGGCCGCCTGGCTCACCAAGGTGATCGTCGCGCTGGTGCTCGCGGTGCTCGCGGCGGTGGTCGTCGCCTGCCTGTCCGCAGGGACTGCGAGCCCCCCTGCTGGGCGGTGGGACCGACCCGCTGGGCGTGCTGCGCGCCGCCGGGCTGTTGTTCTTCGCCTTCGCCGGGTACGCCCGCATCGCCACACTCGGCGAGGAGGTCCGCGACCCGCGCCGCACCATCCCACGCGCGGTGCCGATCGCCTGGGCTGCACGCTGGTCGTCTACGTGGCCGTGGCGATCTCGGTGCTGCTGGTGCTCGGGCCGCAGCGCCTGGCCTCGGCCGTCGATCCGCTCGCCGAGGCCGTGCGGGCGGCCGGTGTTGCCCGCACTGGCCCCCGGTCGTCCGCGTGGGGCGCCGCGATCGCCGCACTGGGTTCGCTGCTCGCGCTGTTGCTCGGCGTCTCGCGCACCACCTTCGCCATGGCACGCGACCGGCACCTGCCCCGGGTCCTCGCTGTCGTGCACCCGCGGACCGGTGTGCCGCACCGCGCGGAGCTGGCCGTCGGCGCGGTCGCCGCCCTGCTCGCCGCCACGGTGGACCTGCGCGCCGCGATCGGCTTCTCCTCGTTCGGCGTACTGGCCTACTACGCCATCGCCAACGCCTCCGCACTGAACCTCACGCCACGTGAGGTTTGGCTTTCGCGTTGTGTGCCCGTGTTCGGTATTCTCGGCTGCGTACTGCTCGCCGGTGCCCTGCCAATCGGTTCCGTGCTGGCCGGTTCCGCGATTCTCGGACTGGGAGCAGTCGTTTATCGGCTGACCGCAAGCCGGGTGACGTAGGGGGAATTGCCGTGTTCGCACGCGCCGACGCACAGTTCGACACGCCGGGACCGCAGAGCTTTCTGTACCCGGAAATGCTTCCGGGGCTGACCAAGCCCGTGCTGCAGATCCTGCTCGCGGTGCTGCTCATCGGCGTGGTCTCGGTTCTCGTGTCCGGTCGGCTGAAATTCGTGCCGAGCCGGGTGCAGTTCGGCTCGGAATTCCTCTACGAATTCGTCCGCAACGGCATCGGCCGCGAGCAGATCGAGAAGGCCGACCTGCTGCGCTACCTGCCGCTGCTGCTGACCATGTTCACCTTCATCCTGGTGAACAACCTGTTCGGCTTCCTGCCGTTCTTCCAGTTGCGACGATGGCGCGCATCGCGTTCCCCGGCCGGTTTGGCCGGACTGGTGTACGTGCTGTCATCGTGGTCGGCATCCGGCGGCACGGGGTGCTGCGCTACTCGGCAAGGACCCTGTTCCCGCCCGGCGTGCCCAAGCCGGTGTGGCTGATCTACGCTCCGTTCGAGGTGCTGTCCACCTTCATCCTGCGGCCGATCACCCTGGCGCTGCGGCTGTTCGCGACCATGTTCGCCGGGCACGTCATGCTGCTGGTCTTCGTCACCGGCGGGGTCTACTTCCTGGAGCAGTCGGTCATCGGTCTGAAACTGCTCTCGCCGGTGGCCTTCCTGCTCGCGGTCGGCCTGAGCTTCCTGGAACTGCTCATCCAGGTGTTGCAGGCCTACGTCTTCACGATGCTGACCGCGCACTACATCGGTGCCGCGCTGGCCGAGGGCCACTGACCCTGTAACGGGGTACTGCCCAGTTCCGAAGGGATGGCTGACTTCGTCCTGGAGGAGCACGCCCATGAACGAGAAGGTCCGCGTGAACTGGCACGGTGTCCTGGGTGTCGCGCTGGTGCTCGCCGCGGTGGGCATCGCGTTCGTCCGGCGGTGGGACGTGCCCTGGCTGTACTTCCTCGCCGCCATCGTGGGTTACGTGGTGGCGGTGCTCGCACTGACCTTCGCGCTGCGCGGGAGCAGGGGGCAGTACGCCGAGTTGGACTCCTTCGACCTGATGCGCGTCATGTACGGCGCGCACCTGGGTTTCCTGTTCCTGGTGGGCGGCCTGCTGATCCCGTTCGGCAGCTTCTGGGTCGGGCTCGGCGTGTTC
>JACJID010000009.1 GCA_014138725.1 Kutzneria viridogrisea | reverse complement strand
GCTGCTCTGGGTGTCCCGTGCCGCCTTGAACCGGGCGCGGTTCAGGTTCTCCTGCTGCTGGAAGATCGACTGGCGCAGTGCCTCGACGTAGCCGGAGGACAGCGCACCCAGCGTGATCACCACGCGCTCGGCGAGCCGCTCCACGGTGCGCAGCTCGGTCAGCGTGGGCAGGCCCTTGGTCAGCACCTCCAGCGTGCGCCGCAGGCTCGACTCGCCGACGCAGTTCATGTCCACCAGCTCGGCGCCGACGGCCAGCGCCAGCTCCTCCGGCTCCTCGGCGCGCACGGCCTCGACGACCCGGCCGAGCATGCTCAGCATCTGCTGCTCGATCTCGTTGTGCGACAACGGGATGAACGTGGTCGTCCCGATCAGGTAGGCCCACTTGCGGACCAGCTTGACGTGCTCGCGCGAGGGCTCCGCCGCACCACTCGGTGCGTGCGCCGACAGCGGATCATGTGGGAGTGGCGAGCTCATGCCTGCCGGTCCTGAGCTCTGGCTCGCCCGGCGTGTGCTCGCGCTGTCCATGTCTCAGCTGACAGCAGTCGGGAACGCGGTTCCACGGGTTCACCTCGCCGTTGCTGTTCACGCGGTGGCGGAAGCGTACCGGCTGTTGTGGCCAGGCCACCACTCCTCGCCCCCGTTCACTCGATAGAGCGAACGGGGGCGACACTCCGCCCACTGTGATCATCCTTCCGGCGCCGAGTTCACCCTTTTGATGCAAGGGTTTCCCGGTAACGCGAACGGGTCAGCCGTCGATCTCCGCGGCCAGCTTGTCCAGGGTGGCGGAGTGGATGCGGCGCAGGCCCAGCGGTGCGAAGGTGCCCTCGAAGAACCCGCCGATGCCGCTGGCTCCCTGCCAGGTCGTCTCCACCACGACCCGGCTCGCGCCCTCGCCCTGCGGGTGCACCGTCCACTTGGTGACCAGGGTCGAGTTGGCGTCGGATTCCACCAGGGTGCCCGGCGCGGGCTCGCTGACCTCCAGCAGGCAGTCGCGCACCCGCTTCTTGGTGGCCTGCAACTTCCAGTGCACCTTCGTGCCCGCACCGGTGCCGCCCTCGCGCACCTCGTACTCGCTGTAGTTCTCGGTCAGGATCCTGCCCCGGGTACCGGTGTAGTCGGCCAGCGCCGCGTACACCCGCTCCGAGGGCTTGTCGATGACACGCTCGGCGGTCGCCTTCACCTCAGCCATGCCCCGATTCTCCCAGTCAGAGCAGCCGCGGGGTCAGGTCGGGGCCCTCGAACTCGTCGAACGGGTACAGCGGGCGGGTCACCCGGTGGTGGCCGAGCCGCCCCAGGTCCTGGTCAACCCCGCCGGGGGTGAGCGCGAGCAGCCAGCCCTTGGCCAGTTCGTGCAGCTCAGGCTCCAGGTAGCCGATCTTGACCACGAGCAGGTCCTGGTCGTGCGGGTCGATGCCGATCGCGGTGAAGTCGGCCAGCCGGTGGTACGGCTTGCGGCGGCTGGTGAGAATCACCGTCACCCCACCGGTGGTGACCGCCGCCACGTCCCCGCCGACCGGGTCACCCGTTTGCAGGCCCGTGACCGCGCCGGTGATCTCCAGCGGGCCGCCGTGCCCGGCGTCCACCTTGCCGCCCACGCTCAGCCGCACCGTGCTGCCCATGCCCGCGGCGAAGCACCGCGCCACCGCCGCGGGGTCAGTGATGCTCGCGTGCACCGCGGTCACCGCTGCGCTCGCGAGCTCCTCGTTGGCGAGCAGCCGCCCGAGCATGAACGGCAGGTCACCCGCTCCGCCCGCAGTGGGATTGTCCCCGGAATCGCTCAGTACGAACGGTCGTACACCTTCTTGTACCGCCCGTGCGATGCACTCGTCCGCGGAGCCGGTCGGGCCGACGAACACGAAGTCCGCCCGGGCATCCCAGTACCGCTGGGCCAGCTCACCGGCCTCGCGCAGCACCAGCTCCTCGTCGTCACCGGTCACGACCACGGCCGCCTGGCAGCGCGGCTCGTCCGCCCAGGCGTAGCCCACCCAGATCGCGGCGTCCACGATCCCCGGCTGGTCGGCGACCTCGGCCAGGCTGCCGTACAGGCTGCGCGCGGGTTCCAGGCGGGTGCTGGTCTTCTCCCCGGGCAGCAGCACCGGGACCTGCACCCACGCGCGGTGCGGACGGCCGCCGGAACGCAGGCGGTCCACCAGGTTGCGGGCCGCCCGCTCGCGGGTCAGCCACGCGTCCTCGTGCGGGGCGAGCCGGTGCGCGGTGATCAGGTCCAGCAGCTCGGCGAAGCGCCGCGACACGTTGCCGTGCAGGTCCATCGCCGCCGAGATGAGCGGCTTGGGCCCCAGCGCGCCGCGCACCGCGTAGGTGAGGTCCAGCTCGGCGTCGACCAGGCCGACCACGCTCATCGCGCCGTGGATGTCGTACAGCAGGCCGTCCAGCGGACCGGCCTGCGCGACCCGGTTCACCAGTTCGTCCTTGAGCTCCTGGTAGGCCGCCCTGGTCACGGCTCCGCCGGGCAGTGCCACGGCGTGCACCAGCGGCACCCACTCCACGCCCCAGTCCTCGCCGGTGAATCCGTAGCGGTCCAGCAGGTCCTGACCCCGGGTGACGGTGAAGTCCGCCAACTCGGCGCGGTGCGGTGAGAAGGTGCTCGACTCGATGTGGATGCCACCGATGCCGATGCGCAGCATGTCGCTCCTAACTAGCGGTAGACGTGGGCGTCGAGCGCGGCCAGCCCGGCGCCGAGCACCCCGGCGTCGGCTCCGGTCACCGCGCTGGTGATCAGCAGGTTGCGGGAGGCCACGGGCAGGCACCGCTCGTACAGCACCGAGCGGACCGCGGCCACCAGCGGCTCGGCCCTGGCCAGCGCACCGGCCAGCACCACCGCCTGGGGGTTGGTGAAGTTCACGACCACCGCGAGCACACCGCCGATGTGCCTGCCGGCCGTGCGCACCAGCGTGGTGGCGTGCGGGTCACCGTCGGCGACCAGGCGGACCACCTGGTCGAGGTCCTCGGCGCCCAGTTGGCCGAGCAGGGCCGCACCGCTGGCCACGGTCTCTAGGCATCCGGTGTTCCCGCAACTGCACGGTCGTTCACCTGCCTCCGGCACCCGGGTGTGCGTGATGTCCCCGGCGCACCCGGCGGCGCCCCGGTGCAGACCGCCGTTGACCACCACCCCGCAGCCGATTCCCCGGCCCAGCTTCACCAGTACGAGGTGGTCCAGGTCCCGGTGCGCGCGGGCGTGCTCGCCGAGTGCCATCAGGTTGGCGTCGTTGTCCGCGAACACCGGCACGTCCAGTTCGGCGGCGAGCAACTCGCGCACCCGTGCCCCGTGCCAGCCGGGCATCCGGGCCGGCGCCACCACGCGGCCCAGCGGCACGTCCACCGGCCCGGGAACGCCGATGCCCACCGCGCGCACCGGGCGGTCTCCCGCCACCTCGCGGATCGCCTCGGCAAGCCGACCGATCGTTCGTGCCGGTCCGAGGGCCAGGTCCAACGGGTCCTCCCGCACTTCCAGCAGCGCGCCGCCGAGGTCGAGCACGCCCAGGCGTGCGTGGTGGCTGCCCAGGTCGACGCCGACCACCACCGCGCCGTTCGAGCACAGCCGCAGCAGTCGAGGTCGGCGGCCGCCGCTGGACTCGCCCTCCCCGGACTCGGCGACCAGCCCGGCGTCGAGCAGCTCCTGCACCCGCAGCGACACCGTGGACGCGGCCACGCCCAGCTCCCTGGCCAGGTCGGCGCGGGACCGCGCGGTGCCCTCAGCCACCAGCCGGAGCACCTGGCCAGCCGAGGTCAGCTCCTCGCTCGCCATGACTACCTCCGATCGATGACATCAGTTCGTTCGATCATAGAAGCAAAGATTGGGTACTTGGCATGACCCGAACCGGACAGGAATCTGACTTCGTTCGAACCCTGACTAGCGTCCGAGGACACGGCGTCACCTGGAGCGGGGGAGATGCGATGCCGGCGTTGGAGATCTGCTGCGGCGTTGTTCTTCTGCTCGCTGCTCGCGGCCTGCTCCGGCATTGCTCCGGTGACGCGGGCTGGCAGCACCGGCGGCACACCCGGGCGGGGTGCACGGTGGTGATGGCCCTGCCGCCCGCCGCGACGCCGAACTGGATCCTGCCGATCGGCATCCCGGGCTACCTGGCCTCCTACAACTCCGCGATCAGCCGCCTGCTGTTCCAGCCGCTGTACCGCTACCACGAGGTGAACGGCTCGCTGGTGCTGGACGAGGCCGCCGACCTGGCCGATCCACCGCGGTACGCCGAGGACGGCCGCACGGTCACGATCCCGCTGCGCCCCGGCCGGAAGTGGACGAACGGTCGTGCGGTTTCCGCGCGCGACGTTCAGTTCTGGTTCGACCTGATCAAGGCGAACAAGACCCGGTGGGGCGGCTACTCGCCCGGCGCGCTGCCGGACAACGTGACGGCGGCTGGAGGTGGTGGACGAGCACACGGTCCGGTTGCGGCTCGACCGTTCGTACAACCCGGACTGGTTTCACCGCAACCAGCTCACCGCGATCGTGGCCGATGCCGCAGGCCGAGTGGGACCCGCAGGGCCAGGCACGCACCGAGGACGGGGCCAAGGCCGTGTTCGCCAGGGCTCCGTCGACCAGGCGCGCAAGCTCAGCCGAGTACGCCACGAATCCACTGTGGAAGGTCGTGGACGGGCCCGTGGGCTGGTCGAGGAGTTCAGCACGGGCGGCCGGGTGAGCATCGTGCCCAACCCGAACTACACCGGCGCTGACAAGCCGCACCTGGACAGAGTGGTGTTCGCCCCGTTCACCACCGCCAACTCCGGAGTTCACCGGTGCTGCGCTCCGGCGGGGTGGACTACGGCTACGTGCCGCCGTCCACGAACCGCACGATCGGACGTTTCACCGACCTCGGCTACCGGGTCGAGCCCTGGCGGGGCTGGGCGATCACCTACGTGGTCTACAACTTCAACAGCCCCACCGCGGGACCGCTGCTGCGCCAGCTCTACCTGCGGCAGGCGATCCAGCACCTGATCAAGCCAGGACGCGATCAGCAAGGTGGTCTGGCACGAGGCGGCGACGCCCACGCACGGGCCGGTGCCCGGCGGCAGGACCCCCGACCCCTACCCGTACGACGTGGACCGCGCCCGCGCCCTGCTCGCCGAGCACGGCTGGCGGGTCGAGGACGGCACCGCCGTGTGGCCGCAACGCCGCGACTGTGCGGGCCGGGCATCGCGGAGGGCACGCCGTTGCGGCTGAACCCTGTTGTCGCAGAGCGGATCCGTGGAGACGAGCAACATGATGCAGGAGATCAAGTCCTCGCTGGGCCTGGCCGGGATCGACCTGCTCGTGCGCGAGCAGGCCGCTGAACACCGTGCTCAGCAGCACCGCACCGTGCCAGTCCGGGCGATCCCGGCTGCGACTGGCAGCTGTCCTTCTTCGGCAACCGCGGCGAGCTGGTACTTCGACGCCGATCCCAGCGGGGAACAGATCTTCGCCACCGGGGCCTCGTCCAACCTGGGCAGCTACTCCGACACCACCACCGACGAGCTGGTCGGCCAGACCGAGCACTCCGCCGACCCCGCGGCGATCCAGCGCTACAACGACCACGTGGCAAGGGATCTGCCGGTGGCCTGGGTGCCCAAACCCGGCCTACCAGGTGTCGGTGATCCGCAACGACCTGCGCGGGGTGCGGCAGAACCCGCTGGTGACCCTGGACCCGCAGAACTGGTACTACGTGCGATGACCCGTGTTCCTGATCAGGCGGACCCTGCAGGCGCTGGTCGTCCTGCTGCTGGTGACCGTCATCGTGTTCGCCCTGCTGCACGCCCTGCCCGGCGGACCGGCGCGGGCGATTCCTCGGCCCGCGCGCGAGCCTGCCGCAAGATCGAGCAGTTCAACCACGACCAGGGCTTCGACCAGCCGTTGCCGGTGCAGTACCTGAGCTAACCTGTGGCACCTGCTCGGCGGGGACCTCGGCCAGTCCTACCGGCTCAACCAGCCGGTGCTGGACCTGCTCGCGCAGCGCATCCCCAAGACCCTGGTGCTGACCTGTTCGGCCACCCTGCTCGCGGTGGCCGTGGCAGTGCCGCTGGGCGTGCTCCAGGCCGTGCGCCCGCGGGCGGTTCACCGACCACCTGCTCACCGGGCTGAGCTTCCTCGCCTACGCCACGCCGGCGTTCTTCCTGGGCCTGGTGCTTGATCATCCTGTTCGCGCAGACCTGGCCGCTGCTGCCCGCCGAGGCCCCGCAGTCGGCCGGGCTGGGCGGGGTGTTCGCGGGGTTCGGCGGGCTGCTGCTGCCGATCTGCACGCTGGCCGCGGGCATGATCGCCGCGTTCAGCCGGTACCCTGCGCTCCTCGGTGCTGGACAACCTGACCGAGGACTACGTCCGCACGGCGCGGTCAAGGGCCAGTCCGAGCGCCGGGTCCTGGTGCGGCACGTGCTGCGCAACGCGCTGATCCCGGTGGTCACGCCTGCTGGGCATGTACCTGCCCGCGCTGTTCGGCGGCACGGTGGTGGTCGAGTCCCTGTTCAACTACCCGGGCACCGGCCTGCTGTTCTGGAGCGCCGCGCAGAGTTCGGACTTCCCGGTGCTGCTCGCGTCACGCTGGTGGTCGCGGCGGCCACCGTGCTCGGCTCGTTGCTGGCCGACCTCGTCTACGCCCTGCTCGACCCGAGGATCAGGACGGTCCCGATGATCGCTCGCGAACAAATAGCACGATCGTTCGTGCGCAAACCGGCTGGCGGTGGCCGGGCTGGTGGTACTGCTCCTGCTCGCGGCCTTCAGCTGGCTGGGACCGCTGCTGTGGCCGACCGACCAGGTGCACACCGACCTCGCCGCGGCCACCCTGCCGCCGGGGCAGCCCAGGCCACCCGCTGGGCACCACCGACCTGGGCTACGACCTGCTCGGCAGGCTGATGGTCGGCGGCCGGTCCTCGCTGGAGGTGGGCGTGGCGGCCGGTCTGCTGGCCACGCTGGTCGGCACCGCCTACGGCGCGGTGTCCGGCTACTTCGGCGGCTGGGTGGACGCGGTCATGATGCGGGTCACCGACGCCGTGCTGGCCATTCCCGCCCTGTTCCTGCTGATCGTGGTCGCGGCCATGGTGGACCCCCAGCAAGCCGCTGCTGGTGCTGGTGATCGGCGCGGGTGGCCCTGGCTGTCCCCGGCCCGGCTCGTCCGCGGCGAGGCGCTGAGCCTGCGCTCCCGCGAGTACGTGCAGGCGATGCGCGTGATGGGCGGCGGCAGCGTGCGCGCCGTGCTGCGGCACATCGTGCCCAACACGATCGGCACGGTGGCCGTGAACGCCACGTTCCAGATCGCGGACGCCATCCTCTACGTGGCGTACCTGAGCTTCCTCGGGCTCAGCGTGCCGCCACCGGCCACCGACTGGGGCACCATGCTCAGCGGCGGCCTCACCTACGCCCAGGACGGCTACTGGTGGCTGATCGTGCCGCCGGGGGTGGCGATCGTGCTGGTGGTCGGCGCCTTCAACTTCATCGGCGACGGCCTGCGCGACGCGTTCGAGGTCCGGTTGCAGCGGAGGCCAGCATGACAGAACCGTTGCTGCGCATCAGGGATCTGCGCGTGGACGTGCAGGGCGCGCACGCGCTCGCCGGGGTCGACCTGGACGTCGCACCCGGTGCCGCGGTCGGCGTGGTCGGCGAGTCGGGCTGCGGCAAGACGATGACCGCGCTCGCCGTGCTCGGGCTGCTGCCACCGGGCGGGCGGGTCCTCGGCGGCAGCATGTCCTTCGCCGGGGTGGATCTGCGCACCGCCAACCTGGAAGTCCTTGCGGGGCAACGAGATCGGCATGGTGTTCCAGGACCCGTTGACCTCGTTGAACCCGACGATGACCATCGGCGCGCAGGTGGCCGAGCCGCTGCTGCTGCACCGCGAGGTCAGCAGGCGGGAGGCGTGGCGCACGGCGGAGGAGGCGCTGGGGCTGGTCGGCCTGCCGCAGCCCGCCGAACGCATGCGCTCCTACCCGCACCAGCTCTCCGGCGGCATGCGCCAGCGCGTCGCGATCGCTACCGCCCTGGTGTGCCGCCCCAAGCTGCTCATCGCCGACGAGCCGACCACGGCGCTGGATGTCACCACGCAGCACCAGATCCTGGAGCTCATCGACGACCTGCGCCGCCAACTCGGCATGGCGCTCGTGCTGGTCACGCACGACCTGGGCGTGGTCGCCGAGCGGGTGGACGAGGTCGCGGTGATGTACGCGGGCCGGGTCGTGGAGCGAGCACGAACGGCCGAGTTGTTCAACCACCCGCGGCACCGCTACACCGAGGCCGCTGCTGGCCGCCTTGCCGGAACGCTCGGCGCGGGACCTGCGCGCCATACCAGGCATGCCGCCCACTCTCACCGAGGAACTCGCGGGGTGCCCGTTCGCGCCCCGCTGTGCGCACAGCCACCGACCAGTGCCGGGATGAGCGGCCCGCGCTGACCGGGGACGAGCGGCACGCGTGGGCCTGCTTCCACCCCCGCACCACCGGTGCCGACAACCGTTGTGACCCAACCAGTTCCGGAGCCGGTCGGCGAGCAGGTGCTGCTCGAACTCGACTCCGTGAGCAAGGACTTCCCGCTGGCGACCCGGCCGCTGTTGGGCGGGCTCACCGGCAGCGTCAGCGCGGTGGCCGGTGTCTCGCTGAGCATCCGGCGCGGCGAGATCTTCGGCCTGGTCGGCGAGTCGGGCTGCGGCAAGACCACCGTGGGGCGCCTGGTGGTTGGGCTCGAACAGCCGAGCTCGGGCCAGATCCGCTTTGACGGCAAGGACATCGCCACCCTGTCACGGGCCGAGCGCAAGCCGCACCGGAGAAGGGTGCAGCTGGTGTTCCAGGACTCGGCCGCCGCCATGGACCCCAGGATGCGGGTCGGCGCGATCCTGCGCGAGCCGCTGGCCATCCAGGGCATCGGCGACCGGCGGGAACAGCGGCGGCGCGTGGCCGAACTGCTCGCCGAGGTCGGCCTGCCCGAGCAGGCGGTGCACCGCTACCCGCACGAGTTCTCCGGCGGCCAGCGGCAGCGCCTCGGCCTGGCCCGCGCACATCGCCCTGCGACCGGACCTGCTCGTCGCCGACGAGCCCGTCTCCGCACTGGACGTCTCCGTGCAGGCACAGATCCTGAACCTGCTCCGGCGGCTGCGGGCCGAGCACGCGCTGACCTATCTGTTCGTCTCGCACGACCCTCGCGGTGGGTCCGGCACCTGGCCGACACCGTGGGCGTGATGTACCTCGGCAAGCTGGTCGAGGTGGGGCCGGTGCGGGAGGTGTACCGCGAGCCGCGGCACCCCTACACGCGACTGCTGCTGGACAGCCTGCCCTCGGCGGGCGCGCACCGCAGCTCGACCGCGCCCGGTGGGGAACCGCCCTCGGCGGCCCGGCCGCCCTCCGGCTGCCGGTTCCGCACCCGCTGCCCGCGTGCCGAGGCGGTCTGCGCCGAGGTCGAACCGCCGCTGACCACCGACGGCGGGCGTCAGGTGGCCTGCCACTTCCCCGGATGAGTGAGACCGGCAACACAGTTGGCGGGTTGTAATCAAAACGCCGAAGTATCGGAAAAAATATCACGCTGGGTGACAATTACGTGGCTGAACAGGCAAGGAGACGGCACGGAACGTGACTGTGTGGTCACAGCCGCTGGACTCTGGGGCTGCAACGCGATAGGAACTGCCCACCCGGATCACCGATTCAGCCGAATCGGCGCACGACCTCTGGCGGGAGGTGATGATCATGCAGGTGCGGGTGCTCGGCCAGTTCGAGGTGGCCTGTGGTGGGCAGCTGCTCACCCCCTCGCAGCCCAAGCTGCGGCAGCTGTTCGCGCTGCTCGCGGTGAACGCGAACTCCGTGGTGCGCGCGGAACAGCTCACCGAGGAGCTGTGGGGCCCGCAGCCGCCGGTCAAGGCGACTGCCACGCTCCAGACCTACATGTCACACCTGCGCAGACTCCTCGCGAACGGGTCCACTTCGGACGATCGCGGCGTGGTGCTGCAGCACACCAGGCACGTGGGCTACTCCCTGGCGCTGCCCGAGCGCGCCGTGGACGCCAGCAGGTTCAGCGAGCTCGTCGGCCAGGGCCGTGCCGAACTGGACAGCGGCCAGTTCGAGACGGGCACCGAGACCCTGCGCACCGCGTTGGGCGTGTGGCGCGGTTCCGCCCTCAGCGACGTGGACCCCGGCCCCGTGCTGGAGCAGCACATCCGCCGGCTGGAGGAGACCAGGGTCTCCGTCACCGACCAGCGCATGGACGTCGAGCTGATGCTCGGCCGCCACCACGAGGTGATCTCCGAGCTGAGCGCACTGGTCCGCAGCCACCCGGCGCACGAGGGCCTGCACGTGAAGCTGATGATGGCCCTGCACCGGGCGGGCCGCCGCTCCGAGGCGCTGCACGTGTTCCAGCGCATCCGCACCACCCTGGTGGACGACCTCGGCCTCGAACCGGGACCCCAGTTGCAGCGCGTGCACCGCGCCCTGCTGGTCGGCAATCCCGAACTGGACTCGACCACCCCCGGCTCGCCCTCGGTGCGCACCGGCGGCTGGGTCGAACCGCCCGCCCAACTGCCCGCCGACGTGCCCGCCTTCGTTGGGCGCGCGCCGGAGTTGGCCGCCGTCGAGCACCTGCTCCAGCACCCCGCGAGCACGGCCCCGCCGGTGATCACCGTGGTCGGGCCGCCGGGTTCGGGCAAGTCCGCGTTCTGCACGCACGCCGCACACGTGGCGCGCGCCCGCTTCCCGCACGGGCAGTTCCACGCCGACCTCGCCGAGACCACACCGGGTGAGGCGCTGGCCGGGTTCCTGCGGGCGATCCGCGGCCCGGCCGCCCCGCTGCCCGCCACGGTGGAGGAGCGGGTCCAGCTGTTCCGCAGCTGGACCGCGCAGCGCCGCGTGCTCGTGGTGCTGGACAACGCTGTCAGCGCGGTCGAACTGGCCCAGCTGATGCCCAGCGGCAGCGGCTGCGCCACGATCATCGGCTCCCGCACGCGACTGCCGCTGCGCAGTGTCAGCCTGCCGCTGGAGCTGCCCCCGCTGAGCGAGGAGGAGGCCGTCGAGCTGCTCGGCTCGGTGATCGGCTGGCACCGCCTGCGCCGCGAACTGCCGCAGGCACGTCGGCTGATCCGGCTGTTCGACGCGCTGCCGCTGGCCTTGGTCGCCGCCGCGAGCAGGCTGGCGATCCGCCCGCACTGGTCGCTGTCCATGCTGGTCGACCGCCTGCGCTACGAGGAGGACTGGCTCGACGAGCTGGTCAACGCGCACGTGGACGTGCTCGGCAGTGTCGAGCTGACCTGCCGGTCGCTGGCACCCGCCCACCGCGCGGCGTTCCTCGCCCTGGCCCCGGCCGCCAGCGAACCGGTCAGCGTGCGGGACGCCGCGGGCATCCTCGGCGCCGACCACCGGATGGCCGAGGCGGTGCTGGAGTCCCTCGTGGAGTTCCAGCTGTCCGATGTGGACACCGTGTCCCCGGAGTCCTTCACCGGCTGCTTCCACTACCGGTTCAACCCGTTGATCAGGGTCGCCGCCGAGCGGTTGGCCAAGTCGACCAGGCACCTGGCCGCCGCCCCAGCCCCGCCCGCCGTGGCGAACGAGCTCTGGACCCGGCGCGCGCCCTCGGCGTAGGCCGGATCATCCACAACGGACTCGATCGCCGCACGCAGCTGCTGCGCCGTGGTCCGCCCGAAGCGCAGCCGCACCCCGGCACCGGCGTCCACCACCTGCTGGGCCACGATCGGCTGGTCGTCGCGGATCGGCGCCACCACCAGCGGCACCCCGTTGGTCAGTGTCTCGCACACCGTGTTGTGCCCGCCGTGGCTGACCACTGCCGAGCAGTGCGCGAGCAGGGCCAGTTGCGGCACGCGGGGCAGCACGAGCACGTCCCCGGCCGGTGCGACCGTGCCGCCGGGATCGACCACCACGCCCTGCACCCGGTCGGACAGTTCGGCCAGCGCCTCGACCGCCGCGGACAGGAACCGCTCGCCAACGTCCACATTGGCCGTACCGAGGCTGACCAGCACGAGCTTGCGTGCCGGATCCAGCTTGTCCCAGGGAAACCCGGTGCCCTCCGGCCGCGCGGTGATCGAGGGGCCGACGAAGCTGGTGGGCCGACCGATCTCGCCGACCAGCGCCTCGGTGGTGAACGCCAGCAGCAGGTGCGGGGAGAAGCGCAGGTCACCGGTGGCGGCCGGATCCCCGTGCCGGGCACGCAGCCCGCCCAGCAACTCGTCCAGCCAACTCTCCAGCTTCGGCATGCCCGCCAGCGGGGAGACCAGTTCCGCCGAGGTGGTCGCCGAGGTCACCCACGGCAGGCCGAGGCGTTCGGCGACCAGGGCGCCCGCGATCGCCTGCTGGTCGACGACCAGCACCTGCGGTGCGAACTCCCGCACGGCGGCGTGCACGAGTGGCACCAGGTGCTCGGCCAGCGGGACGATGAACTCCTCCCACAGGAACTTCAGGGAGGCGAACCCGCGCAGCTCCGGCGGCCTGTGGACGACGATGTCCTCAGGCAGCCGTTCGGCGCGGGGCAACAGCAGCGCGTCCGCACCGAGCAGCCCGGCGACGGACTCGGTCGCGCCCACCCAGGCCACCTCGTGGCCCTCGTCGCGCAACTGCGCGGCGACCCCGACCAGGGGGTTGATGTGCCCGACCAGTGGCGGGACGACGAACAGGAACCTCGTCATGCCACGTTGTCCGCCAGTACCGCCGGTGCGGTGCCCAGTGCCGCGGCCTCGGCCGCCTCGTAGAGCCAGGGGATCTCCGAGTGCATGCCGAGCACCCACGGGATCAGCAGCTCGCGAACCCTGCGGTGCGCGTCGACCAGCACCGAGTGGTCCTGGCCCTGCATGATCACCGTGCGGCAGTTGTGCAGCACCGAGCCGAGCAGGTGCGGGTCCCCGGCTTGCAGGCCCTCGCTGCCCAGCACCGACATGACCGGGCAGCGGATGGACATCAGCTCCGGCACGCTCATCAGCGGACCGGTCGGCAGATCGTCCACAATGGACGTGGTGTGGAACTTGTCCGCCGCGTTGCGGGCCAGCTTCGCGTGGTGCGCCCCCGACTTCGCCTCGATGTCGGCGAAGGTGGACTCCTTGGTCATCTCGTGTGCGAGGTAGCGCAGCAGCTGCGACATGCGCGAGCCCCAGCCCTCGGTCGCGGGCTCGGCCTCGATCGAGATGATGCTGGCCACCCGGTGCGGGTGGGCCAGCGCGTAGCTGAACGCCACCGTGCCGCCGAAGCTGTTGCCCACCAGGTGGACCGGCCCCTCGACGTCCAGTTCGTCCAGCAGTGCGGCGAGATCGTCGACGAAGTCGCCAACCCGGTACCCGGTGGCGGGCCGGTCGGTCCGTCCGTGGCCACGCAGGTCGTACGCGATCATGTTGATACCCGCCGCGGCGACCGGGGCCGCCAGCGTCAGGTAGAAACTGGCCAGGCTGTCGGTGCCCAGTCCGTGGATGAACACGACGGTCGGCGCTGACCGCGCATCGGCGCAACGCGCTGGCATCCGCTGGAAGTGCGTGCGGATGCCGTTCGCGACGATCTTGCCCACTCGGCTCAGCTCCCCGCGTTGGCCCGCAGCGAGCCCACGACGTAGTCGACCAGGTCGCCGACCTTCAGCGCGATGACCTCGTCGATCTCCTTCTCGGCCATGAACTCCGCGAGGTTCACGCTCTCGCCCCAGCGCTCGGCGATCAGCCCGGTCAGCGCGACCAGGTCGATGCTCTCCAGCTCCAGGTCCTCGTGGAAGGAGGTCTCCGTGGTGATCTCGGTGTCGTCCAGGCCCTGCTCGTCGAGCACCTTGCGCAGCATGTCGCTGATCTCGCGCAGCACGACTTCCTGGGACGCCTCGGTCGTGGTCATGCGTTCTCCTCCTGATCACTGGTCGCCGGACCCTCGGTCCAGGCGACGACGTACTGCCGTGCGGGCAGGTCCGCCGGGTTGCTGATGACGGCCTGCCGCCCGTGCACCGGCCCGCTGCCGACCTCCTCGATCGCGATGCTCACCGGCGTGCCCGCCAGCCTCGCGATCGACACCCCGAGCTCGTTGCGGTGCGCCAGTGACACCGACACCTCGGGAAGCTGGAAACCGTGGTGGCCCACGACCCATACCCTGCCCGCACCATCATCGCGCACCATGATCTCGGCAGGGAAAACAGGTCCTGAACCGTTGTCCCACAACAGATCGCGCACGGCGTCCTTGACCGCGATGCGGCCGAGCAGCCACTCCCGCCTGCTGCGTGGCGGCAGCCCGTCGTACACCGCGCGTTCCGCCGAGCTGAGGTACTTGCTCAGGTACAGCTCGCGCGAGGCCAGGTCCGGCCAGCGCTCGGCCACCGCGAACCAGCCGCCGGGCTGCTTGCGGGCCAGCGTGTTGCGCTCCGGGAACCGGTACGCCGGGTCGGTGTCGGGGTGGCTGTCGAACCTGCGGTCCTGCCAGCCGGTGATCTCCGCCCACACCGTCCCGCCCACCGAGAGCTGGGCCTGGGCCTCGAAGATCGTGTCGGTGACCTCGGTGATGCGCACCACGCAGTACACCGGCGTGCCCGCGGTGGGCTCGTCCCCGTACAGGTCGATCCGTCCGATGTGGACCGGGAAGGCCACCCGCTTGGCGGTCTGCGTGTCGTAGATCCAGTAGCCGAACAGCTGGCCCACGTTGTCCAGCAGGGCCCCGGGCGCGGCCGGTGCGGTGATCACACCCCGGACGTGCCGATCGCCGACCGCGGTCAGCTCGGTGATGCCCTGGAAGCCCGGCCCGTGGAACATGATGCGCCGGTCGTAGAACTCGCGGGCGGTCAGCTCGGGCTCGCGCTCGGAGGCCGGGTCGGCGCCCCACAGCGCCTGCGGCGGGGCGTGGAAGCCGGGCGCCAGCTCCACCACTGCCTCGGAGTGGTCCCCGACGGTGACCCGGACCCGGTCGGAGTCCTGCGGCACCACCTCGATCGTGACCTCCGTGGCCGGTGCCCCGGTCAGCCAGCGCAGCAGCCGCACCCCGTGCACCCGCACCGCCCTGCGGCCCGGCGCCGCCTCCTCGGCGGCGTCCACCATCATCCGGATCAACGTGGTGGCCGGCACGATCGGGCGGCGGTCCGCCTCGTCCGGCCAGCCCTCACGCTGCGGCACGAAGCAGTGGTCCAGCAGGTAGGGCATGGTCGCGGTGGACACGTGCACCGACTTGCGCAGCCTGCGCAGCGCCGGGACCTGGTGCCGCGTGCCGATCACCGCTGCCGCGGAGGCCGCCGTCTCGCGCAGCAACGCCTCCAACTCCGCGGCGATCGGGAAGTCCGCGGTCAGTGGCTCCAAAGAGGACGGTCCGCCGCTGGGCACCTGCACCCGGGTCCCGACGGACACCAGCGGGGAGCCCAGGTCCAGCTTGACCGGGTGCCGCGCGGCCTCCAGTCGGTCGAATGCGGGCGTGGCGCCCTCCACCCACAGGGCGGTGGCCACCAGCCGGAGCTGGTCGATCCCGCTGCGGTGCACCGAGTTCGCCGCCACGGTCAGGTGATCCCGCTCGCGCAGGGTGTCGTCGATCAGCGAACCGAGCTGCCCCGGGCCGACCTGCACGAACACCCTGGTGCCGGCGGCGTGCATCGACTCGACCACCTCGCGGAACCGCACCGGCTCCAGCAGGTGGCGCACGTACAGTTCGCGGATCCCCTGCGCGTCGGCGGGGTACGGGGACACCGTGGTCGCCGACCACACCGCGACCTCGGGCGCGTCGGGGGTCAGGCGGTCGGCCAGGTCCAGGAACGGCTTCAGGTACGGCTTGAGCATTGGCGTGTGGAAGCCGGAGCGGAACGGCAGCACCTGGCTCATCACCGCGCGCTTGCGGAACTCGGCGACCAGCTCGGCAACGGCTGCCGACGGGCCGCAGACGATCGTCTGGTTCGGCGAGTTGTCGTGGGACAGCAACAACTCCGGGCGGTCCGCGATCGCCTCCCGGACCCGCTCCACCCCGCAGCCCAGCGTGGCGAACTCCACGCCGGGGACCTCCAGCGCGCTCGGGTCGAACGCGGTGAGCTCCTGGTCGATGGCCGCACCGGTGAACATCCGGCTCGCGATCATCGCGGACCACTCGCCGATGCTGTGCCCGGCAACGGAACTCGGTGCCAGGCCGATCTCCCGCAGCGCGCGGTCCAGCAGCCGGGAGACGCCGAGCACGGCGGTACCGTGCCGTCCGAGATCGGCCCCGTCGACCTGCGGGCGCGGCAGGCCGAAGTGCTCGGCCACGTCCTCGACGCGCGGGTCGAACTCGGCTTCCAACCCGGGGAAGACGAACGCCAGCTCACCCCGTGCCAGCAACGGGTCCGGGCTGAACCACACGTTGCTGCGACCCCGCCACGCCACGCCGCGATCAACCGCTTTGCGTGCGATGGCAAGGCGTTTGGGCGAAGGGTCCACAATGCCCAGTCGCCACCTGCCACCGGAGCTGACCGGCGCCGCGGCGGTCAACTGGGCGTCGTCGGCTTGCAGCAGGCGGGCCAGGTCCTCGCGCGTGTCCGCGGCGAACCGCAGCACGCGGCTGGGCTCCCGCACGGTGATCGACCGCGGCGCGGGTTTCGCCGACGGGGCCTGCTCCAGCACCACGTGGGCGTTGATGCCGCCGAAGCCGAAGGCGTTCACCCCGGCTCGCCGGACGGGTTCCGACCAGGGCCGCGCCTGGTCGATCGGCCGGAACCGGGTGGCCGCGAGCCCCGGGTGCGGGTCCTCGCAGTGCAGGGTCGGCAGCAGAACCCCGTGGTACACGGCCAGCGCGGCCTTGACGAGGCTGGCGATGCCCGCGGCGGGCATGGTGTGGCCGATCATGGACTTGACCGAGCCGATCACCGCTGAGCCCGCGCTGCCGAACACCTCGGCGAGCGTGCTCAGCTCCGCCTGGTCCCCGGCCGGGGTCGCGGTGCCGTGTGCCTCCAGCAGGCCGATCGAGTCCTCGGCCGCGGGGTCCAGCCCGGCTGCCTGCCAGGCCTTGCGCACCGCCGTGACCTGACCGCCCGGGTCCGGGTTGAACAGGCTGGCGCTGCGGCCGTCGCTGGCCACGCCGGTACCGCGGATCACCGCGTACACCCGGTCGCCGTCCCGCTCCGCGTCGACCAGCCGCTTGAGCACGACCACGCCGGTGCCCTCACCGATCAGGATGCCGTCCGCCTCGCGGTGGAACGGCTTGATCTGCTGGCTCGCCGACAGCGCCCGCAACTGGGAGAAGACGCTCCAGAACGTGATGTCGTGGCAGTGGTGCACCCCACCGGCCAGCACGGTGTCGCAGCGCCCGCTGGCCAGCTCGTTGACGGCGTGGTCCACGGCGATCAGCGAGGACGCGCACGCGGCGTCCACTGTGTACGCCGGACCCCGCAGGTCGAGCCGGTTGGCCACCCGCGAGGCGGCCAGGTTGGGCACCAGCCCGATCGCCGACTCCGGCTGCTCCGGCCCGAGCTGTTCGGTGAACGCGGCCCGCACGCGGTCCAGTTCCCCGTTGCCCAGACCGGGAACCAGCTCGCCCAGCGTGCGCACCAACTGCTCGGCGGTCCGCACCCGCTGGTCCAGCCGGACGAGTCCGGGCGTGAGATAGCCGCCGCGACCCAGGATCACGCCGACCCGGTCGCGTGCGGGCAACCGCCGGTCACCGCCCGCGTCGGCGATGGCCGCCGCGGCCACCCGCATGGCGATCAGCTGGTCCGGCTCGGCGCCCGCGACCGAGTTGGGCATGATGCCGAACCGCGCCGGGTCCACGCTGGCGTGCTCGTCGACAAATCCGCCACGACGGCAGTACACCCGGTCCGCCCGGTTGGCCCCGCCCTGCTCGAAGTAGCCCGCGTCCCAACGGTTCGCGGGCACCTCGGTGATCGAGTCGGTGCCGTTGACCAGGTTGCGCCAGTACGACTGGAGGTCCGGCGCCCCCGGCAGCAGCACCGACATCCCGACGATCGCGATGTCGGCCATGCGGCTCACCAACCCGAGGCCGTGTACACCACGGCGTGGGTGTCCTGGTCGCCGAACGCCAGCTCCCGCAGCAGGGCCATCGTGCCCTCCTCCGGGTCGATCAGCTCGATCCCCCGGCGCGCGTACTCCTGCTGGAGCTCCACAGTCACCATGCCACCGTGCCGCCCCGCGGGCGCCCACGGTCCCCAGTGGACGGTCAGCGCGCGGTTGCCGGTGCGGGCCGACCACGTGGCCCCGATCGTCTGCAACGCGTCGTTGGCCGCGGAGTAGTCGATCTGTCCCCGGTTGCCCAGGGTCGCCGCGATGCTGCCGAACAGCGTCACGAACTTGGGCGCCACCGGCAGTTCGCCGACCGCCGCCAGCAGCGCGAGCGCGCCGCTGACCTTGGTGTCGAAGACCCGGCTGAACGACTCGGGGGTCTTGTCCGCGACCAGCTTGTCCTCGATCACCCCTGCGGCGTAGACGACACCGTCGATGCGGCCGTGGTCGGTGTGGATCTCCTTGACCACCCGGTGCACCGCGTCGCTGTCGCGCACGTCCACCGAGTGGTAGCCGACCATGCCGCCCAGCGCGCGCAGCTCCTCGATCGTGGCCCGCACCTCGCGCACCGCCAGGATGCCGTTGGCCAGGCGCTCCACCTCGGCCGGTGAACGGTGACCCAGGCCGATCAGCGCCGCCCGCAGCGCGGCCTTGTCCGGAGCCGAGGCCGTGGCCGGGTCCTCCGGCTCGGCCGGAAGTGGCGTCCTGCCAACGAGTTCGATCCGGCAGCCGCTGGTCATCGCCAGCTTGGCCGCGAACTGCGCGGTGATGCCGCGCGCCCCGCCGACCAGTAGCACCACCGACTCGCGGTCCAGGCCGATGGCCTGCGCCTCGGCGGCACCGTCACCCGCAGGGCCCGCGCCGGTGCTGCCCAACGCCAACTCGGTCGGCGTCATCTCGATCGAGTGCCGCGTGTCGCCCACGTGCTGAACCACCGGATGCCGGTCCGCGGCGAGCAGTTCGCCCACCACGCTGACGGCCACGGCCTCCGGCGTGTGCGCGTGCTCGATCTCCACCAGCTTGGCGGTCGTGTCCGGGTACTCACGGGACAGGGTGCGGAAGAACCCGCGCAGCCCCACCACCCGCTCGCCGCCGTGCTCCGCGATCGGCGACGCGGCGATCACCCAGCGCGGGCCGTGCGCCAGCGTGGCCTTGAACGCGGGGAAGGCGTTGGGCAGCACCGGCTCGTCGCCCTCGGCCAGCGAGTCCAGGTAGATCAGCCCGGTAACCCCGATGTCCGAGGAGTCGGTGACCGTGGCCCCGTGCTGGATCAGCGCCGCCGCAACCGTTCCGTAGGACTCCGTTTCGCCGCCGACGATCACGAACGACTGCCCCTTGAGGGCGCTCGCGTCGACCAGTTCGGTGGTGGCCACCTTCGTGCGGAGCATCTCGAACCGCTTGGGCGGGCGCCCCGCGGGCACGGCGACCGGGGTGTGCTGCTCCGGCGTTGCCGCGCTGCCGGTGCCGAAGAGGTCGGCCAGCGCCTGCGCGGTCCGCGCCTTGGTCAGCTCCTCGATGTCGGTGGTGGTGCCGAGTTGGCTGACCAGTGTGCCCGCGATTTCGGTGCGCTTGATGGAGTCGATCGAGAGGTCGGCTTCCAGGTCGAGGGTGGGGTCGATCATGTCGACCGGGTAGCCGGTCTGCTTGCTGATCACACCGACCACTGTGGACAGTACGTCCACGGTGGACTGGGCTGCGGCCGGTGCCGCTTGCGTAGCCGTTCCGGTGCTGCCGAAGAGGTCGGCCAGGGCCTGTGCGGTGCGGGCCTTGGTGAGTTCTTCGATGTCGGTGGTGGTGCCGAGTTGGCTGACCAGTGTGCCCGCGATTTCGGTGCGCTTGATGGAGTCGATCGAGAGGTCGGCTTCCAGGTCGAGGGTGGGGTCGATCATGTCGACCGGGTAGCCGGTCTGCTTGCTGATCACGTCCAGCACGGTGGTCAACGTGTCCGCGGTGGGGACTGCCGCCGCCACTGGTTGCGGGGCAACAGGCTGCGGCGCAACGGGTTGCGGGGCCGGGGCCGCGATCTGCGCGGGCTGTGCCGCCTGCATCGCCTGCACCACCCGGACCGGCGCCGGGGTGCCTGCCGCGCCGAAGTAGCTGAGCAGCACGTCCCGCTGCGCTGCGATCATCTCGCGGCTGGTGCGCAGGTACTCGCTGATCAGTGCGTCCTGGCCGGACATGCCCGCGTCGGCCGGGTTCGTGCTCATGCGCAACAACTCCACGCGTCGTGCCGGCGCGAGACCGCCGGGCAGGTAGCCCCCGTCAACAGTGCGCACCGTCTGGCCGTCGATCGTCCAGCCCGCACGCTTGGGTGCGCTCGCGGTGCTCAGGTCCTTGGCGTCGCGGCCGTGGAACAGCCAGCCCGTGCGCAGCGGCACCTCGCAGACCGCCAGCTGCGCGACCGCGCCCAGCAGCCCGCGCAGCCCGCCGTCGGTGGTGACCACCGAGTGCGGCCGGTCGCCCAGGATCGCGCCGACCAGCTTGGTCAGCACCCTGCCGGGGCCGACCTCCACGAACACCCGGGCGCCCGCCTCGTACATCGCCTCGACCTGCTCGACGAAGCGCACCGGTGCGCCGATCTGCGCGGCCAGCTCGCCCCGCACGTCGCCCGGGTAGGGCCCGGCGAGCCGGTTCGACCACACCGGCAGCTCCGGCTCACGGACGTCCTGAGTGGACAGGAAGCGGCCGAACTCCTCGCCAGCCCCAGCCACCAGCTCACTGTGGAACGCGCAGGCCACCGGAATGCGCTTCGCCCCGTGGCCAGCCTCTCGCAGCGCCGCGATCGCCTGCTCCACCTCGGCGGTGGGCCCGGAGATCACCGCCTGCTGCGGCGCGTTGTGGTTGGCCACCACCACCTTGCCGGTCAGCAGTGGTGCGATCTCCGCTGCCTGTGCCGACACCGCGGCCATCGCGCCGGGATCCTCACCCGCCGCGCCGAGGATGCTCGCCGCGCGCGCCCTGCTCAGCTCCAGCAGGGTCGCGGGCCCGAACGAACCCGCCGCGCTCAGTGCGACCAGCTCGCCGTAGCTGTGGCCCGCCAGCATGTCCGGTCGCACGCCCAGCCTGCCCAGCAGCTGGTTGACCGCCAGCCCGGCGACACCCAGCGCGGGCTGTGCCGCACGCGTGTCGCGTAGCTGGGAGTCGTTGTCCTGTTGGGTCTTCTGGTCGTACGCGGTGGGCGGGTAGATCAGGTCGGCCCACTCGGCGCCCAGCTGCAACAGGTGCTGCAATTCCGGGAAGGCCACGAACAGTTCGGCCAACATGCCGGTGCGCTGACTGCCCTGGCCGGGGAACAGGAACGCCACCTGGCCCGAGGCCGGTGCCTGAGTGAACAGGCCCGCTTTCGGGTCGTGCTCACCGGCGACCGCGCGGCGCAGCAGGTCGACCAGGTCGTCGATCGACTCCGCCACGACCGCGATGCGCACCGGGTCAGCGCGCTGCTCAGTGCGCCGCGAGGTGGTCTTCGCCAGGTCCCTCAGCTGCCACGGGCGGCCCGCCGACTCGTTGGTGGCGACCAGGTCAAGCAGCTGCTCGATGGACCGGCACGCGGACTGGTGGTCGGCCCCGCGGAAGATGAACAGCTCGGCCGGCCACTGGTCCGCGCTGTGCCGGGGAACCGGAGAGCGGTCGTGCGCCGAAAGCACCACGTGGAAGTTCGTACCGCCGAAGCCGAAGGCGCTGACCCCGGCCACCCGCTCGGACGCGGGTGCCGACCAGGGCCGCGCCTCGGCGTTGATCGCGAACGGGCTCTCCTCGGCGTTCCAGGCCGGGTTCGGCTGCGACACGTGCAGCGTCGGCGGCTTCACCCCGTTGTGCAGGGCCAGCGAAGTCTTGATCAGCCCGGCCAGGCCCGCCGCGCACTTGGTGTGCCCGATCTGGGACTTCACCGAGCCCACCGCGCAGCTGCCCGGGGTGGCGCCATGCTCCTGGAAGACCTTGCTCAGCGTGCCCAGCTCCGTGCGGTCGCCGACCACGGTGCCCGTGCCGTGCGCCTCGACCAGTCCGACGCTGGCCGGGGAGATGCCCGCGTTGCGGTAGGCCCTTTCCAGCGCGCTGCGCTGCCCCTCCGGCCTGGGCGCCGTCAGCCCCAGCGACTTGCCGTCGCTCGCGCTGCCCACGCCCTTGATCACCGCGTAGACCTGGTCCCCGTCGCGCTCGGCGTCCGCCAGCCGCTTGAGCACCACGCAGGCCACGCCCTCGCCGAGCGCGATGCCGTCCGCGGAGCTGTCGAAGGTGCGGCACCGGCCGGTGGCCGACAGCGCGCCCACCGAGGCGAACATCAGGTAGTCGTTGACCCCGTTGTGCAGGTCGGCCGCACCGCACAGCACCAGGTCGCTGGTGCCCGCGACCAGTTCCTTGCAGGCCACGTCCACCGCCGCCAGCGAGGAGGCGCACGCCGCGTCCACCGTGTAGTTGGTGCCGCCCAGGTCCAGCCGGTTGGCGACCCGGCCCGCGATGACGTTGGCCAGCACGCCCGGGAACGAGTCCTCGGTCAGCGTCGGCAGCTGCTGCTCCAGCTCCGCCGGGATCGTGCCGAGGTAGGAGGGCAGCACGGTGCGCAGCACGGTGGCGTTGGACAGGTCGCTGCCAGACTCCGCGCCGAACACCACGCTGGTCTTCGACCGATCGAACGGTCGTGCACCGTACCCGGCGTGCACCAGCGCGCGCTGTGCCGCCTCCAGCGCGAGCAGCTGGACCGGTTCGATGCTCGCCAGCGAGGCGGGCGGGATGCCGTAGCGCAGCGGGTCGAACGGGATCTCCGGCAGGAAGCCGCCCCACTTGGAGGGCGTGCGGTCCGTGCCGCCTTCCGGGGAGTAGTAGACCTCGGGGTCCCAGCGCTCCGGCGACACCTCGGTCACCGAGTCCACGCCACCGAGCACGTTCGCCCAAAAGCTCGGCAGGTCCGGGGCCTGCGGGAACATGCAGGACATACCGATGACCGCCACGTCCAGCGGTTCGACCTGAGGCTGCTCGACCGCGGCGCTCAGACCCAAACTGTGCGAACGTTCGTGCAGGTACTCGACCGCACCGCTGGTCACCGACTCGTGCAGCGCGGCGACCGTCGTCACCGCCGAGCGCAGCACCGCCACCTGACCGGCCATGAACATGCCCTCGTCCAGCTGGCGGGCCTCGTCCACGGCGAGCAGTTCGGCGCCCTCGCGCTGGATGCCCTTGCTGGCGATGCGCAGCCGGCCGACGTTGAGCTGCTCCAGGCGTTCCCAGATCTCGCGGTCCGCCAGGCCCTGCGCGCGCAGCTCGTCCCGGATGCTCAGGAAGCTGTCCGAGAACGGGCTGGTCACGCACCTCGTGGCGTGGCCGGGTGCCGTCTCCAACAGCGCGGTCCGCTCGGCGGCGATCACCTGGCGCTGGAAGGTCGGCTGCACCGCGCCGTGCCGGACCGCCTCCTCGGTGAACAGGTAGGCCGTGCCCATCAGCACGCCGACGGTGACCGAACGTTCGTGCAGTGGCGTCGCCATCGCCGAGACCATCGCCGCCGAGCGCTCGTCGTGCACCCCACCCGCGAACAGCACCTCCATGTCGGTGGGGCCGTGCGCGTCGAGGTGGTCGAGCAGCACCGAGAGCTGTGCCTCCCAGAGCGGGAAGCTCGCCCGCGGGCCGACGTGCCCGCCGCACTCCGCGCCCTCGAAGATGAACCGCCTTGCCCCCGCTTCCAGGAACTGCCGGAGCAGACCGGGGGAGGGCACGTGCAGGAACGTGCGGATGCCGACCTGCTCCAGCGCCTGCGCCTGACTCGGCCGACCGCCCGCGATGATCACGTAGTCGGGGCGCAGCTCGTGGATGACCTCGAGCTGTGCGGTGCGCACGTCCTCCGCCGCGAAGCCCAGGATGCCCGCGCCCCACGGGCGGTCGCCCAGCGCCGTGCGAGTCTCCTCCAACATGCGCCGGGTCTGGTCCTTGGTCGCCAGGGCGAGCGCGATGAACGGCAGCCCGCCGTGCTCCGCCACCGAGGCGGCGAACGCGGCCTGGTCACTGACCCTGGTCATCGGGCCCTGCGCCACCAGTGCGGGCGCGCTCGGCTGACCCACAAGAGCAGTGACGACGCCGTCCTTGATGGCGCGCACCGCGCGGTCCACGCTCCCGTAGCGCTCGGCGAAGCGGGCCGCGAGGAAGCCGTCCTGCCCGACCGGGATCCGGGTCTGCTCCGCACCGCGGCGCGTCAACACGCGGCGGCCGTCGACCACCGTCGTCTCCGAGCCGTCCATCGGCCGGATCGCGCTGGCGATCTCCTCGTCCAGGTCGGACTCCGGCAGCAGCGCGAGCTGTGTGTCGAGCACCACACCGGTGGCGCCACCGGCCACCGCGGCCGCCGCCGTGCGCACGCCGATCCCGCCGCACACCCAGATGGGCAGGTCGACCGCGTCCACCAGCTGCTGCAACAGCACGAAGGAGCTGAGTTCGCCGACGTGACCGCCCGCCTCGCTGCCACGAGCCACCAGGCCGTGCGCCCCGTCGGCCGCGGCCTTCAGTGCTTCGGCCTTCGAGGTCACCTCGACCAGCACTCGGTGGTGCTCAACCAGGTCGGCTACCGACCAGGGAGCACCGTGACCGAGCAGGACCGTGCTGACCGACTCGCGGGGCAGGTCCTGTGGCGCCAGCGCGCAGCCAGCGGTGACGCGCACGCCGAACTCGCCGACCCAGCTCTGGAGCAGCTCCAGTGCCTCGCGGCTGCGGCGGTCGCCGATGCCCAGGTCCAGCACGCCGAGCGCGCCGGCGTGGCAGACCGCGGACACCAGTCGCGGGTCGGGCAGGTCGAACGGGCTGACGCCGAGCACCAACTTCTGGACAAACGCGTGCTCGGCCGTGTGCGCAGCCATCTAAGCCTCCGCTCGGGGGATACGAGACCTGAGGGTGCGTACGGCGGTGTAGCCACACCCGAATGGGTGAATCCGACCGGGAAGGCTAGAGGGATCGCCTTGAATTCATCAATTGACGAAAAGGCGAGTTCAGGGCCGCTTGAGTCGGGGTTCAGTCCCGCTCAAGGGTCGGGCAGGGCACCCGATCCGTGTCATCGGCCCACCCGCAGCCCAACTGTTCACCTGATCGAGTGCCGTTGTGCATGGCTGCGTTGACATCATCGGTGTGAAGCGCTTTTCACGTTACCGGCGTTACGGAACTGTGTCCGGCGCGTGAATCGGCATCCACCGAGGTCAGAGCTGGTCGTACTTGGTGGCGCTGCCCTTGGCCAGCGCCGCCGGGTAGCGCTCCTCGTTGCGGTCGATCTTGTCCAGGGCCGCCCGCAGGGGATCTATCCCGCACACGTCGGCGAAACGCACCAGGTAGAGCAGCACGTCGGCTACCTCGTCGCTGACCCGCTGCCGCAACTCGCCGCCGCCGACCTGCTCGCGGATCTGCTCCTCGGTGAGCCACTGCAACTCCGCGACCAGTTCCCCCGCCTCGCCCGCCAGCGCCATGGCCAGGTTCTTCGGCGTGTGGAACTGCTCCCAGTCGCGGGCGGCCGCGAATGCCCGCAACCGAGCCGCCAAGTCCTCGAACTCGTTCATGCCTCGCACGCTAGACGCCCGTCTCTTCGCTGCGGCCCACGCCTTCGGCCAGCGCCAGAGTCGTCCGCTGCGGCACTGGAGTTGCGCCTCGTCATCGGTGCAGTGCGTCAGCGGTGGAGATACGCCGTCGCGCTGGAGATGCGCTGCGGCGTTCGACATGCGCCGCGGCGTTCGAGCTGTGCATCAGCGGTGGAGCGATGCTGTGGCGGTCGAGGTGCGCGGCAGCGGTGGAGCAGTGCTGCCGCGTTCGAGCTCTGCCGCGGCGGTGGAGCAATGCCGCAGCGCTTGAGGTGCGCATCGTCACTCGAGCAACGCCGCACCGTTCGAGCAGCGCTGCGGCGTATCTCGTCCGCGCACGCCTACCTCAGCGGGCGGTCCACTCGTGCTGAGCCGCAGCCGAGCACGAGTGGACCGCCGCAAGTCCACCGCCGCTGACCAGCACCTACTCCACGGTCACGCTCTTGGCGAGGTTGCGCGGGTGGTCGACGTCGTGTCCGAGCAACACCGCGGTGTGGTACGCGAGCATCTGCAGCGGGATGCCGAGCAGGATCGGGTCCAGCTCGGGCTCGCCCTGCGGCACGATGATCGTGTCGTCGACCAGGTGCGAGGGCAGTTCCTGGTGGGCGATCGCCAGCACCTTGCCGCCCCGCGCCTTGATCTCACCGAGTGTCGTCAGATTCTTGTCGAACAACTCGTCGTTCGGCACGATCGCGACGGTCGGGGTCTCGGGGCTGATCAGCGCCAGCGGACCGTGCTTGAGCTCGGACGCGGGGTACGCCTCGGCGTGCAGGTACGAGACCTCCTTGAGCTTGAGCGCACCCTCACGGGCCACCGGGCAGCCCCGGACCCGCCCGATGAACATCACGTTCTGGAAGTTGCTGTAGTGCTTGGCCAGGTCGGCGATGCGGTCCTCGAGCTGGAGGATGTCGCTGATCCGCTCGGGCAGCGCAAGCAGTCCGCGCACTAGGCGCTGGCCGTCGGCGGGGGACAGGTCGCGCACACGTGCCAGGTGCAGTGCGAGCAGCGCGAAGTCGACCGCGGTGACGGTGAAGGCCTTTGTCGAGGTCACGGAGATCTCGGGGCCTGCGTGCAGGTAGATTCCTCCGTCGCACTGGCGGGCGATGGAGCTGCCCACCGCGTTGACCACGCCGAGCACCCGGCCGCCCTTGCGCTGGATCTCCTGGACCGTGGCCAGCGTGTCGTAGGTCTCGCCGGACTGGCTGACCGCCACGTACAGGGTCTCGGGGTCGATCAGCGGGTTGCGGTAGCGGAACTCCGAGGCCGGCTCCGAGTCCGCGGGCACCCGTGCCAGCTCCTCGATCATCTGCGCGCCGATCTGCCCGGCGTAGTGCGCCGACCCGCAGCCGAGGATCTTGACCCGCTTGAACTCGCGGGACTCCCTCGGCGTGAGGTTGAGCCCGCCCAGGTGCGCGGTGCCGAACCGCTCGTCCAGCCTGCCGCGCAGCGTCCGCTCCACGGCGGCGGGCTGGTCGTGGATCTCCTTGCGCATGAAGTGGCCGTAGCCCTCGGCGTGGTAGTCGGGGTCCTCGACGTCCACTGTGGTGGGCTGGCGGGTGGTCACCCGCGAGTCGAGCGTCCCGGTGCTGAAGCCGTCGGCGGTCAGCACGGCGACCTCGCCGTCCTCCAGGTGCACGACCTGCGAGGTGTGCCGCACCAGTGCCATCACGTCGGAGGCGACGTAGAGCTCCTTGTCGCCGATGCCCAGGATCACCGGGCTGCCGTTGCGCGCCGCGATGATCCGGTCCGGCTGGCGGGCGTCGACCACGGCGATGCCGTAGGTCCCGACGATCTCGGGCAGCACTCGGCGCACCGCCTCCTCGATGTCGGCGCAGTCCACCGCGGCGATCAGGTGGGCCAGTACCTCGGTGTCGGTCTCGGAGACGAACTCCACGCCGTTGGCCACCAGCTTGGCCCGCAGTTCCTCGGCGTTCTCGATGACACCGTTGTGCACGACGGCCACCCGGCCGGTGCTGTCCAGGTGCGGGTGCGCGTTCTCCTCACTGGGCACGCCGTGGGTCGCCCACCGGGTGTGGCCGATGCCGATCGGGCCGGTCAGGCGGGCGGGCAGGTCTTTGCCCAGCTGGCTGACCCGGCCCTTCACCTTTCTGGTGCGCAGCTTGCCGCGTCCGATCACGGCTATGCCCGCCGAGTCGTAGCCGCGGTACTCCAGCCTGGCCAGGCCCTCGATCAGGATCGGGACGCAGTCCCGCGAGCCGATGTAGCCGACGATCCCACACATGGCAGGTCCTCTCACCCGTAGACGATGCGCCGCAGCTGCCGGACCGAGAGCTCGGGTGCGGCCACCCGGCGCAGCGGCAGCTCGCCGGCGATGCGGTCGAAGATCTGGTCGTTGGTCAGCCCAGCCGACTTGAGCTCGCCGTGGCGGCGTCGCACGTACGCCTCGACCGGCTCGTGGAAGTACGCGAGCACCTCGGCGACGACCCGTGCCGCCTCACCCGGCCCCAACACCGTGGTGCGCATCAGGTGGGCGACGAGGTCCCCGTAGGGCGGGCTGGAGCTGGACACGACGGGCGATCCTGCCCGTCCCGGTGATGTGATCGCAACAATCCTGCCCGGAATCGGGCAGAAGTTAGGAGTTTCGGCCGAGCGGTGGTCGTGTTACGCCGAGGTCGGCCTGGTCGGCGGCGGCCCGGCCCGCGCCCCACCCGGCGGCGCTGCGCACCGTGAACGACTTGGGCCGCGCCTGCGGGTACATCGAGTCGAACAGCTGGTCGACGACCTGGGTGCGGTCGGCGAGCACAGGAAGCAGGTTGTCGTCGACGAGATCCGCCGTGACCGAGCTCAACCGCTCACCGATCCGACTGGCGTAGGAGAGCAGGAACGCCTGCCGGTACGCACGGCTGCGCGACTCGTCATCCCGCGTCGCACGGCTACCGGCGTGCACCATCGCCCTGGTGGCCTGCAGCAACAGCGAGGTCGCGAGCAGTTCGGTGATCTCCAGGTCCAACTCGTCACCGATCAGGGCCACGAACCCGAGCTTCTCGTAGATCACGCCCCGGCACCTGTTGGCATCGGCCACGACGCACACCAGGTTCGCCTTGGCCCCTATATAAGGAGTGTCGAGCCAGAGCCGACTGGCCGTTGCGGTCTGCGGCACGTGCTCGGTGGCGTCGAGCATCGCCCGTTCCAGGGCGTAGCGGTTCATCAGTTCCTGGGCCTTGGCCGACAGCGCCTCTGCCTCGTCGGGGAACTGCGTCGACTCGGCCTTGGCGAGCAGGCCACGCACGCGGGCCAGCACCTTCTGGTCCACGGCGGGACGCGCGTGATCGACCTTCTGGGCCGCCGTGCCGGGCGGCGGCACGATCTGGGGCAGCCGAGGCAGGCGCATCAGGGCCGCCAGCAGTCCAATTGCCGTGGTGAGCGCTTCGACCCTGGTCAGGATGTGGCGTTCCGCCCACTGACCGAACAGCGGAGCATCACTGCGCCACCAGACCACTGCCCCGACAGTGCTCAACTGCTCACGCCAACGTTCGTGCAGTGACGCAGTCGGATGGCGCGCCACATCAGCGGCGATGGCGTCGACCACCAGCGCGCTCGCGAACTCATCGCCATCCCGCCCGACCGCGCGTACCAGGTCGTACGGCAGCCAGCCGCCGTCCCAGAGCAGGTCGACGAAGCGGTGCAACGCTTGGTCCACCGCGACGTCGACCGCGCGCTCCGGTTCTTGGGCCAGCTCCCGGGCGGCTGCGGGCCCTGCTCGCTTTATGCCCCTGGACTGCCTGTCGACCGCCGTCCAGATCAGCCTGGTCAGAGCCTCTGAGTCAGCGGTCAACGCAGTGCACTACCTGCTTGCCAGTCCGCCCAGCTCAGTTCCCAGTCGCCGTAGGTGTCGTAGATCGGCAGCTTGGGACCGCCCGAGTTGGTCACCTCGACCACGTCACCGAGGTTGAAGTTGTTGAAGAACCACTCGGCGTTCTCCGGGCTCAGGTTGATGCAGCCGTGCGACACGTTCGAGTTGCCCTGCTGGCCGACGGTGCCCGGGTTCTCGTGCACGAACTCGCCGTCGTTGGAGATCCGCTCCGCGAAGTACTCGGTGGCCTTGTAGGCACCGGCGGCGGGCGGGCACAGGCCGTAGGTGCAGGAGTCCATCAGCACCTCCTTCGCCTTGTCGGAGATCACGTGCGGGCCGACGTGGGTCGGGGTGCTGTCCTTGCCGAGGCTGATCGGCATCGTGTTCACCACGGCCCCGTCGTGCAGGATCTGCATCTGCTTGGAGTTGCCGTCCGCCTTGGCCACCCAGGAGTCGTGGATCTTGTACGTGGCCGAGCGGTCGGTCTTGCCGTACACCCCGCCGCCGAGGTTCACCCCGTACAGGTTGGCGTCCAGCTTGATCGTGGTGCCGGCCTTCCAGTAGGTCTGCGCGCGGTAGTGGGCGGTCTGCTTGTCGATCCAGAACCAGCTGCCCTGCTGCGGCGGGGTCGTGGTGACCTTGAGCGCCTTCTCCGCTGCGGCCTTGTCGGCGACCGGCTGGTCGAAGGACACCCCGATGATCTGACCGACGCCGAAGGTCGCGCTCGGGTTCGGCGCGGGGATCATCGCCGGGTACGCCTGCGCGGCGGGCGTCACCGTCTTGATGGTGGCCTTCTGCTCGGTCTGTTTGTCGCTCGGGTTCACCGCCTGCGCGTCCAGGTCGTAGACGGCGCCGTAGCCGAGCGGCTCGGTGGAGGTCCAGCTCAGACCGTCGGCGGCGATCTCGCCCTTGACCGTGTTGCCCTTGGCGGTGTTCGTCAGCGTGACCCCGGTCAGCTTCCCGCCCGCGACCTTCACGACGACCGGAGTGGCCGGGTTGACCTCACCGGACTCGTTCGGGGTGACGGTCACCTTGGCGTCCGGCGCACTGGGCGCCGGCGCGGTCGCACCGTTGGAGGCGGTGCCGCCCTCGCCGGACGAGCAGGCGCTCAGGGTAAGGGCGGCGACGGCCAGCCCGGCGGCACTGACGGACCTCCAGCGCCGACGGCGCCGATCGCTTGCTCGGAACTGCATGAAATCCTCTTCGTTCCCGGCCGTGACCCGGATCAGCCTCAGACCCGTTGGTGGCCGACCTCGCCCTGTTCACACTAGGCGGCGGCCGCACTGCTCAGAGGACGTGGTGCGCCCTCTGGCGTTGCTCTACCGAGCCGGATACATGCGATGTGGGGAATTCCTAACCGCCCGTATCACGCATAGCGGGCGTTCCGGCGCCGCATTCCTGCACCGAACGGGTAGGAGCCTGCCAATCGGGTGATCGCTGGGAGTTCGCTCAGAGGTTCCCGTTGCGCCGCGAGGTGATCACACCGGTGTTGAACCCGGCCAGGTGCAGCCCGCCCGCGAACCGTGCATGCTCGATCTTCACGCAGCGGTTCATCACCACGGTCAAACCCGCCTGCTCCGCGGCGGCCGCCACGGGCTCGTGCCACAGGCCGAGTTGGAGCCACAGGGTGCGCGCACCAGCAGCGATGACCTCCTCGGCCACGGCGGGCAGGTCATCGTGCTTGCGGAACACCGAGATCAGGTCGGGCTTGTCCGGCAGGGCGTCCAGTGAAGGGTGCACCGGCTGACCGAGCAGGTGCTTGAGCCGCGGGTTCACGAAGTGCACCTGGTACCGCGTGGAGGACAACAGGTATGTCGCCACGAAGTAGCTGGGTCGCGCGGGGTTGTCGGAGGCACCGATCAGCGCGACCGACTTCGTGCCGCGCAGGATCCGCATCCGGTCCCGTGCCGAAGGGCCAATCCAGCTCATTCCGCCTTCACCGCCTCGGCGAGTGCCTGGTCGAGGTCCCAGATCAGGTCCTCGACGTCCTCCAGCCCGACCGACAGCCGAACCAGGTCCGGGGTGACGCCAGCGGCTGTGAGTTGCTCGTCGGACAACTGCTGGTGCGTGGTCGACGCCGGGTGGATCACCAGCGTTCGCACGTCGCCGATGTTCGCGAGGTGACTGCACAGCTCCACCGACTCGACGAACCGCTGCCCCGCCGCACGACCACCGCGCACGCCGAAGGAGAACACCGCACCAGGACCGTTGGGCAGGTACCGGGCAGCCCGGTCGTGGTGGCGGTGCGACTCTAGACCGGCGTAGTTCACCCAGGACACGCGCGGGTCCGCCGCCAACCACCGGGCGATCTCCACGGTGTTGCGCAGGTGCGCGTCCATCCGCTGCGGCAGCGTCTCGACCCCCTGCAACAGCAGGAACGCCGAGTGCGGCGACAGCACCGCTCCGATGTCGCGCAACTGCTCGGCGCGCAGCCTCGTGCAGAACGCGTACTCGCCGAAGTTCTCCCAGTACCGGAGCCCGCCGTAGCTCGGCACGGTCTCGGTCATGCGTGGGAACTTGCCGTTGCCCCAGTCGAAGCGGCCCGAGTCGACCACCACGCCGCCCAGCGTCGTGCCGTGCCCGCCGAGGAACTTGGTCGCCGAGTGCAGCACGATGTCCGCCCCGTGCTCCAGCGGACGGCACAGGTAGGGCGTCGCGATGGTCGAGTCCACGACGAGCGGGATGTCGGCCGAACGCGCGAGGTCGGCCAGCGCGGCCAGATCGGCTATGTCCCCGGACGGGTTGCCAACCACCTCTGTGTAGATGAGCCGGGTGTTGGGTGTGAGCGCTGCCGCGTAGGCGTCGATGCTGTCTTCGGCCACGAAGGTCGTGTCAACGCCGAAGCGCCGCAGCGTGCCGTCGAGTTGTGTGATCGTGCCGCCGTAGAGGTTCGCGGCGGACACGATGTGGTCGCCTGCCTCGGTCAGCGCCGCGAAGGTCAGGAACTCGGCTGCCTGACCGCTGGCCGTGGCCACCGCGCCGATGCCGTCCTCGAGGCTGGCGATGCGCTCCTCGAACGCCGCGACGGTCGGGTTGCCGATCCGGCTGTAGACGTTGCCGTACTTCTGCAGCGCGAACAGGTTGGCCGCGTCGGCGCTGTCGGCGAACACGAAGCTGCTCGTCTGGTAGATCGGTACGGCCCGGGCACCCGTGGTGGGGTCGGGGCTCCCGCCCGCGTGCAGCGCCCGCGTGCGGAAGCCCCAGTTCCGATCACTCATGAGGACAGTGTCGTCTGCAACGGAGTCGGGTTGCGGAACAGGTCGAGCACCGGGCAGTGCCGGTCCACGGCCTCCCTGAGCTCCTGGTAGCGGGCGGGCTCCTCCGGGCCGCCGAGGTCCACGTGCACGCGGACCTCGGTGAACCCGGCTCGGGTCTGCTCGTCGAAGCCGAAGAAGCCGTGCAGGTCGAGGTCGCCGTCCACCCGCACGGACACCGAGTCGAGCCGGATGCCGAGCTTGGCGGCCCAGAACTGGTAGGTGATCACCTGGCAGGAGCCGAGCGCGGCGAGCGCGTACTCGACCGGGTTCGCCGCCAGGTCCTCGCCGCCGAGAGCGGCCGGCTCGTCCACGGTGAACTTGTGGTCACGGGCGGTGACCGCGACTTCGGTCCTGCTCCCTGGCACGAGCGAGTTGACCGTGGTGAACGACACGGAGGCCTTCGACCGGTCTGCGGTCACGGCCTGATGCGTGCCCTCGATGACTGCGGACAGTGACATTTTGTTCTCCTGTGCGGGGCTGTGGTCGGGTGTGCTGACGGGGCGATCAGTGGCCACGACAGCCACAGGTGGTCGCCCGGAACAGGTCCACGTGCAGCCGCCGAACGAGTTTCGGCAGCACAGGCAGCATGTGGCCATCGTGCGGACGCCCCGAGCGGACCGTCAACCCCGGTCGGGGTCGCTCCCACGGGCTGGACGCCGTCGACTGCGGGGCGTCACCGATCCACCAGCTGTGAGCTGGGCGTAAAGAGCCCTTCACCTGGATGAACTTCCCAGTGTCCCGCCACGTCACCCCGTCGGCTGGCGTAGCGTCACCCACGGGGTTGCCCCGACGCGCCAGGAGACGTGAACGCTGACGAAAGACGTGGTCAGCGTGCATGATGGCCGTCGAGCAGCTCCTTGTCGCAAGAAAGGACCATGAAGTTGGCTCTGCCCACACTGACCCCCGAGCAGCGCGCGGAAGCGCTGGCGAAGGCCGCTGAGGCCCGCAAGGCCCGCACGGCCCTGCTCGCATCGATCAAGTCCGGCGAGACGACCTTCGCCGAGGTGCTCAAGCGCGCCAAGGAGGACAAGACCGTCGGAAAGACCAAGGTCGCCCAGCTGCTCAAGGCCGTTCCCGGCCTGGGCGCCGTGAAGGTGGCCAAGCTCCTCGAGGAGACCGGCATCGACGTGGACCGCAGGGCCGCCGGGCTCGGTGACCGTCAGCGCCAGGCCCTCCTCGACGCGATCGGCTGAGCACGGTCATGTGCTCGATGACCGATAAAGGTCCGGTAGGCCGATATCGAGTCACTCCGGTCCGGTGGCGCAAGTACGTCACCGGACCGGAGAATTGCCGTTCTCACCAGCTCGGGTAGCGCTGCACCCAGCGGTCCTCGGTGGGTGGGTGGGCACTGAACTCCGTCAGTGCGTCCTCCCCCAGAGTGGTGATTACCTGCCGCAGTTCGAGCCGGTCGAGCCAGTCGGCCGGGATCGATCGCACCCCGTAGAGCGCGCCCGCCAGGTTGCCGCAGATCGCCCCCGTCGAGTCGCTGTCCCCCGAGTGGTTCACCGACACCAGCAGTGCGTCGGCCAGGGTGTCGGTCACCAGCATCGCGTAGACAGCGATCGCCAGCGCCTCCTCACCGATCCAGCCGCCGCCCAGCTCCTCCGCGATGCGCTCGGGGCTGACCCTTCCCTCGTCGGCCAGCCGAACCGCCCGCTCCAGGGCTGCGAGCTGCTCCTCGTGGCCTGCCCAGCGCTGCAACACCCTCGTCAGTGCCGCGATCGCCGCAGGCAGCGAGGACGAGGTGAGCAGACCGTGCACCAGGAAGGCCAGCGCCCCCGCCGAGATATAGCCGGTGGGGTGGCTGTGCGTCAGCGCCGCTGTCGCCGCACCGAGCGAGAACACCTCGACCGGGTCGGCGGACCACAGCGCCGCGGGTGCCGCCCGCATGACGCCACCGCAGCCCTTGGAGTCGTTGATCCGGTTGGTGAACGTGCCTGGTGGACTGCCCGCGGCGAACTTGCGCAGCGCGGACAGGCAGGTATTGCCGGGCGCGGCGACCTCGAACAGGCCCCGTTCGGTGATCAGCCAGCCGTCCGGATGCGGCACTCGCTCAGCGAACGGCCCGCCCGCCTGCGGCCACTCGACGCCCTGCGTGTGCAGCCAGCGCTGGTAGGCGTGCTGCACGATCGGCAGCGGATCTCCTGGTCCGGACACGCGGTCGCGCACGTGTGCCCGGATCAGTCCCTCCAGCGTGAACAAGGTCATCTGCGTGTCGTCGGTGATCAGGCCGCTCGCGCCAGGTCCGGTGACCCCCTCCGGGCCGTGCTGCCCGCGGATCGACTCGATCGAGAGGAACTCGATCGGCGCTCCCAGCGCGTCGCCCACCGCACCGGCCAGCAGGCTGCCCATCACCCGCTCCGACCAGGACGGGGCCTGGCTTGGCACCGGGAACTTCCGATCGGACTCGTCCAGACCGATCGGGAAGTCGTGACGGCTCGGATCGGCCAGTCGCACGCGCTGCTCCTGGGGCACGGCGAGGCTGTCCCTGTGGAACTTGATGATCTTCACCGTGTGGTCCACCGGGGTGCCCGGCGCCCACTCCCACTCGCTGACCGCCATCAGCCCAGCTCCTCCAGTGCGATGTCCCAGCCGCGCATGCTCGGGTAGTACCGCTTGCCGGTGATCCGGAACCGGCACCCCGGTCCGAAGACGACCTCGCCGAAGGCCTCGCCGTCCTGCGAGATGCCACCGATCAGCTTGCCGTTGTGCTTGGCCTCGATCGTGTACCTGACCAGGCCGTCCCCGGTGTAGGCCGGGTTGGCCGAGGTGCTCAGGAAGGTGCGCTCGATGATCGTTTCCCCGGGTACGTACTGACTGGCGATAGCCGCCGCGCGCTCCGGATCGCGGACGCCGAGCACCCTGGTCACGATGCCGGTGTAGGAGGGCAGGCGGCTCAGTGCGGACACGACGTGGTCGATCTGGCTGTTGCCGCTGTCCGGTACTACGTCGACCGGGCGTGGCGGCGGGTCCTGGATCGCCACCGGGGCGGGCACCGGTACGGGGTCGTCCGACAGCGCGGGTGGCGGAGCAGTGACGACCGTGCGTTGCTCGTCAGCTTGAGCCGACACCGCCACGGGCTGGTCGAGATCGACCGCGGTCGACGAGGTCGGCGTCGGCGGTTGTGGTGCGGGCGCGACGATCTGCTGCGCGGTCGCCGTCGACGACGGCTCGTGCGTTGCTGCAACGCTCACGCGTTCGAGCTCCGCGTCGTCATTGCTGGTGAGCTGACGCACTGCGTCACGCGCAGCCTTGGTGACCGCGCTGGCCAAGCTCATCGGCGTGTGGTGTTCGAAGGTGTCCCGGTCGAAGGAGACCTGCCTCAACGCCCCGGTCCCGTCGACGGTCACCGTGACCATCCGGTCCGGCGACTGCGCATGAGCGGTGCGCTCGCCCAGCTCCTGCGTCAGACGCGTGACCTCGGCCAACTGCTGCTGCGAGTTGGCCAGCAGCACTCGCATCGACTCCAGCGTCGCCGCGTTGGCGGCCAAGAGCGCGGCCACCTGTTCGGGGTCGGTCATCCTCTGCCTTTCTCATCCGGCAGGGTGACGCTACCCAGCCAAATCCACCATCGTGGGAATCTTGTCCCAAGTTCCCCGCGGCGCGGCTGTCGAGCTGCCCGAACACGGGGACGTGACGTCTGACACCTGGTGGATCTCTGGCTTGAACGCACTCGTGGGGTGGTCGCATCGCGACCACCCCACGAGGGGAAAACGGGTCTTGGTTCAGTGCAGCGCCGACTTGGCCTGCCACTGGTCCCACGGCACTGCCCAGTCGTAGAAGTCGCCGTCCTCAGGACCCAACTGCTCCGTGGAACCGCTGATCTCCACCGGGTCGCCCGGGATGACCTCGTCGAACACCGTCTTGGCGTTGTCGGGCGCCAGGTTCACACAACCGTGCGAGACGTTGGTGTTGCCCTGCGCCCAGATGCTCGGTGCGTAACCGTGCACGAATTCACCGTTGTTCGAGATGCGCACAGCCCAGGGCACGACCACGTCCTGGTAGTGGTACTTGGGGTTGGTCATCGAGAACGTGGTGCTCTTGGACATCACGACATGGATGCCGCTGTTCGTGACGCGACCCGGGTCGCTGTCGAGCCCGAAACTGGCCGGGTAGTCCGCCGTCACCTGGTTGTTGGTGATCACCTGGAGCCGGTGCGTCTGCGTGTTCCCACGCAGGATGAGCATGCGGCCGATGGTGAACGAGGTGCTGACATCGTCCATGCCGTAGGCGCCGCTGCCGAACGGCGTGCCGTGCAGCTTGGCGGTCACGGTCACCTTCGTACCGGGGACCCAGTAGTTCGTCGGCCGGTAGTGAACGGTCTTGTCGTCCATCCAAGCCCAGGACCCACTGGTCGGGACCGAGGTCTTCACGACGAGTGCCTTCTCGACCGCGGCCTTGTCCCGCACCGGTGAGCTGAAGGTGAGCACGATGGGCATAGCCACGCCCACGGTGTCCCCGTCGGCGATGTTGAGCTGGCCGCTGATCTGGTATGCGGGTTGCACCGTGCTGAACGTGCCCCCCAGCGAGACCTGCTTGCCGTCCGAGCCGACAGCACTACCCGCCCAGGTGTAGCTCCTGCCGTAGCCGAGCGGCTCGGACGCGGTCCAGGTGTGCTTGTCGGCCGCGAGCGTGCCGGCGACGTCCTTGCCCTGCTGGTTGGTGAGGTGGACCTCGGAGATCGCCCCGTCCTTGACCGTCACCTGCACGGCGTCGGCGGGCGAGACGTTCTGCGCCCCGTCGCCGGGGACCTGGGTCACCTTCGCGGGCTGGGACACCGCGGCGGGTGACACCTTCTGCTCGGTCGACTTGGGCGGCGTGGTGCTCGGCGAGGTGCTCGAACTGCACGAGGCCAGCCCGACCGTTGTGACCAGTGCCCCCAACACCACCAGCCAGCGCTGGACTCTCCCGGTCCGCCTCACGGTCACCCCTTCCCCCCGACCTGGTGCTTCTCCACTCAATCGACGCGGCGGGCAACTGCCACGTTGACTACCTCAAACGTGACTTGCGTCACAGTACCGGCGAGTGGTCCCTCTGCGCAGCACCGTACCTCCATCGTCCGACACCGGTGCTCTCGATTAGATCAAGATCAGGAGCCGGACTCCTGGCCCGCGTTGGTGCTCTTGAACAGCACGTGGCTCAGCCCTGTCCTGGTCGCGACCACCATCAGCCGGTCCTTGGGCTCCAACACGTGCGAGGGCGGCGGCTGCCAGTCGACCGTGTCGGTGTTGCGTCGTAGCAGCCCGATGACCCGCACCTCGCCCTGCTCCTCCGCCGCGCGGACGGTGCTGCTGTGCAGCACGGTGCCTGCCTTGATCGGAACCTCCGCGATCAGCAGCACGCGGCGTCCCACCGGGATCGTGCCGATCACCTGGTGCTCCACCATGGCGGCCGCGAAGGCAGGGGCGGCGAGGAAGGACACGCTGCGCGAGACGTCGATGTCGAAGCGCCGTTCCACGAGCTTGGCGAAGTCGTTGTCGAACAGGCGCAGCACCACGAGCAACTCCTCGCGGATCGCTCGTGCCGTCAGAGCTGCTTCCAGGTTCACGATGTCGTGCGAGCTCAGAGTGACCAGCGCCCGGCAGGTACCGATGTAAGCGGACCGCAGCGTGTCCTCGCGGCTGGCGTCTCCGAACACCACCGGCAAGCCGAGCCTGCGGGCCAACGGCACGCCACGTGCATTCTCGTCCTTGTCAACGCACACAAGAGGGACCCCGAGGTCGTGCAGCTGTGCGACCACCCTGGTGCCCACCTGGCCAAGGCCGACCACCACCACGTGGTCGTGGAACGGGCCTGTCGGGTCTCCCGCCGCCGCCAACCGTGCGCTCACCACGGCGTCCACCGCGACCGCGGTGATGATCGGGATGATGGAGATCCCGACTATGGTCACCATGACCTGGGTGATCTTGTTGATGGCGGGCATATCCGGCTGGGGCTGGGCTGCGCCCGCCGCGTCGAGAGCGGTCTCGTAGATCGCGTCCCACCAGGAGTAGCCGCCGAGCGTCGCGAAGGCGATCGTGCCGAGCGTGAGCAGCGAGAACAGCGCCAGCGCCGCGATGCCGACCTTGCGGTTGAACACTGTGCTGAGGTTGCGGCGAACTGAGGCGCCCCACGACCGCCGCCTGGGTTCCCGCTCGATCCGATTGGCCCCGCTCGCGAAGGCGAGCACCAGGTCATCGGAGTGCCGCTCGTGTGGCAGCAACTTCGGGCCGACCGGATCGGTGGTGTCCGCGAGGGTGCAGACCACTCGGTCGGCAGGTACGTCCTCTCGGCGCACGACGTAGAGAGTCCTGCCGGGGACCCTGATGTGCGTGGGGCCCTCTCGTCCGAGCACTGCGGCGACGAAAGACGGCGCGGCCATCGCGGCGTCGGAGAGCACGGCGCAATCGGTGAACAGCGTGCGGATCCGGTGGCCCAGGCTCATGTTGAACACGCGCAGCACCAGGCGCAGATCCGGATTCATGTCCTGGGCCCGCAGTGCGGCGTGGATGTTGCTGACGTCATCCGAGTCGAGCAGGGCGATCGCGCGGGCATTGATCAGCTTGGCTTGCGTGAAGGCCCCGGCATCGAGTTCCGGTGCTTCGATGATCTTTACTTTGCCCAGTTGAGCTATGCGCGGTCCGTGGTTGCGCTGCTTGGACCGGAGGATGACCGTGACGTCCTCGTCGTAGCGCGTGACCAGTTCGTCGATCAGCCGGTAGGCCAACGGACTGTCGCCGCACACCACGAGATGCCGACGCCGTTCGCCCCTGCGCAGTTGAAGCGTTGGCACGAGTTGATCGTAAGTGACCGTCTCGCTCGCCGAGTCCGGTTGAACTCGATATCAGGACGAACTTCTCGCGTCTGCCCTCGGAGCGCCGCTATGGCAGCGGCCTGCCCGTAAAGGCAAGCAGATCAGTACTGGGAGGACTGCTGGCCCTGGGTCTCCCAAGCCAGCCGCTGGGTGATCCACTCCTGCGCCAACGCCAGTGGGGAGGTCTGGTGCCGGGCTGCCAACTCGCGCAGCTGCTCGTTCGCGACCAACGAGAGCCGCAGCTGGTAGACCTGCGCGTTGCCGAATCGTCGGCCCGAGCCCGTGGTCTCGACGTCGCCTTCCGGCGCCAGCGCGGCCAGGTAGTTCTCCAGGTCGTGGTCCGGGGCCGCCTCGACCTGCTGCTCGCGCGCAGGTTCGCGGTGTTTGCCGTTCTTGGCACGTCCAAGGGAGGGAAGAGGCACCCGGATACGATAACGGTTCGGTTGCGACGAGGTGTCGGGTGTGTCCGGCGACACATGCCCCAGTCGTGGAGAGGCCCCCGCGCCAGGGGGAGGAACGCGGGGGCCGGAGGGGATCTCCACAGGCGCTGACCGGGGGTGTGTCAGCCAGCCAATTGTGACATGGGCCGCACCTGCGCGGGAGGGTTTTGGGCGGAAAAACCTCGCAGGATTCACCGCTTGAAAACCAGGTAGCCGGTCCCTGGAATCAAGATCGTTGCGGAGCCTGGCTGAGTGCGGATGCTCCGGACAGGGGTTGTGTCGGAGTGGACTCTGTGGCTAGTGCTGCCCTTTTGGTCTGCCAGGTTCGTCTGCACCGAGCGTGACCGTCACCTGCGCACACTCCGTGTTCGGCAGCGACCACCGCCCAAGTCTGATAGTCGCGAGCTTGTTGCCAACAACTGCCAGAAGTGGGCAAACGCTCACGGTTTCGCGAATGCTGGTCCTGTTTTCGGCCTCACCGAGTGCTTGATTGGAACCCGCGCAACCGAAGGCTGTTCGTCACGACGAACACACTGGAGAACGCCATCGCCGCGCCGGCGAGCATCGGATTCAACAGGCCGAGCGCAGCCAGCGGCAGCCCCGCGACGTTGTAGGCGAACGCCCAGAACAGGTTTCCCTTGATCGTCGCCAGCGTCCTGCGCGACAGCCTGATCGCGTCCGCGGTAGCTCGCAGGTCACCGCGGACCAGCGTGAGATCGCCAGCCTCGATCGCGACGTCAGTGCCGGTCCCCATCGCCAGCCCGAGGTCAGCGGCGGCCAGCGCGGGCGCGTCGTTGACCCCATCGCCGACCATCGCCACCGTGTGGCCCTCGGACTGCAACTTGCGTACCGCTGCGACCTTGTCGGCTGGCAGCACCTCGGCAATCACATCTGCTGGGCTGATGCCCACCTCGGCGGCGACCGCGTTGGCCACCGTGGAGTTGTCGCCGGTGAGCAGCACGGGGCGCAGACCAAGCCCGCGCAGCAGTCGGATCGCCTCGCCGCTGCCCTGCTTCACGGTGTCCGAGACGGCAATCAGGCCCTTGGCCGCGCCGTCCCAGGCAACCGCCACCACTGTGCGTCCGCTCGCCTCTGCCTCTCGTTGGACCGCCGCCAACTCGGCCGGGATCTCGATCGACCAGTCCGCGAGCAGCCGTGGGCGACCAACCAGCACCGCGGTGCTGCCCACCACACCCACGACGCCGAGTCCCTCGGTGTTGCGGAAGTCCTCCACAGCAGGCAGGGACCCAAGCTCGGACTGCGCACCTGTGGTGATGGCTCGCGCGATGGGGTGCTCCGATGCCTGCTCGACCGCGCCGGCGAAGCTCAGCAGGTCCTGTCGGTCCACACCCGCAACCGGTCGGACCTCGACCAGGGCCATCTGACCTGTCGTCACGGTGCCGGTTTTGTCGAGCACCACGGTGTCGATCTTGCGAGTGGACTCCAGCACCTCGGGGCCCTTCACGAGAATGCCCAGCTGTGCACCACGGCCGGTACCCACCAGCAGGGCTGTCGGTGTCGCGAGCCCGAGCGCGCAGGGGCAGGCGATCACCAGTACGGCGACCGCTGTCGTGACAGCGAACGCCACTGGCTTGCCCGCGACCAGCCAGCCGGCCAGGGTGATCAATGCGAGCGCCAGGACGATCGGGACGAACACCGCCGAGATGCGGTCTGCCAGGCGCTGGACCTCGGCCTTGCCGGTTTGTGCCTGCTCGACCAGCTTGGCCATCTGCGCGAGCTGTGTGTCGGTACCAACCCTGGTTGCGCGAACGACGAGCCGCCCACCGACATTGACGGTGCCGCCGACCACCCCGTCGCCGACGCCGACCTCCTCCGGAACTGACTCGCCGGTGACCATGGAACGGTCGATTGCTGAGCTGCCGATCTCGACAGCACCGTCAGTGGCGATCTTCTCGCCGGGGCGCACTACGAAGAGATCGCCGACCACCAATTCAGCCACCGGGATGCGCAGTTCCCTGTCTCCGCGCAGGACCACGACGTCCTTCGCGCCGAGTGCGAGCAGTGCCCGCAGGGCCGCGCCAGCCTTCCGCTTGGAACGTGCCTCCAGCCATCGACCGAGCAACAGGAAGATGGTCACGCCGACGGCTACTTCGAGATAGACGTCAGCTCCGGCTCGCGCGGACGGCGCGATGCTGAACTCGTGGCGCATGCCGACCACACCAGCGCCGCCGAAGACGAGCGCGTAGACGGACCACAGGTATGCGACCGTCACACCCATCGACACCAGGGTGTCCATGGTGGTTGCGCCGTGGCGGAGGTTCACGGCTGCAGCTCGGTGAAACGGCCAACCGCAGACCCAGACCACCGTGGTCGACAGCGCGAGGACGACCCACTGCCACACTGGGAACTGCAGGACCGGCACCATCGAGATCGCCAGCACCGGCGCTCCCAGGAATGCTGCGATGACAAAGCGCAGTCGAAGATCAGTGGTGTGCTCGTCCTCGGCGGACTCTGGCTGGTCTTCGGGCTCGTCGTGTGACCGTGGCGGTGTCGCCTCATACCCTGCGGCCTCGACGATGGAGACCAACTCGTCCACGGTGACGTCTGAGCGGTGTGTGACGGTCGCTCGCTCAGTCGCGAAGTTCACCGTCGCCGACACGCCATCCCGCTTGTTGAGCTTGCGCTCGATGCGCGCAGCGCAGGAGGCACAAGTCATGCCACCGATAGCCAGTTCAACTCGTCCGTGCCCGGCCGGTGACTCCGTGGTCGTCACGATTCGCTCCTCCTGTGCTGCGCTGTGGCGGTCGGTGCTCAGCCAGCGAGCTGGTAGCCAGCCTCATCGACTGCTGCGGACACCTCGTCGGTCGTCAGCTCTCGTTCGCTGGTGACGGTCACCGCGCCCGTGTCGAGGCTCACAGACACGCCCTGCACGCCTGGAACCGCCGACAGCTCCTCGGTCACTGAGCTCACGCAGTGCTGGCAGGTCATGCCGGTGACGGTGTAGGTCGCGGTCACGCTCATCGCGGTTCCCTTCTGAATGGCGCACGGCCAGGTATGTGTGACTGCCGGTGGCGAGGTCAGGACTTGACGAGCCGGGCGATCGCGTCGGCCGCTTCGCGTACCTTCGCCTGCGCTGCCTCGTCGCTGTTGCGAGCCGCATCGACGACGCACCCAGCGAGGTGCTCCTCAAGCAGTTCCAGGGCGAAGGCCTGTAGTGCCTTCGTGGCCGCTGAGACCTGGGTGAGCACGTCGATGCAGTAGACGTCGTCGTTGACCATCCGCTGCAGTCCTCGAACCTGCCCCTCGACACGCCGCAGACGCCGCAAGTGGGCGTCCTTGCGGTGGGCGTAGGGCCACTCATGGCTCGTCTGCTCGTCCGGCATGGTGTCGAATATACCCCTACGGGGTAGTGGTATGTGGCAGTCGTGGTGGGCGCCTCACTTCTAGTGCATCGATTCAGGTCGTGAGCTCGCGGTGGTCCAGGGTGCCTGCGCATAACTCACGGTCACTCTCCGTCGGAGGGGAATCACTCTCCGGGGGGCTGCGGCTGGCTGGGTGCCTCGCTTAGCCTCGCCGCCGAGAGCCGAGTCGGGGAGGCACCATGAGCGGATCTTTAGAGGTCAGGAAGTTCCTCTGGCAACACGACGACGCCATGCCACGTGGTTCCACGGGCGTGCCGGCACAGCGGAACGACGAACCGTCCAGGATCTCGTCGGAGCAGGTCCACCAGGCGCGGCTGGCCGTTGCTCGTGGTGCGCTCGACGTCGAGGACTGCCGTCAGCTTCTCGAGATGCTCGGCTTGGTACCTGGTGAGGACGGAGTTCCGCCGGTACGTCGCTGAAAGCAGGCGTTGGCTGGGGCGGGTGGCCTTTGGGCTTGATGAGCCTGAAGGCTTCCTCGCTCACCGCGTATGCGTCTCATGCTGCGTGCTTGGCGCGTGCGCCACGACTGGCCGCTGCTGCGGGTGCGACGTGCCGGCGAGCGCGCAGCTCGGCGAAGTGGTGGTCGCACAGAGGGAGGACTGAGGCGAAAGCCGTCTCGGAATCGTCCTGCCACCGCAACGTGAAGTGCACCTCGCGCCAGTCTGCGTCCAACGCGCAGAGGTCGTGCACACAGCGTCGAGTCGGCTGACCAGGCTGTGGGGAGTACACCTGTGTGAGACCGAGCCCAATGACGAGTCGCGGCAGGGTTGCTTGATCTGTGCTGCGCCTGGAGGTCGTCAGTTCCAACTCGCCGCACTGCTCGGGGGGCGAGTCGCTCCACAGAGCCGTCCGTGCTGTTGGCACTTGGGCTGGAGCAATTGCTGCGGCACTGGGGTCAACCCCGAGTTGTTGGAACGAGTCAGGCGTCGGCCGCGGGGGAGCGGCGTGCGGCTCGTCCTGCACCTCTGAGGTGGTTGGCGGCTTGGTGGTCAAGCCGTTCTCCTCAACGTGCGCTCGAACGACCCGTTGCAAACGCTCCGGGCCGCTGTGGACCGCCACGTTGGCGATCCAAGCCTGCTCGTGTCGCCGTACCCGGTGCGCGCCGAGGTCCTCTTCTGCGCGGACCACTGTCGCTGCGTGATGCCAGTTGATCTGCCCTGTGCGGAGCGCCCTCGCTGTGTGCGGCAAGGCGTGTTCGAGTCGTTGGGCGTAGTTGGCTAGCTTTACTGCCTCGCGTCCTGCGTAGTGGCAACGCTGTGTGAGGAACTCGGCGGTGGTGCTGTGTCCCGCGATCTCGTGGGCCCTCCGCTCGGTCATCGCCGCGGCAAAGATCACGATCGCCGCCTGTGCTCGATTCGCATGTGCGACCAGGCTCTGCAGGGTGCTTGCGATGGCCTCGTCCGGCAGCGACTCGGGGTTGAGGTTGAGTACGGCGTCCATGGCCTGTGTCAATTGATCAAGGGGTTTCACTTGTCCTCGCTTTCACACTGGTTCTGCGCCTGCGTGGGGCCGCCCGTCACCGAATGGGTGAGTGGACGTCCCGGTACCCGTCGAGCTGATCTTGAGCATGTTCCGCGCCTGCGTGTTTGAGCGCCCGGATGCCTGAAATTGTGTGCGTGGACCGCTCCTTGCGTGGAGCCGGTCAGCACTGTGTGTGATTGATGTTTGCCCCGCTGTCCCATATTTGGCCTATCAGTCCCCCTCGTGGGTGATTTGTAGTGGCGACTTTTGTTCGCCGCTCCTGGTGCAACGGGGCTTGTGAACCAGAGCGGGCAGCGGTCACCCTCGGGACAAGGTGTGTCCTACGCCACTCGCTCGAGTGAGGTGCTTGTGGCGGCCCCAGAGGTGGCTCGACCAGGCCCGTCGGCGTCGCCCTCTGGAGTGGCTGGCGGCAAAACTGCTGGTGAGGGGCTTGGTGGACCCCCGTTTTGGAAGATGTGGGTGTCGTGTCATATGCTTGTCTCGCTTCCAACGGACAGCCGTTGGAGGGCCCGGTAGCCAAGGTCCCTCTTCGGAGGTTCGGAGGAAACCGAGTCCCCATCGTCTAGCGGCCTAGGACCCCGCCCTTTCAAGGCGGTAGCGCGGGTTCGAATCCCGTTGGGGGCACGAAAAACAGCAAGGCCCAGTGGCGCAGTCGGTTAGCGCGTCGCCCTGTCACGGCGAAGGTCGCGGGTTCGAGTCCCGTCTGGGTCGCAAGGAAATTCCCAGGTATCACCAGGGTTTCCTGGCCAGGTAGCTCAGTTGGTACGAGCGACCGCCTGAAAAGCGGTAGGTCGGCGGTTCGACCCCGCCCCTGGCCACAAGGCTACGCTTGAGCGTAGTGGCAAGAATCCTTGGGGATTCAAAGTTTTGTAGAATCAGGTAGTGAGGGCCACCTACTGGTGGCCCTCACTGCTTTTCTGAGGTATGGCATTGTGATGCCGGTGAGTATTTCAACTCGATCTTGATCATCGTCAGGTCACCGCTATGGGTGACTCCTTACGCTGGATTGTTACGTAGGGTTCAAAAATTCCGGTAACTTTTGCGTATCATTCGCACGAAAGGTGTAATGATCACCCGTGTGGGGCGGGACACCTTGGGTTGGTAGAACAGCCCCTGGTGTGCGCAATACCCTTTGCTGTTGAATCAACCGGGTTCATGGCTAGAGCGCCGACGTCATCGGTTCGACTCCCCCCGCTGAGGCGGCCCGTTGGGCTCTGTTCTCATTGTGGCCGAGTCAGCTGATCTTGGGAGACATGCATGCGGGATCGGGTGAGGCAGCTTCGGCGAGGCGTACTCGCGGGATCGGTGTCGATTCCCCGGCCCGCAGGCCCGACTCGTCCGTCTGTGCACGCCACTGGACCTCAGCCGACCAAGTCCCCGATCGCTGGGTGGGAGACGAAGTACCGGGCCGCAGTCCTCGTCGGCGACCTTCTCTCGTCCCTGTTGATCGTGCTGTCGGTCGGCTACACAGTGCGGCACCCCGCTGGGAAGGACGGCTACCCGCCGGTCCTCTTCGCTCTCGCGACGATGGGCTCCGTCGTCGGCTCCCTGATCGCGTGCCGCGCCTGGAGTCCGGTCGTGCTCGGCCAGGGCGCTGAGGAGTTCCGTCGCCTCGGCCGTGCACTGGGCGCAGCCGCCGTCGTGCTGGCGATGGGTTGCCTTGGTGCTGACATCCCTGGCTCTCGCGCCTGGGTCTTCGTCGTCGTGCCGGTCATCGCGTTGGTGCTCTTCCCGCAGCGGTACGTACTTCGACAGTTGCTCCACCGTCGCCGCCGAGTGGGACGTTGCCTGCTTCCGGTGATGGTCGCCGGCAGCGCGGACACGGTCTCGGACCTGATCGCTCGTACTCGTCGCGAGCCGCACAACGGGTGGCGGGTCGAGGCCGTCTGCGTGGGTGGCAGGACTGATCAACTCGGCAGGGGCGAGATTGCGGGTGTTCCCGTGGTCGGCCGGCTCGACGAGTTGGCAGACCACGTTCGGCGCGGCGGCTATCGGGTTGTCGCCGTGACACCGGACCCGTACTGGACGCCACGCAGGCTCCAGCGGCTGGCGTGGCAACTCGAAGGGACGTCCACGGAGATGGTCGTCGCACCGGTGCTCATGGAGGTCGCCGGACCCCGCGTTCACGTGACCGGCGTGCTCGGACTGCCGCTGTTGCGCGTCACGGCGCCCACCTTCACCGGGGCGCGTCGAGTGGTCAAGGAGATCGTTGACAGGATCGGTGCGATAGCGCTGCTCACGCTGCTGTCCCCGGTCCTGCTGGGGGTCACCCTCGCGGTGTGGGTCAGCGACCGGGGCCCTGCCTTCTATCGGCAGCGCCGGATCGGCAAGGACGGCAAGCCGTTCACGATCCTCAAGTTCAGGACCATGGTGGTCGACGCGGATCGGCGGCGATCGGACTTGGTCGCGGACAACGAGGCGGCCGGTCCGCTGTTCAAGCTGCGACGCGATCCCAGGGTGACCTCGGTGGGGGCAGTGTTGCGCAGGTTCTCCATCGACGAGCTACCCCAGCTGATCAACGTGCTGGCCGGGAAGATGTCGCTGGTCGGGCCTCGTCCGCCGCTACCGGAGGAAGTCGAGAAGTACGGTCCCGACGTGCGCCGCAGGCTCCTGGTCAAGCCGGGTTTGACCGGACTGTGGCAGGTCAGTGGCCGCAGTGACCTGCCGTGGGAGGAAGCCGTCAGGCTCGACCTGCGCTACGTGGAGGACTGGTCACTCGCTCTGGACGCGTTGATCATGTGGAAGACAGTTCGGGCAGTCGCCCGCGGCCAGGGAGCGTACTGAGCGTGAAGTGCCGTCTGTGTGGTGCAGCCGACCTGCACAGTGTTGTCGATCTCGGGGCGACGCCGCCCTGCGAGCGGTTCCTGACCGCTGGGCAGCTTGACGAGGTTGAACCGAACTATCCACTCCACCTGCGCGTCTGTGGTGAGTGCATGCTCGCCCAGTTGCCGCCGCTGATCACGCCAGAGGACACGTTCACGGAGTACGCCTACTTCTCCTCGTACTCGTCAAGCTGGGTGGATCACGCCGAACGGTTCGTCGACGAGTCCGTGCGGCGGCTCGGGCTCGGAGCGGATTCATTCGTCGCCGAGGTCGCGAGCAATGACGGCTACCTGCTGCAGCACGTCGTTGCTCGTGGGATCAGGTGCCTGGGCATCGAGCCTGCGGCCAATGTTGGCGCCGTCGCCCGCGATCGGGGTGTGCCCACGTTGACGGCATTCCTGGACGCTGAGGCCGGCGCGAAGGTGCGGGCCGACCACGGTCCTGCGGACCTCGTCGTGGCCAACAACGTGTACGCGCATATCCCGGACGTCATCGGTTTCACGCAGGGGCTGCGGGAACTGGTCGCTGACGACGGGTGGGTGTCGATCGAGGTGCAGCACCTGCTGAGCCTGGTTCGAGACAACCAGTACGACACGATCTATCACGAGCACTTCCAGTACTACACCGTCGCATCTGCTCAGCGTGCGCTGTCGACCGGTGGCCTGGCTGTCGTCGATGTCGAAGTCCTGCCCACACACGGCGGCTCGATCAGGATCTGGGCCAGGCCCGACGCTGCGGCTGGACAGCCGACCAAGCGGTTGCGCGAGGTGCTCGCCGACGAGCGGGCCGCCGGGCTGCACGACCTGTCGGGTCACCAGGGTTTTGGTGAGCGGGTCGCAGGGGTGCGACGCGACCTGCTGAGGTTCCTCATCGCCGCTGCGGATCAGGGCAAAACGGTCATTGGGTACGGTGCTCCAGGCAAGGGCAACACCTTGCTCAACCACTGCGGGATCCGATCGGACCTGGTCAGGTACACGGTTGACCGGAATCCGTACAAGCACGGTCGCTTCACGCCGGGCACCAGGATCCCGATCCACGCACCGGAACGCATTGCGCAGGACAGGCCGGACTACGTGCTCGTACTGCCCTGGAACTTGAGGGACGAGTTGGTCGACCAGTTGAAGTACGTGGGCCAGTGGGGTGGGCGGCTGGTCTTTCCCATCCCCGAACTGGAGATCGTCGAGGTGACCCCGTGAAGGTCGTGCTGTTCTGCGGCGGATACGGGATGCGTATGCGCAACGGCACGGCGGACGACATCCCCAAGCCGATGCAGTTGGTCGGTCCGCGCCCCCTGCTGTGGCACGTCATGCGCTACTACGCTCACTTCGGGCACACCGACTTCGTGCTCTGCCTCGGCTACGGCGGGCACCACATCAAGAACTTCTTCCTGGACTACCGGGAGACCGCCTCCAACGACTTCGTGCTGCGTGACGGCCAGGTGCAGCTGCTCTCCACGGACATCAGCGACTGGTCGATCACCTTCGTGCACACGGGGATCAACTCGCCCATCGGAGAGCGGTTGCGCAAGGTGCGCCACCTCGTTCAGGACGAGCAGGTCTTTCTCGCCAACTACGCCGACGTACTGACCGACGCGCCGCTTGACAAGATGGTCGACAGGTTCGAGGCCTCGAACGCGGGCGCGTCGATGATGGTGGTGCCGCCCCAGTCCTCCTTCCACTGCGTGGAGCTCGACGGCAACGACGGAGTGACGGGCATCACGCCTGTGAGCAATCTGCCGCTGTGGGAGAACGGCGGCTACTTCGTGCTCAGACAGGACGTGTTCGAGCACCTGCCTGAGAACGGCGACCTGGTGGAGGACGCCTGCGGGGCGTTGGCGAAGGACGGGCGGCTGATGGCCTACCCGTACCGCGGCTTCTGGCAGCCCGCCGACACGGTCAAGGAACGCGCGGCGCTGGACGCCGCATACAGTTCGGGTGACCGTCCCTGGATGCTCTGGGAGCAGCGATGAAGCACCTGCGACCCGGTCCGGTCCGATCAGTGGCTGTGCTCGGCGCACACTGCGACGACATAGCCATCGGTGCTGGAGGAACGCTGCTGCGCATCTCCACCGCCAACCCGGGCCTGACCGTGCACGCACTGGTGCTGACCGGGGGCGGCACGGCTCGTGCGACCGAGGAGTGGGCCGCTCTGACGGCCTTCTGCCCGGAGGCGAAGGTGGAGCTGACCGTGCTCGACCTGCCCGATGGCAGGATCCCGGCGAACTGGGCGGCGGCGAAGCAAGCTGTTGAGGATTTACGCACCAGAATCGATCCAGATGTGGTGTTCGCGCCGAGCGCTGGCGACGCACATCAGGACCACCGCGTCCTCGCGGAGCTGGTTCCGACCGCGTTCCGCGACCACCTGGTCCTGGGCTACGAGATCCTCAAGTGGGACGGCGACCTGGGGCAGCCCACCTGTTACTTGCCGCTGACCGAGGAGCTCGCGCGCCGCAAGGTCGCCTTGCTACACGAGCACTACCCGTCTCAGGCGGCTCGCGACTGGTTCGACGACGAGTCGTTCCTCGGGCTCGCACGCCTACGAGGAGTGCAATGCCGCAGCAGGTATGCCGAAGCGTTCTTCGGGGACAAGTTCGTACTGGATCTCGGTGGGGAGTGAGATGCGGGTTCTGCTGACCGGTCACCAGGGCTACCTCGGGAGCGTGATGGCCCCCGTGCTGGCCGCCGCTGGCCACGAGGTGCTCGGCCTGGACTCTGCGCTGTTCGCCGACTGCGTGCTGGGTCCAGCACCGGCGGACCCCGCTGGACCCCTGGTCGACCTGCGTGACGTCACCGCAGCTCAGCTGGCTGGCGTTGACGCGGTGATCCACCTCGCGGCTCTGTCGAACGACCCGCTGGGCTCGTTGGCGCCGGAGCTGACCTACGACATCAACCACCACGCTTCGGTCCGCCTTGCCCGGCTCGCCAAGGACAGCGGGGTCAGGCGCTTCCTGTACGCCTCGACCTGCTCGGTGTACGGCGCGGCAGGTGAGGATCTGGTCAACGAGGACGCCCCGCTGCACCCAGTCACGCCGTACGCCGAGAGCAAGGTCCGGGTCGAAGACGACCTGCTCGACCTGGCGGATGAGGACTTCACTCCGGTCTTCCTGCGCAACGCGACGGCATTCGGGTTCTCGCCGAGGCTGCGCGCCGACATCGTGCTGAACAACCTGGTCGGCCACGCCGTGCTCACCGGCGAGGTGCGCGTGCTCTCCGACGGCACGCCCTGGCGTCCCCTGGTGCACGCCGCGGACATCGCCGACGCCTTCGCCGCCGCGCTGGTGGCACCACGCGAGGCAGTGCACTGCCGGGCCTTCAACGTCGGCACGGAGGACAACAACCTCACGGTGGCGCAGATCGCCGCGGAGGTGGTCGAGGCGGTCCCCGGCTCGCGACTGGTGATCACCGGCGAGGCGGGCGCCGACCCGAGGTCCTACCGGGTCGACTTCTCCCGGATCCGGTCAGCACTGCCGGAGCACCGCACCCGCTGGACGGTCAAGGCGGGTGCGGTGGAGCTCTCCGAGCACTACAGGAGGCACGGCCTCACCCGCGAGGACTTCGACCGTCGGTTCACCAGGCTGGCCAGGCTCTCCGACCGCCGTGCGGCGGGGCAGATCGCCGCGGACCTGAGGCCGGTGCGCCAGTGACCTCAGCCCACCAGGTCCGCCCACGCCCCGGCGCCGGAGTCGCGGTGGCTGATCACCGACACCGGCAGCGGCCAGTGGATGCCCAGCTCAGGGTCGTCGAACCGGACGGCGACGTCCTCGCTGGGGTCGTGCGGCCGATCGATGCGGTAGCACACGTCGGCGAAGTCGGTCAGCGCCTGAAAGCCGTGCAGCATGCCCGGCGGCACGTAGAGCTGGTGGAAGTCGTTGTCGTCCAGCCGGAACGCCTCGTGTCGGCCGAAGGTCGGCGAATCGGCGCGGGCATCGACCAGCACGTCCCACACCGCGCCGTGGGCACAGCGCACGAGCTTGGCCTCACCACGCCCGGAGCGGCCGTGCAGCCCGCGAACCACGCCAAGGCGCGAGCGGGACTGCGAGTCCTGCAGGAAGCCCCTCGCCTCGATGCCGTGCTCCGCGGCGACCTCGGCGTCGAACGTGCGGGTGAACAGCCCGCGGTCATCGCGGTGCGGGGTGGGCACGAACAGCAGAACGCCTGCCAGCGACGTGGTTTCTACCTGCACGTGTCCATCATGGACGAACCGTGCTGAGCCACGGCTGCCGGGCCTGTCACGGCACACGCGGTGAGCTGGTGCTCGACCTGGGGCGGCAGCCGGCCTGCGACGCGTTCCCGTTGGCGGTCGACCAGGGCCCGGATCCGGTCCACCCGCTGAGGATGTGGCTCTGCGCGGACTGCGGGCTGGCGCAACTGGTCGAGGACCCGACCACGCCCGACGAGCCGCGCGGCGTCGAGCCAGCGGCGTTGGTGGCGCAGGCGGAGGACGCGGTGCGCCGGGTGGCTGCGGCGGGTCTGCTCGGCGCGGGCAGGACGGTCGCGGAGTACGGCAGCCCGCACGGCGGGACGTGGTTGCCGATGCTGACCGGGCACGGACTCGTGGAGGTCGCGGACGGTGAGCCCGCGGACGTGGTGCTGGACTGCTTCGGCCTGATGCACCACGCGGACCAGGCGGCGGCGATCGCGGAGCGGGCCGCCCGCCTCACCTCGGGTGGAGTGCTGCTCGTGCAGTACCACTCACTCGCTACGATCATCCGAAGTGGACAGTGGAACGCTCTGCGACACGGGCATTTCGCCTACTACTCGACGCCGGCGCTGATCTCGATGCTGACCTCCGCTGGACTGGTCGCGCGGTCGGCGTGGCGGTTCGACCTGTACGGCGGCACGGTGTTGCTCGCGGCCGGTGTGGGCGGGACCCCAGACACGTCGGTCACCGACTTGATGGCGGAGGAGATCGAGGTGGGAGTGCTCGACGCCGAGGTCGTGGCCGGGTTGCAGCGCACTGCCCACCGCAGCGCCGGGGAGTTGCGGCGCTGGCTGGAGACGACAGATCGCAGGCCGGTTGTCGGCTATGGGGCGGCGTCCCGGGCCGTGGCCCTGCTCTGCCGCGCCGGTGTGGACGCGGACCTGCTGCCCGCGGTGGCCGATGCCGCACCGGGCAAGTGGGGCCGCCGGATGCCGGGCACCGCCATCCCGGTGATCAGCCCGGCGGAACTGGTCGAGGCCGACCCGGCCGCCGTGCTGCTCTTCCTGCCCGACCTGATCGACGAGGTCAGGGACTCGTTCCCGACCCTTGCCGATCGCTGGGTGGTGGCCGAACCTGTACCCACCATCCCGTACCCGCCGCGATCGGTACCCGAGGAGGCCCGGTGAACAGGGAAGCAGCGCCGAAGCAGGCGCCACCGCTTGTCCGGGTCACCCCGGCGCCGGTCTCGGTCGGCCTGCCCGTCTACAACGGAGAGCCGTACCTCGGCACCGCGCTGGAGGCGTTGCTGGCGCAGCGCGACGTGGACTTCGAGCTGTGGATCGGGGACAACTGCTCGACCGACGGCACCGAGGAGATCTGCCGCGAACTGGCCCGCAAGGACAAGCGGGTGCACTACCGCAGGCGCGAGCGCAACCTCGGCTCGACCGGCAACCACAACCTGCTGGTGCGCGAGGCGGGCGGGCGGTACTTCACCTGGGCCGCCTCCGACGACGCCTACGAGCCGGACCGGCTGCGCAAGATGTACGAGGCGCTGGTGGGCAACCCGGACGCGGTGCTGTCGTTCACCTCGGCCAGGCAGATCAACGCCGAGGGGCAGACCATCGGCCGCTGGCACAACCCGTGCCGCACCGACCACCCGGACCCGCTGGTCCGGCTGCGCGACCTGATCGGCATGCGGCACGAGAACTACCACTGCTACGGCCTGTACCACCGGGACGTGCTGCTGCGCACCCACCTGTTGCCGCCGGTGAAGAACAACGACCGGATCCTCATCGCCGAATTGGCCCTGTACGGGCGTTTCACCGAGGTTCGTGAGGAACTGCTGCTGCACCGGCTGCACGACCGGCGGCTGACCCAGTCGGTGTCCTCCCGCGACTGGTACCGGACCCAGCGCACCGACCGCAAGAGCATCGTCATGCCCAACGTGGAGGAGGCGGGCTGGTACCTGCGCGCCGTTACCGGGGCTCCCCTGCGAAGACAGGAGCAGGTACTGGCACTGTTGGCACTGCGCCCGTGGCTGCGCGAGAACGCGGCACCGATGGCGCGCAACGTGGCCCGCGCCGTGATCGACGGTGCGAGGATCGCCGCGGCCGGCCGAGGCCGAGCCGGGCACAAGTGAACTCCAGACAACAGGTCGCCACGGCGACGTGGTGAACGAAAGGGACGACGGACGTGGACGCCTTGGACATCGTGCGAGTGCTGCGACGGCGGTGGGAGCTGACCGCCGCGGTGGCGGCAGTGCTCGTGGTGCTCGTCGGCGCCGTGGTCTTCCTGGTGCCCCAGCAGTTCAAGGTCACCGCGATCAGCCTCGTCACGCCGACCAGCAACACCAACGTGCAGAACCCGTACACCTCGGCGGACAAGTCGCAGTCGCAGATGGCCGCACTGCTGGTGACGGTGCTGACCGCCCCGCAGACCGCTGACGAGTACACCGCAGCGGGCGCGACCGGGTCCATCCAGGTCACCAACGGCAACGGGGCCACCGACACCTCGCAGACCGACAGCCCGTTCATCACGATCACGGTGACCGACCGGTCCGCGGGCGGCGCGGTGAAGTCGGCGCAGGTCGTGCACCAGCGCGCGGTCACCGAGCTGAAGAACCGGCAGGACGCCGCCAAGGTGGACCCGACCCAGCGGCTGACGCTGACCGAGGTGCTGCCCGCGGCCGACGCGACCACCACACGCGCCTCGCAGTACCGGGCCGTCGGCCTGGTCGCGGCGCTCGGGCTGGTGCTCGGCGTGCTGGGCATCGTGGTGGCCGACCGCGTCCTGGCCCGCCGCAAGGCTGCCGCGGCCAAGGCCGTGGCGGAGAAGGCCACCAGCCTGTTCGGCAACACCGGGGCCAGGGCCGAGACCGAGCCGGAGCACCGGCAGGGCGTGCTGCCCCCGCTGCCGGACAAGCCGGTGGACGTGCCGGTGATCAGGGACGAGTCGCCGACGGTCAAGTTCTCCCCGGTCCGGGCGGACAACGGGCCCAACGGAGGACAAGACCGATGACCGCGGCAGCGACCCCGAACCGGTCCGCTGCCGGGACGCCCGGGGTCGCTTCGGTCCTCCGGCTCTCGCCGCAGGCCGTGCTCGCGGTCTACCTGCTCGCGCTCGCCCTGCCGCAGAACAACGTGCTGGCCGGCGGTGGTGGCGCGATCACCCCGGCCAGGCTGGTCGCCGGTGGCTGCCTCGTGTGGTGGCTGGCGGCCAGGTTCTTCTGCCGGTCGGGCATGGACACCAGCCCGAACCCGATGCGGCGCGTGCTGCTGCTCGCGCTCGTGCTGTTCGCCGCCGCGGACACGCTCGCCTTCCTCGGCGGGGTCGACGACTTCCGCATCGCTGCCGCTGACCGCGCCGCCATGCTGCTCGTGCTCTCCCTCGGCGCCGCGCTGCTCATCTGCGACACGATCCGCGACCCCCGTGCACTGCGCATCCTGTTCGGTGCCGCGGTCATCGGCTTCTCCGCCTCCGCGCTGGCCGCCGTGCTGCAGTTCGTGGTCGGCCTGAACCTGCGGCCCCTCACGGTCTTTCCCGGGCTCACCGCTCAGACGGTGAACATCCAGGACCTGTTGCGCGGCGGGCTCGCACGCGCTTCCGGCTTCGCCAACCACCCGATCGAACTGGCCGCCACCTCCGTGGTCGCGCTGCCGCTTGCCATCTACCTGGCGCGGCACACCAAGTACACGGTGTTCTGGTGGGCCTGCGCCGCCGTGCTGGTCGGCGGACCGCTGGTGTCGATCTCCCGAACCGGACTGCTCGGCTTGGTCGTGGTCGCGCTGTTCCTGTTGCCGCGCTTCGGCTTGGTGCGCTGGCTGCTCTCGGTCGGCCTGCTCGGCTCGGTGGTGCTGCTGGCAGGCGCCATCGAGCCGAAGCTGATCGACGTCCTGGTCAGCACGGTCGCCGGTTCCAGCAAGGACAGCAGCATCTGGTCGCGGCTGACCAAGTACGACTACGTCTGGACGCACTTCCTGGACAAACCACTGGGCGGGCAGGGCTTCGGCACCTACATCACGCCGGTCCAGCCCTTCCTGGACAACCAGTACCTGCTCACCACCGTCGAGTCCGGAGCGTTCGGGGTCATCGCCCTGCTCGGGCTGCTGTTCGTGCCGCTGCGGTGGATGTTCAAGGTGTGGCTGGGCAAGAAGTCCACGACCCCGGAGCCGCTGCGCGACGCCGCGTGGGCGCTGGTTGTCGCGCTGCTGGTCAGCGCCATCAGTTTCGGCACCTACGACGGGCTCGCCTTCCCGCAGTTCGCGGGCATGTCCGTGGTGTTGACCGCCATGGCTGGTGCCGTGTACGCCATGGTCCGCCAGCAGGAAGTGACCCCGTGAGCAAAGTCCTCGTCGCCGTCGTCACGTACAACTCCGCGGCCGAGCTGCCCCGGTTGATCGACAGCCTGCCGGACGGAATGTCCGATGTGGACCAATGGCGGCTCGTCGTCGCCGACAACGCCTCCAGCGACGGCAGTGCCGACCTGGTGCGCGAGCTCGCGCCCACGGCGACCGTGATCGAGACCGGTGCCAACCTCGGCTACGCGGCGGCCATCAACGCCTGCGCCGAGCTCGCCGAGCCGGATGAGGCGCTGTTCGTGCTCAACGCCGATGTGCGGCTGCACCGAGGTTGTGCCCGTGCGCTGCTCGACGGTTGCGCGGACGGCACGACCGGGGTTGCCGTGCCCGTGGTGTGCCGTCCGGACGGCAGTGCGGAGCCCACGCTGCGCCGCCGCCCCACCGCCTCGCGGGCGATCGCCGAGGCGCTGCTCGGGGCCCGTGCCGGGCAGTTCGGCGAGCGGTTGGACCTGACCCCGCAGCAGCGCAACCGGATCGTGGACGCTGACTGGGCCAACGGCGCGGTGCTGCTCGTGCCCGCGCGGGTGCGCCGGCTCATCGGTCCGTGGCAGGCGGATCTCTTCCTGTACTCGGAAGAGGTCGACTACTGCCGCCGCGTCATCGACGCGGGCTGGAAGGTGCGGCAGTTCCCCGCCGCGAAGGCGACGCACCGAGGCGGGGAGGCGGCGACCTCGCCCGCACTGTGGGCGCAGGTCACCACGAACAAGGTCGTGCACATCGCCCGCTGGGAGAGCAGCCGGGACGCGGTGCTCGTGTGGGCGGTCCTGCTGCTGGCACAGCTGATCCGGCTGCCGCTGGGGCGTGGCACGCACCAGCGCGCGCTGACCGAGCTGTGGCGCGGGCGCGCCGCACTGGTCAAGGGGGTGCCCACCAATCCGGCGGCACCACAGGACTTCCGCGCCCGAGTCCGGGTGTCCGGTGCGATTGGAGGCCGCGTGTGAAGGAGTACGCTCTGCTGCCCAGGCCGGTGAAGAACCTGCTGCGGCAGTCGGTCGGGCGGTACGTGGTCGGCGAGAACTGGTGGCACCTGCGGTTCGCGGCCGAGCGGTTCGCCGCCGAGCGCGACGAGCACGCCGAGGTGTCCCGGCTCGCCCGCACCCTCACACCGCTGCCCTCGGCCCAGGTCTGCGTCGTGATGCCCACCTTCCGGCGTCCGGAGCGGTTGGCCGCGGCTGTGCACAGCGCGCTCGACCAGACCGAACGGGACCTGGTCGTGCTCGTGGTGGACGATGGCGGCGGCCAGGTGGCGGGCCTGCCGGAGGACCCCAGGGTGGTGCTGCTCCAGCTCTCCCGCAACCACGGCAGCCCCGGCCTCGCGCGCAACGTCGCGCTGCGGCTGAGCAGGTCGCCGTTCGTCGCCTTCCTGGACGACGACAACACATGGCGCCCGGACCACCTCGAGCGCTCGTTGACCGCACTGCGCTCCGGTGCGGGGCTGGTCTACACCGCGCTGCGCCGCATCCGTGAGGACGGCACCGAGCTCGACGTGCTCAGCAGGCCGTTCAACCGCGCCGCGCACCGCGATGAGTCCTGGGTGGACATCAACGCCGTGGTGGTCCGGCGGTTCGCCGGGCTGCGGTTCGACCCGTGGGCCCGGCCGCGCTCGGTGCACCCGCGCGAGGACTGGGAGTTCGTGCACCGGATCTCCGCCAAGCTGCGGGTGGAGCACCTGCCAGTGCCCACTGTGGACTATTCCGTGCACAGCGGGAGCTACTTCACCGACTGGGACGGCAACGCAATCGGGGTTGCCACATGAGCGAGCTGCTCACCGACGCGCCGGACGCGGACACGGCACTGTCCGGACGATTCAAGGTGGGCCTGCGCTTCAGCTTGATCAACACAGTGTTCTCCAGGCTGGCCACGTTCGCAGTCGGTGTGCTGCTCGCCCGGCTGCTCGTGCCGGAGGAGTTCGGTCTCTACACGACCGCGCTGGTCGTGCAGACCCTGTTGTTGGCGTTCAACGACTTCGGCACCGCCTCCGCCCTGGTCCGGCACAAGGGTGATGTGCGGCCGATGCTGCCGACCGTGTGGACGATCTCCGTCGGTGGCGCCTGCGTGGTGTACCTCGCCTGCGTGCTCTCCGCCCCGGTGCTGGCCACCGGGCTCGGATCACCGTCCGCCGCGGACCTGATCAGGTTGCTGTCGTTGAACGTTCTGTTCGACGGGTTCGCCGCCGTACCGGGCGCGCTGCTCACCCGTGACCTCCGGCAGGCGCGGCGGCTGGTCGCCGACATCCTCGGCCTGGTCGTCAACCTCGTGCTGACCGCGACGCTGGCGGTCGCCGGGCTCGGCGCGTGGGCGCTGGTGATCGGCCACGTGGCCGGGACCGGTGTGGTCACACTCGTGCTGCTGATCGTCACCAGGCAGCGCCCGGTCTTCGGGCTGAGCAGGCAGCACATCCACGAGGTGGCCAAGTACGGCGGTGCCGTGGTGGTCGCCTCGATCCTGATGGTGCTGCTCCAGTACGCGCCGCAGACGATCACCGGGCGGATGCTCGGCGCCACCTCGCTCGGCTTCTTCTACTTGGCCTCCAACGTGTCCAGTTGGCCGGCGTCCGTGGTGACCACCACCATCGAGCGCGTTGGGCTGGCCACGTTCTCCCGCGCACGGGACGAGGGCGTGGACCTGGACCGGGCCGCGTCCGCGGTGATCGGCATGGTCGCCGTGGCGGTACTGCCCGGCGGCGCCATGCTGGCCCTGCTGGCGCCGCAGGTCGTCGAACTGGTCTACGGGGAGAAGTGGGCGCCCGCCGCACCGGTGCTCGCCGGACTCGCGGTGGCGACTGTCGCGCGGGTGTTGGCGGATCTGGTCTTCAACCTGATGATCACGGCTGGCTCGGCGCTGTCCTCGGTGCTGGTCCAGGTGATCTGGTTGGTGGCACTGGTCCCCGCGGCGATCTTCGCCACGGCGCACTGGGGCCTGGTCGGCATGGGCTGGGCCGTGGCCGCGGTCGCCTGCGTGGTGGCGTTGCCGGTGCACGCCTGGGGTTTGCGCAGGGCGGGAGTGCACGTGCCCGCACTGCTGCGCGGGCTCGCCGTTCCCGCCGCGGCAACGCTGGTCACCGTCGCCGCGTTGCTGGCGATCAGGCTCGTGGTGCACGACTCCCTGCTGTACCTGCTCGCGAGCGGTGTGGTCACCGCAGTGGTGATCGTCGCGGGCTGGTTCGCCGGACGGGACAGGTTGAACACCGCGCTGGACGCTCCGGCGCAGGTTGGGTGAGGGAAGGCATGACGACGATTCCGGCACTGCGGGTCGGCCCGGTCCGGGTGCACGACCTCGATTTCAGGGCGGCCGCCGAGGAGGTCCTGCGGCTGGCCGAGGCCGAGGCGGGCGAGCGCTCAGTGGTCGTGACCCCCAACGGCCAACACCTCGATCTGTTGCGCACCAGTGCGAACCTGCGCAAGGCGTACGAGAGCGCCGAGCTGGTGCTGCCCGACGGTTGGCCGGTCGTGCTGGCCATGAAGTGGCGTGGCGCCACCGCGGGCGTCCGCGTCACCGGTGCTGATCTGCTTCCCGCGCTGTGTGCCAAGGCGGCTGAACGTGGTGTTCCGGTCGGCTTCCTCGGCGGTATGCCCGGTGTCGCTGCCCGTGCGGCCGAACGGCTCGCCCAGCAACACCCCGGGCTCAAGGTCGAGTTGGTGCACTCGCCCCCGGTCGGCTTCGAGCGCGACGAGCGGGAGTGCCGCAGGCTGGCCGAGGTCGTCGCGGATTCGGGCGCACGGCTGCTGTTCCTCGGCCTGGGCGCGCCCAAGCAGGAGGACCTGGCGCACCGCTGGCTGCGCGCCAGCGGCCCCGGCGTGTCTGTCTGTGTCGGTGCCGCCATCGACTTCGTTGTGGGCGAACAGGTTCGTGCCCCGAAGATCTGGCAGGACCTCGGCATGGAGTGGGCGTACCGCATGCTCGGCGACCCCCGACGGCTCGTCGGCCGGTACGCCAGGACGATGCCGGTGATCCTCCGGGTACTTGGCGAGGCCGGCGCCGACCGCGTGCTGAGGAGGACCCGGTGAGCGCCGAGGTCTGCGTCGTCACGGCATACCCGCCTGGCCGCAAGGAGTTGGGCGGTGGCGGCTGGGTGGACCGGCGCCTGCTGGCCGCACTGGAGGCCAGCGGCACCTCGGTGGACCTGGTGACGGTCACCGGCCCCGAGGGGCGCTGGACCGAGAACGGGTACTCGGGTTCGTCGGCGGGCTCCGTACCGCTGGAGATGCGCGCCGACAAGCTCGGGCTGGCGCGAGTCGCCGCGGGCATGCTGTACAGCGCGGAGCCTTACCTGGCAAGGAAGTTCACGGTGTTCGGCGGCTGGCGGCAGGCTGTCGAACTGTTGCGAGCCCGTGCGGTGGGCAAGCCGGTGCTGACCAGCGGCTGGCCCGCGCTGCTGCTCGCCGACGCGGCGGGCGTGCCGGTGGCCGCGCACATCGCGCACAACGTGGAGTCGGTGATCGCCGAGGAGCACTCGCCGGGACCGCTGCGGCTGCTCGGTGAGCGGGTCCGGCTCCGGCGTGCGGAGCGGCGGCTGCTCGGCGTGCCACGTGCCGTGTTCGCCCTGTCCCGGACGGACGCCGCCGAACTGCGAACCTGGGGCCTTCCCGCGCAGGCGCTGCCGTTGCCCCTGCTGCCCAAGCAGGTCGACGCGACCGAACGCCCCAACACCGTGGGCTTCATCGGCAAGGCATCCTGGCCGCCGAACGCCAGCGCCCTGCAAGCACTGCTCGGACCGGTCCACGAGGCGCTGTCGGCACGCGAGGTTCCGGTCGGCTACGTGCTGGCCGGTCGCGGCACCGAGGAGTTCACCGGCCACCAGCGCGTGGTGTCCAGCGGCTGGGTACAGGACGAGGCGGAGTTCTACACCCGGGTGGGCTTGGTCGTCGTGCCGCGGTTCGGCGCCAGCACGGGGATCAGCGTCAAGATGATCGAGGCCGCCGAGCACGGTGTGCCCGCTGTGGTGTCGCGTGCCCTTGCCGAGGCCGTGGACCCAGAGGGCCCGTGGATCACTGCCGACGACCCGCTGGGCATCGCCGAGGCCATCGCGAAGTGGTCCCAGGTCCGTGACTGCGCCGACGTGCGTGCATGGGTGGGGGCGCAGGACCTGGCAGTTTCCGGAGACACGCTCAACCGGGCACTGGCCTTCCCCGCTTCGGCGCAGTGACGCTCTACCCTCCGTGCCTCAAGTACCGCCCAGTAGGGGGATCTAGCCCGATTGTTGTAATACCGAGGGCTGGTCGGACGACACGCGCAGTGAGAGGATGCGCTGCTGTGTGAGCCGTTCGGGGCGCGAGGAGGTGCGGTGCCGGGCCTGATCCGTCAGTCGCTGCGTACCAGGGCAACACCGGAGGAACTCGGTTGGCCGGTGGTGCTCGGACCGGTGCTGACCAGGGGGCGGATGGTTGAGCTGCGGCCTCCGGTCGCCGCCGACGGCAGGCAGTGGTCGGAGTTGGTGCGCGCCGACCAGCAACGTCTCGAACCCAAGTGGACGGTCAGCGAGCGCTCCTGGGACGCGCGGACGAGCGAGCGCGCTTGGCGCGACAGGTGCGGTGGACTGCGTCAACGGGCTCGCGAGGGCGGCGCGCTGCCGTTCGTGATCACTGTCGACGACGTGATCGCCGGGGAACTGGTGCTGGACCGTGTCGACCGCGCCCGCGGCAGTGCCGAGGTCGACGTGTGGATCGGCAGCCCGTTCGAGGGCACCGCCGTCACGGCCACGGCGCTGCGGGTTCTCGTCCGGCACGCGTTCGCACAGGTGGGTCTGCGCCGGTTGACCGCGCCTGTCCCTGCCGGTGACCACACCGCAGCCGCGCTGTTCGCCCGGTGCGGGTTCCGGCACGAGGGCTCGTTACGCGCGTTCCGCGTCAACAAGACAGGTCCGGTGGACTACGAGCTGTGGTCCCTGCTCGACACCGACCGCCCCGAGGAGTCCATCTCCGACCTCCCTATAGTGTCCACAGTGGACGTTCCTGGTGGTGGCAAGGGATTCGCTCGGTCGGATCGCCTGCAGCAGCGGCTGCACGAGCTGATCCCGGGCGGAGCGCACACCTATGCGCGCGGCTCCGACCAGTACCCCGAGGGCATGGCCCCGGTGCTCGTCCGCGGCAGCGGCAGCCGGGTGTGGGACGCCGACGGCAACTGCTTTGTCGAGTACGGCATGGGACTGCGCTCGGTCACCCTGGGCCACGCCTACCGGCCGGTGCTTGACGCGGTCCGCGGCGTGCTCGCCGACGGCCTCAGCTTCACCAGGCCCAGCGAGCTGGAACTGGCTGCCGCGGAGGACTTCCTCGGCCTGGTGCCCGGTGCCGACATGGTCAAGTTCGCCAAGAACGGCTCGGACGCGACCACCGCAGCGGTGCGCCTGGCGCGGGCCGCCACCGGGCGCGACCTGGTCGCCATCTGCGACCAGCCCTTCTTCTCGGTGGACGACTGGTTCATCGGGGCCACGGGTATGGACGCGGGCATCCCCGAGGTGACCGCTCGACAGACCGTGCGGTTCCGCTTCAACGACCTGGACTCGCTGCGTGCGCTGTTCGAGGAGCACGAGGGGCGGATCGCCTGCGTGGTCATGGAGGCCGCCACCGCGCTCGCCGAGCCGGAGCAGGGCTTCCTCGAGGGCGTGCGTGCGCTGTGCGACCAGCACGGCACCGTGCTGGTCTTCGACGAGATGATCACCGGGTTCCGCTGGTCCGCCGGTGGGGCCCAGTCCGTGTACGGGGTTCGCCCCGACCTGTCCTGCTGGGGCAAGGCCATGGGCAACGGGTTCCCGATCTCCGCGCTGGCGGGCCGTCGCGAGCTGATGGAACTGGGCGGGCTGCGCACCGACTCGCGGCGGGTCTTCCTGATGTCGACGACCCACGGGCCGGAGACCGTGTCGCTGGCGGCCTTCCGCGCCGTGGTGCGGGCCTACACCGAGGGCGATCCGATCGGGATCATGGAGCGCCGTGGTGCGGTGCTCGCGGAGGGCGTGAACGCCGCTGCCGCCGAACTCGGCGTGGCCGATCAGGTGGCCGCCGTCGGCCGGCCGTCGTGTCTGATCTTCACGACCCGTGACGGCGACGGTGAGCCCTCGCAGGCGTACCGCACGCTGTTCCTACAGGAGTTGCTGCGCCGAGGCGTGCTCGGTCAGTCGTTCGTCATCTCGGCGGCGCACACCGCTGCCGACGTCGAGCACACGGTCAGCGCGGTGCGTGAGGCGCTGGCGGTGTACCGCGACGCGCTGCACGAGGGCGGTGTCGGACAGTTCCTCGTCGGCCGCCCCGTAGCTCCTGCGCTGCGGCCGTTCGCCGCGCCACGTCGGCTCTAAAACCTTGACAGTTGGTGTCAGGGTTTGACACCACGATGTCAGGAATGATGCAGCTGAAGAGCAAGGTCGCGCTGGTCGCGGGCGGCACGCGCGCAGCAGGTCGGGCGATCGCGGTGGAGCTGGGCCGCGCCGGTGCGACGGTGTACGTCACCGGCCGCAGCACACGAGCGATGCGGTCGGAGATGAACCGGCCCGAGACCATCGAGGAGACCGCCGAGCTGGTGACCGCCGCCGGCGGGACCGGCATCCCGGTACAGGTCGACCACCTCGAACCGGACCAGGTGCGCTCGCTCGTCGCCCGGGTCGACGCCGAGCAGGGGCGGCTGGACGTCCTGGTCAACGACATCTGGGGCGGTGACATGTACCTCAAGTGGGGGACACCCCTGTGGGAGCTGTCGCTGGACAACGGGCTGCGCATGCTGCGCCTGGGCATCGACAGCCATGCCATCACCAGCCACAGCGCGCTGCCGCTGCTGAGCAGGCGGCCGGGCGGGCTGGTGATCGAGATGACCGACGGCACCACCGAGTACAATTCCAGGTACCGCAGCCGCGAGGGCTTCTTCTACGACTTGGTGAAAGTCGCCGCGCAGCGCATGGCGATGGCGTTGGCGGAGGAGCTGCGCCCACTCGGCGGAGCCGCGGTGGCGCTGACCCCGGGCTGGCTGCGCTCCGAGGCGATGCTCGAGATCTACGGCGTCACCGAGCAGAACTGGCGTGACGCGACAGAGCGGCAGCCGCACTTCTGCATCTCCGAGTCCCCGCTCTACGTCGGCCGCGCTGCTGCTGCGCTCGCGCAGGACCCGAGGGTCGCCCGCTGGTCCGGGCAGACCCTGTCCAGTGGCCAGCTCGCCCAGGTGTACGGGTTCACCGACGCCGACGGCACCCAGCCCGACGCGTGGCGATACCTGCCGGAGGTCGAACACGCCGGTCGTCCTGCCGGTGACACGGGCTACCGCTAGTCGACGGCGTTGCGGGCGGCGATCGCCCTGCCGTGCTGCGCGAGCGCCGCCCGCAACGACCTCGGTTCGAGCACCTCCACCGCCGGCCCGAGCCCGGCCAACTCGCTGACGGCCACCTGCTCGCTCTCCACCTCCAATTCGACCTCGCGCCACCCCTCGGAGTCCGGCTCGGAGGCGTTGCGGACCGCCTCGGCCGCCGCCTGCGCGTCGGTCACGTACCGCAGGCGCCTGATCCCGGACGGGCCCAGCCTCAGCCGAACCCGGACCCGGCTGAGTGAGCGTTCGAACCGCGCCGAGGACTTCGCCCACCAGGTCGGCAGGTCGAAGTCCGCCGGGCGGTCGAAGCGGGCCGCGTCGTCCTGGATCGCGGCGATGCGGCTCACCCGGTAGGTGCGGATGTCGTCCCCCACGCGGGCGACGAGGTACCAGACCGCCGCCTTCATCACCAGCCCGAGCGGATCGACGACGCGTTCGAGCAGTGCGTCGTCCTTGCTGTAGTGCATGCGCAGACGACGTTGCTCCCACACCGCCTGGGCGACGCCGATCAGGTGCGTCGCGTCCTCGGCGCGGTGGAACCAGCCCGGTGCGTCGAGGTGGAACCGCTCCGCGATCTGGCGGGCGTGCTCGCGCAGTTCGGCGGGCATGGTCGACAGGACCTTCGCGCGGGCCGCCGACATGGCGGTGCCCAGGCCCAGCTCCGCAAGCGCTTGCGGCACCTCGGCCGCGAACATCGCCCCGGCCTCGCGGGCGGTGAGACCGTCCAACTGGGTGCGCCAGCCCTCGACGAGCTGGACCCCGCCGTGGCGGCCCGGCTCCGACCACAGCGGTACGCCAGCGGCCTGCAACGCGGCGATGTCCCGGTAGATGGTCCGTTCCGACACCTCCAGCTCGGCCGCCAACTCCGCGGCCGTCGAGCGCCGCCGCCGCTGGATGGTGAACAGCAGCGCCACCAGTCGCTCGGCCTTCATCGGAACCGGATCACGGCGAGCGCCTGGTCGTCGTGCACCTTGTACCGCGGCCAGCGCTGCCGTTGCGGGTCGCCGCGCTCCGCGGCCTGGATCCGGTCGAGCACCGCGTCGGCGCCATGCTCGTCGGCGAGGCGCAGCGCCTGCTCCCAGCTGAACAGGCCGTACTCCTCGACCCCGCACGACACGCCGTCGGTCATCACCAGCACCGTGTCCACCGAACTGGTCGGCCAGCTCGCGGTTGCCGCGTGGTCGGCGGCCGAGGGATCCGCCTCCGCGACCCAGAAGCCGCCCTCGCGGTTGCGCAGCTGGGACAGGTCACGGCCGGAGGCCCGCAGTGTCGCCAACTGCTCGTCGACGAACACGTGCGGGTGCGGGTCGAACACGACGACCGGGCTGTCAGCCAGCACCAGTGCGTCCACGGTGGACTCCGACCAGCGCACCATGGCCACCGTGCTCGACGGCGAGTCGTGTGGAACGAGGTCGTGCGCCGCGGCCACCGCCCCGATGCTGTCCGCGAGCAGTGCTCGCAACTGTTCGCACGGTCGTTCACTCAGTTGTCGCGCCAGCTCGGCGGCCAACAGCGTGGCGTACCAACCGCCGTCGCGGTCCGGCGGACGTCGGGAGGTGACGCCGTCGAGCACGACCACGGCGTTCGAGAGCACGACAACGCGGTCCTCGCTCGGCCGCGGCACTCCTGCTGGGCCGACGCCGGGGCGCTCGGCAACCTCGATCTCCGGCACGCCCGCCGAGCCTAGTCGGACCAGATGAGCCAGCGCAGGAACAGTTGGGTCAACGGGCCGATCGTCACCGCGTAGAGCACCGTGCCGACACCAACCGTGCCGCCGAGCAGCCAACCGACCGCCAGGACCGTGAGCTCTATCGCTGTGCGGATCAGCCGCAGCGACCAGCCGGTGCGCATGTGCAGACCGGTCATCAGGCCGTCGCGGGAACCCGGCCCTAGCCGTGCGCCGACGTAGGTCGCGGCGGCGACCGCGTTCAGCACGATGCCCGCGACGAGGTAGGCCGCACGCAGCACCAGTGAGTCCGGCGTGGGCAGCAGCGCCAGGGTCGCGTCCACCGCGAAGCCGATCAGCACGATGTTGGACACCGTGCCGAAACCGGGGCGCTGCCGCAGTGGGATCCAGCACAGCAGCACCGCCAGGCCGACGAGCTGGGTCACCGCGCCGAAGCTGAGCACGCCGATCCGGTCGGTCAGGCCCTGGTGCAGCACGTCCCACGGGTCCAGGCCGAGGTTCGCCCTCACCAGCAGGCCCATGCTCGCTCCGTAGAGCGCGAGCCCACCGAACAGTTGGGGTAGCCGCCGCACGGGTCTCACCCGGAGTGGCACTGAGTCCAGACGTAACGCCATGTGCCCACCCTCCGGGGGGATTGGCCTTTACTTCAATGGCCAATCTTCAATAATTGGCCGCATGGATGCGGCGATACCCCTGGGAGCGCGGATAGGCGGTGCCCGGCTGGCCGGCCAGCTGGGTGAGTGGCGGATCCGCGGTGCACGCAGCGCCTCGGCCGACCTGTCCGCCGCGCTGCGCCTGCTGGTGCTCGACGGCAGGCTGCCCGCGGGGACCAGGCTGCCCGCCGAGCGAGAGCTGGCCCAGGCGCTCGGCGCCAGCCGGACCATGATCACCGCAGCCCTCGACCACCTCCGCACCGAGGGGTTCGTGGCCAGTCGGCAGGGTTCGGGCTCCTGGATCACGCTGCCCGCGACCGCCGCGAGCCCGGCCGCCGAACCGCCCGTCGAGCCCCGGCTGCTCAACCTCGCGCACGCCGCCCTGCCCGCCCCGCACGAACTCGTGGCCGCGGTGGACGCGGCCCGGCTCCGGCTGCCCGAGTACATGTCGGATCCCGGCTACCACCAGTGCGGGCTGGACCTGCTGCGCCGACGCATCGCCGACCGGTACACCGAGCGCGGTCTGCCGACCACCGCCGACCAGGTCGTCGTCACCAACGGCGCACACCACGCGTTCGTGCTCGTCCTGCGCCTGCTCGTCGGCCCCGGCGACCGGGTTCTGGTGGAGCAGCCGACGTACCCCAACGCGCTGCACGCGATCAGGTCGGCGAGCGGACTGCCGGTGCCGGTGGCGCTGACCGAGGACGGGTGGGATCTCGACGGCATCGAGGCGGCGATCCGCCAGTCGGCACCTCGACTGGCCTACCTGCAGACCGACTTCCACAACCCGACCGGGCTGCGCATGTCCGAAGAGGACCGCGGGCGGCTGGTCGCGCTGCTGCGCCGCACTCGCACCTTCGCGGTGATCGACGAGACGATGGTGGAACTGGACCTCGGTGCCGACGGCCCGAGCCCACGGCCGCCGGTGGCCTGCTTCGGCGAGGACCACGTGATCACGATCGGATCGGCGAGCAAGACCTACTGGGGTGGGCTGCGGCTGGGCTGGGTGCGGGCTCCGGTCGAGCTGGTGCACCGGCTGGTCGCCGCGCGCTCCGCGGTGGACCTGGGCTCACCGGTGTTCGACCAGCTGATCCTCGCCGAGCTGCTGAGCGATCCCGAACCGGTGCTGCGCAGGCGACGCGGGGAAATCGCCGTGCTGCGGGACGCGCTCGTCTCGGCGCTGCGCCAGCACTGTCCTCAGTGGAGTTTCCGAGTGCCGGATGGTGGGCTCAGCCTGTGGTGCCGCCTCGACGCGCCGATCAGCAGTCGGCTCGCGGTCGCGGCGCGGGGATTCGGGCTGCGGCTGGCGCTCTCGTCCGGCTTCGCGGTGCACGGTGGCATGGAGCGCCGGCTCCGCCTGCCCTACGCGCTGCCCGCCGAGGTACTCGCCGGGGCCGCCCGCGACCTGGGGCGGCTGGCCGCCTCGGTGGGCGGCGGGGGCAGCTTGTCCACAGTGGACGATGAACTGCCGGTTGCCTAGAAGTGGCTGGAAACAAAAGAGAGCGCTGAGCGGAACCGGTTCACGTGGACCCTGGTTCCCGCTCAGCGCATCTCGGTTGGCCACTCGCGACACCCAACCCGGCTCTGCCCCTCGTAGTGCCGGACGGGTGTCGTGAGTGACCAAGTTGGTGGAGCCCCGGCGTCACGGGGGCAACGCGACGCCGGGGCCAGCCCCCGACCTGACCGGGCGCGGTCGGCAGGTCGGGACGATCCGGGACTTCGGGGGAGGACCCACGTCATGCGGCACGACTGGACCGGGAGGACGTGCTCGACACGATCGTTGTGCGCCTGACGCGGATCCACATGGGGGCATCCCCGTGCCCGGATCGGCTCGGTACGGCCATGTCCGGGCACACGTGTGCCCGACGGCCGTGGGCGCGGTCAGTCCGGCGAGGTGCTGGGGAGTCCGGGGACACCGTCGCTGACGCGCTTGGCGTGCAGTTCGTCGGTGGAGGACCCCGGGGTCGGCTGGAAGCCGGTCTGCGGCGGGACCACACCGGTCAGGCCGCTGTTGCCGCCCAGGTCGTGACCGGACAGGCCGGTACCCGTGGACGGGCTGGAGATCGGTTGCGAGGCCGGCTGCGGCTGCAACGGGACGTCGCTGGGGCGTTGCGCGGGCTCGGGGGTGGTCACCGGCGCGCTCATGGATGCGACCACCGTCATCGGGGTCGCCGCGACCTGCTCGGTGACGGCGTGCCAGTCCGGGGCGGGCTGGCTCGTGCGTGCCGGGGGCGGCGCCTGATGGGTGACCGGCGGTGCTTCCTCGGGTGCGGGCTTGACGACGGGCACGCTGACCGAGGTGGACCCGGTCCACACGCCGCCGCCCGAGGAGCCGCTGCCGGAGGACCCGGAGCCACTGCCGCCCTCGACCGGGGCGGGCAGGATGACCGTGCCCCCGCCGCCGGAGGTGCCGCCACCCGAGCCGGTGACGTCGATGGGCGGGATGACGGGGTCCTTGCTGGTCGAGGTGGAGCCGCCGCCGGTGTCCTGGCGCTGCGGGCCGAGCAAGGTGGTGATCAGCCTGGAGAGCAGGCCGGGGTCGCGCTGGACGGTCTCACTGGTCGTCGGCTCGCTGGCCGCCGTCGGCGCGCTCGCGGTGGAGTCGGGTGCGGTCGCCGCGTTGGCCACGGCACTGCCCAGCAACCAGGCGAACAGAACCAGTCCGCCGGTGATCACGGCCCGGCGGGCGGCAGCACACAACACAGCGCCGACGCGCTGCGTCGTCCCCGTGCTGGCCACTCCCACCACCACCGTCCGCCTTACCGGCCGAAAAACAAGTGACGTTGTCGGACTCGGCGATGCGTCATGTTTAGCACTGGCGTGTCGATTTGCACACGTACTAGCCGGGAACCACCCGGATAGGCGCCAAGTCCGTCACTGTCTGACATCAGTCTTGCACAACTCGGCCACGGTGTGTTGCCTTGTTCGCTGGGCCACTCGTTTGAGGGTTTTCGGCCACTTGGCGGATCGGAACGGTGGCGCCCCACTTCTAACCCGTGTCGAACACACCGACCGGGAGGATCGGATGTACGAGAACTCACCGTCCGAGGGCGGGCGCGTCGGCTCGCTCGTGCTGGCGGCGATCGAGGGGGATCGGGGCGCGGCAGGGCTGCTGGTGGCCCGCTACTCGCCCACGCTGTGGGCCGTGGCCAGGGCGCACCGGCTCAGCCCCGCCGACGCCGCTGACGTCGTGCAGAACACCTGGCTCGCCTTCCACGAGAAGGCGCACACGATCCGCGACCGGGAGGCGGTAGCGGGGTGGCTGGCCACCACTGCCCGGCGCGAGTCGCTGCGGCTGCTGGCCGGTCGCCGCCGGGAAATCCCAGTTGAGGAGCTGAGAGAGCCCGAACCGAACTGGGACGGCCCCGAGCCGCGTGCGGTGCTGGCTGACCGCGACCGCACGCTGTGGCACGCCTTCGGGCAGCTGCCCGAGCGCTGCCAGCAGGTGCTGCGACTGCTCGCGCACAGCCCGGAGCTGACCGCCGAACAGGTCGGCACCGCGGTCGGGCTGGCGCCGGGCAGCATCGCCAAGACCCGGCTCCGCTGCCTCCGGGTGCTGCGGCGCAAGGCGGCACTCGCTGGTTTGTTCGAGGAGTGCGCGTCATGACTGGGACGCCGCTGTGGGAACTGCTCGGCGAGGAGGAACGGCAACTGCTGCGACTGCTCAGGTCGATGCTGGACCGAATCGATCCGGTACCGGTCGAGGTGCTCCGCGCGGCCACATCACTCGGTCAGCGTATTGCCGATCCGTGGGCCGCAATGCGTCTGGTGAGTTGACGTAATTAGGTGACAAAGGGGTCTCGATTGCGCCTGAGACCCCTTTGTCACGCCTGCGTTCAGCCGAGCTTGCGCAGCCGGGCGATCGCCTCGTCGATTACCTCGTCGCGCTTGCAGAACGCAAACCGGACGAGATGGCTCCACTCCTGCGGGGAGTCGGTGAACACCTGCACCGGCACACCCGCCACGCCGATGCGCTCGGGCAGCTGGCGGCACAGCTCGGCCCCGTCGGTGAAGCCCAGCGGCCGCACGTCCGCGCACACGAAGTAGGTGCCCTCGGTGGCGCGCACGCCGAAGCCCGCGTCGGACAGCCCCTCAGCGAGCCGGTCCCGCTTGCGTTGCAGGTCGTCACGCAACTGGTCGACCCAGGCCAGCTCGGTGCGCAGGGCGTGCGCCACGGCGGGCTGGAACGGGGCGCTGCCGACGAAGGTCAGGAACTGCTTGGCCGCGCGCACCGCCGCGACCAGCTCCGCGGGGCCGCACACCCAGCCGACCTTCCAGCCCGTGGCGTTGAAGGTCTTGCCGGAGCTGGAGATCGCCAGCGTCCGCTCGGCCATGCCCGGCAGCGAGGCCAGCGAGATGTGTTCCTTGCCGTCGAAGACCAAGTGCTCGTAGACCTCGTCGGTGATCGCGATCAGGTCGTGCTCCTGGCACAGCCTGGCGACCGCTTCCATCTCCTGGCGGTTGAACACGGTGCCGGTCGGGTTGTGCGGGGAGTTGAGCAGCAGGGCCTTCGTGCGCGGGGTGACGGCCGCGCGCAGCGCCTCGACGTCCAGCGCCAGCCGGTCGCCGTCCTCCACGAGCGACACGACCCTCCTGGTCGCTCCGGCCATCGCGACGGAGGCCGCGTAGGAGTCGTAGTACGGCTCGACCAGCAGCACCTCGTCGCCCGGTTCGACCAGCGCGAGCAGGGCCGCCGCGATCGCCTCGGTGGCGCCGACGGTCACCAGCACCTGGCTGTCGGGGTCGTACTCGGTGCCGTACCTGGTGCGGTGCTCGGCGATGGCCTGGCGCAGTTCCGGCCGTCCCGGGCCCGGCGGGTACTGGTTCACGCCCTCGGCGATCGCCCGCTGGGCGGCGGCGAGCATGGACGCGGGTCCGTCGGTGTCCGGGAAGCCCTGGCCCAGGTTGACCGCCCCGGTCCGGGTGGCCAACGCGGTCATCTCCGCGAAGATCGTCGAGGTGAAGGGGCGCAGCCTTGACACGAGCGCTGGTGTTCGCACATCCGGGATCCTCGCTGATCCGTCCCTGAGCTGTCATCCGGGTACGCCCGGGAAGTTGCCGCTCGGCGGGCCGCTCGGACTGTTGTGGGGGAACAATGGCGGGAGTGGAGCAACTCACGGCGGCCGACCAGGTGAAGCGCAGGGCTCTGCGGCGGATGAAGCTGGTCGCGGGTGGCCTGCTGGCCGTCGCGACGGTCATCTACGCGGTGACCAGCTGGCTGGGCGGTCCGGCCTGGCTGGGCTACGTCCGCGCAGCGGCAGAGGCGGGCATGGTCGGTGCGCTGGCCGACTGGTTCGCGGTGACCGCGTTGTTCCGGCGGCCGCTGGGCCTGCCGATCCCGCACACCGCGATCATCCCGACCCGCAAGGACGTGCTGGGCGCCAGCCTCGGCGAGTTCGTCGGCACGAACTTCCTGTCCGAGGTGGTCGTGCGGGAGAAGCTGCGCCGGGCGCAGATCGCCCGACGGGTTGGCGGCTGGCTCGCCCAGCGCGACAACGCCGAGCGGGTCACCTCGGAGCTGGCCAACGTCGCCAAGGGCGTCATCGCCGTGCTGCGCGACGAGGACGTGCAGGCGGTGCTGGAGCAGGCCGTGGTGCGTAGGCTGGTGGCGTTCCCCTGGGGGCCGCCGCTGGGCAAGCTGCTGGGGCAGGTGCTGGAGGACGGGGCGCACCACAAGCTGGTCGACCTGGTGTGTGACCGGGCGTACGAGTGGGTGCGCGACAACCACGAAACGGTGCAGCGGGTGGTGTCCGAGCGCGCGCCGTCCTGGTCGCCGCGGTTCGTCGACAGCCTGCTCGCCGACAAGGTCTACAACGAGGTGCTCGGCTTCGCCTGGGCGGTGAAGACCGACGTCAACCACCCGATGCGGCTGGCCGTCGACCGGTTCCTGGCCGAGTTCGCCGATGACATGCAGCACGACCCGGCCACCATGGAACGTGCCGAGCAGGTCAAGCGCCAGGTGCTCGCGCACCCCGAGGTGCAGAACCTGATCGGCTCCGCGTGGGCCACGGCCAAGCGCATGCTGCTCGACGCCGCCGAGGACCCGTCCAGCGAGCTGCGCAAGCGCGTGCTGGAGGGGCTGGTCTCGGTCGGCGGCCGGTTGGTCGAGGACGACACGATGCGCGAGAAGGTCGACGGCTGGCTGGAGGGGGCTGCCGCGTACGTGGTCGGCAACTACCGGGGCGAGATCACCACGCTGATCACGGACACGATCGAGCGCTGGGACGCCGAGGAGACCGCGCGCAAGATCGAGTTGCAGGTCGGCAGGGACCTGCAGTTCATCCGGATCAACGGCACCGTGGTCGGCGCGCTCGCCGGGCTGGTGATCTACGCCTTGTCACAGCTGTTCTTCTGAGGTTGTGCACAGGCGGCGAGTTGTCCACATGTGGATCTTGGCGAAGATCGACTGTCGGGGTGGGGCGGTAGACTGGTGTCGGGGTCGCCCCCCTGGGAGTGGCGGGGGATTGTCACCAGGTAGGCGGGCGATCGCGAGCGTCAGGAGGCGGCGCCGCGGGCGCGTTCCCGCCAGTTGCGGGCCTTCTCGCGGTTGCCGCAGACCCGCATCGAGCACCAGGTCCGCGAGCGGTTGCGGGAGCGGTCGCAGAAGGCCCAGCCGCAGTCGTCGGCGGGACAGATCTTGATCCGGTCCCAGTAGCCCATCACTGCCAGGCGGGCGGCAGCGGCCAGCACGGCGCCCAGCGCGTCGCTGGCGGTCAGCACGGGAACGCCGCCGCTGAGCTCGATCCGGATGGTGCCGCCGGCCCCGTCCACCGGGGGCGCGGGGCTCGTGCCCTGCTCGTTGTGGTGCGCCAGCACCACGCAGCGCAAGGCGTCGCGGACGGTCTTCACCCGGTCCGGAAGCCCCGGGGCGCCGAGACCGCGCTCGGTCACCCATCTCAGCCAGGAGCGCTCGTCATCGAGCACATCGGAGGCTTCTTCGACGCTCACGGTGTTCAGGAAGGCAAGTAGCAACTCCACGTCCCGTTCGGCGTCCCAGCCGGATTCCTGCACGGCGCGAGCGCCGGCGGCCAGACCAGTCACCACACCACTTTAGGCGCCAAACCGGTTGCCGTCTCGTGCCGTAACCGGCAAAGTCGTTTCACTGGTTTCGATCTGTGGAGGTGTGTGATGACCGTCTCGGTGCGGACGATCGTGCTGGACAGCCTGCGGCCGAGGTCGCTCGCCGGCTTCTACGCCGAGGTGACCGGCTGGAAGCTGCGCGAGGACGAGGACGTCGACGAGCGGGCGGTGCTGGTCAACCCGGACGGCGGCGTGAACCTGGCCTTCCAGTACGCCGCCGACTTCAAGCCGACCACCTGGCCCGCGCAGGACCGGCCGCAGATGCTGCACCTCGACCTGGGTGTGGACGACCTCGACGCCGAGCAGGAGCGGGTGCTCGGACTCGGCGCCCGGCTGCTCGACACCCAGCGGACCTTCCGCGTCTACGCCGACCCCGAAGGTCACACGTTCTGCCTCTGCGCCTGCTGATCAGGCGTGCGGCTGTCGGGCTGGGCAGCCGCCGGTCGCGTAGGACGGGTCGTACTCGAAGTGCCAGAACTCGTTGTCGTACCGGCGGCACCAGCCGTACTTGCCCCTGCTCTGCTCCAGCCACTGCGCTGACGCCCTGGGCTGCACGTCCGCGGCTGTGCCCTGCACGTGCATGGAGCGTTCCGGGGGTAGCACGTAGGTGGCGGCTACCTCGGCGCCATACTTCCGCACGTAGTCCTCGAACTCCGCGCGCTGCTGCTCTGCGTCGCGCTTGCCGTCGTGCAGGCAGAGCGTCACTCCCTCGCCTGCCGCGATCCGCGTCACATCCAGCCATGCGGTGATCGCCGCGGGCTTCATGCCACTCGGGTCCTTGTCCTGGTAGGTGCCGTCCACCGGACACGGTCGGTCGGGGTGCCCGGCCGCCGACGAGATGTGCGCCGGCTGTGCTGATCCGCTGACACGCGTCACCGCCTGGCCCGCGAACACGGTGATCACCCCTGCCGCCACCGCCGTGCCCAGCGCCGTGGCAACCCATCCGTATCGCATGTCGTCCTCCTGTTCACCGGGTGAGTAGTCACCCGCTGCCAGGGCAGACGACCGAGCAAAGTCGCAGGTTGCGTGGTATGCGCAGGGTGTATAGACCGGGCGTATACACTCGATGTACAGTGGCTCGCATGTCAATCGGGCTCACGTTGCTGGGGTTGCTGGAGACCGGCCCTCGGCACGGTTACGACCTCAAGCGCGCCTACGACGAGCGCTTCGGTCACGATCGGCCGCTGCACTACGGCCAGGTCTACTCGACACTGTCGAGACTGCTCCGTGACGGCCTCGTCGAGGTCGAGGGTGTCGAGGCTGGCGGCGGTCCTGACCGGAAGCGCTACGCCATCACCGGTGCGGGCGTCACGGACGTGCACGAGTGGCTCGCCACGCCGGAGAAGCCCGAGCCGTACCTCCAGAACACGCTCTACACGAAGGTCGTGCTTGCCCTGCTGTCCGGTCGTGCCGCAGCGGAGGTGCTGGACGTGCAGCGCTCGGCGCACTTGAGACTGATGCGTGAGCTGACCCGCCGAAAGTCCGGCGGTGACCTGGCTGACCAGCTCATCTGCGACCACGCGTTGTTCCACCTGGAAGCCGACCTGCGGTGGCTCGAGCTCACCACCGCCCGGCTGAACCAACTCGCCAAGGAGATTCGGTCGTGAACGCCGGAGCACTGATCACAGACGAGAGCGTTGCTCTGCTCGAAGCGATCGACCTGCGCAAGTCCTTCGGGCCCACGCCCGCGCTCGACGGCGCGGGACTGCGGATGCACGCAGGCGAGGTGGTTGCGGTGATGGGGCCTTCGGGTTCCGGCAAGTCCACGCTGCTGCACTGCCTGGCAGGCATCCTGCAACCCGACTCCGGCCAGGTCCTGTACCGAGGTGCCGAGCTCAGCGCCATGTCCGACGGCGTGCGCAGCGAACTGCGACGCACCGAGTTCGGCTTCGTGTTCCAGTTCGGTCAGCTCGTGCCCGAGCTGACCAGCCTGGAGAACGTCGCGCTGCCGCTGCGGCTCGGTGGCATGCGCCGCAAGGAGGCCGAGTCCAGGGCCACCGAGTGGCTGGAGCGGCTCGAGGTCGCCGACGTCGCCGCCAAGCGGCCGGGGGAGACCTCCGGCGGCCAGGGCCAGCGGGTCGCCGTGGCACGCGCACTGGTCACCGGCCCGAAGGTGGTCTTCGCCGACGAGCCCACCGGTGCCCTCGACTCGCTCAACGGCGAGCGCGTCATGCAGCTGCTGGTGGCCGCCGCGAAGGACACGAACGCGGCCGTGGTGCTGGTCACGCACGAACCCAGGGTTGCCGCCTACTCCGACCGCGAGGTCGTCGTCCGGGACGGCAAGTCCCGCGAAGTGGAGCTGGCTCGGTGAACTCCTCCGACAACCGTTCTCGGGAAACGGTTGGCGCCCGGTCTCGGGGGCCGGGCGCCCTGCTCACCCGCTGGGTGGGCGATCTCGCCCTGGGGGTCCGGCTCGCACTCGGGGGCGGCCGGACCTCCTGGGCGCGGCTCGCGCTGACCGCGGTCGGCGTAGGGCTGGGCGTCGCCGTGCTGCTCGCGGCGACCTCGTTGCCGCACATGCTCCAGGTCCGCAACGAACGGGGCAACGCGCGCGCCATCCCGTCGCACGGTTCTGTTGAGGCCCAGCAGCAGTCGGTTGCCGGGGTGGACCCGGTCGACATCGAACTGCGCAACGACGAGTACCAGGGCCGTGGCCTGCAGGGCTACGTGGTCCAGCTGAACGGCCCGAACCCGCCGCACGCCCCCGGCGTGGACAGGCTGCCTGGCCCCGGTGAGGTCGTGCTGTCCCCCGCACTGGCCGAACTGCTCAACTCCCCGGGCGGCGACCTGCTGCGACCCCGGTTTTCCCAGCGGGTCATCGGCACCATCGCCGACGAGGGGCTCACCGGGCCGAACGAGTTGTTCTTCTACGTGGGCCTGCCCAGCCTCGCTGGGCAGACCGAGGTCGGCCGCATCCACAACTTCGGCTGGCAGGAGGCCCCGCGTGAACTGCGTGGCATCGAATGGCTGCTGATCGCGCTCGGCGCGGCCACCTTCCTGATCCCGGTGGTCGTGTTCGTCGCGACCAGCACCAGGCTCGCCGCCTCCGCCCGGGACCGCAGGCTCGCCGCGCTGCGCCTGGTCGGCGCGGACGGCAAACAGGTGCGCCGGATCGCTGCCGGTGAGGCGTTCGTCGGTGCGATCGCCGGGTTGTTCGTCGGTGTCGCGATGTTCCTCGTCGCGAGGCAGGTCGTGCCCGCACTCAGCTTCTCCGCGTTGCGGGGTGGGATCTTCGCTGCGGACATCCGTCCTGAGTGGACACTCATCGCGCTGATCCTCGTGCTGGTCCCCCTGCTCTCGGTCGGTGTCGCCACGCTCTCCCTGCGCAGGACGATCATCGAGCCGTTGGGCGTCGTGCGCCGGGGCAGGCAGGGGCGTCGCAAGCTGTGGTGGCGGCTGATCCCGGTCGTGGTCGGTGTTGGCCTGCTGTTGTGGAAGTCCAAGTCGTTCGAACGGACCGTGGACAACTCGAGCCAGGCAGCGGTCGTCGCGGGCATCATCCTGTTGCTGATCTCGGTTCCAGTGATCCTTCCGTGGGTCGTGGAGCGAGTCGTCGTGCTGCTGCGCGGTGGGTCACCGTCCTGGCAACTGGCCATTCGGCGCCTGCAACTGGACAGTGGGACCTCGGCGCGGGTCGTCGGCGGTGTCGCGGTGGTGTTGACCGGGGCGATCGCCCTCCAGACCCTGTTCATCCCGGCGCGCAGTGAGGCCACCCCCCGCAGCTCCGCCAACACCGAGTTCTGGGCGGGCATGCCGGCCACCAGCCTCACCGAGGTCGACGTGTTCCGGAGCGCACTGGGCGGGCTGGTCGGCCTGGGCAAGGCGAAGTTCGCCGTGAACGGCCAAGTACAGGACGCCAAGGGCCAGCGGGTCAACCTCGAACTGGGCAGCTGCGAGGAACTCCGTGCAATGGTCAAGCTCGACCGCTGCGCGGAGGGAGACGCCTTCTACGTCCCCCTGCCCGGGGCGACGCGGCCTTCCCCGGACTCGCACACGTTCGTACCTGTTGCCGGGCAACAGGTCTGGTTCTCCGGTAGCTATGGGCAGGACCTCGCGAAGTTGCCCAAGTGGACGGTTCCCGCCACCCTTCGCTCGGTCGATCCTGTGAAGGACAGCGGTTCCGCGGTCGGCTCCCTGTTGGTGACCAAGGGGGCGATCGCGAAGGTCACCAACCCCGCCCTGTACGCCCACGCCTCGATCGCACCGAAGACGCCTGATCCGCGGTTCGTCGAGTACGCCCGCAACGCGCTGGCCCCGCTGGGCTGGAAAGCCAACGTCTACTCGAACAACCAGGACGGCAACGACATCTTCCTGTTGATCAGCAGGGTGCTCAACATCGGTTCGATCATCACCCTGCTGCTCGCCGCGGCGAGCCTGATGGTGGTGGCGCTGGAACAGATCCGGGAACGGCGCAGGGCGCTGGCGGTGTTGATGGCCAACGGTGTCCAGCGCAAGGTGCTGGCGGTCTCCCTGCTGTGGCAGAACACGATCCCGATCGTGCTCGGCGTGGTGATCGCATTGGCCACCGGTGTCGGGCTAGCCGTGCTGCTGCTCGGCATCAGCGGCAGGACAGTCGCACTGGACTGGCCAATGATCGCGGCCTACTGCGGCACCGGGGCGCTCGCCGTGCTCGCGGTGACGATGTTGACCCTGCCCTCCCTGTGGCGCGCGGCCAGCGTCGAGGGATTGCGGGGCGAGTGAGCCGTGCTGCGCAGGTCCGTGCTGCTCGCGGCGGCGATTGCCGCGGTGGCCGCCGCACTGCTGGTGCCACAGGTGATCGCCAGCCGCGAGGCCCGGACCGGGGCCTTGACCTTCAGTGCGGTTCAGCACCCGGTCGCCGGGGTCGAGCCGCTGTACCTGCGCGCACAGTTTGGTGACCACCACGGACAGGCGGTGATCGGGTACGCGGTGCGACCCGGTGAGTCGAACACCTTGTTACCACCGGGAGTCAGCCGGTTGCCGGGGCCCGGGGAGGCGGTCGTCTCCCCGGGCCTGGAGGCCCTGTTGCTCTCCCATGACGGCGACGCGCTGCGACCGTTGTTCCCGATGGGCGTCGTCTCACTGATCGCTGAGGACGGCCTCGCCGAAGATGGTGAACTCCGCTACTACGTGGGAGACAGGACCGTCGGCCGCGACAACGCCGTCTACGAGTTCGGGGCTCCGACCAGTCCGGCACCGTCATGGCCATTCGAGGTCGTGGCAGCGCTGGCCTCGGTGCTCGGCATCGCCTCATTGATCAGAACGCTGCCGATGTGGAGCTGGCGCACGTTCGGTGCGCAGGCACAGCGCTGAACGCGACGCCAGGGGAGTGGACGAGTGCATACTTTCTTTTCCTGGCAACGAGACCTCGCACTCGGTGTGCGGCTGGCGGCCGGTGGCGGTCGGCGGGGCTGGATCCGCTTGGGGCTCACTGCGTTGGGGATCGGCTTCGCGGTGGGAGTCCTGCTGATCGGCGCTTCCGTGCCGACGATCGTGGCCGGGCAGTCCGCTCGCGGCATGGCGCAGAGCGCCAGCACGGTCGTGCTGCCAGGAGTGGACCCGCTCTACTTCCGCAACAGCGCGCTCGACGACTACCGAGGTGTGCGGCTCACCGGCTACTGGGTGTCGCCCAGCGGTCCCAGTTCCCCCAAGCCACCTGGTGTGGACAAGCTGCCCGGCGCGGGCGAAGCCGTGGTGTCGCCTGCGCTTGCCGACCTGCTCGCGTCCGAGGCCGGAGCGGCACTGCGCCCCCGGTTCCCCAACGGCGTCATCGGCGTGATCGCCGACAACGGGCTGAAAGGTCCCGCTGAGTACCGGTTCTACGTGGGGACGCCTGATCACGGCACGATTGATCAGGGTTGGAATCCGGTCTACTCGTTCGGCGACATAGACGCCGTGCACGAGGTGGTGCCTGCGGTCTGGCTGCTGGCCGTCGTGGGGTTGGTCGCCCTGTTGTTCCCGGTGCTCGTGTTCGTCTCGACCAGCACCCGGCTTGCCGGGGCCGCCCGTGATCGGCGTCTTGCGGCGCTGCGCCTCGTCGGGGGCAGCGCGCGGCAGGTGCGCCGCATCGCAACAGGTGAGGCGCTGCTCGGCACGGTGGTGGGGCTGTTCGTCGGTGCTGTGCTGTTCCTGCTTGGTCGTGGGTTCGTCGAGCAGATCGACCTGTTCGGCGTGAGCGCCTTCGCCGCGGACGTACTCCCTGTGCCCGCGTTGGTCGGTGTGATCGTGGTGGCGGTGCCCGCGCTGGCGGTCGTCTCCTCGTTGATCGCCATGCGCCGCACCGCCGTCGAGCCGCTTGGCGTCGTGCGCCTCGGTCGACCTGCACGGCGACGACTGTGGTGGCGGCTTGTCCCCGTGGTAATCGGCCTTGCCCTGCTGCTGAGCCAAGGTGGTGCGTCGGGCGCGATGCGTACAGATGTGCTCGTCGCGGGCGTGTGCACCTTCCTGCTCGGCGTGCCGCTACTGCTGCCCTGGTTACTTGAACGAACGGTCGTGCACCTTGTTGGTGGTGCTACCTCCTGGCAGTTGGCGATCCGGCGCATGCAGCTCGACAGCGGCACACCGGCTCGTGTTGTCGGCGGCATCGCCGTGGTGCTTGCTGGCGGTATCGCGTTGCAGAGCGTCATCGCCGGAGTCGGCGCATCGGTTGGCGCACCCATGGAGCGGGCCGGGCTGACTGGTCGGTCAAACGTGCAGCTTGCAGACGTCTCGGTAGAGGACCTGGAAGTTTGGGCATCACGTCTTCGCGGGCTGCCTGCGGTTCGCGGTGTGCTGCCGCAGACCACCTTGCAGGTGAGCGACCCGGGTTCGGGCGAGTCCACACAGCTGACGATCGCCTCGTGCGAGTCGTTGCTCGCCCGACTTCCGCTGGGGCACTGCTCGGACGGTGACGCGTTCCTCGTCGGCAGCGGCTGGTCACCCAGGCCGGGGCAGCAGGTGGTGGTGCGCAGCTACAGCCAGAGTCGCAGCACTGCTCCATGGATGCTGCCTATCTCCACTGCGTCAGCGGTGCAGATAGGCAGCGGCACAGCTGCACCGCAGACGCCGCTGTTCGGTGTGCTCGCCACGCCCGGGGCGTTCCGCGGCATGACGGTGCCGCAGGGCGACATGTCGATCCAGGTGCAGTTGCGCGACAGCGACCCGGCCAGCGCCGACCAGGTCGCCAACGCTGTGACGGCACTGGGCTGGCGCGCCCAGGTCGACGACGGCGGCGCGACCACTGTGAGCGACCAGGTCCGCCAGTTCCGCACGGTGCGCAACGCCGTACTGCTCGGTTCCGGCATCACTCTGCTGCTCGCGGGCGCCAGCCTGCTGGTGCTCGCGGTCGAACAGGTGCGCGAACGTCGTAGGCAGTTGGCGGTGCTCGCGGCCAGTGGTGTGCCTGTGCGGACCCTGGCCAGGTCGATCCTCTGGCAGAACCTCGTGCCGGTGCTCATTGCCACCGCCGTCGCGGTGCTCACCGGGCTCGTCCTCGGCGCATTCCTGCTCGGTGTCATCTCCCGGCCGGTGGTCTTCGACTGGGCTGGAGTGGTGCTGCTCACGAGCTCCGCCGCGGCGTTGGTGCTGGGCGTCACCGCAGCAACACTGCCGACGCTGCGCAGGGCGAGCAGGCCGGTTGAGCTGCGCGCCGAGTGAGTTGTCAGGGTTTCTTGTCAGGTTTGATTGCGCCGTGCTCGTCCGCCGAGGCCTGAGCCAGGTGCTCCTGCACACGAGCATGGCGGAACTGGTAGCGCGCTCCCACCTGGCGCAGCACGCCCAGCTGGTGGGCGTCCTCCAGGAACTCCAGCAATCGGTACGGCAGCCGCCCGCGCATCGCCAGCCAGGCCCGCGCCACGCTGAACCACCACCAGTTGCGCGACATCGCCGACAGCACGAACCCGAGCAGTGCACCCGCGCTGAAGCCGAGCCACACCATCCCAGTACGGCCCGCGCCGAACAGCAGCGCTGCGGCCGATCCCACGCCGATGCCGAACACGAGCACCACCAGGCCGACGAGCGCGCGGTCACGGGACATGGTCGCCTCCGCGCTGGGCGGCCTGCTCAGCTCCACCGGGCTGCCCAGTGAGAAGCGCAGGGCGGTGGCGATGGCCACGCTCAGACCTGAGATCAGCCCGGGATCAGCGCCGAACAGCGCGCCGAAGACCAGCCCGACCGCCGTACCGCTGATCAGGCTGACCACCAACATGCTGCGTGCCGCCCCGAAGCGCACCGATGCCGAGGCGGCACGTCCACGTGAGGTCGTGCTGAACAGCGTGCCCGCGGTGGCCAGCGTGCCCGCGATCGAGCCGGTCACGGTGGCGGTGCTGAGCACGGTCAGCCGGTTCACCAGCGCCACCATCAGCCCCACGCTCAGCGCCGTCATCAGCCCCAGCGAGACCGCGCCGAGCACGGTCAGCCAGTACCGGTGGACCAGGCGCCGCAGCTCCCACCAGGGCAGTTCCCGGTGCTGCATCCTGGTCGCCAGGAAGACCAGCCACCGCCTGGCCTGCTCGGGTTCCCACATGTCCGAGGTGGCGGGCAGGTGGTCGGTGCGCGCGCCCTCGTCCGCCAGCGAGGGGAACACCGCGGTCACCAGCCCGTCCAGCAGGAACTCCTCGATCGAGGCGCGGTTCGGGAACCGGCCCGGGTCGAGCAGTTCGGTCGGGTTCGTGGCCACGTCGGCGTAGCGGGTCCTGGCCAGCCACACCATCAGCGGGCTGCTCAGCGTCTCCGCCAGCGGGCCGTCCGGGTCGTGCCGCAGGTGCAGCAGCAGCGGTTCCCAGCGGGACGCCGCCACGCGGGTCGAACTGCCACGCAGCACGGTGGCCAGCGCGTCCTGCTCGACCGGGTCCAGTTCGATCACCGAGGCGTTGCGCAGCGGCCCGACCCGGGACACTGCGGAGCCGTACGCCGTGGGGCGCGAGGTCAGCACGAGGGGCGTGGCCGGGGGCACCGCCTTGTTGATCCCCTGCAGCGCCGCGACCCGCAGGTTCGCCGGGATCTCGTCGAACGCGTCGAGCACGGGCAGGACGCGGCGCTGGTCGACGAGCAGTTCCGCGGCATAGCTGCCGTACAACTCGGTGTTGCGCAGTGCCGGGTAGTCCTCGCGCAGGCGTTGGGTGATCCACGTCCGCAGGTCCACCCGGGGGTTCCACGAGCCGAGCGGCAGGAGTACCGGTAGCTGGTCGTGCGGGCCGAAGTCCTCCAGCAGGCCCAGCGCGAGCAGCAGCGCCAGCGAGCTCTTGCCCGAACCCGCAGGTCCGAGCACCACGACGCGCCTGCCGGGCAGAGCGCGGAACCAGGGCACCACGGCGTCGACCGACCCGGACAACTGGTCCGGGGCAGCGGGGTTGTCGGCGGGTACCAGCGGAGTCGCCGACCAGGTCAGCGGCAGCTGGTAGGGCCGACTGAGTTCGCGCACCTCGGACTCGGCACGCAACTGCGCGCTGACGGCCTGGGCCAGCCCGGTCGATGCGCTGGCCAGCTGCGCCGGGGTGCTGGGATCGGTGGAGGCCGAGTTGCGCATCCACGGGTCGAGCACGCCGATGAGCACGATGAACAGCGCGGTCACGGTCGACAGCCACAGCGTCGGGTTGATGCCGTTGTCGGTCCACACCAAGCCGATCGTCGCCAGCACGGCGATCAGCACACAGGCCACGACTACGGCACGCTGCCGGGAGATGGACACCGCTGAATCATGACCGACGCCCCGTCACGGACCGTCCAGGGTCGGTGGCGCGTCGTCACGCGGTGCGCCGAATCGTTAGCCGCGCGGCCCCCGGGGGAGCCGCGCGGCGGGCGGTCAGCGCTGCTCCATCTCCGTGACGTGCTTGATGCTGGCCAGGTCGTTCGCGTCATCGGTGACGTCGGCGGCGAACCAGGAGTCCAGGATCTCGTCGAGCACCGGCAGCGAGGTCGTGCGCAGGCTCAGCGCGAGCACGTTGGCGTCGTTCCAGCGCCGCGCGCCCTGGGCGGTGTAGGCGTCGCCACACAGCGCGGCCCGCACACCCGGCACCTTGTTCGCCGCGATCGAGGCGCCCGTGCCGGTCCAGCAGCACACCACGGCCTGGTCGGCGCGGCCCTCGGCCACGTCACGCGCCGCGGCCTCGCTGGCGTGCGCCCAATCGTCCGGTTCGCCCGGGTTGATCGCACCGTGCGCGAGCACCTCATGGCCGCGCCGCCGCAGTTCGTCGGCGATGTCGGCGCCGATACCGTCGAGCATGTCCGCGGAAACCGAGATCTTCACGTGGCACACGGTACTCAGGCCAGCGGCCACCGGTGAGGGCTGTCCGGGGTGTCCAGCCAGAAGTACTGCGCCTCGGGGGTCACGGTGAGCCCGAACCTGTCCCTGCACGGCCGGTCCAGTGCATCCCACTGCTCGTACGCCGTTTCGGCCAGGTCCCACAGACTGCGCGGACCGCCTTGCACGACAACGCCTTCGACGTAGTTCGCCCAGGATCCGTCGGCGTGGGCCAGCCAGGTGCCGCCCTGCTCGTCGGTCCAGGGCATGACCCCGGGTAGCAGCAGCCCCGCGTAGAACTCGAACCGCAGCCCCGGTCGCAGCAAGGTCCGCGCGGACAACTCGGTCTGCCGACGCGAGGTCTGCGGGCCGCGTGGCCAGCCACTCCAGGCGGTTCGATGTGCGCGCAGCGGCATGAAGCGCCCGTCGTCGAGCAGTACTCGACCCTCCGCGTGCGGTCCGCCGGTCGCGGTCAGCCGTACCAGTCCGGCGCCGATGGGGCGGTTGAGGGTGGTCACGACCTGGCCCCCCGGAACGGTCTGTTCCAGCCAGGGCAACGGAATCCGGGACACGGAGCAGGTGCAGAGCACGCGGTCGTACGGCGAGTTGGCGGCATGGCCGAGCGCGCCGTCGCCGGTAACCGACGCCGGTGCGTACCCGGCACGGCTGAGGTTTTCCTCTGCTCTGGCAACGATGTCCGGGTCCACGTCCACGGTGCTGACCAGGTCCCCGCCGAGCCGGTGGCACAGCAGTGCCGTGTTGTAGCCGGTCCCGGTGCCGATCTCCAAGACTTTGTGTCCACTGTGGACTTCCAGTGCCTCGAGCATGATCGCCATGATGGTGGGCATGCTGGACGAGCAGGTGGGCGTGCCGCTGACCGGGCCGAGTGCTGCTGCCTGCCGTGCGATCTCGGTGCCGTCGAGTTGGGTGACGAGCACGCGGTCCTGGTACGCCGAGGGGAGCCACCGCTCGTCCAGGCTGGTGACCAGTGACCAGTCACCGCTGCCGAGCCGGTTGAAGAACCAGGGTAGGAAGAGGTGCCGGGGCACCTCCTGGAACGCCGCCCGCCAGTGTGGGTCGGTCAGCAGGTCCTCGGTGAGCATGGCGTCGACCAGCTGACGACGCAGCACCGCCGCCTCGCGTTCGAGGTCATCGCCCATGCGGCACAACGTAGTCGCTGTGACCGCAAGCACGCTCGAATGGTGCAAGCAGTCCGCTTGCAACTGCTAGCACTGCGGCGTACCGTGGGTATGACGACAGGGAGTGGACGGATGGACAAGGGCGTCAACCAGGCGGTCGAAGCGGTCGCCGACCTCGGACGCGACATCGGTGAGTACATCCGCCAGCAGCGCAACACCGCACAGATCTCGTTGCGGCAGCTGGCGAAGCTCGCCGGGGTCTCCAACCCGTACCTCAGCCAGATCGAGCGCGGCCTGCGCAAGCCGAGCGCGGAGATCCTGCAGCAGATCGCCAAGGGTCTGCGCATCTCCGCGGAGGCGCTCTACGTGCAGGCCGGGATCCTGCAGGAGCGCGCGGGCGGCGCCGTGGTGGACGCGGTGCTCGCCGACCACGACCTGACCGAGCGGCAGAAGCAGGTGCTGCTCGACGTTTACGAGACCTTCCGGCGGGAGAACGCAATGACGCGCTCCGCACAAGGTGAACACCCCGCCGAGACCGAGGACACCGAGGAGTGATCAGTATGCCCACCCTTCCCACCACCGAGGACGTGCGCAAGGTCGGCGAGCAGGCCGTCGCGGCCGTCGGCACCGTGCTGGAGCAGGCCCGCACCCCGCTGCTGGCCGCCCTGGGCGCCGGCGACCTGGCGGGCAAGGCCGTCACCGAGGCGCTGGCCAAGGCCAGGACCCAGGTGAACGAGCGCGCCGAGGCTGCCCGCACCGCCGTGGACGAGCTGCCCTCCGACCTGGGTGGCCTGCGCGAGAAGCTGGACCCGGCCGAGCTGCGCAAGCTGCTGGACACCTACACCACCGCCGCGTCCAACCTCTACGAGTACCTCGCCGAGCACGGCGCGGAGACCCTGGGCAAGCTGCGCGCGCAGCCGCAGGTCAAGCGGGCGCTGGACCAGGTCGAGGCCGCGCAGCACCGCGCAGAGGACCTTGCCGCCGACGCCCGCGGCCTGGCCGACGACGTGCTGGGCAAGGTCGCCCGGCGCACCCGCTCGGTGGGCGAGAAGGCCGCCGAGAAGGTCGAGGACCTGGCCGAGCAGGTCGCCGAGGACGTGGTCGAGGCCGGTGGCGAGGTCGCCGCGGAGACCCGCAGCGTGACCCGCAAGGCCGCGAACAAGGCCTCCGCCCCGCGCAAGCCCGCGACCCCGGCTGCCACCGCGAAGAAGACCACCGACGAGAGCTGACGCGGCGCCGCGGCAGTGCTCCCGCGTAGGAGCACTGCTGCGGCCTTCGTGCGCTCTCGTGCCTCTTGGACGTAGGCTGGTGTCCGTGCCCCTCCGTCTCGACTACCTGGTGCTGCAGACGATCTGGTTTGCGGCCATGCCGGTTGGTGCCTACGCCCTGCTGCACGCACTCCTGCAACGTGCGGACGCCTTCACCGCCATCGACCGCATGACGAAGGTCTCCTGGTCGCTGATCACCGCGGGCGCCATGGCGGGGCTGCTGCTGTTCTACCCAGGCAGCGCCGGCTTCGTGTTCTGGATGGCCGCGCTGGTCGCATCCCTGGTCTACATCGTGGACGTGCGCCCCAAGCTGAACGAGGTGCAGCGCGGCAACAAGTGGTGATCCGCTGGCGGTCGCACGGCCGCGGCTCGCCGGTCACCCTGATTGCACCGGGCCTGGGCGCCACCGAGGGCGAGGCCCGCATCCCGGCCTCAGGGCTGTCGGGCACCCGGGTCGTGGCCACGCTGCCCTCGCACGGTGACGCCCCGGACGCTCCTGATGACTACTGGAGCTACTCCAGGATCGCCGCCGATCTGCTCGGCGTCGCCGACGAGATCGGCGCGAGCAGAGCAATCGGCACCTCGCTCGGCGCGGGAGCGCTGACCTCCATCGCCGCCGCGCATCCCCACCGATTCGATCGACTCGTATTGCTGCTGCCCGCCGCGCTCGACCGGCCTCGCGCGCCTGCCGCGATGTGGTCCTACGAGCGGCTCGCTGACGCAGCTCAAGCCGGTGACGTGCGAGAACTGCGCGAACTGGTCGCCGCCGAGGTCCCTACGGGCATGGACGTGGGCGATCACGTCGACCGACGCACTGCTGCACTGCTGCGGCTCAGCTCGGCGTTGCGCGCCATCCCCGAACAAGTCCCCGTTGCTGATGCGACGCAGCTCAGCTCCGTGGCCGCACCCGTGCTGGTCATCGGAGCTGTGGGCGATCCGCTGCACCCCGAGCAGGTCGCCAAGGACGTGGCCAGGGCCTTCCCCGCAGCGCACCTGGAGCTGTTCGACTCCGCCGCGCCGCTGATCACGCACCGCAAGGAGATCCGCTCACTGCTGGTGGACTTCCTGGCTGGTTAGTGTGGGGTCATGACGACGGTGTGGACGATCGCGGGCAGCCTGGACGTCGGGCCGGTGACCGAGCGCATGGACCTGCTCGCCGCGCCGGTCGCCGAGGCCGTGCGCCGACTGGACCCGGCCGAGGCGGACCGGATCGGTGCGGTGCGGATCGACCCGGAGCTGGCCGACACGGCGGCGTTCTGCGAGCACTACGGCTCACCGATCGAGGCCTCGGCCAACTGCGTGGTGGTCGCGGGCAAGCGCGCCGGTGAGGTGCGCTACGCCGCGTGCCTGGTGCTGGCGACCACGCGCGCCGACGTGAACGGCCTGGTCAAGCGCAGGCTCGACGTGCGCAAGGCCTCCTTCGCGCCGATGACGGACGCGGTCGGGCTGACCGGCATGGAGTACGGCGGCATCACCCCGATCGGCCTGCCCGCGGACTGGCCGCTCCTGCTCGACTCGCGCGTCGCGGCGGCGCCCGAGCTGGTGATCGGCAGCGGAATCCGCGGCGGCAAGCTCCTGGTGCCCGGCGACCTGCTCGCCAAGCTGGCCGGTGCCGAGGTGATCGAGGGCCTGGGCGGCTAGAACACGACCGTGCGGTTGCCGTGCACGAGCACCCGGTCCTCCAGGTGCCAGCGCAGCCCGCGGGCCAGCACGACCTTCTCGATGTCCCTGCCCTTGCGGACCATGTCGGCGACCGAGTCCCCGTGGTCCACCCGGATCACGTCCTGCTCGACGATCGGCCCCGCGTCCAGTTCGGCGGTCACGTAGTGGCAGGTCGCGCCGATCAGCTTGACCCCGCGCGTGTGCGCCTGGTGGTACGGCCGGGCGCCGACGAACGAGGGCAGGAAGCTGTGGTGGATGTTCAGCGCCTTGCCCGCCCATGCCGCGCACAGCTCGTGCGGCAGCACCTGCATGAACCGGGCCAGCACGATGGCGTGCGGGTGGTGCCCGTCGACGAGCTGCCGCAGCTGGGCGAAGGCCGCCGCCTTGCCCTCGCCGTCACCAGCGGGGAAGGGCACGTGGTGGAACGGGATGCCGTGCGCCTCAGTGATCTTGGCCAGGTCCTTGTGGTTGCCGATCACGCTGGTGACCTCGACGTCGAGCTCGCCCGAGGCCACCCTGCCCAGCAGGTCGTACAGGCAGTGCCCCTCCTTGGACACCAGCAGCACGACCCGGCGCCGCTCCGCGGTGTCGGTGATCTGCCAGTCCACCCTGGGACCGAACTTGCGGACCACGTCGGTGAAGCGCGCACGCAGCTCCGCGGGGCCGAACGGCAGCGAGTCGGCCCGCACCTCCTGCCTGGTGAAGAACCAGTTCGTGACCGGATCTGTGTGGTAGGCGGCCCCGACGATCCAGCCGCCGGCCTCGGCGAGGAAGCCGGATATCCCGGCGACGATCCCGGTCCGGTCAGGGCAGCCCAGGGTGATCACGTATCGGCGTTCAGGCAGTGGCACAGCCGGTCATTCTCCCAGACGGGAGGGGGTCACGGGGCGAGCGCTTTGAGCAGTTCTGCCTCGCCGGTGATGATCGCGTTGCTGGGCCGTCCCCACACCGCGCGGTACAGCGCGTCCGCGGTGCCCGCCACGGTCACGTCCACGTCGGTGCCCGAACCCGGGGCCGGCCCGACAACGGCCGGGCTGCCCGCGGTCAGCGTCACCTGCCAGGTCCGGCCCGCGTCGGCGGCGTGGTAGAGCACGCGCCCGTCGATCTGGACCCCGCCCGGCTTGCGCTGGCTGAGGATGGGCGCCAGCACCGACAGGTACTCGTCCACCCCGTCAGCGGCCATCTCCGGGTCGAACACCAGCGGAGGCAGCGCGGTGCCCTGGGCCAGCGCGGCCTCGGCGTCAAGGCGGTGGATCGCCGTCTCGTGGGCCTGTCGACGGGACCAGAAGCCGACCTTCCCGTTGACCCCGTTGAACGCCCAGGTCGGCGTGTCCGGATCGGCCTTGGTCAGCTCCCCGGCGAGCTGCTCGGTCACGCCCTGCCAGTGCGTCAACAGCTCGGACCAGTCCGAGGGCACGCTGTCGGGGAAGGGGGGCCGCTGCGAGGTGTCCCCGCTGGTGACCGCGGTCAGCGCCCAGCCGTGCACCTTGGCCGTGTGCTCGACGAGGTCCCGGACGGTCCACTCCGGGCAGGTCGGCACCGGCGCGTCCGGACCGGTCTGCCGCACCGCGGCCCGCATCGCTTCGGCCTGCTCGGTCAGCTTCGCGACCAGTTGCAAGTGATCCACAGCCCTGACGCTAGTCGATGGGGCCGGGTGCGACAGCCGTCCAGGGAACGGTCAGTTCGCCCAGCCGCCACCGGCGCCGGTCGTCCAGCACCGGCCAGCCCCGCGCGGCCAGCAGCCGGACCGATTCGACCCAGCGCGCCCGCGGCCCGAACGGCACGAACGGTGCCGCGGTGGCCCAGCAGTCGTCCAGTTCGGACAACAACCCGTGCACCCGCTCACCGGGCACGTTGCGGTGGATCAGTGCCTTCGGCAGCCGTTCCGCGAGGTCGGTGGGGTTCTCCAGGTCGGCGGGCTTGCACGCCAGCGTGAAGGTGCGCGGGCCGTCGGCGTCCAGCAACACCCAGCTGCACCGTCGGCCGATCTCGTCACAGGTCCCCTCGACCAGCAGGCCGCCTGGGGCCAACCGCCCGCGCAGCCTGTCCCACGCCTCGGTGGACTGCTCCTCCGTGTACTGCCGGAGCACGTTGAACGCACGCACCAGCGTCGGCCGCAGCCCGGCCAGCTCGAACCCGCCACGCCGGAACAGCAGGCGCGGCGGGTCGTTGGCGTGCTCGGCCGCGGCCACCCGCTCGGCGTCCAGTTCGAGACCGACCGTGCGGATGTCCGGGCGCACCGCTCGCAGCCTGCCGGCCATCTCGACCGTGGTCACCGGCGTCGCCCCGTAGCCGAGGTCGACCACCAGCGGATCGGCCGCCGACCGCAACGCCTCGGCGGTGGCCTGGGTGCCGACCACCCACCGGTCCACCCTGCGCAGCCGATTGGGATTCGTGGTGCCCCGGGTCGGCAGGCCGAGCGCGCGGGCCCGCCCGGCAGCCAGCCGGGGCTTCTTCGTCGCCATCGTACGAGGTCAGGAGCTGTGCTCGGCCAGCCAGCCCGCGGTGTGCTCGGACTCCTTCTGGAGCAGCTTGACCACCTGGGCCGCGATGGTCTCCTCGATCTTGCCGCCGAACAGCGGGATGTTCACCACGACCTCGCCGCGCATGCCCAGCACGCTGCCGCCGTCGGCCCCGTCCACCAGCAGCATCTGCCCCTTGATGTGACCAGGCACACCGGGGATGCCCGCCTGGACCGTGCCCTGGTAGCCGCCGTTCGTCGCGGGCTGCCAGGTCTCCGTGCGCTCAATCACAAGATCGCCCTTGAGGAAGCTGCGCACCGCGGGCGGCAGGTCCGCCGACGCGATCCCGTGCCGCAGCCGGAACCGCGAGTTCCCGTTGTCGGAGCTGTGTTCCAGCAGCGTGGCGCCCTTGCCCCCGAGCACCGTCAACCGGTCCTGGAGGTAGGTCGGGTCGACCAGTGCTGCGTGCACCTGGGCGGCGGTCCACCGGGTGGTCGCCCGGTGCTCAATGCGGCGTGCCATGTCGCGGAGGCTACCGTTGACGTCTGTGACCACCCCGCTGTCCAGTGCCGAACTGCGCAGGTCCGTACCGCTGTCCGGGTACACCACCCTGCGTCTGGGCGGCCCTGCCGCCCGTTTCCTCCGTGCCACCAGCTCCGCCGAGGTGGTGGACGCGGTGCGTGCCGCCGACGCCGATGGCGATCCGCTGCTGGTGCTGGGCGGCGGCTCGAACCTGGTCATCGGTGACGAGGGCTTCGACGGGCTGGTGGTACAGGTCGCCAACACCGGGCGCGGGGTGGACCGGGTCGGCGACGGTCTCGTGCAGCTCACGGTCGAGGCCGGTGAGGACTGGGACGCCACCGTGGCCAACGCCGTCGAGCAGGGCCTTGGCGGCCTGGAGTGCCTGTCCGGCATCCCCGGCCTGGTCGGTGCGACCCCCGTGCAGAACGTCGGCGCGTACGGGGTGGAGATCGCCGACATGCTGACCTCCGTCGACCTGCTGGACCGCCGCAGCGGCCGGGTGCACCAGGTCCGCGCCGAACAGCTCGGTCTGACCTACCGCAACAGTGTGCTCAAGGGCACCGACTCCGCGGTCGTGCTGCGCGCCCGCTTCGCCCTGCGCGACGGGGGTGAGTCGGCGCCGATCCGCTACGCCGAGCTGGCCAGGGTGCTGGGCGTGCAGATCGGCGAGCGGGTCCCGGTCGGCGCCGCCCGCGAGGCGGTGCTCGAGCTGCGCCGGGGCAAGGGCATGGTGCTGGACCCCGCGGACAACGACACGTGGAGCGCGGGCTCCTTCTTCACCAACCCGATTGTTGCCGACGAGGAGCTGCCCGAGGTGCTGCGCCGCATCGGCGAGCGCGTCGGCGCGGACACCGCCGTTCCGCGCTACCCGGCCGACACCGGCAGCACGAAGCTGTCGGCGGCCTGGCTGATCGAGCGCGCGGGGTTCGGCAAGGGCTTCAGCGCGGCCGGTGACAGGGTGTCGCTGTCCACCAAGCACACCCTGGCGCTGACCAACCGCGGCCAGGCGTCGACCGCCGACCTGCTCGCACTGGCCGGGCAGGTCCGCGACGGGGTGTTCGCAGCCTTCGGCGTGCGCCTGGCAGCCGAGCCCGTGCTGGTCGGTTGCGCCCTGTGAGCTGATCGCAGCAGCGCGCACTGCTCCGTTCCGGGCAACCGGTTCGGGAGGACCCGTTCGGCCCAGCGGCTGAACGGGTGACGCCGAGTGACGTCCTACTCACCACGCGTGTTACATGGTAGATGGGGGATTCGCGCGTCGAGGAGGTCGCCATGACCAGCGCGGACGAGTTGGTCCGGTCGGGCATCAGACCGGTCAAGCGGCGGGTCGAGGACGACCTGCTCGCGCTGCGGGGAGTTGTCGGCGTGGACATCGCCGAGAAGATCACTGCCGGTGAGCGCACCGGCCAACTGGGGATCACCGCCTACGTCAGGGAGAAGCTGCCGCTCGCCCGCATCGCACCCGGCGAGGTGCTCCCCGCCGAGGTCGAGGGCGTCGCCGTGGACGTGGTCGCCGACGAGTTCGTGCTGCACCGTGCGCTGCTGGCCCAGGACGCCGAGTTCCCGGACGCCCGGGGCGCGGAGCGGCACGAGGTGGTGCTCGGCGGCATCAGCATGGGGCCGGCGCGATCGATCCTGTTGTGCCCGCCGGACGCGCCGCGGACCGGGGAGTACGTGATCGTGGGCACGCTCGGCGCGCTGGTCACCGACCGGTCCGGCAATGGCCAGGTCATGGGCCTGACCACCTTCCACGCCGCCTGCGTGGACGACGCCTGGTCGGTCGGCGACTCGATGGTGCACCCCTCGCGGGCCGACGGTGGTTGCCAGGACGACTCGATCGGCACGCTCTGCCGCGCCGCGCTGTCCGGCTCCGTGGACGGGGCCGCCGCGCTGCTGGTGACCAGCCACCCGCACCGTGCGTCCATCGTGGACATCGGCCCGATCACCGGCACCGCGGTCGCGACCCGTGGCGCCGTGGTGCGCAAGCGCGGCCGTACGACAGGGCTGACGATGGGCCTGATCACCTCGACCGACGCCACGCTGAAGATCGACTACCGGGACGGGCTCGGCGTCCGCGTACTGCGCAACCAACTGCGCGTCGAGGTCGTCGGCGGCGGGGTCATGGGCGACTACGGGGATTCCGGCGCCGTCCTGGTCGACGTGGACAACCGCGTCGTCGGCCTCTACTTCGCGGGCAACCTGTCCGGCACGGCCGCGTTCGCCAACCCGATCGACCGGGTTCTCGACGAGCTCGACGTAGAGCTGATCACCTAGGGCTCGCGGTGAGCCCTGGTCGCCGACGCCTGGGCGCGCGGCTTCATGACGATCTGGTCCAGGTTCACGTGCGCGGGCCTGGTGACCGCGAACGCGATCACGTCCGCCACATCCTCGGCGACCAGCGGGACCAGTCCCTTGTAGACGTTGGCCGCGCGCTCGGCGTCACCGTCGAAGCGGACCAGCGAGAAGTCGGTCTCCACCATGCCCGGCAGGACCTCGGTGAAGCGCACCGGCTTGCCCAGTTCCTCGCCGCGCAGGGTGCGGTGCAGCGCCGACTGGGCGTGCTTGGCCGCCGTGTAGCCGGCGCCGCCGTCGTAGATCTCCTGCGCCGCGATGGAGGTGACCGTCACCACGTGGCCGTCCCCCGACGCGACCAGCTTCGGCAGCAGCGCCTTGGTGAGGCGGAGCGTGCCCAGCACGTTCGTCTCCCACATCCAGCGCCAGTGGTCCTCGTCCGCGGCAGCGACCGTCTCCAGGCCCGCGGCGCCGCCCGCGTTGTTCACCAGCACCCGGCAGTCCTGGACCTGCTCGCAGAACGCCGCGACCGACTCGGTGTCGGTGACATCCAGTTCCAGTGGCGTGCCGTCGATCTCGGCGGCGATCTTCCCCAGCCGGTCGAGGCGGCGGGCGCCGAGCACGACGTGGAACCCCTCGGCGGACAGTCGGCGGGCGGTGGCCTCGCCGATGCCCGAGCTGGCTCCGGTGACGATGGCGGTGGGGCGATCGGTGCTCACACGCCGATCCTGCCTCCTCCCGACTCGGGTTGCGAAGCGACCTCCGGTGAGCAAGCTCACAGGCGGAAACGATGACTGATTCACCCGGCCGAACGTCCCCCAGAACGGAAGCAATTTCGGGGAGGTAAGTAAGTGAGAGCGCGGACACGCTTGGCGGCCACTCTGGTGACAGGCGCTGCGTTGCTGCTCACGGCGTGCTCCGGCGGAGCTGGTACGCCGCAGACGCCAACCAAACCACCGGCCCCGCCCGCCAAGCTCACCTCGGCCATCGCCGACGGCAGCAAGGACATCACGGTCAACACCAAGCTCACGCTGACCGCGAGCGACGGCAAGGTCGGCGAGGTCAAGCTGGTGGGCAAGTCCGGGACACCGGTCGAAGGGCGGCCCTCGGACGACGGCAAGACCTGGACGAGCACCGGTCGGCTGGAGTTCGGCGAGACCTACAGCTACGAGGGCAAGGCCCTCAACGCCGACGGCAAGGCCACCGAGCTGCGCGGCAGTTTCAGCACTGTCGCGCCGGGCACCCTGGTGCGCGGCATGCTCAACATCGACGACAACGGGACCGTCGGCATCGCCGCGCCGATCATCATCCAGTTCGCCGGGCACGTGGAGGACCGGGTCGCGGCGGAGAAGGCCCTGTCGGTGAAGTCCGAACCCGCCACGACGGGGGCCTGGGGTTGGCTGCCGGACAACGACACCGGCTCGCGCGTGCACTGGCGGCCGCAGAACTACTGGGCGCCCAACACCAAGGTGACCGTCACAGCCAACCTGTACGGCGTGCCCTACGGCCAAGGCCGCTACGGCAAGGACGACGTCACCTCGACGTTCACCATCGGCCGCTCGCAGATCGTCAAGGCCGACGTGAACACGCACCGGATGACCGTGATCCGCGACGGCGCCGAGGTGGCCAGCTACGACGCCAGCATGGGCTCGGGCGCGAGTCAGGACCGCGTCACCAGGTCCGGGATCCACGTGGTCACGGAGAAGTGGGAGGACAAGGTCATGTCCAACCCGCCCTACTACACCGATGCCCGCGAGCGCTGGGCCGTGCGGATCTCGAACAACGGTGAGTTCATCCACGCCAACCCGAACACCATCGGCAACCAGGGCAACAGCAACGTCACCCACGGCTGCATCAACCTGTCCACGGCCAACGCGCAGGAGTACTTCGGCACCGCGATCTTCGGAGACCCGGTGGAGGTCACCGGCTCCTCGGTCGCGCTGTCCTCGGCCGACGGGGACATCTACGACTGGGCACTGGACTGGGGCCAGTGGCAGGCACTCTCGGCCCTACGGTGACACTTTTTGTCAGGGTTTGACACGGGCGTGTCAGCAATGATTCGTCGTTGCTCGAGTGCCTGCGCGCTGCTGGAGCGCTGCTGCACAGCTCGACTGCGGCGGCACAGCTGGAGTGCGTCGGCGCTGCTCAACCGCTGTGGCACAGCTGCGGTGCGTCAGCGCTGCTCGATCGCTGTGGCACAGCTGCAGTGGGTCAGCGCTGCTCGACCGCGGCGACACAGCTCGACTGCGTCAGCGCAGCTCGACCGCTGCCGCCTAGCTCGAATGCCTCAGCGCAGCTCAATCGCCGCCGCCCAGCTGAAGCGCAGCGACACAGATGGGAAGAACACGCCATGGTGCAGGTGTTGTGCACAGGGTGAGGGTGACCACGCCAGACGGAACACAACTCGCCGTGCACGAGACGGGGCCACACGGCGCGCCGGCAGTGGTGCTGCTGCACGGGTGGGCGGCAGCCGCAACGGCCTGGCCAGAGCAGATCAGCGACGAGCTGCGAGTGCTCGCCGTCGACCTGCGTGGCCACGGCGAGTCGGACGTGCCCAGCGGCGGCTATGACGACCCGGACGTCTGGGCGGGCGACGTGTCGGCGGTGCTCGACCACGTCGGCGCTCCAGCAGTTCTGGTGGGCTGGTCGTACGGCGGCCTGGTCATCACCGACTACCTGCGCCGTCACGGCACACGAGGAGTCGCGGGCGTCGTGCTGGTCGGCGCGATCACGGAGATAGGCCGCGGCCGATCTGGTGGGCACATCGGCCCCGCCATGCGCGCCGCGCTGCCCGACGCCCTGTCGGACGACCCGTCCCGAGCGGTGCCAGCGCTGCTCGACCTCACGGTGAGCATGACGGCCGACCCCGCGCCCGGCGCCGACGTGCAGCGCGCGCTGGCGACATCGCTGCGGGTGCCCCCGTCCGTGCGTGCTGCCCTGTTCCGCCGCGATGTCGCCAGCGCGGACGTGCTCGAACGCGTCGACGTACCCGCACTGCTGGTGCACGGCACGAAGGACGCGGTGGTCGACCCCAAGGCCACGGACTACGCCGCCGGGCTCATCCCCGGCGCCGAGGTCAGCTGGTACGCCGACACCGGGCACATGCCGTTCGTGGAGCGCGCGGACCAATTCCGTGCTGACCTCGTCACGTTCGTGCACCGCTGCGCCGCCACGGCGAGCAGGATCGAGTCGTGACACCGCTGCGCAGGATCGCCGTGCTCTCGGTGCACACCTCGCCGCTGGAGCAGCCGGGCACCGGCGACGCGGGCGGCATGAACGTCTACATCGCGCAGACCGCCACCAGGATGGCCAACCGCGGTGTGGCGGTCGAGGTGTTCACCAGGGCCACGTCCTCGGACCTTCCCCCAGTCGCCGAGCTGGCGCCGGGCGTCACCGTCCGGCACGTGGTCGCGGGTCCCTTCGAGGGCCTTGCCAAGGACGAGTTGCCCGGCCAGCTCTGCGCGTTCACCGCGGGCGTGCTGCGCGCGGAGGCTCGCCAGGAGCCCGGGCACTACGACGTCGTGCACTCCCACTACTGGCTGTCTGGCCAGGTCGGATGGCTGGCCAGGGAGCGCTGGGGCGTGCCGCTGGTGCACACGGCGCACACCCTGGCCAAGGTCAAGAACGCGGCGCTGGCCGAAGGCGACACCCCGGAGCCGAGGATGCGGGTCATCGGCGAGGAGCAGGTCGTCGCGGAGGCCGATCGGCTGGTCGCCAACACGGCGGTCGAGTCGCGCGAACTGGTCGACCTGTACGACGCGGATCCCAGCAAGGTGCTGGCCGTGCCACCGGGCGTCGACCTGGAGCGGTTCACCCCGGGCAGCCAGGCGGAGGCCCGTCAGCGGCTCGGTCTGCCCGCGGACGCGGTGGTGCTGGCCTTCGTGGGCCGTATCCAACCGCTCAAGGCCCCGGACGTGCTGCTGCGCGCGGCGGCGCGGATGGTCGCCGACGCACCTGGTCTGCGCGAGCGCCTTGTGGTGCTCGTGGTCGGCGGGCCTTCGGGCTCGGGCCTGGAGCAGCCGCGCGCGCTCCAGGAGTTGGCCGGGGAGCTGGGGCTGCTCGACGTGGTGCGGTTCATGCCTCCGCAGCGGGGTGCGGCGCTGGCCCAGGTGTACCGGGCGGCGGACGTGGTCGCGGTGCCCAGCCACAACGAGTCGTTCGGCCTCGTCGCGCTGGAGGCCCAGGCGTGCGGCACGCCGGTGGTGGCAGCGGCGGTGGGCGGCCTGCCGATCGCGGTGGTCGACCAGGTGACGGGCCTGCTGGTGCCCGACCACGACGCGGGAACCTGGTCCAGGGTGCTGGGCGAGGTGGCGCTGCGACCGGCACTGCGCGAGGAGTTGGCGAGCAACGCGGTGGGCCACGCGCGCAGGTTCTCCTGGGACCGCACCACCGAGGCGCTGCTTGACGGGTACGTCGAGGCACGGCGTGATTTCCTGTCGGCATTCGATCGACGGGAGGTGGCGGTGTGAGCGAGCTTGCGAGCGGATCATCGGGCGCCAGCGAGGTGTGCCGATGAGTCCGACGCTGGACGAGCTGGACGGCGTCATCGGTGACGTGCTGCGCGAGAACGAGATCAGCCACGACCGCAAGGGGCCGGGGCGCTACTTCGTCACGCTGCCCGGGACCAAGAAGCAGCAGACGAACTGCTGGCTGCTGGTGACCGAACACGCGCTCGTGGTGGAGGCGTTCGTGTGCCGCCAGCCGGACGAGGCACACCAGGACCTGTACCGATTCCTGTTGCGGCGCAACGCTCGTCTCTACGGGGTGCACTACACGCTGGACAGCAGGGGCGACATCTACCTGGTCGGCAGGATCGGCCTGGGCGCGGTCACGCCGGAGGAACTGGACCGCGTGCTCGGCCAGGTGCTGGAGGCCGCGGACGGGGACTTCAACACCCTGTTGGAGATCGGCTTCGCCTCGGCGATCCGCAGGGAGTGGGACTGGCGGGTCTCCCGCGGTGAGTCGCTGGCCAACCTCAACGCCTTCCAGCACCTGGTCGGCGCGGGACGGGACGAGCCCTCGGTGGCCGACGAATCCTGATTGTGACTTTCCACGGGCAACGCCCGCTCGGGCCGGCACCGTCACCGGTGCAGACCTGAGTGGGGAGGATTGTCGTGAAGTTACCGAGAACCCTGGTGCTCGCCGTGGCAGCGACCGCACTGCTGGCCGGGTGCACGGCGGGCGGGCGGTCGGAGTCGTCGGTCGCGGTGGCGCCGGGGGTGGGCAAGGCGGACGCCTCGGGCGGCTCGCCGCAGCAGAAGCAGCCGGTGGCCAGCACCTTCGCGCCCGCGGGCACCGGGCGGCAGATCGTGCGGACCGCCAACCTGGCGGTCAAGGTCCCGGACGTGCCCTCGGCGGTGAACAGCGCACGCAAGATCGGCACTGACGCGGGCGGCTACTCCAGTGACGAGAACAGCGGCGGCGGGCACGCCACGCTGACCTTGAAGGTGCCGGTGGACAAGACGGGCGCGGTGCTCGACCGGCTCGCCGCGCTGGGCGACACGACCAGTCGCACCGAGCACGCCGAGGACGTGACCGAGCAGGTCGTGGACGTGGACAGCAGGCTGGCGGCCCAGCGCACCAGCGTGGACCGGGTGCGCGCGCTGTTGGAGAAGGCGAACTCGATCGCGGACATCACGGCGGTCGAGAGCGAGTTGACCAAGCGCGAGGCCGACCTGGCCTCCCTGCAACAGCGGCACGACGCGCTGGCCGGGCAGGTCGGCATGTCGACGATCGCGGTCGACCTCAGCAGGTCCGAGGGCGCAGCGCCGCCCGCCGAGCAGCCGGGGTTCCTCAACGGGCTCGGCGCCGGGTGGACGGCTCTGCTCGGCACGTTGCAGGGCATCGGCCTCGCGCTGGGCGCCGTGCTGCCCTTCGCAGTGGTGATCGGCATCCCGGGGGCCGCGGTGTGGTGGCTGCTGCGCAGGCGCCGGGTGGTGGCACCCGAGGTCGCCGAGCAGGACTGAGGCGGAACACGCGGGGCGGCTGGAGTTCGAGGGGGAGTCGCAGCTCCCGCCGCCCCGCGTCAGGTTCCCGCCGCTGCGGCAGTCCTGGGCGAGGGGGGTGCCTCAGGAGGCCGGACGGGGCGTGTGGTCCGACGGGGGTGACGAACCACACGTGCTGCTTCCCGGCTCGGGGAGTGCGTGAGAGCCGATCCGGGCAGCCACCACAACTTGGCAGATCCCGGAACGACACCACAAGTAGATTCGCTGGTCTGTTCGAGTGAAACGACTCAGCTGGCGTAACGATTCGGTGAGAGAGATCATTTCTTGACCCCCTCGTGTGGGCTCGCTCACGATGGGGTGCTTGTGGCAGCGTCTGCCACCAATGACGCTGCAGGTGCCGAGGCGAACGAGGCAGGTAGGCATGGTCTTCCGCAGTTCCTTCCCCGATGTCGACATCCCGGACCTCCCAGTCCACGAACTGCTGTTCGGTGACGTCTCGGCCCGTGCCGACCGGCCCGCGATGATCGACGGGCCCTCCGGCCGGGTCATCACCTACGGCGAGCTGGCCGGGGCCGTCGACCGGGTCGCCGCCGCGCTGGCCGAACGGGGCGTGCGCAAGGGGGACGTGGTGGGCATCTTCAGCCCGAACACGCCTTACTACGCCGTGGCCTTCCACGGTGTGCTGCGCGCGGGCGGCACCGCCACCACGATCAACGCGCTCTACACGCCGAACGAGATCGCCAGCCAGCTCACCGACTCCGGGGCCAAGCTGCTGTTCACGATCTCGCCGTTCCTGGACCGCGCGGTGCCCGCCGCCGAACTGGCCGGGATCTCCGAGATCGTCGTGCTGGACGGGGCCGAGGGGCACACCGGGCTCAGCGACCTGCTCGCCAGCACCGCTGCCGCACCCCAGGTGGAGTTCGACCCCGCCGAGGACCTCGCGGTGCTGCCGTACTCCTCGGGCACCACCGGGCGGGCCAAGGGCGTCATGCTGACCCACCGCAACCTGGTGTCCAACCTGGTGCAGACCGGCCCGATGATGCACGTCGGCTCGGACACGCGGGTGCTGGCCGTGCTGCCGTTCTTCCACATCTACGGCATGCAGGTCACGATGAACCACCCGCTGTCCATCGGGGCGACCGTGGTCACGATGCCCAAGTTCGACCTGCCCGAGTTCCTGCGCATCATCGCCGAGCACCGCACCGACCGGGTCTACATCGCGCCGCCGGTCGCGGTGGCGCTGGCCAAGCACCCGATCGTCGACAACTACGACCTGTCCGCGCTCAAGGTGCTGTTCTCCGGTGCCGCCCCGCTGGACGAGGAACTCGCCGAGGCCGTGCACAAGCGGCTGGGCTGCGTGGTGCGGCAGGGCTACGGCATGACCGAGATGAGCCCGGTCAGCCACAGCATCCCGGATGCCCGCGAGGACATCCGCATCGGCAGCGTGGGACTGATCCTGCCGAACATGGAGAACAAGATCGTCGACCTGGCCACCGGCGAGGAGGTCGGCACCGGCGAGCGCGGCGAGTTGTGGTGCAAGGGCCCCAACGTGATGAAGGGCTACCTGAACAACGCCGAGGCCACCGCGGCGACCCTGGACGAGGACGGCTTCCTGCACACCGGGGACGTCGCCGTCATCGACGAGCGCGGCGTGGTCACGATCGTCGACCGGGTCAAGGAACTGATCAAGTACAAGGGCTACCAGGTGCCGCCCGCCGAGTTGGAGGCGCTGCTGCTGACGCACCCGAGCATCGCCGACGCCGCGGTCATCGGGGTCATCGACGCCGAGGGTGAGGAGGTGCCCAAGGCGTTCGTGGTGCGCCAGGCCGATGCCGAGCTGAGCGAGGCCGAGGTCATGGGCTTCGTCGCGGAACGCGTTGCCCCACACAAGAAGGTCCGCGTGGTGGAGTTCCTGGAGGCGATCCCGAAGTCCGCCGCGGGCAAGATCCTGCGCAAGGACCTGCGCAGCCGCGAGGCCGCCGCGAAGTGAGCCGACGGGGAACGCCCTGCGTGGTCGGGGCGTTCCCCTGACACCGAAAAGCGTTGCGCTGAGCGGGATTCAGGAGCTGGGCGTGCCCTTTCCGTCCACAAAGGACAGGAACTCCACGCGCACGCCCGCGAGGTACTGCTCTCGCTCGGCGAGGAAGTGGCGCACGTGCGGCTGCTCCTCGTGGGCCTCGAACGCGGCCCGGTCGGAGTACAGCTCGTAGAAGACTCGGGCGAGCGGATCGCCGGCGACCTCGTGCACGGCGTACACGAGGGTGCCGGGCTCGGCCGACTTGATCAGCGGCAGCGTGCGGGCGGTGAGCGCGTCGAAGCCGAGGGCGGCTGATTCGTCGTGCAGCGTGAACAGGGCGGTCAATCCGAACACATGATCTCCTCTGGTCGTTCGGGCTTCACCGGATCGGTGCCAAGATCCGTCTGTCGGAGCTGATCAGCGAGTTGTACCGTGCCCAGCAGGCAGACGAGGCCGGTCGTCGCCGGACGGGAGTGGTGACCGTGCACAGCGACGAGGACGAGCCGGAGGGCTTCCAGGACGAGTTCGGCGACGACCTCGAGGACGACGAGGACTTCGACGAGGAGTACGACGAGGACGAGGACGAGGAGGACGCCGTCCCCGCCTACCGCGACCCGCGCACGGTCTGCCACTTCTGCGGCGGGGTCGGCGAGATCGCGCACCCGGTGCTCGGCCTGATCGCCGGGGTGCCCAGGACGATCAACTCCGGACGGGTGTGCCCGCTGTGCGAGGGCGCCTCGGCGCTGATCGGGCTCACCCCGCCGGTGTAGCGCCTCAGCCCACGTCGGCGGGGCACAGGCGGGGGTGCCAGCCGGTGCTGGTCCCGCTCGCGGGGAACACCTGGCGCGCCGAGCCGCTGCGCGCGTCCACCGACTGGATCAGGTAGTGGTCGGCCTGGTGCGGGCTCATCCACGGGCTCGTGCGCAGCAGGTACACCTGGTTCGGGTCGGCCACCGACCAGGCCAGCGACTCCAGTCGCGGCACCGAGTCGTCCAGCAGCGGGTAGGTGCTGGTCTGTCCGGAACCCAGGTCGGCGACGAGCAGCTTCGTGGGCTCCCCGGGACGCGGACCGGACACGCCGAGTGCCACTGCCCGGCCGCCCGCGGCCAGTGCGGCGGCGGCACGGGGCAGGAAGGCGGCGGCCACCTCGGTGAAGGCGGCGGCGGGCAGGGCGGTGAACTGGTCGCCGTCGATCCGCCAGTAGCTGTCCGAGGTGGTGCGGACCAGGGCGATCCCGTCGGCGGCGAGCAGGAAGCCGGTGGCCTCGGCCCCGTCCGGGGCGTGCACCACTGCGAAGTCCTGGCCCTCGGCGGCCCAGACGACCCGGGCCGCCGCATCGGACCCGGCGAGGCTGAACAGGCGTCCCCGGCCGTAGCCGAAGGGCAGGCCCACGTTGGACTGACCACTGCGGAAGGCGCCCTGGTACTGCCACGGGGTCGGGTTGAACGGCTTGGGCAGAGCAGCTGGGTACACGCCCAGCAGCACCGCCGCGTCGTTGCTGCGGCGCCGTAGCACAAGAGCACCGTCACCGCGCTGCTGGAGCGTGAGGACCTGCTCCCCGGAGCGGTCCAGGTCGATCGGCACCTCGCCCGCACCGACCACGAGCGTGCGTGCGGGCACCTCGGTGGCGCCGAGCGGGCCGATGCCCAGGGTGAGCGTCCTGCTGCCGTCGGGGTTGTCCCGGTCCAGGTCGAGCGCGTCGTAGAGCACCTGGCTCGCGCCCTGTGCGGCTCCGCTGACCGCCGCCGCGCTGTCCACCCCGCCGAAGCGCAGTCGGCGGCTCTCCCTGTTGTTCTCCGACACGGCCGAGCCGCCGGTGTACTGGGTCAGCACCGTGCCGCCGACCTCGTAGTACTCGGCGGTGCTGACCAGGTGGTCGGCGGACTGAGCCGGTGCGGTCAGCGTGCTGCCTGCCAGTAACAGCCCGATCGCCGGTGCGACCTGGTGCGGCATGTGGCCCACGGGGTTCCCCCATTCAGGCGGTGCGTGCGCACAAGGTATCGGTACCCGGTCGGGGCCGGGGAGCGTGCAATCGGGGGTGCCTGGCAGGCTGGGCGGCATGAGCCTGGTCCTGCTGCGTCACGGCGAGAGCGTCTGGAACGCCGAGAACCTGTTCACCGGTTGGGTGGACGTGCCGCTGTCCGAGAAGGGGCTGACCGAGGCCAAGCGCGGCGGTGAGCTGCTGCGCGAGGCGGGTCTGCTGCCCGATGTCGTGCACACCTCGCTGCTGCGCAGGGCGATCTCCACCGCGAACATCGCGCTGGACGGCGCCGACCGGCACTGGATCCCGGTGCGCCGCGACTGGCGGCTCAACGAGCGCCACTACGGCGCGTTGCAGGGCAAGAACAAGAAGCAGACCCTGGAGCAGTACGGCGAGGAGCAGTTCATGCTGTGGCGCCGCTCCTACGACACCCCGCCGCCGCCGATCGAGCTGGGCGGCGAGTTCAGCCAGGACGCCGACCCGCGCTACGCCGACCTCGGCCCGGCCCTGCCGCGCACCGAGTGCCTCAAGGACGTGGTGCAGCGGCTGCTGCCGTACTGGGAGTCGGCGATCGTGCCGGACCTGCGCGCGGGCAGGACCGTGCTGGTCGCCGCGCACGGCAACTCGCTGCGGGCGCTGGTCAAGCACCTGGACGGGGTCTCCGACGAGGCCATCGCCGGGCTGAACATCCCGACCGGCATCCCGCTGTGCTACGAGCTGGACGCCGACCTGAGGCCGACCAATCCCGGCGGCACCTACCTGGACCCGAACGCGGCTGCCGACGCGATCAAGGCCGTGGCCAGCCAGGGCCGCTGACCAGTTCTGCGACAGCCCCCGCGAGCGTGCTGCTCGCGGGGGCTTCATGCGTCAGGCTGTGGCCATGACGATGCAGATCACCGCGGCCAAGGCGGGTCACTGGGAGTTCGGCGGGGACCGACCGGTCGCCCGCCTCGGTTACGGCACGATGCAGCTGACCGGTCCCGGCGTGATGGGCCCGCCCGCCGACCGCGAGCAGGCGGTCCAGGTCCTGCGCAGGGCCGTGGAGCTGGGTGTCAACCACATCGACACCAGCGACTTCTACGGCCCGCACGTGGCCAACGAGATCCTGCGCGAGGCACTGCACCCCTACGGCGAGGACCTGGTGCTGGTCACCAAGGTCGGCGCGCGCCGCACCCCGGAGGGCGGCTGGCCGGAGGCGCTGGGCACGGAGGAGCTGCGCGAGGCGGTGCACGACAACCTGCGCAGGCTGGGCGTGGACCAGATCGACGCGGTCAACCTGCGTATGCCCGGGGTGCACGGTCCGGAGGAGCGTTCGCTGGAGGAGCCGTTCACGGTGCTGGCGCAGCTACGCGAGCAGGGGCTGATCCGGCACCTGGGCGTCAGCAATGTCACCCCGGCGCAGGTCGCGCAGGCGCAGACCATCGCCCCGGTCGTGTGCGTGCAGAACTACTACAACATCGTCCAGCGCTCCGACGAGCAGCTGGTCCGCCAGTGCGCTGAGCAGGGCATCGCCTACGTGCCGTTCTTCCCGCTCGGTGGCTTCCAGCTGATCACCGACGAGCGCATCGGGGCCGTCGCCGAGCGGCACGGCGCCACGGTGCCGCAGATCGCGCTGGCCTGGCTGCTCCAGCGTTCACCCAATCTGCTGGCGATCCCCGGCACCTCCTCGCTCACGCACCTGTCGGACAACGTGGCGGCCGCTTCGTTGCGACTGTCCGAACAGGACGTGGCTGAGCTGGACGCTCTCGGGTGAGCGGCTTAGGACACGAGTGGGTGAACACGGGCTGACCGGAGGTAGAACAATGCCGTCCGCAGGTGTAGTCGGTGTCACGGTTGGCGCCTGTGGGCTAGGCCGGTAGGCCCCTGACCTGCTTACGATGCGAACGTGACCGCATTGGGCTACATCGCCCTGTCGATCGGCCTGCTGCTGATCGGCGCCTTGGCTGGTTCCTTGATCGCCCGATCGGCGGCACGGAGAACGGCAGGCAAACCAGCGGTGTTGACCGTCTCCGACCTCGTCCAGCGCGTCGTGCACTCCTCGCACAACGGCGTCGTGGTGCTCAACAGCTTCGGCGACGTGGTCCTGCACAACCCCAGGGCCGCGGCGCTGGGCGTGGTCAAGGGGAGCCAGGTCGACGACCGCGCACGCAAGGCCGCGGAGCTGGTCAGCCAGTCCGGCGAGGTGATGGAGGTGGACCTGTCCCCGCTGCAGTCCCGCGTGGGCAGGCAACCCGAGGCCGTGCGCGGCGAGGTGCGCCCGCTCGGTGACGGCTTCACCGTGGTCGACGCCTCCGACGAGTCCGACGCCGTGCGGCTGGAGGCCATCCGCCGTGACTTCGTCGCCAACGTCAGCCACGAGCTGAAGACCCCGGTCGGTGCGCTGGCGCTGCTTGCCGAGGCGGTGCTCGACGCCGCCGACGACCAGGTCGAGGTACGCCGGTTCAGCAGCAAGATCCTGCACGAGGCGACCCGGCTGGGCAGGCTGGTGACCGAGCTGATCGCGCTGTCCCGGCTACAGGGCGCCGAGCAGTTGCCGGAGATGACCCCGGTGTCGGTGGACGAGGTGGTCCGCGAGGCCCTGGGCCGCAGCAGGCTGGCCGCCGAGTCCGCGGGCATCGACATCGACACCGACGGGCCGAGCGAGCTGGTCGTGGACGGGGACCGCACGCTGCTGGTCACCGCGCTGAGCAACCTGCTGGACAACGCGCTGGCCTACTCGCCGCCGGACAGCCCGGTCTCGGTCAGCCGCCGCAGGGACGGGGACTTCGTGGAGATCGCGGTCACCGACCGGGGCATCGGCATCGTGCTGGACCAGCAGCACCGCGTGTTCGAACGCTTCTACCGGGCCGATCCGGCGCGTTCGCGCGCGACCGGCGGCACCGGCCTTGGCCTGGCCATCGTCAAGCACGTGGCCGCCAACCACGGTGGCGAGGTCCGCCTGTGGAGCCGTCCTGGCACCGGCTCCACCTTCACCCTGCGCATCCCGGCACACGGCGCCTCGGCGTCGTCGGCCGGTGACGAGGAGCAGCCACGCGCCGAACAGGACGCGGCTGACCGAGACACCACACTCGTCCCGACCGGAGCGGACGGTGTGGACACCGGCAACGGTGTCGGTAGTCCCGATCATGGAGGAAAGCTGTGACCGAGCTTGCGAGGGCACCATTGGGCGCAGAGACGCTGGTCGCGGACTCGACGAGCGTTAGCGAGGAGGGTCTGTGACCAGGGTGCTCATCGTCGAGGACGAGGAGTCCTTCGCCGACCCGCTCGCGTTCCTGCTGCGCAAGGAGGGCTTCACCGCGGCCGTGGCCATCACCGGCCAGGAGGCGCTGGAGGAGTTCGACCGCAACGGGGCCGACATCGTGCTGCTCGACCTGATGCTGCCCGGCATGAGCGGGACCGACGTGTGCAAGGCGCTGCGGCAGCGCTCCGCCGTGCCGGTGATCATGGTGACGGCGCGGGACAGCGAGATCGACAAGGTGGTCGGCCTGGAGCTGGGTGCCGACGACTACGTGACCAAGCCGTACTCGGCCCGCGAGCTGATCGCCCGGATCCGGGCCGTGCTGCGGCGCGGCGGCGAGTCCGAGGAGCTGCTGCCCCAGGTCCTGGAGGCGGGCCCGGTGCGGATGGACGTGGAGCGGCACGTGGTCACCGTGGACGGCGGCGAGGTCTCGCTGCCGCTCAAGGAGTTCGACCTGCTGGAGTACCTGTTGCGCAACGTGGGCCGGGTGCTCACCCGCGGCCAGCTGATCGACCGGGTGTGGGGCGCGGACTACGTGGGCGACACCAAGACGCTGGACGTGCACGTCAAGCGGCTGCGCTCCAAGATCGAGCCGGACCCGTCCGCCCCGCAGCATCTGGTCACGGTGCGTGGCCTCGGCTACAAGTTCGAGTCCTGACCGTGGGGTCCCCCCATCCGTGTGCCGTGTCACCGGATGGGGGATTACGGGATCGTCACGCCAGCCAGGTACGGTGCTCGACGTGCGCCTAGGGGTGCTTGACGTCGGTTCGAACACGGTCCACCTGCTGGTCGTGGACGCGCATCGTGGTGCCCATCCAACGCCGATGAGCTCCGAGAAGACGATGTTGCGCCTGGCCGAGCAGATCACGCACAACGGCCTGCTCTCCAAGGCGGGCTCGGACGCGCTGGTCAGGGCGGTCGCCGACGGCAAGGCCTCGGCCCTGCAGTTCGGCTGCGAGGACCTGATGGCCTTCGCCACCTCGGCGGTGCGCGAGGCGGGCAACAGCGCGGCCGTGCTGGACCGGGTCCGCGCGGAGACCGGGGTGGACCTCCAGGTGCTCTCCGGCGAGGACGAGGCCCGCTACACCTTCCTCGCCACCCGCCGGTGGTACGGCTGGTCGGCGGGCAGGCTGCTGGTGCTCGACATCGGCGGCGGCTCGCTGGAGCTGGCCGTGGGCCGGGACGAGAACCCCGACCTGGCCTGCTCCATCCCGCTGGGCGCGGGCCGGGTCACCAGAACGCGGTTCAAGCACGACCCGCCGAGCAGGCACGAGCTGCGGGACACGGTGGAGTGGCTGGACGAGCAGATCGCCCCGGTGGCCAAGCGGGTCCGCCGGATCGGCGACCCGGACCTGGTGGTCGCCACCTCCAAGACCTTCCGGACGCTGGCCAGGCTGACCGGCGCGGCGCCCTCCTCGGAGGGACCGCGCGCCCGCCGGGTGCTGACCGTGTCCGGGCTGCGACAGCTGATCGCCTTCATCTCCCGGATGTCGGCCTCCGACCTCGCCGAGTTGGAGGGGGTCAGCTCCAGCCGGGCCCACCAGCTGGTCGCCGGTGCGCTCGTGGCTGAGGCCACCATGCGAGCGCTGTCACTGTCGGAACTGGAAATCTGCCCCTGGGCACTGCGCGAAGGTGTCATCCTTCGACGGTTGGACCGCTCGGACGGCTCGGACGGTGCCGGTGGCACTGGACGGACGGCCCAGTTCGGGGCACGGTGGAATCAATGAGTCGAGAAAGCGGTTCGGAGCACACCCAGCGCACGGTCGCGGAGTTGCTCGCGCAGTACGGCGGCAAAGCCGAGGAGGCCGCACCCGCGCGCAGGCGCAGGCGCAGGGCCGACGAGCCGAGCGAGACAGCACCCCAGACGATCATCGACCGGGTGCTGTCCGACAGCGGGCGCATGCTGCCGATCAGGGACGACCCGGCCGAGGAGACCAGCGTCAGCGGTCCGCCGGTGCGCCCCCAGCAGGCGCCCGCGCCGCCCCAGACCCCGCAGCCGCCGCAGGCCGCGGTGCAGCAGCCGATCCGGCCGCCGCAGGCCCCGCCGCCGGTGGCGCCGCCACCTGGCGCGCCCGCGCAGCAGCCCTCCGGCGCGCAGCCGCTGCCCAACCGCCCGGGCAGGCCCGCGCCCGGCCGCACCCCGCCGCCGCGTATCGAGTCCTCGCGGACCAACCTGTCGCGTTCGGACCTGGGACCGAGACCCCCGCAGGGACCGCCGCCGGGCGCCCCGCAGGGCCAGCCGCCCGCACCCCAGCCCACCGGCTACTTCCGGCCGGTCGGGCCCGGTGGCGTGGACAACGTCGGTGACACGACCCAGCACCGCCCGGTGCCGCCGGAGGCCGGTGGGCTGTCCGCGCGGCTGGCCGGTGCCCCGCCCGAGTCGGCGACCGAGCAGCTGCCCCGGATCACCGAGGAGCCGCCGCAGGCCCCTGGGCGCCCGCAGCCCCGGCGGCCCGAGGCGGTCGCGGAGAGCACGCAGGCGCACCCGGGTCCGCTGGTGGACACCGGGGAGCACACCCAGGCCCACCTCGGTCCGCTGCTCGACGAGGACGAGTACGACTCGGCCGAGGTCACTCCGCAGGAGAGCACGCAGGCGCACCCCGGCCCGTACGTGGACGGCGAGTACGAGGAGTACGAAGAGGACTACGAGTACGCCGAGGGCGACGCCTTCGCGGGTTACTCGGTGGCGCCCGACGCGGCTCCGGCCGGGGTGGACGCCCCGCTGGAGACCGACGAGGAGTCCGCGGAGGAGGCCCCCGCTGCCTCGCCCGGCCGCGAGTGGCTGATGATGGCCGTGCAGCTCGGGGTCGGCCTGGTCGGCGGCGCCGCGCTGTGGCTGGGCTTCCAGCTGCTGTGGAACGCGCTGCCCGCCGCCGCGCTGGCCGCCGCGGTCGCGGTGATCATCGGGCTGGTCATCGTGGTCCGCAAGATCCGCAAGGCGGACGACCTGCAGACCATGGTGCTCGCCGTGCTGGTCGGGCTGATCGTGACGGTCTCACCCGCCGTGCTGCTGCTCGTCGGGCACTAGAGCTCGCCTTGGGCAGGATCCCGGTCGGCCTGTCGACCGCCTCGGTCTGGCCGCAGCCCGCGGCGGCCGCCTTCGAGCTGGCCGGTGAGCTGGGCTACGACGGGGTCGAGGTGATGGTCTGGGCCGACCCGGTCAGCCAGGACATGGACGCGCTGCTGGAGTTGGCCGACCGGCACGCGGTGCCGGTGCTGGCGGTGCACGCCCCGTGCCTGCTGATCAGCCAGCGGGTCTGGTCCCCCGACCCGGAGGTCCGGCTGCGCCGCGCGGTCATCGCGGCTCAGGTGCTCGACGCGCCCACGGTGGTCGTGCACCCGCCGTTCCGCTGGCAGCGCCGCTACGCCGAGCGCTTCAGCGACCTGATCGCCGAGCTGGAGGAGTCCACCTCGGTGGCCATCGCCGTGGAGAACATGTTCCCGGTGCGCCCGCTGGGTGCCGAGGTCTCGGCGTTCCGGCCCTCGGTGGACCCGACCGAGGTCGGCCACCGGCACTACACCCTGGACCTGTCGCACACGGCCGCCGCGCAGTCCGATCCGCTGGCCATGGCCGAACGTATGGGCTCCGGCCTGGTCCACGTGCACCTCGCCGACGGCAGCGGCGCGCCTCGGGACGAGCACCTCGTGCCCGGTCGCGGGGTGCAGCCCTGTGCCGCGCTGTGCGAGAAGCTGGCCACCAGCGGGTTCGAGGGACAGGTCGTGCTGGAGGTCAACACCCGCAAAGCACGCAGCGCCACCGCACGTGCCGCCGAACTGGCCGAGGCACTGCTGTTCGCACGGTTGAACCTCGGACAGGACTGAGCTCTGTGACAACAGCCTGGTGATTGCGAACACCTTTCACCACCGGTGCGCTCGCCGACGTAGAGTCACGCCGTGCACCCGCTGCGAACGTTGATCTTGGCCGCAGGGGCCAACGACGCCGTCCGCCGCCTGGTGGCGACCGCGCCGGTGGCCCGTGACGTGGTCGCCCGGTTCGTCGCCGGGGAGACCGCCGACCAGGCGGTGACCGTGACGAGGACCCTGGTGGACGGCGGCCTGTCCGTCTCGCTGGACTACCTGGGCGAGGACACCACCGACCGCGCGCTGGCCGAGCAGACCGTGCAGTCCTACCTGCTGCTGCTGGACCGGCTGCACGCCGAGGGGCTGGCCGGGCACACCGAGGTGAGCGTCAAGCTCTCGGCTGTCGGCCAAGCGCTGGACGAGCGGCTCGCCCTGGACAACGCCTCGCGCATCTGCGCCGCCGCCGAGCAGTGCGGCACCACGGTGACCCTCGACATGGAGGACCACACCACCACCGACTCCACCCTGCGCGTGCTCGCCGAGGTGCGGCGCAGCTGGCCCTGGGTGGGCGCCGTGCTCCAGGCGTACCTGCGCAGGACGCTGGACGACTGTGTCGCGCTGTCCGGGGCCGGTTCGCGCGTGCGGCTGTGCAAGGGCGCCTACGCCGAGCCAGAGGGCGTGGCCTACGCCGACCGGCACGAGGTGGACCTGAACTACGTGCGCTGCGCGAACGCACTGCTGTCCGGCAACGGCTACCCGATGTTCGCCACGCACGACCCCCGGCTGGTGTCGGTGATCTCGGAGCGGGCGCTCTGGTACGACCGCGAGCCGGGCAGCTACGAGTACCAGATGCTCTACGGAATCCGACCCGACGAGCAGCGAAGGCTCGCGGACTCAGGTGAGGCGGTGCGCGTCTACGTGCCCTACGGCGAACAGTGGTACGGCTACCTCATGCGGCGCCTGGCCGAGCGACCGGCCAACACCGCCTTCTTCCTGCGCTCGCTGGTGGGTACGGCATGAGCGAGCTCGCGAGCGAGTCATTCAGCGCGGTGCCGGGGCTCATGTCCTCGCCGAGCGCTAGCGAGGTGCGGGCATGAGCCCCGAACAGACGCCGGTGCTCCGTTCCTTCGCCGCGGCCACGGCGGTGCGCCCGCTCGGTGACGGCACAGCCATCGCCGACCTGCCCGCCGATTGGACCGTCGGCCCCAAGCCGCACGGGGGCTTCCTGCTTGCGCTGCTGGCCAAGGCCGCCGTGCTCGTGGCGGACGGCTCCGGTGCCGGGCAGTTGGAGCCGCTCTCGGTCAGCGCCCAGTTCCTGCGCCCGCCCTCGGTGGGCCCGGTGATGCTGCGCACCGAGGTCCGCAAGGCCGGGCGGACCGTGACCGTCGTGCGCGTCGCACTGGAGCAACGGGGCAGCACCTGCGTGGAGGGCATGGTCACCGTCGGCCGCCTGCCCGAGGAGCGGCCCGCCTGGCGCGACCTGCCCGATCTGCCCGTGCTGCCGCCGCCCGGGGCCATCGACATCGGCGCGCTGCCCAACCTGGTCGGCGTGTTCAAGCTCGCCCGCGCCTGCGAGGTGCTCGTCGACCCGGTCGGAGCGGGCTTCCTGGAGCGGCGCACCGGTGATCCGCTGCGCCTGCGCCTGTGGGTGCGCCCGCGTGACGGCGAACAGCCCGACCCGTACTTCGCGCTGGTCGCCGGGGACATCTCCATGCCGGTCACGTTCAACCTCGGCCGGGTGGGTTGGTCGCCGACCGTGCAGCTGACCGGCCTGGTCCGCTCGCGCCCCGAGCCCGGCTGGCTGCGCGTGCAGGTCGACTGCCGAGCCGTCTACGGCCAGTGGTTCGACCAGGACGCCACCATCCTGGACAGCACCGGCCGACTCGTCTGCCAGGCCCGCCAGCTCGCGCTGAGCCCCCAGGAGACGAACAGCTCCTGAGGTGGCCATGTCGTGGGCCGCTCATCCGCAGGTGGGCGGCTGTCTGGCAGGCTTGTCGGCATGACGACGATCGCGGTGCTGGGGGCTGGCAAGATCGGTGAGGCGCTGCTGTCGGGCCTGCTGCACGGGGGCTGGTCGACGGCGGACCTGATGTTCACCGAGCGCTACCCGCAGCGCTGCGAGGAGCTCACGGCGCGCCACGGGGTGCGCGCGGTGTCGGTGCCGGACGCGGCCGCCACGGCGGACGTGCTGGTGGTGGCGGTCAAGCCCCAGGACATCGAGCCGCTGCTGGGCGAGCTGTCCCCGGTGCTCAAGCCGGGGGCACTGGTCGTGTCGCTGTGCGCGGGCCTGCCCACCAAGCTGTTCGAGCGCGAGCTGCCCGAGGGCACGCCGGTGGTGCGGGTCATGCCGAACACCCCGATGCTGGTCGGCGAGGCGATGAGCGCGATCTCGGCGGGCGCGCACGCCAGGCCGGAGCACCTGGAGCTGGTGGAGGGCCTGCTGGGCAGCGTGGGCAAGGTGCTGCGCGTGCCCGAGTCCCAGCAGGACGCGGTGACGGCCCTGTCCGGTTCCGGGCCCGCCTACTTCTTCTTCCTGGTCGAGGCCATGATCGACGCGGGCATCCTGCTCGGCCTGCCCCGGGCGGTCGCGGCCCAACTGATCATCCAGTCCGCGGTGGGGGCGGCCACGATGCTGGCCGACTCGGGGGAGCACCCCGTGACCCTGCGCGAGGCCGTGACCTCACCGGCGGGCACCACGATCATGGCCGTCCGCGAGCTGGAGAGGCACGGGGTGCGCGCGGCGCTGCTGGCTGCCATCGAGGCCGCCAGGGACCGCTCGGAGGAGCTGGGCCGCGCCCACGACTAGGGTTCACCTGATCTGTGGGCGGTGTCCGCCGGGCAGCCGAACGGGCTCAACCGCGCAGATCAGTGGTGCCTTCGGGTGTATCCGGTGGCCACTGGGCGCACGGGCAGTCGCGGACGTCGCAGGAGCCCCACCTGTCCCGCTACGCTCAGGTGAGCACGTGCGTGTCGATACCGCCGGTGGGGAAGCCGACGGCGCGACACGTGTTTAAGGACGCGGTGATACATGCCGGCGCAGCAGAAGGAGACCGAACACCCCGGCCTCGCACAGGTGCAGTTCCTCACGGTCGCCGAGGTGGCCACCCTCATGAGGGTGTCCAAGATGACGGTGTACCGCCTGGTGCACTCGGGCGAGATGCCTGCCGTCAGGGTGGGCAAGTCGTTCCGGGTTCCCGAGAAGGCGGTGCACGCCTACCTGGAGAACGCCTACTACGACGCGGGCTGAGAGTGTCCGCTGAGCGCCCGGCTGGTGCTGGTGCCAGCCGGGCGCAGGCGTGCGGGTAACATGGAAGGCCGTTCGTGCCTGGAGCCGGCCCCGTCAGGGCGGCGAGGCACCGGGCACACCAAGAACCACACCGTCTAGAGCTAAGGATGCCGCATGGGCTCGGTCATCAAGAAGCGCCGCAAGCGCATGTCGAAGAAGAAGCACCGCAAGCTGCTTCGCAAGACCAGGGTGCAGCGGCGCAAGCGCGGCAAGTGACGCGCGACACCCGAGCTCAGGCGGCACTCGTCCTCATCGGACGGGTGCCGTTCTGCGTTACTGGCCGGTACCAAAATCCGGCCGAACGGGTGAGAACCCCGTAAACCCTGCGTGACCTGCGTCAATGCGGCGTGCTTGGCCCCTGTTCCGGTCGTTGGCCGGGAGTAGCATCGCCAGCGTCACCGCCACCTGCCAGGGAGTCCCATGGCGCCCACTGTGGTCCTCGTCACCGGAGTAAGCCGCTTCCTCGGCGGCCACCTCGCCGCGCGCCTGGCCGCCAACCCGGCCATCGAGCGTGTGCTCGGCGTGGACACCGTGCCCCCGCCCCGGGACCTGCTGCGCAGGATGGGCCGAGCCGAGTTCGTCCGCGCCGACATCCGCAACCCGCTGATCACCAAGGTGATCGCCAGCGCCAAGGTCGACACGGTCGTGCACGCCTCCGTCACCGCCAACCCGGCAGGCCCCACCGGCCGGACGGCGATGAAGGAGATGAACGTCATCGGCACCATGCAGCTGCTGGCCGCCTGCCAGCGCTCGCCGCTGGTGCGCAAGCTGGTGGTCAAGTCCACCAGCGCGGTGTACGGGGCCAGCTCCCGCGACCCCGCGATGTTCACCGAGGAGATGGCGCCCAAGGACCTGCCCCCCAGCGGGTACGCCAAGGACGCCGTCGAGGTGGAGGGCTACGTGCGCGGCTTCGGTCGGCGCAGGCCCGATGTGGACGTCACCACGTTGCGCTTCACCAACTTCATCGGCCCGCGCATCGACACCGTGCTGACCAGGTACTTCGCCCTGCCCGTCGTGCCGACGGTGCTCGGCTACGACGCCAGGATGCAGCTGCTGCACTCCGAGGACGCGCTGGCCGTGGTGGAGCGGGCCACCCTGCACGACCTGGCGGGCACGTACAACGTCGGTGGTGACGGGGTGCTGATGCTGTCCCAGGCGATCCGCAGGGCGGGCCGGGTCGCGCTGCCGGTGCCCAGCATGGCGGTGCCCGTGGTGGGCCGCGTGGTGCGCAGTGCCCGGCTGGTCGACTTCTCCCCGGACCAGATGCGGTTCCTCAACTTCGGCCGCGTGGTGGACACGACCCGGCTCAAGCGCGACTTCGGCTTCGCACCGAGGTGGACCACCACGCAGGCGTTCGACGACTACGTGAGCGGCCGGGCGCTGCGCCCGGTGTTCGACCCCGACAGTCTGGTGGCCGCCGAGCGGGGGATCCTCGACCTCGCCGCCAGACTCCCCATCAGGTGAGGAGGTGCACGCGATGCCGGATGCGCGAGTGATCCCGCTGCACGGAACCGACCGACCGGTGCCCGCGAACTCGGCGGCACGGCCCAGGATCGAGCAGGTGCCGCCCGCCGGGCAGGAGGAGCGCGAGACCGGGCAGCAGCCGGACTGGGAGCGCAGGCTGGCCGATCTGCTGGCGTTCCTGCGCCGCAGGGTCTCCGGTGAGTACCAGGTCGACGAGTTCGGCTTCGACCGCGAGCTCACCGACAACGTGCTGATGCCGCTGCTGCGCCCGCTCTACGAGAAGTGGTTCCGGGTGGAGACCATCGGGCTGCACAACGTGCCGTCCGACAGCGGCGCGCTGCTGGTGGCCAACCACTCGGGCACGCTGCCGATGGACGCGGTGATGACCGCCTACGCCGTGCACGAGCACCACCCGGCGAACCGGCACCTGCGCATGCTGGGCGCGGACCTGGTGTTCCGCCTACCCATGATCAGCTCGTTGGCGCGCAAGACCGGGCAGACCCTGGCCTGCAGCCCGGACGCCGAGCGGCTGCTGCGCGGTGGCGACCTGGTCGGCGTGTGGCCCGAGGGCTTCAAGGGCATCGGCAAGCCGTTCAAGGACCGCTACAAGTTGCAGCGCTTCGGCCGGGGCGGCTTCGTCTCCGCGGCCCTGCGCACCGGCACGCCGATCATCCCGGTGTCCATCGTCGGCGCCGAGGAGATCTACCCCAAGATCGGTGAGATCAAGCTGATCGCCCGGTTGTTCGGGCTGCCGTACTTCCCGGTGACCCCGCTGTTCCCGCACCTGGGGCTGCTGGGCGCGGTGCCGCTGCCCTCGAAGTGGTACATCGAGTTCGGCGAGCCGATCCGCACCGACGAGTTCGAGCCCAGCGCGGCCGACGACCCGATGCTGGTGTTCAACCTGACCGACCAGGTGCGCGAGACGATCCAGCAGAGCCTGTACCGGCTGCTCACCCAGCGTCGAAACGTCTTCCTCGGCTAGCTCACTCGAACGCGTGGCAGTGCGGGCGCTGGCGGGCAACGCTGCCTGCCTGTGCCTACGCTCGGTTCATGGCTACCCCCGCTGAGCTGTCCAGAAGGGCAGCGCTGTTCGCGGCACCGGCAGTGGCCGCCGGTGGGCTGGTGCTCGCCGGGTCCTCGCCCGCCGCGGCCTCCGCCAACGAGACGATCAAGCTGGTGGCCGCCCGCTCGAAGAACTCGCTGCCCGCGACCCCCGCCTTCGGCACGCCCTTCGCGATGCAGCTGGAGCTGTTCGACGCCAACGCGGCGGCCGCGGGGGACGGCTCGGCGCACGGCATCGTCGTCAACGTCACCCCGGACACCCCGCCCAAGGTCATCGTGCAGATGAGCCTCGTGCTGAAGCTGGGCTTCAACGGGGAACTGCACCTGAGCACCGAGCACCCGCTGGTGCTGCCCTCGCCGGTGGACAACCCGCTCGCCATCGTGGGCGGCTGCGGCAAGTACGCCACGGCACGCGGGGAGGGCACGATCAGCTACCCGTCCCCGGACCGGATCAACCTGACGCTGAACGTCAGGACGGACTGAGCCGGTCCGGGGCCGCCAGCGCGGCAGCCTGCCGCGCGCTGCCCCAGGACAGGGTCACGCCCAGCCCTCCGTGGCCGTAGCAGTGCACCAGCCGCGCGCCGCCCAGCTCGGTCGCCTCCACCCTGATCGGCGCACGCGTTGGTCGTGTGCCGACGCGGTGCTCGACCACCTCGGCGTTGCTGAACAGCGGCTGCACAGCTGCACAGCGCGCGAGGATCTGCTCGGCGACCGCCGGGTCGGGCTCGGTGCTCCAGTCGCCCTCCAGGCTGACCCCGCCCAGCACCACGTGCTCGCCGTGCGGGAAGTAGCAGGTCATCTCCGGCTCGTTGCTGACCTCCACGAAGAACTCGTGCACGCCCGGGTTGGTCACCACCACCGACTGCCCGCGCACCGCCTGGAGGGCCAGGTCCGGTACCAGCCTGCGCGCGCCGGCCCCAGCGCAGTTGACCAGCACCGGTGCGAGGTCGACCAGGTCGAGCAGCCGGGCCACCGACCTGATCTCCAGCGTGCCGCCCGCGCTGCGCAGGCGCCCGGTGAGGTAGCGCAGGTAGCGAGGCATGTCGATCAGCGGGACCCGGCACCACTGGCCGCTGAGGTAGCCCTCGGGCAACTCCTCGGGCAGGCAGTCGGCCAGCTCGGGCACGACGGCCACCTGCGGGGGCAGCTCCCCGTCCAGCGGCAGCGGGAAGCGGGCCGCCATCCGGCCGCGGACCAGGCTGACCCCGGTGGTCTCGTCCCCGGCCAGCGCGGTGAACTCGGCGAGCCCGGTGCGGCTCCAGCCCAGCACCTGCTCGGCGGGTTCGGCGAAGGCGGGGCCCCACATCGCGCCCGCGGCCACGGAGGTGGTCGCGACGGGCGGCTCGGCGGCCAGCACGCGGACCCGCAGCCCCGCCTCGGCCAGGCACACGGCGGTGGTCAGGCCGATCACACCCGCGCCGAGCACGAGCACGTCGTCGCGCATGGAGGTCACGGTAGGCCATTCCCACCCGAATGCCGAGTCCACAGAGGATGGTGCGGCTACGATTCGCGGCCATGGGTCAGCCCACTCCTCCGCCTCAGTTCCCGATCCTCATCTCCACGATGAACGACGTGCCCGGCTGCCGGGTCGCGCACGTGTTCGGTGAGGTCTTCGGCCTCACCGTGCGCAGTCGTGCGATCGGCGTGAACTTCGTCGCCGGCCTCAAGTCACTGGGCGGCGGCGAGATCACGCAGTACACGCAGATGCTCACCGACTCCCGCAACGAGGCCGTCGGCCGCATGGCCCAGATGGCCATGGGCTACGGGGCCAACGCGGTCCTGGCGATGCGCTTCGACTGCAACGAGATCGCGCAGACGATGAGCGAGATCGCCGCCTATGGCACCGCTGTGTTCATCGTGCCGCTGGAGCAGCAGCAACAGCAGGTGGGTCAGGCCGGGGCACAGCCGCACGCGGCGCCCGCCCCGCAGGCCCAGCCGCAGCAGCAACAGCAGCCCCCGCAGCCGCCGCCCGGTTACGCCCCCCAGCGCTGAGACCGACGACCGGTCCGGGCCGCCCCCGAACGCGGTCCGGACCGGTCAACCGACCTCAGCGTTGCGCACCGACGCCAGGTCGGCGCGGAACTCCTTGGGGTACAACAACAAAGCGCCGCAGTCCGTCCTGTCACAGCACAGGACGCACATGGTCGGCGTTGGTTGCGTGGACGGTCAGGAACGCTCGCGCCGCCGGTAGGCCAGCCCCGCGGCCACCGCCCCGGCGAGCACGCCAGCGCCGAGTACCGAGGGCACGCCGATGCGCGCGGCCTTGCGTCCGGTGCGGAAGTCGCGGATCTCCCAGCCCCGTGTGCGGGCCAGCTCGCGCAGCGCGGAGTCCGGGTTCACCGCCACCGCGGTGCCCGCCGCGGACAGCATCGGCACGTCGTTGATCGAGTCCGAGTACGCCGTGCAGCGCCGCAGGTCCAGGCCCTCGCGCGCGGCCAGTGCCCGCACCGCGTGCGCCTTGGCCTTGCCGTGCAGCAGGTCGCCGACCAGCCGCCCGGTGTAGACCCCGTCCCGGCTCTCCGCCACGGTGCCCAGCGCCCCGGTCAGGCCCAGCCGCCGCGCGATGATCGAGGCCAGCTCCACCGGGGTCGCGGTCACCAGCCAGACCCGCTGCCCGGCGTCCTGGTGCATCTGCGCGAGCGCCCTGGTGCCCGACCAGATCCGGTTGGCCATCAGCTCGTCGTAGATCTCCTCGCTGAGCGTGACCAGCTCCTGCACGCTGCGGCCCGCGACGAAGGACAGCGCCTGCTCGCGGCTCTGCCGCACGCTCTCCGGGCTCTCCTTGCCACCGATCCGGAACTTGATCTGCTTCCAGGCGAAGCCGGCCAGGTCGGAGGTGGTGAAGTACTTGCGCGCGGCGAGGCCGCGGGCGAAGTGGAAGATCGAGGCGCCCATCATCATCGTGTTGTCCACGTCGAAGAAGGCGGCCGCGGTCAGGTCAGGGGGTACGGCGAGGGACGCCTCCAGCTCGGCTGCCGCGGCGACCGCGGCCTCGGCGGACGCCTGGCCCGCCTCCTCTGCCATGCGGTCGAGCGCCTCGTCCTCCGTGGAGAACAGCCGCTTGCGGGGCTGTGCGTCCGCTCCGTCACGGTTGCGGTACACCGCAGCGCCTCCCGGTCAGGTTCCGCCGGTCCGTCATCGTGCAAGGGTAGCGATCTACCTCTGGTGATGAACTCAGGTCAGCCGCCGAGCACCAGACCCGGCAGACCGGGCAGCAGGGGCGGCAGGCTGCCCAGTGGCAGCGGCAGCGGGACGGTCAGCACCGACGGGGTGTCGCCGCCACCCGGTACGGGCGGGAACGGCGGGGTCAGCGGCCCGCCCTGGCTGGTCGGCGTGGGCAGCGCGAGCGAGGGCAGGACCGTTCCCGGGGTGCTACCGGGCACGGGCTTGGCCGCCGAGGAGCGCACCGGGTCGTGCGGGGCCGTGGGGGCGGGGGAGCCGGGCACCGGCGTAACGGGCGGTGGCGCGGTCGTACCTGGCTTGGCGCAGGCACCGCTGGCGGGCAGCGGGCCGATCTCGTCGCTGGTGCCCGAGGTGATGGCGTAGCAGCCCAGCCGTGCGCTCAGCGCCTCGGAGCGCTCGGCGATGGAGGTGAGCACGCTCGTGCTGCTGGCGGCGCGCTGGCCAGCGGGGTCGGGCAGCCTGGGCCGCAGGGCGGTCAGCCGGGCGGACTCGGTGCGAGCCCAGTCGCGCAGCACGGTGAGCGTGCTGCCGTCCCCGTTGGTGGCCTCGGTGGTGAGCAGCCGCGATCCAGCTGCGGCGTCGGTGTCCAGGTCGGTGAGCGCGGTCAGCGCAGGTCCCGAGGGCGGCCCCGCCGGAGTTGGGTACTTGTCGACCAGTGCGGTCAACTCGTCGAGCCGGGCCGAGGCGAACTCCAGGTGCTTGCGGCCCTTCGAGCCCTCGCCGAAGGTCAGTCCGAAGGAGGCCGACTCGGCAGTCCGCTTGACGGCGTACAGCGCGTCCCCTGGCAGCGCGTCCCTGCTCATCAGCAGGCTCATCGCGCCAAGGGACAGCACCAGGCACAGCGCGGCGGCCAGTGCGACCACCAGCCGCCCCGAGGCGCCCAGCCGCCGGACCCGCTGTGGCGCCAGCGGGGTGACGGCCGGGGTCGGGTCCGGTTCGGTGTCCTCGACGCCCAGTTCGACCAGCAGCTTCGCGCGCATCCGGCTGCGTGCCTGCGGAGTGGGGTCGAGCGCGGTCGCGGCCTGTCTGAGCATCGCCACCACGGCGAGTCCGGGGTCGGCGGGCACCGGGCCGTCGCCGGGGATCTCCTCGACGGCCCGAGCGAACCGCTCGTCCTGCATGCCCACGCCCACCTCGCTCGTTTCCTGTTTCGAGAAACGACTGCCAGGCTGCATCGGTTACGCATCGTCGCGCTGCGACACGTGATGTTCACAACCACGGTGATCACTAGCCGGAACGGGTTACCGCAGCTCCGTCGGGAGCAGCTGTGCGAGCCGCCGCACGGCCCTGTGCTGGAGCGCTTTGATGGCGCCCTCGTTACGGCCCATCTGGCTGGCCGTCTCGGCCACCGACAGGCCCTGCAGGAAGCGCAGCACGATGCACTCGCGCTGGTCGGAGTTGAGCTGGCCCACGCAGCGCAGCAGCTCGCTGGTGGTGGCCTCGGTGAGCACCGCCTGCTCGGGCCCCGCGGTGACCTCGCGGTTGTCGTCCAGCTCGGCGGTGGTGACCTCCAGCCGGTAGCGGCTGGACTTCACGTGGTCGAGCACCAGGTTGCGGGCGATCGTGACGAACCAGGCGCCCACGTCGCGGCCCTGGTAGCTGACCGAGCCGATGCGGCGCAGCGCCCGTAGGAAGGTCTCGCTGGTGACGTCCTCGGCCAGGGTCCGGTCACCGACGCGGAACAGCACGTAGCGGTACACCGAGTCCACGTAGCGGTCGTAGAGCAGGCCGAACGCCTGGGTGTCGCCTGACTGGGCGGCGTGCACCAGGTCCCACGCCTCGCCGGGTTCGTCCATGACGGGGTCGGGGTCGGTCTGCTCGGAGCGGGCAGGGCTGCTCATAGGGGTAGCAGCACCTCCCTTGGTCGACGCAGCGGATGGGCGGGGGCACCCGAGGCGTATCGGCAGCATACGGGTTGTTACTCGGAAGTAGGTAGCGATGTCTGGGTCATATATGAGACGCGGCGGTGCCGCGGTGCATGACGCGCGAGGGGCGTGCCAAAATCCGACGATCGCTTCGATGAGGAGGTCGAGCATGACCCCAGCGGGCAACGTCGCCGATCTGGTCAGCGTGGCCGCCCAGCGCGGACCCGACCACCCGGCGTTCATCGATGCGAGCACCGGGGCCACGCTCAACTGGCGGCAGTTCGACGCCCTGACCAGTGCTGAAGCCCGTCGGCTCATCGGTGTCGGCGTCGCACCCGGTGACCGGGTCGCGGTGCGGCTGCCCACCTCGCCGGAGTTCTGCGTCGCCGTGTTCGGCGCGCTGCGTGCCGGGGCCGTGGTGGTGCCGGTCAGCCCCAGCGCGCCCGTGCGTGAGCTGGCCCGGATCGTCGAGGACAGCGGGTCGCGGGTCCTCGTCGGCGAGGGCGGGGGCGTGCCCACCGTGCTGCCGCCTCCCCCGGTTGAGGGAGTCGAGGGCCAGGAGCCCTTGGGCTCGGTTCGCGGTGGTGAACACATCGCCGTGCTCGCGTACACCTCGGGCACCTCCGGTGTGCCGCGCGGCGCGATGCTCTCGCACCGCGCGCTGCTGGCCAACGTCTCGCAGTGCGCCGCGCTGCGGCCCGCCCCGGTCACCGCCGCCGACCGCGTGCTGCTCGCCCTGCCGCTGTTCCACTCCTACGGCCTGGGCCCCGGTCTGTTCCAGGTCGCCGCCGCCGGCGCCACCGCCGTGCTGCTGGAGCGGTTCGAGGCCGAGCGCGCCGTGGACGTCATCGAGCGGCACCGCGTCACCACCGTGGTCGGCGTGCCGCCCATGTACCAGGCGATGCTCCAGGTCGGCGCCGCGCGACTGCGCGAGGCGTTCATGACGGTGCGCCTGCTCACCTCGGGTGCCGCCCCGCTCGGCCCGGCGCTGCTGGACGCCGTCGAGCACGCCACGACCCTGCCGGTGTACGAGGGCTACGGACTGACCGAGACCGCTCCGGTGCTGACCTCCACGCTGGTCGGCGGCAAGCCCAAGGCCGGTTCGGTGGGCAAGCCGCTGCCCGGTGTCGAGCTGCGCCTGGTCGACAACGACGGCCAGCCGTTCGTGGAGGACGAGGAGCTGGAGTTCCCCGACGACGACGCGGGCCTGGTGTCCGTGCGCGGGGCGAACCTGTTCAGCGGCTACTGGCCGGACGGGGCGCACGGCCCCGACGCGGAGGGCTGGTTCCGCACCGGTGACGTGGGCTACCTCGACCCCGACGGCGACCTGCACCTGGTGGACCGCGCCGGTGACCTGATCATCGTCAACGGGTTCAACGTGTACCCGCACGAGGTGGAGAAGGTGCTCGCCGAGCTGCCCCAGGTGGCCGAGGCCGCCGTGGTCGGCATCCCGGACGAGAGCACCGGCGAGGCGGTCAAGGCCGTGCTCGTGCTCGGCGCCGACGCTCGGCTGAGCACCGAGGACGTGCTCGCGCACTGCACCGAGCACTTGGCCAAGTTCAAGGTGCCGGTCAGCGTGGAGTTCACCGATGTGCTGCCGCACTCGCCCACCGGCAAGCTGGTGCGCAGCAGGCTCCGACTGCCCCAGGACTGACGCCTAGGCTGGTGCCGTGACGCACCACGTGACCCTGATGACCAGGGTGGACTGCCACGCCTGCGAGCAGGCCGCCGCCGACCTCGACCGGATCTGCGGGGAGCTCGGCGTGCCCTGGTCGAGCCAGGACGTGGACAGCGACCCCGAACTGCGCGCCGAGTACGGCGACCGGGTGCCGGTGATCCTCGTGGACGAGGCGGAGCACGGGTACTGGAAGGTGGAGGAGAGCCGGCTGAGGGCGGCACTGCTCGCCTGAGCTGTGCCGCCGCACTCGTGGTGGGGTGATGCGGACGAGCTGTGCGTCGGCGTATCTCGTGCGCGTCGGCGGTGGAGCACTGTCTCAGCGTTGGAGCAGTGCGCGAGCGGTGGAGCAGTGCGTCAGCGGTGGAGCTGCGCCGTAGCGCTGGAGCAATGCCGCAGCAGCGGAGCAGTGCGCGAGCGGCGGAGCTGTGCTGCGGCGTTCCTCGACTGCGTCAGCGGATGAGCAGTGCTGCGGCGGTGGAGCAGTGCGCGAGCGGCGGAGCTGTGCTGCGGCGTTCCTCGACCGCGTCAGCAGATGAGCAGTGCGTCAGCACAGCAGCACGGCACACGCAGATCAGCTGTCGATGAGGCGTTGCGCGGCCACCTGGGCCGCTAGGGCTGCTGTTCCTCGTCCTCGGCGAGCAGCACGTCGATCATCTTCAGCACCTGCTTGCGCACCGCCGGTGTCATGTCCCCGGCGCGCATGGCGATCATCCGTACGTGCCGGTCGGCCAGCTTCGCGCGCAGCTCGCGCTCCTCGGCGTCCTCGGGCTCGTCGCCGAGCAGGTACGCGGCGGTGATGTGCGAGGTACCGGGTGCGCGGTGCTCGTCGAAGAACTTCGCCAGCGCGCGGATCACGGCGATGGTCGGGTTGGTGTTGGCGCCGGACCGCAAGGTTGCCAGGTAGACGCGGGACACCGTGGTGTCGTGCGCGGGGTCCTCGCTGATCGTCCGCGCCACGTGCGGGGTGGAGTACTCGCGACGCCTGCCGTGCGCGTCGACCTGCACAACGGTGGCGAACAGGGTGTTCAGTCGCTCCGCCAGGGTGGCCACGGCACACCTCCTCGTATCGCGAAGCCTCTGCACCCGATCTTCCCAGTTATCAAAACGACCGGGAAGTTCACTGGAAGGGCTTGTTTGGTTAAATATAGTGTACGTATCATCCAGTTGGCTGTACAGCCGTCAAGGGGTCCGGGCGTCCTGGGGGTCGCTCGGACCTTTTTTCTGCCCTGGTGGACGGGCCGTCACACATCCGTAAGCCGGTCAGGCTTGAACCGATCCCCCTGCGCGGACGAACTTGAGGTGTGAACGCATCAGCTCCGACAGTCGAGCGCCGTCCCTCAACGACCCCCACGCTGAGCTGGCCGGTGGCTCTGCTCGTCGGCGTGCTGGGCGTCGCGGCCGCCCTGGCCTCGGGCCACCTGGTCGCTGGCCTGATCGACCCGAACGCCTCGCCGTTCCTGGCCGTGGGCAACACCTTCATCGATCTGACCCCGTTGCCGCTCAAGGACTTCGCGGTCCGGACCTTCGGCACCGCCGACAAGGTGGTGCTGCTCGGCGGCATGGCGGGGTTCCTGCTCGTGGCCGCCGTGCTCGCCGGGCTGGTGTCCCGGCGCGGCCCGCTGCCGGGCTCGATCTTCGCCATCGCTCTGGGCCTGGTCGCCGTGGCGGCGGTCTACGCGCGGCCCGACCTGGGCCAGCTCGCCGTGCTGGCGCCGATCACCAGCCTGGTGGCCGGCCTGCTGGTGTTCCGCGGGCTGCACGGCCTCGCCCTGCGGCAGGCCGTGGCGGCCACCGAGCCGGGGCAGGCCGCCGAGGGCCCGGACCGGCGCAAATTCCTGCTCGGCTCGGTCGGGGTGGCCGTCGGCTCCGGGCTGGCCGGGCTCGGCGGGCAGTTCGTCGCGGGCAGCGTGGACGTGGAGGGCTCGCGCGCACAGGTGAGCAAGCTGATCGCGCACTACCCGCAGCCCGACATCGCCCCCGGCGCTGACTTCGCGCGCCAGGGCACGCCCACCTTCCTGACCTCCAACCAGGAGTTCTACCGGATCGACACCGCTCTGTCGGTGCCCAGGCTGCGCGCCGAGGACTGGTCGCTGCGCATCCACGGCATGGTCGACCGCGAGCTGCGGCTGAGCTTCGACGACATCGCCAAGCGCCAGCTGGTGACCAGGACCATCACGATGACCTGCGTCTCCAACGAGGTTGGCGGCCCGTACATCTCCACCGCCAACTTCACCGGGGTGCTGCTGCGCGACCTGCTCGCCGAGGCGGGCATCCAGCCTGGCGCGGACCAGGTGTTCTCCACCAGCGTGGACGGGTACACGGCGGGCAGTCCGGTGTCGGAGACGATCGACCCCGGCCGCAACGCCATGCTGGCCATCGGCATGAACGGCCAGGCGCTGCCGCCCGAGCACGGCTTCCCGGCCCGCCTGGTGGTTCCCGGCCTGTACGGCTACGTGTCGGCCACGAAGTGGGTCACCGACATCGAGCTGACCACCTTCGCCGCCAAGCAGAGCTACTGGGTGCCGCGCGGTTACACGGCCAAGGCGCCGATCAAGACCGAGTCGCGCATCGACATCCCGCAGGGCCTGTCCACCGTGCCCGCGGGCACGGTCGTGGTCGCGGGCATCGCCTGGGCGCAGACCAAGGGCATCGCCAAGGTCGAGGTGCAGATGGACGGCGGGCCCTGGCAGGAGGCCGAGCTGACCACCGAGGTCGGCAAGGAGACCTGGCGCATGTGGCGCAAGGAGTTCGACCTCAAGTCGGGCAGCCACACCGTGCTGTGCCGTGCCACCGACAGTTCGGGCTACACGCAGACCGCGGACCGGGTCAGCCCCATCCCGAACGGGGCGACTGGCCTGCACACGATCGTTTTCGTCGCTCAGTGACCGAACCGTTACCAACCGGGATCGAACCGATCGCGAGGTTGTTTCGAACATCTCAGTGAAGGTCGAGATGTTCTCTTAGCCCGAAATATCCGGGTTCTCGCAATCACTGAGGAGTGATCCAGGTGAGGAAGTTCCACCGACTGGCAGCCGCCGGTATCGCTGTCGCCGCCGCCGTCTCGCTCGCCGCCTGCAGCGGTGGTAGCTCCAACTCCGCGGGCTCCACGACGACCACCAGCGCCGCCGCGGCGACCACCACGTCCGAGGCCATGTCGAGCGACGGCGTCACCAAGGTCACCGACACCTTCGGTTCGGCCTGCAGCTCCATCCCGGCTGACGGCAAGGGCTCGCTGAACGGGATGGCCAACGACCCGGTGGCCACCGCCGCCAGCAACAACCCGCTGCTGACCAAGCTCGTCGCCGCCGTCAAGGCCGCGGGCCTGGTCGACACGTTGAACTCGCAGAAGGCCATCACGGTCTTCGCCCCGGCCGACCCGGCCTTCGCCGCGCTCGGTGACGACGCCTTCAACGCGCTGGCCAAGGACCCGGCCAAGCTGGGCAAGATCCTTCAGTACCACGTGGTCGCCAAGCGCCTCAACGGCGACCAGCTGATCAAGGACGGCGCGGAAGCCACCCTGCAGGGCGGCACCGTCAAGATCACCGGCGACAAGTCGAACCTGATGGTCAACGACGCCCCGGTGCTCTGCGGAAACATCCCCACCGGCAACGCCACCGTGTTCGTCATCGGCAAGGTGCTGACTCCGGCCAGCTGAACTGGTTGATTGTTCTCCTCGATGGGAGTGGCCGTCACGGCCACTCCCATAGTGCTTTTTCCGACTCCTCTGCCGTATTCACTGTCTCCTCGCAGGTGGTGCGCACCTGGCGGAACAGGTTCGGCATGTCCCGGTCCGGGGCGAGAGGACGTGAATTCGACATCTGGCGAGTGGCTGTCAACGATGGTGATCCGGCGTTTTTCGTGCATTCTTGTCGACTGTCGGCCGCAGAATTGGGGCCCGGTGGCGACGGATTGCCGGCCGGGGACCACTGACCCGCTCGGCCGTGTCATCCGAACCGGTGAACCGTGTGCCCCAGCTCGCTGTGTGCCGTCCCACGCCCCCGTCCGGCGACTTTGTGCATCCGTTCACAAGCGACTACCGTTGCGGTGTCGATGGGGCGGATCGCCTGGACGAGCAGCTGAGGAGCTACCAGCGTGGGTGCACGACGGGGTGAGGCTGACGAGGTCGTGAGCGCCCCCGGGTCCGCAGTCGACGAACCCGCCGTCCGCGAGCGGGCCAGGGCCATTCCGGAGGCGGCCGTCGCCAGGCTCGCGGTCTATCTCCGAGTGCTCTCCGGCATGGCCGAGCAGAGCGTGACGACCGTCTCCAGCGAGGAGCTCTCGGCCGCCGCGGGGGTCAACTCGGCGAAGCTGCGCAAGGACCTGTCCTACATCGGCTCGTACGGCACGCGCGGGGTCGGGTACGAGGTCGAGGTGCTCGTCGGGCAGATCGAGCGCATCCTCGGGCTGACCCGCAAGCACAGCGTCTGCGTGGTCGGCATCGGTAATCTCGGTCACGCCCTGGCCAACTACGGCGGCTTCCCCGGACGCGGGTTCCCGGTCTCCGCGCTGTTCGACGTGGACGAGGACCTGATAGGCGTGCCGGTGGGCGGCATCCTGGTGGACCACATCGAGGACATCCCCCGCGTGTGCGCGGAGCGGGAGGTCTCGATCGGGGTCATCGCCACCCCGCCCCCCGCGGCACAGGGCGTCTGCGACCGTTTGGTATCCGCGGGCGTGCAATGCATCCTGAACTTCGCACCCGTCGTGCTCCAGGTTCCTGACCACGTCGAGGTGCGCAAGGTTGACTTGGCGGTGGAGATGCAGATCTTGTCGTTCCACGTGGCGCGGCGGGCGGACGAGGCCGCCTACGCGGACGAGGGCGGAATGGTGGTGCCGGGGTGAGTCTGCTCGCAGTCGGTGTGTCGCACCGAACGGCCGGGGTGGGGCTGCTGGAGCGGCTTGCCGTCTCCGGTGACGACCACGGCAAGCTGCTCGACGAGTTGCTGCGGTGCGAGCACGTGTCCGAGGCTCTGTTGCTGTCCACGTGCAACCGCATCGAGGTCTACGCGGTGGTGGAGGCGTTCCACGGCGGTCTCGCCGACGTCACCTCGGTGCTGAGCAGGCACTCCGGGGTCGAGGTCAACGGCCTGTGCGACCACTTCTACGTGCACTACGCGGCCGCGGCGGTGGAGCACCTGTTCTCGGTGGCCGCCGGGCTGGACTCCATGGTCATCGGCGAGGCCCAGATCCTCGGCCAGCTGCGCTCCGCGTACGCCACGGCCGACGAGGCGGGCACCGTCGGCAAGACCCTGCACGAGCTGAGCCAGCAGGCGCTGCGCGTGGGCAAGCGGGTGCACAGCGAGACCGGCATCGACCACGCGGGCGCCTCCGTGGTGTCCGAGGCGCTGTCCGACGCCGAGCGCGTGCTCGGCGGCCTGGCCGGGCGCACCGCGGTGCTGGTCGGCGCGGGCTCCATGGGCGGGCTGGCCGCCGCGCACCTGCGCCGCGCGGGCATCGGCGAGGTGGTCATCGCCAACCGGACCGCCGTGAACGGGGACCGGCTGGCCGCCTCGCTGCGCGCCGAGGGCGTGCGCTCCCGTGCGGTGGCGCTGTCCGGGCTGGCGGCCGAGCTGCCCGCCGCGGACGTGCTGCTGGCCTGCACCGGGGCCACCGACGTGGTGGTCGGCCCCGGGCAGTTCGCGGGCAGGCCGGACCGGCCGCTGGTGGTGTGCGACCTCGGGCTGCCCCGCGATGTGGACCCGATCGTGCAGTCCCTGCCGGGGGTGACCCTGGTGGATCTGACCAGCCTGCAACAGCGGCTGGCCGACGCCCCGGTGGCGCTGGACTCCGCGCGGGCAAAGCAGATCGTGGCCGAGGGCGTGCGCGACTACCTGGCGGGCCAGCGGTCGGCGGAGGTCACCCCGACGGTGACCGCGCTGCGCCGCAGGGCCGCCGAGGTCGTGGACGCCGAGTTGCTGCGATTGGACTCACGGCTCCCGGACCTGGATGATTCCACTAGGGCGGAGCTGGCCAGGACGGTCCGCAGGGTGGTGGACAAGTTGCTGCACACCCCGACCGTGCGGGTCAAGGAACTGGCCTCGGCCCCGGGCGGGGCCGGCTACGCGGACGCACTGCGCGAGCTGTTCGGGCTCGACCCGCAGGCACCCGCAGTGGTCAGCGCACCACGCAACGTCACGACAGAGCACGGCGGTGGAGACCGGTGAACCGGACCCTGAGGATCGGCACGCGAGGCAGCGCGCTCGCGCTCGCGCAGACCGGAACGGTCGCGCAGCAGCTGGAGCGCGCCGGTGCACGCGTGGAGATCGTGACCGTGTCCACCCCTGGTGACCGCAGCTCGGCGCCCATCGCGGAGATCGGCATCGGCGTGTTCACCTCGGCCCTGCGCGACGCGCTGGCGGCCGGCGAGGTGGACATCGCGGTGCACTCCTACAAGGACCTGCCCACCGCGCCCGACCCCCGGCTGTCCATGGCGGCCGTGCCGACCAGGCAGGACCCCCGGGACGCCCTGATCGCCCGGGACGGGCTGACCCTGGGCGAGCTGCCCAGCGGGTCCACTGTGGGCACCGGCTCGCCGCGCAGGGCGGCGCAGCTGGCGGCGCTGGGCCTCGGCCTGAACGTGGTGCCGATCCGCGGCAACGTGGACACCCGCATCGGCAAGGTCACCAAGGGCGAGCTGGACGCCGTGGTGCTGGCCCGCGCGGGCCTGGCCCGCATCGGCCGCCTCGAGGTGATCACCGAGGTGCTGGACCCCCTGCAGATGCTGCCCGCGCCCGCACAGGGTGCGCTGGCGGTGGAGTGCCGGGTCGACGACGTCGACACCGAGCACCTGCTCCGATCTTGTTTGGACGATCAGGCCAGTAGGGCCGCTGTCACCGCAGAGCGCGCGATGCTCGCCGCGCTGGAGGCGGGGTGCAGCGCGCCCGTCGGCGCACTGGCCGATGTGGTGGAAGACCTCGACGACGCGGGAAGGTCGGTCCTCCGACTGTCCCTGCGCGGGGTTGCCGCGACGCCGCAGAACGACCTTCTGCGAGCTTCGGCCACCGGTGACTTGACCGCAGCTGAGCAGTTGGGCCGTGCGCTGGCGGCCGAACTGCTCGATCTCGGCGCCACGGTGCTCAGTGGCCCTGGGAGCAAGTGATGGCCAGGAGCAAGTGATGGGAAACGCCCAGATGACGACCCGCGCACGAAAGACTCCCGGACGCGTCGCGTTCGTGGGCTCAGGCCCCGGTGACGCCGGGTTGCTGACCGTCCGGGCCAACGAGTTGCTGGCCAGGGCGGAACTGGTGGTGACCGACCCCGACGTACCCGCCGAGGTGCTCGCCATCGCGGACGGCGCCGAGGTGCGCCCCGCCGTCGGTGAGTCCGCCGACGTGGCGAGGGACCTGGTGGCCGAGGCCAAGGCCGGGCGCAGCGTTGTGCGCCTGGTCGCCGGTGACCCGCTCACCCTCGACTCAGTGGTCAAGGAGGCTCAGTCGGTCGCGAAGTCCACTGTGGACTTCGACGTGGTGCCGGGAGTTCCCGGTGGCACAGCGGTTCCCGCCTACGCGGGCGTCGCGCTCGGCGCGGTGCACACCGAGGCCGACGTTCGGTCCACTGTGGACTGGGTGGGGCTGGCCTCCGCGCCCGGCACGCTGGTGCTGCACGCCACCGGCAGCCACCTGGCCGAGGCGGCCTCATCTCTGGTGGAGCACGGCCTCGCCCCGCAGACCCCGGTCGCGGTGACGGTGGACGGCACCGCCTGCTCGCAGCGCACCGTGGACACCTCGCTCGCCTCGCTGGCCGCCGACGCCGGTGACCTGCTCGGCCAGCTGGTGGTCACCGTGGGCGGCGCCGCCGCGAACCGGTCCAAGCTGTCCTGGTGGGAGTCGCGGGCCCTGTACGGCTGGCGAGTCCTGGTGCCCCGCACCAAGGAGCAGGCCGGTGCGATGAGCGAGCGGCTGCGCGAGCACGGTGCGATCCCGGTCGAGGTGCCCACCATCTCGGTGGAGCCGCCGCGCAGCCCGGCGCAGATGGAGCGCTCGGTCAAGGGGCTGGTGGACGGCCGCTACCAGTGGGTCGTGTTCACCTCCACCAACGCCGTGCGCGCGGTGTGGGAGAAGTTCCGCGAGTTCGGCCTGGACGCCCGCGCGTTCTCCGGCGTGAAGATCGCCTGCGTCGGCGAGAGCACGGCGGCCAAGGTGCGCTCCTTCGGCATCATCCCCGAGCTGATCCCCTCCGGGGAGCAGTCCAGCGAGGGCCTGCTCGCCGACTTCCCGCCCTACGACGACATCCTGGACCCGGTGGACCGGGTGCTGCTGCCGCGCGCCGACATCGCCACCGAGACCCTGGCGGCCGGTCTGCGCGAGCGCGGCTGGGAGATCGACGACGTGACGGCGTACCGCACCGTGCGGGCCGCGCCGCCGCCCGCCGACACCCGCGAGATGATCAAGTCCGGCGGGTTCGACGCGGTGTGCTTCACCTCCTCCTCCACCGTGCGCAACCTCGTCGGCATCGCGGGTAAGCCGCACACCAGGACCCTGGTGGCCTGCATCGGCCCGCAGACGGCCGAGACCGCCCGCGAGTTCGGTCTGCGCGTGGACGTGCAGCCCGAGTTCGCCAACGTGCCCTCACTGGTCGACGCACTGGCCCAGCACGCGGCCAGGCTGCGGGCCGAGGGCGCGCTTCCCCCGCCGCGCAAGGCAAAGCGCCTGCGCCGCTCGTAGTACCCGAGGTGCCGTGACGGCTGGTCCGTCACGGCACCGCCCACATTCGAGGGAGTACAGCCGGTGTTCCCGACCCACCGCCCGCGCCGCCTGCGCACCACCCCGGCCCTGCGCCGCCTGGTCAGCGAGACCACTGTCGAGCCGAGGCAGCTGATCCTGCCGATGTTCGTCAAGGAGGGCGCGGCCGAGCCGGTGCCGATCGCCTCCATGCCCGGGGTCGTCCAGCACACCAGGGAAAGCCTGCGCAAGGCCGCCGTCGAGGCCGTACAGGCCGGGGTCGGCGGGCTGATGCTGTACGGCGTGCCGCAGACCCGGGACGCGGTCGGCTCGGGCGCGACCGACCCGGACGGCATCCTCAACGTGGCGCTGCGCGACCTGCGCGTCGAGCTGGGCGATGACACCGTGCTCATGTCGGACTGCTGCCTGGACGAGTTCACCGACCACGGGCACTGCGGGGTGCTGGACGAACATGGCGGCGTGGACAACGACGCCACCCTCAAGTTGTACGCGGACATGGCCGTGGAGCAGGCCCGCGCCGGGGCGCACATGGTCGGCCCCAGCGGCATGATGGACGGCCAGATCGGCGTCATCCGCGAAGCCCTGGACGAGGCGGGCTTCGTGGACACCGCGATCCTGGCCTACACCGCCAAGTACGCCTCGGCCTTCTACGGGCCGTTCCGCGAGGCGGTCGAGTCGCAGCTCAAGGGCGACCGCAAGACGTACCAACAGGATCCGGCCAACGCCCGGGAGGCGCTGCGCGAGCTGTCGCTGGACCTGGCCGAGGGCGCGGACGTGGTGATGGTCAAGCCCGGGCTACCCTACCTGGACGTGGTGCGCGCGGTGGCCGAGGTTTCCGAGGTGCCGGTGGCCGCCTACCAGGTGTCCGGTGAGTACGCGATGGTCGAGGCCGCGGCCGCCAACGGCTGGCTGGACCGCGAGCGCACGATCCTGGAGACCCTGACCTCGATCCGCAGGGCGGGCGCCGACACGGTGCTCACCTACTGGGCGGTCGAGGCCTCCCGCTGGCTGCGTCCCTGAAGCCAGCCCGCTGGCGCCCGGTCCTGTTCTTGTCCAGCCGGTGATCGCTCTGGCGGTCCTGGTGCTGTTCCACGTGCGCAGCTCGGCCGCGCACTTCGCCAGGGCCGCCGACGCGCGCTAACGTGCGCTCGTGACCACACCTGAATCGGACCAGCCAGCCGTCCCCGTGCGGCCCAGGGCGGTCCAGGTCGGCATCGTGCTGTGGGCGGTCGACGCGGCCCTGTACCTGGCGACCGCCGTGCTCCTGATCGCCTCGCACAACACCGTCGTGCAGGAGTTCGCCAAGCAGCAGAAGAACACCACGCTCACCCCCGAGCAGGTGCTCGACGCGCTCAACGCGCAGCTCATCGTGTACGAGGTGGTGTTCGTCCTGCTCGCGGTGCTGGCCGGGCTGTTCGCGTACATGCTGCGCGCACAACGCCGTTGGGCGCGCGTCGCGTTCGTCGTGCTCGCTCTGGTGCAGCTCGCGTCGATCGCGCTGGCGCCGACCACGCCGACCCAGTTGGGCACGCTGGCGGGTCTGGTCGGTCTGCTGATGCTCTTCCTGCCCAAGAGCAGCGCCTACTTCACCGAGTTGAAGCAGGGCTGATGGTGCGCGTCGCGGTGGGGTTGTGGCTGGGGCTCGCACTGCTCGGTCTGCTCAGTGGCGGCTACCTGTGGCTGCTGCGGTCCGAGGTGCGCACCGCTGTGATCGCGCGCAACGTGGTGCGGCCCGAGCAGGTCGAGGACGCCGTCACCAGCGTGTTGATGAGCAACACCGTGGTCGCCCTGTTGTTCGCCGCCGCTTACAGCGGGTTCGCCTTGGCGTTGCGCGCGGGCAGGCGCTGGGCGCGGGTCGCGCTCAGCGCCGTAGCCGCGCTGCAACTGGTGCTGCTCGTGCTCAGCGGTCTGGGCAGCGTGGCGAATCTGGTGTCGATCGTGTTGGTGGTCGCCGCGCTCGTGGTGACCTGGCACGGCGCCACCTCGCGCTGGCTCGCGGAGAAGGCATGACCGAGGTGTACGCCGAACCGGGCTCTTCGTACTGGCCGGTGCTCTGGGGCCCGGTGTTCGCCCTGCTCGGGCTCGCAATGGAGACGCTGAGCGGGCCGGTGCACCCGCTCGGCTGGTCGCTGGCCGGGCTCGGGCTCGCTGCCGCCGCGGCGATGTGGGTCCGCGCGCGCCGCAGCGTGTGCAGCGTGTCGCTGACCGCTGAGTCTCTGCGGCAGGGCAAGGAGGAACTGCCCGTGGCGCGCATCGCCGAGGTCCTCGACGGGGAGGAATCGCTGGGCGCCAGGGTGCTCGGCGGGGGCTGGCTGCCGCCGAAGGGAACCATGGGCGTGCCGCTGCGACTGGAGGACGAGAGCGTGGTGCTCGCCTGGGCGCGGGATGCCGGTGCGTTACGCGAAGCGCTGACTGGGTCGATTCCGCAATAGTGCTTCCCGTCACTCGGGTAAACTATTTCTGTGACGCTTTCATTGTGGGAATGTGCAGCGTGCCGGTTTGCTGAACCGTTTCATTTCTCACTCGTATGAGTGAATGTCGAAGCGGTTTTCCGGTGTGACACTAGGCCGTTCGGGTGGCTTCCACCTGCGAAAACTAGGTCAGTAGTGTCTGGTAGGCGACCTTGTCGAACCTCTGTCCGAGTTCGCGGTGGCGTTTCTCGGTTCCCGGCTCCTCGTAGACTCCGCGAACTGGAACGGCGGCTGGCCCGGTTCCTGGACGCCCCGGCGACGATGCTCTGCCAGTCCGGGTGGGCCGCCAACGTCGGGCTCATCCAGGCCGTCGCGGCACCCGGTAGCCCCGTCTACGTGGACGTCACCGCGCACGCCTCGCTGCTGGCCCGTGTCCACGCCGCCGAGGCGGTGGCAAGGCCGTTCGCGCACAACGACTTCGAGCACCTGGAACGCACGATCGGCAAGCACGGCCCCGGGCTGATCGCGTTCGACACCCTCTACAGCGTCACCGGGGACCTCTGCCCGTTGGTCGAGTACGTGGACCTGGCCGAGTGGACCGGGTGCGCGCTCATCGCGGACGAGTCGCACGCCCTCGGTGTGCTCGGCCCGAGCGGCGCCGGGCTGGTCGCCGAGCTGGGTCTGATCCTGGTGGCCGACGACCGGAGGAGCAGGCGCGCCCGCAACGCGCTGGTGCTGCGGGACGGGCTCACTGGGCTCGGCTACAACATTGCGCCGAGCGGGAGCCAGATCATCCCGTTGCAGCCGGGCAGCGAGCAGGCGTTGTGCCTGCTCCAGCGGCTGCTCGACGCGCAGGGCGTCTTCGGGGCGCCGTTCGTGCCGCTGGCGGTACCGGCGAACCGCTGCGCGCAGCGGCTCTCGGTGCACTCCGAGCTCACCGAGTCCGACCTGCAACGCGTCCTGGACGCCTGCGCGGCGGTCCGGGACGAGGCCGGGCTGCGCACCTGGAAGTCCACCCGCCGCCTGGTCGCGGCCTGAACAGAACTGGGGAAACCCGTGCAGATCACCGAAGATCGCGACGCCAGGATCCTCGAGATCGTCTGCGACCGCCTGGAGATCGAGCCCGAGGAGCTCGGCGAGACCGACCGGTTCGTGGCGGACCACGGAGCCGACTCGCTCTCGCTGATCGGCGTGCTCGCCGCGCTGGAGAAGGAGTTCGGCATCTCCATCGATCAGTCCGAAGTGGACGGAATGACCGACCTGCGCAGCGTGCGCGCTGTGCTGGCCAGACAGCCGGTTGGTAACAGGAGACATGAACACCTTGCTACACAAGCGAGTTGTCGTCACCGGCCTCGGCGCGGTCTCCAGCATCGGCACCGGGGCGGTGGAGTTCACCGAGGGCCTGCGTACCGGTCGCAGCGGAGTCAGCCCGATCACCGCCTTCGACACCACCGGCTACGCCCACACCAACGGCTGCCAGGTCCCCGAGTTCGAGCCTGAGCGCTGGCTGCGCAGGCTGTCGGTGCCGCAGTGGGGCCGGGCCAGCCAGTACGCCGCAGCTGCGGGCCGGATGGCCATGGCCGATGCCGGACTCACCGAGCAGGACCTGTCCGGCGCCCGCTGCCAGGTCTGCGTCGGCACCACCGACGGTGAGTCCCACGACCTGGGCCAGTTGACGGCCGTCACGGTCGAGCACGGTCCGCAGGCAATGGAACCTTTGCGCACCAGGAGGATTCCCTCCTCGCGGTTGTCCATGGCGGTGGCCTGCGACGAGCACTTCGACCCGTTGCGGATTTCCCGTGGCCATTCGCGCCGGGACGCCAGGGGACTGGCCCGTATCGGCTGACCCGGGACCGGTCACGGGCAGAGCATGACCCGGCTGCCTCGCCTGACATGGCGGAGTGGGCGGGCCGGACATTTGGTTTCCGGGGGCTACCCCGCCTCGCACACGACCTCCGAGTCGCGATTTCCAGAGTATTCGCGCATCTGCTCGGTGGTGCCCACCGAGAACTGTGCGGGCAGCCTGGCAGTAGCGCAGCGTGATCGACCAGTAGCAGAATTGGTATTGCTCATTTGTGCGCCTGTCGCACGTCCGGAAAACTGACGATTCCTTCATGCGGCCGTCCGGAGCAGTTGGGTGCATGCTCGCCGCGCACGTCCCAGCAGGAATGCGGCCGCACAGCTCGACGAGCGGGTATTGGCAGCACGCTCCGCGAGGTTCGAGGGGGCCGCAGCCGGTCTCGTCTGCTGTGGCGCACGAGTAGCGCTGCCGCATAGCTCGTCAGTGGCTGCGCATGAGCAACGCCGCCGCCTAGCTGGACGGCTGTGGCCCACGAGCAACGCCGCCGCCTAGACGAGTAAGTCCTAACTGATCAGTGGTCGTAGGCGATCAGGGATCGGGTGACGGGCTGGCCGGTGGCCCGGTTGTGCCAGATCGCAGCGGTCAGTGCGAGCAGGCGTTGGGCGATGCGCGCGGTCACGCCGTCGATGGTGCGGCCGCCATGCAACTCCAGGTCGAGCTGACCTTTGAGGCTGTCGTTGACCGACTCGATCAACTGCCGGACGGGTTTGAGCAGGTGCTGGGCCGGATGCGGAGTGCGGTTGCGATACGACGGGCGCAACAGCCGCACCCCGCGCTCGGCCAGGTAGGCGTCCAGCTCGCGGGAGACGTAGCCCTTGTCCGCGATGATCAGCAGACCGGGTCGGTCGGCCAGCACGGTGGGGTCGTGGTCCAGGATCGCCATCAGCACCTGGCGTTCGTCGAGCTTCGGATGCGCCAGCGCCCAGGTGATGGGGAGTCCTGCCGGGGTGCAGATCAGGTGTAGGCGCAGTCCCCAGAAGAACCGCGAGTGGCTGGAGCAGTAGCCGTAGCCTGCCCAGCCGGCGAGTTCGGAGCGTTTGGTGGTCTCGCGGGAGCGGCCGCACTCGACCGGGGTGGAGTCGACAATCCAGGTCGCGTCGGTCCACAGGTCGGTGTCCAGGGCCAGCAGCCGGATGATCCGTTTGAGCAGCGGGACGGCGGTGCGCAGCCGCTTGTTGTAGCCGGACTGCTGGGGCAGATACGGGAAAGCGCCGGGCAGGTGGCGGGGCAGGAACCGGAGCCAGCGGGCCTCGGAGCGGATGCCGAGCAGAGCCTGGGCCACGGCCAGAGTGAGTAGTTCGGCGTCAGTCAGCTTGGGCGGGCGTCCGGTCCGGGCGGGCCTGCCGAGGTGGTCATCGATCTTGACGTAGAGTGCGGTCAGAAGGGTGTTCAGGTCGGTCCTCACAAACTGATCTTGAACACCCTTCGTCCGTCTTCAGCCACCGCCCGGACTTAGGACTTACTCGTCTAGCTGGACGGCTGCTGCGCATGAGCAGCGCTGCCGCCTGGCTCGTCGGTGGCTGCGCATGAGCAATGCTGCCGCCTAGCTCGACGGCGGCACCCTTCCTGGATCGACGTGCGATCGCACTCAGCTCGCCGGCCGTATGCAAGCTGAGCAGCGCTGTGAGCACGTGGCGCAGCCCGTCGGCGGCCGCCCACGAGCTGCGCGGCACGATCGCGTCACAGGTGATCGGCTGAGGTGGGGCGTGTGCGAGGGGCACGGCGCGCGCGGACGTGAGACGCTTTCGGGCGTGAGCAGAGGAACCCGGTTGAACCAGCCGTGGCGTGCCGCGGTCGCCGCCGTCGAAGTGCTGGTCGCGGTGCTGCTGGTGTTCGCGGCGGTGTGGTGCTGGAACCGCGGGGTCATCACCATGGTGGTTCCCAAGAACGATTCGCACCCCGAATTGGTTTCCACCCGGTTCATCGGGAGTTGGGTCGCCGGTTCCATTGGGATAGCCACGCTCGCCGGGCTGCTATTGCTGGGGGCGATCCGCCAGCTCCTGCTCGCGCTGCGCACCAAGGACCGGCAGGCACTGCCATTGGTCCGAACCGTGGAGTTGCCGCCGGCCTGATCCGTTCAGTCGGACACTGTTCCTCCTTTCTCCCGCCGAATCCTCACAACTCGGGCACCCCGCTCGCTGAGAGCCAGCGAACTCACAGGTTTCTGCCAGAGCCGCGACAGGCTGTTCGCGAAAGATCGTGGGGTATCAACCGCGCACCCTCCTGCGAGGATTGCTGTCGTAGTTGACAGGCGATCGACAGCGTTCTCTCAGGGAAATCCTGCGTGGCGTGACGAGGATGTCTGCCGGGTCCGTCGCGCTCGTCAGGTGACGGTGGGAGAAGAATGAGGGACTTCGTGCTGTCGAGAATCCGACTGCGGTTCACCAGACGGCGGGTGATCATCCTGGCGGTGGCCGTCGTGGTCATCGCCGGGGGCGCCACGGCCTGGGCGGTCACCCGCCCCGCCGCCGCCCCGGCCACCCGCTTCGCCACCGCCTCCACGACCACGCTCAAGCAGACCGTGTCCTCCTCGGGCACGATCCAGCCCGCTCAGCTGGAGAACCTGAACTTCGGGGTGTCCGGTCAGGTCACGGCCGTCAACGTGACGGCGGGCCAGCAGGTGACCCAGGGCCAGGCGCTGGCCACGGTCAACTCGGCCGCGCTGGCGGCCAGCGTCGCCGAGGCACAGGCCACCGTGTCCGCCGACCAGTCGAGGCTGAGCTCCGACCAGTCCTCGGGGGCCTCCGCCGCCCAGGTCAACGCCGATCAGGCGGCGCTCACGGCGGCGCAGAACCAGCTCACCAGCGCGCAGAACGCGCTCGGCCAGGCCACGCTGACCTCACCCATCACCGGCACGGTCGCCTCGGTCTCCCTCACCGTCGGCCAGCAGGTGTCCGGTTCCTCGGGCTCCGCCAACTCGGGTTCCGGCGGCGGCACAGGCGGCTCCGGTAGTGGCGGTGGCGGCACGGGGTCGGGCGGTTCGTCGAGCACCTCGTCCAGTTCCGCCAGCAGCGCGCAGGTCGTGGTGATCTCCAACGGCTCCTACGTGGTCAACGCCAGCGTGGACGACACGCAGGTCGGCCTGCTCAAGGTCGGCGAGCAGGCCACGATCACGCCGAACAGCAGCACCACCCCGGTGTACGGCACGGTGACCTCGGTGGCCCTGCTCGCCAGCAGCTCGGCCTCGGTGCCCAGCTACCCGGTGACCATCGCGGTGACCGGCAGCCCGACCGGTCTGCACCCGGGTGCCAGCGCCACCGTGGCGATCACGGTGAAGCAGATCAGCGACGCACTGGTCGTGCCCTCGGCGGCGATCCACTACAGCAACGGCAAGTCGGCGGTCTACCAGGAGGTGGACGGCAAGCAGGTGGAGCGCGAGGTGACCACCGGCATGGTGCAGGGCGGGCAGACCCAGATCCTGAGCGGGCTGTCCGAGGGCGACCAGGTGGTGGAGCCCGGCGTGGCGGGCGGTACCCGCGGCGGCACAGGCGGTACCGGTACCGGTGGCGGCACGCGAGGCGGCGGCACGGGTGGCACCGGTACCGGGGGCGGGCGGACCGGCGGCTTCGGCGGCGGCACGGGCGGTACCAGCGGCACGGGCGGTGGCGGGTTCGGCGGCGGCTTCGGTGGCGGCGGGGTCACCCGCGGCGGGACGGGCGGCTGAGCCATGACCCTGGACATGACCGCACCACTGCCGACGGCCGGTGACACGGCCGGGCCGGTGATCGACATCTCCGAGGTGCGCAAGGTCTACAAGACCGGTGCGCTGGAGGTGGAGGCGTTGCGCGGCATCACGTTGCGCATCGAGCAGGGCGAGTACGTGGCGATCATGGGGCCCTCCGGCTCCGGCAAGTCCACGCTGATGCACATCCTGGGCTGCCTGGACGTGGCCACCACCGGCACGTACCTGTTGGCGGGGGAGGACGTCAGCGGTCTGACCGAGGCCGAGCTCGCGGTCATCCGCAACAGGCGGATCGGCTTCGTGTTCCAGCAGTTCAACCTGCTGCCCTCGCTCACGGCGTGGCGCAACGTGGAGCTGCCGCTGTGCTACGCGGGTGTCGCCAAGGCGGAGCGCAAGCAGCGCGCGCTCGAGGTGCTGGCGCGGGTCGGCCTCGGCGACCGGGTCGAGCACAAGCCCACGGAACTGTCCGGCGGGCAGCAGTCCCGCGTGGCGCTGGCCCGCGCGCTGGTGAACAAGCCCGCGCTGATCCTCGCTGACGAGCCGACCGGGGCGCTGGACTCCAAGTCCACCGCAGACGTGCTCAGCGTCTTCGCCGACCTGCACGCAGCAGGCCACACCATCGTGCTGATCACGCACGAGGAGGACGTCGCCGAACACGCCGAGCGCACCGTGCGGCTGCACGACGGCCTGATCTCCTCTGACGCCAGGCGGACGGGCGGGGTGTTCGCATGAGCTGGATGGAAACCCTGCGCACCAGCTTCGATGCGATACGATCGCATCGATTGCGCTCGGGTCTGACCATGCTGGGCATCCTGATCGGCATCGCGGCGGTGATCCTCACGGTCGGGCTCGGCGAGGGTGCGCAGCAGCAGGTGGCCAGCGCGATCAACTCCCTGGGCACCAACCTGCTCGTGGTCTCACCGGGCAGCACCACGACCGGTGGTGTGCGCGGCGGCCAGGGCTCCTCCTCGGCGCTGACCGTGAGCGACGCGACCGCGCTGTCCTCGAAGGTCGCGGCGCCGGACATCGCCGCCGTCGCACCGACGACGAGCCGGTCCACCGCGCTGACCGCGGGCTCCACGAACTGGACCACCTCGGTGGTCGGCACCACGCCCGCCTGGCAGTCGGTGCGCGCGCGAACCCTGTCGGAGGGCCGGTTCCTCACCGAGCAGGACCTCACGAGCGACGCCGCGGTGACGGTGCTCGCCGCTACCACCGCGCAGGAGCTGTTCGGTGGCGCCGATCCGGTCGGCAGGACCGTGGCGATCGGCAGCACCCCGTTCACCGTGGTCGGCGTGCTCGCCTCGGCGGGCAACTCGGCCGCGCAGAACGAGGACGACCAGGCCGTGGTGCCGATCAGCACCGCCGCCGACCGGCTCTTCGGCGGCAGCACGCGCACCTCGGTGCAGTCGATCTACCTGGAGGCCACCTCCTCGGACACGCTGTCCGCGGCGTACCAGGAGGCCAACCAGCTGCTGCTCAACCTGCACCACGTCACGGACCCGGCCGCCGCCGACTTCACCATCGCCAGCCAGCAGTCCCTGCTGAGCACGGCGACCTCGGTGAGCAAGACGCTGACGATCCTGCTCGGTGGCGTGGCCGCGCTGTCGCTGCTGGTTGGCGGCATCGGGGTCATGAACATCATGCTGGTGTCGGTCACCGAGCGGATCCGCGAAATCGGGCTGCGCAAGGCCTTGGGCGCGAGCCCGGTGGTGATCCGCAGGCAGTTCCTGGTCGAGGCCTCCGTGCTGGGGCTGGCCGGTGGACTGCTCGGCGCGGCGCTGGGCGTGATCGGCGCGCTCACCCTGCCGCAGCTGATCTCCAGCACCATCACGATCTCCCCGACGGCCACCGCGGCCGCGATCCTCACCTCGATCGCGATCGGGCTCGCCTTCGGCGTCTACCCGGCCAGCAGGGCGGCCCGGCTGGCGCCCATCGACGCCCTCCGCAGCGAATGACCTGGAGCCCACCGATGTCCCTTCACCCCGCAGCACGACGGTCCGGCCTGGTGCTGGTCGCGGGCGCGCTCTCCGTCACCCTCGCCGCCTGCGGTGGCGGCTCGTCGGCCACGCCCTCCGGCGGCACCCAGGCACCCAGCTCCTCGCGCGGGCCGGGGCAGGGCGGCACCCGGCCCGGGGCCTTCGGCACGGTCGCCGCCGTCACCGGGTCCACCGCCCAGGTGCAGAACCCGCAGAACGGCCAGGTAGCGGTGACCTTCAGCGACAGCACCACGTTCACCGAGACCGTGTCCGGCGCGTTGCGGGACGTCACCGCCGGTTCCTGCGTGGAGGTCACCGGTACGGGTCCTGCCGTCGCGGGCCAGCCGCTGACGGCCAAGTCGGTCACGATCACCCAGGCTGGTACGAGCGGCTGCCGGGTCCCGGGCAACGGCGGTGCGAGCCGCACGCCGAACCCGAGCCGGACCCCCGACCCGAGCCGCCAGCCCAGGCCCAGCGGCAGCGCCTCGCCCTCGGCGGCAGGCCGCGCGTTCGGCACGGTCAGCGCGGTGTCCGCCAACGGGTTCACCACGCACGGCACGAGCCCGGCAGGCGGCCCCGCCGTGGACACCGCGGTGACGGTGGACTCCGCGACGACCTTCACCAAGACGGTCAGCGCCAACTCCAGCGCCGTGGTCGTCGGGGTCTGCGTGGCCGCCTTCGGCACCGCCGACGACACGGGGGCGATCACCGCGAAGTCGATCACTGTCAGCAAGCCGGGGCCGAACGGGTGCAACGCCGGGTTCGGTCAGGGCGGGCGCCGCGGTGGCAATGGGGGCAACGGTGGCTGAGCGCAAGAACCGCCGCTGGCTGCGCGGCCCCAAACTCGTCGTCGGCGGAGTCGCGGTGCTGCTCGTGGCGGGCGCCGCGGTCGCGTGGGCCTCGACGCAGCCCAGCTCGCCGAGCTACCGGAGCGTGGCGGCGGCACCGGCGACCGTCACGGACACCTTGCAGGCCACCGGCACGATCCAGCCGGTTTCCCAGGCCACGGTCGGCTTCCCGGTCGCCGGTCAGGTCGCCTCGGTGGCCGTCGCCGTGGGGCAGAAGGTGACGGCCGGGCAGTTGCTGGCCCAGCTGAACACGACCACGCTCGCCGGTCAGGTCAGCTCGGCACAGTCCACTGTGGCCACTGCGCAGGCCAAGCTCGCCACCGACCAGAACAGCCAGACCACGGTTGCCAGCACCGCGCCGAAGTCCTCGTCCAGCAGCGCACTGTCCACAATGGTCAAAGGGCTCGGCGACAGCCAGGACGCGGTGCGCAAGGCCCAGCAGCAGGTGGACGCCGACCTGACCCTGGTCAGCGCCGCGGTGAAGCAGTCCAAAGCCTCCTGCCCGACGGTGGTCTCCGCGCTGGGTGACCAGCACGCACCACCCGAGCAGAGCCAGGTCAACGACTGCTCGGCCCTGTTGCAGCAGGTGCTCGACGCCCAGACGAAGACGGCCACCGACGAGCGCGCACTGGCCGATGCCGAGACCAAGCTGTCCCAGGCCCTTGGCAAGGCCGTCAGCGCGGTGAACACCCCCGCGAGCACGAGTTCCGGTAACGCGGGCCGTTCCGGTGGCCAGTCGCAGGGACCGGCCAGTGCCGAGCAGATCGCCGCCGACCAGGCCTCCTTGGACGCGGCCAGCGCGCAGTTGGCCGCCGCGCGGCAGAACCTGGCCGCGGCCGACCTGGTCAGCCCGATCGACGGCACGGTCGCACAGGTGAGCCTGGTCGCCGGGCAGTCCTCCGCGCAGGCGCACGTAGTGGTGCTCGGCGCGGGCGCGTCCCAGGTCACCACGGCCGTCAACGACACGCAGGTCGGCAAGGTCAAGCCCGGTCAGCAGGCCAGCATCACCCCGGACGGCGCGAGCAGCCCGATCAGGGGCAAGGTGACCTCGGTCGGCGCGCTGTCCAGCACCACCTCGGGCGGTGCGCCCAGCTATCCGGTGACCATCTCGCTGGAGGGCACCGGGCAGTCCCTGTTCGCCGGGGCCACCGCCACCGTGTCGATCACGCTCGGCTCGGCGCAGGCCGCTGTCGCCGTGCCGACCTCAGCCGTGCACTCGGTCGGCGGTTTCAGCTTCGTCACCAAGCTGGTCGACGGACAGACCGGCCAGGTCCGGGTCACACTGGGCGTGACCGGTTCGGCGCTGACCCAGGTCACCGGGGGACTCCAGGCCGGTGACCAGGTGGTGCTCGCCGACCTGGGCCAGGAACTGCCGACCGCCACCTCCAACCGGGGGCTGACCGGCGGCGGCGCCCGCGGCGGCTTCGGCGGCGGTGGCGGCACGGGTGGCGGCGGTCGCACGGGCGGGCCGACCCGGTGACGCTCGACGAGAACAGCACAGGAGACGACGTGTCCGAGCAGCAGCCCGAGGGCGGCAAGCCCAGCCCGGAGCAGCCCGCGGTGCAACCCCAGCCCGGGGCGACCGCCACCGAGCCGCCGGCGGCGGCCTTCGCGTTCGGCGAAGGGCAGCCGCTGAGCCCCCCGCCGCCGCCAGCGCCAAAGCAGGGCGTCAGCAAGTTGACGATCGGGTTGGGTGTCGCCGTGCTGGTGCTGGCGGCCTTCGGCGGTGGCGTGTGGCTGGGCAAGGCGACCTCCGCCCCGTCGGGCAACCCGCGCGGCGAGTACGGCGGCAGGCAGTTCCCGGGCGGTCCCGGCGGCCAGGGTGGCCAGCAGGGCCCCGGCGGTCAGGGCGGTCAGAACGGCCGCGGCGGGTTCGGGCGCGGCACGGCGGGCACCGTCGACCACGTGGACGGCACCACCGTGTACGTCAAGCTGCCCAACGGAACCCTGGTCAAGGTGTCCACTTCGGAGTCGACCAAGGTCGAGGTCAGCAAGCCCGGCTCGCTGTCCGATCTGACCCAGGGCAGCCAGGTCGTGGTGCAGGGACAACCCGGTCAGGACGGGACGGTGAGCGCGCAGACCATCACGCAGCGCCCGGCGTCCGGGTGACACCCGTCGAGGCCACTTGCCCCTCCGTGGAGGATGTGCACATGGCCGAGCCAACCAAACGCAGCAGGCTGCTCGTCGTCGAGGACGAACCGAGCATCCGCGAACTGCTGGCAGCCAGCCTGCGCTTCGCGGGGTTCGAGGTGGACACCGCGGCCACCGGCACCGACGCGCTGCGGGCTGTCGAGCGCCAGCGGCCCGACCTGATCCTGCTCGACGTGATGCTGCCCGACCGGGACGGCTTCGAGGTGGTGCGCAGGCTGCGCTCGGGCGGCAAGGGCGTGCCGGTGCTGTTCCTGACCGCGCGCGACGCCGCCGAGGACAAGATCACCGGCCTGACCATCGGCGGGGACGACTACGTCACCAAGCCGTTCAGCCTGGAGGAGGTCATCGCCAGGGTGAACGCGGTGCTGCGCAGGACAAAGGCCCAGCCCGAGCCGCCGGACAACCGGTTGCGCTACGCGGACCTGGAACTGGAGGTGGAGAGCCACGAGGTGCGCAGGGCGGGCCGCCTCGTGCAGCTCTCGCCCACGGAGTTCAAGCTGCTGCACTACCTGCTGCGCAACGCGGGCCGAGTGCTGTCCAAGGCGCAGATCCTGGACCAGGTGTGGCACTACGACTTCAACGGTGAGGCGGGCGTGGTCGAGTCCTACATCTCGTACCTGCGCCGCAAGGTGGACGACGTGGAACCCCGACTGATCCACACCGTGCGCGGTGTCGGGTACGTGCTGCGGCAGTCCACGTGAGAGCCGTCAAGCTGACCAAGGACGCCTTCGGCCGGCTGCCGCTGCGGGTGCACCTGGTGGCCGGCCTGGTGCTGATGGTCGCCGTCGCGCTCTTCGGCGCGTGGATCATCAGCTCCGAGGTGCTGGAGAACTACCTGCTCGACCAGACGGACACCAAGCTGCGCGGGCAGAGCCTCTTCTACGAGCGCCAGTTGCGCGACCAGCAGCCGCTCCCGCGCGGGACGGGCGGCGCCCGAGGGGGACGCCCTCGCCCACCCATGCTGGGCAGCCTCGCCTACATGCGCACGCCAACGGAGAGCCGCTACCTGCTGGCGCCCAGCGAGGTGGGCACGGCCCGCCCGCTGTTCCCGCCACTGGGCGCCATGCAGCCGGGCAAGGCGATGACCGTGGGCTCGCAGGACGACTCGGGGCTGCGCTGGCGGATCGCACTCACCCAGGTCGGCAGCACCGAACTGATCGTCGGCACCGACCAGGGCGACCTGGACCAGGCCGTCAACGACCTGCGGATCAACTCGCTGCTGATCAGCATCGGCGCGCTGCTGCTGGTCGCCGGACTGGGCTACGCGCTGGTCCGGGGCAGTCTGCGCCCGCTGGAGGAGGTCGAGTCCACGGCGGAGGTCATCGCCACGGGTGAGCTGTCCCGCCGGGTGCCGGTGCGCAGGCCGGGCAGTGAGGTCGGGCGGCTGGCCAACGCGCTCAACGTGATGCTGGAGCGCATCGAGGACGCGTTCGTGGCGCGCAAGAACTCCGAGGCCGCCGCCAAGCGGTCGGAGAGCAAGATGCGCCAGTTCGTCGCGGACGCCTCGCACGAGCTGCGCACCCCGCTGACCTCCATCCGCGGCTACGCCGAGCTGTACCGGCAGGGCGCGGCCACCTCGCCCACCGAGGTGGCGGAGGTGCTGCGCCGCATCGAGGACCAGGCGGCCCGGATGGGGCTGCTGGTCGAGGACCTGTTGCTGCTGGCGAGGCTGGACCAGCAGCGCCCGCTGGAGCAGCGGCACGTGGACCTGGCGGTGATCGCCGTGGACGCCGTGCACGACGCGCGGGTGCTCGACCCGGACCGGCGGATCGGCCTGCAACTGGAGACCTCCTCCGGTGCGGACGAGGACTCCGGTGCCGAACTGGCCGTGCTGGGCGACGAGGCGCGGCTGCGCCAGGTCGTGGGCAACCTGGTCAGCAACGCGCTGACGCACACGCCCGCGGGCACCCCGGTGGACGTGCGGCTGCGCAGGCAGGGCGTCAACGGGGAGCGGCTGGCCGTGCTGGAGGTCGCCGACCAGGGACCCGGGCTGTCCGCCGAGCAGACCGACCGGGTCTTCGAGCGGTTCTACCGGGCCGACGCGGCACGCAGCAGGCAGAACGGCGGCACGGGTCTCGGGCTGGCGATCGTGTCGGCGCTGGTGGCCGCGCACGGCGGCCGGGTGGAGCTGGACACCGAGCCCGGCAACGGGGCCACCTTCCGCGTCCTGCTGCCGGAGTCCGGCTGAGCGACACGCGAGTCCCGGGCTCAGGAGCGCGAGTCCCGCTCGCAGGCATGCGAGTCCCGGGCTCAGGGGTGTGAGTCCCGTTCTGAGGGGTGTGAGTTCCGGGCTGACTGCGTGTCGGCGCTTGCGGGGCTGCTCGGGTCGCCCGCTGGAAAGACGCGGGCTCTCCTGAGCGGGCGTGGACTCGGTCGGGGACGGCTGTGCCCGCTTCGCTCTTGGCGCTCCTCCGGAGCGCGGCGTCTTCGCTCTGACCCGGTCTCTTCCCTTGTCCCACGATGATCACTGAACAGATGTGATCATCGTGGGCCCGCGGTCCAGAGACCGGCGCGAAGACGCGGGACCGGCGCGAAGAGGCGGGGCGAGGGGTGGGGGAGTCAGGCCGGGACTCACACTCCGCTGGCCGGGACTCGCCGACCCCAGGGCGGGACTCGCGTGCAGGAGAGCGGGACTCACCCCAGCCCGGCGCGTGTCGGCGCTTGGTGACCCGCGTGTCGGACGTTCCGGTGCGGTGTGTCGGCGCAACACGGCGTACCGCGAGCGCCGACACGCGGTACCGCGAGCGCCGACACGCGATGTGGGCCACAGCGGGGTGCCCCGGGGCGGCGGGGGCGGGCGGGGCGCTGCAAGACTGGGGGTGTGACGACCGAGCAGGCAACCAGCGTCGAATCCTCGCGAGCACTGTTCGCACGGGCCGCGCAGGCCACGCCGGGTGGGGTCAACTCCCCGGTGCGGGCCTTCCACTCGGTGGGCGGCACCCCCCGGTTCATGGTCCGGGGCGAGGGCCCGCACCTGTGGGACGCCGACGGCAACCGCTACGTGGACCTGGTCAGCTCCTGGGGGCCGATGATCCTGGGCCACGCGCACCCGCAGGTCGTGGACGCGGTGCGCAAGGCGGCCCAGTACGGCCTGTCCTTCGGCACGCCCACCGAGGGCGAGGTGCTGCTGGCCGAGGAGATCATCGCCAGGGTCGAGCCGGTGCAGCGGGTGCGGCTGGTCAACTCCGGCACCGAGGCCACGATGAGCGCGATCCGCCTGGCGCGCGGCTTCACCGAGCGCCGCAAGGTCGTGAAGTTCGCGGGCTGCTACCACGGGCACGTGGACGCGCTGCTCGCGCAGGCGGGCTCCGGGGTGGCCACGCTCGGGCTGCCGACCACGCCCGGGGTCACCGGTGCGCAGGCCGCCGACACGATCGTGCTGCCCTACAACGACATCGAGGCGGTCCGTGCCGCGTTCGCGGCCAACCAGGGCGAGATCGCGGCGGTGATCACCGAGGCCGCCGCGGGCAACATGGGGGCCGTCGCGCCGGAGCCGGGCTTCAACGCCGCGCTGCTGGAGCTGTGCCACGCGCAGGGCGCGCTGCTCGTCATCGACGAGGTGATGACCGGCTTCCGGGTCTCGGCCGCCGGTTGGTACGGCCTGGAGGGTGTCGCGGGCGACCTCTACACCTTCGGCAAGGTCATGTCGGGCGGGCTGCCCGCCGCGGCCTTCGGCGGACGGGCCGAGGTGATGTCCAGGCTCGCGCCCGAGGGCCCCGTCTACCAGGCGGGCACGCTGTCCGGGAACCCCGTTGCCGTGGCGGCGGGTCTGGCCACGCTCCAGGCCGCCGACGAGGACGTGTACCGCGCGCTGGACCGCAACGCGCGCAAGCTGGGCCAGCTGTTCACCGAGGCGCTGACCGCCGAGGGCGTCGCGCACCGCGTGCAGTACGCGGGCAACCTGGTCAGCGTGTTCTTCACCGAGGAGCCGGTCCGCGACTACACGGGTGCCCAGGCCGCGCAGACCTGGCGCTTCCCGCCGTTCTTCCACGCGCTGCTGGCCCGCGGGGTGTACCCGCCGCCCAGCGCGTTCGAGGCCTGGTTCGTCAACGCCGCCATGGACGACGAGGCGTTCGAGGTGATCGAGCAGGCCCTGCCGCACGCCGCCGCGGCCGCCGCTGCCGCCACTGCCCCGGAGGCCGCCAAGTGACCACCACCGTCGTCCACCTCATGCGGCACGGTGAGGTGCACAACCCCAGCGGGATCCTCTACGGCCGCCTGCCCGGGTTCCGGCTGTCCACGCTCGGCGAGAAGCAGGCCCTGCGTGTCGCCGAGCACCTGGCGGACCGGGACATCGTGCACGTCGTGGCCTCCCCGCTGGAGCGGGCGCAGCAGACCGCCACCCCGATCGCCGACTCGCACCGTCTGGAGCTGGCCACCGACGACCGGCTGATCGAGGCGGGCAACCAGTTCGAGGGCCTGAAGGTGGCCGTGGGCGACGGGGCGTTGCGCTCCCCGCAGCACTGGCCCAAGCTGCGCGACCCGTTCACCCCGTCCTGGGGCGAGCCGTACCTGAAGATCGCGCACCGCATGCTGGGCGCCGTGCAGCGGGCCCGCGCGATCGCCGCCGGGCACGAGGCCGTGTGCGTGTCCCACCAGCTGCCGGTGTGGACCGTGCGCCGGTTCCTGGAGGGCAAGCGGATGTGGCACGACCCGCGCAAGCGGCAGTGCTCCCTGGCCTCGCTGACCAGCCTGACCTTCGAGGACGAGCAGCTGGTGCGCATCTCCTACAGCGAGCCCGCTGGCACGAGCAACGCGCGGGTGACCGGCGCATGAGGCGCGCACTGGTGCTGGCCGTGGCCGCCGTGGCCGCGCTGACGGCGTGCTCCACCGGCAAGGACGCCGCGCAGTTCGGCGGCGGTGGCGGCTTCCAGTTCGTGGCGCCCGGCGGGCAGACCACGATCGACTACGAGGGCACGCAGCGGCAGGCGCTGACCGAGTTGTCCGGGGACAGCCTGCTGGAGGACGGCAAGCAGGTGAAGCTGAGCGACTACCGGGGCAAGGTGGTCGTGGTCAACATCTGGGGCTCCTGGTGCGGGCCCTGCCGCACCGAGGCCCCGGAGTTGCAGAAGCTCTACGCGGACAACAAGGCCGCCGGGTTGCAGGTGATGGGCGTGGACGTGCGCGACGACAAGGGCGCCGCGCGGGACTTCTACCACAACCAGAGCCTGGACTACCCGTCCATCTTCGACCCGCCCGCCCGCTCCCTGCTGGTGCTCCAGGGCTATCCGCGCACCACCACGCCCACCACGCTGGTGCTCGACCGCCAGCACCGGGTGGCCTGGGTGTCCCTTCTGCCCGTCAAGCCCGATCAGCTCAACGCCAAGGTCAAGGCGCTGCTCGCCGAGAAGTAGGCCGAAGTTTGCTGATTGTTTCCGTTCTTATGACGGGTTTTCCGCGCACAATCGCTCACCTATAGTCCCCTCCAGCCCGTGCCACCCACCACGGATGGAGGCCCCACCATGCCCGAACTCCCGCCCGGAGTGACCCGTCGCCGGTTCATCGGCGGAGTAGCCGGAACCGTCGCCGCCGCCGGTGCGCTGGGCTCGCTCGCACCCGGCATGGCCGAGGCGCTGGCCCAGCCTCGCCTGCGCGGCCGGATCGAGGACGTCGAGCACGTGGTCGTGCTCATGCAGGAGAACCGGTCCTTCGACCACTACTACGGCACGATGAGCGGGGTCCGGGGCTTCGGGGACCGGTCCGCCGTGGTGCAGCCCAACGGGCTGGACATCCTGCGCCAGTACGACGGCGGGCGCTCAGACGGCAAGTACCTGCTGCCCTTCCACGTGGACACCGCCAAGGTGGACGGCCAGGACATGGGCGACCTCGGGCACGGCTGGGACGACCAGCACCAGGCGATGGCCGATGGGGCCAACAACGCCTGGATCGCCGCCAAGGGTGAGAACACCATGGGCTACTTCACCGACGCGGACATCCCGTTCCACCGGGCGCTGGCAAACGCGTTCACCCTGTGCGACCACTACTTCTGCTCGGTGCAGGGCCCGACCACGCCCAACCGGCTCTACCTGTTCACCGGCACCATCGACGCCGACGGCAAGGCGGGCGGCCCGGCCAACTACAACCCGGCCGACTACAAGCCGGTGTTCCGCTGGACCACCTACCCGGAACGCTTGCAGGCCAACGGGATCTCCTGGAAGGTCTACGCCAACGACGAGGTGGGCGACAACGGTTCGCACCCGTTCGTCGGCGACTACGGGGACAACCCGCTGTGGCTGTTCGACGCCTACCACAAGGACTACAACAGCGAGTTGTCCCAGCGCGCCAAGGTGTTCGGCGCCAACAACTGGAAGGCCGACTCGGGCAAGGGCAAGGACGTCAGCCACGTGCTGTCCGACTTCGTGGCCGACTGCAAGAGCGGGTCGCTGCCCAAGGTGTCCTGGGTGGTGGCGCCCTACGGCTACTGCGAACACCCCGAGGCCCGGCCGGTGGACGGGGCCGTCTACACGCAGACCGTGCTGAACGCCTTGTGGGCCAACCCGAAGCTGTGGGAGTCCACCGTCGTCTTGATCAACTATGACGAGAACGACGGCTTCTTCGACCACGTGCCGCCGCCGATGGCCCCCTCGGGCACCGCGGGCGAGTACATCAGCGGCAAGTCGATCGGGCTCGGCGCCCGCGTGCCGATGACCGTGATCTCCCCGTGGAGCCGGGGCGGCTGGGTCAACTCCGAGGTGGCCGACCACACCTCGGTGATCCGCTTCCTGGAGCAGTGGACCGGGGTGCAGGAGCCGAACATCACCGCGTGGCGCCGGTCCATCTGCGGGGACCTCACCAGCTGCTTCGACTTCGCGCAGCGCAACACCTCGATCCCGACCCTGCCGGACACGGCGAAGCTGCGCAAGCAGGCCGACGACACGCAGACCAAGCTGCCCGCGGTGAAGCCGCCCGCAGTGGGCAAGCAGGTCGTGCCGGTGCAGGACGCGGGCACCCGGCCCGCCCGTCCGCTGCCCTACGCCCCGCTGGTGGCCTTCGCCCTGAGCACGGACAAGAAGACCGTCACCACCACGTTCACCAACCAGGGCAGCGCCGACGTGCAGCTGTGCGCCTACCGGGCGGACGGCCGCGGCGACGGGCCCTGGTTCTACGACGTGCCCGCGGGCAAGCAGGTCACCGACACGTGGAACGCTCAGCTCAACGGCGCCAAGATCGGCATCGCGGTGCACGGCCCGAACCGCTGGCGCTGGGAGTACCAGGCCAACTCCAACGCCGCGACCTCCGGCGTCGAGGTGACCGCGACCTACACCGCGGAGCACAAGCTGCGGCTCACCTTGCAGAACAGCGGCAGCAAGGCCGTGAAGTTCACCGTGAAGGCCAACCACTACCGCGGTGACGGGCCGTGGACCTACACCGTGCAGCCGGGCAAGGCAACCAGCGACGACTGGAACGTGCTCAGCTACGGCAACGGCTGGTACGACCTGTCGGTCACCGCCGACCTCGACGCGGGCTTCCTGCGCCGGTTCAGCGGCCACGTGGAGAACGGCCAGCCCAGCGTCACCGGCTGAGCCCCCATGTCCTGAAAGTGCCGTATGAGACATCAGATGTCTCATACGGCACTTTCAGGACACCCCGATCGCGTGGAGCAGCATCGGCAGCGAGCGGTGCAACTCCCGTTGCCAGTAGGCCCAGTTGTGCCGGCCGGGGCCGTAGAAGTCCTTGGTGACCGGGATCCTCAGCTCGTCCAACCGGTTCAGCAACACGGTGGACTCGGCGTGCACGACCTGTTCGATGCCGTCGTCCAGCAGCGAGCAGCACGGGTCCAGCGGCCCGGCCTTGCCGTTGCCCGAGGACATGAACAGCGTGGTGTGGCGCAGGTTCCCGGCCAGCAGCGGCGGGCTGTGCTGCTGCCACAGCTCGCGCTGCGCGGGCACGGCCGGGTCGCCCCACAGGTTCTGCCAGATCGAACCGGGGCAGAGCAGGCCCATCGCCTTGGTGGCGTCCGGGAAGTCCAGCGGGTCGACCGCCCCGGAGTAGCTGGCTGCGGCGCGGATCAGGTCGGGGTGCCGGGCCGCGTAGGTCATCGCGCCGAAACCGCCCATGGACAGCCCGGCCACGGCGATCTGGTCGTTCGCGCGGTAGCGCTCGCGCAGGTAGTGCGGCAGTTCGGTGAGGTGGAAGGTCTCCCAGGCAGGTGTGCCGCCGCGGCCCTGGTTCCACCAGTCCGAGTAGTTGCCGCACTTGCCCGCCTCGGGCATCACCACGATCGCCTCGGTCGTGGCGGTCAGCGACTCCACGTCCGTGTGTTCGGTCCACGCACGGTAGTCGTCACCGGAACCGTGCAGCAGGAACAGCATTGGCCAGGTCCGCGCGGAGTTCGCCGACCAGTCGGGTGGCAGCAGCAGCCGCACCGGGACCGCGTAGCCCATCGCCTGGGACGGCACGTGCGCGTCGACCGATCTCGTGGCCGCGTGCGCGTTCGGCGCCAATGCGCAACACAAGGCCACGGCAGCGCAAAAAGCCAGCATTCTTCGCATTCCGACCCGCTCCCCAGTGGACACCCGAATGCCCAATCGGAATAATCGGGACGGCGCTGTACGAATGACGCACGAACGGGTGGGTGAATGCGCGGAACGGACCCGGTCGTGCGGTGATCTGGACCACTACCTACCCTCGACAGAGTGACCTCGCTGGAGCAGTTGGCCGCGTCAGGGCCGCTGGTGCTGGCCGCCGCAGTGGCGCTGCTGGCCGGTGCGGTCTCCTTCGCGTCCCCGTGCTGCATCCCGCTGGTGCCCGGGTACCTGGCCTACCTGGCCGGTCTGGTCGGCGCTGAGGCACCGGCCGTCGCCGAGGGCGAGGTGCCCAAATCGGGGCGCTGGCGCGTCGTCGGCGCCGCCCTGCTCTTCGTGCTCGGTTTCACCGTGGTGTTCACGGTCGGCACGGTGACCCTGTTCGGGCTGACCGATCTGCTGCTGCTCAACCAGGAGTTGTTGCAGCGCATCGGCGGCGTGGTGACGATCGGCATGGGGCTGGTCTTCGTCGGGCTGGTTCCCGCGCTGCAAAAGGACCTGCGCCCGCACCGCACACCCCGGCTCGGCCTGCTCGGCGCCCCGCTGCTGGGCGCGGTGTTCGGGCTGGGCTGGTCCCCGTGCATCGGCCCGACCCTGGGCGGGGTGCTCTCGCTGACCGCGGGCACGCCGATCGGCCCGCTCGCGCTGCGCGGGCTGCTGCTGATGCTCGTGTTCTGCCTGGGACTCGGCCTGCCCTTCGTGCTCATCGCGATGGGCGCGCGCTGGGCCGTGCGGGTCACCGGCTGGGTGCGCAGGCACGTGCGGGCCGTGCAGCTCACCGGTGGGGTGCTGCTCATCGCCGTGGGCGTGCTGCTGGTCACCGGCCTGTGGGGCGAGCTGGTCGCCCTGATCCAGCAGAACCTCGTCACCGACTCCTCGGTGCCGCTGTAGATGGGGGCCAAGATCCGCGACTTGCTGGCGTTCCTGCGCAACACCTGGCGCGGTCTCACGGCCATGCGCACCGCCCTGATCCTGTTGGCCCTGCTGGCATTGGGCGCGCTGCCCGGCGCGCTGCTGCCGCAGCGGCAGCTCAACCAGTTCAAGGTGACCCAGTACCTGAACGAGCACGGCTGGTGGGGCAGCCTGCTGGACCGGTTGCAGTTCTTCGATGTCTACTCCAGCGTCTGGTTCTCCGCGATCTACTTCCTGCTGTTCATCTCGCTGGTGGGCTGCCTGACCCCGCGCACCTTCGAGTACCTGAGGCAGTCCACGGCCAAGCCGGTGATCACCCCGCGCAACCTGGCCCGGCTGCCGCACCACGCCCGCGGCACGGTGGACCTGGACGTGGACCAGGTGGTCGAGGCCTCACGCAAGCGCTTGCGCGGTTGGCGCACCGTGGTGCGCGAGGAGGAGGACGGCGGTCGCAGCATCAGCGCCGAGCGCGGCTACCTGCGCGAGACCGGCAACCTGGTGTTCCACTTCGCCCTGCTGGGCCTGGTCGTGTCCTTCGCCATCGGCAAGCTGTTCAGCTACGACGGCCAGGTGGCCGTGGTCGCCAACGGCACGCAGTTCTGCAACTCCGGGGTGCTGTCCTACGACGAGTTCCACCCCGGCCTGAAGGTGGACGGCACCCAGCTGGACCCGTTCTGCGTGCGGGTCAACAGCTTCGCCGCCACCTACCTGCCGACCGGGCAGGCCGACAAGTTCCACGCCGACGTGGACTACCAGTCCGGCGAGGACCTGGCCACCGGCACCTGGCGCCCCTACGACCTACAGGTCAACTCCCCGCTGCGCACCGCGGGGGACCGGGTGTACCTGCTCGGGCACGGCTACGCCCCGGTCTTCACGGTGACCTTCCCCAACGGCGAGCAGCGCACCAAGGTCACCCCGTGGCCGCCCGCCGACGGCACCACCCTGCTGTCCTCGGGCACCACCACCTTCGACCCGCCGGACACCACCGACCAGGGCGAGCTGCGCAAGCACCAGATCGCGATCACCGGGCTGTTCGCGCCCACCGCCGCGTACCAGGGAACCGTGCTGTCCTCGCAGTACCCGGCGCCCAACGACCCGGCCGTGGCCGTGGACGTCTACCAGGGCGACCTGGGCAACAACTCCGGCCTGAGCCACAACCTGAACAGCATCGACCAGTCCATGGTGGACCAGGGCAGGCTGGTCAAGAAGGTGCGCAAGAACCTCAAGCCCGGCGAGGAAGTCAAGCTCGAGGACGGCACGAAGATCCGCTTCGACAAGGCCGAGCAGTTCACGCAGTTGCAGGTCTCGCACGACCCGACCCAGACCTGGGTGCTGGTCTTCGCCGTGCTGGTGCTGGTCGGGCTCGCCGGTTCGCTGGCGATCAAGCGCCGCAGGGTGTGGGTCCGCGTCACCCCCGCGGGTGAGGACGAGCCGGGCGGACGTACCGTTGTCGAGGTCGGTGGCCTGGCCCGCACCGATCAGGCTGGTTACGGCGAGGAGTTCACCAGGCTCGCCGCGGAGCTGCTGACGGGGAAGGACACCTGATGCCGGTCAACGAGACCCTGGCCCGCTACAGCGACTGGGCCTACGCCTCCGCTGTCGTGATCTACGTGCTGGCCATGGCCTTCTACCTGGTCGAGCAGGGCATGACCAAGCCGAAGCGGCAGCGCGAGCGGGAACTGGTCATCGCCGTGGCCTCGGGCGGCGAGACGGTCGTCACCGAGGGGCCGCGCGCGCTGCCCCCGGAGCGTGGGATCAGCCGCGCCGAGCGCATCGGCCGCATGGGTATGGCGCTGAACGTGCTCGGTGTGCTGCTGCACGGTGCCGCCGTCCTGCTGCGCGGGCTGGCCACCGAGCGCGTGCCGTGGGGCAACATGTACGAGTACGACTCGGCGATCTGCCTGGTCGCCGTGGTCACCTGGCTGGTGCTGGCCCGCAAGTTCGACCTGCGCAGGCTCAGCGCGTTCGTACTGCTGCCCATCGTGATCCTGCTCTTCCTCGGCGGCACCGCCCTCTACAGCACCGCTGCCCCCGTGCAGCCCGCGCTACAGTCCTACTGGCTGGTGATCCACGTTTCGGTGATCGCCGTGTCCAGCGGCATGCTGCTGGTCGCCGGGGTGGCCAGCGTGCTGTACCTGCTGCGCAACGCGCACGAGCAGAACCCGGGCCGCTTCGCCAGGCTCGCCGCCAGGCTGCCCGCCGCGGACGTGCTGGACCGGCTCGCCTACCGGGTCACCGTGCTGGGCTTCCCGCTGTTCACCTTCGGGGTGATCTGCGGTGCCATCTGGGCCGAGTCCGCCTGGGGCCGGTTCTGGGGCTGGGACCCCAAGGAGACCTGCGCCTTCGTGGCCTGGGTGGTGTACGCGATCTACCTGCACGCCAGGGCCACCGCGGGCTGGCGCGGCAACCGCGCCGCCGTGATCAACGTCGTGGCCTGGGTGGTCATGGTGTTCAACCTGTTCTTCATCAACCTGGTCACCTCCGGGCTGCACTCCTACGCGGGCGTCGCCTGAGCCTGATCACGACTTGACACCCCGTGTCGACCCTGCCGGTGTGGCCCACTACCGTCGTCACCGGACGGGGAGGTCTCGATCCGCTTCGCAGGGAGGACCCCAGCGGTGACTGGACGTTATGACGACCCGGAGCCGTGGAAGGCTCCTGGCCAGGAGCAGGCCGTCCAGAACCAGGGGCAGCAGGCGCCTGATCCCTCAGCCTCCGGCTCGTACCAGGTGAGCGGCGGCCAGTCCGGCCCCTACCAGGTCGGCGGGGGCCAGTCCGGTCCGTACCAGGTGAGCGGTGGCCAGTCGGGGCCCTACCAGGTCGGCGGCGGGCAGTCGGGGCCCTACCAGGTGGGTGGCGGCCAGTCCGGTCCGTACCCGGTGGACCCCGCGTCCTCCGGCTCGTACTACGTGGACCAGGCCGCCCAGCAACAGCAGCCCCAGCAGCAGTACCCGCAGCAGCTCTACCCCCAGCAGTACCCGTCCCAGGGCCAGCAGCAGCCCCAGCAGGGCAGGCACGCCGCGGGAAACGGGCTGTCCGCCCAGGAGCTGATCAAGCAGCAGAAGCGCCCGCCGCAGACCGGCTGGCGGCGCACCCTGCACTCGGTCTCCGGCGGCCTGATCAACCTCGGTGAGAGCCCCGCGGACCTGCGCCGCCGTGAGCTGATCGGGCGGATCAACCAGCCGCTGCGCGGGTGCTACAAGATCGCCATGCTGAGCCTGAAGGGCGGCGTGGGCAAGACCACGACCACCACCACGCTCGGCTCCACCTTCTCCTCGCTGCGCGGGGACCGGGTGATCGCGGTGGACGCGAACCCCGACCGCGGCACGCTGAGCCAGAAGATCCCGCTGGAGACCACCGCCACCGTGCGGCACCTGCTGCGCGACGCCAAGCGCATCACCCGGTACTCCGACGTGCGCGCCTACACCTCGCAGGGGCCGAGCCGCCTGGAGGTGCTGGCCAGCGAGCAGGACCCGGCCGTGTCCGAGGCGTTCAGCGAGGACGACTACCGGCGCACGATCGACCTGCTGGAGCACTTCTACAACATCGTGCTCACCGACTGCGGCACCGGCCTGATGCACTCGGCCATGGCCGGGGTGCTGGACGTGGCCGACTCGCTGGTGATCGTGTCCTCGGGCTCGGTGGACGGCGCGAACAGCGCGTCGGCCACCATCGACTGGCTGGAGGCGCACGGCTACCGGGACCTGGTCCGGCGCTCCGTAGCGGTGATCAACTCGGTGCGCCCCAAGTCCGGCAAGGTGGACCTGGACAAGCTGTCCCAGCACTTCTCCACCCGCTGCCGCGCCGTGGTGCGCATCCCGTTCGACCCGCACCTGGAGGAGGGGGCCGAGATCGAGCTGGACAGGCTCGGCCCGGACACCCGCCTCGCGCTGCTCGAGCTGGCCGCCACCGTGGCCGACGACTTCCCGAACGAGGCCGGTCGCGCGCGCTGAAACCGCGCGGTGCGCACCGCCGTGTCGCCGCGATCAGGGTGCGGAGTCGGGACCGTCCTTGTCGCGGCGCGTCTGCTCACCGAGTTTGCGCAGGAAGTCGGGGTCGTCGTCAGGCGCGACGGACCGCGATGTTCGCGAGCCCACCCGCACCTGGTCGGGCCCGAACGCGCGCCACAGCAGCACTCCCACGGTGATCGCACCGATCAATGCGAGCAGGTAGACCATCCGCCACCTCCCGGTTGCACTTCACGAGGGTAGCCGCTGAAGGTCACGACTGGGACGAACGACAAGACCGCCCGAGCCAGGAGCAGGCTGCGGGCGGCCGTGGGCCGGGTGGCTCAGGGGTTGCGCACCGGCTCGGTGGCCTCGGTGGTCAGTTCGGCGAGCAGGGTCTTGACCTCGGACTCCCGGAAGCGGCGGTGGCCGCCGGGCGTGCGGATGGAGCCGATCCGGCCCGCGGTCGCCCAGCGCGTCACGGTCTTCGGGTCGACCCGGAACAGGGTGGCCACCTCGCCGGGCGTGAGCAGACGCTCGCCGGCGTGCTGACGGGGGTGCTGCACGGTCGCTGTCACTCTCGACCTCCTGTACGGGCTGGTTCCGACGTTCCGGTCGCATCGTGTCATCCCACCCGGTGGGTACTCGAACACTTGGCTGATGGTAAAGAGGTAGTAAGGGACGAAAACCGCGCTTCGGACACCGCGCGCCAAGCCCCTAGGCTAGGTGTGTGGACGCCCTAGACCGCCAGATCATCGCCGCGCTGCGTGCCAACGGCCGCGCCACCTACGCCGAGCTCGGGAGGCAGGTGGGCCTGTCCGCCTCCGCCGTGCACGAGCGGGTGGGCAAGCTGGAGGGAGCCGGTGTGATCACCGGCTACCACGCCGTGGTCGACCCCAGGCTGGTCGGCCTCGGGGTGACCGCGCTGGTCGGCATCCACCCCTCCGACACCGGGGATGACGACGACGTGGCCGCCGCACTGGCCAGGCTGCCCGAGGTGGAGTCCTGCTACGCCGTGGCCGGTGACGAGGCGTTCGTGGTCAAGGTGCGGGTCGCCACCGTGGACGACCTGGAGCGCACCCTGGGCAGGCTGCGCCGCATCGACGGCGTGGCCCGCACCCACACCACGGTGGTGCTGTCCACCCGGTTCGAGAGCCGCCCCAACAGCCCCGAGGAGGTCGCCGGGGCGCTGCTGGCCTCGCGCGCCGAGTAACCTGGGCAACCGTGACCGACACACCCGAGGCAGCGCAGGACACCGGCAGCTTCGGCCGGGACCTCGCGCTCTACACGGCCGCGCGGGTGGGCCTGCTCGCGGTGATCACCGCTGTGCTGGCCCTCGCCCACGTGCCGCTGCTGATCGCACTGGCCGTCGGCCTGGTGCTCGCCATGCCGCTGGCCATGGTGCTGTTCCGCGGCCTGAGCGCCCGCCTGTCCGCGGGCCTGCGCGTGCGCCGTGAGCAGCGCCTCAGGATGCGCGCCGAACTTCGCGGTGAGGGCGGTCAGCACCCCGCCTAAGCTCGGGGGCGTGACCGCCGTCGACCGTTGTTGTGACCGGACCAGGACCTGGGTGCGCGAGGCCGTGCGAGTGATCGAGGCCGATGCCAACCGCAGCGCCGACACCCACCTGCTGACCTTCCCGCTGCCCACCGAGTGGGGCATCGACCTCTACCTCAAGGACGAGTCCACCCACCCCACGGGCTCGCTCAAGCACCGGCTGGCCCGCTCGCTGTTCCTCTACGCCATCTGCAACGGCTGGGTCACCGCTGGCACCCCGGTGATCGAGGCCTCCTCCGGGTCCACCGCCGTGTCGGAGGCGTACTTCGCGCGCCTGCTGGGCCTGCCGTTCATCGCCGTGATGCCGCGCTCCACCAGCCGCGAGAAGATCGCGCTGATCGAGCGCCAGGGCGGCCGGTGCCACTTCGTGGACCAGCCCGGCGCCATCTACGACGAGTCCCGCAGGCTGGCCGCCGAGCTGGGCGGGCACTTCATGGACCAGTTCACGCACGCCGAGCGGGCCACCGACTGGCGCGGCAACAACAACATCGCCGAGTCGATCTTCGAGCAGATGGCCGCCGAGGCGCACCCCGAGCCGGACTGGATCGTGGTCGGCGCGGGCACCGGCGGCACCAGCGCCACCATCGGCCGCTACGTGCGGTACCGCAGGCTGGAGACCCGGCTGGCCGTGGTCGACCCCGAGCACTCCGTGTTCTTCGACGCCTGGCGGGACACCGCCCCCGCGCTCACCGGTGAGAAGGGCTCGCGCATCGAGGGCATCGGCCGCCCCCGGGTGGAGCCCTCCTTCGTCGGCGAGGTCATCGACCGCATGATCAAGGTCCCCGACGCCGCCTCCATCGCCACCATCCGGTACGTGGAGGACCTGCTCGGCCGCAAGGTCGGCGGCTCGACCGGCACCAACCTGTGGGGCGCCTTCGAGGTCATCGCCGAGCTGCGCGCCGCCGGGCGCAGCGGCAGCGTCGTGTCCCTGCTGTGCGACGGCGGCGAGCGCTACGCCCACACCTACTTCAGCGACGACTGGGTCGCCGCCCAGGGCCTCGACCTGCGCCCGTACACCAAGACCCTGGACCACTTCATGGCCACCGGGGAGTGGAACGCCTGACCCAGGTGCCATGAAAGTGCCGTTGCTGGCGTTCAACGCCAGCAACGGCACTTTCATGGCACCGATCAGGTCCCGGTGCCGCCCAGGACCAGTGCGGCGGCGGTGAGCACGGACCAGGCGAGCATGGCCAGGCCGGTGTCGCGCAGCACGGGGATCAGGGCCTTGCCCTTGGCGCCGGTGACCATCTTGCGGGCGCTGACGATCAGCAGCGGCAGGGCGAGCAGGCCGAGCAGCAGCAGGCCGTTGCGGAAGGCGCCGACACAGCTGATGACGAACGGCACGACGATCAGGGCGAGGTAGAGGTTGCGGGTGTCCTGCTCACCGATGAGCACGGCGAGCGTGCGCTTGCCGGACTCGCGGTCGGTGGGGATGTCCCGCAGGTTGTTGGCGACCAGCACCGCAGCGGAGAAGCAGCCGACGGCCACGGCGGAGCCGATGCCGTACCCGCTGAACTCCCCGGCCTGCACGTACAGGGTGCCGAGCACGGCGACGAGCCCGAAGCAGATGAACACGGCGACCTCGCCGAGACCGGCGTAGCCGTAGGGGCGCTTGCCGCCGGTGTAGAACCAGGCCGCGGCGATGCACACGGCGCCCACGGCGAGCATCCACCAGACCCCGCTCAGCGCGACCAGGGCGAGCCCGGCCACGGCGGACAGGCCGAAGCAGGCGAACGCGGCGGTGCGCACCTGCTTGGGCTCGGCGGCCCCGGAACCGACCAGCCGCAGCGGGCCGACCCGGTCGTCGTCGGTGCCGCGCACCCCGTCGGAGTAGTCGTTGGCGAAGTTCACGCCCACGATCAACGCCAGCGCCACGACCAGGGCCAGTGCCGCGCGCACCGGGTCGAACGCACCCAGTGCGGCGGCCGCCCCGGTGCCGACCAGCACCGGGGCGATCGCGTTGGGCAGGGTGCGCGGGCGTGCGCCTTCGATCCACTGTGCGACCGTCGCCATGGCGACATCTTGCGTCACGGCAGATCGCGACCCGCTATCAGGTCCACAGGTAGGTGACGGTCACCCAGGAGTTGTCGGTCAACTTCAGCCCGTCCCAGAAGGTGCCGTCGGCCAGGTCGATGCCCGCCGGGTTGGCCACCTTGCGGCCGAACTGGTCCTTACCGCCGTTGTAGCCGTTCTGGTAAGCCGCCTGCGCCTCCGGCCTGCCCTGGGCGAGGTCCTTCCAGGACTGCCTGGTCGAGCTCGGGTTCCAGTAGTCGTCCTTGGTGTTCCACGGGCCCACGTCCCACACCGGGGCGGTCTCGCAGCGGCCGTTGGCCGCGCACACCTTCACCGAGTAGGTGGTCTTGCCGTTGGGCGAGAGCGCCCGCCCCGAGGGCAGCGCCACGAAGTGGTCCCGCGACTTGATCTTGTGGCCGTTCGCGGTGGTGCCGCCGACCAGGCCCTCACGGGTCGCGTAGACCTTGTACGACCGTGCGGCCAGCGGCCTGGCCACCGACTGGGCCCGCGCCGCCGGGGTGCTGGTCGCGGTGAGCGACAGGCCCCTGGCCTGCGGGCCGGTGGTGCCGTTCGGCGCGGTCATCATCATTCGCACCTGCACGGTTGCGGTGGCCTCCGGCAGCACGGCGGGACCGGCCGAGCTGGACTCCACCCACTCCGTCCACTGCCCGTCGGCGCGCTGCCCGCGCACGTCCACGGCCAGTTCCGAATCGGCGGGCACGGTGCCGTCCAGCGTCGCGGACACCGTGTTGGCCGGGCTGGCCAGCTGGTGCGGCTCGAACATCATGATGCCCATCCGGTCGCCGAGCCGGTCGGTGGAGGCGTGTGCCTCGTCCCCGCCGACCTGCACCGCGCCACCGGCGCGCAGCACGTTGTTGCTGTCCGGGTTGCTGCTGGACAGGTCGGCGGCCCAGGTCTGACTCGTCGGGGCCGCGATCGCGGGTAAGCCGCTGACCAGGGTCAACGCGGTCGCGGCAACTAATAGCACGGACGTTCGCATAGTTGTGCGCTCCGATCACGGAGTGCGGCGCGGACGGGTCCCGTCCGCGGCAGGGTTTCCGCACATCCGTCAGGTACGGCACAGCACAGCGGTCGTTTCGTGACCTAGCAACCAGATGCGCAGCTATGCCCGTGAATTACTCGCTCTGCCGCCGAACGGCTGCACCCGATCGGTCGAAAAAAGCACGAACGTTCGTCCGGTCGACCTTGCCCGGCCCCAGCAGCGGCAGGGCCGTCACGAACCGGAACGCCTTGGGCACGGCGGCCCTGCCCACCGACTCGCGTACGGCGCCGCGCAGCTCGGGCTGGGCAGGCGGGTTCGCCGGGTCCGCGGCCACGACGGCCGCGGCCACGGTCTGCCCCCACTCGGGATCGGGTACGCCAACGACGCACACCTGGGCCACCCCGGGTACCGCCGCCAGCGCCCGCTCGACCAGCACCGGGGGCACCTTCACCCCGCCGGTGTTGATCAGGTCGTCCAGGCGGCCCAGCACCTCCAGCCGCCCGTCCCCGGTCCAGCTCCCGTGATCGCTGGTGTGGAACCAGCCGTCCACGAAGGCCGAGTCCTCCCCGCTGCGGTAGCCGTGCGCCAGCACCGGCCCGGACAGGTCGATGCGGCCCTCGGTGAGCCGCACCCGCACGCCGTCCAGCGGCACGCCCGCGTAGACGCAACCGCTTGCGGTCTCGCTCATGCCGTACGAGGGCACCGGCCGCACCCCTACGCCGCGCGCGCGGTCGAGCAGTGCCGCGGGCGCCGCCGCACCGCCCAGCACGACGGCGTCGAAGCCGCGCAGCGCGTCCAGGCCCGCACCACCCGCGTCGAGCAGGCGGCTCAGCTGGGTGGGCACCAGGGCCGTGTAGTGCGGCCCCGACGCCCCCAGCACGGGCTTGGCGGCCCTGGCGAACTCCTCCGGCCGGAAGCCACCGGTGAGGTCGGCGACACCGGGTTCGGTGCCCGCCAGCGCCGCGCGGACCAGCACCTGCAACCCGCCGATGTAGCGGGGTGACATCGCCAGCAGCCAGGTGCCGGGACCGCCCAGCCGCGCGTGCGTGGCGTTCGCCGACGCCAGCACGGCGGCCGAGGACAGCAGGGCGCCCTTGGGCACGCCGGTGGACCCGGAGGTGCCGATCACCAGCGCGGTGCGGTCCTCGACCGGCTCGTGCACGGCCATCGCCGCGATCAGCGGCCGCCACTCGTCCGGGGTGACCGGCAACAGCGCCGGGCCCTCGTCGGCCAGCGCCGAGCGCAGCGCGGGCAGCAGGGCCAGCACCTCGTCCGGGGCCGTTGGGATGAGCAGCGGCTGGAGTGGGCGCCCCATCAGAAGTAGTGGGGGAAGGGCGACCAGTCGGGCTCGCGCTTCTCCAGGAACGCGTTCTTGCCCTCCACCGCCTCGTCGGTCATGTAGGCGAGGCGGGTGGTCTCCCCGGCGAACAGCTGCTGGCCGACCAGGCCGTCGTCGATGAGGTTGAACGAGTACTTGAGCATGCGCTGGGCGGTGGGGGACTTGCCGTTGATCTCCCTGGCCCACTGCAACGCCGTGTCCTCCAGCTCGGCGTGCGGCACCACGGCGTTGACCATGCCCATCTGGTGGGCCTGCTTGGCGGTGTAGGGGCGGCCGAGGAAGAAGATCTCGCGGGCGAACTTCTGGCCGACCTGGCGGGCAAGGTAGGCCGAGCCGTAGCCGCCGTCGAAGGAGCCCACGTCGGCGTCGGTCTGCTTGAAGCGGGCGTGCTCGGCGGAGGCGAGTGTGAGGTCGGCCACCACGTGCAGGGAGTGCCCGCCGCCCGCGGCCCAGCCGGGGACCACCGCGATGACGACCTTGGGCATGAACCGGATGAGCCGCTGGCACTCCAGGATGTGCAGGCGTCCCGCGCGGGCCTTGTCCACTGTGTCCGAGGTCTCGCCGGAGGCGTACTGGTAGCCGTCGCGGCCGCGGATGCGCTGGTCCCCGCCGGAGCAGAAGGCCCAGCCGCCGTCGCGGGGGGACGGTCCGTTGCCGGTGAGCAGCACGCAGCCCACGTCCGGGCTCATCCTGGCGTGGTCCAGCGCCTGGTAGAGCTCGTCCACGGTGTGCGGCCGGAAGGCGTTGCGCACCTCCGGGCGGTGGAACGCGATGCGGACGGTGCCCTGGTCCACGGCGCGGTGATAGGTGATGTCGGTGAAGTCGAAGCCCTCCACGGCACGCCAGCGAACGGGGTCGAACAGCTCCGAGACGGTGTCATCAGCCACGCCTGGGACAATAGGCCCGTGAACCCGTCCACCGCGCAGGCCCGTGTCGTCGTCGACGAGCTGGTGCGCAACCAGGTGCGGCACGTCGTGCTGTGCCCAGGGTCACGCAACGCGCCGCTGGCCTTCGCGCTGCACGACGCTGCCGTGGCCGGTCGACTCCAGCTGCACGTGCGCATCGACGAGCGCTCGGCGGCCTTCTTCGCCCTCGGCCTGTCCAAGGGCCTTGGCTCGGGTGCGCGACGTCACGGCTACGCGGCTGTGGTGTGCACCTCGGGCACGGCCGTGGCGAACCTGCACCCCGCCGTGCTGGAGGCCCAGCACGGGGGCGAGCCGCTGGTGGTGCTCACCGCCGACCGGCCGCCCGAGTTGGTCGGCTCCGGGGCCAACCAGACCACCACCCAGCACGGGGTGTTCGGCAGCCTGGTGACCACCGTGGACTTCCCGGTCGCCGAGCGGCGCGCCGGGCAGAACGGCGTGTGGCGCGGCGTGCTGTGCCGGTCCATGCCGGTGGACCGGCCGGTGCACCTGAACCTGCCGTTCCGCGAACCGCTGGTGCCCGAGTCCGACCTGGACTGGCCCGAGTCGCTGGAGGGCAGGCCCGGCGGCGCCGCGTGGACCTCGGCCACGCCCCTCGCGCTCGCCCGCGACACCGGCGAGGAAGCCGGTCACCTGACCGCGCGCACCGTGGTCGTGGTCGGCGAGACCCGGTGGCAGCCCGCGTACTCCGCCGCGGAGCTGGCCGCCAAGGCGGGCTGGCCGGTGATCGCCGAGCCGCTCGGCGGGGCCCCGGCCACCGCCGCGGGCGCCACCGTGATCAACGCCGGATCTGCCGTGCTGTCAACGGGTTCGCTGCCGCGGCGACTGCGTCCGGACTCCGTCGTGGTCGTCGGCAGGCCGACGCTGAGCCGGGGCGTGCAGCGCCTGCTGCGCGAAACCCCTGTGGTGCACGTGGCTGCTGACGGTCCTGAGTGGACTGATCCGCAGTACCTCGCCTCGCACGTCTCCGGTCCGCTGCACGCCGGGGTGACCGCCCCGCACGCCGATCCCGGCTGGCTCGCCGAGTGGCAGGCCGCCGACTCGGCCGCCCGCGCCGCCGTGGACCGGGTGCTGTCCGCGCAGCCCTGGCCCAGCGGCCTGCGGGTCGCGCGCGAACTGGTCGAGGCGCTGCCCGCCAACTCCGCGCTGTTCCTCGGCTCCTCCAACCCGGTCCGCGACGTGGACCTGGTCGGCGGCCACCGGGAGGACGTGCGCGTGTTCGGCAACCGGGGCCTGGCCGGTATCGACGGCACCGTGTCCTCGGCGCTGGGCACCGTGCTGGGCGGGGAGTTCGGCGCGGGCTACGCGCTGCTCGGCGACCTGACCTTCCTGCACGACGTGAACGGCCTGCTGATCGGCCCGCACGAGCAGCGCGCGAACCTGACCGTCGTGGTGGTCAACGACGACGGTGGCGGCATCTTCTCCTTGCTGGAGCAGGGATCCACCGAGCACGCCGGGTCCTTCGAACGGGTCTTCGGCACGCCGCACGGAGCCGATCTCGCCGCGCTGTGCGCCGGGTACCACGTACCGCACACCGCGGTCACCGACCTGGCGGGTTTCCGAGCGGCGCTCGTGCCCGCGCCCGGGCTGCGGGTCGTGGAGGTGCGCACCGACCGCGCGCTGCTGCGCGACCTGCACGCCCGGCTGCGCGCCGAGGTGGCCGCCGCGCTCTGAGCTGTCAACCCCTTCTCGCAGCGTAGGACCCTACTAACGTTGGGTAGTGCCTGGTCAGCGCGACCTCCTAGGTTCGGGGCTCCAAAGCCTGAAATGGGGAGGTTCGAGCGAACGTGGCGCTCCGTTCGAAGATGCTCGTCGCGGTGGCGACGATGGCCGCTGGGGTGTTGCTCGCGGCACCGGCCGGGGCGGGTACCGGCAGCGCCGGAGGGCAGTCCCTCGGCGACCCGTACTACCCGGCCGACGGCAACACCGGCTATGACGTCAAGCACTATGACCTGAGACTCAAGTACCAGCCCGGCGCCGACCAGTTGTCGGGCACGGCGACGATCCTGGCCACCACCACGCAGGACCTGTCCAGTTTCTCCTTCGACTTCGGCCTGACCGCGAAGTCGGTGCTGGTGAACAACCGCCCCGCGCAGTTCACCAGCAAGGACGCCAAGCTGCTGATCACCCCGGCGGCCACCCTGGCCAAGTCCACGCCGATCACCGTGGTCGTGGAGTACTCGGGTGTGCCCTCGGAGGTCACCATCCAGGGCGAGAAGGACTGGGTGAAGACCCCGGACGGCGCGCTGGCGGTGCAGGAGCCGCACATCGCCGCGTTCTGGTACCCGGCCAACGACCACCCGCTGGACAAGGCCACCTACGACGTGTCGATCGCGGTGCCCGACGGCACCGAGGCGATCTCCAACGGGGTGCTCGCCAGCAAGTCCAGCAAGGCGGGCTGGACCAGGTGGAACTGGCGCAGCACCAAGCCGCAGGCCACGTACCTGACCTTCCTGACGATCGGTCACTACGACATCCGCAGCTCGACCGCGCCCAACGGCCAGCCGGTGATCACCGCATACCACAAGGACCTCGGCGCCAGCACCGATGCCGCCGCGGCCAGCCTGGAGCGGACCCCGGAGATCCTGGACTGGGAGTCCAAGCTGTTCGGGCCCTACCCCTTCGAGGCGCAGGGCGGGGTGGTGCCCGCGACCGGGATCGGCTTCGCGCTGGAGGACCAGACCCGTCCGGTCTACAGCCCGAAGTTCTTCGCGGGCGGCTCGAACACCTCGGTGGTCGTGCACGAGAACGCGCACCAGTGGTTCGGTGACTCGGTGTCGGTGGCGAACTGGCGCAACATCTGGCTGAACGAGGGTTTCGCCAGCTACGCCGAGTGGCTGTGGTCGGAGGCCAAGGGCGAGGGCACCGCCCAGGAGCTGTTCGACTACTACTACAACTCCAAGCCCGCCAGCGACCCGTCCTGGCAGATCCCCACCGGCGACCCCGGCCCGGACGGCCAGTTCAACAGCTTCGCCGTCTACAACCGTGGGGCCATGGCCCTGCACCAGTTGCGGCTTGCCGTCGGTGACGACAAGTTCTTCGAGATCATCCGCACCTGGACCGCCCAGCAGCGCTATGGCAACGCCACCAACGAGCAGTTCATCGCGCTGGCCGAGAAGGTCTCCGGCAAGCCGGTGTACGGCCTGCTCAGCGAGTGGCTGTTCACCAAGGGCCGCCCGGTTGTGGCCGCCAAGTCCGCCGCGCGGTCCTTCGCCGCGCACACCGTGACCGTGCCCAAGTCGGTGGCCGTGCTGGACCGCACCCACGAGATCCTCGCCTCACAGCACTGACCGACGCCCCGAAGGTGCCCTTCACGACGCCCAACGTCGTGAAGGGCACCTTCGAGACATGTCAGGTCAGTGGTCGACGCCTTCGAGCGCGTCCCGGATCGGGATCATCTTCGCGGCGGCCTCGGCCACCTCGGTGTCCGGATCGGAGTCGGGCACCATGCCGCCCCCGGCGAACAGGCGCACCGTGCGCCCGGACACCTGGGCGCAGCGCAGCGCGATGCCGACCTCCCCGTCCCCGTTGGCGTCCACCCAGCCGACCGGTCCCGCGTAGCGCCCGCGGTCCATGCCCTCCAACTCGCCGATCGCGGCCACGGCGGCGGCCCGCGGCGTGCCGCCCACCGCGGCGGTGGGGTGCACGGCGGCGGCCAGTCTCAGCAGCGAGGCGTCCTCGGCGAGGGCACCGGTCACGTCGCTGGCCAGGTGCACCACGTTGGGCAGGCGCAGCACGTAGGGCTGCGGGGAGACGGTCATCGAGCAGCAGTGCGGGGCCAGCGACTCGACCATCGAGCGGATGGCGAACTCGTGCTCCGCGCGGTTCTTCGCCGAGCCGAGCAGTTCGGCGGCCAGCTCCTCGGCGGTCACGCCGGGACGCGGCCACATGGTGCCCGCGAGCACCCGCGAGAACACCGCGGAGTCCTGTCTGCGCAACAGCATCTCCGGGGTCGCGCCGACCAGACCGTCCACTGAGAACACCCAGCAGCTCGGGTAGCGCTGGGCCAGGCCGTGCAGCAGGAACCGGGCATCGACCTCGACGTCGGCGGTGGCGACCAGGTCGTGCGCGAGCACCACCTTCGCCAGCTCGCCGGACCGCATCCGGCGCACGGCCTCGGCCACGGCCCGCCGGTAGCCGGTGACCGCCAGTTCGCCCTCGGAGTAGCGCACGACCTCGGGCCGCCGCACCGGCTGCACGCTCTGGAACGCCCCGCCGCTGGGCTGCCCGATCTCGGTGACCCAGGTCACGCCGCCCCGGCGACCGACGATCACCTCGGGCACCACGAGCACCGAACTACCCGGCTCGTCGGCGAAGGCCAGGCTGACGAAGGCCACCGGCCCGGTGCCGGGCAGCCGCACCTCGTCGGTGCAGGTCACGGACTCGGCGAACTCCCGCCACCACTGGTCGGCCAGCTCGAAACGCCGGGGCCCGGCGGGCTCGAACCGGGCCGCCTCACCCCAACCGACCAGGCCCTCACCGCGCATCACCCAGGCCAGCGCGCCCGCGGAACCGGGCAGCAGGCGCAGCAGTTCGTCGTCGGAGGCGACGACCCTGGTGTGCGCACGCAAGGTGGTGGGCTGGGGTGTGTGGACCGTCGTCACGGTTCGAGGGTAGAGCGGCGATCCTGAGACCCGCCGCTTGGCGCGGGCCTAGACTCGGGCGTTGTGGTGGAGAACGCAGCACTGGTGGAGCACGTCGAGCGGCCCGGCTCGACCGAGCCGCCCGTACCCACCCGCTGGGCGCGGTTCGGCCTGGACACCCTGCCGGTGAACCGCCGACGTTGGCTGATCGCGGTGGTCGTCATCGCCCTGCTGATCACCCTGATCGGGCTGCTGCTGGTGGTTGGCGCCTGGCGCGACGACAAGTGGATCGAGAGCAGGCCCGGGGTGCAGACCGCCGAGGTGCTCTCCACCGCCTTCGACCGGACCGTGGTGAGGTTCAACACTCCAGACGGGGCCGTGCACATCCCGATCGACGGGGTGCTCTACCCGCAGGGCCTGTCCGCGGGGCAGCTCGTCCGGGTCGAGTACGACTCCCTGCACCCCGACGCGCTGGTTCGCGTTGCCGGGCGCACCTACACGCTGACGTTCCTGCCGGTCGGCATGATCCTGGCCATCACCTGGGCGATCGCCGCCGGGCTGATCTGGTGGCTGCGCAGGCCGACACCTACTGGGCCGACTCCTGCCACCAGGTGAGGACCTCCTCGGCCACGCTGGGTGCGGCGACCAGCAGGCCGTCCACCGGCAGCGGCGAGCCCTCGCCCCGCCGGTCCAGCACCACGGCCCCGGACTCCACCGCCAGCGCGACCGCACCGGCCACGTCCCACACGTGGTAGCTGTGCAGCACGGCCGCGGCGGCGTGGCCCAGCGCCACCTGCGCCACGGACAGCGCCGCCGAACCCAGCACCCGCACCCCGGTCCGCGCCCGCGCCGCCCGCGCGATGAACCGGTCCATGCCGGGCCACGGACCGGTCTTGGTCCACTCCGTGCACATCACGGCGCCCGCGACCTCGCCCTTGTCCACCAGCTTCACCGGGGTCCCGTTCGCCCGGGTCCCGCGTCCCCTGGCGGCGGCGTAGATCTGCGCCCGGTACGGGTCGGCGACCACGCCCACCACGGGCCCGTGCTCGTCGAGCAGGGCGAGGCTGTACGCGCACCAGGGGATGCCCGCCACGTAGTTGGTCGTGCCGTCCACCGGGTCCACCACCCAGCGGTACTGGGCCTGCGCGGCGCCCTCGTCGGCGCCGAAGGCGTCGCCGAGCACCGGTATGCCGGGGAACTCCGTGGCCAGCACGCGGCGGGTGTGCCGCTCCAGCGTGCGGTCGGTGTCGGTGACCCAGTCGAAGGGCGAGTCCTTGACCTCCGGGCGCACCCCACGTCCCGCGGTCGCCGTGATCACATCAGAGGCGTCGTTGGCCAGCCTGCCTGCGACCTCCAGGGCTCTGGAGAGCAGGCCGGGATCCACCGGCTGGATCGAGCGGGAGGGCAAGACGGTCACGCCATCCGAGCGTGAACGCGATCGGTGTCCGTCGTACGACGCAGAGGTGACATCACGGGGATCACCAGATCAAGTCTGCGGGCGGGCGTGCCCCGGCGGTATCCCCGACCGGAGGTGTTCGGTCACCGTTCCCCGATCCGTCACGTGCGAGACGTGGGGGCGGCGCACGCTGGGTCGGTGCGCGTCGCGATCGTCACCGAGAGCTTCCTGCCGCAGGTCAACGGGGTGACCAACTCGGTCATCCAGGTGCTGGCGCACCTGCGTCGGCACGGTTTCCCCGCCATGGTCGTCGCGCCCGGCATGGGCGGCCCCGACCGGCACGAGGACACCCCGGTGGTCCGCGTGCCCGCGGTGGACTTCCCGTTCGTCACCTCGCTGCCGGTCGGCCTGCCCACCCGGCGGGTGCTGACCGCGCTCACCGAGTTCCGCCCCGACGTGGTGCACCTGGCCTCCCCGTTCGTGCTCGGCGCGCGCGGGCTGTCGGCGGCCCGCAAGCTGGGCATGCCGACCGTGGCCGTGTACCAGACCGACGTGGCCGGGTTCGCCAGCTCCTACGGCCTCGGCCTGGGCGCGCGGACCGCCTGGCGCTGGATGCGCCGCCTGCACACCCTGGCCGACCGCACGCTGGCGCCCTCCACCTGGGCGGTGCGCGAGCTGATCGAGCGAGGCGTGCCCCGCGTGCACCGCTGGGGCCGCGGGGTGGACGTCGAGCGCTTCCACCCGCGCAAGCGGGACGAGGCGCTGCGGGCCGAGCTGGCCCCCAATGGGGAGCTGCTGGTCGGCTTCGTGGGCAGGCTCGCGCCGGAGAAGCGGGTGGACCGGCTCGGCGCGCTGGCCGACCTGCCCGGGGTGCGGGTCGTCGTGGTCGGCGCGGGCCCGGAGGAGCAGGCGCTGCGTGAGCAGCTGCCGGACGCGGCGTTCCTGGGCATGCGCACCGGTGAGGAACTGGCCAGGGTCTACGCCAGCCTGGACGTGTTCGCGCACACCGGCCCGCACGAGACGTTCTGCCAGACCGTGCAGGAGGCGCTGGCCTCCGGCGTGCCCGCGCTGGCGCCCGAGGCCGGTGGTCCCACCGACCTGATCGACCACGGGCGTACCGGGTTCCTGCTGCCGCCCTGGCCCACCGAGCGCTTCACCGAGGCGCTGCGGCAGTCCGTGCTGGACCTGCGGGACAAGACCACGCGGGCCGCCATGGGGGTGGCTGCCCGCCGATCCGTGCTGGCCAGGACGTGGCCGGTGGTGTGCGAGGAGCTGATCGGCCACTACGCCGAGGTCCTCGACCAGCCGGAGCTGAGGTGCGCGTAGTCCAGCTGGCGAACTTCTACGGCCCCCGGTCGGGCGGCCTGCGCACGGCCCTGCACCACCTCGGCGCGGGCTACGCGCGGGCCGGGCACGAGGTCGTGCTGCTCGTCCCGGGCAGGCGCGCCGCCAGCGAGCTGCTGCCCACCGGGGTGCGCCGGATCACGCTGCCCGCGCCGGTGATCCCGGGCACGGGCGGCTACCGGGCGGTGGACCCGTGGCGGGTCCGCGCCCTGCTGGAGCAGGTGCGCCCGGACCGGCTGGAGGTCTCCGACCGGCTCACCCTGCGCGGCATGGGTCACTGGGCGTCCCGGCACGGGGTGCCCAGCGTGGTGATCTCGCACGAGCGGCTGGACCGGCTGCTGCGGCAGTTCCTGCTGCCGGGGGCCACCGCGGAGCGGGTCGCCGACTGGGCCAACGCCAGGATGGCCGCCAGCTACGACACGGTGGTGTGCACGACGAGCTTCGCCCGCGAGGAGTTCGACCGGATCGGTGCGACCAACGTGCGCCGCGTGCCGCTGGGGGTCGACCTGCGCGAGTTCACCCCGCGACGCCGTGACCGGGGACTGCGCGCCGACCTGGCCCGGGGCGCGCACACGCTGGTGGTGCACTGCGGGCGGCTCTCCCCGGAGAAGCACGTCGAGCGCAGTGTGGACACGGTCGCGCGGCTGCACGAGGAGGGTCACCGGGTGCGGCTGGTCGTGGCCGGTGACGGCCCGCGCCGGGAGGCGCTGGAGCGCAGGGCGGGCCGCCTGCCGGTGACCTTCCTGGGCTTCGTGCAGTCCCGCGCCCAGGTGGCGACCCTGCTGGCCTCCGCGGACGTGTCGCTGGCGCCGGGGCCGCACGAGACCTTCGGCCTGGCCGCGCTGGAGGCGCTGGCCTCGGGCACGCCGGTGGTGGTGTCGGCCTCCTCGGCGCTGCGGGAGATCGTCGCGCCGGGGTGCGGCGCCGCCGTGGACGACCACGCGCCCGCCTTCGCCACGGCCGTGTCCGAGCTGCTGGCCGACCCGGAACCCCAGCGCAGGGCGGCCGCGCGGGCCAGGGCCGAGGAGTTCCCCTGGGGGTCGGCCGTGACCGGGATGATGTCCGCCCTGCGCATGTGACCGGGTGTAGCGGCATAGGCTGCCCCCATGTCGCGAGCCGGCTTGGACAAGAACCCGCGTGAGGTCGCCGAGATGTTCGACGGCGTGGCCAAGGGCTACGACCGCACGAACTCGGTCATGACCCTGGGCTTCGACCGGCGGTGGCGCGAGTGGACCCGCCGGGCGCTGGACACCCGGCCCGGTGAGCGGATCCTCGACCTGGCCGCGGGCACCGCGGTGTCCACGGTGGAGTTCGCCAGCTCCGGTGCCTGGTGCGTGGCCGCCGACTTCTCGCTGGGCATGCTGCGCAGCGGTGCGCGCCGCGAGGTGCCCAAGGTCGCCGCCGACGCCCTGCACCTGCCCTTCGCCGACGAGTCCTTCGACGCCGCCACGGTGTCCTTCGGCCTGCGCAACTTCCAGGGCACGGTGGCCGCCCTGAGTGAGATGGCCCGGGTCGTGCGGCCCGGTGGGCGGCTGGTCATCTGCGAGCTGTCCAAGCCCAGCTGGAAGCCGCTGCGTGAGCTGTACCGCAACGTGGCGCTGCGCATCCTGCCCGCGATCGCGCGGCCGGTGGCCTCCAACCCCGAGGCCTACGCCTACCTGGCCGAGTCGATCCGGGACTGGCACGACCAGCGCACCCTGGGCGAGCTCATCGAGCAGGCCGGGTGGACCGACGTGGCCTGGATGAACCTGACCGGCGGGGTGGCCGCGATCCACCGCGCCACCAAACCCTGACCGCGAGTCCCGCCCACAGGCCGGCGAGTCCCGCCCTCGGGCGCACGAGCCCCGCTCACACGGCGGTGCGGCCCCCGTCCACGTCGAGGATCGCGCCCTGCACGAAGGACGCGTCCTCGCTGGCCAGGTAGGTGATGGCGGCGGCGATCTCCTCGGGCGCGGCCGTTCGCCCGGCGGGAGCCAGCGCGGCGAGCTGGTCCAGCCCGTCGCCGAACTGCGCCGTGCCCTCGGTGCGGGTGGGTCCTGGGCTGACCGCGTTGACCCGCACGCCCATGGGCCCGAACTCGGCCGCCCAGGACTTGGTCAGCAGGCCCAGCGCCGCCTTGCTCGCCCCGTAGAGCGCCATCCCGGCTACCCCGAGCCGGGAAGCGGTCGTCAGCACGTTGACGACCGACCCGTGGCCGCGCTCGGCCATCGCGGGAGCCAGGTCGGCGACCAGCAGGAACGGTGCCCGGACGTTGACGGCGTGCACCAGATCGATGTCCTCGGCGGTGGTCTGGGCGGTGGGGCCGCCGGGGACCATCAGGCCCGCGTTGTTGACCAGGACATCGACGTGCCCGTCACCGAGCTCCACCGCGCGGCGGGCCAGTTCCCGCACCGATCCGGCGTCCCCGAGATCGGCCTGGAGGAAGTCGGCCTTGCCGCCCGTCGAGCGGATCTCGGCCACGACCGCGTCACCCCGGTCCCGGTCTCGTCCGTGCACGAGCACGTGGGCGCCGCGTTGGGCCAGCGAGGTGGCCACCGCCCGACCGATACCGCTGGTGGCGCCGGTGACCAGGGCGGTGGCGCCTGCGAGCTTCGTCATCTGTCGTCCTTCGTCGTGGGAGGCCGGTTTTCCGGCACGAGCAGGACGCTAGGAGCAATACTGGACACAATCCGCCCGGTATCGGAGAGGGAATTCCGGACATGTCCCGACCGACCGCCCGCGTGCTCGCACTGCTGGAGATCCTCCAGTCCGGTGGCACCCGCACCCTCGCCGAACTGTCCGACCGGCTCGGCGTGCACGAGCGGACCGTCCGGCGCTACCTCGACCACCTGGTCGACCTGGACGTCCCCGTGCGGGCGGTGCGCGGCCGGTACGGCGGCTACCGGTTGGCCCCCGGCTTCCGGATGCCCCCGCTGATGCTCACCGGCGACGAGGCGCTGGCGGTGCTGCTCGGCCTGGTCGCGGGGCGGCGGGCCGGGCTGGTGACCACCTCCGCCGCGGCCGTGGAGAGCGCCACCGGCAAGGTGCGGCGGGTGCTGCCCGAGGCGCTGGGCCGCAGGCTGGACGCGCTGCTGGCCACCGCGGACTTCACCGTGCGGGCCCGTCCGGTGGTCACCGCGGAGACCGAGGTCCTGCTGACGTTGGCGGAGGCGGCGCGGCACCGCCAGCCGGTCGACCTGCGGTACACCGCGTGGGGTGGGCGCCGCAGCGAGCGCACCGTGCACCCGTACGGGATCGTCGCCCACTCCGGCCGCTGGTACGTGACCGGTGCCGACTCGGCCAGCGGCGAGGTGCGCACGTTCCGGCTGGACCGGATCGAGTCCGCGGCGGTGCGGCAGGGGGAGTTCGACGTGCCCTCCGGGTTCGACCCCAGCGCCCAGGTGCTGTCCGGGCTGGCCCAGGCCCGCTACGCGCACGAGGTGTCGGTGCGGGTGCGGTGCACGGCCGAGCACGTGGGGCTACGGCTGCCGGCCGGGATCGCCACCGTGGCCGAACTCCCCGACGGCTGGGTCCGCGTCCGGCTGTGGGCCGAACGGCTGGACTGGGTCGCCGCCGCGATCGCCTGGCTGGACCGGCCGTTCGAGATCGAGCACCCGCAGGAACTGCGCGAGCACGTGCGGGCACTGGCCGACCGGCTCAGGGCAGCAGCAGGTGACCACGCGTGAACGAGGAATCGCGCAGGTCGACGCCCTCTGCGGTGGACCGGGCCAGGCGCAGGTCCAGGGTGCTGTCGGCGAACGAGGCCCTGGCGAAGGTGATCAGACCCCCGCTGAGCTCCGCCTCGGTGAAGTCGGCGGCGCCCCCGCTGAACTTGACCTCGCTGAAGTCCACCTTGCTCTTGCTGAACCCGACCCGGGTGAACGTGACCATGCCGGCGGCGAACTCGGTGCCCGCGAAGGACACGTTGCCCTCGCCGAGGTCGGCGTCGGTGAAGTCCCCGCCGCGCAGCACGGCCCCGCCCAGTCCAGGGTCGGGCAGCCGCAAGTCCTACCGCACGCCGCGACACGTCCGGCGCCTCCGAAGAGCACCGTTAGACTCGATGCGAGGTTAGTGAACGAATTCACAAGGGAGCGCGCATGACCACGCCCAGCCGACGTCGGGCAGGCGAAGACGCCGAGGTGATCGTGGTCGGTGCCGGCCCCGCCGGGTCCACCGCCGCCACCTACCTGGCACGGGCCGGGCTGGACGTGCTGCTGCTGGAGAAGTCGAACTTCCCGCGCGAGAAGGTCTGTGGTGACGGGCTGACCCCGCGTGGGGTCAAGCAGCTGATCGACCTGGGCATCGACACCCGCGAGGAGGCCGGCTGGCTGCACAACCGCGGCCTGCGGGTGGTGGGCGGCGGCATCACCCTGGAGCTGGACTGGCCGGAGCTGGCCAGCTTCCCGCCCTACGGCGTGGTGCGACCCCGCCAGGACTTCGACGACCTGCTGGCCCGCAACGCCCAGCGGGCGGGGGCCCGGCTGCTGGAGGGCACCGCGGTCACCGGCGGCATCACCGACGAGCGCACCGGCCGGGTGGTCGGCGTGACGGCCAAGGTCGGCCCGGAGAAGACCCCGGTCAGCTACCGGGCGCCGCTGGTGCTGGCCTGCGACGGGGTGTCGGCGCGGCTGGCGCTGTCGGTGGGCATCGAGAAGCGCGAGGACCGGCCGATGGGGGTGGCGGTGCGCCGCTACTACACCAGCCCGCGCACCAAGGACGACTACCTGGAGTCGCACCTGGAGCTGTGGGACCGCACGGACCCGGCTAACCCGGTGCTGCTGCCCGGTTACGGCTGGATCTTCGGCATGGGTGACGGCACGGTCAACGTGGGCCTGGGCATCCTGTCCACCTCCAAGGCCTACGGCACCACCGACTACCGCGCGCTGATGCGGTCCTGGTTGGACGGCACGCCCGAGGAGTGGGGCTTCCGCGAGCACAACGCCACCGGCAAGATCGGCGGCGCCGCGCTGCCGATGGGCTTCAACCGGGTGCCGCACTACCGCAACGGGCTGGTGCTGGTCGGGGACGCGGGCGGCATGGTCAACCCGTTCAACGGCGAGGGCATCGGCTACGCCATGCAGTCCGCCAGGCTGGCCGCCGAGTGCGTGGTGCAGGCCCTGGCCCGCCCGGCCGGGCCCTCCCGCGAGCACGCGCTGCACGCCTACCCCGCCCGGCTGCGCGAGGAGCTGGGCAGCTACTACCGGCTGGGCAACATCTTCAGCAAGCTCATCGGCAACCCGGTGATCATGCGCACGGCCACCAAGTACGGCATGCCGAGGACCACGCTGATGAAGCTGGTGCTCAAGCTGCTGGCCGGGCTGTACGACGAGAAGGACGGGGACGCGATGGACCGGGTGATCACCCTGGCCACCAGGCTGGCGCCGACGGCCTGAGATGATCATCACACCGGCGTTGTCGGGAATTGTGAGCCCGGCCACTCCGAAGTGTTCCCGAGCATTGATTTTACGCGCCGGTAACATCGCGCTCACCGCTCGCCAGGCGGTGATCACGCAGAGTTGCGGAGTGTGGCTCCGGTCACGTTCCCGCTGGTGAGAGCCCTGTAAGTTCGGACAAATGCCCCCTCGGCCGAGGGGGCATTTGTTTTTTCGAAATAGCGTCCTACGTATTTGCGGGAGCGCTTGCACGAGTTTGCACCAAATAAGCGCACCCACCCGTTCGGAGTAATCGCCGGAGCGTTCGTGAAGGATTCTCGCGGGGGCCTCTGGGCGGCCTGGGGGAGGGGGCTTACACTCGGGCTCGCTTGTGAAGTACTTCACAAGCTTGTGAACAATTTCACAAGCCGGGGGCGGTAACGGTCGGCGGGTGTCAGGGCGAACCCGCAGGTCGGAGCTGGGAAAGTTAGGGCTGCCTTACCTCGAACGAGGCGAAGCTCACCCCTAGTGTCTCCGGCGACGACGGCTCTCGCGCGCGTCCTGCGCGGGCACGGTGAGCCCGTCGGCGGCAAGAGGAAAGGACACGGACAAGGTGCTGATGCTCGAAGCCTTCGAGGCCGCAGCCCCCTCTTCGGGACTGGATCCCTACGTTCCCCTGGTGGCGTTGTTCGTGCTGGCCGCCGCATTCGCGGTGTTCTCGGTGGCGGCCGCACCGCTGGTCGGCCCGCGCCGCTACAACAAGGCCAAGCTGGACGCCTACGAGTGCGGCATCGAGCCCTCGCCCCAGCCGATCGTGGGTGGCGGCAGGATGCCCGTCGCCTACTACCTGACGGCGATGCTGTTCATCCTCTTCGACATCGAGATGGTCTTCCTCTACCCGTTCGCCGTGACCTCCGACCAGCTCGGGTTCTTCGGCGTGGTGGAGATCGTCCTGTTCATCGCAACCGTCGGGTTCGCCTACGCCTACGTCTGGCGTCGCGGCGGCCTGGACTGGAACTAGGGGAGAGCGCCATGGGCCTTGAGGAGAAGCTCCCCAACGGCATCCTGCTGGCCAGCGTCGAGAAGCTGGTCAACTGGACCCGCAAGTCCTCGCTGTGGCCTGCCACCTTCGGGCTGGCCTGCTGCGCGATCGAGATGATGACCACCGGTGCGCCGCGCTACGACCTGGCGCGCTTCGGCATGGAGGTCTTCCGCGCCTCACCGCGCCAGGCCGACCTGATGATCGTGGCGGGCCGGGTGACCAACAAGATGGCCCCGGTGCTGCGCCAGATCTACGACCAGATGCCGGAGCCGCGCTGGGTGCTGGCGATGGGCGTGTGCGCCTCCTCGGGCGGCATGTTCAACAACTACGCCGTGGTGCAGGGCGTGGACCACGTGGTGCCGGTGGACATGTACCTGCCCGGCTGCCCGCCGCGCCCCGAGATGCTCATCGACGCGATCCTCAAGATCCACCAGAAGATCATGGACGAGCCGCTCGGCCCCAAGCGCGCCGCGCTGCTCGCAGAGAGCGGCCACCGCACCGAGCTGCTGCCCTCCTCCGTGCGCTACGCCAAGGCGGGCAAGCTCGACAAGTTCCAGGGCCCCAGGGACCCGCGCACCGCGGCCAGCCCGCTGGTGGTCGGACCGGCGGCGGCCCACCAGGCGAAGCAGATCGAAGCCGGGGAGTGAGCTGAACCCGTGACTGACGAGAATCCCACCACCCCAGCCCCTGGCTCCGAGCACTCCAGCGCCGAGCGCGCGGAGACCGGCCTGGAGCCCGCGGCCAACGGTGCGGCACCGGTCGTCTCCGGCCGCGCCCGCCAGGGCATGTTCGGCATCCACGGCTCCGGTGACACCTCGGGCTTCGGCGGCCTGCGGCTGCCCGCACACGTGGCCCCGCCCTCGGAACGGCCCTTCGGCGGCTGGTTCGACGAGGTGGCCGACGAACTGCTCGGCGCGATCGCCGAGGCCGGTCTGCCCGCCGACACCGTGCAGCAGATCTCCGTGGACCGCGGCGAGATCACCTTCTACCTGCGCAGGGAGAACCTGCTCGAGGTGGCGAGGATCCTGCGCGACGACGAAGCGCTGCGCTTCGAGCTGTGCAGCTCGGTGTCCGGTGTGGACTACGGCGCCGAGGTGGCGCAGCGGCTGCACTCGGTCTACCACCTGACCTCGATGACCTACCGGCGGCGCATCCGCCTGGAGGTCTGCGTTGACGTGGACGACGCGCACGTCCCCAGCGTGGTCCCGGTCTACCCGACCGCGGACTGGCACGAGCGCGAGGCGTGGGACATGTTCGGGATCGTCTACGACGGACACCCGGCGCTGACCCGCATCCTCATGCCGGACGACTGGGACGGCCACCCCCAGCGCAAGGACTACCCGCTGGGCGGCATCCCGGTCGAGTACAAGGGCGCCGAGATCCCGCCGCCCGACCAGCGGAGGTCCTACTCATGAGCACCGAACACGAGACCTATGCCCACGAGCGGGAGACCACCGAGGGCCCGGTCTTCACCGTCACCGGCGGGGACTGGGACGAGGTCATCGAGGAAGCCGCCGGCAACGAGCGGATCGTGATGAACCTCGGCCCGCAGCACCCGTCCACGCACGGCGTGCTGCGGCTGGTGCTGGAGCTGGAGGGTGAGACCGTCACCCAGGGCCGCACGGTGATCGGCTACCTGCACACCGGTATCGAGAAGAACGTCGAGTACCGGAACTGGACCCAGGGCGTCACCTTCGTGACCCGCATGGACTACCTGGCCCCGCTGTTCAACGAGGCCGCGTACTGCATGTCGGTGGAGAAGCTGCTCGGCATCACCGTGCCGCAGCGGGCCCAGACCGCTCGCGTGCTGCTGATGGAGATCAACCGTATCGGCTCGCACCTGGTGGCCCTGGCCACCGGCGGCATGGAGCTCGGCGCGCTGACCGGCATGACCGCCGGGTTCCGCGAGCGCGAGGAAGTGCTGCACCTGCTGGAGCACCTGACCGGTCTGCGGATGAACCACGCGTACATCCGGCCGGGCGGGCTCGCCCAGGACCTGCCCGCCGACACGGTGCAGAAGGTCCGAGAGTTCACCAAGCTCATGCACAAGCGGCTGCCCGACTACGACAAGCTGCTCACCGGGCAGCCGATCTGGCGCAACCGCATGGCGGGCGTCGGCGTGCTGCCGGTGGACGCCTGCCTGGCGCTGGGCATCACCGGGCCGATCCTGCGCTCCGCGGGCCTGGCCTGGGACCTGCGCAAGACCGAGCCGTACCTGGGCTACGAGAACTACGAGTTCGAGGTGCCCACCTCCACCGACGCGGACTGCTTCGCGCGCTACCTGCTGCGGCTGGAGGAGATCCACCAGTCGCTGCGCATCATCGAGCAGGCCGTGGACCGCCTGGAGCCGGGTCCGGTCATGGTGGAGGACGCCAAGATCGCCTGGCCCGCGCAGCTGACCATCGGCGCCGACGGCATGGGCAACTCCCTGGAGCACGTCCGCAAGATCATGGGCCAGTCCATGGAGTCGCTGATCCACCACTTCAAGCTGGTGACCGAGGGCTTCGCGGTGCCCGCCGGGCAGGTCTACGTGCCGGTGGAGTCCCCGCGTGGGGAGCTGGGTTACCACGTGGTCTCCGACGGCGGCACCAGGCCGATGCGGGTGCACGTGCGGGAACCAAGCTTCGTGAACCTGCAGTCGATGCCGCCGATGAGCGAGGGCGGCATGGTCGCCGACGTGATCGCCGCGGTGGCCTCGATCGACCCGGTGATGGGTGGGTGTGACCGATGACGACCTTCGACGAGCGGCCCGCGACGGCCGCCGAGACCGAGGTGTTCGGCCAGGACACCGTGGACAGGGCGCGGGCGATCATCGCCCGCTACCCCCGGTCCCGGTCCGCGCTGCTGCCGATGCTGCACCTGGTGCAGTCCGTGCAGGGGCACGTGAGCCAGGCGGGCATCGCGTTCTGCGCCCAGCAGTTGGACCTGTCCAACGCCGAGGTCAGCGCGGTCGCCACGTTCTACACGATGTACAAGCGCAAGCCCTGCGGCGAGCACCTGGTCAGCGTGTGCACCAACACGCTGTGCGCCGCGCTGGGCGGTGACGACATCTACGCGAAGCTGCGCGAGCACCTGGGTTCGGACGGCAAGCCGCTGGGCCACGAGGAGACCTCGGGCACGCCGGGTGAGCCGGGCTCGATCACCCTGGAGCACGCCGAGTGCCTCGCGGCCTGCGACCTGGGCCCGGTGTTGCAGGTCAACTACGAGTACTACGACAACCAGACCGCGAGTTCCGCGCTGGAACTGGTGAAGGCCCTGCAGAGCGGTCAGAAGCCCGCCCCGACCCGAGGTGCCCCGCTGAGCGACTTCCGCAAGGTGGAGCTCCAGCTGGCCGGGTTCTTCGAGGACAACGAGTCCGATGTGGACGGTCCTTCGGCGGCGGCCGAGACCGTGCGCGGGGCCAAGATCGCCAACGAGAAGGGCTGGACCGCTCCGCGCGAGCCCGACTCGGTCGAGTTCCCCGCCCTGCCCGAGAAGAAGTGAGGGGCGCACGATGACCAACGAAGTGAGTCCCCTCACCCCCGTGCTGACCAAGCGCTGGCTCTCGCCGCGGTCCTGGACGATCGGGACCTACGAGCAGTTGGAGGGCTACACCGCGCTGCGTAAGGCGCTCAAGGCCCACCCGGACCAGCTCATCCAGCTGTGCAAGGACTCCGGGCTGCGCGGCCGTGGCGGTGCGGGGTTCCCGACCGGCATGAAGTGGGGCTTCATCCCGCAGGGCGACGGCAAGCCGCACTACCTGGTGATCAACGCCGACGAGGGCGAGCCGGGTACCTGCAAGGACATCCCGCTGATGATGGCCGACCCGCACTCGCTGGTCGAGGGCATCATCATCACCTCGTACGCGATCCGTGCGAACTTCGCCGCGATCTACGTGCGCGGTGAGGCGCTGCACTGCATCCGCAGGCTCAACGCCGCGGTCAAGGAGGCCTACGCCGCCGGGTACCTGGGCAAGGACATCCTCGGCTCCGGCTTCGACCTCGACGTGGTGGTGCACGCCGGTGCGGGCGCCTACATCTGCGGGGAGGAGACGGCGCTGCTGGACTCCCTGGAGGGCCGTCGCGGCCAGCCCAGGCTCAAGCCGCCGTTCCCCGCCACCTCGGGGCTCTACGAGTCGCCGACCGTGGTGAACAACGTGGAGACCATCGCCAGCGTGCCGTTCATCGTCAACGGCGGCTCGGACTGGTTCCGCACCATGGGCCGTGACCGCTCACCCGGGCCGAAGATCTACTCGCTGTCCGGGCACGTCACCAACCCCGGCCAGTACGAGGCCCCGATGGGCACGACCCTGCGGGACCTGCTGGAGCTGGCCGGTGGCATGAAGGACGGCATCCCGCTGAAGTTCTGGACCCCGGGCGGCTCCTCCACCCCGCTGTTCACGGCCGAGCACCTGGACGTGCCGCTGGACTTCGAGGGCGCCGCCGAGGCCGGGTCCATGCTGGGCACCACCGCGTTGCAGATCTTCAACGAGACGGTGTCGGTGCCCTGGGCTGTCATGAAGTGGACCGAGTTCTACAAGCACGAGTCCTGCGGCAAGTGCACCCCCTGCCGGGAGGGCACCTACTGGCTGACCCAGATCCTGCAGCGCATGGTGCGCGGTGAGGGCACCCCCGCCGACATCGAGACGCTGCTGGACATCTGCGACAACGTGCTCGGCCGCTCGTTCTGCGCCCTCGGTGACGGCGCGGTCAGCCCGATCACCAGTGGCATCAAGTACTTCAAGGACGAGTTCCTGGCACTGTGCGAGACCAACGCGGTCAGCACGGGCAAGCACGCACTGGCGGGAGCCCACTGATGACTGTCGCACCAGAGAAGTCTGCCGAGCTGGTGGTCCCCGAGGGCCACGTGAAGCTCACCATCGACGGCCTGGAAGTGGTCGCTCCCAAGGGAGAACTGCTGATCCGCACGGCCGAGCGGCTGGGCATCGTCATCCCGCGGTTCTGCGACCACCCGCTGCTGGACCCGGCGGGCGCCTGCCGCCAGTGCCTGGTCGAGGTCGAGATGGGCGGGCGCCCGATGCCCAAGCCCCAGGCCAGCTGCACGATGACCGTCGCCGAGGGCATGGTGGTCAAGACCCAGCACACCTCGCCGGTGGCCGACAAGGCGCAGCAGGGCGTGATGGAGCTGCTGCTGATCAACCACCCGCTGGACTGCCCGATCTGCGACAAGGGCGGCGAGTGCCCGTTGCAGAACCAGGCGCTGGCGCACGGCCGCGCGGACTCCCGGTTCCACGAGACCAAGCGGACCTTCCCGAAGCCGATCCCAATCTCCACCCAGGTGCTGCTGGACCGCGAGCGCTGCGTGCTCTGCCAGCGCTGCACCCGGTTCTCCAGCCAGATCGCCGGTGACCCGTTCATCGAGCTGCTCGAGCGCGGTGCGCAGCAGCAGATCGGCATCGCGCAGGAGAAGCCGTTCCAGAGCTACTTCTCCGGCAACACGATCCAGATCTGCCCGGTCGGCGCGCTCACCAGCGCGGCCTACCGGTTCCGCTCCCGGCCGTTCGACCTGGTGTCCACGCCGAGCGTGTGCGAGCACTGCTCCTCCGGCTGTGCCGAGCGCACGGACTGGCGGCGCGGCAAGGTGATGCGCAAGCTCGCGGGCGAGGACCCCGAGGTCAACGAGGAGTGGATCTGCGACAAGGGCCGTTTCGCCTTCCGCTACGCCACGGCCGCCGACCGGCTGCTGCGGCCGATGGTCCGCGACGCGGACAGCGGGCAGCTCCGCGAGTCCTCGTGGACCGAGGCGCTGCGGGTGGCCGCCGAGGGGCTGGCCAAGGCCCGTGACGAGGCCGGTGGGGTCGGCGTGCTGGCCGGTGGCCGGCTGACCGTCGAGGACGCCTACGCCTACGGCAAGTTCGCCCGCGTCGCGCTGCGCACCAACGACGTGGACTTCCGCGCCCGGCCGCACTCCGCTGAGGAGCTGGAGTTCCTGGCCGCCAGCGTGGTCGGCACCTCGCCGGAGTCCGGGGGCGTGACCTTCCGGCAGCTTGAGTCCGCGCCCGCGGTGCTGTGCGTGGCCTTCGAGCCGGAGGAGGAGGCGCCGATCGTCTTCCTGCGGCTGCGCAAGGCCGCCCGCAAGGGCCGCACGAAGGTCTTCCACCTCGGGCAGTGGACCTCGCCCGCGGTGGACAAGACCTTCGGCACCCTGCTGCCCTGCGTGCCCGGTGGCGAGCCCGCCGCGATCGAGGGCCTGTTCTTCAACTCCGGTACGGCCGAGGCGTTCGAGGCCCTGTCCGGCAGCGGCTCGGTGATCCTGGTCGGCGAGCGCGCCGCCGAGGTGCCGGGCCTGTTCTCCTCGGTGCTGCGGCTGGCCGAGCGCACCGGTGCCAAGGCGGCCTGGATCCCGCGCAGGGCGGGGGAACGCGGCGCGCTGGACGCCGGTGTGCTGCCGAACCTGCTGCCCGGCGGCCGTCAGGTCACCGACGGCACGGCGCGGGCCGAGGTCGAGCAGGCCTGGGGCCTGGCGGCGGGCGCGCTGTCCGCCGAGCCGGGCCGCGACACCGACGCGATCCTCGGCGCCGCGGCGGCCGGTGAGCTGGGCGGCCTGCTGGTCGGCGGGGTGGACCCGTACGACCTGGCCGACCCGGAGCTGGCCCTGCGCGCGATCGAGCGGGCCGGGTTCGTGGTCAGCCTGGAGCTGCGGCCCAGCGCCGTCACCGAGCGGGCCGACGTGGTGCTGCCCATCGCGCCGTCCACGGAGAAGTCCGGCAGCTACCTGAACTGGGAGGGCAGGCGGCGCGAGTTCGGCACCACGCTGGACGGCACCGGCGCCCTGCCGGACTGCCGGGTGCTGGACACGCTCGCGGTGGAGATGGACGCCGACCTGTTCACGCAGACCCCGGCCGCGGCCAGGGCGAACCTGGAGCGGCTTGGCGCCACGGCGTCCACGCGCCGCGCCGAGCCGCCCGCCGTGCCCGCACCGCCCGCACCGGGCGCGGGCGAGGACGGGGTGCTGCTGGCGACCTGGCACCAGCTCATCGACAACGGCTCGTTGCAGGACGAGGAGCCGAACCTGGCCGGTACCGCCCGCACCCCGGTGGCCCGGCTGTCCGCCGCCACCGCGGAGCAGTTCGGCGTGGTCGCGGGCGAGCAGGTCACCGTGGCCACCGAGCGCGGTTCGGTGACGCTGACCGCGGAGCCCGCCGACCTGCCCGACGGTGTGGTGTGGCTGCCCCTGAACTCCGGGGTGTCCCGGCTGCGCCGTGAACTCGGTGCGGGCCACGGCGCCACGGTCTCGCTGCGCCCGCAAGCTCGCGGAGGTAACTCATGATCGCCCACGCCTCGGCGCCGCGCCCGGACACGGCGCAGCTGCTGGCCGGTGACCCGTTCTGGCTGATCGTGGTCAAGACGCTCGGGATCTTCGTGCTCCTGGTCGTGATGACCCTGTTCATGATCTGGTTCGAACGCCGGGTCGTGGCCCGCATGCAGCACCGCCCCGGCCCCAACCGGGTCGGGCCCGCGGGTCTGTTGCAGTCCCTCGCGGACGGCCTGAAGCTGGCGTTCAAGGAGGACATCCGGCCGGTTCTGGCCGACAAGTGGGTGTTCTTCCTGGCCCCGGTGATCTCCTGCGTGCCCGCCTTCCTCGCCTTCGCGGTCATGCCGCTGGGCGGGGAGGTGGACCTGTTCGGGGTACACACCGCGCTCCAGTTGGCCGACCTGCCGGTGGGCGTGCTGGTGGTGCTGGCCTGCTCCTCGGTCGGGGTCTACGGCATCGTGCTCTCCGGCTGGTCCTCCGGCTCCCCGTACCCGCTGCTGGGCGCGCTGCGCTCGGCCGCGCAGGTGATCTCCTACGAGATCGCGATGGGCCTGTCGATCGTGGCGGTGATCCTGTCCGCGCACTCGCTGTCCACCGCGGAGATCGTCAACGCCCAGCAGGACTTCTGGTACGGGATCGTGCTGATCCCCAGCTTCCTGATCTACCTGGTGTCGATGGTCGGTGAGACCAACCGCGCGCCCTTCGACCTGGCCGAGGCCGAGTCGGAGCTGGTCGGTGGCTTCCACACCGAGTACAGCTCGCTGAAGTTCGCGCTGTTCTTCCTCGCCGAGTACATCAACATGGTCACCGTCTCGGCCTTCGCCACCACGCTGTTCCTCGGCGGCTGGCACGCCCCGTTCTTCCTCTCCGAGGTCGGCGGCGGGGTGCTCAACTCCGGCTGGTTCGGTCCGCTGTGGTTCATCGCCAAGATGATGGTGCTGCTGTTCGCGTTCGTGTGGCTGCGCGGCACGCTGCCCCGCATGCGCTACGACCAGTTCATGAAGCTGGGCTGGAAGGTGCTGGTCCCGGTCAGCCTGGTGTGGATCGTGCTGGTGGTCTGCGTGCGCGCACTACAGGCCGGTGGTCAGACCACGCTCAACGTCAGCATCATCGTGGGCATCGTTGTGCTCGCCATCCTGGTGCTGGTCATGATCATCCCGGACCGCAAGCCCGCCTCCGACCCGAACCGGGTCATGGTGACCGGCAGTGGCTACCCGCTGCCCCCGCTGGACCTGAAGGTCCCCAAGGCACCCAAGCGTCAGCGCCGATCCCCGGTCGCGCAGGCGGCAGAGCCCGAACCGACAGCACTCACCCCTTCCGGGGTAGCTGCGTCCACCAGCAAGGAGGCCAGCGATGGGGGTGTTTGATCCCCTCAAGGGCTTCGGCGTGACCTTCTCGACGATGTTCAAGAAGGTCGTGACCGAGCAGTACCCGGAGGACTACCGGCCCACCGCGGCCCGCTACCACGGGCGCCACCAGCTCAACCGGCACCCGGACGGGCTGGAGAAGTGCGTGGGCTGCGAGCTGTGCGCCTGGGCCTGCCCCGCCGACGCGATCTTCGTGGAGGGCGGCGACAACACCGAGGACGCGCGCTTCTCGCCCGGTGAGCGCTACGGCGCCGACTACCAGATCAACTACCTGCGCTGCATCGGCTGCGGCCTGTGCATCGAGGCCTGCCCGACCCGCTCGCTGACGATGACCAACTTCTACGAGCTGGCCGACGACGACCGGCAGAGGTTGATCTTCACCAAGGAGGACCTGCTCGCCCCGCTGCTGCCCGGCATGGAGCAGCCGCCGCACGCCATGCGGCTGGGCGAGAACGAGCAGGACTACTACGTCAACGGGCCCGAGCTGGCCCGCAAGGCGGGGGAGGTGGCCCAGTGAGTGCACTGATGAGTTTGCTTGCACAGGCCCCGGCCGCACCCGCCGCCGACCCGGTGACCACCGGCGAGGCCGTCGCCTTCTGGATCCTCGGGCCGCTGGCCCTGGCCGGCGGTCTGGGCATGCTGTTCGCCCGCAACGCCGTGCACTCCGCGCTGTGGCTGGTGCTGTCCATGCTCAGCCTGGGCATCCTCTACATGATCCAGCAGGCGCCCTTCCTGGGGTTCGTGCAGATCATCGTCTACACCGGCGCGATCATGATGCTGTTCCTGTTTGTGCTGATGCTGGTGGGCAGGGACAGTTCCGACTCGGTGGTCGAGGTGCTGCGCGGTCAGCGGCTGACCGCCGCGGTGTTCGGCCTGGGCTTCGCGGGCATCGCGGTGGCCGCGCTGGTGCGGGCCCTCAACCAGGTGCCCTCCGCGGGACTGGCCTCGGTCAACGCGCAGAACGGCGGCAACGTGGCCAACATCGGCCGCGCGCTGTTCACCGACTACCTGTTCCCCTTCGAGCTGACCTCGGCGCTGCTGATCACCGCGGCGGTCGGCGCGATGGTGCTGGCCTTCGCGGGCAAGGAGCGGCAGGCCCGCAAGACCCAGCGGGAACTGGTCATCGAGCGGTTCCAGGGCGACCGGCCCTCCCCGCTGCCCGGCCCCGGTGTGTTCGCCACGGCCAACTCGGTGGCCACCCCGGCGCTGCTGCCCGACGGTTCGGTGGCGCCCGAGTCCCTGTCCGAGCTGATCGAGGGCACCTCCGCCGAGCTGTTCGGCGAGGAGCGCGCCTCGGTGGCGGGCACCGGGCACGCCGCCGACGCGCACGCGCTGACCGGTGAGGAGGCCGCGCGATGACCCCGACCTACTACCTGCTGCTGTCGGCACTGCTGTTCAGCATCGGCACGATCGGTGTCCTGGTGCGCCGCAACGCCATCGTCGTGTTCATGTGCATCGAGCTGATGCTCAACGCGGTGAACCTGACCCTGGTCACCTTCGCCCGGGTCAACGGCCAGCTCGACGGCCAGGTGATGGCCTTCTTCGTGATGGTCGTGGCCGCCGCCGAGGTCGTGGTCGGCCTGGCGATCATCATGTCCATCTTCCGGACGCGGCGCTCGGCCTCGGTCGACGACTCGAACCTGCTCAAGTACTAGAGGGGCACCGGGAATGACGCACACTCTGCTGGCCGCCGAAGGGGCTCTCCCGGCGGCCGGGGTAGCACAGTCTGCCTGGCTGCTGCTCGCACTGCCGCTGTTCGGCGCCGCCGTGCTGCTGCTCGGTGGCAAGGCCACCAACAAGTGGGGGCACCTGCTCGGCTGCGCGACGGTGATCCTCGCCTTCGTGTACGGCCTGACGCTGTTCCTGTCCACGACCTCGCTCAAGGCCGCGGACCGGATCCAGGAACTGCACCTGTTCTCCTGGATCCCGGTGGACTCGCTCAGCATCGACTTCGGGCTGCGGCTGGACCCGCTGTCGCTGACCTTCGTGCTGCTGATCACCGGGGTTGGCTCGCTGATCCACGTGTACTCGATCGGCTACATGTCGCACGACACCGACCGCCGCAAGTTCTTCGCGTACCTGAACCTGTTCGTGGCGGCCATGCTGCTGCTGGTGCTGGGCAACGGGTTCGTGACGCTGTACTTCGGCTGGGAGGGCGTGGGTCTGGCCTCCTACCTGCTCATCGCCTTCTGGCAGCACAAGCCGGCCGCGGCCACCGCCGCGAAGAAGGCATTCCTGATGAACCGGGTCGGTGACGTCGGCCTGGCCGTGGCGATCTTCCTGATGTGGGCGAACCTCGGCACCACGCAGTACACCGAGGTGTTCGCCAAGATCGGCACCCTGGACGGCGGCACGGTGCTGGCGATCAGCCTGCTCCTGCTGCTGGGCGCCTGCGGCAAGTCCGGTCAGTTCCCGTTGCAGGCCTGGTTGCCCGACGCCATGGAGGGTCCGACCCCGGTCTCCGCGCTGATCCACGCGGCGACCATGGTCACCGCCGGTGTGTACCTGATCGCCAGGTCCAACCCGATCTACGACCTGACCGCCGACGGCAGGCTGGTCGTGACGATCATCGGTACGGTCACCCTGCTGATCGGGTGCGTCATCGGCTGCGCCTACGACGACATCAAGAAGGTGCTGGCCTACTCCACGGTCAGCCAGATCGGCTACATGATCCTGGGTGTGGGCCTGGGCCCGGTGGGCTACGCGCTGGGCATCACGCACCTGCTCACCCACGGCTTCTTCAAGGCGGGCCTGTTCCTCGGCGCCGGTTCGGTCATGCACGGCATGAACGACGAGGTGGACATGCGCCAGTACGGCGGCCTTGCCAAGAAGATGCCGATCACCTTCGCCACCTTCGGCCTCGGCTACCTGGCGCTGATCGGCTTCCCGTTCCTGTCCGGCTTCTACTCCAAGGACGCGATCATCGAGGCCGCGTTCGGCCAGGAGGGCTGGCGGGGCTGGGTGTTCGGCGGGGCCGCGATGCTCGGTGTGGCGCTGACCGCGTTCTACATGACCCGGCTGATGCTGATGACCTTCTTCGGCGAGCAGCGCTGGAAGAACCTGAAGTCCAGCGACGGCAGGGACTACCACCCGCACGAGTCCCCCGCGGTGATGACCGTTCCGATGATCATCCTGGCGGTCGGCTCGGTGTTCGCCGGTTTCCTGCTCACCAACGGCAACTTCCTCGCCAACTGGCTGGAGCCCTCGCTGGGTGAGCTGAAGGAGGCGGGCCACCCGCCGCTGCCCGCGGCCGCCATGACCGCGCTGTCGCTGGGGCTGATGGTGGTCGGCGTGGGCCTGGCCTGGCTGTTCGTCGGCCGCAAGCCGGTGCCGGTGACCAAGCCCGAGCGGGTGTCCTGGGTCGTCCGGGCCGCCCGCGCCGACCTGTACGGCAACAAGCTGAACGAGACGCTGTTCGCCAAGCCCGGTGAGGCGTTGACGAAGGGCCTGGTCATCGCCGACGACAAGGCGGTGGACGGCACGGTGACCGGGATCGCCGGTGCGCTGGCCTTCCTGTCCTCTCGGTTGCGGCGCACCCAGACCGGGTTCGTGCGCTCCTACGCGCTGACCATGCTCGGCGGCTCGGTCCTCGTGGTCGCGGCACTGCTGATGGTGAGGTTCTCCTGATGGGAACGGGTTTGCTGCTCGCGCTCCTGCTGCTGCCGTTGCTGGGCAGCCTCGGGGTGGCGTTCCTCAAGCACGACGACCTGCTCGCCAAGCGGGTCACCCTGGGCGTCACCCTGCTGGAGCTGGTGCTGGCCGTGCTGGCCTTCACCGCGTACAGCCCTGGTGGGGCGCGCATCCAGTTCGCCAGCTCGGTGGACTGGATCTCCCAGGTGGGCGTGCACATCTCCTTCGGCGTGGACGGCATCGCGCTGGTCATGATCGGCGTGATCGCCCTGCTGGTGCCGATCGTGGTGCTCGCGGGCTGGGCCGACAAGCTGCCGCAGGGCCGCAGCGCCGCGGGCTTCCTGTCCCTGGTGCTGGTGCAGGAAGCACTGATGGTCGGCGTGTTCGCGGCCACCGACGTGTTCCTGTTCTACGTGCTGTTCGAGATCATGCTGATCCCGATGTACTTCCTCATCGGCGGCTACGGCGGCGCCCGCAGGCAGTACGCGGCGGTGAAGTTCTTCCTGTACTCCTTCCTCGGCGGCCTGATCATGCTGGCCTCCGCGATCGGCTGCTACGCGCTGGCCGCCGACAAGCTGGGCAAGGGCACCTTCGACTGGGCCACGCTGGTCCAGGTCGTGCACGACGCCCCGCTGGAGACGCAGATCTGGCTGTTCTTCGGGTTCTTCATCGCCTTCGCGATCAAGGCCCCGCTGGTGCCGCTGCACACCTGGCTGCCCGACGCCGCCGAGCAGGCGCCCGTGGGCATCGCGGTGATCCTGGTCGGCGTACTGGACAAGGTGGGCACCTTCGGGTTCCTGCGCTACAACCTGCCGATGTTCCCCGACGCCAGCAAGGCACTGGCCCCGCTGGTGATGGTGCTGGGCGTGCTCGGTGTGCTGTACGGCTCGCTGCTGGCCACCGGTCAGCGCGACCTCAAGCGGTTCATCGCGTACGTGTCCATCGCGCACTTCGGCTTCATCGCGATCGGCATCTTCGCCTTCACCGCGCAGGCACAGGTCGGCGCGGTGTCGTACATGGTCAACCACAGCCTGGCCACCGGCATGCTGATCCTGGTGATCGGCATGGTGATCGCGCGCGGCGGCTCCACCTCGATCGCCGACTACGGCGGCATGGCCAAGCTGACCCCGTTGCTGGGCGGCATGTTCCTGATCGCCGGTCTGTCCACGCTCTCGCTGCCGGGCACCAACTCCTTCGTCAGCGAGTTCCTGGTGCTGCTGGGGTCCTTCCCGACCCAGCCGGTAGCCGCGGTGCTCGCCACGATCGGCATGATCCTGGCCGCGCTGTACGTGCTGTGGCTGTACCAGCGGATCATGCAGGGCCCGGTGCGCGGCACCGCGCTCGTGGGCATCTCCGGTGGCCCCGGTTCGGCCACCGACCCGGAGAAGGCCAAGGTGCTGGACCTGTCCGGCAGGGAGATCGCGGTGCTCGCCCCGCTGGTGGCGTTGATCGTGCTGCTGGGCGTGTACCCCAAGCCGGTGCTCGACGTGGTCAACCCGTCGGTCACGGCGACACTGACCTCGGTGGGGGCGGCCGTTCCGGCCGCCGCGCAGGAAGGCAAGTGACGTGCAAGAACAATTCCTCGCGCAGGCCCAGCAACAGGTCAACGCCCCGGACATCGCCTACGGGGCGATCGCACCGGTGCTCATCGTGCTGGGCTTCGCCTGCCTGAGCGTGCTGGTCGAGGCGTTCGTAGCCAAGGAACGCCGCTGGGGCCTGCAGATCGGCGTGGCCGCCGCGGCGATCGTGCTGGCCGGGGCCTCGCTGGCTGCCTTCATCAGCTCCAACGACGCCGCGGGCGGGCCCACCGGCAAGACCGGGGTGACCACCCTGGCCGGTGCCGTGTCCGTGGACAAGCCCGCGCTGTTCCTCTGGGGCACCCTGCTGGCGCTGGGCGTGCTCGCGCTGCTGCTGATCGCCGACCGCACCGTCGGCGGTGACATGCAGACCGAGGTGTTCCCGCTGTTCCTGTTCGCCCTCGGCGGCATGATGGTGTTCTGCGCGGCGAACAACCTGCTCACCATGTTCATCGCGCTGGAGGTGCTCAGCCTCCCGCTGTACCTGATGTGCGGCCTCGCTCGGAAGCGCCGTCTGATCTCCCAGGAAGCCGCCGTCAAGTACTTCCTGCTCGGCGCGTTCGCCTCGGCCTTCTTCCTGTACGGCCTCGCGCTGCTCTACGGCTACGCCGGTTCGGTCAAGCTGGCCGACATCGCCACCGCCGCCGTGGGCACCGACCGCTCCGACACCCTGCTGTTCGGCGGGCTCGGGCTGCTCGTGGTCGGCCTGCTGTTCAAGGGCTCGGTCGGTCCGTTCCACACCTGGACCCCCGACGTGTACCAGGGCGCCCCGACCTCGGTCACCGCGTTCATGGCCGCCTGCACCAAGGTCGCGGCGTTCGGCGGCATCCTGCGCGTGCTCACCGTGGCCTTCCAGTCCACCCAGTGGGAGTGGCGCGGGGTGCTGTGGGGCGTGGCCATCGCCTCCATGGCCATCGGCGCGATCTTCGGCCTGACCCAGACCGACGTGAAGCGCATGATCGCCTACTCCTCGGTGGCGCACGCCGGGTTCCTGCTCGTCGGCGCCATCGCGATGAACACCGACGGGCTGTCCTCCACGCTGTTCTACCTGCTGGCCTACGGCTTCACCACGATCGCCTCCTTCGGCGTGATCAGCCTGGTCCGTTCCGGCAGCGGCGAGGCCACCGACCTGTCCCAGTGGGCCGGTCTGGCCAAGCGTTCGCCGCTGCTGGCCGGTGTCTTCACCTTCCTGCTGCTCGCGCTCGCCGGTATCCCGCTCACCAGCGGGTTCATCGGCAAGTTCGTGGTGTTCTCCGCCGCCCTGCGCGACGGCATGGCCCCGCTGGTGGTCATCGCGCTGGTCTTCAGCGCCGTGGCCGCGTTCTTCTACCTGCGCGTGGTGGTGCTGATGTACTTCAGCGAGCCTGCCGAGGACGGTCCGACCGTCAGCGTGCCCGGCGCGTTCACCACGGTGGCCATCACCCTGGGCACCTTCGTGACCCTGTTGCTGGGTGTGCTGCCCGGCTTCGTCCTCAACTGGGCCAGCTCCGGCGGCTTCCTGTCCTGAGCCCTGGTCCCACCCCGCGTGTCCTGAAGGTGCCCTTCACGGCGTTCAACGCCGCGAAGGGCACCTTCATGTCGGACTGACACCCCGCGGGTCCGCGACTAGGGTCGACACATGTACGTCGCCAGGGTGCGGGTGCGCGACATCCGGGGATTCACCGGCGCGCGGGAGGTGGACCTGACCCTCACGCGGCCGGACGGCACGCACGCCGGGTGGACGGTGCTCGCGGGCGACAACGGTTCGGGCAAGACGACCCTGTTGCGGGCGGTGGCGCTGGCGGTCCGCGGGGAGCGTGCCGCGCTGCGACTGCACTCGCATGACGGCTGGCTCACCCGCGGGGCGGAGCGCGGCGAGTGCACGGTCGACCTGGTGCGGGATCCGGTGGCCGATCAGTTCAGCGAGCAGGTGGGCGCGGACCTGCCGGGTGTCCGGGCGCGGATGTCCTGGGACGAGGAGATGGGCCCGACCGGCGAGCCCTCGGTGCTGGCGAGCGCGGGGCCGTGGCGGGACGAGCCGCAGGGCTGGCTGTGCGCGGGCTACGGCCCGTTCCGGCGGCTGGTGGGCAAACCGCTGCGGCACCCGGCGACGATCGGTGCGCTGGCCACCTTGTTCGACGAGGAGGCGACTCTCGTCGAGGGCGTGGAGTGGCTGGTCTTCCAGTACCTGCGGTCCCTGGAGTCGCACGGCGGTTCGGCGCGGCTGATGGCCACGGCGCTGCGCGTGCTCGGGGACGGCCTGCTGCCGGATGGCTACGAGGTCGACCGGGTCGACTCGGCGGGCCTGTGGGTGACCCGGGGCGGGCAGCGGTTCGCGCTGCGCGAGATGAGCGAGGGCTACCGGACGGTCGCGGCCCTGGTGGTGGACCTGATCAGGCAGGTGCACGAGGCGTTCGGCGAGCTGCCCACCGAGGGCGCGCGGATCACCGCCCCCGGGGTGGTGCTGATCGACGAGGTCGGCGCGCACCTGCACGTGTCCTGGCAGAAGCGGATCGGCGGCTGGCTCACCGAGCACTTCCCGAACGTGCAGTTCATCGTGAGCACGCACAGCCCCTACGTCTGCCAGGCGGCCGACCCCGGCGGGCTGATCAGGCTGCCTGGGCCAGACGAGGACGTACCGCCGCACGTGGCGGACGAGCAGCTGTACGGCCGGGTCGTCTACGGCAGCGCGGACGACGCCGTGCTGTCGGAGCTGTTCGGCCTGCGGAGCGGCTACTCGGACCGGGCGCAGCTGCTGCGCAGGGAGTTGACCAGGCTGGAGATCGAGGTGGTCTCGGGCAGGGCGGACGAGGAGCAGGTGCGGCGCTACCGCGAGCTGACCGGGCTGCTGACCAGCTCGCCCTCGGCTCGGGTGGACGAGGTCACCGCCCGGCTCGTCCTGGAGCGGATCACCGGCGAGTGATCAGGATCCGCAGGCTGCCGCTGCCCACCGCGGCCACGGGGCAGCTGGCGGCGCAGACCGCCGCGATCGGTGCCGTCCGCGAGCACGCCGAGCGGGTCAGGTTCGCGCGCGAGCGCTGGCGGCGCGGATCGGCTCTGCGCAAGCCGATCCGGGAGACCCTGGCCAGGATGGCGCCCGGCCTGGAGCGCTGCATGTACTGCGGGGACAATCAGGGCTCCAGCGTGGACCACCACGAGCCGGTCAGCCGCAACCCGCTGCGCACCTTCGACTGGCTCAACCACCTGCTGACCTGCTCGTTGTGCAACAGCCACTACAAGGGCGACAAGTTCCCGCTGGACGCCCGGGGTGAGCCGCTGCTGATCGACCCGTCCGCGGAGGACCCGCTGGACCACATGGTGCTCGCGCTGAGCACCGGCGAGTACCTGCCGCTGTCGGAGAAGGGCCGGGTCACCATCGAGGTGTGCGGGCTGTCCCGCCCGGTGCTCAACCGGGGGCGCGTGCTGGCCAGGAGCCTGCTCACCAGCAGGCTGCGGGACTGGGGCCTGGCCCAGCGGGCGCGGGACTCCCGGCGGATGGCCGAGGTGGTGCGGGACGTGCACACCCAGCCCTTCGCCGACGTGTGCCAGTCCATGCTGCGGCAGGCAACCAGCCCCGGGGCGGAGATCGTCTTCGAGCGGGATCCCGGCACGCTGAAGCTGTTGCGCAGACCGGATCTGCGCAAGGCGCTGCTCATCTGACGGTGCGTGTCGTTACGACTTCAGGGGGTGATCAATCCGTCGTCCGGCTGTTCTCCTGGCCACTCCCCGGCGAGATCCACAGCTCGGCGATTACGCTGCTGGTGACGTGATGGTCCTGCTGGGGGAACGCCGCCCGGCAGCCGACTGCTGTAGGGGACGACGCCACCGTGACGGAGAACCAGGGTTTGCCTCCCGCAGGGGAGCAGGGAGTCCGGCTGGACTTCGCCGATCCCGCGCTCGCTGCCGCGGTGCGCGGCGGCCTGACCAGGGTCGAGGACCTGTTGCGCTCGGTGGTGCAGAGCGACTTCCAGTTCGTCACAGACACCTCGCTGCACCTGGTGGTTGCCGGGGGCAAGCGTTTCCGGCCGCTGTTCACGCTGCTGGCCGCGCAGTTCGGCGACCCGGACGCCGAGGACGTCATCAAGGCGGCGGCCGTGGTGGAGCTGATCCACCTGGCCACGCTCTACCACGACGACGTGATGGACGAGGCGACCATGCGGCGCGGCGCGGTCAGCGCGAACGCCCGCTGGGACAACACGGTGGCGATCCTGACCGGGGACTACCTGTTCGCGCACGCCTCCAAGCTGGTCGCCGACCTGGGCACCGAGGCGGGCCACATCATGGCCTCGACGTTCAGCCAGCTGGTCACCGGCCAGATGCGCGAGACGATCGGTCCGGCCGAGGGCCAGGACCCGATCAAGCACTACCTGACGGTGATCGACGAGAAGACCGGTTCGCTGATCGCCACCGCGGGGCGCTTCGGCGGCATGTTCTCCGGGGTGACCCCCGAAGGGGTGGACGCGCTGACCACCTACGGGGACGCGTTCGGCACCGCCTTCCAGATCTCCGACGACATCATCGACATCGCCTCGCCCGCCGCCGAGTCGGGCAAGACGCCCGGCACCGACCTGCGCGAGGGCGTGCGCACCCTGCCGATGCTGTACGCGCTGGCCGACGAGGACCCGCAGGGCGACCGGCTGCGCGAGCTGCTCGCCGGGCCGATCACCGAGGACGCCCTGGTCGAGGAGGCGCTGAAGCTGCTGCGCGAGTCCTCGGGCATGGAGCAGGCCCGGCTCACCCTGCGCAGCTACGCCGACCGTGCCAAGGACGCGCTGGACGCGTTGCCCGCCTGCCCGGCCCGTGAGGCGCTGGAAGGCCTCACCGACTACGTGGTGGCTCGCACGTACTGAACGTGTCACCCGTTAGGGTCTAGCTGGCCTGAGCAGGCAGCATCGCGGCGGTTACGCTGCCGCGAAGCAGTTCAACAGGAGGCTAGTGCGGTGATGTGGTTGTTCGGGCAGGTGTGGCTGTTGTGCCTGCTCGCCTTCGTGATCGGCGCCGTACTGGACTCCGTGCTGTTCACACGCCCGCAGCGCAACCGTGTGCGCGAGCTGGAGCGGCAGCTCGCCGAGGCCCAGCGCGAGCCCGTGGCGCTGGCGTCCGCGCCGGAAGTCCCTGCTGAGCGCACCAGCCTCGTGGTCGAGGAGCCGGTGCGGGAGCCCGAGCGGGTGCCCTCCTGGGAACGCCAGGAGCGCACCGAGCCGGAGCCGGAGCAGCGCCCGGTGGCGGCCGTGCCCTCGTGGGAGCGCGAGGAGCCGGAGGAGCAGGAGGAACCGGTCACCCGGCTGCTGCCCCAGCAGCAGGAGCAGCCCGAGCCGCCCGGGATCCCCAACCCGAGCCCGGCCGAGATGGGCCTGGCAAGCCGCCTCGCGGGCGAACCCGTTGCCGCCGCGGCCGAGACGACCAGCATCCTGCCCCCGGTGGCCCGCGAGGACATCGACCCGGCTGACATGGAGCTGGCCGACCACGAGGGCCAGTTGGCCTACGCGCCCGCCGACGAGTGGGACGAGGACCGCTACCTGGTCGACGACGTGGTGGACGACCTGTCCGAGGAGGATCGGGCCGCCGCCGCCGAGACGACCGGCCCGGTGTCCGCCGACCTGGTGCGCAGGGCCGAGGAGGCGGTGGCCGCACGGGCCGCTGCCGCCGCCGAGGACGAGCCGAGCTGGACCGGCGAACTGCCCGTGATCGTGGACGAGCCGGACTCGGACGGCGCCGAGGAGCAGCCGGGCGCCGCCGAGGAGCCCGAGCCGGTGGCGGGCTACCTGGAGCAGGTCGCCGACCCCGAGCACGCCGAGGTCGAGCCGGATGACGCGCTCGACGGGGAGCACAGCTTCACCGAGTCCGCGCAGGACGAGGAGCGGCGGCAAGCCGGTCGCGAATCGGCGGAGGACCACGAGGAGCCCCACGACGCCGACCGGGAGTCGGCGACCGAGGGCTACGCCGAGTCCGAGCCGGTCACCGGCTACATGGAGCGGATTTCCGAGCCGGAGGATGTCGACCGCGGCTATGCCCGGTCCGCAGCTGAGGAACAGGACTACAGCGGGCACCGGCAGGACGAGTCCGAGCCGGTCACCGGCTACATGGACCGGATCGCCGAGCCCGAGGACGCCGACCGCGGCTATGCCCGGTCTGCGGCTGAGGAGCAGGACCGCGCCGACCGGGAGTCGGCGACCGAGGGCTACGCCGAGTCCGAGCCGGTCACCGGTTACATGGAGCGGATTGCCGAGCCCGAGGACGCTGACCGCGACTACGCCGAGTCCGCGCACGCCGAGCCTGAGCCGGAATCCACGAACCGCCACGCCGTGGCCCAGGACGACGAGGACCACGCCGAGCCGGAAGCCGCCGCCCGCCACGCCGAGTCGGCCGCCGAGGAGCTGGCACCGGCCGCCCGCCACGCCGAGCCGGAGTCCCAGTCCTCCGGGTTCGTCGAGCCGGAGCCGCAGCAGCCGGAGCACCGCTCCGAGGCGGTGACGCACTCCGCCCCGATCCCGGTGCCGGTGCGGCCCGAGCACTTCGGCCGCCCGATCCCGCCGGGACCGGCCGCCGAGGCCGTGCAGCCGCAGCCGGAGCCGGTGGCCATCGCCGACGCGGCCCCGCCGCAGCCCCCGACCCGGCCCGCGGCCGCTGCGGCGGAGCGGCCCCGCTCGCTGTTCGAGCCGGTGATCGACCCCGACTACGACGGCTCCTACGACGACGGTCCGCACGGGCTCCCGCCCCTGCAGGAACCCATCCAGCCCCGCCAGCAGGCCAGCTCCGAGCCGTTCGTGCCGACCCTGGCACCCGGCCTGCTCGACGGCACCGCACCGAAGCCCCCGATGCCCACCGGCCCCGCCGGGCTGCCGAAGCGGACCGTGGGCAGCGAGGCGTGGCCGCGTATGGACACCGGCAGCCGCTCACCGCTGCCGCAGGACGCCCCGCAGCCGTTCACCCCCCAGCCGTTCACCCCGCAGCCCGCACCGTTCCGGCCGAGGGCCCAGTTCAGCCCGTTGCCGCGCACCGGGGACAAGGCGCCGATCCGCCGCCCCTCCGGCGGCGGTCCGCGCACCCCGTTCGGCCCGGGCTCCGCGCTGCCCAAGCCGGACGGCTCGGCCCCGTCCCCGGAGTACGTGGTGAAGGCCTCGGTGGCCGCGCGCCGCTTCTACACCTCCGACACGGAGGGCTACAGCTCCACCCGTGCCGAGGTGTGGTTCCGCAGCGTGGGGGACGCCACCCGCGCCGGGTTCACCGCGCACGGCCGCTCCTGAGCAACGCGGAAGGGCGGCTCCCCAGCCGGGGAGCCGCCCTTCCGCTCGTTCTGGCTCAGTCGGCGAGCACGGTCCAGGTGTCCTTGCCCCGCAGCAGCGAACCCAGGTTGGCGGGCTTCTGCTTGGCCTCGTTGACCTGCGCGCGGGCCAGGTCGTCGTAGGTCGCGCGGCGGACCGAGCGGAACACGCCCACCGGGGTGTGGTCCAGGTCGTGGCTGCCCAGCCGGGACAGCGCGAACGCGTAGGAGGGGTCCTCGATGGTCGCGTCGTGCACGACCAGCGCGTCCAGCCCGACCTCCGCGACCTCGGCGATCCGCAGGGACCCGGTCTTCGGGTCGCGGACCACGCCGTGCTGTCCCTCTGAGCCGAACCGGATCGGCTGGCCGTGCACCAGCGGGATGATCCGCTCGTCCTTGGCCTCGGAGTCCTTGAGCACGTCGAAGGCGCCGTCGTTGAAGATCGGGCAGTTCTGGTAGATCTCCACCAGCGCCGACCCCCGGTGCTCGGCGGCGGCCCGCAGCACCTCGGTGAGCTGCTTGCGGTCGGAGTCCAGCGCCCGGCCCACGAAGGTCGCGTCCGCGCCCAGCGCCAGCGACACCGGGTTGAACGGGTGGTCCAGCGAGCCCATCGGGGTGGACTTGGTGACCTTGCCCTCCTCGGAGGTGGGCGAGTACTGGCCCTTGGTCAACCCGTAGATCCGGTTGTTGAACAGCAGGATCTTCAGGTTCACGTTGCGGCGCAGGGTGTGGATCAGGTGGTTGCCGCCGATGGACAGCGCGTCGCCGTCACCGGTGACCACCCACACCGACAGGTCCTCGCGGGAGGTGGCCAGGCCGGTGGCGATGGCCGGGGCGCGGCCGTGGATGGAGTGCATCCCGTAGGTGTTCATGTAGTACGGGAACCGCGAGGAGCAGCCGATACCGGAGATGAACACGATGTTCTCGCGCTTGAGCCCCAGCTCGGGCAGGAAGGACTGGACCGCGGCCAGCACGGCGTAGTCCCCGCAGCCGGGGCACCAGCGGACCTCCTGGTCGGTCTTGAAGTCCTTGGCCTTCTGCGCCTCGGTCGTGGTGGGGACCCCCGCGAGGCCGGGCAGACCCAGGTCGATGGTCGTCACGCGTCCAGCCCCTTCACGAAGTCAACCAGCACGTCCTGCAGTTCCTCGGCCTTGAACGGCAGCCCCGCGACCTTGGTGTAGGACACGGCGTCCACCAGGTACTTCGCGCGGATGAGCATGGCCAGCTGGCCCATGTTCATCTCCGGCACGACGACCCGGTCGTAGCGGGCGAGGACCTCACCCAGGTTCTTGGGGAACGGGTTGAGGTGGCGCAGGTGGGCGTGGGCGATGTCCATGCCCAGCCGCCGGACCCGGCGGCAGGCCGCGCCGATCGGGCCGAAGCTCGACCCCCAGCCCAGCACCAGCACCCGTGCCCGGCCCGAGGGGTCGTCGACCTCGACGTCGTCCACGGTGATGCCGTCGATCTTGGCCTGGCGGACCCGGACCATGCGGTCGTGGTTGTCGGGGTCGTAGGAGATGTTGCCGGTCCGGTCGGCCTTCTCCAGGCCGCCGATCCGGTGCTCCAGCCCCGGCGTGCCCGGCACCGCCCAGGGCCGGGCCAGGGTCTCGGGGTCGCGCAGGTAGGGCCAGAACTCCCCGGACCCGTCGGTGGCGTTGGGCTCGGTGGCGAACTCCACGCTCAGGTCGGGCAGGGTGTCCAGGTCCGGGATCAGCCAGGGCTCGGAGCCGTTGGCGATGTAGCCGTCGGACAGCAGCAGCACCGGCGTGCGGTAGGTGAGCGCTATCCGGGTGGCCTCCAGCGCGGCGTCGAAGCAGTCCGCGGGCGAGCGCGGGGCCACGATCGGCACCGGGGCCTCGCCGTTGCGGCCGAACATGGCCTGCAACAGGTCGGCCTGCTCGGTCTTGGTCGGCAGCCCGGTCGAGGGGCCACCGCGCTGCACGTCCAGCACCAGCAGCGGCATCTCGGTCATCACCGCGAGGCCGATGGTCTCCGACTTCAGCGCGATACCGGGACCCGAGGTCGAGGTCACGCCCAGCGCGCCCCCGAAGGAGGCCCCCAGCGCGGCGCCGATACCGGCGATCTCGTCCTCGGCCTGGAAGGTGGTCACGCCGAAGTTCTTGTGCTTGGCCAGCTCGTGCAGGATGTCGGAGGCCGGGGTGATCGGGTAGGTGCCCAGGAACACCGGCAGCTTCGCGCACTGCCCGGCGGCGACCACGCCGTAGGCCAGCGCGGTGTTGCCGGTGATCTGCCGGTAGGTGCCCGGGGACAGCTTGGCGGGCGCCACCTCGTAGGTCACCGCGAAGGACTCGGTGGTCTCGCCGTAGTTCCAGCCGGTGCGGAAGGCCAGGATGTTGGCCTCGGCGATCTCGGGCAGCTTGGCGAACTTCTCCCGCAGGAACCGCTCGGTGCCCTCGGTCTCCCGGTTGTACATCCAGGACAGCAGGCCCAGCGCGAACATGTTCTTCGCGCGCTCGGCGTCCTTCTTCGACAACCCGGTGGGCTCCAGCGCGGCACGGGTGATCGTGGCCATCGCCACCTGGTGCACGTGGTAGGCCGACAGCGACTCGTCCTCCAGCGGGTTGGCCTGGTAGCCGACCTTGGTGAGGTTGCGCTTGGTGAACTCGTCGGTGTTGACGATCAGGGTGCCGCCGGGGGGCAGGTCGGCGATGTTGGCCTTGAGCGCGGCCGGGTTCATCGCGACGAGCACGTCGGGGCGGTCGCCGGGGGTCAGGATGTCGTAGTCGGCGAAGTGCAGCTGGAAGCTGGACACGCCGGGCAGGGTGCCCTGTGGCGCGCGGATCTCGGCCGGGAAGTTGGGCAGCGTGGCCAGGTCGTTGCCGAAGGCCGCGGCCTCGGAGGTGAACCTGTCGCCGGTCAGCTGCATACCGTCGCCGGAGTCCCCGGCAAATCGGATCACGACCCGATCCACCTTGCGGACCTCGACCGGTCGTGTCCCCCTACCCACGTCGATGCTCATGGGTGCGGCAATCCCTCTCTCGCATGGGGTGGCCGTGGCCACCGTCGTGGCGGCCTCGACCGTCCGGATCGGTGCCGCGCTATGACGCGCCCCCGGCATAGCGACACCGTTGAGTGCTACCTCCGAGCGTAGTCGTCGGTCAGATCCCGGTGTGGCGGTGCTTCCAAGTCTTGGGAACTTCGGCCCCGTCCCGTGCCCGTCACAACCGCTTCACCTGGCATTAACGGTACTTACCGGCAGTAGGTGAACCGGTCCGAGTGCGGTACACCTCACACCGGGATCTGTCGTGATCCGACATACCGCCGGTAGATCACCTGCTGGAGATGCGGTTCTTCAGCGCGGCCAGCCGCTGCGCGAACGCCGGGGACTCGATCGATTCCAGCTGCGGTGCGAGCTCCAGCTCCACCGCCTCGCGGTGCAGCTCGGTGGCCGCGGTGGCCCGCATCGTGCTCTTGGTCCGCACCGCCAGCTCGCGCGGGGCCGAGGCCGCACCGGCCGCCAGCCGCACCGCCTCCGCCACGACATCACCCGTCGTCACGTCCAGCACCAGGCCGGTCCGCTTCGCCTCCGCCGCGTCCAGCACCGCGCTGAACAGGGTCATCGCCTTGGCCGTCTGCGGGCCGACCAGCCGCTGCAACATCCAGGTCATTCCACCGCCCGGGTGAATCCCCAGCTGGAGGAAGCGCGCGTCGAAGCGGGCCCGCTCACCCGCCAGCCGCACGTCGCAGGCCAGCGCGAGGTTGAGCCCCGCGCCCACCGCCGCCCCGTTCACCGCGGCCACCGTGGGCAGCGCGCACTCCGCCACCGCCAGGAAGCCCGCGTAGATCCGGCGCAGGCCCTGCTCCCTGGCCTCGCCGAGCTGGCTCAGGTCCGCGCCCGCGCAGAACGCCGGCGGGGTGCCGGTGACCACCAGGGCGCCCACCTGCTCGTCGGCCTCGCAGGCCGCCACGGCCTCCGCCAGCTGCTCGGCAAGCGGCAGGGTCAGGGCGTTGCGCCGGTCCGGGTCGTGCACCGTGATCACGGCGACCCGGTCGCGCCGTTCGAGGAGGATCTCACCACTCATCGCCGCACCTCGCTGGCGCTCGGCGCAGCGCTTCGCGCCGGCCCTGTGCCCGATGATTCGCTCGCAAGCTCGCTCATGCCGCTCAGTGTTCCGGAGCCGGTGGCCGGTCCAGCAGGGTGGACAGCACCACCGTGGAGATCGTCCGGTCGATGATGTCCACCGCGCGCAGCCGCTCCAGCACCGTCTCCAGGTGGTGGATGTCGGAGGCCCGCAGGTGCACGATGGCGTCGGCCGCCCCGGAGACCGTGTAGGCCGCCACCACCTCGGGCAGCGGGTCCAGGCGCGAGCGGATCTCGCCGGGGGTGATGTTGCCCCGGCAGTGCACCTCCACGAAGGCCTCGGTGCCCCAGCCCAGGGCCTCCGGGTCGACCACCGCCGTGAACCCGCGCAGCACCCCCGTGTCCAGCAGTTTGTCCACCCGGCGCTTCACCGCCGGAGCCGACAGGCCCACCGACTTCCCGATCTCCGCGTAGCTCGACCGGGCGTCGGAGACCAGGCACGAAATGATTCGCTGATCGATGGCGTCCATACGCAACATATTGCACCAAGTTCTGCAACGCAGCGGCGTTGTTCGCTGGTCATGGGGGCACATACATTTCGATCCATGTCCGCCACGTTCGACACGCAGCTGCCGCTCCCCACCGCGGAGCAGGCCTCCCAGGTCCGCGTGCCCACGCGCCGCCGGTACCTGATGTGCGCGCCGCAGTACTTCACCGTCGAGTACTCCATCAACCCGTGGATGGACCCCGAGCAACCTGTGGACACCGGGCTGGCCCTGGCCCAGTGGACCGCGCTCAAGGAGGTCTACCAGCAGCTCGGGCACACCGTCGAGACGATCACCCCCGAGCCCGGCCTGCCCGACATGGTGTTCGCGGCCAACTCCGGCACCGTGATCGACGGGGTCGTGCTGGGCTCGCGGTTCCGTGCCGAGCAGCGCGCAGCCGAGGCCGAGCACTTCCGGCGCTGGTTCCTGCGCAACGGCTACCGCGACGTGGTGATGCCCACCAGCATCAACGAGGCCGAGGGCGACTTCACCTGGACCGGCACCGTGCTGCTGGCCGGTACCGGCTTCCGCACCGACCCCGGGGCGCACGCCGAGGCCCAGGAGGTGCTCGGTGTGCCGGTGGTCTCGCTGAACCTGGTCGACCCGCGCTACTACCACCTGGACACCGCGCTGTTCGTGCTCGACGACCAGTCCGACCGGCCCCAGGTCTGCTACTTCCCCGGCGCGTTCTCCGCCGGTTCGCAGAAGGTGTTGCGCAGGCTGTTCCCCGACGCCGTGATCGCCACCGAGGCCGACGCCGCGTGCCTGGGCCTCAACGGGGTGTCCGACGGCCACAACGTCGTGCTGCCGCTGGAGGCCACCGCGCTGGGCGGCGCCCTCGCCGAGCGCGGCTACCAGCCCGTCTACGTGGACATCTCCGAACTGCGCAAGTCCGGCGGCGGCCCCAAGTGCTGCACCATGGAACTGCGCGGCTAACCCCCTGATGCCATGAAAGTGCCGTTCCTGGCGTTCAACGCCAGGAACGGCACTTTCATGGCATGGGCCGGTCAGCCTGCCGTGTAGTAGTAGTGCGTGGCCAGCACCTGGTTGCTCGCGTCGCGGTGCAGCCGGAACACGTGGAACGGCACCGGGTGCCTGGTGATGTACGCCGCGGCCGACTGGAACTCGCTCTCGCTGGCGGCCCATTTCGCCACCACGCTCTCCAGCGGGTCCCCGAACCGCTCCGCCGTCTTGAACGCGAACGTCCGCGCGGTCTTGTCGATCTTGATGTCGCCCATCGCGATCAGGTCCTTCGGTGTCCTGCCGATCACGCTGGACACCTGGCCCGGCGCCGCCATCGCCTGCGGTGCCACCAGCACCGTGAGCAGACCGGCCACCAGTACGAGAACGAGCTTGCGCATCAGCACCCCAGAGTGTTGGTCGGAATGAGCCTTTTGTCCACTTTATGGGTGACGACAAGCCCCGCCAATGCCATGAAGGGCACCTTCGGGACGGTGGACGTCTCGAAGGTGCCCTTCATGACGGGCGAACCTCAGGCGGTGACGGCCTCGAAGGCGACCTCGGCCTCGACCTCGCGCTCACAGGCCATGGCGATGGCGGGCTCCAACCGGCCGACCCCGGTGCCCCAGTCCTGGTCCGCCAGCGCGAAGGCGGAGACCACGAGCGGGGCCGCGGGCCGACCGGGGCGCACGGCCTCCTGGTACAGCTCCAGTTCCAGCCGACCGCCGACGGGGCCGGGGCGCAGTCGCAGCGAGCCGTGCGCGGGCTCGTCCTCGTGCGCCCAGCGGCACGCCCATTCGGTCCAGACCACCGGACGCTCCACTTCGGACTCCGGGCGGACGGCCTTCACGTTGGCGCCGATCGCGCTGATCCGCGTGGTGTCAGCGGCGCTGACGAGCAGGTCCTCGAACTCGATGGAGCTGATGCCCACCTCGTGCCCGGCGACCAGGGCCACCTGGAGCAGCGCCAGCGGCAGCTGCGGCAGCGCGTCCTCGAAGCAGGTCATGGCCCCGCCGTAGCGGGTGTTGACCTCGGTGGGGCGGAAGCCGTCCGCGGTGGCCACACCGTCCAAAGTGAACGTTCCGCGGTAGCCGACGGTGCCGCGCAGCTGCTCGCCGACCCGGCGGGCCAGGTTGCGCATCTCGTCGCGGATCGCGGCGGGCGGGTCGTAGTAGCTGGCGCAGCCCGCGTAGAGGAACTTGGCCGACTCCGTCCGGCGCGGCACGACCATCTCGATCGGCCGCAGCACGGCGGTGCCGTCGGGGAACACGATGCCGTGCACGGACACCGGAATCCCTTCCAGGAACGGCATCACGCGGATGTTGGTGCACTTGGGCGCGAGGTAGCGGTAGACCCGCCGCGCCTCGGCGTGGGTGCGCACCCGGCGCACGAAGTTCGCGCCGCCGTTGATCGCCGGGCCGTCCCCGGACCAGACCACGCCCCAGCCGCTGTCCATCAGCTCGCTGACCTGCCACAGCCGCCACAGCGCGTCCTCGGCCACGTCGACCACGTGGGCGGGCGCGTGCGGCACCGACAGCTCCGACCACAGCTGGTCGATCGTGGTCTTGTTCTCCAGCTCGATCCACTCGGGACGGCGGTGATTGAGCACCGGCCGGCCCGCGACCTCCGGCAGCCCCATGTAGTTGGAGCCGATCACCAGCGCCTGGCCGGTCGGGTCGAACTCCTCGAGCACCGCCCTGACCTCGGTGGAGTCCAGCGCGTTCTCCAGGCTGCTCTGCTCGGAGGCGACCAGCCCGGTGATGCCCAGCGTCACCCAGCGGGCGACCTCCGGGTCGTGCAGCGGGGCGTGGTCGTCGGTACTGATCACCAGTGTGCGTTCGGCTTCCAGACTACTGAGTTCCTGCACGCGCGCGGACAACCGCGACCCGCCAGCGAGGACGATCCTGCGACCGCCGAACAGACCACGGAGGCGCTCTGAGAGCGCGGCAAAGACATGATCCATAGCCATGGACTCACTTAGATGAGAAGCCGAAAAAGGAGCCGGCGAGCGCCGGATGCGGGAAGCATAAGCCCACCCCGGTCCGGCCCAAAAGCACGGTCCCACAACGGTGTGGCGAACCCTGTCCGCCGGTCACCCGGCCGCGGTCAGCCCAGCAGGCGCTCCGCCCTCGACGTGGGCATCAGCATGATCATGCGGTTGGCGCTGCCGGTGGACTTGATCCACGAGGCCGGGTCGGCCAGCACCTCGGTGACCTCCCGGTCGTCCAGCTCGGGCGCGTTGTCCCACAGCGCGGTGCCCGGCTCGCGGATCTCCACCAGGTCGCGCTCGATCAGGTCGTGCACGACGGTGCGGAAGGTGGGCACCAGTTCCTCGATCGCGGCCTCGTCCCCGCTGGGCACCCACACCGCCCCGCAGCGCTCGGAGTGGCCCAGGTAGTCGGCTATCACCCCGTGCAGGTACGCCTGTTCCATCGTGTTGAGCATGACGAAGTACTCCTCAGCAGTGAGGTCGTCCCAGTTCGTCACGAGGCCCATTGTGACCAGCGGGCGGGCGGCATCCAAGGGGCAATTCGGCGCACCGGGCTAGGCTTCGGCCCTGTGAGCACAGTGACGCCGACCCTGCGACTGGACTGGGGAACCAGCTACCAGGTGACCGTGCTGGACCTCGGGCTGGCCTGCTGCGGGGTCGAGGTGATGGCGGCACTGGAGGGCCGGGGCGGGGCCGATGCGCTCGCCGAGCTCGGGGTGACCGCGGTGCACGGCGGCCCGGAGCAGGCGCACGTGCTCGTGGTGTCGGGCACCGTCACCGACGTGATGCTGCCCGCCGTGCTCGCCACCTACGAGGCGATGCCCGAGCCGAAGTACGTGCTGTCGGTCGGCGCGTGCAGCAACACCGGCGGCCCGTACTGGGACTCCTACAGCGTCACCAAGGGCATCGACCAGGTGCTGCCGGTGCACGTGGCCGTGCCGGGCTGCCCGCCCCGTCCCGAGGCGCTGCTCGGTGGGCTGGTCGCTTTGCACCGCATGGTGACCTCGTGACCGCCGCGTCACCCGAACTGGCGGCCCGACTGCAGGAGCTGCTGCCCTCAGGTGTCACGAAGGCCGCCTTCGGGCAGTCCTGGGTCCAGGTCGAGCCCGCCGAGTGGCACACCGCCGCCGCGCTGGCCCGCGACGAGCTGGGCTGCCTGATGTTCGACTGGCTCGGCGCCGAGGACGCGGGCCGTCCCGGCGACCTCGGCCGCAGGCACACGGTGCTGCTGCACGTGGTGAACCCGTTGCAGCAGCGCGGTTTGTCGGTGCGTACCGAGCTGGGACCCGAGGACGAGCTGCCCAGCATCGCCGGGGTCTGGGCCGGTGCCGCCTGGCACGAGCGCGAGGCCGCGGAGATGTTCGGGCTCGCACTGGCCGGGCAGCCCGAACCGGCCCGCCTGCTGCTGCCCGACTCCTTCGTGGGCCACCCGCTGCGCAAGGACTTCGTGCTGGCCGCCCGCGTGGTGCGGCCCTGGCCGGGCGGTCTGGAACCGGGTGAGTCCAGCTCGGCGCCCAGCCGCCGCAGGCTCGCCCCGCCCGGGGTGCCCGACCCCTCCTGGGGGCCACGTCGTGAGGAGGATCCGCGATGACCGCCGATCAGCCGCTGCCCCCGAGGTCCAGGGGCGTGATCGCACTGCTGGAGGCCAACTGCACGGTGTGCATGCTGTGCGCGCGGGAATGCCCCGACTGGTGCATCCACATCGCCTCGCACACCGAGACCGTGCAGCAGGCGGGCTCGGCCCGGCCCCGTGCGGTCAACGTGCTGGACCGGTTCGCGATCGACTACGGGCAGTGCCTGTACTGCGGGATCTGCATCGAGGTGTGCCCGTTCGACGCCCTGCACTGGGCCGCCGAGCACGACTACCCCGGCACCGGCGAGAACGCCGTGGCCGAGCTGGTGCACGAGCGGGACCGGCTCGGCGAGTGGGTGGCCGAGGTCCCGCCGCCGCCACCGCTGGACCCGGCCGCCGAACCAGCCCCGGAACAGGCCTCGGGGCGTCCGGCACGCCCCGGTTCCGGAACCGCGGCCCGCCCCGGGGCGTTCTCAGGTAGGACGCGACGACCCGGAGGCTGAGACAGGTGCACAAGCACGTCAACGGGTTGAAGACGGCTCTGCTGCTGGGCGCGCTCAGCGGGCTGATCATCCTGATCGGCGGGTTCTTCGGCAGCACCGGCCTGGTGATCGGCTTCGCACTGGCCATCGGCATGAACGCCTACGCCTACTTCAACTCCGACAGGTTGGCCCTGCGTGCGATGCACGCCAGGCCCGTGTCGCAGGTGGAGCAGCCCGCGATGTACCGGATCGTGCGGGAGCTGGCCACCTCGGCCCGCCAGCCCATGCCCCGGCTCTACGTCAGCCCCACCCAGGCGCCCAACGCCTTCGCCACCGGCCGCAACCCGGCCAACGCCGCTGTGTGCTGCACCACCGGCATCCTCGAACTGCTCGACGAGCGCGAGTTGCGAGCGGTGCTCGGCCATGAGCTGTCCCACGTCTACAACCGGGACATCCTGATCTCCTGCGTCGCGGGCACCCTGGCCAGTGTGGTCAGCCTGCTGGCCAACCTCGCCATGTTCGCCGGGCTGTTCGGCGGGGACGAGGAGGACCGGCCCAACCCGGTCGCGCTGCTGCTGATCGCCCTGGTCGCCCCGCTGGCCGCGGGCATCGTGCAGATGTCGGTCAGCCGGTCCCGCGAGTTCCAGGCCGACGAGTCCGGGGCCCAGCTCACCGGGGACCCGCTCGGGCTGGCCTCCGCGCTGCGCAAGCTGGAACTGGGCACCCAGCAGGCCCCGCTGGCCCCCGAGCCCGCGGTGGTCTCCCAGTCGCACCTGATGATCGCCAGCCCGTTCCGCGCGGGCGAGCACGCGGCGAGGTTGTTCGCCACGCACCCGCCCATCGCCGAGCGGATCCGCAGGCTGGAGGAGCTAGCCCGCCGCACCGGCTGAGCGGGCCACCTCCTGCACGTACTGGCCGTAGCCGGACTTGGCCAGCGCCGAGCCCAGCTCGAAGCACGCCTCCGCGTCGATGTAGCCCATGCGCAGCGCGATCTCCTCAAGGCAGGCGATGCGCACGCCCTGCCGGTGCTCCAGCACCTGCACGAACTGCCCGGCCTCCAGCAGCGAGTCGTGCGTGCCGGTGTCCAGCCAGGCGAAGCCCCGGCCCAGGTCCACCAGCCGGGCCCGGCCGCGCTCCAGGTAGGTCCGGTTGACGTCGGTGATCTCCAGCTCGCCACGCGCAGAGGGCTTGAGCGCCTTGGCGATGGCCACCACCTCGTTGTCGTAGAAGTAGAGACCGGTGATCGCCTTGTTCGAGCGCGGCTTCTCCGGCTTCTCCTCGATCGACACGAGCCTGCCCTGGCCGTCCACCTCGCCGACCCCGTAGCGCTGCGGGTCGCGCACCGGGTAGCCGAACAGCACACAGCCGTCCAGGCCCGCCGCGTAGTGCTGGAGGGTGGTGGCGAAACCCTGCCCGTAGAAGATGTTGTCGCCGAGCACCAGCGCGACGCTGTCCCCGCCGATGAACTCCTCGCCGATCACGAACGCCTCGGCCAGCCCGTTGGGCTGCGCCTGCTCGGCGTAGCTCAGCTGGAGCCCGAACTGCCCGCCGTCACCCAGCAGACGCCGGAAGTTGGGCAGGTCGGTCGGCGTGGAGATGATCAGGATCTCCCGGATGCCCGCCAGCATCAGCACGGACAGCGGGTAGTAGATCATCGGCTTGTCGTAGACCGGCAACAGCTGCTTGGACACGGCTTGCGTGATCGGGTGCAGCCGGGTGCCACTGCCACCGGCCAGGACGATGCCCTTCACGTGCTCCCCCTCGTACGACCGCCTGGGATCAGCGGTAGTTGGTGAACTGCAGGGCGATCTCGAAGTCCTTGCCCTTCAGCAGGGAGATCACCGCCTGCAGGTCGTCCTTCTTCTTGGCCGACACGCGGAGCTGGTCGCCCTGGATCTGCGCCTGCACACCCTTGGGGCCCTCGTCGCGGATCGCCTTGCTGATCTGCTTGGCCTTGTCCGAGGCGATGCCCTGCACCAGGGTGCCGGTCACCTTGAAGATCTTCCCGGACACCGAGGGCTCACCGACCTCGAACGCCTTCAGCGAGATGCTGCGCTTGATCAGCTTCTCCTTGAAGACCTCGATCGCAGCCGAGCAGCGCTCCTCGGTGTCGGCCTGGATGGTGATGGCCTCCTCACCCGACCAGCTCACCTGCGCCCCGGTACCGCGGAAGTCGAACCTGGTGGACAGCTCCTTGCCGGCCTGGTTCACCGCGTTGTCGACTTCCTGCCTGTCGACCTTGCTCACCACGTCGAACGACGGGTCCGCCACGTGCCCTGCACCTCCGCGTAATGGTTGGGTAGACCCACGAATGCTACTCCGGGGGTATCCGGTTGGAGTCTGGCCCCAGGGGTTATGTATGCTTCACCCCGCAGACAGCGACAGGGTCTGCGAGCCCGCCAGGTTGCCCGAGCGGCCAAAGGGAGCTGACTGTAAATCAGCCGGCACAGCCTACGGAGGTTCGAATCCTTCACCTGGCACAGGCGGATTGGGCGGCCTATGCCTGCGGAGAGCGCAGGCGTAGGCCGCCTGATTTTGTTTCTGGGGGGCGACCCCCAGACCCCCGGTAGGGGGCGCTGCCCCCAAGCCCCCGAGGGGGGTGGGCGGCCTTCGTCACGCGGGCGTTGCCTCCAGGCTCCCCGGTCAGGGGTGCTGCCCCCAAGCCCCCGAGGGGGGTGGGCGGCCTTCGTCACGCGGGCGTTGCCTCCAGGCTCCCCGGTCAGGGGTGCTGCCCCCAAGCCCCCGAGGGGGGTGGGCGGCCTTCGTCACGCGGGCGTTGCCTCCAGGCTCCCCGGTCAGGGGTGCTGCCCCGGGCCTAGAGGGGTGGGGCGGCTCCTAGCTCCCCGGTCAGGGTGCGCTGTCCCCAGGCTCTTTGTGGGGCCCATGCCGCCGGTGTTGGGGGGCTGCCCCTAGGTCTCTGAGGGGGTGGGGTGGCCTTCGTCCCTTCGGGCGTTGCCCTCAGGCTCCCGGTGTGGGGCGACCCCACGTACCCCGGCCAGAGCGCTGCCCCCAGACCCTCGGACGGGGGCGATCCCCGGCCACCCCGAACTGGGTGCGCTGGCTCCAGGCCCCCGGTGGGGGCCCATGCCGCCGGTGTGTGGTGCCCCCAGGTTCCTGAGGGGGTGGGCGGCCTAATGCGAGACGTGACAACGGCGGCGCCCCCACGCAGGCTCCTGAGGGGCGGGGTGGCCTTCGTCCCCCGAGCCCCCCGGTGTGGGGGCGACCTCCATGTCCCTCGGGCGTTGCCCCCAACGCCCCCGAGAGGGTGGGCGGTCTTCGTCTCCTCGGCCAGGGGCGCTGTCCCCAGGCTCTCGGTGGGGACCCCACGCCTCCGGTGTGAGGGCGCTGCCCTCCAGGTCCCTGAGGGCAGGGCTGCCTTTGCCCCCAGGTGGTGCCTCCACGACTCCCGGTGTGGGGCGCCACACACCCGGGCGTTGCCCCCCTGCGCCCCGAGGGGGCTTCGCATCTGGGCTGGGTGGTTTTGCCTGTGGTTGTTTGGTGAGTTGGCTTTGGGGCGCGGCGTTGGGTATGTGCGGACATCGCGAGGGCCCGTGGGTCGCGGCGGATTGCGCGAGCACGGGCCCTCCCGGACCGAACGCCTGGGGCTTCCCCACCCGGTGGCGTCGGCCACGGTTTCACCGTAGCAGACTTCGAACATGAGTTCGAGTGTGGTCATTCGTTCGTGATCTCCGTGTCGGTGGCGTACTCCCGCTCGGGGTCCAGGCCGAGGTGGATCAGCCTGGCTCGGATGGACCACCTGCTCCTGGCGAACTGCAGGGCCAGTTCGGGGATCGCGGCGGCGCCCTCGGTCCACAGCCGGGCGAGTTCGGCGTCCTGCTCCTCGGTCCACGGCCGCCCGGCGTTTGCGGGTGCGCTGCGCGACTTGGCCAGCGCCTTTCCGTTGCCCTGCATGACCGACAGTCCGCGCAGGGTCTGCTCCAGCAGCCGCCCCGCGGTCATCAGGTCGCCGACGGGCAGCACGAGCCCGCCCTCGGCGATCACGGTCCCGTCGGTCAACTCGCCCGCGATGTCGACGATGACCGACTCCTCGGCGTCGGCCCGCACCTCCACCGCGTAGATCCGGTCGCCGACCTGTTCCTCACCCCTGAGCTGAATGCTCGTCTTCATGGTGACCTCCCTCACCACCCGACGCTAGAACCCACCACCGACAATCCGGGGAAAGCTCAGGTCAGGCGGGCAGTGCGGGGCGCCGCTGCCAGATCGTCCACAGTGGACGATAACCCTGGGCGGCCCAGAACGGCGCCGACCGGGGATTGGGCACCGCGTGGTGCAGGATCGTCAGCTCGACGCCCGCCTCGTCCAGCACCCGGTGCGCGTGGGCGACCAGTGCGCTGCCGATGCCGCGACCGCGCGAGCCGGTGGCCACGCTCGTGGCGCCGAGGTAGGCCACCGGCGAGGCGGAGGTCAGCTCGGCGGCCCAGTCGGAGTGCGGCGGCAGGTCGACGGTCAGCAGGCCGAGCACCTCGCCGTCCCGCTCGGCCAGCCAGGCGAGCCGTCCCTCGACCCCGAGCTGCTCCGCGAGGTGAGCGCGGCACGACTCCTCGAAGCCGGGGCGTGCGGTGACCACACCGAACTGGTGGTCGTAGCGCACGATGGCGGCCCACAGGGCGCCGCACGCCCCGAGATCCGCCATGGTGACATCGCGGATGACCAGATCGTTCGCGGGCGGCGGAGCGGCAGCCGCGCCACGCCTGCGGGCCGCGAGCGCCAGCAGCGGGGCGAACCCGCGCAGGGCCAGTTCGCGCACGGGCCCGGTGTCCCGGCTCGGCCACGTGATCATGGCGGCGTGCTCCGGGTCGCCGGGCGGCACGGTCTCGCGCAGGTGCTCGGTCCAGCGGTCCAGCAGCGGCCCGAGTTCGGCGCCGGGCAGCCGCACGGTCAGCCGGTGCCGGTTCAGCGCGCCCCACAGCGCGTCGAAGGAATCGGGCTCGACGCTCACCAGTGAGACGGCGCCCACCGCGGAGTCGGTGACGAGCACCGTACCCTCCAGGTCAGCGGGTTCGGGCAGCAGCGGGTCGAGGGCCGCCAGGCGGGCGGCGTGCTTCGCCAGGTCCATGGGCGCCATGCAACACCACTAGATTCGGGCCGTGGACGTATTCGTTGTGGACGCCTTCACCGACCAGCCGTTCCGGGGCAACCCGGCCGGAGTGGTGCTGATGACCGAGCCCCGCCCCGACGAGTGGATGCAACAGGTCGCCGCCGAGCTCAAGCACGCCGAGACCGCCTTCGTGGACGTGACGGGCGGCGAGGTGCTGCCGCTGCGCTGGTTCACCCCGCTGGCGGAGGTCGACCTGTGCGGGCACGCCACGCTGGCCACGGCGCACGTGCTGGGCGGCACCAGGCGGTTCAGCACCCGCAGCGGGGAACTGGTGTGCAACGCGAACCGGGACGGCTGGGTGGAGATGGACTTCCCGGCCGACAACCCGCTACCGGCCGAACTGCCCGCCGAGGTGCTGCCCGGGGTGGCGCCGGTGTCGGTGGCGCGCGGGGTGTCGGACTACCTGGTGGAGGTGGGTACGGCGGCCGAGGTGCGCGCGCTGGCGCCGGACCTGGACGCGGTCGCGGCCCTGCCGGCGCGCGGGCTGATCGTCACCGCGCCGGGGGAGGCCGAGGGCATCGACTTCGTCAGCCGCTGCTTCTACCCGGCGGTCGGTGTCCCGGAGGACCCGGTGACCGGTTCGGCGCACTGCGCCCTGGCCCCGTGGTGGGCCGCCCGCACCGGTCGCAGCACGCTGGTCGGCGAGCAGGCATCGGTACGCGGCGGTGTTGTACGCGTGACGCTGCGTGACGACCGGGTAGGCCTGAGTGGTCGAGCCGTGCAGGTTCTTCGGGGTGTTTTGTCCGTTTAATCGATTCAACAGGGCATCGGCGAGTGCAAATTGCTGATTCTGTCTCCAAGTTGTTCACTGCGAGTGTTGCCTTCGTCAACTGGACGAGCCACACTCGCTCAACCGGGGTAAACTGCGCTCTGAGGGGTCCTGGCGCACCTGGGACCCCTCAGTCGTGCCAGATGCCTCAGCCCGAGACGACGCTGGGACCTGTCAGAACTCGATCCGAACGAGCAACGGCAGACACAGCTGTGTGGCCGACGAGGAGGGTGGATGACCGACCACCGCCGTGCCGTCCAACCCGAGACGCCACGTCCGCCCGTCCGCGCCCAGCTTGATCCACAGCGTACTAGGCGCTACCGGCTCTTCTCACTCGTGGTCCTCGTCTGCGGGTTGAGTTCCGTCGCGGCCGTCGTCTCGGCGAAGCCGATCACGCCCCAACTGGACCTGCTGTTCGCGGGCGCGCTGCTCGCCGTCGGCTTCCTGTTGTCCGAGCAGCTGTCGATCGACTTCGACGTGCGCCAGGTCAGCTGGACCATCACCTTCGCCGAGATCCCACTGGTGCTCGGCCTGGTCACCGTGCCCTTCGAGGTCGTGCTCGCGGCCTACCTGATCGCGGGCCTGGGCATCCAGATCAGCAGGCACAAGTTCCGCCACCTCAGCTACCACGTCGGCATCATGTGCCTCGAGGTCGCGATCCCGTACGGCGCGCTGTACCTGATCCAGAGCACGTTCAGCGGCCTGCCGCTGTGGGCCGCCGCGCTGGCTGCCGTGCTCACCTCCCCGCTGGTCAGCACCGGGCTGGGCCTGGCCGCCATGCACGTGCTCGGCGGTGAGCTGCGGCTGTCCGCCGCCGCCCGGCTCGGCCTGCGCACCCTGGTCGTCGGCCTGATGAACACCACCGTGGGCCTGGTCGCCTACGTGCTGGTGGACGAGGCGCCGTGGGGCTGGGGTCTGGCCGGGCTGCTGTCCGCCGCGATGGTCGCCCTCTACCGCGCCTACTCCGGCCTGCTGCGCGAGCAGCGCGACCTGGAGACCCTCTCCGACGTCAGCCTGAACGTGGCCCGCTCCGGTCAGGACGTGGGCAGCCGGTCCTCGGTGCTCAGCGCGGTCGCGCCCACGGAGGAGCCCGCGGACTGGCAGTTGATCGTCGAGCGCATCCGCGACCAGCTCAACGCCAAGCGTGTGGTGCTGCACCTCAAGTTGGACGCCGATGTGCGCACAGTGGTTGCCGGTGTCGCGCTGCCGACTGACATCACCCCGTCCCCGGACATGCGCGACGACCCGATCCTGCAACTCGCGGGCAACCACGTGCGCTACTTCAAGCTGTCCGACGCCACCGAGGACGTGCAGGAGGCGCTGCGCAAGCGCGCGGTCTACGAGGTGCTGGTCGTGCCGCTGCGCGGGGCCAACCAGTTGCTCGGTGCACTGGAAGTGCACGACCGGGTCAGCCGCTGGCGCGGGTTCGGCAGCGCCGACGTGCGCCTGCTGCGCACCCTGTCCAGCCACCTGGCCACCGCCATGGACAACCGCAGGCTGTTGGGCAGGCTGCGGCACGACGCGTACCACGACTCGCTGACCGGGCTGCTCAACCGCACCGGGTTCCGCGAGGTCGCCTCCGGGCCGGTGCACGAGGACGAGCACGCCGTGGTCATGCGCATCGACCTGGACGTGCTCTCCGGGGTCGCCGACGCGCTCGGCTACGCCTGGGGCGACCGCATGGTGCTGGCCGCGGGCCGCCGGCTGCGCGACGCGCTGGGCGCGGACGTGCCGCTGGCCAGGCTGGAGGGCGGCTCCTTCGCGGCGCTGCTCGTTGGGCGCACCCCCGAACGGGCCCAGGAGGTCGGCGAGAAGCTGCGCGCCGGGCTGTCCATGCCCTACCCGGTGGACAAGCTGACGGTGGAGGCCAGCGCGCTGGTCGGCTACGTGTCCAACACCGTCGAGGCCAGTGACGAGGGCGTGGACGTGGACACCATGTTGCAGCGCGCCGACGTGGCCGTGCAGGCCGCGCGCAGCGGCAGCGACCCGGTCCGCGGCTACGCGCCCAGCATGGGCCAGATCTTCCTGCGCCGCTTCCAGCTGGTCACCCAGTTCCGCTCTGCGCTGGAGACCGGCCAGGTCACCGTGCACTACCAGCCCAAGATCGCGCTGCCGAGCCGCCAGGTGGTCGGCGTGGAGGCGCTGGTCCGCTGGCGGCACCCCGAGTTCGGCCCGCTGGACCCGGACGAGTTCGTGCCCGCCGTGGAGGCCACCGGCCTGGTCGACGCGCTGACCTCCTTCGTCATGGAGCAGGGCCTGCGCCGGGTCCGCCAGTGGCTGGACCGCGGGCTGCGCATGTCCACCGCGGTCAACCTGTCGGTGCGCAACCTCGCCGACGCCAACTTCCCCGACCTGGTCGCCGAGGCGCTGCGCCGCCACGACGTGCCCCCGCAGCTGCTCACCTTCGAGCTGACCGAGTCCGGGGTCATGTCCGACCCCGAGCGGGCCCTGCCGGTGCTGCGCAGGCTGCACGCGATGGGCGTGGTGCTCGCCGTGGACGACTTCGGCACCGGCTACTCCTCGCTGGCCTACCTGCGCCAACTGCCGGTGGACGAGGTCAAGATCGACAAGTCCTTCGTGCTCGGCATGGGCACCGACCTCGGGGACATGGCCGTGGTCCGCTCCATCGTCGAACTCGGCCACTCCCTCGGGCTGACCGTGGTCGCCGAGGGCGTGGAGGAGGACGCCGCCCGCGAGCAGCTGGTGGCCATGGGCTGCGACGTGGCCCAGGGCTACCTGATCTCCCGGCCGCTGTCCGAGGAGCGCTTCGAGGCCTGGTTGCGGGCCCGCACGATCCGCGCGCGGGGCCTGCGGGATGAGACCGTGCTCACCCTCGTCAGTTAGCCCAGGTCGGGAGGGACCCCCCGATTTCGCGATCCGGGGGGTCGTCTTGTAGAGTTCTAATCGCTCCGCAAGAGCAAGGCCCCAATAGCTCAGTCGGCAGAGCGTCTCCATGGTAAGGAGAAGGTCTACGGTTCGATTCCGTATTGGGGCTCAGCGGTGGGGAGGCCATGTTCGCGGAGAGCGCGGACATGGCCGCTTCGCTGTGTATTCTGGGGCTCGCGCCCCAGACCCCCAGCCAGGAGGGCTTCGCCCCCTGGACCCCCATCACAGGGGGTGGGGAAGTGGTTGTTGGTATGGCGGTGTAGCTCAGTTGGTAGAGCAAGCGACTCATAATCGCTGTGTCGCCGGTTCAAGTCCGGCCATCGCTACGCGACGGGGGACCCGTGTTCGCGGAGAGCGCGAACCAGGTCGCTCCGCCCATCCTGGGGCTCGCGCCCCAGACCCCAGGCCAGGGGGCAAGCCCCCTGGACCCCCAGCACGGGGGAACTAGACGTTAGGAAGGTGACCCCGTGGCGGCGACCGACGTTCGGCCGAAGATCACCCTCGCGTGCGAGGAGTGCAAGCACCGCAACTACATCACCAGGAAGAACCGGCGCAACGACCCGGACCGCCTGGAGATCAAGAAGTTCTGCCCGAACTGCGGCACGCACCGTGCGCACAAGGAAACCCGCTGACCCGGGTTACCGCAGACCACCGAGCAGGCCGTCCCGCGAGCAGCGGGGCGGCCTGCTCGTTTGTGTAGCCTCACCCCGTGCCACTGGACCAGTCCTTCGTCGGGCGCAGCTATGCGCCGACCCCCGCCTACGAGGTGGGCCGGGAGAAGATCCGCGAGTTCGCCGAGGCCGTCGGGGCCACCAGCCCGCTGCACCGCGACCCCGAAGCCGCCCGCGCCGCCGGGTACCCGGACGTCATCGCCCCGCCCACCTTCGCGGTGATCATCTCGATGAGCGCCAACTCGGTGATCGTCGACGACCCGGAGCTCGGCCTGGACTACAGCCGGGTCGTGCACGGGGAACAGACCTTCGTGCACCACCGGCCGATCACCGCGGGCGACCGGCTCCGCGCCGTCGCGCACGTGGACGACATCAAGACCCGGATGGGCAACGACTTCCTCACCGTGCGGGCGGAGATCAGCACCGAGTCCGGCGAGCACGTGACCACCGCGATCGGCCTGCTGGTCGCCAGGGGAGAGGACGAGGGCCAGTGAGCACAGTGACCGCGCGAAGCGCCGCACCGAGCGCCGGCGAGGTGCGGCGATGACGAGGCTGACGGCGGCACAGGTGGCCAAGGGCGACGAGCTGCCCGCGACCCAGGTGCACGTCACCAGGGCCGACCTGGTGCGCTACGCGGGCGCGTCCGGGGACTTCAACCCGATCCACTGGAACCAGCGCTTCGCCGAACAGGTCGGCCTGCCCGGGGTGATCGCGCACGGCATGCTCACCATGGCCCTGGCCAACCGGTTCGTCGCCGACTGGGTGGGCGACCCCGGCGCGATCGTCGAGTGCGGCACCAAGTTCACCCGCCCCGTGCCGGTACCCGACGACGAGCAGGGCGCGCTGCTGGAGATCAGCGGCAAGGTCACCGACCTCAGCGAGGACGGCACCGCGAAGATCACCGTCACGGTGGCCTTCGAGGGCAAGTCGGTGCTGGGCAGGCCCGTCGCCCTGGTCAAGCTGGGCTGATCTCCGCCAGCAACTCGGCCATCCTGGTCACGCCGGTGACCAGGTCGGCGTCACCGAGGGCGTAGGACAGCCGGAAGTAGCCCGGGGTGCCGAACGCCTCCCCGGGCACCACGGCCACCTCGGCGTGCTCCAGCACCAGCTCGGCCAGCTCGGCGCTGGAACCGGGCCGCCGCCCGCGCAGCTCCCGGCCCAGCAGGGCGCGCACCGAGGGGTAGGCGTAGAACGCGCCCTGCGGGGTCGGGCAGTGCACCCCGGGGATCTTCGCCAGCAGCTCCACGATCGTGCGCCTGCGGCGGTCGAAGGCGGCGCGCATGTCGTGCACGGCGTCCAGCGGGCCGGAGACCGCCGCCAGGGCCGCCCGCTGCGCCACGTTGCACACGTTCGACGTCAGGTGCGACTGGAGGTTCGTCGCCGCCCTGGTCACGTCCAGCGGGGAGACCATCCAGCCGACCCGCCAGCCGGTCATGGCGTAGGTCTTGGCCACCCCGTTGAGCACCACGCAGGTGTCCGCCAGCTCCGGCACCAGCACCGGCAGCGAGGCCGCGCGGGCCCCGTCGTAGACCAGGTGCTCGTAGATCTCGTCGGTGACCACCCAGATGCCGTGCTCCAGCGCCCACCGGCCGATCCGCTCCGCCTGCTCGGCCGGGTACACCGCCCCGGTCGGGTTGGACGGCGAGCAGAACAGCAGCACCTTGGTCCTCGGCGTGCGCGCGGCCTCCAGCTGCTCGACGTCCACCAGGTAGCCGGTGGACTCGTCGGCGGTGACCCGCACCGGGACGCCCCCGGCCAGGGACACGGCCTCGGGATAGGTGGTCCAGTACGGGGCGGGCAGCAGCACCTCGTCGCCCGGGTCCAGCAGGGTCGCGAACGCCTGGTAGACCGCCTGCTTGCCGCCGTTGGTGACCAGCACCTGCTCGGGCCGCACCTGGTAGCCGGAGTCGCGCGCGGTCTTCGCCGCGATCGCCTCGCGCAGCTCGGGCAGACCGGCGGCCGGGGTGTACCTGTGGTTGCGGGGCTCGGCGGACGCCGCCACCGCCGCCGCGACGATCGGTTCCGGGGTGGGGAAGTCCGGCTCGCCCGCACCGAACCCGATCACCGGGCGGCCCGCCGCGCGCAGCGCCTTCGCCTTGGCGTCCACCGCCAGGGTCGCCGACTCGGCGATGCCGCCGATCCTGGCCGAGACACGTCGGGACGCGGGTGCGTGAGCTGTCGCCATGGTCGACATCCTGGCACGCCCGCGCCGCCCGCCCCAGCGAAAAAACCGGCTCTGACCTGTGCGGTTGCAGTCCACACCCGTTCGTGCCGTAGACTCTCCGAACTGGGACCTCTAGTCACCCGATCCCACGCCACAACGTGGGAGGGTGGAAGTTGTCCTTGAGCGGCTGTGAGAGCAGCCAAAGGGGCGTAGCTCAACTGGCAGAGCAGCGGTCTCCAAAACCGCAGGTTGCAGGTTCAAGTCCTGTCGCCCCTGCTTTGGTGCGTGATGGTGAGCGGAGGATGGCGTGAGCGAGGACCGCGAGCAGGCCGAGGAGCGCGACGGCGCGGCTCGTCCGGTCACCGCCGCGGCGCGGCGCGAGCGTCGCGCCTCCGCCCGTCAGGTCGCGCCGAAGTCGGGCAGCGGCCAGACTGGTGCGGCCAGCGCCGACGCGAAGGCTGCGAAGCCGAAGGTGACCGCCACCACCGAGGACGAGGGTGCGGTCGCGGAGGGCAAGAAGGGCAGGCCGACCCCGGCACGGGACCGCAAGCAGAAGCGGCCCAACGTGTTCAAGCGGCTGCTCCGCTTCCTCCGCGAGGTCGTCTCCGAGCTGCGCAAGGTCATCTGGCCCACGCGCAAGATGCTGGTGACCTACACGATCGTCGTGCTGGTGTTCGTCGCGGTGATGGTGGCTCTGGTCTACGGACTGGACTTCCTGTTCGTCGCGGGCATCTCCTGGCTGTTCGGGAAGTAACCGGCAGGCAGGGGGCGGGTCGCCGGCGCGTGCGACCGGGACACGTGATGCACGAGAGGAAGCGAGACCTAGCTGTGACCTCCGAGAACGGCGTCGCCGCCGAGGAGCTGACCGCGCCGACCGACGAGCAGATCGCGGAGACCGAATCTGCCGAGCTGGTCGACGAGGCGGCCGAGGACACCGTGGCGGAGATCACCGACGAGGACGAGGCCGACGAGGCTCTCGCCGAGGAGGAGCCCGCCGCCGAGGAGCAGGCCGAGCAGGCCGCTCCGGCTGAGGCCGTGGAGCTCGACCCGGCCGAGGAGATGCGCGCCGCTCTGCGCAACGCCCCTGGCGACTGGTACGTCGTGCACTCGTACGCCGGCTACGAGAACAAGGTCAAGACCAACCTCGAGACGCGCATCCAGACCCTGGACATGGAGGACTTCATCTTCCAGGTCGAGGTGCCCACCGAGGAAGTCACCGAGATCAAGAACGGCCAGCGCAAGCAGGTCCAGCGCAAGGTGCTGCCGGGCTACATCCTGGTCCGGATGGAGCTCAACGACGGCTCCTGGGGTGCGGTTCGCAACACCCCCGGCGTGACCGGTTTCGTCGGCGCCACCTCCAAGCCCTCCCCGCTGACCCTGGACGAGGTGCTCAAGTTCCTGCTGCCGCAGGTCGAGCAGGACGCGTCCAAGCAGGCCGAGGGCGGCAAGAAGACCGCGACCGCCGCAGCCAAGCCGACCGTCGAGGTCGACTTCGAGGTCGGCGAGTCGGTCACCGTCATGGACGGTCCGTTCGCCACGCTGCCGGCCACGATCAGCGAGGTCAACGCGGACGGCCAGAAGCTGAAGGTGCTGGTGTCGATCTTCGGCCGGGAGACCCCGGTCGAGCTCTCGTTCACCCAGGTCTCCAAGATCTGACCGGTTCCCGCAAGGGAGCCGCGCAGCCACGCGGGCGGCGGGCAGGGCCTCCGCGCGGAACCACACACAACACAGGACACGCGAAATGCCACCCAAGAAGAAGAAGCTCGCAGCGATCATCAAGCTGCAGATCAAGGCCGGTATGGCCAACCCGGCGCCGCCCGTCGGCCCGGCACTGGGCCAGCACGGCGTCAACATCATGGAGTTCTGCAAGGCCTACAACGCCGCGACCGAGTCGCAGCGTGGCACCGTGGTGCCGGTCGAGATCTCCGTGTTCGAAGACCGCTCGTTCGACTTCAAGCTCAAGACCCCGCCGGCCGCGAAGCTGCTGCTCAAGGCCGCCGGTGTGGAGAAGGGCAGCGGCGAGCCGCACAAGACCAAGGTCGCCAAGGTCACCATGGACCAGGTCCGCGAGATCGCGCAGTCCAAGATGGTCGACCTGAACGCGAACGACATCGACCAGGCCGCCAAGATCATCGCCGGTACCGCCCGCTCCATGGGCATCACCGTCGAAGGCTGACCCAGAACTCTTTTTCCGTGGGAGAGCCAGCGCTGGCTCGGTACCACACCTGATCCAGGAAGTTAGGGACAGATAGTCATGAAGCGCAGCAAGGCCTACCGTCAGGCCGCCGAGCTGGTGGACCGCGAGCGGCTGTACACGCCGCTGGAGGCCGCCGGGCTCGCCAAGGAGACCTCCAAGGTCAAGCTGGACGCCACTGTCGAGGTCGCGATCCGTCTTGGTGTCGACCCCCGCAAGGCCGACCAGATGGTCCGTGGCACCGTCAACCTGCCGCACGGCACCGGCAAGACCGCCCGAGTGATCGTGTTCGCCACCGGTGACAAGGCCGCCGAGGCCGAGGCCGCCGGCGCCGACGCGGTCGGCAGCGACGACCTGATCGAGCGCATCCAGGGTGGCTGGCTCGACTTCGACGCCGCCATCGCCACCCCCGACCAGATGGCCAAGGTCGGTCGCATCGCCCGCATCCTGGGCCCGCGTGGCCTGATGCCGAACCCGAAGACCGGCACCGTGACCCCCGCGGTCACCAAGGCCGTCTCGGACATCAAGGGCGGTAAGATCAACTTCCGCGTGGACAAGCAGGCCAACCTGCACCTGGTGATCGGCAAGGCCTCCTTCGACACCAACAAGCTGGTCGAGAACTACGCCGCGGCGCTGGACGAGGTCCTGCGTGCCAAGCCGTCCGCGGCCAAGGGCCGGTACCTGAAGAAGGTCACCTTCTCCACCACCATGGGCCCCGGCATCCCGGTGGACCCGAACCGCACTCGCAACCTGCTCGGCGACGAGGCCAACGCCTGATCAGGCGGAACCGACTCGCCGAAGGGGCGCATCCCACCCGGGGTGCGCCCCTTCGCCGTGTGCGGGCTCAGCCGGTCAGGCAGTCCGGCGGGTTGCTCGGCGCGTGCCCGGTGATGGCCCAGCTCAGGTCCGGCTGCTTGGTCAGCGTGAACACGCCCAGGCGCTGGCCCCCGGCGATGGTCATCTGGCAGGAGTCCACAGTGGAGGTCGTGCCGCTCGTGGTGACCGCGGCCTCGGGCACGACCGCGGTGTCGTAGCCCGCGGTGTTGGTGATCTTGGCCGCGGCGTCCTGGCAGTTGGCCCCGTGCAGATCGCTCGCGAAGGGCAACTGCCCGTCGGGCAGGAACATCGCGCAGGCCAGCGACGGGTTGTGGGCCGCGATGTAGTGGTAGACCGCGCGCACCGTCTCCTGCGGGGAACGCGGACGGATCGGGTTCTGCTGGACACCGCCCGCCGAGCCGCCGCTGCCGGTGCCGCCGGGTACGGCGGTCGAGTCGGCGGGCGCGAAGAAGTAGTTGACCCCGCCGAGCACGGCCAGGATCAGCATGCCGGTCGGCACCAGTGCTCGCCGTTGCTTCGCCACGTGCGTCAGGCTATCGGCTCCGCCGTTTTGGTGTTGACCTGCAGTGCTTGCTAGACTCGTGGCAGTTCTACCGAAGACCGCTGGTTTCCGGTCGCCTCCAGCAGGTGTCCGGACGAAGGTCCCGCAACGAGCGGGCGGCCCGCGCAGGAGGACGAGGCAAGTACCGCGTGACCCTGGTGGTCGCGATCGTGACTGTGACGCCCCGTGCCGAATGCGCCGGGGCGTTTTTCGTTGCCCTCCTTCGCTTCCTGGCGGTCTCCCCGCTACCAAGCAGAGAGGAGGCGACCATGGCGAAGCCCGGCAAGGTTACGGCCGTTGCTGAGATCTCGGAGAAGTTCAAGTCCAGCTCGGCTGCGGTTGTCACTGAGTACCGCGGTCTGTCCATGGCGCAGCTCACCACGCTGCGGCGTGCTCTCGGCAAGGGCGCCACGTACACCGTTGCGAAGAACACCCTGGTCAAGCGTGCCGCCGAGGACGCTGGTGTGCAGGGTCTGGAGAGCCTGCTGGTCGGTCCGACCGCCATCACCTTCGTCGAGGGTGAGCCGGTGGACGCGGCCAAGGCGCTGCGCGACTTCGCGAAGGACAACAAGGCCCTTGTCATCAAGGGCGGCTACATGGACGGCCGCGCGCTGTCCGTGGACGAGGTCACCCAGATCGCCGACCTCGACTCGCGCGAGGTCCTGCTGGCCAAGCTGGCCGGTGCGATGAAGGGCAACCTGGCCAAGGCTGCCGGCCTGTTCCAGGCTCCGGCCTCGCAGGTCGCCAGGCTGGCCGCCGCGCTGCAGGAGAAGAAGGCCGCGGACGCCCCGGCCGAGGCTCCGGCCGAGAGCTGAACCACCCCAAGCCATTCCCGCCAGCATGGCGGCCCGTTGTGAAGTACAGGAAGGAACGCCATCATGGCTAAGCTCAGCACCGAAGAGCTGCTCGACGCTTTCAAGGAGATGACCCTCCTGGAGCTGTCCGCGTTCGTGAAGCAGTTCGAGGAGACCTTCGAGGTCACCGCCGCTGCTCCCGTCGCCGTCGCCGCCGTCGGTGGCGCCCCGGCCGCCGCTGAGGCCGCCGAGGAGCAGGACGAGTTCGACGTCGTCCTGGAGTCCGCTGGCGACAAGAAGATCCAGGTCATCAAGGTCGTCCGCGAGGTCGTCTCCGGCCTGGGCCTGAAGGAGGCCAAGGAGCTGGTCGAGTCCGCTCCGAAGCCGGTCCTGGAGAAGGTCGCCAAGGAGGCCGCCGAGGCCGCCAAGGAGAAGCTCGAGGCCGCTGGCGCCAAGATCACCCTCAAGTGATCTCAGGGGCCCAGCGCCCCACGAAGCCCCCTGTCCGCGTTGCGCGGGCAGGGGGCTTCTGCTGTGTGGCCACTCGCCCGTTCGGGTGGCCGGATTTGTCGGGTTCGCGTCCCGTTTGGCTGGATTGACTGAGCTGAGAGGTGGATAACAGCTGAGCAACGCCTCCCGTTTGGACGAAACTGGCCAGTAACCTCTGCCCGGCGTGTTCGTTGCACTTCAGTGACGCCGCCCTTGAGCGGCGTCGCGGCGCTGCGGGTGTGACAATCCGCACCCAGACCGTTCCGGTTCGTCGAGGAGGTGCGATGGGCGTCGAGGTGGTCGTGGAGGGCCTCAGCAAGTCCTTCGGCAAGCAGACCATCTGGCGGGACGTCACGCTCACCCTGCCGCCAGGGGAGATCAGCGTTCTGCTCGGCCCTTCGGGCACGGGCAAGTCGGTGTTCCTCAAGTCGCTGGTCGGTCTGCTCAAGCCGGAGTACGGCAAGATCGTCATCAGCGGGACCGACATCTGCCGGTGCTCCGAACACAAGTTGTACGACGTGCGCAAGCTGTTCGGAGTGCTGTTCCAGGACGGCGCGCTGTTCGGGTCGATGAACCTGTTCGACAACATCGCCTTCCCGCTGCGCGAGCACACCCGCAAGGGCGAGGCGGAGATCCGCCGCATCGTGCTGGAGAAGATGGAGATGGTCGGCCTCATCGGGGCCGAGAAGAAGCTGCCCGGCGAGATCTCCGGCGGTATGCGCAAGCGCGCCGGTCTGGCCCGCGCACTGGTGCTGGACCCGGAGATCATCCTGTTCGACGAGCCGGACTCCGGCCTGGACCCGGTCCGCGTCGCCTACCTGAACCAGCTCATCGTCGACCTCAACGCGCAGATCGACGCCACGTTCCTGATCGTCACCCACGACATCGGCACCGCGCGCACCGTGCCGGACAACATCGGCATGCTGTTCCGCCGCGAACTGGTCATGTTCGGGCCGCGCGAGGTGCTGCTGACCTCCACCGAACCGGTCGTCGAGCAGTTCCTGATGGGACGGCGCGAAGGGCCGATCGGCATGAGCGAGGAGAAGGACGCGGGCCAGGCCGCCGCCGAGCTCGCCGCGCTCAAGGCCAACGGTGGCGGCGGCCCCCTGGGCGGCCCCAAGGGCGGTGGCGGCACCGGCATCGTGCCGCAGATCGAGCCCACCGAGGGCCTGCCGATCCGCAAGGCCGTCGAGCGGCGCAAGGACCGGGTCATGCAGATCCTGCACACCCTGCCGTCCAGCGCCCAGGACGCGATCATCGCCAGCCTGACCCGTGAGGAGCAGGTGCACTACGGGGTGTTCGCCGGTGCCGGGGCGCACGCGGTGCGCGAGCCCGCCGTGAGCACCTCGACCGCGCAGCTGCCCACCCCGTACCCGAGGGCGGCCGAGTTGCCGGAGACCCAGTGGCAGCCCAAGCAGGGCTCCATCGTGGACGAGCCGCCGCAGCAGCCCACCGCGCAGCGCTCCCGCAGGAGCTGGCTGCGCCGCGGAGGTAGCCAGTGACCGTCAAGCCGGCCACCTTCCCCGGGGCGGGAGCCCTGCGGGAGACCGGGAAGCTGTTCGCACTGGGTCTGGACACCACCCGTGCGGTGTTCCGCAGGCCCTTCCAGGTGCGCGAGTTCATCCAGCAGTGCTGGTTCATCGCCAGCGTCACGATCCTGCCGACCGCGCTGGTGTCCATCCCGTTCGGCGCGGTCATCGCACTGCAACTGGGCTCGCTGACCCGGCAGATCGGCGCGCAGTCCTTCACCGGTGCCGCCAGTGTGCTGGCGATCATCCAGCAGGCCAGCCCGATCGTGACCGCCCTGCTCATCGCGGGGGCCGGTGGCTCGGCGATCTGCGCCGACCTGGGCTCGCGCAAGATCCGCGACGAGATCGACGCCATGGAGGTGCTTGGCGTCTCCCCGATCCAGCGCCTCGTGGTGCCGCGCGTGCTGGCCTCGATGTTGATCAGCCTGCTGCTCAACGGCATGGTCAGCGTGGTCGGTGTGCTGGGCGGCTACTTCTTCAACGTCATCCTGCAGGGCGGCACCCCGGGCGCCTACCTGGCCAGCTTCTCCGCGCTGGCCCAGCTGCCCGACCTGTGGATCAGCGAGATCAAGGCGGTCATCTTCGGCTTCCTGGCTGGCATCGTGGCCGCCTACCGCGGGCTGAACCCCGGCAGCGGCCCCAAGGGGGTCGGTGACGCGGTGAACCAGTCCGTGGTGATCACCTTCCTGCTGCTGTTCTTCGTGAACTTCGTGCTCACGACGCTGTACCTGCAGCTCGTCCCGGCGAAGGGGATGTGAGTCCGGTGGCATCCCTCAAGCGCGTGGTCGACCGTCCACTGCAGACACTGGACGGCTTCGGCGACCAGCTCTCCTTCTACCTGCGGGCGCTGGCCTGGACCCCGAGGACACTGCGCCGGTACGTGCGGGAGATGCTGCGCCTGCTCGCCGAGGTCAGCTTCGGCAGCGGCGCGCTCGCGGTGATCGGCGGCACCATCGGCGTGATGGTCGGCCTGTCGGTGTTCACCGGCACCGTGGTCGGTCTCCAGGGCTTCGCCGCGCTCAACCAGATCGGCACCTCGGCCTTCGCGGGCTTCGTCTCCGCCTACTTCAACACCCGCGAGATCGCCCCGCTCGTGGCCGGGCTGGCGCTGTCCGCGACGGTCGGCTCCGGTTTCACCGCGCAGCTGGGCGCCATGCGGATCTCCGAGGAGATCGACGCCCTCGAGGTCATGGGCGTGCCCAGCCTGCCCTTCCTGGTCACCACCAGGATCATCGCGGGCTTCATCGCGGTCATCCCGCTGTACGTGATCGGCCTGCTCACCTCGTACGTGGCGGCCAGAACGATCACGGTGCAGTTCTACGGGCAGTCCGCGGGCACCTACGACCACTACTTCAACCTGTTCCTGCCACCGGTGGACGTGCTCTGGTCCTTCGGCAAGGTCCTGGTCTTCAGCGTGGTGATCATCCTCGTGCACTGCTACTACGGCTACCGCGCCAGCGGCGGCCCGGCGGGTGTCGGTGTGGCCGTCGGCCGCGCGGTGCGTACCGCCATCGTCACCACCGCCGTGCTGGACCTGTTGCTGAGCCTGGCGATCTGGGGCACCACGACGACCGTCAGGATCGCGGGATGAGCGCGGGCAAGGTGGTGCGTCGGCGCCTGATGGGCGTGGCCTTCGTGCTGGTGATCGCGCTGGTGTTCTGGCTGACGATCTCCATCTACGCGGGCACCTTCACCCGGACCGTGAAGGTCCTGCTACGCACCGACCACATCGGCAACCAGCTGCTGTTGCAGTCGGATGTGAAGGTGCGCGGCCTGATCGTCGGCGAGGTCGGCAAGATCTCGTCCACAGGGGACGGTGCGCAGCTGGAGCTGGACCTGCAGCCGGACAAGATCGACATGATCCCGGCCAACGTCAGCGCCCAGCTGCTGCCCAAGACCCTGTTCGGCGAGCGCTACGTCAACCTGGTGCTGCCCGAGCAGCCCGGGGACCAGCACCTGGTGGCCGGGGACGTGATCGGCCAGGACCGGTCCAGCTCGGCTCTGGAGCTGGAGCGGGTGCTGTCCGACCTGATGCCGGTGTTGCAGGCCGTGCAGCCGGAGAAGCTGTCCACCACGCTGACCGCGATGTCCCAGGCCCTGTCCGGCCGGGGCACCCAGCTCGGCCAGACCCTGGTGCAGCTCAACTCCTACCTGGGGCAGATCAACCCGCAGCTGCCGAACCTGACCGCCGACCTGCAGAAGCTGGCCACGGTCTCGGACACCTACAGCAAGGCGGCGCCGGACCTGATCAACGCGCTCTCGGACCTGACCGTCACCAGCAAGACGATCGTGGACCAGCGCAACAACCTCCAGGCGCTCTACGCCAGCGTGACCACGGCCAGCCAGGACCTGACGGGTTTCCTCAACGCCAACAAGAACAACCTGATCCAGCTGGTGTCCACCAGCAAGCCCACCCTGGACGTGCTGGCCAAGTACGCGCCGGAGTACCCGTGCCTGCTCCAGGAGCTGGCCGACTTCGTGCCGCGCATCAGCCAGGCCTTCGGCCAGGGCAGCACCGAACCCGGTCTGCACGTGACCATCGAGATCACCGCGAACCGGGGCAAGTACATCCCCAACCAGGACGAGCCGCGCTACGAGGACAAGCGCGGTCCCCGCTGCTACAAGCTGAACCCGAGCCCCGTGCCGTTCCCGCAGTACCCACCGGACGGCCCGATCAAGGACGGCTCCAAGCCGCCGCCCGGCTCGCGCAGCGTCAACGACGGCATCATCCCCGCGGAGACGGCCACGAACGTGATCACCACCAGCCCGCAGTCCGCCTCGGTGGGCATGCCCAACTCGCCCGCGGAGTTGGCCCTGCTCGCCGCACTCGTCGGCCCGCAGCTGGCCGTGGCCCCCGCTGACGTGCCCGGGGCCAGCGGCCTGCTGCTCGGCCCGCTGTACCGGGGTTCGGAGGTGACGCTCAAGTGAGGTCGATCGTCGGACCCCTCACCAAGCTGCTCGCCTTCATGCTGGTGACCGTGCTGGCCACCAGCCTGCTGGCGCTCACCATCGCCAACGTGGACCTGCGCTCGGCCAACGACTACACCGCCCGCTTCACCGACGTCACCTCGCTCAACCCCGGTGACGACGTGCGCATCGCCGGTGTTCGGGTCGGCCAGGTGGACAAGATCAGCGTGGTGGACCGCAGGCTGGCCGAGGTCAGCTTCTCCGTTGACGGCGGCAAGAAGCTGCCCGCCTCGGTGACCGCCACGATCAAGTACCGCAACCTGGTCGGCCAGCGCTACGTGTCCCTGGAGCAGGGCGCCGCCGGTGGGGACGCCAACGCGGTGCTGCCCGTCGGCGGCACCATCCCGCTGGACCGCACCAAGCCCGCGCTGGACCTGACGGTGCTGTTCAACGGCTTCAAGCCGCTGTTCCAGGCGCTGTCCCCGGACGACGTGAACAAGCTGTCGTACGAGATCATCCAGGTGTTGCAGGGCGAGGGCGGCACGATCGACAGCCTGCTCGCGCACACCGCCTCGCTGACCACCACGATCGCCGGCAAGGACCAGGTGATCGGCCAGGTGATCGACAACCTGAACTCGGTGCTGGACACCGTGAACTCCCGAGGCGACCAGCTGTCCACGTTGATCGTGCAGTTGCAGCAGCTGGTCTCCGGCTTCGCGGCGGACCGCAAGCCGATCGGTGACTCGATCAGCGCACTGGGCGACCTGGCCACCAGCACCGCGGGCCTGCTCGACCAGGGCCGCCAGCCACTCAAGGAGGACATCGCCGGGCTCGGCGCGCTGTCCAAGAACCTGGGGGACAGCTCCGAGCTGCTCGACCACTTCCTGAAGTTCCTGCCGGGCAAGGTGGAGGCCATCGGCCGCACCGGCAGCTACGGCTCGTTCTTCAACGTGTTCCTGTGCAAGGCCAGCGGCACGATCGCGGTGCCCCCGGTGATCCCGCCGGTGACCCTGCCCGTGCTGCCGGTGACCCAGCAGAGGTGCAAGGCATGAAGCCATTCCGCGAACGCAATCCGATCACCATCGGGGCCGTCGGCCTGACCGTGATCGCGCTGACCCTGCTGGCCACCTTCTTCTCCGACGACCTGCCGATCGTCGGCGGCGGCACGACCTACGCCGCCGACTTCACCGAGGCCGCCGGGCTCAAGCCCAGCGACGAGGTGCGCATCGCCGGGGTGAAGGTGGGCAAGGTCCGCACGGTGGCCCTGGACGGGGACCACGTGAGGATCGAGTTCCGGGTGGACGGCACCTGGGTCGGCGACCAGACCACCGCCGCGATCAAGATCAAGACCTTGCTCGGGCAGAAGTACCTGGCGCTGGACCCGCAGGGCAACACCGCGCTCAACCCCGGCACGGAGATCCCGCGCAACCGCACGCTCTCGCCCTACGACGTCAACGAGGCGTTCAACGGGCTGGCGACCACGGTGGGCCAGGTGGACACCAACCAGCTCGCGCAGAGCTTCACCGTGCTGTCCAACACCTTCAGCAACACCCCGCAGGACGTGAAGTCGGCGCTGACCGGGCTGTCCTCCCTGTCCAAGACGATCTCCACCAGGGACCAGCAGCTGGCCAAGCTGCTGGGCAACACCAGCCAGATCACCAAGACCCTGTCCGACCGGGACGCGCAGTTCCAGACCCTGCTCTCGGACGGCAACCTGCTGCTCGGTGAGATCAACAACCGGAAGAACGCGATCACCGCCCTGCTCAAGGGAACCAAGGCGCTGTCCCAGCAGTTGCAGGGCCTGGTCGCCGACAACGCGAGCCAGCTCAAGCCCGCGCTGCAACAGCTGGACCGGGTCAGCACCGTGTTGCAGGCCAACCAGGACAACCTGGAGCAGGGCCTGGCCAAGCTCGCCCCGTTCTACCGGGTCTTCACCAACACGCTGGGCAGCGGCCGGTGGTTCGACATGTACCTCTGCGGGCTGCTGCCGCCCTCGGTCGGCCCGATCAACCCCGAGGGGTGCTCGCCGTGACAGCAACCCGAGCGCGACTCAGCCTCGCGCGTGCCGTGGCCCTGTCCTGCGTGCTCGCGCTGGTCGTGGCCACCGCCGCCTGGTGGCTGTTCTCCGCGGCCACCAGCACCAAGGTCACCGCCTACTTCTCCGCGGCGGTCGGCGTGTACCCCGGCTCGGACGTGCGGGTGCTCGGCGTCCGGGTGGGCAGCATCGACTCGGTGACCCCGCAGGGCACCACCGTGAAGGTGGAGCTGTCCCTGGACCGCTCGGTCTCGGTGCCCGCCAACGCGCAGGCCGTGGTGGTCGCGCCCAGCGTGGTCAGCGACCGGTACGTGCAGCTGACCCCGGCCTACACCAGCGGTCCGAAGCTGGCCGACAACGCGACGATCCCGCGCGAACGCACCGCCACGCCCGTCGAGCTGGACCAGTTGTACGACAGCCTGAACAAGCTCACCACCACGCTGGGCCCCAACGGCGCGAACAAGAACGGCGCGCTGTCGGACCTGCTGAACACGGCGGCGGCCAACCTCAAGGGCAACGGGCAGAACCTCGGCGACACGATCAAGCAGCTGGGTGAGGCCACGAAGACCCTGTCCGGGTCCAAGGACGACCTGTTCGCCACCGTGGACAACCTGCAGAAGTTCGTGACCACCCTGGCCAACAGCGACCAGCAGGTGCGCAGCTTCAACACCCAGCTCGCCCAGGTGTCGGGCAACCTGGCCGGGCAGCGCGCCGACCTCGGTGACGCGCTGCGCGAGCTGTCCGGTGCACTGGGCCAGGTGCAGTCGTTCATCAAGGACAACCGGGACGTGCTCAAGTCCAATGTGGACAAGCTCACCGGGGTCACCAAGGTGCTGGTGGACCAGCGGGCCGCGCTGGCCGAGATCCTGGACGTGGCGCCGACCGGCATCGGCAACGTGGCCAACGCCTACAACGCGGCCTCGGGCACGCTGGACGCCAGGGCCGACCTGAACGAGCTGAGCCAGCCGCCGATCGTGATGGTCTGCAACCTGGTGCGCCAGGTGACGCCGAAGAACCTGCCGCCGGTGCTCTCCGACGCCTGCGGGCAGCTCGCCCCGGTGCTCACCGGCGTGCTGCCGCTGCCCTCGTTCCAACAGATCCTCACCTCCATGCAGCAGGGCAAGGTGCCGCCACTGCCGGTGCCGCTGCTCGGCCAGATGTTGGGGAGCGCCAAGTGAAGCGCCGCGTGGGAGTCGCCATCGCCTCGGTGCTCGCGCTGACCGCCGTGGGCGGCTGCGGGGTCGGCGAGTTCGGCGGGGTCTACAACCTGCCGCTGCCCGGTGGTGCCGACCTGGGCAGCCACCCGTACCAGGTGCACGTGGAGTTCAAGGACGTGCTCGACCTGGTGCCGCAGGCCGGGGTGAAGGTCAACGACGTGGCGGTCGGCAAGGTCACCGAGATCGGGCTGGCCAAGGACGGCTGGACCGCCGAGGTGACCGTCGCGGTCAACGGGGACGTGAAGCTGCCCGCGAACGCGAGCGCCCAGCTGCGCCAGTCCAGCCTGCTCGGCGAGAAGTACGTGGAGCTGGTCGCGCCGAACAACGGCACCGGCGCGCTGGCCAACGGCGCGACGATCCCGCTGGACCGCACCAACCGCAACCCCGAGGTGGAGGAGGTGTTCGGCGCGCTGTCCCTGCTGCTCAACGGCGGGGGCGTCGGGCAGATCCAGGACATCACCAAGGAGCTGAACAACGCGCTGTCCGGCAACGAGCCGCAGATCCGCTCGCTGCTGACCAACGTCAACTCGCTGGTGAGCAACCTGGACGCGCACCGGGGCGACATCACCCGCGCGCTGGACGGGCTCAACCGGCTCTCCGGCACGCTCAACAGCCAGCGGGACCAGATCGCGGGCGCTATCGACAACCTCGGGCCCGGCCTCGCGGTGCTGACCCAGCAGCGCGACCAGCTGGTGACGATGCTCCAGTCGCTGAGCACCCTGTCCGGGGTCGCGGTGGACACGGTCAACAAGAGCAAGGACGACCTGATCGCCGACCTGAAGGACCTGCAACCCACGCTGACCAAGCTGGCCGCCGCGGGGCAGGCGCTGCCCAAGTCGCTGGAGATCCTGCTGACCTACCCGTTCCCGGACGCCGCGGTCGCGGGGGTGAAGGGCGACTACACCAACCTGTACGCCAACCTGGACCTGAACCTGGGCGACGTGCTGGAGAACCTGGGCCGGTCCCGGCAGAACGCCATCCCGAACCTGCCCGGCCTGTCCGGGCTGACCGGGGGCACGGTCGGCGGGCAGCCGGTGACCCCGTTGCCGCTGCCGAACCTGCCGGTGACCCCGCAGTCGGGCGGGTCGAACACCAACGGGCTGGGCGGACTGCTCAGCGGACTGCTGGGGGGTGGGCACTGATGCTGACCCGCAGGGTGCAGCTGCAGATCGTCGGCTTCGTGCTCATCGCGCTGGTGGGCGTCAGCTACGCGGGCTTCCGCTACGCCGGGGTGGACCGGCTGTTCGGCCCGCGCGGCTACGCGGTGACCGTGCAGCTGGCCGACTCCGGCGGCATCTTCACCGGCGCCGAGGTGGCCTACCGGGGCTGGACGATCGGCCGGGTCGGCCCGCTCACGTTGACCAAGGACGGGGTCAAGGCGGAGCTGGACATCGACTCCAACGACACGCAGATCCCGGTCAGCGCGGAGGCGGTCGTCGCGGACCGGTCCGCGGTCGGTGAGCAGTTCGTGGACCTGAGGCCCAGCAAGGACGGCGGCCCGTACCTGGCGCCGGGCGCGGTGATCCCGCAGGCGAGGACGAAGACCCCGCCCTCGGTGCAGGGCCTGCTCACCAACCTGGACGCGCTGGCCGCCTCGGTGCCCACCGACTCGCTGCGCACCGTGGTGAACGAGCTGGACTCGGCTTTCCAGGGCGCGGGCCCGAACCTCCAGGTGCTGCTGGACACGACGAGCAGCTTCACCAAGTCGGCGCAGCAGTACCTGCCGCAGACGAAGACGCTGCTGGCCGACGGCAGGACGGTGCTACAGGGCCAGGTCGACACCTCGAACGCGATCACCTCGTTCAGCGGCAGCCTGCGCCAGCTGGCCGGGCAGCTGCGCGCCTCCGACGGGGACATCCGCTCGCTGATCGCCAATGCCCCGCAGGCCGCCAACCAGGTGGACGGGGTGCTGCGGGACAACGGGGTGAACCTGGGCAACGTGGTGGCGAACCTGCTCACCACGTCGATGATCATGTTGCCCCGCAAGGACGGGCTGGAACAGGTGCTGGTCACCTACCCCGAGCTGGCCTCCGGCGGCTTCACCGTGGTGCCCGGCGACGGGGTGGCGCACTTCGGGCTCGCGCTGAACATCTTCGACCCGCCGCCGTGCACCAAGGGCTACGAGGGCACCCAGAAGCGCCCCGGTGACGCGACGGGCCCGCAGCCGCTGAACACCTCGGCGTACTGCGCGGAGCCGACCGGCAGCCCGGTCAACGTGCGCGGCTCGCAGAACGCCCCCTACGGTGGCAAGCCTGCGACCCCGGTCGTCAGCGCGGGCCAGTACCCGGCGAACGGGCAGTCCTCCCAGCAGGGCGGCCTCGCCGCACTGGTGCCGGGCCTGGCCGGTGGTGGCCTCGGGCCCGCGGGGCTGCCGCAGCTGCTCGGCCTGCCCGGCTGAGCACACCTGAACCCATTGCGACATTCTGGAGCGGCATGGAAGACCAGCAGACCGAGTCGACGCGGCGATCGCGCAGCCCGCTCGTGGTGGGCCTGGCCGTCGCGGTCGTGGTGGCGTTCGTGTTCGCCGCGGTGACCGGCTGGCAGTGGTTCTCGGCCACCAACGACGACAACCTGACCTTCGCCAGCGCACGGGACGACGTGTTGCGCATCGGCCAGCAGGAGATGGTCAACTTCTACTCGCTGGACTACAAGGACCCGGAGAAGTCCTTCAACCAGATGGTGGACCAGGCGACCGGTGCGCTCGCGGACACGCTCAAGCAGAACAAGGACAGCTGGAAGAAGCAGATCCAGGACGGCAAGGCCAGCCTGACGGTGAAGGTGCTCGACGCCGCGGTCAGCGACCTGGACAACCGCGCGGGGCAGGCGACGGTGGTGGCGATGCTGGAGTTCGTCACCACGCCCAGCCAGGGGCAGCCGGTGAGCTCGCGGGTGCCCATGCAGAGCGCGCTGACCCGCACCGACTCCGGTTGGAAGCTCAGCCAGGCCGCCCGCATCGCGCTGGGCGCCCCCACCCAGTAGCGACCCAGGCCACCCGCCACGGAAGGACCGTCAGTGCCACCTCCCCGCCGTCACCCCGCGCAGCCGGCGACGCGCCGCCCCAGGGTCGCCGGTACCCGCAACCGCTCCGGTGCGCCGGAGCCGGGGGAGCAGCGCGCTGAGTCGCCAGAGGACACCCAGGTCAGCCCGCCGTCCACGGTCCGGTACCCGGGCTTCGAGGTCCCGGCGAGCACCCGGCCGGAGCCCGAGCCGGTCGCCGAGGACGAGGCACCGACCGAGCCCGAGCAGGCGCCCGCGGCGGACTTCCTGGTCGAGCCGTCGAGCCTGGACGTGAGCGAGGCGGAATCCGAGCCGGCGGGGGACGAGCCCGCGGCGGCAGCGGCCGAGCAGCAGGAGGAGCAGGCCGCCGAGCCCGCCGCGAAGGCCATGCCGAACCTGGTGCTGCCGGTGGTGCTGGCAGTGGTCTTCCTGCTGCTGGTGGGCGTGGGCACCTGGTTCCTGGTGCAGACCCGCCAGCTCACCGAGGACGGTCCAGGGGCCAACCACGCGCTGGTGGACACGGGGGCGACCAGTGAGGTGACGGCCCAGGTCAGCCGGGCCATGGAGACGGTGTCCTCGTACAAGTACACCGACCTGGACGCGGCGCAGAAGGCCGGTCAGGCGGTGACCACCGGCAAGTTCCAGGGCGAGTTCAACCAGCTGTTCACCCAGGTCAAGGCGCAGGCGCCGGCGCAGAAGGCGGTGGTGACCGGGCAGGTGGCCAAGTCCGCGGTGCGCATGCTGGCGGGCGACAACGCCATCCTGCTCGTGTTCCTGAACCAGACCACCACCAGGGCGGACAACAACCAGACCACCACGATCGGGTTGGTTTACACGGTGAACGCCCAGCGCCTCGACGGTAAGTGGAAGATCAGTGATCTGACGCCACGCTGACCGCAGTATCGTGATCATCGTGGCCGGAGTCCTGCTCCAGACGCAGTGAGGTGCGCGGTGACCGATCCGTTGAACTGGGTGCCCGAGGACGTGGACGTCGACACACCCAGCGCGGCGAGGCTCTACGACTACCTGCTCGACGGCAGCTACAACTTCGAGGCCGATCGTGCGCTGGCCGCGAGGTTCATGGCGGCCCTGCCCGGTTCCCGCGACGTGGCCAGGTTGAACCGGGCGTTCCTGCGCAGGGCGGTGCTGTTCCTGCTGGAGGCGGGTGTCCGCCAGTTCCTGGACATCGGCTCGGGCATCCCGACCGCGGGCAACGTGCACGAGGTCGCGCAGCACGTGGATCCGGCGGCGCGGGTGGTCTACGTGGACAACGAGCCGGTGGCGGTGGCGCACAGCCAGTTGATCCTGGAGGACAACCCGAACGCCACGGTGATCAAGGCGGACCTCACCGAGCCGGAGTCGATCCTGCACGCGGAGCCGACCAGGCAGCTGCTGGACTTCAGCAGGCCGATCGGGCTGCTGATGGTCGGCGTGTTCCACTTCGTGCCGCTCGAAGCGGACGCGGCCGGTTTCGTCCGGCGGTACCGGGAGGTGCTCGCGCCGGGCAGCTACCTGGCGATGTCGCACTTCACCGCGGACAGCAAACCGGCGGAGATGGCGTCCATGGTCGAGGTGATGAGGCACAGCGCCAATCCCATCCACCCGCGTTCGAGGGCGCAGTTCGCGGAACTGTTCGCGGATTTCGAACTGGTCGAGCCGGGCATTGTGCCGACGGCCCTGTGGCGGCCGGAGGCCCCGGAGGAGCTCGGGCCGGACGTGGCCCACGACGAGATCCTGGCCGGTGTCGGCCGGTGGACCGGGTAGCTCGCACGGGTGGGCTCCTGCATTCGGCCGTCACGGTGTGGCTCCGGTGACGCCTCGGTGTTCGCAAATGCCACCAGTACGCGCGACGCGGTCACGACTAGTGCCGCCTTGGTCACCCGCACCCTGCGTGAGCTGGTAAATATTGATCAACCGTTCGGGTGGCAGGGGAGGTCGAGTCCGTGATCAAGTGGCATCGGGATGACGGCGTCGTGGTCGGCACTCTCGAGCCCGAGCGCGTCGCGTGGCTGCGCAGCAGGTTGGCCGAGTTCCACGCGCTGCTGGACTGGCGGCTGAGCCAGTACACGACCGACTACCCGCTGGGCGAGGTGCTGGGCATCGCGCTGCCGACCGAGCCGACGGACCACCCGCCGCTGCAGGCGGTGCTGCGGCTGCACGTGGCGGAGAGCGAGCCGACCGAGGTCCGCCTGTGGTGGGAGCCGGAGCTGATCGGCGGGCTGCGCTCCGCGGTGGCCGATGCCTGGCGCAACCTGCCTACCGAGGGCGGGGTGGTCCGGCTGCCGGACGACCCGCACCGCCTGCGGGCCTGGACCAGGGTGCTGCTCAGCCTGCGCATCGCCTACCTGGCCACCTGGGTGCCCGAGGCGCTGTCCGCCCCGCTGCCCGAGGACGCGCCCGCGGACCAGCGCCGCCGGTACGACCGGGCCTGCTGGCTGCGCGCGGTGGTGGACACGCTGGGCGAGTTCACCGGGCTCGGCGCGTCGAGGGGCTGACCGAACGGGAACCGGTCGCGCCGGGGCCCCGGCGGCAGCGGCCCGGTCATCAGCAGCTGCCGGTCCTGCTCGGGCATCCGCTGCAGGTCGGCGAGATCGGCCAGTTTCGTGGGGCTGCACCCGTTGCCGTAGGCCCGGGCGAGCCCCATCAGGTACTGCGCGGAGGGCCTGCTGCGCGAGGACGGCCAGTTCTCGCACTCGCAGACCCGTTCACTGCTGACCGAAGCACCGGGATTGGCCCGGTTGTACCGGTGCGCGAGCTGTACCTGGGTCCAGCCCAGCGCATAGCGCCAGGCGAGCCGGGGCCGAGCCCCGAACCGCTGGGCCATCTCCACGGCGATCCGCTCGATCGAGCACCCCAGCTCCAGCATCCACCCACGCACCTCGTCACGTTCGGCCTTGCTCGCCATCACAGCCCCCGGTTTCCTCGACCCCCGCACAGCTCCTTTCCACCCGAAGCTAGCCCCGCACACCGACAATTCCGCCCCACCCCCAGGAGAACCGAGACCAATTCCCGAACTTCTTCGCTATTTGATCTCCGATTCCGCAGCTCGCAGGCACATTCGCAGTCCAGCAAAAGATTGGTGTTCGGCACGGGGTCGATCCACCGAATTCCAGCGCAGACTGACACCATGACCGACATCTCGCTCACGAAGACCGTCGTGGTCCTCGCGGCCAGCCCAGCAGACCACAGCACAACGACACACGAGCTGACCCAGCGCCTGCGGGCCCACGGTCGCAACCCGGTGCGAGTGGGCAGGGCGGGCCCAGCGGAGCCCGAGCTCGACCGGTTGCGCAGGGCGGACTGGTCGACGGCGGTGGACAGCGTGCTCGACGCGTGCACGAAGGAGCGTGACGCGCGCCGCACGGCGGCAGCAGGGGACGTGCTGGTGGTCGGCGGCTCGCCCATCGGGGCGCTGGCCTGGTACCAGGCGGGGCTGTCGCTGCGGGGCGAGCGCTGTGACCCACGCATCAGGGGCTGGCTGGAGGGGCCGACGGTCGGCGCGGCAGCCCATTACGGTGCGGTACTGCACGTGCGCCCAGCGTCCGGGGCGGGCAGGGCGGTGACCCTGGTCGACGAGGCGCTGCTGGCGGTGCTCGAGAGACTGGGCATACCCACTTTCGCGATCTTCGCGAGCCCATCTGACTGTGAGCTTGGACACACTCTCGACGGGCTGTTCGCGTCACCTGGTCACCCCGCCGTGCCCACCTCCTCGGCGGCCCGCTGTCTGACCGGTTGGCCATAATCACTGGTCAAGGGGGTCGAGGCGGCTGGACCTGCTGTCCGCCACTGGAGTGATCGGTGCGTGGCATCTTGACTGTGGGCTTGCGCAGGGTCACTCTGTCGGTGAGCACTGATGTGGTCCTTCCAGGGGCCCCTCGACAGTCGCCGTCTTCGTGGCTAGACTGCCCCTTTGCGCTGCCCTATGTCCGCACGCCCTTCGCCGAGAGCTGGGATTTCGGGCACCACCGCACCCCAGACAGTCGTGTTAGTCCCTGCTAGCTCGGCTGCCGCCAGTTCATTAGTCCCTGGAAGGACGCATCTTGGCAGTCTCCCGCGCGACCAAGGCCACTGCTGCGACCAACTCCACCTCGGGGATCCCCGGAGCGCCCAGGCGGGTCTCGTTCGCGAAGATCCGTGAGCCGCTCGGGGCGCCCAACCTGCTCGAACTGCAGACCCACTCGTTCGAGTGGCTCACCGGCAACGAGGCGTGGTTCCAGCGCCGCATCGACGCTGGTGAGGAAGCCCCCACTGGTGGCCTCGAAGAGGTCCTCAACGAGATCTCCCCGATCGAGGACTTCTCGGGATCGATGTCACTGTCCTTCTCCGACCCGCGCTTCGACGAGGTCAAGGCCTCCGTCGAGGACTGCAAGGACAAGGACATGACGTACGCGGCCCCGCTGTTCGTCACCGCGGAATTCACCAACCACACCACTGGCGAGATCAAGAGCCAGACGGTGTTCATGGGTGACTTCCCGATGATGACGGACAAGGGCACGTTCATCATCAACGGCACCGAGCGGGTCGTGGTCTCCCAGCTCGTGCGGTCCCCGGGTGTCTACTTCGACACCGCGATCGACAAGACGACCGACAAGGACGTCTTCAACGTCAAGATCATTCCGAGCCGGGGCGCCTGGCTGGAGTTCGACGTCGACAAGCGCGACACCGTCGGCGTGCGCATCGACCGCAAGCGCCGTCAGCCGGTCACCGTGCTGCTCAAGGCGCTCGGTTGGAGCACCGAGCAGATCAGGGAGCGGTTCTCCTTCAGCGAGACGCTGCTGGCCACGCTGGAGAAGGACCACACGGCCGGCACCGACGAGGCGCTGCTGGACATCTACCGCAAGCTGCGCCCGGGCGAGCCGCCGACCAAGGAGAGCGCGCAGGCCCTGCTGGAGAACCTGTTCTTCAAGGAGAAGCGCTACGACCTGGCCAAGGTTGGCCGCTACAAGGTCAACAAGAAGCTGGGCAGCAACATCCCGGTGTCCACCGGTGTGCTGACCGAGGACGACATCGTCACCACCATCGAGTACCTGGTCCGCCTGCACGCCGGCGAGACCACGATGCCCGCTGGCGATGACGAGATCCCGGTCGAGGTCGACGACATCGACCACTTCGGCAACCGGCGCCTGCGCACGGTCGGCGAGCTGATCCAGAACCAGATCCGGGTCGGCCTGTCCCGCATGGAGCGCGTGGTCCGCGAGCGGATGACCACCCAGGACGTCGAGGCGATCACGCCGCAGACCCTGATCAACATCCGCCCGGTGGTCGCTGCGATCAAGGAGTTCTTCGGGACCTCCCAGCTCTCGCAGTTCATGGACCAGACCAACCCGCTGGCCGGTCTGACCCACAAGCGCCGCCTGTCCGCGCTGGGCCCGGGTGGTATCTCCCGTGAGCGCGCCAGCATGGACGTCCGCGACGTGCACCCCTCGCACTACGGCCGCATGTGTCCGATCGAGACGCCGGAAGGCCCGAACATCGGTCTGATCGGCTCGCTGTCCTCCTTCGCGCGGGTCAACCCGTTCGGCTTCATCGAGTCCCCGTACCGCAAGGTCGTCGACGGCCGGGTCACCGACCAGATCGACTACCTGACCGCGGACGAGGAGGACCGCTTCGTCAAGGCGCAGGCCAACACGCCGATCGACGAGGACGGCAACTTCCTCGAGGACCGCGTCATGGTTCGCCGTAAGGGCGGTGAGACCGACCTCGCCGACACCGCCGACGTGGACTACATGGACGTCTCGCCGCGCCAGATGGTGTCCGTGGCGACCGCCATGGTGCCCTTCCTGGAGCACGACGACGCCAACCGCGCGCTGATGGGCGCCAACATGCAGCGCCAGGCGGTGCCGCTGCTGCGCAGCGAGTCCCCGCTGGTGGGCACCGGCATGGAGCTGCGCGCCGCGGTCGACGCCGGCGACGTGGTCGTGGCCCGCAAGTCGGGCGTGGTCGAGGAGCTGTCGGCCGACTTCATCACGGTCATGGCCGACGACGGCAGCCGCCAGACCTACGCGATGCACAAGTTCCGCCGCTCCAACCAGGGCACCTGCATCAACCAGAAGCCGATCATCAACGAGGGCGACCGGGTCGAGGTCGGCCAGGTCATCGCGGATGGTCCGTGCACCCAGAACGGCGAGATGGCGCTGGGCAAGAACCTGCTCGTCGCGATCATGCCGTGGGAGGGCCACAACTACGAGGACGCGATCATCCTGAGCCAGCGCCTGGTGCAGGACGACGTGCTCACCTCGATCCACATCGAGGAGCACGAGATCGACGCCCGCGACACCAAGCTGGGTGCCGAGGAGATCACCAGGGACATCCCGAACGTCTCCGAGGAGGTGCTCGCCGACCTCGACGAGCGCGGCATCATCCGGATCGGTGCCGAGGTCCGCGACGGCGACATCCTGGTCGGCAAGGTCACGCCCAAGGGCGAGACCGAGCTGACCCCCGAGGAGCGCCTGCTGCGCGCGATCTTCGGTGAGAAGGCCCGCGAGGTGCGCGACACCTCGCTGAAGGTGCCGCACGGTGAGACCGGCAAGGTCATCGGCATCCGCGTGTTCAGCCGCGAGGACGACGACGAGCTGCCCCCGGGTGTGAACGAGCTGGTCCGCGTGTACGTGGCCCAGAAGCGTCGCATCCAGGACGGAGACAAGCTCGCGGGCCGCCACGGCAACAAGGGCGTCATCGGCAAGATCCTGCCGGTGGAGGACATGCCCTTCATGCCGGACGGCACCCCGGTCGACATCGTGCTGAACACCCACGGTGTGCCCCGTCGTATGAACATCGGCCAGGTGCTGGAGACCCACCTCGGGTGGATCGCCAAGCAGGGCTGGAGCATCGAGGGCGAACCGGACTGGGCCGCCAAGCTGCCCGAGGACCTGTACGAGGTGGAGCCGAACACGAACACCGCGACGCCGGTGTTCGACGGTGCCCGCGAGGACGAGATCATCGGCCTGCTGGGCTCGACCACCCCGAACCGGGACGGCGAGCGCATGGTGGGCCAGAACGGCAAGGCCACGCTGCTGGACGGCCGCAGTGGCGAGCCGTTCCCGTTCCCGGTCGCAGTCGGCTACATGTACATCCTGAAGCTGCTGCACCTGGTCGACGACAAGATCCACGCCCGGTCGACCGGTCCGTACTCGATGATCACCCAGCAGCCGCTCGGCGGTAAGGCCCAGTTCGGTGGCCAGCGCTTCGGTGAGATGGAGTGCTGGGCCATGCAGGCGTACGGCGCTGCCTACACCCTGCAGGAACTGCTGACGATCAAGTCCGACGACAAGCTCGGGCGCGTCAAGGTGTACGAGGCGATCGTCAAGGGTCAGAACGTGCCGGAGCCCGGTGTGCCCGAGTCGTTCAAGGTCCTGCTCAAGGAGCTGCAGTCGCTCTGCCTCAACGTCGAGGTGCTGTCCAGTGACGGCGCCGCGATCGAGATGCGCGACGGCGACGACGAGGACCTGGAGCGGGCCGCCGCCAACCTCGGCATCAACCTGTCCCGCAACGAGTCGCCCTCTGTTGACGACGTCGTGAACTGACCTCGCCGCAGTCGGGGGCGTGGCCCCGATCCACGCCCCCGACTGCGCCCCGACCCCCAGGCAGCACTCAACCAAAGGGGAGAAGAACCGACGTGCTCGACGTCAACTTCTTCGATGAGCTCCGCATCGGCCTCGCGACGGCTGATGACATCCGCCAGTGGTCCTACGGCGAGGTCAAGAAGCCCGAGACCATCAACTACCGCACGCTCAAGCCCGAGAAGGACGGACTCTTCTGCGAGAAGATCTTCGGTCCGACCAGGGACTGGGAGTGCTACTGCGGCAAGTACAAGCGTGTCCGGTTCAAGGGCATCATCTGTGAGCGCTGCGGCGTCGAGGTGACCCGCGCCGAGGTGCGCCGTGAGCGGATGGGCCACATCGAACTGGCCGCTCCGGTCACCCACATCTGGTACTTCAAGGGCGTCCCCAGCCGGTTGGGCTACCTGCTCGACCTGGCCCCCAAGGACCTCGAGAAGATCATCTACTTCGCCGCGTACGTGATCACCTCGGTGAACACCGAGCAGCGTCACGCCGACCTGCCCACGCTGGAGAGCGAGATGCAGGTCGAGCGCAGGCGCGTGGAGAACCGCCGCGACGCCGACGTGGAGGCCAGGGCCCAGAAGCTGGAGGCCGACCTCGCCGAGCTCGAGGCCGAGGGCGCCAAGAGCGACGTGCGCCGCAAGGTCAAGGAGGGCGGCGAGCGGGAGATGCGCCAGCTCCGCGACCGCGCCCAGCGCGAGCTGGACCGGCTCGACGAGATCTGGAGCACCTTCACCAAGCTCGACATCAAGCAGCTGATCGCCGACGAGCTGCTCTACCGCGAGCTGATCGACCGCTACGGCGACTACTTCACCGGCTCGATGGGTGCGGAGTCGATCCAGCAGCTGGCCAAGGACTTCGACGTCGACGCCGAGGCCGACCTGCTGCGGGAGACCATCCGCAGCGGCAAGGGCCAGAAGAAGCTGCGCGCGCTCAAGCGGCTCAAGGTCGTCGCCGCGTTCCAGCAGACCCGCAACTCGCCCATGGGCATGGTGCTGGACTGCATCCCGGTGATCCCGCCGGACCTGCGTCCGATGGTGCAGCTGGACGGTGGCCGCTTCGCCACCTCCGACCTGAACGACCTGTACCGCCGCGTGATCAACCGCAACAACCGGTTGAAGCGGCTGATCGACCTCGGTGCGCCCGAGATCATCGTCAACAACGAGAAGCGGATGCTCCAGGAGGCCGTCGACGCGCTGTTCGACAACGGCCGCCGCGGGCGTCCGGTGACCGGCCCGGGCAACCGGCCGCTCAAGTCGCTGTCCGACCTGCTCAAGGGCAAGCAGGGCCGGTTCCGCCAGAACCTGCTCGGCAAGCGCGTCGACTACTCCGGCCGTTCGGTCATCGTGGTCGGCCCGCAGCTGAAGCTGCACCAGTGCGGTCTGCCCAAGGCGATGGCCCTCGAGCTGTTCAAGCCGTTCGTGATGAAGCGGCTGGTCGACCTCAACCACGCGCAGAACATCAAGTCCGCCAAGCGCATGGTGGAGCGTGCCCGGCCCGCCGTGTGGGACGTGCTGGAAGAGGTCATCACCGAGCACCCGGTGATGCTCAACCGCGCACCCACGCTGCACCGCCTCGGCATCCAGGCCTTCGAGCCCCAGCTGGTCGAGGGCAAGGCGATCCAGCTGCACCCGCTGGTGTGTGAGGCCTTCAACGCCGACTTCGACGGTGACCAGATGGCGGTCCACCTGCCGCTGTCGGCCGAGGCGCAGGCCGAGGCCCGCATCCTCATGCTGTCCAGCAACAACATCCTGTCGCCCGCCTCGGGTCGCCCGCTGGCCATGCCGCGTCTGGACATGGTCACCGGTCTGTACCACCTGACCCGGATCAAGCCGGATGCCGAGGGCGCCGGTCGCGCGTTCTCCTCGGTGGCCGAGGCGATCATGGCCTTCGACCGCAAGGTCATCGGCCTGCAGGCGCCGATCAAGGTGCGGCTGCTCGACCAGGTCCCGCCCGCCGGCGCCGAACCGGAGGAGTGGGAGCCCGGTCAGGCATGGCTGGCCGAGACCACCCTGGGCCGGGTGCTGTTCAACGAGCTGCTTCCCTCGGACTACCCGTTCATGAACGAGGAGATGCCGAAGAAGCGGCAGGCGGAGATCGTCAACGACCTCGCCGAGCGGTACCCGATGGTCACCGTGGCGCGGACGCTGGACAAGCTCAAGGACGCCGGCTTCTACTGGGCGACCCGCTCGGGCGTCACCGTGGCCATCTCCGACGTGCTCGTGCCCGAGGAGAAGAAGGCCATCCTCAACGAGTACGAGGGCAAGGCCGAGGCCGTCGAGAAGCGCTACCAGCGCGGTCAGCTCTCGCACGCCGAGCGCAACAACGAGCTGGTCAAGGTGTGGCAGTCGGCGACCGACGAGGTCGCCAAGCTGATGGAGACCGCGTTCCCCGAGGACAACTCCATCCGGGTCATCGTCAAGTCCGGTGCCGCCGGAAACATGACGCAGGTCCGCTCCCTGGCCGGTATGCGTGGTCTGGTGACCAACCCGAAGGGTGAGTACATCCCGCGGCCGATCAAGAACTCCTTCCGCGAGGGGCTCTCGGTCCTGGAGTACTTCATCGCCACGCACGGTGCCCGCAAGGGTCTGGCCGACACCGCGCTGAAGACCGCCGACTCGGGTTACCTGACCCGTCGTCTGGTGGACGTCTCGCAGGACGTGATCATCCGCGAGATCGACTGCGGCACCACCCGCGGCGTCACGATGACCGTCGGCGAGAAGGCCGGCGACAAGGTCGTGCTGCACGAGTACGCGCGGACCAGCGTGTACGCCCGTGCGCTCGCCGAGGACATCACCGACTCCGACGGCAACCTGGTGCTCAACCGGGGTGCCGACCTGGGTGACCCGGCTCTGGACACCCTGGTGAAGGCCGGCGTGCTGCGCGTCAAGGTGCGCAGCGTGCTGACCTGTGAGTCCGCGGTCGGTGTGTGCGCCAGCTGCTACGGCCGCTCGATGGCCACCGGCAAGCTGGTGGACGTGGGCGAGGCCGTGGGCATCGTGGCCGCGCAGTCCATCGGTGAGCCGGGTACGCAGCTGACCATGCGTACCTTCCACCAGGGTGGTGCGACCGGTGCGGACGACATCACCCAGGGTCTGCCCCGTGTGCAGGAGCTCTTCGAGGCCCGCGTGCCCAAGGGCAAGGCGCCGATCGCCGATGTGGACGGTCGCGTGCGCATCGAGGACGGCGACCGGTTCTGGAAGATCACCCTGGTGCCGGACGACGGCAGCGAGGAGATCATCTTCGACAAGCTGTCCAAGCGTCAGCGCCTGGCGATCACCCCGGACGGCCCGCTGCAGGACGGCGACCACGTGGCCGTCGGCCAGCAGCTGCTGGAGGGCACCCCGGACCCGCACGAGGTCCTGCGGGTCATGGGCCCCCGCGAGGCCCAGCTGCACCTGGTCAACGAGGTGCAGAAGGTGTACCGCTCGCAGGGTGTGTCCATCCACGACAAGCACATCGAGGTGATCGTGCGGCAGATGCTCCGCCGCGTGATCATCATCGACTCCGGTGCGACGGAGTTCCTGCCCGGTGCGCCCATCGAGCGCAGCGAGTTCGAGCAGTCCAACCGGCGCGTGGTGGCCGAGGGCAACGAGCCCGCCTCCGGCCGTCCGGTGCTGATGGGTATCACCAAGGCCTCGCTGGCCACCGAGTCGTGGCTGTCGGCGGCCTCCTTCCAGGAGACGACCAGGGTCCTCACCGATGCCGCGATCAACGGCAAGAGTGACAAGCTGATCGGCCTGAAGGAGAACGTGATCATCGGTAAGTTGATCCCGGCCGGTACCGGTATCAACCGCTACCGCAACATCCAGGTCCAGCCGACGGAGGAAGCGCGGGCCGCGGCCTACGCCATCCCGTCCTACGACGACGGCTACTACACGCCGGACGTCTTCGGCACGGGCACGGGTGCGGCGGTGCCGCTGGACGACTACGACTTCGGTCGCGACTACCGCTGATCGTCAGTCAGCTCAACGGGAAGCCCCCGGCCACCTTGGTGGCCGGGGGCTTCCTCGTTCCTCAGTACACGGGCCGGTTGCGGCCGTGCTCGTAGCTGCCCGGCGAGACGGTCAGCTCCTCGTTGATCTCCTCGGCGGACTGCTCCGGAACCGGTAGCGAGTCCACCGTCTCCTTGGCCTTGTCGTAGATCTCCTTGGCCCCGTCCTTGACCTCGCCCTTCCAGTCGAAGCCCTCGTCCTGCTCGGCGGGCCTGGCCCCCGGCCGGTGCACGTTCTTGGCCGTGTCCACCACACGGCCCGCCTGGTCGCCGAACTCCTTGGCGTGCTCGGCGAACTTCGTCCCGTCGTGGGCGATCAGGTCGTCACCCATGCGCCCCAGCGTGGTGCCCGCCTCGTTCATCCGGGATCCCACCTTGCCGACGTTGCCGCCGATCTCGGTGACCTTCTCGCCGGCCTTGCCCAGGCCCTTGCCCGCGAGCTTGCCCAGCGGCCCAGCCTTGTCCACGACCTTGGCCGCGGTCTCACCCAGCTTGCCGCCGACCTTCTGGATGCCCGCGCCGAACTTCTTCAGCAGCCCAGCGATCTTGCGGATCAGCTCGACGATCTTCTTGAGGACCGAGCCGACCTTCTCGATGATCTTGCCGACCTTGCTCACCGCCGAGCCGGCCCTGCCGACCGCCACCCCGGCCTCGGCCACGGTGGCGCCCATCGCCGCGGCGTCGGACAGGCCGAAGGTGAGGATCGTGCCCGCGGCCCCGATCGCCCAGGTGACCAGCATCTGCTCGGCGAAGTCGGCGATGATGCCGATGATGATGTCCTTGGCCGCCTGCATCATCGAGGCGCTGGCCCTGAGCACCTGCACCATGTAGCCGGCCAGGGTGGCGGTGCCGTGGATGCCGTCCAGGAAGTGGGCCATCTCCTGGTGCGCGGCCTCGGAGGCCTCGCCCTGCCACTTGCCGAACCCGGTCTTCAGCTCGTCGTGCAGCTGCTGGCCCAGCGCGTCGATGTCGGAGCTCAGCTGCGCGTAGGTCCCGGCGGCCGCGTTGAGCGCGTCCGGGCTGCCGGTGACCAGCTCCAGCGCCTCCTTGACCGGCGCGATGTGGTCGATGACGAACCCGAGGCCCTTGTTCAGCAGGGTGCTGATCGGGTCCCAGCCCGGGTCGGCGGCCTCCTGGGAGTACTGGTCCATCTCCGCGACCACGCCCTGCACCTCGGTGCCGGTGCTGTAGACCGCGTCCAGGACGTCGCTCTGCCCCACTGGAAGCGAGGTCATGCCCGCTGCCCCTTCCGTTGCTCGGCCGCGGGCACGTCGAGCGTGCCGCTGAGGTGCTGGAACTGGTCGTCACCCTTGAGCGCGACCTTGGCGTGGCCCGAGGCGTCGGTCCGCGCGTGCACGTCGAGGTGCTCCGTGGCGCCGCCCGCCTGCCGGATGTCGCCCTTGACCTCGACCTCTTCCGCGGCCTCCCCGGTGACCTCCACGGTGACCGGGCCGCCGCCCTCCACCTCGACGGTGATCTTCCCGTGCGTGGGGGACGTGCCGCCCGCGACGTGCTCCCCGGCCCTGGCTGCCGCCTCGGCCGCAGCCCTGGCCGCTGCCGCCTTGGCCGCGTCGGCCGCCGCGGTCTGTGCGCCCGTGGGGTTGCTCACGGGCGGGTGCGGCTTCTCGCCCGCGCCCACCGGACCGTGCCCCCCGCTCGGGTGGTGGCCGCCACCCCCACCCGTACCGGTGTCCCCGCCGGTACCGCTCTCGGTGGGGCCGCCACCGGTGTGCTCCGGCGGCTTGCTGTTCTCCTTCTCGCCGATCCTGTCCAGTTCCCTCTTGTGCTCCTCATCGGTGGATTTGTACAACTCGGCCGCACCGGAGATCTTGCTGCCCGCGTTGTGCAGACCCGTTGTCATCGCGCCGAGGTGATCGGTCAGCTGGTTCTGCATTTCCGAGTAGCGGCTGTGCGTTGTCAATTCCCCGAGCAGGCCCCAGGAGCGTGAAGGGACCTCTGCCGAGGTGGCGCGGCCGTGCAGTGATTGCGCCTGTGAGGACATCGCCGAGACGCGCTGGCCGCATTGCGCCAGCTGTTCGTGGTCGACCTGGAAGGAGCCGCTCATCAGTACTCCTCAGCGCCGAACCGGTAGACCGCGTCCTCGTCCTCACGCCGGGCGGGCGCGGCGGGCTGTGCGGGGCCGGACTGCCTCCCGGTGACCATGAAGCTGCCTGAGGGCTCCTCCTCGGCGGGGGCGGGACGCCGGGCCTGTGGGGCCTGCGGGGCGGGTGCCTGCGGCCGCCGCACCGGGGGCTCGGCACGTGCCGTCCAGGAATCCTCTTGCGGTGCAGGGGGATTGGCCAGCTCCTCCTGCAACTTGGTGACCTTGTCCAGGATGTCGGTGCGATCACCGACGTACCGCTGAACGATCTCCGCCTGCTTGCGCGCCGCCGCTGCCATGCCCTGCTGCACGGTCCTGGTGACCGACTGGGAGAGCGCCTGCGGGCTCAGCCGCATGCCCGCCGGTGTGATCGTGATCGAGCGCACCGCGCCGGACGGACCGGCCACCACGGTCACCGCGCCCTCGCGGGAGTTCTCCACCACCTCGATGGCGACGATCTCCTCCTGCATCACCGAGTAGCGCTCGACGTCCTTTTCCGCACGCTTCACACTTTCCTGGAACGCGGTAATACGCGCCCCGGTGTCCTGGTTCATGTCCCCGTCGCTCCGTCATGCCGTACCGCAGGCGAGGTTGCCTCGGAAAACCAGGCATACCGCATGCGGTCGAGTCGTGTCTCGCGAACCGGTGCATTTGCGCACCGCACTGCTTGGCAATTACCTTGTTGGGGTATTGACGCGGCCAAAGTGCCGCTGAGTGTCAGAACGCCGACGGGGGCCGCGCGTGACAGCCGCCACTCGACCAGGTGACCGACGTGGCGGTCGGCGGCCCGCTGCGGCAGGCTGAACACGGCCCCGTGCACGCCTGCGAGGCCCCCGTTTTGACCCCTGGGCGCCGGGGCGGGTATCTTTGTTATCCGTGCCCGACCCATGTCGGGCCGCTCCGCGTGCCTGTGAGGGGTGGTCTCGTACTCCCCCTCCGCGACCGCGGCGAGAGTCCTCCGGAATCCGCTGGGACGTAGAGTTGGTCTCTCGCGGGTCCGAGAAGCGGGCGACACGCCCGACCTCGGGGGGCGGAGGTCCCAAGTACACAGAGTCAGCGGTGCTGGTCAAAGGCACCAAGACGCGAACGGAAGAAGCAGCCGGTCTATGCCCACGATCCAGCAGCTGGTCCGCAAGGGCCGCCAGGACAAGGTCGCGAAGACCAAGACCGCGGCTCTCAAGGGGAGCCCGCAGCGGCGCGGCGTGTGCACCCGCGTCTACACCACTACGCCCAAGAAGCCGAACTCGGCGCTGCGCAAGGTCGCCCGTGTGAAGCTGACCAGCGGGATCGAGGTCACGGCCTACATCCCCGGTGAGGGCCACAACCTGCAGGAGCACTCGATGGTGCTCGTTCGCGGTGGCCGTGTGAAGGACCTCCCCGGTGTCCGCTACAAGATCATCCGTGGCTCGCTGGACACCCAGGGCGTGAAGAACCGCAAGCAGGCTCGCAGCCGCTACGGCGCGAAGAAGGAGAAGAGCTGATGCCCCGCAAGGGCCCGGCCCCGAAGCGGCCGCTGATCTCTGACCCGGTCTACAGCTCCCCGCTGGTGACCCAGCTGATCAACAAGGTGCTGGTCGACGGCAAGCGCTCCGTCGCCGAGAAGATCGTGTACAACGCCCTCGAGGGCGCTCGCGAGAAGACCGGCACGGACCCGGTGGTCACGCTCAAGCGTGCGCTGGACAACGTGAAGCCGGCCCTCGAGGTGAAGAGCCGCCGTGTCGGTGGCGCCACCTACCAGGTGCCGATCGAGGTCAAGCCCGGCCGCTCGACCACGCTGGCCATGCGCTGGCTGATCGCCTACTCCCGGCAGCGCCGTGAGAAGACGATGATCGAGCGCCTGATGAACGAGTTGCTGGACGCCAGCAACGGCCTCGGTGCGAGCGTCAAGCGCCGCGAGGACACTCACAAGATGGCCGAGTCGAACAAGGCCTTCGCGCACTACCGCTGGTGATTCGGGGCGGCACCCCTGCCGCCCTGGATCGGCGCCACTGCCCACAGTGACTTTTGCCGTACTAAAGCAAGGACGAGACTCGTGGCACGCGACGTGCTGACTGACCTGGCCAAGGTCCGCAACATCGGGATCATGGCCCACATCGACGCGGGCAAGACCACCACCACCGAGCGGATCCTGTTCTACACCGGGATCAACTACAAGATCGGTGAGGTCCACGACGGCGCGGCGACGATGGACTGGATGGAGCAGGAGCAGGAGCGGGGGATCACCATCACCTCCGCAGCCACCACGTGCTTCTGGAAAGACCACCAGATCAACATCATCGACACGCCGGGCCACGTCGACTTCACCGTCGAGGTGGAGCGGAACCTGCGCGTGCTCGACGGCGCCGTCGCGGTGTTCGACGGCAAGGAGGGCGTCGAGCCCCAGTCCGAGCAGGTGTGGCGGCAGGCGTCCAAGTACGACGTCCCGCGGATCTGCTTCGTCAACAAGATGGACAAGATCGGCGCGGACTTCTACTTCACCCGCGACACCATCGCCGACCGGCTGGGCGTGAAGCCCCTGCCGATCCAGCTCCCGATCGGTTCGGAGAGCGAGTTCACCGGCGTCGTCGACCTCGTCGAGATGCGTGCTCTCACCTGGCGTGGCGAAGTCCAGATGGGTGAGGACTACAAGGTCGAGGAGATCCCGGCCGACCTCGCTGACCGCGCTGCCGAGTACCGGGAGCAGCTGATCGAGGCCGTCGCCGAAACCGACGACGAGCTGATGGAGCGCTACCTCGCTGGCGAGGAGCTGACCGTCGCCGAGATCAAGGCGGGCATCCGGAAGATCGTTGCCGAGGGCACGGCCTACCCGATGCTGTGCGGTTCCGCGTTCAAGAACAAGGGCGTGCAGCCCATGCTCGACGCGGTCATCGACTACCTGCCCTCGCCCGCCGACCTGCCCCCGGTCGAGGGCACGCTGCAGGACGGGGAGACCCCGGCCTTCCGCGCGCCCAACACCGAGGAGCCGTTCGCGGCCCTGGCGTTCAAGATCGCGGCTCACCCGTTCTTCGGCAAGCTGACCTACATCCGGGTGTACTCGGGCCGGGTCGCCTCCGGCACCCAGGTCATCAACTCGGTGAAGGACCGCAAGGAGCGCATCGGGAAGATCTTCCAGATGCACGCCAACAAGGAGAACCCGGTCGACGAGGCGATGGCCGGTCACATCTACGCCGTGATCGGTCTGAAGGACACCACCACCGGTGAGACGCTCTGCGACCCGCAGGCGCCCATCGTGCTGGAGTCCATGACCTTCCCCGAGCCGGTCATCCAGGTGGCGATCGAGCCGAAGACGAAGGCCGACCAGGAGAAGCTGGGCACCGCGATCCAGAAGCTCGCCGAGGAGGACCCGACCTTCCGGGTCAACCTGGACGAGGAGACCGGCCAGACGATCATCGCCGGCATGGGCGAGCTCCACCTGGACATCCTGGTGGACCGCATGCGCCGCGAGTTCAAGGTCGAGGCGAACATCGGCAAGCCGCAGGTGGCGTACCGGGAGACCATCCGCCGCAAGGTGGAGAAGTACTCCTACACGCACAAGAAGCAGACCGGTGGCTCCGGCCAGTTCGCGAAGATCCTGATCGACATCGAGCCGCTGCAGAGCACCGAGGGTGCGCTGTACGAGTTCGAGAACAAGGTCACTGGTGGCCGCATCCCGCGCGAGTACATCCCCTCGGTGGACGCCGGTGCCCAGGACGCCATGCAGTACGGCGTGCTGGCCGGGTACCCGCTGGTCGGGATCAAGGTGACGCTGCAGGACGGTGCCTACCACGAGGTCGACTCCTCCGAGATGGCGTTCAAGATCGCCGGTTCCATGGCGCTCAAGGAAGCCGCTCGCAAGGCCGACCCGACGATCCTTGAGCCGCTGATGGCGGTCGAGGTGACCACGCCCGAGGCGAACATGGGCGATGTCATCGGTGACCTGAACTCCCGTCGTGGCCAGATCCAGGAGATGGGTGAGCGCAGTGGTGTCCGCGTCGTCAAGGCGCTGGTCCCGCTGTCGGAGATGTTTGGGTATGTCGGCGACCTGAGGTCCAAGACCCAGGGTCGCGCGAACTACTCGATGGTGTTCGACTCCTACGCCGAGGTTCCGGCCAGCGTGGCGAAGGAAATCATCGCGAAGGCGACGGGGGAGTAACCCCCTCAACCGGAGCACCGCATTCAGCGGCTCTCTGGGGTTCTCCCCCAGGGTCCGCACAACCGACCCTGATGACCCAACCCGCTGCGGCGAACCCACAAGCACGACGCACGCGGCGGAAGCATCACAAGTCCAGGAGGACAATCCAGTGGCGAAGGCGAAGTTCGAGCGGACCAAGCCGCACGTCAACATCGGCACCATCGGTCACGTCGACCACGGCAAGACCACGCTGACTGCGGCAATCACCAAGGTCCTGGCTGACAAGTACCCGGACCTGAACGCGGCGTTCGCGTTCGACCAGATCGACAAGGCGCCGGAAGAGAAGCAGCGCGGCATCACGATCAACATCTCGCACGTCGAGTACCAGACCGAGAAGCGTCACTACGCGCACGTCGACGCCCCCGGTCACGCGGACTACATCAAGAACATGATCACCGGTGCCGCCCAGATGGACGGCGCGATCCTGGTGGTCGCCGCGACCGACGGCCCGATGCCGCAGACCCGTGAGCACGTGCTGCTGGCCCGCCAGGTCGGTGTGCCCTACATCGTGGTGGCCCTGAACAAGGCCGACATGGTCGACGACGAGGAGATCCTCGAGCTCGTCGAGATGGAGGTCCGCGAGCTGCTGTCCGCCCAGGAGTTCCCTGGCGACGACGCTCCGGTCGTGCGCGTCTCCGGCCTGAAGGCCCTGGAGGGCGACGAGAAGTGGGCCCAGTCCGTCCTCGAGCTGATGGACGCGGTGGACGAGAACGTGCCGGAGCCGGTGCGTGAGGTCGAGAAGCCCTTCCTCATGCCCGTCGAGGACGTCTTCACCATCACCGGCCGCGGCACCGTGGTCACCGGCCGCATCGAGCGCGGCATCATCAAGGTGAACGAGGAGGTGGAGGTCGTCGGGATCAAGGAGAAGGGGATCAAGACGACCTGCACCAGCATCGAGATGTTCAAGAAGTTCCTCGACGAGGGCCAGGCCGGCGACAACGCCGCCCTGCTGCTGCGCGGTGTCAAGCGCGAGGACGTCGAGCGCGGCATGGTTGTCATCAAGCCGGGCACCACGACGACCCACACCGAGTTCTCCGGCAACGTCTACATCCTTGCCAAGGACGAGGGCGGTCGCCACACGCCGTTCTTCAACAACTACCGCCCGCAGTTCTACTTCCGCACCACCGACGTGACCGGCGTCGTGACCCTCCCCGAGGGCACCGAGATGGTCATGCCGGGCGACACCACCTCCATGACCGTGAAGCTGATCCAGCCGATCGCCATGGACGAGGGTCTGCGGTTCGCCATCCGCGAGGGTGGCCGCACCGTGGGTGCCGGTACCGTCGAGAAGATCATCAACTAGTTGAAGCCGAGGGCCAGGTACCTGTTACCTGGCCCTCACTTCGCTGGCCCCGATTTGGTCCGCCACGCCTCGGTGTGGCATCCTTAACGGGTTGCTCGTTGCGTGGGCGGCTGGTCGCTGATTGTCTCGCGTCCCAGCCGCCCCGCCACGAGGAGCCGGCGCCCTGAAGCCCGCAAGGGGACACACTGCATCGAGTGTGGGCAGTCTGCAAAGGCTGAGTCAGGGTGCACAGGGTCTGTCCGGACCCCTCCCGAGTGCGAGAGTTCGTTCTTGGGACCGGTATGTGCCAGTAGGGCGACACGCCCGACCGCGTGGACCGGAGACCCCGGCACCCGAAAGACATTGACTCGTGAATAGGGGAGCGGCACAGCCAGCTGGGCCCCGGGCCATCACGAGTTAGCCCGCAGCGGTACGAGAAGAGGAACGGCAAGCCATCATGGCGGGACAGAAGATCCGCATCCGGCTCAAGGCCTACGACCACGAGGCGATCGACGCGTCCGCGCGCAAGATCGTCGAGACCGTGACGCGCACCGGCGCCCGGGTCGTCGGGCCGGTGCCGCTGCCGACCGAGAAGAACGTCTACTGCGTCATTCGCTCGCCGCACAAGTACAAGGACTCGCGCGAGCACTTCGAGATGCGCACGCACAAGCGCCTGATCGACATCCTCGACCCGACGCCGAAGACGGTGGACGCGCTCATGCGCATCGACCTGCCGGCCAGCGTCGACGTCAACATCCAGTAAGCGCGCGGCGAGCGGCGGAGAGTAACGAGACCCATGTCTGACAAGCAGATCAAGGGGATCCTGGGCACCAAGCTCGGTATGACCCAGGTCTTCGACGACAAGAACCGCATCGTGCCGGTGACCGTCGTCAAGGCCGGGCCGAACGTGGTCACCCAGATCCGTACCACTGAGAAGGACGGCTACTCGGCCGTTCAGCTGGCCTTCGGCGCCATCGACCCGCGCAAGGTCAACAAGCCGGAGACGGGCCACTTCGCGAAGGCCGGCGTCACGCCGCGGCGGCACGTCGCCGAGCTGCGCACGGTCGACGCGGACAGCTACGAGCTGGGCCAGGAGATCACCGCTGAGGTGTTCCCCGAGGGCACCGTGGTCGACGTCGTCGGCACCAGCAAGGGCAAGGGCAACGCCGGTGTCATGAAGCGTCACGGCTTCAAGGGCCTTGGCGCCAGCCACGGCACGCAGCGCAAGCACCGCTCGCCCGGCTCCATCGGTGGCTGCGCCACCCCGGGCCGCGTGTTCAAGGGCCTGCGCATGGCGGGTCGCATGGGCTCGGCCCGCGTGACCACCCAGAACCTGACCGTGCACCGGGTGGAGGCCGACTCCGGCCTGCTGCTCATCAAGGGCGCCATCCCCGGCCCCAAGGGCGGCCTGGTGTTCGTCAAGACGGCCGCGAAGGGCGGTGCCTGATGACCACCCTGGACGTTCGCACCCCGAACGGCAGCACCGACGGCAGCGTCGAGCTGCCCGCCGAGCTGTTCGACGCGCAGGCCAACATCCCGCTGATGCACCAGGTCGTGGTGGCCCAGCTGGCCGCCGCCCGCCAGGGCACGCACAGCACCAAGACCCGCGGTGAGGTCTCCGGTGGCGGCAAGAAGCCGTACCGGCAGAAGGGCACCGGCCGGGCCCGCCAGGGTTCGACCCGCGCGCCGCAGTTCACCGGTGGTGGCGTGGTGCACGGCCCGCAGCCGCGCGACTACTCCCAGCGGACCCCCAAGAAGATGAAGGCCGCCGCCCTGCGCGGTGCCCTCTCCGACCGGGCCCGCGCCGGCCGCGTGCACGTGGTCACCTCGCTGGTCGAGGGCGACAAGCCCTCCACCAAGGCCGCGCGCATCGCCCTGGAGGCGCTGACCGAGTCCCGCCGCACGCTGGTGGTGCTGGGCCGCTTCCAGGAGCAGGACTGGCTGAGCGTGCGCAACCTGGGCAACGTGCACCCGATCGCGCCTGACCAGCTCAACACCTACGACGTGCTCGTCAACGACGACGTGGTGTTCACCAAGGACGCGTACGAGCTGTTCGTCGCCGGCCCCGCCAAGGGCCGCTCGGTGACCGCTTCCGCGCGTTCCTCCGAGATCAGTGAGGAGACCGCCAAGTGATCCCCGACCCGCGGGACATCCTGCGCGCTCCGGTGATCTCCGAGAAGAGCTACAGCCTTCTCGAGGAGAACAAGTACACCTTCCTGGTGGACCCGCGTGCCAACAAGACCGAGATCAAGATCGCGGTCGAGAAGGTCTTCGGCGTCAAGGTCCTGAGCGTGAACACGATCAACCGCCAGGGCAAGCGGAAGCGGACCAAGTCCGGTTTCGGCAAGCGCAAGGACACGAAGCGCGCGATCGTCACGCTCTCCCCGGAGAGCAAGGCGATCGAGATCTTCGGCGGCCCGACCGCCTGATGACGACGAGGACTGCGTAGAGATGGGCATTCGCAAGTACAAGCCGACGACGCCTGGCCGTCGTGGTGCGAGCGTGTCCGACTTCGCCGAGATCACTCGGTCGACGCCGGAGAAGTCGCTCGTGCGCCCGCTGCACGGACGCGGCGGTCGCAACGCGCACGGCAAGATCACCACGCGGCACAAGGGTGGCGGCCACAAGCGGGCCTACCGCCTGATCGACTTCCGCCGCGCTGACAAGGACGGCGTGCCCGCCAAGGTCGCTCACATCGAGTACGACCCGAACCGGACCGCCCGCATCGCGCTGCTGCACTACGCGGACGGCGAGAAGCGCTACATCATCGCCCCGAACAAGCTCAGCCAGGGCGACCGCATCGAGAACGGCCCCCGCGCCGACATCAAGCCGGGCAACAACCTGCCGCTGCGCAACATCCCGGTCGGCACCGTGGTGCACGCGATCGAGCTCCGCCCCGGTGGCGGCGCGAAGATCGCCCGCTCCGCCGGCGCCCGGGTCCAGCTGGTGGCCAAGGACGGCCCGTACGCCCAGCTGCGGATGCCCTCGGGCGAGATCCGCAACGTGGACGTGCGCTGCCGCGCCACGGTCGGCGAGGTCGGCAACTCCGAGCACGCCAACATCAACTGGGGCAAGGCAGGCCGCATGCGCTGGAAGGGCCGCAAGCCCACGGTGCGTGGTGTCGCCATGAACCCGGTCGACCACCCGCACGGTGGTGGTGAGGGCAAGACCTCCGGTGGTCGCCACCCGGTGAACCCCGCTGGTAAGCCCGAAGGTCGTACCCGCCGCCGCAAGGCAAGCGACAAGCTCATCGTCCGGCGTCGTCGCACCGGTAAGAAGCGCTGAGCAGGAAGGGAGTGAAGGATGCCACGCAGCCTGAAGAAGGGCCCCTTCGTTGACCACCACCTGCTCAAGAAGGTGGACACGCTCAACGAGTCGGGCAAGAAGACCGTGATCAAGACCTGGTCCCGCCGGTCGACGATCATCCCCGACATGCTGGGGCACACCATCGCGGTGCACGACGGCCGCAAGCACGTTCCGGTGTTCGTCAGCGAGGCCATGGTGGGTCACAAGTTGGGGGAGTTCGCCCCGACGAGGACCTTCAAGGGTCACATCAAGGACGACCGGAAGTCGCGCCGCCGCTGAGCGGGCCAGGAAGCAAGGGATAAGAAGCGATGGGTAACAACGCGACCGGCGCGGAAGAACTGCCGCGCGCCGTGGCGCGGGCCCGCTACGTCCGCCTGACCGCCATGAAGGCGCGTCGCGTGGTCGACCTCATCAGGGGCCGCAACGCGCAGGAAGCTCTGGCGGTGCTCCAGTTCGCGCCGCAGGCGGCCAGTGAGCCGGTGGCAAAGGTGCTCGCGAGTGCCATGGCCAACGCCGAGAACAACCTCAGCCTCGACCCTGACACCCTCTGGGTGAGCAGCGCGTACGTGGATGAGGGGCCGACGCTGAAGAGGTTCCGCCCGCGCGCCCAGGGTCGTGCGTACCGGATCCGCAAGCGTACGAGCCACATCACGATCGAGGTCGAGTCCCGCCAGGTTGAGAAGAAGGCCGGCAAGTCTCGCACCAAGACCAGTGCGAAGGGGAGTGCCCGCTAGTGGGTCAGAAGATCAACCCGCACGGCTTCCGGCTTGGGATCACCACGGACTGGAAGTCGCGCTGGTACGCCGACAAGCAGTACGCGGAGTACGTGGCGGAGGACGTCAAGATCCGCAAGATGCTGGGCCGCGGCATGGAGCGCGCCGGCATCTCGAAGGTGGAGATCGAGCGCACCCGTGACCGGGTCCGCGTCGACATCCACACCGCTCGTCCGGGCATCGTCATCGGTCGCCGCGGCGCCGAGGCCGACCGCATCCGCGGCGAGCTGGAGAAGCTGACCGCCAAGCAGGTCCAGCTGAACATCCTCGAGGTCAAGAACCCCGAGTCGGACGCCCAGCTGGTGGCCCAGGTCACCGCCGAGCAGCTGTCCAACCGCGTGTCCTTCCGCCGCGCGATGCGCAAGGCCATCCAGTCGGCCATGCGCTCCCCGCAGGTCAAGGGCATCCGGGTGCAGTGCGGTGGCCGTCTCGGCGGCGCCGAGATGTCCCGCTCGGAGTTCTACCGCGAGGGTCGGGTCCCGCTGCACACGCTGCGCGCGGACATCGACTACGGCTTCTTCGAGGCCAAGACGACCTTCGGCCGCATCGGCGTGAAGGTCTGGATCTACAAGGGCGACATCGTCGGGGGCTTCCGCGCCCGCGAGACCGCCGTCCCGGCCGGCGAGGGCCGTCCGCAGCAGCGTCGTGAGCGTCCCAACCGGGCCCGCCGCTCCGGTGCCACCGGCACCACCGCGACGAGCACCGAGGCCGGGCGTGCCGCGGCCGAGGCTCAGGCCGCTGTCGACGCCCCCTCGGCGGAGGCAACCACTTCTGGCAATGGGGAGGGCTGAGTAGTGCTCATCCCGCGTAGGGTCAAGCACCGCAAGCAGCACCACCCCAAGCGGTCCGGTGCTGCCAAGGGCGGCACGAAGGTCACCTTCGGCGAGTTCGGCATCCAGGCTCTGGAGCCGGCCTACGTGACCAACCGGCAGATCGAGTCCGCTCGTATCGCCATCAACCGGCACATCCGCCGTGGCGGCAAGGTCTGGATCAACATCTTCCCGGACCGCCCGCTGACCAAGAAGCCCGCCGAGACCCGCATGGGTTCCGGTAAGGGTTCCCCGGAGTACTGGGTGGCGAACGTCAAGCCCGGCCGGGTGCTGTTCGAGATGACCTATCCGAACGAGACGGTTGCTCGTGAGGCGCTGCGTCGCGCCATCCACAAGCTGCCGCTGAAGTGCCGGATCGTCACGCGTGAAGGTGGTGACTTCTGATGGCGTCGGGCACCAACGCCGCGGAGCTGCGTGAGCTGACCGACGAGGAGCTCGTGCTGCGTCTGAAGGAGTCCAAGGAGGAGCTGTTCAACCTCCGCTTCCAGATGGCCACCGGCCAGCTGGACAACAACCGCCGGCTGCGCACGGTCCGCCACGAGATCGCCCGTGTCTACACCGTGATGCGGGAGCGGGAGCTCGGTCTTTCCGTGTCCCCCGACGGAGTTTCCACTGGTGAGGGTGCGGCATGAGCGAGACGAAGACTGAGACTGTGGACAGGAACGACCGCAAGGTCCGCGAGGGCTACGTCGTGTCCGACAAGATGGACAAGACGATCGTGGTCGCTCTCGAGGACCGCAAGAAGCACCCGCTGTACGGCAAGGTCCTGCGCACCACCACCAAGGTGAAGGCGCACGACGAGCAGAACAGCGCGGGCATCGGCGACCGCGTCCTGCTGATGGAGACCCGACCGCTGTCGGCCACCAAGCGCTGGCGCCTGGTCGAGGTCCTCGAGAAGGCCAAGTAACACCGAAGCGACCGAGCCTGTCAGGTCGGAAATCTGGCAGGCCACCGATGGTCAGGAGTTGTAAGTGATCCAGCAGGAGTCGCGACTGCGAGTCGCCGACAACACTGGTGCGAAGGAGATCCTTTGCATCCGTGTTCTCGGTGGTTCCTCGCGTCGCTACGCGGGCATCGGCGACATCATCGTCGCCACCGTCAAGGACGCGATCCCCGGTGCCGGTGTGAAGAAGGGTGACGTCGTCAAGGCCGTCATCGTCCGCACCGTCAAGGAGCGTCGTCGCCCGGACGGCTCGTACATCAGGTTCGACGAGAACGCCGCGGTGCTCATCAAGGCTGACAACGAGCCGCGTGGCACCCGCATCTTCGGCCCGGTCGGCCGCGAGCTGCGCGACAAGCGTTTCATGAAGATCATCTCGCTGGCGCCGGAGGTGCTCTGATGAAGGTGCGCAAGGGCGACACGGTCGTCGTCATCGCCGGCAAGGACAAGGGCGCCAAGGGCAAGGTCATCCAGGCCTACCCGGAGAACGACCGCGTGCTGGTCGAGGGTGTCAACCGGATCAAGAAGCACACGCGGGTCACGCAGACCCAGCGCGGTGCCCAGTCCGGCGGCATCGTCACCCAGGAAGCGCCGATCCACGTGAGCAACGTGATGGTCGTGGACGCCGACGGCAAGCCGACCCGGGTGGGCTCTCGCACCACCGAGGACGGGCGTCGCGTTCGGGTCTCCCGTCGCAACGGTAAGGACATCTGATCATGACTACGACTGAGAAGGTCCTGCCGCGGCTGAAGTCCCGCTACCGCGAGGAGATCATCCCCGCGCTGCGCGAGGAGTTCACCTACGACAACGTCATGCAGATCCCCGGCGTGGTCAAGGTCGTCGTGAACATGGGTGTCGGTGACGCCGCCCGCGACGGCAAGCTGATCGAGGGTGCGGTCCGCGACCTCGCCACGATCACCGGCCAGCGTCCCGAGGTCCGCAAGGCCCGCAAGTCCATCGCGCAGTTCAAGCTGCGCGAGGGCATGCCGATCGGCGCCAGGGTGACCCTGCGCGGCGACCGCATGTGGGAGTTCCTCGACCGCCTGCTGACCATCGCGCTGCCCCGTATCCGCGACTTCCGCGGTCTGTCCGGCAAGCAGTTCGACGGCAACGGCAACTACACGTTCGGCCTGAACGAGCAGTCGATGTTCCACGAGATCGACCCCGACTCGATCGACCGTCCCCGTGGCATGGACATCACCGTCGTGACCACGGCTATCAACGACGACGAGGGTCGGGCGCTGCTCAAGCACCTCGGCTTCCCGTTCAAGGAGAACTGATGGCCAAGAAGGCGCTGATCAACAAGGCGGCCCGCAAGCCGAAGTTCGCGGTCCGGGCCTACACGCGGTGCCAGAAGTGCGGTCGCCCGCACTCGGTGTTCCGCAAGTTCGGCCTGTGCCGTATCTGCCTGCGGCAGATGGCCCACCGCGGCGAGCTGCCCGGCGTGCACAAGTCCAGCTGGTAAGCACCAGCAGGGCGTTCGACCCCGCACCACCCCCCATTTCGCCGTAGGCCCTCCGCTCTCGCGGAGGGAACCCCGGCGAGAAAGGTTGACAAGGTCACCATGACGATGACCGACCCGATCGCAGACATGTTGACCCGTCTGCGCAATGCGAACTCGGCATACCACGACCAGGTCGTGATGCCGCACTCCAAGCTCAAGGCGAGCATCGCCGAGATCCTCAAGCGCGAGGGCTACATCTCCGGCTACCGCGACGAGCAGGGCGAGAACTGCAAGAACCTGGTCGTGGAGCTCAAGTACGGGCCGAACCGGGAGCGCAGCATCGCCGGCGTCCGGCGCGTGTCCAAGCCGGGTCTGCGCGTCTACGCGAAGTCGACCAACCTGCCCAAGGTCCTGGGCGGGCTCGGTGTCGCGATCATCTCGACCTCCGGTGGTCTGGTGACCGACCGGCAGGCCGGCAAGCAGGGTGTGGGCGGGGAAGTCCTCGCCTACGTGTGGTGAGGAAGGGGGACTGACGATGTCGCGCATTGGAAAGCTGCCCATCACCGTCCCCGCCGGGGTCGATGTGAACATCGACGGCCAGGTGGTGAACGTGAAGGGGCCGAAGGGCGCCCTGGCGCACACCGTGGCCGAGCCGATCGCCGTGGAGCGTGCCGAGGACGGCACCCTGCAGGTGACCCGGCCCAACGACGAGCGGCTGTCGCGCTCGCTGCACGGCCTGTCCCGCACGCTGATCAACAACCTGATCATCGGTGTGACGCAGGGCTACGAGAAGAAGATGGAGATCACCGGCGTCGGTTACCGCGTGCAGCTCAAGGGTTCCGACCTGGAGTTCGCGCTGGGCTACAGCCACCCGGTCCCGGTGAAGGCGCCGGCGGGCATCACCTTCGTGGTGGAGACCCCGACCAAGTTCTCCGTCCAGGGCATCGACAAGCAGTTGGTCGGCGAGGTCGCCGCCAACATCCGCAAGCTGCGCAAGCCCGACCCGTACAAGGGCAAGGGCGTGCGGTACGCGGGCGAGAAGATCCGCCGCAAGGTCGGGAAGACGGGTAAGTGATCATGGCTGAGTCCACTGCTACCAAGAGGAAGCCGGTTGGCAAGGACGTGTCCACGACGCGTCGCGTTGCCAGGGCCCGCCGTCACTTCCGTCTCCGCAAGAAGATCAGCGGCACGCCCGAGCGTCCCCGCATGGTCGTCAACCGGTCCGCGCGGCACATCGTCGTGCAGGTCATCGACGACCTCGCCGGCCACACCCTGGCCTCCGCCTCGAGCCTCGAGGCCGACGTCCGGGCGATGGAGGGCGACAAGAAGGCCCGCGCCACCAAGGTGGGCCAGCTGGTCGCCGCCAGGGCCAAGGAGGCGGGCATCGCCAAGGTCGTGTTCGACCGCGGTGGTTACGACTACCACGGCCGGATCGCCGCGCTGGCTGACGCCGCCCGCGAGGCGGGGCTGGAGTTCTGACAGATGTACACCACTGGAATTGAGAGGGACGCCTGATGCCAGGACGCACGCGTCGCGAAGGCGGCGGTGGCGAGCGCGGAGAGCGCCGCGACCGTCGTGACGGTGGCCGTGGCGGGGCGGCCCAGGAGAAGACCCCGCACCTCGAGCGCGTTGTCGCCATCAACCGCGTGGCGAAGGTCGTCAAGGGTGGTCGTCGCTTCAGCTTCACCGCGCTGGTGATCGTCGGCGACGGCGACGGCATGGTGGGCGTCGGCTACGGCAAGGCCAAGGAAGTTCCGGCCGCCATCGCCAAGGGTGTGGAGGAGGCGAAGAAGAACTTCTTCCGCGTCCCCCGCATCGGCGGCACCATCCCGCACCCGGTCCAGGGCGAGAAGGCCGCTGGCGTGGTGCTGCTGCGCCCGGCCAGCGCCGGTACCGGTGTCATCGCCGGTGGCCCGGTCCGCGCCGTGCTGGAGTGCGCGGGTGTGCACGACGTGCTGAGCAAGTCGCTGGGCAGCGACAACGCCATCAACATCGTGCACGCCACCGTGGCCGCCCTGAAGGGCCTGCAGCGCCCCGAAGAGGTCGCCGCCCGTCGTGGTCTGCCGCTGGAGGACGTCGCTCCGGCCGGCATGCTGCGCGCTCGTGCAGGGCAGGGGGTGTGACGGCCGTGGCACAGCTCAAGGTGACGCAGGTCAAGAGCACCATCGGTACCAAGCAGAACCACCGCGAGTCGCTGCGGACTCTGGGGCTGCGCAAGATCCGCCAGTCCGTCGTGCGTGAGGACGACGCGGTCACCCGCGGTCTGATCCACACCGTGCGGCACCTGGTGGTCGTGGAGGAGGTCAACTGATGACCATCAAGATCCACCACCTCCGCCCCGCTCCCGGCGCCAAGACGGCGAAGACCCGGGTCGGCCGCGGTGAGGGTTCCAAGGGCAAGACGGCCGGTCGCGGTACGAAGGGCACCGGGGCGCGCAAGAACACCCCCGCGCGCTTCGAGGGTGGCCAGATGCCGCTGCACATGCGGCTGCCGAAGCTGAAGGGCTTCCGCAACCGCTTCCGTACCGAGTACCAGGTGGTCAACGTCTCCGACATCGCCCGGGTCTTCCCGGAGGGTGGCTCGGTTGACGTGGCCAAGCTGGTCGAGGCCGGTCTGGTCCGCAAGGGCCAGCCCGTCAAGGTCCTCGGCGACGGCGACCTGGACGGCGTGAAGCTGGACGTCACCGCGAACAAGTTCTCCGGTTCCGCGGTGGAGAAGATCGCCGCTGCGGGCGGGACCACCACCACGGTGTGACCCCCGAGCGCTGTGCAACGGCCGGCAGGGCCTCGCCCTGCCGGCCGTTGCCGTTCTCGGCTCTTCCGCAGGACGCAAACGCTTGCCAGGCGGATTTCCGCTGGTTGTGCCAAGGGTGGGGCGGCCATTGCGGGGTTTATCCACCTGGCGGGGTCCGTAGCGCCCGGTGGGCCTGTTAGAGTCGTGAGCACGCTTCGGGCCAGACGGCGCGAAGCGTTCCTGGCTTGTCGCCAGGTTGTCATCAGCCGACCAGTGGTCGGACAAGCCGTTCATCGGTCTGGAGACCGGTGACGCCGAGGAGGTCACGCGTGCTAGGCGCCTTCCGCTCGGCTCTCGCGACGCCGGACCTGCGCCGCAAGATCCTGTTCACGCTCGGGATCATGGCGTTGTACCGGTTGGGCTCGCACGTGCCTTCCCCGGGTGTGAACTTCGCGAACGTCCAGCAGTGTGTCAGTCAGCAGGACCAGAGCGGTGGGATCTACGGCCTGATCAGCCTGTTCAGCGGCGGTGCGCTGCTACAGCTGTCGGTCTTCTCGCTGGGCATCCTGCCCTACATCACCGCGAGCATCATCATCCAGCTGCTCACCGTGGTCATCCCGCGGTTCGAGCAGCTGAAGAAGGAAGGCCAGTCCGGTCAGAACAAGCTGACCCAGTACACGCGCTACCTGACCGTCGCGCTGGCCATCCTGCAGTCCACGGGCATCGTGGCGCTGGCCGTGCGCGGGCAGCTGTTCCAGGGCTGCGCCGTGCAGCCGATCCCGAACCAGGACGTGTTCACCCTGGCCGTCATCGTCATCACCATGACCGCGGGCACCGCGATGATCATGTGGTTCGGCGAGCTCATCACCGAGCGCGGCATCGGCAACGGCATGTCCATCCTGATGTTCACCAGCATCGCGGCCCGCATCCCCACCGAGGGCCAGAACATCCTGAGCAACAGCGGCGGCCTGGTCTTCGCCGTCATCTGCGTGCTCGGCCTGCTGATCATCGGCTTCGTCATCTTCCTGGAGCAGGCGCAGCGCCGGATCCCGGTGCAGTACGCCAAGCGCATGATCGGCCGCAGGATGTACGGCGGCACCTCCACCTACCTGCCGCTGAAGGTGAACCAGGCCGGTGTCATCCCGGTCATCTTCGCCTCCTCGCTGCTCTACCTGCCGCAGCTGATCATCTCGCTGACGCAGGGCTCCGCGGTGGACGGCAGCTGGCAGCAGTTCGTGCAGACCTACATCGTGGACCCGTCCAGCTACGGCCACATCGCGCTGTACTTCGCTCTGATCATCTTCTTCACCTACTTCTACGTCGCGATCACGTTCAACCCCGATGAGCGCGCTGACGAGATGAGGAAGTTCGGCGGCTTCATCCCCGGTATCCGGCCCGGTCGGCCGACCGCGGAGTACCTCAGCTTCGTGCTCAACAGGATCACGCTGCCAGGCTCGCTCTACCTGGGCCTGATCGCCGTGCTCCCGAGCTTCTTCCTGAGCATCACCGGTCCGGGAGGACAGAACAACAACTTCCCGTTCGGTGGCACCGCTGTGCTGATCATGGTTGGCGTCGGTCTCGACACGATCAAGCAGATCGAGAGCCAGCTCATGCAGCGCAACTACGAAGGGTTCCTGCGGTAGTGAGACTCGTCCTCGTCGGCCCGCCGGGTGCGGGCAAGGGTACTCAGGCGTCGGTGCTGAGCGAGAAGCTCTCGGTACCCCACATCTCCACGGGTGACCTGTTCCGGGCCAACGTGCGGGAGGAGACGCCACTCGGGGTCGAGGCGAAGAAGTACCTCGACGCGGGTGAACTGGTTCCCGACTCGGTGACCAACGCGATGGTGCAGGACCGGCTGGCCGATCCGGACGCCCGCGAGGGCTTCCTGCTCGACGGCTTCCCCCGCAACACCGCGCAGGCGGACGTGCTCGCCGGCATCCTCGCCGAGGCGGGCACGAAGCTGGATGCCGTGCTGGAGTTCGACGTCCCCGAGGACATCGTCGTGCAGCGGCTGCTCTCCCGCGGCCGTGCCGACGACAACGAGGGGGTCATCCGGCGCCGCCAGGAGGTCTACCGCTCGGAGACCGCTCCGCTGCTGGACTACTACTCCGAGATCCTGATCACCGTGGACGCCGTGGGCGCCGTCGAGGAGATCACCGAGCGGGCGCTCAAGGCGCTGCGCGCGGAGGCCTGAGCCGGTGTTGAAGCGGGGCCGTGGGATCGAGATCAAGACTCGGTCCGAGCTGGAGGCGATGCGGGCGGCCGGGATCGTGGTCGCCCGCGCGCTGAGGCTGATGACCGAGCACGCCGCAGCCGGGGTGAGCACCGGCGAGCTGGACGAATTGGCCGAGCAGACCATCCGGGACGCCGGGGCCGTGCCCTCCTTCAAGGGTTACCACGGCTTCCCCGCCTCGATCTGCTCCTCGGTCAACGAGCAGGTGGTGCACGGCATCCCGGCGCGCGAGCAGGTGCTCGCCGACGGCGACCTGGTGTCGGTGGACTGCGGGGCGATCCTGGACGGCTGGCACGGCGACGCCGCGGTCACCATCCTGATCGGTGCCGCGAGCGAGGCCGACCGCAAGCTGTCCGAGGCGACCAGGGCCTGCATGCTGGCCGGTATCGAGGCGGCGGTGGTCGGGGCCAAGCTGACCGACATCTCCTTCGCCATCGAGTCCTCGGTGCACCGCTCCGACGAGGCCGACGGGGTCGAGTACGGCATCGTCACCGACTACGGCGGCCACGGCATCGGCACCCAGATGCACATGGAGCCGTTCCTGCCCAACTACGGCAAGCCCGGCAAGGGGCCCAAGCTGCGCGCGGGCATGGCCATCGCCATCGAGCCGATGCTGACCCTGGGCACCGACCAGACCACCGAGCTGTCCGACGGCTGGACCGTGGTCACCGCCGACGGCACGCGGGCCGCGCACTGGGAGCACTCGGTGGCCATCACCGACGAGGGCCCCTGGGTGCTCACCGCCCCCGAGGACTGAGTCACACCACCTACCCGGCTCGGCACCGCCACCACCTGCGTGGGGGTGCCGAGCCGTTGGTGTCCCTGCCCGAGCACCGGAATCACGCTGGTGCGTTTGTGCGGAGACGCGCCCCCGGCCGGGTGCGGCGTGCCAGGATGGAGCCGTGGACCAGCCAGTGCCGCAGGAGAACATGCGGGTGTCGGACGCCGACCGCAAGCGGGTGGCCAAGCAGGTGGAGGTCGCGCATGCCGAGGGGCGGCTGAACCTGGCTGAGTTCGACGAGCGCACGGCGCAGATCTGGGCCGCGCGCACCTACGGTGAGCTGGCCCTGCTGACCGCCGACCTGCCCGACGTCTCGGTGGTCCGGCCACCGGTCGTCCAGGTGCAGCACCCGGCGCCCACCCCGCCGCCCGCTCAGCCACCCGCCCGCAGGTCTCGGCGCGGTCGCGTCGTGCGGGCCGCCGTCGGCGCGTGGCTGACCGTGAGCGTGCTGAACGTGGTCATCTGGGGCATGGTGCAGCTCACCACCCTGCACTGGGTGTACCCGTGGTGGATCTGGGTCGCCGGGCCCTGGGGTGCGCTGCTCGTGATGGGCTGGCTGCTGGGCTGGGGCCGCTCGGACCGCGACTGACCAGCGCCCGATTTGGGTTGTGCCCCCGACCTGCGTACACTGGGTTGACGGCGCACTCGTCGCGCCGGTTCCGTCGTGCCTGTGGAGCTGCGAGCATGGCCTCTGGCCTGCCCGTTCGCCACGTACCAAGATCGAGAGGCCCCTCGGAGTCGGGGCGGTGTGTGCCCGCGCCCGGTTTCCGGCCCAGTCCGGCGACCGGGGGTCATGCCAGATATACCACCGTCACGAAACGCGGAGGACATGGGCAAGAAGGACGGGGCCATTGAGGTCGAGGGCCGCGTAGTCGAGCCGCTCCCCAACGCGATGTTCCGCGTCGAGTTGGAGAACGGTCACAAGGTTCTCGCACACATCAGCGGCAAGATGCGGCAGCACTACATCCGCATCCTGCCGGAGGACCGCGTTGTCGTGGAGCTGTCGCCCTACGACCTGTCCCGCGGCCGAATCGTCTACCGCTACAAGTGACCTCCACGGTGTCCGGATCTTCACGACCCGGGCACGCGGCATCGCCCTCCCGCACACGCGCGGGGGAGCGTAACGAGCACAGCAGGAGTGCACGACCGTGAAGGTCCAGCCGAGCGTCAAGAAGATCTGCGACAAGTGCAAGGTGATCCGCCGTCACGGCCGGGTCATGGTGATCTGCGAGAACCTGCGCCACAAGCAGCGCCAGGGCTGATCGCCGGGGCCTCGGCCCCGAACGCACGAGTCGCCGTCTTCCACGACGCGACATATGAGTACAGAGCCTCCTCGACCCTGTCGGGCAGCGCCCAGCGCGTCGCCCGGCTCACCCCCGGACTCCAGGCCGGGGCTGGGACAGCGCCCGCGAGAGCGAGCGTGATCGGCACAGCGAGTCGGTCCCAGAACGGACGAGGAGCAGACCTGGAGTGAAGACAGTGAGGAGCTAGAACGCCGCATGGCACGACTCGCTGGCGTAGACCTCCCCCGCGAGAAGCGGATGGAGATCGCGCTGACCTACATCTTCGGCATTGGCCGTACCCGCTCGAAGGAGCTCCTGGCAGCGACCGGCGTCAGCCCGGACCTGCGCGCCAAGGACCTCTCCGACGAGGACCTGGCCAAGCTGCGCGAGCAGATCGAGAGCAGCTACAAGGTCGAGGGTGACCTCCGCCGCGAGATCCAGGCCGACATCCGTCGCAAGATGGAGATCGGCTGCTACGAGGGGCTTCGGCACCGTCGTGGGCTTCCCGTGCGCGGTCAGCGGACGAAGACCAACGCCCGCACCCGCAAGGGTCCGAAGAAGACGGTGGCCGGCAAGAAGAAGGCCGGTAAGAAGTAACCCCGCGTCGCTAGCTAGGAGATCACCGAAGACATGCCACCCAAGACCCGCTCCGGCGCCGGGGTCAAGAAGGTCCGGCGCAAGGAGAAGAAGAACGTCTCTCACGGGCACGCCCACATCAAGAGCACGTTCAACAACACGATCGTGTCCATCACGGACCCGACCGGCGCTGTGATCGCGTGGGCCTCCGCCGGCCACGTCGGTTTCAAGGGCTCTCGCAAGTCCACGCCGTTCGCCGCCCAGATGGCCGCTGAGAACGCCGCCCGCAAGGCCGCCGAGCACGGCATGCGCAAGGTGGACGTGTTCGTGAAGGGCCCCGGTTCCGGCCGGGAGACCGCGATCCGTTCGCTGCAGGCCGCTGGCCTCGAGGTCGGCACCATCCAGGACGTGACCCCGCAGCCCCACAACGGCTGCCGCCCGCCCAAGCGGCGCCGGGTCTGAGGCACGGGGAGGAGTAAGCACAGATGGCTCGTTACACCGGCCCCGCGACGCGCATCTCGCGTCGCCTCAAGGTCGACCTCGTTGGCGGCGACCAGGCTTTCGAGCGCCGTCCGTACCCGCCCGGCCAGCACGGCCGCGGGCGCATCAAGGAGAGCGAGTACCTCCTGCAGATGCAGGAGAAGCAGAAGGCTCGCTACACCTACGGCGTGCTCGAGCGCCAGTTCCGCAAGTACTACGAGGAGGCTGTGCGCAGGCCCGGCAAGACCGGTGAGAACCTGCTGCAGATCCTCGAGTCGCGGCTGGACAACGTGGTCTACCGCGCTGGCCTGGCCCGTACCCGTCGGCAGGCCCGCCAGCTGGTCAGCCACGGTCACTTCATCGTGAACGGCCACAAGGTCAACATCCCCAGCTACCGGGTCTCCAAGTGGGACATCATCGACGTGAAGCCGAAGTCGCTGCCGACGCTGCCCTTCGAGGTGGCCAAGGCGACGATCGGTGACCGTCCGATCCCCGCGTGGCTGCAGCTCGTTCCGTCCAGCCTGCGCGTCCTGGTGCACCAGCTCCCCGAGCGGGCCCAGATCGACACGCCGGTCACGGAGCAGCTGATCGTCGAGCTGTACTCGAAGTGATCCGCTCCGGGGCGGTCGCCGTTCGCGGCGGCCGCCCCGGACTCGGCGGTGCGCACACCGGACGTGCGCACCGCGTTCGCCCCGGCGTCAAATAGCGGGCGTCGGTGGAGGAAGAAGGTAAGCAGTGCTCATTTCACAGCGCCCCTCGCTGGCCGAGGAGCCCATCAACGACACCCGTTCCCGGTTCGTCATCGAGCCGCTGGAGCCCGGCTTCGGCTACACGCTGGGCAACTCGATCCGCCGCACGCTGCTGTCGTCCATCCCGGGCGCCGCGGTGACCAGCATCCGGATCGACGGCGTGCTGCACGAGTTCACCACCGTTCCCGGGGTCAAGGAGGATGTCACCGACATCATCCTGAACCTCAAGGAGCTGGTCGTGAGCTCCGAGGAGGACGAGCCGGTGACGATGTACCTGCGCAAGCAGGGCCCCGGCGCGGTGACCGCCGGTGACATCGTCCCCCCGGCGGGTGTCACGGTGCACAACCCCGACCTGCACATCGCCACTCTGAACGCCAAGGGCAAGCTGGAGATCGAGCTCGTCGTCGAGCGCGGTCGCGGCTACGTCCCCGCGGTGCAGAACAAGCAGGCCGGCGCCGAGATCGGCCGGATCCCGGTCGACTCGATCTACTCGCCGGTGCTGAAGGTGACCTACAAGGTCGAGGCCACCCGTGTTGAGCAGCGGACCGACTTCGACAAGCTCATCCTGGACGTGGAGAGCAAGCCGTCCATCACGCCGAGGGACGCCGTGGCCTCCGCGGGCAAGACCCTCGTCGAGCTGTTCGGCCTGGCTCGCGAGCTCAACGTTGACGCCGAGGGCATCGAGATCGGCCCGTCGCCCGCCGAGGCCGACACCATCGCGGCCTTCGCGATGCCGATCGAGGACCTCGACCTCACCGTGCGCTCGTACAACTGCCTCAAGCGTGAGGGCATCCACACCGTCGGCGAACTGGTCTCGCGCAGCGAGGCCGACCTGCTGGACATCCGCAACTTCGGCGCGAAGTCGATCGACGAGGTCAAGCTCAAGCTCGTCGGCCTCGGTCTCGCGCTCAAGGACAGCCCTCCCGGGTTCGACCCCTCGGCTGCCGCTGCCGACTTCCCGGCATCGGACACCGGGTGGTCCGACGGCGGGCTGGACGGCCACCACGACGACGGCCAGGACTACGCAGAGACCGAGCAGCTGTAACAGGCTGCCTTTCCGGCCCTGTCGGCCGGAGCCCATGCTGAGGAGCAAGAGAGATGCCCACCCCTACCAAGGGCGCCCGTCTCGGCGGGTCCCCGGCCCACGAGCGGATGCTGCTGGCCAACCTGGCCACGGCTCTGTTCACCCACGGCCGGATCAAGACCACCGAGGCCAAGGCCCGCAAGCTGCGCCCGCTCGCCGAGCGCCTGATCTCCAAGGCCAAGCGCGGTGACCTGCACAACCGCCGCGAGGTCCTGAAGGTCATCCGCGACAAGGACGTGCTGCACAAGCTGTTCGCGGAGATCGGCCCGTTCTTCGCCGACCGCAACGGTGGCTACACCCGCATCGTGAAGACGATGCCGCGCAAGGGTGACAACGCCCAGATGGCCGTGATCGAGCTGGTCGCGGACAAGCTGGTCACCACCGAGGCCGAGGCGGCCCGTGGCACCAAGTTCGCCAAGGACGAGGCGGCCGTCGCGGCCCCCGCCGTCGAGGCGACCGAGGAGGCCCCGGCTGCGGAGGCCACCGCCGAGACCGAGGCTGCTGCCGAGGTCGAGGCCACCGACGAGGCAAAGGCCGAGAAGGCCGAGTGACCTCTCGTTCACCGGACGAGCCCGTCACCCCCACCGGGGATGGCGGGCTCGTCCGCATTCGGCTCGATCTCGGTTACGACGGGACCGAGTTCTCCGGCTGGGCGCGTCAGCCCGGCCGCCGCACGGTGTGCGCGGTGCTGGAGGACTCGATGTCCCAGGTGCTGCGCCACGACGTGCGGCTGACCGTGGCAGGGCGCACCGATGCCGGGGTGCACGCCACCGGGCAGGTGGCGCACGCCGACCTCCCGTCCACTGTGGACGTCGACGGCCTGGTGAAGCGGCTGTCCCGCTTCCTGCCGACCGATGTGCGGGTCTTCCGGGCCCGTCAGGTGCCCGCCGAGTTCGACGCCCGCTTCTCCGCGCTGCGGCGGCACTACGTGTACCGGGTCACCGACGCCCCGCACGGGGCGGACCCGATGCGCAGGCTGGACACCCTGGCCTGGCCCCGCCCGCTGGACCTGGACGCGCTCAACGAGGCCTCCCGCAGGCTGCTCGGCGAGCACGACTTCGTGGCCTTCTGCCGTCGCCGCGAGGGCGCCACCACCATCCGCGAGCTTCAGCGCCTGGACTGGCGGCGGGACGCCGAGGGCGTGCTGCTCGCCTCGGTGTCCGCCGACGCCTTCTGCCACTCCATGGTGCGCAGTCTGGTCGGCGCGCTGCTGGCCGTGGGCGAGGGCCGCAAGCAGGCGGACTGGCCCGCCGGGCTGCTCACCGCCACGGAGCGGACGAGCTCGGTCACGGTGGCCCCGCCGCACGGACTGGCCCTGATCCGGGTGGACTACCCCGCCGACGGGGAGTTGGCCGCCCGCGCCGAGGTGACCCGCAATGTGCGCTGTGGTGGGCGTTAGGTCACCGAACTCGTGCCGCTGCTGCTGAAAGGGTGACGGATTACTCTTTGTGGGTAAGCCTATTCGTCACGCAATTGGCATGTGGTGCGTATCACATCCGCAATTGTAACCTCGCGAAATGTGTTGACAGTGAACGCATTCTGCGGCCATTCGGGTTCTTGGTGGGGAATGAGCGGCGGCGCTAGCGTCCCAACTGCTTGTTTTCCGCAGTCTCCTGACCCCCGCGAGGAGTTGGATCTCCGTGAGCTTCAAGCGCGTTTTCGCCACCGTGTGCGCCACCCTGGGCCTGCTGCTGTCGGCCTCCCAGGTCGCCTCCGCCGAGCCCGTGGCCGACCCCATCACGGTCACCCAGAGCGCGACCACTGTGGCCCCCGGCGGCGCGGTGACCTTCACCTTCACCTTCACCAACACGGAGAGCTCCGAGGTCGTGTTCAGCTACCTCGGCCTGCACCGCAACTGGGCGAGCTCGACCGCGTGGGGCTGGACCTCGTGCAGCGGTGACATCTCCGGCTGCACCTTCACACCGAACGCGACCACCGACCTGAGCCTGACCTTCAACGTGGTCATCCCGCCGAATGGCACCAAGAGCGCCAATGTCACCATCACCACGGCCGCGGGTGCCCCGGCGAATCCGCTGATCGCTTTTGACACCTACACCTATTACGAGACGGCGACTGCCCACCCGTCGCAGCTGCGCTCGCAGAACCCGAGCGTGCACGTCGGCTGATTGTCGTCGGAAACAACAAGTGCCCCTCGCGACTGTCAATGTCGCGAGGGGCACCTTTGTGGCACTTCCGGGTCGGAATCGATTTCAGTCGCCTCGGCGGACCGGCCCCAGGATCTGCTGCTCCATCGCCTGGCTGACCAGTCGAACCGGTAGCCACAGGTCCCGGCCCAGCGCGATCACCTGGTCGTCCTTGAGCCCGGCCAGCTCGTTGACCATCTGCGGGCGCAGCCGCCAGATCCGGCCCGCCAGCTGCGCCTGCGCGGCCTGCAGGCGCTGTATCAGCACCAGGTCCGCGTTGAACGCCACGGTGCTGGCCTGCGGGTGCAGGTAGGGCAGCACGTACATGGTGGTCTGCCACGGCGAGCGCGGCGGGAACAGCTCCACCGGGGTCGCGCCGCCATCGTGCACCACGAGCAGCGGGCTGTCCTCGGTGCCCTGCGGCAGCTCGATCGGGGAGAGCCTGCGCAGCTGCACCAGCGGCAGCGGGCGGCCGTCCGGGGTGGTGCCCGCGGCCCGGCTGAGCACCTGCCAGGCCTGCGGGCGCCCGGTCGCGACGATCACCCACGCACCCGCGGCCATCGCCCGAAGCGCGATCTGCCTGGCCAGGTACAGCCCGCCCAGCGCGACCACGCGGGTGGGCAGGTTGCGCAGCAGGGCGACGCTGGCGGGCTCGTTCTTGGGGTCCGAGCCCAGCAGCACGCCGCCGCTCTCCGCGGACGGGCTCACCGCGTCGAGCATCGCCGGGGACACCAGGTACTCCGGCGCCAGCGCGGTGTTCTTGCCCAGCGTGTCCTGGGCCCTGCTCTGACTTGCGGTCATGCTGAGCCTCCGTAGGGCAGCGTCGCGGCGAGCCCGGCGGCCTGTAGGCCCCGCAGCGGGGTCAGGGACAGCCCGATCCGCTCGCCCAGCTTCTCCAGGCGGCTCTCGGCGCTGGACAGCTCGCTGGGGGTGCGGGCGCTGACCCGCACGAGCCCGCGCAGACCCACCTCGCCCTCCTGGGCGCCCGGCGAGATCGACATCGTCACCGTGGAGGACAGCGCGCGGATGCTGGTGAGGGCGTTCAGGCTGCCGCTGATGCCCTTGCCTGGCCAGTTGGTGATCGCGTAGCTGGAGTGTCCGATGCCCGCGGCCGTCACCCCGGCCCACTTCTCGCGCAGCCCGACCTCCCCGTCGGCGCCCAGCGCGGTGGTCAGCTCGGCGGCGGACAGGCCCGCGGCCATCAGTTCGTCGGGGTCCAGCGGGCTGGTCTGCACCCCGCGGGCCTCCAGTGCGCTGCGGACCCGGGACAGCGCCCCGATCAGCGCCCGGTGCGCGCCGACCACGCCGCCGCCCCGCTCGCGCACGGCCTCCCCGCAGCGGCGCGGGTCCAGCCGGACGGCGACCAGGGTGGTCCGCCGTGCCGAGGCGGGCAGCGGGCCGAGCACCTCCAGGTAGGCCGACAGCGCGTCCGAGGAGGGCGGCAGCACGGCGCTGCCCGGGTAGCAGTGCCACAGCACCTGGATGGCGTCGAGCACCACGCCCCGGTCCTCCAGACAGGGCGCGAGCGCACCGAGCGGCAGGTTGGGCGCCTTGCCGATCGGGGTCACCAGCTGCGGGGCGGGCTCCACGCGCAGCACTGCGGTCCAGGTGCCCTCGTGCCAGGCGAGGCCGAGCGGGCGTCGCTCGTGGTCGGTGCCGTGCGCGATGACCAGGTCCGGCACGGCCAGCCGGAGCAGGTCGACCCTCGGGTCCTCCGGACCGGTGATGCGCTCGTCGTCGTCCACCCAGTCGGGGTCCGCGGCGGGTACCGCCGACGGGGTCGCCGCGCGGGCGTGCGAGCGGAACAGGTAGCGCAGGGTGAGGCCAACCCATTGGGTGAACCAGCGGCCACCCCAGCGCAGGAAGGCCACCAGCAGCGCGAGCACCGCGATGCCGCCCGCGACGGGCAGCAGCGAGTGGTTCACCGCGAGCAGCAGCAGCCCCAGGCCCAGCCCCACCTCGAGCACGACGAGGTTGGCCACCGGCAGGCCGCCGAGGCTGGCGCCGACCTTGCGGCGGCGCACCGTCAGCGCGGCGCGCGGGGCGCCTGCCGCCGCAGCGGGCGAGGGCAGGCCCGTGTTGGGCGGTCCCGGATGTGGAGTGGTGACGGACATCCGCTCGGTCTCTTCCCCTCGGCGTTGCTCTCGGTGCTGCGCAGGTGATCCGATCGGGTCCGTCGGAACGGCACCCGGGCGGATCACGGTCCCGCTATCCTGCGGAACCGTACCGCGACCGGGAGAGCTGCGAGCCGAGAATGCCATCAACACCCACCAGCAAGTCGCAAGTCCAGGCGTACCGCTTCATGCTGCGGAGGATGGAGTCGGCTCTCGTCCGCAAGGACGCGGTCATGCTGCACGACCCGATGAGCTCACACATCAGAGCCGTGGCCGTCGGCGTGCTGGTGGCCATGGTCATCAGCATCGGCTTCGTGATCTTCGGGGTGCTCAACCCCGCGGGATCGCTGCCCAGTGAGCAGGGGGTGGTGATCGGCAAGCAGTCCGGTGCCGTCTACGCGCTGATGGGCCAGGCCGCGCAGAGCAACCAGCGGCTCGTGCCGACCTTCAACGTGACCTCGGCTCGGTTGCTGCTGCTCGCCCAGCAGCAGAACGGCGCGCAGGGCGGCGGCGCGGCGCAGGGCGGCGGGCAGAACGCGAGCGCGCCCCCGGTCGCCGCCGTCACAGTGGTCGACGACGACGCGCTGAAGAACGTGCCCCGGGACAAGAAGCAGGGCCTGGTCGACGGGCCCCAGCTGCTGCCGGGCGCGGGATCGAGTCAGCGCGTCAGCAACGACTGGGCGCTGTGCGACACGGTGAACCTGGCGAACACGCCGACCCCGGTGACCGGCAAGGTGACGGTGACCGTGCTGGCGGGCATGTCCAACCTGGGCACGGAGCTCGGTGACTCACCCATCCTGATGGTCACCCCGGACAAGACCTACTACCTGGTCTACAAGCGACCCGCGCCGCTGTACGCGCCCACCCAGTCGTCCCGGGTGGAGACCAACTCGCGGGCCGTGCGGGCCAAGGTCTTCCTGGACGACCCCGCGATCAAGGCCGCCTACCGGCTCGACCCCGCCTACGCGACCCCGGTGAGCACGGCGATGCTCAACGCCATCCCGCAGGTGGCCGACCTCAAGGCCCCGGAAATCCCCTCGGTGAACCAGCCCTCCAAGTTCAACGTCAAGGGCGCGGTCATCGGCTCGGTGCTGCACGTGACCAACGGCAGCGACGTGGACCAGCGCTACGTGCTGCTCAAGGACGGCACGCACAAGATCTCCCCGGCGGCGGCCCACGTGCTGGAGTTCAGCAACCAGGTGTCGGGCTCCGAGATCCAGGCGCAGCCCTTCGACATCAGCCAGATCCGCGAGGACACCAGCGAGCAGCCGTTCGACAACTTCCCGCAGCAGGCGTCCAACCCGGTCGACCCGACCCAGAACCAGACCAGCTGCGTCACCTGGACCTACCAGGGCAACGAGCAGCACTCCACGGTGACCGTGCTGCCCAAGGACACCAACCCGGTGCCGCTGGACAAGAAGGCCCAGCCGATCGGCACGCCCAGCACCGACGGGCAGTTGGTGACGCAGTTCTACATGCCCACCGGTCAGGCCGCCGTGGTGCGGGGCAGCGTCTCGGACCAGGACAAGGCCTTCGGGACGAACGCGGGCTACTCCGGGCCGATCTACGTGATCTCCGACCTGGGTGTGAAGTACGGGGTGGCCTCCTCGACCAAGGGCATGACGGGCACGCAGGTGGCGCAGGGCCTCGGCCTCGGCGACCCGGTGACCTTCCCGCCCGCGCCCGCGCAGATCGTCGGGCTGCTGCCCTCGGGCACCCAGCTCGACCCGGCGCTGGCCACCAAGACCTACGACTCGGCATCGCCACCGGCCAACGTCGGCTCGTTCGGGTCCCCGCAGACCTCCGGTACCCCAGGCACACCCGGCAACTGAGGGGAACCGGGCGGGGGCCGCGCGGCGTCGGAGGGGAACAGGTTCGCGAGCAGGAGGTACGGGCGTGACCGGTATCAAGGTCGATCCCGAGTGGATCAAGGGTTACGCCAGTACCGTGGCCCGCTCGGGCAGTGAGCTGGGCACCGCGCGCGACACGCTCCGGTCCGGGCAGCTGCCCGCCGAGGCGTTCGGCGAACTGGGCCGCAACACCGGGACCGACAAGGCGTACCAGCAGGCCGCCAAGACCCTCCAGGACCAGCTGAGCCGGGCCGTGGACGCACTGAACTCGGCCTCGGCGGCGCTGTCCAAGACCGCGGAGCACTTCAGCTCGCACGACGAGGACGTCGCGGCCTCGATCCGCAGGGCGGGTGGTCGGTGATGGCCGTCAGCCAGGGGCACCTGGACTACCTGTCCCAGATCAGCCGCCAGCTCGGGGTGACCGACCCGGTGGAGCAGTACTACGCCCCGGTGGTCGGCAAACCCAGCGCGCTGCACGAGGAGGCGGAGCGCTGGCGTGCCGCCGCGAAGGTCGCCGCCGAGGTCACCGACTCGCTCAAGCGCTCGCTTGGTGGGCTGGACGCGGCGTGGCAGGGCAAGGACGCGGACTCCTTCGTCGCCTACATGCAGGGGTTCGGCCTGTCCGGCAACGACCTGTCCGATGCCATGAACGCCATGGCCGACGCGCTGGACCAGACCGCGGACGGCGTGCACAAGCTGGTGACGGAGATGGGCGAGGTGCTCGCCGACAGCGCGGAGTCGGTGTCCGGCGCGATGGCCGTGCCGGTGCACGGGGACAAGCGCGCCGCCGAGTACCTGGACGACCAGCACCGGCCGACCCGCCAGCTGTTCGAGGCGGTCCGGGACGTGCTGGAGGCCTTCACCAAGCTGTGCGACGGGGTGCACGGCGAGGACCCGTTCTCGAAGATCACCGTCAAGCACGAGGTGCCCGCGCAGAACTGGTCCTACGACTACGGGGACAAGCCAAAGCAGCCCGTCGCGCCACCCCCGCCACCCGCGGCGGCCCAGCCCACCGCAGCCGCCGCCGCTGCGGCAGCGGGCGCGCATGCCGGTGGCGGTGGTGGTGGCGGTGCGGCCCCGCACGCCGGTGGCGGTGGCGGCGGGTTCGCCATGCCCGCGGCGGCCGGTGCCGGTGCCGCCCCAGCAGCGCCAACCGGTCCCGGTTCCATGACGGGCGCGACCCCGCCCGCCGCGGAGCCGTTCACCGCACCGCCCGCTGCCGCCGCGGCCCACGCCGGTGCGCCCGGCCAACCCGGTGCGCCGGGCGCGGGCGGCATGATGGGCGGCGGCATGATGGGTGGTGGTCAGGGCGGCGGCAAGGGCGGCGAGGACCAGGAGCACAAGGCCAAGATCCGGCTCAGCGGGGACCTGAGGGACCTGCTCGGCGCCCCGGAGAAGACCGCACCGCCCGTCATCGGCGAGGAGCGCTGACCCCTCCAACCCGCGAGTCCCGTTCTCCCGCAAGCGAATCCCGCTCTGAACACACCGAAGGCGGCTCACCACGTGAGCCGCCTTCGTGCTGTGCTCAGATGCGCAGCCGCGAGGGCTGCACCGCCTGGCGCCGCTTGCTGGTGTTCACCGCGTGCACCACGAACAGGGTGATCAGCAGCAGGACCACGCCCGCCGCGGTGCCGAGCATCGCGATGACCATCGGCGGGAGCCCGTTGTCCGCGGGCGAGCCCAGGTCCGAGGCGATCTGCTGGCCGCTGGCCACCTGCGGGCCGCCCGGCTCACCGGGCACGATCGCGGTCAGCGCGGCCACCGGGTCGATCATGCCGTAGCCGACCTGGTTGTTGCGCCCGCCGGGTGCGGCCGGGTGCTGGGCCGTCATCTCGATGCGCCGGATCACCTGGTGCGCGTCCAGGTTCGGGAACTTCTCCTTGACCAGCGCGGCTAACCCGGCCACGTAGGGCGCGGCGAAGCTGGTGCCCTGGATGCTCTGCGTCTGACCGCCCTCGATGGTCTGGTTGGCCATGCCGTCGGTTGAGCCGGGGTCCAGTGAGATGATCTTGGTACCGGGCGCGGCCACGCCGACCCATGGTCCCCACATGGAGAAGCTCGCGGGCTGGCCGACCTGCTCGCCGTTGCTGCTGTCCGCGGCGAGGGCGGCCACCGACAGCACGTCCTCGGCGAACCAGGCCGGGGACTCGATCCACTTGGGCGCGTTCGGGTCGGGGTTGTCGTTCTGCGTGCCGCAGTTCTGGCCCTGCTGCTGGAGGTTGCCCGCGGCGGCCACGATCACGACCTTGTTCTCCACGGCCTCATGGATGGCGGCCTGCAACTGCTTCTGGTCGGAGGTGAAGCTCATGTTCGGGCTCACCTGCAAGCAGGAGGCCAGCGAGATGTTGATCACGCTGGCGCCCTGGGAGACCGCCCACTTGATCGCGTAGGCCAGGGTGGTCGGGCTGCCCGCGGTGGCTTCCTGGTTCTCCTTGCTGCGCTTGATGACGCTGCTGGACTGGCGCACCGACATGATGTTCGCGTCCGGGGCCACGCCCTGGAAGCCGACCTTGGTGTTGTCCGGGTGGGCGGCGATGATGCCCGCGACCTCGGTGCCGTGGCCGTCGCAGTCGCGCTTGCCGGGGCCGAGTCCCGGGGTCTGCCCGAGGTAGTCCCCGGACTTGGTGACCTTGATGTACTGGTGGTCGTTCACCCCGGTGTCGATCACCGCGACGGTCTGGCCCTTGCCGGTGGCCCAGCGGTGCGCCTCGTCCAGCCGCAGCCACGGCTGTCCCAGCGGGAACTCGGAGATCGTGGCCTTTTTGAACGAGGTCACGCACTGCGTGGTCGGCGGTTTGAGGGTCCAGCCCTCGGCGCCCACGCTCGGGCCGGGGTTCGGGTTGTCGTTGATCCGCGCACCGTCCCAGCGTGGCGGCACCCCGGCGGTCAGTCCGCCCGTGGGCGCCTGCTGCGCCACCGCCGGTGCCAGGCCAGGACCCAGTACGCCCACCAGCACGGCCCCGGCCACGGCCGTGAGCCGACGCGTCCTCCCCATGCGCATGTGAGTGGTCCTCAGAAGTTCAGGTGCCGCAGCGTGTTGTACAGGTCCATCACGGCCAGTGCCAGCGGCACGACGGCGGCGATGCAGATCGCCTCGAAGATGTCCACGGAGCGGCGCAGCACCGGCGAGAACTTCTGCTTGGGGAAGACCGCGCCCAGCACCAGTGCGGCGGCACCGAGCAGCGCGAGGGTGCCGAACACCCACAGCAGCCTGCCGACCGGGTCGGAGTTGACCAGCCAGCCGATGAGCACACCGGCGGAGGAGACGATGCCGCTGGTCAGCAGCGCCACCGCCTGGCTGCCGTTGGCGTAGGTGCGCGAGCGCAGCAGCATCACCAGGGTCACCACCACGGCGAAGACCGGGCCCCAGATGGTGCCCGAGGTGGCGGCCAGCACCGAGGCCACGGCGGCGGTGATGCCGCTGCCGATGATCATGCCGGTCATGAACTCGTGGGCCAGGCCCGCGCGCCGCTCGATCACCGCGTAGTCGGGGAAACCGCCGTCGTCCTTGAGGTCCTCGGCGTTGCCCGGCACGGTCGGCAGCGGCAGCTTCGCGAGCTGGATCGTCATGCGCGGCAACCAGGACAGCGCGACCAGGCCCACCGCCGCGGCGCCCGCGGCGATGCCCGCGATCGGCTGGGTGTCCAGCAGCGCGCCGACCAGGAAGGCCAGCGCGCCCAGCGTGGAGAAGGTCACCGCGGCGATGAACACGGTGACCCCGGAGCCGACGACCAGGATGCAGGCCCAGGACACCACCATCACCAGCGCGCAGGCCAGCAGCAGGCTCCACCGGCCCGGGGTGCCCGGCACCACGTACAGCCCGCAGACGAAGGCCATCGGCAGACCGCCCGCCGCGGCCACGATCAACCCGGTGATCGGGGCGGCGTAGACCCTGGCGAGCACGGCGCCGACCGCGACGAAGGCGATCATCGCCACGCCGGCGGCGATCGCGGCGGCCAGCCCGTTGCCGCCCAGCAGCGGACCGGCCAGCAGCACGGCCACCGCCGAGCCGATCAGCGCCAGCGCACCGGCCACGTGCCCGATCCGCCGTGCCGTCTCGGGGGTCCACGGCCGGAAGCTGTCCGGATTGGACTCGGCGATCGCGTCCACCACGTCGTCGTACAGCGGTGGCGGCGGGTTCTCCGAGCGCTTGCGCAGCTGGAGCATGTCCCCGTCGACCACGCCCAGCGAGGCGAGCGTCCTGCTGGGATCCAGCGGGCTGTCGCCGAGCTTGGCCAGGCACCAGCCACCGTGCCGCGCGCCACCGTCCGGTGTGGCCTCACGGGCCATCTCCAGCAGCATGGGCATCAGGTCGGCAACCGCGACGTCCGACGGCAACGCGACGTCGATCCGCGTTCGCGGCGCGACCACCGTCACCCGGCTGAACACCGTCGTTCCGGTCGCCACGAGCGCCCCCTTCACTGTTCGTCTCCTGTGGACAGCCCACCGCGCGGGCACCCGATCGGGACGCGTATCCCGGAACCGCCCCCGCGCTGTCGGTGAGCGCCCCTAGTATGGCCGCACCGGACAGCCGGGGAACGCCGGTTCCGGTGAAGACGTTCAAATGGGTTTACCTACCCCGACCCGATAGAGGTGTGAGACCGGTGAGCACGCTGCAGTTCAGGCGTTCGCCCCGCCTGGCCGCCCCGCGGCCGCCGGGTGGCGAGGTCCACCTCGAACCGCCGCCCGAGCTGCCCAGGGTCATCCCCGGCAACATCGTGATGAAGGTGTTGCCGGTGGTCATGATCGTGGCCTCGGTCGGCATGATGGGCTACATGTTCATGGGCCCCGCCTCGGGCCGGAACCCGCAGACCCTGATGATGGGCGGCTTCTTCCTGCTGTCCACGGTCGGCATGATGGCCGGTGGCGGCGGTGGCCGGGGCGGTGGCCAGAAGAAGGCCGAGATGAACGAGGACCGCAAGGACTACCTGCGGTACCTCGGGCAGATGCGCGAGCGGGCCAGGGAGGCCGCCGACGACCAGCGCGCCTCGCTGGAGTGGAACCACCCCGACCCGCAGTCGCTGTGGTCGCTGGCCACCAGCCGCCGCATGTGGGAGCGCAGGCAGGCCGACCCCGACTTCGGCCACGTGCGCATCGCGCGCGGCTCGCAGCGGCTGGCCACCCGCCTGGTGCCGCCGCAGACCGGGCCCGTCGACGAGCTGGAGCCGATCGCCACGCTGGCGCTGCGCCGCTTCGTGCGCGCCCACTCGATCGTGCCCGGCCTGCCCACCATGATCACGATGCGCGGGTTCGCGGCGATCTCCCTACAGGGCGAGCGCGAGCTGACCCGCGGCCTGGCCAGGGCCATGCTCGGCCAGCTGGTGACCTTCCACTCCCCGGACGACCTGCTGGTGGCCGTGGTCAGCACGGGCCGTGCCAAGGAGCAGTGGGAGTGGGCGAAGTGGCTGCCGCACACCCAGCACCCCACCGCCGTGGACGGCATCGGCCAGCTGCGCATGATGGTCGGCTCGCTGGAGCAGGTCGAGCAGTGGCTGCACGAGTACATGAAGGACCGCCAGCGGTTCCAGCGCAACGCGCCGCCGCTGACCGACCAGCCGCACATCGTGGTGGTGATCGACGACGGTGAGGTCACCCGCGAGGAGCAGATCGTCCTCGACGAGGGCCTGGTCGGCGTCACCCTGCTCGACCTGTCCGACTCGCTGGGCAACCTGCCCGCGCGCCGCGGCCTGCGCCTGGTCGTGGAGCCGGACCGGCTCGGCGCGCGCAGCGCCAGCGGGGTGGAGTGGTTCGGCAAGCCGGACACGCTGACCGTGCCGGAGGCCGAGGCGCTGGCGCGCCGGCTCTCCCCGTACCGGATGGGCGGCCAGCAGGCCGACGCCGGTGGCGACGACCAGCCGCTGCTGACCGCCAACCCGCCGATCCTCGAGCTGCTGGGCATCCCCGGCGACCCGATGACCTTCGAGATCGCCCAGGCGTGGCGGCCGAGGCCCAAGTCGGACCGCTACAAGATCCCGTTCGGGGTCGGTGAGTTCGGCCAGCCGGTGGACCTGGACATCAAGGAGGCCGCCGAGGGCGGCATGGGCCCGCACGGCCTGTGCATCGGCGCCACCGGTTCCGGTAAGTCCGAGTTCCTGCGCACCCTGGTGCTCGGCCTGCTGGCCACGCACTCCTCCACCGCACTGAACATGATCCTGGTGGACTTCAAGGGTGGTGCGACCTTCCTCGGCCTGGACGACGCCCCGCACGTGGCCGCGGTCATCACCAACCTGTCCGGGGACCTGACCCTGGTCGACCGCATGAAGGACGCGATCGCCGGTGAGGTCGCCCGCCGCCAGGAGATCCTGGCCAAGGGCAACTACAAGAACGTCTGGGACTACGAGAGCGCCCGCGAGAAGGGCGCCGACCTCGACCCGCTGCCCGCGCTGTTCATCTGCATCGACGAGTTCTCCGAGATGCTGACGGCCAAGCCGGACTTCATCGACATCTTCCTCCAGATCGGCCGGGTCGGCCGCTCGCTGCAGATCCACATGCTGCTCGCCTCGCAGCGCCTGGAGGAGGGCAAGCTCCGCGGCCTGGACACCTACCTGTCCTACCGGATCGGTCTGAAGACCTTCTCCGCCTCGGAGTCACGCGCCGTGCTCGGTGTGCCGGACGCCTTCGAGCTGCCGCCCATCCCCGGTTCCGGCTACCTGGCCATCCAGGGCGAGCCGATGACCCGGTTCAAGGCGGCCTACGTCTCCGGGCCGTACCGCCCCGCGGGCATGATCGCCGGACCGGCCACGCCCTCGGGCATCAGCGGGGACCGCAGGCCCAAGCTGTTCGTGCCGGACTACGTGGAGATCCCGAAGGAGTCGGAGAAGCCGAAGGAGGTCGTGCCGGAGAAGCCCAAGGACGAGGACAAGATCGAGCCCAGTGTGCTCGAGGTCATCGTGGGCCGGCTCAACGGCCAGGGCGCTCCCGCGCACCAGGTGTGGCTGCCCCCGCTGAACGAGCCGCAGTCGATGGACATGCTGCTGCCCCCGCTGGTGGCCACCCCGGACCGCGGTGTGCAGCCGCAGGGCTTCCAGGGCTACCTCCAGGTCCCGATCGGCCTGGTGGACAAGCCCTTCGAGCAGCGCCGCGACCCCTTCTGGACCGACTTCTCCGGTGCCGCGGGCCACGGGGCCGTCGTCGGCGGTCCGCAGTCGGGCAAGTCGATGCTGCTGCGCACGCTGATCATGTCCATGGCGCTCACGCACACCCCCGAGGAAGTGCAGTTCTACTGCCTGGACCTCGGTGGTGGAACCATGGCGCCGCTGGAGAACCTGCCGCACGTGGGTGGCGTGGCCGGTCGTCTCGACCCGGACAAGGCCCGCCGCATGGTGGCCGAGCTGACCACGCTGATCTCCGACCGCGAGCAGCGCTTCCGCGCCGCGGGCATCGACGGCATGGTCGAGTTCCGCAACCGCAAGCGCCGCGGGGAGATCAAGGACGACCCGTACGGCGACGTGTTCGTGATCGTGGACGGCTGGCTGAACTTCCGCCAGGAGTTCGAGGTCCTGGAGCAGTCGATCCTGAACCTGGCCGCACAGGGTCTGTCCTTCGGCATCCACGTGGTGATCTCGGCCAACCGGTGGGCGGAGATCCGGCCCGCGCTCAAGGACCTGCTCGGCACCCGGTTCGAGCTGCGGCTGGGTGACCCGAGCGAGTCGGAGTTCGACCGCAAGGTCGCGGTGAACGTGCCGGTCGGCAGGCCGGGCCGCGGGCTGACCCCGGACAAGCTGCACTTCCTCACCGCACTGCCGAGGATCGACTCCTCCTCCAACACGGGCGATGTCGCGGCCGGTGTGCAGGACGCCCTTGCCAAGATCAACGCCGCCTGGCGCGGACCGGTCGCCCCGGTCGTGCGGCTGCTGCCCGAACTGCTGCCCTACGAGCAGCTGCCGGTGCCGCAGCAGCAGGCCAACCCCCGGCTGGTGCCGCTGGGCGTCAACGAGGACGGGCTCGCCCCGGTGTTCCTCGACTTCGACGCCGACTCGCACTTCATGGCCTTCGCCGAGGGCGAGTCGGGCAAGACGAACCTGTTGCGCACCATCGTGCGCGGCATCATGACCCGGTACACCACCAACGAGGCGGTCATCCTGCTGGTGGACTACCGGCGCACGATGCTCGGCTTCGTGGACACCGACCACCTGCTCAGCTACGTGGTCTCGGCCAACCAGCTGACCGACACCATCAAGGACATCCGCGGCTCGCTGGCCGGGCGCCTGCCCGGTCCGGACGTCACGCAGGAGCAGCTCAGGGCCCGCTCCTGGTGGAAGGGCCCCGAGGTGTTCGTCGTGGTGGACGACTACGACCTGGTGGTCACCCAGAGCGGCAACCCGCTCCAGCCGCTGTCGGAGTTCCTGCCGCAGGCCAAGGACGTGGGTCTGCACATGATCCTGACCAGGCGCTCCGGTGGCGCCAGCCGCGCGATGTTCGACCCGATCATCGGCAAGCTGCGCGAGATCGCGGCCCCCGGCATGGTGATGAGCTGCAACAAGGACGAGGGTGTGCTGCTGGGCACGTACAAGCCGAAGGTGCTGCCCCCGGGCCGAGGCATGATCATCACGCGCAAGCTCGGCCAGCAGCTCATGCAGACGGCCTGGTTGCAGGCTGACTAGCTTGACGATCCACGTAGCGGTCGACTTCGGCACGTCCAGCACGTGCGTCGCGGTGGCGGTGGACGGCAGGGAGCCGCAGCTGGTCGTGCTCGACGGTGGCACCCCGGTGATGCCGTCCGCGGTCTTCGCCGACCGCGGCGGCACCCTGTTCGTCGGGCAGGAGGCCGAGCGCCAGGCCGCGGTGGACCCCTCGCGCTACGAGCCGCACCCCAAGCGGCGCATCGACGAGGGGCAGCTGCTGCTCGGCGACACGGTGCTCAACGTGCTGGACGTGATCAGGGCGGTGCTCGTCCGCGCGGTGGGCGAGGCGCGGCGGCTGGTCGGCGGTGCCGCGGTGGACCTGCTGGTGCTGACCCACCCCGCCGACTGGGGCGCGGTGCGCACGCGGCTGCTCCGCCAGGCGGGGCAGGGGCTGGCCACCGAGGTGTCGCTGGTGCCCGAACCCGTTGCGGCGGCGGTGTTCCACTCGGCCTCCACGGCGATGCCCGACGGCGCGGCGCTGGCCGTGCTGGACATGGGCGGCGGCACCGTGGACGCCAGCGTGGTGCGTCGGCGCGGCGCCTCCTTCGAGGTGCTGGCTACCAAGGGCGATCCGGGTTTCGGCGGCGCGGACATCGACCAGGCCCTGCTGGAACATGTCGGCGGCCTGGTGTCGACCGGCGGGCAGGAGGCGTGGCAGGCGCTGGTGGAGGGCCGCGAGCTGGCCGACCGGCGCAGGCGGCGGGTGTTCCGCCAGGACGTGCGCGGGGCCAAGGAGACCCTGTCCCGGCACGCCTACACCGACGTGCCGATGCCACCGCCCTTCCCCGACGCCCACGTCACCAGGACCGACCTGGAGCGGCTGATCGGCCCGCAGCTGGGCCGCACCGCCGAGTTGGTGGCCGACACCGTGCGCGCGGCCGGGCTCGCCCCCGGCGACCTGTCCACCGTGTTCCTCGTCGGCGGGTCGAGCCGGATCCCGCTGGTCGCCCGCCTGGTGCACGAGCGGACCGGCGTGATGCCGACCACCCTGGACCAGCCGGAGACGGTGGTCGCCCGCGGCGCCCTGCGGGTGGTCACCATGGACCCGCACCGGACCGGTGCGCTGCCCGGCGTGCGCCCGCCGCACCCGATGCACCAGCCCCTGGAGTCCCCGCCGCGTGGTTACCAGCCGGTGCCCGTCGGCGGTGCGGGCCCCGTGGTGACCCCACCGGGTGGACTGCCCGCGCCGCCCCCCGGCGTGACCACCCGTCTGCCCCCGCTGCAGCAGAACTTCCCGCAGGTGCCGCCGCAGGCCGCCAGCGCGGCGCCGCCCGTGCGCAATCGCTTGCGGTCACGGCTGCCCTGGCTGGTCGTCGGCGCCGTGGTCCTGGTGGTGGCCGTGGCCGTCACGCTGTTCCGCGTGCTGGGCAGCGGGCCGTCCGGCAAGCAGATCGCCCAGTACGACTACCAGTTCACCGCCCCGGTCGGCTGGAGCCAGGTCGGCGGGGACGCCACCAAGCGCGAGGTGCAGATCACCCCGGACGCCGCGCCCTCGGGCGACGACCTGATCGCGGTGCAGGAGCTCGCGCTGACCTACGACAGCTCCGGCCAGCGGGACCGCGCGGTGCGCGAGATCCGCGAGGCGGTGCAGGGTGCCGGTTCGGCCTTCTCCGGCTTCGCCGATCGGGTGAGTTTCGCGGGCAGGGACACCGTGTACTACCGCCAGCAGCGCGGGGGTGCGATGGTCGACTGGTACGTGGTGCTCAAGGGCAAGGCACAGGTCAGCGTCGGCTGCCAGTACACCGACGCGGGGCGCGACAAGGTGCAGGCGGCTTGCCAGCAGGTCGTGAGCGGCCTCACCGTCAACGCCTGATCCAGGAGGGAACCATGTCTTCAGCACAGATGTCTTCGGGGTCGGGCTTCGGGGCCGCCGCGTCCCGGTTCCGGGCCGAGGTGGACGCGGCGGTGGACCGTGGTGCCCGTGCCAGCGCCGCCGCCCGCGAGCGCAGTGCCGCCTTCGCCGGCCGCACCAGGGAGCTCGCCGAGGCCGTGCGATCGGGCCAGGCCAAGCCGGTCGCGGGCGAGCTCACCTCCGAGGACCTGCGCCGGTCGGCCACCTCGTTCCGCACGGACAACGGGCTGCCGGTCGACCGGTTGCCCGCGGGGGCGGACCTGCTCGCGGCAGCGCCCCCGGCGACTACTCCCAGTGCGACCCGACCACCCGCTCCGGGGAGGCGGTCTCCTCGTCCGAGTGACGATGACGAGGACTTTTCGCAAGAGAAAATCCTGTTCCGCGGCTAGTTCCACCCGGCCGCGTTTACTGGAGCAACTGTTTGCCACGAACTCGCGACGAGGCGGAACCGGACATGGCACTGTCGACGTCGCAGTGAACGTACGAACCAAGCAGGCACGACACCCACGTATGAAGGGGGCCTTCCAATGAGCGGCGGCTACGGGACCAACTACCAGGACATGGCGAACCTGGCCAAGGACATCGAGAACGTGGAGCAGGAAGTCAGCGCCTCGGTGAGCAAGCTCGCCTCCGACGTCGCCCCCCTGCAGAGCAGCTGGAAGGGCCAGGCCGCCACGGCTTTCCACAGCCTCATGGAGCGTTTCGACGCGGACGCCAAGAAGCTGAACCAGGCGCTGTCGGACATCGCCAACCAGATGAAGACCAACTCCGCCGGTTACGCCGCGCAGGAAGAGGAGCAGAGCCACAGCCTGAGCAACGTGGCCAGCCGCCTCGCCGGCAACTGATTCTTCTGGGATCGCTTTCGCGGTTCAGTTTCACCTTCGCGCAGATCACACGACCTTTTTCGACTTCATACAGGGGAGATACCAATGGGCGGGCACGTACAGGTTACTTTCGCTGAGGTCGCGCAGGCGGCTTCTGACATCAAGAGCATCCACCAGTCGATCGAGAGCCACCTCGACCAGCTCAAGAGCAAGCTGGCCCCGGTTGTCGGCGAGTGGACCGGTGAGGCCTCGGAGTCCTACCAGGAGGCGCAGCGCCGCTGGGACCAGGCCGCCGCGGACCTGTTCGCCACGCTGGCCGCGATCGGCTCCGCCGTGCAGCAGGCCGGCGAGGGCTACCAGAACGCCGAGGGCGCGGCCAAGAAGCTCTGGGGCTGACGGGTCGTTCACCCGAGCACGCCTTCGTGGACCCCGGCCCGGCCGGGGTCCACGCGCGTGTGCGGGGTGGACCACCCGTTTTGACCCTGCCGGGTGGCACCCGGTATCTTCTTACGTTGTTGTGCGGTATGCGGCGCGACGGTTGTTGCCGCGCGTGCACCAGCAATGCTCCACCACGCTGGCGCAGACGCCGCAACGACACCCCATGACGACCAAGACCTGCTTGAACTACTGCTCTGCGGCCCGTCCGCTCCCGAGCGAAGCATGTCTGCAGTGACGACGAGGTAGATCCGTGCGCACGTACAGCCCGAAGGCCGGCGAGGTGAACCGCGCCTGGCACGTCATCGACGCCCAGGACGTGGTGCTCGGCCGGCTCGCCACGCAGGTCGCGACGCTGCTGCGCGGCAAGCACAAGCCGACTTACGCCCCTCACGTGGACACCGGCGACTTCGTCGTCGTCGTGAACGCGGACAAGGTGGCGCTGACCGGTAGCAAGCGCGACCAGTCCTTCGTGTACCGCCACAGCGGTCACCCGGGTGGTCTCAGCAAGCGCTCCTTCGGCGAGATGCTGGACAAGCACCCCGAGCGCCTGGTCGAGAAGGCCATCAAGGGCATGCTGCCGCACAACAGGCTCGGTCGCGCCATGGCGACCAAGCTGAAGGTGTACGCGGGCCCGGCCCACCCGCACGCGGCCCAGGCGCCGCAGCCGTTCGAGATCACGAAGATCGCCCAGTGACCGAGGAAGCACCAGTGACCACTCCTGACATCGAGCCCGCCGTCGAGGCCGAGCTCGCCGAAGACGCCCAGTCGGCCGTCGCGGCCGAGGCTGACGCCGTCGCCGAGTTCGATGCCGCGGTCGACGCTGACGCTGAGGTCGAGGCCGCCGTCGAGGCTGCCCCGGTCGTCCTGCCCAACCGCCTGATCCAGACCGTCGGCCGCCGCAAGGAGGCCATCGTCCGCGTGCGCCTCGTGCCGGGCTCCGGTCAGTTCAAGCTGAACGGCAAGACCCTGGAGCAGTACTTCCCGAACAAGGTGCACCAGCAGCTCATCCGTGAGCCCCTGGTGACCGTGGAGCGGGCCGAGTCCTTCGACATCATCGGCAACCTGGTCGGTGGCGGCACCTCCGGCCAGGCCGGTGCGCTTCGCCTGGCGATCGCCCGTGCGCTGATCGAGTTCGAGATCGACGACCGCCCGGCCCTGAAGAAGGCCGGCTTCCTGACCCGTGACCCGCGGGCCAAGGAGCGCAAGAAGTACGGTCTGAAGAAGGCCCGCAAGGGCCCGCAGTACAGCAAGCGCTAACGCGCGAACCACAACGGGCGGCGTGTGTCTGCGAGAGCAGACCACGTCGCCCGTTGTGCTTGTGGCCCCCGTAGGCTGCCGCAGTCCTTCCCCACACTCAGGAGGTAGCAGCGCCCATGGCTCGCCTGTTCGGCACCGACGGCGTACGCGGTCTCGCCAACGCGGACCTGACCCCGGAACTCGCTCTCTCGCTGGCTTCCGCAGCCGCCCGGGTACTGGCCGAGCACGACCGCTCGCACCGGCCGGTCGCCGTGGTCGGCCGGGATCCGCGTGCCAGCGGCGAGATGCTGGAGGCCGCGGTCACCGCCGGGCTGACCGCGGCCGGGGCCGACGTGCTGCGGGTGGGCGTGCTGCCCACGCCCGCCGTGGCGTACCTGGTGTCCGCGCTGTCCGCCGACCTGGGCGTGATGATCTCCGCCTCGCACAACCCGATGCCCGACAACGGGATCAAGTTCTTCGCCGACGGCGGCCACAAGCTGTCCGACTCGGTGGAGGACGAGATCGAGGCCATCCTCGGCGAGCAGGGCGGCGACCGGCCCACCGGTGCCGGGGTCGGCAGGGTGCGCGAGGTCACCGACGCGGTCCAGCGCTACACCGACCACCTGCTGCTGTCCACTCCGCACGATCTGCACGGGCTCAAGGTCGTGGTGGACTGCGCGAACGGGGCCGCCGCCACCGTGGCGCCCGAGGCGTACCGCAGGGCCGGTGCCGAGGTGATCGCGATCCACGCGGACCCGGACGGCCTGAACATCAACGACGGTTGCGGCTCGACGCACCTGGAGGTGTTGCAGGCCGCGGTGCTGGAGCACGGCGCCGACCTGGGCATCGCCCACGACGGTGACGCCGACCGCTGCCTGGCCGTGGACGCCTCCGGCGCGCAGATCGACGGCGACCAGATCATGGCCGTGCTCGCCCTGGCCATGAAGGACGCGGGCGAGCTGGTGGACGACACGCTGGTCGCCACCGTGATGAGCAACCTGGGGCTGCACCTGGCGATGCGCGAGCACGGGGTGAGCCTGCGCACCACCGCGGTCGGCGACCGGTACGTGCTGGAGGAACTGCGGGCCGGTGGCTTCGCGCTGGGCGGCGAGCAGTCCGGCCACGTGGTGCTGCCCTCGCACGCGACCACCGGGGACGGGCTGCTCACCGCGATGCGGCTGATGGCCAGGATGGCGGCCACCGGCCGGTCGCTGGCCGAGCTGGCCGGGGTGATGCGGCGGCTGCCGCAGGTCCTGATCAACGTCAGGGTCACCGACAAGGCGGCCGTCGCGGTGGCCGAGTCGGTCAGCAAGGCCGTGGCCGAGGTCAGCGCCGAGCTGGGGGAGACCGGCCGGGTGCTGCTGCGACCCTCCGGCACCGAGCAGCTGGTCCGGGTGATGGTCGAGGCGCCCAGCCACGACGAGGCCGAGTCCGCCGCCCAGCGGCTGGCTGGTGTGGTGTCCGCGGTCCACTAGTCGCCCGCTCCGTCGGGGTGGTCCTGGTTCGTTCGGCCGCACTGGTCGGTGCCGGTGTGGGATGGTGTTTCCCGGTGCGAATCGTCCCTATTCGGTGAATGGGGAACCAGGCGGGCCCCGGCGGAGTCCTAGTGGTCACCTGCACGGGCTCAAGGGGAGGACGACGGAACATGGGCGGTGGGGATCATGAGCGGTAGCGTCAAGGTCGATGGGCAGTCGCTCACCACGCTCAGCAACTACTTCCGCGAACTGGACGAGACAGCGGCCAACGGTTATCGGACCCGGCTGGACTCGGTGCACATCAGCGGAGACCTCACCGGCCGGGCCTGTCCCCAGGCGGGGGACGCGGTGAAGAAGGCCATGCAGGCGTTGAGCGCCAACGTGAAGGACTTCGGCAGCCACGCCGAGGACATCTGCGCGGGGCTGCGCAACACGGCGAAGAACTACTCCGACACCGACTCGGCGCACGCCGCCAACCTCAGCAACCAGGGTGGTGACCTCTGATGGCCAAGGGAGGACGCGGCGGCCCGCCGCACTCGCCATCAGGTGGGCACAACCCGCCCGGCGGCGGCCACAACCCGCCGAACCACCCGCCGCCCAACCCGCCTGGCGGTGGGCACAACCCGCCGAACCCGCCGAACAATCCGCCCGGTGGTGGCCACAATCCACCGAACCCGCCCAACCCGCCTGGCGGTGGGCACAACCCGCCGAACCCGCCCAACCCGCCGGGTGGTGGGCACAATCCGCCAAACCCGCCCAACCCGCCGGGTGGCGGCCACAACCCGCCGAACCCGCCCGGTGGCGGGGACGACCACCACGGCAACGGGGGCAAGGACGGCAGCGGCGGGGTCAGTGTCAACACCGGTGACATCAACGTCAACTCCGGTAACACCACGAACTCCGGCGATTCCGGCAACACGAACGGTTCCGGTAACACCGGTGATTCCGGGAACACGGGCAACACCGGGAACACGGGCAATACTGGCAACACCGGAAACACGGGCAATTCCGGGAACACGGGCAACAGCGGGCAGACCGCGAGCTTCGGTTCCGGTCGTTCCGACGACGTCTGCGACCAGAAGCTGGACAAGCTCGATGGGTTCAACCACTACCTCGGTTGGTACAACCTCTACACCGACAAGAACCTCGACTTCCGCAACGACATCTGCTCGAAGTACGACGCCGTGCGCGGCATCGACTACGGCCAGTTGAGCCAGGCGGCCTCCGACATCACCTCGGTGGGCACCGACTTCCAGCACACCCGCGACGAGATGGGCAGCAAGGTCGCCGGGGTCGTCGGCAGCGCGTGGACCGGGGACGCGGCCAACGCCTTCGGCACCTACGCCCAGCAGTTCGGCGCCAAGGCGCAGACCATCGACGGGGACATCGCCAAGGTCAGCGCCGCGCTGAGCTCCTCGACCGAGGCCGCCAAGAAGATCGTCGACGCCTACGGGCAGACCCTGGACCAGATCAAGTGGCCCATCGACATCGCCGACGGCGACCTGGTCGTGCTGATCGGGATCTACAAGGGCGCCAGCAGCGCGGCCGACATCATCCAGAAGCTGTTCAACGGCCTGGGTGACCTGATCGGCTTCCGGATGCCCAGCGGCGGCCTGCTCGAGATGGCGATGGACCTGCTCGGTGACATCGTCGACGCGGTGCTGCACGTGCTCGGCTGGACCGAGACGATCTTCCTGAAGGCCGTGGCCGCCGCCGTCAAGGCGTACCTGGACCCGGCGTTCAAGGACAAGTTCGAGCAGAACCTGCAGCTGCTGACCCAGGGCGCGCAGACCGCCGACCAGGGCATCAAGCAGGCGTTCCAGCCGCTGATCCAGGCGTGCGACGCGGTCAACAAGACCCCGTTCAGCGGGCTGTCCACGGTGCCGGAGGGCTCCCCGCAGCAGGACCAGCCCAAGGGCAAGCCCGGTGGCGGCGGCCACCAGCAGGGCGGTGGCGGAGGTGGCGGCCCCAGCGGTGGCGGTGGCGGCGGCCCCAGCGGAGGCGGCGGTGGTGGCGGCATGCCGCAGATGCCGCAGACCCCGCAGCCGCCCACCCCGGAGATGCCCAAGATCCCGGACCCGGCCTCGACCGCCGCGGCGCACGCGGAGACCGTCAAGATCCACGACGGCTCGAACAACATCGAGGTCGACAGCCCGGACGGCCAGGGCCACGTCAAGATCAAGGTGGACGACGGCTCCGGCAAGGCGCCCAAGACCTACGACGTGGACTTCAACAAGATCGCCAACGACCCGGCGGTCGCCGGGCTGGCGGGCCAGCACGGGGGCACGCCCCAGCTGGGGCCGGACGGCAAGCCGCTGCCGGGCCAGACCGGGTTGCCCGGTCAGCCGGGCCAGACCGGGGTCACCGGCCAGCACCCGACCGAGGTGCCCGGTCAGCCGGGGCAGCACGGGGTCGCCGGGCAGCACCCGACCGGGGTGCCCGGTCAGCCGGGCGCGCCGGGGCAGCCCACGGCCAACCCCGACGGCTCCATCCCGACCCACGCGGGCCCGGACGGCAAGGCCGTGATCCACGACGGCGACCTGACGATCACCGCCGAGCAGGGCGGGGTGCCCGGCGAGGTCAAGATCAGCGTCGACGACGGCTCGGGCATGCCGCCGCACAACTACACGATCGACTACAACGACACCTCGGGGCCCAAGGCCTCGCCGGTGGACCCGGCGCACCCGGGCGGCACCCAGCCCTCCGGTGCCGGGACCATCCCCGGTCAGGCCACCGGCCAGCACGGGGCCGCCCAGCAGGTCCCGCTCAGCGGGCAGTCGCCGGTCGGAGATGTCCCGGTCGGCGCGGGTCAGGGCACGGGTGCGGCCGGGGCGTGGACCCCGCCCGCACAGGCCCAGCCCGAGCAGATGCCCACCTGGAGCGCGCCCGCCGCGGCGCACACCGAGGTGGCCGGTTTCGACGCGGGCGCCCCGGTGGCCGCCGACCAGGGCCGGTTCTCCGGCAGCCTGTTCGACGCCCCGGCCAGCACCACGGTCTCGGCGGCCGGGTTCGGGGTTGGCTCCGCGACCGGTGACACCGCGGCGGGCCCGCTGTCCTGGGGCGGCGGCTCCGGGGACCACGGCATGGTCGGCGGCCCCGACACCGGCCAGCACAGCGCGGCCCCCGCCGGGGCCCAGCAGTCGAGCGCCTGGGGCGCCGCGCACGGTGGTGCGGTGCAGGCCGGTGCCGTGGACGCTGCCGGTCACCCGACCGGTCCCGGCAACGCCGGGCTGGCCTCGGTCGGCGACAGCGCGCACGCCGCGCAACCCGGTGCGGGCGCGCCCGCGGGCATGATGGGTGGCGGCGGCATGGGCATGATGGGCGGTGGCCAGGGCGGCGGTGGCGGTCAGGGCGGTGACCAGGAGCGCACCAGCAACCCGTGGCGCACGCAGAGCGCGCTGTTCGACGACGCCAAGCAGTCCGCTGTGGACAGTGTGCTCGGGGAGGACAAGCGATGACCGTGGACGAGGCGACCGCCGCCGCGGACGAGGCCATCGAGAAGATGGCCAAGCTGCGCTCGACGGTGCAGCAGCAGCGCGCCGAGAGCGATCGCAAGCTCGCCGAGGCGAAGGAGCAGAACCAGCAGGTCGTCGACAAGGCGATCGCCGAGGCGAAGGCCAAGCGGGAGGGCAAGCGCACCGCCGTTCCCGCGCGGGACCCGCGCCCCGAGGCGGGCTTCACCTTCTTCGACACCGAGGACGAGTACCAGGCCCCGCAGCGGCCCGCAGCCCCGGTGGCGCCGGAGTTCACGCCGCCGCCCAAGCCGACGCCCAGGCGGCACGCCCGCCCGGTCGCCGAGGACGAGGACGAGGACTACTCGAACCAGACCTGGATGCAGTGAGCACAGGGCGGGCCGGTGTTCCGGCCCGCCCGTCTGGTCAGAGGTGGCTGCGGACCTGGTTCGGGCCGCGGCGGTACTCGATGGCGGCCCGCTTGGTGTCGTTGTCCAGCAGCGCGTCGTAGCGGCGCTCGTCGGTGAGCACGCGCAGCAGGAACGCCGTGATCAGCGCCCTGGCCACCACGTGCGTCCTGGCGGCGCCCTTGCCGTGCAACAGCAGTTCGCTCCAGTGCCTGCCCTCGGTGAAGCCGAGGTGGTTGGCCCCGGACACCGTGCGGTACTGCACCGGACCGGCCCAGTTCTGCGCGATGGCCTCGCTGTGCCCGACCGGCGGCGCGATCAGGTCCTCCTCGGCGGCCAGGTGCAGCCCCGGCATCGCGCAGTGGCGCGCGGCATCCAGTGCGGAGGGCCTGGTCTCCGAAGCCGCCAGGGTGAACACGGCGCGCACCCGCTCGTCCTGCGAGGCGGTCAGCACCGCGCAGCCGCCACCGATCGAGTGGCCGCCCAGCGCCAGCCGTTCGCGGTCCACGGTGACCTCGCCCTCGCCCAGGCGCACCCCGGCGCAGACGTCCAGCGCGGTGCCCAGGTCGGCGGCGAACAGCCGGGGTGAGGCCAGCGGGCCGGTGTGTGTGGTCGGCGCGGCCACCACGAAGCCCCAGGACGCGAGGTGGCGGTACAGACCGGTGTAGCGCTTGGCCGGTTGCAGCCAGCCGTGGCCGAAGGCCAGCGCGGGCCTGCCGCGGCCCGCGCGCGGGGTGTACAGGCTGCCGGGCAGCCCGACCAGTGCGAGGTCGCCGCGGCGCACGCCCTCCGGCCCCGGCCTGCTGAGCTCGGTGAACGCCTGCTTGGCGGTCAGGGCCATGCGTCGCGACATACCCGTGGACGGTAGTCGATCGCGGCCGGTCGGGCCGCGCTGGCTCCCGCCCACAAATTGGTCTACACCACAGCGGGTGCGATCACGGTGCTGACCTGCGCCGACGTGCGACCGGGCGGGCGTCGGCAACCTCCCGGTGGTCTAGCTAGTCTGTACTCCCGTGTGCGGAATCGTGGGATACGTGGGACATCGCCCCGCTCTGGACGTCGTCCTGGAAGGACTGCGCCGACTGGAGTACCGGGGCTACGACTCGGCGGGTGTCGCCGTGCTCGACGGCGCGGGCGGCCTGGCCGTGGAGCGCAAGGCGGGCAGGCTGGCCAACCTGGAGGCCAGGCTGGACGAGGTCGGCCGCGACCACGTGTCCGGCACGACCGGCATGGGGCACACCCGGTGGGCCACCCACGGTGCGCCGATCGACCGCAACTCGCACCCGCACCGCGACGCCACCGGCCGCCTGGCCGTGGTGCACAACGGCATCATCGAGAACTTCGCCCTGCTGCGCGCCGAACTGGAGGCCGAGGGCGTCGAACTGGCCAGCGACACCGACAGCGAGACCGCCGCGCACCTGATCGCCCGCGCCTACGCCGCCGGGGACACCGCCGGTGACCTGCCCGCCAGCGTGCGGCTGGTGTGCCGCCGCCTGGAGGGTGCCTTCACCCTCGTGGTGACCCACGCCGACCAGGCCGACAAGGTGGTCGCCGCCCGGCGCTCCTCCCCGCTGGTGGTCGGCGTCGGCGAGGGCGAGACCTTCCTCGCCTCCGACGTGGCCGCGTTCATCGAGTTCACCCGCAACGCCGTGGAGCTGGGGCAGGACCAGTGCGTGGTGATCACCCGCGAGGGCTACGAGGTCACCGACTTCCTCGGCGAGCCGGTCGCCACCAAGGCGTTCGAGGTCAACTGGGACCTGTCGGCCGCCGAGAAGGGTGGCCACGACTACTTCATGCTCAAGGAGATCGAGGAGCAGCCCGAGGCGCTGGCGAACACGCTGCGCGGGCACTTCGTGGACGGCCGGATCGTGCTGGACGAGCAGCGGCTGGCCGACCAGGACCTGCGTGACGTGGACAAGGTCTTCGTGGTGGCCTGCGGCACCGCGTTCCACTCCGGGCTGGTCGCCAAGTACGCCATCGAGCACTGGACCCGGCTGCCCGTGGAGTGCGAGCTGGCCAGCGAGTTCCGCTACCGCGACCCGGTGCTGGACCGCGACACCCTGGTCGTGGCGATCTCCCAGTCCGGGGAGACCGCCGACACGCTGGAGGCCGTACGGCACGCCCGGGAGCAGAAGGCCCGCGTGCTGGCCATCTGCAACACCAACGGGGCGCAGATCCCGCGCGAGTCCGACGCCGTGCTCTACACCCACGCCGGGCCGGAGATCGGCGTGGCGGCCACCAAGACCTTCCTCGCCCAGATCGCCGCCAACTACCTGGTCGGGCTGGCCCTGGCCCAGGCCCGCGGCACCAAGTACCCGGACGAGGTGGCGCGGGAGTTCCACGAGCTGGAGGCCATGCCCGACGCCGTGCGGCACACGCTCGGGGTGGTGCCGCAGGTCCGCGAGCTGGCGCGCGAGCTGGCCGACTCCAAGGCGATCCTGTTCCTGGGCCGCCACGTGGGCTTCCCGGTGGCGCTGGAGGGCGCGCTCAAGCTCAAGGAGCTGGCCTACATGCACGCCGAGGGCTTCGCCGCGGGCGAGCTCAAGCACGGGCCGATCGCCCTGATCGAGCAGGGCCTGCCCGTGGTCATCGCGATGCCCTCGCCCAAGGGGCGCGCGGTGCTGCACGCCAAGCTGCTGTCCAACATCAACGAGATCCAGGCCCGCGGCGCGCGCACGATCGTCATCGCCGAGGAGGGCGACGACACGGTCAAGCCCTTCGCGGACCACCTGATCGAGGTGCCCGCCGTGCCCACGCTGCTGCAACCGCTGGTGTCCAGCGTGCCGTTGCAGGTGCTGGCCGCGGAGATCGCGCGCAGCCGCGGCTACGACGTGGACAAGCCCCGTAACCTCGCGAAGTCCGTGACCGTCGAGTAGAGGCAGGCGCTGTGCGTGGCGTGTGGACGACCGACCGGGTGCGAGCCGCCGAGCAACGGGTGTTCACCCGCGTGCCGGAGAGCAGGCTCATGCGGGCCGCGGCCTTCGCGGTGGCCGGTGAGGTCGCCGCACTGCTCGCCGAGCGCACGGGCGGGGTCGCCGGACGACGGGTGGCCCTGCTGGTCGGCGCGGGCAACAACGGCGGTGACGCGCTGTGGGCCGGTGCCTTCCTGCGCAGGCGCGGGGTGGCGGTGACCGCCGTGCTGCTCGCACCCGAGCGGGCGCACGCCGAGGGCCTCGCCGCGCTGCGCAGGGCGGGCGGCCGGGTCGGCACCGAGCTGGTCGAGGCCGACGTGGTCGTGGACGGCATCGTCGGGCTGTCCGCCCGCGGCCCGCTGCGCCCGGACGCCGCCGCGCTGGTCGAGCGGGTGAGCGCGCCCATCGTGGCCGTGGACCTGCCCAGCGGGGCCGATCCCGACACCGGCACGATCGAGGGCCCCGCCGTGCACGCCGAGGTCACCGTGACCTTCGGCGGGCGCAAGCCGGTGCACGTGGTGGGGCCCGGTGCCATCGCCAGCGGCTGGGTGCGCGTGGTGGACATCGGGCTCGGTGCCGAGCTGGGCGAGCCGGACGCCGTGCTGCTCGACCGCGCCGAGGTCGCGCGGGCGTGGCCGGTGCCCGGTCCGACCGACGACAAGTACAGCCAGGGCGTCACCGGGGTGGCGGCCGGGTCGGCAACCTATCCCGGTGCCGCCGTGCTCGCTTCCGGTGCCGCCGTACTCGCCACCAGCGGCCTGGTCCGCTACGCGGGCACCGCTGCCGAGGTGGTGCGCACGCGCTGGCCCGAGTCGGTGGCCACCGGCTCCGTCACCGACGCGGGCCGCGTGCAGTCCTGGGTCGTCGGGCCGGGACTGGGCACCGGCAAGGCAGGGCGCGGGGTCGTCGCCGAGGTGCTCGGCGCGGGCGTGCCCGTGTGCGTGGACGCCGACGCGATCACCCTGCTGGCCGCCGACCCCGCGCTGTGGGACGCCCGCGACCCGGACACGCCGGTGGTACTGACCCCGCACGACCGCGAGTTCGCCCGGATCGCCGGGGAGGTCGGTTCCGACCGGATCGGGGCCACCAGGCAGGCCGCGCGCGCACTGGGCGCCGTGGTCCTGCTCAAGGGCAACAGCACCGTGGTCGCCGACCCGGACGGGCGGGTGCTGGTCAATCAGGCCCGCTCCGCGTGGCCCGCGACGGCCGGTTCCGGTGACGTGCTGTCCGGGCTGATCGGCGCGCTGCTCGCCAGCGGCATGGACCCGTGGCTGGCCGCGGGCTGCGCCGCCCACGTGCACGAACTGGCCGCCGAGATCGCCGCCGACGGGGCTCCCGCGCCCGCCTCGCACATCGTCGACGCCATTCCCGCTGCCATCCGATCGGTGCGTGCCTCGTGATCCGCAAGCTCGTCCCGGTGCTCGCCGCGCTGCTGCTCGCCGCGAGCCCCGTGCCCGCCTCCGCCGTCACCTCGGCCGAGGACTACGGCGCCTACTCGATGATGTTCAGCCAGCACGCGGGGCAGTTCACCCCCGACGGGGTGAACCTGTACCAGTGGGCGTGGAAGCCCATCTCGCCCACCGAGTCGCGGATCTACTGGGGCGAGTCCAAGTCCTGGCCGCCCAGCTACGGCGAGCGCTTCCTGCGCGACGGCGACTGGGTGCTGCTCGACGGCTACGACGCCCCGGACAACGGGTTCAACCCGCAGCGGGTCACCAGTGAGTCCGTCGGGGACGCCAACTGCGCCAACCTGAGCCCCATCCCGTCCAACGGCGGCCGCCAGCACTACGTGCGCTGGACCATCCCCAGCACCGCGTACTGCCTCCAGGCCACCGGGACCATCACCGTGCCCGCCAACGGCGCCGTCGTGCACTTCCAGCACAACCAGGTCTGGTACCCGCCCGCACCCTGTGAGGCCCCCGGGCACCCCGGCCAGACCTGCATCCGCCAGCACGAGCAGTGGTTCGACGACAAGGACCAGCCCTTCGGCCTCGTGCTGGAGCGTGACCAGTACATCGCCCGGGGTCACGGCATGGCATTCCTTATCGACAAGACCCGTCCCGACCAGTGGCACGCCCACATCACCAGCGACTGGTCCTGGCCGGCCTGACCGGGTGGCGTGAAGGTGGCTTTCACTGCGCTCAGTGCAGTGAAAGCCACCTTCACGGCAGCTCCCGCGGCGAGCGGCCCGCGGTACGGCTGTGCCACCATGAACGGTGTTATGGCTGACCAGCACAATCCGTTGCCGCGCGCTCAGGTCCAAGTGGACCTGGACGCCATCCGGTACAACGTCGACCAGTTGACCCGGCTCGCCGCGCGTACCGGCGCCCAGACGATGGCCGTGATCAAGGCGGACGCCTACGGGCACGGGGCGCTCGCCGTGGGCAACGCCGCACTGGCCGCGGGCGCGTCCTGGCTGGGCGTGGCCTCGGTGGACGAGGCGCTGGCCCTGCGCGGGGCGGGCATCCAGTCCAGGGTCTTCTGCTGGCTGCACACGGTGGACGACAACTTCGGCCCGGCCGTGGCCGCGGGCATCCACCTGTCGGTTGCCTCGCTGCGCCAGCTGTGGGCGGTCAACTCCGCCGCCCGTGCGGTGGGCGTCGAGGCCAAGGTGCACCTCAAGATCGACACGGGGCTGACCCGCAGCGGTTGCCAGCCCGCCGAGTGGTCCGCGCTGGTGGAGGCGGCGGCCACGGCCCAGGCCGAGGGCAGCCTGGAGGTCGCCGGGGTCTGGTCGCACCTGGCCTGCGCGGACGAGCCCGGCCACCCGAGCGTGGACCGCCAGGCGGCGCGGCTGGACGATGCGTACAAGGTGGCGGCCAACGCCGGTCTGAACCCGATCCGGCACATCGCGAACTCGGCGGCCACGCTGACCCGCCCCGACCTGCACTTCGACCTGGTCCGCCCGGGCATCGCGGTCTACGGCCTCAACCCGGTACCCGGCTCGGCCACACTGCGCCCCGCCATGAGCTTCCGCTCCACGGTCTCGCTGGCCCGCCGCGTACCCGCGGGCGAGGCCGTGTCGTACGGCCACACCTGGACCACCGAGTCGGAGACCACGCTCGCGCTGGTGCCGGTCGGTTACGCCGACGGCATCCCGCGCACCCTGTCGGGCCGGATGGAGGTCTGGCTGGGCGGCCGCCGCAGGCCGGTGGTCGGCCGGGTCTGCATGGACCAGATCGTGGTGGACTGCGGGGACGACCCGATCACCGACGGGGACGAGGTGCTGCTGTTCGGCCCCGGCGACCGAGGCGAGCCCACGGCCCGCGAGTGGGCCGACACGATCGGCACGATCGACTACGAGATCGTCACCGGCATGTACCGGCCGAGGGTGAGCCGCAGCTACGTCGGCGGCCGACGGTGAAGCCGGTCTGGCGCGCGCTGGGTGTCGCGGGCGGCATTCTCGGCGCGGCGGCCACGGGCGTCGCGGTGAGCGCTGTCGCCCACGGGGCAAGGGTGTCCGCCCAGCGGCGCAAGGCCGAGGACAAGTACGCCGACGAACCGCTCGGCGCACTGGAGCCCAGCCGCGAGTCCACAGTGGCCGCCGACGACGGCTTACCGCTGGCCTGCGAGGAGGTCGACCCGGCCGAGGGCGGCGAGCCCGAACTGACCGTGGTGCTGGTGCACGGCTACACCCTGGACCGCCGCTGCTGGCACTTCCAGCGCCGCGACCTGGCCCAGCTGACAGGTCCTCGGGTTCGGCTGGTGCTCTACGACCAGCGCAGCCACGGCCGTTCCGGGGCCGCCAACTCCGAGTCCAGCACCATCGAGCAGCTGGGCCGCGACCTGGACGCCGTGGTGCGCGCGCTGGTGCCGAACGGGCCGATCGTGCTCGTCGGGCACTCCATGGGCGGCATGACGATCATGGCCTTGGCCGAGCAGCGGCCCGAGCTGTTCGTGGAGCGGGTCCGGGGCGTCGCGCTGGTCGGCACCTCGGCGGGCGACATCGGGCGCTCGGGTCTGCCCCGGCCCGTGCTGTCCCGGCACAACCCGGCGGCCAGGGGGCTCGGGGTGATCGCCGAGTGGCAGCCCGGTCTGGTCGAGTGGGCGCGACGGGCGGGCGGGCACATCACCTGGAGCGCGATCAGGGCGCTCGCCTTCGGGGACAACAAGGTCAGCCCCTCGCTGGTGGACCTGATGGAGCTGATGATCGACGGCACCTCGGTCAAGGCGATCACCGACTTCGTGCGGACCCTGGGCACGCACTCGCGCTACGCGGCGCTGGCCGGTCTGCGGCACTGCCGCGTGCTGGTGCTCAGCGGGGACCGCGACCGGCTGACCCCGTTCTCGCACGCCGAGGCGATCGCCGCGCACCTGCCCGACGCCGAGCTGGTGCTCGTCGAGGGCGCGGGGCACATGGTCATGCTGGAACAGGCCGACCTGGTCACCGGCCACCTGGCGGAACTGGTGCGCGGCTGCACCTCCAAGAGCGATGGGCGAGGTTGGTGGAAACGAGCGTGACGACGGTGGAACTGCCCACCGTGGAGGACACTGTCCACTTCGGACAGAGGCTGGGCGGCCTGCTGCGCGCGGGCGACCTGGTGCTGCTGTCCGGGCCACTGGGCGCGGGCAAGACCGCGCTGACCAGGGGCATCGGCGACGGGCTCGGCGTGGTGGGCAGGATCAGCTCGCCGACCTTCGTCATCGCCAGGGAACACCGCGCCGCCCCCGACGGACGCGGTGTGCCGCTGGTGCACGTGGACGCCTACCGGCTGGGCGGCCACCTGGACGAGCTGGACGACCTCGACCTGGACACCGAACTGGTCGAGGCCGTGGTCGTGGTCGAGTGGGGCGAGGGCCTCGCCGAGCGCCTGTCCACCGACCACCTGCTGATCCGCCTGGAGCGGCGCGAGGACGACGTCCGGCTCGCCCACCTACTGCCGCACGGCTCCTGGACCAGCAGGGAGCTGCCCGCCTGAGGGGTTGTCCACAGGCGGCCAGTTGTCCACACCTGGATCTTCGGCAAGATCAACTGTCGGGGTGGGGCGGTAGACTGGTACCGGGGTCGCCCCCCTGGGAGTGGCGGGGGATGCACTAGTCGTTACGACTTGGCCCCCTCACTGTGGCAGATCCCGCTTCTTGACCTTGCCCAGCTCGTTGCGGGGCAGGGAGTCCACGAAGTGCACGAGCCGGGGGCGCTTGTGCGGGGTGAGCAACCGGGCCACGTGGTCGATCAGCTCCTGGGCCTGGGGGCGCTGCTGGGCGGGCACGACCCAGGCGACGATCCGCTCGCCCAGGTCCTCGTCGGGGCGTCCGGCCACCGCCACCTCGGCGACCCCGGGGTGCTCCAGCAGCGCGTTCTCGATCTCGCCCGCGCCGATCTTGAACCCGCCGCTCTTGATGATGTCGGTGGCCCGCCTGCCGACGATGCGGATGTAGCCGTCGGCGGCCCGGGTGGCCATGTCCCCGGTGCGGAACCAGCCCTCGTGCAGCGCCTCGGCGGTGGCGTCGGGCCGGTTCAGGTACTCCAGGAACAGGTTCGGGCCGCGCACCTCGATCTCGCCGATGGTCTCGTCGTCGCTGGCGGTGATCACGGCACCGGCCTCGTCGACCAGCCGCACCTCGACCCCGTCCACGGGCAGCCCCACGGTGCCGGGGCGGCGCTCGCCGTCGAACCGGACGCTGGTGTTCATCAGCGTCTCGGACATGCCGTAGCGCTCCACGATGCGCTGGCCGGTGGCGCGGGCGATCCGGTCGTGGCAGGTGGCCGGCAGTGCGGCGGAGCCGGAGACCAGCAGTCGCGCGGCGGCCACCCCCTTGGCGACCTCGGGGTTGGCCTCGGCCTCGGCGGCGAGCCGGTGGTACATCGTGGGTACGCCGAACATCATCGTGGCCGGTCCGGCCAGCTCGGCGGCGGCGGCCTCGGGCCGGAACTGCCCGAGGTGGTGCACGGCCCCGCCGCGGCGCAGCGGCCCGAGCACCCCGACGATCAGCCCGTGCACGTGGAACAGCGGCAGACCGTGCACGACCACGTCCTCGGCGGTCCACTGCCAGGCGGCGGCCAGCGCGTCCAGGTTGCTGGCGATCGCCCGCCTCGGCAGGACGACGCCCTTGGGCGGTCCGGTGGTGCCGGAGGTGTAGACGATGAACGCGGGCGACTCCCCGTCGGCCTCGGGCGGCAGCTCACCGGTGCCGCGCGCGTCCGGGTCCACGTCGACGCGCGGCAGCTCGGCGAGGCCGCCGGGCAGCTCGACCCCGGCCGCGGCCAGCACCAGCTCGGGCTTGCTGTCGGCGAGGATGTGCTCCAGCTCGCGCTCGCCGACCTTCGGGTTGATCGGCACCACGGGCACGCCCGCGACCAGCGCGCCCACCACGGCCACGCAGGTCTGCACGGTCGGCGAGGCCCACACCGCCACCGAGCCGGTGCCGAGCCGGCCCGCGAGTGCGGAGGCGGCACCTGCCAGGTCCCGGTAGGTCAGCACAACTCGATCACCGAAGCGAATGGCCTCGGCCTCCGTCGGGTCCGCCAGCGCGGGCAGCAGCATCCGATCACCCCTCAGGTCGTCGTCCCCGCCGATGATGGCCGTACCCTTGACCACCGTGCTAGTGCTCGCCATCGACACCGCCACCCCCGCCGTCACCGCCGGTGTGGTCCAGCTCGACCCCGACAGCGCGCCCGTCACCCTCGCGCAGCGGGTCACCGTGGACGCCAAGGCGCACGGCGAGCTGCTGATCCCGCACGTGCTGGCCTGCCTGGCCGAGATCGGGCGTGAGCTGTCCGCAGTGGACGCGATCGTGTGCGGCAGCGGCCCCGGCCCGTTCACCGGGCTCCGTGTGGGCATGGTCACGGCGGGCGCGCTGGGGCAGGCCCTGGACCGCCCGGTGTACCCGGTGCCGACCCCGGACGCGCTGGCCATCGACGCCAACACCGGGCACGGCCTGCTCGTGGCCACCGACGCGCGCCGCCGCGAGGTCTACTGGGCGGCCTACGACGCGGCGGGCAGGCGCAGCAACGGCCCGCACGTGGAGCGGCCCGCCGAGCTGGCCGAGAAGCTGCCCACCCTGGGCGTCGCCGCCGCGGCGGGTGAGGGCGCCGAGCTGTACGCCGAGGTGCTTGGCCTGCCGCTGGTGCCGGTGAAGTACCCGAGCCCGGCAGGCCTGGTCGCCGCGGCGGCCGTGGAACTGCTCGCCTCGGCCCGGCCCGGCCCGCTGACCCCGCTCTACCTGCGCCGCCCGGACGCGATCGAGCCGGTGGGCCGCAAGCGGGTGACCCGGCCGTGACGGCGGGCTTCACCCTGGAGCCGCTGCGCCACCGCGACGCCCGACGCTGCGCGGAACTGGAGCGCGAGCTGTTCCCCGAGGACGACCCGTGGCGCGAGCGGGCCTTCCTGTCCGAACTGGACCAGGGCCACCACTACCTGGCCGCCCGCGACGAGCAGGGCGAGCTGATCGGCTACGCGGGGCTGGCGGTGGCGGGCCGTGCCCCGGACTTCGAGGCCAGCGTGCAGACCATCGCCGTATCGGCCCACTGGCAGGGCAGGGGCGTGGGCAAGGCACTGCTGCGGGCACTGCTGGAGCGCGCCGACCAGTTCCGGGCACCGGTGTTCCTGGAGGTCCGCACGGACAACGCCACGGCGATCGCGCTGTACCGGGCGCACGGATTCGAGCAGTTGGGGCTGCGTCGCCGCTACTACCAGCCCTCTGGGGCGGACGCCTACACGATGGGCCGCCCGATTCAAGACCGTCAGGAGAGCACCCTATGAGTCGCGAGCGCATCGTCCTGGGCATCGAGAGCTCCTGTGACGAGACCGGTGTCGGCATCGTGCGGATCAGGCACGACGGCACCCTCGAACTGCTCGCCGACGAGGTGGCCTCCAGCGTGGAGGAGCACGCCAGGTTCGGCGGGGTGGTGCCGGAGGTGGCCAGCCGGGCGCACCTGGAGGCGATGCTGCCGACGATGCACCGGGCCCTGGGCGCCGCGGGTGTCGCGCTGAAGGACGTGCACTCGATCGCCGTGACGGCCGGGCCGGGGCTCGCCGGTGCCCTGCTGGTCGGGGTGTCGGCGGCCAAGGCCTACGCCGCCGCGCTGGGCAAGCCGCTGTACGGGGTGAACCACCTGGCGGGCCACGTGGCCGCCGACACGCTGGAGCACGGCCCGCTGCCCTCGCCCTGCCTCGCGCTGCTGGTCTCCGGCGGGCACTCCTCGCTGCTGCTGGTCGAGGACCTGGCTGGCAAGATCACCGAGATCGGCGCGACGGTGGACGACGCCGCGGGTGAGGCGTACGACAAGGTCGCCAGGGTGCTGGACCTGCCCTACCCGGGCGGGCCGCCGATCGACAAGCTGGCCAAGCAGGGCAACGGCTGTGCCATCGCCTTCCCGCGCGGGCTGACCGGTTCGCGGGACGCCAAGTACGACTTCTCCTTCTCCGGGCTGAAGACCGCGGTGGCGCGCTGGGTGGAGCGCTGCGAGCGGTCCGGCGAGCAGGTGCCGGTGGCCGACGTGGCCGCGTCCTTCCAGGAGGCGGTGGCCGACGTGCTGACCGCCAAGGCGGTGCGCGCGGCCAAGGACCTGGGCGTGGACACGCTGGTGATCTCCGGCGGGGTGGCGGCCAACTCGCGGCTGTCCGCGCTGGCGGCGCAGCGCTGCGAGGCGGCGGGTATCCACCTGCGGGTGCCCCGGCCCCGGCTGTGCACCGACAACGGGGCGATGATCGCCGCGGTGGGTGCCCACCTGGTCGCCGCCGGTGCCGAGCCCTCGGGGCTGGAACTGGCCACCGATCCGGGCCTTCCGGTCAGCACGGTGCAGATCGTGTGAACATTCCACCGGGAATTCACAGGGATTCGTTGTGAACCTGCCATGGGTATTCCGGCGAATCGGTGAACATCTGGTGGCGCGTAATGCTCCGTCGGGATTGAGCGATGTGGGGGATGGTCGGCCGCCGGGTGGCGGCCCTTCCCTTGCCCCCCGATCCCTGTCGTGAACGTGGTTCACCAGACGGAGGAAGCCTTGTTACGTCTCAGGAACGTATTGGTGGTCACGGCCGCCACCGCCGCGGTGGTGGCCGCCTCCGCCCCGGCGGCGTTCGCGGCCACCGCCGCATCCCCGAAGATCGATCTCAAGGTCCTGGTCGTCACCGACGGTGGGCCTGCCGTTTCCGCGATCAGCCAGCAGTTGTCGCTCGAAGGCGTGCCGCAGACGATCGTCGACCTCAACAACGCCTCGCGCCCGCAGCTGACCGCGGCGTTCCTGTCCGGGACCGCCGAGGCCAAGTTCCAGTCCGTGGTGCTGCCCAACCAGGCGCCCGCCGGGCTGAGCGCGGCCGAGCTCACCGCGCTGACCACCTACGAGTCCAGCTACGGCATCCGCCAGGTCGACGCGTACGTGTACCCGACCGCCGCGGTCGGCCTCAACGCCCCGTCCTACTCCGGTCAGCTCGACGGTGTCACCGCCTCGGTGACCGCGGCGGGCAAGGCCACCGGCGCCTTCCCGTACCTGTCCGGCTCGGTGAAGTTCGAGGACCGCAGCCCCGCCGTCGCCGAGTCCTACGGCTACCTGTCGACCCCGGCCACCCCGGCCACCGGCACCAGCTTCACCCCGCTGGTGACCGCGCCGATCGCGGGCAGCTCCACCGCGGGCGTGCTGTCCGGGGTCTACACCTCCGGCACCCGCTCGGAACTGGTCAACACCTTCGTCTACAACGCCAACCAGCACCAGTTCCAGGCGCTGGCGCACGGCATGGTGACGTGGATGACCAAGGGCGTCCATCTGGGACTGAACCGGAACTACTTCAACGTCGACATCGACGACGTGTTCCTGGCCGACGACCAGTGGAACACCGAGGCCAAGTGCACCCCCGGTGACGTGGACTGCCCGATCCCGACCCCGGGCCAGAACGGCCCCGCCGCCAACCCGGTGCGGATGACCCCGGCCGATGTGGACTACCTGGCCAACTGGCAGAAGCAGAACAACTTCAAGTTCGAGATGTTGTTCAACGGCGGCGGCAGCGCGGACGTGATCGCGGACAGCGGCTCCGACCCGACGCTGACCCAGTTCAAGAAGTACGCCAACCAGTTCCACTGGGTGAACCACACCTACACCCACGAGTTCCTCGGCTGCACCCAGAACGTGACGGTCGTGCCGTGGCAGTGCACTGTGGACGCCAGCGGCAACACCGTCTACATGTCCCAGGCGGACATCTCCAGCCAGATCAGCCAGAACAACACCTGGGCGCAGCAGAACGGTTTCAGCGGCTACCAGGACCGCTCCGAGCTGGTCACCGGTGAGCACTCCGGCCTGTTCGTGCTGCCGCAGCAGCCCAACGACAACCCGAACCTGGCGCCCGCGCTGAAGGCCAACGGGATCAAGTGGGCCGGTGCCGACGCCTCGCGCCAGCCCGTGCAGCGCCAGCTCACCGGCAGCTCCGCGCTGACCGTGCCGCGCCACCCGGTGGACGTGTACTACAACGTCTCCACCGCGGCGCAGGAGATCGACGAGTACAACTGGCTCTACACCTCGCGGGCCGACGGCGGCAGCGGCATCTGCACCGACAACCCGGCGACCACCACCTGCATCGCCCCGCTCAACGCCACGACCGGGTTCACCGACTACATCGTGCCGCTGAACACGCAGATCGTGGTCGGCCACCTGCTCGGCAACGACGCGGACCCGCACTACATGCACCAGTCCAACCTGGCCGGTGACCGGCTGGCGTACTCGCTGGTCGGCAGCGTGCTGGCCGCCTACCGCGGCGAGTTCGCCGCGAACACCCCGGTGGTGCAGCAGAACCTGGCCGCCGCGGGCCAGACGATGGCCAACCAGGCCGCGTGGCAGAAGGCGCTGCTGGGCGGCACCGCCTCGGCCTACACGCTCAACGGCCGGGTCTACGTCTCCGCCCCGAGTGGCCTGCAGGTCCCGATCACGGTGCCGGACGGCACCACCGACTGTGGCCTGCTGTGCACCGGCATCCTGGCGCAGCCCTACGGCACGGCCTACTCCGCGGAGAAGTCGCGGTGGCAGAACGGCAGCGTCACGCTGATCCTGCCCAAGAGCGCCACCACCGCGAGCACCACCAGCACGACCGCCACGCTGCCCAGCACCACCTCGGCCGCACCCAAGGCGTACGTGCCGCCCGCCGTGGTGACCACGCCGGAGCAGGCGACCCCGTTGCAGCCGACCAAGCGCGGCCTGTCCGTGCCCACGGCCAAGTCGGGCAAGCCCCAGCTGACCCTGCCCAAGCACCACAGGTAGTCCGCTGACCCGGAGCGCCGACACGTCCCCGCACGGGGTGCGTGTCGGCGCTCCGCGCGTTCTAGGCGGCCGGTTCCGCGAGGACGAGCACCTGCACGTGTTCGCGGACGTGTTCGCCGAGCACCGCCGCTGCCGCGTCGGTGATCAGGGTGATCAGGCGGTCCACCGCACCGGGTACGCGCAGGGCGGGCTCGCGCAGTTCCAGGCTGATCGTCACCAGTTCCGCCGGCGCGGGAGCACCGGCAGCCCCCAGCGCCGGGGTGGCACGCCGACCAGTCGCACGGCGGCGACCGCGCTCAGTTCGCCGTAGACCTCTCCGACGACCGCGACCAGTTCCCGGGTGAGCCGCTGCTCGACGGTGTCGTCGAGGGCGTCCTCGGCCAGGTACGCGGTGAAGTGCGGCATGCGGCTGCCCTCCGGGTAGCATCGACGGGAAAGCTACTTTGCTTTGAAAGCAAAAGCATTTGTTCGCAAAGGTATGCGCGGGTGGGGTGGATGTCAACGGAACTGGCGGTGGACGAGGCGATCCGGGCGCTGCTGCTGATGATGCCCAGGCTGGTCGCCAGGGCCAAGCGCATCCCGGTGCCCGAGGAGATCCAGTCCCTGGAGCTCTCGCCCAGGCACCTGTCGCTGCTGTCCTACCTGCTGTTCGACGGGGCGATGACGGTGAACGAACTGGCCGCCCGGCTGGAGGTCGCGCCGACCACGGTGAGCCTGCTGGTGGCCGAGCTCAGTCGCAAGGGCGTGCTGCTGCGGCGGGAGGACGAGGCGGACCGGCGCCGCAGGATCGTCAGCATCGCCGAGGACAGGCTGCCCGTGATCGAGGGCTGGCTCGCCCGCGGTGCCACCGCCTGGCGCGCCGCCCTGGAACCGCTCACCCCGGGGCAGCGGCAGATGTTCGTGAACACCCTGCGGATCTACGAACTCGGTGTGCGGGACGCGGCCGAACCCCGCTGAGACCTGCGTTCGAGTGCCGGTGACCCCACCCCGTTGAACCGTTGGCACTCAGGTGGGTAGAGTGCTAGTCGCACGGCACCATCTACCGCCCCGGCTCCCGCGACGGCGGGGTGGCAGGCGCCGTCGGTACCTGCCAAACGCGTTCGACGACCCGTGGAGGTCACCCCGGTGAGCGTGAACATCAAGCCGCTCGAGGACAAGATCCTCGTCCAGGCCAACGAGGCCGAGACGACGACGGCGTCTGGCCTCGTCATCCCGGACACCGCCAAGGAGAAGCCCCAGGAGGGCAAGGTCCTGGCTGTTGGTCCGGGCCGCATCGACGACAAGGGCAACCGCGTCCCGCTGGACGTCGCCGTCGGCGACGTCGTCGTGTACTCCAAGTACGGCGGCACCGAGCTCAAGCACAACGGTGAGGAGTACCTCATCCTCTCCGCCCGCGACGTGCTGGCCGTCATCAACTGACGCTAGGCGTCCGCGCGACACCAGGCGCCCCGGGGGCCCCACACCGGGGCTGCCGGGGCGTTTGTCATGCACAAGTCCTGAGAAAGGCTCGCAATGCCCAAGCAGATCAGCTTCGACGAGGACGCTCGTCGGGCACTGGAGCGCGGCGTCAACAAGCTTGCCGACGCGGTGAAGGTGACCCTCGGCCCGCGCGGCCGGCACGTCGTGCTGGACAAGAAGTTCGGTGGCCCCACGGTCACCCTGGACGGCGTCACCGTGGCCCGCGAGGTCGAGCTGGAGGACTCCTTCGAGAACCTCGGCGCGCAGCTGGCCAAGAACGTCGCCACCAAGACCAACGACATCGCCGGTGACGGCACCACCACCGCCACCGTGCTGGCCCAGGCGCTGGTCAAGCACGGCCTGCGCAACGTGGCCGCCGGTGCCAACCCGACCTCGGTCGGCCGCGGCATCCAGGCCGGTGTCGACCACGTCGTGGAGTTCCTCAAGGGCAAGGCCACCCCGATCAAGGGCCGCGACAACGTGGCCCAGGTCGGCACCGTGAGCTCCCGCGACGCCTCCATCGGCGCGCTGCTCGGCGAGGCCATCGAGAAGGTCGGCGAGGACGGCGTGATCACCATCGAGGAGGCCAGCACCCTGGCCACCGAGCTGGAGATCACCGAGGGCGTGCAGTTCGACAAGGGCTACATCTCCGCGTACTTCGCCACCGACCCGGAGGCGCAGGAGGCGGTCTACGAGGACGCCTTCATCCTGCTGCACCGCGAGAAGATCTCGGCGCTGGCCGACCTGCTCCCGGTGCTGGAGAAGGTCGCCCAGGCGGGCAAGCCGCTGGTGATCGTGGCCGAGGACGTCGAGGGCGAGGCCCTGTCCACGCTGGTGGTCAACTCCATCCGCAAGACGATCAAGATCGTCGCGGTGAAGGCCCCGTACTTCGGCGACCGCCGCAAGGCGTTCCTGGACGACCTGGCCATCGTCACCGGCGGCCAGGTCGTGGCCGCCGAGGTCGGCCTGAAGCTGTCCGAGGTGGGCCTTGAGGTGCTGGGCAGCGCCCGGCGCATCACCATCACCAAGGACAACACCACCATCGTGGACGGCAAGGGCCGTTCCGAGGAGGTGGCGGCCCGCGTCGAGCAGCTCCGCAAGGAGATCGAGGCGACCGACTCCGACTGGGACCGCGAGAAGCTGCAGGAGCGGCTGGCCAAGCTGTCCGGCGGCGTGGCCGTGATCAAGGTCGGTGCCGCCACCGAGACCGAGCTCAAGGAGCGCAAGCACCGCATCGAGGACGCGGTCGCCGCCACCAAGGCCGCGGTCGAGGAGGGCATCGTGCCCGGCGGCGGTTCCGCGCTGGTGCAGGCCGCCAAGGAGCTCGAGGGCAACCTGGGCCTGACCGGTGACGAGGCCACCGGTGTCGCCATCGTGCGCGCCGCGCTGTCCGCCCCGCTGTTCTGGATCGCCAGCAACGCCGGTCTCGAGGGCGCCGTCGTGGTGTCCAAGGTCGCCGAGCAGCCGTGGGGCCACGGCTTCAACGCCGCCAAGCTGACCTACGGCGACCTGGTCGGCGAGGGCGTCATCGACCCGGTGAAGGTGACCCGCTCCGCGGTGGCCAACGCCGCTTCCATCGCCCGCATGGTGCTCACCACGGAGAGCGCCGTCGTGGAGAAGAAGGAAGAGGAGCCGGCGGCCGCCGCCGGTCACGGTCACGGCCACGGGCACTGAGCCGACCCGCTGAGCGGGACTCACGGCAGAACCGGCGAGTCCCGCTCAGCGGAGCGCGAGTCCCGCCCAGGACGTGCTGAAGGGGGGCCTCCCACCGGAGGCCCCCCTTCGCGTTTCGGCTAGACCTGCTGCCACTGGGCGCGCTGCTCCTGGCGCCCGACCAGGAACCAGAGCACGCTGCCCACCAGCGGCACGGCGCAGACGAGCAAGGACCAGACGAGCTTGGCACCGGGGCCCTGCGCCGACCGGAGGATCCCGGACAGCGCGAGCACGGCGATCAGGACGTGGGCGATGGCCAGGCAGCCCAGGCCGATGGCGCCCAGCGCCTGGAGGACCTGGCTGAACTGAACTGCCGCGAGCTGCATGCTGACCCCTCTCCTCCCACTCCGAACCGTCATCGACGGTAGGTGGCGCGGTCCTCATCGGACGTCGGCCGGGAAGATGGTCAGCTGGTCATACCTGAGGACTAGGACGTGAGCGCGAGTTGACGACGGCGGGTCTTGATGATGTTGTCCCGCTCGGATTCCGACATGCCGCCCCAGATGCCGTAGGGCTCCTGCACGGCCAGGGCGTGCCTGCGGCACAGGTCCAGCACCGGGCAGCTGTGGCAGACAGCCTTGGCCCTGGCCTCGCGGCGGGAGCGGGCCGGGCCGCGTTCCCCGTCAGGGTGGAAGAAGAAAGCGCTGTCCATACCGCGACAGTTCCCCTGCAGCTGCCAGTCCCACACGTCAGCGTTGGGACCGGGAAGCCTCCTGGTATCCGCCATCGAGACCGCCTCCTCGCCGGGTTGGTGCCTCAGGTGGTTGCTCCGTCTGGCTTAACGTCGATCACGGTAGAACCGCGTCAAAACTTGTTCAAGAGTGTTCGGGGCATAAGTTGTTCATTCCTGCCTATGGGTGAGGTGCCCGATCACCTGTCGTGGCCTGGGTCACAGCCAGTCACGCGATCTGAGTTGCCGCATGGATGAGGTGAACGGAACATGTCCCTCGTGACGACGCAGCCGGAGCACAAGCACGGTGCTGCCGTCGCCGAACCGATGCTGTCCGTGGCGGCCGTCGCGCGGCGGCTGGGCATCGCCCCCGCCACGCTGCGAACCTGGGACCGCCGCTACGGATTGGGGCCCACCGACCACACCACGGGGCGGCACCGGCGCTACGGCGCACAGGACATCGCGCGGCTGGAGATGATGCAGCGGGCGCTGCTGCGCGGGGCCTCTCCCTCGGAGGCGGCCCGGTACGCGCTCACCTCGACGCTGCCCGACCAGCGCGTCACCGTGGTGACACCGGTCGAGTCACCCGAGCTGCTGGCGATCACGGGCGGTGACGTCGACGAGGACCACGACGAGCTCTCGGGCACCGGCGGGCGGGTGCTGAGCCTGCCCGGAGCCAGTAGACGGGCCCGCGGGCTGGGGCGTGCGGCGCTGGCCATGGACGCGGTGAGCGTGCAGTGCCTGCTGGCCGACGCCATCGCCGAGGACGGCGTGCTGTCGGTGTGGAACACGATGATCCGCCCGGTGCTCACCGCGATCGCCCAGCGCTGGCGGCACTCCGGCGAGGGCGTCGAGGTGGAGCACCTGTTCAGCCAGTGCGTGACGGCGGCGTTCAGCGCGGCGGCCGTGGGCACCCCGGTGCCGGTCAACCCCCGGCCGGTGCTGCTGGCCTGCGTGCCCGAGGAGCAGCACACGCTGCCGCTGCACGCGCTGACCACGGCGCTGGCCCAGCGCGGGGTCGGCTCCCTGATGCTGGGCGCGGCCCTGCCCGCCGAGGCGCTGTCTGCGGCCGTTCGGCGCATCGCGCCCGCGGCGGTGTTCCTGTGGGCGCAGCTGCCCCGCTACGCCGACAGCTCGCTGCTCGGTCAGTTGCCGAGGACCCGCCAGCGGATCCGGTTGTTCGTCGGCGGCCCCGGCTGGTCCCCAGGCAAGCTGCCCGCGCACGCCGAGCCGCTGGACTCGCTCTCGGCCGCGGTGGACCGCATCTCCTACGTCCTGCTCGGCCGGGAGTCGTGAACCTGCTCGAGGCCGCGTTCGGCGCCGACCCCGGCGCCCAGGTGTGGTCGGCGGCCACGGGTACCGCGCGCGAACGCTGGCTGGCGGCCGTGGTGCTGGGCGGCCAGGGCCACTACGCGGCGGCCACCTCCCTGCTCGGTGCGCTGCGGCGCGAGCCCGATCCGGTGCTCGCCTCGCTGGCGGCCAGCACCCTCGCCTCGCACCGGCGCCAGCTCGGCGGGCACGCCGCGGCCCGGCTGCTGGACGGCGAGGCGCTGGCCCGCCTGGCCGGGCTCCGCCCCGAGCTGACCGACCCCAACGCCGTGGACTCGGGCGGCGCCCTGGTCGACGCCCTGGTCGGGCTGGCCGCCGACGCCATCGGCACGGGACAGCTCGCGCTGGCCCGCAGGCTGCACGCGGCGGCCGCCGCGGCGTTCGACGGGCTCCCGGTCCGGGCCCCGGGCCGCTGGCGGCCGCTGACCCGGCTGCACTGGGTCGCCGCCGAGATCGAGCTGGCCTGTGGGCGGCACGCCGAGTCCGTGCCGCTGGCGGAGCGGGCGCTGGCCGCGGCCACCGGTGCTGGGGCGCTGCGGCACGTGGCGAAGTCACGCCTGGTGCTCGCGGCGGGGCTGGCGAACCTGCCGGGAGCCGCCGAGAAGGGCCGGGCTGAAGCCCTGCTGGAGTGTGACTTGCATCACAATGAGGGGTTGTCACTGCACCCCCTGGTGTGGCCCTGCGCCCTCCTGCTGGGGCACCTGCGACCCGATGGTGCGGCGAGGTGGCACGAACGGGCTAAAGGGGTGCTGAGCTGCGTGTTGCTCCATGCGGACCCGGTCGGGCGACGGCTGGCGGAGGCCTCCGTGTGGGTTCCGTGACGGCGCTGCTCCGTTCCGGGGAACCCGTCCGCGCGGACATCCGGGCGAACTACTTGACGGATTAAGCACCGGATCGTGTCAAGGTTCGCCTCGCGGCGTCCGATAGGGGAAGTGGAACGTCACTCGGCTGCAGGAAGGAGTCCCCGTGACGACGGTCTTGATTTGCGACGACCGCCGCAGTGTGCGGGAGGGGCTGACCCGTGTCATGTCGGCAGTCCCCGGGGTTAGTCGCATCGACTGCGTGGCACACGGTGACGAGTTGTTGGCGCGATTCTCCCGGCAGCCTGTCGACGTCGTACTGGTGGGAACCCAGCGCGCCGTGCCGACCGGTGTTGAGGCGACCCGGCGGCTCGTCTCCGCGAACCCCCAGGCGAACGTGATCGTGTTCGGCGCCCCCGACGACGCCGGCAGCATCGCCGCCGCCATCGCCGGTGGTGCCCGTGGCTACCTGCGCTGGGACGCCTCGCGCCCCGAGCTGGTCGCCGCGTTGGCACACACCCTGGCCAGCACCTCGGTACCCGCACCCCGGCAGCCCTCCGACCCCGGTGTTCAGCTCACCGAGCGGGAGCTGCAGGTGCTGCGCGGCATGAGCCAGGGCAAGAGCAACGGGCAGATCGGGCGCGAGCTCTACCTGTCCGAGGACACCGTCAAGACCCACGCCCGCCGGCTGTTCCGCAAGCTCGGCGTCCGTGACCGCGCCCAGGCCGTCGCGCACGGCTTCCGCCGCGGGTTGGTCTCCTGACGGTTCTGCAACGGGGGGCACCGGCTGTACGGCGGGTGTCCCCTTCAGTTGTGTCCGGAGTCACTGCTGTGGTCGAGCTCTTCGGGGCCTCGCTGCCCTTCGTCACAGTGCAGGTGGCCCGGTTTAGCCCGCCTCAGCTAACTGCTGCTCCGGGCTGGCTCATCCGTGTGCGCGGATGCGACACTGGGTGACGAAGGCAGGCCGTCCCGTCACACGGCATCTTCAGTGTCGCCCGGTACGGTGAGTCGTGACCTGAGCGACCCAAACTCGCGCGCCGACCGAGTCGGTGTGCCCAGAAGTAACACCAGGGCTGTTGTCTGCGATGAGCAATACGGGGGACGGGCTGGACGCCACGGTAGGCGCGGCCGTTGACGGCGATCGCCAGGCCGTCGAGCGTCTGCTGGCGTCGATCCGTCCTCTCGTGGTGCGGTACTGCCGCGCTCGTGTCGGTAGGCAGGAGAGGTCGTTCGCGTCCGCGGACGACGTCGCCCAGGAGGTGTGTCTCGCGGTGCTCACGGCATTGCCCGGCTACCGCGACCAAGGTCGGCCATTCCTCGCTTTCGTGTACGGCATCGCCGCGCACAAGGTCGCCGACGCGCACCGGGCCGCGGCCCGCAACAGGGCGGAGCCGGTGCCCGAGGTGCCGGACGCCCCCGAAACCGACGCGGGGCCGGAGCAGCGCGCCATGCACGGTGAGCTGTCCGACCGGATGGCTCAGCTTCTGCGCATACTGCCTGCCAAGCAGCGGGAGATCCTGTTGCTGAGGGTGGTCGTGGGACTGTCGGCGGAGGAGACGGCCGACGCGGTGGGTTCAACGCCGGGGGCGGTGCGAGTTGCCCAGCACCGCGCGCTCGCCCGGCTACGCAAGACATTGGCAGCGGAGGAGGTGGTCTGAGTGGCCGAGCAGCACGGGCCCGGCGATGCAGATGCCGCCAGGAGAGACCGGCGAGGTAGACGCGTCCTGATCGGTGATGACCCGCTGGGCAGCACCGCCAGGTGGGACACCGCGCAGGAGAACAACCCAGTGCTGGGGGAGCACGGAGCCCGGTACGGCACCGTGGTCGCGCCCGGCCTTGATGAGGACGACCCCGCCCACGAGGCACCGGTCGACCTCGCCGCGCTGCGGGCCGACGACGCCCTGCTCGACGCGCTCGGGGGAGCGAACCCCGACGGGCACCCCGCGGTGTCCGCACACGAACTCGACTCACTGCTGCTGTCCTGGCGCCGCGACGTCGACAGCGAGCCCTTCGGTGAACTGGTCTCCACCGAGGCCGCGGTGACCACGGTGCTCGCCGCCAGGCAGGCGGCCCGCCGCAGGCCCCGGCTGATCGGACCGCTGGCCGCGGCCGCCGCGGTGCTGGTGATCGCCTTCGCCGGTGTCGGCATGGCCGCCCGTGACGCCAAGCCCGGTGACGCGCTCTGGGGCATCACCCAGATGCTCTACACCGACCACGCCCACTCGGTCGAGGCCGCCGTGGCCGTGCAGACCGACCTGAACGCCGCGCGCTCGGCGCTGAGCCAGGGCCGCATCGGCGACGCCCGGTCCGCGCTGGCCAACGCGCAGAACTCGTTGCCGCTGGTCAACAGCGAGGACGGCAAGCAGGACCTGTCCCGCGACCACGCGAACCTGGTCCAGCAGCTGAACACCAGCAAGACGGAGCCCACCCCCTCCGTCCCGGTGCAGCCGCCCGCACAGACCTCTGTCGCCGGGGCCACGACCACGACGACCACCACGACCACCGTGCCGACGACCACGACCACGGTGCCGACGACCCCGCCCACGAGCACCACGCACGGGGCCACCTCGCCCGCCACCCCGCCGAGCACCCCGGCCAGCGGCGAGAACAGCAGCCCGAAGGGCGACCCGCCCTCGACCGACCCGTCGCCCGCCAACCCGGGCACCGGCAGCTCGGCAGCGGGCACGCAGAGCGCCCACCACTAGTCAGCCGCACCACGCAGTGGGGGCCGGATCACACGTGATCCGGCCCCCACTGCTTTTCACCGTCTGTGACCGGCGCGAGGACGCCAAGAGTTCAGCGTGCGCTCTCCCGGTCCCGCACCCCGTCCGCGTAGCCGCGGCAGTACTCCCAGCTGACGTAGCTGGCCGGATCCGGGTCGAAGGCGGGTTCGTGCGGGCGCATGCGCCCGTCGTGGAGCAGCTGTTCCAGGCTTGACTGCAACAGCGCCCAGTCGTGGTAGTGAGGTTCGTCGCACTCGCCGCAGTCCACGACCACGCCGCGGATGCCCCGCGGCTCCAGCAGGGCCTGGTACACGGCCAGGTCGCTGAGGTCGTTGATGAGCTCAGTGCGCTCTTCCTCGCCGATGGGCGCGGGTTCGTCCTCGTCGGGCTCAGCCAGCGCCCGCGCGGGGTCGTCGGGATCGCCCGCGAAGGGGTCTGGGGGCAACGCATCGTGCGGCACGACCTCGCACGGTACCGGGCTGCGGCCCAAACGGCGCCAGATACCATGGTTCGAGGCGTCCCGCCTGCGAAAATCCACCCTTTGTCGCGCCATAGGAAGGCCCGAGGCACCCAGATGACCAGCGAGACCGTCGCGCAGGAAGTCCCGACCAAGTTCGCCATGCTCGGATTGACCTTCGACGACGTGCTGCTGCTGCCCGCTGAGTCGGACGTCATCCCCAGTGGGGTGGACACGTCGACCCGGTTCTCCCGCAACGTCCGGCTGCGGGTGCCGCTCGCCTCCGCCGCCATGGACACCGTGACCGAGGCGCGCATGGCCATCGCCATGGCCCGCCAGGGCGGCATCGGCATCCTGCACCGCAACCTGTCCATCGAGCAGCAGACCGCGCAGGCCGAGGTGGTCAAGCGCTCCGAGGCGGGCATGGTGACCGACCCGGTGACCTGCTCCCCGGAGGCCACGCTGGCCGAGGTGGACGCGCTCTGCGCCAAGTTCCGCATCTCCGGTGTTCCGGTGACCGACCCGGACGGCCTGCTGGTCGGCATCATCACCAACCGGGACATGCGCTTCGAGGTGGACCACAACCGCCCGGTCAGCGAGGTCATGACCAAGGGCCCGCTGGTGACCGCGCAGGTGGGCGTGTCGGCCGACGCCGCGCTGGGCCTGCTGCGCCGCCACAAGATCGAGAAGCTGCCGATCGTGGACGGCAACGGCAAGCTGCGCGGGCTGATCACGGTCAAGGACTTCGTGAAGACCGAGAAGTACCCGGACGCCACCAAGGACCCGGACGGCCGCCTGATCTGCGGTGCCGCGGTCGGTGTCGGCGAGGACTCCTACGCCCGCGCCATGAGCCTGTCCGAGGCGGGCGTGGACGTGCTGATCGTGGACACCGCGCACGGCCACTCACGCGGGGTGCTGGAGATGGTCGCCCGGCTGAAGAAGGAACTGGGCGAGGGCGTGGACGTGGTCGGCGGCAACGTGGCCACCCGTGCGGCGGCCCAGGCGCTGGTGGACGCCGGTGCCGACGGCATCAAGGTGGGCGTCGGGCCGGGCTCGATCTGCACCACCCGCGTGGTCGCCGGGGTCGGCGTGCCGCAGATCAGCGCGATCTACGAGGCCGACCAGGCCGCGCGGCCCGCGGGCGTGCCGGTGATCGGCGACGGCGGCATCCAGTACTCCGGGGACATCGCCAAGGCCATCGCCGCCGGTGCCAGCTCGGTGATGCTCGGCGGCCTGTTCGGCGGCACCGCCGAGGCCCCCGGCGACCTGATCCTGGTCAACGGCAAGCAGTTCAAGGTGTACCGGGGCATGGGCTCGCTGGGCGCGATGTCCGGGCGCGGGGAGCGCAAGTCCTACTCCAAGGACCGCTACTTCCAGGACGACGTGCTCAGCGAGGACAAGCTGGTGCCCGAGGGCATCGAGGGCCGGGTGCCCTTCCGCGGGCCGCTGTCCCAGGTGGCCTACCAGCTGGTCGGCGGGCTGCGCATGGCCATGGGCTACACCGGCTCGCGCACCATCGCCGAGCTGCAGCGGGCCCAGCTGGTGCGGATCACCGCGGCCGGGCTCAAGGAGAGCCACCCGCACGACGTCGCGATGACCGTCGAGGCACCGAACTACACCACCCGTTAGTCCGGGCTACGCTCGTCCGGTTTGTTCAGCTCCAGGGAAGGGACGGCACGTGCGGGATCTGGTCGAAATCGGGATGGGACGTACCGCGCGCCGCGCCTACGAACTGGATGACATCGAGATCATCCCGTCCCGTCGGACGCGCTCGTCCAAGGATGTCTCGACCACCTGGCAGATCGACGCCTACCGGTTCGACATCCCGCTGATCACCCACCCGTCCGACGCGGTGGTGTCCCCGGGCACCGCCGTGGCGGTCGGCGAGCTGGGCGGTCTGGGCGTGCTCAACGCGGAGGGCCTGTGGGCCAGGCACGCCGACGTGGAGGAGGCGCTGTTCCGCCTCACCACGGCGGCGGCCGAGGACGACGACCCGCTGGCGGTGACCAAGCTGCTGCAGGAGCTGCACGCCGCGCCGATCCAGGCCGACCTGCTGGCGGCGGCGATCAAGCAGGTGCGCGACTCCGGGGTCACCGTCGCGGTGCGGGTCAGCCCGCAGCGCGCCGCCGAGCTCACCCCCGACCTGCTGGCCGCGGGCGTGGAGATCCTGGTGGTGCAGGGCACGATCATCTCCGCCGAGCACGTGGCCCGCGACGGTGAGCCGATCAACCTCAAGCAGTTCATCGCCGACCTGGACGTGCCGGTGATCGCGGGCGGGGTCGGCGACTACCGCACCGCCATGCACCTGATGCGCACCGGCGCGGCCGGGGTGATCGTCGGCTACGGGCACAGCACCGGGGTCACCACCACCGACAGCGTGCTGGGCATCGGCGTGCCCATGGCCACCGCCATCGCCGACGCTGCGGCGGCGCGGCGGGACTACCTGGACGAGACCGGTGGCCGGTACGTGCACGTGATCGCCGACGGCGGGGTGCACACCAGCGGGGACATCGCCAAGGCCGTGGCCTGCGGGGCGGACGCCGTCATGCTGGGCGAGCCGCTGTCGGCCGCGACCGAGGCGCCCGGCCAGGGCCTGTACTGGACCGCCGCGGCGGCGCACCCCTCGGTGCCGCGCAGCCGGGTGGCCGTGGGGCCCGACGCCGAGGTGGACCTGCGCACCCTGCTGTTCGGGCCCTCCTCCGACCCGGACGGCGCGATCAACCTGTTCGGCGCACTGCGCAGGGCGATGGCCAAGTCTGGCTACTCCGACCTGAAGGAGTTCCAGAAGGTCGGCCTCACGGTGCGCGGGTGAGCACCGGCCGCACCGTGGTGGCGGCACGGGACGGCGTGGCCCTGGCGGAACCGACCCAGGCGGACCTGGACCTGGTCAACGCCGGGTCCGACGGGCCCTACGACCCGGACGAGGACCCGCGTCCCGGGCTGTACCTGCCGCCGGTGCACCGCCTGCTGGTGGTGGACGCGGAGACCGGCGAGCCGCTCGGCAAGGTCAACTGGCTGCCGGTGACCTATGGCCGCACCCTGTCCTGCCACGCCTGGAACATCGGCATCGGGCTGGTGGCGGCGGCGCGCGGCCGGGGTGTGGGCACGCTGGCCCAGCGGCTGCTGGTGGAGCACCTGTTCGCCACCACGGAGCTGGACCGGGTCGAGGCGGACACCGACGTGGACAACCTCGCCGAGCAGCGCGCGCTGGAGAAGGCCGGGCTGCGCAGGGAGGGCGTGCTGCGCGGGGCCCAGCTGCGCGGCGGAGTGCGCCGGGACATGGTCAAGTACGGGGTTTTGCGCGAGGACTTCCAATAGGTGGTCCATCCCTGGTGGAACTGACCAGTTCCGCTTACCCTCGCTGAATGGGCCTACTGACGGGTAGCACTGTGCACCGCGGGACACCCGCACCCGGGTGTCCTGTCGTCGACTACGACGTAGTGGTGGTCGGCTCTGGCTTCGGCGGCAGTGTCGCGGCGCTGCGGCTGACGGAGAAGGGCTACAAGGTCGCCGTCCTCGAGGCGGGCCGCCGCTTCGCCGACGACGAGTTCGCCAAGACCTCGTGGAACCTGCGCCGCTACCTGTGGGCGCCCGCACTTGGCTGCTACGGCATCCAGCGCATCCACACGCTGCGCAACGTCATGGTGCTGGCCGGTGCCGGGGTCGGCGGCGGCTCGCTGGTCTACGCCAACACCCTGTACCGGCCGCTCAAGCCCTTCTTCACCGACCGGCAGTGGGCGCACATCACCGACTGGGAGGCTGAGCTCTCCCCGTTCTACGACCAGGCCAGCCGCATGCTCGGCGTGGTCACCAACCCCACGGTCACCCCGTCCGACGTGGTGATGCAGCAGGTCGCCAGGGACATGGGTGTGCCAGACAGCTACGGCCCCACCCCGGTCGGCGTGTTCTTCGGCGAGCCGGGCAAGCCCGCGGAGGACCCGTTCTTCGGTGGGGCCGGGCCGCGGCGCACCGGCTGCACCGAGTGCGGCTCCTGCATGTCCGGCTGCCGGGTCGGCGCCAAGAACACGCTGGTCAAGAACTACCTGTACCTGGCGGAGCAGGCCGGGGCCCAGGTGCTGCCGCTGACCACGGTGACCGGGCTGAACCAGCGCCCGGACGGCACCTGGCTGGTCAGTACCCGGCGCACCGGGGCCAAGGTCGGCGGCCGGTCCTCGATCAGTGCGGGCCAGGTCGTGCTCGCCGCGGGCACCTGGGGCACCCAGCAGTTGCTGCACAAGATGCGGGACACCGGCGCGCTGCCCGGGCTGTCGGCCAAGCTGGGCGAACTGACCCGGACCAACTCCGAGGCCATCGTCGGCGCCGGACGGCTGTCGGTGGACCCCGAGCGCGACTTCACCCGGGGCGTGGCGATCACCTCGTCCATCCACCCCGACGAGACCACGCACATCGAGCCCGTCCGGTACGGCAAGGGCAGCAACGCCATGGGCCTGCTGCAAACCCTCGCCACCGACGGGGCCGCCAGTACCCCGCGCTGGCTTCAGTTCCTGCGCGAGGCCGTGCGCCACCCGCTGACCACGCTGCGGCTGCTGTCGGTGCGCAACTGGAGCGAGCGCACCGTGATCCTGCTGGTGATGCAGAGCCTGGACAACTCGATCACGACCTATACCAAGCGCGGGCTGCTGCGCCGCAAACTCGTGTCCAAACAGGGGCACGGCGAGCCCAACCCCGCGTTCATCCCCGCCGGGCACAAGGCCAACCAGCTCGCCGCCGAGCACATCGGCGGTATCGCGGGCGGCACCTGGGGCGAGCTGTTCAACATCCCGCTGACCGCCCACTTCATCGGCGGCTGCGCCATCGGCGAGGACGCCCAGCACGGGGTGATCGACCCGTACCACCGGGTGCACAACTACCCAGGACTGTCCATTGTGGATGGCGCGGCCATCTCCGCCAACCTCGGCGTGAACCCCTCGCTGACGATCACCGCCCAGGCCGAGCGGGCCTTCTCCCTGTGGCCCAACAAGGGCGAGGAGGACCAGCGCCCCGCCCAGGGCTCCGGCTACCGGCGCCTGGCCCCCGTCGCCCCCAGGAACCCCGTCGTGCCCGCCGACGCCCCCGCCGCACTCCGCCTCCCGATCGTGTCCTGAGCCGCGCCGTGCCATGAAAGTGCCGTTCCTGGCATTCAACGCCAGGAACGGCACTTTCATGGCACCTGCTGGTGGGGTTGGCGGGCAGGGCTGCGAAGCTGGACGGGTGGGTCTGACTCGACGGACGTTCCTGCACGCGGCAGGATTCGGGGCCGCCGCGGCGGCGTTGTCCGCCTGCACGCCGAGCGGATCGGGCGCCCCGCCATCGAGCGGCACCACCCCGCCGCCGACCACCTCGTCGGCACCGGTCCCGCCGGACTGGCCGAAGCTGCGCTCCTCCTTGGCGGGCAAGCTCTTCCTGCCCGAGGACGAGGGGTACGGCACGGCGAAGCTGGCCTACAACCCGCTGTTCGACTCGCGCACGCCAGCGGCCGTGGCCAGCTGCGCGCGGCCGGAGGACGTGCAGGCCTGCGTCGGTGTGGCCGCGTCCTCGCGCATCCCGATCGCCGCCCGCAGCGGGGGGCACAGCTACGCCGGGTACTCCACCCCCGACCACGGACTTGTGGTCGATCTCGGTGGTATGAAAGGGGTCGAGGTCCGCGCGGACGGCACGGCGGTGATCGGTGCGGGCGCACGCCTGATCGAGGTCTACTCCGCGCTGGCCGACCAGGGGCGCTGCCTGCCCGGCGGGTCCTGCCCGACCGTGGGCATCGCCGGGCTCACCCTCGGCGGCGGGGTCGGCGTGCTCACCAGGAAGTTCGGCCTCACCTGCGACCGGCTGGTGTCGGCACAGGTGGTGACCCCGGACGGCCACCTGCGCACGGCCTCCGCCGACAGCGAGCCGGACCTGCACTGGGCGTTGCGCGGCGGCGGAGGCGGCAACCTGGGCATCGTCACCTCGTTCACGTTCAGCACCGAACCGGCCCCGCAGCTCACCGTGTTCCAGCTGCACTTCCCGGGCGGCTCGGTGGCCGAGGTGCTCGGCGGCTGGCAGTCGTTCACCGCGGGCGCCCCCGACGAGCTCTGGTCCACGCTCGCGGTGTCCGGCGGCACGCCGCCCACCAGCAGGGTCACCGGCTGCTACGTGGGTTCCGCGAGCGGGCTCGCCCCGTTGCTGAACAGCCTGATCGCCAAGACCGGCGCCCAGCCGACCTCGCGCTACGTGCAGGGCAAGTCGTACCTGGAGGCGATGCTCTGGTTCGGCGGCTGCTCGGGCAAGCCGGTGGCCCAGTGCAAGCCGAGCTGGAGCGGTTCCGGTGCGCTCGGCCGTGAGTCCTTCGTGGCCACCTCACGGGTGTTGACCAAACCATTGGACGACCCGGCGCAGCTCGCCTCGCTGATGCGCGGCCGCACCGGCATGGACGTGCTGATCGACAGCCTCGGCGGGGCCGTGAACCGGGTCGGCGCGGGGGACACGGCCTTCCCCTACCGGTCGGCGCTGGCCACCGCGCAGGTCTACCAGGGCGCCACCGCGGCCTCGGCGCGCAGCGCGGGCCAGACCGTCGGCGAGGTGCGCGGCCAACTCGGGGACCTGTTCGGCGCCAACGGGTACGTCAACTACATCGACCCGGACATGCCGGACTGGGCCGGTGCCTACTACGCGGGCAACCTGGCGCGGTTGCGCCAGGTCGCCCGCAAGTACGACCCGGACGGCATGTTCGCCTTCGCCCAGGGCCTGACCAAGGCCTGAGGCCTCAGGACCGCACGCCGGTCGGGGCTCGGCGGCGCGGTGTTCCAGGCCAGGTTCCGGGTCTAGTACCTGATCCCGGTCAGCACCAGCACGCGCTCCTCGGTGAAGTCGGCCATGGCCGAGCGCAGGCCCTCGCGACCCACCCCGGAGCCCTTCACCCCGCCGTAGGGCATCTGGTCGGCGCGGTAGGAGGGCACGTCACCGATGATCAGGCCGCCGACCTCCAGCTCCGCCGAGGCGCGGAAGGCCAGTTGCAGGTCGTGCGTGAACAGCCCGGCCTGCAAGCCGTAGGCCGACTCGTTCACGGCGGCCAGTGCGGCATCCGTGCCGTCCACAATGGACACAGCGAGTACCGGGCCGAACACCTCCTCCGACCAGACCTTGGCGTTCGCGGGCACCCCGGTCAGCACGGTGGGCGCGACGCTGGTGCCCTCGCGCGTGCCGCCGACGAGGACCTCGGCGCCCGCGCTCACGGCCTCGCCCACCCAGGACTCGATCCGCTCCGCCGCCGCCTCGTCCACGACCGGGCCCACCTCGACCTCGGGGTCGTGCGGGTCGCCGGTGCGCAGTGCCCGCACGGCCTCGGTCAGTCGCGGCAGGAACTCCTGTGCCACAGCGGAATCCACGATCACCCGCTGCACGGCGATGCAGGACTGCCCGGCCTGGTAGTTGGCGAACAGCGCGATGCGCTTGGCGGCGAAGTCCAGGTCCTCCGGCGAGTTCCAGTCGGCGGCGACCACGGCCGCCGCGTTGCCGCCCAGCTCCAGCACGACGTGCTTGCGCGGCACCGAGTCCATGATGGACCAGCCGACCGGTCCCGAGCCGGTGAAGGACACCACCGGCAGCCGCTCGTCGCGCACCAGTGCCACGGTCTCCTCGTTGCCGACCGGCAGCACGGAGAACGCGCCCTCGGGCAGATCCGTCTCGGCGAGCAGCTCACCGAGGATCAGCGAGGACAGCGGGGTGCGCGGCGCGGGCTTGATGATGATCGGCGCACCGACGGCGATCGCGGGCGCCACCTTGTGCGCCACCAGGTTCAGCGGGAAGTTGAACGGGGCGATGCCCAGCACGGGGCCCCGGGCCACCCGGCGCACCAGCGCGAGCCTGCCCTCGGCGGCGGGGTCGGTGTCCAGCCGCTGCATCTCCCCGGTGAACCGCCGTGCCTCCTCGGCGGCGAAGCGGAACGTGGAGATCGCGCGGTTCACCTCGCCCTCGGCCCACTTCAGCGGCTTGCCGTTCTCGGCGGTGATCGTCTCCGAGATCTCCTCGTGCCGGGCGGCGAGCTGCTCGCTCACGTGCATCAGCGCGGCGGCCCGCAGGTGCGCGGGCGAGCTGCGGAAGCTCGGTGCGACGGCGGCAGCCGCGGCCACCGCGCGCTCGACCTGATCGGGGCCGGGCACGGCGATGGTGGCCACCTCGGTGCCGTCGTAGGGGTGGCGGACCACCAGCTCGGTGGGGCCTTCCTCGGCGGTGCCTGCGATCCAGCAGGGGCGGGGCTTGGCCTCGATCGCGTCGTCCATGTGTACCACCGTAGGCCCACTACAGCAGGTCACGCTGGATGCCATTCAGTACAAGATGACCATGCGTCAGGGACACAGTGTCCAAGTCGGTTCGGCGCTGATCGCGGCCACGTGAGCCCGGTGGAGCAGCCCGCCCCCGGCGAGACGGGCGTCACCTGGGACAATTGGCCCCTAGCCCCGTTCGTCCAGGAGGAACACCGCATGAGCGAGCTCGCGAGCTCATCAATGGACACAGTGCTCCGGCTCCCGGGGACGCCGAGCGCCAGCGAGGTGTCCGCATGAGCCGACCCGTGCTCGTCGTCGACTTCGGTGCCCAGTACGCCCAGCTGATCGCCCGGCGGGTGCGTGAGGCCCAGGTGTACTCCGAGGTGGTGCCGCACACCGCGACCGTGGCCGAGCTGATCGCCCGCGACCCGGCCGCGATCGTGCTCTCCGGCGGCCCGTCCAGTGTGTACGCCGAGGACGCCCCGCAGGTGGATCCGGCGCTGTTCGAGCAGGGCGTGCCGGTGTTCGGCATCTGCTACGGCTTCCAGGCGATGGCCCAGGCCCTGGGCGGCACCGTCTCGCACACCGGTGCCCGCGAGTACGGCCGCACCGAGCTGGGCGTGTCCAGCGAGGGCGGGGTGCTGCACCAGGAGCTGCCCGGGCACCACCCGGTGTGGATGAGCCACGGGGACAGCGTCACGGCGGCGCCGGAGGGCTTCGCGGTGACGGCCAGCAGCGAGGGCGCCCCGGTGGCGGCCTTCGAGCACGTGCGGCGCCGCTTCGCCGGGGTGCAGTACCACCCGGAGGTGGGCCACTCCCCGCACGGCCAGGAGGTGCTGCGGCGCTTCCTGCACGACATCGCGGGCATCCGTCCACAGTGGACCACCGCCTCCATCGTGGACGAGCAGGTGACCAGGATCCGCGAGCAGGTCGGCACCGGGCGGGCGATCTGCGGCCTGTCCGGCGGCGTGGACTCCGCGGTGGCGGCGGCCCTCGTGCAGCGTGCCATCGGCGACCGGCTGACCTGCGTGTTCGTGGACCACGGCCTGCTGCGGGCCGGGGAGCGGGCGCAGGTGGAGCGGGACTTCGTGGCCGCGACCGGGGTCAACCTGGTGACGGTGGACGCCCGCGAGCGCTTCCTGGGCGCGCTGGCCGGGGTGACCGACCCCGAGCAGAAGCGCAAGATCATCGGCCGGGAGTTCATCCGGGTGTTCGAGCAGGCCGCGCAGGACCTGCAGGACAAGGCGGGCGCCGAGGGCGAGCGCTACGACTTCCTGGTGCAGGGCACGCTGTACCCCGACGTGGTGGAGTCCGGCGGCGGCACGGGCGCGGCCAACATCAAGAGCCACCACAACGTGGGCGGCCTGCCGGAGGACCTGCAGTTCGCGCTGGTCGAGCCGCTGCGCGCGCTGTTCAAGGACGAGGTGCGCCGGGTGGGCACCGAGCTGGGCCTGCCGGAGACCATCGTGCAGCGCCAGCCCTTCCCCGGCCCCGGCCTGGGCATCCGGATCATCGGCGAGGTGACCGCCGAGCGGCTGGAGATCCTGCGCTCGGCCGACGCGATCGCCCGCGAGGAGCTGACCTCCGCCGGGCTGGACCGCGACATCTGGCAGTGCCCCGTGGTGCTGCTCGCCGACGTGCGCAGTGTCGGTGTGCAGGGCGACGGCCGCACCTACGGTCACCCGGTGGTGCTGCGCCCGGTCTCCAGCGAGGACGCGATGACCGCCGACTGGACCCGGCTGCCCTACGACGTGCTGGAGCGGATCTCCACCCGCATCACCAACGAGGTGAGCGAGGTCAACCGCGTGGTGCTGGACGTGACGAGCAAGCCGCCGGGCACCATCGAGTGGGAGTGATCCACCGGGTCATGACATGAAAGTGCCGTATGCGACATCAGATGTCGCATACGGCACTTTCACGACACCGGTCAGCGGCCCCGGCTGCCGGGTCGCACCGTCCACGCCAGGATGAGCACGCCCACCAGCAGCGCGGCCCCCGCGAGCAGCCCGGTCGGCCCGAAGGGCAGGCGCTCCACGGCCCCGTCGGTCAGCGCGTAGCCGCAGCCGAGCAGACCCACCAGCCCGATCAGCAGGGTGAAGACCCTCGGCCCTCCCCGGTTGCCGTACTCAGCCACGGCTGACCACCACATCTCCCAGTCCGTTGTTCACGGTCAGCCGGATGGTGCCCGCGGACTGCCCACTGTCTGCCTTGCTGGTCAGCTGCCTGCTGACGTTCGAGCCGTTCTTGTGGAAGTCCAGGCACCGCGCGCTGCCCAGCCGCACCCCGCAGGTCAGTTCCACGTCGGCGTCGTGCGGCACGACGACCCTCGCGTCGCCGACGTCCACGTTCACCGAGGTGGTGATCGGCTTGTCCTTGCTCAGCGGCACCTTGGTCAGGTCCAGCCGCACGTCGCCGACCGACACGGTGTAGGCCGCGGCCACGTTCCCGGTGGGCGCCTCGTTGATCGAGCCGACACCGGCCCCGCCGTGTGAGGGCGCCGAGGTCAGCACGAAGGCGGCCAGCGCGGACACGATGGTCGGCGCGATCAGCCCCCGGCCGCCCCTGGTGAACGCGCCGACGACCATGCCGAGGCCGAACACCCCGGCCACGATGCCGACGATGTGGCCCGGGGTCAGCCAGGGCGTCACGGTGGACACCGCGGCGAGCACCGCGCCGGTCACCAGGGCCAGGCCGAAGGTCACGCCGGTGACGTGCGAGTGGTGGCCGGGGCCGGTGGGGTGCAGCGGCGGTGCGGGCGGGGGCGGCGGCGGTGGTGGGGCCAGCGGCTCGGTGGCCGAGGTGGCCGATGTGGGCGTGCTGTCGAAGGGGTCGGGCAGGTCCCAGCCGCCGGGCGCCGCGCCGAGCGGGTCCCAGTCCGGCGAGAGCGTTTGCGAGGACGAGGTCATCGCTCCTCCAGCGGTGGTCGAGTTCCTGGGCGTGGTCGGTGCGCCCGGCGTGCCCAGGTGGGCCCTGCCGTTGTGCAGCACCACGAGTCCGGCCAGCAGGGCCAGCAGGCCGAAGAACCCGCTGAACCCGCCGAACGGGTTGTTGAACAGGTACGAGATCGCCACGGCGCCGAGCACGGCCAGCACCACGGTGAACCCGCGCGAGGAACTGCTCGAGCCCCGGCCGAGCACCGACTCGGCCGGTGAGACCTCGTCGTCCTCCTCGGCCAGCACCAGCCAGCCCGCCAGGTACAGCAGCACCCCGGCGCCGCCGTAGATCGCCGACACGACCAGCAGCACCCGCACGAGCACCGGGTCGACGGCGTAGCGCCGCGCGATGCCGGTGGCCACGCCCGCGATCAACCGGCCCTGCTTGGGCCTCCTCGGCCTGGTGGCCCAGAAGTCCTTCAGCAGTTCCTCGACGTTGATCGCCTGGCCCTTCGTCCCGTTCACAGCACAAAGCATGCTGGTCGCGGCCCTCCCGGTGCATCCGGGAGTCCCCTGAGACCGTCCCCCAGCCACCCCAGCGCGGGGTGGGGGCGCTTCCCTGATGACCGGCGCCCGCGCACGTGTGACGATTCAGGGGTGAGTTCGCAGGTAGCCGAGGGTGAGACCGCCGCACCGGCCGATCAGGACTGGGCCGCCGGCCTGCTCGCGGGGAGTTTGCAGCGCAGCAGGTCCCGGCGGGTGGTGTCCGGTGTCGCCAGCGGCGTGGCCCAGCACCTCGGCGTCGAGGTGCTGTGGGTGCGCGTCGCCTTCGCCGCGCTGGCCGGTCTGGGCGGTGCGGGCATGCTGGCGTACGGCCTGTTGTGGGTCTTCGCCAGGCAGGAGCCGGAGGACGCCAACGCCGCACCGCTGCCCGCCAGGGAGCGGCAGCAGGCGCTGGGCCTCGCCGCGGTCGGTATCGGCCTGTTCGCCGCCGTGACCGCGCTCAGCGGGTTCGCCGGTGGCTGGTACGTGGTGCCGCTGGTGACCGGTCTGGGCGGCGCCGCGCTGGTGTGGCGCGAGGCCGACGAGGTGCAGCGCCGCCGCTGGCGGGACGGGGCCCGCACCGGGGTGAGCGAGGTCGTCGGCGGGGTCACCAGGACGATGGTGGTCCGGGTCGTCGCGGGCGTGGTGCTGCTCTGCGGCGGCATGACCCTGTTCCTGGTCCAGAACGTCACCCTCGACCAGCTGCCCGGGGTGCTGCTCGCGGTGGCGGCCACCCTGATCGGGGTCGCGGTGATCACCATCCCGTGGTGGCTGCGGCTGATCCGCGAGCTGGACGAGCAGCGCAGGGCCAGCGTGCGTACCAGGGAGCGCGAGGAGATCGCGGCCCACCTGCACGACTCGGTGCTGCAGACCCTGGCGCTGATCCAGAAGCAGGCGGAGAACCCGCGTGAGGTCGTGCGCCTTGCCCGCGGGCAGGAGCGGCAGCTGCGCAGCTGGCTGTACGGGCCCAGCGGGTACGGCGGGGGAGACCGCCCGGTCACCGACCCGAGCGACCCGGCGCACGGTGAGGCGCCCAGCGCCACGATGTCGGCGGCGGTGGCCAGGGCCTGCGGCGAGGTGGAGGACACGTTCGCGGTGGCCGTGCAGCACGTGGTGGTCGGCGACTGCCAGCTGGACGAACCGCTGACCGCCCTGGTGCAGGCCGCCCGCGAGGCGATCGTCAACTCGGCGAAGCACTCGGGCGAGGGTGAGGTCAGCGTGTACGTGGAGGTGGAGCCGGAGGAGGTCACGGTTTTCGTGCGCGACCGGGGCAAGGGCTTCGACCCGGCGCAGGTCTCCGCGGACAGGCATGGGCTGGCCGACTCGATACACGGCAGAATGGAACGCAACGGCGGGCGGGTGACGCTGCGCACCGCGCCCGGTGAGGGCGCCGAGGTGCAGCTGTCGATGCCCCGGAGGAAGGAGAGCAGGACGTGACGACCGACAGTGGTGCCGCGCAGGCGCCGACGGGTCCGGTCCGGGTGTTCCTGGTCGACGACCACGGGCTGTTCCGGGCCGGGGTGCGTGCCGAGTTGGAGTCCCTTGCGCAGGACCAGGTCCAGGTGGTGGGTGAGGCGGGCTCGGTTGGCGAGGCCGTGGCGGGCATTGGGCATCACCAGCCCGACGTGGTGCTGCTCGACGTGCACATGCCCGACGGGGGCGGCGCCGAGGTGCTGCGCAGGGTCCGGCCAACGCACCCGTCGGTGGTCTTCCTCGCGCTGTCGGTGTCCGACGCCGCCGAGGACGTGATCGCGGTGATCCGGGCCGGTGCCCGGGGCTACGTCACGAAGACGATCTCCAGCCAGGAGCTGGTCAAGGCCGTGCGCAGGGTGTCGGAGGGGGACGCGGTGTTCTCCCCGAGGCTGGCCGGGTTCGTGCTGGACGCCTTCTCCGACCGGCCGGGTGCCGCCCCGATCAGCGACCCCGAGCTGGACCTGCTGACCCCGCGCGAGCGGGACGTGCTGCGCCTGCTGGCCAGGGGCTACGCGTACAAGGAGATCGCCTCGGAGCTGTTCATCTCGGTGAAGACCGTGGAGACCCACGTGTCCAGCGTGCTGCGCAAGACTCAGCTGTCGAACCGGTACGAACTCTCCCGCTGGGCCACCGACCGCCGCTTGGTGTGACGGCCGGTCGGCTCCAGTTCGAGCTCGATGGTGTCGATCAGGTGGGACACGGTGTGCGTGCCCTCGGGGCCGCCGCCCGCGTGGGCCCCTCGCCGGGGGCGCCACACGAGCGCACCGATGAACACGATGCTGGAGACGATCGTCAGGGTGAGCATCCGACACTCCCGGTGAGGTGGAAAAGCCGCCGCCTACATGAGCAACGGATCCTGACCCGGCGCGGTTCACCCTGTCCGCGTTCGGTCCCGGTCAGCTGGTGGATTGGTCAGCCACGGCATAGTCCCGGGTCGGCGTATTGGCAGCGGGTGAGTCAGTGGCGACCCGGCGGCGGTACCGGGTGAGCCCGACGCCGACCAGCACCACGGCCATGCCGAGCACCACTCGCAGGGTCAGCGCCTCGTGCAGGAACACCGCGCCGAGCAGCACCGAGACCACCGGCAGCAGGTAGCCCACGGTGGCCGCCGCGGTCGGGCCCTCGTGGGCGATCTGGGCGTGCTGCAACAGGAAGGCGATGCCCGTGCCGAAGACCCCGAGCACGACCACGGCCAGCAGCCCCGCGAGCTCGAACCGGATCGGCGGGGCACCGGTGAAGGGCAGCACCAGGGCGCTGAGCACGGTGGCGGTGAGCATCTGCGCGGCGGCCAGCGCGATCGGCGGCACGCCCCGGTTGGACAGGTACTTGCCCGCGTAGACGATGCCGACCCCGTAGCTGGCGGCGGCGACCAGGCAGATCAGTGCGCCGCCCAGGTCCAGCGAGGTGACCTGCCAGGGCGCGAAGATCACCAGCACCCCGGCGAAGCCGAGCAGCAGGCCGACCAGGTTGAGCGGGCCGAAGCCGCGCTGCTGACCGGCCAGGAAGGCGAAGGGCACCGCGAACAGCGGGGTGGTCGAGTTGATCACGCCGGTGAGCCCGGAGTCCACGGTCTGCTCACCGATCGCGAACAGGGTGAACGGCAGCACGTTGGCCACCACCACGTACAGCAGCAGGTGCGCCCAGATACGCCGGTTGCTGGGGAGCGGAGTACGGCGCAGCGCGGCGATCGTGACCAGCGCCAGCGCGCCGAGGGCGACCCGCGCCAGCACCATCTCGGAGGGGGAGAGCGCGGCCAGGCCGAGCTTGATCCACAGGAAGCTGGAGCCCCAGATCAGGGCCAGGGCGATAAGTCGGAAGAGACTGCCTGAAGAACCCACGAGAGTTACTGTGCGCGTGACAACCAATCAGATCAAGTGAAATAAAATTCGCGATGCTTAAGCTCAGCTGTAGAGTCGCGGCATGCTCGACGTGCGCAGGATGCAGGTGCTGCGGGCCGTGGTGACCAGCGGCTCGATCAGCTCGGCCGCGACCAACCTGGGCTACACCCCCTCGGCGATCAGCCAGCAGATCTCCACCCTGGAGCGGGAGGCCGGGGTGGCCCTGCTGGAGAAGGCGGGCCGCGGGGTGCGGCCGACCGCGGCGGGCAAGCTGGTCACCGACTACGCCGCCGACATCGCGGAGAAGCTCAGCGAGGCCGAGGCGGCACTGGCCGACCTGCGCACCGGCCGCACCGGGCGGCTGCGGGTGCGCTACTTCGCCACGGCCGGGGCCGCGCTGGTGCCGCCCGCGGTGGCCTACTTCCGCGACCAGCACCCGACCGTCCGGCTCGACCTGTCCATGGTGGAGCCGCACCCGCCCATGGCCGAGGTGCAGGCGGGCAAGGTGGACGTGGCCATCGTGGTGGTGGTCGACGGCAGCCCGCGCGGCCTGCCCGGCGTGCAGCTGGTGCACCTGCTCGACGACCCGTTCCTCGCGGTGCTGCCGCGCGGCCACCGGCTGACCCGCAAGCGGGTGCTCGACCTGGCGGACCTGGCCGGTGAGCCGTGGGTGGACACCGAACTGCTGCCCTACGGGGCGTGCCGCAAGGTGCTGCTGGACGCCTGCGCCAGCGCCGGGTTCAGCCCGAACCCCGCCGTGGAGTGCGACGACTACCAGACCGCGCAGGGCTTCGTCGCCGCTGGACTGGGCTACAGCCTGATCCCGAGGCTGGGCCTGGGCACCGTGGCGCCGGGGGCCGTGGTCCGGCCGGTACGCCACCCCGAGCCGGTCCGCCAGATCTACGCCGCCGTGCCGGAGTACACCGCCGAGCACCCGGCCACCGCCAGCCTGCTGCACGGACTGCGGGTGGCCGCCGCCCAGCACGCCGTGCTCGGCTGACTCAGCTGTCCCCGGGGTCCCCGCCGCCGGGCAGCTGCTGCGCGGTGCTGCTGTCGATCAGCAGCTGACCGTCCTTGTTCACCAGGGTCAGCGTGACCCGCTCGGCGCTGGTCTTGCCGCCCTTGACGTAGGTGACCGTGGTGGTGACCTTGTTCTTGCTGGTGGCCTTCACCTTGCTGGCCTTGACGCTGGTGACGCTCGACCAGAACGCCTTGTAGCCGGCCGCCCCGCCCGAGGAGCTCTGCATCTTCGGGGTCAGCATCGCGAACGCCTGGTCGGTGCCCTGCGGCAGCAGCCCGTAGTAGGAGGACACCGCCTGCTCCAGGTCCTCGCTGGAGGGCGCTTCGGCGGTGGTCGTCGTCGGCTCGGTGGTCGTGGTGGTCGTCGGCGCCGCGGTGGTCTTGGGGGGCTTGTTCGGCGCCGCGGTGGTCTGCTCGACCGAGGGGGACGTGGAGGTGCTCGACGGGGGCGAGGACTCCCCGTTGGCCTTGGAGCCGTTGGGGGTGAGCATGCTCGCCAACAGGATGCCCACGGCGGCCGCGGCGACCACGGCCAGCCCCGCCAGCACCATCGGCTTGTGGGACTTGGGTTTCGGCGGCTCCGGGGGCCTGGCCGACGGCGGCCGGGTGTGCGGGCCGGAGCCGACGGGACCCGAGCCGACCCTGGTGCCGCCAGGGGAGCTGAACGGCCGCGCGTCCATCCGGGTGGGCGCGGGGCCCTGCGCCATCGGCGGCGGGGCCATCGGGCGCGGCGGGGTGGGCGGTGAGATGGGACGGGTGGCGGCCGTGGGCGGGCTGACCCGCCAGGTCGGTGCCGCGGCGGGTCCCAGCAGGGCCGGTGGGATCGGTCTGCCCGCGGCCACGGCGGCCAGGGCCTCCCGGGCCTGGCCCATCGTGGGCCGCTCGGTGGGTTCCGGGGACAGCAGGCGCATCAGCAGCGGGTGCAGCGGGCCCGCCTGCCTCGGCGGGTTCACCTGGCCCGCGGCCACGGCGTGCAGCAGGGCCAGGGTGTTCTCGTTCAGCCCGAACGGGGGCTCGCCCTCCACCGAGGCGTAGATGGTGGAGCCCAGCGAGAACACGTCGGAGGGCGGTCCGGGGTCGTAGCCCTTGGCCACCTCGGGGGCCAGGTAGGCGGGCGTGCCCGCGAGCATGCCGGTCGCGGTGACCGTGACGTCACCGGTGGCCCGCGAGATGCCGAAGTCGGTGATCTTCACCACGCCGTCGTCGCCGAGCAGGATGTTGCCCGGCTTGATGTCGCGGTGGACGATGCCCGCCGCGTGCGCCGCGTCCAGCGCGGAGGCCGCCTGCGAGGCGATCCTGGCCGCCTCGTGCGGGGGCAGGGTGCCGCGCTCGGCCAGCACGGCGGACAGGCTCTTGGACGGCAGGTACTCCATGATCAGCCACGGGTTGCCGTCTTCCTCGGCCACGTCGTAGACGGCGATGGCGTGCGGGTGCTGCAGGCGGGCGGCGATGCGCCCCTCGCGCATGGCGCGCTGCTTGGCCTCGTGTGACTCGGCGGCGCTCATCGTGTTGGACAGCAGCAACTGCTTGACCGCCACCACGCGGTGCAGGCGCTCGTCCCGGGCGGTCCACACCACGCCCATCGCGCCGCTGCCGATGCGGCTGGTCAACCGGTACCGACCGGCTATGAGGCGACCGTCGTCACTCAAAGGTGCACTCTCTCCTCAGTTGCACTGGTCGACGGGGCTGGACCTGAGGTCTGGTCCCCCGACACCGAACTCGGCGTCCAGGTTAGGGGGTGACCCCGTCAGTCCCCGGTCAGCCCAACAGTGCGCTGGGACACGCCGCTCCGGCCATGGTGGCCGTGGTTGACAGCCAGTATTCCACGCTCGGACGGGTGTCACCCGAATGGAGGATTGGCGCCTCGTGGTGCGTGTGTGATCGGCCTCAGCCGAGCAACCCGGTGATCGGGTCGAGCACGCCACCGATCGTACCGAGCAGGCCACCGCCGCTGTTGTGCGCGGGCGGCGGGGCGGGGTTCGAGGAGGAGGGCGGGGTGGCGCTGGGCGTGCTGGGGGTGCTCGTGGTCGGGGTCTTGTCCGAGCTGGTGGGCGGGGTGGAGCTGCTCGGCGTGGTGGTCGGGGCCGGGGCGCTGCTGCTGGGTGCGGGGGCCTGGCTGCTCGGCGCGGTGCTCGACGGCGCGGCGGCCTTGGTCGAGGCGTTCACGTACGGCGCGACCCGCGGGCCCTTCGTGGTGGGCTGTTCCGTGCTGGACTGGGTCGGCGGGATGAGCACGGTGCCGTTCTGGTTGGTGCTCATCGGGACGTCTTGCCCCTGCCCGCGCGGGCCACCGTTGTCCACCACGGTCAGCGGCACGCCGGGCGTGCCCGCGCTGAGGTTCTTGGTGTCGTCTCCGGCCTGGATGTGCAGCACGCTCGCGGTCACCGCGCCGCACAGCGCGGCGACGCCCGCCGCCGCGGCGGCGATCTTCGGGACCTGCTTGCGGCGCTCCTCGCGGGGCAGCTTGCCCTCGCGTTGCAGCAGCTCGCGGATGTAGAGCTCACCGCTGGGGGTGTCGGCGGCCAGCCGCAGTCGCTCGGTCTCCGCCTCCGCGGGCGCCTCGACGGGCTCGACCGGGGTCTCGGTCTCGAACTCCGCCTCGAACTCGTCCACGTCGCCGCCGCCGTAGACGACGTCCTCGTACTGCTCGTCCCGGTAGACCGGGATCTCGGTGGTGACCTCGTTCATGGAGGGGTGCTGCCACTGCGGGCTCGGCGCCTGCTCGGTGCGGTGCCTGGCGAGCAGCTCGGACACGGGGATCTGTCGGGTCGCCACGGACTGGCTGCCCCGTTTCGAGTCCTCGTACACCGTCTTGTCACCTCTCCGTCGGATCACTGACCGTGATATGGGTACCGGCTCCGGGGGAAGGTGTCACCAGTTTGGGGTAGGAACCCCGGGTATTTGCTCCACTTGCCGAAGGCTGTTGATCTGTTTGGCCTAAACAGGTCGGCTTGGTTGCCGTTTCGATACCGACCCGTGACTGGACGCCGGGCAACGCGGGGAACTCAGCCGCGCTGCGCAGACAGCACCTCGGCGCCGACGATCTTCGGCGGGCTCTGCCCGTTCAGCCGCAGCAGCTGCTCCACACGCAGCCAGCTGCCGTCGAGCTGCTGGAAGGCGATCACGCCGAGCACGGAGTCGGCGGAGATCGCCTCGACCCGGTCCGTGCGCAGCGAGCGCACTCCTGACCAGGACCGCGCGAAGTCGTTCTGGGTCACGCCCATCAGCGTGCTGTCCACCCAGTCGTTCAACGCGTCCTGCGGATCGGTGCGGACCGTGTTGTAGAACTGCCGCACCGCGTCGACCGGGCTCTGCGCCACCGCCGTGGACACCGCGGCCGAGGTGAGCCGGCTGCCCGTGACCTCCGAACGCCCCGCTTTGGCCACGGCCGTCGGCTGCGTGCTCGTCGAGGCGGGCGCCGTGCCCGTGGCCGGGGTGGACCCGTTCACCTCGGAGCTGAGCAGGTCGGGGCGCAGCGCGGCGGCGCCGGTGATCACGGACGGGACCGCGTTGTGCCGCGCGGGGGCCGTCGCGGCCGGCTGGCGGTTGCCGGTGATCATCGAGGCGGCGGCCACGGTGGCGCACAGCGAGGCGGTGCCGAGCACGAGGGCCGCCAGCTTGACCGCGGGGCTGCGGCGCGGCTCCGGCTGGTCGACCAGCGGCGCGGTGCCGAGCAGGTCGGTGACCAGTCCGTCGGTGCCCGCCTCGTCGCGCGAAAGGATGCGCCGGGGCGGCGGCTGCTTCCTGATCAGCTCGGCGACGCTGATCGCGCCACTGCGGCTGGACTCACCGCGGTTGTGCCGCCTTCCGCTGGACGGAGGCTCCACGCCTGAACTCCTCGTGTGCGTACCCGAAGACCCGTGAGCGGGGATCGCGAACCCGCTTGGTCGGCAGAACTCGAACCGCCAGCGGTCGCCCCGACGCCACCCCTGACGCAGAGTTCATCGGGTCGGGAGAGGGCTGACTAGAGGTACTCACTCGAAAGGATGAACGTTTGTCGCGTTCTCAGTTCTTTCTGCTGTCGTCGCTGATCAAGGGCAGGTCGTCGGTGGAGAAGCGCAGCACGTGCTGTTCGGTGACGGTGCTGCCGTCCTTCTTGGTGAGCAGCACGGTGCTGATCGTCAGCGACTTGCCGGGGTCCACGGTGATGCCCTGCAACCGCACGGCGCTCACCTCGGCGTAGCGCTGCTCCAGCGCCGCCTGCCCGCCCGCCCGCAGTGCACCGGTGGTCAGCTGGTAGGCCTCGCCGACGTTGGTGTCGATCGCGGCGAAGAAGTGCTGGGTCTGCTGAACGATCTTGGTCGGGTCCACGTCCGGCGTGCCCGGCACCGTGGTGATCGGCGGCAGCGGCAGGGTCCCGGTCGGCTTCGGGGCGGCGGTGCTGCCGTGCGAGGCGCTCGGTGGTGCGGGTACCGCGCTGCCGGGGACCCGGCCGGTCGCGGTGGGCTCGGCGGTACCGGTCTGCGCCACCGAGACCGGGTCGCCGGGCAGGCCGTGCCGGGAGGTCGTGCTCGGCGTCACGCTGGGCAGCGCCACCTGCCACTGGCCGGGGAAGGACTCGATCTGGGTGCGCAGCTTGGTCGGCCCGATCAGCGCCGCGGCCACCACCAGCACACCGATCAGCGCGGCGGCCGAGGAGCACACGGAGAACCAGGCGGCCTTGCGCCAGGTACGCGGTGGGGTCACCGAGGCGGGCACGCTGCCGATGTCGAACTTGCGCAACCCCACCGGATCGGTCTCGGCGATGTCGGCGACCGGCAGCAGCGGCTCGGTCGGCTCCTCGCAGGGCCAGACAATGCCGCGCGCGGACAGCGGGTCCTCCGTGCGCGGCTGGACCGGGATCACCGGGCGGGCGTGGGCGGGGCGGCGGTCCAGTGGTGAGGCGGGTTCCGGCATGGCCACCGTGTCGCCGGCCACCCTGCGGTGCCTGCCGTGCTGTGGTTGCCGCTGCTGGGATCCCGCCTCGGTGTCCATGCCTTTCAGACCCTCCCCAACTCCCGTCCTGACGCCGGTTCTCGCTGGGTACACCCGTTTGCCGGATCTGTACCGCTCAAGCCGCGTCCGGGAGTGGCCGCCGTCATCAAGGGGTCAGGGTAGGGCGTGTCAGGGCGTGCTGCGCCCCCGGTCCCACTCGTGACTGCGCAGTGTCGCCCGGTCGAGTGAACGACGGTGCGGTGCGTCAGCCCTGCCCGCCGCTGCGCAGCTGCCTCTGCGCCGCCTGCAGCCCGCGCGCGGCCGCGGCCCCGGCCCCGACGGAGAGCAGGATCGCCAGCACGGCGGGGAAGTCCCCGGCGGAGGCCATCAGCAGGGCGAGCAGCGAGCCGACCGTGGTCGCCCCGGCGACCGGCCAGCGCGAGCGCACGTACTGCGCGACCGGCTCACCGCCCGCCCGCCTGCCCGCCGCCGAGCCCAGCATGAACAGGTACCCGTCGTAGCCGATGGCAGCCACCAGGCTGGCCAGTGCGAGCACGACCGCGATGAACGTCAGCATGTGACCAGTGTGCGCGCACCAGCCCGGTGGTGTGCATCGGTGACATCCCCGTCAGGGGCGGGTCAGCGGTGCCGTGAAGGTGGCTTTCACTGCGTTGAACGCAGCGAAGGGCACTTTCGCGGCATGGGGCGCTGCCCTCACGGACGTCCTGCGGTCGATCAGCGGCCCAGCGCGCCCCGGCCCATGCGCAGCAGCGCCATGGCCAGCTCCCGGCCCTCCGGGCCCAGCTCGCGGTAGCGGGCGATCACGTCGATCTCCCGGTTGTGCACGATCTTCGTGCCGCCCGCGGCCATGCGCGCCGCGCCGATCGTGCGCGAGACCTCGGCTCGCCGCTTGACCAGGCGCAGGATCTCGGCGTCCAGCCAGTCGATCTCCTTGCGCAGCTCGGAGATGTCGGTGGTGGGGCCCTCGGCGGACTGGGTGTTCACGGTTCCTCCTGGTGGACGGGTCCCCGGCCCCGGCAAGCGAAAGCCCCGGGGTCCGTGGACTCCGGGGCTCTGCTGTGGTCTGTTCGCGCGCTAGGCGACCACGGGAGCCGGAGTCCGGTTCCCGTAAAAAAACAGGTAGCTGTGGGCGCGCACGCAGGGAGTCTCGCACAGCGGAGCCACCCGCGTCGACCTGTCGGTGCGCACGAGTAGCGTGGTTCGCGATGAGCGCTCTGTTTGATCTTCCCGCCAGCCCCCGGTCCGCCAGCCCCCAGCACGGCGGGCCCGCGGGCCCCGACGCGCTGCTGGAGGGGCTCAACCCGGAGCAGCGCGAGGCCGTGACGCACGCCGGCTCGCCGCTGCTGGTCGTCGCGGGCGCGGGCTCGGGCAAGACCAGGGTGCTCACCAGTCGCATCGCCTACCTGCTCGCGGCCCGCGGCGTGCACCCCGGCGAGATCATGGCCATCACCTTCACCAACAAGGCCGCCGCCGAGATGAAGGAGCGGGTGGCCGGGCTGGTCGGCAAGCGGGCCAACGCCATGTGGGTGTCCACCTTCCACTCCATGTGCGTGCGGCTGCTGCGGCGCGAGGCCAAGACCCTGGGCATGTCCAGCAACTTCACGATCTACGACGGGGACGACTCCCGCCGCCTGGTCACGCTGGTGGCCAGGGACCTGGACCTGGACCCCAAGCGCTACCCGGCGCGCACCCTGGCCGTGCACATCTCCAACCTGAAGAACGAGCTGGTCGACGCCGAGGGCGCCAAGGACCGCGCGAGCAACGACCTGGAGCGCAAGGTCGCCGAGGTCTACCAGGCGTACCAGCAGCGGCTGAACCTGGCCAACGCCATGGACTTCGACGACCTGATCATGCGCTCGGTGGAGCTGCTCCAGGTGTTCCCGGCCGTGGCCGAGCACTACCGGCGCCGGTTCCGGCACGTGCTGGTCGACGAGTACCAGGACACCAACCACGCGCAGTACGTGCTGGTGCGCGAGCTCGTGGGCACCGGGGCCGACGGGGTCGAGCCCGCCGAGCTGTGCGTGGTGGGCGACGCCGACCAGTCGATCTACGCCTTCCGCGGCGCCACGATCCGCAACATCGTGGAGTTCGAGCGGGACTACCCGCAGGCGCGCACCATCCTGCTGGAGCAGAACTACCGGTCCACGCAGAACATCCTGACCGCGGCGAACTCGGTGATCTCGCGCAACCCCGACCGCAGGGACAAGCGGCTGTGGACCGACTCCGGCGCGGGCGAGAAGATCGTCGGCTACGTGGCCGACAACGAGCACGACGAGGCCGCGTTCGTGGCCGGTGAGATCGACCGGCTGGTGGACGGCGGGGACGCCAACAACGCCGACATCGCCGTGTTCTACCGCACCAACAACCAGTCGCGCGTGTTCGAGGAGATCTTCATCCGGCTCGGGCTGCCCTACCGGGTCGTCGGCGGGGTGCGCTTCTACGAGCGGCGCGAGGTGCGCGACGCCCTGGCCTACCTGCGCGTGCTGGCCAACCCGGACGACGCGGTCAGCCTGCGCCGCATCCTGAACGTGCCCAAGCGCGGCATCGGCGACCGGGCCGAGGCCTGCGTGTCCGCGCACGCCGAGCAGCAGCGCATCGGGTTCGCCGCCGCGCTGCGCGAGGCGGCCGCGGGCAAGGTGGCGCTGCTCAACCCGCGCTCCCGCAACGCCATCTCCGGCTTCGTGGAGCTGCTCGACGAGCTCGCCCAGCCCGTGGAGCGCGGGGAGGACGTGGCCGACATCCTGGAGCTGGTGCTGGAGCGCACCGGCTACCGGGGTGAGCTGGAGGCCAGCGACGACCCGCAGGACGCCTCCCGGCTGGACAACCTGACGGAGCTGGTGACCGTCGCGCGGGAGTTCACCCAGTTCGGCGCGGTGGAGGTGCCGATCGAGGACGCGGACCCCGATCCGGACCCGATCGCCCAGGGCTCGCTGGACGCGTTCCTGGAGCGGGTGTCCCTGGTTGCCGACTCGGACTCCGTGCCGGGCTCGGACGACGGGGTGGTCACGCTGATGACCCTGCACACCGCCAAGGGCCTGGAGTTCCCGGTGGTGTTCAGCACCGGTTGGGAGGACGGGGTGTTCCCGCACTCGCGCGCGCTGGGCGATCCCGCCGAGCTGGCTGAGGAGCGGCGCCTGGCCTACGTGGGCATCACCCGCGCCCGGCAGCGGCTGTACCTGACCCGGGCACTGGTGCGCTCCGCGTGGGGCCAGCCGATGACCAACCCCGAGTCCCGGTTCCTCGGTGAGATCCCGACCGACCTGATGGAGTGGCGCCGGATCGGCCCCGAGCGCTCGGCGCCCACCGTCACCACCACCTGGGGCGCCCGGCGCGGGGGTTTCGGCTCCGACTCGCTCGGCCGCGGCGGCAACTCGCCGACCAGGGGCTGGCAGCAGACCCCGGCCGTGGAGCTGGAGGTCGGCGACCGGGTCAACCACGACAAGTACGGGCTGGGCACCGTGGTGGCCACCGACGGCTCCGGTCCGCGCGCCACCGCCACCATCGACTTCGGCTCCTCGGGCACCGTGCGCCTCATGCTGATCGGCGGCGTACCGCTGGTGAAGCTGTAGCAGTGCTACTTGAGTACCACGATCGGCTCGTTGTGCTACCAAAAACGGCTTTGGGTAGCATAGTGGCCTGATTGTGGGAGTGAGGTAACACCGTGCGGACCGCCCAGTTCAGCCCTGACCGGCGTGGACACCTGGTGCGCGGTGAGCGTGGCTACCAAGCCTTCGTGCCGCCACCCCTGCCGCCGGAACTGGTCTTCGACACGAACCTGGTGGGCAGGCTGTCCACGGCCGACCGGGCGCTGGGGCAGCTCGCCGGGGTTGGGCACACCCTGCCGAACCCACACCTGCTCGCCAACGCGATGATCCGGCGCGAGGCCGTGCTCTCCAGCCGGATCGAAGGGACCCAGGCGACGCTGTCCGACCTGGTGCTGTTCGAGGTCGAGCGTCCGGTGCGGCCCTCGCCCGGCGATGTGCAGGAGGTGTTCAACTACGTCGCCGCCGTCGAGCACGTGCTGGACCCGGGGCGACGTCTTCCGCTGAGCCTGCCGCTGCTGAGGGAGGCGCACGAGATCCTGCTGACCGGGGTCCGGGGCGGCTACGCCACACCGGGCGAGTTCCGCCGGAGCCAGAACTGGATCGGCGAGCCCGGCTGCGTGCTGGACACGGCGACCTACGTACCGCCACCCCCGGACCGGTTGTGGGAGTGCCTCGACGCGTTCGAGAAGCACCTGCACGCCGAGCACGTGCTGCCTCCGCTGGTGACCATCAGCTGCCTGCACTACCAGTTCGAAGCCATTCACCCGTTCATCGATGGCAACGGCCGGGTTGGCCGCCTGCTCGTGGTGCTGCTGCTCGTGGAGTGGGGGCTGCTGCCCGCGCCGCTGCTGGACCTCTCGGCCTACCTGGAACCCCGGCGCGAGGAGTACTACGCACGCCTGCTGGCGGTCACCACGCAGGGCGACTGGGCGGGGTGGATCTCCTTCTTCCTGGACGTCTTCACCCACCAGGCCGGTGACGCACTGCGCCGCGCCCAGCTCCTACAGGCGCTGCGCGAGGACTTCCGGGCGAGGGTGACGACCGCGCGTTCCTCGAGCCTGGTCTCGCTGCTGGTGGACGCGCTGTTCGAGACGCCCGCGATGACGATCAACCGCGCCAAGGAGATCCTCGGCGTCACGCATCGCGCCGCCACCGTGAACGTGGAGAAGCTGGTCGCGGCGGGCGTGCTCACCGAGATCGAGACGAGCCGCCGGACGCGCCTGTTCCTCTGCACGGAGGTCCTGCGCGTGCTTGACGGCAACACCTGACTAGTGGCTCGTCGGCGACCACCCAGCCGCGCCCGCCGACGCGGGCCGTGTCATGAAAGTGCCGTTCAGGACACTGGATGTCTCGAACGGCACTTTCATGACACCGCGGCCTCGGGCCGGACCGGATACCAGGTCAACGATGCGCGACGCGCCACTAGAACACCGCACTAGCTTCCGGCGCGCGGCAACCGCAGGCTGACCATCCCGGAGTCCAGGTCCACCTTGGTGCTGGGCGGGGCACCCGCCTCGTCCTCCTCGCGCAGCAGCGACTGGGTGTGGCGCTGCGCCAACTCGGCGCGCTTCCCGGCGTAAAGAGTGGCGTGGAGTTCGTCGAAGGCGGTGCCGCCGATCGGGGTGCCGGTGCGGTTGCGGCGCCAGGGCAGCCAGGTCACCCCGCGGAACAGCAGGCCGAAGCGTTCCAGGGCCGCGAGCACGATCAGCAGTACGACCAAGCCAGGTAGGGACATCGCCCACAGCACCGCCATGTCCCGGCCAACGCGCGAGAGGCGCGGCGGGTTCCGCAGATACACCTGGTTGCCGGTGCTGGCAAGGGTGCATCGGGCACCACTTGATGCCGTGGAGTCACCATGAAGAGTTCAAGAAGAGACGCCGTTCACACTGGGTGCAGGGGGAGACACGGGGGTATCTCCAAGGAGGAGCGGTGGAGCGAGTTCGTGTAGGGGTCCACGCGGGCGATCCGATCACCTTGGCCGGGTTGAGCAGCCACCTGCGGGCCCGTCCGGAATTCCAGCTGGTGGGGGAGCGCCAGTTCGGAGAGGCCAATGTTCTGGTGGTGTGCGCGGACGCGGTGACGTCCGAGGTGATGTCTGCCTTGCGCAGATTCACCGAGCACTCGACAGCACGGTGCGTGCTGGTGACCAACGAGTTGCGGCAGGCCGATCTGCTGGCTGCCGTGGAGTGCCGCGTGGTGAGCGTGCTGCCACGTGCCGAGGCCACCGGTGACCGGCTTGCCGGTGCCGTGGTCGCCGCGGCCAGGGGGCGCGGCGACCTGCCGCCCGACCTGCTGGGCGAGTTGCTGTCGCAGGTGGAGAAGTTGCAGCGGGACGTGCTGGGGCCGAGGGGGCTGACCACGTCCGGACTGGCGCCGCGCGAGGTGGATGTGCTGCGCCTGATGGCTGAGGGCTGGGACACGGCCGAGATCGCGGAGAAGCTGTCCTACTCCGAGCGGACCGTGAAGAACGTCGTGTACGCCGTGATGAGCAGGCTTGGCCTGCGCAATCGGCCGCACGCCGTGGCCTACGCCCTGCGGGCCGGGGTCATCTGACCCCACCGAGCGCCGTGTGGGACCGGAGGTGGGAGCCGGTCCCACGCGGTAGCCCAGGGGTTACGCACCGCAGTCACGGGTCCGTACCGCTGGGCCGAACGAGTGGGCACTCGATCACGATGTTTGGCCGTTGGCGTGTTGGACGTCCACAATCGCTTGCGTGCCGAGTTCCACGACTGCGCCCGAGCAGCTTCGGTTCGCGCTGCTCGGACCAGTGCGTGTCTGGCGGGGCGATCGTGAGCTCGCGCTCGGACCGCCCCAGCGCAAGGCAGTGCTCGCGATCCTCCTGTTACGTGCCGACCAGGTCGTGACCACCTCCGAACTGGTGGACGCGGTCTGGGGGGAGAACCCGCCGGCCAGCGTGCACGGTGTGGTGCAGACCCACATCTCGATGCTGCGCGGCGTGCTCGAACCGAACCGGCCACGACGTGGTCAGGGCGAGGTCCTGCGCTCGGTGGGCAACGGCTACTCGCTGGCGCTGGGCGGAGCCCGCTACGACTGGCGCGAGTTCGAACGCACCCTGGAACTGGCCCGCCAGCACCGCGACGAGGGCAACGCCCGCGCGGCGGTCGAGTGGTTCGGCAACGCGCTGCGCATGTGGCACGGCGAACCGCTCGCCTCGGTGCCCGGCCCGCTGGCCTCGATGGAACGCGCGCGGCTCAACGAGATCAGCCTCGGGGTGCAGGAGGAGCGGCTGGAGCTGCTCGTCGCGCTGGGCAGGCACACCGCGGCCGTCACCGAACTGGCCGCGCTGACCTCGGCACACCCCGTGCGGGAACGCCTGCGCGCACTGCACATGAAGGCGCTTTCACGCTGCGGGCGCCGCGCCGACGCGCTGGCCGTCTACACCGAGACCCGGCGCGTCATGGTGGACGAGCTGGGCATCGAGCCCGGTAGCGAGCTGCGCGAACTGCACCAGCGCCTGCTCGCCCACGACGAGCCCGAGCGAGCCCAGCAGGCAACGGCCGCGCCGCCCGCGGCACCGCCCGCGCCGGTGCGCCGACCTGTCGTGCCGTTCATGGACGAACCGGTGCGGGCCGCCATCTCGCCCGCGCAGCTGCCCGCCGACCTGGCGGACTTCACCGGCCGCACCGCACTGGTCAAGAAGCTCACCGCGATGCTCACCCCCAGGACGCACCGCACGGCGCCGCCGAGGGGGCTCGTCGCGGGCATTGGCGGTGTCGGCAAGACCGCGCTGGCGGTGCACGCCGCGCACCAGGTGCGCCAGCACTACCCGGACGGCCAGCTCTACGTGGACCTGCGCGGGGCGGGCCCGGACGCGGCGGACCCGCTCAACGTGCTCAGCGCGTTCCTGCGCGCGTTCGGCGTCTCGCCCAACGCGACCCCGGCCGACCTGGACGAGCGGGCCGCGATGTACCGCTCGGTGCTGGCCGCGCGCCGGGTGCTGGTGGTGCTGGACGACGCCGCCGACGTGGCGCAGATCCGCCCGCTGCTACCGGGTGCCGCCTCCTGCGGGGTGCTGGTGACCAGTCGCCGGCGGCTGCCCGAGGCGCAGTGGGACGAGCAGGTCGAACTGGAGGGCATGTCCCGCCAGGAGGCGCTGACCCTGTTCAGCCGCACGATCGGCGCGGAGCGGGCCGGTGCCGAGCCGGATGCCGTGGAGGCCGTGGTCGACGCCTGCGGCAGGTTGCCGCTGGCGCTGCGCATCACCGCGGCCAAGCTGGTGGACCGCCCACAGTGGACGGTCAAGTCCATGGCGGACAAGCTCGCGCGGGAACGCGGCAGGCTCTCCGAGTTACGGGTCGGCAACCTGGAGGTCGAGGCCACCTTTCACCTCGGGTACGGCCAGCTCGACCCGGACTGCGCGCGGACCTTTCGGCTGTTAGCCCTGCCCGAGGGACCCGCGCTCTCGCTGCCCGCCGCCGCCGCGCTGGTCGGCAGCGACCCGTCGCTGGCCGAACCCCTGGTCGAGCGGCTGGTGGACCTGAACATGCTGGCCAGCCCGGCCCCGGACCACTACGCGTACCACGACCTGCTGCGGCTGTTCGCCAGGCAGCGGGCCGTGCAGACCGACCCGCACCCGGAGCGGGTCGCCGCGATGAGCCGCCTCGGTGAGTTCTACCTGGCCACGGCTGCCACGGCGGGCTGGCTCATCCAGGCCCCGCTGCTGGACCGCGAGCGCTTCCGCCGCCAGTACCAACACTCGACCCCGCAAGCAGGTCCCCGGCCCTACCCGGGTGGCGTGCCGCTGACCGACCTCAGGTCCGCCTTCGACTGGGTCGGCGAGCAGCAGGCCACCCTGCTGGCCACGGCACGGCAGTTCCTGATCGACCCCGACCTGCCCTCGGGCATGGTCGTGGACCTGATCTCCTTCCTGGAGCTGTACCTGGCCAACGGCACGCACTTCGGTGAGATCGGGCAGATCGGCGCGCTGGCGGTGCGCGACGCGCAGGTCACCGGGGACCGCCGGGTGGAGGCGTGGGGCAGGCGCAAGGTGGGCGAGGCACACCTGCGCCGGTTCGAGCTGCCGCAGGCCGAGCACGAGCTCACCGAGTCCGTGCGGGCCGCCACCGAGGCCGGGGACAACAGTGCCCTGGCCACTGCACTGGACCTGCTGGGCACGGTGGAGTTCCGGCTCGGCAACGGCGAGCAGTCCCTGGCCCACCTGGAGCAGGCGCTGGCGCTGTCCCGCGCCGAGGGCGACCTGGTGCGCGAGGCGTACGTGCTGGGCACGATCGGCCGCACCCAGTCCGAGCGCGGGCAGTTCGACCTGGCGCTGGAGGCCTGCGAGAGCAGCCGCGGGCTGCACGAGCAGTTGGGCAACGACACCGGCCTCGCGCGGACCCTCTACCTGGTGGGCACGGTCTTCCAGCGGGCGGGCCGCCTGGTGGAGTCGATCGACCCGCTGGAGGAGTCGCTGGCGGTGTGCCTGGGCATCGAGCAGACCTTTGGTGAGGGGCACAACCTGGTGATGCTGTCCCGGGGCTACCTGGCCGACGGCCGCGCCGAGCAGGCCGCCGCCGCTGCCGCCCGTGCCAAGGAGGCGGGCGAGGCCATCGGGGACGCGCACATGCACGCGATGGCCGTGGCCGAGCTGGGCCGGGCGCTGCACGCCCTTGGCAAGCACGACCGCGGTGACGAACACCTGCGCAGCGCGCGCACCATGCTCACCGACCTGAACTCACCCCAGGCAGCCGCGGTGAGCGCCTTGCTGGACCGGAAGTGAGCAAGTACTGAACTCCATCGGCCTGGATGGGGTGCCATATCGCGTGCGATGCGGCAATGTGCACGGTGTGCCGATCAGCAACGAACCCGGCGAGGGGAACGAGGTCATCGAGTTCGACTGCCGCCAGGTCGGCTCGGCACTGGTGGTGTGCTCACCGGCTGGCGCGAGCAAGGCGGCCAGGGTGCTGGCCGCCGCCCTGCCCGCCGACCCGCTGCGCACCGTCGTGGTCGCGGACTTCCCGCCCGACTCGGGGCCGGAGGTCTGGACCGCGCTGGTCGCCGCGCTGCGCAGGCGCGGGCCGGTGCGGCTGGCGGTCTCCCGCGCGGGCAGCGGCGAGCTGTCCTCACCGGCACAGTGGCTGGCCGACCAGCTGAAGGTCGAGGTCGTCGCCCCGGACGGGGTGCTGCTGCCGGTGCCGGGCGGCTCCGCGTTCGTGATCGACTCGCACGGGGCTGGCTGCTGGTTCCGGTTCCGGCCCTCGCACCCGCCCGAGCCGCTGGGCAGCCGCTTCCCCGCGCCCGACTGGGAGCCGATGACCCCGAGCAAGCCCTGGGCCTCGGGCCGGGCAGGTGTGGCCGAGCCGATCCCGGCGGGGCTGTGGATGCACGCGATGCCCTCGGTGCGCAGCGGCCCGAGCCGCGAGCACGCCCGGCCGGTGTTCGCGCTGCCGTGCCGCCCCGACGTGCTCACCGTGGTGCTGGGCGGTCCCGACGAGCGGCCGGTGCCGCCGGACGAGGTCCGCGCGCTGCTCACCGCGCTGCCCGTGCCCGCGCGCACCCGGGTCCGCATCGCGCCCTACGGCGTGAGCCCGCTCGGGGACGCCTACCTGGGCGAGCCGCTCGGTCAGGTGGTCGCCGACTTGGTCGGTGAGCACGTGGTCGTCTACTCGGGACTGCCCGTGGTGGGCTCGGACGGGGTGGACATCGTCGCCTACGACGCGCAGGGCCAGCCGTCCTGGCGCCCGTTCACCACGGAACTGGGCTACTGGCCACGCAATCGCGGTTCGGCCAGCGCGCCGAGCATCATCGGCCACCGGCCGCCGATCAGCGGCATGCCCACGCTGCGGCCCGGTGTCTACCAGTTGGCCGAGGCGGCCGTGGTCGAGTTGGTGCACAGTGGACTGTGGGTGCGCGAGCCCGCCGAGCCCGCCGACGCCGTGCAGGTCCGGGCGTTGCCGATGGACCCGTTGTGGGCGCGCATCACCGTGGGCGTGCCCGGACAGCCGACCTCGCCGGAGCTGTTCGCGGCGGCCACCGACCTGTACTCGCGGCTGGACCCGGACACCCAGCGGGCCGTGCGCTTCGTGTTCAGCGACGCCGCGCAGTTGCAGGAGGACAAGCCCGTGCCGGTCGCGGTGAGCGCGCCCGCGCCCGAGGTCGCCGCCCCGGCGCCCGCGCCCACACCGGAGCCCGAACCCGAATCCGAGCCCGAGCCCGAACCGGTCGCGGTGGCCGCCGCGCCCGCCCCTGGCGCCGCCTCCTCCGCCGAGGACGAGCCGCCGCGGCACGGTCGGCACTCCGACGACGGCCCGACCGCCGTGGTGCGGGCGCACGAGATGCGCGCGCTGACCGAGCAGTCGGTGGACCAGGAGATCGACCCCGAGCTGGACCTGCTCGTGGAGCTGCCGGAGGAACCGGAGCAACCGCCTGCCGAGGTGGTCGTGGAACCGCGCAGCACGCAGGCCGACCGGGACTGGATGCGGCACACCCTGGGCGCCAACTACGACAGCCACGCCGCCGCCGTGCTGCGGATGATCGCCAGACACCCCGAGCTGCGCAGCCCGCAGGACGACAGCCTGGAGACCGTGGTCACCGAGCTGGTGTCGGCCCAGGTCTACCTGGTCGCCAAGCAGCAGCGGGTGGACGCGTCGCTGCGCTCGGGTGACCTGGGCCAGCTGATGCCCTTCGCCAGCTGCGCGGTGTCCGGGATGCGCAGGCTCGCCCCGTACGGCGGGGTCGTGCTCTGCTGGGGCGAGTACCTGCCGCAGGTCGGCGCGGTGCTCACCGAACCGGCCTTCCTCAACACTGTGTCCGATGTGGACAGTGAGTCGGGCGGCCCGGTGGAGTACCTGATCTGGTCGGTGACCGGGCGCAGGGTCGACGAGCTCGGCCGCACCCAGGGCCGGGTCGTCTTCCTGCCGGGGGCCAAGTTCCGGGTGCTCGCCGTGTCCGGTCGGCGCGTGCTGCTGGCGGAGGACGGTGCACCGGGCGGGGTTCTGTCCACAATGGTGCGAACCGCCGCGGTCCGGGACGCGTTGCCCGCGGACCGGCGGCGGCGCCCCGACGCGCGGCTGTTCGCCAGGTGGCCGGTCAGGCCGTAGTGCGCAGGTGCTTGAACGACTCCAGGGTCTTCATCGCCTCGGCCAGCGCCTCGGTGGCGTACTCGCACATGTCGCGCTCGTAGTCGGCCAGCGCCGCGATCAGCCCGACCTCGCCGTCGCGCACGGCGATCAGCTTGGCGCACAACAGTTCCCCGTCGATGAACGCCAGGTTCGCGCCGAGCCCGCCGGGTGGCGCCGGGTGTGCCGCGTCGCCGAGCAGGGTCACCGCGCGGGTCGGCCACGGCCGGACCGGGTCGGTGCCGCGCAGCGGGCCGATCCCGCTGTTGTGCTTGTCCGCGTTACGGACCAGCGCGCGCAGCTCGGGGTGCCAGTCCGCCATGAGCTCCAGCACGGCGGCCAGCCCCGCCTCGGGATCTCCTTCCAGGGAGCGGAAATCCCCCGGGTGGTCGTGCGGGATCATCATCACCCAGCGCAGGTAGCTCGGGGTCGCGGGCAGTCGCACGTCCGGGGCCAGCTCGGCGGCGGCCTCGTGCGGCGGCCGCCGGAACGGCATCTTGCCCAGGAAAAGCTGTGCCTGCTTGGTGTTGACGATCGTGCTCCACCCGGGCACCAGCCCGGCGAAGCGCTCGGTCAGCGGGGTGCGGCCGATGGCGCCCCACACGTCCAGCTCGTAGACCTGGACGGAGGGCACGAGTTGGCGGCGTACGGTCGATCCCATGCCGTCGGCGCCGACGACCACGTCCCCGGTACTGCTGGAGCCGTCGGCGAACCAGGCGCGCACCCGGCCGTCGGCCAGTTCCTCGTAGCGGTCCAGCTTGCGGTCGAACCGCACGTGCCCGGACAGGCCCGCCAGCAGCAGGTGGCGCAGCACGTGCCGGTCGAACAGCCTGCCCTCGTCACGCGGCGGGGTCTCGGCCAGCAGGTTGAGCTGGGCGTCCACCGCGCGGCCGGGTCCGGCCACGTCCCCGCTGACGGCCTCCAGCAGGGGCAGCAGCCGTGGCTCCAGGCAGCCGCGCAGCGCCGCCAGCCCGTGCCCGCCCAGGCCCACCCGGTAGCCCTGGAACCGGGCTTCCACCGCGGAGTCCCGCTCGTGCACCTCCACCTCGAAACCCGCTCTGATCAGCCGGTGTGCCAGCCCCAGTCCGCCTAGTCCCGCCCCGATCACGATGACCTTCACGGTGCCCCCTCGGTCGTGTGAACTAAGTTCACGTGAACTTAGTTCACTGTAGGTCCGGTCAGGCGGGGTGGCAAGCTTGTGCCCGTGTCACGACGGGACGAGGTGCTCCAGGCCGCACTGGACCTGCTGGACGAGGTCGGACTGGACGCGCTGACCACCCGCAGGCTCGCGGAGCGGCTGGGCGTGCGGCCGGGCGCGCTGTACCGGCACTTCGACAGCAAGCGCGCGCTGCTCGAAGCGATGGTGCAGCACCTGCTCACCAGCGCGCCCGAGACCCAGGTGGCGGGGGACTGGGCCCAGCAGGTGCGCGCCGTGGCGGGTGCCGGGCGGGCCGCCATGCTCACCCGGCGCGACGGGGCCCGTCTGCTGGTGAGCCACCTCGCACCGAGCGAGGCGGCGCGGGCCGGGTGGGAGCGGTTCGTCGGCGTGCTGCGGGGCGCGGGGCTGGACGAGCCGGGTGCGCTGCTCGCCGCCGACACGGTCTTCAGCTACGTCAACGGGTTCACCATCGAGGAGCAGACCAGGGACGGCTTCCCGCAGACCGCCGAGCGCAGGGCCTGGCGGGACCAGGTGTTCCAGGCCGGGCTGGAGCTGATCGTCGCGGGGATCAGGACCAGCCTGAGCTGACCGAGCAGGTGCGGCGGGCCGCGGCGACCACGGCCTGCCAGGGCGGCAGCGGGCGGTCCTCGCGCGGGGCGCTGACCCAGCGCACGATGCCGCCGTCGTGTGCCGAGGGCAGCGCGAGCAGCGAGCCGGTGGAGAACAGGACCACCCGCATGCGGACCAGGTCGCCGAGCACGGTGTGGGAGATCGCGGTGGCCGGGCCGGTGAGGAACACCCAGCGCTCCGGGGACCCGGTGTAGGCCAGCACGGGACCCGACAGCATGGCGATCGACAACAGCGCGTTGACCTCGGCGCCGAGCCCGGCGCGCATCCCGATCGCGGAGACCGGCTCACCGATGGTGATCACCGGGGCGGTCCAGTCCAACACGGTCACGGCCGACCTACTTCCCTGTGGTGCAAGGGAACGGGGTACGCGGGCGGACGGCGTGTGGGGGGCGTTGGAGGAGACAGCCGCCCGTCCCGCGTACCGGTGGTGGGAAGGCACCACCCAGTCAGCACGACGCGTCCGGCGGCGCGGCGGTTCAGCCCAGTTCCGCCAGCAGCGCGCTGATTTCCTCGGCCTGCGGCGCGCCCAGCTCGTCGAAGACCTCCAGCGCCCTGGTCCAGGACTGTCGTGCGGCCTCCGGTTCCCCGCTGTCGCGCTGCACCGCGCCCAGCGTGCGCAGCACCCGGGCGGCCCCGTGCCGGTCGCCGAGCTCGTTGAAGATCTCCAGGGCGTGCACCGCCTGTGCCCGCGCCTCGTCCAGCCGCCCGATCACGTGGTGGATCGCGGCGAACTCGGTCAGCCCGGCCGCCTCGCAGCGCCGGTCCCCGGTCTGCCGCACCAGGTCCAGCGACTCGCACAGGTGGCCAAGCGCGGTGTCGAACTGCCCGAGCCCCTGGTGGGTCTTGGCCATGTTGTACATCGCCATGCCCTCGCAGCCGCGGTCGCCGAGCTCCGCGAAGATCTCCAGCGACTGCCGGAAGTGCTCCAGCGCCTCCTCGGCCCGGTCGGTGTCGGCGTAGGCCGCGCCGAGGTCGTTCAGCGCGGTGGCGGTGCACTGCCGGTCACCGATCTCCCGCGACAGCCGCAGCGCCTCCTCGTAGCACCGCAGGGCCTCGTCGTACTGGCAGTGGTGCCAGTACGCGCCGCCGAGGCTGGTCAGCAGCACCGTCACCGCACCCGGCTTGTTCACCGCCCGCGCCGAGGCCAGCCCGGCCCGGTGGGTCACCGCCCAGTCCTCCCAGTGCGAGCGGAGCTGGAAGAAGCCGTGCAGCACCGAGGCCAGCCGCCACGCGGTGTCGTGGTCCCCGCTCTCGTGCGCGTGCAGGCAGATCGCGACCAGGTTCATCCGCTCGGCGACCAGCCAGGCCAGCGCCTGCTCGTAGTTCTCCAGCCGCTGCGGCAGGCAGTGCTGCACCGGCTGCTCCAGCGGGACCGGCCTGCGCTGCGGCATCAGCAGGCGGTCCGCCAGGTGCGCGGTGTGCAGGTACCACTGGACGAGCCGGTGCACGGCAGCGCGCCGCTCCGCCTCGGTCTCCTCGTCCTCGGCCCGCTCCGCGGCGTAGACCCGGACCAGGTCGTGCAGCCGGTACCGGTCCCGGCCGACCTCCTCGATCAGGTGGCCACCGGCCAGCCCGTCGAGCACCCTGCGGATCACCGGCACCGGGCGGCCGGTCAGCGCCGCCGCCGCTGCCGTGCTGATGTCCGGCCCCGGGTGCAGGCCGAGCAGCCGGAACGTGCGCGTCGCCTCCGGCTTGCACGCGTGATAGGACCAGGAGAACACCCCGCGCACCGCGGTGGACTCGTCGTCGGGTGCGGACAGCACGTCCAGCCGGTCCTGCTCGATGGACAGGGACTCGACCAGGTCGTCCACGGTCAGGTGCCTGCGGTCGGCCAGGTTCGAGGCCACGATGCGCAGCGCCAGCGGCAGGTGCCCGCAGCGGGCCACCAGCGCGGACACCGCGGCGGGCTCGGCGGCCACCCGCTGCGCGCCGATGCTGTGTTCCAGCAGGGAGACCGACTCCGCCTCGGACAGCACACCCAGGGTGATCCGGTGCGCGCCGTCGCGGGCCACCAGCCCGCCCAGCCGGTTGCGGCTGGTCACCAGCACCACGCAGCTGGCCGAGCCGGGCAGCAGCGAGCGCACCTGGTCGGTGCTGGCCGCGTTGTCCAGCAGCACCAGCATCTTCTTGCCCGCCACCATGCTGCGGAACATGCCCGCCTGCTCGTCCGGGTCGGTGGAGACCTGCTGGGCGTCCACCCCCAGCCCGCGCAGCAGCTGCCCCAGCGCGTCCCCCGGCACCAGCGGCGGCTGCTGCGGGTCGAACCCGCGCAGGTTCACGTAGAGCTGGCCGTCCGGGAAGCGCTCGGCGATCCGGTGCGCGAAGTGCACCGCCAGCGCCGTCTTGCCGATGCCGCCCGAGCCGTCGATGGCCGCGATCCGCACCACGTTGTCGTCCCCGGCCAGGAACTGCTCCAGCTGGACCAGTTCCGCCTCGCGGCCGGTGAAGCCGCCCATGTCGTGCGGCAGCTGGGCGGGCACCACACGGCGCGTGGTCACCCGCTCGGTGGGACGGGGCGTCGAGGTGCCGCTGAGCGCCGCCTCGTTGGTCAGGATCCGCTCGTGCAGCCCGCGCAGCTCGGGACCGGGCTCGACGCCCAGCTCCTCGGCCAGGTGCCGACGGGTCTCCCCGTAGACCTCCAGCGCCTCGGCCTGCCGCCCGCTGCGGTACAGGGCGGTCATCAGCAGGCCGCGCAGCTGCTCGCGCAGCGGGTGCTCGTGCACGATCCGGGACAGCTCGGCGACGACCTCCGCGTCCCGGCCGGTGCGCAGCATCAGCTCGGCGCGCTGCTCCAGCGCCGTCAGGTACATCTCGGTGAGGCGGGTCCGCTCGAACTCCGAGAACGGTCCGGGTATGCCCGACAGCGGGGTGCCCCGCCACAGGTTGACCGCGGCCTCCACGTTGCGCAGCGCCGTGTCCACGTCGTCACTGGTGGCCGCCAGCCTGGTGCGGCGCAGGTGCTGTTCGAAGGCCACCAGGTCCAGCTGCCCGTCGGCCAGCCGCAGCACGTAGCCCGAGCCCGCGTTGGCCAGCACCTTGGCCGGTGCCCGGTGCGTGCGGTCCGGCTCCAGCGCCCGCCGCAGGCCCGCCACGTAGGTGTGCACACTGCCCTCTGCGCTGACCGGCGCCTGCTCGCCCCACAGCCCGTCGATCAGTTCGCCCCTGGCCACCGGCCTGCCCACCCGGCTGGCCAGCACCGCCAGGACCGCCCGCTGGCGTGGCGCACCCAGGTCCAGTTCCACCTCGCCGTTCCAGGCGCGGACCGGCCCCAGCACTTCGACCCTGATGAGGCCGTTGGCTCCCTGTGGGTGCATCCAGGCTCCTCTCCCACCACCAGTGTGGCTGGTTCGGAGCCCTTCTGTCTGTGCGGCTGGCCCATTCCGAGTGGTGTCGAATGGGCGGGACGGCTGTTCGGAGCAGACATGGGATGTTCAACGTGAGAGCGCGAACACCGCTGGTACGGGTGGTCATCCCGCTGAAACCGCAGGCCCAGGTCGTCTCGCGTGCCGCGGGCTGTGAGAGCGCTCGCACATTCATGATCGACTACTGGGAACTCCTTACGGATCCCTTGCGCTCGAAGAAATTTTCTGGGAAGTCGATCACATTGGCCTGTAAACGTTTACTTCATGACGATGCCTCGTGTTCGGCACCCAGGTAAAGCGAATCGAATTCGTCTTTACTGATGAATGACAACAGTGTCATGAAGGTGCCGTTCACTGCGTTCAACGCAGTGAACGGCACCTTCATGACCAGGCGGAACCGCGCTCTACAGCGTCGGGTAGAGCGGGAACTTCTCGGTCAGCACGGTCACGCGGCCGCGCAGTTCCTCGCGCAGTTCCTCGCCGAACTCCGGGGCGAGCGCGCGGGCGAGGATGTCGGCGACCTCGCGGAACGCCTCGTCGTCGAAGCCGCGGGCGGCCAGCGCGGGGGTGCCGATGCGCAGGCCGGAGGTGACCATCGGCGGCCTCGGGTCGAAGGGCACCGCGTTGCGGTTCACGGTGATGCCGATCTCGTGCAGCCGGTCCTCGGCCTGCTGCCCGTCCAGCTCGGACTTGCGCAGGTCGAGCAGCACCAGGTGGACCTGGGTGCCGCCGGTGAGCACGGTGGCGCCAGCCGCGGCCACGTCGTCACCGAGCAGGCGCTCGGCGAGGATGCGCGCACCGGTCAGGGTGCGCAGCTGGCGCTCGCGGAACGCCTCGCTGGCGGCGACCTTGAAGGCCACGGCCTTGGCGGCGATCACGTGCTCCAGCGGGCCGCCCTGCTGGCCGGGGAACACCGCCGAGTTGATCTTCTTGGCCAGCTCCTGGCGGCACAGGATGACACCGCCGCGCGGACCGCCCAGGGTCTTGTGCGTGGTCGTGGTGACGATGTCGGCGTGCGGCACCGGGTTCGGGTGCAGCCCGGCGGCCACCAGCCCGGCGAAGTGGGCCATGTCCACCATCAGGTAGGCGCCCACCTCGTCGGCGATGCGCCGGAACGCCGCGAAGTCCAGCTGGCGCGGGTACGCCGACCAGCCCGCCACGATCATCTTCGGCTTGTGCTCGCGGGCCAGCCGCTCCACCTCGGCCATGTCGACCTGGTAGTCGGACTCCCGCACGTGGTAGGCGACCACGTTGTACAGCTTGCCGGAGAAGTTGATCCGCATGCCGTGCGTCAGGTGCCCGCCGTGCGCCAGGTCCAGGCCCAGGATGGTGTCCCCGGGGTTGAGCAGCGCGAACATGGCGGCGGCGTTGGCCTGCGCCCCGGAGTGCGGCTGCACGTTGGCGTGCTCGGCGCCGAACAGCGCCTTCACCCGGTCGATCGCCAGCTGCTCGATGACGTCCACGTGCTCGCAGCCGCCGTAGTACCGGCGCCCCGGGTAGCCCTCGGCGTACTTGTTGGTCAGCACCGAGCCCTGCGCCTGGAGCACCGCCAGCGGGGCGAAGTTCTCCGAGGCGATCATCTCCAGGGTGCCGCGCTGGCGGCCCAGTTCGGCGTCGATGGCCGAGGCGACCTCGGGGTCGAGCTCGCCAAGCGGGGTGGTCAGCTCGGGCGGGGTCATTCCGCGGCCTCCTCGATCAGCGCGGCGTACTCGTCGGAGCTGAGCAGGCCGTCCTGGCTCTCCTCGGCGCGCACTGTGAACAGCCAGCCGTCGCCGAACGGGTCGGTGTTGACCACGGCGGGGTCGTCGGCGACCTTGTCGTTGACGGCCACGACCTCACCGGTGACCGGGGCGAACAGGTCGCTGACGGACTTGGTGGACTCCAGCTCCCCGCAGGGCTCGCCCGCGGTGACGGCGGAGCCGACCTCGGGCAGCTGCACGTACACGATGTCGCCGAGCGACTCGGCGGCGAACGCGGTGATGCCGACCTTGGTGAGCCCGTCGGTGACCGACACCCACTCGTGCTCGGCGGTGTACTCCAGGTGTTCGGGAACGGCGGTCATCAGTTGTGCACCCTTTCAGGCGGATCGGCGGTAGAACGGCAGCGCCACGACCTCGACGGGGGACATGGTGCCCCTGATGTCGACGGCCAGCGCGGATCCCGGTTCGGCGCGTTCGGTGTCGACGTAGGCCATGGCCACGGCGTGTCCCAGGGTCGGCGACGGGGCGCCACTGGTGACCACACCCAGCTCGGCACCGGACTCGGGATCGACAACACGGTAGCCGTGCCTTGGCGCCCGGCGACCCGGTGCCACCAGGCCGACCAGGCTCCGGCTCGGCGTGGACTTGGCGGCCACCTCCAGCGCGGCCCTGCCCACGAAGTCACCCGGCTTGTCCAGCTTCACCACCCGGCCAAGACCCGCGTCGTACGGGGTCAGCTCGGCGGTCAGCTCGTTGCCGTACAGCGGCATGCCCGCCTCCAGCCGCAGGCTGTCCCGGCAGGACAGGCCGCAGGGCACGACCCGGCCCGTCTCGTGCAGCGCCGTCCACACCGCCTGCGCCGACTCCGGGGCCACGAACAGCTCGAAGCCGTCCTCGCCGGTGTAGCCGGTGCGCGCGAGCAGCACGTGCACGCCCGCGACGGTGGTCGGATACGAGGCGTAGTAGCGCACGGTGGACAGGTCGGTGGGGGTCAGCGCGGCCAGGATCCCGGCGGAGTCCGGGCCCTGCACGGCCAGCAGGGCGTAGCCGGTGGACTCGTCGCGGACCTCGGTGTCGAACCCGGCACCGCGGGTGATCAGCGCCTCGGCGACGACGGTGGCGTTGCCCGCGTTCGCGACGACCAGGTACTCCTGCTCACCGGTGCGGTAGACGATCAGGTCGTCCAGGATGCCGCCGTTCTCGGCGCAGATCATCGTGTAGCGGGCCTTGCCCACGGCGATCGCCGAGGCGTGGCCGACCAGGGCGTAGTCCAGGGCGGCACCGGCCTGCGGGCCGCTGAGCACGATCTCGCCCATGTGCGTGAGGTCGAACAGACCCGCGCTGCCGCGGACCGCGTTGTGCTCGGCGAGGTCGCCCTCGTAGCGCAGCGGCATCTGCCAGCCTGCGAAGTCGGTGAACTTCGCGCCGAGCTTCTCGTGCACGTCGTGCAGCGGTGTGCGCCTGGTCACGGCGTCCGCGGAACTCATGGAGACCCCTCGCTGTCGGAGTGAGCCTCCCCCTCTGTCATGGGCCTGAGAGTTTCGCCGCGCGAGCGGCTTTCACCTTCGGCGAGGTGCGAGCACCTGCTTTTCAGAGTCGCCTGGTCCGAGCGGTGTGGGTGCCTGAGAGATTCCGGGGAGGGATTGCTCCTTCGGCGCCTGCCCGGCTTCGGCAGGACTCTCCCGCACGGCGTCAACGGCGCGAGCGTGAAGTTGTCGGTCTTGCGGGGGGCAACGGTATGTGGCCGCGCCCCGCAGCGTCAACCACGGCGAAGCCCCTGGTTCCAGGCGCCCCTCCGCGCCTGGAACCAGGGGCTTCGACCGATCTCTAGATCACACCCGCGCGCATCGCATAGGCCACGGCGTGCGGCCGGTTGCGCAGGCCCAGCCTGCTCATCACGGCGTACACCACGTTCTTCACGGTCCGTTCCGAGTACGACAGCTTGGTGGCGATCTGGGCGGTGTCCCAGCCCTCGGCCATCAGCCGCAGCACGTCGATCTCCCTGGGTGCCAGCCCCGAGGCGGTCAGGCCGTTGGGGCGCAGCACCTCCTTGTGCAGCCGCTCCACCTGTGACAGCAGCGAGCCGAGCAGCGTCGGCGGCATGTCGCCCATGCCACGCTTGGCCGCCAGCACCGCGTGCACCAGTCGGTCGCCACTGGCGGCGGCCTTGGGCAGCACCCCGACCACACCGCACTCCACAGCGGTGAGCAGGTCGGCGTCGTTGAAGCGGTCGGTCACCAGCACGATCTTGACTGAACCTTGGTCAGCGGTCCTGCGCAGCAGACTCATCACATCGGCGTTCACGGTGTCCACGCACACCACGAGCACGTGTGCCTCGGACAACCGGCTCGCCGGGACGACCTGCACCTCGCTACGGGCACGCAGGTAGCTGATGGCCCCAGCCAGCGTGATCGGATCGCCCGCATGCACGGCCACCCACACTCTGTCCATCTGCTTCCTCCTCGACGGTGATCCCCCGGGTACACAGCGTGCAACCGCTCTCTTCAGAGGATCTTCACGCCGCCTCCACGCCATGTAGACCGGCGCTGACCTGCGTGTTCGCTCCACGTTGCGCCGCATCGGCCCGGCGCAAGGGGTAATCGGGCACAGAGTTTGCCCGTCCGTCGAAACCTTCAGCTTCCCGCCAGCCAGAGACCTGTTGACCAGCAATTGGCTGTCGTACCCTTGCACAATTGCATTTGCCTCGGGGAGGAGGATCGCCAGGTGCTCGTCGCGGATGCCGTGATCGTGTCCGATGCCCCGCCCCAGGTCGATTCCACGCCGCTGCGCACCGCGCTGGCCGCACTCGCCGGGCAACTGCCCGACGACCTGCTCTGCACCGCACGCCGCTGGCTCGCCGAGGGCCGCACCACCGAGGTGGCCAGGTCCGTGGCCTTCGCCGCCGTCCACCAGCGGGTACCGCTGACCGAGACCAACCAGGACGCACTGGTCCGCGCCCTGCTGTCGGCGGGCGAGGACCCCGTTGCCCTGCGCGGGCTCGCCCCCGCCGACCACCCGCCCGCACTGCCCTACACCTTCGGGCTGGGCGGCTGGTCCGCCGAGGACACGGTGGACGACGCCGCCGTGGCCGCAGTGAGCGGCGAGCCCGGCGCGGAGGGCCTGTGGCGGGCGTGGCGCGCACCGATCGACGGCGCCCCGTGGCCCGAGCCCAAGCGGGTCTACCTGGTGCAGGCCGCCGAGGAGACCGACCTGGTGGCGCTGACCGCACGCGCGCAGCGGGCCATCTGCGCGGCCGGCGAACCGCACCCGCAGGTGGAGATCTACTGCTACGGGGAACAGCTCCCCGCCTATCAGTACACCGTCCGGCGCAACGGTGAGCTGCTCTGGGTGCGCCCTGCCTGAACTGGGCCAGGTTTTTGCCCAGTCATCCCCGCTTGGCTATCCCGTGGTGACCAGCGACACTGTTCACTGGGGGTACGTCCCCGGTGACCCGTATGGCGGGCCGCCGGGCTGGGAGGACGCTGGATGGCCGAGGGCCTGGGCACGGTTTCAGGTGTGGGAGTGGGGATCAGGGTCGCGCTGCTGGGACCCGTTCGTGGCTGGGCCGCGGAGCGCGAGCTGGAGCTGGGCGCACCGATGCAGCGCGCGCTGTTCGGTCTGCTGGCGGTCAACGCCAACCGGATGGTGCCGCGCTCGGAGCTGATCTTCTCGCTGTGGGGTGAGCAGGCTCCGGCCAGTGCCGAGGGCAGCGTGCACACCTACGTGGCTGGTCTGCGCAGAACGCTGGAGCCCAACCGGACCCAGCGCGCGCCGTCCACGGTGCTGATCAGCACCGGGGCGGGCTACCTGCTGCGGATGAACGAGGAGCTGCTCGACGTCACGGCCTTCGCGGCGCACCGCGAGCGGGCGAGGTCGCTGCGGGCCGAGGGCAGGCAGACCGAGGCGGTCGCCGAGCTGGACCGGGCCGTGGCCCTGTGGCAGGGCACCCCGTTCGACGGACTGGCCTGCCCCTACGTGGACAGCGAGCGGGCCAGGCTCAGCGAGCTGCGGTTGCAGGTCGTGGACGAGCGCGCGGAGCTGATGCTGGCGCTGGGCCGCCACCACGACCTGGCCGCCGAGCTGCCCGGGGTGGTCCGCGAGCACCCGCTGGGTGAGCGGCTGCGCTGGCTGCTCATGCTCACCCTGTACCGGTGCGGGCGGCAGGCCGACGCGTTGGAGGTCTACCAGGACGTGCGCCGGGTGCTGGCCGAGGACCTGGGTGTGGAGCCCTCCGCCGAACTGCGCCAGCTGCACGCCCAGATCCTGCGCAACGACCCGGGGCTGGCCGCCCCGCGCGCCGTGGGCGGGCAGTTGACCGCGGGCGCGGTGGTACCGGCGCAGCTGCCGCACGACGTGCCGGGCTTCACCGGGCGTGAGGCGGAGCTGACCCAGTTGACCGAGTTGCTGGACGAGGCGGGCCGCGGGGTGCTGATCACCGCGGTGGACGGCTCGGGCGGTATCGGCAAGACCGCGCTGGCGGTGCACTTCGCACACCGGGTGAGCCCGCGTTTCCCGGAGGGCCAGCTCTACGTGAACCTGCGCGGGTTCGACCCGAGGCTGCCCCCGCTGATGCCCACCGACGCGCTGGGCTACCTGCTGCGCGGCCTCGGTGTGCCGCCCAGGCAGGTGCCCGCCGACCTGGACGACCAGGTCGGCATGTACCGCAGCCTGGTCGCGGGCCGGCGCATCCTCGTGGTGCTGGACAACGCGGCGACCACCGACCAGGTGCGCCCGCTGCTGCCCGGGGACGGGTCCTGCGCGGTGATCGTGACCAGCCGCAACAGGCTGAGCGGGCTGGTGGCCCGCGACGGGGCCAGGCGGATCACCCTGGACCTGCTCAGCACCGAGGAGTCCCTGCGGCTGATGGCCGCCATGCTGGGGCCCGGCCGGGTCAACGCCGAGCCGGACGCGGCCGAGCAGCTGGTGCGGCTGTGCGGCTACCTGCCGCTGGCGCTGCGCATCGCGGGCGACCGGGCGGCGACCCACCCGCACCTGCTGCTGGCCGACCTGGCCGCCGAGCTGTCCGACGAGCGCGACCGGCTGGACGTGCTGGCACCGGAGGACGACGAGTCCACCGCGGTGCGGGCGGTCTTCTCCTGGTCCTACCACGCGCTCAAACCCGAGACGGCACGCGTGTTCCGCATGCTGGGGCTGCACGTGGGGCCGGAGATCAGCACCCCGGCCGCCGCGGCGCTGGCCGGCCTGTCGGTGCCGACCACCCGGCGGCTGCTCACCGACCTGACCGACCGGCACCTGCTCGACGAGGTGGACCGGGACCGGTACCGGCTGCACGACCTGCTGCGGGTCTACGCCGCCGAGGAGGTGCTGCACGGGGAGGACGCCCGCGACCGGGACGCGGCCGTGGACCGGATGATGGACTTCTACCTCTACACAGCGGACAACGCGGACAACGCGCTGCGCGGCCAGGACTGCGACATGCCGGTGGGCAACCCGCCGCCGGAGTGCCGTCCGCTGACCTTCGACGGCTACCTGGCGGCCCTGCAGTGGTTCGACGTGGACGGGGTGAACCTGTTCGCGCTGGACCGGCTCGCCGCGCAGACCTGGCGGGACCTGACCGTGTGGCGGTTCGGCGTGGTGCTGTGGGAGTACATGCGCCTGCGCCGCGACTGGGAGCGGATCATCGAGGTGTCCGAGTACTCCATGGCCGCGGCCCGCCGCATGGGCGACTCGGTGGGCGAGGCGCTGTCGCTGAGCTCGATCGGGGCCTCCTACGTGCACCTGGGCCGCCCACAGGAGGCGATGGAGCACGTGCGCCGTATGCCCGCGGTGCGCTACGGGCCGGAGGACGCGCACCGCGAGATGTCCACGCTGAGCAACCTGGCCGAGGCGTACCGAGGGGCGCAGCGCCACGACGCGGCGGTCCGCTGCTACGAGCGCGCGCTGGTGCTGGCCAGGCAGACCGGCAGTTCGTGGCACGAGGGGGACCTGCTGCGCGGGCTCGGCGAGACCCGGCTGGCCGTCGGCGACCTGGCCGAGGCGCTGGCCTGCTGCACGCCCTCGCTGGAGATCTTCCGCGAGCTGGGGGACCTGTACGCGCAGAACGTGGTGCTACAGGACCTCGGCGCGATCCAGTTGGCGATGGGCGGGCACCGCGAGGCGGCCCGGCACTACGCGGACGCCGTGACCCTGGCCCGCCGGATCGACCACCGGCACGCCGTTGACCAGGCCCTGGCCGGCCTGCGCACCGCCGAGTCCCTGACCACCTGACCGCGAGTCCCGCCCACAGGCACGCGAGTCCCGTTCTCCGGAGCGGGACTCACGTGCTGGAGAGCGGGACTCGCGGGTGGGTGTGGGGTGGGTCGTCAGACGGTGATGCCGCGGGCGTTCAGCCAGGGCACGGGGTTGATCTTCTTGCCGGACGGGTCCCAGACCTCGAAGTGCAGGTGCACGCCGGTGGACTCGCCCCGGTTGCCCATGCGCGCGATCTGGTCGCCCGCGCGGACGTGCTGGCCCACGTGCACGGAGAACGTGTCCATGTGCCCGTAGACGTTGATCGTGCCGTCGGCGAGCTGGATGCGCACCCACAGACCGAAGCCGCTGGCGGGGCCCGCGTCGATGACCACGCCGTCGGCGGCGGCCACGATCGGCGTGTCCATCGCGTTGGCGATGTCGATGCCGTAGTGGAACACGCCCCAGCGGCCACCGAAGCCGGAGGAGAAGGTGCCCTGTGCGGGCTTGACGAACAGCGGTCGCCGCGCCTCGGCCTCACGGGCCGCCTGGGCGGCCAGCCGGTCGGCGGTGATCTTCTCGTTGGCCGCGAGCTTCTGCGCCTCGGCAGCCGCGTCGGTGGTGCGCACGATCGGCAGCACCTCGGGGCTGCCGCCGCCGTTGCCGACGCCGAACGCCGCGTTGGCGTCCCTGGTGTCGGCCAGCGGTGTGATGCCACCGGTGGAGTGACCGTGCTGCAGCGTGTTGCCCGCGGCGGCGGCCGCGAAGGCGCCGATCGCCACGGCCGCGACCGCGACCCTGCCGCGCAGGGCGGAGGGCGGCGGCGGGAGCCGGTGTGCGCCGCGAGCCCGTGCGGGGGCCTCGGGGGAAGCCTCGCGCTCGAGCACTGCGGATCGATTCTGGCCGCCGGGGGAGCGGTGCTGAACCAAAGCCTGACCTTCCGCCTCGGGGAGTCCGGGGCACAGCGACACCGGGCGGGGGACCCGGGGAGTCGGTTTCGGGGTGCCGACTCCACGTCGTTCCTGCTGTGACCAGACCGTGACAACGGACTGCGGGAACGTAACGAAGACCGACCCCTAGGGGCAAGCCCTGAGCCCGGTGCTCCCCCGTTGGGGGGTCAGCTCGGCAGCTCCAGCGAGGCACTATGACGGTGGGTGATCCCATGATCACGTGGTTCGCGCCCGAAAGGCTCTACCTGGCCGGTAGCCGGGTGATCCAGGCGGACCAGTGAGTTGAGCACCAGGCGGGACACGCGTGAGTCCACCGGCAGTGCGAGGTGACCAACATCACGCAGGCGCTGCTCGGTGACATCCAGGTCCGGGTGCTCCAGGCGGGCGTTGCTCTGCGGCAGCACGACCTGGTCCATCTCGCTCCACACCACGACGAACCGGGTCCGGCAGCCCGGCGCGGGCTGCTCCAGCTCGCCCATCAGGCGCGACCCCGGCCGCAACTGGCGGGCCAGGTGTGTGGGCAGCACGTAGGCGGACAGGGTCCCCCGGTGCGGGGTGCCCAGCGTGACCAGGGTGTCCACTCGCTGGTCACCGCCCGCGCGCTGCACGTAGTACCGCGCGATCAGGCCGCCAAGCGAGTGCCCGACCACGTGCACCCGGTCGGCGCCGGTCTGCTCGCAGACCCGCTCCACCTGCTCCCCGAACAGCGCCGCCGCCCGCCGCACATCCCCGCTGACGGCGGTCAGCACGCTGTAGTTCACCGCGTGCACCACCCCGAATCCCCGTCGGCGCAGCGCGGCTGACAACACGGTGAACACCGACCTGTTGTCACCTATTCCGTGCACGAGCAGGATCGGGGTGCCCGCCGACTGCATGGCCGAAACCACCAGCCCGCGCTGGAGCGGGGGCAGGGCGTCGGTCCGGTAATGGGTGTACGCACCATCCGGACGGAGTCGCTCGGCCACCGCACCCCAGGGGTAGAGTGCGGCGTGCGCGGCCAGCCAGGCCGTCTCCACGGCCACCCCGCGCAGCCCGCCGGGGCTGATCACGGCACTGAGCGCCCTGACCGCCTCGGCACCGATGCGCGAGACACCGTTCCCCATACGGGTGACGGTATGTGAGTCGTGCAACATTCGCGACACATCTCTGCATTCGGTTGGTCATCTTCCTGTCCGTCCTTGCCCGTTCGGGTTGCTAGCGTGACCACGGTGACTGGGCAGCGCATCTGGCTAGCGACGGGTTCGGCAGGTCTGGGCGCGGTGCTGCTCGCGCTCGGACCTCTGGTCGGCGTCACCGGGGCCGCCGCCCCGCCCGGCTTCACCTCCTGGCCGCTGCTGGCCCTGCTCTCCTTCCTGCCCGTGCTGCTCGCCATCGGCCTCGTGCGCGGGAACCGCCCCGCCGCGGCCTCGGCCCTGCTGGTGGTGCTGGCACTGGCCGGGCTCGGCCGCCTGCTCGCCGACCTGCAACTGCTGGTCGACCCGAACCTGCTCAGCCGCCCCGAACTGCTGGTCGCCACCGGCGTCAGCCAGCTGCACGCCGGTGCCGGGACCTGGCTGCTGCTCGCCGGGCACGTGCTGACGATCGCCGCGGGCGTGCTCGCCGTGGACCCGGCCATCGAGCGCGACACCAGCCGGGAGCCGCGCCGCGGGCTGGTGCTGCTGACCCTGCTGCCCTCGGTCGGCGCACTGGGCCTGCTGTTCGCGCCGTACACCTCGGACAACCCGTACCTGCCCGGCATCGGCGCGCTGGGGGCGCCCGCGCTGGTCTCGGTCGGCAGCCTGGTCATCACGGTGATCGTCGTGGTGTGCGCCGTGGTGTCCGCGAGCAACCGCGACGCCGAGACCAGCCAGGGCGGCCTGCTCGGTGCCGGGCTGGTGCTGCTGGCCCTGTGCGTGCCCGCGCTGGCCTCGGCCTTGCTCGTGCCGGGGCTGCACCCCGCGGCCGGTCCGGTCGTGGTGCTGGTCGCCGCGGCGCTGTTCCTGGCGCTCGGCGCCACGGTCGACCACCTGCCGGACCCCGGGCTGGGCGCGGCCCGGTTGCCCGCCGGGCGCGGCCTGTACGTGACAGCCGGGGTGCTCGGTGTGCTCGCCGGGCTGCTGGCCTGGCTCGGCGCCCGGCTTCCCCAGGTCGAGCTGCCCGCGACCGGTCCCTCGCCGACGCCCGTGCCGCCGGACCTGTCCGCCTCCGCGGCGACCCCGTCGACCGGCTCGCTCGTACTGGCCGGGGCGCTGGTCGCCGCGCTGGCCTGCACGCAGTTCGCCGGGGCCGTGGCCAACACCTGCCGCCCCGCCTTCGCCGTGCTGTGCCTGCTCGTGCCCCTGGCGGGCATCGGCGTGCTGGACGCCTCGGCCGAGTCGATCACGGCGCTGAACTCCCTGTACCGCACGAGCGCGCAGTCCGGGCCGGGCGCGCTGGTGATCTGGCTGGCCGCGTTCCTGGCGGTGGCTGCCGCGGTCGTGGCCGCCGTGGCCGGTGCGGTGGAGCGCGACGAGGTCGGCGAACAGGTCGAGACCGCGCCCGGCGCCGTGCCGGTGGCGGCGGTCGCGCTGGCCGGTCTGCTCGCGGTGCTGGCCTTCGCGCTGCCCACCGTGTCCGCGCCCGACTACCAGGCCCCCGGCCTGGTGACCAACGTGCGGCTGTTCGCGTTCTCCGGGCTGCTGCTCGGTGTGCTGACCATCTGCGCCGCCGCGGTGCTTGCGCTGCGTTCGCGGCCCGCCCGCGCGAGTGCCCTGTTGCTGGGGGCCGCGGGCGTGGCCGGGCTGCGCGCGCTGGACTACCCGTTCACCGCCTCCGGGGTGCCCGGGGCCGGTGCCGGGGTGGGCACCTGGCTCGCCCTCGGCTGCGCGTTCGTGCTGGTCCTCGCGGTGTTCGCGGTGCGCTCGGGAGGGCTCCGTTCGGAGCACCGTGATGGACTTCACGCGCACGGTGACTGACCTCACCGCTCCCACGTACACCCGTTGGGCTCGCGGCCGATAGGGTCTGTCCTGGCTGTTGTCCAGTGGTTTTCACGTGGGGTTTTCGGGTGTTCGCGATCCCCGAGGCGTCATGGGCCACCGTGTGCACGGCCCACGCCCGACACCGACGTCGCAGGAGACCCGAGTGGACCTGTACGAGTACCAGGCGAAGGACCTCTTCGCCGCCCATGGAGTACCGGTGCTGCCGGGCTCTGTGGCCCAGACCCCCGACGAGGCTCGCGCGATCGCCGAGCAGCTCGGTCAGACCGTCGTCGTCAAGGCGCAGGTCAAGACCGGCGGCCGGGGCAAGGCCGGCGGCGTGAAGCTGGCCGAGACCCCCGAGGAGACCAAGGCCAAGGCCGAGGCCATCCTCGGTCTGGACATCAAGGGGCACATCACCCGCCGCGTGCTGGTGACCCCCGCCTCGGACATCGCCGAGGAGTACTACGTCTCCTTCCTGCTCGACCGGGCCAACCGCACCTTCCTGGCGATGGCGTCGGCCGAGGGCGGCATGGAGATCGAGCAGCTGGCCGTGGAGCGCCCCGAGGCGCTGGCCAAGATCGCCGTGGACCCGATCAACGGGGTCGACCTGGCCAAGGCCAAGGAGATCGTGGCCGCTGGCAAGTTCCCGGCCGAGGTCGCCGACCAGGTGGCCGAGGTGCTGGTCCAGCTGTGGCAGACCTTCGTGGGCGAGGACGCCACGCTGGTCGAGGTGAACCCGCTGGTGCGCGACCCGCAGGGCAAGGTCATCGCCCTGGACGGCAAGGTCACCCTGGACGAGAACGCCTCCTTCCGGCACCCGGCGCACGCCGAGCTGGTGGACAAGCAGGCCGAGGACCCGCTGGAGGCCAAGGCCAAGGAGAAGCACCTCAACTACGTCAAGCTCGACGGCCAGGTGGGCATCATCGGCAACGGCGCCGGCCTGGTCATGTCGACCCTGGACGTGGTGGCCTACGCGGGTGAGAAGCACGGTGGGGTCAAGCCCGCCAACTTCCTGGACATCGGTGGCGGCGCGTCCGCCGAGGTGATGGCCAACGGCCTGGAGATCATCCTGGGCGACCCGGACGTGCGCAGCGTCTTCGTCAACGTCTTCGGCGGCATCACCGCCTGCGACGCGGTGGCCAACGGCATCGTGCAGGCCCTGCAGATCCTGGGCGACGAGGCCAGCAAGCCGCTGGTGGTCCGCCTCGACGGCAACAACGTCGTCGAGGGCCGCCGCATCCTGGCCGAGGCCAACCACCCGCTGGTGACCGTGGTCGACACGATGGACAACGCGGCCGACAAGGCCGCCGAGCTCGCGAACGCGGGGGTGTGACCGGTGGCGATCTTCCTCACCGAGAACAGCAAGGTCATCGTCCAGGGCATGACCGGCTCCGAGGGCATGAAGCACACCAAGCGCATGCTCGCCTCGGGCACCACCATCGTCGGTGGCGTCAACCCGCGCAAGGCGGGTGAGAAGGTCGACTTCGACGGCACTGTCGTGCCGGTCTTCGGCACCGTCGCGGAGGCCATGGAGGCCACCGGCGCCGACGTGACCGTCGTGTTCGTGCCCCCGGCCTTCGCCAAGGCCGCCGTGTTCGAGGCCATCGACGCGGGCATCGGCCTGGCCGTGGTCATCACCGAGGGCATCCCGGTGCACGACACCGCCGCCTTCTGGGCGCACGCCGTGGCCACCGGCAACAAGACCCGGATCATCGGGCCGAACTGCCCCGGCGTGATCAGCCCCGGCAAGTCCAACGCGGGCATCATCCCGGCCGACATCTCCGGCTCCGGCCGGATCGGCCTGGTGTCCAAGTCGGGCACGCTGACCTACCAGATGATGTACGAGCTGCGGGAGTTCGGCTTCTCCAGCGCGGTGGGCATCGGTGGCGACCCGATCATCGGCACCACGCACATCGACGCGCTGCAGGCCTTCCAGGACGACCCGGAGACCGCCGCCATCGTGATGATCGGTGAGATCGGCGGCGACGCCGAGGAGCGGGCCGCGGCCTACATCGCCGAGCACATCACCAAGCCGGTCGTCGGCTACGTGGCGGGCTTCACCGCCCCCGAGGGCAAGACCATGGGCCACGCCGGCGCCATCGTGTCGGGCTCCGCGGGCACCGCCGCCGCGAAGAAGGAGGCCCTGGAGGCCGCCGGGGTCAAGGTCGGCAAGACGCCGAGCGAGACCGCCGCCCTCATGCGGGAGATCATGACCTCGCTGGGCTGAGTTCTGCGACGTGACGACGGGGCGGTCTTCGTGACGAAGATCGCCCCGTCGCCGTTTTCCGGCCGCACGGCAGAACCGGCAACGGTCGACGAGCGTCCTTCCTCGCAGATCCGATAGCGTTTTTCCACACGCACCTGCGCTCGTCTAGCCAAGGGAGAGCACGCGATGACCTTCCCCACCGGTGGTCCGGCCCCGGCCCCGGCGAAGTCCGGCCAAGAGCTGGACAAACTCCTCTACCTGGCCACGGCCGGGTTGGGAGTGCTGATCCTCTTCCTGGGCTTCCTGCCGTTGACCTCCTCGACCACCCAGCTGCCCGGCGGTGCCGCCATCACCGCCTCCGCGACCTTCTTCACCGGCGCGGGCTGGATCCAGGCGGGCCACCTGATCGCCGGGTTGCTCGCGGCGCTGGTCGCGCTGCCGGGCAAGGACGTGCCCAAGCCAGGGCCGTTCCCCGGGCTGGTCGCGGTCGGCACCGTGCTGCCGTTCCTGTTCACCGTGTTCTCCGCGAGCGGGGTCGGCTTCGGCGGCATCATCGTGCTGATCCTGGGGGTCGTGCAGGCCGGTGCCGCCGTCGCGGCCTTCCTGTTCGGCGCGGGCATCCTCAAGCCGCCCGCACCGCGCCCGCAGCCGCAGCCCGGCGCGTGGAGCCCGCAGACCGGTGGCTTCCCGCAGCCCCAGCAGGGCCAGCCCGGCCAGTTCGGCCAGCCCCAGTTCGGGCAGCCCCAGCAGGGCCAGCCGCAGCCGGGCCAGTACGGGCAGCAGCCCGTCCAGCCGCAGGGCCAGCCCTACGGCCAGCCCCAGCAGGCCCCGCAGCCGCAGCCCACGCAGTTCATGTCCCAGCCGGGCCAGTTCAGCCAGCCCATGCCGCCCGGCCAGGCCCCGCAGCCCGGCCAGTACGGGCAGCAGCAGCCGGGCACCCCGCCCGGCGGGTTCGGCGCCCCGCCGCAGGGCTGACCTGCGACCGGGAGGCGCCGGGAACTCCCCGGCGCCTCCCGGTCGTGTTCGGATGACTACGGCGTGGCGCTCACCTGGACGGCGCAAGGCGATGCGAAGGTGTGAATCGTGCCGGTTCTCGAGTCCCCACCACAGCGCACGAGCCCGCCAGCCAGGCGGACCGCGCGGCCGAGGCACGGCCGGGGCCGCGTCCTGGTGTCCACCGCGCTGGTCCCGATCGCCGTCGGCTACCTGTCCGTTGCCACGCTGCTGGCCGTGGTGACCGCGATCGCCGCCAACGCCGAGTTCTCCGCCGAAGCCGTGCTGGCCATGGCCGTACCCGGCTGGCTCGCCGCCTACCACGTGCCCCTCGGGCTGGGCACCCACTCGCTCGGCGTGCTGCCGCTGCTGCCCACGGCGCTGGTCATGTTGCTGATCGCCCGCTCCGCCGCCAGCGGCGCGCAGCGCCTGCGCCTGTCCGAGCCCGCTCAGGCCAGGCAGATCGTGTTCCCGGTCGCGGGCGCGCACGCCGTGGTCGGCGTGACCGTCGCCCTGCTGCTGGGCGGCAGCCCCGTCACCGCCGCGCCCGCCGTGGCGTTCTTCGGCTGCGGCGCGATCTCCGGCCTGGCCGCCACGATCGGCCTCGCCCGTCGCTGCTGCCTGCTCGAGGTGCTGCTCAGCCGGGTCGACCCGGTGGTCGTGCGCGGCCTGCGCGCCGGAGCCATGGGTGTGCTCGCCATGTTCGCCGGTGGCGCCTTCCTGTTCACCATCGGCCTGGTCGTGCACTGGACCACGCTGGCCGAGGTCTTCGCCAAGACCGGCGCCAGCTTCGGCAGCGCCGTGGGCATCCTGCTGCTGTGCGTGGGCTACCTGCCCAACGCCGTCATCGCCAGCCTGGCCTTCGCCATGGGCCCCGGCTTCACCATGGGCGGCGCCTCGGTCAACCCGTTCCACTTCACCCTGGACAAGGTGCCCGCGGTCCCGCTGTTCGCCGCCATGCCGATCGGACAGGGCCGCCTGCTGCTGGCGACGCTCGCCGTGCCGCTGGCGGTCGGCCTGTTCCTGGGCTGGGCGTGCCGCCGCATCGCCCCCAGGCCGCTGACCAGGATGCGCGCGGTGCTGGTCGCCGCCGCCGTGGTCGGCGGGGTGTTCTTCGTGCTCGCCGCGCTGGCCGGTGGCCGCCTGGGCGGTGGGGTGTTCAGCCCGATCACGGCCCCGGCCGGGCTGATCGGTGTCGTGGCCTTCGGCTGGGTGCTGCTGCCCGCGCTGCCCGTGGCCTGGCTGGCCGGTCCGAAGGCCGAGCCGGTCACCGAGGAGGCCACCGCCGAGCCGCCAGCCGAGGCCGAGGCCGTGGTTGGCGCTGAGGACGGCGCGGAGGACGAAGCCGTTGCGCAGGACGAGGAGTCCGCGGCGGACGTGCCCTCCGATGAGGGGGAGTTCGCCGAGGAGGACGCCGAGGACCTGGACGCCGGGGACCACGAAGAGGACTACGAGGCCGAGGACTACGAGGACCTCGAAGGCATCGAGGGCTCCGAGGACTTCGAAGAGGAGGACCTCGACGGCGAGGACCTGGTTGCCGAGCAGGACGGGCAACCCGTCGGCGAGGAACTGGACGAGTTGGACGAGGAACTCGCCGAGCTCGAGGCCTACGAGCGGGAGTCGGAGCAGGACGCCGAGGCGGCGGTCGGGCCCGAGCAGCCCGGCGCGGCGCGGCCCCGCGACCAGGAGTAGCCGGGGACCTGGCGGGCGAGGTCATCTGGGCACCGCTTACGCTGGTCACGCCCGTGACCCGGCTCGCCAGGAGATTACCCTGAGCACTCCCGACCCAGCCCGTGTCGTCGTTCTCGTCTCCGGTTCCGGCACCCTGTTGCAGGCCCTGCTGGACGCCGCCGCGACCCCCGGCTATCCCGCCGAGGTCGTCGCCGTCGGAGCGGACCGCGAGGGGATCGAGGGGCTCGCCCGCGCCGACCGCGCAGGCGTGCCCACCTTCACCGTGCGCCTGCGCGACCACGCCGACCGCCCGGCCTGGGACGCCGCGCTGGCCGAGGCCGTCGCCGCGCACGAGCCGGACCTGGTCGTCTCGGCGGGTTTCATGAAGATCCTCGGACCGTCCTTCCTGGACCGCTTCGACAAGGTGGTCAACACCCACCCCGCGCTGCTGCCCGCCTTCCCCGGAGCACACGCGGTCCGCGACGCGCTGGCCTACGGGGTCAAGGTCACCGGCTGCACCGTGCACCTGGTGGACGGCGGGGTGGATACCGGGCCGATCCTGGCCCAGGAGGCCGTGACCGTGGCCGAGGGCGAGCACGAGGACCAGCTGCACGAGCGGATCAAGACCGTGGAGCGGCGACTGCTGATCGACGTGGTCGCCGCACTGGCCCGACAGGGCTGCACCATCGATGGACGAAAGGTGAGCATTCCGTGACCGAGGCAGGAGTGGACACGCGACGTCCCGTGCGCCGTGCGCTGATCGGCGTTTCGGACAAGGCGGGGCTGCTGGAGCTGGCCACCGGCCTGCACGCGGCAGGCGTGGAGATCGTCTCCACCGGGGGCACCGCGAAGGTGCTCGCCGACGCCGGTGTCCCGGTGACCCCGGTCGAGCAGGTCACCGGGTTCCCCGAGTCCCTGGACGGCAGGGTCAAGACCCTGCACCCGAGGGTGCACGCGGGCCTGCTCGCCGACACCCGCAACCCCGAGCACGTCGAGCAGTTGCGCCAGCTCGACATCGCCCCGTTCGACCTGCTCGTGGTGAACCTGTACCCGTTCGCCAAGACCGTGGCCTCCGGGGCCGGTCCCGACGAGTGCGTGGAACAGATCGACATCGGCGGCCCCGCCATGGTGCGCGCCGCCGCCAAGAACCACGCCAGCGTGGCCGTGGTGGTCGACCCGAGCCGTTACGAGTGGGTGCTGGACTCGGTGCGGGCCGGTGGCTTCACCCTCGCCGACCGGCAGGGCCTGGCCGCCGCCGCGTACCGGCACACCGCCTCCTACGACGTGGCCGTGGCCTCCTGGATCGGCAGCACGCTGGCCGCCGATGACCAGGGCACCGGCTTCCCCGGCTGGGTCGGCGCCACCTGGCAGCGCGCCAACGTGCTGCGCTACGGCGAGAACCCGCACCAGCGCGCCGCCCTGTACGTCTCCGGCCACGGCCCCGCCGGGCTGGCCACCGCCGAGCAGTTGCACGGCAAGGAGATGTCCTACAACAACTACGTGGACGCCGACGCCGCCTGGCGTGCCGCGCACGACCACGACCAGCCCTGCGTGGCGATCATCAAGCACGCCAACCCGTGCGGCATCGCCGTGTCCGGGGACATCGCGCAGGCGCACCGCAACGCGCACGCCTGCGACCCGGTGAGCGCGTTCGGCGGGGTGATCGCGGCCAACCGTGAGGTCACCGTGCAGATGGCCGAGCAGGTCGCGGAGATCTTCACCGAGGTGATCGTCGCGCCCTCCTACGCCGACGGCGCCGTGGACGTGCTGGCCCGCAAGAAGAACGTGCGCATCCTCGTGGCGGAGCCGCCCACGCGGGGCGGCACCGAGATGCGCGCGGTCTCCGGTGGGCTGCTGGTGCAGACCGTGGACACGATCGAGGCCGAGGGTGACGACCCGGCCAAGTGGACCCTGGCCACCGGCTCCGCCGTGGACGAGGCCACCCTGGCCGACCTGCGCTTCGCCTGGCGGGCCTGCCGCGCGGTGAAGTCCAACGCCATCCTGCTCGCCCACGAGGGCGCCACGGTGGGCGCGGGCATGGGCCAGGTCAACCGGGTCGACGCGGCCCGGCTCGCCGTGGCCAGGGCCGGTGACCGCGCCAAGGGCTCGGTGGCCGCCTCCGACGCGTTCTTCCCGTTCCCGGACGGCCTGCAGGTGCTGCTGGACGCCGGGGTGCGTGCCGTGGTGCAGCCCGGTGGCTCGGTCCGTGACGCCGAGGTCATCGCCGCCGCCGAGGCCGCCGGTGTGTCCCTCTACCTGACGGGCACCCGCCACTTCGCCCACTAGCCCACACGTCATGAAGGTGCCGTTCGAGACACTAGATGTCTCGAACGGCACCTTCATGACACCGGGCTACAGCTCCAGCACGAACTCGGCGGCGCAGGCGGCCTTGCAGGGCCACTGCTGGCCGCACACGACGCACTGGGCATTGGCTCGTTGGTGCGTGGCCAGCACCTCGGCGGCGAGGTGCCGGTACCGGATGAGTGAATCGGTCCAGTCCTCAGCCGTTCTCGGCTTCGTGGGCTCCATCATGATCACTTCCCACCAGTTCGTCGGGCTTGCCTCCAGTGTGCGCCAGATCACTTCTTGTTGTCTGGATGATCGCTCCACAGGCGTGTCTGTCAGTCCTTCGAGTGGCTTGACGCGACGGTTCGCCATGGTGTCTACTTGATCCATCGGTTCGAACACAGTTTCGAACGAGACGGAGTGGACGGCTCGGGGGTCGGACACTTCGAGGTACCGCCGTCTTCCCCACGGTGGGCCGCAGCGCAGGGGTGCGTGCGCGGTCACGAGTGTGGGAGGAGGTGGCTGGTGCCCAGGTCGGCAACGGCGTCGTTGGCCGCGCTCAACGGGGTGAGCAGGCTCAGCGAGCTGACCAGGACACCAGCGGACCAGACGGTGGGGCGGGTGCTGCCGGTCCTGGACGGACTGGCCGACCTGTTGCCGTGGGGCGGCCTGCGGCGGGGCAGCACGGTGGTGGTGCGCGGGTCCACCACCTTGCTGCTCGCGCTGCTGGCCGCGGCCACGGTGAACGGATCCTGGGCCGCCGTGGTCGGCGTGCCCGACCTGGGCCTGCTGGCCGCCGCCGAACTGGGGGTCGTGGTGCACCGGCTGGCGCTGGTGCCACAGCCGGGAGAGCAACTGCTGGCGGTGACCGGGGCCCTGCTCGACGGGTTCGACCTGGTGGCCGTGCGGCAGGCGGGCGAGCTGCGGGAGGCGGACGCGCGGCGGCTGTCCGCGCGGGCCCGCAACCGGGGAGCCGTGCTGGTGCCCTTCGGCCAGTGGCCGGGGGCCGATCTCGAACTGGACTGCACGGGCCGCTGGTCGGGGCTCGGCGAGGGCCACGGCTACCTGCGGCAGCGCGAGGTCGTGGTGCGCTCACGGGGCAGGGGCGCCGCCGCACGGGGCAACCAGGTGCGGCTCGTGCTACCGGGCCAGGACGGCATCGCCCTGCCCGTGCCCACCCAGGCCGAGCTGCGCAGGGTGCTGCCATGACCGTGCGCACGCTCGTCGTCTGGTGCCCGGACTGGCCGGTGACCGCCGCGCTGTCCACGGCGGGACTGGACCAGCAGGTGCCCGCCGCGGTGTTCGCGGCGAACCGGGTGGTGGCCTGTTCCGCGGCGGCCAGGGCCGAGGGCGTGCGGCGCGGGGACCGGCGGCGCACCGCGCAGGGGCGCTGCCCGGAGCTGGTCGTGTTCGAGGAGGACCTGGAGCGTGACGCCCGGGTGTTCGAGCCGGTGGCCGCGGCGGTGGAAAGGCTCGCCACCGGCATCGAGGTGGTGCGGCCCGGTCTGGTGGCGCTGCCCGTGCGCGGGCCGGTCGGCTACTTCGGTTCGGAGCAGGCCGTGGCCGAGCGACTGATCGACCAGGTGGCCGGCGAGCAGGGTGTGGAGTGCCAGGTGGGCATCGCCGACGGGCTGTACGCGGCGACCTTGGCCGCGCGCACCGGCCTGGTGGTGCCCGCGGGCGGCAGCGCCGAGTTCCTGGCCCCGCTGGGCATCGCCGAACTGGACCAGCCCGCCGAGCGCCGTGGGCCGGAGCGGGCCGCGCTGGTGGACCTGCTGCGCAGGCTGGGCCTGCGCACACTGGGCGCCTTCGCGGCGCTGACCGAGCGCGACGTGGCCTCCCGGTTCGGCGCGGACGGGGTGTGCGCGCACCGGCTGGCCCGCGGTGCGGAGGAACGCCCGCCGTCCAGGAGGCGGCCGCCGGATGACCTGGGCGTAACGCAAACGCCCGATCCACCGCTAGACCGCGTGGACGCCGCGGCCTTCGCGGCGCGGGCTCTCGCGGAGTCGCTGCACGACAAGCTCGCCGCGGTGGGGCTGGCCTGCACCCGGCTGGGTGTGCACGCGAGGACCGAGCACGGTGAGGAGTTGGGGCGGGTGTGGCGGTGCGCCGAACCGCTCACCCCGACCGGCATCGCGGACCGGGTGCGCTGGCAGCTCGACGGGTGGCTGCGGGCCGAGGACCGGCCGACGGCGGGGCTGGTGCGGCTGTGGCTGGTGCCCGAGGAGGTGGTGGACGCCACCGCGTTGCAGCTGGGGCTGTGGCACGGCGGCGCGGAGGACCCGGGAACCGGGGCGGAACGGGCGGGCAGGGCGTTGGTCAGGGTGCAGGGGCTGCTCGGCCCCGAGGGGGTGTTCACCGGCGTGCTCGGTGGCGGACGCGGCCCCTCGGACCGGGTGCGGGCCGTGCCGTGGGGCGAGCAGCGGCTGCCCTCGGCCGACCCGGACGCGCCCTGGCCGGGCCGGCTGCCCGCCCCGTCCCCGGCGACCGTGCCCGCCGAACCGGTGGCCGTCGAGGTGCTGGACGACTCGGCGGCCCCGGTCGGCGTGACCGGTCGGCACGTGCTGACCGGGGCGCCCGCACAGGTGGTGCTCGGCGGTGGACCGCCGAGGGCGGTGCTGGCCTGGGCCGGGCCCTGGTCGGCGGAGGAGCGGTGGTGGGAGCGGGAACGACGCAGGTCCCGGCTCCAGGTGGTGCTCGACGATGCGGAACAGACCGCGCTGCTGCTGGTCCGCGAGGACAAGCGGTGGACGGTGGAAGGGATCTACGACTGACCATGCACGAAAACCACTCCTCCGGGGAGTTCCACGGACCGGCCGACGAGTCCTGGTTCGGCGAGCCGAGCTGGCCCGTCCGCCGCTCCGTGCTGCCACCGTGGTCGGCGCGTGAGTTCGGGCAGCAGGCGCTGATCCCGCTGCCCCGGCGCTCCGAGGAGTGGCTCGACTAGTCCGGGAGGCCGGGACTCGCGGGCCCCAGGGCGGGACTCGCGTGCGGGAGAGCGGGACTCGCGCACCTCAGGCCGGAACTCGCGCGCCTCAGGGCGGGACTCGCGGGTCCCAGGGCGGGACTCGTGGTCAGCCTGCGGTCCAGCCTTGGCGTTGGGCCTCGGCGATCACGTGGTCGCGGGCGGTACCGAGTGCGGTCGAGGCCTCGTTGATCGAGGACGTGTGCTCGCGCACGTGGTCCGCGCTGGCGTCGAAGGCCAGCCAGGTGCCGCCGCGCGCCATCCAGTTGTGCAGCACCGGCAGCAGCCGGTCCATGGCCTTGGCGAAGCGCGCCTCCGGGGTGCGCCGCGCCTCGAACTCGTCCCACAGCTCGCGCATCCGCTGCGACTGGTCGGCGGGCAGCAGGGCGAACAGCCGGGCCGCTGCCGCCTCCTCGCGCTCCTGCTGGCTCTCCCGCGCGGCCAGGTCGTACAGCGGGGTGTCGCCCGCGTAGATCTCCACGAGGTCGTGCACCAGCACGAGCTGCACGGTGCGCCCGACGTCCACCGGCTCGTCGGCGTGCTCGGCGAGCACCACGACGGCCATGGCCAGGTGCCAGGAGTGCTCGGCGTCGTTCTCCCGGCGCGGTGCGGCGGCCAGCGGGGACTGCCGCAGCACCGTCTTGAGCCGGTCCACCTCGATCAGGAAGGTCAGCTGGTCGCGCAGCCTGCCGCTGATTCCCGCGGGCAGGGGGTTGGTGTCGACGAGGAGTTCGCTCACGCCCCCATCGTGTCACCCGCGCGCAGCAGCGCCACCCGGTTACCCAGCAGCGCCCGCTCTGCCGGGTTCTCGGTGCGGGACGCCGCCGCCCCGTACGCGGTGATCGCCTCCTCGGCACGACCCATGCGCCGCAGCAGGTCCGCGCGCACCGCGTGCCACAGGTGGTAGCGGTCCAGTTCCAGACTGTCCACAATAGACAGCGCAGCGGCCGGGCCGTCCACCTCCGCCACGGCGACGGCCCGGTTGAGCGCCACCACGGGAGTCGGCGCCAGCGCCATGAGGTGGTCGTAGAGCCGCACGATCTGCCCCCAGTCGGTCGCCGCAGCGGTGGTCGCGTCGCTGTGCACGGCGTTGATCGCGGCCTGGACCTGGTACGGCCCCGGCCGGTCACGCCGCAGGCAGCGCCGCACCAACCGCTGGCCCTCCTCGATCAGCGCGCGGTCCCACCGCCCGCGGTCCTGGTCGGCCAGCAGCACCAGCTCCCCGTCGGCGGTGACCCGTGCGGGCCGCCGCGACTGGACGAGCAGCATCAGCGCGAGCAGCCCCAGGACCTCGGGCTCGTCGGGCATCAGCTCGGCGAGCAGCCTGCCGAGCCGGATCGCCTCCGCGCAGAGCTCCTCGCGCACCGGCTCCGCGCCGGAACTGGCCGTGTGCCCCTCGGTGAAGACCAGGTAGACCACGGCTAGCACGGCGCGAAGCCGGTCGGGCAGCTCGGCCTCGCCGGGCACCCGGTAGGGGATGCGCGCGTCGCGGATCTTGCCCTTGGCCCGCACGAGCCGTTGCCCCATCGTGGGTTCCGGTACCAGGAACGCCCGCGCGATCTCCGCCGTGCTCAGCCCGCCGAGCAGGCGCAGGGTCAGCGCGACCCGGGCGCCGGGCGCCAGCGCGGGGTGGCAGCAGGTGAAGATCAGCCGCAGCCGGTCGTCGCGCACGGGTCCCTCCTCGGCCGGTTGCTCGCGGGCGTACAGCAGTTCGGCCTGGGCGTGCCGGTCCGCGCGGGTGGACTCCCTGCGCAGCCGGTCCAGCGCCTTGTTGCGGGCCGTGGTGATCAGCCAGCCCGCCGGGCTCGGCGGCAGCCCCTCGGCGGGCCACTTGAGCAGGGCGGCGGCGAAGGCCTCCTGGACCGCGTCCTCGGCGAGCTCGATGTCGCCGAGGACGCGGACCAGCACGGCGACGGTCCTGCCGTGCTCCTCGCGGAACACGCGCTCGACCGCCGCGGGGTCGGTGCTCACCCGCCGCAGGTCCCGTCCCGCAGCGGCCGGACCTCGATCGGCAGGGTGATGGCGCGGGCGAGCTTGCCGCCCCACTCCAGCGCGGCGTCCAGGTCGGGCGCCTGGATGACGGTGAAGCCGCCGATGTGCTCCTTGCCCTCCACGTACGGGCCGTCGGTGGTGAGCACGTCCTCGTCCTTGAGCCGCAGCACGGTGGCGGTGCTCGGCTCGTGCAGGCCCGCGGTGAAGACCCAGGCGCCCGCGGCCTGCATCTCCTCGTTCACCGCCGCCACGTTCCGCATGATCGGCTCCAGGAACTCGGGCGGCGGGGTGGGGCCGTCGGGCTGGTAGATGCTGAGCAGGTACTGCTGCACGGTGTGCCTCCTCGGGCTTGCTGTGCCGGATTCTCACCCCCTACACGAACGGCCGCCGCCCGGATCGACACAGCTCCGAAAAAATTTCTTCAGGCCCCGGTGACCCCGTCGATCGCCTCGCGCAGGAAGTCGGCGTGACCGTTGTGCCTGGCGTACTCGTGCATCATGTGCAGCATCACCAACCGCAGCGAGACCTCCTCGCCCGACTTGCGGTTCACCCCGGTCACGTCCAGCGACTCCGCTCGCGCCTCGATCCGCCGTGACTGCTCGACCTCCGCCTGCCAGGCCTCGAAGGCCGTGGACCTGGTGGCCGCGCTGGCGTCGTAGGCCACCTGGTAGTCGCCGGAGTCCGACCACACCAGGGGCACGTCCTCGGCGTTGATCACCCGGCGGAACCAGGCCCGCTCCACCTCGGCCATGTGCCGCACCAGTCCCAGCAGCGAGAGCGTGGACGGGGGCGAGGCCTGGCGCCGCAGGTCCTCCTCGGACAGGCCCTCGCACTTCATGGCCAGGGTCGCGCGGTGGTAGTCCAGGAAACCGCGCAGCGTCTCGCGTTCGCCCGCGGTCAGGGGCGGGCCGATCCGTTCCATGACCGGCGACTCTAATCCCGCGGTTTGCGGGCCACGACCGCGATTCCCTCGCGCCCCGGCCTGTCCTCGTCCTCCTGCACCAGGCGAGCGGTCACGTGGAAGCCTGCCGCGGACAGCAATTCGGCGATGCGGTCCGCGGGCAGCAGATGGGACTCGAACGACACCGGGTGACCGCCGTACCCCTCGGTGGGGCGCCGGATCTCGTAGTTCCCGATATGGCTGCCCAGCAGCAGGTGCCCGCCAGGTGCGAGCGTGCGGTGGAACTCGGCGAACACGGTCGGCAGGTGCTCGGGCGGCGTGTGGTGGGTCGAGTACCAGGCCAGGATGCCGCCGAGTTCACCGTCGCTGAGGTCTAGCGCGGTCGTTGAGCCCACGGTGAACCGCAGGTCCGGGTGGGCCTGCTGGGCGAGTTCGATCATCCTCGGTGACAGGTCGATACCGAACGCGGACAGGCCCAGTGCGGTCAGGTGTGCCGTGATCCGGCCGGGGCCGCAGCCCAGGTCCGCGACCGGCCCGAGGTCGGCGGTCCGCACGAGTTCGGCGAACGCGGCCAGCATCGCGCGGGACAGCGGGTCCATGCCCGCGGGGGGCACGACGAGTTCTACGTAGGCCTCGGCAACGGTGTCGTAGGACTTCCTGATGGCGTCAAGGAATGCGGGCTCGGTCACCCGTGTGACCCTAGGGGATCCGTGGCACACTGAGGTGTGTCCACACCCATCGCAAACCTGATCGCCACCTACGCGGAACTCGTGGACGACGGGGACTTCGCCGGTCTTGGCGAGTTGCTCGCCGAGGCCACGTTCACCGGCAGCGGCGAACCGGTGCGCGGCCGGGACGCGATCCGGAAGATGTTCGAAGACACCGTGATCCGCTACGGGGACGGCACACCGCGGACCAAGCACGTCACCACAAACCTGATCATCGAGGTGGACGAGCAGGCGGGCACGGCCTCAGCCCGCTCGTACTTCACCGTCCTGCAAGCACTTCCCGACTTCCCGCTGCAGACCATCGCCAGCGGCCGCTACCGTGACCGCTTCCGCGTTCGTGATGGGCAGTGGTTCTTCGTGCAGCGGGAGGCCCGCGTCGACCTGCTCGGTGACCTCAGCCGCCACCTGCGCCGCTAGTACCGCACCGGCCGCTGGCGCGACGCCCGCGCACAGGCCCCATCCTGGTCGTGTGCAGATCCGAATCGAAGCCTCCGACCTGCCGGGGCGCACCTGCCCCGCCGCCCCCGGCTTTCCCGGCTACAGCAACATCCACGTCGGCGTCCAGCGGCGGAACCGGCCGGGGGAACTGCTCGAACTCCACACCGGCGACGCACCCTCGGCCACCTGGGTCGTGGACTGCGTCGCGACCGCCAACTCGGCGGGCGTCGACATCACGGGCCCGTACGTGCAAGGTCGACCTGGCGGCCGGTTCATCTACCTGTCCTGGGGCACCGTGGACGAGGCTGGCACCTTCGTCCTGTTCCGCAGGGCGAAGCTGATGCTCGACGCCGTCGACCCGGACCTCGTGCGTGCCGCCGCGCGGTCCGGACAGCTCGTCGCCCGCCTGCGGCTCACCGACGCCAAGGGGCACCCGCTGTGCGCCGCGGTGCGCCCGCCACTGGTCGAGTGGTCCGCCGCTGTCGGCACCGGCCCGTGATCGCCGCCCTCACAGGACGTACTGCGCCACCCCGTTGCCGAGCGACCAGTCGGCCGACTCGTTCTCGGTCAGGGTGACGAACACGTTGCGAGGCTCGGTCCCCGCGTACTCCTGGGCGAGTTCGGCGATCCGCCGGTACAGCGCCTGCTTCTGCGCGGTCGTGCGGCCGGCGCGCATCGTGATCGCGACGTACACGATGCCCTCGTCGCGGTGCACGCCGAGGTAGTTGTCGAAGCGCAGTGTGCTGCTGGTGCCGTCGTGACCGGTCAGGATCTGGAACCGGTCGTCGGGCGGGATGCCGATCGTCTCGACCAGGGCGTCGTGCACGGCGCGGCCCAGCGCGTCGAGCCGTTCGCCGGTGGCCCTCAGCGCGTCAACTCGGACAAGTGGCATGTCAGCGGTTCTCCGTGTGCTCGATGGGTCGGCCTGATCCGTACATACTAGTAGGTACATTTTGCTCGATCTGGGTGGTGACCGGCGGCGCGACGTGCGAACTTAAGAAAGTTAAGATCGACTTCTTGAAAATTGAGGATGCTCAGGGTCATACTTGAGATATGACAGAGCGGGCGATGGACTGGCAGGAACTCACGAACCTGACCCAGGGCCAGCCGTTCGTCGTTGAGCGGGTGCGCCTGGCCGGCAACGGCGTCGCGATCGAGGGCGAGTTCGAGCTACCGCAACTGGCTCAGCTCACCGTCGCGGACCAGGTCTTCGTCACGGCGTTCGTGCGGTGCCACGGCTCCATCAAGGAGATGGAGCGGATCTTCGGGGTGAGCTACCCGACGATCAAATCGCGACTGAACCGGATCACGCAGATGCTCGAGTTCGTCGAGACCGATCCGGCGCCCTCGCGGGCCGAGGTCATCGATCGGTTGCGACGCGGCGAGATCACCACACAGCAGGCACTGTCCGAACTGGAGGGTCGGACGTGATGCCGCAGTTGTTGACCGTACGGGTCGCGCGCCCGGACGGCCGTCCCATCCGGATCTGGGTCCCGGTACTGCCCGTAGTGCTCGTGTTCTCACCGGTCGTGGTCCTGGCCGTACTGGCGGCGGCCGTGGTCTGCCTCGTGTACCGCGTCAGCGTGGTGCGGGCACTGGGCACCGGTTGGCGCGTCATTTCCGCGTTGCCCGGCACCAGGTTCGACATCGAGCAGGGTCGTGCGGCTGTGCTCGTCACTATCCGATAGGAGAGGTTCCGATGAACGAACAGCGCAAGGACGTCCTCGACATGCTGGCCGAGGGCAAGATCACCGCAGCGGAGGCGGAGCGGCTCATCGCCGCGCTCGAACGGGACCAGCCAGCGGCGCCGTCGAGTCTCGAGGCCCGACCGAAGGGCAGGGCGAAGTACCTGCGGGTGGTGGTGGACACCCTGGAGGACGGCGAGCCGACGCGGGTCAACGTGCGGGTACCGCTGCAACTGCTGCGGGCCGGAGTGAAGCTGGCGGCCCTGATCCCGCCGCGGGCACTGGACAAGGTCAATGCCGAGCTGAACGAGTCGGGCCTGCCGTTCGACCTGACCCAGCTCAAGCCCGAACAGCTCGAGGAGTTCGTGGACCAGCTCGACGAGCTGACCGTGGAGGTTGACCAGGCCGATGGCACCGTGCGTGTCTTCTGCGAGTAGGCGCCGTCCCATTGGACGGACCCTCGAGAGGGTGCTGGAACACCCTCCCGAGGCCGCGTCCGCTACAGCAGAGCACGGTTGAACTGCCACCCCGAAGTCTAGCGGCACGTCGCGCATCGTTGACCTGGTATCCGGTCCGGGCCGAGGCTGCGGTGCCATGAAGGTGCCGTTTGGGACATCCAGTGTCCTGAACGGCACCTTCATGACACGGCCCGCCGCTCATCGACGCGCCGCTGCGGATAAGCGGCTGGCCAGCCCAGGAAAGTGCGGCAAGCTCGTCTTTCTCCCGTACCCAGGACCGCAAGCTCCGGACCTGCCAGCCGCGGTACCGGAATCGAACGGCGCCCTGGAGCGCCGCACGCGCCTGCGTCACCGAGTACCGGCGACCCGGAGTCGAGTCCACATCTCGTACGGCGACATGAAGAAAGGAAAAGCCATGACCAGCAAACAATCCGCCTGGACCGGCATGCTGTCGGTCGAGGACACCGCGCTGTACGTGAGCGACACCGGCGGCCCCGGCCGTCCCGTGGTCTACCTCAATGGTGCCTATGCCGACCAGTCGCACTGGAAGCGCGTGATTGCCGACCTCGGCAGCGGTTACCGGCACATCACCTACGACCAGCGCGCCCGCGGCAAGTCGAAGCGCTCGGCGGACTATTCGTTCGAGGCGTGTATCCGGGACCTGGACGCCGTCCTCACGGCGCGAGGCGTGGACCGGCCGCTGCTGGTGGGTTGGTCCTACGGGGGGATACTGGGGTGGCACTGGGCCGACCGGAATCCGGACCGCGTCCTGGGGGTGGTGACCGTGGACGCCTTTCCGGTCGGTCTGACCGGCGAGGCCGGCCGGGAGCGGATCCGGAAGCTGTTCCGCCGGATGCGGTGGCTGTTTCCGATTGCCAGCCGGCTGGGCCTGGCCGCGCGGATGACCGCCGATCAGCACGCCGAGGTCAACATCGAGTGCAACGAGATCGCCGCCGCCAGCGTGCCGGTCCTCGACCGCCTGACCTGCCCGGTCCGGTTCGTGCTGGCCACGGGTGACAGCCTCGGGAGCAAGGACGGGGAGATGGAACAGGGGCGGACCGTGCTCGATCCGCTGCTCGCCAGCAACCCGAACCTCAAGGTGAGCGCGAAGGTCGCGAGCAACCACAGCAAGATCCTGCGCAATGACTCCCCGGCCGTCGCCGACGCCGTGCGCGAGTTCGCCGTCACCCGCGGCCCCGCTGTCGGCTGAGCCGATGGCGGACGGCGTGGCTGGGCCGGTTAGGCGCTCGGTTCCTCCGCGCGGTGCGTGCTGCCCGCCCGTTGTGACTGCTCCACGATCTGGTTCAGGGCCGCGACGTGGGCGCGCAGCGCCTGGTGCCCGGAATCGCTGAGGTTGAGCCAAGTTCGCGGGCGTTTGCCCACGTACCCCTTCTTGACTTCCACGTATCCCGGGTTGGCCAGGTTCGTGATCTGCTTTGACAGCGCGGAGTCCGACAGCCCGACCAGGTCGCGGACCCACCTGAACTCGGCCCACTCGGTGCTGGCCAACAGTGCCACGATGGACAGCCGGGTGGGGTCCAGCAGGAGTGGATCCAGGTCAGGCGTGGCCATCTGCCGCGCCTCCTGAGCGGCTGCGCCGGACCAGTGCGGCCAAGCCTCGCCGCAGGTGTTGCCCGAACACGACCAGCACGATCGCCAGCACCGCGCCCATGATCGTGCTCCCGTAGGGGATCTGCACGTGCAGCGGCCGCACCGCGAACATCGCCGCGCACACCGCGACGAAGACCAGCCAGACACCAAGCACGAACCTGGGTGGGATCGCCGACCTGTCCACCCGCGCGCTGTGACCCAGCCACGCCGCGCCCCGACGGGTGCGCAGCAGCAGTCCGTAGCCGAGGGCCAGCACGGCCATCGTCAGGCCGCTCCACCCGGCGGCACTCGGCAGGAAGTCCGTCGAGGCCAGGCACAGGAAGATCACGAGGGCGAAGGTCAGGTCCACCCACTTCGCCCCGTGCAGGGAACCCAGCGCCTGATCCCTGCGGCGGTCGACATCCCGCAGGGCGCGTGCCGCCTCTTCGGCGGAGGGGTGCTCGACCACGACCGTCTCCTTGCCTTGCCAAAATCACTTTTCCGAGAGGAAAGTACCTCGCTACTTTCCTTCTGGGCAAGTACTGGCTTGGTGGGGAGTGTCACCAGTGCCGACCGGTGATCACTTGTGACTGATCACGATGCTTGACCCGTTGCGACGTCTCCTCGTGGCCCTTCAGCCAGTCTGATCACACAGTTTGGCCCGAAGTAATCACTGTGATTGGCCCGTAGGAACGACTGGTCAGCTGAGTTGGCCCCGAGCGCGTGACACGCCGAGCAGACTGGCCCTATCGTCGATGTGACCCCGGACACTACTGGCGGGTGTAGTCATGGCGGTGTGGCACCTCGCGGTGGATCAGCGGCTGCTCGCCAGCTCATGTCACATTGCTGCGGCGTGAAGGATCTTCGTGTGCCCTTCGACGTTGGTCCGGAGGCCCAGGAGCCTCTGGTCCTGGAGCCCGGTTGGTCGAAACACTGGACGTCGCTGTGGAAGTTCTCCGGCGCGGAGGTTGTAGCACCGGTCCGTGATCTTGGTTCAATGAGGCCAGGCGGTTGCGAGCCGGTGCGGCGGTTCTCATGGCGTACCACGCAGCATCATCGGCCCGGCTTGCAGTACATGGTGAGTACCGGCCGTCACCACGGTTTCGAGAGCATGGCCGAGCAGAAGCTGTTGCTGGCCCTGGACTTCGCTGGTGATCTGATCGAGGTGTTCTCCCAGCCGTTCCGGCTACGGTTCCGCACCACGTCGGGCTGGCGGGAGCACACACCTGACTTCCTCGCTTCCACCCACAGCGGAATGCTGTTGATCGACGTCCGACCGGCGAACAGGGTCAAGCCCGATGACCGGGTGCGGTTCGCCGCGACCGAGGAGGCCGGGCTGGCGTGCGGGTGGCGCTACCTGGTCATCACCGGGTGGCTGCCGCATGTGATGACCACGCTGGACACGGTGTCCTCACAACGCCGGCCGCTCACCGACCGCCTGCGATTGCAGGACGAGTTGCTCGCCACGGTCGCGGCCGACCCGCTGCCCTTCGGCGAGTTGGTGGCGTCCACCCGAGTGCCGGTGATGGCGCGAGCGTATGCGTTACATCTGGTGTGGCACCGGCGGTTGAGCATCGACCTTGCAGAACCATTGACGGACCGGACCCTGGTACATCCATTAACCAACGGGAGAGTTCGGTGAGTGCGCCGGCTCGGCCGCTGGACCTGTCACCGGGCGCTGTCGTGGTACTTGACGGCGTGGAGTGGCGGGTCGAGTCGTTTCGACCCCATCTGGGGGAGGTGTTGCTGGGACGCGGCGATGACGAGCGGATGAAGACGACCGTCCGGGTGCTGGTCAACCATCCCGGAGTTCGGTCCTCGACTCTCTCGCCCGCGTTGCCGGCGACCAGTCGGGGTCGTCAGCCCGCCACCCTGACAGACCTGACATCAGCGCAGTTGGAGTTGGTACGTCTCCGGTTCGCCCACGTGCAGGAAGCTGAGACAGGGTTCCGCAGCGGTGATCCCCACAAGGCACAGCCCGGAGAACCTCGCCCGCAGTACGACCCCAGCCACACCACACTCACCGAACGCAGGCTGGCCAAGGTGGCCGAGATGAAGGCACTCGGCCCTGACGAGGCACGAGCTATCGGATTCGCACAGATCAGCGAGCGAACACTGAAGCGTCTCGGATCGGCCTGCCGCCGCTACGGCATGATCGCTTGCGTCAACGGCAGTTGGCTGCGGCGAGGCGGCGGGCGCCCTAGCGTCACTGAGCAGGTACGGGAGGCGATCTACGCCGTCCATCAGGAAACCCTGCACCGTGCTCGGGTCAGCATGAAGACGAAGGAACGTCTGATCCACCAGTATGTCTGGGAGGTCCACGGTCCCGACGTCACAGTTCCCAGCTATCCGACCTTGCGTCGCGTATGGATCGAGTGGTTTGGTCCCGGAGGAGCGCGGCAGCGCTATGCGCGGTCGGCCGCCGCGACCAAGGCGACGGGCGGACACGTCGTGGTGCACCGCCCCGGCCAGGTCGTCGCACTGGACACCACCCTGTTGCCGGTGAAGGTCCGCGAGACGGTGTTCGGCGACCCGGTCTCCGTCCATCTGACACTCGCCTTGGACGTCTACACGCACTCGCTGGTCGCGTTCCGGCTCACCTTGGTCAGCGACACCTCGGTCGATGTGGCCATGCTGCTGCGGGACGTGATGATGCCGCTGCCGCTGCGGGACGACTGGGGGGACGAACTGGAATGGCCCTACCCAGGCATCCCTGCCACCGTCGTCGCGGACTTCGCTGGCCACCGGGTTGCGGCACTACCGTTCTTCACGCCCGAGATCGTGACGACTGATCACGGGGCGGTCTACAAAAACCATCACCTCGTCGAGGTGCAGCGAGTGATCGGCGCCAACATCCTGCCCGCCCGCGTGCTGCGCCCGACCGACAAGCAGGCCGTCGAGCGGGCCTTCGCCGCGATCCAGAGCCTGCTGTTCGAGAATCTGCTTGGCTACCAAGGCGTTGATATCGCCGACCGCGGCGCGGACCCGGAGACTGACGCGGTGCTAACCATCTCCGAGATGGAGCACCTGATCGCCACCTGGGTGGTCCGTATTTGGCAAAACAGGGCGCTCGGTGAGCATGCCCCCGCCTGGGATCCCGGCGGGGACAACAGCCCGAACACCTTGTTCACCGCCGCGATGGCCCAGGGCGGATTCGCCCTGGAGATTCCCGTTCCAGAGTTGTACTACGAACTGCTTCCCGTCCACCACGTGAAGATCCAGGGCGATCGCGGGGTGAAGATCCGTGGCCTCTGGTACGACGGCGATGGGCTGGACGACTACCGCCACGGGCCTTCGGCGCGCGGCGGCCGTCACAAGGGCAAGTGGGTGGTCCGACGCGATCCCCGCGACCGGCGCTACACGTTTTTCCAAGACCCACGCACCCACGAATGGCGGACCCTGCGCTGGAGGGGGCTGCCCGCCGACACCGAGGTGCCCTCGTTCGGTGACGCCCGCGTGAACGAACTGCTTCACGCGGCACGGAAAGCGGGATTGAAGCCACAGTCCGATGCCGAACTGTTGCCACTATTGCTGCAGTTGATCGGTGGTCACATCCCTGTTGAGTCGTGGCCGACCCAAATGCCCAAGCAGAAACGCACCGAACACGCCCGAGAGATCGCCCAGGGCGAGGCTGCCGCCGCCGACCGCCCTCACGCTCCCGAGGCATCGGTAACCAAGGACAGCCCAGTGGGCGGCACGGTCGTGACTCCGAGCTGGCCGGACCGGGCGCGGCAAACCGCACATGCCATTGACGAGGAACGGCGCAGGCGACGGGAAGCCGCTGTCCCGTCTCAGCCGACGCCTCCCCCTCTGCTCGGGGAGGCCCTGCGCCGCGACAGCGCGTTCCGACTACCAGCCGAGGACGACGCGCAGGACCTGCGGGAGCACGGACAGGAGGAGCGATGACGACACAGGACCCGACAGACACCACGGTGCCATTCGTACTTCCCGGCCCTCCACCAATCCGGGAAACGCTGGCCGGCTGGGAACAGTGGCGCGCGACCCGCACCGCGTTCGTCCCAGCGCCCCGACTGGGCCTGGCCACCTGGCGAATGTTGAGTCCACGCCAGCGGATGCTGCACGACCTGCACCGCACCGCCACGCACGCGAACCTGCCGCTGCAGCAGACCCCTATGAGTCAGGCGGTCGCCAAGCTGATGCGTGGCCGGATCGAGTCCAACGCCGTCAAACACAAGCCGACGACCCGCGCGGGCGTCATGATCACCGGCGGTGGCTATCAGGGGAAAACCGAGACCGCCTGCGAGGTCGCCGCCGCGTTCGAGGACGCCTGGCTGGAACTACACCACTACCTCAACCCCGACGCCGTGCCTGGCACGAGGGACCTGCACGCGCCGGTGGCCTACGTCCAGACCCCGGTCACCGCGAAACCGAAGAGCACCTGCAAGGCGATCCTGAGCTTCTACGGCGCCGACACGCGACGCATGGACCTGCCCGACCTGGTCCGCCAAGTCCGCGACTCACTGCACGACCACGGCAGCAAGGCGCTACTGCTGGACGACATCACCCGGCTGCGCATGCACCGCGCCGACGACCAGGACACCCTGGATCTGATCCGGGCGTTCATGAACATGCACGTCACCCTCGTGCTCATCGGCGTGGACATCCCTGGCTCCGGCCTACTACGTGAAGGCCGCCACGATCCCCGCACCGGACAATGGATCCTGCCCACGTCCACACGGGCCAAGACCTTCGGGCTGGAGCCCACCCAGACCGAACGCCGGTTCGATCTGATCGAACTCGACCGGTTCCGCTACGACACCCCACAACACATCACCGCCTGGACCTCACACCTCGCCGGTCTCGAACAGCATCTGCGGTTGCTGAAGGCGCCACCGGGCATGCTCACCGACGGCACCATGCCCGAATACCTCTACCGCCGCACCGACGGCGTCGTCGGCCTGCTGGAACGCCTGGTCGAGGACGGCTGCCGGGAAGCCATCGCGACTGGCGAAGAACGCCTGACCCAAACCGTGTTAGACAGCATCGCCATCGACCTCACCTCGGCACCGGGCCGAGATCCTGACGCCGGCGAGGTCCCGACCGTCCCGGCTCAACCCACGCGCACGCGCGGGACGGTCACCGGCTCGAAGCGCAAGCGTAGGCGCAGCACCGTCTTCGATGACCATGGCCCCACCGCCAGCGGCGCCACGCCGTGACCAGCACGGTGAGCTCATCGCGTGGCGTCCTACCGCGCAGTCTGACCCCGCTCCCACAAGAACACCTGCCCGGATTCCTGCTGCGTCTGGCGCACCGGCTGGACCTGTCACCCAGCCGGGTCGCGGTGTTAACCGGGCTAAAGCCGGGGAACAAGCCGGTCCCGTTCGAGTACTTGCTGGGACTTCCCCCTTCGGCCGCCGCCGAGTTCGCCCACCGCACCCGGGTGAGCGCGAGCGAGACCGCCGAGTTGTGCTTGGGCAGTCTCGGGCCCCGTTACCCGGCTCTGGATCTGACTGAGGAACGGCTGCTGCGCCGCCAGGCCCACGGGGTGCGGGGGATGACACGATGGGTGCTGACTCAGTCGACCCGCTACTGCCCACGATGTCTGGCCGGGGATGGCAGCGCGATCCAACAGGCCCACGGCGGTGCCTGGCAACGGCTGTGGCGGCTGGCCCCGGTCTTCGCCTGCACCACCCACCGGTGCCTGCTGGAGCACGAGTGCCCCCGATGCCACAGGCCCGCCCAGTCCAGCGCGCGGCCGTCCACGCTGTTCCTTGCCTACGACCAGCGCGTTGGTCTACATCCCGCGCAGTGCCGTGCGCCTCTGTCCGCGCGCGGCCGGTCAAGTCGTCGCGACCGGGCGCGGCCGTGTGGCGCACGGCTGGACCGGGTCAACCCGACCAACGGACCCACCGGCACGATCGCCGCCAACGAACTAAAGCATCTGCTGGCCATCCAACACCGTATGACCTGCCTGCTGCTCGGCCCGCAGCAGGCCCGCTGTCTGGGGCAGCTCGTCGAGGCTGGACAGTACTTCCTGGACCTGCGGCTGGCGATCGGCCTGATTCGTGCCTCTTGGCCCGCCGCCGGGCAGAGTGCGCCGGCATGGTTGACCACCGAGGTGATCGACGACCACGTGCGCCAGCAACACGACCTCGCTAGGACAACGAGCAATGGCCGGCACACCAAGGACATGACGCTACACGGGGGACCACCGGTGGACACCGGCGCCTGCGCCCGGCTCGTCGGTCTGGCCGACCACATCCTCGCGCAGGACCCGACCACCGCGTCTGACTGGCTACAAGGCATGCTCGACCAGGCGCGCACACGACCGGGCTGGCACGCCTTCTTTCGGGCCTGCCTACCGCATACCTCCACTGCGGTGCGGGCCGCGATCACCCCAGCCCGGCCGCGCGCTAGCAGGGCGCCCTCGCCTCTGACGCGGCTGCCACGTAAGGTGCATCGCTTCACCAGCCGGCACATTCCGCAACAGCCCACCGCCTGGGTCGAGCGGCATTTCCCTGCCCCGCTGGGAATGGCCCCGGAGGTCTTGGGGCGGATCGTGGCGGTTTCGCTGGCCGTCCAGGCCGAGCACTGCGGCCGGCAGGCTGCCGCCGGCATGCTCGGGCTCACCGCAGTATGGCAACGGTCCGACCGCCACGACCTGCGGGTGTTGCGGTCTCGGCCCGCTGACCTCGAGGTGCTCATGGCCGGGATCGATGCGATCGCCGATGATCTGGACGCCTGCCAGAGGCTGATCGACTACCAACGGCGCCGTGAGGTGCTGTCGACCTGGTTCATGCCCGAGATGGACCTACGCAGGCTGGCCCTGGTCCTACAGTCACAGCACGACGATGTCCCCATCACAGTCGGCTGGGAATTCGATCTTCAGCGCGCCGCCTCGGTGCTCATCTGGCGTGAGGTAACCTGCGGCGATCTGACCGCGCCCCCACACATCCGGGACGATCAGCAGACTCGGCTTCAGCGCGAACAGCATGCTCGCGACCTGCTCCGAAAAGCCCAGGCCGACGGCGAGATCGGGGCGCTCTACCGTGATCTCATCGGCTATCTCCACCTCTACGCCACGTTCCTGGCTACGGCGATCGACCGAGGCTGATCATCGGTGCGTGCCAGCGCCACCCACGCGGCCGAAGTAGCGCAACCCAAGTCAGTGACGATCCGATCCTGCCGGTGAGCAGGACAGGCCAAAGATCTTGAAAAAGGGCCAACCATCGTGATCAGTCACATCACTTGTGGTCGTCCAGGTCTGGCGCGGCTCGCGGCAACTTGTTGACGGCTCAAACGTCCATAGTGCACACTCGAACACAGGTTCGATTATGGAGGGTCTGTGGGCTGGAACAACCCGCCGGTGCGCTGGAAGGAGCTGCGGCGAGCACTGGAGGGCAAGCCGGTCACCGGGGACGGCGGGGACGCACCGGGCTTCGGCCGCCACCGGGAGCGCTACGAGGCGCCGAGGTCGGTGCGGGAGCGGCCCGCCAGGGACGACGCGAGCAGTGCGGAGCGGGTGCCCTACGCGGAACTGCACTGCCACTCCAACTTCAGCTTCCTCGACGGCGCGAGCCACCCTGAGGAGTTGGTCGAGCAGGCGGCCCTGCTGGGGCTGGACGCCATCGCGATCACCGACCACGACGGCATGTACGGGGCGGTGCGCTTCGCCGAGGCGGCAAGGGAAGCGGGGGTGCGCACGGTGTTCGGCGCGGAGCTGAGCCTGGGGCTTTCCGCGCCGCAGAACGGGATCGCCGACCCGGAGGGCACACACCTGTTGGTGCTGGCGCGCAACTCCGCTGGCTACGCGAGCCTGTGCCGGACGATCACCGCGGCCCAGCTCAAGGGCGGGCAGAAGGGCAAGCCGGAGTACGACTGGGACCGGCTCGGCAACGAGGCGGGCGGGGACTGGGCGGTGCTCACCGGGTGCCGCAAGGGGGCGGTGCGGTCCGCGCTGGCGGCGCAGGGACCGGCCGGTGCGGAACGGGAACTGCGCAGGCTGATCGACACCTTCGGGCGGCACAACGTGTTCGTGGAGCTGACCGACCACGGACTGCCGGAGGACACGGTGCGCAATACCGCCCTGTACGAGCTGGCGGGGCGCTGCGGGGTGGCGGCGCTGGCCAGCAACGCGGTGCACTACGCGGCGCCGCGGCGGCACCGGCTCGCCTCGACGCTGGCCGCGGTGCGCGCCCGGCGCAGCCTGGACGAGATGGACGGCTGGCTGCCCGCGGCGAGCGCCGCGCACCTGCGCACCGGCCGAGAGATGGCCGACCGGTTCGCGCACTACCCCGGTGCGGTGTTGCAGGCCGCCCTGCTTGGCGAGCAGTGCGTGACCGAGTTGGAGCTGATCAAGCCCAAGCTGCCGCCCTTCCCGGTGCCGCCGGGGCACAGCGAGGACAGCCACCTGCGCCAGCTCACCCTGGCGGGCGCGCGGGAGAAGTACGGTTCACCGGCCGCCAATCCCAAGCCGTACAAGCAGATCGAGCACGAGCTCGCGATCATCAGGGAACTGGGCTACCCCGGCTACTTCCTGATCGTGCACGACATCGTGGAGTTCTGCCGCAAGGCCGGGATCCTGTGCCAGGGCAGGGGATCGGCGGCCAACTCTGCCGTGTGCTACGCGCTGGGCATCACCAACGTGGACGCGGTCAGGTACGAGCTGCTGTTCGAGCGCTTCCTCGCACCGGCCCGCGACGGCCCGCCCGACATCGACCTGGACATCGAGTCCGACCGCCGCGAGGAGGCCATCCAGCACGTCTACCGGCGTTACGGCAGGGAGTGCGCGGCCCAGGTGGCCAACGTGATCACCTACCGGGCCAAGTACGCGGTGCGGGACGTGGCGCGGGCGCTGGGCTACTCCGCGGGCCAGCAGGACGCCTGGTCCAAGCAGATCGACCGCTGGGGGCCGGTCAGGTCCACGATGGGGGACAACGACCACGACATCCCCGACCTGGTGCTGGAGCTGGCCGACGAGCTGGAGGGTTTCCCGCGCCACCTGGGCATCCACTCCGGCGGCATGGTCATCTGCGACCGCCCGGTCGGCGAGGTCGTGCCGGTGGAGTGGGCGCGCATGGCGAACCGCTCGGTCGTGCAGTGGGACAAGGACGACTGCGCGAGCGCGGGTCTGGTCAAGTTCGATCTGCTCGGGCTGGGCATGCTCTCCGCGCTGCACTACATGGTCGACCTGGTCGAGCAGTTCGAGGGCGAGCGGGTCGACATGTCCAAACTGGACCTGGCCGAGACCGCCGTGTACGACATGCTGTGCCGTGCCGACACGGTTGGTGTGTTCCAGGTGGAGTCCCGCGCCCAGATGGCCACCCTGCCGCGGCTGCGGCCCAGGAAGTTCTACGACCTGGTGGTGGAGGTGGCACTGATCCGGCCGGGGCCGATCCAGGGCGGTTCGGTGCACCCGTACATCCGGCGGCGCAAGGGGCTGGAGCCGCCCGACTGCGATCACCCCAAGCTGGCGAACGCACTGAAGAGAACCCTTGGTGTGCCGCTGTTCCAGGAACAGCTGATGCAGATGGCCGTGGACGTGGCGGATTTCAGCCCGGCCGAGGCCGACGAGCTGCGCAGGGCCATGGGCGCCAAGCGGTCCACCGAGCGCATGGAGCGGCTGCGCGGCAGGTTCTACGCCGGTGCCGCCAAGAACGGGATCACCGGCGAGCTCGCCGACAAGATCTACGTGAAGTTGCTGGCGTTCGCCAACTTCGGCTTCCCGGAGAGCCACGCACTCAGCTTCGCCTTCCTGGTCTACGCCAGTGCTTGGTTCAAGCTGCACCACCCGGCCGCCTTCTGCGCCGCACTGCTTCGCGCGCAGCCCATGGGTTTCTACTCCCCGCAGTCCCTGGTGGCCGACGCGCGACGGCACGGGGTGGTGGTGCACGGACCGGACGTCAACGCCAGCCTGGCGCACGCCACGCTGGAGCAGCCCGGGTTGGCGGTCCGGCTCGGGCTCGGTTCGGTGCGCGCCATCGGTGCGGACCTCGCCGAGCGGATCGTGCGGCTGCGCGAGCAGGACGGGCCGTACCGGGACATGGTCGACCTGGCCGGGCGCGCGAAGTTGACCGCGCCGCAACTGGAAGCCCTGGCCACGGCGGGTGCCTTCGGCTCGTTCGGGCTGGACCGCAGGCGGGCGCTGTGGGCCGCGGGCGCGGCGGCCCGCGAGCGCGCGGACCGCCTGCCGGGCACCGTGGTCGGCACGGACGCGCCGATGCTGCCCGGCATGAACGAGATCGAGACGGCCGCGGCCGACGTGTGGGCCACCGGCGTGTCCCCGGACAGCTTCCCGATCCAGTTCGTGCGCGGCAGGCTGGACGAGATGGGGGCGCTGGCGGTCTCCGCGCTGGCCGGGGTGCCCAGCGGGACCAGGGTGCTGGTTGGCGGCGCGATCACCCACCGGCAGCGCCCCGCCACCGCGGGCGGGGTCACCTTCCTCAACGTGGAGGACGAGACCGGCATGCTCAACGTGGTGTGCACACCGGGTTTGTGGCAGCGGTACCGCCGGATCGCGCGCACCAGCCAGGCCGTCGTGGTGCGCGGCACGCTGGAGAACGCCGAGGGCGTGCTGAGCCTGCGGGCGGACAAGCTCAGCACGCTCGACATCAAGGTCCCTTCCACCTCAAGGGATTTCCGCTAGCGGCGGTACGCGGCCGCGCCCTCCTGGTAGCGCCGGTGCTCGGCCTCGTGGTCCGGGGCGGGGGCCTGCCCGGGGGCGAAGAACCGTGCGATGGCCTGGTTGGCCTGCACGGCGAGCTCGCCGGAGCGGGGCAGCATCACCGACTCGTACCGGGTGATGGCCGCGTCGGTGCTGGGCTCCTCGACGATGGCGCGGGCGAGTTCCGCCCCGTCGAGCATGGCGAGGTTCGCCCCGAACCCGCCGAACGGGGACATCAGGTGGGCCGCGTCGCCGATCAGCGTGACCCCGGGCCTGTGCCGCCAGGTGAGCGGAGCGGGCAGGGTGTGGATGGGGCGGTTGACGTACTCGCCGTCGCTGTCGGTGATCAGCGGCAGGAGTTCCGGGGCCCACCCCGCGTACTCCGCGAGCAGGTACCGGCGCACGGAGGCGGTGTCCGCCAGGTCGACCCCGGCGGAGGCGGCCCAGTCCAGTTCGGTGCGCAGGCCGAGGTAACCGCGGACGCGGCCCTCGCTGTTGCGCTGGGCGATGATGGCCCGGCCGTCACCGTCGTTGGCGAACACGTGGCCGTCACCGACGAGCGCGGCGATGCCGGGGTGCCTGCGATCGACCTCATCGAAGCGCACGTCGAGGAACGAGACCCCGCTGTACTGGGGCACCGCCTCGCTCAGCAGCGGGCGCACGCGTGACCAGGCACCGTCGGCTCCGATCAGCAGGTCCACGGTGGCGCTGTGCCCGTTGGCGAACTCGACGCGGTGCTGGCCACCGCCCAGGGAGGTCGCCGAGAGCAGCTTGTGGCCCCACCGCACGGTTGCGGGCCGCACGTGCTGGTCGAGCATGATCCGCAGCTGGCCGCGGTCGATCTCCGGTGCCGCGAGGTCGCCCTCCTCGGGCACGAAGGAGGAGAGCACGGTCCCGTGCTGGTCGAGCCGGGACTTGGCCTGGCCCTCCGGCCTGGCCAGCTCGCTGAAGGCCGCCAGCAGTCCGGCGTCCTCCAGCGCGATCTGACCGGAGTCGGCGTGCAGGTCCAGGGTTCCGCCGGGATCTCGGGAGTCCACGGCGGTGTCGGCGTCGTACACGGTCACCTCGATCCCGCGCAGTTGCAGCACGCGGGCGCACAGCAGGCCCGCGGGGCCCGCGCCGATGATCGCGATTCGTGGGGTGGTGGTCATGGCAGTTCTCCTTCACTCAGTGTTACTGAACGGGCGCTCGGTAAGTGACCGTAGCTGAACGGGCGGTCAGTCAGCAAGTACCCTGGGGCCTGACGAGAGGAGTGGGCGATCAGCACCAACGACCGGCGCCCCGGTGGGCAGACGCGGGCGGAGATCCTGCGCGTCGCGCTGAAGCTGTTCACCGACAAGGGGTACGAGGCCACCACGACCAGGGACATCTCCACCGCGGTCGGGATCACGAAGTCGGCGCTCTACTACCACTTCCAGAGCAAGGAGGAGATCGTGGCGAGCCTCATGGCCAACCGCCGCCACGACCTCGACGAGTTCCTGGAGTGGATCGCCGCGCAGCCGAGGACCGCCGACCTGCCCCGGCGCGCGGTGCGGCACTGGCTGGAGCGCGTCACGCCCGAACACCTCCAGGCCATGCGCCTCGCGCACGCCAACCAGCCGCTGATGCGGCGACTGGCCAGCAGCGGCCGGGACGTTCGCGCGGAGTTCGGGCGCGTGGTCGACCTGCTGCTCGGCGAGGGGGCGGGTGAGCAGGACCGGCTCCTGCTGCGCATGGCCTTCGACACGGCCAGCGCCGCGCTGCTGGCCAGCCTTGGCGCGGACACCGCCCCCGACGTGGTCCTCGCCGTGGCCCGCAAGGCGAGCGACGCGCTGGCCCAGACGATCACGGATTAGGGACCCGCGGCACGGGGCCGCGGGTCCCCGCGGTCAGGCCTGCCGCTCGGTCATGTCCAGGATCGGGCGCACCTCCACCGCGCCGAACCGGGCGTCGGGGAACCGGGCCGCGATCTCGGCGGCCCGCTCCGGGCTCGCGCAGTCGAGGACGAAGTACCCGGCCAGGTGCTCCTTGGCCTCCAGGTACGGCCCGTCCGTGGCCACCGGCACGCCCTCGCGCACCCGCACCGACCTCGTGTCGGCCGGGGCGCCGAGCGCGCTGCCGAGCACGAACTCACCGGAGGTGGTGATCTCCTCGAACAGGTCACCTGCCTGCGCCGCCAACGTGTCCTGCTCGCCCTGGGGCAGCGCGCGGAACCCCGGCGCCTGCCGGAACACCGGATGCGACCAGTTCTCGGGGTTGCTGTAGATCAGGAGCAGGTACTTCACCTCGGGACCTCCCGGTACCGTTCGCCGTCGAGCATCGCGGCCAGCGAGGCCGCCATGTTGTGCCGCAACTCCGCCAAGCGCCGGTCCAGCGCGGCCGGGTCCTGCCGCGCCAGCACGCGCAGCCCCGTCTCGCCCGGCCCGTGCACGAAACTGTGCCGCAGCGAGGTCTGCCCCGCCCCGGCGCCGGGTGCGAGTTCGTACCGCCAGACCGACCCCGGCCGGTCCACCTCCCCGCTGCCGTCCAGCACCACCCACGCGAAGACCTCGGGCCGGGACAGTTCGGTGACCACGCTGACCACCGAGGTCACGAACCCGCCGCCGAACCGGTTGCGCCCGGCGAACCGGTCCCCGACCCGGCCCGTGGCACCGCCCAGCCAGGCGGTGTGCTCGCACTCCGGGCTCCACCGCCCGTACCCGGGCACGTCGGTGACCAGTTCCCACAGCCGCTCCGGCGGCAGGTCCACCAGCAGTGACAGTTCCACACCCGCGCCCGTCACGGCGCTGTCCGCGCTCATGCGACGGCCGGACCCGCGACGCCGACCAGGTTGCCCTCGGGGTCGGTGAAGTGCCCGACCGCGAAGTCCCCGCCCAACCGAGGCTCCGGCCCCATCAGCCGGGTCCCGCCGAGCCGCTCGGCCCGCTGGAGCGCGGCCTCCACGTCGGGAACGCCCACGTAGAACAGCACCCGGCTGGGGTAGCCCTGGCCGCCGCACACCCCGCCGTTGATCCCCGCCCGGAGGGATCCGTACTCGCCAGGCCGGGAGACCGCCTCGGTGGCCGCGTCCCCGAGTTGGAACGCCCACCCGAACAGCTCGCCGTAGTAGCCGCGCAACCTCGCCGGATCACTGCCGCTGATCTCGAAGTGCACCACTGGATCTGCCATGTCCGTCCTCTCCTGTGCGGAAGCCGTCACCGCGGAGGTCGGTGCCGTGGCACGGGGCTCGACATCGCCGGTTCGGGTAGCTTGGACGAGGTGCGACGGCGTGGCAGCGAGCAGGCGGGCAACCGTCACTCCGGGGCAACCCCGGGGAGCACCACCACAGCGGGGCATGGCGCCCCGCGCGCAACACCACCGCTGCACGCTCCGCGTGACCACCGCGCGCGGCCGTGGCGAGAACAGGTCGCCGCCACGCCGTCGCACCACCCGGGAGTCCACTGTGGATGACTGGCTTCGCTTGCTGCGCATCGATTCCGGGGAGTTCGCCTGGTTCGCCGACGACCGGGGCTGGAACCGTCGAGCGGCAGAGCCGTTGCGGCACTACAGGTATCGCTGGATGCGTACCCGGTCCGGTGGCCTGCGGCTGATCGAGGCGCCCAAGCCGCGACTGGCCGAGGTGCAGCGAACCCTGTTGCGGCACCTGGAGCTGCCCGTGCACGAGGCCGCGCACGGCTTCCGCCGGGGGCGGTCGGTGCACACCTTCGCCGCGCCGCACGCCGGGCGCGATCTGGTGCTGCGCATGGACTTGGAGGGCTTCTTCGCCTCGGTGACGGCCACGCGGGTCCGCGCACTGGTCGGCGACCTGGCCGGGCTGGTCACCACGGCGGCACCGGTCGCCGTTCTCCGCGCCGCGCCACCCGCGCCCGATGTGGAGGTGCGGCGGCGGCTGCTCGACCGGCTGGCCCGCCCGCACCTGCCGCAGGGCGCGCCCAGTTCGCCCGCACTGGCCAACGCCGTCGCGCACCGGCTGGACCGCCGGATCACCGCGCTGGCCGACGTGCTCGGCGCCACCTACACCCGGTACGCCGACGACCTGGCGTTCTCCGGTGACGCCGGTCTGCCGCTACACAACCTGCTGCGCGGCGTGCGCCGGATCGCCGCCGACGAGGGCTTCCAGGTGCGGCCGGACAAGACCCGCATCACCCCGGCACACCACCGCCAGCGGCTCACCGGCCTGGTGGTCAACGACTCACCCGCCGCCTCCCGCGCCGAATACGACGAACTGCGCGCGGTGCTGCACAACTGCGTGCACAGCGGACCGTCCACGCAGAACCGCGGCGGCCACGCGGACTTCCGCGCGCACCTGCTCGGCCGGATCGGCTGGGTAGGCGAGAACCGCCCGGCGCGCGCCGCCAAGCTGCGGGCGCTGTTCGACCGGATCACCTGGTAGCTACGATTCCGTCGTGCCAGAAGAACCCGCGCGGACCGGCTTCGAGATCGGCAAGGACGGGGTCGGCAGCATCGTGGTCGGTGTGGACGGCTCGCCGCCCGCCGTGCACGCCGCCGCCTGGGCCGCGGGCCTGGCCCGGCGTGAGCGCGCCAAGCTGGTGCTGGTCTACGTGGAACCGCTGGCCAGCGCCGCCTACTGGACCTCCATCGGCATGATCAACGCCGCGGAGGCCGCCAACGACTACGTGGCCGAGGTCCGGCAGGAGGCCGAGCGCTCGCTCAGCCCGTACGGCATCGAGTGGGAGCTGGTCCACCATCGGGGCGATCCGGCGATCGCGCTGGAGCAGATCGCCGCCGAGCGACGTGCCGACTGCATCGTGGTCGGCCGCTCCCGGCACGGCGGCGGGCTGCTGGGCTCGGTGCCCAAGGCGCTGGTGACCAAGGCCGCGCGGCCGGTGGTGGTCGTGCCGTGACGGCCGACACCGAGACCCTCGGCGAGGACTTCAGCGATGCCGTGCTGGCCGGTCAGGACTGGACCAGGCGGGCCTTCGTCGGCTGCTCGTTCACCGAGGCGGACCTGCGTGGGCTGAGCACCACGGCGTGCAGCTTCACCGAGTGCGACTTCACCCGCACCGACCTCGGCGACAGCACCCACCGCGGCACGGCGTTCCGCAACTGCACCTTCACCGCGACGGTCTTCGCCGCCAGCACCTTCCACGGGTGCAGCCTGCTCGGCTCGCGGTTCACCGACTGCCGCCTGCGCGGGTGCACCATCCGGGACAGCGACCTGACCCTGGCCGGGCTGAGCCGGGTGGACCTGCGCAAGCTCAACCTGTCCGAGCTGCGCCTGCGCGAGGCGAACCTGGTCGAGACCGACCTGCGCGAGGCGGACCTGCGCGGCGCCGACCTGACCGGGGCACGGGTGCAGGGTGCCCGCCTGGAGGGCGCCGACCTGCGTGGCGCCCGGCTGGACGCCAACTCACTGGTGCAGGCCGGGTTGCGCGGCGCGCGGGTGGACCTGGACCAGGCCGTGGCCTTCGCGGCGGCGCACGGCCTGGTCGTCGGCTAGAACCTCACTTGCCGGTCGGCGGCGGGGTGCCGTGCCGCACCTCGACCAGCGTGCCCTCGGCCAGCAGCTCGTCGATGGACTTGGCCAGCATGTAGGCGGTGCCGCCGCCGGGCTGCCCGAACCAGGGCACGGCCACCCCGGCCAGTGCCTGCACGGGCTGCTGGAGCCGGTACACGTGGTACGGCCGGTTCACCCAGTCGGGCACCAGCGACCGCAGCGGGAACGGCGTGCCACCCGCGTAGGTGAGGTTGCCGTCCGGCTGGCCGAAGCGGTCCACCTCCACCCCGATGGGCAGCTCGATGATCCGCTTGCCCCGGAACAGGGTCAGCGGCGGCTCCCCGCGCAGCGGCTGGATCGCCCACTCCTCCGGACGACTCGGCTGCTGCTGTTGTGCCTGCTGGGCCGCCAGGGACTGCTGCGGTGCGGGCGGCCTCGGCGGGGTCTGCACCGGTGCCTGCTGCTCGCCCCTGGGCGGCTCGAACCCACCCTGCTGCTCGGCCCGCTGCGGGTCGAACCCGCCGCCGTGCTCGGGCCGCTGCTGCTCGGCGCGTTGCGGGTCGAACCCGCTGGCCTCGCTGCGGGGCTGGTCGCCGCGCTGGTGCTCGAAGCCGCCGTGTTCGGTGCGTTGGTCGCCCCGTTGCTGGTCGAAGCCGCCTGGCTCCGGCCGTTGCTGGTCGCCGCGCTGCGGGTCGAACCCGCCGCGCTGGTCGCTGCGTTGCTGGTCAGCATGCTGCGCGTCGAAGCCGCCTGGCTCCGGCCGCTGCTGGTCGCCGCGAGGCTGGTCGAAGCCGCCGTGCTCGCCGCGTTGCTGGTCAGCCCGCTGCTGCGGGTCGAACCCGCCCTGGTCGGCGCGCTGGTGCTCGAAGCCGCCGTGCTCGCCGCGTTGCTGGTCAGCCCGCTGCTGGTCGAAGCCGCCGTGCTCGCCGCGTTGCTGGCTGGCGCGTTGCTGGTCGAAGCCGCCGCCGTGTTCGGGCCGCTGCTGGTCGGCACGCTGCGCGTCGAACCCGTTGGCCTCGCTGCGGGGCTGGTCGGCGCGCTGGTGCTCGAATCCGCCGTGTTCGGGTCGCTGCTGGTCGCCGAGGGGCTGGTCGAATCCGCCGTGCTCGGCGCGCTGCGCATCGAAGGTGCCTGGCTCCGGCCGCTGCTGGTCGAAGCTTGCGGGTTCCCCGTGCTGTGGCTCGAACGCGCCCGGCTCTGGCCGTTGCGGGTCGAAGCCACCGTGCTCGCTCCGCTGCGGCCCGAATCCGCCCGGCTCCGGTCGCTGGTGCTCGAAGCCGCCGTGCTCGTTGAGGGCCTGCTGCTGGTCGCTGCGAGGCTGGCCGAAGCCACCCGGCTCGGGCCGTGGCGGCTCGAACCCGCCCTGCTCGGGCCGGGGCGGTTCGAAGCCGCCGTGCTCGCCGCGCTGCTGGTCACTGCCGCCGTGCTCGGGCCGTTGCTGGTCGAAGCCGCCCTGGTCGTTGCGCTGGGCCTCGAACGCGCCCGGCTCCGGCCGTTGCTGCTCGAACCCGCCGTGCTCGGGGCGCTGCGGCTCGCCGTGCGGAGGCTCGAAGCCGCCGGGCTCGGCGCCGAACGCGCCTGGCTCGGGCCGCTGGAACCCGCCCTGCTCGGGCCGTGGCGGTTCGAAGCCGCCACGGGGCTGCTCGAAGCCGTCCTGCTGGTCCGCGCGCTCCTGCTCGGCGGCCCTGGCCTGCTCGACCCGGCTCAGGTCGGCGGCCAGCGCGTCCGGGATGCCGGCCAGCGCGGGCGTGACCGGTGGGATCGGCACCGGGACCGGGGCGATGTCCACCTTCGGCAGCTCGGGCTCGGCGGCGACCGGCTCGGACGGCGCCTCGGCCCTCCGGTCCAGCAGCAGCTTGCCGAGCAGGAAGGCGGCGGCGTCGTTCTCGTCGTCGAACAGCATCGGCGTGGAGTAGCCGTGCTCGTACCAGCCGACCTGCCAGCCGTCCTCGACCCGCTCCAGGTACCAGGTGTTGGGCTCGGGCTCACCGATCCGGTAGGCCGACTCCGGCACGTCCAGGTCGGCCAGCAGGTGACGCAGCTCGGCCACCCCGGCGCTGCGGTGCCCGGCGGACGGCGAGCTCTGCGGCGCGGGCTCGGCCGCCTCGGGCTCGGGCGGGCGCACGGCCACCGGCTCCTGCGCGGGCGGTTCGGGCGCCGCGGGCGGCTCGGGCTCGGCCACCGGCTGCGGGGTCGGCAGCACCTGGGTCGCGGGGGCCTGCGGTGGGGCGGGCGGCTGCGGGGGTCGCCCCGCCACCATCGTGCCCAGCAGGCCCGCCGCCGCCGACCTGGTCGGCTCGTCCACGTCCGGCGTCTGGAAGTTGTTGGCCCGGATGTGCTGCACCAGCTCCGGCTCCGGCGGCACGTTGTAGCGGGCCAGGTAGAAGATCACCGCGGCCGGCCAGATCCACGCGCCGTCGGTGTGGAAGGCGATCGGGATCGCCTCCGGGTTCTCGTGCGCCAGCCGGTCGGAGTCCATGCCCTGGGTGGTCAGCGCCACCGGCGCGGCCTCCAGGTAGTCCAGCACCTTGTCGACCTCGCCGGGGTCCAGCGGCGGGCGGTTCACCGAGGGACGGCCGTCCGGCCCGGGGCCGTCGAAGATGCGCGCGGTGCGGAAGCGCTGTCCGACCCCCGGCGGCGGTCCCGCGGGCCGGGCACCGGCCTGCAACCGGCGCGCCAGCCACTCGGGCACGTTGTCATCGGTACGCGGGAAGAACCGGACCTCGTCGGTGTAGGCGGGTGGCGGTGGCGGGCTCTGCCACTGCGGTTCCTCGCGGTCGAAGTCGAGGTTGTAGCTGGAGGGCCGGTCCAGCTGGTACTTGGCGTTGAACCAGGTACCCCTGCCCTCCCGGTACATGCCCGCGCGCAACCTGGCGAACAGGGTGGCGGTCTCCTGCGGCGCGGTCCAGGCCCTGACCTGCCCGTCCTGGGCGGTCACCTCGGCCGAGAGCTCGAAGTAGCGGCCTGCGGCCCGGTACTCGGCCCTGACCTGCTCCCAGTCCTGCGGAGCGGCCTTCATCAGGGCCAGACCGATCTGCTTGACCAGTGCGTCCTGTTCGACGGGGTTCAGCGGGGTCGGCTGTGACACTGGGACATCCTCTCGCGTTCGCAACCCGTCCGGCACCCGGCTTGCCTGCGGTGTGGCCCAGACCTCCTCGGTCCGGCCGTTGGCCTGCTCAGACACGACAGCGCGTGCCCCATCGCTCACTCAGCATGACGGCCAACTCCTCCGCGTCTTCGTCACCGTCCAGCATCGATGATGGCCGGTCGGGTCGCCCAGCGGGGCTGGATCGCCCCACAACCGGCCAGCTGGGCGCCCCCGAATTGTCAGACCCTCGCGGGACAGTGTTCGCATGTTCCGCCCTTATCGCCAACTCGCGGGTGTGCCCAGGCTGGCCTCGCTGCTCACCTGGTCGCTGGCCGGGCGCCTGTACATCACCGGCACCGGTCTGGCCCTGTCCTTCCTGATCGCGGGCTGGACCTCCTCCTACGCGGTGGCCGGGGTGGTCGGCGGGGCGCTGACCCTCGGCCAGGGCGTGGCCGGTCCGCTGCGCGGCAGGGCCGCCGACCGCAGCCCGGCCTCCCGATTACTCCTGTTCAGCTCGCTGGCCTATGGGGCTGGGCTGCTCGGGCTGGCCCTGCTGCCCGGCGCGTTTCCCCCGTCCGGGTGGCCCGTCGCGGCGGTCCTCGCCCTGGTCACCGGCGTGTTCCTGCCCCCGGCCACGCAGATCGGCCGGGCGGTGTGGCCGCGCATCACCCAGGGGCCCGCCAGGGAGGCCCTCTACACGGTGGAGGCCACCCTGCAGGAGCTGATGTTCGTGGTCGGGCCGGTGCTCACCGCCACGGTGGTCGCCGTGCTCGGCCCGCGAACCGCGGTGCTGGGCATCGCCGGGTACGCCGTGCTGGGCAGTTGCGGCTTCGCGCTGGCCCTGCGGCGGGTCGGGCTGGACGTGCCGCCACCACCCGAACAGGCGCACCTGGGCAGGCGCAGGTCCCTGCTGACCGTGCCCGGTGTGCTGCCCTCGGTGCTGCTGGCCATGTGCCTGGTCGGTGCGCTGGTGTCCACCGATCTGGTGATGGTCGCCTGGGCCCGCGACCAGGGCAGGCCGGAGCTGGCGGGCGTGCTCGGCGCGGTGTGGGCGGTCGGCTCCACGATCGGCGGCCTGGTCGTCGGCGGCTTCGCCGGGCGGCCCAGGCTCGCGCTGCGCCTGCTGCTGGCGGCGCTCGGCGTGCTGGCCCTGGTGCCCGCACTGCCCCCGCTGCTGACCCCGTCCTCGCCCTGGCTGATCGGCGCGATCCTGCTGGTCGGCGGCACGGCGATCGCCCCGTCCTTCGCCGCGGCCAACTCGCGGCTGAGCGAGCTGTCCCCGGCCGACCGCCGGGGTGAGGCGTTCGGCTGGCAGTCCACGGCGATCACCGCGGGGTCCTCGCTGGTGCTGCCGCTGTCCGGCGGGCTGCTGGACCGGTCCGGGCCTGCCGCCGGGGTGGCCTGTGCCGCGGGCGTCGCCCTGCTGGCGGCCCTGCTGGCGCTGGCCGTGCCGCGTGCAGCGAACCAGGACCTGGCGATGGCAGAGGTAGGAGGTGCGGATGACACGCTGACCGCGTGACAGCGACGAGCACCGCGGGTACCGGGCGGCTCCAGCGCCTCGGCGGCGTGCTGCTGGCCGGGGCGGGTGGCGTGGGCCTGGCCGTGCAGGGCCAGCTCAACGGCAGGCTGGGCCAGCGGCTGCACGACGGGCCGACCGCCGCCCTGGTGTCCTTCGGTTCGGGCCTGCTGGTGCTGGCCGTGCTGCTGCCGGTGTTCCCGGCCGGGCGCAGGGGGCTGCGGGCCCTGTGGGCCACCGTGCGCGGCGGGCTGCCCAACCCCGGGGACGGCCGCAGGCTGTGGTGGTGGCAGTGCCTGGGCGGGGTGTGTGGGGCCTTCCTGGTCACCTGCCAGGGGCTGACCGTGGCCGCGCTCGGCGTCGCGGTGTTCACCGTGGCCGTGGTCGCCGGGCAGGCGGTCAGCAGCCTGGCCGTGGACCGGCTCGGCGCAGGGCCCGCCGGGGTGCAGCCGCTCACCTGGCTCCGGGTGCTGGGCGCCGCACTGGCGGTGCTGGCCGTGTTCGTCGCCGTGTCCCGCCAGCTGGGTGATCCGGCGGCGCTGGGGCTCGCGGTGCTGCCCGCGCTGGCCGGCATGGCCACGGCCTGGCAGCAGGCCGTCAACGGGCGGGTGCGGGCCGCCGCGGACAGCACCTTCGTGGCCACGCTGCTCAACTTCGCCACCGGCGCCGCGGCCCTGCTGCTGGTCACGGCGGTCCGACTGCTGGTCACCGGCCTGCCCGGCGAGCCGCCACCGGGCCAGTGGTGGCTGTACCTGGGCGGCATCATGGGCATTGGCGTGGTGGCCACCGCCGTGGTCGCGGTGCGCCTGGTCGGGGTGCTGCTGGTCGGCCTGGCCTCGGTGGCCGGGCAGCTGGTCGGCGCCCTGCTGCTGGACCTGCTGCTGCCCGCGGGCGCCGGACACGTCGCGAGCAGCACGCTCGCGGGCACGGCGCTGATCCTGGTCGCGGTGGCCGTGGCCGCGCTGCCCGCACGTCGGCGGCGCTGAGCGGTTCTGCGAGAATGGGCCTGTGAGCGCCACGATCCTGGACGGCAAGGCAACCCGCGACGCGATCTTCGAGGACCTGCGGGTCAGGGTCGCTGCACTCACCGAGCGGGGGGTGGTCCCGGGGCTGGCCACCGTGCTGGTCGGTGACGACCCCGGCTCGCACGCCTACGTGCGCGGCAAGCACTCGGACTGCGCCAAGGTCGGCATCACCTCGATCCGCCGCGACCTGCCCGAGGACATCTCCCAGGCCGAGCTGGAGGGCGTGCTCGACGAGCTGAACGCCGACCCGGCCTGCACCGGCTACATCGTGCAGCTGCCCGTGCCCAAGCACCTGGACACCGGCGCGCTGCTGGAGCGGATCGACCCGGCCAAGGACGCCGACGGCCTGCACCCGGTCAGCCTGGGCAAGCTGGTGCTGGGCGAGCCCGGCCCGCTGCCGTGCACGCCGAGCGGGATCGTGGCCCTGCTGCGCCGCTACGAGGTGCCGCTGGCCGGGGCCAACGTCACCGTGATCGGCCGCGGGGTCACCGTGGGCAGGCCGCTCGGGCTGCTGCTGACCCGCCGCAGCGAGAACGCCACCGTGACGCTCTGCCACACCGGCACCAAGGACCTGGCCGCCGAGGTGCGCCGGGCCGACATCGTGGTCGCCGCGGCCGGTGTCGCCGCGCTGATCACCCCGGACATGGTGCGGCCCGGTGCCGCCGTGCTGGACGTGGGCATCACCCGCACCGAGGAGGGCCTGCGCGGGGACGTGCACCCCGACGTGCGCGAGGTCGCGGGCTTCCTGGCGCCGATGCCCGGCGGGGTCGGCCCGATGACCAGGGCGATGCTGCTGGCCAACGTGGTCGAGGCGGCCGAGCGCTCACTGGCCGCGCAGTCGTGAGCGGGGGCTCGGTCAATGGCGTGGTCGAGGTGACCGGGCGCAAGCGGCGTCGACTGCCCGTGGCCTACGTGCCGTTCACCCTGGTGCTGCTGACCGTCGTGATCGGGGCGCAGCGCATGCTCGCCTACCACTGGCGGCAGGGCGCGGTACTGGTCGGCGGCGCGCTGCTGCTGGCCGCCGTGCTGCGAGCCGTGCTGACCGAGGACCGGCTCGCGCTGATCGCCATCCGGAGCAAGCGCACCGACGTCGTGATCTACGGGCTGCTCGGGCTGGCCGTGACGGTGGTCGCCTTCTCCATCGTCGGCGGGCCGTTCGACCCGAACAACTGACGACCACTCACCGTGCCGATTCGGTAGTCAATTCGTGTGCAGAATCCGGCTGGGTGCTCCCGCGACCGCAGCCAGCCGGTACACGTGGGAGTTGTGAAGCGCAACGAGGGGGATCCGTCGGCGCTCTCGGTCGGTGAGGCGCGAGTCCGGCTCAGCCAGCTGCTGCGGACCTGCCGCGAGCAGGGGGTGGAGGCGGAGCCGGTGCACATCGGCGCCCGCAGGCACCCGGAGGCGGTCCTGCTGAGCGTGGAGCGGTTCATGGAGTTGTCCATGTGGGCCGACCGCGGACTGCACTTCCGGTGGTACTTCGAACCAGGTCAGGACAACGGCGGTCAGCGCTGATTCCCGGCGAGACCCTGCTCACCGTGGCCGCTGCGGGTCGCGCTCCGCTTGGTAATCTGCGGCCACCGGGCGAACCGCCCGGTGCGCGGTCCCGGTGCTGAGGCCGCCGCTGACAGGCCAGCTCACCTGCCAACCTGGCCGTGGTGGTCGCACCCGAGGGCGCGAGTCTGCCTGCGGATCGGGAGGATCTTCCCTTGGCACGCCCCGTCAACGTGACCGTCACCGGTGCGGCCGGTCAGATCGGCTACGCCCTGCTGTTCCGGATCGCCTCTGGCCAGCTGCTCGGCAAGGACACCCCGGTGCGCCTGCGCCTGCTGGAGATCACCCCGGCGCTCAAGGCCGCCGAGGGCACCGCCATGGAGCTGGCGGACTGCGCGTTCCCGCTGCTGGACGGCATCGACATCACCGACGACGCGAAGACCGCCTTCGACGGGGTCAACGTGGCGCTGCTGGTCGGTGCGCGGCCCAGGACCAAGGGCATGGAGCGCGGTGACCTGCTGGCCGCCAACGGTGGCATCTTCAAGCCCCAGGGCGAGGCCATCAACGCCGGTGCCGCCGAGGACGTGCGCGTGCTGGTGGTCGGCAACCCGGCCAACACCAACGCGCTGATCGCCCAGTCGCACGCCCCGGACGTGCCCGCGGAGCGCTTCACCGCGATGACCCGGCTGGACCACAACCGCGCGCTGTCGCAGCTGGCGACGAAGCTGGGCGTGTCGGTGTCCGAGATCACCAAGATGACGATCTGGGGCAACCACTCGGCCACCCAGTACCCGGACCTGTTCCACGCCCAGGTCGGTGGCAAGACCGCCGCCGAGGCCGTGAACGACCAGGAGTGGCTGGCCGGGAACTTCATCCCGACCGTGGCCAAGCGCGGTGCGGCGATCATCGAGGCCCGCGGCGCCTCCTCGGCCGCCTCGGCCGCGAACGCCGCCATCGACCACATCTACGACTGGGTCAACGGCACGCCCGAGGGTGACTGGACCTCCATGGCCGTGCCCTCCGACGGCTCCTACGGCGTGCCCGAGGGCCTGATCTCGTCCTTCCCGGTGGTGTGCAAGGACGGCAAGTACGAGATCGTGCAGGGCCTGGAGATCGACGAGTTCTCCCGCGGCCTGATCGACGCCTCGGTCCGCGAGCTTGCCGAGGAGCGCGACGCGGTGCGCGAGCTCGGCCTGATCTGAGGCTGGATCCAGTGGGGCCGCACCCTCGGGTGCGGCCCCACTGCTGTGTCAGGCCCAGGCGACGGGCAGCGACTTCACCCCGTAGACCACGGCGTTGTGCCGCAGTTCCACCTGATCGGGCGTGGTGTTCAGGCGCAGGCCGGGCAGCCGCTTGAACAGCTCGCGGAAGGCGATCTGCATCTCCACCCTGGCCAGTTGCTGGCCCAGGCACTGGTGCACGCCGTGCCCGAAGGCCACGTGCGTGGACTGCTTGCGGCCGACGTCGAGCTGGTCGGGCTCCGCGAACCGCTCCGGGTCGCGGTTCGCGGCGGCCAGCGAGGCCACCACCGTCTCACCGGCGCGGATCACGTGCCCGCCAAGCTCCACGTCCTCCAGCGCGCCGCGGATCGTGCCGAACTGCACCACCGACAGGTAGCGCAGCAGTTCCTCGACCGCGGTGGTGACCACGGCGGGGTCCTCGCGCATCGCCGCGATCTGCTCGGGGTGTTGCAGCAGCAGGAACGTGCTGAGCCCCAGCATGTTCGCGGTCGTCTCGTGGCCCGCGATCAGCAGCAGGAAGCCCATGCCCGCGATCTCGTCGTCGGTCAGCTCGGCGTCCGCGGCGATCAGCCCGCTGAGCATGTCGTCGCCCGGCTCCACCCGCTTGGCCTGGACCAGTGCCGTCATGTAGCGGCGGATGCCCTCTGAGGCCTCACGGGTCCGCTCGATCGGCAGGTCCACCTGGAGCAGGACGTTGGACCACTGCTGGAAGTCGGCCCGGTCGGCGTAGGGCACGCCGAGCAACTCACAGATCACCAGCGAGGGGATCGGCAGCGCGAAGTCGGCGACCAGGTCGGCGGTGCTGCCCGCGGCCTGCATCGCGTCCAGGTGCTCGGTGACGATCTGTTCGATCCTCGGCTCCAGCGCGCGCATCCGCCGCACGGTGAACTGGCCGGTCAGCAGCCGCCGGTAGCGGGTGTGGTGCGGCGGGTCCATGGAGATGAACATGCCCGGCGGCACCTGCTGGCGCTCCTCCGGCGGGATGTAGCGGAACGGCGAGGTGAAGTTCTCCGGGTTCGAGCTGAACCTGGGGTCCGACATCACCGCACGCGCGTCCTCGTAGCGGGTGACCAGCCAGCCTGCGGTGCCGTCGGGCAGTGCGAGCCTGCTGACCGGCTGGTCCTCACGCAGGCGGCGGTACTGCTCCGGCGGGTCGAACGGGCAGGAGCGCCCGGTGGGCAGTGGTGCGGCAGGCAGTGTTTCTGTCACGTGTCTCTTCCCTTCGCGGTGGCAGTTCCAGCAAACTCGGGTCGGCTGACTCCTGACTCTCACGGAGCTGACGAAAACCTGACAGTGAAGACGCTTCCCTCACCTGGTCCAGTGCACAGCCCGACCGTGCCCCCGTGCGCCCGCACGATCGACTCCACGATGCTCAGCCCGAGTCCGCTGCCCGCGGTGCCGGGGCTGCGCGACTGGTCGCCCCGGAAGAAGCGCTCGAACGCCCGCGCCGCCGTGTCCGGGTCCATGCCGGGGCCCTCGTCGGCGACCACGAGCTCCACCGCCCCGTCCTGCCCGCGCACGCTCACCCGGACGGAGGTGTCCGAAGGCGTGTGGTTCAGCGCGTTGCCGACCAGGTTCTGCACCACCTCGCGCAGCCGGTTCTCGTCGCCGAGCACGGTCATCTCCCCGTGCAGCTCCGCCTCGACGCGGCGCTGCTGGTCCACCGCCCGCGCGTCGGCTACGGCGTCCACGGCCAGTGCGCCGAGGTCGACCGGTTCGCGGGCCAGCCGGCGGCCCTGGTCCAGCTCCGCCAGCAGCAACAGCTCGCCGACCGTGGCCTGCATCCGGGTCGCCTCGTGCTGGATGCGGGACATCGCCCTGGCGGTCAGCTGCTCGTCGGCCAGCCCGTGCTGGTGCAGCTCCGCCCAGCCGCGAATGGTCGTCAACGGGGTGCGCAGCTCGTGCGAGGCGTCCGCGACGAACTGCCGCAGCCGCTCCTCGGAACGGCTCCGTGCGTCGAACGCCTCGTTCAGCGCGGTCGCCACCTGACCGATCTCCGTGGTCACGTCGGCGACCTCCATGCGCTGGCTCAGGTCGCCCGCGGCGATCCCGCTCGCCGTCGCCGCCATCTCGCGCAGCGGGCGCAGGCCCACCCGGAGCGCGCCCAGGCTGAGCAGGGCGATGCCGACCAGCGCCACCCCGGTGGCGGCCAGCTCGAACAGCAGCAGCTGGTTGAGCACCTCCGCGGTGGGGCCCAGGCTCTCCGCGAGGATCGCGGCGCTGACCCGCACCGGCGGTCCGGTGCCGGGCACGAACTGGATGTGCTCGCCCAGCGCGAACTGCTGCGCGCGGTACTCGGGGCCCGTGGAGGACAGCGTGATCGGCTCGGCGGCGAACCCGGTGTCCACGGTCGCGGGCAGTTCGGGCGGGTCCGCGGACCGCGTCCTGGTCACCGCCCGGCCGGAGTCGTCCAGCAGGACCACCACGAAGCCGACCGGCACCAGGTCCTGCAACTGCCCGGAGTTGATGCTCAGCGGCCGGCCCCGGACCTGGTGCGCGATCCGGCCCTGCGCCGCGGTGAGCGAGGTGTCAGCCAGCGAGCGGAAGTACACCCGGAGGGCCACCAGCGAGGCCGTGTCCACGATCGCCATGCCCAGCGCGGCGAGCACGATCACCCCGCAGACCAGGCGACCGCGCAGGGAGGTGCCCGCACGCACGGCTCAGCCCTCCACCGGCAGCCGCAGGCTGTAGCCGAAGCCCCGTACGGTGTGGATCAGCGGCTCACCCACCGCGTCCAGCTTCTGCCGCAGCCGGGAGACGACCTTCTCCACCACCCCGTCGCCGAACTCGTGCTGCCACACGTTGTCCAGCACCTGGGCCTTGGACACCACCCGGCCGCTGTTGACCAGCAGGTAGCGCAGCAGCCGGTACTCGGTGGGGGACAGTTCCACCGCGCGCCCCGCCCTGGTCACCCGGCGGGTGCCCTCGTCCATCACCACGTCGGCGAAACACAGCACCGGGTCCTCGGCCGCCTGCCCGCGCCGCACCCTGCGCAGCAGCACGTGCACCCTGGCCAGCACCTCGGGGATGCTGAACGGCTTGGTCAGGTAGTCCTCCCCGCCGATGGTCAGCCCGGTGACCTTGTCCAACACCGAGTCCCGCGCGGTCAGGAACAGCACCGGCGGGGCCTCGTCCTGCTCGGCCAGCCTGCGGCAGACCTGGAAACCGTCCATGTCGGGCAGCATCACGTCCAGCACCACCAGGTCGGGGCGGACCTCCGCCGCCAGCCGCAGCGCCGCCGCACCGTTGGCCGCCACCCAGACCTGGTACCCGGCCAGGCCCAGGGTGGTCTCCAGCACCTCGGTGATGCCCGGCTCGTCGTCCACGACCAGCAGTCGCTGGCCCTGGCCGTACACCAGTGGCGGCCCCTGCACCGGCCACCTCCCCACGTTCGGTTCCAGGTGCTCAACGTACTCACCCGGTGAACCGGTTCCCGCCTTCCGCAGGGTTCCCCGCCCATTCGGGCGGTCCTAGGGTCGTGCACCATGGGCATGCTCAGCAGAAGAGGATTCCTCGTCCTGTCGGGTGTTTCCAGTGCCGCGCTTGCCTTCGGGGCACCGAGGGCCCATGCGGACAAGGTGCCCGAACCGCCCGCGGGCGCGCACGAGCCCTTCGTGCACGGCTACTCCGCGAGCGACCTGCTCACCTGGCGGCCCGAGACCGACCCGTTCGCGGCCCACTTCCGGTCCAGGGTGCCGCTGGCCACCCGGATCCCGGCCTTCGCCGCCACGCAGGCGAACCCCGCGCTCAGCGCGGCGCCCAAGCTGTCGGTGGTCTCCTCCGACTACGGCTACGGCGAGGACCTGTTCCCGCGCCGCCACTACGACGTGTTCTCCGCCAACACCGACCGGTTCTGGCAGTACCTGGACGTCTACTCCTCCTGGCACGGCGCGCGCACCGCGGGCCCCTCGCACGACTGGGGTGTGGTGAACCTGCCCAACCCCGCGTGGACCGACTGCGCGCACCGCAACGGGGTGCTCAGCCTCGGCTGCTGGTTCTGGCCTCGTGACAACAACGAGTTCGACGACCTGGTGCGCCGCGCCGGGGACGGCAGCTATCCGGTGGCCGACAAGCTGATCGCGATGGCCGGGTACTTCGGCTTCGACGGCTACTTCATCAACCAGGAGGCCTCGATCAGCCCGGCACAGGCCACCGCGCTGATGGCCATGCTGACCTACCTGCGCCACAAGGCGCCGACGATCTACCTCCAGTGGTACGACGCCGACCTGCCCGACGGCACGCTGGACTACCAGAACCGGGTCAACGCGGCCAACGCCCCGTGGCTCAAGGCCTGCGACAGCATCTTCGTCAACTACGCCTGGAGCCGCAGCGGGGTCACCGATTCCGCCGCCTACGCAAGGAAAATCGGGCTCGACCCGTACCGCTCGGTGTTCCTGCCCACCGATATCGAGGACTACGGCTTCGGGCAGCCCCAACCGCCGACCGACCCGCGCTGGGTCTTCCCCGAGGGCGGCACCGCACCAGCCAGCTACGGCATGTTCCAGCACTCGCAGTTCTGGAACCACGGCAACTACGGCAACGCCGTCACCCCCGAGCAGCAGCAGCCCTACTTCCGAACCGAGCGGCACCTGTGGTCCGGGCCGAACGAGAACCCGAGCCGCACCGGCCGCCTGCACGCGCAGAAAGCCGGTTCCTTCACCGATTTCCAGGCCTGGGACGGCATCGCCCACTACGTGGTGGAGAAGTCCGTCATCGGCTCGCTGCCGTTCACCACGCGGTTCAACACCGGCAAGGGCACCGGCTTCTGGTTGGCGGGCAAGCAGAGCAGCACCTCGCCCTGGGCCAGCGCCAGCGCGCAGGACATCCTGCCCACCTGGCAGTGGTGGACCACCGGCTCCGCCTCCGCCGACTACGACCACTCTCTCGCCTACGACGGCGGCACCTCGCTTCGCCTGTCCGGCAACGGCGAAGTGCGCCTCTACAAGACAAAACTGTTGCTGGACAGGCGAACCCGGTTGTCGGTCACCTCACTCGGCGCGGGGCTGGAGGTTGGGCTCGCCTTCGCCGACGGCGCCACCGAGTGGGTCCCCGTGCCCGCACACCCCGGCGCCTGGGCCACCAGCGTGCTCCCGCTCGCCACCAGCTCCGGCAGGACGATCGCCGCCATCTCGTTGCGCGTCAACGGGGTCGTGCATGTGGGTGAGCTCGCGCTGAACTCCGGGGTTGCCGCCAACCCCTTGCAGCCCAGGAACTTCCGGATCGACAAGGCGTACTTCTCCGGCGATACCGCAGAGTTGCTGCTCGCCTGGGACTTCGAGCCGGTCTGGTACTACGACCTGCGCTCCGAGGGCCGCTGGCTCGGCCGTGTCCTCAACGACGTGCACTACGTGAAATCGCTCCAGCGCACCGGCCCGTCCACCCCAGTCGACCTCGTGCCGGTCGCGTTCGACGGCACCGAGGGACCCGCCGCCCGGGTCGGCCTGAACTGGCCGGGTTGAACGGTGGCCTCGGTGCACCGGCTCTCCAGCGGGTGCGGCTGGAGAGCCGACGAGGATCAGTCCTCGGGCGTGCGGGGCTCGATGAGGCAGTCGGGGCCTGGGAAGACCAGGCTCTCGTGGCCGTCGGAGAACCGGACGACGTACGGCGGCTCACCGTTGGTGCCGCGCACCTCGATGATCTCGCCCTGACGCTGGGTGGCCCCCACCGACCGGCTGTGCACGTGCAGGCAGTCGCCCACTGTGGCTCGCATCACAACACCTCCTGGTTACGAGCGTAGGCCCAGGTGGTCACTGCTGGTAGTCGACCGTTTGGGGGTGTCAGAGGCAGAGTTTGCGCAGGGTGTCGAGGCGTTCGCCCTGCTCCTTGGCCCACTGGGTGAGGTTCTGCTGGGTGAGGTCGCGCGTGGCGACCTCGGCGGCCTTGTCGGCGACGGCTCCGAGGGCCTTGGCCAGGGTGAGGTCCTGGCTCTGCCCCGCGAGTTGGCGGAACAGGGCCGCCGTGTCCTTGGCGTGCTGGACCTTGCGGTCGAGGTCCTCGCCGAACTGGGTGAGCAGCGCGCTGCCGAGCGCGCGGGCGCAGACCTCGGACTTGCTGCCGGTGGGTACCGCCGTTGGCACCGAACTTGAGCAGCCGACGAGCAGCAGCACCGTTGCGAAGACAAGGATCCCCACCCTCATCTGTTCAGGCTACCGGCGAGCGCCGCTGGTACAGGCGTTTCACGACCTCGTCGATGTCCGGCTCGATGACGGACACGTCGTGTACGGGGGCGCGGTCGGCGACCAGCGTGATCAGGCGGGCGGCGGTGGTGGCGTCGCGGCGGAACGACAGGAGCTGGCGCAGGCCGCCGGCCTCGGTGCGAACGGACACGACCCCGGGCAGGCCGTCGAGCGGGGCGGCGGGGCGTTCGAGGTCCACGACGAGGGTCCGCTCGGGGCTGACCTCCTCGCGCAGTTCGGCCAGCGGCCCGTCGGCGAGCACCTGCCCGTGGTCGATGACCATCATGCGGCGGCACAGCCGTTCGATGTCGTCGAGGTCGTGCGTGGTGAGCACGAGCGTGGTGCCCCGGCTGGCGTTGAGCTCGGCGAGGAACTCGCGCAGCCGCTCCTTGGACTCCAGATCGAGGCCGATGGTGGGCTCGTCGAGCACGAGCAGTTCCGGCGCGTGCAGCAGGGCGGCGGTCACCTCGCCGCGCATGCGCTGCCCCAGGGAGAGCTGGCGCACGGGGGTAGCGGCGAACTCGTGCAGCCCCAGCAGTTCCGTGCACTCGGCGAGCCGCCGGGCGTGCGCGGCGGGGTCGACCCGGTAGATGTGCCGCAGCAGCTCGAAGCTCTCGACCAGCGGCAGGTCCCACCAGAGCTGGCTGCGCTGCCCGAACACCACGCCGATGCGCTTGGCCAACTCGGTTCGCTGCCGTGACGGGTCGAGCCCGCAGACCCGAACCCGGCCGGAGGTCGGCACGAGGATGCCGGTGAGCATCTTGATGGTGGTGGACTTGCCCGCCCCGTTGGGGCCGATGTAGCCGACGGCCTCGCCCGCGTCCACCCGGAAGGACACCGAGGTGACCGCGGCGACCTCCTCGCGGGAACGGCGCAGCAGCCCGGTTTTCCTGCGCACCACGAAGGTGCGGCCCAGGTCCTCGACCTCGATCATGATCCCGTCCCTCGGTAGTGCCGGATCGCGAACCGCCAGACGGTGCCCGCCGCGAGTGCGGCCAGCAGGGCGACGACCGGTGCGGAGAAGCGCAGCCAGTCGGGCCCGCCGAGCGGATCGGCCCTGCCCAACAGGGCCAGCGCGGGGTAGTAGGAGACGAAGGCCCCGCCGATGACGTAGGCCAGGAACACGCGCAGCCAGCCGGAGAACACGGTCACCGGGTAGGAGGTGAAGTAGTTGCCGCCGTAGGTCACGGTGTTGGCCAGTTCGCGGCCGTCGATCAGCCAGAAGCTCAGCGAGTTCGAGGCGATGAAGATCGAACCGAAGATCACCGCACCGGCTACGGGGGTGATCACCAGCAATAGCAAGGTGATCGGTGTCCAGTGGATGTCCGAAATGGACAGAACATAGACGAGCACGCCCAGCGCGGTGACGACGCGACCGAGCCTGCGCAGCTGGAAGTCGGAGGCGCACAGCTGGGCGAGCGAACCCATCGGGCGCATCAGGACCACGTCGAACCGGCCGGTGCGGATGTACTGCGGCAGCTGCTCCACGTTGCCCACGACCATGTCGGCCAGGCCGAAGGCGATGCCGGACAGGGCGTAGACCAGCAGCACCTCCTGCACGCCGAAACCGCCGAGGCTGGCGACCCGGCCGAACAGCACGACGATCACGAGCAGGTCGTTGGCCTGCGCGAGCATCTGCGCGAGGCAGTTGAGCAGGAACGAGGTCCGGTAGCTCAGTTGCGAGCGCAACTGGGCCCGGATCAGGCTGCTGTAGGCCTCAGCCACCCTGGACCACCACCTTGTGCACGGCCCTGCGCAGCACGACCTGGCCCGCGACGGTCAGCAGCACGGCCCACAGGGCCTGGTGCGCGAGCAGCGCGGCGGCAGATCCGTGCTGTACGAACACGTCGATGGGGGACTGCATCATGCCGGGGAACGGGGTGAACCAGAGCGCGGTCTGCGCCCAGGAGGGGAAGTAGTTGAGCGGGATCTCCAGCCCGGCGAGCGTGGCGCCGCCGACCCGGTACAGGCCGGACACCCCGCGCGGGTCGAGCAGCCAGAACGTGGAAAGGCTGAGCAGGAACCGGATCCCCTGGCTGATCACCACGGCGAGCAGCGCGCTGAGCGCGAAGAAGGCCAGGACCGCGGGGTCGGTGGGCCAGCGGAAGGGGAACAGCAGCGCGCCGATCGCCAGCGGGGGCACGAAGCGCGCGAGCGAGGCGAAGGCGGCACGGCCCAGGTCCTCGGCGAGCAGCGCCATGCCCAGGTTCCAGGGCCGGGTCAGGTCGATCACCACGTCCCCGGTGCGGATCCTGGTGTCCAGGTCCGCGTCGCCCCAGAACTGGACCACGCTGAGCAGGCCCTGGCCCAGCCATACATAGGTGATCGTCATTGTCAGGTCGTAGCCGCCGACCGAGCCACCGCCCTGCGCCGCATACACGGCGGACAGGATGCTGATCTTGATCAGCCCGAACACCACGTTGGTGGCCGTGCCCGCGAGCGCGGCCTGGCGGTAGGTGGCGTACCTGCGGAACCCGGCGAGCGCGATGCGGAGGTAGCAGCCGATCAGCGCACACACGTCTGTCCACGTTAGGGGCGGCGGCAAGCGATTATCAGGGGATCTCCCGGATCCCCCGAGGGGGTTGCCCTGAATACGATGGCTGCCATGACGACGGGGGAGCCGTTCGGCCAGAAGGTCGACAACCGGGAGCTTCGGGTCTCCGACTCGGAGCGCGAGCACGTGGTCGCTCTGCTGCAGAAGGCGATCGGGCGCGGGCTGCTCACCTTGGAGGAGTTCACCGAGCGCACCGACGTGGCGCTGGCCGCGCGGACCCGGGGCGAGCTCAACGCGGTGCTGATCGACCTGCCCGGCATGGTGCACCCGGACGCCCCGGTCCGAAGTGGACCGTCGGCGGTGGGGGCCTCGGTGTCGGGGGACACCGTGGAACTGGTCGGCGGCAGCATGTCCCCGCTGACCCGCAGCGGTCGCTGGGTGGTGCCGCGCAACGTGGTCGTGCGCGCCAAGTTCGGCACCACCGACCTGGACTTCAGCGCGGCGCAGTTCGAGCACGCCGAGGTGTCGCTGCGGGTGTACGCCACCGGCGGGCCGGTGCTGCTGCGGCTGCCCGAGACGGCGGCGGTGACGATCGCCGACCTGGACACCAAGTGGGGCGCCACGGTGCACGACCGGGTCGGCTTCCAGGGCAGGGCGGGCAACCCGCACTTCACGATCAGCGGCGAGGTGAGCATGGCCCCGCTGACGATCAAGGGGCCGCGCCGGTAGGGGGGATTCGTGCGCTGGTGGCCGGGGCTCGCGCACCCCAGGCCGGGGCTCGCGCTCCGGTGACCGGGTCTCGTGCGCCCCTGGGCGGGACTCGCAGTCAGCAGGCCAGGACTCGTGCTCCGCAGGCCGGGATTCGCGCACCCTTGGGCGGGATTGGCGCAGGTAGGGCGAGACTCACGGTTCCCAGGGCGGGGCTCGCGCTCACCTGGCCGGGATTCGCGGTCCGCAGGGCGGGACTCGCGGTCCGGCGACCGGGACTCGCGCGCATCCCAGGACCGCGCGGAGGTCAGGCTGGGGGCTGGACGAACTCCAGGGTGGTGCCGTCCTGGTCCTGGACGTAGACGAACCGGGTGCCCGCGCGGGGGCCGGTGGCCATCACCTGCGGGCTGCCGGGCGGGCGCCAGCCGAAGGGTTCGACGGCGGCGAGCACCGCGTCCAGGTCGTCCACCTCGAAGGCGAGGTGCGCGGCGCCGGGGTCGTTGGGGCGTGGCGGGGCCTGCCCGTGCCTGGCGGGGCTGAGGTACTGGAGCAGTTCGATGCGGTGGCCGGGAGCCTCGACGACCGCCATGGCGATCTCGGCGCCGGGCACACCGGTGACCTGGGCGGCGAACTCCCCGGCCATGTGCGCCCTGCGCAGCTCGCGAAAGCCCAGCGCCTCGGTGAACAACCGCACGGCCTGGTCGAGGTCGCGCACGGTGAAGCCGGTGTGCTCGGCGGCACGCACGGTGAAGCCCACGAATCAGTCCCTCGGGGCGGCGAGCACACCGTCCATCAGGCCGGGGAACAGCGCGTCCAGGTCCTCCTTGCGCAGCGTGTTCATCCGTGAGGTGCCCACGCAGCGCTGGTGGATGACCCCGGACTCGCGCAGCACGCGGTAGTGGTGCGTGCAGGTGGACTTGCTGACCGGCAGGTCGAGCACGCCGCAGGGCAGTTCGCCCCGGTCGGCGATCTCGCGGACGATCCGCAGCCGGATGGGGTCGGCGAGGGCCTGGAGCACGGCCTCGACGCGGATCTGCTCGCGCGCCGGGTGGTCCAAGGCCCTGCCGGTGTCGGGATTGGCGACCGTCGTCACAAGCACCATCCTACTAGTTCGAAAACATTGGTAGTACGATCCCTATCGAACCAGTCGGAATCGAGGGGGATTCATGTCGGTCCGCACGTCCGCGCTCGCCCTGGGGGCCTTCGCGGTGGGCACCAGCGGTTACATCGTCGCAGGGGTGTTGCCCGCGCTGAGCAGCGAGCTGTCCGTGTCGGTGTCCACCGCGGGACTGCTGACCACCTCGTTCGCACTGGCCTACGCGGTCGGTTCGCCGCTGCTGGCCGCGCTGACCGGCCGCTGGGAACGCCGTCAACTGCTCGTGGCGGCCCTGCTGCTCGCCGCGCTGGGCAACGCCTTCGCGGCCGTGGCCCCCGACTTCACCCTGCTGATGATCGCCAGGATCGTCACGGCACTGGGCGCGGCCGTGTTCACGCCCGCGGCCACGGCCGTCGCCGCCGACCTGTCCGAACCGCACCACCGGGCCCGCGCCGTGGCCCTGGTCTTCGGCGGCCTGACCATCGCCACGATCGTCGGCGTGCCCGCCGGGTCGCTGCTCGCGGGGCCGATCGGGTACCGGGGCGTGTTCTGGCTGGTGGCGGCGTTCTGCCTGCTGGCCTCCATCGCGGTGCTCGTGGTGGTGCCGAAGGTCGCCGCCCCGCCGAAGGTCACGCTGCGCCAGCGGTTCGCCGCGGCGGCCGACCGCAGGGTGCTGGCGGTGCTGAGCATGACGCTGCTGGCCTGCCTGGGCGTGTTCACGGTCTACACCTACGTCGGCCCGCTGCTCGCGCTGACCGCCGGGGTGCACGGCAGCACGCTGAGCCTGCTGCTGTGCGGCTACGGGGTCGGCGGCGCGATCGGCAACGCCCTGGGCGGGGTCGTGGCGGACCGGTTCGGGTTCCGGCTGCCGCTCATCGTGTCGATCAGCGGCAGCGTGCTGGCACTGGCCCTGCTGCCGGTGGCGGGCAACGTGCCGCTGGTGGCCGTGCTGCTGTTCGTGTGGGGCCTGGCCACCTGGGCGTTCAACCCGCCGGTGCAGCAGCGGCTGATCGAGCTGTCACCGGGGGCCAGCGGCCTGCTGCTCGCGCTGAACGCCTCCGCGATCTACCTGGGCGTCGGCCTGTCCGGGGTGGTCGGCGCGGTCGTGATCGACACCTCCGGCCTGACCGCGCTGCCGGTGGTCGCCGCCGTGCTGACCGCGGTCGTGCTGGCCATCCACCTAGTTGCCAGCCGCGACCGGGGGCGCGGGCGGCAGGTGGTGCAGCGTGAGCAGGTCGAAGGGCACCCACGGAGCAAGGCCGGTGCGCTGCAGTGAGGCCGCGGACAGCCACACGCCCAGCGCGGTGAGCACGGGCAGCACCAGGCCCAGCTCCACCTTGCCCCCGGTGCGCATGCGGAACACCTTGGGCGGGGCCACCGGGTACCAGGTCTTGTAGGCAACCGGCAGCGGCCAGAAGATCGGGCAGCCCTGCTCGGTGATGGCGTCGCCCAGGCAGTGCGCCAGGCACCCGGCGGCCACCGCCACCCCGCACCACAGGGCCTGCTCGGACGGGCCCACGTCGATCCAGTGCCAGACCGCCACGGTCAGCCCCGCCGACAGCACGGTCACGCCCAGCACGTGCCCCTTCGGGGTCCAGTCGTGCAGCAGCCCGCGCACCGCCAGCGCGCAGAACAGGAACAGCAGCGGGATGAGCGCGAGCTTGTGCCCCCACTGCACCACGCCGACCGTGCCCAGGCCCGCCAGCAGGGCGAACACCAGCGTGTGGGTGAAACCGCGGTGGCCGCCGTTGCGGTTGGCGTCCTTGCTCGTCCTGGTGGAGCGGTACACCACGTGGCTGAACCAGTGCACGCCCTTGGAGGCCGCGTGCGTCACCGGCCCGAAGGTGCGCGCCACGGTCGCCTCGGGGTGGTCCAGGTCGGGTAACAGGGCGGCGCCGGTGCACAGGGCCGCGCCGACCACCCAGGACTGCGGGGTGATCGGGAACCCGTTGGCCACGGCCGCCACCGACAGGCCGCCCCAGGCGAGCAACCCGCTCATGGCGTGCGTGGGTCCGGTCGACATCGCGCCCCCCAAATCAAGATCCAAATTCCCGGCGAGGCAGAGTAACTGGTGTCCTTGGCCACCACCCCCGGCAAGTCACGGACTGTTAGCAGTACGCTTGTACCGGTTGAGAGAGTCCTGAGAGGAGAGCCCGGCGCATGGGCAAGATCAAGGTCGAGGGGACCGTCGTCGAGCTCGACGGCGACGAGATGACCCGCATCATCTGGCAGTTCATCAAGGACAAGCTGATCCACCCGTACCTCGACGTGAACCTGGACTACTACGACCTGGGCATCGAGCACCGGGACGCCACCGACGACCAGGTCACCATCGACTCCGCCAACGCCATCAAGCGGCACGGCGTGGGCGTCAAGTGCGCGACCATCACCCCGGACGAGGCCCGGGTCGAGGAGTTCGGCCTCAAGAAGATGTGGGTCTCGCCCAACGGCACGATCCGCAACATCCTGGGCGGCGTCGTGTTCCGCGAGCCGATCATCATCTCGAACATCCCGCGACTGGTGCCCGGCTGGACCAAGCCGATCATCATCGGCCGCCACGCGCACGGCGACCAGTACAAGGCCACCAACTTCAAGGTGCCCGGCCCCGGTGAGCTGACCATCACCTTCACCCCGGCCGACGGCTCCGAGCCGATCCAGCACGTGGTGGCGAACTACCCCGAGGGCGGCGGCGTCGCCATGGGCATGTTCAACTTCCGCAAGTCCATCGAGGACTTCGCGCGCGCCTCGTTCTCCTACGGCCTGCAGCGGAACTACCCCGTCTACATGTCGACCAAGAACACGATCCTCAAGGCCTACGACGGCATGTTCAAGGACGTGTTCCAGGAGATCTTCGACGCCGAGTTCAAGGCCGAGTTCGACAGCAAGGGCCTGACCTACGAGCACCGGCTGATCGACGACATGGTGGCCGCCGCCATGAAGTGGGAGGGCGGCTACGTCTGGGCCTGCAAGAACTACGACGGTGACGTGCAGTCCGACACCGTGGCGCAGGGCTTCGGCTCGCTGGGCCTGATGACCTCCGTGCTGATGACCCCGGACGGCAAGACCGTCGAGGCCGAGGCCGCGCACGGCACGGTGACCCGGCACTACCGCCAGCACCAGCAGGGCAAGCCCACCTCCACCAACCCGATCGCCTCGATCTACGCGTGGACCGGTGGCCTCAAGCACCGCGGCAAGCTGGACGGCACCCCGGCCGTCACCGGCTTCGCCGAGGCCCTGGAGCAGGTCGTCATCTCCACCGTGGAGAGCGGCAGCATGACCAAGGACCTGGCCCTGCTGGTGGGCCCGGACCAGGCGTGGCAGACCACCGAGGACTTCCTCGGCACGCTGGACGAGAACCTGCAGAAGCGCATGGCGTCCTCCTGACAAGGCAGTTCTGAGAAAGGGGCCCGGCACTCGCCGGGCCCCTTTTTCACGCGGTCAACAACAGGCCGCTTCCTGTTCCTGCGGAAATCAACCAGTGGGCGAGCGTGCCCACTACCTTCCGGGCAGATGGACAAGGGAGGACCAGGCATGTCCAAAGCTCGGAAACTGCTCACAACCCTGCTCGTGCTCGCCACGACCGCACTGGCCGGTGCCGGTGTGGCCCAGGCGGCGGCGCCCGGCTACGTGGCGCTCGGCGACTCCTACGCCTCAGGGGTCGGCACGAGGCAGTACACCGACGCCAACTGCAAGCGCTCGGCCGCGGCCTATCCGTCGCTGATCGCGCCGAGGATCGGCGCCACGCTGAACTTCCAGGCGTGCAGCGGCGCGAAGACCGCCGACGTGCTCAACAACCAGGTCGCCGCGCTGAACAGCACCACCACGTACGTCTCGATCGCCGTGGGCGGCAACGACATCGGCTTCGCCAGCGTGATCGAGAAGTGCGCGCTGCCGTTCTACGACTGCACCGGTGACATCAACAAGGCGCTGGACGCCGCCCGCAACACCCTGCCGGGCAGCCTCAACGCGGTCTACACGCAGATCCACAACCGGGCGCCGAACGCCAAGGTGGCGGTGGTCGGCTACCCCAGGCTGTTCAACGGCCAGGAGTGCAACCTGCTGGCCAGGATCAGCTCCAAGGAACAGGGTCAGCTCAACGCGGGCGCCGACGTGCTCGACGAGGTGGTCAAGGGCCGGGCCGCCGCGTACGGCTTCACCTTCGTGGACATCCGAGGGCCGTTCACCGGGCACGCGGTGTGCGACAAGGCTGAGTGGATCAACGGTCTGTCCAACCCGATCAGCGAGTCCTACCACCCCAACACCAACGGGCACGCCGCGCTGGCCGACCTGGTCCAGCCCGCTCTCACCTAGCGTCATCGGGGTGCGCCGGGCCTACGCCCGGTCGAGTGGAATCCGGCGCACCCCGTTCTGCCCCGCCCGATCGTCCGGTACTGCTGGATTTGTCCGATGTGCTGGCAGGTGATCGGAGGGCTGAGGTGTTCGGCATCCCCGTGGGCAAGCTGGTTGTGGTCGGCGGGGTGGGCGCCGTCGCCGTGCTCTACCTGATCTCCGGCAACAAGGGAGCCGGTGCCGCGCCCGGTGGCCCGCAGTGCCAGTACCAGGTCACCGCCGACGCGCTCAACGTGCGCTCGGGTCCGGGCACCGGCAACAGGATCGTGGACAGCTACCGGCACGGTGCCGAGATCACCGCGGACCGGTTGGCGCAGAACGGCTGGCGCCGGGTCGACGACACGCACTGGGTGTCCAACGACTACCTGACCCCGGCCCCGGGCAAGTCCTGCTGAGCCTCCGGGGTGAGCCAGCCCTGGTCCTCCGCGCCGAGGTGGAACGGCACGTTCACCACGACCACGCCCCGCGTGAACAGCAGCCGCGCCTTGAGTCGCAGCGCGCTCTGGTTGTGCAGCAACTGCTGCCACCAGCGGGACACCACGTACTCCGGGATGAACACGCTGACCAGCCCGCGCGGGTCCCGCCCGCGCACCCTGGCCACGTGCTCCAGGATCGGCTTGCTCACATCCCGGTACGGCGAGGACAGCACCACCAGCGGCACCTGCACACCCCGCCGCTCCCACTCGCGTTGCAGCTGGCGGGTCTCCTCGTCCTCGCTGGCGACCGTCACCGCCTCCAACCGGTCCGGCCGCGTGGCCTTGGCGAACGCGAGCGCGCGCAACGCCGGCTGGTGCAGCCGTGAGACCAGCACCAGCGCGTGCACCGTTGGCGGCAGGGTCTGCACCGCGCGGGTCGTGGCGACCTCGGCCTCGAACCAGCGGTAGTAGCGGCTGATCGCGCGCATCACCAGGAACAGCACCACCATCGCCAGCACGGCCAGCCACGCGCCGTGCACCACCTTGGTCGCGAACACCACGACCAGCACCGCCCCGGTCAGCACCGCGCCGAACGCGTTGATCGCCTGCGAACCGCGGACCTTCCTGCGGCGGACCGGGTCCTGCTCCTGCGCGAGCACCCGGCGCCAGTGCACCACCATGCCCGCCTGGCTGAGCGTGAAGCTGGTGAACACTCCGATGATGTAGAGCTGGATCAGGCTGTCGATGTTGGCGTCGAAGCCGATGATGAGCAGCACCGCGAACGCGGCCAGCAGCAGGATGCCGTTGCTGAAGACCAGCCGGTCGCCCCGGTTGTGCAGCTGGCGTGGCAGGTAGCGCTCGCGGGCCAGGATCGAGGCCAGCCCGGGGAAGCCGTTGAACGCCGTGTTGGCGGCCAGGATCAGGATGCCCGCGGTGGCCGCCTGGAACAGCAGGAACAGCGCCGAGCCGTGGCCGAACACGCTGGCCGCGACCTGGGAGATCACCGAGGGGTTGCCGTCGGGCATCGCGCGGGCGTTGAGCGAGACGGCCAGTGCGGTCAGCCCGCCGAACATCACCACCGCGATCGTGCCCATCATGACCAGGGTCAGTGCCGCGTTGTGCGACTTGGGCTTGCGGAAGGCGGGCACTCCGTTGCTGATCGCCTCCACACCCGTCAGCGCCGTGCAGCCGGAGGCGAACGCGCGCAGGCCAAGGAACACCGTGGCCAGGCCGCCGACCTGCTCGGTGGCGTGTACCGGCAGACCTGCCGTCGACGCCTGCGGCAGCCCGCCGCCGAGCCCGCGCACGGCGGCGACCGCGAACAGCAGGAAGGTCAGCGCGATGAAGGCGTAGGTCGGGATGGCGAAGGTCCGGCCGGACTCCTTGACACCGCGCAGGTTCGCCAGGGCGATGACCGCCACGAAGCCCACCGAGATGGCCACGGCGTGCGGCGCCAGCACGGGGAAGGCCGAGATGATCGCCACGACCCCGGAGACCACCGACACCGCCACCGTCATGACGTAGTCCACCAGCAGGGCCGCGGCCGCCGTCAGCGCCGCCGTCTCGCCCAGGTTCTCCTTGGCCACGACGAACGCGCCGCCGCCGCTGGGGTAGGCGTAGCAGGTCTGCCGGTACGAGGCGACCACCACGATCAGCACGATCGCGACGCCCGCGGCGACCGGGGTGGACAGGCTCAGGTAACCCGCGCCGCCCAGCGCCAGGGTGAGCAGGATCTGCTCCGTGGCGTAGGCGACCGAGGAGATCGGGTCCGAGCAGAACACCGGCAGCGCGAGCCACTTGGGCAACAGGGTGTCGCCCAGTCTCTCGCTGCGCAGCGGGCGGCCGACCAGCAGCCGCTTGAGGACCTCGAACACGCTTGTTCTCCCTGTTCAGGCTGCGCGGCCGCAGCGCCCGTCAGCGTGCGGTCCGTTCACACGTGTGCGGCCGTCCCTGATGCCGTCTTGACGCTCGGCGCCGCCTTGTTGACGCGTCCTTGACGCGGCCGGTTGTCGGTGGTGCCCGCTAGGCTCGCGGCGTGCTCACCGTGTCCACCGTGAACGTCAACGGCCTGCGCGCCGCCGCCAAGAAGGGCTACGTCGAGTGGCTGGCCGCCACCAAGGCCGACGTGGTCTGCCTCCAGGAGACCCGCGCCGAGCCCGACCAGCTCGCCGCCGAGCTGCGTGAGCCGGAGGGCTGGCACGCGGTGCTCGCCGAGGCCGAGGCCAAGGGGCGCGCGGGCGTGGCGCTGCTGTCCCGCACCGCGCCCGAGGCCGTGCGCGTCGGCTTCGGCTCCGAGGAGTTCGACCGCAGCGGGCGGTACCTGGAGTTCGAGCTGCCCGGGCTCGTCGTGGCCAGCCTGTACCTGCCCAGTGGTGAGGAGCAGACCCCTCGGCAGGACGAGAAGTACCGGTTCATGGACGAGTTCCTGACGCACCTGGCCGAGCTGCGCGACAAGGCCGCCGCCGACGGCCGCGAGGTGCTCGTCTGCGGGGACTGGAACATCGCCCACCGCGAGGTCGACCTGAAGAACTGGAAGACCAACCAGAAGTCCGCCGGGTTCCTGCCCGAGGAGCGGGCCTGGCTGGACCGCCTGTACACCGAGGTCGGCTACGTGGACGTGGTCCGCGCGCTGCACCCCGAGGGCCCCGGCCCGTACAGCTGGTGGTCCTACCGGGGCAAGGCCTTCGACAACGACTCCGGCTGGCGCATCGACCTCCAGGTCGCCACCCCCGGCCTGGCCGCCCGCGCGCGCACCGCCGTGGTCGAACGCGCCGAGACCTACGAGGGCCGCTGGTCCGACCACGCCCCGGTGACAGTGAGCTACGAGGTCTGACGCCCGCCGGTGTCACGAAGGTGCCGTTCGCGACGTCCAACGTCCTGAACGGCACCTTCATGGCACGACGGGGCGAGCGAGCCGCCGCCCTACGGCGACCCAGGCCAGCGGTTTATTCCCGCTCTCCCTGTGAGAGTGGTCTCCGCGCCGCGAAACGGGGCGCTCGCGGCGCTGCGTCCTACGCTCGCTCGGTGGCCCAAGACATCACCGAGACGCCCGCGCCGAGCCGGTCCGCACTGCGCAGGGCGCTGCGCCGCGCCGCCGACGGTTCCGCCCTGGACGTGACGGAGGCGGCGGTCCTGCTGCACGCGCGGGGCGAGCACCTGGACGAGTTGCTGCTCGCGGCGGGCAAGGTGCGCGACGCCCACCTGGCAGCCGAGGGACGCTCGGGGATCGTCACCTACAGCCGCAAGGTGTTCATCCCGCTGACCAGGCTGTGCCGGGACCGGTGCCACTACTGCACCTTCGCCACGGTGCCGCACCGGCTGCCCGCCGCGTACCTGGAGCGCGACGAGGTGCTGGAGATCGCCAGGCAGGGCGCGGCGGCGGGCTGCAAGGAGGCGCTGTTCACCCTGGGTGACCGCCCGGAGGAGCGCTGGCCCGCGGCCCGCGAGTGGCTGGAGGCCCGCGGCTACTCCTCGACCCTGGACTACGTGCGAGCCTGCGCGATCGCGGTGCTGGAGGAGACCGGGCTGCTGCCCCACCTCAACCCCGGCGTGCTCAGCTGGGAGGAGTTGCAGCGGCTCAAGCCGGTGGCGCCGAGCATGGGCATGATGCTGGAGACCACCGCCACCCGGCTGTGGAGCGAGCCGGGCGGTCCGCACTACGGCAGCCCGGACAAGGAGCCCGCGGTGCGGCTGCGGGTGCTCACCGACGCGGGCCGGGTCGGCGTGCCGTTCACCACCGGCATCCTGATCGGCATCGGCGAGACCATCGACGAGCGGGCCGACTCGCTGATGCGGATCCGCCGCGTGGCCAAGCAGTACGGCAACATCCAGGAAGTCATCATCCAGAACTTCCGTGCGAAGCCGGACACGGCGATGCGCGGTATGCCCGACGCCGACCTGCACGAGCTGGCGGCGACCATCGCGGTGGCCCGTCTGCTGGTGCCGACCGGGGTGAGTGTGCAGGCCCCGCCGAACCTGGTCGGGGACGAGCAGCTGCTGATGCTGCGTGCCGGGATCGACGACTGGGGCGGGGTCTCGCCGGTGACCCCGGACCACGTCAACCCGGAGCGGCCGTGGCCGCAGATCGACGACCTGGCCGAGCTGACCGGCCGTGCCGGGTTCGCGCTGCGCGAGCGGCTCACCGCCTACCCGCGCTACGTGCGCCAGGGCCAGCCGTGGATCGACACCCGGGTGCTGGGCCACGTCACCGCTCTTGCCGACCCCGCAACGGGTCTGGCCGACGAGTCGGCGGTCCTGAGTGGACGGACGTGGCAGGAGCCGGACTACGCCCTGGAGTCGCAGGGCCGCACCGACCTGCACGCCACGATCGACACCGATGGCCGCACCGGCGATCGTCGCGGCGACTTCGACAGCGTCTACGGGGACTGGGAGGCGCTGCGCGAGCAATTGTCCACTTCGGACGTGCCGCGTCTGCCCAGTGACGTCATGGCGGGTTTGCGGCTGGCTGCCGAGGATCCCGCCGCGCTGCTCGATGAGTCCAATGTCGACGCGGCGCTGGCGCTGCTGACCGCGGACGGTGAGGCGCTGGAGACGATGGTGCGCCTGGCCGACGAGGTGCGTGCCTCGGTCAACGGCGAGGACGTCACCTACGTGGTGAACCGGAACATCAACTTCTCCAACGTCTGCTACGTGGGCTGCCGGTTCTGCGCCTTCGCCCAGCGCGAGCGCGACGCCGACGCGTACCGGCTGACCGTGCAGGACGTGGCCCAGCGCGCGCAGGAGGCCTGGGACCTCGGCGCCACCGAGGTGTGCATCCAGGGCGGCATCGACCCCAAGCTGCCGGTGACCTTCTACGCCGACATGGTGCGGGCGATCAAGGCGCAGGTGCCGGGCATGCACGTGCACGCCTTCAGCCCGATGGAGATCGTCAGCGCGGCGGCCAAGGCGGGCGTGAGCGTGCGGGAGTGGCTGACCGAGCTGCGAGAGGCGGGGCTGGACACGATCCCGGGCACCGCGGCGGAGATCCTGGACGACGAGGTGCGCTGGGTGCTCACCAAGGGCAAGCTGCCCACCGCCACCTGGCTGGAGGTCGTCGGCACCGCGCACCAGGTGGGCATCCGCTCCTCCTCGACCATGATGTACGGCCACGTGGACCACCCGAGCCACTGGCTGGGGCACCTGCGCACGCTGGCGAGGCTCCAGGACGAGACGGGGGGTTTCACCGAGTTCGTCGGGCTGCCCTTCGTGCACCGCAACGCCCCGATCTACCTGGCCGGTGTGGCCCGCCCGGGCCCGTCCCGGCGGGACAACCGCGCGGTGCACGCGATGGCCAGGCTGGCGCTGCACGGCCGGATCCACAACATCCAGTGCTCCTGGGTCAAGCTCGGCGACGAGGGCACCGCCGAGGTGCTGCGCGGGGGCGCCAACGACCTGGGCGGCACGCTGATGGAGGAGACGATCAGCCGGATGGCCGGGTCCGAGCACGGCTCGGCGCGCACCATCGAGCAGTTGGAGTCGATGGCCGCTCTCGCGGGCCGCCCGGCTCGGCAGCGCTCCACCACCTACGGGGAGCTGCCCGCGGTGCGTTGACTGGGCCAAATGGACCCATTCGAGTGAGCGTTTTGGTGGTTCATCGTTATGCCGTTTGGGTACCTTCCGAGTTTGCCCCCGCAAACCCCCGCCGGAAGGACTACCCCCATGCGCTACACCAGAAGAGTCGCGCTACCCGTCGCCGTGGTGGTGTCGGGGATGATCGTCACAGGCGCTGGGGTCGCCCTGGCCGCCACGTCAACCCCGGCAGACCCGGTGCGGACCGTGCAGGAACGGGGCAACCCGCCGGAGACCACCTGTGTGCCGGACGGGGCGGTGGAGCGCGGCCTGCCGCACTGCACGACCACCCCGACCACCCCGTCGACGACCACTCCGTGCACCACCACGACGACGCCGGTGACGACCACCACCACGCCGGTCACCACGACGACCACCCCGGTGACCACGACGACCACGCCGGTCACGACCACCACCACGCCCGTGACCACCACGACGACCCCGGTCACCACGACGACCACGCCGGTCACGACGACTACGACGCCGGTCACCACGACGACCACGCCCGTGACCACCACGACCACCCCGGTGACCACCACCACGACTCCCGTGACGACCACGACGACGCCGGTCACCACGACGACCACCACGCCCGTGACGACCACCACGACGGGCTCCTCGACCACCCCGCCTGTGATCACCACCACTACATCCCCGTACGGCGGCGGCCTGGCCTACACCGGCACGAACGGCAACACCGGCGCGATGATCGCGGTCGGCGTGCTGCTCATCGTGTCGGGCGGCCTCATGCTCGTGATCAGGCGCAAGCCGATCCTGGAGAAGTAGTCCGGACGGGTGTCCCGGCCGTCGGGCCGGGACACCCGCCAGGGCCGTCGGCGATCTGCCGCACCCCGCAGGAGGGTCAGGTTTATGGCGCCGTTATTCTCGCTCCTCGTGACAGGACGCCTGCGTCACCACATCGGTGGGGTTGACACGTTCGGTAGCTTTCCGACCGACGGGTCTTCGAGCCCGCACTCGTTCGGGGTGAGCCCACTCTCGGGAGACGTCGCTGTGCGTAACAACGTTCGCCGCCTGGTTCGAGGCACCCTGGCCGTGTCCGGCCTGGTGTCGGCCCTCGCGTTGACCGGTGCCGGTACCGCCGCCGCCGACACGATCGAGAGCAAGGTCCCGGTCGCCATAGACGGGCCGGTGGCCGCACTGGCCATCCTGCTCGGGGTCGGCGGCATGGTCGCCGGTCTGTGGCGGCACCGCAGGCGGGTCGTCCAGCAGGCGCGGGAGCAGGCCGCCGAGGCCGCCGCCGCCATTGTGGACCCGACCCCCGCGCCCACCCAGGTCTGAGCGCCCGCCCGCGTTGCGGGCTGATCTTGACGCGGTTAGCGTTTTCGCGTGACCGCCCCTGTCAAGTCCGAGAAGAACCTCGTGGACCGGCTGCGCGCGAAGTACCGCTGGCTGGACCACCTGGTGCGGGCGGGCGGCAGGTACGTCGAGCGCTACGGCGACCACTACGCCGCCGCCATCACGTACTACAGCGTGCTCTCGCTCATCCCCATGCTGATGCTCGGCTTCTCCATCGCGGGCTACGTGCTCGCGGGCAACACCGAGCTGCTGGACAAGATCAAGGACGGCATCACCACCGCCGTGCCCGGTGAGTTCGGCGGTGAGCTGAACAAGGCGATCACCGGCTTCATCGGTGCCCGCAACTCGGTCGGGATCTTCGGTCTGCTGGCCGCCGCGTACTCGGGCCTTGGCTGGATGACCAGCCTGCGCGACGCGCTGACCGCCCAGTGGACCCGCTCCCGCCCCGAACTGCCGTTCTTCGCCACGATCCTCAAGGACCTGCTGGTCCTGCTCTGCCTTGGCCTGGCCCTGCTGGTGTCCTTCGGCATCACGGCCGCGGGCTCGGTGGTCGGGCCGGTCCTGCTCGACCTGGTCGGCCTGGCCGACACCGGGTGGGCCACCGCCCTGCTGACGATCGGCTCGGTGCTGCTGGGCCTGCTCGCCAACTGGCTGGTGTTCCTGTGGGTGCTCACCAGCCTGCCCAGGTACCACGTGGGCGTGCGCAGCGCGATGCGCGGCGCGGTGGCCGGTGCGGTCGGGTTCGAGCTGCTCAAGCAGATCGGCAGCATCTACATCGGGCTGATCAAGGGATCGCCCACCTCGACCGTGTTCGGGTCGGTGCTGGGTCTGCTCGTGTTCGTCAACCTGGTGTCCCGGTTCCTGGTGTTCATCACCGCCTGGACGGCCACCGCCACCGAGAACCTGGCCCGCTCCACCGAGCCGGAGCCCGAGCCGCTGCCGGTGTTCCTGCGGCCCACCGTGCGCGTGGGCGGCTCGCCGGACGCCACCGCCGCGGCGGGGCTGCTCGGGGTCGGTGCCCTGGCCGGTGTGGTCCTGAGCCGCCTGTTCCGCCGCCCCTGAACCGCCAAGCGGGACCCACCGGCTCACCGGCGAGTCCCGCTCTGGGGCGTACGAGTCCCGGTCAGCTCATCCGGGTGCGGGCGGCGCGCGCCGCCTTGGCCCGCTTCTTGCGCAGGTACATGGCCAGCGCCGCGAGCAGGAACACGCCCGCCACGGCGGTCAGCGGCATGCCCACGTTGCCGAACGCCGCGTACATCGGGCCGCTGCCCTCGGCCTCCTCGCGGCTGGCGGTCTCACCGGCCGCGGAGGTCTTGGTGGCCGACTCGGAGGGCTGGGGCTGCGGCGGCGCCTGGTCCACCAGCTGGCCGACCGGGTGCACGTTGGCGTCCTTGAGCGAGAAGCCGTAGTCCAGCAGCTTGCCCGCCTGGCGGTAGGGCTGGCCCTGGTCCACCTCGGCGCGCAGCATGACGCTGACCAGCCGGTGGCCGCCGCGGGTGGCCGCCGACAGGTTGGTCCAGTGCGCGTTGGTGGTGTTGCTGGTGGTGGCGGCCGTCGCGCCCGTGTAGCTGGTCAGCAGCGGGTCGGGGTTGCGCACCGACACGCCGCCCAGCAGCACCGTCTTGGCCGTCTGCGCCTCGGCGAACGCGGGCAGCTGCATGGCGTGCCGGTAGATCAGCGCCAGGTCGTAGGCGGAGGTGGACATGCCGGGGCCGTCCAGGCCCGAGGGCGTGGCCACGCGGGTGTCCAGCGCGCCCATCTGCTTGGCCAGCGCGTCCATCTTCTGCACCGTCTTGGGCACCCCGCCCAGCGCGCGGGCCAGGGCGTTGGGCACGTCGGCCCCCGGCTTGAGCAGCATCGCGCGCACGAGCTGGTCGGCGGTGTACCGGGCGCCGGGCACGATGCCCACGGTGGCGCCGCCCCTGGCGGCCTGCACGTCCTCGGCGGTGGCCAGCACCTGGGTGTCCGGCTTGAGCTCACCCAGCACCACCATCGCCAGCAGCACCTTGACCAGTGCCGCCGGGCGCTGCCGCGCGTGCGGGCCCTTGGCGGCCAGCACCTGCCCGGTGTCCAGGTCGGCGAGCACCCAGGACGCCGCGTTGACGTCCGAGGGCGGGGCCTTGGCGGTGGCGTCGGCGGGCAGCACGAAGCCGCAGTTGCCGAGCTGCTCGCCGCCGACCGGGTCGGAGGGCACCGGCAACGGGGTGGGCGGCGCGCTGTCCGGTGACGGGTTCTCCGAGTCGTCCTCGGCGGCGGGCGGGGACTGCTTGTTCGGGCACAGGCTGGAGCCGGTGCCCCCGCTGGACGTGGTGGTGGTCGGCGCCGGTGCGGCGATCGCGACCGAGGCGTTCACCGGTGCGAGCACGGCGGCGGGGACCAGTGTGCTCATGGCGAGGACCACGGCAGCCAGGGGCCGGCGAGCGGGGAGAGGCACCCTGGCAGGCTAGTGCCTCACGGGCAGTGCTCGCCGGGGTCCCACTGTCGGGGCCTTGCCGGTACCCGTGCCCGTACTCTGCGTGACGACCTCGATCGGGCCGCCACCCCGCCGATCGATGCGGGACTACCTGGGCGGATACTGCACGGGTGAAGCTCTCCCGTGGCGCCTCGCTGTTCCTGCTCGCCTTCGGCGCGTGGTCGTGGGTGATCTGGGTAACACTCATGGTGAACGTGGCCAAGGACCCGCGCGCCTTCTCCGCCGCGGGCTCGCCGACCGGCTTCCTGATCGTGCACTGGGTCCTCGCCGTGATCTCGCTGGCGCTCGGCACCGCGATCGCCGTGCTGGGGCTGCGCGGCCTCTCGGCACTGCGCCGGGAAAAGGCCGAGTAAAAAACGTGATCGGCGACTCGGTGGATTGACATTCGATTCAGCCGGGCGTTTACTTTTCACTGCGGCACCTCGTTCGGTGAGGCGTCTGCACGGACACAGGCCACTGACCTCACCCGTCGAGAGACGCTCCAGGTCAGGACAGGTCTCCCCGGCACAAGGGGTGACCCCAAGTGGCTTCCCGTACGTCAGGGATAAGCCGTGCAGTGCCAAAGCTCTGACGAGGAGGGGTGTACCGCACGGCGTCCCACGGGCGTCGGCACCCTCACGCGCGCGCTGATCAGGCATGGTGAGGGAGGTGGTGGGAATGAGTCCCGACGGCAGTAGTCCGGCGCGGTGGACCCCCACCGCTCCCGCGTATTCACACCTTCACTGACCGGTAATTCGCGTATTCGCGACCGGTCTGTATTCGCGCGCCTTTTTTCTCTTCCGCTTCGTTCTGAGGGGGACGATCATGTCCGCACGCCCGGAATCGGCCGACCGCACTTCGGCCACGCTCGACACGGCGCACACCGGCGACATCGTCGGTGCGCTCGGCACCATTCGCACGCACGAGGACGGCAGGCGCAAGTCCGTCTGGCAGCGGCTGCGCGCCCTGCTGGTGATCATGGGACCCGGCCTGATCGTGATGGTCGGCGACAACGACGCCGGTGGGGTCGCCACCTACACCCAGGCCGGTCAGAACTACGGCATGGCCCTGCTGTGGACCCTGGCCCTGCTGGTGCCGGTGCTCTATGTCAACCAGGAGATGGTGGTCCGCCTCGGCGCGGTCACCGGGGTCGGCCACGCGAAGCTGATCTTCAACCGGTTCGGCAAGTTCTGGGGCGCCTTCAGCGTGGGCGACCTGTTCGTGGTCAACGCGCTGACCATCGTCACCGAGTTCATCGGCGTGGACTACGCGCTGTCCTACTTCGGCCTGCCCACCTGGGTCTCCGTGCCGCTGGCGGCGGTCCTGCTGTTCGCGGTGGTCGCGGGCGGCTCGTTCCGGCGCTGGGAGCGGTTCTTGTTCTGCCTGGTCGCGCTGAACGTGCTGATCTTCCCGATGGCGCTGATGGCGCACCCCAAGCCGGGCGTGATCGCGGCCGGGCTGGTGCCGCAGTTCCCCGGCGGGCTGAACTCCACGCTGCTGCTGCTCATCGTGGCCATCGTCGGCACCACCGTCGCCCCGTGGCAGCTGTTCTTCCAGCAGTCCAACGTGGTCGACAAGCGGATCACCCCGCGCTGGATCCGCTACGAGCGCGCCGACCTGTGGATCGGCATCGTCGTGGTGATGCTGGGCGCCATCGCGCTGATGTCGGTCACCGCGTTCGGGCTGGGCGGCACCGAGGCCGCGGGGCAGTTCACCGACGCGGGGGCGGTCGCCGACGCACTGCGCGAGCACGCGGGCCCCGGGGTCGGCGGCCTGTTCGCGATCCTGCTGCTGGACGCCTCACTGATCGGCGCGAACGCGGTGGGCCTGGCCACCACGTACACGCTGGGCGACGTGCTGGGCAAGCGCCACTCGCTGCACTGGAAGCCCTCGCAGGCGCCGATGTTCTATGTGGCCTACGCGGCGCTGATCGGCTTCGCCGCCGCCGTCGTGCTCATCCCCGGCGCCCCGCTGGGCCTGATCACGCAGGGCGTGCAGGCGCTGGCCGGGGTGCTGCTGCCCGCCGCGAGCGTGTTCCTCGTCCTGCTGTGCAACGACAAGGCCGTGCTCGGGCCGTGGGTCAACTCGACCAGGCAGAACATCGTGTCCGGGGCGATCGTGTGGGCGCTGGTGCTGCTCTCGCTCTCGCTGACCGCGGCCACGTTGTTCCCCGACCTGTCCACCGAGGCCCTGCAGACCTTCTTCCTGGTCGGCGGCGTCATCGGTGTGCTCGGCGGGCTGCTCATCGCCGTCTCGCGCAACACCGCGGCCCGGCGTGCGGCCGCGCGGACCGCCTGCGAGCTGGGTGGCCTGGACACCGACCAGGTCGCCGACCTCCAGGACGAGCGCAGGTCCCTGGCGGAGCAGGACCGGATGAGCTGGCGCACGCCCGCGCTGGAGACCCTGAGCAGGCCGGTGATGTCCCCGCTGCGCAGGGCCGGACTGCTGACCCTGCGTGTCTACCTGGTGGTCGCGGTTGTACTCGTTGTGGTGAAGGTGGTCCAGTTGGCCCTCGGATAGTCGGATTGCACCTTTCTGCCCTGTTCCGGACGGGTGCTCTGGACTACCTTCCGGCCAATGAGATCCCTCCTGACCGTGCTGACCGCCGTCGGCCTCGCCGCGATCGCGCTGGCGCCGACGGCGGGCGCGGCGCCAGCGGCCCCGGCGCACGCCTGCGACACGACCAGTACCGAGTACACCTACGTCGTGCTCTACCCCCAGGGCACGCCGAGGTTCGTGGCCAACACCGAGGTCGGCTTCGACTGCGGCAAGCTGGTCACCTACTACCAGAGGATCGGCGTGGCGGTGGCGACCTCCCGCAACGCCGACTTCGCCGCCAGGCTGGGCACCGACCGCGCCTACAGCGCGCGCAAGGACCTGCCCACGGCCGCGGCACTGGCCTCGCGCAAGTCCTCTGTGGAATCCGTGACCTCCACTGTGGACGCCGCGCCCGCCGCCGACCTGAGCGGCCAGCAGTGGGACATGGACGCGATCGGCGCGAAGAAGGCCAACAAGCTCAACCCGGGCAGCCGCAGGGTCACCGTGGGTGTGCTGGACTCCGGTGTGGACGCGACCCACCCGGACCTGGCCAAGGCCGTCGACCCGAGCAAGTCCGCGGGCTGCCTGACCGGCAAGCCGGACACCACCCCGGCTGCCTGGGCGCCGACCACCTCGGCGCACGGCACGCACGTGGCGGGCACCATCGCCGCCGCGGACGACGGCAGCGGGGTCTCCGGCATCGCCCCCGGCGTGCGCGTGGCCTCGGTGAAGGTGGTCAGCGACGATGGCTACATCTTCCCGGAGTCGGCGGTCTGCGGCTTCATGTGGGCGGCCGAGAACGACATGCAGGTCACCAACAACAGCTACTACGTGGACCCGGGCTTCTACTTCTGCGACAACAAGCCCGGTGACTCCGCCGCGTACGAGGCCATCCGCCGCGCGGTGGCGTACTCCACCCGTGAGGGCGTGCTGAACGTGGCCGCCGCGGGCAACGAGGCGCTGGACATCACCAACCCCACCACCGACCCGGTGCGCACGAAGAACCCGGTGGACAAGCACTGCAAGACCCTGCCCGGCGGGCTGTCCGACGTGGTCTCGGTCTCGGCAGTGGGCTACAACGGCACCAAGTCCGGCTACAGCGACTGGGGCGGCGTGGACGTGACCGCGCCCGGTGGTGACGGCGCCCAGGTGCCGCCGGCAGGCAAGGGCCCGGCCTGCCCGGTCTCCACGCTGCCCGGCGGCAAGTACGGCAGCATGTGCGGCACCTCGATGGCCTCCCCGCACGCGGTGGGCGTGCTCGCCCTGCTGGCCAGCAGCCACCCGTACGCCGGTCCGTCCGAGCTGAGGTCCCTGCTGCACCGGCAGGCCACCCCGGTCGCCTGCCCGTCCGGCGTGGCGACCTGCACCGGCCCGGCCGCCAACAACAGCTACTACGGGCACGGCCTGGTCAACGCCCTGGCCGCCGTCCAGCGCTGAGCCAGAGCGGGACTCATACGCCTGAGAGCGGGACTCGCGGTGAACTGCCGCGTGTCCCGCCCGCAGGACGGCGAGTCCCGCTCTGCTGTGTCAGGACTTGGCGTTGTGCAGGGCCTGGTCCAGGTCGGCCCACAGGTCGTCCACGTCCTCCAGGCCCACCGACAGGCGCAGCAGCTGGTCGCTGATGCCCGCCCCGTGGCGGTCCTGCTCGGTCATGATGTGGTGGCTGATCGAGGCCGGGTGCTGGATCAGCGTGTCGACACTGCCCAGGCTCACCGCGGGCGTCACCAGGCGCACGGCGCCGACCACGGCGGCCGGATCCCCGTGCACCTCGAACGACACCATCGGGCCGCCGATCCCCGGCCGGTGCACCCGGCTCACCACCGGGTGTGCGGCCAGCCGGGTGGCCAGTTCCTCGGCGGTCCGCGAGGCGGCCCTGATCCGCACCGGCAGCGTGGCCAGGCCGCGCAGCAACAGGTATCCGGCCAGCGGGTGCAGCACCCCGCCGGTGGCGAACCGGATCTGGCGCAGGGCGCGGGCGAACTCCTCCCCGCAGGCGACCACACCGCCCATGACGTCACCGTGCCCGCCGAGGAACTTCGTGGCGCTGTGCACCACGATCCGCGCGCCCTGCTCCACCGGGCGTTGCAGCACCGGCGTGGCGAAGGTGTTGTCCACCAACAGCGGCACGTCCCCGCAGGCGGCCGCCAGCGCCCGGATGTCCACTTCGGACAGGTTCGGGTTGGCCGGTGACTCGGCGATCACCAGGCCGGTGTCCGGCCGGATCGCCGCCGCCACGCCGTCCACAGTGGACCAGCTCACCTGGTTGCCGAGCAGCCCCGAGGCCACCAGGTGGTCCGTGGTGCCGTAGAGCGGGCGCACGGCGACCACGTGCGGCCTGCCGCTCGCGACGCAGGCGAGTAGGCAGGCGCTCAGCGCCGCCATGCCGCTGGCGAAGGCGACCGAGGTGTCGCTGCCCTCCAACTCGGCCAGCGCCCGCTCGAAGCGGCCCACGGTCGGGTTGCCCAGCCGGGCGTACACCGGCTGCTCGCCGAGGTCGGTGCCCTCGGCGGCCTCGTCCAGCCGGGCGGCCTCGGTCAGGCAGTCCCGGGACGGGTAGGTGGTGGACAAGTCGATGGGTGCCGCGTGCAACCCGAGGTCGACCAGGTCTTCGCGGCCGGCGTGCACTGCCTTCGTGGACAGACTCGTCATGCCGTGAAGACTGGAGGAAAACCGGTGAGCTGGGATCATGTCCGTACTAAGTTCGGCGCATGACCGCTCCAGCGCAGCTCGATTCGGTTGATCTCGCAATTCTGCGGGCTCTCCAGAACGACGCCCGGATCACCAACCGGGACCTGGCCGCCGCTGCGGGCATCGCCCCGTCCACCTGTCTGGACCGGGTGGCCCGGCTGCGCTCCTGCGGGGTGATCACCGGCAGCGCGACCAAGATCGATCCAGCCGCGCTCGGCCGACCGTTGCAGGCGATGCTGTTCGTCCGCGTGCAGCCGCACCGGCGCGAGCTGGTCGACCCGTTCGTCCAGCACGCGCTGGCCCAGCCGGAGACCCGCGCGGTGTTCCACCTGACCGGTCCGGACGACTTCCTGGTCCACGTGGCCGCCACCAGCGCCGCCGACCTGCAACGGCTCGTGCTCGACGAGTTCACCGCCCGCCAGGAGGTGGCGCTGGTGCACACCACGCTGATCTTCCAGCAGTGGGACGGCGGCCCGCTGCTGCCGCCGCGGGTCAGCCGGCCGTGAGCCAGTCGCTCTTCGCCCAGTTCGCGATCTTGTCGTTGACCAGGATGGTCGGCGTGCCGAAGATCATCTCGCCGCCCTGGCCCTTCTGCTGGAGCTTCGGGTCCTGCTGGGCGAGTTCCACGTTCGCCCTCGCCTTCTCCGCGTAGGACCTGGCCTTCACCGCCTCGGCCAGCTTCGGGTCGCTGACCCCCGCCTGCTTGGCGAAGTCCACCAGCTGCTCCTCGGTGTAGCCGGGGCCGCCCTCGGCGGGCTGCCTGCCGAACAGCAGCGCGTGGAACGCCGCGAAGCGCTCGGGCGCCAGCTTCGCCACGGTCAGCGCCGCGTTGGCCGCCAGCGTGGAGTAGCCGGCCGGCCGCGAGTTGTTGTCCAGCAACCCGAGCAGGTGGTACCGGACCTTCACCGAGCCCTCGTTGAGCTTGCCGTTGACCAGGTCCGCGCTGGTCTGCTCGAACCGCTGGCAGTACGGGCACAGGAAGTCCTCGTACACCTCGATCGTGGTCTTCGCGTCCGGCTTGCCCACCAGCACCGTGCCCGCGTCGGCCTCGAAGCTCACCGGCACCGTGCTGCCCACGCTCTGTGCCGAGCCGCTCGTGGGCGTCGAGCAGCCCGCGACGAGCACCCCAGCCAGTGCCACCCACGCAAACCTGCGGAAACCGAGCACCGCACACACCCCCTGATTGACCTGAAGAGGCACCCAGGGTAGCGGGAAGAACACAGGGCCCCGCACGCGTCGCGTGCGGGGCCCTGCCGAACCCGTGGGTCAGACGCGCTTGAACAGCAGCGCGCGCTTGACCTCCTGGATCGCCTTGGTCACCTGGATGCCGCGCGGGCAGGCGTCCGTGCAGTTGAACGTGGTGCGGCAGCGCCACACCCCGTCCACGTCGTTGAGGATGTCCAGCCGCTCCTCGGCACCCTCGTCACGGCTGTCGAAGATGAACCGGTGCGCGTTGACGATCGCCGCCGGGCCGAAGTACGAGCCCTCGGTCCAGTACACCGGGCACGAGGTGGTGCAGCACGCGCACAGGATGCACTTGGTGGTGTCGTCGAAGCGGGCGCGGTCGGCGGCCGACTGGATGCGCTCGCGGGTCGGCTCGTGGCCGGTGGTCATCAGGTACGGCTTGACCGCGCGGAACGCCTCGAAGAAGGGCTCCATGTCGACCAGCAGATCCTTGTGCACCGGCAGGCCCTTGATGGGCTCCATGGTGATGGTCGTGGCCTTGCCGCCACCGGACAGCAGGTCCTTGACCAACACCTTGCAGGCCAACCGGTTCACGCCGTTGATGCGCATCGCGTCGGAGCCGCAGATGCCGTGCGCGCAGGACCGGCGGAAGGTCAGCGAGCCGTCCAGGTACCACTTCACGTAGTGCAGCAGGTTGAGCACCCGGTCGCTGGGCAGCGCGGGCACCTCGAAGGACTGCCAGGTGGGCTCCTCGTCGACCTCCGGGTTGAACCGGCGGATCCGGAGGGTGATGGTGATCGCTCCCGGCGGCACGGGCGGCTGGGAGCCGCGCGAACCTGCGGCCGCGGTCTCGGGGTTCTCGGTGGTCGCGGTCATCAGTACTTGCGCTCCATCGGCTTGTACCGGGTAAAGGTCACCGGCTTGTAGTCCAGCCGGATGTCGGCGCTCAGGCCCTCGCCCTGTTTGTACGCCATGGTGTGGCGCATGAAGTTGGTGTCGTCCCGGTTCGGGTAGTCCTCGCGGGCGTGCCCGCCGCGGGACTCCTTGCGCACCAGCGCACCCTGCACCAGGATCTCCGCCAGCTCCAGCAGGAAGCCGAGCTCCACGGCCTCCAGCAGGTCGGTGTTGAAGCGCTTGCCCTTGTCCTGCACCGAAACCTGTGCGTAGCGCTCCTTGAGCTGCTGCACGTCGTGCAGGGCGGTCTTGAGGGTGTCCTCGGTGCGGTACACCGCCGCGTTGGTGTCCATGGTGTTCTGCAGGGCGATGCGCAGGTCGGCCACCCGCTCCGAGCCGGTGGACTCGCGCAGGCCCTCGACCATGGACACGACCCGCTCGGCCGGGTTCTCCGGCAGCTCCACGTGGTCGTGCACGGTGGCGGCGTACTCGGCGGCGGCGATGCCCGCGCGGCGGCCGAACACGTTGATGTCCAGCAGCGAGTTGGTGCCCAGCCGGTTCGCGCCGTGCACCGACACGCAGGCGCACTCCCCGGCCGCGTACAGGCCCGGCACGACGTTGTCGTTGTCGCGCAACACCTCGGCGTGCACGTTGGTGGGGATGCCACCCATCGCGTAGTGCGCGGTCGGGTAGACCGGCACCGGCTCGGTCACCGGGTCCACACCCAGGTAGGTGCGGGCGAACTCGGTGATGTCGGGCAGCTTGGTCTCCAGCACCTCGGCGCCCAGGTGCGTGCAGTCCAGCAGCACGTAGTCCTTGTGCGGGCCCGCACCGCGGCCCTCCAGCACCTCGAGCACCATCGACCGGGCGACGATGTCGCGCGGGGCGAGGTCCTTGATGGTGGGGGCGTAGCGCTCCATGAAGCGCTCGCCGTCGGCGTTGCGCAGGATCGCGCCCTCGCCGCGGGCACCCTCGGTGAGCAGGATGCCCAGGCCCGCCAGGCCCGTCGGGTGGAACTGGTAGAACTCCATGTCCTCCAGCGGCAGGCCCTTGCGGAACACGATGCCCATGCCGTCACCGGTGAGGGTGTGGGCGTTGGAGGTGGTCTTGAAGACCTTGCCGAAGCCGCCGGTGGCGAAGACAACGGACTTGGCCTGGAACACGTGGATCTCGCCGGTGGCCAGCTCCAGCGCGACCGCGCCGGTGCAGACCTGGCCCTTGGGCGTGTCGGTGAGGCAGATGTCGAGCACGTAGTACTCGTTGAAGAACTCGATGCCGTGCTTGACGCAGTTCTGGTACAGCGTCTGCAGGATCATGTGACCGGTGCGGTCGGCGGCGTAGCAGGCCCTGCGCACGGCGGCCTTGCCGTGGTCGCGGGTGTGCCCGCCGAAGCGCCGCTGGTCGATGCGGCCCTCGGGGGTCCGGTTGAACGGCAGACCCATCTTCTCCAGGTCCAGGACGGCGTCGATCGCCTCCTTGCACATGATCTCGGCGGCGTCCTGGTCGGTGAGGTAGTCACCGCCCTTGATGGTGTCGAAGGTGTGCCACTCCCAGTTGTCCTCCTCGACGTTGGCCAGCGCGGCGCACATGCCGCCCTGGGCCGCGCCGGTGTGGGAGCGCGTGGGGTAGAGCTTGGTGAGCACGGCGGTGCGGCTGCGCTGCCCGGCCTCGATGGCCGCGCGCATACCGGCGCCACCGGCACCGATGATCACGACGTCGTACTTGTGAAACTGCATCCGGCTTCTCCCTGACAGGGCCGCCAACGGGCTGTGGTGGGACGGCCTGCTCAGCCGCTGATGTTCGGGTTGAAGGTGAAGATCACGAAGGTGCCCAGCGAGACGATCAGCACCATCGACACGTAGAGCAGGATCTTCAGCCAGAAGCGGGTGGCGTCCTTGCGCGCGTAGTCGTTGATGACCGTGCGCAGGCCGTTGCCGCCGTGCAGCTGTGCCAGCCACAGCATGGACAGGTCCCAGAACTGCCAGAACGGGGAGGACCAGCGGCCCGCCACGAAGGCGAAGTTGATCTTGTGCACGCCGCCGTCGAGGATGTTCATGATGAACAGGTGGCCCAGCACCAGGACCACCAGCAGCAGGCCGGACAGCCGCATGAACAGCCAGCTGTAGAGCTCGAAGTTGCTGCGGCGGGCCGAGCGGCGCTGCGGGGAGCGGGGTGCGGCCAGATCGAGCGTGCTCATGGTCAGTGCCCCCCGCCGAAGACCGTCTGGATGGAACGCTGGAGCATGAAGTAGGCGCCGGGGATCATCACGACGACCCAGATGCCGATGATCGCCCAGAGCATCGGCCGCTGGAAGCGCGGGCCCTTGGACCAGAAGTCCACCAGCATGATCCGGATGCCGTTGAGCGCGTGGTACAGGACCGCGGCGACCAGGCCCAGCTCCATCAGGTTCACGAGCGGGTTCTTGTAGAGCTCGATGACCTTGTCGTACGCGTTCGGGGAGACGCGCACCACTGCGGTGTCCAGCACGTGGGCGAAGAGGAAGAAGAAGGTCAGCACACCGGTGATGCGGTGGGCCACCCAGGACCACATGCCGAGGTCCCCGCGGTAGATCGTGCCGCCGCGCCGGGAACCCCCCGTTCCTTGGTGCGCGCCCGCGTCCGGGGGTGCGGTGGTACTGGCCATGGTGCGACGGCCTCCAACGTCAGTGGTGGGCTCGGCCTCGGTTGCGATCACGGGGCCTTGACCCACCGGATGCTATCCCCGCCGAGTTCGCGTGGCCCCAACGGCGAGGGCCGCTCTGTGATCGATGAGACACGCCCGAGCGAATACTGAATCGAGCAAGTCAAGCCAGGGCGTCCCG
>JACJID010000008.1 GCA_014138725.1 Kutzneria viridogrisea | reverse complement strand
CCTGGACTTCCCCAACACGCTGGACTTCTTCGTGTGCGGTGACAACCTGCGCAAGGGGGCCGCGCTCAACACCTACGAGATCGCCGAGGCGCTGGCGCCCGAGTTCTCCTGACGTGTCCGGAGTCGTACTCGGTGTCGACCTGGGCACCACGGCGACCAAGGTGGTGGCGACCCGCTCGGACGGGCGGGTCGTCGCCGTCGCCGAACAGGGTTACCCGCTGCGCACCGACGAGCGGGGCACGGCGGTGCAGGACCCGCACGAAGTGCTTGCCGCAGCGAGGAAAGCGCTCACCGAGTGCGTGGCCCGCGTCGAGGAACCGGTGCGCGGGCTGTCGTTCAGCTCCGCCATGCACACCCTGCTGGCGCTGGACGCCGAGGGCGAGCCGCTCACCCCGGCGCTGAGCTGGGCCGACAACCGGGCCGTTGCCGTGGCGAAGCGGCTGCGCGCCGACCACGGGCGCGAACTGCACGCCGCCACCGGCACGCCGGTGCACCCGTCCTTCCCGCTGGCGAAGCTGGTCTGGTTCGCCGAGCACGAGCCGGACCTGCACCGCGGTGCAGCGAAGTGGGCCGGGCTCAAGGACTTCGTGCTCAGCAAGGTCACCGGACGGCTGCTCACCGAGCACTCCAACGCCTCGGGCACCGGGCTGATGAACTCGGAAACCCTTGACTGGCACGAACCTTCGCTGCGGCTGACCGGGCTCACCGCCGACCGGCTGCCGGAACTCGTCGCGCCGACAGAGGTCCTGTCGCTGACCATGCCCGTGGACGGTCTGCCCAGCGGCCTGCCCGTGGTGGCGGGCGGCGGGGACGGGCCGCTGGCGAACCTGGGTGTCGGCGCTGTGCTGCCTGGCATGGCGGCGCTCTCGCTGGGCACCAGCGGGGCGCTGCGGGTGATCCGCGAGCACCCCGGGGTCGACGACAGGGCAAGGGTCTTCTGCTACGCGCTGGCCGAGGGCCTGTGGGTGCTCGGCGGGGCCGTGAGCAACGGCGGGGTCGTCGCGCAGTGGGCGGCCGAGACCTTCGACGTGCCGGTGGCCGACCTGCTGGCCGAGGCCGAACAGGAGCCCTCCGGCGCGGGCGGCCTGGTCGCCCTGCCGTACCTGCTGGGGGAGCGCGCGCCCTGGTGGGACCCGGACCCGCGCGCGGTGCTGCTGGGGCTGCGCCGCGAGCACGGCCGTGCGGCGATCACCCGCGCGATGGTGGAGGGCGTGGCCCAGCAGTTGGCGCTGGTGCGCGACGCCGTCCTGGACACCGGTGCGGCCGTGGACACCGTGCGGGTCACCGGCGGGGCGTTCAAGGGTCCACTGTGGACAAAGGTCGTCGCTGCCGCCCTCGGCCACGAGCTGGAGTTCGTCGAGGGCTCGGAGGGCTCAGGGGTGGGGGCCTGCCTGCTCGGCTGGCGTGCGCTCGGCGAGCTGCCCTCCCTGCGCGCCGCCGCCGAGTTGATCACCCCCGACCACACCGCCGCCCCCGACGAGTTCGCCAGCAGGCGCATGGCCAAGGCCAGGCCCGCCCTGGAGCGCATCCACGCCGCCGTGCGCGACCTGGACCTCTGACCGCGCGCCGCCGAGCACCCGCCCGCCCAGCAGCAGGGCCAGGCTGGCGGCCAGCAGCCCGGCGATCCCGATCGTGACGAAGCCCCACGCGGGGGTGCTGCGGTCCACCACGGCGCCGACCAGCGGTGAGCCCACGGCCACGCCGATCGTCAGCGCGGACTGGTAGATGCCCATGGCCTCACCCCGCGCGGACTCCGGGCTCAGCCGCACGACCAGGCCCGAGGTGGCGGCGACCGTCGGCGCGCAGAGCAAGCCGCTGGGGATCATCAGCAGCGCCAGCGCCCACCAGTTGCCCGCGAGGCCGACCGGCACGGTGAACAGCCCGATCAGCCCGATCAGCAGCACCGGGTGCAGCGGGGTGCGCCGGGCACCGTGCACCAGGCCGCCGATGATGGAGGCCAGGCACCACAGCGCGATCACCAGCCCGGACCAGGAGACCTCGCCCGTGGTGTTGAGCACCGACACGATCGCGACCTCGGTCCCGGCCATGACCATCACCACCGCCGAGGTGATCACCAGCACCGCGATCATCGGGCCGCGCAGCCAGCTGCGCCTGGGCACGGGCTCGGCCCGCGCCGCGTCCTCGCCGCGCACCGGCGGGTTGACCAGGTAGAGCAGCACCCCGCTGAGCACGATGGTGCTGCCGATCGTCAGCAGCGCCGTCACCGTGGACAGGCTGGTCGCGATCAGCACCGAGATCGCCGGGCCGACCATGAACGCCGCCTCGGTGAAGACCGAGTCCAGCGAGAACGCCGTGTGGTGCTGGGCCGGGGGCACCAGTGCGGCGGTGGCCTGCCTGGACACCGACATCACCGGCAGGGTCAGCACGCCCAGCACCAGGGAGAGCACGACCAGCGCCGGGTAGGGCAGCCACGGGGCGGTGCCCCAGAACAGGACCTCGGCGACCGTGGTGAGCAGCAGCATCGCGCGCAGCCCGCGCCGGTCCACCAGCCTGCCCAGCAGCGGGCCGCCGATGGCCATGCCGATCGTGGAGGCGGCGCCGACCAGCCCGGCCGCGGCGTAGCCCATGCCCAGCCCGAGCACCACGTGCAGGGTGAGCGCCACGCCCGCGCCCGCGACGGGTACGCGCGCCAGGAACGTCACGCAGATGAGGGTGCGGACGCCGGGCTGTTTGACCACCTGGAGGTAGGACGCTAGGGCCACCCGGTGATGTGACCGCGAGCACCCTCGGTCACGCAACCCATTTCCATCGGGGGACAAATCGGACCCGATCGTTTTCTTGACTCATTCCAGATTACGTGGTGTGCTGGTGGGGCCATGACACCCGACGCTTCGGTACCGGACACGCTGCGGCAGCGCCTCAGGCAGGCGGGGCTGCGGGTGACCGCACCACGGCTGGCGGTGCTCGAATGGCTGGCGGAGCACCCGCACGCCACGGCCGACCAGGTGGCCACCGGGGTGCGCGGCCAACTCGGCTCGGTGTCCACGCAGGCGGTGTACGACGTGCTCGGCGCCTGCGCGCGGGCGGAGCTGGTGCGCAGGATCGAGCCCGCCGGGCACCCGGCCCGGTTCGAGACGCGCACCGGTGACAACCACCACCACCTCGTGTGCCGCCGTTGCGGTCGCACCGAGGACGTCGACTGCGCCGTGGGCGCGGCGCCGTGCCTGGAACCCTCTGATGGCAAGGGTTTCGCGGTCGACGAGGCCGAAGTCGTCTTCTGGGGGCTGTGCCCCGACTGCCTGGTGGCCTCCCCCACCACGGCAGCCCACCACCACGAGGAGGGAAGAGCGTGACCCAGCGGTACACCACCAACAACGTGGGCATCCCGGTCGCCAGCGACAACGACTCGTTGACGTTGGGGCCCAACGGACCGATCCTGCTCCAGGACCACTACCTGATCGAGAAGAACGCGCAGTTCAACCGCGAGCGCGTGCCCGAGCGGGTGGTGCACGCCAAGGGGGGTGGCGCGTTCGGCACCTTCGAGGTGACCGAGGACGTCAGCGGGTTCACCAAGGCCGCGGTGTTCCAGCCGGGCACCAGGACCGAGACCCTGCTGCGGTTCTCCACGGTCGCCGGTGAGCTCGGCTCCCCGGACACCTGGCGCGACCCGCGCGGTTTCGCGCTGAAGTTCTACACCACGCAGGGCAACTACGACCTCGTCGGCAACAACACCCCGGTGTTCTTCATCCGCGACCCGATCAAGTTCCCGGACTTCATCCGCTCGCAGAAGCGCCGCGCCGACAACCACCTGCGCGACCACGACATGCAGTGGGACTTCTGGACCCTGCGCCCGGAGACGGCGCACCAGGTGACCTGGCTGATGGGCGACCGGGGCATCCCGAGCAGTTGGCGCCACATGAACGGCTACGGCTCGCACACCTACCTGTGGCAGAACGCGGGCGGGGAGAAGTTCTGGGTCAAGTACCACTTCAAGACCGACCAGGGCATCGACTTCCTCACCCAGGCCGACGCCGACCGGCTCGCCGGTGAGGACGGGGACCACCACATCCGCGACCTTTACAACAGCATCAAGAAGGGCGACCACCCGAGCTGGACGCTGTACGTGCAGGTCATGCCGCACGACGACGCGGCGGACTACCGGTTCAACCCGTTCGACCTGACCAAGGTGTGGCCGCACGGGGACTACCCGCTGATCAAGGTCGGCACGCTGCGGCTGGACCGCAACCCGGACAACTACTTCGCGCAGATCGAGCAGTCCGCGTTCGAGCCCGCGAACCTGGTGCCCGGCATCGGCCCGTCCCCGGACAAGATGCTGCTGGGCAGGCTGTTCGCCTACCCGGACGCGCACCGCTACCGGATCGGCCCGAACTACGCCCAGCTGCCGGTCAACGCCCCCAAGTCGCCCGTGAACTCCTACGCCAAGGACGGCGCGATGCGGTACAGCAACCCGGCGGACCCGGTGTACGCGCCGAACTCCTACGGCGGCCCGCACGCCGACGCCGAACTCGCGGGCGAGACCGCGTCCGCCTACGGCGCGACCGGTGAGGTGCTGCGCACGGCCTACGCCCTGCACTCCGAGGACGACGACTTCGGCCAGCCGGGCACCCTCGTGCGCTCGGTGCTCAACGATGACCAGCGCACCCGCCTGGTCGGCAACGTGGCCGGGCACCTGTCCAACGGGGTGAGCAAGCCCGTGTTGGAGCGCGCGCTGGAGTACTGGCGCAACGTGGACAAGGACCTGGGCGACCGCATCGCCGACAAGGTCAACCCGAGCTGATCTGAGCGCTCCCACCACAGGAAGCGCCGACACGCACGGTTTCCCCGCGTGTCGGCGCTTCCGGTACTGCGTGTCGGACGTTCCGGTACAACCTGAGGGTAGGTCAGGTCAGCCAGTTGCCCACCGGGTAGTCGTGCAGTTCGGCCGGGTCCACGCTCTTGCGGCGCGGACGGCCGTTGCGGCCGATCGCCAGCCCGGTGCGCAGCGCGCCCGCGGCCTCGAACACGGCGTCGCGGAAGCCCTGGCCGATCCCGGTCATGCTGGCGTAGCCGTGGATCAGCCCCTCGTGGCGGCGCAGCACCACCGGCACGCCCGCCTCGGCCACGCGCTGGGCGAACTGCTCGCCCTCGTCGCGCAGCGGGTCGAACCCGGCGGTGGCCAGGTACATCGGCGGCAGCCCGCTCAGGTCCCCGGCCAGCAGCGGGGACATGCGCGGGTCGGTGCGGGTGTCCGGGTCCGGCGCGTACTGCTCCATGAACCAGTCCATCGCCTTGCCGGTGAGGAAGAAGCCCTCGCCGAACAGCTTGCGCGAGGCCGTGTCCGCGGTGGCGTCCACGGTGGGGTAGAAGGCCAGCACGAAGATCGGCCGGGCCCCGCTGGTGGCCTGCTGGGCGGTGACGATGGCCAGGTTGCCGCCCGCGCTGTCCCCGCCGAGCGCGATCATCTTCGGGTCGATGCCCAGCGAGTCGGCCTCGGCAACGGCCCACTTGAACGCGGTCAGGCAGTCCTCGACGGCAGCCGGGAACGGGGCCTCGGGCGCGAGCCGGTAGTCCACCGAGAGCACCCGGACCCCGGAGTGCTTGGCCAGGAAGCGGCACAGGTTGTCGTGGCTGTCCACGCTGCCGATGGCGAAGCCGCCGCCGTGGAAGTAGATCAGCAGCGGCGAGCCCTCCGGCAGCCGGGCGGGCCGGTACAACCGGGCGCGGATGTCACCTTCGGGGCTGGGGATCAGCAGGTCACGGGCGTCCACGGGCTGGATCGGCTCGCCGGAGACCAGTTCGCGGCTGGCGTCCAGCGAGGCACGGGCCCGCGCGGCCGAGGTGCTGTTGAGCAGCTCGGTGCCGCTGAGCTTCTGCAACTTGAGCAGCAACTGGGCGTCGAGGTCGAGCTGCTGGCCGTCCAGCCAGACCGGCTTGCCCGCGAGCAGTCTGCGCACCGGCCGCGGCAGGGCGAACAGCCCCCGCACGACCTTCGCCTGCCACCGCATCGGGATCGAATCGCCCAGCCCAGCCATCCGCGACCTCCGCTCGCCCGACCTACCGTCGGTAGGTTACCCCGCTGTAATGCCCGTGGCGAGGCTGGAGTTGACCTCCAGTTAGGTCGAGGTCGTAGCCTGGCCCTGCCCCGATCGGACCAGTTCCCGCGGGCAGTACGGCCTGGTTACCGGGCACAGCACGCGGTTCGCCCTCGACAGCGGCGGACGAGGTGGGAGGATCGCCTGTCATGACGGTCAGGGTGGTTGGCATCGGCGGGTCGCTGCGGCCCGGCTCGCAGTCCGAGCTCGCGCTGAAGGTGGCGCTCTCGGGTGCGCGGGAAGCCGGGGCCACGGTCACCGCGCTGACCGGCGCCGACCTGGTGCTGCCCTTCTACGACCCGTCCGAGTCCGAGCGGCCGGAGGCGGCCAAGCGGCTGGTGGACCTGCTGCGCGAGGCCGACGGGGTGGTGCTCGTGTCGCCGGGCTACCACGGCTCCCTGTCCGGGCTGGTGAAGAACGCCCTGGACTACGTGGAGGACCTGCGCACCGACGTGCGGCCCTACCTGGACGGCAGGGCCGTTGGCTGCGCGACCACGGCCGCGGGCTGGCAGGCCAGCGTGACCACGCTGAGCGCGCTGCGGGCCATCGTGCACGCGCTGCGCGGCTGGCCGACCCCGCTGGGCTCGGCGATCAACACCGTGCAGGTGCGCTTCGACGCCGAGGGCGGGTGCAGCGAGGAGCAGGTCGCCGAGTCGCTGCGCACGATCGGCAGGCAGGTGGTCGAGTTCGCCACCCGGTGAGGTCTGTCACCAGCGGGAGTGGATCTCGAGGTGCGTGGCGTTGCACGGGGCAGCAGGCTGGGGCCTGCACCCCGTACTCGCTCGAAGAGGAGCAACGCCATGTCAGTGCTGTACACCGCGGAGGCCGTAGCCGTCGGGGAAGGCCGCAACGGGGAGGTCCGCTCCTCCGACGGGGTCATCGACGAGGTCCTGGCCGTGCCGAAGGAGCTGGGCGGCCCCGGCGGCGACAAGACCAACCCCGAGCAGCTGTTCGCGGCGGGCTACGCGGCCTGTTTCCACAGCGCGTTGCAGGTGGTGGCCCGCCAGCAGTCGGTGAAGCTGGGCGAGACCTCGATCAACGCCAAGGTCAACCTGCACTCGGTGGACGGCGGTGGCTTCCAGCTGTCGGTGGCGCTGTCCGCACACCTGCCGGGCCTGGAGCAGGGCCAGGCCGACCAGCTGGTCGCCGGTGCGCACCAGATCTGCCCGTACTCCAACGCCACCCGCGGCAACATCGAGGTCGCCCTGGAGGCCACTGTGTGAGGTAGTGCGGTGTCCAAGACCCTCGTCGGGTGATTTCGCGATCCAGGTGGGTGGATCGGCGTGCCGGCCCCGCGTCTTCATACTGGTTGTATGGGGGCGCGGGGGCGGTGCGGCGAGGCGCCGCCTGGGCGCGGAAGGACCGGCGAGGGTTGCCGGACACCGCACTAGTGTCCTGCGCCGGAAATCCGCCTACAAAATCGGGCGAGTGACTCGAGGATCTCTTCGGCGGTCTTGGTCCAGATGAACGGCCGTGGATGGGTGTTCCAGTCAGCGATCCAGACGCGGATGTCCTTCTCCAGCGCTTGGACGCTGCGGTGGGTACCTCGGGTGATCTTCTGGTCGCTGAGAAAGCCGAACCAGCGTTCGACCTGGTTGATCCACGATGATCCGGTCGGGGTGAAGTGCATGCGGAACCTGGGGTGCTTGGCCAGCCAGGCCTTGATCGCCGGGGTCTTGTGAGTGCCGTAGTTGTCACAGACCAGGTGGACGGCCAGCTCCGCCGGGACCGTCTTGTCGATCGTGATGAGGAACTTCTTGAACTCGGCGGCCCGGTGCTGACGATGCAACTCGGCGATCACCGTGCCATCGGCGACGTCGAACGCGGCGAACAGGCTGGTGATGCCATTGCGGGCGTAGTCATGTGTGCGCCGCTCAGGCATACCCGGCATCATCGGCAGCACCGGCTGGGAGCGGTCCAGTGCCTGGATCTGACTCTTCTCGTCCACGCACAGCACCACCGCCCGCTCGGGCGGATTGTGGTATAGGCCAACGACATCGACGACCTTCTCCACGAACAATGGATCGGTCGAGAGCTTGAAGGTCTCGGCACGGTGGGGTTTGAGCCCGAAATCGCGCCAGATCCGGCCGATGGTCGACTTGCTCAGCCCGGACTTCTCCGCCATCGACGCCCGAGACCAGTGTGTGGCGTTGCGCGGGGTCTCCTCCAGAGTCGCCACGATCACCTCTTCGACCTGGTCCACCGTGATCGACGGCGGACGGCCCGGCCGTTCCTCATCGACCAGGCCCTCCAGCCGATGCTGGAGAAATCGCCTGCGCCACTTGGTCACCGTCGACGGGTGAACCCGAAGATCCTCGGCGATCTGCTTGCCTGGCAGGCCGTCCGCGCACGCCAGCACAATCCTGCACCGCTGTGCCAGCACCTGCGACGACTTCGCCCGCCGCGCCCACCGTTCCAGCGTTACCCGCTCCTGCTCGGTCAACGTCACCTCAGCAGGAGGACGTCCAATCCGCGCCATCAACCCAGACTAGACTTATGTGGCGGATTTCCGGCGCACGACACTAGCTTGCCCGCAAGCTACTCACCCCCGTGCGATGATCCGGCCATGGACGACGTGGACCGGATCATCGCCCAGTGGGCCGTCGAGCGCCCCGAACTGGCCACGCTGCCGATGGCCGTGTTCGGCCGCGTCTTCCGCATCGCCAAGCTGGGCGGGGAACGCGCCGAGCAGGCCTACGCCGAGTTCGGCATCGGCCGAGGCGAGTTCGACGTGCTGGCCACGTTGCGCCGCTCCGGGGACCCGTACCGGCTGACCCCCGGCCGCCTCTCGGCCACGCTGATGCTGACCACCGGCGGCATGACCGGTCGCCTGGACAAGCTGGAGCGCGCGGGCCTGGTCAGCCGCTCACCCGACCCGGCCGACCGGCGCGGGCAGCTGGTGACGCTGACCGAACGCGGTCTGTCCATTGTGGACGAAGCCGTGGTGAAGGGGCTCGACGTGCAGCGCGAGGCGCTCGCCGAGTTCTCCGAGGCCGACCGCGAGCAGCTGGCCGACCTGCTGCGGCGCCTGCTGGCCGCGATCGGCTAGTGCGGTGTCAGCGGGCTGCTGGACACCGCACTAGCTGGCTCTGCGCCCCGCGGCCACCGCCTGTTCCACGTCGGTGCGCGGCATCACCGCGAGCACCTTGTCCAGCGCGGCACGGGCCGCGCCGTCGAGTCTCTCGTCGCGCAGCGCGCGCAGCGCCACGACCACGGCGATCGCCTCCCCCTGGGTCACCGTGATCGGCGGCAGGGCCCGGGCCTGTTCCAGCACGTACCCGCCCTGCCTGCCGATCGATGCGGAGATGGGCACCCCCGCCTGTTGCAACATGCTGATGTCGCGCAGCACCGTGCGCACCGAGACGCCATACCGCTTGGCCAGCGACCGGGCACTGCACGGGACCGGCGTCGACTCCCTCAACTGCTCCACGAGCGCGTGTAACCGATCCGTTCGATCCACGCACAGCACGTTACGGCCAAGGTCTGACAGTTGCCTCCGTATTTCACACTCAGCCGAGCACCCGGCGTGTGAAGTCCACCTCGATCGCGGTCTGCTTGATGGTCTCGGCGACCACCAGGGAGCCGTGACCAGCCTCGTAGCGGTACACCTCGTACGGGGCACCTCGCTCGGCCAGCCGGTCCAGGTAGTTGTCGATCTGCCTGATCGGGCAGCGCGGGTCGTTCTCCCCGGCCAGCACGATCACCGGTGCCCTGACCTGGTCCACGTAGGTCAGGGGTGAGCACTGCTCGTACAGCTCGGGCAGGTCCTGCGGGGAGCCGCCGAACAGTGCCCGGTCGAAGGCACGCAGCGGTTCCATCTCGTCCTCGTAGGCGGACACGTAGTCGGCGACCGGCACCCCGGCCACCCCGGCCGCCCAGCGCTCGGGCTGCACGCCCAGCGCGAGCAGGCTCAGGTAGCCGCCCCAGGAGGCCCCGTTGATCACGCACCGGGCCGGGTCGGCCAGTCCGCTGGCGACCGCCCAGTCCTGCACCGCCGCGATGTCCTCCAGCTCGGTCAGCCCGGGCCTGCCCTCGATGGCGTCGCGCCACACCGAGCCGTAGCCGGTGGAGCCGCGGTAGTTCACGTGCACCACGGCGAAACCGGCGTCCAGCCACACCGCGCGGTAGGCCGAGAACCGGTCCTCGTCGGCGGCGTGCGGGCCGCCGTGGATGGCGAACACCGTGGGCAGCGGGCCCTCCGGCGCGTCGGCGGGCCGGGCCACCAGCGCGTGCACCTCGCCGCCGGTGGTCGGCACGAAGGCGTCGGTCAGCGGCTCGGAGTGCGGGGCCTTCTCGCCTGGCGGCTCCAGCAGCACGCGGTCCGTGCCGTCGGTGAACAGCGCGCGCACCACCGAGGGGCGCGACGCGTTGGACCAGGAGTACTCCACGGTGCCGTCCGGCCGCGTGCCCGCCGAGCCGATCGTCCCGTTAGGAGTGTGCAAAGTGGACAGAGTGTGGGTGTCGAGGTCGTAGCGGTGCAAGGTGTTGCGCGACTGGTGGGTGTGCGCGATCAACAGCGCACGGCCGTCGGTGTACCAGTCGGCGGAGACCTCGCCGGGCAGGTCGATCACCAGCTCGGTCTCGGTGTCCGCGCGCACGTCCCAGATCAGCAGCTCCTCGCGGCCCCGGCGCTCGTGCGAGACCAGCAGCCGGGAGTCCCCGGCCACCGGGCAGAACGCGATGGCGTCCAGGCCCTTGCCCTCGCCGTCCCACTTCTCCGCGACGGTCTCCGCCCCGTCCACCGTGATCACGCGCAGCGCGGGGTGCCGGGAGTCCCCGTGCTCGGAGTGCGAGATCGCCAGCAGGGTCTCGTCCCGGGACAGGGCCGACACCCCGCCGTCGTGCTCGCTGGTGTAGACCACCTCGGCCGGACCGCCCCGGGCGACCCAGATCGTCGTGCCGTCGTCGGTGGACGCGCCCACGGCCGTCACCTTCAGGCCCAGTTGCAGCCCGGCCGGATAACCGTCGTGCACGCCCGGCACCGCGGGCTGGGCGGTGGAGCCCGAAGGCAGGCCGCCGTAGGGCTCCACCACCCAGCTGCCGAACTCGTCCCCGTCGGTGTCGTTGAACCACCAGATCTGCTCGCCGTCCGGGCTCACCGTGGCGTGCGAGGTCCCGTTGGGCCGGTCGGTGACCTGGCGGTGCGTGTCGGTGGACCGGTCCCAGGCGTAGATCTCCCACACCCCGCTGGCGTTGGACACGTACAGGCAGCGGTCCGGCGCCTCCAGCGCCCAGTCGGGCAGCGACACCCGGTGTGCGGTGAACCTGGCGCGCCAGCGGCGCTCGGCCTCCGGGTCGTCGAAGAGCCGGTCGGGCACCTGCGCTGCGGGGTGTGTGGTCGTCACACGCTGATCCTGCCTGACGTCTGTACAGCCGTCACGCGCTTACGCAGGTTGTCGGCGCGCAGTCGTCCGGGTGGTTGCCCCTGATCGTGGAACCAGTGAGGTCCACGGTGTTGGACGCCGCCAGTTCCAGCCCGCCGCCGCTGGCCGCCGTGTTGCCGGTGACCTCGCTGTCCCGCAGGGTGTTCACGGTGTTGGTGGCCTGCGAGAGGTCGATGCCGCCACCCGGGCCGCCCGCCGTGTTGCCGCTGATCCGCAGCCCGTTGATGTGGAAGGCCGCGGTGGACCTGCGCGGGGACTGCTGTTCGATCGCCCCGCCGCCGTAGTGGCTGTGGTTGCCGGTGATCGAGCCGCCGGTGATCGTCAGGTCCCCGCTGCTCAGCACCGCCCCGCCGGAGTTGGTGTACTCCGCAGGGTCACCCTTGCCCGCCTCCCCGGTGGCGTTGCCGGTCAGCGCGCTGTCCCGCACGGCCAGAGTGGACCCCGGCATCAGGTTCAACCCGCCCGCGAAGCCCCCGGCCGCCGCGATGCGCATGCCCGGCGTGCCCGCACCGGCGTCCCCGCCACGCCCGGCCGTGTTGCGGCACACCGTGCTGCGCTCGACCACGTTCGTCGAGTTGAAGCCCAGGCTCAGGCCGCCCCCGCTGCCCGCCACCCCGCCCCAGCCCGCTCCACCGCCCGCTGTGTCCCCGCCCTTGCCGCCAGCGCCCGCCGTGTTCTCGCACACGGAGCTGTCCCGCACGCTCACCGAGCCCTTGCCGAGCAGGCTGATGCCGCCGCCGTCCCCGCCGGAGGCCCCGTTGCCCCCGCCGTGGCTGGCGTCCGGACCCGGCCGTCCCGCGCCACCCGCGCCCGCCCTGTTGCCCGTCACCCGGCTGCCGGTCAGCGTCAACGTGGCCAGCTCCAGCCCGATGCCGCCACCCCTGCCGCCCGCCCCGGGCGCCGTCTGCCCCGTGCCGTCGGCGCCACCCGCGCCCGCCGCGTTGCCCGACACCGTGCTGTTGGTCATGGTCAGAGTGGTCCGCGCGCTGCTGAACACGCCGCCGCCCGACCCGCCGTTGCCGTAGCCGCCCGCGAGGCCGTCCCCGGCCCGGTTGCCGGTGACCACCACGTGGTCCAAGGTCAGCACCCCGTCGTTCAGGATGCCCCCGCCGCTGCCGCCCGGCTCCGCGAGACCCCCGCTGACCTCCAGGTCGGTGATGGTCGCCACGACCTGACCCACGTGCAGCACCCGGAACGCCGGCGCCTTGGCCACCCGGCTGATCGTCGCCCCGTTGCCGTTGATCGTCAGGTTCACCCCGATCACCGGCAACGCCTCGGTCAGCCGGTACGTGCAGTGCGGCGCCAGCGTGATGCTCGCCCCGCTGCTCGCCCCACCCAGTGCTCTCGCCAGGCCCTGCGCGTCGCACGGCACCGTGCTCCTCGTCGCCCCGGCCGGTACCGCCAGCCAGCCCGCCGTCACCACGACAGCCGCCAGCGCGCCAAGAACTCGGATAGTCATCAGCTCAACCCCCGTCGGATCCGGATTTCCCACCCGGAACTGCATCGACCGGTACCGCCCCATCGCGTGATCCGCCCTGCGCAGCAACTTCGTCCTGACGAACGGCTTCAACTGGTTTGCACTCGCCAGTAGTCGCCGACCGCGTGCATCACGGCGAGCAGCCTGTGGGCGTTGTCCGGGTCACCCTGCGCGAACAGGTCCGGCGGCGATTCCTCGCGGTGGGCGGGGACCTGCTTGGGACAACGAAAAAGCGGGCCAGCATGAGCTGACCCGCTTTTTCCGTCGGGGTGACAGGATTTGAACCTGCGACCTCTTCGTCCCGAACGAAGCGCGCTACCAAACTGCGCCACACCCCGGCTGGACGAACGAGGAGAAGTCTAGCCGATGTCCGCGCCAGCTCCGAATCGGGTCTCCCTAGCGCTGCCGGAACCCTTCTGACCTGCGGAGTTGCTGCGCGGCACCAGGGTGAGCAGGCTCGCCTCCGGCGGGCAGGCGAAGCGCACCGGGGTGTAGGGCGAGGTGCCCAGCCCGGCGGAGACGTGCAGCCAGGTGTGCGCGCCCCAGCGGGAGACCCCGCGGGCCCGGGCCCGGTCGAGTTCGCAGTTGGTGACGATCGCGCCGTAGCCGGGCAGCCGGAGCTGTCCGCCGTGCGTGTGCCCGGCCATCACCAGGTCGTAGCCGTCGGCCGCGAACAGGTCCAGCACGCGGGGCTCCGGGGAGTGGGTCAGCCCCAGCCGCAGGTTCGCGGTCGGGTCGGGCTGTCCGGCGATCTCCTCGTAGCGGTCCCGCTTGAGGTGCGGGTCGTCCACCCCGGACACCACGATGGTCCGGCCCCCGACGGTGATCGACTCGCGCACGTGGGTCAGGTCCACCCAGCCGTGCTCCACGAAGGCGGCACGTAGGTCGCGCCAGGGCAGCGGCACGCCGTGGATGCGCTTCTTGCGCTTCTTCGGCATCAGGTAGCGGGCCGGGTTCTTCGGCTTGGGCGCGTAGTAGTCGTTGCTGCCGAACACGAACAGACCGGGCAGCTCCAGCAGCGGGCCGAGCGCGCGCACCACGGCGGGCACGGCGAGCCGGTGCGCCAGGTTGTCCCCGGTGTTGACCACCAGGTCCGGCTGCAACCGCGCGAGTTCCGCCACCCAGCGCTGCTTGGACCGCTGCCCCGGCATCATGTGCAGGTCCGAGATGTGCAGCACGCGCAGTGGGGCCGAGCCCTCGGCCAGCACCGGGACGGTGGCCTCGCGCAGTGTCCATCGTGTTCGCTCGATGAGCGAGGCGTAGCCGATCGTGGCCGCGCCCAGCGCGGCCGTTCCCAGGACCACCCGACCGAAGGTCTTCACACCCTCCAGGGTACGGGCGCGGCCGGTGGGGCGTTTACTCGATCGGGTCGGCGGCCGCCGAGGCGGTAGCGTCTTGCGTCATGGCGGAGTTGAAGGCACGACTGAGGGCTGACCTGACGGCGGCGATGAAGGCCAAGGAGGCCACTCGGCTGGCCACCCTGCGGATGGCACTGGCCGCGCTGACCACCGAGGAGGTGGCGGGCAGCACCGCGCGCGAGCTGTCCGACGACGAGGTGCTCAAGGTGCTCGCCCGCGAGGTCAAGAAGCGCAACGAGGCCGCCGAGGCGTTCGCGAACGCGGGCCGCACGGAGCAGGCCGAGGCCGAGGTGGCCGAGGCGGAGGTGCTCAAGGAGTACCTGCCGACCCAGCTGGACGACGCCGAGCTGGCCGCGTTGGTCGACCAGGCCGTCGCCGAGGTGCAGGCCGAGCTGGGCGACAAGCCCGGGCCCAAGCAGATGGGCCAGGTCATGAAGCTGGCCAACGCCAAGGTCGCGGGCCGCGCCGAGGGCGGCCGGGTGGCGGGTCTGGTGAAGTCGAAACTGATGAACTGAGGACCTGTCGCTTTTCTTCCGGCTTCGGCCGTGCGCGCTACTCTGCGTGTGCGGCCGATTTCGTATCGTTAACCCGAATGGCGGGTTGTTCGGGCACGTCCGCTGCACTTGACTGAGGTCGTTGGGACTTCGGATCCCGCTCGGACCATCGGGGGATGATCATGTTAGTTCTCGTGCGTCGTGTCGTTTCCGTTGCACAGTTCACTTATTGATCATTCGGGCTTCTTTCTGTTCTTGACTCGATCTCTATGCGGTGCCTCGCTGTGCTCGACGGATCCTCGGCCTAGTTCTTGCGTGCGGTATACGCAATCGGCCGAACTTCCTGCTGTGTCAACAGAAGCGGTGGTATCAAGGGGGAAACTTGCAGTTCAGTCGATATCTCATATCTGCAGTCGCCGTGAGTCTGCCGCTCGTGATGACTAGCGCGATCGCACACGCCGTTCCCATACTGCCGCCATCGAGCACGCAATCACCCGTTGTGTCCGACCAGCGTTCGACAATTCCGGCAGACCAAAGAGATCGGGTGTTGACCAACGGGTGGCAGTCCTCTCGGGACCGTGCTGTGACCACCCAGGGCGACGCGACTGGATTGCACGTGTTGGTGGCCGATGCCAAGGACGGCTACACCTGGCGCACTGCCGCCACTCTCGCTGAGCCTGGCACGGAGGTCGACCAGTGGATCGGACAGGCATGTCTCACTGGTTCAGGAAGACGGGCCGTAGTTGCCTACTCGCCGCGACAGGCAGTCAACCACGTCAATACCTTCGGCAGGGGTGCGCTTGCCGCGATTGTTGATCTCGATTCAGGTACGGTGATCAAACTTGCCGACACCGTCTCGCTCGCCTACTACAACCCGGGGTGCGGCTCTGGTGAGCAAGCTGTGTTCACGCAAGCAGAAACCGTAGCGGGCAAGTATGTGTCGCGGCTGCTGACAGTCGATACCGCAGCCGGGGCTGTGATGGACAAGGTGGAGGTCGTTGGACAGGTCACCTCTGCGGTGCCGACCAACTCAGGTCTGGTGGCAGCCAAGGGGAACAATTTGGTGGCGGTCGGCAAGAACGGTTCGCTCACGAACCTCGCGGTGGAGAAGGCGACTCCGTTCCGGCTTGGTGTCGACAGTGGTGGCGGCGTCGCCTTCGAGGTGCAGCACGACGGCAAGGCTGACCTGCACCGCATCATCGGGACGGTTGACCACGTGCTGGGGTCTGTACCCGAGAAGACAGTGCGGCTGCACTCAGGTGGTGGCCGTGTCTACGCGGTTGGTCCGAACGCGGGCCATGACTTGCGCTCGGACGCGTTGCCAGCAGGTTGGGCGACAGTGAACGCGCCAGCCGACTCCGAGATGTCAACTCAAGGGCAGCTTGCGGTTACCGCAACGACTAACCAGTATAATGCCGCAGGGAAGCCTTCTGGTGCACAGCCAGGTGTAGTCCTGCCGATCAGGATCAGGACCATTGCGACCGCCACTGGCGCGAAGCCTGAGTTCATCGCCACGCCCAATCCGAAGCACGTAGCACAAGGACTTGCGCCCTCGCCAGCTCTGCCTGGAGGGGTGGGCCGGAGCTTGGACCGTGCTGCTGGCGATCCTTCGCACGACACCACCGATCCGAACCGCAAGTGCGCTATCCCCAGGAACGACCCGAAGATCCAGTCCTTGCAGGAAACCCCTGACATGGCTGAGTGGGCAGCCGACCTCGCGGTGAAGGGAGCGTTGAACGTGCAACGCCCCGCTGGCTACAACGGGTCCAACCTCCCGGCCTACACGCCGCAAGGCATGTTCCCACCGCACCCGTTGACTGGCGGCGGTCAGGTCCCAGCTCAGGTCCTGCTTGGCATCATGGCTCAGGAATCGAACCTGTGGCAGGCCAGTCCCAAGGCCGTTGACGGCGAGAGCGGCAACTTCGAGCAGGGGGGTTTCTACGGGCGCGGAGTCGGCGTGGACCGCGTCGACTTCAACAACGCTGACTGCGGCTACGGTGCGACTCAGGTGACCACGGGGATGCAGGTGGGGCAGAACGTCTACAGCTACCAGCAGCAGGTCGCCCTGACGGTCGACTACGCGGCCAACGTGGCAGCAGGACTTGAGATCTTGCAGGACAAGTGGAACCAGATGAAGGCTCTGGGAGTCGTCGCGAACAACGCCGACCCGAGTGTGATCGAGAACTGGTGGTTCGCGCTGTGGGCCTACAACGGTGGTTGGCACGCTGCCAACGACCCGAACGACCCTTACAGCAAGCCTGACGCCTTTGGTCTCGGCTGGAGCAACAACGTCGTGAACGAGGACTTCACCCAGGACCGCGACGTGTTCGGTGAGAATACAACGCCTTGTGACGACAACGGGAAGGACCCCAAGGGCAACTGCATCGACGCCAAGCACCCGGGGAGTTGGTCCTACCCGGAGCGGATCATGGGGTGGGCCAGCCACTCGTTGACCCGCTACGACTGGCGGTCGGGGACCTACGCGCAGACCTTCGTCAAGGCCAACTTCCCCGCAGGGCTGCCGATTGTCCCCGCTGCGGGTACGTTCTGCACTGCGGACAACAACTGTGATATGAGCAAGATTCACATGCCGTCTCAGTACCCTGGTGACCCGGGAAGTCACTGTCAGCGCGACGACCTCGCCTGCTACTGGCACAGCGCGGTCTCCTGGCAGAACAAGGGTTTCGGTACCGAGAACGTCCGATTCCAGCCCGGTACCGCTGAACCCACTGCCTATCGGCTGTACAACGCCGACTGCTCCACGGCTGGTCTGCCGTCAGGCGCTCTCGTCATCGACGACGTCAGTGCTGACGTGCGGACGCAGTCGGGCTGCGCCAAGAATTTCACCAGCCAAGGCAGTCTGTCCTTCGCCTTCGCTTCCGATGCCTCGGGTCAGTACCCGTCGAAGATCGACTTCCATCAGCTGGACTCCGGTTTCGGCGGGCACATGTGGACCGCCCACACGTGGCGCAACAACAGTGACAACGCCAAACATGCGGTGACCGGGACTTGGACGCTGAACAGGCAGCTCAACTGGGCCAGGGTGCTCGTCTACATCCCAGATCACGGCGCGATGACCCCGCAGGCCTTCTACACGGTGCACGGCAGTGACAGTTCGTCGCCGGCTCGGTCGGTCGTCGAGGGCAACTACCTCGACGATAAGCGGAAGCCGGCACCTGGGCACTGGGAGTCGTTGGGGGCTTTCAACTTCAACGGCACCACCCCCAGCGTCTCATTGGACAACCTGAGCCACGCAATGCTGGGAACCAACTGGCCTGAGGGTGAGCTTGGTGTGGTCTGGGATGCAGTGGCATTCCAGCCACTACCTGGCAAGCCAGCCAACCAGGTCGTGGCCCTTGGTGACTCGTATGCCTCTGGCGAAGGGGCCAGCAACGATCCGGTCGACGGGGCCTGGGATTACTACCGCTCCAGTGACCATGATGGGCGTATGAGTTCTGACGGCGACGATCCACGATTCAGGGACGCCTGTCACCGTTCACGCTATTCGTGGTCTCGAGGCGCCACGCTGAAGGACAACCCTGCTACGTCAATTGGTCTTCGAGCTGATGAGTTCGACTCCTCACTCGATTACCATATGTCCGCGTGCAGTGGGGCTACCACGGGAACGATGCTGACCGCCGGTCAGTACAGCGAAGGATCGCAGTTAGACCAAGGTTACTTGGATCAGAATACCACCTTGGTGACGTTCTCTGTGGGCGGTAATGACGCGCGGTTCACCGATGTGATGACGAAATGTGTCTTTGATCTTGTTGAAGTGTGTCAGGATGGAAACCTTGAAGGTGACCCTCAGCCGATGAAGGTTTCCCTTCCTGATCGATTGAACAACGTAGTTGGGCCTGCCGTGGAAGGCCTCATAGAGGCTGTTAAAAATGCCGCTCCGCATGCGAAGATCCTTGTAATGGGGTATCCGCGACTGCTCGAGCGCTACGGCTCGTGCATCCCACTCATTGGCACCGCTGAGGCGCCCTGGCTCAATCAGATGGCGGACCTCATGAACGAGGTGATCTCGAAGGCTGCGTCGACTGCGCACTCCAGGGGGATTGATGTGGCATTCTCCGACCCGCGTGGCGCATTTGCGGGGAAGGCTGCGTGCGGTGATCCGGCCGAAATTCATGGGATAGTGGTGACGCTCACGCGTGGCGACGAAACAGGTGTTAAATCTGCCCAGACCCTGCATCCCACAGTGGGGGGCGCGGCGATCTACGCTGGAGTGGCAACTTCGACCCTGAGGCAGATGGGTATCTGATCATGAAGATGCGGGCAGTGCTCGTGTGTGTACTTGTGCTTGCGGTGACGAGCTGCGGGGACTGGGCTGAGTCAAGCGAATCGCGAGCACTGTCCGCAGCCGCCGCCGGTGTGCGAAAGTATGCGGGAGAGGTGCGGGACAAACTGCGTCAGGACCTGCAGAAGAAGCCGCTTGCCGATACGCTGAAGGAGATCGTTGGTGACGAAACGATTGCCTCCACGACGCTGCTGAATAGTGGTTCTGATTCTTCGTCCAGATTTTTTGCCGATTTTGCCATCGTGGGTAGCGGTGAGGCGGGTGGCGGTGGGGACTACAAGCAGGTCGCAGTGAGGCTCTGCGTCCATTATTCCGGAATGGTCGGTATTTCTGGCCAGATTGATATGGCTGATCTGAAGTGTCCTGAGGGCTTGCCGGCAACTGTGCGCGGCGTTGATGTGAAGAAGAACATCTCGCTTGCAAGCTAGCCCTGGCGGTGCCTTCGGTCGACGAGGTAAGGAACTGCGGCCCGTGAAGTAATGCGCCTTGTTTAGGTTTCGATTCTTTTGATAGGAGTAGTGTGTGGTACCTGCCGCAGTAGGGGCTTGCCTCTTCTGTTGAAATTCAGAGTTCCTGAGTGGTTGATAAGATAGGTGGAAGGTGATTCGCTGTGTCTACAGGATTTTCGAAATTGAGGCCGAGGCGGCGTTTGGCTGGCGTCTTTGCCACTGCCGCCCTGTCAATTTTTGCCCTGATGGGTACTGGCTCGCTGGCGTATGCAGGTCCCTACGCCGGTGACATACACTCGTGCAACTGGACGCCATCGGTCAAGTGGTGCACTCATGCGCTCGTTCCACCTGGGCTCGATGGGTTGGACACCTACACCAACCCGGGGACGAATTTTCCTGTCAAGTGTGCTTCCTGTGTCAAGAATGATGAGGAGATGTTACTCTACTGCTGGGCCCCAGGTGGAGACGTTCACGGTGACAGCTACTGGTTCACGACCGGAGTGCATGAGGACGGTAGTCGCGATTGGTTTCCCGACTACTACCTCGCCACTGGATCGCGAGACGAATGGGCTGGCCGCGGAGTTCCGTACTGCGGTGCCTAACGACCTCGTGCATGGTTGGGAGATGCCGTGCTGAGATGATCTTGGTGTGGGGCGTGTGGCGGTGGTGTCGAATCGTCGGGTAACGGGTCTGTCGGCCCAGGTGATCGTCGAGTTGGTGTCCGAGGTCGGCCCGGTGTGGCTGGCCCGGCAGGATTCGCGACGTGCGGCTCGGCCGCGGGTGCGCGCGGTGGGTGCTGGGGCGAGGTACCGGTTGGTGTTCATCGACCGTCTGCTGGCCACGCTGGTGCACCTTCGTCATGGTGTCACCCACGACGTGCTGGCCGCGTGGTTCGGGGTGGATCGGTCCACGATCACGCGGGCGATCAACGAGGTTCGTCCGATTTTGGCCGAGCGCGGGTGCCGGGTCGCAGATGGCCAGCGGCTGCGGACCTTGGCGGAGGTCGTCGACCACCTGGGCGCTACCGGTTCGGGCGCGATTCTGGATGCCACGGAGGTGCGGGTGCGGCGTCCGGCGGTGAACACGGTCGACCGTGACCGGTTCGTCTCGGGCAAGAGCAGGCGGAACGCCATCAAGACCATGATCGTCACCGACCTCGACGGCAGGGTGTTGTTCTGCGGCGCCACCGTGCCCGGCTCGGTCGCCGACATCACCCAAGCCCGCGACAGCGGGTTACCCGACCTGATGCTCGGCGCTCGCGGTGTCCAGATCCTGGCCGACGCCGGATATCAGGGCCTCGGTGCGCAGACCCGCGGTGCGATCGTGACACCGCCACACCGCAAGTTTCGCCGCAACCCGCCAGCCTGGTACGAGAAACATTATTCGGCGCAACGAAAAGCCCACTCTTCACAACGGATCCGCGTGGAGCACGGCATCGGCCACCTGAAGAACTGGCGATCGCTGGCCCGCCACCTTGTTCGCCGCGACACCTTCAACCACACCGTCCGAGCCGTCGCCGGACTCTTGTCCGACCATCAACACAGCGACCGCGCCCGCGTCGCGTCGCGGTGACCTGAGAGGGTCGTCCAGGTCACCGCTTGGCATCTCCCAACCATGCACGAGGTCGTTAGTGAGCTGACATCTCGCAGCGCGTGAAGAGCGGGCCGGAAGAAGACTTCCGGCCCGCTCGTTGTTCTGATGTGCCGGGGCGTCAGCCCCCCGGCTGAGCGCTGCTGGTGGTCGGTGGCGCCGGTGAGGTGGCGCCCGCAGCCTGCGGCATGAAGCCGGTGCTGACGTAGAGCGTGATGGGTGCGCTCTTGGACTCCAGCCCGGCGGGGGTCTGCCCGATCACGGTTCCCTTGGGCTGCGTGGAGTTCACCTCGGTGGAGTTGACGGCGGCGTACCCGGCCTGCTTGATGGTGTTGGTGCCGTCGTTGAGGTTCATGCCGACGACCCAGGGGATGATCGGCCCGTGGTCCCGCTTGTCCAGGTAGTCGGGATCCGGTGCGGGCAGGTTCTCGTTGGGCTTCCCGTTGAGGTACTGGGTGAAGGTGTCGAAGAACGGCGGCGCCGCCACGGTGCCACCGAACCCGTTGCAGCCGCCGCCCGACGTGGCGAGGCGGGGTGGTGTGGTCGCGCAGATGCCAGCGGGCTTGGAGCCGTCGGCGAACACCAGCGAGGACACCGCGTAGCCCGGCATCACCCCGAGGAAACCGACCGACCGGTTGCTCTCGTCAGTACCGGTCTTACCCGCGAGCGGCCTGGTCCAGTTGAACTTCTTCGCCGTGCCCGCGGTGGTGCCGCCGCCGGTGTCGTCCTTGCTCATCGCGGTGAGCATCGTGTTGGCGACGGGGCCGCTGACCGCCTGCTCGCAGGGCTGGCGCGGCACCTGCACCGACTTCCCGTTGTGGTCCAGCACTTCCTGGATCGGGTTGGGCGGGCACCACACGCCGCCGCTCATCAGCGTGGCGCCGAGGTTGGCCAGCTCCATCGGGCTCAGCGGGCTGTCGCCCAGGGTGAACGATGGCTTGTCCTGGAAGAACTGCGTCTGGGACTGCGTGGCTTCCTTGCCGCTCCCGTTGGGATCTGGGGTGACCCCGTACAGGTTGGTCTTCATCGACTCGCGCATGCCCAGCCGTGAGGCCATGGTCAGCACGTTGGACATACCGGTCTCCAACTGCAGGCCGACGAACGCCACGTTCGGCGAAGTGGCCAGGCCTTGCTGAAGGGAGATCGGGTTCGGGTAGCTGGTACCCAGGTTGTTCACCGAGTAGTCCGGTGCGTGCGAGTTCGGGTCCAGCTGGGGCACCGGGAACCGCGCCGAGGACGGGTTGCTCAGCGGCGTGTTGACCCCGGCCTTGCCGTGTTCCATAGCCGCGGTACTGGTGATCACCTTGTAGATCGAGCCCGCGCCGAACGGGTCGCTGACCGAGGCGGGCAGGTTGCTCAGGGTCTGCCCGTCGGCGGCCTTCACCCCGTAGTCCCGGTTGGCCACCAGCGCCAGCACCTTGTGGTCCTGCTGGCCCGGCTCGACCACCGCGAAGGTGTTGGCGATGCCGTTGGTGTTCTTCGGCACGTTCTTCTCGACCGAAGCCTTGGCGATCTTGGCCAGGTTCTGGTCCAGGGTGGTGTGGATGGTGTAGCCGCCGGTCTGCAGCTGGTCGGTGGAGAACCCGGCCTGCTTGAGGTAGGTCTGCACGTAGTCGCAGAAGAACCCGTTCTGCGGGTCGATGCCCACGCAGCCGGTGCCGGGCACCTGCGGGTCGGGCACCACGCCCAGATCGGTCTTCTTCTCCGCCTCGCCGGTGTCCTTGGGGATCTTGCCGGTGCTGACCATGGCGTCGATCACCTGGTCGCGGCGCTGCTTGGCCTTCACCGGGTGCTCCCACGGGTTGAAGCTCACCGGGTTGTTGACCACCCCGGCCAGCAGCGCGGCCTGCGGGATGGTCAGCTTGTCCGCGGTGGTGTTGAAGAACACCCTGGCCGCGGTGCCGACCCCGTCCACCTTGCCGGAGAAGGTCACCAGGTTGAGGTACCTGGCGAGGATCTCGTCCTTGGACAGCTTCTTCTCCAGCTGCAGGGCGACCCGCGCCTCCTTGAGCTTGCGGGCGATGGTCTGCGCCTGGGCCTGGTCCTGTGCGAGCTTGTCGTTCCGGCCGGCGACCAGCACCTGGTAGTTCTTCACGTACTGCTGGGTGAGTGTGGACGCGCCCTGGGTGCTGCCGCTGACCTGGTTGGTCAGCAGCGCGCGCAGGGTCCCGGTCCAGTCCACGCCCGCGTGCGCGTAGAAGCGGTGGTCCTCGATGGCGACGATGGCCGCCTTCATCACGTCGGAGATCTGGCTCGACGGCGTGTTCACCCGGTACTGCTGGTACAGGTAGGCGATCGGCTGGTTGTCCTTGTCGGTCACCACCGACACCAGCGGCGGGTCGGTGGTGACCAGGTCCGCCGAGGTGGCGTCGACCGTGTCACTGGCGCGGTTGGAGACCACACCCATCGCGCCCACCGCCGGGAACAGCATGCCCGCCACCAGCACACCGGCAAGCAAGCAGAGCCCGACCAGCTTCACCAAACCGTTGCCCACACGCACCCGCCCCACACTACGCGTGAGCGCGTGGTGGCCGGGTGAGAGCACTTCCGGGTGGCCAATCATGCGCGGAGAGCCACCACATCGGGTGATCGCAGCTCACATTAGGGTAACCCGGTGTTGGCATGGGAACCGGATGGCTCTACAGTCCGTCAACGTCTCACGAGAACAGCTGAACGGCAGTCCACACCCGTGGACAGCCTACGGCACCCAGTACCGGGGGGTACTGGTTTTGGGCGAGACGTAGGGGAGCGGGGGTATGGAGTTCCTTCAGGGGGATTGGCGGATCCGTGCGGCCTGTCGCGACGAGGATCCGGAGCAACTGTTCGTCCGAGGCGCTGAGCAGCGCAAAGCCAAGATCGTCTGCCTTGGCTGCCCGGTGCGTACTGAATGTCTGGCCGAAGCGCTGGACAACCGGATCGAGTTCGGTGTCTGGGGTGGAATGACGGAGCGTGAGCGTCGTGCTCTGCTGCGTCGCCGCCCCGACGTCGATTCGTGGCACGAGTTGCTGGACACGGCTCGACGCGAACACGCCGATCTGGACGAGTACCAGGTGAGTTGACCTGGCACCTGTTTGATCAAACACCCAGTTAGTGATCAACAATTGACCGGCCGCCCGGCGGTTTTCACGCGTTAATAGCGTGAAAACCGCCGACGGACCGGTTATTCCCCGGCCAGTCTGCGACCGATCTCACGCAGCCCGGCCAGGTCGTGCACGTCCTCGGCCAACGCGGGCACGCCCACCAGGGACACCGAGGGGTGCGCCTTGGTGAACCTGGCGAGCAGGCGCTTCTCCCTGGTCGCCACGGCCACCCGGTCCGCGTGCAGCCGCAGCACCGCGACGGCCAGCGGGTGCGCACCACCACTGCTGAGCTCCTCGGCGGCGGCCTGGGCCCGCGCGGCGGGCAGCTCGGCCAGCACCGGGTGCGTGCGGTTGAGCACCAGCCCGGCCAGCGGCATCGTCTCCTCGGCCAGCCGTTCCACGAAGTAGGACGCCTCGCGCAGCGCGTCCGGCTCGGGCGCGGCCACCACGAGGAAGGCCGTGCCGGGCGAGCGCAGCAGCTGGTACGTCTTCTGCGCGCGTTCCCGGAAGCCGCCGAACATGGAGTCGAAGGCCTGCACGAAGGCAGAGGCGTCGGCGAGCAGCTGCCCGCCGATGATCGTCGAGATGGCCTTGGTGAACAGGCCGAACCCGGCTCCGACGATCTTGAGCAGGCCGCGCCCCCCGGCCCGGGCCGGCGCCGAGAGCAGCCGGATGATGCGCCCGTCGAGCACCGTGGACAGCCGCTGCGGGGCGTCCAGGAAGTCCAGGGCCGAGCGGCTCGGCGGGGTGTCCACCACGATCAGGTCCCAGCTGCCCTCGGCGGCCAGCTGCCCCAGCTTCTCCATGGCCATGTACTCCTGCGTGCCGGAGAAGGAGGAGGAAATGGTCTGGTAGAAGGGGTTGGCCAGGATCTGCTCGGCCCGGTCCGGCCCGGCGTGCGCCAGCACCATGTCGTCGAAGGTGCGGCGCATGTCCAGCATCATCGCGTACAGCTCGCCCTTGGGGGCGAAGCCGCTGACCCGCACCTGCCTCGGGTGGTTGTCCAGCTCGCGCAGGCCCAGCGACTGGGCCAGCCGCCGCGCGGGGTCGATGGTCAGCACCACCGTGCGCCTGCCCCGCTCGGCGGCGCGTGCGGCCAGCGCCGCGGCCGTGGTCGTCTTGCCCACCCCGCCGGAGCCGCAGCAGACCACCACCTTGGTGGCCTGGTCGTCGATCAGCGCGTCCACGTCGAGCCGGTGCACCATCACCGCACCCCCTGGGCGACCAGCTTCTCGGCCAGCTCGTACAGCGCGGCCAGGTCCACCCCGTCCACCAGCTCGGGCAGCCGCACCGCGGGCAGGTCCGACTCGGTCAGCTCGGCGCTGGCCCGCTGCTCGGCACGCACCCGTACGGCGTGGTCCACGGTCTCGTCGACCAGGCCCTCCAGCTCGTCCACGGCCAGGTCCAGTCCGGCCGCCAGCAGCCCGGCGCGCACCTGGTCCTCGTCCACCTCGCCGACCGCCGCCGCGTCCACCGCCGCCGCGTCCAGCCGGGGCGGGCGCACCCGGTTCACGAACACCGCTCCGGGGCGCAGGTCGGCGCCGTCCAGCTCGACCAGCGCGTCCATGGTCTCCCGCACCGGCATCTCCTCCAGCAGGGTCACCAGGTGCACCGCCGTGTCCCCGGAGTGCAGCAGCCGCACCACGCCCTCGCTCTGCCCGCGGATCGGACCGACCTTGGCCACGTCGGTCACGGCCTTGGTGACGTCCAGGAACTTCACCACCCGGCCGGTCGGCGGCGCGTCCAGCACCACCGCGTCGTACAGGTGCCTGCCGGAGCTGTCGGTGCGGCCGACGCACTCCTTGACCTTGCCGGTCTGCAGCACGTCGCGCAGGCCCGGTGCCAGGGTGGTGACGAACTCCACGGCGCCCATGCGCTTGAGCGTGCGGCCCGCGAAGCCCAGGTTGTAGAACATCGCCAGGTACTCCAGCAGCGCCGCCTCGGCGTCCACCGCCAGCGCGCGCACCTCGCCGCCGCCAGGCGCGGAGGCGATCCGCTCCTCGCTGTAGGGCAGCGGGGCGCGGTCGAACAACTGCGCGATGCCCTGCCGCTCCTCGACCTCCACCAGCAGCACCCGGCGCCCGCCGGTGGCCAGCGCCAGCGCGAGCGCCGCCGCCACCGTGGTCTTGCCGGTGCCGCCCTTGCCGGTGACCACGTGCAGCCGGGCGCGCGCCAGCTCGTCCGTCCATCCGACAGCGCTGTCCACAGGGGTGGTCACCTGCTCAGACTATGCGCGGGCCTGCGCCGCCGCCCTGGTGTGTGGGCACTAGCTCACGTGGTGCAGCAGCACGATGATGATCGCGATCGCGACGACCAGCCCCCAGGCGATGGTCGCTGGCAGCACGGTCGCGGTGAGCAGGCACAGGAAGGCGAAGATCCCCAGGGAGATCAGTGAGACCCGGATCACGTCCCAGTGCGTGGAGCCCCTGCGGTCCCGGGTCTGCGCCATGAACACCAGTGTCATGACGATGCCGCCCAGGCCGAGCAGGCAGGTCGCGATGATCCTCCAGGTATCCACGTGATCGAAAATAGCGTGCCGGAGGGCCCGGCAGGCTCCGCCGTTAGGCTTCCCGCATGACCACGAAGTGGGAATACGCAACCGTCCCGCTGCTGATCCACGCGACCAAGCAGATCCTCGACCAGTGGGGCGAGGACGGCTGGGAGCTGGTGACGGTGCTGGCGAACCCGACCGGCGAGCAGCACGTCGCCTACCTCAAGCGGGTTAAGGGGGAAGTGTGAGCTGGAGCGCCAAGCTCGCTGAACTGGGCATCGAGCTGCCCGCGGTGGCCGCCCCGGTGGCCGCCTACGTGCCCGCCGTGCGCACCGGCTCGCTGGTGTACACCTCGGGCCAGCTGCCCTTCGTGTCCGGCGCGCTGGCCGCGACCGGCAAGGTCGGCGGCGAGATCGGCGCCGACGAGGCCAAGCAGCACGCCCGCACCTGCGCGCTCAACGCGCTGGCCGCCGTGCACGCACTGGTCGGCATCGATTCCGTGGTGCGGGTCGTGAAGGTCGTCGGCTTCGTGGCCTCCGCCGAGGGCTTCACCGGCCAGCCCGCGGTGGTCAACGGGGCCTCCGAGCTGTTCGGCGAGGTCTTCGGGGACGCGGGGGTGCACGCCCGCTCCGCCGTCGGGGTCGCCGAGCTGCCGCTGGGCGCCCCGGTCGAGGTCGAGCTGATCGTCGAAGTGGCCTGATACTCATCGCCCGTTCGGGTGGCGCGAAGGTGGTCCTTCCTGGTCTCCTAGACCGCGAAGTACCACCTTCGTCGCTTGAAGGGGCGGTGTTGGCGTGCAGGACGACGCCGAGCTGAACGCACACGAGCTGCTGCTCAGACTGGCCGGTCGGCTCTCCGACGACCAGCTCTGGCGGTTCCGCGACTGGCTGGCCAGCGGGGCGCTGCCCGTGCTGTGCCGGGTGCTGCCCCGTGCCCTGCTGCACGACCGGATCGGGCTCACCGTGCAGGAACACGGCCAGTTGCGCGCGATCGGCGCGGCGCCGGGCCTGGCCAGTTCCGTGCTGGGGCTGGACGAGGTGCCCGCACACCGGTACACCTTCTCCTCGGAGTCGCCGGACCAAGCGGTCACCGGGGACTCCGTCGGCGTGGTGCTGGGGGCTACTCTGCGCAACCGCGTGGGCGTCGGTGACGTGCGGTGCAGTTGGCGGCACGCGGTCGGCGAGCCGAGCAGGCGGGTGGTGCTGGCCAGCGCCACGGCCGACCACCACCGGCTGACCGGTGAGGTGCAGCGCATGCTGCGGGCACTCGGCGAGCACGACCCGTGCGTCGAGGTGCTGCCGCAGGGCTTCGAGCTGACGCCGTACCACCTGGCCGCGCTCGACGTGTCGGACCTGCTGTGCACCGGTGCGGCCGACCTCGTCCACAGCTGAAAGGAGACCCGGCATGGCGGAGCTCGCCTCGGGTGAGGGCCTGGCCGACCGGCTGCACGACTTCCTGCTGCGGATGGCCGGTCGGGTGGACGACGACGCGCTGACCTCGGCGCGGGAACTGGTCGCCATCGCCGAGCTGGACCGGGCCGCCGAACTGTTGATCGGCTGCCTGATCGCGGGCGGTGTGCCGGTGAACCCCGAAGAGCACAAGTACCTGCGCGGACTGCTGGAGGAGACCCGGTCCGAGCCCGCGCTCGCCGACCGGCTCAAGGTCCGCGACACCTGGTACACCCAGCCGCACCGGTTCAGCAGCGAGCCCGACCCCGCGGCGGGTGTGGCCGAGGCCCTGCGCCCGGTCACCGGCTTCCTGCTGGGCCTGCGGTCCGTGCAGTGCGTGTGGCGGATCACCCCGGCGGGCGCCACGCCCGGAGCGGTGCCGCAGCGGGTGGTGGTGGTCGAGATCGGGCCGGAGGGCTACGCCCCGGCCACGGCGTACCGGATCGGTCAGGCCCTGGACTCCGCCGGGCTGCGCGCGGTGGTCGAGGTGCTGCGGCCGGGTGTCGAGGCCTCCGACTACCACGTCACGGCGGCGACCGTAGCCAACCCGGTGAACCTGGACGGGCCGTTATCCACCAGCGCGGACACCGCGACCAGCCGGTCCGCGCACCAGTCCGCCCCGGCGGGCACGACCCCGGCGGTGGCCAGGTCCGCGCCGATCGACCTCGTGCCCGAACCCGAGCCGCTCGCGCCCGTCGAGCACGCGCTGGAACTGGCCGAGCCGGAACCCGAGCCCGAACCGCCCGTCGCCGAGACCGTGGTGCTGGAGCGGCCCGCCGACCCGACCCGCCCGCCGGTGATCGACCCGCCCGCTGGCCCCGCGGCACTGGGGCTGATCGACTACCAGCCGGTGGCCGAGGACAAGCTCAGCGACGTGGAGCGGGACCTGCTGCGCCAGCTCCACGAGGAGCTGGCACAGCGCGAGCAGAAGCCCAAGCAGGGCGGGGACTGGTCCAACGACATCCCGCAGGCCCGCAGCGGACCGGGCGGCAACTGACCGGCTAGGACTGCCCGATCTTGCGCAGGGCCTGGTCCAGCACCAGTTGCAGGTGCAGGCCGCGCTGGGCGTCGCAGGCGTGCTTGCGGACCCCGCTGTGCACCATGGCGACGAAGTCGTCGAGCAGCGCCGTGTAGCACTCCTGGGCCGGTGTGTTCTTGCCGCCCAGCGCGCGGTGCCCGTGCTCGCCGTACACGGTGAACTCGACCACCGTGGGCCGCATCGGCAGCCGCAGCGACAGCGAGGCGGTGCTGGTGGCACCGGTCTCGTGGGCCAGCAGCAGGTGCCACAGGTCGCTGCCGCCGTGGTGCGCGCCGATCACCTCGGTGATCCGGCCCAGCGCGCTGTCGAGCAGGTCCAGCGCGTGCGGCCCGATGTCGGCCAGCGCGCCCTGCTCGTGCCGCCAGGACGACCCCGAGTAGGGACCGCCCAGCAGCGCCCCGGACAGCCACTTCGCGGAGCCACCCGCCCAGCCGCCCAGGCGGTCCAGTTCGGCGAGCCAGTCGGTGGTCTCCGGCGCGAAGTGCAGGGTCAACATCACCAGTGCGGCCACCCCGGCCTCGCCCACCGCTTCGGCGACCCGGCGGGCCTGGTCGACATCACCGCCCAGGGGCTTCTCCAGCAGCAGGTGCTTGCCCGCCTTGGCCGCCTGCACCGCGTACTGGGCCTGCACCGAGGGCGGCACGGCGAAGGCCACCGCGTCCACCTCGTCCAGCAGCGCCTCCGGGCTGGCGGCCACCGCGACCCCGTGCTGGTCGGCCAGCTCCTTGGCGGCCTCGGGCCTGCGGGCCCACACAGAGGTCAGCAGGGTTCCGGGGTGGTCGGTCAGGCCTGGCGCGTGCACGGCGTGCGCCCAGGGTCCGGCGCCGATCAGTCCCACTCGCAGTTGTCGCTCCACGGCGGACATCCTGCCCCCTTAGGCTCAACGGGTGCCCGACCTGCCTGAGGAACTGACCCTGCCCGCCGGTCTCCTGCCCGACCCGCTGCCGGACCCGCCAGCCGTGCCCCGCGACGCGGCCACGGTCGCGCTGGTCCGCGAGGGGGCCTCCGGCATGGAGGTCTTCCTGATGCGCCGCGTGGTCGGCATGGCCTTCGCCGGTGGCATGACCGTGTTCCCCGGCGGCGGGGTGGACCGCAGGGACGCCGACACCTCGGTGGGCTGGGTCGGTCCCGAGCCCGCCTGGTGGGGCGCCCGCTTCGGCTGCGACCCGGACATGGCCCGCGCCCTGGTGTGCGCCGCCGTGCGCGAGACCTTCGAGGAGTCCGGCGTGCTGCTCGCCGGGCCGGACGCCGACTCGGTGGTCGCGGACACCAGCCGCTACGTGGACGTGCGGCAGGCGCTGGTGGACCGCGAGGTGTCCCTGGCCCAGTTCCTGTCCGAGGCCAGGCTGGTGCTGCGCGCCGACCTGCTGCGGCCCTGGGCCAACTGGGTCACCCCGGAGGTGGAGCCCAAGCGCTTCGACGCCCGGTTCTTCCTCGCGGTGCTGCCCGAGGGGCAGCAGGCGGACGGGCACACCAGTGAGGCCGATCACGCGCACTGGCAGCGGCCCGCCGAGGCGCTGGAGGATTGGAAGGCCGGGCGCTGCGGACTGCTGCCACCGACCTGGATGACCCTGGCCGAGTTGGTGGAGTGCGGCGGCGTCGCGGCGGCGATGAGCGCGGAACGGACCACCGACAAGATCATCCCGAAGGTGATCCGGCGCGGCGGCGCGTTGCACGCGGTGCTGCCCGGCGACCCCGACTACGACCGCGCTCCCTCGCACCTGGACGCCCGTCCCGACGACCGCGTGGAGCACCCGTGACAGCCGAGCACCCCGCCTATGGCGTGCTGCGCCCGGTGACCAGCACCGCCTCGGTGCTGCTCGCCGACAACCCCGGTGAGATGACCCTCGACGGCACCAACACCTGGGTGCTGCGGGCACCGGGCGCCACCGGCTGCGTCGTGGTCGACCCGGGCCCGGAGGACGAGCAGCACCTGCGCAGGGTGGCGGCGTGCGGGCCGGTGGAGAAGATCGTGCTGACCCACGGGCACCCCGACCACGCCGGCGGCGTGCGCCAGTTCGCCGCCCTGGTGGACGCGCCCGTGCTGGCGCTGGACCCCGAGCTGCGGCTGGGCAGCGAGGGGCTCGCCGACGGCGACGTGATCACCGCTGCCGGGCTGGAGATCCGCGTGCTCACCACGCCGGGGCACACCGAGGACTCGCTGTGCCTGCGCATCGAGCAGGACGAGCCGCCCTCGGTGCTCACCGGGGACACGATCCTCGGCCGGGGCACCACCGTGGTCTCCACGCTCGGCGACTACCTCCGCTCCCTGCGCAGGCTCGCCGAGCTGCCGCCAGGCACCACGGTGCTACCCGGTCACGGCCCCGAACTGCCCGACGCGGGCGAGATCGCGCGCGGCTACCTCGCGCACCGCGAGCAGCGCCTGGACCAGGTCCGGGCCGCACTGGCCCAGCTCGGCGCCGAGGCCACCGCCCGCCAGGTGGTGGAGGTGGTCTACGCGGACGTGGACCAGTCCCTGTGGTGGGCGGCCGAGTGGTCGGTCCGCTCCCAGCTGGACTACCTGCGCACCGGCCGATAACCGCTCGCCCACGGCACACCGGGCGGGCACCATGCCAGGGCATGGACCCGCTCAGCCTGAGCCGACCCACCGCCGAGCAGTGGCGCACCTGGCGCGAGCTGCGGCTCGCCGCGCTCGCGGACGCCCCGCGCGCGTTCGGCGCCACACTGGCCGTCGAGTCGGCGTACGACGAGCGGCAGTGGCGCGAGCGGCTGCGGCCCGATCGCGGTGTGCCGATCATCGCCTGGCTCGGCGCTGACCCGGTGGGCATCATCGGCTGCTACCGGCCCCAGCCCGAGGCGGTGGAGCTGGTGAGCATGTGGGTCGCCCCGCGAGCGCGTGGCCGCGGCGTCGGCGACCGGCTGATCGCCGAGGTCCTGTCCTGGGCCGGGCCGCTGCCGGTCGGCCTGTGGGTGGTGTCGGACAACCTGCCCGCTCGTGGTCTCTACGAGCGCAACGGGTTCCGGGCCACCGGTCAGACCCAGCCGTACCGCGACGAGCCGGGCACCACGGAGCTGCGTTTCATCCGGTCCAGCGGCATCACCTCGCCTGCGGCCGGATCGGCACGACCAGGTACCGCAGCCGATCGTCCAGCGAGCTGAACAGCGTGCCGCGCAGGCCGCTGGGCACCCCGATGCGTACCCGGTCACCCGCGAACGCCTTGAGCGCGTCGGACAGGTACCGCACCTGGTAGGCGGGGGTCATCCGGCCGCCGGTGACCTCCGCCTTGACCCGCTCCTCCGCCTCACCGGCCTGCGGATCAGCCCCGTGCACCCGGATCTCGCCCTCACCGATGTCCAGTTGCACCACCTGGCGGCCCTCTGTGTAGAGCCCGACCCGGCGCACGGCACCCGCGAGCGCGTCGGCTTCCAGCTCCACCGTGGTCTCCACGGCGGAGGGGATCACCTTGGCCTCGTCGGGCAGGGTGCTGGCCAGCAGAGAGGTGGTGATCGCCGAGTCCTGCCACACCAGGCCCGCGCGGTCGGAGTCCACGTGCAGGCTCACCCGATCCGCGCCCGCCGCCTGCTTGGCGGCCTCCACCAGCACCGCTGCGGGCACCATGGCGTCCACCTCCGCCTCGGCCGCCCACGGCAGCTCGGCCACGGCCATGCGGTACCGGTCGGTGGCCACCATGCCGAGCACGCCACCGGGCAGGTTGCGCAGCCGCACGCCGGTGAGCATCGGCAGCGCGTCGTCCCTGCTGGCCACCGAGGCCACGGTCGCCAGCAGGCGGGCGAACTCCCGGCCCGGCACCTCGCCGACCCTGGCCGGGGGCTCGGCCACCCCGGGGTGCAGGTCGACCTCCAGTAACGGCAGGGCGAACCGCGCGCCCGGCACGCGGATGGCCAGCCGCGAGCCCTCCACGACCAGCCTGACCTGCTCCGAGTCCAGCGCGCGCAGGGTCTCCGCCAGCGGCTTGGCGGGCACCAGCACCTGGCCGTCGGTGTGCGTGACGGCCGGGCAGCGCAGCCGCACCCCGCGCTCGCGATCGGTCCCGGTGAGCAGCAGCCCGCCCCGGTCGGCGGTGATCAGCACCCCGGCCAGCACGGGGTCGTACACCTTGGCGGGCAGCAGACGCACCAGGTCGGAGGCGGTACCGGCCAGCTGGGCCGTGGTCGCGGTGAGGTCCATGGTTCGGACGGTAGCCAGCACCCCCGACAAGTTCCGGTGGGCGATTCCCGAAGCTGTGCCCGCTGCGCTCTTGGCGCTCCTCCGGAGCGCGGCGTCTTCGCTGAGGTCCGGTCTCTTCCCTTGTCTCAGGATGATCACTGGACAGATGTGATCATCCTGAGCCCGCGGTCCAGAGACCGGCGCGAAGACGCGGTCGGGGGCGGGCGGGAGTCGGCAACGGGCAAGGGGAAGCGGGACTCGCGCGCCGGAGAGCGGGACTCGGCTGCGGCTGGGCGGGACTCGGGCGCTGGAGAGCGGGACTCGCGTGCAGCAGAACGGGACTCGCGTGCGGCTGGGCGGGACTCGCGCGCGGGAGAGCGGGACTCGCGTGCGGGTGGGCGGGACTCGCGGGTTGGGGGTTCACGACGTGTGGAGTTCACCGGTTGGAGGTTTTCGGGTCACGTTTCGCGCCCTACGGTCGGCGGCATGTGCGAGCACCACGTGAACCGACGCGCCCTGCTCCGCGCGGGTGGCGTGCTGGCGGCGGGCGCCGCGGGGGCCATGCTGCCCGCGGTCGCCTTCGCCACCGGCTCGGACGGCACCGAGCTGACCAGGACCGTCACCGGCCGGTTCGAGCCGGGCGCCCCGGACTGGTACTACCTGCCGGTCGAGGTCCCCAGCGGGGTCAACGAGATCGGGGTCGTCTACCGCTACGACAAGCCGCAGGTGCCCGCGGGCCAGGTCGGCAACGCACTGGACATCGGCATGTTCGGGCCGGAGGGCCACGAGCTGGGCAACCACCGCGGGTTCCGCGGCTGGTCCGGCGGGTTCCGGGACCGGTTCACGATCAACGCCACCGAGGCCACCCCCGGCTACCTCGCGGGCCCGATCCGGCCCGGCACCTGGCACGTGGTGCTGGGCCCGTACACGGTGGCCCAGCAGGGGCTGGACTACCAGGTGGACATCACGTTGCGGTTCGGGCCGCAGGGCAGGCCCACCCCGCCGAAGCCCGCCCCGTCCTGTGCGCCCGCACGTCGGCGCGGACGAGCCTGGTACCGGGGCGACGGCCACCTGCACACGCAGCACTCGGACGGTCGGCGCACGCCCGCGGAGCTGGTGGCCGCGGCGCGGGCCGCCGGGCTGGACTTCATCGTCTCCACGGAGCACAACACGCCCAGCGCGTCCCTGCAGTGGGGCCTGCACGCGACCGAGGACCTGCTGATCCTCAACGGCGAGGAGGTCACCACGCGCTCCGGCCACTGGCCCGCCTGGAACCTGCCGGTGGGCCGGTGGATCGACTGGCGGTACCGGGACAACCAGCCCGGGGACTTCCGGCGCTTCGTGGACGAGGTGCACTCCGTGGGCGGCATGGTGGTCGCGGCCCACCCGTACGCGCCCTGCCTGGGCTGTTCCTTCGAGTTCCGCTACGACCTGGTGGACGCCATCGAGGTATGGAACGGCCCGTGGACCGCCGACGACGAGAAGACCGTGCAGACCTGGGACGCGATGCTGCGGGAGGGCCGCTGGGTGCCCGCGGTCGGCGACAGCGACGCGCACAGCGAGCCGCAGGTGGTCGGCCTGCCGCACAACGTGGTGCTGGCCGAGGACCTGCTCGGTCCGGCGATCTTCGCGGGCCTGCGGGCGGGCCGGAACTGGATCGCCGAGTCGGCACGGGTGGAGCTGGAGCTGACCGCGAGCGATGGTCGGCGGCACGCGGGCATCGGCGAGCGGCTGCGCACGAGCCGTGCGGTCGAGGTGGCGGTTCGGGTCGGCGGCGTGCCTGGCACCTCGGTGCGGCTGCTCACCCCGGCCGGGGTCGTGCACACCGAGCCGGTGCCGGACTCGGGGACCGCCGTGGCCAGGTGGACGACGACGGCCGCCGAGTCGGCGTGGGTCCGCGCGGAGGTGCGGCGCCCGGTGGCCACGGCCACCACCGCGGACACGATGGTGGCCCTGACCAACCCGGTGTGGCTCAGCGGCTGGTGACCAGCTCGGCGGTGGCGGCCGTGGTGAGCGGCTTGCTGCGCATGGCGCCGCGGAAGGCCCACAGCAGTGCGGCGATCACCAGCCCGGCGGCCGAGGCGGCCACGAAGGACCAGCGCGGGCCGACCAGTTCGACCAGCTGACCGCTGACCGACTGGCCGATCGCCAGCCCCAGGGTGATCGCCGTGACCACCCAGCCGAACGCCTCGGTCGCCGTGCCCGCGGGCGCGACCTCCTCGATCGCCACCGAGTGGGTCGTGGCCTGCGGGGTGATCATGGTGCCGACCACCAGCAGGGCGGCGCCCAGCCAGAACAGCGTGGTCGGCAGCGCGAGCAGCAGCACGAGCACGGCGAACCCGGTCAGCAGCACCGGCAGCCGCAGGTGCAGGGCGCGCGGCCAGGGCCGGGCACCGTAGTAGACGCCGAAGATCACCGAGCTGATCGACCACAGGCTGAGCATCACCCCGCCGATCTCGCGCTGGCCGGACTCCGCCGCGAAGGCGGGCACCGCCACCTCCACGAAGCCGATCACCATGCCGAAGCCCAGTGCCGCCAGCACGAGCACGCGCATGCCGGGGCTGACCAGCGCACCGAGCAGACTCGCCGGGCGCAGCTCCTCGCCGGTGGGCCGCCACGCGCGCACGGTGGGGGTCAGCGCGAAGGCCACCGCGCCGACGATCATGCAGGCGCTGCCCGCGACCAGACCGGTACCCGCCCAGGGCAGGGCGGCCAGCAGCCCGGCCAGGCCGGGGCCGAGGATGAAGAACACCTCCATGCTGATCGCCTCGTAGGCGTAGGCGGCCTGCCTGGCGGGGCCGGGCGGCAGCAGCCGTACCCAGAGCGCCCGCGAGGCCGAGCCCACGGTCAGTTCGGTCAGGCCGATGCCCAGGGCCAGGGCGATCACCACGAGCTCCGGGGCGTGCGACTCGATCGCGTACACCTCGGCACCGGCGAACAGGGCCGCGAACACGGCCAGCACGAGCAGCGGCCGGGTGGGGCCGAGGCGGTCCATGACCCGTCCCTGCACCACCGAGCCGATCGCGACGCCGACCAGCGCGGCGGCGGCGGTCAGCCCGCCCGAGGCGAAGGAGCCGGTCGCGTGCTGCACGTACAGCAGCAGCGCCAGGCTGATCATGGCGATGGGCAGCCGCGCCAGCACGGAGGCGAGCACCGGCAGCCGGGCGCCGGGAGTGGTCAGCGCGGTCCGGTAGTCGGTCAGCGAGGCGGAGTGGGACATGCGTACCAGTATGCCGGACTCTAGTACGCGGGTACCAGTTTATTTGCGGTGTGCTCACTCACCCCAAAAGTCTCGTTTGGGTTACGAAGTTGGGATATGTGGGTGAACGAGCGCAACGCAAGGCGCCAATTCGCAGTCCTGGAGGGTGAAAGAGGTTGTATCGCGGGGGCACCCCCGTGACACAGTTGTGTGCGCAAGGCCCTCTGCGGTGAAGGGTTCGGGGCTCGTCACCGGTAGGGATGCGCGTGGCCCGTCGGGGGATGGCTCACGCGGACACGAGAGGCCGGAGTGCCGCGTCGGGGGCGGCACCCGGAATCTCGTGAGTCGAGGGAGTGTGCCCGCGGACAGTGCGGGCACACTCCCTCGATGTTTTTGCGGGGCACCGCCCCCGCGCCCCAGACGCAGAGGAAGGCCCCGGGCATCGCCCGGGGCCTTCCTCGTGCTTGCTCTGCTGGTCAGCGAGCCCGGCGGGCCAGCCGCTCGGGGTCGAGGATCAGCACGCTCTTGCCCTCCAGCCGCAGCCAGCCGCGGTGCGCGAAGTCCGCGAGGGCCTTGTTCACGGTCTCCCGCGAGGCGCCCACGTACTGCGCGATCTCCTCCTGCGTCAGGTCGTGGGTGACCCGCAGCAGGCCCGCCTCCTGGCTGCCGAAGCGCTGCGCGAACTGCAACAGCGCCTTGGCCACCCGGCCGGGCACGTCGGTGAAGATCAGGTCGGCCAGCATGTTGTTCGTCCGGCGCAGCCTGCGGGCGAGCACCCGCAGCAGTTGCTCGGCGATCTCCGGCCGCTTGGCGATCCACTCCCGCAGCTCGGGGCGACCCATGGACAGGGCCCTGACCTCGGTGACGGTGGTCGCCGTCGAGGTCCTCGGCCCGGGGTCGAAGATCGACAGCTCGCCGAACATGTCGGACGGCCCCATGATGGACAGCAGGTTCTCCCTGCCGTCCGGGGACTTGCGCCCGATCTTCACCTTCCCGGACTGGATGATGTACAGCCGGTCGCCCGGCTCACCCTCCGCGAAGATCACGTGTCCGCGCGGGAAGTCGATCGCCTCCAGCGTGTGCAGCAGGGCTTCCGCCGCTGCCTGTTCCACACCCTGGAAGATGCCCGCGCGGGCCAGGGTCTCGTCCACCTCGTCCCTCCTGTCGAGACGCGGCGGCCGATTACCTCGTGCCGCCGATCACTTGCGAGCAGTCTAGGACCCGTTGCCCCTGGTCCGCCGGGGACGCAGCCGTGCGGCGCGTCCTCCACGACGGCGCAGGCGGAACAGCTCCAGGGCCCGGCCGATGCCGTGCCCGTAGAGGGCCCTGACCTCATCGGGTCGGGCCTGCTCCAAGAACTCCTCAACCTCGTTCTCCTGCACTGCCACATGCCGGAGTCGAGCTTCCACGCGCTCCATGAAGAGCGCGAAGAACATGATCAGAAGCGGTACGACAAGCACAAGCCAGGCAGTCATGGTGACTCCATCTTGTCTCATCCTCACCCGTGCGGTGCACAGGGGGGTCACCCCGGCGTGTCGGAGGTGTCGGATCAGGTCCGTACGCTGGTGTGGTGCCACCGGTCACCCGTACCCGCACCCGAGCCGAGCAGGGCCCCGCCAGAGCCGAGCTCGGCCTGGTCCGCAGGGTGCGCAGGATGGTGCGCGCGCTGGCCGTGGGCTACCCCGACGCGCACTGCGAGCTGGACTTCACCGACCCGCTGGAGCTGACCGTCGCGGTCATCCTGTCGGCCCAGTGCACCGACAAGAGGGTGAACGAGGTCACGCCCGCGCTGTTCGCCAGGTACCGGACCGCCGCCGACTACGCCGGTGCCGACCGGGTCGAGCTGGAGGAGCTGATCCGGCCGACCGGGTTCTTCCGGAACAAGGCCAGCTCGATCATGGGCCTGGGCGCCGCGCTGGAGGAGCGGCACGAGGGGCAGGTGCCCGGCACCCTGGAGGAGCTGGTCGCGCTGCCCGGCATCGGCCGCAAGACCGCCAACGTGGTGCTCGGCGAGGCCTTCGACGTGCCGGGCATCACCGTGGACACGCACTTCGGCAGGCTGGTCCGCCGCTGGGGCTGGACCGAGCTGACCGACCCGGTCAAGGTGGAGCACGCGGTGGGCGCGCTGGTCCAGCCCAGGGACTGGACGATGGCCTCGCACTGGACGATCTTCCACGGCAGGCGGGTCTGCCACGCACGAAAGCCTGCCTGCGGAGCCTGCTTCCTGATGCACGATTGTCCCTCCTACGGCGAGGGCCCCACCGATCCCGCCGTCGCGGAGCGGCTGGTGAAGGGCCCGGAGACCGAGCACCTGCTGGCACTGGCCGAGCGGGCCAGGGCGGGGGAGCGGTTCGGGCAGGCCACCGGATGAGCGAGCGCGCGGGCGGATCGTTGAGCACCAGGCTGCGCTGGGTGCTGGTGGGTCTGGTGCTGGTGGTGGCCGCCGCCGTCGCGTTCTGGCCGAGGTCGCAGCCGCAGCCCGCCGCCGCGCCCGCCCCGGACCTGACCGCGCTGCGGGCCAAGGCCGCGCTGGCCAAGTGCCCCGCCCCGCAGGGCGGCGGCGGTGCCGCGGCGAAGCTGAGCGGGCTCAAGGTGGAGTGCATGGCCGACGGCTCGGCGGTGGACCTGGGCGCCGTGCTCGGCGGACGGCCCGCGCTGGTCAACTTCTGGGAGCCCTGGTGCCTGCCCTGCCGGGACGAGCTCAAGGCCCTCCAGGACTACGCCGCCGAGCCCGGTGCGGCCACGGTGCTGCTGGTCCAGGTGCCCGCGAACAGCGACCAGGCCAGTGGCCTGGACATGCTGGCCGGGCTGGGGGTGCACCTGCCCTCGGTGTGGGACCCCAGCGGCGCGGTGGCCAAAGTGCTGGGCAAACCGAACGCCTTCCCGATCAGCTACGTAGTTGACGCCGGGGGCGCGGCGCACCGCGTCCTCAGCCCGGCTGTGTTCACGACACCGGATCAGGTCCGCCAGGCGGTCCGCCAGCAAGGAAACGGAGTGGCAACCGGATGAGCCCTGGTCCGCTGGTGGACGCCGCCGACCTGCCCGAGTGGTTGACCGGGCTGGTCAAGGCCACAGCGGGGCTGGACGCCGCCGCCTTCACCCGGATCTCCCCGCCGAGCAGGGGCACGCCGCGCCGGGCCTCGGTGCTGATGCTGTTCGGCGAGGACGAGGGCGCGGAGGGCCCGGACGTGCTGCTGTTACGCCGGGCCGACACGCTCAACTCGCACCCGGGCCAGGTGGCCTTCCCCGGTGGCTCGGCCGACGCTGGCGACGACGGGCCGGTGGCCACGGCGCTGCGCGAGGCGGCGGAGGAGGCCGGGGTGCTGCCCGAGGGCGTGCGCCCGGTCGCGCTGTTCCCCGACCTGTACGTGCCGGTCTCCGGCTTCCTGGTGACCCCGGTGCTGGCGCACTGGGTGCGGCCCAGCCGGGTGTACCCGGTGGACGCCGCCGAGACCTCAGCGGTGGCCAGGGTGCCGGTCGCGCACCTGGTGGACCCGGCCAACCGGTTCCGGGTCACCCACCCCTCCGGCTACACCGGGCCCGCCTTCTCGGCACCGGGCATGCTGGTGTGGGGTTTCACCGCCGGGCTGCTCAGCGGCCTGCTCTCGCTCGCGGGCTGGGAGCAGCCGTGGAACGCGGCGGACGTACGTGATCTGGACGAGGCCCTGCGGGCGGCGAACTCGGAGGTGCCCCGGTGAACTGGGTTGACCTTGTGGTGGTGTTGCTCGCGGTGATCGCCGCGATCTCCGGCGCCCGGCACGGCCTGATCACCACCCTGCCCGCCACCGTGGGTGTGCTCGGCGGAACCGTCATCGGGTTGATCGTGACCCCGATGATCATGCAGAACTTCAACAGCAACGTCACCAGGATCGCGGTCTGGATGGGCGCGCTGGTGCTGCTGGTCGCACTGGGCGAGACGATCGGCGTGTGGCTGGGCCGGTCCATCCGCCAGCACATCCGGCTCGGGCCCTTCGCCAGCGTGGACTACACGCTGGGCGCACTGGTGCAGTGCGCCGTGGTGTTCGTGGTGGCCTGGGTCTTCGCCCTGCCGCTGACCTCGGTGCCGGTACCCGGGCTGGCCGCCGCGATCCGGGGCTCGGTGGTGCTGGGCACGGTCAACAACCTGATGCCCGCACAGGCCGAGCAACTGCCCAACGACGTCAGCAAGCTGCTCAGCACCGGCCTGCTCACCGCCACCGGCCCGTTCACCCGCACGCCCATCGCCGTGGTCGACCCGCCGGACACGGCGTTGCAGAACAGCCAGATCGTGCGTGCGGTGCAGCCCAGCGTGCTCAAGGTGCGCGGCAAGGCCCCGTCCTGCTCGCGGGCGCTGGAGGGCAGCGGGTTCGTGATCGGCCCGGAGCGGGTCATGACCAACGCGCACGTGGTCGCGGGCACCGACGACACCTCGGTGGAGGTGGGGCGCGGCCAGCTCACCGCGCACGTCGTCTACTACGACCCGGAGATCGACGTGGCGGTGCTGTCCGTGCCCGGCCTGGACGCCACCCCGCTGCGCTTCGACCAGTCCCAGTACACCTCCGGCCAGGACGCGATCGTGCTCGGCTACCCGCTGGACGGCCCGTACACGGCGCGTGCGGCCAGGGTCCGGCAGCGCATCGAGCTCAACGGCCCCGACATCTACGGCTCGCGCAAGGTCACCAGGGACGTGTTCACCGTGCGGTCCACGGTCAAGAGCGGCAACTCCGGTGGCCCGCTGATCGACCCGAACGGCCGGGTGATCGGCGTGGTGTTCGGCGCGGCCGTGGACGATCCGGAGACCGGGTTCGCGCTGACCGCCGCGCAGGTGGCCAACGTGGTGGCCGGTGCGCCGAACATGTTCCGCGCGGTGTCAACCGGGTCCTGCGCGGAGTAGCTGGGCCAGCAGCAGTTCGGTGACCTGCTCGGGCGCCTCCCGGTGCGGGAAGTGCCCCACCCCGTCCAGGCAGTGGTGGGTGAACGGGCCGTCCACCCACCGCGCGGAGCCCTGGACCGCGGCCACGCGCACGCACGGGTCGAGCCGCCCGGCCACGGTCAGCACGGGCACCGTCAGCCGCCTGCGCATCGCCTGGGCGAACTGCCTGCCGTCCCCGCGCAACCGCGAGCGGAACGCCCACCGCAGGTACTCCAGCGAGCAGTGCGCCACACCCGGCACCGACATGGCCTGCCGGGTGCGGGCCAGCACCTCGGCCTCCGGCGGGACCGCCGACCAGGCCAGCAGCAACCGCTGCACGGCGGCGGCCCCGTCGGCGGTCAGCCAGCGCTCGGGCCAGATCGGGAGCTGGGCCGCGAGCAGGTGGCGCGGTGCGGGTGGGCGCCTGCGCAGCTCCAGCGGGTGCGGTGCGGCCAGCGTGGACACCGAGGCCACCAGGCGCGGGTGCAGTGCGGCGGCGGTCCAGGCCACCAGACCGCCCCAGCCGTGCCCTACCAGGTGTGCGCGGCGGGCGCCCAGCGCCTTGACCAGCCCGGCCACGTCCCCGGCCAGGGTCCAGCCGTCGTAGCCGCGCGGTGGCTTGTCGGAGTCCCCGCAGCCGCGCAGGTCCACCGCCACCGCCCGGTACCCGGACTCGGCCAGCGCGGTCAGCTGCCGCCGCCAGGTCCACCAGAACTCGGGGAAGCCGTGCAGCAGCAGCACGAGCGGGCCCGTACCGCTCTCGGCGAGGTGCAGCCGGATGCCGTTGGCCGAGACGTCCCGGTGCCGCCACGCCCCCGGTAACCGCACCGAGGACGGGTCGGGGGCTCTGCTCAGCGCTCGCCGGGGTGGCGCAGCGCGGCCGCCGTGTCCTTCATGGACTCGATGGTCCGCTCAGGTGCCTTGATGCCGCGCACCTTGCGGTAGCCCATCAGCCCGGCCAGCCCGGCCCCGCCCAGCATCAGCAGGAAGGTGACGAAGTAGCCGAGCAGGTACGAGAACGAGCGCAGCATGCCCAGGTCGGCCAGGCCCTCGGAGAAGAAGTTGGCCACCATCATGAACAGGAAGAACAGGCTGAACAGCAGGATCGCCAGCGCGACCAGGAAGTACACGCCGCCGCGCAGGCCCTTCTTGGCCTCGGCGACGACCTCCAGCTTGGCCAGCTCGATCTCGGCGCGCAGCAGCGTGGAGATGTGCGTCATGGCATCGCGCACGAGTCCACCGACGGACTGCTCCTCGGCGACTCCTCTGGCCGTTTCCTCGGTCAGCGGGATCGAGGGCACCGGGGGCAGCGCGCCGTCAGGGGTGCCGTTCGCGTGGTGTCCAGGGCCTGTCACGGTGGTCATCGTGCCATGCACCCTCACTCGTTCGCCGTGCGGTGCACCCGACTCCGGCGCAGCAGCAGGGCCGCGCCCACCAGCGAGGCCATCGCCGAGGCGATCAGGACGGCTGCCTTGGCCAGGTCTTCTGCCTCGCCTTCCAGGCCCAGTTCGGCCATCAGCAGGCTCACCGTGAAGCCCACCCCGCCGAGCACCGCGACCGCCGCCATGTCCCGCCAGCCCAGGTCGCGCGGCTTCTGCGCCCACTTCAGGCGCACCGCGAGCAGGGCGGCGCCGAGCACGCCCACGGCCTTGCCCACGACCAGCCCGACCACCACGGCGATCGCCAGCTGATCGCCGACCAGGGCGCGCAGCGCGTTGCCGCCCACCGGCACACCCGCCGCGAACAGCGCGAACACCGGTACCGCCAGCCCGGCCGACCAGGGTTGCAGCCGGTGCTCCAGGCGCACCGCGGGCGAGCACTTCTCGTACGGGTCGCGGCGGACCCTGGTGAGCAGGCCCAGCGCCACCCCGGCGATCGTGGCGTGCACCCCGGCCGTGTGCACCGCGACCCACACCGCGACCGCGAGCGGCACGTAGATCCAGGCGCTGGTGACCCTGCGGTGCTGGAGGTACCAGTACAGCGCCAGCAGCAGCACGGCGATCGCCAGCGCGAGGAAGTCGAAGGAGCTGGAGAACACCAGCGCGATCACCAGAATGGCGCCCAGGTCGTCGACCACGGCCAGGCTGAGCAGGAAGATCCGCGCGCTGGCGGGCATGCCCGAGCCGGTCAGCGCCAGCACGCCCAGCGCGAAGGCGATGTCGGTGGCCACCGGGATGGCCCAGGCCTTGTCCATGCCGGGCGCGCCGCCGCCGACGGCCAGGGCCAGCAGTGCGGGCACGATCATGCCGCCCAGCGCGGCGGCCACCGGCAGCGCCGCGGCCCTGCGGTCGGACAGCTCGCCGACCACCAGTTCCCGCTTGAGCTCCAGGCCCGCGACGAAGAAGAACAGCGCGAGCAGCCCGTCCTTGGCCCAGCTGCCCAGCGACAGGTTCAGGTGCAGCAGGTCGGGGCCGACCTGGAAGTCGCGCAGTGCCGCGTAGCTGCCGGACAGCGGTGAGTTGGCCCACAACAGGGCGATGGCGGTGGCACCGAGCAGCACCAGTCCACCGGCGGTCTCGGTTCTGAGGTAGCGGGCGAGGTCACTGAGGGCGGCAGGGCGTCGCGACAAAACAGCTCCAGTGGTCGGCTAACACGTCATACTCATGCCGACCAGACTTCCCGGCTCACCTTGACGTCATTTTAATGACTCGGACGGGTGACCGCAGTACGGCGCTGGTCACGTCGGTTCGGAGGGGGAGCACAGTGCTCGGTGGAATCAGGCTTGTCCGGCTGGTCCTCGGCCTCGTCGTGGGGCTGGGCATGATCGTCGCGGGGGTGGTCGCGCTGAACTCCAGCGGTGTGACCTGTGGTGGGCAGACCATGCACCCGGGGGACATCTGCCACTCCTCGAAGGGCGGCAACCGGACCTACTCGCAACAGCAGTCCAACAACAGCAGCTCGGGCTGGTGGCTGATCGGCCTCGGAGCCTTCGCGACCCTGGTGTCCGGCGGCGTGTTGATCTCGGCGGCGGTCAGGGCCAAGCCCTCGACCCAGAACTACGGCGCCGCCCCGCAGTTCCCGCAGCAGCCGTACCCGCCCCAGCAGACCTATCCGCAGCAGCAGGTCTACGGCCAGCCGCAGCAGCCGCCCGCCCAGTACTACGGGCAGCCCCAGCCGCCGCAGCAGCAGGGCGGGGCGTAGGCCGCGGTCGGGCTCGTGCGGGGCGTGGTCCCCGCACGAGCCCGGCGGCTCAGTCCTCGGCCTTGCCCGACTGGAGGCCGCTGGAGATCAGGTCCATCACCGAGGAGTCGGCCAGCGTGGTGACGTCACCGACCTGCCGGTTCTCCGCCACGTCCCGCAGCAGACGGCGCATGATCTTGCCCGAGCGGGTCTTCGGCAGCTCCGGCACGACCATGACCTGCCTGGGCTTGGCGATCGGGCCGATCTCGGTGGCCACGTGGTCGCGCAGGGACTTGACCAGCGCGGTGGCGTCCTCGTCGGGCTGCACCCCGCGCAGGATCACGAAGGCCACGATGGCCTGCCCGGTGGTCGGGTCGGTGGCGCCGACCACCGCGGCCTCGGCCACCCGCGAGTGCGAGACCAGCGCGGACTCCACCTCGGTGGTGGAGATCCGGTGTCCGGACACGTTCATCACGTCGTCCACCCGGCCGAGCAGCCACACGGCCCCGTCGTTGTCGTACTTGGCCCCGTCACCGGCGAAGTAGTAGCCCTGCTCGGTGAAGCGCGACCAGTAGGTCTCGCGGAAGCGGGCCTCGTCGCCCCAGATCCCGCGCAGCATCGAGGGCCACGGCTTGTCCAGCACCAGGTAGCCGCCACCGCCCTTGCCGACCTCCGCGCCGGCGTCGTCGACGACCTTGGCCCCGATGCCCGGCAGCGGGCCCATGGCCGAACCCGGCTTGGTCGCGGTGACCCCGGGCAGCGGGGAGATCATGATCGCGCCGGTCTCGGTCTGCCACCAGGTGTCCACGATCGGGGCGCGGTTGGCGCCGACGTGCTCCCGGTACCACATCCACGCCTCGGGGTTGATCGGCTCGCCGACGCTGCCCAGCACGCGCAGGCTGCTCAGGTCGTAGCGGGCCGGGATGTCCGCGCCCCACTTCATGAAGGTGCGGATCAGGGTGGGCGCGGTGTAGTAGATCGACACCCCGTACTTCTGGATGATCTCCCAGTGCCGACCCTCGTGCGGGGTGTTCGGCGTGCCCTCGTAGACGACCTGGGTGACCCGGTTGGACAGCGGGCCGTACACGATGTAGCTGTGCCCGGTGACCCAGCCGATGTCGGCGGTGCACCAGTACACGTCGGTGTCCGGCTTGAGGTCGAACACGTTGTGGTGGGTGTAGCTGGCCTGGGTCAGGTAGCCGCCCGAGGTGTGCAGGATGCCCTTGGGGTTACCGGTGGTGCCCGAGGTGTAGAGGATGAACAGCGGGTGCTCGGCGTCGAAGGCCTCCGGGGTGTGCTCGGCGGACTGGCCGTCCACCAGCTCGTGCCACCACAGGTCCCTGCCCTCGGTCCAGTCCACCTCGCCGCCGGTGCGCCGCACCACCAGCACGTTGGTCACGGTCGGGGTCTTGGCCACGGCCTCGTCCACGGCCGCCTTGAGCGAGACCGGGTTGCCGCGCCGGTACTGGCCGTCAGTGGTGATCACCAGCTTGGCCGCGGCGTCCTCGATGCGCGAGCGCAGGGCCTCCGCCGAGAAGCCGCCGAACACCACGCTGTGCACCACGCCCAGCCGGGCGCAGGCCAGCATGGAGAAGATCGCCTCGGGCACCATCGGCATGTAGATGGCCACCCGGTCGCCCGCGGCCAGGCCCAGCCCGGTCAGCGCGTTCGCGGCCTTGCTCACCTCGGCCTTGAGGTCGTTGTAGGTGATCGTCCGGGTGTCGCCCGGCTCGCCCTCCCAGTGGATGGCCACCTGCTCGCCGTGCCCGGACTCCACGTGCCGGTCCACGCAGTTGTAGGCCACGTTCAGCTTGCCGTCGGCGAACCACTGCGCGAACGGGGCGTTGGACCAGTCCAGCACCTGGGTGGGCGCGGTGTGCCAGTGCAGGCGCTGGGCCTGCGCGGCCCAGAACGCCTCGCGATCGGCGTCCGCCTCCTCGTACAGCGAGGCCTTGGCGTTGGCCTGCGCCGCGAACTCCCCGCTGGGCGGGAACGTCCTGCTCTCCGTCAGCAGGTTGTCCAGGGCGGACGACTCGGTCATGGTGCTGGCCTCCTGAAGGCGTACAGGTGCGTTGTGACTGTTCGACCGTAGTGCGATCGAGGTCACGGCAACAGCACCGACACCAAGAAAGGTCTAGACCATGCGGAGTCGCACCCCCGCGAGCCAGCGGACAAAAGGGACTAATCCCCTGTCAACGTGAGAAGATCAACGCTGCGTGGTCAGCCGCTCACGGACCTGGGGCCACTCGGTGTCCAGCATCGAGTACTGCACCGTGTCCCGGAACGCGTCGTGGAAGCGCTTGTGCTTGCGCAGCACGCCCTCCTTGGTGGCGCCCAACCGCTCGATCGCGCGCTGCGAGCGCAGGTTGCTCAGGTGCGTGTGCCACACGACACGCACCGCGCCCAGGTCCTCGAAGGCCCTGGTCAGCAGCATCAGTTTGGCCTCGGTGTTGACTCCCGTGCGGTGCCACCGCGAGCCGATCCAGGTGTAGCCGACGGCCAGGGACCGGTTGTGCTCGTCGATCTCGTAGTACGAGGTGGTGCCCGCGACCTCCCCGGTGTGCGGGTCCACCTGGGCCCAGGCCGCACGGCGGGGCACCGCGAGCGCCCGTTCCACCACCGCGCGCATCTCCGCCACCGAGGTGGGCTGGCGCTCGCTGAGCCAGGTCCAGATGTCCGGGTCCTTGCCCGCCTCGAGCAGGCCCTCGGCGTGGTCGGTGGACAGCGGCTCCAGGCGGACGTGCTCGCCTGCGAGGATGGGGCGGTCGTGCCAGGTCATGCCTGCACGCTAGGTTGGCAATTGGCATCGCGGACATGCCCACTTCGCGTCGATTTCGGCAGGCCACTTACTCGCGGGTAGGGTCTGGTCCCGTGACTGACCCGCTCACCCCGCTGCTCGACCTGCCCGGCGTGGCCGATGCGGTGGCGGCGGCCAGGGACGCCGTGGCCGAGGTGCACCGGCACCCGGCCAACCGGCGGGGCTGGCCCACCACGGCCGCCGAGGCCTCGGTCCGCGCGGCCAGGGCCTCCGCCGCGATCGACGGCGGCGACACCGACATCCCCGAGGGCGGGGAGGTCACCGACCCCGTGCTGGCCGGGGCGCTGCGGGTGGCCGAGGCGATCGGGCCGCTGCTGCCGACCTGGCAGCGCGCCCCGTTGCAGGCCCTGGCCCGGTTGCACGTGCTGGCTGCCGCCGACCTGACCGCCGAGGAGGACCTGGGCCGCCCCCGGGTCGCCCCCGGCGTCACGAGCCGCCTCGAACTGCTCGCCGGACTGGTCGCGGGCGGCACCAAGGCGCCCGCACCCGTGCTGGTCGCCGTCGTGCACGGTGAGCTGCTCACCCTCGCCCCGTTCGCCCGGGCCAACGGCGTGGTGGCGCGGGCCGCCGCCCGGCTGACGATGATCGGCACCGGGCTGGACACCAAGGGGCTGGCCGTCCCCGAGGTCAGCTACCTGCGCAAGGCGGGGGAGTACTCCGCCGCGCTGGCCGCCTTCGCCAGCGGCGAGCCGGAGGGCGTGGCCCGTTGGCTGGTCTTCAGCTGCGAGTCCTTGCAGGCGGGTGCGCGCGAGGCCGCCAGCATCGCGGACGCGGCGGGTGGGTGAGCAGGGCTCGGTTTCCCACCCAGCTCAGCCCCCACCACTCCTCGGGGGGCGACCCCGGTTCCAGTCTACCGCCGCACCCCGACAGTTGATCTTGTTAGCGGGTCGCCTGTGGACAACTCGCCGGGTGTGTGCAAACCGTTTCAGGCGGTGGTCGCACCCAGTGCGAGCAGGGCGTTGCGCACGTGGCCCCCGGTCGCGGTGAGGGCCTCGGCCGCCTGGGCGGAATCGATGCCCGACAGCAGGCGGACCAGGGCCACCCGCAGGTCGCCCTCGGCCTCGCTCAGTGCGGCCGAGCACTCCGCCTCGTCCAGCCCGGTGGCCTCGCGCAGGATGCGCAGGGTGCGCCCGCGCAGCTTGGCGTTGGTGGCCTTCATGCTGACCATCAGGTTCGAGTAGGTGCGGCCCAGCTTGATCATCACGGCGGTGGAGAACGCGTTGAGCACCAGCTTCTGCGCGGTGCCCGCCTTCATCCTGGTCGACCCGGCGATGACCTCCGGCCCGGTGTCCACCGCGATCAGCACGTCCACGTCGACCACGGCCGTGGAGGTCGGGTTGGCGGACATCAGCGCGGTGTGCGCGCCGATCTCCCGTCCGGCGGCGAGCGCGCCCAGCACGAACGGGGTGCGCCCGGAGGCGGTCAGCCCGAACACGAAGTCACCGGCGCGTGCGCTGGCACGGATTTCCTCGCCGCCACCGTCGAAGTCGTCCTCGGCGTTCTCCACGGCGGCGCGCAGCGCTCGCTGCCCACCGGCGTGGTGCACCTCGAACCACTCCAGCGGCGAGTTGAACGTGGGCACCAGTTCGGCGGCGTCCTGGCTGGCCAGCCTGCCGGAGGTGCCCGCGCCCACGTAGTGCACCCGGCCGCCGCGACGCAGCGCCTCGACGCCGAACTCCACCGCGCGCGCCACCTCGGGCAGCACCTCACGCACGGCGGCGGGCACCGTGCTGTCCTCGTTGTTGATCAGCTGCAGTGCCTCGAGCACCGGCAGGGTGTCGATGTCCCCGGTTCGCGGGTTGCGCTGTTCGGTGGGCGACTCGACGCGGACTACCGACTCACGTGGCTGCGGCAGCATCATTTGCCCGTCTCCCGTGCCTTCCGGCGCCCGTCCGGGCGCGGACCGAGGCGGTGGGTGCCCACGGCCTCGTAGGTGGCCTCCAGCGCGGTGCGCGCACTGTCCAGGTGCAACTGGGCGACCCCGATGAACAAGCAGTCGATCACGGTCAGCTGGGCGATCCGGCTGGACATCGCGCCGGAGCGGAAGGTGGTCTCGCGCGCGGCCGTGGTCAGCACGTGGTCGGCGACCTCGGAGATCGGCGAGCGCGGGAAGTTGGTCAGCGCCACCGTGGTCGCGCCGTGCTCGCGGGCCACCCGCAGCGCCTCCACCGTGTCGGCGGTCGCCCCGGTGTGCGAGATGCCGAAGGCCACGTCGGCCCCGGTGAGCACGGCGGCGGAGGTCAGCATGATGTGCGTGTCGCTCCAGGCGAAGCTGACCCGGCCGATCCGGTGCAGCTTCTGTTGCAGGTCGGCGGCCACGAACGCGCTGGCGCCGACCCCGTACACGTCCACGCGGCCCGCGCTGGCCACCAGTTCCACGACCTTGCCCAGCGTGGCCACGTCCAGTTGCTCGGCGGTCTCCTCGACGGCCCGCGCGTCGGCGAAGGCCACCTTGCCGACCACCTGGGCCAGGCCGTCGGTGGGCGCGATGTCACTGCCCAGGTCGCGGTCCACGCGCGCGGCCGTGCGGGCGGTGTCCGCGGCCAGCGCGATGCGCAGCTCCGGGTAACCGCCGACGCCGATCGCCTTGCAGAACCGGGTCACCGTGGTCTCGCTGGTGCCCGCGGCCTCGGCGACCTCGGTGATGCTGCGGTGCGAGACGACGGCCGGGTTCTCCAACACAACCTTGGCCACCCGCTGCTCGGCCCTGGCGAGGCCGGGCAGCAGCGAGCGGATGCGCACCAGCGGACTTGCCTCGCTGGTATCAATGACTGACTTGGCGGGGGCCACGTGGGAAACTTACTAACAGCAACCCCCGTGGTCAACGCCAGCATGGTCACGAGCCTGCTGACACTGCACTTTTGTCCTGCGGCTGAAGCCTAACGAGGCACCGCCGCGCGCCAGATGACACGACCGTGTACTCCCACGGCCGCGAGTTCGTGCTAGGCGGGCAGTTCCCGCCAGCCCGAGGCGACCAGCCCGGTGCGCCCGCGATCACTGTCCAGCAAGGTCCGGTGCCCCGAGCTGATCCGCAGGTGCGCCAGGTTCACGCCGCGGCCCTCGTAGTTCGGGTCCGTGGTGTACCGCCAGCGCACCAGCAAACCCTTGCCTGCCTGCGGGATCGTGGCGTGCACGTGCTGCCAGGACCGCTTCGCCTGACCGGACAGCGTGCTGCCCGCCACCGCCTGCCAGGTCCTGCCCCCGTCCGAGCTGTACTCCGCGAGCACCGGGTCGCTGGCCTCGGTGTTGACGAACGCGGTGTAGGCGAGGTCCACGGCGCCCTGGGCGTCCAGCGCGGGCGTGGTCAGTGTGCTGGTCGACCCGCCGCCCTGGCCGCTGAACCAGGACCGGCCGCCGCCGGGCGGGGACACCGGCATCGCCTGCGCCAGGGCCTGGGCCACCCCGCGCCGCGCGGGGTTGGTCGACGGCGTGTTCCTGGTCGGGTGCACGCGGTTGGTCAACAGGATGGCGAAGGACCGCGACCGCGGGTCGATCACCAGCGAGGTGCCCGTGTACCCGGTGTGCCCCAAGGTGTTCGGACCGGACAATCCGCCCATGTACCAGATCTGGTCCAGCTCGAAGCCCAGCCCGTGCGAGTCGCCGGGGAAGCGCTGGTTGAAGTCGGTCTCCATCAGCGCCACCCCGTGCTGGCTGAGGACGCGCTGACCGCGGTACGTGCCGCCGTTGAGGATCGCCTGCGACAGCACGGCGAGGTCGTCCACGGTGGAGAACACGCCCGCGTGCCCGGCGACCCCGCCCATGGCCCAGGCGTTCTCGTCGTGCACCGAGCCGCGCAGCATGCCGCGGGACGGGGTCGCCTCGAACTCCGTGGCCGCGATGCGGTCCAGCTTGTCGGGCGAGGGGTTGTAGCCGGTGTCCACCATGTGCAAAGGCTCGGTGATGCCCTTGCGCACCAGCACGTCCAGCGACTGGCCGGTGACCTTCTCCAGCACCAGTTGCATGCTCAGCATGTTCAGGTCGGAGTACACGTAGGTGGTGCCCGCGGGGCTCTGCGGCTTGCTGTCCAGGATCGCCTTGCGGCGCGCGGGCAGGTCCGGGTACTGCCACAGCGGCGGCACGGGATCGGGCGCCAGCCCGGAGGTGTGCGTGAGCAGCTGCTGGATGGTGATCTCGCCCTTGCCGTTGACGGCGTACTCCGGCAGGTACCTCGCGACCGGAGCGGTCAGCTCGATGCGGTGCGCCTCCAACTGCTGCACCGCCACGATCGAGGTGAACAGCTTGGACAGCGAGGCCAGGTCGTAGATGGTGTCGGTGCGCGCGGGCACCCACTTGTCCTGCGGCAGCTTGGTCGTGGCGTCGGCGTACTTCACCGCGTAGCCGCTGGCGTCCCGGCTGACCACGGTGCCGTCGTGCGCCATCAGTTCCACGGCACTGGGGAACAGGCCGTCCTGCCAGCCGCGCAACTGCTTGAGGTAGTCCGCGATCGGAGCCCCGTCCAGGCCGACCGAGGCGGGATCACCGCGGTGCAGCACGGTGTCGGAGGGGGCGAAGCCGCTGTACGGCCGGTCGAACCGTCCCAGTTGGACAGTCGAGGCGCTCGCGGTCACCGAGAACGCCACGAGCAGCACGGCAGGCAGGGCGAGTGCGCGAATCCGCATGTCCACCTCATCTGTAGAGCAGGTACTGCGTCCGGTCCCGGCGGAACGCCGCGAGCTCCCGCTGCCACGCGCCGACCACCTCGTCCACTCCGGCGCCGCCGTCCACCATGCGGCGCAGCCGATCCGATCCGCTCAGCTTGTCCACCCAGTTGTCCGCGCGCCAGCCGAACACCTTCGGGTACAGCCGTTTGGCCGTCACGATCATCGCCACGGCGGTGCGGATCGCGTCCACCCGGCCCCGGTCGACCAGGTGTACCTGCACGCCACCACAGGTCTGGTTGGCGAACTTGTTGAAGGTCGGCACGAAGGAGCACTCGCGGAACGACACACCGGGCAGCCGCAACGCGTTGAGCTGCTCGGCCCAGCGCCAGTCGATGCCCGGCGCGCCGATCGTCTCGAACGGCCTGGTCGTACCCCGGCCCTCGGACAGCAGCGTGCCCTCGAACAGGCAGGTGCCTGGGTAGAGCAGGGCCGTGTCCAGGGTGGGCATGTTCGGGCTCGGCGGGATCCACTGCCCCTCGAACAGGTCCTCGCGGCGCCAGCCCCGCGCCGGCACGACCTCCAGGCTGGACAGCCTCTTGCCGCCGGTGTCGGCGGGCAGGAACTCCGCGTCGAACATGCGGGCCAGCTCACCCACGGTCATGCCGGGTTGCTGCACGACCGGCTTGAGCCCCACCAGCGTGGCGTACGCCGGGTCCAGCTGCGGGCCGAATGCCTGTCCGCCAATGGGATTGGGCCGGTCCAGCACCACGAAGGACGCGCCCGAGGACACCGCCGCGCGCATCGCCAGGTACATCGTCCAGGTGTAGGTGTAGAACCGCGCACCCACGTTGGCGATGTCGAACAGCACCGTGTCCACGCCCGCCTTGCGGTACATCGCGGCCAGCGAGTCGGCGGTCACGTTGTACGCGTCGTACACCGGGATGCCGGTGCGCGGATCGGTGTAGTCGCCCTCCGACCCGCCAGCCTGCGCGGTGCCGCGGAACCCGTGCTCCGGGCCGAACGCGGCCACCGGCTTGGCGCCGCGGGCCACCATGTCGTCCACCAGGTGCGTGAGGTCGCCCAGCACGCCGGTGGGGTTGGTCAGCACACCGACCTTGCGGCCGCGCAGCCGCTGGTAGCCCTCCGCCGCGAGTACCTCGGCGCCGGTCATCCGCCGTCGCGAGGCGGGCTCCGCGCTGACGGCGGGCGCGGCACCCACCGTCAGCGCGGAAGCCGCCAGGAAACCGCGCCTGCTCAGGCTCACCAGGTCAGCCCGGCGCCGTAGGCGTACCCGTCCGGGCCGGGAATGCTCACCGGGAGCAGCCCGCGCGGGCCGTGCTCGCCGAAGATCACCTTGGTCAGCGACTCCATGGACACCGCCGTGGACGAGTACGTGTCGATCCAGGTCCTGGCCTGCGGCACCGAGCCCGGGTCGTACGGGTTGCCCACGCACACCGCGATCACCGGCTTGCCCGTGGCCACCAGTTGGCGCACCAGGTCCTGCTGGCCCGGGTCCTTGTAGGCGCCGTTGGTCAGCACGACCACGGCGTCGTTGGCGCCCGCGGCCTGCACGGCGGCGCTGATCGTGGCCGGGGTGGGTGCGGCGCCCACGGTCAGCGCGGTGGCCTTGCTGCCCCGAGCCGTGACCGCGTTCGCCAGGGTGGCCGTCGCGGTCTGCCCCCAGCCGGTGACCAGCACCGACTTGGGCTTGGACTTCAGCGGCAGCAGCTTGTCGTCATTGCGCAGCACGGTCACGGTGTTGTCGGTGATCCGCTGCGCCGCTGCCTTGTTGTCCTTGCTGCCGACCACGCGGTCCACCGCGCTGGTGTCGGTGAACGGCTGGAACAGCACGCCGCGGCGGTACTTCACGGTCAGGATGCGCCGCACGCTCTGGTCGATGCGCTGCTCGGAAAGCTGCCCGGTCCGCACCGCGTTGAGCACGCCGTCGATGGCTGTGCCGACGTGCTGCGGCATCAGCAGCATGTCCGCGCCTGCCTGCAGGGCCTTCACCGGGATCTCCGCGTCGGAGTACTTCTGGCGCACGCCCGCCATCTGCAGTGAGTCGGTGATGACCATGCCCTGGTAGCCGAGTTCGTTGCGCAGCATGCCGGTGAGCACGGTGGGGGACAGGGTGGACGGGTCCCCGGAGGTGTCGAGCTTGGGGAACACGATGTGCGCGGTCATGATCACGTCGACCCCGCTGGCGATGGCCGCGCGGAACGGCGGCGCGTCCACCTGCTCCCAGGTCGCCTTGTCGTGGTCGATCACGGGCAGCCCGGTGTGGCTGTCGGTGGCCGCGTCCCCGTGGCCGGGGAAGTGCTTGGCGGCCGCCGAGACCGTCCTGAACGCGGGGCCGCTGTCCTGGTAGCCGTGCACCTGCGCGGACACCATGTCGGAGACCAGCTCCGGGTCCGAGCCGAAGGACCGGATCCCGATGATCGGGTTGGCCGGGTTCACGTTGACGTCCGAGTCGGGCGCGTTGTCCATGTTGACGCCCATGGCGCGCAGCTCGCGCCCGGTGATCGCGGCGGCCTGCCTCGCGGCCCCGGTGTCCCGGCTCGCGCCCAGGGCCATGCTGCCCGGCAAGGTCGTGGCGGGGGCGCCGATCCGGGTGACCAGCCCCTGCTCCTGGTCGGTGGAGATCAACAGCGGCACGTGCGCGCCAGAGGTCAGCGCGGCCTGCTGGAGCCCGTTGGACAGCTTGGCGATCTGCCCGGGGTTGGCGATGTTGTCGCTCCACGCGAAGTAGATGAAGCCGCCGAGGTGGTAGCGCTGCACCACCTGCGCCGGGGTGTCCACGCCGAACTCGGTCTGGTTGCGGGGGTCCACCGTGTTCGCGGCCGGTCCGTAGCCGTAGGTCATGAACAGCTGGCCGACCTTCTCCGGCAGGGACATCCTGTGCAGCACGGAGTTCACCACGGCTTGGGTCACGTAGCCATTCTCCGTGCCGGTCTGCGCGTTCGCGGTCACCGCGGTCGTGGCCACGGCGGCGAGCGCGGTCGTCAGGGCGATGAGCGGACGTCTCAGCTGGCGCACGGCGGGCCTCCCGCAGTGGAAATCTTCTCACCGAATGGTGAATGACATCGGTAAGTTACTCACGTCACAGTGGGCAGGTCAACCACTGGGACCAGGCCTGATCAACCTCGGGTCCGATGTGCGCGCACACCCCTCGTCCCTAGCGTCGGCCGGGTGCGAATTCCCCCTGTGACACAGCGGATCGGCGTGCTCGCGGCGGCACTGCTCGGCACCGGACTGGCGGCCGTCGCGCCCGCCCAGGCGATGTCCGGTGGCACCGCCGTGACCGATCCGGACACCGCCCCGTGGGTGGCCACCCTGGCACTGCGCGCGGACGGACCGCTGCTGCAACTCGCTGGCTGCGGCGGTGCGCTGATCGCGCCCGACCGGGTGCTCACCGCCGCGCACTGCATCGACCACCTGGACCCCAGCCAACTCGACGTGCACGTCAACGCGCGGGTGCTCTCCGGCGAACCCGGCGAGGTGCGGCGTATCCGGGCTGCCGCCGCCCTGCCCGGCTACCAGATCCTGCCCTCGCCCTCCGCCCCGGACGACCCCAACGCGAGCAGCGCGCGCAACGACCTCGCCGTGCTGCTGCTCGACCGGCCGGTACTGGACATCCCGCCGCTGCCGATCGCCCGCGAACGCCCCGCACCCGGCAGCGCGGTCTCCGTGTTCGCGCACGGCACCACCGGCAAGCCCGCACCGGACTTCCGCAACGACGTGCTGCACCGCGGCGACCTCACCACCATCACGCACGGCACCTGCCAGGCGAGCACGCCCGCCACCGTGGACGAGCACTCGGTGACCTGCGCGCAGGACCCGGCCGGGCTGATCACCGGCTGCTTCCAGGACAGCGGCAGCCCCGTGGTCCAGTACGCGCACGGGCGGCCCGAACTGGTCGGCGCGTTCAGCTTCGGCGGCGAGACCGCGGGCAAGTCCTGCGGCCAGCCCGCACCGGAGGCGTTCGCCGACGCCACCGCCTTCCGCCACTGGGCCCTCGGCCCGCTGCGAGACCGCGAGCCCTACCCGGTCGGGTCCGCGCGCGTTTCCGGCACACCGCGAGTCGGCCAGGTCTTGCGCTGCACGGCCCCCACCTGGCACCCCGCCCCCGACACCGTCGAGTACGGCTGGGCCACGTTGACCCACGTCGGCCCGTTCACCATCCCCGCGCCGATCGGCCGCGGCGCGGAGCTGACCGTGACCCCGCAGCTGGTCGGCAAGCAGGTCGCCTGCACCGTGGTCGCCGCCAACAAGGGCGGCACCGTGCAGGTCCTGTCCGAGGGACTGGCCGTGAACGAATAGCGGGCCCCGTCCGAAGACGGGGCCCGCTAGTCAATCAGCACGGAACGATCGGGGTACCAAGCGTGCAACTGTTGTCGCACTCGAAGGGTGCTCGGCGTCCGGCGTCCCGGTACGCAGCCCCAGGCGACATGCCTCCCGCGGCGTGCTGTGCGTGGGTGCCCGATGTCCCGTGCACGGAGTTCTTCCGGGGTGGACGGGGCTTCTCCTCCGCTCCGTCCCTGGCCGACTAGAAGTCCGCACCTCCCTTTCTAGTGCGTGATGGCTGTCACAGCAAGGGCACGGACGGGTGCACCGTTCAAGTCGCTGTCCGTGAGGAAAACGCCCGCTCACGCCCGGTGCCCGAGGACGGCCGGGAGCGTCTACCGCCGAGCGGGGGACGCTCCCGCACCGACACGCCGCGGCGCCGTCTGCGGTGCGTTCCAGCCGGGGTCTCCTTCGGGTAGTTCCCCCGCTGGGGCCTTGTGGTCTAGGCCTTGCGGCGCCTGCGAAGCCCGTACCAGGCCAGCCCGGCGGCAGCCACCGCGCCGATACCGATCGCCGTGGCCGCCACTGCCGTGCCCGAGGGCGTGGGGATCCGCGCCCGCAGCGAGACCGGGTCGGAGAAGGTCAGCACCGGCCAGCCCTGTTGGGCGGCCACCTTGCGCAGCGCGCGGTCCGGGTTCACCGCCGTCGGGTGCCCCACCGCGGCCAGCATCGGCTCGTCGGTCGCCGAGTCCGAGTAGGCGTGGCACTCCTCCAGCTTGTAGCCCTCCGTCTCGGCCAGCTCCCGGATCGCCACCGCCTTGTTCCCGGCGTAGCAGTAGAACTCCACCTCGCCGGTGTACCGCCCCTCCGCGACCACCATCCGGGTCGCCACGCAGTGCGTGGCACCCAGCATCTCGGCGATCGGCGCGACGATCTCCTGCCCGGAGGCTGAGACGACCACCACGTCGTGACCTGCGGCACGGTGGTCCGCGATCAGTTGGGTGGCCTCCTTGTAGACCAGTGGGTCCACGATGTCGTGCAGGGTCTCCTCGACGATCGAGCGCACCTGCTCCACGTCCCAGCCGGTGCACAGCGCGGTGATGTGCGCGCGCATCCGCTCGATCTGGTCGGCGTCGGCACCGGCCTGCATGAACACGAACTGGGCGTATGCGCTCTTGAGCACCGCTCTGCGGTTGATCAGCCCCTCCTGGAAGAAGGGCCGGCTGAAGGCCAGCAGACTGGACTTGGCGATGACCGTCTTGTCCAGGTCGAAGAACGCCGCTGTCCGTGCGCCGGTGCTGGGATCCACCGCGCCAGCATAGGTGGCGTCACGCGGTTGGCGGCGTGTCCTGGCCGCCGGAAGGCAGCGCCCTCAGCCGTCGAGGGGATACCATGGGGGCATCCGGCACCATGCCGGAGCGTTCAGTCCAACCCCCCGGGACTGAACCGTAGGCGACCCCCGTCCCTCCCCCCTGACGGGGGTCGTCCTCTATCCGGGACCAGGCGGCAGGCCCGAGGACGCCCCGCTCCATCGTGCCCCACAGGTACGACAATCCCGCGCCGCAACCGCCCGCGGACCCCCAGTTGTCCACAGCCGCAGAGTTGTCCACATCTGGATCTCCGAGCCCCCCGCTCCCCACTCCCGCCCCGCCATGGTGGTGCCAAGGCGCACGACCGAGGCGCCCTCAGGGACGGGGGAAGCGGGATGAACCAGGCGAAGCCGCTGGCGCTGGTCGGCGACGAGGACCTGCTCGGCGACCTGCTCAAGGTGGCCGCCGCGGCGGGCTGCGACCTGGAACGCGCCCCCGACGCGGGCTCGGCCCGCGGCAGTTGGGCCCGCGCACCCCTGGTGGTGCTGGACGGCCAGGCCGCACAGGGCTGCGAGCGGGTCGGCCTGCCCCGCCGCTCCGGCGTGGTCCTGATCGCCTCGGGCACCCCACCGGCCACCCTGTTCGAGCGCGGGGTCGCCGTGGGCGCGGAACGGGTCCTCGGCCTGCCGGAAGGCGAGTCCTGGCTGGCAGGGGCCTTCGCCGACGCCGTGGACGGGCCGAGTCAGGAACCCGGCCGGGTGCTGGCCGTGGTCGGTGGCCGGGGCGGTGCCGGTGCCTCCGTGTTCACCGCGGCGGTGGGGCTGGCCGCACTGCGCAGCGGGCGACGCACCCTGCTCGTCGACTGCGACCCGCTGGCCGGTGGCCTGGACCTGGTGCTGGGCGCGGAGTCGGCGGCCGGCCTGCGCTGGCCCGAGCTGGCCCTCGGCGGTGGCCGGGTCTCCGCCTCCTCGCTGCGGGCCGCCCTGCCCGGTCAGGACCGCGGGCAGGGCAGGCTCACCGTGCTGTCCTGTGACCGGGACAACGGGGAGTTGAACCCGCAGGCCGTGGCCACCGTGCTGACCTCAGCCCGGCGCGGTGGCGAACTCGTGGTGTGCGACCTGCCTCGGCATCGCAGCGAGCCCGCCGAGGTCGTGCTCGACCACGCCGACCTCGCGGTGCTGGTGGTGCCCGCCGAGGTCCGTGCCTGCGCCGCCGCCCGCCGCGTCGCGGGCCAACTGTTCGGTGAGGCCACCCAGGCCCAGGTCGTGGTGCGCGGACCCGCGCCCGGTGGGCTGAGCGCCGACGAGGTCGCACGAGCGGTGGGCCTGCCCCTGCTCACCGCCATGCGCTCGCAGCCCGGTCTCGCCGCCGACCTGGAACGCGGGCGCCCGCCCACCCGTGGCCGAGGCCCGCTTGCCGCCGCAGCGCGGGCCGTGGTCGAGGCCCTGTGCGAGGTCCCCGATGCCCGATGACCTCGTGGACCGGGTCCGCCTGCGGCTGGCGGCCGGTGGCGTGGCCCTCACCCCGGCCAGGGTCGCCGAGGCGGTGCGTGCCGAGGTCGGCGGGGTCGCCAGCGACGTGGACGTGCTCGGCGCGATCGAGCGGGTGCACCAGGAGTTCGTCGGTGCGGGACCGCTGGAACCGCTGCTGCGCGACCCCTTCACCAGCGACGTGCTGGTCACCGGGCCGGATCAGGTCTGGGTGGACGGCGAGCACGGTCTGTGCCGGACCGGGATCCGGTTCCCCGACGACGACGCCGTGCGCCGTCTCGCGCAGCGGCTGGCCCTGTCCGCCGGGCGCCGGCTCGATGAGGGCCAGCCCTACGTGGACGCCTGGCTGCCGCACGCCGAGCAGCAGGACCGGGTCCGCATGCACGCCGTGCTGCCCCCGATCTGCGCCGACGGTACGGCCCTGTCCCTGCGCGTGCTGCGCCCCGCCGTGCACGACCTGACCGCACTGCGCCGCCTCGGCACGTTCACCGCGGACATCGAACGCGTGCTGCGCGCGATCGTGTTGGCACGACTGGCCTTCCTCGTGGTCGGGGCGACCGGGTCCGGCAAGACCACGCTGCTCGCGGCGCTGCTGGGCTGTGTGCCAGCAGGGGAACGCGTTGTCTGCGTTGAGGATGCGGGCGAACTCCGGCCCGACCACCCGCAGACCGTGCGACTGGTGGCCAGGCAGCCCAACGTCGAGGGCGCGGGTGAGGTGACGGTCCGCGACCTGGTCCGGCAGGCGCTGCGGATGCGACCCGACCGGATCGTGGTCGGGGAGGTGCGCGGGGCTGAGGCGTGTGAACTCCTCGCGGCGCTCAACACCGGGCACGACGGGGGAGCGGGCACCTTGCACGCCAACTCACCCGCCGAGGTGCCCGCCCGCATGGAGGCTCTCGCGGCACTGGGCGGTATGAGCCGTCCCGCGTTGCACAGCCAACTCGCTGCTGCCGTGCACCTGGTCCTGCACGTCAAACGGGATCGCTACGGCATGCGCAAGCTCGTCGAGATCGGCGTGCTCGACCGTCCCGCCGACGAGGTCGTGGTGTGCCCGGCCTGGCGCGAGGGCGAGCAGTTGGCGGGTTGGCCGCTGCTGACCGAGTTGCTCGCCTGCCAGAGGAGGCGGTGATCGTGCCCGTTGTCACTGTGCTGCTGCTGGCAGCGGCTGTGCTGGTCTGGCCGCCGAAGCACGGGCGCCATCGACTGCACGCGATCGCGCCGACCGTGCCACGCGCACGGCGCCGCCGCCCACTGCCCCGGCCCAGCAGTGCCGTGCTCGCCGTGGCGGGTGCCTGTGTCGGCTGGTCGGTGCTCGGTGCGGGCGGCGCCATCGCCAACGCGGTGCTGTGCGTGACCTGCTGGCGCCGCTGGCACTCCCGGCGCGCCGTGCGCCGCCGGGCCCAGCTCATCGAGGGCATGGTCGGCGCGCTCACCGCGTTGGTGGCTGAACTCAAGATCGGCGCACACCCGGCCACCGCCGCCGAGCGGGCCGCCATCGACGCCGAACCGCAGGCGGCGAAGGCCATGATCGCTGTCGCCTCGGCGGCCAAGCTGGGCGGGGAGGTCGATCGGATCCTGCTGGACAAGGCGCACGAGGAACCGAGCCTGCGCACGGTGCTCGCCAGGCTCGGCCACGCGTGGCGGCTGTCTGGGCGACACGGTCTACCACTCGCCGAGGTGGTGGACGCGGTCCGCCGCGACCTGGAGGAGCGGATCAGGTTCACCAAGCAGGTGCACGCGAGGATGGCCGGGCCCAGGGCCAGCGCGGCCGTGCTCGCGACACTGCCCGAAGTGGGCGTGCTGCTCGGCGAGGCCATGGAGGCGCACCCGCTGCACGTGCTCGCGGACACCGCGATCGGGCAGTTCGCGCTGGTGCTCGGCGCACTGTTCATCTGCGGTGGTGTGCTGTGGAGCGCCAAACTCACCGAGCACCCGGTGGCGCCATGACCACCACAGTGCTCGTCCTGCTCGCCGTGGCGCTCGTGCTGCTGCCCGGACCGGCCCGGGCGCGCGAGCGGGTCCACTCGGTGCTGGTCCGCAGAGACGCCGAGCCCGTCGCGGTGCCACGATCCCCACCGGCCTGGCTGCCCTGGCTCGGCGCCCTCGCCGCAGGCACGATCGCCACGGTGCTGGCGAGCTGGGTGGTCGGCCTGGTGGTCGCGGGTGGGGTGGCGTTCGGGCTGCGGACCTGGCTCGCTGCCTCGCAGCGCGTGGTGACCGATCCACTGGCCCTCGCCGCGGCCTGGGACCTGTTGGCGGCCTGCCTCACCGCCGGCTTGCCGGTGGCCACCGCGATCCGTGCGATCAGCCCGGTTGCCCCGGAACCGAGCGCCACGGCACTGCTGCGGACCGCCGACCTGATCGCACTGGGCGCCGACCCCGTGCAGGCGTGGGCGCCAGCGCTGGCCGAGGCCAGCACGGCCGAACTCGCCCGCGCTGCCCGGCGGAGCGCTCGCTCGGGAACGGTGCTGGCTGGTGTGGCCGGCGGGCTGGCCGTGCGGGTCAGGGCAGCGGCAGCCGACCGCGCCGAGGCCCGTGCACAGCGGGCCGCCGTGCTGATCACCGCACCGCTGGGGCTGTGCTTCCTGCCCGCCTTCTTCTGCCTCGCGGTGCTGCCGGTGCTGCTCGGGCTCGCGGGCCAACTGCTGATCACTTGGTGAGAGGGGACAGAACTGTGGAGAGGATCCGCCGCCGGCTTTCGCTCGGTTCCGAGGACGGGATGGCAACCGTGGAATACCTCGTCGGGCTCTTGGCCGTCGTGGCCTTCGCGATGGTGCTCTACTCGGTGCTCACCGGCGATTCGGTCATCGCACGAGTGCACGAACTGGTCGAGCGAGCCCTGTCGGTGAACATCTGATGCGCGGCGACGGGGGCGGCGTCACCGTGGAGACGGCCATTGCGGTCTGCGCCCTGCTCTTCCTGTTGGTGGTGTGCCTGGCCGCGTTGGCAGCGGTCACCGGGTCGGTGCGCTGTACGGACGCCGCGCGGGAAGCGGCCAGGCTCGTCGCCCGCGGTGACCCGGCCAGAGCTGAGCAGGCGGTGCGGGCGATCGGCCCCAGCGGTGCCCGGTTGTCGGTGCGGGTGGACGGGGACGAGATCTCCGTGGAGGTGACCGCCAGCCCGGTGGGTGGGCTGCTGCCCGGCTGGCGGCTGCGCGGCCAGGCGCACGCGGTGCTCGAACCAGGTGTGGCCGCGCGATGAGCGAGCCTGCGAGCGAGCCACTAGGCACAGGGCCCGTGCGGAGCGCCGGTGCTGCGACGAGTGGTCACCGGGACGAGGGCGGTGCGACCGTGCTGGCGGCGGTGATCGCCACGGCGCTGGTGCTGTCCACGGTGCTCGGGCTCCACCTCGGCGCTGCGGTGCTGACAAGGCATCGCGCCACCGCAGCCGCCGACCTGGGCGCGCTGGCCGCCGCGGCGCAGGCCGTCGCCGGTACCGACTCCGCCTGTCGCCGGGCGGAGTGGGTGGCCGACCGGTACGGGGTACGGCTGACCGCTTGTCGCCTGCGGGGCTGGGAGGCCGCCGTCGAGGTGACCGCTCAACCGCCCGGCTGGCTGGCTGCCACCGGTACGGCCAGTGCACATGCACGTGCAGGTCCGGCTGAAGTGTCGGAGGGCGGGTGAGGGCCGAAGGCGCGATGAGCGGTCAGCGACACGCGGTGAGTGGCGTCACACCCGTTCGCCACGGCGTGTCGGCGCCGCCCGTCGCGGAGCCAGGCGAGCGCTCGGCTGTCGGCCGCCGTTCGGCCCATCGGTCGGCGGCCCTTCACTCGCCGTTCCCCAGCTACCAGTTGTCGACAGCGGGTTACCGGGGGTGCCCCTCGTGCCGTTGAGTGTGTTGTGGGCGCTTGAGGCGCTCGCAGGTTCGAGAGAGACAGGTTGGCAGTACTGGGAACGGTGGCTCTCTCCTGAAGAAGGCCGCAAGGCCATGGAGGCGACAGAACATGGATTGGTCGGATAGCTGGCGCGGGGCGTTCCGCATCGAGCTGCGTGCTGAGGCGATGGGCCTCGCGTGGCGCGGTTGGCCGGTGCTGCCAGGTACCTATCCGGCGGGCTCGCAGTGGGCGGGCCGGGACGGTGTCCAGGAGGACGGTCCGGTGCCCGTGCACCGTGACTGGGCGGACCGGATCGGAACCAAGCCGGAGCAGGTCGCGGCGTGGTGGACCGGACGGCGCTACAGCCTCCTGGTGGCGACCGGGTACGTCGTGGACGCCATCGAGGTGTCCGCGGACCTGGGCCGCCGAGTGGCCAGTGTGCTCAGGACCACCGGGGTCGTGGTGCCGATCGCCGCCACCCCGGCGGGCAACTGGCTGTTCCTCATCCAGTCCGGTCAGGAACTGGGATCCGAGCTGGCCGCGCGCGGAGACGTCCTGCTGCACGGCCGCGACAGCTGGATCCCGTTGCCGCCCACTCCCTTCCAGCACGGTGTCGTGCACTGGAGGGTCAAGCCCGAGGTCTGCGGTTGGGCACTGCCTGATTCCCAGGTCGTTCAGGAGGCCATCGTCGAGGCCACCCGACCGGATCTGGCCGAGCTGCTGGATGCCTCTCAGCAGCTGGTCGCCGTGGACCGCTCGTTCTGATCGCCCGCCCGGCCGTGGTGGACTCCGTGTTGTCGTCCGGCCCCGACAACCCCGAGCACGGAGTCCAGCACGGCCACCGCGCCACCCTTGTCCAGCGGTTCGTTGCCGTTCCCGCACTTGGGCGACTGAACGCAGGACGGGCACCCAGCCGAACACTCACAAGAGGAGATCGCCTCCCGAGTAGCGACCAGCCATGGGACCAACGCGGCGAAGCCGCGGTCGGCGAAGCCGGCTCCCCCGGGATGACCGTCGTGCACGAACACCGTTGCCTCCCCGGTATCCGTGTGCAGCGCGGTCGACACGCCCCCGATGTCCCATCGATCGCAGGTCGCGAACAGCGGTAGCAGGCCGATCGCCGCGTGTTCGGCAGCATGCAGTGCGCCGGGGACGCGCGCCGGAACGAGCCCGGCGCCCCCCGGCGCACTGCCGCACAACAACTCCTCGCTCACCGTGTACCAGACGGCCCTGGTGCGCAGGGTCTGCTCCGGCAGGTCCAGGGCCACCTGGTCGAGCACCCGGCCCGAGGGCAGCTTGCGCAGGTAGCCGACGACCTGTGAGGTCACGTCCACCTCGCCCAGGCGCACCGACACCCCGCCCTCGAAGCGCTGCTCCTCCACCGTGCGCACCACCGAGATGTCCACGACGTTGCGCGGCTGCGTGGTCCACTCCGGGTCCTCGGCGTGCACCAGGGCCAGGCCGCCCTCGAGGTCGAGCTGGTCCACCACGTACGAGCTGCCCTGGTGCAGGTAGAGCGCGCCGGGATGCACCGACCAGCAGGCGGATCCGGGGTCGACGGTGCCCAGCATGCGGCCGGAGTCGCCCTCGACCACGGCGATCTGCTCACCGCCGGAACCGCGGATGTCCACACTGGCGTGCGGCCGCTCGTGCGAGGTCCAGTACCAGCCGGTGGGCCGCCTGCGCAGCACCCCGTCGGCGACCAGCTCGTCCAGCACCGACCTGGCCACGTCACCACCGAACCCGGCGAGGCAGTCCTCGGTCAGCGGCAGCTCGGCGGCGGCGCAGGCCAGTTGCGGGGCCAGCACGTACGGGTTGGCGGGATCCAGCACGGTGGCCTCGACGGGGCGGTCCAGCACGGCGGCCGGGTGGTGCACCAGGTAGGTGTCCAGCGGGTCGTCGCGGGCCACGAACACCACGAGCGAGCCGTCACCGGCCCGCCCGGCGCGTCCGGCCTGCTGCCAGAACGAGGCCAGCGTGCCGGGGTAGCCCGCGACCACCACGGCGTCCAGCCCGGCGATGTCCACACCGAGTTCGAGCGCGTTGGTGGTGGCCACGCCGAGCAGTTCCCCCTGGGACAGCGCGCGTTCCAGCGCACGGCGTTCCTCGGGCAGGAAGCCCGCGCGGTAGGCGGCGACCCGGTTGGCCAGGTCCTCGTCCAGCTCGCCGAGGATGCGCCGGGCCATCAGCGCGGTCAGCTCCGCGCCACGCCGTGAGCGCACGAAGGCCAGGGTGCGGGCCTGCTCCACGACCAGGTCCGCCAGGATCCGGGCCGCCTCGGTACCGGCCGCCCTGCGCACGGGCGCGCCGTTCTCCCCGGCCAGGTCGGTCAGCAGCGGCGGCTCCCACAGCGCCACGGTGCGCTCACCGCGCGGTGAACCGTCCTCGGTGACGGCCTCGCAGTGCAGCCCGGACAGCCGCAGCGCGGAGGCCGCCGGGTCGGCGACGGTGGCCGAGGCCAGCACGAACACCGGTGAGGCGCCGTACTTGGCGGCGATCCGACGCAGGCGGCGCAGCAGCAGCGCCACGTGCGAGCCGAACACGCCGCGGTAGGCGTGGCACTCGTCGACGACCACGAAGGCCAGCCGCCGGAAGAACGAGGACCAGCGCGAGTGCGCGGGCAGCACGCCCCGGTGCAGCATGTCCGGGTTGGTGAAGATCCACCGCGAGTGGGAGCGCACCCAGTCCCGCTCGGACATGGGGGTGTCCCCGTCGAAGGCGGCCGGGCGCACGCCCTCGGCCTGGAGCGCACGCACCGAGCGGAGCTGGTCGGCGCCCAGGGCCTTGGTTGGGGAGAGGTACAGGGCGGTCGCGCGGGGTTGCTCGAGCAGCCGGGAGAGCACTGGCAGTTGGTAGCCGAGGGACTTGCCGGAGGCCGTTCCGGTGGCGAGCACGACGTGACGGCCTTGCCAGGCGTGCTCGGCGGCCAGCGCCTGGTGCGTCCACGGACGGTGCACCCCCGAATCGCGCAGTGCACCCACCAGTTCGGCGGCGGCCCAGCTCGGCCACTCGGCGTGCTGGCCGGACCTCCGCTCCTGGTCAGTGACATGCGTCACTGGGGATTCGCCTGCCGGGGTGCCTGCCAGGACGCGTGCCAGCAGGGCCCGGCCGCGCTGGGACTGATCATCGGCTCCGACCACAACGGCCAGCTTCGCACACAGGTGCGACAAGCCCATCCGACCTGGATCGATTCCGTACGACACCCGTTGATAACGGACCGTAAACGGATCGGGACTGATCGTCGGGCTGACTTGCCAGACCAATAGACTCCGCCGGCATTGCATCCACTGTGAGGATGCACACGCTGCGTCGGGGCCGACGCACGAGGGCCGGCTCCTGGCGCTGAACGCTGAAACGCGCTTGAAGTAACCAGGAGGACGGATGTCCCGGCAAGTACTCGCGGAGGGCCCCCTGACGCTCTCCGGGGGTGACTACACCGTCGTCGGTGTGGTCGCCGTGGTCGCCCTCGTCGCCCTTGCTGTCGGGTATGTCCTGCTCAAGGAGGTTCTGGCCGCCGGCCAGGGCACTCCGAAGATGCAGGAGATCGCCAAGGCAGTTCAGGAGGGCGCGGCGGCCTATCTCAACCGGCAGTTCCGCACGCTCGTCTTTTTTGTCGCCATAGTCTTCGTACTGCTGTTCTTCCTGCCGGCGGACACCGTGGGCGAGCGCATCGGGCGCTCGGTGTTCTTCATCGTCGGGGCCATCTTCTCGGCCGCGATCGGCTACCTCGGCATGTGGCTGTCCACCCGCGCGAACCTGCGCGTGGCGGCTGCCGCCAACGAGGGTGAGGGCGGTCGCGAGAAGGCCATGCGGGTAGCTTTCCGCACCGGCGGTGTGGTGGGCATGAGCACGGTGGGCCTCGGCCTGCTGGGTGCCTCGATCGTGGTGCTGTCCTTCGCGGGCCAGGCCCCGAAGGTGCTGGAGGGCTTCGGCTTCGGTGCCGCCCTGCTGGCCATGTTCATGCGTGTCGGCGGCGGCATCTTCACCAAGGCCGCCGACGTGGGCGCCGACCTGGTCGGCAAGGTCGAGCAGAACATCCCCGAGGACGACCCGCGCAACGCCGCCACCATCGCCGACAACGTGGGCGACAACGTGGGTGACTGCGCGGGCATGGCCGCCGACCTGTTCGAGTCCTACTCGGTGACCCTGGTCGCCGCGCTGATCCTCGGCTCGGTCGCGTTCGGTGCGCAGGGCCTGCTGTTCCCGCTGATCGTGCCCGCCATCGGCGTGCTCACCGCGGTGATCGGCGTCTACATCACCAAGGCCCGCCCCGGCGAGAACGGCCTGTCCGCGATCAACCGCTCCTTCTACATCTCGGCGGTCATCTCGGCGGTGCTGTGCACCATCGCGGCCTTCGCGTACCTGCCCAGCACCTTCGGCCAGCTGCACGGCGGCCTGGCCAACACCGCGGGCAACCCGGCGCTGGTCGCCGCGATCGCGGTGATCATCGGCATCGTGCTGGCCGCGATCATCCTGTGGATCACCGGCTACTACACCGGCACCGAGAACAAGCCGGTGCAGGAGGTCGGCAAGACCTCGCTGACCGGTGCGGCCACGGTGATCCTGTCCGGCATCTCGGTGGGCTTCGAGTCCGCCGTCTACACGGCCGTGGTGATCGGTGCCGCCGTGTACGGCGCGTTCCTGCTCTCCGGCAGCGTGGCGGTGGCGCTGTTCGCGGTGGCCCTGGCCGGTACCGGCCTGCTCACCACGGTGGGCGTCATCGTCGCGATGGACACCTTCGGCCCGGTCAGCGACAACGCCCAGGGCATCGCGGAGATGTCCGGCGAGGTCGAGGGCGATGGTGCGAAGATCCTCACCGAGCTGGACGCGGTGGGCAACACCACCAAGGCCATCACCAAGGGCATCGCCATCGCGACCGCCGTGCTCGCGGCGACCGCGCTGTTCGGCTCCTACGTCAACGCGGCGGGGCTGGACGCGGCCGCGAGCCAGGTGCAGGCCGCCTTCGCGGTGTTCACCCCGAGCACCCTGGTCGGCCTGATGGTCGGCGCGGCCGTGGTGTTCATGTTCTCCGGGCTCGCCGTCAACGCGGTGACCAGGGCCGCCGGTGCCATCGTGTTCGAGGTGCGCCGCCAGTTCCGGGACAACCCGGGCATCATGGACGGCTCCGTCAAGCCGGAGTACGGCAAGGTCGTGGACATCTGCACCCGCGACTCGCTGCGCGAGCTGGCCACCCCCGGCCTGCTCGCGGTGCTGGCGCCGATCGCGGTCGGCTTCGGCCTCGGGGTCGGCCCGCTGGCCGGCTACCTGGCCGGTGCCATCGCCACCGGCACGCTGATGGCGGTGTTCCTGGCCAACTCCGGTGGGGCCTGGGACAACGCCAAGAAGCTGGTCGAGGACGGCAACCACGGCGGCAAGGGCTCCGACGCCCACGCCGCCACCGTCATCGGCGACACCGTGGGTGACCCGTTCAAGGACACCGCTGGCCCGGCCATCAACCCGCTGATCAAGGTGATGAACCTGGTCTCGGTGCTGATCGCCCCGGCCATCGTGGCGTTCTACGCCGAGGGCGTGAACCCCGCGTTCCGGATCGCCATCGCCCTGGTCGCGGTCGTGATCATCGGTGCGGCCATCGTGGTCTCCAAGCGTCGCGGCACCGCGATCGCGGACACCCCGGCGGACGAGGCCGTCAGCAACGGCGCAGGGGTCTGAGCACTCCCGGTGGCCCGTCCCGGCTTGCTGCCGGGGCGGGCCACCGGCCTGTCGGTACCGCGCCGGAACGGGTGGCGTGCTCTACCCTCCCGGCATGGACCAGGTGTCCTCTTCTTCGGCAGACTTCGCGCCGCCGGGTTCGGGCGACCTGGCCGGTCCGCTCTGCGGTCCAGGCCGGTGTGCCAGCGCGGAACACGGCTCTGACCAGGGCGGGAGCAGGGCCAGGGCTGCGCTGAGGGCCAGGTCCGCGGCTGGCCGGAGGACCCTGCCAGGAGCGGTTGGCGGACCTGTTCGGAGCGGCTCCAGCCGTGCGTCCGAGCGGATCCGGATTGTCCTCCGTGCAGGTGTTGGGGTCTACTCCCGATGGGTGGCAATGCTGTGTTATGTCACTCTGTCGGACAGGGGACTGGTGGTCCGCGCCCGCTGACGGGGCATAGTGGCGGGCTGGAGTAGCGGTGCAGAAGAGAGCGGGACGGCGTGGCAGGGTCGACTAAGGCGAACAAGAGCGGTGCCGGGACGAACGGGTCCGGCAACCGCCGACTGGTGATCGTCGAGTCACCGGCCAAGGCCCGCAAGATCGCCTCCTACCTGGGGCGCAACTTCGTCGTCGAGTCCTCCAAGGGGCACATCCGCGACCTGCCGCGCAAGGCGGCGGAGATCCCGGCGAAGTACAAGGGCGAGCCCTGGGCCAACCTCGCCGTGGACATCGAGCACGGCTTCGAGCCGGTCTACATCGTGACCCCGGACAAGAAGGCCACGGTCACCGAGCTCAAGGAACTGCTCAAGGACGTAGACGAGCTCTACCTCGCGACAGACGGTGACCGCGAGGGCGAGGCCATCGCGTGGCACCTGCTGGAGACGCTCAAGCCCAAGGTGCCCGTGCGGCGGATGGTCTTCCACGAGATCACCGAACCGGCCATCCTCGCGGCGGCGGCCAACCCGCGTGACCTGGATACCGACCTGGTCGAGGCCTACGAGACCCGGCGCATCCTGGACCGGCTGTACGGCTACGAGGTCTCGCCGGTGCTGTGGAAGAAGGTCATGCCGAAGCTCTCGGCTGGCCGCGTGCAGTCGGTGGCGACCAGGATCGTGGTGCAGCGCGAGCGCGAGCGGATGCGCTTCGTCACCGCCTCCTACTGGGACATCGGCGCGCAGCTGGACGCGGGCCCGGACGCCGAGCCGAGGCAGTTCGGCGCGCGCATGGTCGCGGTGGACGGGGTGCGTCTGGCCGCGGGCCGCGACTTCGGCCCCGACGGGCAGCTCAAGTCGGCGACCGGCGTGCGCGTGCTCGACGAGGCCGAGGCACGCCAGCTGGTGGACGGGCTGGCCGGTGCCGCGCTGTCGGTGGTCAGCGTCGAGGAGAAGCCGTACACGCGGCGGCCCTACGCGCCGTTCATGACCTCCACGCTGCAGCAGGAGGCCAGCCGCAAGCTGCGCTTCACCGCCGACCGCACGATGAGCACGGCGCAGCGGCTGTACGAGAACGGCTACATCACCTACATGCGTACCGACTCGACGACCCTGTCGGAGTCGGCGATCAGCGCGGCGCGCAGCCAGGCCACGCAGCTCTACGGGGCCCAGTACGTGGCCGACAAGCCCCGCCAGTACGCCCGCAAGGTCAAGAACGCGCAGGAGGCCCACGAGGCGATCCGCCCCGCCGGTGAGGTGTTCCGCACCCCCGGCGAGGTCGCTGGCGAGCTGGCCGCCGACGAGTTCCGGCTCTACGAGCTGATCTGGCAGCGGACCATCGCCTCGCAGATGCAGGACGCGCGCGGCACCACGATGAGCGTGCGCATCGCGGGCAGGGCCGCCTCCGGCGAGGAGTGCACCTTCGCCGCATCGGGCCGCACCATCACCTTCGCCGGGTTCCTCAAGGCGTACGTGGAGGCCATCGACTCCGAGGCCGGTGGCGAGGCCGACGACGCCGAGCGCAGGCTGCCCCAGCTGGTCAAGGACCAGGCGGTGACCGCGAACGAGCTGACCGCCGACGGGCACACCACCAGCCCGCCGCCGCGCTACACCGACGCGAGCCTGATCAAGACGATGGAGGAGCTGGGCATCGGCCGCCCCTCCACCTACGCCACGATCATCAAGACCATCCAGGACCGCGGCTACGTGTGGAAGAAGGGCTCGGCGCTGGTGCCCGCCTGGGTCGCCTTCGCCGTGGTCACCCTGCTGGAGCAGCACTTCGAGCGGCTGGTGGACTACGACTTCACCGCCGCCATGGAGGACGAGCTGGAGCGGATCGCCGCAGGCGACCAGCACCGCACCAACTGGCTGACCGGGTTCTACTTCGGTGGCGAGGTCGGCCCGTCGGGCTCGGTCGGCCGGGGCGGCGGGCTGAAGAAGCTGATCGACGCCAGCGTCGAGGGCATCGACCCGCGCCAGGTCAACTCGATCCCGCTGTTCACCGACGAGGGCGGGCACACCGTGGTGGTCCGGGTCGGCCGCTACGGGCCGTACCTGGAGCGTGAGGTGGACGGGGAGTCCCAGCGCGCGAACCTGACCGACGGGCTGCCGCCGGACGAGCTGACCCCGGAGGTGGCGGAGAAGCTGTTCGCCACCCCGATCGAGGGGCGCTCGCTGGGCAACGACCCGGTCACCGGGCACGAGATCGTGGCCAAGGAGGGCCGCTTCGGGCCGTACGTGACCGAGGTGCTGCCCGAGCAGCCCGACGCCAAGAAGGCGGTCAAGCCGCGCAGCGGTTCGCTGTTCAAGTCCATGTCCCTGGACACCGTGGACCTGGCCGACGCGCTCAAGCTGCTCTCGCTGCCCAGGGTGGTCGGCAAGGACCCGGAGACCGGTGCCGAGATCACCGCGCAGAACGGGCGTTACGGGCCGTACCTGAAGAAGGGCACGGACTCGCGTTCGCTGCTGACCGAGGACCAGCTGTTCACGGTCACCCTCGAAGAGGCGCTGAAGATCTACGCCGAGCCGAAGAAGCGGGGCCGCCAGGCCGCCGCGGCCCCGCCGCTGAAGGAGATGGGCAACGACCCGGTCTCCGGCAAGCCGATGGTGGTCAAGGACGGCCGGTTCGGCCCGTACGTGACCGACGGGGAGTACAACGCCTCGCTGCGCAAGAGCGACAGCGTGGAGGAGCTCACCGACGAGCGGGCCGCCGAGCTGCTCGCGGAGAAGCGGGCGAAGGGCCCGGCGCCGAAGAAGAAGGCGCCCGCCAAGAAGCCCGCCGCGGCCAAGAGCGGCACGGCCAAGAGCAGCACGGCCAAGTCGGCCACCGCGAAGACGGCGGCGGCGAAGTCCACCGCGGCGGCCAAGAAGCCCGCGGCGGCGAAGAAGGCGCCTGCCAAGACGAAGGGCTGACGCGGGTTAGGCTGGGGCCATGGCTGGCGAGTTCGGACCGGACGGCACCGAGGCTCCGCCGCCATTGCCCGCCTTCCCCGACCCGGTGGCCGGACTGGTCACCGGGGAGTCGCTGCCCCGGGTACCCGAGCCCGCGCCGGCTCCGCCCCGCCCGGTGCAGGCCCCGCAGCCCGACGCACGGGCCGTGCAGGAGGCCATCCGCGCCGCCATGGCCCAGGAGCAGCGGCGCAAGGCCCGGCTGCGCCCGCCGAGTCAGCCCGCGCCCATCCCGCCCGCGCCCGCGATCCAGAACCCAGCCGGGAGCAAGTCCGGCGGTGCGGGCTGTGCCGGCTGCCTGGTCACCCTGGTGATCTTCGTGGTCGTGTTCTTCGCGGTCGTCTACACACTCGTCCGCTGACGTGCGCGAGGTCCTGGCGATCCCGGCGTTCCGGCGCCTGTGGACCTCCGCGTACCTGTGCTGCGTCGGCGACTGGCTGTCCCTGCTCGGCCTGTCCTCCCTGCTGGCCACCCTCACGCCGAGCGCGGAACTGCGCAGCTTCGCGCTGAGCGGGGTGGTCGCCACCCAGTTGCTGCCCGGCCTGCTGCTCGCCCCGCTCGCCGGGTGGCTCGCCGACCGGTTCGACCGCAGGCTGGTCATGGTCCTCGCGGACCTGGTGCGCTGTGGGCTGTTCCTGTCGGTGGCCGTGGTCGGCACGACATCTTGGCTGCTCGTCGCCAACTTCGCGATCGGCGCCTGCTCGATGGTGTGGATCCCCGCCAAGGACTCCTCGATCCCCACCGTGCTGCACCGCCCCGAGCAGGTGGAGGCCGCGAGCCAGCTCAGCCTCGTCACCACCTACGGCCTCGCGCTGCTCACCGGCGCCGGGCTGTTCTCGGTGCTGTCCGCCCTCGGCCCCGTGCTGGGCGTGCACGACGGCGGGCTCGGCATCGCCTCGGTGCTCGTCGTGCTCAACGGGTTGCTGTACCTCAGTTCCGCGCTGATCCTTGCCCGGCTGCCCGAGGTGTCCGGCCGGTTCGCCGCCCCGGCCCGGCAGCCCTCCGGCATGGTGCGCGAGGGCCTTCGCTACATGTCGCGGACCCGGTTGGTGCAGGGGCTGGTCGTCGGCATCGTCGGCGCCATCGCCGGTGCGGGCACCGTCCTCGCCGTGGCCCGGCCGTACGCCAACAGCCTGCACGGCGGTGAGGCCGCGTTCGGCACGCTGGTCATCGCCGTGTTCAGCGGGCTGGCCCTCGGCGTCTGGCTCGCTCCGGCACTCGCCAGGCGGCTGCCGCACCACCGGCTGTTCGGGGTGGCGATCCTCGCCGCGGGTACGGCGCTGCTGGCGGTGGCCGCCGCCCCGCACCTGTGGTTCGCGCTGGCCGCCGTCGGTGTGGTCGGCGCCTGTGCCGGGGTGGCCTTCCTGACCGGGCTGACGATCATCGGCTCGCGGGTCGAGGACTCGGTGCGCGGCCGGGTCAACGCGTTCGTGCAGGCCGTGGTCAAGATCGTGCTGTTCGGGGCGACCACCCTGGTGCCCGCCGCCGTGACCCTCGCGGGCACCCGCACCCCGATGCTGGTCGCGGGCGTGCTCGCCGGGTTGGCCGGGGTGTGGGCGTACCGGCTGATGTCGGACCGGCATGATGGACTGGTGACCGAGGTGGTGACTCCGCATGACCGTGTGGGCTGACGTCGTCGGGCAGCCTGATGCCGTGCAGGTGCTCAGCACGGCTGCCGAGGCCGCCGCTGACCTGGTCGCGGGCAAGCCGACCACCCCGGGTGCCATGACGCACGCCTGGCTGTTCACCGGACCGCCCGGTTCGGGGCGCTCGACGGCGGCCAAGGCGTTCGCCGCCGCGTTGCAGTGCGTGGCGCCCGGCGGTCCTCGCGGCTGCGGTGACTGCGCCGCCTGCCGCACGGTGCTCGCCGGTACGCACGCCGACGTGCGCGTGGTCGTCCCGGAGGGGCTGTCGATCTCCGTGGCCGAGATGCGCGCCCTGGTGCAGCTCGCCGCGCGCAGGCCCACCACGGGCCGCTGGCAGATCGTGATCGTGGAGGACGCCGACCGGCTCACCGAGGGCGCCGCCAACGCGCTGCTCAAGGCGGTGGAGGAGCCGCCGGACCGCACGGTGTTCCTGCTCTGCGCGCCCTCCGACCACCCCGAGGACGTGTCGGTGACGATCCGCTCCCGGTGCCGGTCCATCGCGCTGCGCACCCCGCCAGCCGCCGCCATCGCCGAGGTGCTGGAGCGCCGCGACGGCGTCGAGCCCCAGCTCGCCGGGTGGGCCGCTTCGGTGTGCGGCGGCCATATCGGGCGGGCCCGCCGCCTGTCCACCGACCAGGCCGCCCGCGAGCGTCGCGAGTCGGTGCTCGCGATCCCCTTGGCGCTGCGCCGGTTCAGCGACATCTTCCCCAACGCCGACACGCTGGTGAAGGCCGCCGAGGCCGAGGCCGTCACCGCCAACGAGTCGCGCAACGCCTCCGAGACCGAGGCGCTCAAGACCGCGATGGGCGCTGGCGGCACCGGCAAGGGCACCGCTTCGGCCACCCGTGGCGCCGCCGGTGCGCTCAAGGAGCTGGAGCGTAGGCAGAAGTCCCGCGCCACCCGCACCCAGCGCGACTCCCTGGACCTCGCGCTGGTCGACCTGATGGGCTTCTACCGGGACGTGCTGGTCACCAAGTCCGGGGCCGAGGTGGCCCTCAACCACCCCGACCGGGCCGCCGACGCGACAACGGCCGCCGCCTCGTGGACCGCGGAATCCACCCTGCGCCGGTTGGAAGCCGTGCTCTCCTGCCGGGATGCGTTGCAACAGAACGTGAAACCGCGCATCGCCATCGAGGCCATGGTCACCGCCCTGCACCGGGGTTGAGCCGGGGGCGCGGGCGGGCGTGTCATGAAGGTGCCCCTTGGGACGTTGGGCGTCTCGAACGGCACCTTCATGACATGTGGGTGGGGCTCGCCGGGTCGCCGGGTCCGCCGCGAAGGTGGCTTTCACTGCGCTCAGCGCAGCGAAGGGCACTTTCACTGCACGACCGCGCCCACCCCTCTCGAAGTTGATCTTCGCGGACGCGTTGTCCACAGGCGGCGAGTTGTCCACATGTGGATCTTGAGCAAGATCAGGTGTCGGGGGTGGGCGGTAGACTGGTGACGGGGACGCCCCCCAGGGAGTGGCGGGGGATTGTTACCAGGTAGGGGCGGTCAGCGCTGGTGGCCGAGGGCGGCGGAGATGTCGTTGGCGGCGCGCACCACGTGCGGGCCGAGCGCGATGAGTTCGGCGACGGTGTGCTCGAGTGCGAGCGTGGACACGCTGATGCCGCCGATGACCATGCCGTTGTGGTTGCGCACGGCAGCGCCGACGCAGCGCACGCCGAGCTCGTTCTCCTGGTCGTCCACGGCGAACCCGCAGCTGCGCACCCGCGCGAGTTGGGCGCGCAGCCGGTCGGGATCGGTGATGGTGTACTGGGTCCAGCGAGTGGTGTCCACAGTGGATGTGTCCCGTGTGGACAGGACTGACTTGCCGATCGCGGTGCTGTGCAAGGGAAGCGTGCCGCCGACCCGGGAGGTCATCCGGTACGGCTTGCCGGACTCGACCTTGTCCACGTAGACGAGTTCCTCGCCGAGCAGCATCGCGAAGTGCACGGCGCAGCCGGTGCTGGCCTGCAAGCGGGTCAGCACGGGACGGGCGCGTTCCACGGAGTCGGCGGGCTGCAACACGTTCCCGGCCAGCACCAGCACCTTCGGGCCGATCCGGTAGTCGCTCTCGCCGGTGGCCACGGCGAAACCCTGCTCGATGAGGGTGCGCAGCAGTCGGTGCACGGTGGACTTGGGCAGCCCGGTCACGCGCGCCAGCTCGGTGATCCTGGAGTGCTCGGCCAGCGCCTCCAGTACCACGAGCGCCTTCTCGACGGCCCCCTCGCTCAACGGGCCATCCAGCCACCATCGACCACGAGCACATGCCCGTTGACGTAGTCCGAGGCGGGCGAGCACAGGAAGACCGCGGCCCCGACGAGGTCCTCCGGCCTGCCCCAGCGCCCGGCGGGGATCCGCCCGCGGATGGCCGGTTCGCGGTCCGGATCCGCTTGCAGCGCAGCGGTGTTGTTGGTCTGGATGTAGCCGGGAGCGATGGCGTTGACCTGGATGCCGTGCGGGGCCCACTCGGTGGCCAGCGCCTTGGTCAGCCCGGTGACGGCGTGCTTGCTCGCGGTGTAGCCGCTGACGTTGATGCCGCCCTGGAAGCTCAGCAGCGAGGCGATGTTCACGATCTTGCCCGCGCCACGGGGCAGCATTTGGGCGCCGACGGCCTGGCACAGCGCGAAGACCGAGTCCAGGTTCACGGCGAGCACGCGCTGCCAGTCGGCGAGCCCGACCTGGGCGGCGGGCTCGCGGTGGATGATCCCGGCGTTGTTGACGAGCACGTCGATCTGACGGCGAGCGGCGAGTTCGGCAACGGCCTGCGCGGCGGCAGCGGGATCGGTGAGGTCGACGGTGATCAGCTCGGCCCTGCCGCCGACGGCGTGGACCACCTCGGAGAAGTCCCCGCCGTGGCCGAGCAGCACGAGGTCGGCACCGGCCTGGGCGAGGCCGATCGCGATGGCACGGCCGATGCCGGTACGGGCGCCGGTGACCAGCGCGGTGCGGCCGTCGAGGCGGAACATCAGCGCAGGTCCGTCACGTCGACCGGGTCCATGTCGTCATAAGCCTGGTTCTCCCCGGCCATCGCCCAGACGAACGAGTAGGAGTGGGTGCCCGCCCCGCTGTGGATCGACCAGCTCGGCGAGATCACCGCCTGCTCGTTGGACAGCACCACGTGCCGGGTCTGCTCCGGCTCGCCCAGCAGGTGCACGACCCGGTGCTGTTCGGGCAGGTCGAAGTACAGGTAGCACTCAGTGCGCCGGTCATGGGTGTGCGGGGGCATGGTGTTCCACACGCTGCCCTCGGCCAACGTGGTCATGCCCAGCACGAGCTGGCTGGACCCGATGCCGTCCAGGTGCACGAACTTGCGGATCTCCCGCACGTTGGCGGTCGACTGCTCGCCGAGCCGCACCACGTCCACCTCGGCGAACCGGGCCACCGTGGTCGGGAAGTTGGCGTGCGCGGGAGTGGAGAACAGGTAGAAGTGGGTCTGGTCCTCCTCGGCGTGGAACACGACGTCCACGGCACCGCGGCCCACGTACAGGCAGTCGCGCAGACCGAGTTCGTACGACTCGCCGTCCACCACGACCCGGCCCGACCCGCGCACGGCCACCACGGCCAGCTCGCGGCGCTCGCAGAACGAGGTGGACCGCAGCTCCGCCTCGACGGCCAGCGGCAGCGGCGTGCCGGGCACCGGGGCGGCGCCGCCGAGCACGATCCGGTCGGCGTGGGTGTAGACCGTGCGCACCTCCCCGGCGCGGAACAGGTCCTCGACCAGGTAGTGATCACGCAGCGCTGCGGTGTCGAGGCCGCTGACCTGCGACGGGTGCGTCTGGTGCCGGACCTGCATGGGCAACCCCCTGGCGCTCGGCGTTCCGGAATGACACGATGACCGCCGTCCATGGAACTACGTTCCGTTCCATGGAACAACCCCCGGACCGATACCGCCGCCGGGCCGGGGTCAGGGCTCCCGCACGGGAGAAAGGCGGTGCCACCTTGTTCAGACAGTCGCTCGACCCCGCCGGGTCGCTGACGGCTTCGGCCCTGCTCGCACTGATCCCGCTGTTCGCGGTGCTGGTGCTGCTCGGCGGCCTGCGCTGGAAGGCGCACTGGGCCGGGCTGACCGCACTGGTCATCGCGCTGGCCATCGCCGTGCTCGGTTTCGGCATGCCGCTGGGCTCCGCGCTGGACGCGGGCACGTACGGCATGGCCAACAGCGTGCTGCTGGTCCTGTGGATCACCTTCAACGCGATCTGGATCTACAACCTGACCGTGCGCAGCGGGCACTTCGAGGTGCTGCGCCGCGCGTTCAGCTCGGTCAGCGAGGACTCGCGCATCCAGGCCATCGTCATCGCGTTCTCCTTCGGTGCACTGCTGGAGGCCCTCGCGGGCGGCGGCGGACCGGTGGCCATCTGCTCGGTCATGCTGATCGCGCTGGGCGTCGACCCGCTCAAGGCCGCCGCGCTGACCCTGGTCGCGGACACCGCGCCGGTGGCCTTCGGCGGACTGGGCAACCCGATCACCGCCCTCGGCCCGATCAGCGGCCTGCCGGTGGAGCAGTTCGGCGCGATGGCCGGACGCCAGGTGTCGATCCTGGCCGCGCTGGTGCCCTTCGTGCTGGTGTTCATCGCCGACGGGCGCCGCGGCCTGCGCGAGGTGTGGCCCGCCGCGCTGACCGCGGGCCTGAGCTTCGGCCTCACCCAGTTCCTGGTCTCCAGCTACGTGTCCTACCAGCTCTGCGACATCATCGCGGCCATCGTCTCGGCGGGCGCGGTGCTGCTGCTGGTCCGGGTCTGGCGGCCCTCGGCGAGCAAGTCGGGGCTCGGCCACCGCGAGGTGCTCACGGCCTTCAGCCCGTACGCGATCATCGTGGTGGTCTTCTCGGTGGCGCAGATCCCGGCGGTGAAGACGGCCCTCAACTCCGTGGTGTGGAAGTTCGCCTGGCCGGGGCTGTCGATCACCGGGGCGAACGGCAAGCCGGTGGACACCAGCTACACGCTGAACTTCTTCGGCGCGACCGGCACGTTGCTGCTGCTGTCCGGGCTGATCTCGCTGCTGGTGCTGCGCGTCGGGCTCGGCGCCGCGATCCGCATCTACGGGCGGACCGTGCGGCAGTTCGGCTGGGCGATCCTGGCCATCCTCGCCGTGTTCGCCCTGTCCTACGTGATGAACCTGTCGGGCCAGATCGGCACCCTGGGCTACTGGCTCGCGGGCACCGGCGCGTTCTTCGCCTTCCTGTCCCCGGTGGTCGGCTGGTTCGGCGTGACGATCACCGGTACCGACGTCGGCTCCAACACCCTGCTCGGCGGCTCCCAGTTCGCCGCCGCCCACCAGTTGGGCGCCTCCCCGATCCTGTTCGGCGCGGCCAACAGCTCCGGCGGGGTCATGGCGAAGATGATCTCGCCGCAGAACCTGGCCATCGGCACCGCCGCGGTCGGCCTGGTCGGCAGCGAGGGCGTGCTGTTCCGCCGCGTCTTCGGCTGGAGCCTGCTGCTGTTGCTGGTCATGTGCGTGCTCGTCTACCTGCAGTCAACCCCGATCCTCGGCTGGATGGTGCCCTGATGACCTCGCTCTCCCGTCGCACCCTGTTCGCCGGAACGGCCGCCGCGGCGCTGGCCGCACCGGGACCGGCCTCGGCCGCCCCCGCTCCCGCCTCGTACCGGCAGGCGCTGGACTACGCCGTGGCCAAGCTGCGTGCCGTCGCACCCACGGTCACGTCCTTCCCACAGGGCACGAAGTTCGAGAAGTGGACCTTCGACGCGGGCGGCGGCTGGGTCGGCGGCTTCTGGCCCGGTCTACTGTGGATGGCCTACCTGGACAGCGGTGAGGACAAGTTCCGCGCGCTGGCACAGGAATCCGCGCTGCGACTCGCCCCGAGACGGACCGACACCGGGGACCACGACCTGGGCTTCCTGTTCAGCCCGTCCTGGGTCACCGCGTGGCGGCTCACCGGGGACAGCTCCTGGCGCGACGGCGCGGTCACGGCCGCCGACTCACTGATCAAGCGGTACAACCCGGCGGGCAGGTTCATCCGCGCCTGGGGCAAGCTCGGCACCGACGACCGGGCGGGCCGGGTCATCGTGGACACGATGATGAACCTGGACCTGCTCTGCTTCGCCAGCCAGGCCACCGGCGACCGCAAGTACGTGGACATCGCCGTGGCGCACGCGCAGACCACGGCCGCCCACCTGGTGCGCCCCGACGGGTCGACCTGCCACGTGTTCGACTTCGACCCGGCCACCGGTGCCCCGATCGGCCAGAACACCGTGCAGGGCTACAGCCCGACCTCCTGCTGGTCGCGCGGTCAGTCCTGGGCGATCTACGGCTACACGCGCATGCACCACCGCACCGGTCGCGCCGAGTTCCTGAGCACCGCCCGCGAGGTCGCCGACTGGGCCCTGGACCACCTCGACGCCGACGGCGTACCGGTCTGGGACTACCGGTCACCGTTGGCGCCCAACGACATCAAGGACTCCTCGGCGGGCGCGATCACCGCGTGCGGGCTGCTCGACCTGGCCAGGGCCACCGGGATCGCCCGGTACCGGACCACGGCGCTGCGCATCCTGGACGCCCTGTGCCGCACCTGCCTGACGACCCGGTCCACGCGGGCCGAGGCCGTGCTGGCCCGCGGCACGCGCAACCGTCCCAGCGAGGACGGCGTGGAGATCTCCTTGCCGTACGGGGACTACTACCTGATGGAGGGCCTGCTCCGGGTGCTGCGCCCGGACCAGGTCGCGAAGGCACTCGACCTGTGAGGCGGGCGGGGCCGCGCCGAGCTGGGCGCGGCCCCACGGCTCACTGCTTGGTGGCCCGCTTGGCCCTGCGGTGCGGCAGCGCGGCGACCACGACCACACCGGCCAGCAGGAAGGCCGTGCCCGTCCAGAACAGCGGGATCGTGTCGTACGCGGCGTTGGTGTAGGCCAGCGGGGGCGAGCCCTGCGGGGCGGGCGGGGCCGCCGTGGTCGAGCCGCCGGGGCCGGGAGTGGAGCCGCACTCCACGCCGCCGGTCGGCGCGGCGGCGCGGGCCACCTGCTCACCCAGGGTCACCTGGGCCAGCGCGGAGGGCAGGTTCGGCAGCCCCAGCGCGTCGGTGGGCAGCAGTTGCAGGTCCAGCAGCCGCGCCGTGGCCCCGACCTGGTACCCGGCGAAGGGCTGGCCGGTCAGCGCCTGGGACTTCTTGTCCAGCTCGGCGATCTGCAACCGCAACACGCCGATGTCGATCTTCTTGAACCCGTCCGGGATGGCCGAGCCGTTCGGCAGCAGCTGACCGATGATCGGCAGCTTGCCGAGCTGGTCGGCACCCGGCAGCGGCACGCCCACCGGCACGTCCAGCTTCGGGTTGGCCGCGTCCAGCGTGCCCAGGGTCTTGCCGCCCTGCACCACCTGCAACACCGGCGCCGTGTAGGCCACCGAGGAACTCTTCTCGTCACCGCCCGAGGTCACCTGAAGGGTGGGCTGGCTGACCACGTTGATGTCGATCTCCATCGGGGTGCCCGCGAGGATCTTCACGCTGGCCACCTGCAAGGTGGAGGTGGACTGCACGGCCTTGTTCTTCGAACCCGGGATGTCGACCAGCTTCACCACCGAGCGCGAGCTCAGCGTGTTCGGCAGGCTGAGCAGCGAGCCCTTGCCGTCCTCGGTCTGCTTGCCGGAGAGCAGCCCGCCCAGCTGGCTCAACGGCGCGGACATCGACTTCAGCGAGTTCACCACCTCGCCCGCGGTGTTCGCGTCCAGCTTGGAGCTCGGGTTGATCAGACCGGTCAGGTCCGGCTTGCTCGGCAGCGAAGGGATCGCGTTGAGCACCGACAGACTCGCCAGCGAGGTCTGCGCGTCGGCGATCGTGTCCACGCAGGGACCCAGCGTGTCGCTCCAGCGGGCGTGCACGCTGCCGTTGAGCAGGCCCACCTTGAGCAGCGCGTCCAGCGGGGTCGACGGCGGGTTCAAGCCGCCCGTGGTGGCCTGCGGGTTGTCCGGCAGCGCCGTCTGAGCCAGGGCGCCCGGGGTCTGCGGGGCGTTGCCGCCCACCGCGAAACCCATCGGCGAGGCCTGCGCGATCGCCCGCTCATAGGCCAGGTACGCCTCGGTGTTGGCCTGCGCGCTGGACAGGCCGAAACCCGCCTCGGCCAGCGGCTGCTTGGGCAGGTCCTTGGACAGGTCCGGCAGGATCGAGCCGGTGGGCTGCGAGTTCGGCAGCAGCCGGATCACCGCCAAGCCGCCACCCGCGTCACCGACCGCGTGGCCCAGCGGCTGCGGGCCGAGCGCCGCCGAGGCAGGCGGCTGGCCCGGGTTCACGGGGCTGGGCACCGGCGTGGTCGTCGGCACCGCGAAAGCAGGCGTTGCGCAGAGCGCGAGCAGCGCGGCTGCTGCTGGCAGGGCCAGGGCGGTCGGCGGGCGTCTGCGCATCAGCGATGTCCTCCTCCGGGCGGTCGTGAGCCTGAGACCGGCGTCACGTACCTCCTAACGACCAGGGGGCCGGTGGGGTGACGGCCCGGTGCGTACCGCTATAGTGGGAACCAACGCCGCCTTAGCTCAGTCGGCCAGAGCAGCTCACTCGTAATGAGCAGGTCGTCGGTTCGATTCCGACAGGCGGCTCCAGACCTGGAGGACCCCTGTCTGCGGAAAGCGCAGACGGGGGTCTTTCGCTGTTTGTTGTGGGGGGACGACCCCCCCACGCCCCCCGGTGTGGGGGCGCTGCCCCCACGGCCCCGGGTGGGTGGGGATGAGTTCGCTCCAGGTCCCCGTGTGAGGGCGGGGCCCCCACGGCCCCCTCGGGTGGGCGGCTAGCGCCTGCCCCTGTTGGGTGTGTGTCAGTGCCCACGGCCCTTCGGGCGTGGGGGTCCAGCGCCTACTGCCCGCTCGGACGGGCGGCCAGCGCTACGGCCCCCTGTAGACGGGCGGTCTTCCTGCACCTCCCGGTGGGGCTGGTGGCGGCACTTCCCTGGGATGGGACTCGGGTCAGTTGACCTTGGTCCATTGCTGGCAGCCGGAGGTCTTGAAGGCGCCGTCGGTGGCGGCGATGGTGACCGTGGTGGGCCCCTTCGCGTTGTCATTGGCGATGATCGAACTGAATTCGCCCGAGGTGTCCTTCTCCCGCGCCCAATAGCAGATGGGCAGTGCGCCGTCCGTGGGGCCAGCCGTCCGGTACGTGCCGGGGAGGATGTCCGTGCCGACTACGTGCACGCCGGGGCCGAAGCTGGTCGCTGGGCCAGTAGGCGTCGCGGTAGTGGTCGTGGGTGCGGCACTGCTCGTGGCTGGTGCGACCGCGGCGACCGGTGCGGTGGTGGGCGAGGCTGCGGGCTTGGTAGACGTGCTGGCGGCCAAGGCGGCGATCCACAGGGTGCTCAGCACCAATGCGAGGACCCCCAGCACGAGTCCCGCGATGGCGAACCCGAGACGATCCGCCTGCCCGCGCCGCACCCGCCCGATCCCGACCAGGCCGAACACCAGGCCGAGCACGCCGAGCGGGATGCTCGCCCACACCATCAGCAGGGGGACGATCGCGAGCAGGGCGCCGATCAGACCGGTGGTGAGCGCGGCGGTGCACAGGCCGTTTCGGGGTAGCGCTGCCTGCGGCGGGACGGGGTAGAGCGGTACTGGGTTAGGTTGCATCATGACTGCTCCTCACTGATGCCAGGACAGTCGCGGGCGCGGTCCCATCCGTTTCCCATCTTGCGAATTCCGGGGGCGCGGTAACGGGAAGCCGGGGCTGGGGCGAATAGTGGGGTGGTCATCCGGGGCGGGAAGCAGGTGTTGGGGTGAGCAGGTGCAGGCGCTGCGGGCGCGACCTGGCGGACAGGACGCAGCAGTTCTGCATCTGGTGCGGCCAACCCGTTGTCCGGCAACGGGAACTGGACTGGCGCCTGGTCGCGGCGGCAGGGGTCGTGCTGCTCCTGATCGGGGTGACGGCGTTCCTGCTGCTGCGCGGCGGGGAATCCGGTACGCCGGTGGCGCAGTCGCCGGTGGTCGCCGAAATCACCGTCAGCACGACGGAACCCGCCACGAGGACCACGACGACGACCACCACCCCGCCGACGACGACGAGTTCGACGGTGTCGAACGATCCGGGCCAGGTGGTGCAGCGCTACTACGACGCGATCAACAAGCGCGACTACCGGGCGGCGTGGAATCTGGGCGGCAGCAACCTGGGCAAGTCCTACGAGCAGTTCGCGGCCGGGTTCGACGGCACGGACCAGGACTCGGTGACGATCACCGCGGTGTCCGGGGAGACGGTGTACCTGCACCTGACGGCACGGCAGCGCAACGGCACGGTGCTGTACTTCCAGGGCTCGTACGTGGTGCGCGCGGGGATCATCGCGAGCGCGACGCTGAAGGCGGCCACGAACTAGAACCCGGCGAGCAGTTGCTGCACGCGGTCGGCCTCCGCCGTGCGGTGCTGCGACCGGTACAGCCGCATCGCCTCGACCAGCGCGGACCGGGCAGGGCCGAACTCCGCCAAGGTCAGGCGGATGCGTCCGATGCTGGCCAGCGTGTCGGCCTGGGCGTAGGTGGTGCCCAGCACCCGGGCCAGTTCGGCGGACCGCTCGTAGTGGTGCAGCGCGTCACGCGCGCGCCCCAGCCGTTGGGCGTGCCGTCCCAGATGGTGCAGTGTGGCGGCCTCGCCCGTGCGGTGCCCGTGCTCGGAGAACAGCGCCAGCGCGTCGTGGCAGGCGGACGCCGCGGCCTTGTCCGCGCCGAGCTGTGAGTTGAAGGCACCGATCATGGCCAGTGCCCAGGCCTGGCGCACGGGGTGGCTCAGCGACCGGTACAGCCGCAGCGATTCCATGGCGTGACCCAGTGCCTGCTGTACGGTGCCGCACCGCGCCAGCACCCCGGCGGCGCAGTGGTGCGTGGCCGCGCGGTAGTTGAGGTCGCAGTGCCATTCGGCGATCGTCAGAGCCTGCGACACGTGTTTCAGCGCGTGCTCGTGCATGCCCAGCCGGGAGCACGCGTTGGCCAGCATCTGGTTGGCCAGGGCCAGCGCGGGCGGGTCGCCGAGGTGGTCGGCGGCGGCGAGGGCGAGCCGCCACACGCTGAGGTCGTCGTGCAGGTGCCCGCGCCACCAGTGGAAGGCGTGCATCGCCCAGGCGATCTGCCAAACATGGGTGTGCAGCCCGTTGCCGTGCGCGATCTGCTGCGCGGCGATCAGGTTGGCGTGCTCCCGGCCGAACCACTCCAGCGCGGCCTGCCGTGACCCGAACACCAGCGGCACGCAGCCCGGGGCGGGTGGTCCGAGCGCGACGCGCTGGCAGTCCGGGTCCAGCAGCCGGTCCGCTTGGTGCGCCGTGTGCAGGTAGAAGTCCAGCAGGCGGAACAGGCCCTGCTCGCGGGACCGCCGGTGCTCCGGCAACTGCGCCTGCTCCCACGCGAACAACCGCACCAGATCGTGCACCTGGTACCGGCCGGGTTGGTGCTGGCGCACCAGGTGGGCGACCTCCAGCGTGCGCAGCAGGGCTCGGGTGCGTGCCGTGGACAGGGCGGCGAGCGAGGCCGCGGCAGCCAACCCGATGTCGGGTCCGGGCGCGAGGCCCAGCAGCCGGAACACCTCGGCGGCCTCGGGGGTGAGCGCGTGGTACGAGCAGGAGAACACGGTGCGCAGGCTCGTCGGGATGTCCCCGGCATCGAAGGCGTCCAGCCGGGCGGAGGCGTCGCGCAGTTCCTCGGCCAGCAGTGCCAGCGGCAGGTCCGGCCGGTCGGCGGCGCGTGCGGCCACGATGCCCACCGCGCGCGGCAAACCGGCGCAGTAGTGCAGCAGGTCGGCGACCGCCTCGGGTTCGGCACCGACCCGGTCCGCACCGAGCTGGCCGACGAGCAGCTCGCGGGCCTCGTGCTCGGGCAGTAGCGGCAGGCGCAGCAGGTGCGCGCCGTGCATGCGCAGCGCGGGCAGGTGGTGCTGGCTGGTCACCAGCACTGTGCAGGCCGCACTGCCCGGCAACAGCGGGGTGATCTGCGTGGCGTCCAGCGCGTTGTCCAACAGGACCAGCATTCGCCGTTCGGCGACCAGGCTGCGGTACAGGCCGATCTGCGAGTCGGGGTCGGCGGGTACGCGTTCGGGCTGAACCCCCAGTGCGTCGAGGAAACCGCGCACCACCTCGCCCGGCGACTTCGGCCTGCCGCCGGGGGAGAAGCCGCACAGGTCGACGAACAGCTGCCCGTCCGGGAACCGGTCGCGGTGGGCGTGCGCCCAGTGCAGGGCCAGCCAGGTCTTGCCCACCCCGGTGCCGCCGGCGATCGCGGAGATCACCTGCGAACCGTCCTCCTCGGCGCGGTCCACCGCCCCGGTCAGCTCCGACAGTTCGGCCAGCCGTCCGGTGAAGGCCCTCGGCGCGGCGGGCAGCTGCCTGGGCACGGGGGTGTGGTGCCGGTCGTGGTGCAGGCACACCCCGCCGGAGATGACCCCGGCCTGCACCACCGGCCCGGTAACCGGGGCGTGCACCCCGTTCACACCGCCCCCGGTCTCGTTCCGTTGTTCTGCCACTGCGGCGACCCCCGACGCCAGCCCTGCCCGATCCGGGCATGGGAAAACACGGACCAGTCGCCACCCGAGTCACCCTCGTAATGCGGTGACGGCGACAGGCACATCCCGGGCACGCCCGGCTTCTTGATCGCATTCGGGCGGCGATCGCCCGATGCCGGACATGATGCCGAGGTGATCATGGAATGGCGCCGTGTTCGCTGCTCGCAGCGGTGACCGGTCGCTGGACAGCGACGAACGGTTGAACGCTAACTGCCCGGCATAATTCAATCTGGGAATGGGGCGACCAGGGGAGAGTTGTTGATTCTCGGTGATCGGGCTAGTTGCCCAGTGTCACGAACACCCCGGTCGTCCTGGCCTGGTCCGCCTGCACGGTGACCTTGCCCCGGTGCGACACCTCGACCTGGTAGAACTTCTCGCCGACCGGCACCTCGGGGACCGTGAAGGCGAAGACGCAGCTGAGGGATCCGGCCCCTTGCCGTCCGCTGACCAGCGAACCGACCGCCAGGACCTGGCCGCTCGCGCCGTAGACGGTGACGGCGGCGCCCTTGCTGATGTCGTTGTAGCCACCGGTCCCGTAGCACTCCGAGCCCGAGTACGCCCCGCTCAGGCTGGTACTGGTCAACGTCAGCGAGCCCTTGAGGCTGAAGTTGTCGGCGGGCGGTGCGGTGAGCCCGGGGAGCAGTGCGAAAACCGTCCAGGTCAGCCCGACGACAATCGCGCCGGACGCGGCGCCGAGCAGGAAGGTGAGAATTCTGCGACTGGATTTCGGTGAAACGTCCTGTCCAGGGAAGAACGGGGTTGCGGCCTGTGGTAAGCCGGTGGGAGACGTGCCTGGGAAAAGTGGATCGGACATGCGCGCCTCGCACTGTGTGACGATTGCCCTGTCTCGGGTACACGACACATCGCACCGAGCTCGCTAGTCGTTACTGCCCCTCGAATGGAGCATTTTCGTATCAGGTCCCGCTGCCGATGCTCTTATCAGAAGCACCCGTCGATGTCTCGGCGGGTTGACGAGGGGATCCGACATGACCAGTCCCACACCCAGGAGCAAGGCGCGTTACGGCTGGGTGCCCGACCTGCCCGACGCCCGCGACCACGTCTACGCCGCCCCGCACGCCGCGGTGGCCAACCTGCCCGCCAGCACGGACCTGCGTTCGGTGCTGCCCGACAGCTACGACCAGGGCCCGATCGGCAGTTGCACGGCCAACGCCATCGGCGGGGCCTTCCAGTTCGCGGTGCGCAAACAGCAACTGCCCGACCTGATGCCCTCCCGGCTGTTCATCTACTACAACGAGCGGGCCATCGAGGGCACCGTGGGCACCGACTCCGGGGCGATGATCCGTGACGGGGTCAAGAGCGTTGCCAAACAAGGGGTTTGCGCCGAATCGGAGTGGCCGTACGAGGCCGTGCAGGCCGATGCCAGCGGCCACTTCCCGGCTGGTTCACGGGAGGTGACCAAGCCCTCGGACTCCTGTTACCAGCACGCGTTGCAGAACAGGGCCACCTCCTACCAGCGGGTGCCCCGCACCCTCGACCAGTTCCGCGGTTGCCTGGCGGCCGGGTTCCCGTTCGTGTTCGGGTTCACCGTCTACTCAAGCTTCGAGAGCAGCGAGGTCGCGAAGACCGGGGTGGTGCCGATGCCCGCCGCGAAGGAGTCGGTGCTCGGCGGGCACGCCGTGCTCGCGGTCGGCTACGACGACTCCCAGCAGCGCTTCCTGGTGCGCAACTCCTGGGGCACCGGCTGGGGCCAGCACGGCCACTTCACGATGCCCTACGCGTACCTGACCGACGCGAACCTGTCCGACGACTTCTGGACGATCCGCGTCGTCAGCTGAGCCGGTCACGCGGTGTGCTGTCCCAGCATCGCAGCGGCCCGCGCCACCGCGGGCCGCTGCGCCACGTTGCACAGCACGATCATGGCGATCAGCGGGATGTTGGTCGCCCACACCGCCGTGTCGAAGGGCAGCAGGTAGATCACCGCGAGGCGGGCGAAGAACTCCAGCACCATGCCCATGCCCCAGACGGTGCTGGCGGTGACGAGGTGCCCGCGGAACTCGGGGGAGGTGGCCAGCAGGTGCTCCCAGGCGGCGGCCTTCGCGCTGCTGCCCGCGAGGAACGGCTTCACCGCGGCCGCCATCATCGGCTTGCCGCGCAGCCCGGCCCCGATTACCAGCAGCCCGAGGGGCAGGATGCCGACCGACTCCTTGGCGAGCATGAACTGGGGTGAGCCGGTGAGCAGGCTGATCGGGATGCCGACCACCGTGAAGACCAGCACCACCAGTGCCAGGCGGTCCGGTGCGCCGTTGCGCAGGAAGCTCCAGATCGTGCGCCCGGCCGGGATCAGCCCGCTCAGCGCCAGCGCCCAGATCGTCGGCACGCCCAGGTTGCTCAGCAGGTAGTAGGCGCCCAGTGGCAGCAGGATGTCGACCACCAGCGGCAGCAGTCCGCGCAGGGCAGCCCTGCGCTCCTCGGTCTGGTCGCTGACGGGGAGCTTGGTCGTCGTCATGCCCCAACGCTAGGAATCCGTTGTGCGTCAAGGGCATGTCGTACGTCCGCTGTCGGCCATGACAGGTGTCACCGGTAAACGGGTTTGAGCCTGACGTAGCGTCAGTCCCTAGCGTCGCCGCCCATGGCTGTGCAGAAGAAGAGGACCTTCGAGGTCACCATGGAGCTGACCGCGGGCGAGGCCCCGGTCGCCGACCTGGGCAAGATGCTGGGGCAGACCGGCGTGAACCTGCGGGAGGTCAAGCGCGGGTACGACGAGGCCACCGCCGGGCAGCGCGGGGACATCGTGCCGGTGGTCGTCACCGTGTACGAGGACCGCTCGTTCACGCTGCGGCTGAAGACCCCGCCCACGGCGTTCCTGATCCGCAAGGCGTTGGGTGGCAAGGGATCGGCCCGGCCCGGTCAGGTCGATGCCGGCGAGCTGAGCCGGGAGCAACTGCGGCTGATCGCCGAGCGCAAGCTGTCCGACCTGAACACCACCGACCTGGCCGCCGCCATGCGCACCATCGCGGGCACCGCCCGCTCCATGGGAGTGCGGGTGGCCGACTAACCCGTGCGTCCCCCACCACTCCTCGGGGGGGCGACCCCGGTTCCAGTCTACCCGCCCTCGCGCCCGGTTGATCTTGCTGGAGATCCACTTGTGGACAACTCGGCGGGTGTGGACAAACTGGGGGTTCCCGGGCCCCATGAAGGTGTCATTCGCCAGGTCGGACGGGCTGAATGACACCTTCGTGGCGGCTCAGCGGTTGGGGCGCAGGGTCCACACCACGGTCAGCTCGGTGGTGGTCACGCCCTCGGCGTTGGAGATCGTCACGTGCACCGGGAACTCGGGGCGCTGGCCCGCGTCGAGTTCGGCGATGACCTCCTCGGCGGACCTGCCCAGCACCGCCTCGGCGCGCAGGTCCCCGAGCGCGACCTTCTTGTAGCGGATCTCGGCGTTGGCGACCAGCGGCACCGCCCGGCCCAGCTGCTCGGCGAAGGCGGCCATGACCACCGCGCCGGAGGCGGTCTCGCCGATGCCGAAGATCATCGCGGCGTGCGGGCCACCGACGTGGTTGTGCTGCGGGGCGGCGTCGGGCAGCACCGCGACGACCTTCTCGCCGCTGACGTGCTCGAACTGGACCCCGTTCGTGCCGACCCACGGCACGGCCTGCTTCATGCCCTCGCCGATCAGCGCGTAGTCGATGCTCATGGCAACGATGCTACTCGACGGTAACTTAGCTAGTGCGCGTGACCCAGATCACTGTCCTCCGCTGCGCCCGTGATGAGCCTGCTCAGCTCGCGGATACTGGCGGCCTTGCCATCCCTGAGCTGGGTGAACATGTAGACCTCGACCTCGACTGGCGTGCCGTCGGGCTTGGTGCCGCGCACGGTGTGCACGTCGGCCACGGTCGAGCCCTCGACGGCGATCTCCTGCACCTGCACCTGGACCTCGGTGAGGCCGCGTGCCCGCAGGTGCCGCACGTGGTCGACGAACGCGGCCCTGTCGAGCACGTGCCCGTCGGTGTGCTGGACGTAGTCCTGGGTGAAGTAGGTGTCCACTGCCTGCTCCACGTCCTCGATGCCGCCGAACAGCACGTCCTGCATGGCGTTCTCGACGAACTTCTTGGCGTCCATGGGGTTCCTCCTCGAAAAAGTGCGTGCAGCACGCACGTTAATCCGAAAAACAGATGCGTGCAAGGTGCAGGTATTCTGGGTCGCGTGACGAACAGGGACGAGGCGCTCCAGGCCATCGAGCAGTCCGCGACGGCGTTGTTGCAGCGCGCCAACCGGGCTCACCTCTACGGGGAGTTGCTGCGCGCGGGCGGCCTGGATCTGGACGACGCGGTCTACCCGGTGCTCAGCGTGGTCGCCGACCTCGGCTCGGCCCGGGTCGCCGAGGTCGCGGCGGCTGCGGGCATCGGGCCGACCACCGGCAGCCGGCACCTGACCCAGTTGGAGCGGCTCCACCTGGTGCGTCGCGGCATCGATCCGCAGGACGCGCGGGCGGCCGTGGTGGAGCTGACCCCGGCGGGCAAGCGGGTCATCGCCAAGATGCGCAGGGCCAGGGTGGGGCTGTTCGCGGAGATGGTCGAGGACTGGTCGGACGAGGAGTTGTCCCAGTTCGGGGCGCACTTCCAGCGGTTCGTACTGGCGCTGGCGGAGCGCAGGCGCTGACTGCGACCGGGGTCACAGAGTATTTCGTTTGCTAAGAGACCTCCATGAAGTGCATGCTTGTATCCGGCAACTAATTGGATGCCGCAAGCAACAGGGGGGTGTGGTGGTAGCTCCGATCAGGGAGACCAGCGCCGTCACCGAGGACGATCTGCGCACCGCGGACGACATCGGCATGGCACTGGCCCGACTGCAGCGGCTGAGCGCCTGCGTGGCCGCACAGGCGGGCAAGGGAGGCATGGACCGGTCCGCGTTCATGCTCCTGGTCACCCTGGTGGCGAAGGGGCCGCTGCGGTCGAACGCACTGGCCGAGGCCGTGTGGGCAGACCCGTCCACGGTCAGCCGCCAAGTGGCGCAGCTGGTCAAGGAGGGTCTGGTCGAGCGCAAGGTCGACACGGAGGACGGCAGGGCCACGGTGCTCGCGGCCACCGAGCAGGGGGTGCGGCTGCTGGAGGACAAGCGCAGCCGCCGCAACCAGCTCATCGCCGAGATGATCGGCTACTGGCCCGATGCCGACCGTGCCCGCTTCGCCGCGCTGTTCGCCCAGTTCATCGGCGACTACGAGCGCTTCCTACCAATCTTTACTGCCGAGTTCACCGGCAAGGTGGACTCGCGAGGGGAGAAGTGATGTCACAGTCCGCTGGCAACGCGACGCCGGTGGCGGCCGGCGTTGGCGTCGGCGGGTTCACGCACCGGCAGATCATCTCGGTGATCTCCGGACTGATGTTGGGCATGCTGCTCGCGGCGTTGGATCAGACCATCGTCGCCTCAGCCATGCGCACCATCGCCGACCAGCTGCACGGTCAGACCATCCAGGCGTGGGCCACCACCGCCTACCTGATCACCTCGACCATCTCCACGCCGCTGTACGGCAAGCTGTCCGACATCGTCGGGCGCAAGCCGATGTACCTCACCGCGATCTCGATCTTCCTGGTCGGCTCGGTGCTGTCCGGCATCTCCACCTCGATGTACGAGCTGGCCGCGTTCCGCGCGGTGCAGGGCCTGGGCGCCGGTGGCCTGATGTCACTGGCCTTCGCCATCGTCGGCGACATGGTGTCACCGCGTGAGCGGGGCAAGTACCAGGGCTACTTCCTCGCCGTGTTCGGTGTGTCCAGTGTGGCCGGACCGGTGGTCGGCGGCTTCTTCGCGGGGCTGGACAACCTGCTCGGCTTCGAGGGCTGGCGCTGGGTGTTCCTGGTGAACCTGCCGATCGGCATCATCGCGCTGGCCGTGGTCAGCAGGGTGCTCAACCTCCCGCACACCCCGGTCAAGCAGCGCGTGGACTACTTCGGCGCGCTCACCCTGACCATCGGTGTCGTGCCGCTGCTGATCGTGGCCGAGCAGGGCCGCGAGTGGGGCTGGGGTTCGACGGACTCGGTGCTGATGTACGTGATCGGTGGCCTGGGCATCGCCGCCTTCCTGTTCGTGGAGAACAAGATGGGCGACGCCGCACTGCTGCCGCTGCGCATGTTCCGCAACGGGGTGTTCAGCCTGGCCAACGTGCTCAACTTCATCGTCGGCATGGGCATGTTCGGCGGGTTGGCGGCCCTGCCGCTGTACCTGCAGATCGTGAAGGGCCAGACGCCGACCTCGGCGGGCCTGCTGACCCTGCCGCTGATGGCGGGCATCACGATCGCCTCGCTGGGCTCCGGCCAGGTCATCGCCCGCACCGGGCGCTACAAGTTCATGCCGATCGTGGGCTCCGCGGCGATGGGCGTCGCGCTGCTGCTGTTCGGCCAGATGACCCCGGACACCGGGCTGCTCGTCTGCTGCCTGATCATGGGCCTGATGGGCTTCGGCCTTGGCCTGTGCATGCAGACCCTGGTGCTGGCCATCCAGAACGTGGTCGCGCCGAGGGACATGGGCGTGGCGACCGCCTCGGCCACGTTCTTCCGCTCCATGGGCGGCACGGCCGGTACCGCGATCTCGCTGTCGATCCTGTTCGGCGTGGTCCAGGACAAGATCGGCACGGCGTTCGGCAACGCGGCGAAGACCCCGGAGTTCCAGGCGGCCACGCACGACCCGAAGGTGCTCGCCGACCCGGCCAACGCCGGCTTCCTCAAGAGCCTCAACGGCGGCGGGGGAACGGGCATCGACCTGGAGAACACCCAGTTCATCGAGCACCTGGACGCCCGGCTGGCGCGTCCGGTCCTGGAGGGCTTCTCCCAGGCGATCGACCTGGTGTTCGTGGTCGGCAGCGTGGTGACCGCGGTGGCGTTCGTGCTCGTCTGGTTCCTCAAGGAGGTGCCGCTGTCGAGCAAGTCCGGCATGCAGCGCTCCGCCGACGAGGAGGCCGAGGAGCGCACGCTCATGCCCGTCATGGAGTGAGCTGACCCGAAACGTGAGGGCCCCTGCCGGAATCCGGCAGGGGCCCTTCGCTCGTGCTCAGTGCTTGGCGAACGGCTCCATCTCGCCGTTGGCCACCGCGTCGGTGTAGCGCTTGTAGGAGCGCTGGATCTCGGCCTCGGCGTCGGTGCGGCCGACCCAGGTCGCGCCCTCCACGCTCTTGCCCGGCTCCAGGTCCTTGTAGACCTCGAAGAAGTGCTGGATCTCCAGCTTGTGGAACTCGTTGAGGTGGTGGATGTCACGCAGGTGCTCCGACCGGGGGTCCTCGGCGGGCACGCAGAGCAGCTTGTCGTCGCCGCCCTTCTCGTCGGTCATGCGGAACATGCCGATGGCCCGCGCGCGGATCAGGCAGCCCGGGAAGGTCGGCTCCTGCACCAGCACGAGTGCGTCCAGCGGGTCCCCGTCCTCGCCCAGGGTGTCGTCCACGAACCCGTAGTCGGCGGGGTACTGGGTGGCGGTGAACAAGGTGCGGTCCAGGCGGATGCGCCCCGTCTTGTGGTCCACCTCGTACTTGTTGCGCACGCCCTTGGGGATCTCGATGGTGACGTCGAACTCCACAGTCCTCGCTCGTTTCGCCTCTTCGTGCGCGCACCTCGCGCGCAACTCGACACTCCGGTTACGCCACTAGTGTGGACCACGAGGTGTGCGGCGTCGGTATCGAAGTGGCCGCTGAGCAGTGTGAGTTTGGTCCGTGTTCGGCGCGGACCGCTGTGAGGAGGAACTCGTGGCCGGACCAGGCCAGCCGACGTCGGGATGGCCGACCTCGTCACCTGACGAGGGCGTTCCCGCTGGTCAGGGTGAGAATCAGGGCTGGCCGACCGCCGACGGGGACGACTCGGCACCCGGATGGCCCACCGCTGAACCGGCATCCTCCGAACCGGTGAACCTCACCGAGCAGCTGCCCCGCCCCGCGGTGCCGCCGCCCGCGGACCCGCCGACCCAGCCCGCGGTGGTCGTGCCCGCCGATCCGCCGACCCTGCGGCTGCCCAGCGAGCACACCACCAAGATGCCGGTGAACAACGACCGCGCCCGGCAGGACCCGCCCACCGTGCAGATGCCCGCGATGGAGGCCGAGGACCCGCCCACGGTGCGCGTGCGGGTGCCCCGCCCGGCGCGGCCCTGGCCCGCGGCGGGCGCCCCGCAGGTGGACGAGAACGTGCCGCAGCCCCCGCCCCAGCTGCCCCCGCCGCCCCGCGAGACCCCGGCCGAGGACGAGCACCACGAGGAGCAGCCCGAGGTCGAGGTGCCCGCGCAACGCCGCGGTGGCCGCAAGCTGGTGCTGCTCGGGTTCGCGCTGGTCGCCGTGGTCGCGCTCGGCGCGGGCGCCGTGTTCGGCGGTCCCACCGTGCTCACCGCGCTCGGCCTCGGCGGCCCCAGCACCACCACCGTCCCGCCGCCCGCCCCACTGGCGCCCACCCCGCAGCTGCGACCCGCCACCACGGGCACGGCCCCCACCTCGGACGGGGTCAAGGCGGCGCTGGCCGGTCCGGCCTCGTCCCCGGCACTGGGCACGCTCACCGGCAGCGTGGTCGACCCCACCACCGGCAGCACCCTGTGGGACAGCAACTCCGGGACCCCGCTGACCCCCGCCTCGGCGGGCAAGCTGCTCACCACCTCCGCCGCACTGCTCAGCCTGGACCCGCAGACCCGGTTCACCACCACCGTGGTCGCCGGGTCGGAGCCGGGCACCGTGGTGCTGGTCGGCGGCGGCGACCCCACGCTGTCCTCACTGCCCGTGGGCAAGGAGTCGGTCTACCCCGGTGCCGCCCACCTGGACGACCTGGTGGCCCAGGTGCGCAAGGCCGCGGGCGGACCCGTGCGCAAGGTGCTGGTCGACACCAGCCGGTACACCGGGGACGGCATGGCCCCCGGCTGGGACAGCAACGACATCGCCGGGGGCTCGTGGTCCCCGATCTCCCCGGTGATGCTCGACGGTGGCCGCAGCAAGCCCACCGAGCAGGACCCGCCGCGCACCCCCACCCCCGACCTGGACGCCGCGAAGGAGCTCGCCAAGCGGCTGGGCGCCGACCCGGCCCAGTCGGCCAAGGGCAGCGCGCCCAGCGGGTCCGCGGTGCTCGGCTCGGTCAGCTCCGCCCCGCTCACCGACCTGGTCGACAACCTGCTGGAGATCTCCGACAACGTGCTCGCCGAGGCGGTCGGCCGTGAGGTGGCCCGCTCCGCGGGTGACCCGGCCTCCTTCTCCTCGGGCAGCCAGGCCGTGCTGAAGGTGTTGCGGGACAACAAGTTCGACCTGACCGGCGTGACGATGGTCGACGGCAGCGGGCTGTCCACCAACGACCGGGTGACCTCGAAGCTGCTCAGTTCCATCCTGACCGTCGCGGCGGGCCCGGACGGCGGGGACCCGCGCACCGCCAAGCTGCGCCCGCTGCTCAACGGCCTGCCCGTGGCCGGGGGCACCGGCACGCTGGCGTCCCGCTACAAGGACGCCAACTCGGTGGCGGGCAAGGGTCTGGTGCGGGCCAAGACCGGCACCCTGTCCAACGTCAACACCCTGGCCGGGGTCGTGCTCGACACCGAGGGCAGGGTGCTGGTGTTCGCGCTGATGTCCAACGGCTCGAACATCGACAGCGGACGGGCCGCTCTGGACGTGCTGGCGGCGACTCTGCGTGGATGCGGCTGTCACTAGTGCGGCTTCTGCCCATCGGCGCCACCTGCCGGTAGCGTCGATGGGGTGAACACGGGAAACGCAGCCAGCGCCCTGCCCTCCGGTGGCACGCCGTCCCCCGTCGACTGGGGGGTGGCCGCGTCCACGGCGCAACGCCTGATCCGCTCCGGGCCCACGGTGCCCCGTGAGGAGGCGGAGGCCGCCGTGCGCGAGCTCCGGGTGCTCTCCCGGGCCGCCGAGCAGCACGTGCGTGAGGTCACCGGACTGGGCCAGGACCTGCCCCTGCTGGACGGTCAGGTCGTCGACCGGCGCGGTTGGGTGCAGGCCGCCTGCGAGGGCCTGTCCGTGCTCACCGAGAACGCCCTGCCCTCCTCCCTGCCCCGCCCGTTGGCCGCCGTCGTGTCCGGTACCTCCGGCGTGCAGGCGGGCATGGTGCTCGCCTACCTGAGCACCCGCGTGCTCGGCCAGTACGACCCCTTCGGCGGGGAGGGCGGCCGACTGGTGCTGGTCGCGCCCAACATCGTCGCCGCGCAGCGCGCCATGGACGTGCCCGCCACCGACTTCAGCATGTGGGTGTGCCTGCACGAGTCCACGCACCGCCTGCAGTTCACCGCCGTGCCCTGGCTGCGCGGCTACTTCTCCGAGCAGGTCGGCAACCTGCTCTCCGCCGTGGACGACAGCGCCATCGGCGCCGCCAACCGGATCCCCGACATGGTGCGCGCCGCCAAGGACCGGTTGCGTGGCATCAGCTCCGCCGACGCCAGCCCGGTCGCCCTGATCGAGCTCATCCAGTCGCCCGAGCAGCGCGCCGTGCTGGACCGGCTGATCGCCCTGTCCACACTGCTGGAGGGACACGCCGACCACGTGATGGACGCCGTCGGCCCCGCCGTCGTGCCCTCCGTGGTCACCCTGCGCAACCGGTTCTCCGCCCGCCGCAAGGGCGGTGGCCTGCTCGACCGCGTGCTGCGCGCCGTGCTCGGTGTGGAGGCCAAGGTCCGCCAGTACGCCGAGGGCGCCGCGTTCACCGGGCACGTCGTGGACGCCGCTGGCATGGCCGGCTTCAACCACGTCTGGGACCGCCCCGAGACCCTGCCGACCCGCGCCGAGATCGCCGACCCGGACCTGTGGCTGCGCCGCGTGCTGGGCTGAGGTGCTGGTGCTGGTGTCATGAAGGTGCCCTTCGCGACGTTGGGCGTCGCGAAGGGCACCTTCATGACACGGCCCAACCTACTCTTGACACGCTCTGACCTGCGCAAACTCGCCCCGCCGCGCTGACTTGTCCACAGGCGCCCCAGCTGTCCACAGATGCGCCGCCGTGCGGGTCTGGTGGGTGCCCGGCGGATAGACTTGAACTGGGGTCGCCCCCCGGAGAGGGTGGGGGCTGGACTGAGGAAGGCCGTGCCGTGGGGCAGCCGGACGAAGCGGTCTCGCAGGTGCGGACGGCGGTGCGCAGGCTGCTCACGGGGGCTGGGGCCACGGGTGAGGTGGCGGTGGCGGTGTCCGGGGGTGCGGACTCGCTGGCGCTGGCGGCGGCGGCCCGGCACGTGTCGAGGCGGCTGGACCTGAGGGTGCTGGGCCTGGTGGTGGACCACGGGCTGCAACCGGGGTCGGACCAGGTCGCGGGGCGGGCGGCCGACCAGTTGCGCGGGCTGGGGCTGGACGAGGTGCGCGTGCTCACCACGGAGGTGACCGGCCCGGGTGGTGTGGAGGCGGCGGCGCGCAGGGCGAGGTACGCGGCGCTGCGGGGTGCGCGGACGCCGGGCACCTGGGTGCTGCTCGGGCACACCCGTGACGACCAGGCGGAAACGGTGCTGCTCGGGCTCGGGCGCGGCTCGGGGCCGAGGTCGATCGCGGGCATGCGACCACTGGACCCGCCGTGGGCCCGTCCGCTGCTGGCGGTCTCCAGGGCGACGACGGTGCGGGCGTGTGCGGCGCTGGGCCTGACGCCCTGGCAGGACCCGCACAACACGGACCCGGCCTTCACCAGGGTGCGGCTGCGGCACGAGGCGTTGCCGCTGCTGGAGGACGTGCTGCGGGGCGGGGTCGCGGACGCGTTGGCGCGCACGGCGGCGCAGTTGCGTGAGGACAACGACGCGCTGGACGCGCTGGCGGCCGACCTGCTCGGGCGTGCGTTGAACGGCGCAACCCTGGACGCGGCGGTGCTCGCGGCGGAACCAGCGGCGCTGCGCCGGAGGGCGGTGCGCTCCTGGCTGACGGAGCAGGGTGTGACCGACCTCACCGACACCCAGTTGCGTGAAGTCGACGAGCTGGTCGGCAACTGGCGAGGTCAGGGCGGCGTGCGGCTCCGTGGCGGCTTGGTGGCGGGGCGCGCGCATGGCAGGCTGGGGCTAGACCGAGCGGAGTCATGACCTGGCGCCGCACCCAGGCCGGAAGAGGGGAAGCTGCCCGTGTACGAGGGCGATATCGCCTCCGTGTTGATCACCGAGCAGCAGATCAGCGACAAGACCGCCGAACTCGCCAAGCAGGTCGCCGAGGACTACCGCGACGCGGGCTCGGACCTCTTGCTGGTCGGCGTGCTCAAGGGCGCTGTGATGTTCATGACCGACCTGGCGCGGGCCCTGCCCGTTCCGGTCCAGCTGGAGTTCATGGCGGTCAGCTCCTACGGGTCCTCGACCTCCTCCTCCGGGGTCGTGCGCATCCTCAAGGACCTGGACCGGGACATCGCCGGGCGGGACGTCCTGATCGTCGAGGACATCATCGACTCCGGGCTCACCCTGTCCTGGCTGCTCAAGAACCTGGCCTCGCGCAAGCCGAAGTCGCTGGAGGTCTGCGCCCTGCTGCGCAAGCCCGACGCGGTCAAGGTCGAGGTGCCGGTCCGCTACGTGGGCTTCGACATCCCCAACGAGTTCGTCGTCGGCTACGGCCTGGACTACGGCGAGCGCTACCGGGACCTGCCCTACATCGGCACCCTGGACCCGGCCGTCTACTCGAGCTGATCAGCAGTTGTTCGTCGCGCACGGCCTGCGGCTGAGCGCGTCGAACAGCACGCTGCGGAACGCCGCCGCGTCACCGGCCTGGTACGCCTTGCCGCCGGTGGCCGCGGCGATCTGTTGCAGGGCGTCCATGTCCGCGTCCGGCCCCAGCCCGATCCCGATGATCTGCACGGGACGGCTCGGGTCGGCCTGCGTGCGCAGGGTCCGCAGCAGGCCGGCCAGGTCCAGCCCGCCGTTCTTCTCGTTGCGCCCGTCGGTGATCAGCACCTCGGTGTTGACCTTCGACGGGTCGTAGCCGTCCCGCAGGGTCTCGTAGGCCGCGAAGGCGGTGTCGTACAGCGCGGTGCCGCCGCGCACCCGTCCGGGCAGGCTGGCCGCCGCCTGTTGCAGTGCGACCCGCTGGCTGATCTGCCCCGCCTTGCCGCCGAGCGGGCCCAGCGGCACCAGTTCGGCCCAGTCGTTGGGCGGCGCCTGCTGGATCGAGAACGCCCACAGCCCCACGTAGGTCGAATCCGGCATCAGGGACATGCCGGCCAGCGCCCCGTCCCGGGCCACCTGGATCCGGCTCCGCCCGTCCGGCAGCGTGGCCGACATCGAGCCGGACACGTCCACCACGGCCAGGGTCCGGCCGTCCAGGTGGATCACGTTCCAGGCCCGCAGTACCCCGCTGACCTGCGTGCCGTTCGGGGCGGGCCGCAGGGTGGGCGTGGCCGCGCTGACCCCGTCCTTGCCGCCCCAGGTGGCCGAGGCGGTGCCCTGCGGGTCGCGGAACCCCGCCGCGCTGAACAGCCCCATCGCCCGTGCCGAGCGCAGCTCCTTCTCGAAGGCCGCGGCCGCCTGCTCGGTGCCCGAGGGCTCGCTGCCGGTGGTCACCCGCACCACCGGGTAGTCGAACAGCACGGTGCCCTCCACCGGGTACACCGCGACCGCCTTGGTGCCGCCCGCGCCCACGTTGAACGAGACCACCGACTGCTCCGTCGCGGTGAACACCGGGGCCGCGTCCGGGTTCGAGCGGACCGCGTCGAAGCCGTTGGACACCCCGTCCAGGGCGCCGCCGCGCAGCCGCAGCAGCACCGCGATCAGTGCCTGCGGGGGCACGCCCGCCGCGGCGCCCGGGGTCATGCTCTGGGCCACCGCCAGCGTCGCCACGCCCTCGGTGTTCACCAGCGGGTCGGTGATCACCGCCGGGATGCTGCCGTCGGTGAACCGCTGCCAGCTCACGGGGGAGCGCGGCAGGCCCAGCTGGGCGGCGCGCGGCGGGGAGGCGACCACCACCAGCGGGGAGGAGGCCAGCGACTCGTGCTGGGCGAGCTGGGGTGCACCGGCCTGGTCCCTGCGATCGGCCTCGGTGGCGGTGGACACCCACAGCGAGGAGTCCGGGATCCACAGCGCGGGCGGGTCGATCGGCCTGGTCGGCAGCGCCTGCACCACGTCGGCGGAGCCCTCCGCGACCACCTTCACCCGCACGCACAGCCCGTTGACGGCGTTCTGCTCCTGCTCGAAGCCGTCGGCGACGGCCTGGGCCACCGGCTGCACCGCCGGGGCCACGGCCACCCGCAACGGGACCTGCCCGGAGCAGCGCACCGAGTTCGCGGCGTTGGCCACGACCACCCCGGCCACGGCCACGGCCGCGACCAGGGTGGGCAGCAGGAAGTGGCGCAGCCGACCGCTGCGCCGGGGGCGGACGCTGGTGTCGAGGTGAGTGGGCATCGGTCTGCGAACACCTCCGGCTGGGCGTCCACTGCGGGCGCGGCGGCTCTCCCCGGCATCGTCGGCGGACGGGCCCCCGGCGATACCGTTCGGAGCACCTGGGTGCCCCGGTTGGCTCCACTGGCCCACCCGGTACGGCTGTTCGGGTGTTCACCACCGCACCGTTCGCCAGGCGGGTACCTGCGCCCTCTGGCGGACGGGTCCCCGTGGGTACGCGCCGGGGGCGTGCGCGGTTCACCGCGATCACCGATCGGGGAACTCCGCGCAACGTGGCGCGGGTCACGCCGGGAACACCGCGCCGACCTCGTCCGTTGGCCGCTGGTGGAGCGGGCTCAGGACACCTGTCAACTTCCGGCCGAGGCTTGTCGGCGGCGGGCGGTACGCTAGGTGAACCGGGGTGTCCCGTCCTCGGGCGGTAGAGGCACCGCTCGTTGTGCAAGTCAGGGAGGGTCGAGGCCGCCCGACGGCCGTAGGTGAATGGACCGTAAGCGCGTTCTCCGCAACCCGCTGATCTGGATCGTGGCGGCAGCTGCACTGCTCATCGGCTACAACCTGCTGACGGACAGCACGCGGGGCTATTCCCTCGTGCCCACGTCGCAAGCACTTGAGCAGGTGACGAAGGGCAATGTCAAGGCTGCTCAGCTCGACGACAAGGAACAGCGACTGCGTCTTGACCTGACCAACCCGCTCGACGGGCGCAGTCAGGTGATGACGTACATCCCCGGCGGCCAGTCCGAGGACAACGTCTTCAAGCTGCTGCAGGACCCGGCGAACAAGGTCGGCAAGTACGACGTCGCCGTGAACAACGAGAACCCGTTCGTCCAGATGTTGATCATTCTGGTGCCGATAGGGCTGCTCCTGCTCGTCCTGATGTGGATGATGAACAACGTCCAGGGTGGCGGCAACCGGGTGCTCAACTTCGGCAAGTCCCGGGCCAAGCAGTTGTCCAAGGACATGCCCAAGACCACCTTCGGTGACGTGGCCGGTGCCGACGAGGCCGTCGAGGAGCTGGAGGAGATCAAGGACTTCCTCCAGAATCCCGGCCGCTACCAGGCACTGGGCGCCAAGATCCCCAAGGGCGTGCTGCTCTACGGGCCGCCGGGAACCGGCAAGACCCTGCTGGCCAGGGCCGTGGCCGGGGAGGCCGGCGTGCCGTTCTACTCGATCTCCGGCTCGGACTTCGTCGAGATGTTCGTCGGTGTCGGTGCCTCGCGCGTGCGCGACCTGTTCGAGCAGGCCAAGCAGAACGCCCCGTGCATCATCTTCGTGGACGAGATCGACGCGGTCGGCCGCCACCGCGGTGCCGGCCTCGGCGGCGGTCACGACGAGCGCGAGCAGACCCTCAACCAGCTGCTGGTCGAGATGGACGGCTTCGACTCGCGCGGCGGCATCATCCTGATCGCGGCCACCAACCGGCCCGACATCCTGGACCCGGCCCTGCTGCGCCCCGGCCGCTTCGACCGCCAGATCCCGGTGTCCGCACCGGACCTGCGCGGGCGCAAGGCCATCCTGCGGGTGCACTCCAAGGGCAAGCCGCTGGCCCAGGACGCCGACCTGGACGGCCTTGCCAAGCGCACCGTGGGCTTCTCCGGTGCCGACCTGGCCAACGTGATCAACGAGGCCGCGCTGCTCACCGCCCGCCAGAACGGCACCATCATCACCGGTGCCGCGCTGGAGGAGTCGGTGGACCGGGTGATCGGCGGTCCGGCCCGCAAGAGCCGGATCATCTCCGAGAAGGAGAAGAAGATCACCGCCTACCACGAGGCGGGCCACGCGCTCGCCGCGTGGGCGATGCCCGACATCGACCCGGTCTACAAGGTCACCATCCTGGCCCGCGGGCGCACCGGCGGTCACACGCTGTCCGTGCCCGAGGAGGACAAGGACCTGATGACCCGCTCCGAGATGATCGCGAGGCTGGTCTTCGCGCTCGGCGGGCGTGCGGCCGAGGAGCTGGTGTTCCACGAGCCGACCACGGGTGCCTCCAACGACATCGAGCAGGCGACCAAGATCGCCCGCGCGATGGTGGCCGACTACGGCATGAGCGCCAGGCTCGGCGCGGTCAAGTACGGGCAGCACGACGGCGAGCCCTTCCTGGGCAGGCAGATGTCGCACGCGCCGGACTACTCCCTGGAAGTCGCGCACGAGATCGACGAGGAGGTCCGCAAGCTCATCGAGGCGGCCCACAACGAGGCGTGGCAGGTGCTCAACACCTACCGCGACGTGCTGGACGACCTCGTGCTGGAGCTGGTGGACAAGGAGACCCTGCACCAGAAGGACCTGGAGCGGGTCTTCGCCAGGGTGCAGAAGCGGCCGCGGATCACCGAGTTCAACGACTTCGGCAACCGCACCCCCTCGGACAAGCCCCCGGTCAAGACCCCCGGCGAGCTGGCCAAGGAGCGTGGCGAGCCGTGGCCCCCGGCCGGTTCCGAGCCGGAGCCCGCGCCCACCCCGGTGGCCACGGTGCCCGGCGGCGGGGAACTGCCGCAGGCCCAGCAGAGCAGCCCGGCACCCAACGGCGCCGCCCCGTACGGCTCGGGGCCCTACGCGGGCAGGCCGAGCAACCCGTCCGGGCCGCCGAACTACGGTGCCCCGCCCGGCTGGACCCCGGCGACGGCGCCCAACGGCTCGTGGACCCCGAACTGGGGTCAGCAGGGTGACCAGCCCGGCGGCCAGGAGGGCAAGCCGAAGCAGGAAGACCCGAACGACGCGTCGTGACCAGCACAGCTGACCGGAACGGGTCCGTGGACGGAGAGCACCAGCTCACCGCCTGCGGACCCGTTCCGTCCGCCTGAGCCGAGGAACACCAGTGCCACACCCCTCGCTGCCCGCACCGGGCAGGTGTGTCGTGATGGGCGTGCTGAACGTGACGCCCGACTCCTTCTCCGACGGTGGTCGCTACCTCGACCAGGCCGACGCCGTGCGCCACGGGCTCGCCCTGTGGCGGCGCGGGGCCGACCTGGTGGACGTGGGCGGCGAGTCCACCCGGCCGGGAGCCGACCGGGTGGCGGCCGAGGTGGAGGTCGCCCGCGTGGTGCCGGTGATCCGCGAGCTGGCGGCACAGGGCGTGCCGGTGAGCGTGGACACGACCAGGGCGCGGGTGGCCGACGCGGCACTGGACGCGGGCGCCACGGTGATCAACGACGTGTCCGGCGGCCTCGCCGACCCGGACATGGCCAAGGTGGTGGCCGCCTCCGGCGCACCGTGGATCCTCATGCACTGGCGTGGGCACAGCAAGGACATGACCGCGCTGGCCGAGTACACCGACGTGGTGGCCGAGGTCCGCGCCGAGCTGTCGGCCAGGGTGGACGCGGCCCTGGCGGCCGGGGTCGAGGCGGAGGCACTGGTGCTGGACCCGGGCCTGGGCTTCGCCAAGCGGGCCGAGCACGACTGGGCCCTGCTGCACGCCCTGCCCGAGCTGCTGGGCATGGGTCTGCCGCTGCTGGTCGGGGCCTCGCGCAAACGTTTCCTCGGCGCGCTGCTCGCCTCGCCGGAGGGCACGCCGCGGCCACCGGACGGCAGGGAGGACGCCACCGCGGCGATCTCCACCCTGGCCGCCGCCGCGGGGGCCTGGGGAGTGCGGGTGCACGACGTGGACCGCTCGCTGGACGCCGTTGCCGTGGTGGCCGCCTGGCGGCGAGGGGGTACCGATGACTGACCGGATCACGCTGACCGGGCTGCGGGTGCGCGGGCACCACGGGGTGTTCGAGCACGAGCGCCGCGAGGGCCAGGACTTCCTGGTGGACGTGGTGGTGTGGATGGACCTGGACCGCGCCGCCGCCACCGACGACCTGGCGCAGACCCTGCACTACGGGGAGCTGGCCGAGCGCACGGCCACCATCGTGGGCGGACAGCCCTACGACCTGATCGAGACGGTGGCGGGCAAGGTCGCCGACGAGGTGATGACCGACGGGCGGGTGCACGCGGTCGAGGTGACCGTGCACAAGCCCGCCGCGCCGATCCCGCTGACCTTCGCCGACGTGGCCGTGACGATCCGCCGGTCCCGGCGTGCCGGGCGGGGGACCGCGTGACCAGGGCCGTGCTCTCGCTGGGGTCCAACCTCGGCGACCGGCTGGCGAACCTGCAACTGGCCGTGGACGGGTTCCGTGCGGAGCTGGTGGCCGTCTCCCCGGTGTACGAGACCGCGCCCTGGGGCGTGACCGACCAGGACGACTTCCTCAACGCCGTGCTGGTGGTCGAGGCCGAGGGCGTGGACGAGTGGGGCTGGCTGCGCCGGGGGCAGCGGCTGGAGGAGGAGTCAGGCCGGGTGCGCGTGCTGCGTTGGGGCCCGCGCACCCTGGACGTGGACGTGGTCACCGTGGACGGCGTGCGCTCCGAGCATCCCGACCTGGTGTTGCCGCATCCCGGCACGCACGAGCGGGCCACCGTCCTGGTGCCCTGGCTGGACGTCGAGCCCGAGGCGGTGTTGCCGGGACACGGCCCGGTGCGCGCCGTGCTGGCGGGTCTGGGCACCGAGGGTGTGCACCGTCGTGACGACCTCCGGTTGGAGACGTGATGAAGTTCACCAGGATTCGCGATCTGGTTGCCGTGGCGATCATCGCCGGTGTGCTGGCCTGGGTGGGCCTGCGCTCCCTGTACTCGGTGCTGCCCACCCTGCCCAAGCTGGCCGCGATCACCTTCGGGGTGCTCGCCGTGGTGGAGGCGATCTTCGCCTGGCAGTTGCGCGCGCGCATCGCCGAGGGCAAGGTGCAGCCGCTCACCGCCGCGCGCGCGGTCGCGCTGGCCAAGGCGTCCTCGCTGGTGGGCGCGCTGATGTTCGGGGTGTGGGGCGGGGTGGCCGCCTACCTGCTCCCGCAGGCCGCCACGGTGACCGCCGCCGCCAACGACTCGGTCACCGCGGTGATCGGGCTGATCGGTTCGGCGATGCTGGTGGGCGCCGCGTTGTGGCTGGAGCAGTGCTGCCGCACCCCGGATCCTCCGCACGATCGTGACAAGCCAGGCCCGCTGTGAACGCCGAATCGCCGACGGGTAGGTCTCAGTCGGGTAACTGACCGGTACCGTAGGGGTCATGACCGGCCGCAGCGGCTTGACCGATGGTGAGCACGGTGATGGTCGCGGTTACGGTCGGCTACTCCTGGTAGCCGTACTCGTACTCGCCATCGCCGCGACCGCCGTGCTCGTGCTGAGCAACGACGCGAGGTTCCTCCGCCTCGGTGTGCTCGCCGCCCTGTGGGCCGCGCTGGTTGGCGCCTTCCTCGCCGTGAAGTACCGCCGCGAGGCGGCCGCCCGCGAGGACGAGGTCTCCGACCTGCAGACCGTGTACGAGCTGGAGTTGGAGCGCGAGGTCGCGGCCCGCCGCGAGTACGAGCTGGAGATCGAGGCGGACACCCGCCGCAAGGTCGAGGAGGAGTCCAGGGAGGACCTGGACGCGCTGCGCTCGGAACTGCGTGCCCTGCGCGAGAACCTGGAGGCGCTGCTCGGCGGCGAGGTGCTGGTGGAGCGGGTCGCGCTGCGCGCCGAGTCCACCAGGATGCGCTCGCTGTCCGACCAGTCCCGGCTGCTGGCCGTTGGCGAGGACCGGATCCTGGCCAAGGAGGACCGCAAGGGCATCACCGTCGGTACCCGCAAGGAGAGCGTCAAGCGGGAGAGCACCCAGCGGGAGACGATCGACGCCAAGCTGACCGCGCCCACCGAGCTGATCGAGCGCATCCCGCACGACGCCCCGGTGCGCAAGGAGGCCCGCGCCGAGGCCCCGCGCCGTCCCGAGCCCAGCCGTCCCGAGCAGGCCCGCCAGCCGATGCGTGTGCAGGGCGCCGAGCCGGCGGGGCGTGCTCCCGCGCAGGGCCGCCGCGAACCGGTCCGCCCGCAGCAGCGCCAGCCGCAGCCCGCCGCCGCCTCGACCCAGGTCGTGTCCCGGCCGACCCCGCCGCCCGGGGCGGACAAGCCGCGCCAGCCCGAGCGCCGCCAGCCGGAGCCGAGGCAGACCGCCGTGCCCGGTGTGGTCGGCATGCGCGTGCGCCCGCCCGAGGTGCGTCAGCCGGAGGCACGTCAGCCCGAACCGCGCCCCGAACCGCGTCAGCCCGAGCCGCCCCGTCAGCAGGAGCCGATGACCGTGGCGATGCGCTTGGGCGGCCCGGCTGGCCCGCCGCCCGCGCCCCCGGCCGCCGAGCCGCGCCAGCCCGCCGCCGCGCCGCAGCCCTCGCGTCAGGCCGAGGAGCCCACCGGCCGTCGTCGCCGCCCCGAGCCGGAGCCGACCCAGTACGTGTCGCGTCGCACGACCCCCGAGCCCGCGGCGGCCAGGCCCGCCGAGGAACCGCCCGCGCGGCACGGCGCCGGCAACCCCGCCGCGGCCAAGCCGCAGGTCTGGGACGACAGCAAGGAAGCAACGGGCGGTCGTCGGCGCAAGCCGGACCCGGCCCCTGCCCCGGCGACGGACGGCCCGGTGTGGGACCCCGAGCTGGGCGACTGGGTGCCGGACTCGCTGGAGCTGCCGGTGCCCACCCTGGGCGGCACCGGGTCGAACGGCGGCACGCCGCCCCCCGCCGCGAGCACGCCCGCCGCGCCGCCGCCCGCCGATGCCGGTGCGCACGCCGCGGGCAAGTCGGTCAGCGAGCTGCTGGCCGCGCTGGGCAACGAGGAGCCCACCCGCCGTCGTCGGCGCCGCGCCGAGGACTAGTGCGGTGTCCGGCGCCCGTCGTCGGTCCTGCCGCGCCCAGGCGGCGCCTCGCCGCACCGCCCCCGCGCCCCCCGTACACCCAGTACGAGGACACGTGGGCGGCACGCCGATCCATCCACCTGGATCACGACATCACCCGACGACGGTCTTGGACACCGCACTGGCCGCTACTAGTCGCCGCTACTTGTCGATGTCGCCGACGACCACCGCGAAGGACCCGAGCACGGTGGGCAGGTCGGCGACGGCGGTGCCGGGCAGCAGCCGGGTCAGCGCCTGCACGTTGTTGAACGAGGGTGTGCGCAGCTTGAGCCGCCACGGGGTCTTCTCGCCGCGTGAGGACAGGTGCACCCCGGAGATGCCCAGCGGGGCCTCCGTCCAGGTGTAGACCGAGCCCTCCGGGGCCTTCACCGCCTTGGGCAGCCGCAGGTTGACCGGGCCCGGGGGCAGCCGGTCCAGGCACTGGCCCGCCAGCCTCGTGGACTGGGCGACCTCGCCGAGCACGCACTCCACCCTGGCCAGCGCGTCGCCCGCGGTGCGCAGCACCGGGCGCACCTCCAGTTCGCGGTAGGTCGCCGACTGCTCGTCGCGGCGCAGGTCCACGTCCACCCCGCTGGCCCGCCCGGTCGGACCCGTGACGCCCAGCGCCAGCGCCGCCTGCGTGGACAGCACCCCGATCCCCCTGTGCCGTCGCACGAAGGACTCGTCCTGCACGGTGGACTGCCGGATCGCGGGCAGCAGTGAGTCCACAGTGGACAGTGTGTCGCGCACGGCACCGGTCCACCCGGCCGGCACGTCCTCGCGCAGCCCGCCGATCCGGTTGGCCATGAAGTGGATCCGCCCGCCGGTGGCCTGCTCCATGACCGCCTGCACCGACTCCCGGGCGCGCAGCGCCGCGGTCGTACCCGCCGTGTGCTCGCCGGTGAGCGCCCGGGTCAGCGGCGCCAGGAACACCAGGTGCGCCATCGCGCGGTTGAGCTCGCACAGCAGGGTCCGCAGCCACAGCGCGCGCGGTGGCACGTCCATGCCGGTCATCAGCTCGACGGCCAGGGCCACGGTCAGCTCGTTGCAGAACGCGGCCAGCCAGTCGTGCCGGTTCGCCAGGGTGAGCACCTGCCGGTAGTCGCGGACCTCGAACAGCTTCTCCGCCCCGCGGTGCAGGTGGCCCACCAGCGGCTCCGCCGCCCTGACCGTGGCGTCCTCCACCGTCAGCCGCAGCCGGTACGCGCCGTGCGCCGAGGGGTGCAGCGGTCCCAGGTCCACTACGTGGTCCACACCCAGGTGCCTGGCCCCCGCGCCCACCCCCACCGTGATCTGCTCCCGCACCGGTTCATGCTCGCACGCCCCCGCCTGTGCCATGAAAGTGCCGTTCCTGGCGTTCAACGCCAGGAACGGCACTTTCATGACATGCCCCTGGTTGTGAACGCTCACCGCCGACCATGGCGGGCTGGTCGCCGGCTGTAGCCCTATCGTTCTGTGCTGTGACCGCAGCCTCGCTCTCGCCGCCACCCCGGGCGCCGCGCAGCCTCACGGTGCTCGCCCCGGTGCTGGGCCTGATCGCCCTCGGGCTGTCCGCGCTGATCATGCTGGGCCTTGGCGCCTCCAAGGTGGGGCCGATGGGCGTGCTGGTCGGCGCGGGTGCCGCCCTGCTGCCGGTGGGACCGGTGGTGGCGGCGTTCCTGTGGGTGGACCGCTGGGAGCCCGAGCCGGCCAAGCTGCTGTGGCTGAGCTTCGCCTGGGGCGCCTGCGGGGCGACGGCCTGCTCGCTGCTGATCAACAGCACCGCGGAGGCCCTGGGCGACCTGGCGCTGGGCCACGGGCACGGGGACACGATCGCGGCCACGATCTCGGCGCCGATCGTGGAGGAGGCGGCCAAGGCCGCGTTCCTGATCGGGCTGCTGTGGTGGCGCCGCCAGGAGTTCGACGGCCTGGTCGACGGCATCGTCTACGCGGGCTTCACCGCGGCGGGCTTCGCCTTCACCGAGAACATCTACTACTTCGGCCGGGTGTTCGCCGAGTACGGCTTCGCGGGCGCCACGGGCGGGGTGATCGCCGCCTTCGTGCTGCGCGGGGTGCTCGCCCCGTTCACCCACCCGCTGTTCACCGCGATGACCGGCATCGGGGTGGGCATCGCGGCCCGCAGCACCAGCGGCAAGGTCCGGGTCTTCGCCCCGCTGCTGGGCTACGTGTGCGCCGTGCTGCTGCACTCGCTGTGGAACTCCTCGGCCACGCTGGGCGGGGCCACCGCCTTCCTGACCGTCTACTTCCTGGTGATCCTGCCGATCCTGGCCTCGATGATCGCGCTGGTGGTCTGGCAGCGGCGGCGTGAGCAGCGGGTGGTGGCGGCCCAGCTGCCGGGCATGGCGGAGGCGGGCTGGATCGCCAACAGCGAGGTGTCGCTGCTGTCCAGCCTCACCGGGCGGCGCGGCTGGCGTTCCGCGGTGCGCAGGCGGGCCGGTGCGCAGGCGGCCCGCGCGGTGGCCAGCTACCAGACGGCCGCAACGGAACTGGCGTTCCTGCGCGACGCCGTGCAGAGCGGCCGGGCCGGGGCGGACGCGGAGCAGCGCCAGCGGCACCTGTTGTCGGCGATGCTCAGCGCGCGGCAGGAGGCGGTGCGGGCACCGGGCGCGCTGACCGGCGAGTCGTGAAACTGCTCACCTGGACCGGATCTGGATCTCCGGCCCCGGCTACTCTCGGCCCGCCGTCCGGTACCCGCACCACAGCGGGCCTGGAACTGCACGACAGGAGTTCGCAGATGGGCACAGTGCTGTGACCCGCCCCGCCCGGCTCTCCGTCGGGATCATCTCCGCGGGCCGGGTCGGGTCCGTGCTCGGCGCCGCGCTGACCCGCGCCGGTCACACGGTGCTGGCCACCAGCGGGGTGTCCCGCGACTCGCTGCGCCGTGCGGAGGAACTGCTGCCCGAGGCCGCGCTGCTCGGCCCGGACGAGGTGGCCGCGCGCGCCGACCTGGTGTTGCTGGCCGTGCCCGATGACGCCCTGGCCGGGCTGGTGCGCGGCCTGGTGGCCACCGGCTCGCTGCGGCCGGGCCAGATCGTGGTGCACACCTCCGGCGCGAACGGCGTGTCCGTGCTGGCGCCCGCCGCCGAGGTGGGCGCGCTGACCCTGGCGCTGCACCCGGCGATGACCTTCACCGGCCGGGCCGAGGACCTGCACCGCATCGCGGCCTGCTGCGTGGGCGTCACCGCGGCCTCGGACGAGGAGGCGGCGTGGAGCGTGGGCGAGGCGCTGGTGGTGGAGATGGGCGCCGAGCCGGTGCGGGTGCCCGAGGCGGCCCGCGCGCTCTACCACGCAGCGCTGACGCACGGGGCCAACCACCTGGCCACCTTGGTCAACGAGTGCACGGACCTGTTGCGGGGCGCGGGGATCGCGCACGCCGACCGGATCATCGCCCCGCTGCTGTCCGCCTCGCTGGACAACGCGCTGCGGCACGGGGACCGGGCGCTGACCGGACCGGTGTCGCGCGGGGACAGCGGTACGCTGCGCGCGCATGTCTCGGTGCTGCGCCGGACCGCGCCCGAGGTCGTGCCGTCCTACCTGGAACTGGCCCGCCGCACGGCACACCGCGCCGCGGACGTCGGCCTGCTGCGGGCGGACGCCTTCACCGACGTGGTGTCCGTGCTTGATGAGGAGAGCAAGTCATGAACCTGACCCGGACCGACTACGCGCCCGGGCAGCTCACCGTCCACAGTGGACCGGACAAGCTGGGCCGGGTGACCAGGGCGCTGCGCACCGCGGGCAGGCAGGTCGTGCTGGTGCCCACGATGGGCGCGCTGCACGAGGGCCACCGCGAGCTGATCCGCAGGGCCCGCAGGCTGCCCGGCACGGTGGTGGTGGTCTCGATCTTCGTGAACCCCCTCCAGTTCGGCGCCGGTGAGGACCTGTCGCGTTACCCGCGTCCGCTGGAGGCCGACCTGGCGGCCCTGCGCGAGGAGGGCGTGGAGCTGGCGTTCACCCCCGGGGTCGAGGACCTGTACCCGGAGGGCGCCGCCGTGACGGTGCACCCGGGCCCGCTCGGTGACGAGCTGGAGGGTGCGGACCGGCCCGGCCACTTCGCGGGCGTGCTCACGGTGGTGGCCAAGCTGTTCAACATCGTGCGGCCGGACATGGCCTTCTTCGGGGAGAAGGACTTCCAGCAGCTGACGCTGATCCGGCGCATGGTGCGGGAGCTGGACTTCGACGTGCGGGTGGTGGGCGTGCCGACCATCCGCGAGTCCGACGGGCTGGCGCTGTCCTCCCGCAACGCGTACCTGGACGAAGCCCAGCGGGCGGCTGCCGTGTCGCTGTCGGCGGCGCTGGCCGCGGGCAAGCACGCGGGGTTCGAGGGTGCCGAGGCGGCGCTGTCCGCGGCCCGCGCGGTGCTGGACAGCCAGCCCGAGGTGGAGCTGTCCTACCTGGAGCTGCGTGCTCCCGACCTGGGGCCGGCCCCCGCCACCGGAGACGCGCGGCTGCTGGTCGCGGCGAAGGTCGGCGGCACCCGGCTCATCGACAACGCCCCGGTGCAGCTGGGTGCTGTGCTGGCGAACCACTAGAGGGGGTCAGCGATGTTGCGGACCATGTTGAAGTCCAAGATCCACAGAGCGACCGTGACGCAGGCCGACCTGCACTACGTGGGCTCGGTGACGGTGGACGAGGACCTGATGCAGGCGGCGGACCTGCTGCCCGGTGAGCAGGTCTGCATCGTGGACGTCACCAACGGGGCCCGGCTGGAGACCTACGTGATCCCCGGTGAGCGGGGCTCCGGGGTGATCGGCATCAACGGGGCCGCGGCGCACCTGGTGCAGCCGGGCGACCTGGTCATCCTGATCTCCTACGGGGTGATGGATGAGATCGAGTCCATCGCCTACCGGCCGAAGGTGATCTTCGTGGACGACCGGAACAAGGTGCTGGAGCAGGGCGAGGACCCCGGCCACGCGCCGGAGGGCTCCGGCCTGAGCAGCGGGGCGGTCACCACGCACGCGGAGACCTCGGACGCGGCCCGACTGGACGCGCTGATCCAGGCGGAGGCGTAACCACTCGTGCTGCTGTGCATCGACATCGGCAACACGAACATCTCGCTCGGGCTGTACGAGGGCGAGCAGCTGCTGCACGACTGGCGGATGCGCACCGACGCGCGGATGACCGCCGACGAGCTGTCCCTGTCGGTGCGCGGCCTGCTCGGTGAGCACGCCGACCGGGTCACCGGGGTCTCGGCCCTGTCCACGGTGCCCGCGGTGCTGCGCGAGCTGCGGGTGATGCTGGACCGGTACTACGCCCAGGTGCCCAGGATCGTGGTGCAGCCCGGTGTGCGCACGGGGGTGCCGCTGCTGGTGGACAACCCCAAGGAGGTCGGCGGGGACAGGCTGGTCAACACCATGGCCGCGCACCACCTGTTCCCGACCTCCTGCGTGGTGGTGGACTTCGGCACCTCCACCAACATCGATGTGCTCAGCGCGCGCGGGGAGTTCCTGGGCGGGGTGTTCGCCCCCGGCATCGAGATCTCGGTGGACGCGCTGGCCGCCCGCGCCGCGCAGTTGCGCAAGGTGGAGTTGGTCCGGCCCAGGACGGTGATCGGCAAGAACACTGTGGAGTGCCTGCAATCCGGGATCATGTACGGCTTTGTCGGCCAGGTGGACGGCCTGGTCCGCCGGATCAGCGAGGAGCTCCAGCGGTCCCACCCCGGCCCGGTGACGGTGCTCGCCACCGGCGGGCTGGCCCCGCTGATCGTGGGTGAGTCCGAGACGATCGGCCACCACGTGCCGGAGCTGACCCTGCTCGGGCTGCGGCTGGTGTACCTGAAGAACCAGGGCTGACACGCACGGCTCGGCCCTGCACTCCCCTCGCTGACAGCCGGTAACGCCCGGCGGTGTTGACGGCCGGGCCCGCCCGGCAACGCAGGGTCGAGCCGTGCAACGGGGCGACCGGTGGCTCCGACGCCCCAGAAATGTCACCATTGATTACTCGCTGGCTGGTCACAGCATAGGCACACCGTGACTAATGTCAATCAAGCTAACATTCGGCGTAGTGGGGGGTGGGATGACACAGGACCAGACGGGCGGTTCGCTGGCCGAACGGCTCATCGTGCTGTTCGACAGCGTGCGCAGGCCGGGCGACGGCCGCAGGCACACCAACGCCGAGGTGGCGGAGTTCGTCACCGGGCGCACCGGCGAGCCGTGCTCCCGCCAGTACGTGGCCCAGCTGCGCAACGGGGAGCGGGACAACCCGACCAAGCACGTGCTGGAGGCGCTGGCGGAGTTCTTCACGGTGCCGGTGGCCTACTTCTTCGACGACGAGCTGGCCGGGCGGATGCGCGCCGAACTGGAGCTGGCCGCCGCGCTGCGGGACAACGGCGTGCGCCAGCTCGCCCTGCGGGCCACCGAGCTGGACCCGGCGGACCTGGGCGTGCTCACCGACATGATCGAGGCGATCCGCCGCCGCAAGGGCGGGCGCGGCGATGCGTAGCGCGGTGTCCGGCGGTGGCACGAACCCGCCACCTGGATCACGGCATCACCCGAGGAGAGCCACCGGACACCGCGCCGGCGGCGGTATCGTGCGGTCCACACCGGCCTGAGCCCGCGATGGACCCCGGGTCAGCGCGCTGCGGCCGGCTTGCGTGGCGCAGCCAGGAAGGGGACACCGTGGCCAGCGCGGCGGCGTGGGACAGGTGCACCGAGGCCATCGCGGGCCTGCGCGTGCCCAGCCCGTTCACGCTGGAGGCCTTCATCGCGGAGCTGTCCGCCCAGCGCGGCACCGCCATCGAGCTGATCCCGATCCGGCACGTGCCCGGCAGCCCGTGCGGGACGCTGATCAGCACCGAGGACACCGAGTACATCTACTACGCCACCAACACCTCCTCGCTGCACGCCGACCACATCGCGCTGCACGAGGTGGGCCACCTGGTGCTCGACCACCGCGGCACGACGGCCGTCACCGAAGAGGTGGCGCGGCGGCTGATGCCCACGCTCTCCCCGGAACTGCTGCGGCGCGTGCTCGGCCGCACGGCGTACTCCAGCGCCGAGGAACAGGAAGCCGAGCTGTTCGCCACGATGGTGCTGGAACGCGCCGCGCACCTCGCACCCGAACCGGAGCCCGACCCCCGGCTGCGCCGGTTCACCGAGATTCTCGGGCCGTGATCACCGCGCTGTTCCTGGCCGTCGCCCTGATCTGTTTCGTGGCCGCGGTCTGGCAGGCCCTGCGCACCCGCGCGCGCCCGGTGCGCAGCCCGCTGACGATCATCATGGCCGCGGTGGGCTGCGCCTTCCTCACGCTGGCCCCGGACGTGCAGCTGCTGGAGAGCCAGCTCTGGCCCAGCCTGGGCCGCCTGCTGTCCAACGTGGCCACGCTCTGCGCCGCCGCGGGCATGGCCCTGCTGGTCGCCGCGCTGGCCACCCGGCCGGGCAGGCCGCCGCGCCCGGCCTGGCCGCGACTCGTGCCCCTGCTGGTCGCCGTCGCCGTGCTCGCGGTGTCGTTCTTCCTCAGCCACGGGCCGCAGGGGCTGGGCCTGTTCACCGGCCTGTACCGCAGCCAGCCGGGGCTGGTGGTCTACAGCCTGACCTACTCGCTCTACCTGGGCCTGGTGTTCCTGGACATCTCCTGGGCCTGCCTGAGCGTGGTGACCCGGGCCCGCGGTGCGCTGCGGGTGGGGCTGGTGCTGATGGTGCTCGGCCTGTTCGTGGGCCTGCTCTACTTGGCGTACAAGGTGTTCAGCGTCGCGCGCGAGGTGTTCACCGGGGAGGCGGCGGAGGGTTTCTGCACCGGCCCGTTCGCCGGGGTCGGGTGCACGGCCTCGGTCGGCTTCCCGGCGATCGCCGCCCTGCTGCTGGTCCTCGGCATCGCGATCCCCGCGCTCGGCCCGCGCATCGCCGGTGCCCTCACCGGGCTGCGCCAGTGGCTGGCCTACCGCCAGCTGCACCCGTTGTGGCAGGCCATGGTGAACCGCATGCCGGAGATCGTGCTGGACACCCCTCGGGAGGAGGCGGGCCTGCGCTTCCGGCTGTACCGGCGGGTGATCGAGATCCGGGACGGCTACCTGAACCTGGCCGCCGACCTGGCCGGGCAGGACCGGCCGGCGGGCGACCCGGTGGCCGAGGCGGTGGCGGTGCTGCGCGCGCTGCGCGAGTACCAGCCGCGGGGCGACCGTCCGGCCGGGCACGGGCGCACGGCGGAGGCGGGCCTGCCCGAGGCGGCCGACCTGCGCGCCGAGACGGCCTGGCTGTGCCGGGTGTCGCGGGCGCTGCGGCGGGCGGAGCTCAGCGCAGCGTGAAGGTGTGCGCCACCCGCCAGCCGTCCTCGTGCGCCACCACCCAGACCTCGTCCAGGGTGGCCTTGAGCGGCAGGTGCTCGCGCGCCGTGGCCGCGACCTGCTCGGCCTCCTCGTCGGTGACGCCCATCGCCACGCTCAGGTGGGCCACCGGGTTCGGGCCGAACCGCCCGCCGTACGGGGCCACCCCCGGCCAGCGCGCGCGGACCGCGTCGGTCAGCGTGGTCAGGCCGGGGGAGGACAGGTACACGAAGCCCGGCTCGCGGCCCACCTCCTCGAACTGCACCACCGAGCGCGGTGTGCCGCCGACGACCTCGGCGAGCGCACTCACCTCCGCATCGTCCACTTCGGACACGGGGAGCCAGGGGTAGAGCAGGGACACGTGCGCGGAGATGCCCGGACGCACGGCATGCGGGTGGCTGCGCGCCACGGCGTTGAGGATCGGGTCGGCGGCGGGGACGGGGAGCACGATGGCGGTCTGGCCCGGAGTCGGCACGCCGCCATCCTCACACCCTCGGCGTGCGCACCGCCAGGGTCCGCAGCGGCAGGTCGAACTCCCCGCTGGTCTCCGGCCGCGCGCGCAGGTAGGCCAGCAGCTCCGCCCGGGTCCGCGCCCGCTCCGGCTCGGCCATCACCAGCACCGCCGAGTACGTGGACACGGTCTCCACCATGGACTCCGCGGTGCGCGGCTGGCTGTGCCGGAACCACTCCTGCTCGTGCTCGCCGAACGGCCCCAGGTGCAGTTCCAGCCCCTTGCGCGCGGCCAGCCGGTCCTCGGCGGGCTGGTAGATCGCCTTGAACCCGGCCAGCCAGTCGGCCTGGTCCTCGGTGTTCCAGAGCAGCCCGAGCACGCCGCCCGGCCGCAGCACCCGGCCGATCTCCGGCAGCGCGCGCTCCAGGTCGAACCAGTGGTAGGCCTGCCCCACCAGCACGGCGTCCACCGAACCGTCCGCCAGCGGGATCTGCTCGGCCGACCCGGCCAGCGCCCGCACCCCGGGCAGCGCGCGGACCAGTTCGGCGCGCATCGCCCCGTCCGGCTCCACGGCCGTCACCCCGGCCCCGGTCCCCGCGATGACCGCGGTCAGCTTGCCGGTGCCCGCGCCCAGGTCGAGCACGCGCGGCGGGCCCCCGGCCGAGACCGGGTCCAGCACCCAGCGCACGGCGTCGACCGGGTAGTCGGGCCGGTGGGTGGCGTAGGCCGCGGCCTCGGCGCCGAAGGAGGAGGCCCGCCTGCTGATCGACTCGTCCGCTGCCATGCCACGACGTTATCCGGTTCGTGCCCGGCGGGGGTGTGTCCGTAACCTGGTAACCCGTGAGCGAACAGATCCCGGCCGTTGACGACCTTCCTGAGCAGCTCCGAGTCCGCAGGGAGAAGCGTGAGCGGATGCTGGAACGGGGCGTTGAGCCTTACCCCGTCGAGTTGCCCAGGACGCACACCCTGCGCGAAGTGCGCGAATCGCATGTGGACCTCCCCCCGGACACCAAGACCGGTGATCTTGTCGGGGTGACCGGCCGCGTGATGTTCCTGCGCAACACCGGCAAGTTGTGCTTCGCCACGTTGCGTGAGGGCGACGGAACCGAACTGCAGGCGATGCTGAGCCTGAACGAGGTCGGTGAACAGTCCCTTTCCGACTGGAAGGCCACCGTCGACCTCGGTGACCACGTATTCGTGCACGGTGAGGTCATCACCTCGCGCCGTGGTGAACTCTCGGTGATGGCCGACTCGTGGCAGATGGCGGCGAAGTCCGTTCGGCCGCTTCCGGTGGCGCACAAGGACCTGTCCGAGGAAACGCGGATTCGGCAGCGTTACGTGGACCTGATCCTGCGACCTGCCGCGATGGAGACGGTCCGAACCAGGGCCGGTGTTGTGCGGTCCCTGCGTGAATCCTTCCACCAGCGGGGTTTCCTGGAAGTGGAGACCCCGATGCTGCAAACGTTGCACGGCGGTGCCACCGCTCGGCCCTTTGTCACCGCCTCCAACGCCCTGGGCATTGACCTCTACCTGAGGATCGCTCCCGAGCTTTACCTCAAGCGCTGCGTGGTCGGCGGTATCGAGAAGGTCTTCGAGATCAACAGGAACTTCCGGAACGAGGGCATCGACTCCTCGCACTCCCCGGAGTTCGCGATGCTGGAGTTCTACCAGGCGTACGGCACCTACGACTCGATGGCCGTGCTGACCAGGGAGCTGGTGCAGGAGGCCGCCGAGTCCGTGTTCGGCACGCAGGTGGTGACCCTGGCCGACGGCACCGAGTACGACCTGTCCGGCGAGTGGACCACGCTGTCGATGTACGACTCGCTGTCCGAGGCGCTTGGCACCGAGATCACCCCGCAGACCCCGGTGGAACTGCTGCGCAAGCACGCCGATTCGCGCGAGCTGGAGACCGATCCCAAGCTGGGACACGGCAAGCTCGTCGAGGCGCTGTGGGAGCACCTGATCGGCGACCACCTGTACGCGCCCACTTTCGTCCGCGATTTCCCGGTGGAGACCTCCCCGCTGACCAGGGAGCACCGCAGCAGGCCCGGCATGGCCGAAAAGTGGGATCTCTACGTGCGCGGATTCGAGCTGGGCACGGGGTACTCGGAGCTGGTGGATCCGGTCGTGGAACGCCAGCGGTTGGTCGAACAGTCCCGCCTGGCGGCAGCCGGTGACGTTGAGGCCATGCCGGTGGATGAGGACTTTCTGCGTTCGCTGGAGTACGGAATGCCACCGAGCGGCGGGGTCGGAATGGGCATCGACCGCCTGCTGATGGCGCTGACCGGACTCGGTATCCGGGAGACGATCCTCTTCCCGCTGGTCCGGCCCGAATGAGGGTAACCTGCGACTTGGCATTGACGCTCACCGTCAGATATGGGCTAATCTGTCGGTCGTAGGCTTTCCCCGGCGCCGCCTGTGGACCTCATTCACCGGCGCACATTTGGGTGTAAGGAGGTCGAGCATGGCACAGAAAGTCACCGTGGCCCTGATCGATGACCTGGACGGGTCTGAGGCCAGCGAGACCCTCGAGTTCGGTCTGGACGGAGTGAACTACCAGATCGACCTCTCCTCGGACAATGCGAGCAAGCTCCGCGACGGTTTGGCGGAGTTCGTCGCATCGGCCCGCCGTTCCGGCGGTCGCAAGCGCGGTGTGGGCAAGCTCGCCGCCGTGGGCGCGGTCAAGGCCCGTCCCGCCGCGGCCGACCGCGAGCAGAACCAGGCCATTCGGGAATGGGCCCGCAAGCAGGGCAGGAAGGTGTCCGACCGCGGTCGCATCCCGGCCGACGTGCTGGACGCCTACCACCAGCAGGCGTGATCTGACGGGCTGGGGTCGCCAATCCGGCGATTGGCGGTCCCAGCCCGTTTCTCAGTTGGCGGGCACGCCGAATGCCTTCGCCACCTCGTCCAGGATCACCCCGGCACCCTGCAAACCGACCGCGGTCATCCAGGTCAGGTCGTCCACGTCCTGACGGGCGCCGGTGAGCCTGCCCCACAGCGGGTTCGCCTCGAAGACGCCCTTCTGTTTCGCCGAATCGCCCTTGTCGTCCTGCCAGGTGGACACGAACACCCGGTCGGCGTCCAGGTCGGCGATGCGCTCCTGGCTCAGGTCCGCGCTGATCTTGCCCGCGGGCACGGCCCTGGCGGTCGCGTTGAGCTCGAACCCTGCGTCGGTCAGCACCGTGCCGGAGAACGAACTCGGCGAGTACAGCCGCACGGTCTGCTCCCCGGCGAAGCGCACCACCGAGACGGTCGGGTTCTTGCCCAGTTTGGCGCGCACCGCGTCACCGATCCGCCGGGCCCGGTCCTCGTACGCCTTGATCTTGCGCTCGGCCAGCTCGGACTTGCCCAGCGCCCTGCCCAGCAGCCGGATGTTGGCCTTCCAGGTCGGGCCGGTGGTCTCGCTGAACACGGTCGGCGCGATGCCCTTGAGCTGCGGGTGGACCTGCTCGTGCCGCACCTTCGCCGAGACGATCAGGTCGGGCCGGGTCGCGGCGATCTTCTCCAGGCTGGGGCTGGTGATCTCGCCGACCGCCTGCGCGTCCCTGCCGTAGGTCCGCGCCTCGGCGCCGAGGTAGGCGGGCAGCCCGCCGGTGATGCCCCGGTAGTTCGTGTAGGCCACGACCTGGGTCTCCAGCGCGATCGCCGCGTCCACGTAGCTGGCGTCCAGCGCGGCGACCCTGGTCGGCTGCCTCGGGATGCTGACCTGGCCCATGGCGTCGGTCAGGGTCACCGGGAACGTGCCGTCCCCGGTGGGGGCCGTGCTGGTGGACGCCGGCCCGCAGGCGGTCAGTCCGAGCAGTGCTGCCGTGGCCAGGAGAGCGGTAACCGCCCGTCTCGGCATTGTCTTTCCCCCGTTCGGTTAGGCTTACCTCAGTGAGATTACGGTGGCGGAGCGGAGACCAGCGGTGATTCAAGGTGTGACCGCCAGTACCGCGCTCACCGAGCGGCGGCGGCGTCGCGTGCTCGGACTGGTACTGCTGCTGCTCGGCGTCGTGGCCGCGAGCCTGGCCAGCATCGCCATCGGGTCCAAGTCGATCCCGCTGGACGCGGTGTGGCACGGCCTGGTGGCCCCGGGCGGCAGCGAGAACGACATCATCGTGCGGGCGCTGCGCGTGCCGCGCACCGAACTGGCCCTGCTCGTCGGGGCCGCGCTGGGCATCGCGGGCTCGCTCATCCAGGGCCACACCCGCAACCCGCTGGCCGACCCCGGGCTGCTCGGCGTCTCCTCCGGGGCGGCCTTCGCCGTGGTGGTCGGCATCTTCGGCTTCGGGCTGACCAGCCTCTACGCCTACGTGTGGCTGGCCTTCCTCGGCGCCATGGTCACCACCGCCCTGGTGTTCCTGCTCGGCTCGGCCGGTCGCGGCGGGCCCACCCCGCTGACCCTGGCACTGGCCGGGGCCGCCGTCACCGCGCTCATGCAGGGCCTGATCTCCGCGCTGGTCGTGCTGGACCAGCAGAGCCTGGACGCCTACCGGTTCTGGCGGGTCGGCGCCGTGGCCGGTCGCGACTCGGTGATCATCGGCCAGGTGCTGCCGTTCCTGCTGCTCGGCGCCGTGCTGGCCTTCGCCAACGCGCCCGGCCTGAACGCGCTGTCCCTTGGCGAGGACGTGGCCCGGTCGATCGGCCAGCACGTGCGGCGCACCCGCGTGCTGGGCATCGCGGCCATCACGCTGCTCACCGGTGGGGCCGTGGCCGCCTGCGGGCCCATCGCGTTCGTCGGACTGATCGTGCCGCACGTGGCCCGCGCGATCACCGGCCCCGACTACCGCTGGCTGCTGCCCTACTCGGCGCTGATCGGCATGGTGCTGATGCTGGTCAGCGACATCATCGGCCGGGTCATCGCCTGGCCCGGCGAACTCCAGGTCGGCATCGTCCTGGCCATGATCGGCGCACCGGTGTTCATCGCCATCGTGCGCCGGAGGAGGTTGACGCGGCTGTGAGCGCGGTCCGGCATGTCATGAAGGTGCCCTTCACGGCGTTGAACGTCCTGAAGGGCACCTTCATGGCACCTCAGCGTGGGGCGGGGGAGGGCGCGTGACCGCGGTCGCCGGGCGGCCCGGGGTCCGGGTCGGTCCCTTCTCCTGGGTGTTCCGGCCGAGGCTGGTGCTCGTGCCGCTGCTGGCCGCCGCACTGCTCGTACTGGTCATGGCGCTGAACATCCGGCTCGGCGACTTCCCGATGTCCGTCGGCGACGTGCTGCGCACGCTGGTCGGCGGCGGGGACCCCACCGAGCAGTACATCGTGTTCGACCTGAGGCTGCCGCGCTCGCTGACCGGGCTGCTGGTCGGCGCCGCGTTCGGCCTCGCCGGGGCCATCACCCAGGCCATCTCGCGCAACCCGCTGGCCAGCCCGGACATCCTGGGCGTCACGCCGGGTGCCTCGGCGGGGGCGGTCGGCGTGGTGGTGCTCGCGGGCAGCTACGGCGGGGTCGCCGGCCTGGCCAGCACGATCGGCCTGCCGCTGGCCGCGCTCGCGGGCGGCCTGATCGCCGCGCTGCTGGTCTACGTCCTGGCCTGGCGGCGCGGGGTGGACAGCTACCGGCTGGTGCTGGTCGGCATCGGGGTCGAGGCCCTGATGATGAACCTGACCTACTGGCTGCTCACCCTCGGCGACGTCACCGAGGCGGGCCGGGCCATGGTGTGGATCACCGGCAGCCTGAACGGCCGCGGCTGGGGCGACCTCGTGCCGGTGGCGGTGGCACTGGCCGTGCTGGTGCCGGTCGCGCTGATCGGCGGGCACGTGCTCGGTGCCCTCCAGTTCGACGACGACACCGTGCGCAACCTCGGCGCCCGCGTGGAGCCCGCTCGGGCGGTGCTGATCCTCGTCGCCGTGGTGCTGGCGGCCGTGGCCACCTCCGCCGCGGGCCCGGTGTACTTCGTGGCGCTGGCCACCCCGCAGATCGCCCTGCGGCTGTCCGGCACCGCCCAGCCCCCGCTGGTGGCCTCGGCGGTGCTGGGCGCGGCGCTGGTCAGCGTCTCCGACCTGATCGCCCGCGTCGGCTTCGGCGGCATCGAGCTGCCGGTGGGCGTGGTCACCTCGGTGCTGGGCGCCCCGTACCTGATGTTCCTGATCATCCGTCGGCGCCGGGAGGTCCGCGCGTGAGTACTGCCCGGTTGCGTGCCGAGTCCCTGCGGCTCGGCTACGGCGAGACCCTGGTCGTGGACGGCCTTGACCTGGACGTGGTCGGCGGCACGGTGACCGCCGTGATCGGCCCCAACGGCTGCGGCAAGTCCACGCTGCTGCGGGCCATGGGCCGGTTGCTGACCCCGCGCGGCGGCCACGTGCTGCTGGACGGCAAGCGCATCGACAAGACGCCAACGCGCGAGGTGGCGAAGGTCCTCGGCGTGCTGCCGCAGACCCCGCAGGCGCCCGAGGGGCTGACGGTCGCCGACCTGGTCGCACGGGGCAGGCACCCGCACCAGTCCTGGTACCGGCAGTGGTCCTCCGACGACGAGCAGGCCGTGGCCGAGGCGCTGGCCATGACCGGCATGAGCGAGTTCGCCGAGCGCACCCTGGACCAGCTCTCCGGCGGCCAGCGCCAGCGCGCGTGGATCTCCATGGCGCTGGCCCAGGGCACCGAGCTGCTGCTGCTCGACGAGCCGACCACCTACCTGGACCTGGCCCACCAGGTGGACGTGCTCGACCTGGTGCACCGCCTGCACAGCGAACTGGGCCGCACGGTGGTGATGGTCCTGCACGACCTCAACCTCGCCGCGCGCTACGCGGACCGGCTCGTGGCCCTGCGTGACGGCAGGGTCGTGGCCCAGGGCGAGCCGGGGGAGGTGCTGACCGAGTCGCTGCTGCGCGAGGTGTTCGACCTGGAGGCCAAGGTGATCGCCGACCCGGTCGCGGGCACCCCGCTCGTCGTCCCGGTCGGTTCCCGCCACCGCACGTCCTGAGCGGGACTCGCCGGCCTCCCTCCAGACCCGGCGAGTCCCGCTCAGCCGCACGCGAGTCCCGTCCTCAGGCGGACGAGTCCCGCTCAGGCCCGGCGCAGGGCGCCCAGCGCGACGGAGATCAGCAGCCCGGCGAGGGCCACCCCGGTCACCAGCGTGAGCGCGGGGCCGTAGCTGGCCAGCACCTGCGTGGGCGTGGCGTGCGCCCCGACCGTGATCACGGCCGTCACCACCGCCAGGTTGATCGCCCCGCCGATCTGGAACGAGGTCTGCACCAGGCCGGAGGCGAGTCCCTGCTCCTCGTCGTGCACGCCCGTGGTCGCCTGGATGTTCAGCGCCGGGAAGGCCAGCGCGAATCCCAGGCCGATCAGCAACATGCTGGGCAGGATCACCGCGGGGTAGTCCGGCACCAGGCCGATCCGCAGGTACAGGGCGTAGCCGAGGACGAACGCCACCAGCCCGGCGAGCACCACGCGGCCCGCGCCGAATCGGTTGACCAGGGCCCCGGTGCGCGGCCCGCCGAAGGCCACGATCAGCCCGGCGGGCAGGAAGGCCAGCGCCATGCCGAGCGGGGACCAGCCGAGCAGGGACTGCATGTACATGGTGCCGATGAACTGGAAGCCGATGTAGGAGCCGAACACGGCCATCGCGGACAGGTTGGCGGCCAGCACGTTGCGGTTGCGCAGGATGCCCAGGCGCAGCAGCGGGTGCGCGACCCTGCGCTCGACCAGCACGAAGGCCACGGCCAGCGCGATCACCAGCGCGAACGAGCCCAGGGTGCGCGGTGAGGTCCAGCCCGCCTCCGGTGCGGACACGACCGTGTAGACCAGCAGCAGCAGGGCCGCGGTGCTGGTGACCGCCCCGCCGACGTCGTAGCCGCGGTGGGCGACGTCGGGGCGCGGGTGGTTCGGGATCAGCTTGACGCCCAGGGCCAGCACGACCAGGGCCACCGGCACGGGCAGCAGGAAGGTCCAGCGCCAGCCGACCTCGGTCATCAGCCCGCCGAGGATCAGGCCGGAGGAGAAGCCGCTGGCGCCGAAGGCCGTGTAGATGCTCAGCGCGCGGTTGCGCTCGGGGCCCTCGGCGAAGGTCGTGGTGATGATCGACAGGCCGGCGGGTGCGGTGAAGGCCGCGCTGACGCCCTTGATGAACCGGGCCGCGATGAGCAGGGCCGGGTCGTCGACGATGCCGCCGAGCAGGGACGCGAACGCGAACACGCCGAGCGCGACGAGCAGTACGGAGCGCCTGCCGAGCAGGTCGGCGGTGCGCCCGCCGAGCAGCAGGAAGCCGCCGTAGCCGAGCACGTAGCCGCTGACCACCCACTGGAGTGAGGAGGTGGTCATGCCCAGTTCGGTGCCGATCGAGGGGAGTGCGACGCCGACCATCGACACGTCGAGCCCGTCGAGGAAGAGCACTCCGCAGAGCAGGAACAGAGCCCCCCAGGTACGAGCGGACCAGCGTGTCGTCTCCGTGGCGGCGGGAGCGTGGACAGGTGTTGCCGTTGTGGTCACGGGTGCACAATCTACATGCAACTGCATCTAATGCAAGAGCATTTAATGTGATGGAAACTTATGACGCTGCATGCTAGGATGCGGACGTGACCGAGGATGAGCTCGTCGCGGGCTGGCGTGACCTGTTGAGCCGCTACCACCACACGTGGTGTGCGCTGGACAAGGCGCTCAGAGACGGTCACGAGCTCGGGGCCAGCGAGTTCGAGGTGCTGGACCACCTCGCCGAGTCGCCCTGCGACAAGCCCGCGCTGCGCATGCAGGAGCTGGGCGCGAGCGTGCACCTGAGCCAGAGCGCGCTGTCCCGGGTGGTCGCCCGCATGGAGGCCGAGGGGCTGGTCAGCCGCGCGATGTGCGCCACGGACCGGCGCGGTATCTACGTGGAGCTCACCGAGGACGGCCGCAAGCGGCACGCGGAGGCCATCGCCACGCACCGCTCGGTGCTCGCCGCGAAGCTGGCCTGAGCGGGACTCGCGGTCGCCTGAGCGGGACTCGCGGTCGGCTGGGCGGGACTCGCCGGGTCAGCGGGGTGCGCGGGGGCAGGTCGAGCACACGGGTTGACCTGGGGCTATGGCGTAGTGGAAGCAGCAGCTCTGGCGGTCACGGGTCCAGCCGCCGGGCTCCTGGCGCAGCGTGGACCCCGAGGTGAACGGGGCCATCCGCGCCGGGAGCAGCAGCGCCGAGTCGGCCACGCCCGCGGCCTCGTCGCCCAGCGCCTTGCCCGCCATCCAGGCCGCCTTGTCCAGTGCGTCGGTGGCCGCGGCCCACAGGGTTCGCCTGCCGAACCGCGTGGTCGGCCCGAACGCCTGCACGAACTGGTTGGCGTGCGCGGTGAACCGGGCCCGCAGCAACTCCGCGAGGGCCTGCTCGTCGCGCACGGCGGTGGCCTCGGGCAGATCCGCGCCCGGGTCCTCTGGCAGGCAGGCGAACTCGCTGCTCAGCAGGGCTATGCCCACCGGGTGGGGCCGGTCCTCGCCGAGCTGGAACGCCAGGTCGGCGGGCCGCAGCGAGGGCACCCGCCGGGCCGCGTGGAACAGCAGGCCCGCGGCGTAGCCGGGCACCAGCAGGTACCAGCCCAGCACGTAGCCCGCGGTGGTCCGCTCGGGCGCGTCCCCGTACCGGTCCTCCAACCACCTGGCCAGCTCGGACCGCCAGTGGTCGAAGCGGGCGGGCTCGGCGAGCAGGTCCGAGCAGGTCCACCACTCATCCGGGGGACACTCGGGCAGTCCGAACCGGATTTCAGCCCATGTGGTGACCGGACTCACATGCTTGAGGGAGTCGGCCAGGGTCGCGACGGCGCCGCGCACCTCCGCGAACGAGGTCATCCACACCCCCAGGAGCCGGGTTTCAGGCTTGCCTAACCTTACCTTCGGAGTCCACACGTCACCCGGCCACTGGTCCGGATTCGACGAATGGTGGCTTGTTCGCGCTCAGCGGACAGTGGGAATCTGCCTGGCAGAACTCACGTTGTGTCGTGTGTCAGGACACCCGCAGGGTCTCCAGCTGCAAGCGGCACTGAGCGCTACAGGTCCGCCCACTACAGTGGTCAGTGAGGTGCTGACCCCACCGAGGTGCACTACAAGGTGGGTGGAGGACCGCCGGCGCAGCTGTCAGGGAGTGCATATGTTCGAGAGGTTCACCGACCGCGCGAGGCGGGTGGTCGTCCTGGCCCAGGAAGAGGCCAGGATGCTCAACCACAACTACATCGGCACCGAGCACATCCTCCTGGGGTTGATCCACGAGGGTGAGGGTGTCGCCGCCAAGGCGCTTGAGTCGCTGGGCATCGCCCTGGAGGGCGTGCGCCAGCAGGTCGAAGAGATCATCGGTCAGGGCCAGCAGGCACCGAGCGGGCACATCCCGTTCACCCCGCGTGCCAAGAAGGTGCTGGAGCTCTCGCTCCGCGAGGCGCTCCAGCTCGGCCACAACTACATCGGCACCGAGCACATCCTGCTCGGGCTGATCCGCGAGGGCGAGGGCGTCGCGGCCCAGGTCCTGGTGAAGCTGGGGGCCGACCTCAACCGGGTCCGCCAGCAGGTTCTCCAGCTGCTCTCCGGGTACCAGGGCAAGGAGCCCGCTGAGACCGGTGGCCGCGGCGAGGGCACCCCCTCGTCCTCGCTGGTGCTCGACCAGTTCGGTCGCAACCTCACGGCCAGTGCCCGCGAGGGCAAGCTCGACCCGGTCATCGGCCGGGCCAAGGAGATCGAGCGGGTCATGCAGGTGCTGTCGCGGCGCACCAAGAACAACCCGGTGCTCATCGGCGAGCCCGGCGTCGGCAAGACCGCCGTCGTCGAGGGCCTGGCCCAGATGGTCGTCAAGGGTGAGGTGCCCGAGACGCTCAAGGACAAGCAGCTCTACACGCTTGACCTGGGCTCGCTGGTCGCTGGCTCGCGGTACCGCGGTGACTTCGAGGAGCGCCTGAAGAAGGTGCTCAAGGAGATCCGCACCCGCGGCGACATCATCCTGTTCATCGACGAGATCCACACCCTGGTCGGGGCCGGTGCCGCCGAGGGCGCCATCGACGCCGCCAGCATCCTCAAGCCCATGCTGGCCCGGGGTGAGCTGCAGACCATCGGTGCCACCACCCTCGACGAGTACCGCAAGCACGTCGAGAAGGACCCCGCGCTGGAGCGCCGCTTCCAGCCGATCCAGGTCGGTGAGCCCTCGCTGGAGCACACCATCGAGATCCTCAAGGGTCTGCGCGACCGGTACGAGGCGCACCACCGCGTCTCGATCACCGACGGTGCGCTGGTGCAGGCGGCCACCCTGGCCGACCGGTACATCAACGACCGCTTCCTGCCGGACAAGGCGATCGACCTGATCGACGAGGCCGGTGCCCGGATGCGCATCCGCAGGATGACCGCGCCGCCGGACCTGCGCGAGTTCGACGAGAAGATCGCCGACGTGCGCCGGGACAAGGAGTCCGCGATAGACGCGCAGGACTTCGAGCGGGCCGCCAAGCTGCGCGACCAGGAGAAGCAGCTGCTGGCCCAGAAGGCCGAGCGGGAGAAGCAGTGGAAGGACGGCGACCTGGACGTGGTCGCCGAGGTCGACGAGGAGCAGATCGCGGAGGTGCTGGCCAACTGGACCGGCATCCCGGTGTTCAAGCTCACCGAGGAGGAGACCACCCGCCTGCTCCGCATGGAGGACGAGGTCCACAAGCGGATCATCGGGCAGGTCGAGGCCGTCAAGGCCGTCTCCAAGGCCATCCGCCGCACCCGTGCCGGTCTGAAGGACCCCAAGCGCCCCTCCGGCTCGTTCATCTTCGCCGGTCCCTCCGGTGTCGGTAAGACCGAGCTGTCCAAGGCACTGGCGAACTTCCTGTTCGGCGAGGACGACGCGCTCATCCAGATCGACATGGGTGAGTTCCACGACCGCTACACCGCCTCGCGGCTGTTCGGTGCCCCTCCCGGCTACGTGGGCTACGAGGAGGGCGGCCAGCTCACCGAGAAGGTGCGTCGCAAGCCGTTCTCCGTGGTGCTCTTCGACGAGATCGAGAAGGCGCACCAGGAGGTGTACAACACGCTGCTCCAGGTGCTGGAGGACGGCCGCCTGACCGACGGTCAGGGCCGCACGGTGGACTTCAAGAACACCGTGATCATCTTTACCTCCAACCTGGGCACGCAGGACATCTCCAAGGCGGTCGGCCTGGGCTTCGCCGGTGGCGGGGAGCAGGGCTCGAACTACGAGCGCATGAAGCAGAAGGTCAACGACGAGCTCAAGAAGCACTTCCGTCCCGAGTTCCTCAACCGCATCGACGACATCATCGTCTTCCACCAGCTCACCCAGGACGAGATCATCCAGATGGTGGATCTGATGATCGCCCGCGTCGAGACGCAGCTGAAGAACAAGGACATGGCGCTGGAGCTCACCCCGCTGGCCAAGCAGCTGCTGGCCAGGCGCGGGTTCGACCCGGTGCTGGGCGCCCGGCCGCTGCGCAGGACGATCCAGCGCGAGATCGAGGACCAGCTGTCGGAGAAGATCCTGTTCGGGGAGCTGCAGCCCGGCCAGATCGTGATCACCGACGTCGAGGGCTGGGACGGGGAGGGCTCGGACGACAGGGCCCACTTCGTGTTCCGCGGCGAGGCCAAGCCGCAGCGGGTGCCCGACGCGCCCCCGGTGGACCTGGCCGCCCCGATCGAGGGCGAGGGCGAGCAGTCGGCCTGAGTTGACTGGACGGAAGGGCGGTTCCCGATCACGGGAGCCGCCCTTCCCGCGTCTCTTGACCGCGGGCCCGCGTCTTCGCGCCGGTCTCTGGACCGCGGGCCCACGATGATCACTTCTTTCCAGTGATCATCGTGGGACAAGGGAAGAGACCGGATCAGAGCGAAGACGCCGCGATCCGGAGGATCGCAGAGAGTGAAGCGGGCAGAGCCGTCCCCAGCGAACGCCCAAGCCCGCTCGGGGAGAGCCCGCGTCTTTCCAGCGGGCGAACCCGAGCAGCACCAGAGCGGGACTCGTCGCCCTCAGAGCGGGACTCACGCGCCTCAGCGCGGGACTCGCGTGCTGGAGAGCGGGAGTCGCGGTGTGCGAGTCCAGCGGGCGACCCGAGCACCCCGCGACCGTGTTCAATGGATCTCATGGGGGCCGCTTCGCAGTACGACCAGCCGCGCAGCCGCAGCGGTCTGATGACCTTCCTGCTCGTGCTGGCCGCCGCCGTGGTCATCGCCGTGGTGGGCATCCGGCTGCTGGGCATCGACGGGGACTACTACCTGACCGTGGTGCTCGCGGGCACGCCGTACGTGGCCGCGGGCGGCGCACTGCTCGTCCTGCTCGCCCTGCTGCTGCGCCGCTGGGCGCTGATGGCGGTGCTGCTCGCGTTCACGGCCTGCCTGGGCGCCGCGGTGCTGCCCCGTGCCTTCTCCGCGGCCCGGCCGATGGGTGTGGGGCCCACGGTGCGGGTGCTCAGCCTGGACCTGTCACAGGGCAGCGCCGATGCCGAGTCGGTGGTGCGCCTGGTGCGTGACCACAAGGTCGACGTGCTGAGCTTGCAGGAGCTGACCCCGCAGGCCGTCACGGCACTGGACGCGGCCGGGCTGGCAGATGAGCTGCCCAACCGCACGTTCCAGCCCGAGGACGGCCCACGGGGCTCGGGCATCGCCTCCCGCTACCCGCTGGAGGCCGGGTCGCCCGCGCTGCCCGCGACGTTCCCACAGGTGTCGGCCACGGTGTCGCTGCCGCAGGGGCGCAAGGTCGAGGTGCTGGCCGTGCACACCCTGCCGCCCACCGACAACCCCAGTGCCGACACCTGGAAGCGTGAACTGGCCGGGCTGCCCGACACCGGGTCGGGCGTGGCCAGGGTGCTGGCCGGTGACTTCAACGCCACCCTCGACCACGCGGGCCTGCGCAGGCTGCTGTCCGGCAACTACGTGGACGCCGCGACCCAGGCGGGCGCCGGGCTCGTGCCGACCTGGCCCGCCAACCGGCAGTGGCCGCCCGTGCTGCTGCCGCTGGACCACGTGCTGGTGGACAAGCGCTGCCCGGTGGACACCTTCGAGGCGTTCACGGTGCCGGGCACGGACCACAGGGCGGTGCTGAGCCAGTTCGTCGCCGCTGTCATCAGTTAGGGCATTTGCCCTGTTCAAGGGGCCACGAGTTGCGGAAAACCCAGTGCGGACAAGGGTTTTCTCCTGCACGCTCAGGGCGTGAAGAGAACTCACGTGCGCGGCGCCCTCGTGGCGCTGCTCGCCGCGGCCGGTCTGGTCGCGGCGCAGACCGAGGCGTTCGCGGACCCCGGGTTCACCGCCCACCCGGGTGCCGTGGCGACCGCTTCGGTCACGAACTGGATCCCGTCCACCGCGGGTCTGCGGCGGCTGATCCCGGTCGGCACCTGTGCCGACGCCCTCGGCGGTTACGACAACGGCTACCGGACCGTCCCGGTCTACTGGGCAGGCGGGCCGGACTGTACGAGCCTCGCGCTCTCGCCCAAGCCGCCCGTGCCCACCAACGACAACGGCTCGCACCCCGACTACTTCACCCTCAGGGACGGGGTCGTGCTCGAGGATGGCTCCGTGCTCGGCGTCGGCTCGCACCGGCTGACCGGGGACGGGTACTTCACCGAGGGCTTCCTGGACCGCAGGTCCGCCAACGCAGTCGTGAGCCCGCCGACCACCTTCCCCGCGCCGGACGGTCAGCACGAGGACTTCAACGCCGTGGTCCGCGCCGGGCAGACGCTGGTGATCGCCGGTGACCGCTCGGTGAGCGGCACGCAGCATTCCGCGGTGTGGACCTCCACCGACAACGGCACGACCCTGACCCAGGTCGCGCTGCCCACCGACACCGCGGCCGCCTCGATCACCGGGCTCGCCGTCGACGGCACCACGATCGTCGCCGCGGGCAGCACCGGGGTGTTCTGGTACTCAACGGATTCCGGCCAGTCCTGGCAACAGTCCACAATGGACGAAACGGTCACGGTGTCCAGGGTGGTCGCGGTGGCCAGGACCGCAGCGGGCTGGCTCGCCATCGGCACCGGCAGCGCGCCCGCCGTGCTCACCAGCACCGACGGCACCCGGTGGGCCGCCGCCGACGCCAGCGCGTTCGGCACCGCCCAGCTCTCGGCCCTGACCACGGATTCGGCCGGAAACCCCGTGGTGGCAGGAAGTTCCGGCTCCTGTGGCACGGCGTGGACCGGCGACGGCGCGGGCGGCTGGGTCGCCGCCGACCTCGGCTGCACCGATGTGCCGCTGGCCGCGACCCGGCTCTCCGACGGCCGGATCCTGCTCGCGGGCAACCACGACCTCTGGTCGCGCTGATCGGTGGCGGTGGCCGTCCCGCACCCCGGGGCGGCCACCGGTCGACCGTCAGCTCCTGCAGAGGTCCCACATGGAGTTCACCGCGTCCTTGAACACCTGGCTGGGCCGTGTCCAGGCGGGCCGCGGTGTCCGCCCGCGTCGCGTCGATCAGCCGCTTGGCCGCGATGCCTGCTGTTGGTCCCCCAGGAATGCGCTCGTCACTGCTCCAGGTCCCGACTCCGGAATGCCTGTGGGCAGAACGGTTTGCCGGAAATCCTGACCGCTGCCCCGGCACGCGGCAAGGTCGCACCTGCGTGACATGGTTGCCGCGCAAGGACGAGCGCATGCTGGGGGCCGTGCGGGCGGCCCCGCAGGGGTGGGCCGCCCGCGCTCACCGGATCAGGCGTGCAACGCCCCGGGGAACAGGTACCTGTCGGCAGGGATCGTCGCGCCGTGGAACCAGGCGTCGAAGAAGCCGCGCAGGTCCTGCCCGGACACCCGCTGCACCAACTGCTCGAACTGGGTCCAGGAGCCGTTCTCCTCGCGGTGCTGCACCTGCCAGCGCTTGAGCACGGTGTCGAACGCGCGCTCACCGATCTGCCTGCGCAGGGCGTGCAGCGCCATCGGGCCCTTCGAGTACACCGAGGTGAACTCGTTGCCAGGCCCCATGTCGTAGAGCTTGCCCGCCCAGAACGACGGGGAGTTGCGCAGCGAGGCCACCCGCTCGCGGTACTGGTCGTCCAGGTTGACCTTGTTCTTGGCCTCGTCCCACAGCCAGGTGGCGTAGCTGGCGAAGCACTCGTTGAGGCAGACGTCCTTCCACTTGTCCACCGACACCGAGTCGCCCCACCACTGGTGCGCGTTCTCGTGCACGATCGTGTCGAGATCGGTCCACTGCGCGTAGGTGGGCCTGGTCTGGGTCTCCAGCGAGAAGCCGATGTGGTCGGCCAGGAAGATGCCGCCCGCGGCCACCTGCGGGTACCTGCCGAACTTCGAGGACAGGAAGTCCAGGATCTCCGGCAGCCGCGCCTCGATCTCCTTCTTGTTCTCCGCGCCGGGTGCGTAGGCGTTGACCAGCGGGGTGCCGTCGGCCAGCTTCGACCGCTCGAAGGTCCACTTGTCGATGGCCACCGTGGTCAGGTACGAGGCGATCGGGTTCGGCTCCGCCCAGCGGAAGGTGGTCCAGCCGTCCTTGCTGCTCGACCCGCGCTCCAGCCCGTTGGAGATCACGCTCCAGCCGTCGGGCACCCGGGCGGACAAGTGGAAGCTGGCCTTGTTGGTCGGCGTGTCGTTCACCGGGTACCAGGTGGAGGCGGAATGCGGCTCGCCAGCGGCGAAGGCGCCACCGGTGCTGGAGAACTGCCAGCCGTTGTTGCCCAGCCGGGGATCCTTGATCGGCGCGGGCGTCCCGTCGTAGCGGACCTCGGTGCGGATCTCGGCGCCCTCGCGCAGCGTGCGCTTGGGCGTGATCACCAACTCGTGGTCGCCGGTCCTGGTGAAGGCGGCCGGTGCGCCGTTGACGGTCACCGAGCGCACGGTGAGCCCGTTGAGGTCCAGGTTGAAGCTGCTCAGGTCCTGGGTGGCCTCGGCGGTGACCACGGTGTCGCCGTCCAGGTGGTGGCTAACCGGGTCATAGCTGATCGAGACGTGGTAGTCGCTGACCTCGTAGCCGCCGTTGCCGTCGGTCGGGTAGTACGGGTCACCCGCACCAGGTGCACCCGGCGTACCCGCGCTGGGCGGGCTGGCCGCGGCGACCCCGCCGGTGAGCAGGACGGTTGTCGTCACGGCCACGGCCGTGAGCAGGGACCGACTCCATTGATTCATGCTCACGTTGCTACCGATGCACGACATCGCCCGACAAGCTACGAACGGAGGGAACCCGGCAGCAGGTACTGCTCCGGCGGTACAACCGTGCCCCGGAACCACGCGCCGAAGAAGCCGGTCAGGTCCCTGCCACTGGTCTTGGTGGCATAGTCCTCGAACTGGGTCCAGGAGGCGTTGCCCTCGCGGTGCAGCGCGGGCCAGCCCTTCAGCACGGCGTTGAACGCGTCCTCGCCGATCAGCCTGCGCAGGGCGTGCAACGCCATGGGGCCCTTGTCGTAGACCGCGCCGAACTCGTTGCCAGCGCCCATGTCGTACAGCTTGCCGCCCCAGAACTTGGTGTCACCGCTGTGCTTGCGCACCGTGTCCCGGTAACGCTGGTCCAGGTTGACGCCCTGTTTGGCCTCGTCCCAGAGCCATTGCGCGTAGCTGGCGAAGCACTCGTTGAGGCAGACGTCCTTCCACTTGTCCACCGACACCGAGTCGCCCCACCACTGGTGCGCGTTCTCGTGCACGGTGGTGGTGAGGTCGGTCCACTTGGCGTAGGTGGGTCTGGTCTGCGTCTCCAGCGAGAAGGACAGCGCGTCGGCGAGGAAGATGCCGCCCGCCGCGTCCTGCGGGTACTTGCCGAACTTGGACGCCAGGAAGTCCAGGATCTCCGGCAGCCGTGCGGCCAGCGGCTTCTTGTCCTCCGCACCGGGGGCGAAGGCGCTGACCACCGGTGTGCCGTCGGCCAGTTGCCCGCGCTCGACCGCCCATTTGTCGATGGCCACGGTGGTCAGGTACGGCGCGATCGGCGTGGCCTCGTCCCAGCGGTAGGTGGTCCAGCCGTCCTTGCTCTCCGTCCTGCCCTCACGGCCCACCGAGATCGCGCTCCAGCCGTCCGGGACCCGTGCCGCGAGGTGGAACGGCGCCTTGTTGGCGGGCGTGTCGTTGACCGGGAACCAGGTCGAGGCCGAATGCGGCTCGCCCGCCGCGAACGCCCCGCCGGTGGCCGAGACCTGCCAACCCTCCACGTTCCTGCCGGTGGTCACCGGGGCGGGCGTGCCCTCGTAGCGGACCTGCACCGTGAAGGTCGTGTTCTCCGCGACCGCCTCGGCGGGCTTGACCACCAGCTTGTGCCCGCCGGAACGGCCGAACTCGGCCTTCCTGCCGTCCAGCAGCACCGAGCGCACGTCCAGGCCGTCCAGGTCCAGGCTCAGCTCGCTCAGGTTCTGCACGGCCTTCGCGGTGACCACGGTGTCGCCGTCCAGGTGGCGCGAGGCCGGGTCGTAGCTGATCGACACCTCGTACTTGGTGGCCAGGTAGCCGCTGTTGCCGCTGTCCGGGTAGTACGGGTCCCCGCTGCTCGCCGTGCCCGCCGCGCCGACCGTTCTCGGCGGTCTGGACTCCGGGGGCTGACCGCACCCGGACAACACGACCAGGGCCGCCAGCGCCGCCACCACCCGTTGAACCTGCATGCGGCCTGGTTTACCAGGTGATATGAGTGGTGCGTGTTTGACCTCGTGGAGTTCGGCGGCAGCGGGCCGGGAATCCTGTTGCTGCACGGGCTGATGGGCCGTGCGACGACGTGGTGGCCGGTGTCCCGCTGGCTCACCGCGTACGGGCGTGTCGCCGGTCTCGACGCACGTGGGCACGGCCGCAGCCCGCACCGCGGTGGCGGCTGGCAGACCGAGGACTTCGCTGCCGACGCCGCCGAGGCGATCGAGCGCGCCGGGCTGGGACCCGCCGTGGTGATCGGCCACTCCATGGGCGGGCTGCACGCCATGGTGCTCGCCGCCACCCGACCGGAGCTGGTCCGCGCGGTCGTGGTCGAGGACATCGCCCCTGATCAGCGTGGCCGCACCGCAGCGCCGTGGCGGGACCACTTCGCCACCTGGCCCGTGCCCTTCCAGTCCCTCGCCCACGTCCGCCAGTTCTTCGGGCCGGTCGGCGACTACTTCGTCGAGTGCGTGGAGGAGCGGGCCGACGGCTACCACCTGATCGCCGACCTGGCGGACCTGTACGGCATCGCCGAGCAGTGGGGCGAGCGCGACTACTGGCCGCTCGTGGAACGCATCCGCTGCCCGCTGCTGGTGATCGAGGCCGAGCACACCGCCATGCCCGCCGGGCAGCAGGCCGAGATCGCCCGCCGCGTGCACGGGGCCCAGCACTTGCTCGTGCCCGGCGCGGGCCACCTCGTGCACGTGGACGCCCCGCAGGTCTACCGCGGCGCCGTGGAGGCCTTCCTGTCCTCGGTGCTGGACTGAGCCGCGGGCGACTTGCCGCCGTGAAAGTGGCTTTCACTGCGCTGGACGCAGTGAAAGCCACCTTCACGGCACCGCTGGGCACTCACCGGGTCACCAGCACGTCCACCTCGCCGGTGGCCGTGTCGGTGATGCCGACCTCGGTGAGCCGGGCGCGGATCGGTTCCACCGGGTGCAGGGCGGCGAACCCGGCGGCCAGCGCGGGCGTGTCGAGCTCCTGGGCGAGCAGGCAGTGCGGCACCCAGGAACCGGGCATGTAGTACGCGGAGGGGTGCTTGACCTTCTTGGCGAGCACGTCGTGCACGGCGGAGTGCACGGCGAGCAGCTCGGTGTCCACCACGGCGCTGAGCACGAGCCCGTTGTCGGTGGTGGGGAAGGTGCCGAGGGTGTGCAGCCACACCGAGGGCAGGGCGAGCAGGCCCAGTTCGCTGGTGAGCTCGGCGCGGGTCTGCCGGGTGAAGGCGCTGCCGAGGGCGAAGGTGACCTGCGGGCGGTGCCGCCGGTGGCCGCGGGTGGCCAGACTGGGCACACCGGCCCGGTCCAGCCGCTGCCACAGGGAGCGCACGGCGGTGTCCGCCTCGCCGTCGAAGAAGAACTGGAGGGCCTGCGCCATGACCCCGCATTGTGCAGGGTCAGCCGGGCAGTGTTAACCGGGCAGTGTCAACCGGGCAGGGCCCCGACCGCGTCGCGGATCTGGTTGCCCAGCTCGGTCACCTGCCGCGCGCAGTGGGCGCAGCAGTAGAACATGCCCTCCACCTCGACCCCGTGGCCGACGATCCGGCAGTTGCACCGCTCGCAGCGGGGCGCGAGCTTCTCCATCGCGCACTCGAAGGAGTCGAACCAGTGGCTCTCGCCGGTGACGGTCCGGATCTCGAAGGCCATCCAGTAGTCGTTGCCGCAGACATCGCAGGTCGCCATGCCCACCAGGGTGCGGGGTACCCGCCGGGGCGGCACCGCGAGGCGTCAGTGCTCACCCGGTAGGGCGAACAGCCCGCTGTCGGTCTGCTCGACGAGCCCGTCCACCAGCAGCGAGTCCAGGCAGCGGTCCCGTTGACCCGCCTCCGACCAGGCGGCGTCGAGCTGGCCGCGGGTGACGGGGCCGGTGGCGCCGCGCAGCACGTCCAGCAGCCGGCCGCGCACCTGGCGGTCGGTACCGGCGAACTTCTGCACCGCCTTGACCGGTCCGGTGTAGGCGGGCCGCCCGGCCAGTTGCCAGGCGCAGGTGTCGTACACGGGGCAGTCGGCGCACTGCGGGTTGCGCGCGGTGCAGACCAGCGCGCCCAGCTCCATCAGCGCCGCGGAGTACTTGGCGGCGACCGCGTCCTGCTCGGGCAGCAGCTTGGCGACATCGGCCATGTCCCGCGTGGTGGCGGGCGGCCCGGCGTCACCGGCGCCGTGCACGGCCCTGGCCACGACCCGGCGCACGTTGGTGTCGACCACCGGGCAGCGCTGGCCGTAGGCGAAGGCGGCCACGGCACGGGCCGTGTACGCGCCGATGCCGGGCAGGCCGAGCAGGGTGTCGATGTCGGCGGGCACCACGTCCCCGTGCTCGGCGGCGATCACGCCCGCGGCCTCGTGCAGCCGCAGCGCGCGCCTCGGGTAGCCGAGCTTGCCCCAGGCCCGGACGACCTCGCCCTGGCTGGAAGCGGCCAGCGCGGAGGGCACCGGCCAGCGGGCCAGCCACTCCCGCCAGATCGGCTCCACGCGGGAGACCGGGGTCTGCTGGAGCATGATCTCGCTGACCAGCACACCCCAGCCGGAGCAGTCGGGATCCCGCCACGGCAGGTCGCGGGCGGTGCGGTCGAACCAGCTCAGTAACACGTCGGCGGCAGGCATCGCCGCCGATTGTCCCAGCCGGGTTCAGACCACCTCGTGCAGGGCACCGGTGTGCACGTCGTAGACGAAGCCGCGGATGTTGTCCTTGTGCGGCAGGAACACGCTGTGCCGCAGCCGGTTCATCGAGGTCCGCACGCTGTCCTTGACCTCGCGGAACGCCTCGACCGACCAGGTCGGCCGCAGTCCGGTGTCCGACTCCAGCTCGTCCTTGAACGAGTCCTCGGTGGTCATCGACAGGCCGCACTGGGTGTGGTGCACCAGCAGCACCTCGCGGGTGCCCAGCGCGCGCTGGCTCAGCGCGAGCGAGCGGATCACGTCGTCGGTGACCACCCCGCCCGCGTTGCGCAGCACGTGCGCCTCGCCCTGCTTCAGGCCGAACAGTTCGAACACGCGGATCCGGGCGTCCATGCAGGTCAGCACGGCGATGTGCAGCGAAGGCACCGCCGTGGACCGGTCGCCCGCGGTGCGGTCGACGAGTTGGGTGTTGCGCGCGAGCAGTTCATCGATTGCGGTCATGTCCACCTCTCTGGCCCCAGGTCAGCAGTGGGCACCTTGATTTCACCTGTTCGCAGCCGCTGTGAAAAGGGGTTGTTGAGCAGCGACACAACCGGATCGGGTGACCGTCGCCCTCCGTCGCCGGATGCCACCCCGGCGTTACGGTCGGCGCATGGTCGAGCCAACCGGTCCGCTCCCGGCTTCGGTCTACCGCCGCCGCCGTGCGATCGCGCTCGGCAGCTCGGTGCTGCTGGTCGTGTTGCTCGCGATCGGGGTGTCCACCTGGGTCAGCGGGGGCAGCCCCGCCGACCCGCGCGCGGTCGCCGACCAGCGCCCCGCCTCGACCAGCTCCTCCTCACCGCCCACCAGCGGCACGATCGTGCCCGCGGGCGGGTCCTCCTCGGCCTCGCCCTCCCCGTCCCCGGCGCCGACGACCACCAGCAGCGCCCCGCCGACCACGACCAGCCCGCCGCCGCCCGGCCCGTGCCCGGACGAGTCCGTCGCGGTCAGCGCGCGGGTGGCCCAGCCCAGCTACCGGGTCGGCCAGGCCCCGCTGCTCACGCTGGTGATCACCAACAGCGGCAAGCTCGCCTGCAACCGGGACCTCAGCCGCAAGCTGCGCGAGCTGGTGGTGCTCACCGGGGACAACAAGACGCGGCTGTGGTCCAGCGCCGACTGCTACTACGAGCCACCGCCCGAGTCGCGGCTGCTGCAACCGGGGGAGCAGGCCACCTACAGCATTGCCTGGGCCGGACTCACCTCGGCACCACAATGTGCGCCCAGCGGTGCGCGGGTGCCCAGCGGTGATTACGTGGTGGTCGGCAAGCTCGGTAAGCTGACCAGTGAACCCACGCCGTTCAAACTCACCTGATTCCCCCGATTGTGTCGTGGCTGCGCCTTAGAATTGCGAGGGTCGATCGGATACGGTGTCAGCGTACGGACAGCCGTTCGAGAGGAACCCATTACCGGTCATGGACAGGCAGCCGAACACGGGAGCGGGCCGATTCCGGCCTCTGCTGTGGCGTGCTGTCGCCGTGCTCGGCGGTGCGTTCGCGGGAACCGCGCTGGCCTGGCTACTGACCTCGGCGCCCGCGTCCGCGGCGCCGGTGCCGGACCAGCCCGCCACCGGCTCGGTCGCGGCAGTGCTCGACGGCGCGCTCAGCGCGCTGGACGCCCACCCGCTGCTGGCAGGCACGCACGTGCTGCCGACGGCGCCGGTCGTCCCCGGGATCCAGGTCGGCGCGGACCGTCTGGTCAGTCCGATCGTCTCCGTCGACCAGCAGCTCTCCCGAATCGTTGAGCACAGGCCGGTGCCCGCCCCCGCCCAGGCGGCCGCACCGGCGCACGAGCAGTCCCCCAGCAGGGCGGAGCGGTCCGCCGAGCTCGCACCCGTCGCGGTGGCGCCCACCGCGACGCGACCGGCGCCGATGACGGTGGCAGCCGTCGACCAGCGCCAGTCCGCCAGCTCAGCGCCCGTGCACCCGGGACAGCCCGATCCGGGGCACGGTCCCACCGCGTTGCCCACCGTCCCGCTGCCGGGCAGCTCCTGCGGCCACGACGGCCAGGGCGGTCCCACCGGCTGCTGCCTCAACGAGGGGCCGTCGGTCATTTCCGGTGCGGGTATCACCCGTCCGGTCAGCGCATTCGGTCAGCGCGTTCCCGCGGCCACCGGCCGCCAGCCGGGCGTCACGCCCGACTGATTTCCACGGCAGGCCGCCGCGTGCGGCTGTCCGTTTCGAACAATTCCCTTCCCGCTCGGGGTGATCTGCGCCCCGAATTGCTCATCCCCGCTCTGGGAATCCCCGAAGGAGATATTTCCATGCGTACCTGGTTGCGACGCGGAATTCCGGCCGCCCTGCTCGCCGGCAGTGTGCTGACCCTCGCCGCGGGTACCGCCTCGGCCGCGAGCACCCCGCTGGGCGACCCGACCGGCCTGCTGCCCACCGTGGGCAAGGTCGCCAAGATCGTCGAGCAGAAGGGCCTGCCGCCGCTGCCCGGCACCACCGACATCCACCTGCCGACCATGCCGATCGGCCAGCACCAGCGCGCCCTGCCGGTGCCGGGCCTGGGCGACGGGCTGTCGCTGAGCAACCTGCACCTCAACGGCGGGGACCTGTCCAAGCTGACCGGCCTGCCCGCCGCGGGCCAGCCGCGTGACCTGCCCACGCTGTCCGACGGCCTGTCGCTGAGCAACATCCAGTTCAACGACCAGAAGCTGCCCAAGCCCGCGCTGGGGCAGCTGGCCGGCGGTCAGCGCTCGCTGGACCCGAGCAAGATCGCCATCAGCGGGGTGCCCACCCAGGACCTGCCCGTGGTGCCGAACATGCCGATCGACCTGCTGCCCCAGGTCGGCGACACGGGCCGCTCGCTGCCCGACCTGACCGCCGCGGGCCCGGTGGACACCTCGCTCGTGCAGCACCTGGTGCACCCCGACCTGTCCCACCTGCCGCTGACCACCGTGGACCAGCAGCGCTCGCTGCCCGGCCTGGGCCTGAGCCACCTGCACGGGGTCACCGAGCTGCTCGGCATCGCCGGTGAGGAGCACGTGCACACGCTGCCCGCGCACACCGACGGCCGCAGCCTGGTGCCGACCAGCGGTGACCTGGCCGTGGCGAACGCCCTGCTCGGCAAGCTCGGCCACACGCCCCGCCTGCCGGTCAGCGGCCTGCTCCCCGCCTGAGCCCCACGTCATTGTCATGAAAGTGCCGTTTGCGACATCTGATGTCGCAAACGGCACTTGGGTTCAGGGGGTGGTTGCAACACTGCTTGTGATCGAGTGGAGTTGTGATGACTGGACGGGCCCAGCTACCCCGCGCTGTGCGGGTGAGGTTTTGGGAGGTGGTCCGGGCTGGTCATGCGGTCCGGCCCGCGTCGGGGATGGTCGGGGTCAGTCATGAGACCGGGCGGCGGTGGTTCCGGCAGGCTGGCGGGGTGATCGGTAACGCGCCCCGCCCACTGTCGAACCGGTTCCTGTCGTTGGTCGAGCGGGAGGCGATCTCCCGCGGGATCGCCGCGGGTGACTCGTTCGCCCGGATCGCGGCGGGTCTGGGGCGTCCGGCCTGCACGGTCAGTCGTGAGGTCGGCCGTAACGGTGGGCGGCGGGGGTATCGGGCGGTGGCCGCGGAGCGGGCCGCGAGGGCGCGGGCCCGGCGGCCCAAGGTCGCGCGGCTGGCCTCCGACCCGGTCCTGCGGGGCTGGGTCCAGGCCGGGCTGGAGCGGGGTTGGTCACCGGAGCAGGTCGCTGCCACGCTGGAGACGACCTTTCCCGACCGGCCGGAGATGCGGGTGTCGCACGAGACGATCTACCAGTCGATCTACGTCCAGGGCCGGGGCGCGTTGCGCCGTGAGCTGGCGGCGTGTCTGCGGACCGGGCGGGCGCTACGCCGCCCCCGCCGGGCCAGCGGTGCGCCCGTCTCGGGGGCGGGCCGGATCCCGGGCATGGTCAGTATCTCCGAACGTCCCGCCGAGGCCGCCGACCGGGCGGTGCCCGGGCATTGGGAGGGTGACCTGATCCTGGGGCGGGGTAACAGGTCCGCGATCGGGACTCTGGTCGAGCGTTCCACCCGGTACTGCCTGCTGCTGCACCTGCCCGACGGGCATGACGCGGCGCGGGTGCGGGACCGGATGATCGAGACCATCCGGTCCCTGCCCACGCACCTGTGGCGGTCGTTGACCTGGGACCAGGGCAAGGAGATGGCCCGGCATGCCGAGATCAGTCTGGCCACCGACCTGGCGATCTACTTCTGTGACCCGCACTCACCCTGGCAACGTGGCTCGAATGAGAACACCAACGGGCTGCTGCGCCAGTACTTCCCCAAGGGCACCGACCTGTCCGCGCACTCCGCGGAGGACCTCGCACGCGTCGCGGTCCTGCTCAACGGCAGGCCCCGCAAGACCCTGGGCTGGATCACCCCCGCCGAAGCACTCCAGCGGGTACTGTCCGGCAAACCCCCCATTGCAACCACCACATGAACCCACCGCACTTTCATGACATGTCACGGGCCGAACCAGCGCTCCTCGCTCATGCGGGGTGCGGCGGAGCTGGTGCCGATGACCAGCTCGGTGCTCAGCGTGACGGTGCGCGGGCGGGTGTGGTCGGCGGCGTTGACCAGCAGCTTGCCCGCCGCGCGGCCCTTCTCCAGCACCGGCTGGCGCACCGTGGTCAGCCCGGCCCGCTCGGCCTCGGGGATGCCGTCGAAGCCGGTGATCGTCAGGTCCTGGGGCACGCGCAGGCCGCGGCGGCGGGCCTCGGCCAGCGCGCCGAGCGCGAGGATGTCCGAGGTGCAGATCAGCGCGGTGAGGTGCGGGTCCCGGTCCAGCAGCTGCGCGGCGGCGGAGGAGCCGCAGGCGGTGTTGTGGTCGAACCGCTCCACCACGGGCACGGTCGTCCAGTCCACGTTGGCCGCCGCGAACGCCGTGGCCAGCGCCTCCAGGCGGGCGCGCTGCACGTGGAAGTGCGCGGCGTGCTGGCGGTCCACGGTGACGAACCCGTCGTTGCGGTCCCTGGCCAGCCGCATGCACACCACGCCGATCCGCCGGTGGCCCAGCTCGATCAGGTGCTGCGCGATCTGCGTGACGGCGGCCCGGTCGTCGATGCCGACCCGGTCCACGTTGTCCAGTTCGGGCTGGTCCACGACCACGGTGGGCACCGGCCGCTCCAGCACGGCGGCCAGGTGCGGGTCGTCGTCGGGCACCGAGTACACGATGAACCCGTCCACCCCGGCGCGGTGCACGGCGGCCACGTCCTCGCGCTCCGGGCTGGCGGGCACCAGCAGCAGGCCCTGACCGGAGTCCTCGCAGGCCAGCGCCACGCCCTCCAGGAAGCCGATGGCCGCCGGGTCGCGGAAGGCGTAGGACAGGTTCTCGGTCAGCAGCAGCCCGACCGCGCCCGCTTTGCGGGTTCGCAGTGACCGGGCCACCGGGTCCGGACCGGGGTAGCCCAGCCTCCGGGCGGTCTCCAGCACCCGCCTTCGCAGCTCTGGTGAGAGCTGGTCGGGCCGGTTGTAAGCGTTGGACACCGTGGTCCGGGAAACCCCCAGCTCAGCGGCGAGGGAGGCCAGCGTCGCCGGGCGTCGCACATGCATAGACCGCGCCATGGAGTGACCGTAACGGTCCAGAACCAATAGGTGAAGCCAGGGTGATGCGTGTCCCCCTGAAAGCACCATCGGGGCACGTCAGGGGAATCTTTCCGATTCAGTCGTAGGTCTAGACCAAGTCAGCACCTCTCGGCAGGGCCCGTCGACTCCCTGACCACCAGTCTTGGCCGGAACACCCGGCTGTAGGACCCGCCTCGCCGTCGTGGGCTGTCCGGATCCAGCCGCTGCAACAACTCGTCCACCGCGGCCGCGGCCATCTGCTCGATCGGCTGGGCGAGCGTGGTCAGCGCGGGGGAACAGTAGGAGGCGAACGGGATGTCGTCGAAGCCCACCACGGACAGCTCGGCTGGCACCCGCAGACCGCGCCGGTGCGCCTCGCTCAGCGCCCCGATGGCCATCTGGTCGGAGGAGCAGATCACCGCGGTCGGCGCCACCGTGTCCAGCAGCCGGCCCAGCGCGGCGGCACCGCCCGCCGGGTCGAATGGGCCGTGCGCCACGAAGCGGTCGGCGCTCTCGTAGCCCTCCTCCTCCAGCGCGGCCGACCAGCCCGCGCGCTTGAGCCGTGAGGGCAGCGAACGGGAGGGCCCGCTGACGAAGCCGATCCTGCGGTGGCCCAGCTCCACCAGGTGCCGGGTGGCCAGGTAACCCGCGAGCTGCTCGTCCACGGCCACGTCGGAGATGTCCAGCGCGGGCGTGGCCCCGTTGATGAACACCATCTCCACGCCGTCGTCGAGCAGCTTGGTGTAGTAGCCGGGGCGCGGTGCCTCGCCGACCGGGACCTCCACGTTGGTGATCTCCGGCGAGACGAAGACCATGCCCTCCACGCCCCTGGCCAGCAACATGCGCACGTACTCCTCCTCGCACATGTTGGCCGAGCGCGTGTTGCACAGCAGCGAGGAGTAGCCGGCGCGGGCGGCGCGGGTCTCCAGCGCCTCGGCGAAGGCAGGGAACACCGGGTTGGACAGCTCCGGCACGAGCAGCCCGATCACGCCGGTGCGTTGCAGGGCGCCGAGCCCGCGCGGGGTGTACGGCAGGTCGGTGAGCACCGCGAGCACCCGTTGGCGGGTCTCCTCGTTGACCCCGGCGCGGCGGTTGAGCACGCGGCTGACCGTCGACACGCTGACCCCCGCGATCCTGGCGATCTCGGCAAGTCCGGGCACGGGTCCTCCTCGGGCGGCACGTCGGGCAACAGCCTGCACCGGGTGGAAATTTTTTGCAATGCTCCACCCCCGTTTCGGCCCAACGGCTGCTCCGTTACGGCTTGGTTACCAGGTCACTCTTGACCGGCCACTGGTCACGGGTATGAAATCCGCGTCAACCTTGGCGCAAATCCTTGCAGTGTGAGGGGACGACAGCAACGATGCGACGCACAGCCCTCGTGACAGCCGTGGCCGCCGGAGTGGCCGGCGCGCTGGTGCTCACCGCCTGTGGCGGCTCGGCCGGTTCCGGCAAGGACAGCGGACAGGTGACCTTCTGGGACACCAGCGGCTCCAACGAACACCCGGTGTTCGAGAAGCTGGCGAAGGACTGCGCCACGAAGGGCGGCTACACGGTCACCGTGCAGCAGGTGTCCTTCGACCAGGCGCTGGCCAACTACAAGACGGCCGCGCAGGGCGGGCAGGGCCCCGACGTGCTGCGCTCCGAGGCGGCCTGGGTCGCGCAGCTGGCCAAGAACGGCCTGATCCAGGACCTGTCGGCCACCGACCTGGCCAAGGACACCGCCGACTTCCTGGACAGCCCGCTGGGTTCCACCAAGTACGAGGGCAAGACCTACGCGGTGCCGCAGGTGACCGACACGCTCGGCCTGCTCTACAACAAGAAGCTGCTGGCCGACGCCGGTGTGCAGCCGCCGAGGACCTGGGACGAGGTCAAGGCCGCCGCGGCGAAGCTGGGCGGGCCGAAGACCTTGTTCATCAACAACGACGCGTACTACGCGCTGCCCTTCATCTACGCCGCGGGCGGGGACCTGCTCGACGTGGCGAACAAGAGGATCGTGGTGAACTCGGCGGAGAACGTGCGCGCGCTGGGCGAGGCCAAGGGCCTGCTGGACGCCGAGGCCGCGCAGACCGCACTGGACCAGGCCAACTCGTACAACAACATGAAGGCGGCCTTCGCCTCCGGCCAGGTCGCGATGATCATGGACGGCCCGTGGGCCGTGGTGGACCTGCTCAAGGGCGACGCGTTCAAGGACAAGGCGAACCTGGGCGTTGCCGAGCTGCCGGGTGAGCAGGCGGGCAAGGGCTCGGGCCCGGTCGGCGGGCACGACTACGCGATCCGCCAGGGCACCAAGGCCAAGGACTCCTCGGTGAAGTTCGTGCAGTGCATGAGCAGCACCGAGTCGCAGGTGACCGTGGCCAAGGAGCTGGGCCTGCTGCCGACCCGCAAGTCGGCCTACGACAACGCCGAGGTCAAGGCACAGGCCACGGTCGCGGCCTTCGCGCCGGTGATCAAGCAGGCGCACTCCCGGCCGTGGGTGCCCGCGGGCTCGCAGCTGTTCGACCAGCTCAAGATCGGCTACGCGGACGTGCTCGCGGGCAAGAAGGACGCCAAGGCCGCGCTGGACGAGGTCGCCAAGACCTACAAGGACCAGGTCGTCACCGACTACGCGGTGAACTGATGCGCGCCTCGATCGGGCGGTACTGGTACGCCTACGCGATGGTGCTGCCGGTGGTGGTGGTCATCGCCGTGCTGGTGCTCTACCCGCTGGTCCAGGGCGTCTACTTCACCTTCACCGACATCAACGAGTCCACGATCGCCAACCCGGTGCTGGACCGCGAGGCCAGCTACGAGTTCGTCGGGCTGCGCAACTACCTCAACGTGCTGTCCGGGGACGCCAGCTTCGGCGCGTTCTGGGCCACGCTGCTGCGCACGGTGATCTGGACCGGGACCTGCGTGGTGCTGACCTACGGCACCGGCCTGGGCCTGGCCCTGCTGCTGAACCGGCCGATGCGGCTGCGCGGGCTGTACCGGGTGCTGCTGATCCTGCCCTGGGCGGTGCCCGCGTTCATCAGCGCCTTCGCCTGGAAGTACATGTTCAACTCCCAGTACGGGATCATCAACCAGCTGCTGGGCTCGCTGGGCCTGCCGCAGCCGGTGTGGCTGGGCCAGAGCGACCTGGCCCTGGTCGCGGTGATCATCGTGAACGTGTGGCTGGGCGTGCCGTTCATGATGGTGGCCCTGCTGGGCGGGTTGCAGTCCATCCCGGCCGACCTCTACGAGGCCGCCGAGGTGGACGGGGCCACGCCCTGGCAGCGGTTCCGCGAGGTGACCCTGCCGGGTCTGCGCTCGGTGTCCAGCACGGTGGTGCTGCTGGGCGTGATCTGGACCTTCAACATGTTCCCGGTGATCTACCTGGTGGCCGGGCAGAACCCCAACACCCGGATCCTGGTCACCTACGCCTTCGAGCGGTTCTTCTCCGGGGCCTCGCGGGACTACGCGGTGGCCTCCACCTACGGCGTGCTGATCCTGTCGGTGCTGCTGGTGTTCGCCTCCTTCTACCGGCGTGCCCTGCGCAGGCAAGGGGAACTGGTATGACGATGACCTTGCAGGCCACCGCGAAGCCGGTGGTGGCCGCCAAGCGGGGACAGCGCTCGCGGGCGGCCAGCTTCGGGCTGCACGCCGTGCTGGTGGTCGCCTCCGTGATCGCGGTGTTCCCGGTGTTCTGGGTGCTGGTTACCTCGTTCAAGCCCGACGAGCGGGCCATCGAACCGAGCCCGCAGCTGGTCAACAACTCCAGCCTGGACAACTACGTGGACGTGGTGTCCGGGGCGGAGGGCAGCTTCGGGTACTGGTTCGCCAACTCGGTGCTGATCGCCCTGCTGACCACGGTGATCGCCGTGTTCCTCTCGGCCACCACCGGCTACGCGGTGAGCCGGTTCCGCTTCCCCGGCAGCCGCCCGCTGCTGGTGTCCTTCCTGGTCGTGCAGATGTTCCCGTTCGCGGTGCTGATCGTGCCGCTGTTCAACGTGCTGCTGGCGCTGGGGTTGCAGGGCACGAGCATCGGCCTGGTACTGGTCTACTGCACGACCGCCGTGCCGTTCTGCACGTACATGCTCAAGGGCTACTTCGACACGATCCCCACCGACATCGACGAGTCGGGCCGGGTGGACGGGCTGTCCCCGTTCGGCGTGTTCTGGCGGCTCGTGCTGCCGCTGGCCCGGCCGGGCCTCGCGGTCACCGCGTTCTACGCCTTCCTGACCGCATGGGGCGAGGTCGCCTTCGCCTCGGCCTTCCTCTCCGCCGAGGACACGTCCAAGACCCTGGCGGTCGGGCTCCAGGTGTTCGTGCAACAGAACCGGGTCGAATGGGGCCATCTCGCGGCCGCGTCCATCCTGGTCGCCATCCCGGCTGTCATCGTTTTCTACCTGGTGCAGCGGTTCCTGGTGGCCGGTCTGGCGGCGGGGGCTGTCAAGGGGTGACTACCCGGTCACTCCGTGTAGGTCTAAACCAATTTGTGTTGCGCAAGGTACTGACGAGAGCGCTTGCAGGGGTTACCTTGGCGTTTCACGCATCACAGTGAAAGGGACCACACATGGCCGAGGTCGCCTACGACAGTGCTTCCCGGATCTACACCGGGAACCCGCCGGTGCGCGCGGTTGACCAGCTCAACCTCGATGTCGCCGACGGCGAGTTCCTCGTGCTGGTCGGTCCCTCCGGTTCGGGCAAGTCCACCGCCCTGCGCATGCTCGCCGGGCTGGAGGACGTGGACGAGGGCGCCATCAAGATCGGCGGCAAGGACGTCACCAACGTGCCGCCCAAGGGCCGCGACATCGCCATGGTGTTCCAGTCCTACGCGCTCTACCCGCACATGACCGTGGCCGAGAACATGGGTTTCGCCCTGAAGCTGCGTGGCACGCCCAAGCAGGAGATCAAGGACAAGGTCGCCGAGGCGGCCAAGATGCTCGACCTGACCAAGTACCTGGACCGCAAGCCCAAGGCCCTGTCCGGCGGTCAGCGCCAGCGCGTGGCCATGGGGCGCGCCATCGTGCGCGAGCCCAGCGTCTTCCTGATGGACGAGCCACTGTCCAACCTCGACGCCAAGCTGCGCGTGGAGACCCGCGCCAACATCGCCGCGCTCCAGCAGCGGCTGGGCACCACCACCATCTACGTCACCCACGACCAGGTCGAGGCCATGACCATGGGTCACCGGGTCGCCGTGCTCAAGGACGGCCTGCTCCAGCAGTGCGCCTCCCCGCGTGAGCTGTACGACCGGCCCGCCAACGCCTTCGTGGCCGGGTTCATCGGCTCGCCCGCCATGAACCTCAAGACCGTGCCGATCACCGCCGAGGGCGCCCAGCTCGACGGCCTGACCGTGCCGCTCAGCCGCGCCTCGTTGGACAAGGTGGGCGGGCTGACCGAGGTCACCTTCGGCGTGCGGCCCGAGTCGCTGAAGCTGGCCGGTGCCGACGAGCAGGGCATGGAGCTGACCGTCGAGCTGGTCGAGGAGCTCGGCGCCGACGCCTACGTGTACGGCTCGGTGCGCATCGGCGGCACCCCGGAGCGGTTCATCGTGCGCGTGGACGGCCGCACCCCGCCCGCCTTCGGCCAGACCGTCAAGGTGGCGCTGCGCGACGCGGGCGAGATCCACCTGTTCCACCCGGAGAGCGGCGCCCGCCTGGAGGCCTGAGTTCTGGTGGCGTGAAGGTGGCTTTCACTGCGCTGGGCGCAGTGAAAGCCACCTTCACGGCGTTCGGGGGTGGGGTCCGCGTGGCGGCGTCATGAAGGTGGCCTTTGAGACGTTCAACGTCGTGAAGGGCACCTTTGGGACGTTAGGGGTGTGTGGCGGGCCGCTTGCCTGGTCGCGCGGCGATGCCATGAAGGTGCCCTTCGGGACGCCCAACGTCGTGAAGGGCACCTTCATGACATGTGCGGTCCGCGTGGCCCGGGCTCGGCCGCGCGGCACAACCCGGGCCGAGGGGCGGACGTCTACCGGGTATGGCGTACGACTCGGAAGTGGGCCTGACGAAGGTCATCCTGGCGCAGCCCGGCGTGCTGGCCGCCACGGCGGTCGGCTGTGTGGTGCTCGGTTTCCTGGCGCTGCTGGCGGCCCTGCTGTTCGGCTGGAACAAGCTGCCCGCGGTGCTGGCGGCCTGCGGGCTGTCCCTGGCGCTGGCGGTCACCCTGGTGCGCGGTGACTTCACCAACGCGACCCCGCACCTGGTCAACCCGCTGTCGGTGTGCCTGCGGAACTCGTTCTCGCTCAAGGGCAGCTGGGAGTTGCTCAACTTCGTCATGCTCATGCCGGTGGGCTTCTTCGGCGTGCTGGCCACCCGCAGGCCGATCCTGGTGGCACTGGGCTGCGCCCTGGTCAGCGCGGCCATCGAGGTCAGCCAGGCGGTGTTCGAGCTCGGCGTCTGCGAGAAGCAGGACTTCCTCAACAACAGCGTGGGTGCCGCCGTGGCCGCGCTCGCGGGCTGGCTGCTGCTGGCCCTGTTCGGTGGCCGCCGCACGGACCGTGCACGGCGGGCTACCAGCAGTTATTCCCTGGCTAGGTGATAACGATTTTCACTCCGTCGGTGGTTTTTGATCACTGATCTGACCTAAGCTGAACTCGACAACGGTTTCCATTGCTAGATCGTCACGCTGTCGAGGGGTGCCCCGATGACCGTCCGTTCCCGTCCGACCCTGTTGGCCGCCGCAGGTGCGGCCACCATCGCCCTCGCGCTGACCGGGTGCGCCTCCGGCCAGGCCGCGGGCGGCGGGGCAGGCGGTGCGATCGAGGTCGTCGCCTCGACCAACGTCTGGGGCAGCGTGGTCAAGGCGGTCGGCGGGGACGCCGTGCAGGTCACCTCGATCATCGACGACCCGAGCAAGGACCCGCACGACTACGAGGTCAAGCCCGCGGACACAGCCAAGATCAGCAAGGCGGCGCTGTTGGTGTCCAACGGGGTCGGCTACGACGACTTCTTCGCCAAGGCGGTCAGCGCGGCGGCGGCGAAGACCCCCTCGGTGGTGGCCTTCGAGGTCTCCGGCAAGGCCAAGACCGAGGACACCAACGAGCACGTCTTCTATGACCTGCCCACGGTGCGCAAGGTGGCCGACAAGGTCGCCGAGCAGCTCGGCGCGGTGCAGGCCGACAAGAAGGCGACCTTCCAGGCCAACGCCAAGGCCTTGGACACCAAGCTGGACGAGCTGATCGCGCGCGCCGCCAAGATCGGCACCGATCACCCGGGCAGGCAGGTGCTGGTGACCGAGCCGGTGGCCAACTACCTGCTGGCGTCGGCAGGGGTGCGCAACGCCACCCCGGAGGCGTTCGAGAAGGCCGTCGAGGCGGGCAGCGACATCCCGGTCGCCGCCGTGGGCGAGGCCACCGAACTGGTCAGTGGCAAGAAGGTCGCCGCGCTGGTGAACAACGCCCAGGCGGAGACCGAGGTCACCAAGCAGCTCAAGGCCAAGGCCGCCACGGCGGGCGTGCCGGTGGTGGACGTGACCGAGACGCTGCCCGCCGGGGTGACCGACTACGTTGTGTGGATCTCCAAGGAGGTCGACGCCCTATCGAACGCCCTGGCGAAGCAATGACGTCCAAGACCGTGCTGGCCGCCCCCGCCCGCAGGCGGGAGGCGGCACTGCGCCTGCGCTCGGCCCGGCTGTCCTACGGCGAGCGCGTGCTGTGGGACGGCCTGGACCTGGACATCCGACCGGGCGAGTTCCTCGCCGTGCTCGGGCCCAACGGCTCGGGCAAGACCAGCCTGATGCGCGTGCTGCTCGGCCAGCAGCAGCTGTCCTCGGGCAGCGCCGAGGTGGTCGGCCACCCGGCGGGCAAGGCCAACCACCGCATCGGCTACATCCCGCAGCAGCGCGCGTTGGACTCCCAGCTGGTGCTGCGCGGCCGCGACCTGGTCGGGCTCGGCCTGGACGGGCACCGCTGGGGCCTCGGCCTGCGTGGTCGCGCCGAGCGCAGGCGCCGGGTCGACCGGGTGCTGGCGGAGGTCGGCGCCACGGAGTACGCCGACCAGCCGGTGGGCCTGCTCTCCGGCGGCGAGCAGCAGCGGCTGCGGGTGGCCCAGGCACTGGTCGGCGACCCCGAGCTGCTGCTGTGCGACGAGCCGCTGCTGTCACTGGACCTGGCCAACCAGCGCGTGGTCAGCGAGCTGATCGACGCGCGCCGCCGCAGTGCGGGCACGGCCGTGCTGTTCGTGACGCACGAGATCAACCCGGTGCTGCCGCTGGTGGACCGGGTGCTGTACCTGGTGGACGGCCGGTTCCAGATCGGCAGCCCGGACGAGGTGATGACCTCCGAGAACCTGACCAGGCTCTACCGGACCCCGGTGGACGTGCTGCGGGTGCGCGGGCAGATCGTCGTCGTGGGCGCGCAGAACTCGGCGCACCACCTGCCGGAAGGGTCGTGATGGGGCAGTACCTCTCCGGCACGTTGGAGTTGCTCGGCTACGACTTCGTGCAGACCGCGTTGATCGCGGCGGCCGTGCTCGGGCTGGTCGCCGGCGTGCTCGGCCCGCTGATCGTCACCAGGAACATGGCCTTCTCCGTGCACGGCACCAGCGAGCTGGCCTTCACCGGTGGGGCCGCCGCCCTGCTGGCCGGGTTCAACATCGGCTACGGCTCGCTGGTCGGCGCCATCGCCGCCGCCGTGGTGCTGGGCCTGCTGACCCGCAAGACCTCCGAGCACGACTCCGTGATCGGCGCCGTGCTGTCCTTCGGGCTCGGCCTCGGCGTGCTGCTGCTGTCCTTCTACGGCGGCAACTCCACCAACAAGTTCGGCCTGCTGATCGGCCAGATCGTCGGCGTGGACTCGACCAGCCTGGTGCTGCTCACCTCCTCCGCCATCGCGGTGCTGGTGGTGCTGGCGGTCATCTACCGGCCGCTGCTGTTCGCCAGCGTGGACGGCGAGGTGGCCGCCGCCCGCGGGGTGCCGATCCGCCTGCTGTCACCGGTTTTCGCCGTGCTGGTGGGTGTGGTCACGGCCCTGGGCGTGCAGACGGTCGGCTCACTGCTCGTGCTGTCACTGATGATCACGCCTGCGGCGGCGGCCTGCCGGGTCACCGCGAGCCCGCTGCTGGCCACGGTGCTGTCGGTGGTCTTCGCCGAGGTCGCCGTGCTGGGCGGGATCGTGCTCTCGCTGGAGCCCGGCAAGCCGGTCAGCGCCTTCGTCACGGCCCTGTCCTTCCTGATCTACCTGGTGTGCCGTGCCGTCGGCGCCGTGCGCCAGCGCAGGATCGGCAGCCGACGGCCCTCCGCGGTGGCCGTGGCCTGAGCGTCCTCACTGGACTCTCATCCACGGTCGGCACGCTGGGGGACATGCACATCCCCGTTGTGGTCGGCGCGCTGGCGCTGACCGCGCTGCTGCTCGGGCACGGCCTGATCCCCAGCGGGATCGGCACCTGGGTCGACGCCCTGCTGCCCTGGTCCGGCCTCGCGCTGATCCCGCTCGCCGTGCTGGCACTGGTGCTGAAGTCCGGCCGTGGCGCTATCTCACTGCTGGTCCCGCTCGTCGTGCTCGCGCTGTTGTTCGGCCGGGACCTCGTGCCGCTGCCCTCAGGGCCGGTCGACCTCCGCGTCGCCACGCAGAACCTGGACGCCGACAACCCCGCGCAGTGCAAGGCGTTGCAGGCGCTCAGCGAGGCGGACCTGTTGGCAGCGCAGGAAGTCACGGCACAGTGCGGCTTGGACTACCCGCACCACTTCGCCGTCGGCACAGTGGCGCTGTGGAGTCGGTACCCGATCACCGATTCCGCGCGGCTGGACCTGGATCTGGGCTGGTACCGGGCTTTGCGCGCCACCGTGAACGCCCCGCACGGCCCGGTCACGGTGTTCGTCGCGCACCTGGGCTCGGTGCGGCCCGGCGCCACCGAGGACCGGGACCGCTCGCTGCGCAGGCTCGCCGAACTGGCCCGGGCCCAGTCCGGTCCGGTGCTGGTCCTCGGTGATCTGAACACCGCGAGCACGGACCGGGAAATGGCTCTGTTCCAAGGTTTCCAGGACGCGCGCTCCGGATTCGGCTTCACCTGGCCCGCCGCCTTCCCCGTGGTCCGACTCGACCACGTGCTGTACCGGGGCTTGACGCCCGGCAGCGCGACCACCTCGGCGGCCAACGGCAGTGATCACCGCGCTGCCGTCGCCGGGTTCACCACGTCCGGGCAACTCGCCCCGCGAGCCGGTACCGCACCCGTCACGAGGTAGCGGTCCACGTTGTCCCGCACGCACTTGGACTGCGTGTACGTCGTGTGCCCGTCGCCCCGGTAGGTCAGCAACGCGCTGCCAGGCAGCTGCCTGCTCACGTGCACGGCCCCGGCGTACGGCGTGATCGGGTCGTGCTCGCTGTTCACCACGAGGACCGGTGGCGCCCCGTGCACCCTCAGCGGGTGCGGCGGGTCGGCCACCGGCCAACCCTGGCACCCGATGAGCCGGTACCGGTCCACGTCGCCGATGCGCAGGTGTGGCGCCAACCCCGCGGCAGCCGCCTGGATCGCCGACAGCTCGGCGAAGCTGTGCACGGAGTAGTCCCAGTCCTGGCAGATCGCGGCCAGCACGGCGTTGTTGGCGCTCGCCGGTCGCGCCGCCGTGCGGGGCGGGTGGCCAGCGGCGATCATGGCGCCCAGCCAGGGCCAGCCCTGCGCCGGTGCGTAGAGCGCCAGGTAGGTGTCCGAGTCGAACGCCGCGAGCTCGTCCCCGGCCAGCTTGGCGCGCGTCGCCTCGAAGACCGCTGCCACGTCCTGACCGTGCAGCGGACATGCCGTGTTCTTGGTGCACCACAAGGCAAAGCGGTTGAACGTGTCCTCCGCGCTCGCGGTGGCCGTCAGCAGGTGGGTGAGCGCCGAGCCGCTGTGGTCGATCGTGGCGTCCAGCACCATTGTCCGGATCTTGGTGGGGTAGAGCTCCGCGTACCGTTGGCCGATCTCCGTGCCGTACGAGGTGCCGTACCAGTTGAGCGGTTCACCGCCCAGCGCCACGCGGATCGCCTCCACGTCACGGGCCAGGTCGGTGTCACTCAGGTGGGCCGTGCACGCCGCAGCCGCCTTCTTGTTGGCCGCCAACAGGTTCTGGAACTCCTGCGGGCTCGTGGGCATGGACTGGGGCGTGTCCACGAGCCCGCACGAGTCGACGGGGCTCGCGCCGACACCGGGCGGGTCGAAGCCCACGAGGTCGAACTTCGCGAGCAGCTCCGCCGAGAACGGCGGGCGCTTGAGCACCATGTCCACACCGGACAGACCGGGTCCGCCGGGGTTCACCAACAGGGTGCCCACCCGCTGGGCGGGATCTGCCCTGCGTCGGGCCAGCGCGAGCGTTGTTCCTTGTGTAGCAATGGTTGTGCACTCGGCAGTGGGATCGGCGGCGCAGGGTTTCCAGTCCACGGTGGATGGTGTGGGGTGCAGGCTCGTGGTCAGCACGAGCGCGGCGAGCAGTGCCTTCATGGCCGCTGATGTTAAGGGTCCTTGACATGGTGGTGTCAAGGACCCTTAACATGTGCCCATGGAGAAGTTCAGAGCGAGCACGGGCTTCGTCTGGGCGATGTCCGGCTACGTGGTCTACGTGCTCGGCATAGGACTGGGCCTCGGCCTGGTGGGCTGGCGGCCGTCCGGGCTGCTGGGCGCCGCCGTTGCGCTGCCCGCCGTGGTGGCCGTGGGCTACGCGGTGGTCAGCCAGATCCGCTGGGGCGGTCGCCGCGAGGGCCTGGAGCGGCACGTGCAGCTGGAGTCGCTGGGTGTGGCCTTCGTGGTGACGATGCTCGGCGTGGTCACCTACGCCCTGTTGGAGTCGTTCGCCCAGTTCCCGCCGCTGTCCCTGTGGTGGGTCTGGGGCTACGGCATGGCCTCCTGGCTGGTGATCACCTTGCTGGTCTCCCGCAAGTACCGGTAGCCGCCGGTGCGCAACAACCTGGCCCGCCTGCGGGTGGAGCACGGCCTGACCCAGGAGCAGCTGGCCACCCGGCTCGGCGTGTCCCGCCAGACCGTCATCTCCATCGAGAAGGGCAAGTACGACCCGAGCCTGCCGCTGGCCTTCCGCATCGCGGCGGCGTTCACCTGCCGCATCGAGGACGTCTTCGTGCCCGAGGAGGAGGTATGAAGCTGGGCGCAGTGGGACGCGCTGCCGCTGGCCCCTGAGTACCTACCCTGAGACCGAGGTCCGGGACTTTCCCGGTGTCGCCCGCGCGGCGCGCTGGCTACCGTTGTGCCATGAGCATCGAAGGTGTGTCCCCCGAGCTGGTCCGCGTGTCCAACCAGGAGCGGGAGCGCGCCGCCGCACTGCTCCAGGACGCCCTGGACCAGGGGATGATCACCATCGACGAGTTCGGCGAGCGCAGCGCCATCGCGGCGGCGGCGCGCACCCGGGGCGAGCTCGGCACGGTGCTCGCCGACCTGCCCACCGCGCACCCCGTGACCCCCGCCAGGCCGGTGGAGCGGCCGCTGGAGCTGAGCGCGGGCATGGGGGACATGCGCCAGGTCGGCCAGTGGATCGTGCCCAGCCACATCAACGCCCGCTGCTCCATGGGCAACGTCAAGATCGACTTCATGCAGGCCATCTGCGAGCAGCGCGAGGTCTGGCTGGACGCCCAGTGCGGCTGGGGCAACATCAAGGTGATCGTGCCGCGCGGCTGGACGGTGCTGGTCGGCGAGATGTCGGTGGGCAGCGGCAACTTCAGCAACCGCACCGAGCCCGGCTCACCGGGCTACCCGGTGCTGCACCTGAGCGGCCGGGTCAGCGCGGGCAACATCAAGATCCGGCACGGGCGCCGCTGAATTCACTGGCGGGCGCCGCTACCGTCGAGGGCGTGGACGGGTTACAGGAGTACTACGCGCGCGGCGAGGAGGACGCGCGGCTGCGCGCCGGTGCTGGCTTGCTGGAACTGCTGCGCACCGAGGAACTCGTGCGGCGGTACCTGCCCGAGGCGCCTGCGTCCGTTGTGGACATCGGCGGTGCGACCGGGGCGCACGCCAGGTGGCTGGCCCGGGACGGCTACCAGGTGTACCTGGTGGACCCGGTCGAGCTGCACGTCAGCGCCGCGTCGGCGATCCCCGGGGTGCGGGCGACCCTGGGCGATGCCCGTGCCCTGGACGCGGAGGACGGCAGTTACGGGTTCGCGCTGATGTGCGGGCCGCTGTACCACCTGCTCGCCGCCGAGGACCGGGCCGCGGCCTGGCGCGAGGCGCGCAGGGTCGTGCGGCCCGGCGGCCACGTGGCCGCCGCCACGATCAGCCGGTTCGCCGCACTGCACGACGGACTGCACCGCGGCCTGTTGGCGGACAACGGCTTTCGCGAGATGGTCGGCCGGGACCTGGCCACCGGCGTGCACCGGCCACCCGAGGGCAGCCCGTTCGACTGGTTCACCGAGACCTACTTCCACCACCCGGCCGAAGCCGCCGAGGAGGCACGCGCGGCGGGCCTGACCGAGGTGAGCACCTTCGCCATCGAGGGCACCGGCTGGCTGATCCCGCACGCGGAACTGGACGCGCGGCTGCGCGAGGAGCGGGAGCGCGAGCGGCTGCTCTGGGCGTTGCGGCAGACCGAGACCGAACCCTCGGTGCTCGGCGCGTCCGCGCACCTGCTCACCGTGGGCCGCAGCTAGCGCGGTGTCCGGCAACCCTCGCCGGTCCTTCCGCGCCCAGGCGGCGCCTCGCCGCACCGCCCCCGCGCCCCCATACAACCAGTATGGAGACGCGGGTGCGGCACGCCGATCCATCCACCTGGATCGCGAAATCACCCGACGAGGGTCTGTGGACACCGCACTAGCGCAGGAACTCGTCGAAGATCAGCTTGTCCACCGGAGCCACCCGCTCGCGGTCGGCGTAGGTCAGCCACGCGACCTCGGCGATCTCGTTGCTGGCCGCGATCTCACCGGAGTACTCGGCCGCGTAGCAGGACATCCGCACCAGCACGCCCTCCCGCTGGCGGTCCGCCTGCGCGGTGAACACGCCCATCGGCCGCGCGGTCTCCGCGGCGATGTCCACCGCCAGCTCCTCGCGGATCTCGCGCACCAGGGTGTCCAGATCCGACTCGCCCGGTTCGCGCTTGCCTCCGGGCAGGTAGAACACCGTCTTGCCGTGGCTGCGGGCGCACAGCACCCGGTCGCCCTCGATGCGCAGCCAAGCCACCTTGTCGATCACCGCTCCAGCCTCCGCCTCGCCTGCTCACTGCGCACCTGGAGGATGCCCGGCGCCGAGGGCGGCGCCGGCCAGACCTGCAACAGGTAGTCGTCCACCGGGTCCTCGTCGTGCTCCTCGGCGGTGTCCAGCTCGTGGCCCGCGTCCATGCCCCGCGCGTGGTAGCGCAGCCGGTAGTTGCCCGGCCCCGCGGGCAGCTCGCCCAGCGGGTGCGCGTCCTCACCCGCCCATTCCACCAGCGCCACGGTGGCCGTCGCCGGGCTGAAGTCGATCTCCACCACGTCCTCGTAGGCGGCCAGTTCGGGGCCGGGGTCCGCCTCGGCCACCACCACCCGGAAGCCGACGTGACCGGTGTGCAGGCCGGTCAGCAGGATGGCGTCCCCGCCGTACACCCCGATGATGCCCACCGGGTTCGCGGTGAAGCAGCGGTCCCAGTCGGGCAGCCCCGGCGTGCCGTCCTGCAGGTAGATCTGCCCGGCGTGCACCCACGCCTGACCGTCAAACGCCGTCACCCCACAAATTCTTGCACTAGTCCCCTGAGCGGGTGTCACACGGTTCGTGGAGCCCGCGACCCAGCGTGTTGACCCACTCGTTGCACACGACTTGCCCGCGTCCCTTACCCTTGTGATGTCTACGTCGTCCATCCCCCCTGATGACGTAGGCGCACGCTGCCCCGGCACCTACCCCCCTGGTCCGGGGCAGCCCTATGTCCGGAGTCAGAACTGGTAGTACAGGAAGGGGCTGAACGTGCCGCTGGCCAGCAGGATCGCGGCGTAGGGCAGCCCGAGCACGATCACCGCGGTGCGCAGGCCGAACGCGAACCTGCTGCGGCTGGACTCCAGGAACGGCCCGGTCGGCCGGGCGGGCATCAGCACGATGCACAGGGCCAGCAGCAGGATCAGCCCGCGCTGGTGGGTGAGCGCGACGCCGACCACGTCGCCGAGGCCCTGCACGTCGGGGATCAGCATGTGCCCCATCATCACCAGGGCCTGACCGAGGTCGGCGGCGCGGAACAGCACCCAGCCGAACACCACCAGCAGCAGGGTCGCGGCCCTGCGGGCGATCCGCGCCCAGGGCGCCGCGGGGGCCTTGCCGATCTCGAAGCCGCGTTCCACGATCAGCAGCGCGCCGTGGAACAGGCCCCACACCAGGTAGGTCCAGTTGGCGCCGTGCCAGAAACCGGTCAGCACGAACACGATGAACAGGTTCCGGTACGTCTTGCCGATGCCGTGCCGGTTGCCGCCGAGCGGGATGTAGACGTAGTCGCGGAACCACCGGGACAGCGACATGTGCCAGCGCCGCCAGAACTCGGTGACGGTCACCGAGGAGTACGGCCGCGCGAAGTTCTCCGGCAGCCGGAAGCCGAGCATGCGACCGAGCCCGATGGCCATGTCCGAGTAGCCGGAGAAGTCGAAGTACAGCTGCATCGTGTACGCGATGGCGCCCAGCCAGGCGATCGCGAAGGTCATGTTCTGCGAGGTCGTATCGAAGGCGGCGCTGACCAGCGGACCCAGCGAGTCCGCGACGACCACCTTCTTGGTCAGGCCCAGCGCGAAGCGGGGGAAGCCCGCCGCGAGGTCGTCCAGCCGGTGCAGGCGGCGCTGGGGCAGCTGGTCGGCGATCTCCCGGTAGCGCACGATCGGCCCGGCCACCAGCTGCGGGAACATCGCGATGTAGGCGATGAAGGCCACCGGGTCGCGCAGGGCCGTGCGCTCACCGCGGTAGACGTCCACCACGTAGGAGATGTGGTGGAAGGTGAAGAAGGAGATGCCGATCACCTGGGCGATCTGCACGACCTCGACGCCCCCGCCGAACCAGCCCGCGATCGCGTTGGCCTGCGCGCTGGCGAACCCCGCGTACTTGAACACCGCCAGGCAGGACAGGTCCACGCCCACCGTGCCGACCAGCACCGCCCTGCGGTCGATCGGTGCGAGCCGGTCGCGTTCCAGCAGGAAGGCGGCGCCGAAGTTCAGCGCCATCAGCCCCAGCAGCAGCAGGATGCCCTCGCCCGCGCCCGCCACGTAGAACACCAGGCTGGCCACGGCGACCACAGCGTTGCGCCAGCCACGCGGGGTCACCAGGACGGCGGCCAGCACCAGTGGCACGAAGTACCACAGGAACAGCGGGCTGACGAAGGACACGGCTCTGCCTCAGGTCACGGACTGGGTCGGCCGAGACCCTATCCCGCCGAACGGGTGAGCGTGGCCCGAACCCGCTAGACGCGACCGGCGATCCTGCGCCGGCGCGCCACCTCGGCCAGCACCACCCCGGCGGCCACCGAGGCGTTGAGCGACTCCACGCCCGCCGACATCGGGATCGACACGGTCTGGTCGCAGGTCTCCCGCACCAGCCGGGACAGCCCGCGCCCCTCCGAGCCGACCACCACGATCAGCGGCCCGGTGGCCAGCTCCAGGTCGTCCACGACGATGTCCGCGTCGGCGTCCAGGCCGACGATCATCAGCCCCTGCTCGGCCCACTCCTTGAGCGTGCGCGTCAGGTTGGTCGCGATCGCGATGGGCATCCTGGCCGCGGTGCCCGCACTGGTCCGCCAGGCCACCGCGGTCATGCCCGCGCTGCGCCGCTGCGGCAGCAGCACGCCCTGCGCGCCGAAGGCCGCGGCGGAGCGGATCACCGCACCGAGGTTGCGCGGGTCGGTCACCCCGTCCAGGGCCACCAGCAGCGGCTGCTGCCCGGACTGCTCGGCGGCGTCGAGCAGCTCGTCCGGGTGCGCGTACTCGTAGGGCGGCACCTGCAGGCCCAGCCCCTGGTGCATGGCCCCGCCGGTGATCCGGTCCAGCTCGCCGCGGGCCACCTCCAGCACGGAGATGCCCCGGTCACCGGCCAGCCGCACCGACTCGACCACCCGCTCGTCGGTGTCGATGCCCAGCGCCACGTACAGCGCCGTGGCGGGCACCCCGGCCCGCAGGCACTCCACCACCGGGTTGCGCCCGGCCACCGTCTCCGGCGCGGTGGCCGCCTTCTTCTGCTGGCGGCGCTGGGTCTCCGCGCGGTTGGCCGCCGCGGTGGCCTTGCGCGCTGCGGGGTGCCCCGGCCGCGCGGTGGCCTTGGGCGTGGGCCCCTTGCCCTCCAGGCCCTTGGACTTCTGGCCCCCGGTTCCCTTGACGGCGCCCTTCTTCGTGCCCGCCTTGCGCATCGCGCCGCGGCGCTGTGAATTGCCCGCCATCAGTTGTCCTTCAACGTCCACGTCGGACCGTCGGGGGTGTCCTCGACGGTGATGCCTGCCGCGAGCAGGCGGTCGCGCAACATGTCGGCGGTGCCGAAGTCGCGCTCGGCCCTGGCCCGCTGGCGCTCCTCCAGCAGGTGGCCGACCAGCGAGTCCAGCGCGCGCGTCGCCCCGCTGTCCGCGCCCGCGACCTGCGCCCAGTTCGGGGCCAGCGGGTCCACGCCCAGCAGCCCCGTCATCGCCCGCACCGAACCCGCCGCGGCGCGGGCCGACACCTCGTCACCGGAGTCCAGTGCGACGTTGCCCTCGCGGACCGCGTTGTGCACGGCCGCCAGCGCGGACGGGGTGGCCAGGTCGTTGTCCATGGCGGCGGTGAACTCCGGGTGCGGCGCCCCCGGCTCCACGCCGCCGGTCTGCTGCACCACACGGCGCAGGAAGGACTCGATGCGCCGGAAGGCGGCGACGGCCTCGTCCAGCGCGGTCTTGGAGAACTCGATCGTGGACCGGTAATGCGGGCCGACCAGGTAGTAGCGCAGCTCGGCGGGGCGGACCTGGGTCAGCAGTTCCGGGATGGCGACCACGTTGCCCAGGGACTTGGACATCTTCTCGCCGCTCATGGTCACCCAGGACCAGTGCATCCAGTACCGCGCGAACCCGTCCCCGGCCGCCCTGGACTGGGCCTGCTCGTTCTCGTGGTGCGGGAACACCAGGTCCATGCCGCCGCCGTGGATGTCGAACTCCGGCCCCAGGTAGAAGGTGGCCATCGCGGAGCACTCCAGGTGCCAGCCCGGCCTGCCCGCGCCCCACGGGGTGGACCAGGAGGGCTCGCCCGGCTTGGCGGTCTTCCACAGCGTGAAGTCGCGGGGATCGCGCTTGCCCTCGCCCGCGGACTCGCCCTGCTGCACGGCGTCCAGCTTCTGCCCGGACAGCGCCCCGTACTCGGGGAAGGATGCCACCGAGAAGTAGACGTCACCGCCCGCCGCGTAGGCGTGGCCCGCGTCGATCAGCCGCTGCATCAGCTCGATCATCTGCGTGACGTGCGAGGTGGCGCGTGGCGCGATGGAGGGCGGCAGGCAGCCCAGCTCGGAGTAGGCCGTCTCGAAGGCGCGCTCGTGCGTGGCCGCCCACTCCCACCAGGGGCGGCCCGCGGCCTTGGCCTTGGCCAGGACCTTGTCCTCGATGTCGGTGACGTTGCGCACGAGCAGCACGTCGTTGCCGAGGTGGGTCAGCCAGCGCCGCAGCACGTCGAAGTTCAGCGCACCCCGGATGTGACCGATGTGCGGCACGCTCTGCACCGTGGCCCCACACACGTAGATCGACGCCGTGCCGGTACGCGCGGGGTGGAACTCCCGCGTGCTGCGCGTAGACGTGTCATAGAGGTGGAGGCTCACGCAAGAATGGTACGGGCTGACGGTTGACGCAGGTTCAGCCGCACTCGGTTGTCATCGTGTTCTACCAACCGTGACCTCAGCCGATGCCGTGTGCCTGGAGCGCCTTGAGCAGTGAGTCGGGCCGCTGCGAGGTGGGCAGCGGGTCCACGATCGCCACCGCCGTGCCCAGCACCGCGGCACCGCCGTCGGCCTCCTCGCTGTCGCCGACCATCAGCGCGCGCTCGGGCTCGACGCCCAGTCGCTCGCAGGCGATCGTGAACAGCTTCGGGTCCGGCTTGACGTGGCCCTCGCGGAAGGACATGACGATCTCGTCCACCAGTTCGGCGACCCCGTAGTGGGCCAGCACCGGGGTGATGTCCCAGCCGATGTTGCTGACCACGGCGATCGGCAGCCCGGCCGCCCGCACCGCGCGCAGCGCCCGCACCACGTCCGGGTAGGGCACCCAGTTGTCGGCGCTGCACATGCGCTCGTAGAGCTGCTCGGCCATGCCCGGCCGCTCGATGCCCGCTGCGCGCAGTGCGGCCACGTACACCGTGCGGTGCACCTGCTCGTCCAGGTCACGCCGGTGCCACGCCTCGTGCAGCTCCTCCGGCAGGCCCTCGGAGATGCCGACCGGGGCGGTCAGCTTGCGCATCAGCTCGACCTGGTCGTCCAGCTCCAGCGGGGCGCCGGCGTCGTCCATCAGGCCGTCGAGCGCGGTGTCGCCGAGTTCGAGTCGGAACAGGGTGCCGGAGAAATCGAACAGAACGCCGTCAAGCTCCACACCCGCAACCTACGTGGTCTGGACCTGCTGTCCCAAGCGAACGTGACGAGTCTCCGGTAGCAGCAGCACGCAGACCAGGCTGACCACCGCGGACGCGGCCACGTAGTAGCCGACCGCCAGCGGACCGGAGGACCCGGCCAGTGCCGCCGCCACGGTCGGCGCCAGCGCGCCGCCCAGCACCCCGCCGAGGTTGTACGCGAAGGAGGAGGCCGAGTACCGGTACCGGGTGTCGAACAGCTCCGGCAGGTACGCGCCGAGCGGGCCGTACACCCAGCCCATCGCGGCGAGGCCCAGCGCGAAGGCCAGGCCGATCAACGCGGTGGACCCCGTGTTCATCAGCGGGAACATCACCAGCCCCGTCAGGCCGGTGAACACGCAGCCGCTGATCAGCACCGGCTTGCGCCCCAGCCGGTCCACGGCCAGGCAGGACAGCACCGTGCTCAGCGCCATGGCCCAGATGGCCAGCACCTGCAGGCCCAGCGCGGCGCCGCGGGACAGCCCCAGGCCCGTCGTGCTGTAGGACAGGCCGAAGGTGGTCGTGACGTAGAACACGACGTAACAGGTGATGATCACGCCGCCGCCCAGCAGCAGCCGGGCGGGCGCCCGCCGGACCATCTCCACCAGCGGCAGGGAGCTGCGCTCCTGGCGGCGCAGCACCTCGGCGAACACCGGGGTCTCGGAGATCTTCAGCCGGACCACCAGCCCGACCAGTACCAGCAGGGCCGAGGCCAGGAACGGCACCCGCCAGCCCCAGGCCCGGAACGCCTCGTCGGTCAGCGCGGCCGAGAGCAGCAGGAAGATCCCGTTCGCGGCGAAGAACCCGATCGAGGGGCCCAGCTGCGGGAAGGCGCCGAACCAGCCGCGACGGCCCTCGGGCGCGTTCTCGGCGGCCAGCAGCGCCGCCCCGCCCCACTCCCCGCCCAGGCCCAGGCCCTGTAGGAAGCGCAGCAGCACCAGGATGATCGGGGCCGCGGCGCCGATCGTGTCGTAACCGGGGACCAGGCCGATCGCCACCGTGGACAGGCCCATCGTCAGCAGCGAGGCCACCAGCATGGACTTGCGGCCGACGCGGTCGCCGAAGTGCCCGAACAGCAGGGATCCCAGCGGGCGGGCCAGGAAGGCCACCGCGAAGGTGGAGAACGCGGCCAGCGTGCCGTTGAGCGGGCTCAGGTTCGGGAAGAACGTGGAGTTGAGCACCAGCGCCGCGGCGGTGCCGTAGATGTAGAAGTCGTAGAACTCGATGGCGGTGCCGACGAAACTCGCGACCGCGATCCGAGCGGACCCATGTGCGCTGGCCATGCCGTGACACTAGGGCAGCGGCTCACTCCGGGTGCGTCATGAAGGTGCCTTTCGGGACACCTAACGCCGTGAGGGGCACCTTCGGGACACAGGGGCGGGGGCCAGTGGGGCGTGGCAGCTCGAGGGGTGGCGCGCCGCCGGGCTCGCGGCCGCGTCATGAAGGTGCCTTTCGGGACACCTAACGCCGTGAGGGGCACCTTCGGGACACAGGGGCGGGGCGGGAACGGTCGCCGGGCTCGCGGCCACGCCATGAAGGTGCCGTTGCAGACGTCCAACGCCGTGAAGGGCACCTTCATGACACCGCGGGCGGGCCTCAGGCGGCGGTGCCCACCACGCGCTGCGGGGTGAGCCGCACGACCACGCGTACGTCCTCGGGGCCGTCGGCGGTGTAGTCGGCGCCGGTGTACTTCTGCGACAGGGAGTTGATCAGTTCGCGCCCGCCCTCCTCGGTGAGCGTGACCTCCCCGCGCACCTCGATGTAGCTGTACGGCTGGGCGATGTCGAAGATGCTCACGCTGACGCGGGGGTCGCGGCGCAGGTTGCGGTCCTTCTTGCGGCCGACCACGGTGGAGAAGAGCAGGTCCGCGCCGTCGCGGGCGACCCACACCACGGAGGTCTGCGGGCTGCCGTCCGGGTTGATGGTGGCGATGGTGGCGAAGTTCGGGCCGTCGACCAGAGCGCGGCCAGCGTCGTTCAGAGAGGAAGCCATGATCCTCAGCCTAGGACTGTTCGAGCTCGGAGGTCAGCTGGCGCACCGCGTGCCCGCCGCGGGCACCCCGAGGTCGTCGAGGTAGCGGCGGATCAGGTCCTGGCCGCAGCCCGGCACGGAGATGCTCCCGCCGTGGCCCAGCTGGTCGACGACCACCAGCGCGGCCTTGTCCCCGAGCTGACCCGCCACCGAGTGCGCCCAGTCGGTGGGCGTCGCCACGTCGATGGCGTTGCTCACCAGCAGTGCCGGGGTCGAACTCGTTGACCTGGCAGGGGTTCCGGCTCCCGGCGCGGTGCCTGGCCAGCCCACGCAGAGCGCGGTGTACTGGCTGGAGTTGGTGTTGTAGCCGGTGATCGGCGCGGCGCGGCGTTCAGCGGCCAGGTCGCCCGCGGCCTCGGCGGGACCGGGCACGGCCAGCGCGAAGTCCTGGCAGACGATCGGGTCGGTGTAGGGGACCGACTGCGGCAGGTCGCCCGGGCCGCCGCCGTGGTCGGGGATGGGGTTGCGGCCCTCGGCGAGCTGGGCGAGCTGGGTGGCCAGGGTCGGGAGCCGGTGGCTGTCCATGTTCAGCTGCACGGCCTGGACGACCCCGTCGGCGGACCACTCGCGCCCGAAGAACGTGCCGGGGATCTGCCCGGCCTCGGCCTTGGCCTGGGCCTTCCTGAGCACCGCGGCCACGTCCTGGCCGTGCAGCGCGCAGCTGGTGTTCGCGGCGCACCAGCGGTCGAACGCGGTGAACCCGGCCTCGCTCTCGGCGGCGGCCGTGGTGACGAACCGGCGCCGGTCCTTGGCCGGGTCCATGACGCCCTCCAGCACGGAGGCGCGCACATGCTGCCCGAACCGGGCCAGGTACTTCTCGCCGATCAGCGTGCCGTACGAGTGGCCGTAGATGTTGATCTTCGGCAGGTGGAGTGCCTGGCGCAGGTAGTCGGTGTCCCTGGCGACGCTGTCGGCGTCCAGGTGCGTCAGGGCCGCGGCGGGCTTGGTGCCGCACGCCTTGCGGAACGTCGCCTGGTCGGCCTCGAGCCCGGCCATGCCAGCGGCGGTGGTCGGCGGCAGGACGGGCGGGAGCTTGAAGTTCTTCGGGTCCTTGATGTCGCACATGAGGGGACTGCTGCCACCGACACCGCGCGGGTCGACGGCGATCAGGTCGTAGTCCGGGCTGAGCATGCGCAGGCTGGCGAACGCGATGTCGCCGGTGGCGCCTGGACCGTCAGCGAAATTGGCGATCGTGCCCTTCACCGAGGACCTGTTGGCGGCCTTGAGCCGGTACACCGCCACCGAGATCGTGTCGCCATTCGGTTTCGCCCAGTCGATCGGCACCGTGATGGTTCCGCACTCGACCTCGGACCCGACGTCATCGCGCGTGCACTGAGCCCAGTGCACCGTCGGCGTCACCGTGGGAGCAGGCGCGACCAGCCCTGTCACCGCGGCGACCACTCCGCCGACGATCCACTGCACAGGCATGCGATTCTCCGAATCCGCTCGAGGACGGCCCCATTTCTACCCACGGGTGGGCAGCGGGAGCGTCCTGCTGCGGAATGACCGGAATATCAGCCCTGAGACCTAGGCGGGTACGACCAGGCCGCTGGCGATCGCGGCGACGCCCTCACCGCGCCCGGTCAGGCCGAGGCCGTCGGTGGTCGTGCCGGACACCGAGACGGGGGCGCCCACCGCCTCGGACAGCACGCGCTGGGCCTCCTCGCGGCGCTTGCCGATGCGCGGGGCGTTGCCGATCACCTGCACCGTGGCGTTGCCCACCACGAAGCCCGCTGCCGACACCCGGCGGCGCACCTCGGCGAGCAGTTCCACCCCGTGTGCCCCGGACCAGCGGGGGTCCCCGGTGCCGAACACGGCGCCGAGATCACCCAGACCGGCGGCGGACAGCAGCGCGTCGCACAGCGCGTGCGCGGCCACGTCCCCGTCGGAGTGACCGGCGCAGCCGTCCACCCCGTCCCAGAGCAGTCCGGCCATCCAGCAGTCACGGCCCGGCTCGATCGGGTGCACATCGCTGCCGACACCGACGCGGGGGAGGGAGTTCACTCGTGCGCTTCCTTGGTGAAGAGGGCTTCGGCGAGGACGAGGTCGAACGGGGTGGTGATCTTCATGGCGTGCGGGTGACCGGGCACGGTGTGCACCGGCTCGCCCAGCCGCTCGACCAGCCCGGCGTCGTCGGTGGCCCCGGTGGCGCCCTCGTGCGCCCTGCGCAACAGGGCGGGCTCGAAGCCCTGCGGGGTCTGCACCACCCGCAGCGCCGACCGGTCCGGAGTGGCCACGACCAGCCCGTCCGCGTCTACCTGCTTGACGGTGTCGGCCACCGGCAGCACGGGGATCACCGCGGCCGATCCCGCGCGCACGGCGTCCACCACGGCGCGCACGACCTCGGGCGGGGTGAAGGCGCGGGCCGCGTCGTGCACCAGCACGACGCTCGCGTCGGGGACACGGGTCATCGCCTCGTCGAGCGCGAGGCGGACGGAGTCGGAGCGCTCGCCGCCACCGGGGACCACGTGCACCGCCGGGGCGAACACGGCCAGCGCTTCGGTGACGACATCCAGGTGGGCGGCCGGAGCGGCCACCACGACGTGCTGCACGCACCCGGCGGCCAGTAGGCCGCGCACGGCGTGCACGAGCAGGGGCGCACCGCAGACAGGCACCAACGCCTTGGGCAGTTCGGCGCCGAGGCGTTCACCCCGGCCGGCCGCAGGCACAAGCGCGACCACACTCATACCTGCGGCTCCGGGGCGTCTTCAGTTCGGTGAATCAGGAGGCGGTTGCGAGGACCTCGTCGAGCATGACCTCGGCCTTGTCCTCATCAGTACCCTCGGCCAGCGCCAGCTCGCTGACCAGTATCTGCCGCGCCTTCGCCAGCATTCGCTTCTCACCGGCGGACAGCCCGCGGTCCTTCTCGCGCCGCCAGAGATCGCGCACCACTTCGGCCACCTTGTTCACATCGCCGGAGGCGAGCTTCTCCAGGTTGGCCTTGTACCGCCGGGACCAGTTGGTCGGCTCCTCGGTGTGCGGAGCACGCAGGACCTCGAAGACCCGGTTCAGCCCGTCCTGGCCCACGACGTCCCGCACACCCACGATCTCGGCGTTGTCTGCGGGCACGCGGACCGTCAGGTCACCCTGGGCGACCTTCAGGACGAGGTACTTCTTCTCCTCGCCCCTGATCAGACGGGTCTCAATCGCTTCGATGAGAGCGGCACCGTGGTGCGGGTAGACGACGGTCTCTCCGACCTTGAAAACCATGTGTCCTCTGCCCCTTTCGCTGACCCAAGCTTAACACGTCCGGCAATCCCCGCATCCGCCGCCGGTGATCCGTTACCGCAGGTCAGCGGCTGGACGGGGGGTTGACAAACCCGCGTCGACCGTGCTGGCCGGGGGTGTGGAGTCCACAGTGGACGACGTGTCCGCCGCCACCTCGGGACCACCGCGTGCGCGGGCGGTTCCGGGCTGTGGTTAGGCTTCCGCTTGCCAGAGGAGTCATCCAGGAGGGATCGCCACCGTGAACTCGAAGCTGCGCCTGCTGCCCGCCGTGCTTGGCGTGTCCGCGGCCGTGCTGCTCACCGGCTGCGGGGCGGGGCAGATCACGCAGACCTCCACGCAGGTGGCCGGGGTCAACGGCGCGAACGGCACCGTGGGCACCCTCGCCGTGCGCGACGCCCAGCTGGCCTTCCCGGTCAACGCGAACCGGTACTACTCGCGCGGGGACAACGCCCCGCTGATCATCACCATCGCCAACTCCGGTGAGCTCGGCGACGAGCTCAAGGCCGTGACCAGCCCGCAGTTCGCCTCGGCCACGATCAGCGGCACCACCGCCATCGCCGCCCGCAACTCCGTGGTCGCGGGCAAGGACCTGGACGACAACCCGGCACCGACGGCGACCACCGTGCCGAGCTCCTCCGCCGCGACGCCCACCAGCGCCAGCGGCTCGCCCAGCGCGACCACGACCACCGGCACCAGCACCACCGGTGCCAGCGCGACCGGCAGCAGCGCCCCGACCACGAAGCTGCCCGTCGGCAAGATCCGGATCGTGCTCACCGGGCTCAAGCTGGACAAGCTCACCCCCGGCCAGACCGTGGACGTGCGCTTCACCTTCGCGGTGTCCGGGGAGCTGACCCTGCGGCTGCCGATCGGCGCCAGCGCCGACCCGCGCCCGGAGGGCAAGGAGGGCTGATCCACGGGGGCCGTGCCGCTACTTGTCGGTGCCCGGCCCTACCGTGGTCGGTGTGGTGAAGAACGCACGTCCGGCCAAGCCGGGCTACCGCTGCGCCGAGTGCGGGCACGAGCTGGCGAAGTGGTTCGGCCGCTGCCCCGAGTGCCAGGCCTGGGGCACGATCGAGGAGCGGGCCGCCGCCCGGCCAGGGCTGGCCAGGGTCGCGGCCGGAGCACCCAGCTCACCGGCCAGGCGCATCTCCGAGGTCGACGTCGAGACCACCCGCGCGCAGCCCACCGGGGTCGGTGAGCTGGACCGCGTGCTCGGCGGCGGCATCGTGCCCGGCGCGGTGGTGCTGATGGCCGGGGAGCCCGGGGTGGGCAAGTCGACCCTGCTGCTGGAGGTCGCGCACCGCTGGGCCGAGCAGGGCAGCTCGCCTGTGTTGTACGTCACAGGGGAGGAGTCGGCCGGTCAGGTGCGGCTGCGCGCCGAGCGCACCGGCAACCTGCACCAGGAGATCTTCCTGGCCGCCGAGAGCGACCTGTCCGCGGTGCTCGGGCACGTGGAGGCGGTCAAGCCCGGGCTGATGATCGTGGACTCGGTGCAGACCGTGCAGTCCACCTCGGACACCGGGACGGTCGGCGGGGTCACCCAGGTGCGCGCCGTGGCCGCCGCGCTGATCGCGCTGGCCAAGGAGCACTCGCTGCCGGTGGTGCTGGTCGGCCACGTCACCAAGGACGGCTCCATCGCGGGCCCGCGCGTGCTGGAGCACCTGGTGGACGTGGTGCTCCAGTTCGAGGGCGACCGGCACTCCACGCTGCGCCTGCTGCGCGGGGTGAAGAACCGCTACGGGCCCGCCGACGAGGTGGGCTGCTTCGAGCTGCGCGACGACGGCATCGAGGGCGTTCCGGACCCCTCGGGGCTGTTCCTCAACCGCAAGGACGTGGGGGTGCCCGGCACGGCGGTCACCGTGGCCATGGAGGGCAAGCGCCCGCTGCTGGCCGAGGTGCAGGCCCTGGTGGCCAAGTCGCACCTGCCCTCCCCGCGCAGGGCCGTCAGCGACCTGGACTCCGGCCGGGTGGCCATGATCCAGGCCGTGCTGGAGCGGCGCGGCAAGGTCAAGCTCAGCGAGCAGGACGTGTTCACCGCGGCGGTGGGCGGCATGCGGATCACCGAGCCCGCCGCCGACCTGGCCGTGGCGCTGGCGGTGGCCTCGGCGGCCAGGGAGGTGGCGCTGCCCGCCGACGTGGTGGTGCTGGGTGAGGTCGGGCTGGCGGGGGAGATGCGCCGGGTCACCGGGGTGGGCAGGCGGCTGGCCGAGGCGGCCCGGCTGGGTTTCACCCGCGCCCTCGTGCCGCCGGACGCCGGGCCGCTGCCCGAGGGCATCCGCACCCTGGTCGTGCCGGACCTGGGGGCCGCGTTGCAGGTGCTCTACGACGTGGCTCAGTAGACGATCTCGTCCACCACCAAGGTCCGGGTGGTCGTGGTGGTCCTCGGCAGGTCACCGCTCTGGTCGTGTTCGGCCACGACCAGCCCGGTGTCCGGGTCCAGTTCCAGCTCCGTGGTGGTCCCGGCCCGGCTGAGCCGGAACGAGGTCTCCGTGACCACCATGCCGGGCACCAGGGCCAGTGCCTGGTAGATGGTGCTGCGGACCGGGGCGGGCACGATGCCGCTGCGCAGTGCGGCGGTGGCGTACACCACGACCTGTAGGTCGGGGTCCCTGCCGCGTCCCGCGGTGTCCGCGCGCAGCTTGCGGTACAGCTCCTCGCGATCCGCGGGCAGGGCCGCGAGCCACTCGGGGTTGGGGGTCATCCAGCCGCCGGGGTGGGCGCCGAAGAACTCCCCACGCGGTGCGCGGTGCACCGCTGTCTCCGGTACGACCGGGTCCAGCCCGAACTCGCGCCCGCGTTGCTCGTCCCCGCGCACCCACTCGTAGGCGCCCGTGGTGATCCGCAGCTGCACCCACTCCTGCTCGAAGTCTGCGGGTATCCAGGTCCGCGACCGGTGCTCGACCTTCCGGACGAGACCCGGGTCGTGCAGCGAGCCGTTCCTGTCCACTGACATGACGCTGGACAGTTGCCACGAGTGGGTCTCCCGCAACAGGAACTGCCCCGGTCGCACCTCAGGATCACGCAGCTGCATCGCGACCACCCCCCTGCTCTCACGGTACCGCGAGGAACTCCAGCAGCAGGGCCGTGGTCTCGGCGGGGCGCTCCAGGCTGGGCAGGTGGCCCGCCCAGTCCAGTTCGAGCAGGCGTGCCCCCGGCACCCGGTCGGCCACCTCACGGGCGATCCGCTGGTAGGTGGGCAGGTCGTGCCGCCCCGACACCACCAGGGTCGGCGCCGTGATCTCCCGGAGGTCCACGAGCGCCGACGTGCCCCAGGTACCGGGCTCGGTCGCCATCCGCGCCGAGTTCAGGCGCATGGCGCGCACGGCCTCGCGGGCGGAGTCGTCTGCTGCGGGGCCGAGCCAGGTCCGCGCGAACAGCTCGGCGATGCCCGGCACGTCCTCGGCGGCGGTCAACCTCGCCTCGGCCTGGAGGTAGTCGTCCATGTCCGGGCCGGGCTGCCCGCCGGGTGTGCCCGCGCACAGCAGCGCCAGCCTGCTGACCCGCTCCGGGTGGTCGGCGGCCAGCACCTGCGCGATCCGCCCGCCGAACGAGGCGCCGACCAGCGCGGCCGAGTCGATGGCGAGCGAGTCCATCAGCGCGAGCACGTCCTCGGCGTCGGTGTACGGCCCGGTGCCGCGCGGGGTCTGCCCGTAGCCGCGGAAGTCGGGGCGCAGCACGCGGTGCCGCTCGGTCAGGGCCGCCCACTGCGGGTCCCACATGCGCCGGTCGCAGGCGGTGGAGTGCAGCAGGACCACGTGCGTGCCGGAACCGGCCACGTCGTACGAGAGGGCCACCCGGTCAGGCTATCGACCGGGTGGCCCTCTGATGCGCGAACTACCTGCTGGCGCTGAGCAACTGGGCGCAGCGGATCAGGCCCAGGTGCGAGTACGCCTGCGGGTGGTTGCCCAGCGAGCGCTCGGCGACCGGGTCGTACTCCTCGGGCAGCAGACCCGTCGGGCCCGCGCAGTCCACGATCTGCGCGAACAGCTCCTCGGCCTCGGTGCGCCTGCCGGAGAGCAGGTACGCCTCGACCATCCACGCCGCGCACAGGTGGAAGCCGCCCTCGTCCCCGGGCAGGCCGTCGTCGCGGTGGTAGCGGTACACGGTGGCACCGCTGCGCAGCTCCGCCTCGATGGCGGTGACCGTGGACTGGAACCGCTCGTCGGTCGGGTCGATCAGCCCGGCCAGGCCCACGTGCAGCGAGGCCGCGTCCAGGTCGGTGCCGTCGTAGGCGGTGGTGAACGCGCCCACCTCGGCGTTCCAGCCGTTCTTGACCACGTCGGCGGCGATCGTGTCGCGCAGGGCGGGCCAGGACGGGTCGAACTCGCGGCCGTAGGTCTCGGCCAGCCGCACCGCCCGGTCGATGGTCATCCAGCACATGACCTTCGAGTAGACGTTGTGCCGGGGCGCGTGCCGCTCCTCCCAGATGCCGTGGTCGGGCTCGTGCCAGCGGCGGGAGACCGCCTCGGCCATCGCGCAGACCATGCGCCAGTCGTCGTCGGTGAGCTTGCCGCGCACCTCGGTCAGCTTGGCGACCAGGTCCACCACCGGCCCGAACACGTCCAACTGCACCTGCTGGTTGGCCAGGTTGCCCACGCGCACCGGCCGCGAGCCCGCGTAACCGGGCAGCGTGTCGATGACGGCCTCGGGGCCCAGCGTGGTGCCGTGGATCGTGTACAGCGGGTGCAGCCGCTCCGGGCCGGGCAGCGTGGCCAGCACGCCGTGCACCCAGCTCAGGTAGGCCTCGGCCTCACTGGTGGAGCCCAGCGAGACCAGTGCCTGCGCGGTCAGCGCCGCGTCCCGCAGCCAGCAGTAGCGGTAGTCCCAGTTGCGGACCCCGCCGATCTCCTCGGGCAGCGAGGTGGTGGCCGCCGCCATGATCGCGCCGGTCTCCGAGTGGCACAGCCCGCGCAGGGTCAGCGCGGAGCGGGCCACCAGGTCGCGCTCGAGCTCGGGCAGCTTGAGCCCGGACAGCCACTCCGACCAGTAGCTGCCCGCGCGGTTGCGCCGCTCGGACTCGCTGACCGGGTTGGCCGACAGGTCGTCGGTGCCGCAGCGCAGTTCCAGCACCACGGGCGCGTTCTCGCCGGGCTCGATCACGGCGGTGGCCGTCTCGTGCATGCCGTCGGAGGCGATCTGCCAGGTCAGCCCGGGGGCACGCAGCACGATCGGGTCGGTGGTGCCCAGCACGCGCAGGCCGTCGGCCTCCACCGCGATGCGCACCGGGACCTGCCCGAACTCCGGGCGCGGCGCGAACTCCACCACGGCCTTGGTCGAACCGGACACCACGCGCACCAGGTCGGTGCGGTGCGGTGCCGCGTAGTGGTCCAGGTAGTCGGTGACCAGCAGCCGCGACCAGCGCGTCTCCACGGTCATCGTGCCCGGCAGGTAGCGCTGGCCCAGCGGCAGTCCGTTGCGCTCGGGCCTGATCGAGAACATGCCCGCGCCGGGGCCGCCGAGCAGGTCGGCGAACACCGCGGCCGAGTCCGGCTCGGGGTGGCACATCCAGGTGAGCCGGGCGTCCGGGGTCACCAGCGCCACCGAGCGCTCGTTGGCCAGCATGGACAGCCGCTCGATGGGCGGTGCCTGCTCGCCGTACAGCCAGGTGCGCCGCTCCTCGACCAGGAACGCCAGCACCGTGGCCACGTCGGTGGTGTCGTTGATCTTGTACCCGGCCAGGGTCTCGCCGGTTCCGACGTGGATGCCCAGGTCGGGGCCGGTCAGCCGGGCGAAGGCCTTCTCGTCGGTGACGTCGTCACCGAGGAAGATCGCGGCCGTGGCGCCGACCTGGTGGCGCAGCACGTCCAGGGCGTGGCCCTTGTCGGTCTGCACCACGGCCAGCTCGATCACGGCCTTGCCCTCGGTCACCTGCACGCCGTCCCAGGCGGCCGGGCCGGTGCGCACGGTGGCCAGCACGCGTTCGCCGACCTCGGGGGCCGCCCGGCGCACGTGCACGGCGATGCTGGCGGGCTTGACCTCCAGGTGCACGCCCTCGGCACCGGTGACCAGCTCGTCCAGGCTGGACTGGATCCTGCGGTGCAGGTCCTTCGCCTCAGCGTCGATGGCGTGCACGAACCCGACGTCGAACTCGGATCCATGGCTGCCGACCAGGTGTACTTCTCCGGGCAGTCTGGACAGAGCTGCCAGGTCGCGCAGGGCGCGGCCCGAGATGACGGCGGCCGTCGTCTCGTGCAGGCCGGCCAGTGAGCGCAGCGCGCCGACCGACTCTGTCGACGGGCGGGCCTGCTCGGGGTCCTGCACGATCGGTGCGAGCGTTCCGTCGTAGTCGCACGCTACGAGCAGCCGCGGGGTGCGCGCGATCTGGACGAGCGCGCGTCGGAGCTCCGCGGGGAGGGCCTCGGCGGTCACGCCTCCTCCTCAGGCTTTCGGGGGATGGTCGGGGTATGCAGATGTGGGCCAGACTCTGAATTGAATCAGTGCGCTGGCGCCGTGCCCAGAGCCTCGAGGAAAGACCGCGCCCAGCGGTCGACGTCGTGGGTCAGGACCTGACGGCGCAGTGCGCGCATCCTACGGCGCCCCTCCGCCGGGTCCACGGTGAGGGCTGCGTGCAGAGCGTTCTTGACCCCGTCAAGGTCGTGCGGGTTGACCAGGAACGCGCTGGTGAGCTCCGATGCCGCGCCGGCGAACTCACTGAGCACTAGCGCGCCACCGAGGTCGTACCGGCAGGCGACGTACTCCTTGCAGACCAAATTCATACCATCTCGGACAGGCGTCACAACCATCACATCTGCGGCACTCATGAACGCGCAGAGCTCCTTGCGATCCACCGATTGGTGCAAGTAGTGCACGGCTGGGTGACCCACCCGGGAGAACTCTCCGTTGATCCTCCCGACCACCTGCTCGATCTCGCTGCGCATCTTCTTGTAGTGCTCGACCCGCTCCCTGCTTGGGGTGGCCAACTGCACCATGACCACGTCCTCGGCGGAGAGCCTGTCCTCGGCCAGCAGCTCGTGCAGGGCGTGCAACCGCACGTCAATGCCCTTGGTGTAGTCCAGCCGGTCCACCCCGAGCATGATTTTCTTCGGGTTGCCCAGCTCGGCGCGGATCTGCTTGGCCCGCTGCTGGGTCTCCCTGCTGCGCGCGATCGCGTCCAGCCCGGCGGCGTCGATGGAGATCGGGAAGGCACCGACCCGGACCGTCCGGTCACCCACCTGGACGACACCCGGACGTGTACGCACGCCGACCGCGCCCCGGCTGGGCTCCAGGCCGACCAGCCTGCGTGCCAGCCAGAGGAAGTTCTGCGCCCCGCCCGGCCGGTGGAAGCCCACCAGGTCGGCGCCGAGCAGTCCTCGGATGATCTCCGTGCGCCAGGGCAGCTGCATGAACAGCTCCACCGGCGGGAACGGGATGTGCAGGAAGAAGCCGATGCGCAGGTCGGGCCGCTGCTCGCGGAGCAGCTGGGGCACCAGTTGCAGCTGGTAGTCCTGCACCCACACGGTCGCGCCGGGGGCCGCGATCGAGGCGCAGGCGTCGGCGAACCGCCGGTTGACCTTGACGTAGCTCTCCCACCAGGACCGGTCGAACACCGGCGGGGCCACCACGTCGTGGTACAGCGGCCACAGCGTGCCGTTGGAGAAGCCCTCGTAGTAGTCGCGCACCTCGGCCGAGGACAGGCCGACCGGGTGCAGCCGCAGGCCCTCCTCCTCGAACTCCTCCACGTCGGCGTCGGCCACACCCGGCCAGCCGACCCAGGCCCCGCTGCGCGAGCGAAGGAAGGGCTCCAGCGCGGTCACCAGGCCACCAGGGCTGTGCTTCCAGCGCTGTGTGCCGTCCGGTAGCCGTTCCAGGTCTACCGGGAGCCGGTTGGCGACGACGATGAAGTCCGAGCCCGTGGTGCTCAAGGCGGAAACGCCTCCTTGTCGGTGGAACACGCGGCGCAGCCCTGTCGAGGCTAGCCAGCCCCGGCCGGGGCCGCGTCCTGCCGACGGGGCTACCCCCTAGTGGTACCGGTCACGCCGCTGCCAGGAGAACCTGCGTTCCAGTCTGCCCAGCCCACTGCGGACAGGTTGCGCCAGGAACTCGCCGAGCACCACCCCGGCGGCCAGCGCCAGCCCGATGCCCAGCGCCACCACCAGCGTGGACAGCCCGGTCATGTCCCCCTGCACGATCAACTGGTACAGCCCCCGGTACGTGGTCAGCCCGGGCAGCAGCGGGGTCATGCCGGACACCACGACGATCAGCGGGGCGATGCCCAGCCGGCGCGACATCAGGGCGCCACCGAAGCCGATCAGCACGGCGGCCAGGGCCGTGGCCGTGATCATGTCTATCCCGCTGGCCTGCAACACCGCGTAGCAGCCCACCCCGCCCGCACCGGCCAGTCCGGCCACCGGCAGGGCCCTCGGCTGGGCGTAGCTGGCCAGCGCGTAGCAGGCGCAAGCGGTTGCGCCGGTCACGACCTGGATCGGCACCGCGCTGAACGCCAGCGGGGCGGACTGCACCAGCGTGGCGTTCACCCCCAGCTGCACGCCGATGCGCAGGGCCAGCACCACCCCGGCGATCAGCCCCGCCGTCATCAGCAGGGTCTCCATCGCGCGGCCCGAGGCGGTCACGTTGTAGCCGGTGATCGCGTCCTGCACCGAGCTGACCACCGACAGCCCCGAGAGCAGCACCACGATGCCCGCGGCGACCACCAGCGCCATCTGGCCGACCGGCACCAGGTCGGAGGCCGTCACCACCAGCGCCGCCCCGCAGGCCACCGCCCCGCCGACCACCTGCTGGTAGAAGAACGGCAGCTTGCGGCGGTTGAGCAGCCGGCCGATCCGGTCCACCACCGCCGTCACCAGCGCGGCGAACAGCGCGAGCACCGCGTTCCCGCCCAGCAGCAGCGCCACGGAGGCCGCCATGCCCGCCCAGGCGGCGGTGGCCACCCAGCGCGGGTAGGGGTGCGGGGCCTTGGTGATCAGGTCCAGCTCGGTGGCGGCCGACTCCGGGGTCAGCGTGCCCGCGCCCAGTTCGCGCACCAGCCGCTCCACGGCGGCCAGGCGGGTGTAGTCCAGGCCACGTGACCGCACGACGCGCATGGAGGTGACGGGTGAGGCGGCGGTGCCGCGGTGGCAGCAGACCGAGATCGAGGTGAAGATCACATCCACCTCGCAGTGCGGCAGGCCGCAGGCCTCGGTGACCGTGAGCAGGGTGGCCGTGACGTCGGCGGCGGCCGCCCCGCTGGCCAGTTGCACCTCACCGATGCGCAGGGCCAGGTCCAGCACCAGGTTGACGGTGGAGTCAGGGGGTAGCTCCGGCCCGAGCACCGGACTGTCCTCGCTGGTCAGGGGCTGTCTCGGCAGGAATCCGGCCCGATCGCGCCAGAACCTGCCCCGCGCCCCGGTCCTGCGCCGCACTCGGTTACCTCCTCGTTGTTCTCAATGGCCAGATCGGGTGGCTTCACCCGACCGTTGCACGACCGCGTACGTGTTGTCGGACACGCTCACCCGGGTTACCCCGTTCGAATGACTCGCGACACTCATCGTGGGCGGTGCTTCGCCGCTGGTCACGGCACTCGTTGATCTGTCAACACCCACTCGGCAGGCTGACCATCCCTCCACTTGGAGGAACGTCTGTCTACCCTGAGCAGAGCATTCGCCGCAGGTGGCACGCGCTGTTGGCCTTTACGATGAGCATGGCCGGAGAGCACGGCCGCGGGCCCGCAGGGCCGACCGTGCCGGCGTAGCTCAATTGGCAGAGCACTCGCCTTGTAAGCGAGGGGTTGCGGGTTCGAGTCCCGCCGCCGGCTCCACCGTGAACGGGAAGTAGTGCCGCCGTGGCGCGTGTCGCGCCGCGGCGGCATCACCCGGCAGAGTGGACCAAGATCCAGTTCCACCCACCCGTGAGTCCCGCTCGGCCGCGCCCGAGTCCCGCTCTCGGGCGTGCGAATCCCGCTGTGCCGAGGCCGGGGTGATTCCGGGGCTGTGCGCTGAGCGGGACTCGATCCCGCGTGAGCGGGACTCGGCCTACAGTGAGCGGGACTCGCGAATAAGTGCGGTGAGTGAGGATGGCTCGATTATCGGGTGATCCCGTTCGTCTGATTCGGGGGTGTACTGGCACGGACCGTGACCTTCACACATACCATTCTGGTGAGGTCACCTTCGGCCGGTCGGATCAACCACTCCGTGCGGTCAACCGTGAAACTTGTAACCCGGCCGACAAAGCAAGGCGTTTCTGTGTGTCGAAATTTGTCGTCACCCGGTCTGGTTATGTCCAGAACATCCCACGAATTGCCTGTTCGGGGAGCTTGAGGGTTTCACAGTTGACCGGTTCTGGCGTCACCGTAATGGCCCTGTCCCGTGAGCTGGACTGGCCCTATCTTTCGTTGCTTGTACGACGGGGGCAGTACTGGGGGCCCGGTCGGCCGTCATTTCTTCTGCCGTGACGTAAAGGTGGGATCGCCCCGCCAAATGGTGGTTCGTGTGGAGGGGAAACCGTGGTTGCTGTGCAGACAGCCGTGCGGTCGCTACCGCAGTGCTTCGAAAGGGCCTGTGATCGACATCCGGAGGCCATTGCTGTGGCCTGCGGAAACGTTGAACTGAGCTATCGAGAGCTGGACCGGGCCGCCAACCGGCTTGCTCACCTGCTGCGCTCGCGCGGCGTGTCCGAGGGTGATGCGGTCGGTATCCTGGTGGAACGCTCGATCGACACCTACATCGCGCTGCTCGGTGTGCTGAAATCGGGTGCGGCATATGTTCCGCTGGACTCGTCCTTTCCGGCAGATCGACTGGAGTTCATTGCCCAGGATGCGGGGTTGTGCCAGTTGGTCACGACTTCCGGTACCAGCGGTGCTGTGGGCCATCTGCCCTGCCCGTTGCTGGAAATAGACGGTACATCTGTCGTCGGTATGTCGGACGAGCGTCCACAGGTATACCTCGAGCCCGAGCAGTTGTGTTATGTCATCTACACATCGGGTACCACGGGAAAACCGAAGGGCGTCGCGGTCTCGCACGCCAGCATCGTGAACTTCCTGGACGTGGTGACCCCGATCTACCAGGTGCGGGCGGAGGACCGGGTCTACCAGGGTTTGTCCATCGCCTTCGACTTCTCCGTGGAGGAGATCTGGCCCGCCTGGCTGGCCGGCGCCACGCTGGTGACCGGGCCGGGCGACGACCGCCGGGTTGGTGCCGGGTTGTCCGAATTCCTCGCGGAGCAGGACATCACCTTCCTGTGCTGCGTGCCGACCCTGCTCACCACGATCGACGCCGAGCTGCCCACCCTGCGCAGCCTGCTGGTCAGCGGGGAGGCCTGCCCGCAGGACCTGGTCCGCCGCTGGTCAAGACCCGGCAGACGCATCCTCAACGCCTACGGGCCCACCGAGTCCACCGTGACCGCGACCTGCGGGGAGCTGAGCCCGGACCGGCCGGTGACGATCGGCACCCCGCTGCCCTCGTACCGGGTGTACGTGCTGGACGAGCAGCTGCGGCCGGTGCCGGAGGGCCAACCCGGGGAGATCTGCGTGGGCGGACCGGGCGTGGCGATCGGCTACGTGAACCGGCCCGGGCTCACCGCGCAGCGCTTCGTGCCCAACCCCGTGCTGGCCGACCGGGAGCACGCGCCGAGGGTCTACCGGACCGGGGACCTCGGGCGGTACACCCCGGACGGCGAGATCGAGTACCTGGGCCGGATCGACACGCAGGTCAAGGTGCGCGGCTACCGGATCGAGCTGGCCGAGATCGAACAGGTGCTGCGGGAGGAGCCCGCGGTGGAAAACGCTGTCGTGACCACCCTGGAACGCGACGGGGTGGTGACCGACCTGGTCGGCTACGTGACCCTGCGCGGGAAACAGGACGAGCGGTTGCGCGAGCGGCTGCTCGCGGTGCTGCGGCGCAGGCTGCCCACGTACATGATCCCTGCCTTCGTGGAAGTGCTTGCGGAGTTCCCCTTGCTGGCGGCGGACAAGGTGGACCGGTCGGCACTGCCCGCGCCCAGCTCACCCCCGCTGGGGCGCAGTGCCGCACCACTGGTGCCCCCGACCGGCCCCGTGCAGTGCAAGCTGGCGGAGCTCTGGTCGGAGGTGTTGGGCGGCACGGACATCTCCATCGACGAGGACTTCTTCTGCGACCTGGGCGGGCACTCCATGAGTGCCGCACAGCTGATGTCCAGGCTGCGCAAGGAACCTGAGCTGCGTGGTGTTGCCATGGGCGACCTGTACGCGCACTCCACGATCCGCGCCCTCGCGGCGTTCATCGAGGCCAGCGAGCCCGCCACGGAGGTCGAGGCCGAGCCCGCGCTCAAGCACTCCAGCCTGCGCGTGGCGCTCTGCGGGGCGGCGCAGCTGGTGCTGCTCTACGGCTGGATCCTGTTGCTGGGCATGCCTCTTGTGCTCTTCCTGTACGACAACAGCGCGATCCTGCCCGCGCTCGGCTGGCTCGCGGCCTCCTACCTGCTGCTGCCGATCGTGGGCGGCCGACTGCTCATGACCGGGCTCAAACCGGGCCGCTACCCGTTGTGGGGACTGACATACCTGCGCTTCTGGTTGTACGGCAAGGTTGTCGGGATCGCACCGCTGCCGCTGTTGGCCGGATCTCCGCTGCTGGCGCCCTACCTGCGGCTGATGGGTGCGCGGATCGGCCGGGACTGCCACATGTCCTCCGTGGTCGGCCTGCCCGCGCTGGTGAACATCGGTGCGGGCGTGAGCATCGGCTACGGCGCGCGGGTGCAGCCCTACCAGGTGGAGGCGGGCTGGCTGCGGCTGGCGCCGATCCGCCTGGGCGCGGGCAGCTACCTGGGTACGAACTGCGTGGTGCTGCCGGGTGCGGAGATCGGCGCGGACGCCTCGGTCGGCGACCAGTCGCTGGTCGCGGCGGACCAGGTGATCCCGGACGGCGAGCACTGGTCGGGTTCGCCAGCGACACGCCAACCCGCGGCGCCCCCGCTGCTGGCGGCCATGGCCGCCAGCGCCCAGGGCCGGCGCTGGCCCGTGCTGGTGCTGCTCGGCTACCTGGCCGGTGCCGTGCTGTTCATGCTGATGCCGGTGCTGATCGCGGTGCCCACCGTGCTCGTGGTCGCGTTGACCACCCACCACCACGGGCTGCTCAACGGCATGATCCTCACCCTGGTCGGCGGCCCGCTGGTGCCGTTCACTACCTGCGTGCTGGTGGTCCTGGTCAAGCGCGCGGTCATGCCGGGCCCGAGGCCGGGGATCCACCAGGAGCGCAGCGGGTTCGGCGTCCGCAAGTGGATCAGTGACGGCATGATGGCCACGAGCCTGAGCGTGACGCACGCGCTGTACTCCACGCTCTACCTGGTGCCGTTCCTGCGCGCACTGGGCGCCCGCACCGGGCGCTGGTCCGAGGTGGCCACGGTCAACTTCGTGGACCCGGACATGCTGATCATCGGCGAGCGCAGCTTCGTGGCCGACATCGCGGTGGTCGGCCCGGCGGTGTTCCACCGCGGCTGCGTCGCGCTGTCCCCGGCCGAGGTGGGCAGGCGCACCTTCGTCGGCAACGGCGCGCTGGTGCCCGGCGCGGCCAAGCTGGGCGACAACAGCCTGCTCGGCGTGCACTCCGTGGCACCGGCCAAGCCGGTGGAGCCCGAGACCACCTGGCTCGGCTCCCCGGCGATCTTCCTGCCCACCCGGCAGCCGAGCCAGATCTTCCCGGACCGGCTCACCTTCCAGCCGACGAAGTGGTTGATCGTCGCGCGGCTGCTGATCGAGTACTTCCGGGTGACGCTGCCCGGCACGATCGCCAGCCTGACCGTGCTGGCTGGCTACTACACGGCGGTGCAGCTGGCCAGGTCCTGGCCCGCGTGGGCCGTGGCGGCGGTCAGCCCCGCGCTGGTGCTCGGCATCGGCCTGGCGTCCACCCTGATCGTGGCCCTGCTCAAGTGGGTGGTGATCGGCCGCTACCGGCCGAGGACCGAGGCCCTGTGGAGCATCTGGGTCCGCCGCACCGAGCTGATCACCGGGCTGTACGAGAACCTCGTCGTGCCCGGCTTCCTGGCGATGCTGACCGGATCTCCTTTCGCAGCACCGGTCCTGCGCCTGTTCGGGGCGAAGATCGGCCGCCGCACCTGGCTGTCCACCACTTTCCTGACCGAGTTCGACCTCGTCGAGGTGGGCGACGACACCGCGGTCGGCGAGTTCACCTCCCTGCAGACCCACCTGTTCGAGGACCGCGTGATGAAGATGTCCCGCGTCCGCATCGGCGACGGTGCCTCGGTCGGCGTGCGCTCGGTCGTGCTCTACGACGCGGTCGTCGGCGAAGGCGCCAGCCTGGACGCGATGTCCCTGGTGATGAAGGGCGAAACCCTGCCCGAACACACCCGCTGGCGCGGCATTCCCGCCCGCACCCAGACAACCACCGAACCGAGAAGGTCGTGATGACCCCGTTGCTGACTGGTCCGGACGTGGAGGGAGACCTGCCAGGCCCGCGCTCGGCTGAGTACCTCAGCCGACAGGCCCAGGTCGAGTCCAACGCCCGCACCTACCCCCGCCACCTGCCCATCGCCATCGCCGACGCGTCCGGCAGCTTCGTGCGCGACGTCGACGGCAACGTGTTCATCGACTTCCTGTCCGGCGCGGGCGTGCTCTCGCTGGGCCACAACCACCCCGAGCTGGTCCGGGCCATGACCGACCAGCTGGGCAGGCTCACCCACGCGCTGGACTTCCCGACCCCGGCCAAGCAGGAGTTCGTGCAGGCCCAACTGTCCATGCTCGACCCCGCGCTGCGGGACAGGATGAAGGTGCACCTGTGCGGGCCGACCGGGGCCAATGCCGTGGACGCCGCGGTGAAGCTGTGCAAGACGGCCACCGGCCGCGGCGAGGTGATCGCCTTCCAGGGCGGCTTCCACGGCAGCACGCACGCCGCCATGGCGCTGACCGGGCTCGTCGCGCAGAAGCAACCGGTCGCCAACGGGGTGCCGGGTATCCACTTCTTCCCGTACTCGTACTGCACGCGCTGCCCGGTGGGGCTGAGCCAGGACAGCTGCCTGACCAACTGCGTGTCCTTCCTGGAGCGTTCGCTGACCGACGGCAACAGCGGGCTGCCCCGCCCGGCCGCGGTGATCATGGAGATGGTGCAGGGCGAGGGCGGGGTGATCCCGGCGGTACCGGAGTTCGTGCGCCGGGTGCGGGAGCTGACCCGGCTGCTGGAGATCCCGCTGATCGTGGACGAGGTGCAGACCGGCTGCGGCCGCACCGGCACCTGGTTCGCCTTCCAGCGCTACGGCATCGAACCGGACGTCATCGTGGCCTCCAAGGCGCTGAGCGGGATCGGCTCCCCGGTGGCGATGATCATGTACGACCGTGAGCTGGACAGCTGGGCGCCTGGGGCGCACACGGGCACGTTCCGCGGCAACCAGCTGGCCTTCGCGGCCGGGGTCGAGGCGATCCGCGTGGTGCGCCGGGACGACGTGCTGGGCAACGTGGACCGGCGGGGCTCGCAGGTGGCGGCCCGGCTGGGTGCGCTGGCCGATCACCCGTGGGTGCGCGAGGTGCGCGGGATCGGCCTGATGTGGGGCATCGAGCTGGCCGATCCGGTGGACGGGCGGCCCGCGGGGGAGTTCGCCAGGGCCGTGCAGACCCGCGCGCTGCGCAAGGGGCTGATCGTGGAGCTGGGAGGCAGGCAGGACAGCGTGGTGCGCCTGCTGCCCCCACTCAACGTCACCGCCGAGGTGGTCGACAAGGCCTGCGCCATCCTGGTCGAGGCCATCAAGGAAGGCTGCTGACATGGCGCTGGTCGTGCAGAAGTACGGCGGCTCCTCAGTGGACAGCACGGAGCGGATCCGCGCCGTGGCCCGGCGGGTGGCCGACACCCGGCGAGCGGGGCACGAGGTGGTGGTGGTCGTCTCGGCTATGGGCGACACCACCGACGACCTGCTCGAACTGGCGGGGCGGGTGGCCGCCGAGCCACTGGCCCGCGAGCTGGACATGCTGCTCAGCTCCGGCGAGCGGGTGTCCAACTCGCTGCTGGCGATGGCACTGGAGGACCTGGGCCTGCGGGCGTGCTCGCTGTCCGGGGACCAGGCGGGGATGATCACCACCGGGGCGCACGGCCGGGCCCGGATCACCGAGGTCCGGCCGAGGCGGGTCCGCGAGGAACTCGCCAGGGGCGCGGTGGTGCTCGTCGCCGGGTTCCAGGGCGTGCACCTGCCCACCGGGGACGTGACCACGTTGGGGCGCGGTGGTTCCGACGCCACGGCGGTGGCGCTGGCCGCGGCGCTCAAGGCCGATGTCTGCGAGATCTACACCGACGTGGACGGGGTGCTCACCGCCGACCCGCGCATCGTGCCCAACGCGCGGCGGCTGGACCGGCTCAGCTACGAGGAGATGCTCGAACTCGCCGCCAGCGGGGCGAAGGTGCTCATGTCGCGCTGCGTGGAGTACGCGCGGCGCAACGGGGTGCCGCTGCACGTGCGCTCGGCCTACGGCGGCGAGCAGGGCACGACGGTGTTCGGCTCAGTGGAGGAGCAGACCGTGGAACAGGCGTTGATCACCGGTGTCGCGCACGACAGGTCGGTGGCGAAGGTCGTGGTGGCGGGCCTGCCCGATCGCCCCGGCTTCGCCTCGGCGGTCTTCCGGGTACTCGCCGACCAGCAGATCGAGCTGGACGTGGTGGTGCAGAACGTGTGCACCCAGCCCGGCCGCACCGACCTGACCTTCACGGTGTCCGAACAGGACGGTCCGGCCGCGGTGGCCGCGCTGCTGGCCAGGCGGGGCGAGCTGAGCCTGCGGGACGTGCTGTACGAGGAGCACGTCGGCAAGGTCTCGCTGGTCGGTGCGGGAATGCGCGCTCAACCCGGGGTGGCGGCCACCTTCTGCGAGGCGCTGAGCTCGGTCGGCATCAACATCGAGATCATGTGCACCTCGGAGATCCGGATCTCGGTGCTGTGCAAGGACTTCCAGGTGTCCGACGCGGTGCGCGCCCTGCACGACGCCTTCCAGCTCGGCGGCAGCGAGCAGGCGGTGGTGTACGCGGGCAGCGGGCGCTGAAACCCGGTGGACCGGGCTCGCCCCGGTCGGTGACACTGCGGGCGTGCAACCTCGCGTCCGGCTCGAACCGGTCAACGACCACCTCGTGGAGCGACTGCTGGCGCTCGCCGTGGCCGAGGCGGAACCGGAGGACGTGATGCCCGCCGTGCCGGCGGGACCCGGGTGGCCGCCGCTGCGGCACGAGGCGTTCCGGGCCTTCCACCGCAAGCACTTCGACGGGCTGGGCGGCGTGCACCGCACCCAGATGTACGCCGTGCTGTCCGAGGACTCGGTCGTGGGCATGATCCGGATGAGCAGGCTGGACGAGCCGGGCGTGGTGGAGACCGGCATGTGGCTCGGCCGGGGCTCACGGGGCCGGGGCCTGGGCGCCGCCGCGCTGGCGGCCCTGCTCGCGGAGGCCAAGCGTGCCGGGGTGCGGCGGGTGGTCGCGCGGACCACCGCGGACAACGCCGCCGCCCTCGGCGCGCTCAGCGGGCTCGGTGCCCGCCTGCGCGCCGAGGGCGGTGCCGTGCACGCCGAGTTCGAGCTCAGGGCAGCCGGGTGATGCGCTCGGCCACGCCCTGCAGGGTCCTGGCCACGTGGCCCAGCACGGTGGCGGTCACCCGCAGCACCCTCGGCGGTGCCGGGGACACGACAATGGGCGACACGGGCGGTTCCGGAGCTATTCCGACCCGCAGGTCTGCCCGTTCTGACATTGCCAAGCGGTGTAGTGACACCAATTTCTGATCGGTCGGTCTCAGTTCTCTCAGATAACTGGTCAGCAGGTCGTGCGGAGGAATGCGATTCCCCCGTTCGTAGTCAACCAGTCCGCTGTGCGCACTCATTCCCACCCGCTTGGCCATCGCCCGCAGGGAGAGTCCCCGCTCCAGGCGGAGCCTGCGCAACTCGGCGCCGAGACGGATCGCCGCTGCCCCAGTTTCCCTCATGTCCTGCCCCTTCGAACCGACGCTGACCAGTGTGTTCTCTCGTCGGACGACAGAGTGTTCGACACGGGACCCCGTCAACGCATCCTCCGAAAGAGTTACGTCCGCGTTCGCGAATCGACCCAGTTCTGTTCGGTGACCGAGTGGGCACGCTGCGTTGTTCTCACGGTGTTCTGAAAGTGGTCGTGAACGCCATTCGACCGGTTTGCGGCTGATAGAAATCCGTCAGCGGCGAAAGTGAATGCCGTCGGTGTTCGAACCCTGGAGGATCGGATGAAGCTCAAGACGACGACCAAGATGAAGAAGATCACCGTGCGCCGTGCGGGCGACGTCCGCCTGACCTCGGCCGCCTGCCAGTGCCCGTACCACGTGGTCAACGCCTGACACACGGCATGACACCGGCCCGCGTGCGCCCACTCCGGCGCACGCGGGTCCCGTGAGGGAGGGCGGCCATGGTCTCGTTCCACCAGCTCAGCTTCGTGCCCGAGGGGGACGAGGTGGTTGTCGGCCGGATGGGCACCGGTTCCTACGCGGTGCTGCCCGCGGACGGCGCCGCGTTGCTGGGCAGGATGGCCGAGGGCATGGCCCCCGACCACGCGGCCCGCTGGTACGAGGACACCTACGGTGAACCCGTCGACGTCGAGGAGTTCCTGGAGACCCTGGACGAGCTCGGGTTCGTGCGGCACGAGGGGGAGGCCGCCGACAGCACCGCGGGCGCGCTGCGCTGGCGCTGGCTGGGCCGCGCGCTGTTCTCCCCGGCCGCGTGGGTGTGCTTCGCGGTGCTGCTCGCCGCCTGGCTGGTGGTGCTCGCCGGGCAACCCGACCTGCTGCCCGCGCCGGGGCAGATCTTCTTCACCTCCTCGGTGATCGTGGTGCAGCTCGTGATCACCTTCGGCCAGGTGCCGCTGCTGTTCCTGCACGAGGGCTTCCACGTGCTCGCCGGGCAGCGGCTGGGCCTGACCAGCCAGCTGGGCATGAGCAACCGGCTGGCCTACATCGTGTTCGAGACCAAGCTCAACGGGGTGCTCAGCGTGCCGCGCGCCAAGCGGTACCTGCCCTTCCTGGCGGGCATGCTGTGCGACCTGCTCGTGCTGGCCTGCCTGGACCTGCTCGCCGCGGCCACCCGCGAAGCGGACGGGTCCCTCTCGCTGGCCGGTCGGCTCGCGCTGGCCATGGGCTTCACCGTGGTGATGCGCTTCGCCTGGCAGTTCCAGCTGTTCCTGCGCACCGATCTCTACTACGTGTTCGCCACCGCCTTCAACTGCTACTCCCTGCACGAGGCGAGCAAAGCCTTGCTGCGCAACGCTTTCTGGGGCCTGCTCGGTCGTGCGGACAAGCTCGTCGACGAGAGCGCGTGGACCGAGCACGACCGCAGGGTCGGCCGCTGGTACGGGCCGTTCCTGGTGCTCGGCGTGACCACCGCGCTGGGCATCGCCGTGTTCGCCAGCGTGCCGGTGGTCGTCGAGTACGCCACCACCATCGGCGGGCGGCTGGTCTCCGGCAGGGTGGACGCCGCCTTCTGGGACGGCGCGGTGTCCCTGCTGGTCAACCTCGGTCAGCTCGCCCTGCTGGCCCACCTGTCCCGGCGCAAGCGCCGCGCCCCGATCCGGGAGATGACCTGATCATGAGTGAGCACCTGGTGATCGTCGGGAACCGCCGCGCCGACCGCGAGCGCCGCTGGGCCCAGGAGGGGCCGCACACCGCCGTCGGGCGCTGTCACCGTCGGCTGCGCGGGCCCTACACCGGGGTGGACGAGGTGCTGGCCGCGCTGCTGGGAGAGGCCGCCGCCGAGCACCCCGACCTGGTCGAGCAGCATCGCGTGGAGCTGCTCTACGGCATGCCCGAACTCGCCGAGATCATCGGGCCCGCGCCGAGCACGCTGGCCGCCGACTCCCCGTTCACCGAGCGGACCCGGTTCTTCGGCTCCGGCATGATCCGCTGCATGAGCCAGGGGGTGGTGACCTTCCTGCTGCGGCTGGCCGAGCACCGGCCGATGAGCCTGGTGTTCGAGGACCTGCACGAGGCGGAGCCGACCACCCGCGAACTCGTCACGATCCTGGTGCGCCGCGCGGATCCCGCCCGGTTGCGGGTGGTCGTGTCCGGTGCCGAGTTGTCCGTGGACGGCCTGCGCACGGTGCGGGCCGAGCCCAGTGAGTCCACTGTGGACGATCGGAGTAGTGCGGAGCTGGTGGCCGCCTACATCGCCTCGGACGGCACGAGCGAGGACCCGGCCGAGCTCGCCGCCTACCGGGCTGCCGACCCGGCACTTGTCGCGGCACAACACGATCGGCGCGCGGACGAGCTGGAACCGGGATCGAGCTGGGGCACGAAGGTCGGCGCGATCACCTACCACCGGGAGCGCGGCACCGACCCGGGTGGTGCGGGGCGGGAGGCACTGGCGCGAGCCCTGCAGTTCTGTGTGGAGGTGGGCTTCTCGGCGGCCATCGCGGATCTGGGCATGCGCGGGCGTGCGGTCACTGATCCTGTTGCACAGCAACGTGTGTACTGCGAGTTCACCTGCCAGGCCGCTGCCGCGCTGGTGCCGCTGGGTGACCTGGAGGGCTCGCTGCGCCTGTACGAGGACCTGCGGCACCGCTACCCGTTGCCGCGCGTGCACATGACCACCAGCTACGCGATCGCCATGCTGTACACCAGGTTCTTCACCCCGCGCGACCACGAGAAGGCGTTGGAGTGGCAGAACAACGCGCTGGCCATCGCCAGCCTGCTGCCCGACGAGCGGGAACGCCTGGTGTTCACCGGCTTCCAGAACAACGCCCTCGCGCTGATCGAGATGCACCGGGGCAACCTGGGCCGCGCGCTGGAGCTGATCAACACCGGGATCGACCGCCTGGACCGGGAACTGGACCCCGACCAGTGGGTGCTGCACCGCTCGCAGCTGCTCTACAACCGCGCGCGGCTGCTGCTGGCCACGGGCCGGCTGGACGAGGCGTACGCGGACTACACCACGCTGGTGGGCCTGGACCCGTACTACACCGACTACCTGTCCGAGCGGGCCAAGGTCTCCCGCAAGCGCGGGGACTTCGCCGCCGCGCTGGCCGACTACGACCACGCCGTGCGGCTTGCCCCGCCCTTCCCGGAGCTGTACTACAACCGGGCCACCGCCCGCATCGAGGTCGGTGACACCGGGGGCGCGCTGGCGGACCTGGACTACGTGCTGGAGATGGAACCCGACGAGGTGGACACCCGGATCACCCGCGCGGACCTGTTGCTGGGGCTGGACAGGGTGGACGAGGCGGAGGCCGACGTGCTGGCCGGGCTGGCGCTGCTGCCAGGGGAACCGAGGCTGCTGTGCATGGCGGGCACCATCGCGCTGGAGCGCGGGGAGCCCGAGCGGGCACTGCGCGCGCTGGACGCGGCGCTGGCGGCCGACCCGGACTACCCGGCCGCGCTGGTGAACCGGGCCGCCGTGCACTTCGACGCGGGACGGTTGGAGCACGCCGTCGAGGACCTGACCAGGACCCTGGAACAGGTCGGCGCGGACCCGGACGTGCTGTTCAACCGCGGGGTCGCGCTGCGCGCCAGCGGTCAGGTGGAGCTGGCGCTGCGCGACTTCGACGCGGCACTGGAACTGCCCGGCGCCGACGAGGCGGAGCTGCGCGGGCAGCGGGCCGCCTGCCTGGCCGATCAGCGCCTGCGGTCGGGCCACTCCACGGTCTCGTCGTAGTCCTCCCGGGGGCGGTGCGGGGGAGGCGGGGTCATCCTGACCGCGCTGGGCGCCAGCCCGGTCAGGATCCCCGTGATCACCAGCCCGATCACCAGGTTGATCAGACCCGTGGTGATCTTGCTGTCCCAGTTCACCGGCAGGCTCAGCGGCAGCACCACGGCGATCAGCGTGAGCAGCACCATGATCCAGGTGAAGAAGGTGGTCGCTCTCGGCGTGGTCAGCAGCAACAGGTGCAGCAGCCCCGCGGCCAGCAACGCGATCGCGGCGGAGACGATGGCGTAGGTCACGGTGTTCGCCCCGCCCCACACCCCGTCGCCCTTGGGGGCGAGCACCTCCGCGTGCACGAGGCCCCGGCCGATCAGGATGCCCACGATCGAGATCAGCCCGGCCACCAGCGCTGTCGCCGCGGCACCTGCCCACAGCCGACCGGACTGCACGGTGATCGGAGCGTCCCCGTAGTCGGTCATGTCCGTCCGTCCTTCCACCTGGCGGGCTTGCACCCCCGATTGTCCCGCCGATCACAAGCCCGCGCCGCGCGCCGCGCCGGAAGATCATCCAACGGCCGCCCTCGGCCCTGGTCCAATGGCGCGACCTCGCCGTCCGGAACGGGGTTCGCGCAGGTCGTAGCATCGGGGGGGGCTACCGGGAGGTCGCGCCGAGGTCGTAGGACTGCCGTGCGGCCAGCACCGAGGTGATGTTGCGCTCGGACCAGTCCTTCACCGCGCGGATCACCGGCATGAGGCTGGCGCCCAGTTCGGTCAGCGCGTAGTCGACCCGCACCGGCACGCTGGGCGTGACCTCGCGGGAGACCAGGCCGTCCCGCTCCAGGGTGCGCAGGGTCTGGGTGAGCATCTTCTGGCTGGCCCCGGCGATCTTGCGGGACAGGTCGCTGTAGCGCATCGGGCCGTTCGACAGCGCGCTGAGCACCAGGCTCACCCACTTGTCGCTGATCCTGGCCAGCAGTTGGTGCGCCGGGCAGGTCGCCAGGAACGCGTTGTAGGTCTCCCGCGCCTCGTTCCTGCGCGCGGTGGCGGTCAGCGTGGGCACCGGGCCTCCTCCGGGTAAGTTACGCACTTTTAAGTATGTACTTACCAGAAGAGAGTATCAGCTTCTAAGTTGGTGCCCATGAGAGCAGTCATCACACGAGAGTTCGGTGGTCCCGAGGTGCTGGAGATCGCGGAGGTGCCGGTCCCCGAACCGGCTGAGGGGCAGGTCCTGGTCAAGGTCGGCGCCGCCACCGTCAATCCGGTGGACCTGGCCACCCGGTCCGGGGCGCTGGCGGCACTGCTCGGCGAGGTGGACCAGGTCGGCCTCGGCTGGGACGTCGCGGGCACCGTGCACGCCGCGGGCCCAGGCGCGGGGTTCGCCGTGGGCGACACCGTGATCGGCCTGCGCGACCGGCCGGCCACCCCGCTCGGCGCCCAGGCCGACCACGTCCTGCTGGACGCGAGCGCCGTGGCCGCCACCACACTGCCCACCGTGGCGGCGGCGACCCTGCCGCTGAACGGGTTGACCGCCGTACAGGCACTGGACCTGTTCGAGTTCGAGCCCGGCAGCACCCTGCTGGTGACCGGTGCCGCCGGCGCCGTTGGCGGTTTCGCCGTGGAGCTGGCCGCTCGGCGTGCGATTCGTGTTGTGGCACAAGCAGGTCCGCGCGACGAGGAGTTCGTGCGCGGGCTCGGCGCCGAGTGGTTCGTGCCCCGCGGTGGCGATCTGGCCGAGGCGGTGCGCGCACTCGTGCCAGGTGGGGTCGACGGTGTGCTGGACACCGCCGTGCTGGGTGCGCCCGCGCTCGGTGCCGTGCGCTCCGGCGGCGTGCTCGTCGCGGTGCGCATCGGGGCGGAACCCTTGGCAGAGCGCGGGATCCGGGTCGCCACCGTGCGCGTGCACGCCGACGGCCCCCGGCTCGCCGAACTGTCCGCGCTCGCCGAGCGGGGCGAGCTCACGCTGAGGGTCGCTCACACGCTGCCGCTGCACGAGGTGCGGCACGCCCACGAGCTACTCGCCAAGGGCGGCCTGCGGGGACGAGTCGTGCTGGTGCCGTGACGACTGGTGGGGGAGACTCGGTGCTGAACGGAACTTGTCAGGGGTGCGTGGGAGGGTGGTCGTGAGTCGAGCTGAGGAGGCGGGTCGAGTGACGGCCGCACTGCTGCACCACGAGATGGGCCCCCACACGGTCGACGACTGGTTGACCGCCGAGCCGCCGCAGGACGGGACCCGGCTCGAACTGATCTGGGGCTACTTCCACGTGAGTCCGGCACCGGCAGGACAACACCAGTACGCGGCGGACGAACTCCGCGCGGTGCTCAAGGCCGCCCTGTCCCGCCGTACCGACCTCTACGTCGTGACCGCGGTCGCGGTGGGGATCAGCACGCGGGCCCGCACCGGGCTGGTCCCCGACGTGGTGGTGCTCAACACCAGGCCGGTGGGCACCAGCTTCCGGGCCGGGGACGTGGAACTGGCCGTGGAGGTGTGGTCCCCGGGCAACACCGCCGAGGAGCGGGCGAACAAGGTGGCCGCCTACGCGCTGGCCGGGGTGTCGTTCTTCTGGGCGGTGGAGCTGAACAAGGTCGGCGGCGTGACCGTCACCGCGCACCGCCTGGAGAAGGACGGCTACGTGGCGGAGACCACCGCGGTGTCGGGCGCGGAGGTCACCCTCAGGACCGCACCCGAGCCGGTGACCTTCGATCCCGCCGACCTGAGTCCCTGACCCGTTCTGCCTAGACTCGGCGGTGCCGCCACGTGAACCACTACGGGAGGGGCACCACGTGCCGTACCAGGCTGCCGACCAGCGCTACGACCGGATGGACTACCGCAGGTGCGGTCGCAGCGGGCTCAAGCTGCCCGCGATCTCGCTCGGGCTCTGGCACAACTTCGGCGACGACCGCCCCTACGAGTCGGGGCGGGCCATCGCGCGCCGGGCCTTCGACCTGGGCATCACCCACTTCGACCTGGCCAACAACTACGGGCCGCCCTACGGCACGGCCGAGCGCAACTTCGGCCGCATCCTGGACGACGACCTGCGCCGCTACCGGGACGAGCTGTTGATCTCCACCAAGGCCGGGTACGACATGTGGCCCGGGCCCTACGGGGAGTGGGGCTCGCGCAAGTACCTGCTGTCCTCACTGGACCAGTCGCTGACCCGGATGGGCCTGGACTACGTGGACATCTTCTACTCGCACCGGTTCGATCCGGAGACCCCGCTGGAGGAGACGGTCGGCGCGCTGGTCTCCGCTGTGCAGCAGGGCAAGGCGCTCTACGTGGGCGTCTCCTCCTACTCCCCGGCCAAGACCAGGGAGGCGGCCGAGCTGCTGCGTTCGGCGGGCGTCCCGCTGCTGATCCACCAGCCCTCCTACTCGCTGCTCAACCGGTGGATCGAGCCCGAGCTGCTGGACACCCTGTCCGAGGTCGGTGCGGGGTGCATCGCGTTCTCCCCGCTGGGCCAGGGAATGCTCACCGACAAGTACCTCGACGGGGTGCCCGAGGGTTCCCGCGCGAGCCAGCAGAAGTCCCTGTCCACCAGCCTGCTCACCGAGGAGAACCTGGGCCGGATCCGGGCGCTCAACGAGATCGCGGCCGGGCGTGGTCAGAGCCTGGCGCAGCTGGCGCTGAGCTGGGCACTGCGCGACGGCCGGGTCACCTCGGCGCTGATCGGCGCCAGCTCGGTGGCCCAACTGGAGGACAACGTGGCCGCGCTGGACGGGCCGCCGCTGACCGAGGACGAGCTGACCCAGATCGACAAGTACGCCGTGGAGTCAGGAATCGACCTGTGGGCTCCCTCCCACCAGGCTGGCTGAGGGCAGTCGCACGGTGAACACGGTGTCGCCCGGCCTGCTGGTCAGCGACACCGTGCCACCGTGCGCGGCCACCAGTGAGTGCACCACGGACAGGCCCAGGCCTGTTCCGCCGCTGCCCCTGGTCCGAGAGTCGTCCACCCGGTAGAACCGGTCGAACACCCTGGCCTGGTCCTGCTCGCTGATGCCCGGCCCGGCGTCGGCCACCTCGACCACCGCCCAGCCAGGCTCGGCGCGCACCCGCAGCGCCACCGCCGTGCCGGGCTCGGTGTGCACCGCCCCGTTGGTCAGCAGGTTGTCCAGCACCTGCCGCAGCCGCATCGGGTCGGCGTCCAGCCGCAGACTGTCCACCTGGGAGTCGAAGCTCAGCGGGTGCTCGGGCCGCCCCGCGTGGAAGCCCTCCGCGGCGGCCATGGCCAGCTCGACCAGGTCCACCCGCTCCGGGCGCAGCGGGGTCTCGGTGGCGTCCAGCCTGGCCAGCAGCAGCAGGTCGTCCAGCAGTGCGCTCATCCGGCCGGCCTCCTCGCGCATCCGGCCCATCAGCCGGTCCCGCTCGGCGGGCTCGTTGGCCGCCGCGTAGGCGAACAGGTCCGCGTAGCCGCGAATGGAGGTCAGCGGGGTGCGCAGCTCGTGCGAGGCGTCCGCGACGAACTGGCGCAGCCGCTGCTCGGCGGCCGAGCGCGCGGCCAGGGACTCGTCGATGTGCGCGAGCATCACGTTGAAGGCGGTGCGCAGCTCCTCGACCTCCAGCCCGCCGCCGGTGCCCTCGGCCCTGGTCGACAGGTCCACCGAACGCGCCGTCAGGTCGGTCGAGGCGATCTCGTGCGCGGTGAAAGCCATGTCCCCCAACGGTTGCAGCCCCCTGCGCAGCACGGCGGCCCCGGCGCCGACGAGCACCGCCAGCGCCGCGAAGAAGGTCAGCGCCTCCACCAGGGCGAGGGTCTTGATCGTGTGCTCGGTCTCCTCCTGCGAAATGGCCAGCACCCGGACCCTGCCCGGCACGGAGATGGCCAGCGCGCGGTACTCGTTGCCCGCCAACCACACCGTCTGCCGCGCCGCGCGCGAGCCCGTGTGCACCGACTTGGCCATGGCCTCCAGCATGCTGGTGTCCGAGGGCAGGTTCGTGCTCTCCACGGCTACCGGTGCGCCGTCGTCGCCGAACCGGTAGACCACGCCCACCAGCGTGTCCCGGTTGGAGGGACGCGTGGGGCGGGGCGTCAGCTGGGAGGTCCGGTACTGCACCTGAAGGTCGTCCAGCTGGGAGTCCAGCCGGTGCAGCAGAGACTCCCGCATCACCGACACCGTGATCGCGCCGACCAGTCCGAACACGACCAGCGCCAGCACACCCAGCGCCAGCGCGAGGCGGGTGCCCAGGCGCAGGCCCCGCCACGCGGTGGCCACCGGGCTCACGCGCCGTTGCGGCGCACGACGTAGCCCACACCGCGGATGGTGTGGATCAGTGACTGCTCACCGGTGTCGATCTTGCGTCGCAGGTGGGAGATGACCAGCTCCACCACGTTGGAGCGGCCGCCGAAGTCGTAGTCCCACACGTGGTCGAGGATCTGCGCCTTGGTCAGCACGGCGGGGGAGCGGCGCATCAGGTAGCGCAGCAGCTCGAACTCGGTGGGCGTGAGCGAAACGGTCCTGGTGCCGCGCCGCACCTCGCGGGTGTCCTCGTCCAGCTCCAGGTCCTCCACCCGCAGCACCGAGCGCTTCCAGCCGGGGCCGGTGGTGCGCCGCAACACCGCGCGCAGCCTGGCCATCAGCTCCTCCACCGCGAAGGGCTTCACCAGGTAGTCGTCCCCGCCCCTGGTCAGCCCGGCGACCCGGTCGGCGGTGCCGTCCTTGGCCGTCAGGAACACCACCGGCACCATCGCCCCGGACTCGCGCAGCCTGTCCAGCACCGTGAACCCGTCCATGTCGGGCAGCATCAGGTCCAGCACCACGATGTCCGGGTTGAAGCTGCCCGCCTCGGTCAGCGCCGCGGCACCGTTGCCCGCGGTCCTGGCCTGCCAGCCCTCGTAGCGGGCCACCGTGGCCACCAGGTCGGCGATCGCCGGTTCGTCATCCACCACGAGCAGCCGGACCGGCGGCTCGCCCTTGTCCGCACGCACCTGGACATCGTGCTGCACCCGGGCCGGACCGGGCGAGCCGAACCCACCACTCGTGGCGCATCGACAGGAATTCGACAGCCGACGCAAAGGCGGCTCCCACCAGCCCCGCGCACCCTGGGGACATGAGCAGAGTCGAGCAGCTGCTGGGACGACCGGTGTCGATCGAGGTCCGCGACGGGGTGCCCGCCGACGGGGCCTACGACTGCCTGGCCGAACTGGACCGGCGGTTCAACCCAGGGCTGGCCGACAGCCAGGTGTGCCGCCTGGAGCGGGGCGAGCTGGCGGAACTGCCCGTGGACCTGGCCGAGGTGCTGGGCATCTGCGCCTACTACGAGCGGCTCACCGGTGGCGCGTTCAGCGCGCGCACGCCCGGCGGGCGGCTGGACCCCGGCCCGGCGGCGCTGGGCTGGGCGGTGCGGCGGGCGGCCGACCGGCTGCGGGCCGGGGGCTCGGCGAACTTCTGCCTGAACGCGGGCGGGGACGTGCTGGCCGTGGGCGAGCCGGAACCGGGCAGGCCGTGGGTGGTGGGCATCCGGCACCCCGAGCTGGCTGACCGGGTGTGCGCGGTGCTGGGGGTGCGCGACCTGGCGGTGGCCACGCGCGTGCCCGTCGAACGGGGCCCGGGTGGCGGGCTGCTCGCGGTCAGCGTGGTGGCGGCGGACCTGATCACGGCCGGGGTGGTGGCCGCGGCGGCCTACGCACTGGGCCCGGACGGGGTGTCCTGGGCCGACTCGCAGCCGGGCTGCCTGGTGTTCGCGGTGGACGCCGAGCACGTGGTGCACCGCTCGGCCGCACTGGACGAGCTGATCGTGGTCGAGGTCAGCTGAGCCGGGCGACCCGCATCCCGTCCAGCAGCAGCTTGAGCCCGTACTCGAAGGTCTCGTCGCTGATCGAGCTGTCCAGCGTACTGCTGTTCCCACTGCTCAGCAGTGGGAACAGCAGCGGGTCGGGGCGGTCCTCGGCCAGCCTGCGCTCCGCGATGGCTTGCAGGGCCTGCTCCTCGATCACGAACCCGGACACGAAACTGATCAGCGTGGTGATCGCGCGCAGCCCCTCCCGCGCCGAGAACCCGGCCTCGGTCAGCACGCGCAGCACCGTCTCCAGCATCCGGTACAGCTCTGGCGCCGGGGTGTGTGCCCCGGACAGCACCCGGCCCCCGTCGCGGTACCGCAGGGTCATCGCCCGGTAGCCGCGGGCCAGTTCGGCCAGCCAGTCGGCCCAGGACTCGTGCTCGCTGGCAAGCGGCATCCCGGACAGCGCCTCATGCAGGATCGCGGTGGCCATCTCGTCGATCAGCTCGCGCTTGTTCTTGACGTGCCAGTACAGCGCGGGCGCCTGCACGCCCAGCCGGGTCGCGATCCCGCGCAGGGTCAGCCCGTCCAGCCCGACCTCGTCGAGCAGCTCCAGCGCGGCCCGGATCACGGCCTCCCTGCTGAGTTTCATGGTTGACAGCTTAACGTCGTTAGATCCATGCTTAACGACGTTAAATTTAACGACGTTAAGCATGGGGGTTCTGATGATCGACGTCGTGGTCGTCGGCGGGGGTCCGACCGGCATGATGCTGGCCTGCGAGCTGCGGCTGGCCGGGGTGCGCACGGTGGTGCTGGAGCGGCTGGCCGAGCCCAGCGGGCAGTCCAGGGCGCTGGGGCTGCACGTGCGCAGCGTGGAGGTGCTCGCGCAGCGCGGGCTGCTGGACCGTTTCGTGGAGTCCAGCCCGCGCAGGGGGTTGGGCGGCCACTTCGCCGGCGTGTTCAAGCTGCGCTACGACCTGCTGGACACCGCCCACCCGTTCGCGCTGGGCACCCCGCAGGCGACGACCGAGCGCTTGCTCACCGAGCGCGCGCTGGAGCTGGGCGCGGAGATCCGCCGGGGCAGCGCCGTGACCGGGCTGAGCCAGGACGAGCAGGGCGTCACCGTGGAGCTGGCCGACGGGCAGCAGTTGCGTGCGAGCTACGTGGTGGGCTGCGACGGCGGGCGCAGCACGGTGCGCGGGCTGCTCGGTGTGGACTTCCCCGGCACGCCGTCCCAGATGGACATGGTGCTGGCCGACGTGGAGCTGACCGAGTCCCCCGGCGAGGCCCCGTTCAGCATCCGGCCCAACGGGGTGCTGGGCTGCTTCCACCTGGGCGACGGGCTGTACCGGGTGACGGTGAACGCCGCGGAGGTGGCCGCCGACCGCAGCGTGCCGCCGACCCTGGCGGAGATCAAGCAGCGGCTGCGCGAGGTCGCGGGCACCGACTTCGGTGCGCACTCGCCGCGCTGGATCTCGCGCTTCGGCAACGCCAGCAGGCAGGCGCGGCGGTACCGGGTCGGCCGGGTGCTGCTGGCCGGGGACGCGGCGCACATCCACCTGCCCGCCGGTGGTCAGGGGCTGAACCTGGGCCTGCAGGACGCGTTCAACCTGGGCTGGAAGCTGGCCGCGCAGGTCAACGGCTGGGCCCCGGAGGGCCTGCTGGACACCTACCACTCGGAGCGGCACCCGGTGGGCGCCCGGGTGCTGGAGAACACCCGGGTGCAGGGCCAGTTGATGCGCTCGGAGTCCCTGCGCGACTTCCTGTCCGAGCTGCTCGACCAGGAGGACACCTGCCGGTACCTCACCGGGATGATCAGCGCGGTGGACATCCGCTACGAGGTCGGCGAGGGCGCGCATCCGCTGCTGGGCAAGCGGATGCGCGATGTCGGGCTAAAGTCGGGGCGGCTCTACGACCTGCTGCGCACCGGGCGCGGGCTGCTGCTGGACCAGACCGGGCGGGGGCTGTCGGTGCCGGGCTGGGCGGACCGGGTGGACGTGGTGGCCGAGTGCGGCGAGGAGCTCGACGCGGGGGCGGTGCTGCTGCGGCCGGACGGTCACGTGGTGTGGGTCGACGGCGGCCCGCGTGACCTCGAAGCGGTTCTGCGCCAGTGGTTTGGTGCCCCGGCGACGCTGCGTCGCTGATCAGGGTGCTGGTAGTCCAAAAGGGTGGGTGGTTGTGACGGCTCGCACGCGCTCTGTTAAGTTGTAGGCGCAGACCAGGGAGCGGTCGGTTTGCCAAATTCCTTGGCACTGGTCCACTTCCGCTTCGTTGACGTTGATCAAGAGCAGTCCGGGGTTCCCGCTCGGGGTGAGTCCCGTACCGCTGTTGGTCAAGTCGTCGAGGCGCGGCCCCCACCCGGGCGCAATCGGGAGCACCCGGGTGGGGGCCGCTTCGTCTCCACGGCCCGGCACCCGGTGCGTCCTCTTCATACGTTCGGGCCGTGTTTCTCCTTTGTTCACACCAGATCGGGCAGGAATAAGGGGCAATTTGGCCCGTGCGGGCAGACGGGCCCTCGGTCACGCCGGTAGCTTGCGCTGGAGGAGGAGTCACCTGATCTGGGGGGACACGCGTGGCCGCGGCGGAGGATCGGCTGCTGATCCGCCTGCTCGGTCAGGTGGAGGTGATAGGGCTGGACGGGCCGTTCGTCGTCGAGGACGCACAGGCGCGTGAGCTGCTGTGCCAGCTCGCGCTGCGGCCCGGCCTGCTGGTGGCCACCGACCGGGCCGAGGCCGCCGACGAGCTGCGGGTGCTGCTGGACAAGGCCGACCCCGGCGGGAGCACCGAGCTGCTCGCCGAGCCGGGGGGCTATCGGTTGCGGGTGGACCCCGAGCGGGTGGACGTGCAACTGGACGAGGTCATCGCCGAGGCCGATCCGTCCGCCATGCCCGGTTGCGCCCGCCGGGAGCTGATCGGCCGCAGGATGCTCGCACTGCACCGGCTCGGCCGCCGCAGCGAGGCACTGGCCGTCTACGAGCACCAGCGCACCGGCCACACCGACCAGCCCGCCGACCCCGAACTGCGCACGCTGTACGACCGGATCCTCTACGAGGACCCCGCGCTGACCCCGGCCGTGACCGAACGGTCCCGGACCGAGGTCGTGCCCGCCCAGCTGCCGCCGCCCCCCTCGGGCTTCACCGGTCGTGAGGACGAGCTGGCCGCGCTGGACCAGCTGCTGGCCGAGGACGGCCGCCCGCTGAGCGTGGTGGTCGGCGCGGCCGGTGCCGGCAAGACCGCGCTCGCCGTGACCTGGGCCAGCCGGGTCGCCGACGGCTTCCCCGGCGGCCAGCTCTACGCCGGGCTGCGCGGGTTCGACCCGGACCGCCCGCCGGTGGAGCCCGCCGAGGTGCTGCGCCGCTTCCTGCTCGCGCTCGGCGTCGCCGCCGAGGACGTGCCGGTCGACCTGGCGGAGCGGGCCGCGCTCTACCGCTCGCTGCTCACCGGCAGGCGGGTGCTGGTGCTGCTCGACGACGCCCGCGACTCCGAGCAGGTCCGCCCGCTGCTGCCCGGCGGGGCGGGCTCGCTGGTGCTGGTCACCAGCAGGCGCAGGCTGGACGGGCTGGTCGCCCGCGACGGTGCCGCCTACGTGCCGGTGGGCACCCTGTCCCGCGCGCAGGCCGTCCGGCTGATCGACGAGGTCACCGGGGTGCGCTGGTCCCAGCACGACCCGGTGAACGCGCGCCGGGTCGCCGCCATGTGCGGGCACCTGCCGCTGGCGCTGCGCATCGTCGGCGCCCGGCTGGCGGTCTCCCCGCGGGGCAGCCTGGCCCGGCTGGCCGAGGAACTGGCCGACGAGCGGTACCGGCTGCGCGCACTGCACATCTCCGACGCCGACGAGGTGCAGATCAGTGTCGGCCGCGCCTTCGACGTGTCCTACCGCAGGCTCGCCCCCGAGCACGCCGCCGTGTTCCGCATGATCGGCCTGCTGCCCGGCAGCCAGTTCGGCCCGCACCTGATCGCCGCGATGAACTCCTGCTCGCCCGCCTCGGCCAGGGCCACCCTGCGGGCGCTGGCCGCGGCACACCTGGTGACCGAGCTGGGCCAGGACTGGTTCGGCATGCACGACCTGGTGCGGCTGCACTCCCGCGAGGTGGCCGCCACCGAACTGCCGATCGCCGACGCGCTGGCCATCGCGCACCGCGGGCTGGCCTACTACTGCGTGGTCGCCGACCGCGCCCGGCGGCTGATCCGCCCGCCGGTGGACCGGCTCGCACCCTCGGTGGGCAGCCCGCTGGTCACCCCCGAGCTGCGCACCCGAGGGCAGGCCCTGGCCTGGTTCGAGCGGGAGCGCGCCAACCTGATCGGCGCGCTGCGCGAGGCCCAGGCCGCCGGGCTCAACGACCCGGTGTGGCGGCTGGCCAGGCTGCTGTTCGACTTCCTCGCCGTCCGCTGCCCGTGGGAGGACTGGCGCACCAGCCACGAGCTGGGCCTGGCCGCGGCGCGGGCCGCGGGCGACCAGGTCGGTGAGGCGCTCATGCTGTCCGGGCTTGGCGTGCTGCACGGCAGGCTGGGCCAGCACGAGCGCTCCTTCACCGAGCACGACGACTGCCAGCGGCTGGCCATGGGCGAGGGCGACCTGGCCGCGGTGGCCCTGGGTGCGGGGCTGGCCGGGTCCGCGCTGTTCCACCTGGGCCGGCACACCGAGGCCACGCAGCGCTCGCGGCAGGCCCTCGCACTGCACCGGCTGCTCGGCGACCGGTACCTGCAGGCCCAGCCGCTGAGCAACCTCGGCGAGCTGGCACGGCTGCGCGGGGACTACCGGGCCGCGCTGTCCTGCAACAACCAGGCCCTGCTGATCTACGAGGAGTTCGGGGACGAGGAGCGGCAGGCCTGGGTGCGGGTGCACCTGGGTGAGACCAACCTCGGCGCCGGGCTGTTGGACCGGGCGCAGACCTGCTTCGCGGAGGCGGTCCGGCTCTCCCGGGTGTGCGGCTCCTCGCTGCGCGAGGGCTACGCGCTGCGCGGCATCGGGGACGTGCACCTGGCCAGGGGCGACAAGCCCGCGGCGCGCGCGGTGTGGCAGGACGCGCTGAAGTCCTTCGGCCACATCGGTTCCCCCTGGGTGGCCAGCGTGCGGGTGCGGCTGGCGAAGCTGCTGTCCTGACTCGTGTCCTGACTCGCAAACCGGCGAGCGCTTTCCCTCGATCGGGCGCTGGCTGCTGTGAGATGCTGCTGTGAGTGGTTGCCCCTTGCTCTGAACGGGGGACTGTGCTCACCCGTGTCCGATGAGGTCGCGTAAGTTGTCCCCGCCGCAGGCCAGGCCGCAGCAACTCCAGGGAGCCGCCCAGCATGACAGGCGCCGCATGACGCAGTCGCGCTCGATCGAACGGACCGGCCCGCTGCTGGAGTTCGGTGTGCTCGGACCGGTCCAGATCCTGCTGGACGGCAGGCCCGCGCCGCTGGGCGGCAGCGGGGTGCGCAGCCTGCTCGCACTGCTCGTGCTCGACGCCAACCAGGTGGTCGCCTTCGACCAGATCGTGGACGCGCTGTGGGGCGAGGACCCGCCGGACACCGCCCGCACCATCGTGCACGGCTACGTCTCCAAGCTGCGCCGCATCCTGGGCACCGCGGGCGGCCCCGCGAGCATCCTCACCCGGCCGCCCGGCTACCTGTTGCAGGTCGAACCCGACCAGGTGGACCTGCACCGGGCCCGCACGTTGATCGCCCAGGCCAGCGGGCGCCCCGCCGCCGAGCGCGCCGAGCTGCTGCGCGCGGCGCTGCGGCTGTGGCGCGGCCCGGTGCTGGTCGACGCCCCGCTGGCCACCGGCCTGCCCGACCTGGACGAGCTGCGGCTGGTCGCCGTGGAGGAGCGGGTCTGCGCCGACCTGGAGCTGGGCAAGCACGCCGAGGTCGTCGGCGAGCTGCGCCGGCTGGTCGAGGAGCACCCCTCCCGCGAGCGGCTGCTCAGCCTGCTGATGCTCGCCCAGTACCGCTCGGCGCGGCGCATCGACGCGCTGGTGTCCTACCGCCGCTTCCAGCGCTACGCCTCCGAGGAGCTCGGCGTGGACCCCGGGCCCGAGCTGCGCCAGCTGCACGAGCAGGTGCTGCGCGACGACCCCGCACTGCGGCTGCCCGGCACCGGGGCGCACCGCCCGCTGTCCTACGGCACGGTCATCCCCGCCCAGCTGCCGCCCGCGAGCAGCTCCTTCGCCGGGCGCGACGTGGAGCTGTCCTGGATGGACGGCCTGCTGCACGCCGGTCCGGGCGGTGAGGGCGCCATCACCCTGGCCGGGCTGATCGGCCCGCCCGGCATCGGCAAGTCCGCGCTGGCGCTGACCTGGTCGCACCGCACCGCGGGCGCCTTCCCCGACGGGCAGCTGTTCGCCGCGTTGCGCGGGTTCGACTCCGCGCAGCCGCCCACCTCGCCCGCCGAGGTGCTGACCCAGTTCCTGCTCGCACTGGGTGTACCGGCGGAGGCGATCCCGCTGGACACCGACGAGCGCGCCGCCCTGTACCGCTCGGTGCTCGCCGAGCGCCGCGTGCTGGTGCTGCTCGACGACGCCCGCGACTCCGAGCAGGTCCGCCCGCTGCTGCCCGCGGGCACCGGCTCCCTCGTGCTGGTCACCAGCAGGCGCAGGCTGGACGGGCTGGTGGCCCGCGGTGGCGCGCGACTGCTCACCCTGGACACGCTCTCCAGCGAGGCGGCCATCCGACTGCTCGACACCAGCGGCGGGCACCAGCGCCGCGGCGAGGAGATCGAGGCGCTGCGCACGCTCGCCCGGCTGTGCGGCCAACTGCCGCTGGCGCTGCGCATCGCGGCGGCCCGGCTCGCGGCGAGTCCACAGTGGACGGTTCAGGACCTGGTCGCCGAGCTGGCCGACGAACAGCACCGCCTGCGCGCGCTGGACCTGGAGGACGCCGACACCAGCGTGCGCGGGGCCTTCGACGTGTCCTACCGGGCGCTGCACCCCGACCTGGCCGAGACCTTCCGCGTGCTCGGCGTGCACCAGGGGCCCACGGTCACCCCGTACCTGGTCGCGGCGCTGTGCCGGACCGACCTGGTCACCGCCCGCAGGCGGCTGCGCGAGCTGGCGGGCGCCCACCTGATCACCGAGACCAGGGCCGACCGGTTCGTCATCCACGACCTGCTGCGCCTGCACGCCAGGGAACTGGCCGAGACCGAGCTCACCGCCGAGCAGCGCGCCGAACTGGGCAACCGGCTGCTGGACCACTACCTGGTCGTGGCCGACCACGCGCACCGGCTGATCCGCCCGCCGCGCGACAGCTACCGGCCCGACCTGCCCGCCGACCCCGGCGAGACCCCGGTCATCGCCACCGCCGACCAGGCCCTGCGCTGGTTCGACGCGGAGTGGCCCGGCCTGGTCGCCGCCGTGCGCTTCGGCGCCGCGAAGGGCCTGCACCGGCGCGCCTGGCAGCTCGCCCTGTGCCTGCGCTCCTACCTGTACCTGCGCGGGCTCGCCGCCGACTGGGCCGACCTGTTCCGGCTCGGGCTCGCCAGCGCGCAGGCCGTGGGCGACCGGGCCGGTGAGGCGCTCATGCTGCGCGGGCTGGGCAACGCCGCCGAGCTGGTCGGCGGCTACACCGAGGCGCTGCGCAACTACGAGCGCGCGCACCAGATCGCCCGCGAGCTCGGGGAACTGGCGTTGCAGGCCACCGCCGAGGACAACCTGGGCGGTATCCACACCGAGCTGCGCCGTTACGAGCAGGCGCACACCCACCTGGGCCGCGCGCTCGCGCTGTACCGGACGCTCGGTGACCAGCAGGGTGAGGCGGTGGCGCTGAACAACCTCGGCGTGCTGGACCAGGACCAGGGCCGCTACGACAGCGCCTTCGACAACTACCAGCGCGCGCTGGGCCTGCACCGCGCTGGCGGCAACGACGAGGACGCCGCCCGCGCGCTGGCCAACCTGTGCTGGGTGAGCCGCCAGCTCAAGCGGTACGACGAGGCCGAGGGCTACGCGCGGGAAGGCCTGCGCCTGGCGCAGAAGCACGGCATGGCCTACGTGGAAGCCATGCTGCACCACCAACTCGGCGAGCTCTACCTGGACCAGGGTCGCAAGCAGCCCGCCCGCTTCGAGCTCGGGCTGGCCCTGGACGTCTACCGGCGGATGCGCTCGCCCTACGCGGCCGACACCGAGCAGCTGCTCGCCCGGCTGGCTGTTTAGTTGACTTTTAGTGCCCGTACAGCGCGGTGTGACAGGTTGGTGGCGGGCGCTGGACCGGTTTCCGGATCCGGTGCGGAGGGGTGATGCTGGGGGACCCAGAGGGGGGTCTGTCACCCTGCGGCCGGGCGGTGCTTGGGGAGAGCACCGCCCGGCCGCATCAACAACTCAGCACTTCTCCTGCTGGCCCTGACGTGACCGCTGGCACAACGGCCCCAACTCGGGTCGCTTCGCGCTCAGCCCGTCACCGGAGGTGACCCCGCGCAGCCGACGGCTGATCCACGGCACCAGGAACTGCTGCGCCCAGCGCAGGTCCGCGCGGTGCCGCGCGAGCCCCACCAGCTCCTGCGCGGGCGGCCAGGGCTCGTCCCAGGCCTGCTCGGTGCGCACCCCGATGGTCTGCGCCACGAGCAGCGCGATCCGCCGGTGCCCCTCCGGTGAGGGGTGCAGCCGGTCCTCGGCCCAGGCCCTGCGGTCCTGCAAGGCGGTCAGCGGCCACAGGTCCACCACCAGGCAGCCGTACCGGTCGGCGATCGCCCGCAGCTGCACGTTGTAGGTCGCGATCCGGCCGCGCAGCCGCTGCAACACCGGCACGCCCTTCGTGTCGATACCGGTGAAGATCACGACCTTGCTGCCCGCCTCGGTGAGCTGCCGCACACACTGCTCGAACAGGGCGGCCACCGCGTCCGGGTCGGCGCCCGGTCGCAGGATGTCGTTGGTGCCCCCGCACAGCGACACCAGCTCCGGTCGCAGCGCCACGGCCGCGGGCACCTGCTCCGCCAGGATGTGCCGCATCTTCTTGCTGCGGACCGCCAGGTTCGCGTAGCGCAGGTCCGGGTTGCCCGCCGCCATGATCTCGGCGAGGCGGTCCGCCCAGCCCCGGTAGGCCCCGTCCGGGCCGGGGTCCTCCAGCCCCTCGGTGAAGCTGTCCCCGATGGCGACGTAGCTCTGCCAGCTGTGCACGATCCGTCCTCCCCTTCCAGGCAGAAAGGTTGGCCTCGCCAACCAACTGGACAGCTTGCACCCTCGGGTTCGACCTACGCCACCGTCGGTTACGGCACCGTAGGTCGGCGGATGCGGCTAGGGTCTGGCCGTTCGCCGGTGATCGTGGAGGAGTGGCGTCGTGAAGAAGTACCGGCTCGCCGCCGTGCTGGCCGCGGGTGCGCTCGCCGTGACCGCCTGCGGATCGGGCGCCGCCAGCAGCAGTTCCGCCCCCGCGCCGAGCACCCCGGCCCGACCGTCCTCGATGGACAACGTGGACCCCTGCTCGCTGATCTCCGCGCAGGACAGCGGCAGGCTCGGCATCGCGGGCAGCGCGCACTCCGCGTTCATGGGCGGGTCCACCAGCGCCTGCGGCTGGCTGCTGCCCCAGGGCTACTTCGCCACCATCGGCCTGTTCCCCTCCGTCGGCGTCAACGACATCACCTTCGGCGGGACCGCCACCGACACCGCCGTCAACCAGCGCCAGGGCCGCAGGGTCACCGGCACCGAGGCCGGCAAGTGCCAGCTCTACCTGTCGGCCGCCGCGCACTCCAGCGCGCAGATCGAGGTCAGCAAGATCGGTGGCGGGGACACGCCAACCGCCTGCTACGACGCGTTGAAGGTGGCCTTCGTCATCGACCCCAAATTGCCGCTGAATGCCTGAAACGTCCGCAATGCCCGACTCGCGCTGAACCGTTCGTGTGACTTCGCGCCCATGGGGAACCTGGGCCAACTGCCCTACGTCCGAGTGGGCGATTCGCTAGCATCAGTGCACGGCAGCGAGCATCGGGTGGGGAGAGCCATGTCGACACCAGGCGCAGATCAGGGCGCGGGCAACACCGCGAACTACGCCCAGCAGCAGTTCTCCAAGGAGAACGGCGCCGACATCTTCGGCTTCGGGGCGATGATCACAGCCATGGAGGGCGTGGCCGCCGCGGCGACCGCGGGCAGCTTCGCCGTCGACGGCAACACCGCCGAACTGATCAACAGCAAGCTCTCCGACATCCAGACCGCCATTTCGGCGGCGCGGGCGAACCTGAAGAACGCCGCTGGGATGTCCATGCAGCTCGGTCAGGGCTACGCGCAGCAGGTCAGTGACCGCAACACGCAGATCGCCAGCGGTGGTGCGGGTTCGGCTGAGGGGATGCTGCTCAAGTTCGAGCAGAGCCTGGACGAGCTCAAGCGCACCATCCAGACCAGCGTGAACAACTACCACGGTGCCGACCAGGCCGGGAAGCACCGCGTCGACGGATCGGGAAGCTACGCGTGAGGTCCTCAGCAGCAGTCGGGCTCATCGGCGCGGGGCTGATGCTCGCGGTCGCCGCCTGCGGTGGCGGCGCGCAGGGCACCCCCTCACCGGAGACCACCTCGGCGGCGGCCGGGACCTCCACCACGTCCTCCGCCTCGGGTGCCTCGTTGGACAGCGTGAAGCCGTGCTCGCTGCTGACGGCTGCGGAAGTGACGCAGCTGGGGCTGAAGGAATCCGGGTTCTCCGGTGGCGACACCTGCCAGTACAACAACTCCGGATCCGTCTACGTGATCGTCACCGTCGTCAAGAAGGGCGGGATCGACGAGCTGAATAACGACGGCGGGACCGCGACCAAGATGCCGGTCGGTTCGCACCAGGCGATGAAGGTCGTCAAGGAGAGCGACAACTCGTGCATCTTCCGCCTGGCTGTCACGCAGCACTCCAGCATTGGCGTGCTCGCCCAGGACAGGCCGGACAAGCCGAGTGCGTGCCCGTTGGCGGAGAACGCCGCCAAGCTCGTTGAGCCGAAGTTGCCGTCGGCCTGAACAGGATTGCGAAGCAGGGGGTAGGACAGCGATGACACAGCCGGCGGTTCCTGGCATCAACGAGAACTACGCGAGCAACTCCCACGAGGTGCTCAAGTCGCAGGTCGTCAACCAGAACGACCCCGCGCAGGTCTACGCGGTCGGCGACACCTGGCACAAGATCGCGCACTCGCTGCGGCAGTCCGCGGTGGACCTGGACGCGGCCATCAACGGCTCGCAGTCCCACTGGGAAGGTGCTGCCGCCGACATGGCGCGCGCCCACCTGGCGAAGGTCCGCGACTGGAGCGCCGACAGCGCCGACAACTTCAGCAAGACCGGTGACGCGGTGCACCAGCAGGCGGACGCCTCGGCCAAGGCCAAGGCGGACATGCCGGAGCCGGTGCCGTTCAAGCCGAAGGACATGATCCAGGACGCGGCGACCAACCCGATCAAGATGCTCACGCTGCCCTTCGACATGTACTCCCAGCACGAGAAGTCCGTGGACGCCAAGGACAAGGCGATCGAGGTCATCTCCACCCGGGACACCACGCTGCAACACGCCTCCTCGACCATCCCGCCGTTCCTGCCCCCGCCGGACCTCGGCGGCAACGGCGGGGCGGGCACGACCATGCCGAGCGGCAGTACCGGTGGCCCCGGCGGCAGCTTCGGCGGCGCGGCCTACGGGGTCGGCGCTCAGGGCGGCGGTGGCGGCAACCGCGGCTACTCGGGCCAGGGCGGCGGCCAGAGCGGCCACCAGGTCCCCGGCCAGCTGGGCCAGGGCGGCTACAACCAGCCGGGCGGCTACCCGAACACGCAGTACACCGGCCCGACCCAGATCGCTGGCTACACCCCTGACCTGCCCCAGGGCGGCTACAACCAGAACCCGCAGGTGCCGCAGGGCTACAACCCGAACGCGTCCCCGAGCACGCAGGGCGGCTTCGGCGGTGCCTTCGGTCCTGGCGGCGCCGGTGGTTACGGCGGCGGTGCCGGGGGCGCTCGCGGCGCGGGTGCCGGCGGCACCTCCTCGGCCGGCGGCGGCCGTCCGGGCGCGGGCTCCTCGGCCGGTGCCGGGGCGATGGGCGCCGAGGACGCGGCGCGCGGCGGCGCGGGGGCCCGTGGCGGCGCTGGTGCCCCTGGGGGCATGGGTGGCGCAGGCGGGCGTGGCGGCAAGAAGGAAGAGGACAAGGTCCACAAGCGGCCGAGCTACCTGGTCGAGACCGACGACGTGTTCGGTGACGGCCAGATGGTCGCCCCTCCGGTCATCGGTGAGAACCCGACCGGCGGGTACTGATGTCCACCATCGCGATCCTCCCGCTGGCCGCCTTCGACATCCTGTGGGCGGACCTGCGGCTGGGGTCGGTGCCCTACCCGTTCGAGGTGCCCAGCCACGGCGAGACCCTGGACGAGCGGGCTCGTATCCGCGGCGCGGTGTACGCGGACCTACAGGAGCGCCGGCTGGTCACCGACCGGCAACTGGACCCCGACCTGGAGGACGCGCTGCGCCTGCTGCGCAGGCCGTACCTGCAACTGGACACCATCTCCACGGTGGACAACGCGCAGGGCGTGATGCTGCGCGCCGCCGCGGTCGCGCACGGCCAGCGCGCCGTGCTGGCCGTGCAGCAGGACCGGGCGATCCGGCTGGACTACATCCGGGACACGGCGATGGCCGCCTCACTGGTCGGCCTGCTGCCGCCCACCCCGGCGGCACCCGGCGAGCCGGTGTCCCTGCCCGCGGCCCAGGTCGCCGCCCCCGGGCAGCGGGTCAACGGCTGGGCCGAACCGGGCGGGTCCTCGGCCACCGAGCAGCAGCAGGCCCTCTCCGCGATCCTGGCTTCGCCGGTGCTGCGGCTGGGCCAGATCGCGGGCGCGACCTTCGACCAGCAGGGCAACGCCCGTCGGCTGCCCGGGCTGAGCTGGTTCGACACCGAGGCGGGCCGGTACGTGGGCGTGCTGGGCCGCGGCCGGGACGGGCAGCAGTGGGCCACCGTGGCCCCGGCCGACGGCAACCGTCTCGTCCACCGGCTCGGCGAGATGATCAGGCTCGCCAGCCGCGTTTGACCTGGTAGGCCGAACAGAGCAGGGTTCGGCACGGAAGGCTGCGTCCGTACGGGGTAACCTGTTGGCCTTCTCGGTCGCAGTTACCCCACGAACGAGTGACTGGGTGCTCCATTCGGTAGCACGAGCGCTGTGCTCCGCGATGAGCCGACCGAGGACGGTCCTCGTGGCAGGAGACACCCGTGCAGTTTCTGCGTACCCGCCGTTTCCCGCTACGGTCTGCGGTGTCGGCCAGCGCCGCGATCGCCGCGGTGGTCGGCGTGGCGGTCGGCGTCTGGCTCGCCTCCGGCGGTGAGCAGGCCCCGGCCAGCAAGGTGGACCGCGGCGGCAACCCGTTGCCCACCAACGAACAGCAGGGCGGCGACCAGGCGCCGATGGACGGCTTCCCGGTGACGGTGATCGTCTCCACGGTCACCGTCAACGGCACGCCCACGGTCAAGACGATCACCGTGAGCAAGACGCCCGCGCCCAGCAGCTCGGCACCGGCCCCGCAGCCCCAGCTGGGCAGTGGCAGCGGCGGCGGTGGCACGACGACGGCCACCAGCACGACGACGACCACGCCGCCGGTGCTGATGACCACCCCTGTCGTGCCCACGACGAGCCAGGGCCCGAGCACCAGCTCGCCGCCCGCCTCCGGCCCCGTCCCGAACCACGCGGTGAGCTGAGCCTCAGCCGCCCGCGGCCAGTTGCTGTTCCACCGGCTCGGCCTGCGGCTCGGCCACGTAGTGCGTGCGCAGCCGCAGCTCCGCGGCCTGCCCGGCGCCGATCGCGTCCAGGCCGAGCAGCGCGGCACCGACCACCGGGGGCAGGTCGACCACGTGCACCTCGGCCAGCGGCGCCACCTCGTGGCAGCCCGCGGTGATCTCGCCGATCACCTCCGCGCCCGCGTTGGCCAGCACCCCGCCGCCGAGCACCACGTCCACCCGCTCGCCGAGCAGGTCCAGCCGCCGCAGCGACACCGTCGCCAGCACGGTGACCTCCTCGACCAGCCGCCGCACCACCTCGCCCGCGACCCGGTCGCCCTCGGCGGCCACGCGGAACAGCAGCGGGCACAGCTCGTGCACCACCTCGCCGCTGATCTCCTCGAAGTGCAGGCCCGCCACCACGTCCTGGATGTCGTCCATGCCGAAGTGGGCCAGCAGCGCCGGCAGCAGGGCCGTGTCCGGTCCGCGCCCGTCGGCGGCGCGCACCGCCCACCACAGCGCCTCCCCGCCCAGCTGCGAGCCGCCGCCCCAGTCGCCGGAGATACGCCCCAGTGCGGGGAAGCGGTGCACCCGGCCGTCCCGTGCCACGCCCACGCAGTTGATGCCCGCGCCGCAGACCACCGCCACGCCGACCCCGTCGGTGGTGCCCGAGCGCAGCAGCGCGAAGGTGTCGTTGGCGACCACCGAGCTGTCCGACCAGCCGAGCCGGTCGAACTCCCGTTGCAGCACCTCCTCCTCGCGGGGCAGGTCGGCACCGGCCAGGTAGGCCGCGGTGTGCCGGGCGAAGGGTTTGGCCGTGCTCAGCCCCGCCTTCGCCGCGGCCTCGCCAGCCATCCGGTCGAACGCCTCCAGGCTCGGCCGCAACCCGATGTTCTGCGGGGACGCGCCGGGGCCGCGCACGTGTGCCAGCACGGTCCCCTCCTCGTCCACCAGCAGCACGTCGGTCTTGCTGTTGCCACCGTCGATGGCCAGTACCGCCGCCTTCATGCCTTCGCCCACGGCAGCAGGTCCTTGTTCTGCGCGACGAGCTCGTCGGCCAGCCGGTCGGCGATGGCGTGCTGCCCGATCAGCGGGTGCGCCAGCAGCGCGTCGGCCACCCGGTCCCGGCCGCCGTGCACCGCCGCCTCCAGCGCCAGGTACTCGTACCCGGTGACGTGGGCGATCAGCCCGGCGTACGCGGGTTCGACAGGGCGCACCGGCAGCGGTTTCGCCCCAGCTGAGTCCACAATGGATGGTACTTCGATCACGGCGTCATCGGGCAGGAACGGCAGCGTGCCGCCGTTGCGCACGTTCACCACGTGCTCCTCGCCCGCGGCGCGGCTGGTCAGCGAGTGCACCAGCTGTACGGCCGCCTCCGAGTAGTAGGCGCCACCGCGCTTGGACAGCTGCTCGGGCTTGGTCACCACGGACGGGTCCGCGTAGATGTCCAGCAGCTGCGACTCCACCTCGCTGACCACGTCGGCGCGCGGCTTCTCCTTGCGCTGCTTGGCAACCACCTCGTCGTGACCGTAGAAGTACTTGAGGTAGTAGGAGGGGACCACGCCGAGTCGGCGCATCAGCGAAGCGGGCAGGCCGATGTGCTCGGCCAGGCCCTCCGCGTGGTCGGCGAGCAGCTGCGGCAGCACGTCCTTGCCGTCCACGTGCACACCGCGTTCCCAGGTGAGGTGGTTGAGCCCCACGTGGTCCAGCCGCACCTGCTCGGGACGCAGCCCCAGCAGCGCGGAGGTCCAGCGCTGGAAGGTGATCGCCACGTTGCACAGGCCCACCGCCCGGTGGCCCGCCTGCAGCAGCGCGCGGGTCACGATGCCCACCGGGTTGGTGAAGTTCACGATCCACGTGTCCTCACCGGCGATCGCCCGCACCCGTTCGGCGATGTCCAGCACCACCGGCACCGTGCGCAGGGCCTTGGCCAGTCCGCCAGCGCCGGTGGTCTCCTGGCCGACGCAGTCGCAGACCAGCGGGAAGGTCTCGTCCGAGCGCCGGGCCTGCTGGCCGCCGACCCTCAGTTGCAGCAGTACGGCGGACGCACCCTCGACACCCTCCTCCAGCGAACTGGTGGTGCGCACCTTGGCGGGGTGCCCGGCGTGCGCCAGCAGGCGCCTGCTGAACTCCCCGACGATCGACAGCCGGTGCGCGTCCGGGTCGACCAGGACGATCTCGTCGACCTCCAGGCTCGTGCGACGGCCCGCGATGCCGTCGACCAGCTCCGGGGTGTACGTGGAGCCGCCCCCAACGACGGTCAGCTTCATCCCTTGACTCCTGTGAAGGTGATTCCCCGGACGAAGGACTTCTGTGCGAACAGGAACAGCACGATCACCGGCACCAGGACCAGCACGGTGGCGGCCATGGTGAGGTTCCACTGCGTCTGGTGCATGCCCCGGAAGGAGGCCAGCGCCAGGGACAGGGTCCAGCTGTCCTGCTTCTCGCCCACGTACAGCAGCGGGCCGAAGTAGTCGTTCCAGGTGTAGAGGAAGGTGAACAGCCCGGCGGCGGCGAGACCGGGCTTGGTCATCGGCACCAGCACCCGGTACAGGATCTGGATCTCCGAGCAGCCGTCCATGCGGGCGGCGTCGAAGTAGTCCTGGGGCACGGTGACGAAGAACTGGCGCAGTAGGAAGATGCTGAACGCGTCGCCCAGCAGGTAGGGCACGACCAGCGGCCACAGCGTGCCGGTCAGGCCCAGGTTGGCCCACATGCTGTAGATCGGTACGGCGACCACCTGGGGCGGCAGCATCATCGCGGCGATCACGATCATGAACGCGAAGTTGCTGCCACGCCAGCGAAGCCGGGACAGGGCGTACGCGGCGGGCACGCTGGAGACCAGCATGAACGCGGTGGCCAGCAGGGAGTACAGCATGCTGTTGGCGAAGTACTCCAGCATCGGGGCCTTCTGGAACACCGTGAGGAAGTTCTCCGGGTGCCAGTCGCGCGGCCACAGGTCCGAGGTGAGCGCCTGCTGGTCGGACATGAACGCGGTGAGCACCACGAACACGATCGGCAGGGTGAACACCAGGCCCAGGGCCAGTCCGAAGGAGTGCACGGCGATCCAGTGCAGGACCTGGCGCCGGCCGGCCCCGCGGCGGCGCACGGCGGTCGCCGGGGCGACCTGGGTGAGCGCGGTCATCAGACCTCACCTCCGCGTGCCGAGCGCAGTTGCCGGATCATGATCGCGGTGAACGCGAAGGACACCACGAACAGCAGCACGGCCATGGCCGAGGCGTAACCCATGTGGTACGAGCGGAATCCCTCGTTGTACATCCACACCGGGAAGGTCAGCGTGCTGTTCGACGGGTAGCCGATGATCTTGCTGTTGCCCACGGCCTCGGCCGAACCGGAGGCCACCGAGCCCGCGACCACCGCCTGCGTGAAGTACTGCAGGGCGAAGATCACCGAGTTGATCACGCCGAACAGCAGCACCGGTGAGATCGAGGGCAGGGTGATCCGGCGGAACTGGGTCCACGGACCGGCCCCGTCGATCTGAGCCGCCTCGTACAGATCCTTGGGCACGTCCAGCATGGCGGCCAGGATGATGATCATCAGCTCGCCGGAGCCCCACAGGGTGAGCAGGGTCAGCGCGGGCTTGGACAGGTTGGGGTCGTTGAACCACAGCGGGCCCTGCACACCGATCCAGTGCAGCACCGTGTTCACCGGGCCGGTACCGGGGTTGAACAGGAACACGAAGGTCAGCGTCGCGGCCACCGGGGGCGCCAGCGAGGGCAGGTAGCACAGCGCGCGGATGAAGCCCGCGCCGTGCCGGACCTTCGTGAGCACCGAGGCCACGCCGATCGAGAACAGCACCCTGGCGGCGGTCAGCACGACCACCAGCCACAGCGTGTTGTACGCGGCGGTGCCCACCACCGGGTCGGAGGTGAACATGAACGCGTAGTTGCGCAGCCCCACGAAGTCCGCGGTGTTCAGCCCGTCGTAGTTGGTCAGCGAGAACCACACCGTCGCTGCCAGCGGGTAGGCGAAGAACACCAGCACGCCCACCGCCCACGGGGCCATGAACAGCGCGGCCCACCACTTGTGCCTGCTCCGGTGCCCCGGCCTCCGCGAAGCGGAGGCCGGGGCGGCGGTGCCCGGCGTGTCACGCACCAGGGTCGCGGTCATCAGTTGCCGCCGAGTGCCTTGGCGTCGTCGATCGTCTTGTCCACCTTGGCCAGCTCACCCTTGAGGTCGGTGACCTTGCCGCTCTGCCAGGAGTTGGCGAAGTCCTCGACGGTCTTGATGTACGCCCCGCCGTTGGGGCTGGCCGGGTTGGAGGCCAGGTTCGGGTTGTCGAAGATGTCCAGGAAGGTCTTGAACTGCGGGGGCAGCTTCAGGTCGGGGCTGTGCAGCGCGTCCTTTGTGGACGGAACGTTGTTCAGCCCGTTGGCCAGCTGCACCAGCGCGCCGGTGTCGGTGGACAGGTACTTGACCAGCTCCCACCCGGCGGCGGAGTTCTTGGCGCCCTTGGGAATGCCCACGATGGTGCCGGTGGTGTAGCCCCCGCCGTACAGGTTCGCCCTGTCGTCGGCCACGGGGGAGGGTGCGGTGCCGTAGTTCAGCTTGGGCGCGTCGTTGTTGATGAACGCGGTGCGGTACTCACCGTCGAACATCATCGCGACCTGGCCCTTGTTGAAGCCGTGGTCCGCCGAGTACTCCTGGCCAAGGCCCGCGGTGAACTTCTGCAGGTTCTCCCAGCCGTAGAAGTCGACCAGCTTCTTCTGGAAGGTGAACAGCTCCTGCCAGCCTGGATCGGTGGCCAGGTCGGACTTGCCGTTGCCGTCCACCCACTTCGCGCCGAACTGCGGGGCCCAGATCTGCGGGTGGTTGGCGTAGAAGCCGATCTGCGGGATGAAGCCGATCGTCTTGATCGAGCCGTCCGGGTTGCGCTGGGTGAGCTTCTTGGCGTCCTCGAACAGCTCCGTCATGTTCTTGGGCGCGGCGGTGATCCCGGCCTGCGCGAACAGGTCCTTGTTGTAGTACAGGCCGTTGACGTCGGCGAGCATGGGCATCGCGCAGCGGGTGCCCTGGTAGGAGGTGTAGTCCCGCACCGCCTGCGGGATCTGGTTGAGGTCCAGCTTGTCCCGGTCCAGGTACGGCTTGAGGTCCTGCCAGGCCTTGCTGGAGCAGAACTGGCCGATGTTGTCGGTGGCGAAGGAGATCGCCACGTCCGGCGGGTTGCCGCTGCGGATCGACTGGGTGATCTTGTCGTCGTCCTGGTTGCCCTGGCTGTTCACCTTGATGTTCGGGTACTTGGCGCGGAAGCCGTCCAGGGCCTTGTTCAGCACGCCCAGTTCGCGGTCGGCGAAGTTGCTGTAGACGGTCAGGGTGAGTTGCTGGTTGGGGTCGAACGCCGCGGCGGCGCCGGAGTTCGACCCACCGCCCGCGGTACACGCGGACAGCAGCACGCCTGCGGTGGCGGCACTGATCAGGGCAGCGCCTCTTCTGGTGCGCATCGGCCCTCCTGGGGACGGGGATTCGGCGGGGGAGGTACAGCGGCGGCGGAATCGTCCACTCAGGACGAAGATCGGGTTGCGGGTGGCAGCATGTCCTCGGTGGGCAGGCCGAAGACCTGTTCGCGGACCACGGCCAGCGCGGAGTGCAGCGCACCGGCGCGCACCGCCTGGCCGCCGACCAGTGCCAGCTCCACGGGGGTGCGCGGGATGACCAGCCTGCGCAGCTCGCTGGCGACCAGCTCGCACAGCACGGATCCGCCCGCCTGTGCGACCTCACCGGACAGCAGCACCAGCTCGGGGTCGACCACGGAGACGACCCCGGCCACGCCCGAGGCGATGCGGCGCGCGAGGTCGGCCAGGAACTCGCGGCCCGCGGCGCCGGAGGCCAGCGCCCTGGTCACCGCGCCCAGCGCGTTGCGGGCGGAGATGCCGTGCGCCTTGGCCAGCCGGGTCACCGCGACCGAGCTGAGCAGCTCGCCGTAGCGGTCGCCCTGCCTGCCCGCGCCGGTGTCCTGTTCGGCCAGGTCGGGCACGCGCATCCAGTCGATCTCACCGGCACCGCCGGTCGCCCCGCGCAGCAGCACGCGGTTGATCACCACCGCGGCGCCGGTCGCGTCCACCGGCCAGATCAGCACGAAGTCGCGCACGTCCCTGGCCCGGCCCGCGATCATCTCCTCGACCGCGACCAGGTTCACGTCGTTCTCCACGGTCACCGTGGTGCCCAGCAGCTCGGTCAGCCGGCCGGGCAGGTCGAAGCCCTCCCAGCCGGGCAGGTGCGGGGCGAAGCCGAGCTGGCCGGTGGCCGGGTCCACCGCGCCCGGGCTGCCGACCACCACGTGGTGCAGGTCGGACAGGTTCAGGTGGGCCTCGGCCAGTGCCTTGCCCACGGCCTCGGTGAACGCGGTGAGCACGTCCCCGCCGCGCGGCATCGGGGCGTGGTGCTCGGTCAGCGTGGTGCCGGAGATGTCGGCGATGGCGATGTCCACCGAGTCCGGGGTCAGGTCGATCGCGGCCACGTGCGCCAGGGCCCCGTTGACCGCCCACAGCTGGGCGCGCGGGCCGCGTCCACCGCCGCGCAGGCCGTCCCTGCGGACCACGTCGTCCAGTTCGAGGCGCGTGAGCAGCTGAGCGGTGGCAGGCTTGGACAGGCCGATCAGGTTTTCCAGTTCGGAGCGGGTCAGCGGGCCGTTGCGCAACAGGGCGTCGATCGCGGCGCGGTCGTTGATCTCGCGCAGCAGCCTCGGGCTTCCGGCTCGCACTGGGTAACTCCTGTCTGTTAACTTTCCAGACGATTTCCGGTCACGCTAGTGACCACGCTCACCCCGGTCAATGCCCAGTTCAGCCCGTGCCCGCCCGGTGACGTCCCGTGAGATATATGCGTTAGGGCCACCTAACCTGGCAGGCTGGGGTGGTGACCGATCAGGAGACCGCCAGGGAAGAGACCTTCGCGACGCTGCTCGGTGGCCGGGGCGGTGCCCTGGACGCGACCCTGCCCTCGGTGGGCTTCGTCGCGGGCTGGCTGCTCACCGACCAGTCCATCGGCTGGGGCGCGGCCATCGCGCTGTTTGTAGGCGCCGCGGTCGGGCTGGTCAGGGTGCTGCGCGGGGACCGGATCCGCGCGGTGCTGGTGGGCATGTTCGTGGTCGCACTGGCCGCCACGGTGGCGCTCTACACCGGGCGGGCCGCCGACTTCTTCCTGGTCCAGCTGGTCAGCAACGCCGCGTCCGGCATGGCCTTCGTGGTCAGCTGGGCCATCCGCTGGCCGCTGGTCGGCGTGGTGGTCGGCGTGCTCGTCGGCCAGAAGGCCCGCTGGCGCCGCGATCCCGACCTGGTCCGCGCCTACGGCCGCGCCACGCTGGTCTACGCGGTGCAGTACGTGCTGCGCGTGATCGTGTTCGGGCTGCTGTGGTGGCAGGACGCCGTGGTGGCGCTGGGCGTGGCCAGGGTGGCCATGTCCTGGCCGCTGTTCGTGCTGATGCTCGGCCCCACCTGGTGGGTGTTCCGGCGCACCCTGCCCGCCGACCACCCCGGCCTGCGCCACCCCAGAACAGCTTGACCCGCTCGCGACCAGGCGCGGCATGGCCGCGAGCGGGTTGGGAGCCGGCACGAGGAGCTGGGGGTGACTCCTGTGCCGGAGGTCCTCGTTGTCTATCGAGCGGCACGGCGGCGGGCTAGAGCGTTTCCACGTTGCCTGTTGCAAGAAACACCCGGCAGCCGAAGGGCCTTGCTACGTCGATTGGCGCACCGCCCGCCACCAGCGCCGAGTACACTCCCGGCGGGCCACAAGGTCCGCAAAGGCCGCTCGTGGTGCCGGGGTAACTCATGCAGCGTGGCAAGGCGGACGGTGCCAACGTCCTGTTCGGTCAGGAGTTGCGGCGACTGCGCCAGCAGCACTCGCTGTCCCTGCGCGACCTCGCGCAGCTCGTCCGGTTCACCCCCGGCTACCTGAGCAAGGTGGAGAACGGCCGCGCGCCCTCGGTGGAACTGGCCAGGGCCTGCGACCAGGCGCTGGGCGCCGACGGGGCGCTGCTCGCGCTGGCCAGCGCCGAGGAGACCGTGCGGCCCGCGCAGCTGCCCGCCTCGATGGCCCGCTTCGTCGGCCGCGACGACCAGCTCGGCCAGCTGGACGAGGCCCTGATCGGCAGCGGCAAGCCGGGCAACCCGACCGTGATGATCATCGACGGGCCGCCCGGCGCGGGCAAGACCGTGCTCGCCCTGCGCTGGGCGCACCACGTGGTGGAGCGCTTCCCCGGCGGCCAGCTCTACGCCGACCTGCGCGGGCACTCGCCCGCCGACCGCCCGGTCAACCCGGACGACGTGCTCGAGGAGTTCCTGATCACCCTCGGCGTGCCCGCCAGCGGCATCCCGAGCGGGCTGGACCGGCGGGCCGGGCTGTTCCGCTCCATCCTGGCCAACCGCCGCATGCTGGTCGTGCTGGACAACGCCGCCGACTCCGGTCAGGTCGAACCCCTGCTGCCCGCCTCGGCGGAGTGCGCGGTGGTGATCACCAGCCGGGAGCGGCTGTCCGGGGTCGCACTGCGCACGGACGCGCTGCGGGTCACGCTCGGCCCCATGCCGCCCGCCGAGGCCGTCGCCCTGCTGGGCCGGGTCATCGGCGCGGACCGGGCCAAGGCCGAGCCCGCCGCCGTGGCCGCGCTGGCCGCCCGCTGCGGCTACCTGCCGCTGGCCCTGCGCATCGCCGCGGAACGGGTCGTCACCCAGCCGCACTACTCGGTCGGCGACCTGGTCGAGGAGCTGGACAGCGGTGGTCGGCTGGAGGCGTTGTCCACCTACGACTCGGTGGCCGTGCGCTCGGTGTTCGACTGGTCCTACCGCCGGCTGGGCGAGGAGGCGGCCCGGCTGTTCCGGCTGCTGGGCCTGCACCGGGGCCCGCACATCAGCACGGCAGCCGCCGCGGCGCTGGCCGGGGTCCCGCTGAGCACCGCGCGCAGCCTGTTCGAGCGGCTGGCCAGCGCGCACCTCGTGCAGGGCACCGTGCGCGACCGGTACCAGGTGCACGACCTGCTGCTGGAGTACGCGGGCGACCTCGCCGCCGCCGAGGAGGACGAGAAGGAGCGGGTCGCGGCCGTGCGCCGGCTCGTCACCTGGTACGTGCACACCGCGCGGGCCGCCACACGTGTGCTGGCCCCGTTCCGCGTGGAGCGGCTGGAGCCCGAGCCGCTGGCCGAGGGCGTGACCGCGCTGGAGTTCGACAGCGAGGCCGCCGCGCTGCGCTGGTGCGAGGCCGAGCTGGCCAACTTCGAGCCGGTGATCCAGCTGGCCGTGGACACCGGGGTCAACGTGCCCGCCTGGCAGCTGGCCATCTCGCTGTGGAGCTACCTGTTCCTGCGTAAGCCGTGGAGCGTCTGGACCAGGACGCACAAGCTCGCCCAGCAGGCCGCCAGGGCCGTTGGCGACAACTACGCCGAGGGCTGGGTGGCCACCAACCTGGCCGAGGCCTACCGGCGGATGGGCGAGTACAACGAGTCGGAGCTGCTCTACGAGCGGGCGCTGCGGCTGCGCCAGCAGGTCAACGACCGGCACGGGGAGGGCTGGTCGCTGGCGGGCTCGGCCTTCCTGGCGATCGACCGGGGCGACCCGGAACTGGCCAGCGACCACGCGGCCAAGGCGTTGGCGATCTTCACCGAGTTCGAGGACAACCAGGGCATCGGTGCGATCCTGACCACGCTGGGCGAGGTGCACCGCTGCTGGGGCCGCCTGGACGAGGCGCTGGCCACGATGAACGAGGCGCTGGCCCTGTACGAGCGGATCGGCTCGCTGGAGGGCGAGTCCTGGGTGCTGACCAGGATGGCCGACATCCAGTTGGTGCAGGGCGACCACGCGGCGGCACTGGCCACGCTGGAGCGTGCCCTGCGGGCCTGCCGTGACGGCAAGGACCGCTGGGGTGAGGCCGACGTGCTCGCCCGCAGCGGGGACATCCAGCTCGGGCTCGGGCAGCTGGACCAGGCGCAGCACTGCTGGGAGCAGGCTTTGCAGCGGTACGAGGAGGTCGGGGACCAGCCCCGGGCCAGCGGCCTGCGCGCCCGGATCCGCGCCCTCTGACCGGCGAGTCCCGCTCAGCGGGCGGCGAGTCCAGCCCACACGACGCCGAGCCCCGCTCAGCGGGCGCCGAGTCCCGCCGAGCAGGCCCTCGGACCTAGTGGCTCGCCTCGGAACCTTGACCGTGGCTCGCCGGCGACCACCCAGCCGCGCCCGCCGACGCGGGCCGTGTCATGAAAGTGCCGTTCAGGACACTAGATGTCCCAAACGGCACTTTCATGACACCGCGGCCTCGGGCCGGACCGGATACCAGGTCAACGATGCGCGACGCGCCACTAGCCGAACATCGGGGCGCGGAGCAGGGCGGCGGCCGGCCCGAGCAGGTCCAGGGCGGCGAGCCAGGCCGCGCCGGCGGCCCCGTCGGTGGCGAGGACCACGCTGGCGCCGCACTCCACCGCCAGCGCCTCGTGCAGCTGCTTGCCCAGCGGGGTGTCGGCGTTGACGAGGCTGCCGATCAGCACCACGGGGGTGCGCTCGCCGGGGGAGCGGGCGTCCTGCACCGTGCGCACCAGCCAGCTCACCGCGCCGGTGATGATCTCCTCGGCGAGCGGGTCGCCCCCGGACGCGGCGGCGCTGACCAGCGGGGCGAACCGGGCGAGCCGGATCGGGGCCTCCCCGTTCACGGTGGTGATCAGCCGGGCGGCCACGGAGCGGCGCAGCACGGGGTCGCTGGGCAGGTCCTCCCACAGGGACATGCACTCGGCGAGCACCGAGCGGGCCAGCGCCCCCGGCGCCGAGCCGGTGGCCAGCGTGCGCAGCGTGCCGCGCACCGCCTCGCGGCCGAGCCAGAACGAGGAGCCCTCGTCGCCGAGCAGCCAGCCGTAGCCCCCGGCCAGCGCGACCTGCCGGTGGTTGGCGATCCTGGCCGCGATCGAGCCGGTGCCCGCGACCAGCACGGTGCCGTCCGGTTCGGTCGTGCCCGCGGCGAAGGCGGCCTCGCAGTCGGTGACCACGCGCAGCGGGCAGCGCAGGCCGGTGGCCGCCCAGGCCCGGTTGAACAGCCCGGCTACCCGTTCGTCGGCGAGCTTGGAGGACCCGGCCAGGCCCAGCACGCCCGCGGCCACCTGGGCGGGTTGGCAGCCGGCCTGGTCCAGCGCGGCGCGGATGGCCGTGGCCACCTGGTCGGCGGCGACCTCGGGCGGGTGCGAGGTGGGGTTGGCCCCACCCGCCCTGCCGAACCCGGCGCGGTGGCCGTCCGGCGCGACCACCAGCGCCCTGGTCGAGGTACCTCCCGCGTCGACGCCCACCAGGTAACCCTCGGTATCAGCCACGTGCACCTCGCGCATTCATCGGATCAGTTATCGGGAAAATCTGGCTCAGGCCCTGGACTTGTCGACCTGTGGACGGATATACATCGGAGGTCTTCGGACCGCCGTGTCGGCTGAGCGAGGAGGACCGATCCGTGCAGCTGCTGCGCCTGGGCGCCCCGGGCACCGAGCACCCCGCCGTGCGCACCGACGAGGGTGTCGTGCACGACCTGCGCCCGATCACCCCCGAGGTGGACGGTGCCTTCCTCGCGGCGGAGGGCATCGCCAGAACGCGGCGCGCGCTGGCAGCCGGCGAGCTGCCCGTCGTCGAGGGCGAGCACCGGGTCGGGCCGCCGCTGGCCGGGATCGGCAAGATCATTTGTATCGGCCTGAACTACTCCGACCACGCCGCCGAGACCGGGGCCGAGGTGCCCCGTGAGCCGGTGATCTTCCTCAAGACCCCGGACACGGTGGTCGGCCCGCACGACGAGGTGCTCGTGCCGCGCCGCTCGGTCAAGACCGACTGGGAGGTCGAGCTGGGCGTGGTCATCGGCCGCACCGCCCGCTACCTGGACAGCGAGCGGGAGGCCATGGACTGCGTCGCCGGTTACGTGCTCTCGCACGACGTGTCCGAGCGGGAGTTCCAGATCGAGCGCGGCGGCACCTGGGACAAGGGCAAGAACTGCGAGACCTTCAACCCGCTGGGACCCTGGCTGGTGCCCGCCGACGAGGTACCCGATCCGCAGCGCCTGCCGATGCGGCTGTGGGTCAACGGCGAGCTCAAGCAGGACTCCTCCACCAAGAACATGATCTTCGGCGTGGCCGAGGTCGTGCGCTACCTCAGCCAGTTCATGGTGCTGCGCCCCGGCGACCTGATCAATACCGGGACTCCGGCCGGAGTAGCGCTGGGCCAGCCCGAGCCCAAGGCGTTCCTGCGTGCGGGTGACGTGGTCGAACTGGAGATCGACGGGCTCGGCCGCCAGCGCCAGCAGTTCGGGCAGGCCTGAGATGCCGCTGATCACCGACCTGGACGTGCTGGACATCCGGTTCCCCACCTCGCGGGAACTGGACGGTTCGGACGCGATGAACCCGGATCCCGACTACTCCGCGGCCTACGTGGTGCTGCGCACCGGAGAAGGCCCGAACGGTCACGGCCTGGCCTTCACCATCGGCCGCGGCAACGACGTGCAGGCCGCCGCCATCCGCGCGCTGGCCCCGCACGTGGTCGGCCGCGAGGCACCCCGCACCGCCGCCGACCTGGCCGCGCTGTCCGCCGACCTGGTCGGCGACTCGCAACTGCGCTGGCTCGGCCCGGAGAAGGGCGTCGTGCACATGGCGATCGGCGCCGTGGTCAACGCCGCCTGGGACCTGGCCGCCCGCGCCGCGGGCCTGCCGGTGTGGCGCTTCCTGGCCGCGATGAGCCCGGAGGAGATCGTCGGGCTGATCGACTTCCGTTACCTGTCCGACGCGCTCACCCCGGACGAGGCGCTGGGCATCCTGCGCGCCGCCGAGCCGACCAGGGCGCAGCGCGTCGCGGAGCTGACCGAGCGTGGGTTCCCGGCCTACACCACCTCACCCGGCTGGCTGGGCTACTCCGACGAGAAGCTGTCCGCCCTGGCCAGGCAGGCCGTGGCCGAGGGCTTCGACATGATCAAGCTCAAGGTCGGCGGGGACCTGGATGACGACGTGCGCAGGCTCAAGCTGGCCCGCGAGGTCGTCGGCGACGGGGTGCGCATCGCGGTGGACGCCAACCAGCGCTGGGACACCGAGGTGGCGATCCGCTGGATGCGCGAGCTGGCGCCGCACCGGCCGTACTGGATCGAGGAGCCCACTTCCCCGGACGACGTGCTCGCGCACCGCGCCATCGCCGACGCGCTGGCCCCGATCAAGGTGGCCACCGGCGAGCACGTGCAGAACCGCGTGGTGTTCAAGCAGCTGTTGCAGGCCGGCGCGATCGACGTGCTGCAACTGGACGCGTGCCGGGTCGGCGGTGTCAACGAGAACGTGGCGATCCTGTTGCTGGCGGCCAAGTTCGGCGTCCCGGTGTGCCCGCACGCCGGTGGGGTCGGCCTGTGCGAGCTGGTCCGCCACCTGTCCCTGTTCGACTACGTGGCGGTCTCGGCCTCCATGCAGGACCGGGTCATCGAATGGGTCGACCACCTGCACGAGCACTTCACCGACCCGGCCACCGTGGTCGACGGCCGCTACACCGCGCCGAACGCCCCCGGCTTCTCCGCGCAGTTGCGCGAGGACACGCTGAACCGGTACCGATACCCCGACGGTCCTGTGTGGACGGAGGAGGGCGCATGACCGACTTCACCGGCCTGGTCGCCGTGGTCACCGGCGGGGCCTCCGGCATCGGCCTGGCCACCGCGAGTTTGCTCGCCGAGCGCGGTGCGCGGGTGGCCTGCCTGGACCTCAACCCCGAGGCCGTGCCCGAGCCGCTGACCGGCGTGCCCTGCGACGTCACCGAGGACGACACCGTGCGGGCCGCCATCGACCGCGTCGCAACGCGGTTCGGCCGGATCGACGTGCTCGTCAACAACGCGGGCATCGGCGCGCAGGGCGACGTGGCCGCCAACCCCGACGCGGAGTGGCACCGCGTGCTGGACGTCAACGTGGTCGGCATCGCGCGGGTGACCAGGGCCGCGCTGCCCTGGCTGCGGCAGTCCCCGTCGGCGGCCGTGGTCAACACCTGCTCGATCGCCGCCTGGGCCGGGCTGCCGCAGCGCGCCCTGTACTCGGCCAGCAAGGGCGCCGTGTACGCACTGACCCTCGCGATGGCCGCCGACCACGTGCGCGAGGGCATCAGGATCAACTGCGTGGCACCGGGAACGGTGGACACGCCGTGGGTTTCGCGCCTGCTCGACTCGGCCGCCGATCCGGCTGCCGAGCGCGCGGCACTGCGGGCGCGCCAACCCACCGGCAGGCTCGTGTCGGCGGCCGAGGTGGCCAACGCGATCTGCTACCTGGCCAGCCCGCTGACCGGATCCACCACCGGCACGGTGCTCGGCGTCGACGGAGGCATGCACGGCCTGCGGCTGCGGCCGCCGAGCTGATCGAGTCGAACAGAGGGAACACCATGAAGCGCAGCATCCTCACCGTCGCGGTGTGCGTGGCGCTCGCCGGGGCGCTGGCCGCGTGCAACAGGGGCACCGACGCGGCCACCGGCGGCGGGGCGGGGCCGGTCGGCATCGACCTGCCCCGCGCCGACTCCGACTTCTGGAACTCCTACGCCAAGTACGTGCCCCAGCAGGCCAAGGACCTGGGCATCAACCTGATGCCGCCGACCAACTCGCAGAACAACGTCAACACCCTGGTGTCCAACGTGCAGACGCTGACCAACCAGGGCGCCAAGGCCGTGGTGATGGCCCCGCAGGACACCGGCGCCATCACCACCACCCTGGACCGGCTGAACCAGAAGAAGATCCCGGTGATCACCGTGGACACCCGCCCGGACAAGGGCGGCGCCTACATGGTGGTGCGCGCGGACAACAAGGCGTACGGCGAGAAGGCGTGCAAGTACCTCGGCGAGCAGTTGAAGGGCAAGGGAAAGGTCGTGGAGTTCGAGGGCGACCTGTCCTCGATCAACGGCCGGGACCGCTCACAGGCGTTCGGTGACTGCATGAAGCAGAACTACCCGGGCATCACGGTGTTCGCCGAGCCCACCAACTGGGAGGGCGGCAAGGCCTCGGCCGCGTTGCAGACCGACCTGACCGCGAACCCGGACATCAACGGGATCTACATGCAGGCCGGTGGTGTGTTCCTGGCGCCGACCCTGCAACTGCTCAAGTCCACCAACCACCTGTTCCCGGCCGGCGATCCCCGGCACATCACGATCATCTCCAACGACGGCATCCCGCAGGAGTTCGAGGCGATCAAGCAGGGGCAGATCGACGCCACCGTGTCCCAGCCCGCCGACCTATACGCGAAGTGGGCGCTGTACTACGCGAAGGCCGCGGTGGAGGGCAAGTCCTTCAAGCCGGGCGCCACCGACCACGGCAGCACCATCGTGGACGTCGGCAGCGGCCAGTTGGAGGACCAGCTGCCCGCGCCGTTGGTGACCAAGGACAACGTCGGCGACTCCAGCCTCTGGGGCAACCAGATCGGCAAGTGATGACACAGCCAGCGGCACAGGCCCGCGACATCAGCAAGCGGTTCGGCCGGACCCTCGCACTGGACGGGGTCGGCATCACCGTGGCCGAGGGCAGTACGCACGCGCTCGTCGGCCGCAACGGGGCGGGCAAGTCCACCCTCGTGTCCGTGCTGACGGGGCTGAACCGGCCGGACAGCGGGCAGGTCAGCTTCGGCGGCGAGCCCGCGCCCCCGGTGGAGGACCGGGAGGCGTGGCGGCGCAGGGTGGCCTGCGTCTACCAGAAGTCCACGATCATCCCTACGCTGACCGTGGCGGAGAACCTGTTCATCAACCGGCAGGCGCTCGGCGGCGGCTCGCTAATCAGCTGGCCGCGGCTGCGCCGCCGCGCCGCGGAACTGCTCGACGAGTACGCCGTGGCCGTGGACCCCGCGGCGATGGCCGCCGACCTGACCGTGGAACAGCGGCAGCTGGTGGAGATCGCGCGGGCGCTGTCCTTCGGCACCCGGTTCATCATCCTGGACGAGCCGACCGCGCAGCTGGACGGACCGGCCATCGAGCGGCTGTTCGCCAGGATGAGCTCCCTGCGGGAGGGCGGGGTCACCTTCCTGTTCATCTCCCACCACCTGCAGGAGATCTTCGAGATCTGCCAGGAGGTGACGGTCTTCCGCGACGCCAGGCACATCCTGACCAGTCCGGTGCGTGGACTGTCCAAAGAGGACCTTGTCGAGGCCATGACCGGCGAGGCCAGCGGCCTGCGCACCGAGGGAAATCGTTCTCCAGTAGCGGAAAACTCGACTCCCGTGCTGAAGGTCAGTGGACTCGGCCTGCCCGGCCAGTTCCAGGAAGTGGACCTGGCCATCCGCCCCGGTGAGGTGGTCGGCATCGCCGGGTCGGCCAGCAGCGGCAAGGTGGCGCTGGGTGAGGCCATCGTCGGCCTGCGCAAGCCGGTGCACGGCGAGGTCCAGGTCTCCGGCAGGCGGCTGCGCCCCGGCAGCGTGCCCGCCGCACTGGCGGGCGGCATCGGGTTCGTACCCCAGGACCGGCACAAGGAGGGGCTGGTCGCCGGGCTGAGCGTGGCCGAGAACGCCACCCTGCCCATCGCGCACAAGCTCGGCCGGTTCGGCGCGATCTCACCGGGCCGTCGGCGCGCGGTCGCCGAGTCCATGATCACCGACCTGGCGATCAAGACCGCCGGCCCCGAGCAGGACGTGGCCGGGCTGTCGGGCGGCAACCAGCAGAAGGTGGTCATGGCGCGGGCACTGGCCGACCAACCCAGCGTGCTGGTGCTGATCGACCCCACGGCCGGGGTGGACGTGCGGTCCAAGGAGAACCTGCTGGACGCGGTGGACCGGGCGGCCGGGTCGGGCACCGGGGTGCTGGTGATCTCCGACGAGTTGGACGACCTGCGCCCGTGCGACCGGGTGCTGGTGATGTGGCACGGGGCGGTGGCCGCCGAGTTCGCCGCCGGGTGGACCGATGGGGAACTGGTCGGCGCGATCGAGGGAATCGGGGAGAGCAGTGAGTGAGTTGTCAGCCCAGTTGCCCGCGGCCAAGCCGAAGTTGCAACTGGCCCGGTTCCGGGACCTGGCCCTGGTGCCCGCGATCCTGGTGCTGCTGGTGGTGGGCTTCATCGTCAGCCCGATCTTCCTGACCGCGGGCAACCTGCTCGACGTGGTGCAGCAGCAGACCGAACTGGGTCTGGTCGTGCTCGCCGAGGCGCTGATCCTCATCGCCGGGCGGATCGACCTGTCGCTGGAGTCCACGGTGGGCTTCGCGCCCGCGCTGGCCGTGGCGCTGATCGTGCCCGCCTCCAGCCACGGGCTCGGGGTTGGGCTGCCGGAGTGGACCGCGATCCCGCTGTGCCTGCTCATCGGCGCGCTGATCGGGCTGGTCAACGGGGCGCTGATCCTCAAGCTGCGGCTGTCCGGCTTCGTGGTGACACTCGGCATGCTGATCACGATCCGCGGGGTGCAGCTGGGTGCGACGGGCGGCCAGAACCTGTTCGACCTGCCCGCCTCCGTCAGCTACCTGGGCAGCGCCACCTGGCTCGGGCTGCCCGCCTCGGTGTGGATCACCGGCCTGCTGTTCGCCGTGGGCATCGTGGTGCTCGGCTTCTTCCGCCAGGGCCGTGCCCTCTACGCGATCGGCGGCAACTCGGACGCGGCGCGGGCCGCGGGCATCCGGGTGGACCGGGTGGTGTGGACCGTGCTGGTCCTCGGCGGGGTGCTGGCCGCGCTGGCCGGTCTGCTGATGGCGGGCAGGCTCGGCTCGGTGGCCGCGGCCCAGGGCCAGAACATGATCTTCACGACCTTCGCCGCCGCGGTGATCGGCGGGGTGAGTCTCAACGGGGGCAAGGGAACCCTGTTCGGCGCCCTGTGCGGGGTGCTGATGCTCGGGCTGGTGCAGAACATCCTGACCCTGGCCCACGTGTCCCCGTTCTGGTACGGCGCGATCAACGGTGGCATCATCCTCGTCGCGCTGATGCTGTCCAGGCTGACGACCGGGAAGGCCCAGGACTAGATGACGCAGACCATCGCACTGCACACCAGGCTCAAACCGGGCTGTGAAGCCGATTACGACCGCGTGCACGCCACCATACCGTCCGAATTGGACGGTGCACTGCGTGAGGCCGGGGTGCACTCCTGGCGGATCTGGCGCAGTGGCAGGGAGTTGTTCCACCTCATCGAGGTCGCCGACTACGCCGCCATGCGTGAGCAACTGCGCGAGCACCCGGCCAACATCCCCTGGCAGGCGCGCATGGCCGAGCTGCTCGACGTGCCCGACGACTACTCCGGGGCCGAGCCCTCGGTGCGGCTCGTCTGGGAGCTGCCGTGATCACCTTCGGCGCCGCTCCCATCGGCAACCTCTACAGCGCCGTCAGCGACGCGGTGGCGGCCGAGACCCTCGCCGCTGCCTGGGACTGCGGGATCCGCGCCTACGACACCGCCCCGCACTACGGGCTCGGGCTGTCCGAACGCCGACTCGGCGCCGCGCTCGCCGCGCACCCGCGTGACTCCTACACCCTGTCCACCAAGATCGGCCGCGTGCTCGTCCCGGCCTCCGGTGCCGGATCCGACCTGCCCGTCGGCGGATTCGACGTGCCAGCGACGCTGCGCCGCGAGTGGGACTTCAGCGCCGACGGGGTCAAACGCTCCCTTGAGTCCTCTTTGGACAGACTTGGCCTCGACCGGGTGGACACCGTCTACCTGCACGACCCCGACGACCACTGGCGCCAGGCCCTGACCGAGGCCTATCCCGCGCTGGCGGACCTGCGCTCGCAGGGCGTGGTCCGGTCCATCGGCGTGGGCATGAACCAGTGGCAGGTGCCCGCGCGGTTCGTCCGCGAGACCGACCTGGACCAGGTGATGCTCGCCGGGCGCTACACCCTGCTCGAACAGGGGGCGCTGGCGGAGTTCCTGCCGCTGTGCCTGGAACGCGGCGTGTCCGTGGTCGCCGCCGCCGTGTTCAACTCCGGCCTGCTCGCCAGCCCCGAGGTGCCCGCCGACGCCACCTACGACTACGGCCCCGCCCCCGCCGAGCTGGTGGCCCGGGCCCGGCGCATCGCCGCCGTCTGCGCCGACCACGCGGTGCCGCTGCCCCAGGCCGCCCTGCACTTCCCGCTGCGCCACCCCGCCGTCACCTCGGTGGCCGTCGGCGCGCGCACGCCCGAACAGATCCGCCAGAACGCCAGCTGGCTCGCCACCCCGGTCCCCGACCAGCTCTGGTCCGACCTGCGCGCCGCTGACCTGCTCCTACCCGTATAAATCCCCCGCCACTCCCAGGGGGGCGACCCCAAGTCCAGTCTACCGCCGGGCAACCCCGTGACCAGGCAGAAAGGGCGAGCTGTGGACAACTCAGCGGCCTGTGGACAACTGTGCCGGAGCGTGCCGTGAGGGTCGACGCGCACCACCACGTCTGGGATCTCACGGTTCGCGATCAGCCCTGGACCACGGGGGTGATCCGGCGCAGTTTCGGTGTCGAGGACCTCCTGCCGCTGGCGAGTCAAGGCTCCGTTGAGGCGACTGTCCTGGTGCAGACCGTGACGGTGCCGGAGGAGACCCCGGAGTTCCTGGCGCTGGCCGAGCAGTGGCCGCTGGTGCAGGCCGTCGTGGGCTGGACGGACCTGACCGCCGAGGACGTGGCGGACCGGTTGGCGGAGCTGACGGGCGGCACGGGCGGGCGGTGGCTGCGCGGGATCCGCCACCAGGTGCAGGGCGAACCGGACCCGGACTGGCTGTGCCGGGCGGAGGTTCGGCGCGGCCTTGCGGCTGTCGGGCAGGCGGGGCTGGTGTACGAGCTGTTGACGCTGCCGCACCAACTCCCGGCGGCGGTCCGCACCGTCAGTGAACTGCCGGAGGTCCGGTTCGTGCTCGACCACTGCTCGAAGCCGCCCATCGCCAGTGGCGAGCTCGAACCGTGGGCGGGGGAGATCCGGCGGTTGGCCGCCCGGGAGAACGTCGCGTGCAAACTGTCCGGGCTGGTGACCGAGGCAGATCACGCGAACTGGTCGGTGGCCGATCTGCGGCCGTACGCGGAGGTCGTGCTGGCGGCCTTCGGGCCGGACCGGGTGATGTTCGGCTCGGACTGGCCGGTGTGCCTGCTGGCCGCCGAGTACCCGGAGGTGCTCGACGCGACCGAACAGCTCACGGCGGAACTGAGCGCGGCCGAGCGCGAGCGGGTGTTCGGCGGCACCGCGACCGAGGTCTACCGGCTCAGGCCAGGTCCTTGAGCCACTGCTCCACCCCGGCCACGTGCACGGTCGACCAGGACCGGGCCAGCTCCGCCTGGTGCGCGGCCAGCGCGTCCACGATGGCCCGGTGCTCGGCCACGGTCCGGTCCACGGCGCTGGCCTGCGTGATGCCCCGCCAGATCCGCACCCGCACGGTCGGGCCGGCCAGGGTGTCCAGCAGCTGCGCCAGGTAGGCGTTGCCGGAGGCCTGCACGACCCGGCGGTGGAACTCCAGGTCGTGCTCGACCAGTTCCTCCACCGACTTGGCCGCCGCGGCGGCGTCGCACAACCCGCGCAGCGAGGCCACCTCGTCCTCGCTGATCCGCTGCGCGGCCATCGCGGCGGCGGCGGGCTCCAGGATCCGGCGCACCTCCAGCACCTCCTGCACCGAGTCCTCGCCCCGGTGCAGGTCCAGCACGAAGGACAGGGCGCCGAGCAGGTCGTCGGCGCGCAGGCTGGACACGTAGGTGCCGTCGCCCTGGCGCACGTCCAGCACCCGGACCAGGGACAGCGCCTTGACGGCCTCGCGCAGGGAGTTGCGGGACAGCCCCAGGCGCTCGGCCAGGTCGGCTTCCCTGGGCAGGCGGTCACCCGGCCGCAGTTCCCCGGAGACGATCATCTCCTTCACGCGCAGGATCGCGTCGTCCGTGACTGCCACGCCCGCCTCGAATCGCTCGACAAGACCTCGGATGTTTGCGCCCAGTATGCGTCATGGTGCTCCCCGAGACGTGGATTGCTCCATTCGGCGTAAGGTTGGTTGTGTCCGTTCCGCAACCACCCCCTTGGCGGAGCGGGTTTTTCACTCAATATTTCTGGTTATGGTGGACAATTAACTGGACGTGCTGCTCTGCTGGCCGTACCGTTCTAATGGTCTGGACCAATGGAGGGTTCTGTGGAAGCCGTAGTCGCAGCCCCGAGGGCGCTCGTCGGGCGCGCCCTGACCGGTCCCGTCTCCGTGCGGGTCCGGGACGGCCGGATCGTCGAGGTCGTCGAGGGGCGGGCCGCTGACGCGGAGGTGCTGCCCACCGGGCTGCTCACCGCGGGCCTGGTCGACGTCCAGATCAACGGTGCCTTCGGCGTGGACTTCGCCGACGTGGACGCGGCGGGCATGCGCGCCGTCGCGGGCTTCCTGCCGCGCACCGGGGTCACCCGGTTCCTGCCCACCCTGATCACCGCCCCGGTACCCGCGATCGTGCGCCAGTCCCGCGCGCTGGTCGCGGCCATGGCAGCGCTGCCCGAGCACTACGGTGCCCGTCCGGTCGGGCTGCACCTGGAAGGCCCCTTCCTCTCCCCGCAGCGGCACGGTGTGCACGACCCGGACCTCATGGTCGCACCCGGCACCGACAACCTGGACCTGATCCTGCGCGACAGGGCCGTCGCCGAGGCGCTGCGCATCGTGACCCTGGCCCCGGAGCGGCCCGGCGGCACCGAGGCGATCCGACGACTGGTCGAGGCGGGCGTGGTCGTCTCGGTCGGGCACAGCGACGCCACCGCCGCGCAGACCACGGCCGCCGCCGACGCGGGCGCCAGCATGGTCACCCACCTGTTCAACGCGCAGACCCCGCTCAGCCACCGCGAACCCGGTGTGCCGGGCATCGCGCTCACCGACCACCGGTACACGCTCGGGCTGATCGCCGACCTCGCGCACGTGGCCGGACCGGTCTGCCGACTGGTGTTCGCCGCAGCCGGGGAGCGGGTCATGCTGGTCACCGACGCCGTGGCGGCGGCGGGCATGCCCGCGGGGCGCTACCGGTTGGGCGGCGCCGAGGTGCTGCTGACCGAGGCCGGGGTGCCGCGGTCCCCCGAGGGAACCATCGCGGGCAGCGCGCTCACCCTGGACCGGGCCGTGCGCAACATCGTCTCGCTGGGGGTCGCGGAGGCCGACGCGCTCACCTCGGCCACCGAGATCCCGGCCGACGCCATCGGGGCGAAGGACCTGGGCCGCATCGCGCCCGGTGCGGTCGCCGACCTGGTGTGGTGGGACGAGGACCTGCGGCCGCGCAGGGTCTGGGTGGACGGCGAGGTCGTGTACGACGCCGATGAGGTCGGCGGCCTGGTCGCAGCGGGCAGCTGACACGGCCCACCACCGGCGAGTCCCGCTCGCTGGCGGGCGTGTCCCGCTGTGGGGCGCGCGAGTCCCGTTCTCCGGTGCGCGAGTCCCGTTCAGCCGACGGTGAGTCCCGCCCACCGGCGTGGCGGTGACCGTTCAGCGGCGTGACCGGTGCCGCTCAGCTGCGTGCGAGTCCCGCTCGCTGGCGGGCGTGTCCCGTTGTGGGGTGCGCGTGTCCCGTTCAGCCGACGATGAGTCCCGTTCAGTGGCGTGGCGGTGACCGCTCGGCCGACGGGGCGGTTCCGCGCTCCAGTGCGCGGGGGCGGCGTGTCCCGTTCTCCAGCGGCCGAGTCCCGCCCAGCGGCGCGCGAGTCCCGCCCACCCGCGTGGCGCCGGTGACTGCTCAGCGGCGCGCGTGTCCCGTTCTCCGGTGCGCGGGTCCCGGTCAGCCGACGGTGAGTCCCGCCCAGCAGCGTGACCGGTGCCGCTCGGCCGCGCGCGAGTCCCGTTGTGGGGTGCGCGAGTCCCGCTCAGCCGACGGTCAGTCCCGCCCAGCGGCGTGGCGAGTCCCGCTCAGCCGCGCGTGAGTCCCGCCTACCGGCGTGACCGGTGCTCCTCAGCTCAGGAACGCGCTGGCCATGGCGCGGCCGAACGCGGTGATCCGCTCCGGCGGGTAGAGCTCGCGCTCGGCCAGCACTAGGCGGCCCGCCTGCTTCATCAGCGCCAGCAGGCTCTCCGCGAGCAGTTCCACGTCCACCTCGCGCTCACCCAGCGCCCACCGGCACAACGCGGCGAACCGGTCCCGCAGTTGCCGGTCGGCCCGCTCCACGTGCCTGCGCACCGGCGGCGGCACGCCGTCCACCGGCAGCAGGATCGCCCGCCACGTGTCCGGGTGCGCCGTCACAGCGCGCAGGAAGCCGTCCAGGGTGGCGGTGAACAGCTCCACCGGGTCGTGCTCGGCGGGCTCGCGCGGCAGCAGCTCGGCGAGTTGCGCCAGCGCGCGCTGCTCCTCGCGGGTCAGCAGGGTGCGCAGGATGTCCCCGGTGTCGGCGAACTGCCCGTACACCACCGGCCTGGTCACGCCCGCGGTCCTGGCCACGGCGTCCACGGAGACCGCGCCTACCCCGTCGGTGTTGATGATCAGCAGTGCGGCGTCCAGCAGCTGCTCGCGGCGCTCCTGTGGGGGGAGTCTGGCGGCGTAGGGGCGTTTGCTGCTTGCCGTGGTCACGGCGGTCAGCGTAGCCTGCGAAAGCTACAGCACTGTAGCTTTCTGGAGCCGGGAGTCGCCATGCTCGACAAGCCGCTGCGCCTGCCCTGTGGGGCCACCCTGCCCAACCGACTCGCCAAGGCCGCGATGAGCGAGCAACTCGCCACCCGCACCGGCGCGCCCACGGAGGCGCTGCGCCAGCTGTACCGGGTGTGGGGCGGCAGCGGTGCTGGCCTGCTGGTCACCGGCAACGTGATGGTCGACCGAACCGCGCTCACCGAGCCTCGTAACGCCATCCTGGAGGATGAGCGTTACCTGCCCGCGTACCGGAGCTGGGCCCAGGCGGCCAAGTCCGGCGGCGCGGCGGCGTGGATGCAGATCAACCACCCGGGGCGAGTGGCCAGCCTGCCGCTGCTGAGGCAGCCGGTCGGACCGTCCACAGTGGCCGTCGGCATTCCCGGCATGAACCTGCGCAGGCCGCGCGCGCTGGACAGGGCGGGCATCGCTCGGGTTGTCGCGGCCTTCGCCCGAACCGCCGAGCTGGCGTGGCAGGCCGGGTGGGACGGGGTGCAGGTGCACGCCGCGCACGGTTACCTACTGTCACAGTTCCTGTCCCCGCTGGCGAATCGGCGCGAGGACGAGTACGGGCGGGACGCGGCCGGGCGGCGCAGGCTGCTGCTGGAGGTCGTGCGCGCAGTGCGGGCCGCCGTGGGCCGGGGCACGCCCGTGTCGGTCAAGCTCAACAGCGCGGACTTCCAGCACGGCGGGTTCAGCCAGGCCGAGTCCTTGGACGTGGTGCGGGCCCTCGCCGACGAGGGCGTGGACCTGCTGGAGATCTCCGGCGGCAACTACGAGTCACCGGCCATGATGGACCACGCGGAAGGGCACTTCCTCGGGTTCGCCGAGACCGCGCGCGAGCGCACCGAGATGCCGCTGATGCTCACCGGCGGCCTGCGCGACCCCAAGACCATGCGCCGCGTCCTGGACAGCGGCGCCGTGGACGTGATCGGCCTGGCCCGCCCGCTGGCCTTCGTCACCGACTACCCTGCGCGACTGCTCGCCGCCGACGAACCCGTGCCGCTGCCCCGCAACGCCCCGCGCACCGGCTACCGACCGGTCGACGCCTACCTGGAACTGGGCTGGCACAACGCCCAGTTCCGGCGGATCGCCGCCGGGCGGTGGCCGCAGGCGAAGCCAGGGCTGGGCACGATCGCCGCTGGCCTGGGCAGGTTGACCGCCACCGCGCTCACGCAGGGCGGGACTCGCTGACCGCTGAGCGGGAGTGACGCTCCCCAGAGCGGGACTCGCGCACCTCAGAGCGGGACTCGCGTGCTGGTGAGCGGGACACGCCGACAGTTCGGCGTGTCCCGCTCAGTGGAGTGTGAGTCCCGCTCAGCGGGTCTTGGTGACCTTGTTCAGGCCGCGCGGGCTGTCCGGGTCCCCGCCGCGCGCCAGCGACAGGCCCAGCGCGAGCCGCTGCACCGGCAGCACCTCCAACATCGGCGCGACCTCCTCGGCCGACTCGGCCACCGGGATGCGCAGGGCCGCCGACACCTTGGCAGCCGCCGACCCGACGGCGAACACGTCGGCGCCGCGCGAGTGCACCACGTCCAGCACCTCGCGCATGGCGGCCCCGCCCTGACCCGAACTGGTCACGGCCAGCACGCCGGTCTCGGCGTCCACGGCGGCGACCGGGCCGTGCAGCAGGTCTGCCCCGCTGTAGGAGCGCGCCGACAGGTAGCTGGTCTCGGCCAGCTTGAGCGCCGCCTCGGCAGCGGTCGCCGAGGAGTAGCCGCGCCCCGTGGTCAGCACGCGGTTGACGAACCTGAACCGCTGTACGGCCTCGTCCACAGCCGACTGGGACTCGTCCAGGGTGCGCTGCGCCAGCTCACCCAGCTTGGCGGCCTGCTCGCCCTTGCCGCCGCGCACCGCGTCGATCAGCAGGTACAGCGCGAGCAGGGTCGCCGAGTAGGTCTTGGTCGCCGCCACGGCCACCTCGGGGCCCGCGCCGACATCCACCGACAGCTCGGCCGCCAGGTTCAGCGGGGAGTCCGGGGTGTTGGTCACCGCCACGGTCAGCGCGCCCTGGCGACGTGCCGACTCGGTGACCTCCAGCAGGTCCGGGGAGCCGCCGCTCTGGCTGACCGAGACCAGCAACACGTCGGTCAGGTCGGGCCGGGCCCCGTACAGCGTGGTCGTGGACGGGGACACCAGCCCGGCGGGCAGCTGGAGCAGTACCTCGATCAGGTACTTGGCGTACAGCGCGGCGTGGTCGCTGGACCCACGCGCGGCCAGCAGTGCGAACCTGGGCCTGCGCTCGGCGATCTTCGCGGCGACGCCCGCGAGCTCGGACTGGCGCGCGACCAGGTCCGCGTAGATCTTCGGCTGCGCGGCGATGTCCGCGCTCATGTGCTGGCCTGGCTGCATCACGGTCCTCCTCGGGGGTCCCGCTAGGTCTAGACCAATACTAGTGGATGGCTCAGCCCTTCACCGCCCCCGCGGTGACGCCCGACACGAGATTGCGCTGCACGATCAGGAAGAAGATCAGCACGGGCACGGTGAACACGGTCGAGGCCGCCATCGTGCCACCCCAGTCGGTGCCGAACTGGGTCTGGAAGCCCGACAGCCACACCGGCAGCGTGTAGTTGCCCTGGTCCTGCATGAAGGTCAGCGCGTACAGGAACTCGTTCCAGGCCGTGATGAAGCTGAACACCGAGGTGGCCACCAGGCCGGGGCCCAGCAGCGGCAGGGTCACCCGGCGGAAGGCCGCCCAGCGCCCGCAGCCGTCCACCATGGCCGCCTCCTCCAGGTCCACCGGGATGCCCTTCACGAAGCCGCGCAGCGTCCACGCGGTGAACGGCAGGGTGGCCGCGAAGTACACCAGGATCAGGCCGGGCAGCTGGTTGAGCAGGTCCGCCGAGCGCATCATCAGGTACATCGGGATCAGCAGGGCCTCGAACGGGGCCATCTGCGCGACCAGGACCAGCAGCACGAAGCCCTTGCGGCCGCGGAAGCGCATGCGCGCCAACGGCACCGCCGCGAGCAGACCGGCGATCAGCGCGAACAGCACCGCGCCCAGCGAGGTGATCACGCTGTTGCCCAGCGCGGTCAGGAAGCCCTCCTTGCTGATGCCGTCCACGAAGTGCTGCAGGGTCAGCCCCAGCGGCACCAGGTCGTAGCTGTCCGACAGCAGCTGGTTGGCGGGCTTGAGCGCGGTGGTGACCATCCAGTACGTGGGGAAGGCGAACAGCACCGCCACGAGCACGCCGACCACCGACACCGTGATCCGCTTGACACGCAACACGATCAGTCCACCCCCTCGCTGCGCAGCATCAGCCGCAGGTTCTGCCAGGTCACCGCGACCAGCAGCACGATCATGATCACGCTGACCGCCGCGGCCACGCCGAAGTGGCTGGTGGCGATGCCCTTGAGGAACTGCAACACCGGCAGCGTGGTGCTGCCGCCGTCCGGCCCGCCCTGGCGGATCGCCCACACCTGCGCGAACACCTTGAAGTCCCACAGCAGGGACAGGAAGGTCACCACGTTGACCAGCGGGCGCAGTGCCGTCCAGGTCACCGCGCGGAAGGTCTGCCAGCTGCTGGCCCCGTCCAGGCCCGCCGCCTCGTACAGGTCGGCCGGGACACCGACGATGCCCGCGTACAGGGTGAAGGCCACGAACGGGATGCCCTGCCAGGCGATCAGGATGACGATCACGGCCATGGTGCTCAAGCCGGTGGAGAACCAGGAGAAGCCCGCGAACTGGTGGAAGCCCAGCTGCACCAGGGTCTTGTTCAGGATCCCGTAGTTCTGGTCGAACATCCACTGGAACACGGTGGTCGCCGACAGCAGCGGCATCGCCCAGGCGAACACCAGGCTCAGCTGGAGCACCAGCCGCACGCCCCGGCTGGCGTGCCGCATCAGCAGCGCCACGCCAAGACCGCCCAGCACGGTGCTGGCCACGCAGGCCGCGGTGAACACCAGGGTGCGCCCGGTGATCACCCAGAAGTTCGGGTCGGACAGGATCTCCCGGTAGTTGTCCAGGCCCTTCCAGACGACCTCGCCCTGCACCAGCTCGCCCAGGTCGAGCTGGCGGAAGCTGGTCAGCACCACGGACAGCACCGGGTAGCCGAGCATGACCAGCACCGCCAACGTGGCGGGCAGCAGCAACAGGTACGGGATCGCCTGCTGCCCGAGCAGCCGCTTGCGGGGCCGCTCGGGCGCGGTGGCACGCGGTGCCGGCGGGGGAGCCCCCACCGGCACCGCGGTGTTCGTGGTCACCGTCATCGGCTCAGCTCGAACTGCCGAGCGTCTTGGTGATCGCCGAGTCGGCGTCGGACACGGCCTGGTCCAGGCTCTTCTGCCCGGTCAGGTAGGCGGTCAGCGCCGTCTTGAGCGGGTTGTCGGCCTCGACCGCGGCCCACTTGGGCGTGATCGGGGTGACCTTGCCGTTCTTGGAAGCGGTGGCCATGGCCTTGCCCGCCGGGGTGCTGCTCAGCGCGGTCGTGTCGGTGGAGGTGCCCGGCACCGAGCCGCCCGCGGCCAGCTGGCCCTGGTACTTGGCGCTGGTGATCAGCTTCAGCCAGTCCTTGGCCAGGTCGGCGTTCTTGCTGTTGGCCGGGACGGCCAGGTCCGAGCCGCCCAGGAACACCGGGGCCGTCTGGCCCGCGGTCCTGGACGGGATCGGGAAGGCGCCGAACTTGTCCTTCAGCGCCGGGTTGGCCTTGAGCACCCCGGCCAGCTCCCAGGAGAAGCCGATGAAGGAGGCGGTGTCGCCCTTGGCCACCACGTCGGACTGCTGCGGCTTGGCCTCGTCGGTGTCCTTGGCCGCCTTGGTGCCGGAGGCGTCCACCAACTGCTTGTAGAAGGCGAAACCAGCCTTGGCCTCGGGGGTGTTCAGTGCGGACTTCCACTTGCCGCCGTCGGACTTGGCGACGTCACCGCCCTGGTCCCAGATGAACGACAGCAGCGTGTACCACTCCTGGCCGGGCAGGTACAGCGGGTCGATGTTCGGCAGGGACTTGAGCTTGCCCAGGTCGGCCAGCCACTCCTCGTTGGAGGTGGGCGGGGCGGTGATGCCCGCCTGCTGGAACAGGTCGGTCCGGTAGATCACCACGCGGTTGGCCGCGTAGAAGGGCACGCCGTACTGCTTGCCGCTGTCGGCCCCGGACTCCTTGAGCGCGGGCAGCCACTGCGCGCCGTTGAGGTCGCCCACCGCGCCGGTCAGGTCCAGCAGGGTCTTCTGCGAGGTGTACTGCGAGACCTGCGTGTTGCCCAGCTCGATGACGTCCGGGCCGCCGCTGGTGCCAGTCAGCGCGGTGGTCAGCTTCTGACCGATGCCGTTCCACTGCTGGACCTGGTAGTCGACCTTCACACCGGGGTGCGCGGCCTCGAAGTCCTTGTTGATCGCGCTGACCGTGGCGTCCGGGGCCGAGCCGCTCATCAGCCAGACGGTCAGCTTCTTGTCACCGCCACCCGAGGCGCCGGAACCGCAGGCCGCCGCCACCAGGGCCAGTGTCACCGCCCCCACGGTGGCCATCACGATACGAGAGGTAGTTCTCCGTGAGGTAGTTCTCCGCAGCACGTGCTTCCGCCCTTCCACCCCGGCTCCGCCGCCGGACGAGCTCACCTGTGTCGCCAATTTGGTGTAGACCAATGCGAGAAAGGGTGTGCCGCGCCACAGTCGATGTCAAGGTGGTTGCCAGACCGTTGCAAAGTCATCCGACGAATGACCGGGGGTGTGATCGCACGAAGAGCGGTTGACAGGGCATCCTGTTCACCGGGGTGTGGGGCGACAAGCCAAGGAGGAGGAGGCCATGCTCGAGACGTCAGCCGACGCCGGGGCCAGGTCGCGGGTGCAGCGCGAGCCCAAGTACTGGGGGCTCAAGCGGCACCTGCTCGAACTGCTGCGGTCCATGCCGCCCGGCTCGCCGATCCCGACCGAGCGCTCGCTGGCCGCGGACTTCGACGTGTCCAGGACCACCGTGCGCCAGGCGCTGGCCGAGCTCACCGTGGAGGGCAGGCTGCTCCGCGTGCAGGGCAAGGGCACCTTCGCCGCCGAGCCCAAGGTCGCCCAGCGCCTGCAGTTGAGCTCCTACACCGAGGACATGCGGGCACAGGGCCGCCAGCCCTCCTCGCGGCTGCTGGAGGCCAGCGAGGAGGCCGCCGACGCCGAACTGGCCCGCTGGCTCGGCGTGCGGGCCGGGGCCAAGGTGCTGCGCCTGCACCGGCTGCGCCTGGCCGACGGGGAGCCGATGGCCATCGAGACGACGCACCTGGCGCTCGGGCGGTTCAGGGGCCTGCGTCGCTACGTCAGCTCCGGCGGCTCGCTGTACCAGGTGCTGCGCGAGCGGTTCGGGGTGGAGATGGGTCACGCCGAGGAGACCATCGAGACCGCGCTGGCCACCCCGGAGGAGGCCGAGCTGCTCGGCGCGGACATCGGCCTGCCGATGCTGCTGCTGTCCCGGCACTCCTTCGACACCGAGGGCAACCCAGTGGAGTGGGTGCGCTCGGTCTACCGGGGTGACCGGTACAAGTTCGTGGCCACCCTGAACCGGCCCATCGACGACTGAGTTGTGCACACCCGCCGAGTTGTCCACATGTGGATCTTGAGCAAGATCGACTGTCGGGGGTGGGCGGTAGACTGGTGACGGGGTCGCCCCCCTGGGAGTGGCGGGGGATGAGTACAGGTCAGTGGTTGCCCGGCGGCACCGGCGCGCCGCTGCCGCCCACCAGGAAGTCCAGGTCGACCCCGGTGTCGGCCTGGCCGACGTGGTCCACGTAGAGCCGGACCCAGCCGCGCTCGGCGGCCCGGGGTGGCGGGGTCCACTCCGCCCGCCGCCTGGCCAGCTCCTCCTCGGGCACGGCCAGGTGCAGGCTGCGCGCGGGTACGTCCAGCTCGACCAGGTCCCCGTCACGGACCAGGGCCAGCGGGCCGCCGACCGCTGACTCGGGCGCCACGTGCAGCACCACGGTGCCGAACGCGGTGCCGCTCATCCGCCCGTCGGAGATCCGCACGGCATCGTCCACGCCCGCGTCCAGCAGCCGCTTGGGCAGCCCGAAGTTGCCGACCTCCGGCATACCGGGGAACCCGCGCGGGCCCACCCCGGTGAGCACGAACACCGAGTCGGCGTCGCAGTCCACGGTGTCGATCCGGGCGTGCAGGTCCTCGACCCCGTGGAACACCACAGCGCGCCCGGCGTGCCGCAGCAGGCGGGGTGAGGCGGCGGCAGGCTTGATCACGGCCCCGTCCGGGGCGAGGTTGCCGCGCAGCACGGCCAGCCCGGCGTCGCTGCGCAGCGGGTCGGCCACCGAGCGGATCACCTCGCGGTCGAACACCTCGGCGTCGGCGGTGTTCTCGGCCAGGGTGCCGCCGGTGACCGTCGGGGCGTGCGGGTGCGGCAGCCGGTCGCCCAGCTCGCGCAGCACGGCGGGCAGGCCACCGGCATAGCAGAAGTCCTCCATCAGGTGGCGGCCAGCGGGCATCAGGTCCACCAGCAGCGGCACGTCCCTGCCGAGCCGGTCCACGTCGTCCAGGCCGAACGGCACGCCCAGCCGACCGGCCAGCGCCAGCAGGTGCACGGCGAAGTTGCTGGAGCCGCCGATCGCGGCGTTGACGACCACCGCGTTCTCCAGGGCCTGCCGGGTGGCGATCGCGGACAGGCGTACGTCCTCCCGCACCAGCTCGACGATGCGGCTGCCCGACACGTGGGCGAGGGCCGCGCGCCGGGAGTCCACCGCGGGCAGCGCACCCATGCCGGGCAGCGACAGGCCCATGGACTCGACCCAGCAGGCCATCGTGGAGGCCGTGCCCATCGTGTTGCAGTGACCCGCGGAGCGGGACATGCACGCCTCGGCCGCGCTCATGTCGGCGGCCGACATCGCCCCGGTGCGGCGCGCGTCGGCGAACCGCCACACGTCGGTGCCCGAACCGAGCTGCCTGCCGCGGAACCGGCCGTTGAGCATCGGACCGCCGTTGACCACCAGGGTCGGCAGGTCCACGCTGGCGGCGCCCATCAGCAGGGCGGGCGTGGTCTTGTCACACCCGGTGAGCAGCACCACCCCGTCCAGCGGGTTGGCGCGCAGCGTCTCCTCGACGTCCATCGACACCAGGTTGCGGAACAGCATGGTGGTCGGCCGCATCAGGACCTCGCCCAGTGAGGTCACCGGGAACTCCATGGGCAGGCCGCCCGCCTCGTACACCCCGCGCCTGACGTGCTCGGCCAGGCCGCGCAGGTGCGCGTTGCACGGGGTGAGGTCGCTGGCGGTCTGGCAGATGCCGATCACCGGCCGCCCGTCGAAGGCGTGGTCGGGATGACCCTGGTTGCGCAGCCACGACCGGTGCGTGAAGCCCAGCACGCCCTCATCGCGGAACCAGCCGTGACTGCGCAGCGAGTCGACCATGGAGCCGACGCTAGTGGCGACCAGGGGCCGTGTCAGCCCCAGCGCACGGCGTTGGCCGAGGAGCTGCCGACCACCAGGCCGCCGTCGTTGACGGCCGTGGCGAAGGTGATGGACCCCTCCACGGCGTTCGGCAGCAGGCCGAGGTTGGTGGCCGTGCCGTCCGCGGCCCAGCGCACGGCGGTGTAACGGCCCTGCGCGTCCTGCGTCTCGCCGACCACCGTGCCGTCGGCGTTGACGGCGTACGCCTCGCTCTGCGCGTCGGTCGTGCCCGGCAGCACACCGAGGTCGGTGACGGTGCCGTCGGTGTTCCAGCGCACGGCGTGGTTCACCCCGTGCCCGTTGCGGTACACCCAGACCGTGCCGACGACCACGCCGCTCTCGGTCAGGCCGCGCGCCTTGCCCGACTCGCCGCCCGGCAGCAGCGGCAGCGCGGTGACGGTGCCGTCCGCGCTCCAGCGCACCGGACGCGAGACGTAGCCGGGGGTGGTCGAGTAGCCCACGGCCGTGCCCGCGCGGTTGACCTTCAGCGCGCTGCTGAACTTGTCCCCGGGCAGGGCGGGCAGCTCCGTGACGGTGCCGTCCCAGCTCCAGCGCACGGCACGGCCCTCGTAGGAGGCCCAGGAGGCGCCGCAGTGCCCGGCGGCGACCTCGAAGTCGCTGATGGCCTCTGCCGTGCAGTACGTGGTGCCCTCGAGCGCGGCGAGCTGCTTGATCACGCCGTCGGAGCCCCAGCGCACGGCGTGGTCCGCGCCGCTGGACGAGGAGCGCCCGACCACGGTGCCGGAGTTGTTGATCGCGGTGGCGGAGCTGCCGGTGTCCCCGGGCAGGGTGCCCAGGTCGACGGCCGTGCCTTCGGCGGTCCAGCGCACGCCGTGCGAGGTGTTCCCGGTGTTGGACCAGCCCGCGGCCGCGCCGCTGTTGTTGACGCCCCACGCCCCGCTGGCCGACCCGCCCGGCAGCGCGGGCAGCTGCCGCACGCCCGGCTCGGCCGAGGCCGTTGCGGGAACCAGCACGGTCACGGCCACGGCCGAACCGCAGAGCAGACCGAACACACGTCCGAACTTCACGGTGTAACCCCCCTGTCCTGGACCCGCGCTGTGCGGGCCCAGGACAGGCTAGACATTTCGGGCGCCATCAGGAATAGGGATTCACAGGATCTCCATCACTGCGCCCACAGATCGCACTGGTGGCTGGCGACCAGGTCGATCGGCCCGGTGGCGCCGGGCGTGAGCCGTTGCGCCTGGGCGCCACCGGCCTGCGGCCAGTGCGGCAGGCCGGTGCCGTTCGGGTCACCCGTGCGCACGAAGTTCGCCCAGTACGCGATCAGCTGATCGCTGAGGGCGCGTTCGGCCCCGGACAGCGCCGGGTTGTCGAGCAGGTAGTAGATGTTCGAGGCGTGCGTGGTCGCCGGGGTCACCTCCGGCGGCAGCGGCCGACCGTCCGCCACCGGTGCGGCCGGGTCGTCGAACACGTAGCCGAAGGCGGGCTTGTCCTTGGCGTACAACTGGTTGCTGGTCAGCGCCGGGCAGATCCAGTCGGCGTCGGTGTAGAGCCTGGACAGCCCGGCGAGCGGGGACTGCCCCGGCGCCAACGCGTAGCGCCGTGCGACCCGCTCGCCGAAGGTGTCGGTCAGCACGCGGTTGTAGCCGTCCCGGTCCAGGTGCGCGCTCTGCCAACCGTCCACGGTGATCTGCACGTGCTCGTCGTGCGTGGTGCCGTTCAGCACGGCGGCGTGCGTGAACAGCCCGCGCCGCAGGGCGTCCAGCGGACGGATCGGCAGCACGTCCGTGCCGTACGGCAACAGCCCGAACTGCGGCCCGCTCTGCGCGAGCAGCTCGCCAGAAGGCTTGTCCCGCAAGCACTTGAGGTCCGAGCAGTGCAGGTTCGCCGCGGCGGTCATGGCGGGACCGTGCATCTGGTCCAGCGGCAGCCAGGTGGACACCGCGCCGGAACCCGGTGCGAGCGCACCTGGTTCGTGCCGCATCGCGCAGGAACCGCTGACCAGGATCGCCTTCTGGAACAGGCCGGCCGCCGAGGGGGAGGCAAGCTGCGAGCAGGTGCTCATCGCGCCCGCCGACTCGCCGCCCACCGTCACGTCGTGCGGATCACCGCCGAAGGCCGCGATGTTGCGCCGCACCCAGCGCAGGGCGGCCTGTTGGTCCTGGAGGCCGAACTCCACGTCGCGGCCCAGCTCCGGGTATGGGAAGGCACCGAACAGGCCTAGTCGGTAGTTGATCGTCACGACCACGGCGTCGGCGGCGGTGGCCAGCCCGGTGAACGGGTACTGGCTGCCCGAGCCGGTGAGGAAGCCGCCGCCGTGGATCCACACCAGTACCGGCCGCGGCCCCGAGCGCGGTGTGGTCGGCACGGAGACGTTCAGGTACAGGCAGTCCTCGCTGCCGCTGACCCGACCGCCCTCCTGTTGCAGGCAAGGCGAGCCAGGCTCACGTGCGTCCCTGACCCCCGCCCAGGGATGCACGTGAGCCGGTGCGGCGAACCGCAGGTCGCCGACCGGCGGGGCCGCGTACGGGATGCCTCGGAACTCCAGGAACCGCCCGGTCTGTTCCCCTCTGACAGACCCGGCGTCGGTGTGCACCACGGTCGGTGTGCCGGGTGCCGTGGTCAGCGACAGCGCGGTCAGTGCCGCGGTGAGCAGCCTGATCACGACTCGGCCCCGGCCGGGTAGGCGCGCTTCTTCGCCTCGTCCAGGTACCACAGCCCGGCGAAGGCGGCGAGGATCGCCAGCACCGAGACGGTCCACATCCACGGGGTGGGCAGCAGTACCGGGAAGGCCAGGGCGTGGAAGCCCCAGCCGCAGAGCTGCATCACGATCGGCACCACACCCTCATGCACCCCGACCAGCACGCAGCCGGTCATGAGCAGGTCGTACGTGGACTTCTGCACGGTCATCCCCCAAGTCGATACGATCGCATCGATGCGATCGTATCGCATCGATGTGCGGCATACTAGCTAGGTGAGAGCCGAGGACACCCGCCGCGCGGAGGTGCTGGAGGCGCTGCTGCGGATCACCAGGCGGGACGGGCTGGACGCGGTCAGCGTGCGCACCGTCGCGGCCGAGGCGGAGCTGTCCATGGGCTACGTGCAGCGCCAGTTCCCCACCAAGGACGACCTGCTCAAGGCCGCATTCGAGTACAGCCTGCGCACCGTCAACGCCCGGCTGGACAAGCAGATCGCCGAGGTCGTGCCGGGCTGCCCCGGCCAGGTGCTCCTGCGCAGGGTGGCCGTGGACCTGATCACCGGTGCCCCGGAGCACGTGGACGAGGGCCGGGTGTGGATCGCCTTCCTGGCCCGCGCCGTGGTGTCCGCCGAGCTGGCCGAGGTGCTGCGCGGCCACTACGCCGCAGGGCGTGATCTGTTCACCGCCGTGCTGCTGTTGTCCCAGCAGTACGGGGAGCTGAGCCCCGAGGTGGACGCCGAGCACGAGGCCGACGCCCTGCTCGCCCTGATCGACGGGCTGGACGCACACGTGCTGATCGGCCGCATCGACCTGGCCGCCGCCCAGCTGGCGATCACCAACCACCTGGCGCGGCTCTACCGCTGACCCCCGCCTTGCGGCCGACACCCGCACGCAGGAACCTGCACCCATGACGAGCTCGGGCACAGGTGTGCGGTGGGGCAGCGGCCAGGCCAGAGGGGTGCTGGCGGCCACGATCGTCGGTTCCGGCATGGCCATGCTGGACGGCACGATCGTCAACGTGGCGCTGCCGAAGATCGGCGCCGAACTGGGCGCCTCGGTGACCGGCCTGCAGTGGGTGATCGACGGCTACCTGCTGTCCCTGGCCGCGCTGATCCTCGTCGCGGGCTCACTCGGCGACCGCTACGGCAGGCGCCGGGTCTACCAGCTGGGCGTGGCCTGGTTCGGCATCACCTCGGTGCTGTGCGGGATCGCGCCGACCACCGAGGTGCTGGTGGCCGCCCGCGTGCTCCAGGGCGTCGGCGGCGCGCTGCTCACCCCCGGCTCGCTGGCGATCCTCCAGTCCGCCTTCGCCCACGACGACCGGGCGCGGGCCATCGGCGCCTGGTCGGGCCTGTCCGGGGTGGCCACCGCGGTCGGCCCGCTGCTGGGCGGGCTGCTCGTGCAGGCCGGGTCCTGGCGGCTGGCGTTCCTGATCAACGTGCCGGTCGCCCTGCTCTGCCTGTGGCTGACCCGGCGCTACGTGCCCGAGTCCTGCGACGGGGAGCTGACCGGCCGCCCGGACTTCACCGGCACCGCACTGGGCGCGATCGGGCTCGCCGGGGTCACCGCGGCGCTGGTCGAGGCACCCGCCCGTGGCGTGGCCGATCCGCTGGTGCTGGTCGCGGGCCTGGTCGGCGTGCTCGCACTGGTGGCCTTCTGCGTGTTGCAGGCCCGCTCCGCCGACCCGCTGGTGCCGCCGGAACTGTTCGCGGACCGCACGTTCCTGCTGTCGAACCTGCTGACCTTCCTGCTCTACGCGGCGCTGGGCGGGGTCATGATGCTGATGGTCATGCAGTTGCAGGTGTCCCTGCACTACTCCCCGGTGGCCGCGGGCCTGTCCGGCCTGCCGATCACCATCCTGATGCTGCTGCTGTCGGCCCGCTCCGGACGGCTGGCCCAGCGCATCGGCCCGCGCCTGCAACTGGTGGTCGGCCCGATCCTGGTCGGCGTGGGCATGCTGCTGCTGCGCATGGCCGAACCCGGTGCGTCCTACCTGACCGGTGTGCTGCCCGGTGTGCTCGTGTTCGGCCTGGGCCTGGCGGCCGCCGTCGCCCCAGTGACGGCCACCGTGCTGGCCGCCGCCCCGGACCGGCACGCCGGGGTCGCCTCCGGGGTGAACAACGCCGTGGCCAGAACGGGTTCGCTGCTCGCGGTGGCCGTTTTGCCCGCAGTGGCGGGGATCCGCGGCGACCAGTACACCGATCCCGTTGCGCTCACGGCAGGTTGGCAGCTCGCGCTGCTGGTGTGCGCGGCGGCGGCCGCGGTGGGCGGCCTGTTCGCTCTGGGCGTGGACAACGGGGTTTTGCGCAACCAGCAGCCGCCACCGCCCGCCGAACTGGACGGCGCGCTGGCCTGCGGGGTAGACGGCCCGCCAACGCACCTCACCGACAAGTCCACTGTGGACGGTTGAGGGTGTTCGTGCTCACCATTGGCGAACCGGGGGAGCACCGCTCACGTCTGGATCGTTGGACGTGCAGCGGAGGAATGGAGACATGGACAAGGAGACCAGTAAGACTCGGCTCGAGCTGAAGCCGACGCAGGTGGTCGCGGGTGCGCTCGCGGCGGTGACGGCGGCCCTGCTGGGCAGCAACCTCGGCGTGGCGGGCACGGTGCTCGGCGCCGGGCTGGCCAGCGTGGTGACCACCGTCGGCGCGACGCTCTACCAGCACTCGATCGACCGGGCCAGGGACACCGTGCGCTCGCGGGTCGGCGGCCGCGGTGAGGACCCGTCGGAAGCGGAGACCGTCAAGATCCGCACCGAGGACCTGCCCGGGGCCGAGCCGGAGCGCACCGGCTGGAGCAGGCGCCGCTGGGCCACCGTGGCCCTCGGCACGGTGGCCGCGTTCTGCCTGGGCATGCTCGTGATCTTCGGCATCGAGGCGGTGCGCGGGGCGCCGGTCTCCGGCGGCAACAACGGCACCACCCTGGGTGCCCTGTTCAACCAGCCGACCGAGACGCCCGCGAAGCACCCCGCGCCGGGACCCACCACCACGAGCGTGCCGCCGAGCGGCACCCCGCCCACGGAGACGACCACCGCCACGCCGCCGACCTCGACCACGGAACCCAGCACCACGACCACCCCGCCGCCGCCGACGACCACTACGACGAGCCCGGCCGCGCCGAGCACCACCGCGCCCAGCGCGCCACCCTCGCGGGCGCCCACCACCGGATAGCCGCATACGCACTGCGTCATCTAGCGGTGTCTACTTCACCCGGACGTGTGCGGAGTGTCTTACAACGGTGACGTTACGTATTAGTCAATTGTTAATTGCTACTCGGCGTACCCAGGCAACCGTGTCTTGTGACACGCTTCGCACCCAATCAGGCCTTGTCGTAACAGGTAACGGGTTCGTAACTACACCCGTCGGGCTGAGTAAGTGTCAGCCGATGGGGTGAGTGGGGAGGAGGTCGGTTGGCGATGACTCCCGCGCCAGCAGTCGCCTGCTCCCGGACGAGGAGTGGGGGAGGGTGGGGCGACCCCTGCCGCCGCCCCACCACCCGTCCCCCTACAGACCCCGGGAGGGGGGTCCCTGCAACCACGACCTCCCGGGTTCCCTGCACCCGAAGATGAGGGAGACGACTGATGAACCGCACACGTGCGGTCCGTGTTGTCGGCGCCGCCCTGCTCGCACTGGGCGTCGCCTCTGCTATCAGCGTACCGGCCTTGGGGGCGTCTGTGCCTGCCTCCCCGACACCCTCCTCGGATGATTTCTCGTTGTCACCCGATGTGGTTACGTCGTTGCAGCGTGATCTGGGTCTCGACCCCGCTCAGGCCCAGCAGCTCTTCGCACAGCAGGACCACGCCGCCCGGCTCGCCGACTCCCTGCGCGGCAAGCTCGGCGGGGCCTTCGCGGACTCCTGGTTCGACCAGGTCAGCCGCAGGGCCGTGGTCGACGTCACCGACGCCCGGCAGGCCGCCCAGGTCACCGCGGCCGGCGCCAAGGCCCGCGTGGTCCGGCACACCGAGGCCCAGCTCAACGCCGTCAAGGACCGTCTGGACGCGCTGGCCGCCCCCGACTCGGTCACTGGCTGGTACGTGGACCTGCCCGGCAACAGCGTGGTCGTCGAGACCACCGGCACCGATCAGCGGGTAAGCGCGTTCCTGGACCAGGCCCGCTCGCTGGGCGACTCGGTCCGCGTGGTCACCGGCTCCGCCAAACCCGAGCTGTTCTACAACGTGCGCGGCGGCGACGCCTGGTACGGCTCCAACTTCCGATGCTCGGTGGGCTTCAGCGCCACCGACAGTTCCGGCGGCAAGCACTTCGTCACCGCTGGTCACTGCACCAAGAGCGGCGGCAGCGCCTCCGGCTACAACCGGGCCGCGCTGGGCACCATCAACGGCAGCCACTTCGGCACCGGTGGGGACTACGGCAAGGTGGACGTCACCAGCAGCCAGTGGACCCTGCAGGGCCTGGTGACCAACGGCAGCTCCACCGTGGCCGTGAAGGGCTCCACCGAAGCGGCCGTCGGCGCGGCCGTGTGCCGCTCCGGCTCCACCACCGGCTGGCACTGCGGCACGATCCAGGCCAAGAACCAGACCGTGCGCTACGCCGAGGGCACCGTCACCGGCCTGACCAAGACCAACGTGTGCGCCGAGCCCGGCGACTCCGGCGGGGCCTGGATCAGCGGCAGCCAGGCCCAGGGCGTCACCTCCGGCGGATCCGGCAACTGCAGCTCCGGCGGCACGACCTACTTCAGCCCGGTCGGACCCGCACTGAGCACCTGGGGTCTGCGCCTGACCACGAGCTGATCCGCAGCGGGCCACCCCTGCAGGCCCGCCCCCAGTGCCCCCGAGGCCGGCGACCCCTTCCCGCCCCGCCTCGGGGGCACACCTACGCCCACCCCCGGCGAGTCCCGCTCTGCCGCGCGCGAGTCCCGCTCTGGGGCTGGCGAGTCCCGCGCGGCGGGTGGCCGCTGGGCGGGACTCGGCCGCGGCTCAGCGGGACTCGCGCGCCGGTGAGCGGGACTCGCCGGGGTGGGGCAGGCGGGCGGCCAGCGTGGCGGCGGCGGAGCGCGGGTCCTCGGCCTCGGTGATGGCCCGCACCACGACGATGCGCGTGGCGCCCGCGGCCAGCACGGCGTCCAGCCGGTCCGCGTCGATCCCGCCGATGGCGAACCACGGGCGCCGCGAGTCCACCTGGCGGACCAGGTCCAGACCCGGCGCGGGACGGCCCGGCTTGGTCGGGGTCGGCCAGCACGGGCCCGTGCAGAAGTAGTCCACCCCCGGCTCCTCGGCCGCGGCCCGCGCCTGCGCCAGGTCGTGGGTCGAGCGGCCGATGGCCACGTCCTCGCCGAGCACCCGGCGGGCCACGGCCACCGGGATGTCGTCCTGGCCCAGGTGCAGCACGTCCGCGCCCGCGGCCAGCGCGATGTCGGCGCGGTCGTTCACGGCCAGCAGCGCCCCGTGCCGCGCGCACGCCTCGGCCAGCACCTCCAGCGCCGCCAACTCCTGGCGGGCCTCCAACGGGCCCGCACCGCCCTTGTCGCGCAACTGCACGATGTCCACGCCCCCGGCCAGCGCGGCGTCCACGAACTCGGCGAGGTCGCCCCGCTCGCGACGTGCGTCGGTGCACAGGTACAGCCGCGCGTCGGCGAGCCGCTTCCTGATCTGGTCTGCGTCAAATCCCGGCACGGGAGCCGACTGTATAGGTGCTACGGTGGAACCCGGTCCGCACGGGAGCCTGGAGGAACCGGGCTGAGAGGGGGCTTGCCAGCCCCGACCGTCGAACCTGATCCGGGTCATGCCGGCGCAGGGAGCGTGATGGTTGTGTCCATGAGGGTTGCCGTCGTGGGTGGCGGCGTCATCGGTCTGTCCGTGGCCTGGGCTGCGGTGCGCGCGGGCCACCGGGTGGTGCTGATCGACGCGGCACCGGCCAGCGGTGCGTCCTGGGTCGCGGGCGGCATGCTCGCCCCGGTCACCGAGGCCTGGCCCGGCGAGGAGCACGTGCTGGCACTGGGCAGCGCCTCGCTCGCCCGCTGGCCCGGGTTCGCCGACCGGCTCGCCGCCGACGCGGGCCGGGATCCGGGGCTGCGCACCGAGGGCACGCTCGTCGTGGCGGTGGACAGCGCCGACCGGGCCGAACTGGCCCAGCTCGCCGACTACCTGGCCAGCCTGGGCCGCGAGACGCACCGGCTCGGGTCACGGGAACTGCGCGGGCTGGAGCCCAGCATCGGCACATCAGTCCGAAGTGGACTGTCGGTGCCGGGCGACCTGGCCGTGGACAACCGGATGCTGCTCGCGGCACTGCGGGCCGCCGCCGTGTCCGGTGGGGCAGAACCGATCGCCGTCGCGGCCACCTCGGTGCGGGCCGGTGCGGTCGAGCTGGCCAACGGGTCCACCGTCGGCTGCGACGTGGCCGTGCTGGCGGCCGGGGCGTGGAGCGGCGGCCTGCACCCTGCGCTGGCCGCCTCGGTGCGACCGGTCAAGGGCGAGGTCATCCGGATGCGGGCGCGAGCGGGGGCGCTGCCGCCGCCGAGCCGCACGGTCCGCGCCCTGGTCCAGGGCAGGCAGGTGTACCTGGTGCCGCGCAACGACAACGGACTGGTGCTGGGCGCGACCCAGTACGAGGCGGGCTTCGACACCGAGGTGACCGTCGGCGGGGTGCGGGACCTGCTGCACGACGCGGAACTGGTCGTGCCGGGCATCGCCGAGTACGCGGTGCTGGAGTGCGCGGCGGGCCTGCGCCCCGGCAGCCCGGACAACCTGCCGCTGCTGGGCTGGCTGGAACCCGGGGTGCTGGCCGCGACCGGCCACCACCGCAACGGGATCCTGCTCGCGCCGATCACCGCCGAGTCCGTGCTGGACCTGCTCGCGGGCCGGGACGTACCCGCCGAGGTGCGCGCGGCCGACCCGCTGCGCGCGACTGCCTACTGTGGAGGAAGTTGATGCTGGTCCTGGTGAACGGGGTGGAACGCGAGTTGCCGGAGACCGCCACCGTCGGCCTCGTGCTCGACGAGCTGGGCGCGCCGCGCACCGGGGTCGCCGTGGCGCTGGACGGCGAGGTGGTGCCGCGCGCCAGGTGGGAGCGGACCCCGCTGGCCGCCGGGTGCGCGGTCGAGGTGCTCACCGCGGTGCAGGGAGGCTAGGCGTGGACGACCCCTTGGTGATCGCGGGCCGGGAGTTCGGCTCGCGGCTGGTGATGGGCACGGGCGGTGCGGCCAACCTGGCCGTGCTGGAGCGGGCACTGGTGGCCTCGGGCACCGAGCTGACCACGGTGGCCATGCGCCGGATGGACGCCGCGGGCGGCACCGGGGTGCTGGACCTGTTGCGCAGGCTCGGCATCGAGCCGCTGCCCAACACCGCTGGCTGCCGCACCGCGGCCGAGGCGGTGCTGACCGCGCGGCTGGCCCGCGAGGCCCTGGCCACCGACTGGGTCAAGCTGGAGGTCGTCGCCGACGAGCAGACCCTGCTGCCCGACCCGGTCGAACTGCTCGACGCCGCCGAGCAGCTGGTCGAGGACGGCTTCACCGTGCTGCCCTACACCAACGACGACCCGGTGCTGGCCCTGCGGCTGGAGCAGGTCGGCTGTGCCGCGGTCATGCCGCTGGGCAGCCCCATCGGCACCGGCCTGGGCATCCGCAACCCGCACAACATCGAGCTGATCGTGTCCAGGGCCTCGGTGCCGGTGGTGCTGGACGCGGGCATCGGCACGGCCTCCGACGCCGCGCTGGCCATGGAGCTGGGCTGTTCCGCCGTGCTGCTGGCCACCGCCGTGACCCGGGCGCAGGACCCGGAGCGCATGGCCGCCGCGATGCGCGCCGGGGTGGACGCCGGGCGGCTGGCCCGCCTGGCCGGGCGCATCCCGCGCCGCTTCTGGGCGCAGGCGTCCAGCCCGGATGTCCCGTGAGGTTGCCCTCTCTGGCCTAGTCGGGCCACTGTTCGGGTTGAGCAGTGTGCTCAGCACCGCGCGCACACGTCATCATGGTGGGAAGTCCCGCTACCCGAGGAGTGTGCGAAGTGCCGGTGCCGACGACCGCCGCCGAGGTCGACGAGACCACGCGGCTGTACCTGGCCGTGGGGCGGTTGTCCCGCATCCTGCGCCGCAGCGGCTCCCCGGGGCTGGGCCAGGGCTCCATCTCGGCGCTGGCCACCCTGGTCTACAACGGGCCGATGCGCCTGGGTGACCTGGCCAACCGGGAGGGCGTGGCCCCGCCCACCCTGTCCCGGATCGTCGCCGCGCTGGTGGAGTCCGGCTACGTGCTGCGCGAGGCCGACCCGCAGGACGGCAGGGCCTCCCTGGTCAAGGCCACCCCGGAGGGTGAGCGGGTCATCTCCGGGGTGCGCTCGACCAGGATGCACGAGTTGCAGAACAGGCTCGCCCGGCTCACCGAGGAGCAGCGCGCCGCGCTGGCCGCCGCCGTGCCCGCGCTGGAGGAACTGGTCGCCGAGGACATCTAGGCCGAATGGCTGAAGTGCCGCACGGCCGGGTAGGGGGACCAGTCCGTGCCGGGGTCGCCGGTGCGCACGAACCCGCTGACGGCTCGCTGGAACTGCTCGGTCAGCGGCTGCCGCTGCTGCGCAGTGGACCCGGCCAGCGCCGCGCTGGTGTCCCAGACCGGCGCGTTGCCGAACAGGAACGGCAGGTCGACGCAGTGCGTGGCGTACCACGGCGCGGCGCCCGCCCAGTCGAACTTGTACACGTACGCCGGGGAACCCGCCTCGGTCTGGCGCTGCGCCAGCGCGAGCTTGCCAGGCTCGAACAGTGGTGAGTCCCCGCGCGGCCCGCCGAAGAAGGTGTGCTCGTCCGCGGTCGTGCCGATCATCACCTGGAACCGGCTCAGGTCCACCTCCTCCGGCAGCTTGGGCAGGCCGTTGCCGCCCAGCACCGGGATGAACGGCGGCGGCACCATCGCGACGCCGCGCAGGGTGGTCTGCACCTCCGCGATGCGCTGCCACGGCGCGGTGCCCGGGTCCTCGCCGAGCGCCTCGGTCAGCCGCTGCGTACTCAGCGCGGCCTGCTCCGCCGTGGCCGGCAGCAAGCCCAATGGCGCGCTCTGCAGGAACACCCTGTGGAACAGCGGCGCGCTGTCCTCGTTGGCCATCAACAGGTGTGTGGACATGGCGCCCGCCGACTGGCCGCCGACCGTGATCGCCCCCGGGTCCCCGCCGAACTCCGCGATGTTCTCGTGCACCCAGCGCAGCGCCGCGATCTGGTCCAGCAGCCCGAAGTTGCCCCCGCTGACGTCGAGGTAGCCCAGTGCGCCGAGCCGGTAGTTGATCGTCACCACCACGATGTCCCCGGCGCGGGCCAGTTCCGTCGCGTCGTAGCAGGGCAGGTTCGCGCTGCCGGTGAGGAAGCCGCCGCCGTGGATCCAGAGCAGCACGGGGCGCGGGCCGCCGGGCGCGGTCGGCCGGTACACGCTGAGGTTCAGGCACTGCGCCTCGTCGAACACGGGGTCGGGCCAGGCCGGGACCACCGGTGGGCCGCCGATCGCCTGAGGTGCCGCCGCGCCGGGCCTGGTCGCGTCCCGCACGCCCGGCCAGGGCCGCACCGGTTCGGGTGCGTGGAACCGCTCCGCCGTGGCGTAGGGCACCGCCCGGAAGACCGCGACCCCGTCCTGTTCGCTGCCCCGCAGGGTTCCTGAGCTGATTGTCGTCTCCATCGCTCAAGACCTACTCGGGTCCCGCGAGCGCCTACAGTGAACAGAGGGGATCTGGCGGATTCAGGGCACGGGGGAGGCTGAAATGACGGAAACCGCACTCAGCCCGCTGGACGTGCGCCTGGTCGCCGCACTTCAGGTGAACGGCAGGGCCAGCTGGGAGCAGCTCGGCGAGGTGCTGCGGGTGTCCGAGCGCACCGTGGCCCGGCGGCTCAACCCGCTGCTGGGCTCCGGGGCCGTGAAGGTCCGCGCCGTGCGCAACCCCTTCGCCATGCCCGAGGTGACCCCGCTCGTGCTGCGCGTGCGCTGCCGCCCCGGGCACGTGCTCGCGCTGGCCGAGGCGCTGGCCAGGCGCGAGGACTGCCTGGAGGCCAGCGTGCTCGACGGCGGGGACGAGGTCGTCGCGATCATGTTCATGGCCGGGGCCGAGCGGCGCAGGGCCTTCCTGCTCAAGTACCTGCCCGCCAGCAAGTCCGTGCGGTCCTGGTCGGTGTACACCGTGCTGCGGGTCTTCCTGGAGTCCCTGTGGTGGCACGCCGACGTGCTCACCGACGAGGAGGTCACCGCGCTGCGCCCGCACGGCCTGGTGCCCGCCGCCTTCGAACAGGTTTCCGACCCGGTGGAACTGGCCGTCATCGAGGCACTCTCCCGGGACGGCAGGCTCGGCTACCCCGACCTGGCCAGGCTCGTCGGCACCTCGGAGTCCACCGTGCGCCGCCGGGTGGCCCGCATCGCCCGCCGCGGTGCCCTGCGCATCGCCACCGAGGTGGACATCGCCCTGCTCGGCTACCAGGTGGAGGCCAACCTCTGGCTGTCCGTGCCGCCCGCCGCCATCGACCGGGTCGGCCTGCTGCTGTCCCGGCACCCCGCGACCCGCCTGGTGATGGCCACCAGCGGCCCCTGCACCCTGTTCGTCTCCGTCTACTGCCGGGACCTGGCCGAGCTGTACCGCCTGCTCACCGAGTTCGTCGGCGAGCAGGCCGAGGTCACCCACCTGGAGACCACACCGATCATGCACGTGCTCAAGCGCAGCGGCTCCGGCACCCACTGATCATCCCGGCCTGTCAGACCCCCGGCGTAACGTTGAACCGGGGGACCTCGTTCCTCCCCCTGGGGGAGCCCGAACCCCCCGACATCGAGGCTACGGGGTGGGTCTGACAGTCAGATCGGGTCCGCGGACAGGCGCCAGAAGTTCGACACCGGGCCGACCCCGCCGCCGAGCGGGTAGGCCGCCTCCACGGCGCGCACCACGAAGCGCTTGCCGAAGGCCACGGCCTCGGGCATGTCCGCGCCCTTGGCCAGGGCCGAGGTGATGGCGGAGGCGAGCGTGTCCCCGCCGCCGTGGGTGTGCCGGGTGTCGAAGCGGGGACCGGGCAGTTCGACCACGTCGGCCCCGTCGTAGAGCAGGTCCATGCAGTCCGGGTCGCTGGCCAGGTGCCCGCCCTTGATCAGCACCCACTGCGGCCCCAGCTCGTACATGGCCTTGGCGGCGTCGAGCATGCCCGCCCGCGAGGTCACCTCGATCCCGGTGAGCAGCCGCACCTCGTCCAGGTTCGGCGTGACGAGGCTGGCCCGCGGGAACAGTTCCCCGCGCAGGCCGTCCAGTGCGTCGTCGTGCAGCAGCTGGTCACCGTGCATCGAGGCCGACACCGGGTCCACCACGAACGGGATCTCCCGCCCGCGTCCGATGCCGACCTCGTCGCAGGCCCCGGCGATGGCCGAGATGATCCCGGCCGAGGCGAGCATGCCGGTCTTGGCCGCGCCCACCCCGATGTCGGTGACCACGGCCCTGATCTGCGCGGCGACCACCTCGGGCGGGATCTCGGTGAAACCGGTCACCCCCAAGGAGTTCTGCACGGTCACCGCGGTCACCGCCGTGGTGGCGTGCACCCCGCAGCTGAAGAAGGTCCTGCAGTCGGCGTGCATGCCCGCGCCACCGCCGGAGTCGGTCCCGGCGATGGTCAGCGCGCGCGGCGGTGTCGAGCTCATGCCTCGACAACCGGGAGGTAGACCTGCCTGCCTTGCGCCGCGAACTCCTCGGACATCTCCGCCATCCCAGCCTCGATCGCTTCCACTGACGTCAGGTTGTGCTCCTCAGCGTACTTGCGCACGTCCTGAGTGATCTTCATGGAACAGAACTTGGGCCCGCACATGGAACAGAAGTGCGCGGTCTTGGCCGGTTCGGCGGGCAGGGTCTCGTCGTGGAAGGACCGCGCGGTGTCCGGGTCCAGCGACAGGTTGAACTGGTCGTTCCAGCGGAACTCGAACCTGGCCTGGGACAGCGCGTCGTCCCGCTCCTGCGCCTTGGGGTGGCCCTTGGCCAGGTCCGCCGAGTGCGCCGCGATCTTGTACGTGATCACGCCGGTCTTCACGTCGTCCCGGTTGGGCAGGCCAAGGTGCTCCTTGGGCGTGACGTAGCAGAGCATCGCGGTGCCCGCCCAGGCGATCTGCGCCGCCCCGATGGCCGAGGTGATGTGGTCGTAGGCCGGGGCGATGTCGGTGGCCAGCGGGCCCAGCGTGTAGAAGGGCGCCTCCCCGCAGAGCTCCTCCTCCAGCCGCACGTTCTCCACGATCTTGTGCATCGGCACGTGGCCGGGACCCTCGATCATCACCTGCACGTCCAGGGCGCGGGCCCGGTGCGTCAGCTCGCCCAGCGTGCGCAGCTCGGCGAACTGCGCTTCGTCGTTGGCGTCGGCGATGGAGCCCGGCCGCAGCCCGTCACCCAGCGAGAAGGTCACGTCGTAGCGGCGCAGGATCTCGCACAGCTCGTCGTAGTTGGTGTAGAGGAAGTTCTCCTGGTGGTGGGCCAGGCACCACGCGGCCATGATCGAGCCGCCCCGGGACACGATGCCGGTGACCCGCTTGGCGGTCAGCGGCACGTAGCGCAGCAGCACGCCCGCGTGCACGGTCATGTAGTCCACGCCCTGCTCGCACTGCTCCACGATGGTGTCCCGGTAGACCTCCCAGGACAGCTTCGTCGGGTCCCCGTTGACCTTCTCCAGTGCCTGGTAGATCGGCACCGTGCCGACCGGGACCGGGGAGTTGCGCATGATCCACTCGCGGGTCTCGTGGATCCGCTTGCCGGTGGACAGGTCCATGATCGTGTCGGCACCCCAGCGGGCGGCCCACACCATCTTGTCCACCTCCTCCTCGATGGAGGAGGTCACCGCCGAGTTGCCCATGTTGGCGTTGATCTTGACAAGGAACTTCTTGCCGATGATCGCCGGCTCGGACTCCGGGTGGCAGCGGTTGACCGGGATCACCGCGCGCCCGATCTCCACCTCGCGGCGCACGAGCTCCGCGTCCACGCCCTCGCGCAGCGCGCAGAACGCCATCTCCTTGGTGATGATCCCCGCCTTGGCGTAGGCCAGCTGGGTCACCGCCCCGTTGACCGGCTCGCGCTCGGCAACCCAGCTCGCCCGCAGCGGTTCGAGTCCACTGTGGACGTCGATGGTCGCCGACTCGTCGGTGTAGGGCCCGGAGGTGTCGTAGAGGTCCAGGTGCTCGCCGTTGCTCAGCTCCACCCGGCGCTGCGGCACGCGCAGGCCGTCCGGTCCTTCGAGGTAGACCTTGTGCGAGCCGGAGATCGGGCCGGTGGTCACAGTGGGCCGGACGTGGCTGTCCAGGGCAGTCTTCTGCGATGTCATCGAGATCCTCCCTACGCTGGCATTACCCAGTACAGGTTCAGGCGGTCGGCGGCACCGGGTCGTGATCGACTCCAGCCGCCCTCTCAGCCCGCTGTGGCGCGAGCTCCCGCGGTGATGTGAAGTTGTCGGGTCCCGAGGCTAGCGACTGCTGCCCGTTGATGCCAGCGTGCGTGCCCGAGACGATCACGGCGTACCTTCTGGGGCGTGCCCGCCGATCAACCGTTTCCACCGGGCGCGCGGCGGGCCGTGCGCCCAGCCAGCGCGAAGCCCTGCCCCGCGTGCGGCGAGCTCGCCGGACGCGGTTACCCGAGCTGTCCGGTGTGCGCTGAGCTGGTCGACCAGTTCTGGGCGGCGGACTGGCGGGCCCTGCTGGCGGCCAAGTCGGTGGCCCCCGGCGGCACCGAGGAGCGGGAGCTGGCCGAGCTGCTGCTGGCCGACGAGGTCGGCAGGCACCCGTGGACCTGCACCGACTGGGCGATGACCCTGTTGCGCTGCTCCGCGTGCGGCGCGGAACTGGGCGCCGGGCCGCTGTCCTGCCTGCGCTGCAAGGTCGCCGACGAGGGCCGCTGGGCGTGGGACCACATGGGCTTCCCGACACGGATGACCGGCAACGAGCACGCGCTGCGGGTGGCCCGTGCGGTGCTGCGCGCCCCGCACCGCCAGCGCGACACCGTGCTGCGGGGCTGGCGGCTGTCCCTGCCGTTCCTGCTGGTCGGCGAGCTGCCGACCAGCGGCCAGGCGCAGCGGATCCGGGCCTTCGTGCTCGCCGAGCGCGACGAGGAGCTCGTGCGCTGCCGCTCGCTGGAGGAGATGGCGGGCCTGCCCGGTGTTCCCTGGCGCCGCATCTCCTGATCGCCGAACAACCTGGCGCTAAACCCGCCCATCACCCTATAAACGTCCGGCTTCTGCCCGTTCTTACCTTGATATTTTCTGGGACGAAAGTACCGTATTTGGTGTTCGTAACCACTGGGGAACGAGGAAGAACACCATGCGCTTCACCGCAGCTGTGCTGACCGCCGCGACCGCCGCCGTGCTCGCGGCCGCCCCGGCCGCCGCCGCTACCACCACCCCGCAGGTGGTGACCATCGCCGACTCCGACGGCGCCACCTACAAGGTCAAGCTGGTCCGCCAGGCCGACATCGACAACGCCCGCGCCCTGCTGGCGCACCGCACCGACGTCCCGCGCATCCCGAACGGCAAGATCGTCTACGGCCAGACCGACGTGAACACCGGGCACAAGTGGTCCATCGACCCGGCCGACTTCGCCTGGGCCGACGTCACCACCGAGGTGTGCGACGGCCGGGTCGTGGACGTGGACACGCACACCATCACCGGTGACCGGTTCTGCCCGTGGACCAGCACCGTGCTGTCCGTGCAGCCGGTCAGCTAACGGGACTGCAACGCCAATCGGACGCCGAGTCCGATCAGCACGAAGCCGGTGAGCTGCTCCAGGCGCTGGCGCACCCGCGCCTGGCGCAGCCACCGGCCGAGTTGGCCGATCAGCGCGATCACCGCCAGGTACCAGACCGTGTCCACCAGGACCCACACCACCGCGCAGGCCACGAGCGGCAGCTGGCCCGGCCCGGAGAACTGCGGCAGGAACGAGATCGCGAACACGCCGATCTTCGGGTTCAGCGTGTTGACCAGCGCTCCGCTGAGGAACCCGTTGTGCCGCAACGGTTCTGTCGGGGGCTCGGTGGGTTTGGCCAGCAGGGCGCGCACGCCCAACCAGAACAGCACCAGCACGCCGACCACGCGCAGCACCTCGTAGGCGAGCTGCGAGGCCACCAGCAGGGCGGACAGCCCGAAGGCCGCGGCCAGCGCCCAGAACAGCACGCCCAGTTCCATGCCCGCCAACGTGGCCAGACCCGCGCGCTGCCCGTTCAGCACGGACTGTCGCAGCAGTACCGCCGTGCCGGCGCCGGGCACCATGGCCAGCAGCAGGGACGCGATGATCAGCGCGAACAGGTTGGCGAGCATCGCCACATGGTGGGCTGATCGGCCTTGCCCGCCAACCGAATTAGCCTGGTGCCATGAGTGGCGAACGTGACCTGGCCGTCCTGCTTGCCTCGATGCGGGCCTATCAGCAGCCCGGCGACTACGTGTTCGCCGTGGCCCCCGAGGGCCTCGACCTGACCACGCTGCGGCCCGTCGTGACGGTCACCGAGCCGGAGGGGCTCACCGTGGTGGTGCGCCGCGAGCAGGCCGACGCCGCCGGACTCCGGTACGACTACCTCGCCGCCTGGCTCACCCTGCGCGTGCACTCCGCCCTGGACGCCGTCGGCCTCACCCACGCCGTCAGCGGGCGCCTCGCCGAGCACGGGATCAGCTGCAACGTGGTCGCCGGCTACCACCACGACCACCTGTTCGTGCCCGCCGACCGGGCCGCCGAGGCGCTCGCCGCCCTCGACGCCCTGTCGGCCTCGCACACGCCGTCGACGGAGTCAGGCTGAGCGAGTCGTCCTACTCATGAACGTCCCCCGCCGCTCCCTGGGGGGCGTCCCCGGCACCAGTCTACCGCCCCACCCCGACAGTTGATCTTGCTCAAGATCCACGTGTGGACAACTCGCCGCCTGTGGACAGCTCAGTCCTCGTCCTCGGCGAACGGGTCCTCCGAGGTCGCCGGGTCCCAGGACAGCCCGGGCACGCCCCAGCCGTTGCGCTTGAGCATGCGCTTGGACTCCTTGGCGTACCGGCCCACCAGGCGGTTCAGGTACAGGAAGCCGTCCAGGTGGTCGGTCTCGTGCTGCAGGCAGCGTGCGAAGAAGCCGGTGCCCTCGACCTCCAGTGGCTTGCCGTGCTCGTCGAAGCCGGTGACCTTGGCCCACTGCGCCCGCCCGGTCGGGTAGGACTCGCCGGGCACCGACAGGCAGCCCTCGAAGTCGTCCTCCGGGTCGGGCATGGTCTCGGGGCGCTCGGAGGTCTCCAGCACCGGGTTCACCACGACGCCCTGGTGCCGCACGCCCTCGTCGTCGGGGCAGTCGTAGACGAAAACCCGCAGGTCCACGCCGATCTGGTTGGCCGCGAGCCCCACCCCGTTGGCCGCGGCCATCGTCTCCTTCATGTCCTCGACCAGGGTGCGCAGGGCCTCGTCGAAGTCCTCAACCAGGCGCGTCGGGTTGTGCAGTACGGGGTCGCCGACGACGCGGATCGGGTGAATCGCCATGTCCCGACCCTATGGGCAGGTCTGGAAGATCATTGTCAGGGGTACTCGGTAAGGTCTGGCGCCATGCGCGCGGCCCCGCACGACCGGTGTGTCCCCGTGACGCGCCGGTGCGCGGGCCACCGCGCCGAGGTGATCACGTGATGTAATGGCCGCTGGGAATCACACGGCTGTGATTCCTGCGACCGCAGGGATCCGCGACCGTGAGGGGCGAGGAACCAGATGGACGCCGCAAAGGCCCTGGTACCGGCAGGCGAGCCGGACGACGGCCTGACCACTCGTGAGCGCGCGATCCTGGCGTTCGAGCGTCAGTGGTGGAAGTACGCAGGTGCCAAGGAGCAGGCCATCAAGGAACTGTTCGACATGTCGTCCACCCGTTACTACCAGCTGCTCAACGGGCTGATCGAGAAGCACGAGGCGATGCGGGCCGATCCCATGCTGGTCAAGAGGCTGCGCCGGCTGCGCGCGGGCAGACAGCGCGTCCGCGCGGCCCGCCGACTGGGCATCGAACCGCGATGAGCTCCATGGAACCGGGAAGCCCGGCACGTCCCGCGCGCATCGCGGGTTTCGCACTGCTCGGTGTGGCCGCCATCGCACTGGTCATGGGCGTGGTCTCACTCATCGTGAGCAACAACTCCAGCAGCGACGCCGCGGGCACCACCACCACACCGCCCGCCGCGACCAGCAGCGCCGTGCCCGCGCCGACGAGCCAGAGCAGCTCCGCGCCGCCCGCGACGACGACCAGCGCGCCGCCGCCCACCACGACCACCACCCAGGCGCCGCCCCCGCCGCCGGACAACGGCGGTGGCCAGCAGACCCCCTCGGTGCCGGTGCGGGTCTACAACAACAGCACCATCAAGAACCTGGCCGCCAAGGCCGCCGAGGAGCTCAAGCAGAACGGCTGGAACGTCACCGCCTCGGGCAACTACTCGCAGGGCATCATCCCGAGGACCACGGTCTACTACCGGCCGGGCACCGACGAGGAGAACGCGGCCAAGGTCCTGGCCCAGCGCTTCCAGCTGCACGTGGAGCCGCGCTTCGACGGCATCCAGGCCGCCGACCCCGGGGTCATCGTCATCCTCACCAACGACTACCAGGGCCCACCCGGCAAGAGCTGAGCCCGCCAGGCCCGCGACCACCCGGTCGCGGGCCTTCGTGTTTCACCGCCTGGAATCGGCGTACGCCTCCAGCGCGGCCAGCTGGGCCGGGTCCAGCGAGGGCCGCACCGCCGCGCGGGCCTGCGCCAGGTGCTGGCCGGTGACCTCGGCGGCCTCCAGCGACTCGCGCATCGCGGTCAGCGCCGCCTCCCTGACCAGCGCGGCGCAGTCCGCGGCCGAATAGCCCTCCAGCTCGGCGGCCAGCGCGGCCAGGTCCACGTCCTGGGCCAACGGGGTCTTGCGCGAGGCCGAACGCAGGATCTCCGCGCGCGCCTCGGTGTCCGGCGGCGGCACGTACACGACCCGCTCCAGCCGACCGGGCCGCAGCAGCGCAGGGTCCACCAGTTCGGGCCGGTTCGTCGCACCGACCACCACCACGTCCCGCAGCGGCTCCACACCGTCCAGCTCGGTCAGCAGCGCCGCCACCACCCGGTCGGCGACGCCTGAGTCCGAGGACTGCCCTCGGCGAGGGGCCAGCGCGTCCACCTCGTCCAGGAACACCAGGGTCGGCGAGGCCTCCGCGGCACGGCGGAACAGCTCGCGCACCGCGCGCTCGGACTCGCCGACGAACTTGTCCATCAGCTCGGCGCCCTTGACCGACAACACGTTCAGCCGGCCACTGCCCGCCAGCGCCCGCACGAGGAAGGTCTTGCCGCAGCCGGGCGGGCCGTACAGCAGCACCCCCCTGGGCGGCTGAACTCCCAGTCGTGCGAACGAATCCGGGTACTGCAACGGCCACAGCACGGCCTCGGTCAGCGCCTGCTTGACCTCCGCCATGTCCCCGACGTCCTCAAGGGACAGCCCTCCGGTACGCAGACTGTCCGAAGTGGACATCGAGATCGGGCGCACGGTCTCCAGCGCACCGAGCAGGTCCTGCTGACCCACCCGCAGCACCTGGTCCACGGCGCGGTGGCGCATCGCCGCGCGCACCGCGGCCTCACGGCGCAGCGCGGCCAGATCCGCGGCCACGAAGCCAGGTGTGCGATCGGCGACAGCGCCCAGGTCCACATCGGACTCCAGCGGCACCTCACGCAGCAGCACGCGCAGCAGCTCGACCCGTGCCTTGCCGTCCGGCAGCGGCAAGGAGAGCGAACGGTCGATCAGGTCCGGGGTACGCAGTCGCGGGTCCACGGCCTCGGGGTGGGCGCTGGTCACGACGAGCGCGAACCCGGGCTGGCGCACGGCGGCGCGCAGCGTGTCCAGCACCACCGTGGCCACCGGTGGCGGGCTGCTCGACGGCAGCAGGGCGTCCACATCGGTCAGCAGGAGTACGAACGGTCGTTCACCTTGTTTGGCGGCGACAGCCTCGGCGATCCGCTTCGCGGCGGCATTCGCCTCCAGCACCGCGACACTCGGCGCGGCCAGCTCCACGACCTCGGCGTCCACGGAGTGCGCGACTGAACGAACGAGCGTGCTTTTACCCACCCCCTCCGGGCCGCTGACCAGCACGCCCAGCTGCGGCACAGCCCCCAACTGCGCCAGCAACTCCGGGCGGCGGAAGGTGAGCGTGAGCCACTCGGACAGCAACTGCGCGCTGTCCTGGTTGCCCACCAGGTCGGCGATCGGCACGGGGGAGGCCGCGGGCAGCGCGGGCCGTTCCAGCACGGGATCGGGCACGATCTCGGCGTCGAGGACCAGTTCGGCGTACTCGACCTCCGGCTCGGGGCTCGCCGCGCCGCGCCAGGTCAGCACCGTGCTCGGGCCCACCGCGACCGGGCTCGCCGGAACCGTCCCGGTCACGGTGAGCAGCTCGTTGGTCCAGGTCATGCCGATGGCCGCGGACAGCCTGCGCCGGGCCTCGGTGACATCCGAACCGGGCGGCGGGGCCAGGTCCTGCGGCAGCAGGGACACCGCGTCGCCCACGGTGAGCACCTTGCCGGTCAGCGCCAGCCGCAAGGTGTCCGGCGGCACCGAGGCCGCGGCCAACCGCGAGCCGGACACGGTGACCGAACGTGCGTGCACCACCTCGACCGGGGCGATCACCACCTCGGCGCCCTCGACCACCCCGAGGTTGGACAGGGTGACGTCGTCGACCAGGACCACCCCGTGCGCCGCGTCCTGGCTGCCCGCGGCGGCCAGGGCCGCGCTGACCCGGGCCCCGGTCAGCCGCACCGCGTCCCAGGCCCGCAGGCCCAGCGCGTCGAGCACCTCGGGGTGCAGGCGGACGACACCACGCCGGGTGTCCAGTGCGGACGGTGAGAGCCGCGCGGTCAACGTGATCACGCGGCCAGCCTACGGGCCGCCGGGCTAGCGGTCCTGGTTTCGCCGCAGCCCCAGCTGGCGCCAGCCCCTGCGGGGTTCCCCGTCCTCGGACTCGGAGCGGCGGCTGCCGTTGAGCCAGGGCTCACCGTTGCGCCGGGGCAGCCGCACCCCGCGCATCCGGCTGGCCGCGCCGGCCACCCGGCGCTGTAGCGGCGGGCGCAGCCCGAACCGGCGCGCGGCACTGCCCGCGCGGCGGATCGCCCTGCGCTCCCGCGCGGGCACGGTCCACGCCTCCGGGTGCTGGGCCAGCCAGCGGTAGCGGTACACCGCGTACGGGATGTGCGCGAGGTAGACCAGCATCGCCACGGCCAGCGCGATCAGCGGGTACAGCAGCACGGTGGCCGCCAGCAGCACCACACCCACCAGCAGCGGTGCCACCAGCCGGGGCGAGACCTTGATCGTCTTCAGTGAGAGCGTGGGCACCCGGCTGATCATCAGCGCGGCCACGAAGATCGTCCACAGGGAGACCAGCACCTGGGAGGTCCACCAGCCCTCGCCCGCCTCCAGCGAGACCATCAGCGGCAGCAGCGCCAGCAGCGCCCCGGGCGGCGCGGGCACGCCGACGAAGAACTCCTTGGTGAACGGCGGCTTCTCGGTGTCCTCCAGCAGGGTGTTGAACCGGGCCAGCCGCAGCACCATGCAGGCCGCGAAGATCAGCGACACCACCCAGACCACGTTGTTGCTGCCGCGGTTCCACACGAACAGGATCAGCGCGGGGGCCACGCCGAAGGACACGGCGTCGGCCAGCGAGTCCAGCTCGGCGCCCATCTTGCTGGTGGCGTCGAGCAACCGGGCCAGCCGCCCGTCCAGGCTGTCCAGGATCGCGGCGGCGCCGATGGCGTACACCGCCCACTCGTAGTGCCCGGTCAGCGCGAACTGCACGGCGGTCAGGCCGGAGCACATCGCCAGCACGGTGATGGCGTTGGGCAGCAGCCGCACCCCGGGCCCGGTCGGTACCACCGGCTCAGCCCTCGCGGCCGGTCAGCGGCGGCAGTTCGGCGAGCACGGTCTCGCCGCCGATGGTGCGCTGGCCGGGCTCGACCAGCACCCGGCTGCCCATCGGCACGTACAGGTCCACCCGGGAGCCGAAGCGGATCAGTCCGTAGGTCTGGCCCGCCGCCACCTTGTCGCCCTCGGTCGCGGTGCAGACGATCCGGCGCGCGATCAGCCCGGCGATCTGCACCACGACCAGGTCGTGGCCGTCCGGGGTGTGCAGCACCACGGTGTTGCGCTCGTTGTCCTCGCTGGCCTTGTCCAGGTCGGCGGACAGGAACTTGCCCGGCCGGTAGGAGACCTGGCGCACCTCACCCTGCGCGGGCGTGCGCTGCACGTGCACGTCGAAGATGTTCAGGAAGGCGCTGATCCGCAGCATCGGCCGGGCGGGCAGGCCCAGTTCGGCGGGCGGCAGCGCCTGCTCCACGTGCGCGATCGTGCCGTCGGCGGGCGCCACGGCGATGCCCGGACGGGTCGGCGTGACCCGCTTGGGCTCGCGGAAGAACCACGCACACCAGGCCGTGGCCAGGAACCCGAGCGCGCCGAGGCGACGGGACAGCAGGCGCAGCACCAGCGCGCCCACCGCGAAGCCGAGCACGATCGGGCGCCCGCCCGGGTGCATCGGCGGCACCGTCTTGCGGGCCAGTTCGACAAAGTTGCCCAGGGAGAAGCCCTCGGGTGCGTTCTCGCTCATCAGCTCGGCTGTCCGTCATCCTCGGTAGGGGAGTGAACCGGCCACACGCTACCGCTCGTGCGCCGGGAGCTGGCGGCGGAGCTAGCGGCGACGGGTCAGTTCCGTGATCAGCCGCAGCACGGCGAGCAGCACGATCGCCCCGATCAGCGCGATGCCGAAACTCTCGAAGCTCCAGGTGAAGGCGGTCTCCCTGCCGGTGACCGCCTGGTACAGGTAGCCGCCGAGGAAGGCCCCGGCGACGCCGACCAGGATGCTGACGATGCAGCCCTGCGGGCGGCGGTCCCGCCCGCCGACAACGAGGTTGGCCGCCCAGCCCACGACGGCGCCCAGCACGATCCATCCGATGAGACCCACGACGCGACTCTACGGGGCCAGCGGCAGCACGGTGACGAGATCGCCCGCGGCCAGCTCGGCCAGCGGCTCCGGCACCTCGATCAGGCAGTCGGCCAGGGCCAGCGCGCCCAGCAGGTGCGAGCCGGGGCCGCCCACCGGGGACACGGTGCCCGCGACCGGGTCGTGTACCCCGCGGCGGAACTGCCGCCTGCCCGCGGGCGAGCGCACCGGCTCGGTCAGCCGCGCACTCAGCCGGGGACGGCCCGGGCTGCGGTGACCCATCGCGGCGCGCAGCGCGGGCCGCACGAACACCTCGAAGGACACCTGCGCGCTCACCGGGTTGCCCGGCAGCGTGACCACCGGCACACCCCGGTACCGCCCGGCGCCCTGCGGCATGCCCGGCTGCATGGCCACCTTGCGGAACTCCACCCCGTTGCCCGCGAGCGCGTCCTTGACCACCTCGTAGGCCCCCGCGCTCACCCCGCCCGAGGTCAGCACGAGGTCCACAGTGGACAGATGCTCGTCCAGTGCCGCGTGGAAGGCGGCCACGTCGTCGGGCACGAACCGCAGCAGCGTGGGCAGCGCGCCCGCCGCGGTCACCGCCGCGGCCAGCATGACCCCGTTGGACTCGTAGATCTGCCCGTGCAGCAACGGGGTTCCCGGCTCGACCAGCTCCGAGCCGGTGGACAGCACCAGCACCCTGGGCCGCCTGCGCACCGGCAGCACGGCGGCGCCGACCGCCGCGGCCAGCCCGAGCTGGGCGGCACCCAGCTCGGCGCCAGCGCGCAGCACCACGCTGCCCGGCCGCACGTCCTCGCCGGCGCGGCGGATGTGCGCCCCCTCGGGCACGTCCCCGTGCACCAGCACCCGCTCCGTGCCCCCGTCGGTCAGCTCCACCTGCACCACCGCGTCCGCGCCCGGCGGCACCGGTGCGCCGGTCATGATGCGCAGCGCCGTGCCGTGCGCCAGCTCCGGCAGGTCCACCCGCCCCGCGGGGATGTCCCCGGCCACCGGCAGCTCCACCGGCGCGTCCGCCACGTCGGCCGCCCGCACGGCGTAGCCGTCCATCGCGGAGTTGTCGAACGGCGGCAGGGCGATCGCCGACACCAGGTCCCGCGCCAGGACCAGGCCAAGGCAGTCCGCCAGCGGCAGTTCCGCCACCGGGGTCACGCCGACCAGTTCCACGACCGCGGCCAGGTGTTCGTCGACGCCGGTCATCCTCGGTGCTGGGTTCGCCACCGCTTCATCCTCCCTTATCGGATCCGCACTTCGCGGGTACCGCCATTCGTGTCAGCCGAATTGGTGCCGCACAACGGGTCGGCGCGTCCGAGCGGGTTAAACGGGCTCTGGCAAGAGCACCCGAGAAGCAGATGGCAGGGGGCCAGCAGGTCGGTAGCGTTTCGGGAGATCCAATCGGCGCTTCCGGCGCCGTGCGCCACATCTTCAAGGAGGACGCCGTGGCTGTCGGCACGGTCAAGTGGTTCAACTCGGAAAAGGGTTACGGATTCATCGCTCAGGACAGTGGTCAGGATGTGTTCGTCCACTACTCGGCGATCCAGATGGACGGATTCAGGGCACTGGCCGAGGGCGACCGGGTTGAGTTCGAGGTCCAGGCGGGCCGGGACGGCCGCAGCCAGGCCGCGGACGTCCGCAAGGTCTGACACCGGACAGTCGGTCACACCACCTGATTCTCGACGGCCGGTCCGCCGCGCGTGCCCGTGGCGGCCCGGCCCGGCCGGTTTCCAGCAACCGGCGGCGGGCCGAATCCGCAGCGCGTTAGGCTTCCCGGCGTGTCGGACGACTTGACCGGTAAGCGCCTCGGCCACTACCGCATCGATGCGGTGCTGGGGCGCGGCGGCATGGCCATCATGTACCGCGCCACCGATGTCAGACTCGGTCGCAAGGTCGCGCTCAAGGTCATCTCCGAACACCTCACCGAGGACCCGGAGTTCCGCGAGCGCTTCGTGGACGAGGCGCGCAACACCGCGGCCATCGACCACTCCAACGTCGTGCCGCTCTACGACTTCGGTGAGCTCGACGGCCTGCTCTACATCGCCATGCGCCTGGTCGACGGCTCCGACCTGGCCAGCCTCATCGCCGACGGCCCGCTGTCCCCCTCCCGCGCGCTGATCATGGTCAGCCAGGCGGGCGAGGCGCTGGACATGCTCGCCGGGCGCGGGCTGGTGCACCTGGACGTCAAACCGGCCAACATGCTGGTCACCAGCCGGGAGTCCGCGGGCGAGCACGTCTACCTCGCCGACTTCGGGCTGACCCGGCGCGGGGCCACCGGCCACCGCACCCGGGGCGGCGACTTCCTGGGCTCGCCCACCTACGCCGCGCCCGAACACCTGCGCGGCGAGCCGGTGGACGGCCGCACCGACCTGTACTCGCTGGCCTGCGTGCTGTTCGCCTGCCTGACCGGGCGGCCCCCGTACAAGGGCGGGGTCTCCGAGGTCATCCAGGGCCACCTGGGCAGCGAGCCGCCCTCGGTGACGGCGCTGGTAGCCCTGCCGCCGGGCATCGACGAGGTCATCCGCAAGGGCATGGCCAAGGACCCCAACCAGCGCTACAGCACCTGCCGCGAGCTGGTGGCCGCGGCGCGCAGCGCGCTGGTGGCCGTGGCCCAGCCGGGCTCGCCCCCGCCGCAGCTGCGCTCCGCCGACTCCGGCGGCGGGCTGCCGGTGGCCTCGCCGGTGCACTCCGGCGCGGTCCAGCCCCCGCCCGCGCCCGCGGGCCCGCCCTCCGGTCCGGTGCGCATGGGCCAGGTCGGCGGGTACCAGCAGCAGGGCGACCAGGGCCGGTACGGCGGCTACCCGGCGGGCGGCGACCAGCCGGTGCGGCTGCGCCCGCCCGCGCCGGTCAGCTCCTCCGCCTTCCGCGAGGACCGCTCCGGCGCGGTGCGCTGGGCGGTGCCGGTGCTGGTGGGCACGGCGGTGCTGGTGGTCGTGGTGGTCCTGATCGTGTGGTTGACCGCGGGTCACTGAGCTGCGTTTCTTGCACTCGGCCCCGGCGAGTGCTAAACCTGCACTAGCACTCACGCAACCTGAGTGCCAACGATGAGGTCGGGACGGTGAGGCCTCCGGGAATCCCCGGGTGCCGTCCGTCGCGGGCACCGAGCCTGGCCGAGCACCGTGTCATCCACCACCGGAGGACCACACCGCAATGGCCAAGATGATCGCGTTCGACGAGGACGCCCGCCGCGGTCTCGAGCGCGGGATGAACACCCTCGCTGACGCCGTCAAGGTGACGCTCGGCCCCAAGGGTCGCAACGTCGTCCTGGAGAAGAAGTGGGGCGCCCCCACCATCACCAACGATGGTGTCTCCATCGCCAAGGAGATCGAGCTCGAGGACCCGTGGGAGAAGATCGGGGCCGAGCTCGTCAAGGAGGTCGCCAAGAAGACCGACGACGTCGCGGGTGACGGCACCACCACCGCCACCGTGCTGGCCCAGGCGCTGGTGCGCGAGGGTCTGCGCAACGTCGCCGCCGGCGCCAACCCGCTCGGCCTCAAGCGCGGCATCGAGCAGGCCGTCGAGGCCGTTGCCGAGCAGCTGCTGAAGACCGCCAAGGAGATCGAGACCAAGGAGCAGATCGCTGCTACCGCGTCCATCTCCGCCGCTGACTCCACCATCGGCGAGCTGATCGCCGAGGCGATGGACAAGGTCGGCAAGGAAGGCGTCATCACCGTCGAGGAGAGCAACACCCTCGGGCTCGAGCTGGAGCTCACCGAGGGCATGCGCTTCGACAAGGGCTACATCTCCGGTTACTTCGTGACCGACGCCGAGCGCCAGGAAGCGGTCCTCGAGGACCCGTACATCCTGCTGTTCGGCTCCAAGATCTCCTCGGTCAAGGACCTGCTGCCGCTGCTGGAGAAGGTCATCCAGGCCGGCAAGCCGCTGCTGATCATCTCCGAGGACGTCGAGGGCGAGGCCCTGGCGACCCTGGTGGTCAACAAGATCCGTGGCACCTTCAAGTCCGTCGCCGTCAAGGCGCCCGGCTTCGGTGACCGCCGCAAGGCCATCCTGCAGGACATCGCCACCCTGACCGGTGGCCAGGTCATCTCCGAGGACGTGGGCCTCAAGCTGGAGAACGCCGACCTGACCCTGCTGGGCAAGGCGCGCAAGGTCGTCGTCACCAAGGACGAGACCACGATCGTGGAGGGCTCCGGCGACGCCGAGGCCATCCAGGGCCGGGTCAAGCAGATCCGCGCCGAGATCGAGAAGAGCGACTCGGACTACGACCGCGAGAAGCTGCAGGAGCGCCTGGCCAAGCTGGCCGGCGGTGTTGCGGTCATCAAGGCCGGTGCCGCCACCGAGGTGGAGCTCAAGGAGCGCAAGCACCGCATCGAGGACGCGGTGCGCAACGCCAAGGCCGCCGTGGAGGAGGGCATCGTCGCCGGTGGTGGCGTCGCCCTGCTGCAGGCCGCCGAGGCCGCCTTCGCGGGCCTGAACCTGGTCGGCGACGAGGCCACTGGTGCCAACATCGTCAAGGTCGCCGTCGAGGCCCCGCTGAAGCAGATCGCCGTGAACGCCGGCCTCGAGGGTGGCGTCGTGGTGGAGCGCGTGAAGGGCCTCAAGCCGGGCGAGGGCCTGGACGCGGCCACCGGTGAGTACAAGGACCTGGTCGCCGCGGGCATCATCGACCCGGCCAAGGTGACCCGTTCGGCGCTGCAGAACGCGGCCTCGATCGCGGCCCTGTTCCTCACCACCGAGGCCGTCGTCGCCGACAAGCCGGAGAAGACCCCGGCCGCCCCGGCCGGTCCCGAGGCCGGCGGCATGGACTTCTGAGTCCAGCCACCAGCTGATTCGCACTGCCCGGGAGGGGCGGCCCGCTGTGGGGGCCGCCCCTCCCGCACATCTACGGCGAGTCCCGCTCTCCAGCGCGCGAGTCCCGCTCTAGGGACGGCGAACCCCGGTCTGGGGAGCACGAACCCCGTTTTGCAGCGCGTGAATCCCGGCGACCGGTGCGGCAGTGCTGTCCTGAGAGCGGGACTCGTGGGCCTGAGAGCGGGACTCACGTGCGGCTGAGCGGGACTCGTGGGCCTGAGGCCGGGACTCGCGCGCCTGTGGGCGGGACTCGCGGGGAGAGCGGGCTCAGTTGCTGGCGCCGAGGCACATGAACGGTCGGCGCAACGGGTCGACGGCCGTCGCGTCGGCCAGGGCCACGGCGGGACGGGCGCCCTCCGACACACGGCGGTGGTAGAACGCCATGCTCTCGGCGGCGGTGTGGTCGCCGACCCGCGTCACGGCGGCGGTCACGGTGCGCACACCTGCGGCGAGCAGGGCACCGGCGAACCCGAGCGCCTCGTCACCCGGCCGGATCCGGCTCAGCGCGAGCTCACACGCGGCGAGCACGACCTGCTCCGGTGGCCGTTGCAGCCGTGCCGTCTCGTGGGCGAACAAGGCCCCGTCCACCAGCTCCAGCCGGGAGAACAGCGCATTGCCGGGCTCGTGCGCCCCGTGCGCGGCGACGTGCGCCATCTGCGCCCCGTCCAACGCCTTGAGCACGGTCTCCACCGTGGCGCGGTCCCCGTCGATGACCTGGGCGCCCGGCCGGTACTGAGTCAGCTGGGCGACCTCACCCACGGCGGCGGGCAGGTCGGGGCCGCCGACGAGCACGCTGCGGCCCACGGGACCGGCCTGCGCCTGCGGGGTGCTGGAGGCGGCCAGCCAGGCCGTGGCCGAGGGCGCGACGACCACGGGCCGCCCGCACAGCGAGGGGAGTGCGCCCCAGGCGACGGGGTACAGGGGGCCGGTGGGCACGACGACCAGCTCGCGGTCGCCGATCACCTCGGCGAGCGGGCGCATCAGCTGGTCGTCGAGCAACTGCGCGCGGCGCCTCGCGGAGGCCGACACGACCTCGACCAGCGCCCTGGGCAGGTGGTCGGGGGCCAGCGCGTCCAGGTCGGCGTGCAGCTCACGGGCCGCCTGCCGGGCACCGGCCACGCTGCCGAGCCGGACCAGCCTGGGCCGTCCCGCGACGAGCACAACGGCGACCATGGCGTCACCGGAGGCCGCGAACGTCACCAGCGCGCGGTCGTCCAGCCGCTGGGCCACCTCGTCCATCGAGGCGACCGGCCGGGGCGTGCCCCACACCTTGCTCTGCCAGCCGAGCCGGGCGGCCTCCTGTTGCAGCGCGGAGTGCCGGGCCGCCAGGTCGCGGACCTTGCGGCCCTCCACCTTGGCCTGCTGCATGGCCCGGGTGAGGCTGCGCAGCTCCACGACCCGCTCGGCCAGCTCCGGGTCCTCGACGGTGGGCTGCGGCTCGTAGCGGTACACCTGGGCCCGCGTGCGCTCCAGCCAGCTGAACAGCCGCCTCGCGTCGGCGCTGCCCCTGCGCCCGTCGAGCACCAGGCGCACGGCCAGCTCGCCGAGTTCCCTGCCGTGCACGGCGGTGCCGCACACCAGGTCCAGCCCGCCCATCCGGTCCCGGATCTTGCCCAGCTCGGTGAACCCGGACCTGGCCTGGCTCAGCGCGGCCCGCCGGTCACCGGTGGACTCGGCCAGTTCGGCACGGCACAGCCTGCGCAGCATCCGGTTGTCGATCGAGGTGAACCGGCCCGGTGGGCGCAGCGCGGCCAGCAGCTGCCCGGCGCGGTCCCGGTTGCCGCGGCGGACCTCGACGCGGACCGCGAGCAGCCGCGCCACGGCCGATTCGTCGACCAGGCCCAGCTCGTGCAGCTCGGTGGACAGCGCCAGCGCGCGATCGATCAGGCTCTTGCGCGCCGGGCGCTGACCCGCCAGTACCTCGGCGGTCTCCGCGCGCAGGGCGGTCAGCGTGGCCAGCGCGGCGAGCGCGGGCTTGGCCTGCCGCAGGTAGCGGCGGCGTGCCGCCGCGGCGAACCGGCCCGCCAGCCGCGGGTCGCTCTCCAGCAGGGCGGCGGCGGCCCGGCGGGTCTCCGCCTCGGCGAGGTCACGCATGCTGCCCTGGGCCTGCAGGTCGGGCAGCACCTCGTCGAGCATCCGGGCCGCTTCCTCCCCGAGCCCGGCGAACAGCAGCACCTCGGCCCGGTCGACCTGCAACTTCGACAGGGCGCTCGGCGCGACCTTGCGGAACAGCCGCTCGGCGTCCTCGTAGTAGCGCAACGAGGTGGGGATGTCCCCGGCCTTGTAGTGCAGCTCGCCGAGGTTGTTGGAGGTGATCGCCCGGGTGATCGGGGAGTCGTAGGCGTGCCCGATCCACATGCAGCGGCGCAGGTCGTCGGCCGCGGTGTGCGGGGTGCCCAGGTTGATGTGCACCAGTGCGCGCGCTGTCAGGGCGTTGACCAGGCCCATCTCGGCACCCGCGCCCAGCGCCATGGCCCGCTCGGTGGCCACCACCGCCGAGTCGAGCACCCCGATCGACTCACGCAGCCAGCCTGCCCGTTGCAGGATGGACCCGCGCTGGCGCTGCACGCGGGCCTCGGCGGCCATGCGATCCGCCCCCGCGGGCATCACGGTGATCAGCTCGGCGGCCAGGTCGAGGGACTTCATGCCCTCCTGGACGCTGTGCAGTTCGGAGTCCGAGTACGCCAGCGAGGTGAGCACCTGCACGCGCAGTGCGAGGTGCTCGACGTCGGCGGGGTCGACCTCGAGCTGGTCCAGCAGGCGCAACGCCTTGCGGAAGCCCTTCGCCGAGTTGCCGAAGGACTGGCCCAGCGCCAGCCGGTAGCCGACCGACCACAGCCGCTCGGCCCCGCTGAGCACCGCCGCACGGTCGGGCTCACCCGCGCGCGGGCGCGCGAGGACGGCTGTGGGCGGTGACGGCACCCGTACATACCAGCACACCCCGGCGGAAAGGTGGTGTCCACCGTCGGGGGGAAGATCGCACCGTTACAGCACCAGGGTCGGCGTGACCACCGTGCGCCCGCGACCACCGTGGCCCGCGGCCAGGTGGATCACCAGCTGGGTGGTGCCCTTGGGCACCTGGTCCACCGCGAACCGCCCGCCCTCGTCGGCCGCGGTCGTGGTGGACGTGTGACCGGCCACCCTGACCTCCACGGTGTGCGGCCCGCCCGGCACCAGCCAGCCGTCGAACCGGTAGCCGCCACCTGCCGGGGCGAAGCTGACCATGATGGTCAGGTCTTCCACGGTGAAGGTGACCGTGTTCGGGCCGGCGCCCCGGACGCCGGCCAGCTCCTGGTCGCGCTGCCAGCGGGCCACCTCGACGTCGAGGTCCTCCAGGGCGATCGCGAACTGCACCCGCTCGACCAGGTCGGCGGGCATCGGGTCGACCTTGTCGAACAGCACGTCCAGTTCGGCCAGCAGGAGGAGGTCCTCCTCGGTCGGGTTGTCGTCCTGGCCGTTGGCGGTCGGGTTGTTGTCCTGGCCCGCGTTCATTGAGGCCCCCCTTCCCTGTTCAGCAGGTCACGTAGCTGGTTGAGGCAGCGACCCCTGGTCGGGCCGATGCTGCCCCGAGGCATGTGCAGTGCTTCGGCCACGGCGTCGTACTGTGCCCTGCCCGCGAGCACGGTGAGCTTGAGCAGGTGCTGGCACCGCTCGGTGAGCTGGGCGTAGGCCGCCCACAACCGGCGGTCCCGGTCGTCGCGCAGCGCCTCCTGCTCGGGGCCGTCGTTCTGCGTGGGGATGTCGCTGAGGCCCTCGTTGGGCACCGGCGACTCCCGGTCGTACCCGGTCGTGCGGGCCCGCTGGGCCTCCCGCCGGGTGGTGGTGATCAGCCAACCGGCCAGCGCCCTGGGGTGCTCCAGCCGGTTGAGGTGGCGCAACAGGGCCAGCCACACGGTCTGCACCACGTCCTCGGCGCTGACCCGGTCCAGTCCCTGGCTCCTGGTCACGTGCCACACCAGTGGGGTGAGGTCGGTGACCAGCGTGTCCAGGGCCCTGCGGTTGCCGCCCTGCGCGGCGACGAGGCATGCCGCGTGGCGGTCGTGGCCGCTGAGGCCCTCCCAGGTGTCCACTGCCATTCCGTGCACCTCCGGATCTGAGGTACTTCGGCGCAGTCCGGTCCCCCCGTCGCGGTAGCGCTCCTTCACCTTGCATCCTGCCCTACCCGGCACAGCCCCCCGCGCCCAGTACGGCCAGCTCACGTCGCGCTTGACGACGGCCACGCCCCCCGGCGTGCTCCCGTGTCCGACCACCGCCGCCCCGATCCGCACCGCGGGCCCCGGATGAGCCCGACTCAGACAGGTGGGGCGGGAAACTACTCAGATACATCACGAATCAGCAACGCCTGGTCGGCGCCGGCCGCGACCCCCGTGACCGGCGCCGGTCCGCCTCAGGCGCGGTGCCCTGCGCCCTGCTCGGCCTTGATCTCGGCCGGCTTCCCGGGCGCGGCCTGCGGCTCGTGCTTGTCCGGGTGGCCCATGCCCGAGTCGCCGTCCTCGGTCACCGGGTCCAGTTCGATGGGCGGCGGGGCGTCCGGGTGGCCCATGCCACGGACCTTCGCGACCCCGCTCATCGCCTGCTCGACCTCGTCCACGATCAACGGGTCGGGAGTGGCTGCGATCTTCATGCTGTCGTCTGTGGTGCTCATGGTGCTGTTCCCCTCTGTTGGTTCTCCCCGGAGGGTTCCTCCCGGGGGCTTTGCGCCCAGTGGACCAACGCCATGGCGATGCGCTCCCACTCGCGTCACCATGCGTGTCGATTGTGACTGCTCGTTGGCTCGATCAGCCCAACGATTATTCAAGAGACCGCTCGAACGGAGTAGATACTCACCACAAGTGATCCCTTAGGGGCGATGTGTTCCGGGCACGACAAAGGGCGGGGTGTCCGCCGGTACCGGTCCTCCCAGCCGGTACCGGCGGACACCCCGCCCTGTTCGTCGCGGCGCGCGGACCGCCGAAGTCCGCGCGCCTGGACCCTTCACACCCCCGCTGACGTGAAGGCTCCCCACTGGCGGTCGCGCGCTCCCTCGCCGTGGGACTACGGTGCCCCCTCGACACCTGTCCCGCGACGCCCCTTGGTCGCACACCGCTGGTGGTTCTCACCCGGCACGACCAGATCCCCGCGACCGGTCGTGCCACCCCCGACCCGCGCCCCCCCGGCGCGTGGTGCAGGTCCCGCCCGTCCCCCGTGGCTCGGTGAACTGGCCGGACACCAGAGATGAGCCGGGTGTCCCGGCACAGATACACGGGTGGGAAAAATTCTCGGACCGAATCCGATCTTGGTCCTCCGGCGCTGGTGCCCCCTGCCCACCTGGCCTTATGGTCTAGACCATGTCGGACTTGCTGCTCGAGGTCATCGCGCTGGACGCCCGCGACGCCGAACAGGCCGAGGCGGGCGGTGCGGACCGCATCGAACTGGTCTGCGACATGGCCGCCGACGGGCTCACTCCCACGGCCGCCACCGCACGCCGGGTGCTCGCCGCCACCGACCTGCCGGTGCGGGCCATGCTGCGCGACGCCGCCGGGTTCGCGCCCGAGTCGCTGACCCGGCTCTGCCGCGACGCGGTGGCCCTGCGCGAACTGGGCGTCACCGAGTTCGTGCTCGGCTTCCTGGACGACCGGGGCGCCGTGGACGTCGGCGTGTGCCGCACCGTGCTCGGTGAGCTGGACGGCGCCCGCTGGACGTTCCACCGCGCGCTGGACAACGCCGCCGACCCGCTGGCCGCCTGGGACGAGGTGGTCGAACTGGGCGCCGACACCGTGCTCACCGCGGGCAGCAAGCACGGCGTGGCCCAGGGCATCCCGGTGCTGCGCGAGCTGGCCGCCCGCCAGCGCGAGGGCGCGCCCGTGGTGATGGCGGGCGGTGGCCTGCGCGTCGACCAGGTGAGCGGCCTGCGGTCCGCCGGGGTCCGCTGCTTCCACGTGGGCAGCGCCGTACGCCCGCAGGGCTGGGACCACCCGGTCAGCGCCGAGGCGGTGCGGAGCTGGGTTGAGCTGATCTCCGGGGACTAGCCTCGACCCGGTGCTGAGGCTGGTCGCGGTGCTGGTGGTGCTCGCCGCGCTGCTGACCGGCTCGGCACCGGACCTCCACCCGGCGCTCGGACTGCTCGCGCCCACGCCGCCGATGGGCTGGAGCAGCTGGAACCGGTTCGGCTGCGCCGTGGACGAGCAGGTGGTCCAGCAGGCCGCCGACGCGATGGTCGCCAGCGGCATGCGCGCCGCCGGGTACCGGTACGTCAACGTGGACGACTGCTGGATGGCCCCGGTCCGGGACGCGGCGGGCAGGCTGGCCGCCGACCCGGTCCGCTTCCCGCACGGCATCGCGGCCCTCGCTCGGTACCTGCACGACCGGGGGCTGCTGCTCGGGCTGTACTCCTCGGCGGGCGAGACCACCTGCGCCGGGCTGCCCGCCAGCCTGGGACACGAGGACCTGGACGCGGCGACCTTCGCGGCCTGGGGCGTGGACTACCTCAAGTACGACCACTGCGGCAGCGACGCGGAGACCGCACCGGCACGCGTCCAGGCCATGGCCGAGGCCCTGGCGAAAACTGATCGAACGATCGTGCTGGCAGTCAGCGACCTCGGGCAGAACGAGGCGTGGCGGTGGGGTGCGGGTGTCGGCGCCCAGTTGTGGCGGACCGCGCCCGACATCGCTGACGACTTCGCCAGCGTGCTGTCCATCCTGGACCGCCAGGCAGCGCTCGGCGGCTACGCGCGACCGGGCGGCTGGAACGACCCGGACTCGCTGGAGGTCGGCAACGGCGGCATGACCGAGGCCGAGTACCGGGCGCACTTCGCGCTGTGGGCGGTGCTGAACGCGCCGTTGATCGCGGGCAACGACCTGCGCTCGATGAACCAGGACACCGCTCGCATCCTGCTCAACCCCGATCTGATCGCCGTGGACCGCGACTGGGCAGGTGTGTCGGGGCGGCTGGCCTGCACCGTCGGTTCGGTGCAGGCGTGGGTCAAACCCATGTCGGACGGCTCGGCCGCGGTGGTGCTGCTCAACCGCGGTGCGTCCCCGGCCGAGGCCGGGTTCGCCGCGCGCTGCCTCGGCCTGCCCGCCAACGGCCCGTACCGGGTTCGGGACCTGTGGACCGGGCAGCAGCGCGAGACCGTCGCCCTGCGCTACGGCTCCGTGCCCGCCCAGTCGGCGCTGGCCTACCGCGTCTGGGCTGCCCGCTGATCGTCTTGGTCTAGACCTTGTCCGAATTGCTGTGGTCGACCTAACATGCCGTCATTGCCTCTAGCGAAACGTTCGTTGCGCACAGTGCAATATCGGGGAGGTAGGCATGAAGCGGATCGCACTGCTGGTCGCCGTGGGCGCACTGGCCGTGGCCGGGTGCGCCCCAGTGCAGTCCGGACCGAGCGGCGGTGCTGCCGACGAGAAGTCCGGGCAGTTGCGCGTGTGGCTGTTCGACGAGGTCAACCGCGGTCCCAAGCAGGCCGTGGTGGACCAGGCGGTCAAGCAGTTCCAGTCTGAGCACGCGGGTGTCACCGTCGACGTGCAGTACATCCAGATCAGCACGCGGGCCGAGCGGTTCAAGGGGGCCTTCAGTGACCCCAAGAGCGCGCCGGACGTGGCCGAGTTCGGCAACACCGACCTCGCCGGGTACGTGGCCGCGGGCGGTTTCGCCGAGGTGGGCGCCGACCTGGACAAGTGGCCGGACGCCAAGGACCTGAGCCCGAGCATCCTGGACACGGCCAAGGTCGGCGGCAAGGTGTACGCGGTGCCCTGGTACGTCGGCGTGCGGGCGCTGTACTACCGCACCGACGTGTTCAGCGAGCTCGGCCTGACCCCGCCCAAGACGCTGGCCGAACTCGCCCCGCTGGCCAGGAGGATCCGCGCCGCCAAGCCGGACCTGTTCGGCATCTCGGTCGGCGGCAAGTACACCTACGGCATGCTGCCCTTCCTGTGGGCGTCCGGCGGTGACCTGGCCAGCCAGCAGGGCGGCAAGTTCACCAGCGCGGTCGACAGCACGAACGGTCGTGCGGGAATCGGCCGCTACACCGAGCTGCTCGCCGAGGACATCTGCCCGCCGCAGCAGTGCGCGCAGAACGGCGGGGACGCCAGCGTGCAGGCGTTCGTCTCCGGCAAGGCGGCCATGACCATCGGTGGGGACTTCAACCGCGGCGCCATGAAAGCCGGTGCGGTGTCGGGCAAGTACGCGGTCGTGCCGCTGCCAGGCATGACCGAGGGCTCGGTCGCACCCGCGTTCGCGGGCGGCAACCTGCTGGGCGTCACCAAGAGCACGGCACACCGCACGCTGGCCGTGCAGTTCCTGCAACTGCTGGGCGGCAAGTCCTTCCAGCGCAAGATGTTCGACGCCATGGGCAACCTGCCCACGTTCACCGACGTGCAGCGCGCCGTCGCCGAGGGCGATGAATTCGAACGACCGTTCGTGCGGACACTGGACGCGGGCCCCCGTTTCGTGCCCGCGACCCCGGCCTGGGCCAAGATCGACGCCCAGGCGGTGCTGCCCACGATGCTGCAACAGATCGCCACCAAGGCCCAGGACCTCACGGCGGCCACCGCCACGGCTGCCCAGCACATGAACGAGGCATTCGGCTCATGATCGGGATCAGCCGGGACGGCCGGGCGGCGCTGGCCTACCTCGCCCCGGCCGCCCTGGTGCTGATCGGCCTGCTGGGCTACCCGATCTACCAGCTGGTGCTGATCTCCTTCTACGACTACGGCCAGGAGCAGGTCAGCGGTGGCGCCCCGCTGAACTGGCTCGGGCTGGGCAACTACGCGAAGTTGTTGTCCGACAGCCAGTTCTGGACCGTGCTGGCGCAGACCGTCGGATTCGCCGCCTGCTGCGTGCTGGGCACCCTGCTCGTCGGTGCGGCGCTCGCGGTGCTGGCCACCCGCGTCCGCGCTGTGCCGAGGGCCCTGTTGTTCCTCGCCGCGCTCGGGGCCTGGGCCACGCCCACGGTCGCCGGATCCACCGTGTGGCTGTTCCTGTTCGACGCCAACTTCGGCCTGGTCAACGAGGTACTCGGCCTCCAGGGCTTCTCCTGGACCTACGACCGGTGGGTCGCCTTCGGGCTCGTTGCCGCACAGGTCGTCTGGTGCTCGTTCCCGTTTGTCATGGTCACGCTCTACGCCGGGATCAAGGCGATTCCCGGTGAGGTCGTCGAGGCGGCGGCCCTGGACGGCGCCTCCGTGCCGCGCACCGTGCGCAGCGTGATCCTGCCGCTGCTGCGCCCACTGCTCGTCGTGGTCACCATCCAGTCGGTGATCTGGGACTTCAAGGTGTTCACGCAGATCTACGTGATGACCGGCGGCGGTGGGGTCGCGGGCGGCAACCTCGTGCTGAACGTCTACGCCTACCAACAGGCGTTCGCGGCCTCCGAGTACGGGCTCGGCTCGGCGATCGGCGTGGTGATGACCGTGCTGCTGCTTGGTTTCACCGCGATCTACCTGCGCGCGCTGCGCCGCAGTGGGGAGGCGCTGTGAAGCGGCCGGGCAGGACCCTCGCCGAGGTCCTCGCGGTGCTCGCCGCCGCGGCGATCGCGTTCCCGCTGTACTGGATGGTGCTCTCCGCGCTGAAGCCGGAGAGCGAGGTGATCTCCAGCGACCCCAAGCCGTGGACCCTGCAACCGAGCCTGGACAACTTCACCCGGGTGCTCACCACGCAGGGCTTCGGCCGCTACTTCCTCAACAGCGTGCTGGTGGCGCTGGTGGTGGTCGCCCTGTCGCTGCTGATCTCCTTCCTGGCCGCCACCGCGTTGACCCGCCTGCGCTTCCGAGGGCGCACCCTGCTGCTGGTGATGCTGCTGGTGGCGCAGATGGTCCCGGTCGAGGCGCTGACCATCCCGATGTTCTTCCTGATGCGCTCGGTGGGTGACGCGGTGCCCGCGTTCGGCCTCAACCAACTCGGTGGACTGGTGCTGGTACACCTGGCGTTCAGCCTGCCGTTCGCGATCTGGATGCTGCGCGGGTTCGTCGCCGCGGTGCCGGTGGAGCTGGAGGAGGCCGCCACCCTGGACGGGGCCAGCCGCCAGCGCTTCCTGTGGCAGGTGCTGTTCCCGCTGGTGGCACCGGGCTTGGTCGCCACCAGCGTGCTGTCGTTCATCCACGCGTGGAACGACTTCCTGTTCGCCAAGACCTTCATCATCTCCGCCTCGGAGAACCAGACCCTGCCACTGGCCCTGCTGGCCTTCTTCAAACCGGACCAGAACGACTGGGGCGCGATCATGGCAGGATCGACTCTGATGACCGTGCCCGTGCTGGTGTTCTTCGTACTCGTGCAACGCAGGCTGGTCTCCGGCCTCGCGGGTGCCGTGAAGGGATGAGGCGTGTCCGGATTCGACGTGCTGCTGCCCAAACCGTCCAGTGTGGATGAACATCCCGGGGTGTTCGTGCTGGGCCGCTCCGCCACCCTCGGCGGGGACGCGCAGGCGGTCAGCTGGCTCCGCGAGGTGCTCGGTGCGGCGACAGGCTTCGCGCTCGCGCCTTCGACCACGCCCGACATCGCCGTCAACGTGGTGTCCACCGTGGATGGTTACCAGATTTCCGTTTCACCTGAGTCTGTTGTGGTAACTGCTGGGGATGAGGCCAGCGCATTTCACGCTGCTCAGACCTTGCGGCAGCTCTTGGGTCCGCAGGCGTTCCGCGCCGCCAATGTGCACAGTGGACAGTGGGAGATCCCCTGTGGCGTTGTCACCGATCGGCCGAGGTTTGGTTGGCGTGGCTGCCTTCTTGACGTGGCAAGGCACTTCATGCCCAAGGACGGTCTGCTTCGGTTCATCGACCTGCTCGCCGCGCACAAGCTGAACGTGCTGCACCTGCACCTGACCGACGACCAGGGGTGGCGCTTCGAGGTCAAGCGCTACCCGAGGCTGACTGAGGTCGGTGCCTGGCGGGCGGGTTCACGGGTCGGCGCGCACAGGGACAACGTGCACGACGGCCGACCGCACGGCGGGTTCTACACCCAGGACGACCTGCGCGAGGTCGTGGCGTACGCGGCGCGCAGGCACATCACCGTCGTTCCGGAGATCGACATCCCGGGGCACAGCCAGGCCGCGATCGCCGCGTACCCGGAGCTGGGCAACCTCGGCACCGAGTTGCCCGTGTGGCCCCTGTGGGGCATCAACGAGAACGTACTGAACACCAAGGAGTCCACTGTGGACTTCTTCCGTGACGTGTTCGACGAACTCGTCGAGGTGTTCCCCTCCGAGGTGATCTGCCTCGGCGGGGACGAGGTGCCCACCGTGCAGTGGACCGAGGAGCGCGCTGAAGAGCTTGGTGTGCAAGGAGTGGCGGGTCTGCACGGCTGGTTCATCCGGCAGATCGCCGACCACCTGGCCAAGCGTGGCCGGCGCGCCATGGGCTGGGACGAGATCACGGAGGTGGGCCCCCTGCCGGATGGCGTGATCGTCACCTCCTGGCGCGGCGAGGAGGCCGGAATCGCTGCGGCACAAGCGGGTTACGAGGTGGTGATGTGCCCCGAGCAGAAGGTTTACCTGGACCACCGCGAGTCCGATCGGGAGGACGAGCCGATCCCGGTCGGTGAGGTGCACACCACCGCGGACGTCTACGAGTACGAGCCCGTGCCCGCCGAGCTGACCGGCGGCGCCACCGCGCGCGTGCTGGGGGCGCAGGCGCAGGTCTGGACCGAGCACCTGGACTCGCCCCGGCGCGTGGACTACGCGGCATTCCCCCGACTGGCCGCGTTCGCCGAGGTCGTCTGGTCCAGCAGGGCGGGCAAGGACACCGACGAGTTCCTGCGCAGGCTGGCCGAGCACCACCTGCCCCGCCTGGACGCGCTGGGCGTGGAGTACCGCCCGCTGGCCGGGCCGCACCCGTGGCAGACCAGGCCGGGTGTGCCGGGCAGGCCGCGGTAGTCGAGTGTTCCTCACAGGTTGAGTCCATTCGTGCGACGGCGGTGGTGGTATGAAGGCACACCACCGCCGTTCGGTCGAATGTTGTTCTGCACCAAGGGTAATTCCTCGTCAACAGCTGTCCAGAACGGCCGTTCGGCTCACCCGGATGTCAGCTAGCCAGCCAACCCCGCTCGGTTGAACACTGGATGTCCGGGACGATACGGGGGGAGCCATGCCGGGTGCGGAGCAGAGCAGATCGTCACCGGGGCACACCGGTCTGCTGAGCGGTTCCTGGTGGGCCGGGCTGCCCGCGGGCTGGGTGGTCTACTCCGTGCTGGTCGAGGCGGCCGCACTGACCGCGGCCGCGCTCTGCCATTTGCACGTCACCGCGACGAACACCGACCTGCTCAGGTTCGGTGGGCTGGTGGTGCTCGGCGTGGTGCAGGCGGAGCTGTCCCGGCGCATCGAGCGCGATCGTCGCAGGCTGTGCGGGAACATGCACATCACCATGACCTCGGTCTGGTTGATCGCCGGGGTGCTGGTGCTGCCCCGGCACCTGCTCGTACTGCTCTGCGCCGTGCTGTACCTGCACATGTGGTTGCGGTGTTGGCGCACGCTGGACAGCATCTCCACCCGCAGGACCGTGTTCGGCGCCTGTGCCGCCCTGGTGAGCTGCCTGGCCGCCTCCGCGGTCGCGGTCGCCGCCCCGCTGGCCGGGGGACCGGCCGGTTTCTCCTTCTACACCAACATGTCCTGTGTCGCGGCCCTGGTGGTCTTCGAGCTGGTCGACGCCGTGCTGCTGGCCGTGTCGATCAAGCTCAGGACCCGTGGCGCCACCCCGCTCGGTGAGCTGTTCGGCACCTGGGACGACAACGCCCTGGAGATCACCACGCTGTGCCTGGGCGGGCTGACCGCACTGGCACTGGTGTGCCAGCCGCTGTTCCTGCCGCTGCTGCTCTGCCCGGTCCTGTTGCTGCACCGCAGTGTGCTGGTCAAGCAGTTGGAGACCGACGCGACCACCGACGTGAAGACCGGTCTGCTCAACGCGGTCACCTGGCACCGGCTGGCCAGCCGGGAACTGGACCGGGTGGACCAGGTCGGCGTGCTGATGGTCGACCTGGACCACTTCAAGCGGATCAACGACACCTACGGCCACCTGGCCGGGGACGCGGTGCTCCGTTCGGTGGCCACCGCGGTCAAGGCCCAGGTGCGCGCGGGCGACGCGGTCGGCAGGTTCGGTGGTGAGGAGTTCGTGGTGCTGCTGCCCGGCGTGGACGAGCGAGGGGCCATCGCCACCGCCGAGCGGATCAGGGCGACCGTGTCGGCGCTGAGCGTGCCCACCCCCGTGGAGCACATCTCGATCACCGGGCTGTCCTGTTCGATCGGGGTGGCGGTGTTGCCCACCACCGGCACCTCCATGGAGCAACTGCTCCTGGCCGCGGACACCGCCGTGTACCGGGCCAAGCACACCGGGCGCAACCGCGTGGTCGCCAGTTCCGGCCACCCGAGGGCGGCCTGAGTGCCGCCGCCGGGCGTGCGGGCCCACCCCCCGACGGCCCTCGCGCCCGGCCCCCCGACTCACCCCCGGTAGATCAGTCGTCATCGGCCTCCGGTGCCAGCAGCCAACAGGCGCCGTAGAGCACCACGCCGAAGCCGAAGAAGCACACGGTCATGGCCACCATCGCCACGCGCAGCAGGGTGGCGTCCACACCGAGCAGCTCCGCAGCGCCGCCGCACACCCCGGCGAGCATCCGGTTGTCCCTGCTGCGGCGGAACTTGCGAACCTGCTGGCCGGCCTCGTTCAGGATGTTGTTCGTCATGACCACAACACTGCCCTCCCGCGTGCCCCCTGCCATCGGGGAACGTCCCTGGTTCGGACCCTGAGGGCACCCCTGGGCAGGACGCGGGGCCGAACGGGCAAGCGCGTGCTGACCCCTTGACGTACCCCGGTCCGGGGCACACACTCGACTGTGCTACCTGATGCTCAACACGAGTTAACAGTTAGGTTGCACAACCGAGACTCCTGGTTCGCCGGTGGCGCCCCCCGAAGCGCTGCCGGCGAACCAGGCCCCACAGCGACCTCGCCCGCGCACCCTGGCGAGGCCTCGGCGAGGGTGGGCGGACGGGGTGTGTAGGGGCCGTCCGTCCACCCTCACCGTCCGCCACCCCACGAGTCTCGTTCTGACGATGCGCGAGTCCCGTTCTGGTGGTGGTGAGTCCCGTGCTGGGGCGTGTGAGTCCCGTCCTCGAGACGGTGAGTCCCGCTCTGCGGCGCGCGGTGCCCGCGTTGGTCTTCGTGAATCCCAGCCTGGCGATGCGCGAGTCCCGTCTTGGTGGCGAGTCCCGCCCTCGAGACGGTGAGTCCCGTTCTGGCGGTGGTGAGTCCCGCGCGGGCGACGGCGAGTCCCGCCCTGGCGTGTGCGAGTCCCGCGCCGGAGCATCCGCGCTCTGCGCTGTCACGCGATGGTCCCGCCGTGTATGGCGTGGTCAGTCCATGACCACGTTGGGTGAGACCAACTGCCCGATCCTGCCCAGTCCGCGCACGAGCACCTCAGCGGCCTCGGTGTGACGCCCCTCGGCGACGAGCAGGTCGCCGAGCTCCCTGGTCGTCGCCGCGAGCACGACCCGTGACCCGGCATGCAGCAGCGTCTCCATCGCGGAGCGCAGCAGTGGCTCGGCGGTCACCCGATCCGCCTTGTCCAGCGCCAGCAGCGCGAGTGTGTGCTGGGCCCTGGCCTGCGCGAGCGTTCCCGCTCCTGCGCTGGCCAGGACCTCGGTGAGCAGGGCACGGGAAGTTTCCGCACGACCGTTCGTTCTGTTCAGTTCGGCGGCGTCCACCTGGCAGGCCAGTGCGTCCTCGACCAGCCCGGCCGCCGCGAACCCGCGCTGGGCCGCCGCGAGGTCGTCCAGGCTGCCGCGAGCCCGCAGGCAATGCGCCACTGCGGTGCCCAACGGGACCTGCCGGTACACCTGCCACGCCTGCTCGGCGACCAACGCGGCCTGATCGATCTCGTTGTCCACCAACAAGGTTCGCGCCCAGGCCAGGTACATCGCACAGGAGCCTCTGGGATCGGGCAGCGGGCCGAGGCCGAGCGCCGTGGTCGCTGCCCGCCTTGCCTGCCGTTCGTCGCCGGCCCGTAATTGGCACTGCGCCAGCAGAGCGTTGAGCAGCAGCAACGACACAGGGTCGAGGTGGTTCGCCGCGTACAACCCGTCGGCGGCCGACTTGACCAGGTGTGCCGCCACGTTGGCCTCCTGCCGCCCGAGCAGACAAAGTGCACGACCGATCGTGCAGTCGACGAGCGCTGTCGACGGGGCCTCAGCCAGCAGGTGTGCCGACCGGTCGAAGTGCTCGTCGGCGGTTTGGCCCGCCGCAAGCGCGAGGTGCCCGCGCACCAGGGCCACCCGGGCAGGCCGCTGAGGCTCCACCTCGATCAGCGCCGACACGTCACCGGCCAGCGCGGCCTCGATCACGGCGAGGTCGGCGGTCACGTGCCGGTCCGGGGACTGCCCGGTGCGCAACTGCTCCTCCGCGACGCCGAGCCTCGCGGCGAAGTGCCGCAGGGCGTCACCGGAAGGCACCCGCCGACCACTCTCCACAGAGGACACATATGCCGCCGTGTACCTTGGCTCGGCCAATTGGCGCTGTGTCAGGGACAATCCCGTGCGCAAGCGATATATGGACTGTCCTATGTGGTCGGTCGTCATCCGGTCTCCTCGGCTGCGACCACAGCGCGACGCAGCACCGCGATGCCCGCCGCCAGTTGCCCGACGCCCAGCAGCAGCGCACCGAGAACGCGCGCGGTGGCCACCGCCTCCCCGCAGAGCCCGGCACCGATCTGCAGGTCCAGCGACCGCCGTAGCGCGGACTCGGCGGCGTCCAGGTCGCCCCGGTCGCGGGCGATCAACCCGATCAGCCGGTGCGCCTCGCCGAGCCCCTCGGCGTACTCGAACTCCTCGTGCAGGCGGCGCGTTTCCTCCGCCAGTGCAGCGGCCTCGTCCAGATCACCCAGCCGCCGGGCCAGGTCGCACGCCTCCAACGTGGCGCCCGCGTACTCGAACACGGCACCGGCTTCCGACAGGATCCTTCGTGCCTGGGCCAGTTCCTCGCGTGCCTCGGGCAAGCGGTCCATCCGGCCCAGCACGTAACCCCGCGACCACAGGCAGCGTGCCACCAGCACCTCCATGCCCAGTTCGCGGTAGAGCCGGGTCGCGGTGACCAAGCCCCGCTCGGCCTCGGCCAATTCGCCGACGGCCTGCCAGAACTGGCCAGCGTTGAGGTGGTACATGGCGATCCACTCGGGCTCGGCGGCGTGCGCGAGGAGCAGCCGACCCCGTTCGGCGGCCTGTCGCGCACGTTCCACGGCGCCGCTGGCCAAACACGGGTGGATCAGCGCGCTCTCCAGTCGCAACTCGGCGTCAGGCTGGGCGGACGGGCGTGCCCGCAACTCGCCCAATGCCTTCTCCAGCAAGGTGATCGCTGCCTCGGCGGACTCGATCCGGTAGCGTGCCGCCGCCTCGACCGCGATCACCGAGGCCCATAGCGGGCTGCTCAACTCGGTGAGCGTCGGGCCCAGCGTGCGCAGGTCGGTCAGGGCCTGACCTGCCTCACCGAGCGTCATTCTCGCCTCGGCCAGGCACCGCGTGGCCAGTGCCGCCTCTTCGACCAGGTGCGCCTGCGCGGCCTCCCGTGCGATCTCCGCGAACTCGGCGATGGCCGCCCAGACCTGGCCGACCGCCGACCGCCTCCGTACCTGGGCCAGCCGCTCGCGCAAGTCCTCGGCCAGCCCCGTCGGCCGCCCGTGGCGCAGGTCGTCCTCGGACACCCCCAGCCGACCGGCCAGGTAGCGCAGCACCTCGTCGGTCGGCGTCTTGCGACCGGCCTCCAGAGCCCACAGGTAGCCACGGCTGAACTCCGGTTCGGCCAGCTCACGCTGGGTGAGCCCGCGCTCGGCGCGCAGCCGCCTGAGGTGCTCGCCCAGGTGCGCCGACCGATCCATGCGTGCAGGCTAGACCCCGGCGCGGCCACGCATTCGGACTAGCGGCGGGTACAGTCCGGCATCCAGGTCGTGACGGAGGTGCGCCGTGCGTGACGTCCTCGCCGAGGTGAGTTCTCAGTGGCAGGGTGGGCGGCCGAGTGCGCTGGGCACGGTGGTGGCCACGTTTCACTCCGCGCCGCGTGCGCCGGGTGCGGCGATGTTGGTGGCCGAGGATGGGCAGGTCTGGGGCAGTGTGTCCGGCGGCTGCGTGGAGGGCGCGGTCTATGAGCTGGCCCAGCGGGTGATGGCCGAGGGCAGGCCGGTGTTGCAGCGCTACGGCGTCAGCGAGGAGGACGCCTTCTCCGTTGGACTGACCTGCGGCGGGGTCCTGGACGTGTTCGTGGAGCCGGTGGACGCCGAGCACTTCGCGGAGTTGGCCGAGCTCACCGAGTCGATCCGCGCGCAACGACCGGTCGTGCTGGCGACCGTGGTGCGCCACCCCGACCCGCAGCGCGTGGGCCGGCACCTGGTGGTGTGGCCCGACCGCACCCTCGGCGGCCTGGGTTCGTCCCGAGTGGACGATGCGGTCACCGATGACGCGCGGGGCATGCTGGCCAGCGGTCGCAGTGGCCTGCTGCACTACGGCCCGGACGGCCAGCGCCGCGGTGAGGGTCTGGCGGTGTTCGTGAACTCCTTCGAGCCGCCGCCGAGGATGCTCGTGTTCGGCGCGATCGACTTCGCCGCCGCGGTGGCCAGGCTCGGTAGTTATCTGGGTTATCGGGTCACGGTGTGTGACGCGCGCCCGGTTTTCGCTACCCGTGGCCGGTTTCCCGAGGCCGACGAGGTGGTTGTTGATTGGCCGCACCGGTATCTGACCACGCAGGCGGCCGCCGGGCGGGTCGATCAGCGCACGGTGGTCACGGTGTTGACCCATGACCCGAAGTTCGATGTGCCGTTGCTGGAGGTGGCGCTGCGGCTGGATGTGGCCTATGTCGGTGCGATGGGGTCGCGTCGTACGCATGAGGACCGTGTGGCGCGTCTGCGGGCGGCGGGTGTGTCCGAGTGGGAGTTGGCCCGGTTGTCCTCGCCGATCGGCCTGGATCTGGGTGCTCGCACGCCGGAGGAGACCGCTGTGTCCATCGCCGCGGAGATCATCGCTCTGCGGTGGGGTGGGCATGGGCGGCGGTTGGTCGAGGTCAGCGGGCCGATCCACCGCTCGTCCTGAGGGGCTGGGCGGGACTCGTCGACCGGTGGGCGGGACTCGCGGTCCGGTGCGCGGGACTCGGCTGCGGGGGAGTGGGATTCGCGGTCCGGTGCGCGGGACTCGGCTGCGGGGGAGTGGGATTCGCGGTCCGGTGGGCGGGACTCGGCCTCCCCAGGGCGGGACTTGGCTGCGGCAGGGCGGGACTCGTCGACCTGTGGGCGGGACTCGCGGTCCGGTGCGCGGGACTCGTCGTCGGCTGGGCCGGACTCGCGCGCAGGAGAGCGGGACTCGCGTGTGCCAGGGCGGGACACGCCGTACCGGGAGCGCCGACACGCGGTACCGGAACGTCCGACACGCGCCGTTGCCGCGACCGGTACACGTCCCGGGCCGCTGACCGACCGGTGCCGCCGTATCGGGTCAGGCCAGGGCGCGGATCCGGTCCAGGCGGGTGAGCCAGCGCTGGCTCGTGGCGGGGTCGGCGGTGACCGCGGCGAGCAGGTCCGCGCTTGGTGCGGGCGCACGGCGCGGCACCGGCAGCCAGCCGTCCACCGGCCGCAGGGGCTGGTCCACCACGTCGGCGGTGAGTAGTGACAGCGTGCCGAGCCCGCAGGCGAAGTCGAGTTCGGGCAGCGCCCCGGCCAGCGCCAGCCCGGCGGCCAGCCCGACGCTGCTCTCCACGGCCGAGGACACCACGCACGGCAGCCCGCACGCCTCGGCCACCCGCAGCGCGCGCCGCACCCCGCCCAGCGGAGCCACCTTCAGCACCGCCACGTCGGCGGCCCCGGCCACGGCGACCCGCAGCGGGTCCTCGGCACGCCTGATCGACTCGTCGGCGGCGACGCGCACGTCCACCCGCCGCCGCACCTGGGCCAGTTCCGGCACGCTCGGGCAGGGCTGTTCCACGTACTCCAGGCCACCGGCCGCCTTGTCCAGCGCCGAGATCGCCCGCACCGCCTCGTCCACCGACCAGGCGGCGTTGGCGTCCACCCGGATCGCGCCGGACGGGCCGAGCGCGTCCCGCACGGCCTCGACCCGCGCGCAGTCCCCGGCCAGCGGGGAGCCCGGGTCGGCGACCTTGACCTTGGCGGTGCGGCACCCCGATGCCGCCACGATCTCGTGCGCCCGCTCCGGGCTGACGACCGGCACCGTGCAGTTGACCGGGACCCGGTCGCGCACCGGTTCCGGCCAGTCCTGCTCGGCGGACTCCAGGGCGCAGTCCAGCCACGGGGCGGACTCGGTGTCGGTGTAGTCCTCGAAGGCGCAGAACTCGCCCCAGCCGGACTCGCCGCGCAGCAGCACGCCCTGCCGCTCGGTGATGCCGCGGAACCGGTTGCGCATCGGGATCGCGTAGACGTGCGCCTGCACCGGGCTAGTCCACCTCCGGCAGTGCCGGGCCCAGCAGGTCGTCCGCATCGACGATCTTGTACGCGTAGCCCTGCTCGGCGAGGAAGCGCTGCCGGTGCGCGGCGTAGTCGGTGTCCAGGGTGTCGCGGGAGACGATCGAGTAGAAGTGCGCCTGCCGGCCGTCGCCCTTGGGCCGCAGCAGCCTGCCCAGCCGCTGCGCCTCTTCCTGCCGGGACCCGAAGGTGCCCGACACCTGCACCGCGACCGAGGCCTCGGGCAGGTCGATGGAGAAGTTCGCCACCTTGGACACGACCAGTGTGCGCAGCTCGCCCCGGCGGAACGCGTCGAACAGCTCCTCGCGCTCCTTGTTCTTGGTGGAGCCCTGGATCACCGGCGCGTCCAGCGCGGCACCCAACTCCTCCAGCTGGTCCAGGTACGCGCCGATGACCAGGGTCGGCTCGCCCTTGTGCCGGTCCAGCACGGCCCGCACCACCGGGATCTTCGTGTTCGCCGTGGAGCAGATCTTGTACCGCTCCTCGGGCTCGGCGGTGGCGTAGGTGAGCCGCTCGTTGTCGGTCAGCGTCACCCGCACCTCCACGCAGTCCGCGGGCGCGATCCAGCCCTGCGCCTCGATGTCGCGCCAGGGCACGTCGTAGCGCTTGGGGCCGATCAGCGAGAACACGTCGCCCTCGCGGCCGTCCTCGCGCACCAGGGTGGCGGTCAGCCCCAGCCGCCTGCGTGACTGCAGGTCGGCGGTCATCCGGAACACCGGGGCGGGCAGCAGGTGCACCTCGTCGTAGACGACCAGTCCCCAGTCGCGGGAGTCGAACAGCTCCAGGTGCCGGTACTCGCCCTTGGTCTTGCGGGTGATCACCTGGTACGTGGCGATGGTGACCGGGCGGATCTCCTTGCGCTCCCCGGAGTACTCGCCGATCTCGTCCTCGGTCAGTGAGGTGCGCGCGATCAGCTCGCGCTTCCACTGCCTGCCCGACACCGTGTTGGTGACCAGGATCAGCGTGGTGGCCTGGGCCTGCGCCATGGCGGCCGCGCCGACCAGGGTCTTGCCCGCACCACAGGGCAGCACGACCACCCCGGAGCCGCCCGCCCAGAACGCCTGGGCGGCCAGCCGCTGGTACTCGCGCAGCTGCCAGCCGTCCTCGGCCAGCGAGATCGGGTGCGCCTCGCCGTCCACGTACCCGGCCAGGTCCTCGGCGGGCCAGCCCACCTTGAGCAGCGCCTGCTTGAGCCTGCCGCGCTCGCTGGGGTGCACGACCACCGTGTCGGGGTCCACCCGCTCGCCCAGCATCGGGCTGATCTTCTTGTTGCGCAGCACCTCCTCCAGCACCGCGCGGTCCAGCGACAGCATGGTCAGGCCGTGCGCGGGGTGGTTGACCAGCTGCAACCGGCCGAACCGGGCCATGGTGTCGACCACGTCCACCAGCAGCGGCTGCGGCACCGGGTAGCGCGAGTAGCGCACCAGCGCGTCCACCACCTGCTCGGCGTCGTGGCCCGCGGCGCGCGCGTTCCACAGCGCCAGCGGGGTGATCCGGTAGGTGTGCACGTGCTCGGGGGCGCGCTCCAGTTCGGCGAACGGCGCGATCGAGGTACGCGTCTCCTCGGCGAGGGGGTGGTCGACCTCCAGCAGCAGGGTCTTGTCCGACTGGACGATCAGGGGGCCGTCGGTCACCGGGCGGGCTCCTCCCCGTAGTGGGTCCCACCAGTGTCCCAATCCCGGAGGCCGTTCGGCCAATCCGGGGTGGCCGACGAGGTGGGATCACTCCCGGCAATTGACTGACTGCCCACGGTGAACCATGAACATCACTTGTCGGATTCGGCTCGGTAAAGAATTGGTTATGGCCTTGGGTTGGGCGTTAAAGTCCATTTCCGTCTGGGGGGCTCTGTTCCGGTGTAACCAGGCGATAACCGCACGTCAAGTGCCGAACAGTGAAGGCTGTCATGACCACTCCGCCCGTTCCGCCCGGCCCTGGTTTTCCGCAGGATCCGGCGGGGCAGAATGTTCCGCCCGCATCCGGTTTTCCGCAGGGAACCGGGCCAGTCCCGCCTGCCCCCGGTTTTCCGCAGGGGACCGGTCCGGTGGCGCCCGTTCCCGGCCAGCCGCAGCCGTTTCCGCAGGCCCCGGTGGGTACTGCCGCGCCGAAGCGGCGCAAGCCCTGGCTGCGCTTCGTGATCGGTGCGGGGACCCTGATCGTCGCGGTGATCGCCTACGTCGGCATCCGCCTGGTCATCGGCGGCGTCGCCAGCAACTTCAACGACGCGCACCAGAGCGCTGTTGGTGAATGCGCGCAGGTCAGCGGTACCACGACCAAGCCGCACTACACCAAGATCGACTGTGGTTCCGCGGATGCCAATTACACGGTGGCCAAGGTGCTCAGCTCCTCTAGCGCCACCTGCGGCAAGGGCCTCGACGAGTACTACGAGACCAACGCGGTCAACCCGGTCAAGGTGTGCCTTGCGCCGATTTTCGCTGACGGCCAGTGCTACAAGTTCGAGGAGTACAGCAAGGCCATGGGCTACCCGAAGGTCGCCTGCACCGACAGCAGCGCGCTGCAGGTGAAGGTGGTCAAGGGGGACGGCGCCGCCAACTGTGAGGGCGGGCCGGAGGCCACGCTGGCCTACAGCGAGATCAAGACCACCTACTGCCTGGCCAAGCCCACCGGGGCCTGAGCAGGCGGCGAGTACCTGAGCCGGGCCGTCCCACGCGGGGCGGCCCGGCTCTCGCGCGTCCGCGGGTGAATGGTCACGGCCAATCGACCGTGAATCGTGCACATCGCTGGTGGACGATCACCGACTGTGGTGGAATGCTCACCGCGTCGACACGGCCGACGCCGGGTTTGTCCAGTTCTGGGCCGACTCGTTCCTCTGGGGTGGCAATCAAGGACAACGATGTCCCGTACATTTCTCGGCGCGGTCGCACTGCTCGTTTCCGTCTCCGCCGTGACCGGTTGTTCGGTCTTCGGCGGCGGCGAGTTCCAGCCGATTTCGGGGCTGAGAATCATGACGCCCTCCGCACCGGGCGGCGGCTGGGACATCACCAGCAAGAAGATGGCCGACGTCCTTCAACAGGAGAAGCTGGCCAGCGGGGTCAGCACCTACAACGTGGACGGGGACGGCGGCATCGCCGGGCTCAACCAGCTCGTGAACAGCGCCGACGACGCCACCGTGATGACCACCGGCCAGGTGATGGTCGGCGCCACGGTGGCCGCCAAGTCGGCCAAGTCCCTGCGCGACACCACCCTGATCGCCCGCACCGTCGCCGAGAGCGAGATCTTCGTGGTGCCCGCCGACTCCAAGTGGCTGACCCTGGAGCAGTTCCTCACCGACTGGGCCGCCAACCCCAAGGGCACGCCGATCACCGGCGGCTCCGCGGGCGGGGACGACCAGATCCTGGCCTACCAGCTGGCCGACCAGATCGGCATCGACCCGAGCCTGGTGCGCTACGTGCCCAACTCCGGCGGCGGCGAGTCGGTGAACAAGCTGCTCTCCGGTGAGGCCAAGGCGGGCATCTCCGGGGTGGCCACGTACGCGGCGCAGGTCAAGTCCAACAAGCTGCGCGCGCTGGGCGTGTCAGCGGACCGCCGGTCCACGGTGCTGCCTGACGTCAAGACCCTGCGTGAGCAGGGACTGGGCGTGACGCTGACGAAGTGGCGGGCCCTGGTCGCGCGGCCCGGTCTGTCCTCCAGCGCCAAGCAGCGGCTGGTCGACATGGTGACCCGCCTGCACGAGTCGGCGGCCTGGCAGCGCGTGGTCTCGGCCAACGACTGGCTCGACCAGTTCCTGACCGGCCCCGACCTGGACCGGTTCGTGGACCAGGAGACCAGCAAGGTGTCGGGGCTGCTGGCCCAGGTCGGGCTGCGCGGCGGCGCCTAACCGCGCTGCTCGTTCGGCGGCATCATGGACTGCACGTCCAGCCGGTTGGCGAGCATCTGCGAGGTCTGCATCATGTCGGCCACGCGCTGCAGGCGGACCGCGTTGAGCGTGGTCGGGAACGAGCCGACCGAGATCAGGTCGGCGGTGGCCGCGTCCACCCCGGCGTAGTCCTTGAGCACGGTCTGCACCTGCAACCGGTCCGAGGCCTGCTGCTGGGCCTGGGCGAGCACCTTGCGGAAGGTCGACATGGTGTTCGGGTTGCCGTCGGCGAACTTCTTGAGCGAGGCGTAACCGGAGATCGGGAAGTCCAGGGTGGCCCCGCGCGCGGCATCGGTGACGATGGTCGCGCCCAGCGCCTTCTGCGCCTTGGTGATGAACGGCTCCACCATCCAGGCGGCGTCGACCTCGCGGTTCTGCAACGCGTCGGCCATGGTGGCGAAGGGCACCGTCTTGAACTGGATCTTGTTCTGGGCAACGCCAGCGGTGTCCAGCACCGACTTGGTGGTCAGCACGCCGAGGTCGTCGGGCGCGTTCACGGCGATCCGCGGCGAGGGCTTCTGCGAGGGGTCGTCGTAGCCGAGCGAGGGCAAGCTGACCAGCGCCATCGTGTTGGCGCCCGCCTGGTACGCCTCGCCCTGCAACTGCAACTGGGTACCGGCCCCGGCGGCCTTGAACAGGCTCACGTGGGTGGCGAAGGCCACGTCCAGCTTGCCGTCGGACAGCGCCTTGATCGCGTCGGCGTCACTGGGCTCCTGCTGGAGCTCGATGCGCAGACCGGCGTCGGCGAACAGGCCGCTGTTGACCGCCTTGTACAGCGGGGCCACGTCCACCTGGGCCTCGTAGCCCACCCGCAGCGTGGGGTGCTCCAGCGAGGGGGAGCCGCTCGAACCCGAGGACATCAGGCTGCACCCGCTCGCCGTGACGCTGAGCCCGAGGACCCCCGCGAGCAGCACCGCGGTCCGACGTACCGCTCCGATGGCCATGCACACCTCATTAGTTGGTCAGCGTCGCCCCCGACAGCTTCGGGCACCGACCAGGTCGATACCACCGTGCGGGGATCGTAGCCACCCGGACGTATGAAGGCACCCCCGGCGGCGGACACGGTGAGTGCATCTGGAGTCTTCCGATGGGTGGGGGGCGCCACTACGCTTCTTGGGCTAGTGGCGGTGGTCGGTGAGGACCACCGCGGCTAACAGTTGCCGGGGATCTGGCATTACGCCCTGCACTGTGCTGCAATTCGGCCCACTCCGGGTCCAACCTCGGTCCGGGGAAGGCCAGGACACTGCTGCTGGAAGAGGATGCCCACGGTGGCCCGTCGCGAGAGAGGTCCCGGTCGACCAGGCCGAACTGAGTCGGCGCGCACAGAAGGCACCGGATCGGGTGAAGGACTGACTGCGCAGCGTGATGATGTGAGTGAATCAGTAGAAGAAGCAACACCCGTCGAGGCCGAGGCGTCCGACCAAGGTGTGACCGAGTCCGGCCGCTGGCGGCTACGCAATTGGCGGCTGCGGACAAAACTGCTGGTCGTCCTGCTCATCCCCACCGTGCTCGCGCTGATCCTTGGCGGGGTGCGTGTCCGCGCGGATGTGTTGAACCTCACAGACGCCCAGCGGCTGGCCAAGCAGGTCCAGCTGGAGGTCACGGTCGCCGACCTGATCCAGCAGTTGCAGCGCGAGCGCGACCTCACCGCGCGCTTCGTCGCGGACAACCGCAACGGGGACCGGGTGGTGCTCGACCGCCAGCGCGACCGCGTCGTCGCCGGGGTCAACGCCTTCCGCGACCAGCTCAACCAGCTCGGCCCCGGCATGGACCCGTCGACCCGCGACCGGTTCAGCACCGCCTCGGACCAGATGTCCCGGCTGACCAACCTGCGCAAGGCGGTGCAGGAGTCCTCCTACCCGGCGGACGCCACCTTCAACGCCTACAGCGACTTCATCCTCAACCTGCTCGACCTGTCCGGGCAGACGGTCTCCTCGATCAGCGACTCGGACCTGGTCCGCCTGCAACTGGCCACCAACGCCGTCGCGCGGGTCAAGGAGCAGACCTCCCGCAAGCGCGGCATCCTGCTCCAGGTCTTCACCACCGGCAAGTTCTCCTTCGCGCAGAAGCGCGCCCTGCTCGCCGCCGACGCCGAGCTGGACGCCGCCAAGGCCGACTTCAGCAAGTCGGCCACCCCCGACCAGCAGCGCATCTTCGACGACACGGTGACCGGCCTGATCGTCGACAACGCGAACAAGCTGGAGGAGTCGGCGCTGATCCGCGGGGTGGCCAGCAACGGCTCCCTGGACGGGCTCAACGCCACCCAGTGGGACGTGGACTCCACGCTGACGGTCAACCTGACCAACTCCGTGCAGGCCGCCCTGCTGGACCAGTTGCAGAGCCAGACCAACAACCTGGCCGCCACCTCGCAGGACTCGGCGATCCGCAACTCGGTGCTGGTGCTGGCCGCCCTGCTGCTCGCGCTGGTCATGGCCCTGTTCGTGGCCCGCTCGCTGCTGCGGCCGCTGCGCGTGCTGCGCCGTGCCGCCCTGGACATCGCCGACCACCGGCTGCCCGAGGAAGTGCAGCGCATCCTCACCGACCCGAACCCGCAGGAGGCCGCGCGCGACGTGGTCGAGCCGGTGCCGGTGCACACCAAGGAGGAGGTCGGCCAGCTGGCCAGGGCCTTCGACGCGGTGCACGGCGAGGCGGTGCGCATGGCGGCCCAGCAGGCCCTGCTGCGCGACAACGTCAACGCGATGTTCGTCAACCTGTCCCGGCGCAGCCAGACCCTGGTCGAGCGCCAGCTGGGCCTGATCGACCGGCTGGAGCAGGACGAGCAGGACCCCGACCAGCTGGCCAACCTGTTCGAGCTGGACCACCTGGCCACCCGCATGCGGCGCAACAGCGAGAACCTGCTGGTGCTCTCCGGCACCGACCTGGGCCGCAGACTGACCCGGCCGGTGCCCGCTGGCGACGTGGTCGGCGCCGCGGTGTCCGAGGTGGAGCAGTACGCCAGGGTGCAGGTGGCGCCCACCCCGGAGCTGACCGTGCAGGGCCGGGCCGTCAACGACCTGGTGCACCTGATCGCGGAGCTGCTGGACAATGCCACGGTCTTCTCCGACCCCAACACCAAGGTCACCGTGCGCACCGCCAAGACGCGGCGCGGCGAGCTGGCCATCGAGATCCACGACCGCGGGGTCGGCATGTCCGGGCCGGACATCGAGGACGCCAACCAGCGGCTTGCCGACCCGCCCGAGGTCGACGTCGCGGTGTCCCGCCGGATGGGTCTGTACGTGGTCGCCCGGCTGGCCAAGCGGCACGAGATCAAGGTCCGGCTGCGCGCCAACGAGGACATCGAGGGCGGCACCACCGCGCTGGTCGTCGTGCCCAGCACGCTCGTGCTGGCCCCCGGTGCCACCCCGTCCCCGGCGGGCACCACCGGCGAGCGGCCGCCGGCCCAGGCCGGTGGCGGCATCGCCAGCGCCTTCGGCGTGGCCCGCAGGCAGGCCCAGCAGGCCGCGGCCGGGAGCGAGCCGGCCGAGCAGGACGCCGGGTCGGCCGCCGAGGAGCCGGGGCTGCCGGTGCAGTTCGTGCAGGGCGAGGCCGAGCACGGCGGGGCCACGGCCGTGCCGAAGTGGAGCCCGCAGGCCCTGGCCCCCGCCGAGTCCACCCAGCAGTGGGCCGACACGCCCAGCGGGTCGCTCAACCTGTTCGCCGGTTTCGAGGAGCAGGACGAGCCCGAGCCCGCCTCCGAGGCGGGTGAGCCCACCGGCGTGTTCACTCGAACGGATGATCCTCTCGGGCATGCTGGAGCCGCGGAACCGGCTCCGGTTCCCCGCGCCCCGGTGGCCTCCTCGCCGCCTTCGGACGGCGCGGTGCCAGCCAGGGAGGTTGAACACGACTTGGACGCCCCGACCGAGCGTCTACCGATCTACGAGGCACTGCTGTCCCAGTGGTTCCAGGCCGTCGAGAACGAGACCCCGGACCTGGAGGGCCCCTTCGGGGTGCCGGCGCAGCCCGGAACCGGTCTGAACGACCTGCCCGCGGGCCCCGCCACCGCGTCGATCAGCGGTGGTCCCAGCGGCAACGGCGTCGCCCCCGCCCCGACGGCCAAGCCCGAGGCGCCCGCCGAGCCCGAGGCCGCCACGCAGGCCGAGCAGCCGGCCGCCTGGCCCGAGCCCGAGCCGGCGCAGGCCGCCCCGCAGGCGCCCGCCGAGCCGGCCGCTGCCGCCCCGCTGCCGCGGCGCACCCCCCGCGCGTCGAGCCGCCCGGTCGTGGAGCAGCCGACCGCGCAGTACGAGCCGGTCCCAGCGGAAGCCCCCGAACAGGTGACGTCGGAGCCCGCGGCCCCGCGTCCCGCCGCGGCCAGGAGTAACGAATGGACATCTCCTGGCGACGAAGGGTGGCACGCGGCAGAGTCCCTGCTGTCGCGGGTACCGGACAGCACCACCACCGCTGGCCTGCCCAAACGTGTTCCGAAGGCGCAGCTGATCCCCGGATCGGCGGCACCGAGGACGCCCGCTGCGCAGCCCACGAGGTCGCCGGCGGCACCACGATCTGCTGACTCGGTGCGGGGTCGCATGTCAAGCTTCCAGCAGGGCGTGCGCCGTGGACGGCACGCACTGATAGACGCCTACTCTGGCGATGCGCCCCAATCGCCCCAGAGCAGTGAGGACGAGGAGCAGGAGTGACAACCGCCTCTGTACAGCAGCCCGGCAGCTTCAGTTGGCTGATCACCGACTTCGTCCGGCGGGTGCCCGGCGTGGCACACGCCGTCGTGGTCTCCGCCGACGGGCTGCTGCTCGCCGGTTCGCACGGCCTGCCGCGCGACCGCGCCGAACAGCTCTCCGCTGTGTCCTCCGGCCTGATCAGCCTCACCCAGGGCGCCGCGCGCTGCTTCGAGGGTGGCGCGGTGAACCAGACCGTGGTGGAGATGGAGCGCGGCTACCTGTTCCTGATGTCCATCAGCGACGGGTCCTGTCTGTCCGTGCTGGCCGCGCCCAACTGCGACATCGGGCTGGTGGCCTACGAGATGACCCTTCTCGTCGAGCGGGTCGGCCAGCAGCTGACGCCCGAGTTGCGGGCTCAGCTGCAGGGCGTGGTCCGGAGATAGCCGCGGCGGGGGTGAGAAGAGATGGCCAAGGGTTCTGGCGTACCCGGCGGCCGGTTCGGTAAGAAGTTCGATTACCAGGCATGGGCCGCCGAGGGCTTCCGCTTCTCCGACCCCGATGCGGAAGGCCTCGCCGACGCCGAGGACGAAGCGCACTACGAGCTGGATGAGGTGCTGGATGACTCGCCACGACACCAGCTGCACGACGCCGCCGAACAGGGGTTAGGCGACATGGCAGCGCACGGTCTTGACGATCCGCCCCAGCACGGGCTGGACGCGGTGCCCAACCGGTTCGACATCGACGGGTACGGCAACGGCCTGTTCGGCGGGCCGGGGGCTGACCTGTTCGGCGAGCACGGCTTCGCCGAGGGCACGCCCACGAACCGGGGGGCCTACGGGCTGCCCGAGGACATGCCCGGAGCACATGCCTTCGGTTTCGCGGAGGAGCGCCCGCCGGAGCGCACCGGGGGGTATCGTGGCGGTCCGCCGTCGGGGCCGATCTCGGACCCCATCTCGGGGCCCCTCTACGATGCCGACGGTTACGAGGTGCACTTCGTCGATCCGGAACCCGAACCGGTCGCGGAGCCACCTGAGCCCGTCGTGGAAACCGGCTCGTTGGTCCGTCCCTACACCAGGACCGGCGGTCGGACCAGGCCGGACTACGACCTGGCGATCGAGGCACTGGTGTCCACCAGTGACCTCGGCCGTGACAGGGACGCCGCAGTGACCGCCGAGCACCGGTCGATCTGCGGTTTGTGCATTGAGACCCGCTCGGTCGCGGAGATCGCGGCGCACCTGCGGCTGCCCCTCGGGGTGGTCCGGGTGCTCATCGGTGACATGGCCAGCATGGGTCTAGTCCTGATTCACCAAAGCGGCCTGGTCGTGGGGGACAGGCCGTCCATTGAATTCCTTGAGAGGGTGCTCAGTGGGCTCCGCAGGCTCTAGTCCCCAGATCGCCAGGCAGGCGACCACCTCGGCCAAGATCGTGGTGGCCGGTGGGTTCGGTGTGGGCAAGACGACGTTCGTGGGTTCGGTGTCGGAGATCGTTCCGTTGACGACGGAGGCGGTGATGACCGAGGCCAGCCTCGGCGTCGACGACCTGTCGGCGACGCCGAACAAGGTCACCACCACGGTCGCGATGGACTTCGGCCGCGTGTCCCTGGACAGCGACCTGATCCTGTACCTGTTCGGCACGCCCGGACAGCACCGGTTCTGGTTCATGTGGGACGACCTGGTCCGCGGCGCGATCGGTGCGGTCGTGCTGGTGGACACGCGGCGGCTGGCCGATGCCTTCGCCTCGATCGACTTCTTCGACGACCGGCAGCTGCCCTACGTGGTGGCGGTCAACTGCTTCGACGGGATGCTGCACCACCGCATCGACGACGTGCGCGAGGCGCTGACCATCGACCAGTCGGTGCCGATCGTCACCTGTGACGCGCGCAACCGGGAGTCGACCAAGCAGACACTGATCACGCTGGTGGAACACGCCATGCGCCAGTGGATGTCGGTCCGCGCGGGCTGACCGGGATTCGACCGCCCCAGAGCGGGACTCGCCGTGCTTGCGGCGAGTCCCGCTCTGTCGCACGCGAGTCCCGTCCTGGGGCGCGTGAGTCCCGTCCTGTCGCACGCGAGTCCCGCTCTGGGGCGCGTGAGTCCCGCTCTCCGGGGACCTGAGTCCCGCCTCAGCGGTCCTCGTCGACCAGGGCGGCCGAGGTGATCAGGTGCACCGGGTAGCGCCGCACCTGGCCCGCCGAGCGGTCCACGCCCTCCAGCACGCCACCGGCCACCGACACCGGCTGCACCACGCGCTGGCTGGCCACCCCGCGTGAGTCCACGAAGCCCAGCCACACGCTGCGGCCCTGTTCGGCCGCGGCCCGCAGCAGCTCCAGCGTGGCGGGCACGGCGGTGCCCCTCGGCGTGGCAGCCGCCCGGTCACCGGCCCGCAGCTGCTCCAGCAACCCGGCGAGCTGGTCCTCACCGATCGCGCCCGCAGGGGCCTGCCTGCGCGGCTTGGCCTTGGCCGGGACCCGCCGGCCCGGCGGGCGCAGGTCCAGCACCGTGCCGTCGGCGCTCTCCGCGGCCGGTGAGAAGCCCGCGACCCGCAGGCCGTCCAGCACCTCGACCAGCGCCAGCGGGCTGACCAGGACGGTCGGCGCGATCCTGCGCAGCTCCAGCTGGACCGCCGCCGCGCTGGCCAGCACCTCGCTGATCAGCACCGGATCGTCGCAGCGCAGGAACGAGCCCGCGGCCCCGCCGCGCAGCCTGCCGTGCCTGCGGGCCACGTCGTCGATCAGGTAGCTCAGCGACTGCGGCACCGGCGTCCTGGACCGGGTGGTGAACAGCTCGTGCAGTTCGGTGGCGGTGCGCCCGGCGTCCAGTGCCCGCCGCACGCTGGCCTCGCCCACCCGGTACACCGTCGCACCGCCCGCGGACTCCACGTCGGCCACCAACGCCATGTCCGCGGCCAGCCCCGCCTCCAACGGGCCGGGCGCCACCACGGTCAGATCGGCCTGCACCAGCACGTGGTCCAGCGGCTCGGGCATGGCCTCGGCCATCCGCTTGGCGGCCATCGCCGGGCCCTCGGCCAGCAGGGTCCGCGCCGCCGTGGTCACGGCCCCGACCGCCATCAGCCCGAGCACGGTTGCCTCGGCGTAGGTCCAGCGCACCAGCTCGTCGCGCAGCCTGCCGCCGCGCCGGGGCGCCCGCCAGGCGAGCACGGCGGCCACCTGGTCCGGGTCGGCCACGCTCGTGCCACCCGGCAGCTCGGCCAGCGCCTCCAGCACCCGGCGGCGCTCACGGGGCGCCAGCGGCCTGCGCAGCTCGTCGGTCAGCGGCCCGATCGGCTTGTCGCGTTCGTCACGCGTGCCGACCAGTCCCGGCAGCCGGGGCAGGTCCAGCCAGGCCGCCGCCAGCGTGGCCCAGCGCTGCTCGGGCGCGGCGACGAGCCAGTTGTCGGTGAGCGTGGTCGGCACCCACTCCGGCTCGCTGCCCTCGCTGTCGGCGGCCAGCCCGGCGCCGACCACCAGCTCGGCCAGCAGGGCGGCCCGCGCCTCGTCCACGTCCAGCGCCTTGGCCAGCCTGCGCAGCTCCCGCACGCCGATGCCGCCCGCCCGTAGCACCGGGGCGGGCTCCTCCGACCACAGCCGCAGCAGCGCCTCGCAGTGCCGCACCACCTCCAGCGCCTCACCAGCGCCGATCGAGTCCGCAGTGGACTGGCCGCGCGAAGTCGTTGTCAGCGCCGGTTCCTTGACCTGGACGGTCCCCAGTGGACGCTTGCCCCGGACGGCCAGCCCCACCTCGCGCGGCAGCTCCACGGTCTCGTCGTCCCTGCGCAGCAGCAGGCCCATCGCCAGCATGCGCTGCACCGGGTTGCTCGCCCGCTCCAGCGGCACCACCTGGCCCGCGTCCCTGGTCTTGCCGATCGGCGGTCCCGCCGCCAGCGTGGCGAGCAGCCTGCGGTCGGGCTCGGCCAGCCCGGCCAGCACCGCGTCCAGGTCGGTGTCGGCCAGTGCGGGCACCGAGCGGCCCAGGCCGCCGGGGAACTGCGGGGCCACCTCCCTGGCCGCGGGCAGCACCGACAGCTCCCCGTCGCCGCCCCAGGCCAGCGCGCGGGTGCGCAGCGCCTTGATCGCCGCGTTCACCCTGGTCGCGGGGGCCTCGCCGGAGAACAACTGCACGACCGTTCGTGCGGTTGTCGGCGCCGTGTCCGCGTCCAGCACCAGCAGCGCCTCCAGCACGGTGAGCGTGAAGGTGTCCAGGTCCTCGCAGGCCCTGGCCACTGACGCCCTGATGCCCGCCCTGGTGGCCAACACGGCGGTGTCGGCGGGGGCGGGGGTCGCGAGGTCGGGGCGGGCGCGCAGCAGCGCGACGAGCGTGTCGTCGTCCTGTGCGCGCAACCAGTCCGCGAGTGAGAGGCCGGCCATCGTGCACCACGGTAGCTGTGAGCTGCCAGTAGCGTCGGGCACACTAGGTTTATCCCGAACCCGCTATCGAGGAGGAACAGTGGCGAAGGCCCGCCCCGAGCGCATCGACCCCACCTGGCCGCCCGTCCCCGAGGGCGAGCACCCGGTCAGTGAGCTCGCCTCCGACCGCCAGGGCGCGCTCTCGCCCTTCGGTGAGCTGACCTTCCCGGTCGAGGTGGACGCGCTGCCCTACGAGCACCCGGTCACCGAGATCAACAGGTGAGTGGCGGGCGGGCGGCCCGCACCGCTTCCGAGCCGCCCGCGTTCCGCAAATAGCCCCGGACTAGGCTCGTTGCCTCTTCAGCGGTACTGCAAGCAGGAGGAAGCGATGCCGGTCCCCGGCCCCGGGTACTCGATCACGATCCGAGTCGAGGCACCGCCCTCCGCGAGCGCGGCCGGCGACCTGACCAGTGCGGTCGGCAGGGTCGGCGGCGTGATCACCGCCTTCGACGTCGTCGAGTCCCACCCGGACGGTGTGGTGTTCGACATCACCTGCAACGCGATGTCGGAGAACCACGCCAAGGACATCACCGCGGCGCTGAGCGTGCTGCCGGACGTGGTGGTGCGCAAGGTCTCCGACCGGACCTTCCTGGTGCACCTCGGCGGCAAGATCGAGGTCAGCTCCAAGGTCGCCCTGCGCAACCGCGACGACCTCTCCCGTGCCTACACCCCCGGCGTGGCCCGGGTCTGCCAGGCGATCGCGGCCAACCCCGAGGACGCCCGCCGCCTGACCATCAAGCGCAACACCGTGGCCGTGGTCACCGACGGCTCGGCCGTGCTGGGCCTGGGCAACATCGGCCCCGCCGCCGCGCTGCCGGTGATGGAGGGCAAGGCCGCCCTGTTCAAGAAGTTCGCCGGGGTGGACGCCTGGCCGGTGTGCCTGGACACCCAGGACACCGAGGAGATCATCCGCGCGGTGGAGCTGATCGCCCCGGTGTACGGCGGCATCAACCTGGAGGACATCGCCGCCCCGCGCTGCTTCGAGATCGAGGCGCGCCTGCGCGAGAAGCTGGACATCCCGGTCTTCCACGACGACCAGCACGGCACCGCCATCGTGGTGGTCGGCGCGCTGCGCAACGCGCTTCGCGTGGTGGGCAAGGACATCGGCAAGTGCAAGATCGTGGTCTGCGGGGTCGGCGCCGCGGGTTCGGCGATCATCCGCCTGCTGCTGCACCAGAAGCCCGCGGACGTGCTGGCCGTGGACATCCACGGCATCGTGCACTCCGGCCGGGACAACCTGGACTCCAACCTGGAGCAGATCGCCTCCTGCACCAATGTCGAGGGCCGCTCCGGCAGCCTGCACGAGGCACTGGTCGGCGCGGACGTGTTCATCGGCGTCTCGGCCCCCAACCTGTTCGGCGCCGAGCAGGTGGCCACCATGAACTCCGACGCCGTGGTGTTCGCACTGGCCAACCCGGACCCGGAGATCGACCCGGTGGAGGCCCAGCAGCACGCCGCGATCGTGGCCACCGGCCGCAGCGACTACCCGAACCAGATCAACAACGTGCTGGCCTTCCCCGGGGTGTTCCGCGGTCTGCTCGACGCGCACGCCAACACGATCACCGACACGATGCTGGTGGCCGCCGCGAACGCGATCGCCGACGTGGTGGAGCCCGAGCGGCTCAACGCCTCGTTCATCGTGCCCAGCGTGTTCGACTCGGCGGTGGCGCCCGCGGTGGCCGATGCCGTGCGCAAGGCCGCCATCGGGGAGAACTAGTGCGGTGTCCAAGTCCGTCGTCGGGCGCGGGACTCCGTACTAGCATCGCCGCGTGAGTGAGCTCAGCCACGTCGACGCCAGTGGCGCGGCGCGCATGGTCGACGTCTCCGGCAAGCAGCCGGGCGCACGGGTCGCGGTGGCCACCGGTGTGCTGCGCACCACCGCCGAGGTGCTCGACCTCCTGCGTTCGGACGGCCTGCCCAAGGGGGACGCCCTGGCCACGGCCAGGATCGCGGGCATCATGGGCGCCAAGCGAACGCCCGACCTGGTGCCGCTGTGCCACCCGATCGCGCTGACCGGGGTCAAGGTGGAGCTGGACCCCGGTGTGGACGAGGTGCGCATCACCGCCACGGTGAAGACCACCGACCGCACCGGGGTCGAGATGGAGGCGCTGACCGCCGTGACCGTGGCCGGGCTCACCCTGCACGACATGGTCAAGGCGGTGGACCCGGCCGCAGTGCTGGATGCGGTGCGGGTCGAGCGCAAGGAGGGTGGCAAGACCGGCACCTGGACCCGTCCGGAGGACCGATGAGCAAGCAGGCACGTGTTGTGGTGGCCTCGACCCGGGCGGCCACCGGGGTGTACCCGGACCGCACCGGGCCGCTGATCACGACCTGGCTGGCCGAACGCGGCTACGAGCCGGGTGAGCCGGTGGTGGTGGCCGACGGGGAGCCGGTGGCCCAGGCGCTGCGTACCGCCCTGGGCGAGCAGGTCGCTGTGGTGATCACCACGGGCGGTACCGGGCTCACGCCCACCGACCACACGCCGGAGGTCACCCGCCCGCTGCTGGACTACGAGGTGCCCGGCCTGGCCGACGCGATCCGGGCCGCTGGCCTGCCCCAGGTGCCGACCGCGGTGCTGTCACGCGGGCTGGCGGGTGTGGCGGGGCGCACGCTGGTGGTCAACCTGCCCGGATCGACCGGTGGCGTGAAGGACGGGCTCGCGGTGCTCGACGGGGTGCTCGACCACGCGGTGCAGCAGCTGCACGGCGGGGACCACGTGCCGGCGCCCCAGGCGGCCGGTGAGCCCGCGGTCGTGGTGCGGGCGGAGGTCACCGAGTCGCCGATCTCGGTCGACGAGCACGCCGAGTTGGTCTCCCACCGGGCGGCCGGGGCCGTCGTGTCCTTCGCCGGTGTCGTGCGTGACCACGATCACGGTCGATCCGTGGATGAACTGGAGTACAGCGGGCACCCTACTGCCGGATCGATCATCGCCGAGGTCGCGGCCTCGGTGGCGGCCCGTCACCCCGGGGTGCGCGCGGTGGCGGTCAGCCATCGGATCGGCCAGTTGGCGATCGGGGACGCCGCGCTGGCCTGCGCCGTGTCGGCGGCCCACCGCAAGGAGGCGTTCCTGGCCTGCGCCGACCTGGTGGACGAGGTCAAGCTGCGGCTGCCGGTGTGGAAGCGCCAGCAGTTCAGCGATGGCAGCGAGGAATGGGTCAACCTGCCCTGAACGCCCGCGGGGACGCCAATCGGCCGGAACCCGCCCGAAGGCGTGTCCCGGCCGATCGCGGCGTCACTTGGTGGCGAGCTTCTGACCCACCAGGATCAGGTTCGGGTCGCTGCCGATGACGTCCTTGTTCTTGTTGTACAGGTCCTGCCAGTCGCCCTTCAGGTTCAGCTTCTGAACCAGGGTGGACAGGGTGTCGCCCTCGACCACGGTGTAGTCGCCGTTGCCGCCGAGGACCGGGGCCTGCTGCGGGGCGGCGGCCTTGGGGGCCGGAGCCTGCTGCTTGGGGGCCGGAGCGGCCTTCCTGGGGGCCGGAGCCGGGGCCTGCTGGCGCGGAGCGGACGCGGTGCCGCCGCGCCTGCTGCAGTTCGGCCACGCGTTGGGGCCCTGGCTGGCCAGGACGCGCTCGGCCACCGCGATCTGCTGCTCACGGGTCGCACCGTTGGCAGTCGGGGCGTAGGCGCCACCACCGTAGGCACGCCACGTGCTGGCCGTGAACTGCAGGCCGCCGTAGAAGCCGTTGCCGGTGCTGATCGCCCAGTTGCCGCTGCTCTCGCACTGCGCAACCGCGTCCCAGTTCAGGCTGTCAGCCTGAGCCGTGCCCGCCGCGATGGTCATCGGGGCGGCGACGATCGCACCAGCCAGGGCGACCTGGGTCACGGTACGAGCGGCGCTGGACTGCTTGCGGTGCTTGCCACGGTAAGAGCTCATTGACCTCTCGCCTACAGCGCCTGCGCTATCGATCTCGTTGGGTCGACGCACGCCTCACGCGCGCGCCGTCCGGTGCAAGGTGCACACCGACTGCATCCCCAAGGGCGGTTCTCGGGCGCCCAAGGGGTGGTTCCCCCGCCCCTGTTCGGTAGTTGTCTTTCGCTCGGGGTTGTGTCCGCTGAGCCGCCGAACAGGGTTTGGCGCTTCGGCTCTGCGGGTGGTGCGTGGTTGGTCGGGTCCAACCGAGAAGCGACCGTACGTAACCGCAGCGGGAATCCCAAACCTTCCGCGTTGTGACCGTCGTCATAGTAACGCGGCGCAACCTGGCTCGATCTTGGGTATTTCCGCTGGTCAGATCGTCGTTATCTGGCCGTTTCCAAGTCGAGATCGATCACCCAACGTGAGTCCTGGGTCACGTGGTTTAGCCCGAATGAACACCGGTTTGCGCAAAGGTGTCGGCGCGTACGCGGACCGCTCGAAGGGGTCATGAATCGATTCAGCAAGTGTGCTCCCGAAGGGCGTTAGTCTGACCTCGGCGGCCCCGCGTGAGAGGAACTCGATGAGCACCGAGATCGAGTTCCGCGTACTCGGCCCACTGGAAGTCCGAGTGGGCGGTAGACCGGTCGTCGTGGCCGCCGCGAAGCAGCGCGCCCTGCTGGCTGCCCTTCTGCTGAGGGCGAACCAGGTGGTGCCCGCCGGTGAGCTGATCGGCTGCCTCTGGGGTGAGCGCCCGCCCGCCGGGGCGCGCAACACGCTGCGGACCTATGTGATGCGGCTGCGGCAGTCCCTGGGCGAGGCCGCCGTGCTGCGCACCGCCCCGGACGGCTACGCGATCGACGTGCCGCCGGGCGCGCTGGACGCGGACCGGTTCCGGGAACTGGTCGGCCGGGCGCGCTCGGCCGAGGACGAGTCCGCCTGGTCCCTGCTCACCGGGGCGCTCGCACTGTGGCGCGGGCCCGTACTGGCCGACACCCCGATGGATTCCTTGCGGCACAACGAGATCATCCGGCTGGACGAGGAGCTGCTGCACGCGCGGGAACGGCGCGCCGAGGTCGGGCTCCGGCTCGGGCGGCACGCCGAGCTCGTGCCGGAACTGCGCGAGCTGGTCGCCGAGAACCCGGCCCGCGAGCAGCTCGCCGCGCACCTGATGATCGCCCTGTACCGCAGCAGCAGGCGCGCGGACGCGCTGCACACATATAGAGAGGTGTACGACTACCTCGCCGAGGAGCTGGGGGTCGACCCCGGCGCCGAGCTGACCGCCGCCCACCAGGCCGTGCTGTCCGACGACCCGGCTCTGCTCACTCCCTTGCCCGCCAAGCAGTCCACGGCCTCGGTGCCCGCGCAGCTGCCCCCCGATGTGATCAACTTCGTGGGTCGCGCCGAACTGCTGCGGCGGATCCGCGAACAGCTGGCCACCGACCCGCCCCCGCAGGCCACCCCGGTCGTGCTGCTGACCGGTCCGCCGGGTATCGGCAAGACCGCGCTGGCCGTACACCTGGCGCACCAGGTGAAGGCGCTGTTCCCGGACGGCCAGCTGTTCGTCGACCTGCGCGGCTACGCGCGCGGGCCCGCGCTGAGCGCGGGGCAGGTGCTGGCCCGGTTCCTGCGCGCGCTGGGGGTCGCCCCGGAGGCCGTGCCCGCCGACGAGGACGAGCAGTCGGCCACCTACCGCTCGCTGCTCACCGGGCGGCGCATGCTGATCGTGCTGGACAACGCGGCGCACGCCCCGCTGGTGCGGCAACTGCTGCCGGGCGACCCCGGCTGCGCCGTGCTGGTGACCAGCCGCGACGCGATGCGCGGACTGGTCGCGGCGCAGGGCGCGCGCCAACTCCAGGTCGGCGCGCTCGCCCCGGAGGAGTCCAGCGCACTGCTGGAGCGCATGGTCGGCAGGCAGGCGGTGCTCGCCGAGCCCGAGGCCGCGAGCGAGCTGGCCGAGCTGTGCACGCACCTGCCGCTGGCGCTGCGCATCGCCGCGGCCAACCTGCTCGGCGGCGGCGAACCCCAGTTGGCCGACCAGGTCGCGCAACTGCGCGAGGGCAACCGGCTCGCCGAGCTGTCCGCCGAGGGCGACGAGACCGTCACGGTGCGGGCCGCGTTCGACCTGTCCTACGAGGCGCTGACCGTGCAGGCACAACAGGTTTTCCGCTTGCTCGGGCTCATCCCGTGCGCCGACTGCACCCCCGACGCGCTGGCCGCACTGCTGGAGGTGCAGCACGACCAGGCCCGCAGGCTGCTCGACCGCCTGCTGTCGGCGAACCTCGTGCAGGCGCCGACACCGGGCCGCTACCAGCTGCACGACCTGCTGCGCGCCTACGCGCACGAACGGTCGGCCGCCGAGGACGAGCCGTCGGCCAGGCAGGCGGCCGTGCACCGGCTGCTCGCCCACAACCTCTTGCTGGCCAACGAGGCCGCCCGGCTGCTCGGCCCCGAGATCCCCCGGCTGGTCGACCAGCCCGAACCCACGTCGGCGCCCCGGTTCGGCAGTCGCGAGCAGGCACTGGAGTGGGTCAGCAGCGAGCTGTCCAACCTGGTCGCCCTCGTGCAGCACGCCGCCGCGAACGAGCCGAAGCGGGTGGCCTGGCAGCTGGTCGACGCGTTGCGGGTCTTCTTCTACGTGCAGCGGCTGACCTCCGTGTGGCACACCGTCGCCGTGGTCGCGCTGGACGCGGCGGTGCGGGCGGGGGACGAGGTCGCCGAGGCCGCCATGCACCACAGCATCGGCGCGCTGGACTGGAGCATGGGGCGCGCGGGCGAGGCGGCGCAGCGCTCCACCCGCGCGCTGGAGATCTTCCGCAGGCACGGCCGCACCGACGGCCAGTACTCGGCGCTGACCAACCTGGCCATCGCCCTGCTGGAGACCGGTGACCTCGCCGGGGCCGCGACCAGGTTCGCCGAGGCGCTGGACATCGCCCAGGAGCACGCCGAACCGGCCAGGCAGGCCCCGGTCCTGCTCAACCTCGGGCTGGTGCGCATGACGCTGGGCCAGACCGAGGACGGCCTGGCCTACCTGGCCAGGGCGCGCGCGATCTGCGCCCAGTTCGGCATCGAGCACGGCGAGCTGGCCTGCCTGTCCAACCTGATGCAGTACTCGCGCGACCTGGGCTGCTTCGAGCCGATGGAGCAGTACTTCTCCGACGGCGTGGCGCTCAGCCGCAGGCTGGGCATGCCCGACGCCGAGTCCGGCCTGCTGGAGGCGATGGCCCAGGTGCACCTGGACTTCGGACGGCTGGACGAGGCGTTCGAGCTGGTCGGCGCCGCGCTGGAGCTGGCATCGCGTCCCGGCATGGTGCAGTGCCGCATCGCCGCGATGAACACGCTCGGGCAGGCCCAGCGGCTGGCCGGTCGCAGCGGTGAGGCGGTGGCCAGCCACCGCGAGGCGCTGCGGCTGAGCAGGCAGGCGGAGTTCCGGGTCGGCGAGGTGCAGGCGCTGATCGGGCTCGGTTACGCGCTGGGCGGTTCCGAACAGGGGCTGGACTGCGCGCGGTCGGCGGTCAGCGTGTCCCGGCGCCACCAGCTGCTGCTCTACGAGGGCCACGGGCTGCTCGCGGTGGCGCAGGCCCACCTGATCCGGGCCGAACACGTCACCGCCGGGGTGCACGCGGAGCACGCGTTGAGCCTGTTCCGGCGCACCGGGTTGAGACTATGGGAAGCCAGGGCGCTCGGAGAGCTGGCGAAAGTGCGCGAAGCAACGGATGATCACGTGACCGCGGCGGTGTACCGCGGTCAGTCCGATGCACTGTTCGCGGAGATGGGGTTGAAGGAGCAGACGTGACCGCCTACTTCGGGGTGCTCGGTTCCTTGGAGGTGGTGGTCGACGGCCGCGTGGTTGAGGTGCCCGCTGCCAAGCACCGCGTGCTGCTCGCCGTGCTGCTGCTCAACGCCAACCAGGTCGTGGAGCCGGGCGAGCTGGTGCACCACCTGTGGGGCGAGGACCCGCCCGCGGGCGCCCGCAACACCCTGCGCACCTACGTGATGCGGCTGCGGCGGTTGCTCGGACCTGAGGTGGGTGTGCGCACGGCGCCGAGCGGATACGCGGTGGACGTGCCCGAGGATGGACTGGACCTGCACCGCTTCCGCGAGCTGGTGGAGCGGGCCCGGTCGGCGCAGGACGCCCTCGCGTGGGACCTGCTCACCGAGGCGTTGGCCTTGTGGCGCGGGCCGATGCTCGCCGACGTGGCGCTCAACTCTCCCGCGGTCGAGGCCGTGGCGGAGGAGCACCTGCTCGCCGTGGAACTGCGCGCCGCGGCCGGATTGGCGCTGGGGCGGCACTCCGAGTTGGTCGACTGGTTGCGCGAGCTCACCGCCGAGCACCCGAGCCGGGAACGGCTGTGGGCGCATCTGATGCGTGCGCTGGACGGGGCCGGTCGCCGCGCCGAGGCGATTCGCGCCTACCAGACCGTGGCCACGCACCTCGCCGACCAACTGGGCATCGACCCAGGTGTGGAGCTCCAGCAACTGCACGAGCGGTTCACCGCAGTGGTCGTGCCCGCCCAGCTGCCTTCCAACGTCATCGACTTCGTGGGCCGGCGCGAGCTGACCGATCGGATCGTCACCGAACTAGGTGTACGAACGGTCGTGCTGACAGGTCCGCCCGGTGTGGGCAAGACCGCGCTGGCGGTGCACGCCGCGCACCTGGCCAGGGCGCACTTCCCGGATGGGCAGCTGTTCGTGGACCTGCGCGGGTACTCGACCGAGGCGGCGCAGAGCACTGAGCAGGTGCTGTCCCGGTTCCTGCGCGCGCTGGGCATGCCCGACTCCGAGGTGCCGGTCGGCCTCGGCCCGCTGACCCACAGCTACACCAGCCTGGTGGCCGATCGCAGGCTGCTGGTCGTCCTGGACAACGCGGCCGACCCCGAGCAGGTGGCCCGGTTGCTGCCCACCGCACCGGGCTGCGCCGCGCTGGTCACCAGCCGGGACCACATGCCGGAACTGGCCGCCCCCAACGGTTCGCTGGCCCTGGAGGTCGCCGAGCTGGCCCCGGACGAGTCGCGGGAACTGCTCGCACGAATGGTCGGTCCGGTGGACGAGGGTGAGATCGACGAGCTGGCCAGCCGGTGTGCGCACCTGCCGCTGGCACTGCGCATCGCCGGTGCGAACGTGGCCACCATGGCCTACCCGGACATGGCCTCCTACCTGACCTTGCTGCGGGACGAGGACAGCCTGTCCGCGCTGGCCGTGGAGGGTGATGAGCAGTTCGCCGTCCGCACCGCCTTCGACCTGTCCTACCAGGCACAGAAACCCGCCGACCAGCGGTTGTTCCGGCTGCTGGGGCTGTTGCCCGGCGCCGACTTCACGGCGGCCGTGGCCAACGTGCTCACCGGGGACACCGACGCCGTCGGCGGGCTGCGCAGGCTGTGGGCCGGCCACCTGGTCGCCGAGCCCGAGCCGGGCCGCTACCAGCTGCACGATCTGCTGCGCAGCTATGCGCACGACCGTTCGTACACCGACGAGCAGGGCGCCGAGCGGGAGGCCGCGCTGAGCCGGGTCCACGAGCACTACCGCACGGTGGTGGCCGCCGCCGCGCTGGTGATCAGCCCGGAGAGCACGAGCCTGCTGCCGGAGCCGATGGACCTGCCCGCGCCCTTCGACTCCCGCCCGGCGGCCCTGGACTGGATCGGCGCGGAGCTGGCCAACCTCGTCGCACTCGTCCGGCACTGCTGCGAGCACGGCCGCACCCGGATCGCCTGCCGGATCGTCGACGACCTGCGCGGCTTCTTCTACGCCCGGCCGCTGGTCGCCGAATGGGAGTTGATCACGCGCACCGCCCTGGCCGCCGCCGCGCGGGAGCCGGACGTGCTGCTGCGCGCCGCGATGCGCTACAACCTGGGCGCCCTGCACTGGAGCACCGCGCACTACCGCGAGGCCGTGGAGCAGTACAAGTCCAGCCTGGCCGTCTACTCGACAAGGCAGTGGCCCGACGCCGAGCGCGCCGCGCTGATCAACCTGGCCATCGCGCTGTGGGAGCTGGGCCGCCTGCGAGAGTGCCAGCCGCACTTCGAGCGCGCGCTGGAACTCGCGCGGCAGCACGGCAGTCCGATCATGCGCGCCTCGGTGATGCTCAACCTGGGCAACGTGCACCTGACCCTGGCGCAGACCGGTCCCGCCTTCGAGTTGCTGACCGAGGCGCGCGGGATCTGTGCCGAACTCGGTGTGTACCACGGGGAACTCGCCTGCATGCGCAGCCTGCTCTACCTGGCGCGGGAGATGGGGGAGTACGGCCGGGCCCAGCAGTACATCGAGTGGGTCGTCGCCCGCGACCAGGAGGACGCGCTGGACGACCGGCACATCTGGGACGACGTGGCCAAGGTCTGGTTCGACCTGGGCCGGCGGGACGAGGCGATCGCCATCGCGCGGCGGCGCCTCGCCGAGGACACCGGGGGCAGCCACGCCAAGGACGACGTGGACCTGCTGGTGCACCTGGCCGACATGTACGTCGAGGTCGGCCGCGCGGCCGAAGCCCTTGAGCTGCACGAGAAGGCGCTGGCCGCCTCCACCGAGCACGACAGCCGCGACACCTGGGTGTCCTGCCTGACCGGCGTGGCCCGCGACCACCTCGACCTCGGTGCTCCCGAGCTGGCGCTGCACGAGGCCCAGCGCGCCGTGGTCGTCGCCGAGGAGTTCGACCTCGGTCTGCGCCTGGGCCGCGCCAAGCTCGTCGCCGCACAGGCCCGGCTCGCACTGGGCCAGCACGCCGCCGCCCTGGACATGGCCACCCAGGCCCTGCACTGGCACGAGTCGCACAGCCTGCGGATCTGGTCCGCCCGAACCCTGTGCGTGCTGGCCGAGGTGCACCGCGCCAGCGGGGAACAGGAAAACGCACGATCGTGCTGGAACCAGGCGCTGGCCCTGTTCGAGGAACTCGGCGTGCCCCAGGGCGGCGAGGTGCAGGGCTCCCTCGGGGGCTGCCGGTGAGTTCGGGGCAACTCGGCGTGTCTGTCGGGCAGATACCGAAAGACACGGCTTGACCGGATTTGCTAGAGGACAGTGAACAAGGCTCCTAGTCTGTTGGGCCTGACACTTCGCTGACGGAGAGGAGCCGAGCGTGCCCGGTGACGTGCGCTTCCGGATCCTCGGGCCGTTGGAGGTCTCGCTGTCGGGGCAGCCGGTGCCGATCCGGGCGGCCAAGCACCGCACCCTGCTGGCGGCCCTGCTGCTGCGCGCGAACCGGGTGGTCCCGGTGGAGGCGCTGGTCGAGCGGCTGTGGGCGGACGACCCGCCAGCGAGGGCCAAGGGCACGTTGCAGACCTACGTGCTGCGACTGCGCCAGGCGCTGGGCGACCCGGACCTGGTGCGCACGGCGCCGGAGGGCTACTACATCGACGTGCCACCGGGTGCGGTCGACCTGGAGCGCTTCCGCCAGCTGACGGCCGAGGGTGCGCGGGCCACCGACGCGGGTGACCTGGCCGCCGCGGCGGAGGCCCTGGACGCGGCGCTGCGCCTGTGGCGGGGTGCCCCGCTGGCCGACGTGCCCTCGGACTCCTTGCAGCGCAACGTGGTTCCGCAACTGGTGGAGCAGCACCTGCAGGTGCTTGAGCGGCGCATCGACATCGAACTGCGGCGCGGCAGGCACACCGAGCTGATCGCGGAGTTGCAGTCCCTGACGGCCAAGCACCCGACCCGGGAGCGGTTCTGGGCGCAGCTGATGCTCGCGCTGTACCGGGGCGGGCGGCAGGCCGAGGCCCTGGCCGCGTACCAGTCGGTGGCCAGGCACTTCGCCGAGGAGCTGGGCATCGACCCCGGTGAGCAGCTGCGCAGGCTGCACCAGGGCATGTTGACCAACGCCCCGGAGCTGCTCGCCCCGGTCCAGCCGGAAACCGCACGACCGGTCGTTTTCCCGTCCCAGCTGCCCGCCGACATCCCGGACTTCGTGGGCCGCACGGAACTGGTGGACGGCCTGGTCCAGGCGTTCGACCAGGGTTCGGTGACCGGCCCGGTGGTGTTCGTGGGCCCGCCCGGCGTGGGCAAGACGGCGCTGGCGGTGCACGTGGCGCACCGGCTGCGGGCACGCTTCCCGGACGGCCAGCTCTACGTGAACCTGCGCGGCTACGCGCTGGGGCCCGCGCTGAGCACGGCACAGGTGCTGTCCCGGTTCCTGCGCGCGCTGGGCGTGCCGCCGGAGCAGATCCCGATCGAGGTGGACCACCAGGCGGCGACCTTCCGCGCGCTGGTGTCCGACAAGCGCATGCTGGTGGTGCTGGACAACGCGGCGACCGCCGAGCAGGTCCGCGTGGCGCTGCCCGCGGGGCCGGGCTGCGCGGTGCTGGTGACCAGCCGCAACGACCTGCGCGTGCGGGCCCAGCTGCCCGGTGCACGAACGGTCGTGCTGGAACCGCTGGCCCCCAGCGAGTCCCTGGCGCTGCTCGACGCGGTGCTGGGCACCGGGACGGGCCGTGCCGAGGGCAGCTCGGCCGAACTCGCCGCCCTGTGCGCGCATTTGCCGCTGGCGCTGCGGATCGCGGCGGCGAACCTGGCCAAGGCCCTGCCCTCGGGCATCGAGGACTACGTCGCCGAGCTGCGCAACGGCAACCGGCTGGCGGTGCTCAGCATCGACGGGGACGAGGGCACGGCCGTTCGTGCGGCGTTCGACCTGTCGTACACGACCCTGGACGCCAAGTCCCGCGAGTTGTTCCGGGCACTGGGCCTGGTTCCGGGGCCGGACTTCACCGCACCGGCCGCCGCGGCGCTGGTCGCCTGCTCACCGGGTGAGGCGGCCGGGCTGCTCGACCAGCTCGCCGCGGTGCACCTGGTGCAGCAGCACAGCCCGGGCCGCTACCAGTTCCACGACCTGATCCGGCTCTACGCCTCGCAGCGCGACCACGAGGAGAACACCACGGCGGAGCGGGAGGCCGCCGTGGGCAGGCTGTTCGACCACTACCTGGACGCGGCCGGTGCGGCGGCCCGGGTGGTGCACCCGGACCTGCTGCGCCTGCCGCCCAGGGACCCCGCCCAGCGGGCCGCCCTCTTCGCCGACGTGGCCGAGGCCACCGAGTGGCTGGACGCCGAGCGGGCCAACCTGGTCGCGGCCATCGGCCACGCGGCGCGGCAGGACATGGCCGAGCACGCCGTGCGGATCACCGACTCGCTGCGCGGCTACTTCCTGTCCAACCGGCACAACGTGGACTGGTTCGCCTCGGCCAACGCCGCGCTGTCGGTGGCCCGCCGCGGCCGGGACCGCCGCGCCGAGGCCGCGATGCTGCACAACCTCGGCACGGCGCACTGGAACCTGGACCAGCACGACGAGGCGATCGGCTGCTTCTCCGCGGCGCTGGCCGCCTACCGGGAGGTCGGCGCCGAGGACGGCATCGCCGCCGCGCTGAACAACCTGGGCGCCGCGCACATCGAACTGGGCCAGTTCGCCGAGGCCACCGAGCACCTGGAGGCCTCGCTGGAGGTGGCCAGGCACGCCGGGTTCCGGGAGACCGCGGTGGTGACCCACGGCAACCTCGGCTTCGTGCACCTGGAACTGGGCAGGCTGGCCGAGGCCATCGAGTACTCCTCGCGGGCGGCCGAGCTGTGCGGGGAGGCCGGGCTGTCCAACTGCGAGGCGACCAGCCTGGCCAACCTCGGCGCGGCACTGCTGGAGCGGGGCAGTCCGCTGGCCGCGATCGAGCGGTTCACCGAGGCGCTGGCGAAGTTCCGTGCCCTCGGCAAGATCAACGAGACGGTCGAGGCGCTGCACGGACTGGCCAGCGCCTACCAGCTGACCGCGCAGGCCGACCTCGCGCTCGAGCACGCGCACGAGGCGCTGACCACGGCGCGCCGCACCGGGAACCGGCGCTGCGAGGCGATGAGCCTGGCCGTGCTGGGTATGACCTGGCACTCCACCGGGCGCTACGCCGAGGCCATGGAGTGCTTCGAGGAGGCCGTCGAGGTCATCGGCGAGATCCGGCACCCGCGCACCGAGCTGCGGGTGCAGATCGGCATGGCGATGGCCCTGCCCGCGGTGGGCAGGCTGGCCGAGGGCCTGGAGCAGGCCAGGACAGCGCTGGACCTGGCGCGGGCCAAGAGCCTGCGGCTGTACGAGGCGCGGACCTCGTTGCTGGTGGCGCACTTGCTGCTGCTGCGCGGGGACACCGAGCAGGCTCACGGCTACGCGGTGGACGCGCTGGAGATCTACCGCGAGGTCGGCAACCCGATCGGTGAGGCGTGGTCCATCCACGCCCTGGCCAAGGTGCACCGGGCGCGTGGCGAGGAGGAGCTGGCCACCAGCTACCTGCAGACGGCGCTGAAGATGTTGGACGGCAACGCGATGGCCTGGGCCGAGCGGATCCGCGCCGCGCTGGCGAGCTGAGCCTCAGCCGCCCGCGAAGGGCGGCAGCACGTCCAGCTGCTGACCACTGGCGAGGCGGATTCCCTTGTCGTGCACGGCGATGCCGTCCAGCAGCAGGCTGCACGCTGGCAGCACCCTGGCCACCGCCGAGCCGTGCCGCTCGGTGATCATGCGCAGCGCGTCGTCCACAGTGGACTCCGGGTGCAGCGGGAAGTCCTCGTCCCCGATCCCGGTCGCTGCCTTGGCGCCCGCGAAATAGCGCACGTTCAGAACCATCGCGTCATCCTCCGATAGCGCTCATCGGCCGGTCGGGCTGGGTGAACCCGTCGTCGTTGATGCCGTGGCCCTTCGCCTTGCCCCACATGGCGATCCGCCACAGCTCGGCCAGTTCCTCGTCGTCGGCGCCCGCGCGCATCGGGCCGCGCAGGTCGGTCTCGGTGGTGGCGAACAGGCAGGTGCGCAGCGCGCCGTCGGCGGTCAGCCGGGTCCGGTCGCAGGCGGCGCAGAACGGCCGGGTGACCGAGGCGATCACGCCGACGGTGGCCGGTCCGCCGTCGACCAGCCAGCGCTCGGCCGGCGCCGCACCGCGCCGCTCGGACATCGGAGTCAGCTCGAACTCCTTGCCCAGCAAGGCGAGGATCTCCTGCGCGGTCACCATGTCCGAGCGTCGCCAACCGTGCTGGGCGTCCAGCGGCATCTGCTCGATGAACCGCAGCTGGTAGCCCTGGTCCAGGCAGTACCGCAGCAGTTCGGGCGCCTCGTTCTCGTTGACCCCGCGCAACAGCACGCTGTTGACCTTCACCGGGGTCAGCCCCGCGTCCCTGGCCGCGGCCATGCCCGCCAGCACGTCGGCGAGCCGGTCCCGGCGGGTGATCGCCGCGAACCGGTCGGGGCGCAGGGTGTCCAGCGAGACGTTGATCCGGTCCAGCCCGGCGGCCCGCAGCTCGGCAGCCCTGCGGGCGAGCCCGATCCCGTTGGTGGTCAACGAGGTGCTCGGCCTGGGGTCCAGCGCGGCGGTGGCCGCCAGCACCTCGGCCAGGTCCTTGCGCAGCAGCGGCTCCCCGCCGGTGAACCGGACCTCCCGCACGCCCAGCCGGTGCACCGCGATGCCGATCAGGCGGCTCAGTTCGGCGCCGGTGAGCAGGTCGGGACCGGGCAGCCAGTCCAGGCCCTCGGCGGGCATGCAGTAGGTGCAGCGCAGGTTGCAGCGGTCGGTCAGCGACACGCGTAAATCGGTGGCCACCCGGCCGAAGGTGTCGATGAGGCGATCGTCCTGCGGGCGTGCCTCAGTCGAGGGCGTGCGCCGCACACCGGGCAATCCGAGTTCAACAGGTGCCATCGTGCTTTCCAGGGTAATCGCACTCTCGGTCGGTGTGACCCGCCCGGCACCGGTCCCACTACGCTGGACCGCCGCGGAACGCCGTTCAGCGGTTACTATGTCTTCACGGCAGAGTGTCTTAGCAACTAAGTTGGTCAGGGTGGTGGCGATGTCGGACGCGACGCAGGCCCGACCGGTCTACCCGGTCAGCCAGGAGGACATGGAACGGTTCTCCGCGCTGGGCAGGGACGGCAGTGCGGTGACGGTGATGTTCCACTCCCGCATCGCCGAGAAGCTCGGCCTGTCCGCCACCGACCACAAGTGCCTTGACCTGGCACTTCGCGGGGGCGGGCCGCTCACGGCCGGGCGCATCGCGGAGTTGTCGGGGCTGTCCACCGGGGCGGTCACCGGGGTCATCGACCGGCTGGAGCGGGCCGGTTTCGTGCGCCGCGTGCGCGACCCGCACGACCGGCGCAAGGTGCTCGTCGAGGTGACCCCGGTCAACGAGGAGCGCTTCGCCCCGCTGTTCAAGGGGGTCAGCGAGATGGTCGAGCGGGTGCTCTCGCACTACAGCCCTGAGCAGCGCGAGGTCATTCACGCGTATCTCAGCGAGGTCAACGAGTCGATGCGCGAGGAAGTCACCAGGGTCGGCGAACTCGACTAGATCACCGATCCGCATCTGCGGCGGCACAATTGTTTCTGAACCGCGGATGCGGGATTAGGCTGCCCTGTGTGACTCGACCCGAACCGCCCAGCTACCGCGTCGCCGAGGCGGCGGTACTGCTCGGTGTGAGTGATGACACAGTCCGGCGGTGGATCGACGGCGGCCAACTCGGCGCGGGCACCGACACCGCGGGGCGCAAGGTCGTCGACGGGGCCGAACTGGCCGCCTTCGCCCGGGCCCAGGCCACCGCCGTGCCCGACCCGTCCGGGGTGGGCCGCTCGGCCCGCAACCGGTTCGTCGGGCTGGTGACCTCCATCGTGCAGGACCGGGTGATGGCCCAGGTGGAGATGCAGTGCGGGCCGCACAGGGTGGTCTCCCTGATGAGCACCGAGGCGGTGCACGAGCTGGGGCTGGCCCCCGGCTCGCTGGCGGTGGCCGTGGTCAAGTCCACCCAGGTGATCATCGAGACCCCCGGAGGCAGTTCGTGAAACGAACGATCGTGCTGGTCTGCGCCGCGGCCACCCTGCTCGCCGGGTGCGGCGGCGGGGCGAGTACCGGCAGCGGGCCCAGCAGCACGGCCACCCAGCAGACCGGCACGGTCACCGTGCTGGCCGCGGCCTCGCTCACCGCCTCCTTCAACCAGCTCAAGACCCAGTTCGAGGCCGCGCACCCCGGCGTCACGGTGAAGATCTCCTACGACGGCTCCGCCGCACTGGTGCAGCAGATCACCAACGGGGCGGGCGCCGACGTGTTCGCCTCCGCCGACCAGGCCAACATGGACAAGGTGGTCAAGGCGGGGCTGAACGACGGGGCCCCGCAGGTGTTCGCCCGCAACAAGCTGGAGATCGCCGTGCCGCCCGCCAACCCCAAGGGCATCGCCGGGTTCGCGGACCTGGCCAAGCCGGGGGTCGTGCTGGTCGTGTGCGCCGACCCGGTGCCCTGTGGCGCGGCCACGAAGAAGGTGTCCCAGGCCACCGGGGTCACCCTGCACCCGGCCAGCCAGGAGACCGCCGTCACCACGGTGCTGGCCAAGGTGCAGGCCGGTGAGGCGGACGCGGGCCTGGTCTACGTCACCGACGTCAACTCCGCGGGCAGCAAGGTCAAGGGCATCCCGTTCCCCGAGGCGGACAGGGCCGTCAACGACTACCCGATCACCGTGCTGCGCAACGCGCCGCAGTCGGCGCTGGCCAAGCAGTTCGTGGAGTTCGTGCGCGGCGGCAAGGGCCACGAGGTGCTGGGCAAGGTCGGCTTCGAGACCCCGTGAGCCGAGGTTTTCCCAAGCTGCTGTGGATTCCCGCGCTGATCGCGCTGGGACTGGTGGTGCTGCCCGTGATCGGCCTGCTGACCAGGTCCGATCTCGGGCAACTGCCCGCCCTGGTCACCTCGCCCGCCGCGCTGGACGCCCTGTGGCTGTCCGTGCGCACGGCCGCGATGTCCACCGTGCTGTGCCTGCTGCTGGGCGGCCCGCTGGCCGTGGTGCTGGCCAGGGGCAGGTTGCCCGGCCTGCGCCTGCTGCGCGCGATCGTGCTGCTGCCGCTGGTGCTCCCACCCGTGGTCGGTGGCCTCGCCCTGCTGTACCTGTTGGGGCGCAACGGGTTCGGCGGTCAGCTCCTGGAGGCCACCCTCGGCGTGCGGCTGACCTTCACCACCGCCGCCGTGGTCGTCGCGCAGACCTTCGTCGCGATGCCGTTCCTGGTCATCGGACTGGAGGGTGCGCTGCGCACGGCGGGGGAGCGCTACGAGGCCGTGGCCGCCACGCTCGGCGCCGCACCGCTGACCGTGTTCCGCCGGGTCACCGTGCCGCTCCTGTTGCCCTCGCTGGGATCCGGCCTGGTGCTGGCCTTCGCCCGCGCACTGGGCGAGTTCGGCGCCACGATCACCTTCGCGGGCAGCCTTCAGGGCACGACCCAGACCCTGCCGCTGCTGGTGTACCAGCTCTCCCAGTCTGATGTGGACGGTGCGGTGGCGGTGTCGCTGCTGCTGGTGGTGCTGGCCGTCGTGGTCATCGCGGTGGCCCGCCCGCGCGCTGTGGAGGGGCGCCTGTGAGCGAACCATCAGGCGCTGTGCCGAGCGTCGGCGAGGTGCGGCGATGAGCGAGCTTTCCCTTGACGTCACGGCAAGTCGTGACAAGTTCAGCCTTGAGCTCGCGCTGGATGTGCGGCCGGGCGAGGTGCTCGCCGTGCTGGGCGGCAACGGCGCGGGCAAGTCCACCCTGCTGTCCGTGCTGGCCGGGTTGCTGCGCCCGGACCGGGGCCGCATCGAGCTGTCAGGCCGTGTGCTCAACGACACCGCCAAGCGTGTGCACCTGGCGCCACACCGGCGCGGTGTCGGCCTGCTCGCCCAGGACCCGTTGCTGTTCCCGCACATGACCGTGCTCGCCAACGTCGCGTTCGGACCCACCTCGCGGGGAACCGCCCGCCGCGCGGCACTGGACGCGGCCCGGCACTGGCTGTCCGAAGTGGACGCCGCCGAGTTCGCGGATCGCAGGCCCGGCCAGCTTTCCGGCGGGCAGGCCCAGCGCGTGGCCGTCGCCCGTGCGCTGGCGGCCGAACCCGAGCTGCTGCTGCTGGACGAGCCGTTCGCCGCACTGGACGTGGACGCCGCGCCTGCACTGCGCGCGATGCTGCGCCGCGTGCTGCGCGGCTCCCGGCGCACCACCCTGCTGGTCACCCACGACCCCCTGGACGCGCTGGTGCTCGCCGACCGCGTGATCGTGCTCGCCGAGGGCCGCCTCGTGGAGCAGGGCGCCACCCGGCAGGTGCTCGGCACGCCGCGAACCCGGTTCACCGCCCGGATCGCCGGGCTGGACCTGGTCGCGGGCACCGCGGACCCCGCTGGCCTGCGCGCCCCCGACGGCACCCTGGTCACCGGCCTGAGCCAGGACCCGATCCCGGCGGGCGAGCCCGCGGTGGCCGTGTTCGCCCCCGCCTCGGTCGCGGTGCACGCCACCAGGCCGCACGGCAGCCCGCGCAACGTGTGGCCCGCCGTGGTGGCCGGGCTGGAGCCGCACGGGGACGTGATCCGCCTGCGGGCGGTGGCCGCGCCCGGCGGGCCGCCCTGGGTGGACGGGCTGGCCGCCGACCTCACCCCGGCCTCGGTCGCCGACCTCGCGCTGGAACCGGGGGGCAGCGTCTGGCTGGCCGTGAAGGCAACTGAGGTGGCCCTGCACCCGGTGGCCGGGGGATCATGACGTCATGGCCGTGAGCTGGAACTACCTGATGGACATGGACGGCGTGCTCGTGCACGAGGAGCACATCATCAGCGGCGCCGACAAGTTCCTCGCCGAGCTGCGGGAACAGGCCGTGCCGTTCATGCTGCTCACCAACAACTCCATCTACACCCCGCGCGACCTGCGGGCCAGGCTGCTGCGCACCGGGCTGGACGTGCCGGAGTCGGCGATCTGGACCTCGGCGCTGGCCACCGCGAAGTTCCTGGACACCCAGCGGCCCAACGGTTCGGCCTACGTCATCGGCGAGGCCGGGCTGACCACGGCGCTGCACTCCATCGGCTACGTGCTGACCGACAGCGACCCGGACTACGTGGTGCTCGGCGAGACCCGCACCTACAGCTTCGAGGCGATCACCAAGGCGATCCGGCTGGTCGACGCGGGCGCCCGGTTCATCGCCACCAACCCGGACGAGACCGGCCCCAGCCGGGAGGGCCTGCTGCCCGCCACCGGCTCGGTGGCCGCCCTGATCGCGCGGGCCACCGGTCGCGAGCCGTACTACGTGGGCAAGCCCAACCCGCTGATGATGCGCTCGGCCCTGCGCGCGATGGGCGCCCACTCGGAGAACACGCTGATGATCGGCGACCGGATGGACACCGACGTGCGTTCCGGCCTGGAGGCGGGCCTGCAGACGATCCTCGTGCTCTCGGGCATTTCGGGCGCCGACACCGTGGAGCGCTTCCCGTACCGGCCCACCAAGGTCATCGACTCCATCGCTGACCTGGTCGGGCGCGCGAGCGAGCCGTTCTGACCCGAGTTGTCCACAGGCGCCGAGTTGTCCACATGTGGATCTTCGGCAAGATCAACTAGGGGGCGGCGCGGGTAGACTGGAGCTGGGGACGCCCCCCGAGGAGTGGTGGGGGACGCACTTCAGAGGTCGGCGGCCTCCTCGCACCACATCCGCACCACGGGGGTCTCCCCGCTGGCCAGCGGGGCGCCGTTGAGCCGGTCGGCCAGCCGCTCGGCGCGGTCGCGTACCAGTTCCGCCCTGCGCGCGAGGCTGCCGTGGCCGCCGTTCTGCTCGGCGGCCAGCCGGTCCAGCAGGTCGGCACGTAACCGCAGCCACCGCACCTGCTGCCAGGCGCTCCAGTCGCGCTCCGTGCTGATCTGGCGCATCGCCTGGTCCAGCGCGGCGGCGACCCGCTCCGCGTCACCGTCCGTGTTCACGTGCTTGCTCACGGGCGTGAGATGCCAACCTCGTTGATCTCGTACGCCAGAGCGGCCGAAACTCACCCTGCTGGGGGACATTCACCGCTCGCCGGGTTGCCCTGCGCCGCGCTCGGGGCACCGCCTATCGTCGTCACCGTGAGCGACGATGAGCGGGACCATTCGGTGTACGTGGTCGGCGACGTCCATGGCCACCTCGACAAGCTGATCGCCGCACTGCACGAGGCCGGGCTGGTGACGCGGGACGGCCACTGGGCGGGCGGCCGGAACCGGCTGTGGTTCCTCGGCGACTTCGTGGACCGGGGACCGGACGGCATCGGGGTCATCGAACTGGTCATGCGGCTGGGCGAGGAGGCGACCACCGACGGCGGGCAGGTGCACTCGCTGCTGGGCAACCACGAGGTGCTGCTGCTGGGCATGCACCTGTTCGGGGACACCCCGGTGCCCTCCGACTACGGCTTCCGCAGCTTCGCCCGCAGCTGGCACCTCAACGGCGGCCAGCTCGCCGACCAGACCCGGCTCACCGACCGGCACGTGCGCTGGCTCACCGACCGCCCCGTGGTGGCCGTGGTCGGTGAGGACCTGTTGCTGCACTCGGACACCACGGCGTACCTGAACTGGGGCGAGACCGTCGAGGAGGTCAACGAGGCGGTCAGCGGGGTGCTGCACGGGCGCGACCTCACCGCCTGGTGGGACTGCTGGCACCGGATGACCACCCGCTACGCCTTTCGCGGCGCGACCGGGGCCGATGCCGCCGACCAGCTGCTGACCCGCTTCGGCGGCAGCCGGATCGTGCACGGCCACAGCATCATCGCCGACCAGCTCGGCATCCAGCCCGCCGAAGTGGACGGACCGCACTCCTACGCGGAGGGCAAGGCGCTCGCTGTGGACGGTGGCCTGTTCGACGGCGGGCCCTGCCTGGTCGTCGAGCTCTGACACACCCCCGAGCGGGGGTGGCCGCGCGCACCCCGGCGGGCCAGGATGGTCCGATGGTCGCGCTGCCCGCCTACGCCTCAGGGACCTCCGAGGTGCCGCTGCTCGGCGACACCATCGGGGACAACTTCGATCGAACGGTCGTGCACTTTCCCGACCGGGACGCGCTGGTGGAACACGCCACCGGCCGCCGCTGGACCTACGCGCAGCTGAAGGCCGAGGTCGACGCCGTGGCGCTGGGCCTGGCCGCCCGCGGCATCGGCAAGGGCGACCGGGTCGGCATCTGGGCGCCGAACTGTGCCGAGTGGACGTTCGTCCAGTACGCCACGGCCAAGATCGGCGCCATTCTGGTCAACATCAACCCCGCGTACCGGGTGCACGAGCTGGAGTTCGTGCTCAACCAGTCCGGGGTCGTGGCGCTGGTCGCCGTGTCCTCGTTCAAGACCTCCGACTACGCGGCCATGATCGAGCAGGTGCGCCCGCGCTGCACCGCCCTGCGCGACGTGCTGCTGATCGGGAGTACACAGTGGACAGAGCTGGTCGAGGCCGGTCGCGCGGGGGATCCCGCGGCGCTGGCCGCCGCGCAGTCGGCCCTGTCACCCGATGACCCGATCAACATCCAGTACACCTCGGGCACCACCGGGTTCCCCAAGGGCGCGACCCTGTCGCACCACAACATCCTCAACAACGGCTACTTCGTCGGCGAGCTGTGCGGCTACACCGAGCAGGACCGGGTGGCCATCCCGGTGCCCTTCTACCACTGCTTCGGCATGGTCATGGGCAACCTCGGCGCCACCACGCACGGCGCCTGCATGGTGATCCCGGCGCAGGCGTTCGACCCCAAGTCCACTTTGGACGCCGTGCAGGCCGAGCGCTGCACCTCCCTGTACGGCGTGCCGACGATGTTCATCGCCGAGCTGTCCCACCCCGAGTTCGACAGCTACGACCTGTCCAGCCTGCGCACCGGCATCATGGCGGGCTCGCCCTGCCCGGTGGAGGTGATGAAGCAGGTCATCGACCGGATGGGCATGCGCGAGGTGACCATCTGCTACGGCATGACCGAGACCTCGCCGGTGTCCACGCAGACCCGCGCGGACGACTCGGTGGACCGCAGGGTGTCCACGGTCGGCCGGGTGCACCCGCACCTGGAGGTCAAGGTGGTCGACCCGGGCACCGGGCTGACCGTGCCCCGTGGCGAGCAGGGGGAGCTGTGCACCCGCGGCTACTCGGTGATGCTGGGTTACTGGGGCCAGCCCGACAAGACCGCCGAGGTGATCGACGCCGCGCGCTGGATGCACACCGGGGACCTGGCCGTGATGGACGAGCAGGGCTACGTGGGCATCACCGGGCGGATCAAGGACATGGTGATCCGCGGCGGGGAGAACATCTACCCGCGCGAGGTGGAGGAGTTCCTCTACACGCACCCGGACGTGCTGGACGCGCAGGTGATCGGCGTGCCGGACGAGCGCTACGGCGAGGAGCTGATGGCCTGGATCCGGATGCGGCCCGGGGCCGAGCCGATCACCGCCGAGGTGGTCCGCGAGTACTGCGCTGGCAAGCTGGCGCACTACAAGGTGCCGCGCTACGTGCACGTGGTGGACGAGTTCCCGATGACGGTCACCGGCAAGATCCGCAAGGTGGAGATGCGCGAGCGGGCCGCGGAGATCCTCGGTCTGTCCTGACCGTGGCGGCGAACCAGACGATCGGGGGGTAGCGGCGCGGTTGCGAAGCTGGACACTGTGCGTACCGGTACGGTGACCCTGCGCCGCACTGTCCCGCCGTGCCGGCCCGCGTCAGACCTCGTCGGAGGAGAGCCAGCATGGCCCCACGATCCCTGCTCCGCATCGCACTCGGAGTCACCGCGTTGTTGTTGCCCGCCGCCGTGCTCGGCGGCGCGGCGGCCGCGACACCCGGGGACGACACCCCGCTGATGTGGCGGGTCCCGGTCACCGGAAACCAGGCCGCCCAACTGGTGTCCGCCGGTTTCGACGTCGCCGAGAGCGGTGGTGACGGCTCGGTCTTCGTTGTGGGCAACCAGACCACGGCCACCGTGCTGCGCCAGCTGGGGTACCAGCCGACCGTGCACGACACGATCTACAAGGATCTGCCCTCGGCCGCCGAGCAGCGCAGCCTGGCCGGGGACACCTTCTACGGCGGCTACCACACGGTGCCCGCGCAGGAGGCCCACCTGCGGCAGGTGGCCAGTGCGCACCCGGACCTGGCCACCACCTACGACGTCGGCGACTCCTGGCTGAAGACCAAGAGCAAGGGCGGCCACGACATCCAGGCCATCTGCCTGACCAAGAAGCAGTCCGGCGACTGCGAGCTGACCACCAACTCGAAGAAGCCGAAGTTCGTGCTGATCGCCCAGATCCACGCCAGGGAGATCGCCACCGGTGAACTGGCGTGGCGCTGGATCGACTACCTGGCCAACGGGTACGGCAGCGACAGCCAGGTGAAGTCCATTCTGGACAGTACCGAGGTGTGGGTGGTGCCGATCGCCAACCCGGACGGGGTGGACATCGTGGCCTCCGGCGGCAACTCGCCGAAGATGCAGCGCAAGAACGCCGACAACTCCCGTGGCGGCTGCACCGGCACCGACGTGGGCATCGACCTGAACCGCAACTCCACGTTCCACTGGGGTGGGGACTCGAACTCGCCCTGCGACGAGACCTACCAGGGGCAGGTGAAGGGTTCCGAGCCCGAGGTGAAGGGGCTGGAGAGCTTCTTCCGCGCGATCTACCCCGTGCAGCGCGGCACCGGGGACAACGACCCGGCGCCGGACACCGCGCGCGGCACGATGATCACCCTGCACAGTTACGGCAACGACATCATCGTGCCCTGGGGCTGGACCGAGGATCCCTCGCCCAACGACAAGGCACTGCGCGCGCTCGGCCAGAAGATGGCCGCTGGCAACGGATACGTGGTGGACACCAACGGCGGCACGGTCGGGTACATGACCACCGGCACCACCGACGACTTCACCTACGGCGTGCTCGGCGTGGCCAGCTACACCATCGAGGTCGGCCCGAGCAGCGGTGGCTGCGGCGGCTTCTTCCCACAGTTCTCCTGCCTGGACAGCAAGTTCTGGCCGGAGATGAAGGGTGCGTTCACCGCCGCCGCGGTGGCCGCCGGGGCTCCGTACCGGCAGTAGCCAGTCCCGCGAGCACCAGCGAGCACACCGCCTCGAAGGCGTCCTGCACGCCCGGCTGGTCCCACGACCCGGAGTGCACCGGGTTGTGGAACCGGTCCGTGGCGTCCCAGACGGCCCGAGCGGTGACCAGCGGGTCGGCGGCGGTGAACTGCCCCGCCGCCACCCCGTCGGTCAGGATCCTGGCCAGTTGCCCGACCATGCGCTCGATGTGCGCGAGGACCGGCTCGGAAGTCGTGGCCTCCAGCGACTGGTAGGTCGCGAACATCTCCGGGTCCTCGAAGGCCTTCCTGCGCTTGGCCGCGAACAGGGCGGTCAGCCACTCGTGCAGCCGCTGCGGTGCCGGGGTGTCGCTCTCGGCGATCTCGGCGAGCCCGGCGTGCGCCCGCTCCAGCCAGTTGCTGGTCACCGCCGCCCGCAGCGCCGCCTTGGTCGCGAAGTGCCGGTACACGCTGCCGTGGCTGACGCCGAGGGCGCGGGCCACGTCGACCACTGTGGCCTTGCTCGGGCCGTACCTGCGCAGGACCTCCTCAGCCGCCCGCAGGATCTGCTCGGCGGTGAGGGCTGAGTCAGCCACGGCTTTCGCTGTCGAGGTCCTTCATCGCAGCCGCAGCATACCTGTCACCTGCCGCCGCACCGGCCGGAACCGCCTGCTCGATGGCGGTCAGGTCCGCCTCCGACAGGTGCACCTCCAGTGCGCCCAGCGCCTCGGCCAGCCGCTCCCTGCGGCGCGCGCCGATCAGCGGGATCACGTCCTCGCCGCGGGACAGTGACCAGGCGATGGCGATCTGCGCCACCGTGACCCCCTTGGCCTTGGCGACCTGCCGCAGGGCCTCCACCAGGCGCAGGTTGTGGTCCAGGTTCTCGCCCTGGAACCGCGGGCTGGCACTTCGGAAGTCGCCCTGTCCGCTGGTGTGGCCGGAGGTCCAGTGCCCGGAGAGCAGGCCGCGGGAGAGCACCCCGTAGGCGGTGGTGCCGATGCCCAGTTCGCGGCAGGTGGGCAGGATCTCCCGCTCGATGTCGCGGGACAGCAGTGAGTACTCGATCTGCAGGTCGCTGATCGGGTGCACGGCCGTGGCCCGGCGGATCGTCGCGGCCCCCACCTCGGACAGCCCGATGTGCCGCACGTACCCGGCCTCGACCAGTTCCGCGATGGCGCCCACGGTGTCCTCGATCGGCACCTGCGCGTCCAGCCGGGCGGGCCGGTACACGTCGATGTGGTCGGTACCCAGCCTGCGCAGGCTGTAGGTGAGGAAGTTCTTCACCGCGGCGGGCCGCGCGTCGTAGCCCAGCCACTCCCCGGCCGGACCGCGCAGCGCGCCGAACTTGACGCTGATCCGCACGCGTTCGCGGCCCGCCTCGGTCAGCGCCCTGCCGATGAGCAGTTCGTTGTGGCCCATGCCGTAGAAGTCGCCGGTGTCCAGCAGGTCCACACCCGCGTCCAGCGCGGCGTGCACCGTCGCGATGCTCTCCGTCTCGTCTGCCGGTCCGTACATGCCGGACATGCCCATGCAGCCCAGTCCGATCGCGGAGACCTTCGGGCCGGTGCTGCCGAGTTGGCGAGTCTGCATGTCGTCTCTCCTCGTGTCGTGTGCCGACACGAGTATGGGTTGTGGGCTGACAGATTTCAATATCTGTCAGCTTGCGAGGTTGTCCACAGGCGGCGAGTTGTCCACATGTGGATCTTGAGCAAGATCAGGTGTCGGGGGTGGGCGGTAGACTGGACTCGGGGTCGCCCCCCAGGGAGTGGCGGGGGATGAGCTGGTGGGAGCGTGACGATCCGCTCCAGGAGTCCACCGTGGATGTTCACTCGACCGTGTGGCTGGTTACCCGTTGCGCTGCGCAGGGTGAAAACGATTAACGGGGTGACGGGGAACCGCACCCAGGAGGTCGAGTGAGCCATCGGGACACGCCGCCCAGCGGTGGCGGCTGCTTCGCACTCGTGCTGTTCGTGCCCGCGGCGGGCGTGGCCGCACTGGTGGCGGTGGCGACACTGCTCGGCGGCCAGGACGAGGCGGCCCCGGCAGGTCGCACGGCACTGCCGGTGCACACGACGACCTACACCGTGCCGAGCCAGGTGGCCAACACGAGCACGGTGACGGCGGAGAGCTCGGCGCCGCAGCAGCTGGTGATGCGCGAGCGCGTCGGCACGGACAAGCCGAGCAGCACGACCGCGGCGGCGCCGACGACGACAAAACCGGCTGCGGTCTCGATTCAGGTGGCCGTACCGCCGGTGGCGACCATGACGGTCACGGTCGAGGCGCCGACCGTCCTCGCCGCGACGACCACCAGCGCGGTCAAGCCGACGCAGCAGACCGCCGAGCAGCACAAGCCGGAGTGCAAGCGTGGGGACGAGTGCAGGCCCCAGTCGAAGCCGCAGCCCCCGCGCCATCCCAAGCGGTGATCAGCGGGTGATCCCGGTGTGGCCGAGCGAGTAGCGGCCCGGCTGCGGCCAGACGCACAGGCCGTGCGGGCCGTTGCCCACCGGGATCTTCTTGATCAGCGAGCCGTCCTTGGTGGACAGCACGTAGACGACCCCGTTGTAGCGGCCGGACAACCACAGCTGCGAGCCGTCGGCGGTCACGTTGCCCATGTCCGGGCTGCCCCCGCCGGGGATCTGCCACTTGGTCTGCACCTCACCGGTGTAGGCGTTGAGCACGCTCACGCTGCCCTCGTGCCGGTTGGTGACGTAGAGCTGCTTGGCGTCGCGGGACAGGTACAGCCCGTGCGCCCCGTGGCCGGTGGGGATGAACCGCAGCACCTTGGTGGCGGCCCCGTCGAGCACCCACAGGCCGTTCGCGTCCGAGTCGGCGATGTAGTACACCGAGCCGTCCGGGGCGAGCTTGATGTCCTGCGGGCCCATCACGGTGTGCCGCTGCGGCATGTCGATCATCCGCAGCAGCTTGTGCGTGGCCACGTCGATCACGGCGGCCCGCCCGGCGAACTCGCAGGTGAACACCGCGGTCCTGCCGTCGACGCTGAAGTCGGCGTGGTCGATGCCCGCGCAGTCCGGGGTGGCGGTCTCGTCCTGCACCTTCCAGCTCCGCGGGTCGTACCAGACCAGCTTCTTCAGCCGCTCCGCCACCGAGACCGCGGACTTGCCGTCCGGGGTGAAGTACATGTTGTACGGGTCGACGACGGGGAACTGCTTGCCGACCTCGCCGGTGGCCGGGTTGAACGGCAGCACGTGATCGCCCACGTCGTCGGTGGCGTACAGGGTGCGCATGTCGTAGGAGGGCACCACGTGCTGCAACTCGGTGCCCGCCTTGTGCTTGGCCACCACGGCGAAGGTGGCCGGGTCGATCACCCAGACCTCACCGGAACCGCTGTGCGGCACGTAGACCAGCGGCCTGTCCTGCTTGATCTTGTCCTCGACCATGCCCGCGCCGGTCGCCGCGTACACGTTGTGCGCGTCGGTCACCGGCGGCATGCCGGGTAGACCGTCCACAACGGACTTCGGGGTAGTCGGTGTCACCGAGGTCGGTGTCGTGGTGGCCGGCGGTGTGGTGGCCGGGGTCGTCTCCGCCTCGGAGGACGAGCAGCCCGCGGCCAGCACGGACACGCAGACGAGCGCGCACAGCGCCCGGAGTCGAACGGACACCCCTCACCTCAGCAATTCGGTGGTGGTCACCGGGGTCAGGCCCCGAGTGGCGAAATCGGCGAGAATCCCCGGCAGCGCGGCGATCGTGCCCTCGTGCCCGAGGTGCATGCTCACCACACTGCCCGCCTTGGCCGCCGCGGTGGCCCGCCGGATGGCCGCGGCTCCCGGATCGGTCCAATCCAGGGAATCCACGTCGTAGGAAAGTACACGGGCGTAGCCCGCCTTGCCCGCGGCCTCCAGCTCGCGCTGGGTCGCGTGCTGCCCCTGCGACTGGCGGAAGTAGTTGCCCGGAGTACCGGCCACAGTGGACAGTGCGTCCCGGCAACGCTCGATCTCGCCGAGCATCGGGCCGGGGGCGAACCGCTCCAGGTCCGGGTGGCTCCAGGTGTGGTTGCCCAGTTCGTGCCCGTGGTCGCGGACGGCTCGGATCGCGTCGGGCACGTCGCGCACCCAGCTGCCGACGGCGAACACCGTGACCTTCGCGTGGTGCTGGTCCAGCAGTGCGAGCACCCGGCGGGTGATGTCCAGCGAGCCCGCGCCGTGGAAGGTCAGCGCGACCTCGGGGCGGGCACCGCTGCCGCGCACGACCTCCACCGCGGGGCCGCCCGCGTGCGTGGTGGTCGTCGTGGGGGGCGGTGTGGTGGTCGTGGTCGGCGGGGGAGTGCTGGCTGTGGTTGTGGTCGGTGCGGGACCCGCCTCGGGCTGAGCGCCGCACGCGGTGAGCGCGGCGGCTGTCGTGACCGCGCCGTAACCGAGCGCTGCCCGCCGCGAAATGCGCCTCACCACTGGGTTCCCTCCTGCGACGTCGAGTGGGGCTCAGTCTCGCAGCTCGCGGACCCCGTCAGGACGACAGGGTCTGGTAGATGACGACCGCGTTCAGCCCGACCACGACGGTGGCGATCAGTGTGGCCAACACCGTGGTGAGGCGGGAGTTCACCGACTCGCCCATCACGGAGCGGAGCGAGGTCAGCACGACCAGCGGGATCAGCGCGAACGGGATGCCGAAGGACAGCACCACCTGGGAGACGACCAGGGCGCGGGTCGGGTCCAGGCCGATCACCAGCGCCGCGATCGCGGGCAGCAGGGTCACCACGCGGCGCGCCAGCAGCGGGATCCGCTTGCGCAGCAGGCCATCCATCACCACGGCACCGGCGTAGCAGCCCACCGAGGTGGAGGCCAACCCCGAGGCGAGCAGGCCGATCGCGAACAGCAGCGCCACCCCGCCGCCGAGCGCGTCACCGACCGCGCTGTGCACGCTGGTGATCGTGTCCCCGTCGGTGCGCCCGCGCAGCGAGGTCGCCGCGAGCAGCACCATGGCCAGGTTCACCGCACCGGCCAGCACCATCGCCACGCCCACGTCCAGCTTGGTCGCGCCGAGCAGCCTGCGCCGCACCGGTCCCGGTTCGGTGCCGCCGAACCGGTCCCTGGCCAGCGCGCTGTGCAGGTACACCACGTGCGGCATCACCGTGGCGCCGAGCATGCCCGCCGCGATCAGCACGCTCTCGCTGCCCGCGAAGCGCGGCACCAGCCCGCCCAGCACCCCCGAGAGCGAGGGCGGGGCGAGGACCAGCCCGGCCAGGAAGCCGATCGCGATCACCAGCAACAGTCCGGTGATCACCCGCTCGAACGGCTTCTGCCCGGCGCGGTCCTGCACCGCGAGCAGCACGGTGGACACCACGCCGGTGATCAGGCCGCCGAGCAGCAGCGGCAGCCCGAACAGGATCTGCAGCGCGATCGCGCCGCCGAGCACCTCGGCCAGGTCGGTGGCCACGGCGACCACCTCGGCCTGCGCCCAGTACGCCAGCCGCACCGGCCCGGGCATCCGGTCCCGCAGTTGCTCGGGCAGCGACTGGCCGGTGACCAGGCCGAGCTTGGCGGACAGGAACTGCACCAGCCCGGCCATCACGTTGGACACCACGACCACCCACACCAGCAGGTAGCCGAACTGGGCACCGGCCTGGCTGTTGGTCGCCACGTTGCCCGGGTCCACGTAGGCGATGGCCGCCACGAAGGCGGGACCGAGCAACGTGACGCGTGAGCGCACCCGGGACGCGAGCGAGACCATTATTGCAACTTACTTTCATTAAGCCCTGCCGGTCCACCGCGCGCCTGCTCACAGCTGTGCGAGTTCCGCCTCATCCTCGGCACCGAACTGGTCCTCCAGCCGCTCGGGGGAGTAGTCCAGGTCGATCTGGGACACCGGTGTGCCCCGTGCCGACTCGATCGCGCCGAGCCTGCGCTGGGCCCGGTCGGCAGCGTAGGTGACGAACTCGTCCACGCCCAGGTCGAAGGCGTCGGCTTCGGTGTGGTCGAGCACCCACTGGATGGCCGACAGCGCGTGCGGCAGCAGCTCGCCCATGCGCTGCTGCACCACCTCCCAGTTGCCGTCCTCGGCGGCCACGTGCCTGCGGCAGGTGAAGGTGCCCCACGCCATGTGCCTGCGTTCGTCGTCCCCGATCCGCCGCACCAGTTCCTGCATGCCGGGCAGGATGCCCTTGGTCTTGCACACCTTGTTCCAGGCGTAGTAGCCGGTGAGCGCGAGCGTGCCCTCGACCACGTGGTTGTAGGTGACGCTGGCGCGGACCTGCGCCGCCGGGCTCGCGTCCCGCTCCAGCAGGCGCAGCGACTCCGGCAGCGCCTCGTAGAAGATCGAGCGGTACCCGGGGTTGTCCGCCACGTAGCCGTGCAGGTCCCCGGTCAGCCCGACCGCGTCCATCCAGCGCCGGAACACCTCGACGTGCTTGCTCTCCTCGAAGCAGAACTGGCTCAGGTACATCTCGTCGCCGAGCCTGCCCTCGGTGGCCATGGCCTTCAGGAAGGGCTGGATGTCCTCGGTGACCGCCTCCTCGCCCGCGATGAACATCGCGCACAGGTGGGTGGCGCTGTCCCGCTGCGCCTCGGTCAGCGCGGCCCAGTCCTCCGCGTCCCGGCTGAAGTCGATGTCGGCGGGGTTCCAGAACTTGGCGTTGCCCTTGGCGAACAGCCGCAACGGGAACGAGTCCCAGTTCAGCCCGCCGCCGCGCAGGGAGTGAAAGCCGGTGCGGTGCAAGGAGTTCACGCTCATGAGCTGTTGTCCTCTCGCAGTAGTCGGCGCATCAGGTCGGTGATCGTCGAGGCGGCCAGCGCGGGGTCCCCGGTGGGCATCAGCAGGTGGCTGACGGTCAGCCGGACCCCGGTCTCCGCGTACAGCAGGGCCTGTTCCGGGGGCAGGCCGGGGCGGTGTGCGAGCAGGTGCGCCGACAGCTGCTCGACCAGTGGCAGCAGCACCGGCAGCGCCCGCGTGGTCAGCAGCGGCAACAGGTCCTCGGCATCGGTGCCGGTGAGGATCGAGTTCACCAACCGGTCCTCGGTGGCGTGCCGCAGCGCGTAGTCGATGGCGCACTCGATGCCCGCGAGCAGGCCCCCGGCGGCGGTCAGCCGGGCGGCGATGCCGTCCACGAACTCCGCGGTCTTGTGCCGTGCGACCGCGGCCACCAGCTCGTCCTTGCCGCCGAACTCGTTGTAGACGGTCTGCCTGCTCACCCCGGTGGCCGCCGCCACATCGGCCATGCGCAGGCCCCGGAAGCCGCGTTCGGCCAGCAGCTCGGCGGTGGCGGCGAGCAGCTGTTCGCGCAGGCTGGCCCGCACCCGGTCGGCAAAAGATGTGACCTGACTCACGCCCTGAGCTTTACATATCCACGTTCTGTGTCAAGTGTTTGGACGTGATTTGACGCTCTGTCAAAGGCTAGGGTGCGAGGTGTGCCGTTGACCGTGGGCTTCGACCTGGACATGACGCTCATCGACGCGAGGCCGGGCATGGTCGTGGCCATGAACGTGCTGGCCGAGCAGACCGGTCTGCCGCTGGACGGCGAGTACTTCGCCGCCAACCTGGGGCCGCCGCTGGCGATGATCTTCCGGGGCTTCGGCGTTGCGGAGGAACTGATCCCTGACCTGGTGGCCCGCTACCGGGCGTCCTACCCGGAGCTGGTGATCCCCACGACGGTTGCCATGCCGGGGGCCGCCGAGGCGATGGCCGCCGTGCGCGAACTGGGCGGCCGGGTGCTCGTGGTCACCGGCAAGCACGGCGGCAACGCGCGGCTGCACCTGGAGGCCCTGGGCTGGCAGGTGGACCACCTGGCCGGGGAGCTGTGGTCGGCGGCCAAGGGCGTGGTGCTGGCCGAGCAGCACGCCTCGGTCTACGTGGGCGACCACGTCGGGGACGTGGAAGGTGCGCTGGCGGCCGGTGCCGTGCCGGTCGCGGTGAGCACCGGCCCGTGCGACGCGGCGGAACTGCTGGCGGCGGGTGCCGAGGTGGTGCTGCCCGACCTCACGGCCTTCCCGGCCTGGCTGGCGGACAACGCCCACCGGTTCGCCGAGCCGATGGCGGGCTGACTACTCGCGCTACTCGCGGGACCTGTTCTGCAGGAACACCGCGACCATGCCCATGGCGAAGCCGATCGGGCTCAGCAGCACCCCGACCAGGTTCAGCCACAGCGGCAGGTCGCGCACCCCGCTGGCGTACATCCCGAAGATCACGGCCAGTGCGACCAGGCCGATCGCGAACACCACCATGGACAGTGGCATCAACTTGCCGCCGGGCGCAGAGCGAGTCATGCGTTCAGCCTAGCTCGCGATTGACCCGACACGGTCGGCCATGCCCTACGCTTGAGGTTCGCGCCCTGGGCACGGTCCCCGGGCGCGTTCGCTGTGTGGAGCGGGAGGGTGAGGACAGTGCCGACCGGCAGGGTCAAGTGGTACGACGCGGAGAAGGGGTTCGGCTTCGTTACCCAGGACGGTGGCGAGGACGTCTACGTGCGCGCGTCCGCACTGCCGCCCGGGGTCGAGGGCCTGAAGACCGGTCAGCGCATCGAGTTCGGCATGGCCGAGGGCAGGCGCGGGCCGCAGGCGCTGTCCGTGCGGCTGGTGGACGCCCCGCCCTCGGTGGCCGAGGCCAAGCGCCGTCCCGCCGAGGAACTGCACGGCCTGGTCGAGGACATGATCAAGGTCCTGGAGGCCAAGATCCAGCCCGACCTGCGCAGGGGCCGCTACCCCGACCGCAAGACCTCCAAGCTGGTGGCCGAGATCGTGCGCGGGGTCGCGCGCGACCTCGACCCGTGATCAGCGGGCCGCCGAGAGCACCCAGGTCGCGTCGCTGGGGAAGCCCACCGTGCCGTCCGGGTTCTGCACCGCGAACGGGCTCAGCCGGTGCACCGTCGCGGTCACCAGCTGGTCCGCCGCGTCGGGCAGCGCCAGGGTGAAGGCCAGCCGGTCGCCCTTGATGAACAGCCCACTGCGCCCGACCTGCGACTTGCCCGCGCCGTCGCGGTACTCGAAGGTCACGGTCCAGACCTTGTCCCCGACCTCCTTGGGCACCGAGATCTGCACCGGCTTGCTCGGCGGCACCCGCAGCGCCGCACCGGCCTGCGGGTAGGCGGGGCACTCGCCGAACTGGCCGTTGCCGCAGTACAGGCTGGGGCCGGTCGCCGCCGACTGGCCTCCCGCGAAGAAGGTCACCTCCGGCGGGGGCGGCGGCGCGCAGGCCGTGACCGCGAGACCGGCGCCCGCCAGCAGCAGCGGCACAAGACGTTTCGAGCTCACGTGCACCGAGGTTACGTGGTGGGCAGGTGCGGCTCGGCGCCCGGTGCCGCCCTGCGGTTGCGCCGGGTCACCGGGTCCGGGTGCAGCGGCCGGTCCCCGCCCATGCCGGGGATCAGCGAGCTGCCGCGCCGGGTCATCGCCGTCTGCGCCAGGCCCACCGCCAGCAGCAGGCCGACCACGGCGAAGCCGATCCAGTACTCGGCGGGCAGCAGCACGCCCAGCGCCCCGCCGAGCACCCAGCCGAACTGCAGGATCGTCTCCGAGCGGCCGAAGCCCGAGGCCCGCGACTCCTCCGGCAGGTCGTCCTGGATGGTGGCGTCCAGGCTGATCTTGGCCAGCGCGCTGCACACCGAGGCCACCAGCGCGAGCAGCACCACGGTGGGGATACCGGGCAGCACCGCGGCCACCGCCGTCATGCCAAGGGCCGTGCCCAGGCAGCTCAGGATCACCTGGTCCGGCTTGCCGAAGTGCAGCCGCGCGCCGATCCCGTTGCCCGCGAAGTTGCCCAGCCCGGCCGCCGCGCCGATCATGCCGAGCAGCAGCAGCTGGTCGAACGGCGAGGAGTCGTGCTCGGTCTGCGCCTTGATCACGAACGCGGCGAACAGGGTGAGGAACCCGGTCAGCACCCGGATCGTGCCGTTGCCCCACAGCGCGACGACCACCTGCCTGCCCATCGGCTGCCGGGTCTTGCGCGGTTGCGCGCTCAGCGAGGCGGGCACCTCGCCCTCGGTGACCTCCACCCAGGACGGGATGCGCAGGCACAGCACGGCGTTCACCACGCACAGCACGGCGGTGAACCACAGCGCGCCCGGCGAGTTGAACAGCTTGGCGAAGCCCGCCGCGAACAGGCCGAACACCCCACCGGCGGCCAGCCCGAACACGGTCAGCCGGGCGTTGGTCTTCACCAGCGTGATGTCCGGCGGCAGCACGCGCGGTGTGACGGCGGCCTTGAGCACGTTGAAGGACTTGGACAGCACCATCGTGCCCAGCGCCGCCGGGTAGAGCAGCCAGTCGTCGAAGTGCAGCGCCATCACCACCGACAGCAGGGCCTGCCCGAAGCAGGACACCGCCAGCGCGATGCGGCGGCCGTGCTGGATCCGGTCCAGCGCGGGCCCGATCACCGGGGCGATCAGCGCGAAGGGGGCCACCGTGATCAGCAGGTAGAGCGCGACCTTGCCCTTGCTCTCCCCGGTCGCGGCGGAGAAGAACAGGGTGTTCGCCAGCGCCACGGCCATCGTCGCGTCGGTGGCGTAGTTCAGCATCACCGCCCAGGTCAGCGAGGCCAGCCCGGACTTGTCCGCCCCGTCGGCGTGCAGGGCGCGCTTGAACGCCTGCACGCTCTGCTGGGTGAGCTGCCTGCTGCGGAACACCGCGACCCTGGTGACGGTCAGCTTCTTCGGCAGTTGCGGGGCGCTGGCCGCCGTGGTGGGCGGATCCGCCGGTACGAAGCCGAGGTTGCTGGTCGGGTACGCGTTCGTCGGCGGTGCCGGAGGTGGTGCGGGTACCGCCGCGGTCTGGGCGGGCGGCGGAGCGGTCCGGTAGGTCGGCTGCTCCTGCTCGTCCTGCCACGGGTAGTGCGGCTGCTGGAGCGGACGGGTCACCGGCTTGGGCGCGCGAGTCCACTCGGCGAGGAACTCAGGGTCCTGCTGCACCGACTCCTTGCGCTTGCGGCTCGCACCACTCCACCCGCGCCGGGCGGGCGGCTGTTCGGGGGAACCGGGGCGGGTCACCCCCCAATCCTGCCGCACTACGCGCCCGGACGTACGAACCTCACCCGGTACGTGTCGGGCCAGTACTTGCCTGTGACCAGGAACTCACCGCCCGGCAGCGCCGCGATCCCGTTCAGCACGTCCTCGTCCGCGCTGCCCCCGGCCGGTCCCAGCGCGGACAGATCGGCCACGGCCAGCACCTGCCCGGTGTCCGGGTCGATGCGCAGGACCGAACGCGAGTGCCACACGTTGGCCCACACCGAGCCGTCCACGCACTCCAGTTCGTTGAGCTGACCGGTCCAGTGCACGGTCGTGCTGCCAACGGGTTGGAAGGTCCTCAGGTCGCGGAAGGTGAGCCGGTCACTGCCATCGCTGCTCACGAACCGGCTCCCGTCGTGGCACAGCCCCCAGCCCTCACCCTGGTAGCTCGCCCGCCCGACCTGGGTCAGGCTGTTCCTGTCCCACTCCAGCGCGACCCCCTGCTGCCAGGTCAGCTGCCAGATCCGGTCGCCGACAACGGTGATGCCCTCGCCGAAGTCCTCCGGGGCCAGCGGCACCCGGCGCAGCTCCCGCCCGGTCGCCGGGTCGAGCGCGCGCAGGCTCGACTGCCCGGCCAGTCCGGTGCTCTCGTACAGCACCCCGTCGGCCACCTCGTAGCCCTCGGTGAAGGCCGCACGGTCGTGCGGAAAACTCCCGAGCACCTCCACCCGCAGCACTTCGGTGCCGGACCGCGCCGCACACGAGGTGAGCAGCACCGCCGCAACTGCCAGCACGACCGTTCGCACACCGCAGAGCCTGACACGCGTGCGCCCTCGGGTGAGCCGTGCGGCACAATCGACGGGTGACCGCTACGCCCACCCGTGAACACGCCGACGAGCAGTCCCCGAACCCGGTGCTCGCCTCCGTCGTCGAGTTGGCCCGAGCTGCCGCCCAGCAGGAGGCAGGCGACGAGCCCGTCGGCGCGCACGCCGGGATCCTCGCGGAGGACGAGGCCTCGGTCACCCACCTGTTCGACGCCGCGCACCCCGGCTACGACGGCTGGCGCTGGGCGGTGACCATCGCCACGGTCGCACCGGAGGAGCCGGTCACGGTGAGCGAGGTCGTGCTGCTGCCCGGCCCGCAGTCCCTGGTCGCCCCGGACTGGGTGCCCTGGGGGGAGCGGGTGCGCGCCGGTGACCTCGGCGTCGGCGACCTGCTGCCCACCGCCCCCGACGACTCCCGGCTGGCCCCCGGCTACCTGGCCTCCGACGACCCCGCCGTGGAGGAGGTGGCCCGCGAGGTCGGCCTCGGCCGGGTGCGCGTGCTGTCCCGGTTCGGTCGGCAGGACTCGGCCAAGCGCTGGGAGGGCGGCGAGTTCGGCCCGCGCAGCGACATGGCCCGCAGCGCACCGGCCAACTGCGGCACCTGCGGCTTCTACCAGCAGATCGCCGGTTCACTGGGCGCCGCGTTCGGCGTCTGCGCCAACGAGATCGCCCCGGCCGACGGGCACGTGGTCAACGTGGGCTACGGCTGCGGCGCGCACTCCGAGGCCGAGGTCGACACCGGTTCCCAGGTGCCCGTCGCCGAGCTGGTCTACGACGACTCCGAGCTCGAGATCGAGTCCTGACCGAGTCGTCCCGAACGCCCGGCCCCTGCGAGGAGAGTTCGTGACCGACTTCGGCATCGCTGAGCTGCGCACGTCCGTGCTGGAGGCCTGGCGCGGTTCGCCGACCAGGTTCCGCGAGGACGCCAACGCCGAGGAGGACCTCCGGCTCGGCGGCTACCGGGACCGGCTGCTCGTGGAGCTGGCCCAGAACGCCGCCGACGCCGCGGGCACCGGCGGAACGCTGCGACTGTCCGTTGTGGACGGTGAGCTGCGCGCGGCCAACACCGGCGCCCCGCTGACCGCCGAGGGCGTGGCCGCGCTCGCCTCGTTACGGGCCTCCGCCAAGCGCGGTGCACGAACGGTCGGACAGTTCGGCGTGGGCTTCGCCGCCGTGCTGGCCGTCACCGAGGCCCCGCGCGTGGTGTCCACCAGCGGCGGGGTCGCCTTCTCCGCCGAGCGCACCCGGCAGGCCGCCGCCGACCTGCCCGGGGTCGCCGAGCGCGGTGGCGCCGTGCCGGTGCTGCGCCTGGCCTGGGACCTGCCCGAGGACGAGCCCGCGCCGCCGCAGGGCTTCGACACCGAGGTGCGGCTGCCGCTGCGCGCCGAGGTGTCGGTCGAGGACCTCCTGGCCGGGTTCGCCGTGGAGGCCCCGGACCTGCTGCTGGCCCTGCCCGGGCTGAGCAGGATCGAGGTCGGCGAGCAGGCCTGGTGGCGCGAGGACGGCGCGGACGGGGTCGTGCTCGTGCACGGGCCCACCGGGCAGGCGCGCTGGCTGCTGTGCCGTGCCTCCGGCGAACTGGACGCCGATGCCGTCGAGGGCCTGGGCATCGAGGCCCGCGAACGTCCTGAGTGGACGATCTGCTGGGCCGTCCCGGTGGACGAGCACGGCGTGCCGCAGCCGCTGGGCGAGGACGTGCTGCACGCGCCCACCCCCACCGACGAACGACTGTCCCTGCCCGCCCGGTTGCTGGGCAGCGTGCCGGTGGAGTCCTCCCGGCGCAGGCTGCTGCCCGGACCGGCCACCGACGCGGTGCTGGCCAACGCCGCACGAACGTTCGTGCAGTTGGTGCTGGCCCTCGCCCCGGAGCACCGCATCGCCCTGGTGCCGGTGCCCGACTTCCCCAAGTCCGAGGTCGACGGCACGCTGCGCGCCCTGGTCACCGCCGAGCTCCGCGCCGCGAGCTGGCTGCCCGCCCAGGAGGACGGCGTCCTGCTCGTCCCGGCCCGCGCCAGGGTGCTCGACGTGCTCGCCCCCGAGCTGGCCGAGCTGCTCGCCGAGGTCGTCGACGGCCTGGCCGCCGCGGAGCTGTCCAACCAGACCTGCGCCCGGCAGCTGGCGGCACTGGAGGTGCCCCGGATCCGGCTCGCCGAGGTGGTCGCCCTGGTCTCCGGCCAGGACCGCGAACCGGCCTGGTGGGCCGGGTTCTACGCCGCGCTGGCCCCGGTCGCCGAGCAGGACGCCACGGCCCGCGAGGAGTTGGGCGGGCTGCCCGTGCCGCTGGTGGACGGGCGCACCGTCACCGGCCCGCGCGACGTGCTGCTGCCCGACTTCGACCAGGAGACGATCGGCGCACTGTCCACAATGGACGTCATGGGGCTGCGGGTCGCGCACCCCGAGGCCGTGCACCCGCTGCTGGCCCGTCTCGGCGCCAGGGACGCGGGCCCCGCCGACCTGCTCGACGCCATGCGCACCGCCGTCGAGCGCAGCATGGAGGACGCCGAGTCCGGGTTCGACACCACCGCGCTGGTGGACACCGTGCTGTGGCTGACCGAGTCCACCGGCTCCCGGCGGGGGGAGCGGCCGTGGCTGGCGAGCCTGGCGCTGCCCGACACCGAGGGCGAGTTCCGGCACGCCGACGAGCTGATCCTGCCCGCCAGCCCGCTGCGCGAGGTGTTCGACGCCGAGGTGATCGGCAAGGACGCCCCGGTGGGCGTGCTCGCCGAGGAACTCGCCGGGCGCTGGCCCGCCGAGGTGCTCGCCGCCGTCGGGGTGATCGACTCCTTCGTGGTGGTCTACGAGGAGTCGCCCGGCGGCCCGGACCACGAGCTGGCCGACGAGGAGCTGTGGTGGCAGGCCGTGGACGGGGACCTGAACCCGCCCGCCGAACTGCTCGGGGTGCGCGACCTGGACCTGGTCGACGACCAGCGCTGGCCGCAGGCCCTGCGCCTGCTCGCCGAGCAGCCCGAGACCTGGCAGGCGGTGACCCGGGCGGGCGGCTACACGGGCTGGTGGCTGGCGCGCAACGCCCGGCTGGCCGGTGCCGCCCCGCGCGAGTGGCGGCTGCCCGCGGCCGAGGCGCTGACCGGCCTGTACGACCCGATCCCCGACGTGGGTGTGCGTGCCGACCTGCTCGCCGCCATCGGCGTGCGCGCCGAGCTGACCGCCACCGGTCCCGCCGACACCGCGGACGTGCTGCGCCGCCTGGCCGACCCGGACCGCGCCGTGCCGCCCGGCGTGGCCATGCGGGCGCACCACGTCATCGCCGAGGCCGTGCGCGGTGGCCTGGTCGAACCGTCCGAAGTGGACTTGCCGGAGGAGGTGCGGGTGCTCACCGGGCGGGTCGTCAGCGGTGAGGGCGCGGTCGTGCTGGACTCGCCGTGGCTGCTGGCGGCCTTCGCGCCGGAGCAGGTCGTCGCCGCCGACCCGGACGACGCCGAGGCCCTGGCCGAACTGCTCGACCTGCCGCTGGCCGCCGACGAGGTGGACGCCGACGCGCTGATCGGCAACGGCCTGCCCGTGGCCTGGGCCGATCTCGGTGCCGTCGTGGCCGCCAGCGAGCTGCTGGACCGCCCGGTGCCCGAGGGCCTGGTCGTGGTGCACGACGAGCTGTCGGTGCGCCGAGGTGGCGCTGAACACCGCGTGACGTGGTGGGTCACCGAGGACGGGGTGGTGCACGCCGAGGACAGCCCGGCCGGACTGTCCCGCGCCCTGGCCTGGGCCGTGGACCGCTGGGGCGACCGGCACCTGCTCGCCGCCCTGCTGGACGACCCCACCGCCGCGACCTACCTCGCCTGACCGCGAGTCCCGCTCTCCAGCACGCGAGTCCCGCTCTGAGGGTGGCGAGTCCCGGGCTGGGGAGCGTGAGTCCCGTTCTGAGGGTGGCGAGTCCCGGGCTGCTGCACGTGAGTCCCGCTCTGAGGGGCGTGAGTCCCGCGCTCCGGTGGGTGAGTCCCGCTCTGGGGGGGTGAGTCCCGCTCTGAGGGGCGTGAGTCCCGTGCTCTGGTGGGTGAGTCCCGGTCTGGGGTGGGTGGGTCCCGTTCACGGGACGGTGAGTCCGGTTCTCGTGGGTTGTTGCTCGGGTCGCCCGCTGGACTGATGCGGGCTCTCCCGAGTGGGCACGGTCATCAGTACTGGATGCTGTGCCCGCTTCGCTCTTGGCGCCCCTCCGGGGCGCGGCGTCTTCGCTTGGGTCCGGTCTCTTCCCTTGTCCGAAGATGATCACTGGACAGATGTGATCATCTTCGGCCTGCGGTCCAGAGACCGGCGCGAAGACGCGGGACCGGCGCGAAGACGCGGGACCGGCGCGAAGACGCGGGGCGCGGGGTGGGCGAAGCTGGGGCGGGACTCGCGCTCCGGTGGGCGGGACTCGGCGTCGGCTGGGCGGGACTCGCGTGCCCCAGCGCGGGACTCATGCTCCTGCGAGCGGGATTCGCGTGCCCCGAGGTGGGACTCGGCGTCGGCTGGGCGGGACTCGCGGGGACAGCAGGGCGGCAATGGCTCAGATCAGGCCGTCGCCCTCCTGGGCGCCGCGGGCGCCGCGCCGGGCCGCCGCGCGTTGCCATCGGAACACGGCGTAACCGGAGAAGCCCAGCACGACACCGGCCAGGCAGGAGTAGGTCCACAGCTGGGGTGCGCCGGTGACCAACAGCACGAGGAAGGCCACCAGGAACAGCGCGGTACCGGCCACCACCACCGGCACCGGGTCGGTCAGCGACTTGGGCAGCGGCGGCGGGGTCCGGGGGTTAACCGGCTCGTTACGGTGTTCCTCTTTGGACTTCTCGGCCACGTCGGGCAGGCTACCCCGCCATGGGCGTGAACGGGCTGGACCGGTTCTTCAGGATCAGTGAGCGGGGCTCGACGGTGGGCCGCGAGGTGCGCGGCGGGCTGGTCACCTTCGTGACGATGGCCTACATCGTGGTGCTCAACCCGTTGATCATCGGCAGTTTCTCGGCGGTCGACGCGGGGGCGCACCGCGACGCGCTGGGCGGCATCCTGCCGGTGCCGCAGGTCGCCGCGGTCACGGCGCTGGTCGCCGGGGTGATGACCATCCTGATGGGCCTGCTGGCGAACTACCCGTTCGCCATCGCCACCGGGCTGGGCATCAACAGCCTGGTCTCGGTCACCATCGCCCCGCAGATGACCTGGCCGGAGGCGATGGGCCTGGTCGTCATCGAGGGCCTGGTGATCGTCCTGCTGGTGTTCACGGGATTCCGCACGGCGGTGTTCAACGCCGTGCCGCCCGCGCTGAAGTCCGCCATCGCCACCGGCATCGGCCTGTTCATCTGCTTCATCGGACTGGTGGACGCGGGCTTCGTGCGCAGGCTGCCCGACGCCGCGCACACCACGGTCCCGGTCGGCCTTGGCATCAACGGGTCCATCGCCTCCTGGCCCACCGCGGTGTTCGTGGTCGGCCTGGTGCTCACCGGTGTGCTGGTGGCCAGGAAGGTGCGCGGCGCGATCCTGATCGGGGTGCTCGGCTCGACGGTGCTGGCCATCGTGGTCGAGGCCCTGGTGCACGCGGGCCCCTCGCAGGGCGTCAACCCGAAGGGCTGGGACCTGGGTTATCCCGCGCTGCCACAACAGATCCTGGGCCTGCCCGACCTGTCGCTGGTCGGGCAGGTGTCCTTCGGGGCGTGGACCCGATTGCCGATCATCACCGTGGTGCTGCTCGTGTTCACCTTGGTGCTGGCCGACTTCTTCGACGCCATGGGCACGATGACCGGGCTGGGCAAGGAAGCCGGGCTGGTCGGCAAGGACGGGCAGCTGCCCAACGTGGGCAGGGCGCTGTTCGTGGAGGGCCTGGCCGGTGCCGCGGGCGGCCTCGGTTCGGCCAGCTCCAACACCGTGTTCGTGGAGTCGGCCTCGGGCATCGCCGAGGGCGCCCGCACCGGCCTGTCCAACGTGGTCACCGGCCTGCTGTTCCTGGCCGCGATGTTCCTGACCCCGCTGTACCAGGTGGTGCCGGTGGAGGCGGCGGCCCCGGCGCTGGTGGTGGTCGGCGCCATGATGATGAGCCAGGTCCGCGACATCGACTTCAGCGACTTCACCATCGCGCTGCCCGCGTTCCTGACCATCGTGGTCATGCCGTTCACCTACTCCATCGCCAACGGCATCGGCGCGGGCTTCATCAGCTACGTGCTGGTGCACCTGGCCACCGGCAAGGCGCGCCGGATCCACCCGCTGATGTGGGTGGTGGCGGCGGCCTTCGTGGCGTACTTCACCGTCGGACCGATCCAGGCTGCGCTGAACGGGTGAGCCGGGACACAGAGTTAGTGAGGTATGCTAACTACATGGGTGAGCCCGACCCGACCGAGCCCTCGCTCGCCAGCCGGTTGCGGCTGGCGGTCGTGCGGCTCAACCGCAGGATGCGGGCTCAGCGCACGAGTTCCACGGTGTCGCTGACACAGGTGTCGGCGATGTCCTGTCTGGGCAAGTGCGGGCCGTTGACGCCGGGGGAGCTGGCCGCCAAGGAGGGTGTTCAGCCACCGTCGATGACCCGGGTCATCGCCACACTGGAGGAGAGCGGGCTCGTCTCACGGCGGCCGCACCCCACCGACGGCAGGCAGGCGATCGTCGAGCTGACCGAGCAGGGAAGCGCCTACCTCAGGGCCGAGGTCTCGGCCAGGGAGGCGTGGCTGGACCTGACCCTCGCCCGGCTCACAGAACAGGAGCGGGAGCTGCTCTCCCGCGCGGCGGAGATCATCGACAGGATGGCGGGTCAGTAACGGGTGTCGGCATACGCGGAGAGCACCGGCGAAGAGCAGGTTTCCACCCCTCCTGCACCGATTCCCGATCCCGCAAGCGGATCTTCGGCAAACCCGGCGCCACCTCCGCGCAGCACCGGCATGTTCGGTTCCCTGCGTGAGCGCAACTACCGGCTGTTCGCCAGCGGGCAGATCGTCTCGCTGATCGGCACCTGGATGCAGCGCGTGGCCCAGGACTGGCTCGTGCTGGAACTGTCCGGCCGCAGCCCCGTCGCGCTGGGCATCGCCGCGGCCCTGCAGTTCTTACCCACGCTCGGGCTGTCCCTGTGGGCGGGCGTGCTCGCCGACCGGATGGACAAGCGCAGGCTGCTCATGCTGTTGCAGGCGTCCATGGGGCTGTGCGCGCTGGCGCTCGGGCTGCTCGACGTCACCGGGCTCGCGCAGCTGTGGCAGGTCTACCTCTTCTGCTTCGTGCTCGGCTGCTTCTCCGCGGTGGAGACCCCCGTTCGGCAGTCCTTCGTGGTCGAGATGGTGGGCAAGGCGCAGGTCACCAACGCCGTCGCGCTCAACTCGATGACCTTCAACATGGCCCGGATCGTCGGACCGGCCATCGCCGGGATCATGATCACCCTGATCGGCACCGGCTGGGTCTTCCTGGTCAACTTCGCCAGCTTCGCCGCCGTGCTGGCCGGGCTCGCGCTGATGGACGCGGCCAAGCTGCACCGCGCGACCCCCGCTCCCCGCGAACGCGGGCAGCTGCTCGAAGGCCTGCGCTACGTGCGCGGACGGCCCGATCTGGTCATGCTCATGGTGCTGGTGTTCCTGGTCAGCACGTTCGGCATGACCTTCTTCACCACGCTCGCGGTGGCCGCCGCCAACGTGTTCGGCCAGGGCGCCGACGGCTACGGCCTGCTGTCCACGATGCTCGCCGTTGGCACGCTCACCGGCGCGACGCTGGCGGCCCGCCGCAGCACACGAGGACGGCCGCGGCTGCGGCTGCTGTTCGGCGGCGCGCTGGTGTTCGGCGTGCTGGAGATCCTGCTCGGCCTGATGCCGACCTACCTCAGCTTCGGGCTCATGCTGATCCCGATCGGCGCCGCGCTGATGACCTTCACCACCACCGCCAACAGCACCGTGCAGCTCGCGGTCTCCCCGCAGATGCGCGGCCGCGTGATGGGGCTGTACATGCTGGTCTTCCTCGGCGGCAACCCGATCGGTGGACCGATGACGGGCTGGCTGGCCGAGCAGTTCGGCGGTCGTGCGCCGTTCATCGCGGGCGGTCTGGTGTCGCTGGTCGCGACCGTGGGCTGCGCGCTGCTGCTCGTGCGCCGCGGTGGTGTGACGGTGCCGAGGCCGCGTTGGCTGCGCGCTCGGGGCTGAGGCCGTCCCGGACTCGCCAGCCCGCCTGACCCCTGACCTCACCCGTCTGGGTGAGTCGCGGGCGGCTGTCCGGAGCTGAGGGCAAGTACGTCTCGCCTGGTCGAGCGCTCTGTTCGCGCCGTTCGCCGCAGTGCTCTGGTCTGACTGGCGGCGGCGGTGCGCGCCGGACTGTTGACCACCTAGTGAAGTTAGGCTAACCTAATTCTTGTCCGCTTCGTGGTGGGAGCGGCAGTCAGTTCGGGAACAGATGAGGCCCCGGGTCAACCGACCCGGGGCCTCATCGCTCGTTCAGGCCAGCGCCCGGCGCAGCACCTCGGCGGCCTGGCTGATCGCGGCCTCCGCGGCGTGGGTCCCGCGCAGCGCGTTGAGCATCACGAAGTCGTGGATCGCGCCCAGGTAGCGGGTCGCGGTGACCTCGACCCCGGCCGTGCGCAGCTTGGCGGCGTACGCCTCGCCCTCGTCGCGCAGCACGTCGGCCTCCGCGGTGATCACCAGCGCGGGCGGCAGCCCGGTGAGCTGCTCGGTGCTCGCGCGCAGCGGCGAGGCGGTGATCTCCGCGCGGGCGGACTCGTCGGTCGTGTACTGGTCCCAGAACCACTGCATGGCGTCGCGGCGCAGGAAGTAGCCGGTCGCGAACTGGTGGTACGAGTCGGTGTCGAAGGCCGCGTCGGTGACCGGGTAGAACAGCACCTGCTGGCGGAACCGCACCCCGCCGCGCTGCTTGGCGAGCAGGGTCACCGCGGCGGTCATGTTGCCGCCGACCGAGTCGCCCGCGATCGCGATCCGCTCGCTGTCCAGCCCGTGCTCCGAGCCGGAGCGCTGCACCCATGTGGCGACGCTGTAGTTCTGCTCGATGGCCACGGGGTACTGCGCCTCGGGGGAGAGGCTGTACTCCGGGAAGACCACGGCGGCCCCGGTGCGCACCGCCAGTTCGCGGATGAGCCGGTCGTGCGTGTGGGCGTTGCCGAACACCCAGCCCGCGCCGTGCAGGTAGACGATCACCGGCAGCGGCCCGGTCGTGCCCTGGGGGCGCACGATGCGCACCGGTACGCCGTCGGCCACCAGGTCCTCGACGTCCACGGCGGGCTTGTCCACGTCCCCGGCCTGCACCTCGTCCACGGCCTTGCGGCCCTGTTCGGGGCCCAGGTCGAACAGATAGGGCGGGTTCGCGGTGGCTTCGACGAACTCCTGGGCCGCCTGCTCCAGAACGACGCTCATGACTTCCTCCTCGGTTGGCCTGGCCAGAAACGTAGTGCACGATTACATCGTGCACAACTAAAGCTGGCGCGTTAGGGTTGTGTCATGGACGACAGGCGGGACTCGTTGCTGCTGGACGACCAGCTCTGCTTCGCGCTGTACGCGGCGAGCCGGGCGGTGACCGGTCTGTACCGGCCGCTGCTGGACGAGCTGGGGCTGACCTATCCGCAGTACCTGGTGCTGCTGGTGCTCTGGGAGAACGGGGACTGCCCGGTCAAGGACCTGGGCGCCGCGCTGCACCTGGACTACGGCACGCTCTCGCCGCTGCTCAAGAGGTTGGAGGCCACCGGGCTGATCCGCCGTGAGCGGCGGCCCGAGGACGAGCGCTCGGTGCGCATCGCGCTGACCGAGCAGGGCCTCGCGCTGCGCGAGAAGGCCAGGGACGTGCCCCCGGTGATCGGCGAGGCCATGGGCCTGCCGCCCGAGGAGTTCGACGCACTGCGTGCCGCACTGCGCAAGCTGACGAGCTCGGTCACGGCGTACCTGGGTTGAGACAGGCGTCGGGGCCCTCCCCGTGGGAAGGGCCCCGACTTCTCGGCAGCTTCGCTTGTCGGAGCATCCACCGCCGGGCTCAGGAGGGCGTCAGGCGCCCAGCTGCAGACCGTTCTGACCGGCGCGCGCGGCCTCGAAGCGCGCGGCCACGTCCTCCCAGTTGACGACGTTCCACAGGGCGTTGATGTAGTCCGCCTTGAGGTTGCGGTACTGCAGGTAGTACGCGTGCTCCCAGATGTCGAAGGCCAGCAGCGGGGTGGTGGCGATCGACAGGTTGGAGTGGTGGTCCTTCAGCTGCTGGGTGATCAGCCGCTTGCCCACCGGCTCCCAGGCCAGGATGCCCCAGCCGGAGCCCTGGATGGTGCTGGCCGCGGCGTTGAGCTGCGCGCGCAGGCCGTCGAAGGAGCCGAAGAACTCGTCCACGGCGCTGGCCAGCTCGCCCACCGGCTTGTCGCCGCCGTTGGGGCTGAGGTTCTTCCACCACACCTGGTGCAGGGCGTGGCCTGCCAGGTGGAACGCCAGCGTGGTCTCCAGGCCGACGATGGAGCCGAAGGAGCCCTTGTCCCGGGCCTCGTCGATCTGCTCCAGGGTGTCGTTGGCGCCCTTGACGTAGGCGGCGTGGTGCTTGCTGTGGTGCAGCTCGTTGATCTCGCCGATGATCGCCGGCTCCAGAGCGCCGTAGTCGTAGTCGAGATCGGGAAGCACGTACGGGGCCATGACCCCCTCCTCATCGCACTGATGCAACTCTCTCTTAGTTGCAAACTAGTCGCAACTAGTCGGGGGCGCGATGTCGGGGGGTTCACGCGCGGCCGGGGAATAGGACAGCGGCGGGTCCCAAGTGGAGGGGCGGGACCCGCCGCTGGCCTCCCGACCGGGCGATTGGAACGTCACTGACGACCGGGTGGCACCTGGGTAGGCGCCGGGACCCGGCAACGGGTTGCTCGTGTGCTCAGCCGATGGGCCAGGTGTGCACCGGGTCTCCGGCGTGCATCAGCTCCACGTAGCGGCGCAGCATGCCGACCAGGGCGGAGTGCCTGCTGTTGCCGCGCTGCTCCAGCAGCGCCACCGTCTCGCGCTGCCAGGTGGAGCCGGTTCTGCGCGCCACGCAGCGGTGCTCGATCACACCGAGGTAGCGCTCGCGCGCGGCATCGGACACGCCGAGGTCGCGCAGCCCCTCGTGCGCCATCGGCAACAGCCTGCGCAGCACCAGTTCGTCCGGCGGGATCCAGCCGATGCCCGGCCAGTACAGCTGGCTGCCCAGGCCGTGCCGTGCACCCGCGTACAGGTTCTCCTCGGCCGCCTGGAACGACATCTGTGTCCACAGTGGACGTTCCTGTGAGCACAGTGCCCGCTGCGCGCCGTAGAAGAACGCCGCGTTGGCCAGGATGTCCACCACGGTCGGCCCCGCGGGCAGCACCCTGTTCTCCACGCGCAGGTGCGGCACCCCGTCGACCAGGTCGTAGACCGGGCGGTTCCAGCGCCAGATCGTCCCGTTGTGCAGGCGCAGTTCGTTCAGCTTCGGCGCCTGCCCCTGCGACAGCACCTCCAGTGGGTCCTCTTCGTCCAGTACGGGGAGAAGTCCCTGGAAGTAGCGGGCGTTCTCCTCGAACAGGTCGAAGATGGAGGTGATCCAGCGTTCACCGAACCACACCCTGGGCCGCACGCCCTGGTTCTTCAGCTCCTCCGGCCGGGTGTCGGTGGCCTGTTGGAACAACGGGATCCTGGTCTCGTGCCAGAGCGCCTTGCCCAGTAGGAACGGCGAATTGGCCGCCAGGGCCACCTGCACCCCGGCCAGGCACTGCGCGGCGTTCCAGTGCGCCGCGAAGTCGTCGGGACGCACCTGCAGGTGCAACTGCACGGAGGTACAGGCCGCCTCCGGCAGGATCGACTCGGCGTAGCTGCGCAGCCGCTCGGGTTCACCGCTGGAGATCGGTTGACCCTCCATGCTCAGCACCATCTCCTCGCCGCGTGCGGCGAAGATCTCGTTGTTGAGCAGCGAATACCGCCGATTGGCGGTCAGCCAGCGCGGGTCGAAGTGCTCACGCCGCAGCGTGGGCAGCACCCCGATCAGCACCAGCGCCGCACCGGCGTCCTTCGCCTTGGTGTCGGCGTTGTCCAGGGTCTGCCGCAGCTCGCGTTCCAGGTCCAGCGCCTCGTTGCCCGCCAACGGCCGCGGCGGGACGTTGATCTCCAGGTTGTGCTGGCTCAGCTCGGTGGTGAACGAGGGGTCGTCGATCTTCTCCAGCACCACCGAGTTCGCCATCGCCGGGCGCAGCGCCTCGTCGACGAGGTTGAGTTCTATCTCAAGACCCATTTGCTGCTGCGAGAACGAGAAAACATCATCCGCGAGCATTCTGGCCAATGCGTCCAGACATCTCTGGACCTTCTCGCGGTAACGCTGGCGGTCCTCCCGGCTGAAAGATCGGTCGGACACGTCCTTGCCCATGCCGCCTCCCACTTCGGTCTGCCCGGTCAGCAGGCGCCTGAAGCGAGAGCCCACCGTGACACACGGGTTATCCGGTCGCTAGCGGCCAAATCGGTGCTCTCTGTCACATTGGCATAACGGGTTGTAAGAACGAGCTGGTCGGGGTGAGTGGGATGCCCGGGGCCGGCCGGGCCCAAACTTCCGCTGGTCGAGAAATGGCAGACTTCCCCCCGTGGCGCAGGTGATCGAGATCGACGACCCCTCCGACGCCCGGCTCGAGGACTTCCGGGACCTGTCAACCGCCGACCGGCGGCCTGACCGGCCGGGTGGTCGCGGCCTGGTGATCGCCGAGGGCGTGATCGTCGTGCAGCGGCTGCTCGCCTCGCCCTACCCGCCGCGGGCCCTGCTCGGCGTGCCGCGCCGGATCGCCGAACTGGAGCCCGAGCTCGCCGGGGTCGACGTGCCCGCCTACGCCACCTCCGCCGAGGTCATGGCCGAGGTCGTCGGCTTCCACCTCAACCGGGGTGTGCTGGCCGCCGCCGACCGGGCCCCGCGCCCCACCGCCGAGCAGCTGATCACCGGGTCGCGGCTGCTCGCGGTGCTGGAGGGGGTCGGCGACCACGAGAACCTGGGCGCCCTGTTCCGCAACGCCGCCGCGCTGGGGGTGGACGGGGTGCTGCTGGGTGCGGGCTGCTCGGACCCGCTGTACCGGCGCAGCGTCCGGGTCTCCATGGGCCACGTGCTGCGGGTGCCGTTCACCGAGCTCAGCCCGTGGCCGGACGGGCTGGACCTGTTGCGCCGACACGGGTTCACCGTTGCCGCGATGACCCCCAGGCGGCAGGCCCGCCCGCTGGCCGCGACCGGCCTCGGCGGCGGCAAGGTGGCCGTCGTGCTTGGCTCGGAGGGGCCGGGGCTGACCGAGGAGGCCATCGAGGCCGCCGACCTGACCGTGCGCATCCCGATGGCCGCAGGCGTGGATTCCCTCAACGTGGCCACGGCGGCGGCGGTAGCGTTTCACGCGCTGGGCAACCCGTGACCATCGAGGAGCGACGAGTGCAGCTGCATGCGCGGGCCGGTCGAGCGGTCCTGGTCGGGCACGACGGCACCGCCGAGCGCGAGGTGGACCCCAGGTCACTGGCCCTGCCCGCCGACCTCGGCGACGCGCTGCACGAGTGGGCCCAGGTGGCGCTGGCCCTGGTGCCCGAGGACAACCAGCCGGTCGGCGGGGTCGCGGGCGACCTGGTGACCCGGCGCGGGCGCCAGCTGGCGGGCAGGCTGGCCACCGAACTGGGCATGCCGGTCAGCTACACCGACCCGGTCTCCGGCGAGGTGCTCGAGGTGGCACCCGCACCGAGCCCCCTGCCCGACCCGGTCGAGGAACTGCCCGAGCAGCAGGCCGAGCCCGCCGAGCCCACGCCGTGGGGCACCGGGTTGACCGTCACTGCGGTCACGGCGGCCGTCGTGGTGGTCGCCGTGACCGCGCTGTCGTCCTCCCTGGCGCAGGCCAGCCCCTGGCTGGCGGTGGTCGCCAACCTGGTCGTGGTCGGCGGCCTGTCCCCGTCGGTGTGGCTGGCCCGCGCCGTGCCCACCTGGCGCTGGGTCGCGCTCGGCGTGGCCTGCGGCCTGCCCATCGCCTGGGTCCTGCTGCTGCTGAGCCTGCTCGGCCCGCACAGCTGATCAGGCCAGCGAGGCCAGCCAGGCGCGGTGCAGGTCGGCGAACCGGCCCGTGCCCCCGACCAGGTCCTCCGGCGAACCGTCCTCCACGATCCGCCCGCCGTCGACCACCAGCACCCGGTCGGCGATCAGCACCGTGGACAGCCGGTGCGCGATGATCACCGAGGTGCGTTCGGCCAGTACCGTCTCCAGGGCCGACTGCAACACCCGCTCGGTGGGCACGTCCAGGCTGGAGGTGGCCTCGTCGAGCACCAGCACGGACGGGTCGGCCAGCACCGCGCGGGCGAAGGCCACCAGTTGGCGCTGCCCGGCCGACAGCCGCCCGCCGCGCTTGCGCACGTCGGTGTCGTACCCCTCGGGCAGGGCGCTGATGAACTCGTGCGCGCCCACCTCCGCGGCCGCCGCCTCGATCTCCGCACGGGTCGCCTCCGGGCGGCCCAGCGCGATGTTGTCCGCGACCGACCCGGCGAACAGGAAGTTCTCCTGCGTCACCATGGTCACCGCCGAACGCAGGTCCGCGTCGGCCACCTCGCGCAGGTCCACCCCGTCCAGCCGCACCGCGCCCGCCGAGGGGTCGTAGAAACGCGCGACCAGCTTGGCCAGCGTGGACTTGCCCGCACCGGTCGCGCCGACCAGCGCCACCGTCTGACCGGCGGGCAGCACCAGGTCGAACCGGGGCAGCACCACCGGGGTGTCCGGCCGGTAGCGGAACTCCACGGCCTCGAACCGCAGTTCCCCCCGCGTGCCACCGGTCGGCAGCGGCACCGGGTTCGCCGGTTCGGGCACCGAAGGCGCCTCCTCCAGCACCCCGGAGAGCTTCTCCAGTGCCGCGATCGCCGCCGCGTAGGCGTTCGTCAGCTGCGCGAACTCGTCCAGCGGGTCGAAGAAGCGCCGCAGGTACAGGGCGAAGGCCGCCAGCACACCCAGTGCGAGATCGCCCTGCGCCACGCGGATCGCGCCCCAGGCCAGCGCGACGGCCATCGCCACGTTGCCCAGCAACCGGACCAGCGCGATGTAGCGCGCGAGCACCAGCAGTGCGTTCGTGTTGGCCGCGCGGTACTCCTCGTTGACCCCGTTCATGATCGACTCGTTGCGGGGCTCGCGGCGGAACGCCTGCACCGCGCGGATCCCGTTGAGCGTCTCCACGATCTGCACGATCACCCGGGCCACCGCCCCGGTCGAACGGCGGTACGCCTGGTGCGAGCGGGTGCGGAACCACTTGGTGAGCAGCACCAACGGCACGATCGCGACCAGCACCACGCTGGCCAGCTGCACGTCCAGCACCAGCATGGTCGCCGCCACGCCGATCACCGTCAGTATCGAGCTGAACAGCCCGTCCAGCCCCATCTCCAGCAACTCGTCGATGGAGTGCACGTCGTTGGTGAGCCGGGCGATGACCTTGCCCGAGGTGTAGGACTCGTGGAAGGACAGGGAAAGCCGCTGCACGTGCCGGAACACCCGCTGCCGGACGTCGAGCAGCAGGTCCTGGCCGATCCGCCCGGACACCCGCAGGAAGCCGTACTTGGCCGCGGAACTGACCAGCCCGCACAGGGCGTAGCCGGCCACGCACCAGGTCAGCGTGCTGCCGCCGCCCGCGAGCACCTCGGGCACGCCCCGGTCGATGGCCGCCGCGATCAGCAGCGGACCCGCCAACTGGGCCGCGTTCTCCAGCAGCACCAGCACGAGCGCCAGCGCCGCCGCCCAGCGGTGCGGGCGCATCAGCGAGCCGAGCAGCGCGCGTGAGCGGGTCCGCAGCCTGGCCCCGGTGACCTGGTCGAGGTCCTCGACCTCCTCGGCGGCAACCCCCCGCCAGGACTCCTGTACCGCCGTCACGGGACCGACACCTCCTGATCGTCCATAGTGGACAGAAGTCGGCGGTATTCGGCGTTGTCCGCCAACAACTCGCTGTGCGTGCCGATCGCGGTGATCCGGCCGTCGGCGAGCAACGCCACCCGGTCCGCCAGCTGCACGGTGCTCGGCCGGTGCGCCACCACCAGCGCCGTCACCTCGCGCAGCACCTCCCGCAGCGCGCGCTCCACCTCGCCCTCGGTGTGCACGTCCAGCGCGGACAACGGGTCGTCCAGCACGAGCACCGCCGGTCGGCCCGCCACGGCACGGGCCAGCGCCAGCCGCTGCCGCTGCCCGCCGGACAGCGACAGGCCCTGCTCGCCGACCCTGGTGTCCAGGCCCCAGGGAAGCGCTTGCACGAACTCCTCGGCCTGCGCCACCCGCAGCGCCTCGCGCACCTGCTCCTCGCTGGCCTCCGGCACACCCAGCGCCACGTTCTCCCGCACGCTGGCCGAGAACAGCACGGGCTCCTCGAAGGCCGTCGCCACCACCCCGCGCAGGTCGGACAGTGCCAGGTCGCGCACGTCCACCCCGTCCACGGTGATCCGGCCACCGGTCACGTCCGCGAGCCGGGGCACCAGCGCGGTCAGCGCCGTCTTGCCCGAACCGGTGGCGCCGACCAGCGCGACCGTCTCACCGGGACGCACCACCAGGTCCACGCCGCGCAGCAGGTCGCGGCCCTGGCCGTAACCGAAGCGCACGCCCTCGAAGCGCAGCAGCCCGCGCACCGGCTGGGCCAGCGGCACCGGGTGTTCCGGGTCGGTGACCGTCACCTGGGTGTCGCGGACCTCCCAGTACCGCTCGCAGGCGGAGGCGGCAAGGTTGGTCTCGGCGAGCAGCCAGCCGATGGAGTCGAAGGGCCAGCGCAGGAAGGTGCTCACGGTCAGCGCCGCGACCAGCGTGCCCACGGTCATCGTGCCGTTCGCGATGCCCAGCGCACCGGCCAGCAGCTGACCGGCGATGGCCAGCTCGGGCAGCGCGATCAACACCGCCCACAGCGCGGCCATGATGCGCACCTTCCGCAGTTCGGTGCCGCGCAGCAGGCGGGCCTGCTCGTCGAACAGCTTCGCCATGTGCCTGCCCCGGCCGAACGCCTTGAGCACGCGGATGCCCAGCACCGACTCCTCGATGGTGCTGGCCAGGTCCCCGTCCTGGTCCTGGGCGCGGCGCGCGGCCACCTTGTACTTCGTCTCGAACAGGTAGGACAGCAGGATCAGCGGGGCGCCGCAGCACAGCACGATCAGGCCCAGCACCGGGGAGAGCACCGTCAGCAGGCCCACCCCGGTCACCAGGATCAGGCTGTTGACCACCAGGAAGATGCCGGCGAAGGCGATCCAGCGGCGCACGGTGCTCATGTCGTTGACCGCGCGGGACAGCAGCTGACCGGACTGCCAGCCGTCGTGGAAGCCCACCTGGAGCCGTTGCAGGTGGCGGTAGAGGTCCATCCGCATGCGGGCCTCGATGCGGGTGCTCGGCACCAGGTTCAGCCTGCGCCGCACGTACATCAGCCCGGCCTCGACCCCGCCGAGCAGCAGCATGCCCGCCACCAGCCAGGGCAGGCTCGCCAGCTCGCCCCTGGCCACCGGCCCGTCGATGATCCGCTGGATCACCAGCGGGATGGCCAGCCCCGCCAGCATCGCGAGCAGCGCGGCCACCGCCGAGCCCACCAGCCACCAGCGCACGGGTTTCACGTACGGCCACAGCCGCAGCAGCGTGGTCGGTGTCGAGTGGCGCACCGGGTGGTCCCCGACGGCATCCATGGCGCAGTCCCCCCTCACGGTCATCTCGACCATACGGAGGACCTCTGACAACGACATCCGAATTTCCCGGTGGCATAATCCGCGCCATGACCAGCCAGGAGCCGGTCCGCTACCTGCGCACCGAGCCCACGATGGCGTTCCCGGAGGGCCGGTTGCTCGCCCGCAGGGAACGGCAGCTCTACGTGTTGGCGCCCGACGGGTGGACCCACCTCGGCGTGGACCGCACCGTCACCGCCAAGCCGCTGACCCGCGAAGAGGCCGAGGACTGGTGTGAGCGCGAGGGCATCGACTGGGCCGCGTTCGAGCAGCTGTAGGCGGCACCTACCTCAGCACGTCCCCCGCCACTCCCTGGGGGGCGACCCCGATCCCAGTCTACCGCCCGCAACCCCTACCTGATCTTGCTGAAGATCCACATGTGGACAACTCGCCGCCTGTGGACAACCCGGCCGGATCAGCGCTGCGAACGCACCCCGAGCAGCACGTCCTCCCAGGAGGGCACGATCGGGTGGTTCTTCTTGCCACGCCTGGGCGGGGCCTCGGCCTTGCGGCTGTGCTGCTCCGGCTGGGGGGCCTGCGCCGCGGGTGCGGGCGGCTGCTCGGGCTCGGGATCGGTGATCTCCGGGGCGGGCGGCTGCTCCTGCTTCGCGGCGGGCGGCTCCGGGCTCGGCTCGGCGACCTGCGGCTCAGCCGCGGGCACCGCGTGGTCCGCGGGGTGCTGCCCCAGGTCGGTGTGCTCCAGCTCCAGGGCCTGCCTGGCCAGCTCGGTCACCGGCCGCACGGTGCGCAGCGGGCGGCTCGGCGAGGGGTCGAGCAGGTCGATGGCGTGGTCGTCGATCGCGGTCACGGTGCCACCGTGCGCCCCGGGGTGGAACGCCCAGTGCGCGCGGTTGTCCGAGCGGCCAGCCTGCCAGTGCAGCTGGATGATCCACTTGCCGTCCTCGCCGCGCCAGGAGTCCCACTCACCGCAGGAGTAGTCCTGCCCGCGCAGCCCGAAGGAGTGCGCGATGATCTCGCCGAGGGTCTGCACGTCCGGCCCGTCCTCACGGATCGGGTGGGCGCGCTGGGCCAGCTCGGCGGTGCGGGACCGCTCCAGCAGCACGGGGTAGGCGAAGCGCTCGACCCGGTGCACCGGCAGCCCGGCCGCGGTCGCGACCTGCTCCACCGACTCACCGGCCCGGATGCGGGCCTGGATCTCGCGTGGGCGCATCTGCGTCTCCGTCTCCGCGGCGATCTGGCCCAGCCGCGCGGCGTCACCGCGCGCGGCGGCGCGCAGGCGCTCGTCGCAGGGGATCGTGTAGCGCTCACCGCGCACGGGGTCTTCGCAGATGACGGATGTGCCGTCGTCGTCGAGCCCGACGACCCGCAGCGCTCGCATCACGGCCTCCCCGATGTCTCACCTCGCCAACTGCCCACGTTAGTACGGCGCGCCTACTTGACGCGGTAGGCGCGCCGAGTCTAACGGGATCCGACCTCGATCTTGCCGGATTTACCCCATGGGACGCACGACGAGCGCCCGAGGTTCACCGGTACGGACCTTGATCTTCAGGCGGTTGCCAGCGAGATCGTCACTGACAGGCCGCCGTCGATGCCTGGCTCGGCACTGGCCGTGCCGCCGTGCGCCGTCGCGATGGACCGCACGATCGACAGGCCAAGGCCCGCGCCCTCGCGGCCACCGGTCCGGTCCCTGGCCAGTCGCCGGAACGGCTCGAACAGGGCGGCCACCGACTCGGCGGGCACCCGCTCGCCGGTGTTGCGCACCACCAGCCGCCCGGTCTCCACCAGCACCCGCACGCTGCCCTCGGGCCGGTTGTACTTGATCCCGTTCTGCACCAGGTTGGTGATCATCCGCTCCAGCAGCACCGGGTCCCCGGGCACGGTCACCTCGCTGCCCTCGCGCTCCAGCCGCACCCCGTGCTCGGCTGCCAGGTTGTTGTGCGCGTCGAGCACGCCGACCACCAGTTCGTCCAGGCGCACCGGCACGTGCCCGGTGAGCCCGCGGTCGCTCTCCGCCAGCACCAGCAGGCCCTCGATGAGCCGCTCGTTGCGCTCATTGGTCAGCAGCAGCTGAGCCCCCAGCCTGCGCAGCTCCACGTCCTTGCTGGTCTCCAGCGCCAGCTCCACCAGCATCCGCTGCACGGCCAGCGGGGTGCGCAGCTCGTGCGAGGCGTTGGCCGCGAACCGGCGCTGGCCGTCGAACCCCGCGGCGAGCCGGTCCAGCACCTCGTCGAGGGTGTCGGCCAGCCGGCGCAGCGGATCGTTCACCGCGCCGGGCTGCCTCAGCCGCTGCCCCAGGTTGTGCGGCCCGAGCTGGGAAACGGCGGTCGTGATCGTGGTCAGCGGGCGCAGCGCCCACAGCAGCATCCGCCGGGACAGCCAGAAGACGAGCCCGACTGTCGCGACCGTGAGTATCCAGAAGAACGTGGCCGTCGTTGGAGTGCCGCCCTGCAACTGGAACCACAGGAAGCCCCCGTAGTAGTGACTGGTCAGCAGCCAGCCGAGCAAGTCCAGGAGTTGCCAGCCCAGCAACCCCACCAGCAATGTCCCCGCCATGGCCCAGCCGACCCGGCGGCGCATCGAAGGACCCTGGTTCAGCCACCGAAGCGGTAGCCGGCGCCGGGCACGGTCGTGATCACCGGTGGCTCGCCCAGCTTCCTGCGCAGGGTCATCACCGCCACCCGGACCGCGTTCGTGAACGGGTCCGCGTTCTCGTCCCATGCCTTCTCCAACAGCTCCTCGGCGCTGACCACCGTGCCGCCCGCGCGCATCAGCACGGCCAGCACGGCGTACTCCTTGGGGGACAGGGCCAGCAGTTCCCCATCCCGGTACACGCGGTGGTGCGGCTGGTCCAGCACCACACCGGCCAGTTCCAGCACCGGCGGCAGCGCGGGCCGCGCGCGCCTGCCCAGCGCCTGCACCCTGGCCACCAGCTCGGCCAGCGCGAACGGCTTGGTCAGGTAGTCGTCGGCACCCAGCCCCAGCCCGTCGACCCGGTCCCTGATGCTCACGGCGGCGGTCAGCATCAGCACGCGGGTCTCCCCGCCACCGCCGACCACCTGCTGGCACACCTCGTCACCGTGCACCCCGGGCAGGTCCCGGTCGAGCACCAGCACGTCGTAGGCGTTGACGGCCAACCGCTCCAGCGCGGCCTCCCCGTCGTAGCAGACGTCCACGGCCATGGACCGCCGACGCAGGGCCTCGGCGACCCCGTCGGCGAGCTGGCGTTCGTCCTCGGTGACCAGTACCCGCACCCCAGGAAGTATCCCGGACAACGGCATAAGCGCCAGATAAGCGCCGCGCTTACCGGTCGCGAATCCTGTGCCACCTACAACTGGTGCAATGCGCCGCTTTCTCGTCCTCGTGCTCAACCTACTGGCCGTCGCCTATCTGCTCTGGCAATACCCCGGAGCGCAGGGTGATTTCGCCGTATACCGGGTTGGTGGGGAAATCCTGGCGAATGGTGGCTCCCTCTATGCCGGACCGGTCTGGGGCGACCTGCTGTTCACCTATACGCCCTTCGCGGCGCTGACGTTCACGCCCTTCACGGTGATTCCCTACGCGCCGGGCAGCCTGCTGTTCACGGTGCTGACCTATCTCGCACTCGCGGCGGTCCTGCTGGTGGTGCTGCGCCGCCCGAGCCGGGTCGCTGTGGTGCTGCCGCTGACCCTGCTGCTGGAGCCGGTGCGCGCCACGCTCGGCTTCGGTCAGATCAACATCCTGTTGCTGCTGCTCGTGGTGCTGGACTGCCTGGTGGACTCGCCGCGGTGGCCGCGCGGGCTGCTCGTCGGCATCGCGGCGGCGATCAAGCTGACCCCGTTGGTGTTCCTGGTGTTCTTCCTGGTGAAACGGGACCGCAGGGCCGCGGTGGTGACGCTGGTGACCTTTGCCTCTTGTGCGGTGCTGGGCTGGTTGTTCGCTCCTGCGAGCTCACTGGACTTCTGGACCAGGGCCGTTTTCGACACCAACCGGATCGGGTCACTGGCCTTCTTCGGCAACGAGTCGCTGCGCGGCATGCTGGCCAAGGCCGCCATCATTCCGCCGGCAGTGCAGTTCCTGCTGTGGGCACTGGGCAGCGTTGTCGTGCTGTACCTGGCAGTGCGGGGTATGCGCCGCGCCGGGACAGGTCAGGCGCTGGTGCTGTGCGCGCTCGCCGGGCTGCTCATCTCGCCGATTTCCTGGTCGCACCACTGGGTCTGGCTCGTGCCCGCGGTGCTGCTGCTGGCCGACCGGCGCCTGGCGCTGACCGGTGTGGTGCTGATGGCGCTGTGCTCCATCGACCCGGTCGGCGGGCTCGTGCTCGCCGTGGGCGGCTACTTCTGGTTCGCGCTGGCGGTGCTGGTGAAGGCCGCGCGCCCGGCCGTACCGGACGCGCGGCCCACCGAACTCAGCCCAGCTGGCCGACGACCCAGTCCACAGCCCGCGTGAGCGTGCTGACGTCCTCGGGGTCGATCGCCGGGAACATGCCCACCCGCAGCTGGTTGCGGCCCAGCTTGCGGTACGGCTCCACGTCCACGATCCCGTTGGCGCGCAACACCTTCGCCACAACGGCCGCGTCGATGGACTCGGCGAAGTCGATCGTGCCGACCACCTGCGAGCGCAGCGCCGGGTCGGTCACGTACGGGGTGGTGTACTCGGTGGCCTCGGCCCAGGAGTACAGCCGCGAGGAGGAGTCCGCGGTGCGCTTGGTCGTCCAGTCCAGGCCGCCCTGGGCCAGCATCCAGTCGATCTGGTCGGCCAGCAGGAACAGCGTGGCCACCGAGGGCGTGTTGTAGGTCTGGTCCTTGGTGGAGTTGTCCAGCGCCGTGGTCAGCGACAGGAACTCCGGCACCCACCGGTCCGAGGCGCCGATCTCGGCCACCCGCTCCAGCGCAGCCGGGCTCATCAGCGCCAGCCACAGGCCGCCGTCGGAGGCGAAGCACTTCTGCGGCGCGAAGTAGTAGACGTCGAACTCCTCGGCGCGCACCGGCAGGCCACCGGCGCCCGAGGTGGCGTCCACGGCGATCAGCGCGCCCTCGGACCCGGCCGGGCGGGTCACCGGCACGGCCACACCCGTGGAGGTCTCGTTGTGCGCCCAGCCCACCAGGTCCGCACCGGCCTGGTAGGCGATCTCCGGGGCGCTGCCCGGGTCGGCCTTGACCACGATCGGGTCGGCCAGGAACGGGGCCCCCTTGGTGACGGTGGCGAACTTCGAGGAGAACTCACCGAAGGTGAAGTGCTGCGAGCGCTCGCGCACCAGACCGAACGCGGCGGCGTCCCAGAACGCGGTGGTACCGCCGTTGCCGAGCACCACCTCGTAGCCCTCGGGCAGCGAGAACAGCTCGCGCAGCCCGGACCGGACCCGACCCACCAGGGACTTGACCGGCTTCTGCCGGTGCGAGGTGCCCATCAGCGCGGCCCCGTCGGCGGCCAGCGCGGCCAGCTGCTCGGGGCGGACCTTGGACGGGCCGCAGCCGAAGCGCCCGTCGGAGGGCAGCAGTTCGGCGGGCAGTTTCAGCGTGGCGGGATCAGCGGTCTGGGTCATGCCGGCGCCTCCGGAAGGGCGAGCGGGTACGGTGACCGGCGCCGTTGCCGGGCCCACAGTGTTGCAAACCGGTGTCCTCAGTGTGACGTCCGGGTGTGCCGCACCACACAACTCAGCCCTGCTCCAGGCCCTCCAACAGGATCACCTGCGCCCGGGTGGCCAGCTCGTCCCAGCGGTCCGCGGGCAGCTCCAACTGCTGGCGGACCCGCCGCCTGCCGCCGACCAGCTGCAGCAGCGCCGTGTCCCCGGTGATGTCCTGCACCCCGAAGTCCCCGAAGAACCTGTGCAGGCCCACCGTGAACCAGCGCAGCGCCCCGTCCAGGTCGGCGGCCTCCTCCAGCACCTCGGCCGCGCACACGTACGCCGCCGGGTCGTTCGGGTTCGCGGCCATCAGGTCGTCCAGCTGGCGCAGCGCCGCCTCGGGCCGCCCGGTGTCGAACAGGAAGCCCGCGTAGTAGGCGCGCACGTCCCCGGCGACCTGCCCGCCGTCGGCGATCGCCGCCTCGAACAGCTCGCCAGCCCGATCCGGCCGACCCGCGGCCGCCCACCCCTCGGCGGCCTCCACCAGGTACTGCGCGCGCTCCTCGGGGCAGGCCGCCGCCAGCGCCTCGGCCTGCTCCGCCTGCGCGGCCGGACCCTCACCCTGCACGACGAGCAGGGTAGTACCTGCAGGCCACTCCGCGTGATCACGATCTGACCCGCGGCAACCGCACTTGTCGGTACCTCGCGGTAGCGTCGAACCAGGGGACCTCGCACCCCCCAAGGGGGCCCCATGGGGACCCCCGAAAGCCACGTTACTGCGGACCTCCGACAGTCAGCGGTGGGCGATGCTGTCCCAGCCCTCGACCTCCTCGGGGCGGCGGGCCTGCGGGCCCACGTACTGGGCGGAGGGCCGGACGAGGCGGCCGGTGCGCTTCTGCTCCAGGATGTGCGCGCACCAGCCCGCGGTGCGGGCGCAGGTGAACATCGCGGGCATCATGTGCGGCGGCACCTCGGCGAAGTCGAGGATGACCGCGGCCCAGAACTCCACGTTGGTCTCGATGGCGCGGTCCGGGCGGCGTTCGCGCAGCTCGGCGAGGGCGGCCTGCTCCAGTTCGGCGGCCACCTCGTAGCGGGCGGCGCCGAGTTCGCGGCAGGTGCGGCGCAGCACCCTGGCCCTCGGGTCCTCGGCCCGGTACACGCGGTGCCCGAAGCCCATCAGCCGCTCGTGCCGGTCCAGGATGCCCGCGACCACGCGGCGCGCGTCCCCGACCCGCTCCACCTCCTCGATCATCGGCAGCACGCGGGCGGGCGCCCCGCCGTGCAGCGGTCCGGACATGGCGCCGATCGCCCCGGACATGGAGGCGGCCACGTCGGCCCCGGTGGAGGCGATGACCCGCGCGGTGAAGGTGGAGGCGTTGAGGCCGTGCTCGGCGGCGGAGACGAAGTAGGCGTCCACGGCCTTGATGTGCGCGGGATCGGGCTCACCGCGCCAGCGGGTCAGGAACCGCTCGGTGATGGTGGTGCACTCGTCGATCCGCTTCTGCGGCACGGCGGCCCGCCCGATGCCGCGCGCGGACTGCGCCACGTAGGACAGGGCCATCACCGAGGCCCTGGCCAGCTGCTCGCGGGCCTGCTCGTCGGTGATGTCCAGCAGCGGCTGGTAGCCCCAGATCGGCGCGAGCATCGCCAGCGCGGCCTGCACGTCCACCCGGACGTCCCCGGTGTGCACCGGAATCGGGAACGGCTCGGCGGGCGGCAGCCCCGGCCCGAACCGGCCGTCCACCAGCAGCGCCCAGACGTTGCCGAAGGTGACCCGGCCTGCGAGGTCCTCGATGTCCACCCCGCGGTAGCGCAGCGCACCGCCGTCCCTGTCGGGTTCGGCGATCTCGGTCTGGAAGGCGATCACGCCCTCGAGCCCGGGGCGGAAGCCGTTGTCTGTCTGTTGCGCGGCGGTCATGGTGTCCGTCCTCTACCAGCGAGCGTCCCCGACTCCCGCACGTCGCGCGGTCGGTGGCACACCGCGGCGACCGCGCCGCACCGCACGGGTTGGCGCAACAGTGCTCCTCGATCCGGGGATCGGCAATCGCTGCGGGTCGTGTCCTGCCTCACTGTTACTGATGAACATCGCGTCACGTCCGTGTTTCCGCAACGTTCTGGCTGTCGGCCCGTGATAGGTCTCATGCCATGCACCTGACCCCCCACGAGCGGGACAAGCTGCTGGTCCACGTGGCCGCCGACCTCGCGCGCAGGCGCCTGGCGCGGGGTGTGCTGCTGAACTACCCGGAGGCGGTCGCGCTGATCACCGACCACGTGCTGGAGGGCGCCCGCGACGGGGAGCCGGTCAGCGCGCTGATGGCCAGCGGCAGGCAGGTGCTCAGCCGCGAGCAGGTACTCGACGGGGTGCCCGAGATGATCGACTCGGTACAGGTGGAGGCGACCTTCCCGGACGGCACCAAGCTCGTCACGGTGCACGACCCCATCGTGTGAACGGAGGCCGCATGTACCCAGGTGAGCTGATCCCCGGCGAACAACCGGTCCCGCTCAACCCAGGCCGCCCGAGGATCACCCTGCTGGTGGTCAACCGCGCCGACCGGCCGGTGCAGGTGGGCTCGCACTACCACTTCGCGGCGGTCAACCCGGGGCTGGACTTCGACCGGGACGCGGCCTGGGGCCACCGGCTGGACATCCCGGCGGGCACCTCGGTGCGCTTCGAACCGGGTGTGGAGCGCACGGTCGACCTGGTGCCGCTGGGCGGACGCCGGGTGGTGCCGGGACTGCGCAAGGAATGGGCTGGTGAGCTGTGAGCGAGCTTGCGAGCTCACCATTGGGCGCCGGAGCCGCTCGTGATCTCGACGAGCGCCAGCGAGGCGGGGGCACGAGCGAGCTTGCGAGCTCACCATTGGGCACAGCGAGCGGCGCGGCCGCGACGAGCGCCAGCGAGGAGGGGCTGTGAACTCGATCGACCGGCACCGGTACGCGGAGTTGTTCGGGCCGACCACGGGGGACCGGATCCGGCTCGCTGACACGAACCTGCTCATCGAGGTCACCGAGGACCGCTGCCTCGGGGCGCAGGGCGCTGGCGACGAGGTGGTCTTCGGTGGCGGCAAGGTGATCCGCGAGTCCATGGGCCAGTCCACGGCCACCCGCGCGGAGGGCGCGCCCGACGTGGTGATCACCGGCGCGGTGGTGCTGGACCACTGGGGTGTGGTCAAGGCCGACGTTGGCATCCGTGACGGGCGCGTCGTGGGCATCGGCAAGGCGGGCAACCCGGACACGATGGACGGGGTGGACCCGGCGCTGGTGATCGGGCCGAGCACCGAGGTCATCGCGGGCAACGGCCGGATCCTCACCGCGGGCGGCATCGACTGCCACGTGCACTTCATCTGCCCGCAGCTGGTGGACCAGGCGTTGGCCACCGGGCTGACCACACTGATCGGCGGCGGCACCGGACCGGCCGAGGGCAGCAAGGCCACCACGGTCACGCCGGGTTCCTGGAACCTGGCGCGGATGTTGCAGTCCATGGACTTCCAACCGGTGAACATCCTGTTGCTGGGCAAGGGAAACACCGTCAGCGAGCCGGGGCTGTGGGAGCAGCTGCGCGGCGGCGCGGGCGGGTTCAAGCTGCACGAGGACTGGGGCACCACGCCCGCGGTGATCGACGCCGCGCTGCGGGTGGCGGACGCCTCCGGGGTGCAGGTGGCCATCCACACGGACACCTTGAACGAGGCCGGTTTCGTGGAGTCCACTGTGGACGCCATCGCCGGGCGCTCGATCAACGCCTACCACACCGAGGGCGCGGGCGGCGGGCACGCGCCGGACATCATCAAGGTGGTCGGCGAGCCCAACGTGCTGCCCTCCTCCACCAACCCGACCCGCCCGCACACGGTCAACACCCTGGACGAGCACCTGGACATGCTGGTGGTCTGCCACCACCTCAACCCCTCGGTGCCCGAGGACCTGGCCTTCGCGGAGAGCCGGATCCGGCCGACCACCATCGCCGCCGAGGACCTGCTGCACGACCTGGGCGCCATCTCGATGATCAGCTCCGACTCGCAGGCCATGGGCCGCATCGGCGAGGTGGTGATCCGCACCTGGCAGACCGCGCACGTGATGAAGGCCAGGCGCGGCGCGTTGCCCGGGGACGGGGCCGCCGACAACCTGCGCGCCCGCCGCTACGTGGCCAAGTACACGATCAACCCGGCCATCGCGCACGGCATCGACCACGAGGTGGGCTCGGTGGAGGTGGGCAAGCTGGCCGACCTCGTGCTGTGGGAGCCGAAGTTCTTCGGCGTGCGACCACACCTGGTGCTCAAGGGCGGGTTCGTGGCCTGGGCCGCGATGGGCGACGCCAACGCGTCCATCCCCACCCCGCAGCCGGTGCTGGCCCGCCCGATGTTCGGTGCGGCGCCACGGGTCGCCGCAGCGAGCAGCGTGCACTTCGTCGCGCGGGCGGCGATCGAGGACGGGCTCGTGGACCGGCTCGGGCTGAGCACTCCGCTGTTGCCGGTCGCCGACACGCGCCGTCGCGGCAAGGCCGACATGCTGCTCAACGACGCGTTGCCGGAGGTCCGCGTGGACCCGGACAGTTTCGCCGTGCACGTGGACGGGGAACTGGTCGAGCCCGCGCCGGTCACCGAACTTCCCTTGGCCCAGCGCTACTTCCTGTTCTGATGGCGATCTGCACCGCGGCGCTCGTGCTGGCCGACTCCCGGTTCCCCGGCGGCGGGCACGCGCACTCGGGCGGGATCGAGGAGGTAGCCGCGCGCGGGATGCTGCGTGACGAAAGGGATCTGCGCTCGTTCCTGGTCGGACGGCTGCTGTCCGCGGGGTTGGTCGCAGCGGTTTTCGCCGCTGCCGCAACGGATCTGACCCGGGACTGGACCGAACTGGACGTGGAGTTCGACGCGCGCACGCCCTCGCCCGCGCAACGTGCCGCCTCGCGGGCACAGGGCCGCGGCACGCTGCGCGCCGGGCGGGCGGCCTGGCCCTCGCCCGCGCTGGACAAGCTCGTCGCCGAGGTTCCCGCCCCGCATCACGCCGTCACGGTCGGCGCGCTGATCGGTGCGGCCGGTGGCACGCCCGCAGACGCCGCGCACTGCGCCGGGTATCTGGCCGTCAGCGGACCGGCCAGCGCGGCGGTCCGGCTGCTGGGCCTCGACCCGTTCGCGGTCAACGCCGTGGTCGCCGGGCTGGCGCCGGAGCTGGCCGCTGTCACCGAGTTGTCCGAGCGCGGTCATGCCCTGCCCGCAGGGGAACTGCCCGCGCCGAGCTCGCCCGCGCTCGACCTGTTCGCCGAGTCCCACGAACGGATCCACCGCCAGGAGGTGCGTCTCTTTGTCAGCTGACCACGACCACCCGGTCAACTTCGACCCGACCTCGACCGGTCACGACCCGCACCACGCGCACGACATCGCCGACCGCGCGTTCCGCATCGGCATCGGCGGACCGGTGGGCAGCGGCAAGACCGCGCTGGTGGCGGCGCTGTGCCGCGCACTGGGCGGCGAGCTGGAACTGGCCGTGGTGACCAACGACATCTACACCACCGAGGACGCCGACTTCCTGCGCCGGGCCGGGGTGCTGGACCCCGAGCGGGTCGAGGCGGTGCAGACCGGCTGCTGCCCGCACACCGCGATCCGCGACGACATCAGCGCCAACCTGGACGCGGTGGAACGCCTGGAGCAGCGGTTCCGAGGGCTCAAGCTGGTGATCATCGAGAGCGGCGGGGACAACCTCACCGCCACCTTCAGCCGGGGACTGGTGGACCGGCAGGTGTTCGTGGTGGACGTGGCCGGTGGCGACAAGGTGCCGCGCAAGGGCGGGCCGGGGGTCACCACCGCCGACCTGCTGGTGATCAACAAGATCGACCTGGCCGAGCTGGTCGGCGCGGACATGGCGGTGATGGTGTCCGACGCGCACCGGATGCGCGGGCACCGGCTGCCGGTGATCACCCAGTCGCTGACGGCCACGCCCGAGGCCCCCGAGGTGTCGGACTGGGTGCGCAAGCAGCTGGCGGGGCAGCACGGGTGAAGGCCAGCGCGCGGCTGGTGGTCGAGGCCGACCCGGCCGGTCGCACGACCGTCCGCGAACTGGCCTCGGCCTCGCCGCTGACCCTGCTGCCGCAGCGGGGCCGGGTGCGCCGCGCGGGCGAGCCGGCGGTGGTGCACCTGGTCAGCTCGGCCACCGCCCCGCTCGGCGGGGACGACCTGCACCTTTCGGTGCTGGTCGGCCCCGGCGCGGCGCTGCGGCTGAGCGGTGTGGCGGCCAGCCTGGCCCTGCCGGGGCACCGCGGCGAGCCGAGCCGGTACACCGTGCACATCGAGGTGGCCGAGGGCGGGGCCGTCCAGTACCTGCCGGAGCCCACCGTGATCACGGCGCGGGCCTGGCACAGTGCGCGGTTGACGGTGAACCTGGCAGCCACTGCCCGAGTCCGCTGCCGCGAGGTGCTCGTGCTCGGCCGCAGCGGGGAACGGGCGGGGCGGTTCACCGGCGAGTCGCACGTGCTTCGAGACGGCACCGCACTACTGCGTCAGCGAATCGAGATCGGTGACGAGGAACTGTTCCGCAGTGCCGCGTATTTGGCCGGTCGGCGGGTGCTGGCAACGGAGACCGTGGTGTGGGGTGCCGATCCGGAGAATGCGCTCAGCTCGGACTGGTGGTCCCTGCAGCCGATGGCCCGGGGTGGATCACTGGCAACGGCGCTCGCCGAGGACGCTGTCGCCGCCGAGCAGGGGCTACGGGCCGCGCTGACCGGTCATCCGGGGCTGGCCGCGCAAGCCCCCGATTGAGTTGCGTCACCTTTCTGATTCGATCCCTGATTCGATTCGGAACCCCAGCGTGGTGAAACCGAGTTGTGGATCACGATTCCGGGTGGTGGGCATCACCTCGCAGGCGGTTCCGGTTCCCGCGCAAACCCCGTACGGTCCACCGAACACGGTGGTGCCACGAGTGCCCCGATGCTCCTTGCGCTCTCTGTGCTGTTCTAGGAGGTCGTCAATGCCGGATGCCCAGTCCAACGTCGCGCTACCCGCGATGCGCGTGTCCTACGAACAGGGGTCGCTGGAGGAGAAGTTGCTCGCCGCCACCTGGCACGAGCAGTTGGCGCTGTGGCTGGACGAGGCGATCCGGGCCGGTGCGCCCGAGCCCAACGCCATGGTGCTGGCCACCGCGGACACGCAGGGCCGACCGTCCTCGCGCACCGTGCTGGCCAAGGGCCTGGACGAGCGCGGGCTGGTGTTCTACACCAACTACACCTCGAACAAGAGCCACGACCTGATCGCCACCCGCTACGCCTCGGCCACCTTCCCGTGGCTGGTCATGCAGCGGCAGGCCACCGTGCGCGGCACCGTGGAGAAGGTCAGCGCCGCGGAGACCGCCGCGTACTGGAACAGCCGCCCGCGCGGCTCGCAGCTGGGTGCCTGGGCCTCCCCGCAGTCCCGCGTGGTCAACGACCGCACGGTGCTGGAGAGCGCGCTGGCCAACATCCAGCGGCAGTTCGCCGACGCCGAGCGAGTACCGGTGCCCCCGCACTGGGGTGGCTGGCGCATCCGCCCGGAGAGCGTGGAGTTCTGGCAGGGCCGCCAGGACCGCATGCACGACCGGCTCTGCTACCGCCTCGGGCGCGACGGTTGGACGGTCAACCGTCTCGCGCCGTAGGTGCATGAGTCGAAACTGGACCCCCCAAATGGGTTATTTGTTGTTCTAAACTAACGGATCGTGACCGCAGACACCTCTGATCCCGCAGCTCCGACCGCCGAGCCCGCCCGATCCAGAGGCGGGTTGTTGGCGAAGGTGGTGCTGGACACCCGGCCACTGCGGATCCCGGCCTACCGGCGGCTCTGGCTGTCGACCGTGGTCACCGCGATCGGCAGCCAGCTCACCGCCGTTGCCGTGCCCAAGCAGGTCTACGACCTGACCAAGTCCTCGGCCTACGTGGGGCTGGCCGGGGCGGTGGCCCTCGTGCCGCTGCTGGTGTTCGGCCTGTGGGGCGGGGCCATCGCCGACGCGGTGGACCGGCGCAAGCTGCTGATCGTCACCAACGTGGGCATCTGCGTGACCTCGGTACTGCTGTGGGTGCAGGCCGCGGTCGGCCTCGGCTCGGTCACCGTCGTGCTGGCGCTGCTCGGCCTGCAACAGGTGTTCTTCGCGGTCAACATGCCCACCCGCAGCGCCTCCATCGCCCGCCTGGTGCCCGCCGAGCTGCTGCCCTCCGCGGGCGCGCTCGGCTCCACCGTCATGCAGTTCGGCGCCGTGATCGGCCCGATGCTGGCCGGGGTGCTGATCCCCGTGCTCGGCCTGTCCACCCTGTACCTGATCGACGCCGTGGCGCTGACCGCCGCGCTGTGGTCGGTGTGGATGCTGCCCTCGCTGCCCCCGCTTGGTGGGGCGAGCCGCAAGGTGGGCCTGCGCGCCGTGGTGGACGGGTTCCGCTACATCGCCACGCAGAGCGTGCTGCTGGCCTCCTTCCTCGCCGACATCGTGGCCATGGTGTTCGGCATGCCCCGCGCGCTGTTCCCGGAGATGGCCGAGCAGACCTTCCACGACCCCGCGGGCGGCGGCAACGCCCTGGGCTGGTTGTTCGCGGCCATCCCGATCGGCGCACTGGTGTGCGGCCTGCTCTCCGGCTGGCTCTCCCGGGTCGGCAGGCACGGCGTGGCGGTGGCCGCCTCGGTCTGCGTCTGGGGCCTGGCCGTCGCCGGGTTCGGGATGAGCACCTCGCTGTGGGCCGCCGTGGGCTTCCTCGCGCTGGCCGGTGCCGCCGACATGGTGAGCATGGTGTTCCGCGGCGCGATCCTCCAGTCCGCGGCCACCGACGAGATGCGCGGCCGCATGCAGGGCGTGTTCACCGTGGTCGTCGCGGGCGGCCCCAGGCTGGCCGACGTGCTGCACGGCACGGTGGGCGCCGCGCTGACCCCGGCCGCGGCGGTCACCGGCGGCGGGGTGGCCGTGGTCGTGATCATCGTGATCGCGGTGCTGGCCCTGCCCGCGTTCTGGCGCTATCGGGCGCCGGTGGGCTGAGCCGGGCGGCTTCCAGGCGGCGAGTCCCGGGCTGGGGGGCGTGAGTCCCGTTCTGGGGGTGGCGAGTCCCGGGCTGCTGCACGTGAGTCCCGTTCACAGGACGGTGAGTCCCGGTCTGAGGGGCGTGAGTCCCGGGCTGTTGCACGTGAGTCCCGCTCTGGGGGTGGCGAGTCCCGCGCACAGGAGCGCGAGTCCCGGTCTGGGGAGCGTGAGTCCCGGTCGCTGGCGTGAGTCCCGGGCTGTTGCACGTGAGTCCCGCTCTGGGGGTGGCGAGTCCCTGGCTGGGGAGCGTGAGTCCCGGTCACAGGGGCGCGAGTCCCGCTCTCCGGTGGGTGAGTCCCGTTCTGGGGTGAGTCCGGTTTTCGTGGGTTGTTGCTCGGGTCGCCCGCTGGACTGATGCGGGCTCTCCCGAGCGGGCACGGTCATCAGTACTGGATGCTGTGCCCGCTTCGCTCTTGGCGCCCCTCCGGGGCGCGGCGTCTTCGCTTGGGTCCGGTCTCTTCCCTTGTCCGAAGATGATCACTGGACAGATGTGATCATCTTCGGCCTGCGGTCCAGAGACCGGCGCGAAGACGCGGGACCGGCGCGAAGACGCGGGACCGGCGCGAAGACGCGGGGCGCGGGGTGGGCGAAGCTGGGGCGGGACTCGCGCTCCGGTGGGCGGGACTCGGCGTCGGCTGGGCGGGACTCGCGTGCGGCTGGGCGGGACTCGGGCTCCCCAGGGCGGGACTCGTGGGGTGGTTAGGCGACGCGGGGGGCCAGGCCGCGGGCGAGGGTGTCCACCAGGGCTGCGGCGTACTGGCCGTGCGGGTCCAGGTCGGGGTCGAACACGGTGACCTCCACGCCCATGCAGCCCGGGGCCACGGTCAGCCCGGTCAGCAGTTCGGCCAGCTCCGCGTGCTCCAGGCCACCGGGGTCGGGCGCGTCCACCGCGGGCATCACCGAGGGGTCGAGGATGTCCACGTCCAGGTGCACCCAGAACCCGTCCAGCTCGTCCAGCCTGCGCCGCGCCCACTCCGCCGACTCGGCGGCCCCGGCCTCGCGGATGCCCGCCGCCGTGCGGTGCGCGATGCCCAGCCCGGACAGCTCGGCCCGGTCCTCGTCCTCCTCGCGGATGCCCAGCACCACCACGTCGGCGTCCTCGAACAGGCGGCAGGCCACGTCGGCCTGACCGCGCCCGGTGGCCAGCGCCAGGTCCTCGCCCGCGGCCGAGCCGATCGCCGTGGAGTTGCCCGGGTGGCGGAAGTCGCTGTGCCCGTCGAGGAAGGCCAGCCCGTAGCGGCGGTTCTCCCGTTCCGCCCGGTGCCGCAGCGCCCGGCCGGTGCCCAGCAGGATGCTGCAGTCCCCGCCGAGGACCAGCGGGAAGGTGTGGTCCAGCAGCTTGTCCAGCCGCTGCGCCAACTGCTGGGAGTAGGCGTTGATCGCCGCCGCCTGACGCACCCCGTCACCGGGCTGCCAGCCCGACACGTCGTAGCGCGGGGCGGTCAGCTCACCCGCGTCGTGTGCCGCCAGCCTGCCCAGCAGCCCAGCGCCGCGCAGGGCCGCGGGGGCCTTGGCGCAGCCCGGCTCGAAGCCCGGAGCGGGTGGGCGCAGGCCCAGGTTCGTCGGTGCGTCGAGAACGGTGATTGCCACTCCTCCCACCCTAGGTACGCCGGTCGGGTGACGGGTGGCCGTAGCGAACCTGGCTTCGATCGGTGAGCCGATCGTTACTCCTGACACCGGATGCCGCCATCCGGCCGTCACGGACGCCGCCGACTGGCTACGGTGTCACGCGTGCTGAGCGTTCGTGGCCTGACCAAGGTGTACGCCGGTCGTCCCGTGGTCGACCAGGTCGGTTTCGACCTGCAACCCGGAACCGTCACCGCCTTCCTCGGGCCCAACGGTGCGGGCAAGTCGACCACCCTGCGGATGATCTGCGGCCTGACCCCGCCCACGGCGGGCGGCGCGCTGGTCGGCGGGCGGCCGTTCACCGCATGGCCGAACCCGTGCTACGCGGTGGGCGCCCTGCTGGACGCCTCGGCCACGCACCCGGGCCGGACCGGGCGCGGGCAGTTGCAGATGGCGGTCAACCTGACCGGCCTGCCCGCGCGCCGCGTGGACGAGGTGCTCGACATGGTCGGCATGACCCAGTACGCCAACCGCAAGATCGGCACGTACAGCCTCGGCATGCGCCAGCGCATCGCACTGGCCCACGCCCTGCTGGCCGACCCGCCGCTGCTGCTGCTCGACGAGCCGATCAACGGCCTGGACCCCGACGGCATCCGGGCGATCCGCGCGCTGATGAAGATGCACGCCGCGCGCGGGGGCTCGGTGCTGGTGTCCAGCCACCTGCTGTCCGAAGTGGACCAGACCGCGGACCGGGTGCTGGTGATCAACGCGGGCCGGATCGTGGCGGACGGGCCGGTGGCCATGCTCACCGCGCCCACCCACCGCTGCCTGGTCCGCGCCAAGGACATGGCCAAGCTGGCCGAGGTGCTGTCCTGGCAGGAGATCGCCGTGCAGCCACAGCCGACCGGCTTCCTGCTCGCCGACGCGACCGTGGACCGGGTCTCCGAGGTGACCTTCGCCGCGGGCATCCCGCTGCTGGGGCTGCGCGAGGAGGAACGCAACCTGGAAGAGATGTACTTCCAGCTCACCGAGGGAGTCCACCAGTGACCGGCCCGTACCCGCCACCGCCCGGCCACAACACCGGCCCGTATCCCACGGGCGGTTACGTGGTTCCCGGCCAGGGCCCGGTGCCCGACATCTCGGCCCCGCAGAACGTGCCGAGCGGCCCGTACCCCACCGGCGGCTACGTGGTTCCCGGCCAGGCCCCGGTACCGGACATCTCCGCCCCGCAGAACGTGCCGACCGGCCCCTACCCGGCGCCCACCGGTACCGGGCCGTACCCGGTGCCCCTGCAGGACCCGGCCGCGGCCCCGCCCGGCGGCTGGAGCTACGGGCCGCCCCCCGGGGTCCGCCCGGACCTGCTGAACACCCCGATCGGGCAAGCCGGTGCGCTGGCCAACTCCGACTGGCAGGCCAAGGCGAGCCGGGGCGCGTCCTTCCCGGTGCTGGTGCTCGCCGAGTTGCGCAAGCTGGTCGGCACCTTCTCCGACCGCCTGATCATCGCGCTGTCCCCGTTGCTGCTGGTCGGCGTCACCCTGCTCGGCGTGCAGCTCAGCGTCACCCTGGGCCCGTCATCGGCGGCCAGTCAGCTGCTCGGCCTGTTGATCGCGGTCGAGGCCGGTCACCTGATGGTGCACACCACGATCATCAAGACGATGTGCGGGGAGTGGCACTACCGCAGCATCCAGCTGACCCTGTTGCTGCAACCCCGGCGGCTGCGCTTCGCCGCCGCGCAGGTCAGCATGCTGGGCCTGGTCTGGATCGCGCTGACCGTGCTTCAGTTCCTGGTGTTCTACCCGATCGCCACCTCGTGGATCGGGCACACCGACTTCCAGCTCTACCTGGACCAGCGCATGGGCTGGGTGTTCGGGCTGACCGCGCTGGGCACCCTGCTGAGCCTGTTGTTCTGCCTGGTCGTCACGTACCTGATGCCCAACCCCACGGCGGCGGTGACGGTCTACTTCCTCGGCAAGTTCGGGGTCGGGCTGTTCCTGGCCAACCCGATACTGAACTACATCAACCCGTACGCGGCGCTGAACCTGGCCACCGGTTCCAGCGACGACGTGCTGGCCGCGTGCACCGGCACCGCCCTGTGGATCGCCCTGCTGTGGCTGGGCATCGGCGTCAACCAGCGGCGGGACGCGCGCTGAGGCTCAGCCGACCCGGCTGCCGCCGCCGGGGTCGAGCTTGCTCAGCAGGGCCGTGGCGTACTTCTCCGCCGAGGCGCAGGTCTGCCTGAACTCGGTGGTCTCGGTCCCGGTGTAGGTCAGCGTCAGCGGGACCGGGGCCCCGGTGTCGATCGCCAGGTTGCACTTGCGCGGGCTGGACCGGTAGGTCTCGTTGTACTTGTCCGGGTACTCCACCGCGTAGTACGTGCCCTGGAGGATGAACCGGCGGAAACCGCCCAGGGAGGACGTGGCCGCGGGGTCGGAGGTCTCGCTCGCCCGCGAGCGCCAGTAGTCCCCGAACGGCTTGTGGGCCGAGGCCACCTGCAACTGCGCGTCGCGGGTGTAGATCGAGCAGGTCTTGCCGCTGCTGTCGGTGGACGGCTTCTCGTACTTGTCCAGGGTCATGCCGATCTGCACCAGGAAGTCCCTGGTGACCGGCCCGCAGCCGCCGTCGGCGGGCAGCACCGGGTTCCGGTTGGTCATGAACACCGTGGTGTCGTAGGGGATGACGTCCTCCGACAGGGTGGCCGCCTTGCCCGGCTCCGCGGCCGGCTGACCTGGTGCACCGCAGCCGGTCAGCGCCGCGGCGGCGAGCCCGACGACCAGCAGGTCCCGCTTGCGCATGGGGGCATTCCACCACATCACGGGTCGGTCCCGAGGTCGACTCGGGCAAGCTCGCGCCCGTATCGCGGCCCCGCCACTACCTCTAAGCTCGCACGCGTGAGCGGCCCCACCGGTGCACAGTTCGAGATCACCTACGGCACGGCCCGGGCGGTGGTCACCGGGATCGGCGCCGGTCTGCGCGTGTTCGAGGTGGCCGGCCAGCCGTACGTGGAGACCTTCGCGGAGTCCGAGGCGCCGCCGATGGGCAGCGGCAACGTGCTCGCGCCCTGGCCCAACCGGGTGGCGGGCGGGCGCTGGCGGTTCGACGGGGCCGAGCAGCAGCTGGAGCTGACCGAGCCCGCGCGGGGCAACGCCAGTCACGGCCTGGTCCGCAAGGTGCCGTGGCAGGTGATCACCCACACCGGATCGCTCATCTCGCTGGGAGTGGAGGTGGGCGTGCAGCCGGGCTGGCCGGTGCCGCTGCGCGTGACGATCAGCTACGCGCTGGACGCGCACGGGCTCACCGTGACCCACGGGGTGCACAACATCGGGGACCGCGCCGTGCCCTTCGGCATCGGCACGCACCCGTACGTGCGGGCGGGGGCCAGCGCCACCGACGACTGCACGCTGCGCCTGGCCGCGACCACCAGCCTGCCGCTGGACCCGGAGTCGATGGTGCCCTGCGGGCCGCAGGTCGGACTCAGCCGCACCGAGGTGGACTTCCGCCGCCCACGCTCGCTGCGCGGGGAGCGCCTGGACCACGCGTTCGGCGGCTGCGTGCCCGGGGCCGACGGGCTGGTCCGGCACCGGCTCACCGGCCCGAAGACCGCCGTGGAGCTGTGGGCCGACCCGGACTTCCGCTGGGTGCAGGTCTACACCCCCGACGAGTTCCCCGGCCGGGGCCGTGCCGTGGCGATCGAGCCGATGACCTGCCCGCCGGACGCGCTGAACTCCGGCATCGACCTGATCACGCTGGCCCCGGGCGACGCGTGGTCGGGCCGCTGGGGACTGATTCCGCGCTAGTGCCGCGCCGTGCGCAGCGTGGCCTTGTGCGCCCGGTTCGCGGCCATGAGGTGGTCGAGCGCGTCCAGGGTGCAGAGCAGGTCGTCGATGTGCGCGGACAGCCGGTCGCGTTCCTGTGCCATCCGCTCCAGCGCGGCGTCGGAGTTCTCCTCGCTGGGCGAGTCGACGCAGGGCAGCAGTTGGAGGATGGTGCTGCTGGACAGGCCCGCGGCGTACAGCCGCTGGATGAACGCGACCCGTTCGACCTCCTCGACCGTGTAGTGCCGCTGCCCGCTGGGGCTGCGGGTGCTGGTGAGCAGCCGCTGCTCCTCGTAGTAGCGCAGGGACCGGACGCTGACCCCGGTTCGGGTCGCCAACTCCCCGATGCGCACCGCACCCTCCCGTGTGTGACCCGCGGCACAAGGCTTTGCCTCTGACATGGATGTCAGGTTTTAGCGTAGCCGGCATGACAAGCCTCTTCGACAGCTACCGGCTCGGCGACCTGACCCTGCCCAACCGGGTCGTGATGGCCCCGATGACCCGGGTCCGGGCCACCGCTGAGGGCCTGGCGACCCCGTCGATGGCCACCTACTACGCCCAGCGCGCGACGGCCGGGTTGATCGTGACCGAGGGGGTGCAGCCCAACGTGGTCGGGCAGTCCAACCCGGGCACGCCGGGGCTGCACACCGAGGAGCAGGTCGCCGCGTGGCGCCCGGTGACCGCGGCCGTGCACGCCAACGGCGGACGCGTCTTCGCCCAGCTCATGCACGGCGGACGGGTCTCGCACCCCGACACCACCGGCCTGCAACCGGTCGGGCCCTCAGCCGTGCCCGCCGTCGGTGACGTGTTCACCCCGACCGGGCCCCAGCCCGTGCCGGTGCCGCGCGCCCTGGACCTCGCTGAAGTGCCCGAGCAGGCCCAGTCCTACGCCCAGGCCGCCCGCCGTGCCGTCGACGCAGGGTTCGACGGGGTCGAACTGCACGGCGCCAACGGCTACCTGATCTCGCAGTTCCTGTCCTCGAACGCCAACCTGCGCACGGATCGCTACGGCGGCTCGGTGCCCAACCGGATCCGGTTCGCCGTCGAGGCGGTGTCCGCGACGGTCGAGGCCGTCGGCGGCGCCAGGACCGGCATCCGGCTCTCCCCTGGCGCGAACTTCTGGGGCGTCGAGGAGACCGAGGTCCTGGAGCTGTACACCGAGCTGCTGTCCGAGCTGGCCCGCCTGGACCTGGCGTACGTCCACCTCGAAGCCACCACCGGGGACGAGACGCTGCTGGCCCTGCGCCACGTGTGGCCGGGCACCCTCGTCATGAACCCGGTCTACCCGATGGGGGCGAAGGTCACCGGTCGGTCCGATGCGGATCGCTGGCTCGAACTGGGCGCCGACCTCATCAGCTTCGGCCGCGCCTTCATCGCCAACCCCGACCTCGTCGAGCGGCTGCGCACCGACCTGCCCATCGCCCCCTTCGACGAGGCCACCTACTACCAGGGCGGGGACGCGGGGTACCTGACCTACCCGGCGTACCAGCAAACGGCCTGAGCTAGTGCCGCGCGGGCAAAGCCTTTAGCGTTGCGAACCATGACGCTGGCCATCACAGGTGGATACGTGGTTCCGGTCGAGGGCGATCCCATCGACGGCGGAACGGTGCTGATCTCCGAGGGCAGGATCATCGCGGTCGGCCCGGACGCCGACGTGGACGTGCCCGAGGACGCCGAGGTCGTGGACGCGGCCGGGTCCTGGGTGCTGCCCGGCTTCGTCGAGTCGCACGGACACCTGGGGGTGTGCGAGGAGGCCGAGGGCTGGGCGGGCGAGGACACCAACGAGATGACCGACCCCAACGGGGCCCGGCTGCGTGCCCTGGACGCGATCAACCCGGCGGACCTGGCCTTCGCCGACGCCCTGTCCGGCGGGGTGACCACGGTGGTGATCAAGCCTGGTTCCGGCAACCCCATCGGCGGGCAGACCGTCGCGGTCAAGTGCTGGGGCCGCACCGTGGACGAGATGCTGCTGCGCGAGCCGGTCAGCGTGAAGAGCGCGCTGGGCGAGAACCCCAAGCGTGTGTACGGCAACAAGGACAAGACCCCGTCCACCCGCCAGGGCGTGGCCGCGATCATCCGCGACGCCTTCACCAAGGCCCAGGACTACAAGGCCAAGCGCGAGCACGCGGCGGCGGAGAACAAGCCGTTCGACCGGGACCCCACGCTGGAGGTGCTGGTCCGGGTACTCGACGGCGAGCTGCCCTGGTGCCAGCACACCCACCGCGCCGACGACATCGCCACCGCCATGCGGCTGGCCGAGGAGTTCGGCTACCGGCTGGTGATCAACCACGGCACCGAGGCGCACCTGCTCGCCGACCTGATCGCCGAGCGCGGCCACCCGGTGATCATCGGGCCGCTGTTCACCAGCCGGTCCAAGGTGGAGCTGCGGCACCGCTCGCTGCGCAACCCCGGCATCCTGGCCAGGGCCGGGGTGGACCTGGCGATCATGACCGACCACCCGGTGGTGCCGATCCACTTCCTGGTGCACCAGGCGACCCTGGCGGTCAAGGAGGGCCTGGACAGCGAGACCGCGCTGAAGGCGATCACCAGCAACCCCGCCCGCATCATGGGCCTGGACGACCGGGTCGGCGCCCTCAAGCCCGGCCTGGACGCGGACATCGTGCTCTGGAGCGATGATCCTCTCAACGTCATGTCCCGCGCCCTGCGTGTGTGGATCGGCGGGCGCGAGGTCTACACCTACGACGAGCACACCGGCGAGGGCGTCACCGCGAACCCGTACCACCGCGACCGCTGACCCACGGAGCGCAAACACGCCGTACCGGAAGCGCCGACACGCGGTATCGGAAGCGCCGACACGCGGGGGACAGCGCGTGTCGGCGCTTCGCGTACCGCGTGTCGGACGTTCCCGTGCGGTGTGTTTGCGCTTCCGGTACGCCTCAGCGGGCGAGCTGGCGCGCGATGACCATGCGCTGGATCTGGTTGGTGCCCTCGAAGATCTGCAACACCTTGGCCTCGCGCATGTACCGCTCCACCGGGAAGTCCCGCGTGTAGCCCGCGCCGCCCAGCACCTGCACGGCGTCGGTGGTCACCTTCATCGCGGCGTCGGTCGCCACCAGCTTGGCGATCGAGGCCTGCCTGCTGAACGGCAGCCCGCGGTCCCGGCGGCGGGCCGCCTCCAGGTAGGTGGCCCGCGCGGACTCCACGGCCGCGGCCATGTCCGCCAGCAGGAACTCCATGCCCTGGAACTGGATGATCGGCTTGCCGAACTGCTTGCGCTCCTTGGCATAGCGCACGGCCTCGTCCAGAGCGGCCTGGGCCAGACCCACGGCGCAGGCCGCGATGCCCAGCCGGCCGGAGTCCAGCGCGGACAGCGCGATGCGCAGACCGCTGCCCTCCTCGCCGATCCGCCTGCCGACCGGCACGCGCAGCCCCTCCAGCCGCAGCTGCGCCACCGGTGAGCTGGTCAGCCCCATGGTGCGCTCGCGCGGGGCCGCGGACAGGCCCTCGCTGTTCCCGGGCACGAGCAGGCAGGAGACCTCGTCCTCGCCGGTCTTGGTCATCATCGTGTAGAAGTCGGCGACCCCGGCGTGCGTGATCCACGCCTTGGTGCCGTTGACCACGTAGTCCTCGCCCTCGCGCACGGCACGGGTGGTCATGCCCGCCGGGTCGGAACCCGCCTGCGGCTCGGACAGGGCGTAGGCCCCGAGCAGCTCCCCGCCGATCATGTCCGGTAGCCAGCTCTCCCGCTGCTGCTCGGTGCCGAAGGTGGCCAGCGCGTAGCAGGACATCACGTGCACCGACATGCCCTCGGCCACGGTCAGCCAGCTCGCGGCGATCTCCTCCAGCACCTGGAGGTACACCTCGTAGGGCTGTTCGCCACCGCCCCACCGCTCCGGGTAGGGCAGCCCGAGCAGTCCGCTCTTGCCCAGTACTCGGAACGCCTCGCGCGGGAAGCGGGACTCCGCCTCCCAGTTCGAGGCGTGCGGCGCGAGCTCTTGCTGGCAGATCTCCCTGACCAGCGACAACAGGTCCTCGGCCTCGGTGGTGGGCAGCATCCGCTCGGCGGGCATCGTGTGCTCCTGGGGCTGGCAGGGGCGGGTTCGGTACGGAAAACAGTACTCTGGGACGTACTCCAGTACTACTTTTTCGTGCCGGGAGTCATACCGCAGCCCGGGTGCGGTGTGGTTACCTGCTCAGGTGCTGAGTGAGCGTTCCGTCCGCCGACCGCCCACGGCCCGCCAGGCTGAGCTGCTCGACCGGCTGGAGGAGCTGTTCCTCGCCGAGGGCTTCGCCACCTTCACCCTGGACGAACTGGCCGCCCGGCTGCGCTGCTCCAAGTCCACCCTGTACGCGCTGGCCCCCAGCAAGGAACAGCTGTCGGTGCAGGTGGTCGGCCACTTCTTCAAGAAGGCCACGGCACGCATCGAGCAGCGCATCGCCGACCTGCCCGACGTGCGTGAGCGCATCGGCGGCTACCTGACCGCCGCCGCCGACGAGCTGCGCCCGGCCACCCGCGAGTTCATCGCCGACATCGCCGCCTTCCCGCCCGCCCGCGCCACCTACGAGCTCAACGCCAGGGCCGCCGCCGCGCGGATCCGCGAGCTGATCGCGGAGGGCGTGCGGCTGGGCGAGTTCCAGGACGTGCACGTCGCGCTGGTGTCCGAAATGGTCGGTCTCACCATCGAGAACATCCACCTGGGCACGATCGCCAAGCGAACCGGGCTCTCGGACGCGGAAGCGTTTGCGGCCCTGTCCCGGTTCCTGCTCAGCGGGCTGGCGCCCAAGCGCTGAGACCAGGTTCAATGTCCCGACCGTCGCGGTCGAGTGGCCGGATGACAACGTTGACGAGGGAGTAGCTCGTGATCGTGGTGGCTGGTGAGGGCCTGGTCGACCTGGTGCCGTCCGGGACCGGTGACGGCGCGCTGCTGCCGCGCCTGGGCGGCGGTCCGTACAACGTGGCCATCGCGGCGGGCAGGCTCGGCGTGCCGGTGTCCTTCCTGTCCCGGATCTCCACCGACGCCTTCGGCGACGCCCTGGTCGAGCGGCTGACCGAGTCCGGGGTGGGCCTGGGCCTGGTGCAGCGCGGTCCCGAGCCGACCACGCTGGCCGTGGTGACCCTGGCCGCTGACGGCTCGGCCCGGTATGGCTTCTACGTCGAGGGCACCGCCGACCGGCTGGTCGCCGACCCCGGGCCGCTGCCCGCCGAGGCCGCCGCCCTGTCCTTCGGCACGCTGTCGATGGTGCTGGAACCGGGCGCCAGCGCGTACGAGTCGGTGCTGCGCCGGGAGTCCGCGCGCGGGCTGCTCACCGCGCTGGACCCCAACGTGCGGCCCGTGCTGATCCCCGACGCCGAGGCGTACCGCAAGCGTTTCCAGACCTGGCTGCCGCACGTGGGGCTGCTCAAGGTGTCCGTGGAGGACGCCCGCTGGCTGGCGGGCCTGGACGAGGACGCCGACGTGCTGCCGCACCTGCGGGCCTGGCAGCAGGCGGGTCCGGCTGCGATCGTGCTCACCAGGGGCGGCGAGGGGCTGGCCGCGCTCACCGGACAGGGTGAGCTGGTGGAGGTGCCGCCGGTGCGGGTCACCGTGGCCGACACCATCGGGGCGGGCGACACCGTGCAGGGCGCGGTGCTGGCCTGGCTGCACCAGCACGGCGCGCTCTCGGCGCGGGCGGTGCGCGAGCTGAATGCCGAACAATGGCGCGCGGCCCTGGCGTATGCCGGGGCCGCGGCCGCAATCACCGTGTCCAGGGCTGGGGCCGAACCTCCCTATGCCGCTGAATTGGTCCGGGGTGAAGCCTGATCACCAGCAGTGGTGGTGCCACCACCAGGTGCCGAGGGAGACGCCGAGTCCCAATCCGAGCACGATCATTTCGAACCTCCGCGTTGTGAGCGAAAATCCTTCGTTTACGGCCGTGGCTCAAAATTACGTTGTGCATTCGTGTTTGGGGTTGCCCGATGGTGTGGATCTTCGGCTACCTGACGCATCGGTAACCCTTTCGGGTGCTTCGAGATGCACGAGAACGGACCAGTGTGTTGGGCTGATCGGCTGAACCTGGTGGTGACCGTGCGGCTGTGGGGTCGATAGGGGTGGATCGGCGTGGCGTCCGCGTGGTGGCGCACGCCACGGTGACCACCTGATCGGGTCAGCCGCCGGGGGCGAAGCGGCCTCGACATGGTGTGATACCTGTCCCATCGCACGCGGTAGCACGCACGCCGCGCTGTGCGCGGGGCCGACTGGCCACTAGCGTGGCAGCCGACAGGACCCCAACGGGGCGGTGCTGCGGTGCGGTAACCCCGGTTCCGTGTGCTCGCGTGATCCACTCGGCTTCACGAGCCTAGCGGCGCCCCGTCCGAGCGTGAGAGGGACATTAATGCCCGACGCGACGACTGCGCCGAATTCTTCACCCCGTACCGTCGCGCTGCGCCATGAGGGCGGAGAGCACGAGATGCAGGTGTCCGTCCCCACTGAGGGCGCACCCGGCATAGATCTCGGGAAACTGCTTGCGAAAACCGGGATGGTAACCCTCGATCCCGGTTTCGTGAACACGGCCTCCTGCTCCTCCTCGATCACCTACATCGACGGTGACGCAGGAATTCTGCGTTACCGCGGATATCCGATCGAGCAGTTGGCCGAGCGGTCGAACTTCATCGAGGTCTCCTACCTGCTGATCTACGGCGAGCTGCCGACGCAGGCACAGGTGGAGGACTTCAGCCAGAAGATCAGCAGGCACACCCTGCTGCACGAGGACCTCAAGCGGTTCTTCGACGGCTTCCCGCGCGACGCACACCCCATGCCCGTGCTGTCCTCGGCGGTGTCCGCACTGTCGACCTTCTACCAGGACAGCCTGAACCCGTTCGACGACCACCAGGTCGAGATGTCCACCATCCGCCTGCTGGCCAAGCTGCCGACGATAGCGGCCTACGCCTACAAGAAGTCGGTCGGCCAGCCGTTCCTCTACCCGGACAACTCGCTCGGCCTGGTGGAGAACTTCCTGCGGATGACCTTCGGCTTCCCCGCCGAGCCCTACGACCTGGACCCGGACCTGGTCCGCGCGCTGGACCTGCTGTTCATCCTGCACGCCGACCACGAGCAGAACTGCTCCACCTCCACGGTCCGGCTGGTCGGCTCCTCGGAGGCGAACCTGTTCGCCAGCATCTCCGCGGGCATCAACGCCCTGTTCGGCCCGCTGCACGGCGGCGCCAACAGCGCGGTGCTGGAGATGCTGGAGAAGATCCGCCAGGAGGGCGGTGACGTCGAGGCCTTCGTGCGCAAGGTGAAGAACAAGGAGGACGGCGTCCGCCTGATGGGCTTCGGGCACCGGGTCTACAAGAACTACGACCCGCGCGCGGCGATCATCAAGAAGACCGCCGACGAGATCCTCGGCAAGCTGGGCGGCGACGACCAGCTGCTGGACATCGCCAAGAAGCTGGAGGAGACGGCGCTGGCCGACGACTACTTCGTCGAGCGCAAGCTGTACCCCAACGTCGACTTCTACACCGGCCTGATCTACCGCGCGATGGGCTTCCCCACCCGGATGTTCACCGTGCTGTTCGCGCTGGGCAGGCTGCCCGGCTGGATCGCGCACTGGCGCGAGATGATGAAGGACCCGGCCACCAAGATCGGCCGTCCGCGTCAGCTCTACGTCGGCCCCGCCTCGCGGGACTTCGTCGCCATCGACGAACGCTGAATCGATCGCTGAACCGTTACTGATCACCGCCCCGGGCCTGCCGACCGCCAACGGCAGCATCCCGGGGCGGACCCGTGTCCAGGGTTCGGCGCGCCCCACACCCCGCGAGTCCCGGCCTCCAGTGCGCGAGTCCCGGTCTGGGGGCGTGAGTCCCGCTTACTGGTGCGCGAGTCCCGGTCTCCTGCACGCGAGTCCCGCTCTGGGGAGCGCGAGTCCCGCGCTCCGGTGGGTGAGTCCCGTTTTGGGGTGGGTGAGTCCCGTTCGCGGGACGGTGAGTCCCGTTTTCGTGGGTTGTTGCTCGGGTCGCCCGCTGGACTGATGCGGGCTCTCCCGAGCGGGCGTGGGTGTTGGCTGGGGGTGGCTGTGCCCGCTTCGCTCTCTGCGATCCTCCGGATCGCGGCGTCTTCGCTTGGGTCCGGTCTCTTCCCTTGTCTCAGTTCGCCCGCTGAAAAGACGCGGCCGAACTGAGCCGGCGGTCCAGAGACCGGCGCGAAGACGCGGGGCGCGGGGTGGGGGAGTGAGGTGGGCGGGACTCGTGCGCCAGAGAGCGGGACGCGCCGAACCCTGGGCGGGACTCGTGGGCCTGTGGGCGGGACTCGCGGCGGGTTAGTCCTCGCGGTGGGGGTAGGCGAGGGCCACGCTGATCAGGGCGGGGCCCAGCCAGGGGATGAGGGCGGGGCCGAACGGGGTGGTGAGCAGGCCCAGCAGGGTCACGGCGGTGAAGGCGGCGGTGCAGGCGAGCCGGGGGCGGGTCATCAGGCGCGGGCCCACGCTGCGGGCCGCGGACAGGCTGCACAGCGGCACGGCGATCAGCGCGAGCACCGGCAGGGCGGGCGCGAGGACCACGAGCGGCCACTGGGGCACGGGGAAGCCGCCGATCCGGGCGAGGTCGGTGAACCGCTCGACCGTGCTGTGCGGGTCCAGGTAGAACGAGCCGTTCCGCACCGTGATCAGGTACGTGAAGGCCGCGCTCACCAGAGTGCCGAACAAGCCGAGCACCAGGCCGATCGGGGACGCGGTGTACCGCGTGCGCCGGTTGGACAGCGCCACCACCTTTTTGAGCCACCTCCCCGTTGTGCGGGCCGTGCCTGATCACCGTAGCGTCGAATTCCATGACCCCGCCGTCAGTGCTCTGGTTCCGCCGCGACCTGCGCCTGTCCGACCACGCCGCCCTGCTGGCCGCCGCCGAGTCCCCGCGCGTGCTGGCCCTGTTCGTGCTGGACGAGGCGCTGCTCAAGCCCGCGGGCGAACCGAGGCGGGCCTTCCTGTACGGCTGCCTGCGCGAGCTGGACGAGGCCATCGGCGGGCGGCTGCTGGTGCGGCACGGGGACCCGGCGAAGGTGGTGCCGGAGGTGGCCGCCGAGATCGGGGCGGGCAGCGTGCACGTCTCCGCCGACACGGCCCCGTACGGTCGGGCGCGCGACGAGCGAGTGCGGAAAGCGTTGGGGGACATCGACTTCGTGCGGACCGGCTCGCCGTACGCGGTGACCCCGGGCCGGGTCCGCAAGGGGGACGGCACGCCGTACCGGGTATTCACCCCGTTCCGCAAGGCATGGCTGGAGCACGGCTGGCGGCGCCCCGCCGACACCGGGCCGGACACGGCCAAGTGGGTGGACCCGCGTTCACTCGACCAAGTGAAGATCCCCGAGCTGCGCGTGGACAAGGACGTGGTGGCGGCCGGGGAGCGGGCCGCGCTCGACGCGTGGCGGGACTTCCTGGACGGGCCGCTGCCCGACTACGCCACCGACCGGGACCGGCCCGACCGGGCTGGCACCAGCTGGATGGCGGCCTACCTGCGGTGGGGCTGCGTGCACCCGCGCACCCTGCTGGCCGACCTCGCGCCCAAGCGCAGCGAGGGCTCGCAGGTGTTCCGCTCCGAACTGGCCTGGCGCGAGTTCTACGCGGACGTGCTGTGGCACCGGCCGGAGACGGCGCGGCGCAACTACGACGAGCGCTTCGACAGGATGGAGCACGACACCGGCAAGGAGGCCGACCGGCGGTTCGCGGACTGGTGCGCGGGCCGTACCGGCTACCCGATCGTGGACGCGGGCATGCGCCAGCTGCTGGCCGAGGGCTGGATGCACAACCGGGTGCGGATGATCGTGGCCAGTTTCCTGGTCAAGGACCTGCACGTGCCGTGGTGGTTGGGGGCACGGCACTTCATGCGCCACCTGGTGGACGGCGACCTCGCCTCCAACCAGCACAACTGGCAGTGGGTGGCCGGGTGCGGCACGGACGCGGCCCCGTACTTCCGGATCTTCAACCCGGTGACGCAGGGCGAGAAGTTCGATCCAGACGGGGCCTACGTGCGCCGGTACGTGCCCGAACTCGCTGGGGTGCAAGGAAAGCGCGCGCACCGGCCGTGGGAGCTGCCCGCCGGACCGCCGCAGGGCTATCCCGCGCCGATCGTGGACCACGCGCACGAGCGGCAGGTCTCGCTGGCGCGCTACTCGGCGGTCAAGGGCTGATGGGGCCGGTCCTCCCCTCGTGGACCGGCCCCCGCCCTCAGCGCAGCGCGTCCCGGAGCTTGACCCGGGAACCCGTGCGCAGCACGGCATTGCCGTACACCTTGCCGCCGAGCCAGGTGAACAGGGCGATGCAGCCCACCGCGAGCACGAGGGCCAGCACGACCTGCCACAGCGGCGCCACTCCCAGTGCGATGCGGGCGGGCATCAGCGTCGGGGTGAAGAACGGCACCATCGACAGCACGGCGCTGATGGGGTCGGCGGGGTTGCGCAGGGTCAGGTTGATGCCGACCACAAAACCCAGTACTGGCAACAGGGTCACCGGTGTGATCACCGACTGGAGCTCCTCCTGGCGGGAGACCAGCGACCCGGCCGCCGCGAGCAGCACCGCGTAGAGGAAGAAGCCGACCAGGTACCAGCCCACCGCGCTGGCCACCGCACCGACGGCGAAGTCGGTCAGCGTCAACATGCCGCTGGCCCTGCCCAGCGCGACCCCGGCCACGCCGATCGCGAGCACCTGGATCAGCCCCGAGGCGCCGATGCCGATCACCTTGCCCAGCAACAACTGCCACGGCCGGATGGTCGCCAGCAGGATCTCCACCACCCGGCTGGACTTCTCCTCAACCACGCCCTGGGCCACGGCCACGCCGAAGGTCTGGATGGAGATGAACAGCACCATGCCCACGATGTAGGCCAGCACCGTCTTCTGCCCCTGCTCGGGGTCCTCGGGTTCGAGCACCTTCGGCCGCACGGTGACGCTCTGCGCCGCGTCCAGCACGTTGGGCTTGAGCCCGTTCTGCGCCAGCGCACCCTGGATCGCCTGCTGGCGAACGAGTTCGGTCAGCGCCTGTTGCAGCGCGGGGTCCAAAGAGGACTTGACGGTGACCTTCGGCGCGTCCAGCGCGCCGGACACGAGCACGTCCAGCTTGCCGCTGCGGACCTGCTGCTCGCCGTCGTTCTGGTCGTTGACGGTGGTGGTCTGCACCTCCTTGCCCAGCTTGCCGGTGATCGCGGTCAGCGGGGCGGAGATGCCGGTGGACTGGCCGGCCAGCCCGACCTTGATGGCGCTGGACTTGCCGATGAAACTGAACAACAGCACGTACCCGGCGAGCAGGCCGATGATCAACAGTGTGCTGAGCACGAAGGCCTTGCTGCGCACGCGGGTGGTGAACTCGCGCCGCGCCACCAGGCCGACCGTGCGCGTGGGGCTGAGCGTGGTCATGATGCCTTCTCCTGGGACACGACGTTGCGGTACAGCTCGGTCAGCGTGGGCCGCAGCCGGGAGAACTCCCGCACCGGGCCGGTCCTCAGCGCCGCCGCCAGCACCTCCTGGTCGTCGGCCCCCTCCGCCAGCTCCACGGTGGTCACGGTGCCGTGCACCCCGACCTCGCTGACCCCGGCCAGCCCCGCGGTCCAGCCCGGCTGGGCCCGCGGCGCGTCCACGGTCAGCCGCAGCGGCCCGGACTCGCGCAGCTCGCCGACCCCGCCGCAGGCGACCATCTGTCCACTTCGGATGATTCCGACCCGGTCGCAGAGCCGTTCCACGAGGTCCAGCTGGTGGCTGGAGAACACCACGGGCACCCCGCTGGCCGCCTTCTCCCGCAGCACCTCGCTCATCACGTCCACGGCCACCGGGTCCAGTCCGGAGAACGGCTCGTCGAGCACGAGCACGGCCGGGTCGTGCACCAGCGCGGCGGCCAGCTGCACGCGCTGCTGGTTGCCCAGGCTGAGCTTCTGCACCTCCTCGTCGCGCCGCGCGGTCAGGCCGAGCCGGTCCAGCCAGGAGTCCGCCGCGCGCTGGGCGTCCGAAGTGGACAGACCGTGCAGCTCGGCGAGGTACACCAGCTGGTCGCGCGCCTTCATCTTCGGGTAGAGCCCGCGCTCCTCGGGCATGTACCCGATGTGCCTGCGGATCTCCAGGTCCACGGGCCTGCCCGACCAGCGGACCTCACCCGAGTCGGCGGCCAGCACCCCGAGCGCGATGCGCATCGTCGTCGTCTTGCCGGCTCCGTTGCTGCCGACGAACCCGAAGAGTTCACCGGCACGTACGTCGAAGGTCATGTCGCGCAGTGCGACCACGTCCCCGTAGCGCTTGGAGATCCGGTCGATCTCCAGCACCCCCTCAGCCACGGCTGTCTTCCTCTCCTGTAGTGAATTCCACGTCATCGGGGTCCTCATCGGGCAAGTGCCAGGCCAACAGTGCGGTGGGTGTGCCCGTCGACAGCAGGAGCAGGGGCATGGCCAGGCTGTAGGTGCCGAAGCCCAGGTGACCCAGAGGGGTCACCGTGGGCACGAGCGCGACCGCGACGAGGCTCCAGCAGGCGACGCGGAACCCAACGTAGCCATACCGGCCACGCAACGCGAGTTCTCGTTCGTCCAGCAGTTGGCGCGGGCGTTCGGCGGCATCGCTGGTCACCGCCTTGAGGAGCAGGTGCAGCAGGCACATGGCCGCGACGATCGCCAGCCAGTAGCTCAGCAGCTCGCTGAAGGTCGCGGCGAGCGGACCGGCCGCCAGGCACACGAGGCAGCCCACCACCCATGTGACTACCAACGCCCTACGTCGTGACCGGTTGCGCCAGCCAGGGAACAGCCCCTCGTGCCAGGCCGGTTGGCTGGCGCGTCTGTCCAGCCAGCGTTCGTAGACGCGATTCACGACTCCCCCTTGGACTGCCCGTACACCTGAGTGGACAGGGGCTGGAACGGCGTGCGGCTGAACACCGCCTCCACCGGCAGCCCGAACACCTCGCAGATGCGGAACGCGAGGTCCAGGCTGGGGTAGTGGTCGCCGCGCTCCAGCGCGCCGATCGTCTGCGGGTTCACCTCGACGGCCTCGGCCAGTTGCACCCTGGTGAGCCCGCGCTCCACCCGCAGCACCTGGAGCCGGTTGTGGATCGGCAGCTCCTTGCCTCTTCGTACTGGGCTCACGGAACGAAGTGTTGCAAAAACCCAACGACTCGGCAAGGTGTTTCGATGAACGCCACAGGGCCACCGGCTGTCACAGCCGGTGGCCCCGTTCTGACTGGCGCAGGTCTAGGCGTGGGCGTACTCCCTCGCGGGCAGTGCGGGGCGGGCCGAGTGCAGTGCGCGCAGGACCAGTGCCCCGGCCAGCCAGCCCGCTGAGGCGCCCACCGTGTTGGTGATCAGGTCGTCCACATCGAAGATCCGGTAGGCGAACGGGGCGGTGCCGAAGTTCGCGGTCAGCTGGGTGATCTCCACCAGCAGCGAGACCCCGAAGCCCAGCGCGGTCGCGCCGAGCAGCCCGCGCCGCCACAGCACCCTGGCGAACAGGCCCAGCGGGGCGAACAGCGCGATGTTCATCAGCATCTGCGTGAAGGTCTGCGTGCTCAGCGCGTGCGCCGCCGACAGGCCGTGCTTGGCCAGTTCCTCCTGGATGTCGGCGACCCACTGGAACGGCACCAGCTGCACGGCCTGCTCCAGGCGCGGGGTGTTCGGACCGGGTAGCGGCAGCAGCACGACCGCCACCCCCAGGCACGCGTACAGCGTCACGGAGGCGGTGCTGCACAGGCGAGCCGGGCTCACCTGGCCGTAGCGGGAGCGGTGCCGCGCCATCAGCGGGAACAGCATGACCGCCCAGATCGCCGCGAAGGCGAGCAGGCCCGTGGTGAGTGCGGTGATCTGTGCGTTCGTCATGTTCTCGACACTAGGAACGCCGACCCCGCCCCGACCTCGGTCGAACGGTCCCGCCGCACACCCGGCATCGGCCGATCGGCCGATGACCCCCGGTACTAGTCCCCGACCAGGGCCCGCACGGCGGGCAGCGCCGCCGCACGATCGTTCGGCGACAGGCCGATCCTGGTGCGCCGGTCCAGCACGTCCTCGGCGTCCAGCGCGCCCTCGTGCCGCAGCGCCCACACCACCTCGGCCGCCGTCGTGCCGGTCGATTCGCTGACCAGTTCGGGCATCCCCAGCGCGGCGACCTCGGTGGCCTCCCTGCCGTACCTGGCGACGAGCCGCTGTGGGGCGTCCACTGCGGACAGTGCGTGGTGCGGGGCGGCACCGACCAGCGGCAGGCGTGTCGTCCGCGAAGGGCCCGCGGGCAGGCCGCTGCGGCGCACCGCCGCGTCCACGGCGTCGGCGGCCATCCGCCGGTACGTGGTGAGCTTGCCGCCGACCACCGTGATCACGCCCTCGGCCGACTCCAGCACCGCGTGCTTGCGCGACAGGTCGGCGCTGCGGCCATCCGCCTTGGCCCCCGGCAACTCGATCAGCGGCCGCAGACCCGCGTAGGCGCCGATCACGTCCTGCTCGGTGAGCTTTCGTTGCAGCACGGAGGAACCCACGTCGAGCAGGAAGTCCACATCGGACTGCGGAACCTCGGGCACGTCAGGAAGCGGGCCCTGCACCGGCTCGTCGGTCAGCCCCAGGTAGACCCGTCCGTCCGACTGCGGCAGCAGCAGGGCGAACCGGTTGCTCTCGCCGGGGATCGGCACGGTCAGCGCGGTGCCGCCGAGTCCGACGGTGTCGGCGCGCAGCACCAGGTGCGAGCCGCGCGACGGGGTGAGCCGCACCGAGGGCACGAGCTGCCCCGCCCACACCCCGGTCGAGTTCACGACCGCTCGTGCTTTTATCTCGAACTCCACGCCGGTCAGTTCCTCGCGGACCAGCGCGCCATCCCCGGCCAGCGCGGTCGCGCGGACCCGGGTCAGCACCTTCGCGCCCAGCCCGGCCGCCGTCCTGGCCAGCGCCACCACCAGGCGCGCGTCGTCGACCAGTTGGCCGTCGAAGGACAGCAGGCCGCCGGTGAGCCCCTCGCGCCGCAGGCCGGGGGCCAGGGCCAGCGCCTCGGCGGCCGACACGCGGCGCGGCCCCGGCAGCACCGAACTCGGCGTGCGGGCGGCCCTGCGCAGCAGGTCACCGGCGTGCAACCCGGCGTGCACCAAGGTATTAGCACGACCGTGCACCGGGATGAGCTGCGGCAAGGTGCGCACCAGGTGCGGCGCCGTCCTGGTCATCAGGATGCCGCGCTCCACGGCGCTCTCGTAGGCCAGGCCCACCTCGCCCTTGGCCAGGTAGCGCAGCCCGCCGTGCACCAGCTTGCTGGACCAGCGCGAGGTGCCGAAGGCCAGGTCGTGCGCCTCGACCAGGCACACCGACAGCCCGCGCGCGGCGGCGTCCAGCGCGGCACCCGCCCCGGTGACCCCGCCGCCGACCACGAGCACGTCCACCACCTGTCCGGCGGCGACCTCGGCCAGTTCGGCGGTGCGCCGCCGGGCGTTGAGCGAGCTGTTCACGATTCCTCCCCGCGTGGGCGCAGCGCCCCGTCCACCAGCTCCGCCAACTCCGCGAGCAGGTCCTCCTCGGGCACGTCGGCGGTGGCGGCCCGGCTGGACAGCACGAACGACTGGACGGCCAGCAACAGTGCCCTGGCCTGCACGGACGGCTTGCCCGCCCGGACCGAGCCGTCCTCGTGGCCCGCGCGGATCTGCGCGAGCAGCACCTGTTCGGCCAGCTGTTGGGTGCTGCCCAGCCGCTGCACCACGTAGGGCAGCAGCAGTTCCGGGTCCAGGTCCAGCACCGTGCTCAGCAGCGGGTTGGCGATCAGCCGCCGCACCGTGTTGACCACCCCGTCGACCAGCTGGTGGCGTGCGGTCGGGCCCTGCTCGAACTGGCTGAGCAGCCCGCCGAACTCCCTGGTCATCAGCGCCGCCATGAGGCTGCGCACGTCGGGGAACCGGCGGTAGAGCGTCATCCGGCTGACCCCGGCCCGCCGCGCCACGTCGGTCAGCGTGGTGCGCCGCACGCCGAGGGCGAGCACGCAGGCGCGCACCGCGTCGAGCAGGACCTCGTCCTCCACGCGCGTGCTGTGACGTTGAGACGGCATGTGTAACACTGTAGCAATGAACCCCGGCATCGATCACACCCTGCGCGGCGGCTGGACCCTGGAGGGCGGCAAGCTGCCCGCGCACGCGCTGCGCTGGCTCAGGACCCGCACCGGGCTGTCCGAGCACCCCACGCCGGTGGCGCCGGACTCGGTGCTCGTGGTGCCCGAGCCCGAACTGGGAGAGGCCGCGCGCGCGGACCTCGTCGCGGTGGTCGGCGAGGAGCACGTGCTGCTGGACCGCACCGCCAGGCTGGGTCGCGCGGGCGGTCTGTCCTATGTGGACCTGTTGCGGCACAGGGGGTGCGGCCAGCTCGCGGTGCCGGACGCCGTGGTGCTGCCCGCCGATCCGGACGAGGTCCTCGCCGTGCTCAAGGCCTGCGCCGAGCACAACGTCGGCGTGGTGCCCTTCGGTGGCGGCACGTCCGTGGTCGGCGGTGTGTCCGCGCTGCGCGGGGACAAGCCCGCGGTGATCGCGCTGGACCTGGTGCGGCTCAACAGGTTGGTCAGCGTGGACCCGGTGTCCCGGTTGGCGGTGTTGCAGGCGGGGGTGCGCGCACCGGAGGCCGAGCGCCTGCTCGCCGCGCACGGGTTCACCCTCGGCCACTTCCCGCAGTCCTTCGAGCGGGCCACCATCGGCGGTTTCGCCGCGACCCGCTCGGCCGGGCAAGCCTCCTCTGGTTACGGCCGGTTCGAGGACATGGTGGAGGGTCTGCGCCTGGCCACCCCGGTCGGCGAGCTCAAGCTGGGCGTGGCACCGGCCACTGCGGCGGGCCCCGGGCTGAAGGACCTGGTCGTCGGCAGCGAAGGCGCCTTCGGCGTGATCAGCGAGGTGACGCTGCGGGTGCGGCGCGCGCCCACCCATCGCCGCTACGAGGGCGTGTTCCTGGACGGCTGGGACCGCGGGCACGAGGCGGTGCGCGACCTGGCGCAGCAACGGGTTCTGGCCGACGTCACCCGCCTGTCCGACGCCGAGGAGACGGAGATCTCGCTGGCGCTGACCGGTGGGCTGAAGTCCCAGGCGCTGACGGGCTACCTGCGGGCACGGCGCGTCACCGACCCGTGCCTGCTGATCCTGGGCTGGGAGGCCAACTCCGCGGCCGAGTTGGCGGCCCGCAGGGCGGCGACCCTGCGCGTGCTGCGGGCGCACAAGCCGGTGCGGCTGGGCAAGGTGCTGGGTGAGGCGTGGCGGCACGGCCGCTACAACGGGCCGCGCCAGCGGGACGCCCTGCTGGACGCGGGTGTGTGCGTGGAGACGCTGGAGACGGCCACGCACTGGTCGCAGCTGAGCACCCTGCGGTCGGCCGTGCGCGGGGCACTGCTGCGCAGCCTGCCCGGAGCCGTGGTGATGTGCCACGTCTCGCATGCCTACGAGACTGGCGCGTCTTTGTATTTCACGGTGTTGGTGCCACGCGCCGCCGAGGACCCGATCGGCCAGTGGCAGACCGCGAAGTCGGCCGCGTGTCGCGCGATTGCCCCATTGGGCACGATCAGCCACCACCACGCCGTGGGCACCGACCACGCCCCTTACCTGCCCGGTGAGGTGGGCGAACTGGGGGTGCGAGTGATCGAATCGGTGAAACGCGAACTGGATCCGACGGGTGTGCTGAACCCCGGAAAGCTGTTGCCGGTGCCACCGAAGGGTTAACCTCCTTGTGGTGAACAGCGAACTGCTGATCCGATCCGTCCGACCGTGGCCGAGCACCGCGGACACCCCGCCGCTCGACGTGCACTGCCGGGACGGCGAGATCCTTGCCATGGCACCGAACCTGACCTGTCCGCCCGGGGCCGAGCAGGTGGACGGCCGGGGTGGCGTGCTGCTGCCAGCGTTCACCGACGCGCACGCCCGCCTGGACTCCGTCGAGGACCTGCGGGCCGCCGTGTCCGCGGGCGCCACGCTGATCCGCTGGCACGTGCCGCTGGACCGGGTGCGGGCTGCTTTGTCGGCCCGTGACGAGGTTTCCGGGCTGGCCGAGGTGCAGGTCGTCGCCTCGCCGGTCAACGGAGTGCTGCGCGAGGAGGACGGCCTGGACCGGTTGGACGCCGCGCTGGCCGCGGGCGCCGACGTGGTCGGCGGGGTCAATCCGGCCGGTGTCGACCGGGATCCCGTGCGGCACTTGGACATCGTGTTCGGCCTCGCGGAGAAGTACCAGCGCGGGGTGGACCTGGTGCTGACCGATCCCGGTGAGCTGGGCCTTTTCGAACTGGAGCTGGTCTGCGAGCGGACCGCGGCGCTCGGTCTGGGCGGGCGGGTCGCGGTGAGCCGCTGCACTGCTCTGTCCATAGTGGACGAAGTGCCTCGTGGGCGACTGCTCGACCAGTTGGCGGAGAACGAGGTTGGCGTCATCGGGGTGGACGAGTCGCTGCCGCTGCGCGAACTGCGCCAGGCCGGGGTCCGGGTTGGTCTCGGCGGCGGTGCGGACCTGCTGGAGCGGGCGTGGCGGCTGGCCGACCGGGTCGGCTACACCACCGACAACCTGGTGGAGATGTGCGTGGACGCGGCCAGCCGGGGTGGTGCGGCCGTGCTCGGCGAGCGGGACCCCGGCCGCGGCCTGGTGGAGGGCGACCGCGCCGATCTCGTTGTGCTGCCCAGCAGCACCGTGGTGGCCGCGGCCACCGAGCGGCCCGTGCGCACGCTGGTGGTGCACCGGGGCCGCGTGGTGGCCTGAGCCGTCAGGCGTCGTGGTGCCAGGCGGCGGCCTGCGGGGACGAGCAGCCAGCCAAGGCGAGCGCGGTGGCCGGGATTCGGGCGGCGGTGGCCGGGATTCGCCCTCCGCAGAGCGGGACTCGCCTGCGCCAGGGCGGGACTCGCGTGCTGGTGAGCGGGGCTCGCGCTCCCCAGCCCGGGACTCGCCTGCGCCTGGCCGGGATTCGCCCTCCCCAGAGCGGGACTCGCGGGCTGGCGAACGGGACTCGCGTGCGCCTGGCAGGGACTCGCCCTCCCCAGCCCGGGACTTGCTTGCGTCAAGCCGGGATTCGCCCTCCCCAGTCCGGGACTCGCCTTCCTCAGCCCGGGACCCGCCCTCCCCAGCCCGGGGTCAGAGCTCGGCTAGGGTTGCCTGGACGACGGGGGATCCGGCGAAGGCGGTGCTGACCCGGATCAGCCAGGCGATCTCCCCGGCGAGGTCCTCGCCGCCGGGGTAGTCCACCTCGCCGGTGACCACCGGGGCCGCGCCACTGGTCTTCGCGCGCAGGGCCACGGCGAGTTGGGCGGCCTCCACGGCGGCCCGCAACTGGTCGCCGGACAGTCCGGCCGCGGCCCCGTGCCGGGCGGCCACCTCGGCGACGGCCGGGTCCATGTGCTGGTGCAGTGCGAGCCTGCCGTCGCGGATCTCGATCACCCGCCGGTACAGCCGGAACCCGCTGTCGGCCAGGGTGAACCGGCTCCCGGGCGGGTCCAGGGCGATCTGCGGGCTGGCGGCGTAGAGCGCCGACCAGAGCGGGTGCAGCCGCCGGTAGCTGCGCAGCCGACCGATCCAGCCCAGCGCGGGCCCCCAGCCGGGGAGGGTCCAGCCGACCAGGTTGAGCAGGGCGCCCAGCCCGGCGCCGAGGCGGGCCACGAACTCCCAGCGGGCCGGATCCAGGCCCAGCGGGGTGAGCGCCACGTCGGCGTAGCGCGCGGCGCAGTAGAACAGGCCCAGTACGGCCCCTGAACCGGCGATGAGCAGCCCGCGGCGCAGCCACGGGGTGCCGACCGCCCTGGCGTAGCGCAGGCACAGCACGGACACCTCCAGCTGGCCTGCCGTGAACGCGGTGACGTACACCAGCAGGTAGGTGGCGTAGTAGGGCTGGCCCGCGTAGTGCACGACGAAGTCGGTGGTGCGCTCCTCGGTGGTGTCGGCGGCCAGGAACAGCGCGACCATGGCCGCCAGCACCACCCCGACCCAGGTCAACCGCCTGCGTGCCTTGGGCCAGGCCCGGTGCGGCGGGAAGGCCCACAGCACCAGCAGCACCTGTTCGGCGGCCACGAAGGCGATCACGAAGCCCTGGGACAGCAGGGTGGACAGGTTGGTGACCCCGGTCAGCGCGTCGATCCAGGCCCACACCACGGGCGTGGAGATGGTGAAGCTCAGCCCGAGGAAGGCGAACGCGGCGGCCAGTGCGTGCACCGCGTGGTCCCTGGGCCGCACGCGCAGCGCGGGGAACTTGTAGATCAGGGCCAGCCAGGCGACCGCCGCGCACAGCGGGTAGAGCACAGAGTTCACGTGTTGCCGAGGGAGCGCCTGATCCGCTCGACCGCCCCCGCGTCCTCGCGGGAGACCGTCCAGCGCGACTCCGGCGCCCGCCTACTCACCCGCTCCAGCAGCAGGGAGGCGATCAGCTCGGCCTGCCGCTCCTCCACCGCCGTGTAGTGCGTCCTGCTCAGCACCCGCTGCACCGTCTGCGGGTCCAGCGAGGGGAACACCATCCGGGTGGAGTCCTCACCGGGCACCGGCACGGCCCCGTGGTCGGACAGCAGGTGCCCGATCTCGTGCAGGATGATGTGCTCGCGGTGCGGGGCGCTGGTGCGCTCCTCGTAGACGATGTACTCGGCGTTGTCCGTGGACACCCACAGCCCGCACGGGCCGCCCGCGGGCATGGCCTGCGGCAGCAGGTGGATCGGCTTGCCACGCGCCGCGCCCAGGCGCGCGCACAGCTCGCGCACGTCGAACGGGTCGGGGACGTCGACCTCGTTGACCAGCGCGGCGCAGTGCTGGCGCAGCCGCTTCATGCCCATGGCGCCACTGCCTACCACCTTTTCCTGCCAGGTCGACACGACCACATGGGTCATTTCTTCGGCGTCGGCGGCTTGCCGTCCAGCGCGAGGACCTGGTCGATGATCTTCGTGACCGCGGCCAGGCCCTCCGGGGACAGCTCCAGCGCGCGCAGCGCCAGCTGCCGCACGCCCAGGTTGCCCGCGACCTTGGCCAGCTCCAGCTCGGCGTCGGCCTGCGCGGCCACCGCCTCGTTGACGAAGTAGTCCAGCGGCACGCCGAAGAAGCGGGCCAGCGCCACCAGCAGTTCGGTGGACGGCCGCCGCTTGGCCCCGGTGCGCAGGGCGGACAGGTAGGCCCCGCTCACCCTGATGTCCGGCTCGGACTTCTTGATCGCCGCCGCGACCTCGTCGTTGGTCCACCGCCGGCCGGACCGGCCCTCCGGCCGGATGTCCTCGAACAGCCGGTTCAGCCGCCCAGCCAGCACAGACTGCCCTTCGCTCTCGGACATCTCGCGCACCTCAACCGCAGGTTGACAACATTGGTCATGCAGAGTCTAGACTCAGGTACGCTACTCAACCAGTGGTTGACAGCACGGTAGGGGGGTCGCCGGGCGGTTGACCTCGGATCCCGACCGAGGTCCGGAGATGCGTTCGAGGGGTACGTACGCTCACGCCCGGCGCCGTATGTGTGGTGGGTGCCGCCCGGTCCGGGCGGCACCCCCACACGGCGTCTCAGCGCTCGTTGATCTTCACCAGCATCTTGCCGGTGTTCTCGCCGCGCAACATGCCCAGGAACGCCTCGGGCGCGTTGGCCAGTCCGTCCACCACGGTCTCGCTGTAGCGCAGCTGCCCGCTGGCGATCAGCGGGGCCACATCGGCCACGAACTCGTCCTTCAGGTGCGAGTGGTCGCTCACCAGCAGACCGCGGATGGTCAGCCGCTTGGCGATGATCAGCGGCAGGTTGCGCGGGGCCGGTGTGGCCTCGGTGGCGTTGTAGACCGAGATCATGCCGCAGACCGCGACGCGGCCGTGCACGTTCAGCGTGGCGATGGCGGCCTCCAGGTGCTCGCCGCCCACGTTGTCGAAGTACACGTCGATGCCCTCGGGGGCGGCGGCCTGGAGCTGCTCCAGCACCGGGCCGTCCTTGTAGTTGAACGCCGCGTCGAAGCCCAGCTCCTCGGTCAGGTAGGCGACCTTCTCGGCGCTGCCCGCGCTGCCGATCACCTTGGCCGCGCCCTTGAGCTTGGCCAGCTGCCCCACGATCTGGCCGACCGCGCCCGCCGCCCCGGAGACGAACACGACGTCACCGGGCTTGAACTCGGCCACCTCCAGCAGCCCGGCGTAGGCGGTCAGGCCGGGCATGCCCAGCACGCCCAGGTACGCGCCCAGCGGGGCCAGGTCCGGGTCCACCTTGACCACGTGCTTGGCGGCCACCACGGCGGTGTCGCGCCAGCCGAGCCCGTGCAGCACCACGTCACCGGGCTTGAACTCCTCGACGGTGGAGGTGACGACCTCGCCCACCGCGCCGCCCTCCAGGGCCTTGCCCACCTGGAACGGGGGCACGTAGGACTTGACGTCGTTCATCCGGCCGCGCATGTACGGGTCCACGCTCATGAACAGGTTGCGGACCACCAGTTGGCCCGGCTCCGGGTCGGGCAGGCTGACCTCGGCCAGCGCGAAGGTCTCCGCCGTGGGCCAGCCGTGCGGTCGCGCCGCGAGCCGGATCTCCGAGGACTGCACTGCCATGGCCCTGCCTCCAGTACTTTCGAGACTGATTAGTTCCGCAAATGTGTTCCACCTGTCAGAACACACTTACCGCCAGTAGGTGTTCCCGCGCAGTGTGTGCGCCCGGTCACTCACCCCGGCGGCGCGGGATGATCGAGCGCTTGCGCATGGCCTCGACCAGCTCCTCGTAGGTGCGCCCGACCTCGGCGTCGTAGTAGTTCAGCTCGTGCTGGGGCACCGACTCGTTCGGCCTTGGCAGCGGGGTCATCGCCATCCACCGCTCGTGGAACAGGTCCTCCACCACGGCCTCCCAGTGCGTGCGCACCCCGGCCCTGGTGGCCCGCTCCCTGGCCGCCGCCTCGTCCACCAGCCGCTGGGTCTCCGGCAGGCGGGCGGTCAGCTCGGCGACCTTCTCCCGGTCCTGCTCGCGCAGGCGGCCGACCGCCTCGTCCAGCCAGCCCGCGATCTCCTTGTACCGCTCGGTGGCGCTGATCGGATCGCTCACGGCTGGTCCTCTCCTGGTACCTGGAACGGGATGACCACCTGCGGGCGGGAGTGCTCGAACCGGTCGAAGAACAGCCCACGCCTTGGCCGGGGGGACCAGGTGATCAGCTGACCGGGCGCGAAGCTGGTCAGGTCCTGGCCCTGCACGTCGAAGGCCACCCAGGAACCGATGTCGTCGGCCGAGGCGCCCATCATCAGCACGCTCTTGAGCCGGGCCGGGCTGCGCCACCAGCCGATCAGGTGCGTGCGGTTCTCCGGGCCGTGCTTGATCACCTGCCGCAGACCGTCCACACCGGACTGGAGCGTCTTGGGGTCCTTGGCCTCCAACAGGGCGTTGGCCGCGTCCATCGCGTACACCACCACGTAGTGCGGCCTCGGCTGATCGCTCACCGCCCCGGTCAGCCGGGCGGTCAGCCCGGCGGCCACCTCGCCCAGCCGCTCCCGGATGCCGTCCAGGTCCACCACCGACACCTCGTGGCCCTCGGCGGTCAGCCGGGCCACCAGGTCCGCGGCGAAGGGCCGCGCGTCGTCGATCAGCGGGGCCACCGTGAACAGGGCCTGACCCGGTTCGTGCTGGCGAGCCAGCGAGAGCGCGGCGGCGCGCAGCACGCTGGCGTTCTCCACCAGCGCCGAGCCGAACACCGCGAGGTTGCGGCCGGGAGCCCTGGCCAGCGACACGCTCGCCGCGTGGTCCTCGACGTCGATCACCTTGCCCAGCAACACCTTCGGCGCCCGGTTCTCCCCGGGGCGCAGCTGAAGGAAGCCCGGCAGCTCCTCGAGCACCGGCACCCGGCTGCCGTCGAACAGCCTCGGCTCGGGCAGCCACTCCGGCTTGAGCTCGAACAGCCTGGCCTGCACCGCGTCCATCGTGCCGCGCGCGGTGGCGTCGGGAACCCGCGCGATCTCGTTGCCCTGCTTGACACCCGACTCGTGGTTGACGATCGCGTGCCAGCGCGGCAGCTCGATCGCCTCGGTGTTGCCGTCGGCCAGCACCCGCCGCGCCTTGGGCAGCGCGATGCGCACGGTGAACTGCTCGAAGATCGCCGGCTTGCCCCAGAACGCCTCGATGCTGGACACGTCCTGGCTGGACAGCACCAGGTGGATGCCCTGTGAGCGGCCACGCCGGGCCACGTCCTCCAGCAGGGCAACCGCTTCCCGGGTCACCGCGTCCTTGTCCGCGAACAGGTACTGGAACTCGTCCACCACCGCGACGATGCGCGGCCAGCGCCCCTCCGGGTCCTCGGCGCGCAGCTCCTCCAGCTTGGTGACCTCGTGCCGCTTGGCCGCGTCCGCCCTGCGCCGCATCTCCTCGGCGAGGAAGCGCAGCAGCGCCACGCCGAACTCCCTGTCCTGGTTGACGTTCACGCCGACCAGCCGGGCGTTGGGCAGCCAGGTCGGGTCCTTGCGGCCCGGCGCGAACTGCGCGAAGGACACGCCCTCCTTGAAGTCCAGCAGGTACAGCTCCAGCTCGTCGGGGGAGTAGCGCGCGGCCAGCCCGCCGAGCATGGCGTACAGGAAGTTCGTCTTGCCGGAGCCGCTCGGTCCGCCGATCAGCACGTGCGGGGAGCTGTCCCCGATGGTCACCGCGACCGGGACCCCGTCCCGGTGCCCGATCGGGCTCTGCACCCCGGAGGAGGACCGCGCCGCCCACAGCCTGCTCGGCAGCAGTTCCTCGAAGGTGCACACCCGGCTGCGCCGCTCCTCCAGTGCACCGGCGATCACCGCGCAGGCCCTGGGCACCAGCTCGCGCGGCAACGGCGGGTCCACCCGGAAGGTCGCGTGCGGGCCGGTCATCGTGGTGGTGCCGGTGAGGTCGTCCTCCAGCAGCACCGTCTCCACCGGGCTGTTCACCGAGATCGGGCAGTCCACCAGCACCAGCTGCACCCCGCAGGCCAGGCCGTTGCGGGCGATGCGCTGCAACTTGTGCAGCTGCTCCTCGGGCAGCGGCTCGCCGTTGCCGAACAGCACCGCGATCCGCCACGGCTCGGTGCGCCCGCCGGAGTCCTCCTCCAGCGAGCGCAGGGACACGTGCCCGTCCACCAGCACGCTGGTGTGCACCTTGCGGATGTGCTCGGCCAGCTCGTCGAGCAGTTCGGCGGGCCGCGCCGGGTCGTGCACGGTCAGCAGTCCGGCGCGGGTCAGCGGGTACAGCCCCGGCAGCGAGCCGGTGAGCTGGCCGACGTCCCACACGTGCACGTGCACGAGCCCCGGCTGGAAGTAGCTGAGCACCCGCAGCAGCAGCGATTCCACCAGGTTCTCCGCCAGCGCGCGGCTGGGCGGGGTGGCGGCGATGGCCAGGTGCGCGCGGTCCAGCAGCGGCACGGCGACCGGGAACTGTTGGGGCAGCGGGGCGCCGGTGGCCACCGCGGTGCCGATCCGCCACAGCTCCGGCATCGGCCCGCGCGGGCCGACCGAACCCGCCTGGCCGAGCCAGTTCTCGTACGGCTCGGAGGCCGCGCCGGGCGCCACCGCGGCGACCAGGTCGATCAGCCGCTGGGCACCCTCGGCGGTCCACTTCGCGAAGACCCGTTCCCGGTCCTCCATCGCGCGGTGCACGACATCGGCGAACTTCGGGTTGCGCAGCACGTTCGCGTAGTGCGGATCCCGCAGCGCCCGGTCGATCCCGTCCTGGCGCAGCACGACCTCGAAGATCTCCCGCGCGTGCTGGACCGAGGCGTTGCGATGGGCTCTTGAGGCGGCCCCGAGCGCGGCGGCCACCGCGCTCCGGAACACCTCGAACGCCTCGGAGATCCGCTGCCGGCGGTCGATTCGCTTGTTCAACGCCCACCTCACGGGCCCCGCGCGGGCCCTTCGATCAAGTTGTCTTCTGCACCGCTCACAGCCGGCAGGAGAACTGCTCCACCGCCTCCATGCCGCCCGCGATCAGCGACAGCTGCTCCTTGGCATGGTCGCACGCCTTGGTCAGCTCCGGGGGCACGAGTGATCTGGGGTGGGTCCTGCTCGCGGCGGTCAGGATCGCCACCGCCTCGCTCAGTTCGCGGTGCGCCTCGCTCACCTGCAGGTAGGCCGCCCTCAGGTGCTCGAGCACCCGCTCGAGGGCGGCCCGCACCTCCTCGACAGAGGCCATCGACCTACAGCCGCCCGGCGTAGGAATCCGCGTTGCTCATCGCGGCCAGCACGGCGTCCCTGGCCTCACCGATCTTCTGCAGGGCGGCGGTGAACATGTTGTTGACGTCGCCCGCCTCGGACTGGCTGCTGCCCTGTGCCGCCTCCTGGAAGGCCTGCTGGGCGTGCCCGATCTCGGTTTCCGCGTCAGCCAGCGCACGCGCGCCCCGCTCGGCCTGCTCCTTGGCCAGACTGATCTGGCCCCTCACCTGCTCGACGCTCGCCATCTGCCCCTGGTCCCTCTCGACAACTCCGGTGCACGGTTCAACATCGAACTTAGTACCTTCGCATTGCCTTCGGGCAAGGAGGATCGGCTGATCGAGGGGTATTTCCGCGCAGAAGGGTGCTCGTGCTCGGGCGGCGCGTAACAGTCTACTTTAGACGATCAACTCCTGGGCTCCGACCACGGACCAGGCTCGTCCTCGGTTGGCCAGACTACTTCGGGTTCGGGGTCCGGCCGATGCGCCGTCAGCTCCAACGCGGTGATGCCGGTGGTCGGCATCAACAGGTCCGTCCAGCGCAGTACGGCCGTGCCGCCGGCCCAGTCCAGCGGGGACCAGTCGGGGTGGCCCAGCGCCGCCGAGGCGGTGCGCACCGCCTGGTCCGGGCTCTCCGGGCGCTGCCCAAGGTCCAGATGCACGCTGACCCGGTCGGCCCGCTGCACCACGCCGGTGATCACCGCCGAGTCCACGATCCGGCTGGCCACCGCCCTGGCCTGCCACTGCGCGCCCGCCGGGTGCTGTGCGGCCACCTCCACCCGCAGCGCCAGTCTGGTCAGCGGCTCCTCGGCCGCGGCCGGCACGGGCTGCTCCGGCTGCTCGGCCACCGGCTGCCGCTCCGGATAGGGCGCCAGCTCGGACCAGGCCTCCACCAGCATCCGCTCGGCCCCGGCGACCAGCTTGCCGACCACCTCGGGGTCGTCCAGCACCGTCCAGGCGGTCGGCGGCTCGCAGCACACCCTGGGCAGCGGCGAGTTCGGGGCCAGTTCCCGCACGAACGTTCGTACAACTCGGGCCAGCACGGCGGCGTCCCCGCGGGTGTCGCTGTGCACCTCGACGGAGCGCAGCTCCTTGCTGATCGTCACCGACCAGCAGCCGGGCTCCTCGTCGGAGCAGTCCCCGGCCTCCACCACCCGGCCGTCGATCCGGTCCACGAGATCACGGCAGGCCGCGTGGGCCTGTCGTTCGTCTTCTGCGCTGACCACCACGGAGACCAGCAGCCTGAGATCCTGCTCCACCATCGCGTCCGCCATTGTTCCCCAGGGCCGGGTCCGCTGACGAGGAGGGGGCGCCCAGGCTCGTGTGCCCGGACGCCCCCACCGACCACGGGGTGCGTGGTTCTCTCAGCCCTCGGCGACGGCGAGTTCCCGCTCGGCGTCGAGGGTGACCGCCGTGGCGTGCACCACGGCGGCGATGCGCAGGGCCTCGTGCACGGTGTCCCGTGACAGACCGCCGCCGCGCAACGTCTTCTCGTGCGACTCCAGGCAGACCCCGCAGCCGGTGATCGCGCTGACCGCGAGGCACCACAGCTCGAAGTCCACCTTGTCCACACCCGGCTTGGCGATGACCTGCATGCGCAGCCGTGCGGGCAGGGAGTTGTACTCCTCGTCACCGATCAGGTGCTTGGCCCGGTAGTACACGTTGTTCATGGCCATCACCGAGGCGGCTGCCTTGGCCGCGGTGACCGCCTCCGGGGACAGCTTCTCCGCCGCCTCGGCCGCGATCTCGCGCAGCACCTGCCCGTTGCGGCATGCCACCGCCACGGCCAGCGCGGTGCCCCACGCCTGCTGTGCGGGCAGCGGGGAGTTGCCGATCACCGAGCCCAGGTTCAGCTTGGTGTCCTTGGCGTACTCCGGCAGCGCGTCCTTCAACGCGTCGAGCGACATCTCAGGCGCCAGCCGAGAGCAGCGCGTTGGCGTCCAGCGTGCCCTCGCCCTTGTTCCAGTTGCAGGGGCACAGCTCGTCGGTCTGCAGCGCGTCGAGCACCCGCAGCACCTCGGAGACGTTGCGGCCGACCGAGCCCGCGGTGACCATCACGAACTGGATCTCGTTGTCCGGGTCCACGATGAAGGTGGCGCGCTGGGCGACACCGTCGTTGCCGAGCACGCCGCAGTCGGCGGTCAGCTCGCGCTTGATGTCCGACAGCATGGGGAAGGGCAGGTCGCGCAGGTCGGCGTGGTTGCGGCGCCACGCGTGGTGCACGAACTCCGAGTCCACCGACACACCCAGCACCTGGGCGTCGCGGTCGGCGAACTCGCCGTTGAGACGGCCGAACTCGGCGATCTCGGTGGGGCAGACGAAGGTGAAGTCCTTGGGCCAGAAGAAGACGACGCGCCACTTGCCCTGGTGGGACTTGTGGTCGATGGTCTCGAACGCCTTGTCGGCGTCCAGCGAGACACAGGCGGTCAGGGAGTACTCGGGGAACTGCTGGCCGACAGTCAGCAACGCTTGCTCCTGGTTCGTTGGTGCTTGTGCGCCCATCCTCGCCCGCGCTCATTGATCGGGGAAATCGTGTGAGCCGCATAAACTGATTGGTTGTGGTGATCAGTACCGGCGGACCGACCCTGGCCCAGATCCGCGCTTTCCTTGCTGTCGCGGAGTTCCTGCACTTCAGGGAGGCGGCGGCCGCACTGGGTGTGAGCCAGCCCACCCTGTCCGCGGCCCTGGCCGGATGTGAGGAAGCCTTGGGGGCCAGGCTTGTGGAACGCACCACACGTCGGGTGATGCTCACCCCGGCAGGTGAACGCATGGTGCCCCTGGCGCGAACAGTGGCCGTCGCCGTGGACGCCATGGTGGCCGAGGCCGACCTCGCGCGGCGGCCGTTCTCCGGCACGCTCCGGCTGGGCATCATCCCCACGGTGGCGCCCTACCTGCTGCCCGCCGCGCTGCGCGGACTGCGCCGCAGTTTCGGTTCGCTGGCCGTGGAAGTGCACGAGGAGCGCACCGCCCGGCTGGTGGACGGGCTGGCCACCGGGCGGTTGGACACCGCCGTGCTCGCGCTGCCCACCGGACACCGCGGGCTGGTCGAACAACCGCTCTACGACGAGGAGTTCGTGCTCGTGGTTCCGCGCGGGCACCCCGCGGCGGGGCGGGCCAGCGTGTCGCCGAAGTCCTTGCGGGAACTGGAGGTGCTGCTGCTGGACGAGGGGCACTGCCTGCGCGACCAGGCGCTGGACGTGTGCCGTGAGGTCGGCGCCGCCGGGGTGGAGTCGGCGACCAGGGCGGCCAGTCTCAGCACGCTCGTGCAGCTCGTCGCCGCTGACATGGGGGTGACCCTGTTGCCGGAGACGGCCGTGGCCGTGGAGACTCGTCGCGGCGGGCTGGCGGTCACCCGGTTCAGCCCGCAGGCGCCCTCGCGGCGGATCGGACTGGTGTACCGGGAGAGCGCTGGGCGGGGCGAGGAGTACGCCGCGATCGCCGCCGAACTGCGCCGGGCCGCCCGCGTGCGTCGGCTGCCGGTGCGCATCGCCGGGACTTGACCTGGAGTGCGCTCCAGCGTGTTCGATCGGTGCCATGACGAACTCACGACTGCGGGACAAGGTCGCCCTGGTGACCGGCGCGTCCTCCGGTATCGGCGAGGCGACCGCGGAGTCGCTGGCGGCGGAGGGCGCCTCGGTGGTGCTGGCGGCCCGCCGCACCGACCGGCTGGAGTCGCTGCGCCAGCGGCTTGAGGAGAAGGGCGCCCAGGTGCTGGCGGTCACCCTGGACGTGGCGGACGAACGTTCGTGCACCGAGGCCGTGGCCGCGACCGTGGACCGGTTGGGGCGGCTGGACGTGTTGGTGAACAACGCCGGGGTGATGCTGCTCGGTCCGATCCACCAGGCCGACACCAGCGACTGGACGCGCATGGTGAACACCAACCTGCTCGGCTCCATGTTCATGGCGCACGCCGCCCTGCCGCACCTGCTGGACACTCGTGGCACGATCGTGCAGGTTTCCTCGGTGGCGGGCCGTGTGGCGCGGTCGGGTTCCGGCGGCTACAACGCCACCAAGTGGGGCATCAACGCGTTCTGCGAGTCGCTGCGCCAGGAGGTCACCGAACGGGGCGTGCGCGTCGTGCTCGTCGAGCCGGGGGCAGTGGACACCGAACTGCGCGAGCACATCACCAACGAGGCCGCCAAGCAGGCCATCGACCAGTTCGTCACGCAGATCCGGCAACTGCGGTCCGCCGACATCGCCAACGCCGTGGTCTACGCCGCCACCCAGCCCGAGCACGTCGCGGTGAACGAGATCCTCATCCGGCCGACCGACCAGGCCCGCTGAGACCCCATGTCATGAAAGTGCCGTTTCAGACATCAGATGTCCGCAACGGCACTTTCATGACGTCACGTCAGACCGGCCAGCAGCTCGTCCGTTCGGCTCGGGGAGCCCATCCAGGTCATGGCCACGTCGGGCCGTTCGTAGGAGCGGGCGAGCATGGCGGCGGCCTCGGGGTGCCGCACCGCGGCGGCCATGACACGGCGCACGTGCGGCTGCGACGGTGCCGTGATGGCGTGTCCGAACTGGGCCGCGGCGTGCCCGTACCGGTCCCAGTAGGCGTCGAACACGCTGGTCAGCCGTGGGGCGGACAAGTCATCGCCCAGAGCCTCGACGTAGTGGGCGGCCATGTGCACGGCCGAGTTCGCGCCCTGGCCGCTCAACGGGTCGGAGCGGGCGACGACGTCACCCAGGCCCCAGACCAGGCGGCCGGACGGCAGGGTGGTGACCGGGTGGGCGACCCGTGGCACGACGGCACCGGACAACCCGGCGGTGGGGTCGGTCAACGGCAGTGACCGGACACGGTCGTGTTCGGCGGGAGCGGATTCGCGCAGCAGGCCGAGCATCCGTGCCCGCAGCTCGACCGGGTCGGTGATGCCGCGGAACACGTCCCACGGACCGCCCACGTACGCCTCGATCATCAGCCCGCGGGCCGGTCCGTCCGCCGACCACAGCGGCACGGTGAACACCTCGCCGTACGGCGGGATCGCGGCGCAGGCCGCGGTGTCGACCACCTCGTCGGCCAGGTAGACCAGGGCCAACTGCCGTTGCGGCGCGCTGTGCGGGGTGTGTTCCGCGCGGACCGGGAACAGCGCGCCCAGTTCGCCGCGTCCGGCGGTCACCACGACGAGATCGGACCGCAGTCGCAAGGCCAAGGCGTCGACCGCCGCCACGCCGAGCGGGCCGACGTGCAGCCGACCGCGCGGGTGCTCGTCGACCTCGCCCATCAACCGGGGGAACTTGACCCGCTGGTCCACTGACTGAGCGGGGGCGGCCAGGGCGCCGCGCCACGCCATCGGGGTGCGGCCGCGCACCGCGGCGGCCAGGTGGGTGACCTGGGGCGCCTTGTCCTGCCAGTGGTCGAGCCCGTGCTCGCGCTCAACGGCCAGGGACGGCGACCACTGCAACTGCGTGGACATCGGCGGTCCGGCGGCCACCTGCTCGGGGCTCCGGTCGGTGGCCACGGTGACCTCGTGCCCGGCCCGCAACGCGAGCAGCGCGAACGTGAGCCCCGCCTGCCCCGCCCCGACGACCAGGATCCTGTGTGCCACGAAGCTTCCTCTCCCACCGCCGCGAGCCGCCCGGACAAATTGATCAAACAGCGATTCGCGGCGCGCGTCGAGGTGAGTCAGCTCAACGTGCTCAGGTCGATCTCCACCCGCTCGGGCAGACCGGTGGTCAGGCTGGTGTCGTGCACTCCGGTCGCGACGTACTCACCGGTCGAGCTGTCGAGCTCGTAGGTGTGCACCGCCAGGGCCAGAGCGCCACTGGCCGGGCTCTCCACCCGCCAGTAGTACGGGATACCGGCCTCCGCGTAGGCGAGCGGCCTGGAACCGCGGTCCTCGCGACGTGAACCGCGGAACCCCACCTCGACCGCCAGCAGGATCAGGGCCCACCCTCGGCACGTCATGAAGGTGCCGTTCGGGACGCTGGACGTCCCGAACGGCACCTTCATGACGTTTCGGCCACCGACAGGTGCTCGCCGAAGAAGGTCAGCACGCGGCGCCACGCGTCCTCGGAGGAGTCGTGGTGGTAGCCGAAGCCCAGCACGCGGAACAGCGGGGCGGCGGGCAGCCGGTTGGCGAAGCTGTGCCCGGCCTCGGCGTACTCCTTGACGTCGTGCGGCACCCCGCGGGCGGTCAGCTCGCGCTCCAAGGTGGCGGCGGCCCCCTTGAGGGTGAAGTCCTTGCGGCCGAAGCTGGCCACGACCGGGCAGGCCCCGTCGAGCAGCGCCCGGTCCTCGGGCAGCATGCCGTAGTACGGGGCGGAGGCGTCGAACCCGCGCGGGGCGGTGAGCAGGGCGAAACCGCCGCCGAGGCAGAACCCGGCCACGCCGACCTTGCCGGTGCAGTCGGCGCGGCCGACCAGGAACTGGCGGGCGGCCTCGATGTCGTCGAAGGCCTGGCCCCGGCCCGCGTTGAGCTGGCTGAACACGGTGCGCACGCAGCGCAGGAAGCCGCCGCGGCTGTACAGGTCGGGGACCACGGCCAGGTACCCGGCGGTGGCGAACCGCCCGGCGATGGCCCGGACGTCGTCGTGCAGGCCGGTGACGTCGGGGATCACGACGACCCCCGGCCAGGGGCCTTCGCCCAGCGGCACGGCGAGGTGGGCGTTGATCGGCCCGGACGAGGTCGGGATCCTGATGTCCACGGACCGACGCTAGCCCACGGCCTACCGCGCTGCCAGCACCTCGCGCACGAAGGCGACCACGTCGAACAGGACCTCGTCCTTGTTCACCTCGTTGAACAGCTCGTGCCGGGCGCCGATGTAGGTGTGCTCCTGGAAGCCGAGCCCACGCACCCGGTCGGTGCCCGCGCGCGTGTCGGCCTGCTCGACGAGCGTGTCCTCGTCCCCGTGCAGCCACAGCACGGGCAGCTCGTCGCCAAGCGGCTGGTCGAAGTTGATCGTCTGCAACAGCTCGTCCAGCGCCCGCAGGGTCTCCCGCTTGAACGGCCCGTGCCACACCAGCGGGTCGGCGGCGTAGGCGGCACCGACGGCGGGGTCCCGGGACAGCGTGTCCGGGTCGATCGGCGTGTCCGGGATCTGCTCGTACTCCAGCAGGTCCAGGGCGTGCCAGCTGCCGAGCACCGGGGCGGACAGCACCATGGCGGTCAGCCGCTCGGGGTGCTGCTGGGCGTAGCGCACCGCGATCGCGCCGCCCAGCGAGTGCCCGATCAGCACCACGGGCAGCCCGGAGTGCTCGGTGCCCGCGGCCTCGATCACCCGGTCCACATCGGCGACGACCTGCTCGAAGTCGGTCACCAGCACGCGCTCGCCCGCGGAGTCGCCGTGCCCGATGTGGTCGGCGCCGATCACCACGGCCCCGGCCGTGACCAGGGTCCGCGCCACGTGCTCGTAGCGCCCCAGGTGCTCGCCGTACCCGTGCACGAGCACGGCCAGCCAGCTCGCCCCCGGGTTCGCCCAGGTGCGGGCGGCCAGCTGGCCACCGTGCCCGTTCAGTTTCCACTCGATCATGTCGGCCACCCCACCACTCCAGCACACCTGGCGGTGCGGTGGGGGATCAGACCGGGTAGAACGCGCTGCTCTCGATCGCGCCTCGGCCGCACACCTGGCCGAAGGTCCAGGCGGCGGTCATCGGCTCGGTCTCGTCAGGCGGGATCGACTCGATCTTGGTGGCGGTGGGCTCGCACGGGCCGGTGTCCGACTCCGAGCCGTCGGCGACCACCGACCAGTGCAGGGTCATCGCGGCCGCGTGCCCCGGTGCGAGGCTCACCAGGCTGGGCCCCGGCCTGGCGACCCACTTCAGGCTGGTCGGCACCGCCTTGCCGTCCGCGCCGACCAGGGCGAAACCGCCGTAGCCGTACAGGGTGCAGGTGCTCGCGCCGGTGTTGGTCACGGTGAAGTGGGCCGTGCGCTGGCCCACTCCCGCGGCGATGTCGGTGATCTTGCCGGAGAGCACGCCCGCGCTGCACCGGGTCGTGCGCGGGGTCTGGAACAGGGTGGCGGTGGCCGTTTCCGGGGAGTTGCTGGGCTCGGGGGGCGCGGTGGCCGTGGAGCTGGGCGGTGCGGCCACCGCGGTGCTGCTCGGGGCTAAGACGCTGGTGGCCGGGGCCTGGGCAGCCGGTGTACTCGGGGTGAGCGGGGCCTTGTTGCTCGCCGCTGTGGGTTGCGCGCCGCCACAGCCCGCGACCACCAGACAGGTCGCGGTACCGAGCAGGGCGGCTGTGATCGTGGTTCGGGTGCGGACCATGCTGATCACCTCCTGACCCGCCAGGGCTGCGGGTCCGCCCCCAAGACGTGCGGAGTAGTCGACTGGTTGCTCCCGGTCACTGGTCCGATCGGGTCATGCCCAGCCCTCGGCGAGCACGCGCATGCCCCGCACCGCCTCGATCCACACGTAGGTCCAGCACACCTCGCCGTCCGGCAGCGTGACGCGCACCCTGCGGTACTGCTCGCCCTCGTACTCGTCCAGCACGGGCAGGCAGGCCGCCGGGTCGCGCAGGGTCAGCACCGCACCGGGCACCTCGCCGGACCCGCCCAGCCGCAGCGCCGGGTAGCCCAGCCCGGTGTCGTACAGCGTGCCGGGCACCCGCACCGGACGGGGCCTGCCGACGACCATCGGCCTGATCAGCCGCCACGCACGACCGCCCGGTTGCAGCGTGCCGTAGACGAAGACCCTGGCGGGCCAGGAGTTCGGGTGCGGTATGCCCCGCACGGTGGCCGCCCGCAGGCCGTCCGGCCCGCTGCGCCTGCCGTCCAGTTCGCGCGCGTCGGCCTGGCTCACCTCGGCGCAGCGCACCGGTTTGCCGCCTGCCAGCAGCGGGCGGCGGATCCGGGAGGCGGCCACGTAGGCCAGCACCCGGTCCACCACCGCCCCGTCCTCGAGCAGCACCCGCCCGCTGCGCACCCCCGCCAGCCGGTACCGCCTGCCCCGGCCCTCGCAGGTGTCGAGGACCCGCACCTGGTCGGGGCTGGCCAGCCACACCGCGTGCTCCTCGACCACGCCGGGCGCGGCCATCAGCGTGGCGGGCCGCTGGTCGTCGACCACCCGCAGGCCCGCGGCCCACACCGCGCTCAGCCCCTCGCAGCGCGCCCGCAGCGCCACCACCGGCCCGGTGAGTCCGAGCGACTCCCGCAGCCACGTGATCTTGGACGGGCAGGCGTTCGAGCCGTAGGCCAGCACCGGGACCCGGTCCGCGAGCGGCACCGCCCCGCGGGCGGCCAGCCAGTCGTCCAGGTCCTCGCCGGAGGAGTCCACCCGCCACCCGGCCAGACCGCGCGCGGGGCTCAGCGGCAGGCCGACCCCGTCGAGATGCACGAAGGACACGTCTGGACGGGCGCCGGGGTAGGGCGCTGCCGGGTACTCCTCGTCACGGAACGGTCTGCGCACCCAGTCGTTTCTAGTCGAAGACGACCACGCTGCGCAGCACGTCACCGCGTTGCATCCGCTCGAAGGACTGCTCCACCTGGTCCAGCGCGATCTGCTCCGTGACGAACTTCTCCAGCGGCAGCCTGCCCTGCAGGTGCAGGTCGACCAGCAGCGGGAAGTCGCGGGAGGGCAGGCAGTCGCCGTACCAGGAGGACTTGAGAGATCCGCCACGGGAGAAGAAGTCGATCAGCGGCAGCTCGAGTCGCATGTCCGGGGTCGGCACGCCCACCAGCACGACCGTGCCCGCCAGGTCGCGGGCGTAGAACGCCTGCTTCCAGGTCTCCGGGCGGCCGACCGCGTCGATCACCACGTCGGCGCCGAAGCCCCCGGTCAGCTCCTGGACGCGCGCCACCACGTCCCCGCCCTCGCGGGCGTTGAGCGTGTGCGTGGCGCCGAACCCGGTGGCCCAGTCCAGCTTGCGCTGGTCCACGTCCACCGCGATGACCTTGCTCGCCCCGGCCAGCACGGCACCGGCCACCGCCGCGCCGCCGACCCCGCCGCAGCCGATCACCGCCACCGTGTCGCCCCGGCCCACCCCGCCGGTGTTGATCGCCGCGCCCAGCCCGGCCATCACCCCGCAGCCGAGCAGCCCGGCCACCTCGGGCCGCACCCGGGGGTCCACCGGGGTGCACTGTCCACTGTGGACCAGCGTCTTCTCGGCGAACGCCCCGATGCCCAGCGCGGGGCTCAGCGGCTGCCCGCTGGCCAGGGTCATCGGCTGGGCGGCGTTGAACGTGTCGAAGCAGTACCAGGGCCGTCCCCGGCGGCAGGCGCGGCACTGGCCGCACACCGCGCGCCAGTTCAGGATCACGAACTCGCCGGGGGAGACGTTGTGCACGCCCTCGCCGACCTGTTCCACGACGCCCGCGGCCTCGTGGCCGAGCAGGAACGGGAACTCGTCGTTGATGCCGCCCTCGCGGTAGTGCAGGTCGGTGTGGCAGACCCCGCACGCCTGCACCTTCACCACGACCTCGCCGGGTCCCGGGTCGGGCACCAGCACGGTCTGCACACCGACCGGCTCGCCCTTGCCCATCGACACGACTCCGCGAACCTCGTGCGGCATCAGCCCACCGTCCCTCCGGCATCCTCGCCAACTCCGTGAGCAGCCTGGCACGCCCATGCGGCTATCGCGACCCCCGCACGGGTCGAAACCCCATGAACGATCGTTCGTTGAACAGGCTGTGCGAGCAGAACCAGTGAGTGCCGCCGTGGAGATCGCCGCCCCGGCCGAACGGGTGTACGAGTTGGTCAGCGAGGTCACCGGGCAGCACCGGTTCACCGCCGAGTGCTCCGGCTCGCAGTGGCTGGGCGGGGCGACCGGGCCCTCGGTGGGGGCGCGCTTCCGGGGCAGCAACCGGCACGGCGGGCGGCGCTGGTCGACCACCGCGCGCGTGCTGCACGCCGAGCCCGGCAGGCGGTTCGGCTACCTGGTCAGCAGCCTGGGCATGGCGCTGGCGGAGTGGGAGTACCTGATCGAGCCGACCGGTTCGGGCTGTCGGGTGGAGGAACGAACGGTCGATCGCCGCAACGCGCTGTTCCGCGCCGTGATCGGGCCGCTGGCCACCGGGGTCCGCGACCGGGCGGCGCACAACCGACGCAACATCGTCGAGACCCTGCGGAAGCTGAAGGAACTCGCCGAGCAATCCTGACGCGGGCAAAGGGAAAGCCGGTCAGGGCCGCGCACGATGCGCGTCGGCACGGTCCTGACCGACTTAGTCCAGAAAGCGTAGCGGATTGGGCAATCCGCCAACAGCTGCGTTCGGGGGACCAGTGGTGTCCTGGGTCACACCGGCCGGGTGTCGCATCAGCGCGGCGGCCAAGCGGTCGCGTCCAACAGGCCCAGCGTGTACGAACGTGCGATCAGTGCTGCCCGATTGGGTACGGACAGCCGGGCGGTGAGCCGGGTCAGGTGGTAGTTGACCCCGTCCGCGGTGATGCCCAGCTCGGCGGCGGCCTCGGCCGAGCTCGCCCCGCGGGCCACTAGCCGCAGCACCGCCCGCTCGCGCTCGGTCAGCTCGGGAATCACGTTGTGCCGCAACGGATCCGGCTGGAGCGTGACGAGCAGTCCGGTGCCCTCGTCGTCGTCGACGGCCTGCACGGTGACCTGGCCGGTGCCCTGGGCCCAGCGCACCGCGAGCACCCGGCGGGTGCGCCGTCCGGTGACCAGGTCGCGCACCACCCGCTCGTAGTCCCGCTGTGAGCGGGGCTGCACCAGCTCGATGACCGCACGACCGTGCAGGTTTCTGGGGGAGGTCCCGAACAGCTCGGCCATGGCCGGGTTCACGCCCAGTACGGTGCCGTTGACCAGGCAGATCGCGGTCGGCACCGGGGTGCGGTCCAGCAACGCGAAGAACCTGTTGCGCCACACGGCCAGCTGCCGCCGGGCGAGCTGGAGCTCGGCGATCTCGTGCTCCGGGTCACCCACCGGGCAAGACTACAAGATCCTGTAGTCCGACTCGTGGCAGTGCCCTCCCGGTGCTGCCAGGCTGGGAGCCAGCGGGAAGACAATGAATCTGGGGCGAGGTAGAACGATGGCTACACCCGAGACCACCGGGATCGACACGACCGGCATGCCGCACCCGGCGAACCGGATCCCCTTCGTCGGCGACGTGCTCGGAGTCTCCGGGGACACACCGATCCAGGACAACATGAAGCTGGCCAAGGAACTCGGCCCGATCTTCGCGAAGCGCTTCTTCGACAACGAGGTCGTGTTGGTCTCCGGCGCCGACCTGGTCGCGGAGCTGTCCGACGAGACCCGGTTCGCCAAGCACGTGGCACCGGCGCTGGCCAGGATCCGGGGCATCGCGGGCGACGGGCTGTTCACCGCCTACAACCACGAGCCCAACTGGCAGAAGGCGCACGACATCCTGCTGCCCGCCTTCTCCATGCAGTCCATGCGCGGCTACCACCCGACCATGCTGGAGGTGGCCAACCGGCTGGTCGCGCACTGGGACGCGCACGTGGACGGCCCACTGGTGGAGGTCGCCGAGGACATGACCCGGCTGACCCTGGACACCATCGGCCTGTCCGGGTTCGGCTTCGACTTCACCTCCTTCGAGCGCGCCGAGCCGCACCCCTTCGTGCAGGCCCTGGTTCGTTCCCTGGCGCACGCCCAGGCCAAGAGCCGCGAGCTGCCCTGGATCGGGCCGATCCTCAACCGGGGCGCCGACGAGCGTTTCGCCGGGGACGCCGAGTTCATGGCGGGCATCGTGGACGAGGTGATCAAGGCCCGCAAGGACAGCGGGGACACCGCCACCGAGGACCTGCTTGGCCTGATGCTCAACGCCCCGCACCCGGTCTCCGGTGAGGTGCTCGACGACGTCAACATCCGCAACCAGGTGATCACCTTCCTGATCGCCGGGCACGAGACCACCTCCGGCGCCCTGTCCTTCGCGCTGCACTACCTGGTCAAGAACCCCGCGGTGCTGGCGCGGGCGCAGGCCGAGGTGGACGCCATGTGGGGCGACCAGGCCGACCCGCAGCCCACCTTCGAGGAGGTCGGCAAGCTGCGCTACGTGCGGCAGGTGCTCAACGAGGCCCTGCGCCTGTGGCCGACCGCCGCCGCGTACTCCAGGGAGGCGACCCAGGACACCGTGCTCGGCGGGCGTTACCCGGTGAAGAAGGGGCAGTGGGTGGTCGTGCTGGCCCCCGCGCTGCACCGCGACCCGGTGTGGGGCGACAACGTGGAGGCCTTCGACCCCGAGCGGTTCACCCCCGAGCGCGAGAAGGCCCGCCCGGTGCACGCCTTCAAGCCCTTCGGCACCGGCGAGCGCGCCTGCATCGGCCGCCAGTTCGCCCTGCACGAGGCGACCCTGCTGCTGGGCATGCTGATCCACCGCTACCGGTTGCTGGACACCGAGGACTACCAGCTCAAGGTCAAGGAGACGCTGACCCTCAAGCCCGCCGGGTTCCGGCTCGGGCTGGCCCGCCGCACCTCGGCCGACCGCAGGCAGCCGCAGGTCACGACCACGCAGGAGCGCAGCACCGGCGGCACGAACGGTCGTGCCAGGCAGGGCACCGCGCTGACCGTGCTGCACGGCTCGAACCTGGGCACCTGCCGCGCCTTCGCCCGCCAGCTCGCCGACGAGGGCGAGGACCGGGGCTTCACCGCGGTGGCCGCCCCGCTGGACGAGTACGTGGGCAAGCTGCCCACCGACGGGCCCGTGGTCATCGTTGCCGCTTCCTACAACGGAAAGCCCACCGACGACGCCGCCCGGTTCGTGGGCTGGCTCGCGGAGTCCACTGAGGACGACCTGTCCGCCGTGTCCTACGCGGTGCTCGGGGTCGGCGACCGCAACTGGGCGGCCACCTACCAGCACGTGCCCACGCTGATCGACAACCGGCTGAGCGAGCTGGGCGGCACCCGGCTGGTGGACCGCTGCGAGGCCGACGCCTCCGGCGACCTGTCCGGGGACGTGGAGACCTGGAGCGACGCCCTGTGGCGCGGACTGCTGGAGCGCTACGGGGACCCGGACGCCGAGCCCGCCGCCGAGCCCACCTCGGATCGGCTCTACGACATCCAGGTGCTCAAGGGCGGGGTCACCTCGGCGCTGGACGCGCGCTACGAGGTCGCGCCGATGACGGTGCTGGCCAACGAGGAACTGGTCGACGTGGACAGCCCGATCGGCCGTTCCAAGCGGTACCTGCGCATCGCGCTGCCCGAGGGCGTGACCTACCGGACCGGCGACCACCTGACCGTGGTGCCGGACAACCCGCCGGAGCTGGTCCGCAGGGCCGCCGAGCGGTTCGGGGTGGACCTGGACCTGGTGCTGTCGATCAACCCGAGGCAGAAGACCCGCCGCGCGCTGCCCATCGACCGGCCGCTGACCGTGCGCCAGCTGCTGACCCACTTCGTGGAGCTGCAGAACCCGGCCACCCAGGCGCAGGTCGCGGTGCTGGCCGAGGCCAACCCCTGCCCGCCGGAGCGCAAGGCGTTGCAGGCACTGGCCCAGGACGCCGAGGAGTTCGCCAGGTACGTCACCGACTGCGGTCGCAGCGTGCTGGACCTGCTGGAGGAGAACCCCGCCTGCCAGCTGCCCGGCGAGGTGTTCCTGGAGATGCTCTCGCCGATCCAGGCCCGGCACTACTCGATCTCCTCCTCGGCCAAGGCCAGCCCCGGTGAGGTGGAGCTGATCGTGGGTGTGCTCTCCGGTCCGGCACGCAGCGGGGCGGGCACCTTCCACGGGGTGTCCTCGTACTACCTGTCCACGCTGGCCGTCGGTGAGCAGATCCGCGCCCGGGTGGACCCGGCCCGCGAGGCGTTCCGCGCGCCCGAGGACCCGGCCACGCCGGTGATCATGATCAGTGCGGGCACCGGGCTGGCGCCCTTCCGCGGCTTCATCGGCGACCGCGCCCAGCAGGCCGCGGACGGGGTGGAACTGGGGCAGGCGCTGTGCTTCTTCGGCGTGCGCCACCCCGACGTGGACTACCTGCACCGGGCCGAGCTGGAGGCCGCGGAGAAGGCCGGTGTCGTCTCGATGCGGCCCGCGTTCTCCCGTGCCCCGGTGGACGAGTGCAAGTACGTGCAGGACCGCATCGCCGCCGACGGGGCCGATGTCTGGGCCGTCATGCGGGCGGGCGGCCGCGTCTACATCTGCGGTGACGGCAAGGGAATGGCGCCCGCCGTGCGCGAGGCGTTCAAACGCGTGCAGCGGGAGAACACCGGCGGGGACGAGGCCGCCGCGCGGGCCTGGCTGGACGGGCTGATCAGCGAGGACCGCTACGTCGAGGACGTCTGGGCGGGCTGATTGTCCTTGCGGGACACCGGGTCGCGGGCGTTCACGTCGATGAACTTCGGCGAACCCCTTGAAACGGCCCGGTGTTCCGCCCTACCGTGCCAGGCACCGCCGCCCACACCAACGCCGCCCTGTTGGTTGGGAGACAAGAACGCATGGCACGAGCAACGTCGCTGGTCCGTCGCGCACTGATCGCCGCACTGGCGCTGGCCGCCCTCGCGGGCGGCTCCGCCGCGGCCGGTCCCACGGCCACCACCTGGTCTGGGAACTTCACCGGTTTTCCCGGCACCTCCTGGCAGAACTCCTGGGGCATCTCCGGCAGTGGCCAGTGGGGCTTCAAGGACCTGAAGGCCAGCGGGTCCGCACTGGACGTCACCTACGGCAAGGGATCCTCGGCCAACTCCTGCACCAACTGCCCGAACACCGGAGGCGGGCAGTTCTACCAGGACCTGGCCAAGGCCGGGCACGCCGACCTCCAGTCGGCCACCACCCTGTACCTGCGCTACCAGGTGCGGTTCCCCTCGAACTTCGACTTCGGCAAGGCGGGCAAGCTGCCCGGGTTCTACAGCGGCACCCCGGGCAGCGAGAGCGGGGGCAACCACGGCAACGGCTGGTCCACCCGCTTCATGTGGCGCATGAAGAGCGGCAGCTCCGCCGGTGAGGTCTACGTCTACACGCCCTCCGGTGACGGCTACGGCGAGGACATCGGGCTGGGCAGCTGGAAGTTCGCCGCGGACGACAAGGCACACACCATCGAGCAGTCGGTGAACCGCTCCACCGGGGTGGTGACGGTCTGGTACGACGGGGCCCAGGTGCTGTCCAGCAAGTCGGTCACCGGGATCTCCGGCATCAAGTTCGGCGGCGTGTTCTTCTCCACCTTCTTCGGCGGCCACGACACCAGTTGGGGGCCGAAGTCCACCGTGCACGCGTACTTCTCCGACTTCTCGGTGAGCACCGCGAAGAGCTGACTCAGCCGGCCGACCAGTTCGGGTCCCGCCCGAACCGGGCCAGCAGCGCCTCGCCCGCCGAGGCGCCCTGCGGCACCGGTACGGGCGGGGCGAACGGCCTGCGCACCGGCTGGCCGTCCGGCCGCACGAACGGTCGTGCCATCAGTTCGGCGGCGATCCCCGCCAGCTCCTCGTCCGGTTCCGCGGGCGCGCCGATCGACTTGGCCAGGTCCCAGCGGTGCACCAGGCAGTCCACCAGGTGGAAGACCACCGCCGTCGCCGCGGCGAACTCCCCGCCCAGGTCGATCAGGTACACGTTGCCGCGCAGCGCTCCGTCCTCCGCGAAGGCCGCGCACACCTGGGCCGCCGACTCCCGATAGGCCCCCGCCGGGTTGCCGCCCAGCTCCCCGCTGTCCCAGACCGCCAGCCCCGGTCGCTCACCGCGCGCGGCCGCCGCGAAGCCCAGGTTCTGGCTCACCTGGTGGCGCAGCAGCCCGCGCACCGTCCAGTCCGCGCACGGGGTTGGCAGCGCCAACTGGTCGGCGCGCACCAGATCGATCAGGTCCCCGAACTGGTTGACCGCGCGTTCGTGCAGGTCGAGCAGGTCCATCCCGGCCCCCTCCGTCGCCAGCAAAGTGTACGAACGATCGTACTATTAGTTCGCGCCAACTGGCAGCCCGTGCCCACGGCCCTACGATGAGGTCATGATCGACGGGCAGTCGGACGGCCGGGTCCAGCGCGGGGACAGCACGCGGCGCGCGATCCTGCGCCGTGCCGCGGACATCGCCTCCGTCGAGGGCCTGGACGGGCTGTCCATCGGCAGGCTCGCCACCGACCTGGCGATCAGCAAGAGCGGGGTCTTCGCCCACTTCGGCTCCAAGGAGGAGCTGCAGCTGGCCACCATCCGGGCCGCCACCGCGATCTTCACCGAGGCGGTGGTCGACCCGGCCATGGCCGAGCAGGCCGGGGTGCGCCGGGTGCGCGCCCTGGTCAACGGCTGGCTGAAGTACTCGGCGGGCCGGGTGTTCCCCGGCGGCTGCTTCTTCGCCGCGGTCACCGGGGGCTCCGGCGCCCGCGAGGGCCGGGTCCGCGACGCGCTGGCCGAGGCGGGCACCCGGTGGACCGCCCTGCTGGTGACCGCCGTGGCCGAGGCCCGCGAGTTCGGCCAGTTCGGCCAGGACACCGACCCGGCCCAGCTGGCCTTCGAGCTCGACGCGTTCGCGCACGCCGCCAACACCGCCTCGGTGCTGCACGGCGACGGGGACGCCTACATCAAGGCCAGCCTGGCCGTGATGAACCGGATCAGCGCGGCGTCCCCGAGCCCGCTGATCTGATCAGTCCCGGCCGTGCGGGGTGTAGATGTAGGCCACCCCACCGGAACCGCCGCCCACCGAGCCGTCGGCCAGGTGCCGCTTGGTGCGCAGCCACACGTTCTCGAACTGGGCCCGCTTGTAGACGTTGCGCACCGCGTTGTCGTCCTGGGATGCCGGGTCGTTGACGATCACGTCCCCGGTCTCGGTGAAGCCGACCACCACCATGATGTGGCCCGAGGTGCTGTACCCGGCCCCGTCCAGCTCGCTGGCCAGGAAGGACTGCGAGGTGATCACCGGGATGCCGCGCCTGATGTACCGCTCCAGCTCGGTCAGCGAGTGCAGCCGGGTGACGTGCGCCTGCAACCCGTAGCTGGCGGCGTAGGCGGCGTTGAACGGCCAGTTGCCCGCGCCCTGGTAGTCGTAGTCGTAGGTGCCGCGCGCGGCCAGGTCCACGCTGGGGTCGGCGTAGCTCGGGTCGACCCAGGCGAGCTGGTCCTCGGTCGGGTGCTTGCCCCAGTACTCGATCACCATCTGGCTGGAGGTCGGGCTGCACCAGGCCTCACCACCGCCGTCGTACTGCGGGTACTCGCCCTTGTGCACGTCCTGCGAGTAGCGCGGCACCGGCAGTTCCACGCCCCAGGCCCCGCCGCTGGGGCTGGTCGGCACGGTGAACCGGTCCGGCACCGCGGAGGTCATCGCGCCGACCATGCTCAGCCGGGGGCTCTGCTGGGCGCCGCGCAGCCGGTACAGGGTGACGCGCAGCTGGTAGGAGTTCAGGGTCACGCCGCTGGCCGACTCGAAGGTGTCCACGTCCACCGTGCCCGCGGCGTCGCTCTGCCCGGGCACGCTGCGGCGCTGGATGTCGCTGTCGCCCGAGGCCCACTGGCCCATCACGTACCAGCCGGTGCTGACCCCGGTCGAGGTCCTGCCGCGCATCTCCACCTGCAACCAGGTGCCCGCGGGGGTCGTGGCGTTCCAGGAGGCGATCAGCTGGGTGGCGCCGAAGTGCTGGCTGTACCGGGGAGAGGTCCAGCGCCCGTACTCGTAGGTCGTGGTGGTGCCCAGCTTCGGTTCGGTGCGCACGATCGTGCCGACCGGCCTGCTGATCACCAGCCCGCCACCGGCGTGCGCGCGCAGGCCCTCGTACTGCCCCGCGTCGAACTCGTCCTCGGTGTGCCAGCGGTGGAAGTCGATGGCGGCACCCGTCCCGCTACCGGGCTGGCCCGCCAGCGTGCCCGCGCTCGCCGGGGCCAGGGCCAGTTGTGCGAGCAGCGCCGCCGTCGCGGTCCCCGCCAGCGCGAGCCTGATCACCTTCGCCGGTAGTGCGGTCATCGCCGCACCTCGCTGGCGCTCGGCGCAGCGCTTCGCGCGCGGCCTGTGCTTGATGGTGAGCTCGCGAGCTCGCTCACGTGCCGCACCTCGCTGGCGCTCGGCGCGGCGCTTCGCGCGCGGCCTGTGCTTGATGGTGAGCTCGCGAGCTCGCTCACGTGCCGCACCTCGCTGGCGCTCGGCGCGGCGCTTCGCGCGCGGCCTGTGCTTGATGGTGAGCTCGCAGGCTCGCTCACTGGTCCTCCAGGGTCCGGGGGCGGCTCTCGTGGTGACCGCGGTCCAGTGCGGTCACCGAGTACGCGTGGTGCTCGCCGGCGGTGGCCGACGTGTCGGTGTAGCCCATCACCGGGCCGGTGGCACGAACGGTCGTCAGCAGCCGGCCGTCCCGGTAGATGCCGTACGAAGTCGTTGTGGGCCAACCGATCCAGCTCAGCACCCGGTCGTGCACGCACAGGGCGAGCGGGGCGGGCGGCGCGTGCCCCGGCCGCGTGGCGCGCACCGGGACCAGCGCGGGTTCCCGGTACAGGTCGGTGCGCAGCCGGTCGGTGAAGCCGAGCTTGTTGCCCAGCAAGGCGTTGGCGTTGAAGAAGATGTCACCGGAGACCCCGGGCGTGGCCCGGTTCAGCGCGAGGTGGCTCGGCATCTCCTCGGGGTTGAGCCAGGCGGGCGGGTTGGCGATGCCGATCCGGGAGGCCGACTGTCCTATGTAGAGCGAGACGCCGGTACCCCTGACCTCGTTCGCCCACCAGGGCAGCAACTTGGCGTAGTCGGCGACGGTGAAGCCGATCGGCCAGTACAGCTGCGGTGCCACGTAGTCGACCCACCGGTTGCGGATCCAGGTCCTGGTGTCGGCGTACAGCTCGTCGTAGTCGTGCACGCCCGCGGTGGTGTCCGAACCGGTCGGGTCGGTGCGCTTGTCCCGCCACACCCCGAACGGGCTGACGCCGAAGGCAAGCCAGGGCTTGGCCGCGTGCAGCTGCCGGGACAGCTCGCGCACCAGCTGGTTGACGTTGTCCCGCCGCCAGTCGGCCCGGTCCGGGAACCTGGCCGCGCCCCAGGTCTGGTACGCCTGCTCGTCGGGGAACGCCTGACCCGCCACCGGGTACGGGTAGAAGTAGTCGTCGAAGTGCACCCCGTCCAGGTCGTACCGGGTGGCCGTGTCCAGGATGACCCGCTCGACGAACGTTCGTGCGGCGGGCACGCCGGGGTTGTAGTAGAGCTGGCCCCCGTAACTGACCACCCAGTCCGGGTGCAGCCGCGCCGGGTGGTTCGGCGCCAGCTTGGCCGGGTCGGGCTGCTGGCTGATCCGGTACGGGTTGAACCAGCCGTGGAACTCCAGGTCGCGCCGGCGCGCCTGCTGGACGAGGAAGGCCAGCGGGTCGTAGCCGGGGTCCTGGCCCTGGGTGCCGGTCAGGTACTGGGACCAGGGCTCCAGCTTCGAGGGGTAGAACGAGTCGGCGGTCGGCCGGATCTGCACGAACACCGCGTTGATCCCGGTCGCCTTGGCGCGGTCGAGCAGGCCGAGGTACTCCGCCTGCTGCTGCGCCACCGGCAGGCCGGGGCGGGAGGGCCAGTCGATGTTGGCCACGCTGGCGATCCACATGCCGCGCAACTCCCGCGCCGCCGGGGTGGGCGCCGCCGAGGCCGTGCCGGAAAACTGCACGACCGTGCCGAGGACCATCGCGAGCACTGCTGCCAGTACTCCAGCGAACCTGCGCACCGCCGGTCACCTCTCCGCCTGTCGCGAGACGCTTTGTCAGCGATTTTCGCGATGGAGCCCAGCGCTGTAAATAGCTGGCGAAGTGCAGGTTCCGGCAAGACCCGCTAATCGGCCGTTCGGTCCAGCAGCCGGGAGACCAGCAGCACGCAGGCGGTGGCCACGAAGAACCCGCCCACGGTGTCGGTGAAGTAGTGGTAGTCCAGACCGATCAGCGCGATGGCCACCACGACCACCGCCGCGAGCAGCAGCAGGTGCACGACCGTTCGTGCGGCGAGGGGCAACCGGGCGGCGAGCAGTGCCAGTACCGTCGCGGTGGCCGTGATCGCCGTGGTGTGCCCGCTGGGGAAGGCCAGCCACGAGCCGTAAGTGCGGTGCACCAACGGTTTGAGCACCAGCTCGGTGAGCAGCATCGCGGCGGTCGGCCCCAGCACGGCCAGCAGTGCGAGCTCGCGGTCGCGCCGCACCAGGGCCAGCACCAGGACGAGGGCCAGCACACCCACCAGCACCGGCAGGTCAGCCAGGTGCACGACCGTGCGGAGCAGGTCCTGGCTGAAGGTGCGCTCGATCCAGCCGTCCACGGCCAGGTCCAGCCCGGTGCCACGGCGCCCGTGCCAGGTCAGCGCGGACAGCGCCGCCACCACGATGGCGCTCAGCCAGAGGTAGGCCGTGATCGCCTGCCGGAGACGATGATCAGGGTGCACAGCACGAGCGTACGGACCTCCGCCTGATCACTCGGTGAGCCGCAGCGGCAGGTGGCGCGGGCCACGGGTGTTGGCTGGGCGCCAGCTCAGCTCCTCCTCGGGCACCGCCAGCTTGATCTCGCCGAAGCTGTCCAGCAGGGTGCCCAGCGCGACCTGCGCCTGCATCCTGGCCAGATTCGCGCCCACGCAGAAGTGCGCGCCCCGGCCGAAGGCCAGGTGCGGGTCGCCCCTGCGGTGCACGTCGAAGGCGTCGGGGTCCGGGAAGTGGGCCGGGTCGTGGTCGGCTGCCCACAGCCCGAGCGAGACCACCTCGCCGCGCGGCACCAGCACCTCGCCGAACCGGATCTCCTCGGTGGTGAACCGCATCGAGCTGAACGCCACCGGACCGGCGTGCCGCAGGCACTCCTCCACGGTCGGGTTCAGCAGGCCGGGATCGGCGCGCAGCGCGGCCAGCTGCTCGGGGTTGCGCAGCAGTTCGAGCACCCCGCTGGCGATCAGGTTCGCGGTGGTCTCGTGCCCGGCGATCATCAGCAGGGAGAGCATCGAGCGCAGCTCGGCGGGGTCCTCGCCGCCCCGCTCGTCGTCGGCGGCCACCAACTGGCTGACCAGGTCCTCGGCCGGGGCCGCGCGCTTGGCCGCGATCAGCTCGCCGAAGTACTCGTCCATGGCGGCCATCGCGTGCTGGTAGGCGGCCACCGACTCGGCGTCCCCGTGGTCGAACACGATGGCCTGCGACCACTCCCGGAAGCGCTCACGGTCCTCGGCGGGGGTGCCGAGTAACTGGCAGATCATGGTGACGGACAAGGGAAAGGCGAACTCGTCGACCAGGTCGACCACCTCGCCCCGCCGGGACCGCTCACGCATGGCATACACGAGGTCCCCGCACACCTGCCGGGCCCGCTCGCGCAACAGGTCCACGGTCCGCCCGGAGAAGCTCGGGTTGACCAGCCTGCGCAGCTGGCTGTGCTCCGGCGGGTCGGTGCTCAGCAGGGTCCTCGTCCTGCGCTGGACCAGGCTGCCGAACCGCTCCGGCAGCGCGCCCCGGTCCACCAGCTCCTGCTGGATCCGCGGGGCGGACATCACCAGCCGCGGGTCGCTCAGCGCCGCGGCCACCTCCTGGTACCGGGTGACCAGCCAGGACTCGATGCCGGTGACCAGTCTGCCCCGGTGCGCGGGACCCACCGCCGCGGCGCTCCCGCTCGCCGGACAGGCCCGCGCCGCGGGTAACAGCGGCTCCGGGACGCGGACCGGATCACCTGCCGAGGACGTGGCTGCCATGACCGATCACCTTCTCGTTCGCGCAGTTGTCGCAGACGGCTGACGAGGTCAGTCAGGTTTGCGGGCGACCCCGGCCAGCACCGCGGCCTGCCAGGGCGACTCCTCGGCCAGTTGCAGCCGGTCCGGGCGCCAGTCCGGGGTGTACACCAGGCCGGGCGGCACGAGTTCCATGCCGTCGAACAGGGAGAGGATCCACTCCGGGCTGCGGGCGGTGGCCGAGCTGGTCAGTGTCTTGGTCATCTTCAGCACGTCGGCGAGCTTCATCTTGTCCCGCTCGTGCGGGCCCAGGGTCGCGTGCGAGAGCACGAACATGCTGCCGGGGGCGAGCACGTCCAGGTACCTGCGCGCGGTCTTGGCCGCCAGGTCGTCGTCGGGGATGTAGTACAGCGCGGCCGTGCTGATCACCGTGACGGGACGGGAGAAGTCCAGCAGCTCCTGGGTGACCGGGTGGCCCAGCACCTTGTCCACATCGCACATGTCGGCCTCGACGATGCCCGCCGTGGGCACCGTGGCCAGCAGCAACTCGCTGTGCGAGACCGCGACCCGCTCGTTGTCCACGTAGACCACTCGGCAGCGCGGGTCGGTGCGGTGCGCGATCTCGTGCACGCTCTGCGCGGTCGGGATTCCCGAGCCCAGGTCGAGGAACTGCCGCTGGCCCGCCTCGGCGCAGTACACCACCGCGCGGCGCAGGAAGGCCCGGTTGGACCTGGCCGCGGCGCGGATCCACGGCATCTTCTCGATGGCCTGCTCGGCCCAGTCCCGGTCCACGGCGAAGTTGCAGCCACCACCGAGCAGGTAGTCGTAGACGCGCGAAGGGCTGGCCCGGAACAGGTCCACGTCCTCGGGGATCCAGTCGGCGTTCTCACCTGCCAAGGCGCGACTCCGTTCCGGCGGCAGTGGCGACAGCCCATAGAGCCTACTCCCACGGTCGAGGGGGCAATGACGCTCGAAGTGACCAGTAAGCCGTTGCCACACAGCAAAGTTCACTCAAAGGTGTTGAACGGTGACTCGTCCGGTTCAGCTGGCTATACCCTGCTCACCTCGCTGCCAAGTCGATCTCAGAAGGGCCAGCTCCGTGAGATCCCTCCCCCTCCTGGCAACCTCCTTGTTCGCCGGGTGTGCGGTTGTCGCCGGAATGCTCGCCGCGCCCCAGCCCGCGTCGGCCACCGCACCCACGGTGACCTGCACCGAGGCCGATGTCCCGGTGACCGCGCTCGTGCTGCCCGCGACCATCCACGGTCAGCTGTGCGCACCGGAAGGCGTCACCGCCAAGAGCGTCCAGTTGTTGCTGCCGGGTGCAACCTTCAACCGCAAGTACTGGGACCTGCCGTACAAGCCGGACCAGTACTCCTACCAACGGGACATGGCCCGCAACGGGCTGGCCACCTTCGCCGTGGACCCGATCGGCATCGGCCAGAGCTCGCGCCCGCTCAGCGCGCTGGTCACCGGCGCCGGCCAGGCCTCCGCGATGCACCAGGTGATCTCGGCACTGCGCGCGGGCAAGGTGGGCGGCACCCGCTTCGGCAAGGTGCTCATCGGCGGGCACTCCGCGGGTTCCGCGCTGTCGATCATCGAGTCGGCCACCTACCACGACGTGGACGGCGTGCTGCTGACCGGCATGACCCACCTGCCGAACATGCCGGTCCTGCTCAAGGACGTGGCGGTCGGCCTGCAACCGGTGACGGTCGACCCGCTGTTGTCCAGCAGGGGCGGGGACCCCGGCTACCTGACCAGCAGGCCGGGCGAGCGCAACATCATGTACTTCAGCGCCTCCGACGTGGAGCCCGGTGTGGTCGCCGCCGACGAGCAGTACGCCAAGGACCAGGTGTCCGCGGTGAGCCTGGTGGAGATCATCGGTCTTGGCCTGGTCAGCCCGCTGTCCCGGTCCATCAGCGTGCCGGTGATGCTGGCCGACGGCGGCAACGACACGGGCTTCTGCGGTTTCCTGCGGGACTGCTCCAGCGCGCAGGCCCTGCGCGCCGGTGAGGCCCCGTACTTCAGTGACGCCGCCCAGTTGTCGGTGTTCGTGCTGCCCGGTGCCGGTCACGGCCTCGGGCTCGCGGAGAACGCCGCCGACTACCGCGCCGCCACCCTGAAGTGGCTGCACGAGCACGACTTCGCCTGAACTGGCATCCTCGTCCTGCCCCGGCCGACGCCCTGTCGGCCGGGGCAGGACACTGTTCGGGGGCGGTCGTGGCGATCTCGTTCGGCAGCACGGTGCTCGTGGCGTGCCGGACGCGGCCGCGGCGCTGGCCTCGATCACCGCCGCCGGGGTGCCGGTCGTGCAGGAGCTGCGCGAGGAACCGTTCGGGCAGCGGCACTTCTACCGCACCGACTCCTCGGGCACGCTGGTGAACGTGATCGAGAAGATCTGACCTCCGACGGTGTCGCCGCGCCCGCCCGCACCACTAGGGTCCGGGCATGGCCGATGATCCGCTCGCGAGCTTCGGGTACCGCCAGCAGCTCCGGCGTTCGCTGAGCCTGGGTGACCTGCTGGTGTACGGGCTGATCTTCATGGTGCCGATCGCGCCCTTCGGCATCTTCGGTGGTGTGTACCAGGAATCCGGCGGCATGGTCCCGCTCGCCTACGTCATCGGCGCGGTGGCCATGGTGTTCACCGCACGGTCGTACGCCGAGATGGCCAGCGCCTTCCCGATGGCCGGGTCGGTCTACACCTACGCGGGGCGCGGCATCTCGCCCTCGATCGGTTTCCTGGCCGGGTGGGCGATCTTCCTGGACTACGTGCTGGTCCCCGCGCTGCTGTACCTGGTCGCGGGCGCGGCGATGAGCTCTTTCGTGCCCGCCGTGCCGCCCTGGTTGTGGGTCATCGCCTTCGTACTGCTCAACACCCTCGTCAACTACCTGGGCATCCAGCTGACGGCGCGGGTCAACCGGATCGTGCTGGTCGCCGAGCTGGTCGTGCTGGCGCTGTTCCTCGGCTTCGGCCTGGTCGCGCTGCTCGGCGGGGCTGGCCAGGGGATTTCCGCACGACCGTTCTACGACCCCGCCACGTTCTCCTTGCCGGTGGTCTTCGGGGCGGTGTCGGTGGCGGTGCTGTCCTTCCTCGGCTTCGACGCGATCTCCACCCTGGCCGAGGAGAACCGCGGCTCGGCACGGCAGATCGGCCGCGCGATGATCGCCGCGCTGGTGCTGGCCGCCGCGTTGTTCGTGGCGCAGACCTGGGTCGCCGCGCTGCTGGTGCCCGACCCCACACGCCTGCTGCGGGACGGGGACCCGGCGAGCACGGCGTTCTACGACACCGCTGCCGCCGCGGCCGGGCCATGGCTGGGCGTGCTCACCGCGTTGTCCACCGCCATCGCCTGGGGCTTCGCCTGCTCGCTGGTGGCCCAGGCGGCCACCGCCCGCCTGCTGTTCGCCATGGCCAGGGACCGCCAGCTGCCCGGGTTCCTGGCCAGGGTGGACCGGCGCAGGCAGTCGCCCGCGAACGCGACCTTCCTGGTGGCGGCGGTGTCGCTGGCCGTCGGGGTGCCGTTGGCCCTGTCCGGGGACGGTGTGCCGCTGCTGACCTCGCTGGTCAACTTCGGCGCCCTGGTGGCCTTACTGGTCCTGCACGTCTCGGTGGTGGTGCACCACGTGATCCGCGGGCGCAGCAGGCACTGGGTACGGCACCTGGTCATCCCGCTGATCGGGTTCGCCGTGCTGCTGTACGTGATCGTCAACGCCAAGGCTGCCGCCCGCGAGCTCGGCCTCGGCTGGCTGGCCGTGGGCGCCGTGGTGCTGCTTGTCGCGCACATCGCGGGCCGCAGCCCCCGTCTGTCCGGACTGTCCGAGGAGCCTGAGTGATCATCGACTACCGCCCCGAGCCCACCGAGCTGGCCTACACCTTCGGCGGGGTCGCTCCCGTGCTGAGCCTGCGACCGGGCCAGTTGCTGCGGGTCCGCACCGAGGACTGCTTCGGGGGCCGGGTGCGCTCGGTCGAGGACCTGCCCTCACAGGTGTGCGAATTCCCTTACCTGAACCCGGTTTCCGGTCCGTTCTACGTGGAGACCGCCGAACCGGGGGACACCCTGGCCGTGCACTTCGCCGCGATCGAGCCGGCCCGCGACTGGGCCGTGTCCACGACCTTCCCGCACTTCGGCGCGCTCACCACCACGCACACCACCGCGATGCTGCACGAGCCGCTGGAGGAACTGGTGTGGCGCTACGAGGTGGACCGGGAGCGCCGCACCGTGCGCTACCGGGCCCTGCGCAGCGAGTTCACCGTGGACCTGCCGCTGGAACCCATGCACGGCACCGTGGGCGTGGCGCCCGCCGCCTTCGAGGCGCGCATGACGATCACCCCGGACGCGCACGGCGGCAACATGGACACCCCCGAACTGCGCGCCGGGGTCACCGCCTACTTCGGTGTCAACGTGCCGGGCGCGCTGCTCGCCCTGGGCGACGGGCACTGCCGCCAGGGGCACGGCGAGGTGTGCGGGACCGCGGTGGAGGCCGCCATGGACACGGTGATCGCGGTCGAGGTGATCAAGGGCGTGAGCACCCCGTGGCCCAGGATCGAGGACGACCGTTCGATCATGTCCACCGGCTCGGCCCGTCCGCTGGAGGACGCGTACCGGATCAGCCAGCACGACCTGGTCGGCTGGGTCGGCGAGCTGACCGGCCTGCACCCGATGGACGCCTACCAGCTGGTCAGCCAGGCGGGGCAGGCGCCGGTGGGCAACGTCTGCGACAGCAACTACACGATGGTCGCCAAGCTGGCCAAGCAGCACCTCGGGGAGGTCTCGCCCTACGGCGGCGCGCACCGGCGGCTGCGTGCCGTGGCCGCCGCGTAGTCGGGAGTGCTGGGTAGTTTGGTGCCGTGAGTAGTACGAACGAGAGTGCGCTGGTCCGGCCGCTGCCACGGCCCTCGGCGGAGCGGGCGCTGGTGTGCGTCGGCTACAGCGGTGGCGGCACCGCGCCGTTCCGGCGCTGGGCCCGGGTCCTGCCCGAGAACACCGAGCTGGTGCTGATCTGCCATCCGGGCCGTGAGTCCCGGTTCGCCGAGCCCTTCGCCACCACCTGGGAGGAGCTGTGCGCACCGATCGTGCGTGCGCTGCACGAACAAGTTGACCGACCGTTCGTGCTGTTCGGGCACAGCATGGGCGCCGCCGTGGCCTTCGACGTGGCGGTCCGCATGGAACGGGCCGGTCTGCGCGGGCCCAGCGCCGTGGTGGCCTCCGCCAGCGAGGCGCCCACCGACTGGGCGGTCAAGCTGCACCGGCCGCCCGCCCTGTCGCAGACCGACGCCGAGCTGCTGGAGTGGATGAGCACCGTGGGCCAGCTGTCCCCGGAACTGCTCGCCGAGCCCGAGCTGGTGCAGATTGCCCTGGAGTTGCTGCGCGCCGACCTGACCGTCAGCGCCGACTACCGCTACGAGCCCGGCACGACCGTTCGTGCGCCGTTGCAGGTGCTGTACGGCAGCCAGGACGGTGCGGACGCCGCCGCCCAGGCCAAGCGCTGGTCCGTGCTGGGCGCCGGGCCGGTCACCGTGACCGAGCTGGCCGGTGGCCACTTCTACACGCCCGAGGTCTGGGACCGCCTGCCCGAGCGGTTCGTGTCGCTGGGATAGGCGTGGCGGCGGGGCTGCCCACAACGACACGACGGCGGGCCGCTGGCTGCGGTCCGCCGTCGTGCGGGTTGTAGATCAACGTTGTGTTGGCCGAGATCCGGTGGGCACGGCGGGGGTTCGCGCCGACTGGAAGGCTCGACCGCCTCCCCTAGTGGTGCCCGGTCACCTCCCCGCCGGCGGTGCCCCGCCGGCCATCATGTCGGCGTACTGGACCGCGGGCTGCGGGCTGACCCGCGCGAACTGCCCGTCGACGGGGCGAGTCCGATCAGTCGTCGCGGCGTGTTCCCGGTACGCGTTGTACAGCGCCCCGCCGGAGTGCAGTGCCTTCTCGGCGTGGAAGGCGAAATCCCTCGACGGGGGCTTCGCCCCACTCTCCACCTTGGAGACGTATGAGCGGTCGTAGCCCATCCGTCGTGCCAACGTGGTCCTCGACAGTCCCCGCAGCGTCCGCCATCGCTTGAGCTCCCCAGCGAAGACGTTCGCGGCGGCATCGGCGTCATCCGCCGTGTAGTGGTCTGTCGCCATTGTCACCTCCCCAGAATTGACCGTGGAGGCGTCACAGTACTCCCTGAGCAACCGCTCAGTATACAGTTTTGGACATACCAATCCGTGCCAAGAATTCACGCTCGGGCACGCCCGTGCAGGTACTAGTGCGCGCCGACGCGCTCGCGGTGCTGCAGGATCGCGGCGGCGGCGGTGCGGAACAGCAGGCCCGCCGCCTCCTCGTCGCGGTCCGCGCTGCCGGTGGCCAACCAGGTGAGCACCCCGTTGACGACCAGCTCGGTGACCACCTTGGCCAGCCAGGAGCGCAGCACGGGATCGGTCACCGACTGGCCCAGCGCCCGGTCGGCCAGCTGCACGGACTGGCTCATCAGCTCGTTGGCGTGCTCGGCGAACTCCGGCTCGCGCACCGCGTGCCGGAACAGCAGTGTGAAGCCGTCGGGGTCGTTGCGCGCGGCCCTGAACAGGGCGCGCAGCCCCTCCTCGGTGTCGTAGCCGATGCCCGCGGTGGCCACCAGCTGCTCCCAGGTGTTGTCCAGCGCGCTGCGATAGAGCTCCCGCTTGGTGGGGTAGTGGCGGTACAGGATGATCTTCGTGACCCCGGCCTCGGTGGCCAGGTCCTCCATCGAGGTGCCCACGTAGCCGCCACGCGCGAAGGCCCGCGCCGCGGCCTGCCTGATGCTGGCCGCACGCTCCCTGCGGGGCAGCAGCCTTCGGCCCGCCCCGGTCTCCTGGTCGTGCATGGCCGCACTCCGATCGCCTCGGGCAGTCCCACCGCTACCCTGCGTGTCTATACCAATGTGAGTCAATTTCGCAACCGGGTCACGCGTGACCGGGTTCGGGCAGCAGGGCGTCCACGAGGTCACTCACGGTGGGCAGCACCTCCGCCGGACAGCCCATGTAGACGTGCAGTGCCCGCTGGTAGCTCGCGCCGAGCAGCAACAGCGCGGCGGTGCGCGAGTCCAGTCCCGGCCGGAGCCTGCCCGCCTCGATCTCCGCCGACAGGTGCTCGGTGATCCGGTCCAGTGCGGACAGCGGGGCCTGGCAGTACTGCCTGCCGCCCTCCGCCATGCGCCTGCGCAACTCGCCGTCGGCCTGCACGGCGGTGAGCACCGGCAGTGACCGTGCGTAGTGCTCCTCCAGCGTGGTGCACAGCGCGATCAGCCCCTCGCGCAACGACCCGCCGGTGGACCGCAACTCCGCCAACTCCGGGGTCTGCGCGCGCACCACGGCCTGCAACAACTCGTGCTTGTCGCCGAAGTGGTAGAAGATGCTGGATTCGGCGACTCCCGCACGGCGAGCCACTTCCTTCGTGCTCAGTCGTGCGATTCCGTCCACGCGCAGTATCTCCGCGGTCGCCGCGAGCACAGCCTCCCGAACACCGGTGCTCGGACGGCCCCGTTGTCTGACCACGGCAGCGGCTTCGGTGCCCGCTGGGGGACCAGCAGGACCCTGCCGCTGCGTCATGTGGTGTCCGCCACTTTCTTCGTGAATCGTGTGTGGTTCTCGCACGTCAAGTGTACCGGTGGAGGGGTACCCGCTTTCTGCGGTGAATGGCGTACGGGCTTTCCACACTTCACACACGAGCGCCGGTGAACTGTCTGTTAATCGCACACCGTGGCGAGGTCACGGGAATCACTGTCACCAGCGGTCCACGTCCAGCACGAATCCGCTGTGTACGGCGGTGATGCCACCGTCCACCGGCAGCACCGCGCCGGTGATCCAGGCGGCGTCGGAGGAGGCGAGGAAGGCCACCGCCGCGGCGATGTCCTCGGGCTCGCCGACCCGGCCCATCGGGTAGTGCCTGGCCACCCGGTCCAGGGCCGAGGCCTTGTTCTCGTCCGAGGTCCACGACCTGGTGCGCACCGTACCCGGCGCGACCAGGTTGAAGCGCACCCCAGGGCCGCCCTGCCCCCTGGCCCGCAGCGCCTGCGGCCCGTAGCGGCCCGCCATGTTCTGGGTGAGGCTCTGCAGGCCCGCCTTGGCCGCCGAGTACGCGGGATCGCCGAAGGCCATCAGCCCGTTCACCGAGCCGATCGACACCACCGACCCGCCCGCGGGGTTGGCCAGCAGGTGCGGCAGGGCGGCCTGGATGCAGCGCACCGCCCCGGTCAGCGTCGGATCCACGCTGCGCTGCCACACCTCGTCGTCGGTCTGCTCGAACGGGGTGAGCACGCACACGCCCACGTTGTTCACCAGCACGTCCAGTCGCCCGTACCGGTGGAGCACGGTGGCGAACGCGGCGCCCACCGAGGACCGGTCGCCCACGTCGCAGGTGATCGCCAGCCCGCCGACCTGCGCCGCGACCGACTCCGCCGCCGCGCCGTCCAGGTCGGCGACCGCCACGACAGCGCCCTCCTCGGCGAGCCGGCGCACGATCGCCAGACCAATGCCGTGCGCACCGCCGGTCACCACCGCGACCTCGTCCTCGAACCGCCGCACCACGCCTCCTCTGTGTCAGGTCCTGCTCGCAGGCTACGGCGGGGCGTCCACGGCACTCGGGTTGTTTAGGCAAAAATGCTGGTACGACAAGGAAAGCGACGCGCTATCGGCAGGGTGTCGCAATTGTGTCGCCGTAGGGGCACGTCCGGCCGCCCCAGGGGCGCGGTTAGATGTCTCGTCAACTTCCTTGCTCATTTGGAGTAGTGAAACCAACCGTTTGGTGTCTCCTGGCGGGCTATTGGCCCCCTCATCGGTACCAATGCGCTGCTCCAACTGGGTGGCAGTCGCAACGTGAATGCTACTTCGCGTCTTTTTTCGTCACCGGATCGAGGGAGTAACGACTTCTTTTTCACGATCACAAAGAACGCGATGGCGCCACCCCTTCGAGTGACTGTACGAGCTTTGAACCCGGGTGCTAGCTTCCTGTTGCTGGCAGCTGAACTTGACTCACAAACCGACGGAGGGCAATTTAGGCCCAATTCGTCGGTTTGCTCATGCCCTCGAAATTAATACGTGGCAGCGCGGACACACGTAGTTCTTCTCGTGTTTGCGTTCCTCCAGCATGCACGAAATCGCCCGCCCCTGGATCACATCGGATAGGAGCTGTTGGTCGTGACGGAGACCTTGGAACCGGGTGTCGGCACCGAGAGTCAGTCCCAGCTGAGCCTGGGGACCGCCGCCGCGCGGAACCTGTCGACCACCACCAAGTCGGTCCCCCAGATGCAGGGGATCACCTCGCGCTGGCTGCTGCGGGTGCTGCCCTGGGTGCAGGTCAACGGTGGCGTGTACCGGGTGAACCGGCGGCTGAGCTACACGGTGGGTGACGGGCGCATCGAGTTCGTGGCCACCGGCGCCGAAGTGCGGGTGATCCCCGCCGAGCTGGGCGAGCTGTCGATCCTGCGCGGCTTCGAGGACATGGCGGTGCTGACCGCGCTGGCCGGGCGGTTCACCCAGCGCGAGTTCAGCGCGGGGGAGACCATCGTGGCGGCCGGGCAGGCCGCCGACCAGGTCGTGCTGATCGCGCACGGCAAGGTCAGCAAGGTCGGTGCGGGCAAGTACGGGGACGAGACCGTGCTGGGCACCCTGGCCGACGGGGACTACTTCGGCGACCGCAACCTGGTGGAGACCGAGGGGGCGTGGGAGTTCACCGCGAAGGCGGCGACCAGCACCACCGTGCTGACCCTGTCCCGCGCGGCGTTCCAGGAGGTGTCCACCTCCTCCGAGGCGCTGCGTGAGCAGCTGGTGATGTTCCAGGCCAACGCCGCGCTGGGCACCGACGAGCACGGCGAGGCCTCGATCGAGATGTCGGCGGGCCACACCGGTGAGCCGGACCTGCCGGGCACCTTCGTGGACTACGACTCCGCGCCGCGGGAGTACGAGCTGTCCGTGGCGCAGACGGTGCTGCGGGTGCACTCGAGGGTGGCCGATCTCTACAACGAGCCGATGAACCAGACCGAGCAGCAGTTGCGGCTGACCATCGAGGCCCTGCGCGAGCGGCAGGAGCACGAGATGGTCAACAGCCGGGACTTCGGGCTGTTGCACAACGCCGACTTCAGCCAGCGCATCCCCACCCGGTCCGGCCCGCCCACCCCCGACGACATGGACGAGCTGCTGTCCAAGGTGTGGAAGGACCCCTCGGTCTTCCTCGCCCACCCCAAGACCATCGCGGCCTTCGGTGCGGAGTGCACCCGGATGGGCCTGTACCCGCAGAACATCGACTTCAACGGCCACCAGGTGCCCGCGTGGCGCGGCATCCCGCTGTTGCCGTGCAACAAGATCCCGGTCACCGAGCAGGCCACCTCCTCGATCATCCTGATGCGGACCGGTCAGGAGAGCCAGGGCGTGATCGGCCTACAGCCCACCGCGATCCCCGACGAGTACAAGCCGGGGCTTTCCGTGCGGTTCATGGGAATCAGCGAGAAGGCGATCATCTCCTACCTGGTCAGCGCCTACTTCTCGGCCGCCGTGCTGGTGCCCGACGCGCTGGCGATCCTGGAGGACGTCGAACTGGGCCGCGCCAACTAGCAGGGAGGGGTGGGCGCAGGCCATGCAGCCCTTTGAGTTGCCGACTTTCTACATGCCCCACCCGGCCAGGTTGAACCCGCACCTGGAGGGGGCCCGCGTGCACACCAAGGCGTGGGCGCGGGAGTTCGGGATGATCGAGGGCTCGAACGTCTGGGACGAGCGACAGTTCGACGGCATGGACTACGCGCTGCTCTGCGCCTACACCCATCCCGAGTGCGATCAGGAGATGCTCGACCTGATCACCGACTGGTACGTCTGGGTCTTCTTCTTCGACGACCACTTCCTCGAGGTCTTCAAGCGCACCAAGGACCAGCCCGGCGCCAAGGCGTACCTGGACCGGCTCTCGCTGTTCATGCCGCACTCCGGTCCGATCACCGAGAAGCCGACCAACCAGGTCGAGGCGGGTCTTGAGGACCTGTGGAACCGGACCATCCCCAGGATGTCCGATGCCTGGCGGCAGCGGTTCATCGTGAGCACGGAGAACCTGCTCAAGGACTGCGTCTGGGAGCTGGCCAACATCGTCGAGGGGCGGGTGGCCAACCCCATCGAGTACATCGAGATGCGCCGCAAGGTCGGCGGCGCGCCCTGGTCGGCGGACCTGGTCGAGGTGGCCACCGAGGCGGAGGTGCCCGCCTCGGTGGCGCACAGCCGACCGCTGCGCGTGCTCAAGGAGACCTTCTCCGACGGGGTGCACCTGCGCAACGACCTGTTCTCCTACCAGCGCGAGGTGGAGGACGAGGGCGAGAACGCCAACGCGGTGCTGGTGCTCAAGGAGTTCCTCGGCTACGACACCCAGCGGGCCGCCGACGCGGTCAACGACATGATCACCTCGCGGCTGCACCAGTTCGAGAACACCTTCTTCACCGAGCTGCCGCTGCTGTGCGAGGAGAACGGGCTGGACCCCGCCGAGCGGATGCGGGTGCTGGTCTACGCCAGGGGGTTGCAGGACTGGCAGTCCGGCGGCCACGAGTGGCACATGCGCTCCAACCGGTACATGAACGAGGGCGGCACGGCAGCGACCGCCAGCCCGTCCCTGGGCTCCTTCCTTGGTGGGCCCAGGGGTCTCGGCACCGCGACGGCCTCGATCGGCTCGCTCGTCGGGCTGGGCGGGTGATCCGATGAGTTCGTTCGACATGCCGGTGTTCGACATCCCGTTCGAGGCCAGGATGAGCCCGCACGTGGACCGGACCCGGCCCAGGGCCAAGCAGTGGGCTCGGGACACCGGGTTCTTCAGCCCGCAACCGGGCGCGAGGGGCTTTCCGGTCTGGACCGAGCAGACCTTCGACAGCCACGACTACGTGCTGTTCTCCGGTCTCGTCCTGCCCAGCGCCCCCGCCGAGTTGTTCGGCTTGGCCGCCGACTGGATCAGCTGGGGCTTCTTCCTCGACGACTACTTCCTGGCGGCGTTCGGCAGGAACAGGGACTACGCGGGCGCCAAGGCCTTCGTGGAACGGTTGCCCGCCTTCATGTCCGCGGCGGGCACGCCTGCCGCGGTGCCGACCAATCCGATCGAGCTGGGGTTGGCGGACCTGTGGACGCGCACCGCGCCCAGCATGTCCGCGAAGCAGCGCGAGCTGTTCTCCGCGGCCATCGTCTCCACCGCCGAGAGCTTCCTGTGGGAGCTGCACAACCTGATACAGGGGCGGCTGCCCGATCCGGTCGATTTCGTGGAGATGCGGCGCAGGACCAGCTTCGGGGAGTTCGTGGTCGCGCTGACCCGGCTGCTGGTCGCTCCCGACCTGTCCGAGAAGGTGTTCGCCAGCAGGGCGATGGGCACGCTGGACGAGACCTGCATGGACGTGAACGCCCTCGGCAACGACATCATCTCCTACGACAACGAGATCCACCGCGAGGGTTCGACGAACAACCTCGTCCTGCTCACCCAGCAGTTCCTGGACTGCGAACTGCAACGGGCCGTGCACATCGTGCACGACCTCATGCGGCAACGGGTCGCGCAGTTCCAGCGGGTCGCCGAGCACGAACTGCCCGCGATGGCGGAGGACCTCGGGCTGGACAACAGGGCCCGCGAACTTCTCGATCAGTACGTGGACGCGCTGCGGGCCTTCACCGCGGGGGCCTTCCTCTGGCAGCACAACAACCCCCGTTATGCCGAGCCGTTGCCGGTGCCGCCGCCCGCGCCGAGTTCCGTTGCGGTGCCCCGGCCACCGGCCAGCCCGGACCTGCCCGCGCCGAAGGGCGACCAGGCTGGGGCCCCGGGCCGGGTCCGGCTCAACAGCCACAGGCACGTGCCCTTCCAGAAGGTCGGGCCCACCCCGCTGCCGAAGATCCACATGCCCTACCGGTTGCAGCTCAACCCGCACCTGGAGGCATCGCGGGCCGCGAGCATCGCCTGGGCAGGCGAGATGGGCTTCTACGACGCGGTGCCCGGAGTGCTGTCCGTTCCACTGTGGAGCGAGCGGGAGAACCGCGGCTTCGACTTCGCGCTGTGCTCGGCGGGCATCGACCCCGACTGCGGTCGCGAGGAGCTGGACCTGTCGGCGGAGTGGCTGACCTGGGGCACCTACGGCGACGACTACTACCCGGTGGTCTTCGGCGCGACGAGGAGGATCGATACCGGTATCGCGCAGACCAGGCGGCTGTCGGAGTTCATGCCGCTGGACTGCGTGCAGACCGCGGTTGCGACCAACCCCGTGGAGAAGGGGCTGGCCGACCTGTGGGTCCGCACGGCGGGACCGATGCCCGAGGGCAACCGGGTCAAGTTCCGCAACTCCATCGAGATGATGCTGGAGAGCTGGCTGTGGGAGCTGAACAACCAGTTCCAGCACCGCGTTCCGGACCCGGTGGACTACATCGAGATGCGCCGCAAGACCTTCGGCTCCGACCTCACCGAGAGCCTGGCCCGGTTGCGCCCGGACAACGTGCTGCCGGACGAGATCTTCGAGACCACGCCGATGCGGGAACTGCAGAACGCCGCCGAGGACTACGCGTGCTTCCTCAACGACATCTTCTCGTACCAGAAGGAGATGCAGTACGAGGGCGAGCTGCACAACATGGTCATCGTGGTGCAGGACTTCCTCAACACCGACCGGGACCACGCCGTGGCGATCGTCAACGACCTGATGACCTTGCGCATCAAGGAGTTCCAGCGGGTCGCCGACGAGGACCTGCCGGTCGTGGCCGAGGACTTCCAGCTGGACGACAGGCAGCGCGCCGGGTTGCGCAAGCACGTCGAGGAGCTCCAGGACTGGATGGCGGCGATCCTGCACTGGCACGTGAAGACCTCGCGCTACAAGGAACCGGAACTGAAGCTCAGGTACGAGCCCACCGACCTCCCCGTCCCCACCCCCAGCGGGCTCGGCACCGCCGCCGTCCGCATCCCCGCACTGACCGGAATGGAGTTCTGAGCCGTGACCGAGACGCTTGAGCCTGGTGTCGACACGGGACAGTCACCGCAGAGTCTCGGCACCGCCGCGGCGCGGAACCTGGCCACCACCACCAAGTCCGTGCCCCAGATGCAGGGCATCAGCCCGCGCTGGCTGCTGCACGCGCTGCCCTGGGAGGACATCAAGGGCGGCGCCTACCGGGTCAACCGCCGACTGACCTACTCCGTGGGTGACGGGCGCATCGAGTTCGTCGCCACCGGCTCGCAGGTCCGGGTGATCCCCGCCGAGCTGGGCGAGATCCCCGCGCTGCGCGGGTTCGACGACAGCCAGGTGCTCAGCGCGCTGGCCAACCGCTTCGTGCAGCGCGAGCTGTCCGCGGGCGAGACCCTCGCGGAGGCCGGGTCGGCGGTCGACCAGGTCGTGCTGATCGTGCACGGCCGGGTGACCAAGACCGGAGAAGGCAAGTACGGCAACGAGACCGCGCTCGGCGTGGTCGCCGACGGGGACTTCCTCGGTGACGGCGCGCTGGCCGCCGAGCAGCTGAACTGGTCGTTCACCGCGAAGGCGGACACCCGCTGCACCGTGCTCACCCTGTCCGCGCAGTCCTTCCGCGAGGTGGCCGAGCAGTCCGCCGAGCTGCGGGCACACCTGGAGCGCTTCCGCGCCGCGGGCTCGCAGTCGCAGAACAAGCACGGTGAGGCCGCGATCGACCTGGCCTCGGGCCACGTGGGCGAGCCGGACCTGCCGGGCACGTTCGTGGACTACGACGAGTTCCCGCGCGAGTACGAGCTCAGCCTCGCGCAGACGGTGCTGCGGGTGCACTCCCGGGTGGCCGATCTCTACAACGAGCCGATGAACCAGACCGAGCAGCAGTTGCGGCTGACGATCCAGGCGGTGCGCGAGCGCCAGGAGCACGAGCTGATCAACAACCGCGACTTCGGCCTGCTGCACAACGCCGACTTCAAGCAGCGCGTCCACCCGCGCTCGGGCCCGCCCACCCCCGACGACATGGACAACCTGCTCGCCCGCAGGCGCAAGACCGAGTTCTTCGTCGCCCACCCCAGGACGATCGCGGCCTTCCGCAAGCAGTGCAACCACCGCGGCATCCTGCCGCCCACCACGGCCTTCGAGGGCAGGCAGTTGCAGTCCTGGCGCGGGGTGCCGATCCTGCCCTGCGACAAGCTGCCGATCTCCAAGCACAACACCTCCTCGATCATCGCCATGCGTACCGGCGTGGACAGCGAGGGCGTGATCGGCCTGCGCCAGACCGGCCTGTCCGACGAGGTGGAGCCGGGGCTTTCCGTGCGGTTCATGGGGATCAGCGAGAAGGCGATCATCTCCTACCTGGTCAGCACCTACTACTCCGCCGCGGTGCTCGTGCCCGACGCGCTCGGCGTGCTCGAAGACGTCCAGATCGGTTCCTAGAGGGGAGATGGTCACCATTGACGTCATGACAAATGCCCGCTCCGCCAGGCAGTCCCTGGCCTGGAGCCGGGGACTGGTCGATCCGGCGCTGCGGGCGGCGGTGGACACGCTGCCCGCCTCGATGCGCCGGGTCGCCGGCTACCACTTCGGCTGGTGGGACGCCGACGGCACGCCGACCGGAGGTGATGGCGGCAAGGCGATCCGACCCACGCTGGTGCTGCTGGCGGCGGAGGCCGTCGGCGGTGGCGCGGCCGCCGCGGTGCCCGCCGCGGTGGCCGTGGAGCTGGTGCACAACTTCTCACTGCTGCACGACGACGTGATGGACGGTGACGTCAGCAGGCGTCACCGCCCCACGGCCTGGAGCGTGTTCGGGGTCAGCTCGGCGATCCTCGCCGGGGACGCGCTGCTGACCCTGGCCATCGACGTGCTCGTGGGCAGCGGGCACCCCGCCACCCAGGAGGGCGTGCGCATGCTGTCCGCCGCCGTGCAGGAACTGGTGGAGGGCCAGGCCGAGGACGTGTCCTTCGAGGACCGCTCCGACGTGGAGCTGCGCGAGGTCCTCACCATGGCGGGCAAGAAGACCGGCGCGCTGCTGGCGTGTTCCTGCGCGATCGGCGCGCTCTACGGCGGTGCCAGCACCGAGCGGGTCCGGCTGCTGCACGGGTTCGGTGAGAACCTCGGGCTGGCCTTCCAACTGGTCGACGACCTGCTCGGCATCTGGGGCGACACCCAGGTCACCGGCAAGCCGGTGCACTCGGACCTGAGCAGCCGCAAGAAGTCGCTGCCGGTGGTGGCCGCGCTGACCTCGGGCACGGTGGAGGCCGCCGAGCTTTCCGTGCTGTACCAACGGGATCAGCCACTGACCACGGCGGAACTGTCCCGTGCCGCCGAGTTGATCGAGCGGGCGGGCGGCCGGACGTGGAGCCAGGACCGGGCCGACCACCTGCTGGCCGAGGCCGTGCGCGTGCTCGGTGCGGCCGAGCCCTGTGACCGCGCGGCCGCCGAACTGGCCGCGCTGGCCAGGATGGCCACCCGTCGTGACCACTAGGAAGGCGAGGATGGCCGAGGCGAGGACCGTGCTGCTGGCCGGGCCCCGATCGTTCTGCGCCGGGGTGGAGCGGGCCATCGAGATCGTCGAGCGCGTGCTGGACCAGCGCGAGCCGCCGGTCTATGTGCGCAAGCAGATCGTGCACAACGTGCACGTGGTCGCCGATCTCGAAGCCCGTGGCGCGGTCTTCGTCGACGAGCTGGACGCGGTGCCCGACGGGGCGACCGTCGTGTTCTCCGCGCACGGCGTGTCGCCCGCGGTCCGGGACGAGGCACGAGGCCGCGGGCTGGAGGTCGTCGACGCGAGCTGCCCGTTGGTGACCAAGGTGCACGTGGAGGCGCGCCGGTTCGCCGCCCGCGGGGACACCGTGCTGCTGATCGGGCACGCCGGGCACGAGGAGGTGGAGGGCACGCTCGGTGAGGCGCCGGAGCACACGATCCTGGTGCAGAACGCCGAGGAGGTCGCCACGCTGGAGGTGCCCGACCCGGAGCGGGTGTCCTACCTGACCCAGACCACGCTCGCCGTGGACGAGACCACCGAGGTGGTGGCCGCGCTGCGCGAGCGCTTCCCGGCGCTGCGCGCACCGGGCAGTGAGGACATCTGTTACGCCACGACGAACCGGCAGGAGGCGTTGACCGCGATCGCGGACGAGTCCGACCTGGTGCTCGTGGTCGGCTCGCGCAACTCCTCGAACTCGGTGCGGCTGGTGGAACTCGCGCAGCGCAGGGGAACCCCCGCCTACCTGATCGACGACACCGGGGACATCGACACCGAGTGGCTGGCCGGGGTGCGCACCGTGGGCCTGACCGCGGGCGCCTCCGCGCCGCCGCGACTGGTCGAGGAGGTCATCGACTACCTGCGCGGCTTCGGCCCGGTCACCGTGACCGAGCGGGAGGTCACCAGGGAGACCATCCACTTCGGAATGCCCTCGGTGCTGCGCACACCGCGTGCGTAGCCGACCCGGCCGGGGCCGTTCACCGCACCCCGGCCGGGTTGCCAGCCTCCCCGAGGTAGGTCCCGTGCCCCCGCACGACCAGGTCCCCCTCGAAGACCAGCACCTCGCACACCAGCCTGCCCAGCTGGTTCCGGTAGTTGATCACCAGCGTGTGCAGGCCCAGGTAGACCCCGAGCACCTCGAAGTGCAGGTCCGGGATGCGCCGCAGGCCCTCGGCCCAGTACTCGCGCAGTTCGTCCTTGCCGGTGATCACGCCGCTGCCCCGGAACTGCGCCGCCACCGGTGAGGTGAACACCACGTCCTGCGCGAAGTGGCTCAGCACCCGCTCCAGGTCCCTGCTGTTCCACGCCTGGGCCCAGGACTGCGCGAAGGCCACTGCCTCGTTGTGCTCCATGGAGCCGATCATAGGTTTGGGCCGGGTCCGGTGGGGCTGCTCAGGACGCCGATCGTGCGTCACGCGTGCGGGCTTCCCGCCCACCGCCTCCTGCTCCCACCGGTCTAGCGCCCCGGGGCACTGCTCTGTCGGGATGCCCAGATCCTGGCAAACCCCGCTGGCCGCGCTCAACCGGTTTTCGCCCGCCGTCCGCACAGCCGCTCCGTGGCCACGGCCCCCGCCACGGCGAGCAGGACCGGGACGAGCAGATCGTGCGAGGCGTTGGTGAACTCCATGATCAGCACCACCGCGGTGAGCGGCATGCGTTGTGCCGCAGCGAGGAACGCGGCCGCACCGACCACCGCGAACGAGCCGGGCGAGGCGCCGGGCCACGCCAGCGCCCACAGCCCACCGGCCAGCACACCCAGCAGCGCGCCGTTGGCCAGCGACGGGGTCAGCAGGCCGCCGGCGGCGCCCGATCCCAGGCACAGTACGACGATCAGGGCCCGCAACACCAGGAGCGCGGCGAACAACGCCGGCGCCTGCGTGCTGTCGAAGGCCAGTTGCGCGGGGCCCTTGCCGTTGCCGAGCAACTGCGGGAACGGGATCGACAGCAGGCCGAGGACCAGGAACGCCAGCGGGGCGGTGACAAGCAGGGCGCGGCCCCGCGGTGCGCGCTGGCGTGCCGCCGAGGTGGCGCGCGAGAACCAGTACGCCCCAACGCCCGCGACCGGCCCGATCACCGCGCTCCACACGATCAGCGAGCCGTCCACGGTCAGCCGCGGCAACTCGTACTGGGACTGGTTGGGCAGGCCGATCCAGGACACGACCGTCGCCAGCACGGAGGTCACCACCGCGGGCAGCACGGCCCGCACCGACCACGAACCGAGCAGGACTTCCAGCGTGAACACCGCCCCGCCGAGCGGAACGTCGTAGACCGCGGCCAGACCGGCCCCCGCCCCGCAGGCCACCAGGGTCCGGCACTGCGCTGGGCTCAGCCCGGCCCGGCTGCTGATCCAGCCCGCGAACACCGCGCCGATCTCGCGCGGGGCCACCTCCCGGCCCAGCGGTGAGCCCAGCGCCACCGTGATGATCTGCAACAGCGCGTGGCAGACCGTGGTCAGCACCGGCATGCGCGGGTCCTCGGCGCGCACGGCCGCCGCGATGCCCACCAGGCGGCGGCCGAACCGGTGCAGGGCCCACCAGCCGAACCCGGCGACCAGCCCGCCGCCGGTGACCACCAGCACGCGCCGCGGCCAGGGCGCGGACTCCACCCCGCCGGTGAACGAGTTGTCCACGTAGCCGTACGCGAGGTGCTGCACCAGGTGCAGCAGCAGCGCGAGGGCCATGCCACCGAGACCGGCGCCGACGCCGACCAGCGCGGTGACCACCACGAGCCGCGACAGCCGATCAGCCCGCACCGCACACCTCCGCCGATTACCGCGTGAACGTCAGCCAGACCAGTGCCAGGTTGAGCGCGACCACACCGCCCGCGACCACCGTGGCACAGGTGGTCAGCACCGGCCCGTTGACCTGATCACCCATCACCGCCCGGCGGCCGGTCAGCACGACCAGCGGCACCAGCGCGAACGGGATGCCGCAGGACAGCACGACCTGGCTCAGCGTCAGTGCGCGGTCCGGGTCCACGCCGAAGGCCAGCAGCGCCAGCGCGGGCGCCAGCGTGACGAGCCTGCGGGCCAGCACCGGGACCCTGCGGTGCAGCAGCCCGGCCATGACCACCGATCCGGCGTAGCCGCCGACCGCGGTCGACGCGAGGCCCGAGGCCAGCAGGCCCACCGCGAACAGCCCGGCGACGGTGCCGCCCAGTGCACCGCCCAGCGCCTCGTGCACCCCTTCGATCGAACCGGCGCCCTGGGCGCCGCGCAGCGAAGTGGCCGCCAACAACAACATCGCCAGGTTCACGCCGCCCGCGATGGTCATGGCCACACCGATGTCGACCCTGGTGGCCCGCAGCACCCGCACCGGGTCGGACCGCCGCCCGAACCGGTCCCCGACCAGCGCGCTGTGCAGGTAGATCACGTGCGGCATGACGGTGGCCCCGAGCACGCCCGCCGCGGCCAGCACGCTGTCGCCGCCCGCGAAGTGCGGCAGCAGCCCGGCTGCCGTGGCGCTCGCCGAGGGCGGGCGGACCACCAGCCCGGCCAGGAAGCCCACCGCGATCACCGCCAGCAGCGCGGTGACCACCCGCTCGAAGGGCCGCTGGCCGGACCGGCTCTGCACCGCAAGCAGCGCCGTGGACACCAGGCCGGTGAGCACGCCGCCCAGGGGCAGCGGCAGTCCGAACAGGATGTGCAGTGCGATCGCCCCGCCGAGCACCTCGGCCAGGTCCGTGATCATCGCGACCAGTTCGGCCTGGGCCCAGAAGGCCAGCCTGGCCGGGCCGCCCAGCCGGTCGCCAAGCAGGGCGGGCAGCGTGCTGCCGGTGACCACACCCAGTTTCGCCGACAGGTACTGCACCAGCCCGGCCATCACGTTGGCCGCGACCACGACCCACACCAGCAGGTAGCCGAACTCGGCCCCGGCCTGGCCGTCGGTGGCCACGTTGCCCGGGTCCACGTAGGCGATCGCCGCCACGAACGCCGGGCCGAGCAGCGCCAGCCCGGCCCTGGCCCGAGCGGCGACCGTCACGCCGTCTTCTTGGTGATGACCACCGGCTTGACCTCCTTCGGGATCGCGGCGAAGGCCGAGACCGGCACCCCGAACGAGGCCGCGAGCACCTCCCGCGGCACGGAGTTGAACGAGGCCACGATGCCGAGGTCGTCATTGGGTTCGGGCGTGCTGGAGTTGAACATGATCAGGACCACCAACTTCTCGGTGGGGCTGGAGTTCTCGAAGTAGTGGAAGAACCCCTCCGGGGCGAAGACCAGGTCGCCGGGGCCCGCCTCGAACGCGTCGTTGTGGTACGAGCCGTCCGGGTGGGTGCCCAGCACCGTCCACTTCGCCGAGCCCGAGATGATGTAGTTCAGCTCCCAGGCGCTCGGGTGCCAGTGCGGCTCGCGAACCCCGCCCACCTCCAGGGTCACGTAGTAGACCGAGCCGTTCTGCCCCTTCAGGATGGGGAAGTTCTCCTCGTTGGCCCCGCGCAGCGAGCCTCCGTTGTAGACACCCGGCTTCGAGGCGTTGAGGTGGAACAGGTGCGGGGACGGGCTCCTGCCCGCCGGGTCCCCGCCCGCCGCCGCTGCCGCCGTGCCCGCGCCGCCCACACCACCGGCCAGCGCCGCCGCACCCACGCCGACCCCGGTGCCCAGCAGCTTGCGGCGGTTCATCTCAGTCATCGCACAGTCCTCACGCAGAGAAGGGAATTGTTGTGGGACAACGGAAGTGGAATCTTCTTCCGTGTTGATCCCATTCTCTGGGCGGGTCTGTTCCCCGGCAAGGCGGCTCACGAGCTGACTGTCATCATGTCCCGTGATGAGTGAAACTCGCTTTACCTGCCATTGGGGACTGAGTGGTGGAGTGCCTCCTGCGCTCGGGGCGCAGGAGGCACGTGCCGGGGTGGTGTGCGGGACCGGTCGCCGTTTCTGTGCACAGTGGAGAATTGGCGACGGGGTCGACGCGGAATCTTTCCCGGAATTGTTTCAAAAATCGGCAGGGTGCTCTCGAACTCAGTTGATCATGCCCCATTTGGGCTTCAGGCACAGGGGCGCCGAATCCCTCGATGCGGTGAGGGGAGTGCTGCTCTTCTGGGTGGCCGCCGATGCGGGGGCGGGGGCGCTCATGGACAGGAGTCCGGCGAGCACTGTGGCCAGGAACAGGGCAAACCCAAGGGCTGTGGTGCGGTGCATGGGCCAGATGTTTGCACAGGGTAGTTGCTGTGAGTGCGGGCGGGTGCCCGAGTGGGTGTCACTGACACGAATGTTAGGTGAGCCTATTACGAGCCGGTTGAAACCCGAATTATATTCCCGTTGTACCGGTGCGGCGCTCGTCCTGGTGATCTTCCGCAGGTCGGTGCGGGTTCCTGGTCCACTGGTCGGAAACCCGGCGGCGCACGCGGGTCAGCGAGCGGAGGTGGACCAGCAGCGGGTCGTCCTCCGGGGTGCCCCTGCGGGCCAGCATGGCGGTGGCCTCCGCCCACATCCGTTCCGCCAGTTGGACGTCTCCCTGGGCGGCCAGCGCGAGGCCGAGTATCCGCAGGACCTGTGCCTCCCCGGGCACCGACCCCAGACCGCGGGCCAGTGGCAGGGCCTGCTCCGCCTGTGCGGCGGACTGCTCGAACGAGCCGAGGTCGTAGTAGATCTCGGCGGCCACGGTCAGCGCCTCGGCGGTCCGGATCCGGTCCCCGCTCCTCTCGTGGATCTCCAACGCCTGTAGGCAGACCCGCAGGGCGTGGTCGTTCTCACCGTGCTCGTGGTGCAGCTTCGCCAGCTCGGTGAGCGTTGTGCCCTGCCCGCGCAGGTGGCCGACCTCACGCCGGATCTCCAGGGCCCTGGAGTAGTGGACGAGAGCGAGGTCGTCCCTTCCCAGCAGGCGGTAGGAATTGGCGAGCTGATCCAGTGTCGTCGCCTCGATGTACTGGTTCCCGATTGTCCGGAACAGGTGGATGGCCTGTTTGTACAGGTCCACCGCGGTCGTCGCGTTGCGCAGCGCGAGGTGAACGCTGGCGAGGTTGTGCAACACCACCCCGGTCAACTCCCGGTGCTCTCCGCTGAACGCGGTGCCCAGCGCCTCCTGGAGCGTCGCCCGTGCCTCGTCGTGCCGCTCCAGCCGGTACTGGATGACGCCGAGGTTGTTGAGGGTCCCGCATTCCGCCTCGCTCTCGCCCTCCGTCCGCGCCGAGTCGAGAGCGGTGCGATGGCTCACGATCAACTTGTCGTAGTAGCCGAGGCGTTCGAACACCTCGTGGACGTTGGCGGCCAGCCGCCACGCGTGCCCGTGCAAGCCGTGCCGGTGCGCGGACTGGACCGCGGCGGTGAGGTTGGCCGCCTCGGTGGTGCACCAGGCGACCACCTGCTCCTCGCCGTCGAAGGTCATCGCGGGGACCTGTTCGGCCCCGGGCAGGTCGGGAATGGTGGCGCCGCTGGGGTTGAGCAGCCGGTTGCCGGTGGCCATCGACACCACGTACCAGTCGAGCAGCCGCCGCACCGCGGCGCGCCTGTCCTGCTCGGACTCCTCGTGGTGCACCAGGTCCCCGGCGTAGCCGTGCAGCAGGTCGTGCAGCCGGTGGCGCCGACCGGTACCCGGCTGGAGCAGGTTCATCTTCGCCAGCGAGCGCAGGATCGCCGCGATCTCCCCCTGCCCCTGGTCGAGCAGGGCACCGGCCGCCTCCGGGCTGAAGTCCGTGCCGGGGTGCAGCCCCAGCAGCCGGAACGCCCGCGCCGTGCCGGGCGGCAGCGCCTGGTAGGACCAGGAGAAGGCCACCGACAGGGTCGCCGTGTCGTCGTCACTGTCCTCCTGGGTGCCCAGCACCCCCAGGCCCTCGTGCACCTGCAACTCGTTGGTCAGCTCGGCCAGCGTCGTGTGCGGCCGGTCCGCGATCTGCTGGGTCACGATGCGCAGGCCGAGTGGCAGACCCGCGGTCAGCTCCGCCACGGTCCGCAGTGCCGCCTCGTCCTGCCCCGCCCGCTCCTCACCCAGTTCGGCCACCAGCAGCGCGACCGACTCGTTCCTGGTCAGGGTCGGCAGGTCGAGCACCTGGACCTGGTCGTGGATGCTCAGCCCGCGCAGCCGCGTCCGGCTGGTGATCAGGCCGAAGCAGTTCGGGGTCGCGGCGAGCAGCGGGCGCACCTGGGTGCTGTCGCGGGCGTTGTCCAGGAAGATCAGCATGCGCTTGCCGCTCAGTGCGTTGTTGAGCCGCACCTGCCGCTCGGCGCGGGTCTTGGGCATCTCACTCTGTGGAACTCCCAGTGATGCCAACAGGATCGCCAGTGCGTCGTCGGCGGCCATCGGCTCGGCCGGACCGTAGCCGCGCAGGTCGATGAACAACTGGCCGTCCGGGAACCGGTCCTGCCGCAGGTTGGCCCAGTACGCGGCGAGCGCGCTCTTGCCCACGCCCGGCATGCCGTGCAGGGCGACCACCGGCCGGTACCCCGCCTCCTGCGGGGCGTCCAGCATGGTGTCCAACCGCGCCAGCATCTTGCGGCGCCCGGTGAAGTGCGCCACCGGGCGGGGGACCTGGCGCGGCACCGGTGAGTTCCCCGCGGCGCCGGATCCGGGGTGCGCCGGGGCGCCCGCCTCGGGCTGGTCCTGCTCGCGCAGCAGGGCCAGGTACAGCTCGCGCAGCTGCTCACCGGGTGCCGCGCCGTACTCCTGGGCCAGCCTGCGCTGGAACTGGTGGTAGAAACCGGTCGCCTCCGGGCTGCGCCCCAGCCCGCGCAACGCCCGCATCCACTGCAACGCCAGGATCTGGTCGTGCTCGTAGGTGCGGGTGAGCGGTTGCAGCGTGCGCAGTGCGGCCGTGTGGTCGCCCAACGAGAGTTGGCAGTCCACGAGCGTGTAGCAGGCGGGCAGCCGGTCGAAGGCCTCGATTTGTTCCCGGCACTGGTCGGCCCACGGGCCGCGCAACTGGTCCAGCGGTCGCCCGTGCCACAGGCCGAAGCCCTCCTCCAACTGCGCCCGCGCCCCCGCGTGGTCCTGCCCGGCCGCCGCGATTCGCGCATTCGCCGCCAACGAACGGAAACGGTGGTAGTCCACCAGCAGCGGGTCCAGTTCGAGCCGGTAGGAGGTCCCCGTGTGCGCAATGCCGCCCGGCACCCCGGCGCGCGACAACACCTGGCGGAGTCGGCTGATCAACGCCTGGAGGTTCCCCCGCACCTGGTCGAACGACTTGTCCGGCCACAATTCACCGACAAGCATGTCAATCCCGACCGGCTGACCTGCCTCGAACAGCAGCACGGTGAGCGCCGCGCGTTGCTTGGCCGTGCCGAGGTTGACCAGTTCGGAGCCAACCCGCAGTTGCGTCGGGCCGAGGATCATGAAATCCACCAGCGTTCCCCTCGCTGGTCCTGACGTGCTCTGGCACCCCAGTGTGGACCGGCGGCCCCGGCCGCACAGCGGTTTCCGGCGGAATGCTCCCGATCGGACCAACGGCGCCGAGATGTGCAAGCGAATCGCAAGTGCTTGCGCAAGCACGCCTGTGAGCCTCGGGTCGATGTCTTTCGGGGAGGACAGGGGGAACGATGTCAACAGCGGAGTGGTTGCACGTACCAGTCGGTCTCGACGCGGAAAGGTGGGTGACACGCGCCGGCTGCCACAAGGTGCTCGCCGTGGTGCACACGGTCACCAGCGGGCAGCGCCTGCTCGAAGCGGTGGAACTGGTGGAGCAGGACCCGCGCGTCCAGGTCGTGTTCACCAAGGCGCCCGACGTCTTCGGCAACGGGGTCGAGGACTTCCTGCGCGCCACCGAGGGGATCACCCTGCCCTGGCAGCAGGCGGTCCGGGAGGAGTTCGACCTCGCCATCGCGGCGTCCTGTGGTGCGCTGCACGAACTGCACGCCCCGTTGCTGCTGATGCCGCACGGTGCCGGTTACGGCAAGGCGTACCCGACGGGCATTGTGTACGGACTGGACGCACAACGCCTGCTGCACAACGGCAGGGTGCTGCCACGGTCCCTCGTGCTGTCCCACCGCGACCAGCTCGGGGTCCTGCGCGGACAGTGCCCGCAGGCGGCCGAAGTGGCTGTCGTGGCGGGCGATCCCTGCTACGACAGGCTGGTGGCCAGCGAGCACCTGCGCGAGGTCTACCGGGAGGCGCTCGGGGTGCGGAGCGGGCAGAAGCTCGTGCTCGCCACGTCCACCTGGGGGAGCACGTCCCTGTTCGGGCGGGACCTGCTCCCGCACCTGCTCGACGCGCTCCCCGGTGCCGACCACCGCATCGCCGCCCTCGTGCACCCCGCCGTCTGGTTCGGCCACGGTCCGCGCCAGATCAGGGCGTGGCTGGCGGACTGCCTGGACGCGGGCCTGCTGCTCATCGGACCGGAGGCCGACTGGCGCGCGGCCGTCATCGCCGCCGACCACGTGATCGGCGATCATGGTTCGGTGACCACCTATGCGGCGGCGACCGGCCGCGCCGTCCTGCTCGTGGGTGATGCCGGGCAGACAGCGCCGAACTCGGCCCAGGCCGTGCTCGCGCGACGCGGGCAGCACCTCGACCTGGCGCGGCCGCTCGCCGGACAGCTCGCCGCGGCGCGGGAACAGACCCCGGCTGTGCGGCGGGCCGTCAGCCGCGCCCTGACCTCGAAACCAGGTCGGTCGGCGGCCCTGCTCCGGCAGGAGATCTACCGGCTGCTCGAGATCACCGAGCCCGGCCGCCACCGAGCCACACCCACTGTCGGGATCCCACACCGGATCGCGCGGTGACGGCCCCGTCGGACTGCCTGGCCACGTGGGTGCGCGATCCGCACGGCCAGGCCGAGTGCGCACTGGCCGACGTGCTGTTGTGCCGGGCCCACTCGGATCGCGAGGCGACAGCGCTGTGCGACCTGGTGTGTGCGCGGTACCCGGCGGCCGACCTCGTGCTCGTCGGCGTACCGGACCGCCAGATCACCGTGGGCACGCGCGGTGGTCGGCGATTCGTGCTGCGGCCTGCGGGGACCAGTGGCCGCTGCCTGTCCTGGGCGCAGGCCATGTGGTCCGCAGGGATGTCCCTGCACGCCTGGTGGACCGCGAGGCTGGACCTGGTGCGGCTGGGTACCGAGCAGATTCCCGTCTGGTGTCCGGGGCACGCCGCGGACCGGGCGCCCACGGCCTCATGTGGCGGCTTGGCCCTCAGCCCGGTCCAGCAGGGCCAACCGGGCGCGGGCGGCATCCTCCTGCGGTGAGTGGATCGAGCTGAGCAGGTCCAGGGCGTGGCGCAGGTGGTGTGCCGCCGTGGCGTGATCTCCGCGCTGGCGCGCCACCTCGGCCAGGACCTCGTGCGCCTCCGCCTGTCCGTGCACCGAATCGAGTTCGCGCATCGCGGCCAGTGCGCTGCGCGCCGTGTTCTCGGCCAGTTCCGCCTCGCCCACCGACAGGCAGGCCCGCCCGCGCACGATGGCCGCCCGCGCCTGGTTGTACCGGTCCGGCGGGGTCAGCGCACCGAGCAGGTCGCCCGCTTCGGCGAGCAGCGGCAGGGCCTGCCCGGTGCGGTCGGTGCGACAGAGCGCGGCGCCGAGGTTGATCAGGACCAGGCCCAGGCTGCGCTGCGCGCCGAGTTCGCGGTTGCGTGCGGCCAGTTCGCGGAACAACTCGATCGCCGAGGCGAGGTCGCCGCGATCCCGGTACAGCAGGGCCATTCCCTCGCGGGCGTCAGCGACCCCGCGCTCGTCGCCGATCTCGCCCGCGAGCGCGGCGGCCGCCCGGAAGTGGTCCTCGGCCTCGGCGTACCGGCCGAGCACCGTGCACACCCGGCCCAACCGCTTGAGCATGTCGGCCTCGGCGAACGCGTTGCCCCACGCGCGGGCCGCGTCCACCCCGCGCTGGTCGACCTCTGCCCTGTCCGAGTAGTGCTTGTGGTGCAGGAACAGCGGCCAGAGCACGTCGCAGAGCTGCCACGCCAGCTCGGCCCACTGCCTCACCAGTGCCGAACGACTCGCGGCCACCAGGTTGACCCGTTCGAGTTCCAGCCAGGTCAACGCGGCCTCCCGGTCGGCGAACCCGGACACCTCCGCCGTGTGCGCCCGCGGCGCGTACGCAAGTCGCCTGCGGTGCGGGGTGACGGCCAGGTCCGCCTCCCTGGCCTTCGCCAGGTACCACTCCAGCACCGCGCGCAGCGCCCCGTCCCGCTCCTCGTCCCCGTCCTGCCCGGCCTGTTGCCTGGCGTACAGCTGGAGCAGGTCGTGGAACCGGTAGCGGTCCTCGCCGATCTCCTCGATCAGGTTGCCCTCGACCAACTCCTCCAGGACCGGATCCGCCTCGGCGTCCAGCGCCCCGACGACCTCGGCCCCGAACGTCCTGCCCGGGTGCAGGGCCAGCTGGCGGTACAACCGCGCCGTCCGGGCCGGAAGCGCGCGGTAGGACAGGTCCAGGGTCGTGGTCACCGACAACTCCGCGGAACGCGACAGGTTCGACACGCGCGAGTGCTCGTCGGTGAGCTCCTCGACGGCCCTGCGCACCGACCAGCGCGGGTGCGCGGCCAGCCGTGCCGCGGCCACGCACATCGCGATGGGCAGTCCACCGCACAACTGGACCAGCCGTTGGGCCTGCTCGGGTTGTGCCGTGACCCGCTGCTCGCCGATCGTGCTGGTGAGCAGCCGCAGCGCCCCCGTCGGTTCCAGCGGTCCCAGGTCCAGCAGGCTCGCCCCGTCGACGACCATGCTGGCCAACCGGTTCCGGCTGGTGACCAGCGCCAGGCTGGTGGGGGAGCTGGGCAGCAGCAGGCGGACCTGCGCCGCCGAGAGCGCGTTGTCCAGGAGCACGAGCAGGGACCGGCCCGCGGTGCGCGACCGGTACAGCGCGGCCAGTTCCGGCAGCTCCACCGGCACCTCACCCGGCGGCACGCCCAGCGCACGCAGGAACATGCCCAGCGCCTGGGTCGGCAGTACCGGCCGGTCCACCCCGAACCCGGCCAGATCCACGTGGAGCTGCCCGTCCGGGAACTCCTCCCGCACCTGGTGCGCCCAGTGCAGCGCCAGCGCCGTCTTGCCGATCCCGCCCGGTCCGTTGAGCACGACCGTGCACCGGGAACCCGTCCGTGCCGAGCTGGCCCGAGCCGCGTTCAACGCCCTGATCTCCGCTTGGCGCCCCGTGAAGCGCGGCGAAGGCGCGAGCAGTTGCCGGGGAACGGGCACCTGCGGGTGTGCTCGCGGGCTGTGCACGTGTATGTCGCCGTGCACGACACCGGCCTGGACCACGGCGCCGACGCCTTCGCCGCTGAAGCTGTTGTGCGCCGCTGTCGGCTCACCCCCCAGCCCCGTCATGGCACCCCCGCAGCCACGCCTGTCACCTCTGGCACTTCGCCTGGACCGTACGTGCCGGGACATTCGGCGTGGCCCGCAACAGCGCGGAACCACTCGTTTCGTGCAATGGGCCGGGAGCGGGTAGCAATCGGGGCTGACCTGTGATTCCGCTGGTCAGCCCCGATGTCACCCGGTGAAAGGTGGTGCCCCCGGCAAGATTCGAACTTGCGACACACGGTTTAGGAAACCGATGCTCTATCCCCTGAGCTACGAGGGCGCGCGCTCTGGCGACCACAGCATAGCGGGCGGGCGGTCGGGGGTGGCGTTGGGTCCACCGTGTCAGGGGTATCCACCGGGTGGAGCAGTGGCATTCACGCGGGGTGTCGCTGGAGTGCACCAAGACGCCTACGAACAGTGGAACTTTCCCCCTGCCGGGCAGGTCTTCCCGCATAGTCGTGGGTGGCACCCAGCTACCAGAGGAGCGATCGTGACGCCCGGTGACACCGACAACGCCGTGCACGCGGCGGTCGGCGGCGACGTGTACCAGTTCCGGGACGTGTCGGTGGTCACGCACAACTACGCGCGGCGCGGGTTGCCGGTCAGCACGGTGCTGGACGCGGGCAGGGCGGCGAGCCGGTTCGTGCGACCGGGCGGGTTCGGGGTGGCGCTGGCGAGGCTGGCCGGTGACCGGGTGGTCGTGCTGGCCTCGCGCCGGGGCACGGGGCGGCGCACGGCGGCGACCTGCCTGCTGGACGGGGTCGGCGGGCTGAGCCTGGCCGAGATCGAGGTGGACGAGGAGTCGCCGCTGGCCAAGCACCCGGTGTCGCCGCGGCACGGCTACCTGTTGGACCTGACCACGGCGGACGACCGCACGGTGGAGCAGACGGCCACGGGGCTGGCGGCGTTCCGGGCGAAGCTGTCGGCGGAGGGCAGTTGGCTGGTGCTGGTGGTGCCACCGGCGCACGGGCACCTGTTCGAGGCGGAGCTGGTGGACCTGCGGCCACCCGCGGCCGACGAGGTGTTGCTGGCGCACCTGGCCGCGGACGGCCTGGACGACCAGGCGGACAAGTGGCTGGCGGAGCCGGAGGTGCGGCGCCTGCTGGCCGGTGCGCGGGTCAGCGACGCGGCGCGCATGGCCGACCTGGTGCGCAGGGTCAGCGCGCAGGACGGGGACTTCGCCCAGTGCTGCGCGGACGTGGTCGCGGCGCTGCGGGACTGGTCGGACCAGCTCACGGCGGAGTTCCGCGCGCACCCGGACGTGCCGTGGCGTGCCCTGCTGCTGGCGGCGGCCGTGCTGGACCAGGCGCACCCGGACAGCGTGCTGGCGGCCTCGGAGGCGTTGCTGCGGGCGACCGGCTACGTGGCTGAGGAGGAGGTCCACCCGCTGGCGGGCGAGGGCCTGGCCGCACGCCTGGCCTCGGTCGGCGCGGTCGTGGACAACGACCGGGTGCGGCTGCCGAAACCGGACTACGCCAGGTCGGTGCTGGGCTACGCCTGGCGGGACTTCCCCGCACTGCGCGATCACCTCGTGCGCTGGATGATCTCGCTGCCGGAGCGGTACGGCGACGGCGAGGTGGTGGCCGGGCACCTGATGGACCTCGCGGTGCCCTCCGTGCTGACCACGGCGGTCGCGGCCTGGGCGGAGCGCACCCCGTTGCGGCGGTTGGCCGAGCGGCTGCTCGTGGCGGGCGCGCTGGACACCGGCCTGGGCTTCGCCGTGCGCAGGACGATCTACGACTGGTCCTGCCGCAGGGACCTGTCCACCCCGCTGAGCACCGTGGCGCTCGCGGTCTGCGGCGGCGAGCTGGGGCAGCGCTACCCGCAGGTGGCGCTGACCAGGATCGGGCACTTCGCGGCCCGCGAGGAGCTGGCGCAGCCGGTGCTCGACGCCCTGTCCTCGTTGGCGCACAAGCACTTCACGCAGGTGGTGATTCGGCTCAGGCGCTGGCTGGGCGAGGGGCCCGCGCCGTGGGACCTGGTGGTGACGGCACTGCTGGACGCTGCGGAGTCCGAACAGGACGGTCGGGGGTGGATCCTGGACCAGCTGGTGGCCGCCTGCTCGGGGCGCCCGCAGGACCTGGGGGCGTTGGAGCTGGCCGCCCTGCGGTGGCGCGGCGCGGGCGGCGCCGACCGCCAGCGGGTGCAGGAGTTGTTGCTGGCCAAGGTGAATCGCGCGGACCCGTTGGTCCGCGCCGCGATTTCGAGCTGAGCAAGGGGAGAGATGGGCACCGATCCTTGGTCGGAGGTCAAGCCGACGATGCGCGGCCGGTTCGGCAACTGGTTGCGCCGCTGGCAGCAGCGCAGGGCGCAGCGCGAGCACGACTGGGTGTACGGCCCGCAACAGCAGCAGCCGGTGGCCCTGCAACTGCGCCAGCCGCCCGCCCCGCCGCCCTACCCCACGGTGCAGTTCACCGCAGTGCTGCCCAGCCGGGTGCCGCACGCGGAGTTCCAGGCGACGATCACCGTTGCCTGGGAGGTCACCGCGGGCACGGAGGCGGTGCACGCCAAGCCGGAGTCGGTGGCGCGGCGGGAGATCGAGCGGCGCGCCGCGGAGATCACGGCCACGGCGCTGGTGCTGCACAGCGAGCAGGTCCAGCACCGGATCGAGGCCGAGCTCGGCGTGCTGACCCGGGTGGAGGGCAGCCAGGTCTCGGTGCAGGTGCGGGAGGTGGAGCTGGCGGTCCCGGAGGAGTCCAGGGCGGCCACCGAGCTGTACCAGGAGGTGCAGCGCCGCAAGCTGGCCCGTGGCTGGGAGCGGGACCTGCACATCGAGGAACTGCGGCACCTCAAGGACGACATCCTCAGCGACCCGGCGATGGCCACGGTGTGGTGGCTGCACAACAACGGCAACCAGGTGGACCAGGCACTGGAGATGTCCACGAAGCTGCGCAGGCTGGCCGAGGTGCTCGCCGACCAGCCCGAACAGTCCAATCCGGACACAGTTGTGTCCCTTGTGGACAGGTTCGTGGACAGGCTGCCGGAGGGGGCTCGCTGGCGGCTGCTGAGCAATCTGGCCGAGGTGTTCTCCCACTACGGGAGTCCTGATCTGGCCAGCGAACTGCCGCAACTGCGACCGGCCGAGCGCGGCGGTCAGGAACCGGCCTGACCGCCGCGCCCACTGTTCAGCGCGGGTAGATCTCGAACTCGTAGAGGGAGTAGCCGTACTTGGTGCCCCGCTGCACTCCGGTCATCCGCACGTAGCGCGCGGTGGTCGGGGTGAACGAGTCGTTGTCCGTGCCACCGGCCCCGGTGCTGGTGGACCAGACGGCCCGCCAGTCCGTGCCGTTGTCGGACACCTCGATCCGGTATCCCTTGGCGTAGGCCGCTTCCCAGCGCAGCACGGCCCGGCCGACCTGCTGGGCCGAACCCAGGTCCACGGTGATCGACTGGTTGTCGCTCCAGTCACTGGCCCACCGCGAGGTGCCGCTGCCGTCCACGGCGTTGGCGGGCGGTGAGTTGTACGCCCCGGTCTCGTGGCTGCTCGCGGTGACCGCCTTGCCCTGGGCCAGGTTGCCGATCGCCTCGCCCCGGTGCGCCGGGTACTGCACCACCTGCTGGTAGGTGGGCCGGTTCTGCCAGCTGATCTTGCCGTCGGTGACCCCGCCCAGCGGTCGCTGGATGATCGCGTCGGCGCACCACTGGTCACCGGCCGAGCAGTCCGCGTCCCCGGTGTAGACCTGCGCCGGGGTCTGCGCGGCGGCCTGCTGCAGGCTGCTCAGCAGGGCCTGGCGGCACTGGCCGAGATCGCCGTTGCCGCAGTAGGACCTGGACAGCGCGCCCCGCACCGGGTCGCCGAGCACCGAGCGCAGGTCCTTGTCCACGTAGCTCCACCAGCCGTACTGGAAGGCGGAGCCCTTGTGCGGCTGGGACTCGTTGGCCCCGCCCGAGGTGCTGCCCACGTTCTGCCCGCCGGAGGGCGACTCGTTGACCTGGATGGCCCCGGTCATCGTGCCGAACAGGTCGGCGCCCAGCGTGGGCTGGAACTCGGCCTGCACCAGCAGCGGCCACCAGGCGTCGAGCACCCGGATGGCGTCGGCGTTGGCGTAGGTGTGGCTGCCCGGCGTGGTTTCCCTGCGCAGCGAGCCCGACTGCTGCCAGGCCTTGAGCCCGTCCACGACCTTGGCCAGGTTCGGGTCGGTCACCGGCTGGCTGCCGATCACCCGCAGCAGCTCCGGCAGCACGTCCTCGGCCCGCAGGTCGGCGACGGCAGCGTCGGCCATGGCCTTGGTCAGCACGGCACGGGTCACCTTCTGCCCGCTGCCGACCAGCGCCTTGACCCGGTCGTCGAGCAGGTTGGCGCGGTGCACCGAGCCGTTGCCGAAGCCCGCCGAGCTGAAGTCCTTGGACTGCTTGTTGTTCCAGCTGACGTAGTAGTCCTGGTTGACCGAGTTCGGGTGCTGGGCGAAGGGCGTGTAGCTGGCCGTGTTGGTGTCGGGGTTCCAGCCCTGCCACTCGTAGGACTGCTGCGCGCGGATCGGCAGGTTCGGGTTGGTGCCCGCGGCCCGCACCGGGTTGTTGCCGGAGTTGAAGTACGCGGTGTCCTTGGAGTCCACGTAGAACCAGTTGAAGGTGAAGTTGATGTCCGAGGCGGCCTGCTGGAACGTGGCCGCCGAGTGCACCACCGAGGGGTCGTTGAACTCCTGGAACCCGATGATCGAGTCCACCTCGTGCCGGTAGCTGGAGCGCAGGCTGGTGTAGGCCACCGGCTTGCCGCCCACGGTCGCCCGCGACTGCACCAGGCCGTACTTGGTGCGGAAGGCGATCAGCTTGTAGGACCCGGCCGCCGTGCTGTCGGCGATGGTCGGTTTCCAGGAGTTGTCCCGCTCCAGCTGCTCCATCGGCAGGCACTGCCCGTGGTACAGGTAGGAGTTGGAGTTCTTGGTGGCCGGTGCCCCGTTGGGCTCGCACAGGTCCACCGCGAAGGTGTCGGTGATGTCCTGGCCCGCCGAGGTCGCGCTCCAGGAGTAGTCCTGGCCGCGGCCCAGCTCCACGTACATGCTCAGCCCGGCGAAGGCCACGCCGCGCGCGCTGATGCCCGGGCCCTGCAACTCCTCCAGCATGAGCAGCTGCGGGGCGAAGTAGCCGGTCTGCGGCCCGAACACCGCGACCGGGTGCCCGCTGTCGGTGTGCTGGCCGGAGACCACCAGCGCGTTGGACATGCCGTGCTTGGCGCTGATCAGGTCGGGCGGCAACACGCCCTTGTCGAAGATCCCGCGCGCCTTGTCCTCGTCGGGGACCCGCGTGGGGACCGGGGGCGAGCTCTTGACCTGCGTGGCGGAGGTCGCCGACCCGGTCGGGTCGAACACCAGCTGCTGCGGGGTCACCGAGCCGGGGTCGGGCATGGCCACGCCCTGCGGGTTGGCCGGGTCGGCCGCGTAGGGGAAGGACTGCCCGTCGTGCAGGGTCAGCACGGCCTCGGGGTCGTTCTGCTCGCGGAAGGACTGCCAGACCTTGTCGCCCTCGGTGACGCCGAACTTGGCCTCGGCGGCCAGCTTGACCAGCGCCGACTGCACCTCACCGCCGCCGCCCGCGCCGAACAGGGCACCGATGACCCCGCCGATGGCCACCAGGTCGGTGGGCTTGAACGGGTCGATCGAGCCCGCGTTGGTGATCGGGTCGATGTGCCCGGTCAGGTCGTACTCACCGGGAAAGGTCCGGTTGTTGTAGACCTTGGTGATGTAGGAGTTGATGCCGGCCACGTAGTCCTTGGCGTCCTGCATGGCCTGCGCGCCGCGTGCCCCGTGCGTGGTCACGGCGTTGTCCAGCTGGGCCTGCAACTCCTGCTCGGTGTAGGGCGCCGCCGCCCAGAAGGACTGCTCCAGCGCGCGGTTGCCCGGTGCGCCGCCCGCGAAGCTGGTCAGCTGCCCGCGTCCGACGTGCCGGAACACGTCCATCAGCCACAGCCGGTCGTTGGCCGCCGCGTAGCCCGCGCCGAACTCGGTCCCGGAGCGGGTCGTGCCGGTGATGTGCGGGACCCCGGTGGCCTTGTCCCGGACGATCGTCACGTCCTCACGGGGCTTGATCGTGCTCTCCACCTGGTCCGGCGGCACCCCGAAGGAGGCGTCGTCGAAGAAGGAGCCGAGCTGGCCGTTGCTCAGCCCGGTGTAGTTGTTGATCAGGTCGGCGTACTTGCCGAGCTGGTCGTCGGTGTGCGCGGGCCTGGTGCCGAACACCTTGTTGGCGAGGATGTCGGCCAGGGTGGCGTTGCCGTTCTCACCCGGTGGCAGGACGTCGTCGCACTGGCCGAGGCAGTAGTCGTTGGAGGCGTAACTGGCCGATCTCGGCTGCGGGGCCTCCGCCGAGGCCGGGCCGCTCGACAGGACGAGGGCGGCAGCGGTCAGGGTGGTCAGGGTCGCGACTGCGGTGGCGCGAGCAGTTCTGAGCATGCGCAGGGGGCTCCTCTCCCGGAGTCGAACGTGACGCACGTTACTTCCCGGTAGCGCAATGCGAAAGACCTTCGCGTTCTTGACTCACTCCAAGGGGTGACTGTTTGGTTGCGGTGTGCGCGGAGTCGGGGTGCTGGTCGGCAGGTGGTCCGAGCGGCTCGGGTTGGCTCAGGAACTGGGCTCCGAGCAGGGCAGATGGCGCATGCGGGCCGGTGGCGGCGCCGGTGGTCTGCTGGCCGTGCTGCTCGGCTCCGGCGTGTTCGGCGCCGTGCTCGGGACCGTGGGCGGTTGGCTGGCCGGCGGGCTCGTGCTGGCGGCCGTGCGCAGCTTCCGCGCGGAGGGCAGGCACCTCGGTTCAAGGTGATAAACAGGCGTTCACAGCTGGATAACCGTTGATATTTCTGTCATGACGTCATCTGGCGGGAACTTCTAGGCAAAACTGGGCCCGCATGATGAGATAACACCGCGATAACCCGTGGTTGCGTCAAGATGAGTGATACTTGGCGGGTGCGCGCACGTAACGCCCAATCGGGGAGGCGTCCGTGATCAAAGTGATGCTGGCAGACGACGAGGACCTCGTCCGATCCGGCCTCAGGATGATTCTCAGCAGCGCCGGCGACATCGAGGTGGTCGCCGAGTGCGATGACGGCCTGCTCGTCGCCGACCTGGCACGACAGCACCGGCCGCACGTCGTGCTGCTCGATGTCCGCATGCGCTCGGCCGACGGCCTGGTCGCGCTGCGCAGACTGCGCACGCTGCCCGAGCCGCCCAGGGTGGCCATGCTGACCACCTTCGACGTGGACGAGTACGTCAGCGAGGCCCTGCGGCTGGGGGCAAGCGGCTTCCTGCTCAAGGACACCGAGCCCGAGCAGCTGGTCAAGGCCGTGCGCGACCTCTCCCGTGGTGGGGCCGTGCTCGATCCCGGTGTCGCCGCCAGGGTGCTCGCCGCCGTGGCCGACGGGGAACGGGCCGCCGAGCCCGCGCGCAGGCTGCTCACCTCGCTGTCCGAGCGGGAGCGCGAGGTGCTGACGCTGATCGGCCAGGGCATGTCCAACGCCGAGATCGGTGGCGCCCTGCACCTGTCCGAGGCCACCGTGAAGGGCTACGTGTCCTCGGTCCTTGGCAAGATCGGCGCCGTGAACCGCGTGCAGGCCGCACTGGTCGCCTACCGCGGCGGCCTCATCGCGTAGCACCAACCCATGAACATCCCCCGCCACCCCCTGGGGGGCGACCCCGACACCAGTCTACCGCCCACCCCCGACACCTGATCTTGCTCAAGATCCACATGTGGACAACTCGCCGCCTGTGGACAAACGTTTGCGCCCAGGTCGGGCGAGGTCCGGGCGAGCCAACGGGGCTTGCGGCCCGGCTCAGCCCAACTCGGCGTGCTGGCCGTCCCGGCGGCTGGTGGCGGCGGTGTCGTGCACCTCGACCCGGTTGCGGCCCTGCCGCTTGGCCCGGTACAGGGCGATGTCGGCGGCGGCGAACAACTGGTCCAGCTTGGCCGGACCGGCCGCCACGCCGATGGACACCGTGGGGCGGCGCGCGGTGCCCAGCACCATGGTCCACTCGTGCTGGTCCACGGCGGCGCGGATGCGCTCGGCCACGGCGGGGCCCACGTCGCTGGCGGAGGCGTCCCCGAGCAGCACCACGAACTCGTCGCCGGCCCACCGGGCCACGAGGTCCTCGCTGCGGCACTCGCGGCGCAGCAGGCGGGCGATCTCCCGCAGGGCGGCGTCCCCGGCCGCGTGCCCGGCGTCGTCGTTGACGTCCTTGAACCAGTCCACGTCCACCAGCACCAGCCAGGGCACCCGGCCCTTGGCGGCGGTCCCCTCCAACAGGCGGGGGGCGCTGCGCTCCAGGCCGAGGCGGTTGGCCAGCCCGGTCAGCGGGTCGCGGGCGGCGGCCTCCTGCGCGGCCATCGCCAGCCGCTGCGCCTGCACGGCGAGCCTGCGCTGCTCCAGGGCCTGCCCCAGGCCCTCCTGCAGGGTCTCGGCGGCCACCCGGCTGGCCTTGACGCTGCGCCGCAGGGCCGCGGCCTCGCCGACCGGGTCCGCCAGCTCGGCGCAGATCGCGGCCAGGTCCAGGGAGAAGCGCAGCAGCAGCGAGGTGTCGTTGATCTCCTCGGCCTCCCGCACCGCGCGGCTGCCCAGGGTGCGGGCGGTGACCAGGTCGCCCTGCTGGCGGTGCACGGCGGCGAGCACCCAGTTGCCCACCGAGGTCGACCACAGGTCCTCCCGCTGACGACCCGAGCGCAGCACCTCGGTGGCGTGCGCCTGGGCCTGGGCCAGGTCCCCGGTACCGGCCAGCGCGCGGCTGTAGGCCCCGCGCAGCGCCCAGTAGCTGGGGTCCTCGGGGCCGACCAGGGACAGGCCCTCCTCCAGGTGCTGGCGGGACTCGCCGAAGATCTCGTCGGCGTTGACCGGGGAGCCGTCCACGGCGCGGAAGTTCAGCGTGCCGCCCAGCCGTTGCAGGCTCTGCGCCAGGGTCGGCAGGTCCCCGGCCTCCCTGGCCACGTGCACCGCGAGCCGGATCATGTCCAGCGCGGCCCGCCGGTGGCCGATGCCCTCCAGCAGGTAGCCCAGCATGCTGATGGTGCGCGCGGCGGCGACGCCCTTGGGGCGTTCGGAGTCCAGATCGGTCCAGCCCTCGGCGGCCAGTTCCAGGGCGAGCGGGATGCGCCGCAGCCGCCAGGCCATGGTCGCCCGGAAGACCAGCACGTAGGAGCGGGACCAGCGGTCGCCGACCGGCGCACGGGAGATGACCTGGTCGAACAGGGTGTTCGCGTCCGCAACGCGGCCAGCATGAAGCAGCAGGCGCACTTGCTGGTCCTGCTCCGGGAGCTGACCCGCTACGGGCGAATCGTCCTGATCCACTTCAGTCCTCGACGTCCCCTGCTTCTCTCGATGCCGGTCCGACCCGGGTCAGGCTACCGGGATGGCCGCTGACCATACCTCTCGTGGTGCACAACGTCATCGAGTGGCAATCGTCGGCGCCAGCCGTGTCGCTCCAGATCGGGGGTGCCGGGCAGGTCCCGGACCGGGCCGACGCACAGCCAGGCGATGGGCCGCAGCCCGGCGGGCAGGCCGAGCAGGCGGCGCAGGAACTCCTCCCGGTAGAAGCTCACCCAGCCCACGCCGAGGCCCTCGGCGGTGGCGGCCAGCCACAGGTTCTCGATGGCCAGGCACACCGAGTACAGCCCGGCGTCGGCGATGGCGTGCCTGCCCAGCACGGCGGGCGAGCCCCGGTCCGGGTCGTAGCTGACCACGATGCCCAGGCTGGACTCCAGCACGCCCTCGATCTTGATCCGGGAGAACACCTCGGCCCGCTCGGCGTCCAGGGAGGCGGCGAACACGCTGCGCTCGGCCTGCACGTGGTCGCGGAAGGCGCGCCGGGTGGTGGCATCCTCCACCAGCACGAAGTCCCAGGGCTGGGACAGCCCCACGCTGGGGGCGGCATGTGCCGCGGACAGCACCCTGTGCAGCACCTCGGGGTCCACCGGCTCACCGGTGAACTCGGCACGGGTGTCGCGGCGTCGGTGCAGCACGTCGTAGAGCGTCACGGACGGCCATCCTGCCTCAGCCGGGGCCGGTGTCAGGACCGCGTCAACAGTCACCTGCGTCACGTCAAGGCTGTGGCAGGACCGCCGACGACCCGCTCGGGATGGGCTGCACTGGATGGGTGGACATCCCCAGGTACGGCGCAGGCATGGGCGCGGCGCTCGGTTTCGGCGCCGGCGTCGCCGGCACGACGATCGCGGCTGTGCTCGGCGCGGCCGACCACCCCGAGTTCGGACTGGTGCTGCTGGCGGTGCCGGTGGCCCTCGTGGCGGCCTGCACGAACGTGCCGGGGGCGGTGCTGGCCGCCGTGCAGTGCTGGGGCCTGTGGGCGGGCTTCCTGCTCGGTCGGCGCGGGGAGATCCCGATGACCGCCGAGAGCGGGCGGGCCCTGGTCGTGCTGGTGGCGGTCGCCCTGCTGGCGGGCGTGGCGGTCTCGGCCAGCAGGGCGGCCCACCTGGTCAGCGCGCGGCCACCCCGGGGTAGGGCAGCAGGGCCATCTCCCGTGCGTTCTTGATCGCGGTCGCGACCTGCTTCTGCTGCTGCGGGGTCAGCCCGGTCACCCGCCGGGAGCGGATCTTGCCCCGGTCGGAGATGAACTTGCGCAGCAGGGTGACGTCCTTCCAGTCCACCACGGTGACGCCCTCGCGCCTGAGCAGGTTGACCTTGCGCTTGGGCGGGCGGCGGTCGAGCTTGGCCACGGTCGTTCTCCTCACCAGCTGGACTTGCTGACACCGGGCAGCTCGCCGCGGTGCGCCTTCTCGCGCAGCCGCAGCCGGGACAGCCCGAACTTGCGGAAGTACGCGCGCGGCCTGCCGTCCACGGCGTCCCGGTTGCGCAACCGGGTGGGGCTGGCGTCGCGCGGCAGCTTCTGCAGGGCCAGGCCCGCGGCCTCGCGCTCGGCCTGGCTGGCACTCGCCGAGCCCTGCACGAGCTTGAGCTCGGCCCGCCGCTGCGCGTACCGGTCGACCACCGCGCGGCGCTGCGCGTCCTTGGCGATCTTGGACTTCTTGGCCATCAGCGCTCCTCCTTGAAGTCCACGTGCCTGCGCACCACCGGGTCGAACTTGCGCAGCACCATGCGGTCCGGGTCGTTGCGCCGGTTCTTGCGGGTCACGTACGTGTAGCCGGTGCCCGCGGTCGACCGGAGCTTGACGATCGGCCGCACCTCGTTGCGCGCCACTAGACCTGCACCCCCCGCGCCCGCAGCTGGGCCACCACGGACTCGATGCCGCACCGGTCGATGGTCTTGATGCCCTTCACCGACACCCGCAACGAGACCCAGCGGCCCTCCGAGGGCAGCCAGTAGCGGCGGCGCTGCACGTTGGGCAGCCAGCGGCGCGAGGTGCGCCGGTGGGAGTGGGAGACCTGCTTGCCGAAACCGGGCTCGCGGCCGGTCACCTGACACCGAGCGGACATGACCCTCCTTCCTCACTTGGTAACGACATCCGTTTTCACAAATCTTGTCCGGCAGGGTAGCGTGCGCCTGACGAAGATGGAAATCGTTCCCGTTAGGAGGGGCTGTGTCCGAGGACCGCCGTGTCCCGCTGCTGCTGGTCGGCGGCCTGGCCGCGACCGCGGCCAGCCAGGTTGCCGAGGAGCTGCTCACCGCGCAGGAGGGCACCTTCGTGGTGCACCACGACCTGCGGCGGATCACCGAGGGCGTGGTGCGGCGGCGGCTGCGGCACGGCAGGACCGATCGAACGGTCGTGCTGGAACTCGCGCACGGCTGCGTCTCCTGCACGCTGCGCGAGGACCTGCTGCCGCTGGTGCACACCCTGGCCGCCCGCGAGGACGTGCGGCGCATCGTGCTGCACCTGGACCCCGCGCTGGAGCCGGAGGCGATCTGCTGGGCGCTGCGGCACGTCGTGGTCGGCGAGCGCACCACCGAGGCCGTCGCCCGGGTCGAGGCGGTGGTCACGGCGATCGACGCGGCGACCTGGCTGGCCGACGCCGAGGGGGACGAACCGCTCGCCGAGCGCGGGCTGGCCGCCAGCGCCGACGACGAACGAACGGTCGCACAGGTGGTCGTGGGGCAGACCGAGTTCGCCGACGTGCTGGTGATCAGCGGTGCGGCGGCGGGCGCCTGGGAGACCGCCCGGCTGCACGCGGTGCTGGACCGGCTGGCGCCCACGGCGGTGCGCGCCCCGCTGGGCGGCTTGCAGTGGCTGGGGGCGATTCCCGAGCAGGCCCGCCGCGGGCGGCTGGACAGCCCGCACGGCCCGCTGTTGCGCGGCGAACCACCGTTGGAGCCGGACAGCGGGGTGTCGGTGGTGCTGTTCAGCCAGCGCAGGCCGTTCCACCCCGAACGACTGCACGAGACGCTCGACGTGCTGCTGGACGGCGTGATCCGCACGCGCGGCCGGGTCTGGGTGGCCAGCCAACCCGATGTGGCGCTGTGGCTGGAATCCGCGGGCGGCGGGCTGCGCGTGGGGCACGCCGGGCCGTGGCTGGCGGCCCTGGACCCCGAGGACTGGGCTGGGGTGGACGCCGACCGGCGGGCGATGGCCGCGCTGAACTGGGCCCCCTACTACGGGGACCGCGCGCAGGAGCTGGTGGTCGTCGCGCACGAGGCCAGCGGGCAGGACATCAGCGCGGCACTGCATGGGGCGCTGCTCACCGACGCCGAGCTGGCCGAGGGCTCCTCGGCCTGGGACGCCTACCCCGACCCGTTCGGCTCCTGGCACGTCGACCCCTGCGAGGACCGCGAGACCAGCGACGACAGCGTCGCGGGCAACAGGAAGGACCAGAACCGATGAAGCCGGGCATCCACCCCGACTACCACCCGGTGGTGTTCAAGGACGCCGCCACGGGGACCGCGTTCCTCACGCGGTCCACGGCCACCTCGGACAAGACGATCGAGTGGACCGACGGCAACACCTACCCGCTGCTGCTGGTGGACGTCACCGCCGACTCGCACCCCTTCTGGACCGGCGCGCAACGCGTCATGGACACCGCGGGCCGCGTGGAGAAGTTCCACCGCCGCTACGGTAGGCGGGGGGATCGCTGACATGGCAGTGCCCAAGCGCAAGACCTCGCGCAGCAACACCCGCCACCGCCGGTCCCAGTGGAAGGCGCAGGCCCCCGACCTGGTGCCGATCGTGGTGCGCGGCAAGCGGATCCTGGTGCCGCGCAAGCTGGTCGCCGCCTACCAGCGCGGATTGCTCGGCTGAGCGACCGGTGTCGCGTGCCGCCCGGCGCGCGACACCGGCTCAGCGCACGGAGGTCTTCTGCGTGGAACCGTCGGGGGACTGGCGCCACTGGGTGAACGGCCGGTCGATGCTCCACACCCCCTGCTCGTCCCGCTCCAGCACGCGGAACTCGCAGTGGTTCGGATTGGACAGCGACTCGAACAGCTCGATGCTCCAGGAGAACAGCCTGCGGCACAGCAGGCGCATCGCCAGCCCGTGCGAGACGACCAGCACCGTGGTCGGGTGCGAGGACTGGCGCAGCATGCGCAGTTCCAGCTCGGCGAGGTAGCTGGCGACCCGGTCGTCCACGTCCGCCCCGGACTCGCCGTGCGCGAGCCGGTAGAAGAAGTGCCCGAACTCGTGCCGCTGGCGCTTCTGCACCTCCTGCTCCACCGGGTCCTGGAGGTTGCCCCAGTCCTGCTCGCGCAGCCTCGGCTCGGCGACGATGCGGTCCGCGAGGTCGTCGATCTCCATCAGTTGCAGGGTTTGCCTGGTGCGCAGGTACGGGCTCACGTACACCGCGATCGGGCCGGTGCCGAGCAGGGCGCGGATCCGCGGGCCGATGTCCACCGCCTGCTGCTCCCCGCGCGCGGTCAGCGGCAGCGCGTGGTCCGGGATGCGGCAGTAGGCCAGTTCGTCCACGTTGCCGAGGCTTTCCGCGTGCCGCACCAGGATGATCCTCATGTCCTCATTGTCCTGTCAGGCCCAACCGGACCAGCCGGTTCGCGTGGGGCAAACACCGCGTGGGTGCCCGTCACCTGCACTGATCCGTTCGGCGACGGGCATTCACGGATCGTAGGACCGATAGTCACGCAGAGCAGTCCCGGTGTGAGCTGTGCCTCTCCACCGGTCACGGCCTGCCCGTACGCTGCCAGCCGTGGTGCTTGAGCTGATCGGGCTAGTGGCCTTCGCGGCTTCTGGCGGCCTGGCCGCGGTGCGTGCCCGGCTCGACGTGTTCGGCGTTGTCGTCCTCGCCATGACCACCGCACTGGGCGGCGGCATCATGCGCGACCTGCTGCTCGGCGTGCACCCGCCGACCACCCTGCGCAGCTGGCCGTACCTGCTGGTGCCCGCGCTGAGCGGGCTGCTGGTGTTCTGGGCGCACCCGCAGGTGGCCCGGCTGCGGGTGGCCATGCAGCTGGCCGACGCGGTGGGGCTGGGGCTCGTCGTCACGGCGGGCACCACCACGGCCCTGCAACACGGCGTGCCCGCGTACACCGCCTGCCTGATCGGCATGACCGCGGGCATCGGCGGCGGGGCGCTGCGCGACGTACTGCTGCGGGAGATCCCCATGGTGCTGCGCAAGGAGATCTACGCCGTGGCGGCACTGGCCGGGGCCGTGGTGGTGGCGGTGGGCGCCTGGCTGGGACTGCCCGAGCTGTGGGGGACCGTGGTCGGCGCCACCCTGGTCGTGACGATCAGGCTGCTGGCGCTGTGGCGGCGCTGGAACGCGCCGGTGCCCAAGGCCTGATCACGCGAGGAGCCGGCCCGCGCGCATTTCCCGCTGCTCGCCGGTGAACCTGCTGCGCAGCAAGCGGTCGTGCGAGACGACCACCAGCGCGCCCCGGTACCCGGACAGGGCCCGCTCCAGCTCCTCCACCAAGGTCAGCGACAGGTGGTTGGTCGGCTCGTCCAGCAACAGCAGATCCAGTTCGCGTACCACCAGCCGGGCCAGGGCCAGCCTGCGCCGCTGGCCCACGGACAGCACACCCGTGGGCACCGACAGGTCCTCCGGCCGGAACAGGCCCAGCCCGAGCAGGCGCTCCGCGTGCTCCTCGGGCACACCGGGCAGGCCTTGCGCGAAGGTGGCCAGCACGCTGCGCCTGGGCCGGGCCAGCGGCACCTCCTGCGGCAGGTAGCCGAACCGGCCCGCGCGGTGCACCTGGCCGCGATCCGGTTCCAGGGCACCGGCCAGCACCCGCAGCAGCGTGGACTTGCCCGCCCCGTTGTGGCCGTGCAGCAGCAGGCGGTCCCCGGAGCTGATCTCCAGCTCCGGCACGTCCAACCGGTCGCCGACCCGCACACCCCGCAGGCTGCCCAGCACCCCCGCGCGGCCCGCGTCGCCCACCTCCGCGCGGAACCGCAGCGGGTCCGGCGGGCGCGGCACCGGCTGCGCGGTGAGCCTGCGCAACTGCTCCTGGGCGTTGCGGACCTGCCGCGAGATGGTGTTCTGCACCCGGGCCCCGTGCCGGTCGAACCCCGCCTTGTTGCCGTCCCTGCGCCGGCCGTAGCCCACCTGGCGCGCGGTGGTCGCAGCCCGCTCGGTCAGCTCCCCGACCTGCTCGCACCACTGCTGGTGGGCCAGCTCCCAGCGGTGCCTGGCCGCGGCCTTCTCGGCCAGGAAGCCCGCGTAGCCCCCGCCGTAGCGGGTCACGGTCCGGCGCTCGGCGTCCACCTCGATGATCGCCGTGGCCACGCGGTCCAGGAACACCCGGTCGTGCGAGACCGCGACGACCGTGCCCCGGTGCGCCCGCAACCGGTCCTCCAGCCAGGTCATCGCCGCGGCGTCGAGGTGGTTGGTCGGCTCGTCGAGCAGCATCAGCTCCGGCGCCGCGGCCACCAGGCAGGCCAGGGCCAGCCTCGGCCGCTCCCCGCCGGACAGGCTGCCCAGCTCCCGGTCGCGCGGCAGCCAGGCGAGCCCGAGCCCGTGCAGCGCGGCGTCCACCCGCGCGTCGGCCTGGTAGCCCCCGCGCGCCTCGAAGGCCGCCAGCAGGTCCCCGTACTCGGCCAGCCCGCGCTCCCCGGAGTCGGCCAGCCCCGCCTCCGCCGCGCGCAGCGCCCGCTCCAGCTCGCGCAGGTCGGCCAGCGCCACGTCCACCGCCCGCGCGACCGTGGCGTGGTCGGGCAGCTCCAGGGTCTGTCCGAGGTGGCCGGTGCCGCCCCCGGCGTGCACGGTGACCTCACCGGAGTCGGGCCGCTCCAGCCCGGTGATCAGGCGCAGCAGGGTGGACTTGCCCGCCCCGTTCTCGCCGACCACCCCCACGTGCTCGCCTGGGCGCACGGTGAGGCTGACCTGGTCGAGCACGACTCGGTCCTGGAAGGACTTGCGGACACCCCGAAGGGCCAACTGAGACGTCATCTGATCCCGAACACTCGTAAGGGCACTGGGTGCGGAGGGTTCGTCAGATGACCACGTACCCAGGGTAGTGCGCGCCCCTGACCTCGTCACCCGAAAATGCACGGCTTGCGCTTGGACCCTTCTCAGGCGCCTCTCAGGCCCGCACGTAACACTGACTTCATGCGCATCCTCGTAGTGGACGACGACCGGGCCGTGCGCGAGTCGCTCCGTCGCTCGCTGCAGTTCAACGGCTATCAGGTCGAACTGGCCGGTGACGGCCAACAGGCGTTGCAGGCGGTCACGGAGCAGCGGCCCGACGCCATGGTCCTCGACGTGATGATGCCCCGGTTGGACGGACTCGAGGTGTGCCGCAGGCTGCGCGGCACCGGTGACGACCTGCCCATCCTGGTGCTCACCGCGCGCGACGCGGTGTCCGACCGGGTGGCCGGGCTGGACGCGGGCGCCGACGACTACCTGCCCAAGCCCTTCGCGCTGGAGGAGCTGCTGGCCAGACTGCGCGCGCTGCTGCGCAGGGCGGTCACCGACGAGGACAACGCCAAGCTGGGCACCGCCCCGACCCTGCGCTTCTCCGACCTGGAGCTGGACCCGGGCACCCGCGACGTGCGCCGCGGCGAGCGGCCGATCAGCCTGACCCGCACCGAGTTCAGCCTGCTGGAGCTGTTCCTGGCGCACCCCAAGCAGGTGCTGACCAGGGGCCGCATCCTGGAGGACGTCTGGGGCTACGACTTCCCGACCTCGGGCAACGCGCTGGAGGTCTACGTGGGCTACCTGCGCCGCAAGACCGAGGCCGAGGGTGAACCGCGCCTGCTGCACACGGTGCGCGGCGTGGGCTACGTGCTGCGGGAGACCCCTCCGTGACCGCGACCGAGTACCCCGAGGTGCACGGCGTGCCCGTGGAGCAGTTGCGCCCCCGCAAGCGCAGCCAGCGGATCTCGCTGCGCTCCAGGGTGACCCTGCTCACCGCGTTCTGCGTGGCGGGCGCGGTGGCACTGGTGTCCATCGGCGCCTACTTCACCGTGAGCCAGAACCTGTACGCCCAGGCCAGGGAGAGCCTGATCGTGCGGGTGCAGGCACTGAGCAAGTCGCTGTCGGGCAGCAGCGGGCCGCGGGTGGACGTGAACAACCTCTTCCCGCTGGAGGAGGTCCACGTGGACGTGGTGGACTCCAAGGGGTCCTCCTACGCCAACGTGCCCATGCCGATGCGGCTCAACCACGGCTGGCTCGGTGCCGGTGAGAAGGCAGTGGCCTCGGGCAGCTCCGAGGTCTCCAGCCGCGAGTACGGGGGCTACGAGATCGTGGCCGTGCCCTTCACCCAGGGCACGGCGCTGGTGGTGGCCGAACCGCTGGACCAGGTGGAGAACACGCTGAAGAAGCTCAGCCTGGTGCTGGTCTTCGTCGGGCTGGGCGGGGTACTGGTCGCCGCGCTGGCGGGCACCGCCGTGGCCCAGGGCGGTCTGCGCCCGGTGAGCAGGCTGCGGCAGGCCACCGAGCGGGTGGCCGCCACGGGTGACCTCACGCCCATACCGGTGTCCGGGGACGACGAGCTCGCGCTGCTGACCACCAGCTTCAACGCGATGCTCGGCGCGCTGGCGGAGTCCCAGGAGCGGCAGCGCAGACTGGTCGGCGACGCCGGTCACGAGCTGCGCACCCCGCTGACCTCCTTGCGTACCAACCTGGAACTGCTGCTCGCCTCGGAGAAGCCTGGCGCACCAACGCTGTCCGAGCAGGACCGCGCAGAGATCTACGACGACGTGCGGGCGCAGATCGCCGAGATGACCACGCTGATCGGCGACCTGGTCGAGCTGGCCCGCGAGGACGCCCCGCAGGCCGTGCACGAGCCGGTGGAGCTGGTGGAGATCGTCGAGCGGGCGCTGGACCGGGCCCGCAGGCGCGGCTCGGGCGTGGGCCTCGAGGTGCAGCTGCAACCGTGGTTCCTGCTCGGTGAGGCACACGCCCTGGAGCGGGCCGTGCTCAACCTGCTGGACAACGCCATCAAGTTCAGCCCCTCCGACGGGGTGGTGCGGCTGACGATGCGCTCCACCACCGACGGGGCGATGCTGATCGAGGTGGCCGACAGCGGGCCGGGCATCGCCGAGGCCGACCTGCCGCACGTGTTCGAGCGGTTCTACCGGTCCTCGGAGGCGCGCACCCTGCCCGGTTCCGGGCTGGGGCTGGCCATCGTGGCGCAGGCCGTGCACCGGCACGGCGGCACGGTGTTCGCGGGCCGGGCACCCGAGGGCGGCGCGCTGATGACCATCAGGTTGCCCGGGCGCCCGACCCCGGCCGCCTCACCCCTTGGTTGAGCCCAGGGTCAGGCCGCCGACGAACTGCCGTTGCAGTGCGAAGAACACCACCAGGGTGGGCAGTGCCGCCAGCAACGACCCGGCCGCGACCAGGTTGTTGTCGGTGAAGAACTGCCCACCCAGGTTGTTCAGCGCCGAGGTGATCGGCATCCGGTCACCGGTCTGGATCAGCACGATCGCCCACAGGAAGTCGTTGTAGACCCAGGTGAACTCCAGGGTCGCCAGCGCGGCCAGCGCGGGGCGGCACAGCGGCAGCACCACCTGCCAGTACTGCCGGAACACCCCGGCCCCGTCCACCCTGGCGGCCTCGGTCAGCTCGTGCGGGATGGTCCTCATGTAGTTGCTCAGCACGAACGTGCAGAAACCGCTCTGGAAGGCCACGTGGATCAGCACCAGGCCGAACTGGGAGTCCAGCAGGTAACCGCTGTCGGACAGCCAGCCCGGCAGCGGGGTGAGCAGGTACAGCCGGTACAGCGGCACGACGATCACCTGCTGCGGCAACAGGTTGCCCGCGGTGAACAGCATGAGCAGCAGCAGGTTGAACCGGAAGCTGAAGCGGGACAGCACGAAGGCCACCAGCGAGCTGAACAGCAGGGTGACCAGCACCGCGGGCACGGCCACGAACAGCGTGTTCAGGTAGTAGTGCGGCAGGTCCGCCTGGGTCCAGGCGTTGGCGAAGTTGTCCAGGGTCAGCGTGGACGGCCAGGAGAAGTAGCCGTGCGTGGCGGTGTCGGCGTAGCCGCGCAGCGAGGCGAACACCGCCCACAGCAGCGGGGCCAGCCACACCAGGCAGGTCAGGACCAGGAACGTGTGCAGGGCGACGCGGCCCGCGTTCGGTCGCAGCGTGCTCACGAGCGTTCCTCCCTGCGGAACACCTGCACCAGGTAGGTGATGATGAACCCGAGCGAGATCGCCAGCAGCACCACGGCCAGCGCCGAGCCCCAGCCGATCCGGCTCGCCTCGCCGATGATGTTGTCGGTGATCAGGATGGACAGCAGTTCCAGCCCGTTGCGGCCCTTGTTGAGGATGTAGACGATGTCGTAGGCCCGCAGCGCCTCGATCACCGTCACCACCAGCACGATGATCGTGATCGGCCGCAGCACCGGCAGGGTCACCCGCCAGAAGGTCTGCCAGGAGTTGGCCCCGTCCAGTGCCGCGGCCTCCTTCAGCGCCGGGTCCATCGCCTTGAGCCCGGCCAGGAACAGCAGCATCACGTAGCCCGCGTGCCGCCAGCCCGCGGCCACCAGCACCGCGTACAGGTTGATGTCCGGGTCGCCCAGCCAGTTCACGTGCAGCCCGGCGAGGTTGTTCAGCAGGCCCTGGTCGGGCTGGTAGACCAACTGCCAGATGAAGCCGACCAGGGCCAGCGAGAGCACCATCGGCAGGTACAGCACGCTCTGGTAGAGCGCGCCGAAGCGCAGCCTGCGGTCCAGCAGCACCGCGAGCAGCAGCCCGAACCCGGTGGGCAGCACGATGAGGAACAGCAGCCACACCAGGTTGTGTTGCAGTGCGGGCCAGAACCTCGGGTAGTGCGTGAAGATGTCCACGTAGTTCTGCACGCCAACCCAGTGGATGTCGGCCAGCCCGCCGATGCCGTCCCACTCGGTGAACGACAGCCCGACCGAGGCCAGCGCGGGCAGCCAGACCAGCGCCACGTGCAGCAGGGTCGGGATGCCCAGCATCAGTGCGACGACCAGCCGGTCGCCACCGGCCAGCGCGGTGGCCCTGTTCCTGTTGCGCACGGCCGCTACTTCGCGAAGATCGACTTTGCCTGCTCGGCGATGCCGCTGAGCACGGAGTCGACCTCGTTCGGCTTCTGCAGGAAGCTGTTGATGCCGTTGGTCATGGCGTCACCGGCGAAGCCCGGATCGGTGTCCCGGTCGAGGAACTGCGTGATGTGCTTGGCGTTGCGGACGAACTCCACGCACTTGCGCTGGAGCTCGTTGTAGCCGCCTTCGTCCACTTTGGAGCTCGCGGCGATGGAGGTGGGGTCGCTCTTGAGGTAGGTCAGCTGCGCCTCGGGGGTGGACAGGTAGGCGAGCAGCTTGCGACCGCCGTCGAGGTTGGCCGCCTTCCGCGACAGCATGAAGCCGTCGATCGGGGCCTCCACGGTGTCGGTGCCGAAGCTCGGGTCGATCTCCGGGAAGGCGAAGAAGTCCAGGTCGTCCAGCTTCTTGGCGAACTGCTGGCCGATCTGCTGCGAGCCGATCAGCATCATGCCCGAGGTGCCCGCGAGCACGCCCTGCGCGGCCTCCTCCCACTTCCGGCCCAGCGCGTTGTCCTGGTACAGCGGGAGCAAGCGCTTCCAGTTGTCGAAGACGGCGCGGACCTTGGCGCCCTTCCAGTCCTCCTTGCCCGCCATCAGGCTCTTGTGGAACTCGTAGCCGTTGGTGCGGAAGTTGAGCTGGTCGAAGGTGCCCAGCTGGGGCCAGCCGTTGCTCTGCCCCGCCGCGAGCGCGACCAGCCCGTCGGCGCGCATCCTGGTGCCCAGTGCGATCAGCTCGTCGAAGGTCTTGGGCACCTGGTAGCCGTGCTTGCTCCAGGTGCTCTTGGAGTAGAACAGCGCCCAGGGGTAGGAGTAGAACGGCACGAAGTACTGCTTGCCGTCGTCCCCGGTGGAGGCCTCGCGCTGCGCCGCGGTGTAGTTGTCGCCGAGCTGTCCCCACAGGTCGGAGATGTCGGTGGCCAGGCCCTTCGCGGCGAAGAAGCGCATCCGGTAGCCCGCGAACCAGGTGTAGACGTCGTCCGGGTGGCCCTGCAGGTAGTTGTTGATCTGCTGCTGGAAGGTCTCGTGGTCCTTGGTGTTGATCGACAGCCCGAGCCCCGACTTGGCCTTGAACCCGTCCAGCACCGCGGCGATCGCCTGCCGGGGCACCGCGTCGGAGTAGTTCGAGCCGAACGTGACGGACTTGGCGTCGGAGCCCGCGGCACCGGAGCCGCAGGCGGCCAGTCCGGGCGTGGCGGCCAGCCCCGTGGCGGCCAGCAGCGCCTTGAGCGCGGTCCTGCGGTCCAGTGTGGGCATGGGTCTCGGGCGCACCATCGAGCCCCTCCTCCGGGTGAGTGGAACCAACGTACTCAAACAAAGTTGCGCACAATGTTGTACTCGTCACACCGGTTGTCAATACCCTTCCGAATCGGGTTACTCCAGCTAGAGCAGCCTTTTCGAGGAGTGACTGCGGTTGGTAACTGTGACGGGGCGCACAGTTATTAACATGGGCTGTGTTTGACTGTGTTGACGTTTGGTGTATCTGTGCGCCACCCTGGCGAGCGTGACCGGGTGGCCGAAGCGTGTGCCTGGCCTCTGCTGGGGTGCGGACTACAACCCGGAGCAGTGGCCTGAGCAGGTATGGGCCCAGGACCTGGCCCTGATGCGCGAAGCCGGGGTCAACCTGGTCAGCGTGGGCATCTTCTCCTGGGCCCTGCTGGAGGTCGAGGAGGGCCGTTACGAGTTCGGCTGGCTCGACCGCGTGCTGGACCTGCTGCACGAAGGCGGCATCCGGGTCGACCTGGCCACCGCCACCGCCTCACCGCCGCCCTGGCTCACCCACCGGTACCCCGAGGTGCTGCCGGTGCGCGAGGACGGGGTGCGGTTCAGCCACGGCTCACGCCAGGAGTACTGCCCGAACTCCCCGGTCTACCGCGAGAAGTCCGTTGCCCTGGCTGAGAAGTTGGCGCTGCGCTACGCCGAACACCCGGCGCTGGCGGCCTGGCACGTCAACAACGAGTACGGCTGCCACGTGCGGCGCTGCTACTGCCAGCGCTGCGCCGAGGCCTTCCGCGAGTGGCTGAAAGCCCGCTACAGCAAGGACTTGGCCGCACTGAACGAGGCATGGGGCACCGCCTTCTGGAGCCAGCACTACTCGGACTGGGCCCTGGTCCAGCCGCCGAGGGTGACGCCGACCTACGGCAACCCCGGGCAGTTGCTGGACTTCGACCGGTTCGGCAGCGACACCCTGCTGGAGCTGTTCGTGGCCGAGCGGGACGTGCTGCGCGCGATCACCCCCGACGTGCCGGTCACCACGAACTTCATGGCGGGCTGGACCTTCGGCGCGCTGGACTACTGGTCCTGGGCGCGTGAGGTCGACTTCGTGTCCAACGACCACTACACCCGTGCCGAGGACGAGCAGCGGCACGTGGAGCTGGCGCTGTCCGCCGACCTCGTGCGCGGACTGGCCGGCGGCAAGCCGTGGCTGCTGATGGAGCACTCCACCTCGGCGGTCAACTGGCAGCCCCGCAACCGCGCCAAGCAACCCGGTGAGCTGGCCCGCAACTCCCTGTCCCACGTGGCGCGCGGCGCGGACGGCACGCTGTTCTTCCAGTGGCGCGCCTCGCGGGCCGGTGCCGAGCGCTACCACTCGGCGATGCTGCCGCACGCGGGCTCCGACACCCGCGTGTTCCGTGAGGTGTGCGAGCTCGGCGCCGCCTACCGGCGCTGCGCGGAACTGGTCGGGTCCACTGTGGACGCCCAGGCCGCGCTGGTGTTCGACTTCCAGGCCGGGTGGGCCGCCGAGCAGCCCGCCCACCCCACCCAGGACTTCCGCTACCACGAGGCGGTCCTCGGGGTGTACCGGGCGCTGTGGCAGGCCGGGATCACCGTGGACGTGGTGCCGCCCTCCGCCGACCTGGGCCGCTACCCGCTGGTGGTCGTGCCCGCGCTCTACCTGGTCAGCGATGAGAACGCACGATCGTTCGATCAGTACGTGGCCGCGGGCGGGCACCTGCTGATGACCTGGTTCTCCGGCATCACCGACGAGCACGCCCGCGTCCGGC
>JACJID010000007.1 GCA_014138725.1 Kutzneria viridogrisea | reverse complement strand
TTCATGTACACGGAAGTAGTTACGCACACGTGCGGCAGTCGGGTCGCGATAGATGGGGAAACAGGTTCGCCGCGCAGAGCCGCCTCGAACGCTATTCGTAGAATCCGCGCCATGCCTGAGCTCGACTATGGAGACAGGCCGAGAAACACGCAACCCCCATTGGCAACCATGCCGCCCGGTGACGTCATCGCGTCACATTTTGACTATGCCATGGGGCGTGATGTTCAGCAAGGCTGTACGCGCTCTTTGTCTCTACCTGACAAATGATCATCCAATCAGACTAGATATTGTCAAATGTTAAGCGGGTGGATTTCGTATCTGAAGGCGGTTCTTTGTTTGCCGTTCGGGTACTGGTTCCGACACTGTCCCCCTCGGTGGTCGCCGTCCTGCGCGGTCTGCGCCGAGCACTCAGGAGCAGACAGCGGCACCGTCGTCTGGCGCACTGGCCTGTGAGGCGCTCAGACCTGAGGTAGGCGGCGCCAAACATGAGCAGGGCCGTGAAGGCGGTGGCACCTCGGACGGAACGGTGACGTCGAGACTGGCGAGCAGCCACACGGGGACGGTGGTCAGGGCGCCGACCGCACCGGCGCAGCGTGTCCAGCCGGGACCTGCGCTGGCCCTCGCCGATCTCCAGCAGCGCGTCAAGCACAGCTCCTGGGCGTCGGTGAGCAGGTCGCACAGAATCTCCCACAGCCGCTGGGTGCCCCGCGTCCGGCGGCTGGCAACCAGCCGGACCAGTGTGGTCACGCCGGGCAGCAGCACGCGGCGTTCCGCAGCCAGCCCACGCTCGCGTCGAACAGCGCCTTCGGCCCGTCGCCGGTGGTCCAGGCCCAGCCGTCGATCCACGTGCCCAGCTCGGCCTCGACCTCGGCGCACTCCCCGTCACCGATCGGCGGCGCGGATCTCCCGGAGATGCTCGAACCGGGTCTTTTCCCGTTCCTCGTAGGACTTCACGCACGACGGGTCAGCGATGTCCAATTGCTCGGCCAGGTAGGCGACCAGTTCGGCCGGTACGCCGTCGAGCGGGTCATCCAGGACCGGCCGACGAACCGCGCAGGTCAGGCCACCCACACGAGTGGCCTGAGCAGTGGGGGAGCGGTGCGCGGTTCGTCGGCCGGGACCGGTGGTTGGGGTGGCGACGGGTGCGGGCCGGGTCTGCTGCAGGCCGGGGAGCTGACCACCGGTCGCCGGGTGGGCGACGGGGATAAGCGTCCAGCTCCATTCACCGTCGGCCACCACACGGGCGGGTACCCCGGTCCCCGACGATCACACCGCTCCGGCGTGGAGTGGAGCTTCAGTCCTGGGGGTGGTCCTCGCCGAGGAAGTCGGCGAGCTCCTCGGGTACCGGCAGGGGTGGGACCCAGCCCAGGCGGATCAGTTCGGTGTACAGCGTGGTGCGCGCGGCGATCAGCCGGTCTCGCGCGGCGGTGTCCGGGGTCGCGGTGTCGCCGAGGGGGAACGCGTCGTGGGCGTCGGCCAGGGTGCGGGCGGCCGCGACCACCGGGCCGGGCAGCTGCCGGTCCCAGTCCGCGCCGCGTGCGCTGTTGGCCTCGACGGCCCGCTCGATCAGCGGGTCGGCGGACTCCAGGCGGTGGATCACCGCGGTGGCGGTGGCGGTGGCCGGCCCGGCCTCGGCGGTCAGCTCGACCAGCACCACGGCCATCCGTGTCAGCTTGAATGTTGTGGTGCTGGGACAGGCGCACCAGGTGCTCGAAGGCGGTGTCGGGGTCGATGCCGTGGGCCCCGGCGAGCACGCCGATGGCCTGCTCGATCACCGACCGCGAGTCCATCGCCCGACGCATACCCGCCACAGCCCGCCGCAACCGCGTCAACTCGTCGTCCTGATCGCCCCCGCCGGTACTCATGATCCTGATTCTGTGGGGGCAGCCACTGGATGGCCACAGCAGGCCGGTCTGGCGCAGCGTGGCCACGGCGGTGATCACCGAGCCGGTCGGGACGGCGCCGAGCCGCCGCCGCAGCACCTGGTAGGGCCGTTCGACGTTGTCCCGTGCGCGGTGTGGTCGGCCACGGCGGATCGGGTGGGAAACGAGTCAGGGCCGCACCGTCCAACGGTGCGGCCCTGACATGGGGCGCGGTCCTGCTGGAACAGGAACCGCCGCCCATCCTGTGCTCAACCGGTCCACAGCAGGCTCCAGGACGTGTGTACTGATCAGCGAGAGCCTCTCAGAGACAGGTCTCAACATAGGGCTTTGTGATCAGCCGTGGGGATTGAATGGACACCACTGGACATGATCGACATGGACAGAAATGGACGAGTTGCACTCACTCTAAGTGCCCGTTTCTGATCTACAGGGTCTGTGTCAATCGGCGGCTGGTGATGCGGATCATGGCCCAGCGGACCATCGCTTCGTGGTGGTGTGGAAGTCGTTCGTAGTCACGGACACAGCTTGGGTTCAGGGGGTGGTTGCAACACCCCTGGTGACCGAGTGGAGTGGTGATGACTGGACGGGCCCAGCTACCCCGCGCTGTGCGGATCACGTTCTGGGACGGTATCCGTAGCGGACTGTCGCTGCGGCAGGCGTGCCACGCGGCGGGGATCAGCCACGGGCCCGGCCCGGCCTGGTTCCGGCAGGCTGGCGGGGTGATCGGTAACGCACCCCGCCCACTGTCGAACCGGTTCCTGTCCTTGTGCGAGCGCGAGGAGATCTCCCGTGGCCTGACCGCCCGGCGCCCCTACCGTCGCATCGCCGCCGATCTGGGACGCAGCCCGTCCACGATCAAACGCGAGGTCGACAACAACGGCGGCCGCCACCGCTACCGGGCCGTGGCCGCGGACCGGGCCGCGCGCGAGCGCGCCCGCCGACCCAAGACCGCGAAACTGGCAGCCCACCCCGAGCTGCGTGACTGGGTGCAGACCGCGCTGCTACAACGATGGTCACCACGGCAGATCGCGCTCACACTGAACACAGTGTTCGCCGACCGGCCGGAGATGCGGGTGTCCCACGAGACGATCTACCAGTCGATCTACGTCCAGGGCCGGGGTGCGCTGCGCAGGGAGTTGGCGGTGTGCCTGCGGACCGGGCGGGACCTACGCAAGCCCACCCGGCAGACCCAGGCCGCGGCCCGCTCGTCACGGATCCCCGACCTGGTACCGATCGCCCAGCGCCCGCCGGAGGCCGATGACCGTCGAGTGCCTGGTCACTGGGAAGGTGACCTGATCCTGGGGCGTGGCAATCGGTCAGCGATCGGCACCCTGGTCGAGCGCTCCACCCGGTTCTGCCTGCTGCTGCACCTACCGAACGGGCATGACGCGATCGCGGTGCGGGACCGGATGATCGAGGCCATCCGGTCCCTGCCGACCCAGCTGCGCCGGTCCCTGACCTGGGACCGGGGCACCGAGATGGCCCGACACGCCGAGATCACCCTGGCCACGGACATGGCGATCTACTTCTGCGACCCGCGCTCACCCTGGCAACGCGGGTCGAACGAGAACACCAACGGCCTGCTACGCCAGTACTTCCCCAAAGGCACCGACCTGGCGGTCCACACCGCCGAGGACCTCGCCACGGTAGCCGCCCAGCTCAACAGCCGCCCCCGCGAGACCCTGGGCATGCTGACCCCTGCCCAGTCCCTGACCCGGGTACTGTCACACCAACCCCCCGTTGCAACCACCACATGAATCCGCCGCACCTTCATGACATGGGGCCAGCGGGACGCGGCACCGCCGCGCCACTAGCCAGTTCTTGACTTGTGGTTCCAGAACTGGCTAGCCTCGCTCCATGGCCAGGGCGAAGAGCTTCGACACCGAGGCGGCCGTGGACGCGGCGATGCAGGTCTTCTGGACCAACGGCTACGCCGGGACCACTCCTCAGCAGCTCGTGGACGCGCTGGGCATTGGCCGTGGCAGCCTCTACAACGCCTTCACCAGCAAGCATGCCCTGTACGAGCGGGCGCTGCGCCGCTACCAGGAGAGCGAGACCGCGCGGCTGATCGAGGTCCTGGACGGCCACGGCCCGGCCCGTGACCGGATCCGGGCGGCGCTGGACCTGGTGGTGACGGCCTCGTTGCGGGACTCCGGCGGCCGTGGCTGCATGATCGCCAACGCGGCGGTGGAGTTCGGCGGCACCGACGAGATCGTCGGCCACCTGGTGCGGCGGGTGTTCGACCGCCAGGAGGCCGCCTTCCGCGGCGCCATCGAGGAAGGCCAGCTCGCGGGGGAGATCGACCGCGAGGCCGACGCCGCGGCGCTGGCCTCAGCCCTGCTCGCGACGATCAACGGCATCCGCGTGCTCGCCAAGGCCGATCCCGACCCCGCGCGCCTGTCGCGGCTCGCCGACACCGCGCTGCGCCTGCTCTGAGTGTGTTTTTTTACCCAAATTCTGTAACTAGAGTTCCAGAAAGGAATCATCGTGGACCTTCGGCTGACCGGCAGGACCGCCCTGGTGACCGGTGCGAGCAAGGGCATCGGGCTCGCCGTCGTGCGGCGCCTGGTCGAGGAGGGCGTGCGGGTGGCCGCCGTGGCCCGCACCGTGACGCCCGAACTCCTCGCGCTGGGCGAGCAGGTCACGGCCGTCCGTGCCGATCTGTCCACACCGGACGGTCCGGCCGCCGCCGTGACCGAGGCGCTGGCCGCACTCGGCGGGATCGACCTGCTGGTGAACAACCTCGGCGGGGTGCGCACCGGCATCAGGCACGGGGAGAGCTTCGCCTCGATCACCGACCAGGCGTGGCAGGAGACCTTCGAGCTCAACCTGTTCAGCACCGTCCGGGTCACCAGGTCCACAGTGGACAGCCTGGTGCGGCGGCGTGGCGTCATCGTGAACATCTCCTCGATCGGCGCGCGGTTCGCCCACCCGCCGATCGAGTACGGGGCCGCCAAGGCCGCGCTGACCAACCTGAGCAAGGCGCTGGCCGAGGAACTGGGGCCGCTGGGCGTGCGCGTGGTCACCGTCAGTCCCGGGCCCACCCGCACGCGGAACTGGTCGGACCCTGCGAGCATGGCCGGCGACCTGGCCCGCGAGCAGGGCCTCGACCTGGACACCTTCCTGGAGCGGTTGCCCGCCAGCATGGGCATCACCACCGGCAGGCTCGCCGAGCCCGAGGAGACCGCCGCGCTGGTGGCCTTCCTGGCCTCACCGCACGCCGCGAACATCACCGGTACCGACTACCTGGTCGACGGCGGCGTGATCAAAACCGTGTGAGCAGGCGCTCCAGCACCTCCGCCGGGGACGGCATCGCGCGGAGCTGCGCGCCGATCCCCGTTGCCGCGGCACGGAAGGACGTGTCGGCCAGGACCTGGCGGGCCGCCACGCCCACCTGGTCCGGACTCGCGTGCAGGCCCGCACCCGCGGCCACGACCTGGTCGGCCATGTCGAACTGGTCGGTGGCCAACGGGGACACCACGAGCGGCACACCGTGCGCCAGCGCACCCAGCACCGATCCCGCACCCGCATGGCAGACCACGAGGTCCACGTGGGGCAGCAACCGCGACTGGGGAACGAAGTGCTCGATGCGCACATTGCCCGGCTGGGCGCCGAAACGCGCGCGGTCCCCGTTGTGGCCGATCGTGACGATCACGTTGACCGGTTCCCCGTGCAGGGCCTCGACCATCGCCTCCAGCACACCGGGCCGGGTGTTGTGGGTGGTGCCGAGCGTGAGGTAGACCGTGCGCCGGTGCGGCAGTCCGTGCAGCACGGCGGGCCGGTCACCGGGCTGCGGCAGCACGGTGTCCGGTCGCAGCGGCCACCGGGTCGGGTACTCCCACTCGACCCCGGCCGGGCACAGGCCGTCCGGCCAGATGTCCAGGTACGGCACGGCATCGCGGCTGGGCTGCCCGTCCAGTCCGCGTTCGCCCACGAGCCGCTCGGCCACCTGCCAGGCCTCGGCCATCACGGCGGCGGTCTTCGGCGGGCCGATCGCGTGCATGGCGTAGGGGACCTCCGCCAGCGCCGCCGCCATGACCGCGGCCCGCTCGGCGAGGTTGGCCACCACGAGGCCGGGCCGCCACTCGCGCACGAAGGCCAGCATGTCGTCGAGTCGGGCAGCGGCGCCGATGCCGACCATGTAGTGCGCGACGATGTGCGACAGCCGCTGCTCGGCCGACATCTCGCCGAAGTCCGGAGGAATCGACCCGGCAGGCGGGGCCGTTACCGCCGAGCCGATGGCCACGGTGTGCAGACCGGCAGCCTGCGGGAACTCGACGGCGGTCGGCCCGGTCACGAACACCACCTCGTGCCCGGCGTCCCGCGCGGCCACGGCCAGCGGCAGCATTGGCACGATGTGGCTGTGCCCGGCACCGGAGGAGAACAGCAGGCGCATCGGGGAACCGTACAACCTGCCCGGTGAGGTCAAAAGCTACCCGGCCGGGCAGGCTGTCCGGGCCCCACCGGGCTACTCCCCGGTGAGCCCGTCCACCGATTCGCGCAGCAGATCGGCGTGGCCGACGTGCCGCGCGTACTCCTCGATCATGTGGAACAGGATCCAGCGCAGGCTGGGGGATTGCCCGTCGGGGCTGGAGCGCCGGGCCAACTGGTCCAGGCCGCCGTTGGCCAGCGCCTGCTCGACCAGGGTGCGCGAGCGGGCCACGGTGCCCTGCCAGAGGGCGTGGAGCTGCTCGGGCGTGTCCTCGGCGGCGGAGTTCCAGTCCCAGTCGCGGTCGGCCTTCCAGTCCACCGAATCCCATGGGGGCTGCGGGTCCTGGCCGTACAGCCAGTGGGAGAACCAGTGGTCCTCCACGTAGGACATGTGCTTGAGCATGCCGCCGAGGGTCATCGACGTCGGCGTGAGGCTCGCCCGCAGCCCGGCCGCGTCCAGGCCACCGCACTTCCACGCCAGGGTCGCGCGCTGCACCTCCAGGAAGCCCAGCAAGGTCGCGGTCTCGTCGCCGGCTGAGGGCGGGTGCGGGCGACCGTGCTCGTCCAGGTCGGTCATGGGCGGTGAGTGTAGGTGTTGACGCCTCCTGACCGCATGGTTCATGCTCTGACCGTGCGGTCAGACACTGAACCAGACGGTCAGACGTTCCTGGAGGCGGCGCGGCGGGCCCAGATCCTGCGAGCCACCGCCGAGGTGATCGCCGAACTGGGGTACGCGAAGACCTCGCTGGCGCGGATCGCCCGGCAGATCGGCGTCAGCAAGGGCGTGATCCTGTACCACTTCACCGACAAGGACTCGCTGATCCGCGCGCTGATCTGGGACGTCTACGAGCGCGGCGCGGCGGCCATCGGCGCGGCCGTCAGCCGCGAGCACTCCGCATCGGGCAAGCTGCGCGCCTACATCAGCGCCAACCTGGAGTTCACCGCCGCGCACCGGTTGGACGCCCTGGCGTTGGTGGAGCTCGGCAGCAGCTACCGCACCCCGGAGGGCCTGCGCCTGGACCAGCTGGCCGAGCAGGCGATGCCGCTGCCACACGGACTGGCCGCGCTGGACCTGCTCCCGATCTTCCAGGAAGGCCTGCGCAGCGGGGAGTTCCGCGAGTTCGAACCGGCGGCCATGGGCATCGCGGTGCGCAGCGCCATCGACAGCGCGGGCAACTGCCTGTCCCGCGACCCCGGTTTCGACGTGCGCGCCTTCGCCGCCGAACTGGTCACCACCTTCGACCTGGCCACGAGGAGGCCGACATGACCCGCATCCTCATCATGACCAGCGGCAGCCACGGTGATGTCGCCCCCTACGCCGGACTCGGGGCACGCCTGCGCGCGGCCGGGCACGAGGTCGGCATCGCCGCGGCGGACCGGTTCGGGCCGCTGATCACCAGTGCTGGCTTGGACTTCCACCCGTTGTCGCAGCAGGATCCACGCGCTGTCGCCGCCACGAAACGCGGCCAGGCGGCCAACACCTCGGGTCCGCGCGGCACCGCCTCGGTCATGCGCATCGGCGTGGACGTCCTGCGCGCGCAGATCCCGGAGATGATCGCCGCCTGCTCCACCGCGGACGTGATCATGTGCTCGTTGTCCACGCTGCTGTTCGGCGCGCAGATCGCCGAGGCCCAGGGCAGCCGGTTCCTCGCCGTGCCGTTGCAGACCTCGGCGCCGACCCGGTACCTGCCACCGTCACCGTTGGGCGGGCGCGACCTCGGTCCGTGGGCGAACAAGGCCAGTGCCACGGCGTTCGGGCTGCTGGGGCAGGCGTTGTTCGGCGGGGTCGTGCGCGACCTGCGCGCCGAACTGGGCCTCTCCCGGCGCGCGCGGACAACGACGGCGCGGTGGACGGTGCTGCACGGGGTCAGCCCCACGGTGGTGCCCCGCCCACCGGACTGGCCGCGCGGCATGGAGGTCGTCGGCTACTGGTGGCCGCCGACCCCGGCCGACTGGCGGCCCTCACCGGAACTGGTCGACTTCCTCGCGGCGGGCCCGCCCCCGGTCTACATCGGATTCGGCAGCATGGGCGTGGGCCGCGGCGAACGGCTCGGCCAGGTCGTGCGGGAAACCCTGCGCAGCACGGGATTCCGCGCGATCGTGCACCGCGGTTGGGCAGAGCTGACGGCGTCCGGCGAGAACGTGTGCACAGTGGACCACGTGCCGCACGAGTGGTTGCTGCCCCGCGTGTCGGCCGTGGTGCACCACGCGGGCGCGGGAACCACCGCCGCCGGACTGCGAGCCGGTGTGCCCGCGGTACCCGTTCCGCTCGCGCACGACCAACCGTTCTGGGCGCGCCGACTCGTGGAACTGGGCGTGGCGCCCGCGGCGCTGCCGCTGCGAGGTCTGCGCGCCGACCGGCTCGGTGCCGCACTGGCCCAGGCCGTTGGCGCGCCCGCGCACCGCCGCCGTGCCGAGACCATCGCGCGGCGGATCGCCCAGGAGGACGGCGCGGGGCGGGTGGCGGAGGTCGTTGACGCCGCAATGGGTACGTGCCCTGTGTCCGCAACCCGCCGTTCGGGGGGTGTGTGACCGACTTTCTGCTCTTTGACAGTTGTCGGTGTTTACGGAGGATTCCCGCACGGGTCACGTCAGTTGACCTCCCTGCGGAAGGTTCCACCGAATGTCCTCCAGGAGAACGGCCGCGATCGCGGCCGCGTTGGCAGCCTCCTCGCTGATCGCGGGCGGGATCGGCGGTGCCGCAACGGCATCCGCGCAGACCGACCAGCTCAGCACCGACGGCTCGGGCCGCGTCATCGCCGTCGAGCCGACCACCCCGGTCGCCGCCCCACAGGGCGCGAGCACGGCCGGTGCCGCCCAGTCGCACACCGCGCGGCTGGCCAGGCAGTTCGGCCTGCCGGTCGGCGAACTGGTGCTGTCCGAGGTGCGGCAGCTGCCCGGCGGCAGCATCGCCAAGCTGCAACAGCGGATCGGCGGCGTGCCGGTCTTCGGCGCGCAGATCGTGCAGGACCTCGACGGTTCGGGCGCCCTGCTCGCCGCCGTCGGCAAGACCAGCCAGCGCAGCGAGGGCGGCTTCCCCGCCGACAGCACGGCCGCGAAGGCCAAGGCGGGCAAGGCCGCCGTGGACGCGGTGGCCAAGAAGGACAGCACCGCCAAGGCCCTGCGCGCGGACGCTGCCGAGAACTACTGGTACGACGCGAGCCTGGGCACCGACGGCACCAGCGCCACCGCGGTCCCGGCCTACTTCGTGCCGGTGCACGGCGCGGACCCCGAGGACAAGTGGACCGTGGTGGTGCGGGCCGAGACGAACCAGGTGCTGACCGTCTGGGGCGAGGCGCGGCACGCGACCAACCGCGTGGTGTGCGACGCCAAGCGCAAGATCGTGGACCTGGACACGGCCACGCTGGCCGACATCCGCTGCGGCACCGGGCAGGCGTTCGGCGTCAGCAGGGCCGAGGGCCAGGCCGCCGCCGCGACCGCCGACGTCAACAAGGTGTACGACTACTTCGGCTCGGCGCAGTCGTTCTACAGCACCTACACCGGCTACGACCTGACGGCCAACATCGGCGCGAACTACAACGACGGCCGGGGCAAGGCGCTGCGCGGCACCGTGCGCATGTGCGAGATCAGCACCGGCAACGACGGCCTGCGGCACACGCAGTGCCCGTGGGCCAACGCCTTCTGGGACGGTGAGCAGATGGCCTTCGGTGAGGGCGTGACCACGCTGGACATCACCGGCCACGAGCTGACCCACGGCGTCACCCAGCACGTCAACGGCCTCAAGGGCGGCTACGCCCAGGCCATCAACGAGGGCATGTCCGACGTGTTCGGCAAGTTCATCGCCATCAAGGCCAACGACCCCAACGCGACCGGGGCCAACCGCTGGCTGCTCGGCGTGGGCTCCTCGATCGGCCAGGTCCGGGACATGAAGAACCCGGCCAACTCCGGTGAGGGCCCCGGCCCGGACCGGGTCAACGGCAAGTACTGGGTCGGCCCGGACGGTGACGAGCACATCAACGCCGGAGTGGTCGGCAAGGTGGACTACCTGATCACCGACGGGGACACCTTCAACGGGCAGACCGTCCGGGGCCTCGGCGAGAACAAGTCGATCGCGCTGTGGTGGAAGGTGGAGAACCTGCTGCGCTCCTCGGCCACGTTCAAGGACCTGGGCAACGCGCTGAACACGGCGTGCACCACCAACGCCAGGACCGGGGTCGCGGGCACCACGACCGCCGACTGCACCCAGGTGGCCAACGCGGTGAAGGCCACCCAGCTGTTGCAGAACGCCTAGCGGGCGGGAGGATGGGGCGGCCACCGACCGGTGGCCGCCCCATCCACGTGTTCAGCGGAGGAAGACCGGTGCGGTTGCGGCGCGAGCTGGGCGTCGGTGACGCCGTGGTGATCGGACTCGGCGCGATGATCGGCGCCGGGGTCTTCGCCGCGCTGGCCCCCGCGGCGGCGGAAGCCGGGTCCGGGCTGCTGCTCGGCCTGGCGCTGGCCGCGCTGGTGGCCTGGTGCAACGCCACCTCCTCCGCGCGGCTCGCGGCGCGCTACCCGTCCTCGGGCGGCACCTACGTCTACGGCCGGGAACGGCTCGGCCCGTTCTGGGGCTACCTCGCCGGGTGGGGCTTCGTGGTCGGCAAGACCGCGTCCTGCGCGGCGATGGCCCTCACCGTCGGCGCCTACCTGTGGCCCGAACAGGCGCACCTGGTCGCGGTGGCCGCGGTGCTCGTGCTGACCGCGGTGAGCTGTGCCGGTGTGCAGAAGGCCGCCTGGCTCACCAAGGTGATCGTCGCGCTGGTGCTCGCGGTGCTCGCGGCGGTGGTCGTCGCCTGCCTGTCCGCAGGGACTGCGAGCCCCCTGCTGGGCGGTGGGACCGACCCGCTGGGCGTGCTGCGCGCCGCCGGGCTGTTGTTCTTCGCCTTCGCCGGGTACGCCCGCATCGCCACACTCGGCGAGGAGGTCCGCGACCCGCGCCGCACCATCCCACGCGCGGTGCCGATCGCCTTGGGCTGCACGCTGGTCGTCTACGTGGCCGTGGCGATCTCGGTGCTGCTGGTGCTCGGGCCGCAGCGCCTGGCCTCGGCCGTCGATCCGCTCGCCGAGGCCGTGCGGGCGGCCGGTGTGCCCGCACTGGCCCCGGTCGTCCGCGTGGGCGCCGCGATCGCCGCACTGGGTTCGCTGCTCGCGCTGTTGCTCGGCGTCTCGCGCACCACCTTCGCCATGGCACGCGACCGGCACCTGCCCCGGGTCCTCGCTGTCGTGCACCCGCGGACCGGTGTGCCGCACCGCGCGGAGCTGGCCGTCGGCGCGGTCGCCGCCCTGCTCGCCGCCACGGTGGACCTGCGCGCCGCGATCGGCTTCTCCTCGTTCGGCGTACTGGCCTACTACGCCATCGCCAACGCCTCCGCACTGAACCTCACGCCACGTGAGGTTTGGCTTTCGCGTTGTGTGCCCGTGTTCGGTATTCTCGGCTGCGTACTGCTCGCCGGTGCCCTGCCAATCGGTTCCGTGCTGGCCGGTTCCGCGATTCTCGGACTGGGAGCAGTCGTTTATCGGCTGACCGCAAGCCGGGTGACGTAGGGGGAATTGCCGTGTTCGCACGCGCCGACGCACAGTTCGACACGCCGGGACCGCAGAGCTTTCTGTACCCGGAAATGCTTCCGGGGCTGACCAAGCCCGTGCTGCAGATCCTGCTCGCGGTGCTGCTCATCGGCGTGGTCTCGGTTCTCGTGTCCGGTCGGCTGAAATTCGTGCCGAGCCGGGTGCAGTTCGGCTCGGAATTCCTCTACGAATTCGTCCGCAACGGCATCGGCCGCGAGCAGATCGAGAAGGCCGACCTGCTGCGCTACCTGCCGCTGCTGCTGACCATGTTCACCTTCATCCTGGTGAACAACCTGTTCGGCTTCCTGCCGTTCTTCCAGTTGCCGACGATGGCGCGCATCGCGTTCCCGGCCGGTTTGGCCGGACTGGTGTACGTGCTGTTCATCGTGGTCGGCATCCGGCGGCACGGGGTGCTGCGCTACTTCGGCAAGACCCTGTTCCCGCCCGGCGTGCCCAAGCCGGTGTGGCTGATCTACGCTCCGTTCGAGGTGCTGTCCACCTTCATCCTGCGGCCGATCACCCTGGCGCTGCGGCTGTTCGCGACCATGTTCGCCGGGCACGTCATGCTGCTGGTCTTCGTCACCGGCGGGGTCTACTTCCTGGAGCAGTCGGTCATCGGTCTGAAACTGCTCTCGCCGGTGGCCTTCCTGCTCGCGGTCGGCCTGAGCTTCCTGGAACTGCTCATCCAGGTGTTGCAGGCCTACGTCTTCACGATGCTGACCGCGCACTACATCGGTGCCGCGCTGGCCGAGGGCCACTGACCCTGTAACGGGGTACTGCCCAGTTCCGAAGGGATGGCTGACTTCGTCCTGGAGGAGCACGCCCATGAACGAGAAGGTCCGCGTGAACTGGCACGGTGTCCTGGGTGTCGCGCTGGTGCTCGCCGCGGTGGGCATCGCGTTCGTCCGGCGGTGGGACGTGCCCTGGCTGTACTTCCTCGCCGCCATCGTGGGTTACGTGGTGGCGGTGCTCGCACTGACCTTCGCGCTGCGCGGGAGCAGGGGGCAGTACGCCGAGTTGGACTCCTTCGACCTGATGCGCGTCATGTACGGCGCGCACCTGGGTTTCCTGTTCCTGGTGGGCGGCCTGCTGATCCCGTTCGGCAGCTTCTGGGTCGGGCTCGGCGTGTTCATCGCCTCGATCGCCGCGGGCATGGCGATCCCGTTCCTGCTGGTACGCAAGGCCTGACCGTCAGTCCGTTGTGGACGGTGTGGTCCAGCCGCACCACCCGGCCGCCGACCAGACCGTCCACCAGGCTCGTGACCTGGGGGTCGGCCGGGGCCGGGTGGCTGAACACGGCGAGGCGCCCGTCCAGGGCGCGGGTCGCCGTGTTCAACGATCGGTCCTGGTCACCGCCCCAGGCTGGTGATCAGGTGGTCGACCTCGCGCTGCTTGGTGGGGCCGTCGTTGAAGTAGCCGGTGTGCCCGACACCGTTCCACTCCAGCAGTTTCGCGCCCTGGATCTGGCTCACCAGCCCGAGCGCCCACGGGCGAGGCGTCGAGGGGTCGTTCGAGCCGGTGACCACGAGCACGTTGCTCGCGCCGCGCACGGGTGTGCTCGCCCACGGGTTCGCGGGCGGGACCGGCCAGCCCAGGCAGCCCGCCTGCACATCCCAGCCCTCCGTGTAGCCACCGATGTTCGGCGCGATCCGGTTCACCTCGCGGATCCGCGCGGCGAGATCGGCGTAACCCCTGACGTCACTGGGGAAGTCGTGGCAGCTGATGACCCGGTAGGCGGCCTCGCTGGCCGAGGGCCCGGCGAAGAAGGCCGCGTTGGGCGTGGCCGCCACCGCATCGCTGATGCCCTGGGCCAGTTCGGCCCACCGCCCGGGCGGCGTCGCCAGGGTCGAGTAGGTCACGAAGCCGATCTGCTCCGCGTTGGCGCCCGCCGGGAAACCCTGTGCGGGCACTGGCTTGTGGCTGGCGCGGTCGAGCAGGGCACGGTACTCGGCGGTGAGGTCGCGGCCGTGCATGGCGCAGCTGTCGGTGGTGCGGCACCAGTCGGCGAACTTGGCGAACACGCCTTCCGCGGACTTGGCCTCGTCACTGGCCAACCGCCACGAGCCGATGGTGTGGTCCACCGCCCCGTCGAGCACGGCCGAGCGCACGCGGTTCGGGTAGAACTGCGCGTAGGTGGCGCCCAGCAGCGTGCCGTAGGACAGGCCGAGCCAGCTCACCTTGCTCTCGCCCAGCGCGATGCGCGCCGCCTCGAAGTCCCGCGCCGCGCTGATCGTGTCCACGTGGTCGATCAGCGGGCCGGTCGCGCGCCGACAGCCCTCGCCGACCTCGCGGTTGTAGGCCACGAGCCGGTCGTACTCCGCGCGACTGCTCGGGAAGCGGCTGACCCGCGGGTCCGAGGTGGGCAGCTCGCAGGTGATCGTGGGCGTGCTGTCCCCGACCCCGCGCGGGTCGATGCCCACGATGTCGAACCGGTCCCGCAACTGCTGCGGGAAGACCATCGCCGCCCCGTCGCGCACGATCGGCATCGCGGGACCGCCCGGCCCGCCGAAGTTCACGAACAGCGTGCCGATCCGGTGTTGCGGGTCGGCGGCCCGGACCCGGCTGGCCGCCAGGGTGATCTGCGGCCCGGAGGGGTGGGCCCAGTCCAGCGGGACCTTCAGCGAGGCGCACTCGGCGCCGGAGTTCCCGCAGGCCTGCCAGGTCAGCGATGCGGCCTGCGCTGGTACGGCAGCGGCCACGGTCGCGGTCACCGCTGTGGCCAGCGCGAACGTCAGAACCCGTCTCATCGATCTCCCCAATCGAACGTCTTGGCGGCGGCGCTGATCATCTGCCGGGCGGGCGTAAGCCGTCATCAGACCCTGGGTTGACCTTGGCCCTACCCCAGGCCCATGGTCATCGCCGCGTGGGGGACCGGCTCGTGCTGGCACAGGACGCTGCGGACCCCGCTCGCCGCGCTCAGAGCCGGTTGACCGCCAGGTGGAACCGGCGCTTGTGACCGTCGCTCCACAGTGCGGACTCACGACCGCCCACGGCCTCGCGCAGCGCCTTCATCTCGGCTTGGCTGGTGATGCTCGCGCAGACCTGCTCGATGGCCCACATGTCGCCCTCGGAGACCCAGCCGTCCAGCAGGCGGTTGACCACCCTGATCCTCTCCGAGGTCGGCATCCTGCCGAGTTCGGGGGCGGGAGTCGCGGCGATCGTGGTGCGGAGCTCGGTGTCCGAGTCCAGGCGGTAGGTGGGGCCGGTGTCACGCCTGCTCAGGCCCTCGTACAGCGTGTTGGGGTTGTCCGCGACTATGCCGGTGGAGCCGCCGACCTTGCCGCGCATCGGTGGCAGGCTCTTGCCTGCCTTCTCGGCGATGAGGCGCGCGAAGGTCGTGCAGTTGAAGGTGCGCAGGTCGTACTTGGGCCGAGCCGTGCAGTGGAGTTGGGCGAGGGCGAGTGCTGCCTCGAACTCCTCCTTGGTCAGCGCGAAGCTCTCGCGGTAGTCCGTGCACCGCTCGTGTGCCGTGTCCGGGTGCACGACGCAGCCGTTGACCCGCGGGCGGAACATCGGATCGGGCATGCTGGAACCGTCGGGGTAGAAGCCGTAGGTGAAGCGGCGGCCGGTGGAGTCGCTGAATTCGACGTAGGTGTGGCCGATCGTGCTCACGGTGACCTCCTCCGCTGAGGGTGCCTCGATGTCGATCATCACCCGCAGGGTCCACGAGGTGGCCGTCGCCCCCGTGCCCGCGTGCCCGGGATCGGGGTCGGCGCACGTGGTCGAGGCACAGGTGCGTGGGCCACCGCACAGGTCCTCCCCAGCGCGCTGCACGAGCCCGGCGCCCGCCGATTCCCGCACCGGCTGGGCGGTCTCGCCCGCGAGCACGTGCTCGGCGGTGGCCGCTGCCTCGCGCTCCGACGGGTCGTCCGGGTGGCTGACCCGTGAACCGTCCTGGCCGCTGCCGCGACCCTGTTGCAGGACATGGGTGAGTTCGTGGGCGATCAGCCTGGTGCCTGCCGGGGTGCCCAGCCGGAGCACGCCCGAGCGGAAGGCGATGTCGCGTCCAGAGGTGAACGCCAGTGCGCCGATCTCGCGTGCGGCGGCGTCGGCCGCGGGCCCGGTGTGCAGGCGGACCCCGGAGAAGTCGACGCCGAAGGCACGTTCCATCGGGCCCCTGATCGGTTTGGGCAGCGGTGTGCCGCTGGAGGACGTGTTGTGGCGCACGTGCGCTGCCCGCTCCTCAGGTGCCCCGGTACGGGCCATCCCACCCGCTCGACCTGGCGTCATCGCACAGCACCTCCCGGAGCAACAGCATCAGGGAGGTGCTGTCACCGGACCGTTGCGCCCCGGGCCGCGGCCACGAACTCGCGGATCAGTCCGTGGTCCTTCACACCCCGGCTGGACTCCACCCCGCTGGACACGTCCACGCCCCACGGTTGGGCGGCGGCGATCGCCCCGGCCACGTTGCCGGGGTTCAGACCCCCCGCGAGCAGCCACTGCCCCTGGGGCCGTGCCTGGTCCAGCACGGTGAGGTCCCAGCGCTCGCCCGAGCCGGCGACGGGGGAGTCGAGCAGCAGCAGGTCCTCGCCGTAGGCCCCGGTCCGCACGTCGGTGTCGGCGGTGAGCGTGGTCGCGCGCACGAGCCGTACCGGCAACCCGGCCAGCTCGGCGAACGCCTCCGGCGGGTAGTCCCCGTGCAGTTGTACCGCCCCGATCCCGGTGTCCAGCGCGATGCGAGCGGCCTCGGCGGCCTCGACCCCGGCGAAGACCCCGACGGTCAGCACCTGGGACGGGACCCCGGCCACGAGCTCGCGGGCCAGGTCGGGATCCACCTGTCGTGGACTGCGGGCGAACACGAAGCCGACCGCGTCGGCACCGGCGGAGACGGCGGTGGCCACGTCCCCTTCGGTCCGCAGGCCGCACACCTTGACGAACATGGCGCCGACCCTAGCAAGCAGGCGCACTCTGGCCCGTACGAACGGGTCGGGGCGGACGGTCATGAAGGTGCCGTTCAGGACGTCTGACGTCCTGAACGGCACCTTCATGACATCGCCGGTGCCGGGCTCTCAGCTGAACGGGTCGAGCGTGATGAAGGCCTGCGCCGGGTTGCCGTCGTGCACCAGGGACTCGTAGTTGCCCACGTCGTCGAAGGCGAAGGCGTACGCCTTGCCGTCAGCCATCTGCGCGTGGATCTTGCGGGCGTAGTGGTTGGTCACCGCGTCCTTGTAGAAACCGCCGGGGTTGCTGTCCGGCTGGTTGGGGTTGACCAGCAGTGTGCCCCGGTTGTAGCCCGCGCAGAGCGTGCGGGAGATCGGGCCGCGCACCAGGTCGTTCGGCGCGTCCAACAGCTTGTAGCAGCCGAAGATGCTGTCGGCGTCGGGCTTCTGGAACGAGGTCACGACCGCGCCCGAGCCGTTGGTGAAGTTCATCGTGTTGCCGGAGACGCGCCCGTAGTACTTGGTGTTGGGCTGGTCGCCGAAGGGCGTCACCGTCAGCGTTGAGCCGCTGTACTTCGACCAGACCCGGTTCACGTAGTCGTCCATGACCGTCCTGGGCAGCGCACCGGCCTCGATGCCGTGCCCCGGCGCGAGCGCGCGCAGCACCGTGCCGTCGGAACGGGTCTGGATCAGGTTGGCCCAGCCGCCCGGCTGACCGCGCAGCGCCGAGTAGAAACCGTTGTAACCGCCCGGCTTCAGGTGACCAGTGGTGCGGGTGGCCCCGCCGGTGGGCTGCACACCCACGGCGTAGGGCGCCGAGAACATGTCCACCTGTGTGCTGTTGATCCACAGCCCGGCGTCGTTGAGCGTGTACTCGGTCCAGTTGAACAGGATGTTCCGGTTGGGGTCACTGGGGTTCTGCACCGCGGGCTGCACCAGGCCGCCCGTGGTCAGCTTGAAGACCAGCTTCTGCCCGTAGGAGAAGTAGAGGCGGCCGGAAAACTTCGGCATCCGGATGGTGATCGACTGGCCGTTGGCGGGGCCGGGGATCGAGGCGTCCGGCGCCGGTGTCGGCGGGTTGCCGCCCGCGGGCCAGGCGTGGAAGGTGCCGTTGGCATCGGCCCAGCCCTGTCGGCCGTTGGCCAGCAGGGTGCCCAGGTCGTAGAGGTAGACCGGGTCGGAGCGGCCCGAGTTGTTGGTGATCTTGAGCGGGATCGTGGCCGGTACGGCGGCGTCCGCGGCGGCGGGCAGGCCCGCGGCCAGTGCCGTTGTCACGGCGAGCAGGGTGAGTGCTTTCCGCAGAGCTGACACGTGCTGTCCTCCTCGGGAGCGGCAGGGTGGGAGGCGGAGCTGCGTGGCGGCGTGAGAGCGCTCTCAGAATCGCGTGGCCGGGCGGCCGTGTCAATGGTCGGAGGATCGGCGGCGGCGCAGTCGCAGCGCGGTCCACCCGGCGATCGAGTAGAGCAGCAGCCACAACGCGATCAACCCGGCGCTGACCGGGATCCACAGCGGTCGCGGGAGCGCGAGCACGAAGGTCCAACCGGTCTGCGAACTCTGCCCGGAGAACGCCTTGACCAACGACAGCACTCCTGCCAGCAGCGGGATCCAACCCGAACCCAGGCACAGCGCGATGACCAGCCTCGGGGCTCGTGCCCGCGCGAGCTTGGCTCGCGCGGGCTTGGCTGGCGCAACCACCGGTGGCGCCTTGACCGTGGTACCGCTGCGCAGCCGCAGCAACAGCTCGGGACCGCCCGTCTCCAGCCGCCGGTACGCGATCCGGCCGAGCCACCATGCGGCGAGCGCGCCGACGGCCACACCCGCCGGGACCCCGGCCCAGCGCAGCGCGGGGCTGTCCAGCAGCGTGCCCGCGAGCACGATCAGCGCCGGTGGCACCGAGGTCGCTGCGATCAGCCCGATCATCGCCCACGCCAGGCCGGTGAGGTTGCCGCCGTCCACCGCGGGGTTGGGGCTGCGCCGGTGCGCGTCAGGCAGGCGCGGCGGCGCGAACACCGCCAGCAGGGCCATGTGGCCCACGCCCGCGCCGATCGCCACGGCGTTGAGGGTCAGCGCCCAGGGCCAGGCCCAGCACCGTGATCACCAGGCTGGTCGGCGCCACCACCAGCAGCCACGCGAGCTGCCTGCCGCGCAGGTCCGCGCGCAGCACGCCGGGGGTCATCAGCGAGATCCACAGTGCGCTGCCGTCGGCGCTGTACAGGTTGACCCCGACCGCCGCCGCCATGATCGCCACCAGGCTGCCCGCCCACGGCAGGTAGATCGTCAGCCCGGCGACCAGCGGCAGCAGACACAGCGCCAGGCTGAACGCCAGCGCGAAGAACCAGTAGTACGAGCGCAGCATGTCACGGGACCAGGTCCGCAACTCCTTGGCCACGACCGCGCCGAGCGGAGTCCGCGGCAACCCACGGCCCAGCGCTGTGCCGCCGACGCGGGCCCGCGCCGCCAGCGCCCCCGTGGTCCGCCTGCCCAGCAGTACCGACCACACCGCGAGCAGCGCGAGGACCAGCACACCCATGCCCGCGAGCACCCCGAAGGCCAGCGGCCAGGCCGTGCCGCCCGCGGTCTCCACCGACACGAGCCCCCAGCCCGAGGGCAACGCCCGCAGCAGCGACCCGAGCCACGGGTCGAACCCGCGCGTCAGCACCGAGTTCTGGCCCAGGGCATAGAGCAGCACCCCGCCGTCGCACACCGCTGCGATGATCACTGCCCAGGGCACGGCGACCAGTGCGGCACCCAGCCGTGACCGCATCACCTCACCGAGCAGGCCCACCACCACCCGCGAGGCCAGCACGACGATCACCAGCTGGGCGAGGACCGCGGGCAGGGCCACCAGCACCGGCAGGGCGCCCAGCCGCGCGCCGAGCCAGAGCAGCGCGGTGAACGCCAGCAGCGTGATCACCGGCCCGATCCCGGCGAAGGCCGCGGCGAGCAGGCCGGTGGCCAGTCGTCGCGGCGAGACGGGCAGCAGCGCGAACTGCTCGGGGCGCAGGTCGCCCTCGCCGCCGCCCGCGAACAGCGGCCCGAGCAGCCAGCCGACCGCCCACACCGCGAGCGCGGCGGCGATCAGGTCGGCTGCGACGGTCGTCGAGAACAGGGCGGTGGCGCCCACCGCCAGGGTGCCCGCGGCCAGCAGTAGACCCAGCACGGCGCCGAGGACCAGCAACCTGGCCCGTGGGCTGGTCATCGAGTGCCGCACGAGGTTGAGCTTCATTCGGACCAGGACACCGACCACGCCTGGAGGGTAGGCCGTGGGCCGTTGCCCGCGGGCGGTGTTGCCGGAACTCGGCGGTCCGGGGTCAGTGCCCGTCGAGTTCGATCGAGACCGTGAGCAGGGACGTGCCGAAGCGGCGGACCATCGCCACGTGTTTCTGGTCCTCGAAGGAGGCGAGCCGCGCGTCCACGTCGTCCTGGTCCAGCACGGTGGCGCGGGCGTCGTGCCAGCGGCCGTCCACCCGCACGCGGACCCGGGGCTGGCTGATCAGGTTGCGCACGTACCCGGCGTGCCGCCCCTGCTCGGCGACCACCCACAGGACCGAACCCGCGCGCTGGGCGCCGAGCACGGTGCGCCGCCGCTTGCCGGAACGGCGGCCGGTGGTCTCCAGGATGATGTGCCCGCGCAGCAACCCGAGCGTGGTCAGCAGCTTCGACGGCGGATTGATCAGGTACTTCTGCAACAACCGGGTGCGCGCCCTGCGCCTGGCCGCCTCCTGTGACCCGGTCACCACGCCACCTTTCCCTGGAGAACCCAACTCGCAAGCCGGAGTCTAGGTGGACGCGGTGCCATGAAGGTGCCGTTGCGGACGTTGAACGCCATGAACGGCACCTTCCTGACACCGGTGGCGGGCCAGTGGGGCGCGGCAGCACGGGGCGCGGCGCCGTCATGAAGGTGCCGTTGCGGACGTTGAACGCCATGAACGGCACCTTCCTGACACCGCTGAGGCGCGCTGTGAAAGTGCCTTTCGCTGCGTTGAGCGCAGTGAAAGCCACCTTCCGGTTGGGGCGGGCGCACGCCGTCGCCAACGGCACCTTCGTGACGTCAGAACAGGGGGCGGCCGTTGTTCTTGGCGGTGACGTAGGCCTGCCAGTCGGTGGTGACCTGGTCGGCGTAGCTGGTCGCGAAGGTGCGGGTCTCCGACTGGAGCCCGGGCACCGAGGTGATCGCGCCGTCGATCGCGGCATCGGCCGAGTAGGTCACGCCGGTGCCCGCGATGTCCTTGTCCGCGCGGGAGTGCGCGGCGGCCAGCAGTCTGGCCACGTCGCGCACCGTGTCGTCCCAGGTGGCGGAGCTGGTCAGGTCGCCGATCGCCAGGTCCTCGGCGAACGGCGACTTCTCCTTGACCAGTACCGGGACCTGCCCGACGCTGGCCCAGCCCGCGAGCGGGTCGGACTGGTTGGCCAGCCAGCGCAGCGCCAGCGCGGACCGTTGGCCGCCGGTCAATGTGGTCGCCGAGGGCGCCAGCTGCTTCGGCGCGGGGTCCACCTGCTGCTTGATTTCCAGGATCCGGTCGTCGGAGGTGCTGCTGGTGTCGCCCTCGATCAGCGCGTACCAGCGGTAGCGGCCCAGGCTGCCGGTCCCGGCGTCCAGCCTGCGCCGGACGTCCTTGACCACGGCCTGGCTCGCCGACAGCGGGGCACCGGCGGTGCTGCGGTAGGCGGCCACGGCGTTGACCACGTCGGCACGGGTCGTCGCGGAGACGGCCTGCAACTTCGAGTCGGACTTGAAGGTGCGGGTCGAGCCGCTGACCGTGGTCCACTTGGACAGCAGGTCGGCGCGCTTGTCCGAGTGCGAGTCGGCGATGAGCTGCTTGACCAGGTCGGAGGTGTTGCCGGAGGTCAGCCGCCAGCTCAACTCCTCGTCGTTGCCGTGGAACTTGCCGATCCACTGCGCGTACTCGGCGACGAAGGTGTTCAGGTCGGTGGTGATCTGGCTCGCGCTGCGGCCGTTGGCCCGCTCGGCCAGCACGATGGACACCGCCTCACGGCGCAGTTCCCAGGTCCAGGAGCCACGCCAGGCGTCGTCGGTGTCGGTGATCGCGAACTGCTCGGTGTTGTCCGCGCCCCGGTCGGCGCCGGTGTTCTCCAGGTGGGCGTCGCCGGTGATCCACACGTCCCCGGCCGCGGTGGCGTACGCCGAGGGCGCCAGCTCACCCAGGTCCCGGTAGTACAGCGGGGAGGTGCCCCGGAAGAACGCCCACGCGCTGCCCGCGAGCACCCCCGTCCGGTACTGGAGCTCGTCGTCGGTGGCCCCGTTGTTGAGCAGGTGCAGTGCGTGGTCGCGGTCGTAGATCACGCTCACCGGGTCGCGAGTGAGCAGGGGAGCGGCCCCGGCGTGCGGGGCCGTGCACGCCAGGAGTGCGAGCACGGCGGCTGTGGCGGTCGCGGTTCTGCGCATTCGGTCAGGACTACGCGTCCGAGGTGAGCGTCGGTGGGCATGGGGGTGAAGTCTGGTCAAAGACCCATTCCTTCACAGGCCGTGCCTGCTGTCCGCCAGCACCCGCTCGCACACCTGCGCCTCGGCCCGTGCGGAGAACTCCGGGGCCATGGCCAGGTCGATGTCCTCGGTGATCAGGTCAGCGTTGATCATGGCGCCCGCCTTCGATCCGGCCGCGGCCGCGATGATCACCTGCGCCATCGGGTCGGTCACGTTGCCCGCCGCCCACACCCCGGGCACCGCGGTGGCCCCGCTGGCGTCGGCGGCGAGGTGGGTGCCCGCTGGGTTCTCGGACGGGACGAGCCCGAGCCCGTCCAGCCCGGTCAACTGCGGCGAGATGCGGGGCGTGACCACAACGGCTTGCCGTTCCACGAGTTCGCCCGAACGCAGTCGCACCCCGGTGAGCCGGTCCTCGTGCACCTCAAGCCCGCGCACCTCACCGTCCACAACGGACACACCGCGTGCGGCCAGTTGGGCCGTCTGCTCCGCGGACAGCTCGGGGGCGGTGTGCCGGAACAGCACGACGTCGGCGCTCCACTGCCGCATCAGCAGGGCGATGTGCGTGGCCATGGGGCCGGTGCCGAGCACGCCGATCGGCTGGTCGCGCACCTCCCAGCCGTGGCAGTACGGGCAGTGCAGCACGTCACGGCCCCAGCGCTGCGCCACGCCGGGCACCGCGGGCAGTTCGTCGGTGACCCCGGTGGCGATCAGCAGCCGCCTGGCCCGCACGGTCGAGCCGTCCGCCAGGTCGATCGTGAACCGGTCGTCGGCCGACCTGCGGGCCCCGACCACTTCGGTCGGTGCGATCCGCACCCCGTACCCGGTGACCTCGGCGCGCGCCCTGGCCAGCAGTTCGGCCGGTGGCAGACCGTCGCTGCCCAGGTAGTTCTGCATGTGCGCGGCCGGGGCGTTGCGCGGTTGCCCGCCGTCCACCACCAGCACGCTGCGCCGGGCACGTCCCAGCGAGAGCGCCCCGGCCAGTCCTGCTGCCCCGCCACCAACCACAACCACGTCGTAGAGCTTCTGCGTTTCGTGCATGTTCCGATGGTGTGCCACCTCCTGCGGATTTGACAAAAAAATTTGCCGGAGTAGCAATTGTCCTCATGACCGAGCAGAACGAGCAGACCGACCTGGACGGCGTCGGACCCCGCCTGCGCGCCCTGCGGCGGCGGCGCAGGGTCACCCTGGTCCAGTTGGCGAAGGACACCGGCATCTCGGTGAGCACCCTGTCCCGGCTGGAGTCCGGCGGCCGCAAGCCGACCCTGGAACTGCTGATGCCCCTGGCCAGGGTGCACCAGGTGACCCTGGACGACCTGGTCGGTGCCCCGGCCACCGGTGACCCCCGGGTCTACGCCCGGCCGATCCAGCGCGGTCAGATCACGATGATCCCGCTGACCCGTCGGCCGGGCGGGGTGCAGGCGTACAAGATGATCTACCCGCCGAGCGCGGCCAGCGGTAAGCCGGAGCAGCAGGTGCACGAGGGCTACGAATGGCTGTACGTGCTGTCCGGCCAGGTGCGGCTGCTGCTCGGGCAGCACGACCTGACCCTGGGCGCCGGGGAGGCCGCCGAGTTCGACACCCGCACCCCGCACTGGTTCGGCAACGCGGGCCCCGCCCCGCTGGAGATCCTCAGCCTGTTCGGGCCGCAGGGGGAGCGCCTGCACGTGCGGGCCCGGTCGACTCGGAAGTCATGAAGGTGCCGTTTGAGACACTGGGTGTCTCAAACGGCACCTTCATGACATTCGCGCGCAGGCTGATCCGGTCCGAGGTGCTCACCGTGGACGCCTGGGTGGGCTCGCTCAGCCGCTGACGGCCCGCTGGTAGGCGAGCAGGGCCGCGGGGTCGTCGATGCTCCCGTGGTGGTGGAACTGGCTCCAGCGGCCCTGGTCGTAGCGGAGGTACCGGGTGGTGCGGATGGCCAGCGGCACGCCGTCCCCGTACGAGCCGAGCTCGCGCCCGGCGAACACGGCGTGCCGCTCGCCCAGGTACTCCACGACCTCGCTGAAGGTGACCCGCACGCGCAGCGCACCGCGGAAGATCCGCGCGTAGAGCTCGTCGACCGCCTGCCTGCCGTGCAGGATGCCGCCGACCGGGTTGTTCAGCTGCACCAGTGGGTTGTCGGCCCAGACCTGGCTGAGCACCGCGCCGTCACGGCTGTTGAGCGCGTAGTAGAAGGACTCCAGCGCGGCCCTGGCGCCCGCCGGCCCCGGCGCGGTGGCCTCGGTGAGCCGGTCGGTGGAGTCCGGGCCGTAGCGGCGTTCGGTCTGCTGGATCACGGTGCGCCCCCTGAGTGTTGTACGACCATGATCGTACAACACTCACCTGCGCAGGTCGTCCCGGACGAGCGGGCGGCCGGGCAGCGGGGCGCCGGGGTGTGCGCGCAGGCCGTCGATCATGATCGCGATGCAGCGGTCGGTGGACAGCCTGCCGATCTCCGGGGTCTTGGCTGGCGGCCGCCGCAGTGCCATGGCGATCAGCACGGCGATGTCCCCGGCGCCGACGTCCGGGCGCAGTTGGCCCGCGGCCTGTGCCCGGACCATGAGCCGTTCGAGTTCGACGAGCAACTCCTCGCGCTGCTCGCAGACGGCCTCGTCCTCCTTGAGGATCTGCAACGCCTTGGCGGAGAGCATCGCCAGCTGCGCGGTCAGCTGGAGGTCCGTGGAGTGGTGCATGATCCGGACCAGTGCGTCCCAGGCGGTGGGCTCCTCGACGGCCGCGGCCCTGACCTCGGCGAGCAGGCGGGCGAAGCTGTCCACGGCCACCGCGCGGATCAGCGCGTCCCGGTCGGGGAAGCGCCGGTAGAGCGTGCCGATGCCCACCTTGGCCGCGCGGGCGATGTCCTCCATCGGCACCTCGGGTCCGTGCTCGGTGAAGATCGCGCGCGCGGCCGCGATGATCAGATCGCGGTTGCGCTGCGCGTCGGCCCGCAGCGGCGCCTGGGGATCGGCGGTCATGCCCTTCTCGTCCTCCCGGTGTGGCGGTGCCCGATTCTCGCACGCTCACCGGGAAGTGAGTGGACGACAACCCTCCGTTTCGGTACCGTGGCAGTGAAGCGGAATGTAAACCTCCACATACTTCCGCGCCACTGGTGAAGGGGACACCAATGACCACCACAGAAGAGCCCGCCCTGCAGTTCCCGCTGGTCCGCGAGTGCCCGTTCTCGCCGCCGGCCGAGTACCGCCAGATCCGCGAGGAGGCGCCGGTCACCAAGGTCCGGACCCCCGAAGGTAAGCAGATGTGGGTGGTCACCCGGCACGAGGACGTGCGGCAGGTGCTCAACGACCGCCGCTTCAGCGCCAACCGGTTCCACCCCGACTTCCCGGTGCTGGTCGAGGGCGGCAACGCCCTGCGCAACCGGCCGGAGTCCGAGCGCTCGATGATCGCGATGGACGCCCCGGAGCACGGGCCCGCCCGCCGCGCGGTGCTCGGTGAGTTCACCGTGCGGCGCATGGAGCAGCTGCGCCCGCGCATCCAGCAGATCGTGGACGAGCTGATCGACAACCTGCTGGCCGGTCCCAGGCCCGCCGACCTGGTCGAGGCCCTGTCCCTCCCGGTGCCCTCGCTGGTGATCTGCGAGCTGCTCGGCGTGCCCTACGCCGACCACGAGTTCTTCCAGGAGCACACGTCCAGGCTCATCAAGCGGACGACCAGCGCCGAGGGGCGTCGCGAGGCGTTCGAGACCGTCCGCGCGTACATGGGCGACCTGCTCGCCAAGAAGGAGGCGGAGCCGACCGACGACCTGCTCGGCAGGCAGATCGTCAAGCTGCGTGAGGAGGGCACCTACCGGCGCGATGCCCTGGTCAGCCTGGGCTTCCTGCTGCTGGTCGCCGGGCACGAGACCACCGCGAACATGATCTCGCTGGGCACGCTGGCCCTGATCGAGAACCCGGAGCAGGCGGCCGCGGTCAAGGCCGACCCCGGCCGCACCCTGGACGCCGTCGAGGAGATGCTGCGCTACTTCACGATCGTGGACGCCGCGACGGCGCGGCTGTGCGTGGAGGACGTGGAGATCGGCGGGGTGACCATCCGCGCGGGTGAAGGCGTGCTCGCGGTGGGCCTGGCCGCCAACCGCGACCCGGAGGCCTTCCCCGACCCGGACGAGTTCGACATCGAGCGCGGCGGTCGGCACCACGTGGCCTTCGGCTTCGGCCCGCACCAGTGCCTTGGGCAGAACCTGGCCCGCATGGAGTTGCAGATCGTCTTCGATACGCTGCTGCGCAGGATCCCGGACCTGAAGCTGGCCGTTCCCGTAGACGAGTTGCCGTTCAAGGACGACGCCTCGATCTACGGCCTGTACCGGCTGCCGGTCACCTGGTAGGAGGCCCACCACATGAAGATCATCGCGGACACCGGCAAGTGCGTCGGTGCCGGGCAGTGCGTGCTCACCGAGTCCGAGCTGTTCGACCAGAGCGAGGAGGACGGCACCGTGATCGTCCTCAACGACACCCCCGAGGGAGAACTGGTGGAGAAGGCGCGGCAGGCCGTGCACATCTGCCCGAGCCAGGCACTCTCGCTGGCTGAGTGAGCGCGGGTGGGATCCCATTACCGGGGGAGGAGGTGGGATCCCACCCGCTTTTTTTCACGCGTGCCGGGGTAGCACGCGTGAGTCCATAGTGGAGCGATTCGCCGTGGCATCCGCGCCGCGCTGCGGCACCAGAACGATCGCGCAGTTGGAGCGCAACAGCATGTGCTCGGCGGCGGCGGTGCCGGTCCCGTTCCTGGGGCCGAGCACCGTCATGCTGGCGGACTGTGAGTGCCAGCTCAGTGCCTCCAGCAGGGAACTGTCCCGGCTGTGCAGTCGTACGTCCAGCGCGCGGTGGTGCGCCGTCAGCGCGGTGACGGTGGTCAGCATCGATTCGCGAAGCTTGGCCGATTCGGTCGCCGCGGCCGGGCTGAACACCACCCGGACCCCGCAGCCGAGGCGGCCTGCCGCGGCGAAAGCCCACTCCAGAGCGGGCTCAGAGCTGGCGGTGCCGTCCGTGCCCACCAGTAGTGGCTGGACCTTCTGGGGCCACCACGAGTCGGCGCCGACCGCCGCCACCGGACCGGCCCGCCTGGTGGCCAATCCGCGGATGGCCGACCACCGGTGCGCGTCTCGGTCGACCAGGACCAGGCCGGCATCCGGCACATCGGCGAACGCGCTGAACAGCGGGCGCGGGTCCAGGGTCAGGCGCAGGGGCGGCGCCGGGTAGCGGGCGCCCACACCGGCCACGGCGCTGCGCACCGCCCGCATGGCCGGGTCGGGGTTGCACCTGCCCGCCCTGCTGAGGATCACGCGCAGCGGGTTGCCGGTGCGGGCGGCGTATTCGGCGGCCCACATCACCATGGCAGGTGGGTGGTGCGGAAGTGTCATCCCCGCCAGGACGGTGTCGGTCACGGAGCACCTCCGGTGTCCATCACCAGGTCCGCCACGGGGCGCCGCTGTGTGGGCGGTGCGGGCTCGCCGTACCCGATGTGCAACACGACCTGCGGCGTCAGGGTGGGGTCCACCGCGCGGCGAAGTCGCGCCCGCAACTCGGGTACCTCGGTGGGCTGGGAGAGGAACGCGGCGCGCATGTCCAGTTCGGTCGCGGCCAGCAGCACGCGTTGCATTGCCTGCCCAGCCTGGAGCTCACCGAGCTGGTCGTCGAGGTAGGAGCAGAGCACCAGGAGCAGCGGCTCCCGCGGGGAAGGCTGCGCTCGCGTCGACGCACCGTGGTAGTCACGACGCGTGCGCTCGTTCTGGGTCTCCGGACCACTGGCCCCGTTCAGCGCACTCAGCCCTGCCATCTCCGTGATATAGGCGGGGTCGGTCACCTGTCTTTGGTGCGCCTCACGCACCAGGGACAGCACCTCGCGCCGTTGCGACGGGTCGGTCACCACGTGCAGCCAGCACCGCTCGGCCCGGGCCGAGCGGGCCAGCGCGAGCACGTGCTCGGCGGGGACCGGCACGTCCTTGAACGGGCCGCGACAGGTCCGCCGTCGGCCGATCAGATCGAAGTGCCACAACGCCTTGCTGGTGGCCAGATTCCGCGTAGTGTGCCGCACGACCGCCAGCAACCCCGCCTCCCGCGTGCTCGGCGCGAGGGTGACCACCGACTCCACACCGAGCGCCTCGATCGCCAGGCGCAGGTTCAGCAGCGCGGCGCCGCAGGCGATCCGCAGTTCGCGGTCGTGAGGATCGGTCACCGGCAGCCTGCGCCTGGTGTCGGCGTGCAGTTCGATGCGGCTGGACAAGACCCTGAACCGCCACGGTTGCGTGTTGTGCAGCGAGGGTGCGCGACCCGCCGCCAGCAGTGCCGTCATCACCTCCTCGGGGGTGAGCCGGAGGGAGCCGGGGACCGAGCTGCTCATGAGTTCGTCCTGTTCGTCGTGCGCGTTGGTTCCACCGTGCGCCACGAGCGGGCGTCACGAACACGGCCGAAGGTCCTTATTGGACAGTGCCCTGCTCCACATCGGACCAGGTCGAACTCCGCGTTCCCGGCCTGCGCTGGGTGGTTGCCAGCGCCACGACCTGTGTGCGCCGTTGCACACCGAGCTTGGCGAAGATCTGCGTCACGTAGTTCTTCACCGTCTTCTCCGCCAGGAACAGGTGCTCGGCGATCTCCCGGTTCGTCATGCCCTCACCGATCAGGTCGAGCACCGCGCGCTGCTGCGCGGACAGTTGCCGCAACGGGTCCGCTGTCTCGTTGTCACGACGCAGCTTGTCCAGCAGTGCCTTGGTGGTTCTCGTGTCGAGCAGGGACTGCCCAGCGGCCACGGTGCGCACGGCGTGCACGAGGTCCACTCCGAGCACCTGTTTGAGCACGAAACCCGAGGCGCCCGCCAGGATCGAGTCGAACAGCGCCTCATCGTCCGAATAGGACGTCAGCATCAGGCAGCGCAGCGCCGGGTGCGCGGCGAGCAGGTCGCGGCACAGCTCCACGCCGTTGCCGTCGGGTAGCCGCACGTCCAGCACCGCGACATCCGGCCGTGCCGCGGGGAGCAGAACCATCGTCTCCTGCACGGAGGCGGCCTCGCCGACCACCACGAGGCCCTCCTCGCCCCGGAGCAGGTCCGCGATCCCGCGCCGGACGATTTCATGATCGTCTACGAGGAAGACACGTGTTGTCATGCCACTACGGTGACAGATGTCCGATAGGTCCCTCGGCAAAGGGGCCGGAGGTCCCTGGGGCAAGGGGCCGTTGTGCCAGGGCCTCCTGCGCACCTGGTCACCTTCGCACGTCAGGGGGCGCTTCACGACTCCTTCAGATTTCCTCAAGGCCCGATTCCCAGGCTGGGCAGCACCACAGAGCCCCACCCGAGGAGTTGAGCGATCGTGAGCACAACGGCCCCGGAGGTCGGAGCCCGCTCCAGGCTGCCCTCCCTGACCGGTATGCGGTTCTTCGCGGCCGCGGTCGTGTTCGTCTACCACGTCTCGCGGCAGTACGTCTTCCGCGACCAGGCCGTCAACAACGGTTTCCTGGACGTGATGGGCCGCACAGGTGGCATCGGCGTGTCCTTCTTCTTCGTGCTCAGCGGGTTCGTGCTCACCTGGTCCGCGCGGCGGGATGAGCCGCCGCGGCTGTTCTGGCGGCGCAGGGCCTGCAAGATCTACCCCAACCACGTGGTGATGTGGGCCGTCACGATCGTGCTGATGCTCAGCACGGGTGGCGTGGTCACCGTGGCCGCCGCGATCCCGAACCTGCTGCTCGTGCAGTCCTGGTCGCCCAACTCGGACATCTTCTTCAGCGTCAACCAGCTCGCCTGGTCGCTGTCCTGCGAGGTGTTCTTCTACTTCCTGTTCCCGTTCCTGCTGCGCGGCCTGCTGCGCCTGGACGCGCGCAGGCTCTGGCCCTGCGCGATCGCACTGATGGCCGCCATCTGGTGCGTGCCGTTCCTGGCGAACCTGTTGCCCCAACAGCCTGCCTGGCCCGAACCCGGCAACGACTCGGTGGCCGTGTGGTCGCTGTGGGCCACCTACATCTTCCCGCCGACCCGGCTGCTGGAGTTCCTGCTCGGCATGCTGCTCGCGCTGATCGTCCGCAATGGACGGTGGATCGGCCTGCGCCTTGGCCCCGCCGCCGGGCTGGCGCTGCTGGGCTACCTGCTGGGCATGGTCGTGCCCTACGTGTGGAGCCTGGTCGCCGCCACGGTGATCCCGCTCGCCCTGCTGGTGCCCGCCGCCGCCGTCGCCGACCTGCGCGGCCAGCGCTCGCCGCTGCGCAACCGGGTCATGACCTACCTGGGCGAGGTCTCCTTCGCCCTGTACCTGGTCGGCGGCCAGGTCACCGGCTACCTGCTGCTCGCCTTCGGCAAGGGCCCCGTGTGGAGCGTGCCCGGTGGCACGGCGTTCATCGTGGTCTGCCTGCTGGCCGCCGTCCTCGCCGCCGGGCTGCTGCACCGGTACGTGGAACAGCCCTTCATGACCCGCTTCGCCCGACCCCGTCCCCGACCTGTCCGGGAAATCGCAGAGGAGAGCACCAGCCGATGAACAAGCCTGCCGCACCCAAGGCGCTGCTGAACATCGTCATCGGGGAGTGGGCGGCCAGGACCGTCTACGCCGCGGCGAAGCTGCGGATCCCCGACCTGCTGGCCGGGCAGCGGCGCACCAGCGCGGACCTGGCCGCCGAGCTGGGCGCCGACCCCGAGGCGCTGCGCCGCATCCTGCGCTACCTGGCCGGGCTCGAGGTGCTCGACGGGGACGAGCAGCGCGGGTTCGGCCTCACCGAGATGGGCCAGTTGCTGCGCACCGAGGTCACCGGTTCCATCCGTGACTTCGTGATCCTGTCCGGGGAGGAGTGGCACCGCTCCTGGTCGCAGGTCGTGCACACCGCGCAGACTGGCGGCCAGGCCTTCGAGCACGTGCACGGCACGAACCTGTTCAGCTACCTGGACAGCAATCCCGAGGCCTCGCGGACCTTCGACCGCGCGATGTCGGGCAGCGTCAAGCTGTTCAACGAGGTGCCCAACGCCTACGACTTTTCCAGTGCGGGCACGATCGTCGACGTGGGCGGCGGCAACGGCGAACTGCTCGGCACCATCCTCGCCTCGGCCGAGGGCCCGCGCGGGGTCGTGTTCGACCGGCCCGACGTGGTCGCCGCCGCCGAGGCCGAGCTCTCGGCGCGCGGCCTCACCGAGCGCTGCACCCTGGTGGGCGGCGACTTCCTGCGGTCGGTGCCCGCAGGCGGCGACACCTATGTCATCTCGCGGACCCTGCACAACTGGTCGGACGAGCACTGCCTGGCCATCCTTGGCAACTGCGCCGCCGTCACCAAGCCGGGCGACCGGGTGCTGGTGATCGAGCGGGTCATCCTGCCCGACACCGACCCGAGGCTGTCACTGGCCCAGGACGTGCTGATGCTGCTGGTGACCGGAGGTGGGCGGGCCCGCACCAAGGACGAGCACCGCGAGCTGATGGAGAAGTCCGGTTTCGCCCTGCGCGAGGTGCACGCCCTGCCGCAGGACTTCTCGATCCTCGTCGCCGAGCGGGTGTGAGGTCAGGACATGGGGGCGGACGTGGATCTGCACACACAGGTGGAGATGTTCTACGCCAGGCACATGCAGTTGCTGGGAGACGAGGACTTCGAGGGCTGGGCGCGCACGTTCACCGAGGACGCGACCTTCGGCGGGTCCTCGCACAGCGAGCCGTTGCGCGGGCGGGCGGCCATCGCGGACGGCGGGCGGCGCGGCCAGCAGGTGCTGACCGACAAGGGACTGGTGCACCGGCGCTGGCTGGGCATGGTGACGGTGGACCCGAGGCAGGACGGCTCGCTCGCGGTGCGCTCCTACGGGGTCGTGGTGCAGACCGAGCGCGATGGCGGCTCGGTGCCGGTGCGGCCAGCGGTGTTCGAGGACCTGCTGGTGCCGTCCCAGGACGGGTGGCTGATCAGCCAGCGGGTGATCAGCAGGGACGACCAGCCGTGACCGCGCCGGTACTGGTGGCCGGTGGCGGCACCGTGGGGCTGGCCGCGGCGTTGTTCCTGGCACACCAAGGGGTTCCGGCTCTCGTGGTGGAGCGGCACACCGGGCTGTCGATCCACCCGAGGGCCACCGGCCTCGGCCTGCGCACCGTGGAGATCCTGCGGGCGCACGGGTTGGCGGCGCGCCTGCGGGAGGCGGCCGGGGAACTGGCGCGCAGCAAGGGGCGCGGGCGGTTCAGCGCGCGGACCCTGGCGGAGGCGTTCGACAGCGGGGCGCAGAACGCCAACCCGGCGGCCGACGCGCCGACCGTGGACCGGATCAGCCCGGCCAGCTGGGCACTGTGCGCGCAGGACCGGCTGGACGAGTTGCTGCTGTCGGCGGCGACCGAGCGCGGGGCCACCGTGCGGTTCGGCACCGAACTGGTCGAGGTGGTCCAGGACGAGGACGGGGTCAGCGCCACGGTCCGCGAGGTGGCGACCGGCCGCTGCGAGGTCCTGCGCTGCGCCTACCTGGTCGCGGCCGACGGGGCGGGCAGCCCGGTGCGGCAGGCGCTGGGCGTGCGCACGGTCGGGCCCGGGGTGCTGGGCAGCCATGCGATCAACGTGCTGTTCCGCGCCGATCTCGGTGATCTGTTGCGGGGCAATGAGTTCGCGGTCTGCGAGATCACCCACCCGGAGGCGACGGGCCGCCTGGTGGCGATCGACAACGCGAGCCGGTGGGTGTTCCACCTCGCCTACGACCCCGAACGGGGCCAGTCGGCGGCGGACTTCCCCGCGCAGCGCTGCGCGGAGCTGGTGCGCACCGCGATCGGCCTGCCGGAGCTGGCGGTCGAGGTGCTCAGCGTGCTGCCGTGGCAGTCGGCGGCACAGCTGTCGGAGACTTTCCGGGTGGGGCGGGTGTTCCTGGCCGGGGACGCGGCGCACGTGGTGCCACCGGTGGGTGCCTTCGGCATGAACACCGGCATAGCCGACGCGCACAATCTGGCCTGGAAGCTGGCGCTGGTGCTGCGGGGTGCCGCCGCGCCGGAGCTGCTGGACACCTACGACGCCGAGCGGCGGCCGGTCGCGCGCTTCACCGTGGACCAGGCCCTGCTGCGGGTGCTGCGCCCGGAGCTGCACTACGACCACACCCGGTCCGCCGAGCGCGAGCGGCTGGGCATGGCCAGCGCCATGGTGGTGCAGCTGGGCTACCGGTACGCGTCCGCCGCGGTGCTGGGTGGCTGCGTGGAACCGCCCTCGCGGCAGGACATCGAGCGCGACATCGACGGCTCACCGGGCAGTCGCGTGCCGCACGGCTGGGTGGACGGCACCGAGGTGTCCACAGTGGACCGAACCGGGTTCGCCCTGGTGACGGCGGAGTCGGGCGCCGACTGGGCGCAGGCGGCGGTGGACGCCTCGGCGCGGGCCGGGATCGACCTGGCCGTGCGGCGGGTCAGCGACGAGCGGTGGCGGCGCACCGCGGGCATCGGCGCGGGCGGCGCGCTGCTGGTGCGGCCGGACGGGGTGGTCGGCTGGCGCTCGGAGTCGGCGCCGAAGGACGTGCCGGGCACGCTCGACCGGGTGCTGGCCAAGATCCTCGCCCAGGACTGAGCGGCCGGGCACCCCCGGTGTCATGAACGTGCCGTTGCTGGCGCTGAATGCCAGCAACGGCACTTTCATGGCATGTGTCAGGCCGGGTCAGGCTGGTGAGGCCGTGCACTGCCGGGGCAGGTCCATGTACTCGGTCTGCCGCGTCAGCGGGATGTCGGCCTCGCGCAGCAGGCGGGCCATCGCGGGCAGCCGGTACCGGTGGCCGGTGTCCACGACCTCCTCCAGCAGGAACGAGTCGGCCAGCGCCTCCAGCAGCTGCTCGGCGTCGACCGGGTCCAGGCACAGCGCCCCGGCGAGCCACTGCGCCGTCACCTCGTCCGCACCGCGTTCGACGATCGTGCGGAACGCGCCGCGCGCGGCCTCGGGCAGGCTGGTGTAGTTGCCCAGCAGGGTTTCGCGCAGCGGCACGGCGCCCGCGGACACGCGCAGCGGCCAGTCGGGGTGTTCGGACAGGCGGAACACCATGCCCGCCAGCGTCCAGCGGGTGCGATAGGCCAGCCGCCCGCCGACGGCCCGGATGGCCAGCGGCAGACCCCGGCAGGCGTGCACCAGTTCCACGGCGCTGTCCAGCTCCGCCGCCACGCGCTGCTCGCCGATGATCGCCGCGAGCATGTGCACCCCCTCGGCCACCGGCAGCGGGGCCAGGTCCACCACGGCGGTGGCGCCGGGGGAGTGCAGCCGCCGTCGGCTGGCCACCAGCAACCCGCTGCCCGGTCCGCTCGGGTGCAGGCAGTGCACCTGCTCGGTGGACATCACGTCGTCGACCACGACCAGCACCCGGCGGTCCGCGCTCCAGCCGCGGAAGGCGTAGGCCAGCGCGGCGGGGTCGGACTCGCCCTCGGGCAGTGGCACGGCGGCGGCCCGCATGGCACCGGTGAGCACCTGCGCCAGCGTGGCCGTGCCGTTGTTCACCGGGGTCAGGTCGACGAACACCTGGCCGTCCGGGTAGCTCTGCCGCACCTGGTGCGCCACGGTCACCGCCAGCGTGGACTTGCCGACCCCGGGCGGGCCGGTGACCTCCGCCATGCGCAGTCCCGGCCGCCGTTCGGCCTCGGCCGGGCCGAACAGCCCGACCAGCAGGCCCAGTTCGGCCTGCCGTCCCACGAAGTGGAAACTCGCGGGCGGTATCTGTGCCAGTGTCGAACCGTTCTGCGGCGGTGCGGTGACGATTCTTGGGACTTGTGCCGCTTCCACCGCAGTTTCGGGTTCGGAAGCGGGCGACAGCGAATGATCGTCGGTGAGCACGCGCTGGTGCAGATCGTGCAACGCGGCCGAGGGTTCCAGCCCGAGTTGGTCCACGAACTCCGCTCGCAGCCGCCGGAACACCTCCAGCGCCTCCACCTTGCGCCCGCACCGGTACAAAGCGGTCATCAGCTTTGCTGAAAATCCTTCATGAGTAGGGTGTGACCGCACCACACCGGACAATTCGTCCACCACGTGACGGTGCCTACCGAGGGCGAGATCGGCCTCGAAGCACAGTTCCATGGCGCTCTTGCGGCTCTCCTCCAGGTGTGTGGCGTACGCGGAGAGCACGGGGCCCTGCACGATTCCGCCGAACGCCGGGCCGCGCCAGAGCCCGAGCGCCTCGCGCAGCAGTCCTGCGGCTTCGAGGTGCGCGCCGGCATCCAGGCTCTTGCGGCCCCTCGTGAGCAGGGCCTCGAAGGAGCGCACGTCCACCTGCGCGTTCTCCCCGAGCAGCAACTGGTAGCCCCGCGGCTTGGTCTGCAGGGCTGTGCCGCCACGCGATCCAGGTGTCAACAGCTTGCGGAGTTGGTAGACGTAGGTCTGCAAGGTGGTGGATGGGCTGCCCGGTGGTCGGTGCTCCCACAACTCCTCCACCAGTTGATCGAGGTGCACCACTGATCCGGCGTTCAATGCCAGCAGCGCGAGTACCGTGCGTGGTTTTGGCGCTGAAGGTGTGACGGTGCCGCACGTCAATCGCACCTCGAACGCGCCAAGCATGCCGACGAACAATTCGACCCCCCATGGTCGATTCAGCCTGTGGAAGTTTTCCCCAGCAATCAACTCCCAGTTCAACCATAGCAAGCCTGTGGCCCATTCGTAACCTCGTGACCTCGCCATCCGAATGGGCTACAACGCCCTGGGTGTTCGGGTGTGGATCGATTCAGTAAACCGTGCGGCCGACCGGAAACGGACATGTCGGGGTGCTGTCAAGGAGTGTCCCCGCCAAAAGGGGAACCAGGGCTTGCGTTTTGCCAGGTTGTGGCCCCGGGTACCCGGGGCGCGTGCTGGCATCGCGCCTGGACCGGTTCCAGCGGCGGCACCCCTGGGCCGCCGTGCCGCTGGCCGTCGTCTACAAGTTCGTCGACGACCAGGGCTACTACCTGGCCGCACTGCTGGCGTACTACGGGTTCCTCTCGCTCTTCCCGCTGTTGCTGCTGCTGGTGACCTCGCTCGGCTTTGCCTTGCAGGGCAACGTGGAGCTGCAACAGGCCGTGCTGCACTCGGCGTTGCGGGAGTTCCCGGTGATCGGCCAGCAGATCGGCACCAACGTGCACTCCCTGGAGGGCTCGGGTTTCGGTCTGGTCGTCGGCATCGTGGTGGCCGCCTATGGGGCCCTGGGCGTGGCTGGTGCCGGTCAGACCGTGCTGAACAAGGTGTGGGCGGTGCCCAGGGTGCGGCGCCCCACCTTCGTCCTGTTCTACCTGCGCAGCCTGCTGCTGCTCGTGACGCTGGGCGTCGGTGTGCTGCTGACCACCGGCCTGACCGCGTTGACCACCACTGCCTCCATCGTCGGAGCCGAGACCAGCCCGCTGGTGCGGGGCGGGGCCACCGCGCTGGCGGTCGGCGTCAACTTCGCGCTGTTCCTGGTGGCCTACCGGGTACTGGCCGCGGTGGACGTGGCCCTGCGCGGACTGTGGCCCGGGGCGGCTTTCGCGGCCGTGTTGTGGCAGGTGTTCCTGGAGGCGGGCACCTACCTGGTCAGCCACCAGTTGCGCGGGGCCAGCGCCACCTACGGCGCCTTCGGTGTGGTGCTCGGTTTGCTGGCCTGGCTGTACGTTGGTGCCACCGTGGCGGTGTTCGGCGCCGAGATCAACGCGGTGCGGGTGCTGCGACTGTGGCCACGCAGCCTGCTGGCCCCGTTCACCGGCACCGGGCCGTTCACCAGCGCCGACCGGCGTGCGTACACGGCCTACGCGAAAACCGAACAACAAGTCGAGCAAGAAGAGGTGCTCGTGCGCTTCCCGCGCACCGAGTGAACGCCGTGGTGGAGGTGCCCTTGTCCCGAGGTGTGCTGCTCGTGCCCGGATTCGGCTCGGGCCCAGGCTACTTCGCGCCGACCGACGCCTGGCTGCGCTCCTGCGGCTACGAACCCGCACACGCCAGCATCGGCCGCAACCTCGGCTGCACCGACGAACTCGTCGCGCTGGTCGAACGCCAACTGGTCGCGCACGCCGAGGCCACCGGCGGACCCGTGGTGCTGCTCGGGCACAGCAGGGGTGGGGCGCTGGCCCGGCTCGTCGCGCTGCGCAGACCCGAGTTGGTGCGTGGGCTGGTCATGCTGGGCAGCCCGGTGCGCGACGTGCTCGGCGCGAACCGCTTCGTGGTCGGCCTTGCCCGCGGGCTCACCTGGCTCTCCGCGATCGGGCTGCGCGGGCTGCTCACCGCCGACTGCCTGACCGGCTCGTGCTTCCGCGCCAACTCGTTGGCGCTGGCCGCACCGTTGCCGCCGCGACTGCCCGCGCTGGCGCTGTACTCCCTGCGCGACCGCATCGCTCCGTGGCGACTGTGCCTGGACCCGTACGCGGAGTGCGTGGCCGTGCGCAGCTCGCACACCGGCCTGCGTGCCGCGCCTGACGTGTTCGCCGCCCTGGAGTCCCGGCTCGCCAACTGGAAGTGATACGCGCGTCTCGATAGAGATGTGAGTCTCACTTTACTTCTGTCGATCGTAGCCGTCGAGCAGTCGCGCTGCTGAGCCGATCGGGTGTTCCGGTGTTGGCCCCACATCGGGGACTGGTTGCGGGCGTACCGTGGCCATTGACCACGGATACCGTGGTACCAGGGGGAATTCGGGGGGATTTCTTCGCTGGGACGGCCTGGGGGCAGGCCTGTCTCGGCGTGCCCGCGGTCAGCTGAGCGCTCCTCGGGTCGGTGTGATCCTCCCGCGTGCCCGCACGCACACCGGGGGGAACACCGTGTTGACAGTGCACTTCGGACCGGAGGACCTCGGGCGGACCAGAGTGGCCGCCGCACCCGATCCCATTGGCGAGACGCTGTTCAGCCTCCAGGTGCTGCACAGTAAAAGCGCGCACGCCCCGTTCCGGCACTGGCGGGTGCGGGCCCGTGAGCTGCTGGCGGCGATGCCCGACGCCCCGCTGGTACGACTCCTCCTGCCGCTGTGCACGGCGGCCGGTCTACTCGGCGCCATCGGGCGCGGACAGGACGTCGAGCACGCCGCGCTCATGCTGACCGGCATGTCCCCGGCCACGGCGCACCTGGTGCTGCGTGAGCACCGGCCGCCGCCGAGCTTGCTGCGCGCACTGGGCGACGGTGACAGCGCCCCACTGGAGCGCATGGCGCAGGCGATGCGGGATTACCACGCCCACGCCGTGCAGGCGCACTGGTCCACGGTGGCCGCGCGGGTGGACCTGGACCGGGCCGTGCGGGCGCGGACGCTGCTCAACGCGGGCCTGGACGGGCTGATGGCCACCCTGTCCCCGGACCTGGACTGGCGGCACCCGGTGCTGGGCATCGAGGGCGGGGCCGACCGCGAGGTCCACTTGTCCGGCAACGGATTGGTACTGCTCCCGGTGGTGTTCGGACCGCCGGTCCCACTGCTGGTGGTCGACACCGGGCGCGCTCCGGTGCTGCTCTACCCGGTGGACCGGGGGCCCGACTGGCTGCTGTGCGGCCCGCGGCCCGCGGTGGCGCGCGGCGGCCGATCGCTGACCCACCTGCTGGGCCGGACCAGGGCAACCCTGTTGCTGCTGGCCCGGGAGGGCGCGTCCACCGGGGAACTGGCGAGGCTGGCGGCGATCTCCGAGTCCTCGGCCAGTGAGCACGTCTCGGTGCTGCGGGCGGCCGGTCTGCTGAGCACCAGCCGCCGGGGCCGGACCAGCCTGCACGGCCTGACCCCGATCGGCGCCGCCCTGCTGCGGGCGAACCCCACCGCACCAGCCCACTTCGGCCCTGACCGAAAGGTCGCGCAGGCCGAGTCCGGCCCAGGGCAAGGTCGGAGGTAGCCAGCGGGCACGACGGGGGGAAGAACATGGCGGACTCGTTCACGGGTGGGCCGCTGGCCTTCCCGAACCTGGAGGCCCTCGTCACGACCTACCTCACCGGACGGCCGGAGCTCAAGGGCGTGCCGGTGGGGCCGGAGTTCCCGGGCAACCCGAAGGCGCCCGCGGTGTACCTGATCAGGGTGGGCGGGCGGTACGACGAGGACGAGCAGGTGGACCAGGCGTTCCTGCGCGTGGACACCTACGGCGCGACCAAGACCGCCGCGCACGACCTGTGCTGCGCGGTGCGCGGGGTCATGCCGCTGATCACGCAGGCCGCGCACGCCGGTGGCGTGGTGGTGAGCTGGATCACCGAGGACTACGGGCCGCAGTGGTTCCTGGACACCAAGCACGGGGACGCGCCGCGCTACCTGAGCAGGTACCGGCTGTTCGTCCACATCGGACACAAGAGCGCCTGAGACGCGAGGAGGAGCCATGGCAGGGCAGAACACCGGCGAGATCCGGATCGCAGGTGTCGGTCGCATCCTGGTCGCCGCGGTCAACGCGGTGCCACCGGCCGACTTCACCAAGAGCTGGGACAGCGCCACGTGGCACGACCTCGGCTTCACCACGCAGGACGGGGTGAAGCTGGTCAAGAAGGAGAAGTTCGACCCGGTGGAGACCTGGCAGGCGGTGGCCCCGGTCCGCCTGGTGCACGCCCAGCGCGACCTGTCGCTGAAGTTCCAGCTGGTGCAGCTCAACGCGGACACCGTGCCGTTCTTCTTCGGCGGCGGCTCGCTGGACACCAACCTCAACTACGTGATCTCCGGCCTGCCCAACGTGCAGGAGCGCGCGCTGGGCATCGAGTTCACCGACGGGCCCGCCGTGACGCACCGCATCGTGATCCCGCGCGGGGCGGTCACCGAGACCGAGGACACCGCGATCATGCGCACCGCGCCGATCAAGCTCGGGGTCACCTTCGTGGCGCTGCTCGGTGCGGGCGGCTCGCTGGCCACCTGGTCGATGAACACGCTCAGCCCGGCTTCGGCCTGATCGCGGGAGGAACGCGGACATGGGGCGGTACAACGTCAACGCGGTGCGGGCACAGCGCCTGGAGGCGGTCGGCGGCACCTGGGAGTTCGAGCTGGACGGCGAACCGTTCACCCTGCCAACCGAGCTGTCCACGCAGACGGTCCGCACGCTGACCGAGCTGGACCCCACCGACCTGGACGGGCTGTTGGCCGCGCTGCTGGGCGAGGAGCAGTTCACCCGGTTCAGCGGGCACGCCACCAGCGTGCAGGACATCCAGGCGCTGCTGGAGGCCTACGGCAGGGACACCGGCATGTCGTTGGGGGAAGGGTCGGCCTCGACGGGCTCCTGACCGAGCACGCCGAGGCGATCGAGGCGGACCTGCTCCGGTTCTACGGGGTCGACCTGCTCGACCGGTACCGGGGCGGGCTCACCGCGCGGCGGCTGCTGGTGCTGATCAGGCACCTGCCCAAGGAGTCGGCGCTGGTCCGCGAGCTGTACGGGGACCAGGCCGAGTGGGGCCTTGGCGAGCACCTGCTGGCCGCCGCCGTGGACCAACTGGCGATCGGCAACTGGCTGTTCGTCAGCGCCAACTCCGCCGAGGACGCGGACCGGCCACCGCGGCCGGACCCGCTGCCGCGACCGGGCATCGACCCGGTGCCCGACCGGGAGCGGTCCGCCACCCCGGAGGAGATCGGCGCCTTCTTCAGCACGCTGTGAGACAGGGGGAGCTCGTGATCAGCCCGCGGCGGTTCACCAGCACGGAAATCGGTGCCGCGGTCGCGGAACGAGGCGGGCCGGGTGGCCAAGCGATGAACGAGGGGGTGTCCCGTGGCCGGTGCGGCGGCTGATCCCGCGGCGCAGATCCAGGCGCAGACCCAGGCCCTGGTGCAGAACGTGCAGGAGCAGGTCGTGGCGACGATGAACCGCGCCGCGCAGAGCATCCAGTCCAGCTTCGCCGCACTGGTGGGTACCCAGGTCAAGCAGTTGGGTGCCGGGCTGCGCGAGGCCTCCGCCGCCGTGCAGGGCATCGACCGGGACTCGCGGGTCGTGCTCGGCACGCTGCGCCAGTTGCCGGGCAGCGTCCGGGACTTCGGCCAGCTGCTCAAGAGCGCTGGCCCGGACCTCGCCAGGATCGGCAAGGAGGCCATGACCTCGATGAAGCAGGTCGGGGCCATGGGCAAGGAGCTCACCCAGCTGCCCAGGACCCTCGGCGCGCTCAAGGAGGTCACCAACGCCTGGAAGATCGCGCAGCAGGGCGTGAACGTGGCCTTCCGGTCCAACCCGATCGGCTTCGTGATCGCGATCGTGCAGAAGTTCCTGCCGCTGCTGATCAACCTGGTGATGCACAACAGCAAGGTGCGCGAGGCGGTGGAGAAGGCGTTCTCCATCATCCAGAAGGTCATCACCACCGTGATGGGCATCGTGGAGAAGGTGATCACCGCTGCCTGGCCGATCATCTCCAAGATCATCCAAACCGCGGTGTCGATCATCAGCACGATCATCGGCACCGTGTTCCCCGCCGTCCAGCGCATCGTGCAGGGCGTGATCACCTTCCTACAGGCCCTGTTCCAGAAGGTCTGGCCGGCCATCGTCGGCATCGTGCAGGGCGCCGTGCAGTTCATCCAGACCGTGATCACCACCGTGTTCAACGCGGTGCGGACGGTGGTCGAGGTGGTGTGGAACGGGATCAAGGCGATCATCACCGGCGCGGTGAACACGGTGATCGGCATCGTGCACGGCATCGGCCAGGTGTGGCAGATCATCAAGGACGCCTTCGGCCGGGCGGTGGACGCGGTCAGCGGGGCGCTGGGCGAGGTGGTGCGCTGGGTGGGCGGGCTGCCCGGCCGGGTGCTCGGCGCGCTGGGCGACTTCGGCAGCACGCTGTTCAACGCGGGCAAGGACCTGATCATGGGGCTGATCCGGGGCATCGGCTCCATGGCGGGCCAGCTGCTGAACTCGATCAAGAACTTCGTGCTCGACCACATCCCCGGCCCCATCAAGAGCATCCTGGGCATCTCCTCCCCGTCCAGGCTGATGTCGGAGTTCGGGCACAACATCGGGGAGGGCCTCGCGCAGGGCATCGACGGCAGCGGGGACCTGGTCAACAAGGCGATGTCCAAGCTGGTGCCGGTGCCCAAGGCCAGTGTGGCGATCCCGGCGCTGGCGGGCATGGCGGCCTCCTCGTTCGGCGCGCTGGGCGCCCGGGTCGGGGCGCTGGGCGCGGCGGCACAGGCGGCGGGCGGCAGCCAGGTGGCCGTCTACGTCAACCCGCAGCCGGGGCAGTCCGAGTACGAGATCGGGCGGATCACCGCCCGCGAGGTGGCCTGGGCGGGGAAGCGATGACCTCAGCAGTGACGTACACACCCCTGCAACTGCCGGTGTTCGCCGTGGACCAGTGGGCGGGCAACACCGTGGACCCCGACGGGGTCGAGTGGTGGGTGACCAGGGAGGAGGGCTGGTCCAGCACCCCGGACATCCGGCTGGACCTGGTCAACAAGGCGCGGGCCGACGGGGCGTTCGACGCGCCGGGCTACCGGGCGCCACGGGTGATCACACTGGAGGGGGTGGCGCTGGCGCCGAGCTGGGAGGCCAGGGAGATGGCCAAGAACCGGCTGGCCGCCGTGCTGGCCGACGCCACCACGCTGGGCGTGCTGCGGGTACAGGAACAGCTGTTCACCCGCCAGGTGCGGGCGAGGTTGTCCGGTCCGGCGAAGATGGCCGATCGGACCCGCACCACCTTCCAGTGGTCCCTGCAACTGACCGCGCCCAACCCGGTGCGGTTGTCCGCGCAGACCTACCAGGCCAGCTGCGGACTGGCCCAGCAGGGACCTGGACTGAGCTTCCCAGCGCACTTCCCGCTGGACTTCGGCAGCGGCGCGGGAGGATCGCTGCTGCTGACCAACCAGGGCTCGGCGGTCTCCCTGCCGCAGTGGTGGGTCTACGGGCCCTGCGACTACCCGGTGATCACCAACACCGCCACCGGCCGGTCACTGGCCTTCGACCTGACCCTCGGCGAGGGCGAGCCGCTCAAGGTGGACGTCGCGGCCCGGACCGTGACGCTGGGCGGGGCCAACCGCCGCGCGACCCTGCGGCCGGGCTCCACCTGGTTCGGACTGCCCGCGTACCAGCAAACACCCATCGCGTTCAGCGCCGCCGCGCCCAGCGGCACCGCCCAGCTCACCGCCTACTGGTCCGACGCGTGGATCTGACCGCACAGCAAGGGGGAACACACCATGGCCGAACGACACCCCGGGTGGGTCACCGGCATCACCGACTCCGACGCGCGCCTGGCCACCGGCCTGCTCATCGCCCCGGACGCCAGCCCGGTGCGGGCGCTCACCGGGCTGCGACCGGCACCCGGCGCACCCGGTCTGGTCGCGGTCAAACCGGGCAGCAACCCGGTGAAGCTGACGCTCAACCCGTTCCAGGCCGTGCTCCAGGACCAGGGCAGCGCCGCGGGCGGGGCGTACCTGGTGACCCTGGACTCGGTGGTGGAACTGACCCCGGACCCGCCCGCGGCCTCGCTGAACCGGATCGACCTGGTGGTCGCGGAGGTCACCACCACCGGTACCGGGTTCTCCGTGCACCTGGTCACCGGCACGCCAGCCAGCCCGCCGCAGCGGCCCGCGCTGCCGAACCCGACGAGCCTGGTGCTGGCCCAGGTGACCGTGTTCGCCAACGGGTCCCAGCCCAAGGTGGACCAGCAGGTCCCGCTGACCACCGCCCTCGGCGGCATCCTGCCGGTGGCGGGCGCGGCCACCCGGCCGCAGGCGCCGTACCAGGGCATGTACCTGCACCGCCTGGACAGCAACAACCTGGAGTTCCACGACGGCACCCGCTGGCGCACCGCGGTGAACACCACCAACAGCGGGTGGGTCCCGTTGACCCTGAGCGCCAACTGGGTGCCCTTCGTTCCCGACCAGTTCCCGCCGCCACAGGTCCGTCGCGTGGGCAATCTGGTGCAGTTGCGCGGAATGGTGCAGCCCACGGTGGACTTCCCCGCGCTGAGCGACGCGAGCCCGCACATCGGCACCTTCCCCTCCACGATGGCCCCCAGTTACCCGAAGCTGCTGATCGCGGCGGCGCAGCCGAGGGTGACCGGTGCCAGCACGGCGGACGGCGGCTGGATCCAGATCGCCGTGGTGACCAACGTGGTCCAGTTGCAGTTCAAGAACCCGCAGCCCGCGCCCAAGAACTTCTGGATCTCGCTGGAGACCTCCTGGCTGGTGGACGACCCGGCTGAGGCGTCGTGAGCTACACCTACCTGATCGCCGACGTGCGGACCGGCGCGATCGTGGACGAGTTGCCGCTGACCCAGGTCACCTTCGACAGCAAGCTCAACGAGACCGGCAGCCTGCGCGCCCAGTTGCAGGTGACCGACCCGCAGGTGAGCGTGCGCGACCCGAGGGCGCTGACCGAGCCCGGCCGCACCGCGCTCTACGTGGACCGGGACGGGACACTGGTGTGGGGCGGCATCATCTGGACCACCCGCTACGACGTGTCCACCGGCGTGCTGGAGATCGGCGCCTCGGACTTCCTGTCCTACCTGGAACACCGGTACGTGCTGGACTACCCGGTGAGCAAACCCGTGCCGAACACCCCGCCGGTGGCCTTCACGGGAGTGGACCAGGTGGACATCGCACGTGAGCTCGTGCGGCTCACCCAGTCGCACCCGGGCGGGGACATCGGCCTGCGCGTGCTCGGGCCCGCGGCCTCCGGCGTGCCCAGGACGGTCAGCTACGCGCCGAGCGAGCTCAAGCCGGTCGCCGACGCCCTGCGTGACCTGGCCAACGCCGAACACGGCTTCGACTTCGTGGTCGACGTCCGCTACGGCAGCGACGGCCGCCCGCAACGCACCCTGCGGATCGGCCACCCCGCGCTCGGCCAGCCCGGTGCGCCCTACGTGTGGGAGTTCGGCGCCAACCTGGTGCGGTTCGTGTGGCCGCTGGACGGCTCGACCATGGCGACCCGGGTCTTCGCCCAGGGCGCCGCGGGGGACAGCAGCTCGGTCATGGCCCTCGCCCAGGAGGACGAGGCGATCAGGCTGGGCTGGCCGTTGCTGGAGGCCACCTCCAGCCAGCTGGACACCGCCAACCAGGACCTGTTGGACGCCTGGGCCGCCGGGTCGTTGGCGGCCCAGCGGCGGCCCGTGGCGCTGCCGGAGATCACCGTGCGGGCCGACCTGGACCCGCTGGTCGGCACCTACTCGGTGGGCGACACCGCGCGCGTCGTGGTGGACGACCTGTTCTTCCCGCACCGGCAGCTGGACGTGACGATGCGCATCCTCAGCCTGGAGGTCACCCCGGGGGACCAGGGCGAGGAGGAGGTCAAGCTGACCGTGGCCAGTGTTGAGGAGTCCTCATGAGCCGGGTCAACCACCGGGACACGCTGCTCACCGACCTGCGGGAGCTGCAACGGCGGCTCAGGCTGCTCGAAGCGGCCAAGGTCGCCGCCAAACCCGCCGCGGCGCTGGCCCTGCCGCCCACCCGCCCGGTGGACTGGCCCGCCACCACCTCCCCGGACTGGGAGGACCTGTTCGACGCCACGACCCGGGGCGGGGCGCTGGAGCTGCGCTGGACCGCCGAGGAGGGCACCACCGGCTCGGTGCGCGTACTGCTGGACGGCAGCCAGGTCGGCGGGGAGCTCACCGCGGGCGCCGAGCGCGGCACGGACACGGTGCCGATCGCGGGCGGTGCCGTGTCGGTGCAGGCCCGGCGTACCTCGGGCACCGGCCTGGTGCGAGTCGCGGTGTTCCTGACGGCCTGAGCCGTACGCGGGCGGGGCCCGGTGGTCCTCAGTGCAATCGCCCGAGCAACCCCGTGATCCGCTCGCGGGCCTGCTCGGGCGTGCCCTTGGTCAGCGCGGACCCGAGGCCACATGCGACAGCACCAGCCGCCAGCCAGTCGGACACCTCGTCCGGGCCGATACCGCCGGTGGGCACGAGCGGGGCCTGGGGTACGGCCGCCCGCAGGTCGCGGACCCACTGCGGGGTGATCGCCGAGGCCGGGAAGACCTTCACCAGGTCGGCGCCCGCCTCCAGCGCCTGGACCACCTCGGTCACGGTGCCCGCCCCCGGCACGCTGACCACGCCGTACCGGCTCGCCGTGCGGATCACCGCCGTGTTCAGGTTCGGCGACACCAGGAACCGGGCACCGGCCCGGATCGCCAGCACCGCCGCCGACTCGTCCAGCACGGTGCCCGCGCCGAGCACGGCCTCCGGGTAGCGCGCGCCGAGCTGCTCGATGGCCCGCAGCGCTCCGGGGTTGGTCAGCGGCAGTTCCACCGTGTGCAGCCCGGCGTCGAGCAGCACGGCGGCCGCCGCCACCGCGCTCTCCGCGTCGGGCGTGCGGACGATGCCGACAACTCCTTGGCGCACAACGGCTTGTGCCGTCTCGAAGCGGTAGCTCACAGTCGAATCCTAAGGCACCCGGTACCCGCGGTGGGGTACCGGGCGCGGTCGGTCAGGCCAGACCGGCGTAGAGGTAGCTGCCGGGCCGACGGGGATCGGCGACGAGTCGCACCTGGTCGCCGACGCGGGGGACCTGCAACTTCGACACGATCGCCTCCAGGTGCAGGTCCTCGTCGCTGCCCGCGGGCCGCACGACCAGAGCGGCGATGGGGTCGTGGTTGACCAGCCGCCCGGTGTCGGTGATCGACACGAGCACGGCGGGCACGACGGGGGCCCCGGCGGCGAGCAGGGCCTGGACCTCCATGCCGGAGTTGAAGGCGCCGATGGACTCCTGGACCTTGGCGAAGTCCTCGCCGCCGAGGAAGGCGCGGGTGGCGCGGCCGTAGAAGCCCTTGCCGCTGGCGACCTTGTTGGCGATCTCCCGGCCGCGCTCCTCGCGGCTCTTGCGGTTTCCGAACAGTCCCATGGTGTTCCTCCCAGTTTCAGGGGTTGGCGGGCAGGTGCAGGACGACTTCCTGCTCGCTGGCGGGTAGGTAGAAGACGGTGAGCACGCGACCCGGCTGCACGAACCCGAGGAGGTTGCCGGGGATGACCTTCTCCGAGGTCGCCTCGAAGGTGCTGCCGTCGGGGCGCTTGACGAGCAGTGTCAAGCTGAGCTCGCCGTTGCCCTCGACGATGCGTCCGGTGGCGCGGACGGCGGAGACCACGGCGGAGGACTTGGTGCCGCGCGCGGCGATGGCCACGGCGCGCTCGCTGCTCAGTCCGGCCCTGATCATCACGCGGTCGTACACGGCCTGGACGGCTGCGGGGTCCCCGCCCTTGTTGATCTCCACCCGGTCGGTGCGACCGGGCAGGTAGCGCACCGGCAGCACGACACCGGGCGCGACCAGTGCGAGGTCGGTCATCGGCACGACCTGCTTGGCCACGGACTGGAAGCTCTGCCCGTCCTCGGTCCGCACGGTCATGGTGAGGGCCAACTGCGGTTCGTCGTTGATGTACAGCCCGGTCTGGCGGACCTCGGTGATCGTGCCGACACCGATGGGCGCCTCGCGGAAGGCCCGGCTGTTCAGGTCCGGCCCGGCCATGATGCTGATGAGCAGGATCGGTGCGCCCACACACCCGGCCAGTACCGGCAGCCACACGTAGTCGTCCCACGGGGTGGAGAACTCGCTGTCCGGGGTGTGCAGCCCGAGCCACACGTACAGGCCGACCGCGCCGACCACCCCCAGCAGCACGATCACGCGGATGAACGTCCTGATCACCGGTCCCACCTCCGTCTTCCTGTTGACGAGGAGGAAGTTATGGGCCCTCGGCCGCCTACCGGTCCCAGGTTCGCCACCGCGTAGGGTCGTGCCATGTCCGATCACCGCCGCCCCCGCGCGGCACTGGCCGACCTGGCCTGGCGCGAGCTCGGCCCGGGGCTGGAGCCGCTCAGCGGCCCCGGCGGCGCCCCTTTGACCAGGACGGTCAAGCTGATCCTGGTCCCGCTGGTGATCAGGCCCTCGCTGCGCCCCGAGCTGGCCGGTGACCTGCTGGACCCGGAGCAGGCGGCCCGGTTCGGGGAGTTGATCGCGCAGGCGGGACCCCGGCTGCGGGCCACGGCGTCCTGGTTCACGGTGTTCAAGCGGGCACGGCGTGCGATGGGCATCGTGGCGGGCAACCCGCAGGACCTGTACTTCCAGCGCTGCTACGAGCTGGCCGCCGAGCACGGACAGCCGCCCGCGCACGCGGCGGAGCTGGCCAAGGAGGTGCTCCGCGAGCTGGCGGAATCGGTGGGCGGGCGCACGGTGGAGGCGCTGCGGCAGCACCTCGGTGACCTCGAACGGCAGGCCGAGCTGGACGGGGAACTGGCCGAGCGGTGGGCCCGCAGGCGGCGACCGGCAGGTGCGGTCACGGCCGCGATCGAGCTGGCGGTCCAGGTGCTCGACGGTGCCGACACCTACGAGCAGATGGTCGACGCCGAGTGCGGCAGCGCCGTGGGAAGTGCACTGTGGACAGACGCGAACCTCCCGTGGGGCAACGAAGGCGTGCCGAGCCACCTCGGGTTGACCGCGGAGCCGACCCCACCCCGGCCGCTGGTCGGCGACGGGGCGTCCACGGCGGCGATGCCCGCTCCGCTGGACCGGACGCTGTTCGAGCGGGTCTTCGTGGAGTTGCAGGCGTCCTCGGCGCGACGTGAGGAACTGCCCGAGGTCCCGCAGCTCGTGCGGTCGGAGGTCGGCCGCAGCTGTGCCCCGTTCGGCCTCGACGGGGAGAGCCTGCGCGTGGTCATGGTGCTCGGCGGTGGGCTCGCGGCGGGACTGGACCCGCTCGGCAGCGGCACTGCGGCGCCGACGGCCACGCACCGCGCGGTCAACCGGCGCTGGCAGCGCGAGGCTTCCGCGCTGCGGGCGCGGCGGATGACGACCTCGCCCGACCCGGCCGGTGGCCAACTGGCCGTGCTCGCCGAGGAACTGCGCAGCCCGTGGGCCGCCTACACGCGACGGCTGTGGGTGCGGCTGCACGGCCGGGATGTGCGGGCCGATCCGGTAACCGACCGCGAGCAGGCACGGGAGGTGCTGGACGGGGTGGCGCGTTCGGTGATGATGGACCACCGCGCGAAGGTCCGTTCGGCGCTGCGGGCGCTGGCAGGGGGTGCGTGATGGTGCGGGTCAGCCGGGTGGACCACGGGGCGGTCCGGATCACGGGTTCGGCAGGAGGCGGGGTGGACTTCACCCGTGCCGTGCTGGACGTGGCGGGTGCCGTGCTCAGCTGGCCCGATGTCACCGATCTCGGCGTGCCCGATGCGGAGATCGAGGACGTGGCCGACGCCCAGCAGTGGATCTGGGCGGTGTACGGGGAACCGGTCGCGCTGGCCGTGCAGGCGTGCGCCAGCGGCGAGATCGCGGAGGCCTCGGTCGAGTCCGAGCAGACCGGGCTGGGGCGGCTCGTGGCGCGACTCGCCTACGGGCACTGGGCCGCCCGCTGGTGGCCCGCGTCCCGCATCGACGGCATTCCCGCACTCGCGGAGGACCTGTTGGGGCTGGAGTTGGCCGCGCTGACTCACGAGTGCCAGCAACTGTTCGCGGACTCGTCCGAGGCGGCCGAGCTGATCGAGCAGCACCAGGGCGCGCTGGAGCCGCTGATCCAGTGGTGGCGCGCTGGCGGATCGAGTGCGGCCGAGCGCGTGCTGCGGTCGATCGACGAGGCCGCCGACGCGGCAGGGCTGGACGGGGAACCGTTGCGCCAGCTTCGATCCGCGCTCGACGAACCAGGTACCACCGAGCTGGCGGCGTCCTTCCCCACACGGGAGGACTTCGCCCTGGCCGCGGGCGAACCGGGTACCGGTACCGGCCGGGTGGTGGTCAGCGGGGTGGGCGTGAACGACTGGCGCCGCTACCCGCCTGGCTTCGTGGACGCCGCCGAGGACGCGGTGACCTGGGCCGTGCGCGCGGTGGGCGCACGGCGGCGCATAGAGATCCTCGCGGCCGCGGGCGAGGTCGAGCCTGCGCCGGGCGTGCGGTTGGCCGCCGAGGTCCGGGTGGACGCCTCGCCCGTGGAGCGGGTCGTGCTCGCGCGCGGTGACGCGGAGTGGACTGGCGGCGCCGAGGTCCCGGCGACCTCTTCGTCCCAAGTGGACGTTGGGGTCCTGCTACCGGGATTCGACCCCGGTAGCTCGTCGGATGGACGTGCCGAGCGCGCGGCCGTCCGCGAGCTGGCCAGGCGCAGGCTCGCCGCCGAGGACCGGTTCCTCGCCGAGATCGTGGCCGCCGACCGATGACCACCCTGGAGTTCGGCGAGCCGTTCGACAGCGCTCTGTCCACAGTGGAACAGCACCTCCAGGTCGCGGAACTGCTTGCCGCGCGGGCGATCTACCAGCAGCTGCTGCCCCTCGCCGAGGACCCGTTCCTGCGGGCGTACCTGCTGGCCAACCTGGGAATGGTGCAGGTCGAGTGCGCCGATCTCGCGGCGGGCGCGGCCAGCCACGACGAGGCAATCGCGCTGCTCAACCGCATCGAGCCCGAGGACCCGCTGGCCCAGCAGTTCTGGCTGGACCTCATGCTCAAGGCCCTGATCGGCCGCGCGGACCTGTGCCGCAAGGCCGGTGATCTCGATTCGGCGCTGGCCGGACTGAACGAGGCCGCGGTGCTGCTGCCCGGGTTCGAGGGTGACGGCACGCGAGCCGCCGAGCTGGGCAACACCCGGGCCAGCGTGCTCATGTCGCGCGGGGAGTGGGCCGCGGCCGAGGAGATCGCCGCGCTCACACTGTCCACGACGGACTCAACCGTGTCGACCGTGCCCTACCTGCTGACCAACCTCGGGGTGATCTGCGCGTCCACCGGGCGCTACGACCTGGCCGAGGACTACCTCGCGCAGGCGGGGGAGCTGCTCGGTGACGCCCCGCAGCTGTTGGGGCACAGGGGTTTCGTCGCCCTTCGACGGGGTGAGTTCGAGGAGGCGGAACGGCTCTACACCGAGGCTTCGGTGCTGTTCGAGCAGCGCGGGCAGGCAGCCGACCTGGCAGTGTGCGAGCAGGCGCGCGGCCTGCTGGCCGCGTTGCGGGGCAATGCCGTGCGGGCGGCCGACCTGATGGCGCTGAGCATGGCGGCCTTCGAGCAGCACGGGCTGGCGATCGCCGCGGCCGACAGCGCGCTGTCCGCGAGCCAGCAGGCGTACCGACGCGGGGACGTGCACGAGATGGTGCGCTTGGCGGAGCAGGCCCGCGGGGTCTACGAATCGCGGGGCGTCTACGAGCGTTGTGCGCAGACGGACTTCATCATGGCCGCCAGCATCGAGGAGGGGCTTGCCCGCTCCGCGTACGGCGAACACGAGGCCCAGGCCATCGACTCGGCGCTCGCGCTGGCGATCCCCGCCGCGCTGGCGCTGGAGGCGATGCGGTGCGACTTCGCCACCGGGCACGCCCGCGCGCAGTGGCTCGCCTTCGCGGAGGAGGCCATGCGCCTGGCGTTCCGGCTCGCCGTGCGCCGCGGGGATCCGGGCCTGATCTTCGAGCTGGTGGAGTTCCGTTGCGCGGGCGTCCCACTGGATCGCGCGGTCGGCGTGGTCGGTGAACCCGGTGGGCTGCCCGACCCCGCGGCGAGGGCCGCCGACACGGCACCGGGTGCGACCGAGCTGTCCGGGGTCGCCGCCGACATCGCGGCGACCGTGGGACTGCGCGTCACCCTGCCGCCGAAGGTGCTGATGTCGGCGGATTCCGGGCGGGTCGCGCTGAGCGAGTACATCGAGGCCGCCGAGCAGCGCTACCGGCGGCGGATCGTGAGTGAGGAGTCGGTGGCCTCGTGGTGACCCCGATCGTGCAAGTCCGCATGGCCGATGCCGGGGACATGTACCTGACCTGGCGGTGGATCGCCGGGGTGCAGGGCTACGGCACCGGCCAGGTGCCGCGCGCCGACCTCACCCGTGTCACCGACCTGCTGGCCGGGGCGCTGCCTGGCAGTGGCGGCGCGGGTATGCGCCGGGCCTTCGAGGACAGCCAGTTGCGGGCGTACGACAGTGAGCTGCGCCTGGCGGACGCCCTCGCTGATGCCCTGTGGCCGGTGCAGCTCACCGAGCAGATCCGCCAGGTGACCAGCACGCTCGGTGCGCGCCCACTGGTCCGCATCCAGCCCTCGCCGCGAGTCGCGCAGGTGCCTTGGGAATTGCTCGCTGTGGACGCGGACACCCGGCTCGTCGACCTGGCTGAAGTCTCGATCGCCGTGCCGCTGTCGCTGCGCCGTGGCACTGCCACCACGGGCTCGGACGAGGTCGTGCTGGTGCTCGACCCGCGCGTGCCCGGCGGCTCGCTGGGTTCCGTGCTGGGGCAGCCGGACGAGGACCTGCTGGCACTGGTCCGGCGGCACGGCGGTCGCGGCATCGGACTGTCCGATGTGGACCGTGACTGGCTCGGCGCCGAGTTGCGCAGGGGCGCGCGCCGCCTGGTGTACGTCGGGCACGTCAGCTCGGCGCCGGTCGAGGGCGGCCAGAGCGAGGACGCGCAGCTGCACCTGTCCTGCGGCCCGGCCACCACCGGGTTCGCCGAGGTGGTGCGTGGGCACCGGCCCTTGTCCGCCAAGGACTTGCTGCTCGGCACCCTGTCCGCACGGGCCGACGGGGTTGCCGGGGCGCGGATCTGGCCCGCCCCGCCGCGGGTCGCGCTGATCGCCTGCGAGAGCGGCGGGGACCTGCGCTTCGCCGAGCCCTTCGGACTGGCCTCCGCGATGATCCACAACGGGGCCGAGCTGGTCACGGCCACCCGCTGGCCGGTGCCGACCTCGCATGCCTTCCACCGGCTCGCCGGGCTGCCCGCCACGAGCCGCCCGCTGACCGAACTGGTCCTCGCCGTGGACTCCGCGCACGACCAGGCCGATCCCGTGCGGCAGCTCGCCGACTGGCAGCGCGGTCAGCTCGCCCGCTGGCGAGCCGACGGCCGGATCGAGCACTCCCCGCTGCTGTGGGGCGCCCTCAGCACACTGACCGTGTGACCTTGCCGAGCGCGTCGAGCACGCTGTACCTGGCCTCGGCGCACCCGGTCCGGCGGGTCCTCGCGCAGCCCCAGCCGAGCGCAGGCCGTGCCATGAAAGTGCCGTTCGTGGCACCTGACGCCACGAACGGCACTTTCATGGCACCGCAGCCTCGGACCGTGCCGCTGCGTGGGAACGGCTCAGACGACCACGACCCGGCGCCCGCGCGTGTGACCGGCTTGGCTGTCGATGTGCGCCGCCGCGGCTTCGGCGAGCGTGTACGACTTCTCGACTGGGATGTGCAGCTTTCCCCGCGAGATGAGGTCGACGGCCTCGGCCAGCGCGTCCGGCATGCTCCCGGCCACGCCGGAGAACCGGACACCGAGCTCCGGCGCATCGAGATCGGCGATGGAGACCACCTTCCGCGGATCCCCGGTCAGCTCGACGAGCGCGCGGATCACACCTGAGCCGGCCAGATCGAGAGCCGCGTCGACCCGGCCGAGCTGCCGCACCCGCTCCACCCAGCCCTCGCCGTACGTCGTGGCGACGGCACCCAGGCTGCGCAGATAGTCCTGGTTCGCGGCCCCAGCCGTGCCGATCACCGTGATCCCGCGGTCGCGGGCGATCTGTAGCACCGCCGATCCGACTCCGCCGGACGCACCGCTGGCCAGCAGCGTCTGTCCGGACTGCACTCCGACCTCGCCGAGGATGCGCAGCGCGGTCTCCACCACGGAGGGGTACCCGGCCGCCTCCTCGAACGTCAGCCCCTCGGGCATACGGGCCCAGGCCGACAGCACGGCGAACTCGGCATAGGCGCTCGAGCCTTCGCCGAACACGTGGTCGCCGACCTCTACCCCGTCGACGCCCTCGCCGACCTCGTCCACCACCCCGGAGGCGTCCTGCCCGACTCCGGCGGGCAACTCGATCGGATGGACCTTCTGGAACTGGCCTTCACGGATCCTCCAGTCGACGGGGTTTACACCCGCCGCCCGCACGGCGATGCGTACCTGACCGGGGCCCGCGTGCGGCTCCTCGGCGTCCACGAGTCGCAGAACGTCCGGACCGCCGAACTCGGCGAAGCTCACTCTCTTCATGCCGCCGACCGTAACACTAACGGTTAGTGTTTAACAACAGTGATGACGTTGTAGCTGGTAGTGCTACGGGATGACCGTGCCGTCCGGACGCCATGCGCCCAGGAAGGCCGCGACCTGCCGGGAGATCGCCGACACCGCGCTGCGGCAACGACTCCCGCCGCACAGCGGAGGCGGGTTTCGAGGCTCAGGGTCGGTTACGCGGTCGGGGCTGTGGTGAGCATCCAGTGGCTGAACGCCGCGTATCGTTCCGCGGATTCCTCTGGGCCGTCGGCATTTGCGACCTCGTCCGCCAGCTTGCGTACCTGCTCGAAGCGCGGCATGCGCAGCTGTTCGTAGCTGGTGAGTGCCTCGCGCAGGGTCGGCGTGGTCTCGAGCGCGTTGCGGAGCACGCCGACGTCCTCGATGCCCAGGGTGCCGCCGGCGGCGATGTGCGGCGAAAGGCCGTGTGCGGCATCGCCGATCAGCGCGACGCGGTGACTCGTCCAGCGCGGCAGTGCCGGCACGATCATGATCTGGTTCTCCAGGATGTCCTCTTCGGGGGTGGCGGCGATCATGCGCAGCAGGTCCTCGTGCCAACCGTCTTCGGCGAGGTTGCGCGCGCGCTCGAGTGCGCGGTCCCGCTTGCTGCCGGTGAGCGTTCCGGCCTCGAATTGGTTGACGAACCACATGGTCTGGCTCTCGGTGACGCGGGAATACCCGCCGCGGGTGCGTTCCCGCCCGATCGTGAGCACAGTCCCTTCGGGCCGCTCGTCGCCCGCTGGAACTATTGCACGCCAGGCGAAGTTGCCCGTATGTGAGTGTACCTCGGTTCCTGGCAGTAGCTGTGCACGCACCCGGGAGTAGACGCCGTCGGCACCGATGAGCAGGTCCGCGGGTACGTTCTCGCCGTTGTCGAGGTGGGCCACGACCTCGTCCTCGGTCTCGGTGTAGCCACTCACCCGCGCGCCGAGGGTGATCCGGTTCCGGCCGATGGCATCGGCGAGCACGGAGTTGAGCTGTGGGCGGGGGACAAGCAGGTACCGGTAGGCGGAGTCCTCGTAGCCCGCGGACCGCAGCGCGCGGCCGGTGGGGTCGAAGAACCAGGCGTCGATCTCGTGGCCCATCGCCCGGACCTCGGCACCGATCCCGAACCGGTCGAACTCGCGAAGCGCGTTGGGCCACAGGCCGATACCCGCCCCAACGGCCCGGATCTCCGGAGCCTGCTCGAGGACTGTGACCTGGTGTCCGTTATGGCGCAGCGAGGCCGCGGCGGTCAGCCCGACCAGGCCGCCTCCGACGATGACAGTACGCATGACCCTGCTCCTCCTGTTGTCGGTGCGATTCGGCGGCGTCACTCAGGCCGCCGACCGTAACACTAACGGTTAGCATTAAACAACCGTCACACTTTTGCGTCTGATAGCATCAGCGGATGACCGTGCCGCCCGGGCGCCGTGAGCGTAAGAAGGCCGCGACCCGCCAGAAGATCGCTGACACCGCCATGCGGCTCTTCCTGGAACGCGGGTACGACGCGGTGGGCATCCGTGACGTGGCCGCTGAGGCCGACGTGGCCGTCACCACGGTCTTCTCGCACTTCGCCTCGAAAGAGGCCCTGGTGTTCGAGCAGGACGAGGACTTCGAGCATCGCCTCACCCAGGCGGTCACCGGCCGGGCGCCGGACGAGCCGCTCATGCCCGCGCTGCGCCGCGAGATCCACGCCCTGGTGCGACACTGCACGGCGGAGGGCGCCGCCCCGACCTGGCGCATGATCGAGGAATCACCCGCCCTGCGGGAGTACGAGGAGTCGATGCGGCTGCGCCATGCGGAGTCGCTGGCAACGGCCATCGCCGCCGATCCCGACCTGCCACAGACCACAACGGCCTGCCGAACGATCGCGAGGTTCGTGATCGACGCCTACTCGCTCGCCCGTGAGGCGGCCGATCCGGAGGCCGCGGTGGACGAGATCTTCCGGATGATCGAGGCGGCCTGGGAGGTCGCCAGCCCTTCTCGACGTGCGCGAGGAACCGCTCGGGCTGCTACGAGTCGCTGAAACTCTGGTATCGATTGGAACCTGCGATCCGCTCGCACTGGCCAGCTACGGGTAGCCGCGGAGCAGGTCGCTCGCCTCGTGCAACACCCCGCCCAGCATCACCTTGCGGACCGCGGCCGCGGCGGTTATGTCGGTGAGCGGATCGCCCTCGACGAACACCAGGTCCGCAAGACTGCCCACGGCGACCGCGCCGAGGTCCTCGCTCGCCCCGAGCACTCGGGCCGCGTTGACCGTGGCCGTGGACAGGGCCGTGTGCGGGCTCATGCCGTTGGCGACCATCGCGTGCAGGTTGAGGTGCAGGCTCAGCGCGACGAAGTCGATGGGCGCGTCGGTGCCCGCGGCGACGAGCCCGCCGCCCTCGTGCACCCGGCGCAGCGTGTGCACGGCGGAGGCGAGGACCTCGTGCAGGGTCGCCCGCACGGTGGGGTCGGAGACGATCTCCGTGAGCTCGGCCAGCGCCTTGTACTCCCAGTGCGGCAACAGGGTTCGGATGCGCCGGTCGGCGAGCCAGGCGCCGTCGGCCAGCAGCACCGCGGCGGCGAACAGCGTCGGGGTGAGCGACATGCCGGTGGCGGTGAGCGCGGTGACCACGTCGGCGTAGGTGCGGCCGCGGCGGGTGATGGTCTGCGAGTAGCCCAATCTGGTTGACGCACCGAGGTGTTCGACCCCGTCCAGCCCCAGCCACGCGGCCGGGTGCAGGTAGTGGGAGCTCACCCGCCTGCCGGTGCGCCGCGCGGCCTCGACCAGCGCGCGCTGTCCGCTGACCGGCAGGCGCACGTACGCCTTCAGCAGCCCGTGCCCCAGGGCCTGAGCCCGTGCCAGTTCCCGGTCGACCTCCTCGGCGGAGGTGGTGGGCCGCATGAACCCGTAGTAGACGCGGCTGCCGTCGATCGGCTCTCCGGTGGCGAAGCAGCGCGGCCCCAACTGGTTGCCCGCGAGCAGGGCCTCCTGCTCCTGCAACGCCTCGTAGACGGGGTCGCCCGCCGAGCGGATCGTGGTGATGCCGAAGGAGAGCCAGAGCCTGCCCTGCCGCGCGCCGAGGAACCGCCCCTTGAGGCGGTTGTGCACGTGCATGTCGGCCAGACCCGGCAGCACCGTCAAGGCGGAGGCGTCCACGTACCTGCCGGGCCGGTCCTGACGGTGCTCACCGACCTCGATCACCCGGTCGCCCTCGACCACGATGTCCACGTCCTCGCGCAGCGCGGGGGAGCGGCCGTCCCACAACCGGCCCGCGTGGATCACCGTGTGGCCGGTGGTCCTGGCCGGTGCGCAGGTCAGCGGCACCTCGACGGTGACGGCCAGGCCGCTGCTCACCTCGACCAGGCGGAGCACTCCGTTGCTGAGGTAGAGGATCCGCCTGCCGTCCCCGCTCCACGAGGGGGCGTCGGCGATCTCGTCGACGACGCACCGCGGTTCAGCCAGCGGCTTGCCCTCGGCGTCCACGGCCAGCACGTGCAGTCGGCCGCCCGTGGTGAACGCCATGTGCGAGCCGTCAGGGGACCACACCGGGCCGTCCAGCCCGCGCGAGCTCAGCGACCGGTGCGGCGCCGGCTCGTGCAGCACGAACTCGCCGGAACGCAGGTCCAGCACCAGGATCTGGTTGGTGCCCTCGCGGAACCGGGTCGAGTACGGCCGGGCCACCGCCATGGCCAGCGCGGTGCCCGTCGGCGACCAGCTGACGCGGCCGGGGTACCACTGGGGGCCGAGCACCTGCTGGAGATCACCGTCCAGTGTGGTGACGAAGGTGGCGCCGTCCTGGTCCTGAAAGGCGATCCTGCCGCCGTCCGGGGACCACGCCGGGGCGACCGCGGCTCGGACCGGGTCGGTGATCCTGCGCTCGGCGCCGGTGGCGAGTTCGCGCACCCACAGGTCGGGATTGCCCAGCCGGTCAGTGGTGTAGGCCAGTTGCCGCCCGTCCGGCGACCAGGCGGGATCGGCCACCAGGAAGCCGTCCCGGGTGAGCCGCCGGGCGGGCGCGCCGATCGGCATCAGCCACAGCTCGCCCAGGGCGCAGAACGCCACCCGGTCGCCCGCGGGGGACAGGGCCGGGCCCGCGATGCCCCGCACCGGACGTGGCCCGGTCGGCGGCTGCCACCGGCTCGGGGTGGTGCGGCGCTCGTGCGGGGCGTGCACCTCGAAGCCGATGTCGGACACGGTGCCGGTGGCCAGATCGCGCCGACGGATGTGGCCGTCGGCGGTGTAGAGCAGTTCGGTGCGGGACAGCCAGTGCGCGCGGAAGCCGAACACGTCCTCGTCCGGTGTGGACACCACCCTGTCCCCGACGACCAGGTTGGCGGCACGCGCGTACCCGGCGAGCCTGCGGGGCAGCACGCCCTCGAACCGGGTGCAGCCCAGGCCGTGACCGTCCGGGGTCCAGAACGGCGCGGCGATCACGGCACCGGTCGGTTCGACCACCCGCTCCCGGTTTCCGTGCGCGTCAACGACGTCGACCGCCGCACCGTCCACTGTGAACGCCAGCCTGGTGCCGTCCGGGGACCAGGCTGGCGCGGCCTCCTCCGCGGCGCTGTCGGCCCAGGTCGTGATGCGCCCGGTGGCCAGGTCCAGCACGTGGATGCCGTAGCCGCGCCCCAGGTCCGCGGAGAACGCCAGCCGGGTCCCGTCGGGGGAGAACACGGGTTCGCGGTGGTCGTACGGGCCCGAGGTCAGCTGTCTGGGCTGCCCGCCGGGAGTGACGGTCCAGAGGTGGAAGTTGCCCGTGCGGTAGGACTGGAACGCCACCCGCGTGCCGTCCGGGGACCAGTCGGGTGCGGTCGCGTCACCCAGTTCCCCGGTCAGCGGCGTGGCCGGGCCGCCGGTGACCGGCAGGATCCACAGCCTGCTGAGCAGGTCGACCACCAGGGTCGAACCGTCCGGTGCGACGGCGGCGGAGAAGTTGGTGCCCTCGGTGATTCTGATGACGCCCCCCAATTTGTCCACTGTGGACCGGAATGTGAGTGCTGCTGCCGCCGACCGAGCCCAGCGCGGTGCGGGCTCCCGGAAATTCACCTCACCTCGCCCGGAGGTATTCCCGATGTCCGAGGAATGCTCGCGGAAGCGCACCGTGTTCGCGAATCACGAGGAACAGTACTCGATCTGGTTCGCCGATCGGGATCGGCCGCCCGGGTGGCGACCCGACGGGATGACCGGCGCCAAAGCCGAATGCCCGGAGCGCATCGGGCGGAATTGGGTGGACCTGCGTCCGGTGTGCCTGCGAGCCGGTTAATTGTGGTCACGGCCGTCCCAATAGGTGGGATGATCCGCCGATCTGCCTGAACGCTGCGTCCGGCTGGCGGAGCGTCCAGGCATTTCCGCAGTTCACGGCCTTGCGGTTGGCGGTGTCGGACCCATTTTCGTCCCTGGGACGTCACGCGGCGTCCCGAGGCGTGTGATGTCGCGTGTTAGGCTGCTCAGGCTGTACGGGGACTGGGTTTCAGGGGGTGACGGTCTTCATCATGGCTGTGGTTACCGAGCTCGCGGAATTCCTCGATCGGCTGAGCTGGTCGCCCGAGCGGCTGGCCAGGGAAGTGAACCGGCTCTGCGGGCCGGGAACGGTCAGCGCGAAGGCTCCTTATCATTGGCTGCGCGGCGCCTATCCCCGCAGGGGAATCCCGGAGGCGGTGGCCAGGGTGCTCTCCCAGCACCTGAGCGAGCCGGTCGAGGTCGGTTCGATCTGGCCGGGGGCCGGTGTGGTCGACACTGGCCCCGCCCAGGTCCCGGAGATCACCCCGCTGGTCAAGGACTCGTGCAGCTCGGCCAAGCTGGTTCAGCAGGTCTCGGAGACCAACGCCGACCACACCACCCTGGAGCAGCTCAACCGCGAGCTGAGCAGCCTGACCAGCTCCTACCTGCACGTGCCGCCCGGCCCGCTGGTCTACCGCGCCGCGATGCTGCGCGACCGGGTGGCCAGGCTGCTGCGCGGGCACCAGAAGCCGGCCCAGCGGCGTGAACTGCTGGGACTCGGTGCCAAGTTCTGCACGCTGCTGGCGTGGATGTCGGAGGATCTCGGCGACGGCAACGCCGCGTACAACCACGCCGCGGCGGCCTGGGACCTGGCCGACCTGGCCGAGGACAACCAGGCGCGCCGCTGGGTGCGCCTCGCGCAGTCCAGGCAGTCCTACTGGCTGCGCAACTTCGTGGAGTCCGCGCAGTTCGCCGTGGACGGGATGGGCTGGCACGCCGAGGACGAGCTCGGGGTGTTCCTCAAGCTCATGGCGGCGCGCGCGTGGGCGGCGGCGGGCATGCAGGTCGAGGCCAGGCGCGCGCTGTACGAGTGGAGCGAGCACCCGGAACGGGACCTGGTCTGCGGGATCGGGCTGTTCAGCCTGCAACGGGACCGCCAGTCCTACCTCGCCGGGCACACGATGCTGCTGCTCGGCGACCCGGCGGGCGCGCTGCGGGAGTTGCGCAGCTCGCTGGAGCTGATGGCCGTGTTGCCTGTGGAGCAGCGGTCGTACTCGCTGGAGGTGCTGGCGCGGATCGACATCGTGCGCGCACGGGCCAGGCTGGGGGACCTGACCGGGATCAGTGAGGTGCTCGTCCCCGTGTTCGGGCTCGAACCCGACAAGATGATCAATACGATCTCGATCGCGCTGCGCACCGCCACCGCGGAACTGCTCCGGGAAGCCCGCTGCGACGCACAGGCCCGCGATCTGGTCGGAAGAATCGAGGAATTCCTCGCCGCATCGGTTGTCGAGCCGATCGCGGGCCGGGCAGGCTGACTCTCCGCTCCGATAGGCCCGTTCACCTTCATTGGTGGGCGGGCCTTTCTGCTGTGCCCATTGGGGCAGTCGACCTGCCCGTTAGCGCGGTTCGTCGAAGTTAACCAAGCTGACTGGATCCTGACGAAGTTGACCCGAGTGCTGTTGTTCCTCAGGTGGTGCAGGCGTTGAATATTCCAGAAAGGCCGTTCGCGTCCTTGGGGGGCGTGTCACCGACGACAGATAGATCGGAGTGCGATGGATCGCGTGCTGTTCACGACCCGGGAAGAGTTCTCCCACGAGCACATTGTTTCGGTCGCGAAGAAGGAGAACTTCGCGGTTCTTGTCAAGGGATTCTGCCGGCCCGAGGTCCTCCGGGTCGCGCAGGAGAAACTCACCGCGTACCGCTCGCGGGAAAGGTCCACGACCGACGGCCAGTTCTGGCGGATGGGCTTCCCCTACTCCGAGATCGAGGACGAGGCCACGCGTCGCCGGTACCACGACGAGGCGTTGTCCAGCATCGCGCGGCTGCGCGAGATGTTCGCCCCCTACGCCTCCCCGGAGGACGAGCTGCGCCTGCTGCTCGACGAGCGGTGGCGCGCGGGCGCCGAGCTGATGCGGGTGCGGGGCGAGAAGTGCTTCGTGGGCGTGTGCCGCTTCCAGGGCAACAACGTGGACCTCGTGCCGCACACCGACAAGGTCGAGCGGTTCCTGCCCGCCGGTTACCAGTCCCGCCTACAGGCCCAGCTGTCCACCAACATCTACGTCAACATCCCCGAGGTCGGCGGCGAGCTGGAGATGTGGGACATGGAGCCCGCCGAGGAGGAGTACCAGCGGCTGGTCGCCGGGCGCAGCTACGGCATCGAGCGCGACAAGTTGCCCGAGCCCACGGCGGTCATCAAGCCCGAGCCGGGGGACCTCGCACTGCTCAACCCCAGGCTGATCCACGCCGTGCGTCCATCGGGGGACACCACGCGCATCACCATCGGCACCTTCATCGGCTACCTCGGAGAGGACGAGCCGCTCGTCTACTGGAGCTGAGCCGCGGCGTTCCGCACGTCCCTTCGCGTCCTTGGGGTGGACGCGATCCTCGCCATGCGTCGATTTCTGGGGTGACAGGTGACTTCAGTCCTTCCTCACGTACAGCGGTACCCGCTCACCAGCGCTCAGCGCGAGGTGTGGCTGGCGCTGCAACTGGATCCGGACAGAGCCGCGCAGCGCGTCGGCCGGTGCCTGGAGTTCGAGGGCGCGATCGAACCCGTGCTGTTCGAGGCGGCGCTGCGTCAGGCCGTGGCCGAGGCAGAGCCACTGCACGCGAGGTTCGGTGCGGACGCGGCCAACGAGCCACGGCAGTGGGTACAGCCCGACCCGGACTGGCAGCTGCCGGTGATCGACTTCTCCGCGGAGCACGATCCCGGTGCGGCTGCCCAGGAGTGGGTGCGCGCGGAACTGGCCCGCCTGCCCGATCCGGCGAGCCAGCCCCTGTTCGGCTTCGCGCTGTTGCTGCTGGGGCCGCATTCCTCCGTCTGGTTCCAGGGCGCGCACCGGCTGGTGGCCGACGAGGCGACCCTGTCGCTGCTCGCCCGGCGGGTGGCCGAGTTGTACGGCGCCCTGCTCACCGGGCAGGAGCCGCCCCGGCCGTGGTTCGGCTCGCTGCGGGCGATGGTCGAGGCCGACCACGACTACGCGCTGACCACGGCGCGGACCGACCGCCAGTACTGGCTGGACCGGATGACCCCGGCCCCGGAACCGGTGGGACTGGTCGATCGGCGGCCCGGCGCCGGGTGGACCCGGGTCGCCACCGGGTTGCCCGATCTGGCCACGGCCGCGCGCCGGACCGGGGTGCGGCCGTGCGACGTGCTGGTGGCCGCGGTGGTGGGCTACGTGCACCGGTTGACCCGCAGTGCCGATGTCGTGATCGGCGTGTCCCTGCCGGCCCGACCGGGCGAGGTGCTCGCCCAGTTGCCCGGCACGTTCGCGAACACGGTGCCGTTGCGGGTTCCGGTGCGACCGGGCACGAGCCTTGGCCTGCTCGTGCGCGAGGTGGCCGAACTGCTGCGTGAGGCCGAGTGCCACCAGCGGTACCGGGGCGAGGACGTGGCCAGGGACGCCGGGATCCACGGCGACATCAGGAAGTTCGCCGGTCCGACCGTGGTTCTGCTTGACGAGCAGGCGGAGTTGCGGCTGGGCGGCGTGCCGGTGACCTCCCGCGAGGTGTCCACCGAGGAGCCGGGCGACCTGCTCGTCACGATGTCCGGTACTGACACCGTGTTCGAGGCGCCCGGTGAGGTGGAGCCGCACCGGCGGCGACTTCAGCGGCTCGTGAGCGTTGTCGCGCGACAGCCGGGCACGTCACTGGAACAGGCGGGCCTGCTGGACGAGGAGGAACTGCGGCAGGTCCTGGAGGACTGGAGCGGATCCGCCGCCGAGGTCCCGACGGGCTTGGTGCACGAGTGGTTCACGGCTTGTGCCGCAAGGGAACCGGGGGCCGAGGCCCTCGTGTTCGGTGATCAGCGGCTGACCTACGCGGAGCTGGACTCGTGGTCGACCGAACTGGCGAGGGCACTGACCGCGCGCGGTGCGGGTCCGGAGGTCGTGGTGGGACTGGTCCTGCCGCGGTCGATCGACTTCATCGTCTCGGCGCTGGCGGTGCTCAAGTCCGGGGCCGCGTACCTCCCGATCGATCCGGACTACCCGGCCGAGCGGGTCCGGTTCATGCTCGCCGACGCCGGGCCCGCGCTGGTGTTGTCCGAACCCGAGCACGAGCAGCGGTTCGGTGACGGCTCGATCCCTTGGCTGACAACACGTTCACGCACCTCAGGTACGGAGGGGCCGCCGCCGCGCCGTCCGGGCGCCGGGCACCCGGCGTACGTCATCTACACCTCGGGGTCGACGGGTGTGCCGAAGGGCGTCGTGGTGACACACTCCGGCCTGCCCGGCCTGGTCACCGCGCAGGCCGCTCGGCTGGGCATCGGCCCGGGGAGCCGGGTGTTGCAGTTCGCCTCGCCCAGCTTCGACGCCTCCGTGTCCGACATCTTCCTCGCCCTGTGCACCGGAGCGACGCTCGTGCTCGCCGCGCCACACCAACTGCTACCCGGTCCCGCGCTGACCAAAACGGTGCGGCGCAACGAGGTCACGCACCTCAAGCTGCCGCCGACCGCACTGGCCGCGATGCCCCCGGACGGCCTGCCCACCGGCATCACGCTCAGCGTCGCCGGTGAGCCCTGCCCGGCCGCGCTCGCCGGGCAGTGGTCCACCGGCCGACGGATGATCAACGTGTACGGCCCCACCGAGGCCACCGTGTGCTCGGCGATGAGCGGGCCGCTGGACCAGGAGCCCGCAGGCGTCCCACCCATCGGGCGAGCACTGACCAACGCCCGGCTCTACGTGCTGGACGCGGGCCTGATGCCGGTCCCGGTCGGCGCGACCGGCGAGCTGTTCATCGCCGGCCCCGGTCTGGCGCGCGGCTATCTGGGGCGTCCTGGGATGACGGCGGAGCGGTTTGTGCCGTGTCCGTTCGTTGCGGGGCAACGGATGTACCGGACTGGTGATTTGGTGCGGTGGCGTGCTGATGGTCAGTTGGAGTTCGTTGGGCGGGCTGATGATCAGGTCAAGGTGCGTGGTTTCCGCATCGAGCTGGGCGAAGTGGAGTCCGCGCTGGCGGCCTGCCCCGGCGTCACGCACGCCGCCGCGGCGGTGCGCCTGGACGCCGCCGAGGACAAGCGGCTGATCGGCTACGTCGTGCCTGGGCCAGACGAGTCCGTGGACCCGGTCGCGGTGCGCAACCTGGTACGGGACCGGCTGCCGGAGCACCTCGTGCCGTCCACGGTGCTGGTGCTGGACGAACTCCCGCTGACCGCGAACGGCAAGCTGGACCGGCGCGCGTTGCCGGAGCCTGCCTTCGGCGTGCACTCCACCGGGCCGCGCACCCCGGTGGAGGAGGTGGTCGCGGGCATGTTCGGCCAGGTGCTGGGGCTGACCGAGGTGGGGGTGGAGGACAGCTTCTTCGACCTGGGCGGGCACTCGCTGTCGGCGACCCGCCTCGCCGCGAAGGTGCGGTCGGTGTTCGGCGTGGAACTGGGCATCCGCGAGCTGTTCCAGGCGCCGACCGTGGCCGCGCTGGGCCGGTGGCTCGCGGGCGCGCGCAGCGCACGCCCCGCCGTGCGGCCGATGGCGCGGCCCGAGCGGCCACCGCTGTCGTTCGCGCAGGCGCGGCTGTGGTTCCTGCACCACATGGAAGGTCCCTCCCCGACCTACAACATCACGGCCGCCGTGCGCCTGACCGGCGAGGTGGACCTGCCCGCGCTCACTGAGGCGCTGGCCGACCTCGTGTGGCGTCACGAGAGCCTGCGCACGGTCTTCGCCGAGCACGAAGGCGTGCCGTGGCAGCAGATCCGCACCGGTGCGGCCGCACGCCCGGAGTTGCTGACCACCTGGGTGCGGGCCGCCGACCTCGAGGGTGAACTGCGCGCCGCGGCCCGCCACGCCTTCCGGCTCGGCGAGGAACTGCCGATCCGCGGCACGTTGTTCCGCGTGGCGGACGGCCAACCGGAGCAGGTGCTGCTGCTGGCGGTGCACCACATCACCGGTGACGGCTGGTCGATGGAGAAGCTGTGGCGCGATCTCGCCACCGCCTACACGGCCCGGATCACGGGCCAGGCCCCGTGCTGGACCCCGCTGCCCGTGCAGTACGTGGACTACACGTTGTGGCAGCAGGAAGTCCTCGGTGAGGCGGGCGCGTCCCAGCTGGACTACTGGCGGACGAAGCTGGCCGGGGCCCCGGAACGACTGTCACTGCCGACGGACCGTCCGCACCCCGAGGTGATGTCCTACCAGGGCGAGACGTTCCCCGTCAGGTGGGAGCCCGAACTGCACGCGCGGCTGTCCGAGTTGGCCAGGGAGTGCGACGCGAGCCTGTTCATGGTGGTGCACGCCGGGCTGGCCGCGCTGTTGTCGCGGCTGGGCGCTGGCGAGGACGTGCTCATCGGCGGGCCGACCGCTGGCCGCCTGGACGAGGCGCTCGACGACCTGGTCGGCTTCTTCGTCAACACCCTGGTGCTGCGGGTCGACACCGGTGGCGGGCCGAGCTTCCGCGAGCTGCTCGCCCGCGTGCGGGAGACCGACCTGGACGCCTACGCGCACCAGGACGTGCCCTTCGAGCAGGTCGTCGAGGCGGTCAACCCGACGCGTTCGCTGGCGCACCACCCGCTGTTCCAGGTCAGCCTGGCCTGGCAGGTGTCCCGTGGTGAACTGGTCGTGCCCGGTGCCGAGGTGACGCCGGTGTTCGTGGACAACGGCACCGCGAAGTTCGACCTGACCCTGCACTTCTTCGAGCACCGGGCGGACGGTGGAGAGCCGTTGGGGCTGGAGGCCCTGGTCGAGTTCAACACCGACGTGTTCGACCGGTCCACGGTCGAGGGCATCACCGATCGGCTGGAACGGTTGGTGCGCGCCGCCGTGGAGGAGCCTGACCGGGTGCTGGACCAGGTGGATCTGCTCACGCCCGCCGAGCGGCAGCAGGTGGTGCACGAGTGGGCGGGGCCGAGGGTCGAGCGGCCCGCGGGCCTGGTGCACGAGTGGTTCCGGGCCAGGGCGGAGCAGTCCCCGGACGCGGTCGCCGTGGTGGTGGGCGAGCAGTGGATCTCCTACGCCGAACTGGACGCCGCCTCGGACGAGCTGGCCCGTGCGCTGGTGGCCCGCGGCCTCGGACCGGAACGCCTGGTCGCCCTGGTCCTCCCGCGCCGACCTGTGTTGATCGTGGCGCTGCTGGCCGTGCTGAAGGCCGGTGCCGCCTACGCACCGGTGGACCCGGACTACCCGATCGAGCGGGTGCGCTTCGTGCTGGACAACGCGGATCCCGCACTCGTTCTGTCCACATCGGACTTGGTCACCGGCTTCGGCGAGCTGGGTGCGTCCTGGTCGGTGCTGGGGGAGGACGGCGAGCTGTCCGGCCCGGTGGCACCGGTGCGCGTGGCGGCCCGCCCGGACAACCCCGCGTACGTGATCTACACCTCGGGGTCCACGGGGGTGCCGAAGGGAGTCGTGGTCCCGCACCGGGCGCTGGCGAACTTCCTCGGCTCGATGGCCGAGCGGTTCCCCCTCGTGCCGGAGGACCGCTGGCTCGCGGTGACCACGATCTCGTTCGACATCGCGGGATTGGAGCTGTTCTTACCACTGATCTGCGGCGCCGCGGTGGTGCTGGCCGACCGCGACACCGTGCGCGATCCGAGTTCGCTGGCCAAGGCGGTGGTCAAGCAGAACGTGACGATCATGCAGGCGACGCCCTCGCTGTGGCGGACGCTCGTCGGCGAGCACACTGCGACCCTGTCCCGGCTGCGCGTACTGGTCGGCGGCGAGGCGCTGCCCGCCGGCCTGGCACAGGAGCTGTGCGCGGCGGGTGCGCGGGTGACCAACCTGTACGGCCCGACCGAGACGACGATCTGGTCCAGCGCGGCGCAGGTGCTGGCGGACCGGCCGGTGGTCATCGGCAGTCCACTGTGGAACACCCAGGTGTACGTGCTGGACAGCGGCTTGTCCCTGGTCCCGGTCGGCGTGGTCGGCGAGCTGTTCATCGCGGGCGAGGGCGTGACCCGCGGTTATCTGGGGCGTCCTGGGTTGACGGCGGAGCGGTTTGTGCCGTGTCCGTTTGTTGCGGGGCAACGGATGTACCGGACTGGTGATCTGGTGCGGTGGCGTGCTGATGGTCAGTTGGAGTTCGTTGGGCGGGCTGATGATCAGGTCAAGGTGCGTGGTTTCCGCATCGAGCTGGGCGAGGTGGAGTCCGCGCTGGCGGCCTGCCCCGGCGTGGCGCGCGCCGTGGTGACGGCCCGGCCCGACAGCTTCGGCGATCAGCGGCTGATCGGCTACGTCGTGCCGGGCGGGGACGGCGCGGCGGCCGAGGAGCAGCAGTCCCAGCAGTTGCAGGATTGGCAACGGATCTGGGACGACGCCTACCGGTCGGCCGACACGGCCGCCTTCGGCGAGGACTTCTCCGGCTGGAACTCCAGCTTCGACGACGCACCCATCCCGCTCGCGCAGATGCGCGAGTGGCTGGACCGCACGATCGGCTCGATCCGCGAACTGCGGCCGCGCCGGGTGCTGGAGATCGGTGTCGGCACCGGGCTGCTGCTGTCCCGGCTCGCCGGGGACTGCGAGCAGTACTGGGGCATCGACCTGTCCAGCGCGGTCATCGAGGCGCTGGAGCACCGGGTGGCCGCCGACCCCGTGCTGCGGGAGCGCGTTCGACTGAGCTGTGGGTCCGCCGACCAGCTTGACGAGCTGCCGAAGGGCTACTTCGACACGGTGGTGCTGAACTCGGTCGTGCAGTACTTCCCCAGCGGTGACTACCTGGCCGGGGTGCTCCGTTCGGTGACCTCGCTGCTCGCGCCCGGCGGCCGGGTCTTCGTCGGCGACGTGCGCGACCTGCGGCTGGCGCCACTGTTCCACACCGCGACCCAGCTGCACCGGTGCACCGGCGACGAAGACCCCGCGCAGGTGCGCAGGGCGGTGGAACAGCGGCTGCCCCGTGAGAACGAACTGCTGATCGCACCGGAGTTCTTCGCGGCGCTGAGCCGTGCGGTACCCGGCATCGCCGCTGCCGAGGTCGCGCTCAAGCGTGGCCGGTACGACAACGAGTTGTCCCGCTACCGCTACGACGTCGTGCTGCACACCGAGGCGCCGCACGTGGTGTCCACAATGGATATTCCCGAACTTCGGGTGGGCGGCATCGGCGAGCTGGTGGACTGGTTGGGCGCCGGGCAGCGTGGCGAGTTCCGGCTCCTCGGCCTGCCCGACCGGAGGTTGGCCGGTGACGTGGCCGCGAGCAGCGCGCTGGCCGAGGGGCGGCCGCTGCCCGAGGTGCTCGCGGCGCTGGCCCGGGTCGAGGGCGTGCTGCCCGAGGACCTGCACGAGGTGGGCGCCCGGTTCGGCTACCGGGTGAGCACCCACGTGTCGCAGGCGGGCGTGGGCCGGTTCGACGCGTACTTCCTCACCGAGCGGAGAGGGCCGGTCGCGGTCGTGGACGGCACCCAGCGGCACACGAACAGCCCTGCGGCGTCACAGGAATTCGGTCGGCTCGGGACCGTGGCGCGGGAGTTCGCCGCGCGGCGGTTGCCCGAGTACATGCTGCCCTCGGTGGTCGTGGTGCTCGACGAGCTCCCGCTGACGGCCAACGGGAAGATCGACCGCAAGGCGCTGCCCGCACCGGTGTTCGGCGCCACCGGGCGGTCGCGGCAGCCGCGCACCCCGGTCGAGCAGGTGCTGGCCGGGCTGTTCGCCGAGGTGCTCGGGCTGCCCTCGGTCGGCGCCGAGGAGAGCTTCTTCGACCTGGGCGGCCACTCGCTGCTCGCGACCCGGCTGGTGGACCGGGTGCGGGTGACCTTCGGCGCGGACATCGGGGTCCGCGCGCTGTTCGAGGCGCCGACGAGCGCGGCACTGGCGCGCAGGCTGGCCGCGGCGGAGGACGGTGACGGGCTGAACGTCCTGTTCGGACTGCGCAGCCGTGGCGAGCTGCCACCGCTGTTCTGCCTGCACCCGCTCGGCGGGTTGGGCTGGCCGTACGCGGGGCTGCTGCCGCACCTGGACCGGGACCGCCCCGTGTACGCCTTGCAGGCCAGGGGAATCACCGAGTGCGGGGCGGCCCCGGAGTCGATCGCCGAGATGGCCGCCGACTACGTGGCGCAGATCCGGTCCGTGCGGCCGACCGGTCCCTACCACCTGCTGGGCTGGTCCTTCGGTGGAGTGCTCGCCCAGGCCGCCGCGGTCCTGTTGACCAGTCAGGGGGAGCGGGTCGAACTGCTCGCCGTGGTCGACGCGGGACCTGTCGTGCGCGATCCGAACCGCGATCCGAACCCCGGTGACGAGGAGGTGCTGGCTCTGCTCTGCGAAGCGCTGGGCGTGGACAGCACCGAACTGCCGCTGGGCGAGGCCGGGCTGGACGGCTTCGCACGGGCCGTGCGGGAGGCCGGTGGTGTGCTCGCCGACCTCTTCCAGGACGAGCGCACCCTCACCGCCCTGCTCGGCGTCATCCGCCGCAACTACCGCTTGCAGCAGGAACACCGGCCCGAGCGGTACACCGGTGACCTGCTGCTGTTCCGGTCGGTCACGCCGCCGGAGGCGGTCCGGGACCTGGCCGCCGAGTGGCGGCACCACGTGGACGGCCAGGTGCGCGCGCACGACGTGCCCAGCCCGCACGGGCGGATGATGCGGCCGGAGGCCCTCGCGGTGATCGGCCCGGTGCTCGCGGCCACGCTCGCCCAGAACAGTCCCGAGGAGTAGCCCGTGGCAGAGGACATCGCAAGCGGCGCGATCGGCGGTACCGTCGCCGATCCGCCGCGACCACCGGACAGTCGGCGGCCCGCCCCGCGCGAGGTCGTGCCGCTGCGGCACCCCGGCAGGTGGATCGCCGCGACGATCGCGTTGCTGTGCTGCGGGTTCGCGCTGCACTCGGTGCTGACCAACCCCAACTTCGACTGGCCGTTCGTGGCGCGCTACTTCGCCTCCGGTGCCGTGCTGGACGGCCTGGTCGTCACCCTGTGGCTGACCGTGGTCACGGTGGTCGTGGGCTTCGTGCTGGGCACGGTGCTCGCGGTCATGCGAGTCTCACGCAACCCGGTGCTCAGCTCGCTCAGCTGGGGGTACGTCTGGCTGTTCCGGTCGACCCCGCTGCTGGTGCAGTTGCTGTTCTGGTTCAACATCGGCGCGCTCTATCCCACGCTGTCCATCGGCATCCCGTTCGGACCGACCCTGCAGACCATCGACATGGTCAACCTGATCGGCCCGACCGCGGCGGCCGTGATCGGGCTGGTGTTGCACGAGGCCGCCTACGCCGCGGAGATCGTGCGCGGCGGCCTGCTGTCGGTGGACCAGGGGCAGACCGAGGCCGCGCAGGCACTGGGGCTCAGCCCGTGGCGCACCTTCCGCAGGGTCGTGCTGCCACAGGCCATGCGCTCCATCGTGCCCGCCGCGGGCAACATGCTGATCGGCACGCTCAAGGGCACCTCGATGGTGAGCGTGCTCGCCGTGGAGGACCTGCTCTACACCGTGCAACTGGTCTACAACCGCAACTACCGGATCATCCCGCTGCTGCTGGTGGCGACCCTGTGGTACGTCATCGTGACCAGCCTGCTCTCGGTGGTGCAGTACTACGTCGAACGCTTCTACGCCAGGGGCGCGCTGCGCCAGCTGCCGCCGACCCCGGTGCAGCGGCTGCGTTCGCGGTGGCGGGCCGTGCTGGCCGCACCGCGGCGACCGGCGCCCAGTGGGAGGGATGATCCGTGAACGAGACGGCACCGCTGATGGTGCGGGCGCGCGGGGTGGTCAAGAACTTCGGTGCGGTCCCGGTGCTGCGCGGGGTGGACCTGGACGTGCACGCCGGGGAGGTCACCTGCGTGATCGGCCCCTCGGGCTCGGGCAAGAGCACGCTGCTGCGCTGCCTGAACCACCTGGAGAAGATCGACGCCGGGGAGATCGAGATCGACGGTCGGCTGATCGGGTACCGCCGCCACCGGGGCCGGCTGCACGAGCTGAAGGAGTCGGCGATCGCCCGCAGGCGTGCCGAGATCGGCATGGTCTTCCAGGGGTTCAACCTGTTCCCGCACATGACCGTGCTGGACAATCTCGTCGAGGCGCCGATCGCCGTACGGGGCCGCTCCCGCGCCGATGCCGAGCGCACCGCGGCCGAACTGCTCGCCAGGGTCGGCCTCACCGGCCGCGAGCAGGCCTACCCGCGGCAGCTCTCCGGCGGGCAGCAGCAGCGCATCGCCATCGCGCGGGCGCTCGCGGTGGAGCCCAAGCTGATGCTGTTCGACGAGCCGACCAGTGCCCTGGACCCCGAACTGGTCGGTGAGGTGCTCGCGGTCATGCGGGACCTCGCGGCCAGCGGCATGACCATGGTCGTGGTGACTCACGAGATGAGCTTCGCCAAGCAGGTCGCCGACACGGTGGTGCTGCTCGACGACGGCGAGGTGGTGGAGAGCGGCCCGCCGCAGCGCGTGCTGGTCGACCCCGAGCAGCCCCGGACGCGCGCGTTCCTGTCCCGGGTGCAGGTCGACCGGTGAGGGGCCGTGTGCTGGCCGCCGTGCTGTGCACAGCCCTGCTCACGGCGGGCTGCGCGGGGTCGGGAGACACCGGTGCCGAGGGCGATCCGGTCGCCGACGTGGTGTCCGGGATCGCGCCGAACCCCGCCATCGCCGCGAAACTGCCACCGCAGGTCCGCGCGAGCGGCCGGATCCGGGTGGCGACCGCGGCCAAGGGCAGCCCGCCCATCCGCTACTACTCCGAGACCAACGGCAAGCTGATCGGCGTCGAGATCGACCTCCAGCAGGCGGTCGGCCGGGTTCTCGGCGTGCGCATGGACTCGCAGGACGCCACCTTCGACGAGATCCTGCCCGCGCTCGGATCCGGCCGCTACGACCTCGGCCAGGGCAACTTCGGGGTCACCGAGGAGCGCAAGAAGCTGGTCGACTTCGTGACCTACTACGACGACGGCTTCGGCTTCCTGGTCAGGGCGGGGCGCCAGCAACCGCCCATCCAGGGCCCCGCGGACCTGTGCGGCCTGCGGGTGGGCACCACCGCGGGCACCAGCTTCGAGCAGGTGCTGCACCAGCGGGTGGGCGAGTGCGCGGCGCGGTCCCGCGCGGACTACCACGTGTCGGTGTACCGCAGCACGGCGGACAGCATGCTCGCGCTGTCCCAGAACAAGATGGACGTGCTGGTCTCCTCCAGCGTGTTCCTCCAGTACGCGGCCGAGCGGCAGCGCGGGCGGATGACCTACGTCAATAAGATCTACGACGAACATGTCGGCTTCGTGCTCAAACACGACTCCCCGCTGAGCGAGCCCCTGCGCCTGGCGGTGCAGCAGCTGATCGACGACGGGGCGTACCAGAAGATCATGGCCAAGTGGGGCCTGGAGTCGGCCGCCATCCGGCAGTCCCAGGTCAACCCGCCGGGACTGCGGTGACGGGAGCTCGGGATGCGGACACTGGGCCTGGTGACCATCGGGCAGACACCGCGCGTGGACCTCGTGGCCGAGCTGCGCGCCCTGCTGCCGCCGTGCCGCATCCTCGAACACGGTGCGCTGGACGGACTGGCGGAGCACACCATCGCCGCGATGGCGCCCAGCCCCGGCGAGCCAGCGCTGACCACCAGGCTCGCGGACGGCAGGGCGGTGGTGTACCGGCACGACCTCGCCGAGGGGTTGGTGGCCGCGGCCGTGCGGCGTGCGGAGAGTGCGGGCGCCGACGTGGTGCTGCTGGCCTGCGGCGGGTCCTTCGGCGAGATCGAGCACCGAAAACCGTTGCTGCGCACCGAGGAACTGGCCCAGCACGCGGTGTCCGGGCTCGCCAATGGGCTGCGGGTCGGGGTGCTGCGACCGCTGGCCGATCAGGTCGAGCCCGCGCGCAGGGCCTGGTGCCGCGTGCTGGGCACCGATCAGCTCGCGACCGCGGTGGTCAACCCGTTCGACGCGGCGCCAGGGGAGTTGGCCGCCGCGGTGGCGGGCATCGCTGACCAGTGCGACCTGGTGGTGTTGGACTGTTTCGGCTTCGACGAGCAGATGCGCGCGGTCGCGGCCGGGGTGTTCGGCGGTCCAGTGCTGCTCATCCGGAGCTTGGCCGCGCGCCTGACGGCTGAACTGCTTGTGGGGGAATGAGATGGCAGATGTCGTTGTGCGGAAAGCGCGTTCGGCAGGCGTGGGCGCGCGGGGCCGGGTCCGGTCGTTGGCGGCCAGCGTGTTCGGCAACGCGCTGGAGTGGTACGACTGGAACGTCTACGCGGTGTTCGCCGCATACCTGGCCTCAGCCCTGTTCAACCAGGCCGACCACGTCTCGGCGCTGCTGAGCACCTTCGCGGTGTTCGCGGTCGGCTTTGTCACCCGGCCGCTGGGCGGGGTCGTGTTCGGCGTGCTGGCCGACCGGATCGGCCGCCGTGCGGTGCTGGTGGTCACGATGCTCACCACCGCGGGCAGCAGCCTGGTCGTCGGGCTCGTCCCGGACTATGGACAGCTCGGCACCTGGTCCTCGGTGATCCTGTTGCTGGCGCGGCTCGCTCAGGGCATGGGGCACGGCGGTGAGTCCTCGGCCGCCTACGCCTACGTGGCCGAGATCGCTCCGCGTGAACGCCGTGGCCTGTGGTCGAGTTCGGTGTTCCTGAGCGTCTCCGCGGGCACCCTGTTGGCCACCGGGCTCGGCGCGCTGTTGACCGCGGTGCTGCCACCGGAGCAGCTCGCCACCTGGGGCTGGCGCGTGCCGTTCCTGCTCGGCGGGCTGCTCGGCCTGTTCGCGCTGCACCTGCGCCGCACCGCCGTGGAGAGCGAGGTCTTCGAGTCATCGTCCGTAGTGGACAGTCCACAGTGGTCGCGAGCCCGGCTGCTCGGCTCCGGGGTGCGCATCGTGGTGATCAGCGCGGGCATTGGGGTCATGTACTACTCGTGGATCGTGTTCGGTGTCGGCAACGCGGTCAGCAGGCACGGCATGCCCGGTGGCACGGCGTTCCTCGCCGCCTTCCTCGCCCAGTTGCTCGTGCTGTTCGCCCTCCCGCTGTGGGGCCGCCTGTCCGACCGGATCGGCCGCCGACCGGTGGTGCTGGTGTTCGCCGTGGGCTCCGCGGTGCTCGCCTTCCCCATCACCGGGATCGTCACCGACGCGGGCTGGACGCTGTTCGCCGCCGAGTTCCTCGCCTCGGTGCTGTGGGCCGCGGTGGCCTCGGTCTACCCGGCGGTGGTCTCCGAGCTGTTGCCGACCCGGTCCCGCAGCAAGGGCATCGGCATCGCCAGTTCGCTGTCCAATGCGGTGTTCGGCGGCACCGCTCCCTACCTGGGTGAACTGCTCGAGGCCCAGCACCTGTCCTGGGTGTTCACCTGCTACATCATCGTGCTGTGTCTGCTCGGTGCCCTGGCCGTGCTCACCATGCCGGAGACCCGGGGCGCCGACCTGTCCGCCCTGGACTGAGCTCAGCCGGGCACCTCGACCAGTTCGGGCTCGCGCTCCCGCACCCGCAGGTACCGACGGCACACCAGCAGGGCGGGCACACCGAGCACGCTGATCCCGGCGGTGTACCAGGCGAAGGCGAGGTTGCTGCCGGTCCACCCGTGCAGCCAGGTGGCGACCAGCGGGGCGGTGGACCCGAACAGGACGGTGCACACGTTGTAGCTCAGGCCCGTGGCCGCCCCGCGCACCTCCGGCCGGAAGATGCTGATCATCAGCGCCGCGCTCGGGCCGGAGCCGACCACCACGCCGAAGGAGAAGACGGTCTCGGCGAGCAGGGTCCACCAGAACTGGCCGGAGTCCAGCAGCAGGAAGGTCGGCACGGCCGTGACGGCGAGGCAGCCCATGCCCAGCGCCATCGGGAACACCGGACCCCAGCGCCTGCCGAGTCGGCCGCCGATCAGCACCAGGGGGATGGACAGCACGTAGGTCAGGGTGCTCACCAGGAACGCGCCGGACTGGCCGAGACCGGCCTCGACGAGTGCGGTGATCACGAAGGTGGACAGGGCGAACTGGGCCACCCGCTGCTGGGCGGACACCCCGATGTAGGCCAGTATCGGCCGCCACTGCGTGCGCAGCGCACCGAGCAGCGGCAGCCGCGGCTCGTCCTGCCGTTCGGCCTTGATCCGCCGGAACTCCGGGGTCTCGTCGAGCCGCTTGCGGATGTACTGCCCGACCAGTGCCATGGGCGCGGTGAGCAGGAACAGGATCCGCCAGCCCCAGGTGGCGAAGGCAGGGCCCATGCCCGCGGACAGCGCCGCGGCCAGGCCGGTGCCGAGGGTGAGGCTGATGTAGTAGGTCAGCGAGATGTACGAGCCCAGCACCGGCCACCGCGCACGCGGCGAACTCTCCAGCAGGAAGGTCGTGCCCAGTGTCCACTCGCCGCTGGCCCCCACACCCTGCAACACGCGCAGCAGCACGATCAGTACCGGCGCGGCGATGCCGATCTGCTCGTAGCCGGGCACGAGACCGATCGCGAAGGTGGCGAACCCGGTCAGCAGGATGATCCCGGCGAGCACACCCCGGCGCCCGGCGCTGTCGGCCAGCCGCCCGAGCGCCACACCCGCGATCGGGCGCACGGCGTAGGCGAGTGCGAAGGACAGGTAGGCCCCCAGCAGGCTCACGGTGGGGTCCCCGGCGGGGAAGAAGTGCTGGGCCAGCACCACGCTCAGGAAGCCGTAGATGCTGAAGTCGTACCATTCGACCACGGTGCCCGCGAGGGTGCCGAGCAGCACCGCCCGCTGAGCCGGATCGGGCGCCTCTGCGCCGCTCTGTCTGGGCACGGGTTCAGATCCGGGCGAAGGGGGCCCACTGCTTGATGGCGAACTTGCCGCCGTCGCGCACGATCTCGGCCCCACCCTGACCGCCCAGGTGCGCGGGCAGGACGAGCGCGTTGTTGTCCGCGGCCCAGCCGAGCACCTTGTGCCGGGTGGCCCTGGCCTCCGCCTGGTCCTCGCAGAAGCAGCTGTTGGTGTCCGGTTCCACGAACTGCAACGGGTTGTGCATCATGTCGCCGACGAACACCGCCCGGTCCGTGCCCGACTCCAGGGTCACCACCGAGGAGCCCGGGGTGTGGCCGGGGGCCAGGTCCAGCCGCAGGTTCTTGTCGATGCGGTGGCTGAGGTCCCACAGCCGCACCTGACCGGCGCGGTGCACGGGCGTGACGCTGTCCTCGAACACGTTCTGGTTGCCACCGTCGTAGTGCTCGCCCTCGGGGTTCCAGCGGTGGAACTCGCGTTCGGGGATCAGGTAGGTGGCGTTGGGGAAGGTCGGCACCCAGTCCGTACCGTCCAACCGGGTGTTCCAGCCGACGTGGTCGGCGTGCAGGTGCGTGTTGATCACGATGTCCACGTCTTCCGGCCGGGCGCCCGCCGTGGCGAGGTCCTCCAGGAAGCTCGTGCGCAGGCCGGTCCACAGCGGGGAGTCCGGCCGCTCCTTGTGGTTGCCCACCCCGGTGTCGACCAGGATGGTGCTGCCCTCGCTGCGCAGCAGCCAGGTCTGCACGGCGGTCATGCAGTGGTTGGCGTCGGTGTCCCAGAAGTCCGGCGCCAGCCAGGACTTGTGGTCCAGCCACGCCCCGTCGGGTGCCTCCGGGAAGAACGCCTGGGGGGCCAGGTGCACCGAGCCGTAGTACTCGCCCACCCTGGTGACGCTCACGTCGCCCAGCACGATCTGCCGCACCATGATCCCCCCTGTTTGTTGTTGCCGCACAAACCTCGCCGCCCACTCTGCCGATCTTGCGGTGTCCCAGCCAGCCCCGGGTTTTCCTATCCCTGCTGGGGTGTGGCTGCGGGCAGTCCGCAGCGCGCATACTCGACGGATGGGTGGACCCGGTCAGCTCGGTGAGTTCCTGCAGGCACGAAGAGCCCAGTTGCGCCCCGAGGACGTGGGGCTCTGCCCGGCGGGCGCCAGACGCCGGGTACCCGGGCTGCGCCGTGAGGAACTGGCCCAGCTGGCCGGGATCAGCGCCTCGTACTACACCAGGCTGGAGCAGGGGCAGTCGCTCAACGCCTCGCCCGCGGTGCTGGACGCCATCGCCACCGCCCTGCTGCTGGACCAGGACGAGCGCGAGCACCTGCGGCGGCTGGCCGCGGCGGTCTCGCGCACGGTGGCGGCCAGCCGCCCGAGGCCGGAGCGGGTCAGCCCGGCCACACTGGACCTGTTGCGGCTCATGGGTGACGTGCCCGCAGTGGTGCAGGGCCGCCGCACCGACGTGCTGGCCTGGAACCCGTTGGGCCACGCGCTGCTCGCCGGGCACGTGGACCCGACCAGTCCCGAGCGCCCCTCGGATCGCCCGAACGCGGCGAGGATGATCTTCCTCGACGCGCACAGCCGCGAGCTGTACGCCGACTGGCCGCGCAAGGCCCGCGCCCTGGTGGGCAACCTGCGCCTGGCCGTGGGCAAGCACCCGGAGGACGGGCTGCTCGCGGCGTTGATCGGCGAGCTGACCGTGCGCAGCCCCGAGTTCGTCACGATGTGGGCCGACCACCGCATCCGGCCCTGCGACGCCGCCGACTACGAGCTGCGCCACCCGCTGGTGGGCCGGATCACCGTCACCCAGCAGGCGCTGGCCATCGCCCGGTCCCCGGAGCAGACCCTGATCGCGCACACCACCGAGGCCGGTTCGCCCTCGCAGAACGCGATCCAGCTCCTCGCCCAGGCGGGCACCTGGTGCACGGCCACCGAGGTGCACCCGGTGCGCGGGTGAACGCGGGAGGGCCGCCCGGCCGAGGGGTGGCCGGGCGGCCGGTACGCGGACCCGCCTCAGGAGGCGGGCAGGTCCGCAGGCTCCTCCTGGGTGGTCTCGGCGACCTGCCCCTGGTCGCGGCCGCGCAGCCGACCCAGCACGAAGATCGTCACCATCGCGACCAGCGAGGTGCCGACCAGCAGCAGCATCGCCGCCCGGTCCCCGGCGGCGAACAGCGAGTCCACCAGGTCGCCCGCGGCGGGTTGGCCCAGGCCCGCGTGCTGCTGGAGCAGGTCCGCCGCCGAGCCGGGCTTGGCCACGACCTCGGCGGTCCACGGCCCCGCGGTCGCGCCCTGTGTCGCCAGGCCACCGCGCAGGGCGCTCTCGCCGAACCCGCGGAACAGGGTCATGCCCAGGGCCAGGCCGACCGCCCCGCCGAAGTTGTGGAAGGTCCAGGTGGCACCCACGGCGAGCCCGGACAGCCGCTGGGGCACCGCGGACAGGGCGGCCACCGCGGCGGGCCCGAGCACGAACGCCCAGCCGATGCCCATCAGCACGAAGGCGGCGGCCACGTACCCGATCCCGCTGTGCGCGTCGAACTGGGACTGCAGGACGGCGGACAGGGTGAACGCGGCGAACCCGGTGGTCAGCACGATGATCGGACCGACCTTGTCGACCAGCCTGCCCACCAGCGGGGAGAGCACCGCCACGGTGGCGGTGGTCGGCAGCATCATCAGGCCGATGGTCAGCTCGTCGTAGTGGCGCACCGTGCTCAGGTACAGCGGCATCAGGAACAGCGCGGTGGTGTAGAAGAACGCGAGCGAGAACTCGGCGGTCACCGCGCTGAGGAACAGCTTGTTGGCCAGCAGCTTGAACGGGATGAGCGGGAACCGCTGCCTGCGGTCGACGATCACGAACACCACGAGGGCGAGCACGCCGACGGCCAGCGTGCCGAGCACCTGCCAGGAGCCCCAGCCGAAGGTGTCGTTGAAGGTGAAGGCGAAGATCACACCGGAGAGGCCGAGCGCGAGCAGCACCAGCCCCGGCCAGTCCAGTTCCACGTCGGTGTCGGCCTTGGACTCGGTCAGGCTGACCGAGCAGATCGCCAGGGCGATGACCACCAGCGGCACGTTGACCAGGAACACCCAGTGCCAGTTCAGTGCGCCCACGATCAGCCCGCCCAGCATCGGGCCGATGGCCAGGCCGATGCCGTTGACCGCGAACAGGGTGCCGATCGCCTTGCCGCGCTGGGACTCGGGGAAGGCGTTGGACACGATGGTGCTGGAGCTGGTGTAGAGCACCGCGCAGGACGCGCCCTGCAGGAACCGGAACACCACCAGCAGCGGGATGTTGGGCGCGAGCCCCGCGCCGAGCGAGGCGAGCCCGAACAGGGCGGTGCCCGCGTAGAGCACCTTGCGCCTGCCCAGGATGTCGGAGAGCCGGCCCGCGGTCACCATGAACATCGACAGCGCGACCACGAAGATGTTGACGATGAGCTGCATCTGCGTCACGGTCGTCCGCAGGTCGCGGCCGATGTCCGGAGCGGCCGTGTTGACGATCGTCAGGTCGATGCAGCCGAGAAAGCTGACGATGCTGACCCCGGTCAGCACCCACCATTTCCTGCTGGCTTCGTTGATCACGCCGGTGTACTCCCACTGCTTGTCATCGGAATTCGGCTGCACGCACAGTCGCTCGGGAGATATTGGAGCGGGTCGTTCCGATTTCGGGAAAGAGGGGAGTTCGGTCAACTTGGTCAGGAGCTGGTCAACTTGGTAAGTGTGAATAACGGCGCGGACCACTGGTCAATCCGCACTCGCGCCGGGAGTACGGTAACGAATTCCTGGACTTCGGTACCGAACGCGGTGTTCGGCAGGTGTGGGGGAGCTGATCGCGGACATGGCTGAGGCCACGGGACTGGCCGACTTCCTGGCCAGGCTCAACTGGTCGCCGGAGAAGCTGGCGCGGGAGATCAACCGGCTGCGCGGTGACGGCACCGTCAGCCCCAAGGCGCCCTACCACTGGCTGCGCGGCTCCTACCCGCGCAAGGGCATCCCGGAGACCGTGGTGGCGGTGCTGTCCGAGCACCTGCACGAGAACGTGGACATCGGGTCCGTCTGGCCGGGGTCCCCGCGCACCCCGGCCTCGCCCGGGGTGGTGGGCCAGCGCAGGCTGACCCCGCTGGTGAGCGACTCCTGCGCCTCCGCCCGGTTGGTGCAGAGCGTGTCGCAGACCAACGCCGACGAGTCCACCCTCGCCCAGGTGCGCGGCAAGCTCCACGGCATCGCGCTGTCCTACCTGCACGTGCCGCCCTCGGCACTGATCTACCGGGCGGCGATGGGCCGTGACCGCGTCGCCCGCCTGTTGCAGGGTCACCAGCGGCCCGCCGAGCGCCGTGAACTGCTGGTGCTCGGCGCCAAGTTCTGCACCCTGCTCGCGTGGATGTCCGACGACCTCGGGGACGGCAACGCCGCCTACAACCAGGCCTCGGCGGCCTGGGACCTGGCCGACCTGGCCGAGGACAACGAGGCCCGCCGCTGGGCCCGCATCGCGCAGGCCCGCCTGGCGCACGGCGCGCGCCACCACCTGGAGGCGGCCCGCCTGGCGACCCAGGGGCTGGCCTGCCCGGCCGAGGACGGCCTGGACACCGTGCTGACCCTGGTGGCGGCCCGCGCGTGGGCGGAGGCGGGGCTGGCCGAGGAGGCACGTCGTGCGCTGGCCAAGGCCGAGGCCCTGCGGGAGCGCAACGAGGGCGGCCGACGGGGTGTGCCGCACCTGGACCGGGACGGGGAGGCGCAGCTGGCCGGCCGGACCCTGCTGGCGCTGGGCGACCTGGACGGGGCGCTGACCGAGCTGACCGACGCGCTGGACTGGTGCCACCGCCTGCCCACGAGCGGGCGGTCCTACGCGGTGGAGGCGCTGATCCGCATCGACCTGATGCGGGCGCTGCTGCGGGGCGGCGAGCTGTGCCGCGGGCTCTGCGTGCTGGGCCCGGTGCTGGACCTGGCCCCGGAGCAGCTGATCAACGAGGTCCGGCTCGGGCTGCGCGCGGCCAGGGACGAACTGCTCAGCGGCGAGCACCGCACGGACAACGCCCGCCGAGTGGCCGACACCCTGCGGGCGCGGTTGTCGGCGGCATCGGTGACGCCCGATCTGACCCCCTGAATTCAGGCTGGTTCACCGAATCTGACCAGCTTCACCTGTCGCTGACCAAGCTGACCGGAACGGCTCCGCCGTGCACGGCCCTGATTGCGTAACGTCCTCGTCCGGGAGAATTTCCGAACGCGCTTCGGAATGGGCTCCCGCTTCCCGTGTGGTGTCGATTCCCCTTCCCGGAAACCGCGGAGGACAGCGATGACCGAAGACCTGCCCGAGGTCCGTGCCCTGGGCGCGGAGCTGAGCAACTGGGGGCGGTGGGGCGCGCAGGACGAGCGCGGCACCACCAACCTGATCACCCCGGAGCTGATCGTCGCCGCGGCCGGGCTGATCCGCACCGGGCAGGTGTTCGACCTGGGCATCCCGCTGGACGCCGAGGGCCCCCAGCCGGGCGGCGGACGGCAGAACCCGGTCCGGCTGATGTCGGAGAACGGCCAGGAGCAGGACCTGCCCGGCGGTCTGACCTGGGCCGACGACTACGTGTTCATGCCGTTGCAGGCGGGCAGCCAGTACGACTCGCTGGCACACGTGCACTACGACGGGCAGCTGTACAACGGCCACCCCGGGCACGAGGTGACCAGCAAGGGCGCGGCCCGGTGCGGGATCGAGACCCAGGCCAAGGGCATCGTCGGCCGAGGGGTGTTGCTCGACCTCGCCCGGCTGCGCGGGGTGCACTGGATGGACGGCGGCGAGGTCATCACGCCCGAGGACCTGGAGGCGGCCGAGCGGGCCCACGGGGTCACCGTCGGCGAGGGCGACATCCTGCTGATCCGCACCGGCTGGTGGCCCAAGTTCCTGCACGACCGCGACCCGGTGGCGTTCACCGGCACCGAACCCGGACTCGGCCTGCGCTGCCTGCCCTGGCTGCGCGAGCGGGACGTGGCCGTGGTCGGCGCGGACAACTTCGCGGTGGAGGTCGTGCCCGGCGAGCGCCCTGACAGCATGTTCGAGCTGCACATGGTGCTCATCAGGGACATGGGCGTGACCCTGGCCGAGATCCTGGACCTGGAGGAGCTGGCCAGGTCCTGCGCGGCCGACGGCCGCTACGAGTTCTTCTACGCGGGTTCGCCGCTGAAGTTCACCAGGGCCGTGGGCTCCCCGATCAACCCGCTGGCCATCAAGTAGTCCCCTCGGTCGCACCGGAGGTCAGTCCCGATGAAGGTTTTCACCGACCCGATCGAGTTCCGAGCGCACAACGAGAAGCTGCGGGAGAGCGGTCGCAGCATCGGCATGTTCGGCACGCTCGGCGCCGTGCACCGCGGCCACCTGAGCCTGGTGGACCGCGCACGGGCGGAGAACGACGTGGTCGTCAGCAGCATCTTCGTCAACCCGTTGATGTTCAACGAGTCCGCGGAGGCCGACCGGTATCCCTCCGACGACGAGGGAGACCTGGCGAAGCTGGAGGCCGCCGGGGTGGACGCCGTGGTGGTGCCCCCGCGCGAGGCGGTCTACCCGCCGGGCCACGTCACCCGGATCACCCTGCCCGAACTGGAGGGCCGCTACGAGGCGGCCAGGCTGCCCAACATGCTGACCGGCATCTCCACGATCTGCACCAAGCTGCTGCACATCTGCGTTCCGCACCGCTGGTACTTCGGGGAGAAGGACGCACAGCAGGTGGCGGTGATGAAGCGGCTCGCGCGGGACCTGTGGTGGTCCTGCGAGGTGGTGCCCTGCCCCTCGGTGCGGGAGGCCGACGGCCTGCCGGTCAGCTCGCGCAACGCGCTGATGGACGAAGCCGAACGTGCGGCCGCCCTGTGCGTGGTGGACGCGGTTCGCCTGGCGAAGCTGCGCTACGACGCGGGCGAGCGCGACGTGCGCGCACTGACCGCGGTCGCCCGTGCCCGCATCGCCGAGCAGCCCGGGGCCAGGCTGGACTACGCCACGGTGGTCGACAAGGACTCCTTCGACGACCGGGAGACGGCGGACTCCGGCTCGCTCGTCGTGGTGGCCGCGGACCTCGGGCGGGTGCGGGTGCTGGACAACCACCCGCTGGGCCGTGAACTGCCACCGGAACTGGTCGCTCGTGGCTGAGCACGCCACGGCCGAGCGGGTGTTCACCGGTGCGGACGGTACCGCGCTGGCCGCGACGGTCCGCGCCGGGCAGGGGCCGCCGATCGTGCTGGTACACGGGGCGATCGCCGACGCGACCGGGTGGCGGTCCGTTGTGGAGGCGATCGTCCTGCCCAACCCGGTGATCGTGGTCAACCGGCGGGGCCGCCCGCCGAGCGGTCCACTCGGGACGGACTACACGCTGCGCACGGAGGTCGAGGACCTGCACGCCGTGCTCGACGCCCTCGGTGAGCCGTGTGTCCTGTTCGGACACAGCTATGGCGGCCTCATCGCGCTGGAGGTGGCCAGGTCGCGCACTGACCTGCGCGCGCTGGTCCTCTACGAACCCAGCGTGGGACCGTTCGGGGCGGACCGGTTCGCGGACCTGGTGTCTGCCTCGCGGCGCGGTGATCTGGTCGAGGTACTGCGCACGGTGACCCTGGACATCTCGGGCCTGTCCCAGACCGAGGTGGCCCCGATGCTGGCTGCCGAGCAGTGGCCCTCGGTGAGACCGCTGGTGGCGGCGGTGGTCGAGGAGATCGCCGCCATCAACGGCCACGAAGCGGTTCTCACCGACTGGGCCGGGGTCTCCGTGCCGAGCACGCTGGTGGTGGGCGCGCTCAACGAGGGCAGCCCGCCCTTCGGCACGGACTTCGCCATCCTCACCGGGGTGATGCCCGCCGCGCGCGTGGTCCGGCTGGCGGGGCAGGGCCACCTCGCCCACGTGACGGCGCCGCACCTGCTCGCCTCCGTGATCGCCGAGGCAGTCGAGTGAGTGTCCAATGTGGACTTCGGGTGCGGAGCCGCGCCCGGGAGGAAGAAGAGGAGGACACGTGGAAGCACAGGACCTCTACGAACCACCCGCGGTGGTGGAGATCGGCGACTACGCCGAGCTGACGATGGGCGGGGTCGGCACCGTCTTCGACACCTGGGGCCTCACGCCCATCCCGTAACCGGGACAGGACCTGTGTGTCCGGGACGGATTTGTCCCGGGCACACAGGTGGTTTCCGCGCACACGAGAGGGGAGCAGCAGTGCAGTCGCCGCGGGATTCCTGGTTCGCCGCGCTGCCCGACTGCGAGCGGGCGCGACCCGCCGCGCTGGTCCTCAGGCCTTCGGCCCGGTGCGTGCTGAACCACCCGTCGGGGCGTCCCTGGCTGCTGGGTTCCTGGTCCCCGCACGAGATCCTGCACGCCCGGACGCGGACCGCGGCCGTCGCCCTCCTCGGGCTCGCCGGGATCACCGGCGAGGAGCTGTCCAGGAAGCTCGCCCGCTGCGGCGACCCGAGCGCGTTCGACGCGGTGCCGGGCAGCTTCCACCTGATCGCCGCACTGGACGGGCGGTTGCGGGTACGGGGAACCGCCTCCGGTGTCCGCCGCGTCTGGCACGCGTGCGTCGCGGGCGTGACAGTGGCGGCTGACCGCGGCGAGGTGCTGGCCCGCGCGATCGGGGCCGATATCGACGAACGAGTGCTCGCCGCCAGGCTCGTGGCGCCCGCGTTGCCGCACGGGCTGTCCGACCTGTCGCCCTGGCGGGGTGTGCACTCGGTCCCCGCCGACAGGTACCTGCTCGCCGAGCGGGATGGCCGCGGCAGCACCGTGCGCTGGTGGTCTGCCCCGGACCCGGTTCTCCCGTTGGGCGAAGGCGCCCGCGAGGTCCGTGACGCGCTCACCGCAGCCGTGTCGGTCCGCACCCGGCTCGGCGGCACCGTCAGCGCCGACCTCTCCGGTGGCATGGACTCCACCTCGCTGTGCGCCATCGCCGCACACGGCGCCGCACGGGTGGTGTCGGTGGTGGAGGAACCTCGTGACCCCGAGCACGAGGACATCCTGTGGGCCGCTCGCGCCGCACGCCAGGTGGACACCGAGCACCGGGTGCTCGCCGCGGGCAGCCGCCCGATGATGTTCGCCGGGCTCGCGCCCGGCGCGGGGGAGTGGACCGATCCGGAGCTGCCGTTCCCCTGGATCCGGGGTCGGCAGAAGCTGGCTCACCTCGGCGAGGTGGTCGCCGGTTCCGGAGCCCGCGTCCACCTCGCGGGGCACGGCGGCGACGAGCTGTTCAGCCTGCCCGTCGCGCACCTGCACGGCCTGGTCGGTGACCGCCCGCTGGCCAGTCTGCGCAGGCTCCGCGGTTACCGGGCCATGGGGCGCTGGCCGCTGACCTCGGTGCTGGCCGGGCTGCGGGACCGCTCGACCTACCGGCAATCGCTCCGCGTCGGCGCCGATCTGTTGGGTTCACCGTGGCCACGCGGCCAGCGACCCGACTTCGGGTGGTCGATCGAGGGGCGCATGCCGCCGTGGGCCACTCGCGTGGCCGTGCAGGCGGCGCGGGCCCTGTACGGGGAGGTCGCCGGGGAGGTCGAGGAGTTGGCCGCCGATCGCGCGCAGCACCGGGCCCTGCACGAGGCGCGGCTCGCGAGTGCGGCGGTTCGTCAGGCGGACCGGCTGATGCGGCGACACGGTGTACCGCTGGAGGTGCCGCTGCTGGACGACAGCGTCGTGGCGGCAGCGCTCGCCGTGCGCATCGAGGACCGAGGCGCGCCACACCAGTTCAAGCCGGTGCTGGCCGAGGCGATGCGCGGGATCGTGCCCGGGTTCATCCTCGACCGCAGGAGCAAGGGCGAGTTCAGCGCCGAGGTGTACGCGGGCTTCCGCGCCCACCGCGCGGGCCTTGCCGAGTTGTTCGCCGACTCGGTGCTGGCCCGACGTGGCCTGATCGATGACCGGCTCGTCCGCGAGTTGCTCGTCTCCGTGCACCACGCGCCGTCCTCGTTCATCCAGCTCGACCCCACGCTGGCTTGCGAGAGCTGGCTGCGCACCCTGGAGGAGCCGTGACCTGGACCTTGCGCGCCCACGTGGCCATGACCGAGACCGAGGACGGGGCGGTGCTGCTCGACGAGCACCTCGGCAAGTACTTCCAGCTCAACCGCTCCGCCACGCTCGTGCTGCGCCACCTGCTCGACGGCGGCACCGCCACCTCGGCGGCCAGCTGCCTGAGCCAGTGGCACCCCGATGCCGCCGCCCGCGCGCAGGGCGACGTCACGCGCATCGTCGACACGCTCGTCAAGGCCGGCCTGGTGCACGCATGACGGTCCCAATGTCCTTGTCGCAGCAGAGGAAGCTGCCGCCCACCCGTCGTGTCCTTCCCTGGCTCGCGGTGCTCGCCGCCCGCGCCCTGGCCCGTACTTCTCCGCGGCGCATACGGGCCGTGCTGGGCTTCGTCCGCCGCCGCGCCGCGCCCGCCACCGCTGCGCAGGCCCTTGCCGCTCGCGAGGATGTCGTCGCGGTCAGCCTGCTGTGCGCTGGCCAGTTCTGCCTCCAGCGGTCACTGGCCACAGCCTTGCTGTGCCGCCTGCGCGGTGTGTGGCCGACGTGGTGCTCCGGCGTGCGCACCGCACCGTTCGGCGCGCACGCCTGGGTGGAGGTCGACGGCCAGCCGGTCGGTGAGCCGCACGGCTGTGCGGCCTACCGGCGGATCATCACTGTGCGCTGACCACCTGGGGCTTCTCGCGCAGCAGCAGGGCCGCGGTGATGAGCACCAGGACCGCCGCTGAACCGTGCACCGCCAGTGCGTAGCCCACGGTGCCGCCGTGCGTCATCACGGCCAGGCAGTCGCCGAGCGGGATGATCGCGTCGGCCAGCACGACCCAGCCCAGCAGGCGGCGCTGGCCGTGCAGCAGCAGGATCAGCGCGACCAGCCCGTAGGCGAGGTCGCGCACGCCCTTGACCACGAAGTAGCCGGTGGCCTCGCCCTGGGGCCACGGGGTGATGCCGAAGCCCGCGGCCGCCTGCGGGTTGAGCAGGAAGTCTAGGCCGAAGCCGAAGCCCGCCAGGACGACCAGCGCGGCGAGGACCGTGGTGACCCGCTTGAGAGACATGGTGTTCTTCCCCCGCTCGAAGGATCTAGCAGTGCTAGCTGCGCGAGCAACACTAAGCTAGCCGTGCCCGCATGTCTAGCAGTGCTAGCATCGGGAGCGTGGCCATCCAGCAGCGCCGGGAGCGCGAACGCGCCGAACGTCACCAGCTGATCGTCGACGCGGCCAGGCAACTCGCCGAGACCGAGGGCTGGGAGGCCGTCACCACCCGCCGCCTCGCCGAGCGCGTCGAATACAGCCAACCCGTGCTGTACAGCCACTTCAAGGGCAAGGACGCCATCGTGCGGGCCGTCGCGATCGAGAGCTTCGGCGTGCTCGCCGAGCAGTTGCGCGCCGCCCGCACCGCACACGCCGAGCCCGCCGCGGCGCTGCGCGCACTGGCCGTCGCCTACCTGGACTTCGCCAGCGCCCGGCCCGCGTTGTACGAGGTCATGTTCGTGCGGCCGACCGACCTCGCCTTCGGCACCAGCGAGGCGCCCGCCCCACTACGAGCCGCCTTCGGGGAGATCCTCACCGCGGTCCAACCCCTCGCGGGCGGGCACGACCTGGAAACCCTCACCGAAGTGGTCTGGAGCGCCCTGCACGGCCTCGCCACCCTCACCAGCGGGCAACGCCTGCGCCCGGCCCAGCACCAGGCACGACTGGACCTGCTGCTGGGCAGGCTCACGGGGTGAGGTCGGCGAGCCGTTGCTGGACCCGTCGGGCCTCGGCAGTGCGGTCTTGCGCCTGGTAAAGCTCAAGTGCCCGATTCCAGGACTTGCGTGCCCGATCCTGGTCATCAGCGACGATTGCACTGGCCAAGTGGTCGTGCACATCTGCCTCGGCGGAGGTGTCACCCTGGTTCTGGTACAGCAGAAGTGCTTGCTCGTAGTGGTCCACCGCTGCGGCGGAATCGCCTGTGCGGTAGGCGATGTAGCCCAAGCTGGTCAGGGCCTTCGCCTGGCCGCCTTCGGCCTTCTCCCTACCACGGCACAACGCCAGCGCTTCAGTGCAGTGCTCCCGCGCGAGCTCGTACTTGCCGAGCTGTGCGTTGTACCAGCCAACCTCGTTGAGGGCGTTGGCTGCGCTGGGGGAGCCCACCTGCCGGTACAACTGCAAGGCAAGATGCGAGTGTTCCAACGCACGCTGGTTGTCGCCTTGCTCTGCCCAAGCAACCGCCACGGCGCGGTGGGTGTGCGCCTGCCCGAGCACGTCACCGTCCCGCTCAGCCCCGGCAAGGCCCTCTTGCAAGTGCTTGATTGCCTCTACGTGCAACCCGAGCTGTGCACAAGCCCGCCCGAGGTGCCGGTAGGACTGGGTCCGCTTGCGCGGGTCGCCGAGGTGCTGTGCGGCCCTCGCGCCTGCCATCCACGCGACCTGGTTGTCGTTGAGGTGGCCTTGTCGCAGGTTGAAGGTGGTGCACGTCCACGCCAACTGCCATACCGCCGCATGCCAGTGCTTCTCGACGGCGAGGTGCTGGGTGGCCATCAGGTTCGCGCGTTCCGCGGTGAACCACTCCCATGCCTTGTCGCGGCTTGGGAAGGATTGCGGCGTGCACCCGTCAGCGAGCGGTCCCAGGTCGATTCTGGCGTGGTCGGGGGCGATCAGCAGGTCCGCGTCGTGCGCTGAGTGGCAACAGAAGTGGACCAGGCGCTGCAACGCCTCATCGGACTCGGCATCGCGCGCCGCCTGCTCTGCTGCGTACAACCGGACCAGGTCGTGCATGCTGTATCGGCCCTGCCCCTCGTGCTGCACCAGGGAAACACGCTGGAGGTCCAGCAGGATCCTGCGGACCTGGGCTTTTGGCGCCCCAGCCAGGCTGGCGGCGGCCTCCGTGCTGATGTCTGCGCCCGGGGCTACTCCCACGAGCCGGAACACCCTGGCCTGGTCGGAGGTCAATGCCTTGTAGGACCCCGACAGTACCGCTTCGAGGCTGGTTGACCGGGTTCCTGCGCTGACGGCACTGAGTGGGGAAGGCGTGTCGTGCAACTCTTCCACCAAGTCAGTCAACGAGATGTGCGGGTCAGATGCGACCCGACCGGCGAGAATGTTCAGCGCCAACGGGAGACCAGCGCACCACTTGATCAGCGCGTCCACGGCCGCGGGCTCAGTTTGCAGCCGCTGTTCCGGTAATCGCAGCGCCAGCAGCGCACGAGCGGCTTCCTCGTCGAACGCGCCGAGCGGGATCCGGTTGACCTCGTGCTCCACTGCCAGGCCTTCAACCTGGTCCCGGCTGGTCACCAGGACCGTGCAGGACTTGCTGCCGGGCAACAGTTCATTGACCTGCTCGCAGTCGCGGGCGTTGTCCAGCACGATCAGCACCCGGCGATCGGCCACCAGACTCCGGTACAACCCGACCTGAGCGTGCAGCTCCGCTGGTACGTCCTGCGGAGCTACCCCGAGCGCGTCCAGGAACCCGCGCACCGCCCGCTCCGGTGCCATCGGTTCTTGGTGCGGGTCGAATCCCTGCAAGTTGACGAACAACTGCCCGTCGGGAAATCGCTGCACGTTCTCGTGAGCCCAGTGGAGCGCCAGGAAGGTCTTGCCGATGCCGCCAACACCGTGCACCGCGGAGATGACCACTGTTGCACCCGGGGCGACCGCGGCATCGAGCGCCTCGGTCAACTCCGCCAGCTCTGCCTTCCTACCGGTGAATCGGCTGGGCCTGGGAGGCAGCTGCCGCGGCAAGACCGGCGAACGCCCAGGCAAGGTGACCCCGCCGTGGATTACGCCAGCCTGCACAAAGGGACTGGTCACCGGGCCGACGATCACGTTGTTCACCTCGGCACCAGGAGACATGTCGATCAGTATGCCCGATCGGCCTCACTCCTCCCGCCGAACAGCCTCCAGCAGCAACTGGGACACGTCGCGCACGACGGTGTTCCTGGCCAGGTCCTCGCTCTGCCGCTGCACCAGCCCGTCGGTGAGCATGACGCGGCAGAACGGGCAGGCGGTGGCGATGGTCCCGGCGCCGGTCGCGAGCGCCTCGTCCACGCGTTCGAGGTTGATGCGCTTGCCGATGCGCTCCTCCATCCACATGCGCGCGCCGCCCGCGCCGCAGCACAGGGACCGGTCGGCGTGCCGGGGCATCTCCTGGAGGGTGGCGCCGGTCGCGCCCGCGAGCTCCCTGGGCGGGGCGTACACCTTGTTGTGCCGGCCCAGGTAGCACGGGTCGTGGAAGGTGATCGGCTGCGAGGACTCGTCGGCGGGCTGGATCGGGGTCAGCTTGCCCGCGCGCACGAGCCGGTTCAGCAGTTGCGTGTGGTGCACGACCTCGTAGTTGCCGTCCAGCTGCGGGTACTCGCGGCCGAGCGTGTTCATGCAGTGCGGGCAGGTCGTCACGATCTTGCGGCGGGCCGGTTCGCGGTCGCCGAACGTGCCGTTGAGCAGGTCCACGGTCTCACCGGCCAGCAGCTGGAAGAGGAACTCGTTGCCGGAGCGGCGGGCCGGGTCGCCGGTGCACCGCTCACGCGTGCCCAGCACGGCGTAGTCCACCCCGGCGATGTGCAACAGCTCCGCGGTGGCCCGCACGGTCTTCTTGGCCTCGTCGTCGAACGCCCCCGCGCAGCCGACCCAGAACAGGTACTCCACGTCCTCGCCGAGCTGCCCGTCCACGACCGGCACCTCGAAGTCCAGGTCCCTGGCCCAGTCCAGGCGCTCGGAGTTGTTCTGGCCCCAGGGGTTGCCCTTGTTCTCCAGCCCGCGGAACATCGCGCCCAGCTCAGTGGGGAAGGCGGACTCGATCATGACCTGGTAGCGGCGCATGTCCACGATGTGGTCCACGTGCTCGATGTCCACCGGGCACTGCTCCACGCAGGCCCCGCAGGTGGTGCAGGACCACAGCACGTCCGGGTCGATCACGCCGCCCGCCTCGGCGGTGCCGACCAGCGGGGGCGGCTCCTGCCCGTTCTCGGTGCCGCCCAGCAGGTACGGGGCGCGGCTGAACAGGTGGTCCCGCAGGTCCATGACGACCAGCTTGGGGGATAGGGGTTTGCCGGTGTTCCAGGCCGGGCACTGGCTCTGGCAGCGACCGCACTCGGTGCAGGTGGCGAAGTCGAGCATGCCCTTCCAGGTGAAGTCCTCCACCTTGCCCCGGCCGAACAGGTCGTCCTCGCCGGGATCGCTGAAGTCCACCGGCTTGCCGCCGGACTCCACGGGCAGCAGCGGGCCCAGCGCGTCCGGCAGCCGCTTGGTGCTCACGTTGAGCGGGGCCAGGAAGATGTGCAGGTGCTTGGAGTGCACGACGAACACCAGGAAGCCCATGATCACGGCGATGTTGGCGAGCAGGAACACCGTCTCGAGCACCCCGTTGACGGCCGTGCCCAGCCCGGCCAGCGGCTGTGCCAGCAGCCAGGAGGCGAACGGCCACCCGCTGTCGCCGAACGGGAAGTAGCCGGTGTTGACCTGCGCGGCCCGGTACAGCAGCAGGGTCAGCACCACCGCGCTGATCATGGCCAGGACCAGCCAGGCCGCCCCGGTGTGCGAGCCGTAGAACCGGGAGGCGCGCTGCTTGCGTGCGGCCGAGTCGCGCAGCCGCAGCACCGCGAAGGTGACGATGGCCAGCAGCACGGCCACGGCGAAGAAGTCCTCGGCGAAGCCCAGCCAGGGCTCGCACCCGATCCACCACACCGCGAAATCCCGTTCGAACAGCGCTCCCCATGCCTCCAGGATCGTGAACAACAGGAACACGAATCCCCAGAACGTGAAGAAGTGCGCTATGCCCGGTATCGACCATTTCAGCAACTTGCGCTGACCGAAGACCTCACGTACCTGTGCGAGCAGGCGGGTTCCGATACCGTCCAATCGGCCGTTCGCCGGTTGGCCGCTGCTGATCAATCGGATCAACCACACCACGCGTCGACCGGCGACGGCCAGACCGACTGCGGTGATCAGGAGTCCGATGATGAGGCGAACGAGCACGTGTCCTCAGCTCCAGTCGCATCAGAACCAGCCGACGTAATACCTGCATGCCTTGCACGCGTAGCGCATCTTCCGCACCCGCCAGTACCGCTGGTACAGCTCCGGGTTGCGCAGCGGTACCGCCTGCATGCCCAGCAGCAGGTACTGCCGCTGGGAACTGCCGATCTCGTACTGCTCGGTGGCCCAGCCCAGGTGGGCGCGCCGCAGGACCAGCCCGTAGCCCAGGCAGGAATGCTCGTCGCCACAGTTCAGCCGTTCCAGGCAGAATCGGTGCAGAACGGGAACGTTGACCCGATCGGAATGGAGTGCATCCGCCGTCCGGCCCAGGTGGTCACCGATGGAGACGTGCCCCGGGTGCTCGGGTTCGTCGTTCAGGAGCACCGGAATTCCACAGTAGACACACGCAGGACCAAAGCGGTGGCACCGAGCCGCCAACACCGCTGTGATCGAGGACACGTGGGCAGGTTACTGACCGGTCAGAATCGATCGCTACGGCCATCCGAGGAATGCCCCTGGCCCCGCCTGCTCCGACAGGCCCAGGGGAATTGCTGCCTCGGCGGTATTTACCACCGGAATTCCCCACCGGATTGCCCAGTGCCCACCCCGGCTCGTCCCCGCGAACCTACTTGCCGGCCGACCGCTCACCGGGCTGCCGCGACCGGGTGCAACTGGTGATCTACGGCTTCGAGCACGGCGTCCGGCACTGGTGAGCAGGGCCGGGATCGGCGATAACGAGAAGAAATCACCTGTTCGTACCCTCCGCCGTTGAGGTTGATCAACGTTGGGGGCGAGCAGGTGTCGGTTGTGCGCGCGCGGGGTCTCACCCTGCCCGAGGTGTTCCAGGCCCGCGTGGCGCGAGAACCGCGGGCGCGGGCGCTGGTGTGCGGCGCGAGCGCGCTGACCGCGGCCGAGCTCAACGCGCGCGCGAACCAGGTCGCGCACCACCTCATCGCGCGCGGGATCGGCCCGGAGGACGTGGTGGCCCTGGTGCTGCCGCGGTCGGTGGACCTGGTCGTCGCGCTGCTCGGCGTGCTCAAGGCGGGCGCTGCCTACCTGCCCGTGGACCTCGCGTACCCGGTGAGCCGCAAGGAGTTCATGCTGGCCGACGCGGCGCCAGCGTGCGTGCTGGGCCCCGAGGAGGTGCGTGCCGCCCGCGACCAGCCGACCGCCGACCCGTCCGACGCGGACCGCGTCCGGCCGCTCACCCCGCTCAGCCCGGCCCACGTGGTCTACACCTCGGGGTCCACCGGGCGGCCCAAGGGGGTGCTCGGACTGCACCGGGGACTGGTCAACCGGCTGGCCTGGATGGCCGAGTCGTACCCGTTCCACGCCGAGGAGCCGGTGCTGGCCCGCAGCTCGATCAGCTTCATCGACGGGTCCACGGAGTTGCTCGGCCCGTTGCTGTACGGAGCGCCGGTGGTGCTGGCCGACGCCGCCACCGCACGCAGCGCGGTGGAACTGGGCGAGGCCATCGCGCGGCACGGGATCGGCCGCATCACCGTGGTGCCGAGCCTGATCGCGGAGTTCCTGGAGGTGTGCGGCCCCGAGCAGCTTGCCTCGTGCGGGTTGTGGGTCAGCAGCGGGGAAGCGCTGCCCACCGCGCTGGCCGAGCGGTTCGCCGAGCACCTGCCCGGCGCCGTGCTGCTCAACCTGTACGGGTGCTCCGAGGCCAGCGGCGACAGCCTGTTCGCCCCGGCTGGTGAGCGACTCGGCACGCCGGTGCACAACACCACCACGCACCTGCTGGACGAACGGCTCCGCCCGGTGGCCGAAGGCGAGGTGGGCGAGCTGTACCTGGCTGGCGCCGGGTTGGCGCGCGGCTACCTGCACCAGCCCGCGCAGACCGCCCAGCGCTTCGTGGCCAACCCGTTCGGCGGCGGCACGATGTACCGCACCGGCGACCTCGCGCGGCGTGGCGCCGACGGCACGCTGGAGTTGGCCGGTCGCGCGGACGAGCAGGTGAAGATCCGCGGCTTCCGAGTGGAACTCGGCGAGGTCCAGGCGGCGCTGCTGCACCACGATGCCGTCAGCCGAGCGGCGGTGGTGGTGCGGCCTGGCCAGCAACTGGTCGGTTACGTGGTGGCCGAGGCCGACCCGGCGGCGATTCGCGAGCACGTGGCCGAGCGGTTGCCGGAGCATATGGTGCCCGCGGCCGTGGTGGCCCTGGCCGAGTTGCCGTTGCTGCCCAACGGCAAGGTGGACCGCGCGGCCCTGCCCGCACCCGACTTCGCGGCTCTGGCCCAGGGCCGCCCGCCCCGCACACCTCGCGAGCACCAGCTCTGCGGCCTGGTCGCCGACCTGCTCGGACTCGCCAGCGTCGGCATCGACGCCGACTTCTTCGCGCTGGGCGGGCAGTCCCTGCTGGCCACGCGGCTCGTCGGCCGGGTGCGCGCCGAGTTTGGCGCCGAGCTCACCGTGCGCGAGGTGTTCGAGGCGCGCACGGTGGCCGAGCTGGCCCGTCGACTGGACGGAGCCGGTGCGGCCCGCACCTCGCCGGTCGCCACACCGCGGTCCGGCCAGGTGCCGCTGTCCTTCGCGCAGCAGGGCCTGTGGTTCCTCAACCAGGCCGAGACCGCGGGGTACGGCGTGCCGCTGCTGCTCAGGTTCCGCGGTGAGGTGGATCGTCCCGCGTTGTGCGCCGCGGTCGACGACCTCGTGCAGCGGCACGAGATCCTGCGCACGGCGTTCCCCGCGACCGATGGTGTGCCGCACCAGCGGATCGTGCCGTGGGCTGGGGTGTCCACAGGTGAGGGCACCGTGCGGCAGGCGGCACGGCAGCCCTTCGACCTGGAACGTGAACCGGCCTTCCGCGCCGTGCTGTTCGAGGACGCGTTGTTGTTGCTGGCGCACCACGTCATCACCGACGGCTGGTCGGAACGGGTGCTCACGGCGGACCTCACGCTGGCCTACGAGGCGCGCCGTGTGGGGCGGGTGCCGCAGTGGTCGGCGCTTCCCGTGCAGTACGCGGACTACGTGCTGTGGCAACGGGATCTGCTCGGGGACGAGTCCGATCCGAGCAGTCTGACCAGTCAGCAGTTGGCGTACTGGCGGGCGGCTCTGCGCGATGCGCCGGAATGCCTGGTGCTGCCCACCGACCGTGCACGGCCGGAGGTCGCCAGCAACCGGGGCGGCGCGGTGCCAGTGGAGCTGGACTCGTTGCTGCACGGGGATTTGTCCGCGCTGGCGCGGTCCACGGACAGCACGGTGTTCATGGTGGTGCAGGCGGCGCTGGTCGCCCTGCTGACCAGGTTGGGCGCGGGCAGCGACATCCCGGTCGGCACCGCCCTCGCCGGGCGCACCGACCCCGCGTTGGACGGGATGGTCGGCTTCTTCACCAACACCCTGGTGCTGCGCGTGGACAGCGAGGGGGACCCGACCTTCCGCGAGCTGCTGCGGCGAACCAGGGACACCGACCTCGCCGCGTTCGCCCACCAGGACGTGCCCTTCGACCGCGTGGTGCGGGCACTCAACCCCGCGCGCACGGCCGCGCACCACCCGCTGTTCCAGGTCATGCTCACGCTGGACGACGTGCCCGAGGGCCGATCCGCCTTCGACACCGAGGAACTGCTCACCGGCACCGCCAAGTTCGACCTGGACCTGAGGCTGCGGCACGACCCGTCGGCGGGGCTACGCGGGCACCTGGAGTACGCCACCGACCTGTTCGACGAGTCCACCGCGGCCGGGATCGTGGACAAGCTGCTGCGCGTCCTGCGCGGTGCCGTGGCCAACCCGGACCAGCCGCTGTCCGCGCTGGAGGTCCTGTCCGCGCAGGAGCGCCACCAGCTGCTGGTGGACTGGAACGCCACCGCCCACCCGGTGCCCGACACGACGGTGGTGCACCTGCTCGCCGAGCAGGCCGCGCGCACGCCCGAGGCCGTCGCGGTCGTGCACAGGACGGGCCAGCTCACCTACCGGGAGCTGGACGCCAGGTCGAACCGGCTGGCCCGCGAGCTGATCCGGCGCGGGGCGGCCCCGGAGCGCTTCGTCGCCGTGCGACTGCCCCGCTCGCTGGACCTCGTCGTGGCGCTGATCGGCGTGCTGAAGTCGGGCGCCGCCTACCTGCCGCTCGACCCGAGCCACCCGCCGCAGCGCCTGTCCGCGCTGATCGAGGACGTGGACCCGGTCCTGGTGCTGACCGAGCTCGGTGCGCTCGACCAGTCCGACGGGCCGCTGCCGGTCACCTGCCTGCCCGCCAACCCGGCGTTCGTGATCTTCACCTCCGGTTCGACCGGGCGGCCCAAGGGCGTCGTGGTCGAACACCGCTCGCTCACCCAGTACCTGGCCTGGGCGCAGTCGGCCTACCCGAGCACGGCGGGGCGGACCCTGTTGCACTCACCGGTCGCCTTTGACCTCACGGCCACCGGCCTGTTCGGCACGCTGACCACCGGCGGGTGCGTGCACCTGGTGGACCTCGCCGAGGGCCCCGAGCCGGTGGACCGGCCCAGCTTCGTCAAGGCCACACCCAGCCACCTGGCGCTGCTGCGCACCCTGCCCGCCGAGTACTCGCCCAGCGGGCAACTGGTCCTGGGCGGCGAGCCCCTGCCGGGCGAGCAGTTGCGGCAGTGGCGGTCCGCCAACCCCGGCGTCACCGTGGTCAACGAGTACGGCCCCACGGAGACCACCGTGGGCTGCACGGAACTGGTCATCCCACCCGGGGCACCGGACCGCACGGGGATCCTGCCCATCGGCAGGCCGGTCTGGAACACCAGGATGTACGTGCTGGACCGGGCGCTGCGGCCGGTGCCGGCCGGTGTGCGCGGCGAGCTCTACATCGCGGGCGAGCTGGTGACCCGCGGCTACCTCAACCGGCGTGGCCTGACTGCCACGCGTTTCCTGGCCGATCCGTTCGGCCCGCCCGGCAGCCGCATGTACCGGTCGGGGGACCTGGGCCGGTGGACCGCCCGCGGCGAGTTGGAGTTCCTCGGCCGGGTCGACAACCAGGTCAAGGTGCGGGGGTTCCGGGTCGAGCTCGGTGAGGTCGAAGCCGTGCTGCGCGGCCACAGCGGGGTGGAGCAGGCCGCCGTCGTGCTGCGCGCGGAACGGGTCGTGGCCTACCTCGTCGGTGCGGTCGAGGTCGACCGCGTGCGCCAGCACCTCGCGGCGGCCCTGCCGGACTACATGGTGCCCAGCGCGTTCGTGGTGGTCGATGCCCTGCCGTTGACCCGCAACGGAAAGCTCGATGTGAGCGCGCTTCCGGAGCCGGTCATCGCCACGACGCACCGCGACCCGAGCACGCCGACCGAGCGGGTGCTGTGCTCGCTCATCGCCGAACTGCTCGACCTGCCCGAGGTCGGCGTGGACGACGGGTTCTTCGACCTGGGCGGGGACAGCATCACCTCGATCCAGCTCGTGGCGCGGGCCAGGGCCGCCGGGTTGGTGATCACCCCGCGCGAGGTGTTCCGGCACCGCACCGCCGCACGGCTCGCGGCCGTCGCGAGGCTCGCCACCACCGAAGTGTCCACTGTGGATGACGGGACCGGCCGGACCTCGACCAGCCCGATGATGCAGTGGCTGCGCGAATCCGGCGGTCCGATCACCGGGTTCCACCAGTCAGCGCGGCTACGCGTGCCGCAGGGGCTCACCGAGGACCAGGTGCACGCTGGCGTGCAGGCCGTGCTCGACCGGCACGACGTACTGCGCGCGCGGCTGACCGGGGACTGGACGTTGGACATCGCCCAACCGGGTGCCGTGACGGCGGCCCAGTGCTTCGGCGCCGAGGAACTGCGCCCGGAGGACGGCGTTGTGGTGCTGGCCAAGTGGGACCGCGCCGAACACCTGGACCTCGTGCTGCACCACCTGGTCGTGGACGGGGTGTCGTGGCGGATCCTCGCCGAGGACCTGGACTCGGCGTGGACCGCACTCGCCCACGGGCGGCCCGTCGAGCTGCCGCCGGTGGGCGTCTCGTTCCGCCGCTGGACCGAACTGCTCGGCGACCGGCCACGGCGCGAGGAGCTGCCGTTCTGGCGCGAGCTGCTCGAACGGGACGAGCCGCCACTGGGCGAGCGGCCGCTCGACCCGGCCCGCGACGTGTTCGCCACCGCGCGCGAACTCACCCTCACTCTGTCCACATCGGACACTGAACCGCTGCTGACCACGGCACCGGCCTGGGTGCACGGCGGGGTGGACGACGTGCTGCTCACCGGGTTCGCCCTCGCGCTGCGCGGATGGCGTGGCACCGGAGCCGTGCTGGTCGACCTGGAGGGGCACGGCCGCGACGCCACGGCGGCCGAGCTGGACCTGCACCGCACCGTCGGCTGGTTCACCAACATCTACCCGGCGCTGCTCGACCCCGGCACCGGCGACGCGGGCCAGGCGCTCAAGCGCGTCAAGGAACAACTGCGGGCACTTCCCTCCGGCGGCACCGGGTTCGGCGCGCTGCGCCACCTCGACGAGCAGGGCCGCGCGGAGCTCGCGCCGCTGGCCGCCCCGCAGGTGTGCTTCAACTACCTCGGCCGGTTCACTGGTTCCGCAGGGATCGGCAGCGGCGCCGACCCGGACGCGCCGCTGCGGTACGCGCTGGAGGTCAACGCGATCGCGCTGGACGGCCCGCGGCTGGCGGTGACCTGGACCTGGCCGGGGGAGTTGTTCGCCGAGCGGGAGATCCGCGAGCTGGCCGAGCGCTGGTTCACGGCGCTGCGGGAGATCGCCGCGGTCACCGGCGCGTCGAGGCCGCGCCGCACCCCCTCGGACCTGCCACTGGCCGGCCTGTCCCAGGGCGAGGTCGAGCGGCTTGAGGACGCGCACCCCGGCCTGGTCGACCTCCTGCCGCTCACCCCGTTGCAGGAGGGGCTGGTCTTCCACGCCCGCTACGACCAGAGCGCCGCCGACGTGTACGCGGTGCAGTACGACATCGCGCTCGAAGGCCGCCTCGATCCCGAACGGCTGCACCAGGCCGCGCGCACCCTGTTGACCCGTCACCCGAACCTGCGCGCGAGTTTCCACACCTCGGGGCTGGACCGCCCCGTGCAGGTGATCCCCGGCGAGGCGGCACTGCCGTGGCGGCACGTGCACCTGGCCGCGGGCGAGGTGGACCGCGCCGCCGCCGAGGAGCGCGCCCGCCCGTTCGACCTGGACCGCCCGCCACTGCTGCGGTTCCTGCTGATCAGCCTGGGGGCGGATCAGTACCGGTTGATCTTCACCTGCCACCACGTGCTGCTCGACGGCTGGTCCACGCAGGTGTTCCTGCGCGAGTTGTTCGCACTGCATAGCGGTGAACTGCCCGAGCCGCCGAGCTACCGGACCTACCTGGAGTGGCTGGCCGCCCAGGACCGCGACACGGCAGAGCACGCGTGGCGGCACGCGTTGGCAGGTCTGGACGAGCCCACTCGGCTGGTGGCCGCCGAGCGCACTGGCGGGGCGCATCCCGAGCAGTTCTTCGTTACGCTGCAAGAGGAACTGGCCGCGGACCTGACGGGGTGCGCCAGGCGCAGCGGGGTCACGCTGAACACGGTGTTCCAGGTGGCCTGGGCGCTGCTGCTGGGCGTGCACACCGGGCGGTCCGACGTGGTGCTGGGAGCGACGGTCTCCGGCCGTCCGCCTGAGCTACCCGGGGTCGAGTCCATGGTGGGCCTGTTCATCAACACGGTGCCGGTCCGGGTGCGGCTGTGCCCGTCGGAGTCGGTCGGGGACCTGCTGCGCAGGGTGCAGGACGAGCAGGCCGAGTTGCTTGCCCACCAGCACATCGGGCTCACCCAGGTGCACACCCTCGCCGGACACGGGGAGCTGTTCGACACCCTGCTCGTGTTCGAGAACTACCCGGAGGGCTTCACCACACCGGACGAGCTGCTGCGCGTCACCGGCGTGTCCGACCGCGACGCCGACCACTACCCGCTGAGCCTGATGGTGCTGCCGGGCAGCGAACTCCGGCTGCGGATCGGTTTCCGCCCCGACCTGCTCGCCCGCGAGCAGGTGGACCGGCTGGTCGAGCACCTGCGCGCACTGCTGTCCAGCCTCGCCAAGGACACCGGGCAGCCGGTGAGCCGGATCGACCACCTGGCGCCGCAGGAACGTCGCGAGCTGACCGAGTTGTGCGGCGCAACCGCTGACCCGCACCCGGCGGGCACGGTCGCCGACCTGTTCGAGCGGCAGGTGGAACGCACGCCGAACGCCGTGGCAGTGCTGGATGCGCTGACCTACGAGGAGCTGAACCGGCGGGCGAACCGCTTGGCGCACAAGCTGATCAGCCTGGGCATCGGGGCCGAGGACCTGGTGGCCGTTGCCCTGCCACACGACGCCGACCTGGTGATCGCGCTGCTGGCGGTGCTCAAGTCCGGCGCGGGCTACGTGCCGCTGGACCTGGACTACCCGGCCGCGCGCACCGAGTTCCTGCTCACCGACAGCCGCCCCGCCCTCCTGCTCACCGACTCCGCGCGCGCCGAACGAGTTCCCGACACCGGGGTCGCCCGGCTGCTGATCGACGAGACGGAACTTCCCGAGCAGGACGCGAACCCGGTGGTGGCGCGGGACCCGCGCTGCCCGGCATACCTGATCTACACCTCGGGTTCGACCGGGACGCCCAAGGGCGTGCTGGTGGAGCAGTGCTCCGTGGTCGCCTACCTGGAGCAGTCCAGCCGTTCCTACCCGAGCGCGCGCGGAACCGCGACCGTGCACTCCTCGATCGCCTTCGACCTCACCGTGACCGCCCTCTACACGCCACTGGTCTGCGGCGGCAGCGTGCGCATGGCCAGGCTGGAGGCCACCAGCGAGCCCGCAACCCTGCTCAAGGCCACCCCGAGCCACCTGCCGATGCTGGACGATCGCTGCTCGCCCACTGTGGAACTCGTGCTGGGCGGCGAACCGCTGCGCGGCGAGGCGTTGGCGGGCTGGCGCCGCGCGTACCCGGACGTCACCGTGATCAACGCGTACGGCCCCACCGAGACCACCGTGAACTGCACCGAGTACCGCATCGAGCCTGGCACGCCCGTACCGGTCGGTCCGGTGCCGATCGGCAGGGCGATCCCGGGCAACTCCGTGCACGTGTACGACGCGTGGCTGCGCCCGGTGCCGGTCGGCGTGGTCGGCGAGTTGTACGTGGGCGGTTCCGGACTGGCGCGCGGTTACCTGCGGCGGCCCGGGTTGACCGCGACCCGGTTCGTGGCCGCCGCCTCCGGTGCGCGCCTGTACCGAACCGGCGACCTGGTCCGGTGGACCCCGGGCGGGCTGCTGGAGTTCGTCGGTCGCGCGGACGGCCAGGTCAAGGTTCGCGGTCACCGCGTGGAACTCGGCGAGATCGAACACGTGCTCGCCGAGCACCCGGCAGTGGAGCGCGCAGTGGTGGTCGTGTCCGGTGACGGGCGGATCATCGCCTACCCCGTGCTGCGCCCCGGGCAGGACGCCGACCTCCGCGAGCACGCCAGGACCCGCCTGCCCGAGCACATGGTGCCCGCGATCCTCGTGCCGATCCCAGCGGTGCCGTTGACCCCCAACGGCAAGCTCGACCGCGCGGCGCTGCCCGCCCCCGACTTCGGTGCCCGCTCCACTGGGCGCGCGCCGCGCACCGAGCGCGAGCGGGTGCTGTGCGCGCTGTTCGCCGACGTTCTCGGTGTGGGGCAGGTCAGTGTGGACGACAACTTCTTCGACCTGGGTGGACATTCGCTGCTGGCCATGCGCCTGATCGGCCGGGTCAGCGGCGAGTTGGGCGCTGACCTGCCAATCCGCGCGCTGTTCGACGCGCCGACGGTCCTGCAACTGGCCGACCTGCTGCGTGAGGGTGAGTCCGCGCGCCCCGAGCTGCGGCCGGTGGACCGCCCCGAGCTCATCCCGCTCGCGCCAGTCCAAAGTGGACTCTGGTTCCGCGACCGGCTGGGCGGCACCTACACCTCACCGGTCCTGCTGCGCCTGCGTGGCGCGGTCGACCGGGACGCGCTGCAAGCCGCGGCCAACGACGTGGTGGGCCGACACGAGAGCCTGCGCACCCTGTTCCCGGCCGTCAACGGCGTGCCGCACCAGCGGATTCTGCCCGCGGAGCAGGTCGAGGTGGTGCTGGAGCAGGATCAGGACGAGGTTCGGCGGCCGTTCGACCTCGGTACCGATCTGCCGATCCGGTTCGCGCTGTCCGACGGACTGCTACTGATCACCGCCCACCACATCGTGAGTGACGGCTGGTCGCAGGGACCGCTGCTGCGCGACCTCGCGCGGGCCTACTCCGCCCGCGTGGCCGGGACGGCACCGGACTGGGAGCCGCTTCCCGTGCAGTACGCGGACTTCGTGCTCTGGCAGGGCCAACTGCCCAGCACCGGTACCGAGTACTGGCAGGAAGTGCTGCACGACCTGCCGACCAGGATCGAACTGCCCGGCGACCGCCCGCGCCCGGCCGTGGCCAGCCACCGCGGCGACTCGGTCCCCGTGCGGATCCCGGCCGGGCTGCACGGCGAGGTCCTGCGCCTGGCCAGGACCACCGGCACCACCGTGTTCATGGTGCTGCACGCGGGCTTGGCGGCGCTGCTGACCCGACTGGGCTCGGGCACCGACATCCCGATCGGCACGGTGACCGCGGGCCGCCCGGAGCCCGTGCTGGAGGAACTGGTCGGCTACTTCGTCAACACCGTGGTGCTGCGCACGTCCACGGACGGCCAGCCGAGTTTCCGCGAGCTGCTGGACCGCGTGCGGGAGACCGACCTCGGCGCCTACGCCCACCAGGACGTCACGGTGGAACGGCTCGTCGAGCTGCTGCGCCCCGCGCGCTCGCTGGCGCACCACCCGCTGTTCCAGGTGATGCTGATCCTCCAGCACGAATCCGCCCCGCTGACCGGCTTCACCGGGTTGAGCGTGGACCAGCTCGACTCCCCGAGCAACTCCGCCTGGTTCGACCTCGAACTGAACCTGCGTGAGCGCCGGGCCGCCGACGGCTCGCCCGCGGGCATCGAGGGCGTGCTGGACTTCGCCACGGACCTGTTCGACCGGGACACCGCCGCCCGCCTCGTCGAGCAGCTGGTCGACCTGCTCGCGCGGTTCTGCGCTGACCCGGACGCGGTCGTCGTGGCGGGGGAGCCGCTGCTGGCGGTCGAGGCCGAACCAGCTGAACCCGTTGTCCGGCAGGAAGTGTGGACCGAGGAGCACCGCGCGCTGAGTGCGCTGTTCGCCGAGGTGCTGGGTGTGGCGAGGATCGATCCGCTGGACGACTTCTTCGTGGCGGGCGGGCATTCGCTGTCGGCGATCCGGCTGCTCAGTCGGATCAGGTCGGTGTTCGGCGTGGAGTTGCCCGTGCGGGCGGTGTTCGAGGCCCCGACCGTGGCCCAGCTGCTGCCACGACTGCGCCACGGCGGTCGGGTCCGGCCCCAGTTGGTGGCCGCGCCCAGGCCGGACCGGGTTCCGCTGTCCTACGCACAGCAGCGCCTGTGGTTCCTGTACCGCATGGAAGGCGCGAGCCCGACCTACAACATCCCGCTCGTGCTGCACCTGTCCGGGGCGTTGGACCGCGCCGCGTTGCAGGAGGCGATCCGGGACGTCATGCGGCGGCACGAGTCGCTGCGCACGATGTTCCCGGACGTGGACGGCATTGCGTACCAGCACATCCTGCCCGCGGACGGACCGCTGCTGGAAATGTCCGTTGTGGACGGTTCGGGTGACCTGGACGAGGCGATCCGGTACGGCTTCGACCTGTCCACCGAGTTGCCGCTGCGCGCGACGCTGTTCGCGCACAGTGCCACCGAGCACGTGTTGCTCCTGCTGCGCCATCACATCGCCAGCGACGGCTGGTCCTTCGCGCCGCTGGTCCGCGACCTGTCGGCCTGCTACGCCGCACGCCGCGGCGGGTCCGCGGCACACTTGCCCGAACTTCCGGTCCAGTACGCGGACTACGCGCTGTGGCAACGAGAACTGCTTGGTGACGAGCAGGACCCGGGCAGCGAGGCGGGACGCCAACTGGCCCACTGGGTCGAGGCGCTGGCCGGGCTGCCCGACGAGCTCGAACTGCCCGCCGACCGGGTCCGCCCCGCCGTGGCCTCCTACCGAGGTGCCCAGCACGATTTCCTCGTCGACGAGGCCGTGCGCGGCGCGCTGGCCGATCTCGCGCGGGAGTCGAACGCCACGCTGTTCATGGTGTTGCAGGCGGCGCTGAGCGTGCTGCTCATGCGAATGGGCGCGGGTGAGGACATCCCCGTCGGCACCGCCGTGGCCGGGCGCACCGAGGACGCGGTCAGCGACCTGGTGGGCTTCTTCGTCAACACCCTCGTGCTGCGCGCGGACCTGTCGGGCCGGCCCAGCTTCCGCGAGCTGCTGGCCCGGGTGCGCGACACCGACCTGGCGGCCTTCGCCCACCAGGACCTGCCCTTCGAGCGGCTGGTGGAGGCCCTGCGCCCGGCCCGCTCGACCGGACGGCACCCGCTGTTCCAGGTCATGCTCGTGGTGCAGAACAACCAGGACGGCCAGCTCACCATGCCGGGCCTGGACGTGCGGATCCAGGAGGTCACGACCGGCGTGGCCAAGCTCGACCTGTCGTTCGTGGTCGAGGAAGTGGCCGGGACCGGGCTGCGCACCTCGATCGAGTACGCCACGGACCTGTTCGACGCGGCCACGATCGAGGCGCTGGCTACCAGGTACCACCAGGTGCTGATCGAGGTGTTGCGCGATCCGGACCGTCCGGTGACGGCGATTCCCGTGCTGAGCCCGCCGGAGCAGTACCGGGTGCTGCGCGGGTGGAACGGCGGGCCGGGTGCGGAATCGAAGACCCTGCCGCAGCTGTTCGAGGAGCAGGTGCGGCGTACGCCGGGCAACGCGGCGGTGGAGTGCGCGGACCGCGTGCTGACCTACCGGGAGCTCAACGCGCGGGCGAACCTGTTGGCGCGCGGCCTGCCCAGTGCCGGGATCGTGGCGGTGGCGCTGCCGCGTTCGGTCGAACTCGTGGTCGCGATCCTCGCGGTGCTCAAGGCGGGCGCCGCCTACCTGCCCGTGGACCCGGGCTACCCGGCTGAGCGCATCGCCCACCTGCTGGCCGACTCGCGGCCGGAACTGGTGATCACCGACCCCGCCGGGGCCGCCACCTTGCCCGAGGACGGCACACCCCGGCTGCTGATCGACTCCGCGCCGACCCGTGGGCAGGACGGGGACCTCGGGGCGCGCGGGTCCGTGGACGACCTGGCGTACGTGATCTACACCTCGGGGTCGACCGGCCTGCCCAAGGGGGTTGCCGTCACTCACCGGGGCCTGGCCAACCTGGTCGGCAACCAGGCCCGCTGCTACCGGGTGGACGAGCAGGCGCGGGTGTTCCAGTTCGTCTCGCCCAGTTTCGACGTGTCCGTGGCGGAGCTGTGCCTGGCGCTGCTGCACGGCGGCTGCCTCGTGGTGCCGCCCCGCCCCGTGCTCGGCGCCGAGCTGACCGCGGCCCTGGCCGAGCAGCGGATCACCCACGTGCACGTACCGCCCTCGGTGCTGGCCACGGTCCCGCCCGCCGAGCTGCCCGAGCTGCGAGTGTTGATCACCGGCGGCGAGCGGTGCCCCGAGGACCTGGCGGCGGTCTGGTCGCGGGATCGGCTGCTGGTCAACGCCTACGGCCCCACCGAGGCCACCGTGGACGTCACCTGGGCGGACCGCCCCGAGGTGATCGGCAGGCCGATCGCGGGCGCGCGGGTGCACGTGCTCGACGGCGAGCTGAACCCGGTGCCGCCCGGCGTGCCCGGTGAGTTGTACGTGGCGGGCGACGGCCTGGCCCGCGGTTACCTGGGCCGACCGGCGCTGACCGCCCAGCGGTTCGTGGCCAACCCCTTCGACGGCGGTCGCATGTACCGCACCGGAGACCTGGTGCGGTGGCGGGCGGATGGCCAGTTGGAGTACCTGCACCGCGTGGACGACCAGGTCAAGGTGCGCGGGTTCCGCGTCGAACTGGGGGAGATCACCGCGGCGCTGCGCACGCATCCCGCGGTCGAGCAGGCCGCGGTGGTCGTCCGCGAGGACCGGCCCGGTGACCGGCGGCTCGTCGGCTACGTGGTGGCCCGCGGCCGCACCGAACCCCGGCAACTGCGTGAGTACCTGGCGAGCACGCTGCCCGAGCACCTGGTGCCCTCGGCGGTCCTGGTGCTCGACGCGCTCCCGTTGACCCCCAACGGCAAGCTCGACCACGCGGCGCTGCCCGCCCCCGACACCACCGGCAGCCAGCCGGGTCGTGCGCCGCGGACCGAGCGCGAGCAGGTGCTGTGCGGGCTGTTCGCCGAGGTGCTGGGCTTGCCACAGGTCGGCGTGGACGAGGGCTTCTTCGAGCTGGGCGGGCACTCACTGCTCGCGGTGCGGCTGATCGGCCGGGTCCAGGCCGCCTTCGAGGTGGACCTGCCGGTGGCGGCGGTGTTCGACGCGCCCACCGTCGCGGAGTTGATCGACCGGATCGACGGGGCCGAGCAGGCACGGCCCCGGCTGCGGCCGATGCCGCGGCCCGCACTGGTTCCACTGTCCTACGCGCAGCAGCGCCTGTGGTTCCTGCAACGGGTGGACCGCGCCGCCACCACCTACAACGTGCCGCTCGCGCTGCGCCTGCGCGGGGAGCTGGACCGGCCCGCTCTGCTCGCGGCGCTCGGCGACCTGGTGGCCCGGCACGAGTCCCTGCGCACGATCTTCCCCGAGCAGGACGGTGAGCCGTACCAGCTCGTCCTGCCCCCGACCAGCCCGCGGCTGCACGACGCCGAGCCCGGCCACGCCTTCGACCTGGCGACCGAGCCGCCGCTGCGGTGCTCGCTGGTACGGCACACGCCCACCGAGCACGTCCTGCTCCTGCTCGTGCACCACGTGGCCAGCGACGGCTGGTCGATGGCGCCGCTGGCCGGTGACCTGGCCCGTGCGTACGCGGCGCGGCGGGCCGGTGCGGCTCCACAGTGGACTGATCTGTCCGTGCAGTACGCGGACTACACGCTGTGGCAACGAGAACTGCTCGGCAGCCCGGAGGATCCCAGCAGCCTGATGTCCCGGCAGCTGGAGTTCTGGCGCGCCGCGCTGGCGGATTTGCCCGAGCTCGTGGAGCTGCCCGCCGACCGGCCCCGGCCAGCAGTGGCCTCACACCGCGGCGCGGAGTTCGAGTTCGCCCTCGACGCCGGTCTGCACAAGGCCGTGCTCGACCTGGCCCGCGCCAGTGGCACGACGACCTTCATGGTGCTGCACGCGGCACTCGCCGCGCTGCTGGCCGAACTCGGTGCGGGCACCGATATCGCCGTGGGCGTGCCGGTGGCCGGGCGCTCCGACCTGGCGCTGGACGAGTTGGTCGGCTTCTTCGTCAACACCCTCGTGCTGCGCGTGGACCTGTCCGGCAGTCCGAGCTTCCGCGAGCTGCTGGCCAGGGTGCGCAAGGCCGATCTGGCCGCTTACGCGCACCAGGACGTGCCCTTCGACCGCGTGGTGGAGGCCCTGAACCCGACCCGTTCCCTCGCGCACCACCCGTGGTTCCAGGTCATGCTGAGCCTGCAAAGCCAGCCCTCCGGTGAGCTGTCGCTGCCGGGGCTGGCGGTGGAACCGGTCGAGGTCGACGCCGCGGTGGCCCGGTTCGACCTGGAGTTCCGGTTCACCGAGCGCTACGTGGACGAGGTCCCGGCTGGTCTGCACGGGGTCATCGAGTACGCCACCGACCTCTACGACCGCCGTACCGCGTCCCGACTGGCGGACCGGTTCACCGGGTTGCTGGGCCAGGTGCTCGCCGACCCGCGGCACCCGGTCGAGGCCGTGCCCCGCCTGCCGGTGGCCGTCCGGCCCGAGGCGCCCGCCGCTCCGGCCGACACGCCGCAGGCGGAGATCCTGTGCGGGCTGATCGCCGATGTGCTCGGCCACGACTCGGTCGGCGCCGGGGACAGCTTCTTCGAGCTGGGCGGCCACTCGCTGTCGGCAATCAAGTTGCTGAGCCGGGTCCGCGTGGTGTTCGGCGTGGAGTTGCCGATCCGCGCCCTGTTCGAGGCGCCTACCGCCGCGGGCCTGGCCGCCCACCTGACGACCACCACCCGTGCCGCGAGCCCGGTGAGTCAGCTCCCTCGACCGGACAAGCTGCCGCTGTCGCACGCGCAGCGCAGGTTGTGGTTCCTGCACCGGCTTTCCGGTCCGAGCACGACCTACAACGTGCCGCTGGCCCTGAAGCTGACCGGCGCCCTGGACCGGTCCGCATTGTGCGCCGCGGTGGACGACCTCGTGCGCAGGCACGAAACGCTGCGCACGGCGTTCTCCGAGGTCGACGGCGAACCCGCGCAGACGGTGCTGGCGCACACTCCGGTGCGGACTTTCCTTGTGGAGACGGCTGATCTGGCCGCGGCGGTGCTCACCGAGACCCGGCACGCCTTCGACCTGGACACCGAGGTCCCGTTCCGGCCAACCCTGTTCGCCGCCAGCGACACCGAACACGTGCTCGTACTGCTGATGCACCACCTCGTCACGGACGGTTGGTCCGAGGCCGTGCTGCGGCGCGACCTGTTGACGGCGTACACCGCGCGGTGCGCCGGGCAGGAGCCGAACTGGCCGCCGCTCACCATGCAGTACGCGGACCACGTGTTGAGGCAGCCAGCGCCGCCGGACTCGGCTTTCGAGCGGTTGGCGAACCTGCCAGAACTGCTCGACCTGCCCACCGACCGGCCGCGCCCCGCAAGGCCCAGCCACGAGGGCGGCACCGTGGAGTTCACAGTGGACAGTGAGCTGCACGCCGCGCTGACCCGTCTCGCGCGCAGCTCGGGCAGCACGCTGTTCATGGTCGTGCACGCCGCGTTGGCGGTGCTGCTGACCAGGCTCGGCGCCGGTGCGGACATCCCGATCGGCACGCCGGTCGCCGGACGCCCGGACGAGGCGCTGCACGAGGTGGTCGGGTTCTTCGTGAACACGCTCGTGCTGCGCACCGACACCAGCGGCGACCCAGGTTTCACCGAGTTGCTGGCCCGCGTGCGGGACGCCGACCTCGCCGCGTACGCCGAGCAGGACGTGCCCTTCGAGCGGCTGGTGGAGGTGCTCAACCCCGCCCGTTCGCTGGCGCACAACCCGTTGTTCCAGGTCATGCTCGTACTCCAGCACGACACCGAGCCCGATCCCGAACTGCCCGGTCTGAGCGTGCGGGAGGTCGCCCCGGCGAGTTGGGTGGCCAAGTTCGACCTGACCTTCGCGCTCAGCGAGCAGCACGGCGCGGGCGGCCTGCACGGGGAGTTGGAGTACGCCACCGACCTGTTCGACCGGCAGACCGCCCAGGAGTTGGCGGACCGCCTGATCCGCGTGCTCCGAGCCGTGTCAGCCGACCCGGAAGCGCCCATCAGCCGTGCCGAACTGCTCGCCGCCACCGAGCGGGAACTCGTTGTGCGCGAGTGGAACGACACCAAGCGGCCGGTGCTGGACCGCACGATCCCGGAACTGGTCGAGGCCCAGCCCGCGGACGCCGTGGCGCTGTGCGACGGCGAGGACGAGATCAGCTACGGCGAGCTCAACCGGCGGGCCAACCGGCTCGCCCACCACCTGATCGCGCTCGGCGTGACCGCGGAGCAGCCGGTGGCGCTGCTGCTGGCGCCCTCCGTGGAGCTGGTGGTGGCGCAGTTGGCGGTCCTCAAGGCGGGCGGAGCCTACGTCCCGCTGGACACCCGTCACCCCGTCGCCAGGACGAACCTCGTGCTGACGCGGCTGGGGATCAGCCTGCTGCTCACCGACCAGCGGCACCGCCCCACCGAGGTCCCCGCACGCGTGGTGCTCGTGGAGCAGGCACCCGACCTGCCCGCCACGAGCCCGCAGGTGCCGGTGGCCCCGGCGAACGCCTGCTACGTCATGCACACCTCGGGGTCCACCGGCTTGCCCAAGGGTGTGACCGTCACCCACCGCAACGTCGTGCACCTCGCCGCCGACCGCCGGATGAGCGACCCGGGCAAGGTGCTGCTGCACTCCTCGACGGCGTTCGACGCCAACACCTACGAAGTGTGGACGACCCTGCTCAACGGCGGGCAGGTCGTGCTCGCCGCGCACACCGAGCACCCCGACGCCGCGGCGCTGTGGCGGCAGATCGAGCGCCACGGCGTCACCGACCTGTTCCTGACCACCGCGCTGTTCGCCGTACTGGCCGAGGAACCCGGCACGGCACCGCCCTCGCTGCGCCGGATCTGGACCGGGGGAGAGACCGCCTCCGCGCACGCGATGCGTGCCATGCTCGCGCGCTGCCCGGACACCCGCATCGGGCACGTGTACGGCCCCACCGAGGCTACGACCTTTGCCACTGCCTTCGAGGTCGACCTGGCTGAGGCCGCACCGCCGATCGGGCGGCCGATGGACAACACCCGCTGCCACGTGCTGGACGCCTGGTTGCGGCCGGTGCCGCCCGGTGTCACCGGCGAGCTGTACCTCGCCGGTACCGGACTCGCGCGCGGCTACGCGGCCAACCCTGGGCTGACCGCCGAGCGCTTCGTGGCGGACCCGTTCGGACCGGCGGGCGAGCGCCTGTACCGCACGGGAGACCTGGCCCGGTGGAACCGTGACGGCGCCCTCGAACACCTCGGCCGGGCCGACCAGCAGGTGAAGATCCGCGGCTTCCGGGTGGAACCGGGCGAGGTCGAGGCGTGCCTGCTCGGCAGCGCACAGGTGGCGCGGGCAGCCGTTCTCCCACGCCGGGACCACCTCGGTGAGCTGCGGCTGGTGGCCTACGTCGTCCCGGCGGCCGAGCCGGTCGACCTGGATCAGCTGCGCGCGCAACTGCGGGATCGGCTTCCGGAGTACATGGTGCCCACGAGCTTCGTGCCCGTGCCCGAGCTGCCGCTCAAGCCCTCGGGCAAGCTCGACGCCGCCCGGTTGCCCGATCCGGAGCCCGCTGTGGCCGCCGGTGCGCTGGGCACGGCCTCGCCCCAGGAGGCCTTGCTGTGCGCGCTGTTCGGCCAGGTGCTGGGGATCGCCGAGGTGGGTCCGCGGGACGACTTCTTCCAACTGGGTGGGCACTCGCTGCTGGCCACGAAGTTGATCAGCCGCATCCGGACGGCCTTCGGCGTGGAAGTGCCCATCCGCGCGCTGTTCGAGACGCCGACCGCCGCGGGCTTGGCGCCCCGGCTGACCGGCACCGGAAGCGCCCGGCCCGCGCTGACCCGCCGTGCGCGCCCCGCGCGGTTGCCGCTGTCGTTCGCCCAGCACCGGCTGTGGTTCCTCAACCGGCTCGACGGTCCCAGCGCCACGTACAACATCGCGCTGGCCGTGTCGCTCACCGGTGACCTCGACGTGCCCGCGCTCGGCCTCGCCGTCGGCGACCTCGTGGCCCGTCACGAGAGCCTGCGCACGGTGTTCCCGCTCGACGGGGACACCCCGTACCAGCAGGTCCTGGACCAGGTCCCGGGCATGGTGGTGGTCGATGGCGGTCCCGAGCAGGTGGCCGAGGCCGCGCGTGCCCCGTTCGACCTGCTCACCGAGCCGCCGATCCGGGTCACCCTGTTCCGAACCGGTCCGTCCCAGCACGTGCTGCTCCTGCTGCTGCACCACATCGCCGGTGACGGCTGGTCCATGGATCCACTGTGGACAGACCTCGCCGCCGCCTACGCGGCCCGGGTGCAGGGCGCGCAACCGCAGTGGCCCGACCTCCCGGTGCAGTACGCGGACTACGCGCTGTGGCAACGGGAACTGCTGGCCGACGACCGGCAGTTGGCCTACTGGCGGGGCACGCTCGCGGGCCTGCCGGAGCAACTGGACCTGCCCACCGACCGCCGACGTCCCGCTGTCGCCTCCTACCGGGGCGAGCAGATCAGTCTGAACGTGGACGCGGAGTTGCACCGGGGCCTGCTCGGGCTGGCCCGCGACACCGGCACCACCCTGTTCATGGTGGTGCAGGCCGGTCTCGCCGCACTGCTGACCCGCCTGGGCGCGGGCACGGACGTGCCGATCGGCACCGCGGTGGCGGGCCGCACCGACGAGGCGCTGGACCAGCTCGTCGGCTTCTTCGTGAACAACCTCGTGCTGCGCACCGACACCAGCGGCGATCCCGGTTTCGCCGAGTTGCTGACCCGGGTCCGCGACACCGACCTGGCGGCCTTCGCCCACCAGGACCTGCCCTTCGAGCGGCTGGTGGAGGCCCTCAACCCGGCGCGGTCACTGGCCAGGCACCCGCTGTTCCAGGTGCTGCTGATCCTGCAGAACAACCGTGCCGCGGCCCTGCGGCTGCCCGGGGTCGAGGCCGCCGTGACCGATGTCGGCACCGGCACGGTCAAGGTGGACCTCGAACTCGACCTGGTGGAGCAGCACGCGGCGGACGGATCACCCGCCGGGCTCGACGGTGTCCTGCAGTACGCCGTGGACCTGTTCGACCGGGACACCGCGCAGGCGCTCGCGACGCGACTGGTCCGTCTGCTCAGCCATGCCGTGCTCAGCCCGGACACCCCGCTGAGTGGGCTCGCGCTGCTGTCCGATGTGGAGCGTCACGAACTGTTGGTGGCGCGGAACAACACCGACCGCGAGGTACCCGGCCTGTCCCTGCCGGAACTGGTCGGCCAGCAGGTGCGCCGAACCCCCAGCGCCCCGGCGGTGATCTGCGGCGACACCGTTCTGTCCTATGCGGACCTGGACCGGCGGGCGACCCGGCTCGCCCGGTACCTGATCACCCTCGGCGCGGGTCCCGAACGGGTGCTCGCACTGGCGCTGCGCCGATCCGCGCACGTACCGGTCGTGCTGCTGGCGATCCAGAAGACCGGCGCCGCCTACCTGCCGATCGATCCGGCGCACCCGGCGGAACGGATCGCCTACGTGCTCGGCGACGCGCGACCGCTGTGCCTGATCACCGATGCCCGGGTCGAGGCCGGTGACGTGCTGGTGGTCGACCCCGAGGACCCCGCCATCGAGCAGTACCCGGCGGGGGAGTTGGCGGTGCCCGCCGCCGAGAACCGGCTCGCGTACGTGATCTACACCTCGGGCTCGACGGGACGTCCCAAGGGCGTGCTCGTCACGGTGGGCAACCTGGTCAATTTCCTTGCGGCGATGCGTGAGGTCGTGCCGCTCTCCCCGGTCGACCGGGTGCTGGCGGTGACCACGATCGCCTTCGACATCGCCGCGCTGGAGCTCTACCTGCCCCTGATCTCCGGTGCCGCCGTGGTCATCGCCGAGGACGCGGCCGTGCGCGAACCCGCCGCCCTCGCAGCGCTCATCTCCTCGGCCGGGGTCACGGTCGCGCAGGCCACACCCGGCCTGTGGCAGGCGTTGCACGAGCACGGCCACGACCCGGTCCGCGTGCTGACCGGTGGTGAGGCGCTGCCCGCCGCGCTGGCCCGACGGCTCACCGCCTCCGGTGCGCCGGTGACCAACCTGTACGGCCCGACCGAGACCACCATCTGGTCCACCGCCGCCACGATCACCACGGAGAACGCCGACGCGCCCCCGATCGGCGCGCCCATCGCCAACACCCGGGCGTACGTGCTGGACGGTGCCCTGCAACCGGTGCCGACCGGGGTCACCGGCGAGCTCTACCTCGCCGGTGACGGGGTCGCGCGCGGGTATGCGGGGCAGCCCGGCCTGACCGCGACGCGGTTCGTGGCCAACCCGTTCGGTGGCGGTCGGCTCTACCGCACCGGGGATCTCGCCCGCTGGCGCGGTGACGGGCAGTTGGAGTACGTCACCCGCGTCGACGACCAGGTGAAGCTGCGCGGATTCCGCATCGAACTCGGCGAGGTGGCAGCCGTGCTCGCCCGCCACCCGCGAGTGTCCGCGGCGGTGGCCGTCGTGCGTGGTGGCGCGCGGCTGGTCGGCTACCTCCAGGGCGCGGACGTGCCGGTGCAGGAGGTGCTGGCGCAGGCACGCGGGTGGCTGCCGGACTACATGGTGCCCTCCGCGCTGGTCGTGCTGGACTCGTTGCCGATGACACCGAACGGCAAGGTCGATCGCACCGCCCTGCCCGATCCGGAACGGGCCGGGACCTCGGTTCGGGCACCGCTGACCGGGCGCGAGCAGGCGCTGTGCGGGCTGTTCGCCGAGGTGCTGGGTCTGCCCGAGGTCGGGGTGGGCGAGGACTTCTTCGCGCTGGGCGGCCATTCCCTGCTGGCCAGCGCGCTGACCAACCGGGTCCGCACCGCACTCGGCTGCGAACTGGCGATCCGTGACGTGTTCCTCGCCCCGAGCCCGGCTGCGCTCGCCCACCGCCTGACCGGGGCGGCAGGCGCCCGGCCGCGGTTGCTCGCCGGGCCGCGCCCCGACCGGGTGCCGCTGTCCTACGCCCAGGCCAGGTTGTGGTTCCTGCACCGGTTGGAAGGCCCCAGCAGCACGTACAACCTGCCGCTGGTGTTCCGGGTGACCGGTGACCTGGACCTGTCCGCACTGCGGTCGGCGGTCGGCGACCTTGTTGCCCGGCACGAGGTCCTGCGCACGGTGATCCGCGGCGAGGCTGAGGCCCACCAGGTGGTTCTCGACGCCTCGCCCGAGTTCACCGTGGTGGAGACCGAGGACCTGGACCGCGCGCTCGCCGAGCACCTGGGCCACGGGTTCGACCTGTCCGCGGAACTGCCTTTGCGTGTCACGGTCTTCGCCACCGGCGGCGAGCACGTGGTGCTGCTGTTGATGCACCACATCGCCAGCGACGGCGGTTCGGAGGGACCGCTGGTGCGCGACCTGTCGACCGCGTACGCGGCCCGGCTCGGCGGCTCCGCGCCACAATGGACTGATCTGCCCGTGCAGTACGCGGATTACGCCCTGTGGCAGCGGACCGCTCCGGACCCCGACGTCGAGTTCTGGCGCACCGAGTTGGCCGAACTGCCCGAGGCGGTGACGCTGCCGACCGACCACCCGCGACCCGCCGTGGCCTCGCACCGCGGCGACCACGTGGAGTTCGAGCTGGGCGAGTCCGTGCACCGCGGGATCACCGAGCTGGCCAGATCCACCGGCAGCACGGTGTTCATGGTGGTGCAGGCCGGTCTCGCCGTGCTGTTGTCCCGACTTGGCTGTGGCACGGACATCCCGATCGGCACTCCCGTGTCGGGTCGCTCCGACGTGGCGCTGGAAGACCTGATCGGCTTCTTCGCCAACACCCTGGTCCTGCGCACGGATACCGCGGGCGATCCGCCGTTCGCGGAGTTGGTGCGACGGGTCCGCGCAGCCGATCTGGCCGCGTTCAGCCACCAGGACGTGCCGTTCGAGCGGCTCGTCGACCTCGTCAACCCCGAGCGCTCGCTGGCGCACCACCCGCTGTTCCAGGTGATGCTGACCGTCGCGCAGGACGGTCCGGCCGGGCTCGTGCTGCCTGGCGCCGAGGTGCGCGCGGTCGGTGTCGGCACCGGGGTCGCCAAGTTCGACCTGGCGTTCACCCTGTTCACCCGCGGGGACGGCGGCATGGGCGGGGTGCTCGAATACGCCACCGACCTGTTCGAACCGGCCACCGCGCAGGCCATCGCGGACCGGTTCGTGCGCGTGCTCACCGCCGTGGTCGCCGAGCCGGGCGCTGTGATCAGCGCGGTCGAGGTGTGTTCACCAGAGGAGACCCACCAGCTGCTCGTCGAGTGGAACCGCACTGATCGGCTCGTGCCGCGGGCGACCATCGCAGAGCTGTTCGAGCGGCAGGTGCGCGCCACGCCGGACGCCGCGGCCGTGGTGTTCGAGCACGAGGAACTGTCCTATCGGGAGCTGAACCGGCGTGCGGATCGCTTGGCGCACTGGCTGGTCGCGAGTGGAGTCGGCCCGGAGCGACTCGTCGCCGTGTCCCTGCCGCGCGGGATTGACCTGGTCGTGGCGTTCCTGGCCGTGCAGAAGTCCGGTGGCGGCTTCCTCGCCGTCGATCCGGACTACCCCGCTGAGCGGGTCGATTTCATGCTGCGGGACGCGCGGCCCGCGGTCGTGCTCACCGAAATGCCCGCACTGACCACTCCTGGCGGGAAACTCCCGAGCGCGGACCTCGCCAACACGGCGTACGTGATCTACACCTCCGGGTCGACGGGCCGCCCCAAGGGTGTTGTCGTGACGCACCAGGGCATCGCCAGCCTGGTGCGCGCCCAGGCCGATGCGTTCGGCATCGGACCTGGCAGCCGCGTGCTCCAGTTCGCCTCCGCCAGCTTCGACGCCTCGGTGTCGGAGTTGTGCGTGGCGCTGCTGACCGGTGCCTGCCTCGTGTTGGGGCCTGTCGATCGACTGGTCGGTGAGCCGCTGTCGGTGCTGCTCGCCGAACACGGCGTCACCCACCTCACCTTGCCACCCTCCGCCTTGTCCGCGCTGCCCGAGCACAGCCTCGACCCCGGCGTCACCCTGGTGGTGGCCGGTGAGGCGTGTCCGCCCGCGTTGGCCGAGACCTGGTCGCGGGGCCGCCGCATGCTCAACGCTTACGGCCCGAGCGAGGCCACGGTCTGCGCCACCATCAGCGACCCACTGTCCAGTTCGGACACACCAATCGGTCGGCCCATCACCAACACCAAGGTGTACGTGCTCGATCCCGCGCTGCGGCTGGTCCCGCCAGGTGTGGCGGGGGAGCTGTACGTCAGCGGTCCGGGGCTGGCGCGCGGGTACGCCGGGCAGCCCGGCCTGACCGCGACGCGGTTCGTGGCCAACCCGTTCGGCGGCGGCAGGATGTACCGCACCGGGGACCTCGTGCGGTGGGCCGTGGACGGTCAGCTGGAGTTCCTGGGCCGGACCGACGAGCAGGTGAAGCTGCGCGGGTACCGCATCGAACTGGGCGAGATCGAGTCCGCGCTCACGCGGGCGCCCGGCGTGGTTCAGGCTGCCGTCACCGATCGCCTCGTGGCCTACGTGGTCGGCCAGGCGCGGCCAGCGGACCTGCGCGCACACCTCGCGCGCGTGCTGCCGAGCTACATGGTGCCCTCGGTGTACGTCCCGCTGGACGCGCTTCCGTTGCTGCCCAACGGGAAAGTCGACCGCAGTGGGCTGCCTGCCCCGGTCGTCGCGGTGAGTGGGGGAGAGGCGGGCACGCCCACCGAGGACCTGTTCCGCACACTGATCGCCGAGGTGCTCGGCCTGCCCGGCGTCGGCGTGGACGACAGCTTCTTCGAACTCGGCGGGGACAGCATCCTCTCGCTGCGGCTGGTGTCCCGGGCCCGTGCCGCCGGGCGGGTGATCACCGCGCGCGAGGTGTTCCTGCACCGCACCGCCCGCGGCCTGGCCGCCGCGGCCGACCGGGCACGTCCTGTTGTGGTCGAGCCCGCCGAGGCAGGGCTGGGCCCGGTGCTCGGCACGCCGATCTCCGAGTGGCTCTGGCAGCGCGGCGGACCGGTCGGCGGCTTCACCCAGTCGCTGGTGCTGCGGGTACCGGCAGACCTCGGCCGCGAGCGCCTGGTCACGGCGTGGCAGGCCGTGCTCGACCGGCACGACATGTTGCGCGCCGTGTTGCGTGACGGGCAACTCGTCGTAGCCCACCGGGGCGCGGTTCACGCCACCGAGCAGATCACCCGCGTGCCCGTCACCGCGCAGGACGTGCACGAAGTCGTTGCCGCACAGGGAATCGCCGCACGCGACCGGCTCAACCTGAGCGCCGGACCGCTCAGTCAGCTGGTGTGGTTCGACGCGGGCGCGGGCAAGCCCGGTTGGCTGCTCCTGGTCGCCCACCACCTCGTCGTGGACGGCATCTCCCTGCGGATCCTGGTCGAGGACCTGGCCACCGCGTGGCGGGCCGGTGACCTGGCCCCGGTGCCCACCTCGTTCCGGACCTGGGCCCGGCACCTGCACGGCCAGGCCCGGCGCCCCGAGCGGGTCGCCGAACTGGAGCGGTGGCTCGCCGTGGCCGCCACCCCCGACCCGCCGCTGACCACCCGGCCGTTGGACCCGGAGCGCGATGTCACCGGCACCGCCGCGGAACTGCGCCTGTGCCTGCCCGCGGCGCACGCGACGCCCCTGCTCACCTCCGTGCCCGCCCGGTACGACGCCGGAGTGCAGGACGTGCTGCTCGCCGGTCTCGCCCTCGCCATTGCCCGTTGGCGGCGTGCTCGCGGGATCAGCGCCGACAGCCAGGTGCTCGTGGACCTCGAAGGTCATGGCCGCGTCACCGGGATCGCCGAGGGAGTGGACCTGTCGCGCACCGTCGGCTGGTTCACCACCCTGTTCCCGGTGCGCCTGGACCCCGGCGAGCGGACCAGCACCGCCGTGAGCCTGGTCAAGGAGCAGGTCCGTGCCGTTGCCGACGACGGGATCGGTTACGGGCTGCTGCGCCACCTCAACCCCGCCACCCGTGCGGCACTGGCCGGTGCGCCGACCCCGCAGATCGGCTTCAACTACCTGGGCCGGTTCACCACCACCGACACCGCGTGGAGCGTGGCCGAGGACCTGTCCGGGCCGCCCGGCAGCGACCCCGGCATGCCGCTGGCGCACGTCCTGGAGGTCAACGCGCACGCCGAGGACTCCGCGGGTTCGCTCGAACTCGTCGCCACCTGGACCTGGCCCGGTGACCTGCTCGGCGAGCCCGAGGTCCGCGAGTTCGCCGAGCTCTGGTTCCAGGTGCTGCGCCAGCTCGCCGACTCGCCCGACTTCGCCCTGGCGCACCTGGACCAGTCCGAGATCGAGGAACTGGAGGCCGAGTTCGGACCTGTTGAGCCATAGGTCCTCCTCGATCGGCTCGGGTCGCACCTTCCGCGCACCGGCACTGATGTGGAACACTGCCGTTCCCAACGTGGTCCACGCCACACCGCTGATGTCGGCCCGGCCCTCGGGAGGACCCATGGCAACCAAGGACAGTCCGGCAGCCGTGGCCACCGCCGCTGGTGGGCTCGTGTCACGGGCCTCGTGGATCCTGGTCCTGCTGTTCGCGGGAAACCTGCTCAACTTCTTCGACCGCGCGATCCCGGCGATCGTGGTCGAACCGCTCAAGGCCGAGTTCTCCCTGTCCGACGCGCAGATCGGCCTGCTCAGCACCGGCTTCACCGTGGTGTACGCGCTGTTCGGCCTCCCGCTGGGGCGACTGGCCGACCGGGGCTCCCGCCGGATGATCCTCGCCGTGGGCCTGGTCGTCTGGAGCCTGCTCACCCTGGCCAACGGCCTGGCGGGCAGCTTCCTGGCGCTGGTCCTCGTCCGGCTGCTGCTGGGGGTGGGGGAGGCCAGCTTCGCCCCGGCGGCCAACTCCCTGCTCGCCGACCTGTACCCCGCCGACCGGCGAGCTCGCGCCACCAGCCTGCTCCAGCTCGGCCTGCCCGTCGGCCTGGTGCTCGCCTTCTTCACGGTCGGGTCCATCACCAACGCGTTCGGCACCTGGCGGGCCCCGTTCTTCCTCGCCGCGGTTCCCGGCCTGGTCATCGGGGTGCTGCTGCTGTTCATCCGCGAGCCGAGCCGGGGCGCCGTGGACCCCGTCGGCACGTCGGCGGGGCGGGCCGACCGCCCGTTCCGGTCGGTGCTGCGGATCCCCACCCTGTGGTGGCTGATCCTCGCCGGTATCGGCTCGCAGATCGCCTCCTACTCGGTGTCGACCTTCAGCGTGCCGCTGCTCCAGCGCTACTTCGGCACGAGCCTGGCCGTCGGCGGCATGCTCACCGGCGTGACGGTCGGCCTCAGCGGCCTGGTCGGTCTGCTGCTCGGCGGGCGCATCGCCGACCGGGCGAGCCGCCGTTCACCTGCGGCGCGGGTCTACACCGGTGCCTTCGCCCTGCTGCTGGCCACTCCGCTCATCCTCGGGGCGCTGCTGCTGGGGCCTGAGGCGGTCGGCCTGTTCGTCGCCCTGTTCACCACCGGCTGGCTGTTGCAGTACATGTACTACACCGCCGCCTACCCCGCCGTCGCCGACGTGGTCGAACCCCACCTGCGCGCCACCGCCGTCTCGATCTACTTCGCCGCCTTCTACCTGCTCGGCGGCGCGGTGGGCCCGTTGATCACCGGCGCGCTCTCCGACCGCTTCGCCGCCTCGGCGACCGGGCTGAGCGGGCCCCAGGCCGCGGCCCACGGCCTGCACCTGAGCCTGCTGATCGTGATCCCGCTGGCGGTGCTGCTCACCTCGGTCGGCCTGTTCGGCGCGGCCCGGCACGTCACCCGCGACAACCTGCGGATGCGCACCTAGCAGTGGTGAACGCCTCCGCCGGAGATCGGGCAACCTGGCCCCAGTGGCCACGGCTCGAGGGCGGAGTGCGAGGAAATGTCGCTTGTCGGTCGGGACCTGGAGCGTAAGCACCTGGCGGAGCTGATCGACGGGGTCGGAGATCGTGGCGGCGCCCTGCTCGTCAGGGGTGAGGCCGGGATCGGCAAGTCGGCGCTGCTGGCCGAGGCCTCTCGATCGGGTGTGCGGGTGCTCAGCACGACCGGGGCGGAGGCCGAGCAGAACCTGCCCTACGTCGGGTTGCACCAGTTGCTGTACCCGGTGCGGGCAGGTGTCGACGCGCTCCCCGCCCCGCAGCGCGACGCGCTCCGCACCGCGCTCGGCCTCGCCCACGGGGCGGCGCCGAACGTGTACCAGGTCGGGCTCGCCGTGCTGGGCATGCTGGCCGAGGCCGCGGCCGAGAGGCCACTGCTGCTGATCGCCGAGGACGCGTACTGGCTGGACCACGCCAGTGCCGACCTGCTGGCTTTCGTGGCTCGCAGGCTGGAGTCCGAGCCCGTCGTGCTGGTGGCGACCGTCCGGGACGAGCCGCGCTCGCCACTTGAGGACGTGGGGCTGCCGACGATGACCCTCGATCGGCTGCCCGAAGACCTCGCCGGGGAACTGCTCGACGCGGTCGCGCCCGACCTGACCCCGGCGGTCCGGGCCCGGCTGCTCACCGAGGCCGCGGGCAATCCACTGGCGCTGACCGAGCTGCCCGGGACCGCGCGCGACCTGGACGCCGCCGACCCGGTCCTGCCGCTGACGGACCGGCTCGAACGGGCCTTCGCCGGGCGGGTCGCGCCGGCCAGGACCAGTCTGCTGATCGCCGCGCTCAACGACAGCACCTCACTGGTCGAGACGCTCGACGCCGCCACGATCGCCCTCACGACCAGCGCCGACGTGACGACCTTGGCCCCTGCAGTCGACGCCCAGCTGGTCGAGCTCGGCCCCGGCACGCTGAGGTTCCGCCATCCGCTGATGCGCTCGGCGATCCCGTGGGCCGCCAGCCCCGGCGAGCGCCAGGACACCCACCGGGCGCTGGCCGAGACCCTGGACGGCCAGCTGGACCGGCGGGCCTGGCACCGGGTGGCGGCCACCGCCGGGCAGGACGAGGGCCTCGCGGCCGAGTTGGGGCTGGCCGCGGACCGGGCCGAGCGACGGGGTGGCGTCTCGGCCGCGACCGCCGCGCTGGAGCAGTCGGCGCGACTGAGTGAGGCCCCGGGCCGAGCGGCTGCTGCGGGCGGCTGAGCTGGCGGTCGAGTCCGGCCGCCTGGACGTGGTCGAGCGGCTACTGCGCGAGGTGCGGACGTGCGAGCTCACACCGCGCCAGCACGCCGTGGCCGCGTGGCTGGTGAGCAGCTTCGACGACGGGATGCGCGAGGACCCCTCAGGGTCACTGGAACTGGCCGCGCGGCGGAATCGGTCGCTGCGGACGGGGACACCGAGCTGGCGATGCGCATCCTCTGGGGTGCGGGCATGCGCTGCTTCTGGACCGAGCCCGGTCCGTCGGCGCGCAAGGCCCTGCTGGCGGTGGCCGACCGGCTGCCCAGCTGGGAATGTCAACTTGGGCAACCTAGGCGGGACCCACCTGGGTGCGGGTTCGGGCTGTCAGCGTGACATCGGTGTCGGCTCGACTCGATCGAGACCGCGTTGAATCGTCCGGATATGCCGATGGGTGGATCGTGGCCGCGCGGCCCACTCGACAGCCCACCAGGGCAAGGGCCATATTGAGAGGCATGCCGGTCGCGCCTGAGCCAGACAAGGATGATCTGAATGAGCAGGACCGGCGGGCCTTGAGGCGCGAGCGGGAAGTGACGCTCCGCGAGGCGGTCGTCGCGGCGCGCGAGGCCGCCGCCGATGCCCGAGAGATCGCGCTTGAGATGCGGGAGACGGCTGTCGAGATGCAATCCGCGGAGGTCGGTCAACGTGACGTGCGGGCCGATCAACGCGAGATGCGGGCCGATCAGCGCGACGTGCGGGCCGATCAACGCGAGCGAACCGCCAACGAGCGCGAGGCCGAGTTCTCTCGACGGGACCCGCCTAGTACCGAGCGCGCGGCGGAGTTGGACCGGGCGGGGCTCGATCGGGCGCTGTCCCAACTGCGGCGCGCCGAACAAGTCGTCGCGCGAGCACGCAGCCAGCTTGCTCTCGCTGAGGACCGTGTCCGGACCGAGCAGGGGACCGCTGGTAAACAGGAGGATCGCCCAGGACCTGTCAGTGAGTAGTGGCCTACCGATGGAGGTGCGGACAGGCCTCGGGACGCGCGACATAGCGCCCGTAGCCGTGAGGCGTGTACCGGTTCGGCGCGGTCTTGGCACCATCGCAGGCTGCTGTCTGTACTCGGCGACATCGCGCTTGTCGGCGACGGCGGTGTAGTCGGAGCTCAGTGCCAGGCCGCGGCTTCGGATCGACGCTCCTGCTGGTCTTAGGTGTGGGCCAGGTGGTAGGAGTCGGTGCCGGTCTCGATGATGTTCCCGTTGAACATGAGCCGGTCGACGATGGCGGCGCACAGGCGTGGGTCGGTGAACGTCCTGGTCCAGCCGGAGAAGGCCTCGTTGCTGGCGATCGCGATGTTTGTCGATGCAGAGCAGGTCGACGCGGCCGTAGCGGGCGAGCATCTTCTCGTTGGTGGCCTCCACGAGCTCGTTCACCAGCCGGGCGTGGATCCGCCGAGCGGTATGCCGCTGCTTGCGCGGGGCGGTCGTGTCCTGGATCGGCATCGCGTCGATCGCCGCCTTGAACGGGTCCAGCCGCGGCGCCGTGTGCACCCGCGGCTTACGCGGAGGCGGTTCCGCCCTCGCCAGCGCTTGACGAACCGTGCGCCGCCCGACCCCGTGCCGGCGCGCCAACGCTCGAATCGAGAGTCCCTCGACCCGGGCATCGCGCCGGATCGTCGCGAACAGCTCCACCCGTGACGTCGTCCGCAACCTCCACCGCGAGCAACCAGACAGTTGCAAACCACGGTCGAAGGTGGGTCCCGTTCAGATTGCCCGGATGGGTCCAGCAGACGCTGCCACAGTCTCCGCCGCCGCGCTGCCCGGACTGCGCGCCCAGGGCAGGCTCGGCCTGCTGACCAGGGGCTGGCCGTACAGGCGTGGAGCCGGGTTCGCGCCGGCCAACCCGTCCCCGGCCCTGCACATCGGTCTGCGCCACGTGCGGGCGGTCCTCGCTCGGGGCACGGAGGCGGAGGGGTTGTTCGAGGCGGCGCTGGGCGCGGACCTGACCGGGTGGCCGCTCGAACGCGCGCGGGTCCAGCTCGCCTTCGGCGAGTGGCTGCGCAGGCAGCGGCGGGCGGTGGAGTCCCGGACGCACCTGCGGGCGGCTCGCGACGCCTTCGACGCGCTCGGCGCGGTGCCGTGGGGCGAGCGGGCCCGCCGGGAGCTGCGCACCGCGGGCGAGGCGAGCCCTCGACGCGACCCGGACGCACGCGACCGGCTCACCGCGCACGAACTCAGCATCGCCCAGCTGGCGGCCGAAGGGCTGGCCAACCGGGAGACCGGCCAGCGGCTCCACCTGTCGCACCGTACCGTCAGCACGCACCTGCACCGGATCTTCCCCAAGCTCGGGATCAGCTCCCGCACCGAACTCGGGGCGGCCCTCGACGTGGGGTGACTTACACCGACGGCGTCATCCGACGGTCGCCGCGTCCTGCGCCGGGCACCTACCTTCCCCTCCGTGCCACACGCAGGAGGAGTTCCGATGATCAGCAGAAGGCAGTTCTCCCAGGTCCTGGCCGCGGCGGCTGCCACGGCCTCACTCGCTGGCTGCTCCGCGCAAGCCATCCCGGCCGCCAGCCCCAGCACGGGGAAGAACACCTCCTTCGGCCCGCTGAAGCAGATCGACGCCGGCGAGGTCAGCATGGGCTACGCCGAGGCCGGACCCGCTGGCGGTCCAGTGGTGCTCCTGCTGCACGGCTGGCCCTACGACATCCACAGCTACGTCGACGTCGCGCCGCTGCTGGCCGCGGCGGGCTACCGCGTGATCGTGCCGTACCTGCGGGGCTACGGCTCGACGCGGTTCCTGTCCAAGGACACCTTCCGCAACGGCCAGCAGTCGGCGATCGCGCTCGACGTCATCGCCCTGATGGACGCCCTCAAGGTGGACAAGGCGGTCCTCGCCGGTTACGACTGGGGAGCACGAACCGCCGACGTCATCGCGGCGCTGTGGCCCGAGCGGTGCAAGGCCCTCGTCTCGGTGAGCGGGTACCTGATCACCAACCTCGCCACCAACCAGCAGCCGCTGTCCCCGGCGGTGGAGCGGGGCTGGTGGTACCAGTACTACTTCGCCACCGAACGCGGCGTGCTCGGTTACTCGCAGAACCGGCACGAGTTCAACAAGCTCATCTGGCAGATCGCCTCGCCCAAGTGGAACTTCGACGAGGCCACCTACAACCGCAGCGCCGCGGCCTTCGACAACCCCGACCACGTCAGCATCGTCATCCACAACTACCGGTGGCGGCTGAGCCTGGCCAAGGGGGACCCCAAGCTCGACTCCCTGGAGCAGAAGCTCGCCCAGGCGCCGGTCATCTCCGTGCCCACGATCACCATCGGCAGCGACTTCGACGGCGCGACCGCCGACGGGGCCGCCTACCGGGCGAAGTTCTCCGGCAAGTACGCGCACCGCCTGCTCAACGGCATCGGCCACAACGTGCCGCAGGAGGCACCGGAGGAGTTCGCCAAGGCCGTCATCGAGGCCGACAAGCTGTGATCAGGGGATCGTGAACTCCACGGTCTTGCTGTCCATGACCTTGTGCATGGGGTTGGCCAGCCCGATCCACACCTTGTGCGGCCCGCGCGGCAGGCCCTGGATGATCAGTGGCTCCCCGCTGGCATCGGCCCAGTGCCAGGGCGCGTCGTCCACGGTGACGTGGATGTGGCCGATCCGCGGTGACACGTCGACGGCGTTGGTGCCGTAGACCGGGACGATGTGCAGGTTCTCGGCGCGGTAGCGGATCACCACGAGCCCCATGGCCAGCTGGTCGGCCAGCGGGGTGTCCACCACGAGGGACGGTTCGGGCTGGTCGGTGAGCGCGACCACCGGGGCTGGTGGCCACCCCGACTGGTCCGCCGCCGTCCGGCTCACCGCCGGTGCGTCGGCCGCGGCGCAGGACACGGCGAGGGCCGCACTCGAGGCGAGCACGGCGCCCTTGGCCATTCGGCGGACCAGCGGCCGGATTCGGTTTGCCTGGAAGGGGAATCGGGTTCGGAGTTGTCGCACGAGGGCGAGGTTAGGCGTCCGGTGAACCGCCCGGCGACCGTCGGGTGACGCTGTCGGTGTAAGTCGGACCGGAACGGAACACGCCGGTTCCAGATCGGGTGACGGGCTGGCCGGGTGGTCCGCCGATATGCTGTGCGACCGTAGCCAGTACGGGGACGGGTGCGCGGTGAACGAGCAGGCCAGGCGCGGGGACACCTACGGCGGGCAGTCGCGCGAGGAACGGGCGGCCCAGCGGCGGAGCCGGATCGTGGACTCGGCGGTGGAGTTGTTCGCCGCGCGCGAGTACGAGGAGATCACCGTCGCCGAGGTCTGCACGCGGGCGAAGGTGTCCAAGCGCTACTTCTACGAGCACTTCGCCGACCGCGCGGACCTGCTGCTCACCGTGCACCGTGAGCAGAACGAGTGGCTGCTGGCGGGCATCGCCGCAGCGACGCCGAAGCAGCCCCGGGACCTCGAGGAGCAGCTACGGCCGATGATGGGGGCGCTGGTCCGGATGTTGTTCGAGCATCCGGACCGCGCCCGCGTCATCTACGTCAACGCCCCTCGCATGGAGCTGCGCCGCCGAGAGGTCCTGCGCAGGGATGCCGAGGTGTTCGGCCGCCTCATCCGGCGCGCGGTGGGCAGGCAGCGCGACAAGCTCCGGTACGAGCGGCTGCTCCTCGCGCTGGTGGCTGGCGTGTCGGAGGTGGTCATCGACTGGCTCCACCGGGGCATGACGGACTCGCCGGACAAGCTGGTGGACCACTTGACCGACCTGTCCCTGTCGTTGCTCAGCGCTCTGGAGTAGCGGCCTGGCGCCCAGCCCCAATGAGACACGCTCGCGTTCCAGTCGCTGGTGGACGGTCCGCGAGGGGGGCTCACCACTGGACGGGGAATGTCTCCAGGCCGCGCAGCAGGACGCCGGTGCGCCAGTCGAGTTCGTTCTCGGGCACGGCGATGCGCAGTCCTGGGAAGCGGGTGACCAGGACCTCCAGGGTCACTTGCAGTTCCAGCCTGGCCAGGTGTGCGCCGGGGCACGCGTGCGGGCCGTGCCCGAATGACACGTGCTGCCCGCGGGGGCGGTCGAAGTCGATCCGGCTCGGCTCCTCGAAGACCGACTCGTCCCTGTTGGCGGAGGCCAGCTGGGCGAACACGGCCTCGCCAGCGCGCACGAGGCCGCCAGGAAGCCGCACGTCCTCGGTGGCCACCCGCACGTGGCCGCCGGACGCGCTGAGCGGCACCCACCGCAACAGCTCCTCGACCACCTGCGGGATGCGGGACGGGTCCTCGCACAGTGCCTGGTAGAGCCCCGGGTGACTGAGCAGCGTGTAGACGAAGTTCCCGATCTGGTTCGCGGTGGTCTCGTGGCCGGCGACGAGCAGGCCCAAGCCCATCTCGACCAGTTCCTTCTCGGAGAGCAGGTCCTGGTTGTCCTCGGTCTGCGCGAGCGCGCTGAGCAGGTCCTCGGCGGGGGCGCGGCGACGGCGCCTGACCAGTTCCGCCATGTAGCGCTCGGACTCGGCGTGGAGCTTGCCGACCTCCTCCGGGCTGAACTTGGTGCTGGACACGGCCGCCTCCGCGAAGGCGCGGAAGACCGAGCGGTCCTCGACCGGAACTCCCAGCAGCTCACAGATGACGGTGACGGGAACGGGCAGCGCGAGGAGGTTCACCAGGTCGGCCGGTGCTCCGTGGACGACCATCGCATCACAGCAGTTCTCAACGACTCCTCGTATCCGCGGTCGGAGTGCCTCGACGCGGCGCAGGGTGAACGCCTTGCCGATCAGGCGCCGCAACCGTGCGTGCTCCTGCCCGTCCTTGCCCATGAGGCCGTCGGAATTCATCGGCCAGGGCGTGCTCCGCGGCGTGTCCGGCTTGGTCGCGGCCGCCATGCTGAACCTGGGGTCCCCGAGCACCGCCTTCACATCCGCGTACGTGCTTGCCAGCCACACGACTCCGGTGCCGTAGGGGAGCCGGATTCTGGTGAGCGAGGAACCGGCCCGCAGGCGCGAGTAGACCGGGTCGACTTTCAACGCCCTCGCGACGCTGAAGGGGTAGTCCGGGACCTCGGTGGTCACCGTGGATGTGTTCGTGGACAAGGAATCCTGCCTCTGTTCGCGCCAGCTTCCCGAATTTTGTTCGTTACCAACAAATTCGACGCTATCACCGGCTGATCGGACGGCCACAGGGTCAGACAGACCAGGGCGGTTCCGCCAAACGGAGGGTTGCTCCGATCGGCTCGGCAGGAGCGGGGGCACCGACAGTCCATAGTGGACCTCGTCGGTGATCATACTGTGTCAAATGTCAACGGACACCTCGTCCGGGCTGCCGGTCAGGTAGTAGAGCGGCCCTCGTACTCCTGACCGAACCTGTCATGAAGGTGCCGTTTCAGACACTGGGTGTCCTGAACGGCACTTTCATGACACCGCTGGCCGTGCCGCCGGCCTGGAAGCCGCGCTGCGCCAGTGGGCTGGTTCCGCGAGCTAGGTCTGTTCCGGCTCGACCAGCTGCCAGCCACCCCTGCGCCGCAACACGAGTACGTAGTACAGCAGCGCGAGCAGGACCATCCCCACGGTCACGATCAGGCTGGGCCGGCCGACCTTCTCGTCCAGTGCGTTCTGGTACACCACGAACGCCAACGCGGCCAACGCGAGCACCGGCGCCACCGGGAACAAGGGCATCCGATACTGGGCATGCGCGGTGGCGCCGGTCCGCCGGCCGCGGATCGCCGACAGGCACAGCGCCAGGTAGACCGCCACGATCGAGGTGCTGGTGACGACCACGAGCAGCTGCTGGTCGACGTAGCACAGCAGGGCCGCGATCAGTCCGGTGCCCAGGGTGGCGATCCAGGGCGTGCCGAAGCGCGGGTGCACCGCCGACAGCGCCCGGTTCACCGCGGCCGGCCAGGCCCGGTCCCGTCCGCTGCTGAACACCAGCCGGGAACTGATCAGCACGATCGCCAGCACCGCGTTCACGATCGCCAGCGCGATGGCCAGGCTGATCACCGTGTCCAGGGTGCTGCCGCCCTGGGTGCTGATGAAGTAGGACATCATGTTCTCCGCGCCGAACAACGCGCCGAGGTCGGGGGCGCCCAGCAGCACCGCGGTCACCGGGACCAGTTCGGCCAGCACGGTGATGCCCAGTGCCAGCAGGATGGCGCGGGCGATGCCCCGCGAGGCGTTCTGGGTCTCCTCGCCGAAGTAGACCGCCGACCCGTAGCCGTTGTAGGCGAAGATCGCCACCGAGGTGGCGATCGCGATGGCCCCGATCGTGGCCGGGCCGGTGCTGGTCACCGGGTGGCTGACCAGTTCACCGAAGGCGCGGGCGGGGTGCAGCAGGCCGAGGGCGCTGACCACGCCGAGTGCCAGCAGTTCAACGGCCAGGAAGATCCCGGTCACCCAGGCGTTCAGCTTGATGTCGAACACGGCGACCACGGCGGCCAGCACGCAGGTCGCCGCGGCCACGGTCGGGCCGGGCAGTCCGGGCAGCAGCACCGACAGGTAGGTGCCCACGCCCAGCGCGATCACCGCCACGATCAGCAGCTGGGTGATCATCATCATCCCGAGCACCAGGAACCCGGGCAGCCTGCCCAGGGTCCTGGCGACGATGGCGTACTCCCCGCCGGACAGCGGGAAGGCTGAGGACAGCTCGGCGTAGACGAAGGCCATGAACACCCCGACCACGCCGGCGGCCAGGAAGCTGAGGAAGGCGCCCGAGCCGGCGCCGGCGAGTACTCCGGGGGCGATGATGAACACCGAGGACGCGGGGCTGATCGCGGACAGGGTGATGAGCAGGGTGCCGAGGGTTCGCAGTCCTCGGCGCAGGGCGGGCACGGCCACGGCTGGCCTCCAGGTGGGTAGTTGTTTGAAGCTCCTTCGAAAATCAGCGGTGGACGTATCAAAGGGTGCTCTTGCTCACAGGTCAAGGTGTCACTGGGTTACGGTTGGATTGCGCCGGTTGCGTTCTCTGAACGTTCTTCGAAGAATTGGGGACATGGGAAGACCGAGCAGGGCCCCGCAGCGCCGGGCCGAGCTGGTGGCCGTGGCCCGCCGGGCCGTGGTCGAGCGCGGGGTGCTCAACCTGCGGCTGCGCGACATCGCCGAGGGCGCCGGGATGTCCTCGGGCTCGGTGCTCTACTACTTCCCGACCCTGGTGGACCTGCTCCAGGAGGTGCAGCGGGAGGCCGTCGAGCGGTTCTGCGCGGACCGCGAACAGGCCGCGAGCGCGCGGTCCGATCCCCGTGCGCGGCTGCTGGCGATGATCCGCAGCGGGCTGCCCAGCGGCCCGGAGGACGAGTTGTGCGTGCTGCTCTACGAACTGGGCACCATCGCCCGCCGCGACCCCGCCTACGCTGCCCGGCACATCGCGCTGTTCGAACGGCAGGTGCGGATCTACGCCGGGATCCTGGAGGCCGGCGTGGCCACCGGGGTGTTCGAGCTGACCGCCGATGCGCTGACCGTGGCGCGCAACCTGGTCACCCTGGAGGACGGCTACGGCCTGCACCTGACCCTGGCCGTGCCGGTCATGGACACCGGCACCGCCGAAGCGCTGATCCTGTCCTACGCGCGCACCGCGACCCGCTGCGACCTGGAGGAGCTGTCATGACCCGTGCTCGCGACCTGGGCATCTCGCTGCCCGGCCAACCCGGCGCGCACAACGCGATCACCGATGTGCCCGGGGTACAGGTCGGCTGCACCACGCTGATCGAGGGCGATTCGGTGCGCACCGGGGTGACCGCGATCCTGCCGCGCGGCCGGACCGATTTCGACCTGCCCTGCGCGGCGGGCACCTACGCGCTCAACGGCAACGGGGAGATGACCGGCACCGCCTGGCTGGCCGAGACCGGATCGCTGACCCTGCCGGTGCTGATCACCAACACGCACGCCGTCGGCCCGTGCCACCGCGGCGCGATCGACTGGGTGGTGCGGGAACGCCCCGACGTGGCCGCCGAATGGCTGCTGCCGGTGGTGGCCGAGACCTGGGACGGCTACCTCAACGACATCAACGCCCCCACCGTGCGGCCCGAGCACGCGGTGGCCGCCATCGACGCCGCCGCGAGCGGTCCCGTGCCGGAGGGTTCGGTCGGCGGCGGCACCGGGATGACCTGCTACGGCTACAAGGGCGGCACCGGAACCGCTTCCCGGCTGGTCCGCCATGGCAGCGACCGCTACACGGTGGGCGCTTTGGTGCAGGCCAACTTCGGCGCCCGCAGGGAGCTGACCGTCGCCGGCGAACCGGTCGGCAGGGAACTGCTCGCCGACAACCCGATGGAGCAACAGCCCTGGCCGGGGCCGCCCGGGGCCGGCTCGGTGATCGTGGTCCTCGGCACCGACGCCCCGCTGCTGCCCGGCCAGTGCGCCGCGCTGGCCCGGCGGGTGCCGCTCGGCCTGGCCCGCACCGGCACCACCGGCTCGCACTTCTCCGGTGACCTGTTCCTCGCCTTCTCCACCGCCAACCCCGGCGCGCTGAGCAGCCGGTTCCCCCGGTCCGCCGAGGCCGAGTACGAGAGCCTGCGGTTCGTGCCCTGGGGCCGGATCGACCCGTTCCTGGAAGCCGTGGTGCAGACCGTGGAGGAGGCGGTGCTCAACGCGTTGGCCGCCAACCAGGAGATGACCGGCCGGTACGGACGCCGGGTCCCCGCCCTGCCGGTGCGGCGCTGGCTCGACCGGTGATCAGCCGCGCACCGCGGCCAGGCACTCGTCGTAGAGGTCCATGATCTCGACCCACGTCGTTGATGCGGTCTCCAGGCAGGCGATCACCGCGCGGGCCCGCGGATCCGGGCTGCCGCCGGCGGTGTCCATGCGCGCCTTGACCAACGGCGGCAGGTCTTCCGGAAGCTCGCCGACTACCTGGCCGACAACCCGACCCGCCAGATGAAGATCGGCCGGGAACGGCTGCGGCAGATCCTGCGCAAACGCGGGATCTCCTTCCAGCGCACCCGCACCTGGAGGGAATCCAGGGGCCCCGGCAAGAACGCCAAACTGGACCGGATCGAGGAGGTGACCAGCAGGTTCCCCAACCGGTGTTTCACCTTCGACCAGTTCGGGGCACCTGCTGGACTCGTGAGAAGCACCCCGCCCGGGTGCCTGCGACCTACCACCGTACCCACGGCATCCGCAGCCAACGCCAACCACGCTGGGGCCGGCCCCGCCCCCACAGCAGCATGATCAAACCCGGTCAACGTGCGTAGTCAGCGTACTAGGCGGACTGCCAGAGCTCGATGCGGTTGCCCTCGGGGTCGGTGACCCAGCCGAAGCGGCCGACGCCTGCCATATCCTCGGTCTCGTCGGCTACGTCGGCGCCCTTGCCGCGGAGCTGTGTGAGCATGGCGTCCAGGTCGCGGACCCGGAAGTTGAGCATGGTCTGCTGGGAACGGGAACCGAAGTAGTCGGTCCCAACCTCGAACGGCGCGAAGACGGTGGGGCCCGCCTCTTGGTGCCACACGCCGTTCTCATCGGCATCGAGGCCGAGGCAGTCCCGGTACCAGGCGCCCAGAGCCGCCGGGTCCGAAGCGCGGAGGAAGTAGCCACCGATTCCGAGCACGCGTTCCATGCCGTGATCGTGCCAGTGCGGCGGCCAGACCGGGGCAGGCGACACGCGGACCGCCAAGCCGGTCCGCCCCGGCGTGCACGCCGGCGCCTCGCTCCGTTCTACGTCACGCAGAAAAATTTCGACACAGTGCAGATTTTTCTCTGCACTGTGTCATAGTGGTGTGATGGCAGCGAAGCGTCGGGACGCACCGAGCAAGGGCGACCAGCGGGTCCAGGCGATCCTGGACGCCGCCGAGGTGTTGCTCGAACGGGAGCGTGCCGAACCGATGACGGTCGAGTCGATCGCCAAGGGCGCGGGAATCCTGCGTGGCTCGCTGTACTTCTACTTCGGGTCGAAGCAGGAGGTGCTCGCGGCACTGGTCGCGCGCACCGTCGCCCAGTTGCACATGGAGGATCCAGCCGCCGACCTGGACGCGCCAGTACGCGACATCGTGCGACAGGCTGTGCGGAACACGGCCCGAACGTGGCGTGAGCACGCAACCGTGATGCGGGCGGCCGTCGAGTTCGGCCCAGAGGTGCCAGAGATCGGCCAACTGTGGCGCGACACCATCGCCAACAACACCAAGGTCATGGCTCGGGTCCTGGTCCGGGCCGGGCTACCCGATGAGGACGGTCCTACCGGTGCCGCGGCGCTCGCGCAGGCCCTGTGTTGGATGACCGAGCGCAACTTCTACCACGCGTCAACACAACCCGGCGGCCTGGACCACATGACCGAGACGATGGTCGAGATCTGGTGCCGCGTCCTACCTGGAGGAAACCCGTGCTCTTCCTGATCACCGGTGTCAGCAGCGGCCTCGGCCGGGCGTTCGCCCAAGGGGCGCTGGATGCCGGGCACACCGTCGTCGGCACGGTCCGCCGGCCCGAGGACCTCGCGGCGTTCGAAGCGCTCGCACCCGGACGCGCGCACGCGCGGCAACTGGATGTCACCGACGACGACGCGGTGTTCGCTGTCGTGGGCGAGGTCGAGGCGGGTGTCGGACCGATCGACGTGCTCATCGCGAACGCCGGTTATGGACATGAGGGTGTGTTCGAGGAGTCGCCGCTATCCGAGTTGCGAGCGCAGTTCGCCGTCAATGTGTTCGGTGTGGCCGCGACCGTGCAGGCGGTACTGCCGTTCATGCGCAAGCGCCGCGCGGGGCATGTGTTCGCGGTCAGCTCCATGGGTGGACTGATGACCGTGCCCGGGTTGGCCTATTACTGTGGCAGCAAGTACGCCGTGGAGGGCATCCTGGAGACCGTTGCCAAGGAGGTCGCGGGCTTCGGCGTGCGCGTGACGGTCATCGAACCCGGCTCGTTCCGCACGGACTGGGCGGGCCGCTCGATGGTACGCACGGAACGCTCCATCCCGGACTACGACGAGCAGTTCGAGCCCATCCGCGCGGCTCGGCAGGCGGCCAGCGGCAACCAGTTGGGCAACCCGGCCAAAGCGGCCGAGGCGGTCCTGAAGATCGTCGAGGCGGAGAATCCGCCTGTGCATCTCGTGCTGGGCTCGGACGCGCTGCGACTGGTCGCGGCCGGCCGCTCGGCAGTCGAGCAGGACCTGCAGGAGTGGGCGGAGCTGTCGCGCTCCACCGACTACCCCGACGGCCACCAGATCGCGTCGAACTAGTGTCGTGCGCCGGAAATCCGCCACATAAGTCTAGTCTGGGTTGATGGCGCGGATTGGACGTCCTCCTGCTGAGGTGACGTTGACCGAGCAGGAGCGGGTAACGCTGGAACGGTGGGCGCGGCGGGCGAAGTCGTCGCAGGTGCTGGCACAGCGGTGCAGGATTGTGCTGGCGTGCGCGGACGGCCTGCCAGGCAAGCAGATCGCCGAGGATCTTCGGGTTCACCCGTCGACGGTGACCAAGTGGCGCAGGCGATTTCTCCAGCATCGGCTGGAGGGCCTGGTCGATGAGGAACGGCCGGGCCGTCCGCCGTCGATCACGGTGGACCAGGTCGAAGAGGTGATCGTGGCGACTCTGGAGGAGACCCCGCGCAACGCCACACACTGGTCTCGGGCGTCGATGGCGGAGAAGTCCGGGCTGAGCAAGTCGACCATCGGCCGGATCTGGCGCGATTTCGGGCTCAAACCCCACCGTGCCGAGACCTTCAAGCTCTCGACCGATCCATTGTTCGTGGAGAAGGTCGTCGATGTCGTTGGCCTATACCACAATCCGCCCGAGCGGGCGGTGGTGCTGTGCGTGGACGAGAAGAGTCAGATCCAGGCACTGGACCGCTCCCAGCCGGTGCTGCCGATGATGCCGGGTATGCCTGAGCGGCGCACACATGACTACGCCCGCAATGGCATCACCAGCCTGTTCGCCGCGTTCGACGTCGCCGATGGCACGGTGATCGCCGAGTTGCATCGTCAGCACCGGGCCGCCGAGTTCAAGAAGTTCCTCATCACGATCGACAAGACGGTCCCGGCGGAGCTGGCCGTCCACCTGGTCTGTGACAACTACGGCACTCACAAGACCCCGGCGATCAAGGCCTGGCTGGCCAAGCACCCCAGGTTCCGCATGCACTTCACCCCGACCGGATCATCGTGGATCAACCAGGTCGAACGCTGGTTCGGCTTTCTCAGCGACCAGAAGATCACCCGAGGTACCCACCGCAGCGTCCAAGCGCTGGAGAAGGACATCCGCGTCTGGATCGCTGACTGGAACACCCATCCACGGCCGTTCATCTGGACCAAGACCGCCGAAGAGATCCTCGAGTCACTCGCCCGATTTTGTAGGCGGATTTCCGGCGCAGGACACTAGTGGCGCGTCGCGCATCGTTGACCTGGTATCCGGGCCGAGGCTGCGGTGTCATGAAAGTGCCGTTCAGGACATCCGGTGTCCTGAACGGCACTTTCATGACACGGACCGCGCCGCGGAACGAGCTGCGCAAGGATGCAGCGTGTAGCTACAGATCTTGAAAGATTGGGGTTGCGGTGGTGCCGGGTCGGGTGTCAGCCCGGTCTCGGGGACGCTAGGTCGTTCGCCCTTGCGTCCGTGGTGAACCAGGATCCGGTAGATCAACCGGCTGCGGCCACCGGACCGTCAACACACCAGCCCAGCGATCAACAGCCACGTCGGACGTTCGGCGAACGCGCTCAATGCGGCATGAGCGTTGGGTGGATTCGTACGGCTCGTTCCGCTGGCGGAGGCGCCCGCGGGTTCCGCGGTGGAAGGGACACCCCGCCAGCCGCGAACCTGAGGCTGGCTGGCCTGTCTATGACAGACAGGCCAGTTCCTCAGCGGCGGTAGTAGTCTGCGAGCGCAGCGAAGGCGGCCTTGGGTTCCCACGCCATGTCCGGGTAGGTCTCGCCGAGGCGGTCTTCGAACACCATGACCACGCCGGAGCTGGCCAAATCCAGGTCCGCACGTGGACCCTCTCGGTGTGGCAGGTGATAGCACGCGAAGGTGTTCATGAACGCGGAGTCCACGCCCTCAGCGTTGAAGATGTCCAGCAGTTCGCACATGTAGGTGGCCTGCTCGGCTTCGTCACGGAGGTAGTCGCCGTCGAGCCGGGCCGCGATGGGGCCTTCCCATTCGACGATCATCACGCCGTGCGCGCCCCGATCCGCGGCGCCGCGGTAGGTGCAGCACCCGAACTCCGTGACGGCGACCGGCTTTCCGCCCGCGACCAGGCCGCGGACAGCTGCGGGGAATGTGTCCGCGTACTCGATCGACCGATAGAGGTCGTAGGAGACGAAGTCGAAGGGCGTCCAGTCGACGCCCTCGAACGAGGGGATCGCGGCGTAGCTGACCTTTCCGCCGAACCGTTCGCGGACAGCCCGCACGGCCTGACCGAGGAAGTCGTTGAGGCGAGCGGGAACTCCCGCCATCGCCGCGCCCAGTCGCTCGGGTGTGGCCAGGATCGCGGACCGTTCGGTGATGGTCTCACCGGGCAGGAATCCGACGGTGAACATGCTCAGTTCCGCGCCGGTGAGCAAGACAACCTCGGCTCCTTGACGGCGTAATCGCTCCGCGCGGTGGGCACAGTCGGTGAGGAAAATGAGTAGTTCGTCGGTGGTCAGGTCGCAGGTGAACGGGGAGTACCAGACCTCGAGGCCGACGTCGGCCGCGTGGGTGGCGGCGATCTCCAGCCGGTCGAGATCGCCGCCGGTGACCCGCACCGCGGTGCAGTGCAGGTCCTCGCGGATGATCTGCATCTCGCGCTTGACGACCTCGCGGTCGAAGGGATCGTGGGTGATCATCCCGGCGTTGACGAAGCCAGTGTCGTAGGTGATGCCGTTGGCTCGCATGACCGCGACCATAAGGTACGTGCAGTACCTCATCAACCGATTAAGGTACTGCGTGTACGCAACTGGGAGGTGACATGGCTCAGGTGAGACGGCGCGGGGCCGTCCTGGAGCAGGCGATACTGCGCGCGGCGGTCGAGGAGCTCACCGAGTCCGGGTATCCCGGTCTGACGATGGACCGGGTCGCCAGGCGCGCCGGGACCAACAAGAACACGATCTACCGCCGGTGGCCCAACCGCGCCGCGCTCGGCGTGGCCGCCTACCGACAACTGGTCGAAGAGAGGCTGGGGCCACCCGACACGGGTGAACTGCGCGCCGATGTGCTCACGGTGCTGCGGCAGATGAACCGCGATCTGTCCTCGCCCAGGGCCGACATCGCCCGTGGCCTGATGGCAAGTGCCAGCGAGGATCCCGAACTGTTCGCTCAGTTGCAGGAACTGGTCGGCGACGGCGGGAGTGGGATGTGGCTGACCATGCTCGAACGCGCTGTGGCACGAGGTGAGGCACTGCCCGAAGCTTGTCATCCTCGGGTTGCCACGGTGGCCGTGGTATTGCTGCGCAACGAGTACGTCACACGCGGGATGCAGTCCGTGCCCGACGAGGTCATCCTCGAGATCGTGGACGAGGTGTACCTGCCGCTGGTGGGCGCTCGTGTCGCAGACCGGCGACCGGGCTGAAGGACATCGTCGTCGCCCTGCCGAAGGAGATCACCCAGGTGAGGGCTCGGTTCGACCGGGCAGGACTGTTCGTCTGGCACTGTCACGTACTGGAGCACGAGGGCAACGAGATGATGCGGCCCTTTGAGGTGACCGATCCGTCATCGCACCCCTTCCGCCAACAGGATCCGCCGCACTTGACTACGACCGACCAGGATTCCCTCGCAGCGGGCCGCCTCGGTCAACGTGTCTTCGGCTGCGCCTGTGGCGGGGCCGCGCTGGTGAGCGGCTGCGGGTGTTCCGTCTGCCCTCTTACGTTCCCGACCTCAATCCAACCGAGGGGGTGTGGTCGCTGGTCAAACGGTCGTTGGCCAACTTCACCGCCGCCAACCTCGACCACATGGTGCGGGTCGTGAAACGCAAGCTGAAGAAGATCCAGCACCGGCCACAGTCGCTGGCGGGTTGCCTGGCCGAGACCGGACTGATCACCGAGATACCGTCATGATCACACCAACCGCCATCACCAGTTCAAGTTCAGTAACTTCGAAGTGTCCGTATCTCATCCAGCAGGTCATGCCAGATCCGCTGCTGCTTCTTCGCCAACCTGATCATGTTCCGATAGTACGAATCAGCTTCGGCGGTGACGGCCCCGACGAGCGTCTTGGCCACACAGAACCGTTGCACCGAGGCATCTCGACCGGAGAAGGATATCTTCGCGTTCCCTTCCGCCAGGTGAATCAACTCCAGTTCGTACGGCAATGTTGGCATCCCGACCTTCACGTCGGAGCCGTTGACGAAGTCCTTGGTCGCGGTCCACAGAACGCCCCAGAACCAGTCGACGTCATCCACCACGGTCTCGTCGATCACTGGCCGATCCTTGACCTGCAGCAAGACGACACCGTCAAAGTGCTCAGAGCGCCGCAAGCGCAGCTCAGGGGTGGCATCGTCCAGGCGAACCAGCTCGCCCTTCGACTCGACGAGAGTGCGGATCCGCACGTCCATGCCAACCACCTAGGTCACCGGGGTGAATTGGCCAATCCTACTGCCGGTCTGCCAGCCGGCCTTGTACAGGCGCCCCTTACAGATCTTGAGCAGGCGCTGATCCCGGCGCGGGACTGGCTGCATGTGATCCGGTTGCCGGCCTACGCCCCGGATCTCAACCCGGTCCAGCGGGTCTGGTCGCATCTCGAGCGCAGCCAATATCGACCCGAGCTGGCTGGTGCCTTCTTCGCCCAGACCGGGCTGACACTCGACTCAGCACCGCCGTGACCCCGATCTTTCAAGATCGCTAGCTACACGCCGCATCCTTGCGTAGCTCGTTCCGGGACGCGATCGAGGAGTCTCCCGACGAGCGCACGGTGACGCTGACGAAGTCGGCGCCTGCGGTCCTGGCGGCTTGGTACGCGGCCTCGCACATGGCAAGCGCCGTCGCCGTGTCGCCCTTGTCGAGCATGGTCCTCACCAGCACGCCCTTACCGTCGACCGAGACCGCTTTTACCTTGTGGAACCACGGCGCCTGGCTGTTGGCGTCGTGGAACTTCACTGGCACCTCAGCACTCGCCGGTGTCTTCGCGGTCGTGGTGTTCGGTGCACCATCGGTTCTGATGACCGTTAGGTTGGTGCAGCCGGTGAGGACCAGGGCGGCGACGGCCGCGACGAGCGGCAGTGCGTGACGCATGTGCGAGTTCTCCCCCAGACGGTGAAGGGCGCCGACCCCTCGGGTGCGAGTCCCGCGGTCAGAATGTGGCGATCGGGTTGACCGGGCTGCCGGACGTACCGGCGAAGCGGACCGGCGCGACGGCGAGGTGGAAGTCCCACTGGCCGAGCTCGGCAGCCGTCCTCGCGCACGCCTCCAGGTCGCAGTTGTCGAGCAGCCACAGACCCATCGCAACCAGGCTCACGGCGTGAACCGGCATCAACACGTCCTCGTACCCCGACGGCTGAACCTCCTGCGGGGTGTCAGCTCCGATCAGCGCGACCTGCCGTTCATGCAGCCACGGCAGGCAGGACGCGTGCCAGCCGGCCTGCGTGACACCGCTGGCCGCACCGGCCTCGTGCCGGAACCGGCCATAGCCGGTCCGCAGGAGTACCGCATCGCCGGACCGCACCCGCACACCCTGGCGACGCTCGGCCTCCTCGAGATCCTCGGGAAACACACCCTGCCCCGGTTCCAACCACGGCACATCGCGGACCCTCGCGATGTCCAGCAGGACACCACGCGTGATGATCCCGTTCGCCGCCGCCGTGACGGCCGCCCACGCCGATCCCGTTGCGGCGTCGACCAACGAGTGCGACCGCCCGTTGTACATCGTGCCGTCCCAGAAGATGTGGCACGGCGAGTCGACGTGGGTCAGGGTGTTGCCGTGGAAGGTGATGCCGAGCCGCTCGTGCGAAAAGCCCCAGCGCCGGTCGTTGCGGAATCCGGGCAGCGGCATGTCCTCGGCACCGGGCATGTCGGCGGCGCACGGGCACGTCGTCGTCGACCGCTCCATGTCCTCCGGTACGGCAACCTCCCATGCGCACGACACGCTCCTGCCGTGGCGCACGGCCCGCGCCGCCGCCAGCCGGACGTCGTCGGTGATGTGGTTCAGAGTGCCGAGCTCGTCGTCCTCGCCCCACCGTCCCCAGTTCGACAGCGTGTCGAAGTACCCGAGCACGTCGTCCTGTGTGGGTATCGGTCGCCCTGCCGTCATCCCAGCATCGACTCCTCCGGTCACGCGGTTCGAGGCACCAAGGCCCGCTGAACTGGCATGACACTAGATCAGCGGGCCAGCAGTCGGCCGATCAGGAGGTAGGGTACTTTGATCGCGGCTCAGCGGATCATGGCCTCGGAGATGGCGGGGTCGCGTTCGTAGTCACGGGCCAGGCGGCGGTGCGGGGTCAGCCAGGCGAACGTCCGCTCGACCGCCCACCGGCTCGGGATCACGGCGAATCCTCGCTGGCCGCCGGTGCCCGCGGGCCGTTCACGGTGAGTTCGTGCTGGCGGACAACGAGACCGATCGTGCGACCGCCTCCGGGACCACCTCGCCGGGCAGCAGCAGTTCGTCCCCGTCCATGCGGCCGTGCAGGTAGACGCAGTAGTACAGTTCCGTGCCCTCGTCGAAGACGTAGGACACCGCGGCCTGCCTGGCCTCGTCGGAGGGGACCTCGTCCTGGTAGAGGTGTACCCGCACGTCACGAACGGTCAGCCCGACCAACGCGCGCAACCAGGACGGCGCCCCGAGCTCGGACAACCGGTACCGGTCGGAGTACGGGTCCTCCGGCAGGGGACTGTCCTCGACGAGGAGTGAGAGCTGGCTCGGCCAGACCGCCAGGCTGTGCACGAGGCCACCGGAGAAGGTCAGCTGGGTCGGGCCGGAGAGCTTGGCCAGGTAGTCCGGCGCCGCACCACCGTCCTGCACGAACTCCTCCACCGGGGTCGCCGTCACGCGCTCGACCTCCACCAGGCTGCGGCCGATCGCCCTGCCGAGCAGCTCGCGCCGGGCCAGCGGCAACCGGTCGGCGAGCTGTGCGTCCGTGGTCACGGTGCCTGCCCTTCCCTGCGCAGTCGCAGCACTCTGCGGAACCTGTTGATGATGTCGCGGATCTTCGGGCTGGGCGGCCTGCCCAGGGTGATCGCGACCGGGTCGTTGACGAACACCGCCCCGTCGGACTTGCGGATGATGAACTGGAAGTCACCGACGTTCATCGGCACCTCGCTGAGTTTCCGGTGGATGTTCTCCAGGTCCGCGATGGTCCGCTCGGTGACGTACTGGGCGTTCACCCGGGCCAGTTCGGGATCGGCCGCGGGCGAGCTGAGCCGTCCGATGATCTCCTTGCTGCCGACCCCGTCGATCCTGCGCAGGATCAGGCGCGGGGCACCGGTCGCGGTGCGTCCCTCAGCCACGTACACCGTCGGGATCCCGGCCAGCTCCAGCTCCACCATCGCCCGCGCCTCGTTGCTCGCCCGACCGGCGCCGAACTTGCTGGCCAGGTCGGGTCGGCCGCGTACCTCGGCGACCGAACCCGTGCCGCCCCTGCCGAACACGGTGCCCTCCTCCAGGTTCAGCGGGACCGGCGGCCGACTCCTCGCCCACCGGACCAGTGCGTCGAGCCGGGGAGCCCGCTGCGCGGCGGGCAGTTCCAGGGTCCGCTCCACCGCGGCCATGATGGCAGGATCGGCCTCGGCGAACAGCTGACCCACCGGGGCGGTGTACAGCCCCTCCTGCTTGAACCGTGCACGCAACTGCTCGTGCGGCGACAGCACACCCGGGCGCGCGGCCCACGCCGCCGCGGCGGTCGCGCCCAGGGCGAGCACCGCCAGCGCGAACGCGACGGCGTCGGCCTCCGCGGTCATCCGCGCGAACTCCGCACTGCCGGGGTCGACCAGTTCGGTACCCGGCCGCACGGCCGTGCCCTCGGCGGCGGTCGCCGCCTGGGCCTCCCGGTAGCTGTCGAGCGCCTGCCAGCCCGCGGCCGCGGTGCCCAGACCCACCAGCAGCAGGGCCAGCACCGGGCCGGTGACCAGTGCGATGGCGAAGACCAGCTGCTCCCCGGCCTGCAACAGCTGCCGCACCAGCGCACGGTGCACGGCGTGCTCGGCGACGGTGTCGACCGCGACCTGGTGCCGGAACCCCTCGGTCCAGGTGGAACCGCCGACCGCGGCCTGACCGCGGTAGAGCTGCTGGTGCAGCGGGGTGAGGTCGAGCGGGTCCAGGTCGCCGCCGAGAGCCGTGCGGGTGGCGGCGATGTCGGCGAGGACCTTGCGCAGCGGTTCGGTGACCAGTTTCCTGGCCCGCGCGGGGTCGGACTCGGTGACGAAGGCGCCGGTCGCCGCGCTGGAGCGCTCGCGGGCCAGGCCGAACAGCACGGGGTTGGCGCCCACCAGCCTGCCGATCTGCTCGGAAGCCTCGGCGTGGCGCCGGTTCAGCTCCTCGTACGGCTTGATCCGGTACACCAGCACATCCCCGTAGGGCAGGTCCTCCGGCTCGACGGTCAGCGGTGGGGGCGCGCCGGGCTGGAACGGCACCTGGTACTTGACCTGCCGACCTGTCCAGTCCGCGTCGACCTCGCCGCCGTCGCCGATCCGCCAGCCCACCCGCGCCTGGCGAGCGGCCTCCTGGGCGTGCTGCAACCTGGCCACCGAGGCGGCGACCTGTTGCACAGCGCTGATCCGACTGGTCTGCTGCGGTCCGGGGCGCACCTCGCCTGGGCCCAGCGCGTCCAGTTCGTGGTGCACCAGCGCCTCGTTGCCGGACAGGTAGTGCCGGGCGAGCGCGGTGACGTCCTCACGGAACCGGTTCTGGATGGCGCGGTAGACGCGCAGCTCGGTCAGTTCGGCGCCGCGGTCGACGCAGTCGCGCCACAGACGCGGGTGGGCCGCGGTGAACCGGATCAGCCCGGCCTCGTCGAGTCCGTCCCACAGGCGTTCCAGCGCCGCCTCGTCGTAGGGGCCGACCCAGGTCTGGTCCAGCAGCACCTGGATGAGCTGGAACCGGTTGGCATCCGAGATCCCGGTGAAGTCCTCGACCCGCTTGACCTCCGCCGGGGTGGTGGCGGCGATGTCGGCCGCCGGGCGGGGCGGGAGGACACGGGAGAGCTCCTGGGCCATCCGGCTGGCTTCGTACGCGGAGGCCGGGGTGCGGGGTGTCCCCGGGGTGCCTGCTCGGAGGTGGTCGGCCGGTCGTGGTGGCTCATGATCAGGCACGGCGACTCCGACCTCCCCGCAACGCACTGGTGTCCGTCGACACGGGGGAGAGCGTTCACCGGGACCGTCACCCGGACGTCACCGCGAGGTCAGTGGCAGCGTTGGTACACGTGGGCCGGGTCGCCCGCCGCGACGAGCTTGCGGTCCCGCAGGATGGTCGCCTTCGGCGTGCCGGGTCGGCCGCACACCTGGCTGAACTCGCCGTCGAGGTTGTCCGTGTACTCGATGTCGATCACGTGGTCGCCGTAGACCTCGGTGTACGAACCGCACTCCTGGAACTGCACGCACTCCTCGGCCACCGCGAAGTCGAACCCGGCCTGCTTGCCTTTCGCACTGAACTCGGCGGCGTTCTTCTGCCCGATCGCCATGCCGTTTGCGTGCACGACCTGCGCCAGCGCCGTGGCGAGCGCCAGGTTGTCCTCGGCCCTGAGCTGGCCACCGGACCGGCTGTACGAGTCCAGGTTGTCGATCTCGACGGCCCGGAAGCCCTTCTGCGCGCACACCTTCACGCTGCGCTCGACCACCTCGACCAGTCGCTTGCGCTTCGCCTCGGTGGAGGTGTCCAGGATCAGCTCCTCGGGCCACTTCTCGTCGACGAGCGGCTGACCGTCGACCCCGTTGACGACCAGGTCCCTGCGCTGTTCCAGCCAGTCCCGGCGGTCAGCGGGCTGGCTCTGGAACCCGTTGACGTAGCAGATGTTGTACAGCCCAGCGGCCGGTGTGGCCGTGCTGTCGCGCACCACCAGCTGGGTCCCGTAGGGCGGAGGGTAGGCCCCGCCGAGCTGGTAGTCGAACCGCGCGTCGCCGGGCAGTGCGAGTGGTGCCGTGGGTGCGGCGGGTGGCTGCGTTGACGGGGAACATCCGGCGAGCAGCCCCACCGCGATCACAGTGCTGGTCAACAACAGCGCGGCGCGTCTGTCCACCTGGGGCCCTCTCCGTCTGCTGCCTCGGGTTGTCCTCTCCAGGTGAGGATGATGCCATTGACGAGCCTGTGTGGTGCTCGTCCGTGACGCCAAGCCGCGGCGCCACGGACGAGCCGAACCAGTGCCTTCCCGACGGTTGCTCAGCAGAAGCCGAGCATCAGGTCCAGTGCGGCATACTCGGGTTCCGTGATCGACAGGCCGTAGACGTGTTTGACGTCGGTCCAGGCGCGGGAGTACTCGCACCAGTAGGCGGTGTTGGACGGCCGCCAGGAGTCCGGTGTCTGATCGCCCTTGGCACGGTTCGAGCTGGCCGACACCGCGATCAGCTGGGAGTGCACCAGGTCGTTGGCGAAGGCCTTGCGGCGGTCGGTGGTCCAGGTGTCGGCACCGGAGCGCCAGGCCGCGGCCAACGGCACCATGTGGTCGATGTCCAGCTGCGAGGCCGAGGTGAGGGTCTTGCCGTCATAGGGACTCCACCAGGTGCCCGACACGGCGCGGCACTCGGCGTCGGTCCGCACGTCCTGCCCGTCCCGGGCGAGCACGACCTCGCGGGTGTCGCAGCGACCGCCTTGGCTGCTCCAGTGCGGGAACCGGCTTCGCGAGTACCCGGCCATCGAATGCGGCGGCTCGATCACCAACTCGGCCAGCTCCGTGCGCGCGGTGGCGGCGGGTGGGGGAGGTGGGAGCTGCCGGGTCGTTACTGGTGTCGTGGCGGCGGCGGGGTCGGCGTGCGCTGGTGTTGTCGTGACGGTGAAGGCGGTCGCGAGGGCCACGGCGGCGGCCGTGATCGCTCGGGCGAACCTGGTTGTCACCATGCGGATCCTCCTCACCACCGTCCCAGCAGGAATCCGGGACGTGTCGGCTTCACCCTGGCCGTCCCACCGGGAGCGTGGGGCGGCCAGGAGGTGGATCACCCGGAGCCGCAACCGAACAGCGCAGTCGATCACCCGCTGGTGATCATCCCTGCCTCACCGGACACCGGGCCGGGTGTCGAGCGCCAACCTGGACGGTGGTTGTGGCCCTGGCAGTTCCGGGAGTAGCGAGGCCAGTCGGCGGTAGGACTCCAGCCGCTCCTGCTGGTCGAAGGTCGACAGGGTGACCAGCACCTCGTCGGCACCGCTGCGACTGATCAGCCCGTCGAGCGCGGCGGCCACCGCCGACTCGGTGCCGTGGACCTGTCCGCGCACGGCCCCGTCGAGCAGTTCGCGTTCGCGGCCGGTCATCGGCGAGGCCAGGACCTCCCCGGCGGGTAGGAGCGGGGGGAACACCCCGTGGGTCCGCGAGTACACCGTGGACCAGGCCTCGGGCAGCAACATCCGCCAGGCCCGCTCGGCGGTGTCGGCCAGCGCCACCGAGGTGCTGACCACCACGTACGGCTGTGCCGACCACGGGCCGGGCCGGAACCGGTCGCGGTACTGGTCGATCAGTCGCAGCATGCGCGGCTCGTCGCCGACGGCGGCGATCACCAGCGGCAGCCCGAGCACGGCCGCGTGGTCGGCCCCGGCGCCGGTGGCCAGCACGAACACCTCCGGCGACAGCCCCTCGGCCGGTACCGCGTGCACGCCGGGATGGCTGCGCTGGTCGCCGGTGAAGTAACCCAGCAGTTCGGCCACCTGCGTCCCGAACTGCTCCGCCGCGGCCTTGTCCCGCCCCAGCGCGCGCCGGATCCCGTCCGTGAAGCCCACCGACCGGCCCAGCCCGAGGTCGATCCGCCCCGGGAACAGGCTCTCCAGCACGCCGAACTGTTCGGCCACCACGAGCGGCTGGTGGTTGGGCAGCATCACCCCACCGGTCCCGACCCGGATCGTGGCGGTGGCCGAGGCGACCGCCGCCGCGAGCACGGTCGGCGCCGATCCGGCCACCCCGGGCACGCTGTGGTGTTCGGACACCCAGAACCGGTGGTAGCCCAGGTCCTCGATCTGCTGGGCGAACCGCACGGTGTCGCGCAGGGCCTGCGCGGGCGGTTGGCCCTGCCGGACCAGGGACCGGTCGAGCACCGAGAACCGCGTTGATCTCACTTCCCGCTCAACAGCCGCGGGATCAGGTGGTATTCCCTGTCCGCCAGCGGCGGGCCAGCGATGCTAGGTCGGCCACTGGCAGTGCGCCGTGCTGCAAGGAGTTGCTGGGCGACACCGACGGGGCCGCTGCCGCCCTCCAACTCGCGGCGCCGTGCTGAGCGCAGCCGAGGATCCCTCGGATACCGACCGCGTTGCCGTGATCACCGCGGTGGACCAGGACGGCTGACCCGTACCCGAGCCGCTCAAGCCGGGTCAGGTTCGTGCCGCGGTGATCAGCACCGTGGTGTAGTGCATCGTGAAGCTGCCGCCCACCGCGTCGACCGCGGCCCCGATGCTCGCCAGCACCTCCGCCAGCTTGTCCGGCGGGAGTTGCGTGGCGGAGCCGTGGGTCGGGACCTGGTCCAGCCACTGGTCCCGGGTGTAGTTCTGCTCCCAGTCGAACCGCCACTGCTCCGGGGCGCCGAACCCGCCCGCCTGCCGCATCCCGTCGGCGGCCTTGTCGAGCAGTGCCTGGTACGGGTTCGAGTCTTGCCCCGCCGACTGGGCGTTGAACCTCAACGGTGAGTCGGGCACCACCCGGCGGTAGACCTCGGCGGTGGCCGTCACCACCTCGGGCGGCGGCTGGAACACGTTCCAGAACGCCGCCAGCCTGCCGCCGGGACGCAGCACCTGGGCCGCCCTGGCTGCTCCGGCGACCGGGTCGACCCAGTGCCAGGCCGTGGCGGCGATGGCCGCGTCGAACACGCGCCCGGCGGGATCCCAGTCCTCGAAGCGGGCGACCTCGACCTCAAGTCCCCGCTGGCGGGCGTAGTCAGCCATCCGCGCGTCGGGCTCGACGCCCAGTACCGTGCACCCGGCCGCTTGGAACTGCCGCGCGGCGATACCGGTACCGGCGCCCACGTCGAGGATGTCGGTGCCGGGACTGGTGGCGGTGATCCGCTCCACCAGTGCGTCGGGGTAGTGGGGACGGGTCCGGTCGTAGCGGTCGGCGTCCACCCCGAACGACTCCGCCATCTTCCGTGCGCGATGAGGCTCGCTCTCCATAGTGGGCATGTGCCCACTCTAGTGGGCGGATGCCCACTAGGCAACGGTCGGCGGGAACTCGTCGAGTGGCGGCCCGGGGCGGGTGTCGCTGGAATCGCCTCGGGTTCCGCTCAAACTCGCCATGTGTTCGAATCAATCACCCGCTTCCTTGACGAATCCTGGTCGGGCTAGTTCCGGAAGTCTGCGCTCGCGGTTGCGGGTGAAAGCGGTGGGTGCGGTTCTGGTACGCAATGTTCACCTCGGAACTAATAGTGGCGCTCATTCACCGTTGACGGGGTACAATTCCGAGTACTGCTCGTCATTGGTCGATGTCAAGTTGGCTTCATGTGACCTGCGCTGCATGGAGTGTCGCTGTGAATGCCTGCGGAGTCACTACCTGCATGGATGCGGTTTTCGCGCGATAAAACCACCCGACTGGAGCAACTTGCGTCGCGAAATCCTGAGATGTGCTATTCGCGCAGCGGTTTCCACCGTTCGGCGGTAGCGCTCAAGGAAACGGCACGGGACTGTGGAAAGTGGACGGCGACGGTTGTGGTGGCCCCAACTGTCGGTAGTGCGGATCGCTGGGCATGAAGGCGTGAGGCGGACCGTTGGCGAGGTAATCGTCACGGCCGACGAGTGCCCTGGGGGTCAGTGGTGAATAGCTCACTGACTGTCCGGCGATTTGACCACCTCTTGGGGAAGGTATTCCGTGTTGTCGAACGTGTCATGCTCGGGCCTGCCCGCTGCCCAGCGGGATGCGGACCGTCCGGATGGAACCGACCAGGACCTCCTGGGCGCCAGACTCGCCGAGTTGGGCGCCCGGCACGGCGTGCTGGGCGCCCAACTCGCGGTGCTGCACGGGGAACGGCTGCGCCACGCGCAGTTCGGGGTCCAGGACCACGCCACCCGCCGCGACCTCGGCCGGGACGACAAGGTGCCGGTGGGGTCGATCACCAAGGCGCTGACCGCCACCCTGGCGATGATCCTGGTCTCCGACGGGGATCTCGACCTGGACCAGCCGGTGAACGGCCCGCTGCCCGAACTCGGCCATGGGCTCGGTGACCAGCTGACCCTGCGCCACCTGCTCGGCCACACCGGTGGGCTGGCCGGGGAACTGGACGAGCAGTTCGCACTGACCCTCTCCGCGCGCCGCTACGTCGCCGAGTGCTGTGAGCGCCTGCCACTGGTGGACCAGCCCGGCCGGTCGTTCTCCTACTCCACGGCCGGGTACGTGCTCGTCGGCAGGCTGATCGAGGCGGCAACCGGGATGAGCTGGTGGGAGGCGGTGGACACGATCCTGTTGCGGCCACTGGGAATTGACCCGGTGTTCATCGCCGGACCGACCGCGGCCCGGCCGACCGCGCCGATCGTGACCGGCCACTCGGTGAACCTGGTGACGGGCTCGGTCCGCGCCGTGGACCAGGTGCTGGCGCCCGCGGAGGCGGCCGCGGGCGCCCTCGCGCTCAGCGCCCTGGACCTGGTCGCGTTCGGGCGGTTGCACCTGGCCGACACCGACGGGGAACTGCTGTCCGCCGCGGTGGCCAAGGAGATGCGCGAGCCGGTGGAGCGGGCCAGACCGTTCGGCCTTGCCGATGGGTGGGGACTGGGGTTCGCCCTGTTCCGCCAGGGCGGCACTGAATGGCTCGGCCATGACGGCACCTCCGACGGCACCTGGTGCCACCTGCGGATCAACCCGGCCGCGGGCACGGTTGTCGCGCTCACCACGAACTCCACCACAGGTCTGGCCCTGTGGGAGGCGCTGGTGTCGGAGCTGCCGGAGCTGGGACTGCCTGCCGGTCGGTACACCGAGCCACCCGGACGGGGCCGTGCGATCCCGCTGCCCGTCGAGTGCGTCGGCCGCTACCTCAACGGGGACACCGAGTACACCGTGGTCGCCGAACCCGGTGGTCCGCCCCGGCTTGTCGTGGACGGCAACCCGATCGCCGAGCTGGCCGTGCACGACTGCCTCACCTTCACCCTGACCGAACTGGGCACCGGCCAACGCATCCCGGCCGGGCGCTTCCTGCGCGACCAGTTCACCGCGCGGATCACCGGCATGCAGATCAGCGGCCGGCTCGCCCGCCGCCAGTAGTCACCCCCCCGGTCCGTCCGTTCCAGCGGCTCAGGCGAGCCCTGGCGATCATTTGCGCCCGAAAGGTTCGAGAGCGATGGCTCCGCACGACCAGTGGAACGCGACCGACCGGCCGGTGCCCCCGGCGGTCCTGCCCGAGCTGGTGCAGCGCCAGGTCGCACGCACCCCGCAGGCCCCGGCGCTGGTGGGCGTGGACGGCGTGTTGAGCTTCACCGAGCTCAACACCCGGGCGAACCTGTTGGCGCATCGGCTGATCGCCCTCGGCGCCGGACCGGAACGCGTCGTGGCGCTGGCCCTGCCCAGGTCCGCGGGACTGGTCACCGCGCAGTTGGCCGTGACCAAGACCGGGGCCGCCTTCCTGCCCGTCGATCCGGACTACCCGGCCGACCGCATCGCGTTCATGCTGGCGGACGCCGCGCCGGTGCTGGTGGTGACCAGCACCGAGTTCGCCGCTTCGCTGCCGTGCAGCACGCCGGTCCTGCTCGAGGACCCGGTCGACGGCCCCGAGCACGACCCGACCGACGCCGACCGGCTGGGGCCGCTGCTGCCCGCGCACCCGGCGTACCTGATCTACACCTCGGGCTCCACCGGGCGGCCCAAGGGCGTGCTGGTGCCGCACGCCGGGCTGGCCAGCTTCTCGGCAGCGGAGGCGGACCGTTACCAGGTGCGGCCCGGCGACCGGGTGTTGGAGTTCTCCTCACCCAGCTTCGACGCCTCGATCCTGGAACTGTGCATGTCCCTCCCGCTCGGTGCGGCCCTGGTCGTGCCGCCGCGCGGGCCCCTGCTCGGTGAGCACCTGGCCGAGGTGCTCACCGAGCACCGGGTGACGCACGCACTGATCCCGCCGGCTGCCCTGGCGACCCTGCCGAGCACGCCGCTGCCGCACCTGCGGACCCTGGTGGTCGGCGGGGACGCCTGCACCCCGGAGCTGGTGCGGCGCTGGGCACCGGGCCGTCGGATGATCAACTCCTACGGTCCGACCGAGTCCACCGTGGTGGCCACCTGGAGCCGTCCGCTGGTGCCCGGCGAACCGGTGACCATCGGTGGGCCGATCTGGAACACCAGGGTGTACGTGCTGGGTCCCGATCTGTGCCTGGTGCCGCCGGGTGTCGCGGGCGAACTGCACGTGGCCGGTTGCGGACTGGCCCGCGGCTACCTGGCGCGGCCCGGGCTGACCGCCGACCGGTTCGTGGCCGACCCGTTCGGTGCGGCGGGGTCGCGGATGTACCGCACGGGGGACGTGGTCCGGTGGACCGCCGGGGGCGAACTGGAGTTCGTCGGCCGGGCCGACCACCAGGTGAAGATCCGCGGCTTCCGGGTCGAGCCCGGTGAGATCGAGGCGTTGTTGCGGGCCCGCGCCGAGATCGGGGACGCCGTGGTGATCGCCAGGGAGGATCAGCCTGGGGTCAAACGGCTGGTGGCCTACGTGGTGGCGCCCGGCACGGTCGACCCAGCCGGGCTCCGCGCCGCGCTGGCGGCCCAGTTGCCGGAGTACATGGTGCCCGCGGCCGTGGTGCGGCTCGACGCCCTGCCGCTGAGCCCGAACGGGAAGCTTGACCGGAAAGCGCTACCCGCGCCGGAATGGCGCGGGACGGGGTGGCTGGCCCCGCGCACAGAGGGTGAGCGGGCGCTGGCGCGGATCTGGTCCGACCTGCTCGGCGTGACCGGGATCGGCGTGGACGAGGACTTTTTCGAGCGGGGCGGGGACTCCGTGCTCGGCGCCCGGCTGCTGTCCAGGGTGCGGTCCGAGTTCGGCGTGGCCCTGTCGCCGAGAGCTGTGTTCGACGTCAGAACCGTTGCGGGGCTGGCAGAACTGCTGCCCCCGAAGCCCGCGGCCAGTTCAGGTGAACGGATCGTCGCCACACCGCACGGCGGGCAGCTCCCGCTCTCGCCGACGCAGCACCGGCTCTGGCTGCTGCACGAGCTGACTCCCGGCAGCACCGAGTACAACACCGGCATCGGGCTCAGGCTGTCCGGCCCGCTGAACGTCGAAGCGCTGCGTACCGCGTTGCACGGCCTCACCGAACAGCACGCCTCCCTGCGCACCACGTTCGACACCGTTGACGGGCAACCGGTGCAGCTGATTGCTGAGCACCCGACGATCCCGCTGCGCGAACTGTCCGTTGTGGACGATTCGGTGCTGGACCAGGTGCTCGCCGACGAGCTCGACCTGCCCTTCGACCTGACCGCAGGCCCGCTCACCAGGGCGCTGCTGGTCCGGTTGGCCGCCGAGGACCACGTGCTGTTGTTGGCGCAGCACCACATCGTCACCGACGGCTGGTCCGTCGGCCTGCTCGTCGACGAGCTGATCGCCCGCTACACCGGTGCCCACCCGCCGACCTTGTCCTTGCAGTACCCGGATTACGCGCGCTGGCAGCGGGAACACCTGGACGCCCGGCTGCGTGAGCGGCAGTTGCTGTACTGGCGGCGCAAGCTCGCCGGTCTGGGGCCGCTGGAGCTGCCCACCGACCGGCCCCGGCCGCAGCTGCGCAGCACAGCCGGTGCGGTCCACCGCCGCGAGCTGCCTGCGGACCTCGTCCGCCGACTCGCCGAGCTCGGCCAGGAGCAGGGCGCGACCCTGTTCATGACGCTCACCGCGGCCGTGAAGGTGTTGCTGGCGCGCTATAGCGGCCAGCAGGACCTCGCTGTCGGTACCGCGGTCTCCGGCCGGGGGCACGCCGAGCTGGAACAGGTGGTCGGCTTCTTCGTCAACACCCTGGTGCTGCGGTCGTGGGTGGATCCGGCGCGGCCCTTCAGCGAATTCCTTGGTGAGGTCAGGGAAACCGTGCTGGAGGCGTTCGCCTACGGTGAGCTGCCGTTCGACCAGGTCGTGGACGCGGTGCAACCGGAGCGCGACCCCAGCCGCACCCCGCTGGTGCAGGCCTTGGTGGTGCTGCAACCACGGATGGTTCACCCCGGGCAGGTCGGCGACCTGCGGATCGGCGAGCAGGACCTGCCCCGCCCGAGGAGCCGGTTCGACCTGGTGGTCGAGTTCCTGCCGCGCGGGGACTCGCTGGTGGTGGCCGTGGAGTACAACATCGACCTGTTCGACCCGTCCACGATCGAGCGGATGACCGGTCACCTGCTGACCCTGCTGGCGGGGATCGCCGCCGACCCGCACCGAACGGTCGGCGAACTGCCGCTGCTCGACGGTGCCGGGCTGCGCCAGGTGCTCACCGACTGGAACGGCACCGGCCTGATCGTGCCGTCGACAACGCTGCCCCGGTTGTTCGAGGAGCAGGTGCGGCGGACTCCGCACGCGGTCGCAGTGTTGTGCGAGGGCCGGGAACTGACCTATGTGGAGCTCAACCGGCGTGCGAACAGGTTGGCGCGACTGCTGGTCGAACTCGGTGCTGGCCCGGAACGGTTCGTCGCGCTGGCGATGCCGCGCACCGCGGACCTGCTGGTGGCGCTGCTCGCGGTGCTCAAGTCGGGTTCGGGCTACCTGCCGGTGGACCCGAGGTACCCGGCGGACCGGATCGCCGTGATGCTGGCGGATTCCCGGCCCGTACTGCTGTTGACCACCAGCGACGGGCTGGCAGCCGTGGACGGTGTGCCGAGGCTGGCCGTGGACGAACAGGTGCTGGACGACCGTTGCGACGGGGATCTGGGCGAGGTCGGGCTGCGACCGGACAACCCGGCCTACGTCATCTACACCTCGGGGTCGACTGGGAAGCCCAAGGGTGTCGTCGTCGCGCATCGCAGCGCGGTGGGCCTGGTTGCCTGGGCCGTCAAGGAGTTCGGCGCCACCGGACTCGCCCAGGTGGTGGCCTCCACCTCGCTGAACTTCGACGTGTCCGTGTTCGAGCTGTTCTGCCCGCTGATGTGCGGCGGTCGGGTCGAGCTGGTGCGCGACGTGCTGGCGCTGGGCGAGCGCCCCGGCACCGAGTGGCCGGCCAGCCTGGTCAGCGGCGTTCCCTCGGCCTTCGCCACGTTGCTGGCGCAGGGCACCGTGTCGGTCGCACCGGACACGATCGTGCTGGCCGGCGAGGCGCTGACCGCCCGCGCCGTGCGGGAGATCCGCGCAGCCCTGCCCGGCAGCAGGATCGCCAACATCTACGGCCCGACCGAGGCCACCGTGTACGCCACCGCCTGGTACTCCGACGGCGCCGACCTGGACCGGAACCCGCCGATCGGCCGCCCGCTGGGCACCACCCGCGCGTACGTGCTCGACGGCGGCCTGCGCCCGGTGCCGCCCGGGGTACCCGGCGAGCTGCACCTGGGCGGCCTGTCGCTGGCCCGCGGCTACCTCGACCGGCCGGGCCTGACCGCGCAACGGTTCGTCGCCGACCCGTTCGGTGCGCCGGGGGCACGCATGTACCGCACCGGGGACGTGGTGCGCTGGACCGCTGAGGGCGAGCTGGACTACCTCGGCCGCGCCGACCAGCAGGTCAAGATCCGCGGGTTCCGGATCGAGCTGGGCGAGGTGGAGAACGCCCTGCTGCGGCATGGGGAGGTGGCCGAGGCCGTCGCCGTGGCCAGGCAGGAGGAGTCCGGGCACAAGCGGCTGGTCGCCTACCTGGTGGCCACGCCGGGTGCCCGACCGGACTCCGCCGGGCTGCGCGGCTTTCTCGGCCAGACGCTGCCGGATCACATGGTGCCATCGGCGTTCGTGCTGCTGGACCGGCTTCCGCTCAACCCCAACGGGAAACTGGACCGGCGTGCGCTGCCAGCTCCGGACTGGGCCGCGGACACCCGCGCCGGTCACGTGGCGCCGCGCACCGAAGTGGAACGGGTTCTTGCCGACATCTGGGCCAAGGTGCTCGGCCTGCCGCAGGTGGGCGTTGAGGACAACTTCTTCGAGCTGGGCGGGGATTCGATCCTGAGCATCCAGGTCGTGTCCAGGGCGCACGAGGCGGGTCTGCGGCTGCTGTCCAAGGACGTGTTCCTGCATCCCACGATCGCCGGGCTCGCGCCGGTGGCCGTACCGGCCGCCGACCAGCGGGCGCCCGAGGGACCGGTCACCGGTGACGTGCCACTGAGCCCGGTGCAGCACTGGTACCTGGACGCCGAGCCGGAGCGGCCCGAGCAGTTCGTCCAGACGCTCGCGGTACGTCTGACCGAGGAGCCGGACGAGGCGGCGCTGCGGACGGCGTTGACCGCGCTGGTGCGGCAGCACGACGCGCTGCGGACGCGGTTCGAACGGACCGGTTCCGGCTGGCGGCAGGTCGTCCCGCCGTTCGAGCCGGTCGAGGTGCTGCACCGGCGGCACCAGGAGTTCGACCTGGCCACCGGGCCGCTGATCAGCGCTGTGCTGGTCGAGCCCGAGGTGCTGTCCCTGGCCGTGCACCACCTCGTGGTGGACGGAGTGTCCTGGCGCATCCTGTTGGCGGACCTGGAAAACGCCTACCGCCAGGCGGTACGGGGCCAGGCGGTCCAACTGGGCAGGCGGACGACATCCTGCCAGGAGTGGTCGCGGCGGCTGACGCAGCACGAGTCCACTGGCCTGGACCACTGGCGGGCAACCGCCGAGTGTGACAACACGGTGCCGCTGGACGGCACCGGACTCAACCTCGCCGGGTCCACGCGTTCGGTCTCGGTCCGGCTGACGGCCGAGGAGACGGAGGCGTTGCTCCACCAGGTTCCCGGCGTGTACCGGACCCAGGTCAACGACGTGCTGCTCACCGCGCTGGGCGGGATGCTCCGCGACTGGACCGGGCGCGAGCGCGTGCTGGTGCAGGTGGAGGGGCACGGCCGCGAGGACTTGTTCGACGGGGTCGACCTGTCCCGGACGGTGGGCTGGTTCACCAGCATCTTCCCGGTCGCGCTGGAGATGACTCACAAGGACTGGGGCAGCGCGCTCAAAGCCGTGAAGGAACAGCTGCGTGCCGTCCCCGAGCGGGGATTGTCCTACGGTGCGCTGCACTACCTGCACGGTGCGGCGCCTGAGGTGCGGCCCGCGGTCAGCTTCAACTACCTCGGCCAGTTCGACCTGTCGACCGGTCTGTACGACGGGCTGGCCCGGGAACTGGACCTGTCGCAGAGTCCCGACGCGGTCCGGCCGCACCAGGTGGAGGTGATCGGCCGGGTCGACCGGGGCTGCCTGGAGTTCACCTGGCTCTACTCCGACCGCCTGCACAACGCCGAGACCATCGACGCCTTGGCCGGGAACCTGACCGGGGCGCTGCGAGCGATCATCAGCCACTGCGCGCAGCCGGGCTCGGGTGGCCGCACGCCCTCTGACTTCCCGCTGACGAGCCTGGACCAGGCCGCCGTGGACCGGATTGTCGGGGATGGCCGGGCCGTCGAGGACGTGTACCCGTTGACGCCCACGCAGAGCGGGATGCTGGTGCACCGGCTGTCCCGGGACGGGCAGGGCGCCTACCTCCAGCAGTTGACCTTCGTGCTCGGCGGGGTCACCGACTCGGCGGTGCTCGTCCAGGCGTGGCAACACGTGCTGGACCGCACTCCGGCTTTGCGCAGCGAGGTCGTCTGGGAGGGCGTGGACGAGCCTGTCCAGTTGGTGCGACGCCAGGTTGAGCTGCCCGTGCGGCACCGGGACTGGTCCTCGCTGCCCGAGGAAGAGCGGCGCGCGGAACTCGCCGCACTGGTAGCGGAGGACCGGCTCGCCGGGCTCGACCTGACCACCGCGCCCCTGATGCGGCTCGTGCTGGCCAGGCTGTCCAGCACCGAGGTGCAGGTCCTGTGGACCTTCCACCACCTGGTGCTGGACGGGTGGAGCCTGTTCCAGGTGCTGTCCGACGTGTTCACCAGCCACGCGGCACTCGACCGTGGCGCGAAGCCCACGTTGCCCGCCCGGCGGCCGTTCCGCGACTACCTGCACTGGCTGGCCGGGCAGGATCAGCAGGCCGCCGAGCTGTACTGGCGCGGTGTGCTCGCCGACGGGGTGGAGAGCACGGCGCTGCCCTACGACCGCACACCGCTGGCCGATCACCGCGTCGAGTCGACCGCGCGGATCGAGGTCGAGCTGCCCGCTGCCCGGCTGCGCGAGGTGGCGCAGGGCCACGGGTTGACCCTGAACACGGTGGTCCAGGGCGCCTGGGCGCTGCTGTTGTCCCGGTACAGCGGCCAGCGCTCGGTCTGCTTCGGCACCACGGTCTCGGGTCGGCCTTCAGAGCTGGCTGGCGCAGGGGAGATCACCGGCATGTTCATCACCACGCTGCCGGTTCTGGCCACTGTGGATGCTCGTGCCAATCTGCTCGGCTGGCTGAGGGATCTCCAGCAGGGGCAGGCCCAGTCCCGGCGGTTCGAGCACGTCCCCTTGTCCCGGTTGCAGAACCTCAACGGCGGCAAGCTGTTCGACAGCATCCTGGTCTTCGAGAACTACCCGATCAACGATGCGGCCGCCGCCGAGTTCGGGCTGGAACTTCGCGAGCTGCGCGGAGTGGAGACCACCGACTACCCCCTGAGCGTGGTGGCCGTTCCTGGCGAACGGCTGTCGCTCTCCTTCGGCTACGACCCCGCGCTGTTCGACGCGGGCACGATCCAGCAGCTCGCCGTGCACCTGCGGGTGCTGCTGACTGAGATGGCCTGCGACCTGGATCGCCCGCTGGGGCGGGTGAACATGCTCACCGGTGGCGAGCAGCGTCGGGTCCTGGTGGAGTGGAACGACACCGCGCGGGAGGTGCCCGCCGACACGATCGTGCAGTGCTTCGCCGAGCAGGCGCGTCGCGTCCCGGATGCCGTCGCCGTGGAGAGCGATGCCGGTTCGTTGAGCTACCGCGAGCTGGATCGCCGGTCCAACCACCTGGCGCACAAGCTGATCGCTCTCGGCGTACGGCCCGAGCAGGCGGTCGGCCTGCTGGTGGACCGCTCGCTGGAACTCGTGGTCGCGCAACTGGCTGTGCTCAAGGCAGGTGGCGGGTACCTGCCGGTGGACGTGCGGTCGCCAGCCGACCGGATCCGGTCGCAGCTCGCTGGAGTGTCGGTGCTGGTCACCGACGAGAAGCGGGCCGACAGGGCACGGGAGGTCCACAATGGACTTGTGCTCGTGGTGGACGACGGGGTCGCGGACACCTGCCCCGTGGTTCGGGTTCATGGTGGGAGTTTGGCGTATGTGATGTTTACGTCGGGGTCGACGGGTGTGCCGAAGGGTGTGGGTGTTCGGCAGTGTGATGTGGTGGGTTTGGCGTTGGATTCTGGGTTTGAGCTTTGTGGTGTGGTGTTGTTGCATTCGGCGGTGGCGTTTGATGCGTCGACGTTTGAGTTGTGGGTGCCGTTGCTGAGGGGTGGTCGGGTTGTTGTTGCGCCGTTGGGTGGTGTGGATGCGGGTGTGGTGCGGTGGGCGGTGGGGTGTGGTGTGTCGGGGTTGTGGTTGACGGCTGGGTTGTTTCGGTTGTTGGCGCAGGAGTCGCCGGGGTGTTTTGCGGGGTTGTCGTGGGTGTGGACGGGTGGTGATGTTGTTCCGGCTGCTGCGGTTCGTCGGGTGTTGGCGGTGAATCCGGGGTTGACGGTGGTGGATGGTTACGGCCCCACGGAGACGACGACCTTCGCTACCTCGTTTGCGATGTCGGCGGTGGAGGACGTGCCGGATGTGGTGCCGATCGGGCGCCCGTTGGACAACATGCGGGTCTACGTGCTGGACGCCGACCTGCTTCCTGTTCCGCCGGGGGCGTGCGGTGAGTTGTTCATCGCGGGTAGCGGTGTGGCTCGTGGTTATGTGGGATTGCCTGGACTGACTGCTGAGCGGTTTGTGGCCTGTCCGTTCGGTGTTCCTGGTGGGCGGATGTATCGCACTGGTGATGTGGTGCGGTGGTTGCCGACTGGTGTGGTGGAGTTCGTGGGTCGGGTTGATGATCAGGTGAAGATTCGGGGGTTCCGGATCGAGTTGGGTGAGGTTGAGGTCGCGTTGGCTGCTCATCCTGCGGTGGTTGAGGCCGTTGTGGTGGTCAACGAGGAGGGTGGCCGCAAGCGGCTGGTGGCCTATGTCGTGACCACCGGGTCGGCGGATCTCCGGGCGTACCTGGCGGGCCGTCTGCCGGACTACATGGTGCCTGCTGCCTTTGTCACGCTTGACGCGTTGCCGTTGAGTGCTAACGGGAAGTTGGATCGGCGGGCGTTGCCGGTGCCGGAGTGGGAGTCGGCTGCTGGGTTCGTGGCTCCGCGTACCGAGGCCGAGCGGGTGCTCGCCGACATCTGGGCCGAGGTGCTGGGCGTGTCTCGGGTCGGGGTGGAGGACAACTTCTTCGAGCTGGGTGGGGATTCGATCCTGAGCATCCAGGTCGTGTCCAGGGCCCGCCAGGCAGGGCTCGGACTGATGCCCGGTGATGTGTTCAGCCACCCGACCGTCGCCGGGCTCGCGGCCAACGCGACCGTGGCGGCGGAGATCGCAGCCGAGCAGCGGCCGGTGACGGGTGCGGTTCCGCTGACGCCGGTACAGCACTGGTTCCTGGACCCGAACCCGGTGCAGCCAGAGCACTTCTACCAGTCGATGCTGCTGGAACTCACCGAGCAACCGGACGTGCCCGCACTGCGGAACGCGTTCGAGCAACTGCTCACCCAGCATGACGCGCTGCGGATGCGATTCCAGCACAACGAGCATGGGTGGTCGCAGCACAACGCACCGGTCCACCCCACGCAGGTGCTGGACGGCTCGATGCCGGTAGACCTCGCTGATGGGCCACTGATCTGGGCGTCACTGCACGGGTCTGAGCTGTTCATCGCGGTGCACCACCTGGTGGTCGACGGTGTGTCGTGGCGAATCCTGTTGGAGGACCTGGAGACCACTTACCGGCAGCAGCCCCTGTCGGCGAAGACGACCTCGTTCCGCGAGTGGGCGAACAGGCTGGTCGAGCACACGCAGGCCGGTGGCTTCGAGGACGAGTTGCCACACTGGCAGGCGATCAGCGGGGCCACGAAGATCCCGGTCGACGCCGAGGGCACGAACACGATGGGCTCCACCAGTTCGTTGACCGTGCGGCTGGACCCGGCCGAGACGCACGCCCTGTTGCACCAGGTTCCGGGCGTGTACCGGACGCAGGTCAACGACGTGCTGCTCAGTGCACTCGGGCTCGCGCTGGCGGAGTGGACCGGGCAGAGCCGGGTGTTGGTGGACCTGGAGGGCCATGGCCGGGAGGACTTGTTCGACGGGGTCGACCTGTCCCGGACGGTGGGCTGGTTCACCAGCGTCTTCCCAGTGGCGCTCGACGTGGCCGCAGCGGACTGGGGGAGCAGGCTCAAGTCGGTCAAGGAACAGCTCCGCGGTGTGCCAAGGCGTGGCATCGGCTACGGCGCGCTGCGGTACCTGACCGGGGACGCCCCGGCGATCCAGCCCCAGATCAGCTTCAACTATCTCGGCCAGTTCGAGTGGGACAGCGCCCTGTTCCGACCGCTCGCGGAGGGCCTTGGCGGGTCGGCGGCTCCCGGGCAGCTCCGGCCGCACCTGCTGGACGTGGTGGGCAAGGTGGAACGCAAGCAGCTCGAACTGACTTGGCACTACTCCACGGCTGTGCACGCCGAGGCAACCGTGCGGCAGCTCGCCGATCGGGTGGTGCGGGCGCTCAGCGAGATCATCGTGCACTGTGCGCTGCCCGGTGTCGGCGGTCGCACACCGAGTGACTTCCCGCTGGCACGGCTGGACCAGGCGGTGCTGGACGGGCTCGTCGGCGACGGACGGGCGGTCGAGGACCTGTACCCGCTGACCCCGATGCAGGCCGGGATGGTGTTCCACAGCCTGGTGGACGGTTCCTCGGGCGCGTACTTCAACCAGGTGCAACTCCGGTTGACCGGGGTCACCGACCCGGTGGCGCTCGGCACCGCGTGGCAGCGGGTGCTGGACCGGAACCCGGTGCTGCGCAGCCGAATCCTCTGGGAGGGCTTGGCCGAGCCGGTGCAGGTGGTGCAGCGCCAGGTCGAGTTGCCGGTCACCCACTTGGACTGGACCGGTCAGGAATGGCCGCCACTGCTGCGGGAACTGCTCGACCGGGACCGGGCGGCGGGCTTTGACCTGGCTGCCGCGCCACTGGTCCGGGTCAGCATCGCCCGGCTGGCGGCCGGGGAAGTGCTGCTGGTGTGGACCTTCCACCACGTGCTGCTCGACGGCTGGAGCGCAGCACAGGTGTTCGGCGAGGTGTGCGAGCAGTACGCGGCGATCGCCACCGGCCGCCCTGTCTCCTCCGGGTACCGGCCGCCTTTCCGCGAGTACCTGCGCTGGCTCGACGAGCAGGACGGGTCCGAGGCCGAGCGCTACTGGCGCGAGGCGCTCGCCGGGTTCGCGGCGCCGACCCCGTTGCCCTTCGGCCGGCAACCCGTCGAGGCGCACCGCGCGCGGTCCTCCGCGAGCGTGGAGGTCGAGCTGGACAGCACGGTGTCCGCTCGGCTGAGGGAGGTCGCCCAAGGGCTCGGGCTGACCGTGAACACCGTGGTGCAGGGCGCTTGGGGACTGTTGCTGTCCCAGCACAGCGGCGAGAGCGAGGTGGTGTTCGGCACCACGGTGTCCGGGCGTCCCGCCGACCTGCCCGGGGTCGAATCCATGGTCGGCATGTTCATCAACACGGTGCCCACCCGCATCACAGTCCAACGTGGACAGACAGTGTCCGGGTGGCTGGCCGAACTGCAACAGGCGCAGGTGGAGTCGCGCGGCTTCGACTTCGTCTCCTTGGCACAGTTGCAGAACTGGGCAGGCGGCCCGCTGTTCGACAGCATCCTGGTCTTCGAGAACTACCCGTTCGACGAGGACGCGATCGCCGAACACGGGATGGGCATGCACGCGGTGCGTGACCTCGAACCGACCAACTACCCGCTCAGCGTGGTGGTCGCGCCTGGTTCGCGGCTGTCGGTGTCCTTCGACTACGACCCGTCGTTGTTCGACGCCGCCACTGTGCGCAGGATCGCCCAGCACCTGGAAATGCTGCTCGACGGCATCAGTGCGGCCCCGGACGGACTGGTCGGTGACCTCACGCTGCTCACCCCTGCCGAGCGGCACCAGGTGTTGTACGAGTGGAACGACACCGAACGGCCGCTCCCGGCGGGCACGCTGGCGAGCCTGTTCGAGGAGCAGGTGCGCCGGACCCCGGACGCGGAGGCAGTGGTCACCGAGGGCTCGACCCTCAGCTACGCTGAACTGGACCGCAGGGCGAATCAGGTGGCGCACCGGTTGATCCGGCTCGGCGTGCGGCCGGAGGACCGGGTGGGCGTGCTGGTGGAGCGCTCGGCGGACCTCGTCGTGGCCGAACTGGCCGTGGTCAAGGCCGGTGCTGCCTACGTGCCGGTGGACCTGAGGGCTCCTGCTGATCGAATCGCTCTCGTGCTGGCCGAGTCCGGGGCTGTGGCCACGCTGGTCGACACAGCACGGGAATCCCTTGCGAACGACGTCCACAGTGGACCTTGCTTGGTCGTGTCCGCCGAGCTGGACGAGCCCGAGACGTCTCCGGTGGTTCGGGTTGGTGGTGAGTGTTTGGCGTATGTGATGTTTACGTCGGGGTCGACGGGTGTGCCGAAGGGTGTGGGTGTTCGGCAGTGTGATGTGGTGGGTTTGGCGTTGGATTCTGGGTTTGATGGTTGTGGTGTGGTGTTGTTGCATTCGGCGGTGGCGTTTGATGCGTCGACGTTTGAGTTGTGGGTGCCGTTGTTGGGTGGTGGTCGGGTTGTTGTTGCGCCGTTGGGTGGTGTGGATGCGGGTGTGGTGCGGTGGGCGGTGGGGTGTGGTGTGTCGGGGTTGTGGTTGACGGCTGGGTTGTTTCGGTTGTTGGCGCAGGAGTCGCCGGGGTGTTTTGCGGGGTTGTCGTGGGTGTGGACGGGTGGTGATGTTGTTCCGGCTGCTGCGGTTCGTCGGGTGTTGGCGGTGAATCCGGGGTTGACGGTGGTGGATGGTTATGGCCCGACGGAGACGACGACGTTCGCTACGTCGTTTGCGATGTCGGCGGTGGAGGATGTGCCGGATGTGGTGCCGATTGGGCGCCCGTTGGACAACATGCGGGTCTACGTACTGGATGACGATTTGCGGCCGGTCGCGCCAGGTATCGCCGGTGAGTTGTTCATCGCTGGCAATGGTGTGTCGCGCGGCTACATCGGGCGACCCGGTCTGACTGCTGAGCGGTTCATCGCGTGTCCGTTCGGTGGGCGGATGTATCGCACTGGTGATGTGGTTCGGTGGTTGCCCAGTGGTGTGGTGGAGTTCGTGGGTCGGGTTGATGATCAGGTGAAGATCCGGGGATTCCGGATCGAGCTGGGTGAGGTTGAGGTCGCGCTGGCTGCTCATCCTGCGGTGGTTGAGGCCGTTGTGGTGGTCAACGAGGAAGGTGGCCGCAAACGCCTGGTGGCCTATGTCGTGACCACCGGGTCGGCGGATCTGCGCGAATGGCTCAAGCACCGGCTGCCGGACTACATGGTGCCTGCTGCCTTCGTCACGCTCGATGCGTTGCCGTTGAGCGGTAACGGGAAGTTGGATCGGCGGGCGTTGCCGGTGCCGGAGTGGGAGTCGGCTGCTGGGTTCGTGGCTCCGCGCACCGAGGCCGAGCGGGTGCTCGCTGCCATCTGGGCTGAGGTCCTCGGCGTGTCGAGGGTGGGCGTAGCGGACAACTTCTTCGAGCTGGGCGGGGATTCGATCCTGAGCATCCAGGTCGTGTCCAGAGCCCGCCAAGCAGGGCTGAACCTCACACCGCGCGACTTGTTCGCCCACCAGACGGTGGCAGACCTGGCCGTCAACGCCACCAAGGCCGCCACGACCACTGCGGAGCAGGGGGCAGTGACGGGTGCGGTTCCGCTAACGCCGGTGCAGCACTGGTTCCTGGACCCGAACCCGGATAGTCCGGAGCACTTCGACCAGTCGATGCGGATCGAGTGGCCCGACCCGGTGAACGTGCCCGCACTGCGGCGCGCGCTCGGCACCGTGATTGCACACCACGACGCGCTGCGCATGCGCTTCGAGCTGGTCGACGGCAGTTGGCGCCAGTACAACGCCGCCACCGACCAGGCCGATCCGCTCGCGGATGCCACCTTCGACCTGGCGGCAGGTCCGTTGCTCAGGGCGGAGGTGATCGCGCCCAACGTGGTGCTGCTGACCGTGCACCACCTGGTGGTCGACGGTGTGTCCTGGCGAATCCTGTTGGAGGACCTGGAATCCGCTTACCACCAGCGTCCGCTGTTGGCGAAGACGACCTCGTTCCGCGAGTGGGCGACCAGGTTGGCCGAGCACGCGCACGCCGGTGGCTTTGACGACGAACTGCCCCACTGGCAACAAGTTCGTGACGTCGAACCGGTGCTGCCCACTGACGGCCACGGCCCGAACCTGGTTCGGACAACCAGTGCGGTGACCGCACGGCTGGACCCGGCCGAGACGCACGCCCTGCTGCACCAGGTTCCGGGCGTGTACCGGACGCAGATCAACGACGTGCTGCTGAGCGCGCTGGGCCGCGTGGTGGGGGAGTGGACCGGGCAGAGCCGCGTACTGGTGGACCTGGAGGGCCACGGCCGGGAGGACCTGTTCGAGGACGTGGACCTGTCCCGGACCGTGGGCTGGTTCACCAGCATCTTCCCCGTGGCACTGGACGCCGCGGGCGGCGACTGGGGCGCGCGGTTGAAGGCGGTCAAGGAGCAGTTGCGCGGCATTCCACGCCGCGGCATCGGGTACGGCGCACTGCGCTACCTGACCGGCACCGCCCCGGCGATCCAGCCGCTGATCAGTTTCAACTACCTGGGGCAGTTCGCCAGCGGCGGCGGCCTGGGATCGAGCGTCAGCCCGGAGCAGGTTCGGGCCCATCAGTTGGAGGTCGTCGGCCAGGTGGTCGACGGACAGCTGGAACTGGCCTGGTACCACTCGCCGGACCTGCACCGCAGGAGCACCGTGGAAGCGCTCGCCGGGAAGCTGACCGAGGCGCTGCGGCAGATCATCCGGCACTGCGCCGAGCCCACCGCTGGGGGCCGCACGCCGAGCGACTTCCCGTTGGCCGGTCTGGCGCAGCACCAGGTGGACCGGATCGCTGGGAACGGCAAGTCCATTGAGGACGTACACCCGCTCACGCCCATGCAGGCCGGGATGGTGTTCCACAGCGTTTCCCAGCAGCAGCAAGGAGTCTACTTCGAGCAGGTCAGCTTCGTGCTCGGCGGGGTGCCCGATCCCGAGCTGCTCGGACGTGCGTGGCAGCACGTGGTGGACCGCACGCCCGTGCTGCGCGGGCACATCGTGTGGGAGGGAGTGGACCAGCCGCTCCAGGTGGTCAACCGGGCGGTGACCGTGCCGGTGACCTACCACGACTGGCGGGAGGCCGACCGGGCTGCCGCGCTGGCGGCACTGCTCGACCAGGACCGGGGCGTGCGCATCGACCTGGCCGCCGCGCCGCTGCTGCGGATCAACCTGGCCCGGCTGCCTGCCCAGGAGGTGCAGGTGCTGTGGACGTTCCACCACGTGCTGCTGGACGGCTGGAGCGTGTTCCAGGTGCTCTCCGACGTGGTCACCAGCTACACGGCGCTGCGCGCGGGCACCGAACCGGTGCTGCCCAACCGGCGTCCGTTCAGCGACTACGTGAAGTGGCTGCACGGTCAGGACGAGTGGCAGGCGGAACAGTACTGGCGCCAGGAACTTCTCGACGTCACCGAACCGACGCCGCTGCCGTTCGACCGCAGGCCGGGCAGCGCGCACGGCACCGGCTCCGCGCGGTGGCACTCCGCCGAACTGACCGAGCAGGCCACCCAGCGGCTCAACGAGTTCGCCAGGCGCCATCGGCTGACCGTGAACGCCGTGGTGCAGGGCGCGTGGGCGCTCGTGCTGTCCCGGTACAGCGGTCAGCGGCAGGTCTGCTTCGGCTCCACCGTGTCCGGCCGACCCGTGGACCTGCCCGGCGCCGACGACATCACCGGGATCTTCATCAACACCCTGCCGGTCAAGGTGCGCGTGGACGACACCGCGGACGCCGTGAGCTGGCTGTCCCGGTTGCAGGACGCACAGGCCGACGCGCGGCGGTTCGAGCACGTGCCGTTGGCGAAGGTGCAGTCCTGGAGCGGGGTCGAGGGCGGTGTGGCGCTGTTCGACAGCATCGTCGTGTTCGAGAACTACCCGGTGGACAGCACGAACGAGTTGGCGCTGCGCGAGTTGCAGGCGTTGGAGACCACCAACTACCCGCTCACCGTCGTGGCGGCACCGGGGCGGCGGCTGTCGCTGGGCCTGGGCCACGACCCCGACCTGTTCGACCTCGCGACGGTCGAGCGGATGACCGACCACCTCGTCCGTGCCCTGACGGTGATCGTCGACAACCCGAGGCTGGGGCAGTGCGACATCCTGACCCAGGCGGAACGCGATCACCTGGTGGTCGAGCTCAACGCCACCGAGCATCCCGTCGCCCCGGCCACCCTGCCCGAACTGGTGCAGGCACAGGCCGAACGCACGCCGGACGCGGTGGCGGTGCTCTCCGACGAGGTCGAGCTGACCTTCGCCGAACTGGACGCGCGAGCCAACGCCCTGGCCCGTGAGCTGATCGCCAAGGGCGTCGGGCCGGAGCAGGTCGTCGCGTTGCTGCTGCCCCGCTCGGTGGAGATCTTGGTCGCGCAACTGGCCGTGCTCAAGGCAGGCGCCGCCTACCTGCCGGTCGACCCCGCGTACCCGGCGGAGCGCATCGCCTTCATGGTGGAGGACGCGAAACCCGCGCTGGTGCTGCGCCCCGGGGACCTGACCGGTGCGTCGGACACGCGGCCGGTCGAACCGCGTGCGCGGCTGGCCAACCCGGCGTACGTGATCTACACCTCCGGCTCGTCCGGGCAGCCCAAGGGCGTGATGGTCAGCCACGCGGGGCTGGCCGGTTTCTCGGCGGCGGAGGTCGCGCACTTCGACGTGCGGCCGGGGGACCGGGTACTCCAGTTCTCCTCACCGAGCTTCGACGCCTCGGTCCTGGAACTGTGCATGTCCCTGCCCGCCGGTGCCGCGCTGGTCGTGCCGCCCCCGGGGCCGCTGCTGGGCGAGCACCTCGCCGCGGTGCTGGCCGCCAGGCAGGTGACGCACGCGCTGATCCCGCCGGTCGCCATGGCCACCGTGCCCGAGGTCGACCTGCCCGCGCTGCGCACGCTCGTGGTGGGCGGCGAGGCCTGCCCGGCTGAACTGGTCGACCGGTGGGCACCGGGGCGCGCCATGATCAACGCGTACGGCCCCACCGAGTCGACTGTGGTGGCGGCTTGGAGCGATCCGCTGGTGCCCGGGGCCGTGCCGCCGATCGGCCGCCCGATCTGGAACACCGGTGTGCACCTGCTCGACGACCAGTTGCGGCCGGTGCCGCTCGGTGCCGTCGGGGAGCTGTACGTCGCGGGCGAGGGCTTGGCCCGGGGGTACCTGGACCGGCCGGGGCTGACCGCCGAACGGTTCCTGGCCCATCCGTTCGGCCCGGCGGGCACCCGGATGTACCGCACCGGCGACCTCGCGCGGCGCAGGGCGGACGGGCAGTTGGAGTTCGTGGGGCGGGCCGACGACCAGGTCAAGGTCCGCGGGTTCCGGGTGGAGCTGGGCGAGATCGAGGCGGTGCTGCGCCGACACCCCGAGGTCGCCGACGCGGCGGTGATCGTCCGCGAGGACCAGCCCGGCCTCCGGCGGCTGGTGGCCTACGTGGTGACGGCCGGTGCGCCGGAGCTGCGTGCGCACACCGCCACCAGCCTGCCCGAGCACATGGTCCCCGCCGCGTTCGTCACGCTGACGGCACTTCCCCTGACGCCCAACGGAAAGCTGGACCGGCGCGCGCTGCCCGAACCGGCTTCCACCGACCTGCCCGGCGCCGGGTACGCGGCCCCGCGGACCGACACCGAGCAGGTGCTCGCCGAGATCTGGGCCGAGGTGCTGCACCTGGACCGGGTCGGTGTCGAGGACAACTTCTTCGACCTCGGCGGCGACTCCGTGCGCAGCCTGCACATCACCTCGATGGCCAGGACCGCCTTCGACATCGAGCTGACGCCCAAGGACGTGTTGACCACCAGAACGGTCTCGGCGCTCGCGGAGCTGATCGAGGAGAAGGTCCTGCTGGAACTGGAACGAGTTGCCCTCGGCGACGCCGACGACCAGGAAGTGTGAGACACCGCCATGACCTCGTCGAAGCAGGACCGGATCTCCGCGCTGCCGCCGCACCTGCGGGAACAGCTGCGCAAGCGCCTGGCCGGACGGGCCCGCGCGCAGACCATCCCGGCCGCCGATCGCACCGCGCCGCTGCCGCTGTCCTTCGCCCAGCAGCGGCTGTGGTTCCTCAACCAGCTCCACCCCGGCGACGTGGGCTACAACAGCGCGCTCGCCCTTCGCCTGACCGGGCCGCTGGACGTGGCGAGGTTGATCGCCGCGGTCGCCCGGTTGGTCGCCCGGCACGAGGCACTGCGCACGACCTTCCAGGACGTGGACGGCAAGCCCGTCCAGGTCGTGCACCCGGTTGGGGACTTCCCGGTCGTCACTGTGCACGCTTCGCCCGCGGACCTGGACCACGTGCTCACCACCGAGTACGCGACCCCGTTCGACCTGCGCACCGGGCCACTGTTGCGGGCGCTGCTCGTCCGGGTCGCCGACACCGAGAACGTTCTTCTGCTCACGGCACACCACATAGTCACCGACGGCTGGTCGATGGGTGTGCTCACCACGGAGCTGAGCACGCTCTACAACGGCGGCGAACTGCCCGACCCCGCTGTCCAGTACGCGGACTACGCGGTGTGGCAACGTGATCGCCTGTCGGGCAGCGCGCTGGACGAGCAACTCGCCTACTGGCAGCGGCAACTGGCCGGGCTGCGACCGTTGGAGTTGCCCGCGGACCGGCCGCGACCGGCGGTGCGGACCTCGGCGGGCGCCAACCACGACTTCCGCCTGCCCGCGGGGACCTCGGCCCGGCTGGAGGAGTTGGCCAAGGCCAACGACACCACGCTGTTCACCGTCCTGATCGCGGCCTGCCAGCTGCTGTTCGCCCGGTACAGCGGTCAGCGGGACGTGGCGCTGGGCACCGTGACCTCGGGGCGCAACCGCGCGGAGCTGAAGGAACTGGTCGGCTTCTTCGTCAACACGGTGGTGATCAGGTCCGAAGTGGACAGTGCGCTGACCTTCACCGGGCTGCTCGCCGCGGCGAAGAACACCGTGCTGGACGCCTTCGCGCACGACGAGGTGCCCTTCGACCGGCTGGTCGACGCCCTGCGCACCGAGCGCGAGGTCAGCCGCAACCCGCTGTTCGACGTCATGGTGCTGTTGCAGAACAGCCAGGGCGCGTTGCCCGAGTTCGCCGGACTGCACGCGCAGCCCGTGGACTTGGCGGGCAGCACCGCGAACTTCGACCTCACCCTGCAGTTCCAGGAGCAGCCCGGCGGACTCGTCGGGTCGGTGGAGTACAGCACCGATCTGTTCGACGAGGCCACGATCCAGCGCATGGTCGGCCACCTGGTCGCACTGCTGACGCAGGTCGTGGCGACACCGGACCGGCGGCTCAGCACGCTGCCCTGGGCCTCGGCCGAGGAGCGGTACCAGGTGGTGACGGAGTGGAACGACACCAGCTGGGCGTTGCCGGAGGCATCCGTGCCCCAGGTGTTCGCCGAACAGGTGCGCCGCACGCCGGAGGCCGTTGCGCTGGTCGGCGCGGACGGGCCGATGACCTACCGCCAGCTCGACGCACGTGCCAACCGCCTGGCCCACGAACTGATCCGGCTCGGCGTGCGGCCGGAGGACCGGGTCGCGATCCTGGCAGACCGGTCGGTGGCGTCGATCACCGCGGTGTTGGCCGTGATCAAGGCTGGTGGCGCGTACCTGCCGCTGGACACGCGAGCACCACTGGACCGGCTTCGGTTGGTGCTGGCCGAGTCGGGTGCCGCACTGGTGCTCACCGACCACGTGTGGCGGGACACCGCGCAGAAGGTCCACAGTAGACTGCTGCTCTCGGTGGAGGATGAGTGCGGCGGACCGGACACCGATCCGGACGTGCCGATCCGGCCGGACAACTTGGTCTACGTCGAGTACACATCCGGTTCCACCGGCACGCCGAAGGGCGTGGCCGTCCGGCACCGTGACGTGGTGGGTCTGGCGCGGGACCGCCGATTCGACGGCGAGGCGCACCGGTCGGTTCTGGTTCACTCGCCGTTGGCGTTCGACGCCTCGACGTACGAGCTGTGGGTCCCGTTGCTGCGCGGTGGTCGCGCCGTGCTCGCGCCGGACGGCGAACTGGGCGTGGACCTCCTGCAACGGCTGATCACCGAGCACGCGGTCACCGCGCTGTGGCTCACCGCCGGGCTGTTCCGCCTGGTCGCCCAGGAGCGGCCCGAGTGCCTGAGCGGGCTCGGTGAGCTGTGGACCGGTGGCGACGTGGTGCCCGCCTGGGCGGTGCGCCGTGTGCTGGCGGCCAATCCGGGGCTGGCCGTGGTGGACGGCTACGGCCCCACCGAGACGACGACCTTCGCCTGCGCGCACCGGATGAGCGGGCAGGTGCCCGAGCCGGTGCCGATCGGCCGCCCGCTGGACAACATGCGCGCGTTCGTGCTGGACGGCGACCTGAACCCGGTGCCAGCCGGTGTGCCCGGCGAGCTGTACGTGTCGGGTGCCGGGCTGGCCCGCGGCTACCTCGGGCAGGCCGGGCTGACCGCCGAGCGGTTCGTGGCCTGCCCGTTCGCCGTTGCGGGGCAACGGATGTACCGCACCGGCGACGTGGTCCGCTGGCGGTCCGGGGGCACGATCGAGTTCCTTGGCCGGGCCGACGACCAGGTGAAGATCCGTGGCTTCCGGATCGAGCTGGGCGAGGTGGAGAAGGTACTGGTCCAGCACCCCGACCTCACCGAGGCCGTGGTGGTGGCCAGGACCGACGAGGGGCACAAGCGGCTGGTCGCCTACGTGGTGGGCACCGGGTCGGCCGACCTGCGGGCGTGGGCCAAGCGGGTGCTCGCCGACTACATGGTGCCCAGCGTGTTCGTCCGGCTCGCCGAGCTGCCGCTGACCGCCAACGGCAAGGTGGACCGCAGGGCACTGCCCGCGCCGCAGGAGCCGACCAGCCAGTACGTCGCCCCCAGTGGACCGGTTCAACAGGCACTGGCCGGGATCTGGGCCGAGGTCCTTGGCGTGGAGCGAGTCGGTGCGCACGAGGACTTCTTCTCGCTCGGCGGCGACTCGATCATCAGCATCCAGGTCGTCGCGCGGGCGGCCAAGGCCGGGTTGCGAGTCAGTTCGAAGGACATCTTCCGCCACCCGACGGTGGCCGAGCTGGCGGCCAACACCACAGCCGTCGAGCAGGAGAAGGCCGAGCCGGTGATCACCGGGCCGGTCGGGCTGAGCCCGATCCAGCACTGGTTCTTCGAGTCCGAATCGGACAGTCGGCACCACTTCACCATGTCCGTGCTGGTGGAGCTGGCCGAGGAGCTTTGCCCCGACACGCTTCGCGGAGCACTGGAAGCCGTTGTCGCGCAGCACGACGCGCTGCGGATGAGGTTCACCTGTCACGACGGTGTGTGGCAGCAGGAACCAGCCCCGGCAGAGCGTGTTCACCTGACCGAGGCCGATCCGGAGTCCGCGGCGCTCGCCGCGCAGACCGGCCTGGACCTCGGTGCGGGTCCGTTGCTGCGCGCTGTCATGTCCGGCAACCGGCTGTTGCTGGTCGTGCACCACTTGGTCATGGACAGCGTGTCCTGGCGAATCCTGTTGGAGGAACTGGAATCCGCCTACCGCGGTGCTGAACTCGGTGCGAAGACCACCTCGTTCACAGGCTGGGCGGCTCGGCTGGACGAGTACACCCGGGCCGGTGGCTTCGACGCGGATCTGCCGTACTGGACCGAGGCCGCCGACACCCGTGCGGCCGCCTTGCCGCGCGATCACGACGGCCCCAACACCGTGGGGTCGACCAGGACGGTCACAGTACGGTTGGACGCCGAGGCCACGGACGCGCTGCTGCGCGAAGTGCCTGCCGTGTACCGCACCCAGGTCAACGACGTGCTGATCAGCGCACTGGGCCGGGTACTCGCCGAGTGGACTGGGCACCGGAACGTGTTGCTGGCCATGGAGGGCCACGGCCGGGAGGACGTGCTGGAGGGGGTTGACCTGTCCCGCACGATCGGCTGGTTCACCACCCTGTTCCCGGTCGCGCTGACGGCCGAACCGGGGGAGTGGGGCCGGGTTCTCAAGTCCACCAAGGAACAACTGCGGGCCGTTCCGCACCGGGGGCTGAGCTACGGCGCGCTGCGCTACCTGACCGGCACCGCGCCCGAGGTGCACCCGGAGCTGAGCTTCAACTACCACGGCCAGTGGGACGTCGCCGCCGCCGAGCGGGGTTTCTACCGCGCCCGCCTGGAGGCTCCCGGCCAGGACCTACCCGAGGACCGGACACGCGAGCACCTGATCGACGTGACCGGCGTGGTCGAGAACGGTCGGTTGGAGCTGACTTGGCTCTACAGCGCCAACCTGCACGAGGACGGCACCGTGCGCCGCTTGGCCGATCGCATGGTCGCGGCGCTGCGGGAGATCGTCGAGCACTGCGCCGCCCCGGGGGCAGGTGGGCGGACCCCGTCGGACTTCCCGCTGGCCCGGCTGGACCAGGCTGCCGTGGACCGGATCGTCGGCGACGGCCGGTCGGTGGCCGACATCTACCCGTTGACCCCCTTGCAGACCGGCATGGTGTTCCACAGCCTGGTCGACAGCTCCTCCGGCGCCTACTTCGACCAGGCGAGGATCAGGTTGTCCGGGGTCAGCGACCCACGTGCGCTGGGGCTCGCCTGGCAGCGCGTGGTCGACCGGACCCCCATCCTGCGCGGCAGCGTGGTCTGGGAGGGCCTGGACCAGCCGCACCTGGTGATCCACCGTGAGGCCGTGGTCCCGATCAGTGAGCGCGGCGGGGACACCGCACTCGACCTGGCCAGCCCGCCGCTGATGCGGGTGGCCGTGGAACGGGTGGCCGAGGACGAGGTGCTACTGGTCTGGACCTTCCACCACGTGCTGCTGGACGGCTGGAGCCTCGGCCAGGTGTTCGCCGAGGTCTGCGAGCAGTACGCGGCGATCGTGCGGGACCGGGCGCCGGAGCTGGTGACCCGCCGGCCGTTCCGGGACTACCTCGAATGGCTCGCCGGTCAGGACCTGACCCAGGCGGAGACGCACTGGCGTGGCGTGCTGGCCGGGTTCGAGGTGCCGACCCCGCTGCCCTACGACCGGCCGCCGCAGGAGGCGCACCGCGCCGAGTCGACGGCATCGGTGGGCATCGAGGTCACCGGCGAGGTCAGCGCGATGGCCAGGCGGCACGGGCTGACCGTGAACACCGTGGTCCAGGGCGCATGGGCACTGCTGTTGGCGGCCTACAGCGGTGAACCGGACGTGGTCTTCGGCAGCACGGTGTCCGGGCGCCCCGCCGACCTGCCCGGTGTGGAGTCGATGGTCGGCGTGTTCATCAACACCGTGCCGACCAGAGTCCGGGTCGACCACGGCCAGAACCTGCTGGCCTGGCTGCGCGGGGTGCAGGCGGCGCAGACCGAGTCGCGGCGGTTCGAGTTCGTGTCACTGGCACAGCTGCGTTCCTGGAGTGATCTGCCCGCTGGCGGCAGCCTGTTCGACAGCTCCGTGGTGTTCGAGAACTACCCGTTCGACGAGTCCTCCACCGCCGCGGCCGGACTGCGGGTCCGCCGGGTCGACGCGGTCGACACCACCAGTTTCCCGCTGAGCGTGCGCGCCCACCTGGCCGAGCAGTTGCACGTGGACCTGTCCTACGACCCCAGGCTGTTCGACGCGGGCACCGCCCGGCAGCTGCTGGCCACGCTGCGCACGCTGCTCACCGAGATGATCAGCGAGCCCGACCGGCCGATCGCGCGGCTGCCGCTGCTCGACGAGGCCGACCGGCACAAGGTGCTGGTGACCTGGAACGGGGCCGAGTCCACCCAGGTGGACATCTCGCTGCCGGAGCTGTTCCAGCGGCAGGTGCGCCGCACACCGGACGCGATCGCGGTGACCTGCGGGGACACGGCGGTCACCTACGCCGAGCTCAATGCGCGGGCCAACCGGTTGGCGCGGTACCTCGTGGAGCGGGGCGCGGGTCCGGAACGCTTCGTGGCGCTGATCCTGGACCGCTCGGTTGACCTGATCGTGGCCGTGCTCGCGGTGCTCAAGTCCGGTGCCGCCTACCTGCCCGTCGATCCGGGCTACCCGGCCGAGCGGATCGCCGCGATGCTGGCGGACACCGATCCGGTGCTGGTGCTGACCGGCGAGGAACTGGATCTGGACGGTTACGGGTCCCAGGACCTCACTGAGGTGCCGCTGCTGCCGGAGAATCCGGCCTACGTGATCTACACCTCCGGGTCCACCGGCCGACCCAAGGGCGTGGTGGTGCCGCATGCCAATGTGGTGCGGCTGTTCACGGCCACCAGCTACTGGTTCGGCTTCGACGACCGGGACGTGTGGACGCTGTTCCACTCCTACGCCTTCGACTTCTCGGTGTGGGAGCTGTGGGGGCCGCTGCTGCACGGCGGTCGGCTCGTCGTGGTGTCGCACGCCGTGTCCCGGTCGCCGGAGGACTTCCTGCGGCTGCTCGCCGAACAACGGGTCACGGTGCTCAACCAGACCCCGTCGGCGTTCTACCAGCTGATCGGAGCCGATCACGGTGCGGAACTGGCGCTGCGGTACGTGATCTTCGGCGGCGAGGCGCTGGACCCCCGGCGGCTCGCGCAGTGGTATTCGCGGCATGCCGAGGACGCCCCGCTGCTGGTCAACATGTACGGGATCACCGAGACCACCGTGCACGTCTCCTACGTGGCGCTGGACCGCGGCAGGGCCGCCAGCGTGATCGGCGTGCCAATCCCCGACCTGCGCGTCTACGTGCTCGACCCCGAGCTGCGACCCGTCCCACCCGGCGTGCCCGGTGAGCTCTGCGTGGCTGGTGCCGGCCTGGCGCGCGGCTACCTCAACCGGGCGGGCCTGACCGCCGAACGGTTCGTGGCCGACCCGTTCGGCGCGGCCGGATCGCGGATGTACCGCAGCGGGGACGTCGTGCGCTGGAACGCGGACGGCGAGTTGGAGTACCTCGGTCGGTCCGACGACCAGGTGAAGATCCGCGGGTTCCGGATCGAGCTGGGCGAGATCGAGGCCGTGCTCCGAGCACACCCGGCAGCCGCGCAGGTCACCGTGATCGCCCGGGAGGACGACCCGGGCCGCAAACGGCTGGTGGCCTACGTGGTCCCCAACGGCGTCCCGCCGACCACGGCGCAGCTGCGTGAGCTGGCCGCTGCCTCGCTGCCGGAACACATGGTGCCGCAGGCGTTCGTGACGGTGGAGTCGATCCCGTTGACCCGCAACGGAAAGCTCGACCGGGCGGCGTTGCCCGCCCCGGACTCGCCCTGTGCGACCGCCGGGTACGTGGCCCCGCGCAACGACACGGAGCGGCTGATCGCCGAGGTGTGGGCGCAGGCGCTGAAGGTCGACCGGGTCGGCGTCGAGGACAACTTCTTCGAGCTGGGCGGCGACTCGATCATCAGCATCCAGGTGGCCTCGCGGCTCAGGTCGGCCCTGGACGTCCAGGTGTCCCCGCGTGCGGTGTTCAGCCACCCCACGGTCGCCGGGATGGCGGGCCAGCTCGGCGCGGAGCGGGCCGACACGATTCCCTTGGTGGCACGGGACGCCGCGTTGCCACTGTCCTTCGCCCAACAGCGATTGTGGTTCCTGCACGAGTTCGAGCCGGAGAGCACCGAGTACGTCACCCGGTTCGCCGTGCGGTTGCGGGGCGAGTTGGACGTGGACGCCATGAACAGGGCGTTCACCGCGCTCACTGCACGCCACGAGTCGCTGCGCACCACCCTGGACTCGATCGACGGCCGTGGCGTGCAGGTGGTGCACCCCGCCGCGGAGTTCGTGCTGCCGGTGGTGGACCTGACCGGCCGTCACGAAGAGTTGGCCGCACTGCTGCTCGCCGACGGCACACGTCCGTTCGACCTGCGCGAGGGCCCGCTGCTGCGTGCCTCGTTGGTGCGGCTGGGGCCCGCCGAGCAGGTGCTGACGATCACCCTGCACCACGTGATCACCGACGGCTGGTCGATGGGCGTGCTGATCGAGGAGCTCGGCGCGCTCTACGCGGGCGCCGAGCTGCCGCCGCTACCGGTTCAGTACCCGGATTTCGCCGTGTGGCAGCGGGACCAGTTGTCCGGTCCGGCGGTGGAGGAGCGGCTGGCGTACTGGCGGTGCAAGCTGTCCGGGGTGCAGCCGCTGGAGCTGCCCACCGATCGACCCCGGCCGCCGGTGCGCACCTCGGCCGGTGCCACCCAGCAGTTCGAGGTGTCGGCCGCGGTGACCAGGCAGCTGCGCGAACTGGGCACCAGGCAGGACGCCACCCTGTTCATCACGCTGGTTGCGGCGTGCAAGCTGTTGCTGCACCGCTGGTCCGGCCAGGACGACATCGCGGTCGGCACCGTCGTGTCCGGCCGGGAACGCGCCGAGTTGGACCGAGTCGTCGGCCTGTTCGTGAACACCCTCGTTCTCCGGTCCGAAGTGGACGGACGAGCCGGGTTCACCCAGCTGCTCAAGCAGGTTCGCAAGACGGTGCTGGACGCGCTGGCACACCAGGACGTCCCCTTCGAACGCCTGGTGGACGACCTGGACCTGGAGCGGGACACCAGCCGCAACCCGCTGTTCGACGTGATGGTGTTGCTCCAGAACGCCCCCGGCGCCCCGCCGGAGCTGCCTGGGCTCGCGGTCGAGCCGCTGGAACTGCCGGTGGTCAGCACGACCTGCGACCTGTCCCTGGAGTTCCAGGAGTTCGAGGGCGGCCTGGTCGGCGCGATCGAGTACAACACGGACCTGTTCGACCCGGCCACGATCGAGCACATGTCAGCGGCCCTCGTGCTGCTGCTGACCGCCGTGGCCCAGGCGCCGGACCGGCCCGTCGACCAGCTGTCCCTGCTGACCGGGGCCGAGGCGAGGCAACTCACCGAGGTCTGGAACGACACGGCCACGGCGGTACCCGAGCTGGGGTTGGCCGAGGTCTTCGCGCAGCAGGCGGCCCGCACCCCGCAGGCCACCGCGCTGGTGTTCGGTGACACGGCACTGAGCTTCGAGGAGCTGGACCACCGGGCCAACCGGTTGGCGCACAAGCTGATCGCCGCCGGAGTCGGGCCGGAGCGACTCGTGGCGGTCAAGCTGCCCCGATCGCACGAGGTCGTCGTGGCGATCCTGGCGGTGCTGAAGGCCGGTGGCGCGTACCTGCCGGTGGACACTTCCCTGCCCGCGGAGCGGATCGAGTTCCTGCTCAGCGACGCCAAACCCGTCGCGGTGGTGACGGACACCGCTGCCGAGGGCTGGCCGGACACCGCCCCGGCGACCCAGGTGCGGCCCTCGAACCCCGCCTACGTCATCTACACCTCCGGGTCGACCGGCCGCCCGAAGGGCGTGGTGGTCGAGCAACGCCAGCTGATCACCCTGTTCGCCGGGCACGAGCTGCTGCGCCGGAGCCGTCCCGGACGGATCAGGGGCGCGCTCACCGCGGCCTTCTCGTTCGACACCTCCCTGGAAGGGCTGTTGCTGCTCGCCGCAGGGCACGAGCTGCACGTGATCGCCGAGGACGTCCGGCTGGACACCGAGGCGCTGGTGGACTACGTGGCGCGACACCGGATCGACTTCATGGACCTCACGCCGACCTACGCGCGGGAGCTGATCGACGCCGGGCTGCTCAGCGGCGACCGGCACCAACCGAGCCAGCTCATGCTCGGCGGCGAGGCCGTGGGGCGGGCGCTGTGGCGGGAACTCGCGGTGGTCGAGGGGACGGCGAGCCACAACTACTACGGGCCGACGGAGTGCACGGTCGACGCGCTGCGCTGGCCGATCCAGGGCGGTCAGCCGATGGTCGGCCGCCCGATGCCCAACGTACGGGCCTACGTGCTGGACCCGTGGGGAGGTCAGCAGCCGGTCGGCGTGCCGGGTGAGCTGTACCTGGCCGGTGACCAGGTCGCACGGGGCTACCTGAACCGGCCTGGGCTGACGGCCGACCGGTTCACGGCGAACCCGTTCGGCGAGCCGGGATCACGGATGTACGCCACGGGGGACCGCGCTCGGTGGACCCGGGACGGTGTGCTGGAGTACCTGGGCCGCGTCGACGAGCAGGTGAAGATCCGCGGCTTCCGCGTCGAGCCAGGGGAGATCGAAACGGCCCTGCTCGGGCACCCTGAGGTCAGCGCGGCCGTCGTGGTGGCTCGCGAGGACGGCGGGCACAAGCGGCTGGTGGCCTACGTGGTCGTCAGCGGGGAGCCGGACCTGCGTGGCTGGCTCAAGCGCGGGCTGCCCGACTACATGGTGCCCTCGGTGTTCGTCCCGCTGGACCGGCTGCCGACCAACTCCAGCGGCAAGGTCGACCGGCGCGCGTTGCCGCAGCCTGACTTTGGCGGCACCGACACCGGTTACCTGGCGCCCCGCACCGCGGTGGAGCGGGAACTGGCCAGGATCTGGGCCGAGGTGCTCGGCGTGCGGCGGGTCGGGGTGCGGGACAACTTCTTCGGCCTGGGCGGGGATTCGATCCTGAGCATCCAGGTGGTCGCCAGGGCCCGGCAGTCCGGCCTCCGGGTGACCTCCAAGGACATCTTCCAGCGGCAGACCGTGGCCGAACTCGCCGCCGAGACCCGGTTCGCCGAGGCCCCAGCGGCACTGGAGGTCACCGGGCCCGCCCCGCTCACCCCGATCCAGCGCTGGTTCCTCGAGACCTCCAGCACGCACAGGTTCACCATGTCGATGCTGGTGGAGTTGCCGGAGGACGTGGACGAGGCCGCACTGCGCACCGCGCTGACAGCCGTGATCGACCACCATGAGGCCTTGCGCAGCCGGTTCACCCTGGTTGACGGGCACTGGGTGCAGGACGTGGTCGGCTGCGCGGACGTCCTGGTCCGGTATGACGGGGAGGATCGGCAGGCCAGGGCCACCGAGGTGCAGGCGGGGCTCAACCCGGTTACCGGTCCACTGGTCGGGGCCGTCCTCTTTGGACACGAGCTGTTCCTCGCCGTGCACCACCTGGTGGTCGACGGGGTGTCCTGGCGCGTGCTGTTCGAGGACCTGGAAACGGCCTACACCCAGGTCTGTTCCGGCCAGCCCGTACGACTGGCCCCGTCGACGACCTCGTACCGCACCTGGGCGACCCGGCTCGCCGAGCACGTGCGGGCCGGACACCTGGACGGGGACCTGGCGTACTGGGCCGCGCTGGACCGCAACGTCCCTGCGCTGCCCGTGGACCGCAGCGGCCCGAACACCGTGGAGTCCACCGAGACGGTGTCGGTCCGGCTCACCAAGCGGGACACCGACGCTCTGCTGCACCAGGTACCGGACACGTACCGGACTCAGGTCAACGACGTGCTGCTCAGCGCGGTCGGCCGCGTGCTGGCCGAGTGGACCGGCGCGGCGCGGGTGCTCATCGGCATGGAGGGCCACGGCCGCGAGGAGATCATCGAGGGGCTCGACCTGTCCCGCACCGTCGGCTGGTTCACCAGCGAATACCCGGTCGCACTCGAGGTGCCCGGTGACGACTGGGGCGTGACCCTCAAGTCCGTCAAGGAACAACTGCGTGCCGTGCCGAGCCGGGGTCTGAGCTACGGCGCCCTGCGCTACCTGGCCGGAACCGCCCCCGAGGTGCAGCCGCAGGTCACCTTCAACTACCACGGGCAGTGGGGTGGCGAGAGCAGCGAGGGCCTGTACCGCCGGTGGCTGCCCGGTATCGGCCAGGACATCGATCCCGACAGCACCCGCACCAGCCTCCTGGACATCACCGGCATCGTGGCCGAGGGCGAGCTGGAGCTGGGCTGGACCTACTCCACCGCCGTGCACGAGCAGGCCACGGTCCGTCGGCTCGCCGAGCGGACGGTTGAGGCGCTGCGGGAGATCGTGGCGCACTGCGCGCGGCCCGACACCGGTGGCCGAACCCCCTCCGACTTCCCGTTGGCCCGGCTCGACCAGCGGCAACTGGACCTCGTGGCCGGTGACGGCCGGGACGTCGAGGACATCTACCCGCTCACCCCGCTCCAGGCGGGAATCCTGTTCCACGGGCTGGTCGACCCCGAGGCGGGCGCCTACTTCAACCAGGTCCACATGAGACTGTCTGGAGTGGACGACCCGGCGGCGCTGGCAGCGGCCTGGCAGCGGGTGGTGGATCGGACACCGGTGCTGCGCAGCCGGATAGCCTGGGCCGGTCTGGACGATCCGGTGCAGGTGGTGCACCGCGAGGTGGTGGTGCCGGTCGACCAGTACGACTGGCGCGAAGCGGATGTCGCCGCCGAACTGGAATCGGTGCTGGCCCGTGACCGGGCGCTCGGCCTGGACCTGGCCAAGCCGCCGCTGATGCGGCTGGTGATCGCCCGGGTCACCGAGGACGAGGTGGTACTGGTCTGGACCTCGCACCACGTGCTGCTGGACGGGTGGAGCACCGGGCAGGTCTTCGCCGAGGCCTGCGAGCAGTACGCGGCGGACACCAGTGGCCGGGCGCCCCAGCTGGCCCCGCGCCGACCCTTCCGCGACTACCTGACCTGGTTGGACCGGCAGGACGCGGAGCAGGCGGAACGGCATTGGCGCGAGGTGCTCGCCGGGTTCGACGCGGCCACGCCGTTGCCCTACGACCGGCTGCCGCTGCGTTCGCACAGCACGGAGTCCGCGCAGGCTGTCCGCGTCGAGCTGTCCGCAGGGGTGTCGGCGCAGGTGCGTGACGCGGCTCGGCGGCACGGGCTCACCCTCAACACCCTCGTCCAGGGGGCTTGGGCCCTGCTGCTGGCCCGGTACGGCGGTGAGCCGGACGTCGTGTTCGGCACGACCGTGTCCGGGCGGCCCGCCGAGCTGCCCGGTGTGGAGTCGATGATCGGCATGTTCATCAACACGGTGCCCACTCGGGTCCGGGTGTCCGATCGGGCCGGGGTCCTGTCGTGGCTGCGCGAGTTGCAGCTGGCGCAGACCGAGTCCCGCCGCTTCGACTTCGTCTCGCTGGCCCAGCTGCGGGGCTGGAGCTCGGTGCCCGCCGGGAGCAGCCTGTTCGACAGCGCCGTGGTCTTCGAGAACTTCCCGATCGGTGCGGAGCCGGGCGGCGGGTCGATCGGGGTCCGCGAGGTGCACGCGCAGGACACCACGAACTTCCCGCTCATGCTCAGCGCACACCTCACCGACAAGCTGTGCTTCGAACTCGGGTACGACGCCACGCTGTTCGACGCGTCCACCGTCGAGCGGGTCCTCGGTCAGCTGTGCAACCTGGTGCGGGTGCTGCTCCTCGAACCGGATGGGCTGATCGGTGACCTGCCTTGGCTGTCCGATGTCCGTCCGGAGTGGACCGGAACCGAGCTGGCAGTGCCGGAGTTGACCTTCCCCGAGGTGTTCCAGGCGCAGGTGGCCAGTACTCCTGACGCGACCGCGCTGGTGTTCCGGGGCGCCGAGTTGACCTACACCGAGGTGGAGCAGAAGGCGAACCGGTTGGCGCACAAGCTGATCGCCGACGGGGTTGGGCCGGAGCGAGTGGTCGCCGTGCGGCTCGCCCGCTCGGCTGACGTGGTCGTGGCCATGCTGGCGGTGTTCAAGGCGGGTGGCGTGTACCTGCCGATCGACGTGTCCCTGCCGCAGGAGCGGATCGAGTTCCTGCTGCGCGATGCGGGCGCCGTCGCGGTGATCGAGGACGTGGCGGCGGAGGACTGGCCCGCGTCGGCGCCGGTGTCCCGTATCGGTCCGTGGAGTTCGGCGTATGTGATTTACACGTCTGGTTCGACGGGGTTGCCGAAGGGTGTGGTGGTTGAGCATCGGAGTTTGGTGAACTTGTTGTGGGGTCATCGTGTGGGGTTTGTGCGGGATTTGCCGGGGCGGGCGCGGGTTGCGGTGACGGCGGTGTTCTCGTTTGACACCTCGTTGGAGGGTCCGGTGTTGATGGCTGCTGGTCACGAGTTGCATGTGATCGATGACGAGACCCGCCGGGACCCCGACGCTCTGGTGTCGTATGTGTCGGCGAACCGGATCGACTTCCTGGATCTGACTCCGTCGTTCGCGGCGCAGTTGGTGGCGGCCGGGTTGTTGGCCGGTGAGTGGCGGCCGAAGGTGTTGATGTTGGGTGGTGAGGCGCTGCCCGAGTCGTTGTGGACCACTCTCTCCGCTGCCAAGGATGTTGCGGCGTTTAACTTCTATGGTCCGACTGAGTGCACGGTGGATGCGTTGTGGTGGCCGGTTCGGGGTGATCGTCCGCTGGTGGGTCGTCCGGTGCCGAATGTGCGGGCTTATGTGTTGGATGCGGGTTTGCGTCCGGTGCCGGTGGGTGTGGTTGGTGAGTTGTACTTGGCTGGTGGTCAGGTTGCGCGGGGTTATCTGGGGCGTGCGGGGTTGACGGCTGATCGTTTTGTCGCTGATCCGTTTGGTGGTGTGGGGTCGCGGATGTATGCGACTGGTGATCGGGTTCGTTGGACGGCTGATGGTGTGTTGGAGTATCTGGGGCGGGTCGATGAGCAGGTGAAGATCCGTGGTTTCCGGATCGAGCCCGGTGAGGTGGAATCCGTGCTGCGGCAGCATCCTGAGGTCCGTGACGCGGTGGTGATCGCTCGTGAGGACGGCGGTCACAAGCGGTTGGTGGCCTATGTGGTGGGTTCCGATGGCGATCTGAGTTCCTGGCTGCGGTACCGGTTGCCGGAGTACATGGTGCCCGCAGTGTTCGTAGTTTTGGAGCGAATGCCGCTCAACGCCAATGGCAAGCTTGACCGTAAGGCGTTGCCCGCGCCGGAGTTCACCGGTGCTGGGCACGGATACGTGGCTCCGCGCAATGAGATCGAGCGGCGGTTGGCGGAGGTGTGGGCCGAGGTGCTGGGGGTCGATCGTGTCGGCGTGGAGGACAACTTCTTCGAGCTGGGCGGCGACTCCATCCTGAGCATCCGCATGGCATCTCGGATCCGCACCACCATCGGCGCCGACATCTCCCCGGGGGCAGTGTTCAGCACACCGACCATTGCCGGGCTGGCCCAGGTCGTCCCGATGACCACGAGCACCACCGAGAGGATTCCACCCGCACAACGTGGTGAGGCGCTGCCATTGTCGTTCGCCCAACAGCGCCTGTGGTTCCTGAACGAATTCGAACCGGACAGCACCGAGTACGTGACGCCTGCCGCGATCCGGCTTCACGGCACGCTCGACGTCACCGCGCTCAGCGAGGCGTTCACTGCGCTGATCGTCCGACACGAGTCGTTGCGCACCACGTTCGGCTCCGTCGACGGAGTCGGCGTGCAGCGGATCCACGAGCCAGAACCGTTCCAGGTCGAGGTGCTCGACATGGCCGGACTGTCCGCTGACGCGGTCGATCGAGTGGTGGCGCAGGAGAGTACGCGGCCGTTCGACCTGGCCGCCGGTCCGCTGCTGCGAGTCAAGCTGCTCCGGCTCGGCGCCGAGGAGCACGTCCTCATCCTGGTGCAGCACCACATCATCACGGACGGCTGGTCCAGCGATGTGCTGACCGCCGAACTGGGCGAGCTCTACCAGGCCGCCGTGCGCGGCGAACAGGCCGACCTGCCTGCACTGCCGATCCAGTACGCGGACTTCGCGGTGTGGCAACGGGAGCACCTGTCCGGGCCCGAACTGGCCGATCGACTCGGCTACTGGACGAGGCAGCTGGCCTCGGTGGAACCGGTGGACCTGCCGACCGACCGGCCACGCCCGGCGGTACGCACCTCGGCAGGTGCCGTGCACGCGTTCCAGGTGCCCGAAGAGATCACCGGCGGACTCCGGGACCTGGGCCGTGCGCAGGACGGCACGCTGTTCATGACCCTGGTCGCCGCATGCCAGGTGCTGCTCGCCAGGTACACCGGCCAGCAGGACATCGCAGTGGGCACGGTGACGGCTGGCCGAGACCGGGCCGAATTGGAGAACCTGATCGGGTTCTTCGTCAACACCCTGGTCCTGCGGTCCGAAGTGGACCGTGGCCGGGGTTTCCGCGACCTGCTGCGCGCGGTCCGGGAGACGGTGCTGGCCGCGTTCGCCCACCAGGACGTTCCGTTCGAACGGATCGTGGACGAGTTGGACCTGGAGCGCGACACCAGTCGCAGCCCGCTGTTCGACGTGATGGTCACCCTGCAGAACGCGCCCGACCGGGCACCCGAGCTGGCCGGGCTGCGCGTCGAGGAGGTGGCGCTGCCGATGGTCACCGCCACCTGCGACCTGACCTTCGAGTTCCAGGAACGGGACGGCGTGCTGCTCGGGGCGGTCGAGTACAACACCGATCTGTTCGACCAGTGCACGGTCGCGCGGATGACCGGACACCTGCTTGCCCTGCTGGACGCTGTTGTGCGCGCCCCGGACTGCCCGCTCGCGCAACTGCCTTGGCGGTCCGATGTCCGTCCGGAGTGGACCGGCACCGCGCTGGCAGTGCCGGAGTTGACCTTTACCGAGGTGTTCCAGGCGCAAGTGGCCAGTACTCCTGACGCGACCGCGCTGGTCTTCCAGGGCACCAGCCTGACCTTCGCGGAACTCAATGCCCGGGCGAACCGGTTGGCGCACAAGCTGATCGCCGACGGGGTCGAGCCGGAACAGGCAGTGGCGGTCATGATGCCTCGTTCGGCGGACTTCGTGGTCGCGATGCTGGCGGTGTTCAAGGCGGGTGGCGTGTACGTGCCGGTGGACCCGGACCTCCCTGCTGACCGGGTCGAGTTCCTGCTGCGGGACGCGCAGGTCGCCGCGGTCTTGACGGACGTGAGCGCCGAAGACTGGCCCGACACGAACCCACCCATCCGCATCGGTCCGTCGAGTTCGGCGTATGTGATTTACACGTCTGGTTCGACGGGGTTGCCGAAGGGTGTGGTGGTTGAGCATCGGAGTTTGGTGAACTTGTTGTGGGGTCATCGTGTGGGGTTTGTGCGGGATTTGCCGGGGCGGGCTCGGGTTGCGGTGACGGCGGTGTTCTCGTTTGACACCTCGTTGGAGGGTCCGGTGTTGATGGCTGCTGGTCACGAGTTGCATGTGATCGATGACGAGACCCGCCGGGACCCCGACGCTCTGGTGTCGTATGTGTCGGCGAACCGGATCGACTTCCTGGATCTGACTCCGTCGTTCGCGGCGCAGTTGGTGGCGGCCGGGTTGTTGGCCGGTGAGTGGCGTCCGAAGGTGTTGATGCTGGGCGGCGAGGCGCTGCCGGAGTCGTTGTGGGCGACCTTGGCTGCCGCCAAGGATGTTGCGGTGTATAACTTCTATGGTCCGACTGAGTGCACGGTGGATGCGTTGTGGTGGCCGGTTCGGGGTGATCGGCCGCTGGTGGGTCGTCCGGTGCCGAATGTGCGGGCTTATGTGTTGGATGCGGGCCTGAGGCCGGTGCCGGTGGGTGTGGTCGGTGAGTTGTACTTGGCTGGTGGTCAGGTCGCGCGCGGTTACCTGGGGCGTGCGGGGTTGACGGCTGATCGTTTTGTCGCTGATCCGTTTGGTGGTGCGGGGTCGCGGATGTATGCGACTGGTGATCGGGTTCGTTGGACGGCTGATGGTGTGTTGGAGTATCTGGGGCGGGTCGATGGGCAGGTGAAGATCCGTGGTTTCCGGATCGAGCCCGGTGAGGTGGAAGCGGTGCTGCGGCAGCACCCGGAAGTGTGCGACGCGGTGGTGATCGCTCGTGAGGACGGCGGTCACAGGCGATTGGTTGCCTACGTGGTGGGCTCGGCAGATGTGCGTGACTGGTTGCGTGAGCGGTTGCCGGAGTACATGGTGCCTGCGGTGTTCGTGGTTCTGGAGCGAATGCCGCTCAACGCCAATGGCAAGCTTGACCGTAAGGCGTTGCCTGAGCCTGAGTTCACTGGTGCTGAACACGAATACGTTGCGCCGCGCGATGAGATCGAGCGGCGGTTGGCGGAGGTGTGGGCCGAGGTGCTGGGGGTCGATCGTGTCGGCGTGGAGGACAACTTCTTCGAGCTGGGCGGCGACTCCATCCTGAGCATCCAGGTCGTGGCCAGGTGCCGACAGACCGGACTCGGACTGACCTCCAAGAGCATCTTCCTGCACCAGACGATCGCCGCGCTGGCCCCGGCCGTCACGTCGGCGCAGACCTCGGCGGTGAACAACCAGGTCGTCGTCGGCGAAGTCCCGCTGACCCCGATCCAGCACTGGCTGTTCGAGGCGCACACGGTCAACCCGCACCACTTCAACCAAGCCAACCTGCTGGAGCTGGCCGACCCGCTGAACGTGCCCGCGCTGCGGGATGCGTTGCAGGCCCTGGTGGTCCAGCACGACGCGCTGCGCATGCGGTTCGAGCAGGTCGACGGTCAGTGGCGTCAGCACAACGCCGCGATCGAGCCGGTGGAACTGCTCGAGGTGCACGATCTGTCCACACTGGACGAACGCGAGCGGTCGACCGCGATGCGGAAGATCGCCGACGAGGTGCACGCGGGCTTCGACCTGGGGCGGGGTCCACTGCTCAAGGCGGTGCTGTTCGACCTCGGCGCGGACTTGCGGTCGCACCTGTTGCTGGTGGCCCACCACCTGGTTGTGGACGGGGTCTCGTGGCGGATCCTGGTTGAGGACCTCGACACCGGCTACCGGCAGGCGGCGGGTGGCGAGCGGATCGACCTCGGCGCCAAGTCCACCTCGTTCCGGGAGTGGGCGCGGCGCAGTGGCGTGTACGCCGTGAGCGGAGCACTGGACGGCGAGGTTGAACACTGGGCCGCCGCACTTGATGACGGCGCCCTGCCACTGGATCGCGACGTGCCGGTCCGGGGCGTGGCGTCCCGGGCGGTCTCGGTCGAACTCGACGCCGAGGACACGGACACGCTGCTGCGCAGGGCGCCCACGGTCTACCGCACGCGGGTGAACGACGTGCTGCTCGCCGCGCTCGCCTGGGCACTGTCCCGGTGGACCGGGCGCGACCGGATCAGCATCGACCTGGAAGGACACGGGCGCGAGGACATTCTCGACGACATCGACCTGTCCCGGACCGTGGGCTGGTTCACCACCGTGTTCCCGGTCGCCCTCGACGTGACTGTGGGGGAGTGGCGGGGACTGGTCAAGTCGGTGCGCAGGCAACTCCGCGCCACACCCGGTAACGGGTTTGGGTTCGGCGCACTGCGCTACCTCGGTGCCCCACAGGTGCGGGAGCGGTTGACCCGTACCGGCCCTCGGCTGGCGTTCAACTACCTCGGCCAGTGGGACGCGACCGGGGACCAGGAGCTCGACGGGCTGTACCGGGCCTCGCTGGGATCCCTCGGCCAGGACCAGGATCCGGCCGACCGGGGCTCGCACCCGGTGGAGGTGGTCGGCGGGGTGACCGGCGGACGGCTCGGCTTCGCCTGGTACTACCAGCCCGACCTGTTCGACGAGGCCACCATCGAGGCCGTCGCCGCCGACTTCGCCACCGCGCTGCGGCACATCGCCGGTGACTGCCGGGGAGGTGCCCGGTGATCCCGCTCTCGCGCAACCGCAACTACCAGGTGCTGTGGGGCAGCCAGGCGCTGGCCGAGCTGGGGTTCAGCGCCTCGGTGCTGGCTTTCCCGTTGCTGGTGCTGGCGGTGACCCAGTCCCCGGTGGCGGCTGGCCTGGTGATGGGCATCGACTCGGCGGCCCAGCTGCTGGCCGGTCTGCCCGCGGGGGCGCTGGCCGACCGCTGGGACCGCAAGCGGCTGATGCTGTGCTGCGAGGCGGCGCAGGCCCTGGCCGTCGCGGCGCTGGTCGTGGCGCTGTGGCTGGGCGTGGCCGACGTGCCGCTGATGGCCGGGGTCGCCGCGGTGATGGGGACCTGCCGTGCCCTGTTCGAACCCGCGGAGGAGGCGAGCCTGCCCAGGGTGGTGCCCGCCGAGCAGTTGGGGCAGGCCGTCGCGCTGAACTCGGCGCGCGGGTACTTCGGCCAGATGACGGGCAACGCGCTCGGCGGTGTGTTGTACGGAATCCGCGCGTGGCTGCCGTTCGCGCTGGACGCCGTGACACACACCCTGGCCTTCGTCGGCCTGTTGTTCCTGAAGATGCCGAAGCAGGAGCGTGCCCGCGCGCCCCTGCGCGAGCTGCACCTGGAGATCGCGGCGGGCCTGCGCTGGCTGGTGCGGCAGCCGTTGCTCCGCGTGATCGCCCTGTGCGCGGTCAGCCTGAACTTCTTCTTCTACGCCTACTACCTGGTCGTGGTCGCCCTGGCCCGGCAGCGCGGGGTGCCGGAGTTCGAGATCGGGCTGATGGCCTCCGTGCTCGGTGTCGGGGGCATGCTGGGCGCCCTGCTCGCTCCCTGGCTGCACAAGGTGCTCAGCCCGTACCTGTCGATCATCAGCGTGTTCTGGGCGCTGGTCGCGCTCACCCCGCTGGCCCTCGTGCTGCACAACGGCTACCTGCTCGGTGCCCTGTTCTGCGGCATGTCCCTGCTCACCCCGACCGCCAACACGACGATCATGACCTACCAGTTGCTGCTCACCCCCGACGAACTCCGGGGCCGCACAGCTGGGGTGATGAGCGTCGTCGCGGGCATCGCCAGCACGGCCGGACCCGCGGTGGGCGGTCTGCTCGTGGAACTGGCTGGCGGGGAGGTCGCCGTGCTGGTGTGTACCGGGGGCATCGCGCTGCTGGCCGTGCTGGCTACGGCGAACAGGACGCTGCGCCGATTCCCCCGACAGGCCGAAGCCACACCACTGGCCGGGTTTCTGCCTCAACAAGAAAGGTGACGACAGTGCGAGACGACATCAGCTACCAGGTGCTGGTCAACGACGAGGAGCAGTACTCGCTGTGGCCGCTGGACAACGAGGTGCCCGCCGGGTGGCGAGCGGTGGGCAAGCAGGGCAGCAAGCAGGAGTGCATGAGCTACGTGGACGAGGTGTGGACCGACATGCGCCCGCGCAGCCTGCGCGAGCAGATGGCCGCCAACAGCTGACCAGCGCTGTGCCCGGGCCGAACTCGGCTCGGGCACAGCCCCCGGTCGCCGCTACGGCCAGGCCGTTCTGACCCGCGGCCTGTCAACTGCCACTGGTTGGCAGCTAGGCTGCCTCCGCCAGTGGTTCACCAGTTCCCCGCGAGCTGGTGAGGCAACAGGGAACCCGGTGTGAGACCGGGACTGCCCCGCAGCGGTGAGCGGGAACGACCGCCGTCATCGAGCACTGGGCCGCACGGCCTGGGAAGCGACGGCCAGTAGGACCGCCGGAGTGATCCGGCGGGTGCCCGCGAGTCCGAAGACCTGCCACCGGTGCGTGTGCCGCCCGGCGCGCGCGAGGTCCGGAGTCGCTCGGGCGGGCTCACGGTCGCGACCGGTCACCGGACCTCTCCCCACGCTCACGAGGAGAGAGCCGTGCGCCAGCCCCCGCTCGCCGCCACCCGTCCCGGAACGGGAGGCGGTCGGCATGTCCGCGACTGACCGCGCTCCCGCCCGCACCCCGATGCTGGGCACCCGGCGGGACTGGGTGCGCATCGGCGGGGTGTTCGCCGTGATCGCCCTGCTGCACGTGGTGGCCTGGGGCATGCTGCTGCTCGCCGTCATCCCCGGCCACTACGCGGTGGGCACCCAGGTGTTCGGCATCGGGTTGGGCGTCACCGCCTACACCCTCGGGCTGCGGCACGCCTTCGACGCCGACCACATCGCCGCCATCGACAACACCACCCGCAAGCTGATGGCCGACGGCAAGAAGCCCGTGTCGGTCGGGTTCTGGTTCGCCCTCGGCCACTCGACGGTGGTGCTGGTACTCGCGGTGCTGATCGCGGTCGGCACCCGCGTGGTCGGCACGCTCACCGACGAGGACTCCAGCACCCACCAGGTCCTCGGGCTGATCGGCACCAGCGTGTCCGGGCTGTTCCTGTACCTGATCGGCGCGCTGAACCTGGTGGCGCTGGTGGGCATCGTGCGGGTCTGGCGCTCGATGCGCCACGACCGCTTCGACGAGGCCGAACTGGAGGCCAGGCTCAACGAGCGCGGGCTGTTCAACCGCTTCCTGGGCCGGGTCACCCGCTCGATCAGCCGGCCGGGCCAGATGTACCCGGTTGGGCTGCTGTTCGGGATCGGCTTCGACACCGCGACCGAGGTCACGCTGTTGGTGCTGGCGGGCAGCGGGGCCGCCAGCGGGCTGCCGTGGTACGTGATCGTGGTGCTGCCGCTGCTGTTCGCCGCGGGCATGACCCTGTTGGACACGCTGGACGGCACGTTCATGAACTTCGCCTACCAGTGGGCCTTCGCCAACCCGGTGCGCAAGGTCTACTACAACATCGTGATCACCGGCCTGTCGGTGGCCGTCGCCCTGCTGATCGGCAGCATCGAGCTGATCGGCCTGCTGCGGGACAAGCTCGGCCTCACCGACCCGGTCACGGGCTGGATCGCCGACCTGGACCTCAACAACGTCGGGTTCGTCATCGTGGGCCTGTTCGTCGCGGTGTGGGCGGTGGCCATCGCCTACTGGCGGATCGCCGGGGTGGAACAGCGCTGGACCACGCGGTTCGGCCAGGGGATCGGCCACCAGTAGCTGGTCGGGCCCACCAACCAGGTTTCAGGCGCCGAGGCCCACGAAGGCGCCGTTGGCGGTGAAGGCCAGCTTGGCGAAGCGCTCGCCGATGCGGCGGTGGGTGGCGGCGTCCGGGTGGAGGTCGTCGGGCAGCGGCAACTCGGTGGAGTCCGACTCACCGTAGAGCGCGCGGCCGTCCAGGTAGTGCAGGTTCGGATCCTGGGCGGCCCGCTGCGCGACGATCTGGGCCAGTTCGTCCCGGATGACGCCCAGGGTCAGTTTCCCGCTCGCACGGTCCGCCGGATCGCCCGTGGCCCGGAACCGCAGTTGGCCGGTGCTGAAGTCCGGGGCGCTGGGACCGGGCGTGTCCTCGTGGATGGGGCACAGGATGGGCGAGACGACCAGCAGCGGCGTGCTGGGGTGGCCTTCGCGGATGGTGTCGAGGAAGCCGTGCACGGCGGGGGTGAAGGCGCGCAGGCGCATCAGGTCGGCGTTGACCAGGTTGATGCCGATCTTGACGCTGATCAGGTCGGCGGGGGTGTCGCGCATGGTGCGGGCGGTGAACGGGTCGAGCAGGGCGCTGCCGCCCATGCCCAGGTTGACCAGTTCCACGCCGCCGAGCGAGGCGGCGAGCGCGGGCCAGATGGTGGTGGGGCTGGCGGCGTTGGAGCCGTGGCTGATCGAGCTGCCGTGGTGGAGCCACACCCGGCGGCCCCGGTCCGGTGCGGGCTCGACGGGCGAGTCGGTGCGCAGGGCGAGGAGTTCGGTGGTCTCGTTGTGCGGCAACCAGATCTCGAGGTCCTTGACGCCCTCGGGCAGGCCGGTGAAGCGCAGGGTGCCAGCCTGGCCGGGCTGGTGCTCGGCGGTCCCGGTGGCCATGTCGATGGTCAGCGTGTTTCCGCCCGGAACGCTGCCCTGGCCGACCAGGCGGCCGTCGACGAGTAGGTCGTACAGGCCGTCCGGGAGGGGTGGGACGCCCACGTAGGCCCGCTTGGTGGGCCGCGCGTCCAGTTCGACGGCGGTGGCCCTGGTGCGGAAGACCAGCCGTACCCCGGAGGGCTGGGACTCGGCCATGGCCAGTTGCCCGTCGGAGTACTGGGCGCGGGCCCAGGCGGGCAGCCGGTGCGGCAGCACGCCGTGCTCGGTGCGCTCCACCTCGATGGCGCCGCGCAGGAGGTCCGCGGTGACGGGCGTGGTGATCCAGTCGTGCTTGCTGTGCATCGCTCTACCTGTTGGTCGAAGTGTTCGCGTGGTCCGGCTCCGCCGGTGCGGGCCAGTTCCGCAGCAGGGCGTCGAGGGCGTCCAGGATCCTCGTCCAGGTCACCTGCGAGTCCGGGGCGCTGTGGCTGAACCCGCCGGACAGTTCCAGGCTGACGTAGCCGTGGAAGACGCTGCCCAGCAGCCGGACCGCGTGCGTCTGCTCCGGCTCCGTCAGGTCGTAGCCGCGCAGGATCGCCCGCGTCATCTGTGCGTGCCGGCCACCGGCGCTGGCGGCCGCCGCCTCCGGGCTGAGCCGCAGCTGGGCCGCGGCATAGCGGCCGGGGTGCTCCCTGGCGAAGTCGCGGTAGACGTTGGCCAGGGCGGTCAGGGCGTCCTTGCCCGCCCGCCCGGCCAGCGCGGCGGCGCCCCGGTCGGCGAGCTCCTCCAGTGCCAGCAGGGCGATCTCGGTCTTGAGGTCCTGCGAGCTCTTCACGTGCGAGTACAGACTCGCGACCTTGACCTCGAACCGCCTGGCCAGCGCCGAGACGGTCACGTTCTCGAAGCCCACCTCGTCGGCCAGTTCGGCGCCCGCCTGGGCCAGGCGTCGCGTGGTCAGTCCCGGCCTGCGCGCGGTCACCCGAGCACCTTGCCCAGGAAACCGGCCAGGTTGGCCGTGGTCCGCTCGATCTGCTCCGCCAGCGTGATCGACTCACGAAGCCGCCCGCCGGGGTCGACCCGCTTCTTCCCGCGCAGGTACAGCGAACAGTCCAGGTCGGTGCAGATGTAGGCGCCCACCGAGTTGCCCTGCTGCCCGGTCTGTCCCGCTCGCCGCGCGGTCATCAGCGAGACCCCGTCCCCCGGGTGCGTGGTCAGGCACAGCGAGCACATGCTGCGTCGTCCCCGCCCGGCGTAGGGCGCGGCCAGCCGCAGCGCGACCCCCACGAACCCGTCGCCGGACTCGGTGACCAGGTAGGCCCGCTGTGGTGCGGCGGGCTCCCGCCACCCGAGGAAGTCCAGGTCCTCCCATGGCCGCGCGGCCAGGTCCCTGGGCACGGCCAGCCGCTTCGCCTCGCCCTTGGTGCAGTTGACGAAGGACGCGCGGATGTCGGGTTCACTGGCCGGTCTCATAGGCAGCAGTCTACAGGTGCTCGCCAAATGGGACCACCTATTAAGCATCTACCTAAAGGTATTAGGCAGGCTGAGGGCGCGCGGGGATCAGTGCATGAGCCGCAGCGGCAGGCGTTGGAGGCCGCGGAAGCTGACGTTGGGCCGCCAGCCCAACTCCTCGCCGGTCAGCTCGATCTTGCTGTAGCGCCGCAGCAGTTCCGCCAGCACGACGGCGGTCTCCATCTTGCCGAGGGCTGCGCCGAGGCAGTAGTGCGGGCCGCCGCTGAAGGCCAGCGTCTTGATCCCGGTGCGGGTCACGTCCAGGCGCTCGGGGTCGGCGTAGCGCGCCGGATCGCGGCTGGCCGCCCCGAACAGCAGCATCACCTTGGCCCCGGCGGGGAGCACGGCATCGTCGAGCACGACCTCCTCGTCCAACAGCCTGGAGACGATCTGCACGGGTGCGTCGTACCGGGTGATCTCGTCGATGGCGCCGGGGATCAACTCGGGATCCTCGCGCAGCAGTTGGAGCTGGTCGGGGTGACGCAGCAGCGCCAGCAACCCGTTGCCGACCAGGTTCACCGTGGTCTCGTGGCCCGCGACGAACAGGAACAGCACGTTGGCGATGATCTCGTGGTCGGTCAGGCGCACACCGTCCACCTCGGCGTGCACGAGCAGGGACAGGATGTCCTCCCGGGGCGCGGACCTGCGCCGGTCGAGCTCACCGGTGACGTACTCGCGGAACTCGGTCTCCGCCCGGTTCATCGCCACGGTGTCCTCGGCGGTGATCGAGGGGTCGATCACGCGGCTGATCTGCTCGGTCCAGTGCCTGCACTGGTCCCGGTTGTCCGTGGGCAGGCCGAGCAGCTCGCAGGTCACGGTGACCGGCAGGGGCAGCGCGAGGCTGTCGATCAGGTCGGTCTCGCCCTCGCCCACGGCGTCGAGCAGCCGGTTGGCCTCGGCGGCCACGCGCGGCTGTAGCCGTTCCACGGCGCCGCGGGTGAACACCCTGCTGATCACGCCGCGGATCCGCCGGTGTGCGGGCCCGTCCAGCATGAGCATCCAGTTCCGCACGCTGCGCACGAGCGGGCTGTCCACGCCGCCGCGGCGCTGGGCCCAGGTCGTGTTCCGGTAGAACTCGCTGGAGACCCCGGGCGCGCGCAGCACCGCGTCCACGTCGGCGTAGTGCGAGAGCACCCAGTAGCCGAAGTGCGACTGGTGGATCGGATCGGTCTCGCGCAGCCGCCGGTAGATGGGGTACGGGTCGCTGCGCACCGCCGGATCGCGCGGATCGAAGAGTGCGGTCATGTCCATCCTGTCCTGTGTCGGTGGGTCCGTCCGCGGGCGGCGCCGGGACTGGGGAAAGCCCCAGAAAGCCTTTCGTGCGAACGGTGTCCGGGGCCGCTGTTGCTACCGTCGCGGGGTTTGCTCCTGCTCCCGAGCAGGACTCGTGCATGGCGCCCGGTCACCGCTGCCGCCGGAATTCCGCTGGCAGAGCTGGTTTCTCGACCTCGACCGAGAGGAGAACCGTCGGTATGCCGACACCTTCGTGCCCAGCGCAGAACCCGGGGTCGACCAGCCTGGTGCTGGACCCGGCCGATGGCGTGGTCCTGCTCGACGACAGCTTCACGGCCGACCCGTACCCCCTCTACGAGCTGCTGCGCACCCAGCGGCCGGTGACCAGGGCGCGGATGCCGCTGGGGCCGTCGTTCTGGCTGGTCACCCGGTACGAGGACGTCCGCGCCGGGCTGACCGATCCCCGGCTGGTCAAGGACGCCGGCAGGCTGGCCGAGGTCATCCGCCGCGCCTCGGGGATCCCCGAGGACGCCGCGAGCGCGGACATGGCGCTGCACGACCACATGCTCAACTCCGATCCGCCCAGGCACACCCGGCTGCGCAAGCTGGTCAACAAGGCGTTCACCGGACGGGCCATCGGCCAGCTGCGCCCGCGCATCGAGGCACTGGCCACCGAGCTGACCGAGGCGATGGCGGCCAGGCTGGCGGCCGGGGAGCAGGCCGTCGACCTGGTCGAGGACTACGCGTTCCCGTTGCCCATGACCGTGATCTGCGAGATCCTGGGCGTGCCCGAGGGTCGGCGCAGGGAGTTCGGCAGCTGGTCGCACACGATCCTGTCCGCCGCCTCGCCCGAGCAGCACGCGGCGGCCTCGGCCGCGATGGGGGAGTACCTCAACCAGTTGGTGGCCGACAAGCTGGCCAACCCCGGCGCGGACATCCTTTCCGCGATCCTGGCTCCCGACGAGGACGCCGACCGCCTGACCCACGTCGAGGCCACCGCGATGGCCTCGCTGCTGCTGGTGGCCGGGCACGAGACCACGGTGAACCTGATCGGCAGCGGGGTGCTCGCGCTGCTGCGCAATCCCGGGCAGTTGGCGCGGCTGCGCGCGGACCCGGCGCTGCTGCCCGGGGCCGTGGAGGAGTTCCTCCGGCTGGAGAGCCCGGTCAACGTGGCCACCATGCGGTTCGCCGCCGAACCGGTGACCATCGGCGGCACGACGATCCCGGCCGGGGAGGTCGTGTTGCTGGGCATCGGTTCGGCCAACCGGGATCCGGAACTGTTCGAGCGGCCCGGGGAACTGGACCTGGACCGCGCCAGGGGCGGCAGCCTGGCCTTCGGCCACGGCATCCACCACTGCCTTGGTGCGGCGCTGGCCCGGCTCGAAGGGGAAATCGCCTTCCGCGTTCTGCTGGAACGGTTTCCCACGCTCACCCTCGCCGTGGACCCCAGCGAACTGAGCTGGCACAACAGCATCCTCCTCCGGGGTCTGGCCCGCCTGCCGGTCCGCGCGGACGGGTGAGCGGGACGGCGGGTGCTCAGATCGCGCGGATCCGGTGCACGAACTCGGTCAGGTCCGCACCGGCCGCGCGCCCGCCCGCGGTCGCGAAGTCGTCGACCAGCCGGACCAGCGCGTCGTAGGCCTCGGTGTGGTCGTAGGAGGTGGCGTCGGTGATCTTCATCGACCACCGCCAGTACCCCTTGAGCGTGTCCGCCAACGGCATCCGGAAGGTGGCCAGCACGTCCTTGATGTCGGGCACCGTCGCCGCGAGCCCGTGCCGCTGCACGTAGGCGCCGACGAGTTCGCTGTAGAAGGCGAAGTGCCTGGCCTCGTCCCTGGCCAGCCGGTGCAGCAGGTCGCGCAGCACCGGCTCGGTGACCACGGCCTTGAACCGCTGGTAGAACAGCTGCGTGGCCTTCTCCTGCACCAGGGTGTAGGTGAAGGCCTGCACCGGGGTCTCGTAGGGCAGCGCGAACTTCTTGCGCCCCTCCTCGGCCAGCTCCCACATCAGCGTGTCGGGATCGTTGATGCCCGCCTCCACCTGGTACCTGGTCAGCACCGAGGCGTGCCGCTCCTCCTCGTTGGCCCAGGAGATCAGGAACCGGAAGTACTCCCGGTTGAAGCAGAACTCCTCGATGGCCAGGTCCCCGCCGGAGACCGGGAACGCCTCGAGGAAGTAGGTCAGGTAGCCGGGGATGTGGTCCTCGATGAAGGTGATGAACCGGACCACCGAGCGATCGGTGTCGGTGAGCTCCTCCGGCCGCAGCGAGGCCCAGGGCAGTTCCTCGATCGACCACTGCCGGGTACTCGCGCGGCTGACGGCCCTGCTGGTCAGCTCGCGCATCCGCGCGGGGTCGATGCCCGGGTGCACCCGGTGCGCCGGGGGCTCGGCCAGGGGGTCGTTCATGGTGCCTCCGTCGGACCCATCCGGGATTTCAGCGCGCTCAGCGCGTAGTGCTTGGTGGTGTAGCCCCAGCCCGCGTTGGCCGTCCGCAGGTACCGGATCAGCGGTTCGCCCATACCTGGCGCCACCTGCTCGACGCGCTCGCGCTGCTCCTGCACCCGCTGCTCCCACTGCTCGATGGTGCGGTGGTAGTGCGCGGTGAGGTCGGTGAGCCCGGTGAGGCTGAACCCGGCCGACTCCACGGCCTCCACCAGCACCGAGACCGGCACCATGTCGGCGAACCCGAAGATTGCCTCGGTGACGTGCGTGGTGCCCGGCCGCCGGGAGAACTCCCGGTAGGTGGCGTGGTCGCGGAAGCAGCTCTCCGACAGGTACAGCGATCCGTTGCGCCGCAACAGCCCGTGCACCTTGCGCAGCACCTCGGTGCGGTTGGGCATGTGCACGATCGAACCGAGCATGGTCACCGCGTCGAACTGCCCGGCCACCTCCACCTCGGTGAACGAGCCCGGCCGCAGCGTGATCAGGTCGGTGACACCGGTCTCCTCCGCCCGAGCCCGGATGTAGTCCGCCTGTGGCCGGGACGGGGTGACGCCGGTGGCGTGGCAGCCGTATTCCTGCGCCATGAACAGGATCAGGCTGCCCCAGCCGCACCCGATGTCGAGCAGCCGTTCGCCACCGCGCAGGCCCAGTTGCCGTGCGACGAAGTGCAGTTTGTTCGTCTGCGCCTGGTCCAGGTCGGTGTGCTCGTCGGTGTACAGCCCGGAGCTGTACTTCAACCGCCGGTCCAGGTAGATGGCGAACAGCTCGGCAGGCAGTTCGTAGTGCTTGTTGGTCGCCTGGTACGCCTCCTGCGGGGTCAGGGTCATGACGCAGCCAGGTCCCCGCCGACGCTCTTCTCCACCAGCGCGACCAGCTCGTCGACGGTCTTCACGGCGAAGATGGCCTCGTCCTCGAACTCCACGTCCCACTGGCGCTCCAGTTTGGACACCACGCGCAGCAGCTTCATCGAGTCGGCGCCGGGCAGGTCCCGGAGCACGTCGGCGCCGCTGATCCCGTCGGCGGAGATCTTCAGCTCGGTGGCCAGGTACTCGGCGGTGACCGAGGCGATCTGCTCGCGGGTGGTGGACTCGGCGCTCATGATTCTCCTGTTCCGTGGTCGAAGTAGTGCCGGACGCGGCCGAACGCGGCCTCGTCCAGTTCCATCAGGTTCCTGGCCTGCTCGGAGCGGATCGGCTGGAAGGTCCCGCTGGCCATGACGTGCACCTCGCCGTCGGGCCCGGTGATCTCGGCCTCGGTGTGCAGCACCCCGTTGCCCCGGCCGGTGATCCGCGCGGTGGTCAGGTACCGCAGGCCAACCCGTAGCGGCAGCAACATCTTGCTGCGCAGGGTCACCGAGAACGCGAGCATGCCGTGCACCAGCGCCAGGGTGTCGCCCATCACCTCGTCCAGCAGCACGTGCACGATGCCGCCATGCACGATCCCCGGGTAGGAGGCGTACTCCGCGGAGAACACCGTCTCGGCCGCGTGGTCCCCGTTGGGCAGCCGCCGCATGCGCAGCTTGAGCCCGACCGGGTTGCGCGGGGAGCAGCCGAAGCAGTTGAAGGACGGTTCGGCGTGCCAGGGGAGTTCGATCTCCTCGCCCGCGGTGTGCGCGACGGCGCTCATACCCCGACCCCGCCCTTGAGCGACTCCTCGGCGATCGCCCGCCGCACGTCGGCCATCTTGGTCAGCTTGTAGCCGGTGAGCGCGGAGAAGTACTTGAACAGCTGCTCACAGCACTTGGCCCACTCGGTGCCGCCCTCGTCGACCTCGGCGAAGTAGGCGAACATCTCGTCGATGGTCTCGTGGTTGGCCAGCTCGGGCAGGTTGCCCTTGAACCGGCTGACCGGGTGCCGGTACAGGTCCCGGGTGGTGCCCATGTAGATGTACAGGGTCTCCACCACCGAGGCGCACTCCTCGGGCCGTTCGGCCAACTGCTGGGCGGTGTAGTGCACGAACTCGCGCGCGTGCCGGGCCTCGTCCCCGCTGGCCTTGCGCAGGATCTCGGCGAGCACCGGCTCCTGCATGCTGCGCGCAACGCACTTGTACGCGTGGGTGGCCAGCACCTCGCAGATGACGTTGGTGGCCAGCGTCGCGGCCCTGGTCACGCCCGGCGGGTACGCCTCGCGCATCGAGGCGATCGTGCCGTGGTCGATGCTGTGCCCGGCCAGTTGTAGCCAGGTCTGGAACGCGAGGTGGTGCTGGATCTCCTGGTAGCCCCAGATGCAGGCGAACTGGGAGAAGTCGTAGTCCATGCCGAACTCGTTGAGCAGGCCGTGGGTCGCGGCGATGACGTTGGACTCGCCCACGATGGCGCCCTTGGCGAACACGATGTGCTCGGGCAGCACCAGGTCCGGCCGGAACTCCTGCCACGGGATGTGGTGCATCTCCCAGGTCGCGTGCTGGTAGCCGGCGAACACCCGAGCGCTGTGCATCCGCTCGTCCGCGAGCAGGGGCACTCCGGCAGGCGATGTCGTCTTGCTGTTCACACCCGTTCTCCTTGATCGGCACTTGCGGTGTTGGGGAACACCCCTTCGGCCTCGCCCGAGGTCACGCGCTGCGCGGCTAGCACGCGCTGCCACTTGCCACTGGTGGTGCGCGGGATCCAGCGCGGTTTCACCGCGTAGACCTGAACCTGGGACAGGTCCAGTTCGGCGGCCACCCGCCTGCGCACCTCCTCGCACACCGCGGCGGGGTCCTCCCCGGTCTCCACGATCACCCCGATCCGCTCGCCGCCCTCGGCGTCGAGGTCGGAGAAGGCCACGCAGCGGCGGCGGTAGACCCCCGGCACGGTGCGGGCGAGATTCTCGACGTCGTCGGGGAAGAAGTTCTGGCCGTGCACCACGACCATCTCCTTGCACCGCCCGGTGACGTACAGCTCGCCGTCGAGCAGGAAGCCCAGATCCCCGGTGCGCAGCCAGCCCTGGTCGAACGCCTCGGCGGTCGCCTCGGGGTTGCGGAAGTACCCGGTGGTCACCGGTTCCCCGCTGATCTGGATCTCCCCGAGCGCGCCGTCGGCGGCCACCGCGCCGTCCTCACGCACGACGCGCAGGTCGATGCCGTGCACCGGGCGGCCCACCGACACCACCGGCTTGGCGCCGGGCGCGGTCTCGGCCACCGCGCGCACCTCCCCGGTCCTGGCCAGCTCGTTGCGGTCCACGGCACGGATGCGCGCGGTGGCACCGGGTTCGGGGTAACTGATCGACAGGGTGGCCTCGGCCATGCCGTACACCGGGTACATCACCGACGCGTCCACCCCGCTGGGTGCCAGCGCCTCGGTGAACCGCCGCACGGTGGCCGCGCTGATCGGTTCGGCACCGTTGAACGCCAGCCGCCAGCTGGACAGGTCCAGTGCGGCCAACTGTTCGGCGGGCACGTTGTCCAGCACGTAGTCATAGGAGAAGTTCGGCCCGGTCATCACCGTGCCGCCGTGCGCCGCGAAGTGCTCCAGCACCGCGCCCGGTCGCCGCAGGAAGGTGGTCGGGGCGAAGGCGTGCACGTCGGCGCCGTTGAGCCAGTGCGACTGGAGACCGATCAGGCCCATGTCGTGGAAGGTCGGCACCCACTGCACGAACACGTCGTCGGGGCTGAAGGCACCCGCGATCACACAGGACCGCAACCCGGCCATGGTCGTCCGGTGCGGCAGCATCACGCCCTTGGGCAGGCTCGTGCTGCCCGAGGTGAACTGCACGATGGCCAGCGCCTCGGGGTCGACGGTGGGCAGGGCGCGCGGGTCGCCGGTGCCATCGGGTGCGGGCGGGGGCACCAGGGCCACCCCGGTGCGCAGTTCGCCGAGGGCGCGGGCGAGGTCGTCATGGCTGGGATCCAGCACGAGGTGGCGCATGTCGGCGGCGCCGGCGATGCGGGCCAGCCGGCGCGCGGTGCCTCCCACGTCGCCGAACCCGGCCTGGACCGGCAGCACGCTGATGGCGGCCCCGGCACGCCAGAGCCCGTAGATCGTGGTGAGGAACCGGGCGGCGGTGGGCACCAGCACGCCCACGACCTCCCCGGGGCGTATCCCCGCGCGCAGGAATTCGTGCGCGGCTGCCGTGGCGGCCAGGTCCAGTTCGGCCGCGGTGATCTCGTCGCCCGCGGTGGGGAATCTCGCGCGCGAGTCCGGTGAGGCCTTGGCCAGCCGGGCGAGGCTCTCGCCCAGGGTCTCCCCGTCCAGCAGGGCAGGTCGCATGGTTCGCCGCACGCTGATTCCCCTCGGTGGTCGGTAGGGTTCGCCCTCGGATTTCCGGTGTGTTGGCGCGGACATCAGGGATCGAAGACCGGATTCGTGGGCAGCAGACCCTCAGTGAGGGCTTTGAGTGGTCAATTCGACTATTCGAGCCGGACTTCGTCTGTGCCAGAGATCCCACCATGGCATGAGAGCGCTTACCGTCGAGTGCCCGGTCGGTAAGACTAGTGGATTCACTAAAATGACTACTCAGCGTGGGTGAATAGCCTTGAAGGCATTTAATGGGCCTGACTAGGGTGGAAATCTCACTGCCCTTTGTCGGGGGAACGGGAAATGTGTGACATCTCCCGGAGATGACGTGTCCGCGGCACGGTTCGGCGCTTTTCGGCCGAGGGTGTATGACGACAGGACAGGTGGTCCAATGCGGTTCGGCAGCACCACGCCTCCCTCTTCGATCGCGCTGATCGGCATGTCGAGCGGCCCGTGGACCGTGCCGCCCGCCGAAGCGGCACGCCGTGCCCTGGAGAACGCCGGAATCGTTCCCGAATCGCTCGGGAACGCGACGGTCGGCGTGTTCAGCACGGCACAGGCCGATCTGATCGCCGCCGAGATCGGCGTGCTGGGTCCCGTGCTGTCGGCTGATATCCAGCCCGCCGCGGTAGTACATCTGGCCGCACAGAGTGTTCACATGGGTGAATCCGAACTGGCGCTGGCCGGGGTTTTATCGGACGTGTGCGGATTCCTCGTACTGAAACGGATTACATCCGCGATCGCGGACGGCGATCCGATCCACTGCGTACTCGACGGCAGTGCGCTGGGTCGGGGACCGGTCGTGCGGCAGGCCTGCGAGCGCGCCGGGGTGGACCAGGACGCGATCCACTTCCTGTGGCGGCGCGGGTACCACTCGGGCGAGGCCGTGCTGGACGGCCTGTTCGACGGCGAGCAGCCGCTGGACGAGGACGACGCGGCGGCCGCGCTGCTGGAACTGCCCGTGCTGCTCAACCGCAGGCAGATCCCGGTGCCCGGCGTGCCGCTGGACCTGGACCGCCGGTTGACCGCGGTGCTCAGCTCCGCCGACGGTGCCGGTACGGCCTGCGCGCTGGTGCTGTCCGAACCGCCCGCGCGCCCGCTGCCCCCGGCGCGGGCCTCGGTGCCGGTGCTGCCGCTGGTGCTGTCGGCCGACAGCGAGGAGACCCTGCGCGGCAAGGCCGAAACCCTGCGCGCCCACCTGGCCGGACCCGAAGCCCCGGACCTGCTGGACGCCGCGCACACCCTGGCGCTGGCGCGGTCGCACCTGCCGCACCGGGGCGTGGTCCTCGGCGGGGACCGGGCGGAGCTCGCCGCGGGCCTCGCGGAACTGGCCGCGGGCCGGGGCGGTGCGGTGCGAGCCGGAACCGAGCGCAAGGTGGCGCTGATGTTCCCCGGCGAGGGCGGGCAGCGGCCGGGCATGGGCCGCGAGCTGTACCCGCTGTTCGACGTGTTCGCCGACGCGCTCGACGAGGTGTGCGACCACCTGGACGCGGTGTCCACCTGGTCGGTGCGCGAGCTGTTGCTGGGTGAGGGCCGTCCCGAGGTCGCGCCCGCCGACGAGGCGCTGTACACCCAGGACGCGCTGTTCGCCTTGCAGGTGGCGCTGTTCCGGCAGTTCGAGCACTGGGGCGTGCGCCCGGACTTCGTGGTCGGCCACTCGGTGGGCGAGCTGGCCGCGGCCACGGCGGCCGGGGTGTACTCGCTGCCCGACGTGTGCGCGCTGCTGGCCGAGCGGATCCGGCTGTTCCGGGAGAAGACCCCGGTCGGCGGCGCGATGGTGGCCATGCGCGTCACCGAGGCCGAGGCTCGGGAGTCGCTGGCCGGGCTTGAGCACCTGGCCGCGATCTCCGCGGTCAACGCGCCCAACTCCGTGGTCGTCTCCGGTGACCGCGAGGCGGTGCTGCGCGTGGCCGGGCTGTGGGCCGACCGCGGCCGCAAGGTGAAGCAGCTCCCGGTGGACCGGGCCTTCCACTCCCCGCACATGGCCGCGATGGCCGGGGACTTCGAGCAGTTCGCGCGCGGCCTGTCGGCGCGACCGCCGCGGATCCCGCTCATCCCGGTGCACACCGGGCTCGGTGCGGACCCAGCGGTGGTGTGCCTGCCCGAGTACTGGGGCGCCCAGGTGCGCGGCACCGGGCACTTCCTCAACTGCGTGACCGGCCTGGCCGCGGCGGGCGTGGACACCTACGTGGACATGAGCGCCAACGGGGTGCTCGCGGCCCTGGTCGAGGAAACCCTGCCCGAGGCCGCCGCCGGGGACGTGCTCGTCACCGCCGCGCTGCGCGGCGGCCAGTCCGACCTGCGCGCGGTGCTGGGCACCCTGGGGGAGTTGCACGGCCACGGGGTCCCGGTGGCCTGGTCGGAGGTGTTCCGCGGCTGGGGCGGCCGCCGCGCGCACCTACCCACCGAGGTGGCCCAGCCCGCCCGCACCGAATCCCGCGCAGCCGACCTGCCGCGGCTGATCCGGGCCGAGGCCGAGTCGCTGGTCAAGGCCGACTACCGGCCCGACCGGTCGTTCCTGGAACTCGGGCTGGACTCGGTGGCGGCCGTGGAGCTGGTGAACCGGCTGCGCAGGCGAACCGGGCTCAGGATCGCCGCGACCGCGCTGTTCGACCACCCCACCCCGAACCAGTTGGCCGCACACCTGGACGGCCGCGCGCCCCGGCCCGCCGCCGTCGTGCCGCGCCGCACCGGATCGGAGGAACCGATCGCCATCGTAGGGATGAGCTGCCGCTTCCCCGGCGGCGTGCAGTCCCCGGAGGATCTGTGGCAGCTGGTCGCCTCCGGCCGTGACGTCATCGCGCCGATGCCCGAGGACCGCGGCTGGGACCTGGCCGCCCTGTACGACCCGCAGCGGCAGCGGCCGGGCACCAGCTACGTGCGCGAGGGCGGATTCCTGCACGAGGCCGCCGAGTTCGATCCCGCGTTCTTCGGCATCGGCGGGCACGAGGCCCTGGAGATGGACCCGCAGCAGCGGTTGCTGCTCGAACTGTCCTGGGAGGCGTTGGAGCGGGCGGGCATCGACCCGGCCACGTTGCGCGGCAGCGATACCGGGGTCTACGCGGGCCTGACCCACAGCGACTACGGCACCGGTCCCGGGCACGCCGGTGTCACCGGGCGACCGCACCTGGCGATCGGGACCGTGGCCAGCGTGGCCTCCGGCCGGATCTCGTTCACCCTGGGGTTGCAGGGCCCCAACCTGTCCATCGACACGGCGTGCTCCTCCTCACTGGTGGGCGTGCACCTGGCCACCACGGCGCTGCGCCGGGGCGAGTGCTCGCTGGCACTGGCCGGGGCGGTGACCGTGCTGTCCTCGCCCATGGTGTTCGTGGAGTTCAGCAGGCAGGGCGGCCTGGCGCCGGACGCGCGGGCGAAACCGTTCGCCGAGGGCGCCGACGGCACCGCGTGGGCCGAGGGCGGCGGCATGTTCCTGCTGGAGCGGTACTCCGACGCACGCCGCAACGGCCACCCGGTGCTCGCGCTGATCACGGGGTCCGCGGTCAACTCCGACGGAGCCAGCAACGGACTCACCGCGCCCAACGGCGCCGCCCAGCAACGGCTGCTGGCCTCGGCGCTCGCCGACGCCCGGCTGCGACCGTCCGATGTGGACGTTGTGGAGACGCACGGCACCGGTACGCAGCTGGGCGACCCGATCGAGGCCGGTGCGCTGCTGGCGGCCTACGGCGCGCACCGGCCGCCGGACCGGCCGCTGCTGGTGGGGTCGCTGAAGTCCAACCTGGGGCACACCCAGGCCGCGGCCGGGGCGGCGAGCGTGATCAAGATGGTGCTGGCCATGCGGCACGGCACGGTCCCGGCCACCCTCAACGTCGATCGGCCCAGTTCCCATGTGGACTGGGCGGCTGGGCTGCGGTTGGTGACCGAGTCCACCCCGTGGCCCGATCAGGGTCCGATCCGGCGGGCCGGGGTATCCTCGTTCGGCATCGGCGGCACCAACGCACACGTGATCCTGCAACAGCCCCCGGCGGAATCGGAGGCCCCGGCGGAACCCGGTGCCGATGTTCCTCCACTGTGGACTGTCTCGGGCGGGTCGGAGGCGGCACTGCGCGCGCAGGCGGCACGGCTGGCCGCGCACTGCGAGGCCCACCCCGAGCTCGGCGAGCGCGACCTGGGCTTCTCGCTGGCAACGACCCGCTCCGCGCTGGCGCACCGGGCCGTGCTCACCGGCGGCGACCGCGACCAGCTGCGGCGTGCGCTGACGGCGCTGGCCGCGGGCAGGACCGATCCCGGCCTGACCGTCGGCGCGGTTGCAGAGGGCGGCTTGGCCTTCCTGTTCACCGGACAGGGCAGCCAGCGCACAGGCATGGGACGCGGGCTGCACGAGCGGTACGCGGTCTTCGCCGCGGCCTTCGACGAGGTGTGCACGGGACTGGGCCTGCCGGTGCGGGACGTCGTGTTCGGCGCGGACCAGAACACCTTGGACCGCACGGAATTCGCGCAGACTGGCCTGTTCGCCTTCGAGGTCGCGCTGTTCCGGCTGCTGGAGAGCTGGGGCATCCGGCCGGATCTGCTGCTGGGCCACTCCATCGGCGAACTGGCCGCCGCCCACGTGGCCGGGGTGCTGTCGCTGCCGGACGCGTGTCGGCTGGTGGCGGCGCGGGGCTCGCTCATGCAGGCTTTGCCGCCGCAGGGCGCGATGTACGCGGTGGCGGCCTCCGTGGACGAGGTCGAGCAGCTGCCCCCGGGCGTGTCCCTGGCCGCGGTGAACGGCCCCCGCTCCGTGGTGCTTTCCGGAACCGAGGAGGCCGTCGCCGCGCTGGCCGAGCGCTTCCGCGCGCAGGGGCGCCGGACCAAGCGCCTGCGGGTCAGCCACGCGTTCCACTCCGCCCTGATGGACCCCATGCTCGACGAGTTCCGTTCCGTGGCAAGGAGTCTGGACTACCAGCCGCCCCGGATCCCGATCGTGTCCGACCTGACCGGTCGGCTGGCCACCGACGAACAGTTGTGTTCCCCCGAGTACTGGGTCGACCACGTGCGCGGCACGGTCAGGTTCCTCGACGGAATGCGGACCCTCCAGGACCAGGGCGTCACGACGTACCTGGAGCTGGGGCCGCAGACCACGCTCACCGAGATGGCCGCTGACTGCCTCACCGAAGCCGTCGACTCGGCCGTGATCCCCGGCCTGCGCGAGGAGGACGTGCTTGGCGCCGTGGCGGCACTGCACGTGCGCGGCCACGGCCCGGACTGGTCGGCGTGGTACGCCGGGAGCGGGGCACGGCGGGTGGACCTGCCCACGTATGCCTTCCAGCGCAAGCGGTTCTGGCTGATGCCCGAGGAGGTGCACCACCCCCGCACCCCGCAGGCCGACTCGGTGTTCTGGGAGGCCGTGGCGAGCGAGGACCTCCAGCGCCTGGGCGACCTGCTGGGCACCGGCGCCGACCCGAAGGTCACCGAGCTGCTGCCCGCGATGGCACGGTGGCGGCGCAGCCACGACCAGGACGCCGCGGTGGACCGGTTGCGGTACCGGATCACCTGGCAGCCCGTTGCCGACCAGGTTGCCCGCAAGCGGAACTGGATCGTCGTGCACTCCGCGGACCTGCCCGTGCCGGAGCCCATCCGCGCGGCGCTCAGCGCAGTGGTGCTGCCCGTCCAGGCCGGTGCCGGTCGCGCCGACATCGCCGAGTTGCTCGCGCCTTGGCGGTACGGCGAACCGGTCGACGGGGTGCTGTCCCTGCTGGCCTGGGATGAGCGGCCGCACCCGGGCGCGACCGAGGTGCCTGCCGGGCTCGCACTGACCACCGCGCTCATCCAGGCCATGGGGGACACCGAGTTCGAGGTGCCACTGTGGTGTGTGACGCAGGCGGCGGTGTCCACCGGGCACGGTGATCGGCTCGGTTCCCCGGTGCAGGCCATGGTGTGGGGGCTCGGCCGGGTCGCGGCGCTGGAGCACCCGCAGCGGTGGGGCGGGCTGGTGGATCTGCCTTCGACACTGGACTTCGCTGTGGCCGAACGCCTGGCCGGCGTGCTCTCGGCCTCGGAGGATCAGGTTGCTGTGCGCGCCTCCGGTGTGTTCGCCCGGCGCCTGCTGCGCGCGCCCGCCGGAACCCGAGGGGACCTGGCACCGCGCGAGTGGCCGCGGCGTGGCACCACGTTGATCACGGGCGCCTTCGGTGCGCTGGGCAGGCAGTTGGCGCGGTGGCTGGCCGCCGAGGGCGTGCAACGTCTGCTGCTGACCGGTAGGCACGCCAACGATCCCGAGTTCGTCGCGGAGCTGACCGCGCTCGGCGCCGAGGTCGACGCGGTCGCCTGCGACGTGGCCGACCGGCAGGCCGTGGCGGCCCTGCTCGCCGGGATCCCGGCGGACCGGCCGCTGACCGCGGTCGCGCACGCGGCCGGGGTGCTCGACGACGGCGTGATCGACGCACTGGACCCGCAGCGGCTGGCCCGGGTCCTGCACGCCAAGGTCGGCGGCGCCAGGAACCTGCACGAACTCGCGGGCGGGCTGGACGCGTTCGTGCTGTTCTCCTCCGCGACCGGCGCGGTGGGCAACGCCGGTCAGGCCAACTACGCGGCGGCCAACACCTACCTCGACGCGCTGGCCGACCAGCGGCGCGCCGAGGGGCTGGCGGCCACCTCGCTGGCCTGGGGACCGTGGGGCGCCGGTGGCATGGCCGTGGACGGGGCGGACGCGGCGGCCGTGGGCACCCGGCTGCGCCGCAACGGCATGACGGTGCTCGACCCCGAGCTGGGCATCGCCGCGCTGGCCGCGGCCTTCGCGCGCGAGGAGTCCGGCCTGGTGATCGCCGACGTGGACTGGGACCGGTTCCTGTCGGTGTTCGCCACCACCCGGCACAGCCCACTGCTCGCGGAGCTGCCGGAAGTGCGCCAGAGCAAGGACACCGAGCCGCAGGCGGAGGCGTCCGAGCTCGTGGCGCGGCTGGCCGGGATGTCCCAGGCCGAACGCGTCCGGGCGCTGCGCGAACTGGTGTGCCAGCACACCGCCCTGATCCTCGGACACGATTCGGCCGCGCAGGTCCAGCCCGGCAAACCCTTCCACGAACAGGGACTCAGCTCCCTGGGCGTGGTGGAGCTGCGCAACCAGCTGAGCTCGCGGACCGGGCTGCGGGTGCCCGCCAGCGCACTGTTCGACCACCCCACGCCCACCGCGCTGGCCGGGTACCTGGACGCCGAGCTGACCCCGGACGCGCACCCCGAACCGGCACCGGAACCCCCGGCGGCGCAGGCTGAGGCGACAGACCTGGACGACGCGCTCAGCCGGGCCGAACGGGAAATCTCCCTGGCAGCGGAGGGTCTCCTCGATGGCTGACGACAAGGTGCTCGACACCCTGCAACGCCTGACCACGGCGCTGCGGGACACCAGGCAACGCCTGCGCGCGGCCGAGTCCGGTGCCCGCGAGCCCATCGCCATCGTGGGCATGGGCTGCCGGTTTCCCGGCGGGGCGGACGACCCGGACGCGCTGTGGCGGCTGATCGAGGCTGGCCGCGAGGCCACCACCCCGTTCCCCACCGACCGCGGCTGGCCGCGGGGGCTCACCGGCGCGGGCGGGTTCCTGTCCGACCCGGCCTGGTTCGACGCGGGCTTCTTCGGCATCGGCCCGCACGAGGCCCAGGCCATGGACCCGCAGCAGCGGCTGATGCTGGAGATCTCGTGGGAGGCGCTGGAGCGGGCCGGGATCGACCCGTCCACCCTGCGTGGTTCCCGCACCGGGGTGTTCACCGGGACCAGCGACCAGGACTACCGCCGACTGCTGAGCGCCAACATGGAGGAACACACCGACCACCTGGCGACCGCCACGGCGGCGAGCGTGCTGTCCGGCCGGGTCGCCTATTTGTTCGGGCTGGAGGGGCCGTCGGTCTCGATCGACACCGCGTGCTCCTCCTCGCTGGTGGCCCTGCACCTGGCGGTGCGGTCGCTGCGTACCGGGGAGTGTGACCTCGCGCTGGTCGGGGGCGTGGTGGTGATGTCCACCCCCGGCCTGTACAGCGCCTTCCAGCACCAGGGCGCGCTCGCCGCTGACGGCCGCTGCAAGGCCTTCGCCGAGGCCGCGGACGGGGTTGGCTGGGGCGAGGGCGGCGGGGTCGTGGTCGTGGAGCGGCTCACCGACGCCCTCGCGCACGGTCACCCGGTGCTGGCCGTGGTGCGGGGCACCGCGGTCAACTCCGACGGCGCCTCCAACGGGTTGGCCGCGCCCAACGGGCTCGCGCAGCAGCGGGTCATCCGCGACGCGCTGGCCAACGCGGAGCTGCGCGGCCAGGATGTGGACGCCGTTGAGGCGCACGGCACGGGTACCCGGCTCGGCGATCCGATCGAGGCTTCGGCCTTGCAGGCCGCTTACGGCCGTGACCGGGAAACCCCGCTGGCCCTGGGCTCGGTGAAGTCCAACATCGGGCACACCCAGGCCGCGGCCGGGATCGCCGGGGTGCTCAAGGTCGTGCTCGCACTGCGCCACCGGACCTTGCCCAAGACGCTGCACCTGGACCGCCCAACCTCCCAAGTGGACTGGAGCGCGGGCGGGGTGGAGCTGCTCAGCGAGAACCGTCCCTGGCAGGCGGTCGAGGGCCGACCTCGGCGCGCCGGGGTGTCCTCGTTCGGCATCAGCGGCACCAACGCGCACGTGATCATCGAAGAGGCGCCGCAGGCCGAGTCAGCCGCGTCCGTCGCGGTGGAGCAGTTGCCGTGGGTGCTTTCCGCGCGCACCGATTCCGCGCTGCGCGCCAGGGCCGGACAGCTGCTGTCGCATATGGACGGTAGGGATCCGGCGGCACTGGCGTACGCACTGGTCACTTCGCGCGGCACGTTCGAGCGCCGCGCCGTGGTGCTCGACGCCAACCCCAGGCCCGGGCTGACCGCGTTGAGCCGGGGCGCCGCCGTGCCTGGCCTGGTGACAGGCGTGGCCGACCTGACCGGCAAGGTGGTGTTCGTCTTCCCCGGGCAGGGCGGACAGTGGGCGGGCATGGCCGGGGACCTGCTGGAGACCTCTCCGGTGTTCCGGGAGCACGTCGACCGTTGCGCTCGCGCACTGGCACCGCACGTCGACTGGGACCTGCTGGCGGTGCTGCGGCAGCAGCCGGACGCGCCATCGCTGGACCGGGTGGACGTGGTGCAGCCCGCGTTGTTCGCGGTGATGGTCTCGCTCGCCGCGCTCTGGCGGGCCAGCGGCATCGAACCGGAAGCGGTGGTCGGGCACAGCCAGGGCGAGATCGCCGCCGCCCACGTCGCCGGTGCGCTCTCGCTGGAGGACGCCGCGCTGGTGGTCGCCCGGCGCGCGAAGGCGCTGACCACGCTGTCCGGTCGCGGCGGCATGGCCTCGGTGGAACTGCCCGCCGACCAGTTGCGGCCCCGGTTGGACGAGCGGCTGGCGATCGCCACGGTCAACGGCCCGGAGTCCTCGGTGGTCGCCGGGGACCTCGACGCGCTCGACCAGTTGCTGGCGGAACTGGCCGAATCCGGTGTCCGGGTGCGCAAGCTCGCGGTGGACTACGCGTCCCACTCGCCCCAGGTCGAGCTGGTCCGCGAGAGGGTGCTCGCCGAGTTGGCTCCAGTGTCGCCCAAGGCCGCGGACATCCCGTTCCACTCCGCGGTGACCGCGACCGTGCTCGCCGGAACTGAACTGGACGCCGGGTACTGGTACCGGAACCTGCGCATGCCGGTGCGGTTCGACGAGGCCGTGGCCGGGCTCCCCGTGCCCGAGCACTCGTTCTTCGTGGAGGTCAGCCCGCACCCCGTGCTCGTTCCCGCCGTGCTGGCGGCCGTCGGCGACCAGGCCGTGGTCACCGGGACGTTGCGCCGAGCCGAAAGCGGCCGTGGCGCGTTTCTCGCCGCGCTCGCCGAACTCCACGTCCGCGGTCTGCGTCCGAAGTGGACCGTCTGGGCGGGGCCGGACGCTCCCGGGTTCGTCGAGCTGCCGACCTATCCCTTCGAGCGCAAGCGGTTCTGGTTGACACCGGGGGAGACCCGCACCAGTGGTCACCCCGTTCTGGACGCGCCGGTGGAACTGGCCGACAGCGAGGAACTGGTGCTGACCGGCCGCCTGTCGGTGCCGTCCTCGCCGTGGTTGGCGGATCACCGGGTGCTGGACGAGGTGGTCCTGCCCGGCACCGCGTGGCTCGAATTCGCCCTGCGCGCGGGCGCTGCCGCGAACTGCCCAGTGGTCGAGGAGCTCACCCTGGAGCGGCCGTTGGTGCTGCCGGACGACGCCGCGGCCACGGTCCAGCTGCGGGTCGGCGCGCCGGACGGCACCGGGCGGCGCAACCTGCTCCTGCATGCCAAAGTGGACGGTGCGAACTGGGTACGCCACGGCGAAGGTGTGCTGAGCCGGGAGCACGCCGAGCCCGAGCCGATCGGGCAGTGGCCGCCTGCGGGCGCGGAATCGGTGTCGCACAACGGTCTCTACCCGGCACTGGTCGGGCGCGGTCTGCGCTACGGTCCCACGTTCCAGGGATTGCGGGCGGTGTGGCGGCGCGACAACGAGGTCTTCGCCGAGGTGGCCTGCCCGGTGGACGTCCGCGGGTTCGTGGTCCACCCAGCGCTGTTGGACTCGGCGCTGCACGCCATCGGGTTCGGGGGTGAGGTCACGGCAACCGATGGAGCGGTGCTGCCGTTCGCCTGGACCGGGGTGACCGCGCACGCCACTGAACCGGCGGTGTTGCGCGTGCGGCTCCGGGGCTCGGTGGACGACTCGGTGCGGCTGACCGTGACCGATGGAACAGGTGCACCGGTGCTGTCGGTGGATTCGCTGGTGCTGCGACCGGCCGCCGCACGGGGTGACGCACCGCGGGACGCGCTGTTCCGGAGCAAGTGGGTCGAAGTGCGCGCCGCGAGCAGTACTGCCTCGGAAGTCGTTGCGGCCGTGGGGATCGAGACCGATCACTTCCCGGTGTTCGCGGATCTGGAGGCGCTGGAGAACGTGGTTTCGGCTGGCCTGCCCGCGCCAAGGGCGGTGCTCGTCGCCGGCTCCGGTGGATCGGTGCGGGAAGCCACGCACCGCGCGCTGGCGCTGGTCCAGCGGTGGATCACCCGCCCGGAGTTCGCCGCGTCCAGGCTGGTGTTCCTCACCTCGGGTGCGGTGGCGGCCGTGACCGGTGAGGACGTCGGCGACCTGCCGGGCGCGGCCGTCACGGGTCTGGTGCGATCGGCCCAGACCGAGGAACCCGGCCGCTTCGTGCTGCTGGACGCCGACGAGATCACCCCGCTGACGATCACCGCCGCGCTGGCCGCCGACGAACCCGAGCTCGCCCTGCGCGGCGGCCGGGTGCTGGCACGCCGCCTGGTGCGGGTCCACCCGCCCGCCCCGGCGAGGTTCGCCGGGGCCGAGGACCTCGTGCTGATCACCGGCGGCACCGGCACGCTCGGCGGGCTGCTGGCCCGGCACCTGGTGACCGCGCACGGGGTGCGACGGCTGGTGCTGGTCAGCCGCGGTGGCTGCGCCCCGGACCTGGTGGACGAGCTCGCCGAGTTGGGCGCCACCGCCACGACGGCCGCCTGCGACGTGGCCGACCGGGAGCAGCTGGCCCGGCTGCTCGAGCAGCACCGGCCGACGATCGTGCTGCACGCGGCCGGGGTGCTCGACGACGGCGTGGTGCTGACCATGACCCAGGAGCGCCTGGACACGGTGCTGCGGCCGAAGGCGGAGGCCGCGCTCATCCTGCACGAGCTGACCAGGGACCTGCCGCTGAAGGCGTTCGTGCTGTTCTCCTCGGCCGCGGCCACCGCGGGCAGCGGGGGCCAGTCGAACTACGCCGCCGCCAACGCCGTGCTCGACGGGCTGGCCCACCACCGCCGTGCCCAGGGACTGCCCGCGATCTCGCTGGCCTGGGGCCTGTGGGCGGAGCGCAGCGACATGACCCGCCACCTCGACCCGGCGGTCGACGCACTGTCCACAAAGGAGGCACTGGCGCTGTTCGACGCCGCGGTCGGCCTCGCCAACCCCGTGCTGGTGCCCGCCCGGCTCACCCTGGTCGGCGCCCAGGACCGGCCGCTGCTGCGGGAACTGGTGGACCGGCGGGAAACCCCGGCCGGGAGCCTGCGCCCGCTGTTCGACCCGCTCACCGGCGTGGAGCGGGAACGGGCACTGGTGGACCTGGTGCTGGACAAGGTCGCGCTGGCCCTCGGGCATGACGGCACCGCGGAGCTCAGCCCGAACGCCGGGTTCCTGGAGATGGGGGTGGACTCGCTGGCCGCGGTCCGCATCCGCAACCACCTCGCCGAGGCGCTGGAACTGCGGCTGCGGGCCACCGCCACCTTCGACCACCCGACCCCGGTGGTACTGGCCCGATACCTGGCGGAGCTGCTGGCCAGGGGCGAGGACGACGCCATCGCGGCGGACGAGGGCGAGGACGTCAGGCAGCAGATCATCCGAGCCGGGACCTCTGACTGGGAGCAGTCGCGCGCCTGGTTCACCTCGCTGGACCAGCTGCCGCGACCGCCCCGGCCGGTCCGGTTGGCCACCGGCGCACGGGGACCGGCGCTGGTGTGCGTCACCGCGGTTGTCGGCACCTCCGATCCGGTGCAGTACTCCCGCCTGGCAAGGCCGTTCCACGGTACGCGGGACGTCTTCGCGCTGCGGCAGCCGGGGTTCCTCCGCGACGAGGCACTGCCCAGGACCCGGGACCTGCTGCTGGAGGTGCACGCCGCGGGACTGCGTGCCGAACTGGGGGACCGGCCCTTCGTGCTCACCGGGCTGTCCTCCGGCGGCCTGGTCGCCCACCAACTCGCCCGGCACCTGTACGAGCAGGGCACCCCGCCCGCCGGGGTGGTGATGCTCGACAGCTACATCCCCAGCGAGTACGAGCGGCTGGTCCGCCTGTTGCCCGGACTCGGGGAGGAACTCCAGCACCGGTTGGACGACCCGAACTACGCGTTGTCCGGCGACAACGGCTGGATCACCGCCATGCTGCACTACCAGAGGTTCGACTGGACGCCCACCGACCTGCCGATCCCATCGCTGTTCGTGCGTGCGGGCAGCCCGTTGGAGGGGTGGCCGCCGGACTGGGAGCCGGTGTGGCCCTTCGAGCACACTGCCGCCGTGACTCGCGGCAACCACTTCACCATGCTGGAGGAACACGCCCCGCACACGGCGGCTCTGATGGAGGACTGGATGCGCAGCGCCTTCGACTGAACGGCCAGGCCCGCGCTCAGTCCTGCGGGCGCGACCGGGATGCTCGCCACATGGTGTGCTCCCTGCTCACGGCTTCCTCGGAGTCGGCGACCTCGACCGCCCAGGTCTGCTCGTCCTCGACCAGTTCCAGGCGCGAGTGGGCGATCGTCAACTCGTTGGCCGCGAAGGTGTAGGCCCGCGCGAGCGTGGCGTGCTGGCGCAGGTTGATCCACGCCGTGCCCGAGGCGATGAGTGCCGCGGCGACGCCCGCGAGGTCCAGGTCGATGAACCGGGCCGCCTTGGCCAACGCCGCCGTGACGCCGAGTATCTCGATGACCAGCAGCGCGGTGTGCCACCGGGCCGCGCGACGCTCGTGGAACTCGGCCTTGCGCGCGTACCAGGCTTGCTGGTCGCCGATGCGGAACCGCAGGTACGCGGCCTTGCGGGTGGCGAGGTCCCCGGCGCGCAGCTGGTGCATGGTCGCGGTGACCGCGGGCCGCCGCGACAGTTTGACGCTCGTGGTCGGTGCCTCGTCCAACAAGCGGGACAGCTGCTCGACCAGCCGGTGCTCGGCGTCCTTCTCGTTGTCCTGCTTGGCGTACGGCACCCCGCAGACGCTGTAGCGCCAGGCGAGGCTCTTGGCGGACTCGGCGAGAGCCCGCCCGTCGTACCAGCTTTCCTCCGGCCGGTTGGTCTTGAGACTGAGCTGGGTCAGCGAGATGGCGGTCAGTGCTATCGCGGTGCACACCGCGGCCAGGTCGACCCCGGCCGGGCCCGTCCGCAAGCTGATCGTCCCCGTGATGGCGGCGAGGATCGCGAGCAGCAGGCGCAGCCGCACCGTTGCGGCGTACTGCCGCTGTCCGGCCAGCGAAGCGGAGTCCGCGGCCTCGAACAGTCCGGGCAGATCCGGGTTGACCAGACCTCGTTCCGTGGTGACCACGCCTCGCATCCCCTCCGCGCGCTTCGATTGAACGGGAGCTTATGACCCGTGACGGCTTGGGACAGGAAGGTCCGTGAAGTGGCGTGGAAGTGTCATCGATCCGCCTGCCCGGGCGGATGTCACTACCGTGTCCTAGCAATGGCACTGATTTGGTACTTGATGTGCAAATGGTGCGAGATGCAGAATCTGCCCACGAGTACGTATTTGCCATTCGCCTGGGGGATGCTATTTCTGGATCGTTTCTGGTCCCGTCCTGGCTGGCGCTGCACAACCCCTATCTCGGGTGGCGGCGCCGGTCGGTTCGGCAAGTCGCTTATTGGCCCACGGCGCGCTGGGCTGACGCGCGCGCCGGCCGTCGCGACGGCCGCAGGCGCATCGTGGGGGTGCCGGAAACCGCTCCCGAGGCAGGTCGGCGCACCGTGACCACGCCACGAGTGGCGGAACTGGTGAGCCTCACCGAGCAGCGCATGTCCTGGGAGGTGGCGCGGCACCACCGGGAGCAGGCCTGGATGCAGCGGCTGCGGTCGAAGCACCTCGCGCCGCTGGACGGGCAGATCGAGCGCACCGAGTTGGCCGCCCAGGCGCTTGCCGACCTCGAGAAGGACCAGGACCTGACCAGGTGGGCGCGCGGGGCGGATGTGCTGCATTCCGAGTGCTACGTGCGGCGACGGCGGCTCGCCGAGCTCGAACGGTGCCGGGTGGCGGCGGTCGAGCACTACACGAAGGAAAAGGAGCGCCTCGGCGAACTGCTCCAGCGGGTCGCCGCCGTCGAATCCGGAATGGCAATCCTCGACGACGTGACCAGGAGCCGCGTCCAGCAGGCCTGCGCGCACGGAACGAGAAGGATCTTCAACTACTGGGCGTCCTTCGTCCGGAGCCATCCGCAGGGTGGTGAGGTCAACGAGCGATTCGTTCCGGCGGTTCCTTCGCCGACGGAAGTGGCTGAGCAAACATGAGAAAGCCGATGGCAATCATGAAATTTCCGCGCGTGGCGTTTCGTCGTGGTCGGCGTGCTGACTTCACTGGTGCGAACGTGAGCGAGTTCGAGCCCGCGGCGGTCGGCCGCACCGCGGCGTACCGGGAGATCGCCGAACACGTGGAACGGCTGGCGCCCGGCGCGGTGGACGAGGCCAGCGGTGACGTCCTGGACTCGTGGATCGACGCGAGGACGGAGCAGCGGCTGGGGGAGCTCGACTGCGACTACCAGGACTACCGGCTGCACACGGAGGTGCGGGCCGGCCGGGCGAACGCGGCCCTGCCCAGGCTGGAGATCCAGCTCAGGCACGAGGAACTCCGCCTGGCAGAACTGAGGAAGGCGCGCGACACCGCCGAGGCGAGGATGCACGGCAACGCCTCGCCGGGAGTGCTCGCACCGCGGGCCACCGAGGAGCCCGGTGCCACGCAGGCACCGCCGAGCGTGCCGTACGCGGACTCCGGCTACGCCGACACGGCATTGCTGGCCGGTCGCACCAGGGGCAGCTACGCCTACCTCATCGCGCTGCTGTTCGCGGTGGGCGCCGACATCTCCGCGTTCTTCCAGGTGATCCAACTCGTGATGCGCGACCAGGCCCAGGCCGTCGCGCTGGTACTGGTCCTGGGGTTCACCGCGATCGTGCTCGCCCTCGCGCACTGCGCCGGAATGATGCTGCGTGACCGCAAGGCCGGGGTACGGTGGGTGCCCGCGGCCGGTGCGCCGCTGTGCGCCCTGCTCTGGCTCCTGCTGGGCCTGCTCGCCGCCTGGGTGCGGTTGAAGTTCGGTAGTGTGCCGGTCACCTCTGGGGACTTCTCGCTGGGCGAGGCGGACCAGTCGCAGTCGGGGGAGTCCTTCGCCGTTCCCGCCGCCGCGACCTTCCTCGCCCTCTACCTGGGCAGCGGGATGGTGGCCGGGGTGGGGGCCTACCTCACCACCAACAGGTTGCAGAGCGCCTACCTGAAAGCAGCCAAGGTTCACGATCGAGCGGTCCAGCGGGTCGCCCTGAGCACCGCGGCGTACCAGCGGCAGAAAGCCTTGGCGGAAACGCACTTCTCCGCTCTGGCCGCCGCCGAGGAGAAGCGCGACCGGCACCGGGAGATCGTTCTCGCGTTCGCCAAGGAGCTCAAGAGCTACGCGCGGGAGCTCATCGCGGCCAAGGCGCAGGACCCGGCGCTGACCGACGCGCTCATCCACCTCGTACCGGCTCCCGGCGGCCAAGCCCCTACCTATCCCGCAAGCGCGTAGTCACAGGACAGGATCATGAAGCGCACCGCCGTGTTCTCCGCCGCCCTGCTGGCCGTTCTGCCGCTGCTGATGTGCGGCTGCGCGCCGGCTCCCTCCACGGTCCAGCCCGTCACACCGGCCTCGCCCTGCCCGCTGTCCAACTCGGCACCGCTGGCCGTCGCCGTCGGTGCGCGGGCCAACGTGCCCAAGCCCAAGCTGCCCCCGGAAGTCCAGGACCTGATGCGGGCGGCGGCCAAGAACCATCAGCGGCTCACCCTGATCAGGGTTGACGGGCAACCGCGGATCGTCTTCGACCAGGCGCCGCCGCCCACCGCGGGCAACCCCGAAGCCGAGAAGCAGGCCGTCACCAGCTACCTCGCCGAGGCGCAGTCGGCGTTCGGCAAACAGATCACGGCGGTTTCCCCGCAGGCGGACGTACTGACGGCCCTGTCCGTCGGTGCCAGGACCACCCAGCCCGGCGGAACGGTCGTGCTGGTCGACTCGGGGTTGCAGACCGTCGCCCCGCTGGACTTCGCCAAGGACGGCCTGCTCCAGGCGAACCCGGCGGAGGTCGCCAAGTACCTCACCGAGGGCAGGCTGCTGCCCGACCTGCACGGCCGCACCGTGCTCCTGGTCGGACTGGGCAACACCGCCCCGCCGCAACCGGTGCTGGACAACAACCTGCGCGCCAAGGTGGTGGACACGTGGAAGGCCGTCGCCGAGGCCAGTGGCGCCTGCGTGGTCACGATTGCCCAGGGCAACACGGACAAGTCCGTCGAGGACAAACCCGAGGTCGCGGTCGTCGCGCCGCCACCGGCACCGGCTCCCCAGCTGTGCGGGACGGTGGAACTCGGTGAGCGGGACAACATCTCGTTCAACGCCGACACCGACACCTTCCGGGACCCGCAGGCGGCGCGGGAGACCCTGAGGAAGTTCGCCGAGGTACTGCGGGACGGCAGGCACCGCGCCGAGCTGATCGGGACGACCGCCACGGACGGCCCGATGGCCGGGCGGGTGGAGCTGTCCACGCGGCGAGCCGAGGCGGTCAAGGCGGTGCTGGTCGAGTTCCAGGTGGCGGCCGATCACCTGACCGCCCGCGGGGTCGGCACCGACTGGCCGGGTCACCTGGCCGACGTCGGTCCGGACGGACGGCTGCTGCCGGGACCGGCGGGCCAGAACCGCAAGGTGATCATGAACATCACCTGTTCGGCCTGAGGCGAGCGAGGGCCGATGACCTCCTACGACCCGGTGGCGCGCCTGGCGGACCGGTGGCACGGGTGGCGCGACGGCAGCGCGGGCATACCGCTGCCCGGTCGTGCACCGCTGTCCACCCCGCACCGCGATCGCCTGACCGGTTGGGCCTGCGCCCAGTACGAGCAGGAACGCCTGCGCTACCAAGCGATCCACGCCGACTACCAGCGCCGACGTGCCCGCGCGCTGGACAGGCTGCGGCAGGCCGAGTCCGTACTGGGGCGAGCCAGGGAACGGGCTCGCGAACTGGTGGTCCAGCCGGAGGACGGGGTGCTGACCCACCGCAGGCCGGGGGAGGAGCGCCGTGCCGCGCCGGAGATCCGGCGACGCAGGCTGCGCGAGCACGCACGCGGGTTGCTGACTGCCAGGCAAGCCGTGCGGGCCGCGCGGACTGAAGTCCAAGACAGCAAGCGGGAACTGGCGGCCACCCAGACGTGGCTCCGAAGACAGGCTGAGGGCGTGGGGGAGCGGGTACGAGTCGTGCAGGCGCGCTGTCACCGGCGACTCGCGTCGTACCGAAGCGAGCTGGTCCGCAGTCATCCCCGGGCCGGGCTGGTGGCGCAGGCGATGGACCTGCTCGAACCCACCCTGCCCGAATGGCTGCGGGAGCAGGCCGGGCTCGCCGAGCCAACCCCGTTGCCGCCCGCACCCGACCTGGCGCCCGCTGTGGACCAGGCGCCCAGACCCGAGCTGGACGGCGAAATCCACCCGATCCGCGACGGGCTGGTCATCGGATCCTGCGCGGACCACGCCGACCTGGTCGTGCCTGGCTACGGCGTGGCGGCAAGACATGCCGTGCTGACCAGGAAAGGCGATCGCACCCTGCTGCGTGACCTCGGTCGCGGTAGCCGGACCTGCCACGCCGGAAGGCCTGCGCGACGGGTCCACCTCGAACCCGGTTCGGACTTCTACCTCGCCGATCACCGCTTCCGGGTCAGCGCGGACGGCGAGCACCTGATCAGGACCCCGGTCGACCGGTTCGGGCTCCTCGTCCGCGCTCTGTCCAGCCACGTGGTGCACGGCGACAAGGTGGTGCCCGAGCTGACCCGGGTGTCCTTCGCCCAGCGGGCCGGGACCGTGCTGGCGATCCTCGAACCAACCCAGCCCGGCTCGGTCGCGCTGTTCTCGGCCCTGCTGGGGGAGTCGCCCTCCAGCGGCGCTCTGCACTTGCACGGCCTGAACATGCGCACGCACCTGCACCAGATCAGGACCTGGACGGGGTTTGTGCCGAAACACCCCCGTCTGCGCGGGAAGTGGACGGTACGCAGGGAGCTCGAGCACGCGGACCGCGCACAGCGCCCGTCGGACATCCGGCCGGACCGGTCCGGGCAGCTGCGCGCCCCGGTCGCCCGCGTGTGCCGCCTGCTCGGCCTGGAGTCCTTTGTGGACAAGAGGGTGGATCAGCTCTCGAAGGGGCAGCGCAGGCAGCTGTCGATCGCGGTCGAGGCCCTCGCTGAGCCACGGCTGTTGCTGCTGGACGAGCCGATCTCCGGCCTCGGTCTCCGCATGTCCCGACCTGTCATGTCCGGCCTCCGCGAGGTGGCCGCCCTCGGCTGCACGGTGCTCATGACCGCGCGCTCCGTGGCGGACCTCAGGTTCGCCGACCAGGTGGTCGTGATCGGGACGAAGGGGCGCCTCGTGTTCAGCGGCGACCCGGCCGCGCTGCCGGGCACCCTCGGCGCACAGGACGACCGGGGATTGCGGAAGGTGCTGGCGCGATCCACCGGGGAACTGGCGCGGAAGTATGCCGCCGAAACAGTGTGCAATGCCTGTGGCACAACGGAGACACAAGAATGACAAACCAGTTCGGCGGCGCGTCTGGCGACTATGCTGCGTGCACACCGCTCGAAACGACTTATCGTCGACATTCCCTTGAGCGATCTCAGTGAACCCGAGGAATTCCATGTTCCAGCAAAGCCGGTTCCGTGGGAACCGAACACTGGTCGCTGCGATCCTCTGCGTCCTGTTGACCGCGGTTGCCGGGTGCACAGGTTCGTCGGCGCCGCCACCCGCGGGCAATCCCGCGCCACCCGCGGAGCCGGGATTCGTGCTGTCCTACGCGGCGGCCGCAGCACGGCTCGACGGGCTGGACCCGGCTACGGCAGAGGCCCAGCTCCGCGACTGGGCGCGCACCGGGCTCGCTTCGTACCTGGAGCTGGACGCGGCTCGGCTGCGCGAGGCGACCTACGACTCACTGCCGGTGCGCGACCCAGGTCTGAGCGACCTGTCCCGGCAGCCCACGGGGCCGGGACGTGCCCTCTACGACGGCAAGGGCGTGCTGCACCTGCTGGTGCCACGTGGTGACCAGCATCGGGCCCGGACCATCGGCTTGCTGGTGGACCAGTACCGCGCCGATGCGGGCGAGGATCCGCCGCAGGTCCAGGTGCACGACTACGAGCTACTCACCGGTCAACGGGCCATCTCGGTGTCACTCGGCAAGGCCGTCGCGACGCCGGAGGTCCGGGCGGCCAACGGGTACGTCACCCAGCGCGTGGACGAGGCGGGCGGGCTGATCGGCTTCCTGGCCAAGACCCGCCATCTCACCGGGTTGTCCTTGCGGGGCAACGAGGTCTGGGCTGAGGGCTGGAACTGGCCGGATGTACCGGCCGCACCGCTGAGCGCCGAGGACGTCGCCGTCATCCAGCGCGGCTACACCGCGACCTCCGGCCCGTCACCCGGTTTCTCCCTGGATCCCGGTCCGGTGAAGACCGCGGCCGACGTGCTGGCGGTTGTTCCCGGGCTGAGCCTGAGCGTGGCGGAGGCGGTGGCTGCCAAGAGCGACAGCCCCGAGGTGCACCAGCTCCGGCAGGAGGTCGTCGACGCGCTCTTCGGCGGTACACCGCCGCCTGCGGGGCTGCCCGCGGACCGCACCCGGCTGTGGGCGCTCAAGCAGTTACTCGAGGGGCAGTCGGGCTATTCCCAGGCGCGGTACGACGGACCGCTCGCGGGCACCGAAGTCGGGATGACGCTCTACTACGGTGACTACATCGCCAAGCAGTGGTCCACCGGCGTGGGTGGCGGCGTGCCCGACAAGGCCGTCCCCGGATTCGTCGCCGACCCGGACGCGAAGATCCCCTGGGGACACTGCCCCGAGAGCAGCGAACCCATCAGCGAGTCGGGAAGGCTGTGGTTCGGCCAGAACGAATCCGGGTTCGCCTACACCGCCAACCGCGTCACCATCGGAGCCCAGGCGACGCGGCTGTTCGCCAAGTCCAACGGCGACGCGGGCGAGGTGGAACCCAGCTACGCGTTCGGCCGCGGCCTCGCGTGGTGGGACCAGAACTATGATGCCGTCGCTAGTTACGAAGTCCAGTTTGCACGGCTCGACCAGATCATGCGCTGGAGCGGCGCGCTGGAGTGGCTGGTCACCAAGGCGGGCAAGCGACTTCCGGACACGGGCGGCACGGCGGACCCCAAGATCAAGTTTGCCGAGTGGTACGCCAAGCATACCGAACTTCGGGAACGGTCCGCGATCGACTTCGTGTCGCCCCCTTCGGCCGGCGACACGGAAGCGGTCCTGTCGAAGCCCTCGAAGACCTTTGAGGAGTGCGGGTTCACGGCGATCAACGGCGGCGTCTCGCTCGGCAACCTGCTCACTCGGCAGGGCAAGCGGGACCACCACCCGGACCTGCCCTCGTCGGTGGGGCGGGCCGGGGTGTACGACCAGGGCTCCGCCTACGACCCCGCGACCGGCACCGGTCACCTCAAGCAGGTGTCGCTGGACGACGCGGGCAAGGCTGAAAGCTACCGCCAGTACACGTTCTCGGCACCTGCCCAGGGCAGTGTGGCCGTGGAGACCACGGCCAGCGGCCGCAAGGTGGGCTCGCTCGGCGGTGTGAAGGTCAACCTCGACGCGGGCACTCCTCGGCAGGTCCGCAACGACACGTCCGCCGACCGTGGGCACATCACGCAGCGGGTCGAGGTCCAGGGCAAGGAACTGGGCGCGCTCGACGTGCGCAAGGACCACGACTCGGTCACCCTCGCGTGGCAGTCCAGCGTCGTGGACAACGCACTGCGGCTGCTCAACGCGGAACAGAGCCGGCCGGGGGTGGAACCGGGCTCCGGTGCCGTGCTCAGCCACCAGGACCCGTCCGGGCAGGTCCAGTATCAGCTGGGTGGGATCGACGGCCCCTGGCTGGAGACCACCCCGGGGGCGAAGCCGCCGGGCAGCGAACTGACCTTCCGCCTCGGTGCCCCGCGCCAGCAGGGCGGTACGGCCGAGTTCAGCCAGGCAACCCTGCGCGGGCCGCCCGATCTCGGTGGGCCCGACCAGTGGTTGCGGGTCAGCCTGGCGACCAAGGACCAACCCGCGAGGATCTCGCCTGCCGGTGCACCCGACAAGAACGCCAGGCAGATCTCGGTGACCACCCCGGACGGCCACGGCTTCACCGTGTACCGGGAGGACGATCATTGGGCAGTGCAGCGCAAGGACCTGGCGGGCAAGCCGGAGAACGCGGCCGCGCTCGCGAAGTTCGAGGTCATCGACGCGGCGATGCAGCAGGCGGCGAAGGCCAAGGACGGCTACTACCGCGCACTCGCGCTGGATGGCAACGGAGTGGCCCTCGTCGGTGCGGACCGGGTGGTCCTCGTCTCGAACTTCGAGCCTTGGGCACCCATCGCGCTCCACGCGATCGTCCCCGGTGAAGCGGCACCGCTGTTCCAGATCCAGGGCAAGAGCATCCTGCACGTCGGCCAGACGAAGGTCAGCACCGAACCCGGTGGACAGGTCAAACACGAGAAGCTCGGCGAAGCGCTGGGGCAGGACAGGGACGTGTACCTGCTGGAGAGCGCCCGTGTGGCCTACAGCCTGCGGGAAGGCTCGATCATGGCCGATGAGGTGTCCCGCGACGCGCAGGTGGTCGTCGTTCCGGCTGTGGCCGAGCAGACCGCCAAGGCCGTGGACCTGCACCCCGACCTCCGCGAGTACGCGGGCAAGCGGTGGCAGCTCGTCCGCGCCGGCGGTTCCGGCGGTTCTGGTCCGCCACTGCGCGGCACCACGGGCACCGTGGGCAGGGTCTCCACCAGCACGGTGCAGACCACGAGCCCGAGCCCCACAACTCCCGCCGCCTCGGGGCAGACGACCGGTGTCGTGCCGATCCTGCTCGTCTGCCCGGAGAACACCCCGGATGTGCCGGAGTGCAAGCAGTGACGGCACCGAGGACTCCGCGCAACGGAGGGCCGATCCCCATCGTGGAGGGCAGTCCGCTGGCGCGGGCGGTCACCGCGGCCAAGCTGGCGTGCGAGCGCAAGGACCTGCGCGGTGCGGACGACGCCTACCGCCGGGCCTGCTCCTTGGCCGCCGACAAGGAGCTGTGGACCGCGCTGGTCATCGAACACCTCGCGCAACTGCTCGCGCTCGGGGACACCACGCTTGCCCTGCGCCGCTGTGAGGAGCACCTCGGCCGCTCCGACCGGGAGCATCCCGTGATCCTGTTGGTGCGAGCTGAGATCCGCAGCAAGCTGGGCAGCCACGCCGCCGCCACGGCCGACACCCGGTCGGTTCGCGCCGCGCTCGGCGACCAGACCTGGCTGCTGAGCGCCGACAACCACGCTCGACTGCTCAGGGTCGAGGGTCTGGCCGCAGCCGACCGCGGGGACCTCGACCTGGCCAGGCAACGGCTGGATGAAGCGGAGAACGCCTTTGGTTCGGCGGGCAACCAGACCGGGGTCGCGCGGATCGACCACGACCGGGTCCTGATCGGACTGCACCAGGGCGAGACAACGGCATCGCCCGAGGAACTCCGGGACACGCCGCCGCGAACCGCCGCCGACTACCTGCGACTCGCTCTCGCGTTCAAGCGCGAGTTGCGCTTCGAGGAAGCCGCTGACGTACTTCGGCGCGGCGTGGACGATGCGGGTGTCGATCGAGCCCAGCGCTTGCCGGTGGTATGCGAACTCATCGTGCTGCTCCGGATGATCCGCCAGTACGCGGCGGCCGAACAGCTGTACGCACGGCTGGCGGAGGCCGCCGCGCAGGCACCCGACCGCGCGGCGGCGGAGGAGATGCTGGCCAGGGTGAACAGCACGGTCCTGCCTGCCACACCGCACTTCCACAGCGGCCTCTGGCATGCCCACCGCTTGATCGCCGAGACCCGGCTCAACGACCTCGAACACGATCGCCACCTCGGCGACGAGGACCGTGCCTCGCGGCTGGACGAGGCTGAAAGCACACTGCTACGGGTCCGCGATTGGGCGTGCGGTGACCGGGCTGTCACCAGTTGGCACCTCGTCACGGGCGAACTCGAACTGGCCGGGTACAACTTCACCGGCGAACGCGTCCACCTCGTCGAAGCCGTCAAGCACCTCGTCACGGTCATGGACCGGGCCGAGGGTACCCCGCTGGCGGAGGTCAGGGCATTCGCACTGCGCCTGCTCGGCCACGCGTACTTCCGGCTGGCCGGGGACGAGGGAGGCGATGATCGCGCCGCACAGTGCTGGGACGAGGCGCACCGCATCGAGGAGGACGTGGCCGCCCGGCAGCGCAGTGAGGTGCGGGTCGAGATGCTCCAGGCCGCCCGTACCGAACAGGACGAGAAGGTCATCGCCGCCGCCGCGGCGTACCGGAGCCACGCCGGAACCTCGCCCCCTGGCGGGGAAGCGAGCCGCAACCGAGCGAGGGCCGAAGCCGCGGCCGGTGTCGTCGTGGCCATGGAAGCGGCGCGGGGCGCGACGATCCTCAGCGCCATCGACCCCGACGCGACAGCGCTCACCCGGGGCCTGCCCCGGCCCAACGACCCCGTGGGCTCGTGGCGGTGGCTGTGCGGGACAACCCGTGAGCTGCCCGAATCCCAGGCCGTCTGGATGATGCACGTGACCCGGCGCCAGGTCCACCACGCGATTGTCAGCCGCGACCGGGTCGACTACGTCAGCGTTGCGGTGGAACGGAAAGACCTCGAAGGAGCGGTTGACAGCCACAAGGCCTTCTGGGGCGAGGAAACCCTGGACCACGCCATCAGCGATGGCAGCTTCGAACGCTCCCTCGCCGTGCTCGCCGAGAGGATCGGCGTCGCCGAGGTGGTCGGGCGGGTGATCCCGCCGGGGGTCAGCCGGATCGCGATCGTGGCGGGTGGCGCGCTGTCCGACGTCCCGTTCGCGGGCTTGCCGGTACCGGGCACCGGTGAGCGCCTCGGTCTGCGGTACGCGCTGTCCGACCTGCCCTGCCTTTCCGCGCTGGGCCCGCTCCGGCGGCGCGCCCAGCGGCAACGCGGTGACCGCCCGCTGCTGGTGCGGCCGCCCGCCTCCGATCTGACCAAGGCCAGCCGGTACTTCACCTGGAAGTGGTGGAACGTGCTGAAGGGCGAGAAGGCCACGCCGGGTGAGCTGCGGGAGCGCCTGCGAGCCCACCGCCACCACTGGGTGCGCATCGACAGCCACGGCAAGCACGCGCACGAGGACCCAGCGCAGTCGTACCTGGAGCTCGCTCCGGAAGGCCCGCAGGGGCACCTGAGGCCCGAATCCCTGCAGGGGATGGACCTGAGCCACTGCGGAACCGTGGTGTTCGGCGCCTGCGAGTCCGGCATGGCCAAGCGCCGCGGCCGGGAGGAACGCACTGGTTTGGTGCGTGCCGCGGTGGTCGCGGGTGCCGCCTCGGTGCTGGCGTCCAGGTGGGTCGCCGAGGACCGGGTGGCGGCCTTCGTGCTCGACAGGTTCGGGCGGTACATCCGCCACCTGCCGCGTGACGTGGCGCTCCAGCGCGCCCTGCTCGACGTCCAGGCGGGCGCCCTGCGCACCCGGACGGACCTGACCGTTCACGACCACCCTGCCTGGTGGGCCTGCTGGACGCTGCACGGCGACACCGGCCCGCAGACCGGGGTGGGCCCGACCCGCCTGCGCCTGCGGCGGGAACTCGACAAGTGGAGGAGCTTTGCCTTTCACCGCAAGGTCCGGCCGACCCAAGGTCTTCATCTCCTTCGCGGGCAACGATCGGCCGATGGCTGAGCGGCTCGGCAGGGAACTCGGGGAACGCGGTGTCACCCCATTCGTGGACGCGCGGGACATCCTGCCGGGCCAGGACCTCGTGCTGACCATCAACGACGCCCTCACCCAGTCCGACTACTTCGTGTTGCTGTGGTCGCGGAACACGGTGGGCCGCCGCTGGGTGGACCTGGAGTGGACCACGGCGCTCGCGCGCGACCTGGAGGACCGGCGCTGCTTCCTGTTCGTGGTGCGGCTCGACGACACCCCGCTGCCGCTGATCCTGACGATGCGCCGGTACCTGGACGCCTTCGGCAGCTGGGAGACGGTCGCGGACGAACTCGCGGCGGCCTGGCGCCGGGACCAGGCTGTCGGGCTGCCGGTGCTGCCCGCACCCGTGGGCGTGGACCTGGGCGAGGGCCCGACGAGCGTGCTCTACGTGCGCAACCGGGCCCTGTCCGTGGCGCACACGGTCGCGGTGCCCTCCTCGGCCACCGGCCGAGAACTGGAGAAAGCCGTGCGCACGTCGCTCGCGCTTCCGGACCAGGTGACCGAACTGGGCGGCAAGGTGGGCCTGACCTTCCACTACCAGTTGCGCCATCGCGGGCAGGAGATCGCCGACCAGCCGCTTCCGGCCTTGCACATCACCGAGGGCAGCATGATCGATCTCGAGGTCGAACTGGAGACCTGGGACAGCGACGGAACGGTCTGCCGGACCACCTACCGCACGAACGGGTACTCCGGACTGCCCCCGGAGATGATCCACAAGCTGGTCAACTCGGGGATCGGCCACCTGCGCCCCCGACGGGGCTGAGGTCCTGGCTCCAGGCGATCCCGTACGAGGAGCGCGGCACCAGGTCGGAGAACTCCGAGTACACCTCCCCGCACGGATCCGCGAAGACCTGTTTCCGGTTCTCCGGCGAGTCGCCGACCTCGGTCGCCAAGGCCTCGTGGAGCCGCCATATCGATCCCGGGACGCGCTCGGGGCCGAACCGGACGCGCAGCCGGAACAGGCGGCAGGGGTAGCTCGGGGTGCACACGTAGTACGGCGCGATCGGCTGGTTCGGGGAGAACCGCACGCGCACCGCGTACTCGTGCTCCTTGTTCCGGCCGAGCGGGTGGGGCAGTCGGAGCACGAACCCCACCCGCCTGGTCGACTTCATGACCCGTTTCGCGAGCAAGCCGCCGTACAGCACGTCCAGCCCGAGTTCCCGCGGCGATCCCTCCCCGGTCCACCCCGGCGGGGGTTCCAGGGTCATGGAGAGTTCGACCGCCTCCAGATCGTCCTGATCAGCGACGATCCTGCGCGTTTCGATCACCTCGGGCACCGGCAGGTCCAGCACCACCGAGGCCTGGAGCTCGGCCGTGTGCCAGGGACCGGTGGCACCAGGCGCTGTCCGCTCCGGTTCCGCCCGCTCGACCGCACCCTGCGCGAGCAGCAGGCATGCCTTGTCCAGCCAGCGCAGAACTGTGCGCTTCTCCCGGTCGATCTGGTCCTTGACCTTCGCGAGCCGCGCGTCCAGGTACGGTCCGCGCAGGGTGTCGTTGAGCCCGAAGGCCGCGACGGTGACCAGCAGGAACTCGTCGGGCAGGTCCTTGATCAAATTCCGCAGGTAGTCGACGAGCAGGCCGCGTACCCGCACTGTTCGGTCACCGGGCCCGATGCCGCAGAGCTGTGCCAGGTGCGGGCCGACCCGTTCGCCGATATCCGCGTCCTGCACCCCCCTTCCCCTGCACAAACCCCGCAGTTCGGCCTTGAGTTCGATGATTGTCGGGTCCATCGGCTTCCTCCGAATCGGAATTGGGAAGGATTCTAGGGGGTGCGTGTGTGCAGCGGTACCGGGTGACCTGCCGCGAGTCGAATCGCATCGCCGCTGTTCATGGCGGTTTCCTGGGTTTCCACTCGTTCTGGAAACCCCCGCGCCCTGTGCTGGCGGGTACCTGGCGTGCACACTTGAGCCATCGGGACTGGTCCCGCGGGGTTCGGGAACAATAGCTACGAGGTCTTCGGGCCCAGGATCGTCACCGCCGAGGGTTTCCCTCGATTTCAGGTGGTGCCGAAAGGCCCCTCGGGGGAGGTGAACTGACCGTGCACACGCATTTTTTCCTGCTGTTCTGAGTTGAGTTCTCCACGTGGCTGAACGGGCATAATGCTGCCATGAGCGAGGGGGCGGGCGAGTTCGGCAGACGACTCCGGCGGGGGCGCGAGACCGCCGGGTACTCGCTGGCAGACCTGGCCAAGCGAATCCACTTCAGCAAGGGCCACGTGAGCAAGGTCGAGAACGGGCTCGCGCGGCCCAGCCGGGACTTCGCGGAAGCCTGTGATGCCGTGCTCGGTGCGGCGGGGGCGCTCTCGGAGCTGGCGCGCGTCGCGGCGCCGAGTCCGGGCGGCGGCATTTCCGGTTTGCCCATGGCGACACCGCACTTCACCGGCAGGCACGGGGAACTGGTCCTGATCGGCACGGCGCTGGCCCAGGCGACCGCGACGGGGTGCAGCGTGCTGACCGGCATGGCCGGCGTGGGCAAGACCGCGCTGGCCGTGCGCGCCGCCTGGAACGCCGAACAGGACTTTCCCGACGGTTGCCTGTTCTTCGACCTGCACGGCGCCGAGGTGTCCAGTGCTGAGGCGCTGGACCGGGTCCTGCGCACCCTGGGGGTCTCCGGTGCCGACATCCCGCCCGACCAGGACGGTCGAGCCAACCTGTATCGCGATCGACTGCGGGGCAAGCGGATGCTGCTCGTGTTCGACAACGTCCGCAGCACCGAGCAGGTCGCACCACTGCTACCCGCTGAACCGAGGTGCCGAGTGATCATCACGAGCAGGAATCGGCTGAACGCCCTCGACGACGCGGCACATGTGCCGATCGCCGAACTCTCCACGGCGGAGTCCGTCGAGTTGTTCAGATCCGTCGTGGGGGAGCGGCAACGCATGCCCACCGAGGACGAACCGGTGGCCGAGGTCGTCGCGTGCTGCGGTGGACTGCCGCTGGCGGTGCGGATCGCGGCCGCCCGGTTCCGGTCCAGTCCTACGTGGACGTTCGAGGAGTTCGCCAGCCGGCTCGCGGGCGAGGCCGCGCGGCTGAACGCCCTCGACGACGGCGAGCGCAGTGTCGCCGCCGCGTTCGCCCTGTCCTACCAGCGGCTGCCCGAGCAGTTGCGCCGCCTGTTCGGCTTGCTGGCGCTGCACCCCGGTCGCGACATAGCCACGCACAGCGCCGCGGCCCTCGCCGGGGTCGGCGTCGGGGAGGCCGAGCGGCTGCTCGACCAGTTGGCGGACGCGCACCTGATCATGCCGCGGCCCGGCGGGTACTGGCAGTTCCACGATCTGGTGCGGATGTTCGCGACTGAGCACGCGCTGAGCGAGGTGCCCAGCGCTGATCGCGACACCGCGGTGCGCAGACTGCTCACGCTTGCGCTGTCCCGGGCGAGAGCCTGCGACGAACTGCTTGCCCCGCAACGGTTCCGGCCCTCGCCGGTGCCCGGTGTGGAACCGCTGTCGGCGGACGAGGGGTTCCCCGAGTGGGACACCGCGCTGTCCTGGCTCGACGTGGAGTGGCCGAACCTGGTCGCGATGTGCCGGATGGCTGCCGACCGCGGCGAGCACGAACGCTGTTGGCGACTGGCCTTCCTGTTGCGGGACTTCTTCTTCCGCACCAAGCTGTGGGACCCGTGGATCGAGACCCACCGGCACGCCGCAGCCTCGGCCAGGGCCGTCGGCGACACCACCGCCGTGGCGATGACGGTGAACAACCTCGGCATGGCCTACGCCGACCGCGGCGACCTCGACCTAGCCCGCGACCACTACGAGCAGGCGCTGGCCCTGTTCCGCGAGGCCGGTGACGACAACGGCACCACCAGCGCGCTGTCCAACCTCGCCTGGGTCAACCTCTACCTCGGCGAACACGAGGCCGCCCTGCGGGACATGAGGGTCGCCCTGGAGTCCTACCGGCGTACCGGTTCGGCGCGCAACGCCGCCATCACCCTGCGCGGGATCGCGTTGACCGAGGTCGAACTGGGCGCCTTCACCGACGCGTTGCGCCACGCCGAGCGGGCACACGAGGATTTCCGCGGATCCGAGCTGGACTTGGCCATGTCCCTGAACTGCGTGGCCTGGGTGCATTTCCGCGCTGACCGGCATGCGGAGGCCGCCGCGCACTACGAACAAGCCGCCGAACTCGGCGAGCGCGGTCGCAGCCCCTTCGAGGTTGCCCGCGCCAAGACCGGTCTGGGCAACCTCGTGGCCGTTGCCGGTCGACCCGAGGAGGCCGCCGACCTCTGGGCGCAGGCCACGCGCCTGCACAACGGCCTCAACCCCGTCACGGTCGGCGAGGCCGCGGCCCGCCGCAGGTTGCAGGGCTGACCGGACTCCGTGCCAGGTCGACACGGAACCGCGGATGTCCAGGTCGGCCGACGAGCGGCCGACCTGGACACCGGGATCAGACGAGGTCGTACCGGTCGAGGTCCATGACCTTGTTCCACGCGGCCACGAAGTCGCGCACGAACTTCGCCTTCGCGTCGTCGCTCGCGTAGACCTCCGCGAGGGCACGCAGCTCGGAGTTCGAGCTGAAGACGAGGTCGACGCGGCTGCCGGTCCACTTGAGCTCGCCGGTGGCGCGGTCGCGGCCCTCGAAGGTCTCCGCGTCCGAGGACACCGGCTTCCACTCCGTGCCCATGTCGAGCAGGTTCACGAAGAAGTCGTTGGTCAGCGACTCCGGCGTGGCGGTGAGGACGCCCAGCGTGGACTGCTTGTGGTTCGCGCCGAGGACGCGCAGACCACCCACGAGCACGGTCATCTCAGGCGCGCTCAGGGTCAGCAGGTTCGCGCGGTCGACCAGCAGGTACTCGGCGGGCAGCCGGTGACCCTTGCCGCGGTAGTTGCGGAACCCGTCCGAGGTGGGCTCCAGCGCGGCGAAGGACTCCGCGTCGGTCTGCTCCGCCGAGGCGTCCGTGCGGCCCGGGCTGAACGGGACCTGGACCTCGTGACCGGCGTTCCTGGCGGCCTGCTCGACCGCGGCACACCCACCGAGCACGATGAGGTCGGCGAGGGAGACCCGCTTGCCGCCGGTCTGCGAGCTGTTGAAGCCCTCCTGGATCCCCTCCAGGGTGCGCAGCACCGTCGCCAGCGTGTCCGGGTCGTTGACCTCCCACTCCCGCTGCGGCGAGAGGCGGATGCGCGCCCCGTTCGCCCCGCCGCGCTTGTCGCTGCCGCGGAAGGTCGAGGCCGAGGCCCACGCGACGGAGACGAGCTGGGCGACCGACAGCCCGGAGGCGAGGATCTTGTCCTTGAGGGCGGCGAGGTCCTCGGCCCCGACCAGCTCGTGGTCCACGGCGGGCACGGGGTCCTGCCAGATCAGCGTCTCCTGCGGGACCAGCGGTCCGAGGTAGCGCTGGATCGGGCCCATGTCGCGGTGCGTCAGCTTGAACCAGGCCCGGGCGAACGCGTCGGCGAACTGGTCCGGGTTCTCCAGGAAGCGCCGCGAGATCGGCTCGTAGATCGGGTCGAAGCGCAGCGCGAGGTCGGTGGTCAGCATCGTCGGGGGACGCGTCAGCGAGCCGTCCTCCGGGTCGGGCACGGTGCCCGCCCCGGCGCCGTCCTTCGGCTGCCACTGGTTGGCCCCGGCGGGGCTCTTGGTCAGCTCCCACTCGTGGCCGAACAGGTTCTCGAAGAAGCCGTTGCTCCACCTGGTCGGCGTGGAGGTCCAGGTGACCTCCAGCCCGCTGGTGATCGCGTCCCGGCCCTTGCCGGTGCCGAAGGTGCTCTTCCAGCCCAGGCCCTGCTCCTCCAGGGGAGCGGCCTCGGGCTCGGGGCCGACGTGCCGGTCCGCGTCACCCGCGCCGTGGGTCTTGCCGAAGGTGTGCCCGCCCGCGATCAGCGCGACGGTCTCCTCGTCGTTCATCGCCATCCGCCCGAAGGTCTCGCGGATGTCGCGGGCCGCGGCGAGCGGGTCCGGGTTGCCGTTCGGGCCCTCGGGGTTGACGTAGATCAGGCCCATCTGGACGGCGGCCAGCGGGTTCTCCAGGTCCCGGTCGCCGGTGTAGCGCTCGTCGCCGAGCCAGGTGCGCTCCGGGCCCCAGTAGACGTCCTCGTCGGGCTCCCAGACATCCGCCCGGCCGCCGGCGAAGCCGAAGGTCGTGAAACCCATCGTCTCCAGCGCGCGGTTGCCCGCGAAGATCATCAGGTCGGCCCACGAGACCTTGCGGCCGTACTTCTGCTTCACCGGCCAGAGCAGCCGGCGCGCCTTGTCCAGGTTGGCGTTGTCCGGCCAGCTGTTGAGCGGGGCGAAACGCTGCATGCCCGCGCCCGCGCCGCCGCGGCCGTCGTGGATGCGGTACGTGCCCGCGCTGTGCCAGGCCATCCGGATCATCAGCGGCCCGTAGTGGCCGAAGTCGGCGGGCCACCACTCCTGCGAGGTCGTCAGCACCTCGTCGACGTCCCTGGCCAGGGCGTCGAGGTCGACGGTCTGGAACTCCGCGGCGTAGTCGAAGTCCTCGCCCATGGGGTTGGCCACGGCGGGGTGCTTCCGGAGGATCTTGAGGTTGAGCTGGTTCGGCCACCAGTCGCTGTTGCTCGCGCCCTCAGTCGGGTGCTTCAGGCGTCCGGCACCGACCGGGCACCCACCTGCGCTCTCGTCGTTCATCTCGCCAACAACGGCGTCAGGGCTGTCAGACACGGGAGTCCTTCCGGGATCAGAGTGTGCACTCAGGAACCGAGTGCGGCGGAGCAGTCGGGGCACTGGCCCCAGTAGATGACCTCGGCCTCGTCGATCGTGAAACCGTGGTCCTCGGACGCGGCCAAACAGGGTGCGGTACCGACGGCGCAGTCCGCGTCGGCGATGGCACCGCAGGACCGGCACACAACGTGGTGGTGGTTGTCCCCGACCCGTGACTCGTAGCGCGCCACGGAGCCCGCCGGCTGGATTCGCCGGACCAGGCCCGCCGCGGTCAGTGCTCGCAGCACGTCGTAGACGGCCTGGTGCGAGACCTCACCGAGATCCCCACGCACGACACCGAGGATCGAGTCCGTGTCGGCGTGCGGGTGGTCGTACACCGCGGTCAGCACCGCCACCCTGGGACGTGTCACACGCAAAGCAGCCCCGCGCAACATGCGCTCGAAGTCCGAAGTGGTGGGCACATGCCGGAGTCTGGCCCAGTTTCTGGAATCAATCAAGTTGTCGGGCGAACTGGGCGTGTCGCGCTCGCTTGACCGGTCTGTCCGGTCCGGGCCGAGGCTGCGGTGTCGTGAAAGTGCCGTTCAGGACACCCAGTGTCCTGAACGGCACTTTCACGACACGGCCCGCGTCGGCGCCCGCGGTCGTGGCTGGCGTTGCTCCTGTCGCGGTCTCGTGCACGGATCCGAACTCGCACATTCACCCGAAGGTGGCTCAGGTGAACGAGGGTGCTGGCAGTGCGGCCGCGGTTCGTGGAATCGGCGGGCAGCGGGAATCCGGCCCTGGTTTGGGAAACTCAGGGAATGTCCCGGATGTGGCTGCCGTCGAGCAGTGCCAATGTGGACGAACGATCGTCCTGTGCCTGAGCGTTGTGATACTCGTTGACCTGAGGAGAGACAGTCCACCTTGACATCACCAGCTGAGCAACTCGCTTCTGCCCTCGCCGCGACCATTGAGGGCCACAGCACACGCCGCTCCCAGGTGGACCCGTACCCCGCGGAGGGATGGCATCCCGGTGCGCGGATCGGGGCCACCGCGGCAAGCGGATCACTTGTGGCCTACAACGACTCCGGGGCTGATGGCATCTGCATCCTGCAGGACGGTCGCGGTGTGTGGCTGAACGTGGAACCCCGTGGCCACAGCCGGGATTTCAGCCAGCGGCCGTATTCGGTCTGGCAGTGGATGCCGTCCTACAACGGCCAGCCCACTCGGCTGTTGGGAGCACTCGCTCCCGAAGCCGCCCGGGTGGAACTGGTCAGCGAGGACGGCGCGGTCGCCCAAGCCGAGGTCGTGGACCACACCTTCGCCGTGCAGATGGTCGTGGACATGGTGTGCCTGCGCAACGCGAGGGAAAGGCTGGAGGCCACTGAGAGCACCTCCGAGGAGGGCCGGGCCGAGTTCGAGAAGCTGATGTCGGAGTCGCGAACGGAAATGTCGAAGGTCAGGGTTCGGGTCTACGACAGCGCCGATGTGCTCCTCTACGAAGGACCATCGATCAACCCCGCCGACTAGTACGGCAGCCGCCTACCTGCCCAACGCGGCGACATCCTCGCGTGGACCGACGAAGCGGACCGCCTCGATTCCTCGTCGCCAACGAACCGGTTGCGGCGCCTCGGTGAAACGATGGCGAGGTCAGCACAACAACGGTGTGAGGGGCGGCGGGAATGCCGAAGGCCAGCCAGGAACTCCAGGTCCTGCTCGACCAGTGGGCGGCGGAGGCCGCCGTGCCGGGAGCCGTGGTGGGCGTCCTGCACGGCGGCGAGGAGTCGGTGCTGGCCACGGGAGTGTCCAATGTGGATACCGCGCTGCCGGTGGACGGCGACACGCTGTTCATGATCGGCTCGACGAGCAAGACGTTCACCGCGGCCGTGGTGCTGGCCCTGGCCGAGGACGGCCTGCTGGCACTGGACGAGCCGATCGTGGAGTACCTCCCCGACCTCCGGCTGGCCGATCCGCTCGCGCGGAAGACGATCACAGTGCGGCACCTGCTCACCCACTCGGCCGGATTCCTGGGGGACGTGGACATCGACACCGGCTGGGGGACAGGTGCCCTCGCCGCCGCCGTCGAGCAGTTCGACGTGCTGCCGCAGGTGTTCCCGGCCGGTGCGGTGTTCTCCTACAGCAACACCGGGTTCATGCTGGCCGGCCGGGTGGCGGAGGTGGTGGCGGACACCCCGTTCGAGGATCTCGTCCGTGCTCGGCTGCTGGAACCGCTGGGTATGGACGATTCGATGTTCCTGCCGTGGGAGGTGCTCACCCGCAGGCACGCGGTCGGTCACACGGTGCGCGAGGGGGTGCCCGCCGTCGCGCACACCGTGGGCCTGTCACGCGCGGCCGGGCCGGCCGGTGGACTGTGGTCCTCGGTTCGCGATCAGCTGAGCTGGGCGCGGTTCTTCCTGACGGGACAGGCCAACGGCACACCGCCGATCAGCGACTCCACCAGGGCCGCACTGTGGCGGCCGCAACGCAGGGCCGCACTCGGTTTCGAGGAGGTCGGGCTGAGCTGGCTGCGCACCCGGCACGGCGACGCGGAACTGGTTCGGCACGGCGGCAACGTGAGCAACCTCCAGGTGTCGGAGTTCGTCACGCTGCCCAGCGAGGGGTTCGCCGTCACCGTGCTGACCAACAGCGCCGGTGGCTCGGCGTTGGGGCCCAAGGTGGTCGACTGGTGCCTGGAGAACCTGGTCGGCCTGCCCCCGGTTGAGAGCCAGCCGACGCTGCCGCGGTCACCGGAGCGACTGGCCCACTACGCCGGACGGTACGAAACGGGGGAGCTGGCGTGCGAGTTCACCGTCCGGGACGGCTCGCTGTGGGCGCGGATGGTCCTGGGCGAGAACCTGGCCGACTCCCCACCCGCCTTCGAGGTCGCCTTCGTCGGCGAGGACGTGGTGGCCAGGGCGGCCGACACCCGCAGGCCCGGTACCCGCTTCCTGCGTGACGAGCAGGGCCAGGTGGTCATGGCGGAGTTCGGCGGCCGAACCGCCCTCAGGCGCCAGCTCACGCGATCCTCCTGAGCGGCTCGGCACCTGGGGCTGGCCCCCGGAGGAAGACGCAAGCTGGCCCCAGCGCGCGGCAGTGGAATCGCAGGCGATGCTCCTTCCCGAGTTCGCACACGCACGGTGAGGGGTAGACAGCATGGCTGGGAACCGGAAGCGCATCAGGCGGCGGGGACTGCTGACGGCGGCGGTGATCGCCGCGGGAGCGGTCCTCGCCCCGACAGCGGCCCAGGCTGCCCCGGTCGGCGGGGAGCAGAACCCGGTCCGCGCACTCCAGCGGGCGGCCCACCCGCTGCGCTCGACCGAGCCCGGGAGGAACACGGCCGACCTGCGCGCCCTGGGCGTGATGATCGGCGACGCCAAGGTAGTCGGCCTGGGCGAGGCCACCCACGGCTCGCACGAGTTCTTCACCATGAAGCAGCGGGTGTTCCGCTACCTCGTCGAGGAGAGGGGCTTCACCACCTTCGCCCTGGAGCTGAGCTGGTCCGCGGGCCTCCGGATCGACGAGTACCTCCAGACCGGCAAGGGCGAGGCCCGCGCGATCGCCAAGGAGACGCTGGCCAACTCCCCGTGGGACCGCGAGGAGTTCCTGAGCCTCATCGAGTGGATGCGCGACTACAACCGCCGCCACCCGGGCCACACCGTCCACTTCATCGGCGACGACGTCGGAGCCCCCACGCTGAGCGAGGAGTTCTTCGGCCGGGTGACCGGCTACGTGCGGCAGAACCACCCGGAGTCGCTGCCTCGGCTCAACGAGCTCTACACCGGTCTGCGCCCGATCGAGGACGTCTTCGCCTACCTGGGCAAGCCGCTGGTGGAACGACAGCGGCTCGCCGTCAACGCACAGCAGGCGCTGGAACTGGTCAGTAGCCAGCAGGGCTCCGACGCGGAGGCCTCCGAGTGGGCCGTGCAGAACGCCCGGTCCATCGCCCAGACCGCCAGGTTCCTCACCATAGACGTGGCCGACCCGGACTCGGTGGCCGCCGCCCAGCGCTTCCGTGACGAGGTGATGGCTCAGAACGTCACCTGGTGGCAGCGGCGGACCGGCCACAAGGTGCTGCTGTCGGCGCAGAACAGCCACGTCGGCTACCTCGCCAGCGATCCTGTGATGTACCCCAAGACGCAGGGGTCCTTCCTGCGCGACACGATGGGCGCGGACTACCTCGCCATCGGCCTCACCTTCAACCAGGGCTCCTTCCTGTCCAAGGACGCGGCCCTCGGCGGCGACTGGAAGAAGTTCACCGTGGGCGCCGCCGAGCCCGGGACGAACGAGTACACCCTGGACCAGGTCCGCTACCGCAACTACTACCTCGACCTCCGCAACGCCCCGGCCGCCGCGCGCGCCTGGCTGGACCTGGCCCGACCCACGCGCAACATCGGCACGATGTACCCCGTCGATCCCGCCGACCTCGCGCTTGCCCGCGCCTTCAAGGTGCTGATCCACCTCCACGAGGTCCGGGAGGCCGACCAGCTCAAGCCGTGACGGCACCCCTGTCCGGATTGTCTCGTTGCCGGTCGGGGAGGTGTGGCTCCGGACGGCGCACGAGCGGCCACTGACCAGGGCGGACGGGATGACGGTCACCTGCGCCGAAAACCCCGTCAAAGACCGGCGGCGCACCTCCGCCCGCACGTGATCGAGATCATCCTTTGGCGGGTCTCCACAAAATCCGGCACCCGACACGGTCGATTGCAGCATTCCGCTAGCGGCCGGTACACGAGAATGTTCACTGCAGGCGTGGGCGTGCCAGCCCACCACGTGTCTATCGCAGGAGGCTCGGTCGGTGTTCAGTCGTGTCGCCATCGTCAACCGCGGAGAGGCCGCGATGCGGTTGATCCACGCCGTCCGGGAGCTCGCCGCGGAGACCGGGACGCGGATCGAGACCGTCGCGTTCTACACCGACGCCGACCGCACGGCCACCTTCGTCCGCGAGGCCGACCTGGGTTACGACCTCGGCCCGGCCTCCGCCCGGCCCTACCTGGACCTGGCGGTACTGGAGCGGGCGTTGCGCGAGAGCGGCGCGGACGCGGCGTGGGTGGGCTGGGGGTTCGTCGCCGAGGACCCGGCGTTCGCGGAGCTGTGCGAGAAGGTCGGGGTCACCTTCGTCGGACCGAGCGCGGATGCCATGCGCAAGCTCGGCGACAAGATCGGCGCGAAGCTGATCGCCGAGGAGGTCGGCGTGCCGGTCGCGCCGTGGAGCCGAGGCGCGGTCGAGACCCTGGACGCCGCCAAGGCCTCGGCGGCCGAGGTCGGCTACCCGCTGATGCTCAAGGCGACCGCGGGCGGCGGCGGGCGCGGTATCCGCGTGATCACCAGTGAGGCCGAGCTCGTCGACGCCTACGAGCGCACCAGCCAGGAGGCCGCCCGCGCGTTCGGCAGCGGCGTCGTGTTCCTGGAGCGCCTGGTCACCGGCGCCCGGCACGTCGAGGTCCAGGTGATCGCCGACGGCCAGGGCACCGCCTGGGCGCTCGGCGTCCGCGACTGCTCCGTGCAGCGGCGCAACCAGAAGGTCATCGAGGAGTCGGCCTCGCCGGTGCTCAGCCCGGTGCAGACGGCCGAGCTGAAGTCCTCGGCCGAGCGGCTGGCGGTCGCGGTCGGTTACCGCGGCGCGGCGACCGTGGAGTTCCTCTACCACCCCGGCGACAAGCTGTTCGCGTTCCTCGAGGTCAACACCCGCCTCCAGGTGGAGCACCCGATCACCGAGCTGACCACCGGGATGGACCTGGTGAAGGCGCAGCTGCACGTGGCCTCGGGCGGGCGGCTGGAGGGCAGGCCGCCCGCCGAGCTCGGGCACGCCATCGAGGCCCGGCTCAACGCCGAGGACCCGGACCGCGACTTCGCGCCCTCACCGGGCCGCATCGTGCGGCTGGACCTGCCCGCCGGGCCGGGCATCCGGGTGGACACCGGCGTCAGCGAGGGCGACACCATCCCCGCCGACTTCGACTCGATGATCGCGAAGGTCATCGCCTACGGCCGCGACCGGGACGAGGCGCTGGGCAGGCTGCGCCGGGCGATGGCGCAGACCAAGGTGATCATCGAGGGCGGCGCGACGAACAAGAGCTTCGTGCTCGACCTGCTCGACCAGCCCGAGGTGATCGACGCCAGCGCGGACACCGGCTGGATCGACCGCGTCCGCGGCGAGGGCAGGCTCGTCTCGCACCGGCACTCCGCCGTCGCGCTGGCGGCCGCCGCCATCGAGGCGTACGAGGAGGAGGAGCGCGCCGAGCGGCAGCGGCTGCTGTCCACCGCGTTCGGCGGGCGCCCGCAGGTGCAGCACGAGAGCGGTCGGCCGCTGGACCTCAAGCTGCGCGGTGTCGGCTACCGCGTGCGCGTCGCACGGATCGGCGCGCACCGGTTCCGGGTCGGCCTCGAAGCGGGCGAGCAGGTCCGTACCGCCGACGTCGAGCTCGACCGCTTCGACCAGCACACCGGGCAGATCCTCGTCAACGGCGCCCGGTACGCCCTGCTCATCGGCACGCACGGGCCGATCCACCTGGTCGAGGTGGACGGCGTGGCGCACCGGGTCAGTCTCGACGAGGGCGGTGTGGTTCGCTCGCCCGCGCCCGCGCTGGTCGTCGCCACCCCGCTGGAGGTCGGCGCGGAGGTCGAGGCGGGCGCCCCGGTGCTGGTGCTGGAAAGCATGAAGATGGAGACGGTGCTGCGTGCGCCGTTCAAGGCTCGCCTGAAGGAGCGCGTCGTCTCCGTGGGCAGCCAGGTGGAGACCGGTGCGCCGCTGCTGCGGTTGGAGCCGCTGGCCGACGGCGCCGCGGAGGACACCTCGGCCGCCGAGCCCGTCGAGCTGGACCTGCCCGCCGCGCCCGCGCAGACCCCGGTGCTGGAGCGCACCACGCGCGGCCAGGAGGACCTGCGCAGCCTGCTGCTGGGCTTCGACGTCGACCCGCACGACGAGCGCCGGGTGCTCGACGACTACCTCGCCGCGCGCCGGGAGGCCATCGAGGACGGCCACCGGCCGCTGGCCGAGGAACTCGAACTCCTCGACGTGTTCGCCGACCTCGCCGAGCTGAGCCGCAACCGGTCCACGGGCGAGGACGGCGGCGCCGAGAGCCACGTGCACAGCGCCCGTGAGTACTTCCACACCTACCTGCAGAGCCTCGACGTCGAGCGGGCCGGGTTGCCCGAGGCGTTCCAGTCCAAGCTCGCCAAGGCGCTCGGGCACTACGGCGTCACCGACCTGGAGCGCACCCCCGAGCTCGAGGCCGCGGTGTTCCGGATCTTCCTGGCCCAGCAGCGCGCGTCCGCGGACGCCACCGTCATCACGACCTTGCTGCGCGCCTGGCTGCGGGAACTGCCGCCGAGCGAGACGCTGCGCGAGCCCGCAGGCCTCACGCTGGAGCGGCTGGTGGCCGCGACCCAGATCCGCTTCCCCGTGGTCGCCGACCTCGCGCGCGGCGTGGTGTTCGCCTGGCTCGGCCAGCCGCTGCTGCGCCGCAACCGCGCCCGCGTCTACGCAGGCGTCCGCAAGCACCTTCGCCACCTGGACGCGCACCCGCAGTCGGCGGACCGCGCCGAGCGCGTCGCCGAGATGGTGCGCAGCACCGAGCCGCTGGTGCGGCTGCTCGGCCAGCGGCTCATCCGGGACAACCTGGACAACGCGATCATGCTGGAGGTGCTGACCCGGCGGTACTACGGCAACAAGGGGCTCACCGGCGTCCGCACCAGCGAGGTCGCGGGCTGCACGTTCGTGGTCGCCGAGCGCGCGGGTTCGAGCCTGGTCTCCGCTGCGGTGCGCTTCGACGCGCTGGGCAGCGCGCTGCGCGGGCTCGCGGAGCTGGCCGGTGGCGAGGACGCCATCGACGCCGACATCTACCTGGCCTGGGAGAAGCAGCCCGAGGACTCCGGCGCGATGGCGGCGGCGCTGCAGGAGGTCGTCAGCGCGCACCCGCTGCCGACCCAGGTCCGCAGGCTCACCACCACCGTGGCGGGCAGCGGTGGGGCCGTGATGCACCACCACTTCACGTTCCGCCCGTCGACCACCGGGATGACCGAGGAGCGGCTGATCCGCGGCCTGCACCCCTACATCGCGCAGCGCATGCAGTTGGAGCGGCTGAACAAGTTCGACCTCACCCGGCTGCCGTCCTCCGACGAGGAGGTCTACCTCTTCCACTGCGTGGCGCGGGAGAACCCCTCCGACGACCGCCTCGTGGCGTTCGCGCAGGTGCGTGACCTGACCGAGCTGCGCGAGCACGACGGCAGGCTGGTCGCGCTGCCGACGGCCGAGGACACCATCGCCACCTGCCTGGACTCGATCCGCCGCGCGCAGTCCCAGCGGACCTCGAAGAAGCGCTTCAACACCAACCGGATCGTGCTCTACGTCTGGCCGCCGAGCGAGATCACCCGCGCGGAGCTGGAGATGATCGTCGGGCGCGTGCTGCCGACCACCGTGGGCGCCGGGCTGGAGGAGATCCTGCTCATCGCGCGGCAGCGTGACCGCAAGACCGGCGAGCTGACCAAGACCGCCGTGCGCATCTCCTTCGACGCCACCGGCGGCACCGAGCTGACCGTCGGCGAGCCCTCGGCGGAGCCGGTCGAGCCGCTCGACGGCTACCGGCAGAAGGTGCTCAGCGCGAGCAGCCGCAACACGGTGTACCCGTACGAGCTGACCGGGCTGCTCGGTGACTTCGTCGAGCACGACCTCGACGGTGACCACGTGCTGGTGCCGGTGGACCGGCCCAAGGGGCGCAACACCGCGGCGATCGTCGCCGGTGTGGTCACCACGCAGACCAAGCGGCACCCGGAGGGCCTGACCAGGGTGGTGCTGCTCGGTGACCCGACGAAGGCGCTGGGCGCGCTGTCGGAGCCGGAGTGCCGCCGGGTGATCGCCGCGCTGGACCTGGCCGAGCGGATGCAGGTGCCGCTGGAGTGGTATGCGCTGTCCGCGGGCGCCCGGATCTCCATGGAGTCCGGCACGGAGAACATGGACTGGGTGGCCGCGGCGCTCAAGCGGATCGTGGAGTTCACCCAGGACGGCGGCGAGATCAACGTCGTGGTCGCGGGCATCAACGTCGGTGCGCAGCCGTACTGGAACGCCGAGGCGACGATGCTCATGCACACCAAGGGCATCCTGGTGATGACCCCGGACTCGGCGATGGTGCTGACCGGCAAGCAGTCGCTGGACTTCTCCGGTGGCGTGTCGGCCGAGGACAACTTCGGCATCGGCGGTTACGACCGGGTGATGGGCCCGAACGGGCAGGCCCAGTACTGGGCGCCGAACCTGACCGCCGCGCGGGACGTGCTGATGTCCCACTACGACCACACCTACGTCGTGCCGGGTGAGCAGGGGCCGCGGCACGCGGACACCACCGACCCGCACGACCGGGACATCTCGGACTTCCCGCACTCGGCTCCGGGCAGCGACTTCAGCACCGTGGGCGAGATCTTCTCGGCCACCGCGAACCCGGACCGCAAGAAGGCGTTCGACATCCGCACGGTGATGCGTGCGGTGGCCGACCAGGACCACGCGGTGCTGGAGCGCTGGGCGGGCATGGCCGACGCGGACACCGCCGTGGTGCAGGACGTGCATCTGGGCGGGCGGCCGGTGTGCCTGCTCGGGATCGAGTCCCGTTCGGTGCAGCGCCGTGGTTTCCCTCCCACCGACGGGCCGGACACCTACACCGCGGGCACCCTGTTCCCGCAGTCCTCGCGGAAGGCGGCCAGGGCGATCAACGCGGCCAGCGGCAACCGGCCGCTGGTGGTGCTGGCCAACCTGTCCGGCTTCGACGGCTCGCCGGAGTCGATGCGCAAACTCCAGCTGGAGTACGGCGCCGAGATCGGCCGGGCCATCGTGAACTTCGAGGGCCCGATCGTGTTCAGTGTGATCTCCCGGTACCACGGCGGCGCGTTCGTGGTGTTCTCCAAGGCGCTCAACCCGAACATGACGGTGTTCGCCATCGAGGGGTCCTTCGCCTCGGTGATCGGTGGCGCGCCCGCGGCGGCGGTGGTGTTCACCGGTGAGGTGAACCGCCGCACCTCCGCCGACAGCCGGGTCGCCGACCTGGAGGCGCGGCTGGCCGAGACCACGGGCGCGGAACGTGCCGAGCTGAACGCGAAGCTGGCCGAGGTGCGGACCTCCGTGCGCGCGGAGAAGCTGTCCGAGGTGGCCACCGAGTTCGACCGGGTGCACAGCGTGCACCGCGCGGTCGAGGTCGGCTCGGTCGACGCCGTGGTGAGCGCCGCCGAGCTGCGGCCGCGGATCATCGAGGCCATCAGCAAGGCCTGATCGCTGCTGGTCTGCCCGGGCGCCGCCGCCCGGGCAGACCAGCCAGGTACGCGCCGGGATTCATCGAGATTTCATCGGCCCTCTGTAGGGTTCCCGCGTTCGAGGAACGCCTGGGCAGAGGGGGGACGGCTCGATGCCGCGCAGGGGGACAGGGAGCCGACGGCTGCCGATGGCGGCCGTGGTCGCGGTGCTGGCAGTGACCGCGACGGCGGTGCAGGTGCTGCCGACGGCCGCCGCGAGCGGGCCGGACAAGCCGACGATCCGGTACACCGAGTACGGGATCCCGCACATCATCGCCGCGGACTGGGCGGGGCTGGGCGAAGGCTACGGTTATGCCGCCGCCAAGGACAACATCTGCACCCTGGCCGACACGTACCTGATGGTCAACGCCCAGCGGTCCCGATACCTGGGGCCCGACGGCAAGGCGAGTCCCGGGCAGAACCAGAACACCACCACCAATCTCAACAGCGACCTGTACTTCCAGCGGATCAACGACAACCGCGTGGTGGAGCGGCTTGTCGAGCAGCCCGCACCCAACGGGCCGGAGCCGGAGGTCAGGGAGGCCATTCGCGGTTACGTCCAGGGGTACAACCGGTACCTGGCCGAGACCGGGGCGGACAACATCTCCGACCCGGCCTGCCGTGGTGCGGCCTGGGTGCGGCCGATCACGGAGCTGGACGTCTACCGGCACGCGCACGCCGAGATCATCATGGGCAGCGCCGATCCGCTGCTGGACGGCGAGGTCAACGCGGCACCGGCCGGGACTTCGGCTGCTGCGCAGCAGCCACGTTCAGCGGAGGCGGTGGGCGGGCAGATCGCCGACGCGATGGCTGCCAGCCACCGGGAGGGCATGGGCAGCAACGCGCTCGCGGTCGGCTCGCAGGGCGTGTCCGGGGGTACCGCGATGCTGCTGGCCAACCCGCACTTTCCCTGGCAGGGCAAGAACCGGATGTGGCAGAGCCAGCTGACGATCCCCGGGAAGATCAACGTGTCCGGGGCCAGCCTGCTCGGGTTCCCCGCGGTGAACATCGGGCACAACAACGAGGTCGCCTGGAGCCACACGGTCGCCACGGTGGCCCCGTTCGGGCTGTTCGACGTGCAGGTGGACCCGCTGCACCCGACCAAGTACCTGGTGGACGGCAAGTGGACGGACATGACCTCGCAGCAGGTCAGCGTCGACGTGCTGAACAAGGACGGCTCTCTCGGCAAGGTCACCAGGACGTTGTGGTCCACCCGCTACGGCCCGATCACCACCTCGGTGCAGGGCGTTCCGCTGCCCTGGGTGGTCAGCGCGCACGCGGTGCGCGACGCGAACATGGACAACCTGCGGGCGATGAACACCTGGTTCCACCTCGACCAGGCCAGGGACGTGAACGAGGTCGTGCACACCCTGGAGACCACGCAGGGCGTCCCCTTCTTCAACACCATCGCCACCGACCGCACGGGCAAGGCGCTGTACGCGGACATCCAGGCCGCCCCGAACATCACCGACGAGCACGCGAAGTCCTGCCTCACCATGACCGGCCAGTTGCTGTTCAACCAGGTGCGGCTGCCCAACGTGCCGCCGATCTCCATCTTCGACGGCAAGCGCAGCGAGTGTGACTGGCCCAACGACCCGAACGCGGCCGCGCCCGGACTGCTGGACCCGCACAAGCAGCCACGCCTGATCCGCTCGGACTTCGTGGGCAACGCCAACGACAGCGCGTGGCTGGCCAACCCCGAGCAGCCACTGTCCTACCCCAGGGTGATGGGCGATGCGGCGGCACCCCGGTCGCTGCGGACCCAGCAGCTGATCCTGACCGCGCAGAACCGGATCAACGGCACCGATGGCTTGCCTGGCAAGGGTTTCACCCCCGAGAACATGCGGCAGTTGTTGTTCGCCGACCACAGTCGGGCGGCCGACCTGGCCCTGGACGCCACGGTGACGATGTGCAAGGGGCTGCTCGGCGGGCTCATCCTGGTGGACGGCACCCTGGTCAACGTGAGCGAGGCGTGTCCGATCCTGGCCGCATGGAAGGGCCACGACTACACGCTGGACAGCCGGGGGTCCTGGCTGTTCGAGAACTACTGGGCTTACCTGCTCGGCGGGAAGTCGATCGACAGCGCGCCGTGGCGGGTGCCCTTCGACCCCGCGGACCCGGTGCACACGCCCAACTCGCTGGACACTGGGAAGTCGGCGGTGCGCGCCGCGTTCGGCCGAGCGGTCCTCGCGCTGCGCAAGGCGGGCATCCCGCTGGACGCCCCGCTGTCGGACGTCCAGAAGGTCACCCGCAACGGTGAGCAGATCCCGATCCACGGCTCGCTGTCCGAACTGGGCGTGCTGAACGTGATCGCTCCGGGGCAGGGCGCGGACGGCAAGCTGGACATCGTCTTCGGGTCCAGCTTCATCCAGCAGGTGCGGTTCACCGCCGACGGCCCGCCGCAGACCTCCTCGCTGCTGACCTACTCCCAGTCGGCCAACCCGAACTCGCCGCACCACGCCGACCAGACCAAGCTGTTCTCGGCCGGGCAGTGGGTGACCGAGCGGTTCACCGAGGACCAGATCGCGGCCTCACCGGCCCTGGAGGTCAAGGTCCTTGCCTGAGAACCACGTTGTGCGGTCACGACATCCGAAGGGGCGTTCCGCGATGAGCAACTCAGGCCGCTGGCGAAGGGCGGTGGCACTGCTGGCCGCCGCCGGGCTGGTCATGACGGCGGGCACGGCACAGGCCTCCGGCGGCACGGCGCCGCCGCCACTGACGGACGGCTACGGTCTCACCCAGGTCGGTACCGCGACCGGGACCGCGACCAACTTCGTCCTCACCGTGACCACACCCCAGGTGTCGGGGCAGCACCACATCAAGATCATTCTGCCGGGCGGCTACTACGAGGACCCGGCCAGGCGTTACCCGGTGATGTACTTCCTGCACGGTTCGCCCGACGACCCGGCCAGGCAGAACTACCCGGCGCTGAGCACGTCCAACTCGATGATCACCGTCATCCCGGACGGCGGTGCGCGGGGCTGGTACGCCAACTGGCTCGACCAGAACACCGCGGTCGGCGCCCAGAACTGGGAGAACTTCCACATCAACCAGGTGATCCCGTTCATCGACGCCAACCTGCGGACCATCGCCACCAAGAAGGCCAGGGCCGTGGCCGGCCTCTCCATGGGCGGGTTCGGGGCCCTGCACTACGCCCAGAACCACCCCGACCTGTTCAGCCAGACCGCCTCCCTGTCGGGGGACACCGATCTGTCGGTCAACTCCATGGGCCTGCGCATGGCGGTCGTCGCCTCGCTCATCGACGCGACCGGCGCGCTCTGCGGCTCGGCCTCCGGTGACTGCGATCCCGCCAACGACCCCTACAAGCCAGGGGTCAGCAGCGACGCCCTGTTCGGCACGCCCTACCCGGTGTTCAACGGCGACTGGCGGTGGAACGAGGCCGATCCCTCACAGCACATGGACAAGCTCGCCGGGGTCGGGGTCTCGCTCTACGTCGGCAACGGCGGTGGCAGGGCTACTGAACCGGAATTCTGGATCGAGGGCGCGGCCAAGCACACCAAGGCGGCCATGGACGCCCTGCGGATGCCCTACTACTACGTCGACTACGGCGACGGTTCCGCTTGGGGAACCCAGTGCAACGGTGGCCACAACAGCGGGTGCTGGGAACAGGACCTCCGTGACCTGATCCCCAGGCTGGAAAGGGCCTTCGCCTCCTGACCTCTCGCACGCACGAACTGGCCGACCGGGGCTTGACCTCGAGCGCGCTCCAGTTCGTAGCGTGCGGGCATGACCACAACACTGATCACCGGGGCGAACAAGGGGCTGGGCTTCGAGACCGCGCGGCGACTCGTCGCCGCGGGGCACACCGTCTACCTCGGCAGTCGGGACGCCGAGCGCGGGCGCCGGGCCGCCGAGCAACTGGGTGCGCGGGCGGTCCAGTTCGACGTCACCGAGGACGCGTCCGTGCAGGCCGCGGTGCGGACCATCGAGGCCGACGGGGGACTGGACGTACTGGTGAACAACGCTGGCATCGCCAGCGAATGGCGGAGTGCGGACAACACCGTGATCGGTGCCGCTGAGGTGACCGCCGACATCATGCGGCAGACCTTCGAGACGAATGTCTTCGGCATGGTGCGCGTGATCCACGCGTTTCTCCCGGTGCTGCAACGATCCGCCGCTCCGGCCGTGGTCAACGTCAGCAGTGGCCTGGCCTCGTTGACCCGGGTCACCAGCCCGGGCACTCCGGCCTACGGCTACACGGGTGTGGCGTACCCGGCGTCGAAGACCGCGGTCAACATGATCACCGTGCAGTACGCGAAGGCGTTCCCGGCCATGCGGATCAACGCGGTGGAGCCCGGTTTCACCCAGACCGACCTGAACGGGAACTCCGGCACCCAGACCGTCGAGCAGGGCGCCGAGATCATCGTGCGCATGGCACAGGTGGGCCCGGACGGCCCGACCGGGGGCTACTTCGACGCCGAGGGCACTCTGCCCTGGTAGTCCGAACCGGGCGCCCGCCCAGGTACGGGGCCTTGTCCGACGGTGCGCTTCGTCCGGGCGGATGGACGCACCGTCGCGGATTCGTCGTCTCGAACGAACGGCCTTCCCGGGAGAGGTCCTAGGGTGATCTCGAACGGGATCGGCGGGGTTGCGGACGCGGCACCGGCGCGTTCGTGAGGAGACGAAGCATGCAGACGCTCTTGCGCGGTGGACGTGTTGTCGATCCGGGTACTGGTTTCGACGGGGTTGCCGACGTGCTCGTGTCCGAGGGCGTGATCACCGCCGTCGGCGCCGGACTCGCCCAGCCGCCGGGGTGCACTGTCCTCGACGTGACGGGCCTTGTCGTCGGTCCAGGGTTCATCGACCTGCACAGCCACGTGCACTCGATCGCGGGGCAACGGTTGCAGGCGATGGACGGCGTCACGACCGCACTCGACCTGGAAGCCGGCCTGATGCCCATCGAGCGGGCGTACGCCGAGGCCGCCGCGCAGGGCCGTCCGCTGCACTACGGGTTTTCCGCCTCATGGGGTTCCGCCCGAGCGCAGGTGCTCGCCGGGATCGAGCCCGACGCGAATATCGATTCTGGCCTCGCGGTGCTCGGAAACCTTGCGTGGCAACGCTCCTCCTCAGCACGTGAGCTCGCCACATGGCTGTCCGCACTGGACGGTGAGCTGGCCGCGGGGGCGCTCGGCATCGGCGTCCTGCTGGGGTATGCGCCCGGCACCGACCCCAGTGAGTTCCTCGCCGTCGCGCGGTTGGCCGCTGTTGCCGGGGTCCCCACGTACACGCACGTCCGCGAGCTGGTCGAAGTGGACCCCGGCACCCCGGCCGACGGTTCGGAGGAGATCGCGATCGCCGCGGCCGAGACGGGGGCCGCGATGCACCACTGCCACGTCAACAGCACCTCGGGCCACCACATCGACCGGGTGCTCGGTGCGTTGGACCGCTCGCGGGCGGCCGGGTCTCGGGTGACCGTGGAGGCCTATCCGTACGGGGCGGGCAGCACGGCGGTCGGTGCCGCATTCATCGAACCGGATCGGTTGCGTATGAAGGGACTTTCCCCGTCAAGCGTGGTGATGCTCGAATCCGGGGAACGCATCGCGGACGAGGCTCGCCTGCGTCAGGTGCGGCACAGCGATCCGGGAGCACCCTGCATTCTGGAGTTCCTCGACGAGGAGAACCCGCACGAACGCGGAATGCTGCACCGGGCACTTGCCTTCCCGGACGCCATCGTCGCCAGCGACGCGCTGCCTGTCTACTGGCAGGACGGCAGTCGTGACAGCACTGAGTGGCCGCTGCCATCGGGCGGCAGGACGCATCCCCGCACCGCGGGCACCTACGCCAAGACGCTGCGCCTGATGGTGCGCGAGAGCGGTGCCTGGACCTGGCTGGAAGCGTTCCGCCGGTGCTCCTACCTACCCGCGCGCGTTCTCGACGGGGTGGCGCCGAGCGCACGCGGCAAGGGACATCTCGCCGCCGGAGCGGACGCCGACATCGTCGTGCTCGATCCTGCCGCCATCACCGACGCCGCCACCTACTTCGACCCCACCAGGCCTTCGGTCGGCGTCCGGCACCTGTTCGTCGCCGGTGTCCCCGTGGTCAGCGAGGGGCAGTTGCGGACCGACGCCCTGCCCGGTCGGCCGGTGCGGGGTGAGCCGCGATGACGAACAGTCCTGTGACGGATCTTGCAACGAGTGCGGCAGACCTCGTTTCCGCGGCCGTGCGGGACGAGGCGACCACTGCGGCGACCACCGCGGCCTCGGCCGCGGGCGTGGAAATCCGGGAACTGACCGAGGTTGCCGACCTGACCGCGGTCGCCACCCTGTTCGAGTCGATCTGGCGCACGGATCCCGGCAGCGCGCCGGTGACCGGGGAACTGCTTCGGGCGATGACCGCGGCGGGCAACTACGTCACCGGCGCGTACGAAGGCGACGAACTTCTGGGTGCCTGCTTCGGGTTCTTCGGCCGACCGTCGAAGGGGAGCCTGCACAGCCACATCGCGGGGGTGGCGCCGAAGGCGCACGGGCGTGGACTCGGCTTCGCCCTCAAACTGCACCAGCGTGCCTGGGCACTGGCCCAGGAGGTCACCGTGATCACGTGGACCTTCGATCCTCTGGTGCGGCGCAACGCCCACTTCAACCTCTCGAAGCTGGGCGCCCGTCCAGCGCGGTACCTGCCCGACTTCTACGGCCCGATGCGGGACGGCATCAACGGATCGGACGACACCGACCGGCTCATGGTCGCCTGGGAGCTCACCGGTTCCCCCGTCCGCGCCGCCGCGCGGGGTGAACCGGTTCGCTGTGACGCCGCCGCGCTTCGTGAGCGAGGTGCGGCGCTGGCCCTGTCGGCCGCCTCCGACGGGCGACCGGTGATCGGCTCGGCAGACGGCCCCACCCTGCTCGTCGCCGTGCCACCCGACATCGAGGCGCTTCGCCGCACCGACCCGGCCCAGGGCAGGTCGTGGCGGATGGCCCTGCGGGAGGTGTTGGGCGGCCTGATGGCCGAAGGGGGCGAGGTCCTCGGATTCGACCGTGCCGGTTGGTACGTGATCTCAAGGGAGCGGTCCTGGTGAAACTCAGCGGTGTGGAACTCCGTCGTGTGCGGATGCCTTTGGTGGCGCCGTTCCGGACCTCGTTCGGCACGCAGACCGTGCGCGAGGTGCTGCTCATCCGCGTCGTGACGCCGGGGGCGGAGGGCTGGGGCGAGTGCGTCGCGATGCAGGACCCGCTCTACTCCTCGGAGTACGTCGACGCCGCCGAGCACGTGTTGCGGCGTTTCCTGGTTCCGGCTCTCCTGCATGTCGGGGAGGTCACCGCGAGTTCCGTCGCGGTCCACCTGGCGAAGTACAAGGGGCACCGGATGGCGAAAGCCGCACTGGAGATGGCGGTTCTCGACGCCGAGCTCCGCACGCACGGCCAGTCCTTCGGCGCGGCACTGGGGTCCACCCGCGACCGTGTGCCCTGCGGCGTCTCGGTGGGCATCATGGACTCGATCCCGCAACTGCTCGACGTGGTCGGCGGCTACCTCGACGCCGGCTACGTGCGCATCAAGCTGAAGATCGAACCCGGGTGGGATGTCGCGCCGGTACGCGCGGTGCGGGAGCGCTTCGGGGACGACCTGCTGCTCCAGGTCGACGCCAACACCGCCTACACGCTGTCCGACGTGCCCCAACTGGCCCGCCTGGACCCGTTCGAGCTGCTGCTGATCGAGCAGCCACTGGACGAGGAGGACGTGCTCGGTCACGCGGAACTGGCCCGGCACATCCGAACGCCGATCTGCCTGGACGAGTCCATCGTCTCCGCCCGCTCGGCGGCCGACGCGATCACACTCGGCGCCTGCCGGATCGTGAACATCAAGCCCGGACGGGTCGGCGGCTACCTGGAGGCGCGAAGGGTGCACGACGTGTGTGCGGCGCACGGGGTTCCCGTGTGGTGCGGCGGCATGCTCGAAACCGGCCTCGGCCGGGCCGCCAATGTCGCACTCGCCTCGCTGCCGGGGTTCACGCTCCCCGGCGACACCTCGGCCTCCGACCGGTTCTACCGGACGGACATCACCGAGCCGTTCGTGCTGGAGTCCGGTCACCTGCCCGTGCCGACGGGACCCGGCCTCGGCGTCACCCCGATTCCCGAGCTGCTGGACGAGGTCAGCACGGCACAGGAGTGGATCGGTTCGTAGCCGCGAACGAATCCGGTGCTAGATTTGGTCGGGCCGAACCAACGGGTTCGGCCCGACTGAGCCTACCGTCGGGTGGTGCTGACTCCGGTGCCTGGCAAGCCGCACACAAGTCTGGCCCGAGTGCTCGAGGACCTCGGGGAGGTCCTGCTCGAGTCGATCGCCGACGGCAGCAACGCGCGGCAGCTCCTCGGCGGTGTGGTGATCCACGACCCGGTGGACGAGTCGGAACTGCCGGCGCGGGCAGTCGTGCTTGGCGTGGGCGTGCACGATCCGGACGAGGTGGTCCGGCTCCTGCACGAACTCGGCCAGAGCGGCGCCGCGGCGCTCGTGGTCCGCGCACCGTTCGCCTCGACGCCGCAGATCCGGCAGGCCGCGACCACCTCCGGCGTCGCCCTGCTCGGCCTCGCCCGTGGCGCCTCCTGGACGCAGGTTGCCGCCATGCTCAGGACCCTGCTCGCCGAGGAGGACGTTGGCGACGTGTCGCCCCAGACGCTGGGCGGCATGCCCTCGGGCGACCTGTTCGCGTTGGCCAACGCGGTGGCCGCGCTGCTGGACGCGCCAGTGACCATCGAGGACCGCAGCTCACGGGTGCTGGCGTTCTCCGGCCGCCAGGACGAGGCCGACCAGAGCCGGGTGGAGACCATCCTGGGGCGCCAGGTGCCGGAGCGGTTCACCCGGGCCCTGCAACGAAATGGCGTCTTCGAACGGCTCTACCGCGACAACGTGCCCGTCTACGTCGAGCCGGAGTCGCAGGGCACCGAGGGGGTCATGCCGCGGGTGGCGCACGCGGTCCGTGCCGGGGACGAGGTGCTGGGCTCGATCTGGGCGGCGGTGCACGGGCCGCTGACCGAGGAGCGGACGCAGGCGTTCGTCGACGCCAGCAAACTGGTCGCACTGCACATGCTCCGGCTGCGCGCGGGCGCCGACGTGGAACGGCGGCTGCGGGCCGAGCTCGTGAGCACGGCACTGGAGGGCGGCGCGGCGGCGCCGGAGGCGATCGCCCGGCTCGGCCTGCTGGGCCAACCGGCGATCGTGCTCGCCATGGGGCTGCTCGGCGGCTCGACCGGGGAGCCCTCCCCGGAGCAGGACCTGCGCCGGATCGCCGACCGCCAGCGCATCGCGGACGCGCTGGCCATGCACCTGAGCGCGGTGCAGCCACGTTCGGCCGTCGCACTCGTGGGCGAGTTCGCCTACGGGATTCTGCCGATGCCAGGCAACCAGGCGGACTGCGGCGACCGGTCGCTCCGCATCGCAACGACCTTCCTGGAACGCACCGGCCAGCGGGTGGCCGCGGCGATCGGGATCGGACCACTCGCCGTTGACGGCTCGGGCCTGCGCCGATCCCGCGAGGGCGCCGACCGGGCGCTGAGGGTGCTGCTCACCAACGGTGGACCGCGACGGGTCGCCACCGTGGAAGAGGTCCACATCGACGCGCTCATGCTGGAACTCACCGACCTCGCCGCCGCGCGTGGAGACCTCGTCGCCGGACCCGTCGCGCGGCTGCTCGACTACGACGCCCAGCACCAGTCCCAGTTGGTGCACACCCTGCGGTGCTGGCTGGACGCCTTCGGTGACGTGGTCGCCGCGTCCGCGATGGCCTTCGTGCACCCCAACACCTTCCGGTACCGATTGCGGCGAGTGGCCGAGGTCGGCGAGATGGATCTGACCAACCCGGGGGAGCGGTTCGCCGCGATGGTGCAGTTGCGGCTGTTGGCTGGCGGCATGGCCCCGGCCGGGGGTGCGCGGCCAGCGGCGAGGAACGAGGACTGAGCGCGGCCACACCAGGCCAGGTTCCGGTTGGTGGGTTCGGCCCGAAAAGCGACCAGAGGTTCGTGGCATCACACGAACTCACCAATTCGCCGGTTGCGCAGAATGAGTCCTCAACGCGACGGCAGTCCGGCGCTTTCCGATCGTCGTGTGTGCCTGAAGTACCTTTCGCGCCAACCTATCAGCACGGAGGTTGCCATGACGGCGGGGACGGCGGACGTCACATGGACACCGCGGCGAATCAGAAAAACCGCACTGATAACGATGATCGTCCTGCTGTTCGCCTACGCGGTCGACTACATCGACCGGTTCTCGATCAGCATGGCGCTGCCGTCGATCGGTCAGGAGTTCGGGCTCGGCAAGACCGCACAGGGCCTGCTGGTCACGGTTTTCGCCCTGGTCTACATGGTCAGCCAGATTCCGGCGGGTTTCCTGGCCGACCGGTACGGCGCCCGCAGGCCGATGCTGATCACGCTCGTGCTGTGGTCGGTGTTCACCGCGGCGACCGGGACGGCCGGTTCCTTCGGCATGTTGCTGGTGATCCGTGGCCTGTTCGGAGTCTGCCAGGGCTGTTTTCCCGCCGCCTCGCTCAAGGCCGTATCGGAGCGGACGACCCCGGCCAACCGGGCGACGGCCACCGGGGTGGTGCTGTCCGCCAGCGGGATCGGTGCCGGTCTCGCGCCGCTGATCGTCGGCCCGCTGCTGATGGCCGTTGGCTGGCGGCACACCTTCTTCTGGATAGCCGGCTGCGGTGCGGTGATCGGCATCGCGATGTGGGCGATGCTGCCCAGGGCGCTGCCCGAACACCTCAGCCGACTGCCCCGCGAGGCCGCGCCGACACCGGAGATCTCCCGCGCGCAGGTGCTGAAGTCCTTGCACGTGTGGAAGTTCGCCCTGCTGTTCTGCGTGATGAACATGCTCGGCTACGGCCTGGTCACCTGGGTGCCCAGCTACCTGATCGAGGACCGGCACCTGTCGATGGACCAGACCGGTGTGCTGGCCGCCATCCCGATGCTGGTCAGCATCGGCACCACCATCCTGGGCGGCTGGCTGTTCGACCGGTACTTCCACGACCGGGCCAGGTGGTACCTGGTGTCCATCGCGACGGCCACCGTGGTTCTGCTGGCCCTGATGGTTTCCGCCGGCAGCACAACGGAGTTCACCGTCTACGAGACCTTGGCCAGCGGTGTGTTCAGCATGGCGATGATGTGCATCTTCGGCCTCCCGTTCCGGGTGCTTCCGCCGGCGCTGATCGGGGTCGGCAGCGGGGTCATGAACTTCGGCGGCCAGGTGGCCGGTGTCATCGCCCCGGTGGCGATGGGGTGGCTGGCGGACAAGTTCTCCTACGGCGCGGCGTTCGGCTTCCTCATCGGCACCACCCTGCTCACCGTCGTGATCGCCTTCTGGGTCCCGCAGAACGCCGCGCAGTTCACCTTTCCCGGGGCGCAGGGCGGCAAGCCGGTGCTGGCACCGGCCGAGAACAGTTGAAACGCAACCACTTGACCCGACCAGAGGGGAGCGGCCAGCCACATGGTCACTGAGACCGAGCTGATCCGGACGATCACCGACCGTGCCACCGAGGTGGGTGTGCGGGTCCAGTTGCACGCCGTGGACCTGGACGGATCGCGGCAGGTAGGCATCGACGCGACCACGCCGGTGGTCACGGCCTCGGTGTTCAAGGTGCCCGTGGCGCTGGAGCTGGCCCGGCAGGGGGCCGTGGGCGAACTGGACCTCGCCGAGCAGGTCAGGGTGGCGCCGGGCCATCCGACCGCGAGCCCCTATGGACTGGCGACCTTCCGGCACGCGGTCACGATGTCCTGGTACGACCTCGCCGTCCTGATGATCGGCATCAGCGACAACGTGGCCACCGACCTGATCATGGGCAAGGTGGGCAAGCCGGCGGTCGCGTCCCTGCTGGGGCGGCTCGGGTTCGTGCACACATCGGTTCCCCAGGACTGCGGGGAGTTGTTGCGCACCATCGGTGAGGACCTGGGGGAGTCCTATGCCGACGACGAGCGGCAGCTGGCGGGGTTGCCGCCCGAACGCCTCGCCGAGCTGCGTGCGCTGCGACCCGAGCACACCTGCCGGACCACGGCCGCGGAGATCACCAGGCTGCTCGGCATGATCTGGCGGGACGAGGCCGCGCCCGCGGCGGCCTGCGCGGACGTACGACGCTGGATGGGACTACAGGTGTGGCCGCACCGGCTGCGGTCGGGCTTCGCCACCGACGAGGTGCGGGTCAGCGGCAAGACCGGGACCCTGCCCTCGGTGCGCAACGAGGTCGGCGTCGTGGAGTATCCCGACGGCGGTCGTTACGCGGTGGGCGTGTTCACCCAGGCCGTCGACGTCCGGTCGGCGGTTCCGCGGCGGGACGCCTTCATCGGTTTCGCCGCCGAGCGGGCGGTGGACTGGCTGCGACGGTGACCGGGTCCCTTTCCTGCTCGACCTCCGCGAATTTAACGACGTTAAGGGGTGGGTGCGGGAACGGTCACGCTGCGTAGTTTGCCGGGTGTAGCGAAACGGGTGAGTAGACCGATCAGGAATCGAGAAGCGCGTCCGCCGGGCCGCACCTAGTGTGACCGACATGCACATGCGCCGGGTTGCGCTGGGTCGCGGTCGGCCCCGCCGACCAGCCCGGCGCGTCCACCTCGGGGCTTCCCGTTCGTCTTCAGGAGTGACCATGACCGGCTCTTCCACCCAGGGCATCAAGACCGTGCTGCACCCCGTGTCCGACCTGGCGGCAGCCAAGGCGGTCTACACCGCCCTGCTCGGTGTGCAGCCGCAGGCCGAGGGGCCCTACTACGTCGGCTTCGATGTCGAGGGCCAGCACATCGGGCTGGTCCCGGGCGGTGGGCCGCAGGGCATGACCTCGCCGGTGGCCTACTGGCACGTCTCCGACATCGAGGCGAAGCTGGCCGAGGTGACCGCGGCCGGTGCCACCGTGCAGGAGCCCGCGCACGAGGTCGGCGGCGGCCGCCGGGTGGCCACCTTCACCGACCCGGACGGCAACGTCCTCGGGCTGCTCCAGGACCGATGAGACCGACCCTCGCCGCCGCAGTGAACGACCTGCCGACCGCGAGCTGGTGCGCGACGGCAGCTGGCAACAACATGGAGACACGATGAGCAAGGCCAAGAGGACGGACACGCAGTCGCCGGCGCCGCACGTTGCCGACAGCCACGACCTGATCCGCGTGCACGGCGCCCGCGTGAACAACCTCAAGGACGTCAGCGTCGAGATCCCGAAGCGGCGGCTGACGGTGTTCACCGGCGTCTCGGGCTCGGGCAAGAGCTCGCTGGTGTTCAGCACGATCGCCGCGGAGTCGCAGCGGATGATCAACGAGACCTACAGCGCCTTCGTACAGGGTTTCATGCCGACCCTGGCCCGGCCCGAGGTGGACGTGCTCGACGGGCTGACCACCGCGATCATCGTCGACCAGCAGCGGATGGGTACCGACCCCAGATCCACGGTCGGCACCGCCACCGACGCCAACGCGATGCTGCGCATCCTGTTCAGCCGGCTCGGGCAGCCGCACATCGGCTCGCCCAAGGCGTTCTCCTTCAACGTGGCCTCGATCAGCGGGGCGGGCGCGGTCACGATGGAGCGCGGCGGGCGGACCGTCAAGGAGAAGCGGACCTTCAGCATCGTCGGCGGCATGTGCCCGCGCTGCGAGGGCCGGGGCTCGGTCACCGACTTCGACCTGTCCGCGCTGTACGACGACAGCAAGTCGCTCAACGAGGGCGCGCTGACGATCCCCGGCTACAGCATGGACGGCTGGTTCGGCCGCATCTTCAACGGCTGCGGCTTCTTCGACCCGGACAAGCCGATTCGCAAGTTCACCAAGTCCGAGCTCCGTGACCTGCTGTACAAGGAGCCGACGAAGATCAAGGTCGACAACATCAACCTGACCTACGAGGGTCTGATCCCGAAGATCCAGAAGTCGATGTTGTCCAAGGACGTCGACGCGATGCAGCCGCACATCCGCGCCTTCGTGGAGCGGGTGGTCACCTTCACCACCTGCCCCGACTGCGAGGGCACCCGGCTCAGCGAGACGGCCCGGTCGTCGAAGATCAACGGGATCAACATCGCCGAGGCCTGCGCGATGCAGATCAGCGACCTCGCCCAGTGGGTGCGTGATCTGGACGAACCGTCCGTCGCGCCGCTGCTGGGCACGCTGCGGCACACCCTCGACTCCTTCGTCGAGATCGGGCTCGGCTACCTCAGCCTCGACCGCCCGTCGGGCACCCTGTCCGGCGGCGAGGCGCAGCGCACCAAGATGATCCGCCACCTCGGGTCCGCGCTCACCGACGTGACCTACGTCTTCGACGAGCCGACGATCGGGCTGCACCCGCACGACATCCAGCGGATGAACGACCTGCTGCTGCAACTGCGGGACAAGGGCAACACCGTGCTGGTCGTGGAGCACAAGCCGGAGGCGATCGCGATCGCCGACCACGTGGTCGACCTGGGCCCGAGCGCGGGCACCAAGGGCGGCGAGGTGGTGTTCGAGGGCACCGTGGCGGGACTGCGGGCCAGCGGCACGCTCACCGGGCGGCACCTGGACGACCGGGCCTCGTTGAAGCCCTCGGTGCGGACGCCATCGGGCGTGCTGGAGGTGCGCGGCGCCAGCGCCCACAACCTCCGGGACGTGGACGTGGACCTGCCGCTCGGCGTGCTGGTGGTGGTCACCGGCGTGGCCGGGTCGGGAAAGAGCTCCCTGATCCACGGCTCGGTCTCCGGCCGGGACGGGGTGGTGTCGGTCGACCAGGCGGCGATCAAGGGCTCGCGGCGCAGCAACCCGGCGACCTACACCGGACTGCTCGACCCGATCCGCAAGGCCTTCGCGAAGGCCAACGGCGTGAAGCCCGCGCTGTTCAGCGCCAACTCCGAGGGCGCCTGCCCCGGCTGCAACGGCGCCGGGGTCGTCTACACCGACCTGGCGATGATGGCCGGGGTCGCCACCACCTGTGAGGAGTGCGAGGGGAAGCGCTTCCAGACCGAGGTGCTCGGCTACACCTTCGGCGGCAAGGACATCAGCGAGGTGCTGGCCATGTCGGTCACCGAGGCCGCCGAGTTCTTCGACGCCGGTGAGGCCAAGACCCCGGCGGCCCACCGGATCCTGACCCACCTGGCCGAGGTCGGGCTCGGCTACCTCAGCCTCGGCCAGCCGCTCACCACGCTGTCCGGTGGCGAGCGGCAGCGGCTCAAGCTGGCCACCCACATGGCCGAGAAGGGCGGGGTCTACGTCCTCGACGAGCCGACCACCGGCCTGCACCTCGCCGACGTCGAGCAGCTGCTCGCACTGCTCGACCGGCTCGTGGACGCCGGCAAGTCGGTCATCGTCATCGAGCACCACCAGGCGGTCATGGCGCACGCCGACTGGATCGTCGACCTCGGCCCCGGCGCGGGCCACGACGGCGGCCGGATCGTGTTCGAGGGCACCCCCGCCGACCTCGTCGCGGCCCGCTCCACCCTCACCGGCGAGCACCTCGCGGCCTACGTCGGCACCTGACCCAGGCCCGGCTGCCCGCCGGTCCGCACCTCGCGGTCTGCTACTCCGACGGCAGTTTGCCGGGGTTGAGCAGGCCGGCCGGATCGAAGCGGCGGGCAGCCGCCCTGGTGGCGGTCAGGTCCCCGCCCAGCAGCCAGGTGTGCGGGTCGTCGACCTGCACACCGAGTTCGCGCATCCGCTCGATGCCCGCGTACAGCTTCTCGGCGCTCTCGAACCGGCACAGCAGCATGCCCGCGAAGGTCGGCCCCTCGGCCCGGTCCATGGTGAACCCGTCCAGGTGCACCATGGTGTCCGGCAGCAGCGCGCGCAGCTCCTCGCCGCGGGTGATCATGGCGTCCCCGGCGATCTGCAGGTGGCACAGCTCCGGCCGGGCCTTGCGTGCCCGGTGCGTGATGTGGTTGAACGACAACGAGGCCAGGTAGGCGGCACCGTTGCCGCGCACGTCCTCGACGACCCCGCCGTGCGCGGTGACGGCGGCGCGGGCGGCCGTCTCGGTGGGCCGGTCGATCACCGCGCGCACGCTGAACCGGCCGAGCGGGATCGCCGGATCGGCCGGGAAGGTGGCCACCACAGCCGGTTCGTCCACCGAGAGGATGCGGGGCAACGGATCCAGCCGCATCAGCTCACGGCCCGCGGCCACCGCGCTCGCCTCGTCCCCGAACGAGGCGAGCAGCCCGATCCAGTCCCGCCGGGGCACCAGGCGCACGGTGGCGGTGGCGATCACCCCGGTCACCCCGTAGGCGTGCAGGTGCGGTCGGCAGTCGGCGCCCCGCACGGTGACCAGCTCGGGACGGTCGGTGCAGGCCGCGATCCGCAGCTCGCTCACGTAGTCGTCCCAGATGAAGCCGTTCTCGATCGACCCGGTGCCGCCGGACCCACCGGCCAGGAAGCCGCCGATCGCACTGCCCACAGTGGACGGCAGGATAGCGATCTCCTGGTCCTGCTTGCGGGCGGCGGACTCGATGGCGACGAACGAGGTGCCCGCCTCGGCGTGCACCCAGCCCTCGCCCACCTCCAGCACCCGGTTGCACCGGCTGGTGTCCACAACCAGCCCGTCGCACAGCGGGATGCCCTGCCCGTAGTTGCCGGTGCCCTGGCCCCGCGGGGTCACCGGGATCCCGTGCTGGTGGGCCAGGTGCACGGCGGTGGCGATCTGCTCGGGGTCGGCCGGATAGGCCACCACGTCGGCCAGACCGGCGGGCAGCCGGGCGGCCAGGATGGGCGACATGTGCGCCCAGTCGGTCGAGGCCACCTTGCGGGCGGCCGGTTCCTCGGTCACGGCCTCGGCGCCCAGCGCGCTCGTCAGGTCCGCGACCAGTGCGGTCAGCGCGGAGGAGGTCCGCACGGCTTCTTCTGTCATGGCACGCCTCACGGAGCCAGCCCGATACTCGGATCGATGAACTCGGATGTCGCGATCTCGGCGGGGCCCAGACCCGGTCCGAGCGCCTTGCCCTGCGCGGCCAGGATCGGCCGCAGGATGTCGATGACCCGTTGCAGGCGGGCCTGGTCGAACCCGCCGAGCGTCCTGGTGCCCGGCTGGTTGCCCGCGATGTGCAGCGCGAGTTGCTGTTCGACGCTGAACTTGGCCTGCGCCGCGGTGTAGCTCTGCCCGAGGTTGTACTTGGCGGACAGGCTGGTGATCAGCTTGTTGGCGGCCTCGGGTGAGCGCAGGTAGTCCACCTGGGCGCGCTGGATGATCGGTACCAGCTTGCGCAGGCAGGGCGCCTGCGCCGCCTTCTGCGCCGACCGGATCGACAGCGCCGGGTAGACCGGGTAGCCGGTTTCACTGACCAGCTGGAACTTCACCGGCTTGTGCCACTGCGCCAGCTTCTCCTGGTAGAGGTACGGCTCGTTGGTGGCGAAGCCCTGCTGGGCGATCTTGCCGCCCTCGGCCACGAAGGTCGAGGGCGAGCCGTCGTAGCTGCCGTCGACCTGACCTCGGCGCAGGACGCCCGCGCCGAGCAGGTACTGCATGTAGGTGGAGGTCTGGAAGTACAGCACCTTGGTGTCGGTGCGGCCGATGTCGGCGATGCTGTGCCAGTCCGGGTGCGCGGCCGGATCCCACATGATCATCTGCGGGGACAGGTCCAGCGTGGCGAGCACGGCGGTGGTCGGCTGTCCTGCCGACAGGCTGACCGACTCGTCGGTGACCACCTGGCCGAGGGTGATGGACTGGTCCAGGTACAGCTGCGAGCTGACGGTCTGGAACCCGATCGCCGGGCCACCCGCGCGGATCTGCACCCGGACCCCGGTGTCCTGGCCCTGCGCGGCCAACGTGCCGGTGACCCGCTTGTGCTCGGAGTCCACGGTCGGGTCCGGTCCCAGCAACTGGTAGAGGCCGCCGTGCTCGGCCTCCGGCGACCAGTCGGTCTGGATGACCACCGTGTCCGGGCAGGCCCCCTTGAGCCGTAACGGCCCGTCCGGGGCCGCCGGTAACGCGGTGGCGGTGCCGGTGGCGCCGCCGCCGCCACAGGCACCCAGGGCCAGCGCGGCCACGGCGCCGACCGTGGCCAGGGCCAGCCGGCTACCGCGGTGAGCGTTGAACATCGATCTCCTTGTCTGTGGTCACCTGTCCGGCGAGTCCGCGACCGATTCGTGCCAGCTGCCCGCCACCCGCCGGGCCAGCAGGCCGAACGCCCAGAACACCAGGACGCCGAACCCTGAGGCCAGCAGCACCGCGGCGAACATCTGCTCGGACTGGAGGTTGGCCCGGTACAGGTCGATGAGCATCCCGATACCGGGCTCGCCCTGTTTGAAGAAGAAGTCCCCGACCACGGCGCCGACCACCGACAGCCCGGCCGACACCCGCAGCCCGGTGAAGATCGAGGGCAGCGCGCCGGGCAGTTGCAGTTTCCACAGCCGGGTCAGCCGACCAGCGCCGTAGAGGGTGAACAGGTCGTGGTGCACGCGCTCGGCCGACCGCAGGCCGTGCAGCGTGTTGGCGATCAGCGGGAACAGCGCGATCAGCACGCACACCAGGATCCGGCTGGGCAGGCCGAAACCGAACCAGAAGCCGAACAGCGGCACCAGGGCCAGGATCGGGATCGTCTGCAACACCACGGCGTACGGGTACAGCGACCGCTCCACCCAGCGCGCCTGGCTCATCGCCACCGCCGCCGCCACGCCGAGCACGAAGGCCAGCACCAGCCCGATCATGGCCACCTCGGCCGACAGCGCCAGGCCGTCCAGCAGCGGCGCCAGGTTGTCCGGGTCCAGCAGTCCCACCCGCAGCACCTCGTCCGGAGGTGGCAGCAGGAACCGGCGCTCCGGGCTCAGCCCGAGGTAGCTGACGGCGTACCAGGCCGCGAGCACGAGCAGGAGCACCACCAGTGGCGGGGCGTACCTGCGCACCCGGCTCATGCCGCCTCCCCGCGCAGGCAGGCCGAGACCGCACCGGCCAGGTGTGCGAACCGCTCGTCGAAGCGCAGTTCGGGCGGCCTGGGGTAGTCGAAGGGCACCGGGAAGTCGCCGACCACCCGGCCGGGCCTGCCCGAGAGCACGATGACCCTGGTGGACAGGAACACCGCCTCGGTCACCGAGTGCGTGACGAACACCGCGCCGAACCCGCGGGCGCCGAACAGCTTGGCCACCTCGTCGCCCAACCGTTCCCGGCTGATCTCGTCGAGCGCGCCGAAGGGCTCGTCGAACAGGAACAGCTCCGGGCGCAGGGTCAGCGACCGGGCCAGCGACACCCGCATCCGCATGCCGCCCGACAGCGCGCCAGGCCGGTGCCCGGCGAACTGTTCCAGTCCAACCAGTTCGATTGCCTGCGCGGCGAGACGGCGGCGCTCCGGCTTGGGCAGGCCGCGCAACTCGGCGGCCAGTTCCACGTTGGCGCGCACCGTGCGCCACGGCAGCAGCGCCGGGTCCTGGAAGACGTAGGCCACCTCGTCGGTACGCCGCAGCACCGCGCCGGAGGACGGTTTGGCCAGCCCGGCCGCCAGCCGCAGCAGCGTGCTCTTGCCGCAGCCGGAGGGGCCGACCACGGCGAGGAACTGGCCCGCCGAGACCTCGAGGTCCACCTCGTGCAGTGCCGCCGTGCCGTCCGCGAACCGCATCCCGACCTCGGCAAGCCGCAGCAGCGGTTCGGCCGTCATCCGTTCTCCGCCAACAGTTCGTCTGTCCTGAGCAGGGGGAATTCCCGCCGTACCGAGGTCCGGCCGACCACCCGGCCCCGGTGCAGCACGATCCGGTCCGGGCTCGCCCCGGCCACCGCCTCGCCGACCGTGCTGGCCCGGATCGCCATCAGCTCGGCCGGGAACCCGGCGGCCACCCGCACCTCCGGCAGGCCCATCGCCGCCCGCGCCGCCGTGCTGATCGCCGCGTAGGCCTGTTCCGGGAGCAGATGCCCGGCCGTGACCAGCAGGGAGGCCGTCTCCAGTGGATCCCCGCGACCGGCCTGGTTGAACGGGTCCTGCACGTTGTCCCCGCCACCGGCCACGGTCGCCCCGGCGGCCAGCAGCGCGCGCAGCGCGGTCAGCCCGCGCGGTGGAGCCGACGGACACGCCCGCGCCTGCAGGTACAGGTTGGTCTGCGGCAGGCACACCACGGCGATCCCGGCGGCGGCCACCCGTTCGGCCACGTCCTGGGCGACCTCCGGAGGCTGCACACCCAGGCTCACGCAGTGGCTTGCGGTCGCGCCGTGCGGGAACCCGGTGCGGGCCACGAGCTCGGCGAAGTAGGGCAGGGTCAGCACCTGCGGGTCGATCGTCTCGTCGGTGTGCAGGTCGATCGGGACGCCGAACTCGGCCGCCAGCTCAAGGCAGATCCGGTGGCACTGCTCGGGGTCCGGGTCCAGGTAGGGGCACGCACCGACCACGTCGGCGCCCAGTTCCAGCGCACCGCGCAGCAGGGCGAGGTTGTCCGCCCCGGCAGCGCCGGTCATCGGTATCCCGGTGAGCGCGACCAGTTGCAGGTCCAGTTGCCCGCGCACCGCCTCGCGCACGGCCAGCAGCGCTTCCAGGCACTTCAGCCCGACCCCGGAGTTGACGTCCACGTGGCTGCGCACCGCCGTGGCCCCGTGCGACAGCGACAGCAGCACGGCCTCGGTCGCCCTGGCCACGATGTCCTCGTGCCGCATCGTCGGGCTGTAGCGCTGCCACGCCTCGATGGCCCCGGCCAGGTCCCCGCTCGGATTGGGCGCCGCGGTCAGGGTCAACGCCTTGTCCAGGTGGGCGTGCGGCTCGGCCGGGGCGGGCAGCAGCAGGTAGCCGCTCAGATCCAGCCGCTGGGCGGTCGCGGGCAGGCTGCCCGGTTCGCCCACCGCCGCGATCCGGCCGTCGGTAAGCAGCACGTCACCCAACGCCCCACCGGCCAGCCGCGCCCCGCTGAGCAGCAGTGCCCCCGCGCTCACCAGGCCGCCTGGCGCTGTGCGGCGATGTGCTCGTCGAGCAGCTGCACCTCCGGCAGGGTCGCCCACGGCTGCATCTGGTCGCGCAGGTTCCGCAGCCACCTGCTCAGCCGGGCCGAACTGTGCCGGGCCGCGAGGTCGGCGATCTCCAGGGCCACCGTGGCCGCCTCCGGGAGCTCCCGCTGAGCGATCAGCGCGCCCGCCCGGTCCAGCAGCCGGAACCCGCGGTTGCGGGCCAGCAGCGGGTCGGTCAGCGCGATGGCGTCCGCCGACTCCACCAGCGCCCGCTTGGTCCGGTCCAGGCGCAGCCAGCAGCCCACGCCGAACCCGACGGTGAACCCACGGTCGACGAAGTACAGGTAGGGCGGGTCGGCCTCGCCCAGGGTGTCGGGCAGCAGCTTCTGCGCCCGCAGCATGGCCTTCGCGGTGGGCACTTCCCAGCCCTCCAGGGAGTAGGCCCACGCCGCCATCTGCTCGGTGTAGGAGGCCAGCAGCGGGCTGCCCGACTGGCTCGCCCACCCGCGCGCGGCGAAGGCGTGGTCCAGCGCGGTCGGGATCTCGCCTCGGAAGCAGGCCATGTGGGTCAGGCAGCAGTGGATGTAGGTGACCGTGCCGATGTCGCGCACCTCCTGCGCGGCAGCCAGTCCCTCCTGGAAGTGCCGGTTGGCGGCGGCGTAGTGCCCGACGTCGTAGAGCAGCCACCCGGTGAACTGGGACAGCTCCGCGTAGACCCGCACCAGGCTCTGCCACAGGCTGGTGCGGGCCGCGTCACGCAGCATCTCCGCGACCAGCGCCCGGTAGTGCAGCATGGCCCTGATCACCGTCTCCGGCCCGCGCGCGTCGTCGAGGTGGCGGCACATCTCGGTGAGCTTCTTGAAGATCTGCACGGTGCTCGCGTCGGCCCGCCTCGGATCCAGGGTCACCCCGGCCAGCCGGTCCCGTTCCTCCGGGCTGAGCTTGTGCACCAGCGGCAGCCCCGAGACGCCGCCCATGCCCAGGGCGAGCCGGAACAGCGTCTCCTGCCGCTGCGGCTCGGTCTCCAGCTGGACGACCGCGCGGAACAGTGCGACCGAGTCCTCGCTGGTCGAGCTGGCCAGCCGGGTGACCTCGTCGGACTCGGCCGCCTGCCCCGGGCCCAGCCACGGCCGCCGGGCCGACTCGTCCTCGCCGCCCTGCCTGGCGGGCTCCGCGGGCGGGGCGGCGGCCCGGCGCGGGTGGTTGGCGTCGAGGTGGCTGAAGTCGGCGGCGTCCAGGTTGCCCTGGTCGGCGGGGCCGTAGCTGGCGTAGACGGCGTCGGTGATCAGCCTGCGGGCCGAGGTCTGGTAGATCCTGGCCAGCACCGGCAGGGTCCACACCGAGGGCCTGCGCCCGCCGTCCGGCCACATCTCGTAGTCGTAGAGGCGCTGCACGCGCAGGGCCGCGGTGTTGGCCGGATCGCGCTGGTTGATCTCGTCCACCACGTCGGTGCCACTGCGGTTGTGCGCGAGCCGGTGCAGCCGCAGCGGGCTGGCCTTGCGGTCCAGTGCGAGCACGTCCACGACCTGAGCCCAGGTGAACCCCTTCGCGCGGAGCTCGCGCGCCCGGTTGTGGCACCATGCCGCGTCGCCGCTGTGGCCATCTGTGGCCATCCGGTACTGCCCCCAACTGATTCGGACTGTCCTACGGGCTGCGGACATTCTCCTCCGTAGTCGCCCGGACACGCCAGGTTGGGTTACCCAGCGTGGACAGCTGGGGTAATCCAGCGCGCACCGAAGGGCATTTGCGCAGTTCAGAGCTGGGGTGACGGTGGGAATCCGGGGCGGGGAACTGGAGGTTTGCCGATTCGGGCACAAGGGCCAACCTGGGGCAATGCTCCAGCGGCCTGAGTACAGCCGGTCCACCCTCCTGGGTGCGGCGCTGTTCTACGCCCGCGGTATGGGGTGGCCGGTGATCCCGCTGACCCACCTCGTGCTGCGGCACTCCCTGGTAACCGGGTGCTCGTGCGGTCAGATCACGTGCGCGCGGCCCAGCAGCCACCCGGTCGACGTCGGAGCCAGCAGAGAGGCCGACACCCTGTCGGAGTGGTGGTCCAGAGCCCCGTACAACCTCGGCCTGCCCACCGGCCAGTTCGTGGACGCGCTGGAGGTCTCCGCGGAGGCCGGCGCCGCCGTGCTGCGTTCCCTGCGGACCGAGGGTGTCGCGCTGGGGCCGGTGCTGGGCCTGGCCGACCGCTACCAGTTCCTGGTCAAGCCGGGGGCGTCGATCTCGGTGTACGGCGCGCTCAAGGCGTTGGGCCAGTCCGCGCCCCAGCTCAAGCTGCGCTACCTGGGCCTCGGGGACCTGCTGGTCGCGCCGCCGTCCATGCTGCCCGACCAGAGCGTGCGCTGGGTGGTCGAACCGGACCTGGCCCTGCGCGAACTGCCCGACGCGTTGACCCTGCTGCCCGTGCTGGTGCGTGCCGCCAGCTCGCGGCACGGTGACGACACGGTGCGGGCCTTCTCCTTCACCCAGCACCAGGCACGGCGGATCTGTTCGTGACCCGGTGGTGGCGGTTGACCAGGCGCGACACCGGTCCGGAACAGGTGGCGTGCCGGGACGAACAGGGCAGGCGCACGCAGATCGAGGTGCACGCGACCGGGGGCGGGCGCGTCACCCTGCGGCTGCCCACCGGGGAGCTCTACGAGCTCGACCCACTGGAGGGCGTCGGCCGGCTGCGGGCCGTGTTGCGCGCCAAGGCGTTGGAGAGCTCCGCCACCGAGGGGATGGCGGAGCACAGCTGAGCGGCGCCTAGGCACCGGCCGCCGTGCACCTGGAGAGTTCGGCCAGGTACGCGGCGGCCGCCTCTTCTCCGGGGTAGCGCTGAGCCAGCACGGCGACCAGGTCCTGGGCGACCATCGACAGCGAGGGCAGTGACCTGCGCTCGAACCCGAGGGCGGTTCGGCCGTGGGCGAGCGCCTGCTCCAGGTCACCGGCCCGTGCCGCGGCCACGCCGAGCGTGAGGTGTGCCTCGGCCAGCCGCATCGGTGACCGCCCCGCCCCGGCGTCGGTGGCGATCACCTCACCGGCCAGCGCGGCCGCCCGCCGGTCGACGCCGACCCGCCGGTAGCAGTCCATCACGAAGAAGTCGTACTTCGCCGGATCGACCACGAAGTGGTTGCGGGGGTTCGCCGGGTACGGCAGGTGGTCCAGCAACCGCCGACCCTGTTCCAGCGCCGTCTCCATGTCCCGCCCGCGGCCCAGCCGGGCCAGCGCCTTCGCCCGCTGCGCGAGCAACTGTGCCGCGACCGAGTGCTGTCCGGCCACGGCCTGCCCCGCCTCGGTGGCGGCCAGCACGCCCAGGTGGTCGCCCGAGGTCAGCGCGAACCACGCCAGCATCTCGTAGGCCCACCCCTGGATCTCGCCGCTGCCGATCTCGCGGCCGATGTCCGCAGCTGCCCGGCGGCTCGCCTCGGCCGACACCCGATCGCCGAGGTCGTACTCCAGGCAGCCGACCAGCAGTGCCAGTCGCCCCGCCAGGTCGAGCACCTCGACCCGGCGGGCCGTGTCCCGGGCTGCCAGCACCCGGTGCAGCCACTGCCTGCTCGGGCCGATCAGCTGTTCGGCGGGCGCACGGCCGTAGTCGGTGCACAGCCGCTCCACGACCAGCCGCACGCCGTCCAGGGTGGCCTCGTCGACCGCGCGCCGGGCCAGCCGGGCCCGCACCTGGTCGAGGTCGGCGGAGGTGAGTTCGTGCTCCGGTCGGTCCGGTGGGAACAGGGCGGCCGTGACGGTGCCCAGCGCGGTGGCGATGGCCGACTGGTAGTGGCTGGGTGGTCGGGTGCCGCCGGACTCCCAGGCCTGCCAGGCACCAAGCAGTTCGGCCGCGGCGGGCAGCTCCTCGGCCACGTGTGCGCGCAACTGCTCAACGGCCGCGGCAGGGGACCAGCCGCGCGCCTCGCGCAGCGCCCGGAGGCGGCGGGCCGTGATCGCGGCGTCGGTCACATAGCCCATTCTGGCACCGATGCGGGGCGTCATCCGGGTCACGACCGGGCGGCCAAGGCCGTGACCAGGCGCGCCTACCTGCTGGGCGCCCGCGTCACGTGCTCGGGGCCGAGATCGTTCACCGAGGGCACGCCGAGCAGTTGCAGGGTGCGCCTGGTCTCGGCCGCGAGGATGCCCAGCGCGTGGTCCACGCCGCGCTCACCGCCCGCCATGAGCCCGTACAGGTAGCAGCGCCCGACCAGCACGGCGCTGGCGCCCAGTGCGACGGCGGCCACCACGTCGGCCCCGCTGAGCACCCCGGTGTCCAGGAACACCTCGGCCCGGTCGCCGACGGCGTCGAGGACCTCGGGCAGCAGCGCGAGTGGCAAGGGGGCCCGGTCGAGTTGGCGGCCACCGTGGTTGGACACCACTACACCGTCCGCGCCCGCAGCCACCACGGCCCGCGCGTCCTCGACGTGCTGGATCCCCTTCACGACCAGGTTGCCCTCCCAGTTCTCCCGCAGCCGCCGCAGGTCCGCCAGCGTGACCGAGGGGTCGAACATGTGGTTGACCAGCTCGGCGACGGTGCCTTGCCAGTGCCTGAGTGAGGCGAACTCGAGTGGCTCGGTGGTCAGCAGGTTCATCCACCACGCCGGGTGGCGTGCCATGTCGGCCAGGGTGCGCAGGCCCAGCTTCGGCGGAATGGTCAGGCCGTTGCGGGCGTCGCGCAGCCGGGCGCCCGCGACCGGCGTGTCCACGGTGAGCACCAGCGTGTCGTACCCGGCCGCACGGGCACGGTCGATCAGGTCCTGACCGGCCGCGCGATCCCGCCACAGGTAGAGCTGGAACCAGCGGCGGCCCTGCGGCGCGGCCGCGGCGAGGTCCTCGATCGAGGTGGTCCCCATCGTGGACAGCGTGTAGGGGATACCCGCCCGGGCCGCGGCGCGCGCGACGGCGGCTTCGCCCTCGTGGTGCATCAACCGCGTGAACCCGGTGGGCGCCAGCACCAGCGGCAGCTGGGCCGGGCGGCCCAGGATCCGCCGTTGCATGTCCACAGTGGACACGTCGCGCAGTGCACGGGGGTGGAACACCAACTCGCGGAACGCCTTGCGCGCCGCCCGGAGGCTGTCCTCACCCTCGGCGGCGCCGTCCACGTAGTCGAACACCGATCGCGGGGTGCGTTGGCGTGCGATCAGCCGCAGGTCGGCGATGGTGTGGGCGTTGTTCAGCCGCCGCCGCACCGGGTTGGTCTCGGGCAGTCTGGGGTTGAGCAGGGGACTGATCTCCGACCACCGGGGCAGCCGCCGCCGGGTCGTCGACGGCTTCTTCGTCCAGTTCGCGCTCGGCTCTGACACTGGCACAACGTCCCCTCTCACCCGCGTGCGGTCATGGTACACAATAGGTAGATACTTTGTGTCACAATCCTGAGGCGCCGGGCTCCGCTCGTTCCGGCGAGTCGACTGGACGGTCGGGAACCGAGGAGGGCGCGGGTCCGGAATCGGTTTCCGGAATGGATAGCCCATCGGACCGTTGATCGGAAACGGCGCGGTCCGAAAGTCTGCCCCTGAGTTTCCTTCGGCTTGATCTTTGGCGCGGAGGTCGACCGCTCACGCAGGAGTACTTGTGCGGGTTGGTAATGGGACTTCGGTGTGGTGGTATGGGATGCATGGCGGGCGGCGCAGATCACAGGCAGAACTCGACTACGCCGCTTGTGCTGGTTGGGAACGCGTGTTGTGCTCACATGTGAGCAATCGTCAGAACCTGAGAAATTGTTGCTCCTCCACTCCGCGGGCTTGCTGGTGCCCGGGGCGTGCGGGGAGCGGAGTGTGATTGACACTGGGGTGGTTCGATTGACTGGTCACATCGCGTTCTTCAGTTTCCCTGTTTACTCGCACATCGCGCCGACGCTGCCTGTGGTCACCGGCTTGGTCGAACGAGGTCACCGGGTGACCTACGTCGTCGCCGACCACCACGCCGCGACGGTGGTCCGGACCGGTGCCGAGGTCCTGGCCTACGAATCCGCCGTGCGGTGGGAGGACGGCCTGCCGTCCGGGCAGACGCAGCAGGGGATGAAGCAGACGGTCTTCAGCTTCGTGCGCGAGGGGCTCGCACCGCTGGAAAAGGCGCTGGCCCACTTCGCGGACGACGTCCCGGACCTCTTCGTGCACGACCTGGCCGCCTCGGAGACGGCTCGAATACTCGCCAAGCACTGGGACAGGCCAATCGCGCAGAGCTGTCCGAACCTGGCGTCGAGCGACACCTTCTCGCTCAACGAGTCCCAGGCCGAGCAGCCCCATGCGCACATCGAGGTGTCCGACCCCGAGGTGCTGGAATTCTTCGCCGCGCAGACCAGGTTGATCGAGGAACTGGGCCTGGCCGAGGTCGACATCGAGGGGTTCGGGGGCAACAGCGCGCCCAATCTCGTGTTCCTGCCCCGACAGTTCCAGGTCAATGGCGAACAGTTCCCGGAGCGCTTCGGGTTCGTCGGGCCCTGTGCCGCGCCGACCTCGTCCCCGGAGTGGTCGCCCCCGCAGGGCAAGGACCAGGTGGCGCTGGTTTCGCTCGGCACCTCGCACAGCCCCGACCGGGTTGAGTTCCTCGCCCGCTGCGTCGAGGCCCTGGCCGACACCCCGTGGCACGTGGTGATCACGTTGGGGGGCCGGCTCGACGCGGAGGTCCTGGGGGAGCTTCCGGAGAACGTGGAGGTCCACCGCTGGTTGCCGAACTCGTCCGTCCTCCGGCACGCCAGCGTGTTCGTGACGCACTGCGGGATCGGGAGCGTGATGGAGTCGCTGAGCGCGGGCGTCCCGATGATGTGCGTCCCGCACCACGCTGATCAGGTCGTCGCCGCCGAGCAGGTGGTCCGCCTGGGCCTTGGTCGCATGGTGGACCGGTCGCGGGCTGGTGCCGAGACCATTCGCGCGGAGATCTCCGAGGTGGCCTCCGACGCGCGGTACCGGAACTCGGCCGAGACCATGCGCGACCACATCGCACAGGCCGGTGGCGTGCCGCGCGCCGTGGAACTGGTGGAGTCCTGGCTGGCGGCCTGATCCGCCTGGCACACCTGGATTACCGACAGGTGGGTTCCGCCCGCACCGAGGCGGAACCCACCTGCACCGGCGATCAGTTCAGAGCCCCTTGAGGAACTCCAGCAGACCCGCGTTCACCTCGGCCGGGTACTCCTGCTGCATCCAGTGCCCGCTGCCCGCGATGTCGCGCACACCGCGCAGATCGGTGAGCATCGAGGGCAGGTGATCCAGGAAGTCGGGGGCGCCGAAGGTGCGCACCACGTCCCGCTCGCCGGTGATGTAGTACGAGGGCACGGTGATCTTCGCGGTCGCCCAGGGGGCGGTCAGCTCCCAGTTCCGGTCGATGTTGCGGTACCAGTTCAGCGGACCGGTGAAGCCGTTGCGCGCGTACTGCTCCGCGAAGGCGTCGATGTCCTGTTCGGTCAGCCAGTTCGGCAGCGTCTCCACCGCGGGCATCCGTTCCAGGAACCCGCCGCCCTCCGCGGCCGATGCCGAGACCTGACCGGTACCGGAGGCGGCGACGAGGAAACGGCGGAAGGTGTCGTGCCGGTCCCGTTCCAGTTCGGCGTCGGCGACCCCGGGACGCTGGAAGTAGATCTGGTAGAAATCCGGCCCGAACCGCTTCTCCAGCAGTCCCAGCGGCGGCGCGGGAGCACGACGAGCGGGCGGCACGCTCAGGCCGACCACGCCGCGCACGAGGTCCGGCCGCATCAGTGCGGTGTTCCACGCGATGGGCGCACCCCAGTCGTGCCCGACGACGACCGCCTGCTGTTCGCCCAGGGCGTCGATCAGCCCGATCACGTCGCCGACCAGGTGCATGATCGTGTACTGATCAACCGCGCTGGGTGCGTCGGTGCCGCCGTAGCCGCGCTGGTCGGGGGCGACCACGCGGTAGCCCGCCTCGACCAGCGGCTGGAACTGGTGCCGCCAGGAGTACCAGCTCTCCGGGAAGCCGTGCAGCAGCAGGACCAACGGGCCCGTGCCCTGCTCGGCGATGTGCATGGTGAGTCCGTTGACTGACACCTCGCGATGGATGACCATGACGGCGATTGTCCCAGAAAGCCAAGGCGGGACACGCGAAGAGGTCGGTACCGGAGCCCCGGTGCCGCTGTTCGGTTGACTGCACCAATTCCTGCTGGTGAGCGGTATGAGCGTGCACCCGATCAACGGGCCCGGCCGGGATGCGGGAGAAAGGGGCAACCCGGTGGTTAGGGAGCGCCCGCCAGTGCCTTGGGTCGACAGGTGCTACTTCTCGGCCGTGCCGGGTTCCCCGCTGATGGATTCCTGATAGATGTCCGCGTAGGTGCGCGAGTCTTTCACCAGGTCGTCGCAGAAGGCCGCGACGTCGTTGCCAATGAGCTCCAGGACTCCCTTGCCGGCCACAACGCCCTCCTCGAAGAAATCGAGGATCCCCGAGAGCAGGGACCCGTCAGCCAGCCCGACCGGCCCGACCTTGAAGAAGTACCTCTGCATCTCCCTGTAGACGATCTGGTAGTCCCGCGGGAGCGCCTTGACCCGGGCCATGTGCGCCCGCCACTGCTTCTTGCCCTCGATGATGTCCTGGATACCCACGTCAACCTCCTAGCTGGCCCAGTTTTCTTGCGACGTTCCTGTTCAACTGCTCGCGCCACCGGTCGCGATAGCTCGGGGCTCCTTCGCCGCCGGCCAACGCCGCGCAGAAGCCCTCGATGTCGTCACCCAGCACCTCGTGAACGCTCTGCCCCTCGGACGCCGTCTCTTGGAGTAGTCCCAGAGCGCCGTCGAGAATCGGCACCAGGTTGCGGCCAGTGAAGTCCGAGTAGGAGGAAAGATGAACCTTGATCTTCTCCCACGCCGCCTGGTAGTCGGCCGGTAATGCCGCGGCCCGGGTTTCGAACGTCTTCCATTCCCTGGTGATATCGCTGCCCGTGATGGTCTCCCAGAAGTTCATTCCCCGCCCTCCCTGAGCTTGTTGATCCGTGATGAGATGTACTCCCATTTCGCCCAGAACGTCGCGAGTTCTGCGCGCCCCGCGTCATTGAGTGCATAGAACTTGCGCGGCGGCCCTACCTCGGACGGTCGTTTCGTGACCTGGACGAGCCCGTTCTTCTCCAATCGCAGCAGGATGGTGTACACCGTGCCCTCGATGACGTCGACGAAGCCGAGTTCGTTCAGTCGACGCGTGATGGCGTACCCGTAGATCTCCTCGCTGCCGATGATCTCAAGCACACAGCCCTCGAGCGTGCCCTTCAGCATCTCCGTCAGGTCGTCCATCCCGGCCCTCCTGGCTGTGCTAGTACTCTGTGGCACCGAGTACCACTATACGGTATCACAGAGTAGTGGGGGCGCCCAGCAAGCGGCGAGCGACGGCTGTTCCGGCGTGTGAACATCCGGACGGATTGTCCGCATGAGCAGGTCGACCGGACCCTCCAGTGCTTGCGGGACAAGCGGTCCGAGACCTGAGCACGGCGGAATCGCCCCGTGGGTCCGCGGTCAGCTCACGGGGCGGCTTCGGGCGCGAGCCCTTGACCCGGGCTACTGGAGATCGGCGAGGAGGTCGTCGAGCGCCTTCTGGAGAGCTTCGGAGTTGGCCTGGTCGAACCAGGTGGTGCGGATGCGTTCGTTGCTTCCGTTGGGGGTCTCGTGGTCGGCCGCGAGTTGACGCAGACTGCGGGTCTCGTCGTTCAGGGAGCGGCCGAGGCCCTGGAAGAGGCTGCGGACGTAGCGGTCGGCGTCCTGGAAGGCGATGCCCTGGCCGGCGGCCCACGAGGTGAGCGTGGCGAGATACCAGTAGTGGGCGGTCAGCGTCCCCGTCAGCGCGGAGAAGACGTTGAAGGCCGCCTCGTCCGCGACCGGCAGCACCCCGCCCAGGTGCTCGAAGAGGGAGTTCACCGCCGGTTGCGACGGGTACACCACCGTGACGGAGCGGCGTTCGCGTACGGCCGGCAGGGGGATGGCCCGGACCAGCGGGGCGTCGGTGGCCAGTGTCTGACGCAGGTCGTCGTTGCCGACGCCAGCCATGACGTTGACCACGATCTTGTCATCGTCCACCCGCAAGCTGGCCAGGGCATCGTGCCGGTCCTGGCGGCGCACGGCGATGATCACCAGCTCGGAGCGGTCCACCACCTCCTGGTTGTCGGCGCACACCTGCACACCCTCGTAGCGCTCGGACAGCTCTGAGGCAATGCGGGCTCCCCGTGGGGAGAGGAACACCTCGGTCGACTGGTCGTCTCCCTCGCACAGACCGGCCACGATGGCCCGGCCGATCTCGCCTACCCCGATGATGCCGATGCGCTGCACTGTGTTCCTCCGTGGTGCGTGGTGGTCGTGGCCCGTGTTGGCCCGGGTCTGTGTCAGCGGAGTCCGGGATGGTCGCCGCCCGTTCCGCACTTGCGGAGTCGGACGGGGCCGACGTCATGCCGGTCCTGCCGGAGGTGTCCTGGGTGGGCAACCCGGTCGGCCCGGCGCTTGTGCCGAGCACGAACAGCACGGTCGCGGACAACTGCGTGGGGTGAGGAGCGGATCACCGCCCCAACATGCGTGCGGCGTCCTCGGCGCGGCGCAGGGCTGCCAGCAGGGCCGCGCGTCCCCCGTGTTCGATGTCCTCGTCCAGCGCCTCGACCGCGGCCTCACCGCCCAGTTCAAGGCGTTCGACGAGCTCGCGGTGCAGGGCTGCCAGGCGCACGGCGTCGAAGTCCGGCCGGACGAAGGTGAGTAGCAGCCGAACCTCGTCCTCGCAGCGGTGGTAGGCGCTGAGCACGTGGGAGTTGCCCGCTGCGGCGACGATCGCGCGGTGGACGGCGCTGTGCGCTGCCGTGAGGTCACGCCACGAGGGGTTTGGCGACCGCCGTGCCAGCTCTTCCAAGCGCTGCACCGCCGCGCGCACCGGGGTCAGGTCCGCTCCCGCTGCCAGTGCCACGCGGAGCGCGCCCAGTTCGAGGATCTTGCGGTAGTCGAACACCTCGTCGATGCGGCGTTTGGTCAGTGGCGCGACGACGGCCCCTCGGTGGCGTTCGTGCACGACAAGGCTGTTCTCGACGAGCAGTCGCAGCGCCGCGCGGATGGTGTGTCGGCCGACGTCGAAGCGTTCGGCCAGTTCCTCCTCGCGCAGCCGGGTGCCCACCGGGTGGGCACCGTCGAGCAGTTCGTCCCGCAGGGCGGCGGCGACCCGCTCGGGCGCGGTCGACAGTCCGTTCGTTCGCGACGGTGCCAGTGCCATCTGATGCTCGCGCCCCCTGTCTGCCTGGGCCGCATCCTCCCAGTGCGGAACGCAGGGCGGCAACTTTGTAGCACAATCTGGCCGTGATCTGCGGCGTGGTGGTGGGAGCAGGCGGTCCTGCTCCCACCACCGCGCGCCGATCAGTCCCGCCCGGCGGCCACCGCCAGCTGAGTCCCGGACGGCGCCGCACCCGTGCGCGCACTGACCCCGATCACCAGTGCGGCCACACCGGTGAGCAGGCCGGTCAGCACCACCGCCGTCCAGCCACCGGTGCTCCAGGCCAGTGACCCGATCGAGGAACCGGCCGCGATGCCGGAGAAGCGCAGCACGAAGTACAGCGCGTTCAAGCGGTTGTGCGTGGCCCGTTCCAGGGTGAACAGCGCCGCCTGGCAGATCACCTGGCTGCCCCACATCCCCACGTCCAACAGCACCACACCCACCAGCAGCCAGGGCAGCACCTGCCCGCCCGGCCACAACACCAGCCACCCGGCCAGCACCAGCCCGACCAGCGCGGCCAGTGCGCGCCGGTGTCCGACCCGGTCGGCCAGTCGCCCTGACGCCGGGGAGGCCACCGCCGTGACCGCCGAGACCAGGCCGAACAGACCGACCACGCCCGCGCCGAGGCCGTAGTCCTGTTCGAGCAGGAACGTCAGCGTGGTCCAGAACGCGCCCAGCGAGATGCCCACCAGCGCACCGGACACCGTGATCCGCCACACCAGCGGCCTGGCCAGCAACCGGGGCAGCGAAGCCATCACCGCCCGGTACCCACCCGGTGCGCCCTTGGGGGCCGGATCGGCCGGCAGCGCCCGCCACAGGACCACGGCCAGCGCGATCGTCAGCACGCAGGAAACCCAGTACACCGTGTGCCACCCGGCCCATTCCGCCAGCCAGCCCGATCCGGTGCGCGAGACCAGCACACCCACCAGCAACCCGGCCTGGATGGTGCCCACGACCCGACCTCGCCGGACCCCGCCGTCCAGCGCGACCGCCAGCGGCACGACCAGTTGCGGGATCGGTGACAGCGCGCCAATCGCGAAGCTGGCGGCCACCAGCCACGGCACGTTCTGGGCGAGTCCGGCGGCGACCAGCGCCAGCGCGGACACCGAGGTCAGTGCGAGGATCAGCCGACGGCGCGACAGCAGGTCCCCGGCGGGGACCCACACCAGGATTCCGGCGGCACACCCGAACTGCACGGCCGTCGGCACCAGGCCGAGCACGCCCGGGGGCACCCCCAGCGCCGCCGCGGCCGTGCCCAGCAGGGGTTGGTTGCAGTAGATGTTGGACGAGACGATCGCGCTGGCGGTCGCGAGAAGCACGGTGACCCAGCGCGCCACCGACTGGGCCGTCTCGGTGGTCTGCCCGGCCCGGGTCGCGGTCACCGGGCGCCTCCGGCCACCAGCTGCGCCGGTTCGGCGATCCGGTCGGCAAGGTGCGCGCTCAGCCGCACCGAGTTGGCCAGGTTCGTCTCGATCGAGTTGGTGTAGAAGTGCACGCCCCTGGTCAGCGGGCCGATGAAGAACAACCGGTTCGAGCAGGTGCCGTCCGGTCCGCGCGCGGCCATGGTGTCGAAGTCGACGTCCACGCCGCCGAAGGGATGCGCGCTGAGGTGGTTGCGGCGCAACAGCGAACGCAGCAGCGGGGAGTCCACCAGCCACGGGTTCGCGCCCGTGCCGGTGGCGTTGACCAAGTGGTCCACGGTGCGCACCGACGGGGCCGAGGCGCTGCCGTGCTGCACGTCGAAACCGCCGGAGGTGGTGGCGTGGATGGCGCGCAGTCCGGTGAGCACCGCCAGGCGACCGGTCTCGGCGATGGCGGCCACCCGTTGCGCGTTGACCAGCGGCATGGGGTGGCGGAACCGGCTCCACACCGACATGTGCTTGTCCAGGAACTCCGCCTTGGCCTCGTCATCCAGGTGCCGCCACAGCGTGGGCGTCAGCTCGGAGGTCGCGTCCAGCGCCGAGTACCAGCGCACCTGCCCGGTCCGTGCGCGGTGAACGTCCTCGGCCAGCAGCTCCAGCGCGTCGGTCGCACCGTGCGCGTGCGCGGTGGCCAGGTCGACCGCGCCCAGCCCGTCCAACTCGCGCGCGAACAGCCCCGCGACCTCGCGCAGACTCAGTTTCCTGCGGTGGTCGTGGGTCATCGCGCGCACCGCGTCGTGGGTGAGGTGCCGCAGTCGGTGCGGTTGCAGCACTTCCGGTTGCACGGCGGGCAGACCCCGTTGCCGGGCAAGGCAGACGATCTCGCCCTGGTGTCCCTGTGCCCGCAGCGACAGCAGCACGTCGATCGCGGTGAGACTGGTACCCAGCACACCGACCCGCGCCCCCGTGGGGATCGAGGACAGCCCGGCCGCTCGCCACGGCGAGTGGACGTAGCTGGGGTGTCCCCGAAACCCTTGGTAGGAGGTGGAAGTCAGATCGCCCAGGCACAGCACCACCCGGTCGAACCGGGGTAGTGTGGTGTCGGCGACCAGTTCGAGGTGGGTCTCGTCGACCTCGCAGTCGGCCACCTCGGTGCGGGTGCGCACCACCTCGACACCGGCCCGCGCGGCCTCGACGAGCTTGTCCTCCAGGCAGTGCGACAGGTAGTGGCTGTAGTCCGAACGCGACACGTAGGCGGATCGGCAGCCCCCGAGCCAGTCGACGAAGTGATCGGGCCGCTCCGGCACCAGGCTCATCGTCCCGGCCTGCATGTTCAGGAGATGCTCGGGCAGCGTCGTGCCGTAGGCGACCCCCGCGCCCAAGCGTGTGTCGCGTTCGATCAGGTGCAGTTCCACCGCCTCGGGCATGCCTCGCCGCAGCAGTTCGTTGATCAGGTGAATGGTTGTCATGACGCCGGTAGCGCCCATTCCGACTACAGCCACACGCTCGCGGCCGGTTCCCCCAGTGAACACGGACCCTCCTCGGTGCGAACAGCACAATGCAAAGGATTAACCAGATGTTTGCAAAGAAAGTAATCTGATCGTATGTAAGCAAGCGCTCTTCGTGCCGTCAATAGCCGTTCCGGCTGGCGTCCAGTCGAGTGAGAAGTACTCGGAAAAAGTGACTAACAGCAGTCGTCAGAGGGGGTGACGAATACCGGAAAGCACTGTTGCACATCTGTGGCGACTGCAATACGGCCGGAGTAGTGGTCGCGTCCGCTCGGGCGCGGGCATTTCCATCGGAGCCAACAGGTCCAGTTGTTTACGACGAGACCGCCCCGCCCGGCCTGAGTCGGCCGAACGGGGCGGTCTCGTCGTCTTGTGGATCAGGCCAGGGTCAGGCCGTAGGACTGCAACTCCAACTCGAGCGGGTAGAAGTAGCTGGTCTGGGTGTCCCCGCCGGAAAGCGTGCCCAGGCCGACCGAGCCGCTGTAGGCCGGGCCGCCGGAGTCACCGTGGTCGGTGTGCGCCGTGGTGCCGAACTCGTGCTCCAGCACGCCCACGTCGAAGTTGACCGTCTGGTCCACCGAGGTGATCTGGCCGCTGCCGCCGCCGGTGGTCGAGCCCTGCTTCTGCATGCGCTGGCCCACGGTGGGCGAGCCGGCGCTGGTGATCGCCTGGCCGGTGTTGATCTGGCCGGGGCCGGTGCCGTTGGGCCGGGTCAGCACCCCGGAGTCGGCCCCGGGGCAGTCGCTGTGCACGACCTCCGCCCCGCTGACGTCCCCACCGGACCAGGTGCCGCCCAAATTGGTGCAGTGCCCTGCGGTGAGCATGTACGGGGTGCCGTTCTGCTCGACGTTGAAGCCCAGCGAGCAGCGGCTCCCGCCGTTGCGGATGGCGTCCCCGTCGGCGATGTGCAGGTCCAGCCGCCCCGCCTTGTGCTCGATGCGCGCGGCGTCGCCCAGGCGCTGGGCCGCGGCGGTCACCTTGTCGCTGCTGGACTTGCTGGCGGCGTCGTAGATCGTGACGACCACCTGGTTGCTCGCGGTGTCGATGCCCCAGGTGGTCTGCGGCACGCCGGTGACCGAGTCCATGCTGTTCTTGGCGCTGGTCAGCGCGGCGAAGCTGTGCTTGACGGTCCGGGCGACCAGGCCGTGGGACCGCACGACCTTGGCCGCGGCCGAGTCCAGCACGGTGACCACCGCGGTGGTGCCGTCGAGGTAGTAGCCGCCGGTGGCCGCACCGAGCGTTCCCGAGACCTGCTCGGCTTGGGCGATCGCGGAGTTCTGGGCCTGGGCGAACTCGGCCGTGCCGGGCTGGGCGGCGTTGGCGGCGGGGACGCCGAGCGCCGAGACGGCCAGTGCCGCGACGCCGACGAGTGCCTTCTTGCTGATCATGAGCTGTCCTCCTGTGCAGGGATGGCAGGACTGCGATGACAGGGATGATCCACAGTGGACTTGTCCGAGGAGAAGGGAAAACTGTTTACCTCACTTGGTTTTAACCTCGGATATACCGGAATATAGCGAGGGCGCGGGTGCGCGTCACCCGACGATCGGGGGGTTGACTCTCAAGAGTTCGAAGAGGGCGTTCTGCGGGCGCTCGCGACGGGGATCGTTGTGCTCCAAGGCATCCACGATCGCGCATGCGGGATTGTGAGGAGTGATCACCCCGAAGAAGTCGCCGCAACCGAGCGGCGCTCGGCGGTGAAGCGGGACCGGTTCAGTTGACGGCTGTTGTCCTCGCCGAGTGCTGGAGCAGCGTGGTGGTGGCGATCTCCAGGAAGTCGAGCAGTCGCCTTTCGCGCCTGTCCTCGGCCACGACCAGGCAGGTCTCGACGGGCATCGCGTCCGTGACGTGGAGGTAGACGATGTCGGGGCGGGAGTAGGACCGCGCAACACTCTGCGGGACGAGCGCGATGTTGTGCCCGGAGGCGACGAGTTCGAGTTTCTCCTCGATCGAGGAGGTCCGCCGCGCCTGCGCGTCGAGGAGCGGCTCACCGTCGAGGTCGGCCAACGTGAGCGCGTGACGGCGAGCCAGCGGGTGGGTCACCGACAGGCACACGACCTTGGGCTCGTGGCCGATGTGGATGGTCCGCAGCCCCGAGTCGTTGAACGGTCGCCGGAGGTATCCGACCTGGATCCGCCCGTCTCGCAGCGGAGCGTCCCGCTCCCACCAGTGCAACGGGACGAGGTCGATCTCCACCTCCGGGTGGCGCGCCGTGAACGCGCGGATCGCCTCCGACACGTGCAGACCGGGGGAGAAGGCGACGACGAGCCGTTCGACGCTCTGATCGACGTCGTGCACCCGCCGAACCGCCGCGTCCACGGCCTTGAGGATCCCCTGCGCCTCCTCGTGGAGCTGCTTGCCCGCGGGGGTCAGCTCCACGCTGCGGGTGGTCCGGAGCAGGAGCGCGCACCCCAGTTCCTGCTCGAAAGCCCGGATCTGTCGACTGAGAACCGGCTGCGCGATGTAGAGCTGTTCCGCCGCTCGACCGAAGTGCCGGTGATCGGCCACCGCGACGAAGTAGCGGAGCTTGCGCAGATCGAGATCCATGCCCTCAGGGTATCAATCCTCGGGGAAGGGTATTGGACGTCCAGCCGGGCCGCCCCGGAGACTCGAATCATGATCGTCATCACGACACCCACGGGCAACATCGGCAGCCAGGTGCTGCGTGTCCTGCTCGAGGGGGCCCCTCAACACGGCGAGGAACTCCGCGTCGTCGTGCGCGAACCCGCCAAGCTCGCCGACTCGGTCCGCGAGCGCGTCGAGGTCGTGTCCGGCTCGCACGGTGACCCCGAGATCGTCGACCGGGCCTTCGCCGGTGCGGACGCCGTCTTCTGGGTCGTCCCGCTGGACGCCCAGGCGCCGAGCCTGGAGATCGCGTACTCCGGGTTCACCCGCGCCGCCGCGCAGGCGTTCACGGCCCACGGCGTCGGACACGTGGTCGGTGTCTCCGCGCTCGGCCGCGGCACCGCCCTCGCCGACCGCGCCGGGCTCGTCACGGCCTCGCTGGCCATGGACGACCTCATCGCGGGCACGGGCGTGGCCTACCGGGCGCTCGCCCTCCCGTCGTTCATGGACAACCTGCTGCGCGAGGTGGGCTCGATTCGCGACAACGGCGTGTTCACCGACTCCGTGGCCGCCGACCGGAAGGCGCCGTCGGCCGCCACCCGGGACATCGCCGCGACCGCGGCCGGCCTGCTGCTCGACCGGTCCTGGACGGGGACGGGCAGCGTCCCAGTGCTGGGCCCCGAGGACCTCTCGCCGAACGACATGGCGCGCATCATGTCCGAGGTGCTCGGCCGGCCGGTGCGCTACGAACGGCAGTCGCTCGAGGACCTCGGCGCCGCGCTCACCGGCCACGGCATCGGTGCGGCGTTCGTGCAGGGCATGGTCGACATGAAGCGGGCCAAGGACGAGGGCCTGGACGACGGTGTGCCGCGCACCGCGCAGACCGCGAGCCCGACGACCTTCGGTCAATGGTGCGAGCAGGTGCTCAAGCCTGCCGTGCTCGCCTGAACACAAGTAGCCCAGCGTCGCCAGACGGCGGTCAGTCGCCTGGCGGCCTCTCTCGAAGCTTGATCCACAATAGGAGCAACATGACCGGCAGCACTCGCAAGACCGCCCTCATCATCGGTGCGTCCCGCGCCCTGGGGCTCGCCCTCGCCGCCGAGTACGTGCAGCGCGGGTGGGAGGTCATCGCGACTGTTCGCGGTAGCCAACGCACGGGCCTGCACGAGCTGGCCGAATCCGCCGAAGGCCGACTCCTCGTCGAGTCGGTGGACATGACCAAGCCCGAGGAGGTCTCGGCACTGCGCGAACGGCTGGCCGGGCGCACGCTCGACCTGCTGTTCGTCAACGCAGCCATCGCGAAGGGCGACATCCCGATCGGCGAGGTGCCGACCGAGATGTTCGTCGAGGTCATGGTCACCAACGCGCTCAGTCCGATGCGCGTGGTCGAGTCCTTCCGGTCGCTGGTCGCGCCGACCGGGACCATCGGGGTCATGTCCTCGAGCCAGGGCAGCGTTTCCCTGAACACCGATGGCGGCCAGGACACCTACCGCGCCAGCAAGTCCGCCCTGAACCAGCTGATGCGCTGCTACGCCGCTCGGTACGTCGAGGACACGCGGACGCTGCTGCTCATCGACCCTGGCTGGGTGCGGACCGAACTGGGCGGGCCGGACGCCGACCTCAGCATCGACCAGAGCATTCCCGGTGTGGCGCGCACGATCGAAGGCCACAGCGGCAAGCCGGGTCTGCACTTCCTCGACTACCAGGGGGAGGTCGTGCCCTGGTAGCGGGCCTGACGGCGCCCACCGCGGCATTGCTTGGCCGCGGTGGGCGCCGTCAGGTCATTGGTCGGACCTGTAACGTGCCGTACAGGCAGTTGTCACCCGTTTGTCGTAAACCCGCTTGCTACGCGTCGTAGCGTCCGGCCCCGTGGCTGACGACGAGAGAATGCTTCCCCGGTGGGCCGACCCCGAGGTCGCACAGGACAGGCTGGACGCGCAGGGTGTCTCCCGGCGGGCGTTGCTGCGTGGGGCGGGCCTGTTCGGTGCTGGCTTCCTGGCCACCACGACGCTGGGCGCCGGCACCGCGAGGGCTGCCGAATCGACCGCGGACTGCGGCGGCGCACGGCGGTACGGCTACCTCGTCGGCGACCACCACGTGCACAGCCTCTACAGCCACGACGCGAAGTACCGGCTGCTGCAACAGACCGAGCACGCTGTTCAGTTCGGTCTGGACTGGATGGTGCTGACCGAGCACTCGAACTTCGGGCACGCCACCGCCGGTGGTGCCGCGCGGGAGCACGAGGAGATCCTGCGGGTGCGCGCCGCCCAGCCGCGACTGCTGGTCTTCCAGGGCCTGGAGTGGTACATCCCGGCCGCGGAACACGCCACGGTGATGTCCCCACCCGGCAGGCACGAGGTGGATCTGCTCACCCGCTTCGAACTGGCTCACGACGGCAAGCTCACCAAGCGCGACAAGTCCACCCCGGACAACGAACGGGCCGCCATCGCCGCCATCCAGTGGCTGGCCCGGCAACGCCGCGAGGGCTCCGTGCCCGACGTGCTGGTGCTGGCCAACCACCCGTCACGGCTGGGTATCGACTCCCCGCACGAACTGCGCGCCTGGCGCGACGCCGCGCCGGAGATCTTCATCGGGATGGAGGGCGCGCCCGGGGCGCAGGCCGCCGCGATCGCCACCAACAGCACGCCGGACAGCGTCCGTGGCGAGTACCAGAACTCGCCATCGGACCAGTCCTGGCCGGGTTACCCGGCCGAGGCGTACCGGACCTTCGGCGGGTTCGACTGGATGACGGCCACCGTCGGCGGCATGTGGGACGCGATGCTGGCCGAAGGCAAGCCGTTCTGGATCACCTCCAACTCCGACAACCACCGCACGGTGCTCGACACCTGGCACGACGGCGACTTCCCGCCAGGGACGGACTTCGACTCGTTGGGGCACAAGCCCGATCCGTACGACACCGGGACTCCGCAGAACGGCAGCGACTTCTGGCCCGGCCAGTTCAGCCGCACCCACGTCGGCGTGACCCACTTCGGCTATCGGGAGGTGATGGCCGGGCTGCGGGCGGGCCGGGTGTGGGTGGACCACGGGCACCTGCTCGACGGCATCGAGGTTCGGCTGCGCCGCGACGGTTTCGACCCGTCGGGGGTGACGCTGGGGCAGCGGCTGCGCGTCCGGCGCGGGCGCCACGTCAGCCTGGAGGTGACGATCACGCCTGCCTCCCGCCGCAACCCGCGCGGCGACCTGCCCAGACTGGCCACCGTGGACGTGATCCGAGGCGCGGTGACCGGTCCGGTCGCCGACCGTGACTCGTGGCGGGCGCCGAACACCCGAGTGGTCGAACACATCGACGTCTCGCACCGGCGCGGCACCTTCACGCTGCGGATCCCGTTGGGGCGGGTGGACGCGCCGTTCTACGTGCGGCTACGAGGCAGCGACGGCAACCGCACCGGTGTTGGACCGTTGGGTGCCGCGATCGACCCCTGCGGGCCGCAGCGGCACGGTCCCGGCCAGGGCGACCCCTGGAGCGACCTGTGGTTCTACACGAACCCGATCTTCGTCGACGTGGCCGACTAGGCGTCAGACCACAACCCAGGCGAAAGGTCCGGGCTGCCCCGCGAACGATGCGGGTGCTTGTTCGTTGCGATAGGTACGGCGATTCGGCAATTGAATAGTGGTGCCGTGTCCGGGTTTCCGGCGCTATGCTGGAAATTCTCCGCACGAAAGACACGGAATGTCATGGCGCCGGATAGTCGAAGCGTTGTTTCGATTCGCGACCGCGCAACGGCACTGGTCGGCAGGGCTGCGGAACTGCGCACGATGGTGGCCGTCCTGGCCCGTCCGCCCTCGGTGCTGTTCGTGGCGGGCGAGGCTGGAATCGGCAAGACGAGGCTGGTGGCCGAGCTCATGCGGGCCACCAATCCGAGCAAGTACCGGTTCACGGTCGGTCGTTGCCAGCCGCTGCGCGAGCCGTTCCCGTACGGTCCGGTGTTCGACTGCCTGTGCGCACTGGCCGGTCGGCTGGCCAAGGCGGCCGACCTGAGCCCGGTCGCCGGTGTGCTGGCCGGTTACCTGCCCGAGCTCGCGGCCGTGTTGCCGCCACCGCCACCGCCACCGGCATCGGCTGACCCGAACCTCGAGCGGCATCGGATCTTCCGTGCGGTGCGCGCGGTGCTGTCGGCGATCGGGCCGGTGGTGCTGGTGATCGAGGACCTGCACTGGGTCGACGAGGACACCGCGCAGTTGCTGCGTTTCCTGCTGTCCGAACCGCCCGCCGGGCTGGGGCTGGTGCTGACCTACCGGCAGGAGGACCTGGGGGACCGGGCCGGGCCGCTGGGGGGTGCCTGGCGGCCCTCGGCCGCGATCTCCACCGTGCGGATCCGGCTGACCGCACTCGACGTGTCCGAGGTCCGGGAGCTCGCGACCGATCTGACCGGCGGGCAGGTGTCCCTTGGCCTGGCGGAGCAGTTGCACCAGGACACGGCGGGAATCCCGTTCGTGGTGGAGGAGGTGCTGCGGACCGAGGGCTCCGACGTGCCGGTGCCAGTGCGTGAATCCACCGTGGAACGGCTCAGTGCGCTTTCCGACGAAGGCAGGCGCATCGCCCAGGCAGCGGCGGTGCTGGAGGTGGCGGCCTCGGTGGAGCTGCTGGGCGAGGTGGCCGCGGTGGACCGTGCCGCTGTCGTCGAGGCGCTCGTTGGCAACGTGCTGGTCGAGGTGGCGGAGAATCGCTATGGCTTCAGGCACGTGTTCGCGCGGCGCGCGGTGCACGACACGCTACCGGGCCCCGAGCGAACCGAGTTCCACGTGCGCGCGGTGCACGCGTTGCGCGAGATCGAGCCGATACCGTTGTCACGGATTGCTCGGCACAGCAGGAAGGCGGGGCTGTTCGGGGACTGGCTGCGTTACGGTGAGGCAGCCGTGGACAGGGCGATCGAGTCCGCCGACTCCTCGGCCGCGATCGGGCTGCTCCAGGAACTGCTCGCCGCACCAGGGCTTCCCGCGGCCGATGTGGACCGGCTGGCCACCAAGTTCAGCCGCATCGCGGTGGTGGGGCACGCGCAACTGGATGTGACCGCGCTGCTGCAACGGCTGCTGGGCGACGGCAGGCTGTCCGACCCGGTGCGGGGTGAGATCCGGCTGACCCTGGGACTGTTTCTGCTGCGGCAGGCCGACGGGATAGAGGCCGCGCGCACCGAACTGGAACAGGCCGTCGCCGAACTGCACGAGCGGCCGAGGCTGGCGGCGAAGGGCATGTCCGTGCTGGCCACGCCGCTGAACGGCACGGTGCCGCTGAGCGAGCACGTCCGGTGGATGCGCAGGGTGGACCAGGCCATCGACCACACACAGGACAAGATCCTGCGGACGACGCTGCTGGCCAACCACCTCGGTGCCACGGTGCACACCGGCGACCCGGAGGTGTGGGCCCGCATCGCGCTGCTGCCCGGCACGTCCGACAGCATCGAGGAGCGCCGCGAGCTGGCCAGGACGCACTTGAACGTGGCGGACGCCTGCTCGTGGACCGGCCACTACGACAAGGCGCTCACCCACCTGTGGAAGGGGTACCGGCTGGCCGCGGACACCGGCGCGACGTTCATCGTCAGCTCGGGCCAGGCCACCCAGGTCAGGCTGGACTGGTACACCGGGAAGTGGGCGGGCCTCGACGAACGCGCGGCGGAGTTGCTGCACGCCAACCGGGAACTCTTCCCGGTGACCACCGAACTCGCGCTGGTGCTCGGTTGGCTCGCAGTGGCCAGGGGAGAGTGGAGCAGCGCCGAGGAGCACCTGGCCAGGACGGGGCTGGCCGCCCCGGAAAACGCGTTCACGCCAGTGGTGATCGCCGCGCAGGCGGCGATGGTCTCGATGTTGCTGGCACGCAACGAGATCAGCCCGGCGTGCGCTGCCGTGGACACCGGCCTCGCCATGTTGCGGCGTAAGGGGGTCTGGTCGTGGGGCGGTGAACTGGTTCCGGCCGCCGTTGCCGCGTACTGCGCCGGCGGGCGAGTGGCCGATGCCGAGCGGGCGATCGACGAGCTCCGCGTGGCGGTCGAGGGACTGGACACCCCGCTGGCCACCGCGGCGATCGGTGTCGCCGTGGGCCTGGTCGCCGAGCACAACGGAGACCACCTCGTCGCGAGGGATGCCTTCATCCGCTCCCGTCAGCGTTACGACCAGCTTGGGCTGATCTACCCAGCTCATCTGCTCACCGAGCGGATCGCGTTGTGCCGCCTGCGACTGCATGAGGAGGACGCGGCCGACACCCTGGTGGAACTCGCGCAGACCCTGGACGAGTTGGGTGCGTCCAGGGACGCCGCGCGGTGCCGACACGTGCTGCGCGGCCTTGGCACGCGCTGCCCCTCGAAACGGGGAAGACGAGGCTACGGCAACGATCTCTCGCCACGGGAGCAGGCCGTGGCCGGTCTGCTCGCGCGGGGGCACACCAATCGTGAGATCGCCGAGGTGCTGTTCCTGTCCCGGCGAACCGTCGAGCAGCACGTGGCCAAGGTGCTGCGCAAACTCGGCCTGCGCTCACGCCGGGAACTGCAATAGATGCGTACACTTACGGACCACCGCCTCGATTGTTCGGTCCGTATGGCTGCCCCAAGGTAGACCAACGAGTGGCTGTCCTTTTCATCCCACTCCTTGGAGGTAGACGACCATGCACAACAGGATACGAACGATCGGCCTCGCGATCGGTGTCGCGGTGGCCACCGCGGTCGGACTCGCCGGAGCGGTCCCGGCCTCCGCAGCGCAGCCGGAAGGCGTTGTGGTGCAGGCGAAGCAGCACTGGGGCGACCAGTACATCGTGGTGTTGAAGGAGGACACGCAGCTGGCCGCGAGTGCCGTCGGCCAGGCGGCGACCTCGCTCACCCAGCGGTACGGCGGTGAGGTCCGCTCGACCTACGTCAACACCATCCACGGCTTCTCGGTCAGGGCGATGAGCGAGCAGCAGGCCCGCCGTCTCGCCGGGGACCCGACCGTGCGCACGGTGTACCAGGACGGCACCGCGAAGGCGAGCGAAACCCAGGACAACCCGACCTGGGGGCTGGACCGGATCGACCAGAAGAACCTGCCGCTGGACAAGAAGTACACCTACAACAACGCCGGGGAGGGCGTCACCGCCTACGACCTGGACACCGGCATCAAGACCGACAACCCCGAGTACGGGGGCCGCGCCAGCATCGGCAAGGACTTCGTCGGCGGCCAGGGCGTGGACTGCAACGGGCACGGCACGCACACCGCGGGCACCATCGGCAGCACGACCTACGGCGTTGCCAAGAAGGTCAAGATCGTCGCGTTGAAGGTGCTGGGCAACGACTGCACTGGCAACGGCCCGGACTCGGCCGCGGTCGACGCGATGGACTGGGTGACCGGCAACGGCGTGAAGCCCGCGGTGGCCAACATGAGCCTGGGCATGGACCAGGTCGGAGTCGGTGACGAGGCGCTGAAGAAGTCCGTGGCCGCCGGGTTCACCTACGCGGTCGCCGCGGGCAACAGCGGCGCGGACGCCTGCAACACCAGCCCGGCCCGGGTGCCCGAGGCGATCACCGCCGGTGCCACCGACAGCGGTGACACCAGGGCGTCGTTCTCCAACTACGGGTCCTGTGTGGACATCTTCGCCCCTGGGGTCAACGTCACCTCGCTCGGGCTGTCCAACGGCAGCACCTCGAACATGTCCGGCACCTCGATGGCGACCCCGCACGTGACGGGCTCGGCGGCGCTCTACCTGTCGGCGAACAAGGGCGCCACCCCGCAGCAGGTCCGGGACGCACTGGTGAACAACGCCACCGACGGCGCGGTCAAGAACCCGGGCAGCGGATCCCCGAACAAGCTGCTGTACACCGGTTTCGTCGGCGGCGGCCAGCCGACGAAGTGTGGTCCGAAGACCAACTCCACCAGGCTGGACATCCCCGACGCCGGTGCCGTGGTGAGCAACGAGGTGCAGCAGTCCGGCTGCGAGGGCAGGGCGCCGGCCACCCTGTCGGTGAAGGTCGACATCGACCACACCTACACCGGCGACCTCGCCATCAGCCTGATCGGTCCCAGCGGAACCAGCTACGTGCTCAAGAAGTCCGGTGACATCGGTTCGGCCGCCGGTGTGCACACCAGCTACACCGTCAACGCCGCCGCCGAGAACGCCAACGGCACCTGGAAGCTCGCGGTCCAGGACGTCTACAAGTTCGACACCGGCACGCTCACGGCGTGGACCCTGACCTTCTGACCGTTCCCGGATCCCTGCACTCCGGAAAGGAAACACGACCATGAAGACACCACGTTCGGTGGTGGCGCTCCTGCTGGCGTTGGCGGCGTCCTCGCTCTCGCTCGGCGGGCTCGCCCACGCCGAGCCCTCCGCCGCCGCGGCCCTGCCCGAGCAGGCGGCCCAGCCCAACATCATCGGCGGTGAGAAGACCACCGTGAACGCGTTCCCGTTCGTCATCGCGGGCATGCGTGAGGGTGGCGGCGGCCCGCAGGGGCAGTCCTGCACCGCCTCCGTCGTCGGCAAGCGCAAGATCCTGACCGCCGCGCACTGCATGATCGACGCCAAGGGCGCCAAGAGCTACTGGTACGGCAGCGACGACCTGAACGTCGTGGGCAGCGAGAAGTTCCGTACCAAGGTCACCGACTACAAGGTCCATCCCAAGTACGCTGGCGAGGGCGGCTGGCAGACCGGCTACGACGTGGCCGTGGTGACCGTCGCCGACGACCTGCCGGTGCCGCAGGACAAGTGGGCCAAGTTCGCCTCCTCCAAGGACAGCGCACTGACCGCGCCCGGCAAGGAGGGCACCGCGGTCGGATACGGCAAGAGCACCGGCACCGGGTCGGCCTCCGGTGTGCTGAAGACGACGAAGCTGCCGATCAACGACGCCGACAAGGTCTGCCAGGTCTTCAACATCAGGGTCAACCCGGACCTGATGGTGTGCGCCGGGTACAACGACGGCCACACCGGCACCTGCTCAGGGGACAGCGGCGGCCCGCTGCTGGTCGACGGGATCGTCGTCGGCGTGACCTCCTGGGGCGCCGGTCAGTGCGAGCGGTTCAGCATCTACGGCAGGCTCACCAACGAGATGGGCGACTGGGCCCATCAGCAGGTGGACGACGGCCCGCCGCCGACCGACGGCAAGTTCGCCATCGGGGTGAGCCCGTCGGCGGCGAAGGTCAAGGCAGGCTCCTCGGTGTCCACCACCGTCACCAGCACGGCCGGTGACCAGGGCACGGAGAAGGTCGAGCTGTCCGCCTCGGGGCTGCCCGCCGGGGCGACCGCGACGTTCCAGCCGACCACGGTCAACTCCGGGGACAACGCCAAGCTCACGATCTCCACGGGATCGTCCACACCGGACGGTGACTACAAGATCACCGTGACGGGCAAGGGAACCTCGGGCACCAAGACGGCCACCCTCACGCTCACCGTCGGCGACGGCGGTCCGCAGCCGGGTGATCTGAAGCTGACCGTGTCACCGGGTTCGGGCAGCACCCGTCCCGGCGGGTTCGCCCAGGCCACCGTCGGTGTGAGCGGTGGCAGTGGGACGGTCACGTTGTCGGCCAACGGTTCCGGCCTGCCGTTTGCGCCGTTCTTCAGCCCGCCGAACGTGTCGGGGTCAGGCAGCTCCACGATGCACGTCTCGGCGCCGTTCCAGGCGGGCACCTACAAGATCACAGTCACGGGCACCGACAGCGCTGGCAAGTCCGGCACTGCCGAGTACGTGCTCACCGTGGCTTGACCGCCGCCATGAGGGCACCCCGTGGGGCAGGGGTGTCCTCATGGCACACCTTCAGTCGTAAGGGGTCACTGTGTGTAGGGTGTGGCCAGCTGGACCCGGACACCCCGAGACGGCTCATCCGGTTCATCCGCGAGAGCCAAAAAAATTTTCGGACGGCGATGTCGAGAACCCGTGGCTGGCTCCGTCCCAGGGGTGAACGCGACCAGAACGGGTCGCACCAGTACCGAGGAGACACCCGATGGCCAAGTACCTGCTGCTCAAGCACTACCGCGGCGCTCCGGCTTCGGTCAACAACGTGCCGATGGACCAGTGGACCCCGGAGGAGATCTCGGCACACATGCAGTACATGCGCGACTTCGCGGCCCGGCTGGAGGGGACCGGCGAGTTCGTCGACAGCCAGGCGCTCGCCCCCGAGGGCAGGTTCGTCCGCTCCGACGGTGCGGGGCGCCCGCCGGTCACCGACGGCCCGTTCGCCGAGACCAAGGACCTCATCGCCGGCTGGATGGTGATCGACGTCGACAGCTACGAGCGCGCCGTCGAGCTGGCCGGGGAACTGTCGGCCGCCCCTGGGGCGGGCGGGGAGCCGATCCACGAGTGGCTCGAGCTGCGCCCGTTCCTGGGCTCGCAGCACACCACCACGGAGTGACCTCCCAGATGAACGAGGCCCTGCTCCGCAGCCTCACCCCGAGTGTGCTCGCCGTCCTCGTCCGCCGCGGAGCTGACTTCGCGGCGGCCGAGGACGCCGTGCAGGACGCGCTGGTCGAGGCGATCCGCGTCTGGCCGGCGGACCCGCCGCGGGACCCGAAGGGCTGGCTGGTCACCGTGGCCTGGCGCCGGTTCCTCGACTCGGCACGGGCCGACGCCGCCCGCCGTCGGCGTGAGGACCTCGTCGAGGAGGAGCCGGTGCCCGGGCCCGCGCCCGCGGTGGACGACACGCTCCAGCTGTACTTCCTGTGCGCCCACCCGTCGCTGACGCCGTCCTCCGCGGTCGCGCTCACGCTGCGCGCCGTCGGCGGGCTGACCACCCGCCAGATCGCCCAGGCCTATTTGGTGCCCGAGGCGACCATGGCGCAGCGCATCAGCCGGGCCAAGCGCACCGTCTCCGGCGTGCGGTTCGACCAGCCCGGCGAGGTCGCAACCGTGCTGCGCGTCCTCTACCTGGTCTTCAACGAGGGCTACTCCGGTGACCTCGACCTCGCCGCCGAGGCCATCCGGCTCACCCGGCAGCTCGCGGCCGCGATCGACCACCCCGAGGTGGCGGGGCTGCTCGCCCTCATGCTGCTCCACCACGCCCGGCGCGCCGCCCGGACCGCGCCCGACGGCAGCCTGGTGCCGCTCGCCGAGCAGGACCGCGGCCGGTGGGACACCGAGTCGATCGCCGAGGGCGTCCAGATCCTGCAGGCGGCCCTCGCCCGCGACCGGCTGGGCGAGTTCCAGGCCCAGGCCGCCATCGCGGCACTGCACGCTGACGCGCCCACCGCCGAGGAGACCGACTGGGTGCAGATCGTCGAGTGGTACGACGAGCTCGCGCGCCTGACCGACAGCCCGGTCGTCCGGCTCAACCGCGCGGTGGCGGTCGGCGAGGCCGATGGACCGCGCGCCGGTCTGGCGGCACTCGCGGCGCTGGACGACTCACTGCCCCGCCATACCGCGGTGGCGGCGTACCTCCACGAGCGCGACGGGGACCTGGCGAAGGCGGCACAGCTGTACGCCGAGGCGGCCCACAAGGCCCCCAACCTCGCCGAGCGCGACCACCTGACCCGCCAGGCCGCCCGGCTCAACGCCCGGCGGTGTCGCTGACGATTCGAGCCACGCGGCACTTGTGGGTGGCCGACCAGCCGCGTTCGAGCAGATCGAAGATCGGGTCGATCATCTGGGGTGCATCGGCGTACCTGCGCGCCAGCTGGACCGCTTCGAGGGCGAACCGGGCGAGGGCGGCGCACTTGACGTCGTCCTCCTGAACGCCGACCTCGGCGGCAATTGCCTGTGCCAGCGCGGTTTCGTGGCGTAGCCACATGCGGCTGGCGTAGTCGCGCAGCGCCGGGGTCTGCTCGACCAGGCGTCGGAACGCCTCGATGTGCGGGTAGTCGGGGCGGTCGGCCAGCCGCGTCGCGAGGTGCTCGCGGAGGGCTTGCGGGATGGACTGGCCGGCGGCACGGTCGCGCACCGCGGCCACCAGCGCCGTCTCGACGTCCTCGTCGAGGTCGAAGACCAGGGTTTCCTTGCTGGGGAAGTACTTGAACAACGTGGTCACCGACACGTCCGCCGCGTCGGCCACCTCCTTGACCCCCACCTGGTCGTAGCCGCGGGCGAGGAACAGGTCCAGCGCGGCATCGGCCAGCGCCTTGCGGGTCTGTGCCTTCTTGCGCTCACGGCGCCCGAGCTGTTCGTCCACCTCGGCACGGTACCCAACAAAGGTGTAGTACTCAAATAGTTAAGTCGTTGCACGTTTGTAGTTGCTGTGCTTTTCTGGCGGGGAACCTCGATCTGGAAGGACCCATCCATGAGCTCGCCCCGCATCGCGGTCATCGGCGCTGGTGTCGGCGGCCTGGCCTGCGCTCGCGGCCTTCAAGTCCACGGCCACCCGGTGACCGTGTTCGAGCGGGAGGCCTCCGCGGCCGCCCGCTGGCAGGGCGGCATGCTCGACCTGCACGCCCCGACCGGTCAGGCCGCGCTGCGCGCCGTCGGCCTGTCCGAGCAGTTCCGCGTGGTGGCCCGCCCCGAAGCGCAGGAACTGCGCATGCTGGACCCGGTCACCGCCGCGATGGTGCACCACGAGCAACCCGCCGAGGACGAGTACTTCGCACCCGAGGTCGATCGCGGCCAACTACGCGAGCTGCTACTGGATTCCCTCACCCCCGGAACTGTCCACTGGGGACACTCGGTTGACGGGGTCACCGCACAGGACGACGGCACCGCCCGCGTGCATTTCGGTGACGGCACAACGGAAGTCTTCGATCTCGTGGTCGGCGCTGACGGCGCTTGGTCGCGCACCCGCCCGGCCGTGTCCGCCGCCACTCCTACCTACACGGGCAACACTCTGGTGGAAACGTTCCTCGATGACGTCGACACCCGCCACCCCGCGCTCGCGAACCTGATCGGCTCCGGCAGCATGGTCGCAGGAGCGGGTCCCTCGATGCTGGGCGCCCAGCGCAACAGCGGCGGGCACGTCCGCGTGTACGCCTCCTTCGAGGACATCCCCATCGACTGGCATGTGACCGCTGGCATCGACCTCGCCGACACCGAGGCCGTGCGCGAACACCTCCTGGCCCGGTTCGACGGTTGGCACGACAGCCTGCTCGACCTCATCCGCCGCAGCGACGGCGGATTCGTCAACCGCCCCATCCACGTGCTGCCGGTGGGCCACACCTGGGACCACGTCCCCGGCGTCACGCTGCTCGGCGACGCCGCCCACCTCCTGCCGCCCCACGGCATTGGCGCCAACCTCGCCCTGATCGACGGCAGCGATCTGGCCACGGCCGTCGCCACCCACGCCGATCTTGATGAGGCCGCCCGCGCCTACGAGAACGTCATGCTGCCGCGCTCGACCGCCGCCGCCCACGCCGACTCTGAGGTGTCCGCGCTGATGGACGAGGACCCGGTCCACAACGTCAGCACCGCGCGGCAGTTCCTCAACGAACGTCTGCTCAACCCGGGGACTGCCTGATCCGCCTCGCTGTGGGTGGAGCAGGACCGTTCACCGCACGCCCGAAGATGACCGCTGCATCCACAGGTTGCCCGGTCCTCACGGTTCGTTCGCGGCCCGCTTGACGGTCCTGATCACTGGTGCCGTCTCGACGTGCGTGATGGCGGGCAGTGCGGCCACCCGGGTGGTCAGGTACCGGTACAGCTCGCGCTGGTCCGCGCACACCACGCTCGCGCACAGGTTCGTCGGCCCGGTCGTGGCGGCGGCGAACGCGACCTCGGGATGCTCGGCCAGCGCCGCACCGGCCTCCGCCAGATGCGTGGGTGCGACCGAGAGCCAGAGCAGGGTTCGGGTACCGAGGGCGAACAGGCGCGGGTCGACGTCGATGTCCAGGTACAGCACCCCGCGTTCGCGTAGCTCCCGCATCCGGCGCCGGACCGTCGTCGGTGACCAGCCGGTCACCGCGGCCAACTGCTCCAACCCGGTCCGACCGTCGGTGGCGAGCGTGGCGAGTAGCTTCCGGTCGCTGTCATCGAGCCGCACCGGTCCCGGTCGGTGCGGCACCGGGGGTGGGCGCAGTCGCTCGATCGCCTTCTCGTCCAGCGAGCCGAGCTTGGCGATCAGGTTGTCCGGGCCGCCGTAGAAGGCGTGCAGCACGGAGTGCGCGGTCACCCCCTCCACGCGTTGGGTGCGGGGGAGCTTGGCCAGCAGCAGCGTCTCGCTGTCGGCCTCACTCTCGGTGCGGACCGTGCAGGTGATCTCGGTGCCGCCGGAGGTGAGGCTCACCCAGGACGTGTCCGGGCGTCTGGCCAGCGCCTCGGCGACCGGGACCGATGCGGCGGGCGCGCATCGCACCCGCAGGAACCACAGCACCGCGCCCAACGCGGTCGGGTCGACTCCGCCGACCACTCGCACCGCTCCGGCCGACCGCAATCTGGCGTAGCGGCGGGCGATGGTGCGATCCGACACGCCAAGAACCTCGGCGATAGTGCTGAACGCGGCCCGACCGTCGATCTGCAGGGCGTGCACGAGCCGACGATCCAGCTCATCGTAGTCGGATTCCACCGATCCGAGGGTAATCAGCGACGGATACCAACGCAATCAAGCCGGTTTCTGGCCCAGGCGTGTTGGCGGGCGGAGCGTTGCCCCTGTCCTGATCGACACAACCAGGGGAGAATCCATGGACACCGAGGTGCTCATCGTCGGCGCGGGCCCGACCGGTATGACACTGGCCAACGAACTGCTGGTGGCGGGGGTGTCGACCGTGGTGGTCGACAAGCTGTCCCAGCGCAGCGACCTGTCCAAGGCAGGCGGCGTGCAGTCCCGCACGCTGGAGGCACTCGACCAGCGCGGCTTGCTGGAACCGTTGCTGGCCACCGGAAACCACCCGATCGGCACCGGCCACTTCGCCGGTATCGCGCTGCCGCCCAACCTCGTTCGGCACCGCCTGCCATGGCGGTTCGTGCCGCAGGTGGTGATCGAGGGGTTCTTCGAGAAACACCTTGCCGCACAAGGCATTCACATTCGGCGCGACCACGAACTGGTCGGCCTCGTCCAGGACGGGGATCGGGTCACCGCGACCTTCGCCAACGGGGTCACCGTCCGTTCCCGGTACCTCGTCGCCGCCGACGGTGCCCACAGCATGGTGCGTTCGTTGCTGCGGGCCGAGTTCCCCGGTCGGCCGGGCACCTCGACCATGATCGCCTCCGACGTGCGGTTGAGCGGCGTTGATCAGTTGATGTCGCACACCTGGAACGACGACGGGCACTTCGCCGCACTGTTCCCGCTCGGCACCGATCCGCAGGGCAGGGAGCTGCGCAGGCTCGTCCTGGGCGGGCCGGACCGGTCGCTGCCCAGGGAGGTCCCGGTCACCGAGGACGAGATCCGCGACGGCCTGCGCACCGTGTTCGGAGCGCGGGTGCGACTGCTCGAACTGCGCTACGCCCGCCGCATCACCAACGCGGCCCGGCAGGTCACGCGGTACCGGCACGGGCGGGTGTTCCTGGCTGGCGATGCCGCCCACGTGCACCTTCCGCTCGGCGCGCAGGGCATGAACACCGGGATGCAGGACGCGCTCAATCTCGGGTGGAAGCTTGGCGCCGCCGTGCACGGCTGGGCACCGGAGAACCTGCTCGACACGTATCACACGGAACGCCACCCGGTCGGGGCCGCCGTGCTGCGCAACGTCCAGGCGCAGAGCCTGCTGATGGACTGGGAGGGCACCCGCAACCCGGACGTGGCGGCTACCAGGGAGATCTTCACGGCCATGACGCAGCTGCCGGAGGTCCAGCACCATCTCGCCGACATGTTGTCCGGGATGGCCATTCGCTACCCGATGCCGGGTGCCGAGGCCCATCCGCTCGTCGGCCGTCCTTCGCCGGATCTGGACCTCGGCGCGGTCCGGGTGCACGAACTGCTGCGGTCCGGGCGAAGTGTCCTGCTCGACCCGGCCGACACGTTCGCCAAGGTCGCCGACCTCTGGTCGGACAGGGTGGACCGCGCGGGTCAGGGCGCCGACACCGAGCCGATGCTCATCCGGCCGGACGGCTACGTGTGCTGGGCCGGCAGCGCGGATGACCTGGAACCTGCGCTCGGCCGCTGGCTCGGTGAGCCCCGCTGATAGCGGGTACGGGCCGTACCGCTGGCCGCGGCACCACCAGTCGGCCAGCGACACCCGTCACCGAGTCAGCAGTCGTTGAGGCCACCAGGCCAGTTCACGTAGTCGACAGCGCTCCAGCCCGTCACGCCAGTGGTGTTGTCGGTGAGGTAGACAAACCCATTCCAGAAGCAGCGCAGGGTAATCGTGTGGCTCTTGTACCCGAGCCCCAGAACGGCACAAGAGGTCGAGTCGCCGCTGCGGATGTTCACGCCATCATCGGCGAATCGGCCAGAGGTGTTGTTGTCGTTGTTCGCAGGCTGCCATCCGCAGTTGGCTGGACTGGCGACGGCCGTGGGCTTGGCGGCGGCGAGCGCTTGGCCGCCCGCCACTGTCAGCGCTGTGGCCGCCAGAACGACGGCGGTGGCGATCGTTGCGCGCATAGCGATTCCCCCTGTTCACTGCCTCGGTACGCTGTGTCTGTTCGCGGCTGTACCGATGTGCGGTTGCGTCGATGGCTCGTGGTGGGCGATGTCGACCTCGGTTGGCCGTCTGCGACGTGGTCAGGCTCGCGATCACCGCCCAGGTACTGGCTTACACCGCACAGGCTTGTTCAGTGTCGATCGAGCCGAACTGAACAACGCGACCTGAACAACGGGTCGGCACGCGACAGCAATACCAGCACCCCAGCGCGGGCCGCAGCATCGCGCGGTTTCGGCTGTGCTCCGACGAGCGATGGTCGTTGATCGGTCTCGTCAGGGCACGCTGTGGTGTTCGGAGTTCCTGAAATCGTTGCTGGCCAACGGATCGGGGCGGCACAGGAGGCTCGGGGTCAGGGGTGCAGGTCGGTGAAGACCTTGGTGAGGCGCTGGTCGACCTGCGCGTAGTGGTCGCTGGTGGTGCGCAGCCGGTCGGCGGCTTGGTGGGTGCGGCCGATGAGCTCGCTCAGGTGGTTCTGCCAGGCGGTGGCACAGTCGCGCAGTGCCGACGCGCTCTGCCAGGGGGCGGTGGCGGTGGCCGTGGTGAGGCTGGGGGCGAGTGAGGTGGTGACGCCACGGTCGGCCTGGTCGGTGGCATTGTGAAGCGTGCCGGCGATGCGCTTGACCTCACCGGGTTGCATGTCGATGGCCACGGTTCCCTTCCCACGGGTCAGTTGCAGTGCTTGTACAGCGGCAGCGACCCCGTGTGCAGGTCGTAGGCCAGCAGCGCGACTTGGCTGAGCAGCAGGACGACGAGGACCGCCTGGACGACCGCGCAGATCCGGACGGCTGGGTGGCCGGGCGTGGTGAGGGCGAGCCAGGTCAACCACGCCGTCCCGCCGGCGACCAGCAGGGCGATCCAGTAGGCGAGGTACACCTCGGTCGGCACGGTCGCGAACGCCCAGCGGGCGCAGTTGGTGGCGATCTGGTGTACCCACTGCTGGTAGGCGGGCATGGCTGCCTGGACCAGGCCGATCGTGATGGCGTCGCCGACGAGCGCCGCGGCGAGCAGCCGCGATGCGGGCCAGGTCGTCGGGTGGCGCAGCGCGGGCTGGGTGTCTACCGGTGCTGGCACAGGGCCCCCAGGTCGGTGATCTGCGTGGTGTAGGCGGACAGATCGGCGGCGGCGGTCGCGGTCGCGGTGACCGCGAGCGGCCCGAGTAGCAGCACGGGAGCCACCAGCACAGCGATCGCAGCGCGGGTGCGGCGACGCGGCCAGGCCAGCGCCACGGTGACGCAGGTGAGTACCAGTGCGGCGACCGCCCAGACGGTGGCCTGGGTGGACAGCTCGCAGGGCAGGCAGTTCGTGGCGCGGATCGTCGTGCAGCTGGGGCCCTGGGGGCCGAGGAAGTCGATGTCGGCGTGCAGCGCCCGGATGTCGGTGATCACCGCCATGGCCACCGACGCCAACGCGGTCACGGCCACGACGGCCAGGATCCATCCTCGCGTTCGGCTCACGATGCCGCCCAATCTGGTTTGACGCGGACGATGGCGATGTCGTTGGAGCCTTGGTCGTCGCGGATGGAGCTGGCTCGGCCGTCGAGGGTGCTGTCGGTGCGGCCGGGTGTGTGTTGGGTGTACTTGATGTCGCCGTCGGGGGTGACCGCGGTGACCATCGCGGCGTGGTAGACCTCGCCCTTGCCGTTGCGGAAGTAGATGACGTCCCCGGGTTTCGCCTCACCGCGGGGGACTTCGGTGCCGCCGTGGTCGAGCATGAAGTCGTGGGAGGCCTGGGAGTTGACCCAGGCGCGGGAGGGGTTGGTGAACGGCCAGTCGCCGCCGTCGTGCCACTGCGGTCCGAGCAGGGGATAGGGCCCGGCTGCGGGAATGCCTCCGGCGGACAGGGCGGTGGAGACGAACTGGGTGCAGTTGGACGGCCACTTGTCGATGCTGGTGTCCTCGACGTGGTCGAGGGCGTACTTCACCACGGCCATGCGGTCGTAGCCGTCGTGACCGCGCAGGTCGGCTTTCACCGTGTCGGGGATGCCGTCCAGGTCGCACAGTTCGGTGGGCAGCGCGAGCTGGAGTTCCTGGCGTTCGCGCTCGGTCAGGCCGTTCCACCACGCGGCGACCACGTCGGGGCCCTGCCCGTGGGGCAGCGTGAAGTGCAGGGCGTTGACCTGGGCCAGGGAGGCGTCTTCTTGCAGTGCCAGGGCTTGGTCGATGTCGTGGTCGCGGTCTCCGGTGATCGCTAGCTCGGTGCCATGTCGCAGTTTGTCCAGTGCCTGGGCGGCGGTCTGGTCGGCTTGGCTGGCGGCTTCGACGGCGTCACAGATCATCTTCTCGATCGTGGCGGCTCGCTTGGTGACCTGCTCGACTTCCGCGGGGGCGAGCGTCATGGCGAGGTCGACGTGCACGGTGCCGTCCTCGGTCACGGAGATCGGCCGCGCGACCAGCGAGAGCGCGGAGGTCAGTTCCCTCTGGGCGATCTCGACGGCGTCGGCCAGGCCGTCGAGGACCAGTTGGGCGCCCTTGACCACGTCAGCGGCCATGTCGTACTCGATGGCGAGTTTGTTGAGTACGTCGTAGGCGGTTTGGCCGACCTCGTCGCGCCATGCGTCGGAGACCGGCCCGGCTCCCTGGTCGCGGATGTCGAGTGCGGCCTGTCTCGTGTGCTGGGACAAGGTGAGCCATCCTCGGGCGGCGTCGCGCCACGATGTAAGGTTGACGTCCCGCAGTTGCGCCATCGTCACCATGGCTGTCCTCGGCTCGCCGCAGTCGAGAGCCGAACCTAACCACCATGTTGACTTACCGTATACCGAAAATCGCGGAAAGTAATGTCGCGTTCGGGTGATATGACCGGGGCGGTGAACCTCGGGCCGTCAACTCCCGCTGCGGTTCCCCGCGTGGGTCCGGTGTTCGGCGAACAACTCCTCGATCTGGGTGAACGTGATGTCGCTGGTGGCCAGCACGATCGCGATCCGCTCGAACGCGAAGAGGAACGCGCGGATGTCCTCGGGTGGCAGCAACGCGGTGTCGGCCATCAGTGACAGGTTGATCCGCTCGGGCGTGCCACGGGTGTCCAGGAAGATCGCCATGCCCTCGGAGTCCGTCTTCTGCGGCCAGTCGAAGGTCGTGGTCTCGGTCAGCCGGTCCAGTTCGGCCAAGCCCCCGGCGGGCCTGGCCGCCGACTTCGCCACTGTCGACCACATGTCGTTGAACTGGAAACCGGGTTCGAATTCGGTGCCGCGCGAGCTGGCGACGGTGCGGACCACCTCCTTCGCGGCGCGGCCGTCGTACCTGGAGCGGCGCCGGGCCGCGGCCATCACCGACTCGGACTGATGCAGCACCTCGCCGAAGGACCCCGCGGTCAGGTCCACCGCCGTCCGCACGGCCTGGTTCAAGCTCGACACGGTGGCGAACAGCTCGGGCGCGACCCGGTTGCTCTGCATGATGTCCAGCGGGTACACCGGTCCCGGGCAGAAGCAGCGGACCAGTGCCGTGGTGATCGACAGCAGTACGACGGAAGTGGTGCTCCGGTACCGGCGGGCCGCCGCGCGCACGGCCACCGGGATGGCGTCGGATTCGAGTTCGGCTCGGAAGAAGCGCGGCGAGGAGGGGACCGCCCGCACGGGCACCAGGCCGGGCGCCAGCCGGTCCAGTTGCTGCCGCAGGTAGCGCATCGCCTCGACGTTGCACAGCTGTCCCTCCGGCGAGTGCTCCATCGTGGCCAGGTCCACCGGTTGCAGGGCCTGCCTGGCCGCCGGTGCGGCCGTGCCGTCCGCGCGGGCCTTCAGGAGAGCGGTGAGTTCGGCCGAGAGCAGGTCCGTGCTCATGTGGTCGGCGGACAGGTGGGAGACCCCGAACATCAGCAGTACGGGGATCCCCTCGTGGGTGGCGACGGAGAACCGGACGGGGAGCTCCTTGTCGTGGTCGAACCCCGTTGCCTTCATGCGTGCGATGCAGTCGTTGACGATCGTGGCGAAGTCCACCGGGTCCTCGGCGGGCCTGTCGAAGACCTCGACGGTGACCGCGCCCGAGGCCAGCACCTCCTGGGTCGCCTCACCCCGGTGGGACGGGTGGTACAGGGTGCGCAGCGATTCGTGGCGCAGCACCAGTTCGCTGATCTGCTCCAGCACCTCGCCCAGCCCGAGCAGCAGCGGAACCGGCAGCCACCGGGTGAGGGTGAAGAACGACCGGTCCTCGTGCGGCCAGCCCCGCATGACGTCCCAGGTGGCCTGCTGCCCCCAGGCCAGGGCGGCGACCCGGGACCGCCCGCCGTGGAACTCGGCCGTGGCTGTGCTCTTGGTGATCACGATGAACCCTTCATGTCCAGTAACTCGCCGGTCACGGCGCTGTGCTCAGCACCGGTTCCGGGCGCGCGAACAGCACGCGGCGCAGGCAGAACAGGCTGTAGGTCAGCCCCGCCGACCAGCCCGCGACCACCGCCCACATGACGGCGTCGACGCCAACGGGCCCGTGCAGCAGGTAGGCGAACGGGATCTGCACCAGCACGAAGGCGATGATCGTGCAGATCAACGGCGCGGTGGTGCGGCGCGCACCGTTGAGGTAGCCGTGGGCGACCACCATCACGGTGTAGAGCACCAGGAACGGGTAGACGATCAGGATGTAGTGCTCGGTGAGCGCCTGCGTGGCCAGGTCGTCGGTGAACAGCCCGGCGATGGGTGAGCGCGCCAGCAGCACCACCCCGGCGACCAGTGCCGACAACCCGATGGTCAGCGCGATCGTGTGCAGCAGGCCCCGCCTGGCCCGCGCACTGTCCCCGGTGCCCAGGTTCTGGGCCGCGAACGTGGTCACGCCACCGGAGAAGTCCAGGAACAGCATGCAGGTGAACAGTTCCAGCCGGGAGGCGACCGTGAAGGCGGCGAGCACCACCGCGCCGTAGGACTGGATGATCCAGACCAGCACCATGATCCCCACCGAGAGGATGATGTGCTGACTGGCCAAGGGGAATCCCAATCGTATGGCGTCGACGAGCTCACGCCGCACGGCCGGTGCGGACCCGGTCCGCGGCACCGGGTAGACCTTGGCCGAGTAGACCAGGCCCACGACCAGCGCCGCGGTGCTGGACACCACCGTGGCCAGCGCCGCACCGCGGACCCCTCCGTCCAGCACCGCCACGAACAGCCAGACCAGAGCGATGTTGGCCACGCTGCCCACCGCCTGCACCCACATCGCCGACCGTGAGTTGCCCAGGCCGCGCAGGTAGGCGCTGACGGCGGCCGTGCCGAACATGCCCGGGAAGCCGATCGACAACGTCGCGAAGAACTGGGCGCAGGAGACCGCAAGCGGACCGTGGATCCCCATCAGGGCGAAGGCGGGACCAGCCAGCGTAGTGGCCAGCAGGACGCAGCCCGCCGACCAGACGGCCGCCAGCAGGGCCAGCGAGAGCACCACGCCGCGCCGCTGCCCTTCCTGCCCGGCGCCCCGCAGGTGGGCCAGCCGGATGGTGAACGCCGTGCCCAGCCCGATGAACATCGAGTTCAGCAGGTAGAACAGCGGCCCGCAGGTCCCCACCACGGCCAGCCCCTCCACGCCGAGGTAGTGCCCGACGACGACGCTGTCGACCAGCAGGTAGCCCTGCTGGAGCAGGTTGGCCGCGGTGAGGGGCAGTGCGAAACCCACGATGCGGCGCAGCGCGGGCCCGGTGGTCATGTCCGTCATGACGTTTCCCGATCCGCTCGCGGCTCAGGCGGCGTCCGCCGCGAACTCGGCCAGGTCCTCGACGTGGTAGGCGATCTCGGCGATCGTCCGGTCGGCGAGCAGGTCCGCGACGTCGTACTGCACGTCGTGGTACACCGCGATGTTGCCCGCCACCGAGGCGGCCATGATCGAGTCGCCACCCAGGTCGAAGAAGTCGGCCTCCACGTCCAGTGCGGGGTAGCCGAAGGCCAGCGCCAGGCACTGCGCGACCGACCGCTCGACCTCGCTGTACTCACCGTCCGCGCGGCCCGTCAACTCGACCTGCACCGCGGCGATGGTGACCTTGGTCTTCTCCTGCTCCTTGAGCAGCCGGGCCTCCAGCGCCTGCATCTCGTGCTCGACCTTGGTCCCGATCTCGGGCGAGAGGGTGACGTCGTAGGAGCGCAGCAGGTGGATCAGCTCGCCGCGGTAGTGCAGCTCACCGGCGAACAACCGGGACCGCCGCGACCGCAGGCCCGCGTCCAGCACGTCCAGTGCCGCCGCCGTCGGCAGTGCCTTGAACATGGTGTCCCCGTTGGTCCCGTGGTCCACGGCCATCCCGATCTCCTTCCAGGCGACCCAGTCCAGCGCGATCACGTGGCACGGGCCGCCCGCCTGGGACCGGGCGAGGTTGTCCAGGTAGTAGTTGCCCGCCGCGTAGTCGGCCTGGCCGGGGGCCGGGAAGACCGAGGCCACCGAGGAGAAGTGCACGAGGAAGTCGGGCCGGTCGGCCGCGGTGAGCTGGTCGAGCAGGAACGCCGCGTGCAGCTTCACCCGGACCACCGCGTCGAACTCGTCCAGTTCGCGGAACATCACCGTGCTGCCACCGGGCAGGCCCGCGGCGTGCACGATGCCGTCGATCCGCCCGTGCTCGCGCTGGATTGCGGTGACCGCCTCGGTGAGCGAGGCCGGGTCCCCGGCATCGGCCTTGCTGACCACGACCGCGGCGCCCAGCTCCTCCAGCTCCCTGACCGCCCGGATCCGGACGGCCGCGGCCGAATCCGTTGGTGTGGCGAGCAGTTCGTCCCACTGCTCGCGCGGCGGCACACCGGAGCGGCTGAGCAGCACCAGGGTGATGTCGGGTTGTTTGGTGGCGAACGACTTGGCCACCGCCAGGCCGAGCGCTCCGGTGCCGCCGGTGATCAGGTAGGTCCCACCGGGCTTGAGGTAGGTCTGCGGGCCGTCGGCGGCGACCTCGGTGACCTCCACGAACACCTCGCGCATCCGCTGCTCACCCCGCAGCAGGAACAGCCCGTGCTGGTCGGAGAAGACCTCCGCCCGCAGGGCCGACGCCGCCGCCAGGTCCACGTCCACGTGCTTGACCTTGATGTACGGGTACTCCCGGCCGATCACCTTGCCGAAGCCGACCAGTGCGGAGTTCTCGGTGACGACGGTGCCGTCCCCCTCCTCGACGCTGAGCGCGGTGCGGGTCAGCACCGTCAGGTCCACCTTGGCCCCGGCCGCCATGAGGGCCTTGGACAACAGGAACAGGCTGTGCAGGTTCTTGCCCGTCCGCCGCTCGACCTCGTCGACATCGGTGGCCGGGGCCTGCTCGAAGGCGAGGGCGTGCACGATGTGCGTGACGCCGCCCTCACCGACCAACCGGGCGATGTGCTCGAACGAAGCGGTGCTGTCGGCGGTGAAGGGGTCACCGCCGGGCTCGATCGGCTCGCCCAGGCGCAGGACCCGCACCTCGCCCAGTTCGGCGGCCGCCAGGAACGCCTCGGCCTCGGTGTCCGGGTCGACCAGGGCCACCACGCTCGCACCAACGGGAATCTCGGTTTCGGGGAGCGCCGCGGTGGGCTGGAACTCGACGTCGTGGGTCACCGGGTGCCGCTCGTCCACGGTCGTCAGGGACATCTGCTCCCGCCAGGTCTCGGGGAACTGCATCCACGCGAGCGTCTCGTCGAAGGCGTAGCCGGGCAGCCGCACCACGCGGGGGCGGTGATCGCCCACCAGCCGCTCCCAGTCCACGGGGGCGCCCCGCAGGTAGGACTTGGCCTCGACCGCCAGCGGACCGTCACCGAGTGGCCCGGGCTCGGTCGTCAGGAGGTCGGCCAACTGCCCGCGCAGGTTGGCCACGTCGGTGACCACCAAGGCGATCCGGTGCCGGTGCGAACTGCGCGAGACCTGGCTGGTGTAGCAGACGTCAGCGATGTCGGCACCCTCCAGGCCGGCGCCGTCGATGAAGCGGATGTACCGCTCGACCAGCCACGTCAGCGAGCGCGGGGTGGCCGCGCTCAGGGTGAACAGGAACTCGCCCTGAGGTGCGCAGGGGCGCACCGTCGTGTCGATGTACTCCTCCACAACGACATGCGCGTTCGTACCGCCCAGGCCGAAGGCGCTCACACCGCAGCGGCGGGGGCCCTCAGGCGAGTCCCACGGGCTCAGGCTGGTGGAGACGTACAACGGTCCCGAGGCGAAGTCGAGCTTCGGGTTGGGGTTGGTGAAGTTCGCCTGCGGCGGGATCATCCGGTTGCGCAGCACCGCGACCGCCTTGATCAGCCCGATCACCCCGGAGCCCTCGAACAGGTGCCCGACGTTGGCCTTGACCGTGCCCACGGCGCAGAAGCCCTTGTCCGAGGTGTGCTGGGCGAAGGCGCGCTTGATGCCCTCGTGCTCGATCGGGTCGCCCACCCGGGTCGCCGTGCCGTGCGCCTCCAGGTAGCCGAGGGTGCGGGGGTCGATGTCCGCGTTGCGCCAGGCCGACAGCAGCAGCTCGGACTGCGAGTCGGAGTCCGGGGTGGTGATGCCCTCGGTGTTGCCGTCGTGGTTGACCGCACTGCCCTTGATCACCGCGTAGACCTGGTCGCCGTCGGCCACCGCCCGCTCCAGCCGCTTGAGCACGACCGCGCCGGAGCCCTCGCCGAATCCGGTGCCGTCGGCGGCCTCGTCGAAGGTGCGGGTGACCCCGTCGGAGGACTCGATGCCGATGGCGGAGTGCGGGTGCTTGACCGGGGCGAACACGATGCGGGCACCACCCACCACGGCCATGTCGCAGTCGCCTGCCAGCAGGGCGTTCTTGGCCTGGTGCACCGCGACCAGGGTCGCCGAGCAGGCCGAGTCCACGACCAGGCTCGGGCCGCGCAGGTCCATCAGGTGCGAGATCCGGTTGGCCAGCATCGTCGGGATGTTCCCGGTGATCGCCTGCTGGCTGATGGTCGGGTCGATCCGGCAGAGGTAGTCCAGGTACGTCGATCCCGGGTTGACCGCGAAGCCGACGAACACGCCGGTCCTGCTGCCGCGCAACCGGTCGGCGGAGTAGCCCGCGTCCTCGAAGGCCAGCACCATGGCGCGCAGGACCATCCGGTGGTGCGGGTCGGTCAGCGTGGCCTGCCTCGGGTTCATCCCGAAGGCGGCGTAGTCGAAGGTGTCGACGGTGTCGAGGAAGCAGCCGTTGTGGTAGTCGATGTCCGGGTCGGGCACCGGCTCGACGCTGGTGGCGCGCAGGTAGCGGATGTACTCGTCGAGCTTGTGCCGCCGGTCCTGCGGGAACGGCCGGTGCACGCTGGTGCCCGAGCTGATGATCTGCCAGAAGGCGTCCAGGTCGCGGGCCCCGGGAACGTCCACCGACAGACCGACGATCGCGATGTCCTTGCTCATCTCACCCATCTCCCAGTGGTCCCGCGTACGAGCGAACTCAAGGTCTGGCCGTTGACCTCGTCGAAGTCGGTGACGCCCGCGGCGCGCAGTGCCGACACGGCGCGCGTCCACTCCACGGGCGCAGACAGTTGGCGCGCCAGCAGGTCCGGGCCGCTGGCGGGGTCGAACAGCTCGCCGGTGATGCTGGAGACCACGGGGGTGTGGGGCTCCGCGAACCGGTACTCGGCCAGCACGGCCCGGAACCGCTGCGCGGCCGGGTCCATCAGCGGGGTGTGGAACGGGCCGCTGACGTTGATCGGGGTCACCCGGGCGCCGGGCAGGGCGCCGATCGCCTTGGCGGCCACGGCGATCTCCGCGCGGTCACCGGCGATGGTGGTCTGGGTGTCGGCGTTGAGGTTGGCCACGAACACCTTGCCCAGCCCCGTCTCGGCCAGCGCGCGCCGGACGAAGGCCGCGGGCACGCCCTGCACGGCCGACATGCCGCCGCCGGTGATCTCGGCCATCAGCTCCGCGCGCCGCTTGACCAGCCGCAGCCCCGTGGCCAGGTCGAGCACGCCACCGGCGACCAGCGCGTTGTACTCACCGAGGCTGTGCCCGGCGAAGTACCGGTAGCGGCCGGGGTGCTCGGTGAGCTGTTGCTGGCCCAGCAGCGCGTTGACGAAGAACACGGCCGGTTGGGCGTGCCGGGTGTCGCGCAGGCGCCGGTCCGGGTCGCGGGTGCACAGCTGCTCGATCGAGTAGCCGAGGACCTCGTCGGCCAGTGCCGTGGCCTCGGGGAAGCGGCCGAACAGTTCCGCGCCCATCCCTCTGCGCTGCACACCTTGACCAGGGAAAAGTAAACAATGCATGGCTGTTCTCCTACCGAGCTCGGCGCGGGGATTGATGGACCGACTCGAAGCGCACGGCCTGGGCGCCAGCACCGAGGCATTCGCGGGTGAACCGGCGCGCGCCGGGGCCGGGGCCGCAGTCCACCACGCGTTCGACCCGTGCGTCGCTGACCGCGTGCCCGGCCGCGAGCTCCCACTCGATCGGCCGCACCAGCACCTGGTTCAGGAACTCGTCCACCAGGTCGGTCGCCCGCTGGAGGTTGCGGGGCCCGTCGGTGGCGTACACCGGGAGCTCCAGCTGGTCGGCACGGGGCAGCGGCCCGATGAACCCGAGGTCCTCGCGGACCCGCTGCGCCGCCGGTGCGAGCTGGGCACTGTGGAACGGGATGGTGCCGGGCAGGAACGCCCAGCTCGCCTGGGACTGCACGAAGCGGGACTCGTTGGCGAAGTAGAAGCCGAGCAGGTCCTCGGTGGATCCGCTGAGCACCTGGGTGGTGGGGGAGTTGACCAGGCCCAGCGACAGCGTTCGTCCACCGTCCTGGTTGTAGCGGTGTACGGCGCCGTGCAGTTCGTGGCGGGACATCCCGGACAGCGAGGCCATTGGGCTGGGCGGCCGGTTCCGGCGGCCCAGCGCCAGGTAGCGCCGCACCAGGTCGGGGTCGGCGCCGTTGCCTGCGGCCAGTTGCTGGGCGCGGACCAGGCTCACGGCGACCAGCTTGAGCGAACTGGCTGCCAGCGCGAGGAACTCGTCCATCCGGCGCAGTCGCATCCCGGCGACGACCGCCGCTTGCAAGCCGATGCTGTGCCCGAGAGCCGCCACCGCACCGTCCGCACTGTTCCCGGTCGGCTGGAGGTGGCAGACCTGGTACGCGTGGACGCACACACCGGCCACGATCGAGTTGTCCAGCGGGCCCGGCGGTGAATCAGCGGACGGCTCCAGCCATCGCTTCATTGCGAGCCCGGCGGGCAGCAGGGCATTGCGGGCCTCGGTGCCGATATAAGTCAGGACCTCGTCGACAACGGCGAAAACGCGCTCGAAGTAGGCGTGGTTCTCAGGTCTCGCGTAAAGCGTGCGGAGTGCGGCGACCACGGTGTCGTTGCTCCCGCCAAGACCGTCGAAAAGTAAAAGGGTGCGCATCAAGACCTCGAAGAACTTTCCATGGTTGTTCACGGTGACCTGCGCCTGGCGCGCCGCTGCGCCGGGTCATCGGTATAGCGCTCACCTGGGGTAGGTGGTTGTCAAGGTCAGGAGGGGCACAGTCTTGTGGCCGGAACAGATAGGTCGTCGATCGACGGCATACGAAAGCCCCCCATGGCAGAGTGCCCCTTGTGTGAGAGTCGGTCAAAAGTGTCTGTGCGAACAATTTTCAGGCTAGCGGCGGGGGTCGTCAAAAAAATTAGTTCACAGTTGACAGTTGAAGGTTTGGCCCGTTCGTTGCTGCGAAAGACGGAATGATTTCGGTGTGGGATGACGGTCGAAATGCCGTGTTGTCACCGACTGTGCCTGTCCGCGCACCCAGCGCCCCGAGTCGCCGGGTGCTCGGCAGGGGGAGTGGCCGGTGGCACGGTGGTGGCCGCGGTCCTTCGCATCGTGTGATGTCATCTGGACGTGAGCCGTGTCGTGGAGGAGATCAACCGCCGCATGTTGCGGGCCCGCGACACCATGGACCGGGACTACGCCAAGCCGTTGGACGTGCCCACGCTGGCCCGGGTCGCGCACGTCTCGCCGGCGCACTTCAGTCGGACCTTCCGCGCCACCTTCGGTGAGACACCGCACCGCTACCTGCAACGCCGTCGGGTGGAGCGGGCCATGTTCCTGCTGCGCTCGTGCGACCGGGACGTCACCGACATCTGCATGGAGGTCGGCTTCACCAGCCTCGGGACCTTCAGCCGGACGTTCCGGGACATCGTCGGCGAGTCGCCGTCGGCGTACCGGCGGCGTGGGCCGCTGGCCGACGTGCCGACCTGCTTCGCGATGGCCTGGATGCGTCCCCGCGGCTGATCAGCACAGCAGTTTTGGATAAGCGTCGCGGTGGGGCCGGCACTATCGTCGGTCACGTGTTCAACGCCATCAAGATTTCCCAGATCTTCGTGCTCGACCAGGACGAGGCGCTCGACTTCTACGTCGGCAAGCTCGGCCTGGAGGTCAACACCGACGCCGACCTCGGCTTCATGCGGTGGCTGACGATCAACGTGCCCGGTCAGTCAGACCGCGAGATCCTGCTGGAGAAGCCGGGGCCGCCCAGGATGGACGAGGCGACGGCGGAGCAGGTCCGGGACCTGCTGACCAAGGGTGCCATGGGCGGCTCGCTGTTCCTCACCACCGAGGACTGCCGCAAGACGTACGAGACGCTGCTGGCCAAGGGGGTCGAGTTCACCGACGAGCCCACCGAACGCCCGTACGGAATCGACTGCGGCCTGCGTGACCCCTTCGGCAACAGCATCCGGTTCAGCCAGCCGCTGTCCGGCGCCTGACGGCCAGGGTGGCGCCCACACCGGGCGCCACCCGCCGTTCGCGGCGACCCGGCAGCGCGTCACCGAGCAGTCCACACTCGACGGTTACGCTCTGTGATGTATGCCGCATCTGGATCCGGCGGTTCTTCACCATCCTTCCCTCTCGGTTAGGTTGTGTGCCCGAAGAGGGGGATAAAGTGATGTTTGCTCGACTTCGAGCGGTAAGACGGCTGGGCGTGGCGGGTTTCGTCGCCGCGATTGTCGCGACTCTTCTGGTGGTGCCCGCTCCGGCGGCACAGGCGCTGTTGTGCGACCGGCACCCCGAACTGGAGTTGTGCAAGGTCGTCGACAAGGTCAAAGAGGACCCGGTGGCCGCCCTGCAGCGGGCGCGCATGGGTGCTCGCGCGCTGCTGAGCGGATTGGTTTCCGCCCACCTGCGCGAGGGCGTGCTCGCCGTCGTGGACGCCGAGTTGCGGGACGCGGCCGAGATCGCCGAGCTGGTGCGGACCACGCCAGCCGCGCAGGATGCCGCGCGGGTCGCCCAGCTCGTCGAGCGCCTCAAGCACGCTGTGGACACGCTCGACAAGCTCAAGATCGTGGTCGATGTACTCCGCGGGGCACTGCCCGTGGTGACCGACAGCGTCAAGCGGTTCGTGGACCAGGTGAAGGCAATTCCCGACCTGGACATCCACGTCGACGTCGCCGCGTTGGAGGCCAACAACCGCGAGATGGCCGCGTCACTGGGCAGGCTGTCGGTGTCCTTCGCGGGCATGGACGAAGCGTTCGAGCAGGCCAACGCTTCCTTCGCGCGGATGAACGCCAGCCTGGACCAGGTTCCGGCGACCATGGCCGCGATGAACGGCTCCCTCGCCGAAATGCGGGAGTCGATGCGCGTGTTCCAGAACTCGCCGTGGTTCCGCGTCGGTGACCTGAGCCTCAAGGGCATCCACTTCGACTTCGACCGCGCGTTCGGCCAGCCGATCTCCACCAACCCCAACACGATGGACCCCGACCTGGCCAAGTCACTGTCGGTACTGACCGACTTCGTGCCGGGGGTCGGCACGGCGAAGAACCTGGTCGAGGCGGTGATCGGCAAGGACGTGTTCACCCAGGGCGAGCTGGATGGGTTCGACCGGTCCCTGCGTGGCCTGGCCGCCGTCCCCGTGGTCGGCGGCCCGCTGAAGAAGCTGGTCACCGGCGCTGAGGAGGCAGCCAAGACGGCGAAGGCGACCCCGCTTGGCCGGGGCTCGACCGGCCGGACCAGGGCTGACAACCTGCACGAGCAGCTTGCCATGGACCAGGCTCTGGCCCACCCGGAGGCGGGTAAGGTTCTGCCGATCAAGATGAACGACGCCCGGTGGCCCGCCGAGGACGGCTGGGTCAAGATGAGCCAGCAGCTCAAGGGCGCGTCGGGCCGCAAGGTCGATGTGCACTACGTGCGCAACACCCGGACCGGCGAGGTCGACGACTTCAAGTTCAAGGATGAGCAAGGCTGATGATCCTGCGTTGCCGCACGAATCGGGGCAGCACCCTGCCCGAGGACTACCGGGGGCTCCACTACTCCGAGCACACCGTCTTCCAGCTCACGCCGGACAGGGACTACCCGGCCCAGGGCGTCGGGTACTTCAACGGCGGTGTGGTCGTCCTTGTCGCCGATGACGACGCGGAACCGTTGTGGTGCTCGATGGACTTCTTCGAGGTGGTCGACGGCAGCCTGGCCGCGGACTGGAAGTTCGCCCTGCGCGGCGACGGCCCGCACGGCTGGGAGGCCGTCATGGGCTATCCCGCGCTGGCCGAGGACGAACAGCACCACCAGGGCCTCAACGAGGAACGCGACGCGGACCAGCAGCTGTTCCGCGAACAGGTCGCCAGGACGACCCGGTAACCAGCAATCCGATCCCGTCCCAGGCGTGACCGATGAGCATCAGAGTGGGTTGAGGCGGGCCTTGAGCAGGCAGAACTCATTGCCTTCGGGGTCCGCCAGGACATGCCACTGCTCCTGCCCTGTCTGGCCGATGTCGGCCGGGCGCGCACCGAGCTTGAGAAGGCGTTCGAGCTCGGCGTCCTGATCGCGGTCGGTGGCGTTGACGTCGATGTGCAGCCGGGATTTCCCCTTCTCCGGCTCATCCCGGCGACTGAGGAAGAGCGTCGGCTGCGGGCCGCCGAACCCTTCGCGCGGCCCGATCTCCATCGAGCCGTCCTCCTCACGACCGAGCACGACGAAGTCCAGGACCTCGCACCAGAACCGCGCCAGCACCTCAGGCTCGCGGCAACCGAGCACGAGCTCACCGATACGACATGCCATGACGAAACCTGCTCTCAGCCTGGGAACTGCTGGGGAGGCCACACGCGAACCTCGTGGGCTGCCAGCAGTGAAAACAGTCCCGCGACCGTACCGGACGAGGCGAGCACGGGCGAAACGAATTCAGGGCCGACCCTGTCCAGGCAGCCGGGCAAGGCCGTTGGCCCTGTGTCAGAGGTTGCTCCTGAACCTGAAGTAGCAATGAACGCCGAGAAGTTGTAAAGTCGAGGTATCGGGGTAGAAACGTGCTCTGCGTTCAGTCAGGACGGGAGCGCGCGTGTACGCGGTATCGGACGATCCGTCACTCCTTCACCTCGAAGGAGTGTGCAATGCCTGCCCGCGTTCACAGCCGATCTGGCGCGAGTCCTCGCACGAGGCCCAGTCCGTCCCAGCCCCCTCGGTCGCTGGTTGAGGTGTGGCCGGCTCTGGCCGGGCTCTCGGCCGTGTTCCTGTTCGAGATGCTCGACAACTCGATCCTCACTGTCGCGTTGCCGACCATCGGCCGCGAGCTCTCCGCCTCGACGACCACCCTGCAATGGGTGACTGGGGCGTATTCCGTCGTGTTCGGCGGGCTGATGCTGGCGCTCGGGGCGTTGGCCGACCGTGCTGGTCGACGAAAGATCATGCTCCTCGGGCTCGTGCTGCTCGGCGTGGCGAGCTTGGCCACGATGTTCGTCACTGTCGCGTGGCAGCTCATCGCCGTCCGGGCTGTCATGGGTGTCGCGGCTGCGATGACGACACCGGGGTCGCTCGCTCTCACGTTCCGTCTGTTCACCAACGACGGGCTGCGTGTGCGCGCGACCACGCTGATCTCGACAGTGGGCTTGGTCGGCCTCGCCATCGGCCCCACCGTCGGAGGGCTCGTGCTCACCTTCGCGCCGTGGCAGGCACTGCTGCTGGTGAACGTGCCGGTCGCCGCGCTCGCGTTCATCGGCATCCGAGCCGGCATCCCCGCCGATGACCCCGCCGACCTGCACCACGATCCGATCGACCTCGCGGGTGCTGTCCTGGGAACCGCGACGATCGTCCTCGCGCTTCTCGCCCCCACGCTGTTCATCGAAGCAGGCACCGCCTCGGCTCTGCCCTGGGTCGCCACCGCGGCAGCCCTCATCCTCGGAACCTGCTTCGTCATCCGCGAGAAGACCGCCCGGCACCCACTGCTCGACCTGACACTCATCGCCCGCCCCCTCGTGTCCAGCGGCCTGGCGCTCAAAGCCGCGACAGGACTGGCAACCGCCGGGCTCAGCTACCTCGTGACACTGCAACTCCAGCTCGATCTGGGATGGACACCCGCCCAAGCGGCCATCGGGATGCTGCCCCAGGTCATCGTCCTGATCGCCGGCGGTGCTCTCATCAGCCCGCTGATCACACGTGTCGGCCTCACCACGGCCGCCCGGCTCAGCGCCAGCACAGTCGTGTGCGGACTCGCCGTCTACACCGCACTCGGCGGATTCGGCTACGTCTGGATCGCCCTTGCTCTCGTCCTCGTCGCGACGGGCATGCGCGTGGTCGGTGTCGTGGCCGGCAACAACGTGATGCGTGGCCTGCCAGACAACCGCACCACCATCGGGGCCGCGCTCATCGATACCGCCAGCGAAGTCACCACCGGGATCGGCATCGCCCTCAGCGGCACCATCCTAGCGACGCTCTTGCCCAACGCGCTGACGACAGCCACCTGGAGTGCGCAGCAGACCGCCGAGTTTCGAGAGGCGATCACCTACGCCGGCCTTGCCCTCACCCTGTTGTCCGCGACCCTTGTGGGATGGGGCATTGTCCGCGGCCCTCATCCCAAGAACGACACACCCGCACCGTCCACGCCCGATGCGACAGCCGCATAGACGCAACAGTTGCGGTTGCTGAAGCCAGTTCTCTCGCAGCAGGAGCCCGGGTCCAGTGTTCCTTGCCGGTCAGCGTGCCTGTCGTGGGTGTCGCAGCGTCGTGCGGACTGGTGTGGTGGCCGCGAGTGGCGGGGCGGGCGGCCGGAGAAGCACCGCCGCCGGGTAGTGATCGACGCGATCCGCTATTAGTGGCGCGTCGCGCATCGTTGACCTGGTATCCGGTGCGGGCCGAGGCTGCGGTGTCATGAAAGTGCCGTTTGGGACACCGGATGTCCTGAACGGCACTTTCATGACACGGCCCGCGCCGGCGGGCGTGACCCGGTGGTCGCCGGCGAGGCACGGTCAAGGTTCCGAGGTGAGCCGCTAGGTTGCCTGGCATGCCTAGCAACGATCTTCCGGGCGAGGTCGGTCGGAGTGTGGACCTCTTCCTGATGGCCGTGGACAGGGTGGCGCCGGGTTTGGTCACCGGCTTCTACCTGGTTGGATCGGTAGCCTTGGGCGATTTTCATCCCCGCGGCGCTGGTCGCGGTCGGCTCAGCACAGCCAGCGACATCGACTTCGTCGCGGTGACCGACCACCGCCTGGAGCCCGAGTCTCCAGAGATGGCAGCGTTGGCCAAGGCGCACGCCCACACCGTGGCCCGCTTCCCCCGGCCACACTTTGATGGTGCTGTGCTTACCTGGAGCGACCTTGCCGCCGGGCCGGATGGTTGTCCCGACGTTCCCTGTGCGCAGGAGAGCCGGTTCACACAGGCCGGACGGTCCGGCGTCAACCCTGTGATGTTCTGCGAGCTGGCCTGGCACGGGATCGCGGTGCGCGGGCCGCACCCGGCCGAGGTGGACCTGTGGGCCGACCAGGATGCCTTGCGCGCGTTCACCGTCGACAACCTCCGCACCTACTGGCGGCCGTGGTGGCAGCAGAAACGACAGCGCAGTGCTCTGTCTCTCGCCATCGGGCTCAGTGCATGGTTCCCCGTGTGGGCAGTTCTCGGTGTGAGCCGGCTGCACCACCTGCTCGCCACCGGAACGATGACCTCCAAATGCGGTGCCGGCCGGTACGCCCAGAAAGAGTTCGACCCGCGCTGGCAGCGCATCATCGCAGAATGCCTGAGCCTGCGCACCGAGGGCACCGAAGGCCGCCGGGGTTACCGCAACCCGCTGGCCCGTCGCCGCGACACCCTCGCCTTCCTGGACACTACGATCGATGCCGCGCTCGCGCTGCCGGCCGCATCCTGACCGCAGGACGCCCCGGACCAGTCTGCATGGGCAGGCGAACGTGCTCAGTTGCCTCCGGTCGCGCGTCCTCGCCCCCGATCAGGAGGTCGACTCCCAGCCACCGGCCCAACAACCGCATCCAGAGGTCGGGCCAGGTTGGCTGTGGCGCAGCATCACGTGCTCGGGTCCCTCTCCCAGATCGACACGTGTTTGGTGCTCTCAGCAGTGAGCTCCGAGCGGTCCCAGTCCGCCCAGCGGTACTTCAGGCGCATCCCGGCGATGCGCGCCATGAGGTCCATCTCGGCCGGCCAGGCATACCGGAAGGGAATACGGCGGAACTGCCCCGTCCCGTCCGGTGACACGGTGACGTGGTTCGACGTGAACTTCTGCGTGACGACGTCGTACTGGTCGAATCCGACATAGCCGCCGCCGTCGGCGCCGGGCGCTACCGCGAACGGGACGATGTCCTGTCCGGGTGGTAGGCGACGCAGGTCCGGCAGGCCCACCTCGACGAGGAACAACCCGCCCGGCCGCAGGTGCGCGGCCGCATTGCGGAAGACGTCGACCTGCCCGTCCTGTGTGGTCACGTTGCTGATCGTGTTGAACACCAGATAGACCATCGAGAACTGACCGACCACCCGCGTCCTCGTCATATCGCCGATCGTGACTTCGACCGCGTCGCCGCCTGGCTTGCTCGCGATCCGCGCCGCCATCGCCCGGCTCAGCTCGATGCCGCTCACCGGCACGCCGCGAGCGGCCAGCGGCACGGCGATCCGCCCGGTCCCGACGGCGAACTCGAGTACCGGGCCGTCCGCCAGGTCTTCGAGGACGTCCACCGCGGGCGTGACCACCTCGGGCAAGTTCGCGCCGCCCGGGGCGTCGTAGCCCGCGGCCACGCTCTCGGGGAACCAGCCGTCCGCCGGGTCATCCCCCGCTTTCGTCTCACCGATCACGGCCGCCGACGCTACGCCCGCGACCGTCCGCTCCTCACCCCATTTTCGTGGTGGATGCCGATGTCCACAACGTTCTCGTGCTACCGCAGGTCGGTGGAATGTGCCCGACTTCGTTGCCCTGGCACCTGGTCTACTCGTCCAGATCGGCGCGGATCAGTGCGGCGGCGAGCACTGCGACGCGGTCGTCGCGCACGAGCCCGGCGAGTTCGTCTGCGTTGTGGGGCAAACCTCGCTGGCGGGCGCTGTCGAGTGCCCGCTTGTCGAAGCAGGGGCGCAGCTCCGGCCACACGGCCTGGGCCTCGCGGCAGAAGATGTCGGCGCCCACCTCGCCGATGCCGGGGAACTCCTGTAGGTGGGCGCGCACGCGACTCTTGTTGTCGCGGATCCGGCGCAGGTCCCCGCTCCACCGCGTGAGCAGCAGTTCGGCGCCGTCACCGAGTCGGGTCGCGGTGGTCTCGTCGTACCGGACGTAGCCGCCGCGACCGAGGGCGTCGACGCGCTGCTGCCAGGTGGCGTCCTTCATGTGCGCGGGAGTCCGGTACCCGGCGTGGAACAGTTCCCGGGCGGCCTTGGTGGCGGTCTCCGCGCGGATCGGCGCGGAGAGCAGGGTGCTCAGCACGAGCAGTTGGTAGAGCGGGGCAGGCTTGTCCCGCAAGCGGATACCGGCTTGCTCGGCGTAGGTCGTGCCGTACTGGTCAAGCAGTTCCTCGACGGACATCCTGCCTCCGCGGAGTCAGTCCGCTTGCGCGGTGGGGGTGAAGCGGAACCGGAAGGCTCCTTCCGCGTCGCTGCTCACATCCAGTTCCTGGTCCGCCAGGTAGCTCGCGGTCAGCGAGTCGAGCAGTACCCGTGAGCCGGTGGTCTCCTCGGTGACGACCTGGTCGGCCTCGTCGGGCAGGGCCGCGATCGACAGCGCGAAATTCGGAACGCTGCCGTTGGCCGACAGCGTGTCGATGCGCAGGCCGCCATCCACGGCGACACCGGCCTGTTCGGTCAGCGCCTGGATGGCCAGCCCGGCGTCCGGGGTGATGAGCAACATGAGGTTCTCCTCTCGTGCGGACCACTTGGTTACCCATGACACGAGGGAAAACACGGGCGGTGTGGCTGTGACGTGCCCACATCGGTTTGCAGTGCATCCAGGGCGTGGGTGGGGACTTCCGCTGCGGCCCCGTCAACGAACAGATCCTCGCCCCAGTTGCCAGGCAGACGCTGCACCAGTTCGTCCGGCCCTGGCGGTGTTAAGGCAGGGCCCAGACGATCCGATCGACGCCAACGAGGCCAGTACCGTGGTGGCGATGCTGTGCGGGGACAGCCCGAACCCGTCCAGCACCTGCTCGCGAGCGCCAGCTGGCGCGAACTCGCCAGGGACACCGAGTAACAGGACTCTCACCCCTGTGCCGACGCCGAGTGCCTCGGCCAGTGCGCTACCAACCCCGCTGGCCCGATTCCCGTCCTCCACCACCACGACCAGTGGATAGCGCCGTGCCAGGGCGAGGACCTCACGGCACACCGGTAGCACCCACACCGGGTCTACGACCGCCACGGCGAGCTGGTGGGCCTGGAGTTCCTCAGCCGCGGCGAGGGCACGCCGTGCCATCGGGCCCACGGACACGATCAGCACGTCCTCGCCTTCTCGCAGCAGGTCGAACCCTGGCCGCCGACATGCCGGGACCAGGTCCGTCCCCGGCGTCCCCTTGGGGAACCGGACCACCGTCGGGCCCGTGTCGGTCTCGACGGCGGTGGTGAGCGTGTCCACCAGGGTTGTGCCGTCGCGCGGGGCGGCGATCCTGATGCCCGGCACGACGCGCAGCAGCGCGAGGTCCCACACGCCGTGGTGGCTGGATCCGTCGGGACCGGTGACACCCGCCCGGTCGAGCACGAAGGTCACCGGAAGCCGGTGCAGCGCGACGTCCATGAGTGCCTGGTCGAACGCGCGACACAGGAAGGTCGAGTACACCGCTACAACGGGGTGCATGCCGCCCAGCGCCAGGCCCGCCGCCGAGGTCACCGCGTGCTGTTCTGCGATGCCGACGTCGAAGACCCGGTCCGGGTATCGCTGGGACAGTGCTGCCAGACCGGTGGGCCCGGGCATCGCCGCGGTCACCGCGACCAGGTCCGGTCGTCGTGCGGCCAGTTGGCAGAGTTGCCGCCCGAAGATCGACGTCCAGCTCGGTGGGGTCGGCTGGCCCGAATGGCTCGGCGGGGCCGCGGGTGCGATGGCGTGCAGGTGGTCGGCCTCGTCCTGCTCCGCGGGCGGGTAGCCGTGTCCCTTGTCGGTCACGCAGTGCACGACCACCGGTGACCGGCAGCGGCGTGCCTTCTCCAGTGCTGTCTGCACCGCCTCCACGTCGTGGCCGTCCACCGGACCGAGGTAGTCCAGCCCCAGCAGTTCGAACAGCGACTCGCCGGGAGACTCGCCCGCACGCAGGCGGGCCAGGTGACGAGCGAATCCGCCACAGGTGGGGGAGTAGGAGCGGCCGTTGTCGTTGAGGACGATCACGACAGGAGCGTTCCGCCGCGCGCCCAGGTTCTGCAGGGCCTCCCAGCACATCCCGCCCGTCATCGCTCCGTCGCCAACCACGGCCACCACTGTGTTCGCTTGGCGGCAGGTCAAGGCCGCCGCCTTGGACAGTCCGTCGGCGTGGGACAGCGCGGTGGAGGCATGCGAGTTCTCCACCAGGTCGTGTGGGGACTCGGCGCGACACGGATAGCCTGACAGTCCGTTGCGCTGGCGCAGCGTGGGGAAGTCCTTCCCCCGGCCGGTGAGCAGCTTGTGCACGTACGCCTGGTGGCCGGTGTCCCAGATGATCGGGTCGTGCGGCGAGTCGAAGACCCGGTGCAGTGCGATGGTCAGTTCCACGACCCCGAGATTCGGCCCCAGATGGCCTCCCGTCGCCCGCACCGTGAGCACCAGGAACTGCCGGATCTCGTTGGCGAGTGCGGGAAGTTGGTCGGCAGGCAGGTCACGTACGTCGGCCGGTCCGGTGATCTGGTCGAGCAAGGCCATGAAGACTCCACTGCGTCCGGGGCGTTCCTGCGGGGTTGCCGACAACCGACGCGTGAAACGCTGTGCTGTGCCCCTTTCTGCGGAACAGGGTTTCCGTGCGCGATGGTGGGTACAGGAGGGCATGGCCTCGAACCCGCCAAAGCGAGTACTCATCGTGTCCGCGGACATGGGGGAGGGGCACAACGCGACCGGACGTGCCCTGCACGCGGCCGTCAACCGGTTGTGGCCGCACGCCCAGGTGCACTGGTCGGACGTGCTCACCGAGATGGGCGCTGGGGTCGGGCCATTCTTCCGGCGCGTGTACCGCACCAGCGTGCAGCGCCTGCCGTGGCTCTACGAGGTGTTCTACGGCGCGGTGTGGCGTCACCGCTGGTTCGCCAGATCCGCCAAGCGGGTCATCGGCGCGTGGGCGGGACGGAAGCTGGCGTCGGTGCTGGACCGGATCGGCCCGGACCTGGTGCTGTCGACCTACCCGATGGCCAGCACCGGGCTGGAGTGGCTTCGGCACCATCGTGGGCTGACCACGCCGGTCGGCGCCTGGGTGTCCGACTTCGCTCCGCATCCGTCCTGGGTGCACACCGGAGTCGATCTGAACCTGGTGATGCACCCCGTGGCCGCCGAGGTGGCCACGCGAGACGAACCAGGCGCGGTGGTCGAGGTGTCCGCGCCGCCGGTGGCTGAGCGGTTCGTCCCAGGAGACCGCGAGCGGGCACGGAGGCGGCTCGGTCTGCCCACCGACCGGTTCGTGGCGCTGGTGTCCTGTGGATCGCTGGGATTCGGCAGCACCGGCCGTACGGTGACCGAACTGTTGGCGGGTGACAGCCAGGGTGTCGTGCTCGTCGTGGCCGGCCGCAACGACCAACTGCGGCGGGAACTCACCGCGCGGTTCGCCGACAACAGGGTGGTGGTGCTCGGCTGGGTAACGGACATGGCCTCGCTGATGGTGGCCGCCGACGTGGTGGTGACCAACGCCGGTGGCGCCACTGGTCTGGAAGCGCTGGCCTGCGGTCGTGCCGTGGTCCTGCACGAGCCCATCGCCGGGCACGGCCGCGCGAACGCGGCGCTGATGGCCGACGCCGGGTTGGCGACGGTGTGCGACCAGCCCGGTGAGCTGACGGCGTGGCTGCACGCCGTGCGCGCGGATCCGGATCGACTGCGGGAGCAGGAGGAGCGGGCGTTGCGCTACACGGCCGACCACAGGATCGAGGACGGGCTGCGCCACCTGGTCGCCGCCGGTCCGAGCTACCCGGTCGGTCGGGTCCTGCCCGCCGCTGATGCGCTGTTCCTGCACGCCCAGACGGCGGACGCGCCCCAGCAGGTCGGCGCCGTACTGATCTTCGAGGACACAGGGCCCACCTGGGAGGAGGTGGTCCGCTTGGTGTCGACCGTGCCCGGTGTGTTCGGGCGGCTCGTCCCGCCGACCGCCCTGCGTCGCGGCAGATGGGTGCGGGACCACGCGGTGGATCCAGCTGACCTGGTCGTTCGCCGGGCGGGTGACTGGCGGACGATCGCCGACGAGTTCTTCAGCGCGCCGCTGGACCTCGACCGGCCCGTCGCGGCGGCTTTGGTCGAGCCGCGAGCTGACCCGGACCGGATGGCCGTACTGATCAAGGCACATCACGCGCTGGGCGACGGAGTGATGGTGTTGCAGGCGCTGCTGTCGGCGACCGGCACTGCGACCCGCGCCTGGGCGGCGCCGCCGACCGCCCGCATGGGCACCGCCGCGCTGCCCTCGCTGTCCCGGCTGGCTCGCGGCCTGCGCCGGCTGGCAGCTGGCGGACGCGCCCCGGCCAGTGCCCTCGACCGCGCCGGGACCCCGCGACGCCACGAGTTCGTGACGATCCCGGGCGACCGGCTGCGGGCCGCGGCTCGCAGTGCCGGGTGCGGACTTGCCGATGCCGTGTACACCGTGGTCGCCGAGGCGCTGCACCGCGCGCTGCCAGACGCAGGGCACGGCACCTCGGCCATCCGCATGGTGATGCCTGTGTCACTGCGCCAACCGACGTCAATGCGCGCCGCCGGCAACTGGACGGGTGCCGTCCCGGTCGATCTTCCGATTGGGCCGATGGACGTGGCCACCCGGCTGCACGCGGTGGCCGAGGCGTTGCGCGAGGCCAAAAGCACCGACCTGGCCGAGGTGGCTCGTGCCGTGCTGCACGCGGTGGGCTGGCTGCCGCCGCTGGCTCATCGTGCCCTCGCCAGGGCGATGTACCGGCCGCCCTGGTTCAACGCCATCGGTACCGTGCTGCCCGGTCCGCGACACGAGATCCGTCTCAATGGCAGCAGGATCGGCCAGGCCCACCCCGTGCTCCCGCTGGCCCCGGGCAGCGGTCTGTCCTGGGGCGCCCTGTGCTGGGGAGATCAGCTGCACTTCTGCTTCACCACCGCACCCGGTGTGGACGGGCCCCGGCTCGCACAGGCGGTGCGGACCGCCGCTCAGGACTTGATCGACCAATCAGTGGGTCGGTATGGGTGACCTGCTGATCTCGGTACCCGCGGCGGTGGCCGCCGCGGCCTGCTTCGGTCTCACCGGCGCGCTGCAACATCGGGCGGCGCGTCGAACCGGTGAGCAGGGCACGATCCGGATCGGCCTGGTGGGGGAGTTGCTGCGGCAGCCGGTCTGGCTGGGTTCGCTGGTGGCCAACGGGCTCGGCATCGCCTTGCAGTGGCTGGCACTGGCCACCGGCCCACTCATCCTGGTGCAGCCGTTGCTGGTCACCGGGCTGGTGTTCGCGGTGCTGTTCAGCGCCGCACTCGGCAAACAGCGGCCGGACCGCGTGGTGTTGCTGGGCGCTGGACTGTGCGTGGCCGGGCTGGCCGGGTTCCTGCTGATCGCCAGTCCCCAGGCCGGCCAGGACCGGATGAGCGCGGATGAGGTGTGGCCGCTGGCTGGTGGACTGTGCGTGTTGCTGGTGCTGTGCCTGGCCGTCGCCTTCCACCGACCGGGACGGACCAGGGCACTGGCCTTGGCGACCGCCACCGGCCTGTTGTACGGCGTGACGGCCGGACTGGCCAAGCTGGCCACCGACGACCTGCGGCGCGGGCTCTGGGCCGCGCTCACGAACTGGCCGTTGTACCTGGTCGTGGTCTGCGGGCTGGTCGGGTTCGTGCTCAACCAGAACGCGTTCCGGGTCGGGGTGGCCCTGGCCCCCGCGCTGGCGGTGATCGTGGTGCTCGATCCGCTGGTCGGCATCGGTATCGGTGCGTTGTGGCTGGGCGAACAGCTGCGCACCGGTCCCTGGCCGATCATCGGGCAGGTCCTCGCGTTGGCGGTACTCGTCGTAGGGGTGGCTGTTCTCAGCGTGCGGGCTCCGCACGCCGCCCGGGAGCAGCGATGAGGCGCCGACTCGACGGCGCCACCGCGGTGGTCACCGGCGCCACCTCGGGCATCGGCCTGGCGACCTCGCGGCTGCTGGCCGACCACGGCTGTCGAGTGGTGCTCGTAGGGCGTGACCAGGTAGCCCTGCGGCGAGCGGCCCGGCAGACCGGTGGGGTGGAGTGCCTGGTGGACCTGACCTCCCCCGACGCGGCCGACACGGTGGTGCGGGCGGCGGGCGGCCAGGTCGACCTCCTGGTGAACAACGCGGGAGTGGGCTGGGCAGGGCCGCTGGAGGCGATGCCCGCTGACCAACTGGGCTCCCTGGTGGAGATCAACCTGGTGGCGCCGCTGCGGCTGACCCGGGCGGTACTGCCCGGCATGCTGGCGCGCGGCGACGGGCACCTCGTCCTGGTCTCATCCATCGCGGGCTACATGGGCGTGGCTGGCGAGGCGGTGTACGCGGCGACCAAGGCCGGACTCCGGGCTTTCGCCGACAGCCTCCGCCTGGAGGCGGCCGACCGGGGGATCGGGGTGAGCCTGATCGTTCCGGGAGCTGTCGACACGAACTTCTTCCGCCGCAGGGGCCAGCCCTACTCGCGGCGACTTCCGCGCATGGCCTCGGCAGACGCGGTGGCGCGCGAGGTGCTGCACGCCGTGCAACGCGACACGGCCGAGGTGTTCGTGCCCCGCTGGCTGCGACTGCCGGCCCGGCTGCGCGGCGCGGTACCCAGGGCCGTCGACGTGCTCCAGCGGCGACTGGGCTAATCCGCTGGGCTAATCCGCGCTGCCCAGCCGCACCCGGACGCCGTCGCGGCGCAGCACCCGGCGGAACCACAACAGGGAGAACGCGGCGCCTGCGAGCACCAGGCTGTAGGAGCCCGCCGTGCTGACAGCGAGGAACTGTCCGATCGGCGCCGTCGCGAGCACCCACAGTGTCACCGCGCCGTTGGTCAGGAAGATCAGCGCCCAGAGCACCGAAGCCCGGCCGAAGAACAGCCTGACCCTGGGCCGTCCGGTGAGCACAGCGGGCAGCCCGCAGAACTCGGCCGCCAGCTTCCCGAGCATCGGCCGTCGCAGCCAGGCGGAGACCAGCAGGACCGTCGCGATGACGAAGTTCTGGGCCGTCGGCTGTAGGAAGTACAGGACCAGGTCACCTGTGGCCAGCCCGACCGCGGTTCGCACCACGAGCAGTGCACTGGTCAGCCAGAGCACTGCCGGTACCGGGCGACGCCGCACGAGTCGCGCACTGATCGCCGCGAGCGACCACCCCAGTGCGGCCAGCAGGCCGCCGTCCAAGCCAGCCAGGGCGAACACCGCGGTGAACACCCCGAGCGGTACCACTGCGGCTTCCAACACATGTGTGCCAGCTCGCCGCAGCAGCGGCCACGGCGCGGGCAGATGGACTGTGCTGTGGTGGGTCACCTCGTGGACACCCTTTGCTCGGTAGCTGGGCCCCTCAGCGAGAATAACCTGGCGCGCGTGCCGGTCAGCCGCCGCGTACTGCCCGCAGGGACTCCCGCAGTGATCCCATGGTGGCCAGCACGGCTGTCGGCTCGTACCCACAGTGCGCCATGCAGTTGGCACAGCGGGGATCGCGACCCCGCCCGTAGGAGTCCCAGTCCGTGGTCTCGACCAGTTCTCGGTAGGACTTGGCATAGCCGTCCGCCATCAGGTAGCAGGGGCGCTGCCAGCCGTGCAGCGAGTAGGACGGCACGCCCCAGGCGGTGCAGCCGAAGTCGACCTTGCCCTCCAGGAAGTCCAGGAACAACGGGGAGTGGTTGAGCCGCCAGCGCCTGCGGTTGCCCGCACCGAAGGCCTTGCCGAACAGTTCCCTGGTCTGCGTGACGCCCGGGAAGTGCTCCTGGTCGGGTGCCCTGTCGTAGGCGTAGGCGGGCGAGATCATCATCTGGTCGACCCCCAGGTCGTCGTTGAGGAAGTTGAGCAACTCGATGACGCTGTGCGGGGTGTCGTCGCTGAAGACCGTGGTGTTCGTGGTGACGCGGAATCCCCTCTGGCGCAGTTCCGCCACTGCCTGTACGACCTCGTCGAACACTCCGTCCTTGGCGACGGACCTGTCGTGCCGTTCGCGAAGGCCGTCCACGTGCACGGCGAAGGCGAAGTACTTGGACGGGGTGAAGTCGAAGCGTTGCCACCGGGACCTCAGCAGCACGGCGTTGGTGCACAGGAACACGTACTTCCTGCGGGCGACCAGTTCGGCGACCATCCGGTCGATCTCCGGGTGCATCAGCGGTTCCCCGCCGGCGATGGACACCATCGGCGCCCCGCACTCCTCGACCGCGGCAACGGCCTGGTCCACCGGCATGCGCTGCCTGAGCACGTGCGCGGGCTGCTGGATCTTGCCGCACCCCCCGCACGCCAGGTTGCAGGCGAACAGTGGTTCCAGCTCGACGATCAGCGGGAACTTCTGGCGCCCCCGTAGTTTCTGCCCCAGCAGGTAGCGAGCCATGCGCAGGCTCTGGTGCAGTGGCATGCTCATGTCGGGTTGACCTCCTCGCACACGAAGCGGTGATCGTCGGCTGGCGCCGTGGTGATCTCCCGTACGGCGACCGGTCCCAGCCCGCACAGGGCATCGACGATCTCCACGACCAGTTCGGCCCGCGCCGCGGCCCCGGCGGACACGCCGACCGTCCACGCTCCGGTCAGCCAGTCGAGGTCGATGTCACTGACCTCGGTCACCAGGTGCACCGGTGTGCCGGTTCTGCGGGCGAGCTCGACCAGGCACCGGGTGTACGTGGAGTCGGCAGTCCCGGCAACCAGCACCACGTCGGCCCGTTGGGCGAGGGCCAGCGTCATCTGGGTGCGGGCGGAGATCCCGCTCGCCTTGGGTACCACCAGCCGGGCGGCCTCCTCGGCGCTGCTCACCAGTACTGGCCGATCCTGACCGTGGGCGAGCGCGCCGCCGCGCTTGCCGCGCCGGGTGCAGGGGCGTGCCTTGGTGCGGCGGGAGCGGGGCGAGGCGAGCAGGAGGGTGCGGTCACCGGTCGCCGCCGCCCAGCGGCGCAGCGGATCTCCGACACGGCTCAGCGTGCGCAGGGCGGTGAAGCCGGTGGCCAGGGTTCCCGGGTGGACCAACTGGTGACGTGGGGTGTCGGAGATGACGCGGACCACGGCGGTGGGGTGACCTTCGGTACGGGCGAGCAGGGTGGCCGATTCCAGGTCCACCGCCAGTGCGCCGTCGACCGCCGTTCGACGAGAGGTGAGCATAGCTCGACTTGCTTCGAGTACGGGTCCCACATGGACTGTGAGGCCCGTGTCGCGCAGCGCGGACGCGAGGAGCGGCGCAGAGGGGCAGCGACGTACTCCTTCGGTCGAGCGCACCTCGTCGGCCACCACGACCTGGCCGGGGCGAAGGCGGTCGCTGAGCGCGCCAGCGACGCCAGCGACGGCGACCGCGCTGTCGGGTTCGGCCAGCAGCGCCGCGTCCAGTCGGTCAGCGTGTCGGGCCCGCATTCCCACGTGCACCAGGCGAGCTCGCAGCGTGCGCGCGATCGCGCAGGACTCGATGCTCAGCGCCACGGCGATCAGCAACGGCGGTTCAGGGCTGCTGGGCATCGTTCGCCTCCAGGAATCGGGCCAGCGCGCTGATGGGGAACACCAGCCGGTACAGGTGGTAGTTGATGTAGAAGTCGCCGGGGAATCCCGTGCCGGTGAACTGCGGTTCGTCCCAGCTGCCGTCCGCACGCTGGGTGGCCACCAGCCAGTCGACCCCGCGCAGCAGCGGCTGCCCGCGCTCGCCGGTGGCCAGCAGTGCCAGCAGCGCCCACGCTGTCTGCGAGGCCGTCGACTCGCCTCGGCCGATCCAGTCCGGATCGCGGTAGGAGCGCAAGTCCTCGCCCCAGCCGCCGTCGGGGTTCTGGTGCTCGCCCAACCAGCGCACCGCGGCTCGCAGCGCTTCGTGCGAGGTCGGTAGCCCGGCGGCCACCAGGGCGGGGACGACCGCGCCGATTCCGTAGACGTGGTTGGCGCCCCATCGCCCAAACCACGAACCGGCGGGCTCCTGGTGCTCGAGCAGCCAGCGCACTGCCTGTCTGACCTGGGCGGAGCCGGTGTCACCGAGCATGGCCAGCATCTCCAGCACGTGTGCGGTGACGTCGGCGGAGGGCGGATCGATCACGGCTCCGAAGTCGCAGAACGGCAGCTTCTCGCACAGTGTCCTGGTGTTGTCGGCGTCGAACGCGGCCCAGCCGCCGTCGATGCACTGCATGCCCTGGACCCAGCGGCTCGCGCGGTGGATCGCCTGCGCCACCTCGCTGGGGTCCGGATGCCGTACTCGACGCAGCGCCAACACCACCTCGGCGGTGTCGTCGATGTCCGGGTAGGTGTCGTTGGCGAACTCGAACGCCCAGCCCGACGGGCGTAGGCCGGGGCGCCGTACGGTCCAGTCTCCGGACTTGCGGACCTCCTGGGACAGCAACCAGTCCACCGCGCGAAGTACCTCCGGCGCGTCCGGGGGAGTACCGGTGTCCAGCAGGGCCGTGAGCGCCAACGCGGTGTCCCACACCGGGGACTGGCAGGCCTCCAGCCGACGCACCCAGCCCTGGTCACCGCGCTCCCGGATGACGAAACCCTCCAGGCCGGACAGCGCGCGTTGCAGGACCTGGTGGTGCGGCGAGTAGCCGAGCAGGTGCAGCGCGAGCACCGAGTAGACCCATGGCGGCTGGATCCCGCCCCAGCTGCCATCGGCCTCCTGACGGTCGAGGATCCACTGTTCGGCCTTGCGTAGGGACAGTCGCCGCAGCGGTTTGGCGGGCAGCCGTTCGTACGCGTGCAGTACCCGATCGAGGTGGTGGAACGCGCCAACCCAGCTCGGTAGCCGCTCGGCCTGCGGTGCGGGTGAACCGCTGCGCAGTTCCCGCACGCTGACGCCGAGGTCACGGCACGGGCGGGTGGCGGAGACGACGGTCAACGGGACCACGGTCTGGCGAGCCCAGCAGCTCCAGTCATGGATGTTGAGTGGACACCACGACGGCAGCAGTACCATCTCCGGCGGCAGCACGGGCAGCCGGTTCCAGGACCACTCGCCGAACAACGCCAACCAGATGCGGGTGAACACGCGGCTGCGCTCCAGGCCGCCACTGTCGAGCACGAACTGCCGGGCCTGGCGCATGTGCCGGGCATCCGCGGGGTCCCCGGCCAGCTTCAGAGCCGTGTACGCCTCCGCAGTGGTGGACAGGTCGCCGGGACCACCGTGGAATGTCGCCCAGGTGCCATCCTCCCGTTGCTGGGAACGGATCCAGCGCGCCGACTCCGTGGTGACCTGCTCGTCTCTGATGCCCAGGAACTGGCGCAGCAACAGATCCTCGGCATCCATGGTGACGTTGGTCTGCAGTTCTCCCCTCCACCAGCCCAGCGGCGTTTGCAGCGACAGCAGGCGGTTCCGAGCTCGGTGGACCGCTTCGAGCACGCGGGTGGACCTGCTCAACGGCTCGGCGGCCGGGTCGCCGAGTTCCTCCAGTTCGCTCATCGGTTCCGTCCTGTCACGAAGTGCGCCAGTTGGTAGAGGGCCGCGTGCGCCTGCGGCGCGGGGGCCAATCGCCCCAGACAGTGCTCGGCGCTGCGCACGTGGTGTCGCGCCTGCCGCTCGGTCCACGCGAGCGCCCCGGTGACGTCGATCAGCGCTGCCATGGCACGCAGGCACTCCTCGGAGTCGTCGTCTTCCGCGTACAGGCGCGCCAACGCGCGACCTGCGTCCTTGCCGGAGTTGAGCGCCACGGTGACCGGAACCGACTTCTTGCGTTCGCGGAGATCCGCCATGACCGGCTTGCCGGTGACCGCCGGCTCACCCCTGATGCCCAACAGGTCATCGACCAGTTGGAAGGCCAGTCCCAGGTGTGCGCCGTACCTGCCGAGCAACTCGACCTGGTCCGGTCGGGCGTGCCCGAGCAGGCCGCCCAGCCGCGCGGCGCATCTGATCAGCGCCCCGGTCTTGCGTGCGGCCATTGTCATGCACTCCTCGACGGCGACCGTCTGGCGTCGCGGGAACGCCAGGTCCAGGCACTGCCCGGAGATGAGCGACTGCACGGCCTCGGCCAGGCATCGGGACGCGGCTGGCACGCCAGCGCGGCCCAGCACGTCCATCGCGAGGACGAGCAGGGCATCCCCAGCGAGGATCGCGGCAGGAACTCCGAACTGCCGCCACACCGTCGGGCGGTTCCGGCGCTGCTCGTCGCCGTCCATCACGTCGTCGTGCAGCAGCGAGAAGTTGTGCACCAGTTCGACGGCCACGGCGCCGGGTAGCGCGACCTGTGGCCGCGCGCCGACCGCCTCCGCGCTGAGCAAGGCGAGACTGGGCCGCACTGCCTTGCCGCCCTGCGGTTGGATCGGCCTGCCTTGGGCGTCGTTCCAGCCGAGGTGGTAGCCGATCACGGCACCGATCGCGGGGTCCAGTTCGTCGACCGCCTGACGCAGTGCGGGGGTGACGAGTCGGTTGGCCGCTGCGATCGGTTGGGGCATCGTCGCGGTCACCGGTCGCCGCCCAGGTGTCGCCTGACCAACCCCGCCGCCTCGTGCCCGCTGCGTACGGCGCCCTCCATCGTGTCCGGCCACCCGGTCGCGGTCCACGCGCCCGCCAGCACCAGTCCGGGCACCGAGGTGGCCGGTTCGGGGCGTAGCCGTGCGGTGCCCGGCCGCTGCTGAAAGGTGGCGCGTCGGTGCCTGGTGACGAAGAACCGGGTGACCGAGGTCCTGGCTGCCGCGGGGAGCAGCGTCCCCAGTGCGGGCAGGAACACCTCACGCAGTCGGCTGACCGGAGCGCTGATCCACCGCTGGGCCGCCGACAGCGAGACAGCCAGGTACTGGCCGTGCTCCAGACCGGCTGGTCCACTGCGGTCGAACAGCCACTGCACCGGTGAGGACACGGCCGCGGCGAACCGCAGATCGGTGACCGGCTCGCTGAACACGACGTGCACGTTGACGATGGGCGACGAGCCGAGTCGGTGCAGGTCGGCCGGGATCAGGTTGGCCTCGGACGGGCAGACCGCCGCCGCGGCGATCGGCGTCGTGGCCACCACGACCGCGTCGACGAGCAGGCGTCGCTGGTCGAGGAACAGGTGGAAGCCGCGGCGATCGACCCGGACCGCCCGCACCGGGCAGTTGGTGTGCACCGCGCCACCCCTGGCGGTCACGTACCGTTCCGCGGGCAGGACGTGAACCTGGTCCAGCGGGACGGTGGGCACGCCGATGTCGGCGGCTGCGGCGTGGTCGAGCAGTGCGGTGCGGAACACCATCGCCGCCAGGCCGAGTGAGGCGTGCTCGGAAGGGCAGTTCAGCGCCGCCACCGAGATCAGGTCCCACAGAGCGGCACGAGGTGCACCGCCCTGTCCGTGATCGTCCAACCACCGCCCAAAGCTGATCTCGTCGAGGGCGGGCTCGGCGGGATCCAGCCCTCGCAGCGCCGCGGCGGCGCGGACCGCGCGCAGCCGTTGCGGCACTGACAGGGCGCGGTACCGGGCCAGCGCGGTGAGCAGGTGCAGCGGGGCCGGCACTCGGGCTCGGCGCAACCGGGTGCGCCCCACGCCTGGTCGGAGCACGGGCACGTCGAACTGTCTCTGGACCTCCAGGGCGTGTGCCGATCCCAACCGGCGGAGCAGGTTCAGGTACTGGGTGTAGCAGCGGAGCACCACGTGCTGGCCGTTGTCGATCTCCAGGCCGTCCAGGTGGAAGGTGAAGGTGGCTCCGCCGAGACGGCGGCGCGCCTCGAGCACGGTCACGCGCAGCCCCTCGTCGGCGAGGTCGCAGGCGGCCGTGAGCCCGGCCAGCCCGCCGCCGATGACCGCGACGTGCCCGGTCATGCGTCTCCTCCGGTCAGTGCCAGCGCGGCTACCGTGGCCTTCTCGACAGGTGGTAGACGCACGCGTTCGTGAACCACCTGCCACGGGCGCAGCGCGATGCGACGCAGCAGCCGGTGATAGATGCCGGCCATCGCCGCACAACAGGCTCGGCTGCGACCGTCCAGTTCCGGCAGCAGGCGGAGGCCGATCGCGTACCACTCCTCGGCCCGTGCCGCCTGGTACTCCACGAGAGCGGCGAGTGGGTCCTCGCCATCGGTGAACTGCCTGTCCTGGTCGAGTTCGAGCGTGCATCCGAAGCGATCGAGGTCCTCGGTCGGCAGGTAGATGCGTCCCATGCGGCGGTCTTCCAGGAGGTCGCGCAGGATGTTGGTCAGCTGCAAGGCCACTCCGAGGGCGTCGGCCAGTTCCTCGTGTCGCCGCTGCCGATCGGGGGAGAACACCGCCAGACAGAGCCTGCCGATGGAACCGGCGACGAGGCCGCAGTACCGGCGCAACTGGTCGAAGGTGCGGTAGGTGGCGCCGAGCACATCGGCCCGGCAGCCCTCGATCAGGTCGTCGAACGCCGACAGGGGCAGTCCATGGCGGTGCACGGCGTCGTCCAGCGCCAACAGCACCGGATCATCAGCATAGTGCGGCAGGTCGTGCAGTTGATCGTGGACAGCGGCCAACTCGGCCAGCTTGTCCCGGCCTGCCAGTTGGCCGTCGCCGATGTCGTCCACTCGGCGGGCGAACGCGTAGACCGCGCTCAGCGCTTGCCGTTTCCCTCGCGGAAGGAGCTTGATGCCGTAGGAGAAGTTCCTGGCTTGCTGCTCGGTGATCCGCTCGCACTGGTTGTAGGCGTCCTGCAGGTTCATCGCCGGGTTCCTCCGGTGAGCAGGTGCACGCAGTTGCCGACTGTGCCCGCGACGCTGGGGGCGATCTCGGCGTTGAGGACGTCGAAGTGCCGTCGTGCCAGGGCCGCCGCGGTTGCCAGCCCGCCAGCCACGTACCCGGCGACGGCGATGCGGGCGGCGCCCCGCAGCTGGTCGACCAGCGGGCGACCGTCCTCCAACATGCGCACCGCACGCTGGACCTGGAAGCCGAGCAACGCTCGTGTCGCCCGGGTGGCCGACGGTGCGCGCAGCTCGCACTCGGTCACCCCGAACCGTGCGAGGTCCTCGGCCGGCAGGTAGACGCGGTCTCGCTCCAGGTCCTCTCGGACGTCCTGGCAGTGTTCCAGCACCTGTAGTGCCGTGCAGATCGAGTCCGACCACCTCGCCCGCTGCGTGGTGTACGAGCCGAAGACGCGCAGCACGAGGTGACCTACGGGGTTCGCCGACAGGCGGCAGTAGTCGAGCAACTCGGCGAAGGTCCGGTAGCGGTGGACGCGCTGGTCCTGGAGGTTGGCCGCGACCAAGTCCTCGAACGGCGTCTTGGGCAGTGCGCACTCGACGATGGTGTCCGTCAGGTGCTGACACGCCGCGGTCTGCGGGGGCTCGCCGCGGTAGAGCCGGTCCAGATCGGCTGCCACCGCTGCCAATGCCCGCGATCGGTCTCCGGAGGAAGTGTCACCGATTTCGTCAACTGTGCGGGCGAACCGGTAGAGCGCTGTCAGGTGGCGGCGATGTCGACGTGCCAGTACTGCCATTGCCACGGGAAAGTTCTCCTTGCGCGCGCTCGCCCGTAGTGCGGCCTCGGTCATCGCAGCCTCCTCGTCGGTCCCAGGTCGGTCTGCGCGTACCCAGCAAGAACTGTGGTAACCGCAGCGTTCCTGACGACTCGTTGGCAGAACCGTGCCTTCGTCGCTTGTTGGTCACGGCCTCGTGTCGCGCACAGACCTCGCGCGAACCAGGGGCGCTGCCACGCCGGAGGCCATGGCGAGAAGCCGGGAAAACCTGACAACTGCCCGCGTGGTGGGTACGTGGTTGACCGATCATCGCCCGGGTACCCAGCACCATGACCAGCACAGAGGTCAGGGTCCAGCGTGTGTACGACACCCGGCGGGCGGACGGGGGAGCCCGGGTGCTGGTGGACCGCGTCTGGCCCCGCGGCATCAGCAAGAAGGATCTGCACCTGGACGACTGGAACTCCGATGTCGCCCCGTCCAGCGGACTGCGGAAGTGGTACGGCCACGACCCGGGCAAGTTCGCTGAATTCCGTCGGCGCTACCACGCTGAATTGCGGGAGCCCAATGCACGGCAGGCGCTGGAAAGGTTGCTTGACCAAGCCCGGGACGGGGTGTTGGTGCTGTTGACCGCGACCAAGGACGTCGAGCACAGTCACGCGGCCGTGCTTGCCGACCTGCTCCAGCGCTGATCGATCGGCCACCGGCAAGGCGGCGACCGGCTCACCGCGATCGATGAGTTTCGGTTACGGGAGTGGTCTCACGTCCGAAGCGACAACGAGGAGTGGTTCGCGTGGACTTGTACAGCATCGTGCCGGTGAGTGACCGGGCCACGGCACTGGAGTGGTTCGGCGCGTTCTTCGGGCGCCCGGCGGACGAGATCATTGGCGAGGAGTACCTGTGGCAGGTCGGCAAGAGCGCGTGGGTCGTCGTCGATGATCGCGACGTGCGGGCCGATCGGGTGGGCGGCGCCATGATCACGCTCGGCGTGACCGACCTGGACGACATTCTGACTCGCCTCGCCGCCCACGGCATCGGCCACGATCCGGTGGAGACCTACAGCAACGGCGTGCGACACGTCGTCGTGCTGGACCCGGACGGGAACAGCCTGTCGCTGGCCGAGGCGCCCGCTCGGTAGACCACGGGCTTACGGATCTTGCTGATCTTGACCCCGCCAAGCCCCTGGGTGGCTACGATCCAGGCACACTGCGACTGAGGGGGCAGGAGCCATGAGCATGGCTGACGAGCTGGGGAAGCTCGAGCGATTGCGCCAGTCGGGTGCCTTGTCGAATGCCGAGTTCGAAGCGGCGAAGCGACGCGTGCTGGAACCAGGGTCACCGGCCGAGGACAACACGATCGGCCGTGCCGCGAACCGCTACGTCAGCTTTCAGATGATCGCTGGCGTCATCGGACTGATCGTCTTCCTGGTCTTCCTGTTCACCGTCTTCCTGCCGATGATGAACAGGACGACCGACCTGATTCCCCCGTCGGGTCCTGGCATCAACCGGGCACCGGTCACCTTCCCCTAGGCAGCACAGCCCTCCTGCGGTTCACCCAGGTGAGTAACGCCGTTACCACCGGGCCCCCGCAGCACTACCACACCCTGTTGCGCCGTCTGGGCGGTGCTCACCGGTTCAGCCTCGCACCGGCCCAGCCTGGTGTACACCGGCGAAATGGGTTCTGACGCGACCACGGTCTACGACGCAGTCCACGACGTGGTGGCCGAGGTCGCCAGAGAGGAACTGCCCCTCGTGACGGGGCTGGCCGGGTTCGACGAAGCCACAGTCATACGGCGGCTGAGTCGGCACGGCCGGCGGCGGGAGCCCCTGGGTTTCGGCTTGGGCGATGTCGCGGTGCTGGTGACCCCGGTGGTCTGGCTGGTGCTGGACCAGACGGCCAAGAAGGTGGCCGGTTCGGCGGTGGATGGCGCGACCAAGGGGACGAAAGCCCTGCTGCGCAAGGTATTCCGCAGGCGAACCGCACCGGCTGTCATGCCCGCGCTGACTCGTGAGCAGCTCGCCGAGGTACGGCAGCGGATCCTGGAGACCGCCGCGCAACGGGGCCTGCCGGCCGAGCGCGCGGAGACGATCGCCGACGTGGTGGTGGCCAGGCTGGTGCTCGCCGAGCCACCCCGGCCCGAGGGTGAGGCGGGGTGACCCCGGAGCCCGCCCAGCCCCGGTTCGACGAGCGGGTGGTGGGCGCGGGCACGACCGTGCGCTTCGTGCTGCTGGTGGCGCTGATGCTGGCGACCGCCGCCTCGATGACGCTGGACCTGGTCAACGGGCTCACGAACTCCAGTGTGCGGGGGTGCTTCCTCGCCGCCGGAGTCGACTTCGACAGTGGCAGCGACTCGTCCCTTTTCAGGACGAACCCCTACCCCGATGCGGTTCAGGCCTGCGTGGACCGCATCGCGCCGCCGCCACCGTGGTGGGTGCTGGCCGCCTGGCTGCTCCTGCTGTTGGTCGCGACCTGCGTCCTGTTCGCGGCCCTGCCCGCCTGGCGGGCGCGCCGCGGCCGGGTCGTCCCGCTGGCGGCGGTCGACCAGGAGGACAAGATCCGGGCCGAACTGGCTGACCTGGTGCGGAGAGCGGAACTCTCCCGCGCGCCGCGTGTCGTGGTCGACCCGGCGGCGGCCTCGACCGGCGCGGTGGTCTTCGGCCGCAACCGTCGGCCGACGGTGTGCCTGCACGGTGGCCTGCTCGCCCGCAGGCACACCGATCCCGAGGGCTTCCAGGCGGTGCTGCTGCACGAACTGGCCCACATCCGCAACGGTGACGTCACCATCACCTATGTCACCGTCGCCGCATGGCGGGTCTTCCTCGCCCTGGTGCTCCTGCCCTACCTGGCCTGGTACCTCGTCAGGTTCGCCAACGGGATTCTGTGGCCGCTCTGGTCCAGCAACGCCCCGGCCGTGATCCGCAACCTCATGCTCATGGTCGTCCTCGTCGGGTTGGTGTACCTCGCGCGTTCGGATGTGTTGCGCAGCCGGGAGGTCTACGCCGACCTGGCCGCGGCGCGCTGGGGCGCGGCCCCACACGGCTGGGCCGTCACAACGGCGCCGCCGCCTGCCAGGGGCGCACTGCGGCGGGCGCTCGACTCCTTCGTCGAGTTGTGGCGCACCCACCCGAGGTGGGACCTGCGCCGCGCGGCACTGACCGATCCCGAGGCGCTGTTCACCGTGTCGGCGCTGCCGATGTTCCTGGCCGGGGCCGCCGCCACGCTGATCAGCTCCCAGGTGTCCGAGGTACTGGCGACGTACAAGCTGTTCGACCAGTGGTTGCGGCTGTCCCTGGCGGTGGCCGCGGCCGGGCTGGTCACCGGGGTGGTGGGGATCGCGCTGTGGCGGGCGGTGACCCACGCCGTCCTCAGCTCGCGCCGGGTGCCCTCCGGGGTGCGGACAGGGTTGTGGCTGGGCGCCGGGATGGCCGCGGGCGAGCTGGTCACGAACCGGGTCGTCCTGCTCCAGTGGTTGCCCTCCGTGCCCGGGTTGCTGGTGCTGGAAGTGCTTGTGGGAGCGGCGTTCGCCTGGTGGGTCACCCAATGCGCCCACCTGTGGCTGGGTTCGTGGCGGGGCCGCACGATCCGTCCGGTGCTGCTGGCCGGTCTGCTGGCTGCCTGCCTGGGGCTGTCCGCGTGGTTCTCCTGGTGGGGGGACATCGGCGTGTTCCTCAGCCTGGGGGTGCCCTTTGACGGCGTGGCACGCGAGATGCTGGAACAGTCGTACGGGCACGGCGCGCTCGCGCAGCAACCCGAGCTGCTGACCACGCTCACCGTGGCGTGGTCGGGGATGAGCTCCGTGGTCGTCGAGCCGCTGACCCTGCCCGCGGTCGCGGTGCTGTGGGTGGTTCCGCTGCTGGCCTGGATGATCCGCCCGGCCACCGGGGAGCTCGCGCCGCGCGGGGCGGCGTTGCCCCCGCTACGCCGGGTGCTGCTGGCCGCGGTGTTCGGCGGGATCGGGTGCTGGCTCGCCGTCGCGGGCGTGATGGCCGCTCTGCACACGCGGCAGCCGCCGCCCAGCCAGCGAGTGGGCTTCTACGTGCTGACCTACCAGTCGGCGGTGTGCACGGCCCTCGTGGTGGTCGCCGCGGTGACGGCCTTCGTCCTCAGCGCGCTGGCCGGGCGTCTTCGGCTGATCATGGCGCTCATCGCGGCCCAGGCCACGGTGCTGGTGGGCTTCGCCGGGCTGTTCGTGCTCGCCTCGACGGACGGGTGTGTCGAGCCGCTGAACACGGTCCAGTCCACCTGTCAGTGGATGCCCGCCGTGATCATCTGGACGGCCTTCCAGTTCGTCCTGGGTGAGACCGTCGTGTTCACCGCGATCGCCGCTGTGGTCGCGGCTGCGGCCGGGGCGGCGTTGCGGCGGATGTGGCGGCCCGGGGCGGGTCGCCCGACCCCCGTGCGGACTGCCGGGACCGGGCGGGGCGCGCTGGTCGCCCGCCGACTCGGTGCGGGCGTGTTGTGCGTCGCGGCCGTGGGGATCACCGTGGTCGTGGAGATCCACTCACTGGGGACCCGCCCGCAGGCGCGTCAGCCCACGTCCACGCAGCCGGCGGCACCGACCACCCCGTCCCCGGTGTCCCGTGAGGCGATGGCGAAGCAGGTGGACGCCTGGCGGAGCAACGGCGGCCTCGCGCTGATGAACCGCTTCAACGCCGACATCCTCCGACTCGGTGCGGCGCTGCGGGAAGCGGGGAAGGCCGGCGGCCGTCAGATCGACGATAACCTCATCCAGCCGCCCTGCGCCGACATCGACCAGCTCACCCGGGACGCCAACCGCTACCTCCCGGTCCCCGAGCCACAGGCCCAGTCGCTCTGGCAGACCTTCGTCGCGCAGGCGAGCAAGGCCAGCCAGGACTGCCAGCACTCCATCGAGCAGCGCAACGGCGACGCCGTCCTGACCGCGATCGGCGGGATCGCCCAGGCGGGGCAGATGCTCACCACCGCCGCCCACCGGATCGACACGGTGGTACGTGGCGGCGGCTGATTCGACGATCCTCCCGTCAGGACGTTGGTGATGTGGTCTGTTGGGAGATCAACTTGTGCGCGAGGTGCGCCGCCGCGAGGAGGTCCTCGCGGTCCGCGCCGAGGTTGGCCTGGACTGACAGCCCGTGCCAGATGGACTGGATGAGCTTGGCCAGTACCGCCGCACTGGTCCCGGCGGCCAGTTCCCCGTCCTGGATCGCTCGTTCGATGCGCGCGCGGAGGGCCTGTTCGTTGAAGTCCTCGAGTTCGGCGAAGTAGGCGCTGATGTCGAGCGTGCTCGTGCTGTCGGTCATCACCGCGCTGCTGGTGAGGCATCCGGGATGCGTGTCGCTCGGTTGCGTGAACTCGTGGACGGAGCAGGTGAACAGGCGCTTGACGACGGACGGGATGTCCTTCGCGGCGACGGCCCGCTGGTAGATCTCCCGGTACCGCTCGGTGTAGGTCCGCACCGCTTCCTCGAACAGTCCGGCCTTGCTGCCGAAGGCGGCGTAGAGGCTGGACGTGGACAGACCAAGTGCCGTGGTCAGGGCTCGGGTCGACGTGCCGGAGTACCCGTGTCGCCAGAACAGTCGGGCAGCCGCGAGGACCGCGTCGTCGCGGTCGAAAGCGCGTGGTCGTCCACGGTGTCGCTCGAGCACGTTGCACATTATAGAGCACTTGCTCCATAATTCATTTATGGAGCAATCGATCCAGAAGAAGCTGCCGGTCGGCGAGAACAGCTGGGTCACCGTTGACGTGTACGGGGATCCGGACGCTCCGGGCCTCGTGGTCGTCCCTGGCGCGATGAGCGATGCGCACGCCTGGCGCCACGTCGCGCGCGCTGTCGACGCCTGGCCGTCGGTGGCGGTCGTGAACCGCAGGGGCCGCGCTCCCTCCGGGCCGTTGACCGACAGGTACTCGATGCGGAGCGAGGTTGAGGACCTCGGCGTGGTCCTCGACGAACTCGGCAGTGTGAAGACCCTCTTCGGCTGGAGCTACGGTGCCTTGATCGCGTTGCTGGCCACCAACGACCGTCCGATGCGCCAGGTGATCGCCTACGAGCCGGTGATGCGACCGTTCGGCGGCCACGCGCTACCGGACTTGAAGGCCGCCGCGGAGAAGGCGGACTGGGGCCGCTGCGTCGAGATCGTGAACCGACAGATCGTCGGCTTGTCCGCGGCGCACGTCGAGGCGCTGCGGGCCGACCACGACGGGTGGGCGACCTTGTGTCGTCTGAGTGAGCCGCTGTACGCCGAAACGGCCGTGATCAACACGGCGCCGGTACCGGACGCGCTGGCACGACAGGCGGACCGGGTCGACCTGGTCATCGGCCAGCACAACCGCGGCGCGGCGCCGTACGGCACCTCGTTTGAGGATGTCCAACAGCGCATTGCCCACGCCAGAGTCCACGAACTGGCCAACCAGGGACACCTGGGCCACATCCATGCGCCAGCAGAGCTTGGCCGCCTTCTCAACGACCTCGCCGCTGGGTAACCCGCGGTCGGCGTCCGGCAGGGCTTGCCGGCTTTTCACAGTCGTGCGGCCGTGCGGATGAGCCTGGCGAGGGCGGGGGAGCGGCTGTGCGGGGGCCAGGCGATGAGAGTGGTGACCAGCGGCGCGTCGGTCACGGGAACGGCGACGTGGTCGGTCCACAGCCAGGCGCGGCCGGAGGCGGGAATGACGACCATGGTGCGCCCAAGGGCGATCAGCTGGGCCAGTTGCGACTGGTCGTGGATCTCGGGGCCTGGGCCGGGTGGATAGGTGCCGTCGTGGCGGGGCCAGCGGGCCAGCGGCAGATCGGGGACCTCGCTGACCTCGGCCACGGACAGGGACGTGCGCGCGGCGAGGGGATGCTCGGCGGGCAGGATGGCGACCTGCTCCTCGATCAGCAACTCCTCGCTGTCGAACCCGGCTAGTGGCTCGTCTCGGATCGTTGACCCGATAATTGATCTTCGCCAGGGGTAGGCGAGGCTGGTCCCGCAGGCTGACTGTGGGAGGTGGTTGTGGCTCGTCGACCCGAAGTGTTCGTCCGGACGCTGTCGATGGAGGAAGGCCGCAAACTGCAACGGGTGACCAGGACCGCGAAGGACCCGGTCAAGATGCGGCGGGCGATCGTGGTCCTGATGTCCGGCCAGGGCCAGGCCGTGCGAGACATCACCTCGTTGCTGCAGGTCAGCCCCGACTATGTACGCGATGTGATCCACGCGTTCAACGAGCGGGGGTTCGACGCGCTGGACCCAAAATGGAACGGGGGACGACCGAAGACGATCGGTGAGCAGATCCGCGAGCGGATCTGTCTGATCGCCCGGACGTCCCCCGCTGACTGGGGCATCACCGCGTTCGCGACCTGGTCACTTTCCAAGCTGCGCCAGCATCTGCTCGACCGCGGCACTGTGGTGGCCATTTCCACGGAGACCCTGCGTCGGATCCTGCGCGCCGGCGGCGTCAGCTGGCAGACGACCACCACGTGGAAGGCATCGACGGATCCGGAGTTCATCGTCAAGATGCACCGCATCCTGGGCCTCTACGACCAGCCACCCGACGACGGCCGCGTGGTCTGCGTGGATGAGTTCGGTCCGCTGAACCTGCAGCCCCGCAAGGGAAAAGCCTGGCGGTCTGCGACCAGACCGATGCGACAGCGGGCCACCTACAACCGCTACAACGGTGTGAAGCACATGCTCGCCGCCTTGGATCTGGCCACCGGCAAGATCTTCTACCGGATCCGAGACCGTAAACGTCACCTCGAGTTCCTCAACCTGCTCAAGGTCCTCCGCGCCCGCTGGCCTGGGGAGAAGTTGTACGTCATCGCGGACAACTTCTCCCCGCATCGCCACCCGAAGGTTCGCACGTGGTGCGCCGACAATCAGGTGGAGTTGGTGTTCCTGCCGACCTACGGGTCGTGGTTGAACTGGATCGAGGCCGAGTTCGCCGCGCTGCGCTACTTCGCGCTCAACGGGACCGACCACCGCAGCCACGCCGAGCAGAACGCCGCGATCGAGGCGTATGTCCGTTGGCGCAACGCTCGTGCCCGGCCCAAGACCGGGTTCGCCACCGACTCGCCGATCCGGACCTGGACGCATTACCCGACCAAGGTTGCGTGACGAGCCACTAGGCAGTCGAAGGGCAGGTGCACCAGCGCGGCGTCGGCACGGCCGTCGCGCAGGAGCCGTTCCTGCTCACCGATCCCACACAGCAGCACCTCGACCTCGGCCGCATCGGGTTCGGCGGCGTGGGCGTCGAGAAGTTTCCGCAGCAGTTCGTGGTCCGCGCCGCTTTTCACCGCCAGCACCAGGCGGTTGCCGGGGGACGCGGCGCGGCGGGTGCGGCGGGCGGCGGCGGTGGCCGCGTCAAGGGTCGCGCGGCCCTCGTGCAGCAGCACCTCCCCGGCACGGGTGAGGGTGACACCGCGGCGGTTGCGTTCCAGCAGGGGGACGCCGAGGCGCCGCTCGAGCTGTTGGATCGCCCGCGACAGCGGCGGTTGGGCCATACCGAGGCGCTCGGCGGCACGGCCGAAGTGCAGCTCCTCGGCGACGGTCACGAAGTACCTCAGCTCGCGGGTCTCCAGAAGGTCCACCGCTCCAGGGTAATGCGCTGTGATACCTGGTGAGTATCACAGCGCACCGTATCGGTGTTGGATAACCCGCTCGCCGACGGGACAGGATCGACGGCGTGAGTGAGCAGAAGATCGCGCTGGTGACCGGCGCGAACAAGGGAATCGGGTACGAGATCGCGGCCGGACTGGGCGCTCTCGGCTACCGCGTGGGGGTGGGAGCCCGCGACGAGTCCCGGCGCGAGGCCGCCGTGGAGAAGTTGCGCGCCGCTGGGGTGGACGCGTTCGGCGTGCCGCTGGACGTGACCGATGACCAGAGCGTCAGTGCGGCTGCGGAACTGCTCGAACAGCAGGCCGGACGCTTGGACGCCCTGGTCAACAACGCCGGCATCTCGGGAGAGTTTGGGCCGGGGTGGCTGCAGGACCCGACCACGCTCGACCTCGGCGTCGTCCGCACGGTCGTGGAGACCAACGTCATCGGTGTCGTCCGGGTGACCAATGCGCTGCTGCCGTTGCTGCGGCGTTCGGCGTCGCCCCGGATCGTCAACATCTCCAGTAGCGTCGGATCCCTTACCCGGCAGGCGGATCCGAACGTCGATGTCGGCCCGATCATGGCGGCCTACGCGCCGACGAAGACGTTCCTCAACGCCGTCACCGTCCAGTACTCCCGGCACTTCGCCGGCACGAACATCCTGATCAACGCCGCCTGCCCGGGCCTGGTCGCGACCGACTTCACTGGCCGCCAAGGGCCCCGCACCCCCGAGCAGGGCGCTGCCACCGCGATCCGGCTCGCCACGCTGCCTGACGGCGGCCCGACCGGCTCGTTCTTCGAGGACGCCGGTGTCATCCCCTGGTAACGCCTTCTGTGGCCATGAAAGTTGTCGGCGATCAGTAGGGGCGCGCGTTGTCGCTCGTTCAGGGCAGCTCAACGACTATCTTGCCCCGCACACCGCCCTGTTCCAGCGCGCGATGCGCGGCGGCGATGTCGGCCAGGGGAAACACCCGGTCGACCTGCGGGCGGATCACCCCGGCCGCGACCCAGCGGCCGAGTTCGGCGAACAGCGGCGCGGTCGGGTTGCCGCTGAAGAAGCGGATCCACCGGGTGCGGTGCATCGCGTGCGCCGCGAGGTAACCCAGCGAGCGGACCGGGCGCTCGAGGTCGAACGCGATCGCGACCATCCGTCCGCGCGGGGCGAGCAAGCGGCGGAAGGCGGGCAGGTCGGTGCCGACCGTGTCGAGGATGACGTCGAAGCGGCCCAGGTCCCCAGGCGCGCGGTAATCGATCGCCTCGTCCGCACCGAGTTCGGTCACCAGGTCCAGATTGGCCGCGCTCGCCAACCCGGTGACGTGCGCTCCCATCGCCTTGCCAAGCTGTACGGCAACGTACCCGACGCCGCCGGTGGCTCCCCGAACGAGCAGCCGCTCGCCGGGTGCGAGCGTGGCCTTGTCACGCAGCGCGGTGATGGCGGTGGTTCCGGCGGGCAGCGCGGCGGCCCGCACCGGGTCGAGCCCGGCGGGGACGTGATCAAGGTGTTCGGCACGTACCGCGACGTACTCCGCGGCCGATCCCATCCGCCGCCCCGTCCCGCCCCAGACCAGCTCCCCGGCCGCGAACCTGCCGGTCCCAACGACGACCTCGCCGACCAGATCGATCCCCACCCGCTTCGGGAACCGCCTGCCGCTGAACGGGCGCAGCCGCCCGGTCCGCATCGCCAGCTCGCCGCCGTTGACCGACACCGCCCGGACCCGGACCAGGACCTCGCCGGGGCGCGGTCGCGGAACGGGCCCGGTGGTCACCGACAGAACCTCAGGAGGTCCGTACCGGTCGTAGGCCGCAAGCCGCATCGAAGTGGAAACCATGCTCCATTTCTAGCGGCGGAACCAGACGGGGTCGTCCACTTCCGTTGAAGTGAGAGAGGCGCCGAAAACATCGCCTCACTTGCGCACGGACGCACCCGCCAACCGGACCAAGATCCTCATTTCCGATCAGCGGCGGGACAGCAGGTCCGTCAGCAGGTCGACTCCCGTGCCAGGGCGGTGAATCTGCGGATCTGCGTCTCCATGTCGTCGGCGGCCTGACGAACGGGCGGAGGCAGGTCGTTTCGATCCAGCGTGCCCGAGGACTCCGTGATCCACTGCTTGGCACGGAAGTGCCGGTCGGCGTCGCGAACGGCATAGGCCTGTTGCGCGAGCTCGTCCGGGCCGAACAGGTCGATGAGACCGGCAAGCTGGCGCAACTCGGTACGCGCCGTCCAATAGGCGGTTTCCAGTGCCAGCACCTCCTCCTCGCTCACCTGCTCGCCGCCCAGTACCGCGCGGCGATGGGCGATGTTCAGCCGCATCACGCCGCATCGCGCGGCGGTCGCTGCCTCGACCAGGCGCGCGCACCGCTCGGCATGTTCCTGACGGATCCGGACATGCCGGGCGGCGCGCAGCTTCAACGGTTCGACGAGGGCGCCGGTGGTCACGCCGCCAAGAGCGGCGACAGCCGCGATCAGGGCGGGCAGCACGGTGGTCCACATGATGGGGTGTTGTCTGTCCGGGCGCCAAAACCGTTACACCCGTTGGCTTTCCATCGAACCACCGCACCATGACCTTGCAGCTCAGGTGGCGGACCTCCGGCGGACGGTGCGCTCGAGGATCCCGAGGGTGGCCTTGAGAGCGGACTCGGGAACCACCGGGAAGACGATGCGCTCCTTCCACTCCTCGTCGATCTCCGACCAGTCGTAGTAGGACGTGACGAGGGTGCCGCCCTCGGCGGGCTCCAGCCGGTAGCCGTAGATGTGGCGGGCGTGAGGCCGGATCCGGGCTTCGACGGTCCAGGCGATCTCCTCGTCCGGGGTGAGCTTGGTGATGACGACCTCGACGTCGTACTTACCCAGGGGAACGTCCCCGATGGCTTCCCGGTCCATGTGGACCAGGAACCGGTCGCCGGGCTGCTTGACCGGTTCCCCTTCGGCGTCCATGAGCATTCCCGACGCGTCGATGTCCACGTGGCCCTTCGGGTCGGTCAGGACCGCGAAGATGGCGCTGGCGGGGGCGGGGATGAGTCGGGAGACCTCGATCCGTTCAGCGTCTTCGCCCACGAGCGGGGTTTCCGCCGTGGCGGTCAGGACCGCGCGACCGAGGATGTGCGAGGCCATGGTGAAGCCGAGAACGGCCGGAGTGGTGTCGGCCGGGACGCCGATGGACTCGACGTCGAGGGCGTGCACCACGATGAAGTAGCGGTGCGGGCCGTGCCCGGCCGGCGGGGCGGCGCCGATGAAGCGGGCGACGCGGGCGTCGTTGGGCAACTGGAAGGCGCCCTCGGGCAGACCCGAGCCGGTGTCGTCGCCGGCGCCCTCGGGCAGTTCGGTGACGGTGGCGGGGATGTCGGCGACCGCCCAGTGCCAGAACCCGGACCCGGTGGGGGCGTCGGGGTCGTAGACGGTGACGGCGTAGCTCTTGGTGCCTTCCGGGGCGCCGGTCCAGGACAGCTGCGGGGAGACGTCCTTCCCGCCGGGGACGCTGGAGGAGAACTGTTCGGGTGACCAGGCGGCGCCGTCGGTGATGGTGGTGCTGGTAACGCTGAAGGAGGCCGCCTCGGGGAGGCGGGCGAAGGGGTCGTTGGCGCTCATCGCGGCGCGTTCCTTTCAGGCCGTGCTGGTGGAGTGGCGGTGATGCGACAGGGCATCGCCGCCGACTTCATCGACCATAACATAGATAATCGATTATTAGCAGGATCGTCTATGCTGACGACATGACCCGGACAGCCCACACCTCGACCTCCTCGGGGACGCAGATGCTCTCCGAGCGGGTCTACGCACACCTGCGGGACGCGATCATGCGCGGGGACTACGCCCCCGGTGACGCCCTCAAACCGCAGGACCTCGCCAAGGAACAGGGCGTGAGCCTGGCCGTCGTGCGTGAGGCGCTCGTACGGGTGGTTGGCGAGGGCCTCGCCGACCGGCTGCCCAACCGCGGCTTCGCCGTCCCGGCCTTCTCCGATCGCCGCTGGCAGGAGATCGCGGAGGCCCGCCGGACCATCGAACCGGTCCTGCTGCGCATGTCCATCGAGCGCGGCGACCTCGACTGGGAGGCCCGGGTACGAGCCGCCCACCACCGTCTGGCCCGCACCCCGGCATTCGAGCCGGAGGGGGGCGACTACTTCAGCGGCGCATGGTCCGAAGCCCACCGGGTCTTCCACCGCGCACTGCTTGAAGGGTGCGGCAACCCCGTCCTGCTGGAGACCTTCGACCGGCTGTGGTCCGCGAGCGAACTGGCTCGCCGCTGGTCGGCGCACCGCACCCCCGACCGGGACTACCTTGGCGAGCACCGTCAGCTGGAGGAGGCGGCGCTGGCCCGCGACGCCGACACCGCGGCCGAGGCGCTGGCCCAGCACCTCACGCTGACCGCGGCCGGACTGGCCTGCCATACCCACCACGAATCCGCGAAGGAAGCCTGACACGCCTGGACAACCTGGCCGTGGCGCGAATCGTCGGCAGAAAAAGGGTTGGGCGGGGCGACGCTCGGGGGATAGTGTGCGCGAAGCCGTGACACCACTCGAGGAGGTGAGACCCATGAACGTTGTACGCACGTGGGTGCTCCCTCGCCCCGTCACGGTTGGGCGATCGAGGTAGGTGTCGCCGGGAGCGCCTCAAGGCACTCCCGAAAGGCAACAACCTGTGAACTCTGCGCATTTCACCGCGGGCGTCGACGAGCCCGCGGTAGTGATCACGCGGGTCGCGGAGATGCAGTGGCACGCCGTGGCGGACGACCGGGTGGTCGGCCGCGGCGAAGCGTTCCGCCGACCCGATGGACGGATCTTCCTCAGCATCGACTCCTGGCGCGACACGGTGTTCGACCAACTCGCCGAGGCGATGCTGGCGATCTTGCCGACGCCGCTGCACACCGTGGTCGACGAGGCCGACCTCGACCTGACCTCCAGTTGGCGGCGGGTCGGCTTCAGCACCGGCCGCCGCGAGTGGGAGTACCACCTGCCCACCGACCCCCGGGTGACGGGGCTCGACACGGTGCGACCGCCGTCCGGGGTGACGGTGACGCCCATCGGCGCGGCGCGGCAGGGCCCGCTGCGCGAGGTGTACGACGCGATTCGCGCCGAGGTCGACGTCACCGCTGGCTGGGAATCGATGCCGACCGAAGTACTGGTCCGATCAGACGGGACCGCCCCGCTGGACCCGTCGAAGTATGCGGTGGCCGAGCAGGGCGGTCGGTACGTGGGACTGGTCCGCGTGGTGTCGCGGCGCCACCACGCACGGATCGGGCTGGTCGCGGTCCGCGCCGACGACCACCGCCGTGGTATCGCGCGGGCGCTGCTGGCCAACGTGTTGGGGGCATTGCATCGCGGTGGTGTCGACACGGCATCGGCCGAGGTGGACGAATCCAACGAGGCGGCCAAGGCGCTGTGTGCGGGCCTCGGCGCCCGGCGGATGGGAAGCGCCTTGGAGTTGGTGCGCCGCTGACACGTCACCACGGACGAACCAGTCATCGACCGGAGAAGCGGGAGAACATGGCACGAACAGCGAAGGGCATCGAAGTCGAGGGCACCGTCATCGAGTGCCTGCCCAATGCCACCTTCAGGGTGGAACTCGAGAACGGGCACAAGGTGCTCGCACACATCAGCGGCAAGGTGCGGAAGAACTACATCAGGATCGGGTTGCTGGACCGGGTGCTCGTCGAGCTCAGTGAGTACGACCTGACCCGTGGCCGAATTCGCTTCCGGTACCGGACGTAGTTCTGCGCCCTGGTGTGGTGGGCACGCGGTGTGCGACCGCGTGCCCACCCATCAGCCCTTGGCGGAGTTCCATTCGTTGGCGGCCGGGACCAACCCGGCCGCCGACGCCGCCTTCACCCGATCACCCGGTCAGAACCAGTGCAGGCAGTGCGGGGAGCGCTCGGCGCGGAAGAGGGCGTCAGCGAGGGCGGCCGCGCCCGGGCGGTGGGCTCGGATGTGTCCGGCACGCACGAGCGTGCTCGGGGCGGTGCCGCCGAGGTAGACCGAGCCCAGGTCGCTCACGTCCAGGGACAGGTCGGGCTCCCGGTCCGTCGGGACGCAGTCGGCCTTGCCGTCCCGGACGGTCAGCAGGTAGCGGCCTTGCTCGCCGAGGAACGGGTCGTCGACGTCGAGGACGAGCTCGCCGTCGGTGAACCAGCCGCGCGCGGTCAGCGCACGCGGGACGTCCAGCAGCCGCACCCAGAGCCAGTCGGTGTCCTCGCTCACCTGGCCGGCGCGGAAGTCCACCAGCTGCCAGCGCAGCGGGTGATCCGGCGCGACGTGCTTGAACACGACCTGAGCGACCAGGTCGTGTCCGAGCAGGAACCGGGCCAGGGCCGTGAAGACGGCGTCGTCGGTGGCGATGGTCTCGTCGACCGTCAAGGTGTTGTGCTCGCTGACGGAGTAGCTGGCGTACCCGTCCGGGACGCCGTCGGCGTCCCGGTGGACGGCGACGTAGCGCGGCGCCGGACAGATCGGGGGCTGCCCCGCGCCCAAGGCCCACCAGCGGTGCGGCCGGGACAGCGCGCCGGGCTGTGCGCGGCGGTACCGGTCGTAGACCTCTTCCAGGATCTCCCCGCACTCGGCACGCCGCAGCAGCTCGACCGAGCCGGTCGCTGGGGCGTCGGCCGTTCCGCGCGCCCGGGGGAGGGCGAGGGCGGCCTGGTGGCGCGGCACCGTCAGCCGCTGGGTGTAGGTCGCCGGTCCGTAGCCGAACCTGCGGTAGATCAGGGCCTCGGAGGCCAGCAGTACGGAGAGGAACTCCCCTCGGGCCCGCAACTCGGTGAGCTGACGCCGCATCATCGCGGTGAGCACACCCTGGCGTCGGTGCGAGGGCAGGACGCCGACGGCGGTCACCCCGGCGGCCGGGACGAGGATCTCACCGGGCAGGGTGAGCTCGAAGGAGTACGCGCCGGCGGTGCCGACGGGCCGCCCGTCCGCCGTCACGGCGAGCAGGTTGCGATCCATTTCGAGCGCCGACCATCGAACCCTGCCGCCCTCGGCCGGGGCTTCCGGGAAGCGCCCGAACGCGGCATGGAGTGTGTCGACGAAGACGTCGAGGTCCTGGTCGGTCGTGGAACGGATCTCCATTGCTGCCGCTGCCTCCCCGGGATACCGGCACCACGACTCGTGGTGTCCCGCCACAGTGCAGCCTTGACCCGAGGCCAGATCAAGCGAATTACGGCCGGGCCTGGGGGTGAGTTGCGGTGATCCCCGCCGCCCGGGAGACCGAGTTGCTCAACACTGGGCAACCGCCCCGTGCGGTCATTTCCCACCGTCACAATCAACGGGGTCCCTCAACTCTCATAACGGCGTTCCAGTATCAGGGGCTACATCACCTGGATCAGCTCAGCGGGGTCATGCCAAAGCGTTCATATTCCCTATCTGGTATCCTCGGCCGGCCTTCGAGTCGGTGAAAACCGCCTATCCCGTCGCCGCGGACCGCATGGGCAGTTTTCGCCGACGCGAATCCTCGGGTGCCGCTGCCAGCCTCGACATCGTCAGCGAATGCCGAGGAGGAACCATGGCCACAACCCGGCAAGGCCCGCGCCTGTGGCTCAGACGACCCTGCTGGCTGCGGCCACGTTGACGATCACGGCGGCGGACATCGCTGGCGACCGCGATCAGTGCTCCGCTGTCCGGAGCCCTCGCCGACCGCTTGGGTGCGACGACGCCTGCTCGTCGGCGGCCTGCCGCTGGCCGCCGTGGACTGGAGGCTGCCGTTCGCGTTGCTGAGGCTTGGTGATGCACCACGCGCCGACAAGCTCTCGGCCGGCTCCGGAGTCGTGCGCGGCCCGGACGGTGTCGGCGAGGCTCGCGTCCCACGCGTGTCGCTTGATCTCCGCGCACACCTGAGCCTGGTAGCGCTCCCACAGGCTCGTCCCGGCCGTGTCCGTCGTCAGTCACCCGCAGCCGCTACAGCGCCCCAATCTGGTTAGAGATTATCACCGTCCCTATTGACACTCACCAAGTGTTGTTACAGAATTTAACTAGTGCGAGAGTCAATTGCTTGACTCGCCAGGCCGGCCGTCGAACGAGGAGAACAGCCGTGTCCGACATCCACCAGCGCACCTCACGACCCCGTCGCCGCCTGGGTGGCGCGCGTGCCGCCCTGCTCGCGATTCCACTGGCCACCGCCACGACCGGTCCTGCTAACCTGCGGGGGAGTGGGTGTCGCCCCACCGGCCAAGGTCCGGTCCCGGAGAGATCTTGAGCAAGGCTCCACTACGCGCCGTCCGACATGAAGCGCCTGGCCTCGGCCAGCCCCCTGGAACGCTGATGATCACCCCCCACCGTCTGGCAATGCATCCGGTGGACCGGGTCCGCGATCGGCGTGGGACTGCGCATCGACGGCGTCCGCGTCTGGAACTTCACCAGGGTCCGCCCAGGCCTCAGGGCCTGGCTGCGCGACCTCAACTCCGCCGCCGAAGCACGTCACTGCCACCCGTGGGACAACGACTGAGGCAGCCCGCCCTGTCTGTGCTCCGCCCTGGTTTCCAGGAGAAGACGATGCTCGCCACAACACCGTCCACTGAGACGCCGCCCCGCAGCCGCGCCACCTGGCGGCTCGTCACCATCTCGGTCTGGGGCACGCCGGTCCTCATCGTCGGCCAGTTCGCCATGACGTGAGGGCACGGATCACACCGCAGTGGTGGTGTTCTCGAGCGCGACGCGGTAGCCGATGGCGGGCTTACCGGTAGGTGCTCTTGGTACGGGCAGTTTCCTGGGGAGTCACATCATGAGCTGGGGCACCAGCAAGGCCGCCGAACTGGTCGGCACAAGCATGCACGCGATCCAGGCCAACAAGGCGCACCGGACTTCGCCGTACGCACGATCCACCGGGCAAAGTCCGCTCGGATTGGCGCCCCCACCCGCCTTGTGCCTGCGGTGGTCGGCCGGGCTGCGCTCCGTCTTTCACTGACGCGCCCAACACACTCGAGACCAGCCTCAGTGAGCTGGGCTCGTAAGCAGCGCACCGCATCGCGGCCCATCCTGCGGGCGCGACCGCGGCGACGGAGCGGCCACCCACCTCAGTGACGCACCACTCGCGCACGTCCGCGTCCTGAAGAACAGCGGCACCTCCCTCTGCGCGCGATCGCGGTACCGCCTAGAGCCTCGGGCTTCCGGCGCGGTTCAACGCCTCGACGATTCTGGAGGGCTCTGGCAATGAACGAGGAATTTTCGAAACGTGGGGAAACCGAGGGAGTGCACAGGCCACGGGGACAATCGCATGGTTTCGTCGGTCGACAGCATGAGCTACGACTGCTGGACCAGGCACGCCGCGACAGCATGACGACCGGTCTGGTGCGGTACGTGGTGGAGGGCGAGCTCGGCGTGGGCCGCACCGCGCTGCTGTACGCCTTCGCGCTCGCCGCCCGCCGCCTCGGAAGTACGACAGTGCACTTTCACGGTTCGAAGCAGCCGTGCGGCCTTCTCGTCCGGGCACTGGCTCGGAGCCTTCCGGCGGACAGCGTGCATGTCGCGGAACTTCACGCGGCGTCCGAGCGGCAGTGGGGGAGGCACACAGCTCTGCCGAACCTGGACACCGCGCTCGTGTCCGCAGTGCGCGCCGCGATCGTCCACCTGACCGTGACGGCTCCGCTCATCCTCATCATGGACCACGCTGACCAGGCCGACGACACCGCGCTGGCCCACCTGCGCAGCGTGGTGGAGGCGTGCGCCGACCTACCGGTGCTGCTGGTGGCCTCGCTACGCCTGGGTGAGCCCCCGCAGGCGCCCACAGCAGTTGCCCAACTGCTGTCCGGCGCACAGCGGCTCACCCTTGACGGGCTGTCCCCGGCGGAAACGGCTGCCCTGCTGGGCATCCTGCTGCCGCGGTTGCGGGATAGCGCTTTCTCCGCCGCCTGCCACCGGCTGACCGCGGGAAACCCCTTCATGCTGGTCGAGCTGGCCCGCTGGGTTCGGGACAACGGTGGTGCGGCCGTGCGCCCGGAGCACCTCGACACCGCGGTACTGCCCGTCGTCGCGGATCTGATCACCGGGCGGCTGAGCCGGATCGATCCGGCGGCCGGGCGGCTGATCCGGGCCATTGCCGTGGCCGGCGGACGGGACGGCGCCGAACCGCCCCTGGTGGCTCATCTGTGCGGGATGACCACGGGGGAAACCCTCATCACCGCGGATCTGCTGGTCCGGATGCGACTCGTGGCGGATGACGACATGGTGCGACTGCGCCACCCCCTGCTGCGCACCGCCCTGATCGGCGGGATGAGCCGGATGGCTCGCAATGCGGCGCACCTGGCCGCCGCCACCTTTCTGCACGAGCGGCACGCCCCCGCGAGCCGCATCGCCGACCACCTCACCGCCTCCGCGGTCTCGCTGGACGACTCCTGGCCGGCCTCGGTGCTGCTCGATGCCGCTGCTTCCGCGCTGGCCGCGCAGGACACCACCGCTGCCGCCCGCTGCCTGGAACACGCCGTGCGGGTGGCCACCGGCGACGAGCGCCGGGTGGCTGTGCTGGCCCTGGTCGACCTGCGCATCCGGCTTGACCAGGGCAATGGCTTGGCGCAGGCGATCGAGGCGTTGGCCGAAACAGCCGACGCTGCCACCCGCAGCAGTCTGTTGCGGCGCATCGGATCGCTGTTGCACGGCGCGGACCGGCCCGAGGGCGAGCAACGGGTGCTGGAGGCAGTGGCGGCAGCCGTGGCCGGGACCGCCGTCGCCGAGTGGCCCCGTTTGCACCGGATACTCGCTGACCTCCACGACGCCCCGCCAGCCGTGACCGCTGAGCGGCTCGGCGAACTGCTCGAGGGCCCGCCGGGCGGCTTGCGCGCTGCGGCGACGGCCGCGGCGGCGTTCTGCCGGCATCTGACCGGTGACGACCCGCGGGCGGCCGTCGAGGGCGCGCGCGGGGCCCTGGCCTGCGGCACCGAGGAGCTGTACCTGCACCCGCTGGCCCTGGCGGCGGCACTGACCGTACTGGTGGACAACGGGTACCAGGAGGAGGCGACCGCACACCTGCGTCGACACACCGAGCCCGACTCTCCCGGGTCGCAGCCGCTGCACCAGGTGCTGCTGCTTCCGGTGGCGGCGCATCACGTCCGCACCCGGGGCCAACTCTCCAGCGCTCGTGATCAGTTGGAGGACTGCCTGGCTCACCTCGTCCGCCACGGCGTGAGCCCGGTTCACCCAATCCGTCTGGACGTGGTGGGGCAGCTGCTGGACGTCCTGATCTGCCAGGGCGAGCACAACCGGGCCAAGGAGCTGCTGCGGCAAGGCCGCTGCGCGCAGAACCTACCGCCGGGCTGGCGCTACCGGGATCTGCTGGTGTGCCGGGCTCGGCTGTGGGCCGCTGAGGGAGACCTGGCGCGCGCGGCGCGCGACCTCGCCGAACTGCGCGACCGCAACGAGGCCGCGGGACTGCGCGCGGTCTCGGCCGCGTCCTGGCGGGCGCATGGAGTGGAGTTGCTGGAGCAGGTGGGGCAGAGCGAACAGGCCGCGGAACTCGCCCGAGACCAACTGCGGTACGCCGAGACGATCGGCTCGCCGCAGGAGCGCGGCCGGGCCCGGTGGGTGCTGGGCCGGGTGTCCGGTGGCACGGAGGGCGAGCGCCTGCTGCGGACGGCGGTGCGGTTGCTGGAGGAGGCGAAGGGCGAACTCGACCTGGCGTATGCCCTTGGCGACATGGGCACCCTGCTGAACCGACTGGACCGGCCCAAGGAGGCGGTCGCCGCGTTGACCCGGGCGGTCCGGCTGGCCAGCTCCTGCGGAGCCCGGTCGCTGGCCGAGCGGGGACGGCAGCAGTTGGCGGCGGCGAGCGATCGCACTCACCAGGACTTCTCGCTGCGTGGCGTGTTGACGCTCAGCCCACGGGAGCGGCAGACCCTGATCGACGCGATGCGCGGCCGGACCAATGAGCGCATCGCTGCGGCCCGGCGGATCACCCGCCGCACCGTGGAACTGCACCTGTCGAGCGCGTACCGCAAGCTCGGCATCACCGGGCGCCGAGACTTCCCCCAACTGTTCCGCAATCCCGGGCTGTGGCCGCTGCTCACCGACGGCGTACCGGATCCCCGGTGAAACGTTCCACCACATGAGATCCTCCGGCTCGTCTCGGCCCGGTGCCCGTGGTCCTTCGGACCCGGACCGTGATGTGCGACCGCGCCACCCGGCTGGAAGCTGGACCGAGCCTACGCAACGGAGGCCGCCTTCCACTGCAGCGAAAGGTGACTCATGGATCAGGACAACAACACACCCGACTCGTTCACCGCGGTGGTCGTGCTGTCGGGCGGCATGGACTCCACCACGCTCATGGCGCACTACGCCGCCCTGCACCACGACCTCATCGCCGTGACGGTGGACTACGGGCAGCGGCATCGCCGGGAGATCGACTCCGCGAGCCAGGTCGCCGCCCACTACGGAGCCGAGCACCTGCTCGTGGACCTCAGCGGGTTGGGCGCCGTGCTCGGTGGATCCGCCCTCACCGACGCCAGCGTCCCGGTTCCCGACGGGCACTACGCGGAGCAGTCGATGCGTGCGACGGTCGTACCCAACCGCAACGCGGTTCTCGCGAACGTCGCCGTGGCAGTCGGGGTCGCGCGCAGGGCCGGGACAGTAGCCCTGGGGATGCACACCGGCGACCATTTCATCTACCCGGACTGCCGCCCCGAGTTCCACACCGCGCTTCGGCAACTGGTGGCGGTGGCCAACGAGGGTTTCCCCACCCCACAGCTCGAAGCGCCGTTCCTGAACTGGTCCAAGGCCGACATCGCCACGCACGGAACGCGCCTCAACGCTCCGCTGGGCCTCAGTTGGTCCTGCTACAAGGGCGGTGAACTGCATTGTGGAACCTGCGGAACCTGCTACGAGCGGCGCGAGGCGTTCCGCGTCGCAGGCGTGGCGGACCCGACGCGGTACGTGGACGACGTGACACTGTTCGCCGCTCCGTGACGGCCCCCGCATCGCTTCTATGCCAAGGAGAACGCACATGAGCATGGGAACATCCCGGACAGCGGTGACTCCTCTCGACGCCGAGGGTGTCCGCACCCACCCCCTGTGCGGACCGCTCGACCGCATGCCCGCCCACTACCGGGGCCCGCACCAGCTCAGCCGTGACGGCTGGGTGGACTTCGCCGACCGGCTCGAACGCCGCGAGGAGATCGCGTTGGCCTGCGCCGCCACCGACGCCAACCACGCCGTGCTTGACGTTGGTGGCGGCACCGGCGAACTGACCCGTGCCATTGCCGAGCAGCTCGGCCACTGCACGACGGTCGAACCCCACGGCAGCCGGGTGGCCACGCTGCGCGGACCCGAGGTCGGTCGGACGGGCACGCTCGATGTCCATCCCGGCCGGGCCGAGGCGCTGCCCTTTCCGGACGAGTCCTTCGATGCGGTCCTCGCCGCGTGGATTCTGCCCTACGTCGACGATCTGGAGCGGTCCGCTCGCGAGATCGCGCGGGTCTGCGACCCCAGCCATCCCGAGGCCAAGATCGTGTTGATCGGCGGCGCCCCCGACAACGAGCTCGTGGAACTGCTCAACCGAACCTGCGTGCCGCTGGCGGACGAACCCCAGGACCACCAGGGTTTCCTGCTGGCCACAGCAGCCGAGGTGCTTGCCGACTACGGCTTTTCGCGCTTCACGGTGCACCGCACCGAAGCCGCGCTGCACTTCCCCGAACCCGACCTGGACGGCCGGGTAGCGGCGGCGGCGGCCGTCCTGGTCAACTTCTGGTTCGAAGGTCACCCCAGGGCCGAGGAGATGCGGCAGTCGATCGCACCCGCACTGCGCGAGCACTTCGCGCACCGCCCGCACGCCATCGGGGACCAGGGCGCCGTCCTGATCGCCCGCCCCCACACGTCGACGGCTTCGGTGCTGTGATGGCCTGCATCTTCGGTCTCAGCTCGTACTGACTCACACCCACCTGCCCCGCTACGGCAGAGGATCGCGGCGACAGCACGACGTCCCTGGGCGATTTGAGCGGGACTCAGCAAGTTCGGAACCGCCAGTCCTCGGAAGGTTGCCCGCATTCCTTCCGTGACAACAATTGTACGGCTCTCCTTCGTCGCGGTCGAGCCCGAAGTGGTCTTCGTCGCGCAACCGAAGTACGCGCCCCAAGAACCACCCACCGCCCGTTGAGGATTGCCCGATCCCACTGCTGGCCCCGGTTGGATCGACGACCTTCGGCGTCCGGTGGGGCCGCCTTCGGAGCGTGCCGTGATGTGCCGGGTGCACCAGGTCGACACGATGGATCCAGGAGGTCGGACATGGCGTATCGGATCAGCAAGGAATTCCACTTCTCAGCCAGTCACCGGCTCGACGGCCTGCCCCAGGAGCATCCGTGCGGGCGGCTGCACGGGCACAACTACGTCGTCGAACTGGAACTGTCCGCAGCGGCGGACGGCCTGGACGGAGTCGGCTTCGTCCGGGACTACGGCGACCTCGCGCCGTTCCGTCGGTGGCTTGACGAGGAGGTCGACCACCGACACCTCAACGACCTGCTCGCCGATCGCAACCCCTCGGCCGAGAACCTGGCGCGATGGCTGTACGAGCGATGGCTGCCGCGCTTCCCGGAGCTCAGTTCGGTGCGCGTCAGCGAGACCGCCAAGACCTGGGCGGAGTACCGACCGTGACACGGTCGTTCGCGGCCGGTGCGGCAGCGGGAGGAGGTGGTGCCGCGATGGAGTCGAAGCTCGTCGTGAACGAGATCTTCGGCCCCACTTGAGGGACCGTACAGGGAGAGGGGCCCTCCGCGGGACAGCGCTGCGCGTTCGTCCGGCTCGGGGGCTGCAACCTGTCCTGCCGCTGGTGCGACACCCCCTACACCTGGGACTGGACCGGGGTCGGCGACTCCGGGATCGCGCACAGTCCCCGTGCGGAGCTGCACCCGATGGCCTGGCGTGCGGTGCTGGAGCGGCTCAGCGGGTACGCGGTGCCGCTGGTCGTCATCTCCGGCGGCGAGCCGCTCAGCCAGCAGAACCGCCTGCTGCCACTGCTGCACGCACTCACCGGCACCGGCCACCGCGTCGAGATCGAGACCAACGGGACCATCGAGCCGTTGTCCGAGTTGGCCGCTCTCGGCGTCCGGTTCAACGTCTCGCCCAAGCTGGCGCACTCGGGTGATCCGGCGGCACGTCGGCTCGTCCCACGGGCCCTGGCCGCGCTCGCCGCGATGCCGGGGACCGCCTTCAAGTTCGTCTGCCGGAGCCCGGAGGACCTCGCCGAGGTGGCGGATGTCGTCGAGCACTACGGAACCACGCCGGTGTGGATCATGCCTGAGGGGCGCACGCCGGAGGAGTTGAGCCTGCGCCTGGCCGCGCTCGGTGACGCCGTGATCGCCCGGGGCTGGAACCTCACCACCAGACTGCACGTCGCCGTGTGGGGCGACAGGAGGGGGAAGTAGGCGTGACAACCAGCACGACATACCCGGACCCAGCCGGGGAGGGCCGGGACCCGTTGGAGGACGTGGCCCGCCAACTGCTCATCGCGATCGGCGAGAATCCCGACCGGGACGGCCTGAAGCAGACCCCGGCCCGATTCGCCCGCTGGTGGCGGGAGTTCAGCGGGTACGACGCGGGCGAGGTCAACACCCTCTTCTCGTTGCGCACCCAGCAGGGACAGACCGTCACCGTCTCGGACATCCACCTGTGGTCGTTGTGCGAGCACCACTTGCTGCCGTTCTCGTGCACCGTCACCATCGCCTACCGGCCCAACGGCGACGTGCTGGGCCTGTCGAAGTTCGCGAGGATCGCTCATCGCCACGCCCACCGGCTGCAGATCCAGGAGCGCCTGGTGCAGGACATCGCCGAGGAGATCACCGCGGTCAGCGGGTCGCCCGACGTGGCGGTCATCGCGCAGGGCGAGCACCTGTGCATGACCATGCGCGGCATCCGCACCCCGGCCCTGATGACCTCCTCAGTGCTCAACGGAGTCTTCGGCCAGGACGGACCAGCCCGTCAGGAGTTGATGGCCACCGCCTTCCCGGCCCTGTCGGGGCGACGGTGACGGCCCTGTCCTCCGCACTGATGGGAACCCCTGCGTGAACATCGCCTTCGTCCTGTTGACCCACGACCCGGACGAACCCGCCGGCATCGAGCGGGCCGTCGACTCACTCGCCTGCGGTCTGCGCGAACTGGGCCACCGTGCCCTGATCGTGGCCGCCGGTCCGGCCAGCCAGAACGACCCTCCTGACCTGGTGCGCCTGCACTCCATCTCACTACCTCGACCGATGCTGGTCGATGAGCTGTTGACCCTGCTGCCCGACCCGGCTCCCGTGGAGCAGGAGGTACGGTCGGTGCTGGCCGAGCACCAGGTCGATCTGGTGGTCTGGGCCGACGCGGTCGCGGGCCTGGGCTACCTCAGCCCAGCGCCGCCCGGCGTGCGCCGCGCCCTGATGGTCCACTTCCTGCGCGCCGACCAAGCCATGCAACAGAGCCTGAGCCACCGTCCCGACACCGTCCTCGCCGTCAGCGACTTCCTGATCGACCAGTCCAGGCGGGCCGGGTTGGACTGCGACAACTGGCAGGCGCTGCCCAACGCGCTGCCCCGGTTCGTCGATCCACCCGGACCGGATCGGCGCGAACAGTTGAGGCTCACCGGCCCGGTGCGGGTCGTGGCACGGGCCGATCCGCAGAAGGGGGTCGCCGAGCTGTTGCGCGCCCATCCGGGCCGCGAACTGGGCCGACCGCTGGAGATCGTCCTCGCGTCTGCCCGGTTCGAGTGGTGGCGCGGCATGCAGGACCAGGTCCTCGACGAGTGCCGGGCGCTGGCCGACGCCCTTCCCGACGTCAGGGTCCTGCCGGCCGTGGACTGGCGGGAGGTCCAGCCGTTCTTCGCCGATGCTGCCGTTGCCGCCGTCCCCTCGACCGGTCCGGAGAGCTTTGGCAACGTCGCCGCCGAGGCCCTGTCGGTGGGCACTCCGGTGGTCAGCCACGGCCTGGGGTTCCTCGCGACGCTCACCGGTGAGGCCGGCCGGACAGTCGATCTGGCCGCAGGGGCCGAACAGTTGTGGTGTGCGCTGGCGCAACTGCTCGGCGACCGCGTGGCCTATCACGCCGCCGCACGGCAGGGGCCACAGCAGGTCGCCGCGCACACTCCGACCGCGGTGGCGCGGGAGTTCCTGCGCGCTACCACCGTCGGCACCCCGTGACCCTGTCGCGATGGTGGTGCACCAGTCCCGCCGCGCACCAAAACGTCCCTTGCATGGAGGCATAAATGATCGTTCTCGGACTGATCGGACGGCCCGACGTCCCGCTCTGCCATGACGCGGCCGCGTGTCTGGTGATCGACGGCAAGGTGATCGGCGCGCTGGAACAGGAACGCGTCAGTCGGCGCAGGTACGCACCGGGGGAGGGGCCGGAAGGAGCGGTTCGGGCCCTGCTCGATTCGCACGGGGTACACCCCAGCGAGGTCGACGCCATCGGGTACGCCTGGGCCGAAGACTCCGAGAAGGTGCTGGCGACGGAGACCGACATCCCGTGCGGTGTCCACGTCACCGACCGGCTCACCGAAACCATTCTGCCCACCCTGGCCGGTGAGCTGGGCACCCGGGAGATCATCTTCTTCGACCACCACCTCTGCCATGCGGCTCAGGCGTACTACCTCAACTCCTGTGCCAAGGCGGACGTCCTGGTCGCCGACGGCTGGGGCGGAGACGGATCGACCTCGCTGTTCCATGTCGACAACGGCCGTTTCCGTCTGCTGGAGCGCTACGACAAGTGCTGGTCGCTCGGCATGATGTACGGCGCCGCCGCGGTGTACGCCCGGCTCGGCTGGTTCGGCGCGGGCAAGTTCATGGGGCTCAGCTCCTACGGGCGTACCAGTGACATGCGGTTCATGAGCTTCGACCCGGCCGACGCCTCGTTCCGGCTCGATCCGAGGCTGCGCGGCTCGCTGGCCGCCGGGCGGGACTGGGACCGGCTGGGGGAGCAGTGGCTGGAGGCATACGAGGCCAGTGTCTTCCCTTACACGCCCTCCTCGGCGAACCCCTTCGACTACGCGCCGTTCGCCGCCGACGTGCAGTCCACAGTGGAGGATTTGGGGCTGGGCATCGCCCGTCGGCTGCGCAGCCTGTCCGGCGAGGACACTCTGCTGCTCTCCGGAGGGGTGGCCCTCAACGCCCATCTGAACCGCCGGATCGCGCTGGAGAGCGGATACTCCCGTGTCCTCGGCACCGTCGCGCCCAACGACGGCGGCACGGTCTTCGGGGCGGCGATGCTCGCGGAGGCCCTGCTGGGCAAGGCCCCGGCACCGCTGCCAGCCGATGAGCCGCCGCCGATCTTCTTCGGGCCGCCGGTCTCCACCGCGATGATCGAGACGGCGCTGGACGGGCAAGGGGTCACCGCGCGGGCGCTGGAGCCCGAGGAACTGCGGGCGACGGCGGTGCGCTCCCTGGAGCAGGGGCAGGTGGTGGCCTGGTTCGAGGGCCGCAACGAGTTCGGTCCGCGCGCGCTGGGTGCCCGCAGCCTGCTCGCCTCGCCCCGGTCGCGTACCACCTTGGACCGGTTGAATCGGATCAAGGGCCGCGAGTCGTGGCGTCCGGCCGCGCTGTCGCTCACCGGGGACGGATTCGGCAAGCTCGGTATGGAACCGCCGGTGAGCGGGCTCAGCGACTACATGCTGTGCATGCACATGGTCGGTCAGGGTGAGTGCGAGCGTGCCGTCGCCGGGGTCCACGTCGACCGCACCACGCGGGGCCAGTACGTCGCGGAGGACAGCGAGTTCGGTGCCCTGCTCTCGGCGGTGGGCGAGGCCTCCGGGCTGCCCGCACTGATCAACACCTCGCTCAACATCAAGGGCGAGCCAATGGTGCTCACCCCGGATCAGGCGGTCGGTCTGATGGCCAAGTCGCCGGACGTCGACCTGCTGGTCATGCCGCCGTACGCGGTGAGCCGCTCCTGACGGCGGTGGGAGCGGCTCACCACGTGGGGCCCGGTCACGATCGGTCCGCCAGTAGTTCCGGAGCAATTGTCAAGACCTGTGGATCAAGTACGAGATGCCGCTCACGCGATCCAGTTGATCGTGATCTGGGCTGGCGGTGGTCGATCCCCTTGGCATGTGATCCCTGCCCTACTGCTGCGGGGGAGGGATCACAGTCCCGCCATAATCGGCATATGGGGAAGAGCTACGAGCGGATAGACGGCAGACTGCGTGCCTTCATCGAGGCGCAGCACATCTTCTTCACCGCGACGGCGCCGCTGGACGGCGGCGGTACCGTCAACCTTTCACCCAAAGGCTTGAACGGCTCGTTCGCTGTGCTCGACGAACTCACCGTGGCCTACCTCGATTTCGCCGGCAGCAACGCCGAGACGATCGCCCATCTGCGCGAGAACGGCCGCATCACCCTGATGTGGTGCGCCTTCGACGGTCCGCCCAACATCGTGCGCGTGCACGGCCGCGGAGAGCCGGTCTTCCGCGACGATGCGCGTTGGGCGGAGCTGTTGGGGTACTTCCCGGACATCGACCCGACCCTGCACGGCCTGCGCGCGATCATTGTCGTGACCGCTGAGAAGATCCGCGACACCTGCGGGTACGCGGTCCCGTTCATGACCTATGACGAGGACCGCCCGCTGCACGCGTCGCGCTTCGCGCGCGAGTCCGATGAGTCGCTCGACGTGTACTTCCAGAAGAAGGAGCACATCGCGACCAGCATCGACGGCCTGCCGGGGTTGCCGTTGCCGCTGCCACCGCTTCCGCGCGCTGAATAGAACCCAGCCGCAGGGGCGGACACCATGGCGGATCTGTCCGGAAGGAAGTTACGCCACCAGAGTCTCCTCCCGTTCAACGAGGTGGCCGCGTTCGAAGCGGGCGCCGGCGCGGACGATCTCATCCAGCAGCGAGCTGCCACTTGGCGTGGTGCCGCCCTCGTTGACTACCGTAGGCGCGGGCGTGCCTTCCCGACCGACGCTGCGAACGTCGGCCTTGCTCGATGACCTATCGATCGATCCATTGGGAAGGTACGCCTCCCTCCGTCAGGCCGATCCACAGGTTCTGAGCATTGCTCGCAGTTCCGGCACGAAGGATCAGACCCAACAAGGGGCTGTCCCGTAGCTTGTGTACGGGACAGCCCCTTGCGGGAGACCTCGCCGGGTACCAGCCATTCTCAGGTCAGGTCGGTGAGGTCGCTGTGGGGATTTCGGCGATACGCCAAACGCCGATCGACTTGTCGGCGTAGCGGTGTTCGACCCGCACGCCGTTCTCGGTGGTCACGTCGACCTCGGTGCAGCGCTCGTTGATCAGCCGGAAAGGCTCAGGCAGGCGGAAGGGCGCGAGTTGGAAGTTGAGCGGGCGCCAGGCTCCGGTCTCGATGACGTCGGCATTCTCGGTTCGCTCGGTGAAGGTGGTCATCGCGAGGAATGTTGAACCGCTCCGCTTGATGTTGGCCAGCGCCCGGTGGACGTCCTCGTCGTGGAGGTGTACGAGGCAGTCGCGACAGAAGATCAGATCCACCCGCGGAAGCTGATCCCGAGTGAGGTCGATGACCCGGAACTCACGGTTCGAGTGCGCGAAGCGGTCCCGGTTCCGCTCGATCAGCCCGGGAACGATGTCGGCGCCGAGGTAGGCGTCGACACCGAGTTCGATCGTGGAAATCCAGAACAGGTCCCCGCAGGGTACATCGAGGAAGCTGCTGACGCCGAGATCGGCCACCAGGGCCGGCAGTTCGGTGCGAACCGCCGCGGTCTGGGCCAGATTCGACCCCGTGCCCGAACAGGATTCGGTGTCGTTCCCGGTGGTGCCGTTGTCGACCGGTGCGGGGACTCTGCTCTCGTAGATTCTCGTGAAAGTCTCCCGCATCGACCGGCGCGGCGCCCCGGCAGCTACCGGCACAATCGTGGAATCGGGTATCTCATCACACCTCCGCATGTTGTCGACCATACTTCCCTTTCGGTCTTCCATCCTGAGAGGCTGAATATCGAAACAGGTGGAATCCAGTATGTCGTGGCCCAGATCCGCTGTCAATGCCGCGTTTCCTGATTTCGTCGCGGTGGAACTTCGGTACCTCGACCACTTTCTCTCGGTACCGAGCCGTGATGTTTCCCGGAGCGCATTCCTTCACCATGGCCACAGGAAGACGCAGAGGCAGCCCGACGCGCCAGCCCACGGTCGTAGCAAGGAGCCAGGATGAACGTCGCCTTCGTCCTACTGACCCACAGTTCCGATGAACCCGCGGGAATCGAGCGTGCCGTCGCGTCACTCGCCAGCGGACTGCGCGAGATCGGCCACCGCGCTCTGATCATCGCGGCCGGGCCGCCCCGCGCCGAGGACGAGCACGACCTGGTCCGGCTCGCATCGCTGCACCTGCCGCACCCGTTGCTGTTCGACGACCTGCCCCAGCTCTTCGCGGACCCGGAGCCGGTGCGCAGGGAGGTGCTGGAGATCCTCACCGCCCACGACATCAACGTGGTCTGCTGGGCCGACGCCGTTGTGGGACTTGGTTTCCTCAGCCCGGCACCGCCCGGTGTCCGTACCGCGCTCATGGTGCACTTCCTCCGGGAGGACGACCACATGCGACGCAGTCTGGCCCAGCGTCCCGACGCCGTCCTCGCGGTCAGCCCCTTCCTGATCGACGAGGCAGCGCGCACCGGACTCGACACAACCGGCTGGCACGCGCTGCCCAACGCCCTGCCGAGCACCGGCCAGGCCCCGTGCCACGACGAGCGCGAGCGCCTACGCCGCACCGGTCCGGTGCGGATCGTGGCCAGGGCTGATCCGTACAAGGGCATCGCGGAACTTCTCAACGCGCTTCCCGAGGGCTTCGGGCGACCGGTGCAGATCGTGCTCGCGGCGGCGGCCTTCGAACTGGGGCGCGGGATGCAGACGGAGTTGATAAACGCGTGCCGTGCACGTGCGGCCGCTTTTCCCAACGTCGAGGTGCTTCCCGCCATCCCCTGGCTGGGAGTGCAGCCCTTTCTCGCTGAGGCCGCACTGACACTGGTGCCGTCGACCAGGCCGGAGACGTTCGGCAACGTGGCGGCGGAATCGTTGTCCGTGGGCACCCCTGTCGTGGCCTACCGCTTCGGCCACCTTCCGGTGCTGGTCGGCGGCGCAGGGCGACTGGTGGACCTCGACGTACTCAGTGGGCTCGGCCGCTCGTCCCTGCTAACGGGCAACACACTGGAGGCGGTCGACTTCGCCGACAACGCCGCCCGCCTCTGGCAGGCCGCCGCTGAACTGCTGGACAACGCGGACGCCTACCACGCGGCATCAGCCCAAGCCCTGCACCAAGTCAGCGACCAGTCCTCCGCCGCGGTCGCGGAGAACTTCCTGCGCATCACCGCTGGCTCCCTGACTCCAGCCACAGCTCCAGGCAGGGCGTAGCGGTGCCGGCGCGCCGCCGTACCGGGGCTCAGGTCTCGGTGATCATCCCGACCTACAACCGCGCGGAGTTGCTGCGCGGCAGCTTGGCCGCCCTCGCCGCGCAGCAGCCGCCGGACGGGGGCGGCTTCGAGGTCATCGTCGCCGACGACGGTTCGGCCGACGAAACTCGGTCGGTCGTGCGGGACTTCGAGCACCGACTCGACCTCGGTTACTGGTTCCAGGAGGATCGAGGCTTCCGGGCTGCCGCGGCCCGCAACGCGGGGGCACGGCTGGCCTCGGCACCGGTACTGGTCTTCCTGGACGCCGGCGTACGGCCCGGGGCCGGCTTCGTCCGCGCCCACCTCGCCGCCCACTCAGCCCCGCCGGCCGGGCAGACCCGGGCCGTGGTCGGCTACACGTACGGCTATCGTCCCGACGCCGATCCACTGCCGCGATCGGCCACCGGTCTGCCGAGGACTCCCGAGGAGATCGTCCGCCGCCACGGTCACCAGATCGGTTTCCAGGACGTACGCCACCTGGCATTCGAACGGTTCGGCTTCGACCTGGGCACCGCTGTCGTCCCGTGGCAGTGGTTCTGGTCCCTCAACTGTTCGGTGCGAGCGGCGGACTTCTGGGAGGTCGGCGGCTTCGACGAGGACTTCCGCAGCTGGGGCGGCGAAGATCTGGACCTCGGCTACCGGCTCCACCGCAGGGGCACGGCCTTCACCGTGAGCAGGGACGCGTGGGCGCTCGACACTCCGCATGAGAGATCCGTCGAGGACGACCTGAGCAGCGGCGCCGAAAACGTGCTCATGATGGCCCGCAAGCACCCGGAGCCGGTGACCGAGTTGCTGTGGGCGTGGTTCGCCGAACCGCGCGACCACTTCGAGATCAGCCACGACTGGAACGTGGAGGACGAGTACCTCCTCGTCCTGCGCGCCGCCGAGCAGGCCCGCGGAAGCGTGGTCACGAACGAACTGGCTGCGCTCCGAGAGCTTCCAGCGGGCACCCGCGTCGCGGTGTTCGGATGTGGCCCCGTTTTGCCCGAAGGGCTGCCCAGCGCGGAACTGTTCGACTTCGACGGGTCACTCGCGGGGCCTTCCCCATCCGGCGGGAGGGTGCGCCATGCACTGGGCGTCCGCACTCCGCTCGCGGACCAGTCTGTGGACCACGTCCTCGTCACCTCCCGGCTGTCCGGCGTCTGGGATCGCTGGGGCAATTGGATCCTCGACGAGGCCCATCGCATCGGCCGCCACGTCGACACCCGCTGGCTGGCGGCCGACAAGGTTCGGACGGCCACCGAAGCATTGTTGTGAAGACCAAGGAGAACTGGTTGACGGCATGGTCGGTCTTGCGGGAGAGAACCTTCCGTCGGTTTTTCATCGGGGAGGCCACCTCCCTACTCGGTGACGGCATGACGGCCGTCGCTCTGTCGTTCGCGGTGCTGGACCTGACCGGGTCGGCCAGCGACCTGGGCTTCGTCCTGGCCGCGCGCGCCGTCCCCATGGTCGCGACCCTGCTGATCGGCGGAGTGATGGCGGACCGGTTCCCGCGCCGACGGATCATGGTGACGGCCGACCTCGTCCGCTTCGCGAGTCAGGGCACCGTGGCAGTGCTGCTCCTCAGCGGCGACGCCCAAATATGGCAGCTCGCAGCCCTCCAGGCGGTGCAGGGCATGGCGAGCGCCGCCTTCGACCCGGCCTCCGCCGGGCTCGTTCCCTCGCTGCTGTCTGGCGAGCTCCTCCAGCAGGCCAACGGATTGCGCGGAATGGCGTTCTCTGGTGGCGGCATCGCGGGTCCGGCGTTAGCGGGCCTGCTCGTGGCTCTGTCCGGACCGGGGTGGGCGATCGCCGTTGACGCGGCGACCTTCGGCGTCAGTGCGCTCATGCTCTCCGTGATACCGATCGAGAGACAACTGCCTACTACGAAGAACTCGTTCACGCACGACCTCCGCGAGGGATGGAGCGAGTTCCGCGGCAGGACCTGGCTGTGGATGACAGTTGCGACCTCCTCGCTCGGCAACCTCCTGCTTTCCTGGATAGCGGTGCTCGGCCCGTTGCTCGCGAAGCGGGATCTGGGTGGCCCAGCGGCCTGGGCCTCGATGAACGCCGTTCTTGGCGTGGGGCTCTTCGTAGGCGGGATGGTCGCCATGCATGTCCACTCCGAAAGGCCGCTGCGCACGGGCATCCTGGCTCTGACGATCGGCGCGTTGCCCACACTCGGGCTGGCGCTTCAGCTCCCACTCCTGCTGCTGTGTGCCCTCGCGTTTGTCGCCGGCATCGGCGTTGCCATCTTCAGCTCCGTGTGGGCCACAACTCTGCAACGGAACATCCCCGGGGACAAGCTGTCCCGAGTGAACGCGTACGCCAACTTTGGCTCGGTGGCCTGCCAGCCCATCGGCCAGGCCTTGGTCGGCCCTGTTGCCGCTGCGATCGGCGTGTACTCAACGCTGTGGTTGGCCGCAGGGATCCAACTGCTGTCCGCGATGGTTGCGCTCAGCACACCGGCCATCAGGAAACTGCCGGCGGAGGCTGAGGTCACTCCCACCGAAGTCGGGACGCGACCGCGGACATGACATTCGCGCGCAGTCGTTTCCCGGCGCCCACACCACTGGCGTGTGTCCCTTGGGCGCCCACGACCGGCCGGGTGGGGCGGCATCCCACTGGTCAAGCAGGCCACCGCCGCGCCCAGCCAGCAGCACCCGCCAAGCGGAACTCACGCCGACGCGAACTCCGACAAAGGTTCAGTTACGGCCTGACGCCAATTGGACTCGTGACGTTCTGCATTCAACCGGTAGTACACGGTTTCCCGCCGATCTCCAGTCGGATCGATGAACTTTCCGGCTTCATGAGCAAGGAGATAGTGAGCGAAATACACGGATCCGGCAGCCACGGTCACCGGTACCGGATCCCCCAGTTCGATCTTCGGATAGGGTCCCTCATGCATCGCGTCCGTGTCCGCGATGGAATCGGCGCCGCGCTCTGCCAGGTACTCTCCAAATCGAAGATGCGTACCCGGCCAAACCAGCAGATTTCCGCTGGAGGAAAGCTCGTGCTGAGTCAGCCACACGCCTGCCAACAGGGAAAAAGAGGTGGGTTCCCAAGTGCCTGGAATGAGCATTGGGCCGTCGAAATGAGGGACGCGCTGTGGTCCGTGACCCGGCCATGGTGGTACGGTCACCACCACTTGTGCAACACGGGGTTGAGTGCTTGGAATGTCGGACCGCAAAAGTTGGTCGGCAAGTTTTCCGATACCTGTTTCCGTGTACAGGTCAAGAAGGCTACGCGACTCCTGCCTTATGAATGACTGGTGCCAGATGTAGTATCCGCCGCGGCCCTCCCGCAGGGCCTCGACATCACCCTTCTGAAGGGTGTGCGTTTCGCTCCTTTCCATCTCGGCGAGAGCACGACGAGCTTTCGCGATTTGCGCCGCACTCAGGACGTTCGGGACGACCAGATAGCCATCCTGTCGGAACGAGGTCCTCATATCATCGGTGATAAGAATTGTACACCTCTTTCGATCGGCCTTGGTGAAGACGGCGTTAGGGTTGGGTACCACCGTCGCCCGCGCAGGCTGCCTGACGTGGTGGCCGGGGGAGGGGGACGAATTCCAATTCTGGCCGCGCGGTGGCGGCCACACATCACGGTTGGCCCCGAAGTGGTTGTCACCGCGTGCCGAAGCACGCACCTAGGAAGCACTTGACCTCGCCTTTGACACGCGCACAGCGATCATCGACGGTGTGCGAAGGATCTCGTGGGCAAGGCCCAACTCGCCGATCCCGTCGGCTATCCATTCCGCATCCCGAACGAAACACGAGTCTTGAACATCAACTGCGGCTTCCAAGCTCGAAAAGTCCGCGTCATGCTGTGCTGTGGCCACGAAACAGGCGGTCTCGCCTACACGTAGCGCCTCAGCCAGGATCTCGGACACATGATGCCACGGCAGTACGCGCCAAATATCAATGTTGATGACATCGCATGCCGAAGAGTCATCTGAGGGAAGCTGCGTCCCGCAGAAGCTTGGCACGGTTCGATCGCGCCAGTCACTGAGGTTGGAACGGCGACCTGTTGGCACGGTATCCCAACCTTGTACGTGTCCAGTGCTGAGTAACCACGAGTTCCTGGACCGATCGCGGTCGACCCACTTCTCGATCTCCATAAGGTCATGACTTCTCGCGACAGTCCGCGCCTGGATCTTTTCGGCAATCCGTTCGAGCATGATGATGCGAAGGCACTCCAGGCTCGGCGGCGCGAACCAATGCCCTTCCCAATGAAAAGACTTGTACGTCGCCAACAGAAACTTCTGGTTGGACTTGATTTCGTTGGAGTTGCGCGCGAAATCTCGCAAGTGGGGGACATGGGCCGATCCGGCCCGTGGCGACCATCGAATCAGCTCACCATCTCGAAGTTGCTCTTTCACGCGGAAGCCAAATTCGAGATCTTCCAGCCCCCACCCGGAGAGCTTTTCATTGAACCCATCGACCGCGGTGGCCACTGCGGTCCGCATCGCGACATTGTGGCTGAAGAAGAAGCGGTACGCAATGCGGTCGAAGTTTGCTTGAATCACCGGCAAGTTGATATCGGGAACGCGTGTATCCTGCCATGCCTCCGCATGCAGCGCCGCAAACGACTCATAATCACCATGCGTAGTTGACGTCCGGTCGAACAGCGCTCTCCGCCTCGGTTCCCTGCGAGCTCCAAGACTTACCGCGGCCTGACCATCCTCGAGGGTCTCCAAATGCTGCCTGATCAGATCGACATCGGGTAGGGTGTCACCGTCCAGAAAAAGAACATTGGGTTCGACAACCTCCGTGAGCCCTCGGTTTCGGGCCGCCGCCCTGGAGATGTCGTCTTCTAGCCGAATATATGTGAGTGGCAATGTGGAGTCGTAAAGCTGGGCTACCGGTTGCAGCGAAGGTGAGCTACCGTTGTCGACAAGGATGACCCGGAAGGAGCTTAGGGGAAGGTCCTGCTCGCGCAATCGCGCGAGAACCATGTCGATATATGCCTGTCGATTACGTGCCAAAATGACGACTGCAATTACCGGAAGATTCATTGCCGGGCACCGTTTCGTCAAAGAAAACTGCCATTCTGTTAGGAGTTCTTGTAGGCCAAAGCTTCCACGGCAGTGCACCAGGCGGCCAGGTCGGCCGCTGTGTCCAGTTCGGCGGACCGGGCTTTGGCCCGCTTGGACGCCAGGTGGTACTCCGCGGCGGTGTCGAGTTTCCGTAGGACCGCCTCGTAGCCGGCGAGGTCGTCGCGGTCCACGAAGATCCCGCCATCGCCGAGGGATTCGCACAGTCCCGGCGTGGGGTGCGCCACCACGGGCAGGCCGGAGGCGAGGGCCTCCACTCCGGTGAGGCCCCACGACTCGTAGGAGCTGGGCATGAGCAGCACCCGGGTCCGGGCGTAAACCCTCTCCCGCATCTCCTCGCCCGGGACGTGCTCGAGGACCTCCACGTTCGGCAGGTCGGGAATGACCTGCCACCCGTAGGCGCCGGTCACGGCGAGGAACTTGGTGTCCGGCATGCGTTTGGCGAGCTGTTCCAGAACGTGGCCGCCCTTGTCCGGGTTGCAGTTGACGAGGGTGATCCGGTCGCCGGGCTTGTCCACCGCGTAGTCGGCGGCGACCACCGGCGGACGCACCACCAGTTCGTTGGCCGGGCGGACCGACGCGGGATAGTCAGCGAAGAACAGTTCCGCCTCCACCCGCATCCACTGTGAGTTGTAGACCGCCAGCGCGGCGCCTCCCGCGGCGGCTTCCCGGAACGTCGACCGGTGGGTGTTGTGGCACACCACGACCAGTGGTTTGCCGTAGCTGCGGGCCAGTGACCCCGTGGACAGCACGCACTCGAAATGCGAGATCAGCACGTCGGCCTGCCGGACGGCCGACGGGAAGTCCAGCCGTGCCTGCAAGGGCACCACCCGGATGCCCCGGTACTCGTACACCTCCGTGGCGGTTCCGAGTCGCGACAGCCACACGGTGACGTCATGGCCGCGCTCGACCAGAGGTCGCAGCATGTTGATGAGCATGTGCTCGCTGCCCGCGTTGAACTCCGGCGGAAACGCGTGGACCCGAACGACGACCTTGAGAGGGGCCACCGACTCGCCCGGCGCCGATGCTCGGGCACCCCCACTCAGTGGGACGCCGCCGGAGTGTCCGTCCCCGTTCCCGTCGACGGAGGCTACGTCCTTGGAGGTCCGCACAGTCATGTCCATACCCACCCCGACCTTCTTCGTCGTCATGCTCCTGATGCCGACGGCGAATGTGAACCGATGAACCCGGTACCACCGGTGACCAGAACGTCGTCCGCAGCCGTGCGCCGCCCCTGAAGCTGGAAATCGGATAACAGATCTCTAACACATTCTCGCCATTGGTCGTGCTCGCGCACATCTCGGTAGCACCCGAAGTGTTCGCCCGATCAGACCGAGATTGCGGCCATGCGCCAGACTGGTGGGCGTCGCCGCCATCCGTTGTCCGAACTGACCTTCGGAGGCCAGTAGCTGGAATCTCGGTCGGCACCGTGATGTGCCCCCAGCGTGCGGACGGGAGTATGAATCCAGGAGGATGCGGTATGTTTTCCGGTTGCATGGCCACGACCGCCGGAACACCTCGCGTGCTGGCTGTACGAGCGCTGGATTCCTCAGTTTCCAGAATTGAGCGTAGTCCGCTTTTTCGAGACGCCGAAGACGTGGGGGAGTACCGGCGATGATGTCCGGGGCAGCCAGGCAGGAGCTCATCGCCTTCGCCCGCTGACCAGCTGCACTGGTGGAGCGGCCATGAACACGACACACCAGATCGGTGTGGCCTACCGGACCGATGTGAGCGTGGAGGCAGCGTGCTGACCGAGCGGAGTGCGGACCTGGACTTGGTGCGACGCGCGTGTGCCGAGGTCGGCCAGACGGTGGCGCGGCTGTGTCCCGGCCCGTCCGACCCGCTGCATGCGGCTGGTCTCGCGGTTGCGCAGAGCGCGGAACTGATCGCCCGCGCCGCGGCCGAACCGGGCGCCACGGTGGCCAAGGAGGTGCTCCAGGACGCGCTGAACGCTATCCGGGCCGCGTCCCTGGCACTCCGGTTCGCCGTGGTCGCCGCCGACGACATCGTCCGGCAGCCACCCACCGAGACCGTTGCGGGCATGTCGTTTCGTCACACCAGCCACGCCGCAGGCCTGGCATCGGCGTCAGGTCCGGAACACCCATACGAGACACGTACTAACCGGTGAGGATTTCGGGTTGGTTGGCTGGTGACGCGATCAGGCAGCGAAGCCGCTTGGGGAGCATGTCACCCACCGGTCATGGGTATTGACTGCGCTGCTTCCGGCTGACCGTCGAGGATGTCATGCACCGTGAACCGTTTGAGGGAGGTCGCCACCGCGTCGGCGACCGTACGGTCGAGCGCGGTGAGTGCCTTCTGCACGTTACGGCCTGTGGCACACGTCGGGTCGGGGCCGTGCAGTCCGAGCACCGGTTGCGTGCCCTGTAGTGGCCGCCAGACCTGTTCCAGGGTGATCTGCCGGGCATCGACCGCCAACTCCCAGCCCCCGTTGACTCCCGAGCGGGAGCGGACCAGTCCCGCGCGGCGCAGCGGTCCCAGCACCCGACGCACGTAGACGGGGTTGACGTTGGCGCTCTTGGACAGTTCGTCCGAGCTGACGGCGTGCGCGTCGGTGACGCCTGCCAGGTAGGTCAGCACGTGCACGGCGACGGCGAACTGGGTGTTGGTGGATCCGGCCATGCGAGCATCTTGCCATTTCGTAACTACCGTGGCTACACTCGCCGACATTCGTAGTCGCGATAGTTACAGTTAGGCAGTGATGATGATCGGTATCACGGGTGCGTCCGGTCCGCTGGGGCGCGCCACCGCGGAAGCTGTTCTGCAGATGGTCGACCCGCGCGAGGTCGTGCTCACCACGCGCCGGCCGGAGGCGCTCGCGGACCTCGCCACGATCGGCGCCCAGGTCCGGCACGCGGACTTCGCCGACGCCGCCACCGTCACGACCGCGTTGTCCGGGGTCGATCGGCTGCTGCTCATCTCCACCGACAGCGTCGGCTCCCGGCTCGATCAGCAGCGGGCCGCCGTTGCGGCGGCGGCCGCGGCCGGGGTGTCACACATCGTCTACACCTCGGTTCCCGAGCCGGTGCCCGCGAACCCGGCCCTGGTGGTCGACGACCACGCCGGCACCGAACAGGCGCTGCGCGAAAGCGGATTGCGGTGGACGATGCTGCGCAACCACCTGTACGCACACCTGGAGGTCCCCGTCATCGAGCGGGCACTGACCTCGGGGCGCCTGGTGACCAACAGCGGCAGCGGTGCTGCCGCGTACGTCAGGCGGGAAGACTGCGCGGCGGCGGCCGCTGCGGTCCTGTCTCAGGGTGGATACGAGAACACCGTCTTCGACATCAGCGGTCCCGAGGCGATCAGCGCCGACGATCTCGTTGTCCTCGCAAGGGAGATCGGTGGCCGCGACGTCGAGCTCGTCCACGTCGACGATCTCGAGTTCGCCGACGGCCTCAGGGCCGCAGGCTTGCCGGAGGCCGCGGTGCAGTTGGTTACGTCGTTCGGCGCGTCGACGCGCAGCGGGTTCCTCGCGAACGTCTCCAGCGCGGTGGCCGACCTGACCGGCCACGCACCCGTCTCCCTCGCCGCAGTGGCGCGCGCGGCACTGAACTCCTGATGCGACAACGAGTCACTGAACCGAGTACCGCGGCGGACGGCCGTACAAGGAGGAACACCATGACCACGGACACTCAGGACACCCCGGGCACCGCGACCGCCACGCTGGGTTTGCGGCGCCTGGGCTGGGCTGGCGTCGAGATCCGACTGGACGACACCAGGGTGCTGATCGACGCGCTGGAGAATGTCGAGCCCCTGGAGCCCGCCCTCGGACCGCCCAAGCGTCCGCTTCCGCCGATCGAGGCGCCTGCGGGAACGCACGCTCTGATCACGCACCTGCATCCCGACCACTACGACCGCGCCCTGATGACGCGTCTGGCCGGTTCCGGCACCATTGGCTGTCACGCGCCGATCGCGCCGGCGCTGGCCGAGGACGGCATCGAGGCGGTCCCGCAGAAGCTGGGGCAGTCCCGCCGCATCGGCTCGCTGACGGTCACACCGGTCGTGTCGCTGGACTGGCGGGGCACGGATTCCGACCAGGTCGCGTGGATCGTGGAGGGCGCCGGGAGGCGGATCATCCACTGCGGAGACACGATGTGGCACGGCAACTGGTGGCAGATCGCCCGCGATCACGGACCGTTCGACGTCGCGTTCGTGCCCGTCAACGGCGTCATCGCCCAGTTCGAGGGCTATGCGGCGAACGTGCCCGCCACCATGACTCCCGAGCAGGCCGTCGAGGCCGCGGTCGCGCTGGGCGCGTCCGAGGTCTGCGCGATCCACTACGAACTGTTCAACAACCCTCCTGTCTACGTCGAGCAGCCCGACATCGTGGGACGGTTCCGCCACGCCGCCGAGGCACGGGGTATCAAGGCCCACCTCGTGGCCGACGGAGAGGCGGTGCCGCTGACCGGTCCCCGCACGGAGAGCTGAGCAGGCCTGCCATGAAGTTCGCAACCATCGAGCACACGTCGGGCCCCGCGGCGGCGGTCGCGGTCTCCGAGGACGAAGTGGCCGTTCTCCCAGCAGAATTCACCGACGTTGAGGCCATCCTCCGAGCGTCCGAGGCACAACGACTGGCGGCGATACGCGAAGCCACGGAGGCGGGCGAGCGCCTGCCCGTGGCCGAACTGTCGTGGCTGCCACCGGTGCTGCGCCCGGGAAAGGTGCTGTGCGTCGCGCTGAACAACAGCGCGAACCCGGAGCGAATACTGTCCGGCCCGGACACGCCCGCGATGTTCCTCAAGCCATCCTCGTCACTGGTCGGTCACGGCCGTCCGATCCGCCTGCGCGAGAACGACGGGCGGGTGCATCCCGAGCCGGAACTGGCCGTCATCGTAGGGCGGGCCGGCGCGGACATCGCAGAGGACGCTGCGATGTCGCACGTTTTCGGCTACACGATCCTCAACGACGTCACGTCCCCGACCCTGCGCGGCGAAGACACGTTCCACTACCGAGCCATCCACCCCGATCCGGAGACGGCCGACGGGGTGCGCTTCGTGGAGAGCTGGGTGAGTTACCCGGCCCGCTACAAGGGAGCGGACACCTTCGGACCCCTCGGCCCGTGGGTGATCACAGCGGAGGACATTCCCGATCCGCACGACCTGCGGATCACGTGTTCGCACAACGGAAGGCTGGTCACCGACGACACCACCGCGAACCTGAGGTTCGGGGTCGCCGAGGTGATCTCGTTCGCGTCCCGGTACCTCACCCTGGAGCCGGGCGACGTGATCGGCATGGGCACGGCGCTGCGCAGCTCGCCCGGGGCCGGGAGCGCGGTACAGAACCTGGACCTGAACCGCTTCGGTGGGTTGGTGGAGGTGTCGATCGACCGGATCGGCACCCTGGCCAATCCCGTGCAGCTGCGATGAGCGTTGGTGCGGCGACCCGCGCGGCGATCGCGGATCTCAACGCCCGCTTCGCCTGGGCACTCGACTCGCACAACTGGACCGCCCTGCGGGACGTGCTCACCGCGGACGTGCACTACGTGAGCGTGGGACGCGAATTCCACGACGCCGACTCGGTGATCGCTTCCTTCCAGGCGCGCCCCGCGACGCGGACCACCCGGCACGGCCTGGGCAACCTGCTGCTGCGGGACGGCCCCCAGGGAAGCATCCTCGGCTGGAGTAGCTGGCACACGTTCGCGAGCAACGACGCCGCGGCGCGGGACGTGCCCCTGTTCATGGTCGCGGACTTCCAGGACACCTACACCAGCGACGCGAACGGCGCATGGCGGATTGCCGAGCGGATCATCGTCCCGGTCTTCCGCAACGACACCCTCGCGCCACCTTCCACACCCGGAGTGAGCCGATGACCACCGAACCGACACACGACCTGGCCCACCTCGGCCACCACGGCCTGTTCACCCCCGACCCGGAAGGCACACTGCACTACTTCGTGGATCTGCTCGGCATGGACGTCGTCGCGCAGGACGGGGAGGCGACCTACCTGCGAGCGTACGGTGACTACGAGACGTGGTCGCTCAAGGTGATCGGCTCCGACCAGGCCGGGCCGGCCTGGGTGTCGTGGCGGGCGACGAGCCCGCAAGCACTGCACCGCCGGATCGACTGGCTGGAGGCACACGGACACGTCGGCCGCTGGACACCGCGGGATCGCGGGATCGGGCCGTCCTACCAGTTCACCGATCCCGACGGGCACGTCTTCCGCTTGTACTACGACACCCAGCGGTACTCCGCGCCGGAAGGGCAGCGGCCCGCGATCCCGACCGGCTTCCAGAGGTACGCCGGACGGGGCGCGAACGTGCGGCGCCTCGACCACGTCAACCTGCTCGCGCGCGACGTACCGGCCTGCCGGAAATTCTGGGAGGAAGGATTCGGGCTGCGCACCTACGAAATCGTCCGGTCGGCGGACGGAGGCGACGAGAGCGCCGCCTGGATGAGCAGCTCCATCCAGGGCCACGAACTGATCTACACCCGAGAGCACACCAGCGCCAACGGGCGCCTGCACCACTTCGCGTACGTCGTGGACAGCCGGGAGGAGGTGTTGCGCGCAGCGGAGATCTTCGCCGACGCGCGGATTCGGATCGAGGCCGGACCTTCCCGTCACACCGCCATCCAGGGGTTCTACCTCTACACCCGCGAGCCGGGCGGGAACCGTGTCGAGGTCGCCCACGGCGGCTATCTCGTGTTCGCTCCGGACAGCGAGCCCTACATCTGGAACCCCAAGGAATGGAAGGGAAAACCAGGCTGGGGCGCACCCCTGCCACCCGAGTTCCACGTCTACGGTACCCCCGACACGGTGCGGTAGGCTGCGGTGGACACGACAGGACCGGGGCGGTTCCAGCCGCCTCCGCCGACCGGGCTGGACGCCAGCCAATCGGCCTTCTACCGCCGACTCGTCGATGGCCCCCGGGGACGCGTCGGCGACGTTCCTCTGGTCGATGCCAGCGGTGCCCTCGTCGGCCCGTTCGCCCTGATGGCCATCGCTCCCGACCTCGGCGAAGCGGTACAGCAGGTGGGCGCCGCGGTGCGATACGCGTCCGCGCTGGACCCAGTGGTACGTGAGGCGGCAGTGCTTCTGGTCGCCTCGCATCACCGCTGCGCCTTCGAGTGGCACGCCCACGAAGACAGCGCCCGCAAGCTCGGCCTCGACGACCGGCAACTCGACCAGTTGCGGGGCGGCACCCCACCTTCGGGCCTGCCCAAGGCGGCGACGCGCGCGCTGCTCACGGTGAACACCATGCTGCGCACGGCAAGCCTGGACGACGACGCCTACGCCGACACCGTCGCGGAACTGGGCGAACGCGGCCTCGCAGAGCTGGTCTGGCTCACCGGCTACTACTCGATGCTCGCGCTTGCTCTCGCGGTCTTCGACCCACCCAATCCTCTCGGCCCAGAACGGTAAAAGACCAGACCGCCCCACGCCACCAGGAAGGATGGCGCCGTCATGCGCACCCACTTCGTGGTTCACGAAGCGTTCGAGGGCCCCGGCATCATCGAGGATTGGGCACGTGCCCGAGGCCACGACATCAGGTGGTCTCTCCTCTATGACGCCGACCCGCTGCCGTCGGCCGCAGACGACATCGATCTGCTGGTCGTGCTGGGTGGTCCCCAGCAGACCACCACTACTCGGACGGAGTGTGCCTACTTCGACGCCGCCGCGGAGAAGGCCCTGATCCTCTCCGCGATCAAGGCCGACAAGGCGGTCGTCGGCGTCTGCCTCGGTGCCCAGCTCATCGGGGAGGCCCTTGGCGCCGCCGCGGAACCCAGCCCGTACCGAGAGATCGGATGCTTTCCCGTCAGGCTCACTGACGCGGGGAAGAGGCACGAGTTTTTCGCTGACTACGCAGCGAAATTCATCGCAGGCCACTGGCATGACGATATGCCCGGACTCACGCCTGATGCCGCCGTTCTGGCCACCAGCGCAGGTTGTCCCCGTCAAATTGTCGCGTACGGCAAGCGCGTGTACGGGTTCCAATGCCACATGGAGTTCACCCCCGATCTCGTCAAGACCTTGATCGCGCAGGCGGAGGAGGACCCGACTTCTCCCGAGGGTAACCCCTTTGTGCGGCCGGCCGTCGCACTACAAGGCTACGACTTCACCGCTATGAACAACCAGTTGACAGCTTTCCTCGACCGGCTCGTGTCGGAGTCCCCGACCGCAGGGGCTGGCGGCCGGCGAGAAACCGGAGCGTGAAATGACACCCCTCTACTATCTGTCCGCCAACGAGGCGCTACGACTGTTTCGGACTCGGCAACTGTCCCCAGTGGAGCTGATGCGCGCAATCATTGAACGCGCGGAACACGTTGAACCAACGGTCAACGCCTTCGCCGAGCAGATGTTTGAACAGGCACTCCGGGCCGCGGCCGCCGCCGAGACGCGGTACCGGCCACGCGGTGAACCCAGGCCCCTCGAAGGGCTGCCTGTGGCGGCCAAGGAGGAGCAGCACATCATCGGTCACCCGGTCACCGACGGCACACTGCTGCGTTCGTCGTATCCCGCGGGGGAGACCGCGGTGGTGCTCGCACGGATCGAGGCCGCCGGCGGCATCTTGCACGCCCGCACCACGACCTCGGAGTTCTGCTGCATGCCGCTGTCCCACACTCGACGGTGGGGAGTGACGCGCAACCCCTGGAATCCGCACGTCTCCGCGGGCGGATCGTCCGGCGGCTCGGCAGCCAGCCTGGCGGCCGGCACCGCCATGCTCGCCACCGGATCGGACATCGGTGGATCGCTACGCGCGCCTGCCTCGTTCACTGGAGTGGTCGGGTTCAAGCCACCACACGGCCGTAATCCGGTTCTCCCGCCAGCAGGACTGGATCCGTATTTTCATCACGGTCCGATGGCGAGGACTGTGGCCGACTGCGCGCTCCTCCAGAACGTGATGGCAGGGGAGGATTCGCGAGACCCCGCCTCCAGCCTTCCGCCAGTGACGATCATCCCGCCGCATCTGGACGATGTGCGTGGTCTGCGGGTGGCTTTCAGCGCCACCCCAGGCGACTTTCCCGTCGACCTCGAGGTGCGCGCCAACACCCGGGCCGCTGTGGAGGCTTTGGAATCCGCGGGGGCCGTGATCGAGGAAGTCGAGATTGCCTGGCGTCTCGACGAGATCAAGCAGGCCTTGTGGGCCCACTTCGGAAGTGGTCTCGCCGCCGAGCTCGTGGAACTGGACCGGCAGCACCCGAACACGATCACCCCATATGCTCTGGCATTCGCCCGCAAAGGAGTACAGACGGCCCCGCGTGTGGGCGGCGAAACCGGTCGTGCCCTCGAGTCAGCCATCCAGGGTCACCTCGATGCTGTTTTCGCCCACTTCGACGCCTTCATCGTCCCGACCGTCGGTGCCACAGCTTTCGCGGCCGGCGAGGACTACACCGACACTCAGCTCATGGTCAACGGTGTTGCTCTCGAACACTTCTCCGATGCCTCACTCACCCCGGCATTCAACATCAGCAGCGCGAATCCGGTGATCGCGGTGCCTTCGGGTTGGGCGCGCAATGGCGTGCCGACCGGTGTGCAGGTCGTCGCGGCCAAGTATGACGACACCACCGCATTTCGTGTCGCATCGGCGATCGAGCGGACCCTGGGAGCAGGTTTCGCCGGTCGACGCACTCCAGCCCTGCCGACGTGACCTGTCATGACACTGGAGTCTGTGCATGCCGCGGCCTGCGGTGGTCGGCCTGGGCGCCCGCTACGGCATTCCGACCGCATTGCGTCTGCTGCTGCGTGGTACGAGCTGTACCAGGATGGTCTGTAGCTCCCGCCATGCCGCCCAGAGGCCGAGCATCGAGTTCATGAACAACGCACTCACCCTTGCCGACGACCTGGTGCTGAACCGGATGGGCTACGGCGCCATGCAACTGGCCGGACCGAACGCCTGGGGTCCGCCGCGGGACCGCGCGGAGGCGGTGCGGGTCCTGCGCACCGCCGTCGAGCTGGGGATCACGCACCTGGACACGAGCGACTACTACGGCCCGGTGGTCACGAACGAGATCATCCGCGAGGCCCTGCACCCCTATCCGGAAGACCTGCGGATCGTGACGAAGGTCGGCTTCCGGCGGGGACCGGAGGGCAGCTGGGATCCGTCATCGCACGACCTTCGCAAGCAGGTGCAGGCGAACCTGGAGCACCTCGGACTGGACGTGCTCGACGCCGTCAACCTCCGCGTCGACGGGACGGGATCGATTGCCGAGTCTTTCGGCGAGCTGGTCGAGATGCAGAAGGAGGGCTTGGTACGGCATCTCGGGCTGTCGAACGTGACCGCCGACCAGGTCGCCGAGGCCCGCTCCATCGCACCGATCGTCCTTGTCCAGAACCTCTACAACCTGGTCGTCCGCGGCGACGACGCCCTGATCGACGTCCTCGCCGCCGATGGCATCGGCTTCGTGCCGTTCTTCCCGCTCGGCGGATGGAGTCCGCTGCAGTCCGCGGTGCTCGACGAGGTGGCTGCCGCGCTCGGCGTGACGGCGCAGCAGACCGCACTGGCCTGGCTGTTGCAGCGCTCTCCCGCGATCCTTTTGATCCCAGGCACTTCGTCGGTCTCGCACCTGCGGGAGAACGTCGCCGCCGCGGCGTTGGCGTTGCCCGCCGAGGCCGTGGCCCGACTGGACGCCCTAGGCACTGGGGCGGGCCATCGCGGCCTGTGAGCGCCGCCCATTGTGTGTCCTTGCAGGGGGTGCGTAAGGACGCGTACGTGGGTCAGTTCCATACCTGTCGTTCCTGGCTGCGGGGGTCGTCGACCTGGGTCCACTCGGCGTCGATGCGCATCGTGGCCCTGCGCTCGGTGTCGTACGGGTCCCAGCCGGGGTCGCCGGTCCTGGCGAACCGCACCCAGGTCTCATGCACGCGGGCGGCGAGATCCGCGGGTGGCTTGTCGGGGCCGAGCAGGGCGGCGGGGCCGTGCAACTGGGGGAGGTGCGCGAGATCGAAGACGAAGGGCAGCTCGACCGCGTGGGTGGCGCCGAGCTCTCCGCCCAGAGCCTGTGAGCGCCAGGCGAACTCGTAGGCGTAGGTGGCGGACTGGGAATGGGCGGCATGTACGTCGACCAGTGCCCAGCTGCCCGCACTGAACAGCGCGTCGCCCATGATGGCGGAGCGCAGCTCGCCGAATGACGCCTCGGGGCGTGCTCGCCGGTAGGTCTCGATGAGTTGCGCTGGATTCGGGTGTGAGCGTGCCGCCGCGTCGCCGACATCCCCGGCGGTCGAGGTGGCGTACTTGTCCACGGGGACCAGGTAGAGGTTGCCCTCCTCGGTATTGGTCCCGACGAGCAGGTCGATGTCGGAGCTGAGGCCGACGGCGACGGACTCGGCGGGCTGCGTGTCGAGGACCAGGCTGAAAGGGCTGAGGCCGATCAGCGGGTCGCGGTGCGTCTCGGTGTGCAGGTCGATGCCCGTGAGCCGGGCGGCGGCCTCGACGAGACGCTCGTCGGAGATCTCCGCGAAGGCGTCGACATGGGGCTCGATGCCCAGGAACTCGGCCGCCGCCCCAGTGACGCGGGCGGCCTGCTCGGTGGTGAACGCCCCCAGGCCGCTGCCGCTCTGGACGATCGCCCGGCGGAACAGGCCCGTGGCTTCGAGGGTGCCCAGGACGCCACCGACGATGGTTGCCCCGGCCGACTGGCCGAAGAGGGTGACGTTGTGCGGATCACCGCCGAAGGCGGCGATGTTCTCCTGGACCCAGTGCAGCGCGGCGAGGACGTCGAGCAGGCCGCGGTTGGCGGGCGCACCGGGAAGGTCGAGGAACCCGGCGATGCCGAGCCGGTAGTTGAGGGTGACGAGGACGACGCCGTCGCGGGCGAAGGCGGAGCCGTCGTACAGCGCGGACCGCGTCGATCCGGCGACGAATCCGCCGCCGTGGACGAACACCATGACAGGCAGGTCACCGCCGCCGGCGGCGGGCGTCCAGACGTTGACGGTCAGGTAGTCCTCGCCGCGACTCCAACCGGTGCCGAAGTAGGGGGACATGTCCACGCTGCCGAGCTTGCGCTCGGATTGCGGCGCGTTGGGCCCCGGCACGGTGGCGTCCCGTACGCCGTCCCACGGCTCGTGTGGCTGGGGCGGCGCGAACCGGCCGGCGCCGTGGGGTGGGGCGGCGTAGGGGATGTTCCGGAAAGCGGCGGTGTCACCTTGGCGGATGCCGCGGACGGCCCCCTGCGCCGTGGTCACGATGGGGTTGGGGTGATGGTTCACAGTGGTGCCTCTCCGCAGGCCTCAGGCCTGTTCGGTGTACGGGGCGAAGGGGGCCCAGCCCTTGATGGCGAACTTGTCTGCCTCGCGTACCACTTCGGCGGCGCCGTGACCGCCCAGGTGCGCGGGGATCACGAGTGCGTTGTTGTCGGCCGCCCAGCCCAGCACCTTGCGGCGGGTGGCGCGTGCGCCTGCGGGGTCCTCGCAGAAGCAGCTGTTGGAGTCGGGTTCGAGGATCTGCACCGGGCTGTGCAGCATGTCGCCGACGAACACCGCGCGGTCTGTCCCGGAGGTGAGGGTCAGCACTGCGGAGCCGGGGGTGTGTCCGGGAGCCGCGTCCAGGCGGAGATCGGCGTCGATCTGGTGGCTGTTCTCCCACAGCAGCGTCTGGCCGGCCTGGTGCACCGGGGCCACGCTGTCCTCGAAGACGTTCTGGTTGCCGCGGCCGAGCAGCGGCTTGTGGCCGTTTTCGGGATTCCAGAAGTCGAAGTCCTCCTTCGGCATCAGATAGGTGGCGTTGGGGAACGTGGGCACCCAGTGGCGACCGTCCAGGTACGTGTTCCAGCCGACGTGATCGATGTGGAGATGCGTGTTGATCACGATGTCCACGTCCTCTGGTCGGACGCCGGCGCGCGCGAGATTGGCCAGGAAGTCCGTTTCAAGGTGGCTCCAGACCGGCGCGTACGGGCGCTCCTTGTGATTTCCCACGCCGGTGTCGACCAGGATGGTCTTGCCCCCGCTGCGCAGCAGCCAGGTCTGGATCGCGGAATGCACGATGTTGTTCTCGGAGTCCAGGAAATGTGGGGTCAGCCAGGGGGAGCCGTCGTTCCAGACTTCCTTCGGGCTGTCGGGGAAGAAGGCGTCGGGCGTCATTTTGACGGAACCGAAGTATTCCCATACCCGGGTGATGGTGACGTTGCCGAGCGTGATTTGTTCCATGGGGCGTCCTGGGGAGTGCGGAAGAGGATTCCCTGGAACCGTACGAGTGGCTCGGCGCGCGCGGTATCCGTAACGTGACTGCATCTGCACCTACGGCCCGGGACGCTGGGCCTGGCGGCTTGTAACCTGGGTGGGCCAAGGTCGAAGAGCCACAATTCCTGGAGACTCCGTGGACGAGCACACAGGCGACCTCGGTGCGGTCCCGAGACCGGAGCCGGATCCAGGGGAGCCGATCGTCGGCCGGGACGCGGAGCTGGCGCGCCTCGTTCGTGCGATGGACTCGGCTTCGGCCGACCCGGCTGCGGTGCTGGTCGGTGACATGGGCACGGGGAAGAGCGCGCTGCTGGACCGTGCGGTGCGTCACGCGGAAGCTGGCGGCGCTCGCGTGTTGCGCGCCGAGGGCAGCGAGTTGGAGTCGAGCCTGGCGTTTTCTGCCCTGCATCAGTTGCTGCGGCCGGTGCTGTCCGAAGTGGACAGACTGCCCGACAGGCAGCGCGCGGCGATACTGGACGCCTTCGGCACGGGGCCGGCCATGCCCCGGTATTCGAGCGCACCCGATCTCATGCTGATCGGGGTCGCCGTCCTGAGCCTGTTGTCAGCCCTGGGCGACCAGCGTCCCGTGCTCGTGGTGCTGGACGATGCGCAGTGGTTCGATCGTGCTTCCCTGGACGCACTGTCCTTCGCCGCCAGACGGTTGGAAGGCGAACCGGTCACGATGCTGATCGGGGCCCGTGGCGGCGATCACCTCCCGGGATTCGACCGGCACGTACCGACGCTCATCCTGGGGCCGCTGGACAACGCCGCGGCCAATCAGCTCCTTGACCTGCAACCGAAAAGCCCCACCGGCCACACCAGGACGCGAATCCTTGACCAAGCGGGCGGCAACCCACTGGCACTGGTGGAACTGACAAGGACAGCCACCGCCGCCGACGCGGCCACCGGGCTGCCGACCGCAGGTCCGCTCCCGCTCAGCGATCACCTGGAGCGGATCTTCGCCACTCGCCTGAACGGCCTGCCCGCCGCCACTGCGCGGGCCCTGCTGCTCCTGGCCGCCATGGACAGCGTCGACTTCACGATCGCCGCCTCTGCCGGGCTGCCGAACGCCGAGGACGACGCCTGGCTGCCCGCCGAGCAGGCCCGGCTGATCCGGCGGACTGGCCGTGACGTTCGGTTCCGCCATCCACTGGTCCGGTCCGCCGTGTATCACGCCGCGTCCTTGGGTGCCCGGCGCGAGGCTCACCTCGCGCTCGCCGCGATGCTGCGGGACGAACCGGATCGGCGTGCCTGGCACCTGGCCGCCGCCTGCCCGCGCCCGGACGCGGCCGTATCGGCGGAGCTGGAGCGGACCGCCGCCCGGGCTCGCCGACGCGGCGGCCATGCGGCGGCGGCCAAGGCCCTGCAACGCGCCGCGGAACTCGCACCGCAGCGAGAGAACAGTGCCCGGCTGCTGGTCGAAGCCGCTGCGGCGGCCGTGTTCACCGGGGACATCGCCTGGGTCAAGGAGCTGGCCGCCGCAGTACGCGCGCGCACGGATGACGCGTCGCTACTGGCCGCTGCCGCCGTACAGGCCGGACGGCTGGCGGTTCTGACCGTGCGCCACTCCGTGGTCTTCTCCCGACTGGCCGACGCCGCCGAGGAGTTGGCGGCCCGCCAGCCCGCCGCCGGGCTGGAACTCCTGGCCCACGCCGCCGTGGTCCGCTTCTACTCCGGAGCGGACACCCAGCGGCACCGCATCCAGGACATCCTGCGGAGCCTAACCGAGGATGCCTCATACGCAGGCTTGCGTACCTGGGTGAGGGCCGTGTGCGATCCTTTCGGCGACCGGAGCGAACTCGTCTCCCTCCTCCCACAGTTGGCCGCCGAGGCGCACGCCCGGCCGGAGCAGCTCACCACCGTCGGGATCATGGCGTGGCTCCTGGACGAGACCCCGCAGGCCGTCCGCGCCTTCGACGAGGCCTTCGCCAGCTGGGAGTTGCAGGGAACGCTGCCGGAGGGGCTGGGCGGCGCGGTCGCCTGGGCCTATGTGGAACGAGGAAGGTGGGAACAGGCCCGCGAGGCCTGCGCCCGCACCATCGCGGTCGGCCGGTCGGTCGGCCTCGACCACGCCGTGGCCTGTGCGGCCACCGTGGACGCCGCCGTGCTGGCCTACCAGGGGGACGCGACGGCAGCCCGCGCCCGGGCCGAGGAGGCGCTCGCCCTGATCGATCCGCTGGAAAGCCGCTCGGTCTGCGTCTATGCCCGTCGTGCGCTCGGTGCCGCGGCAGCCGCGGAAGGTGCGTACGAGACCGCGTACGACCAACTCCGCATGGTCTTCACGGCAGATGGCGCGCCCCTGCACTACCACGCCTCCTACCCGGCCGTCGCGGATCTGGCCGCCGCCGCTGTGCGCTGTGGCAGACGTGAGGAGGCTGCCGTGATCGTCGAGCGTTGCGCACGGGCGCTCGCGGAGAACGCTTCCCCCCGCCTGCGTGCGCTGATCAACCGAGCCCGTGGCCTGTTGGCGGACCCCGAGGACGCCGAGCCGCACTTCCGGGCGTCCCTGGCGGACCCGGTACTGGCGCACTGGCCTTTCGAACGCGCACAGACCCTGCTCGACCTCGCCGAGTGGCTGCGACGCCGTCGGCGCATCGCCGAAGCACGGACGCCGCTCACTGAGGCGCTGGAGACCTTCCGCCGCCTGGGCGCGCACCCGTGGATCGAGCGCGCCCGGGCCGAATCGCGCGCCGCCGGCCTCGACGTCACGGACACTGCCCCCGACGCGCTTGCCGCACTCTCCCCGCAACAGCAGCAGATCATCAGGCTCGCCGCCCGCGGGCTGACCAACCGCGAAATCGGCGAAAGACTCTTCCTCTCCCCGCGCACGGTCAGCTCGCACCTCTACCGCAGCTTCCCGAAGCTGGGCATCACCGCCCGGTCCCAACTGCGTGACCTCATCGAGGACACCCTCGCGACGGCCGGTCACTCGTAGCACGGCTTGTGGTGAATTGGTCTGCATGGTGCTTCCTACCGCCATCACCGAAGCCGTGCTCGCCGAGCTGGTCGAACGAGGTTATGCGCGGCTGTCCATGGAAGGCGTGGCCAAGCGCGCCGGCTCGGGCAAGAGCGCCCTGTACCGCCGGTGGCGCACCAAGCAGGAGATGGTGCTGGCGGTCCTCGCCGGGATCGGCGTACCGATGGCTGATGTCGCGGACACCGGCACGCTGCGCGGGGATCTCCACGCCACGGTGGTGGCTGTCGCCGAGTGGTTGACCGAACCGCCGTTCTCCCGGATCGTCCCCGACCTGGTAGCCGAGGCCACGCGCACGCCGGAGCTGGCCGAAGGCATCGCGAGGACCATGCGGACGCGCTGGTCTACTGGCGGATGGTGGTGCGCCAGGCCCCGGTCGAGCCGGACTACCTCGACCGGGTCACCGACACCATGTTGCGCGCACTGGGTGCGGCGTCCGCCTGAAGCGCCTTGAACACGAGATGAGTCAACGGCGCCGTGTTGTGCCGGAGTGGGTGCGTTGCGCCAGGCCATCGATGATCAGCGCCAGCCCTTGGTCGAACGCGGACGCGGGGTCCAGGCTGGGGTGCCTGGCCAGTTGCGGGGCGTGTCCGTCGTGTTCGGCGCCGGCCTGTTCTTCCAGCACGCTCCCGACGGTGAAATGGCTGGTGGTGAGCATCGCCATCTGCGCGTCCTGCTCGGACAGTCCCGCGGCGACCAGGAAGTCCACCTTGTGGAGGGCGCGGGAGAGTCCTGCGCCCTGGGGACTGGTGCCTGCGTGCAGCCGTGCCCCGTCGCGGTGCGCTAGCAGCGCGCGGCGGAAGCTGCGGGAGTTCTCCCGGAGCCAGTCGCGCCAGTCGTCTGACGGCGCGGGCAGGGGAGCTGTCGCGTGGGGTGCCATGGCGGCGTCCGCCATGGCGGTGAGCAGCGCGGCTTTGCTGGGGAAGTGCCAGTAGAGCGAGGGCTGTTCGACCCCCAGCCGTTTCGCCAGGCGTCGGGTGCTCACTTCATCGAGTCCGAGTTCGTCGAGGAGGGCGAGTGCCTCGTTGACGATGGTCTCGCGGTCCAACTTCGCCATCCCAGAACTCTATCACCGATAGGGTTGACAGCCTATCGGTGATAGATGATGCTGACCGCATCGCCTATCACTGAAAGGGAGATGGAGTCATGGCAGTCACGACAGGCGCGAAAGCACTGAAGGTTCTCGTGTGTGGGGGTGGCATCGCCGGTCAAGCGCTCGCCTACTGGCTGGTGCGAGGTGGTCACCAGGTCACAGTCGTCGAACGCCACCCGGTGCTGCGGGCCACGGGCGCGCAGATCGACCTGCGCGGACAGGGCATCGAGGCGATCGATCGGATGGGACTGCTCGACACGGTGCGTGGCATCCGCGTCGACGAGCCGGGTGTGGCGTTCGTGGACGGACGGGGCCGCCGGTGGGGCACCGTGCTGGCCAACACTTCCGGCAAGGGCGGCCAGACCATGACCTCGGAGTACGAGATCATGCGCGGAGACCTGGTGCGCGTCCTGCACGGGGCAACCAAAGATGACGTGCGCTTCGTGTTCGGGATGGGTGTCGAGAGCTTCCAGCAGGACAGCGACCGTGTCCGCGCGCACTTCTCCGATGGCACGTCGGGGGAGTTCGACATACTGATCGGCGCCGATGGGCAGGGCTCGCGCATCCGCCGGGACATCCTCGCGGCCGACGCCCCCACCCCGTACTGGCCGGTCGGCATCCACATGGCGTACTGGTTCATTCCACGCGACGCGACCGATGACAGTATTCGCGAGACCTACAACGCTCCCGGCGGACGCATGATCATGCGCCGCAGCCACAACCCCACCCAGACCCAGGTCTACTTCGCGCTGTGGGAGAACTCCGAGGAAGCGACCGCGGTGCACCGGCAACCGGTCGAGCAGCAGAAGCAGTTCTGGACTGACCGGTTCCGCGACGCCGGCTGGCAGACCCAGCGGTTCCTCGCCGGCATGTGGGAGACCGAGTTCTTCTACTCCCAGGAGGTCGTCCAGGTCCGGACCGAGACCTGGTCACAAGGCCGGGTCGCGCTCGTCGGTGACGCCGGATACTGCGGCTCCCCCTACAGCGGCATGGGCACCTCCGCCGCCCTGGTCGGCGCCTACGTCCTGGCCGGGGAGATCAACCGGCACCCGGGTGACATCCCGGCCGCGTTCGCGCAGTATCACGCGACGCTGCAACCGTTCGTCGATCACGTTCAGGGCGAGGTCAACCCGAAATTGCTGCGCTTCGGTTTCCCGCAAGGCAAGCTGGGGATCAACATCATCCGCGCCATGGGCGCGGTAGCCACGTTCCTGCGGCTTCCCGAACTGGCAGCACGGTTCGCAAAAGAAGACCGTGGCGGCGACTGGCAGCTTCCGAACTACTCCCACACCCTCAAGGCCTAGTACTGCGTTCCTCAAAGGCGGTAGACAAACCTGCGTCGCAGCTTCCGGGGCTGCGGATGCGGACGCCCCCAAATAGCGGTACGGCGGAACAGTCGCCACCGCCCCTGCTGAAGGTTCAGCCAGCACGCGGCGACCGGGATGAACGCGTGCTGGATCCGGGGATGATCGACCAGCCATTCGCGGGCGGACTTGCTGTTGTGACTGGACAGGTTGTCGGTGACGATCACGACCTCACCCTCGGGATTGGCGTCTTCTACCAGTTGCAGAAACCGTTGGTAGTTAACGCTGTTCCGCAGGCAACGCTCGGGGGATGACTGGGCCCAGCTCGTCGGCGCAGACTACCGTGGTGTCGGGCGTCGGATCCGTGTAGAGACTGACGATCCGTGTTCTTGTGGGGCGAACTCGGGATCCCTGCTGATGGTCCAGGAGCGCGTGCGTCTCCAGCGCACTCCCTCGGCCAGCAGGATCCGCCGCACCTGGCTACGGCCGATCTCGATTCCCTCCGCGCGGGCGGCTTCGGTCAGTGCGTCCAGTGTCCAGTACGCCGGTCCGGTCTCATCGGCCGCGACCAGGCCCTCCTCCCATCAACGGGGCCCCAGCCGGCCTGGCGGATCGCGATCAGGGGCCAATCGCCACCCGCATTCAGGAACGCAGTGCTAGTCCGTGGCGGCGGGTTCCGACTGGATGGCCGACTGTCGTTCCTCGTGCCTGCCCAGCGCCGCGAGGATCAGGGTCACGGTGACGGATCCGGCCGCCATCAGCGTCATCGCCGTGGCCGGAGAGGCCAGTTGGGCCAGCGTGCCCGCGAGGGCAGCGCCGACGCCCTGCAGGGCGGTCATGCCGGTGGCGTGCAGGCCGAGTGCTTGGCCCGCGAGGTCGTCGGGGGTGAGGGACATCAGGCGTTCCTGGAGGACCAGGGTCGCGGCGAAGCCGACGGAGGCCACGGTGACGGCCACTGCCGACAGCTCCACTCCCGGCCGCAGGACGAAGAACAGGTAGGGAACCGCCAGCAGCAGACGCAGCGGGGTCGCGAGACGGGGGCGCACCGCGGGCGGTACCAGGCGGCCCACCGCCATGTCGCCCACGAACATGCCCAGCGCCCCGAACGCGTACAGCATGCCGGCGGCGTGAGGCGCGTAGGAGACGTAGAGCGAATCGCTGCCGACGATCAGGCCGTTGGGGACCCACAGGCCCAGGTACGTCAGACGGCGGGGGCGTGAGGACCACAGGAAGGCGTTGGTACGCCAGGTCGCCGACACGGACGGGCGGCCGGCGGAGCGCGGTGGGCGGGCCGTGAGGCCCAGGCGGGTGCCCAGGGCCGCCAGCACGTACAGCGCCGCCGCGAGGAGCAGGCAGGTCTGTGGGGACAGGAGAGCCAACAGTGCGCCGCCCGTCGCGAAACCGGCCATCTGCGTCAGGCCCCAGAGCATGTTGTACACCGAACGGCCAAGGACGTAGCCATCCTTGGACAGGATCTCGTTCAGCAGGCCCCCACGCACTCCGCTGCCCAGCGACGCGACCAGGCCCTGGAAGAGTAGGACGGCGAAAACCGCCCAGACCGGCAGACCGGGCAGCGCCAGCACCGCCGTACCGGCCGCGAAGGCGAGGGCGAGGCCGGACAGGATCGCGCGCGGGGGCAGACGGTCGGCGCCCGAGAGCAGGAACGTGGCCCCCATCAACTGTGCCAGCTGCGGGCCGAACATGCTCACCGCCGACAGGAGGGGGGAGCCGGTGGCCCGGAAGACCAGCGTGCCGAGGGCCAGGCCGCTGATCGTCTGGGCTGCGGCAGAAGCGGCGAAGGAGAGCAGGAACGGGGTGAACTCCGGGGTGCGGAACAGGGAGCGGTAGCTGCGCATGCGTCGAATTCTCGGAGCGGCCCGGGGCCGTGTTCACTGTTTCGCCGACACGCGAAAGGGTTGTCACGCATGGGCTCATGGCATTTCGACACCGACACCCTCGCCCGTAGCCGTGGCCCGGGTGCGGCCACCCGGGACCCGTGTCCGACAGCGGGCGACAACCTGGCGGCCGGTGAGGCAACCTCGCCTCGGGTGACGCGTCTTGCTGGCAGACAACGGTGATCAACGAACGGAGTACGCGGTGGCGGTAGTGGGGGAGGCGGCCAGGGGAGGCCGTCGAAGGGGGATCAGGGGGACGGCGTGTCTGGCCGCGGTGTGCGGGGTGGTGCTGTCGGCGTGCTCGACCGCCGCGCAGCAGCCCACACCGGGCGCTTCGGCGGCATCACCGTCGGCCACGGAAACGCGGACCACGGCGCCCGCAGTTGAGGTGGGGTCGAGTGCGATGTCGCGAACGGGTGCTGCGGACACGAGTGTGTTGGGTCCGGACGGGTACGGCGCGCTGAAACTGGGGATGAGCCGCTCGGCCGCGCTGGCCAGTGGCGTGTTGTCGCCGGCCAAGCCGGTCGCCTCCGACCCGGCCGGATGCACCGGGCACGACATCGTCGGGCACGCCACCGGCGCTGATTCGGTGGGTGTCTACGTCTCGCCGACCCAGGGCGTTGTGCAGATCGCCGCGACCGCCGGATGGCGCACTCCCGAGCGCATCGGCATCGGCGCCAGCAAGGCTCAGGTCAGGGCCGCCTACCCGGACTTGGTGGTCAACACCAACGGCGCGCACGCCTCGGTGCCCGGCAACGCCCGCGCGGTGTACCGCTTCAACCTGGACCCGGCCGGGAAGGTGACCGTGTTCGAGTTGGCCTTGGCACACCAGGAATGCACCAACTGACTCGCCCAGGGACCGGGTGCTGTGTGCCGCCGCTGGAACGGGAACCCGAACGGTGGGGCCAGTGTCCGCGGGGTCCGGCAACAGCACCCGGGTCCGCTGTAGGGAAGAACTCGACTCGGCATTCGTGGCTGCCACACGGTGCCCGTCCTGCTGGGCGTAGCGCCATCAGCATCACTCGGGAACTGGGTGCGCCGTCCTGAGTTCCCGGAGCAGCCGAGCTGGGGCGACTTTGGTCACGGCCGTCGTCCTGTCCAGCTGCCACCCCTTGCGGTACGCCGCGGCGAAGGTTTCCTCGCCCAGCGCGGCCCGCCCTCGGCGGGTGAGCTCGCGAACCTGCTGATCGGTGCGGTCGTGAGCGCCGCGCAGCCGGGAGGCGGCGCCGAGCAGGACGGCCGACTCGTGATGGCACCCGTGCGCCTCGGCGAGCGCGGCCGCGTTCACCGCCACCAGCGACAGGATCGGCAGGTCCCTGGTCTTTAGCGCCGCCGCGTACGCCTGTTCCAGCGCCTCGTCCGCGCCGGCCAGGTCGCCCAGCTCCAGGCACAGCGAAGTCCGCACGCTGCCGACCAGCGTCCGCGCGTGGTCGCCGGGGAACGTGGTGTCCTCGTGCAGACCCCGTTCGGCGCCGTCGAGCAGTTCCCGCGCCCGGTCCAGGTCGCCGAGCCGCAGCCAGAAGACGGCCTCCCACGTGTCGACCATGACCAGCATGTGCTGCGAGTTCGCGCGCAGCGCCCGCTCCCGGGCCGAGCCGATCGCCGCGGCCGTCAGGTCGGTGTCGCCGCGCCGCAGGTACAGGTCGATCCAGCGCAGGTCCACGAACACCTCGTCACCGAGGCTGATCACGCCGAACTCGGCGGCCAGCGACCGGGCCTCGCGCAGGTCGGCCAGCGCGCCGTCGAGGTCCTCGTACCTCCGCAGCTGAGCGCGCATCGGCAGGGTGGTGGCCTGGCCCCAGCGGTCGTCGGTCTGCCGGAAGCAGGCCAGCGCCGCCTCCACGTCGGTGCGCACCTCGTCCAGCTCGCCCGCGTTCTCGGCGATCTGGGCCCGGAACACGCGGGCCAACCCGGACAGCCAAACGTCGTCGCCGTCGACCAGCCGCTGGATGATCACGAGCGCGGTCTCCTCCTCCCGCAGGATCGCGAGCGGTAGCGCGGCGAGCGCGCTGGCCCGCCCCGGCAGCGCCGGGTACGCGAGCAGCCGGTCGGCCAGCTCGCGTATCTCGGCCCGGTCCTCGGCGGCGTCCTTGGCGGTCATGCCCGGCCGGATGTCGGCCCGGTTGAGCAGGTAGAGCGCGCGGGCGCAGTCGCGGTCGGGCGTGGGCTCGCCGCCAGGCACCGCCAGCGCCTCGCCCAGCCAGTAGGCCGCGTCGGATTGCCGGCCCAACATCACCCAGTACCAGGTCAGGTCCAGGGCGAGGGCGACCGCGCCGGTGGCGTCGCCGGTATCGCATCGCCAGCGCAGGGCGGCCAGCGCGTTGTCGTACTCGGCGCTGATGACCCGCATGGCCGCCAGCTGGCCGGACCCGCGCAACTGCGGGTCGTACCGGGCCATCAACTCGGCGAAGTACCCGGCGGCCAGGTCGCGGACGGTGCCGAGGTCGCCGGTCTCGGCCAGGCGGTCGGTGCCGTACTCGCGCAGCGTCTCCAGCATGCGGTAGCGGCCCGGGTCGGGCGCGAGCTGCAACAGCGACCGGTCGACCAGACCGGCGAGCAGCTCGGGGATCTCAGCGGCCAGCACCGCGGTACCGGCGCAGACCGCGGTGGCCGAGGCCAGCGTGACGCCGCCGGGCAGGGGCGAGACGCGTTCGGCGACCGTGCGCTCGTGCTCGCTCAGCAGGTCCCAGCTCCAGGCGATGACCGCGCGCAGCGTGCGGTGCCGGGGCAGCGCGGTGCGGCTACCCGTGGTGAGCAGCCGAAACCGGTCGGAGAGCCCATCGGCGAGCTCGGGCAGCGACAGCGTCCGCAGCCGGGCCGCGGCCAGCTCCAGTGCCAGCGGCATCCCGTCCAGGCTGCGGACCACCCGCCGGACCTCGGGCAGCGTCGTCTCGTCGACCTCGAAGCCGGGGCGCACGGCCGCGGCCCGCTCGGTGAACAGGCGTAGCGAGGCCGCCCGCCGGGCCTGCTCGACGTCGTCGTCCGGGCCGGGCAGCGCGAGCGGGCCGAGCGGCACCAACGCCTCGCCGTCGACCGCGAGGGGTTCACGGCTGGTGGCGAGCACACGCAGCCCGGAGCAGTGGGACAGCAGCGCCGCGACCAGGTGGGCCACGGCGTCGATCAGGTGCTCGCAGTTGTCGACCAGCAGCAGGCTCTCCCGGCCGCCGAGCTGGTCGACGAGCACATGGAACTCGTCGCCATCGAGGCGTATCGGGGCCTAGAACCTCGCGCCGCCGCGCAGCCCGATCCCGGCGAGCACGGCCGCGCCGACCTTGGCCGGCTCGGTGACCGAGGCGAGGTCGATCATCCAGGCGCCGTCGCGGTACTCGTGGCGGTGGCGGCGGGTGGCCTCCACGGCGAGCCGGGTCTTGCCGGCGCCGCCGGGACCGAGCACCGTGACCAGGCGCCCGGCGGCGAGCAGCGTGTCTATCCGAGCGAGGTCGTCGTCGCGCCCGACGAAGCTGGTCAGCGGCGCGGGCAGGTTGCTCGGGCTGAGCCGCGCGACGTCCGGGGCGGGCCGGTCGGCGCGCAGCAGGCTCAGGTGGCGCTCGCGCAGGGCGGTGCCCGGGTCGGTGCCGAGGTCGTCGGCCAGGGTTTCGCGGACCCGCTCGTACAGGGCCAGGGCCTCGGCCTGGCGACCTTGGGCGGCGAGCGCGTCCATGAGCAGCGCGGCCGCCCGCTCGTGGACGGGGTGCTCGGCGAGCAGTGCGGTCAGGCGGGCGGCGGCCGCGTCGGCACGGCCCAGCGCCAGCTCGGCCTCAGCGAGGTCGGTGACGGCCTCGATCGAGGCGTGGACCAGCCGGGTGGCGGTGGCGGGCGCTACCGCGGCGACGCCTGCGGGCTCGGCGCCGGGGCGGTCGCCCCACAGCGCCACGGCCTCGCCGAGCACGGCTGCCGCGGCGTTCGGGTCACCGGCGCGCAGGCGGTCACGGCCGGCGGCGGCAAGCTGCTCGAACCGCAGTGCGTCCACGTCGGCCGCGTCCACGGCCAGCCGGTAGCCGCCCGCGACCTGCGCGACGTCGCTGGCCGAGCCGAGGGTCCGGCGCAGCCGCGAGACGAGGGCCTGCAAGGCGTGGGCGGGGTCGGCCGGCGGGTCCTCGGCCCAGATCGCGTCGATCAGGACGCTCTGGTCGACCGCGCGCCCGCCTGTCAGCGCCAGTCGTGCGACCAGCCCCTGCAACCGCGCGCCCGGGACGGGCAGTGCGGCGTCACCGCGTGCCACCTGAAAGGCACCGAGCAGCGTGACGCAAAGCCGCGCACCCCCGTCCATTCCACGATCTTCGCGTACGCACCGTCGGGTCCCCACATCAGGGCAGCGCCGGTGCATCCCCGTGTCAGCGCCATGTGTGCCCCGTGTGAGCGGCCCGCAGCAATCTTGGCGCGACTTCGGAAGGGGATTTCTCGTGCATGACGTGGTGATCGTGGGCGCTGGCCCGGTCGGTCTGTTCCTTGCCTGCGAACTCGGCCTCGCGGGCTGCTCTGTCCTGGTGCTCGAGCGGGAGCCGGAGCCCGGCTCCCCGTGGCGGGCGGACCCGCTCGGGATGCGGGGCCTGTCCGCCGGGTCGGTCGAGGCGTTCTACCGCCGCGGGATGCTGGACCCACTGCTGACGGCGTCGGGCGTCAGCGAGGATCCCGGCCCGAACCCCGATGCGGACGAGCCGTCACCTCCTCTGGGCGTGGGCCACTTCGCCGGCATGGTGCTCGATCCTGCCAAGGTTGACCTCGCCGCCCTGCCGTTTCGGCTGCCCAGCCCCGCGATGGACGGCGTGCAGACGAACCTCGAAGCGGTCGAGACGGTGCTGTCCGAGCGGGCTGCCAAGCTCGGCGTGGAGATCAGGCGCGGCGTCACGGTGGACGCCATCGCGCAGGACGATGCGAGCGTGGTCGCATACGCCGGCGAGCACGAGTACGCGGCGCGCTGGCTCGTCGGCTGCGATGGCGGACGCAGCGCGGTGCGCAAGCTCGCGGGCTTCGAGTTCGTCGGCACCGAGCCGCTGTTCACCGGCTACGTCATGCTCGCCACTGCCCCCGATCTCGACAAGCTGAACCCCGGGTTCAACCTGACGCCGACGGGGATGTATCTCCGGCTGTTCACCGAGGGGCACCTCGGCATGATGGACTTCGACGGCGGCGCGTTCGATCGCTCGCAGCAGCCGACCCGCGACCACCTCCAGGCGGTGCTACGCCGTGTCTCCGGCACCGACGTGACGCTGAGCGAGGTCCACCTCGCCTCGAGCTTCACCGATCGGGCGATGCAGACGACGACCTACCGGCTTGGGCGCGTCCTGCTCGCGGGCGACGCCGCGCACATCCACTCTCCCCTTGGCGGACAGGGACTCAACCTCGGCATTGGCGACGCCTTGAACCTGGGGTGGAAGCTCGCGGCGACCGCGCGCGGGCACGCGCCGGACGGGCTTCTCGACACCTATACCCGCGAGCGGCATCCGATCGGCGCTTGGGTGCTCGATTGGACGCGCGCCCAGGCGTTGGTGATGAGGCCGGACTCGCATGCGCAGGCGCTCCAAGGAGTGATTCGCGAGCTGCTCTGGACCCGTGACGGAACGACCCACGTGTTCGACAAGGTGTCGGGATTGTCGATCCGCTACGACCTCGGCAGCGAGCAGCCACTGGTCGGCCGCAACGCCCCGGACCTCCGCCTTGAGGACGGCACTCGCCTCGGCGAGCTGTTGCAGGACGGACGAGGCGTCGCGCTCGATTTCAGCACCGACCGATACCTGCGCGATTCAACGATGGGCTGGGAGAGCCGGATGCGGTACGCGGCAGGGCCGGCGCGAAACGACCTCGGATTGGGCGCCGTGCTTGTCCGACCTGACGGCGTAATCGCCTGGGCTGGTGATCGCAACCCTGATCGTGACGGGTTCGAGCGGGCCGTCAGCCAATGGTTTGGCAGCCCGGAAATCCAGATCTGAACAGCTACCCCGTAATCGAGTTCCAGGAGCACACATGACGATCACTCTTCGCCCGGGAACCACCGTGATGTTCACCGGCGATTCGATCACCGACTGCCAGCGGTTGGAGAGCGAGGACGGCCTCGGGTTCGGCTACCCGCTGCGCATCGCGGGCGAGTGGGGACTCCAGCACCCGGACCGGGCCGTGACCTGGCTGAACACCGGGATCGCTGGCCACAAGGTGATGGACCTCGAAGCCCGCTGGCAGGCGGACGTGCTCGACGCGCGCCCGGACGTGGTGTCGATCCTCGTCGGCGTCAATGACATGGGCTGGCACACGTACGACCCGGACGGCTACGTGATCCCCGCTGAGGACTACGCCGCAGGTTACGACCGCCTGCTCGCGCCGCTGGCCGAGGCGGGCACGGAGCTGATCCTCATCGAGCCGTTCCTCCTGCCGATCCGCGTCCTGATCCAGGTCGTCGACACGCACGTTGGCGAGACTGAGCGGAAGGAGTGGCGCGCCGACCTGGACCCGAAAATCCAGGCCGTGCACGAGCTCGCCCGCAAGTACGGCGCGCACCTGCTCGCCGCCGACGACATGTTCGCCGAACTCGCCGTGACGACCGGGCCGGAGTACTGGGCCGCGGACGGCGTGCACCCGACACCGGCCGGTCACGCCGCCCTCGCGGCGGCTTGGCTGCGCCTGGTCGCCTGAGGCGTTGCCTGGTGTCAGTGAAGGTTGTCCCGCTGCCATCGACTCCTGTTCCGACATGGGTTTGAACCTCGACACGTCGACGATCTCCATGGGCAACAGACAGATCTGATGCGGACGGGTGAACTCCGGTGTATTCGGCGCACTGAGGGTTCCCCTGGAGGACCCTGGACGCCTGGCGCCCAACATGATCGGGGGTGGCGGTGAACCAGCCGCAACGGCCGAACGAACCCGTGCCCGGCAGTGCACCGCAGGTCCACAAAAACGTAGCCGCCCACGTGACCGGCCCGGTGATGCAGGCCCGCGACGTGTACGGCGGCGTCAACTTCCACACCGGGCTAACCCCCGGCATGAAGAGGACACTGCTCATCGCCGCCGCCACCGTCATCGTGGCGCTGACCGTCAGCAGCGACACCACCATCCCCGCGCCGGCGGCACTGGCAGACGGGCAGCGCCGGTCGTGCGGTGGGCCGTGGCTGGCCCACGGGCCGATTCTGGAGAAGTACCTACAGGAACGGGCGCGTAAAGATGCCACACTTGGCTGCCCGCTGGGGCCCGTGACCGCCACCGCGGACGGCCGTGGCCAGTTCGCGGTCTTCGACACCCCCGACACGCGGTACTCCGACAGGATCTACTGGAGCCAGGACACCGGCGCGCACACCATCTTGGGCGAGATCGGCCTGAAGTGGGCTGCGCTGCAGGCAGAGATCGGACAACTCGGATTCCCGACAGGCGACGAGGAGCGCAACCCGGACCAGGATGGCCGCCGCCAGAAATTTCAGCACGGCCAGCTGTACTGGCACCCGCAGCGTTCCCACGGAGCGCACCCGATCTCCGACGAGTTCTTCGCGACCTGGGCAGCGAGGAAAAACGAGACGGGACCGCTCGGCTATCCCGTCAGCGACGTGCAGGCCACCTCAGACGGCGCCGGCCGGCACCAGGACTTCCAGGGCGGAACGATCATCGCTCACCCCGCGCGCTCGAACGGAGCACATGCGGTAATGCTCAAGATCTACGAGAAGTGGCAGCGGCACGGCGCGGAGGCCGGTGACTATGGCTACCCGGTCGCCGACGAGGTCGAGGACGGCCGCGCCTATCATCAGGTGTTCGAGCGAGGAGAAATCGTCTGGGACGACGCCATCCAGGACTACCGCTGACCGAATCGACAGTCGCACCGAGTCTGGCTCAGCCATCGGGCTGGCCTGCGCTGATGCCGCGTCCATGGCCAAGTGGGTCACGCGGGTGGCTGGATCCAGGCTGTTGGTGGCCTGCGCTGAGCGCGGACCACTAGGAGCACACCGCCGCCCAGGGCCAGCAGGAGACCGCCCGCGAACAGGGTGGCGCCGAGCGCGCCGGACAGCCCGACCGCGGTGGTGCAGTCGGCGTCCCAGGCGTTGGCGGCGATCTCGCGCATCTCGACCGGGTACGCCTGCAGGGCGTCAAGGACCTCGGAATGCCAGCGCAGAGCTGAGGTGTGCCCTGGTGGCCAGGGGGTGCCGCAGGTGATGACGGCGGGTCCGTGCGGGGTGTCCACGGTGCGGGAGATCGTGGTGAACTCCACCATCCCGCCCGCGACGACCGCCAATACCCCGGTGGCGAGCAGAATCCAGGCCAGGACGGCGAGGGCTCGTGGTGACACGTTCGGTCTCCTGCGGGGTTCTAGGGACGGCCGAAGTAGTCCGGTCCCGGGGGCGGAGGGTAGGGCGGATCCTGCGGCGTCTGCGAGGGTGGGCTGGGCTCGATCGGGCGGTAGTACCACTGGCCGTCGGGCCCCTGATGTGCCCGCAGGCCTTCCACCGCCATGCGGCGCCGCCAGCGTTACTGGTGACACGGGGTGATGGTAGAGCATCGCTACGTACACGCGAGGCCATTCGCCCAGCCCCGCCAGCAACGTCGCCGCAGGCCGACTCGGTGCACCAGTGATCCCAGCAGGCGCCACGCAACCCCTGACCCGTACCCGCCAGATGCTCCCCTCGCCCGAGTGACGCCCACGCCCGTGAAGAGCACCGAACGAGATCCGGCTTCGGCGTCCCAGCGCTGATCCACCTCCACGGACGTGGAGAGCACCCGTTACCTTCTTGTAGTTCCTGCTCAAGGAGCCGTGGTCGCCAGGTCCAGCATGAATGACGCCCCCAGTCGAACGCACTATCCGGTGGGCACCGGACCTGATGGCATCGAGGGACCGCTGATAGACCTCCGATCTGGTCAAGAAGTCGAGCCGCAGCCCGATCTGAGCCCATCGAGGGCTCGCACTTTCGGACTGCTCGTGATCGAAGCCGGATCGGCGCAGGGGCGGGATGCGGTGAGCATCCGGGTGAGGACCGCTGGCGATGGCTGCGCGAACGCGCACGACAACTGCTGCCCGCGGGGAGTCGGTTCTCCCGGCTGACCTGCCGCCAGGTGCTCGTGTCCGCACTGGATCAGGCACGCGACAACACCCACAGTGCCATCAGCCCATCGCGCTACAGCTGCGAAGGGGTCGTGGGGCTACTCCTTCCGGCGCTCCTCGTTGTTCAGAACTGAGCGTTCAGCATTCAGCGCCCGACACTGAACAACCCGTTTGGCGTAAACAGGAGCTGGCGCCGTGGCCGCATCAGGCAGCCCTGCAACGTGACCCGGTCATGCACGCGCTGTGGCAGGTGACTCCCGCGAGTCTGCCCCGCGGGTTAGTGGCGGGTTCGATCAGGTCTTGACGCTGTCGAAACCGAGGCGCCTGCCGGGTGGTCGGTGTCAATTAATTGAAACTATGAAACAAGGAAGTGGTCCTCATGTCCCGAAGTCTGGTCAATCTGTCCAGGGGGTGCTGGTAAGTTCCGCGCTCATCGCCAGTGTCATTTTCGCGCCCGCGGCTTTCGCTGAAGGTAATCGAACGGCGCCGCAAGTAGCTGACTGCGGGCGGTATGTCACCTGGTATGGTCAGGTCTACTACAAGAACTGTGGCGCATCAATCCAGCTCATCCACTCCACTATCACCTACGAGAACCCGCATCACGTTACCGATGACGGAACGTACTGCGTTTACCCGTGGCAGGAAGTCGGCCTTGGAAAGGCTGCTATTCTCAATGGATTCATTTCCGCGGATGAGCTTCAAGGTCCATGCCACTAATTGATTTGTTGCGGCCGTGCCGTGAGTTCGGCTCAGGGTCGAATTCCCTCGCGAGCCTGTATGTCTGTGTACCGCCCTTGTGGCTGCTGGCTCGTCGGTGTGCTCGGCTAGCGGTACTTTGTCGGGGCGGGATGTAGAGGTTCAGTGTCTGTCCATTCGTGACGGTGTCGATCGATTTCGACCAGCTGGAACGCGCCGAACCCACCAACCACAGCCACCGCTACCACCACGCCAACGCACTCGTGAGCCTGGGCGTCCAGTACTGGGACAAGGGCGATCACCCGACCGGTACCGCCCGTCAGGCTGAGCGGAGGGTTGCCTCATAGTGGGTTGGGTGTCGTGGTGAGCAGATGTCGACGATTGTGAGGTTCATGGCGCGGCCCGCTCTCGCACCAACCGACCTGCCGGGCCGGTCAGGGCGTGCCGCACTGTGCTGCTATACCACGTCCACGAGGTAAGCAGCCGCCAGTTTGGAGGAGTTCTCGATGATCGCGCCCCGGCCACTGAGGTTCGTCCCAGGCGACGACCCAGTCAGCCGCGTGCGCGAGTTCGTCAGAAACCCGGCGCTGCGCGGGTTGGTCGAGCAGTTCGGGGGCACCTGGCCAGGGGGCGAGCTGCCGGAGGTGCTGGCGACATTGGTCGAGTTCTCGGCTGTGTGGGACCGCCGCCAGGGAGCCAGTCGGCTGGACATCCAGGACGGCGGCGGCTTCGACAGCGAGCGCGCCATGGTGGCGGTCGAGCAGCTCGGCCTCTGCGACCACGCACTACCGGCGGAGGCGCACTACGACTGGGTGTTCGTCCTCGGCGGCCTGGCAGCGGGCTGCCGCAGACGAACCGAGCACCTGTCCAGGCTACTGACGGAAGCCCATATCGAGACAGGGGGCATCTGCTTGCTCGGATCGTTCCGCGACCTGCGGGAGGCGGAATTCGCCGTGGCGGCTGAGTTCGCGCCGAACGCCACGACCGAAGTTGACCTGTTGCTTGAGCTCGCCACGCGGGAGTTCCCGTCCGAACGGGCGTGGACCATCGAGCTCGACGGTGATCGGGCATCAGCGCCGCGTTTGGCTCAGCTGCACGCTCGGCGAACCGGTCACCCTGAGATGCACGTGTTCGCTGCTCGCAGCAGCCAGCCCGAGCAACGCGTGGCCAATACCGCCGACACCTACCAGCAGGCAGCAAGCGTGCTGGCGTTCCCCCCGAAAGCACGACTGTTGGTGGTGACCACGCACCTGTACGCGACGTACCAGCACTTCGACGCTGTTCGCGTGTTGGGTCTGCCGCACGAGTTGTGCGTCGAAACCATCGGCGCACCGCCGAAGGTCGGGGGCCGGATCTGGTCTACCGCCGTGTACCTGCAGGAGGTGCGCAGTACTCTCCTGGCAGGCCTGCGGCTCGTCACCGCGGTCGAGTCAGGAAGACCAGGTCGATAAGCGATCCTGCGGTCAACCAGTTACGTCCTGCCCAGTGCCCTGCTGCATCACGGGCGTATGGCCGAAATGCGTCATTGTCGTGTCTGGTTCCGGCAGCCTCCTCGGAGTGCCGGAACCAGACACGTGATGAAAGTGATTCCCTGTCGTATGCGGCCCCGGCGCCCCCTCGACGCGTCGGGACCAGCAGCATGACGAAAGTGATCCACTATCACATTCGGCCCCGGCGTACCCCTCATCACGTCGGGACCAGTGACACCAGAGTGCTGTTGCGCCGATCGGCGGTCCACAGTATTGAACGAGGTGGAAAACTCGGTGGCCACAACGCGACACGGAGGCGAACCGAGGGATCATCATGGCGCTGCGGCTGCATTTCACCGCCGGCGATCTGGCACGTACCCGCATCGCCACCCACCCACACCCAACCTGGGAGCTGGTGCTCAGCCTGCATGTCATCCAGCACCGCCACATCCCGGCCCGCCACAGTCTGTGGCGAACCTCGGCGCTCGAACGCCTGAACCACCATCCTCACAGCCGCCATCACCTCACGCTGCTCACCGAACTGACACCGGCACGGGGATCCTTCCCGGACTTCCTCACGCCGTACCAGGACACCGACGACTTCACCACCTCACTGGACACCGTGCTCAGCACCCCGGTCAGCCGGCTGGCCGTCGAACTGACGTCGCCCTACCTCGGCCGACAGCCATCAGCCGAGGTCTGCCGGCTCGGCACCGGCGATCTTGACGCGGTGCACGCATTGGGAGACGCGATGTCCTGGTACCACGACCTGGTCCTGGCCCCGCACTGGTCCGGCATCGACCGAGTGGTCCGCAACGACCGGACCCTGCGGTCTCAGGACATCGCAGCCAAGGGCATCGAGGGGCTGCTCAACAACCTGTCGGAGTGCATTTGGTGGGTCCCGCCCGTCCTGCACGCCGACTACCTCGTTGATCGCGAGATCCAGTTGGGCGGGCGCGGCTTGACGCTCATTCCCTCGTACTTCTGCTGGGGCGCTCCGGTGGCCTTCATCGACCCCGAGCTCCCACCCGTGCTGGTCTACCCCATCACCGACGCCGCCGCCCCAGCCGAGGATCCGGCAGCACTGGCCAGTCTCCTCGGCGGTACCCGAGCGCAGGTCCTGCGGGCACTGCGCGTGCCGCGCTCCACCACGGACCTGGCCGAGTGCATTCATGCCTCACCCGCCGCCGCGAGCAAGCACGCCACCGTGCTGCGCCACGCTGGCCTGATCTGCAGTGTCCGTCGCGGCAACCTCATGCGCCACATCGTGACCGAGCTCGGCGAAAAGCTGCTGGATGCCTGCCACGAACGAAGAAGCGGCGGCTCGCGATCGCCCTCGGCCGTCTGGCACCCCGGGCGGCTACCGGAAACATGATGAGGGCTGTTCACCGTACTTCCGCTGTGTCAGCTGGTTCCCGACTCAGCCTTCTTGCGGTGGGCAGGGCAAACGGCTGTGCTGCCTCCCGCGAAACCGAGTAGCGCCTGCCAGCGGTCATGGTTGACAGTGGAGCAATGCGGGCGGACGGCGGCAAGGATCTCCTCGCCGGTTACGTGACCGGGCCAGCGGCGGCGACCGAGGCGACGGCTGTGGCGCCGGCTCGGGCGGAAAGCGCCCGTGTCGTTGTGCTTGTCGAGGGGGTGAGCGACCAGATCGCCGTCGAGACTCTCGCCGTACGGCGTGGCCGGGATCTGGCGGCCGAGGGCATCGTGGTCCTGCCCGTCGGCGGAGCCCATGGCGTCGCACGTTACCTGCGGCGATTCGGCCCTGAGGGGACCGGTGCACGCCTCGCCGGGCTCTGCGACGCCGGCGAGGCACACATCGTCCAGCGGGGCCTAGCTACGGCCGGCCTCGGGACGCCCAGCTCGCGCGCCGACCTGGAGCGACTGGGCTTCTTCGTCTGTGTCGAGGACTTGGAGGATGAGCTCATCCGCACCGCCGGACCCGCACAGGTCATGGAAGTCCTCGCCGCGCACGGGGATCTCGGGGCGTTCCGCACCATCCAGCGGCAGCCCGCGTGGCGGGGAAAGGACGAGGCGGCGCAGTTGCGGCGCTTCCTCGGTGCAGGCTCGCAGCGCAAGCTCCGCTACGCCCGCCTGCTGACCGAGACGATCAACCTTGACCAGATGCCGCAGCCGCTGGACGCCCTGCTCTCCGCGGTCTGACGCCTGGTGCGGCAGGCGCCAGCGACGGTGTGAGGGCCGCAGCGCGGCCTCCACCTCGGCCACCGACCGGCCAGTCGCGATGCAAGGGCGAGGCGGTCCCCGCTGCGTACAGCCTGCTGATCGTTTACGGCGGCTGAGCATGCAGTCCGCCTGACCTGTCCCGGCGGAGTCATCGATGGGTTGAGATGCCGCTTGACCTGTGCGGATGCGGTTTTCGGCATGCGCGACCCACCCGTCGACGTCCCCACCTCGCTGCTGTGATACGTTCCGCACAACTCGGTACTTGCGAAATTCTTTAAGTCTTGGGATCATCGGGCGGTCGCGTCGGCGGATGCCTGCGCGTCTGTTGGCAGCAAGGGGTGTGGAGATGACAGGCGAGTTCGCGGCGGTGCTGCGCGACAGCATCGAGACCACCGCACGTTCGCTACGGGCCGCGCCGCTGGCCACCGTGAGCGCCAACCGCGGATGATCGGGACGCTCTGCCAGGCCATGACCACACCCTGCTGCACGTGGAGGCACTCGGTGCCGGACCAGCTCACCGCACGAACGATGGAGCCGACGTCATGACGGTCCCATTGATTGTTTACGTGGGGTCTCGGTCCGGTTCTTCTGGCGCGATCTCTCATTTCGGCTCCACTCGAGTCTAAGGGACCGATGCTCGCTGGAAAATGCGAGTATGGGCCTCTCGTCGTTTGTTGGGTGGAACCCGCCCCCGATCTGGGGGCACTGCCCCAGGCTTCTGACATGGAGTTTTGGCCCGACCCGTCGGTCGAGCGTTGTGGCGCCTCGCCATGTCCGTTGGTTGTCTGACACCAGACTCGCGGTTCACGGCAAATCAGAAGTATTCAGGTTGTGTCTGAGGTAGGTAGTCGGCGACAAGTCAGTCGTGAATGTGTTACCCGAACTGAATTGTTCACCCGATCGTGTAATGCGCAGATGGGAAGTAACGCTCGTGGTAGCTTTTTCGATGAAAGGGTAAACGCGATTAAATGACCAGTTCGCTGGATGTCCCCGTTCTGTAGACCTCGAGTTTGCGCGGAGGGCCCTCTGAGACGCGACTATCGAGCCACATTCGATGCCCTGGCACACGCTTTGGCGGAGTACGGCCCCGGCTCGCCCGGAGCGGAGACGCTGCTGCTGCGCTCGGGCAGGATCGGTGAGGGGGAGCAGAACAAGGTCTGCGAGCGAGCGTCAGGACGCGGCCCCGTCAAGCGGCGCTTGTCATCCGCGGTACCGTCGCGTCCACCGAACTTCAGATCCTTGCCGTGGCGGCAGTGCGGGACGGGACGTTCGCCACCGCAGCCGGCGACATCAATGAACACGTCGTCGTCGAATTCATCGATGTGCTGCCGTCCGCAGCGGACGACGTCGCCCCGGCCCTGCTACGGGGAACATCACGCCTGCTGGACGCACTTGCCTCGCCTCTGTTTTCCTCGTCGCTTTACCGGGAATGTGTGGTGCCCGCGTGTGGGGTGGCGGGAGAGCATCGCGCATGTGTTCGTCTTTGATTCTTCGCTCTCGTCGATGGCGCTGTCTGCGCCGAGATGTATCAGTACGCGGTCGAGGTGTGGCGTGTTTTGCCGCGCCGCCTCGACCGCCAGTTGATTGAAGGAAGTGACGTTTGATGATGAACATCGATACGGCATTGAAGGAAGCCATGTCCATCGCCGGCGCTATCGGTGTTGCGCTGGTTGACTATGAAAGCGGAATGTCGCTCGGCGCCAGTGGCGGAGGTGACTGGCTGAACCTGGAGATCGCGGCGGCCGGCAACACCGAGGTCGTTCGGTCGGAGCTCCGGGTGATGTCCGCGCTCGCGCTCAATGACAGCATCGAAGATATTCTGATCACGTTGCACCGTCAGTACCACCTGGTCCGGCTGCTGGACAACGTGAAGTCCAGAAGTTCACTGTTCCTGTACCTGGTGCTGGAAAGAGACTCGGCGAACCTCGCATTGGCTCGGCATCACCTCAAGCGCATCGAATCCGATCTGCATGTATAGGTGGCATTGACACCGCGGAACCTCCCAAGCGTCGGGCTCGGCTGGCTGCGGTGCGGGGCCTGACCGTGCTGTCCCGTCGACGTACAGGCAGGGTTCGATTCCCCTCAGCTCCACACGAACCCCGGGATCCCCATGTCTACGAAAAGCGCAGACATGGGGATCCCGGTACGTGCCGAGAAATATGTCCGTCCAGCTCGCGGGCGACCTGCCGCAGCGGATGATCCGAGGAACGAGCGAGCTCGACCGCGTCCCTGCGGAACTGCTCGGCGGGGTACTTCGACTTGCCTGCCCCAGCCGCTGCGGGGGTCCTGAACCATCGTTGTGCGGGTGAGCCTGCGCCCCAGCACACTAGTTGCCATGGGGCGTGGGGTGGGGAAGCGGACTCGTCAGCTGTTGGTGTTCGTGCACGTGGCGGTGTCGGTGGGCTGGATGGGCGCCGGCGCCGCGAACGTGGTGCTGGCGATGACGGCCGGGTACACCGCCAGTGCCGAGGTCCGACAGGTGTGCTACCAGATGATCGACCAGGTCGATGGGTTCGTGGTCATCCCGATCGCGTTCGCTGCGCTGGCCAGCGGGGTGTTGCTGTGCCTGGTGACGCCGTGGGGACTGGCCCGGTACTGGTGGGTTCTGGTCAAGCTGGTGCTCACCGTGGCCGTCATCGGCTACAGCACGTTCGGCTTGGGGACCTGGGTGGAAGACAGCATCGCCGCGAGCACGCGGGGAGTGGAGAGCCCGGTCGCCGGTCAACTGGCCTACGGCGCAGGCTTGAACATCGCCGCGTTTCTGTTCATGACCTGGCTGTCGGTGGCCAAGCCGTGGGGCAAGACCCCGTGGGCACCGGCCTCGCCTCGACGCGGACACCGGCCGGTGGCGCCGCGACTGGCCGCGGGCTAGTGAGGCGACGACCGACATCTTCGGCGACGCGATCGCGGACACCACCGCGTTGAGGATCCTGCACCCGTGCCGACACGGGGACGTGCGGCTTGCGTTGGGGCCGAACAGGATCGCGGAGGGTTGGCGGCCCGAATGGTGCGCTGGGTGCGGGTGAGCCAGTCGGCGTCGTCCAGGGCAGGCAAGCGGGGTGGCGAGGCCGTGGGGAAACTCGCAGGTGCTGACTGGGTTGAACTGGTCAATGCGATGGGGCAGGGATTGCGAGTGGATGCCGGGCACCAGGATCGGCTGCAGGTGCGTCGCCTGATCGGGTGTGGGTGCCTGGGCCAGTACACCCCAACACCACTACGTGAGTTTGAAAACGAGATGTTCACCGGCTACGGGCGATTCGCCTCTCGGTGACATGCGAAGTGAGCTGACTTGGCCAACGAACCAGGCGGCCTGTTGCGGCGGCTGGCGCCAGCCGATCGAGTCGGCAAAGGAAGGTGAACCAAGCCCGAGGCGAGCTCCCTCCAGGTGAAGGAGAATTTGGAGAGGGGCCAGGAAGGCGGCTTCTTGCCGTGTGGCCACCTCGGCGAGAAACTGGAATAGGCGTGCTGATTTAGCGAGGAGTAATGACAGTGGGATGGGCGTTGCGAACGGTGCGGTTGGCCGGCTGTTGTCGACAGCAGGGCTCGACCGGCGTCCTGGAACCACTGCGATCGGACTGGCTCGGCTCGCGGCGGTGATGGTCGGTACGCCCGGGGATTCTGTGGGGCGAGAATACGATTTCTCCCGGTAGGCACGGTGGCCGCCATGGGCGCCTGAGCTGCGGGGGAGCACGTGCGCGTCTTCGGTGCCGCCTGGACTCTCCTGACTTGCGCTGCCAAAGCCAAGGTGTCCGCAGAATTTCAAGAAACTTTCCAAGTGTGCTCTAGGTGCCCGTGAGTTCAGTGCTGGGCGCCCACTTTTTCTGCTGCGTACGGCCGCAAGTAGCGTGAGAATTTTCTGGCCGCAGATGATGGCATGGCAGATGATGACATGGACGGGTGGTATGAACTATCGAAGCGTTATTGTTGCGCGCATCGTTCCGGGTAGCGAGGACAAGGTTGCCGAGGTCTTTGCCCACAATGACAGGACGACGCGACCGCAGGACTTCGGTGTGATTGGGCGTGCCCTGTACTCGCTGGATGACCTCTACGTGCACGTGATCGAGCGCAACGTAGACCCGAAGACCTCGTTGAGCAAGGCCCGCGGGCTACCCACCTTCAAACAGATCGGCGAGGCCATCGCGCCGTACGTGACGCCGTACTCGAAGAACTGGAAAGTGCCGGCCGACGCCGTCTCCAAGGAGTTCTACAACTGGGTTCCTGCGACGAAAGCAGCACCAGGTCCCACATTTCAAACGGTCATCGTGGCACGCATCAAACCCGGTGCCGAGCCCGATGTCGCCCGTATCTTCGGCGAGTCCGACGCCGGGCCGCTGCCGGTCGAGATGGGTGTCGCCGGACGCTGGCTGTACTCGCTGGAGGACGTCTACCTGCACCTGATGGAGCGGACCGACGCATCGCTCGCCCGCGCCGTGCAGGACAACCACGGCAAGCCGGCGTTCGCCAAGATCGTGGACGACCTGAGCCCGTTCATCAGCGCGTACAACCCGCAGAGCTGGCGCAGTCCTGTGGACGCGGTGGCCAAGGAGTTCTACCGCTGGCGCGTTGACGGCTGATGACCATGGCCACGATCGAACTTACCCCCGCGCCTGAAGGGCTTGCGGAAAGCCGACAGGTGCTCCCGGGCCGCCCGAGGTCGCTCTCACGCAACCAGGGCGACGAGCACACGGTCCATCTCGCCGACGCGAGGGCGACCCAGGAGAAGGAAGCTGCGGCACCATGAGCGCGCAACCGTTCCACCTCGAGGACCTGATGGACATCCTCGAGGACAAAGCTGGGCTCCCGGCAGCCGACCGCACCACGGACGCGAGCCTGACACTCGAGGCGGCCGGGCTGGATTCGCTGGCATTCCTGGCCGTGCAGGCAGCGCTCGAGACGCGATACGGGTTCGAGCTGCCCGACGAGGGCCTGCAACACGCCCCGTTCGCCGATCTCGTCGCCGCCGTCAACGAGCGGCTCGACCAGGTGAACGTGGCATGAGCGGACACACCGACAACTCGGTGCTCATCAAGGCACCGATCGACGTGGTCTGGTTCATGACCAACGACGTGGCGTCCTGGCCGAACCTGTTCACCGAGTACGCCTCGGCGGAAATCCTTGCCCACGAGGGAAACACCCTGACGTTCAGGCTTTCCATGCACCCCGACGAGAACGGCACCGTCTGGAGCTGGGTGTCCGAACGGACCATGTATCCCGAGCAGTACAAGGTGGTGGCGCACCGGGTCGAGAAGGGGCCGTTCCAGTACATGGACATCGAGTGGATCTATCAGGAAGTCGGTGGGGCAACCCAGATGCGGTGGGTGCAGGACTTCGCGATGCGCCCGGACGCACCGCTCGACGACGCCGCGATGACCGACCGCATCAACAAGAACTCCCGGATCCAACTGGACATCATCGCGCGCAGGGTCGAGCGCGCCGCGGGACGGGCCTCATGAGCACCACTCCGCCAAACAAGGCCAACCGGGCCGATGACATCCGCATCGTGTCCCGTCACGACGTCCCACCGAACCGGCGCCGTGGCGGCGACATCAGGACCCTGCTGTCCCCCGCCACGACCGGCGCCACCTCCGGCTTTCTCGGCACCCTGACACTCGACCCCGGCGAGGTGGTCACCGAGCACTGGCACCCGTACTCCGAGGAGTTCCTCTACTGCGTGCGTGGCGCGATCACGTTGCGGTTGGACGGGAACCCGCGGCAACTGGGGGCCGAGGAGGGCGTGCTCATCCCCGTCGGCGTCCGGCACCGGCTGGTCAACGACAGTGGTGCCACGGCATTCCTGGTGTTCAGCCTGAGCCCGCTCGCGCCCCGGCCCGAACTCGGCCACGTCGACACCGAGCCCCTGCCAGGCGAGGTCTCGGGATGACCAGGCGCGGGCGGGCGTCAGTGATCACTGGCGTCGGTGTGGTGGCCCCAGGGGGCAACGGGTGCAAGGAATTCTGGCAGTTGATCACTAGTGGCCGGACCGCGACCCGCCGGATCTCGTTCTTCGACCCGGAACCGTTCCGTTCCCAGATCGCAGCCGAATGCGACTTCGACCCACTCGCGGCCGGGCTCACCCCACAGGAGATCCACCGCAACGACCGCTTCATCCAGTTCGCGCTGGTCGCCGCGAGCGAGGCGGTCGCCGACAGTGGGCTCGAACTCACCAAGGGCTCGGTCGACCACAACCGGCTGGCCGTCGCCATGGGCAGCGCCGTCGGTGCCACCACCCGGCTCGAGGACGAGTACGTGGCGCTCTCCGATGGTGGCCGCAAGTGGCTGGTGGATCCCCGCTACGCCAGTAGGTTCCTGTACGAGGCGCTGGTGCCCAGCAGCATGGCGGCCGAGGTCGCCATCCGGTTCGGCGCCAACGGCCCGGCCGCCGTGATCTCCACCGGGTGCACCTCCGGCATCGACGCGGTGGGATACGCCCACCAGCTGGTCGAGGACGGCGATGCCGACGTGGTGATCGCGGGCGCGAGTGACGCACCGATCTCCCCGATCACCATGGCCTGCTTCGACGCCATCAAGGCGACCTCGGCGCGCAACAGCGATCCGGCCCACGCCTCCCGCCCCTTCGACGCCACCAGGGACGGGTTCGTGATGGGGGAGGGCGCCGCGGTGCTCGTGGTCGAGGACGCCGAGCACGCCAGGCGCCGCGGTGCGCACGTGTACTGCACAATCACCGGGTACGCCAACCGCTGCAACGCCTTCCACATGACCGGGCTCCGGCCCGACGGCGCCGAGATGGCCGAGGCGATCAGCCGCGCACTGGGTCAGGCGCGGATGCGAGCCGAGGACATCAGCTACGTCAACGCACACGGATCCGGCACCAGGCAGAACGACGTGCACGAGACCGCGGCGTTCAAGCGCAGCCTGGGGGAGCACGCCTACCAGGTACCGGTGAGCTCGATCAAGTCCATGGTCGGGCACTCGCTCGGCGCGATCGGCGCGATCGAGCTCGCCGCGTGCGCGCTCGCAATCGAGAACGGGGTGGTCCCGCCCACCGCCAACTACGAACAGCCGGATCCGTTGTGCGACCTGGACTACGTACCCAGGACAGCGCGCGACCAGGCGGTTGACGTCGTGCTGTCCGTGGGCAGCGGCTTCGGCGGCTTCCAGTCGGCGATCCTGTTGGCCAAGCCGGGCTGGTCGCGGTGAACGCGACGGTGATCACCGGAGTCGGTGTCCTCGCACCCAGCGGCATCGGGACCGAAGCGTACTGGCGGTCCACCATGGGCGGCGAGCTGCACGTCAGCCCGATCGAGGCATTCGACGCGAGCGGGTACGACACCTGCATCGCAGGTCAGGTGCACGGTTTCCGCGTCGAGGACTACATCGACAACCGCCTCGCCGTGCAGACCGACCGGTGGACCCAAATGGCACTGGCCGCCACGGAGCTCGCCCTCACCGATGCCGGCTACGACGTGGCCGGACAGGACCAGTACGACATCGGTGTCGCCTTCGGCAGCGGCTCCGGCGGGGTGGAGTTCGGCCAGCGGGAGATCCAGGCGCTGTGGGCGCAGGGCCGGCGAGCGGTCAGCGCCTACCAGTCGATCGCCTGGTTCTACGCGGCGAACACCGGGCAGGTGTCGATCAGGCACGGAACCAAAGGTCCGTCCAGTGTGGTCGTCACCGACGGCGCGGGCGGACTGGACAGCGTCGGCCAGGCGCGCAGGTCCATCCGGCGCGGTACGTCGGTCATGCTCGTCGGCGGCACCGAGGCACCGCTGTGCCCGTACTCGCTCGCCTGCCAGTCGGCCAGCGGGCGGATGACCACCAGCCGCGATCCGCGAGGCGGCTACAAGCCATTCGACGTCGAGGCCAACGGGTACGCGCCGGGAGAGGGCGGCGCCGTCCTGGTTCTCGAGGACGCCGCCGAGGCCAAAGGCAGGGGCACCGCGCGGGTGTACGCCGAGGTGGCCGGCTACGCGGCCACACACGACGCGCACCACCTCTGGCGCCCGGCCGAGGACAGCACGCAGTTGACCAGGTGCATGCGGCTGGCCATCGAGGACGCCGGGCTCTCGCCGGAGGCCGTAGACCTCGTGCTCGCCGACGGAGCGGGCAGCCCTGACCTCGACGCACTGGAGGTGCGCGCGATCCGGGACACCTTCGGCCCCCGCGCCGAGAGCGTTCCGGTGACGGCGCCGCAGGGCCTCATCGGGCGGCTCTGCGCGGGCGGGTCCGCGCTGAACCTGGTCGTAGGGGTGCTCGCCATGCGGGACGGCGTGGTCCCGGCAGTCGGCAACCTCACCAACCCCGTTCCCACCTACGGCCTCGACTTCGTTCGCGAGCCTCGCCGGATGCCCGTCGACGTCGTCCTGGTCACCGCGCGCGGCTACGGCGGGTTCAACAGCTCCATCGTGCTGCGCAGGCCATCTGAGGAGATGTCATGATCAGGGCAGTGCTCAGGGTGCGCGCGCGTCCGGGGTGCGAAGACGCCGTGCGAGCGGTGTGGCGTGAGGTCGCCGGGCAGATCGGCGTGCTTGCCGGCAACCTCACCCGCAACGCGCTCCGCGACGCCGTCGATCCGCGCGTGTTCGTCCTCGTCACTGACTGGACCGACGAATCCGCATTGCGCGACTACCAGAACGGACCGGTCGCCGCGTGCCTGGCCGACGCCGTTCGTCCACTGTGCGAGACCGATGAAGCCCCGAGCTACCAAGTGATGCGCGCTCTCGACGGCAGCGGATCGGCAATCTGCGTGGATCTCACGGTCGCCGTACCGACACCCAGGCGCCGGGAGTTCGAACGCGGGTACGCCGAAGTCGCCGCCAGGATGGGCGCCGTCCCCGGACACGTTCACGAGGAATTGCTGCGCGAGGCCGATGCTGACGCTTACCACATCTTCGCCGAGTGGGCCAGCGAGGCGGCGTTCTCCGAGTGGGTCGACGATCCAGCACACGCCGAGCAGGCCCAGCCGATCGCGCCGTTCCTCCGCGAGTTCCGGCGCCGCATCTTCCACCTCGCGGCTCAGCCCGTGACCAACCGAGTGCCCCAGGCCAGGGAGACCGACGTGCACAGGACAACAGACGTACTCGTCGTCGGGGCAGGCCCCACCGGGCTGACCACCGCCATCGAGTTGGCCCGGCGCGGCATCGAGTGCCGAGTGGTGGACAGGCTGGCCGCACCGCCCGCGCAGGCCGACAAGGCGATCGGCGTGCACTGCCGCACCATGGAGATCTGGGAGGACCAGGACATCGCGCGGGAGGCGATGGACGCCGGGACCTGGCTGACCGGCCAGGCGGTGTTCGTCAACGGCGTGGAGGTCCACCGGATGAGCTGGGAGCTGCCGGAGCTGCCCTATGCACACCTCGGCCTGCCCCAGTACGAGACCGAGCGCATCCTCTCCGAACGGCTGGCCACCCTGGGAGTGCGCCCGCAACGCGGTGCTGAACTGATCGCGTTCACCCAGGACGAGGACGGTGTGCTGGCCACGCTCGCGACAACCGGTGCCGGGCTGGAGACGGTTCGGGCGAAGTACCTGGTCGGGTGCGACGGTGCGCACAGCAAGGTCCGCGAGTTGCTCGGGTTGACCTTCGCGGGCGGTCTGGGCCGGTTCCCGCAGCTGTTCCTGCTCGGCGACGTGGACGTGGAGTGGGACATGCCCGACGGCCACTTGCTGCGGTTCATCCGCGAAACCGACGGCCGGATGGACAACATGCTGGTGTGTGTCCCGCTGCGCGGTGAGTCCCGGTACCGGATCGCGACGATGGCGCCGCCCCGGTTCCTCGAGCAGACCGGCGAGCAGGACGCCCCGCCAGGGTTCAGCGAGGAACTCGCCGAACCCACCCTCGCCGAGGTCCAGGCGGCGCTGGACCAGCTCGCTCCGACCGGCACGCGCGCGTCCAACCTGCGCTGGTCCTCGGTGTTCCGGATCAGCCACGGGATCGTGGACCGGTACGGCGACGGGCGGGTGTTCGTCGCCGGCGACGCAGCGCACCTGCATCCCCCCGCAGGCGGCCAGGGCATGAACACCGGGATCCAGGACGCCTACAACCTGGCCTGGAAGCTGGCACTGGCGGTGCGGGGGATCGCCGCGCCCGGGCTGCTGGACAGCTACGAGATCGAACGGCGCCCGGCGGGCCAGGAGGTGGTCGGGCGTGCGGTGCGCATGGCCTTCACCGACGAGCTGGACCGCGATGACCTGAAACGCCAGTTCCTGCAAGAGATGTCCTTGCTGCTCAGCTACCCCGACAGTCCGCTGGTCGGCGAGTCCGTGTCCGCCCCCGATGCGCTGGGCAGCGGCCCACGGCCCGGTGACCGCGCTCCCGATGTCGGCGGTCTGCACCGGCAGGGTGTCGGGCACCCGCTGCGGTTGCGCGACCTGCTCCGCGGCACCAGGCACACGCTGCTGATCTACGCGGACGGCTCGGCCGACGAGTCCACGGTGGTCGCCGCGGAGAAGCTGTGCGCCGAGGTCCGTGAGCAGGCGTGCGGGGAACTCGACACGTACCTGCTGCTCAGCCCGGATGTCCGCGTGCCGCAGATGCTCAACCCCCCAGTGCTGCGCGACAACGGGGAGGAGTTCCGCGTGACCTACGGTGTCACGGGCACAGCCCTGTACCTGGTCCGTCCGGACGGACACGTTGGGTTCCGCAGTCACCCGATCGACGCCGACGCGCTCAGGAGCACCCTGGGCCTGGTCTTCGCAGGTGCGCGATGACCAGGGTGCGTACCGTGCTCGCGATGCGCACCAGGGAGGGCTGCGAGCAGCAGTTCGAGGAGGCGTGGCTCTCGGCGGCCACCCAGATCGGCACCCTGGACGGATGTCTGCGCCAGGACCTGCTCCGCGACATCAACGACCCGCGCAGCTACCTGATCATCAGTGACTGGGCCGACCGCGAACGGCTGGACGCCTTCGGCCGCAGCGAGCACCGCGACCAGCTGCTGCGCGTGGTCGGTGAGCTCCGTGACTCCGCGCACCGCAACACCTACCACGTCCTGCACAGCCTGCGAGGCGACACCGAGGAGCCCAGGTGACCGAGCACGCCGTACCCGCGTCAGAGCTCTACACCCGCGAATTCGCCACCGATCCGTATCCTGCTTACGCGCGGATGCGCGACACGACACCGGTGTGCCTGGTCGGCTCGCCCCGGTTCGACTCCTACCTGATCACTGGGATGGACGACGCCAAGGCGGCGCTGACCGACCCCAGGCTGTCCAAGGACCTCTACGGCCCCGGCGAGCACTACCTCCGGATCTTCGGCCCGAACTCGGCTTCGTTGAACAAGAACATGCTCAACTCGGATCCCCCCGAGCACAGCAGGCTGCGCCGGCTTGTGTCCCAGGCGTTCGCGGCGCGCCGGATCGAGGCGCTGCGGCCCCGTGTGGTGGAGATCGTGGACGAACTGGTCGACGCGTTCTTCCCACACGGCCGGTCCGAGCTGATGAGCGAGTTCGCCATACCCCTGCCGATGATGGTGATCTGTGAACTGCTCGGGGTACCGGAAAACGACCACAAGCAGCTCATCGGCTGGACTGAAGTGATCAGGAAGTCCGGAGCGAGCCGCAGGCCCGAGGATGACAGGGCGGCGGTGCAGCAGGCCCAGCTGCGACTGCACCACTACCTTGCCGACCTGGTGCGGGACAAGCGCGCACACCCAGGTGACGACATCATCAGCGCGCTGGTCGATGCCTGTGACCGCGATGGGACGCTGTCAGAGCAGGAACTCGTGGCCACCACGTTCCTGTTGCTGTTCGCCGGGCACCAGACCACGGCGGACTTCCTGGGCAACGCGATGGTGGCGTTGCTGTCCAACCCCGACCAGCTGGCACTGCTTCGGGCCAACCCGGAGTTGCTGTCCTCGGCGGTCGAGGAGCTCCTGCGGTTCGACGGACCGCTCCCGGTGGCCAGTCCCAGGATCGCCACCGAGGACGTCGAGTACCAGGGAGTGCGCATCCCGCGTGGTTCGATCGTCGGTGTGGTGATCAACGCGGCCAACCACGATCCCGCGCACTTCGCCGACCCTGACAAACTGGACCTGTGCAGGCAGGGCGGCTCGCACGTCGGCTTCGGCTACGGAGTCCACTACTGCCTCGGCGTCTCGCTGGCCAGGATGGAGGCACAGATAGGCATCGGGGCGCTGCTGCGCCGCCTGCCTGGGCTGCGGCTCGCGGTGGCGGTCGACGAACTCCACCGGCTGCCGCCGGCCTCACCGTTTCGCGGCCTGGTGGAACTCCCAGTCCAGTTCACCACGGGCTGAGGCGTAGGTTGCCGCCGTGGCGAAGCCGTCCGCGTCGCCGAGTACCGTCACTGGCCGCACCTTGAAAAGTGGTACGCCACTTCTCGAACACGACCTGTGTCCAAAGAAAGCTGGGGCAGAACATGACTCCCACCAGGTACGACGGAGACACCTGGGACCTGGCATCCAGCGTCGGCGCGACCGCGACCATGGCCGCGATGACCCGGGCGATAGCGACCCGCGCGGATCGTTCGCTCATCGACGACCCGTTCGCCGAACCGCTCGTCCGGGCGGTCGGCATCGACCTCCTCACCCGGCTGGCGACCGGTGAACTGCCCCCCGAGGACTTGGTCGAGCAGGTGGCGATCGACGGAGCCAAGGTGCGTACCAAGTTCTACGACGAGTTCTTCCTCGATGCGACGAACTCGGGCATCACGCAGGTCGTGATCCTGGCCTCGGGGTTGGATTCCCGCGCGTACCGACTGCCCTGGCCGACCGGGACCGTGGTGTATGAGGTCGACCAGCCACAGGTTATCGAGTTCAAGACTCGCGCGCTGGCCGAGTTGGGTGCTGTGCCCACCGCCGATCGGAGGGTGGCCGCGGTCGATCTGCGCGAGGATTGGCCCACCGCACTGCGTACCGCCGGGTTCGACCCGGCCCGGCCGAGCGCGTGGAGCGCCGAAGGCCTGCTGGGCTACCTGCCGCCTGAGGCGCAGGACCGCCTGTTGGACACCATCACCGAACTCAGCGCGTCGGGAAGCCGGGTGGCCACCGAAAGCAGGCCCAACCCACGACCGGGCGACGAGGACAAGACGAAGGAAGGCCTGCATCGCATCTCCGAACGCTGGCGTGCGCACGGTTTCGATCCCGACATGGCGAGGCTGCGTTATTTCGGTGAGCGCAACGAAGCTGCTCCCTATCTGACCGACCACGGCTGGGCGCTGAACGCAATCAGCACCCGAGACCTGTTCGCCGCCAACGACCTTCCACCCCTCAAGAACGACGACTTGCGCATGGGCGGCCTGCTCTACGTCAGCGGCACCCTCGACAAGGCCACGAAGTAGCAGCTACCCAGCCACGAGGACCGACGAGGCACGCCATCGGCCGCGCGGCGGTAGGACAGCCTGGCCCGAGACGGCGTTGACCCTCGCCGGCTGGCACTACTGCCCGCACGCCGCGCTGATCGCCCTGTTCCTCCTGGTTGACGAGGGAGTCTCGGCAGACGAGGCAACCCGCGTCGTCCACATCCTCCCGGCCGTCGGCGAGCACCTGGTGCGACGGGCACAGCAAATCCGTAGCCGCTCAGGCCGATCACTGCTCGCGCAGGTGGACGACTTCTTGCCCGTCCGGGAATCTCAGCTGTCCTGACTGCCAGAGCCAGTGCGGGCCAGGGCGGTCCGCTCAGCTGCTGGGAAGGCTGTGGTCGCGCCGCGCCGGAACTCGCTCGGGTTGGCGCCTCGGATCCGTTTGAAGGCTGCACTGAACGCGAACGGGTCGGAGTAGCCCACGCTGCGGGCAACGTGAGCGATGGTCGAGGACTTCTGCTCGACCAGTAGGTCTGCCGCGAGCGTCATACGCCAACGGGTGAGGTAGGCCAGCGGCGGTTCGCCGACCAGGTCGGCGAACCGTTTGGCTAGTGTCGAACGCGACACCCCGGTGCGTTGGGCCAGCGCGCTGACCGTCCATGGTGCCGCTGGTTCGGCGTGCAGCAGGCGCAATGCGACTCCGACCACCGGATCTCGCTGGGCGGTCCACCAAGCGGGGGGCTGTCCACCGGGCCGGTCCAACCATTCGCGCAGCGTGCAGACCAGCATCCAGTCCAGCAGCCGATCGAGCACCACCTGCTGGCCCGGTGTGTCGAGGGAGACCTCGGCGGCGAGATGGTCCAGCACGGGGTCACCCGTGCCCCCGGCGTCCACGCGCAACACGACGGGCAGCGCGTCCAGCAGCCGACGGCTGATCTCGCCGCGGACCGGATAGGCGCCGACGATCAGGGTCGTCGCGCCGTGACTGTCACCGGTGCCCTCGCCAGAGTCGTGCCACCCGAGCCGGTACCGGGTCCCGCCTTGCTCGGGCGTCGCGCAGTGCTCGCCGCAGGCGATCGGCTCGGCCCGGGTCCCGAGCTCGTCAACGAAAGTGAACGTCGCAGGCCCGCGCACAACGATCGTCTCGCGGGCGCGAAGCGGTTCGGGCTGATGGTGTTCGGGCACGATCCAGCCCGCCCCAGTGAGGACAGTGCACAAGGTCAGCGGTGCGCCGTCCACGAAGTGCAGTGCCCAGGGCGGGGACAGGGTCGAGCTACCGAACAGCGAGCCGTGGGCTCGCACCCCGCGGATCAGGTCACTGAACACGTCCACCTCAGCCAGGTTAGACGACTGCACAGGTATTCCGGCTTCTTACCCATGGAATCGTCCGATCCGGCCGTGTTTCATCGGTGCCATGAGCAAAGACGCCACTCTCGTCCTCGGCGCGACAGGCAAGACGGGCCGAAGGATCGCCGCCCGGCTGCGGCTGCGCGGCACACCGGTGCGTACCGCGTCCCGATCGAGCCGGACCCCGTTCGACTGGTCCGATCCAGACACCTGGGATGCCGCCCTTCAGGACGTCGCCGTCGCCTACGTGGTAGCCCCGAGAGTGCCGGGCCCGGTGCACGAATTCGTGGTACGGGCTGAGGCCGCCGGCGTGCGCCGGCTGGTCCTGCTCTCCGGGCGCGGCGCCGACACCTGGGGCGACTCCACATTCGGACTGGACATGCGGTCGGCCGAGGAGGCCGTACGTGGTTCCTCGCTGGAGTGGACCGTCCTACGGCCGTCGAACTTCGATCAGAACTTCGACGAGGACGTCTTTCACCCGCCGCTGATCGCCGGTGAGCTGGCGCTTCCAGCCGGGGAGGTCCCCGAGCCGTTCATCGACATCGAGGACGTGGCCGACGCCGCGACCGCGGCATTGACCGAGAGCGGCCGACACGCCGGACGGATCTACGAGCTGAGCGGACCACGTGCACTCACCTTCAGGGAGGCCGTCGAGCTGATCTCCCGGGCCTCCGGACAGCCCATCGCCTTCCGGCAGATCACCCCGGCCGAATACGCGGCGACGCTGGTCGAGGAAGGTTTGAGCAAGGAGGACGCCGATCACGTCTCCGAGATGTTCGTGCTGATGGAACGCAGGCTGGCCGCCGAGACCACGGATGACCTTGCCACCGTGCTGGGACGCGAGCCCCGAACCTTCGAGGAATACGTCGTACGGGCCGCGGCGGCCGGAGCGTGGCAACGGCGGTGATCGCCTGGCGGTTCAGGCCCGTAGGACGCCTCGTTCAAAGACACGAACCATTTTCTTCAGATACCGGAAGGACTGTGATGAGCACCGCCACCAGCTCGCGGACCTTGCTAGTCGCCGCGAACCCAGACCCTCAGTCCCTGACACATCACGTGCTTGGAACCCTCAAGACAGCACTACACCCTCGGGCGGTCGAGGTCGCCGACCTGCACGAGGAGCAGTTCGACCCCAAATTCACCTTGGCGGATCGCCGGACATATCAGGAGGGTGGCAACTACCCAGCCGAGATTGTCCGTGAGCACCGTCGTCTCGAACGCGCCACCGATCTCGTATTGATCTTTCCTGTGTACTGGTGGTCAATGCCCGCACTGCTGAAGGGCTGGATCGATCGTGTTTTCATCAACGGCTGGGCCTTCGATTACTCCGTTTCTTCGGGTCTGCGACCGAGGCTTCAGGGGCTCACTACACATCTTTTGCCCGTCGCCGGCGCCGATTCTGGAGAATTCGAGCGCCACGGGTACGAGAAGGCCCTACGAACACAGATCGAGCATGGCATCATCGACTACTGTGGCAGCAGGCGCGGCGCCACCGCGTTCATCTACGAATCCGAGCAGGCTTCCTCCGAAGCGACATCGCAGAGCGTCGAACGCGCGGTGCGCATCATCAGTGAAGCCATCTTGGCTGACTCGACACGAGCGTGAAGTTGCATGCAGGCGCACGCCGAGTACCGCCGGGGCGGCGCACACTGGTGGAGGACCACACCGACCTTGAGCCCGCGCGCTGGGTGGACCGCACAGGTTCTGGGCGTACTCCGGCCGTCCCCTACTGGGGCTGGGCCTCGTCCATCGCCTCGGTCTGCTGACCGGTGTCTGCCCGCAGCAGCGCTCCGGCGCACTGCTCGAGCAACCAGCGCTCGGCCTTCGCGAGCGGCCACCCGTTGTCCTCGGTGAGGCACAGGTAGCCGCTGTACCCGAAGTAGAACCACAGCACGTCGGTGGCCTGCCGGGCGTCCAGGCCCTCGGCGAGTGCGCCCAGTCCGTGCAGGTGCTCCGCGACCGCGGCCAGCGTGCCCCGGTAGCGCTTGGTGGTGCCGTGCAACCCCTCGGCGGCCGTCTCGTCATGCGGGGCGGCCGCCAGCAGCACGCGGATGACGCTCCCGTGGTCCTCGCGCACCGCGCGGCTGGCCGAGGCCACCAGCGCCAGCACCTCCCGCGGGTCGCTCAGCTCGGCCAGTCGCGTCCGGCTCTCCCGCAAGATCGGCGCGGTGCCCCACTCGTTGACCAGGATCCGCAGCAGTCCCTGCTTGCCGCCGGCCGCGTAGACGGTGCCCGCCGCGACGCGGGCCAGCTCCGCGATCTCGTCGACCTTCGTGCCGAAGAACCCCTTGCGGTCAAACAACTCCCGGGCCGCATCGATGATCGCTCGACGGGTCGCCTCCGCGTAGTCCGCCCGCCGTCCCTGCGTGCCAGTAGCCATGGGACGACATCGTACAAGCTCACCTCACTGAAGTCGGACTCATCTGAGATGAGCTACGCTTCAGCTCGTTGACCGAGCTGAATGTGGTGACTGGACGTGATCCGAGACATACCCACGGATGCGGGCTTCGTCGTGGTGGGGGCTGGCGCGGCCGGGTGCGTGCTGGCGGCCCGGCTGAGCGCGGACCCGCGCTGCCGGGTCCTGCTGCTGGAGGCCGGGACGACCACCGGCGAGGAGCCCGAGGCCATCACGCCGGGGAACGCGTTCCAACTGCTCACCGGCCCCATGTCGTGGGGCGACCTGACCACGCCGCAGTCCGCGCTCGGCGGGCGCCGGATCGGGCTGGCGCAGGGCCGCGGGCTGGGCGGCGGCAGCAGCATGAACATGATGGCGTGGTTCCACGGCCGTCCCGAGGACTACGACGCCTGGCTGACCCAGGGCGCGACCGGCTGGGCCTGGGACGACGTGCGGCCCATGCTGCGCGACATCGAGGACAACGACCGCGGCGGCGACGACCGGCATGGCACCGGTGGGCCGATGGCGATCAGCTCGGTGCGCGACGCCGGCGCTCTGCCGCTCACCTTCGTGGCGGGCGGGGTCGAGCACGGGCTGCCGCTGGTCGAGGACTTCAACGGCGCGTTCGACGAGGGCGTGGGCCTCGCGCAGAGCAACACCCGCGACGGGCGGCGGCACAGCGTCGTGCACGGCTACCTCAAGCCGGCCCGCAGCCGGGAGAACCTGGTCGTCGCCACCGGCCAGCAGGTCACTTCGATCATCCTGGACGGCGAGCGCGCTCTCGGCGTGCGCGTCGGCGACACCGAGGTCCTCGCCCGCCGGGGCGTGGTGCTGTGCGCGGGCGCGCTGCGCAGCCCGCAGCTGTTGATGCTCTCCGGCCTCGGCCCGGCCGGCCACCTTGCCGAGCACGGCATCCCCGTGGTCCGCGACCTCGCCGGCGTCGGCGCCAACCTGCAGGACCACCCGATGGTAACGCCGGTCTGGCCGGTCCTCGACGGCAGTCCACTGTGGAACACCCTGACCGAGGCCGATGTCCGTGACTACCAGCTGCTGCGCCGCGGTCCGCTGGCCTCGCTCACCCAGGCGGCCGGCCTGCTGCGCAGCGGAGCCGACCGCCCGGTGGCCGACATCCAGCTGACGCTGACCCTGCTCGGCATGACCGCTGAGATGACCCTGATCGAGGACCCGGTCGTGACCTGCGCGGTCAGCCTGCTCGATCCGGACAGCCGGGGCACGGTGCGGCTGGCCGACGCCGACCCGGCCAGCGCCCCACTGGCCGACCCCGGCTTCCTCACCGAGGACAACGACCGGGCGCGGCTACGGGCCGGGCTGCGGCGGGCGCGGGAGTTGTTCCGCACCCCCACGCTGGCCAAGGCCACCGGCGGCGAGCCCCGCACCCCACAGGACTGGTCCGACGACGACCTCGACGCCTGGATCAGCGGCAACGTCGGCAGCGAGTGGCACCCGGTCGGCACCTGCCGGATGGGCACCGACGCCGGCGCCGTCGTCGACCCGCGGACCATGGCCGTGCACGACGTGGCCGGCCTGTTCGTCGCCGACGCCTCCGTCATGCCCACCATCACCCGGGGCAACACTCAGGCGCCGACGATCATGATCGCCGAGCGGTCCGCCACCCGCATCCTCGGCGCCACGGCCTGACGAGCGCCTGGAAGCGGCGAGGACCCGTTGGATCTGTCCGCGGTGATCGGGAGGAGATCGGTCACCGGCAACGCGTGCTCGTAGCGCTGAGACCAGGAACCGTTGTCTCGCCTGCCTCGACGCGGGCGGCTGTCCGGCGGACACGGCGCGCCGAGCGCATCGAGGAATCGGAGATCCCTCGACACTGTGACCGGCTTCTTGACGACAAGATCTGTGTCACGCAGGAGATTGTCAACGTGGAGGGTTCGAAGAGCCCTCAGCTGCCGTGCTGGCGCATCTGGGCTTGGAATCGGCCGTGTCAGGCTGCGGGGTGGCCCTCATCCCAGCTTGGCCGGCCAGCCCGCAACGTCCCGACGTGGTGGGAACGGTCGATCAGGTGCGCGATGTCCACGTAGGGGTCGGCATCGAGCAACAGCGCGTCGGATGCCGCGGCGACTGGTCCCGCATTCACCGAGGATCAGGTACCCGACCGCCGGTCATGACCAGGCTGCAAGCCCCAGCCAACGGGCGCTCTGAGATCGTCCTCAATTCGGCATGACAAGGCGTTGCCACAGCAAACCTCAGGTCCGGCGCTGCTCGCGCGGCGAGGGGTCGAACGGGCAAACATGACGTCTTCCGATCGGGGACGGTGAGAGTCGAGCGTGACCAAGATGCCGGTGGCGTCGAGTTCTTGGCGCAGCAGGGTGTTGTCGTGGTGCAGGGCCGCGATCGCGGTGGCGGCGGCGTCCAACTGACGGTGGAGGTCGGTGCGTTCGCGGGTCCGCTCGGCCAGTTTCGTGCGCAGTTCGGTGATCTCGTCGTGTTTGCGCGCCTCGCCCTTGGTGAGCCCGCCGCATTCGGTAACTCGGGCGTCCCACTCGGCCAGGAGCTGGTGGGCGCGGTTCATGGTGGCCCGGCTGACCTGGGCTTGCTTCCAGAGGCGTCCTTGATCAGCCTGCCGTCGGTGCGGTGTGGGCACCAAGGTCGTGGACCCGACGGTTGACCTCGGCGATCTCGGAGATCATGTCGGTCAGTGCCTGGTGGACGTGGGGCCTGATCGTCGCGGTGTTCACCAGTGCGGTCACTGACGCCAGGTTCCTGGCTCGGGACAGGTCGCCGGGTGTGTGGTCGAGCCAGACGTGCAGTTGGGCTTTGAGCTGGTTGATCGCCATGGTGCGGCGCTTGAGGAGGTCGGTTCGGTAGTCGACCAGGACGCGCGGTCAGACGGGTGGGAACCCAGACCACCTCGTGGCCGGCGTGCCCACGCTCGCCAACTGTTGTGCGGTCAGCAGCTCACACGACGTGGCGCGTGCATACGTTGCCCAGTATCTCGGGATCACGGTGGGGGAGAAGGGGTGCCCGGCGACGGGCTCGAGCCGGGCTGGCGCGCGAGGACACTGGCGGCAGTTGGTGGCGCGAGAACGTGTACGGGCCAGGCCTGCCGCGCATACTTGCTCAGTCGTCGGGGTGGGCGGGGTGAAAGGTGTAGGGCGCGCTGCGGTACCCGGCCGGCAGCGGCCCGGCGAACCTGTCGTAGGGCAGCCGGATTCCCAGCTCGCCGGTGACCATCTCCAGCACACCGATCAGCTGCTCCCGCAGCCCCGGGCCGTCCTGCGGCAGCGTCCCATCGTCCAGGCCCGCGAGCCCGTGCGCGGCCAGGGCGTCATAGAAGTGGTCCGGTCGCACTCCGGCGCGGGTGTCGTACCCCTCGCCGATGCGGAAGGACGTGACCCATTCGCGGTCTCGGAAGTAGTTGATGGTTCCCGGGCCCTTGATGGTGCGGGCCACCGTCACCGCCTCGGTGCCGCGGGACAATTTGCAGCCGATGTTGCCCAACCAGCCGCGTAGTTGCAGGTACTCGATCCCGACCGCCCAGTCCCCGACCTCGGCGACCCGTACCCAGAACGGGCCCGCGTCGAAACCAGCGTCGACGAACAGCGGGTCGGCGCACAGCTGGTCGTGCGTCATCTCGCGCGCGGTCCGCGGGTCGATACCGAATCCGTCGAACACCTGCCACGCGGACCGGCCGCGCACGAAGGTCAGGCATCCGGCCAGGCTGAACAACGCCCCGTCGCTGGCGTCCAGGACCCAGCTCCACGCCGACTCGGACGCGGTCATGGCACGGTCACCACCATCCAGAACGGATCGTCGTTGGTAAGCCGGTCGGAAGGTCAGCTTCCCAGGGACATGCCCACGCACGCAGCACCTCGCCGATCCGGTGGGGCGCCCAGGGGCGACCGGGCTGGCCCGGTCGCCCCCGTCGCACATGCGCCGATGACGGTATCGGTGAGCCGACAGGCACCAACCATGCGCACGACAGCGTCGGCGTGCGCGTGTCTGACAACGGCCCGCTGTCCACGCCAGGGCGCAGCGCCTCTGAGGAGAACGGCAGGCCAGACGACGCGACCGAGGTTCCCACACCGAGTGACTACGCCCGCCAGATCGACAGACATGATCAGCAGCCAGCACCGGTCCACACAGGACCGACACGCCGATGGGGCTTCTCGGTGTGGTCGGTCAAGGCAGGATCTCGACGTACCCGTCGGTTCCGTGCACGCGGATCCGCTGCCCGTCCCGGATCAGCCGGGTGGCCTGCTCCACGCCCACGACGGCAGGCAAGCCGTACTCCCGGGCGATCACTGCGCCGTGGGTCATCAGGCCGCCCACCTCCGTCACCAGGCCCGCGATTCCGACGAACAGTGGCGACCAGCTGGGGTCCGTGAAGGTCGTGACCAGGATGTCGCCCGCTTCGAGATCGGCCTCCGCCATGTCAAGGATGACGCGGGCACGCCCCTCGATGGTCCCTGCGGAAACCGGTAGGCCGATCAGGGCGCCGGCTGGCACGTCCTCGCGCCGGTACGCCCCGGTGACGGCCTCGCCATCCGAGGTGAGCACCCGGGGCGGCGTGAGCGCGTGGTACGACCGGAACGCGTCCTTGCGCTGTTGGATGAGCTGGCCATCCACCTGGTTCGAGCGCACGACTTCGTGGAGCTCCTGGAACGTGAGGTAGAAGATGTCCTCCTTCTCAGCAACCACGTTGGCCCGCACGAGGCGTTCGGCCTCCTCCAGCAAGGCCTGCTTGTAGACGAAGTAGCGGCTGATGATGCCGTACTTCGGGTACTCCCGGTACCCGATGAAGGTTCGGACCCGGTCGATCATCCGCTTGGCCTCGTCGGCTTTCTGGTCCCCGTCCGGCAGGGCCCGCAAGCGTGACAGCACCTCCTGTTCCTTCTGCTGCGCCTTCTGCCGCCCTTGCTCGAAGCGCCGCTCGGCGGCGCCCGGCTCGAAGTTCCTGACGTTGTCGAGGATCGCGGGCACGAGTGTGGTGGGGCGCTCGCGCCAACGCGGCCTCGTGATGTCGATCTCGCCGACGCAGCGCATGCCGTACCGGTCGAGGTAGGCCTCTATGGCGTCGCGCGCTTCGGTCCCGCCCGCGAGCTTCGCCAGCTCGTCCAGGAAGCCCTCGTCCTCGACGCCCTGCAGGAACGCCACCACCTCCGGCTGCGGGCGGATCACGTCCGCGACGTCGAGCAGCGCCAGTCCCATCTCCGACGTGACGTTGTCGGGGGCGGACAGCGTGAGCGTGTCAGCCGCGTTCTTCTCGCCAAGCCACTCCTGCAGTTTGTCGTTGAGCCACCACGTGGCCTCCATCCCCGCCATGATCGCCTGCAGGCTCAGCGGATCACTGAGGACTCGCTTGTGCTCCTCGAAAGCCTCCAGCAGGAAGTCGAACAGCGCCGGTCCGGTCAACGTCCGGATGTCGCGTTCCAGGGCGGCGATGGACGCCTGGCTGCGCTCGATCAGCTCGGTGACGATGGCCGGATCGGTCTCGATCGGGGCGGGCGCACCGCTGGCCGGCCGCCCGCCGGGACCCGCGTCCGGGAGCGACGGGACGAAATCCTCGCGGTCGAGGACGGTCTCCAGAGCGTCCCTGATCAGTGGATCGCCTCGCCCCATGACGTCCAGGAGGCTGGCGCGGCTCGCGGGCGAGGCCAGGCGCCGGGTGACGTCGACGAACAGCCTCCCGCCGGCCTCGTGCATCGGCGCCATGGCCGTCAGATGCCACACGGACAGCCCCAGGGGCTTCATGGGGTCGGTCATCATCTGCCCATGACCAACGGAGACGTAGACGTGATTCTCCTGGTCGCCGGTCTCGGGGATGGGGAACAGCGTCGTGATCGGCCGACTCTGAACGATCTGGAAGCCATCATCGACCAAGCACCATTCGATGTCCTGCGGGCGGCCGAAGTGCGCTTCGATCCGCCGCCCGAGCTGCACGAGCCGCACGACCTGCGCATCCGTCAGCGCCGGCTGCTCCTGCCGCTGCGAGTCGATCACCACTTCCTGCGTACCGCCGGCCGGCAGGGCGTGAACGGCACGCGCTTTGGCGGCGATCGCCTTGGTGAGGACTTCGCCGTGTCGCACCTTGAAGACGTCCGGGTTCACCAGGCCGGAGACCAGCGCCTCGCCGAGGCCGAAGCTGGCGTCCACGGTGGCGACCTTCCGGTTGCCCGTGACGGGGTCGGCCGTGAACAGGATGCCGGCCGCATGCGGAAAGACCATCTGCTGCACGACCACGGCCATGTGGACCGTACGGTGGTCGATGCCGTTGCGCTGGCGGTAGGTCACGGCCCGCTCGGTGAACAGCGAGGCCCAGCACCGGCTGACGTGCTGGAGGATCGCCGTCGGCCCCACGATGTTCAGGTACGTGTCCTGCTGGCCGGCGAAGGAGGCCGTCGGCAGGTCCTCTGCCGTCGCGCTGGATCGGACGGCGTAGGCGGCTTGCTCGCCGAGCTGGGCGAGCGCGCGGGTGATCGCCGCCGCGAGATCGCCCGGGATGGCGATCCCTTCGATGGTCCGGCGAATCTGCGCGCTGAGCGTGCGGATCGCCTCCCGGTCGTCCGGGTTCAAGCGTGACAGCTGATCGAGCCGATCGTCGATCGACGGCGCTTCCGCCATGATCCGCCGGAAGGCGTCCGTCGTCACGCAAAAGCCACCCGGCACGCGGATGCCTTCGATCCGCGACAGCCCGCCCAGGTGCGCGCCCTTGCCGCCAACGACCGCGACCTGCTTCTCGTCGACCTCTTGAAGGTCCAACACGTACTGCTCAATCATTGCGATGCCTCCAAGGCAGCCGTGCTCTGTTGCACTGCGGTGGCCGATCGGATCACCGGCGCACCTCCGCACCTCCGACCCGAGCACCCGCAACCGCACTGCTGGTCCCACCACTGGTTCGACGTCACCGCGCCCCCCATACGTCGACAACAACACATGAACGTCGTGCCCTCATTTCCGCAGGTTGTGGCATCGGCCGACGATTCTGCGCCGTGACCCGGGTCTTGCGGCAAGCCCCCCAGCGCGCTATATATTGAAAGTGGCAAGGAGAGGGCTCTCCTTGCCTTTGCCTTTTGCAGCCCGATGGAACTGACGAGCTTCTCACGAAGCGTTGGCGCGGTTGTCTCCCAGGCCGGCGGGCAGCAGCGCGTTGCCGATCGCGACTGATGGGCTGTGGGCTCAGTCGGTGATGTGGCCGACGACTTCGGGGATCTCGAACAGGTTGCCGGTGTCTCCTGTGTGCAGGAACGCGACGTTGCTGTCGACGGGGATCCGTCCGCTGCGGGCGTGGTCGAGCAATCCCGCGAGTCCCTTGCCGGTGTAGACGGGGCCGACGAGGATGCCCTCTGCCCTGGCCAGCTCGCGGATGGCGGCCGAGCTCTCGGGGGACGCGACGGCGTAGTCCTCGCCGATGAAGCGTTGGTCGATGTCGATCTCGGCGCGGATAGTCGCGTCGTCGGGCACGGGAGCGCCCAACGTGGCCAGAACGGCCTTGGTCCGCTCCACGATCACGCCGGGGTTCATCCAGTCTCCGTCGTTGCACTGCTGGATCGAGATCGACCGGAACTTCACCGGGTGACCCAGACTCAGCTTGGCGGCCAGCATCCCCGGTAGCGCGGTCCCGGTGCCGATCGTGTGGTAGACGAAGTCGAGGTCGACTCCCGCGGAACCGGACTGCTCCAGCATCTCCCGGAACGTCAGGGCGTGCGCGATGAAACCGTCGGGGTGCGCACCACCGGTTCCGACGACGAGGACCTTGTGCCCCTGCGCCTCAAGTTCGGCCCTGCGGCCGGTGATGGCGTCGGTGATCCGCGCGGCCGCTTCTGGGACCGTCCAGACGTTGCCGCTGACGTTGATGACGTGGGTCTCCACACCCATCGTCTTGTTGAGCAGGTAGTTGCCGCGGAACTCGGCTAGTACTGCAACGGCAGTTGGATGAGGGGGTGACCTCGTCGCCGACGGGGACAGCTTCCCCGGGTGATCGGCCGCCACCTTGGGTCTCCGAATCCCGCGTGCGGCATGAGCGACCCGCAGGCGAGCCGCCCATGGGCCTTCAGGTCAGCGCGTGAGTGGGACAGCGATCCGGCCGGGGAACCGCGGGTTCTCCGCTTCGTCAAGCATCGCGGCGGCAACGGTGTCCCGGCTCACCATGATGCGGAAGATGCTCTTGGGGGAGGCATCGAGCCCGACGGTGCGCCGGTCCGGGCTGATCGGTTTGTTCGACAGGGGCCCGGCGTGGAAAACCGTCCCGCCGGCTTCGGTGACCACGGCGTCAGACTCGACCTTGTCGGCGACCTCCGCTCCGAGTCCCTTGAGGACCAGCCGGTTGAGCGCGCTTGCCGCCGCGGCCGAGGGGCCCGTGCCGTAAGCACCCAGCCAAATGACGCGGGCGCCCGACGCCACCGCCGACCGGGCGCCCGCGGTCAGCACGCCCGGCTTCGTCCCCTTGGGCACGCCCAGTCCGGACAGCACCAGTTCACTGCCTGCGAGCGCCGAGTCAATCTCGTCAGTGTGGAACACGTCCGCGACGATCTTGGTCAGCCCCGGGGCGTCCGGAACGGTTATCCGGTCCGGATTGCGGGCGATGGCCCTGACGATGTGGCCACGTTCGAGTGCCTGCCGGGTGAGGCAAAGTCCGGTCGGGCCGGACGCGGCGAGAACGGTGAGGTGCATGAAAATCTACTCCTGGGGGTCAACGCGAACGATGTCCACTCCCCACCGGCGACCCAGCGCGCCAGTACTGCGAGGTCCCGGTCGAGGCGTGAGTCCTCGAACAGCAGCATGACCGTGCGGATGTCCCACTGCGGCAACTCCCAGTCGCCCAGCAAAGCATCGGACGTCATCTGCCGAGCCGGATTTCAGCCGAGGATGTTCAGCTGCGCCGATGCGTCCGGGGCATCGACCGGATCGAGGTAGAAGCGGACCGCTGCGGCGCGGCCGTCCTCGACCCGGATGATGACTGTGCCGCGGATGGTCTCGACGACCCCGTCGGCCCGCGTGCCGATCATCTCCCACTCCGTCCACACCCGGTCACCGTCCACCACGGAGTCGATGACCCTGGCGTCCAGGCCGTGTGAATACCGGGCGAAGATCGTCGTGTAGTTCGCGCGAACCTGGTCGGCACCGCAGAAGGAGCGATCGGGGTGCACCGGCATCACGCAGTCGAAGTCGTCGGTGTAGTTGGCCACCAGCTTTTCGACGTCACGATCGGACATCGCCGCGGCCATTCGCAACGGAACGGCGCGCACGTCGTCGGTCGATGCACTCATTTTCTCGCCCGCCTTGTCCGCGGACCCCTTGGCGATCGTGTAAAGCCCAGGGTTGCCCGTGAAAGGGGCTTTCCGTATGACACGGATGCGCCTCAGTCGCCATTCATTATCGACCCGCCGCAGGTCGACGTGCCAGAAAGCACGCACGACGAGCCAGTCGACCTCGTCGGCGGGAGCGTGGTGGTAGGCCACCACGAAACTCCGGTAGGTGGCGTTGTCGCCCGCAAGCTCGATGAGGATGTTGGAGGTCGAATGGTGAGTACTCTGGAACCCTTCCAGCACCGCCCGGCTGGCGATCACGAAATCATCGGCACTCAATTCTTGCGACGGCGCGCCCAGGTGCTCGGAAACGTCCATCGTAACGGTGTCGGCGAGGATCGCACGCAGACCGTCCCAGTCCTTGAGGTCCTGTGACCAAGCGAAACGGGCCACGGTCTCGGCGACAGCGACCCGATCGGCGAGGTGGTTGACATCAGTCATGAAAATTCCTTCTTTGAGAACACGATCGGTAGAACATCGAGAGAGGGAAGCGTGTCAACGCAGATTCGCGTGCGCTGTCTCCGCCTTCCTGGTGGTCATTCTTCCGGGTTTCGGCCGCCGTAGCAGGGGCCAGGATGTCCCCTCCTGACGGATGCCGCTGATATTCTTCGGTCATGTCGGACGCGAGCACTTTGGGAACGGTGTTGCGGGAGCGACGTGAACGCACCCGACCCGAACAGGTGGGTGTCGTCGGTCACGGCCGCAGGCGCACGGGCGGCCTGCGCCGGGAGGAGCTCGCCGAATTGGCCGGCGTGTCGACGGACCACCTGAAACGCATGGAGCAGGGGCGTAGGCATCCCTCGCCCGGTGTGTTGAACGCCTTGGCCCGAGCACTCCGGGTGAGCAGGGCCGAGTACGAGCACCTGTGCACGCTGGCCGGTTACGCGCCGGTGGAAGGGCGGGTGCCACGGCGGCTCAGTGATGGCGCGCGCCGGCTCGTGGACCGGATAGCGAGCACGCCGGTGTGCGTGCTCGACGCCACGTGGACGGTCGTCGGCTGGAACCGGGCTTGGGAAGCGCTGGCCTGCGGGGTGCCCTCGCTCCACCCGCGCGAGGGCAACATTCCCTGGCGGGTGTTCGTTGGCCAGGGCGGCCAAGTGATGCGGTCGCCGGGTGACGACGCGCGCTTCCAGCGCCTGTTGGTGGCCGAGCTGCATGCGGCCTCGACCCGCTACCCCGCGGACGAAGACCTGGCGTCTTTGACCGCCGACCTCCAGCGCGCCAGCGCCGAGTTCGCCGAGCTCTGGACGTGCACGCCCACCGCCGGGCAGCACGACAGCCGGATGCTGCTGCGGCACGAGGATCTGGGGCAGATCGCACTGGACTGCGACACCGTCCACATTCCCGACGGCGACCTGAGGGCGGTGGTGTTCACGGCAGACCCGGGCTCGGCCGACGCCACGTCACTGACCGAGTTTCTGCTGGACGCCCGCAGCGCGCATTCCAGCCAGTGACAAGCCGATGGCCATCAGCTCGGCACGTGACGTCCTGGCCAAATACACCTAGTACTGCAACGGCACGACGCGAGGGAGTTCGCGGTGTCGATGCTGCGCGCGATCAGCGACGACCGCGAGGACGCACTCGGCACCGCCGGGTGGCGGCACCGGTCCCTGGAAGACCTCCTGGCCACCCGCGGCCACTGGTTCGAGCCCAGCCCGCTCCCCCAGGGGTGGCACCTCGGGCCGGCCAAGGCCTGCTTCGCCAACGCCGCGGCCTACGCCGCGCGGTTCGGCCTCGCCTACGCCGAGGGGTACGGGCTCCATCTCGACGGGCTCGCGTTCACCCACGCCTAGTGCTGCGTTCCTTATAGGCAGTAGATAAACCGGCGTCGCAGTGTCCTCGGCGGGAGAGGCGGCCGCCCCCAGATCCAGGGCTTGGCACGGGCGTTGAGCTGGGCAGTTGCCACTCGGGTGGCATGGTCGATGTCGTCGGGGCCGGCGAAGGACTGCCCGGCAAGGGCAGTACGGCGGAACAGCCGCCACCACCCCTCTTGGAGGTTGAGCCAACACGCGGCCACGGGGATGAACGCGTGCTGGATCCGGGGATGATCGATCAGCCATTCGCGAGTGGACTTGCTGTTGTGGCTGGACAGGTTGTCGGTGACGATCACGATCTCCCCCTCGGGGTTGGCCTCCTCCACCAAGCGCAGAAACCGTTGGTAGTTCGCGCTGTTACGAGAGGACGCCGTGCATGTGACTTCCTGTCCATCCCGGACACGTAACCCGCCGTACACCCATGTCTTCTCCGGGCCACGGGAATAGTCCAGTTCGGACTTGATGCGGTGCCCGTCCGGCGACCAGCCCGGGGTGGCAGGGTACGCGCGGGGAATCACCGGACCCAACTCGTCGGCGCAGACTACCGTCGCACCCTCCGGCGGATCAGTGTAGAGACCGACGATCCGCGTCCTTTTGGGACGAACTCAGGATCCGTGCTCATGATCCAGGACCGCGTGCGTCGCCACCGCACGCCCTCCGCCAATAGGATCCGCCGTACCTGACTGCGCCCCACCTCGATCCCCTCAGCACGGGCGGCCTCGGTCACCGTGTTCAACGTCCAGTGCCGGGGACCGTCCTCATCCGCGGCCACCAGCCCCTCCTCCCACGTACAGGGAAGCAACCGACCCGGCGGGAACATCTTCACCAAGGCGATGATCCGAGACCGCTGGTCCTCGGTGATTCTGCGCTTGCGGCCGCACCCAGGCCAATCACTTAACCCGTCCACACCGTCCTGATTGAACCGGTGCAGCCGGCGACGCACCGTCTCTGGGTGGCAGCCCAGCCGGGCGGCGATCTCCGGACCGCGCACCCCGTCCCAGCTCAACACGACGATCCGGGCCCGCTGCATCCAATCACCCGGAGCGTGCCGCGCCCCGGCAAGCTTGCGAACCACGCGTTCTTCCTCGGCGTCGCGCGGTGGACGCGCGCGCAGCAGCTTGGGCATGGCTAACGCCTCCTACCATGCACGATGCCCCTGGTCGAAGATCACAACCAGGGGCCAATTACCACGCACATTCAGGAACGCAGCACTAGCTCACCGTGCCGGGGCACGTTCCGCGTCAGGACCAGGATCGGCGTGATCCTCGCGCTCAGGCAGGCGGCAGCGAACTGTAGACCCGAGTTGGTCAGGTACGCGCCCTGGGTGATCAGGTGCGTCACCCCCTCCTCGACGGCCCGCCCCAGGATGAACTCAGCCAGACGCGTCTTGCTCCCGCTGATCGCGCTGGGGCCGGCCAGGTCCTCGCGCTTCATGAAGAGGTTGATCCCGTACGCCGCCGACAGGTTGGGCAAGGCGTGGAACGGAGTGGGATAGAACCCGACCCGACGTCGGGGGAGTTTGTCGATGGCGGTGTCGAATTGCGTGAAGTCCATGCGGTCCAGCGTCAACCAGGCCTTCAGATAAGCACAAGCGATGATTTCTTCTTGGTCGATAAGTTAGGCTTAACTACATGTCCTGGCTGTTCGACCCGCGCCATCTGCTGACCCTTGCGGCTGTCGTGCGGCTCGGCTCGTTCGCCGCTGCTGCGGAGGAGCTGGGCTACACCCAGTCGGCGGTCTCGCAGCAGGTCGCGGAACTGGAACGAAGGGTCGGCGCGCGAGTCGTGGTCCGGCGTCCCGTCCGTGCGACCGAAGCCGGACAGGTCCTTCTCGACGCCGAGGCCGCGATCAGCGCCTCGATGAGCCGCGCTGCCACCGAACTTGCGGCGCTCGCGGAGGGCACCGGCGGCGAGGTGCGGCTCGGTGCGTTCATCTCGGCGGCAGCCTCGATCGTCCCTCCTGCGCTCGCACGCCTGCGTGCGAGCCATCCGGCCGTCCACATCACGCTCCGGGAACTGGAGCAGCGCGACACGCATGCCCTGTTGTTCCGGGGTGAGATCGACCTGGCCATCACCTTCGACTACGAACACGCTCCCGAGTCAGCGCCAGCCGGGCTCGTGCAAGAACACCTCATGGACGATCCGATCTTGGTCGTCCTTCCCGTCGGTCACCCCCTCGCGGGAGCCGACAGTGTCGCCCCGGCCGACCTACCGTCGGACGCGTGGATCAACACCGAGGTCGACGTCGCCGGCTTGACAGCGTCAGCCGCCGACGGCGACCGGGGAAGCGGACATCGTCTGGACTTCGACGGTACGGACTTCCGCACCGCACTCAATCTCGTAGCGGCGGGCCTCGGTGTCGCGCTACTGCCGCGGTTGTTGTTGCTGGACGCTCCCCCGAGCGTGGTGGTCCTCCCCATGCGGCAGCCCGAACTCCTCCGTCGTCTCTACACCTGCCGACTCGACACGACAGGCGTATCCGCGTCGATCAGGAGGCTGGAGGTGTACCTGCGGGAGGCAGTGGCGGAACTCTGAAATACCGCACCGAGCCTTCGCAGAGCCATGGCAGCGCCGTGCAGCAGCGTGAGCCGAGTTGGAAGGAATGCCTGCGCCGAACGCTCTCACGGTAGCCGAGGTGCACGCGATGATCGACTCATTGGGTGATGTGAGGAGGGCTCTGAAACTAGAAACCCCGGAGAACCTGAGTCGGCTCTACCGGGATCTTCGGCTGGAGCTGGGCTAACACCCTGCTGAGCGAACCGGCGGTGTGAAGGTTTCGCCTCGTATGGTTAGCGAGTGTGTCCGAGGAGGCCAGCCGTGCACATGTCCAGCTCCGCGGGCCGGTCGAACGCGCCAACGCTCAACTCAAGACCTGGCGCGTGCTCCGCAAGCTGCGGTGCGGCCCGCACCGTGCCTGTCACCTGGCCAAAGCCATCCGCGTCCTACAGGACCGCGAGCTCGCCGCAGGATGAAAAAGGCTCAGTTATAACCCCGCCGTTCGGCCGGTGCGGGCACGGCTGCACCAACGGGTACACCCTTCTGCCCGTTCTCCGCGCGACAACGGCCCTGACGTATTCGCTGGGTAGGGTGATCGTGAACCACTGCAGTATCCTAGGAGGTCAGGTGCTCGACATTCAGGAAATTTCCGACCGGCTGGAGATCCAGGAGCTGCTGGTGGCTTACGCGACCGCGATCGACAGCCAGGATTTCGACGCCCTGGACCAGATATTCACCGACGACGCCTACATCGACTACACGACATTCGGCGGCATCGCGGGTGTCCGCGCCGAAATGAAGCAATTCCTTGCGTCGAGCATGGCGCAGTTCACCGCTTGCCAGCACCTGATCGCCAACCCGGAGATCCGCTTCGACGGCGACCGCGCGACGGGGCGGGTGATGTGCCTGAACACGCTCGTGTTTCCGGTCAAGGACGGCGACCCGCGGATCGCGTTGCTGGGCATGTGGTACATCGACGAGTACACCCGCACGCCGGAGGGCTGGCGGATTTCCCGGCGCAGCCAGGAGCGCAGCTGGACGCAGGGGCTCGGCGACCTCGCCGAACACACACGCTGACCCGCGTTCCCGAGCGGCGGGGAGCCCACGACGAACGTGGGCTCCCATTTGTCCAAGTCCCGGAGCGCACCGCTGCGTGACGATGACGTCATGGGCATCGACTACGCATTCGCAGGTGCCAGTCGCGCATCCGCCCGGAGCCGACCTGTCACGGCACCCCTGCCGGAGCCGTTCGGTCCCGGCGAGTAAGTGAGCGCTCGCTCGCGTCGAGACCGCGGGGCGTCGCGCTTGGGGCTCCGCCGCCCACAGGACAACATGCCGTCCGATACCGACCCGCACGACTTCCCCGTCGGTCAGCGGCTCGGGTGGCGGTCCATTGCGGACACTGAGCCGCCGCCCTTCGAGCGCGAACCCGGCGGGGAGCATGGAGCGGCCGTCGGGGTGGACGTCGGCATCGGCCGCGTCAGCCGATACCGACAGCTCGAACCGCACGCGTGTCATGCGCCGGATGCATCTGAGTGATGCGCAATTTGCGTTGGTGACGACGTGGTCGGCCGGGGAGGCTGAATTGCATGACGCAGTATGAGGGCATCAGCAGACGTGGGCTGCTTCGTGGCGGAGACCGCCATCATGGTGGCCGCGGTGGCCACCGGTGAGCTGACGCGCAACCGGAAGTAGCAGCTGGCCGACGCGCTGCGGACGATCGGCGTCACCGGACGGGAAGCCGTCGCCGAACTGAGGCGGATCCTCGGTCTGCTGCGTGAATCCGAGACCGGCACAAAACCTCAGTCGGGTGTCGGCGCGCTCGGCGGCAAGGTACGCCCCGCCGGGCGCCCGGTGTGCAGGCGACCGAGCGGATCTGCTGGCGGGATCCGACGGTGAAGGTGCTCATGCGGACCGCCTTCGACCCCGACGAATAGGTCCTCGCCGCGACCAGGGCGGGCGCGGGTGGGTTCCTGCTCAAGGACGCGAGCGGCGAGGAGGTGCTCATCGCGATGCGTGCTGTGCTGCGCGGCGACCGCGTGCTCGCGTCGACGGTCGTCGACCGGATGATGCGACGCTACCTCGCCGCGCACCCCGTGCCCTCGGACGACCGGCGTCTCACCCGGCTCACCGACCGCGAACGAGACGTGCTCGTCGCGCGAGGACTCAACAACGCCGAGATCGCCGAGCGGCTGTTCATCGGCTGGACCATGGTGAAGACCCATCTCGGTCAGGTACTCGACAAACTGGAGCTGCGTGACCTGCTGCAGGCCGTGGTGTACGCCTACGAACACGGCCTCGTCACGCCGTCGAGCACCGTGAACAACACCGCCACGGAACGGTTAACCAAGCACAGCAAAGGTGACGGGTTCCCGGATTGCTGAAGGTATTCCGCCGTACCGGCGCGACAGGATGGGCGGTATGCGCGTGGCGGGTCCACCGATTCCCGACGGCGGAGGACCGACCCGCACCACGACAGAACTCAGCAAGGAGTGAACCATGTTGAAAGCCTTGACGGAGTCGTACTGGCCTGCCGACACTAGCGCACCCGTGTTGGACCTGACCACCGGAGACCTGTTGCGTGAGGCCGTGCGGGACGCCGGGTCCCAGACCGCCCTGATCGAGATCGCACCGCCGGATACCCGGTCGCTGTCCGGCGCTGAACGCACCGACCGCCAGTGGACCTACCGGCAGCTGCTGGCCGAGGCCGAGCAATGCGCGCACTGGTTGCTGACCCGGTTTTCTCCGGGCGAGCGGATCACCGTCTGGGCTCCCAATATCCCCGAATGGATCATTCTCCAGTATGGGGCGGCCTTGACCGGTCTGGTGGTGGTGACCGCCAACCCAGCGCTGCGGGCTGCGGAGCTGCGCTATGTGCTCGAACAATCCCGCTCGGCCGGGCTCTTCCACACCGCGGCGTTCCGCGGCAGTGACATGACCGCGATCGCTCAAGACGCCGCGCGCGGACTCCCGCACCTCAGAGCGGCCGTCTGTTTCGCAGACTGGCAGACAACCGTGCGTGCCCATCAGGACAGCGGGTCGCTGCCGGAGGTACGCCCCGGTGACCCTGCCCAGATCCAGTACACCTCCGGCACCACCGGGTTTCCCAAGGGAGCGTTGCTGCACCACCGCGGACTAGTGACCAACGCGAAGTTCATGATCGACCGGGCCCAACTGCCCGAGCGGGGCACTATGGCATCGGCCGCGCCGCTCTTCCACACGGCCGGCTGCGCGATGGGCGTGCTCGGCAGTGCCCACCAACGGGCTTCCTACGTCTTGTGCCAGCTGTTCGACCCCACGCTCGTGCTCACCGCGACTCAGGATCATCGGGCGGACCTGCTTGGCGGGGTCCCGACGATGCTCACGGCGATACTGAACCACCCCGACTTCGAGCAGTTCGACATGTCACACCTGTCACAGGTGCTCTCCGGTGGCAGCCCCATCCCGCCCGAGTTGGTCCGTCACGTCGAGGACCGCTTCGGCGCCCGGTTCACCGCCGTCTACGGCCAGACCGAACTCTCACCCGTGATAACACAAACCAGCCCCGACGATTCGCCCAACGACAAGGCCAACACCGCTGGACGTCCACTGCCGCAGGTCGAGATCACTATCCGCGATCCGCAGACCGGAGACATCGTCCCGGTTGGGCAGCCTGGGGAGATCTGTGCCCGTGGTTACCAAGCCATGCTCGGTTATTTCGAGATGCCCGAGCGCACGGCCGAGACCATCGACCAGGCGGGCTGGGTGCACACCGGCGACCTGGGTACCTTCGACGAACGTGGATACCTCAAGGTCACCGGACGGCTCAAAGACATGATCATCCGGGGCGGGGAAAACATCTACGCCACCGACATCGAGCAGGTGCTATTCACCCATCCGGGAGTGCGCGACGTCGCCGTCATCGGCCTGCCAGACCCTACCTGGGGCGAGATCGTCGCCGCCGTGCTCGTGCCTGCCGAGCCTGGCCAAACACCCACGGTGACGGAGCTACACGACTTCTGCCGCGCACAACTGGCACCCCACAAGACACCGACTCGCTGGTTCCAGACCACCGAGCTACCCCTCACCGGCTCCGGAAAGGTCCAAAAACACCGACTCCGCGAGCAAGTCGATCACGTCGGGCTCCAGGAACTACAACGACAACCCCGGACACCACCGGCTCAGACAGCGATCCGCTGACGGACGGGCTCCGAGCCCTTGCGAGGGTGTCGCTCATCCACAGGGGCCGGTATCCGGTAAGGCCGAGTAGGGCGAGTTCGCCGGGACTGGCGGAGCCCGTATTGGCCGTGGTCGCGCGGACACCGTCAGGTGGCTCGACAGCACGGGCCTGGTGCCAACCACCGGCGCCGATCGAGCCGGTGGAGGTGTGCTGGATGAGTTGGTGAGGGGTCTGCGGCTTGGCCGATCAGAAGAGGGAGCTGTATCAGACGTTCCAGGCTGACAGCTCCAACCAGCTCGATAACGAAGGTGTTGTCAGGTTCCTAGTCGGCGCGTGCCATGCTGCGCCGTCTAAGATTTTTCCAACAGCGTTTTCGGTGGACAGCATGATCTACGTACGCGTTATGGCGTTCTAGGAGGACAAATGCTCAACATTCAGGAGATTTCGGACCGGCTGGAGATCCAGGATCTGCTGGTGGCGTACGCGACCGCCGTCGACAGTCGAGATTTCGACGCCCTGGACCAGATAATCGCCGACGATGCCCACCTCGACTACACGGCGTTCGGTGGTATCGCGGGCAATCGCGCCGAGGTCAAGGAATGGATCGCGCGGAGCCTGGCTCAGCTTCCCGCGATCCAGCATCTGATCGCCAACCCGGACATCCGGGTCGACGGTGACCGGGCAACGGGGCGGGTGATGTGCCTGAACTCGCTCGCACTGCCAGTTGAGGACGGCGATCCATCGGTCGCGCTGCAGGGCCTGTGGTACCTCGACGAGTACGTCCGCACACCGCAGGGCTGGCGGATTTCCCGACGCAGCCATCAGCGCAGTTGGTCACAGGGACTCGGCGACGCCGCACCTCTACATGGCACTGGTTCGCCCAGTGATTGAGGAGTTCGCCGGGGACCTACTCGGCGGTTCGCCCGTCGTGACCAGCGGTCCAAAGGGGAGCTGTATCTGCGTGGGCTGCTGATGGACGGCAAGCGCAAGTCGATGCAGCCCATGGCGGATGTACTGCGGGGCGTTGAGCAAGCGGGGTAACTGTCAGGTCGGGGTGAGTGTGCACGCGGTGACCGACTGGGCGTCAGCGGCGCTGGACTGGCGGTTGTTCCTGCCCAAGTCCTGGGACGACCACACGACCGCCGACGAACGGCAGGACGAACGGATCCGTGCTCAGCGAAGGCGGTGCGCGATCCCAGACCAAGCGCGGCACCGGGAGAAGTGGCGGCTGGCACTGGACATGATTGACGAACTCAGGCAGTGGGGGCTGCCAGCGTGGCCGGCGGTGGCCGACACCGGCTACGGCGACGCCGCCGGTTTCCGTCAGGGGCTGACCGAACGCGGCCTGACCTAAGTGGTGGCCGTGAACCCGATCGCCACCGTTCACCCCCGACTACGGCGGCATCGGCCGACGACCCGAACCCCGCTACCCCGATCCGCCGACCGACTGAAGACCCTCGTGATGGCCGCGGGCCGGTTCGTGGTCTGGCGCCACGGCTCCTACACAAGCGCGGGCAACCCCACCGGCCGGATGCGATCCCGCTTCCTGGCCCTGCGGGTTCGCCCGGCCGACCGCCACCTCCCCAAATCCGCAGACGGCAGTCCGCCCGAATGCTGGCTGCTGGCCGAGTGGCCCACCGGCACGCCCGAACCCACCGACCAATGGCTGTCCACCCTGCCGATCGACATCGGACTACCAGACATGGTGCAACTGGCCAAGATCCGCTGGCGCATCGAGCACGACTACCGCGAACTCAACGACGGCTTGGGGCTGGACCACTTCGCGGGCCGATCCTGGACCAGCTGGCACCGCCACGTCACCCTCGCCTCCGTTGCCCAGGCCATCTGCACGAAGCTCCGCCGTACCCCACAAGCCCCTGCGGGGCTTGAGCCTCTACGCCGTCCTGCGCCAACTCCAACGATTACTCGCCGCCTGGACCGGTATCCGCCACACCTGCCGACAACCCGTCCCCACCTGGACACCAACCGCCCCACCGCAACTCAACAGCACCTGACAAAGTCCTATTATTAGGTGTCCCCAAAACGCCTCCACAGCAGTCTGGACTACTCGCCCGCAGCTACCGCAACGTGATCAACATTCAGAGGGCCTGTCCGAGACTCCCGAACCACCCCACTCTGACCAGCACCGGCAGCAGAGGACAAAGCCCTTGTCCGCCTGGTCCGTGCGCCTCTGAACCGGTGAACTCACCGGACCTAGCGTGCTAGTCGCGACATTCGTTCTCAACAGACGGGCACCGGGTCATGGGCGTTGCACTTGCGGACTTCCTCGAACGGTTCCGCCCGGCCGGGACTCCTGGCGCACCCGTGCCTGGCGCGGTGCCTGCCACACGACCGCCCGAGTCCGAGACTGAACTCGCTGAACTGTTCGATCAGCTCGCCGACGCTCAGCTACAGGCGGACCACATCTGGGCGGGCGCCGCAGAGCAAGTTGAGTTGCGCCGGGGCGAGACCGCCGTCCGTGTGAAGGAGATCATTGACCAGGCCCGGTCGCGGGCAGGGACGGTCCGTGCTGAGAGCATGCAGGCTCTTCGAGCCGCGGCACGCTCAGAGCTGTCTTCGGTGCTCGTCGAGGCACAAGCCGCGCGTGAACGCCTGCTCGCGCGCGCCGGAAAACTCATGCCGAACTACCTGGACCTGGTCGTAGCCGAGGCAACCTCTGGACTGCGCTGATGCGCGCACAGTGGGTTGCGGGGTGCACACGGGCCAAGTCCTTGCTCAGCCGCCGCGTCGGGCCTGACGGTGCCCGCAGGCTCGCTGCCTCGGTATCGCTCGAGGAGGCGGTACGCACGCTGACCGGGACGGCGTACGGGCACGACGTGCGCGCCGGACACGGCCTTGAACAGGCACAACACGCGGTGTGGGCGAGCCTGCTGTGGCACATGCGGGTGTTGGCCGGCTGGCAGCCACGTGGCGGCGCCGCCGTTGTGCGGGTACTGGCGGCCGGATTCGAGATCGCCAACGTGGACAACGACATTCGGCGGCTCGCGGGCCCGTCGACTGGCCCTCGGTTTGACCTGGGCATCCTCGGCACCGCCGAGACACGGCTTGCGGCGGCCGACTCACTGTCCTCGCTGCGACGGGTGATGGCCGCGTCGGCATGGCGTGATCCCGGAACCGATTCGGCTTCGGGGATCGCGGTGGCGATGCGGTTGGTCTGGGCCCGCAGAGTCCTCGCCCGCGTGCCCGAGGCCGCCGAGTGGGCGGCCGGCGCTGCCGCGCTGCTCGTCGCCACCGAGACTTTCCTGCTCAGGCGCCCGTTGACCGACCGGCAGAGCCTGCTCGCACGGCGGGTCATCGGCGGCGCCGAGAGGACGGGCAGCCTCGTCGAGTTCTCCCGCGGCCTTCCAACGTCCGCCCGATGGGTGCTGACTGGCATCTCCCAGCCCGCCGACCTGTGGCGAGCCGAACGTGCCTGGTGGCGTCGGGTCGACCGGGATGGGTACACGTTGGTGCACGGCGCCAAGTTCGGTGCGGGCCCGGTGGTGGGACTGGTCGGCATGCTCGCGGTGGATGCCTGGCGGGTACAGGCTGCGCTGGAGGTCGCGGCACGGGGCGGCAAGCCGTTGGAGGCGTTCGATGCCATTGACTGACATGGTGTTCCCGGTGCGCATGGAACGCATCGCCGTGGCGGCGCCGCTGGCCGCACTGCGGCCGGTCCTCGTCGCCGTCGCCGAATTCGGGGGTGTCGACTTCGATGACGACGCCGACGCGCATGCCGACCAGCGGCGCGCGCTCAGCCCTGGTGAGCCTGACCTCGAGGAACTCCACCGTGCCGGTCGCACCGATCTCCTGGCGGGGGAGGAGGAACTGCGCCGCCGCGCCGACGCGGTAGTACGCCGTGGAGCGGTCTTCGCCACGGCGGGGTGGTGCCCCGCGGACCGGTGCCCGCAGTTGAGGCAACGGCTGGCCGGGCTCGGCGGCGCCGTGGTGCGGCTGGCCAGACCCCGTGGCATCGATCCGCCCAGCCTGCTGCGCGAGGCAGCGTTCACTCCTCTGGTTCGCACGTATGGCACGGTTGCCTATCCCGACGTCGATCCCAGCCTGTTCGCGGGCGTCGCCTACGTCGTGATGTTCGGGATGATGTTCGGCGACGCCGGCCATGGCCTGCTCCTGCTGGCCGGTGCCCTCGCGCTGCGGACCGGCTGGTGGCGCCTGCCGGCCAGGCTCCGGAGGGTGTGGCCGTTCATCGCGGGCGCGGGGCTCGCCAGCGCCCTGTTCGGTGCGCTCTACGGTGAGTTCTTCGGACCGACCGGTGTGCTGCCGGTCCTGTGGATCGCCCCGATGGAGCAGCCGCTGCGGCTGCTGATCTGGGCGGTCGGCCTCGGCGCGGTGCTGCTGTCGCTGGCCTACGTGATGGCCATCGTCAACAGGTGGCGCGAGGGCGGAATGCGGACCGCGCTCTACGCCTCCTCCGGGATCGCTGGAAGCTCGGTGTTCCTGGGTCTGGGTCTGCTCGCGGGCGGCGCACACCTCGGTGCGGGCTTGCTGCTGGTGATCGGTGCCTGCACGGCCGGGATCGGCCTGGTGCTCGCGGCGATCGGGTTGTTCGCGGGTTCGGGCGGCGGGGCGGCGGGCGTGCTCCAGACCGCGGTGCAACTGTTCGACCTGGTGATCCGGTTGGGGGCCAACCTCGTGTCCTTCGCCAGGCTGGCGGCGTTCGGGCTCACCCACGCCGCACTGGGATTGCTGGTGTGGCAGGCCACGGCGGCGTTGTGGACAGGTGGCGTGGTGGCGGCGATCGCCGCGGTGCTGGTGTTCGTGGTGGGGAACGCGGTGGCCTTCTCGCTGGAGGCGCTCGTCGCTGGGGTGCAGGCGCTGCGGCTGGAGTTCTACGAGCTGTTCTCACGCATGTTCGAGATCGAGGGTCGACCGTTCCGGCCCTGGCGCGTGCCTACCTTGGAGGAGCGATCGTCGTGAACGCATGGCTTGTCATGCTGCCGGTTCTGGTGCTGGCGACCACGGCATCGGTCCTGCTGCTGTGGCGTCGCAAGCGGGCCGCGGTGCGAGTTCTGACGGCGGTCAACGCTCTGCTGGCCGTCGGTGCACTGGTGGTCGCGCTGACGGCCTTCAACAGCGGCACCGGCATCGTGCACGCCGCGGAGACCACGAGCACCGCGGCCGGGAACGGGAACTGGTCGGCGCTGCTGGGGGCGGCGATCGCGGTCGCGGGCTCGTCGATCGGCGCTGCGGTGGCGGTGGCCTACACCGGGGCCGCGGCGCTGGCGGCGCTCAGCGAGCGCCCCGAGTTGTTCGGCCGGGCGATGGTCATCGTCGGTCTGGCCGAGGGCATCGCGATCTACGGGCTGATCGTCGCGATCATCCTGATCGGAAGGGCATGAGCGATGGGATCACTGTGCGCCATAGGGGAACCGTTGCGGGTTCAGGGCTTCGCGATGGCCGGCGCCGTCGTGCTCCCGGCCACGGAACCCGAGCAGGTGCGACGTGCCTGGCAGTCCCGGCCCGCCGGGGTAGAGGTCGTCGTGCTCACCCCGGCCGCGGCCGGGGTACTCGGTACGGCCGTCGATGAACCTGGTGGGCCGCTCTCGGTGGTGCTGCCGTCATGACCGCGGCCACCGACGAGCTCATGCCCGTGCGGGAGGCGCTGCTGTGTGGGGCACGCGCCGACGCCGCGCGCACTCTCGCCGAGGCCGAGACCAGTGCCCAGGACAGGATCGCCGAGGCCGAGCGGGTGGCCGACGAGATCCTGGCCGAGGCCCGTGGCCAGGGCGAACGAGACGCGGCCACGGCACTGGCCGCTGAGCGGGCCCGAGCCCGGCGAACGGCACATGGCATTGTCCTCTCCGCCCAGCGGGAGATCTACGACAAGCTCAGGAGCAGCGCCGTCGCCGCGGTGCGCGCCATCCTGCTGTCCGGCGACCACGCCCTGCGGGACACGATGTGTTCCCGAGTCCGAACCGAGCTCGGGCCGGATGCCGCCATCACCGAACTGCCCGGCGGTGGCGTCCTGGGGCAGGCTCCGGGCCGACGGGTCGCGTACACCGCCGAAGCGCTTACCGACGCGGCGCTCGGTCGCCTGAGCGGACGGCTGTCGGAGCTCTGGACGTCATGACGACCGGACGTGTCCGTCGGGTCGCCGGGCCACTGGTCGAGGTCGAGGATCTCGGCGACGCGGCGATGTCCGACCTGGTGGCACTGGGCGATCACGCACTGCCCGGTGAGGTCGTGTCGATCCGCGGCGGGGTGGTGACGGTTCAGGCCTACGAGTACACCGGTGGCCTCCGTCCCGGTGCGCCCGCCGCCACCCGTGGTGAGCCGTTGTCCGCCAGGCTCGGGCCAGGTCTGCTCGGCAACGTGTTCGACGGCCTGCTGCGACCGTTGTCCGGTGCGCCGACCTGGCTGGTTCCGGGAGCCGCCGACGCGAAGGCCCCGGATCGCACCTGGTCCTTCACACCGTCGGCCCACTCCGGCGACCAGGTCTCGGCCGGCGACTGTGTCGGCATTGTGGGTCATGGCGGCCTGTTGCCGCACCGGGTGCTCGTGCCACCGCAGGCCGGTGGCACGGTTGACACGATCGCGCCACCTGGCAGCTACAACGAGGACGAGCCGGTCGCGAGGATCAACGGGATCGATGTCGCGATGGCGACCAGCTGGCCGGTGCGGCGGCCACGGCCCTGCCGGGCCCGCACCGACATCGGGGAGCCGCTGCGGACCGGTCAGCGCATCCTGGACCTGTTGTTCCCGGTCGCCAAGGGCGGCACCGCGGCGGTCCCCGGCGGGTTCGGCACCGGAAAGACGATTCTGTTGCAGCAGCTCGCGAAGTGGTGCGATGCCGATGTCATCGTGTACGTCGGGTGCGGCGAGCGCGGCAACGAGATGGCTGAGGTGGTCGCCGAACTGTTCGAGCTGGCGGATCCGAGGACCGGTGGCCGCCTCGCCGACCGCACGGTGGTCATCGCCAACACCTCGAACATGCCCATGATGGCTCGTGAGGCCAGCGTCCACACCGGGATCACCGTCGCGGAGTACTTCCGCGACATGGGTTATCACGCGGTGGTCATCGCCGACTCGACCTCCCGGTGGGCGGAGGCGTTGCGCGAGTTCGCTTCCCGGACGGGGGCGCTGCCCGCAGAGGAGGGCTACCCGGCCGAACTCGCCTCCGCGCTGGCCGCGTTCTACGAGCGCGCGGGCAAGGTGGTCACGCTGGGCGGCCGACACGCCTCGGTGACGGTCGTCGGTGCGGTCTCACCCCAAAGCGGGGACATGACCGAACCCGTCACCGCGCACACCGAGCGGTTCGTACGCTGCCGGTGGATGCTGGATCGCGATCTTGCCTATGCCAGGCACTATCCGGCCGTTTCGTGGTCGGGATCGTTCTCCCGGGACGCCGCCGCGATCGGTGTGTACCGGGCGAACACCGGCCATCCCGGCTGGGTCTCCATGCGGGTCACCCTGGTCAGCCTGCTCGGCGAGGCCGACCGGGTGGGCAGCCTCGCCGAGCTCGTCGGGATCGGCGCACTACCCGATCACGAACGGGTCGCGGTGCTGGCCGGACGCCTGATCCGTGAGGCGGTGCTCCAGCAGAGTTCACTGTCTACTGTGGACTCCTTCTGTTCTGACGAGCGGGCCGAGGCCCTGGTGTCGTCCGTGCTCGCGGTGATCGAGGGCTGCCGGCGTGCCGTCGGCTCCGGAACCGCCGCGCAGGCCGTCGAGAAGCTCGACTTCGGTCCGCTGCTGCGCGCCCGTGAGGAGGCCCGCACTGCCGACGAGGTGTGCGAGCGCCGGGACATCGTGCTGGCCCGCTTGGCGGAGGTGTCGTAGACGTGGAGTACACCGGCGTCGGCGAATTGCGGGGACCGCTGGTCGTGGTCGACGGGGTGCGGGGCGTCGGATGGGATGATTCCGTCAGCATTCGTCTCGATTCAGGGGAAACCAGGCATGGTCTGGTACTGGAGGTCGATCGGGGCACTGCCGTGGTGCAGGTGCTGGAGGGCACCGCGGGCATGAGCCCCACCGGCACCGGGCTGACCTTCGTGGGCCACCCGATGCGCATTCCGGTGGGGACGGGGTGGCTTGGCCGGGTGTGCGACGGGCGCGGCGACCCGATCGACGGCGGCCCGCCGGTGCTCAGCGCGACCACGGCGCCGGTGTCCGGGTACCCGCTCAACCCGACGTGGCGGGAACCGCCCAGTGAGCCGGTGCTGACCGGTGTGTCGGCCGTGGACGCGCTCACCACCCTCGTCCGCGGCCAGAAGCTGCCGATCTTCTCCGTGCCGGGGCTGCCGCACCTGGAGTTGGCCACGCAGATCGCCGCCAACGCGACCGCGGGTGGCGCGCCGTTCTGCGTGGTGTTCGCCGGGATGGGCCTGACCCACGCCGACGGCTCGCTGGTCCGTGACGCGCTGGAGGCACGGACGGCCGAGGGTGAGGTGGTGCTGCTGCTCAACCTGGCCGACGACCCGGTGATCGAGCGCGTCATCACCCCGAGGCTGGCCCTCACCGTCGCCGAGGAACTGGCGTTCACCGGTGGCAGGCACGTGCTGGTGGTCATGACCGACATGACCAGCTACGCCGAGGCGCTGCGGGAGGTCTCCGCCGCCCGCGGCGAGATCCCGGCCCGCCGGGCGTATCCCGGTTACCTCTACAGCGATCTCGCCTCGCTGTACGAGCGCTGCGGGCGGATCAGGGACCGGCCGGGGTCGGTCACCGTGCTGCCCGTGTTGACGATGCCCGCGGGCGACATCACGCATCCGGTCGCGGACCTGACCGGGTACATCACCGAGGGGCAGATCGTGCTCTCCAGCCAGGCGCACGCCCGGGGCGTCTATCCGCCGGTGGACGCGCTGGCCTCACTGTCACGGCTGATGCGCAGGGGTGCCGGTGCCGGCCACACTCGCGCCGACCACCTGGACCTCGCCGCGCAGTTGCTCTCGGCGCTGGCCAAGGCCCGGCAGGTGCGGGAGCTGGCCGATCTGGTGGGGCAGGCCGCGGTCAGCGAGCGCGACCTGCCGTACCTGAGCTTCGAGGAGGCGTTCGACCGCGAACTGGTCAACCAGCGGCCGGACGAGACCCGGGACATCGACGACACCCTGGAACGGTGCTGGCAAACGGCTCTCGTGCTGCCCAGGCGTGAGCTGGCCATGATGCCGACGGCACAGGTGGATGCCCGCATTCGTGCGAAGGGAGGTGCTCAGCATGCGGACACCGCCGGGGCGGGCGGGCCGTCTGTGGTTGCGGGACAGACTGGACCTCGCCACCAGGGGCGCGGCGACGCTCGAACAGAAGCTACGCGTTCTCCGTCGTGAACAGCAGCGGTTCCTGGACCGGGAACGGCGGACAGCGGCGGCCTGGCGGGAGCGCGTGGCCGACGCCGAGGCGCTGATGCTGCGGGCTTCGCTGCTCGGCGGCCAGCGAACGCTGCGCATGGCCGAGCTGGTCGCGCCGACCGAGCTGACCGTGCAATGGGGTGCCACGATGGGAATCCGCCACCCCGACGGCGTCCGCTGGGTGAGCCCGTCGTGGCCGTCGCCGCGGACCCCACCCTGTGGCGCCGCGACCGCGCAGGCGGGTTCGGCCTACGCCGCCGCGGCCGTCGCTGCCGTGGAGCACGCCGTAGCGCGTGCGGCGTGCGAGCGGATCACCACCGAACTGGCCATCACCCAACTGCGGGTCCGCGCACTGCGGCAGCACTGGCTGCCACGGCTGCGCCAGGAGCTGGCTGCGGTCGAGTTCGAACTGGAGGAACTGGAACGGGCCGAGGGCGTCCGCCGCCGCTGGGCGCAACACCGGCCGGGGCCGTCCACGCGTGCTGACTCGCTATGACGCGCGGGCGGTTGCGGATCTACCTCGGTGCCGCGCCCGGTGTCGGCAAGACCTACGCCATGCTGGCTGAGGGGCATCGTCGTCTCGATCGCGGCACCGACGTGGTGATCGGCTTCGTCGAATCGCACGGTCGCAAGCTGACGATCGCGATGGCCGAGGGGCTGCGGACGGTGCCCCGTCGTGCGCTGACCTACCGCGGGGTGGACCTGACCGAGATGGACCTGGCCGCGGTGCTCGCCCGCCGCCCCCAGGTCGTGCTGGTCGACGAACTGGCACACACCAACGTGCCGGGGTCGGTCAACGAGAAGCGCTGGCAGGACGTCGACCAGTTGCTGGCGGCCGGTATCGACGTGGTGAGCACGCTCAACATCCAACACCTGGAGTCGCTCAACGACGTGGTCGAGGACATCACCGGAATCAGACAGCGCGAGACCATCGCCGACGAGGTCGTCCGGCGGGCCGACCAGATCGAACTGGTCGACATGACCCCGGAGGCGCTGCGCAGGCGGATGGTGCACGGCAACGTCTACCCGCCCGACCGGGTGGACACCGCGCTGACCCACTACTTCAGGCCCGGCAACCTGACCGCCCTACGGGAGCTGGCGCTGCTGTGGGTTGCCGACCGGGTGGAGGAGGGGCTGCAGCGCTACCGGGCTGAACACGGCATTGCCGGGACATGGGAGACCAGGGAGCGGGTCGCTGTCGGGCTACTCGGTCACCTCGAGGACGAGGTGCTCATCCGCCGGGCGGCCAGGATCACCGCCCGGATCCCCGGTAGCGACCTGCTGGCGGTCCACGTGGTGAGCGTGGACGGGTTGACCGAGACGGATCCGGCCGTGCTCGCGACGCTGCGCGAACTGGTCGAGGACCTCGGTGGAAGCTATCACCAGGTGCTTGACGAGGATGTCGCCGAGGGGCTGCGGCGGTTCACCAGGTCCGAGAGCATCACCCAGCTGGTGCTCGGCGCGGGGCACCGAGGTCCACTTCGGTCACTGCTTCTCGGAGAGGGCGTCGGTTCACGGGTGATCCGCCTGCTGGGCTCGGTCGATGTGCATGTGGTCACGCACGGACATGCGGCCGGCTCGCCGGGGCGCAGCACTCGCTGGCGGTGGTACGGCGCGGCGGCGATCGGGGGACTGCTGCTCGCGGTCGCGGTGGCATTGGGCCCGCAGTCCTTCCTTCCCGCCGCGCTGGCCGTCCTCGCCGTCGGCATCGCGGCGTGGCAGGCCAACAGCGCGGCTCGCTCCCGACTGGTGGCCAGTGCTCTGACCACCCTGGCGGCCGGAGTGCCCCGGGGCCAGGTGGAACTGCCCGCGCTGCTCGAACTCGTCCGCGAGACGGTGGGTCTGGCCGCGGTCAGCCTGCTGGAGCCCAGGCCTGGTTCGCCGGACTGGTACGTCATCGCCAGCGCGGGCGACCGGCCGCCCGAACGACCCGACCAGGCCGACGTGCGGGTCCCGGCCACCGGCTCGGTGATCCTCGCCGGACGCGGCCGGATGCGTGGCACCGGCGACCGGCAGGTCCTGCTGGCCTGCGCGACCCAGCTCGCCGCCGACCTCTCGCACCAGCGGATCACCGAGCACGCCGCCGAACTCGACGAGCGAGCCGCGGCCGACCGCACCCGTGGCACGCTGCTGGCGACTGCCACCCACGACCTCCAGACCGCGCTCAACCAGGCCCGCGACGCGCTCGCGAAACTGGCCGACCAGGACGGCGAGCACGTTGCCGCCACCAGCGCGGCGGTGGAACGGATCGGCCTGCTCGTCGCCGATCTCCTGGTGCTCACCCGACTGCGTGCCGGCGCACTGGACCTGTACCTGCGCGCCGTGGACGTGGACGAGGTCATCGCCGCCGCACTGGAGGCGCTCGGTCCTGGTGGCCCGGACATCGAGCTGCGGATGGCCGAGGACGTACCCGACGTGATCGCGGATGCCGCCACCCTGATCCGCGCCGTCACCACGCTCACCGCTCGTGCGCTGCGGCACAGCCTGCCCGGCAGGCCACCGTCGATTGTCGTGACCACACCGCCGGGGCATGTGGAGATCCAGATCCTTGACCACGACTCCGCGGTCGATCCCGCGACTGTCGCCAGCGTCGCGCTCCGGGTGGCGCGCGGACTCGTCGAGGCGATTGGCGGCCAGCTCCGGTGTGCGCGCACCGAGGGCGGTGGGCTCCGCGTGATCGTCCGGTTGCCCTCGGCACGGTGACGCGGTGTCTCAGGGGCGGTGGCCCCTCCCGCACAAGGGCTTTCAGATCTGTTCACCGCGTGTGCCCGTTGGTCAGGCTGAACGCGTCAAGCTGGGAAGGTGCGCGATGACTCCATGGTGCGGTGGACCCAATGGCGGTTGGCTGGCGTCGGTGACAGCGGCGTTGGGAATGCTGCTGTTCTGGGCAGGTTCGCTCGCGGTGGCCGTGTACATCGGGCAGCGGGATCTGCTGAGGAGCTGAGGCTGGCGTGGAAATCCTCGACAGGGACGGCCTGAACCACCTCGTCGATTCATTGCTCGCGACGGGCCACCGCGTGATCGGCCCGACCGTACGGGACAGCGCGATCGTGCTCGATGAGCTGTCCGGCGGCGCGCAACTGCCCGACGGCTGGGGCGTCGAGGTCGCGCCGGGCAGCTACCGACTGCGCCGCAGGGAGGACATGGCGGTGTTCGCGCACAGCGCCGGTCCGCAGTCCTGGAAGCAGTTCGTGCATCCAGCGCGTCGCAAGCTCTGGCAGACCGACCGGGACGGCGAATACGTGCCTGCGGAGGAGGACCGCACACCGCTGGCGTTTCTGGGAGTGCGTGGCTGCGACCTGGCCGCGCTCGGCATCCTCGGCCAGGTGCTCGGCGATGGCCCGCGCCCCCTGGTCATCGCGGCGAACTGCACGGAACCCGGTGGGCTGTGCTTCTGCTCCTCGATGGGCACCGGGCCTGCGGCGGGACCGGGCTACGACCTGGTGCTCACCGAACTCCTCGACCCGCACCGATTTCTGGTGGAGGTGGGCACGCCGAGGGGCGCTCGTGCGCTGCTACCGGTGCCCCGCCGGTCAGCCCGCGGCCCCGAGGTGGCCAGCGCGAGGTCGCAGGTGGCCTCGGCCACGGGGCGGATGGGACGGGTGATGCCGGAGGTGGACCTGCGCACGCTGCTGCGCGATTCCTCGGCGGCCCAGCGGTGGAACGACGTCGCCCAGCGCTGCTTGACCTGCGGCAACTGCACCATGGTGTGTCCGACCTGCTTCTGCACCAGTACCGAGGACGTCACCGACCTGACCGGTCAGCACGCCGAGCGTTGGCAGCACTGGGTTTCCTGCTTCGAGATCGACTTCTCCCACCTGCACGGCGGCAGCGTGCGCACCTCCGCGGCCAGCCGGTACCGGCAGTGGCTGACCCACAAGCTGAGCAGCTGGTACGACCAGTTCGGCAGTTCGGGATGCGTCGGCTGTGGGCGGTGTATCGGCTGGTGCCCGGTCGGCATCGACATCACCGAGGAAGCGGCGGCGTTGGCCGCCGAGAGAAGCGGATCCGATGCGCGCGCGTGACCTGTTCGGCGAGGGCACCCCGTTCGCGGGGCTGGCGGAATCGCACCTGGAAGTACTCGCTCGCGCCGCCCGCGAGGTGAGTTTCGCCGAGGGCCAGCGGCTGTTCGAGGAGGGCGCACCCGCGGTGGGCTGCTGGGTGGTCCGCCGGGGCTGTGTCGCCGTGGACACGGTGCTCCCCGGCCAGGCTCCCGGTGTGGTGCAGACCCTCGGACCCGGCCAGGTGGTCGGCTGGTCCTGGCTCGTCCCGCCGTACCGCTGGCATTTCGGCGCGGTGGCCGTCACCCCGACGCTCGCGGTGGAGCTGGACACCGAGCAGCTGCGGGCCTGGGCAGAACACGACCCGTCCTTCGGCTACCCGGTGGCGATGACACTGCTGGCCACGCTGCTGGAACGCCTGCAGGCGACGAGGGCACGGCTGCTCGACCTGTACGGACGCCCCCATGAGCGGTGATCCTCTGCTGCCGCTGCCGTACGTGGTCACCGACAGGGCCCCGGAGACCGATGACACGGTCACGCTGCGGTTGAAGCCGGTGCGCCTGACCATCCCCCGGCTCCGGCCCGGCCAGTTCACCATGCTCTACGTCAGGGGCGTCGGCGAGATCCCGATCTCGATCAGCGGCAACCTGTCCGTTGTGGACGGCTCGTTGACACACACCGTGCGCGAGGTCGGCGCGGTCAGCCGTGCCCTGTGCGCCGCGCCCGTCGGCACGGTGATCGGGGTGCGCGGACCCTTCGGCACCGGCTGGGACCTGCCCAGCGCCTGCGACACCGACGTGCTCGTAGTGGCTGGCGGGCTCGGACTGGCCCCACTGCGCCCGGTGGTCCTCGCCGCGCTGGCCCAGCGGTGGCGCTACCGCCGGCTCATCCTGGTGGTGGGCGCGCGCACACCCGATGACCTGTTGTATCGCCGGGAGCTCGACGAATGGGCGCGACGCGAGGACATGGCCGTGGTGCTGACGGTGGACCGTCCCACCCAGGGCTGGCGCGGACAGGTCGGCTTCGTCACCGAACCCCTGTCCTGGCTGGCGCTGGATCCCTCCGCGACCACGGCGTTCCTGTGCGGACCGGAGCCGATGATGCGGTTCTGCGCCTCGGCGCTGCTGCGCAGAGGCATCCTGGCAGGCCAGATCCGGCTCTCCCTGGAGCGCAACATGCAGTGCGGCTTGGGCCAGTGCGGGCACTGCCAGCTCGGCCCGCTCCTGGTGTGCTGGGACGGCCCGGTGGTGAACTACGCCGCCGTCGGTGCACTGCTCACGATCAAGGAGCTGTGATGGGCACACCCAGTCTCGCCGTCTGGAAGTTCACCTCCTGCGACGGCTGCCAGCTCACTCTGCTGGACTGCGAGGACGAGTTGCTCGCACTGGCCGGTGCGGTGCGCATCGCGCGGTTCACCGAGGCCAGCAGCACGGTCATCCAGGGACCGTACGACGTGTCGCTGGTCGAGGGCTCGGTCACCACGCCGGAAGAACTCACGAGGATCCAGCGAGTACGCGAGCAGTCGAAGATCCTGGTCACCATCGGCGCATGTGCGACCGCGGGCGGCATCCAGGCACTGCGCGAGTTCAGCGACATCGCCGAGTACCAGTCACTGGTCTACGCCAGCCCCCAGCACGTCGAGACGCTGGCCACCTCCACGCCTATCTCCGCCCACGTGCCGGTGGACTACGAACTGCGCGGCTGCCCCATCGACCGCCGCCAACTGCTGGAGGTCCTCACCGCGTTCCTGGCGGGGCGCAAGCCCAACCTGCCCGACACCAGCGTCTGCACCGAGTGCAAACGGCGCGGGCTGACCTGTGTGATGGTCGCCGACGGCATCCCGTGCCTCGGGCCGGTCACCCACACCGGCTGCGGCGCGTTGTGCCCCGCGCACAATCGTGGCTGTTTCGGCTGTTTCGGCCCGATGAACCAGCCCAACATCACCGCGCTGGTGGACCAGTTGCGGGCTTGCGGGCTCGACGAGCGGGCGATCGACCGCGCGTTCCGGACGTTCAACGCGACGGCACCGGAATTCCGGCGGTGACCTCGACGCGCGTCGGGGGCTTTCGCCTCTGCACGCGGGTCTGAGGTGGCGCTTCGATGAGGTGGTACCCGAGCGAACGACATGGAACGGGACCACCATGGAGGCAGCTGAGCGCGTGTGCGCACGCATCGAGGTGTACGGCCGCGTGCAGGCGGTCGGCTTCCGACCGTGCGTCTACCGGTTGGCCACCGAGCTCGGCATCGACGGATTCGTGCGCAACGCCGGTGGGCACGTGGTGATCTCCGCGTCCGGCTGCCGCCAGAACCTGGACGAGTTCGTCGCCCGGCTGGAGCGGACCGCGCCGCCGCACGCGCGGATCGACCGCGTGGACGTCACTCCGGATCCCTCGACGCACCTCGGTGCGGGGTTCGCCATCGCGGGCAGCAGCGTGGACCACAGCGCCGGTACGGTCACTCCCGACCTGGCCACCTGCCAGGACTGCCTGCGCGAGCTGTGGGACCTGGCCGACCGTCGCTACCGATATCCGTTCGTCAACTGCACGAACTGCGGGCCGCGCGCCACAATCATGACAAGCCTGCCCTACGACCGGAGCAGGACCTCGATGCGCGGTTTCTGGATGTGCGCGCGATGCACCACCGAGTACCACGACCCGGGGAACCGGCGGTTCCACGCCGAGCCGATCGCCTGCCCGGACTGCGGACCACAGCTGGCCTGGGACACCGCACGCGGCGAGGACGCGCTGGGGGCCGCGATCGTGGCCGTGGCCGACGGCGGGATCGTGGCGGTCAAGGGCATCGGTGGGTACCAACTCGTCTGTGACGCCACTGACGATCAGGCGGTACGGCGACTGCGTCGGCTGAAGGCCCGTCAGCGCAAGCCGTTCGCCGTGATGACGGGATCGGTGGCCGAAGCCCGACGACTGACCCCGCTCACCGAGCCCGAGGCCACCGTCCTGGCCTCGGCGGAGGCGCCCATCGTGCTGTGCGCGGGAACGTCTGCGCGGCTCGCTCCTTCGGTTGCCCCCGACGTGGCCGAGTTGGGGCTGTTCCTGCCCACCAGCCCGTTGCACCACCTGCTGTTGGCGGGCCTTGCCCGGCCGCTGGTCGTCACCAGCGGCAATGTGGCCGGCTCACCGATCGTCATCGACGACCTCGCGGCCACCACCGAGCTCGGTCCGTTGGTGGACGGCGTCCTGCGGCACGATCGCCCGATCTGGTCCCGCTGCGACGACTCGGTGGCAAGGGTTGTGTCGGGTCGTACCACACTCCTGCGCCGTGCCCGGGGATACGCTCCGGACTTCCTCCGGCTGCCCTGCGCGACCACCGCGCCGGTGCTCGCGGTCGGGGCACAGCTCAAGCACACCACCACGCTCGCGGTCGAGGACCGCGCCTACCTCGGACCGTACCTGGGGGACCTGGAGAACGCGGAGACGCTGGCCGCCTTCGAGCGGGGGGTGGCGCGGACGCTGCGCCTGCACCAGGTCAGTCCCGAGTACTGCGCGTGCGACCTGCATCCTCAGTACCTGTCGACCAGGTTCGCCGAGCGGTGGCCGGCCGGCCGGCGAATTCCGGTGCAGCACCACCACGCCCACGTCGCCGCGACGGCCGCGGAGCACGGGGTGGACGGCCCGTTCATCGGTATCGCCTACGACGGGCTCGGTCTGGGCGAGGACGGCACGTTCTGGGGCGGCGAGATCCTGCTGGCCACGTTCCGCGAGCACCGTCGGGTGGGGCGGTTCGGTCTGGCGCCGATGCCGGGCGGGGCAGCGGCCATCCGCCGACCGGCTCGGATGGCGCTCGGCTACCTCTACGGGGCGGAAACCCGCGCCGAGCCGCTGCACGCCGCGGAGGCGGCGGTGCTGCTGGACAGACTCGACCCGATCGAGGTGCGCGGCATCCGGTCGGCGGTTGGCAAGCGGCTCAACTGCCCGGTCACCTCCAGTGCTGGCCGGCTCTTCGACGCCGTGTCCGCGTTGCTCGGAGTATGCGACAGCGCCAGCTATGAAGGCGAGGCGGCGGTGCTGCTGGAGGCGGCCGCCGCCGGGCATCCCGACGGCAAGGTGCTGCACTGGTCGCTGCGCAGGCAGGAGGACCTGTGGGTCTTCGACCCGGTACCGACCCTGCGCCACTTGCTCCAGGCAGCCATCGACGCGCCACCCGGGGCTGTCGCCGCTCGGTTCCACACCACCATGACCGAGGTGACCGTCGCACTGGCCGAGCAGGTCGCCAGCGACAGCGGCGTGCGCACGGTGTGCCTCGGCGGCGGGGTCTTCCAGAACCGGCGGCTGCTCACCCAGGTGCTCGACGGCCTGCGCGAGGTGGGACTGCACGGGCTGGTCAGCGCACAGGTCCCCGTCAACGACGGGGGCATCAGCTACGGCCAGGCCGCGGTGGCGGCGGCCCGGCTGGACAGGAGGTGAGCACGGATGTGTCTCGGAATCCCCGGTCGCATCGTCGAGATCCAGCCGGACGGCCGCGCGATGGGAACCGTGGACTTCGACGGCGTGCGGCGCTCGGTGTGCCTGGCCTACACGCCCGAAGCACGGCCCGGCGACTACGTGGTCGTGCACGTGGGCTTCGCCATCAGCACCGTCGATCCCGATGAGGCGGCCCGCACCCTCGCGGTGATCCGGGCCATCCCGGACGCCCTGGCCGCCGAACTGGGGACGGCATGAGGTACCTGGACGAGTACCGCGACCCCGAGCTGGCCCGGCGACTGCTCGACGAGCTGCACCGGACGGCGACCAGGCCCTGGACCATCATGGAGGTCTGTGGTGGCCAGACGCACACCATCGTGCGCCAGGGCATCGACGAGGTGCTCCCGGCTGGTGTCCGGATGATCCACGGACCGGGGTGTCCCGTGTGCGTGACCCCGTTGGCGGCCGTGGACAAGGCGCTTGCCATCGCCGCGCGGCCGGAGGTGATCTTCACCAGCTACGGTGACATGCTGCGGGTTCCAGGCTCACACGGCGACTTGCTCGGGCTGCGCGCCCGAGGCGCCGACGTGCGCGTGGTGTACACACCACTGGACGCGGTGCGCCTGGCCGAGCAGAACCCAGGGCGGCAGGTGGTGTTCTTCGCGGTCGGCTTCGAGACGACCGCTCCGGCCAACGCGATGGCGGTGCTGCGCGCGGCCGAGGCCGGGTTGACCAACTTCAGCGTGCTGGTCAGCCACGTGCTGGTGCCGCCGGCGATCACAGCGATCATGGACTCCCCGGACAACCAGGTGCAGGCGTTCCTGGCTGCGGGGCACGTGTGCGCGGTGATGGGGTGGACCGAGTACGAGCCCATCGCCGTGCGCTACGGCGTGCCGATCGTGGTCACCGGTTTCGAGCCGCTGGATCTGGTCGAGGGCATTCTGATGGCTGTGCGCCAGCTCGAACAGGGCCGCGCCGAGGTGGCGAACCAGTACGTGCGTGCCGTGCGCCGCAACGGAAATCAGGCCGCGCGGGAGGTGATGGCACGGGTCTTCCGCGTAACCAGGAGAACATGGCGGGGTATCGGCACCATTGACCACAGCGGGCTCGCGCTCACCGAGCGGTTCACCGCCTTCGACGCGGACCTGCGCTTCGCCACCGCCGAGCTCAGCGTCGCGGAGAACCCGCAGTGCATCGCGGGCGAGATCCTGCGCGGTACGAGGCTGCCCACTGACTGCCCCGTCTACGGCACGGCCTGCACGCCACGCACACCACTGGGCGCTCCGATGGTGTCCAGCGAGGGCACCTGCGCCGCGTTCCACAACGCCGGCCGCACCCGAATGTCCACTGTGGAGGAATGATGAGTGGTGATCCGCTCGCGGCGACCTGTCCGGCTCCCACCACGGAGCACGAGCGTGTGCTGCTTGGCCACGGCTCCGGCGGCCGGCTCATGGCCGAGTTGATCGACCAGGTGATCGCGACCGAACTGGGTGTGACCGCGCCGCCGGAGGACGCGGCCCTGGTCGGGATCGCCGACCTGGACCTGGTGTTCAGCACCGACGGCTACGTGGTCACGCCGAGGTTCTTTCCCGGCGGCGACATCGGGTCGTTGGCCGTGCACGGCACCGTGAACGACCTCGCGATGCGCGGCGCCCGCCCGCTCGCGCTGAGCCTGGCCTACCTGGTTGAGGAGGGACTGCCGATCGAGGAGTTGCGCCGCGTGACGCGCTCGGTCGCCCGGGCCGCCGCCGAGGTCGGGGTCCCGGTGGTCACCGGCGACACCAAGGTGGTCGGCAGGGGGGCCGCGGACGGCTTGTACGTCACCACCACCGGGCTGGGGGTGCGGCTGCGCGAAGCCTACCCGTCGGCGGGATCCGGTCAGCCCGGCGACGTGGTGCTGGTGTCCGGCCCGCTCGGGCAGCACGGCATGGCGGTCCTCGACGCACGCGCGGAGCTGGGCATCGACAGCGGGATCATCTCCGACAGCCGGCCGCTGCACCGCCTGGTCGCCGCCATGATCGAAGTCGGCGGGGCCGCGGTGCACAGCCTGCGCGACCCCACCAGGGGCGGGTTGGCCAGCGCGCTGAACGAACTGGCGGCCGCCTCGGGTGTTGGCGTCGAGCTCGTGGAGCAGCACCTGCCCGTGTCGGCTCAGGTCGCCGCCGCCTGCGAGCTGCTGGGCCTCGACCCGCTGCACGTGGCCTGCGAGGGCTGCCTGGTCGCCTTCGTCGCCCCCGAGGCAGCGGATCGAGTGCTGACCGCGATGCGTGCCCTGCCCGAAGGTGAACAGGCCCGCCGCGTGGGAGTGCTCACCCAGGGCCCGGTCGGCCGGGTGCTGGCCCGGACGCTGATCGGTTCCCACCGGGTGGTGGACATGCTCGTCGGCGAACAGTTGCCCCGGATCTGCTGACTCACGACAGGGAGCGGACCGATGAGTCACCGCGCACGTCAACTGCGGGTCAGCGCGTTGGCCAGGGTCGAAGGAGAAGGCGCGCTCAACGTAGTGCTGCACGAGGGCGCGGTGGAACGAGCCGAACTGCGGATCTACGAACCACCCCGGTTCTTCGAGGCGCTGTTGAGGGGCCGCGCGTACACCGAGCCCCCGGACATCACCGCCCGCATCTGCGGCATCTGCCCGGTCGCCTACCAGCTCAGCGCCTGCCTGGCCATCGAGGACGCCTGCGGCGTGGCGGTGTCCACCGAGGTCGAGGCGCTGCGCAGGTTGCTCTACTGCGGCGAGTGGATCTCCAGCCACGCCCTGCACGTCTACCTGCTGCACGCGCCGGACTTCCTCGGCTATCCAGACGCGATCGCGATGGCCGCCGAGCACCGGGACACGCTGGAACGTGGCCTGGCGCTGAAGAAGGCGGGCAACGCCTTGCTGGCGGCCATCGGCGGACGGGCCATCCATCCGGTCAACGTCCGGGTGGGCGGCTTCTACCAGGCCCCGACTCGCGCCACGCTGGCGCCGGTCGCCGAGCAGCTGCGGTCCGCCCTGGACACCGCTCTGGCCACGGTCGACTGGGTCGCCAGCTTCGAGTTCCCCGATCTGGAACTGGATCACGACCTGCTGGCGGTACACGCGGAGAGCCAATACGCGATCACACGAGGCCGGCTGCGCTCGAGCAGCGGCCTGGACTTCCCGGTCGCCGAATTCCCCGACCACGTCGTGGAACACCAGGTACCCCACTCGACCGCGCTGCACGCCGAGCTCGACGGACACCGCTACCTGACCGGCCCACTGGCCAGGTACACCCTCAATTTCGAGCAACTTTCGCCGATCGCCCGGCAGGCCGCCACGGCGGCGGGCTTGGGGTCCTCGTGCAGAAATCCTTTCCGCAGCATCGTGGTGCGCGCGGTGGAGCTGGTCTACGCCGTGGACGAGGCACTGCGGTTGCTCTCCGAGTACGAGCCGTTCCAACCGGCCCACCACCCGGTGCCACCCCGCGCGGGGATCGGCCACGGGGTCACCGAGGCGCCGAGAGGCGTGCTGTACCACCGATACGGCATCGGGACCGACGGGCTGGTCACCACGGCCACGATCGTGCCGCCCACCTCGCAGAACCAGGCCGCGGTGGAAGCCGACCTCCGTGCGTTGGTAGCGGCGAACCTGGCTTTGCCAGATGAGCAGCTGACCCCGTTGTGCGAACGGGCGATCCGCAACTACGACCCGTGCATCTCGTGCTCGGCGCACTTCCTCGACCTGACTCGGACCGAGCGGTGAACGTCCTGATCGGGGTGGGCAATCCCTACCGTCGCGATGACGGGGTCGGGCCGTTGGTCGCCGACCAGGTCGCCCGCAGGGGCGGCAACGCGGTGCAGTCCGACGGCGAACCCGCAGGCATGCTGCTCGCGTGGGAGAACGCCGATCTGGCGATCGTCGTCGACGCCGTCGTCTGCGAACCGTCGACTCCCGGCCGCGTCCATCGCACCAGCGTCGACGAGTTGCCCCTGGCCGGTGGCGCACCCAGTTCGCACGGCCTGGGCATTCCCGAGGCCGTCGCGCTCGGCCGTGCGCTCGGCCGGATGCCGGCCCGGCTGGTGGTCCTGGCCGTCGAAGCCGCCGACATCAGTCTCGGGACGGGCTTGTCGCCCGCTGTCGCCGCTGCCCTGCCCGCACTGGTGAGCCAGGCGATGGCCGAACTGTCCGGTGGCAGGGCGTTTGGTCCCTGCTGACGGGACGGGGTTCGCTCACCACTGCCGCCCGATCGGACCACCGAGCACTGTGGATGCCCTGGCGGGCGAAGCGGACGTTCGGAAAACGCGCCGCGCTATGGTGTCGTTCCTCGCCCAGTACCAGGACACGGTAGCTCGCATATCAGAGCAACGGCCCCGGAGTCAGCGGTGTCTCCTGCTCGGTCGCCGGTGTGGCCTGGTCCGGCGCCACCGGACTGGGGATGACTACGATCGGGCAGGACGCGTGCCGCAGGCAGTACGTGCTGACCGAGCCCAGCAGCTTCTCGGTGAGCCAGCCGTGCCCGTGCCTGCCGACCACCAACAGGTCGGCGTTCCGAGCCTGCGCCACCAGTGCCTTCTGGGGCCACCCGTCAACGAGCACCTCACGTACCGGCACCCGGGATGTCCTGCCGCAGACCTGCTCGACAGCTTTGCTCAGCCGCTCGCCCTGTTCAGCCATCGCCTCGTCGGGCGACTTGTAGGCCGACCCAAGCAGCGGCGGATCGGTCTGCCAGGCGGTCACGGCCTCCACGGCGCCGTCGATCCGCTCGGCCTCCGCCACCGCCCAACGCAGCGCGGCGAAACTGGCCTGCGAGCCGTCAACCCCGACAACGATCTTCCTGACACGCATCAGGAGGCCTCCTTCACTTGTCCAGCAGGGGAGGAGGCAGCTCCGCGCTGTCGCCGCCTCGACCAATCGGCGAGGAGCTCGGTGAGCGTGCGGCATTCCGATCTCTGCCTGGCGAGCCAGTCGGCCCCCTGGAACGGCGAGGACTGGGCCCACTCCGGCATCACGTCGCTCCAGGATCGTGTGCTACCGCCTCCTGGTAGGCAGATTCCCAAGCCGCTGCACCGTCGGGCGAACCGTCCGCGCCGACCACGACCGTGCCTGCCATCTCCGCACTCCCTCGACTGCCCACCGATCCACGGTCGGTCGCGCAGCGTGATCGCTTCTCTCCTCATTCCCAGTCTGTTCGGTCCACGCTGCCGCCCCTAGGGTCCCGGTCCCTTGCTGTGCAGGGACTTCTGCCCCGCCGCGCGGGCCAGTGAATCGGTACAGCCCTACGACCCGAGGACTCTGGTCCGTATCGCCCAACGCCGACTCGGCGAGTTGGTTCACCGCATGACCACGGCCGATGCCCGACCGGTCCGCACTCGTGGTCGTGAAGGCCAGTCGCAGCGCGGATTCAGTGGGTAGCGGCGTGCGTTCCCGCACACGCCGTACCTGAGGTCGCCCTACAGTGCACCGAGCCAGGGTGGACTTTCGCCTCTGTAGCCCTCGTGCGGGAGGGCTGGACACTCGTTGCCGGGGAGCGATGCCCTGGGAGGCTGATCATGCCAACGACGAAAGCGTCCGTCTTCGATCACGCGGTGCAGGCCGCGAACGAGTGGGTGCGCGATGTGGCCAGCGAGTTCGACACCGACGACCGGAAGTTCGCCTACCGGGTCCTTCGCGCGTGGCTGCACACCCTGCGTGACCGGCTCACGGTAGAAGCCAGCGCGCACTTCGCCGCGCAACTGCCCGAACTGCTGCGCGGAATCTATTACGAGGGGTGGGATCCCAGTTCGGTCCCACAGCGGTACGACGCCAGCGCCTATGAGTCGCGTTTCGCGCGGGATGCCAACATCTCCCTGCAGGACGTGCACCGCGCGGCACCGGCGGTGACAGCGGTCGCGCAGCGCCATCTATCCCCAGGTCAGGTCAGCAAGGCACTCGACCGGTTGCCGGACGGCATACGCGCACTGCTGCGGCCGCAGGTGTAGCGATGCGCTCATGGGAGAGCAGAGGACCGCTCACTTCTCGGTCGACGGTGTGCACAAATCGCGCCAGACGGCGGGATGGGCATCTTCATTGAGCGGTTCGGCAGGCTCTGGTTCACGCACATAGCCTGGCCGGTGTCGGCGACGAGACCCCGCTTGACACGATCCAGGCGGAGTTCGCCCCCGCTGACCACGCTACGTTCGCCACTCACGATGCGGTCATTCCAAGCGGCGACAACCAGGTCACCACGCAGCCGTCGTGGTCCGCGCGGGTGATCGAGGGCCTCGTCCTCACCGATGCGCAGCACCTGCTGGAGATCGGTACCGGCCTTCGGTGTCCAATCGATCGGCCCTGGTGGCCAGGAAGAGGTCGTCCTATTCCAACTCACCCGGTTTGTCCAAGTACCCTGCGCCGTTCAAAGTCGCTCGCGGGACCATGGTTGATGACAAGGGCACCAGCAGATCCGCACTGCGCCCGATCCAGTTGATCGCTGGCGCTCTGGCTGCTGTCACCGCCGCGCTTCTCGGCTCTCTGTTCGGTGTCGCCGGCACAGTGATCGGCGCTGGTCTCGCCAGCCTGGTCTCGGCGGTCGGTGCTACCGTCTACCAGCACTCACTGGATCGTGCATGGCAATCACTGCGTTCGCGGCAGGCGCCGCGACCTGGTTCCAGTGATTCCGCAGACCGACCTGCGCTGGACAAGCGCTTGTCAGCCATGATGCCTGAACCGATCAACATACCGACGGGCAACGGATGGCGCGGGCACCAGTGGCCGACACTGATCGTTCTGGCCGTAGCGGCGTTCGTGCTGGGTATGGGTTTGTTGACCGGCGTGGAGTTGCTCCATGGTGGCCCGATCTCCGGAGGCAACGCGGGGACCACGGTGGGCAGTCTGTTCGGGCGGCCCACGCAGCGCCCAACCCAAACGCGAACTCCGGGCCCGACCAGCACACCGAACCCATCACCGACAACCACGACGCAAGCAAGCAGCCCCCCGGCCAGGTCCACCACAACGACGGCGTCAGCCTCCGCCGACCCGTCGACGACCAGCAACGGCAGCGTTACGACGGCCCCGACGGACGTGGCGACCAGCACTCCAACTGCGGGTCGCCACCCGTGATCAACGCTATGGGCAACCAGCCTGATGCCCGCTGAAGACCAACGACTTCCGGCATGTCCGGGTCAGGACCTTAGGCACTGCGGCTGTTCGGCTCAGAGTGAGAGTGTCCTAGCCGAGGAGGTCTCATGCACCGGGTGGAACCGATCTCGCCTCAGGACGTGCGGGTAGCAGTCGGCAAGGCGATACCCGAGGACGTCGTGCAGTACGCGCGGGACAAGGTTGCCCGCGTGACCCGGCGCGTCCGAAATCGCGTTCTGTACGCCAAGGTGAGACTGACCACGCATCGCGATCCCGCCGTGGCGCGGCCGGTCGTAGCCCAGGCGACCCTCGATATCAGCGGAAGAATCGTGCGCGCCCAGGTCGAAGCGCCGACCGCGCGGGAGGCGGTGGACCTGCTCGAGACAAGACTCGCCCACCGGCTGGAACGGATCGCCCAGCACTGGGAGGCCAGGCGCGGCAGGATGTCCACCCCTGTGGCCCACGAGTGGCGGCACGACACTCCGCGCACATCCCGCCCTACCTACTTCCCCCGGCCAGCGGGTGAACGCGAGATCATCCGCCACAAGTCCTACACGCTGTCCAGGATCGGTATCGACGAGGCCGCGTTCGAGATGGACATGATGGACTACGACTTCCACCTGTTCACCGAGGCCGGAAGCGAGCAGGACAGCGTGCTCCACCGGACGGACCCCACCGGGTACCGGCTGGCCCAGGTCAACCCGGCGCCCCGCGAACACCTGACTCCCTTCACCGTGTCACTGACCATAAGCGACCAGGACGCGCCGGTGCTGAGCACGACCGAGGCCATCGACAGGCTCGACCTGTCGGGCCAGCCGTTCGTGTTCTTCCTCGACGCCGAACACGCGCGCGCAGGGGTGCTCTATCGCCGCTACGACGGGCACTATGGCCTGATCACGCCAGCCGAGTAGGGGAAGCGATGACCACGCCGATCACCCCCACCACTCAGCACACCCTCACCGAGCTGCCGCGGACCGGCCACCAGGTCGCCTCGGTCTACACGGTTCCAGCTGTGGCGGCCTCCTTCGCGGCCGACACCGGATGGCAGGCGTGCTGGCACATCGATGTCACGCTCGGGCACCACACCGGCGATCAGGTACCGATCTGGATCGACGCCAATGGTGAGCTCACCAGTGCGCCACTGGCACCGGACGACGCATACGCGCGCGCTGAACTGGTCCTGTACGGGCGGTACCGGCTGCCGCGCTGGCCCCTCAACCGCTGGCGAGACTGACAGTGGACTCGGGAGTGGCGCCGCACCGACATTCGGTGGAAGCAGGGGAGGTTCTCGGTGCCCGCTGGTGGGGAGGAGTTGGCGATGAGGCGGTGGACCCGCAAACAGCGGGCTTGGCTGGTCGCCCAGGTGCGGCGTGCTCCGATGCTCTCCCAGGAACCGCCCTGGCTGCTGGAGTTCGATGGTCGGGCAATCGACTTGGTCGACCACGGGGGACACGAGCGGCACGACAGCGCGGGCTTGGACCGGTTGTTGTCCTGTGGTACGACGCTGGCCGAACTCGTCTGTGCGCTGCAGGGCATGGGGTTTCAGGCGGAGATCGAGTTCGATCCCGACCCGTTGCGGTCCGACCTGGTGGCCAGGGTCGTTCCGCATCGCGTTACGTCACCAGCGCTGCCCGACTGTCTGCGAACGGCCCGGCTGGAGTTGGTCACCGACCAGCAGCAGACCGCGTCCCTGGCCCGGCTGCTGCTCGACGTCAGCAGGCAACTGGACGGTGACCGCCGCTGCGCCGCTGAGATCGCGCCCTGGCACAAGCCCTCGGTGCAGGCGCTCGTACCCGCGCGGACGCGACGCCTCGTGCCGCCATACGACGACGCGGTGCGCGCTGTCGCGGCCAGGCTGTTCGCCCACCCGATGATCATCGTGGTCACCGATGGTGACGATCGGCGTGACCACGTGCTGGCGGGAGCCGCCATGGGGCTGGCCGAACGACAGGTGCGTCAGCAGGGCGTGCGCCTGCGCCCGGTGATTCGGCCGATGCACCTGCGTGAGATCAGGCTGCGGCTGATGGCCGAACTGCGACTCGACGGGGTGCCCCAAGCCATGTTCGGCGTCGAGCGGTGAGGAGGCGATCCACAATGGATGATCTTGGTCTTCGGCCAGTCAGGGTATGAAGTCCTGGTGTCTTCAGGGCGCATGCCACTGGTCGGCTGGGCGGGCGGGTCCTACCGTTGAACCTGCGGGATATGGAGGCCGCGATGAACCAGCGAAAGATCGAGAACGTGATGACTGCGGATGTGGCGACGGTTCAGGAGGGCCCCTCCCACAAGGACATCGTGCGCGTGGGTATCGCCGGAGTGGTTGCGACGCGACTGGGAACGTGACCGTTTCGAGGCTACGACCGCTGGTGAGTTGATGACCGCACTCGCCTGCACGATCGGTTCCGGAGCAACGGTGGTCGAGGCCGCCAGGCTGCTCGGCATCCTCAGTTGGCGCGACGCGCTCAGTGTCTTCTCCCGCAAGGACGAGGGCACGTGGCGGAGATCGTCCAGGGCGTCCTTGAACGTGAACTCGGCGTGGTGACCCTGCACGGGGAACTCGAACCCAAGTGCAAGACCCGCTTGGCGGAGACGCTCACCAGCAGGGTCAACGGCGTAGTCGACACACAGATCCATCTCACCGATCCGATGCTTGTCACCATTACCCGCGAGCCACGACCGGGCAACCGATCGCGTGCGATCGCGGAGGCAACCGGTTTCGGGAAACACTTGCAGCACAGGGCACAAGGCGTTCTCGGGAGGTCGCCAGATGACCGGGACAGGTTTCGGTCCGCACTCGCTCGCACTGGCCGGCGGCACCTTTGCGGTCGCGCTGGTCCTCGGCACACCGAGTTCCGCTGCCGTCGCTACGGCGACCAGGACACCGGTGGAGACTTGCGCCACGAGCAGTCTCAGCATCGTCCTCGGTGAGGGCAACGGTGCCGTGGGGCACTTCTACCGGCCGATCGTCCTCACCAACATCAGCAACAACCCATGCGGCATCACCGGCTACCCCGGCGTGTCCTACGTCGCCGGCGGTGACCGCCACCAGATCGGTGATGCCGCCTCCAGGGAGGCAGGTCCGAAGCCGGAGGTGGTGCTCCAGCAGGGGCAGTCGGCGCTGGGGTGGCTGAACCAGGTGAACGTCGACAACTACGACTTCACAGCCTGTGAGCCAACCCCGGTCGACGGCCTGAGGGTGTACCCGCCCGACAACACCGAATCGGTGATCCTGCCCGTACCGCACGCCCGGGGGTGCACCAGGCACATGTCCGGCCAGAGCCAGCTCACGGTCGCCCCGATGCGCAGCGCATATCCGTGAGAGCACGCCTTCCCCGACGGCAGGCGGGTGACGTGGATTCGCCAGCAGCGAGGTGCTGGTCAGCGGAAGCCCCGGCCCAGGTGCTCCGGGGCCTTTCGCCTCTTCGCACCCTGGTGCGGGTGCGGTCGGATGGACTGGCAAGGCAAGCAGGCGAGGAACACCTGGACGGGACACCCCATGGCTGACCGACGCGATCTGAACCAACTCGGGCTGAACGCCGGCAAGAAGGCTCGCTTGCACCGCATCCTGCACCACCACGGACTGCGCAACGGTACGGCGCTCTTCCTTCCTTATGACCAGGGGCTGGAACACGGTCCGCGCGACTTCTTCGCCAACCAGGAGGCCAGCGACCCGCACTACGTGCTGCGGCTGGCCGTGGACGGACACTTCAACGGTATTGCCATCCAGATCGGGCTCGCCGAGAAGTTCTACTGGGACTACGCGGGCGAGGTACCGCTGATCCTCAAGCTCAACGGCAAGACCGACATCCCGCCGTCCGACCACGCGCTGTCCCCGCTGCACGCCGGCGTCGAGGACGCCGTGCGGCTCGGCGCCGACGCGGTCGGGTACACGCTGTACGTCGGCACTCCTGCACAGAGTGAGGATTTCGCCCAATACCGGCAGATCAGGGCCGAGGCACAACGAGCGGGCATGCCGTTGGTCGTGTGGGCCTACCCGCGGGGGAGTGCGGTGGGCGCCAAAGGTGGGCGGAGCTCCTTCTACGCCGTTGACTATGCTGCCCGCACGGCCAGCGAACTGGGCGCTGACATGGTGAAGGTGAACTTTCCACACCCGGAGATGCGCACCGGGGTTCCGCCCTCCTACGACGCGGAGTTCAGCGCGCAACAGGCCATTGACGCTGTCGTGCGGTCGGCGAACAGGACGCTCCTGCTGGTCTCCGGCGGAGAACGGGCAGGGGACCAGGCCATGCTCGACAAGGCTCGAGCCTCGATCCGGGCGGGCGCGACCGGACTGATCTTCGGCCGCAACGTGTGGCAGCGTGGGCTCGCGGAGTCACTGCGGTTCGTCGAGCGGCTGCACGATGTCCTGTCAGAGGCGAAGCCGCGAGCTGGCGCGACCGACCCTGCTCGATGACGTGCAGCACCAGGCGGTCCGGCTCCGACAGGACGGCAGGCAGCGGGCTGAACGGTTCGTCCGAGATGCCGCCCGGTGGGTCGACAGCTGGTGGGGACTGCGTAGCAGCCCTGCGCGTGGAGGAAGCCGTTAAGGAGCAGGCAACGTAGGCTGAGCGCATGCCCGGGATCTGACCTCGACCGACAGCGGGGCGGAGGGGCCTTGCTGGGCCGTGACAGCAGGCCCTACATACCAGCTCGGCGTGGTGGCCACTGCTTGGTTCAGGCTTGCCACGAAGCGAGTTGACCTCGTTGTTGAACGCGCGATTGCGATGGTCCAGGTGCCGCCAGGTCAAGCCGGGCGTCTGTGCTCGCACCATCCCCCAGCGCGGCGCCGATCTGCTGGAGCAGAAGGCCGTGGCATCGCGCTCGGAGCAGTGTCGCCTGGACATTCGCGGCACGCACTGAACCGTAGTCGGAGAACAGCAGCACCCCGAAGGCGGTGCGGCACCGATGGACGATCGAGTACCGGGCGAAGTGATCAGCCTGGCCCGCCAGGGACGTCTACTCGCGCGGCGGTATGCCTACTCGAAGCGGTACTTCAGCGATGGGAAACAGTGACCTTCGTCCCTGTGCTCCGCCACCGATTCTCGCGATGCTCGAAGGTGGGAACTGGAGGTGACCAGCGATGGCGGAAGTCATTCACGAGAAGGGATGCTCCGCAGCACCGCACAACCTCACCGACTACGACACCGCCCGACGGCAGTTCTCCTGGCCGATCGCGCGGGGCTGGCTGGCTGGCCTGCCCGGGGGCCGCGGGCTCAACATCGCCCACGAGGCGGTGGACCGCCACGCCGCTGGCACGCCCGATGCTGTGGCACTGCGCTGTCGTGGCCGTGACGACCGGACAACACTGATCAGCTACGGGCAGTTGCGGACCGCGACCAACAGGTTCGCGAACGTGTTGCGCCAGCTCGGTGTCGGCCGGACGGATCGCGTCTTCTCCCTACTTGGCAGGGTGCCCGAACTGTATATCGTCGCGTTGGGCACACTGAAGAACACCAGTGTGTTCGCCCCGTTGTTCGCGGCATTCGGGCCGGAACCGATCAGAGAACGGCTGCGGCTGGGCGATGCGCGCGTCCTGGTCACCACACCGGAGTTGTACCGGCGAAAGGTGGCGGCACTGCGGGCGGAGCTGCCGCACCTCGAGCACGTTCTGCTCGTCGGAGGCGAGGCGGTACCCGGCACGATCGACATGGCATCGGCTTTGATGTCGGTCGGCGAGCAGTTCGTGATTCCACCAACCGATCCCGAATTGATGGCTTTGGTGCATTTCACCAGTGGTACCACGGGAATGCCCAAGGGTGCCGTGCACGTACACGAGGCGGTGGTCGCGCACTACGCCACCGCGAAGTTCGCCCTGGACCTGCATCCTTCGGACGTCTACTGGTGCACAGCCGATCCCGGCTGGGTCACCGGGATGTCGTACGGGGTCATCGCGCCGTTGACCCATGGGGTCACCACGATTGTGGACGAGGGCGAGTTCGATCCGCGGCGCTGGTATCAGATCCTGCAGGACGAACGGGTCACTGTCTGGTACACCGCACCCACGGCACTGCGCATGCTGATGCGGCACGGAGCCGAGCTGGCCAGCAGGTACGACCTCTCAGCGCTGCGGTACATCGCCAGCGTCGGGGAACCCCTCAACCCCGAGGTCGTCGTGCGGGCCCAGCAGGTGTTCGGGTTGCCGGTCCACGACAACTGGTGGCAGACCGAGACCGGGGCGATCATGATCAGTAATTTCGCCGCGATGGACATCCGCCCTGGATCAATGGGGCGACCGCTGCCCGGTGTCGAGGCGGCCCTGCTGCGGCGCGGCGGCGACGGGCGTGCCGCGGTCGTCGACGACCGGGTGCAAGTGATCACCGAAGCGGACACGGTCGGCGAGATCGCGCTGCGCCCCGGTTGGCCTTCCCTGTTCCGCGCCTACCTGCACGACGAGCGGCGTTACGCCAAGGCGTTCGCCGACGGCTGGTACCTCAGCGGGGATCTGGCCCGCCGTGACGCCGATGGCTACTACTGGTTCGTCGGCCGCGCCGACGACGTGATCAAGTCCGCGGGCCACCTGATCGGTCCGTTCGAGGTGGAGAGTGTCCTCATGGAGCACCCCGCCGTCGCCGAGGCCGGTGTCATTGGCAAACCGGACCCGGTGGTCGGCGAAGTGGTCAAGGCTTTCGTGTCCCTGCGACCCGGGTACAACCCGAGCGAGCAGTTGCGCACCGAGCTGATCGCCCTCGGGCGACGCCGACTCGGCGCGGTGGCACCCAAGGAACTCGCCTTCGACCAACACCTGCCGCACACCCGCAGCGGCAAGGTCATGCGCAGGCTGCTCAAAGCCCGCGAGCTGGGTATGCCAGAGGGTGATCTATCCACAGTGGAGGGCCCGGGATGAGTTCCACCGAGACCCAGCCGGAGGACACACCGATCGACCACCGAACCGACCTGCTGCGACAGATGCTGCGCATCCGCCGGTTCGAGGAGCGCTGCGCGGAGCTGTACAGCGCGTCGAAGATCCGCGGATTCCTGCACCTCTACGTCGGCGAAGAAGCAGTGGCGGTGGGAGTGACCCACGCACTGAGCGAGGACGACGCACTGGTCTCGACCTATCGGGATCACGGTCACGCACTCGCTCGTGGAGTGCCGATGGACGCGGTGATGGCCGAGATGTACGGCAAGGCGACCGGGTGCAGTCGGGGGCGCGGCGGGTCGATGCACCTGTTCGACGTGCGACGCCGCTTTTACGGTGGCAATGCCATCGTGGCCGGTGGCCTGCCGCTGAGTGTCGGACTTGCTCTCGGCGACGTGATGTCCGGAAGGCGACGGGTGTCCGCGTGCTTCTTCGGCGACGGTGCGGTGGCCGAGGGCGAGTTCCACGAGTGCCTGAACCTCGCCGCGCTGTGGCAACTGCCGGTCCTGTTCTGCTGTGAGAACAACCTGTACGCGATGGGCACCGCCCTCAACCAGGCACAGGCGGTGACTGACCTCGCGCTGCGCGCCAGCTCCTACGGCCTGACCTCGTGGCCTGTGGACGGAATGGACGTGATAGCGGTTGCAGAGGCCGCACAGCGTGCCGTCGAGGGAGTGCGTGCCGGAGCCGGACCGTGTTTCCTGGAACTGCGCACCTACCGCTTCCGCGCGCATTCGATGTACGACCCGGATCGCTATCGGGACAAGGAAGAGATCGAGCGCTGGAAGCAACGCGATCCCATCGACGGCTTGGCTGCCGACCTGCGCGCCCACGGTGAACTCACCGACGATGAGCTCTCTGGGATCGAGGAGGGCATCAAGAAGGAGCTGGACCAGGCCGTCGCCATGGCGGAGACCGCGCCGGTCGAGCCGGTCGAGGACCTGACTCGGTTCGTGTACGCGGAGCGGCCGCGATGACCACCACTCGGAAGACCACTTACCGCGAGGCCGTGCGGGAGGCGCTGCGCGATGCGCTCTCCCGGGATGAGCGCGTGTTCCTGATGGGGGAGGACATCGGCCGCTACGGTGGCTGCTACGCGGTGAGCCTTGGCTTGCTCGAGGAGTTCGGGCCCGAGCGTATCCGCGACACCCCACTGTCGGAATCGGCGTTCGTCGGCGCCGGCATCGGCGCTGCCCTCGTCGGCATGCGGCCCGTCGTGGAGATCATGACGGTCAACTTCAGCCTGCTCGCACTCGACCAGATCGTCAACAACGCCGCGACCATGCCGCACATGTCCGGCGGCCAGTTCAGCATTCCGCTGGTGATCAGGATGACCACGGGGGCTGGCCGGCAGCTGGCAGCCCAGCATTCGCACAGCCTTGAGGGCTGGTATGCGCACATCCCGGGGCTACGGGTGGTTGCGCCGGCCACGGTGGCCGACGCGAGAGGAATGCTGTGGACGGCGCTGTGCGACCCGGACCCCGTACTGATCTTCGAACACGCCTCGCTGTACAACACTGCCGCCACGCTCGCCGAACAACTGGCACCGGTGGATATCGACCATGCCGCGGTCCGGCGAGCCGGTACCGACGTCACCGTGATCACCTACGGCGGAACCCTGGCCAAGTCGCTCGAGGCGGCAGAGGAGGTGGCCGCCGCCGGTGTCGACGCCGAGGTGATCGACCTGCGGGCGCTGCGTCCGCTGGACGACGCGACGATCATGGACTCAGTGCGCCGCACCCATCGGGCGGTGGTGGTGGACGAGGGCTGGCGCAGCGGCAGCCTCGCCGCCGAGATCAGCGCCCGGATCACCGAACAGGCATTCTACGATCTCGACGCCCCGGTGGAGCGGGTCTGCACCGTCGAGACGCCGATTCCCTATGCCCAGCACCTCGAACGGGCGGCCCTTCCCCAGCAGTCGGACATCGTCGCCGCGGTGCGCCGGGTGGTGGCCGGAGGTGGCTGACTTCCTGATGCCCTCGCTCGGCGCTGACATGGACGAGGGAACGCTGACCCAGTGGCTGGTGAAACCGGGCGACACCGTTCGCAGGGGAGATGTCGTCGCCGTGATCGACACCGACAAGGCCACCGTCGAGGTGGAGTGTTTCGACAGCGGCGTGGTTGAGCGGATCATGGTGCCGCAGGGCGAGCGGGTGCCGGTGGGCACACCGTTGGCCACGATCACGACCGAGCCGGCTCAACTTCCGCAACCCGCTGCTCCACGGCCTCCGTGTCCGCCAGCGCTGGCAAGCCCACCGGTACGCGAGTACGCCAAGCAACTCGGGGTCGACCTCGCGTCAGTATCGGGCACCGGCCGCAACGGTGCGATCACCAGGGCGGACGTCCGCCGCGCCGCACCGGTGGTCACGCCCGAGCCCCGCGGCGCACCCGCCGCACAGGTGGCCACGCCCAAGGCCGTAGAGGGTGGCCGAACCCAGGTCACGCCCTACGCACGCCAACTCGCCAAGCAACTCGGAGTCGACTTGGCGGCCCTGACCAGCGACTCCACGGGCACGCCGGTGCGGGCGGCACAGGTCCGAGCCGCCGCGACCCACCAGCCATCGACATCGGGTGAACCGACCACCCAGTCGCCCCAGGAACCGGACCGGTTGACGGCCATGCGACTGGCCACCGCACGCCTGATGGCCCGATCGAAGCGGGAGATCCCCCACTACTACCTCAGCACTGAGATTGACATGACCAGGGTCAACGCGCTGTTGCGCGGGCGCAATCTGGAACTGCCTGTCGAGGACCGCGTCCTTGCCGCCGCGGCACTGCTGAAGGCAACCGCGGTGACAGCCAGGAGGGTACCCGCGTTCAACGGTCACTGGCTCGACGACCAGTTCGCGCCCGGCACAGCGGTCCACCTCGGGGTTGCGATCTCACTGCGCGGCGGCGGCCTGATCGCGCCGGCCATCCGCAGCGCCGACGAGCTCGACCTGGCAGAACTGATGCGAAGGCTGGGGGACCTGGTGCGGCGAGCCCGCAGCGGGCGTCTGCGGGGCACCGAGCTCACCGACGCGACCATCACCGTGACCAATCTCGGCGACCTGGGCGTGGAGTCCGTGCACGGGGTGATCTACCCGCCTCAGGTCGCACTTGTCGGCTTCGGCAAGCTCAGCGAGCGCCCATGTGCGGTCGACGGTCTGCTCGGTGTGCGGAGCATGGTCACCGCGACCCTGTCCGCAGACCACCGGGCCACCGACGGCCATACCGGCGCCCGGTTCCTGAGCACGCTCAACGAGTTGCTGCAACGACCGGAGGTGTTGTGACCCCAGAACAATCACGTGAGATCGTCGTGGCGGAACTGCTGCGTGTCGCGCCAGATGCCGAGATGGACGGCCTCGCGCCGGACACTGACCTGAGAAGCGCGCTCGAACTCGACTCGCTGGACTTCCAGAACCTGGTGGCCAACCTGAGTCGCAGGACTGGGCTGCGCATCGAGGAAGAGGACTACGAGCAAATGTCCACGCTGGACCGGTGTATCAGCTTCCTGGTTGGTCGAAGCCAGCAGGGACACAGTTAGTGGCTGCTTCGGAACATGTGGCACCCATGCGTCCAACGGCGGGCTGCTCGCTGTCACGTACGACGAGGTTCGGCGCTTGTCCTGCGCTTCGGCGTCGGCTGCACTGGTGGCAAACCGAATCTGGTTAGCGCCGAGACTCGGACGGAGGACCCCATGCCGTTCAAGAACAGGTCTGAGGCAGGAAAACGCCTAGCTCAACGGCTGGCAGGCCTGCGCGGTCAGAGCGTACTGGTACTCGGTGTTCCCCGTGGTGGTGTTCCAGTCGCCTTCGAAGTCGCGCGACACCTCGACGCGCCGTTGGACGTGATCGTGGTCCGCAAACTCGGTGTTCCGTTCCAGCCCGAACTGGCGATGGGAGCCATCGGGGAGGGCGGTGTTCGGATTCTCAACGAGTACGTGGTGCGTCGGTCCGGTGTCACCGACGTGGAACTGCGGGCTGTGACCAACCACGAACTCGTGGAACTCGCCGCCCGCACGCGGCGTCTGCGTGGAGATCGTCCCCAGCTGTGCCTGGCTGACAGGAACGTCGTCATCGTGGACGACGGGATCGCCACCGGGGCTTCCGCACATGCCGCCTGCCAGGTTGCCAGGAAACAAGGTGCCATGCGGGTGGTCGTCGCGGCCCCGGTCTGCGCAAAGGACGCGGTGGACAGTCTGCGGACCGTCGCCGACGAGGTCGTTTACCTGGAGTCCCCACGACAGTTCTGCGGTGTGGGGGAGTGGTATGTCGACTTCGGACAGACCAGTGACGGGGAGGTTGTCTCCCTGCTCGCTCAAGCCTCTGCCGCTGATAGGGCGACAGTCGTGAACCAACGGTCCGACGCCGAGCCCGACCCACCGGAGATCTGCGAGCGGGACATCCGGCCCACCGCGGGTACGACGGCACTTGCTGGTCGCCTGGCAGTGCCGACTGGAGCGAACAGGCTTGTGGTGTTCGCCCACGGCAGCGGGAGCAGCCGCCACAGTCCGCGCAACCGGTTCGTGGCCTCCGCACTCAACCAGAAGGGATTCGCGACCGCGCTGCTCGACCTGCTCACTGTGGAGGAGGAGGGTGATCGCACGATGGTGTTCGATGCGGCATTGCTGGCCAGCAGGCTTGCCGCCGCGACTCGACAACTGCGGGAAGGGTTCGCGCAAGTGGGCTATTTCGGCGCAAGCACTGGGGCGGCAGCAGCGCTGTGGGCGGCAGTCGAATCGGACACGGGCGTCGGAGCCGTTGTGTGCCGTGGCGGGCGGCCTGACCTCGCTTGGGGTCGGCTTCCGTTGGTCAAGGCCCCGACGCTGCTGATTGTGGGCAGTCGAGACCGGACCGTCCTTGACCTCAACCACAGCGCGCAAGCCCGAATGCGCTGCACGACCGAGTTGGCCGTCATCCCGGGAGCCACGCACCTGTTCGAGGAACCCGGTGCGCTGCAAGCGGTAAGTGGTCTTGCCAGTGACTGGTTCGGCACGCACCTCACGGTGAAACTGGACAACACGTTCGGTTGACCATCCACAACGCCACTCCCGGCGGGGTGTCGGCCACAAGGCGCAGTTCCACGTTGAGGGCGTGAGCCGCACGGCACAAGGTGAGCAGCATTGGCAAACAGGATACGTGAGGTGAGAACATGTATGCCGGAGCTGGCGACATGCTGGTCGTCGAGAGTTTCAGCATCGGCCGTCCCGGAAAGCGAGGACTGATCCTCGAAGTGCGCGGCGCGGACGGTGCACCCCCGTACGTCGTACGTTGGCTCGAGAGCAGCCGTGAGGCCACAGTGTTCCCGGGACCTGACGCGCGCGTGGTTCGGGCAGCCGGCGCCGCCCCGCGTGGATGAGGGAACACGCAGGTACAAGATCGCGTCCACGATCACCTGGCGGCAGTGCCTCGCTCGAGGTCCGCATCGACCGTGAAGCCACCGGTTCGCGCTGGGACGGTTGAGGTCCCGGCGGGCTGCGGAGCCTGACACGCACTCCGCCCGAGGGGCTCAGGCCACCACGGTGATCTCGTACTCCGGTGCTCGCTGCCGGAGCCACGCCTGGGCACCGGGTCCGTGGGCGAACGCCGCGGTGGCGTAGACGTCGGCCCACAGCAGGGACGGACCGGATACCGTCACCGACAGCAGACCGGCGGCCGGCATCCCACGGTGGGGGTCGATGATGTGCGGGCCGCGAGCGGCGGTGCCGGACGTCGCGACCGCGCCGGTCCGGATCGTCCGAACGCCGAGCAGGGCGTGCGGATCGCGCGGATCCTCGATGCCCACCCGCCACGCGGGCCGGGACGGCGACGCGACGTGCAGGGCGATATCGCCCCCCGCGTTGAGACAGTGGTCGACGTCGTCAAGAGCATGCAGCGCGGCCGCGGCGCGCTCGACCGCCCAGCCCTTCACCAGACCGGAGGGATCCAAGCCGCCGGGAAGCCAGGGGTCGAACCAGCCTTCGGTACGGTCCCGGGCTTCCAGGCACAACGCGAGCACCTCACGGACCAGCGGATGGCGGCCAGGTCGGCCGCGGCGGATCGCGCTGATCTCGCTGTCCTCACGGTAGGTGCTGAACAGTTGGTCGACTTCGCGCAGGAAGGTGAACACGCCGGTCGCGGCGGCGGCCGCGCGTGGATCATCGCGGATGCCGGGGCCGCGCAGGTGCAGGCTGACTGGCATGCCCATGACCTGCTCCACCCAGGCGCGTCGGTCAGTCACCGGTGCGCCGCGTCTATCGCGGACTGCAGGGACTCGATGTAGCCCTCGGAGGTGTAGGTGGCGCCGCTGACGGTGTCGATCTGGGCGCTTTGCGCCTGCAGAGTTTCCTGCACCAGCACGGGCACGGCCATGTCGTTGATCTCGATGTCGCGGCCGCTCCCGCTGGGCACCTGCAGGGCCTGGGCGTTGGTGATCCGCCCACCGGACAGCGTGATGCGGACCTGCACCGGACCGTAGCGGGTCTGGACCGCACCACCGTCGTACCTTCCGCTCACACCAGCGCCGCCTGTCGCCGAAGGGGCGCTGCCGGGCGTCGCCGGGGTGGACGAAGGGCTCGGCGCGGCCGTGCCGGCCGACACCCGAGTCCGCGGTCCGGTAGCGGCGAGTGCGTCCGGGTGGGTGCTGGTGCGGTAGCTGAACAGCAGCACCACCACCGACACCGTGGCCGCGAAGACCAGGGCGATCCTTCGCATTCGTCGGTCCTTCCTACCAGGCGAAACTCTCGGTGTGGATGCGGCTGCGGGCCACGCCGGCAGCTCGCGCCGAAGCGACAACGGCCGCGGTCCACGCCTCGGGGCCGCACACGTAGATGTCGTGTTCGGCGATGTCCGGGACCAAGTGCCGCAGAACGTGCGCGTCGGAGGCGCCCCGGTAGCGGTCTGGCAGCCAGGACGTCCGCGCACGGGGCCGGCGGCCGTACAGGTACGCCAGGTGGACCCCGCGCTGGGCGGCAATCGCGTCGAGTTCCCGGCGGAACACGACATCGCCGGGGGAGCCGGCGCGGTAGAGGAGCACGGCGTCGCCGGGCCGGTAGGGCATCGCCTCCAGCAGCGCCCGCAACGGCGTGATGCCGATCCCGGCGGCGATCAGGGTGACCTTCGGGCCGCTGCGCACCGAGCCGAGCCGACCGTAAGGGCCTTCGAACGGCGCTCGGGTACCCGGCCGCAGCCGTGCCAGGCGGGCACTGCCCTCGCCCAGGTTCTTCGCCGTGATCCGCAGGTGGACACCGTTGGGCGCGGCCGAAAGCGAGAACGGGTGGCCGCGGGTGAACCCAGGACCGTCGACGAACCGCCACACGAAGAACTGACCTGCCGCGACCGGGAGCCGCCCGGGGGCCCGCCCGCGCAGGTACACCGACACCACGCCGGGTGCCTCGTGGACCACGCGGTCGACGACCAGTCGGTGCCGCAGGTTGCTCACGATCGGCACGGCGACCCGCCAGACCAGCAGCGCCCCGATGGCCAGGGCGTAGGCCGTCCACCAGAACACGGTCGCGACCGGGGACGCGGTGAAATCCGCACCGGTCCACAGCTGGTGCGGCAGCGCCAGCCCGACGCCGAGATAGGAGTAGAGGTGCAGCAGATGCCAGGACTCGTACCGCAGCTTCCGCCGGGCGGCGCGCATCGAGGTCGCCGCGACCAGGACCAGGGCCGCCGTTGCGGCCGTGGCCAGCAGCATGCCGGGATAGGTGGTGACCAGGTCCCACACTTCACGCAGGAGTCCACTGTGGTCGGTCGCGGCGTAGCCGAGGCTGATCAGCGTGATGTGCGCGAGCACCAGCGTCACCGAGCCGAATCCCACCGTCCGGTGTCGGCGGGCCAGCTCGTCCTGGCCGTATCCACGTTCCGCCCACGGGATCCGGGCCATCAGCAGCACCTGGAGCAGCAGCAGGTCCGCTGAGACCAGACCGGTCAGCCGTCCCAGCGAAGTCAACGGGTCCGCTGCGAGGTCCTGCACGCCGCGGCCGGACACCCACAGCGCCAGCACGAACAGCACACTGAACCAGGCCGTCAGCCCGCAGACGTCGCGCCACCACACCCGGACGGGACGCGGCCGCCTCGGCGCGAGTGGTGTGGCGGCGCGGTGGGTGACGGTCAACGAGGGCTCCTGAGATCGGTTTCCCGCCACCCTGCCCTCGCCGGGTGAGGAGCGAGCTTGGCGCGGTTAAGAGTCCGGTGAGAGCCGGTCGTCGGCCACCGCGAACCCCACCACGGCACCGCCGCCGGGCCGGGCCGTCACGGTGACCTCACCGCCGTGCGCCAGCGCGACCTGCCGCACGATCGCCAGGCCCAGCCCCGATCCGGGCAGGGCACGTGCGGTGTCGGCGCGGTAGAACCGGTCGAACACGTGCGCCCGGTCGGCCTCAGCGATGCCGGGCCCGCGGTCGCGCACCTCGACGTGGCCGCCACGCAGCACGACCTCGACCGTCCCGGTGCGGTCGAACTTCACCGCGTTCTCCAGCAGGTTGGTCACCGCGCGATCGAGTGCTCGGGCCCGCCCGAGCATGCGCACTGGTTCGGCGTCAACACGGATTTCTCGTCCGGAGCGCCGCCGAACCCGCTCCGCGGCGCGTGTCACGACCTCGGCGAGGTCCACCGGCTCCGGCGGTTCCTCCTCGTAGCGGCGGGTGGCCAGTTCGACCAGTTCGTCCACCAGGTGTGTCAGCTCGCGGGTCTCGCCGTCGACGTCCTCGAGCAGCCGCTCCTGCGCGCCAGGGTTGAGTTCGCCGAAGCGGCGCAGGACCCGGGCATTGGTGCGCAGGCTGGTCAACGGCGTCCGCAGTTCGTGCGCGGCGTCCTGCACCAGGCGTTCCTGGTCGTCGCGTGAGGTGGCGAGGCGGCTGAGCATCGCGTCGAACGACGTGGCGAGCCGGCCCACCTCGTCGCGGCCATCGACGGGCACCTCGACGTCGAGCCGGCCACTGGAGCTGACCTGCTCGGCCAGCCTGGTCAGCCGGACCAGCGGCCGGGTGACGCGGCGGGCGATCAACCACCCGGCGGCCGCCGCTGCCACCAGCACCAGCGCACTGACCAGGGTGATTCGGGTGGCCAGCGAGGACAGGACGTGCCGCGTCCCGTCGACGTCGATGCCCAGTTGCAGTGCGCCCTGGCCGGAGCTCAGGGCGACGGTGACGACGCGGTAGTCGTCCGGGCCCGCGGTGACGTCGTAGTAGAGGTGCTCGCCGGGCTTGCCCCGCACGGCCAGGGCTCGTTCGTCCAGGGTGATCGGCAGGGCGGCCAGGCGGCCGCCAACGCGCTGGACGCTCCCGTCAGGGACGATCCGCTGGGCGACCATCGGCTGCGCCTGGTCATGGTCGTTGCCCGGGCCGGTGATCGCCGGGTTCGGTGCGAGCACCGCGGTCGCCCCAGTGGAGATCGCCGCGGCGGTGGTCAACAGCGTGCGGTCGAGTTCCTCGTGGATCCGGTCGGACGCGGTCTGGTAGCTGAACACGCCGACCAGAATCGCGACCACCGCGCCGACGGCGGCGAAGGCGAGCGCGAGCCGGGCAGCGAGATTCACGTCGATCGCACCGAATAGCCGACGCCGCGCACCGTGTGGATCAGCTCAGGGGCACCCGCCTCCTCGAGCTTCCGCCGCAGGTAGCCTATGTAGACGGCCAGGTTCTTCGACTCCGGGCCGAACTCGTAGCCCCAGATGCGCCGGTAGATCGTGGCTCGGTCCAGCACGATCCCGGTGTTGCGGACGAGCAGTTCCAGCAGGTCGAACTCGGTCTTGGACAGGCTGATCTCGGTGTCGAGCCACCACACCCGCCGCGCACCGGGATCGACGGTCAGCCGGTCCAACCGCAGCCGCTGGCCCGGCCCACCCGCGGCGTCCGGGGCGGCGCGCCGCAGCAGCGCCCGCAGCCGGGCGAGCAGTTCGTCCAGCTCGAACGGCTTGGGCAGGTAGTCGTCGGCCCCCGCATCGAGCCCGGCCACCCGATCGGTGGTCTCCACCCGCGCGGTGAGCATCAGGATCGGCGTGCCGTCCCCGTCGGCCCGCAGCACCCGGCACACGCCGAGTCCGTCCACGGACGGCATCATCACGTCCAGGATCAGCACGTCGAACCGCTCGCGCCGGGCCGTGGCCAGTGTGTCGACACCGTCACTGACCTCGACTACCTCGTAGCCCTCCAGTTCCAGGGCGCGCACCAACGACTCACGGATCGCCCGGTCGTCGTCTGCGACCAGCACTCGGTACGGCACCGCACCATGATGCCGCCACGGCGCCCAGTCGGTGCGGTGCCGTACCGATTCGCGTGCCGCGGCGTCACTGCCGCCAGGTCCGTGCCCGGTGTGGTCGGGCTCGCTGCTCTGTTCGGGCACTTCGGTCAGTGGCCGCCGCGGGGAGCGGGCTCGGAGCTGAACCGACCCTGCCAGCTGGCCTGCGCACCCGAGTCGCCGATGCGGTAGACCTGGTAGCAGGCCGCACCAGCGACCAGCACTGCGAGGACCGCGATCACCGTGGTGACCGCCCTGGAGGCCGGGGCCAGGAAAGTCCTGCGACGCACAGCTGTCATGGTCATCGTCGACGTGCCGCTACCCGCGACTTCGTCCACACCGAACTCGGCAGACGGCTGCGACGCGATGGCACTTTCGCGCTGGCGCCACCACACGACGAGCACGAGGACCGCCACTGGGATCGCGACAAACAGGGCCGTGTCACCCAATTCGGTGTGTGCGTGCAGCAGCGACGTGCGGGGGACGCGTCGCTCCAGCCATTCACCGGCATCGGTGGTGATCGGGACCAGGATCAGCACGAGCACGGCCAGCAGCGCGTTCGGCAGGGCGAGCATGCGCCGCGCCTTGGCCCAGACGGCGCTCAGCACCAGCAGCAGGGCGCTCAACGGCAGCAACACGACGATCGCGTGCACGAGCAGGATATGGGCCGGCAGACCGTTGATGGTGCTCATTACTTCCCTCGTGGATCGATCCGGAACCAACGGTGATCACCATTGCCTAATCGGGTGAGGGCTTGATGTGACCGTGGTGAGAATGCGGTAAGAGCCGGAAGGCGTGGCTGGCACGGACAGGTCGAGCGCGTCAGTGCGACCGTTGGCAGGTTTCCGGCCCTCGCCGAGCTCACGTCGTCTGCGCGGCAGATGGTCGAGGGAGCACGGCTTGGATCGGTCGCATCATCTCGTTGTCCTCGTGGTCCAGGATGTGGCAGTGCAGGACGTAGCGTCCGGGGATGTCGAAGCGCGCGGTGAACCGGGTGAACTCGTTCGGGTAGGCGATCACCGTGTCCTTGAGCCCGGTTTCCCAGCTCTCCGGCGGACGGGGTGATCCACCGAAGGGCTGTCGGTTGGTGATCTGGAACTGCACCTGGTGGATGTGGATCGGATGCGCGTCCGCGGTGAAGTTCGCGATTTCCCACGTCTGCGTGGCGTTCACGACCGGGGTCTCGGTGACGGGGGCTCCCCATCGCAGCGGATTGGCTGTGCCGTCCGCGTGGACAGTGCCCAACATGGCGGTGGCCGGAGCCTGTGGGTAGGACCGCGAGCGCATCTCGTTCAGCGAAATCTTCCAGGTGTGGTCGGAAGCCGTCGCAGGCCTGGGCGCGGGCAGGGTCAGGTGCGCTGGCGGCACGCTGGTGTCCGGCGAGGTCAGCGGTGTCACGACGAACTTCATCACCTGCCCCGTGGTGGCAGGGTCGGCGGGCGTGGCGTCGGCGGCCCCGTTGAACGCCATGTCCGGGCCCTCGTTGATGAGGTACAGCTCGGTGCCGACCGTGAGGCCGGTGAAGTCGACGATGACGTCGGCGCGTTCGGCCGGTGCGCACAGCAGTTGCGCGAGCTGTACGGGAGCGCGCAGGAAGCCGCCGTCCGAACCGATCTGCCAGAACGGCAGTGCTGATCGCGCAGGCCTGGCGGCGAGCGGATTGTGTGCGATCTTGAGGATCAGGGTGCGGGCGTTGCACGCGTTGAGGAATCGGAACCGGTACCTGCGTGGCTCGACCGCCAGTACGGGCCAGGTGCGGCCGTTGACCACCATCGTGTTGCCGAAGGACTCCGGGTTCCAGATCGGCGGCACGTCGCTGACCGGGATGAACGTGGCATCCGGTGGCGTGTCACCGAAGAAGCCGCGGCCGGTTGGGAAGAAGATGGATCCGTCCCGGTTGAACGAGCGGTCCTGGACCACGAGGGCGATCTCGTGGTGACGTGTGTCGGGCAGGCCGCCGTGTCGGGGGGCCGGCTCGGGCAACGTGCCGGGTGGGAGGTCCCAGTCGCCACCACGGATCAGGTAGTAGCCGGCCAGTCCGGCGTGGACGTTCACCCGGGTCATCCCCAACGTGTGGTCGTGGTACCACAGCGTGCTTGCGGGCTGGTCGTTGGGATACTGGCAGACGGCGGTGCCGGGCAGCCAGTTCACGGCCAGACGGTCCGCTGCCTGGGCGCGGTGGCGGTCGTAGAACGAACCGACCGTCGCGTACCCGGCGGGCAGGTCGCGGGCGGCCGGGAGGTACCAGGCCGACGGATAGCCGTCGTTCTCCTCGCTGCAGTGCGCACCGTGCAGGTGTGCCACCACCGGCACGGGGCCGGTGTAGGCGCCAGGTGTCGTGGTGAACATGGGGCAGCTGTCCCGGCCTGAGACGCCACCAGCGGGATTGGCCCAGTGCAGCGTCTGGTCGACCGGTAACAGGTGGGGCAGGAAGTGGCCGTCGCCGTCGACCAGCTGGTTCACCCAGGTGACCCGGACGGGACGGCCGGCGCGTGCCTCGATGGTGAACCCGGGACTGTGGAAGGTTGTGGCGTCGAATGTCGAACCATAGCCCCACACGAGCGTGCTGGGCAGCCCGGGCGGCAGGATCTGTTGCCGGAACTGGCGCACTCCGATCGTGTAGTTGTCGATGCCAGGCACGGGCTCGCCGGGCGGCATCACTGGTAGGACCCGCACGGCGGTGGCGTACTTGGCGATCCGTGCCGGGTCCAGCGTGCCGCCTGTTCGCGCACCGCGGTCAGCGAGGGCCGGTCGGCGCGGTCCAGAGCCTCGGGCTTGGGCGTGCGAAGGCATCGACACCGCGACGAAGCCACCTAGTGTGGCCGCGCGCAGAAGGGTGCGGCGGGTCATTCGAGTTGCTGCGCATGCGTGCACGGGCGTTGCGCCGGTGCTGTCGTCCATGAACTGTTCCCGTCTCCGCAAGGCGTAGCCGAATGGCCTCCAGAGCACGAGCGGGGGCATCAGTACCGGGGGCGCTTCGGCATTGTTGGTCGGCACCACGAATGCATGCTCGATCGGCGAGTTGAGGGAGCCGCGCGTTCGTGGACATGTCCTTCCGGCAGACGCAGGTACGGCCGTCCCGGTTCACGACTGCTGGTGGTAGCACCCGAGTGGGTGAGGACGTGTGGAAGATCTCCAGGTACTCGTCTCCAGGTAACGGCACGAGCCCGGAGTCCCTGGCACGCCTGGTGAATGCCCACGATCCGAACTACCCAGGTTCAACCGATCCGTCGGGGCGCCGGCTGTCGATGGCCGTGCCGCCCGCTCAAGATCGATTGGCACAGGAATCCAACAACCTGCCTCACTGGTCCGGCCGCCAGGAGTGCAGTGACCGCAGCAAGGCGTTCTTCTTGTAGTGATGCCTCGACATGCGTCGCAGCACGTTGTCCAGCGTGCTGACGGCCTCTTCGATGTAGGGCCCCTTGTTCAGCATCACGCACTCGGCGCGTTCGCTCATCGCCGCGTCACTGATCTCGGCCCGCGACGGCCGGCCACGCCTGGCCAACTGCTCCAGCACCTGGGTCGCCCAGATCACCGGCAAGTGCGCGGCCTCGCACAGCCACAGGATCTCCTCCTGCAGCTCAGCCAACCGCTCGTAGCCGCACTCGACGGCCAGATCACCGCGCGCGATCATCACACCGACTCGAGGCCGTCGCATCGCGGTCAGCAACACCTGCGGCAACCGCTCGAACGCCTGCTTGGTCTCAATCTTCAGCACGACCCCGACTCGGTCGTCACCCAGCCGGTCCAACTCGCCGAACAGCTGTTCGACGTCAGTGGCGTCGCGCACGAAGGACAACTCGACGACATCCGCCAGGTCGAGCACAGTCGGCAGGTCAGCCAGGTCCTTGCTGGACAGTGCCGAGACCGGTAGCCGCGTCTCGGGGAGGTTGACGCCACGGCCGCCAGCCAGCCGGGAGCCATTGGGTCCGGCCCGTGTGATCCGGACCTTGAGCAGTTCCGGTGTCCTGGCGATGACCCGGCCGCTGATCTTGCCGTCGTCGATGTGCACCGGCTGCCCCACTTCGGCGTGCTCGATCGCCTCCGGCAAAGTGCAGCCGATGCGTAGTTGACCTGGGCCAACCGGTGCGGGAGCGCAGTCCTTGGTCAGTTCCAGCACGTCACCGGCGCGCAGCAGCAGGCGCTGCTCGACCGCCGGCAGTTCCCCGACGGTGCAGGAGTCGGCGAGCGGGGTGCCAGTCGCCAAATAGGTGGTCCGCTCGACAGTGGCGATCATCCCGTCGCCGCACCTGGCCAGCACAAGTGCCCGGTTGGCTCCACGGGTGTCGCGCACCGTGACGGTCTCGCCATCGCGCCGGGCGAGCAGCCAGGCCATCGGCACAGGTACTGATGTCATCCGCGGATCGGGCGGCGCCATGCGCCTTTCAGCCGGGGTCAACCAGCAGCGTGCTGGCGCGGTGACCCGGCCGAGCAGGTCACGGGTTGGCCGCAATCGGACGACCTTTGGGCCTGGCGCAAGTGGCCCTGTGCGCAGTTTCGGACCGGCCAGGTCCATCACGATCCGACAGTCCCCGCTGGCCGACCGTGCCGCTTCCCGGACGTTGTGTGTCATCCGGCGCCAGGCGTCCGCGTCGTCGTGTGCGCAGTTGATCCTGGCCAGTCTCATTCCCCTGGCGAGGAGCCGCCGTGCCAGATCGGGGTCGTCAGCTGCGCTGGACGGCAGGGTGACCATCACCCTGGCACGGCGGCCGGGGGCAACGGGGCCGAGCAGATCGGCGGCTCGATCGGTCAACCACCGCGATCCTTCCCCCGGTTGGGCCGGGGCTCTGCGGCAGGAACGCCAGGGCATGCCGGACAGCGCGTACACGGCGCGTTCGACGGCATAGAGGGTGGCCGCGACATGCGGTTCGCTGCGCCCGAGCGAGGACAACCCGAGGGCTGCGAGCCGGAGTTGCAGGTCCCTGAGGTCCCGTTGCCGGATCGCCCAGTAGTGCACGAGGTTGCGGGCACTACCCAGCTGCCCAGGTTCCACCGCGGCCAGCCACGAGGACCACTGCTCCTCTGCGTCAGCCAACGCGACGGTCAAGGCCTCCAGGTCCGAGCGCAGCCGCACCCACTTGTCCGTGTCGGAGCACATCTGCCCAATTCCAGCTATCGTCGATACCGAGTCCAGTGCCCAAGCAGGTAGACGTGCGACCGATAGCAGATCACCTGCACCTGGCCGTAGACCTCGATGCGGGCGCACGCGTGCTCAGGTGGCTTCAAGGCGTTGTCCCCGCGGCCTCGGGGCGATCAGCTCTCCTTCTCGTTCTGGACCTGGATCTTGCGCTGTTCTGTGGCCGCCTCGTCGAGCGGCGCTGTGACGGTCAGGATTCCCCTGTTGTAGGTCGCCGTGATCTCGCTGTCCTTGGCGTTGGCGGGCAGCGTGATGGTCCGCGAGAAGGAGCCGTAGCGGAACTCGGATCGGCCCGACTCGGTGGTTTCCTCGGCGCGCTCGGCCGAGATGGTCAGCAGTCGACCGTCAACCGTGATCGTGGCGTCCTCGTCCGGGTCGATGCCTGGCAACTCCGCCCGCACCACGTACTTGCCGTCCTCAATGCGGTCCTCGATCCGGATGCCCTGGATGCCTGGTGTGGGCTGGAGCCAGAGCAGCGGTGGAAAGGACTCGGCCCAGTCGATCAGGTTGGGCAACAACCCGTGCTGGGGCCTGTGAACTGGCACCGCCATCGCTACCTCCTCGGTTTGGTGGTCTGGTACAACTTCATGGGACCGCCCCGGCCAGCCTGGTTGCAGAGGCGAAAGCCCTCCCGAAACCGGGGCTGGTGTGAGGCCGGAAGCCCCTGTCGAGTGGACCGGACTTGAGATCCGGTTCCTGGCACTGCTTACCCATGGTCCTGGATGGTGAAGGACCCGAGCATGCCGCGTCGGGCGTGGTCGGCCACGGCGCACAGGTAGGTGTATCGCCCGGGTGTGCCGGCGGTGAAGGTGATCGTGGCGGTGTGCAGGCCCGCCGAGGTCGATTCGCCGAGTGCGAACAGCCCGGCGCCGGGAAATGCCGGGCCGGCGGCCATCATCGGCATCCACGATGTGGAATGAGCCATTGTGACGACCACTCCGTGGGCCATGTCGTTGTCGGCGTTGATCACTTGGATGCTCACGCGCGTTCCGGTGGGGACGGTCACGCTCGGGTTGGTCATTCCGGCGATCTGGAAGCTGTACATGCTCGACTGGCTGGCCACTGCTGCGAACGACACCGCCGAACCGCTCAAGGTGACCTGGCGGGCCGTGCGGTCCACGCTCGCCCCCGCTGGGATCTGTTGGGCCAGCTCGGTGGCCTGCGCCGCGCTCACCCGTGGACCGGGCGCATCGGCAAGCGCAGCACCCATCGCCGTGCCGGGGTCACGGCGGCCGTCGCCCATCATCCTGCCGTGCCCCCACAGACCGGTGGTGCCCGGCATCGGGATGCTCGATCCACCACCGATCGTCAGCGCGACCCCAACGAGCAGCACCGTAACGGTCAGGAGAACAACGAGAATCTTGACGCTCATCAGGAGATCACCTCGCAGTGGACGCGGACGTGTCTGAGTGGGGGCAGGGGCCTGGGCCGGTAACGGCGTAGCCGGTTGGCGTTGCCGACCACCGACAGCGCCATCGCCGCGGTGGCGATCATCGGCGATGAGTCGTAGGTCGAGCAGTGAGTGGAGCGCTCCGGCGGCCACCGGGACGCCCGCCGTGTGGACGTCGGTGATGGTGCTGGTCTTGTCCAGCACGATCGGGTCGAACCGGTGCGCGGTTTCCAGGGCCTGGGTGGAGCGGATCAGGATGCCCGCGCGGGCGCCAGCCAGTAGCCGGCGGCGAACTCGTGCTCACCTCGCTCTCACGTCCGCTACCACTCGGCGATTGGGATGGTGCTGTCCCGACCTGGTATGCCCTCCACCCTCGCACGCATACCCGCCTCGGGTAGGGGCCTCGGCCACCGTGCAGCGGGGCAGGAGGGCCCTGTCCGCAGCGGCGCAGCCAGCCGACGGACCCCGGGGGGCACACCGTCAGCATCACCCGCACGGAACGGGTAGGCCGGGCGCGGCCGTGGCGTGCACGGTGCTGACTACACCAAGCTGTTCGGCGTCGAACCAGCCAAACGCCGTCCCGGCTACGCCAACTTCGCCGTCACCGAGCCACCGTTGAAGCTGGTACTGCTGGCGGGCGAGCCAGGCCAGGAGACGGTGATGGACCACCTCGGGGTGGAGGTCGAGTCCAGCGAGCAGGTCACCGAGGCCAGCGAGCGGCTGTCCGCCCTCGGGCTGTTCACCGACGTGGAGAACGACACCACCTGCTGCTACGCCGTGCAGGACAAGGTCTGGGTACACGGCCCCGGCAAGGAGCCCTGGGAGGTCTACGTCGTCAAGGCCGACTCGCAGGCGAACAGAGCGCGCCGCCACACAGCGTCCGCTGCTGGAGAGTGACCAGTGTCATCGGCTGAGCATGAGGGACAGCCCGTAGGCCACGATAGCCACGCAGGCGGTGAAGCACACGATGGCGGTTGTCAGGCTGAGAACGCCTGACGCGCCGACGCGCTTGGCCTCGCTGCGCTGCGCCAAGCCACGGATCCCCAGCGCGAACAGACTCACGACCGTGATGCTGAAGCTGAATTCCACCAGGACCATTCCACCGAGCAGGCCCGGGTAGTCACCCATCGCCGCGCTCGGGCTCCGTCAGGCCCGACTTGCTGGCGGCCTGCTCGCGTACGCTCCACAGTGTGCCAGTTGGTACGAAGTCCATCCGGCGGGCGACGGAGACAGCGTGGTCGGCGTAGCGCTCGTAGAACCGCCCCAACAGCGCGACATCTACCGCAACCTGGACACCGTGGTTCCAGGCCTTGCTGTTGATCGCCGTGAACAGGCTGCTGTGCAAGGCATCGATCTGGTCGTCGGCCTCCGCCAACGACTGTGACAAGGACGGGTCGCTGTCGCGGATGGCCTGCTCGGCGCCAGCGGCCATCTGTACCGCAACGCGGCCCATGGTGGCGAACGCCGACCGAAAATCGTCCGGTAGCACTGGCTCCGGATGCCTCAGGCGGGCGACCTGCGCCACATGCCGGGCCAGGTCTCCCATTCGCTCCAGGCTTTCCGCGACCCGCAGCCCGGCGAACACGACACGCAGGTCGGTGGCCACTGGCGACTGGAGCGCAAGAAGTGATTGGGCGTGATCTTCGGCGGCCGTACGGGCTTTGTCAATCGCGAGGTCACCACCGATGACCCGCTCAGCAAGGGCGAGGTCTGCCGCCAGCAGGGCGCGGGTCGCCTGTTCCATCGCCTCGCTGACCGTGTGGCACATGAGGGCCAACTGCTGGCCGAACTGGTCCAACTCGGCGTGGAAGATTTCGCGCATCCGGACAGCTTATGACCCTGCGTGTCTGGGCTCCAGGGGCCGATACTGCGTACCGCCGTGGGCTCGACCAGGTACACGCCTTTGGCGTAAGCCCGAGCGGCTCTACCCGGCTGGGTGCCTCCACCCGCGTGGGCGTTCGGCTCGTTTTCGGTCCGGTCCAGCACAACGGCTGGGGCACCACGGTGGGGCAGGGATCGCTCGTGCGACGCGGCGAGACAGAGACGCCCGCCTGCCCAGAGTTCAGCGAGTAGTCGTGAACGCGCGGGTCGACGGGCAGCCTTGCGCCCTGCCACCAGGCCCATGTGCTCGGTGCTGAACCGACGCCACTCTGGTTGCCGTCCCGCCACTCGGCGCGGCGGGGTATCCGAACCGCAACCATCTCGGTGACCGGTGGCGCCGTCGCGGCGAACGCATCGCTTCGCGGAGGCTGGATCGCGGCAAGGGGATCCTCTTGACTCGTTCGGTGCAAGTGCCTGTTGGGTAAGGGCCGGACCGCAGCTTTGGCATCCACGAACGCAGTTCGTGACGGGCAGTTGTCCGTGGCGCATGTACGTCAAGAGAGCGTTGTGGACACCAAGTGGGACGGTACAGGCATGCCGACAGGTGGACCTCACATCGGCCACCTAGCCAGCCACATGGCATACGCGCAAAGAAACCTGTGGCGGCCACATGCTGAGTATCGATCACGTACTCAGTTCCCTCTGGGGTCTTTGGCCCCTGCTTCTCGTGGGTGGGGGGTGCGATTGTGTGCCGGAGGAGGTGTGCCATGGCGCGGAACGGAACCACCCGGACACATGACACCGCGCGCAGTCAAGCGTGCACCGACGGGCGGTCGATCGCCGCGCTGCTTGCGCAGGACGGGATTGGGCGGCGGTCGTTCCTTCGCTGGTGCGGTTACATCGCGGGGATGCTCGCTCTGCCCGTTGAGCCTTTCGGTGCGCGGATAGCCGACGCACTCACCACTACGCCGCGGCTGCCCGTTCTGTGGCTGAACGGGCAGGACTGCAATGGCAACATCGAGGGCTTCCTGCGAGCGGCCAACCCCACTCCGTCCGAACTCGTTCTGGACCGACTGTCGATCGACTACGTCGAACTGCTGATGGCACCGTCCGGCAAGGCCGCCGAGGCTCGGATGGCCGACACCATCGCCCGCTACTCCCGCCGGTACGTGCTCGTGGTCGAGGGATCGGTGCCCACCGCCGCCAACGGCGCCTTCTGCTGCGTCGGGGGCAAGGCGTTCACCCAGATCCTGCGGGAGGCCGCAGCCGACGCACTGGCGGTCGTCGGCGTTGGCAGCTGTGCGTTCGACGGAGGACTGCCCGCCGCCGAGGGAGGTGTGACAGGTGCCATCGGTGTCCGGGAGTTCCTCGCCGGCAGCGGGAAAACGATCATCACACTGCCGGGCTGCCCGATGAACGTGGACAACCTGACGGCCACCATCGTGCACTATCTCACCTTCGCCAAGTGGCCAGAGCTGGATGACCTCGGGCGGCCGGAGTTCGCCTACGGCGGCTGCCTGCACCGCTCGTGTGAGCGACGGCAGCACTACCAGGCTGGGCGGTTCGTGTTGAGCTGGGGCGATGCTGGCCACCAGCAGGGCTGGTGCCTGCTGAAGATGGGCTGCCAGGGACCGGGAACTCCGGCCAACTGCGCGACGGTGCGGTTCAACAGCGGAACGAGTTGGCCGGTCGCCGCGGGCGCACCCTGTCTGGGCTGCACCCGGCCAAGGTTCTGGGACAACCTCAGCAACGCCTTTCCCACCACCGCCTCCCCCCTTGCCCTGCACGTGGTCAGCGGCGACACAGGAGGTGCGCGATGAACCGCACGGCCATCGACCCCATCACCCGCATCGAAGGACACATGCGCCTGGAGGTCGAGCACACCGACAACATGGTCCACGACGCCTGGAGCACCGGCACCATGTTCCGCGGCATCGAGCTGATCCTGCCCGGCCGCGATCCCCGGGAGGCGTGGGTGATCGCGCAACGCGCCTGTGGAGTCTGCACGCACGTGCACGCCATCGCCTCGGTACGGGCCATGGAGGACGCGTTGGGTATCACCATCCCACCCAACGCCCGGATCGTGCGCAACCTGTTGAGTGGCAGCCAGTTCGTGCACGACCACGTCATCCACTTCTACCACCTGCACGCCCTGGACTGGGTCGACGTCACCTCCGCCCTGTCAGCCGACCCCGCCGCCACCGCACAGCTGTGTGCACGGACGAACATCGGCTGGCCCAACAACAGCGCCGCCTACTTCGGCGAGGTACGCACACGAATCCAGAGGTTCCTCGACTCGGGGCAACCCGGCCTGTTCGGAGGTGGCTACTGGGGGCACCCCGCCTACACGCTCCCACCGGAGTCCAACCTGCTCCTGCTCGCCCACTACCTGGAGGCACTGGAGTGGCAGCGCGAGTTCATCCGGGTGCACGCGATCCTCGGCGGCAAGAATCCGCACCCACAGACCTACGCGGTGGGTGGCATGGCCCTGACCCTGGCCCCGGACGCCCCGAGCGGGATCAACACCGCGGCGCTCATCCAGCTGGAACGATTGCTCACCACGGGGAAGGATTTTGTCGACAAGGTCCTCGTCCCCGACGTGGGACTGCTTGCCGCGCATTACAAGACCACGTGGGCCGTACTGGGCATGGGGCCGGGAAACCTGTTGTCATACGGGGATTTTCCCGAGGACGACACGGGGCCAGGCTCGTTCTTCCTGCCCCGTGGCCGGATCACCGGGCGCAGGCTGGACACCGTTCTGCCGGTCGACCAAGCCGCGATCGCCGAGACAGTCGCCCGCTCCTGGTACACCTACACCGAGGGCGATGCGACACTCAAGCACCCCAGTGCAGGTGAAACCCGTCCGAACTACACGGGGCCGCAACCGCCGTACGAGTCCATCACCAGCGTCAAGTACAGTTGGCTCAAAGCCCCGCGTTACCAGGGCGAGGTGTACGAGGTCGGACCGTTGGCTCGCCTCGCTGTCGCCTACGCGGCCAGCGGCGGTGCGGTCCGCGAAGCGGTCGACAGGTTCCTCACCGGAGCGGGACTTCGCCCCACCGACCTGTTCAGCACGCTTGGCCGGGTCGCGGCGCGTGCGATCGAGACTCAGCTTCTCGCGGCGCGCCTGCTGATCTGGCTGCGTTCCCTGCGAGAGAACATGGCCCAGGGAGACCTGCGGGTAGCCAACAACGGGAAGTGGGATCCGGCCACCTGGCCGCCCACCGCGGACGGGTGGGGTGCGACCGAGGCGCCCCGCGGGGCGCTCGGCCACTGGGTCCGCCTGTCCGACCGCACGATCGCCGCCTACCAACTCGTCGTCCCCACCACCTGGAACGGTTCCCCTCGAGATGCTGAGGGTAAGCGCGGCGCCTGGGAGGAAGCGCTCATCGCAACCCCGCTCGCCGACCCCGAACGCCCCGTGGAGGTCCTGCGTACCCTGCACTCCTTCGACCCGTGCATGGCCTGCGCGGTACACGTACACGATCCGTCCAACGGTGCCTCGGTCACCGTCCGCGTCGGATGACCAGCACGCACACCGGCGGCGCGCGGCATCCCCTGCTGGTGCTCGGGATCGGGAACATCCTGCTCAGCGACGACGGGATCGGGGTGCGCGTCGTCCAGGCGCTCGACGGCGCTACCGGCCTGCCACCGGAGACCGAGGTCGTTGACGGTGGAACACAAGGACTGGAACTGCTCCCACTGGTCGCCACGGCGCGAGCACTTGTGATCGTCGACGCCGTGGACGTCGGCGCACCGCCCGGCAGCCTGCACACCTACGCGGATGACCTGCTGCGCGCCACCACGGGCACCCACGTGACGGTGCACCAGGTCGGGCTCGCCGACATGATCGGTGCCGCCCGCCTGACCGGCGTTCTGCCCGCTCATGCGGTCCTGATCGGGATACAGGTTGCCACGACCAGCCTCGGCCTCACACTCAGCCCGTCCGTCGCACGGACAGTGCCCGCGGCCATGGCCGCTGTCCAGGCGTGGTGCACTGATTTCCACCACAAGTCCCTGGTCAACAGGCACAGCTGAACCTCCCTGGTTCCGGACTGCGGATCGGCGTGCTGGGGCCGCTGGTCGTCGAGTACGACGGCCAGGTGCTGTCGCTGGGCGACACCCGAGAGGCGCGGCTGCTGGGTCTGCTCGCGCTGTCGGCCAACCGCCCGCTGTCGCTAGCCAGCGTGGCCGACGCGCTGTGGACCGGCCGCCCGCCCGCGTCGCATGGCGAGCTGGTGAACCGCTACGTGCGGCGGCTGCGCCTGCTGTGCGGCCCGGAGCTGCGACTGTCCGCCGTGGGCCGCGGCGTCTACCAACTGGACCTCGCCCCCGAGCAGCTGGATCTCCTGCAGTTCGGCCGACTCACCGCGCAGGCGCGGGCTGACTATGAGGCCGGCGACCTGGAAGCCGCGTACGACACCTACCAGCAGGCCCTGGACTGCTGGCGTGGTCCGGTGCTCGCCGGCCACGAACAGACGGGGCCGGTCGTGGACGTGCTGTCACGGCAGCGGCTGTCCGCGACGCTGGCCCTGGCCGATGTCGGCCGGCTGCTCGGCCGGCACGAGCAGACCATCGTTCGGCTGGAAGCCGTGCGGGAGGACGAGCCGCTGCATGAGGGCCTGCACGCGCGGCTGATGACGGCGCTGGCCGGCGACGGGCAGCAGGCCGGCGCGCTGAAGCTGTACGAGAACCTGTCGACCCGGCTGTCCGCGGAGCTGGGCATCGAGCCCGGCCCCGAGCTCCGGGCCGCGCAGCTGACCGTGCTGCGGCAGGAGGTGTCGCCCCGTGATGCCCCGGCCGGCCACAACTTCCTACCCCGCGACGTGCACGACTTCGTGGGCCGGGACATGGAGACCGACCAGCTCGTGGAGAGGCTGCTGACCACGAGCGGCAACGGTGTGCACGCGCTCAGCGGCATGGCCGGCATCGGCAAGACCACACTGGCCGTCCGCCTCGGCCACCGCCTGGGGGAGTGGTTTCCCGACGGCCAGCTGTTCGTCGACCTGCGCACGCACAGCAAGCACGCGCCGCTGACCGCGCAGGCCGCCCTGCTCCGGCAGCTCGGGGTCAACGGCCACCGGATCCCCGACCGGCTGGACGAGAGCGCGGCGCTGTGGCGGTCGCTGCTGGTCGGGCGGAGCATCCTGGTCGTGCTGGACGACGTCGCCGACGCCGCCCAGGTCCGCCCGCTGCTGCCGGGCGGCGGCGCCGACTGCCGGCTCCTTATCACCAGCCGCAGCCATCTGACCAGCCTGGACGCGGTCGGCATGACGCCGCTGGGCGTGCTGTCCGGGCCGGAGGCAGTCGACCTGTTCGCCCGTGTGGCGGGGAAGCGTCGCCTCGCCGGGCACGCCCACGAAGTGCACGAGATCGCCGCGCTGTGCGGATTCCTGCCGCTGGCTCTCAGGATTGCCGCCAGTCGGTTCCGTGACCGTCCACTCTGGACGGTTGAGCACCTGCTGTCGTTGCTGCGGGACGACCACCGTCGGCTGCCCGCACTCAGCGCCGGCGACCGCAGCGTCGGCAACGCGCTGACCCTGTCCTACCGCCGGCTCAGCCCCGAGCACAAACGGCTGTACCGATTGCTTGGCGACTTCCCCGGCGTGGACATCGCCCCGGCTGCGATCGCCGACGCCGGCATCGAGCGGACGACCCGGCTTCTGGAGGACCTCGTCGACGTGAACCTGCTCGGCCAGCCGGCGCTGGGCCGGTACAGGTTCCACGACCTGGTCCGTGACCACGCCCGGGAGACCGCCCGATCCAAGCCCGCGCGGCGCTCGACCACATCTGCGAGGGGGATGAAGACCAAGCGAGCATCGATCGGACCGGAAGTGAGCTGGTAATCCCCGATGGGGATAACGCGCACTTTATGGATCGGTGTTCGCACCGGTGGTGATCGCCGCGTCCAACTCCGCGTGCTCTTGGGGATGCTCGTCCCACCAGCGCTGGAAGTGCGGGTTCGCCGCCACGCCGGCCCGGTAGGCCAGTGCGGCACAGTGGAAGAACCGGTCGGTCGGGTCCAGTGTGTCGTTGGCGCGCATGGCGAACAGCACCTCGGCCCGCAGCGGGTCGCCGCGCAGCGGGAAGGCCGAGACACCGCCACTGGACCGGAAACTGGGCGCCGCCATGCACACGCAGCCCGCCTCGACCATGGCACGCGCGGTGACCGCGTCGGAGGTGTAGTGGCGGACCTTCGGAGTGAACCCGGCTGACTCGCACGCGTCCAGGAACCGCATCCGCGCGGCGTTCTCGTGCGGCGGCGGCAGCACCCACTCGCAGCCAGCCAGGTCGGCCAGGTCGATCATTCCGTCGCGGACCGCCGGGTGGCCGTCGGCCACTCCGACGAAGACTGGCTCGGTGACCATCGTGCGCACCGACAATCCGAGCAGGTGATGCGGTTGGATACCGTCGAATCGCTCCAGCACCGCTAAAGGTTGTCCCGTAACGCCGTCTCGGCAAGATCGATGATCGTGATGTGGAGCAGGTGATCAGTGCGGACCGGCCGGAGTGGGTGCCGGTGTTCACGGGCGTGTCGGTGCGGGTGTTTCGCAAGCTCGTGCGGATCGTGGCCCGTCGGGGTGGTGAGCAGACCGGCACCGGCCGGCGGTGGGGCTTGTCGCTGGCGGATCGGGTGTTGCTGGTGGCGGTGTACTACCGGACGAATCTAACGTTTCGGCAGGTCGCGCTGTTGTTTGGGATCTCGAAGTCGGCCGCGAACCGCGTGGTGGATCACCTGGCGCCGCTGCTGGCGCTCGCGCCGGTGACCCGCGAGCACGGCCCGGACACCGTGCTGATCGTGGACGGCACGCTGGTGCCCACCCACGACCGCGGCATGTCCGCCTCGTCGAAGAACTACCGCTATTCGGTGACCATGCAGGTCGTCATCGACGCCAATACCCGCCTGGTGGTCGCGGTCGGCGAACCCACGCCGGGCAACCGCAACGACTGCCGCGCCTACACCGACTCCGGCGTCGATGAGCAGTGCCGGAGCGCGAACGTGCTGGCGGACGGCGGCTACCAGGGCAACCCAGGGGTGATCATGCCCTACCGCCAGCCCCGCAAGGGACAACCACCGCTGCCGCAATGGAAAGAAGACCTCAACACCGTCCACAAGAGCGTCCGCGCACGGGTAGAGCACGCCCTGGCACACATGAAGTCCTGGAACATCCTGCGCAACTGCCGCCGCACACGCGACGGTGTCTGGCACGCCACCCGAGGCATCGCGCAGATGCGCAATCTGTCCATGACGGCCTGAGCGGCCCCCGACAGCAGACAAGGCCGCTGTCACCCATGCCCGCCAACACTCTTGATCAATACGGGACAACCTTTAGATCAATTCGTTTGGTGGCCAACAACTTCAGCAACACCGAACCAGAGGGTTCGACACAGGTGCGCACGTCGAGTTCGGGTGCGGCCAGGTGCAGATGCCGGAGGAACCTGCCGAGCATGGTGAGCGGGATGCTGCCCACCCGCAGCAGTGTCCGCTGGTCAGCCCCGCTGCGCTGGCGCGCGTTGACCACCAGCGCACGCAGGTCGGCCAGCACCGCGTCGGCCCGGTTGAGCACGAAGCTGCCCAGCGCGGTCGGCTGAGCGCCATCCGGGCCGCGCTTGAACAGTTCGCCGCCCAGGACCCGCTCGATCCGCTTGAGCTGCGCGGTCAGTCCGGGCTGGCTGATCCCGAGTTGGGTGGCGGCCCGGTTGACGCTGCCCGCCTCGGCGACCGCGCGTACCACCCGCAGGTGGCGAAATTCGAGTTCGGCCATGAGATGGTGTCATACCCCCAAGTGCGAACACCGGTACCAGCAGCGACGGTGCACCGGCGGAAAGCGCATTCCAATCTCAGCCGCGCGTAGTCGGGCGGTCTTGTGGACCACCTGCTTGGCTCCGGCGTGGCGAACTCGGTCCCGCCCGGTCGGGGCGGTCGGCCTCGGATCGCTGCCGGTTGGTCGGCGAGTAGGTGACCGACCGTCCGGTCACTATGTCGGGAACCGGAACTTCCGGAACAATCTCAACTTCCCATAGGCTCCACTTATGGCTCTGGAGTTCCCGGTCGTACCAGGCAGGCCGAACTCGGCGGACTGACCTGCGTGCTGGTCGGCAACGGCACACCCCGCCACGGCCCGGTGACGCACGCCGGTTGCGCGCGCTGTGCCCCGGCTTCGACCGGGGCTGCTTCGTGCCGGTTGCACAGCCCAACATCGTCGCTCTGGTTCCCGCCTGCGTGTGTGCGGCCTTGACGAGCAAGCCATCGGCCGAGTGTTCCGCACGTTCAGGGTGACGGCGCCGGAGTCCCGGCGATGCGCGTCCCACCCCATCAGTTGTGCTTGTGATGTAGCGAAAATGTGCCTGAGATGTGCCAACGGCGCATACCCTTCCTGAACCGGGTCGGCCGGCCTCGCGTCCTGACAGCCCCTCACCGTACCTTTCAGGGAGGTTCTGATGCCTTATCCCCAAGGCCCAGCGAACCAGATCGAAGACATCAGGCAGCTGCGTGAACTCGTCCTCGGAGCACTGAGCGTATGGGTTGGCTTCGTGGCCCGGGTGCTCGGGCTCGCTCTGATCATCCACGGCGTGGCGACCGTCATCCGGACGCTCAACCGCCACAGGCTTCCCTGCGCCCCGACTGACTCCCTCGCGGACGGCAGCACCGACTGACGAGATGCCAAGATCGCGACAGGAAACGCACTACGCCGCGGCGGCCCACAACCGCCGGCCACCGGACGCGGCACAGTCATGTTCTCAACCTTGCGACACCTCGACACGGCCTCCTGCGGCGCTCCAGCTCACCACGAGGGCTGGCATGCCGTGGGAGGCCAGCGGCTTGCCTCCTCTCCTCAGCAGGACCGTACGTCCCGTCCGGCCGACAGGGACTTCCTGCCCTGCACTCAGGTCTGGCCGGCAGTTCGATGGAGTAATACACGACCGTTGAACCGAGGTGTCAATGTGAGGGCTCAGGACATACTTGACCGTTTGTCGTCAGGAGATGCTTGACTTCGTCGCGGGGCGATCTCTCCGCTGGTGACGTTGAATCGAGTGATGGGCCCAGGGTTGCGACGGGGGCGGACTGCCAGTTCTTCCTCACCGTGCGGGATGCGGAAGTGGGTGTCCTCGATAACGACGGTGACGAGCTTGCCGACGTGCCGTTGGCCGGGGGGCACCTGGGGTTGACCCGATTCGACGGACAGGGTCGATATGCGGTCAGGCTACTGCAGATCGAGGAGCGGGCGACTGCATGGCTTCGTAGGCGGCGGGGCTGAGGTAGCCCAGGCTGGAAAGCCGTCTGCGGGTGTTGTACCAGCCCTCGACATATTCGAAGATTGCCTTGTGTGCCTTGGCTTTGGTGTGCAAGGGCTGCCGGTCGAGCAGCTCAGTCTTGATGGTGGCGAAGAACGACTCGGCGACCGCATTGTCCCAGCACTGCCCTTTGCGCCCGACCGACAGACGGACTCCGATCTCTCCGGCCGCCCGGGCGTACTGCCCGGAGGTGTATTGCTCAGGTTCAACCGGTCGTCGCAACACCGGCTCACTGAAGCGAGAGTATCAGCTCGTTCAGTGCTTCGGCTGGTGTCTTCCAGTCGAGTGTCTTGCGTGGACGACTGTTGAGCGCGGCGGCAACGGCATCGAGCTCGTCCCGACTCCAGCGTGACAGGTCGGTTCCCTTGGGAAAGTACTGGCGCAGCAAGCCATTCGTGTTCTCGTTCGTGCCCCGCTGCCACGGACTGTGAGGATCAGCCGGGCGATGCGTTTGCGGGAGTGCCGGTGGCCCTGGGCCCGCAGTTCGGCGTGCACTCGTGGCGTGCCGTAGGTTCCCCGGGACTCGTCGTGGATCTTGACGATCTTCTCGGTCAGTGCGGTGTCGTCGCGGACACGTCGGCAGGGGCCGGTGGTGTGGTGGGCGTAGTAGGCGGCGCGGGAGACCTTCAGCAGTTCGCAGGCACGCTTGACGTTGCCGCGATCGCTGGCGTTCTCCGCCTCGATGAACGGGTAGACGTTCACCGGGTCTCCCGAGCGAAGAAAGCCGTCTTAGATTCAACCGGTCAGAGCAACAGTGCTGCTTGAGGTGGGTGCGTGGCGCGACTGGGCAGGCCGGGCATGTCGGACGAGATGAAGGACGAGCTATGGCGGAGGTGGCGGGCGGGCGAGTCGATCAGCGACATCTCCCGGGGAATCGGCAAACCACCTGGTTCGGTGTTCACCGTGCTGAAGCACCATGGCGGGATAGCTCCAGCACAGCGCACGGCCCGTGCTGGGTGCTTGACCATGCGCGAGCGGGAAGAGATCTCCCGTGGCCTGCATGCTGGCCAGTCCTACCAAACAATCGCCACGCTGCTGGGCCGCGCGGTCTCCACGATCAGCAGAGAAGTGCGTAGGAACGGCGGACGCGACGGGTATCGTGCCGTCACTGCGCAGGAGCGGGCGCACGATCAGGCGCGGCGTCCGAAGAAGTGCGTGCTGAGCCGTAGCCCCGCGTTGCGCAAGGTGGTGGTGGCGCTGCTACAGGGTGAGTGGTCGCCTGAGCAGATCGTCGGGCACCTGCGTCTGCACCACGGGGACGACCCTGCGATGAGAATCAGTCACGAGACGATCTACCGGTCGATCTACACCACCCGCTGGAAGGTCGTCCCCAGAGAGTTGTGCAAACGGCTGCGGACGGGTCGGCCGATCAGGAAGAACAAGCGGCACACTGTAAAGGGGCAGTGGCGCTCGCAGATCATCGACGCCCGCTCGATCGAAGAGCGCCCCACGACCGCGGAGGACCGGAGTGCGCTCGGGCACCTCGAGGGAGATCTGGTACTCGGGTCGAACACCAGTCAGATCGCGACTCTGGTCGACCGCAAGTCACGGTTCCTCGCGATCGTGAAGTTGGCCAGCCGTCACACCACGGTGGTCGTCGATGCGTTGATCGCGGCCTACGCCGGTCTCGATCCCCGCCTACACGGGACGCTGACTTGGGACCGAGGCATGGAATTGGCTGCACATAAGAGGTTCACAGCGGCCACCGGTGTGGATGTGTTCTTCGCTGCGCCGCGGAGCCCGTGGCAGCGGGGCACGAACGAGAACACCAACAAGCTGTTGCGGCAGTACCTGCCCAAGGGTACGAACCTGGCGACACTGAGCCAGGACGAGTTGGACGCGATCGCATGGAAACTCAACACCAGGCCACGAAAGTGCTTGGGGTTCCGCACACCCGCCGAGTGTGTTGCCTTGACCGGTTGAATCTAAGCCACAGCACCTGGCCGACCACCGCAATCAGGTTTGGCCTCAACCACAGGTCCTCACGCCGCCACCGCCGCTCACCAGTGCGTATGTCGAGTGACATCAGGCCGGTGACCGGGCCGAATCCCTCGCCGACCAGTTGTTCGCCCACCACCAGGGTCGGCGACAGGGAGACAGGGCTGGTCCACGCGATTCGCCCGCTCGCCTCATCGATCAGTTCGGTCCGTGCCCACGACTCGTCGAAGCTCGACGAGAGCAGGCGACCGCCGGGCAGTCCCACCACGCCGAGCTCGTCAGGGTGGCGATTCCCGCGCCATACCGGCACGGGTGTCCGCCCAGGGGTGAGCCGGTATACCGTGCCCGACTGGTCGACCAGCATCATCTGCCCTGAAGACGCCGAACCCGCTATCCGCACCGGGATCGGCCACAGGTCCGAGCCGAAGTCGGGCGGCGCGGCACTCGGTGTCAGCACACCGTTCTCGGGGGAGATCAACACTGCCACGCCCGCCACCGACTCCAGCCGGGTCGCGCGCGTGTGGAACCCGCTCAGTGGAACCTGCCACACCACTTTCAATGGATCGCCCACCGGCTGGTCGACGACAGACTGCCCGAGATCGTAGGTGGGTACCGCGATGACACCGGTCTGCATCCAGGCACCGTATCGACAAGATGATCTCACTGTTCGCCAGTTGGACGGGAAAGGATCCTCCCGTCACAGAACGTTCATGGAGTTCGAGGAGCGTCCGCACGCGCGGCACCAGCCACCAGGGTCACTGCCCCAGTGCGTAGGTCAGCACCACCGCGCCGTTGCCGATTTCGGTCACTCGCGTCAGGTTCATAGGGGTCGCGCCGATGCCCGCCAGCAGCGACTCTCCGGAACCGGCGACGAACGGGGAAATGCTCAGATGCAGCTCGTCCAGCAGGCCCGCCTCGACGAGCGCCCGGCTGAACGGGCCGTTGCCGTACTTCACCAACGTGCCGTCGCCGGACTCCTTGAGCTGGGCGACGGCTTCGACGGCGTTGCCCGGGAGCACCTCGGCGTTCCAGGTGGTCTCGGTCAGAGTGGTGGAGGCGACGTGCTTCGGCAGGGAATTAAGCTTGTCGGCGAGGTCGCCGGTCATGGTCGGCCACGTCGCGGCGAAGCCCTGGTAGGTCGCCCGTCCGAGCACGAGACCGGTGGCGTGCTCCAGCAGCCGGAGTTGGTAGGCGAAGTGGTTGTCGTTCGGGGCGACCTTCATCTGCGCGGTCCAGAAGTCGTCCCCGGTGAAGCGCCCGTCGATCGAGAGGTGGTCGTACTCGACAAGTTTTCGCATTCCGGAAGTGAACCATCCCGTCGACCGGCCGGTCTTGTATCGAACCGAACCTCGCCGGGCCGGCGGTCAGAACGCGAGGAACGGGATGCCGGACCTCAGCTCGCCCGGGGTGTGGCCGGTCGCCCAGCGCATCGCCCGCGCGAGCTGTGGCTGGTCGTAGTAGCCGCAGCCGGTGACGACGTCGGCGATCAATTCCCCCGCCGAGAGGAGCTGCGCGGCACGTTGCGCCTGCTCGATGCTGACGAGCTTGCGGCGCGATACCCCCACGGCACGGCGGAACCGGACTTGCGCCGTCCGCTCCGACAGGGCTCGCGGTCGTTCGCCTTGACGGATCTCGTCGACGAGCGGATCGAAGAACAACAGACCCGCCCGCACGAGCCTGTTGACGAAGACGTCGACGTTCTGCTCGGTCGGCATCTCCCAGTCTCGGTTGTCCAGCAGAATCCGGTTGCCCGACGGGGTCGGCAACAGAGCATCGTTGAGGTCGGCCAGACCGGAAGGCGGGAAGAGGGGGAGGTAGGCACCGAGCCGCAGCTCGACGCCGAAGAACTCCCAGTCCTCCGGACAGGTCAGCCGAGTGGCTCTGGTCTCCGGTCCGCGCAGGTGCACCGTCACCCTGCCACCGTTGCGCGCGAACGCAATCATGGAGGAGCCTTTGGCCGCCGAGGTGAAACCGGTCGCGGCGTCACAGCTCGCCGACCACACGCGCCGCACCAGCGGCAGTTCACCGGCGACGGCGCCGAAGGTCAACCCCATGGCGGGAGTCTAACCGCGGCCCTTCGTCGAGCTGGGGAACTCGACCGATTCTCCGCCGCCGCTTCGGTTGCCGAGGTGCGGACCGTTGTGGACGCGGCGCCGGCTGCGTGAACTCGCCGCGGAACCGGAAGCCGAATAAGCCATCGCACGTGCCCGCGCCGCGGGCACCGACCGCGGTGCGGAAGCGGCGGTAGGCGCCGGGGAGACGGGCGCCCAAGCGTTGTTCGACGGCGGCAAGATCGCCTGCGGCCAGTGGTGGCGCTAGCTCGAGGCGGTGCTCGCGGGCGCCGAGCATCCGGTCCCTGGCTGGATGTGCCGCCAGCGCGGCGATGCGGTCGCGTACTGCCGTCCAGCTGCCTGCCATGGCGCAAGTGCAGGAAGCCACGACAGTGGCACCCGCATCACGGTGGCCGCTTCGGCGGAGCCCTCCGGGGGCAGTCGACTACGACGGTGGCCGGTTCACTCGCACCGAGGTCGAGGTGACTGGTGATGGTGGCGCGCGGTGTGCCCCACGGTGTCGTGGCGAGCATGTGCTCGAGGGTCCAGGCTGGCGCCTGCGCTACCGCGTTGTTCGGGCGCGGACCCAGTCCGCGAATGCCCTGTCCTGGTTCTGGTGGGTGGGAGCGGTGTTCTGTGTCGCGGTGGTGAGGGCCTGGTCGAGCTGGAGGCTGGGGCCGAGTTCGGCCAGCAGCAGTGCCTCAGCCCGGGCGAAGTACGCGGGGGAGTGGTCAGCCTGCAGGAAACCCAGGTCTCCGCAGCGGATCTGGTCGAGCATCGCCTCACGGTGGAGCAACTGCCTCAGGATCGGCCAGCCGTCCGTGGCGAGTTGCGTGACCATGTCGGTCGCCGCCGTCCGGGCGTCGTCGTCGCCGGTGATCTCCCACCAGCCGTCGCGGGCGGCGGGTGTGCCGGTGGGATGCAGGCGGCGACGGTAGAGGCCAAGCGACTCCGGGACCGCTTGGGGGAGGGACCCGAGGGACTGCTGTTGCCACGCCAACCACGGCGCTGGGGCGACCGCGGTGTTGAGGACGCAGTGCAGTGAACTCGCGGTGCTGTACCGGGAGGTCTGCACGGAGACGACCGCCCAATCCCCGAGCGCGTTGGTCATCCGCCAGGTAGGCGCGCTTCCTCGGAAGCCCTCGTGCCGTGCCGCGGGCGCGACCACCTCGCGCAGTGCCGCCCGCAGTGCTGCCTGTGCCGTCATGCGGACACCCTGCCACGCCACCCACGACCGCCACAGCACGCGCGGTCGTCCTCACCTCGCGCCACAGTGGCCAGCCCAGAGCGCGGTGTGCGCCCGCAGTGAACTCCCCGACCTCGGCGAGGATGCTGTGCTGACATGAGATGGTGGCGTCGGAGAGCAGCGAGCACAGGGCACGGATTCACCGTCTGCTGCGCGGCGAGATCATCAACGGCGAGGTGGGTATCACGCTGCGGGGCGGCCCGTTCGACGGCAAGATCCGCATCATTCGCCTGGACCACGAGGGACGGCCACCGGCCCGCACCGGCGGGTGGCGGGGCGGCATGTGCCACCGCTACGTTCTGGTGTCCGAGGAGGGCAGTGCCCCGGCCTGGTACTACCAGTACGAGGGTTCCCATCCCGAGCAGCCACCACTATGACCACGCCGTCGACCCCGTGTGCGTTGCTGCCCGCGCAGTGCGACTCGGGCAAGGTCGGCTCTGACCAGGATGGGGCGGCGGCTCGCACAGTGCACGCACCGCCCTCCTGGCGTGACCGGTTCACGTCATCGGAGGCTGTGGCTGCCCCGGTTCGCGGTGCTGAGTCGATGTGCTCGTCCCGTGGCTGGTGTGACGGTGGGAGACGCAGCGCGCTCGGCGCTATTCGGCTTGGAGCGCCCTGAGTTCCTGTCCTGGCAGGGCAGCGCTACCTCGCTGCCCTGCCAGGCAGGCGTCGAGGTCGGGCGCGGCGAGCGTGTTGGCAGGCCTGCGGACGGGACAACGCCGACCACAGGTGAGGGGCTCACCGGCCGACCTGCGTGCGCACCCGGCCAGCCGAGACGCCCAGTCACAGCGTGGTGGGGATACCGCCGGTCGAGCGGATGCTGATTTGTCACCGTGACGATGAGTGGACGGATGGTTCCTTGGCCTTGTTTCGCCGGTTCTCGGCACTTCCGCGCGCCGGTCTCCAACAGCGGCAATCTTCGGCAGACCAACCCGACGTAGTGCACCACGGCACGGTCCTCGGTGGCCACGTGCACTGCGCGAATGACCTCGGCGGGGGCTCGGTCATCGAGCTGTGTCTGATCGGGGTGATGATCGCAGCGCGGGAGCCCATGTCGATGCCGACCGGATTATCGCGCTGTGGCTGGCCGATGTGGGGAGTGTGAGCTGTCAGCGGTCCAGCACCTGGTGGTCGGCCAGCTCTCTGGCAGTCGCCGAGCCCACTAGGAACCTCCGGCTCGGCCTTGTTATCCAACGGTGAGGGCACGCGGACCGTGGTTAGCGGGCGCAGCGCCAGGAGTAGGCGTTGTGTGGGTCGAGCACCACCGGGAACGCGCCGCTGCCGTACTGGTTCACGCACGCGGCGTTCATGTTCACGCTGTAGTAGTTGCCCGTGTAGGGCGAGTAGCACCGCCACGAGTAGGGATTGCCGGAGTCCAGCAACCGCACCTCCAGCGGCCGCCGCTCCTGTACCTGGCACTGCCGGGCGACGTCGATGCCGCCGATGATCGTCGCGGCCGAGGCGGGTGCGGCGGTGGCGATCACCGCGGCTGTGCCCAGGCCGAGCGCCCCGATGGCCAACAGGGCCGCCTTCCTCATGCGGTGTGTCGTTGCGGTGCTAAGTGTGCGAGCAGTATGCGTTGTCCGCATCCGTGCAGAGCCAGCAGGCCGTGGGGTCCGGTCAGCTCTACCGGACCCAACAGCCGACTATCGGCCACCATCCGGCATCGCCTGCCTGCCTCGTCCTCCCCAACCGCGCCCGGCGGCAGCCAACCGATCCGGTCGCCTGCGGGACGGGGGACTGCTGGCGTGGCCAGAAGGCGACCGGGGGCGCGGAGCCGCCGGTTCTGCTCGCGCCACACGGGAAGTCAGCCAGTACCAGAGCCTGGCCAGTGGCAGCCATTCGGCAACAGCGGACGACGCGGTCTGGTAGCTCCTTACCGGGAGCTGGCGAGTTCTCCGGCTAGTTTCAGTGTCCTGGCCTTCTCGGCGTCGTCGCCGACGAGGCTGAACAGCACATCGGTCGCACCCGCCTCGGCATACGCGTGGACCGCAGCGGCGACGGTGTCCTCGTCCCCGGCGACGATCGTTTCCGCGACGTTGCGCTGTCCCTGGTGGTCGAGGAGTGTCCGGTAACTGGGGAAGTCCGACGCGAAGCCAAGCATGCCGGCGACCTCGTCGCGCACGGCGTCCGGCCTGGTGGTCACGCTCATCATCACGGCCGCCACGACGCGCGAATCCGTTGCCACGGCGTCGATCCGTGGCCGGATGTGGTCGGCGATCGTGGCCGGGGTCGCCCACACCGTGACCGTGCCGTCGGCCAGTTCGCCCGCGATGCGCAGCATCACCGGGCCGAGCGCGGAGAGCAGCACCGGCGGGGGCTGCGCGCCAGGCACGTGGACGTGGCCGGCGCCGGAGAGTTCGGTGCGCAACGCGGTTAGATACTCGCGTGTGTGCTGCGCGGGCCGGTCGTAGGACAGGCCGTACACGCCCTCGATGAACTGCTTGTGGCTCGGCCCGACGCCGAGGGTGAACCGGTTGCCGGTGGCGACCGCGACCGTGAGCGCCTGCCCGGCCAGCGAGATCGGGTGGCGCGGGTAGGTCTGCACGATGCCGGTGCCCAGCTCGATCCCCGGCACGGCCGCCCCGGCGAGCGCCGCGACGGTGACCGGGTCCCACGCCAGGACCTGGTTGAAGAACGCGCTGGCCAGGCCGTGTTCAGCCGCCGCGCGCGCCTGTCCGATCTGGGACTCGAGACCACTCTGGTCGCCGACGTACAGGCCGATCCGCATCGCCCCTCCAAAGGTGAATTCGGCATTCCGCTTCTGTGAAGGTAGCATAAGCTGAATCCAAGATTCCGCTTGATGGGAGGTGCGGGTGCGGGCGGACGCGCGGCGCAACCGGTCGGCGATCACCAGTGCCGCCCTCCTGCTGGCCCGAGAACGGGGCGAAGCGGTGTCGATGGAGGACATCGCGCGGGCGGCGGGAGTCGGCGTCGGCACGCTGTACCGGCACTTCCCGGACCGACGCGCCCTGTTGGAGGACATCGCGGTCGACACGCTGCGGGAACTGTTGGACGCCACGCGCGCGGAAGTCGGCCGGACGCCCGCGTGGGCGGCGCTGCTGCGGATCGTGGACCACTGTGTAGCCCTGCCGCTGGCGCTGACCAAGTCCCTGATCACCAGTGAACCGGAACGCCCCGAACTGCCCGAGTTGGAGGTCGAGATCAACGCGCTGATCACCAAGATCGCCGCGAAGGCTCAACGCGAGGGCGACCTACGCGCCGACGTGCCGCCGACGGAGGTGGTGCGCGTACTCAACGTGGCGGTCTGCCGCTGCGGCGCCCGCGCCGACGACCACCTGACCCGCGTCGTACTCGACGGCCTGCACACGCCGAAGAACTAGGGCGTGCCTGACAAACATCGCGGTGGTGTGCTGCGACCCTGGCGGTCAGGACACGGTTCCCACTGCTGTCCGACGAGCAGTGGGCGTTGATCGAGGACCTGTTACCAGCGCGGACGCATCGGCAGGGCAGGCCGTTCGCCGATGCGCGGTCGATGGTGGAGGGCATCATCTACCGCTACCGATGCGGGATCGCCCGGCGGGACGTGCCGGCGGTGTTCGGGCCGTGGCAGACGATCCGGGGCCTGGCACTGTCGGCTGTCGGCCACCGGCACGTGGGACATGGTGCTGACCCGGCTGCTGGCGGCGGCCGACGCGGCCGGGGTGGCGGTAACCGGTGCCGCCGGCGGTGGAGCTGACCAGCACCACGCGGTCACCCACACTCACCGCCGCGACCTCGTGGTTGAGCCGCCCACGGGCCATGGGCGCCCGGTCCCGGTCGGGGCAACGCAACAGACACAGGGGAGCACGGTGATCACGGCCGGTGACTGTAGGCAGTGGGTGCCACGCTGGGGCCGACTTCGCGCGGCTTCACCCCAACAGAGGAGTCCGCGCCCACGTCGGGCAACAGCCGCCACGGGTGGGTCTGGCGGTCCCCGGGTGGTGCGGCGGGTGGCGCGAGCACCTCGCGTTCACCTGGGTCGCCGCGCACGCCCCCCGCCGAGACCCTGTCCCAGGGCGATCCGACCAGGGGCGTCGACCTGCTGCCGCTGCCCGCGCCGGTGCCCCGGGCGTTGTCCGAGGCGAAGGTGCGCACGGTGAAGAACGTGCTCGACCGGCTGAAGGGGTTACATCGGCGCCAACCACCTCAAACCCAGCTACCTCCGCCGCCACCTCGCCACGCCTCAGGGAAGCTACGGGCCGATCCAGCCCGTCCAGCTCGCCGCCGTGACCGAACGACCTGACCGGCTTGATGCACGCCCTACCGGACCTTGCCGAGCGGCCACGCCGGCGCGGCACCCGACGCGAGATCGAGGACGGCAAGCACCGGCTGGACCGGTGGTCTCCTGGGCGTGCGTGGCCGGCACTGCGGGCTCTGCCGTTGTCCCTCGGTTCGTGGTGCCCCGGGCGGCGAGGGTGCCCGCCGTGTGCGGGATCGCGTGGGGAGGCGGCGCGCACCGGCCAGGCACGCCAGGAGCGCCAGCCCCGTGGCGGTCAGGGCTGGATACCCGTGCGCGGCGGCCACGCCTGCCACCACCATCCACACCATGATCCTCATCCCGCGAGGCTAGGTCGGTACGCGGCTGGCCAACATGCCACGTGGCACACACACCTGATCACCGGCGCCGGGCGGACCGGTTCGAGCCGCGAGCGGACGTCGGCACGCGGAGCGCTCACCGCCTCGCGTCGCTGACCGACCCGCCCGCGTCCGGGGGCAGTAGTGCCGTCGCGTCACGGCGGGGGACAGGACGCGAGGAGTCCGGTGCGCGGTCATAGGGACCGAGGGCGACAACCCGCGTCATCGCCGCGTCGAACACGGCCAACGCCGTGGAATACCGTCACCCCGACGGTGCGCGCGACACACCGGTCGCCCCCGGGTGGGTCAGGCCGTCAAGTCCAGCGGAAGCTGCTGCTGCACACACCCAGCCGCGGCGATCTGGTGATCGCCTTGCGGACACGCGCGACCACGTCCGGCCGCACGGCGTGCCCGGATGGCCGCTGTCCCCACGCCCGCGGCCAGAGCGCGCGGTGTCGGCCTCGGGCGTCGAGGACGCCTGCATTCCGGGGGTCGTGTCGTCGGAGACGGTCTCGGATGCTGTGGGGGCGGTGGCAGAATCGGTGATCACGGCGGGGTTCCCGTCCAGTGTTCACAGCACCCGGTGGGGTCGCTCTCTTCACCTGCGAGGTGGCGGCCGAGCCACGCTCAGCTCGGCGCGGGTCGCATCCAGGCGTCGGCGAGCATCGCGGTGGCGCCCGGTGTGCCGGTGTGGCTTCGGGGGTGGTGGGTCCGCGGGACAGCATCCGTGGACCCACCATGCTCATGTGGTCGCGTCGGAGGGCGCCAGCGGGTGTGGCTCGTTGGTCAGCGCCGCGACGGACGCGGCGATCTCGTGGATGGATGCGCGGGTGTAGATCGAGGTGGTGGCCGCGTCGCGGTCCTTGGCGTGCCCGGCGAACGCCTGCGCGACGGCGAAGCCGAAGTTGCGCTCGACCCAGGTCAGCGTGGTGTGCCGCAGCCAGTGCGCACTGACCTGTTGCGTGGCCACCCACGGCAGGCACTCGCCCAGCCGGGTCCAGATGTAGTCGTAGCGGCGCCGGGTGATCGGCTCACCACTGCGATAGCGCAGCAGTTGCTCGTCGCGGTCCCCGGTTCCCCGGTTGCTGACATGGTCGAGCAGCGCATTCATCAGCGTGGGTGACACCGGCTGCCAGCGGCTCTTCTCGCCCTTCTCCCGCAGATAGACCAGGCAGTCGTCCTGATCCAGATCGCGGGGCCGCAGTCCCAGGGCACCGCCCCGGCGGCAGGCCGTCTCGGTGTGCAGGCGGACGATGAGGGCGTCCAGGGCAGGGTCGTCCCCGGTCGTGGACACCGTCTCGTTGATTTCGTCCAGGCGGGTGTCGGTGATCGCCCGGCGCAGGGATTCCGCCCGCCGGGGCTTGGGCACTTTCAGCGCCGGGTTGAACGACTCGGGAATGAGCCCGTCGTTGCCCGCGTGCCGGTATAGGCACCGCATCGCGCCGATGAAGTTCTCCACCGCACCCAGGCCCCCATGCGCGTTGCGGCGGCGGACGGTGTTGGCCTTGACCCATTCGGCGAACTGTTTGATCTCGGTCGGGGTGGGTTCGTCGATCCGCCGCGGCCCCCACCGCTCGACGACCCGATTCCAGTACGAGCCATAGGTACGCAGGGCGCCGCTGCTGACCGCACCGGCCACCACGGGCACGTACTCGGCGAACGTCGGCGCGGTCGAGGTGACGGTGGTGGCGGCGAGGTCCTCGGGCGTGATTCCCATGCTGGCCAGCAATTGCTTGGCCGCCTGGATCTGCGCCGGGGCAGGGGTATTAGCCATGGCCCACGCTCCACCGGTCGAGGATCGCCTGGAAGTGATCGGTGAGCGCGTCGTGTACCAGGCGGACGCTGGTGACGATCATCAGTTTCCGGTCGGGGATCGCGGTGAGCACCACGGTGTCGCCGGGCTGGATCTGGCACCGCTGCCGCATCCGTGAGGGAAGCGTGAGGTACGCCTTGCGGGTATGGCAGTAGAGCCCGTCGGGCGCGGAACGGATGACCACGGCCTCGCCGACAACGGTGATGTCGAGTGGTTCGCCGGGTTTCCAGGACAGCGCGGACGCCAGGACCAGGTCGGCGACGCGTCCGGAGTCATCCACCTTGGCG
>JACJID010000006.1:370000-764121 GCA_014138725.1 Kutzneria viridogrisea | reverse complement strand
CCTGGCGATGCGCACCCCGGTGTCGATGCCGGGGACGAACTACGCCAGCTACGAGCACGAAGACCTCAAGGCCATGGTCACCGAGAACATGGACCCGACGCAGGTCCACCACTTCGGACAGGTGTGCAACGAGGTAGGCGTCGTGTTGACCGACCTGCACGGCGAACTGGCCAAGGCAGTGGCCGCCAGCGCCAACTACTGGCAGGGCGAGGCAGCGGACCGGGCGCGCGCGGCCATCATGCGGCTGGCTGACAGCGCACTGGAGAACGGGCACGCCGCGAAGTACGTGAGCGACAAGTTCGCCATGCAGGGCGAGGCCGCCGAGTTGGCGAAGAACGCCATGCCGGAAGTGGTGCAGTACAGCAATGCCGACGCACTGCGGGAGTTGCTGAGGGCGGACCCGTTCGAGATCGGCTCCACCGTGGCGGCCATCGAGCAGCGCTTCACCGCGAAGCAGAACGCCCGGCTGGAGGCGGCGCGGGTCATGTCCACAATGGAGGCCAGCCTGGGCGACAGCGTGCGGGCCATGCCGCTGTTCCGGGCTCCCGAGCACGCAGTGCAGGGCACAGGCGTCGTGGACCATTCCGGAACGACACCTGTTGTGCCGCAACCACAGCCCGTCCAGCCCAAGGTCACCGTGACCACCAGCGGAACAACTGAGCCACCGAGCAAATCCGTGCCCGACAGGTTATCGGAGCCAACGCCGAGCCAATTCCCAGTAACGACAACAGATACGCAAGGCTCCGAGGTTCCCGTCCCACCGGGAACCGCTGGCCTGCCGGGCACAACGGCACCGTCGAGCGCAGGATCCACCGGTCTGCCGACCACGATCGGACTGCCCGGCACGGCGGGCCTGCCCGGCAGCGGGACCGGTCTACCCGGTGCGACGGGCCTGCGCGGCGGCTCGACCGGCCGACCCGGCAGTACGGTCGGCCGACCCGGCGGCACCGGCTTACCGGGCTCGGTGACGGGCCGCCCCGGCGCCACCGCCCGGCCTGGGGCCGCGACCGGACCTGGCGGTGCGGCGGGACGGGACGGACTGCTGCCGCCGGTGGACAAGTCCAAGCGGAAACAGGATGGTGAGCACCAGCAGGCGCAGTTCCTCAAGCAGGAGCACGACGAGTTCTGGTTCGACGGCGTGCCGAGCACCGCGCCCCCGGTGATCGGCGAGGACTGAGTGGAGTCGTTCCGCCTGCACCTGACCGCGGTGGACCTGCTGTGGGAGCAGGCCGGGCTGGGTGCGTACCCGTTCCCGCTGGAGATCCCGTCCGCCGGGGCCGATCTGGCCCAGCGGGCGGTGATCCGCGAGCGGGTGTGGCGCGAGCTGGCCGAGCGCGAACTGCTGGACGGGCGAAGACGGGTCCTGCCCGAACTGGCGGACTCGCTGGCACTGCTGGCCGGTGGCGAGCTGGCCGTGTCGACGATCGCGCTGCTCGACGTGTCCTCCGGGGAGCAGTTGGCGGCCCGTGCGGTGTCCGGGGCAGGGCGCGCGGTGCACGCGGTGCTGCGGGAGGACTGGCTCGTGCTGGACCAGATCCCGGTCGAGGACCTGGTGGACCGCGCTGTCGCGGCGATCCCGGACAACCGGGCCGCCCCCAACGGGGTGCTGACCGTGTCCCAATCGGCCGGGCACGAGGACTTCCTGGAACCGGTCTCGGCGCGGTCCCACCGGCACCTGCTGCGCGGGGTCCGCAGCCGGGTCGGGCGGTTCGCGGTGCACGGCAGGCTGGACGGCCGCGGCTGGCGCGGCGGCGGCCCGCTGGGCTGGTTCGACGTGGCCGCGGGCCGCTACCGCTACGAGGTCCGGCACGGGCAGGGCACGGTGTTCACCCCGACCGACAGCGCGGGCATCACCCGGCGGCTGTGCCAGCTGCTCAGCGACCTGCGCTGAGCGAGGGCACCGGCAGCGGGGTGACCGGCGCGGCGGGCACCAGGGAGCGCAGGCTGAACCCAATCGCCAGGCAGCCCAGGGTCAGCGCCGCGGTGAACCCGGTGACGGCGAGCCAGCCGCCGCCGCTGAAGGCCAGGCCGCCGACCGAACCGCCCACGCTGCTGCCCAGGTAGTAGCAGAGCAGGTAGGCGGCGGAGGCCTGCGCGCGGTTGGCCTGCGCCCGCGCACCGACCCAGCCGCTGGCCACGGTGTGCGCGGCGAAGAAGCCCGCGGTGAGCACGAGCAGGCCGATCACCAGCAGCACCAGGTTGTCCGACAGCAGCAGCCCGAGCCCGGCGAGCATCACCACCGTGGTCAGCCAGAACACCTTGCGCCGCCCGAAGCGATCCACCAGCCGGCCCGCGGCCGGTGAGGAGGCGGTGCCCGCCAGGTAGGCCACCGAGATCAGGCCGACCACTGCCTGCGACAGCCAGAACGGGGCGCCCAGCAGTCGGAAGCCGAGGAAGTTGTAGATCGTGACGAAGCAGGCCATCAGCAGGAACCCGATGGTGTACAGCCTGCGCAGCCCGGAGTCGGCGACACTGCCCGCCACGCCACGGGCCAGCGCGCCCAGTCGCAGCGGCGCACGCCGGAAGTTGCCCGAGGCGGGGACCGCCAGCCGGAACAGCACCGCGCAGCCCAGGGAGACCAGTCCGACGGTGGCCAGCGCCCAGCGCCAGCCCGCGACATCGGTGACCAGCCCGGTGATCACCCGGCCGCCCATGCCGCCGATGCTGTTGCCCCCGACGTAGAGGCCCATGGCGAAACCGAGCGAGCCTCGGTGCACCTCCTCGGAGAGATAGGCCATGGCCACCGCGGGCAGCCCGGCCAGCGCGATGCCCTGCAGGCCGCGTGCCACCAGTAGCACGGGGAACGAGGGGCTCAGCGCCACCACGAGTTGCAGCGCCGCGGAGCAGAACAGGGAGGCCGTCATCACCGGGATCCGGCCCCATGCCTCGGACAGCGAGCTGAGCGGCAGGATCGCCAGTGCCAGCGTGCCGGTGCACACCGACACGGCGAGGCTGGCCTCGGCCGGGGTCAGCCGGTAGTCCTGGGCGAACAGCGGGAGCAGGGGTTGGGTGCAGTAGAGCACCATGAACGTGGCGAGCCCGGCGGCGAACAGGGCGAGTGCGATCCGCCGGAATTCCGGGCTGCCACGTCGATGCGCCTGGTCGGACGTGGTCATGAACGGGAAGCTAGTTCCGGCCGGGTCATGCGTCCAATACATGAACCAGCCGCTTTCGATCCACTGGTGAATGGCCCGACCAGCAGGTGAGCGAGCACCGTCGCGACCAGCGCGAGCCCGAAGGCCCAGGCCGTGCCGAGTGCGGGCAAGGCGAGCAGCACCGTGAGGAAGAACACCGCACCGGAGAACGCCGAGGTGACCGCGGCGCGCAGCACACCGAGCGCGGCACTGGGGCCGACGCCCCGGTGCGTGCAGACCGTGAGCAGGCTGACGAAGACGGGGAACGGCGCGATCAGCCCGGCGACACGCGAACCCAGCAGGGCCGCCGACTCCGTGATCAGCAGCAGGAAGCTGACGGCCACCAGCACCCTGGCGACCAGTTCCCAGGCAGGGCCGGTGGGCAGGGTCTCGTCGGCGGGCACCAGCGGCCAGGCGAGCAGCGCCGTGGACAAACCGAGCGGAACCAGGGCCACGAGCAGGACGAGCGGCAGTTCCACCAGGTGCAGGGCGAGCGCGGTGATCGCGAAGCAGCAGCAGGCCACGCCCAGCGCGAGCGGCCAACCGTGGCGGGCCCCGGTGCGTGCGTAGCCGAGGCAGAACGCGGCCACGCACAGTTGGCCGCCCAGGGTGGCGGTGGCCGTGCGCACCGCGAACTCGGGGCCCTCGTCCAGGGTGAGTGCGAGCAGCAGCGGGGCGGAGGTGAGCGGCAGGCCGACCAGGCCCCAGCGACGCTGCACGAGTGAGGCGAGCACGATCAGGGTGGGGGTCAGCAGGAACTTCAGCAGCAACGAACCCATGACCTCGACCCTCTCAACGAAGCCGCCGAGAGTGGCGCGGAATTCTCGGCAGGCAAACGCTTGCTGCTGCGATAATCGCAGTAGAGTGCCGGAATGACCGTGAATCTTGACGCGGTGGACCGGGAAATCCTCACCGTGCTGCTGCACGAGGGCCGGATCACCTACCAGGACCTGGGCCGGTCGGTGCGGCTGAGCTCGAACGCCGCGGCCGACCGGGTGCGGCGGATGGCCCGCGAGGGCGTGATCCGCGGCTACCGGGCGGACCTGGACTTCGCCGCACTGGGCCGCCCGCTGGTGATGCTCAGTGATGTGCGCCTGCGCGACGGGGTGTCCGGGGCCGAGTTCGAGCGCGGGCTGCTGGGCTTCCCGCAGATCTTCTCCGCGGCGCACGTCACCGGGGAGTACGACTACCAGCTGCGTATGGCCTGTGTGGACACCGCCGAGTTCGAGGACCTGATCGACCAGCTCAAGCGCGAGCACGGGGTACGCGAACTGCGCAGCCGCCTGGTGCTGCGACAGATCCCGCTGGACCCCGCGCGCGGGCTGGAACTGCCGTGACCGGGCCGCGCCCCCTGACCCCGCGCTTTCAGAAGCCGGGCAGATCCGAGTCGGCCTCGTCCACGTCGTAGAGCTGCCCGCGCACCGCACCGCCCGGAAACTCCGCGTTGTGCAGGTTCACGTAGTACCGCGCGGGCGAGTTCTCGATGCCGTGCGCGATGGCCTCGGGCACGCCGGTCACCGAGCCCGCCAGCCCGGTGATCGAGCCGGGTAAGCCGTTGGGCGCGGCGAACAGGTCGACCACCACGTCACCGTCGACCCCTGGGCCACCCTTGTGGATGTGCCCCTTGGTGGGCTGCCCGACGCCCGACCAGGTCAGCGAGTAGCGGACCGCGCCGCCCTCGGCGTCGAACTGCGCGGTGGCCCCGCCGTCCGGATCGCCCCCGGCCAGTTCCTGGTCCCCGCCGCCCTGCGCGGCGATCAACCCCACGCGCAGCACCTTGGCGAGGTCCACGGGGTGCTCCAGCCTGCGGAACTGGCCCCGCAGCGCCCCACTCGGGAACTCCGCGGTGTGCAGGTTCGCGTAGTGGCCCGCGGGATCGGTGCGCAGCGAGGTCAGCAGCGCCTTGTCCGGCACGGTGACGTGGCCGAGCACGGCGGTCACCCCGCTGGGGATGCCCGCACCGAAGAACGGCACCTCCACCGCCCCGTTGACTCCCTTGGCGCCCAGGTGCACGTGGCCCGCGGTGGGCGCGGTGACACCGGTCCACTGGATCGCGTAGGAGACCTGGTCGCCCTGCACGCGCAGCACCGCCACGCCGCGTCCCCGCTTCGCCGCGGCGGGGACCTCGTTGGCGCCGCTGAGCTCGGCGGCCAGGTAGACCGCACCGGTGTCCCGCGGTGGGGTGCCCGCCCGCGCGGCGGTACCGGCCCCCACCACCAGACCGGCGGCCATGACCAGGCTGAACAGCGTCCTCGTGCGCTTCGACATCGTCTGTGGCCTCACTGTCGGTGGACTTGCCTCCCCTGACACGGCCCGGGTGCCGGGCCGGTTCACCTTGACTTTGTACCACGCTTTGTCTTAGATTGGCGACACAGTGCATGACACAAACGGGGGTCACCATGGGATACGCCAAGCAGTTCCGGAACAGGTACGGAGACGGGGACCTTGGCCCGCCCGAACTGCTGGCGAGCAGGCTGCGGGTGCGCCAGTGGACGCAGAACGCCTCGCTCGCGGTGTTCTCCGCGGTCCTGATCGTCTACGTCCTGTTGCGGGTGCCCGGTCGATCCGAACCGGACGATGTCATCTGGATGGCACTGCTCACGGCCGGGCTCGCGCTGCCCGCGTGGCTGGCGCTGGTCGTGCAGCGCCTTGCCGAGCGGCGCATCGCGCGCGGCCTGGACCAGCGCGTTGCCCGCGAGACCGCGGTGAGCGTGTCCGCGGTGCTCGGCCGGTGGAGCGTGGCCTGCTGGCTGGCCACCTATCCGCTCGGTGTGGTGCTCGGGGTGCTGGCCGCGGTGTTCGCGCCCACCGCCGCCGACCGGTCGCTGGGCGTGGTGCTGCTGATCGCCGTGCTCGCGCTCGGCGCGCTGAGCGTGGCGGTGGGAGTGGACGTGACCCGGCGCCCCGCGATAGCGGTGGACGCGGGGTCGTTACGCGCTGACGACCTGTTCCGGACCGAGGACCTGCGCATGGCCGCGTTCCCCTACCCGCTGCTGATCGCCTCGGTCGCCGCGGTGAACTCGGCGAACCTGATGCCGCTGCTCGCCTGGTCGGCACTGCTGCTCCTGCTCACGGGCGCGGCCGCGATCAGCTGGCGGACACGGGGTACGGTCCCCCAGCGATGATCCGACTCGACACCACCTCACCCGTGCCGCCCTACGAACAGGTGCGGTCCCAGCTGGCGGCCCAGATCACCGACCGCGTACTGGCCGTGGGCACCCGCCTGCCCACGGTGCGCAAGCTCGCCGCCGACCTCGGGCTGGCCGTGAACACCGTGGCCAGGGCGTACCGGGAACTGGAGGAAGCGGGGCTGGTCCGCACCGAGGGCAGGGCGGGCACCTTCGTCAGCCCGGCGGGCGACCGCGGCCGGGCGCGCGCCGAGCAGGCCGCCCAGGTGTACGCGAGCAAGGCACTGGAACTGGGCCTGTCCCCGGAGGAGGCGCTGGAGATCGTGCGGGCCGCACTGGCCCACCGCTGATCCGCCACAGCCCGGCCCACTGGGCAGCGGTGAGGTCCCTGGGCAGGGCCTGCGGCGGCAGGTGCTCCGCGCGCAGCCAGTCCCGCAGGGCACGGCGCTCGACCCGTCCTGTCCTGGCCAGGACCTCATGCAGACCGCGACCTCGCCCGGTGAACACGGCCCGCACGAACTCCTGGTACGGCGCGCGGTCGGCCACGAGCGGGGTGGGACGCCGGGTCATGGTGAGCAGGCCACCGTCCACTGAGGGCTCAGGCCGGAACGCGCGAGCCGGAACCCGTTGGTGCAGCGCGAACTCGTACCAGGGCCACCAGCTGGCGGTCAGCAGGCTCGCCCCGCCCACACCGGCACGTCGGCGGGCGACCTCCCACTGCACCAACAGGATCGCGGACTGCCAGTGCTCGGCGGCGAGCAGCCGTTTGAGCACGGCGGTGGTGAGGTGGAAGGGCAGGTTGCCCACGACCACGTGCTGGTGGCGCGGGAACCGGTACCGCAACACGTCCCCGGTGAGCACGGTGACGTGCTCCGGTACACGCCGACCGAGGCGTCGCGCGCGCCTCGGGTCGAGTTCGACCGCGGTCAGGGCACGCCCCGAGCGGCTCAGCGGCAGGGTGAGGGCACCGTCTCCGGGGCCGATCTCCACGATCGGTCCGGTGGTGGTGGCGACCAGCGCCTCGATCGCGCCGATCACCGACCGGTCGACGAGGAAGTTCTGGCCGAGTTCGTGAGGTCCACCCGGGAAGGAGGAAGGCATGGCTGTGCTCCGCAAGGAATCGTCGGAGCCGGGCAGCGCGAACAGGCCGCACCGGCACAGGACCGAGATGCGGCGGAGCTGGTACGAGAGGAGGTCAGTCCGCCGCTACGCGCAGCGGAGCCGCACGTAGTACGCAGCGAACATGCAGGAACACATGGGTGGGCACGGTAACAACGAGCATGCCGCCGTGCCAGCGGTTTTCAGCCCGCCCAGGAACCGGCGACGATCGTGCACAACACACTGATCTGCACCGAGGCACCCAACATCAGCGCGGCGACGGTGGCCGGGCGCCAGGAGGGCCTGCGCTCCCACAACACCCCCAGCGCCACGTACATGCCCAGGCAGGGCACCAGGTCGCGGTGCACCGACACCACGTCGCTGTTCACCGCGACCACAACGAAGGAGGCGAGGCCGAACACGGCGAGCGGCACACCGGCGCTGCCCAGCGCACTGATCAGGTACACCGAGGCGACGGCCAGCAGCACCAGCCCGGCCAGGGGCACCACCTCCCCGCCGAAGCCCTGCCAGCGCCCGGCGGCGAACACCTGCCAGGCGGAGCCGAACTGGCGGCCCACCATGCCCAGGGCGTCCCCTGTGGACAGCGCGAGCCAGGCGGCGTACCCGGCGAATCCCAGGAAGCTCACGGGGAACCACAGCAGCCGCCGACTCAGCAGGGCACCAGGCCGCCACCCGCACGCACGCCAGAACTCCAGGAAACACAGGACCACGAACAGGACTGCGGTCAGCCGACAGGCGGTGAGCGGGATCAGGCACAGCGCCATCCACGCCCACTGCCCGCGCAGGGCGAACAGGTAGGCCCAGAAGCCGAGGGCCACGAACAGCGCCTCGCTGGAGAACATGTGCAGGAAGAACGCACCCGGCACGGTCAACAGACCGGCCACCACCAGCCACGGGGTGGCGGGCTGGGTGCAGAACCCGCGGGCGATCCGCAGCAGGGCGAGCACCGCGAGCCAGGTCGCCACCGTGTTCAGCAGCCAGGCCGCACCGAGCGCGTCGACCTGCCCCAGGCCCAGCAGGCGCACCAGGTCCACGCACAGCGGGAACAACGGGTAGAACGCCGAGCTCCGCGGATCGCCCTGGTAGCCCTGGGTCAGGATGCGGTTGAACCACTCCGAGTCCCCGCGGAAGGTGTGGCCGAGCAGCCCGTCGACCAGCCAGTTGGCCGCGGCGGACCTGCCGGTGCCGGGGTCGAGCAACGCACCGCACAGGGTCATCGCCACCTGCCACAGCAGGACCACGGCCAGCACTTGCAAGTGGTCATCGCGCTGCACCGCGGGGGCCGCCGCGCGGCGGGGAGCCAGGATGTCCACGGCGCCCAGCTTCGCGGCGGCCCAGGTGAGGTCACCTCAGCCTGACGGCCGTTATCCGGCCCGGGTATCAGCCGATCGGCCGATACCGCCTCACCAGGCGACCGGTACCGAGACCAGCCCGCCGCCGAGCCTGCCGGTGCGCAGCTCCAGTTGGTCCACCGGCACGGCCAGCCGCAGGGTGGGGAACCGGCGCAGCAGCGCGGCGAACACCACCTGCAGCTCAATGCGAGCCAGGCTCGCACCGATGCAGTAGCGCGCCCCGTGCCCGAAGGCCAGGTGCTGGTTGCTCGCCCGGCCCGCGTCGAAGCGAGTGGGCTCGGGGAACGCCTGTGCGTCGTGGTTGGCGCCACCGATGCTGAGCAGCACAGCCTCGCCCGCCGCGATGGTCACGTCACCGACCTGGATGTCCTCGCGGGCGTACCGGGGCAGGCCACCGACACCGTTGCTGCTGCGGCGCAGGACCTCCTCCACGGTGGCCGCCAGCTCCGAGTCCCCGCGCAGTGCGGCCTCACGCTGGTCAGGGTTGCTCAGCAGCAGCACGGTGCCGAAGTCGATGCGCACCAGGGTGGTCTCGTGCCCGGCGAACAGCAGCCCGGCGCCGAGAGCGGCCAGGTCCCCGTCGGCGACCTTGTCCCCGTGCGCGGCGATCAGGTCGGAGAGCAGGTCGTCACCGGGCTGGGTGCGCTTGCCCGCGATCAACCCGGCCATGTACTCGACGAGCCCCTGCCAGGCGGTGGCCGAGGACTGGGCGTTGACGGTGTCGGCAGCGGCATCGGACAGCGCGCGGAACTCGGCCCGGTCGGCGTAGGGCACACCGAGCAGTTCGCAGATCACCAGCACGGGCAGCGGCTCGGCCAGTTCGGTGTGCAGGTCCACCGGCGGTTGCTTGGCCTGCATGGCGTCGAGCAGGTCCTCGACCAGGCGCTCGATCAGCGGGCGCATCGCGCGCATCCGGCGCGGGGAGAAGGCGGGCACCAGCATCGCCCGCATCGCGGCGTGGTCGTGGTCCTCGGTGTCGTAGTCCCCGCTGGCCCCGCCCAGGATCGCCGAGTTGGTGACCTTGGCCGCTTTCTCGGGTCGCGGATGCGAGCGCCCCAGCCGTTCGTCGGCGAACAGGGCCTTGACGTCCTCGTACCTGCTGACCAGCCAGGCCTCGTCGCCGGCCATGGTGCGCACCCGGCTGATCGGCGCGTTGTCCTGCAACCGCAACAACTCCGGTGGCAGGTCGAGCACGCCCGTGGTGGCGAACGGCAGGGACGGAAGGTCGGTCATGACTACCCCCTGGAGGTGAACCCCGATTTGTATACGCACGAATATACTCACCCGTGTCAACATGATAAGCCTGATAGGACGTACCCATGACCGAGCCGCACGGGACGCGCCTGCCAAGGGCACAGCGCAGGGAGCAGATCCTCAGCGCGGCGACCAGGGCCTTCGCCAGAACCGGGTTCGCGGGCACCAGCCTGGACGACGTGGCACGGGAGGCCGGGATCAGCCGGATGATCGTGTACCGGCACTTCGACAGCAAGGCGGAGCTCTACCTGAGCGCGCTGGAACGCGTCGGCGAGCGGCTGCGGGAGGCCACCTACTCCCCCGAGTACACCATGGACAGCCTGCGTGGACTGCTGCGTGCCGCGGGCGAGGACCCGGACGGGTTCCGGCTGCTGTTCCGGCACGCCGTGCGCGAACCGGAGTTCCGCGAACGGACCGAGCAGGCGCGCACCCGCATGTCCGAGGTGGCGCTGACCGCGGTGGCCGGGGAGATCAGCGACCCGCTGTGGGCCCGCTGGGCGGCCGGGTTCCTGCCGGTGGCGGTGATCGAGGCGGTGCTCGCCTGGCTGGACACCGGCCAGCCCGACCCCGGCGGCATGGCCGATCGCATCGCCACGGTCACAGCCGGGGTGATCGCCGCGGCCCGTCCAGTACCACGTGGCACGATGTGGTTCGACTGCTCAGACGAGGGAGATCAGCGGTGACCGAACCGCAGCCGTTCCAGTTCTACCAGGCGCCGGAGCCGGGCTGGCAGCACCAGCAGGCGGCCAAGCCGGGCACCATCCCGCTGCGCCCGCTGAGCGTCAGTGACATCCTCGGCGGCGCCGTGGCCACGATCCGCGGCAACTGGCAGGTCATGTTCCTGGTGCCGCTCGTGGTCGGCGTGGTCCTGCAGGCCGCGCAGATCCCGATCCTGCTCAGCTTCGCCACGGACTTCCCGAAGTTCGCGCCCACCGGCAACAGCCGTGCGGACAGCGCGCGCGTCGCCGAGCAGCTGGGCAGCTTCCTGTTGTCCTTCCTCGGCAAGATGGGGCTCTCGCTCGGCCTGGCCGCGGTGTTCAACCTGCTGCTGCTCGGCGTGCTGACCGTGACCGCCTGCCGGGCCGTGCTCGGTCAGAAGCTGAGCCTGCCGGAGGCGCTCAAGGCCGCGGGCCCGCGCTACCTGCCGCTGATCGGCCTGCTCGTGGTGATCGGCCTGATGCAGTCACTGGCCTTCGTCGTGCCCACCGGGATCGGCGTGCTGCTCGCCGCCTCCACACACAACCTGGGCGGCATCGCGTTCGTGTTCCTGTTCGCCCTGCTCGGCTTCGGCCTGTGGGCCTGGCTGTACGTGACCTTCGTGTTCGCGCCGACCGCCCTGCTGCTGGAGCCGCAGCCGATCGGTCGCGCCCTGTCGCGCTCCCGCTGGCTGGTGCGCGGGCAGTGGTGGCGGGTGTTCGGCGTCCTCGTGCTGGCCAACCTGATCGCGGGCGCGGTGGGCTACGTCGCCCAGCTGCCGGTGAGCGCGATCCAGGCGCTCACCATGACCACCTCGATCTCCGCGCGGATGAACCCCGATCCCGCAGTGCTCATGCAGCAGGCGATGAACCCGTCGGTGCTGATCGCCAGCGCGATCGTGGGCGCCGTGGTGGTCGCGCTGACCACCCCGTTCGTGATCTCGGTGAACGTGCTGCTCTACCACGACCAGCGCATCCGCAGTGAGCGCTTCGACATCCCGCTCGCGCAGATGACCGGGGTCGCACCGCCCCCGGTGCAGCCCCAGTAGCTCAGTCCTCGCCGGCGGCGCGGAAGAACGCCTCGATCACCTTGGCGTTGTCCGCGTCGTTGGCGCCGATGATCTCCAGGGAGCGCTTGCCCTCGCGCACGGTGATCCGCCGCGTGCTGCCGCGCCGCACCCAGTCCCGCAGCACGCGGCCCAACTGGATCAGCACGGGGGACCCGGTCACCGCGACGACCACCGTGTCGATGCCCGCCGGGTCCACCGCCCGGGTGCCCGCCGGTGCCCCTTCCGGGTCGGCGGCGAACTCCACCCGGTCCACGTCGAGGTGCAGCAGTTCCTCGCGGAGCAGGCGGACCTGCTCGTCCACCTCGTCGGGATCCCCGTGCAAGGTCAGCGAAACAGAGGTCACACCCACGACCCTATCCCCGCGAGTCCCGCCGTGGGGCACGCGAGTCCCGCCCAGCCGCACACGAATCCCGCTCACCGGCGCACGAATCCCGTGTTGCCGGGGACAGTTCGCCCCGGCAACACGGGAGCGACTACAGCGCGCGCCAGTCCAGCACGCCCTCGGCGAGCGAGTCGATCGTGGCCAGCAGACCGAGCCGGGCCCGGCGCAGCTGCTCGTCCTCGGCCATCACCAGCACGGCCTCGAAGAAGGCGTTCACCGGCGCGGCGAGTTCCCCGGCCACGGACAGGAACTCGGCCAGTCCGCCGGTGGCCCCGTCCAGCTGGGAACTGACCTTGCTCAGCACCTCGTGCAGCGCCAACTCGGCGGGCTCGACCAGCTTGCCGGGGTCGTACTCGGAGTGCGTGCCCGCGGGCACGATGCGGCGCACCCGCTGGAGGGCGGCGGCCAGCTCGACGAACTCCGGGTCCTGCGCGCGACGGGTCAGCTCGGCGAGAGTGGTGTCGGCAGCGGCCGGGGTCTCGGCCAGCGGCAGCACCGCCTGCACGAGCCGGTGCTCGTGGCCGGCGTCGAGCAGGGACTGCTCGTAGCGGCGCACGCTGAACTCCAGCGCGTCGGCCAGCGCCGAGTCGGGCACCTCCACGCCCTGCTCGGTGACCTGCCGCGCCGCGGCGGCCAGGCCGCGGCTGAGCGTGACGGCGCCGAGCGCGGGGAAGGCCCGCAGGATGCCGACCACGCCGAGCGCGGCCCGCCGCAGGCCGAACGGGTCGGAGGAGCCGGTCGGGTTGGCGCCCACCGCGAACAGGCCCGCGAGCAGATCCAGCCGGTCGGCCAGGGCGAGCAGGGCACCCGCCGGGCTGGCGGGCAGCGCGTCCCCGGCGCTGCGGGGCTGCTCCATCTCGGCCAGGGCCTGGGCCACCTCGGGGGTCTCGCCCGCGCGCAGGGCGTACTCGCGCGCCATGGTGCCCGCCAGGCTGGACAGCTCGATGACCATCTTCGTGGCCAGGTCGAACTTGGCCAGGGCGCCCGCGCGGTCCAGGGTGGTGCGGTCGCCGCCGTCCAGGCCCACCACGTCGGCGAGCTCGGCGGCGACACCTGCGATGCGGTGCGCCCGGTCGGCGACCGAGCCGAGCCGCTCCTCGAAGGTGAGCTTGTCCAGGCCCGTCTTGTGCTGCTCGGGGCTGATCTTCAGGTCGGCCCGCCAGAAGAACGCGGCGTCCTCGTAGCGGGCGCGCAGCACGGACTCGTTGCCCGCACGGACCAGGTCCTGGTCGCAGTCCCCGTTGGCCACCGTGACGAAGTGCGGCAGCAGTTGCCCGTCGCGGCGGACCGGCAGGTAGCGCTGGTGCTTGCGCATGACGGTGGTGAGGATCTGCGTGGGCAGCTCCAGGTAGTCGGCGGCGAACCCGCCGAGGATCGCCGTCGGCCGCTCGACCAGGTTGGTGACCTCGTCCAGCAGGGCCGACTCGGCCGCGAAGTCCACGGTGCCGTCCACGCCCGCGGCCAGCTCGGTGGCCGCGGCGATGATCTGCTCGCGGCGCTGGGCGGCGTCGGCGACGATGCCGTGCCCGGCGAGGAACTCCAGGTAGCCGTCGGCGGAGGGCACCTGCACCTCGGGGGCCTGCGCGGTGCGGTACACGCGGGTGACCCGGCCGCTGGACAGCGAGGACACGGCCACCGGCACGACGGTCTCGCCGAGCAGGGCGACCAGCCAGCGCACCGGGCGGGTGAACGACAGCCCCGCGTCGCACCAGCGCATGTTCTTCTCGGCGCGCAGTTCGCCGACCAGCTGGGCGAGCAGCTCGCTGAGCACCTCGACGGCGCCGCGGCCCACATCGGTCTTCACCACGCCGACGTGCTGCACGCCGTCCACCTCGATGCGCAGCAGCTCGGCGGGGTCGACGCCCTGGCCGCGCGCGAAACCCTGCGCGGCCTTGGTCGGCACGCCCTCGGCGTCGAAGGCGGCGGTGACGCGCGGACCGCGCACGGTGCGCTCGGCGTCGGGCTCACGCGGCTGCACCTGGTCCACGACCAGGACGATGCGGCGCGGGGTGGCGTGCACGCTGACCTCGCCGTGCCCGAGCCGGGTGGCGGCCAGCTTGCCGACGAGGGCCTCGCGCACCGCCTCGGCACTGCGGCTGACCTCGGCGTGCGGCATCTCCTCGACGCCGATCTCGAACAGCAGGGTGGCGGCGGTGTCGACCACCGGCAGCTGCGCGGGCAGCACGGCGGCGGCGGGCGGCTGGGCCACGCCGAGCTGGTGGCCCAGTTCCTCGCGGCGCTCGGTCCAGAGCTGGGCGGCCTGCCTGGTCAGCGTGCGCATCTGCGCGAACGCCTTGGCCCGCTCGGTGGTGCTGATCGCACCGCGCGCGTCGAGCACGTTGAAGGCGTGGCTGCACTTGAGCACGTACACGTACGCGGGCACCGGCAGCCGGGTCTCGATCATCCGGCGGGCCTCGGCGGCGTAGGTGTCGAACAGCAGCTTGTTGGCCTCGATGTCGGCGTCGTCGAGGTAGTACCGGCTCATCTCGTACTCGGACTGGCCGAACACCTCGCCGTAGGTGATTCCCGGGGCGTAGGCGATGTCCTTGAAGTGGGACACGCCCTGCAGGGCCATCAGGATGCGCTCGACCCCGTAGGTGATCTCCACCGAGACCGGGTCCAGGGTCATGCCGCCGACCTGCTGGAAGTAGGTGAACTGGGTGATCTCCAGTCCGTCCAGCCACACCTCCCAGCCCAGGCCCCAGGAGCCCAGCGCGGGCTGCGCCCAGTTGTCCTCCACGAACCGGATGTCGTGGGCGTGGATGTCCACCCCGAGCGCCTCCAGGCTGCCCAGGTACAGCTCCTGCGGGTTGCCCGGGTCCGGCTTGAGGATCACCTGGAACTGGGTGTGCATCTGCAGCCGGTTCGGGTTCTCCCCGTAGCGCGCGTCGTCCGGGCGCACACTGGGCTCCACGTAGCCCACGTGCCACGGCTCCGGACCCAGCACCCGCAGCGTGGTCGCAGGGTTGGCCGTACCGGCCCCGACCTCGGTGTTGAACGGCTGCACGACCATGCAGCCCCGGTCGGTCCAGTACTTCTGCAACGCGAGCAGCGCGTCCTGCATCGTCAACACGGGTGACCCTCTTGCCGTCCGTCACGAGCACTTGAGCTGGCGAAATCCACCACCAGGAGTGACCTCGATCCTAGGCTCCCCACGCGGTCGGACCGCCCTCGGGTGCGGGGGCCAGCACCGCGGCCGACCGGACATCCGGTCATCTCCCCGCCACCACAATTCACAGGTAACGGCTCACACGAACAGCCGTAGCGATCCGAACCCGGGCGGGTATCTAATCTGCACCGGCACGGGCACGTTGTGCAGAAATCTGGAACAATGCGCAATCGCCGACCGGACGTACGTTTCCCCACGTCTCCGGAATCAGCCCACTGCGCATATCGTCCTCGTCGATGTCCGTCGAACAAGGGAATTGATATGACCAGTAGCAGATCCATGGCAGCCCTGGTCGCGCTCATCACCTGCGGCCTGCTGTCGCCGACCGGGGCCGCGGCCTCGGCGGCACCCGGGCAAGCCACTGCGCCACCTGCGGGAACGACCTACACGGCACGGGACTTCAGGAGCCAGCTACCGCCGCTGCCCTTCACGCTCGGCGGTGTCGGCGTGGCCAACGCCAACCTCTTCAACGCCGCGAACCAGCGCGTGGGCAACCTGTACCAGCAGTGCACCGTGGTCGAGACGAATCGAAACAGGACGACCTTGTTGTGCTCGATCTACCTGCGACTGCGCGATGGGGACATCGCGACCCAGGAAGTCGCCGACAGCAGCCTGCTGACGCCCGGACCAACCACCGTTGCCACCACCGGAGCAATAATCGGCGGCACCGGCGACAATTACCGGAACCTCCGGGGAGACGTCGCGATCTCGTCCAGCGTGGCGGGCAGCCTCACCCTCGTATTGAATCCGGTCTAGTCGGAACGGGTAGCCGGGGACTGGTTCCCGGCTACCCGCCCGAGTGCTCAGCGCAGCTCCGCCAGCCTGGCCCGCACGGCCTCCTGCGCGGCGCGCATCAGCCCGGTGGCAAGGCTGATCCGTGCCACCCCGAGTTCGGCCAGCTCGGCAGGGGGCGGGGCGATGGCACGCAGCGTGACGTTCACCGGGCAGTCCACGGCGGTCACGAACTCCCCGATCATCGCCCGGTCCGCGAGCAGGATCGGGTACACGCAGTCCGCCCCGGCGTCGCGGTAGCGCTTGGCGCGCTCCACCCCGTCGGTGAACTGCTCCCGGGTCGGGCCGTCCTCGGTCGTGTCGTGGAACACGTCCACCCGTGCGTTGATCACTACCGGCACGCCCGCGGCCTCGGCGGCCTCGCGGATGCCCGCGATGCGCACCGCCTGCGCCGCGGGGTCGCGCAGCCCGCCGTTGCCGTGGTCGGTGTCCTCGAAGTTGAGGCCGACCACCCCCGCCTCCAGCAGACCGGCCACCAGTTCGTCGGCGGCCAGTCCGTAGCCGGACTCCAGGTCGGCGGTCACCGGCAGGTCCACCGCGCGGGCGATGCGCCGCACCGCGGCGAGCATCTGCACCGCCGGGGTCTGCTCCCCGTCGGCGAAGCCCAGGCTCTGCGAGATCGAGTGGCTCGTGGTGGCCACGACCGGGAACCCGGCCTCGGCCACCAGCCGGGCGGTGGCCGCGTCCCAGGCGTTGGGCAGCAGCAGCGGGTCGCCGGGCCGGTGCAGCTCACGCAGGGTCTTGGCGTGGGCGGCGAGCCCGGTCATCAGGCCTCCTCGGCGGGCGGCTGCAGCCGGGTGCTGACCCCGATCCGGTTCCAGGCGTTGATGGTGGCGATCAGCAGCAGCAGGTTGGACAGCTCCTCCGGGGAGAAGTGCTTCTCCGCCTCGGCCCACACCTGGTCGGACACCCCGCCCTGGGAGACCAGGGTGACGGCCTCGGTCAGCTCCAGCGCGGCGCACTCGCGCGCGGTGTAGAAGGAGACCTCGCGGAAGGCGGGCAGCGCGTAGATGCGTCGCTCGGACTCCCCGGCCTTGCGGGCCTCGGTGGTGTGCATGTCGATGCAGAACCCGCAGCTGTTCAGCTGCGAGGCACGGATCTTGACCAGTTCGGCCAGCTTGGGGTCCACCCCGTCGTGGACCGTCTTGTTCAGCAGCAGCAACGCCCGGTACGCGGAGGGCGCCTCCTTGGCGACGTTGAGCCGGGGCACGTGGGTCACGATCTGATCTGAGGAACTCACGAGTCGACCGTAGTCAGGATCTGGTCCATTCGTATGATCCAGCTTGATGGCGAATTCGTGGACCAGTGGCGGGCTGGAGCTGCACCTGGACCTGGACCCCGGTCTGGGCCGCCGGGTGGCGCTGGAGCGTGCGCTGCGCGAGGCGATCCGCTCCGGCCGGTTGACCGCGGGCGCGCAGCTGCCCTCCTCCCGGGCGCTGGCCCAGGACCTCGGGCTGGCCAGGGGCACCGTCGTGCAGGCGTACGAGCAGTTGCTCGCCGAGGGCTACCTGCTGAGCACCTCGCGGACCAGCACCGAGGTGGCGCCCGTGCCCGGTACGCCGCCCAGCCCGCCCGAGCCCGGCAAGCAGCGCGGGCAGGCACTGCACAACCTGGAGCCCGGCACGCCCGACGTCAGCGGCTTTCCCCGCACGCAGTGGGCCTCGGCGCTGCGGCACGCCGTGGCCACCGTGCCGGACGAGGACCTGCGCTACGGCGACCCGCGCGGGCACCCGGCACTGCGCCGTGCGCTGGCCGCCTACCTGGCCCGGGTGCGCGGGGTGCGGGTCAGCGAGCAGCAGTTGATCATCTGCTCGGGCTTCGCCCAGGGACTCGGGCTGGTGAGCGGGGCGCTGCGGGCACAGGGCGCGTCCACGATGGCCGTGGAGAACTACGGCCTGCGGTTCCACTACGAGATCGTCGAGGGCACCGGCCTGCGACTGCTGCCGGTGCCGATGGACGCCGACGGGCTCGTGGTCGAGCAGTTGCCCGCGGCCGACGGCGTGCTCGTCACGCCCTCGCACCAGATGCCCTCCGGCACGACCCTGCACCCGGCGCGACGCACGGCCCTGGTCGAGTGGGCGCGGGAACGCGGGGCGCTGGTGATCGAGGACGACTACGACGGAGAGTTCCGCTACGACCGCCAGCCGATCGGCGCCGTGCAGGGCCTCGCACCGGAACAGGTCGTGTACGCCGGGACCGCCAGCAAGTCACTGGCACCGGCGATCCGGCTGGCCTGGCTGGCGGTGCCACACCGGCTGGTCGAGCCGATCGTGGCCGCGCGCAAGCTCGCCGAGCGGCACTGCCCCACCTTCGACCAGGTGGCGCTCGCGCACCTGCTCGACAGCGGCGGGCTCGACCGGCACCTGCGCCGGATGCGCGCGCACTACCGCAAGCGCCGTGACCTGTTGCTCGACGCACTGCGCGAGCGCGTGCCCCAGGTGCGGCCCACCGGAATCGCCGCCGGGCTGCACGTCACCCTGCTGCTGCCCGAGCAGGGTCCCGACCAGCGCGAGGTGGCTCGAATCCTGGCCGCGCGCGGGGTCGCCACGCACCCGTTGTCGTTCTACTCGCGACAGCCAATGGCCGAGCAGGGCTTGGTCATCGGCTACGCGACGCCCGCGGGCCACGCGTTCCAGCCCGCCGTCCGTGCACTGGTCGACGGCCTGTCCTCGGTCTACGACTGAAACAGCTCAGCTCATTCCGGATCCAGCAAGGTGCTTACGTCGGCTGGGATCTCGGCGAACTCGGCCGCCAGCCCCAATTCCTCCAGGAGCTGCTCGAACAGCGGGGTGTCGGCCAGTGGTGCATTGGTAGGTGTGCTCATGGGCCAAGCGTTGCACATACCCCTGACAAGTGCGGTGCGGTTGATCGAGTTCAGTGCCAACCGGTCGCGCTGGGCCGCTGTTTCGGGCAACGACACCAGCGCTGGCACCGAATTCGTCAACGCAGAGTAGAAATGCCGACACCCTCTGGTGGTGTGGCGCGCCCAACCGTGATCGAGCCCAACCGTGATCGAGCAGACAGTCAGTGGTTGTTCAGCGCATCGGCCAGGTCCTGGGCGTCCTGCTCGGTGAAGTTGCCGCTGATCTGGGTCGCGCCGTTGATCTGCCCATTGATCATCGGCGCGGTCAGTACCTGGCCGTCCACAGTGAACGCGACCTGTTCGTTGAGGTGCTTGCCCGTGTACTGGGCCCAGGTCGCGGACGCGGCCGGGGTGAACTCCACCGTGATGACCCACTGGTCGGCCTGCTCGTCCCTGCTGGCCACCGCGGACTGGATCGCCTTGCCGTCCAGGAAGGTGGGGCCGAGCAGGTACTCGTACTTGTGCGTGGTGTCACAGGTGGCCAGTGGCAGGCCGGGATCGTCCTTGCCCGCCAGCGGATCGGGCTTGGCGCAGTCCACGGCGGCGAACGCCTTGGCGGCCAGTCCGGGCTGGGTGGCCAGTGCCGGGTCCTGACGGATCGCCTTGGCGGCGTTGACATCCGACGGCGCGTCAGGGGCGGCCGACGCGGGAACGGACCGGGGCCCACCGGTCTGCGGGTCGCTCAGCACCGGGCGCATGTGCAACACCACGTGCCGCGTCGAGTGCGGCCGGGTAGTGGTGGGCACCGCAACGGGTGTCCCGGACTGACAACCGGCCACGCAGGCCAGCAGGGCAACGCCGAGGCAGAGACCGATTCTCACCAGTGGACCTTAGGGGTCGGCAGCCGACGTTGTCCTGGGGTTTCAGCAACCCCAGGCCGGGACTCGCGCTCCCCTGAGCGGGACTCGCGTCACCGAGAGCGGGACTCGCGCTTGGTGCGGTACTGGGCGTTGGTGGCGGGCAGCCACTGGAGGACCAGGGCGGCGAGCAGGGCGGCGGCCGAGAGCACGCCGAGGGTCTTGAGCAGGCCGGGGCCGAGGTCGGCGAGGTCGCGCAGGGCCAGCACGATCGCGGCCACGGCGAACACGGCGAGCCCGATCCGGGCCCAGCCCTGCCAGAGCCACACGAGCACGGTGGCGACCAGCGCGAAGCAGCCGAGCCCGAGCCACAACGTGGCGCGGCCGAAGAACAGGGTGTACGCGTCGTTGAGGAAGTCCTCGGGGTTGAGGACCCCGGTGCCGTCCAACTGCACGTCGATGAACTCGGCGATGACCGGGCGCAGCAGCTCCCGGCCGTCGGCGAGCACGAGCACGCCCCAGGCCAGCGCGGCGAGTGAGCCGAGCAGACCCAGGGCGCAGGCGACGGTCAGCAGCACGCCACGGGAAGCCATGGCACCACTGTACGAACCGGGCTCAGGCGGTCCGCTGGAAGGGCCGCGAGGTGATCAACGCGTGCCGGAACTCGTCGACGATCTCGGCGAGCGTGCGCTCGGTCTCGGGCTTGATGGCGAGCACCCCGGTTGGCGCGACCTCCAGGTGCTGGTCGAGCAGGAAGTAGCTCTGGATGACGTGCCGGGGCGCCAGCGACTGGAGCACCGGGCGCAGCCCGTAGTCCAGTGCGAGCACGTGGGCGATGGTGCCGCCGGTGGCGATGGGCAGCACGGTCTTGCCCGCGAGGCCGAACTGGGGCAGCAGGTCCAGGAACACCTTGAGCAGACCGGAGTAGGCGGCCTTGTAGGTGGGCGTGGCCAGCACGACCCCGTCGGCCTCGGCCAGGGCCTCGGTGACCTCGGCGATGCCGGGGTGCGCGGTGTCGGCGGCGAGCAGGGCCTCGGCGGGCAGTTCGCGCAGCCGGACGTGGCTGGCGCGCACCCCGCCGACACCGAGCCGGTCGACGATGTGGTCGCCGACGCGGGCGGTCTTGGAGGAACGGGACGGGCTTCCGGACAGGACGAGCACGCTGGACACGGCTGACTCCCTGGCTAGGACTCGGGTGTGGTGGGGGCCGGGTCAGTCGGGACAGAGCGCGCTGGACATGTGGCAAAGGTCCACGTGCTGCCTCGTGCAGAGCAGATCCGCTTGCGCCATGTGATCGACGCTAGGCGAGGGCACCTGGACCGACAAGGCCGTCTCAGCACTCGGGCAGCAACCGGGCAGAGGGCCGCGCGTCCGGGCCGAGCCGGCGGATGGCCCGGGGCAGGTAGCCGGTGGGCGAGCGCCAGCGGATCGAGGCGGGGATCAGCAGGGCACCGGTGCGGGCGGCCCGCAGCATGGCGCTGGCGACCACCGGCGGGTAGGCGGGCTCGCCGTAGAGCCGGATCGCCCACGAGGGCAGCAGTGAGTACGCGAGGTGTGCCACGGCGGGCTCGTACACGGGCAGGCCGTGGCGCAGCGGGCCCTGCAACGGCGGCCGGTGCAGGAACCGGTACACCACGGCGGAGTTCTCGCCGTGTTTCAGCTCGGGCCTGGCCCGCCGGAAGTACCGGCTCATCTCCTCGGTGCTGCCCGGCACGTCCTCGGGGTGCAGGCCCACCAGGGCCGCCGAGGCGCGCTGCTCGCGCAGGTAACGGTCGGCCTGCGGCTTGCTCAGCCGCAACCCCGCGCGGTGCACCACGGTGAGGAAGGTCGACACCTCGGCGCAGTGCACCCACAGCAGCAGCTCGGGCTCGTCCACGCGGAACACCCGGCCGGTCTCCGGATCCTTGCCGCGCAGGGTCCGGTGCAGTGCGCGGACCCGCTCGGCGGCCTTGTGCACGTCCTGGGTGGGACCGTAGGTGCTCAGGCCGACGAACCGCGCGGTGCGCTCCAGCCTGCCCAGCGGGTCCTCGCGGAAGTTCGAGTTCTGCACCACGCCCGCGGCGGCCAGCGGGTGCAGGGCCTGTAGGAACAGGCTGGTGATCCCGGCCAGCCACATCGCCGGGTCGGCGTGCAGCTGCCAGGTCACCGAGCGCGGGCCGACCAGGCCCTGGTCGGCCACGCGCTGTTCGGTGGTGCTCACGCAGAAGAAGGTACGCCCGGATCAGTGCCCGAAGCCGAACGAATTGAGACTCACGAACGGGGCAGGCTGCCCGCTGGTGAAGGTGAGGTACACGTCGTGCACCCCGGTCACCGAGCTGATGTTGGCCGGGATCGTGCGCCAACTGTCCCAGCCCCCGGTGCTGGCTATGGCGAAACTGCCGATCGGCGCGTTGTCCCGGCTGTCCAGGCGCACCTCGACCAGGCCGCTGACCCCGCTGGCCGCGCCGGAGGCCGCCTGCGCGCGGAACTGGGTCGCCGGGGTGCTGCCGAAGTCCAGCGCCGGGTACTTGGCCCACGCCCCGTTGCCGAGCCGGTTCAGGTCCAGCCCGCCGCTGGCGTCGGCGTGCGCGCTGGCGGCGATCGTGTTGTACGCGGTGGAGCCGCCCGGCTGGCTGGTCGGCGGGTTCGTGGTGCCGCCGCTGCCGCCCTTGGTGGACACGGTCACGTAGTCGACCAGCATCGGCTCGCCGGACACGGTGGACCCGTTGGGGCCGCCGCCGAAGGCCGCCGGGAAGTCCCCGCCGATGGCCACGTTGAGGATGACGAAGAACCCGTGCTGGGTGGCGTTGTTCCAGGTGGTCGCGTCCACCTGGTTGGCGTTGATGGTGAAGAAGTTGTTGCCGTCCAGGTAGTAGCGCAGCTGCTGCGGGCTGGTGCCGTAGTCCAGTTCCACGGCGTAGGTGTGGAACCCGGTCTGGCAGCCGCCGCAGGGCCGCTCACCGCTGCCGAGGCCGGTGAACTCGTTGCAGGGCCCGCCGGGCGCGACCCCGCAGTGCAGGGTGGAGAACTCCGAGCTGCGCCCGTTGATGTCCTCCATGATGTCCAGCTCGCCGATGCCGGGCCAGTTCGTGTAGACCCCTCGGAACGGCGCGCCGAGCATCCAGAACGCGGGCCAGTACCCGGCTCCGTTGCCGGTGTTCACGTTGGGCTGTCGCAGGGAGCCCTCCACCCGCAGCACCCCGCCGGGCGGCGGCTGGAAGTCGGTGCGCTGGGTCTCGATGCGGCCGGAGGTCCAGTTGCCGTTGCCGTCGCGGATCGGCTTGATCGCCAGGTGACCGGCACCGTCCAGGTAGACGTTGCTGGTGGAGTCGGTCATCGTCTCGATCTCGTGGGTGCCCCACTGGGCGGCACCGCCGGGATAGCTGGTTCCGGTGTCGTACAGCCAGTTGGCGCCGTTGACCCGGGACCCGGCCTCGCCGCTGAAGTCCTCGGTCCACACCGTGGTGAAGCCTGGTGGTGGCGCGGGTGCGGCGGAGGCGGTCTGCTGGGCGGAGACGGTGATGGCCACGGCGGCGGGGAGCATGGCCAGGAAGGCGGCCGCGGCGGCGAGCAGGCGTGCACGGGCAGTCATCGGTGACCTCCTTGTCACGGCAGGGACCGCCGCCCCCGTCAAGGGGCCAGCGGCGGTGACCCCTTGATGAGAGCGCTTCCACCGGGGCCCGTCAACGCTTCCCGCGAGCAACGCGACTCGCCCGTTCGGCCCAGCAAAGCCTCTCAGCTGAGGAAGCCGCGCAGCAGGGCCGCCGTGCCGTCCAGGTGCTCGGTCATCGCCGAGCGCGCCGCGGCCGGGTCCCCGTCCAGCACCGCGGCCACGATCACCGCGTGCTGCTGGTTGGAGTGCTCGATGTTGCGGGGCAGCAACGGGATGCCGTCCAGCAGCTCGTTCAGCCGCATCCGCACGTCGGCCACCGCGGAGGTCAGCGAGGCCGAACCGGTCACCTCGGCGATGGCCAGGTGCAGCCGCGAGTCCTTGCGCCGGTAGTCGGTCAGCTCGGCCGACTCGCACTCGGCGAGGCGGGCGCGCAGGTGGTCCCGGTCGTAGCCGGACAGGACGCGCGCCGCCGCGGCCTCGGCGGCCCCGGCCTCCAGCGCGGTGCGCAGGGTCAGCGCGTCCTCCAGCGAGCCCACCGAGGGCGGCGGCACGGGACCGCCGCCCACCGGCAGGCTCGCGCTGATGAAGGTCCCGCCGTAGCGACCGCGGCGGGACTCCACGAAACCGGCCTCCTGCAACGCGTGCAGGGCCTCGCGCAGGGTGACGCGGCTGACCCCGAGGCGGGCGGCCAGCTCCCGTTCGGCGGGCAGCCGCTCCCCCGGCGGCACGACACCCAGCCGGATCGCCTGGAGCAGCCGTTCCACCGTCTCCTCGAACGCGTTGCCCGTCCGCACCGGGCGGAACAGCGCGTCACCCGCGGTGTCCACCTACAGCGGGGTGACGTACGCGCCGGAGATGCCGCCGTCGACCAGGAACTGCGAGGCGGTGATGAAGGAGGAGTCGTCGCTGGCCAGGAACGCCACGGCGCCCGCGATCTCCTCCGGCTCGGCGAACCGGCCCAGCGGCACGTGCACCAGGCGGCGCGCGGCCCGCTCCGGGTCCTTGGCGAACAACTCCTTGAGCAGCGGGGTGTTCACCGGGCCGGGGCACAGCGCGTTGACCCGGATGCCCTCGCGGGCGAACTGCACACCCAGCTCGCGGCTCATCGCCAGCACCCCGCCCTTGGAGGCGGTGTAGGAGATCTGCGAGGTGGCCGCGCCCATCACGGCCACGAACGAGGCCGTGTTGATGATCGAGCCCTTGCCCTGCCGCCGCATGTGCGGCAGCGCGTACTTGCAGCACAGGTACACCGAGGTCAGGTTGACCTGCTGCACCCGCTGCCACGCCTCGATGCCGGTGGTCAGGATCGAGTCGTCCTCGGGCGGGGAGATCCCGGCGTTGTTGAACGCGATGTCCAGCGAGCCGTAGCTGTCCACCGCCTTGTCGAACAGGGCCTGCACCTCGGCCTCGTCGGTGACGTCCACCTGCACGAACAGGCCGTCCACCTCCTTGGCCGCCGCCGAGCCGGACACCGCGTCGATGTCGGCGACCACGACCCGCGCCCCCTCTGCGGCCAGCCGCCGCACGGAGGCCAACCCGATGCCGCTGCCGCCGCCGGTGACGACGGCGACCCGACCGGCCAAACGCTCAGCCATATCCTCATTCCTCCGTGGAGATGAACACGTTCTTGGTCTCGGTGAAGGCCGCGACCGCGTCTGGACCGAGCTCGCGACCGAGCCCGGACTGCTTGAACCCGCCGAAGGGCGTCCAGTAGCGCACCGAGGAGTGCGAGTTGACCGACAGGTTCCCGGCCTCCACCCCGCGCGAGACGCGCAGAGCCCTCGCCACGTCACGGGTCCAGATCGAACCGGACAGCCCGTACTCGCTGTCGTTGGCGATGCGCACCGCGTCCGCCTCATCCTCGAACGGCAGCACCACGACCACCGGCCCGAAGATCTCCTCGACCACCGATCGGTCCTGTGTGGACGACGGGGTCAACACCGTTGGCGGGAACCAGAAGCCGGGGCCGTCCGGGGCGGTTCCCCGGAAGGCCACCGGCGCGTCCTCGGGCACGTAGGAGGCGACCTTCTCCTTGTGCGCGGCGGAGATCAGCGGTCCCATCTCGGAGTCCTCGCTGCCGGGATCGCCCACCTTGACGCCCTTGACCGCGGGCTCCAGCAGTTCCATGAACCGGTCGTACACGCTGCGCTGCACCAGGATCCGGGACCGCGCGCAGCAGTCCTGCCCCGCGTTGTCGAACACCCCGTACGGCGCGGTGGCGGCGGCCTTCTCCAGGTCCGCGTCGGCGAACACCAGGTTGGCGCTCTTGCCGCCCAGCTCCAGGGTCACCCGCTTCACCTGGTCCGCGCAGCCGGACATGATCTGCTTGCCCACGGTGGTGGACCCGGTGAACACCACCTTGCGCACCGCGGGGTGCGTCACGAAGCGCTGTCCCACAACGGATCCCTTACCGGGCAGCACCTGGAACACGTCCTCGGGAATGCCCGCCTGCCTGGCCAGCTCGGCCAGTCGCAACGCGGTCAGCGGGGTCAGCTCGGCGGGCTTGACCAGCACCGTGTTGCCCGCCGCGAGCGCCGGGGCGAACCCCCAGGCGGCGATGGGCATCGGGAAGTTCCACGGCACGATGACCCCGACCACGCCCAGCGGCTCGCTGAAGGTCACGTTGACCCCGCCCGCGACCGGGATCTGCCTGCCGAACAGGCGTTCCGGCGCCGCCGCGTAGTACTGCACCACGTCGCGCGCGTTGCCCGCCTCCCAGCGGGCGTTGCCGATGGTGTGCCCGGAGTTGGTGACCTCCAGCTGGGCGAGGTACTCGCGGTCGGCGTCGATGGCCTCGGCGAAGCGCCGCAGCAGGCGGGCCCGGTCCCCCGGCGCGACCGCACGCCACGCGGGCAGCGCGGCCTGGGCGCGGGCGATGGCCGCGTCGGTCTCGGCCAGCGTCGCCAGCTCGACGCTCCGGACCAACTCCTCGGTCGCGGGGTTGATCACGTCGAAACTCACCGGTCACTCCTCCTGGTGTTGTCCACCAAAGCCTTGAACAGCCGCACTTCCGCGTCCTGCTCGGGATGCCACTGCACGCCGAGCACGAAGTCCGCTGTGGACAGTTCCACCGCCTCGATCGTGCCGTCGGCCGCGGTGGCCGCCACGGTCAGGCCCGCGCCGAGCCGGTCGATCGCCTGGTGGTGCGAGCAGGACACGACCGCGCTCGGCCCCAGGATCTCGGCGAGCCTGCTGCCGGGCACCAGCGACACGGGATTGTTCGCGAACTGGCCCACCGCTGGCTGGTGCGTGGTCGCGCCGGTCACGTCCGGCACGTGCTGCACGAGCGTGCCGCCGAGCACGGCGTTGAGCACCTGCATGCCACGGCACACCCCGATCATCGGCAGGTCCACCTCCAGCGCGGCCCGCGCCAGCGCGAACTCCGCCGCGTCGCGGTCCGGCCGCAGGTTACCGGTGCGCGGGTGCGGCCGCTGGCCGTAGCGGGCCGGGTCCACGTCGGCGCCACCGGCCAGCACCAGGCCGTCCAGGAAGGCCACGCTCTCGGCCTGCCAGTCGTCCAGCGGCGGCAGCAGCACGGGGTTGCCGCCCGCCGCGGCGACCACGTCCACGTAGGTGCGGGCCAGCACCGCGGCCTCGACATCCCAAGCGCCGTAACGGGTTCGCTCCAGATACGTGGTGACGCCGATGACCGGCCTGCGCCCGGAGCCGCTCGAATCAGAGCCGTTCGAAGCCACGGACCCGCTCCCAGTCGGTGACGGCGGACTCGAAGGCGGCCAGCTCCACCCGTGCCGCGTTGCCGTAGTGGGCGACCACGTCCTCGCCGAAGGCCGTGCGGGCCAACTCGCTGGCGGAGAACAGGTCGGCGGCCTCACGCAGGGTCGAGGGCACGGTCGGCGCCCCGGAGGTGTAGGCGTTGCCGGTCAGCTCCGGCTGGAGCTCCAGCTCGTTGTCGATGCCGTGCAGACCGGCCGCGATCAGTGCCGCCACCGCCAGGTAGGGGTTGACGTCCCCGCCGGGCACGCGGTTCTCCACGCGCAGGCCCGCCCCGTGGCCGACCAGTCGCAGGGCGCAGGTCCGGTTGTCCCGGCCCCAGGCCACGGCCGTCGGCGCGAAGCTTCCCGGCACGAAACGCTTGTACGAGTTGACGTTCGGCGCGAACAGCAGGGTCAGCTCGCGCAGGCAGGCGAGCTGCCCGGCGATGAACCGCTGCGCCTGCACGGACATGCCGTGCGGACCGTCCCCGGCGAAGGTCAGCTCCCCGTCGGTGCCGCGCAGGCTGAGGTGGATGTGGCAGGAGTTGCCCTCGCGCTCGTTGTACTTGGCCATGAAGGTCAGCGCGCGGCCCTCCTGCGCGGCGATCTCCTTGGCCCCGTTCTTGTAGAGGCTGTGACCGTCGCAGGTGGACAGTGCCTCGTCGTAGCGGAAGACGATCTCGTGCTGGCCGAGGTTGCACTCGCCCTTGGCCGACTCCACGACCATGCCCGCGCCCGCCATCTCGTTGCGGATGCGGCGCAGCAGCGGCTCGATGCGCGAGGTGCCCAGCAGGGAGTAGTCCACGTTGTACTGGTTGGCCGGGCGCAGGTCCCGGTAGCCCAGGTCGTGTGCCTGCTCGTAGCTGTCGTCGAAGACGATGAACTCCAGCTCGGTACCCACGAAGGCGGCCAGCCCGCGCTCGGCGAGCCGGTCGAGCTGGCGGCGCAGCACCTGGCGCGGCGAGACGGTGACCGGGCTGCCGTCCTCCCACTCCACGTCGCACATGACCAGGGCGGTGCCCGGCAGCCACGGGGTCAGCCGCAGGGTGGACAGGTCGGGGCGCATCACGAAGTCCCCGTAACCACGCTCCCAGGAGGACACCTGGTAGCCGCTGACGGTGTTCATCTCCACGTCCACCGCGAGCAGGTAGTTGCAGCCCTCGGTGGCGTGTTCCAGCACCGTGTCCAGGAAGTACTTCGCGGCGCAACGCTTGCCCTGCAACCTGCCCTGCATGTCGGCGATGGCCACCAGCACGGTGTCGACTGTGCCGTCGGCGACCAGCTCGCGCAGTTCGTCGACGGTGAGCAGACCTTCGCTTCGCGACATCCGGCCAGCCTTCCGCATCGGGGGTCCCGCTTCAATGGACTGATACTGACCCATTAAACCGGGGTCGTCAACATCGGGTATGCTCCACCTCGTGCGTCGTTATCCGTGGTTTAGCGAGCCGGCCCTGGGTGGGCCCGGCGGTGCGACCACGCGCTGACCGCGACAAGCCATCCAGAGCCGGCTCAGGCAGGGGTCCCACGACCTCTGCCTTTTTGTTTGCCCAGATACAGGCAGACCGGCGACGGAGTGGATCGGTCTGCGAGACGAGGAGCAGCACCGTGTCCAGTACCGACCAGGTCCACAACCAGCGCATCGCCGGGGTTCGCCCGATGGTGTCCCCCGCCCTGCTGCGCGACGAACTACCGCTCACCGACGCGGGCCGTGCCGTGGTGGTGCAGAGCCGCACCGCGGTCACCCGCGTGCTCGACGGCGCCGATGACCGACTACTCGTGGTGGTGGGCCCGTGCTCCGTGCACGATCCCGCCGCGGGCCTGGAGTACGCCCGCAGGCTCGCCGCGCTGTCCGCCGAGCTGTCCGAGGACCTGTGCGTGGTGATGCGGGTCTACTTCGAGAAGCCGCGCACCACCCTGGGCTGGAAGGGTTTGATCAACGACCCGAACCTGGACGGCAGCTTCGACGTCAACCACGGGCTGCGCGCCGCACGCGCCCTGCTGCTGGACATCCTCGCGCTGGGCCTGCCGGTGGGCTGCGAGTTCCTCGACCCGATCACCCCGCAGTACATCGCCGACACCGTCAGCTGGGGCTCCATCGGCGCCCGCACCGCGCAGAGCCAGGTGCACCGCCAGCTGTGCAGCGGGCTGTCCATGCCCATCGGTATCAAGAACTCCACCGAGGGCGACGTGCAGGCCGCCGTGGACGCCGTCAAGGCCGCCGCCAGCAGCCACGTGTTCCCCGGCGTCACCGACGACGGGCTCGCCGCGATCTTCTCCACCAGCGGCAACCCCGACTGCCACGTCATCCTGCGCGGCAGCTCCGCGGGCCCCAACTACGACCGGGCCAGCGTCGAGCACACCCTGGCACGGCTCGACTCCGCCGGGCTGCCCGGCCGGGTCATCGTCGACGGCAGCCACGGCAACAGCGGCAAGGACCACCTGCGCCAGCCCGCCGTCGCCGCCGACATCGCCGCGCGCGTGGCCGCCGGGGAACGGGGCGTCGTCGGCCTCATGCTGGAGAGCTTCCTCGTGCCGGGCCGCCAGGAGCTCACCCTCGGCGAGGCCACCTCGCTGACCTACGGGCAGAGCGTCACCGACGCGTGCATGGGTTGGGACGTCACGGTTTCCGTGCTGCGCGACCTGGCCGCCGCCGTGGCCTCGCGGCGCGCGGACTCGCTGAGCGGCGCCCGCTGACGGGGTGCCAATGCCATGAAGGTGCCCTTTGAGACGTTGGGTGTCGCAAAGGGCACCTTCGCGGCGGTGGGGCACGGGTCGCCGCCACACCTCGCACGCCATGAAGGTGCCGTTCAGGACACCCAACGTCGTCAAGGGCACCTTCGTGACACGACAGGACGGCTGCGTCGCGCGGCGGCTCGCTCGCCCCGCCGTCACATAGGTGCCCTTTGAGACGTTGACCGTCATGAAGGGCACCTATGTGACGCGGCTGGGGGGCGAGCCGGCACACCCCCTCAGCGCAGTTCGACCTCACCCGAGGGCGTGGCGATCACGGCGGCCAGCCAGGGCTCGTCGGCGCGGACCAGGTCCAGGTCGGCGCCGACCTCGGTCAGGCGCGCGCGGACGAACTCCGGCTCGGGGTGGCCGCCGTGCAACCTGAGCAGGCGTGCGCCCGGCGCGGCCGTGGCGGAAGGGTGTTCGCTGGCGCCCCAGTCGATCAGGAACGGCACGAGCCCGTGCAGGCTGTCCTGCGGGAAGGCGAGCCGCCACGACAGGGTGACGCCGTCGGGCCGCTGGCGGGACATCGCGACGGGGTGGGCGGCGAGGCGGTCCAGGTCGGGCACGCGCACGGCCCAGGTCGCCAGGCGCGGGGCGGTCAGCTCGGCGATGCCGAAGGTCAGCGGCGGCCCGTCCTGCTCGGGGTCGGGGCCGATCACCTCCAGGTAGCGCCCTTCGCCGAGATCGGCGAGGTGGTTGCGGGTGCCCAGACCGGTGTGCGGCCCACCGGGGCTCAGTCGCAGCCCGCGCGCGGCCAGCTCGCGCAGGGTGCCGTCCAGGTCTGGGGTGGCGTACACGAGGTGGTCCACGGGGTTCACCGCCCGACCTTACCCGCGCGGGTGAGGGGCGCCCGGCGGACGCCCCTCACCACAGGTCAACCCGCCGCGCAGTCGTGCGCGTCGACCGACTGCAGCGCGAAGCCGACGACCTTGCCGTCGCGCAGGCCGAAGACGTACCGGTTGTCCGGGTTCTGCGGGGTGGGCGTTATGAACACCTCAACCCCGTTGCTCGCACTGGTGGTGGCCTTCGGGTATGCCGTGCGCACCTGCTCGGTGGTCGACCCGACCCGCACGCCCTCCGGGGTGTGGGCGTCCGGGGCCGAGCCGGCGACGGAGTACACGCCGAACTTGGCCGAGATGATCAACATCGGCCCCTCGGAGTAGGTCCAGTTGTAGCCGCGGCACAACTCGTTGCCGCCGACCGCGTCGCGGACCTTGCCCGTGGCCTTGGCGTCGGCCAGGCTCATGCCGACCTTGAGCGGGCCGAAGCCGTCCGGGCCGATCACGGTGTCGTCATCGGCCGCCGAGGCGGGCCCGGCGACGGCGGTCAGTGCGAGTGCGGCGGCCGCGGCCGCGCGCACCAGGGTGATGTGCATTCTCGTTCTCCCTGAAGTGGATCACTTCCGGCCGGGGAGACTCCGCATGGGCCTCACCGGTTGCCCAACGGTCACGGGCGCTAGCCTTCCCGGACCCGGGCCGGTCGGCAGCAAGGATGAACGACGTGGGCACAATTTCTGCGGCACTGCGGCGCGGCAACGCGTTCGACCTGCTCCGACTGGTCGCGGCGCTGCTGGTGGTGTTCGGCCACAGCTGGGTGCTCACCGGGCACACCGACCCGCTGACCGCGCTGAGCGGCACCGATGCCGGGGCCGCGGGTGTCGGGGTGTTCTTCCTGCTCAGCGGCTACCTGGTGGCGGGCAGCTGGCTCAGCGACCCGTCCCCGCGCCGGTTCGCCGGGCGCCGCTTCCTGCGGATCTACCCCGCGTACGTGCTGGTGATCCTGGTGCTCGCGCTGGTGCTCGGCCCGCTGTGCACCCAGCTGAGCCTGCGCGACTACCTCGCCAACCCGGGGACATGGAAGTTCCTGGGCGGCAACCTGTTGATCATCCCCATGCAGTACGACCTGCCGGGAGTGTTCGCGGGCAACCCGTTCCCCGGCGCGGTGGACGGTTCACTGTGGACGATCCGCGTCGAGGTGCTCTGCTACGTGGCGGTGGTCGTGCTCGGGCTGCTCGGGGCGCTGCGCCGCCGCTGGGTGCTCGCCACGATCGCGGTGGCCGCCTGTGTGGTCGCCACGGCCATCGAGGCCACCGGCTACACCGGCCCGCTGGTGCCCTTCCTGCTCGGCTGGGACACCGCGGTGCCGATCGCCTACTTCGCGCTGGGCATGGCCTTCCGGGCGTTCCGCGGCACGACCCCGCCGCCGTGGTGGGCGCTGGCTGCCGCGGCCGTGGTCTGGGCGGCGCTGTGGGTGACCCCGGCCGCCGTGCTCGGCTCGATCCTGTTCATCGCGGTGGCGACCTTCACCGTGGCCTTCCGCGCGCCTGCCGCCCTGCACCAGCCCACCAAGGGCTACGACCTGTCCTACGGCACCTACCTGCTCGGTTTCCCCGTGCAGCAGATCCTCGCCCAGGCGGGGCTGCTCAACCCGTGGCTCAACGCCCTGCTGACGGCCGTGATCGTGCTGGCGCTGGCGGCGGCGAGTTGGCGCTGGGTGGAGAAGCCCGCGCTGCGCCACAAGCCTGTCAAGCCGGTCAAGCCTGCCGAACCGGTCGCCGCGGTGCGTCAGAACCCGGCGGCCTTGTAAGCGGAGAAGTCGGCGGGCGGGGCCACGTCCACCTGGTCGCACTGGGTGACGTTGGCCCGGGTCTTGGGCCACTGGGTGAGGTAGTAGATCTGCCGCCCGGTCTGCTTGCTGGCCTTGGCGAAGCCCTCGGCGGCGGCCTTGTCGTTGTAGAAGGACTCGCCGACGATGATCGGCTGGGTGGTGTAGCCCGCCTGCCGCAGGGCCGTGTCGGCGGCCAGGAACCGCTCGTACTCCTGGTCGTAGACGTGGATGTCGAACAGGGGCGGCGGGGTCGTCCCGTAGATCTGGCCCACGGAGCCGACCTGGTTGGGATCGTTGCTGTTGACCGAGAAGCCCACCGAGTCGTTGCGGCCGAACTTGGCCGTGTAGTCCTTCCAGAGCTGCTGGTCGTACTGGAGCACGACCTTCTGCCCCGCCGAGGCGGTCAGCTCGTTGCCCAGGTCCACGCGGTAGGGCAGGCCCGCGCCCGCGATCACCGGGTGCAGGTCCTGGATGAGCTGCCAGTTCTCCTGGTACAGGTCGGGCTGCCAGGACGACCACCCGCTGGGGCTGTTCGGGGACAGGCTGTTGAAGGCCACCGCGACCTCGGCGAAGCCCGCCTGCTTGACCGCGGCGAGCAGGTCGGTGAGGTTCCTGCGGTTCTGGTCGGACAGCTTGCCGCCGGTGGAGTCCATGATCGTGCCGGAGTCGGGGCCCCGGTGGTGGAAGATGCCGATGGTCAGCCTGCTCTGCCCGGCCTTGCGCATCTCCCCCAGCTGGTACCGGATGATGTCCGGCGCCCTGTTGAAGCCGTTGACCACGTGGTACGGCTCGCGGTAGCAGCCCTGGAGGTAGTAGAAGTCGTAGTTGGAACCGCCTGGCAGCGGCACGGGTGGCGGCGCCGGATCGGCCGCGGCCCCCGTCCCGCTCACGCCGAGCAACAGCACGGCAAGTACCAGGACCCGGCCCAGTCGCGTGGTGTGCACCGCGGTGACCTCCTGTCCGGTCCATCCCCCGCTCTGAGCGTGACACCGCAGCGGCGGGCGGACCGCACAAGATCAGCCTTTTTCACCGCTTTGGGTGGGTTTTCGCAGGTTGAACCCGCTGCACCGGGCTGTTCACCACATCCAGTGGCGGCTCACCCCCGGCGAAACGCCGCACGTTGACCAGCGCCGCGTTGGCGATGCGCAGGGTGGTCTCCCTGGTGACGCCCGCGGTGTGCGGGGACAGCGCCACGTTCGGCGCGCGCAGCAGGGCCAGGTCGGCCCCGGGCGGCTCCGGGTCGAACACGTCCAGGCCCGCGCCGCCGAGCCTGCCCTCGGTCAGCGCCTGGGCCAGCGCGTCCTGGTCGATCAGCCCGCCGCGCGCGGTGTTCACCACGATGGCGGTCGGCTTCATCAGCGCGATCCGCCGGGCGTCGAGGATGTGCCGGGTCCGGTCGGTCAGCGGCAGGTGCAGCGACACGTAGTCGGCCTGGGCGAGCAGTTCGTCCAGTTCCAGCCGCTGGGCCCCGTACGGGTTGGCCACGTCCTTGGTGTCGGTGTAGACCAGCTTCATGTCGAAGGCCGCGGCGCGGCGGGCCAACTGCTGACCGATGGCGCCGAAGCCCACGACGCCCAGGGTCTTGCCGAACAGCTCCGTGATGCCGGGCATGAGCGCGGGCAGGATCCAGTTGCCCTCGCGCAACGCGTTGTGCCCGGGGATGAGCTGTTTGGCCAGCGCCAGGATCAGGCAGAGCGCGTGCTCGGCCACGTCCTGCGCCTCGGCGTCGGTGGAGCCGATGTTGCTCACGCTGATGCCGCGTTCGGCGGCGGCGTCCAGATCCACGTGGTCGAAGCCGTGGCTGGCGCACTGCACGAAGCGCAGCTTCTCCGCCTGCGCCAGGTGTTCGGCGGTGACCGGGGCCAGCGCCGTGACGATCACCTCCGCCTCGCGCAGGGCCCGCGGGTCGTCCCCCGCCGCCTCCACCGCCGTGGTCTCGAACTCCTCGCCCAGTCCGGCCGCCACCGCACCGGCCAACTTAATCCCGCCCACGTGCGCGGGCAGCACGACCAAAGCCCTCACCGTCACGACCTCTCAGATCCGCTGCAGACAGTCGGCGCCCAGCTCGGCCACGCTGCGGTGACCGGCCAGCCCCAGGGTCAGGTCCAGGTCGGCCAGCAGGCTGCGCAGCACGTGCCGCACCCCGGCCTCCCCGTCCAGCGCCAGCCCGTAGACGTACGGCCTGGCCAGCAGCACCGCCTTGGCGCCCAGCGCGATCGCCTTGATCACGTCGGCGCCGGTGCGGATGCCGGAGTCGAACAGCACGGTCAGCTGGTCCCCGACGGCCCCGGCCACCGCGGGCAGCGCGTCCAGCGCGGCGATCGCGCCGTCCACCTGCCGACCGCCGTGGTTGGACACCACGATGCCGTCCATGCCCGCGTCCACCGCGCGGCGCGCGTCGGCCACGTCCTGGATGCCCTTGAGCACGATCGGGCCGTCCCAGTTCTCGCGCAGCAGGGACAGCTGCTCCCAGGTGTGCGAGCGACCGTTGAACATGGGCAGCCAGCGCAGGATCGCGGCGGGCAGGTCCTCGGCGGGCGGCTTGGCCAGCCCCGCGAGGAAGGCCGGGTCGCCGAACGGGATGGCCAGGCCGGTGCCCTTGAGGAAGGGCAGGTACGCGTTGTCCAGGTCGTGCGGGCGCCAGGCCAGGGTCCAGGTGTCCAGGGTGACCACCAGCGCGGTGAACCCGGCGCGCTTGGCCCGGTCGAGCAGGGACAGGGTCACCTCGTCATCGTGCGGCCAGTACAGCTGGTACCAGCGGTGGCCGTCCCCGTTGGCCTCGGCGACCTCCGCCATACCGGTCGAGGAGGCGGTGGACAGGATCATCGGCACGTCCAGCGCGGCGGCGGCCCGTGCGGTGGCCAGCTCGCCGTCGGGGTGCACGATGCCCTGCACGCCGACCGGCGCCAGCAGCACCGGGGAGGCCAGCCGCGTGCCGAACAGAGTCGTGCTCAGGTCGCGCTCGCTGACCTCGCGCAGCATGCGCGGCACGAGCCGCCAGCGGTCGAACGCCTCGCGGTTGGCACGCATCGTCGCGCCCGAGCCCGCGCCGCCCGCGACGTACCAGAACGGTTCCGGCTCCAGCTTGCCCCGCGCCGCCTCCTCCAGCCGGGTGGCGTCGGTGCTGAACGCGGGCCGGGTGCCGCCCATGCCCTGGAGGTAGATCTCGTTCTGGTACCCGCCGAAAGCCTGCGTCATGGTGTCGATCCTGCTCCGGTGCCGCGCCCGACGCCATGGCTGCACTGACACCGTTGACACCCGCCCGTTGTGCACGTGCACAATCAGCTGTGCACACGGACCCGCCCGATCCGCTGCTCGTGGAGCTCGCCGACAGCATGCTGGAGCGGCTGCCCGAGCTCGCGCGCGAGCTCGCCGAGATCGTCAGCGCCGCCGAACCGGTGCTGGGCGACAGCGCCGTGGTTGCCGCCGAGGACCTGTACCTGACCTGCCGCGACAACCTCGCGCAGGCCTTCCGCGGGCTGGCCGCGCGCGAGCCGTTCGACGACACGGCCCCGCGCGAGAACGGCCGCCGACGCGCTGAGCAGGGAGTTCCGCTGGCGACCCTGTTGCACAGCTACCGGGTTGGCGCCCGGTTCATCTGGAACGCGCTGCGCGGGGCCGCCGACGAGCGGGGCCCGCGCACCCGTGAGGCGCTGCTCAACCACGCCGAGACCCTGTGGCTGGGGCTCGACGAGTTCTCCGAGGTCGTGCAGGGCGCGTACCGGGACGTCGTGGCAGATCAGACCCTGCGCACGGAGCGCGAGCACAACGAGCTGGTGGACGCGCTGTTGAGCACCGGCACAACGGTCTGGGCGAGCGCCGACGCGCTGGGCCTGCCCCGGCAGGGCTGGTTCTGCGTGCTGGCCGCCGAGCCGGGTGCCCTGCCGGGCGAGCTGGCCGAGGCGCTCGGCGGACCCGTGGTGTGGCGGCGCACGGCCGGTGAGGAGCTCGGTGTGCTCTCGGTGGGCCGACCCGCCCTCCCCGAGTTCGACACCCGGGGCCGGGTGGGGGTGAGCCAGCCCTACGACCGGATCGACCGCACCGCGGACGCGGCTCGCCAGGCCCGGCTCGCGCTGGCCGCGATCGAGCCCGGCAGCAGGCAGTGGGCCGCCTACGGGGACCGGCCGCTGGCCACGATGATCGCCGGGGCCGGTGGCACGGCGCTGCACCTGGCGCACCTGGTGCTCGCGCCGTTGCGGGCACTGCCCGAGCGGGACCGGGCGCTGCTGCTGGACACGGCCTGGGCCTGGTGCGAGTCGGGCGGGTCCACCGGGGACACGGCGGCGGCCCTGTACTGCCACCGCAACACGGTGCGGCACCGGCTGAACCGGATCAGCGAGCTGACCGGCCTGAGCTGGGACCACCCGATCCAGGTGGCCGAACTGGTCGCCGCGATGCGGGCGATCCGCCTGAACTGAGCCCAAGCCCTCGCGTGTCGGCGCTTCGCGCACCGCGTGTCCGTACTTGGCGGCCGGTTTCCCAGCTGCCGGGAACTCGTACCGGAAGCGCGAACACACCGTCCCGGCAGCGCCGACACGCCGTACCGGGACGTCCGACACGCGCTTCAGGGTTGGCGCAGCTGGCTCAGCTTCAGCTGGTTGTACGGGCTGTCGGGGCGCAGGCTGACCCGCTCGCCGACCAGCACCCGCGCCTGCTCGGTGCGCCCGGACCGCAGCGCGGCCTCGACCAGGGTGCGCTGCACGACGTCGCGCTGGGCGTGGCTGCCGCCGAACTCGTGCACCCGGCGGCGCACCGGCCAGAGCAGGTCCACGGCCTCGGCGTAGCGTTCGCGGCCGAACGCCAGCAGCGCCTCGCACACCGGCAGCCCGACCCGTGCGGTCATCGCCGCGTTGGTGACGCTGCCGGAGACCTGCCCGAGGTAGCGCCTGCGGTCGGCGATCAGCTCCTCGGCGGCGCGCTCGTCCCCCGCGCCGACGTAGCACATCACCGCGTGCATGTCATTGAACGCGGAGAACGGGGTGGACATGCGCGCGGGCCAGGTCGCGGCCAGCGCGGGCCAGCGGTCGGCCACCGGGAGGTCCGCCAGGCGCATCCGCCACAGCAGGCTCGCCCCGTTGAGCACCTCCAGCAGGCCCTCCGACCCGCTGGGCGCCAGCTCCGCGTCGTAGATCGCCAGCGCGCGGTCCGGGTCACCGGCTTCGAGCAGGAACAGGCAGTAGTGCCACCAGATGTGCACGCGCATCAGGTTGGCCCCGTCCCAGTCCTCGCGGCGCTGGTCGAACAGGGTGATGCCCTCGGCGTGGCGCCCGCGCATCTCGTGGGTGTGCCCGACGGCGTGGATGCTCCACACGTCGGCGGCGTCCATGGCCATCGCGCGCAGCCCGGTCTGCTCGGCCTCCGCCCAGTGCCCGCACTCCTCCAGGCCGAAGGCGTACATGCCGAGCAGGTTCGCGAAGTGCGGGTCGGCGACGCTCCACGAGGGCAGCACGGCGCCGATCCGGTCGCGCAGCGACCCGGCCGCACCGAGCAGGAAGTCCAGCTGGTGGCCGATCGCCAGCGCGAGGGCGTCCCGGGGCTGCCGCGCGCTGACCTCGGTCAGCAGCTCGGCGGCACCGGTCAGGTCGCCCTGCAGCAGGCGGCCCGCCGCGCCCAGGTGCAGCCGCTCGGTCTCGGTCATCGCGGCCGGGTCGGCCAGGCTGGTGAACTTGGCGAACTCGTCGGTGGTGGCCACCACGAGCTGCGGGTCGGTGCTCAGCACGGACAGGTACACGCGCAGCGCGTTGCCCACCGGCAGCAGCGGGTCCTCGGCCACGGCCCGCTCGGCCAGGTCGCCGACATCGGCGCGCAGGTGCAGCAGGGAGTCCACAGCGCGGTCGAACTCCGCCACGGCGGTGGGGGTCGCCGCCGTCAGCGGCACGCCGTGCTGATCATGACGCATCTGCCGAACGATACGGGCAGAACGGGGATCGCGGGCACCGCCGTAGTGATCATTCGTCGGAACCGGCAGTGCCACGTTCGGCGGAGGGCTCCACAGTGGACGGGCTAGAGCAGGCCGAGCTGGGCCGCCCGCACCCCCGCCTGGAAGCGGCTGCGTGCGTCCAGGCTGACCATCGCCGCGGCCATGTCGTTGCGCACCGTGCGCACGCTGACCCCCACCTGGCGGGCGATCGCGTCGTCGGTCAGCCCCTCGGCGAGCAACCGCAGCACCCTGCGGTGCCGGGGCGCCTGCCCCGCGGGCTGCGGGGTGGCCCCGCCGTAGACCGTGGTGCCCCGCGCCCACAGCTGGTCGGCCAGCGCGCACAGCGGGGCGACCGTGGCCGCCGTGCGGTTGACCACGGCCCCGCGTTCCCGCAGCACCACGGCGACGCTGCGGTCCACGAGCACGGCGTTGATCGGCAGCGTGGGCACCACCCTGGGCTGCGCACCGCGGGCGCGCAGCCAGTTGGCGTAGGCCGCGAGGCTGTGCTGGCGCACCAGCTCCGTACGCCACAGGCAGCGCAGCACGGCGCCACGGCGCAGCACGGCCTCGGCGATCAGCGTGGAGAACTCGAACGAGCCGGGACGGTGCAGCGGGCTGAGCAGCACCACCTCGTGCCGCGCCCCGGCGACCAGCCGCTCCACCAGGGAGCCGATCGCGTCCAGGCCGCCCGACTCGGGTTCGGCGGCGGCGGACTGCTCGTGCTGGGCGATGAACCGGGCGATGGCCGCCGCCTGCGGGCGGGTCACGCCCGCGCTGAGCCCCCACACCCGGCTCGCGGCCAGCGCGGGCAGCGCCAGACAGGGCTCCACCGCGCGCACCGAGGCGGCCTGTTCGGCGGAGGTGACGAGCAGCCCGTCGGCACGCAGCCGCTCCACCACCGTGCCGACCGCGGGCTCGGGCCGGTCCAGGTAGCGGGCCAGCTCGGCCACCCGCCAGCGCGGCCTGCGCAGCGCGGCCTGGTAGACGGCCTCGGCGTCCTCGTCCAGCCCCAGCCCGGTCATGCGCACACCTCGCCGACGCTCGGCGCGCGCACTCCCGAGGGCGCGGTGCTCGATGATTCGCTCGCAAGCTCGCTCACGGCCCCACCTCCGCGTCGGCATGATCAAGTGTGAGCATGCCGTGCGCGGCTGACGCGCCGCTTGTCCCGCGCTTGTGCGGTCGGTCAGCTCCCCTTGGCGAAGCACAGTGCGGCGGCGCCCACCGCACAGGCGGTGGCCAGCAGCAGGACCTCCACCGAGGTGGAGCCCAGCCGCACCTGGAAGGCCCACAACAGGGTCAGGCCCAGGCTCGCGCCGACCAGGGCGCAGGTCACCAGCATGGCGGGGTTGCGGCACGGGGCGGTGAGCATCGCCCACCGGCCGCCCGAGGGGGTGCGCACCAGCACGACCAGCGCCGCCAGCAGGACGACCACCGGCAGCGCGAGCCCGAACCAGGCCAGCGGCTGGGTCGGCCGGGGCAGGCCGGAGATCAACAGCATCAGCGCGGAGATCACGGCGGTGCTGGACACCTGCCGACCGGCGTGCCAGAACAACCGCTCGGCACCTGCCCTGCCGACCGGATCGCGCCTGGGCCGGGTGGGCGTCACGGACGGTTCGGGACGGGCGCCACCGGAGCGGGCCTGGCGCAGCCTGGTGAGCTGCGCGCGAATGCGAGCATCCCCCGGCTTGTGCCGCAGCGCGGCGCGGTAGGCCCGCTCGGCCGTGGTCCACTGGCGCAGGCGCGTCGCCGCGTCGCCCAGCACGAGGTAGCAGCGGATCTGGGCCGGGTCCAACTCGACCGCCCGCCTGGCGGCCGACAGGGCCTCGTCCCAGCGGTCGGCGGACCCGAGCGCCTCGGCCAGCGCCAACTGGCAGCGCCCGTCCGAGGGAGCCTCACGCAGCGCGTGCCGTGCCGCGGAGACCGCCTCCTCGTGCCGGCCCATCCTGCTCAGCGCGCGGCTGGCCAGCCGGTGCGCCCAGGCCCGGTCCCCGGTCAGCCGCAGCGCCCTGCGCACCGCGTCCAGCGCGGCGCCGGGATCGCCCCGGTCCAGGTGGGCGGCGGCCAGCCGGCACCACACCTCCTGCTGCCGGGGGTGCGCGACCGCCACCGGCCGGAGCAGGGCCACCGCCTTGCGCCCCTTGCCGTTGGCGGTCAGTTCCGCGGCCCGGTGCAACACCGTGCTGATGTCGGCCATCGCTTGAGTCCTCCCGCACGCCGGACCACAGGCAATCGGGTCCAGTGTGTCAGCAAGATCACCAAATGACCGTTTTCCGCCTTACCGGCGTGTCACGCCACGCGGTACCGCCGTTCAGCCCAACCGACGCTCGAACAGGACGGTGTCCCAGGTGCGGCCGAACTTGTGGCCGACCTCGGTCAGCCTGCCGACCTCGCGGAAGCCCAGCCTGGTGTGCAACCGCAGCGAGGAGGGGTCACCCGAGTCGGCGACCACGCCGATCACCCGGTGCGCACCCCACTCGCGACAGGCCTCGAGCAGCTCGATGTAGAGCCGACCGCCCAGACCACGTCCGCGCGCGGCCCCCGACAGGTAGATGGTGCTCTCCACGCTGCGGCGGTAGGCGGGCCGCGTGCGCCAGGGCGAGCAGTAGGCGTAACCGAGCACGACCCCGTCCGCCTCGGCGACCAGGAACGGCAGACCGGCGTTTACAACGTTGTCGAAACGCGCGCGCCACTGCTGCGAGGTGGGCGCTTCCTGCTCGAATGAGATAGCGGTGGACTCCACGTACGGGCGATAGATCTCCGCCACCGCGGCCAGATCCTCAATGGTTGCGGAACGCACTTTGCAGCCGGTGTCAGCCATCTGGTCATCATGCGCCCGAGTCACCGAAGGGCCGACACATGACCCCGGTCACAATCACCACCCCTTGCCGTTCCCCTGAATAGGTCATCTCGGCGCACTTTCGTACGGTGAATCACCGTTCCCCCTGGACCCACCCCCAGATGAGTGACAGATTGGAGCAGCAAAGCCGCCTGGGGGCGACATTGAGTGAACGTGGACAGGATCTGGAGACGACGGTGCCACTCTTGGCCGCGTGCAGGTGTCGGGAAGCTGAGGGGTGAACACGATGCGTAACGACCACATGACGCTCCGCTCGATGGCGGTGCTGGACCTCCTGGTGCCCGATGCACCTTCGGTCCCCGTCGAGGTCGAACTCCGCTACGACACCCGTGACCCGTACGCGGTGACAGCCGCCTTCCGCTCCGGCCCCACCGGCTGGGTGGAGTGGTGCTTCGCCCGCGACCTGCTGGCCGACGGCCTGATCGCCGAGGCGGGCACCGGGGACGTGCGCATCCGCCCCGCCGTGGACGACATCGAGCTGGTCGTGGTCGTGGTGAGCTCCCCGGCCGGCCTGGCCATGTTCGAGGCCTCCGCGCAGGAGCTGGCCGACTTCCTGGACCGCACCTACGACGTGGTGCTGCCGGGCACGGAGAACAGCTGGGTCAGCGTGGACGACGCGCTGACCACCCTCATGCCGCACGACCTGGCCTGATCCCCGAACCGGGAATACCCGGTTGCCTCCTCTGGTTGAATGTTTTGTTGCTACAACCAAACGTTCTGCCAGGGGGTCCCCGCCGTGCCCGCACGCCGTCTGAGTCCGAAGATCGTCGTGAGTGTCGTCTTCGTGGCGGCCATGTTCCTGAACATCCTCGACACCACGATCATCAACGTCGCCCTGCCCACCATCAGCGCCCAGTTCGGCGTCGCACCCACCGAGACCGGCACGATCGTGGTCGGCTACCTGCTCAGCCTGGCCATGGTGATCCCGGCCTCCGGCTGGCTGGGTGACCGGCTGGGCACCAAGCGGGTCTTCCTGTTCGCGCTGGCCGTGTTCACCCTGGCCTCCGCCCTGTCCGGGCTCGCGCAGAACCTGCCGCAGCTGGTCGCGTTCCGCATCCTTCAGGGCGTCGGTGGCGGCATGCTCGCCCCGGTCGGCATGGCGATGCTGTTCCGGGTGTTCGCCCTGCACGAGCGGATGCGCGCGATGCGCGTGCTGATCCTGCCCACCGCCGTGGCCCCCGCGCTGGGACCGGTGCTGGGCGGGCTGTTGGTGGACACCCTGTCCTGGCGCTGGGTGTTCTACGTCAACGTGCCGATCGGCATCGCCGCCTTCGTGTTCGGCCTGCTGCTGCTCACCGAGTACCGCGAGCCCACCGCGGGCCGGTTCGACCTGGCCGGTTTCCTGCTGTCCGGCTCCGGTTTCGCGCTGCTGATGTACGCGCTGACCGAGGGCGCCTCGCAGGGCTGGACCTCCCCGGTCATCCTGGCCACCGGTCTGAGCGGGCTGGTGCTGCTGGCCGTGATGGTCGTGGTGGAACTGCGCGTGCCCGAGCCGATGCTGGACCTGCGCCTGTTCGCCGACCGGATGTTCCGCACCATCAACGTGATGACCCTGATCTCCACGGCGGCCTTCCTCGGCGTGCTGTTCGTGTTCCCGCTGATGTACCAGGACGGGATCGGCGCCTCCGCGCTGGACACCGGCCTGAACACCTTTCCCGAGGCCGTCGGTGTGGTGCTCGGCACGCAGGTCGCCAGCCGGATCTACACCCGGTTCGGCCCGCGCAGGCACATCGCGATCGCACTGGTGAACACCGCGGCGAGCATGGCCCTGCTGGCCACGATCGGCCCGGACAGCCCGCGCTGGGTGGCCATGCTGATCATGTTCTACCTGGGCGTGTCCATCTCCAACCAGTTCAACCCCGGCCAGACCGCCGCCTTCGCCACGCTGCCCGCGCACAAGACCGGTGGGGCCTCCACCCTGTTCAACTCGGGCAGGCAGGCCGGTGCCGCGATCGGCGTCGCGGTGCTGGGCAGCGTGCTGGCCGCGGTCGGCACCCCGGCGCACGCCGCGGGCGGCACCCCCGACCTGACCGCCTACCACGTGGCCTTCCTGGTCGCCGCCGCGCTGTCGCTGGCGGCCGCGGGCTACGCGCTGCTGATCCGGGACAAGGACGCCGCCTCCACCATGACGGCCGCCGCCCAGACCGCCGCCGAGCCCGTGGCGGCATGATTCTGGTTCGTGAGCGAGCTTGCGAGCGAACCAACCAGCACTGCCCGCCGGGTCCTCGCCCGGCTGGCCACTGAAGTACTCGCGCCCTGGGTCTGGGTGTGCGCGCTGCCGATCGCCATCGCGTGGCACGCCACCCAGGCCCTGCTGCCCACCGTGCTGTGGGGCGCGCTGATCGCGCTGACCGGGTCGCTGATCCCGATGGCGATCATCGTGCGCGGGGCGCGCGGCGGCCGCTGGGACGGCCACCACGTGACCAACCGCGAGGGCCGCTGGGTCCCGCTGCTGGCGTGCATCGCCTCGCTGGCCACCGGCTGGGTGCTGCTGCTGGTGTTCGGTGCCCCGCGCGAGCTGATCGCGCTGACCGCCGCGATGCTGGGGACCCTGATGATCAGCCTGGCGATCACCTTCGGCGCCCGGTTCAAGATCTCGATCCACGCCGCGGTGTCCGCGGGCGCCGTGGTGATGCTGGCCATCGCGTACGGCCCGTGGCTGCTGCTGGCGGGCCTGCTCGCCGTGCTGGTCGCCTGGTCACGGGTGGAGTTGGCCGACCACACCACCGCGCAGGTCCTCAGCGGCGCCGCCCTCGGCGTGATCGCGGGCGGCCTGGTCTACTTCGGCGTCATGGCCCTCCCCTGACCGACATGTCATGAAAGTGCCGTTCGAGACACTGGATGTCTCGAACGGCACTTTCATGACATCAGCGGGGGCCGACCGGCAGCTCGGGCATGCCGAAGGCCCGCAGGAAGTTGCGCATGATGCCCGCGCCGAGCTCGGGGTCGGACAGGTTCATCGGGTGCACGGCGGTGCAGGCCGCACCGGGCTGGGCCATGGCCTCGTCCACGGCGGTCCGCAGTGCCTTGGTCGCGGTCTGCGCGGTGTACCGCTGCGCGACCCAGTCCCGCGCGGCCGCGCGCACCCCGTCCTCGTCCGGCAGCCCGTCCACGACCATGGACAGCGCGGCGTCGGCGAGCATGGTGGGCCGCTGGTCGGGCAGCTGCCAGGTGCCGGGGGCCTCGAACAGCTCCTGCCCGCCGCCGGCCGCGTAGCCGAGGACCAGGCAGCCCGAGGCGAGCGCCTCGGCGATGGGCAGGCCGAAGCCCTCGTACAGGCCGAGCGCGAGGAACACCGAGGACTCGCCGAGGACTCGCCGAGGATCCTGGCCACCTCGGTCTCCGGCAGGCCCTGCAACGCGACCAGCTCGACCCCGGCGCTGCGCGGGTCGGCGCGCAGCGCGCGTTCGAGCAGCTTGGCCTCCAGCGGGCGCTTGCGCGGCATCCAGGCGATGCGCCGCACCCGTTGGGCCGCGGGCCGGAACAGGTCCAGGTCCAGCGGGTTCGGGATGAGCGAGCAGGGCAGCTCGGGCTCGGTGGCGGCGAGCACCTCGGCGCTCTCCTGGGAGACGACCCAGACCCCCGGTGCGGGCTGCCAGCCGGGATAGGGCTGGTCGGGCTCGAAGTTGAGGTAGCTCAGGAAGTGGTTCTGGTTGAAGATCACCTTGCGGGCGCCCGGCGCCGGGTCAACCCCGGGCCGCACACCGCCCTCCGGCACGACGAGCAGGTCGTGCTCGGTCAGCGCCAGTTCGGCCCCGTACAGGCGGGGTGCGGGGCTGTCGAACCACCCGTAGCGGTAGCCCTCGGTGGGCAGCCACACGAAGGCGTCCACCCCGGCCTCGACGAGCAGTTCGACGTGCCGGTGCAGGACGCGGACCCCGCCCATCGGCGAGGGGAACTCAGGAACCGGATAGACGACACGACTGCGCACGACCAACCCCCAAGAATTTCAACAATCGGTGAGTTGATCGTAGCGATCTAGTCCAGGGCATTGAGCTCCGCGGAAACCAGCTGACCGAGGTCCACCACGGCCTGCCGGTCCACGAGGGCCGAAAGGGCGTCCCCGTCGTCCCACATGTTCACGTTCATGGCCGCACGGACCCGCCCCCCGCGCAGCCAGAAGGCGATGAACTCGCGGGCGGCCAGATCCCCGCGCACCACCAGCTGATCCCGCTCGAGATCGGCCAGCCCCCGGTACTCCAGGCCCAGGTCGTACTGGTCGGAGAAGAAGTACGGGCTGGACGCGTAGGTGGCGCAACCGCCGACCAGGTTCGCCGCGACCAGCGCGCCCTGGTCCTTGGCGTTGGCCCAGTGCTCGACCCGGACCCACTGCCCGTAGCGCGGGTGCTGGTGCGCGGCGATGTCGCCGACGGCGAACACGTCCGGGGCGGAGGTGCGCAGCATGGCGTCCACCGCGACCCCGCCCGCGGCCAGCTCCAGCCCCGCGGCGCGCGCCAGCTCCACCCGGGGCGCCGCGCCCACGCCCAGCACCACCAGGTCGGCGGCCAGCTCGGTGCCGTCGGCCAGGCGCACCGCCCGCACCCCGTCCCGGTCGCCGACCAGCCCCGCCACCTCGGCGCCCAGCCGCCAGTTCACCCCGTGTGCGGCGTGCAGGTCGCGGAACACGGCGGCCACGGTCGGCCCGAGCGCGCGCAGCAGGGGCAGCGGCTGCGAGTCGACCACGATGACCTCCGCGTCGTGGGCCCGCGCGGCGGCCGCGACCTCACAGCCGATCCAGCCCGCGCCCACGATCACCACGCGGGCCCCGGCGACCAGTCCGTCGCGGATGGCCAGCGCGTCCTCCACCGTGCGCAGCACGTGCACCCCCGACACGCCGTGGACCGGCACGGGCGGGGTTCTCGGCCGCGAGCCGGTGGCCAGCAGCAGCCGGTCGTAGCGGTGCGGCACCCCGCCCGCGACCACCACCCGTTCGCGTGGCCGGATCTGGCTGACCTCCGTGGACGGCAACAGGTCCACGTGCTTGTCCCGGTAGAAGTCGGGAGTGCGCACCAGGTCGGGGCGCTCGGCACTGCCCAGCAGCACCCCCTTGGACAGCGCGGGCAGTTCATAGGGTTGGTGCTTTTCCTGGCCGATGAGCAGGACCTGACCGCCGAAACCGTTTTCCCTGAGCGTGGCGGCGGCGGTGGCGCCCCCCAGACCCGATCCCACGATGACAATGCGTTGCAATTCGATCATCTTCATCCTCTCGAGTGACAGTTGTGACCCCATTCGTGCGAGGCTTGCGGGTGGTGTGGCCCGTCCGGCAGGTCGCCTTCGATTGAAGCGCGAAACCCGCGTCACGTCGTCGGCCGAAGCGCGTCACACCGCAGCGAGCGCCCGCGCGAGTGGTCCGGGAACTGCACTGACGCAGACTGACTGGAGGTCGGAGGACATGGACCGCAAGGAGTGGTTGGTGACCTGCCGAGACGTGGCTGGCCGACGCCGGGATCTCACGGTGTTCGTCAGCCAGGGACACGTTGTGGTCGTCGCGCCGCCGGGCGAGACGGCGGTGCTGGCCCCGCTGGAGGTCGGCCGCCTGCGCGCGGCACTGCGCGACGCCGTGGTCAACGCATCGGACGCCCCCTGAGCCCCGAACTGGTGATCCGCCCCGGCGGCCCGGCCGACAGCCAGGCCGTGCTGGGCCTGCTGGACGAGGCCGTGCGCTGGCTGGTCGCCCAGGGCCGCACCGGGCAGTGGGGCACCGAACCGTTCTCCACCAACCCGACGCGGGTGGCGACCGTGCGGGGCTGGATGAACGGGCAGTCCTGGATCGCCGAGGCGGACGGCCGGGTCGCCGGCGCGCTCGCCGTCGGCGAGGCCCTGTCCTACGTGCCGCCCGCCGACGTGCCCGAGCTGTACATCCGGGGCCTGGTCGGCGGCCAGTTCCCCGCCGCCCGCGGAGCCGGGCGCCTGCTGCTGGCCCAGGCCGAGGCCGAGGGGCGCAGGCTCGGCGTCACCCGGCTACGGGTGGACTGTTACGCCGGGGACGACCGCGCGCTGGTCGCGTTCTACGAGTCGGCGGGCTTCACCGCCACCGACCCCTTCACCGTGGGCGACTGGCCCGGTCAGGTGTTGGAGCGCCGCCTGCGCTGACGCCGCAGGGCCGCGCCCACGAAGCCCAGCCACACCAGACCCGCCAGCCCGATCGTGATCCAGCCCACGCGCAGCGGCGTGTCCTGCACCGAACTCGCGCTGATCACCGCGCAGACGACCGCCAGCAGACCGAACAGCAGGTGCACGGGCCTGGCCTGGAACTCCTTCACGGGGCGATGGTACGGGCCGGGGGGGCCATGAAAGTGCCGTTGCTGGCGTTGAGCGCAGTGAACGGCACTTTCATGGCATGCCCAGGCTTCCTACTCACGGGTAGGTAGTGGCATTATCTGAACCAGGGAGGTGTCATGAGCAGCTACTTCGTCACCGGCGGCACCGGGTTCATCGGCAGGCGCCTGATCGGGCGCCTGCTGGCCCGCCCCGGGTGCGACACCGTGTACGTGCTGGTCCGGCCCGGGTCGAGGGGGCGCATCGCGGAGATCGCCTCGGCCTGGCCCGCCGCGGAGAAGGTGGTGCCGGTGCCGGGGGACCTGACGGCCCCGGGGCTGGGCATCGCCGAGACCGACCTGCCCGACCGGGTCGACCACGTGATCCACCTGGGCGCGGTGTACGACATGCGCACCGGGGACGAGCTCAACGAGGCGGTCAACGTGCGAGGCACGGCACACGTGATCGAGTTCGCGGCTCGTGTCGGCGCGGGCTGCCTGCACCACGTGTCCTCGGTGGCGGTGGCCGGTGAGCACGAGGGCCCGTTCCGGGAGACCGACTTCGACCTGGGCCAGCGGCTGCCCTCGCCCTACCACCGCACGAAGTTCGAGTCGGAGAAGCTGGTTCGCGAGCAGGACTCGGTTCCCTGGCGGGTGTACCGCCCGGCCGCGGTGGTCGGCGACTCGCGCACCGGCGAGATGGACAAGATCGACGGGCCGTACTACTTCTTCCCGGCGCTGACCGGGGTCGCCAAGCTGCCCGGCTTCCTGCCGCTGGTCGGCGCCGACCTGGGCGCCACCAACCTGGTTCCGGTGGACTACGTGGTCGAGGCGCTGGACCGGCTCCTGCACGCCGAGCACCCCAGCGGCAGCACCTTCCACCTGACGGCCCCGCGCCCGCAGTCCCTGGTGGCGGTCTACAACGCGCTGGCCAAGGCCACCGGCGCACCCAGGATCGTGGCCAGCGCGCCCTCCCGGCTGCCCACCGCGAAGGCCACCCGCAGGCTGACGGGTTCGGTGGCGCGCAGTGCACGGCGGATGCCGGGACTGCGCTCGGTGTTCGGGATTCCGCCGGAAGTGTTGCCACACCTGACTTTCACGGCGGAGTTCGACTCCACGGCGACCCGTGCGGCGCTGGGCGATCTCGAAGTACCGGAGTTCGACTCCTACGCCAAGGTGCTGCTCGACTACTGGTCGCGGCACCTGGACCCGCTGCGCGCCCGCAGGCCGGGGCCACGCGGTCCACTGGACGGCAAGCGCATCGTGATCACCGGCGCCTCCTCGGGCATCGGCCGCGCCACCGCCTTCGCCGTGGCCGGGCTGGGCGCGATCCCACTGCTGGTGGCCCGGCGCACCGAGGAACTGGAGCAGGTCCGCGCGGAGATCACCGGACGCGGCGGCTCGGCCTTCGTGTACCCCTGCGACCTGACCGACACCGAGTCGGTGCGCACCCTGGTCAAGCGCATCCTGGACGAGCAGCCCGCGGTGGACATGCTGGTGAACAACGCGGGCCGCTCGATCCGGCGCTCGCTGTCGCGCTCGCTGGACCGCCAGCACGACTTCGAGCGCACGATGGCCATCAACTACTTCGCCCCGGTGCGGCTGATCCTCGCCCTGCTGCCGCACTTCAAGCAGCGCAGGTTCGGCCACATCGTGAACATCTCCTCCATGGGCGTGCAGACCAACACCCCGCGCTTCTCCGCCTACCTGGCGTCCAAGGCGGCGCTGGACGAGTTCAGCGCGGTCGCCGCCACCGAGACGCTGGGCCACGGCATCACCTTCACCACGGTGCACATGCCGCTGGTGCGCACCCCGATGATCGGTCCCACCAAGGTGTACGACCGGTTCCCCGCCGCCAGTCCCGAGCAGGCCGCGGCACTGGTGGTCCGCGCGTTGGTCAAGCGGCCCAAGGCGGTGAACAAGCCGTTCGGGGTGTTCGCGGCGCTGGGCTACGCGCTGGCGCCCAAGCTGGCCGACCGCCTGCTCAACGTGGTGTACCGCGTGGTCCCCGAAGGTCGGCAGCGGGACGCCTCGTGAACGCGGTGCGCGAACTGGTCACGTTGGTACGCGCGGGAATCGTGCGCCCAATGCGGCCGGACCGCCTGCTCGGCGTGGTCGGCGGCTACCTGCGCTGGGACCTCACCCTGCCCTTCGGCTACGCCGTGGGCGCGGCACGGCACCCGGACCGGATCGCGATCATCGACGAACTGGGCAGCCTGAGCTATCGCGAGGTCGAGGAGCGTACGACCCGGCTCGCGCACGGGCTCACCGGCCGGGGCGTGCGCGCGGGCAGCACCGTGGGTCTGTTGTGCCGCAACCACCGCGGGTTCATCGAGGCCGCGATGGCCTGCGCGAAGCTGGGCGCGAACACCGTGCTGCTCAACACCGGGCTGGCCACGGCGCAGTTGCGCGCGGTGCTGAGCGACCAGCAGGTCACCACGCTGATCGCGGACGAGGAGTTCGCGGGGGATTTCCCCGGCGTGACAACGGTTGTCGCGTGGACGGACGGACCGCCCGACCAGGGCACCCTGCAAGGGCTGATCGACTCCTCGGCGGCCACCCCGCTGCCAAGGCGCCCACCGCGCGGGCGGCTGATCGTGCTGACCTCCGGCACCACCGGCACGCCGAAGGGCGCCCGCCGACCCGAACCGGCCAGCCTGTCCCCCGCCGCCGCACTGCTGTCCCGGATCCCCTTGCACAGCGGTGAGGTCTCACTGATCAGCGCCCCGCTGTTCCACACCTGGGGGCTCGCGGCGTTCCAGATCGGTGTGGTGCTGGGCGCCACGTTGGTGCTGCACCGCAGGTTCGACCCCAAGTCCACTGTGGATGCCTTGGCCAGCAACAAGTGCACGTCACTCTTTGCGGTACCGGTGATGCTGCAACGGATCCTGGACCTGCACGGGGCGCCACGTCCCCTGCCGGCGCTGCGCGTCGTGGCCTCCAGCGGTTCGGCCCTGCCCGCCCCGGTGGCCCAGCAGTTCCAGCGCGAGTTCGGGCCCGTGCTCTACAACCTGTACGGCTCCACCGAGGTCTCCTGGGCGACGATCGCCACCCCGGAGGACCTGCACGCGGCCCCGTCCACCGCGGGCAGGCCCCCGCTGGGCACCCGCCTGGCGATCCTGGACGAGGCGGGGGCACCTGTGCCGCAGGGCGGTGTGGGCCGCATCTTCGTGGGCAACGACATGCTGTTCGAGGGCTACACCAACGGCTCGGGCAAGGAGGTCCGCGAGGGCCTGATGTCCACCGGGGACCTGGGGCACCTGGACGCCGAGGGCAGGCTGTTCGTGGTCGGCAGGGACGACGAGATGATCGTCTCCGGTGGGGAGAACGTGTACCCGCGCGCCACCGAGGACGCCATCGCCGCGCTGCCACAGGTGCGTGAGGTCGCGGTGGTCGGGGTGCCCGACGCCGAGTTCGGCCAGCGGCTGGCGGCCTTCGTCGTACTGACCGAGGGCGCCGAATTGACCGCCGAGTCAGTTCGGGACCACGTGCGCGGCAGGCTGGCGCGCTACTGCGTGCCGCGTGAGGTGACCTTCCTGGACGAGCTGCCGCGCAACTCGACCGGGAAGGTGCTCAAGCGCCTGCTGCGCTGATCACGCCGCGCGCCAACTGGCCGCCGCACGCACCATGTGTGTGGGCAGCCAGGTGCCCAGGTCGGTGACCAACGGGTCCACCTGCCTGCCGTGCCACTCGCGCTGGCACTGGTCGGAGCAGAAGAAGTCGGACGGGGACTGGGCTCGGTCGGCACCGCAGATGGTGCAGGGCGTTGACATCCGGATTGCCTCCCCACGGGGTCGTATGTCCACCATGGACACTAGGACCCCTTTGGGTCAGCCGTGTTTCACGCGCGTGTCGACTCCGAACCAGTCCGACTCCCGCACCTGGCGCAGCGCCTGCCGCCGGGTGGCCTTGTCCAGCCGGTCCAGGTACAGCATGCCGTTGAGGTGGTCGGTCTCGTGTTGCAGGCAGCGGGCCATCAGCCCCTCGCCGCTGACCTCCACCGGCTCGTTGTCCACGTTCACCCCGCGCACCACCGCGTACATCGCGCGCTCGGTGGGAAAACCCAGGCCAGGCACGGACAAGCAGGCCTCCGGCCCGTCCTGCCGCTGTTCGGAGAGCTCCACGACCTCCGGGTTGAGCACGTAGCCGATCTTGCCATCCACGTTGTAGCTGAACGCCCGCAGGCCGACCCCGATCTGCGGTGCGGCCAGCCCCGCGCGGCCCGGCCTGCGCACGGTGTCCAGCAGGTCCTCGACCAGCGCGCGCAGCGACTTGTCGAACCTGGTCACCGGATCTGACGGGCTGGTCAGCACCGGGTCGCCGAAGTAGCGGAGGTCTTTCACGGACATGGCTTCTCGTTCTCCAGGGGCAGTGGGACCGGGAGCAGTGGGAACAGTCGGACGACACCGGCCACCGGGCCGGTGCCTGGACGGGGCGAGGCGTACCGGGCGAGCACCGCGCGGATCTCCGCCGCCACCTGCGGAAGCTGATCGGGGCTCAGGTGCAGCACGGCGCTGAACGCCTCGTCCTGACGCCACTGCTCAGGCGCGTTCGCACGGCCCTGCTGCCAGCGCCGGAAGCCCTCGTCCTCCAGTTCCCTGGCCAGCCGGTCGAACTGCTCGGCTGCCACTGCCGCCCGCTCGCGCAGCCGCCACGGGCGGACCCGGCCGCGGGCGCCCGCGACCTCCTCCAGGAGGCCGTGCTTGGCCAGTTGGCGCAGGTGGAAGGAACACAGGCCGGAGCTCTCGCCCAGCTCGCGCGCGGCCTCGGTGGAGGTCAGCGTGCCGCGCTCGGCCAGCAGCGCCAGCAGCGCGGCCCGCACCGGGTGCCCGGACAGCTCCTCCTCGTCCACGTTTGCAAAGCCTGCCACTTTGCAAACGTCTGCGTCAACGCCGTTTGCCGGTGCCGAACAGGCCGCGGGTGATCTCCCGGCCCAGCGCGCTGCCCGCGGAGCGCAGGAAGGACTTCACCGCCGGGCTGCCCAGCACCTGGCCGAACAGGCCCGGCTCGTCCCTGTCCTGCTTGCGAGGCTGCTCCGGCTCGGGCGCCGACTCAGGCTCCTGCCGTGCGGGCGGGGTCACCTTGGCCAGCAACTTCTCGTACGCCGACTCCCGGTCGATGGTCTCCGCGTACTTGGCCGCCAGCGGGGAGGCCCCGGCCGCCTGCTTGATCGCGTCCGCGCCGATGGAGGCCATCAGCGACCTCGGCGGGCGCAACCTGGTCCAGGCCACCGGCGTGGGCGCGCCCTGCTCGCTGAGCACGGTGACCACGGCCTCGCCGATGCCCAGCGAGGTCAGCGCCTTGCTCAGGTCGTAGTGCGGCGTGGTCGGGTAGGTCTTCACGGTCTGCGCCAACGCCTTCTGGTCGTCCGGGGTGAAGGCCCGCAGCGCGTGCTGCACCCTGGCGCCGAGCTGGGACAGCACCGCGTTGGGGATGTCGGTGGGCAGCTGCGTGCAGAAGAAGACGCCCACCCCCTTCGAGCGGATCAGCTTCACCGTCTGCACGATCTGCTCCAGGAACGCCTTCGAGGCGTCGGCGAACAGCAGGTGCGCCTCGTCGAAGAAGAACACCAGCTTCGGCTTGTCCAGGTCACCCTCCTCGGGCAACTCGTGGAACAGCGCCGCGAGCAGCCACATCAGGAAGGTGGAGAACAGCGCGGGCTTGCCCTGCAACTCGGCCAGCTCCAGCAGGCTGATCACCCCGCGCCCCTCCTCGGAGCGCATCAGGTCCGCGGGGTCCAGCTCCGGCTCGCCGAAGAACGTGTCCCCGCCCTGCGACTCCAGGTTGAGCAGCGACCGCAGGATCACGCCCGCCGTGGCCGAGGACACCCCGCCCAGCCCCTTCAGGTCCTCCTTGCCCTCGTCGCTGGTCAGGTGCTGGATGACCGCCCGCAGGTCCTTGGTGTCCAGCAGCGGCAGGCTCCGCGAGTCCGCCCAGTGGAAGATCAGGCCGAGGGTGGACTCCTGGGTGTCGTTGAGCCCCAGCACCTTCGACAGCAGGATCGGCCCGAAGCTGGTGATCGTCGCCCGGATCGGCACACTGGACCCGCCGGTTCCCAGCGACAGGAACTGCACCGGGAAGCCCGCGGCCGCCCAGTCGTCCCCCGTCTCCCGCGCCCGCTTGGCCACCTTGTCCCCGCCCGCGCCCGGCGCCGACAGCCCGGACAGGTCCCCCTTCATGTCGGCCATCACCACCGGCACGCCCGCCGCCGACAGCTGCTCGGCCATCAGTTGCAGGGTCTTGGTCTTTCCGGTGCCCGTGGCGCCCGCCACCAGGCCGTGCCGGTTCAGCGTCGCCAGCGGCAGCCGCACCCTGGCGGTGGCCTCGGCCCTGCCGTCCACTACCGCCGCCCCCAGCTCCAGTGCACCGCCCTCGGTGGCGTAACCAGCGGTGATCTCCTCGAATGCGGACACTGCGGCCTCCTGCGGGTTCCACCGATCGGCGCAATCGAGGGTAGACAGGACGGCCCGATCGCGCGCGTTCAGCCGATTACGGCCCGTGGCGGTCTAGGCTCTGCTGGGTGACTGATCGTCTGGTGTGGATTGACTGCGAGATGACCGGGCTCGATCTGGGCAAGGACGCCCTGATCGAGATCGCCGCCCTGGTCACCGATGCCGAGCTGAACGTCCTTGGCGAGGGCGTGGACGTGGTGATCCACGCCGATGACGCCGCGCTGGACGGCATGCCCGACGTGGTCCGCCAGATGCACGCCAACTCGGGCCTCACCGAGGAGGTACGCCAGTCCCCGATCACCCTGGAACAGGCCGAGCAGCTCGTGCTCGACTACATCCGCCAGTACGTGCCCGACCCGCGCACCGCCCCGCTCGCGGGCAACTCCATCGCCACCGACCGCGGCTTCATCGCCCGCGACATGCCCGCACTCGACGCGCACCTGCACTACCGCATGGTCGACGTGTCCTCCATCAAGGAGCTGTGCCGGCGCTGGTACCCGCGCATCTACTACGCGCAGCCCGGCAAGGGCCTGGCCCACCGCGCGCTGGCCGACATCCGCGAGTCCATCCGCGAACTGGCCTACTACCGCGGCACCGCCTTCGTGCCCCAGCCCGGCCCCAGCAGCGAACAAGCCCAGGCAGTGGCCGCCGAACTGCTGCGCGCCGACGGGATCGGCTGACCCGTTTTTGAGCCTCGGCGGGCGTGCGCTACGCTATGCCAGTCGCCGCCGGAGACGGTCGGCAGGACATGGTGGGTGTAGCTCAGTTGGCAGAGCACTGGGTTGTGATCCCAGGTGTCGCGGGTTCAAATCCCGTCACTCACCCGAGAAAAGGGGACCGGCGCTGCTCGCGCCGGTCCCCTTTTCCTATGACTGTGGGGCTCTCGCCCCACGCCCCAAGCCAGGAGGGCTCCGCCCCCTGGACCCCCGGACCGGTTTTGTAACGGCGTTTTAGTTTTGATCACAATACGCGGAATCCGTCAAGGGGGTCGCGTCAGAGCGGCTATTCCGATTGAAGTCAAGGGGGTTTTCGCCTTCTTCCCCGGGCGAGGCGTGTGGTATTCATGAAATACGCGAGAAGGGGGAGCGAAAATGCAGTCAGGTTGGTTCGTGGATGAGCGGTGCACCAACTGCGACGTCGCCCGGCAGTTGGCGCCCGGTCTGATCGGTGAGGTGGCGGGCCGTTCGGAAGTGCTGCGCCAGCCACGGGACGAGGCGGAGGAGCGCACGCTGCACGCCGCGGCGTACGCCTGTCCCACCAGGTCGATCCGCCGCCACGCGCGCGGGTTGGACCCTGAACTCGACCCGTACCCGCTGCCGCTGACCGAGGGCGCGTACCTGTGCGGGCACAACTCGACGCGGACGGCGGGGGCCAATTCCTATCTGCTGCGACGCCCCGGCGGAAACCTGATGATCGACACTCCGCGGTGGAGCGAATCACTGGCGCAGCGATATGAGCGGTTCGGACCGGTGACCGAAGTCCTGCTTACTCATCGGGACCACGCGGCACACGGTCGGCGTTATGCGGACCGATTCGGCGCGCGGCTGTGGATTCACGAAGGTGATCTCGAAGCGGCCCCGGACGCGGACGAGGTCCTGACCGGGATCGAGCCGATCGAGGTCGCCGAGGGCGTGGTCGCGCACCCGCTGCCCGGGCACACCGAGGGCAGCGTGCTGTACGTCGCCGACGAGCGGTCCTGCTTCAGCGGGGACAGCCTGTACTGGTCGCGCACCACCGCGGACGTGGAGATCGCGGAGAGCGTCACCTGGTACTCGGTCGAGGCGCTGGCCGCCTCGCTGGAGCGGTCGGTGGACGGGCTGCGCTTCGAGTGGCTGTTCCCGGGCCACGGGGACCGCAGGCACCTACCGGCGGCCGAGATGAGCAGGCGCCTGCGGGGACTGACCGAGCGGGTCAGGGCCATGCGGCCCCAACCAATCGACTTCACCGCCGTCCGCTGGTGACCGAGTAGTGGCGTGAAGGTGGCTTTCACTGCGCTGGGCGCAGTGAAAGCCACCTTCACGTCACCCCAGCCGCCGAAAACAGTTCGCCGCGATGAGCAGCCCTCGGTAGTCTGCCCCGCCTTGGGGGGGACGAACCGTGAGCTCGCACGCCGAAGAAGAACTCCGCGCCGAACAGCAATACCTGGTCCACGCGCACGCGTGTCTGCGCAGCAGCCGCGCGCAACTACTCGAACTCGCCGAGCGCGCCCGCGCGCGTCCGGGGGACGAGGAGGCGGTGGCCTGGCTGGAGTGGCGGGCCGAGCAACTGCGCGACGAGAACAAGTCGCCGCTGTTCTTCGGGCGCATCGACGGCCCGGAGCCGCGGCCCTGCTACATCGGACGCCGCCACGTCAGTGACGAGCAGGACGAGCCGGTGGTCATCGACTGGCGGACCCCCATGGCGGCGCGCTTCTACCGGGCCAGCCCCGGGCAGCCGATGGAGGTCACCCGCAGGAGGCGGTTCGGGTTCGCCGCCGACGGGGCGCTGACCAGCTTCGACGACGAGCCGCTGACTGAGAATTCAGTCAGTGCAGGGCTGAGTGAGCTGGTCATCGCCGAGATCGAGCGCACCCACGTCGGACCGATGCGCGACATCGTGGCCACGATCCAGCCCGACCAGGACGAGATCGTGCGCACCGAACTGGCCAGCACGCTGATCGTGCAGGGCGGTCCGGGCACCGGCAAGACGGCGGTCGGCCTGCACCGCGCCGCCTACCTGTTGTTCGAGCACACGAAGCTGCGGCGCAGCGGGGTGCTGGTGGTGGGGCCGAACGACCTGTTCGTGCGCTACATCAGCCGGGTGCTGCCCGCACTGGGCGAGAGCCAGGTCGTGCACCTGTCGGTGGACGAACTCGTTGCGGCGAAGCGGAAACCGGTACCGGAGACGGCGGAGGTCGCGGCGCTGAAGGGCGACGCGCGGATGGCACAGGTGCTCGCCGCGGCGCTGTGGGCGGGCGTGCGCCTGCCCACCGAGGACACGGTGGTCCGCGAGTCGAGCCCCTACGTGCGGATCCACCCGGAGACCGTGCGCGAGCTCAGCGAAGACCTGGTGGCACAACGGGTTCCGGTTGCACGGGCCAGGGCGCACCTGATCGAGCGGATCACCGCGCACGTGCGGCGCGAGCTGGAGACGCGGGGACACGCCCCCAGCGACGCGGACATGCGGCGGATCGCCCGCGCGAAGTCGGTGCGCGAGCTGGCCGCCTCGGTGTGGCCCACGGTGAACCCGGCCCAGGTGCTGGTCGACCTGTTCTCCGACGCCGACCTGCTCGGCCGCGCCGCCGAGGGCGTGCTCACCGCCGAGGAACAGCGATTGTTGTTGTGGCCCAGCGCTCCCGCCTCGGTCGGCCGGGCGAAGTGGTCGCTGGCGGACCGCTTCCTGCTCGACGAGCTGGCCAGCCTGGTCGAGCCGCCGACCCGATTCGGCCACGTGGTCATCGACGAGGCCCAGGACCTGTCCCCGCTGCAACTGCGCGCGATCATGCGCCGCTGCGTGGACTCGGCCACCCTGCTCGGGGACATGGCGCAGCGCACCACCCCGTGGGCGGCGGGCAGCTGGCGGGCGGTGGCCGAACACCTGGGCGTGCCGAGCCGGGTGCTGCAACTGACGACCAGCTACCGGGTGCCGCGCGACATCGTGCGGGTGGCCAACTCCCTGCTGCCGGAGATCTCCCCCGAGCTGCCGCCGACCGTCTCGGGACGGCACGTGCCGGGCGCGCTGGAGGTCCAGGCCAGCGAGGACACCGCGGACTCGCTGGTGGAACTGCTGCGGGCCGCCGAGCAGCACCCGGACAGCGTGGGCGTGGTGCTGGCCGACGACCGGTTCACCGCGGTCCGCAGGCGGCTGGCCGCGGCGGGCATCACCGCCGGGCTGCCGCACGAGGACGAGGCGGAGCACAAGTTCTCCCTGGTGCCCGCGAGCCTGGCCAAGGGCCTGGAGTTCGACCACGTGGTGGTGCTGGAGCCGGAACTGATCACCGCCGCCGGGCAGGACGGGCTCCGGCTGCTCTACATCGCGCTGACCCGAGCGATCTCCAGGCTGACCATCCTGCACACGGGTGAACTGCCCGCCGCGCTCGCCGCCGCTCGCTGATCTCCGGTTCGAGCCGCCACTCGGGCGATTGCCCGACCAACCATTGACGTGGCCGAAGTGCGTCTGTAACCCTGTGGCAACTCCCTGCAAAACCAATACAGCATTACGCAAATTTTCAGCAACTTGCTGTAAGTGTTTGCCTCCGGCCCCTCCCCACTGCGAGGTACGCCCATGACAACCAGACGCCTCCTCCCCCGGTTGGCCGCCCTGCTGCTGACCACGACCGTCGTCACGCTGACCGCTGTCGGGCTGTCGGCCCCCGCCTCCGGTGCCCGCAACCTCGCCCAGGGCGGGACGGTCACCGCGAGCAGTTCGACCAGCCCCTACGCAGCCGCCAACGCTGGAGACGGCAACCAGGCCAGCTACTGGGAGAGCACGAACAACGTGTTCCCGCAGTGGATCCAGGTCGATCTCGGCGCCACGGTGCCGGTGGACCACCTCGTGCTGAAGCTCCCCGCCACCTGGGAGGCCCGCACGCAGACCTTCGCCGTGCGCGCCAGCGCGAACGGCGAGGACTTCACCGACGTGCTGCCCTCTGCTCAGCACGTCTTCGACCCGGCGAACGGCAACACGGTCGGCCTCCAGTTCGGCGCGGTCACCACCCGCTTCGTGCGGTTGGCGATCACCGCGAACACCGGCTGGCCAGCGGGTCAGCTGTCCGAGTTCGAGGTGTACGGCCCCAGCGGCGGCGTCGACACGACCCCACCGAGTGCGCCGACCAACCTGGCCTACACCGAACCGGCTTCCGGGCAGATCAAGCTCACCTGGAACGCCGCGAGCGACAACGTGGGCGTCACCGGCTACGACGTGTACGCCAACAACACGTTGCGCACCAGCGTGGCCGGTTCCGCGCTGACCTACACCGACACGCAGCCCGCGGGCACGGCGGTCAGCTACTTCGTGCGGGCCAGGGACGCCGCGGGCAACCAGTCGGCGAACAGCAACGCGGTGACCCGGCAGGGCAGCGGCGGCGGCAACGGCAAGAACCTGGCCGTGGGCAAGCCGATCACCGCCAGCTCGCACGCGCAGACCTTCGTGGAGACCAACGCCAACGACGACAGCGTCACCACCTACTGGGAGAGCACCGGCTTCCCCGGCACGCTGTCGGTGAACCTGGGCGCCAACGCGGACATCAGCTCAGTGGTGGTCAAGCTCAACCCGGACCCGGCATGGGGCAAGCGGACCCAGAGCCTCCAGGTGCTCGGCCGCGACCAGAACTCGCAGGCCTTCACCTCGCTGGTGGGCCAGGCGACCTACACCTTCGACCCGGCCAGCAGCAACCTCGTGACCATCCCGGTCACCGCCACGGCCGCCGAGGTACAGCTGCGGATCGACGCCAACTCCGGCGCGCCCGGTGGTCAGGTCGCGGAGTTCCAGGTGATCGGCACGCCCTCGGCGAACCCGGACCTGACCGTCACGGACACCTCGTGGACCCCCGCCGCGCCGGTGGAGAACACGCCGGTCACGGTGAGCGCCACGGTCCGCAACGCGGGCACTCTTCCTTCTGGCGCAAGCGATGTGAACTTCTACCTCGGTACGACCAAGGTCGGCACCGGTCAGGTCGGCGCGCTGGCGGCGGGCGCATCGGCGCAGGTCTCGGCGGACATCGGCACCCGTGACGCGGGCAGCTACCAGCTCACCGCCAAGGTGGACGAGTCCAACAGGGTGATCGAGCAGAACGAGTCGAACAACAACTACACCAGCCCGAGCGCACTGGTCGTCACCCCGGTGGCCAGCTCCGACCTGATCGCCTCCTCGGTGTCCTGGACCCCGGACAACCCGTCCGCGGGCAACCAGGTCGCCTTCTCCGTGGGCATCCGCAACCAGGGCAGCGTCGCCTCGGCCGCCGGCTCGCACGGGATCACGCTGACCCTGTTGGATGCCAACGGTGGCACGGTGCGCACGCTCACCGGCGCCTACACCGGCACCATCGCGCCCGGTGCCACGGCGGGTCCGGTCAACCTCGGCGGCTGGGCCGCGGTCAACGGCCGGTACACGGTGAAGGTGGTGCTGGACAACGACACCAACGAGCTGCCGGTCAAGCAGGGCAACAACACCAGCACCAAGTCCCTGTTCGTCGGGCGGGGCGCCAACATGCCCTACGACATGTACGAGGCCGAGGACGGCGTGCTCGGCGGCGGGGCGCAGGTTATCGGTCCGAACAGGACGATCGGCGACCTGGCCGGTGAGGCGTCCGGCCGAAAGGCGGTGACACTGAACAGCACCGGCAGCTACATGGAGTTCACCACCAGGGCCAGCACGAACACCCTGGTGACCAGGTTCTCCATCCCGGACGGCACGGACGCCACCCTGAACGTCTACGTCGACGGCAAGTTCCTCAAGCCGATCAGCCTGACCTCCAAGTACGCCTGGCTGTACGGCTCGGAGTCCGGCCCGAGCAACTCGCCGGGTGCCGGTGCGCCGAGGCACGTCTACGACGAGGCCAACCTCCTGCTCGGCACCACGGTGCCGCAGGGCAGCAAGATCCGCCTGCAGAAGGACGCCGCGAACAACGGCACCTTCGCGATCGACTGCATCAACCTGGAACAGGCCGGCGCGCAGGCCAACCCGGACCCGGCCAGGTACGTCGTGCCCACCGGGTTCGGCCACCAGGACGTACAGAACGCGCTGGACAAGGCACGGCAGGACAGCAACGCGGTCGGCGTCTACCTGCCCCCGGGCGACTACGACACCGCGCAGAAGTTCCAGGTGTACGGCAAGGCGATCAAGGTGGTCGGCGCTGGGCCCTGGTTCACCCGGTTCCGCGCACCGTCCACACAGGACAACACCGACGTGGGCTTCCGGGCCGACGCCACCGCCAACGGCTCGACATTCGCCGGGTTCGCCTACTTCGGCAACTACACCTCGCGCATCGACGGCCCGGGCAAGGTGTTCGACTTCGCCAACGTGGCGAACATGACCATCGACAACATCTGGGTCGAGCACATGGTCTGCATGTACTGGGGCGCGAACACCGACTACGTCTCCATCTCCAACTCGCGCATCCGGGACACCTTCGCCGACGGCGTCAACATGACCAACGGCAGCACCAACAACCACGTGTTCAACAACGACGCCCGCGCCACCGGCGACGACAGCTTCGCGCTGTTCTCCGCCATCGACGCGGGGGGCGCCGACGAGAAGGACAACCTGTACGAGAACCTGTCCAGCACGCTGACCTGGCGGGCCGCGGGCGTGGCGGTGTACGGCGGTTACGCCAACACCTTCCGCAACATCTACATCGCCGACACCCTCGCGTACTCCGGGATCACGATCAGCTCGCTGGACTTCGGGTACCCGATGAACGGGTTCGGCGCCGACCCGCCCACCCAGTTGCAGAACATCTCCCTGGTGCGGGCGGGCGGCCACTTCTGGGGCGGGCAGACCTTCCCGGCGATCTGGGCCTTCTCCGCGTCCAAGGTGTTCCAGGGCATCCGGGTCAGCGACGTGGACATCGTCGACCCGACCTACAGCGGCATCATGTTCCAGACCAACTACGTCGGCGGCCAGCCGCAGTTCCCGATCAAGGACACCACGTTCACCAACGTGTCCATCTCCGGGGCGCAGCGCAGCGGTGACGCCTTCGACGCCAAGTCCGGCTTCGGGCTGTGGGCCAACGAGATGCCGGAGGCCAACCAGGGTCCGGCGGTGGGCTCGGTGACCTTCACCAACCTGAAGCTGAGCAACAACTACCAGAACGTCAGGAACACGACGAGCACTTTCACGATCAACGGCGCATAGGACTTGCCATGAAAGTGCCGTTCGTGGCGTTGAACGCCACGAACGGCACTTTCATGGCATACGACGTCGCGTGCCTACCCCCGCAGAGCACGCGGCAGCCGCCGTCCCGGGCCTTCACGAGCAGTGCCGCGCGTGGCAGGGTGGCTGCGCGGACCTCGGCCCCGACCGGTGTTGGGGACAACAGTCTGCACGGTTCGGCCCAACTGTTCCCATCCCATTGGCCCATCACCATGGCTTATGGTTGGCCGATCACGCCTTGCGCCATGCGCGGACCGGGAGGTGGCCCACCTCGTGAACGGCCTTGAGCTGCGACACCTGCGCACGATGTGTGCGATCGCGGAGTCCAACAGCGTGACCAAGGCGGCCGCCGCGCTGGGACTGACCCAGCCCGCGCTGACCGCCCAGCTGCACCGGATCGAGAAGTTCCTCGGCGGGCAGCTGTTCGAGCGCACCGCGGCGGGCACCCGGCCGACCGCACTGGGCCGCGAGGTGGTGGCGCTGGCCGGGCAGATCCTGGCCGACCTCGACCAGCTCGTGCAGGTCGCGAAGGGCCCACGCCAGCCGGACGGGCAGGCCCTGCTGACGGTGGGCACCGAGCCGGTGCTGTTCCTCGGCGAGCTGGTGACCCAGCTCAAGGCGCTGACCGGCGGCAAGGACGTGCAGGCGCGGGTGGAGACGCACGCCGCCCCGCTGCTGGAGATGCTCGCGGGCGACCGCATCCACTTCGCGGTGATCTTCGGTTTCGACGGGCTGGACGCGGCCGAGCTGCGCGGCATCGAGCTGCGCGAGCTGCTCGTCGAGCCGCAGTTCGTGATGATCGCGGAGGACCACCCGCTCGCCGCGCACGAGTCGATCGAGCTCGCGGAGCTGGCCGGGTTCGACTGGGTCACCCCGCCGCCGGAGACGGACAGCCTGCGGCACGCACTGGATTCGGCCTGCCGCGCCGCCGGTTTCAGCCCGCGCCGAACGCACTACGCCACAGAAGTGAGCACTGCTCGCGCACTGGTGCTCTCCGGCGCCGTCGCACCGGCCGCGCCCGCCTCGCGTTCCGCCGACGGAATCGCCATCCGCCAGCTGCGCGGGGACCCGTTCACCACCACGATGTACGTGGCCACCAAGGCGGACGGGCCGTTCGCCCACTACCGGCGGGAGTTCTTCACCAGCGCGGCGCGGGCCTACCGGACCTCTGTGGACCGCAACCCGTACTACGCGAAGTGGTGGGCGGACAACCCCAAGGCGCACGCGGATCTGGACGCCGCGCTCGTGCTCGGCGAACTTGGGCATAACTCAGGTTGATGTGCAGCTGAGATGGGCCTTTCGGGCCCTTTCTCCCTGATGATCCGGTTATCCGTTCCGGCTCCTGCGCCGGTCCGGTGAACCCTGCGAATCCCTGGGGAAAGGGGCCTCGATGAGGCTGCGCAAGATCGGCACCCTGCTGGCCGTTCTGGCCGGACTGGTGGTCAGCACGCAGACCGCCACCGCCGCACCGACCATCATCGGCGGGACCACCGCCACCGAGAACTACCCGTTCGCCGCGTCACTACAGGTGCCCGGCCAGTTCGACCACTACTGCGGAGCGAGCCTGATCTCCGCGCAGTGGCTGGTCACCGCCGGGCACTGCGCCCAGCAGGACGCCTCGGCCTACGCGGTGCGCATCGGTTCCAACGACCGCACCTCGGGCGGCACCTACGCCCGGATCACCGAGGTCGTGGTGCACCCCGACTTCGACAACTCCCGGCTGAACAACGACATCGCCCTGCTGCACCTGGACCGGGCGGCCAGCCAGGCACCGGTCCAGATCGGCAGCACCCCGCAACCGGGTTCGACGGTGCGGATGCTGGGCTGGGGCGCGGAGAACCCGAACGGGCAGGGCTCGCCACGCCGGCTCAAGCAGGTGGAGCTGGGCGTGCTCGACTCCGAGCGCTGCTCCTGGTGGGGCGACATGACCGGCAAGCTGTGCTTCGACGGCAAGCGCAACGCCAGCGCGTGCCACGGCGACTCGGGCGGACCGGCGATCGTGAAGTCCGGTTCCGGCTGGGCACTGGTCGGCGCCACCAGCGGCGGCCAGGACCCATGTGGCACCAGCGAGAACATCTACACCGACGTCTCGGCCTACAGCAGCTGGATCGGCCAGGTCACCGGCGGCGCGGTACGCGTCGACCGCCACTGACTGAATTTTCAGTCAGTCGGGTTGGACCGAGCGGGGCTCGCCGGGGGAGTTCCACGCCCCCGGCGAGCCCCGCTCAGCGGGCCGCCCACTCCTCCGCCAGCACGGACATGATCTCGGCGTCGACCCACTCGCCGAGCCAGAGCAGGGCGTGCCGCTTGATGCCCTCGTGCACGAAGCCCGCCTTCTCGTACACCCTGCGAGCCCTCGGGTTGAACGAGTAGACCTCCAGTTCCACCCGGTGCACGCCGACCACCTCGAAGGCGTGGCCGAGCACGAGCCGGGTCGCCTCACTGCCGAGGCCACGCCCGTAGAACCGCGCCCCGACCAGCAGGATGCGGAACGAGCACGAGTGGTTGTCCAGGTCGAGGTTGTTGAGCACCACCTCACCCGCCACCTCGCCGGTGGCCCGTTCCACGATGGCCAGGTCCAGCCGGTCGGTGTGCTCGGCGCGGGTGGCGTACCAGCGCTCGAGCGCGGGCAGGTCGTGGGTGCGGTGGCTGCCGGTGAGCCGCAGCGTCTCCGGCTCGATCCCGGCCAGGTGCACGGCGTCGTGGACCTCGACCGGGCGCAGGGTCACCAGCTCACCGGTGAGCGTGGGCTTGTCGGCGAACGAGAGCATGCCCCGATCATGACGGCAAGGATCCGCGCACGGGAGTACCCCCCGTGTGTGCGCAATGCCCGATTCGTCGTCATCATGGGTACGTGGACTCCATCGCGCGCGCTGAAACCCAAGACACCCTCAGTCCGGGGCTGACCTCGGCGGAGGTGGCCGAGCGGATCGCGCGCGGCGAGGTGAACCGCACCAGCAAGGACGGTGGGCGCACCTTCGGCCAGATCCTGCGGGCGAACCTGCTCACCAGGTTCAACGCGATCGTGGGCGCCCTGTTCGTGCTCGTGATGATCTTCGGGGCGCCGCAGGACGGCCTGTTCGGGCTGGTGATCCTGGTCAACAGCCTGATCGGCATCGTGCAGGAGCTGCGGGCCAAGCAGGTGCTGGGCAGGCTCGCGGTGCTGGGCCAGGAACCGGTCCGGGTCCGGCGCGACGGGGCGGAGACCGCGATCGCCCCCACCGACGTGGTGCTCGGTGAGGTCGTGCTGCTGGGCACCGGTGACCGGATCCCGGTGGACGGGGTGCTGGACGAGGCCACGGCGCTGGAGGTGGACGAGTCCCTGCTGACCGGCGAGTCCGACCCGGTGGTCAAGGTCGTGGGCGACACGGTGAAGTCGGGCAGCTTCGTGGTGTCCGGCGGTGGCGCGTTCACCGCGACCGCCGTGGGCGACGGCAGCTACGCGGCCCAGCTCGTGCAGGAGGCGAGCCGGTTCAGCATGGCCAAGTCCGAGCTCCAGACCGGCATCAACAAGTTCCTGGGCTACATCACCTGGCTGATCCTGCCGGTGGGCGTCCTGCTGGCGATCAGCCAGCTCAACGCGGCCGACAGCTTCGCCAAGGCCGTGGTGGGCAGCGTGGCGGGCGTGGTGCCGATGATCCCCGAGGGCCTGGTGCTGATGACCAGCATCGCGTTCACGGTGGGCGTGCTGCGGCTGGGCAGGCGGCGCACGATGGTGCAGGAGCTGCCCGCGGTGGAGGTGCTGGCCCGGGTCGACGTGCTGTGCCTGGACAAGACCGGCACGCTCACCGACGCCACGATGGACCTGAAGGAACTGCGCGTGCTCTCCGGTGACGAGCAGGGCGCGCGCGACGCGGTGGGCGCGCTCATCGCCGCCGAGCCCAGGCCGAACCCGACGATGCAGGCCATCGCGCGCGGCGTGCCGGGCGATCCGGGGTGGACGGTCACCGACTCGGTGGCGTTCTCCTCGGCGCGCAAGTGGAGCGGGGCCTCGTTCGCCGGACAGGGGTCCTGGGTGATGGGCGCGGCCGATGTGCTGCTGTCCACTGAGGACGCGCACCGGGCCGGTGCCGATGAGCTTGCCTCGCAGGGACTTCGCGTGCTCGTGCTGGGCAAGGTCGGCGACCTGAACGACTTCGAGCACGCCGAGGCGGTGGCACTGGTGGTGCTGGCGCAGCGGATCCGCCCCGAGGCGGAGCAGACCCTGCGCTACTTCGCCGAACAGGGCGTGGCGATCAAGGTGATCTCGGGCGACAACGCGGCCTCGGTGGGTGCGGTGGCCGCGGGGCTGGGCATTCCCGGCGCGCAGGACCCGGTGGACGCCAGGACCCTGCCGACCGATCGGGCGGAGCTGGCCGAGGTCATGGAGACCCACTCGGTGTTCGGCCGGGTCTCCCCGCAGCAGAAGCGCGAGTTCGTGGCCGCGTTGCAGTCCAAGGGCCACGTGGTGGCGATGACCGGTGACGGGGTCAACGACGTGCTGGCGCTCAAGGACGCCGACCTGGGCGTGGCCATGGGCAGCGGCAGCGGGGCCACCCGCTCGGTGGCCAAGGTCGTGCTGATGGACGACTCCTTCGCCTCGCTGCCGCACGTGGTCGCCGAGGGCCGACGGGTGCTCAACAACGTGGAGCGGGTGGCGAACCTGTTCCTCACCAAGACCTTCTACTCGGTGGCGCTGGCGCTGCTGATCGGCGTGGCCGGGTTGCCCTTCCCGTTCCTGCCCAGGCACGTCACGCTGATCGGCGCGCTGACCATCGGCATCCCCGGCTTCCTGCTCGCGCTGGCGCCCAACACCGAGCGGGCCCGCCCCGGCTTCGTGCCGCGCGTGCTGCGCTTCGCCGTGCCCGCCGGGCTGGCCTGCGCCGCGGCCACCTTCGGCTCGTACTGGCTGGCCTACAACAACCCCGGCTCGGACCTGACCGCCAACCAGAGCACCGCCACGCTCGCGCTGTTCCTCACCTCGCTGTGGGCGCTGGCCCTGGTCGCCCGGCCGTGGACCTGGCTGCGCGCGGGCCTGGTGCTGCTGATGGTGGCGGGCTTCGCGCTGGTCACGGCGGTGCCGTGGAGCCGGGACCAGTTCCAACTGAACTTCGCCAACCCCGGTGACGACCTGGTGGCCCTGGGCATCGCGGTGGGCATGGCCGCGCTGCTGACCCTCGTGCTGTGGCTGGAGCGCTGGCTGGGCCGGAGGTCCCAAGTAGCATCACGGGTCTGATGAGCGAGCTTGCGAGCGAACCAACCAACACAGGGCCCTGCGCGAAGCACGCGCCGAGCGTCAGCGAGGTGCGGCTCGTGAGCGAGCTTGCGAGCGAACCATTCAACGCAGGGCCGGCGCGCAGCGCTGCGCCGAGCGTCAGCGAGGTGCGGCGATGAGCGCAACACTGGTAGCCAAGGACCTCGCTGCTGGGCACGGTGACCGTGTCCTGTTCTCCGGACTTGACCTGGTCGTCGCACCGGGTGACGTGATCGGGCTGGTCGGCGCCAACGGCGCGGGCAAGTCCACGCTGCTGCGCACGCTGGGCGGGTTGATCCCGGCCGAGCAGGGCAGCGTGCGGCTCACCCCGCCCACGGCCACGGTCGGCCACCTGCCGCAGGAGACCGAGCGGCGGCCCGGCGAGTCGGTGCGGGACTTCCTGGGCAGGCGCACCGGGGTCACCGAGGCCCAGCGGCGGATGGACGCCGAGGCCGAGGCCCTGGGTGAGGGCAAGCCGGGTGCCGAGGACGCGTATGCGGTCAGCCTGGAGCGCTGGCTCGCCCTCGGCGGGGCCGACCTGGACGAGCGGGTGGACGAGGTGGTGGCCGAGCTGGGGCTGGCGGTGCGCCTGGACCAGCCGATGAGCTCGCTCTCGGGCGGTCAGGCGGCCCGTGTCGGCATGGCCTCGCTGCTGCTCAGCCGCTACGACGTGTTCCTGCTCGACGAGCCCACCAACGACCTGGACCTGGACGGGCTGGAGCGGCTGGAGAAGTTCGTCACCGGCCTGCGCGCGGGCACCGTGCTGGTCAGCCACGACCGCGAGTTCCTGGCCAGGACGGTGACCAGCGTGGTGGAGCTGGACCTGGCCCAGCAGCAGGTCAACACCTACGGCGGCGGTTACGCGGCGTACCTGGAGGAGCGGGAGGTCGCCCGCAGGCACGCCCGAGAGCAGTACGAGGAGTTCGCCGACACCAAGGCCGCGCTGGAGGCCCGCGCCCGCACGCAGCGGTCCTGGATGGAGAAGGGCGTCAAGAACGCGCGGCGCAAGGCCACCGACAACGACAAGATCGGCCGCAAGTTCCGCAGCGAGGCCACCGAGAAGCAGGTGGCCAAGGCCCGCCAGACCGAGCGGCTGCTCGAGCGGCTGGAGGTGGTCGAGGAGCCGCGCAAGGAGTGGCAGCTGCGCATGGAGATCGCCGCCGCCCCACGCTCGGGCTCGGTGGTGGCCACCCTGCGCGGGGCCGTGGTGCGGCGCGGGGACTTCACGCTCGGGCCGGTGGACCTCCAGGTGGACTGGGCGGACAGGATCGCCATCACCGGGGCGAACGGGTCGGGCAAGTCCACCCTGCTGGGTGCCCTGCTCGGCCGCATCCCGTTGGCCAGTGGCAGTTCCGCGCTGGGTCACGGGGTTGTCGTCGGCGAGGTGGACCAGGCCCGCGCGCTGTTCTTCGGCACGGACACCCTGCTGGACTCGTTCCGCCCGGCCGTGCCGGACATGGCCCCGGCCGAGGTGCGCACCCTGCTGGCCAAGTTCGGGCTCGCCGCGGCACACGTGCTGCGGCCCGCGGACACGCTCTCCCCCGGTGAGCGGACCCGTGCCGCGCTGGCCCTGTTGCAGGCGCGCGGGGTGAACCTGCTGGTGCTCGACGAGCCCACCAACCACCTGGACCTGCCGGCGATCGAGCAGCTGGAGTCGGCGCTGGCGGACTACCCCGGCACGCTGCTGCTGGTGACCCACGACCGGCGCATGTTGGAGGCCGTGCACACCACCCGGCACATCGAGGTGGACGGCGGGCGGGTGCGGGGCTGATGCCCTGAGAGTGCAAGATCGCCGAACGGCCAGGCTACGCAAGCTGGTGGAGGCGGGACGCACGGGCACGAAGTCGTTGCCACGGCACGTGATCCGCGCACACTGGAGGACCTGGACGGGCTCGCCGCGCGACCGCGGCTGGACGTCACCCAGGACTGGTCGGTGACCGAGTCGGTCACACGGGCGGGCGAGACGCTGCGCGGCTCGGTGGAGGGAACGCCCTGGACCAGGTCGAGCGGCTCTACCGGCTCAACACGATCGGCGCGCTGCGCGTGCCGGTGGGCGATTCCGCCGTGCGCACCCTCGCCGGACACCAGAACTAGTCCCTTCGGCCGCTTGACAGCCAACCCTCCGATCGTCGGGTGACACCCTGTCGAACCCTCGCTATATTCCGGTGAGTCCGAGGTGAGAACTACGTGAGGTAAACAGTTTTCCCTTACGTACAAACAAGTCCACTGTGGACAGTACCTGCCCATGCAGTCCTGCTCTCCCTGCACAGGAGGACCGCTCATGATCAGCAAGAAGGCACTCGTCGGCGTCGCGGCCCTGGCCGTCTCGGCGCTCGGCGTCCCGGCCGCCAACGCCGCCCAGCCCGGCACGGCCGAGTTCGCACAGGCCCAGAGCACGGCCATCAACCAGGCCGAACAGGTCTCGGACGCGCTTGGCACGTCAACCGGCGGCTACTACCTCGACGGCACCACGGCCGTGGTCACGGTGCTGGACTCGGCCGCGGCCAAGGCCGTGCAGTCCCACGGCCTGGTCGCCAGGACCGTCAAGCACAGCCTGGCCACGCTGAACAGCGCCAAGGCCAGCCTGGACGCGATCACCGACGTGCCGCAGACCGCCTGGGGCATCGACCCGGTGAGCAACCAGGTCGTCGTCACGATCTACGACGCCGCCAGCAAGGCCAGCCGCGACAAGGTGACCGCCGCGGCCCAGCGCCTGGGCGACACCGCGCGCATCGAGCACCAGACCGGCCGACTGGAGCTGCACATCGCGGACGGGGACGCCATCCGCAACAGCCAGGGCCGCTGCTCGCTGGGCTTCAACGTCAAGCAGGGCAGCACCCCGTACCTGCTCACCGCAGGGCACTGCACCAACCTGGGCGGCACCTGGTCCGGCGGGGACGTCACCGGGGCCAGGATCGTGCACAGCGACTGCCCCGGGGCCGACTCCGGGCTGTTGACCCGGCCCAACGGCACCGGCCCCGGCCGGATCAACACCGGCCAGGCGATCACCAGCGCGGGCAAGCCCACCGTGGGCCAGCGCATGCAGAAGCAGGGCTCGACCACCGGCGGCGGCAGCGGCCAGATCACCTCGGTGGACCAGACCGTCAACTTCGACGTGGGCGTGCTGCGCCACGAGTTCGGCACCACGGCGCACACCGACCACGGTGACTCCGGCGGCCCGGCCTACAGCGGCTCGGTCGGCCTGGGCACCCTGTCCGGCGGCAACACCACGGTCAGCTACTTCTACCCGCTCCAGCTGGAGCTGCAGTCCTACGGCCTGACCCTGGCCTGATCCACGAGACGACGAGCCCGCCCCGCCCGGCCGACTCAGGCCGAGCGGGGTGGGCTCATCGCGAGCAGTTGGGCGGCCCGCCTGCGGTTGGCCAGCTCCGCCTCCAGCTCGGTGATCTGGTCCAGCGCGGCGGCCAGTTCCGGCCGCGTGGAGCTGGCCACCGAGGGCAGCTGTCCGCTGTCCGCCAGGTGCTGGCGGCGCCAGTTGTAGATCGTCTGGTCGCTGATGCCGAACTCGGCGGCCACCTTGACCACCGGTCGGCCGCTGGCCACCAGTGCGAGCACCTTCCAGCGGAACTCCGGCGGATAGCTGTTAGCCATGGCGGTGCACCTCCGGCATCGGTGGGCGGTTGGGGTGCTGCTCGGTGGTCTCGCCGGGCATGGTCAGCATCACGCCGAACTCCTGGCGCATGGCGTGCGCCGCGGCTCCGACGACCACGCTGTGCGAACCCAGCGTGGAGAAACGCAGTGACACCACGGGAAAACCGGGCATGGCGCGCAGCTCGAGCACCTCGTTGGTGGCGCGCAGCAGCGGCGGTCCGATGGGGCTGGCCACGATCGGGCCGCCCACGACGAACTCGGTGATGTCCAGCGAGGCGGCGAACATGGAGGCCAGCCGGGCCAGTTCCCTTGCCCCGCGCCGGATCCGCTCGTCCAGCGCGCGGCTGTCCGCGTCGTCGGCCCCACCGAGGTAGGCGGCGACCACCTGCTCGCTGGCGTCACCGAGCAGGCCGGGCATGCTGGCCACGGTCTCCAGGCAGCCGACCAGCCCGCAGCGGCAGCGCGTGGACACGCCAGCGTCGATGTGGCCGATCTCCCCGCTGCGGAACTCCGGGCCCTCGTAGAGGCGGCCGTCCAGCACGATGCCCGCGCCGACCCCGGTGCCGATCCACAGCAGCACAACGGTGACCGCCCACTGCCTGCTCAGCGCCACCTCGGACAGCGCGACGGCGTTGGCGTCGTTGACCACGTGCACCGGGGTGTCCCCGCAGCGCTCGGACAGCTCCTCGCCCAGCGGCACCATGCGCCAGCCGTAGTTGATCGCCTCGCGGATCACGCCGTCCCCGCTGACGATGCCCGGCACCGCCACGCCGATCCCGCTGAGCTGCCCGTCGAAGGAATCGGCCAGCCTGCGCACGGCGTTCGCGGTGACCGTCAGCGTGTCGTCGCCGACCAGGTGGGGCAGCCGCACGGTCTGCTCGGGGCGGCCGGACAGCGTCAGCAGGCTGGCCGTCACCCGGCCGCGCCCCACGTGCACCCCGACGAACCGGTGGTGCTCGCGGTCCAGCTCCAGCAGCACCCGGGGCTTGCCGCCACGCGAGTCGCCGTGCCCGGACTCGCGGACCAGCCGCCGGTCGATCAGGTTGCCGACGATCGCCGACACGGTGGCCGAGGGCAGACCGGTCTCGCGCACGATGTCCGCGCGGGCGATCTCCCCGCCGCCCGCGGCGACGCTCTGCAACACCAGCACGTCGTTGCGGGCGCGCAGGGACCGCTTGGTGCCCTTCTGCGCGACTCGCAGCTGCGTCACGGCGCCCGACTTTCCTCGTTCACTGCCTTTACTAGTACCGACTGTAAGGTCAACGGTCACGCCGGGACAAGGGGAGGGCTCCGAAGGGCGGTCCGGTTTACGCCATGTGCCGAAGGGGAAACCCCAGGTCAACCAAATGGACCAGACCACGCGGCCGGTGGTCTGGTCCAGTGACTACGCTCGGACACCGAGCAAAGGCTCAGGTCCTGGGCAGCCCGGGCGGGTTGAGCTCGGAGCCGGTGACGGCCTCGTTGGACAGGCCCCAGCGCCGCAGCACCTGGGCGTAGCTGCCGTTGGCGATCACCTCGGACAGCGCCTCGTGCAGGGCCCTGATCAGCCCGTTGTCCTTCTTCGTCGTGGCCGCGATCTTGCCCTGTAGGGCCGTGCCCGCCCCGGAGACGGTGCCGATGAGCTCGGTCTGGCCGGAGGTGGCCGCATGGTAGGCGGTACTCGGGTTCGGGCCGAAGTAGGCGTCGATCCGGCCCGACTGCAACGCCAGGTAGTAGTCGGTGGCCTTCTGGAAGTACTTGACGTCCACCGGCTTGAGGCCCTTCGCGGTGTTCTGCGCGTTCCAGTCCAGCAGCAGCTTCTCCTGGTTGGTTCCGGAGCTGACCGCGATCGAGCGGCCCGCGACGTCGGCCGGGCCGTTCACCTGCCAGCCGGAGCCCTTGCGGGCCTCGAAGGAGACGTTGTCCAGGCGGTAGGTGGCGAAGTCGTACTTCTCCTTGCGGGCCTCGGTGACGGTGATGTTGGAGAAACCCGCGTCGTACTTGCCGGAGTCCAGCCCCACGAAGATGTTCTCCCAGGACACGACGGTGTAGTGCGGCTTGAGCCCGAGCACGTCGGCCACCAGTGAGGCGATGTCCTCCTCCACACCGATGGGGGTGTGGTCGTCGGTGGCGTAGAAGCTCAGTGGCGGCACGGTTCCCGCGTCGGCCACCACCTCCAGCGTGCCCCTGGCCCGGATCGGCTCGGGGACCTCGGCGGCGATCCGGTCCACCTTGCCGGTGCTCACCCGCTTCTGGTCCGGGCCCAGGTTGATGCCGCTGGTGGTACTGGCCGGGGTGGTCTCGGAGGTCGCCGTGCCGCAGGCGGTCAGCAGCAGCGCCAGCACGACGATCAGCTTTCTGGACAAGGGGGTGCCTCCTGGGCTAGAGCACCTTGGCGAGGAACGCCCTGGTGCGGTCGTGTTCCGGCTGGTCGATCACCTGCGCGGGCGGCCCCTGCTCGACGACCCGTCCCTCGTCCAGGAACACCACGGTGTCGGCCACCTCGCGGGCGAAGCCGATCTCGTGCGTCACCACGATCATGGTCGTGCCGCCGCGGGCCAGGTCCTTCATCACGTCGAGCACCTCGCCGACCAGCTCCGGGTCCAGGGCCGAGGTGGGCTCGTCGAACAGCACCACCTTGGGGTCCAGCGCCAGTGCGCGGGCGATGGCCACCCGCTGCTGCTGGCCCCCGGACAGCTGGCGCGGGTAGGCCGATTCCTTGTCCGCCAGGCCAACCCGTTCGAGCAGGGCGCGCGCCTTGGCCTCGGCCTGCGCCCTGTTCCTCGTGCGCGCGGCCAGCGGGGCCTCGGTGAGGTTGGCCAGCACGGTCAGGTGCGGGAACAGGTTGAAGTTCTGGAACACGAAGCCGATCGCCCCACGCTGGCGCAGCACCTCGCGCTCGGTCAGCTCGTGCAGCTTGCCGCCGCGCTGCCGGTAGCCGATCAGCTCCCCGTCGATGCTGACCGTGCCGCGGTCCAGCTTCTCCAGGTGGTTGATGCTGCGCAGCAGGGTGGACTTGCCCGAGCCGGAGGGCCCGAGCACCACGGCCACCTCCCCCGCCGCCACGCGCAGGGTGATGCCCCGCAGCACCTCGTTGGCGCCGAACCTCTTGTGCACCCCGGTGATCTCCACCATGGCCGTGCTCATCGGCTGGATCCCTTCGCGTAGTGCCGTTCCACGAAGTGCTGGACCACCGACAGGGCGGAGGTCAGCACGATGTACCAGACCGTGGCGACCATCAGCAGGGCCACCACCCGCGCGTTGCGGCCGTAGATCACCTGGACCTGGTAGAACAGCTCGCTGATGGCCACCACGGAGACGATCGAGGTGCCCTTGAACAGCGAGATCACCTCGTTGGCCGCGGTGGGCAGGATCGAGCGCATCGCCTGGGGCAACACGATCCTGCGGAACTGCCGCAGCCTCGGGATGCCCAGGGCCGCGGCGGCCTCGCGCTGCCCGGGGTCCACCGAGAGCACGCCGGAGCGGATGATCTCCGCGGCGTAGGCGGCCTGGTGCAGCGCCAGCCCGATCACCGCCGCGCCCATGGGCGAGAACAGGTCCAGGGTGTTCACCGTGACCAGCACCGGCCCGAACGGCACGCCGAAGCCCAGTTTCGGGTATAGGTAGGAGACGTTGAACCAGAAGATCAGCTGCACGATGAGCGGGATGGAGCGGAAGGCCCACACGTAGGCCCAGCTGACCGTGCGCAGGAAGGGACTGTGCGACAAGCGCATCAGCGCCAGCACGATGCCCGCCGCGAAGCCGAGTACCGTGCCGTACAGGGTCAGCTGGAGCGTGACCCCCACCGCGCGCAGGATCGTGCCGCTGGTGAAGAACTCCGCGAAGGTGGGCCAGTCCCAGCCCGGGTTGGTGACCAGGCCGTGCACGAACTGGGCGAGCAGCACCAGCACCACGGCCACACCGACCCAGCGCCACGGGTGCCGTGCGGGCACCACCGGCAGGTCGGCGGCTTCTGGTTGTGCGGACAGGTGGACGGGGCGAGCGGACACGGACATGGCACAGCCCTCCGTGGGCACGACAGGAACGGGAACGGATCAGGCGGAGATCAACACGCCTGCACGGCAACGCGGGCGAAGTCGACGTGCCGCCGCCTCGTCAGTGCCGTCCGGTTCATCACGTGCCCATCGCAACAGCGCGCTCGGTTGACTGTCAACGGTTCCCACGGCGTGGACGCACCCGCGGGAGTGGCGTGAAGGTGGCTTTCACTGCGCTGGACGCAGTGAAAGCCACCTTCACGCCACGTGGGCCGCTAGCTGAGCGGGATGTTGGTCAGGCCCTTGCCGCCGGTGCTGGTGTTGGAGGCCCGCACCAGGTTGGGTGCGGTGGACTTGCACCTGCTCTGGTCGGTGACGTTGATGCCGTAGCCCGGTGCGCTGCCGAGCGTGAACTTGTTGTCACTGAAGGTGTTGCCGCAGCCGTAGGACTGGTACACGTTGTGCACCTGGAACCCGTCGGTGTAGGGGTGGCTGACGGTGTTGCCGCTGATGGTGTAGCGGTCGCCCTTCACGTCGATGGTGGAGTCACCGGAGTTCTGGTTGCGCTCCCCGGTGCCGTCCAGGACGTTGCCGGAGACCACCCCGTCGTGCGTGCCCTCCTTGATGTCCACGCCCTCGGCGGCCACGTTGGGCCCGATCCTGTTGTTGAGGACCTGGATGTAGTTGCCGGGGTCCGGGCCGCCGCCTACCCCGAAGCAGGCCCAGTTGCTGTTGGCCGAGCCCAGGTACACGCCCTCGCCGTAGCCGGGCTGCTCGGTACCGGTGTTGTAGACCGTGGAGTTCTTGATCACACCGTAGGCGCTGCCCTTGCGGAAGTGCACGCCCTCGTAGCCGATGTCGTGCACGGTGACCGAGTCGATGGTGACGTGCTGGGCGCCGTCGAGCACGATGCCCTTCTTCGAGTTGGCCACGGTGAACCCGCTGAGGTTCCAGTAGCTCGCCCCCTGCAACCACAGCCCGTAGCCGGTCTGCCCGGAGGGGCAGTCGGTGTCGCCGGGGTTGAACAGCGGGTCGCTGAGCACCGCCCTGGGGCCGCCGGTGAGCGTGATCGGCGCACCGGCGGTACCGGAGGTGGTGGCCAGGAACTGGTCGGCGTAGTCGCCGTCGGCGAGCTTGATGGTGTCGCCCGGTTTGGCCGCGCTCAACGCCGTGCGCAGCTGTGCCGCGGTGCCGACCTGGTAGGTGGTGCCTGCCGCGTGGGCGCCGGACACGCCGAGAGCGGCCAGCGCGAGCGCGCCGATCGCCGCCAGCACCGATGTGCGCCAGTGGACTGTCATGGGTGCGTTTCCTCCCGCCAGCGGTCCCGCTGGAAACGGCGGCGGTGGAACCGTTCATATTCGTGAACACTGATCACGGATGCGATCAGCAATCACAGTAGGCGAGATCACCTCGGAGCGGAAGGGCGGAAACGGTGGTGCTGAACGGCCCCCTCTACCCCTCAGCACCACCGAGCTATCCGCTACAGCGGATGGTCACGCATGCGGATAATAGGCACAGGGCCTGTGGAGTTGTCAACAAGTGGGTTCAGCACGGAGAATGTGTGACGATCGAATCCGCCACAGCGGACGTAGCCGCCTAGCCGAGGACTCATGACCGACCAGAGCGAGGAGAGCGCGGGTGAGCTGGCCGCCAAGCTCGCCCGGCTGATCGCCGTGCGCTACCCGGACGAGGCCACCCGGCCGGGCTTCGCCAAGCTGGCCCAGCAGATCGCCGAACACTCCGGCACGAAGATCTCCAGCACCTACCTGTGGGAGCTGGCCACCGGCAAGAAGCGCAACCTGACCCAGGGCACCCTGGGCACGCTCGCGCGCTTCTTCGGCGTGCCGCCCGAGTACTTCCTCAACGAGGAGGTGGCCGCCAGGGTGGACAGCCAGCTGGAGCTGGCCGCGGCCCTGCGCAACAACCGGGTCCGCTCCATCGCCCTGCGCGCCGAGGGCCTGTCCGACGAGACCCTCGACTCGATCCTCACCATGCTGTCCCAGGCCCGCAAGATCGAGAAGCTCCCGCCCCTGGAGGAGCCTGGCGAGGCGCCCTAACCCCGTAGGGCTGGGAAGTCCTCTTCCCAGTGCTCACCCTCGGGGCGCTGGGTGGTGTCGGCGTGCTTGTTGTGCTCGCTGCCGCGCAGCTCGACGCGGCGGATCTTGCCCGAGATCGTCTTGGGCAGCTCGGCGAACTCCAGCCGCCGGATCCTCTTGTACGGGGCCAGTTCCGCCCGGGAGTGCGCGAAGATCGCCTCAGCGGTGCTCGCGTCGGCGGCCCAGCCGGGCGCGAGCACCACGTACGCCTTGGGCACCGCCAGCCGCAGCGGGTCCGGTGAGGGCACCACGGCGGCCTCGGCCACGGCCTCGTGCTCCAGCAGCACGCTCTCCAGCTCGAACGGGGAGATCCGGTAGTCCGAGGCCTTGAACACGTCGTCGGCCCGGCCCACGTAGGTCAGGTAGCCCTCCGCGTCGCGGGAGCCCACGTCCCCGGTGCGGTAGAAGCCGTCCCGCATGCACTCGGCGGTGCGCTCGGGGTCGTCCCGGTAGCCGACCATCAGCCCGAGCGGGCGGTGCGCCAGGTCCACGCAGATCTCGCCCTCGTCGCCGACCTGCCCGGTGACCGGGTCGACCAGCGCCACCTCGTAGCCGGGCACGGGCCGTCCCATCGAGCCGGGCTTCACCGGCTGGCCGGGGGTGTTGGCCACCTGCACGGTGGTCTCGGTCTGCCCGAAGCCGTCCCGGATGGTGACGCCCCAGGCCCTGCTCACCTGCTCGATGACCTCGGGGTTGAGCGGCTCCCCCGCGCCGACCACCTTGCGCGGCGGGGTGCTCAGCTGACTCAGGTCGGCCTGGATGAGCATGCGCCACACGGTCGGCGGGGCGCAGAAGCTGGTGACCCCGCAGCGCTGCATGTGCCCGAGCAGGGTGGCCGCGTCGAACCGGGTGTAGTTGTGGATGAACACCGTGGCCTCGGCGTTCCACGGGGCGAACACGTTGCTCCACGCGTGCTTGGCCCAGCCCGGCGAGGAGATGTTCAGGTGCACGTCACCGGGTTCCAGCCCGATCCAGTACATGGTGGACAGGTGCCCGACCGGATAGGACACGTGGCTGTGCTCCACCAGCTTCGGCTTGGCCGTGGTGCCGGAGGTGAAGTACAGCAGCAGCGTGTCCTCGGCGCGGGTGACCCCGTCCGGCTCGAACTCGTGGTCGGCCCACTCGGCGTCGGCGTAGCGCAGCCAGCCGCGCACCCGCTCCCCCACCGCGATGCGGGTGTAGTCCCCCGGCACGCCCTCGAACTTCGGGGCGTCGGCGCTGGTGGTCACCACGTGCGCCGCGTGCCCGCGCTCGATCCGATCGGCCAGGTCCGCGGTGCCCAGCAGCGGGGTCGCCGGGATGACCACGGCGCCCAGCTTCATCGCGGCCAGGATCGTCTCCCACAACTCCACCTGGTTGCCCAGCATGAGCACCAGCCGGTCACCCCGGCGCACGCCCTGGGCCCGCAGCCAGTTGGCCACCTGGTTGGACTTGCGCGCCAGCTGCGCGAAGGACCACTTGGCCTCGCTGCCGTCGGGCTCCACGATCCACAGCGCGGGCCGGTCGTTGTCCGCCGCGATGACGTCGAACCAGTCCAGCGCCCAGTTGAACTCGGTCAGCTCGGGCCAGCGGAACCCGCGAGCGGCTGCGTAGTCCTCACGGTGCGTGAGCAGAAAGTCCCGAGCCTCCCGAAAGGCTGCATGCGCCACAGTTCCTCCACGTGTCCTACTCTGATGCGATGGTGTGACGAACCCAGCACGCCCGCTACCCCCGGACGGGGGCGAGAGCACGGAGGTGAGCAGATGACCGCCGAGGACGCCGCCGAGATCCGACGCACACTGCTGGCCCTGCGCGGGGCCACCGGTCTGCCGGTCGCCTTCGGCGGGGTGGTCACCGACCGTCGCCAGCTGCACCTGTCGGAGCTGTCCGGCACGACCACCAACTCGCTGCTGGGCCTGGCCGTCTGCACCGGGCGCGGGCTGGGCGGCAAGGCGCTGGCGATGAGCAGGCCGCTGGCCGTCACCGACTACTCCAACGCGCAGACCATCAGCCACCAGTACGACCGGCCGGTGGGCGCCGAGGGGCTGCGCTCGATCCTGGCCGTGCCGGTGGTGGTGCAGCGTTCGGTGCGCGCCATGCTCTACGGGGCGCTGCGCCAGGCGCTGCCCCTGGGCGACCGGATCATCACCCAGGCCGTGGAGGCCGCGCGCGAGCTGGAGCAGAACCTGGCCGTGCGGGACGAGCTGCGCAGGCGCATGGAGCAGGCACAGAAGCCCGCGCCCAGCAGCGGTCCCGGCTGGGAGGAGGTCCGCTCCGCCCACGCCGAACTGCGCGTGCTCGCCCAGGAGCTGACCGACCAGGGACTGCGGCACCGGGTGCACGAGGTGTGCGCCAAGCTGGCCTCGGCCTCCGGCAGCCGTACCGGTGAGGAGCCGCCCAGCCTGTCGCCGCGGGAGCTGGACGTGCTGTCCTGCGTGGCCCAGGGGCAGACCAACGCAGCCACCGCCGACCAGCTGGGCCTGCTGCCCGAGACGGTCAAGGCGTACCTGCGCAGCGCGATGCGCAAGCTCGACTGCCATTCCCGGATCGCCGCGGTGGTAGCCGCACGTCGGGCCGGTCTGCTGCCCTAGCCGTACGCGCCGAGCTTGATCATCGGCGCGGCCCTGGCCGAGGTGACGTGCACCCGCAGCCTGCTCGTGTCCACCGGCTTGCTCAGCCGTAGCAAGCGCTTGTTGCCCACCGCCGTGCCAGTCGCCACCGGGTACCAGGCGCAGCCGTTCCACGCCTGTGCCTCGAACCCGGTGACGCGCTGCCCCGCGCGCAGGTCCTCGGCCACCGACACGACCTCGACCCGTTTGGTGCCAACGAGTTCGGCGACCAACGACCCGTCCGGTTCCCGGCTGGTCGAGCGGACCAGGTCGTGCGCGAACATGCCGCTGATCCGCGCGCCGAACTCGTGCAGCCGTGCGACGTCCGCGGCGGTGAACCGGCCGTGGTCGTCCGGCGGCACGTCAAGCAGCAGCTGGCAGTTGCGGCCCACGGAGTCGAAGTACATGTCCACCAACGAGTCCAGGGACTTGGGCGGTTGGTTGGGGTGCCAGAACCAGGTGGACTCCAGCCGCGCGTCGCACTCCGCGGGCGCCCACTTGAGGAAGTCGCCGCCACCGGCCTTGGCCAGCACGGCGTCGCTGCCCAGGTCGGCCGCGGACTCCTCGGCGGCCACAGTGGGCAGGTCCTGCGCGCCGTCCGCCTTGCCGTGGAAGGGAAGTACGCTGAACTCGCCGGTACGCGCCGTGCCGTCCTCGTTGCCGACCCAGCGCAGGTCGACCCCGCCGAACATCACGGCCTCGGGCTGCAACGCGCGCACGAGCTTGATCCAGTCCGGGAAGTCGTAGGTCTGCGACTTGCCGTGGATCGGGTTGAAGCCGTCGAACCAGACCTCGTCCACCTTGCCGTACCGGGTGAGCAGCTCGTAGAGCGTGTTGAGGTAGTACCGGTTGTAGTCGTCGGCGGTCACCGGGAAGGTGCGGCCGGTCGAGTCGGCCGGGTTCTCCGGGATGCTCGTGGGCACCGCCCTGCTGCCGTTGCCGTAGCGGCCACCGGGCAGCGCCTCGTGCAGGTCGGCCGGGGACAGGTAGATGCCGACGGCGAGGCCGAACTTCCTGGCGGAGTCGGTGAAGGCCCGCACGACGTCGCCCTTGCCCGCACGCCAGGAACTGGCCGCGACCCCGTAGCCGCTGTAGTGCGAGGGGTAGAGCAGGAAGCCGTCGTGGTGCTTGGCGGTGAAGATCACCTTGCGGAAGCCCGCGTCCCGCAGGGCGTTCATCCACTGGTCGGTGTCGAGCTGGTCGGGCTGGAAGACCTCGGGGCTCTCCTGGCCGGTGCCGATCTCGCGCCCGGTGAAGGTGTTGACCCCGAAGTGCACGAAGGCGGTCAGCTCCTGGCGCTGCCAGGCGAGCTGGCGCGGGGAGGGCACCACCTGCGCCGCCTTGGCGATGATCTGCGCGGGCGTGTCGTTCGGGCTGATCGGCACGACCTGGGGCGAGACCGGCACTTGCTCCTCGGCGGTGCTGGCGGGCATGGGGAACAGGGTGCTCAGCGCGAGGACGAAGCAACCCGCGATCCTGCGCGCACCGGGCAAGCGCACGAGGGGATCCTCCGTTCGGCAGGGAGACATCGGATCTCTCGCTGACCGATGGTGGCGTGCGCGCGCGTGCCCGTCAAGAGTTCTGGCGACTGTTAATGTTCGTAACATCTACTAACAAGCACTATTGTGCAGAAAGTGCTCTATTTCTGCACACGGCGCCCCGGGTGCGAGACTGCACCCCATGACCGCGATCGACCTGAACTCCGACCTCGGTGAGGGCTTCGGCATCTGGCAGCTCGGCGACGACGAGGCCCTGCTCGACCTGGTGTCCAGTGCCAACGTGGCCTGCGGCTTCCACGCGGGCGACCCCACCGTGCTGCGCCGCATCACCGAGCAGGCCGCCGAACGGGGCGTGGTGATCGGCGCCCAGGTCGGCTACCGGGACCTGGCCGGGTTCGGCAGGCGGTTCATCGACGTGGCGCCCGCGGAGCTGACCAACGACGTCGTCTACCAGATCGCGGCGCTGGACGGGTTCGCGCGCATCGCCGGTACCCGCGTGCGCTACGTGAAGCCGCACGGCGCGCTGTACAACGCGATCGTCACGCACGCCGAGCAGGCCGCCGCCGTGGTGGAGGCCGTGCGGCTGTACGACCCGCGACTGCCGGTGCTCGGCCTGCCCGGTTCGCAGTGGCTCGTGCAGGCCGAGGCCGCCGGGCTGACCACGGTGCGCGAGGCGTTCGCGGACCGCGCCTACAACCCCGACGGCTCGCTGGTGTCCCGCCGACTGCCCGGGGCCGTGGTGCACGACGCCGAGGAGGTGGTGGCCCGCTGCACGCGAATGGCCTTGCAGGGCACCGTGATCGCCGTGGACGGCTCGGAGGTGGACGTGCGGCCCCAGTCGTTGTGCGTGCACGGCGACACCCCGGGCGCCGTGCGGATTGCACGCCAGGTCCGCGCCGCCCTGCTCGCCGCCAACGCCCACATCCGCCCGTTCGCCTGACGCAAACACACCGTACGGGAACGTCCGACACGCGGTACGCGAAGCGCCGACACGCGCTGTCCCCCGCGTGTCGGCGCTTCCGGTACCGCGTGTCGGCGCTTCCGGTACCGCGTGTCGGCGCTTCCGATACCGCGTGTCGGCGCTTCCGGTACGGCGTGTTTGCGCTTGCGGGACTCGCGGTCAGGGGCGGGTCTGGACTTGGCGCAGGGCGTCGGCCTCGGCGGGTTGGCCGGTGACGAGCAGCAGGCCGCGGGCCTCCTCGCACAGCTGCGGGACCTGGGGCGCCGACCAGGCAGCGGCCGTCAGCAGCTCGGCGGCCTCCACCACGTGGCCGCGGTGGTACTCGGCCACGGCCAGGTTGCGGATCGCCCACGGGGACACCGCCAGCTCGATGGACCGGCGCCAGGCGGCGACCGCACCCTCCAGGTCGCGGGCGAACCAGCGGGCCGTGCCCAGGTGGTACGCGGACAGCCAGTTCTCCGGTGCGTGCTCCAGCAGGTAGCGCCAGTGCCTGCCGACGAGACTGCGGCCAGGAGCACTGTTCGGATCACCAGCAGGCATGTTGCCCGCCAACAGGTCCAGCCAGGGCTGCTGCTCGAAACCCAGGCAGGAGAACGGGGTTGGCCGCAGCGAGGTCTTCATCCTGAACAGTTCCAGTGCACCCCAACCAGATCCGGCGCACAGCAGCTCGGCGGGCTCGTCGTCGGCGAAACGCCACCAGCCTGGCCGGGGGTCACCGGCCCGCACCCGGGTGCCCACGTGCAGCCGGTCCGATCCGGCGGGCAGCCAGAAGTCGACCTGGTAGGGCAGGTCCAGCACCTGGTCCCACTCCCACAGCCGCAGCACCGGGTCCCCGCCGGGACCGTCCACTGTGGCCGCGTACACCAGCGAGCCGCCCGCCGGGGAGAACACCGGTAGGTTGGCGGAGAGCTCGCGCTCGTCCTCCTTGTGCCACAGCGAATGCAGCCGCCCACCCAGTCCGGTGAGGACGGTCACGCGGACCAGCTCGTTCTCCAGCACCAGGGCCGGGACGGTTCTGGAGCGCGCGCAGGACAGGTCGGTGGCCGGTCTCGGCCAGGGCAGCACCACAGTTCCCGAACCTGTCGTCAACGGGGGCAACGGGCTTTCGAACCCCGAATCCGCCACCGGAACAACGATCTGGACCTGACGCAGCTGGGTCACCGCTCACTCCCCGACTCGCCTGCGCGAATGCTCCCGACCGCACGCCCGCCTGTCAACTCACGCGTCCCCCAACCAGGTCACGTTGACAGCGCGGCCGACGGCTCCTTACCGTGACCAGGCCGTGGTGACGGGAATCCGGTGCGGTACCGGAGCGGCCCTCGCCACTGTGATCGGGAGTCCACGGCGTACCCGGCGCGAACCGGGGTCACTGGGTGGCAGCACCTGGGAAGGCAAGCCGTGGTCGAAGTACCCGTCAGCCAGGAGACCGGCCACGGCACGCGAAGACCCCCACGAGGTGTTGGAGGCCGGCACCCGATGCCTGCTGCACGCAGTTCGGCCCCGTTCGCACCCCGGGCCCGGTTCACCTTCTTACTGATCGCGATGGCCTCACTACTGCTCGTGACCCTGCTGTTCGGGGTTGCGCTCGGTCCGGTGTCACTGTCCGTCGGCGAGGTGTTCTCCGTACTGGCCAGTCATGCCACTCACGGTGTCACCCAACCTGGCGACGCGATCGTGTGGCAGGTCCGGGCGCCGCGCGTGCTGCTGGGCGCGGTGGCCGGCGCCTGCCTCGCGGCCACCGGGGTCGCCGTGCAGGCACTGGTCCGCAACGCGCTGGCGGACCCGTTCCTGCTTGGCGTGAGCTCCGGGGCCTCGGTGGGCGCGAGTTCGGTGCTGCTGTTCGGGGCGCTGGCCTGGCTGGGCAGCTGGGCCCTGACCGCGGGCGCCTTCCTCGGCGGGCTGGCGGCGATGCTGGCGGTGTTCGCGCTGGCCAGGACCGGTGGGCGGCTGCCAGCGCTGCGGCTGGTGCTCTCCGGTACGGCCATGGCCTACGTGTTCTCCGCGATGACCAGCCTGCTGATCTACCTGGCGCCGAACGCGGAGGGCGCCCGCACGGCGATCTTCTGGCTGCTGGGCAGCCTGGGCGGCGCCTCGTGGCAGAACCTGCTCATCCCGGCGATCGCCGCCGTGCTCGGGCTCGGATACCTTGCCGTGCAAGCCAAAGCGCTGGACGCCCTGGCCATGGGCGATGAGGCCGCGGGCACGCTGGGCGTGGACGTGCGGGCGGTGCGCACCGGGCTGTACCTGGTGACGGCCCTGGTCACCGGTGCGGTGGTGGCGGCTGCCGGGGCGATCGGGTTCGTCGGGCTGATGCTGCCCCACCTGGTGCGGCTGCTGGTCGGCGCCGGGCACCGCAGGGTGCTGCCCGCCAGCGCGCTGCTCGGCGCCCTGTTCCTGGTGTGGACCGATGTGGCGGCCCGCATGGTGGTGGCGCCCGAGGAACTGCCCCTGGGTGTGATCACGGCGGTGTTCGGCGGGCCGGTGTTCCTGTTCCTGTTGCGGCGCAGGAGTTACGCCTTCGGTGGGGTGGCGTCGTGAGAGCGACGAGTACCAGCGAGGAGGTCTCGTGAGTCTGCTCGACGCGCGCGGGCTGCGCTACGAGGTCGGTGGCCAGGCCATCGTGCGGGACGTGAGCCTGGCCGTGGCACGCGGTGAGGTGGTCGGCCTGGTCGGGCCGAACGGCAGCGGCAAGACCACGGTGCTGCGCTCGGTGTTCCGCGCGCTGCGGCCCACCGGCGGTGCGGTCTGGCTGGCTGGGGAGGACCTGTTCTCGTTGCCGCCCAAGCAGGTTGCCAGGCGGATGTCCGTGGTGGCCCAGGACTCGCCGATGGAGTTCGACTTCACCGTGCGCGAGGTGGTGACCATGGGCCGGTTCGCGCACGAGGGCGGCGGCGCGCAGGACGCCGAGGCCTGCCAGCGGGCGCTGGACCTGGTCGGGCTGACCGAACTGGCGGACCGCAGCGTACTGACCCTGTCCGGCGGGGAGCGGCAGCGCGCGCTGATCGCCAGGGCACTGGCCCAGAACGGCGAACTAGTCGTGCTCGACGAACCGACCAACCACCTGGACATCGGCTACCAGCACGAGCTGATGCGCCTGCTGACCGGGCTGGGCATGACCGCCGTGGCAGCCCTGCACGACCTCAACCTGGCCGCGGGCTACTGCGACCGGATCTACGTGCTGCGGGCCGGACTGGTCGTGGCGGCGGGCACTCCCGAGCAGGTGCTCACCGAGGACCTGGTCGAGCAGGTGTTCGGCGTGCGCCCGCACCTGGTGGCCCACCCGGCCAGCGGCCGACCCCAACTGTTGTTCCCCAGCAAGGAGAATCCATGAGACGCGTGCTCGTCACGGTGGCGCTGGCCGCCCTGCTCGCGGGCTGCGGCACCACGCCCGCGCCCACCCCGGCGGGCGCGGGGCAGGCGGTGACGATCACCAACTGCGACCGCCAGGTCACCTACGACAAGGTGCCGACCCGGGTGGTCAGCAACGACATCAACACCACCGAGATGCTGCTGGCCCTCGGGCTGGCCGATCATGTGGCCGGGTACGCGGGCATCGAGGACAAGAACGTGAAGTCCCCGTATGCCAAGGAGTTCGCCTCGGTCAAGCGGCTGTCGGACAAGTACATCAGCAAGGAGGTGGTGCTCGGCGCCTCCCCCGACCTGGTGTTCGCGGGCTGGAACTACGGGTTCAGCGAGGCCAGCGGGGTCACCCCGGACAGCATGGCCGCGCTGGGCGTGCCCACCTACCAGCTGACCGAGGCCTGCCGCCAGCAGGGAAAGACCAACCGAGGGCTGGTCGACCCCATCGAGGCCGCCTTCACCGACCTGCTCAACCTGGGCCGGATCTTCGGCGTCCCCGAGCGGGCGGAGAAGCTGGTCGCCGAGCAGCGCGCCAAGATCGCCGGGGCGCGCAAGCCGGGCGCGGCGGCGCCGCAGGTCTTCCACTACGATTGCTGCGGTGACAAGCAACCGCTGTCCTCGGGCAGGTTCGCGGCCCCGAACTCGATCATCTCGGGTGCCGGTGGCCGCAACGTGTTCGGCGAGGTCGCGGACAGCTGGATCCACGTCTCCTGGGAGGAGGTCGTCGCGCGCCGTCCGGACGTGATCACCATCGACGCCAACGACGACGCGCAGGCACAGCAGATGACCGAGTTCCTGCTCTCCCGCCCCGAACTGGCCGGGCTGCCCGCGATCGCGCACAAGCGCTTCTTCGTGTTGCCCTACGCCAACTGGGTCTCCGGCGTGCGCAACGCCGACTCCGTGGTCGCGCTGGCGGAGTTCCTGTCCCATGGCTGACCGGATCGTGACCGCCGACGCGCTGACCGACCCGGGGGTCGTGGCCGAACTGGTCGCGCTGTCCGGGCGGCAGTGGGCCACCGCGGACCGGCGCGTCGCGGGCACGCTCTGGTGGTACACCACCAGCTCGATCCTGCTCACCCCGTTCCTGACCAGGCTGGCCGAGGTCGACCTCGCGCCCGACCCGGAGCTGTCCGGGGTGCGGCTGCACATCAACCCCGAGGGCCGCCTGCTCAACGCGCAGCCGACCAGGCTGCTGTCCACTGTGGACGAGCTGCCCGGACGGCTGCGCACGGCCCTGGAGGCGGTGCTGCCGGTGCTGGCCGAGGCATCCGGCACGCGGGTGCGCCCGCTGTGGGCGATCACCGCCGACTCGCTGGCCAACGTGCTGCTGCGGGCCTGGCGCGGGCTGGGCGATCCGGACCGGGGCGCGGCACAGGCCACCGAGCTGGCGGCCGCGATCGGCGCGCCGATGCCGGTGCCGAGGTTCGTGGAGGTGGCCGTTCGGGCGGGATCTCCGCCCGTTCGGCTGGTCCGCAGGGTCTCCTGCTGCCTGATCTACCAGGCGGGCTTCGCCAAGTGCGCCAGCTGCCCGCACCAGGAACCCTTCGAGCGGCTGGACCGGATGGCCGAGGCTGCCAGACTGCTCTGATGAGCGAGCTTGCGGAGTTCATCCGGGACGTGCCCAAGTGCGAGCTGCACCTGCACATCGAGGGCACGCTCGAACCAGAGCTGAAGTTCGAACTGGCCGCGCGCAACGGCGTCACCCTGCCCTACCCCGACGCCGCGGCGCTGCGCGCCTCGTACTCCTTCCACGACCTGGCCTCCTTCCTCGTCGGCTACTACGACGGGGTCGGCGTGGTGCGCACCGAACAGGACTTCTACGACCTCGCCTGGGCCTACCTCAGCAAGGCGCACAGCCAGCGGGTGCGCTACGCGGAGGTCTTCTTCGACCCGCAGGCGCACACCTCGCGCGGGGTCGAGTTCGGCACGGTCGTGCGCGGGCTGCGCCGTGCCCTGGTGGACGCGCGGCGGCTGCTCGACCTGCGTGCCGAGCTGATCATGTGCTTCCTGCGCGACTTCTCCGCCGAGTACGCCATGGCCACGCTGATGGAATCCCTGCCGTTCAGGGACTGGATCATCGGTGTCGGGCTGGACTCCGACGAGCGCGGCAACCCACCCGCCAAGTTCGCGGCGGTGTTCGCACGGGCCCGTGCCGAGGGCTACCTGCTGACCGCGCACTGCGACGTCGACCAGGAGAACTCGGTGGCCCACATCCGGCAGTGCCTGGACGAGATCGGCGTGGACCGGATCGACCACGGCATCAACGCGCTGGACGACCCCGAGCTGCCCGGGGAGCTGCTGCGCCGGGGCATCGGGCTGACCGTCTGCCCGGTGTCCAACAGGTTCGTCACCGGGCGGCTGCACCACGAGGCGGTGCGGCGCCTGCTGGACCTGGGGCTGCGGGTGACGGTCAACTCCGACGACCCGGCCTACTTCGACGCCTACCTCACGGAGAACCTGCTCGCGCTGCACGAGGCGATGGACCTCACCAGGCAGGAGGTCATCCAGTTGCAGCGCAACGCCTTCGAGATCGCCTGGCTGCCCGCACGGGTGCGGGACGGCTACCTGGCCGAGTTGACGGCCTACGGCAGCTGAGACAGCCGCTCGGTGATCGCGGTCGCGGGACTGGAGGGCACCAGCACCTCACCCTGGCCCGCGTCCACACCCACGGACCGCAACCGTTGCAGGTGCCCCTCACTGCTCACGCCCAGCGCGGCCACGGGCAGCCCGCAGCTGTGCACGAAGTCCACCAGCGCGGTCACCACCGGCGTGGTGACCAGCGCGGCGTGCTCGTCGACCAGCGAGTCGGTCAGCTTGCGGTCGAGCACCACGCCGTTGAGCGGGAACTCCATGGCCTGCAACAGATCCACGTGCTCGCTGCCGAAGCGGTACAGCACGGTGCCCAGGCCCATCTCGGCCAGCACCATGACGTTGTCGATGATCTCCTCGTCCTGGGCGTCCCCGGCGAGCACGAAGCCCAGCCGCAGCCAGGACGCGTCCAGCCCGGACCTGCCGAGCAGGTGGCGCACCACGCCGACCAGGTCGGGGTCACGCGCCTGGCTGGGCGAGAGGTCCACCACCACCGGCGGCACCCGGTCGCCGAACCGGTCGCGCCAGGCGCCCGTCTGCTCACAGGCCCGCTCCATCAGCCACCGGCCGACGGGCAGCACCACCCCGGTCTCCTCGGCCAGTGCGAGCACGGCATCGTGCCGGTGTAGCGGCCGGCCCGGCGGGGTCCAGGTGACGCGGGTGGTCAGCGCGAGAATGGACTCGTCACTCAGGCGCAGCACCGGCTGGTACAGCGCGTCGAGCTGGTTGTGCTGCAAGGCGCCGGGAATGGTCGCCGCGAGCCGGAACCGGTCCCGGTCCACCGAGTCCTGCTGCGGGTCGTAGAGGTCCCACTGGCCCGCGCCCCTGCGCTTGGCGCGGTGCAGGGTCATGTCCCCGGCCCGCAACAGCTCGATCGGGTCCGTGCCGTGTGCGACCCGGTCCACGATGCCCACGCAGGTGGTCACGGCGAGGCCGTCCCCGTCGAGGTAGACCGGCTCGGCCAGCCGCGCCATGGTCCGGCCGATGAACTCGGTGACGCCCGGTGTGTCCTCGGAGCTCTCCAGCAGCACCGCGAACTCGTCACCGCCCAGCCGCGCCACCATCGCCTTCTCCTCGGCGAAGACCTCCTCCAGCCGCTTGCCCACCGCGCGCAGCAACCGGTCGCCGATGTGCTGGCCCAGCCCGTCGTTGACCACGGTGAAGCGGTCCAGTCCGAAGTGGAACAGGGTGATCCGGCTGGAGCTCGGCTCGCCGCCGAGCACACCCTCCACAGTGGACATGAAGTACTGCCGGTTGGGCAGGCCCGTCAACGCGTCGTGCAGGGACTGGTGCCCGAGCCGGTCACCGAGCAGGTGCAGCTCGGTGACGTCCTCGACCATGGTCACCACGTGCGTGGGCGCTCCGGCGTCGTCGCGCAGCACGGAGACCGCCAGGTAGGCCCAGACTGCCTCGCCGTCCTTGCGGGTGAGCCTGCCCCGCTCGCGGAAACGGCGGCGCCGGTCGGCGAGCACCTCCGCGTAGCACGCGCCGATGTCCCCGGCCGCGTCCGGGTGCAGCAGGTCCTGCATGGTCATCTGGCTCAGCTCGGTGGCGTCGTAACCGAGGATCTCCCGCAGGGACTCGTTGGTCTGCAGGAACCGCCCGTCCGGCTCGCTGATCGCGATGCCGACCGCCGAGGAGGAGAAGATCGCGCGCAGCCGCGCCTCGCTCTCCGCGAGGGTGCGCTCGGTATCCCGCTTCGCCTGCACCAGCGAGGTCTTCAGGCTCTCCTGGCCGATGAAGGTGCGCTCCCGCAACGCCTCCGCGTACCCGCCCGCCACCGCGCTGAGCACGCCGACCACCCGCTCGGGCAGGTCGGCTGGCGCCAGCTCGGCGGGCATCGCCAGCAGCCGGGTGCCCAGCAGGCCGAGCGTGGTGGGCAGGGTGGTGCGGCCGGAGATGGACCTGGCGACCAGTTCCGCGCCGACCTCGCCCAGTGGGCCGGTGTCGAACGGGTCCGCGCACAGGGCGTCCACGAGCAGGTCCACCAGCTTGGCCAGCATGCGCTCCACCCGCGCCTGGGACATCGGCACGAAGACGGTGGTGCTCAGCTCCTCCGCCCAGGCGCGCGCCAGCCCGACGCGCCAGTGCGTGCCAGTGCCGTGCTGCTCCGGGTCGTCGTTCACGCCGGTGGGCTCGCTCCTAGGTGGTTCGGGGGTGGGCAATCGCCCAAGCGGACGTACCGAGGCAGTGTCTACTCGGTCCTGGCGCCGGAAACGCTCCCCCGAACGTGTGAAACAACGCTCAACTACGTCCCCAGGTGCCCGGCGGCGGCTCCGGGGAGCTCACCGGGGACTCGTCGGTCAGTGGTTCGGCCGCCCCGCTGAACTCCTCCCCGGGCACGCAGCGCGCCGGGAAGATGGCCGCCGCGGCTCTTCGGGCCAGCAGCGCCATGGGCAGCGGCGCCGGGGACGCGACCGCCACCAGGTTGCCGAACCGCCTGCCGCGCAGCACACCCGGCTCCGCCAGCACCGCCACGTGCCCGAAGACCGCGCGCAGCGTGGCCACCAGCCTGCGGGCGAAGCGCAGGTTGCCGCCGTCGGCCAGGTTGACCACGTAGGTGCCGTCCTCGCGCAGCACCCGGTGCACGTCGGTGACGAACTGCAGCGTCGCCAGCGGCGAGGGCATCCGCGCCCGCTCGAAGGCGTCCAGCACGATCAGGTCCGCGCTGTCGGGGTGCCTGCTCGCCACGCCTTCCCTGCCGTCACCGACCCGCACCCGCAGCCTCGGCACCGACCTGAGGTCCAGCTGCTCGCGGACCAGGTCCACCAGCCCGCCGTCGGCCTCGATCACCAGCTGACGCGACCCCGGCCTGGTCACCGCGATGTAGCGCGGCAGGGTGCACGCGCCGCCGCCGATGTGCAGCACCTCCAGCGGTGCGCCGTCCGGGGGCAGGCAGTCCACCACGTCGCCGATCCTGCGCACGTACTCGAACTCCAGGTGCGCCGGGTCCTCCAGGTCCACATAGGACTGCGCGACCCCGCCCACCGTCAGCAGCCAGCCACCCGGCCGGTCGTGGTCGCGCACCAGCTCGGCCTCGCCGAATCGGACCGGATAGTGCCCCGGCACCGGGGTGTGCTGTTGCTGGGGACGCGTCCTGGGCGTTCTTCCGTGGCCCACGCCTGTCTCCTCGCGTTCCCCCGGTGGTACTCCGCCAACTATACGGCCGTGACCCGGCTCACCTCGGAGTGGATCATCACCAACAGGCCGCTGAGCAGGCAAGACCGCCTCTGACCAGCCGATTGGGAATCGGCGCGCCCCCTGTGCTAATGTTTCTCCCGTCAGCAGGAGAGATCCTGATGAGCGCCGCTAGCTCAACTGGCAGAGCAGCTGACTCTTAATCAGCGGGTTCGGGGTTCGAGTCCCTGGCGGCGTACAGAAGTAGTAGGTGGGAATACCGGGGGTTAGATCAGTCTTGATCTAACCCCCGGTATTCCCACCTTTTGTTTTATCTGCCTTCGACGGCTTCCCGCAGTGCGTCCGCCCCGGACCGACCGGGAGCCCGGCGTCCCATGTGGACGTCTCGCGTCCTGGACGGCCGGGCGTGGCCGTCGTTCGACATTACTTGAGGAGTTCGGTGCAGTGTGTTCACACGTGTGCGCTTGCGGCGGCGGAGGGCGAGGTGTCGGCAACCGGGGGCAGTTTCGCGGCCCATGCCGTCAGGACCGCGGCGTAGCGAGCCGGTTCGGTAGTGTGCATCGCGTGCGCCGCATCGGGGAACGACTGGTAGTCCACGGGGACGCCGGCCGCGCGGATGATCGCCTGGGCCCGTTCGGCCTGTAGCTCCGACAAGGCACCGAGGAACTCACCGGTTTCCGGGTCGGTCGTGCGCGCGTGGTGGGTGATCAGCACCGGGGTCTTCACCTGCGACAGCATCCGGTCGTGGGGACAGTGGAGCCCGACCGTTCCCTCGAAGAACACGCGGGCCCACTCCGGGTCGTACTCCCTCAGGTTCTGCGGCGGCTCCCCGGGCATCTTGAACAGGCTCATCATCTTGGCCGGTGACGCCTGGGCGGCTGCGACCAATCCGGCCCAGTCGCCCACCGACCACTGGTCACCGAGGTAGTCGCGGTACAGCTCGAAAACCGGACCCGCACCCTGGCGGACACCATGCCCGTGGGCCGGGGTGAGTTCGGAGGCGAACAACGGTGCGTCCTCACAGAGCGCACCGCGGATCTGGCCGGGCAGCGCGTAGGCGGAGAGCCAGGCGGCGAGCACCCCACCCGAGGAGCAGCCCGCCACGACTACCGGCCGCCGGATGGCGAGCGCGATGAACCGCACCAGGTCGTTGCCGAAGTTGTCGAGGCTGTAGCGCCCAGGGGTCCAGGTGCTGCGTCCCTGGCCCCGGAGGTCGACGGCGAACACGTGGAAGTGCTCTGCCAGCAGGCCCATGGCGGGCTCGTAGCTCCACCACGACCCCGTCTGCTCCGGCAGCAGGAGCAGCGCGGGCTTGTCGGGCGTGCCGGCCTCGGCGTAGTTGAGGACGACCTCGCCGAGGTCGATCTGCTTTTCGGGGAACGCGTGCGGGACGAAAACGTTTCGCGCCGAAGGCGTCACCGGTACGGACATCACTTTTCTCCTTCTTGACGGCGAGGACACTGGGGCGTCCTGTTCGATCCACCGCAGGGCCACCAAAGACCGTCGTGCGGGCGCGGCCTTCAGGCGGGGTGGCGGCCCGGTGATTGCCGGGTGGCGTGCAGGCTCCCCAGCAGCGAAAGTGCTTCCTCGTCGGGACTGCCCGGCTCCGCGAGGTAGACGACCAGTTGCAGGCCGGGGTGGTCGCGCACGTCGAAACCCTGGCGGTACAGGGTGAGGCCGCCGACCTCGGGGTGCCGGAACCGCTCGGCACCAGCGGTGGTGCCCCGAACGTGCCGGCTGCTCCACAAGCTGGCGAACTCCCGGCTGTGCTGGGTGAGGATCGCGACCAGCTCCACCAACCGGGCGTGCTCGGTGTCGGCCACGCACGCCCGGCGCAAATCCGCCACCGCAGCGTGGGCGGCACGCTCCCACGGCTGGTGGAACTCGCGCGCCGCGGGGTCGAGAAAGACCATGAGCGCGAGGTTGTCCAGCCTGCCGAAGGGTGAGTGCAAGGCACGGGCGAGCACGTTGGCGGCCAGCACGTCCATCCGGGAGTCGAGGACGAGAGCTGGTCCCCGCACCCCGTGCTCGAGCAGGGCCACCAATTCCGGGGAAAGCGGTTTCGACCGGACAGGCGGGCCGCCCGGAGCCACCGTGCCGGCGAGCCGGTGCAGGTGGGCCCGAGCCTCGTCGTCGAGGAGCAGCGCGCGGGCCAGCGCTTCGACGACCTGGGCCGAGGGGTTGCGCTCACGGCCCTGCTCGAGCCGGGCGAAGTAATCCACGTTGATCCCGGCGGCCGCCGCGACTTCCTCACGTCGCAGTCCCGGAACCCGGCGGGTCCCGGAAGAGGACAGGCCGAGCTCAGCGGGGCGCACCTGCGCTCGACGAGCGCGCAGGAATTCGGCTAGCGGACTGGCGGTCACAAAACCAGCCTAGGCCGCCGAACTGGACTTGCCAGGACGTGTGACACCCAGGCTCGCGGGGTTGTCCGCCTCGCACGTGGACAGTGTTGATATCGCGAACAGGACGGCGAAGTTGGGAGCCGACCAGTACACCCCGCCCGGACCGGCAGGGCTGTTCGGCACCGGGCTCCCCGCTGCTGATACGCGAGCTAAGCTCGCTTTTCTGACTGGGTGCGGCTACGGCCCTGTCCGGTGGCCAGATTTCGACATTGTCGCGATGCCGCCACAGGCAGGCGGTTCGGCTCACGCCCTCGCCTGACACCCTGAGGGACAAGTCTCCCAGATCGGGCGAAGGGTCCACCTCAGTGGTCGACAGATGGCGCGGGGGCACTTGTGGCTCAGCCAAGACGGACACGGCGGCGCTGGACTGATGGACACCGTCGTGGCGGAACTGGTAGCGGTGTTGTTGGACACCGACGACATCGAGGTGGCGCTGCGGTACATCGCGGATGCGGTGTCACGAACGCTGATCCAGCGGCCACTGGTGCTGTTGACCGTGCACCACGACGGACAGGTGCTGACCGCGCTCTCCGCTGGGACTGAGCTGATCGACGGGATCCAGCACACCGCAGCACACGGACCGCACCTCGCGTGTCTGCGCACCGGACAGCCGATCCTGACTACCCGGGCGTCCGATGCCCAGCGGGAACTGCCTGCCGGGGTGCACAGCCTCTGCGCGTATCCCCTGCGCGCCTATGGAAAGGTGACCGGCGTGCTGGCCCTGTACTCACGCACACCGGATCGGCTCAGCACACGGACGCTGCTGGCGGTGCAGGCTGCCGCTGACAGCACCGGACTGCTGCTGAACGCCGCGACACACCTCACGCGGCGGATCGCGGTCACCGCACAACTGCGACAGGCCCTGCGGCGCCAGGTCGTGATCGACCAGGCCATCGGCGTGATCATGGCTCTGCTCGGTTGCGACGCGGACACGGCGCTGGACAACCTGCGCCTGGCAGCACAGCCCAACCGATGCGAGCTCGCCGATGTCGCTGCCGGTGTCGTCGCATCGACTGGCTTGATGTGGCCCGGGCCGGGTACCTCAGGCCAGTAGCCGTCGCGGGGGTGCCGCACGACGCTGGTCTGGCGGCGTCGGGTTGTCGCGATGTGGCCAAAGGCCTGTTGGCGCCGAATCGGATCGGCCGAGAACCCAAGCCCCACGCGAAAAAGGGAGCAGGCACAACGGTGCCGCCCCGGTCGACCGCCACGAACGCCGCCCGGCAATCGGCTTCGCCTCCTGCCTTGCTCCGCTGGCGAGGCCTACGCTTGCGGGATGCACACGCCGCAGCCGACCCCGGGCGAAGCCGACGTCCGGACCGAGCCGTATCGGATTGTGGCCCTTGCCTCCTCAGCGGGAGGGGTCACGGCGTTGGGCCGGGTCCTCGGCGAACTGCCCTCCGGGTTCGGGATCCCGGTGGTGGTCGTGCAACACCTCGATCCCCGGCACGAGACGGTGATCGCGGACATCCTGGGCCGCCGCGTCAAGCTGAGGGTGGTCCTCGCCCAGGACGGTGTTCGCATGCAACCTGGTTCGGTCTACATCGCGCCGCCCAACCGACACCTGCTCGTGGACACCAACGGAGTGCTCACGCTCTCGAGCAGCGAACTGGTGCACTTCCTCCGCCCGTCGGCCGACCTGTTGTTCGAATCAATCGCGGGCGCGTACGGTGCCCAGGCCATCGCGTGCGTGCTGACCGGCACCGGAAGCGACGGCGCCATGGGGGTGCGGGCGGTGAAGGACCGCGGCGGCACGGTGATCGCCCAGGACCCCGACTCGGCTGATTTCAGCGGAATGCCCGACGCCGCGATCAAGACCGGGGCAGTCGATTTCGTGTTGCCGATCGAGGAGATCAGCGGTGTGCTCACCGGTCTGGCCCAGACGGGGAGCTTCCCATGACCACCAGTTCCGGCGAGCCCGCCAACAGTGAACTGGAGAGCCTGCTGCACTTCATCCGCGACGCGCGGGGGTTCGACTTCACCGGGTACAAGCGGTCATCTCTCGAGCGCCGGATCCGCAAGCGCATGCAGGAAGTGTCGATCCGGGAGTTCACCGACTACCGGGACCTGCTCGAGGCCAGCGCTGAGGAGTTCGGGCAGCTGTTCAACACGATCCTGATCAACGTCACCAGCTTCGTCCGGGACAGTGACACCTGGTCGTTCCTGCAGCACGAGGTTCTTCCCGTCCTGCTCGCGGACGCGGGTGAGGAGATCCGCGTGTGGAGCGCGGGCTGCTCCAGCGGTCAGGAGGCGTACTCGCTGGCGATCGTCTTCGCCGAAGCCCTCGGCGTGGAGGAGTGCGCCAAGCGGGTGAAGATCTACGGCACGGACGTCGACGAGGACGCCCTTGCGAGCGCACGGGCCGGGGTGTACCCGGAGAAGGCGTTGAGCCCGCTCACACCCGAATTGCGGAACAAGTACTTCGAACCGAACGGCTCCCGGTTCGTGTTCCGCCCTGACCTCCGCCGCAAGGTGATCTTCGGTCGGCATGACATCACCCGCGACGCGCCGATCTCCCGGCTGGATCTGCTCACGTGCCGGAACACGCTGATGTACTTCAACGTCGAAACGCAGAAGCAGATCGTCGACCGGTTCCACTTCGCCCTGCGTGAGAACGCCTACCTCTTCCTCGGCAAGGCGGAAATGCTGCTGGCCGACGGCGAGAGGTTCGAGATCACCAGCATGCGCAGGCGGGTGTTCAAGCGTCGTGGCGGCCGCAGCACCTCGGGCAGTGCGATGCCGATCAGGTTCGAGGGGGCGATGGGCACCGAGGCGGCCAACGCCTCCCGCCGAAGACTGCTGCGCGACCTCGCCCTCGACGCGCTGCCCCATGCCATGATCGTTCTCGACGAGAACGAGAACGCCGCGCTGATCAACAGTCAGGCGCGGACGCAGTTCGGGCTCAGCGCCCAGGACGTGGGCCGCCCACTGCGCGACCTGGAGGTGTCCTACCGCCCGACGGAACTGCGCTCGGTGGTCGAACAGGTGCGCAGCGAACGGCGGACCATCCGGCTCACGGCGGTGGAGCACCCGCACGGCGGCAACGAGGTCCAGTACCTCGACATCGTGCTCCAGCCGCTGGCGAGCACCAACGACAAGTCGATGGGCGCCGCGATCACGTTCATCGACGTCACCTACACGACGCGGCTCCAGCAGGACCTCAAACAATACCGGGAAGACCTGGAGACGGCCTACGAGGAACTCCAGTCGACCAACGAGGAGCTGGAGACCACCAACGAGGAACTCCAGTCCAGCATCGAGGAGCTGGAGACCACCAACGAGGAACTCCAGTCGACCAACGAGGAGCTGGAGACCACCAACGAGGAACTCCAGTCCGGCAACGAGGAGCTGGAGACGATGAACGAGGAGATGCGGACCCGCACCGCCGAACTGGAGGAGGCGTGGGCCTTCCTGGAGGGCGTGCTCGCCAGCATCGCGGTCGGTGTGGTCGTGCTCGACCGGGACGGGCGGGTGCGCAGCTGGAACCAGACAGCACAGGAGTTGTGGGGGCTCCGAGCAGCGGAGGTGCAGCAGCAGGACTTCTTCGCCCTGGACATCGGCCTGCCGGCAGAAAAGCTCCACACCACCATCGAGGACTGCCTGACGCAGAACAAGCCGATGCCCGCGGTCCGCATCGACGCGGTGAACCGCAGAGGCCAGCGCATTACCTGTCTGGTCAGCTGCTCGCCGCTGAACAGTGAGCAGGGAGGGATCGTGCTGCTGATGGAGGAAATCCATGACCGGTGACCGGCAGGCAGCACGTGTCCTCCGGGCCGCGGTGCGGTGGCCTCCCAGGACCCCCGATCGACTCGGTGCGTCCGGTCGTCGGAGAACGATGTGACGCCGAGAGGAGCCTGAGTCGGTGGCCGAGCCCTTGAGAACCGGGAGAAAGATCCACGCTGCGATGCGTGTCGCCGCTGCCCAACGGCAACGCGCGACCCGGGCTTCCGCGATCGCCGAACGGCACGAGGCGCAGGCACAGGAAGGCCCGGAATCGCTCCGCGCGTTCCACCGGAGGTTGGCCGAGATCCACCGCGCGATCGAACAACGCCATCTCATCGCCGTGCAGATCCATGGGGTTTACGTCGAGAACCTGAAGAGGTGGCGCGACCACGAAGGCGCCAGACCGCCCGAGTTCATCACGGCCGTGGCCGAGGCAACCTGCTCGGACAGCACCGTCATCACACTGCTCGACAGCCATCGTTGCGAGGCACTGGTGGTCGCCTCGGACGACCTCGCCCAGACCGCGCACGACCTGGAGACCACCTTCGCCGAGGGACCGATGCACGACGCCGTCACCGAGCGTCGCCTCATCGCCGTCCAGGGCCGCGAACTCCAACACCGCTGGCCGCTCTACGGCTCGGCGATGCTCGACGCGGGTATTCGCGCGACCGCTGCCGCTCCCCTGCACTTGGCGAGATCCTGTCTCGGCGCGTTGGCCGTGTTCCACCCGCACCGGCTCCCGGCTCGCGCTTCCGTCCCGCTCGACAGGATCGCCGATGCCGTGACCCACACCGTTCTCAGCGCCCAGGAGGTGACCGCCAGTGAGGATGACTCCGTGCCACTGCCGCTGCTGGAAGAGTCCGATCACCAAGCGACGGTGAACCGCGCGGCCGGCATCGTCGCGGTGGACTGTGCCTGCAAGATCACCGACGCGCTCGCACTCATCCAAGCCAGGTCCTTCGCGGAAGGGCGATCGATCATCTCCGTCGCGACGGAGATCGTGAGCGGTCGGCTGCGTCGGCGCGACCCCGAGTAGGCCGGGGTCCGGCTCTCTGCTGCGCGGGCACCGCTTGGCCTGCACCACCAACGCGGCCCGGATGGCTGGTCGCCGTCGTGGTCGCGGCGATCGGCTGCCGCGCCCATGGGCTGTTCGGTCTGGTTGGGCGACCCGCTGCGGCACAGCGAGGAACTGTTGGGCGCGTTCGTGTTCGACGCCTTCCCGGACAATCCCGCCGCGTCCGGGGTTCGGAACCTGACCCGTGTTGTGTCAGGGAACCCCGCGCGACATGGGTGTGCAGCGCTACGACGTCCCCAGCCCCGACGGGTCGAGCGCGTTCGTACCCATGACGTGGGCGCCGGTCAACTCGCCGCTGACCGATCCTGGCGGGCACGTGGTGGGGGTGCTGCACCACGTCGAGGACGTCACTGCCGTGCAGGAGACCCTCGACTGCGTCAGAGCCGCCGACCTGGTTGGCGCCTCATCCGTGGCCGGTGAGGCGATGCGCCTGGCCACCCACTACCGGCGCGGACTGGGTCGCCGCGACCGGCGAACTGGTGAGCCTGCGGGCAGCGCCGCCGCCGGATCGGCCGCGGTTACTGCGGCTGGGTGGCGTTGCCGAGGAGGTCGGCGCCGGGCATGTCGGGCTCGCTGCTGGTGAAAACGCCGTGCACGGAGCGCTGCCACTCCGCACGGCTGACCCGGCCGTCCCCGTCGGTGTCCATCTGGTTGAAGGCGGAGTAGGCAATGGCGGCGGCAATGCCCGCCCCGCTGTAGACGGCGACGAGTTCGGTGCGGTCGAGGAAGCCGTCGTGGTCGATGTCGGCGGCGTCGAAGGAGGCGTTGGCGGCGGCCGTGACCACGTCGAGGTAACCGGGATCGGTCAGCAGGCCACGGTCGACGGCTGCGGTGAACTCGGCCCTGGTGACGCTGCCGTCCCCGTCGGCGTCGGCGCCGGAGCGGATCTGCTCCCACCAGGCCTCGTGCGTGGCGGTGACGGCCGCGCGGTGCGGGGAGTCCTCGCCGAGTTCGAACACCTCGATGATGCCCGCGCTGAGAATGGTCATGTCCTGGCGTTCGATCAGGCCGTTGCCGTCGTGGTCGAGGGCGTTGAACACGGATTCGACGTTCTTGCGCTGAAGTTCGCTGAGCATGGCTCGGTACTCCCGGGTGCGGTGGCGGTCATCCGACGCTAGCGGTGCCGCGGGCGCCCCGCTGACCTGTTCACACCCCGGAGTGAGGGTGAACCGGACGCGGGTGCCGCGCGTAGTCCAGGGGAACCGTGTCTGCACGGAGGTGAGCAGGTCATGTCCCGGAGCTGGGCGCTGTTCGACGGCGCGATGATCACCGGTAGCGCGCTGCTCGCGTCGGTGGTGATCGGCGCGGTGGTGGGCCTCAACCTGGTCGAGGCCCCCGCCCCCAGAGGCGCCACCGAGGTGCGCAGCGAGCCGGTGCCGGGGACGGCGACGGTCGTGACGACCACGCGCACGATGATCCCGTTCGTCCCGACGAAGACCAGGTCAGCACGGCCGACAACGGTGTCAACGACCACACGGGCACCGACGAGCACCGCGGTCACGACAACAACCACGAGAAGCACGACCACCAAGCCGACCACGACCCGCACGGGCACGACGACCGCCTCGCCGGACGTGCTGCACACGGTGTTGCCGATACTGCCCTGATGGCTCAGCCCACCGCGCCGGGCAGCTTCGCTACGTGGGCGTGCGGCACGGTGTAGCGCTGACCGCGCACCAGCTCGACGGGGCCGCCCCCGTGTCATGAAGGTGCCGTTCGGGACGTTCAGCGTCTCAAAGGGCACCTTCATGACGGCGCCGAAACTCGCCGCGAAAGGACCATTCGCTGCGTTCAACGCAGTGAAAGCCACCTTCCGGGCGGGCCAGGCCGGTGACCTGGCTCCGGCTCCCCGCTGGTCACGGCGAGTCCGATCTCGGAACTCATCGCTGACACGCCTGCCGCTGGCACGCATGATGGAGGGACCACCACGCCTGCCGGGAGGACTGCCGTGCCGGAGTCGGAGATCGCGCTGTTCAGCGAGCAGTACTGGGACCGGGCCACCGAGGTGGCGGCCCGGCTGCGCGAGCAGGGACCGGTGCACCGGGCGGTGATGCCCAACGGACTGCCGGTCTGGGTGGTCACCCGCTACCAGGACGCGCGGGCGGCGCTCACCGATCCACGGCTGTGCAAGGACGCCGACCGGCTCAACGAGATCATGCGCGGCAAGCTCGCCGCGGCCGGTGCGTCCACCGAGCTGTTGAGCATCTTCAGCAAGCACATGCTGATGGCCGACCCGCCCGACCACACGCGGCTGCGCAGGCTGCTCGCCCGCGAGTTCACCGCGCGCCGGGTGGAGCTGCTGCGACCGCGCGTGGCGGAGATCACCGCCGAACTGCTGGACGCGCTGCCCGCCGGGGAGCCGGTGGACCTGGTCGAGCGGTTCGCCTTCCCGCTGCCCGTCACGGTGATCAGCGAGCTGCTCGGCATACCACTGCCCGATCGCGCCCAGTTCCGGCGCTGGACCGCGGACTTCGTGCAGGAGAGGTCCGAGCTGAGCCTGCCCGCGTCCCGGTCGATCGTGGAGTACCTCACCGGGCTGATCGCGGCGAAGCGCGCCGAGCCCGGCGAGGACCTGTTGTCCGCCTTGACCATCGCCAGCGAGGACGGGGACAAGCTGGCCGAGCGCGAACTGCTGGCCACGGCGATCCTGCTGCTGATCGCCGGGCACGAGACCACGGCGAACCTGATCGCCAACGGCGCGCTGTACCTGGTGCAGCGGCCCGAGCTGTGGCGGGAACTGGCCCAGCGCCCCGAGTCCGTGCCGCCGGTGGTCGAGGAGCTGCTGCGCGTGGACGGCCCGGTGCGCATGTCCACCTCACGGTTCACCAGCGAGCCGGTGGACATCGGCGGCACGACCGTGCCCGAGGGCGAGGTGGTCCTGGTGGCGATCACCTCGGCCAACCACGACTCGGACCGCTTCGACCGGGCTGCGGAACTGGACCCGGGCCGGGGCTCCGGCCACCTGAGCTTCGGCCACGGCATCCACTACTGTCTGGGCGCCCCGCTCGCGCGGCTGGAAGGCGAGATCGCGCTGGGGCAGCTCGTCCGGCGGTTCAGCCCGGCCGAACTCCTCGTGCCCGCGGAGCAGGTGCGCCGCAGGCACAGCGCGATCATGAACGGGATCGAGGCGCTGCCGCTGCGGCTTCAGGCCGCGGGGCAGGAGGTGCCGGTGGCCGGAACGGTCTGAGCCACCAGGTAGTCGTCCACGGTGTGCCGCACGCAGTCGGTGCGGAAGTAGGCGGTGTGCCCGGTGCCGTCGTAGCGGAGCAGCACGGTCCGCTGCGGCGCCTGCCGGTGCAGGCCCTGCGCCCAGGAGTAGCCGGTAGCCGGGTCGTGCAGCGGGTTCACCAGCAGGATCCGCGGGCCGGGGCCGAGTCGCACGGGCCGGGGCGGGTTGGCGGCCTGCTCCGGCCAGCCCACGCAGGACAGCACTGCCTCGCGCGCCTCCGAGGAGTAGCGCAGGTGTGGTGCGGCGGCCCGCTCGGCGCCGGTGATCCGCTGCCAGTCGGCGTAGCTGGTCACGCGCGGGGTCCAGTCCTGGCAGAACACGGCGGGGCGCGGGTTGTCGGTCAACTCGCCCCCGGCCGTCTCGGCGGAACTCGGCTGGGGCACTGGTGAGGCGGTGATGCGCAGGGTGGCCAGCCACTGGGCCAGCCCGGGGAAGTCGGGACGGATGAGCGAGCCGTAGGCGTGCTGGATCACGTACCAGCTCGACGCGGGCATGGTGTCGACCTGCTCGACGAGGCGACCTTGATCGGCCGCGTCGAGCAGCTGGTCCCAGTAGCTGAGCACCTGCTTGCCGTGCAGCGCACAACTGTCCTGCCGCTGGCACCAGTCGGCGAAGGTCGCCAGCGCGTCCTCCCCGCTGGCTGCGGCGCTGACTGAGAACTCAGTCAGGTGCAGGCTGTGGTCCATGACGCCGTCCAGCACCATCGAGCGGACCCGGTCCCCGTGGCGCTCGGCGTACTGCTGGCCGAGCAGCGTGCCGTAGGAGGCCCCGTAGTAGCTGATCTTCGACTCGCCCAGGGCGGCGCGCAGCGCGTCCACGTCCTGGACCACGCTCATCGTGTCGGCGTGGTCGAAGATCGGGCCCGAGTGCTGGCGGCAGTCCGCCCGCTGCCGCCGGTTCGCCTCGGCCAGCGCCTGGAACTCGGCCTGGCTGGTCGGCGGTCGCGCGGACGGCCGCGAGGTGCACTTGATCGGTTGGCTGGCGCCGACACCCCTCGGGTCGAAGCCGATCAGGTCGAAGCGCGACACCACGTCCGGCCCGAAGAACCTGTTGGCCGACAGGGCCATGGACACGCCGGATGCCCCCGGCCCACCGGGGTTGATCAGCAGCGCGCCGATCCTGCCCGCCTGGTCGGTGGCCCTGCGCCGGGCCACCGCGAGCGGGAACGTGCCGCGTGCGGGGTCGGCCCAGTCCACCGGCACGGTCAGCGTCGCGCAGTCCGCTGTGCCGTCCTGTTCGCACGGGTGCCAGGCCAGGCCGCCCGCCGCAGCCACGGCGGGCGCCTGGGTGAGTCCGAGCAGGAGTACGGCACCGAGCGCGAGCAGTCGCATGGTTACCCCATTTCACTACTGAAGTAGTGTTGAGGTTACACGCCTCGGCGCAACGAGGTCACCCGACTGTCCGCGGCGCCCAGCGCGGTGGCGAGCAGCCGCACCGCCATGCCGGGATCGGCCCGGTCCCCGCAGGTGAAGACGTCCACGAAGGCCGAGCCGATCTCGGGGTAGGTGTGCACCGAGGCGTGCGACTCCGACAGCAGCGCCAGCACCGTGACGCCCTGCGGCTCGAACCGCTTGGACACCACCTCGCACACGGTCGCGCCCGCCGCGTACAGCGCGTTGTTCATCGTGGTGCGCAGGAACTGCTCGTCGTCGAGCAGGCCCGCCCGCACCCCGGCCAGTTCCCCGAACACGTGCGTGCCGGTGAACACGCCGACGGTCGTCTCCAGCACCGCTGATCCTCCTCAGACGCAGTAGGTCGGCAACGGACCGGCACCCAGTTCGCCGATCACCACGCTGGCATCGGCCACCACCGAGTCGCCCGGCTCCACCAGCAGCCGCAGGTCCCCGCGCTCGCCGAACGCCTCCTGGATCCCCGCCGCGCAGACCAGCAGGTGATCGCGCCAGGACGCGGGCACGCCCACCAACTCCGCCAGCGAGGCGCCGATCCGGAACGAGATGCCGTACGGCACAAGCCCGAGCCAGCGTGCCGTGCCCAGCACCTCGACCGCCGCACCCAGCACGGCGCCGCAGTCGTTCGGACCCGGCGCCGGGACACGGCAGTACACCGCGGCACCCGGGGCCAAGGCCGCCAACGCATCCAGCCCCTGCTCACCGTCCACTCCGAACAGTCGCACGCCCCGGTCGGACACGTCAGCCAGGTCCTCGGTGCCGGTGTAGGACAGCGCGGTGGGCGCGATCCCGTTGAGCAGGCACAGATCCACGTCCCCGGGCGTGGCCGCGTCGAACCGGCAGCCCAGGCGGGCCGCCGATCCGAGCACGCCAGCCGCCTGCCCGCAGCGCACGGCATGCACCAGTTCGGCCGAGGGCAGCGCCATGCGCAGCTCGAACAGGTGCCGCTCGACCGTGGCCAGGTCCACGATCCGGCAGGGGGTCTGCGGTTCCTTACAGTTGAGGAACTCTCGAATTCTGGTCTGGGTGCCGCGCCAGGCCCCTGCGGCCTCGACGATCGGCGACCCCTCAGCCAGGAACTCACGCACTGCGGGCTCCCGCTCAGCCGCGCACCGGGCGGCCGCCGTGCAGCACCGTCATCAGCGACGGGGCGTGCACCGGCTCGGCACCGGCTCGCAGCAGGTCGTTGTGGACTTCTTCCTTGCGCAGAAAGAAAAGGACGTCAACAAGACGGGTCAGGAAGGTCATCGGTCGACTCCGTTCGACACCGCGGAGCCGCGCCCGGGTCAGTGCTGGCGGGCGAGCTCCGGTACACGTACTGGTTTCGGACTTCGACTGTCTCCGGGACTCATTCCCGCCACCTCCCTTCGTCGTGTCGCACGACGGGGAGCGCGCACCGGTCGAGCAACCGGCCGCACACCCCTCTCGTCAGAGCTTTGGCACTGCACGGCGTATCCCGTTGCCGGGAAGCCACTTGGGGTTACCCCTTAGGCCGGGGAGACCTGTCCTGACCCGGAACGTCTCTCGACGTTGGGGGGTCAGTGGCCTGTGTCCGCACAGAAGCCTCACCGAACGAGGTGCTTCCTCACCCAGTGAACTCCCACGATCGACACCGTGTCAACTCAGGCACGCGGTGTCACCGGTCACGATGCACGGAATCCCTTTGCCGCAGAGGATTCCCCGCCATGCGATGCGCACCGGGATGAGCATGGCTCGCGCTCGACGGGGCAGGGGTCGCGCTCGCCTGGACGGGGCTCGCCGGCTCTGCGGGCGGGACTCGCGCTCCGCTGGACGGGACTCACCGGCCAGTGAGCGGGAGTCGTGCTCCGCTGGACGGGACTCACTGGCCTGCGGGCGGGACTCGCGCCTCCCAAAGCGGGACTGGCGGCCCGGCGGGCGGGACTCACCGTCGACAAAGCGGGACCCGCGCCCGCCAGAGCGGGACCCGCAGGCCAGTAAGCGGGACTCGCGGCCAGGCGGGCGGGACTCGCGCTCGCCTGAGCGGGACTCACCGTCGACAAAGCGGGACTCACGCCCCCCAGGACGGGACTCGCCGGGCGCGGGGGGCACAACCCGGGCCTGGTGCGGCGGTTACTCGCCGGGTAGGGGTTGCACGGCGGCGAGGGCCTCGCGCAGCAGGGTCTGCACGCCGGAGACCTGCTCGTGCGCCTGCCGCCGCACCGCAAGCGCCTGCTCACCACTGGACCGGGCCTCGGCCGCCAGGCGGTCCGCCTCCTGCGAGGCCTCGCGCACCAGCCGCTCGGACTCGGTCTTGCCCTGGGCCATCAGCAGGGCGTGTTCCTTGCCGAGCTTGTCACGCAGCTCGTCGTACTCCTTGTCCAGCGAGTCGTGGTGCTCCGCGTACTTGTGCTCCAGCTCGGTGCGCCGCGCGGTGAGCTCGGCCAGCGACGCCTGGTGCTCGCTGGCCAGCTTGGCGCGTTCCTGCTTCAGCTCGGCCTCGACCTGGTGCCTGCGCTGGTCCAGTTCGTCCTCGACCCGCTCACGCAGTTGCTCGAGCTCAGCACCGCGCTGCTGCATCTCGGCCTCCAGCGCCTGGCGCCGCTGGACGAGGTCCGCGTCACCCTGGAGGCGCTGCTTCTCCAAGTCCTCAGCACGCTGCTCGTGCTCGGACTCCAGCAGCTGCCGCTGTTGCGCGTGCTCGGACTCCAGGGTCTGTCGCAACTGCTCGTGCTCGGACTCCAGCTGCGTCCGCGACTGCGCCAGGTCAGTCACACGCTGCTGGTGCTCGGCCTCCAACGTCGTACGCCGCTGATCCAGGTCAGCACCACGTTCAGCGTGCTCGGCGTCCAAGACCTGACGCCGCTGCTCGTGCTCGGACTCCAGCTCGGCCCCGCGCTGAGCGTGCTCAGCATCCAGTTGCTGCTGGCGCTGCTCGTGCTCGGCGGCCAGTCGGAGCCGGGTCTGCTCCAGGTCAGCGCCGCGCTGCTCGTGCTCGGCCTCCAAGTCCGCGCGCTGCTGCTCCAGCTTGGATGCACGCTCAGCGTGCTCCGCGTCCAACGCCTGACGCCGCTGATCATGCTCGGACTCCAGCTGGACCCGCTGCTGCACGAGCTCGCTCACGCGCTGCTGGTGCTCGGTGTCCAGCTTCGCGCGTTCCTGCGCCAGCTCCTCCTGAGCCTGCTTGCGCAGGTGGGCCAGCTCGGCCTCGCCCTGCTCACGGCGCTGCTCCAGCTCGCTCTCGGCCAGCTGGCGTCGCTGGGCCTGTTCGGCCTCACGCTGCTGGTACTCGGCCTCCAACGTCTGGCGGCGCTGCTCCAGCTCGGCAGCGCGCTGCTGGTGCTCGGCCTCCAGCAGCTGGCTGCGCTGATCGTGTTCGGAGTCCAGGTGGGCACGCCGCTGGGCGAACTCGGCCTCGGCCTGCACGCGGCGCTGCTCGTTCTCGGCGGCGGCCTGCTGGCGCTGGGCGGCCACGGCGGTGCCCTGCCGCTCGGCCTCGACCCGGGCATCGGCCATGAACTTCTGCACCTCGGCGTGCACCGCGGCGGCGTGCCGGTCCGCGTCCCCGCGCACCGTGGTGGCGTGCCGCTCGGCGTCGCCCTTGACCGCGGAGGCGTAGCGCTCGGCCTCACCGCGGCTGGTGGTGGCGAACCGCTCGGCCTCGGCACGGGTCGCGTCGGCGTGCTCCTTGGCCTTGCGCCGCAGCTCGGCGATCTCCTCCTCGGCCAGGCTCATCATCAGCCGGACCCGCTCGGACACGTTGGCGCCGGTCACCGGGGCGTTGACCACCGCGGCCAGCTGCTGGCGTACCCTCGCCAGCTCGGCGCGGGTGGTGTTGAGCAGCTGGGCCAGCTCGGCGGCCTGGCCCTGGGCGAGCTCCCGGTCCCGGGCACAGTTGCGCAGGTCGAACTGGAGTCGGGTGACCCGCTCGTTGACCTGGCGCGTGTTGTACCCGCGCAACACCACGTCGAAGTGCGGCGCACGGCCCCCTGCGTCTGCCCCTTCGGCACCAACCATGTACTCAACAGTACTGAGACTGTCAGCGTTCTCCTCACCCGATACGGGGATGTAACTGGACCTGTACGTGCTCCTTCATGTTCGGACAGTCACCAGGGGGCCGACTGTTCCTCCCATCGTTATGCGCATTGGTGCAGGTGGGTGAGGTTTTGTGGCAGCGTGACCGGCAGACTCCGATCCCGGAGCGGTGGGAGGGTCTGATGGGCGGGACACACCGGGTGGGCGTGGAGCGAAGAGGCATCGAAGTGGTGCCCGCGGGGGAACGGTACGGCACCGCGCGCGGCCAGTTCTGGGTGTGGGCGGCGGCCAACCTGAGCATGCTGCCGGTGGGCTACGGGGTGTTCGTGGTGGGGCTGGGACTTGCCTGGTGGCAGGCGGTGCTGGCGATCCTGATCGCGCTGGCGGCCTCCTACCCGCTGGTGGGCCTGATCGCGCTGGCGGGCTCGCGCACCGGGGTGCCGACGATGAAGCTGAGCCGGGCCGCGTTCGGGCACGCCGGGGCCAGGCTGCCGATGCTGGTGACCTACGCCTCGCTGATCGGCTGGGAGATCGTCAGCCTGGCGCTGGGCGCGCTGGCGACCAGGACGGTGCTGGGCAGGCTGTCGCCGAGTCTGGCCAGGGGCCCGCTGCTGGTGCTGAGCTTCCTGGTGATGGCGGGACTGACGATCCTGCTCGCGGTCTACGGCTACCACCTGATCCAGCGCGTGCAGAGGTGGATCACGCTCATCGTGGGTGAGGTGACGCTGGCCTACCTGGCCATCCAGCTGGCGCAGGCCCACCTGTTCAGCTCGCACGGGTCGACCGGCTCGCTGCCCGCGCTGCTCGGCGGGATCACGCTGGCGATCGCCGGTACCGGCCTGGGTTGGGTCGCGGGCGGCGCGGACTACAGCCGCTACCTGCCCGCGGCCACACGTCCCCGCTCGGTGATCGGCTGGACGGCGCTGGGCGGCGGCGCCGTGCAGGGCGTGCTGCTGCTGGCGGGCGTGCTGCTGTCCACCGGCGACCCGGGGCTGGCCGGACGGGTGGCCAAGGACCCGATCGGCGGGCTGACCAGGCAGTTGCCGACCTGGTTCCTGGTGCCCTACCTGCTGGCGGTGGTGTTGAGCATCGTCGGCGCGGCCGTGGTGGACCTGTACTCCTCCGGCATCGTGTTGCAGGCGCTTGGCGTGCGGCTGCCGCGCCCCGCCGCGGCCGGGCTCGACGGGGTGCTCATGATCGCCGGAGCGGCCTACGTGGTGTTCTTCGCCCCGAGCTTCTTCGCCCCGTTCCAGGCGTTCCTGTTCACCGCGGGCTCGTTCGTCGCGGCCTGGGCGGCGGTGTTCCTGGTGGACATGCTGCTGCACCGCGACCGGGGCCGCGGCTACGACGTGCCCGGCCTGGACGACCCGGCCGGTCCCTACCGGGGGTGGAACTGGCCGGGCGTCGGCTCGATGCTGGTCGGTGCGGTGCTCGGGCTGGGCCTGATCACCTCGGCCGACCCCAGGCTGGACCGCCTGGTCGGCTTCCTGCTGCCGGAGGCGGTCCGCTCCGGTCCGCTGGGCTCGGCGAACATCGGCGTGGTGGTGGCCTTCTTCGCGGCCGGTCTGCTGTACGCGGCGGTCACCAGCCGTCAGGCCACGGCGGCACGGGCCCGCACCCGCCACACCAGGTCGACCAGTTCCCTGCCCGGCTCCACACCGAGTTCGGCGGCCAGCAGCTCCCGGTAGCTGGTGTAGCCCCGCCGCACCTCGCTCACGTTGCCCTCGGCCAGGTGTGCCAGCACGAGCGCGCGCTGACCGGACTCGCGCAGCGGCTCCGCGCCGACCACGACCATCGCCACGTCCACCGCCTCCGCGATCCTGCCCACGTCGACCAGCCGCGCGCTGAGCGCCTCCAGCGCGTGCAAGGTGTGGTGCCGCAACCGTTCCCGCTCGCCGCACGTCCAGTCCTCGTACCAGCCGGGCAGCAGGTTCAGCGCGTCCTGCCACCAGGTGGGCAGCGCCAGGTCCGCCGCCTCCGGCAGGCCGCGCAGCACCCGGTCCGCCCAGGCGTGCGCCTCGGCGAGGTCCACCCGCACCTCCTCCCGCAGCGACAGGCCCCACTTGTCGGCGCTGACCAGCTCCACCCCCGTGGAGCGCAGTCGCCACAGCGTGGACCGCAGGTTGCCCGCGGCGCGGGTCTGGTCCACCTCCGGCCACAGCGTGCTCGCCACGAACCGCCGGTCCAGTCTGGCCCGCTGCACGGACAGCAGGGCCAGCAACCGCTTCCCGCCTTCCGGTACCTCCACTCGCGAACCCCCGCGGACCACGTACGGCCCGTCGAGCAGGTGCACGGTGGTCGTGTTCGGTGCACTCATCGTTGATCTCCCCTGATCCCCTGACTGCGAGGCGATGCTGGCAGCGCGGCGTCACAAACCTGTCACCGCGCCGCGCCCATATGGGCGGTCGTTCGCGCGAACGGTGGAATCCGGCAAAGCGGGCAGGTACACAGGAGTGGTCGACAGGCAGCTCGGAGGCGCCGTGTCCACGCACCAGTTCAACCTGAACCTGCTCAACGGCTTCGCGCTGCGCCAAGGGGCAAAGCCCGTGCCAACGCCCAGCACTGCCAAGCGGGTGCTGGCCTACCTGGCCGTGCACGGGCCGAGTTCCCGCGCCGTGGTGGCGGGCGAGTTGTGGCCGGAGGTCACCGAGGGCCGCGCGGACGGCAGCCTGCGCAGCACGTTGTGGCGGCTCGGCCGGCGCTCGCACGACCTCGTGCGGTGCCACGCGGACGTCCTGTCATTGGGTGAGCCGGTCGAGGTGGACGTGGACGAGCTGGACCGCGCCGCGCGTGCGGTGCTGGACGGCGAGCCGATCGGTGCCGCGGGGCAGGCGGTGGTGCTGCGCGGCGGCGACCTGCTGCCCGATTGGGCAGAGCAGTGGGTGGTCATCGAGCGGGAACGCCTGCGGCAACTGCGCCTGCACGCGCTGGACGCGCTGGCCGAACAGCTCTGCGCGCGGGGCGGCTACCCCGAGGCGCTGGCCGCCGCGATGCAGGCGGTGGACGTGGAACCGTTGCGGGAGAGCGGACATCGCGCGCTGATCATGATCTACCTCGCCTCGGGCTCACCCGGGCACGCACTGGACCACTACGAGTCGTACCGGACGATGTTGCGCACCGTGCTGGGACTGGAGCCCTCCGCCAGGATGCGGACACTGCTCTCCCGCGGTGTACGGGATACCCCGGATGTGCGGGCGGCCGATCCAGGGTGATGATCGCAGTGCCGCTGGCCGTGGAGGCAGGTGTCGATCATGTCCGAGAGACCCAGTCTGGTCCTGCTCGACGGGTTCGCGCTGTCCGTGCGGGGACAGCACGTCGAGCTCGCCCGTTCCCTGCAACGACTTCTGGCCTACGTGGCCCTCCACCGGGCCCCGTCCCGGCTGCGCACGGCCGCCGCGCTGTGGCCGGACCCGCAGGCGGAGCGCTCACTGAGCAGGCTGCGCACCGCGCTGTGGCGGACCTCCCGGCTGGCGGTGCCGGTGCTGGTGGCCGAGGGCGAGCGGCTGCGGCTGGCCCCGCAGGTGCGACTGGACCTGGACCAGCTGACGAAGGGACGGGAGCAGCGGCTGGCCGCCCTGGTGCGGCGCAGGCACGAGTTGCTGCCCGGCTGGTACGAGGACTGGGTGCTGGAACGCCGCCAGCACACCAAGTTGCTGTACCTGCGCGCACTGGAGCGGGCCGCCGAGCGCGAGCTGCGGCAGGCCAGGTACGGGCGGGCGGTGGAGGCGACCATGGCCGCGCTGCGCACCGAGCCGCTGCGCGAGACCCCGCACCGGCTGCTGATCGAGATCCACCTCGCGGAGGGCAACTACACCGAGGCGCTGGCCGCCTACCAGAGCTACCAACGACTCCTGCGCGAGGAACTGGGCATCGGGCCCGCACCACACGTGCAGCAACTGGTGCGGCGGCCACCGCGCTGAACCGCCGCACCGGTTCCGGTCACTTGTTCTGCTGCATCGCGTCGATCTTGTCGCTGAGCGCCTGCACCTGTTGGCTGAGCTTGGCGACCGCATCGGCCAGCGCCCTGCGCTCGCTCTCCTCGCGGGCGAACTGCGCCCCGTCGAAGTCCTGCCCGTCGACGCCCTGGCTCATGCTGAGGATGCGGTCGAAGATGCGCTCCTGCTTCCACGGCTCCAGTGCCATCAGGAAATCTCCTTCGCTGAACGAGGCGGGGTCCACATAGACCTTGTTCAGGTCGCAGCCCACGCCGTCATGACTGAACTGGCTGTAGTTGCACTGGTAGAGGTGGATCCCGTCGCGCACGTTGGCCTCGTCACCGCACAGCCAGAACCACCTCGCGTGGCCGCCGTCCTGTGCGGGGTGGACGAAGTCGGAGAACCCGTAGGCACCCGTGCGGTTCCAGCCGAGCACGCTGGCCGCGCCGTCGAGGTAGGACATGGCGGTGCTCACCGCGATCCCGTGCTTGGACAGCCAGTCGTCGGCGCACATGAAGATCGGCATGTCCGCCGGGTAACCGATCGAGTTGGCGTCGTTGAGCGCGAGCCGGGCCTGGGCCACCCCGGCGTCCCAACCACCGGCGGTGTCGTCGACGTCCCACTCGTGCAGCAGCACCACGGTGCGCCCCGCGGCGACGTGCTGCTGGTAGGCACCGGGATAGTGGCTGATGCACTTGGGTTGCTGGGGATAGCCGATGTAGCGCAACAGGACTCGCAGATCCCATCCGCCACCGGCCGTGTAGGCGTCCAACTGGGCGGGCGAGAACTCACCCGCCGAGTAGTCGGCGCCGTACGCGATCACTGTGGGCACTGGTCACCTCACGACGTGTGGTGTTCGTGGCTGACGGCACAACCATGCCATGCCGACGTCACTTGTCTGTCACGCCTGGGCACATTCGGTCACGAAAAGTCTGCCATCAGACGCTCCACCTGCACCACATCGCCGCTCGACCGCACGGTCCAGCACAGAACTACCCGTTCGGCGTAAGCCCCTCAGCCCGTGTCGGCACGGGCGTTGAGCCCGGGGAAGTCGAGCACCTGCTCGCACCACCGGCCCAACAGGACCGGGTCGTGGCTGATGGCCAGCACAGCCGCGCCGGTGTCCTGCCGGTACTCCTCGATCGCGCCCACCAGGAAGGCCGCCGTGGACGCGTCGAGCATCGCGGTGACCTCGTCGCAGATCAGGTATGCCGGGCGCAGCACGAGCATGCGCCCGAGGCAGGCGCGCTGCAACTGGCCGTCGCTGACCTGGTGCGGGCGCCTGCGCAGCAGGTCCTCGGTCAACCCGGTGCGCTCCACCAGTTCCGGCACGCGCCGCTCGACCAGCGCGGACTGGCCCGTGGCGCGCAACGGCTCCGCGATGACGTCGATCAGCCGCAGCCTCGGGTCCACGGCGAGCCGGGGCTGCTGGAAGGCCACGCCGATGCGCGTGCGCAGGCCACGCGGGGCGCGGAACCGGAAACCGTTGGCGAGCTTGCCGTCCACGGTCACGCTGCCCTGGTACGGGCTGTGCAGCAGGGACATGACCCTGGCCAGCGTGGACTTCCCGCAGCCGCTGGGGCCGAGCAGGCCGAGCGCGCGGCCCGGCTCCAGCGCGAGGTCCACCCCGCGCACGACCGGCGAACTGCGCTGGTATCCGGCGACAACGCCCCGTGCCTCAAGCATGGGCGTGGTGGCAGGCCACGATGTGGTCCTCCCCGGTAGGTTCGGGCAACTGGGTGCACAGGTCGGTGGCGAGCACGCACCTGGGCTGGAACGCGCAGCCCGCGGGCAGCTCGCTCAGCTGTGGTGGCACTCCGGGAATCGGCCGGAACTCGCGCTCCGGCAACGCGTTGAGCAGGCCGCGGGCGTACGGGTGGGCCGGTCCGCCGTAGAACGCCTTGGCGGGCGAGTCCTCCACGATGCGGCCCGCGTACATCACCGCCACGCGGTCGGCCACCCGCTCGGCCGCGGCCAGGTCGTGAGTCACCATGAGCACGGCGTGCCCCTGGTCGGCGATCCGGCGGAACTCGTCGACGATCTCGTGCACCAGCGCCCGGTCCAGCCCCGTGGTCGGCTCGTCGGCCAGCACCAGCCAGGCCGATCCGGCCAGCGCCAACGCGATCGCCGCACGCTGGGCCAGGCCGCCGGAGAGCTGGTGCGGGTACCGGTCCAGGTGGTCCGCCGGGAAGTGCGCCCGCGCGGCGGCCCGCGCCACGTCCAGCTCCGCACCGAGTTCGCTGATCGTCTCGGCGAGTTGGGCGCGGATCGTCCGCACGGGGTGCAGGTGGGTGGCCGCACTTTGCGGCACCAGGCCGATCCTGCGCCCTCTGACCTTTGTGGACAGTTCCTGCTGGCTGGCCCCGAGCAGTTCCACCTCACCCTCCGGGCCGCGCAGCACCGCCGCACCGCTGACCCGCGCGTTGCCCGGCAGCAGCCCCAGCAGGCCCGAGGCCACCACGGACTTGCCGCAACCGCTCTCGCCCACCAGTGCGAGGACCTCACCCTCGCCCAGGTCAAGGGACACGTCGCTGGCAGCCGCGACCGAGCCGTTCGGGACCTTGAAGCGCACGGACATGCCGCGCACCCGCAACGAGGACTTCACCATGCCAACTCCGCAGACCTCCGTCGGTGTTCCACGCGGTCCCGCAGCACGCCCGCCAGTCCGGACACCGCCAACGTGGGGATGAGGATGAACAGCCCGGGCGCCAGCGAGACCCACCACGCCCCGGAGAACAGCGCGCGCCGCCCGTCGTCCATCATCGTGCCGAGGCTGGCCAGGTGTGGCGGCAGGCCGAGGCCCAGGAAGGACAGCGCCGACTCGTGCCAGATCGCGTGCGGCACCATCAGCGTGGTGGCCAGCGCCGCATGCGGGAACACGTTGGGCAGGAAGTGCCTGGCCAGCACCCATGACCGGCTCGCTCCCCCGCTGATCGCGGCGTCCACGAACGGCCTGGCGCGCAAGGACATCACCTCCACGCGCACGATGCGCGCGGTGACCATCCAGTGGGTCAGCGCCACCGCGACGACCACGGCCGTCACGCTCGGCCGGAACAGGGCCACCAGCAGGATGCCCAGCAACAGCTGGGGAACCGCCGAGGTGCCGTCGATGACCCGGCACACCAACTGGTCCACCCGCCCGCCCCAGGTACCGGCCAGCGCACCCGCCGCCGTGCCGATCAGGCTTGAGCAGACCCCGGCCGCCAACCCCACCAGCAGCGAGACCCGCATGCCGTACACGCAGCGCAGCAACACGTCCCGGCCGAGGGCGTCGGTGCCGAACAGGTGCTGCCAGGACGGCGGTTGCAACACCAGGTCCAGGTCCACCAGCCGCTGGTCCAGGTCGGCCAGCGCGGGCACGACCAGAGCCGCCAGCACCGCCACCACAACAATTGAGACGCTGGTCCAGAACTTCACCCGGTCACCACCCTCGGGTCGGCGAAGGCGTACACCACGTCGGCGAGCAGGTTGCCCAGCAACACCACTGCGGTCGCCAACGTGGTGAGCGCCGCCAGCAGCGGGAAGTCCAGCGCCACACCCGCTTCCGTGGTCGCCGCGGCCACACCGGGCCAGGAGAACGTGGTCTCCACCAGTACCGCGCCGGTGATCAACTCGGGGAACCTCGAACCGACGAGTGTGATGAACGGCAACAGGGCGCCCCGCACGACATGCCCGACGAGCACCGTGCGCTCCCGCAGCCCACGCGCCCGCGCCCCGACTACGTAGTCCTCCGCCATCGCCGTGCGCACGGACTGCTTGACGTACAACACGAACCAGGGCACCTGGGACACCGCCAGGGCCACGGCGGGCATCACCAGATGGCTCAGCACCCCGCCGAAGCTCAACGCCCCGGTCCGCACATCGCTCACGCCACCGGCCGGGAACCACCGCAGGGTCAACGAGAACAGCCAGATCATGGCCAGGGACAGCCAGAACACCGGAACCGCCTCGAAGGCGTAGGCCAGGGTGGTGACCGCACGGTCGAACCAGCCGCCGTGCCGGATCGCCGCGAGCGCACCGGTCACCAGGGACAGCGCCATGGTGACCACGAAGGCCACCGTGACCAGCAGCAGCGTCCAGCCCAGCCGCTCGGAGATCACGGCCAGCACGGGCTGGTGCTGGCTCAGCGAATCGCCGAGATCACCGGTCACGGCGTGCGTGAGCCAGTTCCACCACTGCACGTAGAACGGCTGGTCGGCGCCGATGTTGTGCCGGATGCGCTCCAGGTCCTCGGTCGTCGCGTTGCCCACGGAGTCGCCGAGGTAGCGCGCGGCCGGGTCGAAGGGCGAGGCCGCGCCAAGCGCGAACATGGCCAGCGTGACCACCAGCAGGATCGGCACGGACACAGCGGTCCTGCGCAGGACGAGCCCGCGCAGGTACCGTGCTCGGGTCGTCACTGCTTGGGCACCCACTTCTCGACGTTCCACCACGGCCCGTGCGCCAGACCGTCGTTGTGCGGCTCCACCTGCTGCTGCAAGCCGTTCCACGCGTCGGCCATGACGTACACGTGGTCCAGCTGCACGCAGAACAGCCACGCCGGGTCGGCCGCCTGCTCCTTCTGGAACGACTTGTAGATACCCACGCGGGTGGCCTCGTCAGGGGTGGTGCGGCCCTCGTCGAGCAGCTTGTCCACGGTCGGGTTGTGGTACCGGCCCGGGTTGTACCAGCCCTTGCCCGCGAAGGAGGAGTGGAAGATCTTGTAGGTGATGAAGTCCGGGTCGTACGGCGTTCCCCAGCCCATCACCAGAGCGTCCTTGTCCATGCGCTTCTGCAACGCCTCGACGCTCAGCCCGTCCACGGCCACGTCCACCCCGACTTTCTTCGCGTCGGAAGAGAAGGCCAGGGCGATGTCCTTGCGCACGGTGTCGGCCGCGTTGTACATGACGGTGAACCTGGCGGGCGTGTCCCCGCGCCTGCGCATCCCGTCGGGGCCCTTCACCCAGCCCGCCTCGTCCAGGATCCGCTCCGCGGCAGGCAGGTCGACCGGATGCTCGATGCTCTTCTCGTACCACTTGCTCTCGGCGAACAGCGGCCCGAACGCGGGTTTGCCCGCACCGCCGAGGATGCCCTTGACCATGGCGTCCCGGTCGATGACCAGGTCCAGTGCCCGGCGCAGGGCGTTGTCCGAGGTGACCGGGTTGCCCATCGGCATCATGATGCCCCGGTAGTCGGCGCTGGGCACCGAGCGCACGCTCATGCCCGGCTGGTTGCGGAACCGGTCCACCAGCCGCGGGGGCATGGCCGCCGCGTCCAGTTCACCGGTGGCCAGCCGGGTGGCCCGCACGTTGTCGTCGCGCACGAACGCCAGGGTCACCTTCTTGACCTTCGGCGCACCGCCCCAGTACTTCTCGTTGGCGGTCAGCACCATGCGCTCCCCGGCCTGCCAGGAGTCCAGCTTGTACGGACCGGTGCCCACCGGCTTGCGGTTGAAGCCGTCGGTGTTGATGTCCTTGCCGCGCAACAGGTGTGCCGGAACGATGCCCAGCCCGGTGTACTGCGGGAACGTGGCGTAGGGGTACTTGAGCTGGAACACCACCGTGCGCGGGTCCGGGGTCCGCACCGACTCGACGGCGGCGAAGTCGGTGCGCATCGTGGTGTTCGTCTTGGGGTCGAGCACCGACTGGTAGGTGAAGGCCACGTCCTCGGCGGTCAGCGGCGTGCCGTCGCTGAAGGTCACGCCCTGGCGCAGGGTGTAGGTGAAGGTCTTGTTGTCCTCACTGGCCTTCGGCAGCGACTCGGCCAGAGCGGGCACCAGGTTCAGCTTGTCGTCCAGCGCGACCAGGCCGTCGAACAGCTTGGACGCGCCGTACGGGGCGAAGCCGAGAACGGGGTTGAGGGTGGTGGGCTCGGGGTTGACCGCGATCACCACCGAGTCGCGGGCGGCAGCGGGAGCCGTGCCGCAGGCCGTGGCGGCGACAGCCCCGGCGAGCAGCACTGCTGCGGTCCTGAACAATCTCACGTGAGCACTTCTTCCTTGGTGGAACGGCGGATCGGGAACAGCAACGAGGTCACCGAGACGAGGGTCATCAGCGCACCGGCCAGGACGAGCACGCTGCCCGCGGCCAGGTACGCGCACAGCACACCGGCCAGTGCCAGGCCCAGCATCTGGACCAGCTTCAAAGTCATGTACTGCAAGGAGAAAACCCGGCCCTGCAACTCGGTCGGGGTGTTGGCGGCCAGGTACCCGTCGGTGCTGACGTGCGCCAGCGGCCCGCCGAGCCCGCCCAGCAGCAGGCCCAGGCAGCCCACCCACACCGTGCCGGACAGGCCCAGCACGACGAAGCCGAACGCGGTGAACAGCCAGCCGCCGGACAGCAGCACGAGCGGCGGCACCTTGAACGAACTGACCCGCGAGGCGCACATGCCACCGATCAGCTGGCCCACCGCGTAGGCGGCGACAAGCAGGCCCCACGCGCCGACGGCCTGGCCGTAGGAGTGCGCGACCAGCAACGGGGTCGCCACCAGGTAGGCCGCCCAGGCGAAGTTGTTCAGCGAACGCACCAGGATGATCCGGCCGATCACCGCCTGCTCGCGGACGAACGCGAACCCGGCGGCCAACTGCTGCACCCGGCTGGGCTGCGGCCCCTTGCGCTCGACCTTGGCATCGGTGCCCGCGCGCCGCGCCCAGAGACTCAGCAGCAGGAACGCCCCAGCGCTGATCACGAAGGTCGCCGAGTCGACCAGGAAGAACCCGGCCACCGGCATGAGTGCGGACAGCACACCGGCCAGCCCCGGCCCGCTGATGCGGCCGACCCGCTCGGTCACGTCGATCAGGCCGTGCGCCCGGGTCAGGTGTTCCTTGGGCACCAGCGCGGGCAGGGTGCTCTGCATGCCCGGGGTGAACAGCAGGTTCGCCGCGGTCATCAGCACGCTGAGCACCACGAGGTGCCAGAAGCTGAGTTGCCCCAAGGAGTACAGCAGGACCGGCAGCGCGACCAGCACCGCGCGCAGCAGGTCCAGCCAGGCCAGCAGCCGCAGCCGCCCACCCCGGTCCAGCCAGTGCCCACCGAGCAGTCCCACCAGCACAACGGGAATCGCCTCGGCGATGCCGGTCAGCGACACGGCTTGGCTGGAGCCGGTCAGCTCCAGCACCAGCCAGACCAGCGCCATCTGGAACAGCCAGTCACCGGCCACCGAGGTGGACCGCGCGACCAGCAGGACCAGCGCGACCGGGGTGGTCCAGAACCTGGTCGCCGTCATGACGGCTGCTTCGCGCGCCACTGCCCGTCCAGTGGCCGCAGGTCCAGGCACTTCGCCAGCCAGGGGGCTTCGTTCAGGTCTTCGTCCAAGTCGTGTTCGATGCGCCAGGCGGACTGGTAGAACTGGCCCAGGTAGCGATCCCCGCGCTCGGCGACGATGGCCAGCACCAGGTTCTCCGGCCCCAGCAGGGAAGCCTCGCGCAGGGCGACCGACAGCACCGCCCCGGCGGCGCCGCCCGACACGATCTGCTCCCGGCGGGCGAGCACGCGCGCCGTGGTGAACGCCAGCCGCTCGGGCACGCGGTAGGCGCGGGTGAGCACCTCGCCGTCGAGGTTGCCGGGCCACCAGGACAGGCCGAGCCCGCGCAGCCGGTACGCCTGGTAGTCCCCGCCGAAGATGCTGGAGCCCTGCACGTCCACGGCGACCATCTCGGTCGGCAGGCCCGCGGCCCGGAAGGCCCGGCCCAGGCCGGAGATCTGCCCGCCCGTGCTGACCCCGACCACGCACACCTCGGGCACCCGCCCGCCGAGCTGGCCGATGATCTCGTTGGCGGTCAACGACTCGTGTGCCGCCGCGTTGTCCGGATTGCTGTACTGCAACAACAACAGCGCGCCGAGCTCCTCGACGACCTGCAGGGCGCGGGCCAGCCTGCTGCCCTGCCAGCTGCCCTTCTCGTCGGGCTGGTCCACCTGGTGCACGGTGGCCCCGTACATCTGCATGACGTGCCTGCTGTAGGCGGTCATCCTCGGGTCCACCACCAGGTGGCACTCGATGCCCAGCCAGCCGCACACCATCGCCAGCGCGAGGCCGAGGTTGCCACTGCTGGGTTCCACCACGGGGCGTCCCGGTGGCAGGTCCCCGCGGGCCTGCGCCGCCCGGATCATGTTCAGCGCGGGTCGCGCCTTCACGCTTCCGCTGGCGTTGAAGCCCTCCAGCTTGAGCAGCAGGTCGGCGCCGCCCGCGATGCGCAGGTTGGACGGGGCGAGCAGCGGGGTCCCGCCGATGAGGTCGAGCGGTGCGGTCACAGCAGTCCGTCCTGGTCCAGTGCGCCGTCGGCGAGGCACACCACGGCGATGAGTTCGTTGCCGGGCAAGGAGAGCGCCTGCCGGACCACGGCGGCACTGCGTGCGTCCACGAGAATCCCCCTGCTGCCCAACAGGGTTCGCATCTCCAGATCGGCCGGGAGCACGTCGGGCTCCAAACCGGGCAGCGCGGGCACGAGCACCCGGACCTGCTCCCCCAGCTCCTCGGCGACCTCCTCGCGCAACTCCGCGTGCACGGCTGGCAGGTCGAGCTCGAACCCGCCGCTGGCAACGGCTTCACCGGGTTCGGCGCCGAGCGCGGAGGCCATCGCGCCGAACACGGTTGGCCGTGACTCGTGGTAGGTCAGGGGAATGCGCATCGTACCCGCGAGCAGGGCCAGCGAGGCGGCGAGCGGTCCCCCGTCGCACACGTGCGGGCGCGGGCTGGTGATCCGCCCGTGCGCGGCCACCCGGTCGAACAGGGTGCCGGTGGGGTTGAAGCCCTCCAGCTTCAGCGCCAGCTCACGGCCCTCCAGCCGCACGCGGACGCAGGGTGTGTCGCCGACCAGGGACAGCACCGAGTCCACCCAGGTGCCACGGTCTTCGGCGATCGCGGTCATGATCCTCCCTCCACTGCGTCGAGCACGGTGGCGGCCAGCAGCACGTCCAGGCCACCGCCGCCACCGGCGACGCGAACCACCGACCCGGCGAGCTCGCCGGTGTCGATCTCACGCAGTCCCCCGCCGACCCCGACGTACCCGGTTCCCTTGAGGGACAACGGGATTGGCGTCGTGGCCGGGGTCGCGGTGATCACCGCATCGGGCAGTTGATCACCGGGCCGCCAGCGGCGTGCCCGCACACCGGCGGGCGGACGGCCGCTCGGCGACCAGTAGTGCACCGAAACTCCTTGCAAAACCACGCAAGCCAGTTGCGCACAGGCACTGCCGAGCCGCCCCGTGCCGCACACCAGCAGCGAGCGGGCTCCCGCGCGGTGCGGCCAGTCCAGCAGCACCGAGGCCGCACGGAAGTAGCTGAGGTAGACCGCCTGCACACAGCCGCGCAACTGGTCCTCGCGGTCGAAGACCAGGGTCCAGTAGGCGCCCTCGGAGTGCGGCCGGACCCGGGTGCCGTGCGTGCCGTCCGCGAGAAAGCCCGCCTTGATCGACGGCCGGCGCGACCCGAGCTCGGCCACCGCCGTCACCTCACGGAAGGTGTTGTCCCGCAAGGCTTGTGTGCACAGGTCGAACAGCCTGTGCGGGGGCAGTGCCCGGCGGGCCTCCTGGTCAGCGACGAATCTCATTGCGGTCGCCCCCGGTCAGGTTGATCACCACCGGCGCGGCCTCCGGGTCTGGCCGGTTTGCCTGCGCCCACGTGAGGTACCCGGCCACCGCAACCGAGGAAGCCTCACACACCGAGCGCCCCGTGTGCTCGAACACCAGTCTGCGGGCGACCCGGATCTGGCTGTCGGTCACCGACACGAAGTCCCCGTCCGAGCCGCGGACCAGGTTGCGCACCAACGGGTAGGCACCGGACGGGTCGCCGCGCAGGATCGCCTTGGCCAGTCCGTGCGGGCGGGCGACCTTGTCGCTCGCGTCGATGCGCTCCCTGCCGGAACTCCAGGCCGTGACCATCGGCGCGCAGCTGCTCTGCTGCACGCACAGCAGCCGCGGCCTGCGCGCGGGCAGCCCGTAGAGCGGCAGTTCACCCGCCGCCTTGGCCGCGCCCACCACACCCATCGCGCTGCTGATCGCCTGCACGTACATGCCAGGCCCCTCGCCGAGTTCGAGCGCCGCCTCCAGGAACGCTGTCTTCAGCCCGTCCCGGCGTGCCGGGTTGAAGAAGCCCGCCTCCCATTGCAGGCCATGCGCCTTGGCGTACTGCTGGCCCGCGATCCCGGCCTGCACGAACGTGCCGTTGACCACGTGCACCGTGACGTTGGGCGAACCAAGCCCGCGCAGCCGGTAGGCGAAGTCCCGCCCGACGAAGATGTGCACCTCGATCCGCGGGTAGTAGCGCGCGAAGGCCGCGAACGAGGTCGAGGTGTTTCCCGTGGAGGACAAGACGATGCCGGTGACCCCGTTGTCGAGCAGGTACGGGTACACCACGGCCGCCGCGCGGTCCTTCGTGGTGCCGGTGGGCAGCGCCGTCTCGTCCTTGAGCCAGACCTGCGGGCCGCCGACCAGTTCGCGCAGGAACCCGCCGTCCAGCAGGGGCGTGCGCAGGTCCAGCGGCCCGTGCACCACGGAGCGGTCGCTCAGTGGCAGCACCGGCCAGGCCCAGTCGTAGAAGTCGGCGGTCAACTCGGCCGGAGCCGTGCGGCCCGCGCCGACCACAGTCTCGACCATGCCGCGCCCGCACGCGCACTGGCCGACCACCCGGTGCTGCGCGGCCCCGCAGGGCACGCACACCCGGCCGACCTCGCGGACGCCGTCGAGGACAGGGCTCAACACCCCGGATGCAGACAATCTGGACTCCCCACCTGGATCAGACGAAGCGCCCCAACGATAACGACAACGGTTTTCAAATTCACCCTACGAAGGTAGGACCCTGCTCACATGCACAAACCCGCACCCAACCCCGAGTCCCGCTCACCCGACGCCGAGTCCCGCTCTGCGGTCGGCGAGTCCCGCCCGCAGGGGCACGAGTCCCGTTCTGGCGGCGGAAGATCACCGCACGAGGCCGCGCGGTCGGCAACGAGGACGGCGCACACACCCAGCGGCCATGAGGAGCGGACAGGACTCGCCAGCACGGGAGCGGGACTCGCCGACACCAGAACGGGACTCGCGCACCGCCGGGCGGGCCTCACCAGCACCAGAATGAGACTCACGCACCGCTAGACGGGACTCACGAGCACGACAACGGGACTCGCGCACCGCCGGGCGGGCCTCACCAGCACCAGAATGAGACTCACGCACCGCTAGACGGGACTCACGAGCACGACAACGGGACTCGCGCACCACCGGGCGGGCCTCGCCAACACCAGATCGGGACTCACGCACCACTGGACGGGACTCACGCCCCTGTGGACGGGACTCACGCACCGCTGAGCGGGACTGACGCCCCCCTGAGCGGGACTCGCCAACCCCAGAGCGGGACTCGCGCACCGCTGGACGGGACTCACGAGCGCCACAGCGGGACTCGCGCACCACCGGGCGGGACTCACACACCCCAGAGCGGGACTCGCGCCCCCGCGAGGGGGACTCGCCGACACCAGAACGGGACTCACGCACCGCTGGACGGGACTCGCCAACACCAGAACGGGACTCACGCCACCGTGGACGGGACTCACGCACCCCAGAGCGGGACTCGCGCCACCGTGAGCGGGACTCGGCGGCTGGCAGGTCAGTCGGCGCGGATGGTGCGGGAGAGGCCGTCGAGGAGGCGTTCGAGGCCCAGGGTGAAGGTCCGCTCGGCGCGGTCGGCCGCGTGCGGGATCTCGGCTTCGACCAAGTAGCGAGTCATCCTCGGGTACTGGCCGCTCGCCACGACGCGCAGGCCGTAGTCCGCCTGCGACTTGATGTATGCGCGGAAGTCCAGGCCGCTGCGCCGTTGCGCCTGACTCTCCTCCAGGTCGCGCATGACCGCGCCGCGCACGAACGCCTGGAGCGTGTCGACGACGATCATCATGTCGTCGATGTGCAGCCCCAGGCCGTCCACGGCGGTCAGCGCGTGCTCACTCGCGCGCAGGCTGTTCGGCCCCAGGGTGGGACGCCCGGCCGAGAGCGCGACCGCCCACGGGTGGCGCAGCATCATCGTGCGCATCCTCAGGGCGAAGGCCCGCAGGTCGGCCCGCCAGTTCCCGGTCAGCGGCGGCAGCGGCGACTCGCCGAGCACGCGGTCGAGCATCAGGTCGAACAGTTCGTCCTTCTTGGACACGTACCGGTACAGCGAGGTCGTGCCGGTGCCGAGTTCACCGGCGACCCGGCGCATGGACACGGCGTCCAGCCCCTCGGTGTCGGCCAGCAGCACGGCGACGCGCGCGATCTCCTCGCGGCTGCGACTGGGCCGGGGGCCGCGGGCGGCACGCTCGGGCCGTTCCCAGATGAGCAAGCGGTCCACCTCCAAGCGGCCATTGCGAACAGTGTACTCAGTTAGCTACCGTCAGCCTCACTGCGAACAGTGTTGCCTGGTTTCAATCGAAGGGGGAGCTGTGGACCACGAGGTGGTGATCGCGGGCGGCGGGCCGGTGGGCCTGCTGCTGGCGTGCGAGCTGGGGCTGGCGGGGGTCAGCGTGCTGGTGGCCGAGCGGGGCGGGCCGCAGGACCGGGAGCTGATGGACCAGCGGGCGCTCAACCTGCCCACGATCGAGGCCCTGGACCGGCGCGGGCTGCTCGACGGGGTGCGCAAGGCGCAGGCGAACAGCCTGAAGATGTTCGGGCTTGGGCGCGAGGAGGAACCGCTCGCCCACTTCGCGCTGATCTTCGTCGGCGCGCGCGACATCCACGCCGAGGACCCGGAGCTGGCCCGGCACCGTCCGTTCGCGGACTGCGGGGTGGTGGGCCTGTACGAGCTGCGCACGCTGCTGGCGGCCCGCGCCGCCGAGCTGGGGGTCGAGGTGCGCTACGGCGCGGCGGTGACAGGGGTGGCCGCGGACGAGCACGGGGTGGAGGTCGACCTGGGCGGGCACCGGGTGCGGACGCAGTGGCTGGTGGGCTGCGACGGCAGCCACAGCGCGGTGCGCAAGCTGGCGGGGTTCGACTTCCCCGGCGTGGAGCCGGAGTTCACCACGCGGCACGCCATGGTCGAACTGGACCGGCCCGAGCTGATGCCGCTGGAGCTGTTCACCGACGCGGGCATGCTCATGCACGCGCCGATCCCGGACGGCCCGCACCTGCTGGGCCTCACCGAGTTCGGCCGGGTGCCCGCCGACCGGAACGCGCCGGTGACCCTGGAGGAGGTGCAGGCCAGCCTCGACCTGATCAGCGGGTCCGGGGCGAGGATCACCCGGCTGCACACGGCCTCCCGCTACACCGACACGACCCGGCAGGCCAGCACGTACCGGCGCGGCCGGGTGCTGCTCGCGGGCGACGCGGCGCACGTGCACCCGCCCTTCGGCGGCCAGGGGCTCAACCTGGGCTTCGGGGACGCGGTCAACCTGGGCTGGAAGCTGGCGGCCACCCTCCGGGGCTGGGCCCAGCCCGGCCTGCTGGACACCTACACCAGCGAGCGGCACCCGGTGGGCAAGTGGGTGCAGGACTGGACCATGGCGCAGACCGCGCTGCTGCGCCCGGACCCGCGTTCCCGCGCGCTGCGCACGATCCTGCGTGACCTGCTGAACACCAGGGACGGCGCCACCTACGTGGTGCGCCAGGTGTCCGGTGCCTGGCAGGACCAGGCCCCCGACCTGGGCATCGCCGAGCACTTCCGGGACGGTCGCGGGGTGCTGGTCAGCCCGCGCGCGGACGCCCGCCTTGCCGAGCTGGCGCAGCGCTGGCGGGACCGGGTCAACGTGGTCACCGCCGAGGCGCCGGAGAACCTGCTCATCCGGCCGGACGGCGTCCTCGCCTGGCGGGGTGATGACCTGATCGCCGCCGAGACCGCCTTCACGACCTGGTTCGGCACTGTGGTTCGCTGAGCGCATGCTGTCCAGCAGGGCCGCCCTGGCCACCATGCTCGTGATCAACGCGGTGGCGGTCGGGATCGCCGTGGCCCTGCTGGGCGCGCGCGAGTTCGACCTGGAGGTGTACCGGGTCGGCGCGCGCACCTGGCTGGACGGCGGGGACCTGTACGGGCCGATGCTGGTGGACTTCGTCGGGGCCAGCTTCCCGTTCACCTACCCGCCGGTGTCCGCCCCGCTGTTCGTGCCGCTGGCCCTGCTGCCCAGGGCGGTGGCGGGCACGCTGGTGATCGTGGTCTCGGCGGTGCTCGCGGTGGCCGTGGCCTACCGGGTGCTACTCAGCCTGGACGCCTTCCCCGGCGACCGGCGCAAGCGCTTGCTGGTGGCCAGCGCGCTGTGCACGGCGGCACTGGAGTTCGAACCGTTCCGGGCCACGCTGATGGCCGGTCAGGTCAACGTGGTGCTGATGGCGCTGGTGGTCTTCGACTGCCTGGTGCCCGCCCCGCGCTGGCCGCGCGGCCTGCTGATCGGCATCGCCGCCGCGATCAAGCTGACCCCGGCGGTGTTCGTGCTGTACCTGCTGCTGCGCCGGGACTTCCGTGCCGCGCTCACCGCGGGGCTGAGCTTCCTCGCGGTGACCGCGGTCGGGGTGGCCGTGGCCCCGGGCGAGTCCGCGCGGTACTGGCTGGACCTGATGTGGCGCACCGACCGGCCGGGCAGCCCGGTGTACGCGGGCAACCAGTCGCTGCGCGGACTGCTGGCCAGGTTCGGGCTCACCGGGAGCACGCAGACCCTGCTCTGGGCCCTGGCCTCGCTGCTGGTATTGGTCCTCGCGGTGCTGGCCATGCGGCGGCTGGCCCCGCCCGCCGCGCTGGTCGCCAACGCGGCGGCGGGGCTGTTGATCTCACCGATCTCGTGGACCCACCACTGGGTGTGGGTGCTGCCCGCGATCCTCGTGCTGGCCGCGGGCCGGCGCTGGTACTGCGCCGGGCTGCTCACCGCGGCGGTGCTGCTCGGGCCGCTGCTGCCGGTGCCCAACACCGGGCTTGTCGAGCTGGACTGGACCTGGTGGCAGCACCTGCTCGGAAACTCCTATGTGGAGCTGGCCGTGCTCGGGCTGGCGGTGACCGCGCTCAGTCGGCGGCCTTCACCGGCTCCGCTGGCGCCGCCGCAGCCGAGGCAGCCGCAGCCTTCCGGCGGCTGATCACGCCCTGGCCCACCTTGATCATGGGCTTCTCCACCCACAGGTAGCAGAAGTGCGCAAGGCCGACGGCAACCAGGGCCACCGGGAAGCCGAGCAGCGGGCTGCTGCCGAGGTCCACGGACAGCAGCATGCACAGCCCGGCCACCAGCACGTGGGCGATGCCCTGCACCAGGTAGATCGAGTACGAGCGCTCGCCAAGGAACACCATGGGCTTGCGGGACAGCAGCCACTGCGGGAAGGCGTTGGCGATCAGCGCGGGCAGCAGCACCACGGCCACCACCAGCACGTACGGCGGGCAGACGACCACGAAGCCCGGGACGTCACCGAACAGGTGGGTGCGGTCCACGAAGCCCGGCACGAACTGCGCGAGCAAGTGGAACAGCACGAACACCCCGGCCAGCGTGCTGGCCACCCACGGGCGGGTCAGCGGCCGGATCAGCGCGTAGCCCTTCGGGTAGTGCATCAGGATGGCAACCAGGCAGCCGATCAGGATGGAGAAGTAGTGCGAGGGCCAGCCGCGCGGGTCGCTGGCCACTGTGAACGGCACCGCGGCCAGGGACAGGGCCATCAGCACCAGGGTGAGCCCGACCCGCTTGCCGAACCTCGCACCGCGGCTGGCGATGATCGCGGAGAAGGCCAGCACCGGCCAGAGCAGGTAGAACTTCTGCTCGATGCCCAGGGACCAGGACTGCCCGTAGTCCCCGCCGTGCCCGAACTCGTTGAAGAAGAACAGGTACAGCGGCAGCTCGGTGCCCGGCGGGGTGGTGGTGAACCGCCCGCTGACCAGCAGCCCGACCAGGGTCAGCCCGAGCACCACGAAGTACACGGGCAGGATGCGGAACACGCGCCGGGTGTAGAAGTTCTTGAACGACACGCGCCCCGAGCGGTCCTCCTCCCGCAGCATCAGCGTGGTGATGAGGTAGCCGGAGATGACGAAGAAGATCTGCACACCGATCCAGCCCTGCAACCACTCCGGGCCGTTGTTGTGGAAGAACACCACCATCAGCGCGGCGATCGCACGCAGGCCGTCGAGTGCGGGGAATCGCTTCAGTGCCAGGTACTCGGCGTGGCTGAGCGGCTGCTTCATATCTCTACAGACTCCCGGTGGGGGCGACCGCGACGGACTCGCCGGACGGGGCGGGCGCGGGCTCGGGCTTGGTGTCGTGGCGCCAGAAGAAGGCCAGCGCGATCAGCAGTCCCAGGCCGAGCAGCACGTAGCTGTCGCCGAGCAGGTGCTGCCAGAGGTTCCACTGCATCTCGCGGTCCTTCTCCTGGGGCAGCCAGGCGAAGGGGCCGAGGGTGTACACGAGCAGTGCCAACCCCCACAGCGGGGCGAACTTCCAGGCCCGCGCCCGCCACAGTGCCCAGGCCAGCACCAGCAGTGCCGGGGCGGCCCACACCCAGTGGTGCGACCAGGACACCGGGGAGACGAGCAGCCCGGCGACCGCGATGGCGACCAGGGCCGCCGCATTGTTGCCCGCCTTCACCGCCCGGTGGGCGGCCAGCACCGCGATACCGACCACGGCCACCGACAGCAGGGCCCACAGGCCGGACTCGACCATCGCGGGCGGGTTGATCCGGTGCAGCACCCCGCGCAGCGACTGGTTGCTGGCGTAGGCCAGGCCGCCGACCCGGCCGGGGTCGAGCAGGGCGTCGAACCAGTAGTTCATCGTGTCCTTGGGCGCCAGCACCAGGCCGAGCAGCCCGAACAGCACGAAGGAGGCGAGGGTGTTGACCGCGGCCCGCCAGTCGCGGCGGACCAGGAAGTACAGGATGAACACGGCCGGGGTGAGCTTGATCGCGGCGGCCAGGCCGACCAGGGTGCCGCGCAGCCAGCGGTTGCGCACCGCCAGGCAGTCGGCGGCGACCAGCACCATCAGCAGCATGTTGATCTGACCGAAGTCCAGGGTGGAGCGGACCGGCTCCAGCAGCATCGCCACCACGGCCGCCAGCGCGCCCAGCACCAGCACCGGCTCGGCGGGCCTGGCCAGCCTGGCGGTGGCCGCGAGCAGGGTGCCGGTCAGCGCCAGGAAGCTGCCGGTGGTGACCAGGGCCTTGGCCAGCCACAGCGGCATCAGCGCCAGCGAGCCGAACAGCACGGCCGCGATGGGCGGGTAGGTGAAGGGCAGCCGCGGCCCCGGCAGATCACCGGGGAAGTCCTTCGCGTACAGCGGCAGGCCCTCCACCCAGGCCAGACCCCCGGTGCGGTACACCTGAAGATCGATCATGCCGTTGGCGTTGAGCCCGACCATCAGGATCAGGATCCCGATCAGGGTGAGCGACCACGCCAGCCCGCCGCCCAGTCGTGCCAGCCCGGTCCATCGGGGTCGCCCCGCTGAGCTGTCGGTGGCGGCCCCTAGTGCCCGAGCCATCGTTCTCCCTAGCAGTTGGTGTCCCCCGTTGGCAGCGCCGAGCATAGCGGCCATCAAAAATCCGCTGGTCCAGGGCGTGACGCGGGGCTGTCACCTTAAAGGACACCGCAGCGGGCCGCGCGTTGCGTAACTGAAGGTTCCCTGTCGACATCCTGAAGGTCGAACCGGCCGGTAGCCGACCGCGTTTAGCCAGGTGGAGCCAGGGAAACACGGAGTCACGGGTGAGCTGGCGCACAGACAGGTGCATCGCCCGCGGCAACTGGTCACCCACTCCTTAAGCCGCTCTCAGGTCGGCGCGGCAAGCTACTGGACGTACGAGAGCCGGACCCGCCGCGGGAGGAGACGAGACGTGAGCACCCAACTGCTCCCCGCCAGGCCACCGGCGGCGTCCACCAGCGAGGTCAAGCCGGCCCGCAGAGGGCACCTGGACCAGGTCGACCTGGTGCGTGTGGTCACCTTCTCCGCGGTCATCGCGGTGCACACCATCAGCGAGACCAGTGACCCGTACAACATCGGCGCCGGCTCGCTGCTCTCGCTGCTGCACTTCACCCGGTCGGTGTTCTTCTTCCTGACCGGGTTCGTGCTGGTCTTCACCTACCGGAACCGCCCGCTGGCCGCCGGCAAGTTCGTGCGCAGGCGGCTGGCCCTGGTCGGCATCCCGTACCTGGTGTGGACCCTCGCCTACTTCGGCATAGCCCAGGTCGGCGCGCAGCCGTTGACCAGCGGCGAGGCCGTGTCGACGCTGTGGGAGGACGTCTACCGCGGGATCGGCTGGTACCACCTGTACTTCCTGATGGTGTCCATGCAGTTCTACGTGCTGTTCCCGCTGTTCATGAAGGTGCTGCGGGCCACGAGGCGCTACCACGCGCTGCTGCTGGGCGGCAGCCTCGCCCTCCAGGTCGGGGTCACCGCGGCGCTGACCTACCTGCCCGAGCCCGACCCGAACAGCCTGCTCGGCCAGGTGTGGGCCAACGAGGGGACGTTGCTCACCAGCTACCAGTTCTACCTGGTCGCCGGCTGCGTGGCCGCCTTCCACTACGAGCGGTTCCAGGGCTGGATCCGGGACAACTCCCGGCTCGTGCTGTGGCTGCTGCTCGGCTCGATGGTCTTCGCCGAGGGCTGGTACTTCACCGGGGTGCTCAGCGGGGTCGACCCGTGGGCCGCCACCGGGGTGCTCCAGCCCGAGATGATCCCCTGGTTCTGCGCCGTCGTGCTCGGCCTGTACCTGCTCGGCTCCGTGTGGTCCGAGCGCAGGCGCCCCGGCGGGCTGAGCGGGCGGCTCGTGTCCGCCGCCTCCACCCGGTCCTTCGGCGTGTTCCTCGTGCACCCGGCCTTCATCTGGCTGTTCGGCCGGATCGGCGACGGCTGGTTCGCCCAGAACCTGTCGCCCTTCGCCAACACCCTCGCGACCTACGCCTTCGCCATCGCCTGCTCCCTGGTCTTCGTCGAGGTCGTGATCCACACCCCGCTGAGCAAGATCCTGATCGGCCGCGAGCAACTGCCGCTGCCGAGTTTGCACCTGGCCCGAGCCTGACCCACGGCTGTGCCATGAAAGTGCCGTTCCTGGCGTTGAACGCCAGGAACGGCACTTTCATGGCACCAGGCGCCCGCCTCACACCCTGGCTACAGTGGCGCCATGCCACTGAGCTGGTGGAACCGCTCGCCCTGGCCGCGACTGGTGCTGGGGGTCGGGGTGCTCGGCGCGACGGGTGTGGTGGCGGCCACCAGCGGCGGTGCGGCGGTGGGCCTGGTCCGCGGCTGGGTGGACGGGCTCGGGGTGTTCGGCCCGCTGCTGTTCGTGCTGGTCTACGCGCTGGCCTCGATGGTGTTCCTGCCGCTGTCGGTGCTGGCGGCGGTGGCCGGGGTCCTGTTCGGACCGGGGCTGAGCCTGCCGGTGGTCTGGCTGGGCTCGATGCTGGGCGCCTACGGGGCCTTCCGGCTGGGGCGCGGGCTGTCCCGCGAGGCCGTGCGCGAACTGGCCGGTGACCGGCTGGCGCGGATCGACGCGGTGGTCGCCAGGCACGGAGCGCTGGCGGTCTTCCTGCTGCGGCTGCTGCCCGCGGGCCCGTTCGCACTGTTGAACTACGTGGCCTCCGCGACGGCGATCGGCCTGCGTCCGTTCCTGCTCGGCAACGCCCTGGGCATCCTGCCCGGCGTGGTCGTCTACACGGCACTGGGCGGCTCGCTGGGCGACCTGGGCTCGCCCACGTTCCTGCTGGCGGTCGGCGCGCTGCTGGCGCTGGTCCTGGGCGGCGGCCTGGCGCTGCGCCGGATGGCCCGGACCGCACCTGACGATCACTCAGCTTCCCGGTACGACGTCTGATATGCCCGCTTTGGATCTTGTGGTGCACGACGAGCGCTTCGGGCGCGTCCACGTGACGGGCGACGGTGGGCGGATCACCGTGTCCGGCGAGCAGGTGCCGGGGTGCGAGGTGACCAGGACCAGCCCCGAGCCGGCGCGGGCCGACGTGCCGATCGGCACCCGCGAGGGCGCCGAGCTGACCGCCGCGCTCAGCGGACGCCCCGGCACGCTCACGCCGGGACCGGGCAGGCTGACCCGCGGCTCGTACCGGGTGGACGCCGAGTTCGACGGCGATCAGTACCGGCTGCCCCCCGTCACCGCCACGGCGAGCAGGCTGTCGGTGAACGGCACGGCGGTCGGCGAGCTGGACACCCAGCCGCTGCACGCCACCTGGCAGGACGCGGTCCGCGCCGAGCACGCCGCCGTGGGCTACCTGCTGCTCGCCGCGTTCGGGGCGGGCGCCCGGCGGATGCCCGGTCTGCTGCTGGAGTCCCTCACCCAGTACCAGGGCTGATCCACGATCTGGACGCCCTCGCCCCCGGCACGCCGTGATCGGTACCGTGCCGTGTGCCGACGAACCCGTTTGTGGTGATGTCCGAGATCGAGCCGCCGACCACGCCGGACTTCCGCCGGGTGCACAGTCAGGTGGCCACGCTCGCAGCGGTGTCCGACTCCTTCCTCGTGCCGGACAACCACCTGGGCCGGGCCACCGTGTCCAGCATCGCGGTAGCCCGCGAGATCGCGGTGGCGGGCCACCAGGTCACCGCCTGCGTGAACAGCCGTGACCGCAACGTACTGGGACTGCGCCGCGACCTGCTCACCGCCAGGGCCTACGGCATCGATCGGTTCCTGTTCGTGTCCGGGGACAGCTCGGCGCACGCCGTGCGGTCCGACCTGACGGTGCGCGGCATGCTGGCGGAGGCCAAGTCCGGGGGCCAGTGCACCGTCGGGGTCACCAGCAGGCTGGCGCCGCTGCCCGGCTGGAAGAAGTCCGCCGATTTCGTGGTCGCCCAGGCGTCCTTCGACCTCGCCCAACTGCTGCGCTGGCGGGAACGGCTCGACTACGACGGTCAGGTCTTCGCGGGCGTGCTGGTGGTGGCGAGCCCTCGGATGGCACGAGCCCTGGCCGAGGCCACGGCGCAGATCAGCGTGCCGGCGGAACTCCTCGCCGAACTGGAGCACGAGCGGGACGCGGGCGTGTGCAAGGCCGCGGAACTGGTCGCGCAACTGCGCGCCACGGGCAGCTTCGACGGCGTCCACCTGGTCCCGGTGGGCCGCTACAAGTCCGTGGCCGCCTTGTTGTCGCGTGCCGTGTGAGGAGCACGGCACGCGACAACTGCCTCACAGCACCGGCACCGCCTCTTCCGGCACCCGCTGCGGCGGCATGGCGGGTGAGCCGCCGAGGGCGCGCATCAGGTAGTCGCGGTCGACGGGCGGGGTGGCGGGGCCGGTGAGGCCGAGATCGCGCAGCCCGCGATCGTCGAACTTGCGCCGGTAGGAGATGAACGGCAGGAACGTGGCCATGGTCTGGTAGACCAGGCTCTCCCACGGGGTGGGCTCCCTGGGCGCGCTGGGCACGAACCGCCAGGTCACCGGGAGCAGGCCCGCGAACAGCTCCTCGAACACCTCGGCCAGCAGCGCCATGCGCACGTCCTGCGGGTGCACGACGTGGTAGGTGTCCACCCCGCTGGAGGGCGCGTGCCCGGCGATGGCGACCATCAGCCGCGCCGCGTCGTCCACCGGCAGCATGTTCACCCCGGCCTGCGGGTCACCGGGGATGCGCACGACCAGCCGCTCCCCGCCGGTGTTCGCGCCCACGGCGAAGGAGGCGACCAGCTTGCGCGCCAGCTGCATGCCGGTCAGCAGCGGGTGGCTGGGCAGGTCGGGGTGCGGGCTCTGGTCGGTGATCAGCACGGAGGGCCGGTGCACCACGGCGGGACGGCCGGTGCGCGCCGACCACTCGCGCACCGCGACCTCGGCCAGGTACTTGGACTCCTCGTACCGGGTGGTGAACCCGTAGGAGTCGTCCAGGTCCCGTTCGAAGATCCGGCCGACGGGCTTGCGGCCGACCACGCCGATGGAGCTGACGTGGTGCAGCATGGGCCGCCGCACCCCGGCATCGGCGAGTTCGATCACCCGCCGGGTGCCGACGGTGTTGATCCGGTGCAGTTCCTGGGTGTTCGCGTTGAGGTCGATCGAGGCCGCCGAGTGCCACACCGCGTCCAGCTCGTCTGCCAACGACCGGAACCGGTCCTCACCCAGCCCCAGCCGCGGCTTGTCCAGCTCGACGTGCACGACGCGGATCCTGGCCGCGACGGCCTCGATCTCCTCCTGCGTGCGTCCCGCCGCGCGCAGGTAGCGCAGGACGCGTTGCTCGGCAGGTACCCCACCGTTGCGGCACAGCAACACCAGCTGGTGCTGTGCCGCGAGCTGTTCCAGCAGGCGGGTGCCGAGCAGTCCGGTTGCCCCCGTGATGGCGATCGCCATGGTCGTCCTTTCCGGGGCCTCACATGCCCAGTTGGTCCAACAGGTGTGCGCCCAGCGCGGCCGGGGTGGGGTGCGTCCACACCGCCGTGGCCGGGATCTTGATGGCCAGGTCGGCCTCCAGCTGGTTGCGCAGTTGCAGCGCGGTCAGCGAGTCGAAGCCGAGGTTGGTCAGCGGCACGTCGGGTTCCACCGCGGCCGAGCCGAGCCCGAGGATGATCCGGATCTGCTCACCGAGGTAGGCCACCATCGCCCTCGGCCGCTTGTCCGGTTCCAGTGCGGACAGTTCCGCGCGGACCTTGCCGCTGGCGGTGGCGGTCTCCCCGCCCCCGGTGCGCGGCATCGCGGCGAAGAACGAGGACTCCATCACCGAGGGCAGCGCCGAGAACCAGGTGTCGCCCTCGAAGGCGAACACGCCGGTGCGGACCCGTTCGTGGTCCAGCAGGGTGTGCAGCGCGTCGATGCCGTCCTGGGTGTCCAGGGTGGTGAACCCGCGTTCGGCGAAGTCGGTGGCCCGGCCCGCCTGGCCCCAGGCACCCCAGTTGACGGTCAGCGCGGGCAGCCCGCGGTGGCGGCGCCACGCGGCGAAGGCGTCCAGCCAGGCGTTGGCCGCGGCGTAGTTGGACTGCCCGGGGTTACCGAACATGGAGGCCGCCGAGGAGAACATCACGAACCAGTCCAGTTGCTGGCCCTCGGTGGCCTCGTGCAGCCGCCACGCCCCGTCCACCTTGGGGCGCCACACCTTCGCCACCCGCTCGGCGTCCAGGTTGACCAGGATGCCGTCGTCGAGCACGGCCGCGGAGTGCAGCACCCCGCGGACCCGGCACCCGCCCTCCGATGCGGCCCGCACGAGTCGTTGTGCCACAACGGGATCGGTCACGTCCCCGCGCACCACCTCGACCTGCGTGCCCGCGGCCTGGATGCCCGCGATGACCTCCTCGGTCTGCGCGGAGGGCGCGGACCGCCCGTTGAGCACCAGCCGCCCGGCCCCCTGCCCGGCCAGCCACCTGGCCATCTCCAGGCCGAGACCGCCCAGGCCGCCGGTGATCACGTAGGCCCCGTCGGCGTGCGCCACCGGCACCAGGCCCTCCGGGACCACGGCCTCGGTGACCCCGAACTCCGGCACGGTGAGCACCAGCTTGCCGATGTGCTTGGCGGCGGCCATCGCGCGGAAGGCGTCGGCGGCCTGCTCGATCGGGAACTCCTGGCGCGGCAGGGCATCCAGCCGCCCGGCGGAGAGCTCCTCGGCCACCTCGGACATCAGCGTGGCGGCCAGCTCGGTCTTGGTGCGCAGCACCAGGTCCAGGTCCACGCTGCTGATGGTGATGTTGCGGCGGAACGGGGACATGCCCAGCTTGCTGTCGGAGTAGATGTCCCGCTTGCCCAGCTCGATGAACCGCCCGCCGATCGCGAGCACGTCCAGACCGGCCCGCAAAGCCGGTCCCACCAGGGAGTTCAGCACCACGTCCACCCCGTGGCCGCCGGTGGCCCGCATCGTCTGCTCGGCGAAGTCCAGCGAGCGCGAGTCCATCACGTGCTCGATGCCCATGCGCCGCAGGTACTCGCGTTTCTCCTCGGACCCGGCCGTGGCCAGCACCTCGGCGCCACGGCTGCGCGCGATGGCGATCGCCGCCAGGCCGACCCCGCCGGTTCCGGAGTGGATCAGCACCCGCTCCCCCGGCGCGAGGCGGGCCAGGTGCACGAGCCCGTACCAGGCGGTCAGGTACACCGCGGGCACCACCGCGGCCTCGGCGAAGCGCATGCCGGCCGGGATCGGTGCGACCAGATCGGCCTTGGTGGTCACGAAGGTGGCGAAGGCCCCGTTGGCCAGGGTGAACACCCAGTCGCCGGTTTGCAGGTGCGACACGCCGGGGCCGGTCCTGGTGACCACGCCCGCGCAGTCCCCGCCCAGCGGCGGCAGGGTGCCGTCCTCGGTCGGGTACAGGCCCATCGCCACCAACACGTCGCGGAAGTTCAGCGCGGCGGCCTGCACCTGGATCTCCACCTCACCGGGCCCCGGCAGGACGCGCGGGCGCACCACGAGCCCCATGCTGTCCAGGTTGCCCGGCCGCGCCATGTCCAGCGCGAAGCCGTCGAGTCCGTAGTGGACAGTCCTTCGTGGACGGTGTTGCCAGGTACCGTCGTGCAGCGGGGTCTTCACCAGCCTGGCGACGAGCCGCTCCTCACCGCGCCACGCCACCTCGTCCTCGGTGCGGCCCGAGAGCAGCTCCCTGGCCAGTGCGGCACGGGAGTCGACGTCCACCAGCGTGATGCCCAACTCGGCGTGCTCGTACCCGGCGACCCGCCCGATGCCGCGCAGCGCCGACTGGGACAGCCTCGGGTCCTCCTCCGGCGACACCGCCTGCCCGCGTTCGGTGACGATCCACACCCGCGGCGAGTGACCGCTCGTGGCCACCGAGCGCACCACGTCGGCGACCCGCAGCACCCGGGCCAGCCCGTCGTCCAGCTCGTCACGACTTCCCGGCAGCACAACGACTCCGGTGAGGTCCTGGTCCAGCGCGAGCGAGATCGTCCCGCCCAGCGGCAGGTCCAGGACCCGGCAGCCGGGGCCGAGCGAGGCGGCCAACTCGGCGGCGAACCCGTCGCCCTCACCGACCAGCAGCCACTGTCCGTTGTGGACTTCCTGCCCGGTCAGCGGTTCGGGCTGCCAGGCGACCTCGTGCAGCAGCGGGTCGAGACGGCGTGGCCCGGTCTCCCGCTGCGGCGAGAGCAGCCGGATGTCCTCGGCCTCCAGCAGCACGGCGCCGTCGGCGTCGAGCAACCGGATCCGGCCGATCGCGGAGGACCCGTCGCTCTCGTCGAGCACGGCGTGCCCCTCGCACCAGACGCCGCGCGCGGGATCGGCGTAGACGCGCAGGGCACCGACCCCGGCGGGCAGCAAGCGCGGGGCGCCGGCGGCACGTCCCTTGATCCGCGCCGCACCCAGTGCCTGTAGGCAGCTGTCGAACAGCACCGGGTGGAACCGGAACGCGCTGGCCGCGCTGCGCGCCTTGCCGGGCACCTTGATCCGGCCCAGCACGGTGCCGCCCTCGATGTCCTGCACGCGCAGCTCGGTGAGCCCGGCGAAGCACGGTCCGTGGAAGTAGCCGTCGGCCCGCAGCCCGGCGTAGAACCCTTCCAGTTCCTCGACTTCGCTGTGCGCGGCGAGCAGTTCGCCCATGTGGGCCGGTGCGGGCTGCGCGGACTGCTCGACCACGACCACCTCACCGGTCGCGTGCGTAACCCAGTTCACGCCGTCGTCGGTGCTGGTGAGCACGCTCACCGCGACCCGCTCCGGCCCGAGCACCGAGAGCACGGTGGACACCTCGGTGTGCTCGTCCAGCGGCAACAACCGGTGGAACACCAGCCCGCTCAGCGACAGCCGGTGCGCGGGCACCCGGAAGTGCTCGCTGCCCGCCGCCAGCACCATCTCGGTGAAGCCCGCGCCGGGCAGCACGATCGCCTCGTCCACCCGGTGGTCGGCCAGCCAGGGCAGCACTGCCGTGCCCAGGTCGCCCTGCCACACATGCCGTCCCTCGCCCTCCGGCAGCTTGACGTGCACCCCGAGCAGCGGGTGCGTGTTCGCCGCCGAGGAGGTGTTCATGTCCGGGTGCGGCATGGGCAGGTCGATCCAGTGCCGCTTGCGGTCCCAGGTCAGGGTGGGCGCGTCCACCAGGCGGCCCACCCCGTAGGCGCGTTGCCAGTCGATCGGGGCACCGGCGCAGTACAGGGCGCCGAGCTGCTGGCTGAGGAACTCGCGGGGCGGGTTGTCCCGCTTCATCGTCGGCAGCACCACCGCGCCGTCGACCAGGTCGGACAGGGTCTCGCTCATCGGGTACGTGGTCACCGGGTGCGGGGAGACCTCCACGAACACCCCGAACCCGTCCTCGGCGGCGGCCCGCACGGCGTGCGTGAACCGCACCGGCTGGCGCAGGTTGGCGGCCCAGTACTCGGGGTCGAAGCTGAACCGCTGCCGGGGATCGGCCAGCACGGTGGAGTAGACCGGGACCGCGCAGGGCGAGGGCCGCAGTTCCGCGAGCCCGCTGACGATCTCGGCCAGCAGCGGGTCCATGTGCGTGGAGTGCGCGGCGATGTCCACCGCGACCCGGCGGGCCATCAGACCCTGGTCCTGCCACAGCTCCACGATCCGCTCCACCTCGGCGGTGTCGCCGGAGATCACGGTGGAGCGCGGCGAGGACAGCACCGCGGCCGTCACGCCCCGGGCACCGGCCTTGGCCAGCTCGGCGACGGCGTCCTCGGGCGAGAGGTCCACCGAGGCCATGGTGCCCAGCCCCGAGGCGCGCTTCATGAGCCGGGACCGGCGGCAGATCACCAGCACACCGTCGGCAAGGGACAGTCCACCCGCGACGACCGCGGCGGCGGTCTCCCCCATCGAGTGGCCGATCACCGCCGCGGGCTCAACCCCGTTGGCACGCCACAGTTCCGCCAGCGCCACCTGCATCGCGAACAGGGTCGGCTGGATCTTGTCGATCTCCTCCGACATCTGAGGTGCGCTCATCACCTCGGTGACCGAGAAGCCCGCCTCGGCGGCGACCAGCGGTTCGATCCCGGCGATCACCTCGGCGAACACCGGCTCGCTCGCCAGCAGCTCGCGGCCCATGCCCGACCACTGCGAGCCCTGCCCGGAGAAGACCCACACCGCCCCGCGCGAGGCGGCGGCCCGCGCGGTGGTGCAGGTGATGTTGGGCTGCGGCTCGCCCTCCGCGAAGGCCTCCAGCCCGGCGATCAGCTCCGGCACACTGCTCGCGCTGACCGCGAGCCGGGCCAGGTGGTGCGAGCGGCGCACGGCCAGCGTGTGCGCGAGATCGCCCAGCGACACGTCCTCGCCGTCCTGGTGCAGCCAGTCCGCGAGCTGGCTCGCGGCGGTGCCCAGCACCTCCGTGGACGCCGCCGAGATCGGGATCATGCGCGGCGCACCGGTCTCCGGGGCGCTGGGCCGCTCGGGCAGGCGGGGTGCCTGCTCCAGCAGGACGTGCGCGTTCGTGCCGCCCACGCCGAAGGAGGACACGGCGGCCAGCCTGGTGCCCGGCACGGGCCACGGGGTGGGCTCGGTGGGCACGAAGAAGCGGGTCGGCTCGGGGTCGATCTGGCTGTTCCAGCCGGTGAAGTTGAGCGTGGGCGGCACCACCCCGTGGCCGATGCTGAGCACCGACTTGATCACCCCGGAGATGCCAGCGGCGGCCTCGGTGTGGCCCACGTTGGACTTGACCCCGCCCAGGGCGCAGCGGCCCTCGCCGGTGCCGTAGACGGTGCTGAGCGAGTCGAACTCGATCGGGTCGCCGATCGGGGTGCCCGCGCCGTGCGTCTCCACCAGGCCGAACTGCCCCGGCCGCACGCCCGCGCGGCGGACCGTCTCCCGGAACAGCGCGCGCTGGGCGTCGGCCGAGGGCGCGGTGAGCCCCTGGGAGCGGCCGTCCTGGTTCACCCCGGTGCCGCGCACCAGTGCCAGCACCTGGTCGCCGTCGCGGACCGCGTCGTCCAGTCGCTTGAGCACCACCGTGCCCGCGCCCTCCCCGCGTACGAACCCGTCGGCACCGGCGGAGAACGGGTGGCAGCGCCCGGTGGGCGAGAGCATGCCCCACTTCGAGTAGCTGATCGGGGTCTCGGGGTTGATCATCAGGTTGACCCCGGAGGCCAGCGCGAGGTCGGACTCGCCCAGTCGCAGGCTCTGGCAGGCCAGGTGCATGGCCACCAGCGAGGAGGAGCAGGCCGTGTCCACGGCCACGCTGGGCCCGGTCAGCCCGAGCAGGTAGGAGATGCGGCCCACGGCGGTGCTGTGCCCGTTGCCGGTCATCATGTACGCGTCGATGTCCTCGTAGCGCCCGGCGAGGCGGCCGATGTACTCCGCGTGGCAGAGCCCGACGAACACCCCGGTGCGGCTGCCCGCCAGCCCGCGCGGCGGCATGCCCGCGCGCTCCAGCGCCTCCCAGGCCAGCTCGATGAGCAGCCGGTGCTGGGGGTCCATCGTGGTGGCCTCACGCGGTGAGATGCCGAAGAAGGCCGCGTCGAACCCGGTGATGTCGTCGAAGTAGCCCGCCCAGCGCGAGGTGCAGCGGCCGGGTACGTCGATGTCCGGGTCGAAGAACGCCTCGAAGTCCCAGCGGCCCTGCGGTCCCTCGCGGATGACGTCGCGGCCCTGCACGAGCAGTCGCCAGAAGGCGGCGGGGTCCTCGACCCCACCCGGGTAGCGGCAGGCCATGCCCACGATCGCGATCGGATCGCCGGTGACCGCCCTGGCGGGGACGTCGGCACGGACGTCCGTCGGCTGGCTCATGCGAGGCACCAAGATCAGTCACTCCTTCGGGGGGAGAGCGCGCGGTGGCGCGCAGGGGTGCTTCTCGCCTGCCGGAGGAAATGCGAATGCGCACGAAATTGATCACGGCAGGCCACTGGGGGTGCCGGGAAACTACTCGGCCGAGTGACCGAGGATCACCCGACTTCAGAAGGCAGGGCAGGAGCGCGTAACACGCCGAGAATGTTCATGATCACCATCCGCCCTGCCTCCACCGCACTCCCGTGGAATCGATCCACGCTCGGTAATGGAAGCATGGGTGCCACCCGGATACCCAACAACTTCAGTCGCGCAAGATCACCCGAACAGTGGGGTAACCGCAGGTCGAGGGGCATCATGCGGGCCAAATTCGCACAGCGGACTTGCGCGCGGCACCCAGCGGCATACAGTGGATCTCACAGCCGCCGAACACCGAAAAACGCATCCACGAACGGGTGAGGAACGGCGAAAAGCGACTGCGTCCCGTGACCAGTGAGGCTGGGGAAGCGTTATGCGCAACGCGACACTGTCGGTGGCCGACGTGCAGAAGGCGTACGGCAGCCGACAGGTTCTAGAACGGGTCGACTTCACCCTGTCGGCTGGAGAACTGGCCGGGATCATGGGCGAGAACGGGGCGGGTAAGAGCACTCTGTTGCGAATCCTGGCCGGCGAGCTCAAACCCGATCACGGATGGGTCATCCAGCGAGGCCTACTCGGTTACTGCCCGCAGCAGACCGTGCTCAACGACGCGCTGACCGTGCAGCAGCACCTGCGCTACTTCCAGCAGGCCTACCAACTGCCCGAGCTGACCAGGGCCGAGGAACTGGTGGAGCGGCTGGGCTACGGCCAATACCGCAAGACCCGCGTGCGCGCGCTGTCCGGGGGCACCCGGCAGAAGCTGAACCTGACCATCGCGCTGATGCACGACCCGGCCATCGTGCTGCTGGACGAGCCGTACCAGGGCTTCGACTGGGAGACCTACCTGCACTTCTGGGAGCTGGCAGCGGAACTGCGCGACCAGGGCCGCTCGCTGCTGGTGATCTCCCACCTCAGCCACGACATCGAACGGCTGGACACCGCGTACCGACTGGCCGGGGGCGTGGTCAAGCCGATGGTTCTGGAGACGACATGATCCAGCGCACCAGCTACTTCCGCACCGCGGCCGGGTTCGAGGTGATCGAGCACGCCCGCAACCGGCTGGCCATCGTGCTGGTCGCGGTGTTCGTCCCGGTCTGGATCACGCTGATCACGGTGATGATGCCGGAGCGCCCACTGCCCTTCCGCTACCGGGCCACCGACGAGGTCCTCCAGCTCAACGGCATGCACCTGACGCTGATCTCGGGCGGGCTCAACGCGGTGACGCTCATCGTGGGCTTCCTGATGTTCAGCGTCACCTACCGTTCGGGCCCGTTCGACCGGCGGCTGGTCGCCGCGGGCTACCCGCGCAGGCACCTGCTGGCCGCCAAGATGAGCGCGCTCATGCTGTCCTCGGTGCTGATCTCGGTGTACGCCGCCGGGGTGATCTGGCTGTACTGGAAGCCCGAGCAGTGGTGGCTGCTCGCACTGAGCCTGTTCACCTCCGCGCTGACCTACGGCGGCATCGGCATCGTGCTGGGCGTGGTGCTGCGCGGCGAACTGGAGGGCATGTTCACCATCATCATGATCAGCATCATCGACGTGGGCCTGGAGTCCCCGGTGGTCAACGGCTCGGCCAGCGGGGACCTGGTGCACTTCCTGCCCATGTACGGCTCCATGCAGGGCGGGGTGGCGGCGGGCTTCACCAGCGGGTTCCCCACCAGGCAGCTGCTGCTGGCGCCCGCGTGGTGGCTGGGCTGCGCGCTGATCGGCCTGGTGGCCTTCCACCTGCGGACCCGCGTGCACACCCGGCGGGCACGCCCGCTGCCGGTGCGCGGCACGGAGCAGGTGCTGGCCCAGCGGCCAGGGCCCGGCGAGTCCGTGCACGTCTGCGTCAAGATGTGCGACGAGACCTGCACCGCGGGCGACCACATGCCGCTGTACCAGGGACTCGCGGTGCTGGCGGCCCTGTCGGCGGAGCAGGCCGCGGGCAACGCCGAGCAGAACGTCTACCCGCTGGGCCGCCGCACCAGCGCCATGTGAGCGGCACTCACACGCCTGAGAACGGGACTCGCCGCCCAGTAGCGCGAGTCCCGCTCTGGTACCCGCGAGTCCCGCTCTCCTGCGCGCGAGTCCCGTCCTGGTGCGCGCGAGTCCCGCTCAGAACGGGGCGCCGACCGAGCAGGTGACCTTGGCGGCGTGCGCCGGGTCCAGGGCGTTGGTGATCATCTGGGCCACGCCGGAGTCGTAGGCCAGCCCGATGTGGCCGACCGGGTCGAGTGGGCAGGTGTCCTGCACGTACTCGTTGCGCGCCCCGGGCTCGTGGATGAACCCGGTCTCCTTCGTGCCCAGCACCGCCGAGTCGTGCGGGGTGACCAGCACGTCGGCGCGCGAGGCGATGACCGTGTAGGCGATGCCGGGCTGGGTGATCGGCCCGGTGTTCAGCTCCACGTTGCCCTCGCCACCGGCCAGGATCTGCTTGCAGGCCGGGCAGCCGAACCGCGCCAGCAACTGGTTGACCAGGGTGCGGATCTGGAGCGTGTCGGCCACGGTGACCAGCCCGCCGAAGGAGGTGCCGTGCGTGGGCGGGGCCAGCGCGACGACCCGGCCGACCTCACCCGCGACGCCCAGCGCCTTGGGCACGTACAGGGAGTGGAAGCCGCCCTCGGAGTGGCCGACGATGTCCACCTTGGCGGCGCCGGTCCAGCCGCGGACCTGCTCGATGAAGTCCCGGATCTCCGCGGCGGAGCGGTGGATGTCGACCAGCCCGCCGACCGGTACGCCGGGCACGGTCTCGCCGTAGGTGGTGTCGAAGGCGCAGAAGCCCTGGGCCGCCAGGTGCAGCCCGAGCAGGCCGAGGTTGCCCGGACCGTTGCCGCCGAGCCCGTGCAGCAGCACGACCGGGTTCGGGTGGGCCGCCGACGGGCGACAGGACGGGTTGTCATAGCCCCCGGCGGAGGCGGTGGCCGCGCTGCTCGGGGCGGTGGTGACGACGAGGCTCGCGGCGGCGAGGACGAGGGCCGCGACGGTGCGGGCCAACGTGGGTCGCATGGACACTCCCAGCGAGGTTGAATACCACTCGGTATTGGATACCGACGAGTATCGAGGCTGGTCAGCGGCGTGTCAATGCTCACATGCGCGCGCAAAACGCCGCTCGATACCGCTCGGTATTGAGTGTTGCTACGCTCCGCACGTGGCCACCAGAACCCCGCGGCCGACCCGCGCGCAGACCCGGCAGCGCGTGCTCGACGCCGCCGCCGAGGTCTTCGCGGCGCGCGGCATCGCGGCCAGCTCGGTCAGCGAGATCGCCGAGGCCGCCGGCATGACCAAGGGCGCGGTCTACTCGAACTTCCGCAGCAAGGACGAGCTGATCCTCGCGCTCATGGAGGAGCACGTGCTGCGGCGCATGCAGGACGCGGTCGCCGCCGCGGACGCCGCGCCCGACGTGGACACCGCCGTGCGCGACCTGGGCTCCAGCCTGATGCACGCGATCCACACCGACTCGACCTGGCAACACCTGCTGTTCGAGTACTGCGCGCTGGCCCGCCGCGACCCCGACCTGCGCGAGGGCCTGCGGCGCCGCCGCAGGGAGGGCAGGGCGGCCGTGGCCGCGGCCATCACCCGGCTGTTCCAGGCCAGGGGCCTGACCCTGCCGATGAGCGCCGAGGACCTGGCCGTGGCCGTGCTGGCGATCTCCAACGGGCTGGCGCTGGAGGGCGGCATGGACCCCGAGGCCGTGCCCGGGGACCTGTTCGCCCGGCTGATCGGACTGATCACACGGCAGTGAGGAGCACCGATGCGACTGACCGGCTGTGCCGCGCTGGTGACCGGCGGGGCCTCGGGCCTGGGGCTTGCCACCGCGCGGCGACTGGTGTCCGCGGGCGCCGGGGTGGTGCTGCTGGATCTCGACACGTCCGCGGGCGCCGAGCGGGCTGAGGAACTGGGCCCCACCACGGTGTTCTGCCCCGGTGACGTGACGGACAGCGGGTCGGTGACCGCGGCGCTCGACCTGGCAGAGCGACTCGGGCCGCTGCGGGTGGCGGTCAACTGCGCGGGGATCGGCCTGCCAGGGCGGGTGCTCAGCCGCGAACTGGTGCTGCCGCTGGAGGCGTTCCAGGTGGTGGTCGAGGTCAACCTGATCGGCACGTTCAACGTGCTACGCCTTGCCGCACAACGGATCGCGCGCACCGAGCCGGTGGATGGCGAACGCGGGGTCATCCTCTGCACGGCCTCGGTCGCGGCCTTCGACGGACAGGTCGGGCAGGCCGCCTACTCGGCGTCCAAGGCGGGCATCGCGGGCATGACCCTGCCGATCGCGCGCGACCTCGCCGAGCACCTGATCCGCGTGGTGACCATCGCCCCCGGCATGTTCGACACCCCGCTGGTGGCCGCTTTGTCCGAGCAGGCAAGGGCTTCGCTGGCCGCACAGGTGCCGCACCCGTCCCGGCTGGGCGATCCCGCCGAGTTCGCCGCGCTGGTGGAGCACGTCATCGGCAACGCCATGCTCAACGGCGAGGTGATCCGCCTCGACGGCGCGATCCGCATGGCGCCCAGATAGCACGAAAGTGCCGTTGCTGGCATTCAACGCCAGCAACGGCACTTTCATGACATGTGCGTCAGCTCAGGGTGACCGCCGTGTCGTCGAGGACGAACGAGGTCTGCGCGCTGGCGTCTTCCGTTCCGCTGAAGGAGATCGTCGCGGTCTGCCCCGCGAGGGCGGACAGGTCGAAGGTCTTCTGCACGTAACCGCTGGCGGCGTTGAGGTTGGAGTAGGTGGCCAGGGTGGTGGAGCCCGCCTTGACGGTCAGCTTGTCGTACGCGGTGGAGCTGGTCGTCTCGTCGGTGTCGATGTGCAGCCAGAAGGACAGGCTGGCGTGGCACCCGGCGGGGATGCTCACCGACTGGGACAGCGAGTCGGAGTGCGTGGAGCCGTAGCCGTTCAGCCAGGCCACGTAGCTGCCGCTGTGCGCGGGCTGCCCGGCGGAGGCGTTGCTGACCACGCCGTTGCTGGCCGTCCACGGGCTGGTGCCGCTCTCGAAGCCGGGGTTGCCCAGCTTCTGGCCCGAGCAGGCGCCGCCGGTGGTGGAGACGGTCCAGGTGAACGAGGCGGAACTGGCCTTGCCCGCCGCGTCGGTCGCGGTCACGGTGACGTTCGAGCTGCCCGCGTTGGTGGGCTTGCCGCTGATCACGCCGGTGCCCGAGGCGATGGACAGCCCGGCGGGCAGGCCGCTGGCCGACCAGGTGTACGGGCTGGTGCCGCCGGTGGCCTTCACGGTCACCGACACGGTGTCACCGACCAGGTTGGTCTGGTTGCCAGGGCTGGTCACCGAGGGGCCGCCGGTGGGCGGGGTGGTGCCGCCGGACAGCGCGGTCGCCAGCGGGTCGGCGATCGGCGAGCCCCAGCCGCTGGCCTTGTCGAAGTTGGCCGCCGCCTTGTAGTACAGGTTGTCACCGCTGGTGATGTCGTGGAACAGCGAGCTGTAGCTGCTGCCCGAACCCAGCTGGTACAGCGTGGCGTTGACCTGGCCCACCTTGGACTTGCCCGCGGCGAGCGCCTTCTGGTTGACCAGGGTCAGGAAGCTGGCCCACAGCGGGGTTGCCGCGCTGGTGCCGCCGTAGTTGGCCCAGGAACCGCCGGTGTAGATCGAGTAGTTCTGCGCGTTGGCCGACACGTCGGGCACCTGGCGCAGCGCGCTGGTGTCCACACCGGACCCGGTCTGCCAGGAGGGGCGGGCGAACTTGCTGGACACGCCGCCACCGCCGGACCACTTGCTGCTGCCCTCGTTCCACACGGTCTCGCTGCTGTACGAGCCGCCGGAGCCCTCGTTCAGCGTGGTGCCGCCGACGCTGGTCACGTACGGGTCCGAGCCGGGGAAGTCCACCGCGAGCTTGCTGGCGTTGGGCGACTGCGTGCCGCTGTGGTGGTAGCAGTCGTAGGCCCCGGAGTCACCGGCGGCGGACAGGAAGGTCTGGCCCTGGGCAGCGCCCTGCTTGGCCGCCTTGTCCACCGCGTCCTCGGTGGCCGGGGTGTCGTCCAGCTCGCACAGGCCCCAACTGGAGGAGACCACGGACACGTTGTCGGACACGAACTTGTTCCACATGTCGATCTCGCCCTGGTCGGAGTTGGGGGCCTCGTAGACCGCCACGTCCGCCTTGGGCGCGATCGCGTGCGCCACCTCGATGTCCAGCTCGACCTCGCCGACCCCGTCACCGGCGGTGTCGTTGTCGCCACCGCTGACCTTGACCACGGTCGGGGTGGGCGAGCCGGTGCCGTACTGCTGGTCGTACTTGCTGATGTTGCTCTGGCTGAAGTGCGAGAACTCCAGCATGGCGATCGACTGGCCCTTGCCGTCGATGCCCGCGCCGGTCAGCTTGTCCACCCCGTAGCCGGTGCGCAGTTCCTGCGCGGTGTAGCCGCCCGCGGGGCCGCTGCCCGAGTGCGGGGCGGCCGAGGCCAGCTTCTGCGCCGAACTGTGCCGCTGGTAGTGGTTGTTCAGGCCGGACACACCGGAGATCAGCGCCGAGACCGCGGAGTCCACGGAGGGAGCCGAGTCGTTGGCGGTGAAGTCCCTGTTCAGCTCGTTGTCGTGGTAGGTCGACAGGTTGGTGCCGAAGGCTTGCTGCACAACGGAAGCACTGCCCTTGGCGTCCACGGCCATGCGGTTGCCGGACACGCCGGTGACGGTCAGGCCCTTGCTCGCCAGGTACGCGCGCACCTGGTCGACCTGAGCCTGGGTGGGCGCGTAGCGGGCGGCGAACTGGTCTGGGCTCAGGTAGTGCCGGTAGTCCGCGGAGTGCGGGTCGTTGACTCTGGACAGGAAGGCGTCCAGGTCTGACTCGTTGCGCAACTTCAGCGAGACGGCCACCTGCACCTGCTTGTCCTGCTGGACCGAGCCGGTCTTGGTGGCGTACTGCAGGCCGGGCGCGGAGCTGTTGGCCAGTGCGACGGGGTGCGCGGCCTCGGGCTGGGCCCAGGCTGCGGCGCTCCCGGCGCCGACCACCAGTGGCACGGCCACCAGCAGCGCCACGGAGGCGCGACGGCTTGACCTCACGATGACTCCCTCAGGGAAGACGTGAAAACGTGGGCAGGGGGAATGACAGTTTTCTTGTCCGGAGCATCTCGGTATCCGAGTTGGCGAGACACTAACAGTCGTCAGCGCGCCGGAGAACGGAGCGAAGACGCGTTCCCTACCAAAGTAGGGAAGTTCGCCGCGCCGCGTGTAGCACGGGGAAAGTTCCCCTCTAGCCGCTGGTCACAGGTGCCGTAGCCAATCATGACCCATCGTGACGGCAATGTCCACCAATCGGACATACCTGCCATTGTGACAATGATTCTTCAACAGCGATAAACAATGACACCCGGCGCGAGCCGGCCATTATCTGAAACGCTCCGCACGGATGATCACACGCGCGGCCTTGACCTCCACATAACTCGAACTCCTACCGTCGGCGGCATGAAGGCGATCAGACTGCACGAGTTCGGACCGGCCGAGAACCTGCGGCTGGAGGAGGTGCCCGACCCGGTGCCCGCCGAGGGACAGGTGCGGATCCGCGTGCGCGCGGCGGGCGTGCACCTGCTGGACACCATGCTGCGCAAGGGGATCGAGGGCGGACCGCTACCACCCCAGCAGTTGCCCGCGATCCCCGGGCGCGAGGTGGCCGGTGCCGTGGACGCGCTGGGCGAGGGGGTGGACCCGAGCTGGCTGGGCCGCCGCGTGGTGGCGCACCTGGGCGCGGCCAGCGCGGGCTACGCCGAGCTGGCCGTGGCCAATGTCCAGTCCCTGCACGGGATCCCGGACGGGCTGGACGAGGCCTCGGCGGTGGCGATGATCGGCACCGGCCGCACCGTCATGGGCGTGCTGGACGAGGCCGCCGCCACGCCGGAGGACGTGGTGCTGGTGACCTCGGCCGCGGGTGGCATGGGCAGCCTGTTCGTGCAGGCGCTGCGCAACCTCGGCGCCACCGTGGTCGCCGTGGCCGGTGGCCCGGAGAAGGTGGCCCGTGTCAAGGAACTCGGCGCCGAGGTCGTCGCCGACTACAACCAGGCGGACTGGGACGAGCAGGTCCGCGCCGAGCTGGGCAGCCGGTCGGTGACCCTGGTGCTGGACGGGGTTGGCGGCGAACCGGGCCGCAAGGCGTTGGGGCTGCTGGGTTTTGGTGGGCGGATCGTCATGTTCGGCTGGTCGGCGGGGGCACCGACCCAGCTGGGCACCGAGGACCTGGTGGCCAAGGCGCTCACCGTGTCCTGGGGACTTGGCCCCAGGATGCGCAAGCCGGGTGTGGTCCGCGAACTGGAGACCCGCTCGATGGCGGAGGCCGCCGCGGGACGGCTGGTACCGCTGACCACCCGCTTCCCGCTGGCCGAGGCGGCGCGGGCGCACACGGCGCTGGAGAACCGCGGCACGGTCGGCAAGGCGGTGCTGGTGGTCTCCGGTCAGACCGCGTAGGGGGCGCCGACGCGGTCTGGGCACTCGGGTGGGCCGCAATTCCACGCGAGCCGGTTGTCCAGGCGCTGCCGGATGCGGCGGAACACCGCCACCCGGGTCGATCGAGGTCACGACGCGGCGCTGCCGCGGGGAGTGCACGCCGATCACCGCCTTGCCGATCACCAGCGCGTGGCCCGGCCAGGACCGCTCCGCAGCCGCCGCAGGTCCACGTCGACCTCGGCGGCTGCGCGACGCCCTGCTCACCGGCGGCCACCGGGCCGCGGCGCACGCCCCGGTTGGCGCGTGTCGGTGAGTTTCTGGTGACCGCGCCGGAGCCGGTCAGCACGGCGAGGAACGCGCTGTCCCCGTGGCGGGCGAGTCGATCGCGCTGCTGACCGGCCTGCGGCGGGTCGAGTTGCGGGCCTGCCACGCGCCGGGCTGCGTCCGGGATCACCCGCGCCGCGCTGCACCACCGCAAGCCTTCAGCGGGGTGAGCGCAGGCCCACGAACTGGGCCATCGTTTCCACGGAGTGCTCGAAGAACTCCTCGCTCGGGTCCACGCTGCCCACCAACTGGCCGAACAGCTCGAAGCTGATCATCCCGAACAACTGGGTCCATGCCGTGATCGCCCGGGCCATGAGCACGGGCGGCAGGGTGGGCGCGACCGCCTCGGCCAGCGCCTTGGTCTGTGCCAGCAGCTGCGGGCTGAGCTCGCGCCCGTCGTAGTCCAGGCGGATCAGCTTGGCCGCCCACGCGGTCTTCAACACCTCGAGCAGCGCGATGGCCACCCGGCTCGCCGCGGGGACGGTGTCCTGCGGCGCCCGGTAGCCGGGCACCGGCGAGCCGTAGATCAGGGCGTACTCGTGCGGGTGGGCCAGCGCCCAACCCCGCACCGCCCGGCAGATGGCCCGCCACCGGCCGCGCACGTCCACCGGGTCGACCCCGGCGTCGGCGGCCTCGGCCTCGGCGCCCAGCCCGTCGTACGCGTCCAGGATCAGCCCCGTGAGCAGGTCGTCCTTGCTCGGGAAGTACCGGTAGAGCGCCGAGGACACCATGCCCATCTCCCGGGCCACCGCGCGCAGGGACAGCCCGTCGGCCCCGGACACGGCCAACTGCTTGCGGGCCTGGTCCTTGATCTCGGCGGTCAGCTCGGCCCTGGCCCGGTCCCTGGCGGTACGGCTCGCGTTCATCCCCTCACCCTGTCACGTTTCGGAGCACTAGCCAACTTAGAGAGCACTGCTCTTGACAGAGAGCGGCAGCCGCGTGTTCACTGTTCTCAACCGAGAGCAGTGCTCTCCATTCTTCAGGAGGCAGCCATGACCACCCGATACGTCAAGAGCGACGGCAGCGACGTGCTGTTCCACAAGATCGTCAGCGGCCTGACCAAGGCCGGGATCAGCCTGCTCGGCAGCCGGGTGCTCACGGTGCGCGGCCGGACCAGCGGCGAACCGCGCTCGAATCCGGTGAACCTGTTGTCTTACAAGGGAAAGAAGTACCTGGTGGCCCCGCGCGGACACACCCAGTGGGTGCGCAACCTGCGCGCGGCGGGCGAGGGTGAGCTGCGGGTGGGCCGCCGCACGGAGCGGTTCACCCCCACCGAACTGGCCGACGCCGACAAGCCGGAGATCCTGCGCGCCTACCTCAAGCGCTGGAAGTTCGAGGTGAGCATGTTCTTCGATGGCGTGGACGCCACCGCCTCCGACGAGGTGCTGCTGGGCATCGCTCCCGGCTACCCGGTGTTCGAGATCCACATCGGCTAGCCGGGAGCGGCCCGTCAGCAGCCCTTGCTGGAGCCGGTCGCGTTGACACGCAAGGCGTCCGAGCCCTGCACGCAGTAGCCGGTGACGGACTGGAAACCCAGGTCGTACGGGCTCCCCTTGCCGGACTGCGCCGTCACGTGGTCGAAGCTGAGCCTGCTGCCCGAGTTGGCGATGATCGCGGGCCGGGCGTCGCTCGCGGACTGGCGCAGCGCGGTGTCGGTGAAGCTGATGCCGGTCACCTCGTGCAGGTAGAACCCGTACGCGGGGCGGGTTCCGATGCTGTTGGGGTTGTAGTCCCCGTTGTCGCTGGGCACGTCGGTGGACATCGCCGCGTGCCCGCCGGGTAGGGTCAGGTTGACGTTCTTGAAGGTCACGTCGCTGATCTGGTGACCGGGCTGGCCCCACAGGGTGGGGCTGAACGACCCGGCACTGGTGCCGGTGATGTTCTCGTAGTGCACGTCGCTGATGCTGCCGATGCCCGGCTTGTCACCACAGCGTTTTCTCGTCCCGATCTTCTGCATGATCGGCGACTTGGTGCCCGACATCGTCACGTCGTTGTAGCGCACGTTGGAGATGCGCGAGCCGTCCATGGACACCATGCCCAGGCCGGACTTGCCCGCACCGGTGATGGTGATATGCGTGAACTGGTAGTCGGTGAAGTCCCCGCAGGTCTCCGAACCGAACATCAGCGCGTTGCAGCAGCCCGCGGACAGCTTCGCGTTGGTGACCGTCACGTGGCCGTTGGGCAGGGTGGCGCCCAGCGCCCAGTCGCTCTTGAACACCAGCGCGTCGTCGTTGGCCGCATCGGTGATGTTGGTGATCGTGACGTTGCGGGTGTTGATGATGTTCCAGCCGTCCCGGTCACCCGCGGTGGAGATCGTCAGGTGGTCGGACACCACGTTCTGGCAGCCGTTGATCAGCATCGCGAAGTGGCCGCCGCGCTTGAGCGTGATGCCCGAGACGGTCAGCCCGTCGCAGCGGGTCAGCGAGATCAGCTTGTCCGCCTGGCCGGACTTGGGGTTGCCGGTGATGAAGTGACCGCCGCCGTCGATCGTGCCCGAGCCGGTGAACCCGATGTTGGTCAGCCGGTCGCCCCAGATCATCGCGTTGTGGAAATGGCTGTGCCCGTAGTCCTGGAACTTGTCGTAGGGGTTGGCCTCCGGCGCGTCGTAGCCGGAGGCGGTGCCCAGCAGGGTCGATCCCGCGTCCAGCTGCACGGTGACGTTGCTCAGCAGGTGGATCGAGCCGCCCGCCTTGTACGTGCCCGCGGGGAAGCGCACCACCCCGCCGCCCGCCTGGTTCGCCGCCACGATCGCCCTGTTCACCGCTGGCGTGTCGTTGGCCGCCCCGTCTCCCTTGGCGCCGTAGGACTTCACGTCGAACACCGCCGCCCGGTCCCTGGCGTTGGTCGTGGCGGCCGAGGCCCCGCCGCCCACGAACACCGCGATCAGGGCTACCGCCAGCACCGGCAGCCAGGTGGTGGCCGATCTCCGCAACGCTGCGTAGCTCACGAACAGTCTCCCTCAGTCGACTGTAAAGGTTTGCAAGCGGCGGTCGCGCCAGGCTAGGAGCTGGGCACCGAGCCCGTCAAGGGGCAGCGCCAAAGCCGACGCCAGCCCACCCGCGAGTCCAGCCCAGCCGCACACGAATCCCGTTCTGGCACACACCAGAGCACTGCTCACAAATGCGTGCACCGCTCACCCACCACGCTGCTCGGCGGCCAGGAAATGCGCGATCTCGCTGGTGGCCTCGTAAAGCCGCCGGTAGTGCTGGTAGTACGGCTCGTACGCGGCGGTCCGGTCCGGATCGGGCAGCACCGTGGACACGACCGGGTTCCACGTGGCGGTGTCCACGCCCTGCGCCTCGGCGGCGAGCCGGGCGTCACCGAGGCAAGCGCCGATGGTGTGCGCCGGGACCTGCTGGGACAGGCCCGTCACGTCGGAGACGATCTGCGTCCACAGCCCGCCCTGCGTGCCGCCGCCGACCGCGACGAGCCTGCGCGCACGCCCACCCGCCTCGGTCATGGCGGCGAGGTTGTGCCGCACCCCGTAAGCGGTTCCCTCCAACACGGCCCGGTAGAGCTCCTCGCGGCCGTGGCCGAGGGTCAGCCCGGCGAGCACGCCGCGCGCGTCCGGGTCGAACAACGGGGTCCGCTCCCCCGCGAAGTACGGCAGCAGCAGCAAACCCCGGCTGCCAGCGGGGACGCGCCCCGCAGCCGCCACCAGGTCGCCGAACTCGCCGCCGACCAGGCCGCGCAACCAGTCGGTGACCGCACCGGAGGTGGCCATGCCCGCGGCCAACGTGTAGGTGCCCGGCCGAACCCCGCAGGTCGCCCACAGACCGGGGTGGCCACGCACCTGGTCGAGGACCTGCACCAGGAACAGCGTGCTGCCGTACATGATCATCGCCTCGCCGGGCTCACGCACACCCACGCTGGCGGCCTCGGCCCAGGCGTCCACGGTCCCGGCCGTCACGGGCAGTCCCGCGGGCAGCCCGGTCGCGGCGGCGGCCGAGTCGCTCACCACGCCGACGACCTCGGTCGGCCACGCCAGCTCGGGCAGCGGCAGACCGGGCGCCACCGCAGCGGCCCAGTCCCGCGCCCAGTCGCGGGCGTGCAGGTCGTACATCGGCGTGCACTGGCTGGCCGAGTGATGGTCCAGCACGTACCGCCCGGTGAGCCGGTGCACCAGGTACGAACTGGCCATCAGCAGCATGCGCGTACACCGGTACACCTGCGGCTCGTGCCTGGCCAGCCAGCGCAGCTTCGGGCCGACGGCCTGGCTGGTCAGCGGGGACCCGGCCCGTGCGAGCACCTCCTCGGCGCCGAACTCGGCCGTCAGCTCGGCGATCTCCGCGGTGGCCCGGGTGTCCACCCCGTAGAGGATCGCGGGGCGCAGGGGCTCGCCGTGCTCGTCGGCGGGCAGCAGGCAGGGACCGATCCCGCTGACGGCCAGCGCCTGGATGCCCGTGACGGCAGCGCTCAGTTCCCTTGCCACGGCGAGGAAATCGGCCCACCACACGTCCTGGGCGTCGTGCTCCACCCAGCCCGGCCGGGGCGCGGACGTGCCGTGCGGGCGTTGCGCGGTGGCCACCACAGACCCGTCCGCGCGCACCACCACACCCTTCGTGCTGGACGTTCCTATGTCGATGCCCAGGTACATGCCAAATAGTGTTGTCGACATGGAGCAGATCACGATCGTCGGCGCCTCGGCGGCGGGCCTGACCGCGGCGGAGACCCTGCGCAGGGAGGGCTTCACCGGGGAGCTGACCCTGGTCGGCGAGGAGCCGCACGCCCCGTACGACCGGCCGCCGCTGTCCAAGCAGGTGCTGGCCGGGCAGTGGGAGCCCGAGCGCACCCAGCTGCGCAAGGCCGAGCAACTCGACGGGCTGGGCGCGCGGCTGCTGCTGGGCCGCAGGGCCACCGGGCTGGACCTGGCCGGGCGCGCGGTGGAACTGGACGGCGGCGAGCGGGTCGGCTTCGACGGGCTGGTGATCGCCACCGGGGTGCGGCCACGCCGCCTGCCCTTCGGCCACGACCTGCTCGGGGTGCACGTGCTGCGCTCGCTGGACGACGCGCTCGCGCTGCGCACCGAACTGGCGGCCGGTCCGCGCGTCGTGGTGATCGGCGCGGGCTTCCTCGGCGCGGAGGTCGCGGCCACGGCCCGCACCCTGGGCCTGGACGTGACGATGGTGGACCCGCTGCCGGTACCGATGCTGCGCCAGCTGGGCGCGCCGGTGGGCAAGGTCGTCGAGGCCATGCACCGGGACAACGGGGTTCGCGTGCTGCTGGGCGTCGCGGTGACCGAGCTGGTCGGCTCCGGCGGGCGGGTCAGCGGGGTGCGGCTGTCCGACGGCACGCTCTGCGAGGCCGACTGCGTGCTGGTGGCGATCGGCTCGGTGCCCGCCACGGACTGGCTCACCGACTCCGGGCTGTCCCTGGCGGACGGGGTCCTGTGCGACGAGCGCTGCCAGGCGGCGCCCGGGGTGTACGCGGCCGGGGACGTGGCCTGCTGGCCGAACCCGCACTTCGGCATGCCGATGCGGCTGGAGCACCGGATGAACGCCACCGAGCAGGGCATGGCGGTGGCCAGGGCACTGCTCGGGGCCGGGGAGCCGTTCGCGCCGGTGCCCTACTTCTGGACCGACCAGTTCGACGCCAAGGTGCAGGCGTACGGGGTCTTCCCGGAGGGCGCGGGCTACACCGTGCTGGACGGGGACATGGCCAGCCGGGAGTTCACCGCCGCCTACCACGTGGACGGGGTCGTGACGGGCGTGCTGGGCTGGAACCAGCCCAGGCAGACCCGCAAGCTGCGGCAACTGGTCGTGGACCGGGCCACGGTGCCCGCGGCGACGTAGGATCGACAACCGGGGTGAGCTGAGGGGACGGGGTATGGGAGATCGCGGTGACGGGGGTGGCTCCGCATTCGGTGCGGAACTGGAGCGCATGCTCGTCGACCGGCGCATCTCCTGGCGCACGCTGGCCGACCTGGTCGGCTACACGCCCAGCTGGCTGAGCAAGGTCAAGAACGGCACCCCGCCCTCAGCCGAGCTCGCCCGCCGCTGCGACCAGGTGCTCGAGGCGGGCGGCACGCTCATCTCCCTGGCCAACAACGAGATCGCCGCGCGGCCCGCCCAGCTGCCCGCCGCGGCGGCCCGCTTCGTGGGGCGTGAGGAGCACCTCGCCGTGCTGCGCGCCACGCTCACCGGCGACCACCAGCGCGGCACGCCCGCCGTGGTGGCCGTGGACGGGGCACCGGGCACGGGCAAGACCACGCTCGCGCTGCGCCTGGCGCACGACGTGGCCCCGCGCTTCCCGGACGGCCAGCTCTACGTGGACCTACAGGGCTACTCGCCGGTGGAGCTGCCGCTGCGGCCCACCGACGTGCTGGAGGAGTTCCTGTCCGCGCTGGGCGTGAGCGGCAACGCGATCCCCGCCGAGCAGGAGCAGCGGGCGAAGATGTTCCGCTCGCTGGTGGCCCGCGGGCGGGTGCTGATCGTGCTGGACAACGCGGCCGAGTCCCAGCAGCTGGAGCCGCTGCTGCCGGGGTCCGGGGACTGCGCCGTCGTGGTGACGAGCCGGCGCAGGCTGTCCGGCATGGCGATGCGCACCAACGCCAAGCAGCTGACCCTCGGGCCGATGACCGAGACCGAGGCGACCACGCTGCTGAGCCGGGTGATCGGCGAGCAGCGCACCGCCACCGAGCCCGCCGCGATCACCGCGCTGGCGCAGCGCTGCGCCCACCTGCCGCTGGCGTTGCGCATCGCCGCCGAGCGCGTGGCCACCCACCCGCACCGCTCGGTGGACGAGTTGGTGGAGGAGTTGGACGCCGACGACCAGCGGCTGGACGGGCTGGCCACGGACGACTCGATCGCGGTGCGCGCGGTGTTCTCCTGGTCCTACCGCGACCTGTCCGGGGAATCGGCCCGGATGTTCCGGCTGCTCGGGCTGTTCCGCGGCGTGCAGATCAGCACGGCCGCCGCCGCGGCACTGGCCGGGGTGCCGGTGCACCACGGGCGCAGGCTGCTGGAGCGGCTGGCCAGTGTGCACCTGCTGGAGGGCCTGGCCAGGGACCGGTACCGGCTGCACGACCTGCTGCGGGTCTACGCCGCGGAGCTGGCCGGGGCCGAGGAGTCCGCACCGGCCAGGCAGGAGGCCGTGCGCAGGCTCACCGACTGGTACCTGCACACCGCCGAGCGGGCCAACGAGACGCTGGCCCCGTTCCGGGTGCACACCCTGGAGGTGCCCGCGGCGGGGCCGACGGTCACGCCGGAGGGCTTCACCGACCCGGTCGAGGCCCTGCGCTGGTGCGACGGGGAGCTGGCCAACCTGGTGCCGCTGATCCAGACGGCCATCGACCACGGGCTGCTGGACACGGCCTGGCGGGTGGGCATCGCCATGTGGGACTACTTCAGCCTGCGCACCCCGATGGGCGTGTGGGTGAGCACGCACCTGCTCGCCGAGCAGGCCGCCCGCACCGCCGGTGACCTGTTCGCCCAGGCGTGGGTGCAGACCAACCTGGCCGCGGCCAAGCACCGGCTGCACGAGTTCGACCAGGCGACCGAGCTGTACCGCAGCGCGCTGGCGATCCGCGAGCGGATCGGCGACGAGCACGGGCAGGCCTGGACCCTGGCCGGGCTCGGGTTCCTGCACCTGGACCAGGGCCTGGCCGAGGAGGCCGAACAGGTGGCGGGCCGCGCGCTGGCGCGGTTCCGCGAGCTGGGCGACCGGCACGGCGAGGTGGTCACCATGTCCACGCTGGGCGAGGTGCTGCGGCTGCGCGGGCTCACCCAGCAGGCCCTCGACGCGCTGACCGAGGCACTGCGGGTGGCCGACGAGTGCGAGGACCCCTCCGCGCAGGCCGACGCCCTGGGCAAGATGGCCGAGGCGCACCTGGCGCTGGGCGACCGGGAGCAGGCGCTGGACTGCCTGAACCGGGCCCTGGCGATCGCCCGCGACGGGCAGAACCGCTGGGGTGAGGCCGACATCCTGTCCCGGCGCGGCGCGGTCCTGCGCGGTCTGGGCCGGGTGGGTGACGCGCGCAGGTCGTGGGAGGCTGCCCTGCGGCTGTACTCCGAAGTGGACGACCGGCGGGCCACCGACGTCCGGGCCCAGCTGGAAACCTTGAGCTGAACCGATCGGAGTACTTGTCAGCGCCCGCGTGGATGTGTAAACCAGGAGGTGCGCTGTTCACCTCGTGGCCGATTCGCCACGGTGAGTCACCGCCTTCACCCCTGGGGCAGGGTGTTTCCTCGAAGACTCAACACATCAACACTGGTGGCTGATCTGCGCGTTGGCCATAGTTACTGTGTGCGATCGGACCACCATCCAATCGCACCAGCCGAGTCAAGGACGCAGCCTGGGGCATGCAGTCGCGCGTCGTCTCGGCCGAGGAACCGGCGTTGGCGGGCGGGTCCACTGGGGGTGGCTCCGCCCGTCAACGGCCCACCTCCCCGCGTGTCGGACCTTCCAGTACCGCGTGTCGGACGTTCCGGTACGCCGTGTTCGCGCTTCCTGCGCACAATCCCGCGAGCTGGGAAAACGCCCTGCGAATGCCAACACAGCGCCCGCGAAGCGCCGACACACCGCACGGGAAGCGCCGACACGCGCGGGGTCCGGGCCCGCGCGCTACGCCAGGTCGAAGAACACCATCGGGTTGTCCCGGCTCGTGCGCACCGGCTCCGCCAGTCCCAGCTCGGCCTTGAGCCCGCGCAGCGCCGCGTTGTGCTCCGGCGCCCGCTTCGCCGAGGGCGTGAAGTAGTCGATGTTCCGGTCCGCCAGCCAACCGAGCAGGACGGCGCCCTCACTGAACGGCAGGGGCCGCCTGCCGTGGAACACGTCGTGCACGCTCACCCGGGTGCCCGCACGCAGTGTCGGGAACACGGTCGTCAGGTACCAGCGCGCGAAGCTCCCGCTGTGCGCGGCGTCCAGGAACAGGTAGTCCGTCTCGGCCGGGATCTCCGCCGCCTTCGTCCGGACGTCCCCCTTGCTGAAGGTCCACCGCTGCCCGGCCAGTTCGTCCGGCACGGTGCGCAGCACGTGGTCGACCTGGTCGAAGGACAGCAGCCTGCCGACCCCGTTGTCCCGTAGGGCGCGCAGGATCCAGGTCGTGGACCAGCCGTGGAAGGTGCCGACCTCGACCACCGTGTCGGGCCTCAGTTCGCGCAGCAGCAGGTAGGTGATCTCGGCCTCGAGGTCGTCCAACTGCGCCCGCATACCCGGCTGGCGGGCCGCCAGCAGCTCGCGCTGTTCCTCCCGCACTGTCGCCAACTCTGTCGCGTAGTCGCGGTAGAGCCTGGTCACCAGCCCGAGCGTGATCGGTTCCACCAGCGCAGGCTAGCCGCAACCCCGGTGCCGTGCCGTGAAGGTGGCTTTCACCGCGTTGGGCGCAGCGAAAGCCACTTTCGCGGCGTCTTCGCCGTTACAGCGCACCCTTGAGGATCTTGCCGACTCCGCGCATGGTGCGCTCCAGGTCGGAGCCGAAGGGGTTCTCGTGCACCAGGTAGGTCCACGTGGCGTTGGGCCTGCGCAGCCCGGCCGCCCCGAGTTCGGCCCCGGAGTCGGTGATCTTGACCTCCAGGAAGCTCTCCTCGGTGCGGCGGTCGGCCTCACCGAGCAGCTCCTTGAACGCGGGGATCGCGGCCCGGTGGAACTCCGCGATCGGGCTCTCCCGGGACAGCGCCCACAGGTGGATGCCCTCGCGCAGGTCGGCGAGCATGGCCAGGTGCTCGGCCCAGCACCGGTCCAGGTGGTGCAGCGCGATCTGCCGCGCGGCGTCCTCCAGCACCTGCTCGCCCACGGCCTCCAGCACGGCGGCGTGCCGCTCCGGGCAGCGCTCGGCGAGCTCGCGCGCGGCAAGGTCGGTGCGCAGCAACGCGTCCCTGCGCTCGCCGAGAATGCGCCGGTGCTCGGCGGTGAGCTGGTTGTACCGCCAGGTGTTGGCGTGCACCTCCAGGTTGGTGGCCTCGGCCACGCGCTGGGCGTGGTCGATGGTGTGCCGGGCGCCCTTGTCGGTGACCAGCCCGTCGGCGTCCACCTTGGTCGGCGCCGGGGCGTCCGGGGCGTGCCTTGTGACCAGCTCGCCGTCCATGCTGCTGAAGAACACCGAGCCGCCGGGGTCGCCCTGCCGCCCGGACCTGCCGCGCAGCTGGTCGTCGAGGCGGCTCGTGTAGTGCCTGCTGGTGCCGATCACGTACAGCCCGCCCAGCTCGACCACCCGGTCGCGGTCGGCCCCGTCCGCGCCGCCCAGCCGGATGTCGGTGCCGCGACCGGCCATCTGCGTGGACACGGTCACCGCCCCGTGCGCCCCGGCCTCCGCGATGATCGCGGCCTCCTCGGCGTCGTTCTTCGCGTTGAGCACCACGCAGGGCACGTCCAGCTCGGCCAGCCGCGCCGCGAGCTGCTCGGACTCGGCCACGTCGGGCGTGCCGACCAGCACCGGCCGGCCGGTGGCGTGTGCCGCGGCGATCTCGGCCACCACCGCCTTGTTCTTCGCCTCGACCGTGGCGTACACCCGGTCGGGCTCGTCCACGCGCACGCACGGCTCGTTGGGCGGGATCTCGGCGACCCGCAGCTGGTAGAAGTCGCGCAGCTGGTCGCTGGCGGCCAGCGCGGTGCCGGTCATGCCGCACACCTTGGGGTAGTGCTTGATCAGCGACTGCACGGTGATCGTGTCCAGCACCTCGCCGGTGGCGCTGGCGGGCAGCGCCTCCTTGGCCTCCACCGCGGCCTGCAACCCGTCCGGCCAGCGCTGCAACCGGGCCACCCTGCCGCGCCCGTGGTTGATCAGCTGCACCTTGCCCTCACGGACCAGGTAGTCCACGTCCTTGGTGAGCAGCACCTCGGCGTGCAGGGCCACGTTGACCGCGGGCAGGGTGCTGCCCACGTGCTCGGCCGAGTACAGGTCGATGCCGCCCAGCGCGCGTTCCACGGCCTCGGCCCCGGCACCGGTCAGGTAGACGTTGCGGGCCTCGTCGTCGGTCTCGTAGTGCATGCCAGCGCGCAGCAGCCGCACCACCGCGGCCAGGTCCCGGTCGGCACTGCCCTCGTCCACCGACCCGGCCAGCACCAGCGGCACCCTGGCCTCGTCCACCAGCACCGAGTCGGCCTCGTCCACCAGCACCACGCCGGGTTCGGGCGCGACCAGCTCGGCCACCTCGGTGACGGTCCGGTCCCGCAGCAGGTCGAAGCCCAGCTCGCTGACCGGCGCGTACGTGACGTCCTCGGCGTAGGCGGGGCGGCGTTCCTGCGGGGTGCTGGAGCTGGTGATCCAACCGACGCCGACCCCGAACAGGCGGTAGAGCGGGCCCATCCACTCCGCGTCGCGACGGGCCAGGTAGTCGTTGACCGAGGCCACGTGCACGGTCCAGCCGCGCAGTGCGTAGCCGATGGCGGCGATCGCCCCGGACAGGGTCTTGCCCTCACCGGTGGCCATCTGCACGACCTGCCCGGACAGCAGCCAGGTGGCGCTGAGCAGCTGCACGTCGAACGGGTCCAGGTCCAGGGTGCGCCGCGAGCCCTCCCTGGCCAGGGCCAGGAACAGGGCGAGGTCCGCGTCGGAGTAGTCGGCGCGGTCGGTCCTGCGCAGCTCGGCGGCGGCCTCGGTGAGCTGCTCGTCGGTCAGCTCGCGCAGCCGCTGCTGGTGGGTGCCCGCCGCCCTGACGACGGAATTGCGCCGTTTGGCGTCCACCGCTGCGGATCGTCCCTGCAGCAGACGCCAGAACCAGTGGCTCAGGCGGTTGGCTCTGTCACCCATGTCACCTGTTTACCACCGCGACCTCGCGCCACGGTGCCGTAGAACGGCGGCTTTCCCCGGACCAGAGGCGGGAAAAGCCGCCATTCGTGACAATTCAGGCTGACCGCTCGCGCACGGCCCGCTCGGCCTGCTGCTCGGGCAGCCTGGGCTCGACCTCGGCGCGGTTGCGGTCGGCGAGCCGGGTGGGGCGCTGCTTGTCGCCCATGACGTCCGCGTAGACCTGCTCGAAGGTGGCCAGCGTGGAGTCCACCCCGTGCTTGCTGATGATCTCCAGGCTCTCCTTGCCCATGCGCTCGCGCTCGGCGTCGTCGGAGAACAGCTGGGTCAGCCGGGCGGCCAGGGTGGGCACGTTGCCCGGCGGGAACAGCCAGCCGTTGCGGCCGGGGCGGGCCAGGTGCGGCAGGGCCATCGCGTCGGCGGCGACCACGGGCTTGCCCGCGGCCATGGCCTCCATCGTGGCCAGGCTCTGCAGCTCGGCGATGCCCGGCATGCAGAACGCGTCGCAGCCCGTGTAGGCGTCGAGCAGCTCCTCCTCGGACACGAAGCCGCGGAAGCGCACCCGGTCGCGGATGCCCAGCTGGTCGGCCAGCGCCTCCAGCGCGCCCTTGAGGCTGCCGTCACCGACGATGTCGGCGCGCACGTTGAGCTCGGCCGGGATCAGCGGCAGCGCGCGCAGCAGCTCGTGCACGTGCTTCTCCTCGTCGAGCCGGCCGACGAACAGCACGGTGCGCGCGGTCGGGTCCGTGATCACCTTGCGGCCCCGGTAGCGCTCCAGGTCGATGCCGCAGGAGATGGCCATGGCGGGCTTGGTCAGCCCGTTGTCGGTGAGCAGCTGCACGGCACGCGGGGTCGGCGCGGTGATCATCCGGGACCGGCTGAACTGCCGGATCAGGTCCCACCAGGCCAGCTTGGACGCCGAGTTGCGCAGCCAGCCGGGCACGTGCACGTGGCCGAACAGGTTCTCCGGCATGAAGTGGTTGGTGGCCACCAGCGGGATGCCCATCCTGGTGGCCAGGCCGATCAGCGCCCTGGTCACCAGGAAGTGGGACTGCACGTGCACCACGTCGGGCTTGATCTCGGCGAGCAGCGGGGCCAGCGCACGGCGGGACTGCCACGGGGTGGCCAGCCGGAACGTCGGGTGGAACCCGGTGCGGTAGGCCCGCACCCGGTGCACGATCAGCCCGTCCATGTCCTCGGTGTAGGCCTTGCCCTTCTGCGAGGGCGCCACCACGTGGACCTGGTGCCCCCTGGCCGCGAGCCCGGTGGCGAGCCGGTGGGTGAAGCGCGCCGCCCCGTTGACGTCCGGCGGGAAGGTCTCGGCGCCGATCACGATGCGCAGGCGGGTCCCGGCTGTCGGGTGCTCGGCCCGCGGGTCGTGCCGATCGGGCACCTGGGACCAGGTCATTTCGTACTCCCGTCGTAGTGCTCGGTAATCCCGGGCGCGACGAGCGCTCGCTCGCCTCCGCCGACTTTATTGGTTTGATCGGGTGCGGAAGGGCGGCGCTGGGTGAGCACCACCACCCCGGCCACGGCGACCGTGGCGCAGGCCACCTCCAGAGCGCTCAGCAGAGCTGAGGTGTCGGCACCCTCGCCGAGCAGGGCGATGCCCAGCCCGACGGCGACGAGCGGGTCGACCACGGTGAGGCAGCCGATGACCACCTCGGGCGGGCCGCTGGCGTAGGCGTGCTGGACCAGCCAGCCGCCGATCAGGATGCCCGCGACGATGCCCGCCGCGGACAGCCACGGCACGCCGAGCCCGTCGGTGTACTGCTGGATGGCCGCCCGCATGAGCAGGGACACGTAGCCGAACAGCACACCGGAGGCCGCGGCGAAGGCCAGGCAGCGCACGTCGCGGCCGGTGAAGTAGCCCACGGCGCAGAGCACCGCGGAGACGACCAGCACCAGCTCGGTGGCGTGCCAGGCGGCCGCGGGCGTGACCTGGGTGGCCTTGGCGCTGGTGGCGGCCAGCAGCACGAAGGCGATCGTGCCCGCCATGCTGGCCAGCACCGCGAGGATCGCGGCACGGCCGAGGGTGATCCGGTCCACCCTGACGGAGATCATCGTGCTGAGCGCGAAGGCCAGCACGCCGATGGGCTGCACCACGCTGATCGGCGCCAGGCCCAGCGCGGTGGCGTGCAGCGCGGCCCCCGCCGCGGCCACCAGCACACCGGTGATCCAGATCGGCCGCCGCGCCAGTCCGACCAGCGCGCGCAGCTTCAGGCCGCCGCCCCCGGTCTCCAGTTGCAGGCCACCGTGCTGCAACCGTGCGGACACGGCGTTGCAGCAGGCCCCCACTGCCGCGAGCAGGATCGCGAGGAACGTCACGCGGCACCCCCTTCGGCCAGGTCCTGGTGCTCGGCACCGGCTGGCTCCACCGCCTGCCGCGAGCCGCCCATCCACAGCGCCAGGCCGAGCACGAACAGCAGGGCCATGTCGACCGCGAAGAGGATGCGTTCGGCCAGGCCCAGGTAGTTGCGCAGGCCGTCGAACGGCATCAGGTCGGGTCGGTTGATGGACAGTTGGATCAGTGCGAACGTCGCCAGCACCACGGTGCTGGCCACGGACAACCGCAGCACGGTCCGGGAGAACCGCTCCCAGCCTGGTGTCACCTGACAGCGCTTGGCCAGCAGGAAGCCGGCCAGCGACAGGCAGGGGAAGAACAGCGTGCCCGCCCACCTGTGCACCGCCCCCGAGATGGACTGCACCCCGTCGACCGGGTCGGTGGGGAACAGCACTGCCACGATCAGTCCGCCACACCACACCAGCAGCAACACGGTCAGCGGAGCCCCCCGGACCAGCCCGGCCCCGGCCAACCCGGTCAGCAACGAGGCCGAGCCGATGGCCAGCGCCAGCGCGCTGGTGTCGAACAGCCGTGCACCCTGGTGGGCGAATACGTAGTCACTGATCGTGTGCTTGAGTGGATTGAGCTGCCCACTCGACTCCAGGTGCAGGTACACCATCGGCAGCAGTGAGATGACAAAGCCGATGATGGCCACCAACGCCCACGTACGCCGCCTATCCCTGGCTCGGCCCCCTGCCGCACGATCGGTCACGACGTCGATTCTCACCTCAACCACACGTGTCGGTCCATGGGGGACACCCCTGGTTCGGGGGTGGGGAAAACCCCCCAGTGCGCATCGGGGCTCCGCAGACGGGCAGGATGCGGGCGCACGGTCGGGCAAGATCGCACCAAACCCCCGGTCAACGGCACCGTACCGGCTGGTCGGCAGGGGTGTGACGGGTTCGACACCGTGCCACATGACACTATCGTGTGTGATACGGGTCACATCCATTTGAGGTCACGATATGGTGTCGAGAGAAATCTTGATCTTGAAGGATCTCAGCGGTCTCTCAGTTTATCGGGGTGGCCACTTATCGCTTTCCTGTCATGTTCACCGGTAGCGCCGCACACGTTGACGGCCGGTTTACGCCATGTTCACCAGCGAAATCACGCAAACAACGTGCGCGCCCAGTCCAGATATGCCTCGGGTAGCACTGACAAAACGGTGACGGGCCCGCTGAGCTGGCCTCCCGCCCGCTCACAGCGCCGTGCGCACCGCGCCAGGACGTCCCCCACCAGGGTGCCCGACCCGCTGGGTGCGCGCACGTCGAGCAGCCGCACCACGGGCTCGCAGGCCGCCCCGACCTGGGCCGCGTAGTCGGCCACGGCCGCCCAGTGGTGGTCGGGCACACCCGCGGTGCGGGCGGCCACGGACACGGCGGCGCGGAACAGGCCGCCGCTGCCCAGCAGGGCACTGGACTCGTCCCCGTACGGGGCCAGCAGCTCGCGGCAGCCCGCCTCGACGAGGTCGGTTTGCAGGATGGCCAGTTCCTCGGCGACCTCGTGGGAGACCCACAGCGCGCAGGCACCGGCACGGGCCCGCAGCAGTTCGGCGGCCAGCCGGTGCGGCCCGGGACCATCGGGCACCAGGCTCGCGGCGTGCACCAGCTCCACGGCGGCCACCGCGGCGAACACCCGGTCGTCCAGCTCGGCCCCAAGGGCCAGCACGGTGCTCAGGGCCAGTTCGGAGCGCAGGCGGTGGCGCGGGTCGGTCACCTCGGCGACGGCACGCGCGACGGGCTCCGCCAGCACGGCGGGAACGGCCTCGGCGAGCTGCCCCACCTCGTGGCGCAGCCGCGCCAGCGGGACCTCGACCACCGGGGCGCGGCGCTGCGGGGCGGACAGACCTGCGACCACGTCAACCCCCTCACGCACCGGATGACCCCAGGGTGTCGCCGTCGGTCAAGGCCAACCTCCCCCGGCGGAGCCAAGCGCATCCCTCTACAGGGGGAGATGGCCCGTAGGCGGCGACGTGCCGGGACGCCAGAAGCCCCGCCGACTGGCTGCCGGCGGGGCCTTGGGGCGAGTGCTGCTGGGGCCGACTCAGCAGTTCTTGCCGGAGTTGATGCAGTTGACGACCTGCTGCATGAGAGCCCGGCTCATCAGGTTCTCCCAGTCGGCGTGGTCGGTGATCGGGTTGTGCTGCTGCTCGGAGAAGCCGTCCACGGCGAACACCGAGCCGGTGGGCACCGGGTAGGTCAGCTGGTACTCCAGCTGCGGCACGGCGCGGAAGCCACGCGGGCAGGACCCGTTGGCCTTGGGGAACACCAGGTGCGAGCGGTGGTCCGCGGAGTCGGTGGAGCGGCCGTTCCAGCAGCTGGGGAAGTCCAGGATGCGCTTGACCTGGCTGCCGTTCGGGCACACCGGGTACTTGGAGGTCAGCCGGTCCTCGAAGCCGGTGCAGGTCCAGCTGGGCCTGGCGTTGTCCGGGCCGTTGGTGCCCGCCTTGGCGTCACCGGTGATGGAGCGCAGGAAGGTCGGCGCCTCGCGCACCTGGCTGGTGGCGTTGCCCTTGAACAGGACCTTGACCTCGTTGGGCTCGATCAGCCGCCCGACGTTGCCCTCGTCCGGGCCCTGGTCCTGGCGGTTGTCCTGGCCGTTGGCCTCCCGCTGGATGCGGATGACCGGCCAGAAGAAGGTGGACTGGTCACCGTTGGCGCAGGTGGTGTCGCCCCTGGACAGGCTGCGGTTGGTGGAGCGGGCCGTGGTGGTGGTGTTGCCCACGTAGTCGTGCACGTGCAGCGCACCGTGGTCCTCACCCGGGGTGACGATGAAGTTGTCGGAGTTGTGGTGGCCGTTCTCGTTCTTGCCACACTCGTCCAGGAAGGTGCCCGTGGAGGCCTCGCCCTGGCCGTTGGGTTGGGCCTGGTTGGGGCGCACCTGCTGGATGTCCACGAAGTCGCGCTGGAACGGTCCGATGCGGTTGTTGCCCCTGCCCCGGTTGCCGCCGCGGGCGAACTGGGTGTCCTGGTCGGCCAGAAGCGCTTTCACGCTGGCCAACTGCGGGGAGTCCGGGGCGGCTGCCGCCTCCGCACTGCCCAGCCCGGAGGCCACGCCCACGCCGACGGCCGAGCCGACCGTCAGCAGCGCGCCGGTGAGGATCGCTGTGATGCGCACACCCCGCGACCGGGGCATCCTGAGTTTTCCGAACACTGATTTCACCTCGTCATGCGGAGTTGACGACCCTGCGGATGATCCGGACGGTGGCCGCGGCCAGCACCACGATGAGCACGAGACCGGCCAGCACCGCGGCCGGACCGGGCCGGTCGTCGGTGGCGGTCTGGTTGGCACTCGCCGAGTTGGCGGCGTTGGTCACCTGCGGGACCTGCGGATCCGCGCCCTGGGGGGTGGGCACGACAGGAGCCGTCGATGTGGGAGCGGGCGGATCGGGCAGCGCTGCCGTGTCGACCAGGGTGGTGGCATCCCACGCGGTCAACTGCTTGCCGACCACGTCGACGGCCGCCAGCGCGAACTGCTTGACCGGATCGTTCTTCGTCCCCGCACGCACCGCGGCGACAACCGTGAACAACTCGCCACCGGCCCGTCGCGAGCGGGTGACGAAGTCCCGATCGAAGTCGGCGCCGGACTCGGCGGCCAGCTGGGCGGTCCACCCCTGCTGGTCGGTGCTGGGCTGGTCGGGCACGCTCACCCCGAGCTGCCTGGCGAGCTGGTCGATCTTCTTGCACAGGGCCGTGTCCTCGGCGACCACGGACCTGGCCGCGTCCTTGACGGCCTGCGCCGTCGCCTTGGTCTGCGCCGACTGGCCTGCCTGTACCTGCCAGAGCAGGACCTGCTTGGCCTGCGCCAGCGCGTCGGTCTCGGTGGGGGGCGTGTCGGCCACCGCCGTCGCGGGCACCGCGAGGGTGATCGCCGCGGCCGCGGCCAGCGCGAGGCTCCTGGCCGTCACGGGCTGCCCGCCTTCTTGCCGTCCGGGGTGATGGCGAACCACGCGCCCTGCTGCCCCTGCCCGGCGGTGTCACCGGGCTTGTGGTCCTGGGCGTAGCGGTACAGCGGCCAGCCACCCAGGGTCAGCTGCGAGGTCTCGTCCGCGCGCTGCACCTGCCCGACCAGCGACTGGTTGATGCCCTGCACGGTGATGCCGGGGTCGTCACCGGGCACCGGCAGCCAGGTCAGCGCGCACGAGCCCGCGCAGTTGGCCTTGGGCGGCTTGGCGGTGTCCTTGTCGAACCGGTACAGGGTGAAGCCCTCCCGGTCGACGACGATCTTGCCGAGCTGGCCGGAACTGGTCACGTTCAGCGTCGCCGCGTTGGTGGGCGCGTCGGCGTTGGAGGTGAAGATCGGGGTGGCGACCGCCTCGACGTTCTGGGCCGGGGCCTTGCTCGTGCAGCCGACGGCCAGCACCAGGGGGAGAAGGCCGAGCACGGCCAGCGGACTCCGGCTCGAACCCCGCTGACGGCGCCCTCGGCGCGGTGACACGGTGCTCATCTCCTGGTCGGTCCTTCCCTGTGCGGACAACGTCGCCTAGGAGTACGGAGCGCGACCGGAAACGGCTCAACCCGGACCGACCTGATGACGATTCACAGTTGACCGAACGGTTTTATTACCCTGCGTACCCTTCCGTAAACTCCATCGTGGGGCCAGGATGTGCTCCGTGGTGCGGTACCGGATCACCAGACGCGACCGCTCGCCGGCGACGAACCCGGTGAGCGGTGATTCCGCGCTGGTCAAGGCGCTGTACCAGGAACACCGCGGTGCGCTGTTCGGGCACGTGCTGCGGTTGACCGGCGGCGACCAGCAGTGGGCCGAGGACGTGGTGCAGGAGACGCTGTTCCGCGCCTGGCGCAACGCCGACAAGCTGGACGACGCGCCCGGGCTGCTGCGCGCGTGGCTGTTCACCGTGGCGCGGCGCATCGTGATCGACGGCAGGCGCAGCCGGGGTGCGCGGCCCACCGAGGTGGAGCCGGGGCCGCTGGAACTGGTCTCCGTGCCCGACGGCACCGACCGCGCGCTGTCCGCGATGGTCGTCGCCGAGGCACTGCGCAGCCTCTCCCCCGAACACCGCGAGGCTATCCTGCAGACGTACCTCAAGGACCGGTCGGTCACCGAGGCCGCGCAGGTGCTCGGCGTGCCGCCCGGCACCGTGAAGAGCAGGGTGTACTACGCGCTGCGGGCACTGCGCAGGGCGTTGCAGGAGCGGGGGATGACCACATGAGCTCGCCGGCCGACCACGTGGACGTGGCCGCGTACGTGCTCGGTGCGCTGGACGAGCCGGAGCAGTCCGCCTTCGAGCGCCACCTCGCCGGGTGTGCCCGCTGCCAGGCCGAACTCGACGAGCTGTCCGGCATGCCCGCGCTGCTCGACCAGGTCCGGGACAGCGGGCTGCTCGCCGATCTGCTCGTGCAGCCGCCGCCCGCGCCCGCGCCGCCCCGCCAACTGGAGGCCGTGCCGCCGCCGCAGGACAAGGTGCTGCGCGGTGTGCTCACCGACATCGCCTCCGCGCGCCGCCGCCGCAAGCGCCTCGGGGTGCTCGCCGCCGCTGCCGCCGCCGTGCTGATCATCGGCGGCCCGATCGCCGTGATCGGGTTCAACGGTGGGTTCGGTGGGTCCGGCGCCGAGGTGGTCGCCGCCAGCAACCCGGCGAACAACGTGTCCGCCAAGCTGTCGCTGACCGCGGCCAAGTGGGGCACCAAGGTCGCGGTGGACCTGTCCGGGGTGCGGGGTCCGCTGAACTGCGTGCTGTACGCCGTGGACCACAAGGGCACGAAGTACCCGGTCGGCTCCTGGACCGTCGACTCCACGGGCTACGGGGTTCCCGGTTCGCCGGATCCGCTGCACTTCGACGGCAGCACCGCGGTGCAGCGGTCGGACATCGCACGGTTCGAGTTCGCCCGCGAGAACGGGCCGGACATCTTGGTGGTCGGGGCTTAGGGTCCGTCGGGGTAGTTGCCTGATTTCTCCCCTGGGAGACCCGCGCCAATATTGCCACCCTCCGTGTCCAACGAACCGCATTTTTCACTCCCCCGTGTCGGCCATTCGGAGTAAAATCAATGGCATGGGAAAGGTGGAGATCGCGCGGGCAATCTTGGCGGCGGAGGCCGTCAAGCGTTCTGCCGATCACCAGCAGCTCCGGCCGATTGCCGAGTTGGACGATCCCCGCGAGCTGGCGTTGTTGTCGCGCATTCCGCCGGGAATGGCGCGGTTGAAGCTCGAGCAGTCGGCCGCACTGGCGCGACTCCCAGTTCTGGGCGAGTTGATGCGGGCCGGACTGCTGGATCTGGACCGGTTCGAGGTGGTGCGGAAATGGACCCAGAACCTGGACACGACGCAAGCCCAGACCGTGGGCGCGGGGCTGGCAGGCGCGGCCGAGTTGAACTCCAAGGAGCTCAGGGCCGAGACCGATCGGCTGATCTGCCTGGTCGACCCGTCGGGCGCGGAACGTCGGCATGTCCGGGCGATCGAGCGCTCCTCAGCGGTCAGCTACCAGTCCATGCCCGATGGCATGGCCCTGCTGACCGCCCACCTGGACGTCGTGCCCGCACGGGCGATCTTCGACCAGGTCGACGCCGATGCGGAAACACTTGCGGAGGACGGGCGTACCTGGGGTGAGAAGCAGGTCGACGTGTTCGTGGACCGCGCACTCGGCAAGGGGCGCCCGGTGACCGTTCGCACCGATGTCACGGTATCCGCGAAGACCCTGCTCGGATTGACCGAGGAACCCGGCTACATTCCCGGAGTCGGGCCAGTGGACGCTGCTACCGCTCGCGAGATCGCAGCACAGGGTGAATGGGATCGGGTGTGCCAGGTTCCGGGGTGCACGCGGCCCGCAATGCAGTGCGAGATCGACCACGCGAGAGGATTCGCCTCAGGCGGCGGAACAGACGCGTGCAATCTCGGACCGTTGTGCAGAATGCACCACTACCTGAAGACGATCGGGCTCTACCGGTTCACGCGGGAGATGGACGGGGTCCGGCATTGGACCACACCACTCGGGTTCGTCTACACGACACGGCCGAGACCGATCACGGAACCGGAGCCCCCGTAACAGAGAGAGGGAAGCGGCGGTACGGCTACACAACGGATCATGCGGAACAGGCGACCGGCAGCAGCAGAAGCCGGTTGCCTCACCGCACTCGAAAGCCTCGGTGAAAGCGACCAACGGCGCAACCGGCAGCCGAGCCACACAACGCGAACCCCGGCTGCCGTCCAAAGCCATCGGTCAAGGCGACCAACCACGGAACAGGCAGCCGGGCAACGCAACGCGAACCCCGGCCGCCTGGCAGTGGCGCGCTCAGCGGCCGTGCAGCAACCGGCTCAGCGGGTTGATGAGCGCGTCGGTGAGGGCCTGTCCGTCCGGGCTGCCCCAGCCGGTGGCCATGTCGTACCCGGTGGCGGCCGGGTAGTGGCGGTTCTCGCCCTCGGTGATGTCGTGCAGGCCACGCCCGGCCAGCGCGTACAGCTTGGGGTTCAGCGTGCCGACCGGGGGCTGGCCGCTGGCGGCGGCGCGCTGGTTGACCAGGGTCAGCAGACCGGCCCACAGCGGGGTGGACGCGCTGGTCCCGCCGCTGGTGCCCCACTTGCCCTGCCGGTACACGGAGTACTGGCCGCCGGAGGCGGTGGCCGACACGTCGGGCACCTGGCGCTTGCCGGTGCCGGGCTGCCAGCTCGGCCGGTCGAACACGGTGGACTCCCCGCCGCCACCGGCCCAGCCGCCGCCCTGGTTCCACGCGGTCTCGGCGCTGCGGGCACCGTTGGCGTCCAGGGTCAGCCGGGTGCCGCCGACGCTGGTCACGTACGGGCTGGAGCCGGGGAAGTCCACGGCCAGGTCGGCGGCGTGCGTGGTGTTGGCGTCCCGCTCGCAGTCGTAGGCCCCGGCGTCACCGGACGGGGCGAAGATCGTCATGCCCTGGGCGGCGGCCTGCTTGGCCACGGCGTCCACGGCGGCCATCGAGCCGGGGCTGCGGTCGTACTCGCACAGGCCCCAGCTCAGCGACACCACCGGCACCTTGTCGGCGACCACGGCGTTCCACATGTCGATCTCACCGGCGGCGGTGTTCGGCGCGCTGTAGACGGTCAGCGCCGCCTTGGGCGCGATGGCCTGCGCGACCTCGATGTCCAGCTCGGTCTCGGCCTGCGCGGTGCTGGTCGCGTCCCCGCCGCCGCTGATCGGCTTGTGCACGGGCGTGCTGGCGTTGAGCGCGTAGTTCCGGGTGAACGTGTCGATGTTGGCCTGCTCGTACCTGCCGTAGGCGAGCACGGCCAGCGACTGACCGGCCCCGTCCTGGTCGGTGCCGAGCACGGTGTTCAGGTTGTAGCCGGACCGCAGCTCGGCCGGGGTGTAGCCACCGGCGGGGCCGCTGCCGACCTGGCGCGGCTCGGCGACCGGGGCGGAGTCGCGGTGCTGGGCGACGTAGTGCTGGTCGAGTCCGGAGATGTCGCTGACCAGACCGATCAGGTCGACGGGCAGCAGCGGGGCCGACTCCGGCGCGATGAACTCGCGGTGCAGCAAGGAGTCCTGCCACCGGGACAGGGTGGTGCCGAAGGTGTCGCGGACCTGGCCCGCGGTGGCCGACACGGTCAGCGACAACCGGTTCGCGCTCTGTCCGGACACGGTGAGGCCCTGGCCGCGCAGGTAGTTGGCGACCCGGTCGACCTCGGCCTGGCCGGGCGCGAAGCGGTCGCGGAACTGCTCGGGGGTCAGGTAGCCCGCGCGCCCGGCGGCCTGGTCGGCCAGCAGGCGGTCCAGACCGGCCTCGTCACGTAATCTGAGGCTGACGGCGAGCTGGACTCTTGTCGAGTCCTGCTCGGCTCCAGTCCGCACGGCACGCTCCAGACCAGGCACGACGCTGCCGATCAACGGCAACCTGGGCTGAGCCTGCGCCGGGGACCCGGACACCAGCACCAGCAGGGGGACCGCCGCCAGGATGGCGGTAGCGGTGCGGGGCAGGGTCACTTGCACTCCTATGGGTGAAGGACACGTGGCTTCGATCACTGGCTGCCGACAAAAATAGCCGATCGGGGCAGGGAAACTCTGAAAAGGGACAGGAATCACCACTCTGTCCATTCGGGACCGTTCACGCAGTGTTGTATCGCCTGGCGTCCCGACCTATCCTTTCCGCAACCTTCGGACTCTTCCGAGGTGGGGAGGCAACCCGAGTGGCAAGCACTGTCAACGCAGTCGCGGTGGACTACGCCCACGAGGACGAGCAGGGCGCGGGCGAGCTCAACGACGTGCTGCGCATGGGACCGTTCCACATCGCGCTGCAGGCCGCCATCTCGGCGCGCGGGCTGAGCCTGGAAACCATCCAGCGCAGGCTGCAGGCCAGCGGCCACGAGGTGAGCATCGCGAGCCTGAGCTACTGGCAGCGCGGGCGCAGCCGACCCGAGCGGGCCAGCTCCCTGGAGGCCGTGCGCTGCCTGGACCGGATCCTCGGGCTGCCCAGCGGCTCGCTGATCGCGCTGCTCGGGCCGACCCGTCCGCGCGGGCGCTGGGCCAACCACGTGCCCGGCTCGGTCCCGTTCGCCGCGCTCGGGCACAGCGACCGCTCGCTGCGCGTGGTGTCCGACGCCATCGACCCGGACACCAACCAGCGGCTGGAGACGATCAGCCACCACCAGGACCTGCACCTGGACGCCGCCGGGCGCGGTTACCGCATGGTGGTCCGCCGGGTGCTGCGGGCCCGCGCCGACGGGGCGGACCGGATGCTGGTGATGAACGTCGGCGACGACCCCAAGGCCGGGCAGCCACAGTTCACGGCGGGGGCGAACTGCCGGGTCGGCCGCGTGGTGCACGACGCCGAGGAGGAGATGACCGCCGCCGAGCTGCTGTTCCACCGGCCGCTGCGGGTCGGTGAGACCTACCTCGCCGAGTACGAGATCGCGGGCACCAACCCCGAGGTGCGGGTCAGTGAGCTGACCCTGGGCTTCCGGCAACCGACCAGGGAGTGCGTGTTGCAGGTGCTGTTCCACGCGGAGGGCCTGCCCGCGCGCTGCTACCCGGTCTGGCAGCCGCAGGCCAAGCAGCTCAGCCGCACGCCCAGGGGTGTGGACCTGCACTCCGAGCAGCGCATCGAACCGGGCGGCAGCGTGCACATCGCCCTGGTGGACATCCCCGCGGGCTGTTACGGCCTGCGCTGGGACTGGGACTGACCTGCCGCGACACGCCGTACCCAACACGGAGCACACAACCGTGTGGTCCCGGTAGCCGATCACCGGGCACGGGGGTAGAACCAGGTCAGACGCCGGTCGGCGGTGGCGTTCGCAACCTCACCAGGTGCAGACACGTCCTGTAGTCGGACAGCCCTGCCGTCGGCCCGGGAGGAGTGGGCGTGACCGATCGACCGTGGAACGACCGTGGCCGTGGCTCGATGCTGCCGCCGCCGAGGCAGCCCCGCGGCCACCGCTCCCGGCCCGAGGACTGGCAGCCCGCGCGCTACGCCACCGCGCGCAGCCAGCGCACCGCCGACCGCAGGGCCACCGGCGCCCGCCGCGCCAAGATCGCCCTGGCCACGGCCTCGGTACTCGTGCTGGGGGCCACCTGGTTCGGCTGGACCCAGTTGCAGAACTTCAGCAACGGGCTGACCACGGCGAACGTCATCGATCCCGGCGCGGGCAGCGAGCAGCCCGCCGACGGGTCCACCGACATCCTGCTGGTCGGCATGGACAGCCGCCTGGACGCGCAGGGCAACCCGCTGCCCCAGGACATCCTCAACCAGCTGCACGCGGGCGGCAGCGAGGACGGCGGCACCAACACCGACACGATGATCCTGATCCACATCCCGAACGGCGGCGGCAAGGCGGCGGCGATCTCCATCCCGCGCGACGCGTACGTGGACATCGCGGGCGGCTACGGCCCGCACAAGATCAATTCGGCGTTCAGTTACGGCAAGAACGACTCGATGAAGAGCCTGCGCCAGCAGGGCGTGTCCGGCTCGCAGCTGGAGGTGCAGTCCAACCAGGAGGGCGCCAAGACCGCGATCCGCACGGTGCAGGACCTCACCGGGGTCACCATCGACCACTACGCCCAGGTCAACCTGGTCGGCTTCTACGAGATCACCCAGGCGATCGGCGGGGTCGACGTGTGCCTGAAGGCGCCCGTGGACGACAGCTTCTCCGGGGCGCACTTCGCCGCGGGCCAGCAGTCGGTGGCGGGCGCCGCCGCCCTGGCCTTCGTGCGCCAGCGGCACGGCCTGCCCCAGGGCGACCTGGACCGGATCAAGCGCCAGCAGGTGTTCATGGCGGGGCTGGCCAAGAAGGTGCTCTCCGCGGGCACGCTGACCGACCCGGCCAAGCTGTCCGCGCTGGCCGACTCGATCAAGAAGTCCGTGGTGCTCGATCAGGGCTGGAACATCCTGGGCTTCGCCCAGCAGATGCGCACGCTGACCGGGGGCAACCTCCAGTTCAGCACCATCCCGATCAAGAACATCTCCTACCAGACGCCCAACGACGGGGACGCGGTCCAGGTGGACCAGGCGCAGGTGGCGGCGTTCGTGCAGGGGCTGACCAACCCGGCCTCCAACGCGGCCAACGCGAGTTCCTCGCCCAACGCGACGATCACCGTGGACGTGCTCAACGGGGCCGGCTCGGCGGGGCTGGCCGGGCGGACCATGGACCAGCTCACGGCCAAGGGCTTCGGCCAGGGGGCCACCGGCAACACCCCGGCCAGGACGTCCACGCTGGTGACCTACGGCAGCGCCGCTGGCAAGGACGCGGCACAGAAGGTCGCCGACGCGCTGGGCGGTGGGATCACGGTCTCCCAGGAGCCGAGCCTGCCCGCGGGGCATGTGGAGGTGTACCTCGGCTCGGACTACACGGGTCCGGGGGCCCAGGGGTTCACCGGGTCCGCGCCGCTGAGCCTCAACGGAGGCATGGCGAGGACCGAGCAGACCACCTCATCCGACGCGCCGATCACGGCGGACGGCGTCACCTGCGTGAACTGATCGCAGGCTCAGGACTGGACATTGCCCTGGTGCTGGGGGTTCGTCTGGGGCTGCGGAGCCGCGGCCTGCGGGGTCCCCTCGGTGAGCTGCGACGGGGCCGGCGGGGTCGAGGACTTGTCCTCGGCCTTGCCGTCCTTCGCCGACATCTCGGCCTTGAAGATCCGCAGGGACTGCCCGATGCCGCGTGCGGCACTGGGCAGCTTCCTGGCTCCGAACAGCACCACGACCACCAGCAACAGGATGACCAGGTGCGTTGGACCGAAAGCGTTGAATGGCATCCCAGCCAGCCTAACCCACGATCGGGGGACCGGTGCTCCCCCAGTTGGTCTCCACACCAGGACGCCACCCACCGGCCACCTGGCGGCGGTACCGTCGTCACGTGGATGCCCAGCCCGCTGTGGAGCGCACCCTCGGTCACCTGCGTGCGGTGGACGGTCCCGAGCCAGCACCGGCCCCGGCGCTGACACTGGAGGACCTGTACCGCACGCACCGGATGCGACTGGTGCGGTTGGCGATCCTGCTGGTCGACGAACCCGCCACCGCCGAGGACGTGGTCCAGGAAGCCTTCACCGGACTGCACCGCAACTGGTCCACCCTGCGCGACGCCGCCGCCGCGGTCGGCTACCTGCGCACCGCCGTGGTCAACGGCAGCCGCTCGGTCCTGCGCCGCCGCAAGACCGCCCGCGACTACACCCCACCGCACACCGCCAACGCGCGGTCGGCCGAGTCCCTGGCCATGCTCACCGCCGAACACCAGGCCGTGGTCAACGCCCTGGCCAAGCTCCCACCCCGCCAACGCGAGGTCCTGGTCCTGCGCTACTACGGCGACCTGTCCGAAGCCGAGATCGCCGAGGCCACCGGCATCTCCAAGGGCACCGTCAAATCCACCGCCAGCCGCGCCCTCGACGCCCTCCAAAAACTCATGGCCGGCACCTGACCCCCGCGAGTCCCGCCCTGGCACACGCGAGTCCCGGCCACACGACTACGAGTCCCGGCCACAGGACCGCGAGTCCCGGCCAGCCGCACCCGAGTCCCGCCCTGACCCCCGCGAGTCCCGCTCCCTGGACCGCGAGTCCCGCTGTGCCGCGCCCGAGTCCCGCTCACAGGACCGCGAGTCCCGGCCACCAGCCCGCGAGTCCCGGCCAGGCGCGCCCGAGTCCCGCTCCCTGGACCGCGAGTCCCGCCCACACGACCGCGACTCCCGGTCAGCCGCGCCCTCGACGCCCTCCAGAAGCTGATGGCAGGCACCTGAGCACGGCTACGGAAATGCCTCCCGACCAGCGAGTATCCACCCATTCGGGTGAGTCACGCTGAAAAAGTTCTCGCGAACCGCGTAATGAACTCTGCGCTGCGTGCTCTCACCGGTGTGCGGATCGACCCGATGACATACCAGCGCGTGCTCGGCGACGAGCTCCGCAAGCTGCGCAAACAACGCGGCTGGACCAGGAAGGTGCTGCAGGGCAAGCTGCAGACCGAGGTCTCGCTGCAAACCCTGGCGACCTACGAGCTGGGCACCAGGCAGTGCTCGGTGGTCCGGCTTGCCGAGATCTGCCTCGCCATGGACGCGCTGCCGCACGACGTGCTGGCCAAGGTGCACGGTCGCATCTTCTCCGACTCCCCCGGCGAGCACGTGCGCCTGGACCTGGCCCGGGTCGCCGAGGACACCCAGCCCGACCTGCTCCCGCTGCGCCGCTGGGCGCGCGACCGACTGCGTGCGACTGGCGCCCGCAACGCAGAGGTGCAGCTCGACCTGCCCGCACTGGAGCAGATGGCCGAGCTGTGCGGCTTGGACACCGTTGAACTGCTCAGCAGGCTGCGCGGTGTCATGCGCTGAGGACCCACACTCCCGCGGTGTGAAGAGCGAGAGGTGGCTTTTGGGGGCGCCGAACCCCCGAAAGCCACCTCTCGTGCTGTGTGCCAGAGCGGGACTCGCACACCCCAGGGCGGGACTCACACGCCCCAGAGCGGGACTCGCCCAACTACCGGCGAGTCCCGCTCGCAGGAGCGTGAGTCCCGCTAGCGGGAGAGCACCTTGGGGCGGGTCGCGGCGAGCAGCTCGTAGTCGGCCAGCTCCACGCGGTTGGTGCGCAGCACGTACTGCCACACGAAGCCCGGCCACACGGTGCGGTTGACCCCCGCCGAGTCCAGGTACCAGCTCTTGCAGCCGCCGACGCTCCACACGCCCTTACGCAGCTTCGCCTGGATGTCGCGGTTGAACCGGTCCTGCGCGGCGGGCCGCACGTCCATGGCGTCCACGTCGTGCTTGTCCAGCAGCTTCAGGCACTGCAGGACGTACTTGGTCTGCGCCTCGATCATCAGCACCACGGAGTTGTGGCCGAGACCGGTGTTCGGGCCGAGCAGGAAGAACAGGTTGGGGAAGCCCGAGACGGTGATGCCCAGGTAGGTCTCCAGCCCCTTCTCGGCCCACTGGCTGTTCAGGTCCACCCCGTCGCGGCCCTTGATGTCCAGGTAGTCGAAGGCGTCGGTGACGTGGAAGCCGGTGCCGTAGATGATCGCGTCCACCTCGTGCTCGACGCCGTCGGCGGTGACCACGCTGTGCTCGCGCACCTCGGAGATGCCCTCGGTGACCAGGTCCACGTTGGGCCGGGAGAAGGTCGGGTAGTAGTCGTTGGAGATCAGCACCCGCTTGCAGCCCATGGTGTAGTCCGGGGTCAGCTTCGCGCGCAGCTCGGGGTCGGGCACCTGCTTGGCGATGTGCCGCACCACCGAGCGGGAGGCGAGCTTGAGCAGCTTGGGGTTCATCGAGAACGCGATGGCCCGCGCGTCGAGCTGCCAGAACAGCGCGGTACGGCGGGTCTTGAGCGCGCCGGGCAGCAGCTTGAGCAGCCGCCGCTCCCAGCTGGACACCGCGCGGTCCGGCTTGGGCCGCACCCAGGCGGGGGTGCGCTGGAACAGGGTCAGGTGGCCGACCTTCTTGGCGATCTCCGGCACGAACTGGATCGCGCTGGCCCCGGTGCCGATCACGGCGACCCGCTTGCCGGTCAGGTCGTAGTCGTGGTTCCACTCGGCGGAGTGGAAGGTGGTGCCCTTGAACTTCTCGATGCCGCGCAGCTGCGGGATCGAGGGGATGTGCAGGGCGCCGACCCCGGCGACCACGGCGCGCGCGGTGTAGGTGTCGCCGCTCTCGGTGCGCACGGTCCACTGCTTGGTGTCGTCGTCGAAGCTGGCGCCGCTGACCTTGGCCCCGAACTGGATGTGCCTGCGGATGCCGTGCTTGTCGGTGCAGCGGCGCAGGTAGTCCCAGATCTCCTGCTGCGGGGCCCACAGCCGGGACCAGTCGGGGTTCTGCTCGTAGGAGAAGGAGTACAGGTGCGACTGGATGTCGCAGGCGCAGCCCGGGTAGGTGTTGTCCCGCCAGGTACCGCCGACGTCCTGTGCCTTCTCCAGGATGACGAAGTCGTGCATGCCGGCCTGCTTGAGCTGGATCGCCATGCCCAACCCGGAGAACCCGGTGCCGATGATCACGATGCTGGCGTCCCGGTGGGTGCCCATAGCCCGTCCTTCCAGCCTGCCGATTGCGTACTCGTCAGTAGGTTACCGCGAGTAGGTTACTTTGGGTAGACTCATCTCGTGACGAGCACAACCGAGCCGGTGGAGCGCCGCAAGCGGATGCCGCGCGCCGCCCGCAAGGCGCAGATGCTGGCGGTGGCCGAGGAGGTCTTCGCCCAGCGCGGCTACCTGGCCGCCTCCATGGACGAGATCGCCGAGCAGGTCGGCGTGTCCAAGCCGATGCTCTACGAGTACTTCGGCTCCAAGGAGGGGCTGCTCGTCGGCTGCATCCACAAGGCGCGCACCGAACTGCGCGAGGCCACCGAGCAGGCAGTGGTCGGCGCGGCCAACGCCGAGCAGATGATGCGGCTGGGCCTGCTGGCGTTCTTCCGGTTCATCGCCGAGCGCCGCCAGTCCTACAGCCTGCTGCGCCAGGAGGCCGCCGTCACCGTGCCCTCCGCGGTACAGGAGATCGAGGGCATCCGCCGCCAGCAGACCGACCTCATGATCGGCATGATGGCCGCCTACCAGCCGGACGCGGCCCCGGTGGAGCTGGAGGCTGCGGCCGAGGTGCTGGTCGGCTCCTGCGAGCGGCTGGCCGAGTGGTGTGAGCGGCGCTGCGACATCAGCCCGGAACAGGCCACCGACCTGCTGATGGGCATGGTGTGGACCGGCCTGTCAGCCCGACTCGGCGACTGACCACCCGCTGGTGTCCGCCCAGGCCCTGGCCCGCGCGGTGATCTCCGCGATGAGCTCGCCCTTGGCCTCGGCGTACTCGTTGAGCCGCGGCCACTCGCGGGTGGCCAGCTCGCGCTTGAGCCGCTCGTAGGCAGCCCGGTCCCGGGCCTCGCGGCACAGCCAGTCGCGGAACAGCAGGTGCCGGTACTCCCACCAGCCGCCCAGCGTGCACAGGTGCACGTGCACGTCCAGCTCGGGCGTGCGCAGCATCCGGTGCTCGGGCTCGCGCACCCGCAGCACGTAGCCCACCGCCTCCAGTTGCGGCAGGTAGGCGTCCTCGTCGTCCACGTTGGGCACGCTCACGTCGATGTCCACGATCGGTTTGGCGCCCAGCCCGGGCACCGAGGTGGACCCGATGTGGTCGATGCGCCGGGCCGTCTCGCCCAGTGCCGCGGCGATGCGCGCCCGCTCGGCCTGGAAGCGCGCGGGCCAGTCCGGGTCGGGTTCGGCGATGTGGATCGTCCGGTGCTCCGCGCCGCCGATCAGCACCGGCCCGGTCAGCGCCCGCAGCTTCTCCCTGGCCACCACCAGCGCGGGGTCGGGCAGCTCCCGCGCGCCGAGCAGCACCTCGCGCAGGTCGGCGTGCTGCCCGAACTTCGCGAGGTTGCCCTGCACCAGGACGGGCAGGTCGCGGCTCGTGCCCGCGTAGTGCGCCACCGAGGGGTGCCGCCGTCCGTCGAGCAGGAACTCCGCGGGCCAGTCCAGGCGCAGGCACTCCTCCATGGCTTCCTGCCTACCAGATCCTCAGGGCGTGACGAGCACCTTCAGCGCGCTGCGGTCGTCCATCGCCCGGTACCCCTCGGCCACGTGGTCCAGGTCCACTGTCAGGTCGAACACCGGGGACGGGTCGATCGCGCCGGAGAGCACGTCGGGCAGCAGCTGCGGGATGTACGCCCTGGCCGGGGCCATGCCCCCGGAGATCGTCAGGTTGCGCACGAACAACCTGCCCAGCGGCAGACCGGCCACCTCGTGCGGGGCGCCGACGTAGCCGATGGCCCCGCCCGGCCGGGCGCTGCCGATCGCGGTCAGCCACGCCTGCTCGGTGCCGACGCACTCCAGCACGGAGCGCGCGCCATGCCCGCCGGTCAGCTCGCGGACCCGGTGCACCGCCTCCTGGCCGCGCTCGGGCACCACGTCGGTGGCGCCGAACCGCCGCGCGATCTCGGTGCGCTGCTCGTGCCTGCCCAGCACGATGATCCGCTCAGCGCCGAGCCGCTTGGCCGCGAGCACCCCGCACAACCCGACAGCCCCGTCACCGACCACGGCCACGGTGGACCCGGGCCCGACCCCGGCGCAGACCGCCGCGTGGTGGCCGGTGGTCAGCACGTCGGACAGGGTCAGCAGGGCGGGCAGCAGCGCGCGGTCCACGTCCTTGGGCAGCCGCACCAGTGTGCCGTCGGCGACCGGGACCCGCACCGCCTCGGCCTGACCGCCGTCGGAGCCCTTGCTGCCCCACATGCCGCCGCTGGTGCACATCGACTGCAGGCCGTCGGCGCAGAACTCGCAGTTGCCGTCGGACCACATGAACGGGGCGACGACCAGGTCGCCCACGGCCACGGAGCTGACCTGTGAGCCGACCTCGACCACCTCGCCGAGGAACTCGTGGCCGATCCGCTGGCCCGGCTCGAACCCGGCGACCCCTCGGTAGACCCACAGGTCGGTACCGCAGACGCAGGCCATCAGCACGCGCACAACGGCGTCGGTGGGCTCGGTGACCCTGGCGTCGGGCACCTGGTCGACCCGAAGGTCGCCCGCGCCCCGCACGGTGGTGGCTCGCACCTGTTCCTCCTGTGACGATCAAGAGTGGACTCCTGCCCAGTTCACCACGAACCGCGCTGGTGCTCGCGTTAGGTTCACCGACGTGAGCGTGTTCGTGAAACAGGACTGGGACGCCGAGGACCTGCCCGCGATCGGCGGCAACTACCGGATCCGACTGTCCGGCGCGGACACCGGCGGGCGGCTGGCGATCGTGGAGCAGTGGCTGGCGCCCGGCGCGCTGGGCGCGGCCCCGCACGTGCACCACGGGCACGAGGAGGACTTCGTCGTGCTGGACGGGGAGATCACCTTCGACGTGGTGCAGGACGGCAAGCGGTCCAGCGAGGTGGTCGGCGCGGGCGGCTCGGTCGCGGTGCCGCGCGGCGCGGGTCACGGCTTCCGCAACGAGGGCAGCACGGCCGCGCGCTGTCTCGTGGTGTTCACCCCGGCCGGGTACGAGGACTACTTCCGCGAGGTCTCCCGGTTGGTGGCCAACGGTCATCAGCCCAGCAACGAGGAGCTCAACGAGTTGCGCGCGCAGTTCCGCACCGAACCCGTGTGATGCTCCGGGCGCGGCCCTGCCTCCGCGCCCGGAGCACTCCCCCAGTGGCTCAGTGCACGCGGTACACGACCGTGCCGTGCGCGGGCACCGAGGCGCTGATGGTTCCGCTGGTGGTCGAACTCGCCTTGGACCACAGGTCCTTGAGCTGGTGCGAACCCGAACCGGCACCGATCGCCGACAGCGAGGTGCTGATCCTCGCCGTGCTGTCGGTCTCGTTGAACAGCGCGACCGCGATGTCGCCGTCCGCCAAGGGCTTGCGCACCACGTGCAGGCCGCCCGCCGAGGAGATCTCGTTGCCCTGCACGCCCTTCGCGTCCTGGTCCAGCGCGATCACCTCGGTGTTGCGCAGGATCGCCAGGGTCGCCGAGGATGCCTTGCGGATGTCCGAGCCGATCAGCAGCGGGGCGGACATCATGGCCCACAGGGAGAAGTGGCTGCGGTACTCGGTGTCGGTCATCTTGCCGTTGCCGACCTCCAGCATGTCCGGGTCGTTCCAGTGCCCCGGCCCCGCGTACTTGCCCAGCGTGATGTTCTTCTTGTAGATGGACAGCATCTTGGCGTAGCTGTCGTTGATGTCCCCAGTGGTGCGCCAGGAGTTGCCCACGCCCGCGGCCCAGGTCCACGGCTGGTTCTGCCCCCACTCACAGATCGAGTAGAGGATCGGGCGACCGGTCGCGGCCAGTGCGTCGCGCATGGCGGTGTAGCGCTGTTTGGCGTCCACGCCCTGGTTGTTGCAGTTGTCGTACTTCAGGTAGTCCACGCCCCAGGAGGCCCAGAGCTTGGCATCGGCCTTCTCGTGGCCCAGCCCACCGGGAAAGCCCGCGGCGTTGCAGGTCTTGGTGCCCGCGCTGGAGTACAGCCCGAACTTGAGCCCCTTGCCGTGCACGTAGTCGGCGACCGCCTTGATCCCGTTGGGGAACCTGGTCCTGTTCGGCACCAGGTTGCCCAAGGAGTCGCGGCTGCTCTCCGCCCAGCAGTCGTCCAGGTTGACGTAGGTGTAGCCGGCTTCCTTGAGACCGCTGGACACCAGCGTGTCCGCGATGCCCTTGACGAACCCCTCGGTGAACTGCGCGCCGCAGTGCGTGAGGTTCCAGTTGTTGAAGCCCATCTGCGGGGTACGGGCCAGCCCGTTGTCCGAGGACGCCGCGGTGGCCACGGCCGGTGCCGTCAGCGCGGTCAGTGCGGCCAGCGCCGCCACGAAGGTCCTGCGCACGAGCGTTCCTCCAGCTCAGTCGTGGACGAGACGTGCGCGGCGGGCGCTCTGGGTCGGAAACATAGGAGCTCTGCGCGGACAAATCAAGACCCCGGCCAGGATCTCGGGCAAGGCCGGGGTACACATCGGAGGTCCGGACCACCTCACTCCCCTGACGACACGGATCCGGAGTACCTTCGAGCTACCTGGGGGTAGTTACTTCGGCTCGGAACGAGCCCACCAACCGGGTGAGCCCGTGAACGTGCACGGACACGCTTCGTATCACCGCGTGCGCCCAAACCTGGCGCTACTACCCCATGCAGTTGGTCCTGCACCAGCGAAATGGAGTATTGGCACGAGGCCCGCCGGATGGCTGAATAGATCAGGCATCCCCGCGGCATTAATTCCAATCCTGCCAGTGCGGAAAGGGTTGACCTGCACCATGGACATGCGGTACGAGGCGTACTGCCTGGCCGATCCGCTCTTCTACGACAGAACCGGCCGGTCGGACTCCGAGAGGGTGGCCTTCCGCTTTGGGCGCAAGCCCGTTCCCGCCGGGTGGGAGAAGCACGAGGTCGGTCTGTGGACCGCATTGAAGCCGACGGGGGCGACCGGACCGGGTCAGGGTTGGAAAATTCACGTCTCCGCCACCCTGGAGAACTGTGAACGCGTGCTAGAACTGACGGCCGAGTACTGCATCAGGAGACAGATCCCGTTCAAGTTCCTCCAGAACAGGACCGTGCTGGTCGCGCAGAACTCCAAGTACGCCAAGCGCAGCTCCAGCGGCAAGCTGCTGACGATCTACCCCTCCGGCGAAGCCCAGCTCCAGGTCGTCATCGACGAGCTGTCCGAGCTGCTGTCCGGCGAGCAGGGCCCCTACATCCTCAGCGACCTGCGTTGCGGGACGGGTCCGCTCTACGTGCGGTACGGCGGATTCACCCAGCGGTTGTGCCCCGGCCCGAACGGCGAATTGGTGCTGGCCATCGAGAACGCGGAGGGCACACTCGTCCCAGACGAGAGAAGACCCGTTTTCAGCGTTCCGGAGTGGATTTCTGTCCCAGATTTTCTACAGCCGCACATCGAAGCACGCAAGGGGAACGGCGACACTCTCCCCTATCAGGTGAAAAGCCCACTGCACTTCTCCAACGGCGGCGGTGTGTACCTGGCCCGCCGACTCGTCGATGACCAGCAGGTTGTTCTCAAGGAGGCTCGCCCCTTCGCTGGGCTCGACGCCGAGGGCACCGACGCGGTCACCCGACTTCACCGTGAACGAGACGCGCTGCGCACTCTCGCCGGAATCCCGGGAGTGCCCCGGTTGTACGAGGACTTCACGGTCTGGGAGCACCATTTCCTGGCAATGCAGCACATGCCCGGCGGCACGCTGGGCGCCTGGCAGGCCGCGAACTACCCGCTGGTGGACCCCCGTCCGGGTGAGGCCGAGGTGGCCGGGTACCGGGGCCGCGCGCTGGCCATCCTGGCGCAGGTGGAGCGGATCATCGGCGCCATCCACGAGCGCGGGCTCGTCTTCGGCGACCTGCACCCGAACAACGTGCTGGTCGACGACGAGGACCGGGTGTCGCTGATCGACTTCGAGCTGGCCTTCGACGCGGAGCTCAAGCGCAGGCCCGCGCTGGGCGCACCGGGCTTCGCCGCGCCCGCGGGCCGCGTGGGCCGCGAGGTGGACCTGCACGCATTGCAGGCACTGCGCCTGTTCCTGTTCCTGCCGCTGAACCGGATGTTGTTGTTGGCGCCGGAGAAGCTCGACCACTACGTGTCGGTCGCGGGAGCCCGGTTCGGCCTGCCCGCCGGTGAGCTGGACGAGGTGCGCACCACCCTGTACCGGGACAACCCCCGGGCTGCCGAGCACGGCGCGAACACCTTGCTGGACGAGGAGAAGCCCGACTGGTCGGCGGTGCGCTCCAGCCTGGTGCGGGCCATCCTGGCCAGTGCCACCCCACAGCGCGAGGACCGGCTGTTCCCCGGGGACATCGAGGCGTTCACCAGTGGCGGCACGACCTTCGCGCACGGGGCGGCCGGGGTGCTGCACACGCTGGCGGCGGTCGGCGCGGGCCGGTTCCCCGAGTACGAGCAGTGGCTGATCGACGCGGTGCGCCGGGAGGCGCCACGGCGGCCCGGGTTCTTCAACGGCGCACACGGCGTGGTGCACGTCCTGGAGCAGTTCGGCCACAGCGAACTGGCCGACGAACTGCTCGCCGAGTACACGCCGGTGCTGCACACGGTGCACGACCACAGCCTGTTCGGCGGGCTGTCGGGCATCGCGCTGAACCTGCTCGACCTCGCCGATCGCAGGCGGGACAACGACTTCCGCGACCAGGCTCTGCTGCTGGGCCAGCGGCTGGCGGACAAGCTCAGCCTGGCCGCCCCGCCGGGGCCGCGCGGACGTGCCGGGTTGTGCGCGGGCTGGTCCGGACCCGCACTGCTGTTCGTGCGGCTCTTCGAGCGCACCGGGGAGCCGGAGTGGTTGCGGCTGGCCGACAGCGCGCTGCTGCGGGACCTGGACGAGTGCGTGCAGCGCCCGAACGGCACGGTCCAGGTGCGCGACGGCGGACTGCGCACGCTGCCCTACCTTGAGGTGGGCAGCGCGGGCATCGCGCTGGTGCTCGGCGAGCTGAGCGATCACCTGCCCGAGGCGCGCAGCGTGGAGTCGCTGCCCGGGCTGCACACCGCGCTGCTGCCCGAGTTCGTGATCTTCCCGGGGCTGCTGGCCGGCCGGGCGGGTGTGCTGGCCACCCTGCACCGCGCACGGCAGCGGACACCCGACGCGGAACTGGACGCCGCGGTGTCGACGCACCTGCGACGCCTGGGCTGGCACTCCGTTTCCTACCAAGGAGAACTGGCCTTCCCCGGCACCGAGTTGCTGCGGTTGTCCATGGATCTGGCCACGGGCACGGCTGGGGTGCTGCGCGTGCTGGCCGGGATCCAGGACGGGCACGGCGCGTTCCTGCCGTTCCTGCGCGACCAGCGGCAGCCCGTCAAGCGGGAGGTGCCCCTGCTACAGGGGTGAACCGGCCCGCCACAGACCGGTCAGCCGGGAACACCTGGTTGGCCAACGAGAAACACCGACAGAAGGAGTGCGGAAGATGGAGCTTGTCCTCGACCTGCAGGCCATGGAGGCCCCCACCCACGGTTGTGGCGGCCACGGCGGCGGCAGCCACCTGAGCGTCTCCGGCTGCGGCGGCGCCAGCGGCCTGTCGCTGCTGCTCTGCGAGGTCTGATCCTCGCGGTAGTCGTGGTCTGCTGACCGCGGGTGGGAGGGCCCCAGGGCCACCGCGGCCCTCCCACCCGCGGTTGTTTTCCTTCTCTGGCAAGGAGTTGACGTGCTGCGGAGCAGGGGCGACCGGCTGCTGCTGACCGCGGCGCTGCGCCCGCGCGGCTGGCTGGCGGCGATGGCGCTGATCAGCGCGGCGGGTACCGCGGCGAGCCTGCTGCTGCCCGACGCGATGGCAGCCGGGGTCGACGCGGCGCTGTCGGGCACCGGGGACGGGGCGTCCGCACTGCTGTTCGCGGGTACCGCGCTGGTGCTGGTCGGCACGGAGTCACTGACCGGCATCGCCGTGACCAAGTGCGTGGCGGCGAGCACTACCTGGTTGCGCCACAAGCTGATCGACGCGCTGCTGGCGCTGCGGCCCGCCGACCGCGAGCGGTTCGCCGCAGGCGACGCGGTGAGCCGGATGGTCAACGACCCGGTGGAGACCGGGTCCGCAGGCGTGCTGATGGTGCAGTTCGCCGCATCGACTTTGCTGTCAGCGGGCGCTGTGGTCGCACTGGCCTTGCTGCACTGGACCCTGGCCGTGGTCTTCGCGGTGAGCATGCCGCTCGCGGTGTTCGTGGCGCGGGCCTACCTGCGCAACACCGCCCAGCAGGTAACGGCGTACCGCACGGCCGCGGCGGAGCTGTCCGCCAGGTTCCTGGAGGCCGTACTGGGGCTGCGCACGATCACCGCGACCCGCACGGCCGAGCGCGAGGTGCGGCGCGTGCTGCGACCGCTGCCCGGGCTGGGCGAGGCCGGGGCCGCGCTGTGGTCCTCGCAGGCGACGATGGTGTGGAACTCGGCGCTGCTCGGTCCCGGTGTGGAGATCGTGGTGCTGGCCGCCGCCGGGGTCGGCGTGGTGAACGGCCAGCTGACCGTGGGACAGGCCTTGGCGGCGCTGGGTTACGCCGCGATGGGCATGGGCCTGACCCAGTACGCCCCGCAGCTGATGACCGTGGCGCGGGCCAGGGCCAGTGCGGAGCGGCTGTCCGAGGTGCTCGCCGTGCCCAGTCCGGAGCCCGGTGGCAGGCCGCTGCCGGACGGCCCCGGTGTGCTTGCGCTGCAAGGGGTTTCGGCTGGCCCGCTGGAGGGCGTCGACCTGCTGCTGCCCGCGGGCCAGGTGATCGCCGTGGTGGGGCGGTCCGGTACCGGCAAGTCCACGCTGGCCGCGCTGGCCGCGGGTTTGGCCGAACCGACGGCCGGGGTCGTCACCCTGGACGGCGTGCCGCTGCGAGAACTGAGGCCCGAGGGCCTGCGCGGCGCCGTGGGATTCGCCTTCGAGCGACCGGTGCTGCTCGGCGGCACGGTCGGCGAGGCGATCGGCTACGGGCGTGCCGCCGACGAGCGGGCCATCCGTGCGGCGGGCAGGGCCGCGCAGGTGGACGACGCGATCCTGCGGCTGCCCGAGGGCTACGACACTCCGCTGGCCGAGGCGCCGATGTCCGGCGGTGAGGCGCAGCGCGTGGGACTGGCCCGCGCGCTGGTGGGCTCACCGCGCGTGCTCGTGCTCGACGACGCGACCTCCAGTGTGGACACCGTGACCGAGGTGCGGCTGGCCACCGCGATCACCGACTCGCTGCCCGGACGCACCCGGCTGGTGGTGACCCACCGCAGCACCACGGCGGCCCGCGCGGACCTCGTGGTGTGGCTGGCCGACGGCTCGGTCCGCGCCACCGGAGCGCACGAGCTGCTGTGGCAGGACCCCGAGTACCGCGCCGTCTTCGCGGAGGCCTGAGTCGATGCGCGAGTACCTGGCGGCACTGGGCCGCACCCGACGCGCATTGCTCGTGCTGGCGCTGTGGTCCCTGCTGGAGGGCGTGCCCGCGTTCCTGTCCGGACGACTCGTGTCCCTGGCCATCGACCAGGGCTTCGCCGCCGGTTCGCTGTGGCGCGGGCTCGGCTGGCTCGGCCTGTTCGGCGCGCTGTCCGCACTCGGTGCGCTCGGCTCGCGGCAGGTCTTCCACCGGCTGGGCAGCGTGGTCGAACCAGTGCGCGACGAGTTGGTCACCGCCGTGGTGCGCGGGGTGCTGCACGGTGGCGGCACGCCGGACGCCGCGGTGGTCGCCCGCATCACCCGGCACGTCGAGGTGGTCCGTGACGTCACCGCGGGTTTGCTGGTGCAGGGCAGGGCGTTCGTCGTCACCACGGTCGCCGCGCTGGCGGGTCTGCTCAGCACGGCGCCCCAGTTGGCGCTGCCCGTGGCCGCCCCGATAGCCGCCGCGCTGGTGCTGTTCGCCGTGCTGCTGCGCACGCTGGTCGCCCGGCAGCGGGCCGTCGCGGTCGCCGATGAGCAAGCCGCCCGCGTGGTCGGCGGGGTGTATGGCGGGCTGCGTGACGTGGCCGCATGCGGGGCGCAGCAGGTCGCGCGCGCCGCGGTCGACACCGAGATCGCCCGCCAGCAGGAGGCCGCGGTGCGCCTGGCCCGTGCCGGGGCGGTGCGGATCCTGCTGGTGGCGCTGGGCGGGATCGTTCCGCTGGCGCTCGTGCTCCTGCTGGCCCCCGGTCTGGTCCGCTCCGGGCAGCTGACGGCCGGCGCGGTGGCGGGTGCCGTCACCTACCTGACCACCAGCGTGCAGCCCGCCCTGCACTCGCTGCTGGTGACCATGGGCTCCTCGGTGCTGCGGCTGGCGGTGACCCTGCGCAGGCTGACCGGCGACCGCGCGCCGGTCCAGCAGGCCCGGCCCGGCGAGCCGCAGGTGCCGTTCGGGCACGCGATCACGGTGCGGGACCTGACCTTCGGCTGGAGCCTGGACGCCACGCCGGTGGTCGCCGGCCTGGACCTGACCGTGCCGGAGAACACGCACCTGGCGGTGATCGGCCCCAGCGGCATCGGCAAGTCCACCCTGGCGGCGCTGATCACCGGGGTGCTCAGCCCACGCTCGGGCAGCGTGCTGCTCGGTGGCGTGCCGGTGCGCGACATCGCCGCCGACCAGTTGCGCGAGCTGGTGACCCTGGTGCCGCAGGAGGCGTACGTGTTCACCGGCACCGTCCGGGAGAACCTGGCGTACCTGCGCCCGGAGGCCAGCGACCCGGAGCTGACAGCGGCCGCGTGCGCCGTGGGCGCGGCCGACCTGGTGACCCGGCTGGGCGGCCTGGGCGGGCGGGTTGGGCACGGCGGCACCGAGCTGTCCGCCGGGGAGCGGCAGCTACTCGCGGCGGCACGGGTGCACGTGTCGGCGGCCAGGATCGTGGTGCTGGACGAGGCGACCTGCCACCTGGACCCAGCGGCCGAGGCCGTGGTGGAGCAGGCGATGGCCGATCGCGGCGGCACGCTGGTGGTGATCGCGCACCGGCTCAGCTCGGCCGTGCGGGCCGACCGGGTCCTGCTGATGGACGGCGGCCAACCGGTGCTGGGCAGCCACACCGAGGTGCTCGCCAGGTCGCCGCTGTACGCCGAACTGGTGCACGCCTGGGGTACTCCGCAGCCCGCTCCCTAGTGCGGTGTCCAAAATCCTCGTCGGGTGATTTCGCGGTCCAGGTGGATGGATCGGCGTGCCGGCCCCGCGTCTTCATACTGGTTGTATGGGGGCGCGGGGGCGGTGCGGCGAGGCGCCGCCTGGGCGCGGAAGGGCCGGCGAGGGTTGCCGGACACCGCACTAGCCGCCAGCCACCGACGGGATCACCTGTACCTCGGCCCCCTCAGTCAGCGCCGTGTCCGCGCCGTTCAGTTGTCGGCACTCCTCACCTCCCACGTACACGTTGACGTACCTGCGCAGCACCCGTCGCTCGTCACGCAACCTGCGCTCCAGCAACGGATACCGGGCTGCCACCACGTCGAGCAGTGCGCCCACCGTGGCCGGTTCACCGACCTCGACCTCCAGCTTCGCGTTGCCGCCCGCGTGCGGACGCAGCACTCCGGGCAGCAACAGGACGACCAGCACCGCGGCCGCCTAGACCGTGGCCGCGCGGACGCACAGCACGTCGGGCAGGTGTTTGGCGATCACCTGCCAGCTCTGGCCCTCGTCCCGGCTGGCGTACACCTCGCCGGAGCGGGAGCCGAAGTAGAGGCCCGCGGTCTCGGCATCGTCGGTGCACATCGCGTCCCGCAGCACCGTGGAGTAGAACCCCGCCTCGGGCAGCCCTCGCTGCAACGCCTGCCAGCTGCGGCCAGCGTCCTCGCTGCGGTAGACCCGGCAGCGGCCCTCGGGTGCGAACCGGTTCTCGTCGGCGATCAGCGGGAAGGTGTACACCGTGTCCGGTTGGTGCGGGTGGACGACCACTGTGAAGCCGAAGTCCGAGGGCAGCCCCTCGGCGATGGACTGCCAGCTCGCGGCGTCGTCCTCACTGCGGTACACCCCGCCGTGGTTCTGTAGGAAGAACCGCTCCGGCCGATCCGGGTGCCTGGCGACCTTGTGCACGCACTGCCCGAACTCCGGGTAGCGCTCGGGCAGGAACCCGGCCTGGATGCCGCGGTTGGCCGCGTGCCAGCTCGCACCGCGGTCCTCGGAGCGGTACACCCCACCGGTGGACATGGCCACGGTGATCGACTCCGGCCGCGTGGGGTGCGGCAGCACGGTGTGGATGGCCTGTCCTCCGTAGCCGGCGCCCCAGTCGGGCCGGTGCTCGTGCTCCCACAGGCCGCGCACCAGCTCGTAGGTCAGGCCGCCGTCCTCGGAGCGGAACAGCGCCGAGGGCTCGACCCCGGCGTAGACCACCTCCGGCTCGCAGGCGGGCCCCGGCGTCAGCTGCCACACCCTGCCCAGAGCGGCGCCGGTGTCCTCGGGGAACGCCAGCGGCGGCTGGTCGGGTTCCCGCCAGGTGCGGCCCAGGTCGTCACTGGTGACCACGGTCGGCCCGAAGTGCTCACTCGTCGTGCCCACCAGCAGCCGCGGCCTGGCCCGTCTGGGGTCCACGGCCACCGCGTAGACGGCGGTCATCGGGTTGTGCGGGCCGGTCAGCTGCCAACGGGCCCGGTTGTCCTCACTGGTCGCCAACCAGAGACCCTTGCGGGTCCCGATGGCGACGATCGTGCGTTCATCAGCCATGTGACGCACGCTACAACCGGCCACCGACAAGTACTGTCCTGGCCGGATCGGACCGGGAGGCGAACGGGTGGCTGAGGGCGGGCGCACGGGGCGCAGGCGGGTGCCGCTGGAGGACCCCGCGCGGCAGCGCGAGGTGTTCGAGGCGACGCTGGACGTGGTGGCGGAGGTGGGCTACGAGCGGTTCAACATGGACCTGCTCGCCCAGCGGGCACACGTCAGCAAGGCGAGCCTCTACCAGCGCTGGCCGTCCAAGGCGCACCTGCTGGTGGCCGCACTGCACGCGACCAGGGTGGAGCCGGTCCTGCCGGACACCGGTTCGTACCTGGACGATGTGCGGGAGCTGTCCCGGCAGTGGCTGCGCGCGGGCCTGCGCGGGGACACCCGGGGGCTGGTGCTGGCCCTGTTGGAGGGCAGCAGGCGGGATCCCGAGCTGGCGAACCTGATGGCGCAGACCCTGGGCCAGGGTGCGGAGCCGCCGATGGAGGCGGTGCTCGCGGCGGCGGTGGCCAGGGGGGAGATCCCGGCCTCGGTGGACACCGAACTGCTCGCCGACCTGCCGATGGGCCTGGCCATGGTGAACCTGCTGTTCAAGGGCACCCAGCCGACCGAGGAACTGCTCGACCGGATCGTGGACGGGGTGCTCGCCCCGCTGCTGCGCGGCCCGGATCACAGCGAATAAAACAGAACTGTTCTGTACTCTCGCTCACGGGGCCACTCGTTGGGGTGATGTCCGCTGCGGTGACGGCGGAGCTGCGGTGTGGTCGGGTTCCACGAGCGGAGAGGGCGGGCCATGACCACTGCACAGGCCGAGGTCGACCAGGGTGCGGCGGGGCCCGCGCCGATCAGCAGGGCACGGGTCAACGCCGTGTTCGGCACGGTGCTGCTGGGCATGCTGCTGGCGGCACTGGACCAGACCATCGTGGGCACCGCCCTGCCGACGATCGTCGGGGACCTGGGCGGGGCGGGCCACCTGTCCTGGGTGGTCACCGCGTACCTGCTCGCCGAGACGATCATGACCGTGGTGGTCGGCAAGTTCGGCGACCTGTTCGGCCGCAAGGTGATCTTCCAGATCTCCGTGGTGGTCTTCGGCCTCGGCTCGTTCTTCTGCGGGTTCGCCGACAGCATGACCTGGCTGATCATCTGGCGCGCGGTGCAGGGCATCGGCGGCGGCGGGCTGATGGTCACCGCCACCGCGCTGATCGCCGACGTCATCCCGCTGCGCGAGCGCGGCAAGTACCAGGGCATGCTCGGCTCGGTGTTCGGCGTGGTCACCGTGGCCGGGCCGATGCTGGGCGGGCTGTTCGTGGACCACCTGTCCTGGCGCTGGGCCTTCTACGTCAACATCCCGCTGGTCGTGGTGGTGCTGATCGTGGCGGCCGCCTCGATGCCCTCGGTGCGCGCCGCGGTCAAGCCGGTGGTGGACTACCTGGGCATCCTGCTGATCGGCCTGGCCGCCACCGGGCTGACCCTGGTCACCAGCTGGGGCGGCACCACCTACGCCTGGGACTCCCCCGAGATCATCTGGATGTCGGTGGGGTCGGTCGTGCTGCTGGGCCTGTTCGTGCTCGTGGAACTGCGGGCCAAGGAGCCCATGCTGCCGATGCGGCTGTTCACCAACCCGGTGTTCACCGTGGCGGGCATCCTCAGCTTCATCGTCGGCTTCGCCATGCTGGGTGCCCTGTCCTACCTGCCCACCTACATGCAGTACGTGCAGGGCACCTCGGCCACCGCCTCCGGTGTGCGGCTGCTGCCGATGGTGCTGGGCCTGCTCGTCGCCTCGATCTTCTCCGGCAACGTGATCAGCAAGACGGGCCGGTACAGGGTGTTCCCCATCGCCGGGGCCATCGGCATGACCGCGGGCCTGTACCTGCTGTCCCTGATGGACACCCAGACCGGGATCCTGGCCTCCTCGCTGTACATGCTGGTGCTCGGCGTGGGCATCGGGCTGGGCATGCAGGTCCTCACCATCGCCGTGCAGAACACCGTGGACTACTCGGACCTGGGCGTCGCGACCTCGGGCGTGACCTTCCTGCGCTCGATCGGCAGCTCGTTCGGCGCCGCCATCTTCGGCACCATCTACGCCAACCAGTTGTCCGGCAACATGGCGAGCACGCTGGCCGCGCACCCACTGCCCGCGGGCGTGGACCCGCACGTGGTCCAGGTGCCACAGGGCCTGTACGCACTGCCCGAGGCGGTGCGGGCACCGTTCGTGCAGGCGTACGCGGACTCGCTGCACACGGTGTTCCTCTACGCCGCGCCGGTGGGTCTGCTCGCGCTGCTCGTCGCCCTGTTCTTCAAGGAAGTGCCGCTGCGGGACACCTCGCGGGCCAGTGCCGCCGACGTGGGCGAGGGCTTCGGCATGCCGGAGTCGCGCGAGGGTGACGCCGAGTTGGAGCGGCAGATCGCCACGCTGATGTTCCGCGAGCGCAGGAAGATGGCCCCCGCGATCCTGTCCCGCGCGGGCACGGAGCTGGACGAGGGCGGCGTGTGGTGCCTGCTGCGCGTGCACTTCCGCCACAAGCTGGGCAAGCCCGCGACGGTGGCGGGTATCGCCGAGGACGTGCGGGTGCCGCGCCAGGTGCTGGAACCGGCCTTCTCGGCGCTGGAGCGCAGCGGGCACCTGACCGTGCTGGACGGGGAACTGGTGCACACCGACCGGGGCCAGGCCGAGTTCGGCAAGTTGTCGGCGGCCTGGCGGGACTGGCTGGCCGAGCGGCTGGCGGACTGGGGCAGCCGCGACCGCGCCGAGCTGGACGCCGCGATCAGCCGGGTGGCCGGGCGGCTGATCGACCAGGCCACCGAGGAACGGCCCGAGGGCAGGCACGCCCTGGTGTGAGCCTGGTCGCTGCACCCGAACGGGTTAACGCCGTCATGCGTCCCATGGCGGGTGCGTCTCACCATGGGACAGGTCACACCCGGGGAGGCAGAGCGATGGCAGCGGAACCGATCACAGTGCACTACGTGCCCGAGGGCGAGGACTGGACGGTGAACGTCAGCGCGGGTGAGACCGTGCTGACCGACCAGGCGCCCGGGCTGATCGCCGCGCGCGACCGCGCCGACCAGTTGGTGGAGGAGCTGTCCGGCACCGAGCAGCGGCGCACCGTGGTGCACCTGCTCGAGGGGGACGCCTTCGCGTTCACCACGGCGTACCTGCAGGCCAGACACGGCATGACCAGCATGCTCTACGCCGACCCCAGGCAGGAGCAGGCCGCCCCGCTGCCCGGTGAGAACACCCAGGAGCTGGATCTGTCCGAACTGACCGACGAGGAGGTCAACCAGTCGGCCCCGAGCACCTAGGATGTCTGGTCGAGAACCCTTTTCCAGCCAGCTGCTAGGGGGCGGGCCTTGGCCACAGCGTCGTACGCGGAGCGGGTGGGCGCTGTCCGGGGACGTCCGCGCGACGCCAGCAGGGACGAGGCGCTGCGGCAGGCGGCGCTGGAGGTCATGGCCGAGGTCGGCTACCGGGCGCTGACCATGGACGCGGTGGCGGCCAAGGCGCGCGCGGGCAAGGCCACCATCTACCGGCGCTGGGAGTCCAAGCTGGACCTGGTGATCGACACCGTGAACCAGCTGGTGCACCAGAACGTCCCCGAGTCCGACACCGGCTCGCTGCACGGGGACCTGCGCGAGTTCCTCAGCTCGTTCGCGGCCTTCCTGTCCGGCCCCTCCGGCAAGGCCGCGCAGGCGCTGGTCGGCGAGCTGCCGCACGAGCCAGAGCTGGCCGCCGCGTTCCGCGAGACCTTCCTGGTGGCCCAGCGCGACGTGCTGCGCGGCATCCTGGACCGGGGCACCGCCCGCGGCGAGGTGCGGCTGGACGCCCCGCGCGGCATGGTCGTCGAACTGGCGGGCGCGGCGCTGACCTACCGCCTGATGCTGACCGGGGACCCGCTGGACATGACCTTCGTGGATCGCCTGCTGGACACCGTGCTGCTGCCCCTGCTGCGCCCCGAGGCGGAGTGAGCCCTACCTGGTGACAATCCCCCGCCACTCCCTGGGGGGCGTCCCCGTCACCAGTCTACCGCCCACCCCCGACACCTGATCATGCTGAAGATCCACATGTGGACAACTCGCCACCTGTGGACAGCCAGGTCCCGGACTAGCGGAACAGCCTGCGCACGACGAGCACGCCGACCAGCACACCGACGCCGATCAGGGCGTAGCGCAGCCGGGGGTCGCTGAGCTTGGCGCGCACGGCGTCCTTGCCCTGCTCCACGTACTGCTGCGGATTGGCCTTGGTGCCCAGCTCGTCCAGCGTGGCGGCCAGGGCGTCGCGAGCCTGCTCGATCTCGCGCTGGATGGTCTCGGGATCGCGGGCCACTTCGTCTCCTTGTCGGCGCCTACCGAGCACACCGTAGTTGACCAGCCCCACGCGTGCCGGTGTGGGGGCGTTACGCTTGCGCCGCTGGGACCGTAGCCCAATTGGCAGAGGCACACGGTTTAGGTCCGTGCCAGTGTCGGTTCGAGTCCGACCGGTCCTACTCGCGAGTGGGCGAGGTCCGCCCGCCAACAGCGCGGGCCGATCTCGCTCGCCATGTCTTCTGGGGGACGACCCCCAGACCCCCGATGCCGGGCTTCGCCCGACTCATGAGCGGGCGAGGTCTGCCCACAAACAGCACGCGCCTACCTCGCTCACCATGCCTTCTGGGAGACGCCCCCAGACCCCCGATGCCGGGCTTCGCCCGACCTGCCCGTCAGTGCATGCTGGGGCCATGGAGCTGTTCCCCAGGCAGCGCACCGAGATCGCCCCCGGCGCGGTGCACGTACCGGACTGGCTCAGCGCAGAGGAGCAACGCGCGCTGGTCGAGGCGTGCCGGGGCTGGGCGCGGGCGGGCATGCGCGCGACCCGGCTGCCCGGCGGCGGGGTCATGTCGGTGCGCACGGTCTGCCTGGGCTGGCAGTGGATCCCGTACCGCTACTCGCGCACGACCGAGGACGGCAGTCCGGTGACGCCGTTCCCCGAGTGGCTGGCCGAGTTGGGGCGCCGCGCGGTGGGCGACCCGGGCTACCGGCCGGACGTGGCGCTGGTCAACTACTACGACGCGAGCGCGCGCATGGGCATGCACCAGGACCGGGAGGAGCGCAGCCCGGACCCCGTGGTGTCGCTGAGCTTGGGCGACAGCTGCGTGTTCCGCTTCGGCAACACCGAGCACCGCAACCGCCCCTGGACCGACGTGGAGCTGCGCTCCGGGGACCTGTTCGTCTTCGGCGGTTCCTCGCGGCTGGCCTACCACGGCGTGCCGAGGACCCTGCCCGGCACGGCCGACCCTGCGATCGGGCTGTCCAGCGGGCGGCTCAACATCACCCTGCGGGTGTCCGGCCTGGACGGCTGATCAGGCCCGCATCCCGTCGCACACCACGGAGACCACCAGCTCCGGCTGGTCCGCGCTGTGCCGCCGCATGGACAGGCAGCCCACGATGAGCGCCTTGACCTCCGCCACCCCGATGTCCGGCCGCACCGCCCCGCTGCGCTGGGCCTGCCGCAGCAGCTCGCCCAGCCCCTCCATCATCGACCGGGACGCCTCGGTGGTGGCCAGTTCGTCGAAGTCGGTGGTAGCGGCCAGCGCGTCGGACAGCGCTCGGTTCAACGTGGCGTCGCGCACCATGCGGGCGAAGAACTCGAAGAAGGCCGCACCGGGGTCCTCGGCACCGGCCAGCTCCCTGGCCTGCGACCCGATGCGCTGCAACCGGTCCACGACGATCGCCTCGAACAGCGACTCCTTGGTCGGGAAGTGCCGGTAGACCGTGCCGACCCCGACTCCTGCCCTGCGGGCGATCTCGTCGATCGGCACCGCGAGGCCCTCCTCCTCGAAGACGTCCTGCGCTACGGCGAGCACCCTGGCCCGGTTGCGCCGGGCGTCGGCCCGCAGCGGCTTGCCGCTCGCCGTCGGATCACCTTCGGTCACGCCCTGAAACCTTAGGGCGCCCGGCGCGCCCACGCGGTCAACACGGCGACGAACTGCTCGGCGGCCTCGTCCACGGCCCCCCTGTCCCCGGTGGCCACCAGGTCCAGCAGCAGTCCCCTGGCCACCGCGACCTGCAACCGCGCGTTGGCCAGGGCCTGGTCCGGTGGCACGCCCAGTGCGCGGGCCAGCTCCGCCGAGGGCGCCAGCCAGGAGTCCACGATGCCCTCCAGCAGCCCGGTCGTGCCCGGCCTGCCCTGCAAAGCCTGCCCGTACACCTCGAAGAACAGCCTGATGTGCGGCCAGTTCTCCGGGGCGGACAGCCGCCGCCAGAACTCGCGGGCCAGCTCGACCGGATCCGTGCACGTGCTGCCGTCCAGTTCGGCGAGCAGCTCCCGCTGCCGCTGCTCCACGGCGCGCACCACCTCGACGAGCAGCCCCTCCCTGGAGCCGAAGTGGTAGATCAGCATCCGGTGGCTGGTGCCCAGCTCCGCGGCCAGGGCACGCAGGCTCAGCTCGCCCACCCCGTGCTCGGCGAAGTACCGCACGGCCCCGTCCAGCAGCCGCTGCCTGGCCTCCGACACCCTTGCCCCCTTCGTGTACCGAGTGGTACATGTACCAGATGGTACACAGACGGCACACGATCGAGGCGACCGCGCACACCCCGGCACCGCCGGGAGCGGTGTACGACCTGCTCAGGGACGGGTCCACCTGGCCGATGTGGACGCCGATCAACTCCTTCCGGCTGGAGCGGGCCGGGCAGGACGAGCCCGAGGGGGTTGGCGCCATCCGGGTGTTCCGCACGGTGCGCGCCCCCAAGCCCGTGACGATGCGCGAACGCGTCGCCGAACTGGTGCCGCAGCGCCGGTTCAGCTACGAGGCGCTGTCCGGGCTGGCTGTCCGCGACTACCGCGCTGACGTGGACCTGACCCCGGACGGGACGGGCACGACCATCCACTGGCGCTCGGCGTTCAACGCCAAGGTGCCCGGCACCGGCTGGCTGTACCGGCGCGCGTTGGAGCCGGTGATCCGCCGCTGCGTGGCCGGCCTGGCCGCCGAGTCGGCGCGGCGCACGTCCCCCGCCGAGGGATGATCGGGCACCTGAGGTGACCGATCACCCCGAGTTCGCCCGCCGAACAGGTGAAAAGTTGATGACCAGCCTGGAGCTGCCCGTAGCCGCGTGCCGATGATGGACCCAAGCGCACGAGGACGGCGGTTGGGCCGTCACACCGGCCGGCGTGGGCCATCGCGAACAGTGGTGGCGCCCACGCCGCGTCGCCGCTCGGTCACGGCTTGGCCACAGGCTCGCACCAGGTGCGTGTCGACGCCCGCATCCGATGGCCCCGATCGGCCAACTGGCTCCAAGGTGGAACAGTTTGGTCCGGACGGTGCCGGGCCGGTGGCCGAGGAGCGGGAAGTGCGGATCGTCAGGCTGGTCGTCGCGGGGTGTGCCGCGGCCTTGCTGACCGGTTGTGCGGCGACCGCCACCACACAGCTGTCCGCGGTCGAGAGCAGCGAGACGCCACTGGTCGCGGGCCGCCAGTCCAGCGCGGCCCCGCACGCGGCGGGCATGTACTCGGCCTTCGGCGAGCAGCACACCTGGAACAGCGGGCTGGTCGTGACCATCTCCGCGCCCCGCTCGATCAAGCCAAGCGGCAGCGCCTACCCACAGGCCGCCCGGGCCGCCGTGTTCGAGTTGACCATCGACAACGGGACCGCCTCCCCGTACAAGCCGTCCCAGCTGACGGTACGTGCGCTGCTGGGCAACTCCGCCACCCAGGAGGTCGTGGACACCGCGCAGGGCCTCAACGGGTTCGTCGCCGCGGCGCAGGACATCCCGCCGGGCAAGTCGGCCAAGCTGACCCTGGCCTTCGCCATGCCCAAGCAGCCGACCTCGCTGCGCGTGGTGGTGCAGCCCGACGTCTCCGGCGCCGCCCCGTCCGCTTCCTTCCAGGGCACCGCCTGACGAACTTGTCGGTGGCCCGCGCTAGCGTCCCTGTCATGAGTGAGCAGCAGCGACTTTCCGCTGGCGACAAGGCCCCCGAGTTCACCCTGCCCGACCACGAGGGCACCAAGGTCTCGCTGTCGGACTACCGGGGCAAGTCGGTGGTCGTGTACTTCTACCCGGCCGCGGGCACCCCGGGCTGCACCAAGCAGGCCTGCGACTTCCGGGACAACCTCGCCGAGTTCAACGAGGCGGGCTTCGCGGTGCTGGGCATCTCCCCCGACAAGCCCGCCAAGCTGGCCAAGTTCGTCGAGCAGGAAGGACTGACCTTCCCGCTGCTGTCCGACGCCGACCGCGCCGTGATGACCGAGTGGGGCGCCTTCGGCGAGAAGCAGAACTACGGCCGCACCGTGCAGGGGGTGATCAGGTCCACCTTCATCGTCGACGCCGAGGGCAAGATCGCCAAGGCCTCGTACAACGTGCGCGCCACCGGCCACGTGGCCAAGCTGCGCAAGGACCTGGGCATCTGAACGGGCAGGCCCCGGCCGCCGAGGCAGCGCGCCGGATCGTGCCCGGCGCGAGGGTCTCGGCCGTCGTGGTCGACCGCGGGGCGGGGTGGTCGCCGCACGAGGAGCAGCCCGCGCAGCTGTACCGGTCGGCCTCCCTGGTGAAGCTGCTCATCGCAGTGGACGTGCTCGCACGCCACGGCGAGGTACCCGGCCTGCACGCGATGCTGTCGGCCAGCGACGACGACGTGGCCAACGAACTGTGGGACGCCGACGGCGGGCCTGAGGTAGTGACCAGGTCCATCGAGCGGCTGCGCCTGCCCACGGCCAGGCCGCCGCTGATCCCCGGCCGCTGGGGCGACACCGCGATCAGCACAGCTGACGTGGTCACCACCTACGAGTACGTGCTCGACGTGCTGCCCGCAGCACACCGAGAACTGGTGCTCGGCGCGCTGGCCGACGCACCTCGCCACGCGGCGGACGGCTTCGACCAGTACTTCGGCGTGCCAGCCGTGTTCCCCCGCCCCTGGGCGATCAAGCAGGGCTGGTCGGTCACCGCGCAGGACCGGGTGCTGCACACCAGTGGGCTGGTCGGCGAGGGCTGGCCGAGGATCGTCGTGGTGCTGGCCGCGTTCCCGCCGGACACCGACTGGGACACGGCGCGCGCCGCGGTCAACGCTGCCACCGAAGTTGTGCGCGATCGGGTAACGTGGCTGTAAGGGCAGGCACCGAGCCGCCCCAAGTCTGCGCAGAGGGTGATTTCGCCGTGTGTGGCATACCCACACCAAGCGGTCCCGAGCTTCCCTCCGAATTCGTCCTGCGGGTCCACTTCCCGACCCGGGGTGGTTGACGGCGGACTGACCGTCCCCAGCTTCCTTCGCCGCTGATCCCAGCGGTCCCCTTCGCGTACCCGGCCGAGGCACAGCGCCCTCGGTCGCTGGCGCGCACCCACCCACAGGACTTTCTGCCATGGTGCCCTGGATACTGCTCGCTCTCGCGATCATCGCCGAGGTCTTCGCGACCGTCATGCTCAAGATGTCCGACGGCCTGACCCGGCTGCTGCCCTCGATCGGCATGGTGCTCGGCTACGGCCTCGCCTTCTACCTGGAGTCCCAGGTGATCCGGCTCGGCGTGCCGATGGCCGTCACCTACGCCGTGTGGGCAGGCGGCGGCATCGCACTGGTCGTGCTCGCCAACCGGGTCGTGTTCGCCGAGCCGATCACACCGATGACCATCGGCGGCATGGGCCTGATCCTGGCCGGGGTCCTGGTCGTGCAGCTGTCCGGGGTGAGCTCGCACCCGGCTTGACATACTGCGCGGGCAACCGACGACAGGATGGTGCTTCCCGCGCATGGTGCTCGACCTGCTCCCCCAGCCCGATGACCTGCTGGAGCGGTACGGCAAGCCGGAGCCGGATGCCGACTGGCTGCTCGCCGAGCCCCGCGTGGTGCCCGAGCACCGTGGGCTGGGCGCGGCGAGCCCCACCGTGCGCGCGCTGAAGACCTGTCCGTGCGAGGTCGACGGGCACGAGCCGCCCGCTGGCTGGCGCTACCCCGTCGGCCCGCAGCACCCCGACGGCTTCGCCTCCCCCAGCGCACGCCGCGCCATCTGGCTCGCCCCCGGCCGGGTCGTCGACCGGTTCGGCGGCACCGGTGGGCAGTTCCTGTCCGACCTGGGCCTCGCCTGGGAGCTGCGCGCCTTGCCCCCGCACACCCTCGCCGCCGGCTACCACGTGTACGAACTGCACCGGCCGGTCCCCGTGTGGTCCGGGCCCGCTGCCGCCTGCTTCGGCCACCCCGGCGGTGGGGTGCAGCACTACCTCGGCGAGCGCTACACGGTGCACGACCTGCTCGTCAACGGCTACCTGGTCGAGGTGACACCATGCGCTTGAGCAGCATCGCCCGCTACCTGGAGCTCGCCGGGGTCGGCGCCGAGGAGTACTCGTTAGGCGCCCGTACCGAGGACCGCTGGTGCCTGCTGCCCGTGCCCGGCCACGGCTGGGAGGTCTTCTACGCCGAGCATGGCGGTCGCGGTGCGCGCGAGCTGTTCGGCACCGAGACCGGCGCCTGCTACTACCTGTACGGCCGCCTGGTGGAGCAGCACGTCATGACCGGCCGCCTGGTCGTCCGCCCGTCATGAAAGTGCCGTTCGAGACACTAGATGTCTCGAACGGCACTTTCATGGCATCAAGCCAGGGCCGTGGTCAGGTGCGGCACCAGCATGCGCAGGGCGCGGCCGCGGTGGGAGAGCTCGTCCTTCTCGGCGGGGTCGAGCTCGGCCGAGGTCCGGGTCCCGCCCTCCGGCACGAAGATCGGGTCGTAGCCGAACCCGTTGTCGCCACGCGGTTCCCGCACGAGCTGACCGCGCCACTCACCGCGCACGACGACCTCGGCACCGCTGGGCAGCACGAGGGCGGCGGCACAGACGAAGGCGCCGCCGCGGCGCTCCTCGGGCACGTCGCCGAGCTGGCCGAGCACGAGCCGCAGATTGGCGGCGTCGTCCCCGTGCCCGCCGGACCAGCGCGCGGACAGCACACCGGGCATGCCGTTGAGCGCGTCCACGGCCAGCCCGGAGTCGTCGGCGATCGCGGGCAACCCGGTGGCCGCCACCGCGTCACGAGCCTTGGCCAGCGCGTTCTCCTCGAAGGTGGCGCCGGTCTCGGGCGCCTCCGGGAAGGGCGGCACGGAGTCCAGGCCGACCACCTCGATCCCGGCCACCTGCTCGGCGGCCAGGATCCGCTCCAACTCGACGAGCTTCTTGGCGTTGCGGGAGGCGAGCAGCACCCGACTCACGACTTGGCCCCCGAGTGGCCGCGCGAGCGCTTGCTCGGCGAGGGCTCGGGCAGCTGCCCCGGGTAGGGCAGGGCCAGCGCCTCGGTCTGCAGGCGGGCGAGCTCGGCGCACCCGGCCAGCGCCAGGTCCAGCATCTGGTCCAGGGTGCTGCGGGCGAAGGTGGCGCCCTCGCCGGTGCCCTGCACCTCGACCAGGGTCCCGGCGTCGGTGGCGACCACGTTCATGTCCACCTCGGCGCGCGAGTCCTCCTCGTAGGGCAGGTCCAGGCGCACCCGGCCGTCGATGACGCCCACGCTGACCGCGGACACCGAGCAGGCCAGCGGCTTGGGGTCGGCCAGCCGACCGGCCGCGCCCAGCCAGGTCACCGCGTCGGCTAGCGCCACGTAGGCGCCGGTGATCGCGGCGGTGCGGGTGCCCCCGTCGGCCTGGATCACGTCGCAGTCGATGACGATCGTGTTCTCGCCCAGCGCGGCCAGGTCGATGCAGGCGCGCAGCGAGCGGCCGACCAGGCGGCTGATCTCGTGCGTGCGGCCGCCCACCCTGCCCTTGATCGACTCGCGGTCGCCCCGGGTGTGCGTGGCCGAGGGCAGCATCGCGTACTCGGCTGTCACCCAGCCCAGGCCGGACCCGGCGCGCCAGCGCGGCACGCCCTCGGTGACGCTCGCGGCGCACAGCACGCGGGTGTTGCCGAACTCGACCAGCACGGAGCCGGCCGGCCACTGCTGGTAGCCACGGGTGATCCGGATCTCGCGGAGCGCGTCGTCGCTCCTGCCGTCTGCTCTAACCACGGGTTTAGCCTACGGGCACCTGTTGAACCGCCGACGAGCCACCGACGTGAGGTTGTCATGGACGTAGCCGCAGCCCCGTTCACCGTCGACGGCCTGCCCCTGCACCCGCTGCTGGTGCACCTGGTGGTCGTGCTGCTGCCCCTGGCGGCCCTCGGCGCGGTGGTCATCGCCCTGGTGCCCCGCTGGCGAAGGCGGTACTGGCTGCCGGTGCTGGTGCTCGCCGTGCTGGGCATCGCCGCGGTGCCGATCACCCAGCAGGCCGGGGAGGCGCTGCTGGCCAGCCTCGGCCCGCTGAACAACCCCGACCTGACCCGGCACTCCGAGCTCGGTGACGGACTGCTGCCCTACGCCCTGGCGTTCGGCGTGACCCTGGTGGCCCTGCTGGTCGCGGGCAGGCTCGCGGACCGGGAGCGGACCGCCGCGGTACGCGTGGGGCAGCCCGCACAGCGCCAGCAGCCGGTGGCCGCCGGGGTGTACAGCCTGGACGAGGAGCCCGGACCGGCCGGCGGCCCCGAGGATGCGCCAGCCGACCACCGGGAGCCGACACCGGCCGGGGTGTCCCGGTTCTGGCGGGTGATCACGGTGCTGGTGTCGGTGGCGGTGGTGGCCACGGCCGCGGCGGTCGGCTACGAGGTCTACAAGGTCGGCGACAGCGGGGCCTCGGCCGTGTGGAAGGGCGTCGGCGGCAGCCGCTGATCACACCTCGTACACCGCGGCCGGACTGGCGACCAGCACCTGACCGGAGAAGGCCGCCACGGCCTCGGCGCGCACCACCTCAGGATCGGTCCACGGCGCGATGTGGGTCAGCAGCAACCGCCCCACCTCGGCCCGTTCGGCGAGTTCACCGGCCTGCCGCCCGGACAGGTGCAGGTCAGCGGGCCGGCGCGGCGAGTCGGTCCAGGTGGCCTCGGCCAGCAGCAGGTCCACGCCCTGGGCCAGCTCGTCCAGCGCGGGGCACGGGCCGGTGTCCCCGGTGTAGGCCAGTGCGCGACCGTCGTGCTCGACCCGGAACCCGTACGCCTCGCAGGGGTGCGCGACCCTGGCCGCGGTGACCTTGAGCGGCCCGAGTTGCACGGCGTGCTCGGTCAGCGGGTGGAACTGGAACACGTCGCTCAGGTCGGTCTCGGCCCGCTCGACCTCGTTGGGCGCGTAGGCGGCGGCGAACCGGCTCGGCGCGTCGGAGGGCCCGTGCACCGGCAGCCGCCGCTGCGTCGGGTCGTAGGGTGGAGCGGGGCGGTACCTGCGCAGCACGGTCAGTGCGGTGAAGTCCGCGCAGTGGTCGGGGTGCAGGTGGGAGAACGCGAGCGCGTCCACCTCGAACGGATCGCACACCGCCTGCAGGGCGGCCAGCGTGCCGTTACCCAAATCGATCACCAGCCGGTACCCGTCCGCCTCGACGAGGTACCCGGCGGCCGGCGAAGCCGGCCCGGGGATGCTGCCCGAACAACCGAGGATCGTGAGCTTCACGGCGCGGATGGTGACATGGCGGTCGTGACCGCTCCAACCTGCGGCCCCAAGAATCTGCGGGCCAGTTTCTCGAAGGGCTCGGCCGGACCGGTCGCCAGGAACTCGTGGTCGGGCTGCTGATCACCGACCGGCTCGTGCAGCAGCTCCCGCTCGGTGAGCACGCGGACCACGTCCTTGGCGGTCTCCTCGGCGCTGGACACCAGGGTGACGCCCTGGCCCATGACGATCTGCAGCACGCCCGTGAGCAGCGGGTAATGCGTGCAGCCCAGCACCAGCGTGTCCACCTCGGCGCGGTGCAGCGGCTCCAGGTACGCCTCGGCGAGGCCGAGCACCTGGCGGCCGGAGGTGATGCCGCGCTCCACGAAGTCCACGAACCTGGGGCAGGCCACGCTGGTGACCTTGATGTCCTTGGCCGCGGCGAAGGCGTCGGCGTAGGCACCGGACTGCACCGTGCCGAGGGTGCCGATGACGCCCACGTTGCCGGAACGCGTGGTGGCCACCGCCCTGCGCACCGCGGGCAGCACGACCTCGACCACCGGCACCTCGTAGCGCTCCCTGGCGTCGCGCAGGCAGGCGGCCGAGGCGGTGTTGCACGCGATGACCAGCATCTTGACCCCGCTGGCGACCAGGCTGTCGGCCACCGCGAGCGAGTTGCGGCGCACCTGTGCGATCGGTAGCGGCCCGTACGGGCTGTTGGCGGTGTCGCCGACGTAGCGCAGCCGCTCGGCGGGCAACTGGTCCAGGACGGCACGCGCGACGGTCAGACCGCCAACGCCGGAGTCGAAGATCCCAATCGGTGCGTCAGCAGCGGTCACACCCCGAGGCTACCGGGCAGGGCAGGCGGCGTCGGGGTGCGTTGTAAGGACTCCCGGTAGTCGCTGGCGACCCGCCAAGCGGCGTAAACCCCGGCCACCGCCCCGCAGAGGTGGCCCTCCCAGGAGACGTCCGGGTTGGCGGAGGAGGGCAGGACCAGCACGAACACCCAGCCGTAGGCGAAGGCCAGCACCGCGGCGATGAGGAACTGCGGGATGCTCCCCACGAAAATGCCCCTGGCCAGCAGGAACGTCAGGTAGCCGAAGATCAGCCCGGAAGCGCCGACCACGCCCTCCGGGCGGGCGATCAGCCAGGTGAGCAGGCCGCCGAGCAGCCAGACGTGGGCGGTGACCTTCAGGAACTGCCTGGTCCCTCCCGACATGGCCAGGAAGCTGAAGATCATCAGCGGCACGGAGTTGTCGACCAGGTGCTGCCAGCTGACGTGCAGCAGCGGGAAGAACAGCACGTCCTGCAACGCGAACAGGTCGCGCGGGCGCAGGCCGAACCAGGAGTTGAGCGAGTACAGGGTCAGCACGTTGAGCACTTGCAGGGCGTAGAGCAGCGCCATGAAGCCCAGCACCAGCGCGACCGCCCGCACCGGGTTGGGCGGCAGCACGCGCTTGGCCGGGTGCCGCGGTGGCTTCGGCGGCTTGGCGGCTAGTTCGGGACTCGTGCTCACAGGACAAGGCTAGGACGGGGGTCTGACAACCCGGGACGGATCGGTGCGGATCAGGCGGTGAGCTGGCGCCTCGTGGTGGCCCGGTCGGCGCGGCTGACCAGCCAGGCAGTGAGCAGCCCGCCGAACGCGCCGAACAGGTGCGCCTGCCAGGAGATGCCCGGGTCCGCGCCCGGCAGCAGGCCCCACAGCACGCCGCCCCAGTAGAAGAACAGCACCGCCGCCGCGAGCAGCTGCTTGATGCTGCGGTTGAACAGGCCGCGCACCAGCAGGAAGACCAGCCAGCCGAAGGCGATGCCCGAGGCGCCGACCGTCACCGCGCCCTCGGGCCCGGTCAGCCACACGCCCAGCCCGCTGACCAGCCAGATCACCGCCGTCACCGCGACCCACACCCGGGTGCCGACGGCCATCGCCAGGAAGCCGAACAGCAGCACCGGGACGGTGTTGGCGATCAGGTGCGGCCAGCCCTGGTGCAGCAGCGGGGCGAACAGCACGCCGAGCAGCCCGGACACCTCGCGCGAGCGGATGCCGTAGCCGACCAGTGTTCCGTGCAGGAACGCGAGGTTGACGAACTCCACCAGGTACAGCAGGGCGGTGAACCCGGCGATGACGATCGCGGCCTGCAGCGGCTTGGGCGGCAGGACCCGGTTCACGCGCTTGCCGGCGGCAGGCGCCGCGGGAACTGTGGTCACGGATCGAGCGTAAGTCGGATCGGGCACCGTCGACATCGGGAGGAACCCCTAGGGTGAACCGGTGCTGGCTGAGGTTGCGGTGCGTGCCACTGCGGAACTGGGTGAGGGACCGACCTGGGATCCGGGGAGTTCGACCCTGCTCTGGGTGGACATCCTGGGTTGTGCGGTGCACCGGTACGACCCGCTGCGGGGTTCTGACGTGATCATGGAGTTGCCGCAGCACGTCGGCGCGGCGAAGCCCCGGGCGGGCGGTGGGCTGGTGGCCAACCTGCGCGACGGGGTGGCGCTGCTCGACGGGGACGGGACGCGGCGCTGGCTGGTGTACTGGGCGCGCGAGGGCGTGCGCGGCAACGACGCGGCGGTGGACCCGGCGGGGAGGCTGTGGGCGGGCACCATGCGCTACGACGAGGGCACGGGCGGCGGGTGGCTGGCCAGGGTCGAGCCGGACGGCACGGCCAAGGTCGTGCTGGACTCGGTGACGATCAGCAACGGCATCGGCTGGAGCCCGGACACCCGGCTCATGTACTACGTGGACACCCCGACCCGGCGCATCGACGTCTTCGACTACGACCTGGACGGCGGCGAGGCGGTCAACCGGCGGCCGTTGTGCTCGGTCGAGGGCACGGATGGCTTCCCGGACGGTCTGTGCGTGGACGCCGAGGGGTGTGTGTGGGTGGCGCTGTGGGGCGGATCCGCCGTGCGCCGCTACACCCCCGACGGGCGGCTGGACCGCGAAGTGGCGATGCCGGTCCAGCAGCCGACGGCCTGCGCGTTCGGTGGCGCGGACTTCACCGACCTGTACGTGACCTCGGCCCGTGTGGGCCTGGACGAGCCCGGTGAGCTGGACGGTTCGGTGCTGGTGCTGCCGGGCATCGGCGTGGGCCAGCCGGGCACGGTGTTCACGGGCTGATCGTGGCCTGACGGGACTGCGCAGCACGCGCTGGGCGGGACTGGCAGGCGGCTGGGCGGGACTCGCCAGCCGGTAAGCGGGACACGCGGGCAGCTGGGAGGGCTCGCGCACCGCAGGACAGGACCCGCGCACCGCAGGACGAGACTCGCCAGCCGGTAAGCGGGACACGCGGGCCACAGGACGGGACTCACGCACCGGTGAACGGGACTCGCCCGCAGCTGGGCGGGACTCACGCACGGCTCAGCGGGACTCGCCCGCAGCTGGGCGGGACTCACGCACGGCTCAGCGGGACTCGCCCGCAGCTGGGCGGGACTCACGCACGGCTCAGCGGGACTCGCGGGATACGGGGAGCGCGAACACGGCCTACCGGAAGCGCCGACACACCACTCCGGAACGTCCGACACGCGGCCCCGGAAACGCCGACACACCGTTCCGGACCGACGAACACGCGGTGCGCGAAGCGCCGACACGCGGTGTCTGGGCGGGACTCACGCACGGCTCAGCGGGACTCGCCCACCGGTAAGCGGGACTCACGCACCACAGAGCGGAACTCACGCACCGGCGGTGGGCGGGACTCACGCACCACAGAACGGGACTCGCGCACCGGTGAACGGGACTCGCGCGCCGCTGGGCGGGACTCGCCGTCGGCCTGGCGGCGAGTCCCGGGGACTCAGGCCCAGAGGTGGCCGTCGAGGCGTTGCGCGGCCTCGTCCAGGGTCCCGGCGTAGGCCCCCGTGGACAGGTACTTCCAGCCCGCGTCGGCGACCACGAAGACCACGTCGGCCTCCTTGCCCGCCGCGTGCGCCTTGTCCGCGGCCGCGAGCGCCGCGTGCAGGATCGCCCCGGTCGAGATGCCCGCGAAGATGCCCTCGGTCTCCAGCAACTGCCTGGTGCGGCGCAGCGCGTCGTAGGAGCCCACCGAGTAGCGCCCGGTGAGCACCTCGGCGTCGTACAGCTCGGGCACGAAGCCCTCGTCCAGGTTGCGCAGGCCGTAGACCAGCTCGCCGTAGCGCGGCTCCGCGGCGATGATCTGCACGTCGGGCTTGTGTTCGCGCAGGTAGCGGCCCGCGCCGACGAGCGTGCCGGTGGTGCCCAGCCCGGCCACGAAGTGCGTCACGGTGGGCAGGTCGCGCAGGATCTCCGGGCCGGTGCCCGCGTAGTGCGCGCGGGCGTTGGCCGGGTTGCCGTACTGGTAGAGCATCACCCAGTCGGAGTTCTGCTTGGCCAGTTCCTTGGCGGTGGCCACGGCCTGGTTGGAGCCGCCCGCGGCGGGCGAGTACACGATCCGCGCGCCGTAGGCGGCCAGCAGCTGCTTGCGCTCGGTGGAGGTGTTCTCCGGCATCACGCAGACCAGGCCGTAGCCCTTGAGCTTGGCGGCCATGGCCAGTGCGATCCCGGTGTTGCCCGAGGTGGGCTCCAGGATGGTGCAGCCGGGCCGCAGCACGCCGTCGGCCTCGGCCGCCTCGATCATGGCCAGCGCGGGCCGGTCCTTGATCGAGCCGGTCGGGTTGCGGTCCTCCAGCTTGGCCCACAACCGGACCTGCGGCGATGGCGAGAGCCGGGGCAACCCCACCAGCGGGGTGTCGCCCAGCGCGTCGAGCAGCGAGTCGTAGCGGGCCACGGCGCGGGTGCTACCGGCTGCCGCCGGCCACCGCCGGCAGGATGGTCACGTTGTCCCCGTCGGCGACCTTGGCCTCCAGGCCACCGGAGAAGCGCACGTCCTCGTCGTTGACGTAGACGTTGACGAACCGGTGCAGGACCCCGTCCTTGACCAGGCGGGACTTGAGCCCGCCGTGGTTGGCCTCGAGGTTGTCGATGACCTCGGCCAGCGTGGCGCCGCTGGCCTGCACGGACTTCTCCCCGGCGGTGTGCGTGCGCAGGATGGTCGGGATGGACACGGTGACGGCCATTGTTGGTAAACCTCCGCGATCGGCCTGGACTGTTGGTGCAGACGCGCGGGGACCACACGCTATTCCCGGCGCGGAACTGGGTGGTTCAGCCCGCGTCGGGCACGTCGTCGGCGCCGGTGTGGGAGAACATGTACGACTCGACGACCTGCACGGGCTCCTCGGTGACCTCGCCGTCGACGATCCGGTAGGAGCGCAGCTCGTGCTCCTCGGGGTCACGGGTGGACACCAGCACGTAGTGCGCCTCGGGCTCACCCGCGTAGGACACGTCGGTGCGCGAGGGGTACGCCTCGGTGGCGGTGTGCGAGTGGTAGACGACCACCGGCACCTCGTCGTTGGCGTCCATCTCGCGGTAGAGCCTGAGCAGGTCGCCGGACTCGAACTCGTAGAAGGTCGGGGACCGGGCCGCGTTGAGCATCGGCACGAAGCGCTCGGGGCGGCCGGTGGCGGCCGGGCCCGCGATCACCCCGCACGCCTCGTCGGGGTGGTCACGACGGGCGTGCGCGACCATCGCCTCGACCAGGTCACGACGGATCACCAGCACGTGCACCATCCTAAGGGGTGGCGGAAGTCGTCCCGGTGGTTGGGAAAGACCAGGTCGCCAGTTCCGGCTGCACGGCGAGCACCAGTTCCTGCTGGACGCGAGTCAGCCAGGCGGCCACCTCGACGGCCGGGCGCTCCCTGGGCCCGTAGACCAGCCGGGTCTGGCCGAGCACCATGACCCACTCGTCCACCGCGTCCAGGTCGCAGCGCACCGGCCCGGGCCCGTCCAGCGAGGCCAGCAGGCGCTGCGCTGCGGAGACCAGGTTGAACCGCAGCAGCTCGCCGAAGCGCTGGTGGAACTCGGCCGCGGTCGGCCCGTACGGGTAGGCCTGCGGGAACATCCTGGCGAGCATGGACATGCGCTGGCCGGGGTAGCGCAGCCGCTCCAGGAACTTCTGCCCCTCCGGCCAGGGCCCCACGTAGTGCAGCAGCCAGCCGACCGCCTCGCGCAAGGTCTGCCTGGCCTGCTCGGAGAGCTTGAGGTAGACGGTCTCCTCGTCCACGAACAGCTCGATGTCCCCGGTCATGCCGCCACCTCGATCGACGCGTTCAGCCCGAAGGCCTGCAACCGCGCGGTGATCGCCTCGGCGGGCTCCCGCTCGGTGTAGGCGCCGATCTCGGCAACTCCCGACTCGTACGCCTGCCGCGCGGCCGCGGCCGCGTGTTCCACCGGCATGGACAGCACGCGGACCAGCGCGTACGCCACGGTGGCGAACGAGTTGATCGCGTCGTTGTGCACCAGCACCCGCCAGGTCACCGCTTCCTCCCCACCGCGTCGGGCCAGGCATCACGGTAGGCCGGTACCCCGCCGACGGTCGAAGCGGCCAGCAGTGCGTGCACCACGGCCCGCGCGAGCACCTCGGCCGCGGCCTCGTACAGGGCGTTGAGCTCCACTGGCCGCGCCGGGCCCAGCTCGCGGGCGCCGGTGGCCAGGGAGAAGATCGTGTCCCCGTCGAACATGCCGTGCGCGGGCCGGATCGCCCTGGCCATGCCGTCGTGGGAGATCGTGGCCATGCGCCCGCACTCGGCCTTGTCCAGTGCCGCGTCGGTGGCCACCACGCCGATCGTGGTGTTGAGCGGGGACACCTTGGGCGCCAGTGCCACCGCGGGCGCCCCGGGCGTGGTCAGCCCGAACTCCCCGCCGACCTCGTGGTCCACCGCCCAGGGCAACCCGGTCGCCAGGTTCACGGCCTCACCCGCCGCGTTCAGCGCCACCACGGCGCCCACGGTGTGCCCGTTCACGAGGGTGCTCGCCGTGCCGATGCCGCCCTTGAGCGAGCCCGCACGCGCCCCCGTCCCGGCACCGACGCAGCCCTGCACCACCGGGTCGGCACTGGCCGCCTCGCAGGCCGCGTAGCCGAACCCGGGATCCGGCCGGTTGCCCCAGTCGCTCAGCTTGAGGTCGAACAGCACCGCGGTGGGCACGATCGGCACCACCTCGTGCGGCAGCTGCCCGACGGCCACGCCGTGACCGCGCTCGGCCAGCCAGCGCATCACCCCGTCGGCGGCGGCCAGCCCGTACGCGCTGCCCCCGGTCAGGCAGATCGCCTGCACCCGCTGCACCAGCCGGGAGGGCGCGAGCAGGTCGGTCTCCCGCGTGCCGGGCGCCCCGCCGCGCTGGTCCACCCCGGCCACCGCGCCGTGCGGCACCAGCACCACGGTCGTGCCGGTGGCCCAGCCGGGCTCCAGCCGCTGGTGGTGACCGACCAGCACCCCGGGCACGTCGGTGATCGAGTTCGCCCCTGGCGCGGGAACGCTCACGTGAGCACCGCGCTGACCAGGCTCTCCTGGACCCAGGTCAGCCAGTGGTAGACGCCCAGGTGTGAGGAGCGCGGGTCGTCCTCGGGCAGCTCGTCGGGCATGTCCTCGGTGACGTCCAGCGCGGTGCCCAGGGCCAGCCGCACGTCGTTGATCGCCGACAGCCAGGCCTCGGCCTGCGCCAGGCTCAGCACCACGTCCCCGCCCTCGGGCGGGCAGGTGCTCAGCACCGTCTCGGCCACCAGCGACTTGGACCGCAGCAGCCCGGGCTCGTGCAGCGAGCGCAGGGCGGCGGCGGAGTCCTGGTCGGCCTTGGCGGGCGCGTCGTCGTCGAGCCGGTGGAAGTCGGGCAGCAACCGGCCCAGGATCGGGTCGTCCGGCGCCTGCGAGGACCCCACCTGGATGCCGGTCAGCTCGGCGAGCTCGTCCTCGGGGGCCTCCGCCGCCCTGGCCTCCAGCATGTCCAGCACCTGGCCGACCAGTCCGCGCAGGATGGCCGCCTCCTGCCGGTCCAGCGAGGCCAGCACCTCCTCGCCGCACCGCTGCCAGCCGTTCATGAGTCGTGCTGCATGGTCGCCCACAGCCCGGCCGCATGGAGTTTCGCCACGTCCGCCTCGACCTTCTCCTTCGATCCGGACGACACGATCGCCCTGCCCTTGTGGTGGACGTCGAGCATCAGCTTGGTCGCCTGGTCCCGGCTGTAACCGAAGACCTTCTGGAACACGTACGTGACGTAGGACATCAGGTTCACCGGGTCGTTCCAGACGATCGTGAGCCAGGGCTTGTCCTGGCTGCTCACCGGGTCACCCAGCGTCCGCTCCTGTTCCACGGGCGTGCTCATACGCCAATGGTGTCACGTCACGCGGCGTGGTGTACGACATAGCGTTACCTCTTACCAGCACCGCCTAGGCTGATCGGTCATGACCAGTCCGAGCACCGCGCTGCTCACCGACCACTACGAGCTGACGATGCTGTCCAGCGCCCTGCGCGACGGCACGGCAGACCGCCCCTGCGTGTTCGAGGTGTTCGCCCGCAGGCTGCCCGACGGCCGCCGGTACGGGGTAGTCGCGGGCACCGGACGACTACTCGCAGCTATCGAGGCGTTCCGGTTCGGCGAGGCCGAGCTGAGCCAACTGGCCGCTGCGGGGGTCGTGGACCGGGAGGCGCTGGACTGGCTCGCGGACTACGAGTTCACCGGCGAGGTGGACGGCTACCCGGAGGGTGAGCTGTACTTCCCCGGCTCGCCGATCCTGACCGTGCGGGCGCCCTTCGCCGCGGGTGTGGTGCTGGAGACCCTGGCCCTGTCCGTCCTCAACCACGACAGCGCGATCGCCTCCGCGGCGGCCCGCATGGTGACCGCGGCCAACGGCCGTCGCATGATCGAGATGGGCTCGCGCCGCACCCACGAGGAGGCCGCCGTGGCCTGCGCGCGGGCCGCCTACCTGGCCGGGTTCACCGCCACCTCGAACCTGGAGGCGGGCCGCCGCTGGGGCATCCCCACCGCGGGCACCTCGGCGCACGCCTTCACCCTGCTGCACGACAGCGAGGCCGCGGCCTTCCGCGCGCAGGTGGACAAGCTCGGCGCGGGCACCACGCTGCTGGTGGACACCTACGACATCACCCAGGGCATCGCCACCGCCGTGCAGGTGGCCGGTCCCGAACTGGGCGCGGTGCGCATCGACTCCGGGGACGTGGGGCCGCTGGCCAGGCAGGCCCGCGAGCAGCTGGACTCGCTCGGCGCGCGCAACACCAAGATCGTCGTGTCCGGGGACCTGGACGAGTTCGCGATCGCCGCGCTGCGGGCCGAGCCGGTGGACGCCTACGGGGTGGGCACCTCACTGGTCACCGGTTCCGGGGCGCCCACGGCGGGCATGGTCTACAAGCTGGTCGAGGTGGACGGCAGGCCGGTGGCCAAGCGCAGCTCGCACAAGGAGTCGCGCGGCGGGCGCAAGGGCGCGCTGCGCCGGTACAAGCAGACCGGCACCGCCGTGGAGGAGGTCGTCTACCAGGCCGGGGCACGGCCGCAGCCCGGGGAGCACGACCGCGAGCTGCAGATCCCCCTGCTGCGGGCTGGACAACAGGTGGACGGGCTGCCGACCATCGAGCAGAGCCGCGACCGGCTCCGCCAGGCGCTGGTCAGCGTGCCGTGGGAGGGCCTGAAGCTCTCGCACGGCGAACCCGCGATCCCGACCGTGTTCGGCTGAGGAGGTACCCCTGATGGCCAACGCACTGATCGTCGTGGACGTGCAGAACGACTTCTGCGAGGGCGGCTCGCTGGCGGTGACCGGTGGCTCGGCCGTCGCGGTGCAGGTCTCCGCGCACATCGCGGCGGGCGGTTACGACCACGTGGTGGCCACCCGCGACTACCACGTGGATCCCGGCGAGCACTTCAGCTCCGAGCCCGACTTCGTGACGAGCTGGCCGGTGCACTGCGTGGCGGGCACGGCGGGCGCCTCGTTCCACCCCGAGCTGGACGTGGCCGGGGTGCAGGCGGTGTTCTCCAAGGGCGCGTTCGCCGCGGCCTACTCCGGGTTCGAGGGCACCGGTCCGCAGGGCAGCACGCTGGCGGGCTGGCTGCGCGAGCACGGGGTGGACCGGGTGGACGTGGTGGGCATCGCCACCGACCACTGCGTGCGGGCCACCGCGCTGGACGCGCGGCGCGAGGGCTTCCAGACCACCGTGCTGCTGGAACTGACCGCGGGCGTGGCCGGGCACACCGTGGACTCCGCGCTGGAGGAACTGCGCTCGGCGGGCGTACGGCTCGTCGGCTCGCCCAAGCTGGGCTGAGCCGACGAGCGCCGGCTCACTTCACCGGTGAGCAGGCCGCCGCGCCCACGAGGACGTCGCCGCTGAGCGGCCCCCCGTTGGGGAACAGCACGATGTGCATCATGTTGATCGACACGCTGCCGTCGCTGGGCTGGGCGAGGGTGATCTCGTTGAAGATCACCTTCGCCTGGGGCTTGTCGGCCGGACCGACCAGCACGGCGGTGTTCTGCGGGATCGGGGTGTCCACCGTGACGCCCCTGAGCCCACTGAACTGGAAGCTGGCCTGGGTGCCGTTGGTGCTCGCCGCGCAGCTGGCCGTGTAGTTGGCCAGCTCGATGCGCGGGCCGCCGTAGGGCACCAGCGCGGTGAACGCGAACTTCGAGCCGGTGGCCTCCATCTTGGCCGTCTTGTTCGCGGTGTCCTGGGTGCACTTCGTGGTGCCGCTGCCGAAGCTGGCCACGTTGCGCACCGCGGCACCCTGGCTGGAGTTGTCCTGCGTGCCGGTGACGTCGCACTGGGCCAGCGGCTCCAGGGTCATCGGCTGGTTGCCGCGCACCACCTTGACCGAACCCAGCGAGGTCTGGCCCTGCGGTGTCGCCTGGGCGGGGACCGCACTGACCACCAGCGCCGTGGCCACCACGACCGCCCCGGCCCCGATCCGCCGCACGCTCCTGCTCCGCATCTTCGTCCTTCCGGTACCCGTGCCCACCCTCCCGCGGGCACTCCACGGCTCCGATCATCTGCAAACGGCCGCAAGGTCGTAACCCAAAAGCCGCAATCCTTACCCGGTCGGGTGACACCCCCGGCGTGCCATGAAAGTGCCGTTCCTGGCGTTGAGTGCCAGCAACGGCACTTTCATGGCATCACCCAGCCCCGACCAGTTCCCGTTCGCGGGCGCCGAGCAGGCGGCGCAGGGCGGACACCACGCGGCCGGCGGCCTGGCCGTCGCCGAAGGGGTTGCGGCCGGTGGGCAGGCGCAGGCCGGAGCTGAGCACCCAGTCGGCCTCGGCGACGATCCGCGTGTCATCGGTGCCGACCAGCCACGCGTAGCCCGCGTCCACGGCCTCGGTCCGCTCCGTGCTGTCCCGCACCACCAGTACCGGCACGCCGAAGCTGGGCGCCTCCTCCTGGATGCCCCCGGAGTCGGTGATCACCAGCGCGCTGCGGCGCAGGGCGCGCACCAGGTCCGGGTAGTCCAGCGGCTCGCAGATCCAGATCCGGTCGTGGCCCTGCAACGCGCCGAGCACCTGCGCGCGCACCGCCGGGTTGGGGTGTACGGGCAGCAGCACGTGCACGTCCCGGTGCCGGTCCACCACCGACCGCACCGCGGCGAGCACCCGGTCGGCGGGCAACCCCCAGGACTCCCTGCGGTGCAAGGTGGTCAGCACGAGCCGACCGCCCTCGGCGTCCAGCTGACGCTCCAGCCCGGCGAGCACCGGGCTGCGCGCGGGCAGCCCGGCACCGGCCACGTGGGTCAGCGCGTCGACCACGGTGTTGCCGGTGACCACGATCTGCTTGCCCGGCAAGGACTCCGACCGCAAGGCCCGCGCGGCGGCCTCGGTCGGCGCCAGGTGCAGCGCGGCGATCCTGGCGATCATCTGCCGGTTGCCCTCCTCGGGGAAGGGCGAACCCAGGTCCCCGGTGCGCAGCCCGGCCTCCAGGTGCGCCACGGGCACACCACGCCAGTACCCGGCCAGCGCACCCGCCAGCGCGGTGGAGGTGTCACCCTGCACCAGCACGGCGGCCGGGCCACGGCGCACGATCAGCTCGTCCAGCCGGGGCAGCAGCGCGGAGACCAGCTCCGCCTGGCTGCCGATCTCCCTGCGCAGCGGCAGGAACACGTCGGGGCGAAGCCCGAAGGGCACCAACGCCTGTTCGACCATGCCCACGTGCTGTCCACTGTGGACTATCACGGGGCGCAGCCAGGGCACCTCCTCCAGCGCCAGGGCCACCGGGGCCACCTTGAGCGCCTCGGGCCTGGTCCCGGCCAGCAGCAGCACCTCGTCGGTCACCGCGTTCTCCTCTCGCGCGGTGCCGGTGGGCCCTGCCAGACCCACCGGCACCTGTTTCACCGCACCGATTTCGCGGACAACCTGCGCCTGCGGCGCGAGGCGTGCACCAACAGCAGTCCGGCCACCAGCAGCACGACGCCGAACGCGATCCACCACACGAGATCGGCACCGGTCATGGCCAGCGCCCCAGCTCCGCCGATGGTGCCGGTGGCGCCCGGAACCTTGTACACAGCGAAGTCCTCCGGGCTCAGGCCGTCGCGGTGGCGAGGCGGCGACGGCGGGTGACCACCAGCGCCGCGGGCACCGCCGCCGCGCCGAGCAGTCCGAGGCCGATCCACAGACCGGCGCCGGAGGCCATCGGGATGGGCAGCCCGGCGGGGCCGCAGGTGGCCGAGGCCAGTACGACGTCACCGGAACCGATCGAGCCGAGCACCCCGCCGAGCAGCCGGATGTGCACGGCGTTCACGGTCAGGCTGCCGTCCTCGCCGCGGACCTGCTCGTTGAACACGACCTTGGCGATGTTGACGCCCGCCAGGCCCAGTGCGAGCTCGGTGTTCGGGGCCGGGTCGGCGGCGACCTTGCCCAGCGCGCCGAGGTTGACCCCGGCCAGCTTGGCCGAACCGTGCTGCCCCTGCTGGGTGGCGGTGCACCTGGCCTCGATGACGTCCGCGGAGATCGGGGCTCCGAGCGCCTTGAGCAGGTCGACCTTGGCGCCGACGATGCTGGCGGCCGCGTCCACCTCGCCGCTGTCCTCGTCGCGGTGCGCCGAGGCGTTGATCACACCGGTGCTGAGCACACCGTTCAGCTTCACACCGAGGAAGCTGTTCTTGGGCGAGGAGTTGGCCTGGGCCGAGGCGAACGGACCGGCCTTCACCGCGTCCGCGCCGAGCAGCTTGACGTCCACGGTGGCACCCTTGGCGGTGCCGTCACCGGCGTCCGCCCAGGCCGGGGCCGTGCCGGCGAGCAGCGCGGCGGTGGCGGCCAGACCGATCAGCCCGCCCCGTCGCAGCATGCGCATCCGCATGTGTTTCCCTCCAGTAGTCGTTACCTGTCCAGGCCACCTAGACGCGAAAGATCCCCGCATCCATTGCGACGTCGAGGGCACTGGCATGACCGCGCACCGGGATATCCGAGCTTTGCTCAGCTCCGTGGGTACTCACGGCTTGCGGCGATGACTATTGCGGTTCACCCGAACCAGGCAAAGATCCGTCCCCCTGTGGAGGGACTAGGTGCACCCGGATCGCCCAGTGATCGCTACTCAGGGTGCCTGATTCATTCTTCCCGGCGTCAACCAGCCACCCGTTCCGGCCGTTCAGCGGACCGAGGAGTGCTCCGATACCTCGCTGGATGCACTGAACCGGAAAGGACCAGGTGTGACGGCCGTTCATCCCCTGCCGATGCCCGCGAACCGCGGCGTGGCCAGAGTGCTCGTCCTGCTGCTCGCGGCTCTCGCCGTGGCGCTCGTGCTGGGCCACCGGATCTACCGCACCGCCGAGATCGCCCTGGCGGGCGGGGTGATCAGCCTGGTCACCAGTTCGGGCGTGCGGGTGGTGCCCGACCGCCAGACCGTCTACTTCGGACTCACCACCGACACCCCGCTCGGCCTGCAGATGACTCCCGAGTGCACCTCGGCGTTCCTGCTGGTGCCGTTGATCGTGGTGGCCGCGGTGATGATCGCGCTGCGCCCGCGCATCGCCCGCCGCGTGCTGTTCTCGCTGGGGGTGGCCGCGTTGGCCCTGGTGGTCGTCAACCAGCTGCGCATCCTCACCCTGGTCGGCCTGGTCAACTGGCTGGGCATCGACCAGGGCTACTACCTGGGCCACACGCTGCTCGGCTCGATGGTCAGCGTCATCGGCGGCGCAGCGGCCCTGGTGCTGTTCGTCTGGCTGGCCACCCGCGGGCCGAAGTCGGAGCGCGCCGCGTGAACCTCCAGGTGCTGCTGGGCTTCACCCAGGCCCTCGCGCTGACCATGAGCGTGGCCTTCCTCACCTACGTGTTCCTCATCGTGGTGCCCTTCCTGCGGCACAAACCTGCCCCCGTCGGCGACCCGTCCCTGCTGGAGTGGCACTTCCTGGTGCCCTGCCGGGACGAGGAGGCGGTCATCGGGGACACGATCCGCTACCTGCGCGGGACCTTCCCGCTGGCCCACGTGTGGATCATCGATGACGACTCGGACGACCGCACCGCCAGCGTGGTCCGCGCGATGCGGCGCAACGAGGGCAGCGCCGACAAGCACATCCACCTCGTGCAGCGGTACCGGCCCTACGCCCGCACCGGCAAGGGGGACGCGCTCAACGCGGCGTACCGGGCGCTCAGGCACTGGATGGGCAGGCACGCCGACCCGGATCGCGCGGTGGTCGTCGTGGTGGACGCCGACGGCAGGCCCGCGGCCAACTGCCTGACCGTGTGCGCGGCCGAGCACCTGTTCGGGGATCCGCGTGTGGGCGCGGTGCAGATCGACGTGCGGATGATCAACGCGGGCCGCAGGCAGCCGGGCGCGAGCCGGTTCAAGCGGTGGACCGGGGCGTACCTGGTGCGCATGCAGGACCTGGAGTTCCGCACCGCGATCTCGGCGATCCAGCTCTCCCGCGGCTACACCGGCACGATCTCCATGGGCGGCAACGGGCAGTTCACCCGGTTGTCCGCGCTGGACTCCATCGCGGGTGCGGACGGCACGCCCTGGCGCGGCTCGCTGCTGGAGGACTTCGAGCTGGGCGTGCACCTGCTCACCGAGGGCTGGAAGACCGGCTACAGCAGGGACACCCACGTCGACCAGGAGGCGCTCTACAGCCTGCGCCGGTTCCTCGCCCAGCGCACCCGCTGGGGCCAGGGCACGATGCAGTGCGCGCGCTACGTGCGGCGCATCTGGGACTCCGAGCACCTGACCACCCTGGGCGCCGCGGAGATGATGTACTACCTGTCCCAGCCGTGGATGCAGTTGCTCGGCAGCCTGATCTACCCGATCCCGTTCGCGATGCTGGCCGCGCGCACGGTGGGCGACCCCTCGGCGGTGTGGCAGTGGTTCACCGGCGGGGCCTGGATCCTGTTCGCCGTCTACGGCTGCTTCGGCCTGCTGCCGTTCCTGGTGTGGGGCCCGATCTACCGCAGCCGCTGCCACCCCGAGGCGGGCTTCCTGCGCGGCATCGCCTACGGGTTCGGCTACGCGCTGTACATCTACACCTTCTACATCACCTCCTGGCGGGCCGTGAGCAGGCTGGTTCGCGGTCGCAACGGGTGGGCGAAGACCAGGCGCAACACGGAGGTCGCGGCGGGGGTGATCGCGCTCGACGCCTGAGCTTTACGCTCCAGTAGGCTGCGCTGCGTGATCATGATCCCGGAGGCCGTCGAGGGACACCTGAGCAAGATCGAGCAAGCGGCGCCCGAGCTGGTCCGGGCCGTGCACGTGGTCGGATCAGCCGCGCTGGGCGACCACAACCCGGCCAGCTCCGACCTGGACCTGGTCGTCGAGCTGGACCGCGTACCGGACACCGAGGACCTGCTCGCGATCGCCGACGCGCACGGGGCCGGCGTGGACGTGGACGCGCTCTACTTCCTGCCCGGCGAGCTGGCCAAGCCGTGGCGTGAGGCGGCAACGGCCTGGTGGGCACGGGAGGGCGAGCTGCGCGACAGCCGCCCGACCTACCAGCCCGACGCCGTGACCTGGCTCCAGCTGGCGACCACGGCCGTCACGGTGCGCGGGGACCGGCCCGCCAGCCCCGCCGACGTGCCCGCCGCGCGGGAGGCGTGCCGCCACACCCTGCACAGCTACTGGCAGCCGCTGCTGGCGCAGGCCGCCTCGATGGCGCAGACCACGCCGGTGCTGCTGTGGACCGGCCTGGGCATGCCCCGGGTCTGGCACACCGCCCGCACCGGCGAGATCGTCAGCAAGACCCGCGGCGCCGAGCTGGCCGGGTTGGTGTGGCCGGACCTGGCGGCGCCGCTGCGCGAGCTCACCGCCGTGCGCGCGGACCGGTCCATCCCGGTGACCGAGGTGCACGCCGCCGCCGTGCACGAGGTGGGCCGCCGCATCCTCGGCGACATGACCGACCACTGAGTTCTTGGCGCTCTCTCCGTTCGCGCGGCGGGTTCGCTGAGGTCACTGACCCCCGCGAGTCCCGCCCTGGCGACGGCAAGTCCCGCTCTGTGCAGCGCGAATCCCGCTCTGCCCGCGCCGGAACGAGACCTGTCGGGGGTCAGAGGTACGGTTCTGGGCGTGCCGGAACTGCCGTCAACCGAAGAGCTGCTCGCCGAGGCCGTCAGCGCCGTGGGCGGTGCCGAGCGCCCAGGCCAGGTGGAGATGGCGCAGGCCGTGGAGCGCGCCATCCGCACCGGCGAGCACCTGGCCGTGCAGGCGGGCACCGGCACCGGCAAGTCGTTGGCGTACCTGGTGCCCGCGATCCGGCACGCGGTCGGCGAGGGCTCCACCGTGGTGGTGTCCACGGCCACGATCGCCCTGCAACGCCAACTGGTGGACCGGGACCTGCCCCGGTTGGCCAAGGCGCTCAAGGGCGCGCTGGGCAGGGCGCCGACCTTCGCGATCCTCAAGGGGCGCCGCAACTACCTGTGCATGCACCGGCTGCACTCCGGGGCGCCCGAGGAACCCGAGGAGCCGGGCCTGTTCGACCCGTTCGCGGTCTCGCGGCTGGGCCGGGACGTCAAGCGCCTGCACGACTGGTCCTCCGACACCGAGACCGGTGACCGCGACGAGCTGGTGCCCGGGGTCACCGACCAGGCATGGCGGCAGGTGTCGGTGACGGCCCGGGAGTGCCTCGGCGCGGCGAAGTGCCCGATCGGCACCGACTGCTTCGCGGAGCGGGCCAGGGCGGAGGCGGGGCGCGCGGACGTGGTGGTCACCAACCACGCGCTGCTGGCCATCGACGCGCTGGAGGGCTACAAGGTGCTGCCCGAGCACGACGTGGTCGTCGTGGACGAGGCGCACGACCTGGTGGACCGGGTGACCTCGGTGGCCACCGAGGAGCTGAGCACCACCGCGATCGCGATCGCGGTGCGGCGTTGCGGGCGGCAGATCGAGGAGGACGTGGCCGACCAGCTCTCCGAGGCGGGCGAGGGCCTGGCGATGATCGTGTCCGATCTGCCGGTCGGCAGGATGGACGCGATGCCCAGGGCGCTGGGCGGTGCGCTGGCCGCCGTGCGCGACGCCGCGCACCGGTGCATGACCGCGCTGGGGCCCGAGCGCAAGGAGGACCCGGACGGGGCCACCGACCGCAAGCTGGCCAAGGCCGTGCTGGACGAGGTGCACGACACGGCGGTGCGGCTGCTGGAGGCGTTCGACGAGGACGAGAGCAAGCGGCGCGACGTGGTGTGGCTGGCCGGGGACTTCCGCGACGACAGCAGGCCCCCGACGATCAAGGTGGCCCCGCTGGGCGTGGGCGGGCTGCTGCGCGAGCGGCTGTTCGGTCCGCGCACCACCGTGCTGACCTCGGCCACGCTCACCCTCGGCGGCACCTTCGACACGCTGGCCAGGCAGTGGGGCCTGCCCGCGTCCACGCAGGTGCGCACGATCGAGGACACCGCGACCGAGAAGGAACCACCGTCCGATCTGGACGGTCCGCGCTGGAGCGGCCTGGACGTGGGTTCCCCGTTCGAGCACAGCAAGAGCGCCATCCTCTACCTGGCAAGGCATCTGCCCACACCGGGACGGGACGGGCTCCCACCGTCCTATGTGGACGAGATCGTGGAGCTGGTCAACGCGGCCGGTGGGCGCTCGCTGGGCCTGTTCTCCTCCATGCGGGCCGCCAAGCAGGCCGCCGAGGCCGTGCGTGAGCGCATCGAGTACCCGGTGCTGTGCCAGGGCGAGGACTCGACCTCGCAGCTGGTCAAGAAGTTCGCCGAGGACGCGCGCTGCTGCCTGTTCGGCACGCTCTCGCTGTGGCAGGGCGTGGACGTGCCCGGTGACTCGCTGCAACTGGTCATCGTGGACCGGATCCCGTTCCCCCGCCCCGACGATCCGCTCGCCTCCGCCCGGCAGCGCGCCGTCACCTCCCGCGGCGGCAACGGCTTCCTCACTGTGGCCGCCACGCACGCCGCCCTGCTGCTCGCCCAGGGCGCCGGGCGGTTGCTGCGCGCCACCAACGACAAGGGCGTCGTGGCCATTCTCGACCCCCGGCTGGCCACCGCCCGCTACGGCGGTTTCCTGCGCGCCTCGCTGCCCCCGTTCTGGACCACCTCGGACCCTGAGGTCGTGCGCGCCGCCCTGAAGCGGTTGGACGCGGCGGCGAGCTAGCCGTCCTGGCACGACTGGCCACGATCTCGGCGTACTCCAGCGCACCGAAGCCTGGTTCGGCGCGCCATGGAGGCCTGTCACCGATACCCTCCCCGACCAGCGGAAACCGCAGTGCTTACCTATATGGGTAGCGCCGTGTCACATTGCATAAATTTAGTGAGCAGCGCTAAGTTTGTGGCCCAGGCCCGTCGAGAGAGGACGCCATGAGCACGGTGGAAGAGATCCCCGCGACCGTCGCGCGGCTGCGCGAGACGTTCCGCACTGGGACGACCAAGTCGCTGGACTGGCGGCTGACCCAGCTGCGCGGTTTGCGAGCGATGCTCACCGAGCAGGCGGACGAGTTCGCGGCGGCGCTGCACAGCGATCTGGGCAAGAGCCGGGCGGAGGTGGACCGCACCGAACTCGGCTTCGTGGTCAACGAGATCGACCACACCCTGGCCCACCTGGCGGGCTGGCTGGAGCCGCAGCCCGCGGCGGTGCCCGACTCGCTGCCGGGCGCGAGTGCCTGGACGGTGTACGACCCGCTGGGCGTGGTGCTGGTCATCGCGCCGTGGAACTACCCCGTGCAGTTGCTGATGGCTCCACTGGCGGGCGCGCTGGCCTCGGGCAACTGTGCCGTGGTCAAGCCGAGCGAGCTGGCACCGGCCACCTCGGCGGCGATCGCGAAGCACCTGCCGGGCTACGTGCAGGGCGTGGCGGTCGTCGAGGGCGCGATCCCGGAGACCACCGCACTGCTGGAGCAGCGCTTCGACCACATCTTCTACACCGGCAACGGCGTGGTCGGCAGGATCGTGATGACGGCGGCGGCCAAGCACCTGACGCCCGTGGCGCTGGAGCTGGGCGGCAAGTCCCCGGTGTTCGTGGACGGTGACGTCGACCCGGTGGAGGTCGCCAAGCGCATCGTGGCGGGCAAGTTCCTCAACGCGGGGCAAACCTGCGTTGCCCCCGACTACGTGCTGACCGACCCGGCCACGGCCCGCGCGCTGGAGCAGGCGCTGCCCCAGGCGCTGCGCGACCTGTTCGGCGAGGACCCGGCAACCAGCACAGAGTACGGCCGGATCGTGAACCACCGGCACTTCGACCGGCTCACCGGGCTGCTCGGCGCGGGCCGCACGGTGGTCGGCGGGCAGCACGACCGGGACAGCAAGTACATCGCGCCGACCGTGCTCGCCGGGGTCAGGGCGGAGGACCCCGTGATGGCCGAGGAGATCTTCGGCCCGATCCTGCCGATCGTGGAGGTGGCCGACCTGGACGCGGCGATCGAGTTCATCACCGGCAGGGGCAAGCCGCTGGCGCTCTACGCGTTCACCAAGTCCGACCGTACCCGGGAACGCCTTCAGCAGGAGACCTCCTCGGGCGCGCTGAGCTTCGAGCTGACCGTGTCGCACCTGCGCGTGTCGGACCTGCCGTTCGGCGGGGTCGGCGAGAGCGGCATGGGCCGGTACCACGGGCTGTACTCGATCGAGACGTTCAGCCACCGCAAGGCCGTGCTGCGCGGCTGAGCGGGACTCGCATGCCGGTGGCCGGGACTCGGCCGCGCCAGAGCGGGACTCGGCCACCGGTGAGCGGGACTCGCGTGCGCCAGAGCGGGACTCGCGTGCGCCAGAGCGGGACTCGCGTGCGCCAGAGCGGGACTCGCGTGCGGCTGGGCGGGACTCGCGGGTGGGGGCGGGTCAGGCGGTACCGGGTTGGGCCAGGACGGTGATGGTGCCGGGGGCGACCTCGGTGAAGCCCGCGTCGCGCACGGCGACCACGCGACGGTCCAGCCAGGCACCGGCCGGGTCCTCACCGGGCAGCAGCGACTTCCAGTCGGCGGTCTCGGGGGTGCGTACGGCGCAGCGGTAGCCCAGCTCGGCCCAGCGCGCCAGCGACTCGGCGTCCAGCGCGGCGGCGAGCAGCATGGTGGCGTGGCCGACCTGGGCCGCCGCCTTGCCCGCGCTCATCGGCACATCGGGGTTCAGCCACAGCACCGGCACACCGGCCGGCACCGGCCCGGGCTCGTCGGCGGGCAGGTCGCTGCCGGTGATCTGCAACCGGGCCACGTCCCGGGGCGTGTCGCTGACCAGGCACGGCACCAGCGCGCGGGCCTGCGCCCCGTCCACCTCCACGGTGACGCCCGGCAGCGACTGCACGGCCGCCCAGTGCGCGCCGCGGGCCCGGCGGGCGACCTTGCGGATGCGTGAGCCGATCCACGCCTCCAGTTCGGGCCGCCACTCGGGCTCCTCGGCCAGGCAGACGGCCAGCGCGGCGGTCGCGGCGGCCTCCAGCAACGGGGTGCGCGCGGGCGGGGTGGCCTTGTCGATGCGCAGCACCACGGGCATGGCGCGGACCTGGTCGGGGTCCTCGGGGGTGAACTGGGGCTTGCCCCAGACGTAGCGCTGGGCCAGTGGTTCGAGCAGGTTCACGGTCGCGACAGTGCCAGACCGTCCGCGGCGTCGGCCGCCTCGACCTCGGCACGGGTCACGCCGAGCACGAACAGCACGGCGTCCAGGAACGGGTGCGACAGGGCGGTGTCGGCGACCTCGCGCAGCGCGGGCTTGGCGTTGAAGGCCACGCCGAGCCCGGCGGCCCCGAGCATGTCGATGTCGTTGGCCCCGTCACCGACGGCCACGCACTGGGCCAGCGGCACGTCGTACTGCTCGGCGAACTCGCGCAGGGCGACGGCCTTGCCCGCCCGGTCCACGACCGGCCCGATCGTGCGGCCGGTGAGCTTGCCGTCCACGACCTCCAGCTCGTTGGCCCGGCAGTAGTCCAGGCCCAGTTCCTCGGCCAGGCCCTGGATGACCTTGGTGAAGCCGCCGGACACGACCCCGCAGCGGAAGCCCAGCCGCTTGAGGGTGCGGATCGTGGTGCGCGCCCCCGCGGTCAGCTCCAGTTCGGCGGCCACCTCGGCCAGCACCGACTCGGGCAGCCCGGCCAGCAGCGCGACCCGCCGTTGCAGGGACTGGGTGAAGTCCAGTTCCCCGCGCATCGCGGCCTCGGTGATCTCGCGGACGGCCTGCTCGCACCCGGCCCTGGCGGCCAGCATCTCGATGACCTCGCCCTGCACGAGCGTGGAGTCCACGTCGAACACGACAAGGCGCTTGGCGCGGCGGGTCAGCCCGGCCCGCTCCACCGCCACGTCCAGGCCCACCCGGGCGGACACCTCGGCCACGGCGTTGCGCAGCTCGGCGTCCTGCCGCTGGGTGTCGTCGGAGACCGAGACGCGCAGCTCGAGGCCGGTCACGGGGTAGTCGGCGACCCGGCGGATCGCGTCGATGTTGGCGCCCAGCGCGGCCAGCCTGCGGGCCACCTCGGTGAACGCCCGCGCGGTGACCGGCCTGCCCAGCACCACCAGCACGTGACTGGAGCCGGACTGCGAGGGGCTGCGCGGGTCGGCGCCGATCTCCACGTCCACGTTCATCTGGACGCTGGCCATGGCCTGCTCGACGGTCTCCTGAAGGCCCTCCGGGTCGTGGTGCTCGGCGACCAGCACGCCCAGCACGAGCTTGCCGCGGATGACCACCTGCTCCACGTCGAGCACCTCGACGCCGTGCCTGGTCAGCACCGCGAACAGCACGGAGGACACGCCTGGCTTGTCCGGACCGGTCACGGTGATCAGGACGGTGGTGGCGCTCTGGCTGCTCACGACTAGTAGTTTGCCCGAAAAACCAGGAAGCCCGGTGTGGTGGTGATCTCACCGCACCGGGCTTCCCGAGTGGTCGTGACCTACTTCTCAGCCAGTTCCTTGGCCACCTCGGCGCCGTGGTGGCCCACGGTGGCCTCCAGCCGCATCCGCTCGGTCATGTGCGGGTAGTGCAGCTCGAAGGCCGGGCGCTCGGAGCGGATCCGGGGCAGCGAGGTGAAGTTGTGCCGCGGCGGCGGGCAGGAGGTCGCCCACTCCAGCGAGTTGCCGTAGCCCCACGGGTCGTCCACCTCGACGACCTCGCCGTACCGGTAGCTGCGGAACACGTTCCAGATGAACGGCAGCGTGGAGGCGCCCAGCACGTACGCACCGATGGTGGACACCGTGTTCAGCGCGGTGAACCCGTCCATGTCCAGGTAGTCGGCGTAGCGGCGCGGGAAGCCGTTGGCACCCAGCCAGTGCTGCACCAGGAAGGTGGTGTGGAAGCCGATGAACGTGGTCCAGAAGTGCAGCTTGCCCAGGCCCTCGTCCATCATCCGGCCGGTGATCTTCGGGAACCAGAAGTAGATCCCGGCGTAGGTGGCGAACACGATCGTGCCGAACAGCACGTAGTGGAAGTGCGCCACCACGAAGTAGGAGTCCGACAGGTGGAAGTCGATGGCCGGGGCGGCCAGCAGCACACCGGTCAGACCACCGAAGAGGAAGGTGATCAGGAAGCCGACGCTGAACAGCATCGGGGTCTCGAAGGTCAGCTGCCCCTTCCACATGGTGCCGATCCAGTTGAAGAACTTCACACCGGTCGGGACCGCGATCAGGAAGGTCATGAAGGAGAAGAAGGGCAGCAGCACGGCGCCGGTGGCGTACATGTGGTGCGCCCACACGGTCACCGACAGGGCCGCGATGCCCAGGGTGGCGTAGACCAGGCCCTTGTAGCCGAACATCGGCTTGCGGCTGAACACCGGGAAGATCTCCGACACGATGCCGAAGAAGGGCAGCGCGACGATGTAGACCTCGGGGTGGCCGAAGAACCAGAACAGGTGCTGCCACAGGATCACACCGCCGTTGGCGGAGTCGAACACGTGGGCGCCCAGGTGCCGGTCGGCCACCAGGCCGAACAGCGCGGCGGTCAGGATCGGGAAGGCCAGCAGCACCAGGATGCTGGTCACCAGGATGTTCCAGGTGAAGATCGGCATCCGGAACATGGTCATACCGGGGGCCCGCAGGCAGACGATCGTGGTGATCATGTTCACGGCGCCGAGGATGGTGCCGAGACCACCGACGATCAGACCGCAGATCCACATGTCGGCGCCGACGCCCGGCGAGTGGATCATGTCCGACAGCGGGGTGTAGGCGAACCAGCCGAAGTCGGCGGCGCCACCCGGGGTCAGGAAGCCCGCCACCACGATGATGCCGCCGAACACGTACAGCCAGTACGAGAAGGCGTTCAACCGGGGGAAGGCCACGTCGGGCGAACCGATCTGCAACGGCATCACGAAGTTCGCGAAGCCGAACACGATCGGGGTCGCGTACAGCAGCAGCATGATCGTGCCGTGCATGGTGAACAGCTGGTTGAACTGCTCCTGGGACAGGAACTGCAAACCAGGTGCGGCCAGCTCGGTACGCATCAGCAGCGCCATCGCCCCGCCCACCATGAAGAAGGCGAACGAGGTGACCAGGTACAGGATTCCGATCTGCTTGTGGTCCGTCGTGCGGAACATCCGCAGCAGGAAGGAACCCTTCACCGTCGTGCGCGCCGGGTAGGGGCGCGTAGCGATCGGCTGCGGGGCTACGGCCGTCACGATGCCTCCAGCAGTGTCACTTCGGGAACGCTCCGGATCGTAGACCGCCGGGTTCCGGTCAGCTTGCTTGGGCCGCCCCTGATCGATACTCAGGTGACCACCGTCACCGCACGTGACAGCATTTGCGGGCATGGAAGCCGCCATTCGGACAGTCCTGCGGTTCGCCGCCGGGCACGGCGTGCGGTGCTCCGACCCCGCGGTGCTCAAGGACGGCAGCAACCTCCTGCTGCACCTGCGACCCGCCCCGGTGGTGGCCCGGATCGCCGCCACCACGGCCCTGGTCAGGCAGAACGTGCGGCCCTGGTTCGCCCGCGAGGTCGCACTGGCCGGGTACCTGGCCGGGCGGGGCTGCCCGGTGGTGCCGCCCAGCGCGGAGCTGCCACCCGGACCGCACGAGGTGGACGGCGTGGTCTTCGGCTTCTGGACGCACGTCGCGCACACCGACGCGGTGCCCGCACCGGGTGAATTCGCCCAGGCGATGGCCCAGCTGCACCTCGCGCTGCGTGACTACCCCGGCGAACTGGCCGCCTGCGGGCCGCTGGTCGACATGAGCCTGGGCATCGACCTGGTCGGCGGGCGGCACGCGGGGCTCATGCGGGCCGAGCGCGACCGGCTGGCCGCCGAGCTGGACCGGCTGGACCCGCCCCGGCAGGCACTGCACGGGGACGCGCACCCCGGTAACACCCTGCGCACCGCCCGCGGCCTGGTGTGGAACGACTTCGAGGACACCTGGTGCGGCCCGGTGGAGTGGGACCTCGCGGTGCTCGCGGGCACCAGCAGGCTGGACGGGGCGGCCGCGCTGGCCGCCTATCCGCTGCCGGTGAACCCCGAGGCGGTGGCCGTGTGCAAACGCTTGCGAACCTTGCAGGGACTGGTCTGGGTGCTGGCTTCCGCGCAACGAGCACCCGAACGCGCGGCGGAGGCCGACTCCGTGCTGGCTCGCTGGCTGGCAGATGTGGTACGCCACAAGGTGTGACCGAATTCGTGTCGGTGATCTCGATGGGCGGCACCATCGCCATGACGCGGCCGAACGGGGGTGAGACCGGGGCGGTACCCGCCCTGGACGCCTTCGACCTGCTCGACGCGGTGCCCGAACTGGACTCCGTTGGCGTGCAACTGCGCGCGCGGGCGTTCCGCTCCCAACCCGGCGCCAACCTGGGCTTCCGGGACCTGGCCGAGCTGGCGGCGCTGATCACCGAGGAGGTGGACCGGGGCGCCAGGGGCGTGGTGATCACCCAGGGCACCGACACGATCGAGGAGACCGCGTTCTACCTGGATCTGTCCGTGCTGGAGAGCGTGCCGGTGGTGGTCACCGGGGCGATGCGGCACGCGGGCATGGCCGGGGCGGACGGGCCCGCCAACCTGCTGTCGGCGGTCCGGGTGGCCGCCTGCGAGCAGGCCGGGGGCATGGGCTGCCTGGTGGTCATGTCCGACGAGGTGCACGCGGCCCGCTACGTCAGCAAGGTGCACACCACGAGCACGGCCGCCTTCGTGTCCCCGGGCAGCGGCCCGCTCGGCTACGTGGTGGAGGGCGTGCCCCGGCTGCTCAACCGGCCCGAGGACGTGCTCAAGGTGTACGTGCCGCCGGGTGCGCCGGAGCCCAGGGTCGCCCTGCTCACGGTCACGCTGGGTGAGGACGGCGCGGTGCTGGACTGCCTCGGCGACACCGTGGACGGGCTGGTCGTCGCCGCGTTCGGGGCCGGGCACGTGCCCGTGGCCCTGGTGGAGCCGCTGGCCAAGCTGGCCGAACGGGTTCCCGTGGTGCTGGCCTCCCGCACCGGGGCCGGTCCGGTGCTCACCTCGACCTACGGCTTTCCCGGCTCCGAGCAGGACCTGCTGCGCAGGGGCCTGGTCGGCGCCGGTTTCCTGGCCCCGGTCAAGGCGCGCATCCTGTTGCGCCAGCTGCTCGCGGCCCGTGCGGGCACCGAGGACATCCGCAAGGCGTTCAACGGCGAGGAGTAGCCCCCGTGCAGCGTCCCCCGATCCAGCCCGTGATGTGGCAGCCCCCGACCGCGAGCCCGCGCGCGGCACAGCGGCTGAGCACCCCGCCGATGGACCGGCCCCGGCTGCTGCCGGTGACCGGGGTCGGCACCGAGGACGTGGTGCTCGACCACGAGGGCCACGTGGTCACCGGCGTGGCGGACGGCGGCATCCTGCGGGTCAGCCCGGACGGCCGGACCGTGACGCGGGTGGCCGAGACCGGGGGCCGCCCGCTGGGGGTCGAGCTGCTGGCCGACGGCAGGCTGCTGGTCTGCGACGCCTACCGGGGGCTGCTCGCGGTGGACCCGGTCGGCGGCGGGGTCGAGGTGCTCGCCGCGGGCGCCGAGCGGGTCGCGGGCAAGCCGCTGGTGGTCTGCAACAACGCGGCGGTCGGCTCGGACGGCACGATCTACTTCACCGACTCCTCGCAGCGGTTCGGCCTGGAGCACTACACCGCCGACCTGCTGGAGCACAGCGGCACGGGCCGCCTGCTGCGCCGGGACGCCAGCGGGGAGGTCACCGAACTGCTGGGCGGGTTGCAGTTCGCCAACGGGGTGGCGCTGGCCCAGGACGAGTCCTACGTGGTGGTCGCCGAGACCGGGGCGTACCGGCTGCGCCGGGTCTGGCTGACCGGGCCGAGGACCGGGCAGGACGAGGTGCTCGCGGAGAACCTGCCGGGCTTCCCGGACAACCTGAGCACCGGCACCGGTGGCCGGATCTGGGTGGCGCTGGCCAGCCCGCGCAACCCGGCGCTGGACTGGGTCGCCCCGAAGCATCCCGTGCTGCGCAAGGGGATCTGGGCGCTGCCGCCCGCGCTGCTGACCCGCCTGGAGATCAGGACCAGCTGGGTGCTCGCCGTGGACGGCACCGGGCAGGTCGTCTGCGACCTACAGGGCGACGGCTCGCGGTTCCACATGGTGACGGGCATGCGCGAACACGAGGGCAAGCTCTACCTGGGCAGCCTGCGCGAGCGCGCGGTCGCGGTGATCGACCTGTCGTGAAAGTGCCGTTCGTGGCACCTGACACAACGAACGGCACATGACACCGAACTTTCGACACGGCCGCGCCGACTTTCTGCGGTCGCCGCCCGCCGCGGGCCGTTCCTATGATCGCGCCATGCTCGAACGCCTGCTGCGGCTTTGGGGCGTGACGGGCTGGCGCCAGGTCGTGCGCGAGGTCGTGCTGATCACGCTCACCGTGCTGACCACCCCCACGCTGGAGACCGACCCGACCTGGCCCGCCTACCTGGCGGTCGGCGTGCTGGCCGTGGTGCTGCGACTGCGCTTCCCGACGACCGCGCTGGTACTGGTCGGGCTCGGCTCCTACCTGCCGCTCGCGGTGGTCAGCTACTGGGCGGGCCTGCGGGTGCCCGCGATTCCCCGGCTGCTGGGCGGCCTGCTCGGGCTGCTGGTCAGCAGCGGGATCTACCTGGCGGTCAGCCAGCAGATGCCGCACGACTTCGGTACGTGGAGCCTGCTGCTGGCCTTCGCCCTGTTGCTGGTCGTCGTGCCGGTGGTGATCGGCCGCAACGTGGCGCAGCGCCGCCTGCTGGTGACCGCCCTGCGCGACCGCGCGTTCCGGCTGGAGCGCGAGCGGCGCTCGATCGTGGCGGAGACCAGGATGCGCGAGCGCACCCGGATCGCCGTGGACATGCACGACACGCTGGGCCACCAGCTGACCCTGATCTCCCTGCACGCGGGCGGGTTGACCGTGGCCACCGAACCCGGGTCCGAGCAGGCGCAGACCGCGGTGGTCCTGCACGACACGGCTCGCCGGGCGATGGCCGAGCTGCGCGGCATCGTGGGCGTGCTCAACGAGGGGGCCCAGGACAGCCGCCCGCACGAGGCGAAGGGCCTGGCGCACCTGCCCGAACTGCTGGAGACGGCGCGGTCGGCGGGCGCGCACGTGGAGTACACCGAGATCGGCGACCGGGTGTCGGTCGGCAGCAGGTCCGAGCACGCCGTGTACCGGGTGCTTCAGGAGGGCCTGACCAACGCGCTGCGGCACGCACCGGGCGCGCGGGTGCGGGTCCGGCTGACCTTCGAGCCGGACGCGGTGATCGCCGAGGTGACCAACACCGCCCCGCTGGTGCCGCCGCTGCCCGCCGAGGGCGGCGGCAAGGGACTGGTGGGCCTGCGCGAGCGCGCCCGGCTGGCCGGTGGCGTGCTGCACCACGCGGCCACCGAGGACGAGGGCTTCCGGCTGGCGATCGTGCTGCCCTACAACAGCGAGGCGCTGCCCGCCACGGACGAGCCCGAGCAGGTGGTGCCCGAGGAGCCGGGCGCCGACCTGGCGCCGGGCACCACCGACGTGGCCACGCTGATCAAGTCGCTGCGACCGCGCACCAGCGTGCTCACCGCGTGGATCGTGGCGCTGCTCGCGCTGGCGGTCGCCCTGATGACCGGGTTCATCGCGGTGCAGGCCCTGTGGCACGGCACCAGCGAGGTCGACGCGAGGACCCTGGACGCGCTGCACGTGGGCCAGTCCGAGCAGGACGTGCTGGCCGCGCTGGACGACCCGGCGACCGCCGAGCAACACCGGCTGACCAAGCTGGCCGACCCGCACAGCGCCCAGTGCGACGTGTTCGCCGCGAGCAACCCGACCGATCCCGAGCCGCGCTACGGCTACCGGTTGTGCTTCGCTGACGGTGTGCTGACCGAGAAGCGCCGGTTCGACATCCCCGTGCCGCCGCGATGAGCCGTGAGGAGGGTGCGGTGGTCCGCGTCGCCATCGCCGACGACGAGCCCCTGGTGCGGGCGGGCATCAAGCTGGTGCTCTCGGCCTCGCCGGACATCGAGGTGGTCGCCGAGGCCGGTGACGGGCGGGCCGCAGTGGAGGTGGTGGGCAAGCACTCGGTGGACGTGCTGCTGCTGGACATCCGCATGCCGGGCATGGACGGGCTGACCGCGCTGGGCGAGGTGGCCAGGGTCGCCCCGTCGACCAGGGTGGTGTTCCTGACCACCTTCGGGGAGGGCGAGTACATCACCAGGGCGCTGGACGGCGGCGCCGCGGGCTTCCTGCTCAAGGACTCCGCCCCCGAGGAACTGGGCCGCGCGGTGCGGGTGGTCGCCGCGGGCGAGTCCTACCTGTCCCCCTCGGTGACGACCTGGGTGATGAAGCGGGCCCGGTCCGCGGCCCCGGTCAGCGCGGCCTCGGCGCACAACAGGCTGGCCTCCCTGACCGAGCGGGAGACCGACGTGCTGCGGCTGCTGGCGCAGGGCCTGTCCAACGCCGACATCAGCAGCCGGCTGCACGCCAGCGAGGCCACCGTGAAGATGTACGTCAGCCGAGTGCTCACCAAGCTCAACTGCACCAACCGGGTCCAGGCCGCGATCATGGCCCACGAGGCGGGCCTGCGCTGAGGGCACGAGGTCCCGCGAGAACTCGACTTTCGTCAGCGTGGAATCGCCTTTCGAACGCTGGGGCAACCCCGCCCGGGTCAGTAACGTCAGAAGGGCGTTGCCGAACAGGGAGAGGGGGCATCGTGCGCATCGCGGTGCTGGTCATCGGCTTCTGCCTGACCCTGACCGGCGCGGCCTGGCTACTGCCCAAGCCCGCGCCGAGGACCGCCGTGTCCGCGTCCACCTTCGATTCGATCCACCGCGGTCAGACCGAGTCCGAGGTGCTGCGGCGCCTGCCCTCGGCGAGTCTGAGCCTGCGCGGCAACGGCGGGCGGCAGCCCGTCGGCTCGCACTGCCGGTTCTACCGCGCCAGCCAGGCGGGCAGCGGTTACCGGCTCTGCTTCCTGGGCGGCAAACTGATCGAGAAGAAGCCGTTCACCCATCGCAGGGGCACCCACGGCGGCACCGGCAGCCCCCGGCCCCCGGCGATCCGCACCGCCCGCTGACTTTGTCGCCCCCGCACAAATAGATCAAGCGGTGCTGGCACGAATGCGCCAGAAATGCTGTTCCCACAATTGACCCGAGCATTGTGACCCACGTCTCCAGTTTCCGTTCCGGCCCGTGGTGGACGACCCCGGAACGGTCCCTGAGCAGGGCGTGGACACAAACTGCCGGTGGCGCGTCCACCACTCGCGTGGCGTAATGGCGGCAACCAGCAGTCGGATCCTTGTCCTAGTCCAGGGAGGGCAAGTGGGGAACGACCCATCGGTCAGCAACGGCGTCGCACAGCACCCGATCGGCAAGCACAGCAGGCCGCCGGACACCGTGCTCGCGGGCACCCTGCCGGTGCGGTGGCCCGCGCCCACGCAACCGCCGGTGCAGCGCACGCCGCCGCTCTGGCACGGGCACACTCCCCCGCTGCCGCCCACCCCGGCGCCGCCGCCCGTCCTGCCAATGCCGCCCGCCCTGCCGCCGACCACGGCGGACCTGCTGGCCTCCCGTCCGCAGCGCAACGCGCTCGGCCCCGCCGAGTGGGGCTGGCAGGGCAAGGTCCGCAAGCTGACCGGTGGCCGGATCACGCCGAGGATGTCCGAGCACGAGCGGGTGCACCGCGAGTCGGTGCTGTCCGTGCAGCGCTCGCTGGACGGCCCCAAGACCGTGGTCGTGGTCAACCCCAAGGGCGGGGCCAACAAGACCGTCGCCACGTACCTGCTCGGCGCGACCTTCGGCGTGTTCCGCGGCGGCTGGACCCTGGCCTGGGACAACAACGAGACCCGGGGCACCCTGGGCTGGCGCGCGCAGGCGGCCCGGCACTCCAACACCGCGCTCGGCCTGCTGCGCGACCTCGACCGGTTCACCGACCTGCGCTCGGCCCGCGTCGGCGACCTGGACAACTACGTGCGCGGTCAGGGCGAGGCCCAGTTCGACGTGCTCGCCTCCGACGAGGACCCGACCTCGGCCACCGTGCTCGACGGGGCGGCCTTCCAACGGCTGCACCGGGTGCTGGCCCGCTTCTACCGGGTCATCGTCGTGGACACCGGCAACAACATGCGGGCCCCCAACTGGTTGGCGGCGCTGGAGTCCGCCGACCAGCTGGTGATCGTGTCCACCGTGCGCGAGGACACCGGGGCCTCCGCCGCCTGGCTGTGCGACGGGCTGCACAACGCGGGCCACACCGCCCTGGTGCGCAACGCCGTCACCGTGCTGTCCGCGCCCGACCCCAAGCCCGACCCCCGGCTGTCCGCCGCGCTGCGCCAGCACTTCGGGCAGCTCACCAGGGCCGTCGTGCCGGTGCCGTACGACCCGCTGCTGGTGCCTGGTGACCGGATCATCTACCGGGCGCTGTCCAGCTCCACCCGCGGCGCCTGGCTCCGTGTCGCCGCCGCCGTGGCCAACGGCCTGTGACGTGAAGGTGGCTTTCACCGCGCTGGACGCAGCGAAAGCCACCTTCACGGCGCTTCGCCTGCCCCGTTCGGCCGGTCGCTAACAGGGATTGGGCCGAAAATCTGTGAAGCGCACCTTCACCGGGCGCTGGCACGCCCGTAACGTCCGGAGGATGCGCCTGGAACTGCGGCACCTGCGGGCGGTGTGCACGATCGCCGACACCGGCAGCGTCTCGAAGGCGGCATCGGTGCTCGGCATAGCCCAGCCCGCGCTGACCGCACAGCTGCAACGGATCGAGTCCACGCTGGGGGCACCACTGTTCGAGCGCGACCGGCGGGGCGTGCGGCCGACGCAGCTGGGCCAACTGGTGCTGGAGCGGGCACGGGTGGTGCTGCCCGCGGTGGACGGCCTACAGGAGGAGGCGAGCCGGATCGCGGAGCAGGAGCGGGCGGTGCCGCGCTACCGGGTCGGCTCGGTGAACGGCCCCTTCCTGTCCGGGCTGGTGCAGCGGCTCACCGAGGCGGAGCCGCAGGCCGAGGTGATCACGCAGGTGTCCTGGTCGGCCGCGGAGCTGGCGGAGGTGGTGTTCGAGGGCGGCGCGGACTTCGCGCTGATCGGCACCTGCGGGGACGGGGACGCGCCGAGCGAGCGGCCGCTGACCTGGACCACGCTGGCCCTGGACCCGGTTTTCGTGCTGCTGGCGGAGTCGCACCCGCTGGCGGGGCGCTCGGAGGTGGCGCTGGCCGAGCTGGCGGACAGCCGGTGGGCGGTCACCCCGGGGGACGGCTGCTTCGGCGACTGCTTCGCCAGAGAGTGCGCCAAGGCGGGGTTCAGCCCGCGCGCGGTGTACGAGGTGGACGTGGCCTCCTGCGTGGGCATGGCTCAGGACGGGCAGGCGGTCGTGCTGTGCCAGGCGACGTTCCGCTACACCCCGGGGCTGGTGGTGATGCCGCTGGCGGGGGCTCCGCTGAGCTGGCGGCACCAACTGGGCTGGCGGCCGGGCAGCGTGTCGCCGGACCTGGTCGAGCGGTTGAGCGGGCACGCCCTGCACGCCTATCGCGAATCCGTTGGCCGCAACGACCGTTATGAGAGCTGGCTCGTCGAACACCCGGAATTCGGCCCGCAGCGGTAAGCGCCATCCAGGGAATCGTCGATCAGCGGCGGGCCACCGCGTTGTCCTGCAACAGCTGGCCGCTGATCGCCTCGGCGACCTCGAGGCGACAGGAGTCGAAGTAGAAACGACCGCCCGGGTACACCTGGAAGTCGAAGACCCCGGTGGTGTGCTCGCTCCAGGAACGGCCCTGGGCCACACCAACGGCCGGATCGCGATCACCGAGCAGGGCGGTCACCGGGCAGCTGACCCCGCCGCCCGCGGGCATCTGGTAGGCCAGCACGGCGGCGTAGTCGGCGCGGATGGCGGCCGAGGCGGTGCGCTGCACGCAGCGGCCCCCGCGCGGGGCGCGCTCCACCATCAGCAGGTCCTCCAGCAGGCCGTAGTCGCTGCCGGTGGTCGGGAACGCGCAGGGCCCCGGGCTGCCGGAGGCGAACAGGGCCGCGGGCACCACCTGTGACCTGCGCTCCAGCCGCATGGCCACCTCGAAGGCCACCAGCGCGCCCATGCAGTGGCCGAACAGCGCCAGCGGCCGGTCCAGCCAGCCGGTCAGCTCCTCGTAGAGCGAGTCGGCCAGCGCGGACAGCTCGGTCAGACAGGGCTCGTGCACCCGGTCCTGGCGGCCCGGGTACTGCACCGACAGCACCTCAATGCGCGGGGAGAGCAATTCGGACATCGGGTAGAAGCAGTTAGCGGTGCCCCCGGCATGCGGCAGGCACAGCAGTCGGACCGCGCTGTTCGGCGAGGGGTGGAATCGCCGTATCCAGCGGCTGTCGAGCGTGTGTCCAGCCATGACGGTGGTGTGATCCTCTCCGGTGCCGATACCGGAATCGTACTGGTGCGAATTGATCATCAGCACCCCTATTCCCCGATCAGTCACCCGGGAAAAACGAGGAAATGTGGCCCACAACACGTGTTACCGAACTGTTCGTGAATTGTGTGCGCCGGTGGTGGCCCGGGCGGTACCCCGGGCCACCGCTCACGCCGAATTCGCGATGGTCAGCTGCAGCCCGGCGGGCAGGTCCTTGCGCCGGTTGACGTTGAGCTTGCGGTAGACCCGGGTCAGGTGCTGCTCGACGGTGGACACGGTGATGTAGAGCTTGCCCGCGATCTCGCGGTTGGTGTGCCCCACCGCGGCCAGCGCCGCGACGCGCCGCTCCGCCTCGCTCAGCGCCGTGATCGCCTCGGCATCGGCCACCTCGGCCTGCTCCACCGGGGTGGGCAGTTCCTCGGTGTTCCAGTTCGGCAGCAGGGTTTCGGCGCGGCAGCCCTTGGCGACGTGCCAGGCGCGGCGGGCGGCCATGCGGGCACGGCTGGGCTCGCCCAGTGCCTGGTGCACGGTGGACAGGTCGGCCAGGGCGCGGGCCAGTTCCAGCCGGTCACCGGCGGCCTGGAGCTGGTCCACGGCGTCCTTGAGCAGGGCGGGACGGTGGGGTTCCTCGCTGGTGGCGGCCTTGAGCCGCAGCGAGATGCCCCGGCTGCGGGAGGGCCCGGCGGCGAGCATGCCCAACTGTTCCTCGACCAGGTCGCGGGCCTGGTCGCGTTTGCCCAGCCGCAGGTAGACCTCGGCCGCGCTGGTCCGCCAGGGCACCAGGGCGGGCAGGTCCAGGTCCCAGGCGCGCATGAGTTCCCCGCAGTACAGGAAGTCCCCGAGTGCGGCGTGCAGGCGGTTGGTGGCCAGGTGGTAGTGGCCGCGGGCGTGCAGGTAGTGCAGGCCGTGGCGGGTTTGCAGCATGGCGGGGGGCACGGGCTGGGTGAACAGGGCCGCGGTGTCCTCCAGTTTGCCCATGGCGGTGGTGGCCATGAGCAGGGTGGCCAGGGGCACGCCGATGGCCACGCCCCAGGCTTGCGGGGACATGTGGTCCAGTGCGGCGCGGGCGTGTCGTTCGGCCTGGGGCAGGTCGCCCTGGCGGATGCAGATCTCGGCGCGGATCGCGGCGAAGGGGGCCTGCCAGCCGGGGGCGCGGCGGGCGGCGGCTTCCTGCAGGAGCAGGTCGCACCAGGGCGCGGCCTTGTCCAACCGGTCCGCGTAGATCAACGCCAACAGGGCGCACTTGAGGGGTTCGAGGGTCGTGGCGTCCAGCCGGGTGGACTGCAGGACCTGCTCGGCCCCGGAGATGGCCTCCTCGGTGGCCCCGTGGGTCAGCACGGTGGTCAACGCCAGCGCGGCCTGCAGGCGCGGGTCCGAGCAGACCGCGGGCGCGAGCTGCGCGTGCGGCTCGATCGGGGGTACGCGGTTGCGCAGTGTGGGGTAGGAGGCGGACAGCCACAGGGCGGTGATGTGCTGCTCCTCGGCGCCGTCCAGCAGCTCCAGCATGTCCCCGGCGTCGTCCATCCGGCCGTGCCACAGCAGGTTGCGCACCAGGGTGCTCGCGTCGGCACCGGCCAGGTGGCCCGCGCGCATCGCCGCGGTCAGCCGGTTGAGGTGCCGCGCCCCGCTGGCCGGGTTCAGCCGCCACTCCAGCCCCGACAACTGCGTCGTGATCGACGCGCGCTGCGGCCCGTCGGCGCAGACCTTCGTGGTCAGCTCGAGGCAGTCCACCGCGGGCTGCACCTGGTCGGCGACCAGCGCCTGCTCGGCGGCCTCGCGCAGCACCTGCACGCCCCACGGGTCGTCGGCGCGCCCCGCGGCGACCAGGTGACGGGCCACCGCGGCAGCGGGCTCGCCCCGGTCGTGCAGCAGACCGGCGACCCGGTGGTGCAGGTCCGCCAGCACCCGTGCGGGCATGTCCTCCACCACGGCGGCCACGGCCTGCTCGTGCCGGAACTCACCGTCCGCGGTGAGGATGCCCGACCAGGCGAGGACTTCCAGTGCGTTGGCGACCGTGTCAGTCTCCACGTCCAGCAGCTGCGAGAGCACGGTGACGGGCGTGTCCGGACCGGTCACCGCCAGGCCGCGGGCCACCTCCAGCAGCACCGGGTCGCCGCGGCGCAGGCAGCTGACCACCGCGCGCCCGAAGGTCTTGCCCACGGCGGGCCGCCCCGCCGGGTGCGTGGTGGCGTTCTCGTGGTCCTCGACCAGCGCGCGCACCAGCAGCGGGTTGCCCCCGCTGATCCGGTGCACGGCCCCGGCCAGCCCGGTGTCGATCCGGCCGCTGAGCAGCCGCTCGACCCCGGCCTCGGTCAGCGGGGCGACCTGCACACGGCGGAACCGGGCCTGGCGGGTCAGCTCCCCGTGGAACAACGGACGGGCCTGCACCGGACCCACCCCCTCGGCCAGCACCACACCCACCCGCGCCGTACGCACCCGCCGCACCAGGAACAACAACAACTGCAACGAGGGCACATCCACGTACTGCAGGTCATCCACCACGATCACCAGCGGACGCCCACCCGCGACCTCCACCAGCGCCGAGCACAACCCGTTGACCACATTCGCCCGGACGTGCTCCACCGTCTCCGACTCCGGATCCGACAGCGCCGCGGTGAACATGCCCTCCTCCAGCAGGCCCGTCACCCGCTCCCACACCCCAGCCGGCACCGCCACCGAGTGGAACAACTGCGACACCACACCCAACGGCAGCGTCCGCTCCACCCGCGACCCCGTCGCCGTCAGCACCACCGCCCGCTCGGCAGCCCGCTCGGCGAACGCGTACAACAGCTCCGTCTTGCCCGTCGCCACCCCACCGGCGACCAGCACGACCCCACCCCGGCCGTCCGCACAATCACGCACCAGGCAGTCAAGATGATTCAGTTCCGCGTCGCGCTCGACCAATTCCAATGGTGACGTGTCAGTCAGGTCGACCAATTCAAAAGGCAGCGCCATAGCAGTGTCCTCACCCCCCGGCAAGCCAGGGTCGCGACCGACACGGTCCCTGAGCGGCCGACAGCCAGAGCAGGTGAACACCGACACGCGGCGACACCGGCAACCCCGGCCGCGGCCACCGGGAACCCCCAGCCGTCCCCAGGCAGCACACCAATGCGGTCCGGGGCTAATTTATCGACCGACCAGATAGCCCGCAACCGGCTACGGCGGGCAGGGCCGTAAAACACTGCCCTCGCATACACCGTCGGTACCCGCCCAGGCACCGGTCGCAAGGGCCACCCGGCCCAGTCCGTACCTGCGTTTGGACACGCAAAGTAATAATCACCACAGGTGATCGGGTGATGACGCCTCGCCAAGCAATGAGCAAAGACACAGCTCAGCACCTGTGACAAAATCAGACATGGCCCAGGTTGTCGATCACCGGTGGCGGTTGGACCACTGCGTGACGTAGTCAAATCCCGGGCAGATCGATGCCAATCGGACAATGCCCCGCCACACACCCGGGAGCGCACGGACGGGCACGTGCACACGCGGTGAAGTCACGTGTGACCGGTCTCCATGCGCAACCGGAGCAGCACTCGTGGTGCTCATGCCCCAGTACGTTGGACTGAATGGCCGCAGCCACCTGGACGAGGTCCACTCACAACCGGGCCGACATGTCAAGGAAATGTGCGGGACTCTTGCCCGAACCTCGCCGTGCGCCGAAACATCCATGAAACGTCAAGGACTCTTGCCGCTCACGAGAGAGCATGGTATGACCAGTCACGCTTTCTCGGAATGTGAATTCAACCCAGTGTGAATCGCAAGCGTCCGACAGGGGTACGCGCCTCGACTTTGCCGGTTGCGTGTCGTGATCCACACGCAATAGCGTCGAAGTCCGAGCCGATGCATGGAGCAATCGTGATCGAGGACATACTGCCCGCCGAGGTCGCCTGCGCGGAAGCGTTCGACGACTCCGAGCAGGGCGAGCTGTTCGCCGAGGAGCTGGCCGTGCTGGGCGCCAGCGTGGACAAGCGCCGCCGGGAATTCACCACCGCGAGGTTGTGCGCGCGCAAGGCGATGGCCGAACTCGGCCTGCCCGCCAGCCCCGTGCTGCCCGGGGACCGCGGCGCCCCGCAGTGGCCCGAGGGTGTGGTGGGCAGCATCACGCACTGCGCGGGCTACCGGGCCGCCGTGCTGGCCCACGCGCGCGACCTGCGCACGGTCGGGGTGGACGCCGAACCGAACGAGCCGCTGCCCGAGGGCGTGCTGGACGCGGTGTCCCTGCCCGAGGAGCGGATGTGGCTGCGCCGGTTGGCCGCCGCCGACCGGAGCGTGCACTGGGACCGGCTGCTGTTCAGCGCCAAGGAGAGCGTGTACAAGGCCTGGTTCCCGCTGGCCCGCAGGATGCTGGGCTTCGAGGAGGCCAGCCTGCTGGTGGACCCCGAGGACGGCACGTTCACCGCGCGGCTGCTGGTGCCGGGGCCGCGGGTGGCGGGCCGCGAGCTGACCGGGTTCGCCGGGCGCTGGCAGGTGCGCGGCGGCCTGGTGCAGACCGCGATCGCGGTCCCGGCTCAGTCCTGAGCCAGGCCCTCCCGGTAGGCGTAGCGGATCGCCTCGCCCCGGCTGCGGGCGCCGATCTTGGCGAACGCGTTGTTGATGTGCGTCTTGACGGTGGTCTCGCCGATCACCAACCGCTCGGCGATCTGCCCGTTGCTCAGGCCCTGCGCGATCAGCGTGAGCACCTCCGCCTCGCGGGCGGTCAGCCCGTCCGGCGCGGGCCGCTTCGGTGCCGGTCGCGGCGCGGCCAGCGCGGCGACCAGCCGGCGCGAGACCTCGGCGTCGAAGGTGGACTGCCCGGCCGCCGCCGAGCGCACCGCCGCCGCGATCTCCACCCGGCCCGCGTCCTTGGTCAGGTAGCCGCGCGCCCCGGCCAGCAGGGCCGCGCTGATCGACTCGTCGTCGGCGTAGGTGGTCAGCACCACCACGGCCACCTCCGGGTACCGCTTGGCCAGCAGCCCGGTGGCCGCCACCCCGTCCAGCACCGGCATGCGCAGGTCCATCAGCACCACGTCCGGCCGCTCCTGCGCGACCAGGCGCAGCGCCTGCTCCCCGTCCGCGGCGGTGCCCAGCACCTGGACGTCGGCCAGCAGCTCCAGCAGCGCGACCAGTCCCTCGCGGATGAGCTGCTGGTCGTCCACCACGAGCACCTTGATCAACTCGATCATCCGGGCACCTCCGCCGTGACCAGCCAGCCGGTACCGCCCGCACGCGGCCCGGTGGTCAGCGTGCCGCCGGCCAGGGTGAGCCGTTCCCGCATACCGACCAGCCCGTGCCCACCCGGCTCGGCCTCGGGCGCCCGCGCGGGCGGGTCGTTGCCGACCTCCAACCGGAGCAGGCCGTCCAGGAAGCTCAGCCGCACCTCGACCGCCGCGCCGGGGGCGTGCCTGGCGGCGTTGGTCAGCGCCTCACGGGCCGTGCGCAGCAGTGCGACCGCGGCCGGTGAGCCGATCGCGCGCTCCGGGCCCACGGTGGTGAACCCGGCGCGCACCCCGTGGTCACGGCCGTGCTCGGCGACCTTCTCGGCCAGGGCCTCGGCCAGCGCGGGCACGTCCTCGCGCAACGCGGTCACCGCGCTGCGCGCCTCGACCAGCCCCTGCACCGCGAGCTTGCGCGAACGGAGCACCAGCTTGCGCGCCGCCTCGACGTCCCCGCGCTCGCTGAGCACGGCCTCGGCGACCTCCAGCTGCACGGTCAGCGCGCCCAGCGAGTGGGCCAGCACGTCGTGCAGTTCCCTGGCGATGCGCGCGCGTTCGTCCAGTGCCGCGGCGCGGGCGTGCTCGGCCTGCGCCAGGCGCGTCTGCTCCACCAGTTCCCGGCTCTGCCGCACCTGCACCAGGTACAGCCTGCGGTTGAGCCCGAGCAGCGCGACGATCACCAGCGCGGCCAGGTCGGCCACCAGCGACTCCAGCTCCTGGGTGCTGGTCCACCAGCTCAGGGTGGTCACCGCCAGCACGGTGAGCAGCAGCAGGACGATCACCGGCAGGCGGATCTCCGCCAGCGAGGCGAAGGCCGTCATGCCCAGGCAGGCCAGGATCACCGGCGTGCCCTCCGGCGCCGGTCCGATCAGCGCGGCGGCCAGCAGGGCGTTGGCCACGAGCGCCGACCTGGCCACCAGCGGGGCGCGGTTGTCGCCCAGCACGAAGACGAGCCAGAGCACGGCGCACAGCCCGTAGCCGATCCACAGCCAGTATCGGTCCCCCACCCGCGCGGTGGCCAGCGTGCCCGCGAGGAACACGGTGCCCAGCGCCCACATGGTGAACCAGAGCGAGGTGGGCCACCACCGGGAGGACTGCCGCACAACCGGTCAGCGTAGTGGGCCGACAACGAAGAACGGGTGGACTCCGCGGAGTCCACCCGTTCTGCCGGATGTCCGATTTTGAGTCGGTACCCGGTCCGCCCGGCTGGCGATTTTGAGTCGCTGCCCTCGCGGTGCGTTGCCGCAGACACTATGTCCACCCGATCGGGTACACAACCCCTATCCATCCCCCTGTTGCGTGACCATGACGATCCTCACCCCGGTCCTCGCGGGTGACGCGCTCAGGCGGGCAGGATTCGCTGCCCAGTGAGCCTGCCCCGATCCAGCACGGCCAGGTGCGTGCAGGTCCGCTCGGCCAGCGCCCGCGAGTCGGTGGCCAGCAGCACGGTCCGGCCCGCCGAGACGTACCGGCGCAGCAGGGTCGTGATGATCTCCACGTCGTGCGCGCCCGCACCGGCGAAGGGATCGTCCAGCACCAGCAGGCGCGGGAAGTGCGGCATCGCGGCGGCCACCGCGAGGCGCTGCCAGGTGCCCGCCGGGCTGTCCGCGATCACCCGGTCGGCGACCTCGCCGAGCGCGAAGGCGTGCAGCAGCTCCTGGGCGTGCCTGGCGGCAACCTCGGCCTCCAGCCCGCGCCGGGTGCCCGCGCGGACCAGCAGCTCACGGGCGGTCAACGCGGCCAGTTCCGGGGTGTGCCTCGGGGAGGAGCCGACCAGCCCGGTCACCGCGGTGGGGTCGCTGGACGGGTCGACGCCGAAGACCCGGACCCGGCCCGAGGTGGGCTGGCGCAGCCCGGCGGCGATGTCCAGCACGGTGCTCTTGCCCGCGCCGCGGGGGCCGAGCAGCCCGTACAGGGACCGGGTCGGCACGCTCAGCGTGAGGTGCTCCACCGCGGTGGTCCCGTCGTAGCGGTGCAGCACCCTGGACAGCACCAGGGCCGGCCGGATCACGGCCACACCGCCGTTCGGATCGCGTTCCCCCACAGCGCGCAAAGTCCGTTCTGCGTCGTGCCCCCCGCGGGTGCGGACCGCGCACCGACCTGCCAGGGATGCGGGGGGTTGCATGAGACGAGCCAGTACACGCCGGTTCACGGAACTGAGGTTCACGCGAACCGGCATTGCCCCGGCACATTTCCGCATGCAGCGGATTCAATCGCCGGGGACCGTTGCCGCGCCAGTCCACGAAGGTCGGCGATATGGCTGACCAAAGTGCGACGAGGGACGCCCCGCAGCGACTTTCGTCTAGGCGGGGCGGCCCGAACGGCCCACTCAGCCCAGCTGGGCGGAGATCACGCCGAGCACCTCGGCCTGGCGGGAGGCCAGGTAGAAGTGCCCGCCCGGGTAGACCTTCAGCTCGAAGTCCCCGGTGGTGTGCTCCTGCCAGGCCCGCGCCTCGGCCAGGTCCACCTTCGGGTCCGCGTCGCCAACCAGCACCGTGACCGGGCAGCTCAGCTTGGGCCCCGGCTGGTAGCGGTAGGTCTCGGCGGCCTTGTAGTCGCCGCGGATGGCGGGCAGCACCATGCGCAGCACCTCCTCGTCGCCGAGCACCTTCGAGTCGGTGCCGCTGAGCTGCTTGAGCTCGGCCACCAGCCCGTCGTCGTCGCGCAGGTGCACGAACTCCTCGCGGTGCGCCGAGGGCGCCCGCCTGCCCGAGGCGAACAGGGCCACCGGCACGCGGCCCAGCCGCTGCTCCAGCCGCAGCGCCACCTCGAAGGCCAGGGTCGCGCCCATGCTGTGGCCGAAGAAGGCGAAGGGCTGCTCGGTCTGCGGGACCAGCTCCTCGTACACCCGGTCGGCCAGCTCCGCGATGGAGTCGATGCAGGGGTCGGCCCTGCGGTCCTGGCGGCCCGGGTACTGCACGGAGATCACGTCCAGCTTCGGCGCCAGTGCCTTGGACACCGGGAAGAAGAAGCTGGCCGAGCCGCCCGCGTGCGGCAGGCAGACCAGGCGCACCGCGCCCGGCTCGGCGGGGTGGTACCTGCGCAGCCACAGGCCGCTGTCCAGTTGGGTGGTCATGGCTGTGGTTTTCCTCTTGATCGGCGGTCAGAGCGGGATGTTGCCGTGGTGGCCCCGGCCCGCTGGCGCGGTCGCCAGCGCCTCGGCCAGCCGGTGCCTGGTCTGTGCGGGCTCGATCACCTCGTCGATCACACCGATCTCCATGCCGCGCTCCACCCCGCCCGCGATGCGGGTGTGCTCGGCGATCAGCTCGGCGCGCAGCGCCTCACGCTCCGACTCTGGCACGGCCGCGAGCTTCTTGCGGTGCAGGATGCCCACCGCCGCCTCGGCGCCCATCACGGCCACCTCGGCCGCGGGCCAGGCCAGCACCGTGGTGGCGCCCAGCGAGCGGGAGTTCATCGCGATGTAGGCCCCGCCGTAGGACTTGCGGGTCACCAGCGTCACCCTGGGGACCACGGCCTCGGCGAAGGCGTAGAGCAGCTTGGCGCCGCGCCGGATGACCCCGCCCCACTCCTGGCCGACCCCGGGCAGGTAGCCGGGCACGTCCACGACCACGGCCAGCGGGATGCCGAAGCTGTCGCACAGCCGCACGAAGCGGGCCGCCTTCTCCGCCGACAGCGAGTCCAGGCAGCCGCCCTTGCGCATCGGGTTGTTCGCGATGACGCCCACGGTGCGCCCGGCGAGGCGGCCCAGGCCGATCACCACGTTGGCCGCCCACTTGGCCTGGAGCTCCTCGAAGACCACGCCGTTGATGTCGGTGTCGAGCAGTTCCCGCAGCAGCACGCGCACGTCGTAGGCGCGGCGCGGGTTGTCCGGCAGCAGCGCGGACAGGTCGGTGCCGGTGTCCGCGGCGTCCTTCAGGTCGAACACGCCGGGCCGGGCGAACATGCCCACGATGCGCCGGGTCCTGGTGAACGCCTCCTGCTCGGTGGCGGTGGTCACGTGCACCACCCCGGAGCGCTTGCCGTGCGCCTCGACACCGCCGAGGCCGGGCATGTCGATCTCCTCGCCGGTGACCGTGCGGACCACGTCCGGGCCGGTCACGAACATGCGCCCGGTCTCCGACATGATCACCAGGTCGGTCAGCGCGGGACCGTAGGCGGCGGCACCGGCGGCGGGCCCGAGCACCACGGAGATCTGCGGCACCTTGCCCGAGGCACGGGTCATGGCCGCGAACATCTGGCCCACCCCGTCCATGGACAGCACGCCCTCGGTGAGCTTGGCCCCGCCGGAGTGCCAGACGCCGATCACCGGCACGCGGTCGTGCACCGCCCGATTGATCGCGTCCACGATGTGCATGGCGTCGCCCCAGCCCAGCGCGCCGCCCACCCGGGTGGCGTCCGAGCAGTACGCGATCACCGGGCTGCCGTCGATACGCCCGCGCACCACGTGAATGGTGCTGGAGTCGCGCGGCTTGAGGTCCTCGATGGACCCCACGTCGAGCAGCTGTCCCAGCCGGGCGAGTGGATCACGCGGGTCCAGTTCGCCGGTGACCTCCGGTTGACCAGCGAGGACAGTCATCCATCCCACCCCTTCAGGATGAGAAACAGCATTCGGGCAGCTGTTCCAGACCGGCAGAAACAATGCGAGGCTAACCAGCACGGCAGGGGTCAACAACCCCTATCTTCGCACGTGGGAGCCCCTACGAATGTCTTATCGGCCCAATATGACTGTCAAGGGATGCGGTCAGGTTTCGAGTGAATTCCCAAAATCAGCCGTACAGCTTCGACGCGTAGTCGGGGCCGTAGTAGGACTCCAGTTCGGCCAGCGAGTCCTCGGGCCGTTCCAGCAGCTTGGCGATGACCGCACGGCTGGGCACCTGCCCGGCGCCCCAGGTCTCCGGCCGCCACAGGGCCGACCGCAGGAACGCCTTCGCGCAGTGGTGGAAGACCTCCTCGATCTCCACCAGCACCGCCAGCTCGGGCCGGTGCCCCTTGACCACCATCCGGTCGAAGAACGGGGCCTCGCGCAGCAGCCTGGCCCGGCCGTTGACGCGCAGCGTGTCCCCACGGCCGGGCAGCAGGTAGATCAGGCCGATGTGCGGGTTGGTCAGCAGGTTGTGGAAGCCGTCGGCCCTGCGGTTGCCGGGACGCTCGGGCAGCACGATCGTGCGCTCGTCGAGCACCAGGGTGAACCCGGGCGGATCGCCCTTCGGGGACACGTCGCAGCTGCCGTCCGCGGCGGAGGTGGCGACCAGGCAGAACGGCGAGTGCGCCAGCCAGGCGCGGTCCACCTCGTGCAGGTGGTCACGGCCCTTCTCGGCCACCCGCTTGATCGGCAGCCCCACCACGCTCTCCAGCTCGTCGCGCGTGGTGATCTCGACCAGTCCGGTTGTGTCCACGAGTGCCACCGCCCCCTCTTGTCGAGCGGGCACTACACAGGGGGAGGACCCGCCGCGCCGCGGGTCTTCCTCCCCCCGGTGGCCCCCTCCTGACGACCGGGAACCCTCTGCTGAGGAAACCCCTCTGTTCCTCAGAAGCTACTGGACTCCAGGCCGTCTCGTGCCGCCGTTCCGGCTCCGGTTTCCCCACCTCGACGCTGTCCCCGCGGCACGCAGAGATGATGTCAACGACCGGCGGGGACCCCACCCGACGGGCCCGTCCGGAGCCCGTAAAATGCCTGATCAGCTGTAGTTCCGGAGTTTTCCGGTCCGGATCCGCGCACCAGGTTCGCAGGAAGGACGGCAGGCCAGCCGATGGGTACTCCCGCTCCCGGCAAGGGTCCTCGCGGGATGTTCGCGGAGCGGTTCGCGCTGCTCTACGCCGAGGCGGGCGACCCACCCCTCAAGCGGGTGACCGAGTCGGTGGCCAGGGCGCGCAGGGTCGACGAGCGGGGCAGGCCGCTGCGGGTGCCCGCCCAGCGGGTCAGCGACTGGCGGCGCGGCCGCAACGTGCCCGCCCGGTTCTCGGCGCTGGCCGTGGTGCTGGAGGTGCTCGTCGGCGAGGCCCGCAAGCTGCGCGCCCAACCCGTGCTGGACGGCCTGTACGACCTGGACGACTGGCGGGTCCTGTGGGAGCAGGCCCTGGCCAGCCCGGCCGTGGCCGAGGCCGGCAAGGCTGCCGGGCCCGAGGCGCAGCCGCCGCCCGCCGAGGAACCCGCCGAGGATGTCAGTGCCTGCCCCTACCGTGGACTCGCGGTGTTCCGGCAGGAGGACACGCGGTGGTTCTTCGGCCGGGAGCGCAGCACCTCGGCGCTGGTGGCCCGGCTCGGCGCGGCCTCGGACACCGGCGGCATCGTGGTGCTGGTCGGCGCCTCGGGCGCGGGCAAGTCCTCGCTGCTGCGGGCGGGGTTGCTGCCCGCGCTGACCGAGGGCGGGCCCGGGCGGGCGGTGGTGCTGGTGACGCCCACCGCGGACCCGGTCAAGGAGCTGGCCAGGGCGGTGCCCGAGCTGGGGGCGGTACTGGGTTCGACGGCCGAGGACGGGGAGGAGGGGTTCACCACAGACGAACGGTTCACCAGCGGTGTGCGCGAGGCACTGACGGCCTTCGGCGCGCGGACCTGCCCCGGTGGCCCACGGCCGGTGCTGGTGGTCGACCAGTTCGAGGAGACCTTCACGCTGGCCCGGGACGAGGCCGAGCGGCGGGCCTACGTGGAGCTGCTGCACGCGGCGAGCACGGCGGCGGTGCCCGGCGGGGTGGCGCCCGCCCTGGTGGTGCTGGGCGTGCGCGCGGACTTCTACGGCCGCTGCCTGGACTACCCGGTGCTGGCCGAGGCGTTGCAGGAGCGCCAGATGGTGCTGGGCGCGATGACCTCGGCCGAGCTGCGGGAGGCGGTGGCCCGCCCGGCGCGGGCGGTCGGCCTGCAACTGGAGAGCGGGCTGGTCGACCTGATGCTGCGGGACCTGGGCGTGAGCACCGGGCGCGGGCGGGTCCGGGCCGGTCAGGGGGCCTACGACGCGGGCGCGCTGCCGCTGCTGTCGCACGCCCTGCTGGCCACCTGGCAGCGCAGGCAGGGCGGCCGGCTGACCGTGGCCGGGTACCGGGCGGCGGGCGGCATCCAGGGCGCGGTGGCCGCCACCGCCGAACGGGCCTGGGCCGACCTGGACAGGGCCGGGCAGGAGGCGGCCCGCCTGGTGCTGCTGCGGCTGGTGCACGTCGGCCAGGACAGCCAGGACACCCGGCGCAGGTCCACCCGCCAGGAGGTGATCGGCCAGGCGGTCAGTCCCCGGCCCACGGAGTCGGCACTGGAGGTGCTGGCCAGGGCCCGGCTGGTGACCCTGGACGCCGAGTCGGTGGAGATCACCCACGAGGCGCTGTTGCAGGCCTGGCCCCGGTTGCGCGGCTGGATCGACCGCGACCGCGCGGGCAACGTGCTGCGGCAGCGGATCGAGGAGGACTCGGCGGGCTGGGACGCCGAGAACAGGGACAACTCCCTGCTGTACCGGGGTGGGCGGCTGGAGACCGCGTTGCAGTGGTCCCAGCAGACGGGGGCCGCCACGCTCAGCGCCGTGGGCCGCGACTTCCTGGGCTCCTCGGCCCGGCACCGCAGGCGGATGAAGTGGTTCACCCGCAGCGCGGTGCTGCTGCTGGTGGTGTTCGCCCTGTTCGCGGCGACCATGGCGGCGGTGGCCCAGCAGCAGCGCGATGAGGCGCAGTACGCCCAGGTGGTGGCCGAGGCCGACCGGCTGGCCGCCACCGACCCCTCGCTGTCGGCCCAGCTGGACCTGGTGGCCCGCCGACTGCGCCCCGAGGACCAGGCCGTGCGAAGCCGGGTGCTGTCCACCCAGTTCACCCCGCTGTCCAGCACCCTGGCGGCGCACCGGGGCGCGGTGTACCTGACCACGTTCAGCCCGAACGGCAAGGTGCTGGCCACCGCCAGCTACGACAACACGGTGCGGCTGTGGGACGTGACCGACCGTTCCGCGCCCACCCCGATCGGTGAGCCGATCACCGGGTTCAGCAGCTGGGTCAGCTCCGCGGTGTTCAGCCCGGACGGCACGGTGCTGGCCGCCGCCGGGGACAACCACCTGATCCGGCTGTTCGACGTCTCAGACCCGGCGCACCCCCGCGAACTGGGGCAGCCGCTGGGCGGCACGGACGGCACGATCTACCTGGTGGCCTTCAGCCCGGACGGGCACACGCTGGCCAGCGCCGACGAGTTCCACGACGTGCGGCTGTGGGACGTGCGCGACCCGGCGCACGCGGTGGCCTACAGCCCGCCGTTCGGCAGCAGGACCACCCCGGTGCGCTCGGTGGCGTTCAGCCCGGACGGCCACCTGCTGGCCGCCGGCGGGGACGACAAGTCCGTGCAGCTGTGGGACGTGCGCGATCCCGCGAACCCGGTCAAGATCGGGGAGCCGATCGGCGGGTTCGGCGGCACCGTGCACTCGGTCGCCTTCAGCAGGGACGGCCGGATGCTGGCCAGCGGCTGCGAGGACGGCACGATCCGGCTGTTCGACGTGACCAACCCGGGCCAGGTCGGCGCACTGGGCCTGCCGCTGGCCCCGGGCGCGGGTCCCGTCTGGTCGGTGGCCTTCGCCAGTACCGAGCCGGTGCTGGCCAGCTCGGGGTCCGACGGCGCCGCCCGGCTGTGGAACATCGCCGACCCGACCGAACCCGAGCAGCTCGGCCCCGCACTGGCCTCGGGCTCCAGCCAGTTCGCCGTGGGCTTCAACCCCGACGACAGCCTGCTGGCGGTCGGGGCCAACGAGGGCACGGTGCGGCTGTGGTCGCTGCCCGAGCAGGTGCTGGTGCGGCACGGCCGGGGCCCCGGCCCGATCGTGTACCAGCCGGGCGGCAAGCTGCTGGCCACCGGCTCGCCGGACGGCACCGTGGGGCTGTGGGACACCAGCGACCAGCGGGACCCCAAGCCGCTGGGCCCGCCGCTGGCCACCGGCGCGGGCGGGGCCGACAAGCTGGCCTTCAGCCGGGACGGCCGCCTGCTCGCGGCGACCACCTCCGACAAGCAGCTCCAGCTGTGGAACCTCACCGATCCCGTGCACCCCACGCGCTGGGCCCCGCCGATCCCGCTCGGCACCCGGTACTCCTCCTCGCTGGCGCTCAGCCCGGACGGTCGCCTGCTGGCCGCCGACGTGGACGACGCCAACGTGCAGCTGTGGGACATCAGCGACCGCACCGCGCCGAGGAAGGTCGGCGCCCCCATGCCCAGCAGGCACGGCTACATCTACGCCGCGGCCTTCAGCAGCGACAGCCGCACCCTGTTCACCGGGTACGCGGCCAACGACATCCAGGCCTGGGACCTCAGCGACCCGACGCACCCCCACCCGCGGGGCCCCTCGGTGCGGGCACACGGCGGCGGGGTGCTGGCTTTCGCGCTGTCCCCGGACGGCCGGGTGCTGGCCACCGGCGGCGAGGACAAGCAGGTGCGGCTGTGGGACGTGACCGACCCGACCCGACTGCGGCCGCTGGGCCCCTCGCTGGACGGCTACACCAAGGGCATCCCCTCGCTGTCGTTCAGCGCCGACGGGCACGTGCTGGCCACCGGCTCCGGTGACCAGTCGATCCGGCTGTGGGACGTGTCGAACCCGGCCGCTCCCGCGCCGATCGGCTCCTCGCTGGCCGCCCGGCCCGGCACGTACTACACGGTGGCCCTCAGCCCGGGCGGCGGCACCGTGGCCAGCTTCGGCGAGGACAAGGCCGTGCGGCTGTGGGACCTGGACCCCGCGCACGCGGAGAGCCGGATCTGCGCGGTCACCCGCGGTGTGCTGACCGAGCAGGTATGGCACCTGCACCTGCCACAGCTGGCCTACAACCCGCCCTGCGGCTGAGCCGCGCCCAGTCGCAGGCCGACCGAGCGCTGGGCGGCCAGGCGTTGGTGCACCATGGCCACCGAGGCCGCGCGCAGCCGTCGCCAGCCCTCGCCGCGCGTGGTGCGCCGCTCGTGCTGGCGGATCAGCCAGGTGATCTCCGGGGTGATCCAGCCGGGGGTCAGCTCGGCCATCGCCGTGAACAGGGCCACGTCCTCGGAGCAGGGGTTGGCCGCGTACCCGCCGAGCGCGCGCAGCGTGGCCGTGCGCGCGGTCAGCCCGGCGCAGGAGATCGGCGGCTCGTCGTGCTCGGCGGTGAACGTGTTGATCTCACCTGCCCGCACGTAGCCGGTGCGGAAGGCCAGCGGGTAGGGCACTCGCGCGCCGTCGGGCATCAGGTCGTCGGCCTGCGCCGCCACCCAGTGGATCTCCGGGTGCCGCTCGAAGGCCGCCAGCGCCGTGGCGAGCGCACCCGGCAAGAGCAGGTCGTCGGAGTCCAGCACGTGCACGAGCTCGCCGGACACCCTGGTCAGCGCCAGGTTGCGGGTCATGGCGATGCCGAGCTGGCCGTTGTTGGTCCCCAGCCGAGCGAACGGGAACTGCCCGAGGACCTCGGCCAGGTGCGGGCTCGGACCGTCCTCCTGGACAACCCACTCCAACCGCCAGCCGATCGGGAGTTGTTGCGCGGCAAGGCTTTCCCCGGCCGCCGCCAGCAGCGGGCCGCGTCCGGCGTGGGCCGCGGTCAGCACCGAGAGCACCGGCATCAGTCGGACCCGAGCCGCAGTCCCAGCTCGCGCAGCGCGGCGATGCGCTGGCGCACCATGTCCAGGGCCACCGGCAACCGGTTCGCCCACACCTGCGTGCGGCTGGTCTGTCGTTCGTGCTGGCGGTACAGCCAGGTCACCTCGGGGGCGTAGTAGCCGGGGGTCAGCTCGCCCAGCGCGGCCAGCACCATGGTGTCCTCCCCGTTGGGGGTGGCCGACCAGCCGCCGAGAGCGCGCAGCGTGGTGGTGCGCACGGCCAGGGTGTTCGGCAGGAACGGGGCGCGGTCGGTGCTGAGCAGGTAGTCGTTGACCGCACCCGGCGCGACCGGGCCGGTCGGCGAGATCGGGTCGAAGGCCACCCGGCTGCCATCGGGCATCAGGTTGTCCGCCTGACCGGCGAACCAGTGGATCTCCGGGTGCCGCTCGAAGGCCGCCAGGGCCGTGGCCAGTGCGTCCGGCAGCAGCAGGTCGTCGCAGTCGAACACGTGGGTCAGTTCACCGGACACCCTGGTCAGCCCGAGGTTGCGCGTGCTCGTCGTGCCCAACTGCTGGCCGTTGGCCTGGTAGCGGGCGAACTCGAAGCGGCCGACCACCTCGGCCAGCACCGGCTCGTCCCCGTCCTCCTGCACGACCCACTCCAACTGCCAGCCCTCGGGCAGCCGCTGCGCGGCCAGGCTCTCACCGGCCAGCTCCACGTACTCGGCCCACTGCCCGATGGCCGCGGTCAGCACGGAGAACAGCGGCATCGGTTCGCTCCCGTTCGGACGGCACTAGTGGAATCCCCTGCTCAAACTGCCTCGCAGTCACGAACTCCCTGCGTAGAGTACCCGCCATGCGTGTTCTTTCCGGGCTCGGCAGCCTGCATTTGGCCGTGGCGGTGCTCACCGCGATCAGCACCGTGCACCTCGGTCTGATCGCGTTCGGCAACCTCACCGACTACGAGACCAACCACGCCTTCGTGGAACACGTGTTCGCCATGGACACCACCTTCAAGTCCCCGGCCATGATGTGGCGCGCGATCACCAGCCCCGGACTGGTCACCACCGGCTACGTGCTGATCATCGCCTGGGAGGCGCTCGCCGCGCTGGTGCTGCTCGCCGGGCTGGTGGCCTGGCTGCGCCGCAGCCCGGTCGCGCCCAAGCTGTCCGCGCTGGGCTGGCTGATGGAGCTCGCGCTGTTCGCGGGCGGGTTCATGGCCATCGGCGGTGAGTACTTCCAGATGTGGCAGTCCTCGAAGTGGAACGGCATCGCCTCCGCGCTGCCGCACGTGATCATCTCCGGGTTGGGCCTGGTGCTGGTGCACCTGCTCGGCAGCAGGCGCGAGGCCGAATCCGCAGCGGTGTCCTGAGGGGCACACCTTCGCGGCATCGCCGAGACCTGCCGCGAAAGGACCATTCGCTGCGTCCAGCGCGGTGAAAGCCACCTTCACGGCACGCCTTCAGGACATCGCCGGGCGCACGAAGGCGCGGGCGGCGTCGGTGAGCAGGCTGGGCTTGGCGCCGGGGTTGACCGAGCGCTGCAAGCCGAGGCCGGTGCCGACGGCGAGCAGGATCGGGGCGAGGTCCTCGGCGGGCAGCGCGAGCGTGATCGCACCGGCGGCCTCCTGCGCGCGGAGCAGTTCGGTCACGACGTGACAGAAGGCGGCGTCCCGCCGGGCGAGCTGGGCGCGCAGCTGGTCGGACAGGTGTGCGGCGGCGATGGCCGCCACGCCGAGCACGGTCCAGCTCGGGCTGCCGAGCACGCGCTCGGCCCAGACCTGCAACGCCGCCAGCTTGCTCTCGAAGTCCCCTGGCGGGGCGAGCGCGTCGAGCAGCTCGGCGTACTCGCGACGCTGGATCTGGTCCAGCACGGCGAGGCAGAGCTCCTCCTTGTTGCGGAAGTTGGAGTAGACCGCTCCCTTGGAGAACCCCGCGGCCTCGGCCACTCGCTCCAGCGAGGTCTGGTGGTAGCCCTCGGCGAGGAACAGCCCGCGCGCGGTCTCCACGAGCGCGGCTCGGGTGCGGGCCTTGCTCTCCTCCCTGGTCAGCCTCGGCATGGCGGACATCGTACGTATTGACCAAACCGACGCTCTCGTGATTCTCTCGGTACTCGAATATCGTCGGTATCCGGGAGGCGCCGTGACGAGCCGTGGTCTGGTCATCGGGGCGGGCGGGGTGCTCGGCGCGGCCTGGTCGGTGGGCGCGCTGGCGGCGTTGCGCGAACACCTGGACTGGGACCCGAGGTTCGCCAGGGCACTGGTCGGCACCTCAGCGGGCGGCCTGCTGGTCTCCCTGCTGGCCGCAGGCGTCAGCGTGGACGAACTCGTTGCGTGGCAAGCAGATGGCGCGCAGGACTCGGTCCGCTTCGAGCACGGCGTGGCGACCGGCGGTGCGCTGCCCCCGGTGCCGTACCCGGTGCCTGGCTCGCTGGGGCTGGCCGCGCGCGGACTGCCGTGGCGGCGTGACCGCGTGGCGCCGATGACCGCACTGAGCGGGCTGCTGCCCCGTGGTCGCGGCGATCTGTCGGCCTTCGCCGAGGCGATCGACGCGGTGGTGCCGGTTGGCCAGTGGGCGCCGCACCCGGCGGTGTGGGTGGTGGCCTGCGACCGCGTCACGGGCGAACGGGTGGCCTTCGGCGCACCGGGCGCGCCACCGGCGGCGCTGCGGGACGCGGTGCGCGCCTCCTACGGGGTGCCGGGCTGGTTCCCCGCTACCCGGATCTGTGGCAGGGACTACGTGGACGGCGGCGTGGCCTCGCCGACCTCGGCGGACCTGGTGGCGCCGCTGGGCCTGGACGAGGTGGTCGTACTGTCCCCGATGACCTCGGCGGAGCCTGGACCGGCTCGCGGGGCGGCCCGGGTGGAACGCCTGCTGCGCCGGGCCATGAACCACCGGCTGGACACGGAGGTGGCGGCGCTGGAACGGGCCGGAACCAGGGTGGTGCGGCTGGACCCGTGCGCGGAGGACCTGGCCGCGATGGGGCCGAACCTGATGGACCCGAGGCGGCGGCTGGCGACCTTCCAGACCGCGCGGCGCACGGTCGCCGCCGCACTGACCGGGAACGAGGTGGTCCTGCGATGAGCGAATTCGGCACGATGCCCACGCGAAGCGCCAGCGACGTGCTGCGATGAGCCTGTTCAGGCGCTACCCGGCGCTGCGGCCCGCCGACACGGTCGTGGCGATCACCGGCGGGGCCAGGGGCATCGGCCTCGCCACGGCTCGGGCCTTTTCTCGAGTCGGGGCGAAAGTCGCGATCGGCGACCTGGACGGCCCCGCGGGCATCGCCGCGCTGACCGAACTCGGCCGGTCGGCCCGCGCCTTCGCGGTGGACGTGGCCTCACGGCAGTCCTTCGCCGACTTCTTGAACCAAGTGTCGAACGAACTCGGTCCGGTGGACGTGCTGGTCAACAACGCGGGCATCATGCCCTCGGGGGCATTCCTCGCCGAGGTTGAGGCGATCACGCGCGCCCAGGTGCGGGTGAACCTGCTCGGGCCGATCCACGGCATGCAACTGGCGGTGCCCGGCATGGTGGCGCGGGGTCGCGGCCACGTGGTCAACATCGCGTCCATGGCGGGCAAGCTGCCGATCCCGGGGCTGGCGGTGTACTGCGGCACGAAGTTCGGCGTGGTGGGCCTGAGCGCGGCGGTGCGTGCGGAACTGGCGGGCAGCGGGGTGAGCGTGAGCGCCGTGCTGCCCAGCGCGGTGCGCACCGAGCTGGCCTCGGGTTTCGACCTCGGTGCGGGCATGCCCACGGTGGACCCCGAGGACGTGGCCGCCGCCGTGGTGCGCACGCTGCGCACCAGGGCGGCGGAGGTGTCGGTGCCCGGCTGGGTACGGCCGGTGGGGCCGCTGGCGGCGCTCACCCCGGAACCGGTGCTGCGCCTGGCCCACCGGCTGCTGAACTCCGGCAGGGCGCTCACCCCGGACACCGCGGCCCGCGCCGCCTACGTCCAGCGGATCACTGAGCAGGCTGCGGACCGGTGAGCAGTTCACAGGGCAGGGTGACGAACAGGGTGGTCGGGCCGCCGACCGGGCTGGTGACCATCAGCGTGCCGTCGAAGGCGGCCAGCCTGCGCTCGATGCCGTGCAGCCCACCGCCCGGCGTGATCGAGGCGCCGCCCTTGCCGTCGTCCCCGATGGAGACGCCCAACCTGCCGTCCTCGTAGGACATCCGGATCCAGCCGGTGGTGGCCCCGCTGTGCTTGAGCATGTTCGCCAGCGCCTCGGCCACCGCGAAGTACACCGCCGACTCCACCGGGGCCTGCGGCCTGCCGGGCAGTTCCCCGGTGACCTCCACGGGCAGCGGGTTGGCCAGGGCCAGTGCCCGCAGCGCGCCGTCCAGCCCGCGGTCGGCCAGCACCGGTGGGTGGATGCCGCGCACCAGGTCACGCAGCTCGGACAGTGCCTTGGAGGTGGACTGCCTGGCCTCGGCGAGCAACTCCCTGGCGGCGGCCGGGTCCCCGGCGACGGCCTCCTCGGCCATGCCCAGGCTCATGCCCAGCGCCACCAGCCTGGCCTGCGCCCCGTCGTGCAGGTCGCGCTCGATGCGGCGCAGTTCGGCGGCGTGGGTGTCCACCGACTCCGCGCGGGACTCCGACAGCTCCTGCACGCGCAGCGCCAGGCGCGTGCGCTCCGTGGGTGCCAACAGGGACTTGGCCACGTGTGCGTTGGCGCGCAACAACTTCGGGGCGCCCCACCACCACAGCGCGACCAGGACCATGCCGGCGGGCACCGCGCGGAAGGACTCGCCGAAGGTGCTCATCGAGATGACGCCCAGCAGCATCGGGTCGATGTCGTCCGCGTGGAACAGCGGCCACCAGAACGGGAACGTGAGGTAGAACAGCGAACCAGCGAGGAAGGACACCACCGTCACACCGGAGACCAGGCCGGTCACGGCGTTGACGATCAACCACAACAGGTCGCGCCAGGTCGCCGGGTCGGTGAACACGGTGCGGATCTTGCCGAACCAGCCGCCCTCGGGCAGCGGCAGGTAGGGGCGCTGGATGGGCTGGCCGAGCACGGTGCCCGAGATGGTGCGGTGCAGGTCGGTGAAGTACCGGCACAGCGCGATGGACCCGGCCAGCAGCGGGAAGCCGATCCAGACCGGGATCAGCGAGATCGACACCACCTGGAACACGAACACGGCGATGCCGAGTTGGCTGAGCAGCGCCAGCGACAGTGCCAGTCCAAGCAGTGCCGGCCGTCCCGTGAGCGGGCGCGTCGCAGTGGTGGTCACGGCCGGTTCTCCTCTCGTCCTCGTAAATTGTGCCGGGTGCTCAGGCGGCCCGGTGCGTGGTGTGGTCGATCCTGCGCGCTGCCAGCCGTTCCTGGTTGGGCCAGCGCACGTCGGTGACCCAACCGAGGCGTTCGAATGCCCTGATGACCGCGGCGCTGGGGTCGATCTGGCCGGGCAGGGCACCGTGCCTGGCGCAGGTCGGGTCGCTGTGGTGCAGGTTGTGCCAGGACTCGCCCATTGAGGGGATCGCCAGCCACCACACGTTGCGGGACTTGTCGCGCACCTCGAAGGTCTCCTCGCCGAAGGTGTGGCAGATCGAGTTGATCGACCAGGTGACGTGGTGCAGCAGCGCGATGCGAACCAGTGAGCCCCAGAAGAAGGCGGTCAGCGCGCCCTGCCAGGACATGCTCCACAGGCCGCCGATCACCGCGGGCAGCAGCAGGGAGGCGACCACGAACCAGGTGAAGCGGTCGTGCACCCAGCGGACCCGGCGGTCGGCGAGCAGGTCGGGGCAGAACTTGGCGGCCGAGGTCACCTCGGTGTCGAACATCCAGCCCACGTGGGCGTAGGCCAGTCCCTTGGTCAGGGCCTTCCAGTCCGAGCCGAAGCGCCACGGCGAGTGCGGGTCGCCCTCGCGGTCGGCGTACTTGTGGTGGCGGCGGTGCGTGGCCACCCAGTCGATCACGCCCATCTCCAGTGCGAGGCTGCCCGCCACCGCCAGCCCCACCCGCAGCGCGGGCTTGGCCTTGAACGAGCCGTGGGTGAACAGCCGGTGGAAGCCGACCGTGACGCCGAACCCGGACACGAAGTAGAAGACCACGCCGATCACGATGTCGTGCCAGCCCAGCCCCCAGCCCCAGGCCAGCGGCACCGCGGCGAGCAGGGCCAGGAAAGGCACCACCACGAACACCGCGAGCAGCACCTGCTCGACCGCGCCCTTGGGTTGCGGGTCGATGTCGGGTCTCGCGAGTGCCGGTTGAACGGTCATGCCGCCACCTCCAGGGACGTTCGTGCTGTCATAGGTGACTCTGCCGTCCCACAACGGGCTGGTCAGGAACCCTGGAACCTCGAAGTGGGGTAGGTCTAGCCCCACCTCGTGCGACACCAGGATTGGACCTCCCATGACTGCACAACCACCACTCGCGGTCGAGATCGTCGACAACATGGAGAAGGCGAGCGGCAAGTTCCCCGGCTACCGGCGGGCCCACGCGAGGGGCGCCTGCTTCCAGGCGACCTTCGAGCCCACCGGCAAGGTGGCCGAGCTGACCACGGCCGCGCACCTGACCGGCGAGCCGGTGGCGGCGACCGTGCGCTTCTCCAACGCGGGCGGCAGCCCGCACGTGCCCGACGGCTCGCGCAGCGGACGCGGCATCGCGGTGAAGTTCCACCTGGCTGACGGCACCGACACCGACCTGGTCGGGGTCAACCTGCCGGTGTTCATCGCCGCCACCCCCGAGCACTTCCTCAAGCTGCTGGCGGCACTGACCCCGGGCGAGGACGGTCAGCGCGACCCGGCCAAGTTGCAGGGCTTCCTCGCCGAGTACCCCGAGGCCGTACCGGGTTTCCAGGCGGTGGGCACCATGCCCATCCCGACCAGCTACGGCACCGCGCGCTACTGGGCGATCCACGCCTTCACCTGGGTCAACGCGCAGGGGCAGCGGCAGTCGGTGCGCTACCGGTGGGAGCCGGACCTGGGCGAGCAGTCGGTGACCGAGCAGGAGGCCGCCGACTGGGACGAGGCCTACCTGACCGAGGAGCTGGAGCGCAGGCTGGCCGACGGCCCCGTGCGGCTGACCCTGCACGTGCAGCTGGCCGAGCCCGGTGACCCGACCAACGACTGCACGAAGGCCTGGCCCGCCGACCGGCCGGAGCTGGTGGTCGGGCACCTGACGATCAAGGCCCCAGTGGCCGACCAGGCGTACTGGGCCGGGCAGGTGTTCGACCCGACCAGGGTCACCGCGGGCATCGAGCTGTCCGACGACCCGGTGCTGGCGATCCGCAAGGCCGCCTACGCCGTGTCCTACGAGCGGCGCAGCCACGACGCCTGAGCCCGTGACACGCCGGGGGCTGTGACGGCCCCCGGCATGTCACGTTCGGTGGTGCGCGAGTTCCGCTGTCGGGTGCGTGAGTCCCGGTCGCTGGCGCGCGAGTTCCGCTCGGCCGTGCGCCAGTCCCAGCCAGCCGTAGGCGAGTCCCGCCCACCGGTGCGCGAGTCCCGGCCGCTGGTGCTCGAGTCCCGCCCAGCCGTGGGCGAATCCCGGCAACCAGCGCCCGAGTCCCGTTCTACCGTGCTCGAGTCCCGCCCAGCCGTGCGCGAATCCCGCTGTCAGGCGCACCAGTCCCGGCCACCGGCACGCGAATCCCGCTCTGCCGTGCGCGAGTCCCGCCCACCGGCACGCGAATCCCGGCCACCAGCGCGCGAATCCCGCTTTCCGGCGCGCCAGTACCGCCGACCAGCGCACGAGTCCTGCTCAACCGCAAGCGAATCCCGCCCAGCAGTAGGCGAGTCCCGCCCACCGGCACGCCAGTCCCGCTGTCAGGCACGCGAATCCCGCCCACCAGCGCCCGAGTCCCGGCCGCTGGCGCGCCAGCCCCACTCTGCCGTGCGCGAATCCCGGCCACTGCGCCCGAGTCCCGCCCACTTGCGCACGAATCCCGCTCTACCGTGCGCGAATCCCGTTCTCCGACGCGTCAGTCCCGGCCACCGGTGCGCGAATCCCGCGCTGCCGTACACGAGTCCCGCCCACCAACGCCCGAGTCCCGGCCGCTGGCGCGCCAGGCCAACTCTGCCGTGCGCCAGTCCCGGCCACTGCGCCCGAGTCCCGCCCACCAACGCGCGAATCCCGCCCAGCGACAGCCGAGTCGCACCAGCACCCGACCCACACCGCTCACCCCTTATGGCGCCGCCACTTCATCAGCGCGTAGATGACCGGCCCGGCCACCAGGTACACCGGGTACAGGCCGGTCGTCGTGGCCACGATCATCGCCGTGACACCGACACCGGCCAGGACGTAGACCGGAACTCGTTGCTGGACAACGGGTTCTGGCAACCCAGGCAGGTCGACGAAGACCGGCGCGAGGTCCTCCTCGGTGGTGGCGACCATGACCGCCACCGAGCGGTCGCCGTACTCCTCGGCACTGAGCCGTCCGTCGGCGAGATGCCGGTCCAGCGCCTCACGTGCCTGTTGTCGCTCGGATTCACCTATCCGCAATGCCTTCCCCCTCCTGCTGACCGGCCAGCAACGCGCGCAGGCCGTCGGTGTACCGCTCGAACGCCGCCCGGCCGGAACTGGTGACGGCCACGTGCGTGACCGGGGTGCGGCGCTCGTGCGTCTTGCTGATCCGCACATACCCGGCCTCCTCCAGCTTGCGCAGGTGCGTGGACAGGTTGCCCGCCGTCATGTCCAGGAGTTGTTGCAGGCGCGGGAAGGTGAGCTGGTCACCGGGTCGCAGCCCGCACAGGGCCACCATCACCCGCAGCCGGGCCTGGGCGTGGATCACCGGGTCGAGTTCGGTCATCGCCTGCCCCGCAGCGCCAGCCACCCGGCCTGCACGAGCATGCCGCCGCCACCGGCCAGTGACAGCACCAGGAAGTTGCCCGGCGACCCGAGGTGCACGCTGATCGCCGCGAACAGCAGCACCCACAGGCCCAGCAGGTACTGCGAGAGGTCACGCCACAGCATGCCGCCCGCCAGGTAGAGCAGGCCCACCATGAACATGGCGCTCGCGGTCCACGGCACCGTGCCGGCCCCGAGCCCGGAGTTGATCGCCGACAGGGCGAGCGGACCGGCCACCCAGCTCAGCCCGTACATCAGGCCCAGTTGCCGGGACGGGCCCCGCACCCCGCTGGCCGCCCGCGCTCCCCGCACGATCGGCACCACGACGGCCACCGCGACCAGCACCCCCAGCACCAGCCCCGCGAGCAGCCAGGGCAGCAGGCCGGTCGCGGCCAGGTAGCAGGCCCCGAACCCGGCGAGCCAGGCCAGTCCCCACGCGGCGAAGGTCGGCACCGGGCTCACCGCCCTGCGTCGGCCGAGCTCGGCTCGTTCCTGCGCGATGAGCGCCAGCATCTCTTCCGGCGAGTCTCCCACCTGCAACTTTGTAACACAAAGTACCGGCTGCCGCAAAGTGCTTTGTTCTCAAATCCCTCCGTTCGTCGCTTTTGCCCGCCCGTGCGCTCTGTGAGGCTCGATACCTACTCGAGTGAGGGGTGCGATTTGCAAGGGAACTCCACCAGCAGACGTGGTTTGGTGCTGACCGTCGCCGCGCTGGCCGCGGGCGCGAGCCTGGCGATGCCCGCCACGGCCACCGCCGCCCCGGCCGCCACCTCGGTCCCGGCGGTGTCCTGGGGCGCCTGCGCGGCCGCCGATCTGACCGCCGTGCCCGCCGCGGACAAGGACAAGTACACCTGCGCGGTCTACGCCGTGCCGTTGGACTACAAGCACCCGGACGCCGGTTCGATCAACCTCGCCCTGATGCGCAGGGCCGCCAACGACCAGGCACACCGGATCGGCTCGCTGTTCCTCAACCCCGGCGGCCCGGGCGGTTCCGGCTACAAGATGCCGATCAGCGGTGCGGCGCGCTACTTCACCTCCGAGGTGGCCGACCGCTTCGACATGATCGGGTTCGACCCGCGCGGTGTCGGCCGCAGCACCCCGCTGCGCTGCTTCAACACCCAGGAGGACTACGACCGGGTCTTCGCCAAGGCCGCCTCGGTCCCGGTCAGCCGCCAGGAGGAGAAGGACACCCTCGCCGTCTACGACGAGTACGGCGATTTCTGCAGCCGCATCGCGGGCCCGCTCAAGGAGCACATGAGCACCGCCGACGTGGCGCGGGACCTGGACCGCATGCGCGCGGCCGTGGGTGACACCAAGCTGAACTACGTCGGCTTCTCCTACGGCACCCTGCTCGGCGCCACCTACGCCAACATGTTCCCGAACAACGCGCGCGCCATCATCATCGACGGCAACGTGGACCCGAAGCTGCGGCTGTCCGACGGCCTGGAGTACGACCGCCAGCGCACCAAGGGCTTCGAGTTCGCGCTGGACGCGCTGCTCAAGCGCTGCGACGCGGCCGGTGCGGCCTGCGCCTTCTCCGGTGGGGCCCGCGCCAAGTTCGACGACATGCGCGACACGCTCAAGGCCAAGGGCCCGGTGACCCTGGCCAACGGCACCAAGATCGGCTACCCGGAGCTGGTCAACACCACCGCGAGCACCCTGTACCGCCCGGCGCAGCTGGAGTCGCTGACCAAGCTGTTCCAGGACGTCTACCAGGCGGTGCACCCCAAGCCCGCGCTGGCCGCGCAGGCGCTGTCGGTTCAGTCCACTGAGGACACCTCGGCGCTGGTGGCCGACGCCAAGCTCAACCGCTTCGACGTGCTGCCCGACGCGCTCTACACCGCCGACGACTCCTACTACGGCGTGAACTGCTCGGACAAGCCGTTCAGCCAGCCCGCCTCGCAGACCCCGCGTATCGCGGCCCAGTGGGAGAAGCAGATGCCCACCTTTGGCCGCGTGCAGGCCTGGGCCGACCCGGCGGTGTGCCCGAGCTGGCCGGTGGACAACCCGGTTCCCTACGAGGGCCCGTGGAACAAGAAGACCACCAACCCGGTGCTGGTCGTGGGCAACTACTACGACCCGGCCACGCAGTACGAGTTCGCCAAGCGCATGTCCCAGGAGCTGGGCAACGCCCGCCTGCTGACCGTGGACGCGTTCGGCCACTGCATCCTCGGCGGCAGCACCTGCGCTGACAAGATCGCCGCCAGGTACCTGGTGGACCTGGCCCTGCCCGCACCGGGCACGGTCTGCAACGCCAACGTGGTGCCGTTCCCGGCCGCCAAGCCCTGATACCGGCGGTGGCGCTCCCCCAGCGTTGCGGGAGCGCCACCTTCAGGTCTTGAACTAAGACTGAGAACCGCGCACCCTGCGGATCGTGTCCCGGTACCACAGCGCACTGCGCTTGGGCGTGCGCACCTGGGTCTCGTAGTCCACGCGCACGATCCCGAACCTCTTGGCGTAGCCGTAGGACCACTCGAAGTTGTCCATCAGCGACCACGCGAAGTAGCCGCGCACGTCGGCACCCGCCGCCCGCGCCTTGGCCACGGCACCGATGTGTGAGGCGAAGTAGGCGGTGCGCTCCACGTCGTTGACGAAGCCAGTGGCGTCCGGCTCGTCCACGAAGGCCGAGCCGTTCTCAGTGATCACCATCGGCAGGCCCGGGTAGTCCCTGCCGAGCCGGACCAGCAACTCCGTGAAGCCCTCCGGGATGATCTCCCAGCCCATGTCGGTCACCGGGTGGCCGTGCGGGATCTGCCTGCTCACCGGGTGGCCCTGCGCGTCCTCGGTGCGGCCCTGCTCGTCGGTGCCGGAGTAGTAGTGGCTGGAGTAGTAGTTCACGCCGAGCACGTCGATCGGCGCGGCGATGATCGCCAGGTCGCCCTCCTGCACCGGCAGGGAGATGCCCACCTTGGCCAGGTCCTCGACCACGTCGGCCGGGTAGCGGGCGTGCACCAGCGGGTCCAGGTAGATCCTCGCGCCAAGGCCGTCGGCCCGGCGCGCGGCGTCCTGGTCCACCGCCGCCTCCGTGTTCGGGATCGCGGTGCCCATGTTCAGCGTGATGCCCAGCTGCACCGGCTTGCTCGCCGCGGCACGCATCCGTTGCGTGGCAAGGCCGTGCCCGAGCAGCAAGTGGTGCACGGCGGCGATGGCCGAGGGCAGGTGCTGCTTGCCCGGCGCCTGCCTGCCCTCGGCGTAGCCCAGCATCGCCGAGCACCAGGGTTCGTTCAGCGTGGTCCAGGTACGCACCCGGTCCTGCAACCGGTCGAACACCAACATGGCGTAGTCGGCGAACCGGTAGGCGGTGTCCCGCGCGGGCCAGCCACCGGCTTCTTCCAACTCCTGAGGCAAGTCCCAGTGGTACAGCGTCAGCCAGGGGTCGATGCCGTTGCGCAGCAGTTCGTCGACCAGCCGGTCGTAGAAGTCCAGCCCAGCCGGGTTGACCGGCCCGCGCCCGCCCGGCTGCACCCTGGGCCAGGACACCGAGAACCGGTACGTGTCCACGCCGAGGTCGCGGATCAGCGCCACGTCCTCGGGCATCCGGTGGTAGTGGTCGCAGGCCACGTCCCCGTTGTGCCCGCCGTCGACCATGCCGGGCACCCGGCAGTAGGTGTCCCAGATGGACGGTGTCCTGCCGTCCTCCGCCACCGCCCCCTCGATCTGGTAAGCGGAGGTCGCCACACCCCACCGGAACGACGCGGGAAGGCTGTCGATGTACTGGGCTTCGACTGACTCTGCGGTCGTGTCCACGTCTTTCTCCTCCAGTGGTGTCGGTCAACTGGCCGGGTGCAGCCAGCAGGCGACGGAGCGGTCCTGCTCCGGCCGCCCTTGTGGCGCACCGAGTTCGGGTACCCGCCGCACGCACGGGTCGAAGCTGTGCGGGCACCGCGGGTGGAACGCGCAGCCGGTGGGCATCGACCGCAGGTCCGGCGGGGAGCCCGGGATACCGCTGAGCTCCTCGCGCGGCCCGCGCAGCGCGGGGAAGGAGTGCAGCAGCCCGTGGCTGTAGGGGTGCAGCGAGTCCTTGTGCAGGCCTGCCGCCGAGGCCTGCTCCACGATGCGCCCGCCGTACATGATGGCGATGCGGTCGGAGAACTCCACCAGCAGCGACAGGTCGTGGGTGATGAACAGCACCGAGAAGCCCAGCCGCTCGCGCAGCCCGACCAGTTGGCCCAGGATCTGCCGCTGCACCACCACGTCCAGGGCCGTGGTCGGCTCGTCCATGATCACGATCTTGGGCCGCAGCGCCAGCGCCATGCCGATCATGACGCGCTGCCGCATGCCGCCGGAGAGCTGGTGCGGGTAGCTGTCCAGCCGGTCGGCCGGGATGCCCACCAGCGCGAGCAGTTCCCGCGCCCTGGCCAGCCGGGCCGCGCGCGTGCTGCCCGGTTCGTGCGCCCGCAGCACGTCGGTGAGCTGAGTTGAGATCTTGTGTACCGGGTTGAGAGAGTTCATCGCGCCCTGGAACACGATCGAGGTCTGCGCCCAGCGGAAGGCGCGCAACTGCCGGTCGGACAGGCCCAGCACATCGAAGGGCTCACCCTGCTCGGGGTGGTAGATCACCTGGCCGCCCCGGATGACCCCTGGCGGCGGCAGCAGCCTGGTGAGCCCATAGGCCAAAGTGGACTTACCGCTGCCACTCTCCCCTGCCAGGCCAAGGACCTCGCCCCGGCGCAGGGTCAGGTCCACGTCCCGCACGGCGTGCACGGACTGCTCCCCCAGCCCGTAGTCCACGTTGAGGCCCTTGATCTCCAACTCAATCTCACTCACCGGGACCTCCCTCGCGCCGCAGCACGGGCGTGAAGCCGACGCGCATCCGCACCTTGGCCGTGCCCGCACAGGCCCGCAGGCGTGGGCTGACGAACTCGTCGATGCCGAAGTTGAGCAGGGACAAGGCCGTGCCCAGCAGGGCGATCGCCAGCCCGGCCGGTACGAACCACCACCAGGCGCCCTGGGCCAGCGCCTGCTGACTCTGCGCCCAGAACAGGATCGTGCCCCAGTTCCAGTCGGAGATGTCGGAGACCCCGATGAACGCCAGGGTGATCTCGGACAGCACCGCGAAGATCACCGTTCCGACGAAGCCCGAGGCGATGACCGCGGTCAGGTTGGGCAGGATCTCGAACCCGATGATGCGCCAGGTCGGCTCGCCGGTGGCCCGCGCCGCCTGCACGTAGTCCCTGCGGCGCAAGGACAAGGTCTGCGCGCGCAGCACCCGCGCACCCCAGGCCCAGGAGGTCAGGCCGATCACCAGCGCGATCGTCCAGTCCCCGGTCCCGGGCAGGGTGGAGGCCACGATGATGATCAGCGGCAGGGCCGGGATCACCAGGAAGACGTTGGACACCGCGGAAAGCCCCTCGGCGGCGAGCCCGGTGAGGTAGCCGGAGGCGATGCCGACCAGCACGGCAAGCACGGTGGCCACCACACCGGCCACGAAGCCGACCAGCAGCACGCCACGGGTCCCGGTCAGCACCTGGCTGAGGATGTCCTGACCCAGGTGTGTGGTGCCGAACCAGTGCTGGGCGGAAGGCGGCTGCAACATGTCCCCGCCGCGCTCGGTGGGGTCGTACGGCGCGATCCACGGGCCGATCACCGCGAACAGCGCGAACCCCGCCAGCAGCACCAGCCCGATCTTGGTCTTCGCGTTGAGCCGCACCGGTCAGCCCTCCCGTCGGGTGCGCGGATCCAGCACCAGGTAGGCCAGGTCGGCCACGAAGTTGGCCGCCAGCACGGACAGGGTGATGATCAGGAAGATGCCCTGCATCAGCGGGTAGTCCTTGGCCCCGACCGCCTGGAACAGCTCGAAGCCCAGTCCGGGGTAGGAGAACACGATCTCCACCAACAGGGTGCCGCCGACCACCAGCCCCAGCGAGAGCGCGAAGCCGGAAACGCTGGGCAGCAAGGCGTTGCGCGCCGCGTAGCTGACCATCACCCGGCGCTCGGACAGGCCCTTGGCGTGCGCCACGGTGACGTAGTCCTCGGCGGCCACCGTCACCATCATGTTGCGCATGCTCAGGATCCAGCCGCTCATCGAGGAGAGCAGGATCGTCACGGCGGGCAGCAGGCTGTGCTGCACCGCGCTGAGCAGGAAGTCCGGGTCCCAGCCCGGTACCAGTCCCGGCTCGTAGCCCCCGGAGGACGGGAAGATCCCGTTGACCCCGGCGAACAGCGCGATGGCGATCAGCCCGAGCCAGAAGTAGGGCACCGAGGACAGGAACGTGGTCACCGGGATGACCAGGTCCAGCCAGGACCCGCGCCGCCACCCGGCGTACACGCCCAGCGCGGTGCCGAGCAGGAAGCTGGCCAGCGTGGTGATGCCGACCAGGGCCAGGGTCCACGGCAGGCTGTCGGCGATCACCGAGGCCACCGGGGTCGGGAAGAACGCGAAGGACAGGCCGAGGTCCCCGTGCAGCAGTTGCGCCCAGTAGTGCCCGTACTGCACGAAGATGCTCTCGTCCTTGTTCAGCCCGAACAGCACGTACAGGGACTGGATCGCCTGGGTGCTGAGCTGTCCCTGCGCGCGGTTGATCAGCGACATCACCGGGTCGCCCGGGATCAGCCGGGGCAGCAGGAAGTTGATCGTGATCGCGATCCAGGCCGTGAGCAGGTAGAAACCCGTGCGCCGCAACAGGTAGCTCATGAGGCCGCCTCCTCGTACAGCCAGCAGGCCGCCCAGTGGCCCGGCCGGTCCCCGACCTCCAGCCGGGGCGGGGCCTGCTCTCCACAGCGGGCCATCGCCTTGGGGCAGCGCGGGTGGAACCGGCACCCGGCGGGCGGGTCGATCAGGCTCGGTGGTTCGCCGCCCACGGTGTCCGGGCTGATCCTGCGCTCGGGGTCGGGGGCGGAGTCGATCAGCAACTGGGTGTAGGGGTGGGCCGGGGCCTGCGTGACGGTCTCGCTGTCCCCGCCCTCCACTACCCGGCCCGCGTACATCACCAGCGTGTCGTCGGCGAAGTAGCGCGCCGAGGCTATGTCGTGCGTGATGTAGAGGATCGCCAGGTCAAGCCGTTCTTTCAAGTCGCGAAGCAAGTTGAGCACGCCGAGCCGGATGGAGACGTCCAGCATGGAGACCGGCTCGTCGGCCAGCAGCACCTCCGGGCCCGCGCCCAGCGCCCTGGCGATGGCCACCCGCTGGCGCTGCCCACCGGACAGCTCGTGCGGGAACTTGTCCAGGTAGCGCTCCGGCGGGCTGAGCTGCACCTGTGCCAGCAGTTCCGGCAGGTCCGCAGCGGGCCTGCCGTGCACCCGCAGCGCCCTGGTCAGGTGGTAGCGCACGGTGTGCACGGGGTTCAGCGAGGCGAACGGGTCCTGGAAAATCATCTGAACCCGGCGGCAGTAGGCACGGAACGCCCGCCCGCCGCGTACCCGCACGGACTGACCGTGCAGCCGGATCTCGCCCCCGGTCGGCGGGTCGAGTTGCGCGACCACCTTGGCCACCGTGGACTTGCCGGAGCCGGACTCGCCCACCATCGCGGTGACCCGGCCGCGGCGCAGGGTGAAGCTGACCCCGTCCACCGCCCGCACCGCCCGGCGCAGTCGGGTCAGCGCCTCGCGGCCCCGCCTGCGCACCGGGAAGTGCTTGGTCAGCTCCACCACTTCCAGCACGACCTCGCCCATGTCAGGACGCCGGCTTCAGGTGCAGCACGATGTCCAGCGCGTTGATCAGCGTGGGCTGCGCGGGACCGTACGGGTTCTGCTCGTCGGGCCAGCCGACCCAGTTGCGAGTGCTGTACTCCCCGCCCGCGTTGGCCGCGGAGGTGACGATGACCGGCTGCTGCTCCACCATGATCTTCTGCACGGTGGCCAGCGCCGCCGCGCGGCCCGCGTCGTCGGCGGCCTCGGCGTACCGCTGGAGCGCCTGGGTCCCCTCCGGGCTGGAGAACCGGCCGTAGTTGCCGCTGACCCCGCCGGTGCCCACGGGCTTGTACAGGCTGGCGTCCATGATGTTCTGGTAGAGGTCGTACGGGGTGGCACCGTCGTTGGTCCAGTGCATGACGGCGTCGAAGGTCCCGGTGTCCACGGCCTTGAGCCACGCGTCCTGGTTGGCCTTGTCCACGGTTGCCGTGATGCCGATCTTGGCGAAGTTGTCCCTGAGGATCTCCAGGTCGGTGATGTAGTCAGACCAGCCCGAGGGGTTGCTCAGGGTGAGCGTGACCGGCTTGCCCGTCGTGTCAAGCAGCGTGTCGCCCTGGTAGCGGAATCCGTTGTCGGTCAACAGCTTCTTCGCGCCTGCGATGTCGACCTTCATCGTCTTGCCCTGGTACTCGGGCGCGATGAAGGAGTCGCCGGCCAGGGTGGGGATGCCGGTGACGTTGTCCGCCTTGGGGTAGAAGTACCCCGCCTCACCCTGGTTGAAGATGTCGTCACGGTTGACCACCATGCTCATCGCCCTGCGCAGCACCGGGTTGTCGAAGGGCTTGCGCTCGGTGTTGAACCACAGGCCGTGCACGGCCAGCATCGCTGGGAACCACAGCTTGAAGTGCTCGGGGTCCTTGCTGGTGTAGACCGCCTTGTAGTTCGGGATGAAGGTGAAGCTCCACTCGCAGGAACCGTTGCCCAGCGCGGTGGTCTGCGCGTTGTTGTCGTTGTACGAGGTGTAGCGCAGTTCCTTGACCTTCGGCAGGTCCTGCCAGTAGCTGTCGCGCACGGTCAGCGTCACCGTCTGCGGGGTGAAGGACTTCAGCGTGTAAGGCCCGGTGCCCACCGGGTTGGCCACGGTGTCGGTGGTGGGGTTGGCCACCTTGGACCAGACGTGCTTGGGCACGACGAAGGTCCGCAGGATCTTGACCTGGTTGACGAACTGCGACTTGTCGAAGGTCAGCGTGACCTGGTTGCCGCTGACACTGATCCCGCCCAGTCGCAGCGCGTCGTAGTTCAGCCCGGGGTTGTCCTTGAGCAACTGGAAGGTGTAGGCCACGTCCTCGGCGGTCATCGGCTGGCCGTCGGAGAACTTCACCCCGTCGCGGATGGCGAGCACCAGCTTGTGGTAGTTCTCCGACCAGTCCCACTTGGTCGCCAGCCAGGGCTTTCCCGGCTCGGTGACTCTGACCGCGTTGGTCATCACCAGCGGCTCGTAGATCATTCGGCGGTACCCCAGCGAGAAGGCCGCCGAGGAGACGATGAACGGGTTGCTGTTGTTGGTCTGTGGCCCGTTGGGCATGCCCACGTTGAGCACCGCCCCGGTGTTGGCCTGCTTGGCCCCGCCACCGCAGGCGGCCAGGCCGGTCAGCGCGAGCGCACCCGCCAGCACGAGTACAACCGATCGCTTGACGCGCATGGGCTTCTCCCTACTCGTCGAGCCGCGACGGTCCGCACCGCGCCGTCCTGCCCGGGATCAGTGACGGGAGTCAACCCCGGTGACCCCCGTCACGTCAATAACGAACAGGTTACGAATTTAGGCTAAATTTAAGTCGTGAGATAACTATCCGCGCACCGCACCACTGACCAGGTCAAGCCGCCAGTAGCGTTGCAGGGCAAGGAAAAGAACGATCACTGGCAGCACGGCCAGCAGGGTGCCCGTGATGACCAACGAGTACAGCGAGGCCTCGGCGGCCCCGTGCCGCAGCAGGCTGTAGAGGCCCACGGTGAGCGGGAACTTCCCGTCATCGCTGGTCATCACGAAGGGCAGCAGGAAGTTGTTCCAGATCGCGATGAACTGCAACAGGAACACGGTCACCAGCCCCGGGGTCATCAGCCGCAGACCCACCGTGGCGAACAGCCTGAACTCCCCCGCCCCGTCCAGCCTGCCCGCCTCCAACAGGGTCTGCGGCACCGAGGCTGCGGCGTAGATCCGGCACAGGTAGATGCCGTACGGGTTGAACAACTGAGGCAACAGCACCGCGAGGTAACTGCCTGCCAGCCCCACCTTGGACAGCACCAGGTACTGCGGGATGGCCAGCACGATCTGCGGCAGCAACACGCCCGCCAGGATCACGTTGAACAGCAGGGTCCTACCCCGGAACCGGTACATCGCCAGCGCGTACCCGGCGGCAGCGGACACCAGCGAGGCCGCGACACCGCCGATCGCGGCGTAGCCGAAGCTGTTGAGCATCCAGTGCCAGAAAATGCCGCCGTCATAGGCCGAGAGGTCGGCGAGGTTGCTCAGCAGGCCCCCGCCGAACGAGGGCAGGTAGGTCGAGGTCGAGAACAGCTCGGTGCGCGACTTCGTTGCCGCGACGAGGATCCACAGCGTGGGCACCACGCAGTACAGCGCGCCGAGCACGAGCAGAAGTGTCGGCAGCGGGGCAGGGCGCCGCCGGACCACGGTCATGATGCGGCCCGTGACTGCACGAAGCGCGAGGCCACCCAGGAGACGAGCAGCGCCGCCGCCGTGAACAGCACCGAGGTGGCCGCGGCGTGGTTCAGGTCGGAGTCCACGAAGGCATCGTCGTAGATCTTCATCAGCGGCACCCAGGTGCTGGATATGGCGTTGGACAAGGGTTTCAGAGTGTTCGGCTCATTGAACAGCTGGAGCGAACCGAGCACGGTGAACAACGCGCACATGGCGATCGCCGGTCGCAACAGCGGGATCTTGATGCGCAGGGCCATGCCCAGCTCGGTGCAGCCGTCGATGCGCGCGGCCTCGTGGACCTCGGTCGGCACCGAGCGCAGGGCGGTGCACAACACGATCATGTTGAAGCCCACCGCGCCCCACACGGAGATGTTGGCCACGGAGAAGAACACGCCAACCGAGCTGAAGAAGTCCACGTGGTCCCCACCGATCGGGCTGGTGGCCGGCAGGTACAGGAAGCCCCACATGAGCGTGGCGATCACCCCGGGCACGGCGTAGGGCAGGAAGATCGCCAACCTGGTGACCTTGGCCAGGCGCACCCTCGGCACGTCCAGCAGCAGTGCGAACAGCAGGGCCAGGCCCACCGTGGCCGGGATGACGATCACCCCGACCAGGACCATGCGCCCGATCCCTGACCACAACTCGGTGTCGGCGAGCACGGCGCGGTAGTTGTCCAGCCCGGCGAACACCTGGGTGGTGCTGGAGCCGAGCAGACCGCCGGAGACCTTGCGGGCCTGGAAGCTGAGCACCAACGCGTAGCCGCCGGGCACCAGCACGAACAATAGGAACAGCACGACAGCGGGCAGCACCAGCAGGTACGGCAGCGCGGTGCGCCTGAGCCTTCGGGTGGCGGCCATCAGCTCACCGCGAAGCCGAGCTTCTTCATGTCCGCCACTGTCGAACTCTGCACGGCGTCCAGCGCCGCACCGAACGAACCGCCGGATTGCAGCGCGGCTGCGAACCGATCGGTGTAACCGCTGAAGGTCACCGTGACGTTCGGCCCCCACATGGAGAAGCTGCGCGCGGTCGGTGCCACGCCTTTGACCAAGTCGTAGAAATTGGCCTGGTCCGGGAAGAACGCCGGAGGGGAGGACAGCACGGGCAGCGAGCGACCAGCAGTGGCCGCCGGGTAGATGTTGATCTGCCTGATCTGCGCGGTGATCGCCTCGGCGTCGGTGTTCAGCCAGGAGGCGAACTGCGCGGCCTCCGCGGGGTGCTTGGCGTCCGCGGTGACGGTGGTGGCCGAACCGCCCCAGATGCCGGTGGCCCTGTCCCCGGGGCTCCACGCGGGTAGCGGGGCCACAGCCCACTTGCCCTTGGTGGCAGGCGCGATGCCACCGAGCTGGGCCGGCGCCCAGGCCCCGGAGATCCAGGTGGCCAGCGAGCCGTCGTTCATCTGCTTGTTCCACTGCGGGGAGAACGACGGGTTCTTGGCTACCAGCCCGTCGGCCACCAGCTTCTGCCAGTAGTCGGCGACCTTCTTGGAGGCTGAGCCGTTGATGTCCACGCGCCAGGTGTCGCCGCTCGCGCTCCACCAGTCGGCGCCCGCCTGCTGCATCAGCCCGGTGAACCAGCCGGGGTCGGCGGCGTCGAAGTTGGTCATCGACACCGCGGGCGCCTTCTGGTGCAGGGTGGCCGCCGCGGTGGCGTAGTCCTGCCAGGTGGTCGGCACCTCGATGCCGTACTGCTGGAAGATGTCCTTGCGGTAGAACAACATCAGTGGGGCGACGTCCTGCGGGACCCCGTAGACCTTGCCGTCGAACCTGGTCGAGCGCAGGGTGGGCTCGTCGAACTGCCGGACGGTGTCGGCGGTGTACTGGCTGATGTCGGCGACAACCCCGTTGGACACCAGCGAGGGCAGCGACTGGTACTCCACCTTGGCCAGGTCCGGGCCGTTGCCAGCCTGGTGCGCCGTGACCATCTTGGCCACCAGCTGGTCACCGCCCGCGGGATTGGTCAGGGTCACGTGGATGTCCGGGTGGGCGGTGTTCCAGATCGCCACGACCTGGTCCATGTTGGGATCCCAGTCCCAGAAGCTGAGGTCCACCTTGCCGCCGGTGGCCGCGGCACCGCCGCCACCACAGCCGGTCACGAGCAGAGCGCCGGCCAAGACCACACCGGCGAGTCGCCACTGACTCTTCATCCTGTGCTCCCGCTCACTCCCACTTAGTACACGGCTTAACCTAAGTCGCTAGAAACACCTGGTCAACACAGACTTTCAGGCCGTCCAGGCCAGGGTGTCCGGGTCGACCGGGTGCCGCAGTGGCCGCCCGCCCACCACGCGCACCACCTCCTCGGCGGCGGCCTGCCCCAACCGGACCAGCTCGGTACCCATGGCACCGGCCACGTGCGGGGTGAGTACCACGTTCGGCAGCTCCCACAGCGGCGAGTCCGGTTCGGGCACCTCCGGCTCGGTCACGTCGAGCACCGCGGAGATCCGCCCGCTGCACAGCTCGGCCTCCAGCGCATGCTGGTCCACCAGGGAGCCGCGCGCGGTGTTGATCAGCGTCGCGCCCGTGCGCATGGCCGCCAGCCGCGCCGCACCGACCATGCCCCTGGTGCGTTCCACCGCGGGCGCGTGCAGGGACACCACGTCGCTGACCACGAAGAGCTCGTCCAGCCCGACCAGGCGCGCCCCCAGCGCCGCCGCCTCGGCCTGACCCAGGTACGGGTCGCTGACCACCAGGTCCAGGTCGAACGGCGCGAGCAGTCCGAGCACCCGGCGGCCGATCTTCGAAGCGCCGACGATGCCCACCGTGCGCCCGAAGTTGCCCACCTCCGGATAGCGCCGCACCGCGTCCACGTCGTGCCGACTGCGCCGGTACTCCACCGACAGAGCGGGTATCCCCTTGTTGGCGCTGAGGATCATCGCCACGGTGTACTCGGCCACCGGCACGGCGTTGGCGTGTGCCGCCGAACTCACCACGATGCCCCGCTCAAATACAACATCGTCCACATGGGATTTGACTGTCCCCGCCGCGTGCACGACCGAGCGCAGTTTCGGTGCTGCCGCAAGCACTTTGCCGTCGATGCGCGGGCAGCCCCAGCAGGTGAGCAGCACGGTGGCCGGAGCCAGGCGGGCGCGGGCCTGCGGCGAGTCGAACTCGGTGAGCGGGGTCCAGTCGTCGACCAACCCGGCCAGTAGGTCCATTGTGGACTTCGGGAAGAGTCTCGCGGGCAGCCAGGGCGCCATCGCGGGCACGACGGTGTTCACCGGCTCGCCCAGAGCAGGCCGCGGTGGGTCAGCGCGTGGACCGCGGGGTCGCACAGGTCGGCCACCCGGTGCCCGATCGCCGAGAAGAAGACCTTGCCCGCGCCCCACCGCCGGGTCCACACCACGGGCATGGTCGCGGGCTTGCGGGACTCGACGAGTTCGGTGCTGGCGAGCACCTCGTTGTTCGGGTCGGTGAGCATCCAGTACTGCTCGGTGGTGATCGTGAAGTCGGGCAGTCCCGCGACAATCGGGTGATCCGCGTGGGCTCGTTCGACGCGGACCCGGTACTCGACGAACTCCTCGGGGTGGTGCAGGAAGAGGCCGCCGACCATACGCAGGTAGTCCCGGCTGTCGGTGAAGGTCCCGACCACTCCGCCGTGCCAGCCCGCGAACCCGGTTCCCGCGTGCACCGCGGCGGTGAGCCCGGCGCACTGCTGTGCGGTCAGCGTGCCCTGCGACCAGCACTGCACGATCAGGTCCGTGTCGGCGAGCAGTTCCTCCTGGCAGTACACGTCGAGCGTGTCCGAGACGGTGATCTCGAACCCGGCGTCGAGCAGGCCCTGCCGGAACAGTTCGGTCGCCGCCACCGGAACGTGGCCGGGCCAGCCGCCCCGCACGATCAGCGCGCGGCTCACCGGCGGGCCGCCCAGTCTGGAATGGACAGTGGTGTGCGCTGCACGCCGATCCACTGGCGCCTGGTGAACCCCGGCATCTGGTTTTCCGCGCCGTGCCTGGCGTGCGCGTCGTTGACGTGCACCTCACCGGCGTGCAACTGCTCGGCCACCGCCATGCCGCGCATGAGGTCCGTGCTGAACACGGAGTTCATCAGCGCGGGGTGCCGGTTTGCCAACTCGACTGCTTCCCGCTCGCTGCCCACGACCGTCACCGGGATGACCGGCCCGAAGACCTCCTCGCGGAACACGGGCATCTCCGGGGTCACCTCGGCCAGCACCGTGGGCTGGTAGAACAGCCCCTCGTGCTCGGCGCCTGCGAGCACTGTGGCGCCCTGCGCCACCGAGGGCAGCACGATCTCCTGGTGCACGCGGTGGACCTGCCGCTCGCTGATCAGCGGTCCAAGGTCGGTCTCGGCCAGCATCGGGTCGCCCACGCGCAGCGCCTTGGCCCGTGTGGTAAGCGCTTCCAGGTACGCGTCGGCTACCTCGCGGTGCACGAGGTGCCTGCTGGCGCTGATGCAGGTCTGCCCCTGGAACTCCAGCGAGGCGATCACCGCGCAGGAGGCCGCCAGCTCCACGTCGGCGTCGTCCAGTACGAGGAAGGCGTTGGAGCCGCCCAGTTCCAGGCGGATCGGCCGCAGGTCTCGCGCGGCGTGCGCGGCAATGCGCAGCCCGACCTCGCGCGAACCGGTGAAGTCCATCAGGTCCAGGCCTGGGTGCGCGGCCAGTGGCTGGCCCGCGTCCGGGCCATCGCCGGTGACCACGTTGAACACCCCGGGTGGCAGCCCCGCCTCGTGCGCGGCGGCGGCGAGCACCTGGCCGCCAATGACCGGGGTCAACTCCGCTGGCTTGAGCACCACCGTGTTACCGAAGGCCAGCCCGGGGGCAACGGCCCGCATCGCCAGGTTCATCGGGTAGTTCCACGGGGTGATCAGGCCGAGCACGCCCAGTGGCACCGCGCGGGACAGCGAGAGCTTGCCCTGTTTGTAAGGCGGCAGGATGTCGCCGGCGTTCTCGGTGGCCTGCACCGCGGAGATGTGCAGCTGACGGATGCTGGTGCCGACCTCGTCCTCCGCCTTGGCCCGCACCCCGCCGGTCTCCCGGATGCTCTGCTCGACCAGTTCCGGGTAGCGGGCCTGCAGGACCTCCGCGAACGCGCGCAGGTGGCCCGCGCGCTGCGGGGCGGACAGCGCCGCCCAGCCGGGTTGTGCCGCGCGGGCCGCCCGCACCGCTCGGTCCACGTCGGCCGCGCCACCGAGCGCGTAGCTGCCGATCTGCCGACCGGTGGCCTTCTCGTGCACCGGGCCGGTCCGCCCGGACTCCGCCGCACAGAAGGCCCCGTCGAGGTAGAGCTGACCGTCACCGACTTTGTCCATGACTTAAGCTAAGTCTGAAGACAACGAGCGGTCAACAGGTCCGACCGGATGGCGGCGAGCAGGACACGCGGGTTCGGCAGCGGAGCCCCGCCGCCGCAGAGCGGAACTCGGCCACGCCAGAACGAGGTTCGGCTACCGGGAGCGGTGCACCCAGGCAGCGGGACTCGCACGCCCCAGAGCAGGTCTCGGCCGCTGGGGAGCTGGGTCGATCACGCCGGGGTGGGACTCGGCGCCCGGGGGCGGGACTCGTGGGCAGGAAGCCGGGACCCGCACACCCCAGGACGGGACTCGTGGCCAGGAAGCCGGGACTCGACTGCCGCAGCGCGGGACTCTCGCACCTCAAGGCGGGACTAGGCCGACGCACGGCGGGACTCAGCGCGGGACGGGTTCGGTCACGCCAAAGCGGGTCTCGCGCACCGGAGATCGGGACGCCGGCGCCCGCAGGCCGGGACTACTGGGCCCGACAGCGGGACTCGGCCCCGCAGCAGGGCGGGTTCGGTCACGCCAGCACGGGACTCACGGACCTCACAGCGGGACTCGCACACCCCAGCGCGAGACTCGACCGCCGCAGAGCGGGACTCGCGGGGTGGGGGTCAGCGCGGGATGGCGCCGCCCTCGGCGAGGAACTGGCTGATCGGCAGGGTCGCCGCGCCCAGTGCCACCGCCTCGGGCCCGAGCTGGCCGAGCTCGACGCGGGTCTGCTCGAACAGGTAGGACAGCGCGTGCCGTCGCGCGGCGTCCAGCACCCCGGGCATCATGCGCACGCCGAGCACCTGGCTGACCCAGCCGGAGAGCACCACGCGGTCCGGGGTGAGCAGGTTGACCAGGTTGGCGATGCCCACCCCGAGGTACTCGGCGGTGGACGCGATCACCTCGGCGGCCGGTCCCGGCACCGTGGCCAGGTCGGCCAGCTCCTGCAGCCGTGACTCCGTGTCGGCCGCGGTGAGCGGGGTGCTGCCGGGCAGTTCGGCGTACCGGGCGAGGATGCCCTCCGCGCCGAGGTAGGCCTCCAGGCAACCCCGTGAGCCGCAGCGACAGGGCAGGCCACCGGCCTGCACGACGGTGTGCCCCCACTCCGTGGTGCTGGTCGACCCGCGCTGACCGTCCAGCCCGGTGGCCAGCGCGGCGCCCACGCCGACCCCCAGCAGTGCGACCACCGCGCGGTTGGCACCCCGTCCAGCGCCGCGCCACATCTCGGCCTGCCCCAGGGTCCGCGCACAGTTGTCCACGTGCAGCGGGGCGGCGATGCCGGGCGCCAGCATGTCCCCGAGCGGGACCTGCCGCCAGCCGAAGGTGGGCGCGTGCACCACCCCGCCGGGCCGCACGGAGCCGGGCACGCCCACACCGATGCCCAGCAGGCGCGCCGGGTCCACGCCGGGGGTCGCGGCCACGGCGTCGATGCCGGTGCGCACGAGCCGGGCCACCTCAGCCGGTTCGAGCCCGGTGGAGGCGATCGGGTAGGTGGCCGTCGCCACGGTGTCCAGGGTGCAGTCGAACAGCCCGACCTCGATGTGCGTCTCGCCGATGTCCACGCCGACCACGTGCCCGTGACCGGGGTTGACCCGCAGCAGGGTGCGCGGCCTGCCGCCGTCGGACTCCACCGAGCCCGCCTCCACGACCACCCCGTCGGCGATCAGGTCGGAGATGACGTTGCTGACCGTGGCCGAACTCAGCCCGGAGGTGCCGACCAGTTCCAGCCTGCTGCGCTGACCGTGCAGGTACAGACTGGTCAGCAACGCGGACCGGTTGTGCCTGCGCAGGTCTCGGGTGGTCTGTTGGACTGCTCGCGTCACGGGTCGATCCTGTCAGGGTCCGGCCGGGCGGCAGGGGCGCAGCGCTTAGTTGGCCAGTTAAATTATGGCGTAGATTTAGTGGCTGGTGCATCCTGTGGCCAGCAACAGCCGTTCGATGGGTGGCCGATGGAACCGAAGCGCACCACGGTACGCGACCTGCGCAGGCACAACCGCTCGACGCTGCTCACCAAGCTGTACTTCGACGGCCCGCTGAGCAGGCACGAGCTGAGCGGGGCCACCGGGTTGAGCGCGGCGACGGTCAGCAACGTCACCGGGGAACTGGTCGAGGACCGGCTGGTGGTGGAGGCCGGGCTGGTGGAGTCCGACGGCGGCAGGCCCAGGGTGCTGCTGCGGGTCGACCCCGGCTACGCGCACGTGATCGGCATCGACCTCGGCGAGACCGGGGTCAAGGTGGAGCTGTTCGACCTGGCGATGAACCGGCTGGCCGCGGTGGACAACCCGCTGCCCGCCAGCCACCCGGACCCGGCGGCCGTGGTCGCCGAGATCGCCACCGGCCTGGACGAGGTGATCAGCACCGCCGAGGTGGACCCGGGCAGCGTGCTCGGCGTGGGCATCGGCGTGCCGGGCATCGTGGAGCAGGGCCCCACGGTGCTGGTGCACGCGCAGACCATCGGCTGGGACTCGGTGCCACTGGTCGACCTGCTGCGCACCGCGGGCACCGACCTGCCACTGTTCGTGGACAACGGGGCGAAGACCCTGGGCCAGGCGGAGATGTGGTTCGGCGCGGGCCGGGGCGCGCGGCACGCGGTGATCGCACTGATCGGCTCGGGCGTGGGCGCCGCGGTGATCACCGACGGGGCCAGCTACCGGGGAGCGACCTCCAGCGCGGGCGAGTGGGGGCACACGACGATCAGCTACGGCGGGCGGGCCTGCCGCTGCGGGGCGCTGGGCTGCCTGGAGGCCTACGTCGGCGCGGAGGGCGTGCTGGACCGCTACCGGCGTGGCCGGGGCGGGCGGGTGGCCGAGCAGGACGAGCAGTCCGGGCTGGACGCGCTGATCACCGCGGCGGGCCGGTCGAAGGCCGCGGCCAAGGTGCTTGAGGAGACCGCGGGCTACCTGGGCTCGGGCATCGCCAACCTGATCAACCTGTTCAACCCGGAGCGCATCGTGCTCGGCGGCTGGGCCGGGCTGAAGCTGGGCGCGCACCTGCTGCCGGAGATCCGGCGGGCCACACTGGCGCACGCGCTGCGCGAGCCGTACAGCCAGACCTCGATCGAGCTGTGCCAACTGGGCCCGGACGCGGTGGCGGTCGGTGCGGCCACCCTGCCGGTGGCGGCCCTGCTGGAGCAGGGTGCCGACTTCCGGCCGAGGCGCCGGGCCGCCTGAGCGCAGCCAGCTCTGGCCAAGCACTTTTCTTGAGTCTAAAATCATGTCGTGTACGTAGCCGGGAGAGACTCGGTGCGAAGTCTTGCCGACCTGGTCTAGACCTCGCATACTGGTGCCCCTTCGGCCGCGTCACAGCCCTCCGCCAGGGCACCGGTCGCAGCACGCCGCTGGCCACCCGCTGGCCGCCGCCTCAGTGGCGTTTCTCGTTCCCCTGCACGAGAGGCGAGCACGATGTCAACACGATCCACCCGAGCCCTCACCGCGCTGGCGGTGGCGGCACTGGCCGTACTGGGCGCGACCCTGCCCGTCCAGACCGTGGCCGCCGCCCCCTCGGCGGCCAGCTTCACCGACGACTTCGACGGTCCCGCGGGCAGCCCCGCCGACGGCGGCAAGTGGCAGTACGAGACCGGGGACAACGTCAACAACCACGAACTTCAGTGGTACACCTCGGGTTCGGCCAACGCCGCGCTGGACGGCCAGGGCCACCTGGTGATCACCGCGAAGAAGGAGAACCCCGGCAACAACAACTGCTGGTACGGCTACTGCCAGTACACCTCCGCCCGGCTGAACACCGCTGGCCGGTTCACCCAGGCATACGGGCACGTCGAGGCGCGCATGCAGGTCCCGCGCGGGCAGGGCATGTGGCCCGCGTTCTGGATGCTCGGCGACAACATCGGCAGCGTGGGCTGGCCGAACAGCGGCGAGATCGACATCATGGAGAACGTCGGCTTCGAGCCGGGCACCGTGCACGGCACGATCCACGGCCCCGGCTACTCCGGTTCCGGCGGGGTCGGCGCGGGCTACGGCCTGCCCGGCGGACAGGCGTTCGCCGACGGCTTCCACACCTTCGCCATCGACTGGGCCCCCGACCGGATCAGCTGGTCGGTGGACGGCAACGTCTACCAGACCAGGACCCCCGCCGACGTCGCGGGCAAGCAGTGGGTGTTCAACCACCCGTTCTTCATCATCCTCAACCTGGCGGTCGGCGGCTACTGGCCGGGCAACCCCGACGGCAACACGCAGTTCCCCGCGCGGCTGGTGGTCGACTACGTGCACGTGACGACCAGCAACTCCGGCGGCGGTGGCGGCGGGCGGATCACCGGCCTCGGCGGCAAGTGCGTGGACGTGGCCAGCGCCAGCAACGCCAACGGGACCGCCGTGCAGCTCTACGACTGCAACGGCACCAACGCCCAGCAGTGGACCACCTCGGGCTCCAGCATCCAGGCGCTGGGCAAGTGCCTGGACGCGGCCGGTGCCAACTCCGCGAACGGCACGAAGGTCCAGCTCTACGACTGCAACGGGTCCGCGGCACAGCAGTGGACGCGGCCCGGTGACGGCACGATCCGCGCGCTGGGCAAGTGCCTGGACGCGACCGGCAACAGCTCCGCCAACGGCACGGCCTTACAGCTCTGGGACTGTGCCGGCAGCGCCAACCAGAAGTGGACCGTTTCGGCCTGAGCACGTGAAGTCCGGTTCGGCGATGACGCGCGCCCTGATCCGCGCAGACCGCGAGGAGACATCATGTTGAAGAGGACGATCGCGCTGTTCAGCGGCGCGCTCGGCACGCTGGCGATGACCGCCGTGCCCGCACTCGGTGCCGACGCGACCGGCCCGATCACCGGGCTCGCGGGCAAGTGCGTGGACGTGGCCAGCGCCAGCAGTGCCAACGGGACCGCCGTGCAGCTCTACGACTGCAACGGCACCAACGCCCAGCAGTGGACCTTGAGCGGCAACACCTTACGCGCGCTGGGCAAGTGCCTGGACGTGGCCAGCGCCAACTCCGCGAACGGCACGAAGGTCCAGCTCTACGAGTGCAACGGGTCCGCAGCACAGCAGTGGACGGTGTCCGGCAACGCCCTGCGGGCACTGGGCAAGTGCCTGGACGCGACCGGCAACAGCTCCGCCAACGGCACGGCCCTGCAACTGTGGGACTGCACGGGATCGGCCAACCAGCAGTGGCAACCCCCGAGCGGGACCACCACGCCGCCGTCGGGCAGCTCGGGCATGGCCGTGGCGCCGTACTACTACAACGGCTGGGGCAGCCCGCCCGACCCGCGCACGATCATGTCGGCCACCGGGGTCAAGTGGTTCACGATGGCCTTCGTGCTCAGCAACGGCTACTGCGCCCCGGCCTGGGACGGCGGCCGTCCGCTGACCGGCGGGGTGGACCAGGGCACGGTGAACGCGGTGCGCTCGGCGGGCGGTGACGTGCTGCCCTCCTTCGGCGGGGCCAGCGGCACGAACCTGGAGTCCTCCTGCGGCAGCGCGAACGAGCTGGCCGGGGCGTACCAGAAGGTGATCAACGCCTACGGGCTCAAGGCGATCGACATCGACATCGAGGGCGGGACCTACAACAACGGCACGATCCAGCAGCGGGTGATCGACGCGCTCAAGATCGTGCGCGCGAACAACCCCGGCATCACCGAGTACGTGACCTTCCCCAGCGACCAGGGCGGCCCGGACGGCAGCATGATCGGCAGGGCGGCGGCCTCCGGGCTCACCGTGGACGGCTGGACGATCATGCCCTTCGACTTCGGCGGCGCGGGCCAGAACATGGCCACGCTGACCCAGCGCGCCGCCGAGGGCCTGAAGAACACCGTGCGCGACGCCTACGGCTACACCGACGACCAGGCGTACCGGCACAGCGGCATCTCCTCGATGAACGGCATCACCGACAACAACGAGAACGTCAGCCTGGACAACTTCCGAGCAATCCTCGGTTACGCCCAGCAGCACCACCTGGCCCGGCTGACCTTCTGGTCGGTCAACCGGGACCGCCCGTGCGGCGGGTCCTACCCCAACGACGACACCTGCTCCGGGGTCGGCCAGCAGGCGTGGGACTTCACCCGGATCTTCGCGCAGTACACCGGGTGAGACCCGGTCGGCGGCGCGGTCCCAGCCGCGCCGCCGACCGGTCACCGCCACCGCGGCATCTGGCACAGCTCGGGTCTCCCGGCCGCGCGGACCAGTTCCTGGAACGAGCGGCAGGAGTTGTGCGCCTCGACCCGGCGTTCGTAGTACCGGCTGGACACGGCGCGGTCCACACCGCCCACCCGCAGCCGCCACGCCCAGTGCCTCGGCCCGGCACGCACGGTCGTGCAGACGGCCGAGGCGATGTGGTCGCACAGCAGGCGAATCGCCGCGGTGCAGGAGTCCACGTCGGGAAAGGCGAAGGCCGCGTGGCCGAGGTCCCTGTTGTTGGCGGACATGAAGCGCCAGCTCACCGCGCTGTCGCTGGCGAAGAGCTGGAAGCGGGGTGTGGCCACGGCAAGACCCCCGTGTCGGTGTACAACCGGGCAGAGGGCGCACAGCGTGCTGCCCGGAGGTGGCCACCAGGCATCCGCAGGTGGAAGCCCAGATTTCCGGCAGGCTCACGGGACACGGCGAGGGTTCGTTAGCATTTTTCCACCGGGTTCACCCGATCGTCGTCTCCCCCGCGAGAGGGACGCGTCGGGTCGTACCGGGGTATGACGCACTGGCACGGACCGCGCGCCTACCGTGAGTACATGCGCATCTGGGTGTCCACCGCCATCACGACCGTGGTCGTGGTGCTCTTCGGCGCGGCCAGCTTCGCCACCGACGGCTTCGGCATGTTCCCGCACGAGTACGACCTGCGCACCGAGATCACCGGCACGGGCAAGGCCGCGCGCATCGACCTGACCTGGCCCGGGCAGGTCGGGAGCAAGCCCAGCAGTGGGGACCTGCCGTGGTCGGCCCGGGCCCGCACCGGGTTCGGGTTCTTCACCCTGCTGGCCACCGGGGTGCCCGAGGACGCGACCTGCCGATTACTGGTGGACGGCAGGGAGGTGGTGCGGAGCACGGTCCGGGGCGGGGAGCTCAGCTGCGAGTACTCGGTGCAGGACGAGAAGGACGCACGCTGAACCACGGGCGCGCACTACTCTGCTCGTGTGGCCGTGACCGATCTGAAGGACATCTCGTTCCCGGTCAGCGCAGGTCTGTGCGTGGCGGCGTTCGGCTACAAGCTGCCCGCGCTGTTCACCGCGCGCCGGGACTCCGCCCTGGTCGCGCTGCTCGCGGCGCTGGTGTTCAAGGCGGTGGCCTTCACGCTGTCCATCGCGGCCGTCTCGGCCTGGGTGGACGCCACCACGGGTGTGCCCAACCTGGCCGCGCTGGGCATCCACAGCTTCGGCGGGCCGCTGTTCGGGGCCGCCATGCTGGTGGTGGTCGCGCACTGGCTGCACCCGCCGGAGGTGGCGGCCCGCCGGTCCCGCTGGATCCTGCTCGCGGCGCTGGCCGTGCTGGTGTCGATGGTCGGCCTGTGGCTGACCGCCGAGGTGGGCGTGGGTGCCCGGTCGGTGCACTTCCTGGTGGACAACGCCGACCGGCCGGTGGTGGTCGCCTACCTGCTGCTCTACGTGGTGTCCGCGGCCGTGGCGCTGGTGGAGACCACCCGGCTGGCCGTGGGCTACGCGCGCCGCATCGGGGACCGCTGGCTGCGCGCGGGGCTGCGGCTGATCGCCCTGGGCTCGGTGGTCTACCTGGGCTACTACGCCAACCGACTGTCCGCGGCGGTGGCCGCCCCGCTGAACCTGGAGCCGCTGAACTGGGAGTTCCTCACGCCAGTCGCGACCGGTATCGGCATGCCGCTGATCGTGATCGGGCTGACCATCCCCTCCTGGGGTGAGCGGCTGGCCCGGCTGGGCTCCTGGCTGGCCGACTACCGCGCCCACCGCAGCCTGTACCCGCTATGGCGCGACGTCAGCGCGGCCGTGCCCCAGGTGGTGCTGGACCCGCCCACCGGGCAGCTGGGTGAGCTGCACTACGAGCTGTACCGCAGGGTGATCGAGATCCGGGACGGCTGGCTGGTGCTGCGGCCGTACATGAGCGCGGAGCAGGCCGAGGAGCTGACCGAGCGCGGGCAGCGGGCCGGGCTGAGCGGGGACCGGTTGCGCGCCGCGGTGCGGGCCGCCCAGCTGACGGCGGCGCTGCGGGCCCGCGCGGCCGGGCAGCAGGTGGCCGCCGACGGATACGCTGCCGAGGACGAGGGCACGGACCTGCGCGCCGAGATCGCCTGGCTGGTGCGGGTGTCCCGGGCCTACGCGCGGTCCCCGTTGGACAGGAGCAACTAGTGTCGGTCGCCGGAACCTGGCGGTTGGAGTCCTTCGCCGTGCGCGACGAGCAGGGCAACGCGGTGTCCTACCCGATGGGCGAGGACCCCAGCGGCATGCTGGTCTACACCGAGGACGGCTGGATGTCGGTGCACCTGAGCCACGGCGGGCGTCCGCACTTCGCCGGGACCAGCCAGCGCGCGGGCAGCACCGAGGAGAAGTCCGCCGCGATGGAGACCTACTTCAGCTACGCGGGCAGCTACGAGTTCACCGGGGACAAGGTCTTCCACCGCATCGAGGTCAGCTCGTTCCCGAACTGGGTGGGCACCGAACAGTGGCGCGAGCCGGAGCTGGACGGGGACCTGCTCACCCTGCGCACGCCCGCGGTGGACGGCAACCGGTCCACCCTGGTCTGGCGCAGGGTGGCGAAAACCGGGTGACCGCCCGCGGCGGGCGCTGCTAGCGTGCGCCGCGACACTGGCTGCGAAGAGGAGTCCGACATGCGGGGAAAGACCGTCGAGGTAGAAGCGCAACTGACGGTCGCTCCCCCGAGGATCCCTCTTGAACATCGGAATTCTGGCCCATGTCGACGCCGGTAAGACCAGCCTGACCGAACGCCTGCTGCTGCACGCGGGCGTCATCGACCGGCTCGGCAGCGTGGACGCGGGCAGCACGCAGACCGACTCGCTCGAGCTGGAGCGCCGCCGCGGCATCACCATCCAGTCCGCGGTGGTCTCCTTCACCGTGCGCGGGCAGCGCGTCAACCTGATCGACACCCCCGGGCACTCCGACTTCGTCGCCGAGGTCGAACGGGCGCTGCGCGTGCTGGACGGCGCCGTGCTCGTGGTGTCGGCGGTGGAGGGTGTGCAGGCGCAGACCCGCGTGCTGATGCGCACCCTGCGTGGGCTCGGCACGCCCGTGATCGTGTTCGTGAACAAGGTGGACCGCGCCGGGGCACGGTACGAGCAGGTGCTCGCGGAACTGCGCGAACTGCTGGGCCTGGACTGCGTGGCCATGAACTCGGTGTCCGGGCTCGGCACCCGTGACGCCTCGGTGCGGCGGTTCTCCTGGCATGACAAGGAGTTCCTCGAACAGCTGGCACTTGCCGACGAGCGGCTACTCGCGTCCTATGTGGACGATCCGGTGCGGGTCAGCGAGCAGGACTGCCTGCGGGCGCTGCGCGGGGCCAGCCCGGTGTACTTCGGGTCGGCGGTCACCGGGGTGGGCGTGGCCGAGCTGGTCGACGGGGTGCTCCGGCTGCTGCGGCCTCAGGAGCCCACGACGGACGCGCTGCGCGCCAGCGTGTTCAAGGTCGAACGGGGCCGTGCCGGGGAGAAGGTGGCCTACGCCCGGGTACACACCGGTGTGCTGCGGGCGCGCTCGGTGGTGCCGCTGCACCGCCGCGACCCGTCCGGCGCGGTGCTGGAATTAACAGGCCGGATCACCGGGGTGGAGGTGTTCGAGCACGGCGCCGCCACGGTGCCCGCCGAGGCCGGGCCGGGGCGCATCGCCAAGGTGCGCGGCCTGCGCGAGGTGCGGGTCGGCGACCAGCTGGGTTCGGCCGAGCCGCTGCCCGCCGGGGGCTTCTTCGCGCCGCCCAGGCTGGAGACCGTGGTGCGGGCGCCGGACCGGGCGGCGCTGCACGAGGCGCTGCGGCAGCTCGCCGAGCAGGACCCGCTGATCAACCTGAGCCGGCACGCGGACGGGGAGATGTCGGTGCGGCTGTACGGGGAGGTGCAGAAGGAGGTCATCGCCGACACGCTCGCCGAGACCTTCGGCGTGCTCGCGGAGTTCGAGCCGACCAGCACCGTGTTCGTGGAGCGGCCGGTGGGCGTGGGCGAGGCCGTGGAGGAGATGGACTTCAGCGGGCGGCTGCTGTTCTACGCCACGGTGGGGCTGCGCGTGCAGCCCGCGCCGCCCGGTTCCGGCGTGAGCTTCCAGCGCGCGGTGGAGCTCGGCGGCCTGCCGCTGGCCTTCCACAAGGCGATCGAGGAGTCGGTGCGGGACACGCTGCGGCAGGGCCTGCACGGCTGGGAGGTCGTGGACTGCGCCGTCACGCTCACCCGCACCGGCTACGCCAGCCCGATCAGCGCCGCCGGGGACTTCCGCAAACTCACGCCGCTGGTGCTGATGCAGGCCCTGCGCCAGGCGGGCACCACCGTGCTGGAACCGCTGGACGAGTTCGAGGCCGAGGTGCCCGCCGACTGCGCCAACCCCGTGCTGCTCGTGCTCGGCGAGTGCGGGGCGCAGGTCCGCGACTCCAGGATCCGCGCGGCGACCTGCGTGATCGGCGGGGTGTTGCCCACCAGCGCCGTGCACGGGCTCGAGCAGCGCGTGCCCGCGCTGACCCGTGGCCAGGGCGTGGTGCTGAGCCGGTTCCACGGGCACCGGCCTTACCGCGGACCGGCGCCGCACCGCCCGCGCACCGGCGCCAACCCGCTGGACCGCGGCGAATACCTGCTGCACACGTTCGGCCGCAGGTAAGGGCCCTTACACCGCTGCACTGCGTGACTGCCCACTGCGGCGCAGGGGGCCTCAGCACGAATCTGATCGCACGACATTCGGAGGACAAGACCGTGTGGGGGAATATCGTGAGCCAGGACATCTACGTCAAGCAGGTCCAGCAGGAACGAAGGCAGGCCGCGGCCATCGAGCGGCAGGCCCGTAAGCCGAGGGCGAAGCAGCGCTGGTGGCTGCGCCGCGGTTCGGGAAACTGACCGGTCCGGTCACCCTGGGTGTGCCACCATGGGGTGTGCCCCGCCTCGGATCCGGAGTCCCGCTGGTCGGACGCCGTGCCGAGCTGGATCGCCTGCACGCGGCGCTGACCGCGGCGGGCACCGGCCAGGCGGGGGCCGTGCTGATCTCCGGCGACGCGGGCGTTGGCAAGTCGAGGCTGCTCGCCGAACTGGTGGAGCACGCCCGGTCGCGCGGCATGGCCGTGCTCACCGGGCGCTGCCTGGACGTGGGCGAGGTGGGCCTGCCCTACCTGCCGTTCGTGGAGGCGCTGAGCGGGCTGGACGAGGAGCACGCGCAGTCCCTGCGGCAGCGGCCGGTGCTGGGCAGGCTGCTGCCCGGTCTGGCCGCGCCCGACGGGCGGACCGGCGCCGACCAGGCCATGGAGCAGTTGCGCCTGTTCGACGCGGTGCACGGCCTGCTGGGTGAGCTGGCCGGGGAGCGCGGACTGCTGCTGGCGCTGGAGGACCTGCACTGGGCCGACGCCTCCACCCGCGACCTGGTGCGGTTCCTGCTGTCCCGGTTGGACGCGCAGCGAGTGCTGGTGCTGGCCACCTACCGGGCTGAGGACCTGCACCGCAGGCACCCGCTGCGGCCGGTGCTCGCCGAGCTGAGCCGTCTGTCCACTGTGGACCGAATCGAGCTCGCCCCGTTCGACGAGGCCGAGGCGGGCGCGTTCGTGTCCGCGCTGACCGACGGGGCGCTGCCCGAGCAGGCCGTGCGCGGCATCGTGGAGCGCTCCGAGGGCAACGCCTTCTTCTGCGAGGAGCTGACCGCCGTCTACGGTGCCGGGGGCGGGGTGCCGACCGGGCTGGCCGAGCTGCTGCTGGCCAGGGTGGAGCGGCTGAGCCAACCCGCCCGCCGGGTGATCCGCGTGGCCGCCGGCGCCGGGCGGTCGGTGGCGCACACCACCCTGCACGCCGTGTCCGGGCTGCCCGAGGCGGAACTGGAGGAGGCGCTGCAGGAGTCGGTGCAGCACAACGTGTTGGTGTCCGATCGGGACGGTTACGCGTTCCGGCACGCCCTGCTGCGCGAGACGGTGTACGGGGATCTGCTGCCCGGTGAGCGGGTCCGGGTGCACGCGGGCTACGCGCGCGTCGCGGAGGCCGAGGGCGCCTCGGCTGCGCTGGCCCACCACAGCATGCGCAGCCACGACCTGCCCACCGCGCTGGTCGCCTCGGTGCGCGCGGCCAACCAGGCCAGTGAGATGCGCGCGCCCAGCGAGGCACTGCGGCACCTGGAGCAGGCCTTGCAGCTGTGGGACGTGGTGCCCGATCCCGAGCTGTTGACCGGGTCCGCGGAGCTGTCCCTGCTGTGGACGGCCTCGGTGATGGCCTCCGCGGCGGGCGAACCGGAACGGGCCGCCGCGTACGCCAGAACCGCCGTGGCCAAAGCGGACGCCACGGCCGCACCCGAGTCGCGGGCCTACGCGCGGCACCAGTTGGCGACGACCCTGTTGCCGCTCAACGTGTACGGCTCCGAGGTGTCCACGGTGGTGGACGAGGCCTGGGAACTGGTCCGCGACCGGCCGCCCAGCGCGGCGCGGGCCAAGGTGCTCGCGCTGCGGGCCAGGGTGTGGGTGTGGACCGCCGAGCACGGGCTGACCGTGGACGAGCTGCGGGTCTGCGCCGAGGCCGCGCTGGCCGACGCCCGGCGGGTGGGCGCGAGCGCGGTGGAGGCCGACGCCACCATCACGCTGGCCGTGTTCGCCGAGTGGGAGGGCCGCACCGGCGAGGCGATCCAGCTTTGCCAGCGCGCGATCCGCAGGGCCGTGGGGATCGGCGCGTACCAGGTGGAGTACCGGGCCCGGCTGAACATGTCGATCAACCTGTTCTTCCAGGACCGGATCGCGGAGTCGGTCGCCGAGCTGGAACTGGCCTGCCGTCGCGCGGGTGAGATCGGGCTGCCCTGGGCCGACGGCGGGGTGCGGGCCCGCTGCGGGCTGGCCTGGGTCCGGTTCCTCATCGGGGACTGGGCCGGTGCGAGGGCCGCGGCCCAGGTCACCGAGGCGCCGCCGCTGGCCGCGGCACGAGTGCGCGCCTCGACGTTGTGCGTGCTGGCCGCCCAGGGTGAGTTCGAGCAGTTGGACGCCACGGTGCGCGGGTTGGAGGAGCACTCCAGGGACGCGCTGACCCGGACCACCACCGCCATCGCCGCGGCTGAGGCCGCACTGTGGCGCAACGAGCCCGAACGGGCCGTCGAACGAGCCCGTGAGGCGATGAACTGGCTCGCGGCCCAGGCCAGGATGGAGGTGCCCAACGCGCTGTGGATCGCCTGCATCGGCGTGTCCGCCATGGCCGACGTGGCCGAGCGGGCGCGCCGCCGCCGCGACCACGCCACCCTGGACCGGGCGGTCAGCGCGGGTGAGCAGTTCCTGACCATGCCGCAACTGCACAGCCACTGGCCGACCGACGGGCACCTCAGCTTCGAGCAGCGCGCGCCCGAGGCCCGGGCCATGAAGGCCAGGGTGGCGGCCGAGACGAGCCGCCTGCACGGGCACGACGAACCCGCGCTGTGGCAGGTGGCCGTACATGAGGCGCGGCGCATGCCGTACTGGCGGGCCCTCGCGCAGTGGCGGCTCGCGACCGCGCTGCTCGCCCGCGGCGACCGTCCGCAAGCCGTGCAAGTGCTGCGCCAGGCCCACGACACGGCCGTCGACCTGGGCACCGAACCGCTGCGGGCCGCCATCACCGCGCTGGCCAAGCGCGCCCGCATCACGCTGTCCGAGCAGGAGGCACCGCCCGAGCCGCCCAGCACGTTGACGCCCCGTGAGCGCTCCGTGCTGGAACTTGTCGCCAACGGGCTCACCAACCGCCAAGTCGGCGCCCAGCTCTACATCAGCGAGAAGACCGCCAGCGTGCACCTGTCACGGGTCATGGCCAAACTGGGCGCGAGCAGCCGCACCGAGGCCGTGTCCCTGGCCTACGACCGCGGGCTGCTGAGCTGAGGATTCGATCGATCCGCGAACTGTGAGGCCCGGCCCCCAGAACAAACAACAAGAGGCCTGCATTCACGCTCTCCGCGAATACAGGCCTCTTGGTGCTGAGTGGACTCGAGCCCCTGTTCCTCACACTGCCAGTGGTTCAACACGCACCCCTGCTCCAGCCCGGCCAGCGTGAAGCTGGGCCACCACGCCGCACATGCCTTTGCGCCACAGCACGTTCTGGCCACTGCATCGACGCGGCTCATGACGACGAGGCCACATCACCGCCGCCGTGCTCAAGCTTGGCTATGCCATGCCGGACAGCACCTGAACCGGGAAGGTGACCCAAGGCATCAGGGCAGGTCCGCGCGGTCGAGTTCCTCGCGCAACGCTCGTTTGGGCCGGTGTGCGTCGCGCAGTGCGGCGAGGTGTGACCGGAAGTCATCCGGCCGGTCACAGCGGGCGAACAGCACGCCGGCTTCGGTCAGCAGGCCGGCGGCCGTCTTGTAGGAATTCCGGTTCTTGTGGCCGATCGCTTGGTCGGCGGCGGCCAACAGGACCGGGATCGCGTCGGCAGGATGGGTCGCGGCGCGCTCCCTGGCCACCCGCAGCCACAGCTCATCCCGGCAGCCACCGTCCACCGCCGCCTGCCACGCGGCCTGCGCATCCCCCTCCCACAACAGCACCTCGACCAGCACCGACCGCCCCGCCGGGCGGGCGTACGGCACCGGTGTGAACCTCGCCGACGCGGCTGGCTCCTCCCGCAACGTCGCGACCGCCCGGTCACGCCAGGCCGGGAACTGCTCGGCCATCGCGTTGTGCAACGCGATGTAGTTCTCCAGCACCGGGTGATCGGCGAAGTTCGCCCACAACAGCTCTCCCGCCTCCGCACGACGACCGGCGCGCAGGTGGCAGTCGGCGGCCAGCGACCGTAGTCGCGAGTCGGGCGGGAACTCCGCCATGCCCCGCCCCAACCAGTCCAGGGCCTCGTCGTCGCGGCCGTCGGCACACAGCCGCTCGGCGATCCGCAGCACGTCGTAACCGCTGGACACGTCCCTGGCCAGCACCTCAATCAGCGCGTCGGCACCACCGGAACACTCGGCCAACTGTTCCATCAGGTAAGTGACGACGAACCGGCGAGTGCTGTAGTCATTCCGTTTCTTGGGTGGCAGGTCGTTCCATGCTTGCTCGACCAACTCCCGGTAGCGCGCCATGCCCGCAGGCCCCAGCACCAGCTCGTAGTCCGGCAACGCGGTCAGGAACACCTCGTAGTCACTGGCCAGCGCGCGCTCCACCAGTCGTTCCGCCAGCGAAACCGGATCGGGCTCACCGGCCGAGCAGGCGTCCAGGTGGATCTCCTCGGCCCGGCCGATGGCCTCACGCAGGCCCCCGTCGGAGTCGTCGACCCGGTCGGCCGCTTCCTCCAGCAACCCCAGCGCGTACTCGGCCAGTGTCACGGCGACATCCGGAAAACCGGCATCAACCAGCTCAGCCACCGCGTCCAGCGCTTCGCCGACACCCTGGAAATACGAATACGCCTCCCCGTACTCCACGAAGTAGCCGATCTCGATCGCCCCTTCGAGACGTTCCCGCAGCGCCCGGTCGTCGTAGGCGTCATGGACGTCTGCGCCCGCGGCGACGTCGAGCCGGGCACGCAGCAGCGGATCCGCCCGAGCCACGGCCAGCAACTGCTCCACCAGCCACGTCGGATCCTTGCCCAGCAGGAACTCCCGCAGCCGCTCGTCGGTGACCGGCTGCGGGCGGGGCTCGCCGACCTCGCCCCCTTCTTCCAGCCAGGCCAGCGCCGTCGCGACACAGTGCTTGCAGAACACGCCCTCGGCCCCATAGGGACAGCTGCACCGCCCGTCCAGCCCGGTCGAGGTGATCTCCAGCCGCACCCGGTAGACGCTGGTCCCGTCCACGATCGAGGTGACCGTCGTCCCGGCGACAGTGAGCCGACGCACCCGACCAGCCTTGAAATACGCCTGCCCCCGCTCGAAGGACCGCGCATCGGCTCGCCGCCGCACTGACCGCTCACTCACCTCGACCACCGCCACGGGCACCCATGGTGCCAGCACCTCCCGGTTCGGTCCGCCCCATCCTGTGACACATCGTGGAAAATGTCCCGAACCTGTCACCCGCACTGGCCCCGTTGTGGCGGGCGGTGTGGCGTGACCCCGCCGGGTTGACCCAGGTGGATCAGTTCACGGGGTCCGGTCATACAAGCTGCAGGCGCAGCGTGTCGGCAGGGAGTGGTTGTTTGTGCCCACGCCGATGCCAAGCACTGGCGCGCCGACCTCCGTCACGGCGGTCTCGGCCGATTTCGTTCCGACCAGTGAGCGCTGACATGCGTCGATGCCGACTGCTGGCAGGCCGAGCGGCCTGCGCCCATCTGGGCCGCTCTGGCGGCGGGACCAAGCAGGATCAACTTCGCGTCCGGTTGGGCCCTAGCTAGGCCGCAGCGGCAACAACCCGGGTCACGTCGATAGACGTCCCGGCGAGCCTGTTGAATGAGTCAGCGGGCCAGCGGGAGATTCCTCACCGAAGAATGCCCGACTGGGTGACGTAGGCCTGAAGCAAAAGCCTGCCCCTGTTTCGCGGTAATCCTGACCCCTGCTCCAGATTTGCTCCAGCACGTTCAGTGTGCAGGACCGACATCCAGCCAAACATGCCTTGCGGCCCGGCGGCGGGGGATCAGCCGTGTCGTGGTGAGCAGTTGTCTCTCGGGCCCGAAGCGGCGGTGGAGGGCCGGTTCACTGGTGCGCGGGTGTTTGCGGACGAGCGGGGCGATGCCGGGGTGAGGCGGTGCTGAGCCACGCTCACGCGCACCACCGGTCTCCTGTGGAGCCCTTGCCGGCAGAGCGGGTTTCCCACTGTCGTCTGGGCGCAGGACAGTACCGCCCCCGCTGGGCAGCGTGATCCGGAAGTGTTGCCGGCCCCGCGGCGTGTATGCCTGCTCGGCGGCCTCGAAGTGCTCCCGCAACTCGGTGCAGTTGCCGTAGACCTCGTCCCCGCAGTGGAAATCGGGCCGGATCCCGTCTGTTCGGCAGCGGCCGCGTCGTGTCCGGCGTCCGGTCCAGGACATGCTCGGCAACGGTCCATCCGTTCCGCTTCGGCATCCCGCTCGTCACCGCCCGAGCGTACTTACGGGCCTGCACGAACGGCTCGATCCGCCGAAAACACGAGCGCGGCCGTTCCAACGCCTCGCCCAGTTTCCGCCCCGCCAGCCGAGCACCCATCCCGGCCACCCTTCGTCGAACCACACCGCCAGTCACACATCCCCGCAGGTCACAACCCGAATGACCGCCGCCATAGTAGGAAGTTCTCAAACTCGAACCCAGCCAAAAAGTCGCTGGTAAGCACCACGCACTCGATGTTACCGAATGGTAACATATTGTCGACGTATCGAAACCCGCATACGTGCTGGCAACACCGCACTGCCTTGACTGGAAGGCATGACCTACAGCGAACCGGCGCGAACAGCGGACTGCCGCACCCGATCGCTGGCGTCTTCGCCGCACCCTGTCATCCCAACGACAGAAATTACGGTTTATGGATGCGAGCAGGACGAGGCTGTCTTGTTCCGACGGATGGCGCCTCGCTTTGGCGTAATGCCAACCATGACAGAGGCCGCAGTGTCCGAGGTCAATGTGGAACTGGCTTCCGGAAACCGGTGCATCAGTGTCGGCCACAAGACTCGAATCACGAACTCCACCCTTCTTGCACTGAGCCAAGTCGGCGTAAAATACATCTCAACGAGAAGTATTGGATACAATCATCTCGATGTGGCGTATGCGAAGAGTGTCGGCATTTTCGTCGAAAATGTCATCTATTCGCCCGACAGTGTTGCCGACTACACCCTGATGTTGATGCTGATGGCGCTACGGCACGCAAAGTCCGTCATCCGCCGCGCGGAGGTTCATGACTACAGACTGAACGAGGTGCGCGGGAGGGAACTACGCGACCTGACCGTCGGGGTCATCGGAACGGGACGCATCGGCGCCGCGGTCATGGACAGACTGCGAGGCTTTGGCTGCAGAATAATAGCCAATGACGTTTTCCCCACAACTCGCGCCGATTACGTTCCTCTCGTCGAGTTGCTGCGACGGAGTGACATTGTGACGCTTCATACACCGCTTAATGCGGAAACGCACCATCTCCTCGATCGCCAACATATCGAGCAGATGAAGCACGGTGCGTTCGTCGTCAACACCGGACGCGGTTCGCTTGTCGATACCGAGGCCCTCGTTCGAGCCCTGGAAAGCGGCAAATTGGGCGGCGCGGCGTTGGACGTCCTCGAAGGAGAGGAAGGGATATTCTACGCCGACCGCAGAAGCGAACCCATCGAAAGCAAATCGTTGTTGCGGCTACACGAGCTGTCGAATGTGTTCATCAGTCCGCACACCGCCTACTACACGGACCGCACCCTGAGTGACACGGTCGAAAATTCTATTACCAACTGCCTGAAATTTGAAAGCAGGAGTCAGCGTGGATAGGCCGAAAATCGGGATCGTGTTCGGAGGTTGTTCCGAGGAACATCCTGTCTCCGTCAAATCCGCGCAAGAGGTCGCAAAATACCTCGATACCGAAAAGTACGAGCCGTTCTGGATCGGTATCACGAACAGCGGTGCGTGGAAGCTTTGCGACAGCCCCGACACGAACTGGGAAAACGGCAGCAGCCGCCCGGCCGTTCTGTCACCTGACCGAAGCGTACAGGGACTGCTGGTACTGGAGGAGGGGAAATACGAAACGATCCCCCTGGACCTGGTATTGCCCGTTCTGCACGGCAAACTCGGTGAAGACGGTGCGATACAGGGACTGTTGGAACTCTCCGGCATCCCGTACGCGGGCTGCGGTGTCCAAAGTTCTGCCCTGTGCATGGACAAATCCCTCACGTACCTCGTCACCAGCAGCGCGGGAATCGCTACGCCGAACTTCTGGATCGTCACGGCGGACGAGGACATTGATCCCGACCAGCTCACCTATCCCGTCTTTGTCAAGCCGGCCCGTTCGGGTTCGTCTTTCGGCGTCAGCAAGGTGTCTCGCAAGGAAGAACTCTCGCGCGCGCTGGAGACCGCAAGACAGTACGACTCGAAGGTGTTGATCGAAGAGGCTGTCGTCGGCAGCGAGGTCGGATGTGCCGTCCTGGGGAACGATCGCGACTTGATCGTAGGCGAGGTGGATCAGATCTCGCTGTCTCACGGCTTTTTCAAAATCCACCAGGAGAGCGACCCTGAAAGCGGTTCCGAAAACTCGACAATAGTCGTTCCCGCAGACATTTCGACAGAGTCGCGCGCGCTCGTTCAGGAGACAGCGAAGGCCGTATACCGCGTCCTGGGATGTAGCGGGCTGTCGCGGGTGGACATGTTCCTCAAGGAAGACGGCCAAGTGGTGCTCAACGAGGTCAACACATTGCCTGGTATGACCTCCTACAGCCGCTATCCGAGAATGATGACCGCCGCGGGACTGCCGTTTGCCGAAGTGATCGACCGGATCGTGTCGTTGGCATTGGCAGGGAAATGACGATGAGAGATGATTTCGTCCTTGTTGACGAGGTTGTATCCGGAATACGTTGGGATGCCAAGTACGCCACCTGGGATAATTTCACCGGCAAACCGGTGGACGGGTATGTGGTAAACCGAATTGTTGGCACGAGGGCTTTGTGCGCGGCCCTGGAACGAGCGCGGGAAGAGGCCGCAGCCCTTGGCTTCGGCCTGCTTCTTTGGGATGGTTACCGTCCGCAACGCGCCGTAGATTGTTTTCTACGCTGGTCGCAACAACCGGAGGATGGCCGGACGAAGCTTCGGCACTACCCGAATATCGACAGGGCCGAGATGTTCGAACAAGGATACGTGGCGGCCAGGTCGGGTCACAGTCGGGGCAGCACCGTCGACTTGACGCTCTACCACCTGGCCACCGGTGAACTCGTTCCCATGGGTGGCGACCATGATCTGATGGATTCGGTCTCACACCATGGCGCGCGAGGAATCAGTCAGGTTGAAGCGAGAAACCGTCAACACCTCTGTTCTGTCATGGCGGCCAGCGGTTTCGATTCATACGACTACGAGTGGTGGCATTACACACTGAAGGAAGAACCTTACCCGGACACCTATTTCGATTTTCCAGTCGCGTAGTCGAGTCGGTTGAGGAAATTGCAAAGCGTTGAGTTGTCAACAGGGGAAGGCATGCAGATACGATCAGCACACTCCGCCGACGCCGCGGTCACCTCGACCAAACAAGGAGTTCATCCCGGTTCCTCCGCGATCTCAACGACACCAACCGTCATGAAGATCAGTTTGCTGGGCGTCTGGGGGCGGATGTGACGGCACCGCGTGTCGTTGTCGCCGGCGGCCATTCGGCCGGGCACATCGAGCCCACGATGAACTTCGCCGACGCGCTGCGCAGGCTGGAGCCCACGGCCGAGATCACCGCCCTCGGCACCGTCCGTGGCCTGGACACCACGCTCATCCCGGCCCGCGGCTACCCGCTCGAACTCATCCCGCCGGTGCCGCTGCCGCGCACACTGAGCCGGGCCCTGCTGCGGACACCGGGCAGGCTGCACCATTCGGTGCTGGCCGCCGCGGCGGTGCTCGACCGCGTGCGGGCCGAGGTCGTGGTGGGCTTCGGCGGCTACGTGGCCATGCCGGCCTACCTCGCCGCCCGCAAGCAAGGCCTGCCGATCGTCATCCACGAGGCGAACGCCCGGCCCGGGGTGGCCAACCGGCTGGCGGCCAGGATGACGACGCACGTGTTCACCGCCTCGCCGAATGTCCGGCTGGCTCACGCCACCGCTATCGGGATCCCGCTGCGGCCGGCGATCGCCGGGCTCGACCGACCCGCGCTGCGCGACGCGGCCCGGCAGCGGTTCGGCCTGCGACCCGGCGGGCCGGTACTGATGGTCACCGGTGGTTCGCAGGGCGCCAAGGCGATCAACGCCGCGGTGTCCGGCGCCGCCTCGGCGTTGCGGGCGAACGGTGTGCAGGTGCTGCACATCACCGGGCCTGGCCACGTGGTCGAGGTGCCGGACGGCGACCCCGCCGACCCGCCCTACGTCGTCATCCCCTACGTCGACCAGATGCAGTACGCCTACGCCGCAGCCGACTTCGCGATCTGCCGCTCGGGGGCGATGACGTGCGCCGAACTGGCCGCTGTCGGCCTGCCGGCCGCGTACGTCCCGCTGCCACTGCGCGGCGGTGAGCAGCGGCTGAACGCCGAGCCGGTCGTCGCGACCGGCGGGGCGCTGCTCGTCGACGACGCCGACCTCGACCCGGCCTGGATCGAGACCACCCTGATCCCGGTGCTCACCGATCCCGAGCGGATCGCGGCGATGTCGGGCCGCGCGTCGGCGGCCGGCGCAGCTGACGCGGACGTCGTCCTGGCCCGGCACGTGCTCACCGCGGTCGCCGAGCGACGCGGGTTCGCCTCATGACGGCGCGGCGGGTAGTCGCACCGTGACACGCAACCCCCCTGCGGGGCAGGGCGTGAGGGCGAGTGTTCCGTCGTGTGCTTGGGCGATCCTTTTGACGATCGCGAGGCCAAGGCCGACACCCGCGTGGTCACCACGTACGCGTCCGGTGCCGCGCTGGAACGGTTCGGTGAGTGTCGAGACCAGCTGTGGTGAGAGCTTCGGGCCGGTGTTTTCGACGGCCAACTCGACCGCCCCAGAGCGGATGGCGGTGTTGACCCGCACGGTGCCGTGTTCGGGGAGATTGTGGACGATGGCGTTGTGCACAAGGTTCGTGGTCATCTGCAACAGGAGCGCGTGTGAGCCGCTGGTGGGGGTGATGTCGCCGGAGGTCTCGATGGTGAGGCCGTGCTTTTCGGCGAGGGGCAGGAGCGTCTCAGCGGCCTCTTCCGCGATGAGGGACAGGTCGACGTGTTCTCGGGTGAATCGCTGGTCGGCGCGACTGAGCAGGAGCAACGCTTCAGTGAGGTCGATCGCCCGGGTGTTGACGAAGCCGAGGCGCTTGACGAGTTCGCCGGTGTCGGAGCCTGGATCGTTGCGGGCGACGTCCAGGAGAGCTTGAGTGATCGCCAGCGGAGTGCGCAGTTCGTGGGAGGCGTTGGCGGCGAATCTCTGCTGTTCGGAGACGTGCGCTTCGAGTTGCGCGAGCATGGTGTCGAAGGCGTCGGCGAGTTCGCGGAACTCGTCGTTGCGGCCCGGTAGCCGGATCCGGTGGGAGAGCGACCCGTTCGAGGCCAGGCGGGTCGCCTCCGTGATGCGAGTCAGCGGTGCGAGCATGCGGCCGGAAAGGATCCACCCTCCCACGAGACCGAACACCAGCAGGAACGCGAGCACCCCGGCGCCCGCCAGGCCGAAGGCTCGCTGTGTTGCGGAGCGACCTGGAGCGAACGCCCCGCCGATGCCGGATCTCATGTCTTCGATCAGCGGGTGCTGGAAGAACGTTTGCAGGACCGCCCACAGGGCGAGCAGCAAGGCACCAGCGAGCATGAGGAACCCGGCGTAGCTGAGGGTGAGTTTGAGGCGGACGCTCAAACCAGGCGGTCTAGTCACGGGCCCCTCCCGCACCGCCGGTGCCGGCCGCTGGGTCGATGCGGTAGCCGACGCCGGCCACAGTGGCGATGATCCAGGGTTGGCCGAGCCGTTTGCGCAGTGCCGAGACAGTTATGCGCACGGCGTTGGTGAACGGGTCGGCGTTCTCATCCCATGCTCGCGCCAAGAGTTCTTCGGCGCTGATGACACCTCCTTCGGCGGCGACGAGGACTTCGAGCACCGCGAACTGTTTCCTGGTCAGCGCGACGTACCGGCCGTCGCGGTAGACCTCGCGGCGGAACGGATCCACACGCAGACCGGCGATCTCCCGTACAGGGGGCCTGCTGTGCGCGCGCCTGCGGTCGAGTGCTCTGAGACGGAGCACGAGCTCTTGCAGTTCGAACGGCTTGGTGAGGTAGTCGTCGGCGCCGAGCTCGAACCCGGTGGCCTTGTCGTCGAGACGATCGGCGGCGGTCAGCATGAGGATCGGCATACCGCTGCCGGAGGCGACGATGCGTTTGGCGATCTCGTCACCGGAGGGGCCGGGAATGTCGCGGTCGAGGACGGCGATGTCGTATGCGTTGATGCCCAACAGCTCCAGAGCGGTGTCGCCGTCACCGGCGATGTCGGCCGCGATCGCTTCCAGGCGCAGCCCATCGCGGATAGCGGCTGCCATGTAGGGCTCGTCCTCGACGACCAACACACGCATGCCCCCGATGCTACGGACCGGCGCATATCGTCGGCATACCGAAAACCGACTACGGGCTGGCAACACCACGCTGCCTTGACTGGAGGCATGCGCTACAGCGAATCGGCCGTCCGGCACTCCCTTGGCAAGGCACATGGCGCTGTCCCCGTCCCCGTGTCGGTCTTCGATGACCAGACTCCGGCCGTGGCCAACCTCGAGCCCGATCTGCTCGGTGCCCTGCGCCGAGCCGCGACTGATGCCGCGGACGACGGGATCGAGTTCTTCGTCAATGGTGGCTGGCGTTCCCGGGAATACCAGGAACAACTACGCCGTGAGGCGGTCTCGAAGTACGGCTCAGAACAGGAAGCCGCCCGCTGGGTGGCCACTCCCGACACGTCCGCTCACGTGTCGGGGGACGCGGTCGACATCGGGCCCTCCGATGCCACGGCCTGGCTGTCCAAGCACGGCGCCAGGTACGGGCTATGCCAGATCTACCGCAACGAACCCTGGCACTACGAACTGCGCCCCGACGCCGTCGAGCACGGCTGCCCGCCGATGTACGCCGACCCCTCGCAAGACCCGAGGATGCGGCGATAGACCAGCACGCTCAGCGTACATAATGTAGATAGCCCGCCCGACCAGCGGAAAGCGCTCGATCAGACGGACTCAAACAAAGAGTAGGCCTAACGCATCAGCATACGAACCGCTCAGTGCTGGTCGAAGGCCCTAAGATCACGATCCGCCCGGTGGGCCCCCGTCGCCTGACAGCGTGTGGTCCCCGATGAGCCGCGACACGATCATCGCCGAGCTGAGCGCGCTGCAGGCCGACGGGCTGTCCTGCGTGGTGTGCGGAGCTGACTACCTCCGCGTCCGGGTTCCGCATGTGCCGGTGGGCCGGCGGTAACCGGCTCGTAGGTGTTCGCCTGCGTCGGCTTCTGTGCGGATAATGCGCGGTACACGGCACGAGGTGTGCTGCGGTGAACGCCACGGCAACCTCGACTCGGCAGGACCGCGCGCTGGGGGTGCAGTGCTCCTGCACCGCGCTGGTCGCCCTCGACGCGGTATACGCCTCATATCGACACGGGCGGGAGTTGCGCTGCGGTTCGGCGCGGACGAGGCCACCGCGGCGATCTGGCCACTGATCGTCGACGGGCTGTTGACCACGGCCACGGTGGAGCTGTGGAAAACCGGCCACGGCCGCCGCGCCGACGGCCAGTGGGCGGCGTGGCTCGCCTTCGTCTTCGGGATCTGCTTGTCGCTGTGCGCGAACGTGGCGGCGGCCCCGGAGCTGAGCGTGTTCGCCGTGGCGGTCGCGGCGTGCCCGCCGCTGGCGCTGCTGCTGGCGGTCGAGTTGCTCAACCGCGCGCTCAAGCGGCACCGCGCCGAGACCCTGAGCGAGACCAGCACCGAGACCGGCGAGACAGGGGAAACCGATGGCCAGACTGAGCAGGTGGTGCGTCTCGCTGGCGTCCCGGACGGGTCTCGCTCGCTGGACGAGCCGACCGCGGAGCAGCGGATGTGGGCCTATTACGTGACCGAACGGTCCAATGGCCGCACGCCGACCGGCGCGGAGTTGGACCGGATCGCGGGTACCAACAACTACGGCCGTCGAGTGCTGCGACGGTGGCTACAGGCCGGGCATCTTCCAATTGCCGCCGTCGGCAAGCCCACGCGGGCGGCCAACTGTCGGACGACCTGTCCAGAGCTGTGAGCTCACACCACTGGACAGACGGGTGGCGTTGTCGGATCCAGTCCCAGCGTACGAATCAGTTCTACGGCGTCGGGGATTGGTTGTACCAGTGCACGACGAGGTACTTGCTGCGCGAGGTCGAAGTCACGAGCATGGGCGAGCGCTGATAGCGAGAGGCGTCGATCGAGGCGGTACTGTCGCCACAACACCAGTCCGCGCTTGTCCCGCTCCACTCGGTAAAGATCTGGCTTGCGCCAAACCAGCAGTGCCCAGCGTCCTTTGCTGTTGCTGGCCCACGCTGCGACGGTGTTGCCTCTGGCCACAGCCGCGATGGCATCGAGGGCTGCAACGACCGGGTTGCCAAAATCGCCAGTCACATGCAGAACGTGGGGACTGTCTGCATGTGCCTCCCTGCCTTTTTCACGAAGAGCCAGTACCGCGTCCGCCATCGGATCGGCCTGCACGATCTCATCGGCAAGCGCCAGAACGGATTCGGTGTCAACCAGTCCTCCGAATCGCGTCGTCAGCCTGGTCGCGTACTCGGCGACCAGTTCGGGTTCCGCAGCAGGCAGGAGATGCGCGACCGACTCGACTGACTCCTGGTACCGCACCGCTTCACCAGTCTGCTCGTGCCGCGGCGCATGCATCCGCAACAGCGCCAGGCCGACGGCGACCAGGCTGCCCGTCTGCGCTTCGACCTCGGCCGGCGGAGCCTCACTGCGTCCCAGTACGGTCAGCGTCTTCGCAACGAGGGGAAACCACTCGAGCTCATCGGATCGCCAGGCTCCCATGGCTGTGATCGTGAGCAGCAGGCGAGTGGCGAGCAGCCGCTCGATGGGACCGAGACTGCCGACGATTTCGACAAGTTCCTTCGCCCAGCGACGAAGTCGTCGTAGTGTGGCGGTTCCCAGGCATCCGGGATCTTCCTGAAGCTGCTCGTTCTCGGCGTGATCCGCGGTCTGCTCTACAAGATCCTCAGCGCTGTCCTCATCGAGGCCGGATTCCTCGTCGTTGCCAGAGAGGTTCTCCGACCACACAGCCTTGGAGTCAGGAACACTTGCTTCCTTGTCGAGGTGGCACCCCAATGCAAAATTGACCAACGGCAGTCCGAGACGGTCACTGCATCTGTCCACGTAGGAGCGCCAGGTCTCGGCTTCTCCTGCAGTTTCGGAAGAGGGACGGCCGGACGTGCGCGCCGCAGAGCCCGCTCGTGATGGATTGGTGACCAGGCCAGCACGCAGGCTGACGAGATCCGAGATGAATTGTTCGAGCAGGGCGTTGTCCGCGAGAAGCTCGTTCGGCTTGGTCGTGCGCTCCTGCGTCCGGACATGGGCGGGTCGTTGTGCGGCCTTCTGCGGATCAACGACGAAGACAACCGCGCTCGCAACCCGCGCACCTTCGTCGTCGACAGTAGCGAGCCTGCACCTGCTGCCCGCCGCGATGTTGCCGTAAACCACCAGCTCCAGCACCCCTGTTGGCACGTCGACCGCTTCAACCCAGTCATCCGGTGACAGGTGCGCCGGCGACAGCTCCAGCACGCCCGGCGCTCGCAGGGACCGGACGAGCTCGACGCGAGCTCCTCCGTCGATCAGGGTTGCGCCGAGAAGCGCTGGTCCCTCGCGCCGCGTCGCACGCATTGTGAACCGCTGAGACGCCACCACGGTAGGAGGAGCAAAGCGCCCTTCCGGCATCTTCGATTGCGGCACTTCGGAAAGCACCGCCAGCTCGCAGTTTCCGCCTGTGGCGGGTGTTCTGCACAACGCCGCAGAGGACAGGTTCGCGCTGCCGGTGAGCGTGAACGTCCTGCCGCTGGTCGACCACTCGACCAGCTTCCCGTGCCGGTACCTGGCCTCGTCATCAACAATCAGCTCGCCGTTGTTGTCATGCAGTATCCGCGACAACGCGGGGCCGTCGAGGACAGTCTTTTCGGGTTGAAAGGCGACCTTCAGGTTCGCCGGTGCCAACCGCGCGATGAGCGCCGTGAGCGCGACAGCGCCTGGGTCGTGGAAGGGCGCGAACACGCGCAGTTCATCGACTGCTCCTTCGGGAATCTGGTCCAGCAACGGACTCTCGAGGTTGTCCAGTACCAGCGGACTGTCCGAGGAGGGGAAGATCTCGAGTTGAGATGCGGCTGCTGACAGAGCATCCGCGACCCCGGCCGACAATCTCACGTGCCCTGGGAGGTCGCGCATCCAATGGGAAACCTGCGAGATCGCCTTTGGTGAGCCCTCGGGCGTGCCGTGAAACACGGTCCACAGTTCGGCGTTGTTCTGCCATCCCGCGAGAGTGATATTGCCCGAGCCCACGGCCGCGAGGCATCTCTGCTGCCCCACCAGGACAACCAGTTTCGGATGGAATGCGCCTGGGCACTGCGCCAGCCCTGCCAGATAGGTGCGGCCGGCTTGCCGGACCGCGCGGGGGTCGGGCCAGCTCATCTCGGCATCTCCGACGACGGTGACGCGGGCGCCGGAGGCTCGGAGCGGTCCCAGTGCCATGGCCTCGAAGAAGCCGAGGTCGAGGGTGAAGCCGAGGAAGAGCGCGTGCTCGAGTTGTCGATCTCCGTGAGCTTCCTCGGCGAGAAGCCAGGTCAACGGTGACGCGACGCCGAACTCCTGCGGATCGTCGTGCTCAGGCAAGCAACTCCCTCCCCAGAGTCGTCACGGTGCATACGCCGTCTTCCCACGCGAGCACCCCGGCGCCAGCCAGCACGTTGCCCAGCCTGTCGAGCCGCATGTTCACGTCGCCGCGTCCCTCCTCGCCCACCCGGTAGAGCCAGCCGTCCTCCAGCACGCGCAGCCGCGCCGGGAACCACAGGGTGCCGTCGGCACGACGCCGGGCCTTCGCCAGGGCTACTCGCTCACTACGCGCTATCAAGATCTTGGTCAGTCTGACGGCGAAATCCCTGGCGGGCATCGAACGAGCATCGGCGAGCAGCGCCGCGAACCAGGCGGGCGTGAGCTCCTGATCCCGACGACCCGCGAACACGTCAAGTGAGTCACCGGTCAGCTCGTCAACCCTGCGCGCCCCGACGGCCAGGATCGCCAGGTCCCGGTCTGGCGCGTTGTAGCCGTTCCACAGCTGTCGCTCGGCGTCGGCCGGCTGTCCCGAGGGCAGGGTGTTGCCTGGCAGGCTGTCCAGGAAGGAGCTGAGTGGGCCAGGGGGCAGACGGTCGGCGAACGCGCTGGCGACATCGGAGATGTGCGTGAGTCCGGCTACTTCGTCGACCAGCCAAGCCCACAGGCGCCGCCACGCTCCCACTGTGTGGTTGCGCAGGACAAGACCGCGCCAGACCGCGGCAACAGGGTTGCGTGTGGTCTCCTCATCTTGTACGAGGAAGTCACCGAACGCGAGAACGTCGCCCACGTCCCGCGTCAGATGCGCAACCGGATGGGTGTCGATGATGCGCGCGATCAGTTGGATCGTGTCTTTCCGCGCCTGCGTCTGCTCCCGGTCTGGTGTGCGGGAATCGCTGCCGGCAAGGAGTCGCGCCAGCCAACGCCCATCCGGCGCCCCAGCGGCCGAACACATACACAGGTGACCGTAGTCGGCCAGGTCGCTCAAGACGATCTCGTCTCGCCGGGCGATATCCACCAACTCGCCCATGCCCGATCGCAACACCTGTACGTCGCATGCTGGACCGGGACCACGCTTCTCGTTCAGCAGGCCCAAGATGAGCTCGGATCCGAAGTACGCGCCGGAGAAGCCCCAACTGGCCTGGACGTAGCCGCCCTTGCCTGCCACCGCGGCTTCCGGCATGGACAACGTTCTTGAGCGCAAGCGGCCCGCCAACGCATCAGTGCCGTGGGCACGCCCGAGACTGGTGTCCTTGCCATCGTGATGGACGAACGACACGGCTGCCAGCGCGACCTCCATCCGCCGCAGCAGGTCCTGTGCCTGGCGGCGGTCGAGCTCACGCTCTTCGGCTTCCGCCGCCGCCAGCGTGTGCAGCGCGTAGTACCGCGCATGCGGCGTCACCGTGGTCACTCCCGGCACCAGGCGAGCCGCCAGGGCCATGACGTGCTGCTCGACGGCCATGGGGTACTTGCCCGCTCCGGTGCGCAGGCCTGACGCGGTCCAGGCCGGCCCTTCCACGGTCATGGGGTCACCGCACACTCGAGTCGAGGCCGAGCCGCTGACGTTCGGAAGCAATGATCCGCTGCTCGGCGGGAACCGCCTCGTCTCTTGCCACGTCCACCGGTTGGTGCAGGGAACGGTCGGTCGCGCGAGCATCGGCCTCCTTGGCCGCGCTCTTGCGCGCGTACTCCTCGAACAACTGCTGTTTGGCCTCGATGATCTCGCGCATGCGCTCGTCGACGGAATCCTTGGCCAGCAAACGATGAACACGCACTTTCCTGGTCTGGCCCATACGGTGAGCGCGCGCGATCGCCTGCGTCTCGGTGCTGGGTTTCCACTGCGGCTCAGCGATGATCACCACCGAGGCGGCCTGTACGTTGAGTCCCACCCCGCCCGCCTCGATCTGGCTCAGCAGCACAGCATGCCCATCGAGCCGGGAGAAATCGTCGACCATCTGCTGGCGCTTGCCCGCCGCTACTGATCCCGTCAGCACGCCCGCTGTGTCGCAGGCGAGTGCTCGCTGCACCGCATCGAGGACACCGCGGAAGTAGGAGAAGACGATGACCTTCCACCCGTTGGCCTTCGACTCCTCGATGATCTCGAGCATCCGCACCATCTTCGCCGAGTCGCGGTGGTTCGGCGTGGCGTAGGCGGCCTGCCGCATTGCCATGAAGTTCCGCGACTCGACAGCCACCCGGTAGGCACGTTCATCGGCGTCGGAGAACTGGACCCAGTCCTCCATCTCCAGACACTCCGGCAACTCCTGCAGCACATCCTCCTGGTTGCGCCGCAGGTACACCGGCGCCACAGCCCGCCGAAAGCTCGCCGCACGCGCCATCCGCCCGAACCGGTCCAACGAGGAGGCAAGGCCCGGCCGTAGATGTTCCACGAGTGACCGGAACTCCTCGACCCGGTTCTCCATCGGCGTTCCGGTCAGGAACAGAGCCCGCTCGGCGCCGGTCACCAGTGCGGCGACAGCCTGTGAGCGTTGCGATTCCTTGTTCTTGACGTAGTGCGCTTCGTCGACTATCACCAACTGGATTCCGTGATCGCGGGGAACTGGCAACTTGGCGACGGTGCCGAAGGTTGTGACGGCGATCCCGCCTCGGCTCAGCCACACCCGCGTCGCCCCCTCACGCTCCGCCCCGTGCAGCGCGTGTGCGGTCAATGTCGTGTGTTTGCCGATCTCGTTGATCCAGTTGACCAGCACGCTGGCCGGGCAGACGACCAGAAACCGCGTGCGCCCGTTCGCCGCGAGATGAGCGGCGGTCGCGAGCGCCTGGATCGTCTTGCCCAGGCCCATCTCGTCACCAATGATCGATCGTTCCTGCAGGATCGCGTACTGGGCGCCGAACACCTGGTAGCCCCGCAGCGTGGTCTTGAGCCGGTCGGTGTTGAGCGGAACCGCCTGGATCCGCTTGACCAGCTCGGCCGGCGCGTAGCCGTGAGCCGCTTCTTCGTCGGTCGCGCGGACCGCGCCAGGCACGGTGGCGAGTAGCGCGTTGATGCGCGCCGCGTCGCGTTCGTACTCGCGCCACACCTCGGGAGCCGGTCGATTCCCGTACTGGGCGACGTGCAGCACGGCGGTCGCGCGCTGGTGCAGATCAGCTGCGCTGTCGCTGTCGAGGAGCTGCTCGAGGTGCGCGAGTGCGGTAAGAGCAGCGGTACGTGCGGCCTTGCCGGAGAAGAACATTTTCGCCCGCGAGCCGGTCGGCTCCGCGGCGGCCGCGAGACGGTGCAGGTGCGGTCGAACGTTGACGGCCGATGCATGCAGCGCCGCGACTGCGGATTGCGTGTCACGCCACGCAATGAGCAACGCCAGCAGGCTGGTCTCGCCTCGACCTGGCTGATCGGGATCGAACCGAACGGCCGCTTCGCCACGCACCTGCGCGGCCAGCTGCCGAGACGCCTTGTGGATCTCCTCCGCTGACGACGCCCCGATACCCGGCACGGTCTGTAGCACGGACGGCGGCACCGCGGCCACATCGGCCACGGTGCGAAACCGCTTCTCCAACTCCCCGAACCGCACGCCCTTGCGGACGACATCCCGCAGCCTCCCTGCGGGAAGCTGACGGAGATTGCTCGTGGCCTGCTCATTCAGCAACTCGTCGACGCGACGCCGGACCGCTTGCTCCAGTGCGGCTGGCGCCGCGGTGGCACGATCGACCAGTTCCACCAGCGCTCGCACGTGCCCCAGCACCTGACGAGCGACGCCACCGACCTTGCGCTTGGCAGCGACGAGATCAACGTCGTCTCCCATTTCTCCCCTTCCGCGGCGTGCGCGTCGCCGTTGAGAAAAGCATCGACCGTTTACTACGCAGTGTTACTGCGCAAGGTGCAGGACGTACATCGTTGACGGGAGAGCTGCAGTCTCAAACCAGGCCACTGGCCGCGCCCGTGCTGTGGGTTCGTGAGATGGGCGCGATCTCCAGTGGCGTGACCCGTTGGGCTGATCCGGGCGGATCAGTTCACGGGTCCCTCGACTCCAGCCGAAGTCACGCCTTCATCGGCCAGATGCGGGCTACTGGCGTCACCGCCGACTGTCAGCGTCTCAAGATCCACCAACGTAGTTTCCGGCGGACCGACTCGGCTTGGAGCCAACAGGGAAGCTGCCGGAACGTGACGTACTGGAGGACGTCGTCGAGTGCGGTGGCTGCGATGCCATCGTTGCGGAAGCGGTGCAGAGCCTGCTCGATGCGCGGATCGAGGACTCCGAACAACCGGGCGGTGTGGCCGGCGGCGGTGAAGCCGAGCCGGCGGGTTTCCACGTCCTCGGACTCGATGGCCCGAACCACACGCGGGGCAACAGCATCGAGGTCCTCATTGTTCAGGGCGAGGCCGACGACGGCGATGCCCACATGCTTCTCGTTGCGGGCGAACGCGTCGTCGACCTCGATCGGGTCGTCGACGGCCAGCAAGCCCTCGCCGGTCTCCCAGTTGATCTCATCCATGGCCTTGGTGCGCTTCCTCAGTCGCTTGCCGGCGGCAGGACGTTGTTCTTCTTCCCCACCATCCCGGCCCGTTTGAGCATGGTCATGATCTTGGACGGGATCTTCGCCGGATCGGGGACGTGCCCGTGGTAGTACTCCTTGGTGATGTTGCCGTCCTTGCCGGTCTCGAAGTGATGCCGGTCGAGCACGACGATCTCATTGTTCTCGTGGTCCACACCGTAGCGGCGGAACACGGCAGGGTTGCCCGGGTCGGGGTCGATCGAACGGTCCAGCGCCGCCTGGCCGTTGGCCGGGGCGCGGCTGGCCACACCCCGCGAGGTCTGGCGCTCGGTCCGGCCGTGCTTCTTGTAGGACGAGTCGTCGTAGATCCGCTTGGGTTCGCACTTCAGACCGAGCGGGTCGAACCAGGTGACCGGGTTCGGGACATAGCCGTGCGGGTTGGGGCTGGCGTCCAGCCCGAGCGGATCCGGGGAGAGATACGCGCCGGCGGCCGGATCGTAGTAGCGATTGAGGTTGTAATCGTGGCCGGTTTCCACGTCGTGGTACTGCCCCGGGAACCGGAGCGGGCACTCGACCCGGCCGAATTGGGCCAGTGCCGTACCCCAGATCGTGGTGTCCTGGCGCCATACCAGCGCGCCGCTGTCGTCGACCAGTTCGGTGGGAGCACCGATGAGATCGGTGACGATCGCGTAGAACTCCTGGTCGATCCAGTCCTGGGGAGCGTTTCGCGCCGGCGTGCGGTCGGCCTGCGTGAGTGGGATGACCCCGTCGGGCCGGTGAGTCCAGGTCGTGGTGTGCCCGCTGGAATGTGTCTGTTCCGCAAGCGTCACGCCGTCCCAGATGAAGTCGGTCCGCTCGGCGCTCCGCCCGTCGGCGGTCAGGCGCTGCTTGTGGACGCGGCGGCCATAGGCGTCGTACCCGTAGCGCCAGGTGACCCCATCCGGGGTGGTGACCAAGGTCAGGCGGTCGTCGCCGTCCCAGGCGTAGTGCCACGTGCGGAGTTGGCCGGACAAGGTTCGCACCTGCCGCGTGGTCACTCGGCCTTGGCCGTCGTAGTCGTAACGGACGTTGCCCGCGGTGCGCAGCAGCGTGCCAGTGACCTGGCGAGTCCCAGGCGCTTCAGCCAGCTCCGGATTCGGATCGGGGCGGCCAGCCTGCTCGATGTTGCCGCTGGCGTCATAGCGGTAGCTCTCCCGGTGACTGGCACCCTCAACCTGGGTAATACGACCGAGGGGGTCGAGGTCGAAGTGCCGGACACCGGCGAGTTGGTCGACGATGTTGGTGACGGTGTCGTCAGCGCGGTAGGTGTAGGCGCGGCGCTGGAGCAGCTGCTGCTGACCGGCCGGGCTGGGTGCGGTCACTGCCTGGGTGCGCAGGCGGTGGTTGTCGTCCCAGGTCTGGGCGAGCATCACGGTGCCAACGCGTCGGGATATCTCTCGTCCGGCCGGGTCGTACGTGAACTCCAGTGTTCGTGACGCGGTGTCCAAACTGGTGAGTTGCCCGCCAAGGTTGTAGCGCCACAACGTTTCCGCGCCACTGGGCGTGATCCGCCGGACGCGGTGGCCGACCGCGTCGTAGGCGTTGGACACGGCGCGGCCGTTGGTGGTCTGGGTGACGAGCCGCCCGAGCGGGTCGTAGGCGGACACAACGTCCGCGTCTCGTTTGGTGGCACGGACGATCCGATCGGCTGCGTCGTAGGCCAAGGTGGTCACGTCATTGTCGGAGCGGCGTTCGACGACTCGCCCCAACACGTCCCGGGTGAACGTGATGGTCTGGCCGGCTCCGTTGGTGCGGGAGATCATCTGGCCGGTGAGGTCACGCGCGTACCGCGTGATGCGGCCGTTGAAGTCGGTCTCGCCGATCAGGTTCCCGGCCGGGTCGTAGTCGTAGCGCCACACCAGACCCGCTGGATTTGTCACCGCGACGAGGCCGAGCTCGGTGTTGTAGGTGAACGCGGTGCGGTCGCCGTTCCGGTCGACGTGGGCGACGGGCAGGTCGAACGCACCGTACTCGGTGCGGCTGACCTGGCCGAGCGCATCGATGTGCTCGACCTGGTTGCCTTCACCGTCATAGGACCAGCGCTGGACGGCGCCGTCGGGTTCACGCCGCCACGCCAACTTTCCGCCGGCGGTCCACCCCAGTTCTGTCCTGCCACCCATGGGATCCGTGACAGCGGTGATTCGCCCGAACGCGTCGCGGACGTAGGTGGTGGTCGCCCCCAGTGGATCAGTCACCGCCACCGGAAGCCCGGCCCGATCGCACACGACCCTGGTCATCGCGCCGAGCGCGTCGGTGACGGAGGCGAGGTGATGGCTCTCGTCGTAGCCGAAGCGGGTCGTCGCACCGAGCGCGTCCGTCTCAGCCACGACCGCGCCCGCAATGTCGTACTCCCAGCGGGAAATCGCCCCGTCCGGGTTGACAATGATGATCGGCAGCTGGAAGTCGTTGTACTCGGCCACAGTCTGCGAGCCGTCGGGGCGCGTGACCCGAATTAGATCACCGGCGTCTGAACGTTCGAACCGGGTGGTGCGTCCCAGCGGATCGGTGCGCGAGGACAACCGGTCGTACCGGTCGAACTCCAAGCGGGTCTGACCGCCCAACGGGTCGGTGATCGCCGTGATCTGCAGGGCGTCGTTGAGGTGATAGCGGGTGGCGTGGCCTAGGGAGTCGGTCGCGGTCGTGACCAGGTTGTCCCGGTCGTAGTCGAAGGTGTAGCTCAGGAACCCGTCCGGGCTCTCGCCCCGTACGCAGCGCCCGTCGGCATCGTAGGTGTACTGGTAGGACCGGTCGTTGCGGTCGGTCCAGCGCGTCAGGCGCCCCTCAGCGTCGTAGCCGAGCCGCAGCGCCAGTCCAGTGCCGTTGACGACTTCGACAAGGCGGCGCTGCTCGTCATAGGCGAAGCCGCGCACCACGGTCTCGGTCTCGCCGGGCAGGACCAGTTCGGTGATCAGTCCTTCGTGAGAGCGGATGTTGACGTGGTAGCCGCCGGAATGCCGTACCTGGACGGGGATTCCGAAGGAGTCGTGGTCGATGTCGATGCGGCCGCCGGCGCGGTCGGTGATCGCGGTCAACGGCTGCAGGGACGTGTCGCCATCGAAGTGCAGGGTGTGTCCGGTGTCGGGGTCGTGGACCTGGTGGCCGTACTCGGTGCGTCGCAGGGGCCAGCGGGGGCCTTCCACCGGGAGCACCGCGTCCTGGCCTGTCGGGGTCGGGTAGGACAGGAGCATGCCGTCGGCGGCCACGAACACCACGCCGTGCTCGTCGATCTCCAGCCGCTGGTCGAGGGTGGAGGCCCAGGAGGGCCCGAACAGGCGGCCCACCCGGTAGGAGGACAGGTGAGTCCTACTCAACACCAGCGGCAGGGCGCCGGGCAAGTCCAGGTCGGTCTCGGTAAACAGCACGTCACCGGTGGCCATGTCCACCGGGTCGCCGCCGGTGCACTTCTTGCCGTTGGGGATGGCGTGCTGGCGGGGGTTGTTGCCCAGGTGCCCGCGCGCTGACGCGGTGCGGGTGCCCGAACTGCTCCGGCCACCGCGTGAACCTGCACTGTGGCCCCCGCCGGTGTGGCTACTGGTCTTGGCGTCAGGGTGCAGGCGTTTGAGCAGGCCCGCGCCGTGGTGGTCGGCTTCCTCGTGGAGGTTGGCGGTGGTGTGCAGGTGTTTGCCCGCGGTCTCCACGACGCGTCCGCCTTGGCCGAAGACCTTGCCGGTGATCTGCAGGCCACGACCGAAGGCCTTGCTGATCACACTGCCGAACCCGGACCGGTCCCCGGAGGCGTGGGAGAGCAGGTTCTGACCCGCTGACTCCAGCTTCTGCCCGCCGGAGGTGAGCTTGCCGCCGAAGTCGGCCAACTTGCCGCCAGAGCGACGCATGTGCTCCGGGTGGACGTTGATCTTGCTCACGGGACGGTCTCCGTCAGGTCAGGGCTGGTAGTCGGGTTCGCCGATGACCGGGGGCACAGTCTTCTCGCCGGTGCCCCAGTGCTCGTCGGTGGGCTCCAGGAACTTGTTGGTGTGCTCCAGGTCTTCCTCGCCCTTGCCACCCTTGCCTCGCCCCGCCGGGCCACCCATACCAGGGCCACCAGCCGCGCCCGCACGGCCCGGCGCCCCTGCCGCTCCACGGCCTGCCAGGCCGCGTTCCCCCAACTCTCCAAGCCCGGCACCACTACCGGGACCGCCACCACGCGGGCCACCGCCCGAGCCGCTACGACCACCAGTACCCGAGCTACCCGCACCGCCACCTGGTCCGGCGGGTCCGCGACCTGATCCGCCTGGGCCACGCCCGGACCCTGGAGGCTCGCCCGGGCCACCGATCGGTACGCCTGGGGGCGGCACGATCACCGGCGGCGGCCCCGGGGTCGAAATCGGCGGGGGCGGCGGCTGGATGGGGAACCGATCCCAGCTCGGTGGCCGGACGGGGCCCGGCGTGGGCGTCGGGTAGTCCCGCAGTTTGGTCTCGTCGGGCGGCAGCTGCGCCGGGGGCCGGTTCGCCGGGCCACGCTGATCAGTACTACGGGGTGTCCGCGGCCCGCCACCGGGCCCCAGGGGCCCGGGGTCACCGGGGTTGTAGGGCAACGGGCCACCGGGCTGCTGGGGTGGGATGGCGTCGATACCGTTGCTCTGCGGCACTATCGGGTACGAGGCCACCGCCGTGGTGGTGGAGGTGGAGGTGGAGCTGTTGCGGTAGTCGGCGTAGATCCCCGCGGCCTTGTCCGAGGCCTCCATCGCGGCCTGCTCCTGCTGCTCGGCGTCGGTCTTGCCGCCGCCCAGGTGGGCCCAGCTGCGGGAGAGCCAGGTGTCGGTGGCCTCGACCTTGACCGGTGGCGGCATCTTGTCGCGGACGTCGGTGAAGTGGCTGGCCTGGTCCTGCGTGGCCTGCCCGACCGAGTGCGAGACCTGCTTGGCGTCCAACACGAACTGCGCCATCGGCGCCACGTCACCGTGGAAGGAGTCCGCCGCGGAGCCCTCCCAGATCGCGCTCGCCTTGCGCAACCCGGCGGTGATCAGTCCGTGGACCTCGTCGAACTGGTCCCCGATCCGCTGCTGCCAGCCGCCTACCCCGGTGGACAGCCCGGTCGTTCCGCTGCCGCTGTGGAGCTGGTCGTAGATCGTCTTGTGGTCGAACGCCGCGTGCGCCTCACCGGCGATTTCCCGATCGAATGGCCACATCGTCCCTGTCCCCCGTCCCTGGATGCCCTACTGCCCGACGGACAGGTTGCTCAGCACGTCCTCGGCGACCTTCTGCGCCAGGGCGCAGGGGTCCTCGTGGTTGGCGCGCTTGGCGCCCAGGACTGAGAGGTCGACCAGGAAAACCTGGGTGTCGGAGGGGGCGGTCCACAACGTGCACGAGATCGTCTGCTTCGCGGTACGTGCCGCGGGGTAGCCCGCGATCGTCATCGGCAGGAAGTTCTCCGAGCCGCTCATGTTCGCGTACACCGCGGACAGTCCCGTGCCATGTGTGGTGTCCGGCGAGAACCCGATGTTGACCTCGTCGTTGCCCCACACGCAGCTCTTCTCCCCCCAGGTCGACTGGCGTTCCTTGCCCGTCGCGGGAGCTCCGAGGGCTTGCAGCTGGCTGAGGGTGAGCAGTTGGCAGGCGTCGTGTGCCTTGAGGTTCTTCGGGTTGCTCACCTTGGGCGCCCCGCTGGTGGTCGACGTGGCTGCCGTCGTTGTCGGGGCCGGGTCGCCGTGGGTCCGCTGGGAGCAGGCGCCCAGCAGCATGGCGGCGAGCCCGCAGGTAACGACGGCAGAGACGCGGCGCAGTGCGCTTGTCACGATCACATCCGAGGTGAGGGGGTCAGGGCTTGAGCTTGATCGCGGCGCTGGTGTCAGCCACGTGGTACAGCTTCATGGTCTGCTCGGTCTGGCGGATCAGGTCGTCACAGCGGGCAATGCAGTCGTCGAGGGTCTTGTCCAGGCACCCCGCGTCGAATCCGGTAGCCTTACGCAGTTTGTTGACCGCTTGCTTGCTGACCTCGTCATTCCCGGAATAGGGAATGGTCTGGAGCTCGCTCGCCGTGAGCTTCATCTCCCGGAACTTGTCACGCGCCTGCTCCCAGACCGCCTTGACGGTCAGCAGCTGATCGGGTTGGACCTTGAGCGTGCCCTGGACCAGGCCGCCCTGGCCGTCACTGGCCCAGGTGGCCAGCGCGGCCATCGGGGTGTGGGCGTTGTCGGTCATCGGCCGGTGCCTTCCTGGACGCGGTGATCAGAGCGGATGATCATTGCCTGCGGTGGGACGGTCACAGCCGTTGCCGGGTTCCGGCGAGCAGGTCGTCGGTGACCCGCATCAGTAGTCCGAGGTCGGCGGGCGCGGCCACGGTGAACCCGGCGCGTTCATACACCGCGGCACGGCCCCGGGCGGTGTCGATGACCTGCAGCACGGTCGGCGACCGGTGCCGCCTGCCAGCGTGGTCACGGACGGCGGCGCCGATCTTGCCGAACCCGACCCGCTCTCCACCCAGCAACGCCACCAGGTTGCGGGCGTCATCGGAGCGGACACCCCGGGCCCGCAGTGCGGCGGTGAACCCGGCGTCGGAGTCCTCACCGAACTCCGCCAGGCGCGCGAGCGCGGCCTCCAGTTCCGCGGTGAGCAGGCTCACTGCGTGCCCCGGCCCGGACGCGACCGCGGGGAGCAAGCTGAGCAGGGCGGTGGCGGCGGCGTGGCCGGGGATTGTGTCGATCCGCACGCGCTCGCCGTCAACCAGGAACCGGGCGGCGTGGCCGGCACGCGCGGTGACGCAGGCCCGCAGTTCCCGGCCCGGCGCCGCCGCGAAGCGCAGGTCGAGCTCGAACGGGGCGTGCGCGAGCAGCGCGAGGGCGCCGTAGAGGTCGTCGTCCAGGTGCCGGTCGAGCAGGCCGCGTGCGCGCAGCCGGGCCTCAGCCTGATCCAGGGCGTGCTGCGGGTCGGCGGGCGGCACAAAGTTGTTGCGCCAGGCCACAACCATGGGGAGCGCGGGGAGCTGTGATCGCTGCCATGCCACCCCGAGCTCGGCATAGTCCAGCTCGATGACCACCACGAGACCCCCGTCTCCGCACGTGTGCCCAACCCACCCGAGGGTAGCCGATCAGTCACCCAGCGGAGGCAAAACGCGGAAATGGCGGCAAGCGGGCCCGTACCCCACGGCGTCGATCAGGCGCCACACCTCGTCCAGGTACCGCACGAACCAGGTCGCGGCCAGCGGGTCGAGCACCACCTCGTGGACCTGGCCTCCGGGCAGTTCCAGGTACAGCTGCCGGGGACCGCAGTCCGCGTCCTGCGGCACCGCGCACTCTGGGGTGTGTGCGTGCACGCCGAGCAGGCGGTCGCCGTGGACCGCGTGCCGCACCGGGACGTAGGTGATGTGGCCGCTGAGGATCGCGGTGACCAGTTCGGCGATCCCGGAGACGTCCACGCTGACCGTGACCGTCTCGGCGGCGGGCAGGGTGAGGATCGTTCGGTGCTGGTCGTCGGCGAGCCCGAGGAGGACCGTGCACGGTGTTCCGTCGGTGTGGTGGGCGGCTACCTCGTGGCCGAACATCGCGTCCCTTCGTGTCGAGTGATCACTGTGGTGGCGCGGGGACCCAGGTGCGGTCGGCGAAGGTGCCCTCGGCAATGGCCTCGCGCAGGCAGAACGGGTGCACCTCGACCCGGTGCACCGAGTAGCCGTCGACCCACCGCGCGACCCGGGCGACATGGGCGGGGAGGGCGTCGATGTCGGTCAGCGTGACGTCGAAGACGAACACCACCCCGACACCCCCGTCCACCCTGTGTTCGAGGACCCCGCAGAAGTCCGCCTGCTGCACGCCCAGGCCAAGCTGGTCGTGCAGCAGGCGCCGCAGCGCGTCCTCAACCGGCTCCCCGGATCCGACGGGGCCGCCGGGGAAGGTGTAGCCATGCGGGGCGGGCAGGGTGAGGTAGTACTCGTCGTCGCGGCCGGTCAGCGCGTACACCGCTACCCGTGGGCCCAGTGCCGAGGTCATGAGGCCGCTCCCGTCCACGCCAACCGGAGCGCGGCCGGTGCGGCGGTGCTCGGTGTGCTGCCGGACTGCAACGTCGCCTCCCACACCGCCCACGCGGCCACCAGGTCCCGCCCGGCGGGCTCGCGCCCGGTCTCCCCCGGTGTCCCGGCTCGACTGAGTTCCAGCGTGAGGCCCGTGCCGCCGCCGAGACGGACGTGCACCAGGCCGTCCTCCACGCGCCAGAGCTCGAAGTCGTCACCAGGCAGCCCCATCAGTGGGTGCACCAGCCCGACCGCGACCAACTCCGCCGACAGGCCACCGCTCCACTGCACGCACAGCGTCCGGTCCCCCACCCGCACCGCACTGGCCTCGGCGCGCTCGCCGAGGAGCATCAGGCGGCGCAGCACGCTGCTGGCCAGGGCCGCCAACCCCGGTGGCAGCGCGGCGCTGCCGGCGGCCAGAGCGGCGGTCTCGTGCGCGGTGAGCGGGACCGGGTCCGCGTCCTCGACGTGCAGTGGCGTGGGCGCCTGTCCGGTGGCCGCGCGGAGGTAGGCGGTGGTCGCGAGCCACTGACGGTGGGAGATGTCGGCCACCAGGATCCGGTTCTCCGGCGCGGTCACCCTGAACAGTTGCACGTGCCTGCGGTGTAGGCGCACCCGCAACCCCGGCACCCCCACGAGTGCGCCGTCTACGACGCGGGGGCACAGTTCGGCCAGCAGCGCGGGCAGCGTGGCTGGTTCCAGGTGCAGCACCAACTCGGCCGGCCGGGAACGGATCATGCGGAACATCCCGGCCTGCCGCGGCGCGGTCCGGTGCCGCAGGTGTATGCGGGCGCGGCGCAGGGCCAGCAGCACCGCCGCCTCCAGGTGCCGCTGCCCCGGGGTCGTGGCGTCAGGGAGCAAGGCGTGGCGGATCCGCGCGGGCAGCGGAGCGGTGGTGTTCGCGCCGAGCAGTCGGGGTGCGTAGTTGTGGGCGAGGATCCGCAGCACGCTGGCCCGGTCCTCTGGATCCAGCGTGGCGCCGCCCGCGGAGATCGCGGGGAGCACGCTGGAGTCGGTCTCGCCGGTGTAACTGCTGCGCAGTTCGGCCAGGCGCCGGATCAGTGAGGTGCGGTTGGGCATGGTTGTCTCCGGATAGCCAGATTCAGGGGCAGGTGGCGACGACGGCGTAGGCGAGGGACTCGGTCGGGTCACCGATGTCGGCGACGTGCTCGGGGCGCCATTCGGGCGTGTAGACCACCCCGGGCCACACCAGCTGCTCGAAACTGGCCACAAGCCCGGTGACCTCCGCGCGCGTGCGCGGGTAGGCCTGGTTCTGGGTGACGCGGTAGGTGTCGACCACCTCGGCGAGCAGGTCGGGGTAGTCAGTCGCGGTCGCATGCGACAGCGCCAGCATGCTGCCCGGCGCCAGGGCCTCCCGGTAGGCCCGCACCACCCCGGCCGGGCCCCGCTCGTCAGGCACGAAGTGCAGCACCGCGCACAGCAGCACCCCCAGCGGCTGGTCGAAGTCCAGGATGCGCTGGGTGTCTGGGTGGTCGAGGACCTCGTCTGGCCTGGTGATGTCGGCCTGCACACACGCCGCGAGCGGGTTGCCCGCCAGCAGCAGCTGGCCGTGTGCCACCGCGGTGGGCTCGTCGTCGACGTAGACGACCCGGCACTCCACCGCGACCTCGTGTGCAGCACCCACTGTCGGCAGCCCAGCACCGAGGTCGAGGAACTGCTGGATCCCCTGGGCGACGAAGTACCGCACGGCGCGGCGGAGGAACGCTCGGTTCTGCCGAGCGAACACCCTCGCCTGCGGCAGCACGACCAGGACCTCGGCGGCACGTTGCCGGTCCACGGCGAAATTGTGCGAGCCACCGAGGTAGTAGTCATACATCCGCGCGACACTCGCCCGCGTGATATCCACCTCGGCCGGACGCCAATCCGGGTCGAGCGCCCACTGTCCACGCTGCCCGGCTCCGGCGGGGTGTCGGTCATGACGTGCTGTCCAGGCCACTTGTGGCGAGGTCGCCCATTGGTGCGGGGCAGCTATTCATGGCGTGCCGGCCATGGACGGGTTCGCCGGCGCACTGTACGGGCAAGGCAGGTTCGGCACCGATACGGGTTTCTGGCGCGGAGTAGCGCCCGGTGATGGCGAGCCAGTGGCGGATCTCTGTGGGATTGCGGTGGTCGCCGAGTTGGGCGAGGGTCTGCCACCAAGCCAGGTCGATGGTTGTGGTGCAGAAGTAGACCGCCAGGCTGTGCACGAGACACGGTGAGACCGGCCGGGACCGGATCCAGCGGCGCCAGCCGCGCTGTCGAGGTCGGCACGCCCAGCACCGGCCGCCCTGGTCGATGTCCATGCCGTAGCAAGAGCGCGATCAGCAGCCCACTCAGGCGCAGGAGCCGGTCACGCGCGTCTGCGCTGTTCAGCGACGCGCTCGGTGCTGGTGCCGTGTTCGAGTTGGCGGATGAGGGACTGTAGCTCGTCGAGCAGGTGCTGGAGGCGGGCGGTGTGGGAATGGCGCACCATGCTGTCAGCACCCCTGCCCGAACACACCGCTCAGTGACTTCCTGGCCATGGTCCTGATGCCCGCTTCCTCGTCCGGCTGCTGGGGCGACATCCGGGCCAGGCCGGGGATAACAACGAAACCAACCGGGGGTGGATGCCTCGCCGTCTGCCTGACACCGGATGCCGCAATGGCGACATTTGCCGGTGACACAGGGTGCGTGGCAAGCTGTGTGAGGTTGTCCCCGAGAACCGGATACCGGGTTTTATGCCACGAGAGTGGGAGTTTGACGATAGCCGACGCGAGTCTCGTGCGGGGTCCGGTAGCCGAGGTAGGCGAACACGTCCTGCCGAGCCTCCTCCCGGGTGGTCCACACGGTGGTGCCGATCTCGGTTGTGAGTGTGGCGAAGAAGGATTTCGCGACCGCGTTGTCGAAGCATGACCCGGTTCGTCCCACTGACAGATGACGGGACCCCGTGAAGTGACCCACATCAGCTGGATCAACCCAACGGGGTCACGCCACCACAGGTCCGCAACCTGCTCATGGATCTCGAGGGCGCCGGCAGCCTCGCGCGGGTCAGGTTCCTCATTCGCGATCGCGACGCCAAGTACCCACGTTGATCGACGAGATCCTCAGTGACGCGGGGATCACCACGGTGCTGACCGGTATCCGGATGCCTCGCATGAACTCGATCACCGAACGCTGGGTGAAGACGCTGCGCGCCGAACTGCTGGACCGCGCGCTGATCTGGAACGAGAACCACCTCCGGCGCGCGCTTGGCGAGTACGAGCGGCACTACAACCTGCACCGAATTCACCGATCACTCGCCGCCGCGGCACCCCTGCGAGCCCGGCCCCAACCCCTTGAACCCGACCGGATCGAACGCCTCACCATGCGTCGGCGGGACCGACTCGCTGGAATCATCCACGAGTATCATCATGCGGCCTGACCTGCACGGACGTGGTTTCGGCACGCACAGCGCTGCACGAGTCCGCCGGTGGAAAGCTGTGGCTCGGCCCGCCCAAGACCGACGAGTCCGCCCGCACCATCACCCTCGCGCCCTTCAACGTCCGCCTGCTCCGCGCGCACCTGGCCACTCACAACCACTCGCACGTGTTCGTCACCCCGGACAGCGCACTGCACCGACGCAGCAACTTCTCCCGCCGCGCCATGCGCCCTTGCGCCGACGGCAACCTCCACCGCAAGGACCCCGACATGCGATTGCAGCCGGTCGCGCCGGGCCTGACCTTCCACGGGCTACGGCACAGCCACAAAACGTGGATGATCGAAGACGCCATCCCCGAAATCGCCCAAGCGCTCCGGCTCGGACAGGTCATGAAAGACAAGGTCCGCCAGACCTACTCCCACGTGGCCGCCGCGGTCGAGCCACGCCTGCTGCAATGCCTGCAAGACCGCTGGGACAAGGCCGTCCTCAACTCCACCGGCGAGTTCGACACCGCCTGGAGGAAGGCCGCCTAGCCCGACGCCTCCACCCGAGCCCACGCCGCACGCGTGGGCTCGTGGCCTTCTCCCCGCGCGCACGACGGTGTCCCGAGAAGCCCTCCATCGCGGCCAACGTTATTGACCCCGACTCGGTCAACCTGACCCTGTTCGCCAGGCACGCATGAACGAAAGCCATCCCCTCAGCGGCTCCCCTCGCTGCCGCCTTCTGCCAACCTCGTGATCAACGGCAGAGTTGCAAACACGGAAGGATCGCGATGACCGGAACAGCGCTACTCATGATCGACATGCAGAACGGGTATCTCGCCGACGACGGAGTGCGCGACGCACTTGGCTGGCCACCGATCTGGCAACTCGACACAGTCATCACCACGTGCGCTGACCTCCTCGCCCACGCGCGTTCTCACGGGATCCCGGTGCTGTACTCGCGTGTCGTCGCAAGCCAGGCGGGCGCGCTGGGAGCGAACCCCCGGGCCGCCCAGCAGCTGCAGAGTCGCGCCAGCCGCATGCCTGAGGTGTCCGACGAGCAGAAGCAGTGGAAGAGCCAGATCATGGATGCGGTGGCGCCACAGCCAGGCGACCTCGTACTCGACAAGACCCGTCCCAGCTTCTTCACCTACACCGAACTGGAACCGCTGCTCAGAAACCTCGCCATTACCCGGCTCATCGTCGCGGGCTTACAAACCAACGTCTGTGTTGAAGCGACGGTGCGCGCAGCGCTGGAGCGGAACTTCGAAGTGGCCGTGCCCGAGGACGCGGTCTCCACCGACGGGCCCGCGCTGCACTTCAGCGCGCTCAACTCGATGCGGGTGCTCTACACCGAAGTCGCCCCCTGGCGCGAACTTGTCGCACCCGACGCCCCCTGGGATCGCGCCTTCCGGACCCCTGACTACGGACGCGACCCCCAGTACTGGACCGAACCCACGCCGGACGCACACCACGACTGATCCGCCAGCCGGGCCACAGCGGCGGCCACACCGCCTGCCCCTATGCCGTCCGCCTGCGGTGCCCGGTCGGCCCGTCTACGGGCGTCCCGAAGATACGTCACCGAAGAATCCCCGGTCGGGTGACATGGAACTGGAGCAAATCCATGACCCCATTTCGCATAGTGTCAGACCGCTGCTCCAGTTTTGCTCCAGTTAGGTCATCCATTGTCCACTTGGGACGGACAAACAAGATCGCCCCCAGTCCTGGTTTTCCCAGGTCAGGGGGCGTATCGAAACTATTCAACAATTGTGGAGCTGAGGGGACTCGAACCCCTGACCCTCACACTGCCAGTGTGATGCGCTACCAGCTGCGCCACAGCCCCGCACTTTGATTCGGATCTCTTGGGGAGTTCCTCATCTCGTGTGGTTCATACAGTACACGACACCTCCTGGAGAAGTGAAATCGGGGGGTACCCGAGGATGTTTGCCCAGGTCAGACCCGTGAACGGAAAGCGGCCCGCCCCCAGCGCCGAGCGAGGGGCGGGCCGCACCGGGAACGGTCAGGAGTTGGCTGCTCCGTTGAGCAGCTTGTCCAGCCACTGCCCGTCCTTGAGCACGTCGATCGAGGTGTCCCCGCTGCGCACGGTGGGCGTGCCCTTGTACCAGGGCTGCTCCTTGACCGCGTCGTAGTTGGCGGTCACCTTGCTGGTGTAAGTGCTGTTGCGCACGTCGTTGGCGAACTGGTCGCCGGTGATGCCGATCCGCTGACCGAGGTTGATCAACTGGTCGGCGGTGTACCCCTCGCTGCCCTCCCTGGGCTGGGAGTTGAACAGGCTGGAGTGGTAGTCGGCGAACTTGCCCGCCTTGGCCGCGGCAAGGGTGGCGTTGCCCGCGAGGGTGGAGTAGCCGGCGGGCACCGAGCTGCGGTCGAGCATGTTCACGATGTGGTAGCGCACCTGGAGCTTGCCCTCGGCCAGCGCCTTGTCGATCTGGGCGTTGTCCCGCTTCTCGAACTCACCGCAGGCCGGGCAGATGAAGTCCTCCCAGACGTCCACCTTGACCTTGGCGTCGGGCTTGCCCGCGGTGATCACACCGTCGTCGCCCACTGTGGCCTGGTACTCGCTGGCGGCCTTCGCGACACCGATGGCCTCGAGCTTGTTCTTGTCCACTTCCTTGCTCTTCAGCGTGACGGCGACAATCACGATCGCGGCGACCACGAGAATGCCGACCACACCGATGATGATGTTGCGGCGGTCCTTGTTGGCACCGCGTGCCGCTGCGACGGCCTTGGCCGCCGCGGCCTTGTTCTTGTTCGCGTCCTGCTGGCGTTGGCGCTTGCTGCGCTCCGCACCGCCCACGTGATCGTCCTCCTGTTAACGAGCCGACCACGCCTGTTCAGGGGGTCTGGTCGGTCGGACCTCGGGCCGCATGCTACCGGCCGTCGCTAAGGGCAGCCTGAGAATCTAGGCCAGGGCCGCGCGCAGGGCCGAGACCGACTCGTCCACCGCGCGCCCGCACGCGGGGATGATCGGCGCGAAGCTGGCGAAGGCGTGCACCAGGTCCTCGTGCCTGCGCACCTGGACCGGCACACCGGCCTTGGCCAGCAGCTGGCCGTACACCTCGCCCTCGTCGCGCAGCGGGTCGAACTGCGCGGTGGCGATGTAGGCCGGGGGCAGGCCGCTGAGGTCCTCGGCCAGCGCGGGCGACAGGGTCCACGGCACGGGCCCGGGCAGGCCGCCCGCGTAGTGCTCGAGGAAGGTCTCGATGTCGGCCGTGGACAGCACCGGCGCGGTGGCGTTCTCCCGCCGTGCGGGCAGGTCCTCACCGGCGCCGGTGGCCGGGTAGTACAGCAGCTGGAAGCGCAGCCGCGGGCCGCCGTTGTCCCTGGCGAGCAGGGCCGTGACGGCGGCGAGGTTGCCGCCGGCGCTGTCCCCGGCCACGGCGATCCGCGCGGGGTCCCCACCCAGCTCGGCGGCGTGCTCACCGACCCAGCGCAGCACCGTCCACGCGTCGTCCACGGCGGCGGGGAACGGGTGCTCGGGGGCGAGCCGGTAGTCCGCGGACACCACCACGGCCCCGGCCCCGCGCGCGATCCGCCGGGCGAGGTCGTCGTGCGTGGTGGTGCTGCCCATGCACCAGCCGCCGCCGTGGAAGAACACGACGACCGGCAGCGGCCGCGCACCGGGCAGCGGGCGGTAGACCCGGACCGGGACGGGCGGGTCGCCGGGCACGGACCGGTCGGTGACCGAGGCCATGTCGACCATCGGCTGCACGCGCTGCCAGCGACCTTCCAGCTCGGCCCTGGCACGCAGGATGTCCACGCCGGGGGCGGAGACCGACAGCGGCGGGAAGGCCTCGAGGAAGCGCTTGAGGTCCTGGTCGATGTCTGGCACGCGATCACGGTAGCCAGCGGGCCGGACTCCGGTAACCCCTAAGGCTAGGCAAGGCTTCCAGAGGCTGTCCTCAGTCCACCGTGGACGAATAGAGTTCCCGCTGTGACTGAGGGCGTTGAGGAGATCGGGCACACGCACAAGGACCTGTCCGGCGGCTGGCTGCGGCCCGCCGTGTTCGGCGCGATGGACGGCCTGGTGACCAACATCTCACTGGTCGCCGGTGTGGGCGGCGCGCACGCGGAAGCCCACGTGATCGTGCTCACCGGGGTGGCCGGACTGGTCGCGGGCGCCTTCTCCATGGCGCTGGGTGAGTACACCTCGGTGCAGACCCAGAACGACTCGGTACGCGCCGAGGTCGCGGTGGAGCGCCGCGAGCTGCGCGAGAACCCGGAGGCCGAGCAGGAGGAGCTGGTGGAGCTGCTCACCGCGCGCGGGCTGAGCAGGGACACCGCCGAGGAGGTCGCCAAGGAGGTGCACAAGGACGAGGACCTGGCCGTGCGGGTGCACATCGAGCAGGAGCTCGGCGTCAACCCGGACGAGCAGCCCTCACCGCTGGTGGCGGCGGTGTCCTCGTTCCTGTGCTTCGCGGTGGGCGCCCTGTTCCCGCTGGTGCCCTTCCTGTTCGGCTGGAACTCGCTGACCGCGGGCCTGGCGGTCGGCGCGGTCGGTCTGTTCGCGGCGGGTGCGCTGGTGGCCAGGTACACGACCCGATCCTGGTGGCTCAACGGGGTGCGGCAGCTGCTGTTCGGGGCGATCGCCGCGGGGGCCACGTACCTCGTCGGTGCGCTCATCGGGGTGTCCACGGCAGGCTGAGGGGCGTGGAACTGCCCCAACTGCCGCAGCTGCCCGTCAGCGCGGTGCTCGACGAGGTCACCGGCGCGCTCTTCGCACACGGCACCGCCGTGCTGGTGGCCCCGCCCGGCACCGGCAAAACGACCCTGGTCCCGCTGGCGATGGCTGCCGCCTGCACGGGCAAGGTGCTGGTCGCCGAGCCACGGCGCCTGGCGGCGCGGGCCGCGGCGGCGCGCATGGCGCACCTGCTCGGCGAACGGGTCGGCGAGACCGTCGGCTACGCGGTGCGCGGTGACCGCAGGACCTCGGCGCGGACGCGGGTGGAGGTCGTGACCTCCGGGCTGCTGCTGCGCCGGTTGCAGGGCGACCCCGAGCTGGCCGGGGTGGACGCCGTGCTGCTCGACGAATGCCACGAGCGGCACCTCGACGCCGATCTGCTGCTGGCCCTGCTGCTGGACGCCCGCGCCGGGCTGCGGCCGGACCTGCGCGTGCTGGCGACCTCGGCCACGGTGGCCGCCGACCGGCTCGCCGGGCTGCTGGGCGCGGACACCCCCGTGGTGCGCGCGCATGTGCGGACCCACCCGGTCGAGGTGAGCCACGTGCCGCCGGCCAGGGGCGAGCGCATGGAGCGCTGCGTGGCCAGGGCCGTCCACAAAGCACTGTCCGAATCGGACGGTGATGTGCTGGTCTTCCTGCCCGGTGTCGGCGAGATCCGCCGGGTTTCGGCCCTGCTGGACGGCGTGGACGTGGTGCCGCTGCACGGCAGGCTGGCCAGCGCGGAGCAGGACCGCGCGCTGCGGCCGGGCGGCGGGCGCCGCGTGGTGCTGGCCACCGCTGTCGCCGAGTCGAGCCTGACCGTGCCTGGGGTGCGCGCGGTGGTGGACGCGGGTCTGACCCGTACGCCGAGGGTCGACCACCGCCGGGGGCTGTCCGGGCTGGTGACCGGCCGCGTGTCGGCGGCGGTGGCCGAGCAGCGCGCGGGGCGGGCGGGCCGTGAGGCGCCGGGCCGGGTCTACCGGTGCTGGCCTGAGCAGGAGCAGGCGACGCTGCCCCGCTACCCGGAACCGGAGATCAGGACCGCCGAACTGACCAGGCTGGCGCTGGAACTGGCCTGCTGGGGCACCCCGGACGGCGAGGGCCTCGCGTGGTGGGACGCGCCGCCGACGGGGGCGCTCGCGGCGGGCCGCCAGGTGCTGGCCGCGCTGGGCGCCGTGGACGCCTCGGGGGTGACCGGGCGCGGCAGGCGGATCGCCGAGCTGGGGCTGCACCCCCGGCTGGCCAGGGCCCTGCTGGACGGGGCGCCGGAGGTGGGCGTGCGGGCGGCGGCCGAGGTGGTGGCCCTGCTGGACGACGACACCCTCGCCGAGGGCACGGATGTGGAATCCGCGCTGCGCAGGCTGCGTGCCGACCAGGGCAGCGACCGGGCGCGGCGCTGGCGGCGCGAGGTCAAGCGACTGACCGACCTGGCGCGCCCGCTGGTGGCGGACGGGGCCGCCGCGGCGGCGGACCCCGCGCTGGTCGTGGCGCTGGCACACCCGGAGCGGCTGGCCCGCAGGCGTGGGCCGGGCTCGGCGACGTACCTGATGGCGGGCGGCACCGCCGTGGAGCTGGCGGCCCCCGGGGAGGCGGAGTGGCTGGCGGTGGCGGTGGCCGATCGCGAACCCGGCCGGGCGCACGGCCGGATCCGGCTCGCGGCGCGGGCGGACCGGGCGCTGGCCGAGCGGGCGGCCCCCGCGCTGCTGGTCAGCGAGCAGGAGGTGCGCTGGGCCGAGGGCGACGTGCTGGCGAGGCGGGTGCGCAGGCTGGGCGCGATCGTGCTGGAACAACGCCCGCTGGCCGACCCGGACCGGGCGGCGCTGCACACGGCGTTGACAGATGGACTAAGTCGTGAAGGAAGTGCCCTGCTGCGGTGGAGCCAGGACGCGCTGCGGCTGCGCCAGCGGCTCGCCCTGCTGCACCGCGTGCTGGGCGCCCCCTGGCCGGACGTCTCGGAGCAGGCCCTGCTGGCGGACCCGGACAGCTGGCTGGGTCCCGAGCTGGCCACCGCGCGGCGCAGGGCCGACCTGGAGCGGATCCACGCGCACGAGGCGATCTCCCGGCTGCTGCCCTGGCCGCAGGCGACCCGCCTGGACGAGCTGGTGCCGGACCGGGTGCTGGTGCCGTCCGGCTCGCGGGTCAGGGTGGACTACTCGGCGGAGGAGCCGGTGCTGCCGGTGAAGCTGCAGGAGACCTTTGGCTGGGCGCGAACCCCGCACATCGTGGACGGCAGGGTCCCGGTGCTGCTGCACCTGCTCTCCCCGGCGGGCCGACCGGTGGCGGTGACCGCCGACCTGGCCTCGTTCTGGCAGGTCGGCTACCGCCAGGTCCGCGGCGAACTGCGCGGCCGGTACCCGAAGCACCCCTGGCCCGAGGACCCGACCACGGCCACGCCCACCCGTCGGACGAAACAGAGCAAGTAGGTCCATCCTGGACGGTGTGACGAGCAAACCCAGCACCACCACGGACAAACTGTTCAAAGTGGCCGTAACGCTCAAGGGGCTGGACGGCCTGAGCCAGCTCGTCCTGGGCATCGTGCTGATCTTCATCCCGCCGACGGTGATCACCGGGCTGGCCAACGCCGTGGTCACCAGGGACCTGCTCGGCGACCCGGGCGGCACCCTGTCGGAACACCTGGAGACCGCCGCGCACAACTTCGCCGACGGCAGCAGCCGCGGGTTCGCCATCGGCTACCTGCTGCTGCACGCGGTCATCAAGCTCGGACTGGTCGCCGCCCTGCTGCGCAAGGTCGTGCCGCTCTACCCGATCGCCGCACTGGTGCTCGGTGCCTTCGTTGTCTACGAGCTGTACCGCGCCGTGCACACTGGTTCGATCGCGCTGCCCTTCTTCGCCGCACTGGACATCGTGATCATCGTGTTGGTGCTGCGGGAGTACCGGCAGTTGCGCCAAGAGGCCGCAACACCGGGCGGCCGAACCGGTGCCGACGGCAACGCGTAGACATCAATTGGACAGTTGGGCACCGCTGACTTACTTTTCGGGCACCGCCGCCAGCGACTGAGAGGGATCCGCACATGAGTCTGCGCGTGACGCGTCTCGTGGCCGTGGCGCTGGCAGCTGTTGCCGCACTGTCCGCCTGCGGCAGCTCCGGCGCACCGGACACGGTGCTGGGCTCGGCATCGGACGGCAAGCTCACCGTGGGCATCCGGTTCGACCAGCCGGGCGTGGGCTTCAGGACGCTCAACGGGGACTACCGCGGCTTCGACGTGGACGTGGCCCGGTATGTGGCGCAGGAACTGGGCGTGTCCGCGGACAGGATCGAGTGGAAGGAGGCGGAGCCCGCCGACCGCGAGAAGCTGATCACCAGCGGTCAGGTGGACTTCGTCGTCGCCGCCTACACGATCAACGACAAACGCAAGCAGCAGGTGGACTTCGCCGGGCCCTACTTCAGCGTGGGCCAGGACCTGCTGGTGCGCCAGACCGACACCTCGATCACCGGCCCGCAGTCGCTCAACGGCAAGCGGCTGTGCTCGGTGGCCGGGTCCACCTCCGCGCAGCAGGTGAAGGCGAAGTTCGCCCAGGGCGCGAGCCTGGTCGAGTACGGGCGCTACTCCGACTGCGTCACCGCGCTGCTGGCCAACATCGTGGACGCGGTGACCACCGACGACGTGATCCTGGCCGGGTACGCGGCGCAGAACCCGGAGCTGCTCAAGGTGGTCAACCAGCCGTTCACCAAGGACTCCTACGGCATCGGGCTGCGCAAGGGGGACCAGGACAGCCGCGTGAAGATCGATGACGCCGTGCAGAAGATGATCAGTTCCGGCGCCTGGCAGCAGGCCCTGCAGACCAACCTGGGCAAGTCCGGCTACAAGATCCCGGACCCGCCCAAGGTCACCGAGCGCTGACGCGCGAAACTGCTCTCACAAGCGTTCATGTACGCAAAATCGTGCATCTTTTCAGGGGTCTGATCGCTCGAAACCATTGAATTGATCACGCACGCGGTCACAGACTCGGCCCGTGATTCGTCTGGTGATCGGTTCGCTGCTCGCCGTGTCCGCCGCGCTGCCCACCGGCGGCGGCGTGGTGCTGCACGTCTCCCCTACTGGTGCGGGCGATGCCTGCACGGCCGCCGCCCCGTGCTCCCTGACCACCGCACAGGCCAGGACCGGCCCGCACACCGTGGAACTGGCCGGTGGCCGCTACCGGCTCACCGAGCCGCTGCGGCTGGTCGCGGCCAACTCCGGGCAGGTCTGGCGGGCCGCGCCCGGTGAGCAGCCGGTGCTCGACGGCGCAACCCGCGTCACCGGCTGGCACCGGCACGAACAGGACAAGTGGGTCGCCGACGTGCCCGTCGGCAGCACGGCGCGGCAGCTGTTCGTCAACGAGGTGCGCGCGGTGCCCGCCCGTGGACTGGGCTGCGCGAAGTCGCAGTGCACGGCCTCCGCGACCGGCCTGAGCGGGGTGGACCCGCGCGTCGGCTTGATTCACGACCTGAAAGATGTCCGGGTCGTGCTCAACGCCAGGTGGCGGGACTTCCACTGCGGCATCGAGTCGGTCAGCGGCACGACGGTGACGATGCGCCAGCCCTGTTGGGGCAACGCCAACACGCCGACCCAGACCGGGTGGCAGAGCGCGAGCCCCACCGGCTCCGCCTACCAGGGCGTCGACTGGTTCGAGAACGCCTACGAGCTGCTCGGCACGCCTGGGCAGTTCGCGCTCGACAGCGGTGCGAGCAAGCTCTACTACGTGCCGCGGCCCGGTGAGGACCTCGCCACCGCCGACGTGGAGCTGCCGCACACCGAGCAGTTGCTGACCGTCACGGGGGCCAGCGACCTCACTGTCAGCGGGATCACGTTCGCCGACACGGCTTGGGCGAACCCCGAGGGCTACGTCGGCGCGCAGGCGGGCTACTACGTCAACGGCACCAGGACCGGCACGATCTCCGGCGCTGGCGAGGACTACGCCCGCACCCAGACCGCGGTGACGGTCAGTGCGGGCAAGGGCGTTCGGTTCAGCGGGAACAGGTTCACCCGGCTCGGCGGCGCGGGCATCGCGCTGGACAAGGCCACCAGCAACAGCGTGGTCGAGGACAACGGGTTCACCGACCTGTCCGGCGGCGCGATCTTCGTCGGGGACGTGCTGCACAGCGGTGTGAAGACCGCGGACAACGTGGTGCGGGACAACGCCATCAGCCGGATCGGGCAGGAGTTCCGCGACGCGGTGGGCATCTTCGGCGGCTACAACGAGGGCCTGACCGTGGACCACAACACCGTCAGCCAGGTGCCCTACACGGGCATCTCCGTCGGCTGGGGCTGGAACTTCGTCGGCGACGGGGACACCCAGCACAACGTCCTGGTGTCGCACAACAAGGTCAGCGATTTCATGCTGACACTGCACGACGGCGGCGCAATCTACACACAGGCCCAGTCGCCGGGTTCCCGCGTGTACGCCAACGACATCGCGTTCGCACCGGGCGTCTCGGCGAACGGGATCTACCACGACGAGCGCAGTTCCTACTACACCACGGCGAACAACGTGGTCCGCGACGTGCCGCAGGCCGGGACCGGTACCAACTGGGTGTCCTCATGGGCCTCCTGGAGCGCGTTCCTGATCGTCAGGGACAACTGGACCGACGCGCCGGTCGCCGCACCGCACAACGGGGGCAAGACCAACCAGTACGGCCCGAACAGCATGGGGCTCAAGGACTTTCCCACCGAGGCGAAGGCCGTGATCGACCAGGCCGGTGCGCACGGCGCCCGCGAGTCCCGCGAGGTGCGGTTCACCGCGCCGACCGCCGAGCAGCTCGACGGACTGACCGACATCGCGGTCGCCGCCCCGTTCGACACGCGCTCGGTGCGGTTGTCCATGGACGGCACGGCATTCGCGGAACTGACCCGCGACTACGCCAACGCCACCGGCCTGGCGCCCACCTGGTCCACGGCCACCGACGCCTCCTGGTTCAGCCCCGGCAAGCACGTGCTGACCGCCACCGCGGTCACCGGCCAGGGCGAGGTCACGGCGACCAGGTCGGTGGTCACGCACCGGCCCGCCGACCCGCCCGGGGTCACCAACCTCAACGGGACCTGGACCTTCGGGGACGGCACTCCCGTGCTGGTACCGGACAGCTTCGGCGCGGTCCGCGCGCGCTGGAACGAGGACAACGGCATGGTCGCCACGTATCGGCGCGAGTTCACGGTGCCCGGGCTCAGGCCGGGGCAACACGTCACGCTCCAGTTCGACTCCTGCTACTTCGCCTGCCAGTACACGGTGAACGGCCAGCAGGTCGGGCTGTCAACCGGTGGCAACGTGCCCACCCTGCTGGACGTGACCGCAGCGGTGCACCCCGGCAGCAACCAGATCACCGTCAGCGCCGACAACCGCGTGTCCACGATCAGGCCGTACGGGATCAACACGGACCTGTACTGGAACTGGGGCGGTCTCACCCAGGGCGTGCGGATGAGGATCGGCGCGCCCGACCAGTTGAGCGAGCTCACCGCGACGGGCAGCGCCGACGGCAAGCTCACGCTGCACGCCTACACCGCCGCAGCGGGCGACACTCGCCGTGCCATCACGAGGAGCGTCCGGGTCGGCGACTACCGGACCTCGGTGACGTTCACCGTTCCTGCTGGCTCCGACGCGGCCGATCCCGTGACGATCACCGTGCCGCACCCGCACCTGTGGACACCGCAGGACCCCTTCCTTCACGAGGTGAAAGTAGGGGAACTGAGCACGAAGGCCGGGTTCCGCACGGTGTCGGTGAGCGGCTCCGACCTGCTGCTGAACGGCTCGGTGCTGGCGGACCTGCGCGGCTTCAACCGGCACGCCGACTACCCCGGGCTCGGCCGCACCCAGCCCGACCAGCTGGCGGAGCGCGAGCTGAAGACCATGCGGGACAAGAGGTTCACCCTGTTCCGGCCCGCGCACTACCCGACCACTCCCGGTGAGCTGGCCGCCGCCGACCGGCTCGGGCTGCTGGTGATCGAGGAGATCAACGTCACCCAGGCCAACGCCACGCAGCTGGCCAGCGCCAAGACCCAGGACTACGCGAAGGACCAGCTGTCCCGGGAGATCCGGCGCGATCGCGGTCACCCCTCGGTGATCGCCTGGTCGGTGGGCAACGAGAACGCCACCAACACCGAGGCGGGCGCCCAGTACGTGCACACGCTGATCGACCACGGCAGGGCACTGGACCCGAGCAGGCTGTTCACGCACGTGACGGCCTGGCACACCAGCGACAAGGCCTTCGGCTACGACGACTTCGCCGCCGACAACAACTACGACGGCTGGTACTACGGCAAGGCCACCGACATCGGCAAGGACATCGACGCGATCCAGGCCGCCGCGGGCGGCAAACCGCTGGTGCTCAGCGAGTACGGTGCCGAGGGGGTGAAGGACCGACCCGGTACCGGGCCCGGCACCGAGTACTACCAGGCGCAGCTGATCGACACCTACAACCGGCAGCTCGCGCGGCGACCGCACCTGATCGGCCAGATGTACTGGACCTCAACGGAGTTCGCGCTCACCCCCGCGGGCAGCCCGTACAACCCCTCGCCCCCGCTGCGGGGCTACCACAACAAGGGCCTGCGCACCTACGACCGCCAGGACAAGCTCGCCTGGCGGGTGATCACCAGCCCGGTGCGGATGGACCTGTTGCCCGGCAACCAGATTCAACTGTCCAATGTGGCCGGTCAGCAGGTTTCGGGTACGGTCGAGGTCGCGGGCGGGAGCGTGACCCCGTTCACCGTGCCACCCGGCGGCGCGAGCACCCTCGCCGTCACCGGCCCGCACGGGGCCGAGGTCCGTGCCGTACTCACCGCGCAGACCGAGGCCCTGCCGGTGTTCCTGCCGTAACGCCGTAACGCCGTGAAGGTGGCTTTCACTGCGCTGGGCGCAGTGAAAGCCACCTTCACGCCACGAGCAGCCCCGTCAACAAGATCGACACGAGGCGGTCGATCCTGGGCTGGCCGCAGGAGGAGTTCTCCGCGGCCCAGGCGATGCCGTTGGCCAGGACGAGCAGGTCGACCGCCTCCGCGTCGGGGCGGACCACACCGGCGCGCCGCGCGGCGGCCAGCACCTCGGCACCGGCCCTGCGCATGACCGCGCAGGACACACCCAGTTCGCTGGTCTCGTCGAGCATGCCGACCATCAGCGAGGCGGCGACCCCGTGGTAGGTCATGGAGTGCTGGACCACGGCGCGCAACCACTCGGCCAGGGCGCGGGCGGGCGGTTCGGTGGCGAGCAGCCGCTCGGCCAGCGCGCCGAGGTCGAGCATGCGTTGCCCGAGCAGCGCTTCGAGCAGGGCCTCACGGGTCGGGAAGTGCCGGTACAGGGTGCCGATGCCCACCCCGGCCCGCCGCGCCACGTCCTCCAGCGAGGTGTGCACCCCGCGCTCGCCGAACGCCTCGTGTGCGCTGCCGAGCAGGCGTTCGGCGTTGCGGCGGGCATCGGCACGCATCGGTCGCTGGGCGGCACTCGTCGTGACACCTCGCTGACGCGGTGATTCGCTCGCAGGCTCGCTCACGCCACCCAGCCTAAGCCGGGATGCGCTCCAGCGCCTCGGCTACGCGGGCGGCACCGTCCTCGGCCCGGACCCGCGCACCGATCTCGGCGGCCCGCGCCGCGTAGCCGGGATCGGTCACGGCCTGCCGGATCAGCTCGGACAGCGACTCCGCGGTGAGCTTCTTGAACAGCACGCTGCCGGGGCTGACGCCGATCGCACGCAGCCGCGCCGCCCAGAAGGGCTGGTCGCCAAGCACCGGCGTGAGCACCGCGGGCACCCCGGCCCGCACCCCGGCGCCGGTGGTTCCGGCCCCGCCGTGGTGCACGACCGCCGCCATCCTGGGGAACAGCCAGCCGTGCGGCACGCTGCCGATGGTGAGCACCTGGTCCCCGGCCACCCGCATCCCGGCCCACCCGGCCTGCACCACGGCGCGCACCCCGGGCAGTCGGCGCAGGGTGGCCGAGATCAGCTCGGACAGCCGCTCCCCCTCACCGGTGGCCATGCTGCCGAAGCCGATGAACACCGGGGCCGGTCCCGCGTCGAGGAAGTCCACCAAGTCGGTGGGCGGCTGCCAGTTCGGATCCTGGTAGGACCACCAGTAGCCGACGACGTCCGCGCCGCGCCGCCAGTCGGCGGGCCTGGGCAGCACGGCGGGGCTGAACCCGTGCGGCATCAGGAAGTTCTCGTCGTCGAGCATCTGGAACCGGGTCCTGGTCAGCCCCAGCTCGGGCAACCCCAGCTTGCGCTGGAACTCCTTGAGCACACCGTCGATCGGCGTGGGCAGCGGGGCCGCGAGGCGCACCAGCTCGCGGTTGCCCCAGCGGCCCAGTGAGCGAGTGCCGAACATCGGCGGCGGGAACTCGGCGGTCGGCATTCCGGGGAACAGCTCCAGCCCCATCGCGGGCACACCGGTGGCCTTGGCGATCAGGTACCCGTGCACCATCACACCCCGTTGCAGCATAAGGACATCAGCACCCTCCGCAGCGGCCAGCGTGCTCTCGCCGAGCGAGTGCATCATGCGCTTGCCGATGGCCAGGGTGGCCCTCAGGTTGCGCAGTCCGGTTCCGTTCTCAGTCCACTTGCGACCGTCCTCAGAGGCCAGTTCGGCCTTCATGTCCCCGGACAGGTGCCGGTATTCCGCGCCGCACTCGCGCGCCATGTCGGCGAACGGCTCCTGGGTCGCGATCGCCACGTCGTGCCCGCGCTCCCGCAAACTCGCGGCGAGCCCGGTGTACGGCGCGATGTCCCCCCTGGAACCGATGGCCATGATGACCACCTTCACCCCAGATCCCTCCTCCTGAAACCGATCAGCCCCACTGCGGTGAGCACCACGGTGACCGCCACCATCCAGCAGAGCGGCTGCGCGGTGAACTCGCCACCGGGCAGCTTCGGCACGTGCGTGAACGGCGAGACGTCCAGCAACCACTGGCTCAGCTGCAACATCTGCCCGAGCTGACCCAGCAGGAAGAACACCACCAGCACCGCCCAGGCCAGGCCAACAGCCCTGGGCAGCACTCCGGTCAGGGCCGCCGCCAGACCGGCGAGCACCCAGGCCGCCGGGATCTGCACCAAGGCACCGGCCAGTACTCGCGGCAGCTCGCCGCCGAGGTCCCCGGCGCGCAAGCCGTGCGCGAGCCCCATGGCGGCACCGACCACGGCCATCAGCAAGGCCGTACCGCCGAAGGCGAAGACCAGGTGCCCGCCGAACCAGCGGGTCCTGCCCACCGAGGCGGTCAGCACCGGCTCGGCGCGCTGCGCGGACTCCTCGCCGCGCGCCCGCAGGGTCGACTGCACGGCGTACACCGCGCCGACCAGGCCGACGATGCTCAGCATGGCGGCCAGGAACAGGTCGACAACTCCCTTGCTACCGCCCAGGGCGGCGAGGATGCGCTGCAACTGGTCGCTGGTCCTGAGCACGTCGCTGACGCTCTCCGCCAGCGCGCCGAGCACGAGGCCCAGCACCACGACGGAGATCAGCCAGCTCAGCAGCGAAGCCCGGTGCAGCCGCCAGGCGAGGCCGAACGAGCCGCGCAACGAGGCCGAGGCGCGCGCGGGGCCGGGCCGCGTGGCCAGCAGGCCGCCGCCGAGGTCACGCCGCGCCACCAGCACGTACGCGAGCGCGACGAGCAGCGAGGTCGTCACCAGCGGCAGGGCCAGCACCCACCAGCGCTCGTCGGCGAAGGCCCGCACCTGCTGCGTCCAGCCGATGGGGCTGATCCAGCTCAGCCAGTCCGCACCGGTCGAGTCGCCGAGCGCCCGCATGAGGAAGGTCAGGACGACCACACCCGCGGCGATCCCGGTCGCCGCGCGGGCACTTTGGCTCAACTGCGCGGTGACGGCGGCCAGCGCGCCGAAAACCCATGCGGCACCGGCGAATCCGAGCCCGAGCGCGAACGAGCCCGCGGCAGGCAGGCCCTTGGCGGTCAGTGCGCCGCCGACCACCAACGCCAGCACCAGCCCGGCGCCGAACACCGTCAGCAGGGGGGCGGTCAGCGGCGCGCGCCTGCCGACCACACCGGCGCCGAGCAGTTCCAGGCGGCCGTTCTCCTCGTCGGCCCTGGTGTGCCGCACCACGGTGAACACGGCCATGAACGCCGCCAGCAGGCTGCCGATCCCGGCGACCCGCCACGCGGTCATGCCGCCCAGGGTGGTCAGGTCGAACATCGGGCCGGTCAGCGCGAGGAACACCGGGTTGCCCTGGAGCGAGGCGGCGAACTCGGCGCGGCCCTGCTGCGTGGGGTAGAGCTGCGCGAAGGAGGCCGCGGTGCCGACCGCGAGCAGCGCGATGACCGCGAGCCACGCGGTGAGCTGCACCCGTTCCCGACGCAGCACCAGCCGCGTCAGGAAACCCGTGCCCACCAAGGTGTTCATGCCCGCACCTCGTCGGTGTAGTGGCGCAGGAACAGTTCCTCCAGGGTGGGCGGCTGGCTGGTGAGCCCGCGCACGCCGAACTCGGTGAGCCTGCGCAGCACCGCGTCGAGCTCGGCGGTGTCCACCTCCAGCTTCACCCTGGTGCCCTGCACGTCCAGGTCGTGCACCCCGGGCAGCTCGGCCAGGCCGGTGGGCTCGGCGCCCAGTTCGGCGGTGATCGAGGTGCGGGTCAGGTGCCGCAGCTCGGCCAGGGTGCCGGTTTCCACCGTCTGCCCGTTGCGGATGATGCTCACCCGGTCGCACAGCGCCTCGACCTCGGCCAGGATGTGGCTGGACAGCAGCACTGTGCGGCCCGCGTCGCGCTCCTGCGCCACGCACTCCCGGAAGACCTCCTCCATCAGCGGGTCCAGCCCGGAGGTCGGCTCGTCCAGGATCAGCAGTTCGGCCTCGGAGGCCAGCGCGGCGACCAGCGCGACCTTCTGCCGGTTGCCCTTGGAGTAGGTGCGGCCCTTCTTGGTGGGGTCCAGCTCGAAGCGCTCCAGCAGTTCGGCGCGGCGGCCCTGGTTGAGCCCGCCGCGCAGCCTGCCCAGCAGGTCGATCACCTCGCCCCCGGTCAGCGAGGGCCACAGGGTGACGTCCCCGGGCACGTAGGCGAGCCTGCGGTGCAGCTGGGTGGCCTCCCGCCAGGGGTCCCCGCCGAGCAGTTCGGCGGTGCCGCCGTCGGCGCGCAGCAGCCCGAGCAGGACGCGGATGGTGGTCGACTTGCCCGCCCCGTTGGGGCCGAGGAATCCGTGCACCTCACCGGTGGTGACCGTGAGGTCGAGCCCGTCGAGTGCCCGCGCGCGCCCGAAGGACTTGCGCAGGCCCGACACCGAGATGGCGGTGGTCATGGCGCCAAGCTACACTCTTTTCACAAAGTCGTGAAGATAATGAACCGTATAAACTCGATGGGGTGGGACACACCGGACGAGGGGGACAGAGCGTGACCGCAGCAGCCGACCGTGACGACGAGGCCGTATCGAGGTTCATCGAGCGGTTCGCCCTCGTGCTCAGCGAGGCGGGCTTCGCCCGGATGCCCGCGCGGGTCTTCGTCGCGCTGTTGGCCACCGACTCCGGTCAGCTCACCGCCACCGAGGTTGCCGAGTTGCTCGCGGTGAGCCCGGCCGCCGTGTCCGGGGCGGTGCGCTACCTCACCCAGGTCGGGCTGATCGTGCGCGAGCGCGAGCCCGGCTCGCGGCGCGACCACTACCGGGTCCGCGACGACAGCTGGTACGAGTCGGCGATGCGCCGCGAGCAGATGCTGGTCAACTGGGTGGACACGCTGGCGATGGGGGCGGACGCGCTCGGCAGGGACACCCCGGCCGGTGCGCGCCTGGAGGAATCCTTGGCATTCATGGAGTTCATGACCACCGAGGTGCCCGGACTGCTGGACCGCTGGCGCACACACCGCGACCAGTTGCGGGCACAACGGGCGTAACACCGCTTCAGAACCGGGCGATCAGTCGAAGGTCACACCGCCGATCCCCGGAGGAAGCACCATGCCGAGAGCCCGCACGCTGGCCGGAACCCTTGCCGCACTGGCATTCGGCGCCGCCGCGCTGACCGCCTGCGCCCCACAGGTCCCGGTGAGCCCGACCGGGGACAGCACCCCGTTGACCAGCACGGTCGGCACGACCGCCAGCACCACGACCACCACCGCGCCGACCAGCACCACGGTCACCACCACACTCGCCACGACCACGACGACAAGCACCACAACAGCCGTCGCCGCGCCGCCGCCGCCTCCCCCGGTCACGCACCAGACCACGGCACCGCAGCCCGCACAGACTGCTTGTGGCGCCAACGAATACCGCAACGTCGACGGCAACTGCGTGCACCGCCCCGAGGCAGCACCCGGCCCGCCCGCGGGCGCCACCGCGCAGTGCAAGGACAGCACGTACAGCTTCAGCCAGCACCGGCAGGGCACCTGCTCGGGACATGGCGGCGTGTCCCGCTGGCTCTAGGCGCGCCAGCCCGGGTCGCGCCCAGTGAGCCCGAGCACCTTGTCCACAGTGGACGATTCATCGGGCACCTCGACCCGAGCGGCGTAGACGCCCATGTCCCGCCCCAACTGGGCCGTCTCGACGAGTATTCCGTGCAGTGGCAGCAACACCTCGTCATTCCACTGTGGACTCCAGGAGACCGCCCGCGCGAGGTCCCAGCCGTGCACGACCAGCTCGCCGAGGACCATGCCGCCCGCGAACTCCGCCGGGAACTCGGTGGGGCCGCCCACCCGCGTCATGCCCTGCCACGCCTCGGCCCGCCCCCAGGCCCGGACCAGCCGGTCGATCTGCGCCAGCAGCGCCTCGGCGTCGGCCGGTCCGGGACTCGGCGGCAGGAATTCCTTGCGCGCGGCCCCTTCCAACGCGGGCCCCCACTCGATCAGGTGCTCGACCAGTTGGCGCACGGTGAATTCGGCGCACGGCGTGGGCAGGTCGAACTGGTCGGCCCGCAGTGAGCCGAGCACCTCGGTGATCGGTTCGGCGGCCAGGGTCAGGATCCTGTGGTGCTGCATCTGGCCACGATAGGCAGCTGTTCGCCGGGCCGTATTGAACAAACGCGACACGGCGGCGCCGGTCACCGGGCCCAGCTCGGCAACCAGGTGTCACGGGCGACTGGCCGCCTGCGGGCGAGGTGTTCGCGGAGGGCCACGAGCCCGGGATGGAGGTTGTCGGCTCGCCAGATCAGGGAGTGCGGGTACACGGGTGTCGGGCCGTGCAACGAGATTCGCCTGAGGTCCTGGCGCGCGGTCCACACCAGACGTGTCCGCTCGCCGACGAAGGTCGCCAGCGAGACCGAGCGGCTCACCGCCTCCAGGAGGTACTCGACACCGAAGTTGGGGCCCTCCGCGTCGATGCTGAGCCCGAAGCTCGCGGCGAGTTCCTCGTAGTATGCGGCCCATTCCGAGCCGGTGACCATGCCGGGGATCCAGATCCTGTGCCCGACGAGTTCCGCGAGGGTGACCGAGCGCATGCTGGCGAGTTCGTGGCCGGGACCGGTCAGGAGCTCGATCGGTTCGTCGAACACGCGCACGCCCAGCACGTTCTCGGGCAACCGGCTCAGGGGAACCCTCTGGTTGCAGAAGGCCGCGTCGATCGTGCTGGCGTGCACGGCCGCGGTGGCGGCCTCGGCGTTGGGCAGGGTCACCACGTCGAGCTCGACCTCCGGGTGCTCGCGGTGGAAGTCCTGGAGCATGGCGGCCGAGGCCAGGTGGCGACGGAGCACGTCCACCCGCAGGGCGCGGCGGCCGGGTCGCACGGACTCGACGGCGCGCTGCACCGCGTCGAGCACGGCGCGGGCGTGCGGGAGGAACGCCTGCCCGTCGATGGTCAGCTGCGCTCCTCGTGCCGTGCGGGCGAACAGCCGGACACCGAGCTCCGCCTCCAGGGCCGCGACCCGCTTGGAGACCGCTTGCTGGGTCACGGACAACTCGACCGCGGCCTCCTGGAACTGCCCCTGGTCGGCAACCGCGAGGAAGGTGCGCACGAGCTCGAGGTCCACCCCGCCAACCTAGCCCGTGCACAACCGCTCGTTGTGGCACTCCGAGCCGCCAGTTGTTTGATCACCGCGTGGGCCCGGCTGTTTGATCCCCTCGGTCGGTCGAACGGGTCGGAGGCGGTCATGGGACGTACACAGTCGTTGGGGCGGGATTTCGGGTGGTTGTGGGCGGCCTACGCCGCCAGCGCGGTGGGCACCTGGCTCGCGCTCGACGCGTTCCCGCTGATCGCGATCCTGGTGCTGCACAGCAGCCCGGCACAGGTGTCCCTGCTGTCCGCCGCGGGCCTGGCGGTGGGCGCGTTGATCGCACTCCCGCTGGGGCCGTGGGTGGAGTTCCGCCGCAAACAGCCGGTCATGATCGCGATGGACCTGCTCCGGCTCGCCGCCCTGCTGTCCCTGCCCGCCGCCTACCTGCTCGGTGGGCTGACCTTCACCCAGCTCGTCGTGGTGTCGGTGGTCGTGGCGGCGGCCAACATCGTGTTCACCGCCGCGAGCGGGGCGTGCCTCAAGGCGCTGGTGCGCAAGGAGGACCTGCTCAAGGCCAATGGCAGGTTCGAGTCCACGATGTGGACGGCGACCGTCATCGGACCGCCCCTGGGCGGGGCGTTGATCGGGGTCTTCGGACCGCTGACCACAGTGGTGGTGGACGCGGTCAGTTACCTGTTGTCCGCGCTCGGGGTGCGGGCGATCGGGGGCCACGAGCCGCGACCCGCGCCCAGGAACGACAAGGGGTTCACCGCGGGTGAGATGCTGGACGGCTGGCGCTTCATCCTGCGCCACCCCCAGCTCCGGCCGCTGTTCCTCAACACCAGCCTGGTGAACGGACTGATCATGGCGACCGCGCCGCTGCTGGCGGTCCTGCTCCTGGGCGAGGAGGGCTTCGCACCCTGGCAGTACGGGCTGGCCTTCGGCGTGCCGTGCCTGGGCGGTCTGCTCGGTTCGCGGATCGCGCGGCCGTTGGTCAGCAGGTTCGGGCAGCACCGGGTGCTGATCGTCAGCGGCGCCCTTCGGGCGTGTTGGCTGCTGGGCCTGCCATTCGTCGGCCCAGGCATCCCAGGGCTGCTGCTGGTCGTCCTGGTCGAACTCGGCCTGATCACCTGCATGGGGGTCTTCAACCCGGTGTACGCCACCTACCGGCTCGAACGCACCACCTCGGACCGCGTCGCCAGGGTCCTGTCGGCGTGGTCGATCACGAGCAGCGCCACCATCGCTCTGCTGACGCTGCTGTGGGGGCTGCTCGCCAGCCTCGTCGGCTCGCGCACCGCCATCGCGGTCGCCGGGGTGCTCATCCTGTGCACCCCGCTGCTGCTGCCCCGCCGCGAACACGCGGCACCTGCCGACCGCCCGGCTGAACAGGTGCGGCAACTAACGTAGGCATGTGGACGAACGCGGACTGCGTGGCAGGTGGGTGGATTTCCAGCAGCACTCCCACCACCTGCCGCCCGCCGACCTGGCCCCGTTCGTGGCCCGCTTCTGGCTGGCCAGTTGGGACCTGCGCGGCCAGGCCCCGTACCGGCAGCTGATCGTGCCCTACCCGAACGTGCACCTGACCTTCCGCGAGGGCCGCGCCGAGGTGCACGGGGTCGCACGCGGTCACGTCGTGCGCGAGTTGTCCGGACTGGGCCGGGTGTTCGGCGTGGCGTTCCACCCCGGCTGCTTCCAGCCGGTGCTCCGTGCCCCGCTGTCGACGATCACCAACCGCGTGCGGCGCGCGGACGAGGTCTTCGGCCGGGATCTGCCAGTACCCCAGGGCGAGGAAGCCGAGCAGGTCGCGACGGTGCAACGGTTCCTGCGCGAACGGCTGCCCGCGCCCGACCCAGTTTCCTTGCAGGCGAAGGAGATCGTCGCGCTGGTGGCAGCCGAACCGTCGATCACCAGGGTGGACGAGCTGGCCGCCCGCACGGGATTGGGCGTGCGGCAGTTGCAGCGGCTGTTCGCCGAGCACGTCGGGGTCGGCCCGAAGTGGGTGATCCGCCGCTACCTCCTGCACGAGGTGACCGAGCGGCTCGCCTCGGGCCGTTCGGTGGACTGGGCCGCGCTGGCCGCCGAGCTCGGTTATGCCGACCAGGCGCACTTCAGCCGCGACTTCGCCGACCTGGTCGGCGAGACCCCGGCCCAGTACGCGCGGCGCTACCCTGCCGCTGACTGAGAATTCAGTCAGCGATGCGCGGTACCGCCCCGGGCAGCCGTGACCCGGCGAGCCAGTCGCGCCCCTCGCGGTACAGCCGCTCGACGGCCTCCCCGCGCAGACCAGGCAGCCCGTCCCGGACCTCGAACCCGGCGGCGGTCTGCAGGTAGCCCAGGTGCCGGTAGCCCTCGGGGAAGCTGGCCAGCACCGCCTCGTCCAGGTCCGGGACGGTGCCGGGGCGCACGGGGTCCATCCGGTCCTTCTCGTAGATCGGCTGACGGCGCACGATGCGCCACTGGCCCTCGCGCTTGGCGAAGAAGTCGTAGAACCGCCCGGTGCACAGCACATCCACGAGCACCCCGTGCACGGTGTCCCGCTGGCTGATGGTCATCTTGGTCTGCGCGACGGCCCGGTCACCGACGGCCTCGACCGCGGTGCCGCCCAGGAAGTGCAGGATGCTCACGCCCTGCGCCATGCCGCGGCGGCTGGCCTCGACGAACTCCTCGGCCGGGCCCTGGAACCAGGTGGCGCTCATGTAACCGTCCTCGTGCCACACGCGGCGGAACCGCTCCCAGTCACCCGCGTCGCGGTACAGCGCCCACTTCTCGACCACGTCGCTGATCAGCAACTCGTCCAGGATCGTCAGTGCGAAGGTGGAGTTCATGCCACCGAGGGTGCTGCCGCGGGCCGCGGCCTGTCGACAGTTCACTTTCACCAGGTGAAAATGAGTAGGTGACCAACCTGGCCCGGCGGCTGTTCGGCGTGCTCGACTGCTTCGAGGCGGACACGCCCCCGCTCTCGCTGACCGAGATCGTGGCCCGCACCGGGCTGCCCATGCCCACGGCCTGGCGCTACGTGCGCGAACTGACCGCCTGGGGTGGTCTGGACCGGCTGCCGGACGGCCGGTACCGGATCGGCTTCCGACTGTGGAAACTCGGCGCGCTGTCCCCGGTCTACCGGGACCTGCGCGAGCTGGCCCTGCCGTACATGCAGGACCTGTACCAGGCCACGCACGAGAACATCCAGCTCGCCGTGCTGGACGAGCGCACCGCCCTGTGCATAGAGAAGATCAACAACCTGCGCTCGGTGGCCACCAGGACCCGCGTCGGCGGGCGGCTCCCCCTGCACGCCACCGGGGTCGGCAAGGTGCTGCTCGCACACGCCCCACCGGAACTGCTGGCCGCACTGCTCGCGGCCGGGCTGCCCCGGCTCACCCGGCACACGATCGCGCAGCCCGGCAGGCTCGCCAGGGCGCTGGCCGAGGTGCGCGAGCAGGGCATGGCCTTCTCCCGGCAGGAAATGTCGCTGGGCGCGGGCTCGGTGGCCGCACCCGTGGTGCACCCGAGCGGGGAGGTGATCGCCTCGGTGTCGATCGTCGCTCACTCCACTGTGGACCTCGACCGGCTCGGGATCGCCGTGCGCACGGCCGCGGCGGGCATCTCGCGCAGCCTCGCTGGTCCATGAAAACGGGCCAGCGCTGGTCCACTCCCCCGGTCCGGCCACGACCTAGCCTCGGTGCATGCACATCCTGTTGGCCGGGGCGACCGGCGTGCTCGGCCGCCGCCTGATCCCCCTGCTCGTCCGCGACGGGCACCAGGTCACCGCGCTCACCCGTCGATCGGCCAGTTCCGCCGTGCTGCGCAAACTCGGCGCGAACCCGTTGGTGGCCAACGTCTTCGAGCGCGATTCGGTGATCGCGCTCACCCGTGACGCCCGCCCCGACGCCGTGGTGCACCAGCTCACCGACCTCAGCGGCGGCGATCTCCGGCGCAACGCGGAACTGCGCGAGGTGGGCACCCGCAACCTGGTTGACGCCGCACTGGCCGCCGACGTCCAGCGGATCGTCGCGCAGAGCATCGCCTGGGCGTACGTCGGCGGCGAACTCCCCGCCACAGAAGAGGAATCGCTCGATCTGGACGCCGACGAGCCACGCCGCACGACGGTGCTGGGCGTGGCCGCACTGGAGTCCGCCGTGCGCGAGGTCCCCGGGCACGTACTGCTCCGCTACGGCCTGTTGTACGGTCCCGGCACCTGGTTCACCGCTGGCGGGGCGTACGCGGATCGCTTGCGGCCCAACGATGACGTCACCAGCTTCGTACACGTGGACGACGCGGCACGAGCCGCCGTGTCCGCGCTGGTCTGGGACCCCGCCACGCTCAACATCGCCGATGACGAGCCCGCACCCGGCCGCGAGTGGGTCCCCGTGTTCTGCCGGGCCGTGCACGCACCCGAGCCGCCGACCAGCCCGGTCGGTGAGCGGTCGGCGTGGGCTCGTGGCGCGGACAACAGCTTGGTGCGCAAGCACTTCGGCTGGTCTCCGCGCCACGAGTCCTGGCGCACGGGGTTCACGGAATCGCCCGCGGGGCAGTAAGACGCCGAGTACTGCGCTGGATACGGCCCGGGATCAGTGCGCGGCGGACACCGAGGCCAGGCCGCCGTCCACGGTGAGCTCGGCCCCGGTGGTGAAGCCCGCCTGGAAGGCCAGGAACAGCGCGGCCGCGGCGACCTCCTCGGCCGTGCCGATCCGGCCCAGCGGCGTGACCTGACTGCCCTCCTCGGCGAAGGCGGCCAGCTCCTCGGCGGACACCCCGGACACACCCATGGTCGGCGTGTCGATGTAGCCGGGGCCCACCGAGTTCACCCTGATCCGCCTCGGCAGCAACTCGGCGGCGAAGCCCTTGGCGAAGCTGCGCACCGCGGCCTTGGCGCCCAGGTAGACGCTCATGCCCGGCACCGCCCTGGTGTCGGTGACCGTGGTGAACACCAGCGAGCCGCCGTCGCGCACCAGCGGGGCGAGCCGCTGCGCGGTGAAGTACGCGCCCTTGGCGTTCACCGCGAAGATCCGGTCGAAGCTCTGCTCGCTGACCAGCTCCACTGGCTCCAGCACCGCGTGACCGGCGTTGACGAACACCGCGCCCACCTGCCCGAACCGCTCCTGGACCACATCACCCAGCGCCTGGACCTCGGCCAGGTCGGTGACGTCGGACCGCACCACGTGCGCCCGGTCGCCCACCGACTGCCGAGCCGCCGCCAGGTTGGCCTCACTGTGGCCGGTGAGCAGCACCTGCGCTCCACTGTCGAGCAGCGCGCGGACCATCGCCATGCCCATGCCGTGGGTACCGCCGGTCACCACGGCCTTCCTGCCCTCGTACATGCTCGTCCTCATCCCCTGCGAATCGTGTCGATCAAGCTGGCCAGGCCGTCGTTCGCGCTGCCCTGGGCCAGCCGCCGCGCGTACAGCTCGTGCAGCGCGGCGGGCACGTCGGTGCCGATGCCCTGAGCCCGGCTGACCCGCGCGAGCAGGTCGAGCCCGGCCACGTTGATGTCCAGCCCGGACACGTCCGTGGCGTAGTCCCCGCTGTCGGCCTGCGCCGCGATCCCCGGCAGGAAGCTGGCCACCGCGCCCAGCCAGCGCTCGACCTTCGGCAGGAACTGCTGTGCCGTCACGTCCTCGGTACCCAGCAGTGCGGCCCCGTGCAGGAACGACGCGATCGTCGACCACATGACACCCAGCAGCGCCAGGTCGTACAGCGCGGACAGTCCCGCGTCGGCGCCGAGGTAGTCGCCATCGCCCCACAGCTCGATCAGCGCCTTGCGTCCACTGTGGACCTCTGCCGATCCGGAGAGCAGCAGCACCGAACCCGGTTGGCCGATGCCCTGCGGCACCGCCATGATCGTGCCGTCCAGGTAGTCGATACCGTGTTCGGCGGCCCAGTCCGCGCTGCGCCTGGCCTGCTCCGGCGAGCCGGAGGTGAGGTTGATCAGTGCGCGGCCCGCCAGCTCCCCGGCCAGCGGCCCCAGCAGGTCACCGGCCACGTCGTAGTCGGTCACGCAGACCACCACCACCTCGCTGGCCCGCACCGCCTCGGCCGCCGTGCGCGCCAGCACCGCGCCGCGCGCCACCAGGTCTCCGGCCTTGGCCGCCGACCTGTTCCACACCGTCGTCGGGTGCCCGGCCGCGAGCAGGGCCCCGGCCAGCGCCGCGCCCATCCTGCCCAGGCCCAGGACCGTCACGCGCTCCCGCTTGTCCATCAGTGATTTCCCCTACCATCGAACGAGATCGGCCTCGGCATGCCGGGCACAATGCTCGGCCCGGGGACAGAACTTGATCAAGTACGCACTTCGAAGTGGGTACGCACCTGGAAGTCAGTGGGGGGCACGGTGAGCAGGCCATACGTGTGCGGTCTCGACGCTGCGGTGGACATGATCGGCGGCAAGTGGAAGGTGCTGCTGCTGTGGGCGATGCACGACCAGCCGCGCCGGTTCGGCGAGCTGCGCCGCCTGCTGCCCGGCATCAGCGAGAAGGTGCTCACCCAGCACCTGCGCGAGATGGCGGCCGACCAGATCGTCCGCCGCGAGGCGTTCGACGAGACCGTGCCCCGCGTCGAGTACTCGCTCAGCGAGTTCGGCCTGTCCCTGCACGAGGCCCTGCGCCCCCTCGGCGCCTGGGGCACCCAGCACATGGACCGCATCGCCGAGGTCCGCGCCCCCGCCTAACCCCGCAAACGCTTGCTTCCAGCGAGCCAGTACGCCGGGGTCCGGGGCAGCGCCCCGGCGTGGGGTCTGGGGGCTCGGCCCCCAGAAGGCGCCCGAAACGCCAAACGGCTCGTGCTCTTCACGAGCACGAGCCGTCCGCAGCGTGGAGGTGCCGGGAATCGAACCCGGGTCCTCTGTCGCCTCACCAGGGCTTCTCCGTGTGCAGTCCGCTGTGCCTCTGCTCGGCCCCACCGTTCACGCGGACGAGACGGTGTGACGGGCCCAGTCGCTGTGGATGTCCCGCCAGCCCCCGCGACCGGGACTAGCGGTTTAGCCTCCTAGCTGATGCCGGACACTGGGTCGGAGGCGGTCCCAGGCCGACAGACTCGCACTGGCTGCTTAGGCAGCGAGGGCGAAGTCGCGCTGACTGTTCGTCTTGGCGCTTATTGGTTTGCGATGACGCTTGAAGGTGGTCTCTCGCCTGCACCTACACGCTTCCCCTGACTCAACGTCCAGAGTCGAAACCGTTCACCCCCTAGTTGGTGGATCGTCTCCTACAGGATAACGCCTCGAGCCCCGCGGATCATCCGGGTTCACGCTGCCGAGGAACCGGTGGCGATGAGCGTGACGGACACGGCGGCCAGCACGAGGCCGACGCGCTGCACGCGGCCGGTGCGCTCGCCGAGCACGATGCGGGCCATCAGCACGGTCGCGGCGGGGTAGAGCGAGGTCAGCACGCTGACGACCGAGAGCATGCCGGAGCGCAGCGCGAACAGGAACGAGGTGTTGCACAGCACGTCGAGCAGGCCCGCGGAGCCCGCGAGCAGCAACTCGGGGCGCTGGGGGAGCCGCAGTTGCCTGGCGACCAGCGCGGAGACGAGCACCAGCACGGTGGCCGAGGACCTGGCCACCACCAGCGGCCACAGGCCAGAGCTGTGGTCGATCTTGTCCAGCAGCACGAAGTAGACGGCGAACGCGGCACCGGAGCCCACGGTGAGCCAGCCGACCTTCGCGGTGAACCGCACCGGGGCGCCCTCGTCCACCGCGGAGCGCTCCTCGCGGCTGACCAGCACCACGGCGATCACGGCGAGCACCGCGCCACCGATGGCCACCGGGCCCAGTTGCTCGCCGGTGACCAGCCCGTACAGCAGCGGCAGCCCGGCGACGAGCAGGGCGGTCAGCGGGGACACCACGTTCATCGGACCGGAGGCCAGCGCCCCGTAGAACCAGATGATGGCCAGCCCGTTGGCGACGCCGCCCGCCAGGGCGAGCAGCGTGCTCTGGGTACTGAGCGAGCCGCCGGCGAGCGGGGCGATGAGCAGCAGCCCGGCCAGCCCGACCGGGTAGCTGAGCAGCACCACGCGCAGCACGTGCACGCGGCGTGCGGCGAGCCCACCGACGAAGTCGCTCAGGCCGTAGCCCAAGGCCGCGATCAGGGACAGCACCAGCCAACTCACCTGGGAATTGTCCCTGAAGGCGCATGATCGACGGAAATCACGACCAGGATCCGGACGATCCACGGCAGGTGAATCGGCTCACATGTGCGAGCAAAACGCCGTGAAGGTGGCTTTCACTGCGCTCAGTGCAGTGAAAGCCACCTTCACGGCGCGCGGTTCAGCCGCCGAGCAGCCTCAACGGGGTGTCGTGCAGCACCCGGCGCAGGAAGGGCTCGCCCAGCCGGTCGTCGGCTGCGGCCCAGCCCGCGATGGCCTGCACCTGGTGGGCGTACTCGTAGGGGATGTTCGGGAAGTCGCTGCCGAGCACGATCCGGTCGCCCAGCTCGACCAGCAGCGCGGGCCAGTCGGCGGGCAGCGGGGCGATGTCCTCGCTGAACCCGGTGCCGACCATGGTGGTGTCCAGGTGCACGCGCTCGTGGCGCAGCGCCAGCCGCACGGCGGTCTCGTAGTCGGGCATGCCCGCGTGGGCGAGCACGGCGGTCAGCCGGGGGTGCCTGCGCAGCACCTGCTCGAACAGGTCCAGCCCGGTGTACTTGCCGCGCGCGGGCCCGTGTCCGCAGTGGACCACGGCGGGCACTCCGGCCTCGGCGATCAGCCCCCAGGCGGGGTCGAGCAGCTCGTCACGGGGGTCGAAGCCGCCGACCTGCACGTGCAGCTTCACGCAGCGGGCGCCGGCTTCCAGTGCGGCGCCGAGGTAGTCGGCGGCGCCCGGTTCGGGGAAGACGGTGGCGGTCGGCACGGCGCAGGGAGTGCGCGCGCCGAAGTCCAGCGCCCACTCGGTGAGCCACTGGGCCATGCCCGGCTTGTGCGCGTACACCAGCGGGGCGTAGCGGATCACGCCCAGCTCGCCGAGCACCTCGACGCGACGCTGCTCGGGCAGCCGGTACTGGATGGGCCACTCGGTGCCGTAGTGCTGGGCGGCCTGGTCGAAGTAGCGCCACACCTTGTCCAGCACGGACTGCGGCATGAAGTGCAGGTGCAGGTCGACCAGCCCGGGCAGGCCGAGCGAGCGCACCCACCGCGCCAGCTCGGCATCGCTGCCGGGCACTAGTCCCTGCGCCCCTTGTTCCACCGGCCGACCGCGCGGGAGACCTCGCGCTGGGCGTCCCGCTTGGCCAGGTCCTGCCGCTTGTCGTAGGCCTTCTTGCCCTTGGCCAGCGCCAGTTCCACCTTGACCTTGCCGTCCTTGAAGTACATGGACAGCGGGACCAGGCTCAGCCCGGACTCCTTGGTCTTGCCGATCAGCTTGAGGATCTCGCCCTTGTGCAGCAGCAGCTTGCGGTTACGCCGCGGCTCGTGGTTGGTCCACGTGCCCATCTCGTACTCGGCGATGTGCAGCCCGCGCAGCCAGATCTCGCCGTCGTCCACAGTGGCGAAGGCGTCCACTAGGGACGCTCGCCCCGCACGAAGGCTCTTGACCTCGGTACCCATCAGCACGACACCGCACTCGTAGGTGTCCATGATGGCGTAATCGTGTCGCGCCTTGCGGTTCGACGCGATCACCTTGTTGCCGCGTTCTTTGGGCATGTGACCAGTTTACGTCCCGGTGACCAGCGGATTAGAGCCTGACGTACAGGCGCAGCGTGACGTAGCCGGTGATCGCCGAGATGACCGCGGCCACCAGCACCAGCACCGGGGAGATCGCGACCACGTCGAGCATGTCCAGCCTGGGCAGCACGCTGGAGGAGGCCAGCCCGCCGAGCACCTGGTCGAACAGGGTCACCTTGAGCACCGCGAGCAGGATGATGCCCAGCAGCGAGCCGATGATGCCCGCCACCACCGCCTCGATGAGGAACGGCAGCTGCGTGTACCACCGGGTGGCGCCCACCAGCCGCATGATGCCCACCTCCGTGCGGCGGGTGAAGGCGGACAGCTGGATCGTGTTGAAGATCAGCAGCACCGCCGCGACCGCCACCGCCACCGCGATGCCGAACACGATGAACCGGAATTGCCCCAGCGCGCTGAAGATCTTCTGCAGGAAGGCGTTCTGGTCGTTGACGTTCTTCACGCCCGGCTGGTTGCTGAACGCCTTGACCAGCGCGTCGGACTTGCTGGAGTCCACCAGCTTGACCTGCAGCGAGGCGGGCAGCGACTCGGGCCTGGTCAGCTTGACCAGCTCGGGGTTGGCCGCGAACAGCTGCTTGAACCGCTCGAAGGTGTGGTCGCGGTTCTCGAAGGTGACGCCCTCCACGTTGGCGGCACCCTGCAGGTCGTGCAGCAGCTTGGTGCACAGCGCGGAGGAGCAGCTCTTGTCGTTGGCGCTGATGTCGTCGGTCAGGCTGACCACGACCTGCACCTTGTCCGAGTAGACCAACTGCATCTTGTCGATCATGCGGACGACCAGGAGCCCGCCGCCGAGCAGGCCGAGCGAGATCGCGGTGGTCAGGATCATCGCGACGGTCATCGTGATGTTCCTGCGCAGACCGGTGATCACTTCGCTGAAGACGAAACTGGCACGCATCGGACTTGGGGTTCCTCGGGGCTCGGGGGGTGTGGGAGTGCCCGGACGGGGGCGGGCACTGTCGCGGAGCTAGCGGCCGACTCCGTAGACGCCCCTGGCGTCGTCACGGATGACCTTGCCGTGGTCGAGCTCCACCACCCTGCGCCGCATGGAGTCGACGATCGAGTGGTCGTGGGTGGCCATCAGCACGGTGGTGCCGGTGCGGTTGATCCGCTCCAGCAGCAGCATGATGTCCTGGCTGGTGTCGGGGTCGAGGTTTCCGGTGGGCTCGTCGGCCAGCAGCACCAGCGGCCGGTTGACGAAGGCCCGCGCGATGGCGACGCGCTGCTGCTCACCGCCGGAGAGCTCGTTGGGCATGCGGTCGGCCTTGCCGTCCAGGCCGACCAGCTGGAGCACCTCGGGCACCACCTTGACGATGGTGTGCCGGGGCTTGCCGATCACCTCCAGGGCGAAGGCGACGTTCTCGGCCACCGTCTTGGTGGCCAGCAGGCGGAAGTCCTGGAAGACGCAGCCAATGGACTGCCGCAGCCGGGGCACCCGGCGGCGGGCCATCTTGGCCACGTCGAAGTTGGACACGTAGACGCGCCCCTTGCTGGGCACCTCTTCGCGCAACAGCAGTCGGAGGAAGGTCGACTTCCCCGAGCCGGACGGCCCGATGAGGAACACGAACTCGCCCTTGCCCATCTCCACCGACACGTTGTCGAGAGCGGGCCTGGTCGAGGTCTTGTAGACCTTGGTGACGTGTTCGAGCCGGATCACGATCGGCGAGCTTACCCGCGACCGTTACCAGGTCGACATCTAGCCCCGTCCGAGTGACATTTTCTCAGCTTGACCTCACACGGAACTCACATTGGGTGGCAATCCGCGCAGCTCGGTGACCGATCGGCCGCACCCCATACTCAACCGGAGCAAACAGGTCCCAACCCCCGGGCCCGCGTCTTCGCGCCGGTCTCTGGACCGCAGGCCCGAGATGATCACATCTTTCCAGTGATCATCTCGGGACAAGGGAAGAGACCGGACCTCAGCGAAGACGCCGCGATCCGGAGGATCGCAGAGAGCGAAGCGGGCACAGCCGTCAGGACCGACACCCACGCCCGCTCGGGAGAGCCCGCATCAGTCCAGCGGGCGACCCGAGCAACCCCGCAAACGGGACTCGCCCTCCTGCGCGCGGGAGTCGCGTACCGGAGAGCAGGACTCGCCGGTTCATGCGCGAGTCCCGGCCTGGGGCGCGCGAGTCCCGGTCACCGACGGGCGCAGCGGGCTCAGTTCCCCTGCCTCCGCCACCTGATCCCCGCCTCCAGGAAGCCGTCGATGTCCCCGTCCAGCACCGACGAGGGGTTGCCCACCTCGTGCTCGGTGCGCAGGTCCTTGACCATCTGGTACGGGTGCAGCACGTAGGAGCGCATCTGGTTGCCCCAGCTGGAGCCGCCGTCGCCCTTCAGGGCGTTGATCTTGGCCTGCTCCTCCTGGCGGCGCTTCTCCAGCAGCTTGGCCTGCAACACGGCCATGGCCGAGGCCTTGTTCTGGAGCTGGGAACGCTCGTTCTGGCAGGAGACCACGATGCCGGTCGGGATGTGGGTCAGCCGCACGGCGGAGTCGGTGGTGTTCACGCCCTGGCCACCGGGACCCGAGGAGCGGTACACGTCCACCCGCAGGTCCTTCTCGTCGATGTCCACGTGGTCGGTCTGCTCCACCACGGGCACCACCTCGACCCCGGCGAAGGAGGTCTGCCGGCGGCCCTGGTTGTCGAACGGGGAGATGCGCACCAGCCGGTGCGTGCCCTGCTCCACGGACAGCGTGCCGTAGGCGTAGGGGGCCTTGACCTGGAAGGTCGCCGACTTGATGCCCGCCTCTTCGGCGTAGGAGGTGTCGTAGACCTCGGTGGGGTACGAGTGCCGCTCGGCCCAGCGCAGGTACATGCGCATCAGCATCTCGGCGAAGTCGGCGGCGTCCACGCCACCGGCCTCCGACCGGATGGTGACCAGCGCCTGGCGCTCGTCGTACTCCCCGGACAGCAGGGTGCGGACCTCCAGCGAGGAGATGTCCTCGCGCAGCTTGGCCCGCTCCGCGTCGGCCTCGGCGGCGCTGTCCGCGTCCTCGGCGTCCTCCGCCAGTTCGTAGAGCACGGCCACGTCGTCGAGGCGCTGCCGCAGACCGCCGACCCTGCGCAGCTCGCCCTGCTTGTGCGAGAGCTGGCTGGTGACCTTCTGCGCGTTCTCGGCGTCGTCCCACAGGTCCGGACGGGCCGCCTCGGCCTCCAGCGCCCCGATGTCGGCACGCAGCTTGTCGAGGTCCATCACCGCCTCGACGTTGGCCAGCGTGGCGGAGAGTTCCTTGAGGTCGGCTTCGACGTCCGGGTTCACGAAGAAAAGCCTACGTCAGGGCGCGCCGGTACCGCCGGGCGGTTGGCCCGACGGTACCGGAGAGCACCTCAGCTGGTGGGGATGCTGTCCAGCAGCTTGAGCACGGCCTTGGCGTGAGCCAGCGCGAACTCGGCCACCGCTTTGGCGTAGGGGTCCTCAGCGGCCTTGACGGCGAGCTTGTGCGTCTCCTGCTCGGCGCCGTAGACGCCCTTCGCCGAGTCGACCAGCTGCTGGCGCTGCTTGGCCGTCAGCGAGCTGGCGTGCACCAGTCGCAGGATCAGCGGGCTGCGCAGGTGGTCGGGGCCCGGCTCGGTGGTCAGCCACGCCTTGAAGACCTTCTTGCCGTTGGCCGTGATCAGGTACTGCTGGCTGGAGCGCGGTCCCTGCTTGCCCAGCTTCAACAGTCCTGCCTCGGCCAGCGCGGGCAGTTCGCGGTACACCTGGCTGCGGGTCACGCTGAAGAACGCGCCGAAGCGCTCACCGGCAGCGGCGACCAGTTGGCCGCCGGTCTTGGGGCCTTCGTGGAGCAACCCGAGCAGTGCGGCGGCAGTTGCGTTCAGTTCTGACACACCTCCACGGTGCCACGCGAGCGCGCGGCTGTCCACAATGGTCTGCCGTTCAGTCCACTGTGGCTGATCGCGATACGGCTTGTGGTTGAGCCATCCGGACCAGTGCGCGGTTGTGCCGTTACCCGTTTGGCCCAAGGACCCGACCTGCGGAGGATGGCGCGCACCGCACGCAGCCCCCAGAATGCCCGCGTGACCGCACTGACCACCGCCAACCCAGCAGCGTTCGCCGCCGCCCACCGGAGGCGATGAACCGATGCTCGGTTTCCTGATCCGTCGCCTGCTCAACTACCTGGTGCTCTGCGTGGTGGCGACGTTCCTGTCCTTCACGCTGTCCTCGATCGCCTTCGACCCGTTGAGCCTGCTCAGGCAGCACAACCCGCCGCCACCCGCGGCGACCATCGAGGCCAAGCGCGTGCAGCTGCACCTGGATCAGCCGATCCCCCAGCGCTTCCTGACCTGGGGCGAAGGAGTGCTGCGCGGGGACTTCGGGCAGACCACCACGGACCACGCCATCACCGAGGAACTGGGCAGGCGTGCCGGGGTGAGCCTGCGGTTGTTCCTGCTCGGCGTCACGGTGGGCATCCTGCTCGGCGTGCTGGTCGGGGTGGCCAGTGCGGTGCGGCAGTACAAGTTCACCGATTACGCCGCCACGTTCTTCTCCTACGTGGTATTGGCGACGCCGGTGTTCGTGTTGGGACCACTGGTCAAACAGGTGGCGCAGAGCATCAACACCGCGACCGGCTCGGAGTGGTTGCAGTTCACCGGTGAGGGCCCGAACGACCTGAGCCAACTGGGCTGGTTGGAGGGATTCGGCGAGCGGCTGCGCTACCTGATCGTGCCAACGGTGACCATCGCCCTGATTCAGATCGCTTATTACAGCCGGTACCAGCGCAGCGCCATGCTCGACGTGCTGGGCAGCGACTTCCTGCGGACCGCCCAGGCCAAGGGGCTGACCCGCCGCAGGGCGTTCTTCAAGCACGGCCTGCGCACCGCGCTGATCCCGATGGCCACGCTGTTCGCCTTCGGCTTCGGCCTGGTGATCGTGGGCGGTGTGTTCACCGAGAGCATCTTCAACTGGCAGGGTATGGGCCAGTGGCTGATCCAGGGCATCAACGACCAGGACACCAACATCACGGCCACGGTGACCCTGTTCGTCGCGGTGTGCGTGCTGGTCTCGGGCTGGCTCTCCGACGTGTTGTACGCGCTGCTCGACCCGCGGATCAGGGTGTAGGGGGACAACGGCGATGACTGTGCTCGACAACAAGGCCGACCAGGCCGTGGCGGAGGCTCCCGCGCGCCGCCCGGTCAAGCGGAGCAGGCTGACCCTGCGCAGGTTCCTGCGCAACAGGTGGTCGGTGGCCGGGCTGGCGGTGCTGGTGCTGCTGTACGTGCTGGCCTTCAGCTACCCGCTGTTCTCCCCGTTCAGCTACGAGTTCCACGACACCAACCTGACCTATGACCCGCCCACGGTCACGCACTGGTTCGGCACCGACAACATCGGCACCGACATGTTCGTGGCCACCATGCGCGGCATGCAGAAGTCGCTGACGATCGGCCTGCTCGTCGGGGTGATCTCGACACTGCTGTCGGCCGTGGTCGGTGCCGCGGCGGGCTTCTTCGGCGGGTTCACCGACCGCGCGCTGATGTGGCTGGTGGACCTGCTGCTGGTGCTGCCCTCGTTCTTGATCATCTCCATCTCCAGCCCGCTGTTCAAGGGGGCCAGCTGGCTGATCTTCGTGGTGCTGCTGGTGCTGTTCCAGTGGATGATCACCGCTCGGATCGTGCGCGGCATGACGCTCACGCTCAAGACCCGCGAGTACGTCAGCGCCGCCCGGTTCATGGGCCAGTCCTCGTGGCGGATCATCTTCAAGCACATCCTGCCCAACATGGCCTCGCTGCTGATCGTGGACGCCACGATCAACGTGGGCAGCGCCGTGTTGCAGGAGACCGGCCTGAGCTACTTCGGCTTCGGCGTGCAGCCCCCGGACATCTCGCTGGGCACGCTGATCCAGACCGGCAGCAACTCGGTGCTGACCTTCCCGTGGCTGTTCTACGCCCCGGCGATCATGCTGATCCTCATCTCCCTGTCGGTGGCCGTGGTCGGTGACGGGCTGCGCGACGCCCTGGACCCGTCCTCCACCAAGGCGCGCAGGCGCGTGAAGCGAAAGAAGGAGGCCGCGGCATGAGCGGGCCGGTCACCGAGAACGACACCCCGGTCCTGGAGGTCACCGACCTGGCCGTGTCCTTCCCCAGCGAGGCGGGCACGGTGCAGGCCGTGCGCGGGCTGAGCTACCGGGTCGGCCGGGGCGAGGTGCTGGGTATCGCGGGCGAGTCCGGCTCGGGCAAGTCGGTGTCCTCGCTGGCCGTCATGGGCCTGCTGCCGCCGCAGGCGCGGATCACCGGCTCGATCCGGTTCCAGGGCCAGCAGCTGCTTGGCCTGTCCGACGTGCAGCTGGCCAAGATCCGCGGGCGCCGCGTGGCCATGGTGTTCCAGGACCCGCTGTCCGCGCTGACCCCCGTCTACACCGTGGGCGACCAGATCGCCGAGGCGCTGCTGGTGCACGGCAAGGGCAGGATCTCCCGGCAGGCCGCCGCCAACCGCGCGGTGGAACTGCTCGACCTGGTCGGCATCCCCCACGCGGCGCAGCGGGCCAAGGCGTTCCCGCACGAGTTCTCCGGCGGCATGCGCCAGCGCGCGGTGATCGCCATGGCCATCGCCAACGACCCCGACCTGATCATCGCCGACGAGCCGACCACCGCACTGGACGTCACCGTGCAGGCGCAGGTGCTCGAGGTGCTCAAGACGGCGCAGGAGGTCACCGGCGCGGGCATCGTGATCATCACGCACGACCTGGGCGTGGTGGCCGGTTTCGCCGACCGGCTGATGGTGATGTACGCCGGGCGGGCGGTGGAGACCGGCCAGGTGGCCGAGGTCTACCAGCAGCCGAGGATGCCCTACACCCTGGGGCTGCTGGGTTCCCTGCCCCGGCTGGACGCCACCGAGAAGCTGCCGCTGGTGCCGATCAACGGCCAGCCGCCCTCGCTGGTGGACCTGCCCGAGGGCTGCCCGTTCGCCCCGCGCTGCCCGATGGCCGTGGACGCCTGCCTGGAGGCCGAACCCGAACTGTCCGCTGTGGACAGTGCCGGCGAGCACCACGCCGCCTGCGTGCGGACCGCGGAGCTGGCCGCGACCGAGGCGGCCGCCGAGGAGATCGAGGGCGTGGACGCCAGCAACGCCGCGGCGATCGAGGCCGCGGTGGAGGTCTTCGGGGCCGAGGTGGTGCAGGCGCAGGCCCGCGACCTGGCACCGCGCGAGCAGCGGCCGACCGTGCTGCGGGTGGACGAGCTGGTGAAGCACTACCCGCTGAACAAGGGCACGGTGTTCAAGCGCAGGGTGGGCACCGTGCACGCGGTGGACGGCGTGTCCTTCGAGATCCGCGAGGGCGAGACCCTGGGCCTGGTGGGCGAGTCGGGCTGCGGCAAGACGACCACGCTGATGGAGGTGCTCGGGCTCACCCCGCCCTCGGGTGGGGCGATCGAGGTACTCGGCCGCGACGTGTCCACTTTGGACAAGAAGGCGCGCAGGGCGGTCCGCCGCGACATGCAGGTGGTCTTCCAGGACCCGATGGCCTCGCTGGACCCGAGGATGCCCATCGGGGACGTGCTCGCCGAGCCGATGCAGGTGCACGGCCTGGATGCCGAGCACATCCGCAAGCGGATCCCGCAACTGCTCGACCTGGTCGGCCTGCGCGCCGAGCACGCCGACCGCTACCCCGCCGAGTTCTCCGGCGGCCAGCGCCAGCGCATCGGCATCGCCCGCGCGCTCGCGCTGGAACCCAAGCTGCTGGTGCTCGACGAACCGGTGTCCGCCCTGGACGTGTCGATCCAGGCCGGCGTTATCAACCTGTTGGACCAGCTCAAGGTAGAACTGGGGCTGTCCTACCTGTTCGTGGCGCACGACCTGTCGGTGGTGCGGCACATCGCCGACCGGGTGGCGGTGATGTACCTCGGCCGCATCGTGGAGATCGGCACGGTGGACACGGTGTTCGGCAACCCGCTGCACCCGTACACGCAGGCCCTGCTCTCGGCGATCCCGCTGCCCGACCCGGTCAAGGAGCGCCAGCGGGAGCGCATCATCCTGTCCGGCGACCTGCCCAGCCCGGCGGACCCGCCGTCGGGGTGCCGGTTCCGCACCCGCTGCTTCCTGCACACCACGCTGCCCGAGTCCGACCGGGCCCGCTGCGTCGGCGAGCAGCCCGAGCGGGTCGGGCACGGGCAGGACCACGAGGTGGCCTGCCACTTCGCGCGCAGCAAGCAGGTCGTGTGAACAGCTCCGGTCGCACCGCCGTGACCGGTGATCAGGGAGGGATTTCCGCAGTGAGTCGAGGCAAGTGGGCGTCAGTTCTCGTCCCGGTCGCGGCGGCAGCACTCGTGCTGTCGGCCTGCTCCGGTGGCGGCAACGGCGCTGGGGGCCTACAGACCAGCGACCAGCTGGCCACGGGCAAGAACGACATCAACCCGCACCCGGCCAGCGACATCAAGGACGGCGGCACGCTGCAGTGGCCGCTGGACGCGCTGCCCGACAACTGGAACGAGAACCAGAGCGACGGCGCGACGCTGTCGGGCTTCTACGTGGTCAACGCGTTGATGCCGTACTTCTTCAAGGCCAAGGCGGACAACAGCCTCGAGCTGGACACGAACTACCTGACCTCGGCCGAGGTGGTCTCCACCGACCCGCTGGTGATCGACTACAAGATCAACCCCAAGGCGAAGTGGAACAACGGCAGGCCGATCACCTGGGAGGACGTGCAGGCCCAGGCCACCGCGCTGAACGGCAAGAACACCGCCTACCTGGTGTCCACCACCACCGGCTACGAGAACATCGCCAAGTTGGAGAAGGGCGCCGACGACAAGGAAGCGAAGGTCACCTTCGCCACCCCCTTCGGTGAGTGGAAGAGCCTGTTCTCCCCGCTGTACCCCAAGGAGCTCAACTCCGACGCCGAGACCTTCAACAAGGGCTGGGCGGAGAACGCGCCGATCACCGCGAGCGCGTTCAAGGTGGGCAAGGTGGACCTGACCGGCAAGACGGTCACCGAGGTGCGGGACCCGAACTGGTGGGGCACCCCGGCGCACCTGGATTCCATCGTGTTCAAGGTGGTCTCCCGGCCGACCCTGGCCGACGCCCTGTCCAGCGGGGCCGTCGACTTCTACCGGGTCGGCTCCAGCGTGGACCTGTTCAAGCGGGGCCAGGCCATCCCGAACACCAAGATGCGCCAGGCCCTGGAGGCCAGCTACAACCTGCTGGACTTCTCCGGTGCGCCCAGCTCGATCCTGCATGACCAGGACCTGCGGGTGGCCATCGAGCAGGGTGTGGACACCAAGTCCATCGCCACCGGCATGCTGGGCCCGATCCTGCCCAACCCGACCGCGCTGGGCAACCACTTCTTCATGCAGGGCACCAAGGACTACAAGGACAATTCGGCGCCGGTGAAGTTCGACGTCGAGGCGTCCAAGAAGAAGCTGGACGAGCTGGGCTGGAAGCAGAACGGCCAGTTCCGCGCCAAGGACGGCAAGGAGCTGGCGATCACCATGGTGATCGACGCGGCCAACCCGATCAGCACCTCGCTGTCCAACCTGGTGCAGCAGCAGCTGAAGACCATCGGGGTGAACACCAAGATCAACAGCGTGCCCGCGGCCGAGCTGTTCAAGAACTACGTCGTGCCCGGCGCGTTCGACCTGGCCTTCTACAACCAGAACCTGCAGCCCCAGCCGGTCAGCACCAGCAAGAGCGCCTACTACCTGGACGCGAACAGCACCCAGCAGAACTACGCGCACATCGGCAACGAGGCCATCAACAAGCTGCTGGACGCCGCGGCCAAGGAGGTCGACGACACCAAGCGCGCCGACCTGGTGCAGCAGGCCGACACCGAGATCTGGAAGAGCGGGCACATCCTGCCGATCTACCAGGTGCCCGGGGCCTACGTGGTCAAGAACACCCTGGCCAACTTCGGGGCGCCGGGCTTCGCGCAGTACCCCATCGACTACGCCTCCATCGGGTTCCTGAAGTGAGCCGAACTCGATTGTGACACCCTCGTCGGGCCCGGTGACCTGCCGCCGGGCCCGCTGGGCGAGTCGGGGAGGACGAACACGTGTCACGAGGACGGGCGGCGGTGGCTGCTGTGCTGGTCTGCGCGCTGGGGCTGACCGGTTGCGCCGGTGGTCCGCAGACGCGGTTGCGCGACCCGAACCAGCAGGTGATCGGCCAGAACGACATCAACCGCACCCAGTCTGACCTGATCGCCGAGGACGGGCAGTTCCAGTGGCCGCTGGACGCCATGCCGGACAACTGGAACTACAACCAGGTGGACGGCAGCTCGCTGGACACCTACTCGATCGTCAACGCCCTGGAGCCGACCCTGTTCAGCGGCAACGCGGACGGCACCGTGACGCTCAACCGGGACTACCTGGTCTCGGCCGAGGTGGTCGCGGCCGACCCGCAGGTCGTGGTGTACCGGATCAACCCCAAGGCGCGCTGGTCCAACGGCCGCGAGCTGAGCTGGCAGGACTTCCAGGCGCAGGCCCGCGCGCTGAGCGGGCGGGACCCGGGCTACCTGGTGGGCAGCACGGTGGGCTACGACCGGATCAGCAAGGTCGAGCCGGGCACCGAGGACCACTCGGTGCGGGTCACCTTCAGCTCGCGCTTCGCCGAGTGGCGTGGCCTGTTCGCCCCGCTCTACCCCAAGGAGCTCAACGCCGACCCCGGCACGTTCAACAAGGGCTGGCTGAACGGGGCGCCGATCAGCGCGGGCCCGTTCCGGCTGGACACCGTGGACGGCACGGCACGCACCGCGCGCCTGGTGCGTGACGAGCACTGGTGGGGCCGTGAGGCGCACCTGGCCTCGATCCTGTTCAAGGTGGTGGACCGCGCGGCCAGGGCCGACGCGCTGGCCAGCGGGGCCATCGACTTCTACGACACCAACGGCTCGGTGGACCTGGTCCAGCGGGCGCGTTCCATCCCCGGGGTCGTGCTGCGCCAGGCGCTGACCCCGGACACCTACCACCTGACCACCAACGCGGCGCCCGGCAGACCGCTGTCCGACCAGCGGGTCCGGCTGGCGGTGCTCAAGGCGGTGGACCGCGCGGCGATCACCAAGGCCGAGACCGGCCAGCTCAGCCCGGAGGTCAAGCCCGCGGGCAACCACCTGTTCCCGCAGGGCAGCACCAACTACGCCGACCACTCCGGGCAGGTCCCGTTCGACCCGGAGCAGGCCCGCAGGGACCTGGAGGCCGCGGGCTGGACCCCCACCGGGGACCAGCGCACCAAGGACGGCAAGCCGTTGGTGCTGGACTTCGTGGTCCCGTCCGGGACCCCGTCCAGCCGGGACATCGCCACGCTGGTGCAGCAGCAGTTGGCCACGGTCGGCGTGAAGGTGGTCGTGCGCACCGTGCCGACGGGCGAGTTCGGGGCCAGGTACCTCAACGTGGGCAACTTCGACCTGACCGCGTTCCGCTGGTTGCAGACCCCCTACCCGCTCAGCTCCAACGCGGGCGAGTACCGGCTGAACCTGAACGATCCCAAGGACCTCCAGCAGAACTACGGGCGAGTCGGCAGCAAGGAGATCAACGACCTGTACGACAGCGCGCTGGGCGAACTGGACGAGGCCAAGCGCATCGAGCTGGCCCAGCACATCGACTGCAAGTTGTGGGCCATCGGCGGGGAGGTGACCCTCTACCAGCTGCCGGGAGCGGTGGCGGTACGGGCATCGGTGGCCAACTTCGGCGCGTTCGGCTTCGCGCAGTTCCCCATCGACTACACCAGCATCGGGTTTCTCAAGTAGTGGAGGTCAGCTCATGCGCTACAGCAGGGCCGTGTCGGTCGCGGTGCTCGCACTCGCGGCCGTGACCGCGGTGGGTGCGTGCGGCAGTGGTGGTGGCGGGGCGCAGCTCAACGCGCCGAGCCAGGACAGCATCGGCAAGAACGACATCAACCCGCACCCCGCCTCCGACATCAAGGACGGCGGCACGCTCCAGTGGCCCATCGACACCCCGATGGACAACTGGAACCGGTTGCAGGTTGACGGCACCCCGCTGGACAACCAGCGCATGCAGGGCGCGGTGATGCCCTCGCTGTTCACCGAGAACCCCGACTCCAGCGTCACGATGAACAAGGACTACCTGGACTCGGCCGAGGTCACCGCGGGCAACCCGCAGGTGGTCGAGTACAAGATCAATCCCAAGGCCAGGTGGAGCAACGGCAGATCCTTCAGCTGGGAGGACTTCCAGTCCCAGTGGCAGGCCGCCAACGGCCGCAATCCCGACTACCAGCTGTCGGACTCCACCGGGTACGAGAACATCACCAAGGTCGAGCGGGGCAGCGACGACCTGGACGTGAAGGTCACCTACGCGGGCACCTTCGGCGAGTGGCAGAACACCTTCACCCCGCTGTACCCGAAGGAGCTGACCAGCAGCCCCGAGGAGTTCAACAAGGGCTGGGTCGCCGAGCCGAAGATCACCGCGGGCCCGTTCAAGTTCGGCGGCTACGACCAGACCTCCAAGACCGTCACGCTCACCCGTGACCCGTCCTGGTGGGGCACCAAGGCGCACCTGGACTCCATCGTGTTCAAGCTGATCTCCCGGGCCACCCAGCCCGACGCGCTGGCCAGCGGAGCCATCGACTTCGCCGACGCCAACGGCCTGGTCGACGCGGTGAGCCGGTTCAAGTCCACGCCGAACGTGGCCGTGCGCCAGGCCGTCACCCCGGACACCTCGCACATCACCACCAACGGGGCGGCGGGCCGGATCCTGTCCGACCAGAAGGTGCGCATCGCCGTGCTGGAGGCGATCGACCGCAAGGCCATCGCCAACGCCATCATCGGCAAGGTGCTGCCCAACCCGCCGACCCTGGGCAACCACTTCTTCCCGCAGGGCAGCAAGAACTACAAGGACCACTCCGACCTGCTGAAGTTCGACAAGGCCAAGGCCGCCAAGGACCTGGACGAGGCGGGCTGGAAGCTCAACGGGCAGACCAGGGCCAAGGACGGCAAGGAACTCGCCCTGAGCTACGTCAGCTCCAGCACGCCCGCGGCCAACGACGTGGGCAAGCTGCTGCAGCAGCAGCTGGGCGAGGTCGGGGTGAAGCTGACCATCAACGCCGTGCCCACCGCCGACTTCTTCAAGAAGTACATCAACGTGGGCGACTTCGACCTGACCAACTTCCGCTGGTTCGCCTCCACCTTCCCGCTCAGCGGGCAGAAGACGATCTACAAGCTGAACCTGAACGACCCCAAGGACGTGCAGCAGAACTACGGGCACGTGGGCAACCAGGAGATCAACGACCTGTACGACAAGGCGCTGGCCGAGCCGGACGAGGCCAAGCGGGTCGAGCTGACCCAGCAGGTGGACGAGCTGCTCTGGAAGGTCGGCGGCGAGCTGCCGCTCTACCAGATCCCGGGCGCGACCGGGGTGAAGACCTCGGTGGCCAACTGGGGTGCCATCGGCTTCGCCTACAACCCGATCGACTACGCCAAGATCGGCTTCCTGAAGACGAGCTGAGCTCGGCGGAACAGCGACGGGGTCCCCGGCCGGGGACCCCGTTGCGCTGTCAGGCACGAGCCGGGTGGGAGCGTGTGGATCGCCCTACCGCGCCAACCCCCAGTCAGTCAGCGCGGGATGACTGCTCGACCACCCGACCCGGCGACACCTATTTCACACGCTGCCACTGTCGCGGCGCTGTCTCCGCACTGTCGCCCGCACGACACCAACCCTGACCTGCGTTTTCTTCGCCCACCCGAGTCGCGGTCGCAACCGGGTGAAGCGAAGATCCCTCAGCTATCACTCACGTGAGAGCAAAATATTCACCGAACGTGACTACTTCTGCCAGCCCATGTCGGCGTACTGGAAGCTGGCGAGCCCGGCGTTGCCCATGTTGGCCAGGGTGCTGCGGGTGGCCACGATCGAGGGCCGCTGGTAGAGCGGCAGCGAGTGCCCCAGCTCCCACAGCAGCTTGTCGGCCTGGTTCATCAGCTGCTGGCGCTTGCCCAGGTCCAGCTCCGCGGAGGCCTGGTCGAGCAGGTCGTTGACCTGCTGGCTGCCCACCCGGCCCGGGTTGCTCAGCTGCTGGGAGCCCACCGCGAAGTAGCTGTGCGCGATGTTCACCGGCGGGGCGAAGTCCCACATCTGCGCGTAGTGCGCGATGTCGAAGTCACCGGGCGTGATGTGCTGCTCGAAGAAGGTGTTGCGGTCGTACTGGGTGATCTCCACCTGCACGCCGATCGCGGCCAGTTGCTGCTGCACGAGCTTGGCCTCGTCCAGGGCCGACTTGTTGCCCGCCGGGATCACGTCGCGGATCTTGAGCGGCTTGCCGTCCTTGGCCCTGGTCTGCCCGCTCAGCTTCCAGCCCAGCTCGTCGAGCTCCTTGGCGGCGGCCTTCGGGTCGTAGGTGTAGCCCACCGAGTTGTCCTGGTAACCCGGGAAGCCCGCCATGTAGATGTGGCTGCCCAGCGGCTTGGCCTCGGGGATGAGCTGGCTGATCTCCGCCTTGGCGATCGGGTCCCGGTCGATGCCCTTGATGATCGCCCTGCGCAGCCCGGCGTCGGCCAGGATCGAGTTGCCCGCCCCGTTGAGCACCACGGCCCGGTAGTTGGGCAGGTTCGCCCTGCGCTCGCTGACCCCCGGCATCACGCTGGTGCGCTTGTAGGCGTCGATGTCCGAGGCCACGCTCGCGAAGTCGTAGGCCCCGCTGGCCAGGCCGTCCACCTCGACCTGCGCGCTGGCGTAGTACTTGAACACGATCTTGTCCAGCTTGGCCTGCTGGCCCCAGAACGAGGTGTCCCGCACCACGGTGACGTTCTTGCCGGTCAGGTCCAGGTTGTCGATCTTGAACGGCCCGCCGGTGAGCTTGGGGCCGTCCTTCCAGCCGGAGTTGAACTGCTCCGGGCTGGAGGTCATCGACTTCGGGTAGAGGATCGGGAACAGGTTCGTCCACTCGGCCAGCTTCGGGCTGTAGGTGGCGGTGAAGCTGTAGTCGTCGGCGCCCCTGCTGATGTCGGAGATGCTCGCGTAGCCCGCGGTGTTCTGCACCTGGAAGGCCGGGTTCTTGCCGTTGAGCGCCTGCCACTGGGACTGGTAGTCGGCCCAGGTGATCGGGCTGCCGTCGCTCCAGTGCGCCTTCGGGTTGAGCTTGTACTCCACCTTCTGCGGGTCCTGCGAGACCACGGTGAAGGAGGTGAGGTAGGCCGGGTTCGGCGACCAGGTGCCGTTGGCGTCGGAGATCGCCGGGGTCGGCATGAACGACTGCACCACGGCGGGGATGTCCCCGTCGGTGGCGTCCACGTGCAACCAGTTGAAGTTGGCCGGGTAGGCGTCGACGCCCCACTGCAGCACCCCGCCGTCCTTGACCTGGTCGCGCGGCTTGGGGTTGATGTCGTTCTTGCCGATCTCCTTGGTCGGCGGGGGACCCGAGCCCGCCGCTCCCCCGCAGGCCGACAGCAGCAGCGCCGATGCGGCAATCGCCAGCACGGCACCAGTCAGTCGAGTCACGATGCAGCCCTTCCCAGTACTCCCCCAGGTCCAGACCATCACCCTAAAAAAGCCAGCTCATAGTCTTGCCCCGTTCCCACACCTCGGGAACCTACGGACGGAGGTTTGCCCCGTGCACTTCGCGACTCGTGCCCTCCGGCACGGGCTGGCCGCCACCGCTGTGGTGACGGTCACCTGCGGGGCCGTGGCCCTGGTCACCGCCAGCACCCTGACCAGTGCCCAAGCCCAGCTCGCACCGTTGACCGCCCGCGCGACCGCCCGGGTCGAGGCCGCCTCGCCGGACTCGGTCCGGGTGAGCTGGCCGCTGCCCGACGGCCGCACCGCGACCGCCACCGTGCCGCTCGACGCTGCCCCACCGCGCGTGGGCTCGCACCTGCGCGTGGGCTACGACCCCGCCGCCCCGGAGCACGCCGTCGTGCCCGGTGCCGTGCCGCTGGTGGAGGCCGACCGGGCCGGGGCCGAGCTGACCGTCACGCTGCTCGCCCTGGCGGCTGTGCTGGCCGTCAGCGCCGTGCGCGTGGCCTCCCGGGCCCGCCTGCACCGCAAGCCCGCCCAGGAGGTGCTGCTGCGCCGGGTGCGCGTGCAGTCGGGGCTGGTGGCCCGGTCCTGGCTGGAGATCGAGTCGCTGCCCCAGCGCTGGATCCCCGTCTACTTCGACCCGGTGCTGGTGACGCTGCCCACACCGAGCATCGTGCGGCTGTCCGGCGACCCGCGACAGGACCGGCTGGTCGCCGCCGAGGTGGACGGGGTGCGGCTGTACCCCTCCGGGCTCGTCACCCGCACCGAGCCGAGGGGCCGCCGGGTGGACAACCCCTCCGAGGTCGACGACTCGGTGCGTGCGCGGATCGCGACCGCTCGCGGGGTGCTCGCCCAGTTGCGGGCCGATGCCGTGCTCGTGGTGCCCGCCCCGCTGATCGGCCTGCTCTGGGCGTACCTGGACGACGGCGGGGTCGCCGGCTGGCTGGGCGCCACCGCGGTGATGGCCTCGGTGGCGCTGTGGCTGGCCGCCCTGCGGGGCTCGGACCCGTCCTGAACGCCCACACCTGGTGGGTGGACCTGGGTCTGTTGCAGTGTTCCGGCGACCCCCGGAACGCGTGACGGTGACCCTCGGCGACGACGTACGCCCAAGCTGGGGATCCCATGATCCTCCGAATCGGTGGAGTTCGGCGCGGCCCCTTCGAGTGGGCCTCAGGTCACGGGACCATCACCGACGGGGTGGGCAGGCGCTCACCCAACGCCAGGACGGAGGTGCCGCCGTGGGGATGAAGTGGATGGAGCACAAGGTCGTGAAGAGCGCACGGGCTTGGGCCGCAGCGGGGGTTCCAGGACAGGCGGGCAAGGACGAGTGCGTGGTGTGCGGCAAGCAGATCCGCAAGCACCGGAAGGTGACCGGTGAGGGCCGGGTCTGCTCCGTGTCCTGTGCCCACTTCTGGGTCGAGAACATGAGCTGACGCACCACCGACCCACGCCGGGGACCCGGGGATCGCCCCCGGCGTGGGCCAGGGGACCCGCTGCCCACCCGCCTGCGGCCACAGTCTCACCCACCGGGGGCGGCCGAAGGCTCGCCACTCGGGGGTCCAGGGGGCGGAGCCCTCCTGGCTTGGGGCGTGGGGCGAGAGCCCCACAATCACGCGAAAAAGCCCCCATTCGCGCTCTCCGCGAATAGGGGCCACCTAGCTTTGTAGCGGGGACAGGATTTGAACCTGCGACCTCTGGGTTATGAGCCCAGCGAGCTACCGAGCTGCTCCACCCCGCGTCGGTAATTAGAACTATACGGGGTGGTTGCCACCCGATGCAAATCGCCCCCCGAAAGCCCCCTGACCAGCCACATCGCACCCCAAATCCCCCGGTCGAGCCCCACCTCACCCACCAGCCAACCAGAAACGGAGCCCCCCAAACCCACCCCGCTGACCGCCCCCAGACAACCGAAGCCCGCCGAACCCACCCCGTCGATCAGCCCTAGGCCGCCGAAGGCTCGCCGAACCCCACACCCCCAACCACACCCAATCGAAGGCGGCCGAAGGCTCGCCGAACCAACCACGCCGATCGAAGGCGGCCGAAGGCTCGCCACTCGGGGACCCAGGGGGCGGAGCCCTCCTGGCTTGGGGCGTGGGGCGAGAGCCCCACAGCAATGCGAAACAGCCCGCATTCGCGTTCTCCGCGAATACGGGCTGCCTGCTGAGTAGCGGGGACAGGATTTGAACCTGCGACCTCTGGGTTATGAGCCCAGCGAGCTACCGAGCTGCTCCACCCCGCGTCGGTAATTAGAACTATACGGGGTGGTTGCCACCCGATGCAAATCGGGTGGCCTTCAGGTGACCGGGGTCATCCTCCGCTGGGCGGCGTGCTGGTCGAGGTGGGCGTCTGGTTGCCGGTCGGCGCCGCCGCCTTGGCCGCGTCGAACCGCTTGGTCGCGTCGTCCAGGGCCTTGTACGCCTGGCCGAGCGCGGCGAAGTCACCGCTGGACTGCGCCGACTTGATGTTCTTCAGCGCGGTCTCGATGTCGGAGACGGCCTTGGCCAGGTCCGGGCTGAGCTGACCACCGGAGGGCGAGTTCGGCGTGGTGGTCGGCGTGCTGCTGCCCGGCTGCCCGTTGTTGGGCGGCGGGGTGCTGGGCGTCGCGCCGGTCAGCGCCTGGTTGAGCGCCTCGGCGAAGGTGGCGGCGAACCCGATGCCGCCGTTGTAGCTGACCAGCACCCGGGACAGCTGCGGGTACGAGGAGTTCTGGTTGGCGCTCTGCTCCACGTAGACCGGTTCCACGTAGAGCAGGCCCTTGCCGACCGGCAGGGTCAGCAGGTTGCCGAACTTCAGCGTGGTGGCCTGCTGCCTGAGCAGGTTGATCTGGCTGCCGTTGTTGGTGATGAACTGGGTCTGCACCAGCTTCGGGCCCGGGGTCTGGGTGTCCGAGGGCAATTGCAGCACGGTGAGCTTGCCGTAGTCCGGTCCTGGGTCCGAGGCCGCCGACACGTACGCGGACATGAAGTCGCGGCCCTGGAACACCAGCGGGCTGGTGAGCTGGAAGCTCGCGGCGCTGGCCGCGTTCTGGCTGCCGGACAGGATGTAGTACGGGGGCTGCGGCTGGGACTGGTTCTGGATGGCCTGCGTGCTGGAGCTGTCCAGGGTCGGGTCGGCGGGCACGTTCCAGAACGAGACGTTGGAGTAGAAGTCCTGCGGGTTGGACACGTGGTACTTGGCCAGCAGGTCGCGCTGGACCTTGAACAGGTCCTCCGGGTACCGGAAGTGCTGGCGCAGCTCCGGGGAGATGTCGCTGGTGGGCTTCACCGTGCCGGGGAAGACCTTCTCCCAGGCCTTGAGCACCGGGTCGTTGTTGTCCACCTCATAGAGCGACACGCTGCCGTCGTAGGCGTCGACGGTGGCCTTCACCGAGTTGCGGATGTAGCTGATGCTGGTGTTCTGCTGCCTCGGCGCGTTGGCGATCGTGGTCAGCGAGTCGTTGGTGACGTCACCGAGCTGGGTCTGCTGCGCGTACGGGTAGTTGGCCAGCGTGGTGTAGGCGTCGACGATCCACACGATCTTGCCGTTGACCACCGCGGGGTACGGGTCGCTGTCCACGGTCAGCCAGGGCGCGGACATCTTGACCCTGGTCTTGGGGTCCCGGTTGTACAGGATCTTGGAGTCGTCACCGATGCTGGAGTTGAACAGGATGTTGCGCTCGCTGTAGCTGGCCGCGAAGACCAGCCGGTTGAACCAGTTGCCCAGCGGCACGCCACCGGCGCCCTGGTAGGTGTAGGTGCTGCTGTCGGTGTCGTACTCCTGGCCCGCCTGCCCGTTCTGGGCGCCGACGATGGCGTAGGAGTCGGCGCTGGTCTCCAGCTCGCCGTAGTAGATCCGCGGCTGGTCCACGTGGATGGCGCCCTGGGTCACCGACTTGCCGTCCGCGGCGAGCTCACTGGTGGTGAACTCGGGGTAGCCCCCGGAGTTGACCGTGTTCGCCTTGGCCGCGACGAAGCCGTTGCCGTGCGTGTACACCAGGTGCTGGTTGATCCAGTTCTTCTGGCTGTCGGCCAGCGCCCCGGTGTTCACCTCGCGGGCGGCCACGATGTAGTCGTTGGTCTGCCCGTTGACCGAGTACCGGTCGATGTCCAGCTTGCTCGGGAACGCGTAGAAGTTGCGGCCCTGCTGGAACTGGGTGAACGTCGCGGACAGCACGTTCGGGTCGAGCAGCCGGGCGTTGCCCACCGTGGCGGCGTCGGACTTGATCTGGTCCGGGGTCGCGGTGGGCTTGTTGTCGTAGGGCTTGTAGCTGACCTTGTCCTCGGTGATCCCGTACGCCTGCCTGGTGGCGGAGATGTTGTACGAGATCGGCTCCGACTCCTTGTCCTTGGCGTTGGGGGACACGGAGAACTGCTGCAGCACGGCGGGCCAGGCCACGCCGATCAGCAGGCTGGACAGGATCAGCAGCACGGTGGCGATCGCGGGCAGCTGGAGGTTGCGCAGGAAGGCGCCCGCGAAGAAGGCCAGCGCGCAGAACACCGCGATGCACAGCAGGATCAGCTTGGCGGGCATCACCGCGTTGAGCGCGGTGTAGTTGGCGCCGTTGGCCAGCGGGTTGCTGGTGGAGAACAGCAGGTCGAACCGGTCGAAGAAGTACGCGACCGCCTTGAACAGCACGAACACGCCCGCGATGACGCACAGCTGGATGCGGGCCGGGCCGGACAGCTGGCCGCCCCGGCCGGCGAGCCGGATCGCCTGGAACACGTAGTGCGTGACCAGCGCGGCGAAGAAGGACAGCGCGGTCGCGATGAACAGCCAGTTCAGCGCCCACTCGTAGAAGGGCAGCTGGAAGACGAAGAAGCCGACGTCCAGTTTGAAGATCGGGTCGACCTGGTTGAAGCTGCCGCCGTTGAGGAATAGCTGCACCTGCTGCCAGTCGTTCTGCGCGGCCACCGCGGACAGGAAACCGGCCAGCACCGGGATGCCGATGCCGAACAGCTTGGGCCTGCGCGTGACGACCGCGCGGTAGCGGGCCACCGGGTCGTCGGGCGCGGACAGGGGCACGAACACCGGCCTGCTCCGGTAGGCCAGCTGCAGGTTGAGCGCGACCGCACCGCCGACGACCAGGCCGACGGCCAGGAACAGCACGACCCTGGTCAGCAGCACTGTGCTGAACACCGAGCGGAAGCCGACCTCCCCGTACCAGAGGAAGTCGATGTACGTCGACAGCAGCCGCGAGCTGAGGATCAGCCCGATCAGCACGACCACCCCGACGGCGATCAGGATGCGGCTGCGCCGGGACAACGTGGGCAGTCCGACGGGAGGCCGAGTAGCCACGTCACTCTCCTACGGTTGCGATCGGTGTCCAGTGGTGCCGGCCCGGCGTGCGGGCCGTTCACCGGTGACAACTGTACGGAGGGGCGCCTGAGTTCCACGGGCGGGACACCCGCGAACGCGCACGGTGCGGCGCGCGGTGTCGGGGGTGGGTGCGACCATGTGCGGCGTGCCAGCCGACAACGACGACAACGCCGTCGACGCAGCCCAGTCACCACTGCCCAGCATCGCCCGCGAGGTGGAGGACTTCGTCTCGACCGGGGGCTGGGACCAGCCACCGCAGATGTTCGCGCTGGTGCGCACGGCCGAGCTGCTCGCGCAGCAGCCGGAGCTCGCCGACCAGCTGGACGTCTCGGCCGAGCTGACCCCCGTGGCCCAGGACCCGCTGCCCGAGCAGGACCTCGGGGAGGCACTGTCGGGCATCGAGTGGCCCGAGGTGGTCGCGGGCTGCGCGCTCGCCCAGGAGATCGTGGTGCTGCCGCCGGGTGCCGAACAGGAGCTGGACTCGGTTCCGCAGGAAACCGAGGTGCTGCGCAGGGTGGCCGCCGAGCACCCGCAGCGCAGGGAGGCCCGGCTCGTGGCCGCTGTGCTGCGCAACGGTTCGATCGCGTGCGTGCTACGGCTGCGTGGGGACCAGGAGCGCCCGGACGAGATCGTGGAGCACCCCGAGCTGGCGCCGAACCTGACCGACGCGCTGATGCAGACCCTGCGGCCCTAGCAGTCGCGTTCGCCCTGGGCTGATTACGCCCAGGGCGAACAAGTCCTCAGCAGCCGGGCACGTCCTTGCCCGCCTTGAGCGCCTGCAGTGCGGACACCGCGTCGCCCAGGTTGTTGACCTTCACCAGGCGCAGCCCGTCGGGCACCCGCTGCTTGGCCTCCGAGCAGTTCGCCGCGGGCGCCAGGAACACGGTGGCCCCCGTCTCCCTGGCGGCGATCATCTTGAACGGGATGCCGCCGATGGGCTTGACGTTGCCGCGGTCGTCGATCTCCCCGGTGCCCGCGATCCACTGGCCGTTGTCCAGCCCGTCCGGGGTCAGCTTGTCCACAATGGCCAGTGCGAACATCAGCCCGGCCGAGGGCCCGCCCACGTCGGACAGGCTGATCTTGACCTGGAAGGGCACGTCCGGGCGGTCCAGCGGGGTGATGCCCATGAAGCCCCAGGCCCGGTCCTCGCTGCGGCCGAGGGTCACCGTGGCCGTGCGCTCGGCCTCGGTGCCGTGCTGGAAGGCGACCGGGATCGCCTGCCCCGGTTTGGTGTCCTTCAAGGAGTTCTGCACGTCCTCGGAGGTGGAGACCTTCTTGCCGTTGACCGAGACCAGCCGGTCCCCCGCCTGGAGCACCCCGTTCACCGGGCTGTCCTTGGTGATCGTGCCGACCAGCACCTTCATCGGGTAGCCGAGGTAGCGCAGCGCGGCGACCTGCGCGTTGGTCTGCGAGTCGGTGAACTGCTGGACGTTCTCCTTCTGCACGTCCTGCTGCGACTCCCCCGGCTTGAAGTACTCCTCACGCGGGGCCAGCGAGTAGCGGCCGCTCGCCCACAGGCCCAGCGCGCCGAACAGGGTCACGCTGTCGGTGAGCGAGACCGTGGTCATCGTCAGGTGTCCCTTGGTGGGAAAGGTCTCCTGCCCCTGCACGTCCACGACCTTGCTGCCGTTGACCACGCCGAGCGTGTCGAAGGTGGGGCCGGGGCCCAGCGCGACGTAGGGCACCTGCACCACGCCGCCGAGCAGGCCGACCACCGCGACCAGCAGGAAGCTCCACACCAGCGTCCACGTGCGGCGGCCGGGGCCGCCCCTGCCGCGCGGCGGCACGACCGGCGTGGCCGGCCCGCCACCCTCGGCGCGATCCTGGCCGGAGTGCTCCGTTTGCGCAGTCACGACCCGACAGGGTACGGCCTGTCGGGTGTGGGGGTTGTTCACCGCGCCCGGTGTGCCGGTCGGTTGCCGCGTACCGTGGGGGGTATGACCGATCTCCCGTTCGGGTTCAGCCCGCCACCGAACCCCGACGACCACGGGGATGGCAAGTCCGGTGGGGGCGCGGTGCCCCCTGGCGGTATGCCGCCCTTCGACATCAGCCAGCTCGGTCAGATGCTCAGCCAGCTGGGCCAGATGCTCAGCCAGTCCCAGTCCTCCGGCGGCGGCCCGGTCAACTACGACCTGGCCAGGCAGATCGCGGTGCAGCAGCTGGCCCAGTCCGGCGGCACCTCGGGCGCCGACCAGGCGGGCGCGGTGGCCGACGCTGTGCACCTGGCCGAGATGTGGCTCGACCCGGTGACCACCCTGCCCGCGGGTGCCCGCGTGGCGCAGGCGTGGTCGGCCACCAACTGGGTGGAGAAGACCCTGCCCACCTGGCAGCGGCTGTTCGACCCGGTCGCGCAGCGCATCTCCGGTGCCTGGGTGGAGGCCCTGCCCGAGGAGGCCAAGCAGGCGGCAGGCCCGCTGCTGGCGATGGTCGGGCAGATGGGCGGCATGGCCTTCGGCTCCCAGCTGGGCAACGCGCTGGCGCAGCTCGCGGGCGAGGTGCTGACCTCGACCGAGGTCGGGCTGCCCCTTGGCCCCGACGCGACCGCGGCCCTGCTGCCCGCCAACATCGAGAAGTTCACCTCCGGCCTGGAGCGCCCGGCCAGCGAGGTGCTGGTCTTCCTGGCCGCCCGCGAGGCCGCCCACCAGCGCCTGTTCACGCACGTGCCGTGGCTGCGGCAGCGGCTGCTGGACACCGTGGAGGAGTTCGCCCGCGGCATCAAGGTGGACACCAGCGCCCTGGAGCAGCTGGCCTCCCAGGTCGACCCGAGCAACCCCGGCAGCATCGAGGAGGCCATGCGCTCGGGCGTGCTCGAACCGCAGACCACCCCCGAGCAGAAGGCCGCGCTGACTCGCCTGGAGACCCTGCTCGCGCTGGTCGAGGGCTGGGTGGACGTGGTGGTGGCCGATGCCGTCGGCGAGCGGCTGCCCGGTGCCGACGCGCTGCGCGAGACCCTGCGCAGGCGCCGGGCCAGCGGTGGCCCCGCCGAGCAGACCTTCGCCACCCTGGTCGGCCTGGAGCTGCGCCCGCGCCGGCTGCGTGCCGCGGCCGCGCTGTGGCGGCTGGTCGGCGACCAGCACGGCATCGACAAGCGGGACGACGTGTGGGCGCACCCGGACCTGGTGCCCACCTCAGCCGACCTGGACGACCCGATGGAGTTCGCCGAGCGCCTGGGCGTGACCTACGCGGAACTCGACGACCCGATCGCCGCACTGGAGCGCGCCGAGCGTGAGAAGCGCGAGGAGAACGGCCCCACCGAGGGCTGACCGCCGGTCGTCATGGCGGCACCGGGGACCTGTGGTGTCCCGAATGCCGCCATGGCGACACGCTCACAGCGGGTCGTCCTGTGCGATGCCCAGCCCGGCCGCTGCCGAGAGCCCCTCCAGGTAGCCGACCGCGCGGTCCGTGCGCGGGTAGTGCCTCACCAGCTTCCAGAAGTCCGGGCCGTGCCCCGGCACCAACAGGTGCGTCAGCTCGTGCACCAGCACGTAGTCCAGCACCCACGAGGGCACCTCGCGCAGCCGCTCGCTGACCCGGATCGTGCCGTCCGAGGGCGTGCACGAGGCCCAGCGCGTGCGCATCGGCGGCACCCAGCGCACGCTGGCGGGCACCGCCTTGCCCGCCAGGTGCCGCGCGGACAGCTCCGCGCACCTGGCCAGCAGCGCCGCGTCCGAGTCCCTGGCCGGGGAACGGCGACGGGTCTCGCTGCGCTGCAGCCGGTGCAGCATCTCCGCCACCCAGTGCTCCTCTTCCGCCCTGGTCATCCGGGCGGGCAGTAGCACGATGACGGTGTCACCTTCTCGATAGGCCGTGACCGTCCGACGTCGTCGACGGCTGCGGCGCACCTCCACCTGCGGTTCAGCCACGGGTTCACCGTACGTCCAGGCACCGACAGCCGACCCCGACTCGTGGCGGTCGGCACGCGACGGCCGGGTGTCCCTCTGCCGGGTGGTAACCGGCCGGTACCCCCCACGCCAGCCCGCGAGCACGCGTTTCCGCAGGTAGCTTGCCCGAAAGTGCGCCGAATCAAGGGAGGCTGTCGTGGCCGAGACCTACAACGGCTACTGCGTCAAGTGCCGGGAGAAGCGCGACTTCTCGGGGCAGGTGGAGGAGAGCAACGGCCGCCGGATGGCCAAGGGATCCTGCCCCACCTGCGGCACCAAGATGGCCCGGATCCTCGGCAAGGCCGCGAGCCCGGTGAAGTAGCCCTCAGCGGGGCGCTGTCAATCCCCCGGTCGTGACCTGTGGATGGCTTCCCTCGCCTGTGGACAACCGTTTTGCCGGATCCGCCCGAACTGCCAGCCTGGGGTCATGGACCTCACCGACCAGCAGCTGAGCGGACTGCCAAGGCGCCCACGGGTGCTGCCGGGACTCGTGGTGCTGCGCCGCGGCGAGCACGAGGTCCAGATCGGCATGGACACCAGGCACGGGATCGTGGCCGAGGGGCTCAGCGCCCCGCTGGTGGCGTTGTTGTCCGCGCTCAACGGGGAGCGGACCGTGGCCGAGCTGCTCGCCCTGCACGCGCCGGACGAGGCGGCACGGGCCGTCCAGCTGCTCACCCAGCTGACGGCGGCTGGACTGCTCGACGACGCCTCACCCGAGGACGGGCTCGGTGTCGGTGCGCCCGCACGGCTGTCCGCCGACGCGACCGTGTGGGCCCTGCGCACCGGTGAGCCGCGCGGTCGCATGGCCGCCGCCCGCGAGCGCGCGGCGGTGGTCGTACGGGGCGACGGGCGGATCGCCGTCGCGGTGGCGGTGCTGCTCGCCGCCTCCGGGGTCGGCTGGGTGCGTGTGGTCGCCGAGGGGCAGGTGCTCGCTGAGGACACCGGCACCGGCTACCTGGACTCCGACATCGGACGGCCGAGGCAGATCGCGGCGGTCGATGCAGTGCACCGCGCGATCAGCGGAGTGTGCACCGACCGGTTGCCGCCGACTCGGCGGCCGGACCTCGTGGTACTCACCGACCTCGTGGTGCCGCCACCCCAGGTGATCGGCCCCCTTGTCGCGGAGAACACCCCGCACCTGGTGATCAGGATGCGCGAGGGCACCGGGGCGGTGGGCCCGCTGGTGCTTCCCGGGAGGACCTGCTGCCTGCACTGCGTGGACCTGCAACGGGCCGACCTGGACCCGACCTGGCCCTCGGTAGCCGTCCAGGTGGCGGGCAGGACGATGCCCGCCGATCTGCCCGGTGCGCAGATGACCGCCGGGTTCGGCACGGCGCAGGCCCTGCTGGCCCTGGACTGGTTGCTGACCGGGGTGGGCGGCCCCGCGCTGTGGAACCGGACCACCGAGGTGGACCCAGTGCGCGCCACGCTGTCCCACCGGGCCTGGGCCCCGCACCACGACTGCTACTGCGGCGCGGCCAAGTCCGAGGAGGCTACGGTGTAGGAGAACACTCGCTGGGTGGAGGAGATCACTGAACCCACCCGCCACCCAAGGGGGAGAATCACCGGGTGACCGAGATCCCTCGCAAGGCCGTCCAGCGGACCGCGAAGCTCGCCAGCCTGCCGCTGGGCATGGCAGGCCGCGTGGTCGGCGGCTGGGGGAAGCGGTTGATCGGCCAGAGCGCCGAGGAGGTCAACTCCCAGCTGTCCGCCAAGACCGCCGAGCAGCTGTTCGCCGTGCTCGGTCAGCTCAAGGGCGGGGCCATGAAGTTCGGCCAGGCGCTGAGCGTGTTCGAGGCCGCGGTGCCCGACGAGCTGGCCGCTCCCTACCGGGAGGCGCTCACCAAGTTGCAGGCCGCCGCGCCGCCGCTGGAAGCCCGCACCGTGCACCGGGTGCTGGCCGCGCAGCTGGGTCGCTCGTGGACGAAGCGGTTCGCCGAGTTCGACGACACCCCTGCGGCAGCCGCCAGCATCGGCCAGGTGCACCGCGCGGTCTGGCACGACGGCCGCGAGGTGGCCGTCAAGGTCCAGTACCCGGGGGCTGACGAGGCCCTGCTCGCCGACCTGCGCCAGTTGCAGCGGTTCAGCCGGGTGTTCCAGGCGCTGGTGCCGGGCGCCGACGTCAAGCCGCTGCTCACCGAGCTTCAGGACCGGATGGTCGAGGAGCTCGACTACCGCACCGAGGGCGACAACGAACGCGCCTTCGCCAAGAGCTTCGACGGTGACGAGCACGTGGTGATCCCGAAGGTCGTGGCCAGCGCACCGATGGTGCTGGTCACCGAGTGGGTGACCGGGACACCGCTCGCCTCGGTCATCCGTGATGGTGAGCAGTCCGTCCGGGACCGGGCCGGGCTGCTGCTCTCGGAGTTCCACTTCTCCTCACCGGCCCGCTCCGGGCTGCTGCACGCCGACCCGCACCCCGGCAACTTCATGCTCACCCAGGACGGCAGGCTCTGCGTGCTCGACTTCGGCGCCGTCGCCCGGCTGCCCGAAGGCCTGCCCCGGCCCCTCGGCCTGATGACCCGCCTGTCGCTGGAGCAGCGCTCCGAGGAACTGCTCGACCTGCTGCGCAACGAGCACTTCGTGCGCCCTGACAGCACGGTGCAGGCCCAGGACGTGGTCGACTACCTGGGACCGTTCGTCGAACCACTGCGCGCCGACAGCTTCAAGTTCACCCGCAAGTGGTTGCAGAAACAGGCCGAGCGCATCGGCGACCTGCGCGGCCAGGACTTCCGCACCGGCCGGTCCCTGAACCTGCCGCCCCAGTACCTGCTCATCCACCGCGTGACGATGGGCGCCACCGGCATCCTCTGCCAACTCGACGCCGAGGTCCCCGCCCGCGACATCGTCTCCCGCTGGCAACCCGGCTTCGCCGACTGACCCACCCCGCCCGAGTCCCGCCCACCCACACGCGAACCCCGCTCACCCACACGCGAGTCCCGGCCAGCCGCAGGCGAGTCCCGCTGAGCCGCTCGCGGGTCCCGGCCACCCACGCGCGAGTCCCGGCCAGCCATACGCGAGTCCCGCCCGCACGGGCCCGACTCCCGCCCACCTGCACGCGAGTCCCGGCCAGCCACACACGAGTCCCGGCCAGCCGCAGGCGAACCCCGGCCAGCCACACGCGAGGCCCGCCCGCACGGGCCCGACTCCCGCCCACCTGCACACGGATCCCGCTCGGCCCCCGGCGACTCCCACCCACCTGCACGCGCGTCCCCGCCGACCGTCGGCGGCCTCCACCCAACCGCGCGCGAGTCCCGCCGAGCAGTCAGCGAACTCCGTCCAACCGCAGACGAGTCCCGCCGACCAGTCCACAAGCCCCGCCCCCAGCCACCGGCGAGTCCCGGCCAACCCCTGCGAACTCGACCCACCGCAGGCGAGTCCCGCTGAGCCGCTCGCGGGTCCCGTTCAGCCACCGGCGGGTCCCGGCCAGCCGCAAACGAGCCCCACCTACCTGCACCCAAGTCCTGGCCAGCCACCGGCGAACCTCATCCAGCCGCAGGACGAGCCCCGCCGACCAGTCCACAAGCTCCGCCCAGCTGCAGGCGAGTCAAGGCCAGCCACCGGCGAACTCCATCCATCACAGACGAGTCGCGCCGACCAGTCCACGAGTCCCGCCCACCTGCACGCGCGTCCCGGCCACCCACGCGCGAGTCCCGCCCGCACAGGCCCGACTCCCGCCCACCTGCACACCAATCCCGCCCAACCACCGGCGACCCCGCCATCTGCACGCGCGTCCCGGCCAGCCGTCGGCAGACTCCACCCAACCGCGCACGAGTCCCGCCGTGCAGTCGGCGAGTCCCGTCCAGCCGTGGCGAGGCCCTGGCCACCTGGACGCGAGTCGGCCACTGCCCAGTGCCGCCCAGCCCGCAGTCCGCACCAGCCCCAGCCAGCTGTGTGCAAGGCCCGTGCGGCAACACGTGAGTCATGGCCCTCCCCCGGCCACACGCATCTGCCCCCTTGGTTGGCGACTCGTCCGGCCTGCCTCCTTCTGTCCCCAGGCAACTCACTGCACCCCACCGCTGCCGAGACAAGCAGGAATCCCCCTCCGACCTGCAGGTCCGCACTTCTCATCCAGCTTGTCAGCGACCCGCACGCGCCGAGTTGTCCACAGGCTGAGTGCGGCTTTTGTACCAACGCCACATTCGCTCGCCGGAGTTGTCCACAGATGCACAATCGGTATTCCGCGTGCGTGTAGCCAGCCGGACGATCGAGTCATGAACCAGACCTCGTCGATCGACCTGGCACTGCTGCCGGCCTCCGTACCCGACGGTGTGGTTCGCACCGCGGACCTGCGTGCCAGCGGCGTCTCAGGCTCAGCGATCTCGGTGCGCTGCCGTCCGGGCGGACCCTGGCAGCGGTTGTTGCCGGGCGTGGTGCTGCTCTCCAGCGGCTCGCCGACCAGGCGCCAGCAGTTGCGAGCGGCGCTGCTGTACGCGGGCGACGGCGCAGTGATCACCGGCGTGGACGCCGCGTGCTTGCGGCACGAACTGCACCTGCCGATCCCGGAGGACGTGCACGTGCTCGTACCGGCGACCCGACGTGTGGCCGGCGAGGGCTTCGCGATCACCGAGCGCACAACGCGAATGCCCGAGACGATCACCGAGGACGGCCTGATCTACGCTCCGGTCGCCCGCGCGGTACTGGACGCGGCTCGCCGGGAACGGGATGCCCAGCGGTTGCGGGCGCTACTGGCCGAGCCGGTCCGCTGCGGTGCATGCCGGGTCAGCGACCTGCGTGAGGAGCTCGACGCGGGCAGCCAGCGCGGCACAGCGGCGCCGAGGGCCGCACTGCGCGCTGTGTCCGACGGCGTGTTGTCCCTTGCCCAGGGCTGGGCTCGCCGAATCGTCCGGACCTGCCCGATACCGCCACCGCGCTGGAACGTCCCGGTCCGCAACGCGAGCGGAATCCTGCTTGGTGTTGTCGACGCGTGGTGGGACGAGGTGGCCCTGGCCTGGGAGGTCGGCACGCAGGACTTCCGGCTCGGCGCTGGAGAGCGCAGTGGCTCACCGCGCCAGTCCGGGCTGACCGGCAGCGGCATCCTGGTGCTGCGCACAGCTCGGGACAGACTGCGCACAGACCCCGCCGGGGTCCGGCGCGATCTGGTACAGGCATTCCACCGCGCCACTCGACGCATTCGCCCACCGGTGCACGGACTGGCGGACCAACTCCGGTCGACCCCGGGTCGCTAGCCGCTCACCAGTACTCGGCGGGCAGCTTGCCCTCGATGTCACGCACGTGCGCGCGGGCACACGTCGGGCACATCCAGCGCACAACACCACGCTCCCGCTCACAGGCCCAGGCCAGCGATTCGACGGAGTTCGCGTGCACATCGCGCAGGCGTCCGCAGGTCGAGCAGGTCACCAGGGTCGCGGCGGACTGTTCGCCGACCAGTTCTTCGGTGTTGTCGGTCACAGCACGACGCTAGGCCAGTCCAGGCCCGTTGGGGCGGCCAATTCGGCTCGACAGCACGTCTGTGCAGCACACAACGAGGCGACCGCCCCTGCCCAGTTGGACAGGGGCGGTCGCCGACTCACCTCATACGTGACGCGAGGCCGAGCGTTCAGCTCGCCTGGCAGCCCAACCGGCTACTCGCCGCCACCTGTGGGCGACGACCAGCCGGTGGGCTCGGCGTTGCTCCTCGGCGCTTCGCAGCGCCTCACGTATCCGGATCTTGGCGAGTTCTTCATGGAGCAACATGGCGCGGGTCCCCTCAGTGTGCTGGTCGAAAATCCTCGGAACTGCGGTGAAAGTGCTGAAGGTGTTCACGCGGCTGCCTCCTGATTCCGAGCGGTGCTGACGCCGGTCTCGGCGACACGGTCCTCCTTGCGCGGGCGGCCACGGGGCCGCTTGCGCGGGATGACCACCCCACGCTCGAAGATCTCTCCGCCCCAGACACCCCACGGCTCGCGGCGAGCCAGCGCCGCGGACAGGCACTCGGCCTTGACCGGGCAGGTGGCGCACAGCGTCTTGGCGCGCTCGAGCTCGGCGGGAGCGTCGGCGAACCAGAGGTCGGGGTTGTTGGCGCGGCAGGGCAGGTCGAGCCCGGCACCCGGCGCGGTGTCGAGCAACTCGGCGACCCCGGCCCCAGCGGGCGCGGAGAAGTCGGGCAGTCCGGTGCCGGTTATCGGAACGGTGGCGGTGAACATGAGCGAGGTCCTCCCTGAGTCAGTCGTGCTCGTGCTGCTGTGGGCTGGCGTGTGCGTGCTGGTGTGCATGTCCTGCCGTGTTGTGTTCAGGTGGTGCACGGGTACTGGAAAAACACGAAGGCCGCGGTCCCGTTCCCGGGTCCGCGGCCTTCGTGAGCCTGATGGTCCTGACGTGGGGTCAGGTACCTCGCTCTGACGCGGACGAGAGAAGGTGGGTACGAACCTTGACGGCCTTGGTGGCCGCCGGCTTGGCGTTGGTCAGGGCGCGATCGATCCACTGGGCAGACTGCTGCTGCAGACCCCGTGCACCGACTTCACCGCTCCTGCTCACGCCAGACATGGCGATAGCCCCAGTGGTCGGGTAGCCAGGGGCGTCGAGGATGTACATCGAGCTCATCGTGGCCACCTCCTCACTGGTATCGGGTTCGTACTTCGGCCGGGCACTTCCTGACCGGCTCCTGCAGGTTATTGCCCCTGTCAGCAGCCGTGCAACCGGTTTTAGAAAATCCTCTGACGAAGTTCTGGCGGTCAGGGCTCTCCGAGGCCCGCACCGTCCCTGACCAGGGCAAGCACGTCGGCGCCGAACTTGTCGAGCTTGGTGGGGCCGATGCCGGGGATCGCCACCAGCCCGCCGGTGTCCACCGGTCGCTGCTCGGCGATCGCCGTCAGGGTGTTGTCGGTGAACACGACGTAGACCGGCACGCGCAGCTGCGTGGCCCTGACCTTGCGCCACTGCTTGAGCCGCGCGAGCAGCTCCTCGTCCACATCGGACGGACAGCTCTCACACCGGCCCAGCTTGACCGCGGTCGCGCTGACCAGCCCGCTGTCGCAGATCCGGCAGGTGCGCTGCACCGCCTTGGGGAACACCACGTCCCGCTGCCTGCCCGACGGGGTGTTCGAGGCCGGGTGGTTCTCGGGCAGCAGACCGTGCAGGAACCTGCTACGCCGCCTGCTGCGCCGACCGCCCGTGGTGCGGGACAACGCCCACGACAGCCACAGGTGTTCACGCGCACGGGTGACTCCGACGTAGAGCAGGCGCCGCTCCTCCTCGATCGCCGCCTCGTCGGACTCGGCGTGCTGGATCGGCATGGTGCCCTCGGTCAGCCCGATCAGGAACACCGCGTCCCACTCGAGCCCCTTCGCCGCGTGCAGCGAGGCCAGCGTCACGCCCTCCACGGTCGGCGGGTGCTGCGCTTCGGCGCGCAGTTCCAGTTCGCCGACGAACCGTGGCAGATCGGCGTCCTCCACGGTGCTCACGAGTTCCTCGGACAGCTCGACCAGGGCCAGCAGCGAATCCCAGCGGTCCCGCGCCGCGCCGCCCGCAGGCGGGTCGGGAGTCAGCCCAAGCGGGTTGAGCACCTCGCGCACGACCCCGGGCAGCTCACCGGAACGGCCCGAACCCGCGGCCGTGCGCAGGGCGATCATCGCCTGCCGCACCTCGGGTCTCGTGAAGAAACGCTCGCCGCCGCGCACCTGGTACGGGATGTCCGCCTCGGTCAGCGCCTGCTCGTAGAGCTCCGACTGGGCGTTGACCCGGTAGAGCACGGCGATCTCGCTGGCGGCCACACCCTTGTCGAGCAGGCCCTTGATCCGGCCAGCCACGGCGTCGGCCTCGGCCTGCTCGTCGTCGAACTCGCTGAACTTCGGCTCCGGCCCGTCCGGGCGCTGGCCGATCAGCCGCAGCCGCGACCCGGCCGGCCGGTCCCGCGCACCGCTGATGACCCGGTTGGCGAGCAGCACGACCTGCGGGGTCGACCGGTAGTCACGCTCCAGCCGGATCACGACCGCCTCGGGGAACCGGCGCGGGAAGTTCAACAGCGGCCGCGGCGAGGCACCCGCGAAGGAGTAGATGGTCTGGTTGGCGTCCCCGACCACGGTCAGGTCGTCGCGCGCGCCCAGCCAGGCGTCGAGCACGCGCTGCTGGAGCGGGGTCACGTCCTGGTACTCGTCGACCACGAAGCAGCGGTAGCGGTCGCGGAACTCCTCGGCCACGTCCGCGTGGTCCTCGAGGATCGCCGCGGTGTGCAGCAGCAGGTCGTCGAAGTCGACCATCCGCGCCCTGGTCTTGAGCTGCTCGTAGCCCTGGTAGACGCGGGCCACCTGCTCCGCGGGCAGCGGGGCGTCCCGCCGGGCCCGCGAGGCGGCTGCCGGGTAGTCCTCGGGCGTGGTCAGCGAGGCCTTGGCCCACTCGATCTCGCTGGCCAGGTCGCGCAGGGCCTCCGAGGTGGTCGGCGCACCCACCCGGCTCGCGGCCTGCCCGACCAGGCGCAGCTTGCCGTCGAGCACCTCCCACGGCGCCTCGCCGACGACCCGCGGCCAGAAGTAGCGCAGCTGGCGCAGGGCCGCGGCGTGGAAGGTGACCGCCTGGGCGCCCGCGACGCCCAGCGCCTGCAGCCGGGTGCGCATCTCGCCCGCGGCCCGCTTCGTGAAGGTCACCGCGAGCACCTGACTGGGCACCACGTGGCCGCGCTGCACCAGGTGCGCGATCCGGCGGGTGATCGTCCTGGTCTTGCCGGTACCGGCGCCCGCGAGCACGCACACCGGGCCCCTCGGCGCGCTGACCGCACCGAGCTGCTCGGGGTCGAGTCCCTCCAGCAACCCGTTCTCGGCGTCCATACCGGCATCCTCGCAGAGCCCACCGACAGTCAAAGCGGAGCAGGGGGCAACAGGCCCACCGACCAGCCGTATCCTGGAGGCATGGCAGGTAAGCAGGAGGACAAGGCGGCGGCCAAGGAGGCGGCCCGCGCCCGGCGCGCGGAGTCGCGCGCCCGACGCGGCCAGATCTTCGAGGCGTTCAAGATGCAGCGTCGCGAGGACAAGGCCCTGGTGCCGCTGATGCTCGCGGTGCTGCTGGGCGCCACCGTGGTGGCCTTCCTCGTCGGCCTGATCTGGGACCTGCAGTGGGCGTTCCTGCCGCTGGGCATCGCGGTCGGCGCGCTGGGCGCCGTCGTGCTGTTCGGCCGTAGGGTGCAGCGCAACGTCTTCACCAAGGCCGACGGTCAGCCCGGCGCGGGCGCCTGGGCGCTGGAGAACCTGCGCGGGCGCTGGAAGGTGACCCCCGCCGTCGCGGGCACCACGCAGCTGGACGCGGTGCACCGGGTGATCGGCCGTCCGGGCATCATCCTGGTCGCCGAGGGCGCACCGCACCGGGTGAAGACGCTGCTCGCGCAGGAGAAGAAGCGGGTCGCCCGCATCGTCGGCGACACCCCGATCTACGACGTGGTGATCGGCAACGAGGACAAGCAGGTGCCGCTGCGCAAGCTTCAGGCGCACCTGATGAAGCTGCCGCGCAACATCAGCGCGGGCCAGATGGACTCGCTGGAGAACCGGCTGCAGGCCCTGGCCAGCCGTGGTGCCGCGATGCCGAAGGGGCCGCTGCCGCAGGGCGCCAAGATGCGCAACGTGCAGCGCACCCTGCGCCGCCGCTGAGTTCGACGGGGCTTTGCGGCGGCGAGGTCGCGGAGCCCCACGCCTCAGCGGGTGCGGACCACCACGGTGCCGACGAGCTTGTCGTGCAGGCCACGGTTGTCCCCGTCCCAGACGACGGCGGGGATGACCAGTGCGACCAGCGCGGTGCGCAGCAGTCCGCGCGGCACGCCGACCATGGTGCTGCCGTCCAGCCGGGCCACCCGCACGCCCATCACGTACATGCCCGGGGTGAAGCCGAAGAACGAGACGGCGATCACGCCGATCAGGTACCAGGCCAGCAGGCTCCAGTTCTGCGGCAGCTCGGGCATGGTGAACAGCCCGGCGACCAGTCCGGACAGCACGCAGTCGATGAGCATGCCGACCGCGCGCCGGGCGGTGGAGGACACCGAGCCGGGCCCGGTCTCCGGCAACCCGAGTCGCTCACCGCGCCAGCGCTGGGTCTTCCTGTCGCCCGCGTCCGCGCCCGGTTCGAGCGCCGCGCGAGGTCCGGACAGCCACGAACCGGTCCACCTGTTCACCCCTCCAGGGTAAGGCCGTGGTCACCCGGACGATGCGTCGAGGGCGCGGACTAGCCTGCCTGGGGCCGCGTTAACACCGGCGAAACACATGGGTGACTGACGGGCAACACCGCCCGCCTAGTTTCGTGACGAAAAGCCGACAGCGAGCCTGGAGCCCACAAGCCACTGGCGGCGCGAGCGGCGCCGGCGAACGGCCGGGCCGGCAACGAGCCGAAGGAGCCAACGAGGGTGTTCACCAATCCCGACGAGGTCCAGCGCTTCATCGCCGATGAGGGCGTGAAGTTCGTCGACGTCAGGTTCAGCGACCTGCCGGGCATCATGCAGCACTTCACGGTGCCGGCATCGTCGTTCGACGCTGACGCGATCAGCGAGGGACTGGCGTTCGACGGCTCGTCGGTGCGCGGGTTCCAGCAGATCCACGAGTCGGACATGCTGCTGCTGCCCGACCTGGCGACCGCCCGGATCGACCCGTTCCGCATCGAGAAGACGCTCATCGTCAACTTCTTCGTGCACGACCCGCTGACCCGCGAGGCCTACAGCCGCGACCCGCGCAACATCGCACGCAAGGCGGAGCAGTTCATCACCGAGTCCGGCGTCGCGGACACCGCCTTCTTCGGTGCCGAGGCCGAGTTCTACCTGTTCGACTCGGTGCGCTTCGACAGCGCGGAGAACGCCTCCTTCCACGAGATCGACTCCGTCGCGGGCTGGTGGAACACCGGCGCTGACGAAGAGGGCGGCAACAAGGGCTACAAGGTCCGGTTCAAGGGCGGCTACTTCCCGGTCTCCCCCACCGACCACTTCGCCGACCTGCGCGACAAGATCACGCTGAACCTGATCGAGTCCGGCTTCACCGTCGAGCGCGCGCACCACGAGGTGGGCACCGCGGGCCAGGCCGAGATCAACTACAAGTTCAACTCGCTGCTGCACGCCGCGGACGACCTCCAGTTGTTCAAGTACATCGTGAAGAACACGGCGTGGCAGGCGGGCAAGACCGCCACCTTCATGCCCAAGCCGCTGTTCGGCGACAACGGCTCCGGCATGCACTGCCACCAGTCGCTGTGGAAGGACGGCTCGCCGCTGTTCTACGACGAGTCCGGCTACGGCGGCCTCTCCGACACCGCGCGCCACTACATCGGCGGCCTGCTGCACCACGCCCCGAGCCTGCTGGCGTTCACCAACCCGACGGTGAACTCCTACCACCGCCTGGTGCCCGGCTTCGAGGCCCCGGTGAACCTGGTGTACTCGCAGCGCAACCGCTCCGCCTGCATCCGCATCCCGATCACCGGCAACAACCCGAAGGCCAAGCGCGTCGAGTTCCGCTGCCCGGACTCCTCGGGCAACCCGTACCTGGCCTTCGCCTCGATGCTGATGGCCGGCCTGGACGGCATCAAGAACAAGATCGAGCCGCCGGCTCCGGTGGACAAGGACCTCTACGAGCTGCCGCCCGAGGAGGCCAAGGAGGTCGCGCAGGTGCCCGCCTCGCTGGACGAGGTGCTGAACAACCTGGAGCGCGACCACGACTTCCTGCTGGAGGGTGGCGTGTTCACCTCCGACGTGATCGAGACCTGGATCGCGCTCAAGCGGGAGAACGAGATCGACCCGCTGCGGCTGCGCCCGCACCCGTACGAGTTCGCGCTCTACTACGACGTGTGATCGAGTCCTGACCGGTTTCGGCCCCGTGGATCAGCTGGTCCGCGGGGCCGAACCGCGTTCTGGGGACACAAGGGACACCGACACACGTCCGTAACAAAACACGCGTCACTTTCGGGTTTGATGGAACGGGCGGTAACCGAAGCTGGAGGTGGCCGAGATGGCGGAACCCATCCCATGTGAGCAGACACGTGAGGTCACCGTCGAGGTCGGCGTCTACGACCCGGTGCGCGGACTCGCCCGCACCTGGCCCCAGGACTACTCGCTCAGCTTCGACGTCACCCCGCACGGGGACGTGGTCATCCGCGGGGACAAGGCAGGGCTGCGCGGGCTCGCCACGCAACTGCTCGCGTTGGCCGAGTCGGACGTGCCGCCGCGGTTCCACTTCCGCATCGACGACTTCATGCTGGAGCTGGACCGGGGGTCCATGCCGGTGCGCATCGAACAGCGGGACTGACCGGGCGAGGAGTTCGCCGAACGGCGATCTCCCTGCGGTTCGAGGCGCCAGGACGTGCTGCAAGGCGTACCTGAACGAGCACCCGCGAACCGACCCTCTAAGGTCACGCCGTGGCCGAAAACGACACCAACCTGCTCTCCACTCACTTCTTCGACTCCGCCGCCGAGGCGACGGAGGCCGTGCGCGCCGCGGACCTGCTTGGCCTGGGCGTCGCACTGTCCAACCGGCTCGTGCCGGACACCGACTCCGATGACGGCTCGTTCGTCGAGGAGTGGGTCGTGGACATCTTCTCCGCCGTGCCCGAGGCCGAGGCTGACGCCGAGGCAGAGGTCGCCTGAGAACTGCTTGCTGGTGGTGGGGCGTGCGGGCACGCCCCACCGACACCGGTCAGATGGTGAGCACCAGCTTGCCGCGCACGTGCCCGTCCTCGAGCAGTTCCTGCGCCTTGGCCGCCTCGGCGAGCGGGAACACCTGCTGCACCTCCGCGGTGAGCTTGCCCGCGGCGGCCAGTTCGCCCAACCAGGTCAGTTCCTCGTGGTTCGGCTTCACGAACACGTAGTGCCCGCCCTGTTCCAGCACCTTGCCGTCGACCACCGAGGAGTGCCGAGCCCGGTCCTTCACCAGTTCGGGTGAAACTTCCAGGGCATGGCCACCGATGAAGTCGACCGCCGCATCCACCTTGCCCTCACCACCGACGAGCTTCGCGACCTCCTCGACGAGCGCGTCGCCGTAGGTCACGGGCTCCGCGCCGAGAGCACGCAGGAAGTCGTGGTTACGGGGCGAGGCCGTACCCAGCACCCGCTCCGCACCCAACGCACGAGCGATCTGCACCGCGAGGTGCCCGACGCCGCCCGAGGCCGCGTGCACCAGCACGGTGTCGCCCGGACCGACTTTCACCGCCTTGAGCGACTGCAACGCGGTGAGGCCCGCCAGGGGCAGTGACGCGGCCTGCTCGAAGCTGACCGACGCCGGCTTGTGCGCGAGGCCGCGCTCCGGAGCCGCGACCAGTTCGGCGTAGGTGCCGTTCTGCACGTGGTCCTTGCGCAGGTAGCCGAAGACCTCGTCACCCGGCGCGTAGCCCTGGACTGCGGGCCCCGCTGCGACGACCACGCCCGCCGCGTCCCAGCCGGGGATGAGCGGGAAGTGGTGTGGCAGTGCGCCCTGCAGGTACCCGGCGCGGATCTTCCAGTCCACTGGGTTCAGGCTCGCCGCACGCACCTTGACCAGCACCTGGTCCGGGCCGACGAGCGGATCGGGCAGTTCCTGAAGCGACAGCACGCTGGCGTCGCCGAACTCGTTCTGTGCGATTGCCTTCACGATTCAGTAGAACACCTGCCCCGCCGGGCCGCATTCCACGCGCGCCGCTCAGTCACCGTAGAAGACGCGCTCGATCACGGCCCTGGCACGCCGAGTCGTGCGCCGGTACTCGTCGAGATACTCGCCGGGGTCCTGATCCGGCGAATACCCGCACGCGGCAGCGACGGCCGCCAGCTCACGCCCCGAGGTCGGCACCTGGTCCGAAGGCTTGCCGCGGACGAGCATCACGGCGTTGCGGGCTTTCGTCGCCATCAGCCACGCGGTGGTCAGCGACTCCGCGTCCGAGGCCGTGAGCAGCCCGGCCTCGGCGGCCAGCGCCAGACCCTCGATCGTCGAGGTCGTGCGCAGGGCGGGCACGTCGCCCGCGTGCTGGATCTGCAGCAGCTGGATCGTCCACTCGATGTCCGCGAGCCCGCCCCGCCCCAGCTTCGTGTGCGTCGCAGGGTCCGCGCCCCTCGGCAGTCGCTCGGCGTCCACCCTGGCCTTGATCCGGCGGATCTCCCTGACCCGGGCCGCGTCCAGGCCACCGACCGGGTAGCGCACGGGGTCGACCATCTCGCAGAACCGCCTGCCCAGGACCGCGTCACCGGCCACGGCGCTGGCCCGCAGCAGGGCCTGCGCCTCCCACACCTCGGACCACTGCGCGTAGTACGCCCGGTACGACTCGAAGGTCCGCACCAGCGGGCCGTTGCGCCCCTCCGGCCGCAGGTCGGCGTCGATGATCAGCGCCGGGTCCTGGCTCGGCGCCGCCAGCAGTCGCTTGGTCGTCTCGGCGATGGTGGAGGCGTACTTGACCGCCTCGGCGTCGGTGGCCCCGTTGGCCGGCTCGCAGACGAACAGCACGTCGGCGTCGGAGCTGTAGCCCAGCTCCCGGCCGCCGAGCCTGCCCATGCCGATCACGGCGATCTTCGCGAGCGGCTCGCCGGTACCCATCGAGCGCATGCCCACGTCGAGCGCCGACTGCAACACCGCGATCCACACCCCGGACAGGGCCTCGCAGACAGCCGGTACATCGCTCAGGCCGAGCAGATCGGCGCAGGCGACACGCAGCAGCTCATGCCTGCGCAGCGACCGCGCCGCCGTCACTGCCTTGGACAGATCGCTGTGCCGTCCGACCGCGCTGCGCAGCGAACCGGCGACCTCGGCCGGGTCGCGATTGGCCAGAGCCGCGGTCTCGGCCAGCAGCCGCAGCACCTCCGGCGCGCGCACCAGCAGGTCGGGCACCAACTTGGAGGTGCCCAGCAGCACCGCGAGCCGCTCGACGACGGCGCCCTCGTCACGAAGCAGGCGCAGGTACCACGGCGTCTCGGAGAGCGCCTCCGACACGCGGCGGTACGACAGCAGGCCGCCGTCGGGATCCGGCGTGTTCGCCAGCAGGCTCAACAGGACGGGCAGCAGCGTGGTCTGGATCGCCGCGCGCCGCGACATCCCCGAGGTCAGCGACTCGATGTGCTTCAACGCGCCGTCCGGTGCGGTGTAGCCCAGTGCCGCGAGACGGGCCACCGCCTCCTTGGTGGTCAGCCGCATTGCCTCGGTCGGGACCCTGGCCACGGCTTCCAGCAGCGGTCGGTAGAACAGCTTCTCGTGCAGCCTGCGCACCCGGTTGCCGTGCCTGCGGAACTCGGCGAGCAGCACGTCGGCCGCGCCCCGCCTGCCGTCCGGGTACAGCCCCGCCGCCCGCGCAAGCCACCGCAGACCCGAACGGTCCTCTTCCGCCGGGAAGGTGTGCGTGCGCCTCAACCGCTGCAACTGGAGCCGGTGCTCCAGCGTGCGCAGGAACTTGTAGGACTCGGCGAGCCCTGCCGCGTCCGCCCGCCCGACGTAGCCGCCGTGTCCCAATGCCTCCAGCGCCGCCATCGTCGACGACGAGCGCAACGCGTCGTCACCGCGCCCGTGCACGAGTTGCAGGAGCTGCACCGCGAACTCCACGTCCCGCAGGCCGCCACGCCCCAGCTTGAGCTCGCGCTCGGCCAGGCCCGCCGGTATGTGGTCCTCCACGCGCCGCCGCATCGCCTGCACGTCAGCGACGAAGTTCTCGCGCCCGGCCGCCGTCCAGACCATCGGCATCAGCGCCTCGACGTAGGCCTTGCCGACCTCCTCGTCGCCAGCGACCGGCCTGGCCTTGAGCAGCGCCTGGAACTCCCAGGTCCGCGCCCAGCGCTTGTAGTACGCGACGTGCCCGTCGAGCGTGCGGACAAGTGCACCCGCCTTGCCCTCGGGGCGCAGTGCGGCGTCGACCTCGAAGCACGCCTCGGTCGCGATGCGCATCATCGAGCTCGCGACCCTCGTCGCCACCGGGAGGTCCGCGTCCTGATCGGTCACGAACACCACGTCCACGTCGCTGACGTAGTTCAGCTCGCGCCCGCCGCACTTGCCCATGGCGATCACCGCGAGCCGGCACGGCTTGCCCGCCTCTGCCGAAGCCACGGCGAGCGCAGCCCTCAGTGCTGCCACGGCCAGATCCGAGAGTTGCTCGGCGACCTTCTCGTAGCCGGGCGCGGCCAGCTCGGGCTGCACCAGGTGGCCGAGGTCCGCCGCGGCCACGTCAAGGAGCAGGCCCCGATAGGCACGGCGCAGCGCGCGCACCGCCTCCGCACCGCGCAGCTCCGCAATCGCTTGCTGCAGGGCCTCCGTGAAGCCAAGCCGGTTGTCGCCGCCAGAGACCAGGCGGCGCCACTGGTCCTGATTCGCGACGAGGAAGTCCGACAACGCCGTTGACGAGCCGAGCACTGCCAGCAGGCGACCTCGCAGCCCGCCATCGGTGGTCAACAACTCCGTGAGCTCGTCCCACACGGGACCGACGGCCTCACGCAGGCGGTCAAGGCCCTGCACCGCCATGTCCGGGTCCGGGCTTCGGGACAGCGCGCCGAGCAGGACCTCCATGCCTGCCACCGGCCCGCCCTCGCGCCACCAGCCCGCGGCGCGCAGCGCCTGCTCGGCTCTGGGCTCGGTCATGCCGAACCTGGCCGGTGAGGACGTGGACCGCTGCGGATCAGTCATGACGGATCACACCGTAGCGCCGCGAACCGGATCAGTGGGAAACGATCAGGTACAGGCCGTAGAGCACGATCAGGGAGCAGGCCGAGAAGCAGGAGACCGCGACGGTCAGTCCCGCCGAGCCGGTGCCGCCCTGGGCGCGGGCGACGACGCGCTGCGACATGCCCCTGATGCCCGTCGCGAAGAGGATGACAACGCACGCCACTGTGCCCAGGCCGACCACGAGGACCTCGGCGAGCGCGAACCAGTTGACGTTCACGCTGCCACCTCGAAGGTCTCGGGCTCGTCCGTCGAGCCGATCTGCTGGTTGACGGTGCTCTCGGCCGTCACCGGCTTGCGGCGGGATGCGATGTAGATGCCGCCAGCGACGGCGATGCCCGCCAGGGCGACGATGACCACACCAGCGGTCCCAGTAGAGGCGATCTCGCTGGCCAGCGCGCCGACCACTGCGGCGGCAGGCAGGGTCATCACCCATGCGAGGACCATGCGGCCCGCGACGCTCCAGCGCACTTCAGCGAGCTTGCGCCCCATGCCCGCGCCGAGAATCCCACCCGAGCACACGTGGGTCGTGGAGAGCGCGAAGCCCAGGTGCGAGGAGGTCAGGATCACTGCCGCCGAGCTGGTCTGTGCCGCGAACCCCTGCGGGCCCTCGATGCTGGTGAGCCCCTTGCCCAGCGTGTGTGTGATGCGCCAGCCACCGAAGTAGGTGCCGAGAGCGATGGCGATGGCTGCGCACAGAATCACCCAAACGGGCGGCCCCGCCGACGCGGGCAGCATGCCTGCGGTGATCAGGGTCAGCGTGATGATGCCCATCGTCTTCTGGGCGTCGTTGGTGCCGTGTGCGAGCGAGACGAGACCTGCCGACACGATCTGGCCAACCCGGAAGCCCGAGTTCACGACCCTGCGGTCCGCCGAGACGGTGAGCCGGTACGTGAGGTAGGTCGCCAGCATCGCGATGAGACCCGCAATCAGCGGGGAGGCCAGCGCGGGGATGAGGACCTTCTCGACGACCTTCGCGAAGTGCACGGCGTCGCCGCCTGCCGCGATCCAGGTGGCGCCGATCAGGCCACCGAACAGGGCGTGCGAGGAGCTGGAGGGCAAACCCACCAGCCAGGTCACGAGATTCCAGACGATCGCACCGACCAGTCCGGCGAACACCACCGCCGGTGTGATCTTGGCGTCGTCCACGATCCCGCCCGAGATCGTCTTCGCGACCTCGACGGACAGGAAGGCCCCAACCAGGTTGAGCACTGCGGACATGGCCACGGCGACCTTGGGTTTGAGTGCGCCGGTGGCGATGGACGTGGCCATCGCATTGGCTGTGTCGTGAAAGCCGTTGGTGAAGTCGAATGCCAGCGCGGTGGCGATGACAACGATGACCAGTAGGGGGACGTCCACCTAATCCTCCGGCGGTGGGCTGCTACTGAACGTTACCCCGCCGGTGCGGGTTCCAGAGTGAGCCGATCCAGGCGTCACCTTGGAGAAACGTACAGTTCACAACATGGTTCACGCTAGGGGGAGATTTCGCGACTTGTCCCTCGCCGGCGCGAACACACCTGCACTGAGCTGCACGAACCTCTCCGTGAACGGCTGCCAGACCTCGGCCAGGGTGAGATGCGCCTCGGTCAACGAATCCGGCTCGAGCTGCCCTGACCTGGCCGAAGCGGCAAGTTCCGGTGCCCGTTGGGCCCACTCCAGCACGACGGCCGGAGTCGTCTCGATGTGGAACTGCACCCCGTAGCCCGACTGCCCGACACGAAATGCCTGATTCTGGTAGCGCGGCGAGGACGCCAACAACTCGGCCGCCGGCGGCAAGGAGCTGATCTCGTCGTTGTGGAACTGGAGGACGTCGGGCGTCAGTGGCAGGTCCGCGAACAAGGGGTCAGCGGCTGCGCTGTCGCGCTTAGCGACCAGCATCACGCCAGCCTCCGGCCCCTGCCTGCCAACACGCACCTGGCCGCCTGTCGCCACCGCGAGCAACTGTGCGCCCAGACAAATCCCCAGCACCGGCACGCGGTTCGCCACCGCTTTTGACAGCAGCTGGCGCACGCTCGCCAACCACGGGTGTACCGCGTCGTCCAGCGCGCCCATCTCGCCGCCCAGGCACACGACGCCCTGGTAGTTCTCCAGCCCTGGCAGTTCCGCCTCGGCGGGCTCCGCGACGTCCAGTACAGCGCCTGCGGTGGTCAGCCAGTCGATGAGTCGAGCAGGCGGGTCGAGCTTCGAGGGCTGGATCACCAGCAGGCGTGGCGAGGTCACACCTGAGCCTAGAACGACAGTTCCAGGTAGTCAGCCACGGGTCGGTAGCCGAGGTGGCGCCCGCGGCGAGGGCAGTGGTGCTTGCGGCGGCCGTCACTGCCGAGGCGCATCCGCGGCGCCAGGCCTCCTGCCCCAGCTTGAGAGACCGAACCTGGACGACAATTTTGGCCCTAGAACGTGAAAAGGCTGGTGGGTGGTCAAGGAACCCTCAGGCTCAACTCAACCACCCACCAGCAAAAAATGTTCGGCAGCGTCCTACTCTCCCACACCCTCACGAGTGCAGTACCATCGGCGCAGGAGGGCTTAGCTTCCGGGTTCGGAATGGGACCGGGCGTTTCCCCTCCGCCAACACCACCGAAACACTATGAAATTACCACCACACCCACCCACCACAGCCAAAGGCCGATCAGGGTGATGCCGGTTGGTTCTTTCAGAACCACACAGTGGATGCGTAGCACCTTCGTAGTCAAGTCCTCGGCCTATTAGTACCAGTCAACTCCACACCTCACGGTGCTTCCATCTCTGGCCTATCAACCCAATCGTCTCTTGGGGGCCTTAACTCACAAGGAGAGGGAGATCTCATCTTGGAACAAGCTTCCCGCTTAGATGCTTTCAGCGGTTATCTCTTCCGAACGTAGCCAACCAGCCATGCTCCTGGCGGAACAACTGGCACACCAGAGGTCCGTCCATCCCGGTCCTCTCGTACTAGGGACAGCCTTCCTCAAATCTCCTACGCGCACGGCGGATAGGGACCGAACTGTCTCACGACGTTCTAAACCCAGCTCGCGTACCGCTTTAATGGGCGAACAGCCCAACCCTTGGGACCTACTCCAGCCCCAGGATGCGACGAGCCGACATCGAGGTGCCAAACCATGCCGTCGATATGGACTCTTGGGCAAGATCAGCCTGTTATCCCCGGGGTACCTTTTATCCGTTGAGCGACGCCGCTTCCACCAGCCAGCGCCGGATCACTAGTTCCGACTTTCGTCCCTGCTCGACCTGTCAGTCTCACAGTCAAGCCCCCTTGTGCACTTGCACTCAACACCTGATTGCCAACCAGGCTGAGGGAACCTTTGAGCGCCTCCGTTACCCTTTGGGAGGCAACCGCCCCAGTTAAACTACCCACCAGGCACTGTCCCTGAACCAGATCATGGTCCGAGGTTAGACACCCAGAACGACCAGAGTGGTATTTCAACGATGACTCCACAGCCACTGGCGTGACCGCTTCACAGTCTCCCACCTATCCTACACAAGCCGAACCGAGCACCAATACCAAGCTATAGTAAAGGTCCCGGGGTCTTTCCGTCCTGCCGCGCGTAACGAGCATCTTTACTCGTAATGCAATTTCACCGGGCCTGTGGTTGAGACAGTCGAGAAGTCGTTACGCCATTCGTGCAGGTCGGAACTTACCCGACAAGGAATTTCGCTACCTTAGGATGGTTATAGTTACCACCGCCGTTTACTGGCGCTTAAGTTCTCAGCTTCGCCCCGAAAGGCTAACCGGTCCCCTTAACGTTCCAGCACCGGGCAGGCGTCAGTCCATATACATCGTCTTGCGACTTCGCATGGACCTGTGTTTTTAGTAAACAGTCGCTTCTCGCTGCTCTCTGCGGCCGCACAGCCCTAGCCCGCATGGGGCTTCAAGCCACACGGCCCCCCTTCTCCCGAAGTTACGGGGGCATTTTGCCGAGTTCCTTAACCACAGTTCACCCGAACGCCTCGGTATTCTCTACCTGACCACCTGTGTCGGTTTGGGGTACGGGCCGCATAAACACTCGCTAGAGGCTTTTCTCGGCAGCATGGGATCACTCTACTTCGCCTCAATCGGCTACGCATCACGTCTCAGCCTAACATCAGGACGGATTTGCCTATCCCGATAGCCTACACGCTTACACCAGTATTACCACTGACTGGCGGAGCTACCCTCCTGCGTCACCCCATCGCTTGACTACTACCGGATCGGATCCCGCGCAATCACTACCTCATCCGAAGACTTGGTAGCTCTCGGGCGGTTAGCATCACCGGCCTCACCATGGACGCGTTTACACGGGTACGGGAATATCAACCCGTTGTCCATCGACTACGCCTGTCGGCCTCGCCTTAGGTCCCGACTTACCCTGGGCGGATTAGCCTGGCCCAGGAACCCTTGGTCATCCGGCGGACGAGTTTCTCACTCGTCTTTCGCTACTCATGCCTGCATTCTCACTCGCGTGGCCTCCACGGCTAGGTTCCCCTGCCGCTTCATCGCCCACACGACGCTCCCCTACCCATCCACACGACTGGACCCCACCCGAAGGTGAAGCCGATCGATGTGTGAATGACACAGCTTCGGCGGTGTGCTTGAGCCCCGCTACATTGTCGGCGCAGGACCACTTGACCAGTGAGCTATTACGCACTCTTTAAAGGGTGGCTGCTTCTAAGCCAACCTCCTGGTTGTCTGGGCGACCCCACATCCTTTCCCACTTAGCACACACTTT
>JACJID010000006.1:0-365000 GCA_014138725.1 Kutzneria viridogrisea | reverse complement strand
TGCAGCGGGCCCAGCGGATCACTGTCGTGCACGACGCGTGCGGCGCTCCGCCTGGCCCGCCACGCGCGGTACGAGTGCTCGACCCGCTCCTTGAGCTGCTCGGCGACCCTGGTCAAGGCGTAGGCGCGCAGCAGGTGCCACCGGCCGGCCCTGGCCATCCGGTCGGCGATCTCCGGCTCGTCGGCGACTGCGCGCATGAGCTTCGCCGCAGCGTCGACGTCGGGTTCGGAGCCCCCGTGGTGGCACGGCACGAGCACGGCGGTGTCGTTGTCGAACAGTTCGGCGACGGCGCCGTGAGCACTGGCGATGACCGGGACCCCGCGCACGGCTGCCTCGGCGAGCGACCACGCGATGAGGTCGCCGCCAGCCCCGTCGCCTCGGTGCAGCGAGACGAGCCAGTCGGCGCTGTCGAGCAGGAACGGCAGGCTGATGGGTCGTTCGATCAACCGGATCCGGGAGTCGGTCGCGGTGGCGAGCCTGAGCCTCTCGGCGGCCTCCGGGTGCTCGGCTGCTCCGGCGACGGCAAGCAGCAAAACCACGTCGTTACGGTCCGGGAACGCGGCGAGGAACGCCGACACCGCACCGAGGGTGTTGCCGACCCGCTCCGAGGCGTGGTCGACGACCACCGCGAAGACGATCTCGTCACCGAGCTCGTGCGCGGACCGGGAAGCCGCTTTTGCCTTGTCCTCCCTGGTGGGGCGCTCCAGCATCGGCAACGGAAGCGTCCGCACAGTGAGACCGTCCGAACGCTCCAGTGCCGACTTCGTGCTCTCCGAGGTGACCCACAGCTCGTTGACCCCGGTCAGGTCCTCGTCGCTGACCGGCCCAGTGCGCACGGCGACGACGTAGCGCTCGCCGGGGATCCGCATGTTCTGGTCGCAGAGCAACACGACCGGGTAGCCGGGTTCGGTGGCCGTCGGCAGTCCAGAGGCCCTCGCCGTGGTGGCGACCAGGTCGGAGATCCACCCCTTGCCCAGCACCGAAACGCCGAGTTGGTCGAGCAACGCGGCGTCGGCGCCACGCCGCGGTGGCACGACGGCGGCGTGCACGCGCCCACTCGTGACGCCTGGGCCCACGCACCACTCGCGGAACGAGGTCGCGTCGACGGAGAACGGCTCGGGGAACTGTGCCCGCAGCTCGGGGTCGCCCCGCCAGACCGCGGCGACCCACCTGGTGGAGTTCGGCACCCCGTCAGCAGGCGCCCCAGCCCACTGGAGGAACTCGGCCTGGCTCGTGCCGAACGCTGGTGCAGGCGGCTCCGCGCCGGAGCGCCCAGCTTCCAGGCAGGCACGGCGGAACTCACGACGAAGCCCGACCGGGATGACCGTGCCGTCGTCCAGGCGTTCGAACCCGTACGTCGAGTGGTCCTTGCTCAGCCCGTGCCGGACGAGTTCGCCGCGGTAGTTCGTGCACAGTTCGGCAAGCAGCGGGTACTCCGACAGCAGCACCCTGGGGCGCTCGGACACGGTGGCCGCGAGCAGCCAGGGACGCTGCGGATCGAACCCGCTGAAGTGGACGGTCCGCAGCGGAACGCCGCTGACCTGCAGCGATCCCCCGTCAGAGCCGGTGGCCAACTGCCGCTGGCCCGCGTTCCAGACGGACAGGCCGATGCCGGGGTCGCGCAGGACGTGGTGCTCGATCAGCGCGGGTGCACCGTCGAGGAAGCTCGCCGCCGTGTCCGGCGCGTGCCGGATGGCTTCTGCCCAAGACCGCAGGAAGGACTCGGCGCCCGGCGCGACCGCCACGAAGCCTGCGTCGTAGACACCGACGGAGAGCAGTTCCTCCGGTGTCGGCCGCAACCCGTCATCGGGCAGCGGGCGCAGCACCTTGGGCACCAGCACCAGGGGCTTCTGGCGGGTCGCATCGACAACCTGCTCGTACACCGAGCCGAGCACGTGCACCGAGCGGTCCAGGTACAGCACTGGACCGCCCTCAGCGAGCAGACGTTCGAGCAGCCTGGGGCGCAGGGCTGCACAGAGCTGTTCAGCAGTACAGCCGGTCGCCAGTTCCGCGAGCTCACGGTCGCCGACACCGATGTCGGTCGGGCTCAGCAGGCCAGGCCCCGTCGTCCCGGGCTCGGCGTCAACCAGCAGGGCCACGAAGCGGGCGCCAGCGTGATGAGAGAGGAACGAGCTGCCGAGCACGCGGACCGCGGGCAGTTGCGCCCTCGTCGCGACGGTGCACGCGCTGAACACGGCATCGGGGACGACGATCGAGGGCGGAACGCCCGGCCCGTTCGACGTTTCCGGACCGATCCCGACCTTGATCACAGAAGGCCGGGGCGCCGCCGGCTCCCCGGCAGCGGTGACGGTCGGCTCATCGGGCTGTGGGCCTGTGGCGGGGACGTCTGTCACGGGGCACAACCTAGCTCGGTTGGGCTTCGAGTCGAAGCAGCACGGTGATTCAGCCGGTGCATCCAGATGCTGTCATGGGGTCGCGAGGGGCAGGGTCGGCAGGTAGTGGGGAGCCCTGCGCGCCCCGCTGGCCTGCTCGAACGCCGCTGCGAAGGCGAGCACTCGCGCGTCCCGCCACTTGCTAGCCATGAACGACACGCCGATTGGCAGGGCGCCTGCGAACCCCGCCGGTACCGAAACGTTCGGATAGCCGGCAACAGCTGCGGGCGTGGACGAACCGAGGCTGTACGCATCCCCGGCGGCGTAGTCGGTCTTCCAAGCGGCGGAATTCGTCGGCGCGACGATCGCGTCGAGGTGGTTCGCGGCCAGGACCTCGTCGATGGACCTGCGGGCGAGCGAGGTCGCTGCCTCACGTTGCGCCTGGTAGCGCTCGTCGGTGATCGGGGGCGCGGACTGTGCCTGCTCGAACAGTTCCTGGCCGAACTTGCTCAGCTCGACTGGGTCCTTGCTGTTGAAGTCGATCAGCGCGGCGAGAGTCTGCGGGGCGCATCTCCGCGAGCGCAGGTACTGCTCCAGGTCGTGTCGGAACTCGGTCAGCAGAGCAGGTGATTCGGCTGCGGCGATCTGATCCTGGTAGGGCAGTTCGACGTCGACAACCGTCACGCCGGCAGCCGTCAACGCGTCCACAACGGAGCGCATCACCTTGTCCACGTCGGCATCCTGGCCAGCCATGCGCCAGATGCCCAAGCGCGCTCCCCTCAGGGCTCCGGGGTTGAGCAGCGCTGCGTAGTCACGCGGCTGACTCACCGGGTAGGCAGCAGTCGCCGGGTCACGCGGATCTCGTCCCTGTAGGACGGACAGTGCGATCGCCGCGTCAACGACGTGCCGCGCCATCGGACCTGCCGTGTCCTGTTCAGCGGAGATCGGCACAACCCCCGTCCTGCTGACCAGTCCGAGACTCGGCTTGAGGCCGACGACCCCGTTCTGGCCAGCCGGGCAGACGATTGACCCGTCCGTCTCGGTGCCGACCGCGACCTGCGCCAGTGAAGCAGCTACCGCCGCACCTGAACCTGAGGACGAACCGCAGGGGTTGCGGTCGAGGACGTACGGGTTGTTCGTCTGGCCACCCGTTCCCGACCACCCTGACGTCGACTTCGTCGAGCGGAAGTTCGCCCACTCCGACAAGTTGGTCTTGCCCAGGATGACCGCGCCGGCAGCACGGAGCCGCTTGATCAACACGGCATCGTCGATGGGGGGCACGTTGAGTGCTCGCGAGCCCGCGGTACTTGCCAAGCCCTTGGTGTCGACGTTGTCCTTGAGAAGAACCGGGATGCCGTCCAACTGGCCCTTCGTCTGGCCATGTCGTCGTCGAGCGTCGCTGGCATCGGCCTGTTCGAGTGCGTCGGGACTGACGGCGAGCACCGAATTGACCGCGTGGTCAACAGTGCCGATCCGGTGCAGGTACGCCTTCGTAAGCGCATGCGCGGTCAGCGATCCTTGGTCGAACTGGTGCTGCAGTTCGGGGATCGTTGCCAGATCCAGGTCGAAGCCAAGCCCAGCCTGACGAGGCTCGGCGGCAGCGCCTGGAGTCATAGCGGTTGAGCAGAGCGCAGCAGCCAGCAGTGTCCAGACCAGACACATGGCGACATGCCACCGTGATCGCTGCAACGCGTCAACACTTCACCGATCACAGAACCGGCAGGTAGGTGCTGAGCTCGTACGGAGTGACCTTGCTCCGATAGGCGTCCCACTCGGAGCGCTTGTTCCGCAGGAAGAACTCGTAGACGTGCTCCCCCAATGTCTCGGCGAGCAGTTCAGAGTGCTCCATCTCCCGCAGGGCCTCGCCCAGGTTCTGCGGAAGGCTGGCGTACCCGGCGGCGCGACGTTCTGCCTCGGTCAACGACCAGACGTCATCCTCAGCTGCCGGCGGCAGCTCGTATCCCTCCTGCACCCCCTTCAATCCTGCGGCGATGATCACTGCGTACGCGAGGTACGGGTTGCACGCCGAGTCGAGGCTGCGCACCTCAACTCGCCTGGATGACGCCTTTCCCGGAGAGTACATAGGCACCCTGACAAGCGCGGATCGGTTCGCGTGCCCCCAGCACACCGCAGTCGGCGCCTCTCCGCCGACGATCAGCCTCTTGTACGAGTTCACGAACTGGTTGGTCACGCCGGTGATCTCGCGAGCGTGACGCAGCAGTCCTGCCACGAACGCCTTGCCCGTAGCGGACAACTCGTACGGGTCCTCGGCGTCGTAGAAAGCGTTGCGGTCACCCTCGAACAGGCTGACGTGCGTGTGCATCCCCGAACCGGGTTGATGCGTGAACGGCTTCGGCATGAAGGAAGCCCGCACACCCTGAGTGATGGCCACCTCCTTCACGACATACCGGAAGGTCATGACGTTGTCGGCCATGGTCAGCGCGTCGGCGTAGCGCAGGTCGATCTCCTGCTGGCCGGGTGCGCCCTCGTGGTGGCTGAACTCGACCGAGATTCCCATCGCCTCGAGCGCCTCGATGGCGTGGCGCCGGAAGTGGGGTGCGGTGTCGTGGCTGGCTTGATCGAAGAAGCCCCCGTTGTCCGCGGGCACCGGTTCCCGGCCATCGTCGTTGAGCTCACGAAGCAGAAAGAACTCGATCTCGGGGTGGACATAGCAGGTGAACCCGGCCTCGCTTGCCCGGGAGAGCGTCCTGCGCAGCACGTGGCGAGGATCTGCCCAGGAGGGTGAGCCGTCAGGCATCGCGATATCGCAAAACATCCGCGCCGAGTAGTGGCCACCGTCCGCCGACTCCCAGGGAAGCACCTGGAAGGTCGACGGATCTGGCTTCGCGACCATGTCCGACTCGTACACCCTGGCGAAGCCCTCGATCGCCGAGCCGTCGAACCCGATTCCCTCGGAGAAGGCGCCCTCCAGCTCGGCGGGGGCAACAGCCACCGACTTGAGATAGCCGAGTACGTCGGTGAACCACAACCGGACAAACCGGATGTCGCGTTCCTCCAAAGTACGCAGCACGAACTCCTGCTGGCGGTCCATGAGCGCAGGGTATGCAGCTCGCGTTAACAACATGTTTCGCAGCCGGACTTACCACCCGCTGGGCTGGACAGCGGTTGCCAGCACGCAGGGCGACGTGTAGCAGGTAGCGACGCTGACCAGCGAGGGAGGAACCGGGATGGGCAGCAGCCCTGCACCGACTGTCACGAGGTTGACCGACGACCAACGCAACTCGTTCACCGCGGCGCTGCTCGGCTGGACGATGGACGCCTTCGACTACTTCCTGGTCGTGCTGGTGTACGCCGACATCGGCAACGACTTCGGTGTGTCGCTCACTGACATGGCCTTCCTCACCACGGTCACCCTGGTGATGCGCCCGGTGGGTGCGCTGATCTTCGGCCTGTGGGCAGATCGAATCGGCAGGCGAGTGCCACTAATGGTTGACGTCGTCTTCTACTCAGTGGTCGGCTTTCTCTGTGCCTTTGCGCCGAACTACACGGTGCTACTCGTTCTGCGGCTGCTGTACGGCATCGGAATGGGGGGCGAGTGGGGGCTCGGGGCAGCGCTTGCCATGGAGAAGATCCCCAGCAGTCGGCGAGGATTCTTCTCAGGAGTACTGCAACAGGGCTACTCAATGGGATATCTACTCGCATCAGTGGCCTATCTAGGTCTCCATGCAGGTCTCGGCCTGTCGTGGCGATGGTTGTTCGCCCTGAGCATCATCCCCGCCCTGATTACCCTACTCATCAGAGCACACGTTGGCGAATCCGAGGCCTGGCAGTCAACGCGCATCAAAATGCAAACCCAAAGGACCTCAATCACGTCTGTGATCTTCAACGGCAAGGTGTTGAAGCGATTCGCTTACCTGATCGTGCTCATGACAGCGTTCAACTGGATGAGCCACGGCACGCAGGACGTCTACCCGACCTTCCTCAAGGCGACTGAGCACGGCGGAGCAGGCTTGTCCGCCCCAACAGCGACGGTCATCGCCATCGTCTACAACATGGGCGCGATGGTCGGGGGCATGATCTTCGGCGCACTGTCGGAACGCTTTGGCCGTCGCAGAACCATCGTATTCTGCACAATCATTGGGCTGCCCATTATCCCGTTGTTCGCATACTCCACCACAGCGGGCTTGTTGTGCCTCGGAGCTTTCCTGATGCAGGTCGCGGTACAGGGCGCCTGGGGAGTGATCCCAGCACACCTCACAGAGATGTCTCCAGACGCCATCAGAGGCTTCTACCCAGGCGTCACTTATCAGCTCGGCAACTGCCTCGCCGCGTTCAACCTCCCAATCCAGGAAGCGCTAGCAGCCGACCATGGCTACCCCTTCGCGCTGACGGCCACGGTGGCACCCGCGCTTGCCTTGCTCGCGGTGCTGACCTGGTTCGGCAAGGAAGCGAAGGGGGTTCAGTTCGGTGACGCCTTCGAGACTGCAACACTGACCCGCTAGCCGTCAAACATGATATTCGCTCACTTCTTCCCGCGCGCTTCGCTGTCACGCTAGTTGTCAGACCCCTTGGCTAGCTTGGCGACACGAGGCAAGGAGAGGTGATCATGACCGCGATCGAACGGCTCGTCACGGCAGTCGACGACGTCCTGAGCATTGCAGTGCATGCTGCGTCATGCGACGAGGTTGAGAACAATCTGGCAGTCATCGCTCGGCAGGTAAACCGGCTGCAAGCGGCGATCTGCGAGCATGCGGCAGCCATGACCACAGCACGGGAGCGCGACAAGGCACAACGCACAAGGCCGGTCGACTTCCTGAAGAGCCAGTGCCACATGTCCGGAGCTCAGGCTCGAGACGTGATGAAGTGCAGCGAGATCTTGAATGAGAACGGCCTGAGCGGTACTGCTCTGGCGCTCAGGACAGGATCAATCACCTGGCCACATGCCACCACCGTGGTCCGTGGCGTCAACAAGCTAGGGCTGGCCGAGGTCAAGGCGCGGGAGCAGGTGTGGATCGACAATGTTGCGACCGCCACCGGCCCCGAGCGGCTGCAGCGAGTGGTCCAGGCGAGGGTCCACGAAGTCGCGGCAACGCCACCGCGTTCGATTTCTCGCCCTGCGGAACGTCGCCCGATTGCACTTCATCCCAGCTCCTCGAAGGCATACCAGGTGAGCGGCGTGGTGACCCGAGAGGAGGGTGCGAGAATTCTTCGGGCAATAGATCTTGCCCACGCAAGTGCAACTTCCAAACCACAGGATGATCCCGTCGTCTGGATCATCTCGGACTGGCTTGCAGGTCACGACGCAGCCGAAGCGTCCGCCGGGCCAGAATGGGGGACGACATCCGAACGGAAAGAGATGAGCGAGACGACCGTCGATCGTGCGGCAATCATGAAGGTGGCAACACGGCCAGTACAGGCCTCAGACGTTCAACGAGGTGATTCTGGACTGCGTTTCAGCGTTGCACTCACTGTAGGTACGGAGTTGCCGCAAGCGATACCCGGCTACAACGGGTGTGCGTCCCCTGGGTGCCTGTACGACCCGCAATGGTGTGATCAGCACAGCGCAAGCCGCCTGCCACACACCCGCGAGCCCCATGCGGCGTGACGTTCATCTGGGAGCAGCGAAGGCTGGCCTCGACTCACATGATCAAGTTCCGTCTCGGGTCGGCTGCTGTCACTGACCAGCTACTTCGATGCGACCATGCGTCGAAGACCGTTGCCCAAACTAGGATCTCGACATGGCACATCGCCGCGCCACATTGAGCGCTGTTCTGATCGCCGCCACGTTCACCGCTGGGTGCACGAGCGGAACCGGTTCCTCAGTCGGTCCCCTGCCTGACGGCAAGACCGAGTTGGCCAAAGCCGCGGAGTCCATGCGGTCCGTGCAGAGCACGCACTTCACCATCACTGTCGACGGAGAGCTCCCTGGCGTGCCGGTTCGCAACGCGGATGGGGATCTGACCAGTTCCGGAACAGCGAAGGGCAATGCGAAGGTGAGCGAGTTCGGACAGCTTGTCCAGCTCGACTTCGTCTTGGCGGACGGGACGGCATTCATCAAAGGCCCGACGGGCGGGTACCAGAAGATGTCCGCCACGCTGGCAACCGCCATCTACGATCCAGCCACAATCCTGAACGCAGACAAGGGGGTCTCAAAGGTACTGAGCAGCGTAGAGAGCCCGGAGGCCGAGGCGCAGGAGGACGACGCGTACCGCATCTCAGGAAAAGTTTCGAAGGCTGTGGTCTCGTCCCTCGTCCCGGGAATCGCCTCTGATGTGACCGGCAAGTTCTGGATCTCCTCGTCTGGGCAGCCCTACCTGAAGCAGGCGAAGTTCGACGTACCGAACGGCCAGGGCAAGGCGATGGTGACCGTGGTGCTGTCGAACATCAACGCGCCCGTGACGATCACGGCACCGGCGTAGCAGTGGTGGCACGCCGTCTTGCTGTCAGTGCCGGGGCAGCGGCGGTTCTGCTGGCTGCGCTCGACGCCTACGTGGTTGTCGGCGTGCTGGTCGACATCGTCCGCAGTATCGGTATCCCGGTCAATCACCTCGAGCTCGCTACCCCGGTCGTCACTGGCTACCTGCTCGGCTACGTCGCCGCTATGCCGTTGCTGGGTCAGCTGTCTGATCGTCTGGGACGGCGGGTACTGCTGCATGCCTGCTTGGCTGGCTTCGCCGTGAGCTCCGCATTGACCGCGCTTGCGAACGACCTTTCCATTCTCGTGGCGGGCCGCGCGCTACAAGGCATGCCGGTGGTGCGCTGCTGCCAGTGACGATGGCGATGGCGGCCGACTTCTGGGCTGAGCGCCGGAGGGTGTCGGTTCTCGGCGCGGTGGGTGCTGCACAGGAGTTGGGTTCGGTGCTCGGCCCGCTCTACGGCGTCGGGCTTGCTGCACTCGTCGGTTGGCGTGGGATGTTCTGGGTCAACGTCCCGCTTGCACTGTTGGCGATGTTGGTGGTCCAACTGACCGTTCCGAGCGGTAGGCAGAGCAGTAAGAACCCAGCAAAGGTGGACCTGGTCGGCGGCGGGCTGCTGGCGATCGTGCTCGGGCTGTTGGCCGTCGGACTGTACAACCCAGATCCCGAAGCAGCGGTGCTTCCGCCCTGGGGACTCGCAGTCCTGGCTGCGGCGGGCATTGTTCTCCTGCTCTTTGTGGCTTGGGAGATCAAAGCAAAAACGAAACTGCTGGACACGTCGCATCTACGCAAACGACAGTTCTTCGCTGCCTTGTTCGCAAGCCTGGCAGCCGGCTCAGCGCTCATGGTGACACTGGTAGACGTCGAACTGTTCGCTCAAACGCTCCTTGGCAAGGACACAGCGGACAGTGCGGTCCTGCTCACCAGGTTCCTGCTCGCGCTACCAGTGGGCGCAGTGGTGGGTGGTCTCCTCGCCAGGAGGATCGGCGACCGGTGGACAGCGTCGATCGGCCTCGCGGTCGCGGCGACGGGCTACTTGCTCGTTTCGCAATGGCCAACAGACATCGCGACAGCGACAACGGTGCTCGGCCTACCGCGGCTGGACTTCGACCTGGCGGTCGCTGGCGTTGGACTGGGACTGACGATCGCACCGCTGTCGTCAAGCGCCCTGCGAGCAGCTGCCAGCACGCAGCACGGCGTTGCTTCCGCAGCGGTCGTGGTTGCCCGCATGACCGGCATGTTGATCGGCGTCGCGGCGCTGTCAGCTTGGGGTTTGCACCGTTTCCGCTCGCTCACGGCAACACTGGACACGCCGCTGCCGCTAGGCAATCCACAGGAGTTCCAGCGGCAGATGGTGGCTTACAAGCAGGCGCTCGGCAACGCGCTACTCACCGAATACCGCGAGATCTTCCTGTTCACCTCGGGGATCTGCGTTGCCGGAGCGCTCGTCGCGCTGCTCCTGTCGTCAAGGCGAGCAACGGGGGTCGGCGCTGGGTAGCTGGAGGCCGACCAGGTACTGCACCCCGACCTGGTCGATGCAGTCGTTGCCCTGCAGGAAGGCGGTGTGTTGGGTGCTCTGGTAGGTCAGCAGGAAGCCACCGAGCGCTTTTGCGAGGTTGACTCCGGCTTGGTAAGGCGTTGCGGGATCGTTGGTCGTGGACACAACGAGAGTCCTGGGCAATCCGTCTGCCTTGGGCAGGTGCGGCTGACTGGTGTTCGGCACTGGCCAGTACGTGCACGCATCACCCGGCGCCTCGCTCGGCACGGGCTGGCCGTTGTCCAGGAAAGGCGCGGCAGCGGTGGACCTGCGGGTTGCTTCGAGCAGCGCGGCCTGGTCGGTCTGACGGGGGTTGTCGACACACTGGATGGCGGTGAAGGCATCCTGCACGTTGGTGTACTTGCCGTCCTGGCCGCGGCCGTCGTACAGGTCGGCCATGGTCATCAGCGTGAGCCCAATCTGCCGCTTGAGCTGCACCAAGCCGCTGTTCAGCGTCTCCCACAAGTCCTCGGTGTACAGCGCCTGGATGGTGGCGGTTGTCGCGTCCCCGTAGCTGAGCTTGCGGCCGTCACCGGTGTCCACCGGGTTCTTGATCAGCGGCAGGACGAGGTCGCGATACGCCTGGACAGCCTTGCTCGGATCAGAACCCAGCGCGCAGTCCTGCCGCTTCGCGCACCAGGCAGCGAACTGGTCGAATGCCTTCTGGAACCCGGCTGCCTGGGCCACGCTGGCGTCGACCGAGTTCTGGCTGGGGTCGACGGCACCGTCGAGAATCATGGCGCGCACGTTCGCCGGGAATTGTTCCGCGTAGACGCTGCCGATGAAGGTCCCGTAGGAGAACCCCAGGTAGGTGAGCTTCTTGTCGCCCAGTGCGGACCGCATCACGTCAAGGTCTTTGACGACATCACGCGTGCCGACGTTCGCCAGCATCTCGGTGCTGGTCCGTTGCGCGCACTTGTTCGCGTAGTCCTTCAGCCGTTCCTCGTCCTTTGCCACACCGGACGGCGAACTGTCCTCGATATCGTCGATGCGCTGGGCGTCCCGCTCCTGATCAGTCAGGCACCGCACAGCCGGCTCGCTCGCGCCGATACCCCGCGGGTCGAAGCCGACGAGGTCGAACTGCTTACCGAGGTCGTTGTTCGCAACAGCGCTGGCGAGTGATGCGGCGGCCTCCATACCCGATGCGCCTGGTCCGCCGGGATTGACCAGCAGTGAGCCGATTCGCCGCCCCGCGTCGGTGGCCTTGCGGCGCAGCAGGCCGAGCGTGATCGTCTTGCCCTCCGGCTTGGCGTAGTCGAGCGGGACCACCAGTCGCGCGCAGTCCAGCCTGGTCGACTTGTCGGTGTACAGCTTCCGGTCGGTGTCGCTCGTGGCGTAGGCCTCGCAACTGCCCCAGCCGAGTTGCTGTCCGTAGAAGCGTTCGAGCCCGGCAGGCACCACGCCAGCCGGTCCGGGCTTCTCCAGAGTCACTCCGGCCGCCGGTTCGCCACCGAGGACCGAGGTGCACCCTGCGGCCAAGGCGGTGACGCTCAGTAGGAGCGGGAGAAGCACTGCGTGAAAGCGACGTGGGGCCACACTGCGATCGTGCCATCAGATGACTCCGATTGAGGGATGGCCGACCCACGAACACTGCTCAGGGGTGATCCTTGCGCCACAGAAACCGCTCCGTTGTCGGTGCGGTGGGAGAGGATAGGACCATGCCGCAACTGCGCATCGCACTCGCCCAGGTCAATCCCTGCGTCGGGGATCTCACCGGCAACGCCGACGTGGTCGTGGAATGGACCCGCAAGGCGGTGCAGGCGGGCGCGCACGTCGTCGCCCTGCCCGAGATGGTGCTGACCGGTTACCCGGTCGAGGACCTCTCACTGCGGGAGTCTTTCGCGAAGGCGTCCCGGGCAGCGCTGGACGAGTTGGCCGAACGGCTCGCCGACGTGGGGTGCGGCGACGCACTGGTCGCGCTGGGCTACCTCGACCGTGACGAGGCCGGTCCCCGCAACGCGGCGGCACTGATCCACAAGGGTCAGGTGGTGGCCCGCTACGCCAAGCACCACCTGCCCAACTACGGGGTCTTCGACGAGTTCCGCTACTTCGTCCCCGGGGACAAACTGCCCATCGTGCGCTGGCACGGCGTCGACCTCGGCCTGGTGATCTGCGAGGACATCTGGCAGGACGGCGGACCGATCGCGGGGCTCGGACAGGCAGGTGTGGACCTGGTGCTGTGCCTGAACGGATCCCCCTACGAGCGCAACAAGGACGACACCCGGGCCCAACTCGTAGCCCGCCGCGCGGCAGAGGCCGGGGCGCCCATCGCGTACGTCAACCTGGTCGGCGGCCAGGACGAGTTGGTCTTCGACGGTGACTCCCTGGTCATGAACCCCGACGGCACCCTGCTGGCCAGGGCTCCGCAGTTCGTCGAGCACCTGCTCGTACTCGATCTCGATCTGAACGCGGGCGGCCACACCTCGGTGGAGCCTGTGGAAGGCTTCGAGGTGACGAGGACGGTGATCAGCGCCGAGCCAGTTCCCGCGTACGAGCCGCAGCCGGCGCCAGAGGCCCCCGACGCCCTGTCCGACTGCGCCGAGGTGTGGTCCGCGCTGGTCACGGGCTTGCGGGACTACGTACACAAGAACGGTTTCCGCTCGGTGGTGCTGGGCCTGTCGGGTGGCATCGACTCAGCGGTCGTGGCGGCGCTGGCGGTCGACGCGCTCGGCGCGGACGCCGTCTACGGCGTGTCCATGCCCTCGTCCTACTCCTCCGACCACTCTCGATCGGACGCAGCGGGCATGGCCGAGCGCACAGGGCTGCACTTCCAGACCCAGCCGATCGCCGCGATGGTGGAGGCCTTCGTCGGCCAGCTCGGGCTGACCGGCCTCGCAGAGGAGAACGTGCAGGCCAGGTGTCGTGGCGTGACCTTGATGGGGCTGTCCAACCAACACGGCCACCTGGTGCTGGCCACGGGCAACAAGACGGAGCTGGCTGTCGGCTACTCGACGATCTACGGCGATGCCGTCGGCGGGTTCGCACCGATCAAGGACGTGCCGAAGACGTTGGTGTGGGAGTTGGCCCGGTGGCGCAACGACCAGGCCGAACTCAACGGTGAGGTGCCGCCGATCCCGGAGAACTCGATCACGAAGCCGCCCTCGGCCGAGTTGCGCCCTGGCCAGTTGGACACCGACTCGCTCCCCGACTACGAGCTGCTGGACAAGGTGCTCGACCAGTACGTCGAGGGCGACCTGGGGTACACGGCCCTGCTGGCCGCCGGCTTCGCCCCCGAACTGGTTGAGCGGGTTCTGGTGATGGTGGACCGTGCCGAGTACAAGCGCAGGCAGTACCCACCGGGCACCAAGATCACGTTGAAGGCGTTCGGCAGGGACCGCAGGCTGCCCATCACCAGCAGCTGGCGGGAGCAGTCCGCGGCCCTGGTCTGAGTCAGGTGGTCGGGCGCACGAAGGGGAACAGCACCGTCTGCCGGATCGAGGCGCCGGTCAGCATCATGAGCAACCGGTCGACGCCCATGCCGAGGCCGCCGGTGGGCGGCATGCCGTGCTCCAGCGCGCGCAGGAAGTCCTCGTCGAGTTCCATGGCCTCGACGTCACCGCTGGCCGCCCGCAAGGACTGGGCTTCCAACCTGCGGCGCTGTTCGACGGGATCGGTCAGCTCGGAGTAGGCCGTGCCGATCTCGGCACCGAAGGCGACGAGGTCCCAGCGTTCGGCGAGCCTCGGGTCGACGCGGTGTTGGCGGGTCAGCGGGGAGACATCGGTCGGGAAGTCGGTGTAGAAGGTCGGTGCCGTGGTGAAGGGCTCGACCAGGTGCTCGTACGCCTCCAGCACCATGTCGCCGACCCCCGCCTCCTCGCGGACCGGCACCCCGGCTCGCTGGCACTGCTTGCGCAGCACCTCGGCGGAGGTGTCGGCGGTGACCTCCTCGCCGAAGGCGGCGGACACGGCCTCGTGCACACGCACGATCGGCCACTCACCGGAGATGTCGTGCTCGACGGATTTTCCATCGGGCGCAATTCCCTTGGCCACGATTTCACCGTGCGCTGCCATCGCGGCGTGCTGGATGAGGCCGCGGGCCAGGTGCAGCATCGTGGTGTAGTCGGCGTACGCCTGGTACGCCTCCAGCATGGTGAATTCGGGGTTGTGGGTGGCGTCGGCGCCCTCGTTGCGGAAGTTCCGGTTGAGTTCGAAGACCTTGTCCACCCCGGCCACGCACAGCCGCTTCAGGTAGAGCTCGGGCGCGATCCGCAGGTACATGCGCATGTCGTAGGCGTTGATGTGGGTCACGAACGGCCGGGCGGTCGCGCCACCGTGCACGGACTGCAGCATCGGCGTCTCGACTTCGAGGTAGCCGTGGTCGTGCAGGTAGTCCCTGGCCGAGCGGACAACATCGCTGCGGACGCGCAGCATGCGAGCCGCGTCGGGGTTGACGACGAGGTCGAGGTAGCGCTGGCGGACGCGGGCCTCGGGGTCGGCAAGCCCCTTGCGCTTGTCGGGCAAGGGGTGCAGGCACTTGGCGGTGATGGTCCACGACTCGGCCTGGACGGACAGTTCACCGGTCCGCGAGGTCATGACCTCGCCGTGCACTCCCACGTGGTCACCGAGGTCGACAGCGGACTTCCAGGACGCGAGCCGTTCGGGGCCGAGTTCGTCCACGCGGAGCAGCACCTGCAGCTCCCCGGTGAAGTCGCGCAGCTGCGCGAAGCAGAGCCTCCCGACCTCGCGGAGGGCGATGACGCGGCCCGCGATGGTCACGCGGTGGCCGGTGAACGAGTCAGCGGGCAGCTCGGCGAACTGCTCGCGGATCTCGCCGAGCACGCAGTCGCGGTGGAAACCGGCGGGGTAGGCCTCGACGCCCTCCTCCCGCAGGCGTTCCAACTTCGCCATGCGCACACGGACCTGTTCAGGCAGACGTGCCCGGTGCACACCGGCAGTACGGGCGGATTCCTCGATCTGGTGAATCCGGGCGACAAACTCGCTGTCGACCGCCGCAGTGGACAACACACCGCGACCGCCGCGACGGCGCAGCGTGCCGACGAAGCCCTCGGCGACTCCCGCGACCAGGCTGATCCGGGGTAGCTGGCGAGACCGCTGGTAGCAGATGAACCGCGGCAACCAGTTCGGGCCGTACTTGGCGTTGGACCGGTAGAGCGATTCCAGCTGGAAGAAGCGGGACGCGATGCCGAGGATTCCTCGCCACAGACGCAGCACCGGCCCGGCGCCGATGCGCGAGCCCTCCTCGAAGACAGCACGGAACATCGCGAAGTTCAGCGAGACCCGGTGAATGCCGAGTTGGCCGCTCGCGGCGACCAGCTCGGACACCATGTACTCGTTGAGCCCGTTCTCCGCATCGCGGTCGCGACGCATCAGGTCGAGGGACAGACCAGCACGCCCCCACGGCACGAATGAGAGGAGTCCTCGCAATTGCCCCTCGGCGTCGTAGGCCTCGACCATCACGCAGCGCCCGTCGGTCGGGTCACCGAGCCTGCCCAGCGCCATGGAAAAGCCGCGTTCGGTCTGCGCACCGCGCCACTGCTCGGCGCGTCGCAGCATCTCGCCCATCTCGTCGGGCGGGATGTCGCGGTGCCTCCGGACCACTGTGCTGTAACCGGCTCGGGCCACGCGGCTCACAGCCTGCCGAACACCACGTCGTTCCGGGCCGGCGAGGCTGAACTCGCGGACGTCGAGCACGGCCTCGTCACCGATCTCCAGCGCGCGCAGCCCGGCCTTGTCGTACCACTGCGCGCCGGTCTCGCTCGCGCCGAGCACCGCGGGCACCCAACCGTGGCGCCCGGCCTCGGCCAGCCACGCCTGGATGGCAGCCGACCATCCCTCGCGGTCGCCGATGGGGTCCCCGCTGGCAAGGCTGGTACCGCCCAGCACTCGGTAGGTGACGGCGGCTCGCCGCTCCGGGTCGAACACGACGCTCTTGTCGCGTCGGGTGGCGAAGTAGCCGAGTGAGTCATCCTCACCGAATTCGGCGAGCAGCTCGCGCAGCCGGATCTCCTCGTCGGCGCTGAGCAGTTGACGGCTGCGCACGGCGCGGAAGAACTCGACGAGGGCGTAGGCGCCGACAAGCGCGCCGAGCAGGCCGAGCAGCACGCTGAGCCAGTTCGGGCCGTCGGCGACCCCGGTCCTGGGCAGGTCGACGATCTGACCGGTCACCTGGTTGGCAGCCCAGGCCAGGCGGGCGGCGGTGTCGCGCAGGTTGCCGGGGAACAGCTCGGTCAGGCCCCAACCGAGCAGCCAGGTGACGAGCAGGCCGCCGACGAGACTGCCGAGTGCACGCCAGGCCGACCCGGAGGCGAGCCGGGCGGGAAACGCGGGCCGCAGCACCAGCAGCAAGCCGATCAGGCACAGGTTGACCAGCACGTGCCAGCCCAGGTCCCAGGCGAGACTGGCGGGCAGCGGCGGGTCGTCGGGGTCGACCAGCGCCTCCTGGCCGAGCAGCACGAGCGCGGCCAGCAGCAACCCGCTCAGCAGGGCGTACAGGCCCTGGATCGCGATCAGCGTGTTCACGGCGGCCCGCTTGCGGCGGCGCAGCGCGGCACCGAGCACGAACAGCATCAGCGCGGCGAAGATGTTCGCGTCGACCGGGACGCCGATCTCGTCGAACAGCCAGGTCACGGCCACGTAGAACTCGGGGTGGCCGTCCACGACCGGTATCAGCAGCAGCGACATGAGCGCGCCGAGCTGCACGACTGTGGCGACCAGGCCGCCAGCTCGCCTCTTCCAGTGTGCGACCGGGCTAGGGGCGCCGTTCGCCGTCATCGAGCTGCTCCCGGGGTGTCGTTCGATCGTCGAGCCCGACCCGGCGCGGCAACGGTGCGTACTCCCCCGGTGACGACGCGGTCGCAGCGGGTCGGCGTGACCAATCTAGCGAGGGGACCTCACAGCACCTGTCAGCGGGTGTGAAGCTGCTCGCAGCCACTGCCACCCGGCGCACGACGGTGTCACCCTGGTCGGCGTACACCCTCCACATGACCCAGGGACCCGCACCGCGGGCCTTGAGGGAAGGACGGTCGACAATGACGTCTGCCACCGAGCCGGTGCACGGCTCAGCGAGCGGCGGCCCCGAGTCCGCCCCGTACGGCAACGGCGCGAACCCAGGCGGCCGGGCTCCGGCACGCCGCGTGCGCATCCACCACCTGCAGGAGCTCAAGGACCGCGGCGAGCCGTGGCCGATGCTCACCACCTACGACATGTACACCGCGGAACTGTTCGACGAGGCGGGCATCCCGGTGCTGCTGGTCGGCGACTCGGCGGCCAACAACGTGTACGGCTACGACACCTCGCTGCCGGTGACGGTGGACGAACTGTTGTTCCTGACCAGGGCAGTGACCAGGGCGGTGCGGCGCTCGCTGGTCGTGGCCGACCTGCCGTTCGGCTCGTACCAGGTCTCGCCCGAGCAGGCGGTGGCCACCGCGGTCCGGTTCATGAAGGAGGGCCGGGCCCACGCGGTGAAGCTGGAGGGCGGCAGGCGGTTCGCTCCGCACGTGGAGGCGATCGTGGCCGCGGGCATCCCGGTGATGGGCCACATCGGTTTCACCCCACAGAGTGAACACCAGCTGGGCGGCTACCGGGTGCAGGGCCGCGAGGACGCGGCCGACGGGGTGCTCGCCGACGCCGTGGCGCTGGAGCAGGCGGGGGCGTTCGCCGTGGTGCTGGAGATGGTCACCGCCGAGGTCGCCAAGCGGGTGACGCACGAGCTGCGCATCCCGACCGTGGGCATCGGCGCGGGACCGGACACCGACGCCCAGGTACTGGTCTGGCAGGACATGATGGGGCTGCGCCGGGGCAAGGCGCCGCGCTTCGTCAAGCGCTACGCGGACGTGGCCTCGGTGATGTCCGACGCGGCGAGCAGGTTCGCCGCGGAGGTGCGGGGCAAGGCGTTCCCCGCCCCGGAGCACTCGTTCCACTGAGCACCGACCACACCCGTGGGCGGCTTCCAGGAGCCGCCCACGGGCGGGTCAGGACAGCACTTCCCGGCCGTGCGGCGTGAGCCAGGCCCGGGGGTCCGGTCCGAGCGGCACGATGCCGGTCGGGTTGATGGACCTGTGCACCTGGTAGTAGTGCCGCTTGATGTGGTCGAAGTCGACCATCTCGCCAAAACCCTCGGTCTGGTAGAGGTCCCTGGCGTACGCCCAGAGCACCGGCATCTCGCTGAGCTTGTGCCGGTTGCACTTGAAGTGCCCGTGGTAGACCGCGTCGAACCGGACCAGGGTGGTGAACAGCCTGATGTCGGCCTCGGTGATCGAGTCACCGACCAGGTAGCGCTGCCCGGCCAGCCGCTCGGACAGCCGGTCCAACTCGGCGAACAGCCCCTCGTACGCCTGCTCGTAGCGCTGCTGCGAGGTGGCGAACCCACACCGGTACACCCCGTTGTTGACGTACCGGAAGATCGGCTCCACCACGGCGTCGATCTCCGCGCGCAGCGGCTCCGGGTACAGGTCGGGCGCACCGGGCCGGTGATACTCGCGCCACTGGGTGGACAGGTCCAGGGTGATCTGCGGGTAGTCGTTGCTGACCAGCTTGCCGCTGGGCACGTCGACGACCGCGGGCACCGAGACCCCGCCGGTGTAGCCGGGGTCGGCCTTGAGGTAGGCCTCGGACAGGAAGCCGATGCCCAGCACCGGGTCCCGGCCGTCCTCGTCCAGGGTGAACCGCCAACTGCGCTCGTCCTGGATCGGGTCGACCACCGCGAGCGAGATCGCCTGCTCCAGTCCGAGCAGCCCGCGCACGATGACCGCCCGATGCGCCCAGGGGCAGGCGAGGCTGACCACCAGCCGGTAGCGGCCCGGCTCGACGGGCCAGCGAGAGGAGCCGTCCGAGGTGATCCGGTCCGCGAAGTGGTTGGGCGAGCGCACGAACTCGCCGCTGCTGTCAGCCATGTCGAGCCCGCCTCAGATGTCGGTGACCCGCAGACCGGCGTGCGCCTTGTAGCGCCGATTGATCGCGATCAGGTTGGCGGTCAGCGCCTCCACCTGCCCGGCGTTGCGCAGCCTGCCGCCGAACACGCCGCGCACGCCCGGGATGGCGTCGGCCAGCGCGCGGACCAGGTCGGTGGCCTCGCGGTCGTCACCGAGCACGAGCACGTCGGTCTGCACCTCGGCCACCTCGGGGTCGACCAGGTGCACGGCGGAGACGTGGTGGAAGGCAGCGGTCACCCGGGACTCCGGCAGCAGCGCCTCGGCCTGCTGGGCGGCGCTGCCCTCCTCGACCGGCAGCGCGAACGGGCCCTGCTTGTCGAAGCCGAGCGGGTTCACGCAGTCGATCACGATCTTGCCCGCCAGCGCCTCGCGCAGGGACTCCAGCAGGGCACCGTGCCCGTCCCACGGCACGGCGACCAGCACCACGTCGGCCTGCCGGGCGCACTCCAGGTTGTCCGCGCCCGCGATGTGGCCGACCCCGGCCAGCTCGCGCAGCTCACCCGCGGTGGCCTCCGCGCGCTCGGCGGCCCGCGAGCCGATCACGACCTTGAGCCCCGCCTTGGCCCAGCGGTACGCCAGCCCCTTGCCCTGCGGGCCGGTGCCACCGAGCACGCCGACGGTCAGCTCACCGATCTCAGTCACTTCTGTTCCTTCCCACCAACACGGTCGAAGGACACCTTGCGGCGCCCCACGTCTGCCTCGACGAGCCGGACCCTGATCCGCTCGCCCTCGGGCAGCCCTTCCCCAGCGCACCGGGCCATCACCGGCGGCTGGGCGACGAACACCTCACCGCCGGTGGCCTCGGCCCGCAGCACCACGGCGTCGAACTCCTCGCCGACCCGGTCCGCCAGCACCCACGCCTCCGCCTGGTCCAGGCAGGCACGCTCCACCTTGCCCGCGAGCAGGTCGGAGGCGGACATCAGGCCGGGCAGTTCGGGCAGGGCCGCGCGCACCCACTCGGGTACCTCGGCGCCCGCGGTCACGGCGAGGCAGCACTCGGTGCCGAACCGGTCCACCAGCCGCCGCAGCGGGGCCGTGACGTGCGCGTAGGGCGCGCCGACCCCGGCGTGCGAGGTGACCGCCGGCTCGGTGCCGTCGAATGCGGTGTACCCGGCGCCGCGCAGCAACCTGGTCGCGGCCACGTACAGCGCGAGCGACTCGGGCCGGTCCGGGTCCAGGCCGGCCAGCACGTGCGCGGGGCTCGCGTCCCGCGGCCAGTCCACCCCGGTCGCGCTGGCGACCCGGTGCAGGTTCGCCACGGCCTCGGGGTCGGCCGTGGGCAGGGTCCGCAGCACGCCGACCCGCGCGGAGATCATGATCTGCGCCGCGCACATGCCGGTGAGCAGGGACACCTCGGCGTTCCACGCCTCCACGTCGGCCCGCAGCCGCACGGTGAGCGTCCACTCCCCGTCCCCGAACGGGGTGATCTGCTGCTCGGGCAGTTGCAGCTCGACGGCGCCGCGCTCGGCAGCCATGGCCCTGCGCAACCGGCCCAGCTCGGGCAGTTGCTCGATCGACGGGTGCGGGGTGCCCGCGAGCAGGCTGGCCTGCACGGACTCGTAGTCCAGGCGCGCGGTGGAGCGGACCAGTGCCCGGCCCAGCTCGTACCGCTCGACCTCACCCTGGGCATCGCAGTCCACGGTCCACAGCACGGCGGGCCGCACCTGCTCGGGCAGCAGGCTCGCGGCTCCCTCGGACAGCACGGTCGGGTGCAGCGGCACGGTGCCGTCGGGCAGGTACATCGTCTGCCCTCGGCGGCGGACCTCCTGGTCCAGCGCGCCGCCGGGCAGCACGAAGGCGCCGAGGTCGGCGATCGCGTAGTGCACGCGGAAGCCGGTGCCGCGGCGCTGGACCAGCACGGCCTGGTCGAGGTCCTTGGAGCCGGGCGGGTCGATCGTGACCAGTGGCAGGTCGGTGGCGTCCCGGCGGGGTCCGCCGCGCACCTGCTCCAGTGCCTGCTCGGCCTCCACCAGTGCGGCGGACGGGAAGTCCTCGGGCAGCCCGAACTCGGTCCGGATCGGCGCGAAGTCCCGCCCCGGACCACCGGTCGTGCAGCCCGCAGACACCACAACCGAACCTTAGTTGTCGCGGCCGCCCGGCGCCGTGACCCGGCTCTCAGTCCTCGTCACCACTCCAGCGGCGATCGGCCTCGTCGGCGGACTTCGTGCGCTCCGCGGCGATCTCCAGCGCGCGGGCCGCGGTCTCCCGGTCCGGGTAGGGCCCGAGCCGGTCCACCGCACGGCACCCGGCCGCAGGTTCGACCTCGTTGTGCTTGGTGCAGAAGTACCAACCGTCCTCAGCCATGGTCAAAGCCTGACATGCGCCCGCACGCATGTCACCACGACTGGCGCTCCGGGGTGGGCGGATAACCCTGATAGCCCTGCGGTCCGAAGCCCCCCGGCGGGGTGCTCGGGCCCGGCGGGAAGCCGCCCGGCGGGGTGGGCGGCAGCGGCAGGCCGCTGGGCGGGGTCGGCGCCTGGTCGCCCAGTGCCCTGCCCGCCGGGTCGTGCATGGGCGAGGCCGAGGGCTCCACCCTGCCCTGGTCCCCGCGCGGGATCGGGTCCAGGCAGGACACCAGCACGGTGGTCTCCTCCGGGTTGTCGATCCGCTTGCCGTCGCGGTGCCGGTAGACGATCTCCCCGTCGGCGTCGATCTCCATCAGGCAGCCGACCTCGGCGAGCTGGTCCTCGTCCAGGTCGACCAGCCGCTCGTAGCGGGAGGGCACGACCCGGTAGACCGGCCAGGACAGGTGGTCGAAGGCGGAGTGGAACTCGGCGAGCAGGTGTGCCATCTGCTGCTGCCAGGGCAGCGGCATGGACTCGACCAGCGACCGGGGCAGCACGGCGTACCCGGAGTCGACCCCGTGGCTGGCCGCCTCCAGGTAGTCCCGCAGCGGGGTGCTGGAGGCCGGTCGGCCGGCAGGCCGGGGGATCGGTTCGGGGGTGTACTTCAAGTTCGCCTCCTGCTACACGCCTGGCCGGACAGCCTGCGGGACGACCTCTGCCTCGGTGAAGCTGAACGGCCTGATGTGGATCGGGATCCCGAAGTCCTGCGCCTCGATGATCTTGTTCTCGCCCAGGTACATCGCCACGTGGTGAATGGTGGCGGGGTTGCTCGGGTCGTTGGCCAGGAACACCAGGTCACCGGGCTGCGCCTGGCGGATCGGCAGCAGGGCCCCCGCCTTGTACTGCTGGTCGGCAACACGGGGCAGCGAGATGCCCGCGGACAGGTAGGCCTGCTGGACCAGCCCGGAGCAGTCGTAGCCCACCGGCCCGTTGCCGCCCCAGATGTAGGGCTTGCCCAGCTGCTGCATGGCGTAGGCGATGGCCTTGGCCGAGGCGGCGTTGCCGGGCAGGCTCAGGCCCGCGCTCTGCCCGCAGCCGGTCGGGTCGGCCACGTCCCCAACATTCTTGATCAGCTCGGCGGCCATCGGCGCCCACTTGTCGTAGGCGTCGGGGAAGGCGGAGCGCTCCACGGCCTGCGCCGCCTGGCCGGGGGGCATCTTGTCCCAGCCCCCGACCTTGAGCAGCACGTCGTAGAACTTGTTGATCTCGTAGTCCAGGTTGAGGATCTGCTCGGGGGTGCCCCAGTTCATCGAGGGGCGCATCTGGAACAGGCCCAGCGAGTCCCGGTCGCCGTAGTTGATGTTGCGCAGCCCGGACTCCTGGGAGGCCGCCTGGAGTGCCACCTGCCAGGCCTGCGGGGACAGGTTGCGCTGCTTGCCCACCGAGATGATCTTGGCGGCGTTGGACTTCTGCTCCTCGGTCAGGCGAGCGACCATGCCCGCACCGCCGGAGGCCGAGACCGAGCCGTCCCAGGGCCCGATCGCGGCGTTGCAGTTGACCATCCGGTACCGGGTGATGGCCTGCTCCTGGGTGGACACCACGGACGCCACCACGGTGGTGACCACCACGAGGGTGACCACCACGGCGGCGGTGATGCCGAAGACGATCCACAGGCGCACGTCAGCTCGCCTTGTCGTAGTGCGAGACCCGCCACCCCTGCGACGGCGTGGAGATCACGCTGATCCGCAGCGTGCCGCCGTCGGTGGGCACCTCGGCGATCACCGAACTGGTCGTGGACTCCTTGGCCACCGGCTGCCCGGTGACCTTGTTGGCCGGGATGTTGGCCAGGTCGATCGACTCCAGCTGGGGCAGGTACTCGTCGGTGGTGTACGGCTTGAGCCCGGCCAGCCACTGCTGCTTGCTGATGCCGTTGGGGTGGTTGGCCCACGCCTTGGCGAAGTTCGTCGCGGTGGTCAGCGCCTGCGGTGCGGGCGGCGCGGAGGTCGCCGTGCTCAGCGGCGCGGTCAGCCGGGTCTCGGTCGTGGTCGGGGTGGTCGTCGCACCGCTCGAGCCGCCCTGCGTGGGCTGCTGCTCGCTGCTCGAGGTGGCACCCGGCTGCGCGTTCCCCGTGGACTGCGCGATCACCGGGATCAGGGTCGCCACCAGCACGCCCACCGCGATCAGCACGATGGCGAACGCGATCAGGTGCTTGGGTGAGCGCAGGGGCCAGCCCCACAGCCTGCGGTAGACCGCCGAGCGCCCGCGGTTGGTCCGGATCGGCATCGGCTACCCCCTCCTCTCGCCCCAGCCGTAGGAGGGGCCCTCGTTCTCGGCCACCTCCAGTCCCCTCGACGGCCGGAAGATCACGTGCACCTGGCGGCCCGCGACCACCTCGGTCTCGGCCCGGCGCGGTTCCTGCACCGGCCGGTCGGCCTGGGAGGGCACGATCACCGCGTCCTCTCCCCTGCGGTCCCAGCTCCGGTCGATCACCGACGGGGAGTCCACCAGCCGCGAGGTCTCGCCGGCGACCAGGGCCATCTGCCTGCCGCTGGCGGCGGGCAGTGCGGCGACCCCGCCGCCGGACTCCAGCGCGCCCGCGGTGCGGTCCAGCCGCTGGGAGGTCGCCAGCACGGGGGTGTGCGCCTCGGGCCGGTACCTGCGCCCGCCGCGCTGGGCGGCGGCGATCTCCGGCGGGGTGTGGTCGCCCTCGCGCACGTGCTCCCAGAAGGCGTCCTGCGCGGTCGGCCCCTGCTGCTTGCGCCCGCGCAGGCGGTCCAGGAAGCCGTTGCGCACCCCACCCGCGGCGCCGACCGACAGCTGCACCATCTGCACCATGCGCTGCACCGGCTTGCCGACCATGAACAGGGCGACGGTCACCAGCCCCGCCAGCAGCATCTGGGTCAGCAGCGGCAGCGAGTGCGCCGGGTCGAAGATCCAGCTCAGCACCAGGGTGTGCAGGCCAGCCAGGCAGGAGATGATCACCACGTTGAGCAGCGAGGCCCCGGCGGCACGACCGATCTTGCGCAGCAGGTCGTGGTAGAGCAGCGCGGCCAACCCGATGATCGGACCGGCCAGGATCATCACCCGCAGCAGCACCTGCGCGAGCAGGATCGTGACCTTGGCCAGCAGTTGGAACAGCGCGAAGACCAGCGCCTGGAACAGCGCGAGGAAGCCGTCACCGGTGCGGCTGCCGTCGCTGCCGTCGAAGTAGCCGGTGGCGTTGCCCAGCTTGCCGCGCAGGTCCACGTACGCCTGCTTCTTGGCGTTGGTGTTGTTCGGGTCGCTGTCCTTGCCCTCGGTGATCTCCTGCTTGGAGAACGCCTGGGCGCGGACCAGGTCCCGGCCGAACTGCTGGGACTGCGGCGCGTCGGGCGAGCCGAACTCACCCCGCAGCCAGTTCCGGTAGATCACGTTGTCGTACAGCATGGTCGGCAGCGCGTTGCGCTCGTCGACCTTGACCTCCTTGAGGAAGCCCGCCTGCAACTGCGAGGTCCCGAAGATCAGGATCTTGTCCAGGATCTGGGTGTAGATCAGCGGGGTCAGGTAGGTGGCCGAGGCCAGCCACAGCGCGGCCAGCGCCCACATGGACTTCTTGCTGATCGCGGCCATGTCCCCGCGCCAGATCTGGCGGAACAACATGATCGCCAGGCCCAGCGCGGCCAGCCCCAGGAAGGGCGCGAACACGCTGTTGTACAGCGCCGAGGTCCCGGTGGCCACCAGGTCGTCCAGGGGTTTGACCAGGTCGCTGTGCCCGTCACCGCCGGGGCCGAGCAGGGCGTAGTGCAGCCCGTTGGTCGCGCCGACGATGACCTTGGTGATGTTGAACAGCTCGTTGCCCAGCCAGGTGTCGATCACCGAGCTGGGGCTGGACATGGAGCTGATCGCCCCGCAGTTGGGGTCGTACAGGTGCCAGGTCAGGCCCGCGTAGGCGACCTCGTCGTAGACGCTGCCCGCCTGGCCGGTGCCCAGCGGCGCCGGGTCCAGCGCGCCGACCATGCCCGAACCGGGCCGCTCCGGGTTGGGCGCGCAGTCGGTCGGCGCCGCGAACGCGGGCGTGCCGATCAGCGCCTGCATACCCAGCAGGGCCGCGACCACGGCCAGCGCGGGGCCGCGGCGCAGTGGCTTGCGGTCGCCGCGCCGAAGCCGCCGCCACGCCAGCACAGCCAGCGTGACGACGGCGAGCAGCAGCACGGCTGTCATCCGAACGAACTCCCGCCCGAGTAGCCGCCACGCTGGGCCCCACCGTGCTGGTTCTCCCGGTCGGCGCCGTTGCCGACCGGCTCCTGCGGGGCGTAGGCGTCGTGGTAGCCGTTGCCGGGGCGCGGGGGCACGTTGATCAGCGGTTCCTTGGCGGCCTCCAGCGCCTCGGCCTCGTCGACCAGGCCGACCTCCAGTTCGGCGGCCAGTTCGTCGTCGTACTCCTCGTAACCGGACTCCAGTGCTGGCCGTTCGTCGGGTAGCCCGCTGTCCAGGCCCTCCGGCGAGGACACCGCGGGCAACTCGGCGGGCCGGGTGTCCCGCTTGGCGTCCGGGGTGGTGTCCATGGCCTTGCGCAGGTGCTCCAGGTGCGGTCCGGAGAAGTCGATCCGGATCCGCTCCACCCCACCCGCGCCGTCACCGAAGACGAACTGGCGCGGGGCGATGTCCCGCTCGGTGCCGGTCCGGTGCGAACCGGGCCGCCTGCCGAGGCTGGCGATGACCTGCTCGTAGCCCGCGCCGACCGGCACCTTGAGCAGCCGCAGGGCGTCGGCCTGCGCGTCCTCGTCGTCCAGGCGCCCGACGAACACCGAGTCCAGCAGCGCCACGAAGCCCTGGATCTTCAGGAAGTCGGCCGGGATCTGGCTGGACAGCAGTACGCGCACGTTCCACTTGCGGGAGTCGCGGGCGAACCGGTTCATCAGCACGCGGCCGGTGGGCACCTCGGACAGGAAGAACGCCTCGTCGATCCAGACGCCCTTGCGGGTGTCCTTGGGCCGTTCGTACACCGAGCGCTGGGTGAGCCAGGCGGCCAGGTTGAGCATCTCCACGCCCAGGGCCTCGGCGTCGGTCCAGTGCTCGCGGCCCACGCTCTCCTTGGGCAGGGTCAGCCCCGCCATGGTCAGCACGGTGAACCGGTCGTCGCGGATCTGCGAGTACGGGTCGGCGTCGACCTCGGGGATGAGCAGCGACATGCGCTCGCGCATCTCGTCGAGGAAGTCGGCAACCACCATCGCGTGCTCGTGGTGCTCGCTGGCGTCGCGGCGCAGCGCGTCGAACACCAGCCCGGGGTGCGCGTCCGGACGGCCGCCGACCATGCGGACCGCGCGCAGCAGCACGATCCTGGTCTGCGGCAGCCGGGCGACCTCGTAGGGCAGCAGCCCGGTGAGCACGTCCAGGGCCAGGCGCCTGCGGGTGGCGGCGGCCAGGGCCTTCTCCCGCCGCCAGGCCCGCTCGGGGTCCTCCTCGTCCAGGAAGTGCTCCAGCATCGGCTCGGCCACCACCCGGTACGGGTTGAGGATGCCGGGCTGGGCGTTGAGCAGGTTGATCGGCCGGGCGTAGGGCTTGAGCTCGGGCAGCTCGCACAGCGCGGCCAGCGGCCCGGACGGGTCGAGCACCGTCCAGTACGCCCCGGAGCGCAGCGTCTTGTAGACGATGCCGCCACCGAGGAAGGACTTGCCGCCACCCAGCCCGGCGACCATCGCGGTCAGCCCCGAGCCGTCCCGGACCTCCTGGGCCATCCACGGGTCCCAGGCCACCGGGCGCCGGGTCGCGGTGCAGGTCTCACCGAGCAGGATGCCGCGCCGGTCACCGACCTCGGCGGTGGCGGTGGGCACCGCGGAGGCGGCCCACACCACCGAGCCGCGGCGCAGGTAGGCGGCCGAGGCCAGCGGTTCGCCGGGGATGAACTCCCTGGCCATCGCGTACTGGGCCTCGGGGTGCTCGATGGCGACCTTCGGCTTGTACAGGTCCAGCAGGGTCTGGGCCAGGCGCAGCGCGTCGCGCTGGCTGGAACCGGACACCGCCAGCCGCCACCACGAGCGCACGCGGGTGCCCAGCGCGGTGAAGCCGGAGGTCATCTCGTCGTCGATCTCCAGCACCCGGCCCGCCTGGCGGACCAGGGACTGGGGCGGCTCCAGGTCGTGCTCGTCGGTGTAGTGCCGCACCTGGGAGCGCACCTTGTTCATCTGGCGCTGGAGTTCGCCGCCGACCTCCTCGGGGCGGCGCACGTAGATCCGCGCGGACCACTCCACCGAGGCGGGCAGCCGGTCGGAGCGCTGCACCCACGGGTCGTCGATCTCCGGGATCTGCAGGCCGTGCATCGGCCCGACGGTCAGCACGCACACGTGCCTGCCCACGCCCGCGTTGGACCCGGTGCGCCCACGCACGGTCACCGTCGGCGAGTACGGCTCCTGGTAGAAGTCGGCCGCGTCGGTGAAGCTGGCCAGGTCCTCGGGCTCCCAGGTGTCGCTGGGCACCGCGGGCATGTTGCGCGGCGCGGGCAGCCCCAGCGAGCAGGACCGGTGCATCAGCCAGGACATCTCCTCGGCCGTCACCGGGCGGCCCTCCAGCCCCGCCGAGCCGAGCACCTGGTCGAGGTGCTCGACCTCGCTGTCCAGCGCGACCAGCTCGGCGTCCACTGCCTCGGGGAAGACCCGGCGCAGCACCGGTGCGGCCCGCTCCACGGCCCGGTCGACCACGTTGCGGGTCTGCACCTGGACGCCGAGGTAGACCTCCTTCTCGGCCATGGACCGGCCCATCAGCTGCTGCTGTTCGCCGACCATGTAGTCGTCGAAGGACAGCGCGCCCCGGGAGTCCGGCAGCCTGCCCACGGCGTTGTGCACGTGCGCCTCGGCCCACATCCGGATCGGGTAGGGCCTGGTGGTCACCCGCAGGTGCATCCAGCGGCCCTGCAACTCGGCGTACTGCCCCGCGATCGCGGCGATCAGGTCCTGGCGCTGCGAGTCGGAGCGGAACGACCAGCGCTGCGGCGCGAGCCGGTACCAGGCGTAGACGTCCTGGCTGGTGCGCAGCAGGTGGCCGTCGATGCTGCGCGCGGAGATGGTCGGCGTGTAGCTGGGGATGGCCTGCTCGCCGGGCAGCCTGCGCCCGCGTGTGCTGTACGCCCGCTTGTCGACCGGTACCTCCGCGGCAGCGTGCTGAGCCACGTGCCGGGCTGAACGTTGGTCACGGTCTCGCCGGCGTCCGAACACCGCGAACCTCCCTGGTGCGAGTGCGTGCCTGCCGACGCTGTTGTTGCTGGTTGACTCTGGAGCGTTGGGCGCCCGCGGCGGGTGGGAGTGCGCGCTTGCCGCGTCCCTTGCCGTCCTGCGGGCGCGGGCGTTGCCGGTTTACTCTGATCCGCGAGGCGGTGACCGCCCCGCCCTGCCCCGAGGAGCGCTGGCGGGGCGCGGTCAACTCACGCAGCCACATGACCGATACGGCGCCCAGCGGGCGCTCGTGGTTGATCCGCGAGGAGATGAGCCTGGTCACCACCACGGTGATGACCAGTGCCCAGGCCACGCTGAAGAAGCCGAACCCGATGCCGATCCGTCGTTCGACGGTGAGGGTGAGGAAGAAGACGGCGAGTCCGATGCCCCAGGCCACGTAGCGGGCACGCCACGGGAAGGTGGCCTTGGGTGGGCCGAGCCAGACGGCGTCCACCCGGTAGACCTCGTCGTCAGTGCGGATCCGCACGCCCCGTCACCCGGTGAACAGGCCGGCGAGCCACTTGCCGATGTCCACGCCGGCGCCTGTCAGGGCGATACCGATGATCGCCAGCGCCACGATGACACCGCCAAGGCGGCGCATGACTCCGGCGTTGTCGCCCTTGCCGCCGCCCAGCCAGAGCAGCAACAGCGCGACCGCGAGCAGCAACAGCGGGATGAGGTTGCCGGTGATCCAGGTCTGGATGTTGTTCGTCGACGGCGTGCCTGCCGCGGTGTAGTGGATCAGGCTGCTGGCGGTCATGTCCTACTCCGGGGTGCTTGGAGCGTGTCGAGCCGGGGAACGCCCCCGGCAGGCGCAGACGAGTACAGCACGGGCGCAGCGCCCGTGGTGGGCGACGCCGGTGCCCGGTACCGCACCGGGACGGGGTTGATCCAAAACGTTCCCCTCGACCGCGTATTACGTCTAATCTGGCTACACCCATCATCGGTGGGAAGGGCCTGGTGGAGAACACGTGACACGAGATTCTCCTGCTTGCCGTAGCGTTTCACCCGCTTGCGAGAAACCCGGTCACGCTGAGTGTGCAGGGAACGGTAACACCGTGCCTGGCGTGACCTGTTCGGCCGACGCGGCCCACACAGGGAGCCGCGTGTTGGCGGACGTCGGTAACAGTCGGCTCACCCCCTCCTCAGACAGGGATGTTCGCATGGCCGGGCAACCAGAGCCAGACCACGTCGAGGGCACTCAGTTGTGTAACGAAGAGGCTACCGGCAGAACGCTCCCCGCAGGGCGGCGGGTCCAGCGGACCGTGAACTTCGACCAGGGGGTCCTCGAGCGCGCCAGGGCCGCCGCGGCGCACCTGTCCGCGCACGAGCCGGGCGCCGGGGTACGCAGCCTCGCCGACATCATCAACCCCGCCGTCGCCGAGCGGGTCGCCGAGTTGGAGGAGCGCTTCAACGCGGGCCGCCCCTTCGCCCCGGTCTACCGCCTGCCGCCCGGCCGCCCCGCCAAGAGCTGACCCGCCGCCAGGCCTGCCGCTACGCGGACCGCTGAGCTGCCCCCCCTGCCAGGCCGGCACCTTCGGGCACCGCTGAGCGGGACTCGCGCCCCCCTCAGCCCGGGACACGCCGCCCTCCGCCTCCGCGCGCCCTCCCCCGGCCGCCCCTGCCCGCCGCCCTCTCCCCCACCAGAACCGCCAGCTCCAGGGACCGCGTCTTCGCGCCGGTCTCTGGACCGCGGGCTCAGGATGATCACATCTGTCCAGTGATCATCCTGAGACAAGGGAAGAGACCGGACCTCAGCGAAGACGCCGCGCTCCGGAGGAGCGCCAAGAGCGCAGCGGGAAGGAGACGAGTCGGCGTGTAAGCCGGATCCTGTTCCCGGCGCCCCTCGCGGGGTGCCGGGTGGCGGCCATCCATCTCGGCCTGCCGTTGCCGACAGGCTCCAGCGGCCTACCCGCGGACATCGGGCGGGCAGCCCTCGATCGTCCGCGCAGGCGCCGCACGCGGCGCCCTCTTGGCCTTGCTCCGGGTGGGGTTTACCGAGCCACCTCGGTCACCCGAGGTGCTGGTGGTCTCTTACACCACCGTTTCACCCTTACCCGGTCGCTGTCGCGACCGGGCGGTCTGTTCTCTGTGGCACTGTCCCGCGGGTCGCCCCGGGTTGCCGTTAACAACCACCCTGCCCTGTGGAGTCCGGACTTTCCTCGGCGGCGGGAGTAGCTCCCGCCGACGCGGCCGCCCCGCCGACTCGTCCACCGGACAGCCTAGTACCCCGTGTCCCAGTGTCTGGAATCGACACCAGGGGTTGGTTGACCGCCTTTGGGGACCGTGCTCTACTCGGCTCATGGTCGCGTTTCGTCGACTCACTCGCCGCCGCCACGTGGATTTCCTTCGCGTGGTGTCGAGCGCCTGTCAGTTCTGACGATCTTCTCCTTTCCTCATGCCCCGCCCTCTCGGGGTACTCCCCTGCCTTTCCGGCATTCCTCACCTCGTGGAGAAGTCTTGTCCGAACACGATGGGAAGCATCGGCTCGAGCCGGTGAAATTCGCGTACTGGGTGCCCAACGTCAGCGGCGGCCTGGTGGTCAGCAAGATCGAGCAGCGCACCGACTGGGGCTACGACTACAACCGCCGGCTCGCGGTGCTGGCGGAGAACAACGGCTTCGAGTACGCGCTGAGCCAGGTGCGCTACATCGCCAGCTACGGTGCCGCCTACCAGCACGAATCGACCAGTTTCAGTCTGGCTCTGCTGCTGGCGACCCAGCGGCTGAAGGTCATCGCGGCGGTGCACCCGGGGCTGTGGCAGCCGGGCGTGCTCGCCAAGCTGCTCGCCACGGCCGACCACCTGTCGGGTGGGCGCGCGGCGGTGAACGTGGTGAGCGGGTGGTTCAAGGACGAGTTCACCAAACTGGGTGAGCCATGGCTGGAGCACGACGAGCGGTACCGCCGTTCCGAGGAATTCATCCGCGTGCTGCGCGAGATCTGGACCTCCGACCACGCCGAGTTCCGGGGCGACTTCTACCGGCTGCACGATTTCGACCTCAAGCCCAAACCAGTCGTCACGGAAAAAAGGTCGCACCCCGAGATATTCCAGGGCGGCAACTCCACGGCGGCGCGGGCGATGGCCGGTCGCGTTTCGGACTGGTATTTCAGCAACGGCAAGGACTTCGAGGGCGCCAGCGAGCAGCTCACCGAGGTCAACGCGAACGCCCGTCGGCACGGGCGCGGCGTCAGGTTCGGGCTCAACGGCTTCCTGATCGCCAGGGACACCGAGACGGAGGCCCGTGAGGTGCTGCGGGAGATCGTGGCCAAGGCCGACCACGAGGCGGTGCGGGGCTTCGGCTCGGCGGTGCAGCAGGCCGGGCAGTCCACCGGCAACCGGACCGGCATGTGGCAGGACTCCTCGTTCGAGGACCTCGTGCAGTACAACGACGGGTTCCGCACCGGGCTGATCGGCACACCCGAGCAGGTGGCGACCCGGATCGTGGAGTACCGCAGGCGCGGGGTCGACCTGCTGCTGCTGGGTTTCCTGCACTACCTGGAGGAGGTCGAGTACTTCGGCCGCGAGGTGCTGCCGATCGTCCGCGAGCTGGAGGCCCGGGCCGACCGCTCCGCCGGTGTCCCCGAACCCGTTCTCGCCAACTGAGGAGCCCCGAGATGACCAAGAGCGTGGACGCCCAGGTGAGCTGGGACGACAAGCAGGCGCCGAGCACGGCGGAGCAGTGGGTGCAGCGGGCCAGCGAGGTGGCCGCGGTGCTGGCGGTGGACGCGGTGCGCCGCGACCGGGACGCCAACACCCCGTACGCCGAGGTGCAGCTGCTGAAGGACTCGGGCCTGGTGACCTTGCTGGCGCCGGCCGAGCACGGGGGTGGCGGCCAGCCGTGGACCACGGCGTACCGGGTGATCAGGGAGGTGGCCAAGGCGGACGGCTCGATCGGGCAGCTGCTGGGCTACCACTACCTGTGGGCCTGGGCGGCGCGGCTGGTCGGCACGCCCGAGCAGATCGCCGCCGTGGAGGAGGCCGCCGCCAAGCAGCGCTGGTTCTTCGGCGGGGCCGTCAACCCGCGTGACCAGGACCTGACGATCACCGACCACGGGTCGCACCTGTCGTACAACGGGCGCAAGTCCTTCTCCACCGGCAGCAAGGTCTCCGACGTGACCGTGCTGGAGGGTGTGCTGGAGGGCACCGAGACGCACGTCTTCGCGATCGTGCCCTCGCGCCAGGACGGCATCGTGTTCAACGACGACTGGGACAACATCGGGCAGCGGGTCACCGAGAGCGGCAGCGTGGTGATCACCGACGTGCGGGTGGACTGGGCCAGCGCTGCGGGCTTCGTGGACAAGGTGTTCCAGCCGCGGGTCTACAACACGCTGAACGTGCCCGCGATCCAGCTGGTGTTCGTCAACTTCTACCTGGGCATCGCGGGCGGGGCGCTGGCCACCGCGAGCACCTACACCAGGGACAAGGCGCGGTCCTGGTTGTACTCGCCCTACGAGCGGGCCGTGGACGAACCGCACGTACTCGACACCTACGGCGACCTGACCGCCAAGCTGTGGGCGGTCGAGGCACTGGCCGACAAGGTCGCCGAGGAGGCGCAGGTCATCCACGACAACGCCGAGGCGGTGACCGAGCGCCAGCGCGGCGAGCACGAGGTGCGGGTGGCCGCCGTGAAGGCCAGGGCCACCGACGTGGCGCTGGAGGTCACGAGCCGGATCTTCGAGGTGACCGGGGCCAGGTCCACGGCTTCCTCGGAGGGCCTGGACCGGTTCTGGCGCAACGTGCGCACGCACACCCTGCACGACCCGGTCGCGTACAAGCGGCAGGAGGTCGGCGTGTACGTGCTGCGCGACGAGATCCCCGAGCCCACCTGGTACTCCTGATCCACTTCCCCGCCCCGGTGAGGTCTGGTGGCCCGGCCTCACCGGGGCCCTCACTCTGGGAGGCAGTCCTTGTCCACCGTGCTCACGCTCTCCGGCAGCCCGTCCCCCGACTCGCGCACCAGTGTGCTGCTGCGGCACACGCAGGAGTGGCTCGTCGACCAGGAGCACGAGGTGCTGACCCTGCACGTGCGCGACCTGCCGACCTCCGCGCTGCTGGTCGCCAACACCGAGCACCCCGCGATCCGGCACGCGCTCGGCCTGGTGCGCAGGGCCGACGGGCTGATCGTGGCCAGTCCCGTCTACCGGGCCGCCTACAGCGGACTGGTCAAGGCGTTCCTGGACCTGCTGCCCGACGGCGCGCTGGCGGGCAAGGTCGTGGCCCCGCTGGCCACCGGCGGCACGCAGGGGCACCTGGTCGCCATGGACTACTCGCTGCGCCCGATGCTCAGCGCGATGGGCGCCGACAACCTGGTGCCCGGCTGCTTCGTGCTGGACCGGTTGATCCAGCTGGCCGGTGAGGGCGGCGCCATGGACTCGTCCGCACTGGCCGCCGTGCACGTCGCACTGTCCCAGTTCGGTGCCGCGCTCGGCGCCCGGCACCGACTGCCGGTCGTGGCGTGAGCCGCCGCCCTACCCATGTGCGTCCCCCGCCACTCCCTGGGGGGCGACCCCGATCCCAGTCTACCGCCCGCCGCCCCTAGTTGATCTTGCCGAAGATCCACGTGTGGACAACTTGGCGGCTGTGCACAACTCGGGTCAGCTCAGGTGCGAGGTGTCGTTGACCAGGCGGACCGAGGCGTTGCCGTCGGGGTAGAACTCCGCCGTGGACAGGGAAGCCGGGTCCAGGTGCAGGCGGTAGAGCAGCGACGGACCGGTGTCAAGGGCCATCCTCAGCAGGCTCTTGATCGGGGTGACGTGGCTGACCACGACCAGGGTGGCGCCGCCGTAGCGGCTGATCAGCGAATCGCGGCTGCGGCGCACCCTGCGGTGCACCGCGTCGAAGCTCTCGCCGCCCGGCGGGGTCAGTGAGGTGTCGGACAGCCACTTGCGGTGCAGCTCGGGGTCGCGCTCGGCGGCCTCGGCGAAGCTGAGGCCCTCCCAGTCGCCGAAATCGGTCTCGGTGAACCCGTCCTCGGTGATCACCTCGAGGCCGAGCGCCTCGCCGACGGCGCTCGCGGTCTGCACCGCGCGCCTCAGCGGGGACGAGATGACCGCGGCCACCTCGGGCATCGAGCCGAGCCGCTTGGCGGCGGCAGCGGCCTGGCGCTGGCCGAGCTCGGTGAGTTCGATGTCGCCGCGGCCGGAGTAGCGCCGGTCCACGGTCAGCGGGGTCTGGCCGTGCCGCAGCAGGATCAGCCGGGTCGGCGTGCCGGTGGCACCGGTCCACCCGGGCTGGCTGACCGGCTTCTCGGCGGCGGCGACGCGCTTCGGCGCGATGCCTGCCTGCTCGTCCATGGCCTCGTTGGCGAGCCGGTCGGCGTGCTTGTTGCGCTCGCGCGGGATCCACTCGAACTCGACCGAGTCGAACCCGGCGACCAGCTGCTTGGCCTCACGGGCCAGCGGCTGCATCGCCGGGTGCTTGACCTGCCAGCGCCCGGACATCTGCTCGACGACGAGCTTGGAGTCCATGCGCACCTCGACGGCGTCGGCGCCCAGCTCGGCGGCGGCCTTCAGCCCGGCGATGAGCCCCTGGTACTCGGCGACGTTGTTGGTGGTGACGCCGAGCGCGTCCTTGCGCTCGGCGAGCACCTCGCGGGTCTCGGCGTCCAGCACGACCGAGCCGTACCCGGCGGGGCCGGGGTTGCCGCGCGAGCCGCCGTCGGCCTCGACGATGACCCTCACAGACCGGACTCCGCGGTGCGCACCAGGATCGCGCCGCACTCCTCGCAGCGCAGCACCTCGTCAGCGGCGGCGGCCTTGATGGCGGACATGGCGGTGCGGTCGATCTCGATGCGGCACGCCCCGCAGCGGCGCGCGTGCAGCAGGGCCGCGCCGATGCCGCGCTGGGCGCGGACCCGCTCGTACAGGGCGAGCAGGTCGGCCGGGAACTGCTTGACCATCAGCTCACGGTCGGCGCTGCGCTTGGCATCGGTGCTGTCCAGGTCGGCCAGTGCGGAGTCGCGACGGCGCTGGGCGTCGGACAGGGCCCCCAGGGCCTTGTCCAGCTCGGCGCGGGCGTGGTTGGTGTCCGCCTCGACGGCCTCGCGGCGCTCCATCAGTTCGAGCTGGTCGTCCTCCAGCACGCCCTGCCTGCGTTGCAGGGTGGCCAGCTCGTGCTCCAGGTCGGCCAACTGCTTGGCGCCGACCGAACCGCCCGCCATCAGCTTGCGGTCGCGGTCCTCACGAGCCCGGACCTGCTCGATCTCGGTCTCCTGACGCCGGATGTCGCGGTCCAGGTCACCCAGCGTGGTCTCCACGGCGACCAGCGCGTCCCGCTTGGCCTGCGTCGTCTGCTCGGCCGCGCTGATCTCGGCGAGCTCGGGCAGCGTGCGGCGACGGTGGTTCACGCGCCCCAGCTCGGCGTCGACCTCGGCGAGGTCGAGCAGGCGGCGCTGCACCGCGGACTCGGCTTTCACTCAGTGGCTCCTCGGGATTCTGGCTGGGCGTGCAAGGTCCAGGGATCGGTCCGGCGGGTGGAAACGAAGACCTCGACGGTACCCGCAAGCGCGGAGCGGACCACCTCCGCCGCCTGCTGGCACCAGGGCCACTCGCTGGCCCAGTGCGCCACGTCGACCAGCGCGGGCAGCCCGGCACCGCGCTCGACGTGCTCGCCAGCCGGGTGGTGGCGCAGGTCCGCGGTGACGTAGGCGTCGACCCCGGCGCGCGCGGCGTGCCCGAGGTAGGAGTCACCGGCCCCACCGGAGACGGCGACCCTGCGGATCGGGCGGTCCGGGTCCCCGGCCCCGCGCACGCCCCACGCGGTGGCGGGCAGCGCGTCGGCGACCCTGCGCAGGAACACGGAGAACGGCTCGGTCGCGGGCAGTTCACCGATCCGGCCGATGCCGGTGCGCGAGCCGGGTTCGTGCGGGTCCAGCGGTCCGTGCACGGTGAGCCCGAGCGCCTGGGCCAGCGCGTCGGACACGCCGGGGTCGGCGGAGTCGGCGTTGGTGTGCGCGCACAGCAGACCCACGCCGTTGCGGATCATCCGGTGCACGAGGCGGCCCTTGGGCTCGTCGGCGGGCACCCCGTGCACCCCGCGCAGCAGCAACGGGTGGTGCGCCACGACGAGTTGGGCGCCGATCTCCAGCGCCTCCTCGATCGTGGCCTCGACCGGGTCCACGCAGAACAGCACCTTGTCCACCGGTTCGGCGCGGTCGCCGCAGACCAGACCGACCGCGTCCCAGGACTCGGCCAGCGCGGGCGGGTAGGCCTGCTCGATCGCGTCGACCACGGCGCCCAGGGTGGCGGTCATGCCAGCACCTCGCGCAGGGCGACGATCAGCGGGGCGCAGCGCTGCGGGGAGCGGACCGCCACCCGCAGGTGGTCGGCGCCCAGCCCGGGGAAGGTGTCGCCGCGCCGGACCGCGAAGCCGCGGTCGCGCAGGGCTCGTCGCACGTGTTCTCCATCCTTGACCCGGAGCAGCAGGAACGGCGCGGAGGCGGGGTCGTGCACCTCGACACCGGGCAGCGCGGCCAGCGCGGCGGCCAGCTCGACGCGGTGCGTCACGAGTTCGATCGCGGCGGCCTCGGCCTCGGCCACGGCGGCGGGCTCGCTGCACGCGCGCACGGCCTCCAGCGCGAGCGTGCCGACCGGCCACTGCGGTCGCCGCCGCCCCAGCCTGGCGAGCAGGTCGGGTTCCGCGATCGCGTACCCCGCACGCAGCCCGGGCAGCGCCCAGGTCTTGGTGAGGCTGCGCAGCACGATCAGCCCGGGCACGCGGGTGGCCGCGAGCGACTCGGGTTCGCCGGGCACCGCATCCATGAACGCCTCGTCCACCACGAGGACACGGCCCGGCCTGGCCAGTTCGGTGAGCACGCGCGCGGGGTGCAGCACGGAGGTCGGGTTCGTGGGGTTGCCGACGACGACCAGGTCCGCCTCGTCGGGGACCAGGCCGGGGCGCAGCTGGTAGCCGTCCTCGGCGGCGAGCTGCACGCGGTGCACGGGCACACCGGCGTCGGCCAGCGCGACCTCGGGTTCGGTGAACGACGGGTGCACGACAGCGCTGAGCTCCGACGCCAGTTCGGGCAGCAGCGCGAAGCCCTCGGCGGCGCCGTTGAGCACGAGCACCTCGTCCGGCTCACGGCCGTGACGTGTGGCGACAGCTCGGCGCGCGGCCAGGTCCTCGGCTTCGGACGGATAGCCGCCCAGGCGGTCCAACGCGGCGGCGAGCCGGTCCCGCAGCCAGCCGGGCGGACGGTCCAGGCGCACGTTGACGGCGAAATCAGCCAGTCCGGGGATGGCGTCAACGTCGCCGTGGTGGCGCAATTGCGCACGCTGGATCTGCTGCCTGGTCATCGCGTGGAAGTCTAAGAGGATGCACATCAGCTTCGTCTGCTCGGGCAACATCTGCCGATCACCGATGGCCGCGCTGGTCTTCGGGGAGCAGCTGCGAACAGCTGGGCTGGCCGATGTCGTGGACGTGAGCAGTGCCGGGACCGGTGGCTGGCACGCGGGTGAGGCGGCGGACGAGCGCGCCACGCGGACCCTGGCCGAGCACGGCTACCCGACCGAGCACGTCGCGGCCCAGGTGGACGGCCGGCACCTGGATGCCGACCTGCTCGTGGCCCTGGACTCGGGGCACGCGCGCACGCTGCGGCGCATCGCGGACGACCCCGAACGGGTGCGGTTGCTGCGCTCGTTCGACCCCGCCGCGGGCGAGGACCTGGACGTGCCCGACCCGTACTACGGCGGGCCCGAGGGGTTCGAGGACGTGCTGGCGATGATCGAGGCGGCCATGCCGGGGCTGCTCGACTGGGTGCGCGAGAACCTGTGACCGAGCCGGTACTGGCGGCCGTCGCCGAGATCGTCGGCGGCGAGCCGGTGTCCGCCCACGGCCTCGGTGCCGGGGTCTACGAGGTGGAGTTCGCCGACGGGGACCTGGTGGTCGCCAAGCAGGGCTGTGGGCCGGGCGCCGCGCGGGCCGAGGCGGCGTCCCTGGAGTGGCTGGCCGAGTCCGGGGCGGTGCCCATGCCGGGGCTACGGGGCCACGACGACCGCTGGCTGGTGATGGAGCAGGTCGAGCCGGGGCCGTCGAGCACGGCGGCGGCCGAGCAGTTGGGACGCGCGCTGGCGGCTCTGCACCAGGCGGGCGCAAACGCTTTCGGGGCGCCCCCACCTGGTGCTCCGCAGCGCGGGTGGATCGGCCGTGCACCGATGAGCTACGCCCCGGCGGAGCACTGGCCGCGCTGGTACGCCGAGCAGCGGATCGAGCCGTACCTGCGCGACGCCGTGGACTCGGCGAGCCTGTCCGGCGCGCAGGCCGCGGTGATCGCGCAGGTGTGCGAGCGCGTCGAGGACCTGGCCGGTCCGGCTGAGCCGCCCGCGCGGCTGCACGGGGACCTGTGGTCGGGCAACGTGCACTGGGCCGCCGACGGCCGCGCCTGGTTGATCGACCCGGCGGCGCACGGCGGCCACCGTGAGACCGATCTCGCGATGCTGTACCTGTTCGGCTGCCCGCATCTGGAGCACGTGCTCGGCGGCTACCTGGAGGTGGCCCCGCTCGCTGAGGGCTGGCAGCGGCGGATCTCGCTGCACCAGTTGTTCCCGCTGCTGGTGCACGTCGTGCTGTTCGGCGGGTCGTACGCCGAACAGGCGGCGGCAGCGGCCCGCGCCGCGCTCATGGGGTAGTAGTCGGCTGGTGATCGAAGCATTCGGGTTCGCGGACTGGCAGTGGCTGAACGAGCCGGGGCGGTGGTCGGTCGATTCCGGGCTGACGGTGCACACCGATCCGGACACCGACTTCTGGCGGGTCACCCACTACGGGTTCGTCCGGGACACCGGGCACCTGTTCGCACGGCGGATCGCGGGCGACTTCCGGCTGGTCACGACGTTCACCGGGGCGTACACGCACCAGTACGACCAGGCGGGCGCGATGGTGCGGACCGATCCGGAGAACTGGCTGAAGACCGGGATCGAGCTGGTCGACGGCCACCAGCAGGCCAGTGCCGTGCTGACCAGGGGCGTTTCGGACTGGTCGGTGACGCCGATCCGGGACGCCGAGCAGGTCACGATCGAGGTGCGGCGCACCGGGGACACGCTGACCGTGCGGTACGGGCTGGACGGGGCCGAGCCGCTGACGATGCTGCGGCTGGCCTGGTTCGCGCCCGATGAGCAGGTGTGGGCGGGTGTGATGTGCGCTTCCCCGGACGGCCCTGGCTGCGCTGTGCGGTTCGACCGGTTGGAGCTCACCGAGGGCTGAGGCATACCGTGGGGTGGTGCGGTTCCGGTTCCTGTTCCAGCCCGGCTGGGTGGCGTTGACGTTGGTGGTGTTCGTCTTCGCCGGATCCTGCTACGCCGTGCTCGCTCCGTGGCAGTTCGGTCGCAACAGCGACCAGGAGGCACAGAACTCCGCGTTGCAGAACTCGTTCAGCAGCTCGGCCGTGCCACTGGAGCAGCTCGTTCCCGCTGGTGGCGAGCCCGCGGGCAAGATCGAGTGGCGGCTGGTCTCGCTGACCGGCGGCTACCTGCCCGAGGGTGAGGCCGTGGCCCGGCTGCGGACCGTGCAGGGCAAGCCCGCCTCCGAGGTGCTCACCCCGTTCCGGCTGCGTGACGGCCGGATCGTGCTGGTCGACCGCGGCTACCAGGAGCTGCAACCCGGCAAGGAGATCCCCGACTACCCGGCCGCGCCCGGCGGGGAGGTCACCCTGGTCGCGCGGGTGCGGGCCGACGAGCCGCTGGACAGCCGCGCCCCGATCCTGACCGCGAGCAGGCCGCAGGTGTACCAGGTGAGCGCGGTCGCCGTCGTGCAGACCTCCAAGCTGACGATCACCCCCGGCTACTTCCAGCTGGAACCGAACCAGCCCGGGGTGGTCAACGCGCTGCCCCTGCCGCAGCTGGACTCCGGCCCGTTCTTCTCCTACGCCGTGCAGTGGATCATCTTCGGCACCATGGCCCTGTTCGGCTGGGCCTACTTCAGCTGGCGGGAGGCCCGGCCCGGCGGGGCACTGGACAAGGAGGTCACGCAGCGCCCCAAGCGCAAGTCGGTGGCCGAGATCCTGGCCGAGGACGAGGCCCGCGAACAGGCCAGCACGAGCAGCTGAATCGCCCGCCTACCTGGTGACAATCCCCCGCCACTCCCAGGGGGGCGACCCCGTCACCAGTCTACCGCCCACCCCCGACACCCAACCTTCACCAAGATCCACATGTGCATAACTCGCCGCCTGTGGACAACTAGCGTTTACGCAGGCCCAGGGCGGTGGCGAGCACGGCGGAGGCGGCTGCGGACAGGGCGCCGACGACTCGTGACAACTCGACCGCGCGCGTGACGTGACCGGCGTCGGGGCTGCGGCCGTGGCCGAGCACGGGGCGCTCCTCGGCGCCGTGCGAGTACACGGTGCGACCCCCGAGCCGGATCTCCAGGGCACCGGCGAAGGCCGATTCGATCTGGCCCGCGTTGGGGCTGGGGTGCGCGGAGGCGTCGCGGCGCCAGGTCTGCCACGCACCGCGCGCGGAGCCGCCGACCACGGGCGCGGACACGGCGGTCAGCATCGCGGCGACGCGGGAGGGCACGAGGTTGAGCACGTCGTCGAGCCGGGCCGAGGCCCAGCCGAACCTCGCGTAGCGCGGGGAGCGGTGGCCGACCATCGCGTCGAGCGTGTTGGCGGCGCGATAGACGAGCAGACCGGGCACCCCGGCCACGGCGCCCCACAGCAGCGGGGCGACCACGGCGTCGGAGGTGTTCTCGGCCACGGACTCCACGGTGGCCCTGGCCAGGCCCGCGGCGTCCAGGCTCTTCGGGTCGCGGCCGCACAGGTTGGGCAGCCGCGCGCGGGCGTCCTCGATCTCGCTGGCGCCCAGCGACCGGCCCATGGCGGTGCCCTCGTCGGCCAGGGAGGCGCCGCCGAGCACGACCCAGGTGGCCGCGGCCGTGCTGACCACGCGGATCAGCGGGTGCCTGCGACCGGCGCGTTCCACGGCGAGACCGAGTAGGGCGGCGCCGCCGGTGAGCGCCCCGGTGTAGAGCACACCCGCGACCTTGCTGTCCCGGTAGGCGAGCTGCTCCAGCGCGGATGCCGCCCGGCCGAACGCCGCGACCGGGTGGCAGCGACGGGGATCGCCGAACACCGCGTCCGCCGCCGCACCGAGCACCAGGCCCACTGCCCGCGCCAAACTCACCCGTGCCACCCCCACCTCGCCGAGTCCGATACTCCGAACGGTATCGCCCCAGGTGTCACCCGTTTGGCGACAGGTGGCCCAGGCGTGGGGCGCGGGCCCATTAGTGTGGCCGACCGTGGAGCAGGAGCAGTTGTACGACCAGACGACCGACCGGCGGCTGCTGCTGTACGCCTACCTCCAGCCGCGCGAGCACCACCGCACCTACCTGACCACGATGCGGCTGTTCGCCTCGACCCTGCTGGCCGACCTGTCGGCGGGCGAGGTCGCGGCGAAGCTGGCCGCCGCCGAGCGGGACGGCCTGGTCGAACCGGGCGAGTCCCGGATCGAGAACGTGATCGCCCGGCTCAAGCAGCTGGTGGAGTGGGGCAACCTGGTGCCGGGGCGGCGCGAGGTGATCGCGTCGAGCATCGCCGAGTTCCAGCACGGCAGCGTGCGCTACCAGGTCAGCAAGCTCGCCGTGCGGGTGCAGCGGGACGTGGACGAGCTGCTGCGCGTGCCCGAGGGCGCCCGCGAGGTGTCCCGCGAGCTGCTGCCCGCGATCGAGCGCGGGCTGGGCCAGCTGGGCCGGTCACTGTCCGACGCGGTGTTCACCGAGGGCGGGCCGGGGGCCAGGCGGGCCAGGGAGGCGCTGGCCGAGCAGGTCACCACCCTGTTCCTGCAACACGCCGAGCTGGCCGTGACGGTCCGCGACTTCTACGCCTACCTGGGGCAGATCGTCACCCGGCACCACCTGGCCCCGGACGAGATCTCCGGGTTCCGCAACCTGCTCGTGGAGTACATCCAGATGGTGGTCGAGGACGTGCTGCGGCACACCCCGGCCATCGCGGACTCACTGGCGCAGCTGGCCAGGGGCCGTACCGAACTGCTGCGGCTGCTCGGCCCGGCCGACGGTCTGGGCGCGGAGATCGAGCGGTCCCGCGGCCGTACCACGGCGGACTGGCAGGAGCTGACCGACTGGTTCGTGGACCGGCCGGGACGGCCCAGCCAGGTCACCGCGCTGCGGGAGGCCACCGGCCGGGCGATCGGCTCGCTGCTGGCCAGCGTCAAGCGCGCGACCTCGGGCGGCGGCCTGCTGCCGGGTCGGCGCGCGGAGCTGCTCAAGCTGGCGTCCTGGTTCGACTCCGCCGAGCCGGACCAGGCGCACTGCCTGTACGCGGCGGCGTTCGGCCTGTACTCGGCGCGCAACCTGCTGCCCGCGCCGGAGCACGACGGTGACGACGAGCACACACCCTGGCGGGACGGCCCGGTGCTGGACGTGACGGTGAGCGTGCGCAGCCGGGGCGACCGCGGTGCGCGCGGCCGCACCTCGCGGATCATGGACGACCCGATCACCGAGCACGCGCTGCTCAACGAGGCCCGCCAGGTGGACCAGCAGCGGGCCGAGGCGGTCTCCGAGCTGGTCGGGGCCGCGCCCAAGATCGAGGACGCGGAGCTGTCCAGCGGGGCGCTGGACGTGTTCTGCGAGCTGTTGACGATGGCGATGGCCCAGCGCGAGCGGGCCGAGGACACCGGCAGCGCCGCCGACCCGGTGCGTGGGCTGCGGCTGACGGTGACCCCGGAGCAGGGGCGCACGACGAGGATCGCGACCGCGGGCGGCACGCTGACCCTGCACAACGCTTCGGTGGTTCTGGAGGCCGGGCAGTGAAAGACGTGCTGGACGGCATGTCCGACATCGACGCCGCCAACGTGGTCCGCTGCGCGCGGGTGCTGCTGAGGCGGCCACTGCTGCGCGCCGAGGGCCCGGACGGCGATCTGCTGCCGCTGGTCTACCGGCACCGCGCCGCACTACAGGACCTGTTCTCGGGGCTGCTGGGCTACCGGCTGGTGGTGGAGCGCCGCTTCGCCCGCCTGTACAAGCCGGGTCCGGGCAACGACCCCAGCCGCGGCGAGTCCTCGCTGTCCCCGCGCGGCTACGCCTACCTGGCGCTGACCATGGCCGCGCTGACCGGTGTCGGCCGACAGGTGCTGCTGTCCAGGCTGGTCACCGACGTGCGTTCGGCGGCGGTGGAGGCTGGGGTCAGGGTCACCGACGACCTGCCGGACCGGCGCGCGCTGACCGCGGCCCTGCGGCACCTGCTGTCCCTCGGCGTGATCAGCGAGACCGAGGGCACGGTGGCCCCGTGGGGCAGTGACGGCCCGGCCGAGGCGCTGATCACCATCGACACCGACCTGCTGGGCCAACTGCTGTCCGGCCCGCTGCTGGAGGCCGAGGACCCCGCGCACCTGGTGGAACTGGCCGCCCGGCCCGGCCCGCGTGGAGCCGAGCACTCGGTGCGCCGCAAGCTGGTGGAGAATCCCGTTGTGCTGCGCTCCGACCTGCCCCAGGAGCAGTCGGAGTGGCTGCTGCGCCACCAGCGGCGCGAGTCGGCCCTGCTGGAGCGCAGCTTCGGGCTGATCACCGAGACCAGGTTGGAGGGCGTGGCCGTCACCGACCCGGAGGACTACCTGACCGACGTGCTGTTCCCCGGTTCGGGCACGGTGTCCCGGATCGCCCTGCTGGCACTGCCCGAGCTGATCGCCGACCCCGACCCGGAGCTGTTCGCCGAGGACGACCTGCCGCCGCAGCCGCGTGCGGACGGGCGGCACCCGATCCGCCTGGCACAGCTGCGCTCGATCTGCGCCCGGCTGGTCGAGGACTACCCGGCCGCGTGGTCGCGGCAGGCCACCGAGGACCCCGACCGACTTACCGCCGAGGTGCTGGACCTGTTGGCGCGCATGGGTTTGGCCACCGAGCATCCCGAGGACGGCTGGCTGGTCGCGCCGACCGCGCACCGCTGGGTGCCCGTGCCCGACGACACACCGGCCCGCAACGCCCCGCCCGCACCGCCGCCTCCCCAGGAGGAACCCGGTTGGTCCCTGTTCGATGAGGAAGGTCAGTCGTGACTACGAGTCCGCGGTGGACGTTGAGCCGGGGCGGCATCGTCAACATCTGGCAGTACGCCGAGCAGGTCTTCGACTTCTCCGGCGGCCGGGCGATCTTCCAGGGCACCAACGGTTCCGGCAAGTCGCGCACCCTGGAGCTGCTGCTCCCGCTGTGCCTGGACGGGGACCTGCGCCAGTTGGGCTCCAAGGGCTTCGACACGGTGAGCATCCGGCGCCTGATGCTCGACGACTACGACGGCGGCCCGAACCGGATCGGCTACGCCTGGGTGGAGCTGCACCGCGCACCGGGTGAGTACCTGACCTGCGGTATCGGCGTGAAGGCCTCGAAGACCTCGCAGCAGATCACCGACTCCTGGCGGTTCGTCACACCGGCGAGGGTGGGCCAGGACCTGCGGCTGGCCGGTCCGGACCGGGTGCCGGTCGGCCCGGCGCAGCTGCGTGAGCTGATCGGCGCGGACTGCGTGTTCGAGGACGCCGCGTTCCGCGCCAAGGTCGCCGAGACGGTGTACGGGGTGCCCGCGGCGCGCTACGCGGACCTGCTGCACTTGCAGCGCACGCTGCGCAACCCCGACGTGGGGTTGAAGGTGTTGGAAGGCCAGCTGGAGCAGATCCTCTCGGATGCCCTGCCCCCGTTGGACTCCTCGATGGTGGAGCAGCTGGCGACCTCGTTCGACGACCTGGAGTCGATCCGCGAGAACATCATCCGACTGTCCACTGCGGACACCGCGCTGGGCGCCTTCCTGGGCACGTACTCGGGTTACGCACTGTCCGGCCTGCGGTCCGCGGGTGACCGGGTGCTCGCGGGCCGCAAGAGCCTGAAGTCCCTGCGCAGCGAACTGGACTCCTTGGAACGCAAGCTGATCGCAGCCCGCGAGGAGCGGGTCACCGCGGAAGAGGCTGTGGCGCAACAGGAATCCCAGGACAGCCAACTCGAAGCGCGGATCGAGGCACTCAAGGAGCTGCCCGCGTACCGGGGGCTGCGCGACCTACAGGACCGCGAGCAGCTCGTGGCGCGGTCCAGGTCGGCGGCCGAGGCCGCGCTGGACACCGCGGGCAGGCAGCGCGCGCAGGAGGACCGGGCGGTCGACGCGGTGCTGGCCGTGCTGCGCCGACTGGGCCAGGACATCGACGCCGCCGACGAACTCGCCGGTCAGGCAAGGGAAAGGCTCGCCACCGCGGGCCTGGACGCCGAGTTGTGCCCGCAGGTGCCGAAGATGCCCTCGGCGGAGGCGAGCAGCACCACGGACAAGGTGCGGGCCAAGCCCGACCCGGAGTCGGAGCCGCTGGCCATCGACCGGCGCACGCTGCCCCCGGTGCAGCCGCAGACGCTGCTGGACGCGCTCAGCGACGCGGGCCGCCAGGCCGAGCAGGCCGCCTCGGAAGCCAGGCGCCGCAACGCCTTGACCCTGTCCCTGCACGAGCGTGCGCTCAAGTCGGACCGGCAGTTGCGCGATGTCGAGGAACTGCGACGCGCCGCGCGCCAGGCCCAGCTGACCGCGACCGAGTCGGCGGGCCGCCGCAACGAGGCGGGCCAGCAACTGGCCACGGCCGTGGACGTGTGGCGTGAGCAGGCGTCCCGCTGGACCGCTGGCGGCCCGGATTCCTCCGTGCAGTACCCGATGATGCCGACCGCCGAGCTGCTCGCCGAGGAGCGGGGTGCGGCGCGGACCGCGCGCGACAACATCAGGCAGTGGGCCGCGCCGAAGGTGCACGAGCTACGCCAGCAGGTGGTGTCGGCCGAGCAGCGGCTGACCGAGCTGCGCGCGACGATCACCGAGCACGAGGCCGAGGTGGTGTCGCTGCGTTCCGGCGGCACGAACACAGCTGGCGATGGTGCGGCGTTCTTCCGGCTGGTGGACTTCGTGCCCACGCTGGCCGAGGCGGACCAGGCCGGGCTGGAGGCCGCGTTGCAGGCCAGCGGTCTGCTCACCGCGCTGGTGTCCGCGGACGGCAAGGTGTCCGACCCGGAGCTGGCCGAGGTGCTCGCCGTGGCCGGTCCGGCCGCCGAGGGCCGCAGCCTCGCCGAGGTGCTGGTGCCCGCCGCCGAGCCGGGCAGCCCGGTGTCGGCCGAGGTCGTGGCGAAGCTGCTCGCGGCCGTCGGTGTCGCCGAGGACCCTGCTGCCACAACGGTTCCCGGGCTGGTCGTGGCCACCTCCGGCGCGTGGCGTGCCGGTGTGCTGTGCGGCGCGCGGGCCAAGTCGGTGGCCGAGTTCGTCGGCGCCGGGGCCCGGGAGGCGGCGCGGCTGCGGCGGATCGCCGAGCTGAGCGAGGCCGTGGAGCGGCTGCACACCGAACTGGCCGAGTCGGAGCGGCGCTGCGACGAGGCGCGTGAGCGGACCACCGAGTGGGAGCGGCATGTCGAGGCGTTCCCGGACGACGGGGAGCTGATCGCCGCGCACGCCCGGCTGACCAGCGCGCGGGAGTCGGCCGAGGAGTCGGAGGCCCGTTCGCAGCAGCTGCGCGAGGAGCACGGCGCCGCCGAGGACCGCTGGCACGCCTCGCGCGCCGAGCTGGTGCAGGCCGCGGCCGAGTCGGGCATCGCGGTTGCCGACCCCGAGACGTCCACTGTGGACACTGAGGCGCTGGAGCGGGCCAACCGCGCGGCCTCGGAGGCGCGGGCGGCGGCCGAGCAGCTGGCCGAGGGCCTGGCCGGGCGGTGCGCGCGCACCGTGGCCGACCTGATGGACGCGATGAACCACCACCACGCCGCGGTGACCGACCGGACCGAGGCCGAGTCCGCGGCCAACGCGCTGTGCACCGAGTACGCCGACCGCGCACACGCACTGGACGATCTCAGCTCGGCGATCGGCAGCGAGGCACAGGAAGTCTCCTCGCAACTGTCTACTTTGGAGGAAGAACGGCGCAGGGTCCGCCGTGAGCTGCCGCGCACCCGCGAGCACGTGGTGGAGGTGCGCGAGCAGGCGACCAAGGTGGAGACCCTGCTGGAGACCAAGCGGTCCCAGCTGGACTCGCGCGGGGCCGAGGAGTCGTCCGCGAGCACCGCGTTCGAGGAAGCCCTTGCGGCGCCGGGCATCTGGACCGCGGCCTTCCCCGAGCAGGAGCCGCCCGCCGACCTGGACGCGGCGCTGGGCGTGCTGGCCGGGGCCGCCGAGCGCAAGGGTGCGGGCGAGGGTTCGGTCATCACCAAGTTGCAGGTGTTGCAGACCTCGCTGGCCGGTACGCACGACATCGGCGCGGAGACCACCGGCGGGGTGCTCACGGTGACCGTGACCGGGGAGGACGGCCCGCGCCCGGTGGCCGAGGCCGCCAAGCGGGTCCGCGAGCGGCTCGCCGAGCAGCGCGGTTTCCTCGGCGAGCGCTACCAGTCGATCTTCGCGGACTACCTGATCCGGGACCTGGCCGAGCGGCTGCGCGGTCAGATCGAGGTGGCCGAGGACCTGTGCCGCCGCATGAACGACGTGCTCGACCAGGCCCGTTCCAGCCAGGGCGTGCACGTGCAACTGGAGTGGCGGCCCTCGGCGGCCCTGGACGAGCGCACCAAGCAGGCGCTGGAGCTGGTGCGCACCCCGCTGGCCGAGCGCAGCGAGGACCAGGACGACCTGCTGCGCCAGGTGATCACCGAGCGGATCGAGGCCGAGCGGGACGCGCACTCCAGCGGCTACGCCGAGATCCTGGCCAGGGCCCTGGACTACCGCACCTGGTACTCGTTCACCGTGCGGGTGCGCGACTCCGGCCCGGACGGCAAGCCGCGCGTGCGGCGGCTGCGCCAGCTGTCCTCCGGTGAGACCCGGCTGGTGTCCTACGTGACCCTGTTCGCCGCCGCCGCCTCGTTCTACGACGCGGTCAGCAGCACCGAGGACGAACTCGCCCCGCTGCGGCTGGTGCTGCTCGACGAGGCGTTCGAGCGGCTCGACGACCCGACCATCGCCCGCATGCTCGGGCTGCTGGTCGACCTGGACATGGACTGGGTCATCACCTGGCCCAGCGGCTGGGGCGTGTCCTCGAAGATCCCGCGCATGCACATCTACGACGTGCTGCGCCCCAAGAACGGCCGCGGGGTCGCCTGCACCCACACCACCTGGGACGGCGCCGGACTCGACCGCGACGACCCCTGATCGCGCGGACCTGTCAGACCCCCGCGGTAACGTCGAACCAGGGGACCTCGCGCCCCCTTGGGGCCCCGGGGGTCCCCCCGGTTTTGACGTTACGCCGGGGGTCTGACAGGCGTGTCCTGTGAGGCACTGCGCGAAGCCCCACGTCGACTCTTCGCGAACGCGCGCTCAGCGCGAGCGGCGACACCGCGATGAAGCCGTGGTGAAACCCGCTGCCCGCACCATCCTCCTGGGCGTGGCCGCCAGCGCCACGGTACTGGGAGGAGGGACATGACCAGCGCTCCATCACGATCGGCGATCGCGGTGACCGGGCTGCGCAAGTCGTTCGGTGACAAGGTGGTGCTCGACGGCATCGACCTGGATGTCCGCGAGGGGACGACGTTCTCCCTGTTGGGCCCGAACGGGGCGGGCAAGACCACCGCGGTGCGGATCCTGTCCACCTTGATCGGCTTCGACGGCGGCCAGGCCCGGATCGCCGGGCACGATCTCGCCGAGGAACCCGACGCGGTGCGTGCCGCGATCGGGGTCACCGGCCAGTTCTCGGCGGTGGACGACCTGCTCACCGGCGAGGAGAACCTCGTCCTCATGGCCGACCTGCACCACCTCGGCCGTGCCGAGGGCGGGCGACGGGCCGCGGAGCTGCTCGACCGGTTCGATCTCACGGAGGCGGCCACAAAACTGGCGTCGACCTACTCCGGCGGCATGCGGCGCCGGCTGGACCTGGCGATGACGCTGGTCGGCGACCCGCGAGTGATCTTCCTCGACGAGCCGACCACCGGGCTGGACCCGCGCAGCCGCCGCATGATGTGGCAGACCATCCGCGAGCTGGTGGCCAGCGGGGTCACGATCTTCCTGACCACGCAGTACCTGGAGGAGGCCGACGAGCTCGCCGACCGGATCGCCGTCCTCGACCGGGGCAAGCTGGTCGCGGTGGGCACCCCGGAGGAGCTCAAGCGCGGCGTTCCCGGTGGTCATGTACGGCTGCGGTTCGGCGACGCCGCCGGCCTCGACGCGGCTGCGCGTGCCCTTGGCGATGTGTCCCGGGATGACGAGGCGCTCACCCTGCAGGTGCCCAGCGATGGCGGCGTCCCGGCGTTGCGCGCGCTGCTGGACCGGCTGGAGCGGGCGGCGATCGAGGTCGACGAGTTGTCCGTGCACACCCCGGACCTCGACGACGTCTTCTTCGCCCTCACCGGCCACCCGAGCGCGGCGAAGGAGGCAGTCCGATGAGCGATGCGGTGACCATGCTGCGGCGCAACTTCCGGCACACGCTGCGCAATCCCGGGTCGGTGATCATGACCATCGGGATGCCGGTGGTCCTCCTGCTGCTGTTCGTCGGCGTGCTCGGTGGCGCGCTGAACGCCGGCCTCGGGACGGCGGCGCACGGCGGCGACTACATCGACTACGTGGTGGCCGGGGTCCTCCTGATGACTGTGGGCTATGGGGCCTCCACAACGGCCATGGCGGTCAACCGGGACATGACCTCGGGCATCATCGCCCGGTTCCGCACCATGGCGATCTCCCGCGCCTCGGTGCTGACCGGGCATGTCATCGGGTCCACCGCCCGGACGGTGTTCAGCACGGCCCTGGTCGTCGGCGTCGCCCTGCTCCTGGGCTTCCGGCCGGCGGCCGACCCGGTGCGGTGGCTGGCGGCGGTCGGCCTGGTCGCGCTGCTCGCGCTCGCCCTGTCCTGGCTTGCGGTCGCGGTCGGGCTGCTCGCCAGGACCGCCGAGGGCACGAGCCCGTTCGTCCTCGTCGTCCAGTTGCTGCCGTTCCTCAGCAGCGCGTTCGTCTCGCCGGATTCGATGTCCGCGCCGGTGCGCTGGTTCGCCGCGTACGAGCCGTTCACGCCGATCATCGACACGTTGCGGGGGCTGCTGTTGGGCACGCCCATCAACGACAGCGGCGTCGCCGCCCTCGCCTGGTGCGTCGTCCTCGCGCTGGCCGGCTACCTGTGGGCGCGGGCGCTGTTCAGGCGGGATCCGAGCCGGTGAGCTGATTCCTCGCGCGCAGCACCGCCACAGCCGCGGCTCGCAGGCCGTCCTGGTCGAGGTCGGCGTACGACGACACCGCGTCGGCGTACGCCGGCCGGTCGGCCTGCTGGGCGATGCCCCTGATCCGCTCGGGGGACATCGTCGGCTGGAATCCGCGCAGCAGCCCGAAACGCTCCGCCAGGGCGATCATCCGGACGCCCGCTGTGATGGCTCCGCCGTCAAGGTCCGCCACGGCCAGTGCCAGCAGGAGCGAACCGCACACCGGGAACTCCACCATCGACGCCGAGGTGACCACGGTGGACAGGATGCCGGGCAGCGCGTCGATGATCTCCCTGACCAGATCGAGCCGGCCATGGCGCGCATGCGTGATGACCGCGACGGCCTCGACCTCGAAAGGCCACAGCCCGCCGCCGGACAGATCGCCGCCGGTGTTGCTCAGGCGGTCGGCGGCCCGTCGCCACAGGCGCAGGCCACCCTCGACGTCACCCCGGCCGAGCAGGATCTCCGCGCGAGCGCAGACCTCGAACATCACCACGCCACCCGGTTCGTCCCCGCCCCGCGCCGCCTCGTCCAGCCCGCGTTCCGCCTCGTCGAACCTGCCACGCTGCAGGTTGGCCAGCACCAATGCCCACGTCCCCCGAGACCCGGTGGACCACCCGAGTTCCGCCGCGATCGACAACGCCGCATCCAGGTGGCGAAACGCCGCCTCCCCGGGGTCGACCAGCAGGCACAGTTCGCCGACCCGGCCGTGGGCCACGGCCCGGATCAACGGTAGGTCGTCGCCCTCGAAGCACGCGAGCATCCGCCTGGCCGCCCGCAGCGCGCTGTCCAGGTCGTTGACGTTCTCCCACACGTAGCTGAGCACGTAGTTGGCGATCCCGGCCAGCAGCGGCTTGTCGCTGGCGGACAGCTCGTGCAGCGCAGGGACATCCGGCGCGCACAGCGCGATGTGGGCGGCTCGGACGAGGGTGTTCGGCGGGGCCAGCGGTAGCCGGCGCAGGGTGACCAGGGCGCGCAGCGGGCGGAGATCCGGCATGACGAACCCGATCAGCGCGCCCAGCACCGCGGCCGTCCTGGTGGCCTCGACGAGGGCAGGCTCGGGCCGCACGTGGGACAGCACCCAGGCGGTGTCCTTGGCCAGCGCCGCCAGGCGGGTGAAGTTCGATTCGGTGACCCACAGGCTGCCCAGCAGGGCCGCGGTCACCGCGACGGTCGCGCCGTCCTGCCGGTCGAGCCCGTACCTCAGGGCCTGCACCAGGTTGTCCTGCTCGGCGCGAATCACGTCCACGGCCACGAAGAAGCCGGCGGCGAGGTCCGGCTCCGGCCACCGCACCCCGAAGTCGCGAGCCCACCCGAGGAAGCGGGCGATGACGCGGTCGGTCTCACCGGCCTCCTCCCGGCGTGCGGTACTGAACTCGCGCACGGTCTCCAGCATCCGGAACCGCGTGCCCGATCCGCTGTCGGCCACCCGCAGCAGCGACTGGTCGACCAGCTGCTCCAGGACGAGGTCGTCACCGAGCAGGTGGCGCGCGGCGGCCGCGGTGAACCCGCCGGGGAACACCGACAGCGCGCGCATCGCCGCCTGCCCAGCGGGCTCCAGGAGGTGCCAGCTCCAGTCGATGACGGCGTGCAGCGTGCGGTGCCGCCGCGGCGTGTCCCGCATGCTGCCCCGCAGCAAGGCGAACCGGTCGTCCAGCCGACCGGCGATCTCGGCGACCGACATCACCCGCACTCGCGCCGCTGCCAGTTCCACGGCGAGCGGCAACCCGTCCAGGCGGCCACACAGCTCCCGCACCACCGTCGGCGGCAGGTCGATGTCGGGGCGGGTCGCCCTCGCACGCTGGCCGAACAGCTCGATCATCGTCGGCAGGTCCAGCTCGGGCAGCGGGTACACCGATTCCGAGGAAAGGCCGAGCGGGGCGCGGCTGGTGGTGAGCACCCGCAGTTCCTTGCTCATGGACACCAGGGCCTGCACCAGCTCGGCCGCTTCGCGCACCACGTGCTCGCAGTTGTCCAGCACCAGCAACGCGGGGCCAGGTCCGAGGGCGTCGACGATGCCGGTGAGCGCGTCCGCCCGCATGGCGAGCCGACCGGTCGGGGTGGGGCCGGCCTCCCGTACGCCGAGGGCAGACGCGACCTCACCGACCACGTCGCTGTCAGCGGTGGCACCGGCAAGCCCGACGAAGTGCACCACCCGCTGCTCCGCCGCACGGGCGACCGCGTGCGCGAGCCGGGTCTTGCCCAGGCCACCGGCCCCGACGATCGAGGTCACCCGCGACGCACGCACCAGTTCGGCCACCGCGGCGACGTCCTTGTCGCGGCCGAGCATCGGGTTGGGCTCCTGCCGCACCCCGCGCCGGACCATGGGCGCGTCACTGAGCAGCAACTCGCGATGCACGCTTCCCAGTGCGGGGCCGGGGTCGCTGCCCAACTCCTCGCGCAACGCCCGCCGGTAGGCGTCGTACCTGGCCAATGCCGTGGCCGGGCCCACCGTGGCGGCCTCGCAGCGCAGCAGCTCCACCAGGACCTCCTCGTCCCGGGGCCGTTGCAGGGCCAGCTCGCTGAGCGGCTCGACCGCTTCGGCGGGGCGGCCCAGCCGGGACAACGCCAGCGCGCGGGCACGCGCCAGTGACCGATACGTCGACGCCCGCGCCGCGCGCAACACCGACAGCGGGTCTTCGAGCGCGTTGTCCCAGCTCGCGGCCCCTTCGCACAGCGCGAGACCGGCCTCGGCGTGCTGCAGCGCCGACGCGTGGTCGGCGACACGGGCGCACTGCTCGCTCGCGGACGCGCTGAGCAGCACAGCGGAGGCATCGACCTGGTCCTCACCCAGCGAGAGGCGATAGCCGGTGGGTGTGCTGAGGATGACGTCAGGGCCAAGCCGCGTGCGGGCGCGGAACACCAGGAGTTGCAGCGCCTTCGTGGGATGCTCGGGTCGCTCGTCCGGCCACAGCGCGTCCACCAGCCGGGCGGTACTGCAGCCCGCGCGCAGTTCGCCGGCCAAGAGCGCGAGCAGGCTGCGCGGCCCGGAGCCGGTGATCTCCAGGCCGCGGTAGGACACCCGCGACAGCAGAACCAGCTCGATGGTCACTGGCGTCAGGGTAGCCGGACCGCCAAGCGGCCACCCCGAAAAGTGAGGACCCCTGACTGTCGGACCCCCACGGTAACGTCGAACCAGGGGACCTCGCACCCCCTTGGGGCCCCGGGGGTCCCCCCGGTTCTGACGTTACGCCGGGGGTCTGACAACCGGTGGGGGCACGGCCAGTGGGGTGGTGGCCGGGGCGAAGGCGACGGTGGGGGCGTCCAGGGCGGCGGGCAGCGGCAGCAGGATGCGGAAGACGGCGCCGGGCTGGCCGGGGGCGGGGGCCTCGCAGCGCAGGTCGCCGCCGTGTACGCGGCAGATGCCCCGCGCGATGGGCAGGCCGAGGCCGGAGCCGCCGGAGCGGCCAGCGCGCGATTCGTCCAGCCGCACGAGGCGGTCGAAGATGCGTTCGCGTTCGGCGGGCGGCACGCCGGGTCCGTCGTCGGCGACGATCAGTTCGGCGAACCGCCCGTGGGCGCCGAGGTCGGCGGTGCCGACCGTGACGGTGATCCGGCCGGTGCCCTGCACGGCCTGGCGGGCGTTGTTCATCAGGTTGGCGAGCACCTGGGCGAGGCGGTGCGGGTCGCCTTGCACGGTGACCTGCGTGCCGGAGACCTGGACGGTGAGCTCGGGGGCGAGCACCCGCGTGCGGTCGGCCTCGGCCTCGGCCAGCGCGTGCAGGTCAACGGGCTTGCGCTGGAGGTCGATGCCCGCCTCGATGCGGGCCAGTGCGACCAGGTCGTCGACGAGCCGCCCGGCCCGCCGCGACTCGCGCACCAGCAGCAGCATCATGCGCTCGCGCTCCTCGGGCTCCACGTCGGCGCCCTGCTGGAGCACGGACTCGGCCACGGCCTGCACCCCGGCGATCGGGGTGCGCAGCTCGTGCGCGGCGTCGGCCACGAACTGCCGGGTCCGCTCCTCGGAGCCGCGGGCCTGGGCCTCGGCGCCCTCCAGCGCGTCGAGCATGTCGTCGAAGGCGGCGGCGGTGCGCCCGATGTCGGTGTTGCGCCGGTCCGGTGCCAGCCGCCGGCCGCGGTTGCCGTTGGCGATGGAGCGGGCCAGCCTGCCCATCGCCTCCAGCGGGCCGACGGCGAACCGCACGGTCAGCACCACGACCAGGGCGCCGACCGCGAGGGTGACCAGCGAGACGATCACCAGCAGTCGGCGCAGTCGGGCCTGCGGCTTGGACTCCGCGTCGGCGAAGATCGTGATGCGGGTGCCGTTGCGGTAGGTGAGGGTCTGTGGGGCCGGGGTCTCGGCGGCCCGGTTGTCCGGCTTGGGGCCGCGGGCCTGCCCGCTGGGGTCGGTGATCCGGACCAGCAGCAGCCCGCCCGAGGACAACCGCTCGTAGAGCAGCTCGGTGGTCAGCCGCTTGCCCTCCAACTGCCTGGCCAGCTGCACGCGGTCCCGCAGCACGTTGGCCTGGTCCTGCACGGTCTGCTGGCCGAACAGCGCGTCGACCACGACGGCCAGCGCGAGGATGACCACCGCGAGCACGCCGATGACCGCGAGGGTCACCCGCAGCCGCAGCGAACCGCTTCTCACGAGGTGCCCGGGCGCAGCACGTACCCCAGCCCGCGCACGGTGTGCAGCAGGCGCGGGCCGTGGGCCTCCAGCTTGCGGCGCAGCGAGCTGACGTGCACCTCGACCAGGTTGGGGTCGTAGTCCTCGTAGCCCCACACGCTGGTCAGGATCTGGGTCTTGCTGACCACCCGGCCGCGCTGGGCCGCCAGGTAGCACAGCAGGCGCAGCTCGGTGGCGGTCACGTCCACCGGGCTGCCCGCGTGCAGGACCACCCCGGAGTCGGCGTCCACCACGAGCTCGCCGACCTGCACCGTGGACGGGGTGCGGCCGAGCCTGCGCAGCACGGCGCCGACCCTGGCGACCAGTTCGGCCAGCACGAAGGGCTTGAGCACGTAGTCGTCGGCACCGGCCTGCAGGCCGCGCAGCCGGTCGGGCACGCCGTCGCGGGCGGTGAGCATGACCACCCCGGCGTTGCTGGTCCGCCGGATGACGTCGAGCAGCTGGAAGCCGTCCCTGCCGGGCAGCATCACGTCCAGCACGACCAGGTCCGGCCGGAACTGGGCGAGATCCACCTCCAGTTCACGGCCGTCCGCGCGGGCCAGCACCTCGTAACCGCCGTCGCGCAGCGCCGAGCGCACGGCGGCGCAGATGGCCTCCGTGTCCTCGACGACCAGGATCCTCGCCACTGACACGGCGCCCATTCTGCTGCCCCCGGTGCTGAACGCGCGCTGAAACCCGCCGTGACTTCAGGCTCCGCTCAGGCGCCGCCGGGAACGTGGGTACCAACCGACGTCGAGACGAGGAGCGAAAGTGCGTTCAGCGACTGTTCTGGTGACGGGTGCGGTACTGGTGGCCGGGGTGTTGACCGGGTGCTCCGCCGCGGCGGCCGACCAGCCCGCACAACCGACGGCGACCAGCACCGCCAAGCCCTCGCACAGCCGCAAGCCGCTGCCCGACGGGGAGACCAGGGTGCTGGGGGTGGTGGCCTCGACCAGTGCCGGGCAGCTGGTGGTGACCACGAAGGACGGCGGCTCGCAGACGGTGACCACCGACTCGGCCACGAAGGTGACCGGCGGCCCGGTGCAGCAGGGGCAGCGGGTCGCGGTGATCGTGAAGGACGGCAAGGCGCTGAGCGTGCGGGTCGGTACGGGCAACGCGGCGACTACCACGGCCACCCCGCAGCCGACTTCCTGACCGCGAGTGCTTTCCGGGCGGCCGTCTGGAAGCATGGTGGCGTGGCGGTTCGGCAAGGCCCGATCAGATGGGTGCTGATCCTGCTGGTCATCGGGCTGGTCGGGGTCGGTGCGGCGGCGGTCGTCTGGTGGCCGACGCTGGGCTTCTCCAGCACGGCCGATGCCACCGATCCCCCGGTGCAGGCCACCGTGGTGACCTCGGCGCAGTGCGGGGGGCCCGACGCCCACGACACGGTCGAGGCCCAGGTGAACGGGCAGCGCAAGCAGGTGCCGCTCAGCGGCTGCGGGCAGGCCAAGGGCACCACCCTGAACGTGGTGATCGGCACCGGGGCCAACGGGCAGCCGCTGGCCCAGGCCACTGACGCGGCGCAGGTCGGCGGCAACCGCAATGGCAGGCTCACCGCGCTGCTGATGTGTCTGAGCGGCGGGGCGGGCGCCCTCTACGCGTACCTGATCCGGCGCAGGCCCAGGCCCGCCGCCGAGGCCCCCGTCCCGGAGCCGCCCGCCGTGGTGGGCGCGGGCCCGCCGGTCATCGGCGAGCAGGAGAACGCCGACGCCCCGGTGTCGCGAACGGCACTTTCATGACACGTCGGCGGCCGAGGAGCGCCACGTGTTGCACTGGGCGGGGCTGTTCTTCTGGTAGCCCTGCCGCCACCAGGCGATCGTGTGGTCGTCGGTGCCGTGGTCGCGCGGCGGCCCGTTGTGGTCCCCGCGGTCCTGGCTGGTGTTGGCCTCGGTGACGAGGTTGGCGTCCACGTCCCCGCGCCCGCCGGTCGCGGCCAGGAACATGCCGGAGAAGCACTGGGCCTGCAACTCCAGTCGCCGGGACAGCTCCAGGCCCGCGTCGCTGTCCTGGCCCGCGTCGTAGCGCTGGTCCACGTAGGCGTCCATGACCCCGGACAGCTGCTGCACGTGGTGGCCGTACTCGTGGGCGAACAGCGCGAGGTAGACCCCGGGGTGCGCGCCGTACTGGGCGGTCTGCAACCCGGAGAACGGCATGTACAGCGTGTTGTTGGTCCCGCAGTAGTAGGCGACCATGCGGCCGACCTGCATGGCCCCGCACGGGCTGGCGAAGTTCGCGCCCTCGGGGAAGGCCAGCTTCGGGGTGAAGAACGGCAGCTTGGCGGCCCTGAGCACCGGGGCCCAGGCGGCGTCCAGGCAGGGCAGCGCGCTGCGGAAGAACCGCTCCGCCCCGGCGGGGTCGGTGGTCCACCGGCTGAGCGCGCAGTTCGTGCCGGGCAGCCCGTTCACGCCGAACAGCGGGTTGTCCGCGGTCCGCGGCACCGGCTGCGGCCCGCTGGGCGTGCTGCTGGCCGGCGGCTTCGTGGTGGTCCGGGGCGTGCTGGTGGTCGTGCGCGTGGTGGTGGTCGTCGTGGTCGTGCTGCGGCTCGTCGGGTACGTGCTGGTGGTGGAGGTCGGGGAGCCGGCACCGCCCGAGGAGGAGTTCTGGCTGGACCTGGTGAACGCGAGCACACCGACGGTGGCGATCCCGAGCAGCGCGACCCCGACCAGTACGACGGCCAGGACCGGACCGGCCGAGGACCGTCGCGGCGGCGGCAGGCCGGGTCCGGAGTACGGCGGGGGCATCACCGGCATCGGCGGCGGGGCGGGATAGCCGGGCGGGCCCGTCGGGGGGCGCATCACCGGCGGCGGCACCGGCGGCACGGATCCCGCACTCGGGTACTGGCTGGGCACTGGCGGCGGCAACGGCCCACCGCCGCCATACCCACTGTTCCAGCCCGGCGGCTGCGTCACGTCTCCCCCTGGTTCAGGCCACGTCGGCGCTACTCGCGCGCCAGGTGTTGCACTGGCTTACGACGTTCTTCTGGAAGCCCTGGTTCCACCAGCCCGCGGCGTGCTCGTCGGTGCCGTGGTCGCGACGGCCACCGCTGCGGTCACCGCGCTGCTGGGTGCTGGCGGCGTCCTTGACCACGGTCTTGTCCACCGAGCCCCGACCGGAGGTCGCCGCCAGGAACAGCCCGGAGAAGCACTGCGCCTGCAACTCCAGCCGCCGGGAGATCTCCAGGCTGGCCGGGCTGTCCGAGCCGCCGTCGTACATCTTCTCGTCGGCGACCTTCATCATGCCGGTCAGCTCCTGCACGTGGTGGCCGTACTCGTGGGCGAACACCGCCAGGTACACCCCGGGCCGGGCGCCGAAGTCCTCGGTCTGCAAACCGGAGAACGGCATGTACATGGTGTTGTCGGTGGAGCAGTAGAAGGCGGCGGCCTCCCCGTTGGACACCGAGCCGCACGGGCTGGACCAGCTCGTGCCGGAGGGGAACGCGAGCCGGGGCGGCTTGAACGGCAGCTTGGCCGCGCGCAGCACCGGCTCCCACATCTGGTTCAGGCAGGGCAGGGCCGCGGTCAGGTACGCCTGGGACCCGGCGGGGGTGGTCTGCCAGCGGGGCAGGGGGCAGGTCACCGGGGACGGGCCGGGCGCGGCGAACAGCGGGTTGTCGGCCAGCGAGTACGCGGGCGAGCCGCCGCCGGGTGCGGGGCTGGTGGAACTGGCCGGGGTCCGGCTCGCCGGGGAGGTGGTGGTCGGCCGGTAGTCGTAGCCGGCGTCCGAGCGCCGCTGGGACCTGTTCAGCGCGATCAGGCCGATCGCGGCCACGCCCAGCACGGCGACCGCGACCAGCACGATGGCCAGCAGCGGTCCACGGGAGGGCTTGCGCGGCGGGGGCGGGGGCGGCTGCCAGCCGGGCGGCGGGGGCCCGGGCAGCGCGGCCTGCACCGGCGGGGGCATGACCGGCCGGGCGGGCGGCACGCCGTAGGGCGGCGGGGCCTGCTGCTGGCCGGGGCGCGGGTACTGGGGTGGCGGCGGGCCGGGCTGCCGGTAGCCGGTGCCCGGGGCGGGGTACGGGCTGGGCACCGGCGGGGGCAGCGGCGCCCGCCCGTAACCGGGCTGCCAGCCGGGCGGCTGGGTCACCGCCGCACCTCGCTGAGGCTCGGCGCGGCGCTTCGCGCGGGCACTGCGCCTGATGATTCGCTCGCCCGCTCGCTCACTGGCACGACCTTCAAGATCAGCTCACGTCTCCCGGTGGCGCGACCCAGGTGTTGCACGATGCCGTGTTGTTGTCCTTGTACCCGACCTCGGCCCACCTGCCCTGGTGGGCCGGGGAGCCGTGGGTCTGCTCCGCGCCGCCCTCCGCGAAGGAGGCGGCACCGTTGGTGGCCGTGGCCTTGGTGATCGACCCGCGGCCCGCCACGCTGGCGAGGAACATACCGGCGAAGCAGTTGGCCTGCAGTTCCAGCCTCCGGGACAGCTCGTTGCCCGCCGCGCTGTCCCGCCCGGCCTGGAACTCGCGCCGGGACTCGGCGGCCAGCACCCCGCTGAGGTCCTGCACGTGGTGGCCGTACTCGTGGGCCAGCACGCCGATCATCACCGAGGGGATGCCGCCGGTGTCCTCCAGCACGCTGTCCACCGGCATGTGCAGCCGGTTGTCCGCCCCGCAGTAGAAGGCCGTGGGCCGCTCGCTGGTGTCGGTGCCCGCCTTGCAGCCGCCCGCCTCCCCGTCCATCGTCAGCCGGGTCGGTTCGAACGGCAGGTTCACCGACTGCAGCACCGGCCGCCACGCCTCGTCCAGGCAGCGGATCTCGGCGGCGAAGTAGGCCTCCAGCTGTGCGGTCGAGCGGCCGAACTGGGGCAGCGTGCAGGTGCTCGCCGCCAGGGACTTGCCCGGCTTGAGCAGCGGGTTGTCCTCCAGCTTGAGGGAGCGCCTCGGGGCGGCCGGGGCGCTGGAGGTGGTGCTGGTCGCGGTGGCCGGTGCCGCCGAGGCCACGCCCTCGACCTCGGTGGTCAGGGTGCCGACCATGCCGACGCCGAGCACCAGGAGCAACACCAGGGCGAGCACGCCGACCACCACGAACGGGTTGTTCTCGCGGGGCTGCTTGCGGGGCAGCGGGGCCCAGGTCAGCGTCGGCGGGTAGGGCGGTGACGGCCAGCCGGGCGGGTTCGGGGCGGCCAACGGGTCGTCGGTGCGCGGCACCGCGGGGAGTTGGGCCACCGGAGGTGCCTGCGGCGGTTCGGGCACACCGGCCAGGGCCACCGGCGGCGCCGCGGACGGCTCCGGGGTGTCCGCCTGTCTGCCGGGTGTGGGTTCCTCGGAACTGTCCAACGGTCGACCTCATTCCCCTGGGCGACCGAGAACAGCCGTCCCCCCTTGGTGGATACCGTGCAAAGGATAGGACCCCGGGTGACCGTGCACCTGCACTATCCTCCGCGAGCGTGTTCACGAACTGGGGCCTTGCCGCCGCCGCGGTGACCATGGCCGCGAGCGGGCTGCTGCCCATCCACGCGCAGGCGCCCGCCCAGCAGAGCGGGGTGCAGAGCCAGGTCGCGCTGAAGGTCGAGCGGGACGGCAGGCTCTCGGTCACCGAGAAGGTCACCGTGCCGGAGGGCCGCACGGTCACCCGCAAGGCCCCGCTGCGGGTGGCCGCGGGCGACGACCAGGAGCGGGTCTTCACGGTCAGCGACCCGAAGGTCAACGGCAGCGGCACGGCCTCGGCCGACGACCAGCAGCTGCTGGTGCGGCTGGACGCGGGCGAGTCCACGGTGACCTACTCGGTGGACGGGGCGGTGGCCGACCAGGGCGACCACCAGGACGTGCGCTGGCAGGTGGCCAGCGGCTGGGACGTGCGGATCGACCGGTTGACGGTGTCGGTGGTGGCCCCCGGCCGGGCGCAGTCGATCACCTGCCTGGCTGGTCCGCCCGGATCGGCCCAGGCGTGCGGGCTGTCCCAGATCGGCGAGGGCGGGGTGCCCACCGCGGAGCAGGCCGACCTGCTGCCCGGTGAGCGGGTGGACTTCTCCATCGGGCTGCCCACCGGCACGGTCCCGGTGAACGCGCGGTTCGCGCCGACCTCCTCGCTGGGCGCGGCCTTCGCGCTGACCCCGGCCACCGGCATCGGCCTGATCGGGCTCACGGTGCTGCTGCTCGCCGGGTTCGGCCTGCTCTGGTTCGCCCGGGGCCGCGACGCCAAGGCGCTGGCCAGCGACGTGGGTCAGGTGCGGGTGCTGGCCGACGGCCCGGACGGTCGGGTGGCCTTCGCCTCGCCCGACGGGGTGCTGCCCGGCCAGGTGGGCACGGTGATCGACGAGCACGTGGACGTGGTGGACGTGACGGCCACGGTGATCGATCTCGCGGTGCGCAACTACCTGTGGATCGACGAGGTGGCCGGTGAGCAGGGCGTGGTGGACTGGCGCTTCGTGCGGCGCAACCCGGCCGACGCCGCGCTGACCGACTACGAGCGGGCGGTGTACGACTCGCTGCTGCCCGCGGGCGCCGAGCAGGTGCTGCTCTCGGAGCTGCGCGGCAACGGCGTGGACCTGCTCGCGGTGCGTGACGCGCTGTACTCCGACGTGGTGGACAAGCAGTGGTTCGCCCGCCGCCCCGACACCGAGCGCAGCCGCTGGTGGTGGATCGGCATCGGGGTGGCGGCGCTGGGTGTGGTGCTGACCGTGCTGCTGGCCTTCACCGTGGGCCACGCCCTGCTCGGCCTGGCCGTGGTGATCGGCGGGGCCGCGCTGGCCGCGGGCGCCAGGTCCATGCCCGCGCGGACCCGGCGTGGCAGTGCCCTGTTGGAGCAGGTGCGCGGGCTGCTGAACTACCTCAGCTCGGTGCGGCCCGCCGACATCCCGGAGGGCGACCGGGAGATGGTCTTCTCCCGGTCGCTGCCCTACGCGGTGGTACTGGGTCAGACCGACCGCTGGCTGGACACCTTCCGCGGGCTGGACCCGGACGCGGACGGTACTCCCGGCCTGTACTGGTTCGGCGAGGCCGAGCAGGCCCGCGACCTCAACCGGTTCGCCTCGCGCTTCCCGGCGTTCCTCAGCTCACTGGACGGGGTGCTGGCGCAGGCCGGGCACCTGAGGTCACTGCGCTCCTGAGGTCCAGTCCGGGTGGCCGGGCATCGGCGGGGTCTTCTTGCCGTACAGCCAGTCCCGCAGGAACCCGTCCTGCGCGGGCCCGGCCACCCCGATGAAGTCCGCGCTGCTGGCCGAACCGTCCCGGTAGCGGGCCAGGTAGTCGCGCAGGACACGGCCGAACTCCTGCTCCCCCACCTGCTGCCGCAGGGCGTACACCACCAGCGCGCCCTCGCCGCGGGCGAGACCGAACATGATGTCGGGCCGCTTGGGGTCGCCCGGGGTGACGCCCTGGGCCCGGACCTGGCCGTCGAACTGGTAGGCCTTGCGCAGCTGCTCGTCCACGGCGGGCCCGCCGTGCTCGGCGTCCCAGGTCAGGTCCAGGTAGCTGGCGAAGCCCTCGCTGAGCCAGAGATCGCTCCAGGTGCGCACGCCCACCGAGTCGCCGAACCACTGGTGTGCCAGCTCGTGCACCACTTCCTGCGCGTTGGTCAGGCTGTTCGCATGGAAGACCGGCAGGGTCTGCGTCTCCAGCGCGAACGTTTGCTGCGCGCCGGGGCCGTCCACGCCGAGCACGCCCGCCACCTCGAACGGGTAGCGCCGACCGATCTTGGCCTCAAGCCACGACAGGTACTCCGGCAGCCGGTCCAGCGCGGGCCTGAACTCGGCGGCACGACCGGCAGGTACCGCACTGCGCAGCGGCAGACCGTGCGGGCCCACGCCGGTCACGATGTCGAACTTGCCGACGGCGAGCTGTGCCAACTGTGTCGCCATGGGGTGCTCGGTGGCGTAGACGAACGTCGTGGAACCGTCGGCCGACTCCTCGGCGCGCTTCGTGCCGTTGGCGATGGCGGTCCACCCGTCCGGCACGGTCACCCGGTAGGTGAACTGGGCCTTGTCGGTGAGGTCGTCGTTGCACGGGAAGAACAGGTGCGCCCGGTCGGGTTGCCCCCACCAGACGAAGCCGCCGTCGGAGTTGTTGCCCCAGCCCGCGGTGTCGTCCACCTTGGAGGGGATCTTGGCGTCCCGGTCGGCGGTGTAGTCCACCGTCACCCGGAACCGCCCGGACGGCTGCCGCGAGGGCACGATCACCAGCTTCTCGCCCCGGGTGTGGAACTGCGCGGGACGGCCGTCCACGGTGACCTGCCGCACGGTCCCGCCGGCGTGGTCCAGGGCCAGTTCGGTCAACCGCCGGTCCGCCGTGCCGGTCATCGTGGCGGTGCCGTCCACGAGCCGGGACTCCGGCCGGAACCGGAAGGACAGGTCGTAGGCGGTGGCATGGTAGCCAGGATTGCCCAGGTCCGGCAGCAACGGGTCCGGGACGAATGTGATACCGGCCACAACCGCTGCGGCGGCCACGGCCGCGGTGATGGGGAGCAGTGCCATGCGGCAACGTTCAGGTACTTCCCTGTAGGCGAACAACATCCCTCGGAATGACGCTCACCTACGCCCCAGGTCGCACCCGCCCAGGCCGTAGGCTTGCGGCCATGGCCGCACCAGAACTGCACAGGTTCACCCTCCCCAACGGCCTGCGCGTGGTGCTCGCCCCGGACCGCACGGCCCCGGTCGTCGGCGTGAGCGTGCACTACGACGTGGGCTTCCGATCCGAGCCGGAGGGCAGGACGGGCTTCGCCCACCTCTTCGAGCACCTGATGTTCCAGGGCAGCGAGAGCCTGGAGAAGCTGGCGCACTTCCGGCTCGTGCAGTCCTCCGGCGGCACCTTCAACGGGTCCACCCACCCGGACTACACCGACTACTACGAGGTGCTGCCCTCGGCCGCACTGGAGCGCGCGCTGTTCCTGGAGGCCGACCGCATGCGGGCGCCCAGGATCACCGAGGAGAACCTGCGCAACCAGGTCGACGTGGTCAAGGAGGAGATCCGCCTGCGGGTGCTGAACACCCCGTACGGCGGCTTCCCGTGGATCTGGCTGCCGCCGGTGCTGTACGGCACCTTCCCCAACGCGCACAACGGTTACGGTGACTTCAGCGAGCTGGAGCAGGCCAACCTGGACGACTGCGCCGCGTTCTTCGACACCTACTACGCCCCGGGCAACGCGGTGCTCACCGTGGCCGGGGACTTCACCGTCGAGCGGGCCACCGAACTGGTGCACCAGCACTTCGAGGACGTGCCCGCGCGGCCCACCCCGCAGCGGCCCTCCTTCGCCGAGCCGCACCCGCGGTCCGAGCTGCGCGGCACGCACACCGACCCGCATGCCCCGCTGCCCGCGCTGGCGGTGGGCTACCGGCTGCCCGACCCGAGCACCGAGCTGGACGCCTACCTGGCGCACGTGGTGCTGACCGGGGTGCTCTCCGACGGCGACTCCTCGCGGTTGCAGGAGCGCATGGTGCACCGGGAGGCGCTGGTCACCGACATCTCGGTGAGCTGCGGTCTGTTCGGTGCCCCGCTGGACGCCCGCGACCCGGACACGCTGAACGTGACGGCGATGCACTCGCCGGAGGTGTCGGTGGACCGGGTGCTCGGCGTGCTGGACGAGGAGGTCGAGAAGCTGGCGGTCAGCGGCCCGCAGCCCGAGGAGCTGGCCCGCGTGGCCGCGCGCTGGGCGGCCAGTCTGCACCGCGAGCAGGACCGGATCGTCTCGCGCACCCTGGCCTTCGGCGCCGCCGAGCTGCTGCACGGCCGCGCGGAGCTCGCCGCCGAGCTGCCCGAGCTGCTCAGCGCGGTGACCACCGAGCAGGTGGCCGCCGCCGCCAAGTCCCTGCGGCCGGATGCCCGCGCCGTTCTCGTCGTTCCCGCCGCAGGAGGCGCCCAGTGACCGCAGTGACCCACCGCACCGCCGAGCAGATCGGCCACACCGAGCGCGGCCCGCGCCCGCTGCCCGACCTGGGTGCGCAGGCCGAGGCAGCTCTGCCGTCCATTGTGGACACCGTGATCGACAACGGGCTGCACGTGATCGTCGTGCGCCGCCCCGCGGTGCCCATGGTGGAGCTGCGGCTGCGCATCCCGTTCGCGGGCACCGACCCGATGCACTCGGCCCGCGCCGAGGTGCTGGCCAACGCCCTGCTCACCGGCACGAAGCGGCGCAACCGCACGCAGGTGGACACCGACCTGGCCGCGGTCGGCGGCGACCTGGCCGCCGTGGTCGACCCGGAGCGCCTGTCCGTGGGCGGCAGCGCGTTGGCCGACGGCCTGCCGGTGCTGCTGGACGTGCTGGCCGACGCGCTGACCGAGGCGGCCTACCGCGAGGAGGAGGTCGGCCGGGAGAAGGAGCGGCTGACCGAGCGGATCCAGCTGGCCCGCTCGCAGCCCAGCGTGATCGCGCGCGAGGCCCTGCAACGGTACCGCTACGGCGACCACCCCTTCGCCAAGGAGATGCCCGAGGCCGAGGAGGTCGCGCGGGTCGAGCCCGCCGACGCGCGGGCGCTGCACCAGGCCGCGGTACTGCCCAAGGGCTCGCTGCTGGTGCTGGTCGGCGACATCGACCCGGACTCCACTGTGGACGCCGTGCGCGCGGCGCTGACCGGCTGGGGCTCGGCGGCCAGTGCCTCGCTGCTGCCCGTGCTGCCCACGGTGACCGGTGGGGACGCGCTGCTGGTGCACCGGCCCGGTGCCGTGCAGTCGCAGATCAGGCTGTCCGCGCAGGCGATCCCGCGCACCGACCCGCGCTACCCCGCGCTGCAGATCGCGAACCTGGTCTACGGCGGCTACTTCTCCTCCCGGCTGGTGGAGAACATCCGCGAGGACAAGGGCTACACCTACAGCGCGCACTCGTACTTCGAGTTCACGCCCAGCGGGGCCACGCTGATGGTGGACGCGGACACGGCCAGCTCGGTGACCCCGGCCGCGCTCTGGGAGGCCCGCTACGAGCTGGGCCGTCTCGGGCTGGTGCCGCCGACCGAGGCCGAGGTGAACGCGGCCCGCAGCTACGCGATCGGCTCGCTGCTGACCTCCACCGCCTCCCAGTCGGGGCTGGCGGGCACCGTGGCGGCGCTGGCCACCGTGGGCCTGACCTTCGACTGGCTGCGGGAGCACCCGCTGCGGCTGGCCGCGGTGACCGGTGAGCAGATCGCCGCCGCGGCGCTGGAGTTCCTCGCCCCGGTCAACTTCACCGGCGTGGTCGTCGGCGATGCCGAGCAGCTGGCCCCCCAGCTGCGCGCGATCGGTGGCGTGGTGCTGCCGTGACCAGTTGCGCTCAACGGTTCCAGCTCGACGAGCTGCCCGCGTTGTCCCGCACCGCGATCGACCGCAACGACCTGCTGCGGGACCAGGCGGAGCGGCTGGTGGAGCTGTGGCCCACGGCCAAGGTGCTGCCGCTGGACAAGCACGGCCGCGCGCCGATGGCCCGTGGCCAGGACGGCCTGCGGCTGGACCTGCGGCCGACCGAGTCGTACGGGTCGGCCCCGCCAGTGGGTTCGGTGCTGCTCGGTGCGCAGGACGGCACCTGCTACTGGGGTCTGCGCGCCGAACCGGACGGCCCCGTGCAGGAGGGATTCGGTTGGGAAGCCACCATTCCCGAGGGTGACGGGATCATCTGGCAGGACCTGCGCATGGCCGGTGGCGTGCTGTCCGATGTGGACGCCGGGCTGCTGACCACGGCGGTGGCGGTGCTCAGCTGGCACGGCCACTCCGGGTTCTGCGCGCGCTGCGGCAGCGCCACCGAGCCGAAGCGGGCGGGCTGGGCGCGGCACTGCACGGGCTGCGGGCACGAGGAGTACCCGCGGACCGACCCGGCCGTGATCTGCCTGGTGCACGACGGGGCCGACCAGGTCCTGTTGGCACGTCAGCCGACCTGGCCCGCGGACCGCTACTCGGTGCTGGCCGGGTTCGTGGAGGGCGGGGAGTCGCTGGAGGCGTGCGTGGCCCGGGAGGTCGAGGAGGAGGTGGGCGTGCGCGTGCGCGACATCCACTACCTCGGCAGCCAGCCCTGGCCCTTCCCGCGCTCGCTGATGGTCGGCTTCGCCGCGGTCGCCGACCCCTCGGTGCCGCTGGTGCCCGCCGACGGCGAGATCGAGTCGGCCTTCTGGGTCGGCAGGGACAAGCTGCGCGAGGCCCTGGCCGCGGGCGGCAGCGCGCCGGGACTGATCCTGCCCGGGATCACCTCGATCGCCCGCCGCATGTTGGAGTCCTGGGCCAGTTCCTGAGAGCGGGACTCACGTGCAGGAGAGCGGGACTCGCGGCCAACACCGCGAGTCCCGCTCTCAGTAGCACGAGTCCCGCTCTCAGGGCCGCGAGTCCCGGTCTGGGGAGCGCGAGTCCCGGCTAGAAGCCGTAGACCTGGTACGTGAAGCTGGTCGTTCCGCTGACGCCGGTGGACTCGGTGGCCCTCGCGGTGACCGGGAACGTGCCCGAACTGCTCGGCGTGCCGCTGATCCGGCCGCTGGCGCTGATCACCAGGCCGGGCGGCAGGCCGGTGGCGGAGTAGGTGAGCGCCCCGCCGTCACTGGCGGTTGCCTTGAGCTGCAAGGGGAACACGCTGCTGCCCCGGAAGCCCCACTGGTTGCCGGGGTTGCTGAAGGTCACCTTGCCGGTGGGCGGGTTCGGGGTGGTGGTCGTCGTGGTTGGCGGATTGCCGCCACCGGTGACCAGGGTCAGGCCCCACTTGCTCAGGGCCTCGTTCACCGGCTGGAAGATCGTGTCCGGGTTGGCCTGACCGCAGACCGCGCCGCCACCGGAGTGGATGCCCACGGCCTTGTCCCCGCTGACGTAGGAACCGCCCGAGTCCCCGCCGTTGGAGCAGGCGTTGGTCTCCGACAGGCCGTCGATGATCAGCCCGTTGCCGTAGTCCACCGACTCGTTGACCTTGGTGATGGTGCCGCACTGCCAGTGCGTGGTGTTGCCGGAGTGGCAGATGCTCTGTCCCACAACGCCTTCGGCGGACCCGCTGACGGTGACGTTCCCACTGCCCCAGGCGTTGACGGTGGCGCTGAGGTTCCAGCCGGACTGGTCCACGTCCACCAGGCCGAAGTCGCCCTCGCGGGCGTTGACGCTGTGGTTGCCGCCCACGTTGGAGGTGCCGATCCGGTTCTGCTGGCCGCTGGCCCCGTAGGCGGGCTGGTTGGCGTCGTTGGTGCAGTGGCCCGCGGTGAGGAAGTGCCTGGCACCATCGGAAGTCGTTGCGGCGAAGGCGATCGAGCAGTTGCTCTCGCTGCCGGGCCACCACGGGTTGCCCCCGGTGACGGTGCCGCTCTGCTGGCGTGGCGCGGAGTTCTGCCGCACCACGCGCACGCCCTCGCCCAGCGCGCCGAGCTCGCCGAGCACGGACTGGGTGACGGTCGCCGAGTTCACGCTGACCACCAGGGTGTTGCTCGCCGGGTCCACGCCCCAGCTGGTGATCCCGCTGCCGGTCAGGGCCGACACCGAGCTCGCGAGCCGGTCCAGTTCGGCCTTGCCGCGCTTGACCAGTTTCGGCGTGGCCCCGAGCGCGGCGGCCCGGTCGGCGCTGGCCTGGTCGGTGACGGCCACCGCGAGCTTGCCGCTGGCGGCGTCGAACCAGTACCCGGCCTGCACGGCGCCGAGCTCCTGGCGGACCTGCCTTGCCACGGCCTGGGCGGCGTCCTCCTGGGTGAGCCGGGAACTGGCCTGCTCGGCGGTCAGGCCGAGGTCGCGCCGCATCGCCGCGAGCATGCCGGGCGAGGCCACGGGGTGTTCGGAGGTACTGGCTGCGCTGAATGCCGGGATCAGCGCGGCAGCAGCGGCCAGCGCGGTCACCAGGCCGCCAGCGGCGAGGAGGTGAGCACGTGAGGGTGTCTTCACCGGTCGATCTCCTTGTGGGGCAGGGAGCAGGGGCACCCAGCCTCTGCCCGGCGCCCCTGCCGGAGCATCGGGGGAAACCCTTGCGAGCCCTATCCGCGGCGCAGGTTGCCCAGCTGCGCGCGGGAGGAGACGCCCAGCTTGCGGTAGATCCGGGTCAGCATGGACTCGACGGTCTTCACGCTCAGGAACAGCTTGTCGGCGGCTTCCTGGTTGCTGGCGCCCTGCACCACCAGCTCGGCGAGCCGCTCCTCGGCGGCGGTCAGCGCGGAGTCGGCACCGCTGGGCCTGGGGCTCATCGAGGCCAGCGCGAGTTCCCGCCACGGCCGTGCGGCGCTGGCCTCGAACAGCTCGACGGCGGTCTCCAGCGCGGCGCGGGCCGCCGCCCAGTGCCGCAGTCGGCGCTCCACCTTGGCCACCGCGAGCAGGGTCCGCCCGCGCTCCAGCGGCAGCGATTCGAACGCACACTCCACAGTGGACAGAATTGTCAGCGCACCGGACGGATCGCCTTGTGCCACCAGGCAGGCAGCCTGCGCGCGGTCCAGGCAGGCCTGTACGGCAGGGGTGCGGGGACCCACCCGCTCGATGAGGTCGGCGGCCAGGTCGGGTGAGCCGGTGGCGGCCAGCGCCTCGGCCAGGTCCCCGTGCCAGCGCAGCAGGGACGGGTCGGCCACGTGCTGCCCGGCCTCCAGCTCGCCGACCTGGCGGAGCACCTCCAGGGCGCGGGCGGGGTCCCCGGTGACGAGTTCGACCAGACCCAGCGCGTGCAGGTTGCGGGACAGGAAGACCACGTCGTGCTCCTCGCGGGAGGCCTGCACCCCGCGACGCGCGTAGTCGGCGGCACGGGCGAAGCTGCCGCCCGCCGTCTCGGCCACCGCGGCCGTGTAGAGGGAGGGCCCCGGCGACAGCCCGAGCCGCCGGGTGGCGGCCACCGCACGGCGCGCGTGCTCCAGCGCGTCCGCGCACCGACCGGCCCGCGCCTCGACCTCGGCCAGGCTGCGGGAGATCTCCACGTACTCGGTGGCACCGGCCAATTGGGCGGCGGGCAGCAATTCCAGCAACCTCGTGCGGGCCTCGACGAGCCGGTCGTCGAACAGCGCGTGCCGTGCGGCCAGGAAACGCGGCGAGTTGCCCAGTTCCCTCGGCTCGGGCTGGCCGGGCACGCCCAGCGCGAACTCCAGGGTCTGCCGTGCGGCCGGATCACCCAGCACGCGCTCCATCCTGGCCTGCATCGTCAGCGCCATGACCTCGGTGGCCGGATCACCGCCCTGCGCCGCGAGGACGGCTGCGCGACGGGCCTCGGCACGGGCACGGACCGGGTCGCCCTCGGCGAGGTTGGCCTTGATGGCCTGGCGCACAACAACTCCCGCCAGCAGTGCCGGGTCCTCCCCCGCGGCGGCAGCGGCTTCGGCGAGCAGTTCGTCGCAGTCGTCGATGGCCTGCCCCGCAGCGTCCACAATGGCCAGTCGCACGCGAACCCCGTTGTCTGGCGAGTCATCCCGGGCCAGGGCCTGGTCCGCGGCCCGGCGCGCGAGCTCCACCCGGCCCGCCCTGCCCGCCGCCGCGGCGGCCTCGACCAGTCGGCGCAGCACCAGTTCCGGCTCCTGCGGCGGCGTGCGCTCGGCCGCCAGCAGGCCCAGTTCGGCGGCGGTCGACCAGTCGCCGCGGCGGACCGAGGCGCTCGCCCCGGCGGCGAGTTCGGCCGCCAGCCCGGCATCCGGCCCGTCGGTGGCCCGCGCCCGGTGACCGGCCGCCTCGACGCGGCTGTGCACGGCCCCGGCCAACAGGGTGTGCGCGGCGGCGCGCTCGGTCCAGTCGCTGTCCGCGATCACGGTGTCGGGCAGGATGCCCGCGGTGAAACGGATCCGGTCCTCGGTCACGGTGAGCAGACCGGCCGCGGTGGCCGCCCTGAGCTCCCGCTCGACCCGCGGCCCGCAGGCCCGGCGCAGCAGGCTGGGCGTCGGCCTGGCGGCCAGTGCCGCGACGAGCAGCGCTGGTGCCGGGGCCTCGGCGAGCCAGGCGCGGGCCAACTCGGCCGCCGCGTGCTGGCGGCCACGGCCCAGTTCCCTTGCCAGGTGGGGGAATCCGCCGCTGAGCCGGTGGATGGACCAGGCCAGCCGGTAGGGCACACCGTCCGCCGCGAGCAGTTCGGCGACCTCGTCGAAGTCCAGCGGCGGCACGGTCAGCTCAACCCGGTCGGGCCCGCACAGCTCACCGCCGGGACCGGCCGCCAGCACGTGCACCTCGGCGTGCCTGCGCAGGGCGTGGTCCAGGGCGCGGGCGCTGTCGGGGTCCAGGTGCGGCAGTTCGTCGATCACCAGCAGCACCGGCGCCGCCCGGCCGAGCAGCGTGCTCAGCGCGAGCCGTACCGCGAGCGGGTCCACCTCGCGGCCGTCGCGGCTGGTGTGCCGCAGCACGGCGTGCACCGCGGCGGCCTGTCCCTCGGGCAGGTCCTCGGCGGGCAGCGCGCAGAACAGGTCGGCCACCGCGCCGAAGGGCAGGTCCCGGTCCGAGCGCGCCGGGTTGAGCGCCAGCACCGGCTCACCGGCCCTGGCGGCGACGGCGGCCAGCACCGCGGACTTGCCGATGCCGCGCGGCCCGGTCAGGACCACCCGCCCGGACGCGCGCAGCCCCTCGGTGACGGCCGTCAGCAGCTCGGTGCGCCCGACCAGGTCAACGGGCCTCATGGCGGACAAGGGTGCCGCGTGCCCGGCTGGTTCGCCAGGGCACGCGGCAACACCTCAGTGATTCGCGTACGGCGCCGCGGCCTGCTGCGCCGCGTACACCAGTGCGGGCTTCATCTTCGGCCAGAAGAAGCTGGCCTGGCAGGAGAACTCGGGCAGGAAGCCGCCGCAGCCCCGGCCGGTGTTGTCCCCGACCTCGACGGTGAAGCTGGCGACGCCCAGCTTGTCGTAGGCCCAGTCGTCGGTGCTGCCCGAGGCGTTGTAGAGCACCTGACCGGCCTGGCCGTACTGGTAGCCGGTGATCGAGCCCAGCTGGCGGCCGATGGCGCGCAGCGAGGCGTCGTTGCCGGTGTGCACGGTGGCGCTGTAGTCCCAGGGGAAGATGACCACGCTGGCGTCGCTGTGCATCGTCATCATGATGCCCTTGGTGTCGGCGGGCGCCGGGTCGGTGGTGCCGGTGCCGCGCCGCGCGGGCCACAGGTTGCGGAACAGCTTCTCCATGGCGGTGTTCTCCACCTCGGAGTCCTGGCTCGGTCCCTTGTAGACCTCGTTGCACGGGCTGCTGGAGGTGCTGGCGCCGCCCCAGTGCGTGCCGTAGTTGCGGTTGAGGTCGACGCCGATCTGGCCGCTGAACCCGCAGTTGCTGCCGTTGCTGTTGTTGGCGTTCTTGCGTTGCAGGTTGGGCGAGTCCCCGCCCTGCTGCACGATGTCCACCCCGTCCGGGTTGGCGATCGGCACCACCCACATCTCGGTGGTGTCCAACAGCTTCTTGATGGTGGCGTCGGTGGAGTAGCTGCTGGACAGGTAGTCGATCCAGCGCCAGGCCACGTCCCCGGTGGTGATCTCGCGGGCGTGGATCTGGCCCATCAGGAAGAAGCGCGGCTTGGTCGAGTTCGGGTTGAGCTGGCAGTCCCCGGTCTGCTTCTTGGTGATGCAGATGGCGCGCAGGTCGTAGCCGCCGCGGCCCTTGCTCTTGAGCCAGGACTGCCCGTAGGTGACGGTGCTGGCCAGGTCGGGGTGCTGCTGGGCGACCTGGTCCAGGTGCGCGTACTGCGCGTTGACCGTGTGGTAGCCGCCGTAGTAGGTCTCGCCCTCGTCGGACGGGCTGAGCTGGTCGTTGCTGGCCCGCTGCTTGGGCGGGGTCCACGCGGGCGGGGCCATCGCCGACTCCGGGGTGGCGGTGAACCCGGCCGCGCGCAGGCGGTCGCCCTCGGCAGCGGTGCCGAGCACGAACAGGTCTTCGCCGTCACGCTGTTCGAGCACGTCGAACCCGTGGCTGAACAGCTTCTCGACGGTGTCCACCGAGTGCGACACCCGGTAGACGTAGGTGGGCTGGGCCTTGGCCGTGCTGTCGGTGGCCGCGACCGTACTGGTGGCCGCCGCCTGGGGCAGCAGCACGACCGCGGTGGCGGCCAGTGCGGCCACGATCCCGCTCAATGGCAGGGGAATACGTCGAACTGACATGGTTGGCTCCCGCAGGGTAAGAGGACCAACCGATCACGCTAGAGCTGTGGCGGGGTGCGCATAACCCCACGAAAGTGGGGCCTGTTCAACGGTTCACCGTGGCGGGTGGGGTCACCTTACGCACGTAGAGCAGCCGGTCGCCCGCCTCGATGGCGTCGGCCTCCGGGGCGTCCACCCGGAACAGCACCCCGCCGCGCACCACGCCAAGCACGATGTCGGACAGGTGCCGGGGCGAGCCGCCGATCTCCCCGGTCTCCACCTCGCGCTCGGCGATGGCCAGCCCGGCGTCCGGGGTGAGCAGGTCCTCCACCATGTCCACCACCGAGGGCGTGCTGGTGGCCATGCCCAGCAGGCGGCCCGCGGTCTCGCTGGACACCACCACCGAGTTGGCCCCGGACTGGCGCAGCAGGTGCACGTTCTCCGCCTCGCGCACGGCCGCGACCACCTGGGCCTTGGGCGCCAGCTCGCGTGCGGTCAGCGTGACCAGCACGGCGGTGTCGTCCCGGTTGGCGGCCACCACCACGGCCCGCGCCCTGGGCACACCGGCCACCCGCAGCACGTCCGAGCGGGTACCCGAGCCGTGCACGGTGACCAGGCCCTGCGCGGAGGCCGCCTCCAGGCTGGCCCGCTCGGTGTCCACCACCACGATGCTGGCCGGGTCGGTGCCCTCGCCCAGCAGCGCGCTGACCGCCGAGCGGCCCTTGGTGCCGTACCCGACGACGACCACGTGGTCCCGCACCTTGCGCCTCCACCGTTGGATCTTGAACGTCTGACGGGACCGCTCGGTCAGCACCTCGAGTGTGGTGCCGACCAGCACGATCAGGAACAGCACGCGCAGCGGGGTGATGACCAGGACGTTCACCAGCCGCGCGGTCTCGGTGACCGGGGTGATGTCCCCGTAGCCCGTGGTGGACAGCGACACCGTGGAGTAGTAGATGCAGTCGAGCAGGCTCAGCGGCTGGCCGTTGCCGTTGGCGTCGCGGTAGCCGGTCCGGTCGGCGTAGACGATCGCCACGGTCGCCGCCAGTGCGAGCAGCGCCCAGATGACCCTGCGCACGATGGAGCGAACCGGGCTGCCGACGGTCACCGGCATCTGGATCACCCCGACGAGGGAGTGCCCCGGCCGTTCGGCCAGTCCGTCACCGCTGGAGCTCATGGTGCGGGAGGGTAACCACCCGCCCGATCCGAGCGGAGCGTGCCTCCCGGTTTCACCCTAGGTAACTTTTCAACTGATCACACATTCACTGTGGTAACTTCTCACATCCGGCGGCGACGCCCGCGTCGACCAGCAACCCTCGCCTCGGAGGGACCCGTCATGTCATCGTCTGGCAATGAGCGAGCTTGCGAGCGAATCATTGAGCACAGGGGCCGCGTTGAGCTCCAGTCGTCCCGCGGTCGCGCTGGCGGCCCTGCTCGGCGGCATGGGTGTGCTGCACTTCGTGGCCCCCAAGCCCTTCGACTCGATCGTGCCCAAGGCCCTGCCCGGCAAGCCCCGGACCTGGACTTACCTGTCGGGGGTCGCGGAACTGGGCTGCGCAATAGCCGTCGCGGCCCCGAAGACCAGGCGCCTGGGCGCGCTGGCCAGTGCCGGACTGTTCCTCGCGGTGTTCCCCGCCAACATCAAGATGGCCGCCGACTACCGGCACAAGCCGCTGCCACAGCGGCTGGCGGTGTACGCACGGCTACCACTTCAGCTACCGCTCGTGTCCTGGGCGCTGCGAGTGCGCCGTTCCGCCATGTGAGTTACATCCAGAATGCAATTTTCCTTCTGCAAGCCACTGTCGCCGGCCCGGCGACGACCATAGGATGATCGCGTGCAGTCGCGAGCCAAGCACGCTGTGTCCGCCCTCGGTTGGCAGGGCACAGTCATCTCGGAGGTGGCCGTACTCGGACAACGAGTGTCGGCGGTGGTTCGGCTGCGTGCCGACGTGCACCAGTGGCGGACCGCGAACGGGTGGCCGCCAGCCCCGGATCCCTCGTGGTTCCACTCCTGGTTCGAGCCGACCTTCCACGACGTGGTCCCGGTCCCGGCCGTGGACCTCGTCGGCATCCTGATCAGCGAGTCCGACGCCGACCAGGCCCTGGAGGCCTGCGGCACGCTGATGACCCTGGCGCCCTGCGCCGTGGTGGTGCCCGAGCGCGGCGAGTACGACCCGTGGCCGCTGATCGAGCTGGACTACTACGGGGTGGGCCTGGTGACCTGCGCCGGAGACGACAGCGCCAGCGTGCAGGTCCAGCCGGAGAACCGGGCGGAGGAGTTCGGGCCGTCCCCGTTCAGCCGGTGGCTGCTCGAGGTGCTCTACGACCGGCTGGTCAACCAGGACGAGCCCGCCGTGGTCGACCCGACCGCGGTGCTAGCCCCGCGCAACGGAGCGGAGCAGCTCCCGTAGCCCCGCACCGTCGAGCAGGTCCGTCGGCCGCAGCGTGTGGTCGTGCCGCACGTAGTGGAACGCAGCGCGGACCTGCTCCAGCGGCACGTCCTTGAGCGCGGCCCAGGCCAGCCGGTAGGCGGCCAGCTGCACCGACAGCGCGGGCAGCCGCGCCGCGTCCGGCACCGCACCGGTCTTCCAGTCCACCACCGTCCAGCCCCCGTCGGCGTCGCGGAACACCGCGTCCATCCGGCCGCGCACGGACACGCCGTCCACCTCGGTCTCGAACGGCACCTCCACCTCGTGCGGCACCCGGTCCGCCCACTGGCTGGCCAGGAACGCCGCGCACAGCTGCTCCAGGTCGGCGTCCGGGCGGGCCGTCTCGTCCGCGGCACCGGGCAACTCGTCCAGGTCCAGCAGCGTGGTCGCACCGAAGCGACGCTCCAGCCAGGCGTGGAAGGCGGTACCCCGGCGGGCCAGCGCGTTGGGCGGGAACGGCAGCGGCCGTCGCAGCCTGCGGGCCAGCTCGTCGGGATCGGCCGCCAGCTCCACGAGCTGGCTCACCGTGAGCTGGTCGGGCAGCGCGACCAGTTCGCGACGGCTGCGCGCGGCCTCCCGCTCGGCGAGCAGCACCTCCACGTCCGCGGCCCACCCCTCCGGGTCCTCCTCCCCCACCCGCGAGTCCCGGTCTGGGGAGCGCGAGTCCCGGCCTGACGCGTTGTGCTCGGCGGGACTCACGTGCAGGTCAACGGGACTCGCCAGCGGCTCAGCGGGACTCGCGAACGGGTCAGCGGGACTCGCCAGCGGGTCAGCGGGACTCGCCAGCGGGTCGGCGGGACTCGCGAGCAGGTGGACGGGACTCGCAGGGTGGTCAGCGGGACTCGTGTGCAGGTCAGCGGGACTCGCGAACGGGTTGGCGGGACTCGCCAGCGGGTCAGCGGGATTCGCGGGGTAGTCGGGGGGAGGCGGGTCCTCGGCGTAGGGGTCCTGCTCGTAGTAGTCCTCGTACTCGGGCGGGAACTCCTCGTCCTCGGGCGGTGGCTCGGGCAGCGGCACCTCCTCCTCGACCGGAACCGCGGTCAGGACGGGCACTGGTGCGGGCGCCGCACCGTTGAGCGCGGCCAGGACCATCGCGGCGCCCGCGGCCACCGGCTCACGGCGGGCCCCGAGCGGGTCGATCGGCCAGGTCGCGGTGCGCACGGCGGCGGCGAGCGGGTTCTTCTCGTCCTCAGCGGGCGGCGGGGCCCACTCGTCCACCACCCCGGGCGGGCGGTCGCCCTGCTCCACGGCGGCCCGCACCTCGTCCAGGAACTCCGAGGGCCCGCGCGGCTTCTCCCCCGTCTCGCCCCACCAGTGGCCCGAGACGAGCAGCACGCGTTCGGAGCGGGTCAGCGCCACGTAGCACAGGCGGCGTTCCTCGATCAGCCGTCGCTCCTCGAACTCCTCGGAGTGGATCGCGAGCGCCTCCTCGACCTCCTTGCGGTTGCTCGCACCGGCCAGGTTCAACTTCGGCAGGTCCTGGGCGTCACCGCGCAGGTCGGCGGGCAGCTCGGTGATCGACTTCAGCCAGGAGGCCGACTTGCGCCTGCCGGGGAACACATCGCGCACCACGTGCGGCACCACGACGATCCCCCACTCCAGGCCCTTCGCGGCGTGCATGGTGAGCACCTGCACCCGGTCCTCGGCCACCTCGACCTCGCCGGGTTCCAGCCCGTCCTCGGCGTTCTCGGCGGTGCGCAGGTAGTCCAGCAGCGAGGCCAGCGAGGCCGACGGGCTGGCCGCGGCATAGTCGGCGACGACCCCGGCGAAGGCGTCCAGGTGCGCGCGGCCCACCCGGCCGGGCCTGGCCACGGCCTCGATGTCCAGCAGCAGCGTGCGTTCCACGTCGGCCACCAGCTCGGGCAACGGCTGGTCCAGGCGCCTGCGCAGGGCCATCAGCTCACCACGCAGCCGCCGGATCCGCCGCACGCCCTGTTCCGAGTACTGCTCGGGATCGCCGGGATCGTCCAGGGCGTCGACCAGCCCGGCCTGTTCGGCGTGCTCCCCCGGCGTGGCCTCGGCGATCGCCGACAGCGGGTCGTCCGAGGGCACGGGGGTGCGCCGCCCGGCGATCTCCCCCGCGCGCTTCCACAGCGCGGCGAGGTCGGCGGCGCCCAACCGCCAGCGGGACCCGGTGAGCAGTCGCGCGGCGGCCGTGCCCGCCAGCGGGTCGACCAGCACCCGCAGGGCGCTGTACAGGTCGCGGACCTCGGGCTCGTCCAGCAGCCCGCCCAGGCCCACGACCTCGACCGGCAGCCCGCGCTCGCGCAGCGCGGTGGCGATCGCGGCCATGTCGGCCCGCCGCCGCACCAGCACCGCCGAGGTGGGCGGCTTGCCCTCGGCGTCCAGCTGCGCCTCCCACCGGGCCGCGAGCTCGTCGGCCAGCCACGCCACCTCGCTGCGCACGTCGGGCAGCAGCGCGCACCGCACGTCCCCCTCGCCCGCGCCCGGCTTGGCGCGCAGCTCGTCCACGTCCAGGCCCGCCGCCCGCAGCGGGCCGGACAGCTCGTTGGCGATCGCCAGCACCTCGGGCGGGTTGCGGAAGCTGGTCAGCAGCCCGTACTTGGCGGCGGGCCGCAGGTCGGCGCGCGGGAAGTCGGTGGTGAACCTGGGCAGGTTCGCGGCGCTGGCCCCGCGCCAGCCGTAGATCGCCTGTGCCGGGTCGCCCACGGCCGTCACCGGGATCGGCGCCCCCATGCCGAACAGGGAGCGCAGCAGCACGCGCTGGGCGTGCCCGGTGTCCTGGTACTCGTCCAGCAGCACCGCCCCGTAGCGGGCCCGCTCCCCCTCGACCACCTCCGGGTGCTCGGCGGCCAGCTTCGCCGCCAGCGACATCTGGTCCGCGAAGTCCAGCGCCGCCTCCCTGCGCTTGCGCACGCCGTACTCCGCCAGCAGCGGCATGAGCGCCACCCGCAGGCGTTGTGCCTCAACGATCTCGCGCAGGGCCACCGGCAGGTCGGCGCGCTGCCTCGGGGCGCGCGGCGCCGACTCGATGGCCTGCCGCAGCCGCTCGGCGTGTTCGGTGAGCTGCTCGGGGCTGACCAGGTGCTCGGCCAGCTCACCGGCCAGCCGGAGCAGGTAGCCGGTGATCGTCACCGGCACCTTGTCGGTGTCCAGGTCCTCGGTCCAGGTGGACACCACGCGGTGCGCCAGCTGCCACGCGGCGGTCTCGGTGAGCAGCCGCGCACCGGGTTCCACCGGCAGCCGCAGGCCGTGCTCGCCGACCAGCCGCCCGGCGTAGGCGTGGTAGGTCAGCACCGTGGGCTCGGTGGACAGCACTACGGCGCGCCGGTCCCCGCTGGGGTCGACCCGGTCCAGCAGTGGCGATCCGGCCAGCCTGCGCAGCCGGGACTTGACCCGGTCGGCGAGCTGCCGCGCGGCCTTGCGCGTGAAGGTCAGCCCGAGTACCCGGTCCGGGGTGACCAGCCCGTTGGCGACCAGCCAGACCACGCGGGCGGCCATCGTCTCGGTCTTGCCCGCACCGGCCCCGGCCACGACGAGCGCGGGCTCGGCGGGGGCGGCGACCACGGCGGCCTGCTCCGCGGTGGGCGGCGGCAGGCCCAGCGCCTCCGCCACCTCCTGCGGGCTGACCTGATGCACAGGCACCACGGTAGGTCGTACTGGGCCGATCACCCGAACCGGGCGGGGTGGGTCGAGTCGGCGATCACTCCCCCAACTGCCGTCCCGACTCGTGCAGCGGGCAGCACGGCCGGGCGGGGCAGCGCGGGCAGTCGCTGCTCTCGGTGGCGGTGTAGTCGGGTCCGACGCAGGAGGCCGCGGCCTTCTGCACCACATCCAGCCAGACCTTGCTGCCCTCCTCGTCCAGGGCCTGCTGGCCGCGTTCGGCGGCGCCACTTGTCTTGTCCTGCTTGGCGACGTAGAGCAGCCGCGCCCCGCCCGGGTCCTCGGCCACGCCCAGCTTCTCGAAGGCGCCGAGCTGGGTGGCGAGCTGGTAGATGGCCAGCTGCGGGTGCTGCTCGGCCTCGTTCTTGGTGACCGGGGTCTTGCCGGTCTTGATGTCCACCACCACCGGCCTGCCCTCGGCGTCCACCTCCAGCCGGTCCACCCGGCCGCGCACGCGCAGCCAGGGCCCACCCGGCTGCGGGGGCACGTCCACGCTGAGGTCCTGTTCCACGGCCACCTGGGTCAGTTCGGTGCGGCTGCGGTCGAACCAGGCCATGAACGTGTCCAGCATGCGCTCCACCCGGACGCGCTCCTTGCGGGAGAACCACGGGGCGCCCGCGTCCACCGAGGCCCAGGCCTGTTCGAGCTTCTCCCGCACCTGGGCCAGGTCCGCGCCCGTCGCGGCGGCCTGGGCCAGCGCGTGCACCAGCGTGCCGGTGATCGAGGCCAGCTGCGCGGGGTCCTCACCGCCGTGCCGCTCCACCATCCACCGCAGCGGGCACTTGGTGAGCACCTCGATGGTGGAGGGCGAGACGGTGATCAGCTCGCCATCGGTCCAGAGTGGACTGGTGGTGGACACCGGGGCCAGGCCGTACCAGGAGTCGGGGTGCGCCCCGGGCACCCCGGCGGCGGCCAGCCTGGCCAACTGGGCGGCGGCCCGCTGGCGGCGGTCGAGCGGCTCCTCGTCCTGGCACACCACGCGGCGCAGCTCACCGACCAGCTCGGCCAGCACCAGCCCGCGCGGCGGGGTGAACACCGGGCGGGCGGCCGCGTCGGGGTCCGTGGCGGTGCCGTCGAGCTCGTCCAGGAAGCGGGAGGGCTGCTCGTCCTCCCCGCGCACCGCGCTGACCAGCAGGGTGCGCTTGGCCCGGCTCACCGCGACGAGCAGCAGCCTGCGCTCCTCGGCCAGCAGCGGGGCCGTGGCCGACACGACGTCCTCCGGCGCGACCCCGGACAGCAGGTCGGTCATCCGCTCCACGCCGAGCAGGGTGCCGCGGCTGCGCAGGTTCGGCCAGGAGCCCTCCTGCACCCCGGGCACCGCGACGACCGTCCACTCGCGACCCGTGGCGGCGTGCGCCGTGAGCACCTCCACGGCCTCGCCCAGCGGTGCCGTGGGCGCCAGCGAGTCGCCGACGATCTGCTGTGCGGCCAGGTAGTCGGCGAAGCCGGAGATGCTCGCCCCCGGCAGCCGGTCCACGTAGCGGGCCGCCGCGTCGAACACGCCCACGATCGCGTCCAGGTCCCGGTCGGCCTGGGCGCCGGTCTGCCCACCGCGACCGGACAGGGCGAGCCAACGGTCCTGTAGGCCGCTGTCCTGCCAGAGCTGCCAGAGCACCTGCTCCAGGCCCTGGCCTGCCCGCACGGCCCTGGTCGCGGTCCGCAGCAGGCGGGCGACCCTGCGCACCGGCGCGGCCTCGGCGTCCTCCAGCGCGGCCAGCGCGTCGTTGGACAGCAGCACCTCGACGAGCAGCTCACCGCTGGACCGCTCGCCACCGGCGGCGAGCTCCAGCCTGCGCAGGCCGCGGCGCAATCGACGCAGCGCCAACGCGTCCGCGCCGCCGAGCTGCGATTCGAGCAGGAACGCGGCGGTCTCCGGGTCCACTGAGGACGGATCGGCCGCACAGCGCAGCAGCACCAGGAACTGGCGCACCGCGGGCAACTGCGCCAGCGGCAGCTCGTCGACCGGCACGGCCAGCGGCACACCGGCGGCCAGCAGTGCTCGGCGCAGCACCGGCAGCGAGTGCGCGGTGGACCGCACCAGCACCGCCATCTCCGACCAGGGCACCTCGTCCAGCAGGTGCGCCCGGCGCAACTGGTCGGCGATCCAGGTGGCCTCCTGCGCGGCCGTGGCCAGCAGGCGGACCTGGACCGACCCGCGCTGTTCTTGCTCGGGGCCGAGCAGTTCGCGCTGCGGGCCGGTGCCGGGCAGTCGGCCGCTCAGGCGCTGCACGGCCTTGCGCACCTCCGGGGCCATGCGGCGGTCCAGGGCGAGGGTCTGCACGGGCCCGTCCCCGTGCTCGGTGAACAGGGTGGGATCCGCGCCGCGGAAGGAGAACACGGCCTGGTCCGGGTCACCGGCCACGATCATCTCCGCGGCGGAGGCGCCCAGCGCGCGGATCAGCCGGTGCTGCTGGTGGTCCAGGTGCTGGGCGTCGTCCACCAGCAGGTGGCGCACCCTGGCCTGCTCCTCGGCGAGCAGCCCCCGGTCCACGTCGAAGGCCAGCAGGGCCTGGGCGACCAGCTCCGCGGCGTCCATGGCGGGGGCGGCGGCCTCCTGCGCCTCGGCGCCGGCCAGCAGGGTCACCTGCTCGTACTGCTGCCAGAACGTGCCCGCGGCGACCCACTCCGGGTGCTCCTGCTCGCGGCCGAACCGGATCAGGTCCTCGGGGCCCATGCCGCGCTCGGCGGCGCGCAGGACCAGGTCGCGCAGCTCGGCGGCGAACCCGGGCAGCGGCAGGGCGGGGCGGATCCTGGGCGGCCAGTAGTCGGCGCCCAGCTCGATGTCACCGGCCAGCAGGTCGCGGACCACCGCGTCCTGGTCGGGTCCGGCGAGCAGCCGGGGCGGGGGCAGGCCGTCGCGGGCGGATTGCAGGCGCAGCACGGCGAAGGCGTAGGAGTGCACCGTGCGCACCAGCGGCTCGCGGGCGGTGCGGGTGGGCCCCTGACCGGTGAGCAGTGCGGTGATCCTCGAGCGCATGGCCACGGCGGCACGCCTGTTGGCGGTGAGCACCAGCACGTTCTCCGGGTCCACCCCGGCGCGCAGCACGCGGTCGGCGGCCACCGCGGCGAGCAGGGTGGTCTTGCCGGTGCCCGGACCGCCCAGCACGCGCAGCGGCCCGCCGGGGTGTTCCAGCACGCGTTCGGCGCGCGCGTCCCAGCGCGGCGGGCGCCGCGGGTTCGCGGGCCGCCGGACCAGGCTCGGTGCGGTGCTGGGTGCCACGGGTGCGATGGAACCACGGGACACCGACAAGTGGCGGTCGGGGTCGAAAGTAAAGGGTTGGTCATGAGATACTCAAAGCGGCACCTCTGGACCCGAAGGAGGCGACCCCATGTCACCGATCGGCATGACGACCACGGCCACCGGCACCCCGTGCTGGCTGGAGATCTCGACCCCGGACCCGGCCGCTACCAAGCGGTTCTACTCGGCACTGTTCGGCTGGGAGTTCGAGGGAGCGGTGGCCACCCTGTTCGGCGATCCCGTGGCCGGTGTGCGGCACGAACCCGAGGCCGCGCTCGGCTGGACCCCGTACCTGTCCATTTCGGACTTCACGGAGACGGCGGCGCGCGCGAAGCGCTACGGCGGCAAGCTGATCGGCGAACCGGACCCCGAGGGCAGGTCGCTGCTGCGCGACCCGGCGGGCACGCGGGTCGGCCTGTGCGTGCCGAGCCAGGCGTGGCGGTTCACCGCGGGCGTGCCGGGCTCACTGGTGTGGGCGGAGCTGGTCACCGCGCGGGCCACGCTGGCGGATCGCTTCTACGGCGCGGTGTTCGGTCACGAGCAGCGGCAGTTCGGCGACGGGCGCAAGTTCGACTACGTGGTGTGGTACTCGGGCGGTGAGTCGGTGCTGGCCCGCGTCCGCATGGCGCTGGACACCCCGCCGGACGTGCCCGCGCGCTGGATCGCGCAGTTCGCGGTCGACCCCGACCTGGGCTTCGAGGCGACCCTGGACCGGGCGCGGCGGCTGGGCGCCCGGCTGCGGTTCAAGCCGTACACCTCGGCGCTGGGCCGGGTCGCGGTGCTGTCCGACCCGCTGGGTACCCGGTTCGCGATCATCGACCCGGAGGCCGCGGACGAGTCGGCCTGGGGCGCGGGCTCGGACGACCCGTACGACGACTGAGTCCAGCGCGTCCGGCCCGATCTGCCTGGGCACGCCGCGGTGGCGGCTTTCGGGGCACCCGCTGTCCCGAAAGCCGCCACCGCGACACCTCAGCCGGTGAACCCGGCGAAGATCTTGGCGAACTCGAAGGGCTGCTGGGCGATGTTGGTGCACTGGAACAGCGCACCCGTGCAGGCGTTGGCGTCGCGGGTCTGCTCCCAGTAGCCGAGGTAGCCCACGTGCTGGGCGTTGGCGAAGGCCACCACGGCCTTGGCGTTGGCCTGACTGAACACCTCGGTCTGCGTGTCGTTGACGCCCAGCATCGGCGTGATGCCCAGCTTCTTGAACGCCTGCGCGTCCGACAGCTCGGGGTAGACCTGCTTGAGCTGCTTCTGCGTGCTGCGCGCGGACTCGATCACCCGCGCGCCCATGTCGCTCTCCGGGGTGCCGAAGTCCATGGACATGATGTTGACCAGGTCCACGTCCACCCCGGCGTCCTTGGCCGCCTTGACCACGTTGACCCCGTCCTGGGTCAGCCCGCTGGGCAACACCGGCAGGGTCAGCGAGACCTTCAGCCCGGGATTGGCCTTCTGCACCTGGGAAAGCGCCTGCGAGCGGCGCTGGACCGAACCGGGGTCGGCCACCGCCGCGCCCTCGATGTCCAGGTCGATGTGGGTGAGCGAGTACTTCTTGACCACCGAGTCGTACTCCGCGGCCAGGGCGTTGACGTCGGTGCAGGCCTGGGCCAGCTCGATGCCGGTGGCCCCACCGAAGGAGACCTTCACGTCCCCGCCCGCGGCGCGGATCCTGCCGATCTGGTCCAGGCCGAAGCCGGAGGCGATGTCGTGCGCGTTGAACCAGCTCGCCTTGCACCCCGCCGAGGTGACGAAGGCCAGGCTGAACGACTTGATGCCACCGGAACTGGCGAACTGCGCCAGCTTGTCGGCGGACAGGCCCATGTCCACGTACGGGGCCACGGTGATCGTGCTGCCCGCGGCGGCAGGGCGCTGCTGGGCGGCGTGCGCGGGGTCGGTGCCCGCCTGGAACGCGGCGGCCATGCCGACCGCCACGGCGGCGGTGAGCACCCCACCGACCAGCAGGGCGCGGTTGCGAGAGGTCATCGCACTCCTCCTCGAGTGATCCGATGAGGATTGGTACGAACCAATCACCGATTCGGTTCACCCGGGCCGCGGCCCCTGTCCGGCAGGGGGTGGACAGGGGCCGCCGCGCCCGCGGATCAGCCGGCGTACCCGGCGAAGATCTTGGAGAACTCGTAGGGCTGCTGCGCGATGTTGGTGCACTTGTAGAGCGGGCCGTTGCAGGCGTTGGCGTCGCGGCCCTGCTCCCAGAACGAGAGCATGCCCAGGTGCACGGACTTCGCGAAGGCGACCACCGCACCGGCGTTGGCCTGCGTGAAGATCTCGTTGCCCGAGTCGTTGACCCCGATCATCGGGGTGAGGCCGACCTTCTGCCACGCCGCGGCGTCGGACAGGCCGTACAGGGACTTCAGCTGCGCCTGGGTGGCCTTGGCCGCCGAGATCGCCTTGGCGCCCTGGTCGCCGGGGCCCTGGTAGTAGTCCATCGCCATGATGTTGACCATGTCCAGGTCCACGCCCGCGGACTTGGCCGCCTTGACCACGTTCAGCCCGTCGGTGGTCAGCCCGTTGGGCAGCACCGGCAGCGTCAGCGAGACCTTCAGCCCGGGATTGGCCTTCTGCACCTGGGAAAGCGCCTGCGAGCGGCGCTGGATGGAGGTCGGGTCGGCCACCGCCGCGCCCTCGATGTCCAGGTCGATGTACTTGAGCCCGTACGCCTTGACCACGGCGCTGTACTCGGCGGCCAGCGCGTTGACCTCGGTGCAGGCCTGGGCCAGCTCGATGCCGCTGGCCCCGCCGAAGGCGACCTTCACGTCCCCACCGGCCGAGCGGATCTTGGCGATCTCGTCGGCCTGCCACCCGGCACGCGGGTCGTAGGCGTTGAACCAGCTCGCCTTGCAGCCCGCCGAGGTGACGAAGCCGAGCGTGAAACCCTTGAGGCCACCAGCCTTGGCCATCGCGGACAGGCTCGGGGTCGGCCAGGCGCCCATGTCCACGTACGGGGCGACTGGCAGCGCGGCTCCGGCGGCGGCATCGCCGACACCGGGGGTCAGCAGGGTGGCCGTGGCGGCGGCCCCGATCACGATCAGGGTGCGCAAGCGCATCGCGAACCTCCTGGTTACGTGCTGGACCTCGCGGCGGCCAGAGGTGCGTCCCTAAGTGGTATAGACCAAAATCGAGCGGGGGCGCCATCGCCCACCTGGCGGCCACCCCCTGCCGCCATTCGTATCCTTGACCGATTCCGAACGGCTACCTTCTTGACGGTCCCAACTGGTCTAGTCCACTGTGAGTCACCGCCGTCGGTTCCGACTCCCACCCTGCAGGAGGACCCGATGAAGACGACGCGGCGCCGCATCGCCACGGCGCTCACCGCCGGACTGCTCGGCGCGGGCGCGCTCGCTCTGGCCGTGCCCTCGGCGCAGGCCGCCCCGCAGGCGGTCAACCCGGTCACCGCCTCGCCCTACATCTACCTCGGCGCCGGGTACCAGCCCAACGTCGCGTCCACCATGTCCGCCACCGGTCTCAAGGCGTTCACGATCGCCTTCGTGCTGTCCAACGGCGGGTGCAGCCCGACCTGGGACGGTGGGGCGAGCGCCGCCACCAACACGATCAACGCCGTGCGCAACGCGGGCGGGGACGTGATCGTGTCCTTCGGCGGCTGGGCGGGCAACAAGCTGGGCGAGCACTGCTCCAGCGCCAGCGCGCTGGCCGGGGCGTACCAGAAGGTGATCGACCAGTTCAAGCTCAAGGCGATCGACATCGACATCGAGAACACCGAGATGTCCACGCCCGCCGTGCAGGACCGCGTGCTGGGCGCGCTGAAGCTGGTGAAGCAGAAGAACCCTGGCATCAAGGTCGTGGTGACCATGGGCACCGAGACCTCCGGCCCCAACGGGGACGGGGCCCGGCTGATCAAGCAGGGCAAGGCGCTGGACGCGGGCGTGGACGTCTGGTCGATCATGCCCTTCGACTTCAGCAACGGCGGGGACATGTGGGCACACACGAAGTCCGCCGCCGAGGGCCTGAAGAACCTGCTGAAGAGCAGCTTCGGTTGGTCGGACGCCACGGCCTACAGCCACATGGGCATCTCCTCGATGAACGGCAAGACCGACAACGCCGGTGAGACGGTGACCCTGGCCAACTTCAACTCGATCCTGTCCTACGCGCAGACCAACCACCTGGCCCGGCTGACCTACTGGTCGGCCAACCGGGACCGGGCCTGCGGCTCGGGCGGTGACGGGGACACCTGCAGCGGGGTCAACCAGAAGGCGAACGACTTCAGCAAGGTGATCGGCAAGTTCACCGGCTGAACCAGGTTTGCGGGCCCGAGGCCGAGCTGGCGGCGGACCGACCTCGGGCCCGCATCCCTATCCTGCTGGCATGACACCGTTGCAGCTGCACCAGTTCGGTCCCGCGGACGGCAAGCCCCTGCTGGCCCTGCACGGCTTGTCCGGCCACGGCGCGCGCTGGCGCCGGTTCGCCGCCGAGCAGCTGCCCGGCCACCGGGTGATCGCCCCCGACCTGCGCGGGCACGGCCGGTCCACGGCACTGCCCCCGTGGCACCTTGGCCAGCACGTGGCCGACGTGCTCGGCGTGCTCGACTCGCTCGGACTGGACCAGATCCCGGTCATGGGCCACTCCTACGGCGGCACGATCTCCTTGCACCTGGCCGATTCCGCCCCGGAGCGGGTGAGCAGGCTGGTGCTTGTCGACCCGTCCACCGGCCTGCCGCCCGCCGCCACGCGGGAGATCGCCGAGTCCGAGCTGTGGCCGGAGCGGTTCGACTCCTTCGAGCAGGTGCGCGCCGCCCAGCACGAGCGCTGGCCCGCCGCCACCGAGGACCTCGTGGCCGAGGAACTCGCCGACAACGCCGTGCAGGAGGCCGACGGCCGCTGGCGGCTGCGATACAACCCGGCCATGGCCGTCGTGGCCTGGAGCGAGATGGCCCGCCCCGCGGTGCTGCCGCCCGCCGACCTGCCGACCCTGCTGATCCGCGCCCTGCGGGCGGACTTCGTGCAGCCCGAGTTCGTCCGGGCCTGTCAGCGGCACCTGGGCGACAAGCTCGCGCTGCACGAGTTGGACTGCGGCCACGTGGTGTACGTCGACCGCCCGGGCGAACTCGGTGCACTGGTCGCGGAGTTCGTCTGACAGGCTTGTCCGATGGACGAGGAACTCGTTGAGCTGATCCGCTCAGTGATCACCCGCATCCCGGAGGGGCGGGTCGCGACCTACGGGGACATCGCCGACATCGCGCGGGCCCCGTCGCCGCGGATGGTCGGCAAGGTCCTCCAGGAGGACGGGCACGACCTGCCGTGGCAGCGGGTGTTGCGCGCCAACGGCACCTGCGCGCCACACATCGCACACGAGCAGCTGGACCGCCTGCGCGCCGAGGGCGTGCTGGCCGTGGACGGCAAGGTGGACCTGCGCAAGTACCGCTGGGAGGAAGCCGTCACCGAACCCGCCGACGAGCCCCAGCTCGGCCTGTTCGAGTGAGCCGGTGACGACCCGCTCCGGTGACGGCCCGCTCCGGTGACGGCGAGTCCCGGCCTGAGGCGCGCGAGTCCCGGCCTGAGGTGCGTGAGTCCCGGCCTGAGGTGCGTGAGTCCCGCTCGCCAGTTAGGCCGGGCTCGCGGCTCAGCGGGACTCACGCACCCATGAACGGGACTCACGCACGCCTCAGCGGGACTCACGCACCCATGGGCGGGACTCGCGCGCCTGTGGACGGGACTCGCGTGCGGCTGAGCGGGACTCGCCGGAGGGTGGGTCAGGCGGCGCGCATCAGGCCGCGGGCGGTGAGGTAGCGCCAGGCCAGCAGCTCGACCAGCCGGGGGTGTGCGCCGATCGGTTCGGCCACGAGGTCGGCGCCCGACTCGGCCAGCCGCCGGTGGAACAGGCCCGGGGCCAGCAGCCACGAGGCGACGGCCACCCGCCCACCGCGCAGCCGCTCGGCGGCCACCGCCTCGGCCACCGACGGGCCGGTGCTGACGTAGCCGACCCGCACCTCGGTCCCGGTCCCGGCGCTGAGCAGGTCGGCGGCCCGGCGCACGTCGGCCAGGGCCCGGCGGTCCGTGGACCCCGCGGCGGCCAGCACCACGGCGTCACCGGGCCGCCACCCCGCAGCCGCCAGCCTGTCCTGGACGGCGGACACGACAGGCTGGGCGGGTCCGAGCGGGTCGGTGATCGTCACGACCCCGCGGCCGCTGCGGCGCACCTGCTCCGGCACGTCCACGCGCACGTGGTAGCCGCTGGCCAGGAACGCTGGCACGACAACGGAAGGACCGCCGACCGCGCGGACCACCTCGGTCACCGAGGGGCCGTGCACGTCGACGTAGGCGACCTCGACCCGCACGTGGGCGAGCCTGGTGCGCAGGGCGTCGGCGATGGCGTTGACGGTCACCGCGCCCGAGGGCTCGCGGGTGCCGTGTGCGACGAGTACGAGTGTCATACCTGCTCCAGGGCAAGCCGGTAGCCGCGCTTCACCACGGTCTGCACCAGCCGCGGCACGCCCAGCGCGGTGCGCAGGCGGCCGACCGCGGTCTCCACGGCGTGCTCCTCGACCCCGCGTGACGGGCTGGAGTTGCGGCGCAGCACGGCAATCAGGTCCTGACGGGACACGACGTGCCCCGGTCGATCGGCCAGGGCGCGCAGCACGGCCATCGGCGCGGGGGCCACCGGCCGCAGCTGGCCGTCCACGACAACGGCCTGGCCGCGCAGTTCCACATCGCTTGCGGCGACACGAAGTCGTTGCGCGCGTGCGGGCAGTTCCACCGAGAGCTCACGGACCAGTGAGCCGATCCGCGCGCGTTCCGGCTGCACGCAAGGGATTCCCGCCGCGGTGAGCGGACCGGCGCAGATCGGGCCCACGCAGGCCACCAGCACGTCCCCGGCCAGCGCGGAGCGCAGAGCCCGCCCGCGCCCGGTCCGCTCGGCACGGGCCAGCGTGCTGGCCGCCGCGGGCGCGCTGGTGAAGGTCACGGCGTCGACCTGGCGGGCCACCACCGCGTCCACCAGCCGGTCCAGCGGGGCGGGGTCGGCGGGCCCGGTCCAGCGGTAGACCGGCACCTCGACCACCTCGGCACCGGCCGAACGCAGGCTGTTCACGAAGTCGGGCAACGGTTCCCCGTGCAACTGCACCGCGATCCGTTGCCCGGCAACGCCGTTGTCGAGCAGGTACTGCAACAGCTCGGCGTTGCTCTCCGAGGCCGGGGCCCACGCCTCCACCAGCCCGGCGGCACGCACCGCGCCGCGCGCCTTGGGTCCGCGCGCGAGCACCGTGGCCGATCCCAGGTGGCGCAACAACTCCGTGCCCAGTCCCCAGCCCTCGGCGGCCTCAACCCAGCCGCGGAACCCGATGCCCGTGGTCGCCACCACCTGGTCCAGCCGCTCGTCCAGCAGGCGCTGGGTGGCGTGCCGCAACTGGGTGTCGTCGGGCACCGGCACGATCTGGATCGCCGGGGCGTGCTGCACCACGGCGCCCCGCCGGGACAGCAGCGCGCCGAGTTCGTCGGCCCGCCGCGCAGCGGTGACACCGACCGTGAACCCGGCGAGCGGACCGACTTCGGTCATGGCGACCCCACTCGCACGAATCCGTCCCACACGACGACAGGATACGTCCGCACGCGCACATCCGGCTCGTCCAGGCACTGCCCGGTGGTCAGGTCGAACGCCTGCTTGTAGACCGGGGAGCTGACCACCGGCATACCTGTTCTGTCGCCGACGATGCCCCGCGAGAGCACCGCGGCACCACTGAAAGGATCCACATTGGACAGTGCGTGCAGCGTGCCCGCGTAGGTCAGGAACAACGCGACCTGCTCGCCGCCGGGCAGCAGCGCGGCCACTCCCCGTTCCGGCTCCAGGTCACCGAACTCGCACACGGCGGTCCAGGTGAGCTCGTCAACAGCTGTCATCGTGCTGCCACCTCACTAATGTTCGGTCCTGCAAGCAGACCTTCAGTCGGCATACCGAGTTGGACGGTCGGAACGCGCTGCCCGCGTTCCTCGCGGAAGGAGATCGTCGGGTCGGGAACGCCCGGCGCGTTGACGAAGGAACTGAACCGGGCCAGCTTCTCCGGGTCCTCCAGCACACCCCGCCACTCGTCCTGGTACGAGTCGATGTGCTCGGCCATCGCGGACTCCAGATCGGCGCAGATGCCCAGGCTGTCGTCCACGATCACCTCGCGCAGGTGGTCCAGGCCGCCGTCCATGGCCTCGATCCACGCGGCGGTGCGCTGCAACCGGTCGGCCGTGCGCACGTAGAACATGAGGAACCGGTCGATGACCCGCACCAGGGTCTCGGTGTCCACATCGGACACGAGCAGGTCGGCGTGCCGGGGCTTGAAACCCCCGTTGCCGCCTACGTAGAGGTTCCAGCCCAACTCGGTGGCGATCACGCCGAAGTCCTTGCCGCGGGCCTCCGCGCACTCGCGGGCACAGCCCGAGACCCCGGCCTTGATCTTGTGCGGGGCACGCAGCCCCCGGTAGCGCAGTTCCAGGTCGATGGCCAGCGCCACCGAGTCCTGCACCCCGTACCGGCACCAGGTGGTGCCCACGCAGGACTTCACCGTGCGCAGCGCCTTGCCGTAGGCGTGTCCGGACTCGAATCCGGCGTCCACCAGCCTGCGCCAGATCGGCGGCAACTGGTCCACGGTGGCGCCGAACAGGTCGATGCGCTGCCCGCCGGTGATCTTGGTGTAGAGCCCGAAGTCCCTGGCCACCTCGGCGATGACCAACAGCTTCTCCGGGGTGATCTCCCCGCCGGGGATGCGCGGCACCACCGAGTACGTGCCGTTGCGCTGGAGGTTGGCCAGGAACCGGTCGTTGGTGTCCTGCAGGCCCGCCTGCTCCCCGTCGAGCACGTGCCCGGTGGCCAGCGAGGCCAGGATCGAGGCGACCACCGGCTTGCAGATGTCGCAGCCGCGGCCCTTGCCGTACCCGGCGATCAGCTGGGAGAAGGTCCTGATCCCGGTGGCCCGCACGACCTCGAACAGCTCGGCGCGCGACTGCTCGAAGTGCTCGCACAGGGCCTTGGACTGCACCACACCGCACTCGTCGAGCAGCTGCTTGAGCATGGGCACGCACGAACCGCAGCCGGTGCCGGCCTTCGTACACGACTTGACCGAAGCCACGTCGGTGCAGCCGCTTTCGTTGATGGCACAGGTGATCTGTCCCTTGGTCACGGCGTGGCAGGAGCACACCTGCGCCTCGTCGGGCAGCGCCAGGTCGACACCGCCCGCAGGCGCCACAAGGGATCCCGGGTCGGCGGGCAGCGGCCTGCCGACGAGCGGGCGCAGGGTCGCGTACTGGCTCGCGTCCCCGACCAGCACACCGCCGAGCAGGACGTGCGCGTCGTCGGAGACCACGAGCTTGCGGTACGAGCCGGAGACCGGGTCGTTGTGCACGACCTCCAGCGCACCGGGTGAGGCCGCGTGCGCGTCGCCGAAGCTGGCCACGTCCACGCCCAGGAGTTTGAGCTTGGTGGAGGTGTCCGCCCCGGGGAAGACGGCACCTCCACCGAGCAGCCGGTCCGCGACGACTTCCGCCATGGCGTAGCCGGGGCCGACCAGGCCGTAGACCCTGCCCTCCAGGCAGGCGCACTCGCCGACCGCGTAGATCGACTCGTCCGAGGTGCGGCAGCTCTCGTCGACGAGGATGCCGCCACGCTCGCCCACAGCGAGCCCCGACTCACGGGCGAGTTCGTCGCGGGGCCGGATTCCCGCGGAGAACACCACCACGTCGGCGTCCAGCCTCGTGCCATCCGCCAGCGAAACCCCAGCCGCAGCGCCGTTCCCGCCAGCTTCCACGGCCACAGTGGATACTCCACAGTGGATTTCCAGACCGAGGCGTTCGACCTGGCGGCGCAGCAGGGCGCCACCACCCTCGTCCACCTGGAGGGGCATCAACCTCGGTGCGAGCTCGACCACCTTCGGCGCCATGCCCATCAGCCGCACGGCGTTGGCCGCCTCCAGGCCGAGCAGGCCACCGCCGATGACCACCGCGGACCGCCCGCCGCTGGCGCGGATCAGGTCCAGGTCCTCGATCGTGCGGTACACGTGGCAGCCCGGCAGGTCGTGGCCGGGCACCGGCGGCACGAACGGGCGGGATCCGGTGGCCAGCACCAGCGCGTCGTAGCCCTGCTCGTGCCCGCTAGCGGTGGTCACGACCTTGGCCGCACGGTCGATGTGCCGCACCGGATCGCCCAACCGCACCTGCACCGACTCGTCGTGCTCGGGCAGGCTCAGCGTCCCCGCGTCCCAGGTGTCCACATAGGACGACAGCGCGACCCGGTCGTAGGCGGGACGGGATTCCTCGGCCAGCACGACAACACGCCAGGTGCCCTCCGCGTCGCGGTCCCGAAGTGCCTGCACCGCGCGGTGGCCCACCATGCCGTTGCCGACCACGACCAGTGTGCGCGTCATCAGCCGTCCTCCTCGTCCGTCCATGCTGTGCCGGGACCGTGTCGCCCCGGTGCCGCCGTCATTTCGCCGCTGTTACAGAACACTCCCGCCGCAGGTCACAGGGCGGTGCGGGCACCGGGCCTCAGGTAGACCAGCCAGGTCACCGCGAAGCACACCGCGTAGAAGGCCAGGAAGGACACGAAGGCGGGCACCCCGTTGTTGACCGCGGCGAAGGAGGCGCGGAACGCCAGGTTGATGAACAGCCCGCCCAGCGCGCCGATCGCACCCGCGATGCCGATCAGCGCACCGGAGAGCCTGCGCGCCTGTACCGGCTCGGCGCACTTGGCGCGGAAGATCGCCGGGATCATCTTGTACGTGGAACCGTTGCCCACTCCGGAGAAGACGAACAGGGCGATGAACCCGATCACGAACATCGGCAGGGAACCGGCCTGTGAGGCCAGGATGGTGATCACCGTGCCCGCTGCCATCAGCGCGAAGTTGACCAGCGTGATCCTGGCGCCGCCCCACCGGTCGGCCAGCCAGCCGCCCACCGGCCGGGAGATCGACCCGAGCAGCGGGCCCAGGAAGGTCAGCGCGGCGGCCTGCAACGGGGTCTGCTTGAACTGGTTCTGCAGCACCAGGCCGAAGGCGAAGCCGTAGCCGATGAACGAGCCGAAGGTGCCGACGTAGAGCAGGGACATCACCCAGCAGTGCAAGTCGCGGACCACCTCGCGCATCGCCCCGGTGTCCCCGCGCACGCTGGAGATGTTGTCCATGAACAGCGCCGAGCAGGTGGCCGCGATGACGATCAGCGGGATGTAGATCCACAGCACCAGCAGCGGCTGGGTGGCGCCGACCGTGCCCAGTACCAGCAGGCCGACCAGTTGCACGGCGGCCACGCCGAGGTTGCCGCCGCCCGCGTTCAGGCCCAGTGCCCAGCCCTTGAGCCGTTCCGGGAAGAACGAGTTGATGTTCGTCATGGAGCTGGCGAAGTTGCCGCCGCCCACCCCGGTGAGCGCGGCCACGACCAGGAAGGTGCCCAGCGGGGTTCCCGGGTGCAGCACGAAGCCCGCGGCCACGGTGGGTACCAGCAGCAGCGCGGCGCTGAAGATCGTCCAGTTGCGACCGCCGAACCGGGCCACCGCCAAGGTGTAGGGCAGCCGCAGCACGGCGCCGACCAGGGTGGGCGTGGACACCAGCAGGAACTTGTCCGCGGCCGAGAACCCGTAGGCGGGGCCCATGAACAGCACCATCACCGACCACAGGCTCCAGATCGAGAAGCCAACGTGCTCGGACAGGATGGAGAACCACAGGTTCCGGTTGGCCACGCGCCGCCCGGTGGCCGCCCAGAAGCCCTCGTCCTCCGGGTCCCACTGGTCGATCCAGTACCGGCGCGGCCGCGGGGTGGTGCGCCCGGCTTCGAGGGTGGTGCTCATGAGCTGGTTCCTCCGTTAGGTGAGCTGCGCCGGTTCCTGGGTGTTGAGCCAGTCGAGGACCCCGCAGACCTGGTCCGAGCAGCCCCCGCAGCCGGTGGTGGCGCGGGTCCGCTCGGCCAGCGCGGACATGCTGCGGGCGCCCTCGCGCCACCCGCTGACCAACTGGCCCTTGCTGACGGTGTTGCACTTGCAGATGACCGCCGCGGCCGGGATGTCCCCGGCGCCGGAGGCCGCGACCGGCAGCGCGCGGCCCAGCAGCAGCGCGAGCCGGTCCGAGGGCGCGGGCGCACCCCGGTCGAACAGCTGGGTGACGGCCGCCGCCGCGTCCGGCGCGCCCAGCAGGATCGCGCCGGTGACGCGCTCGTCACGCAGCACCAACTTCGCGTAGCGACCGCGTACCGGGTCCGCGACGCACAGCACCTCGGCCTCCGCGCAGTCCACGTCCACGTGCACCTCGCCGAGCGCGGCCAGGTCCACGTCCCGCGCCTTGAGCCGGGTCACCACGGGCGTGCCCCGGTAGCGCGCGGCCGGGTCGGTGCCGGTGAGCAGGTCGGCCAGCACGGCGGCCTGCTCCCAGGCGGGCTGCACCAGCCCGGAGACCGTGCCCGGGTGCTGCGCGCAGTCGCCCAGCGCGTGCACCCTCGGGTCGCTGGTCCGCAGCGCGTCGTCCACCAGCACACCACGGTCCACCGACAACCCGGCGTCCGCCGCCAGCATCGTCTCCGCGCGCACCCCCGCCGACACCACGACCAGGTCGGCGGGCACGTGGCTGCCGTCGGCGAGCTTGAGCCCGTCACCGGGCAGGTAGTTGGTGGCCGCCTGGCCGATCCGGAACTCGATGCCCAGGCCACTGAGTGTGCGGGCCAGCACCCGGCCCGCGCCGCCATCCAACTGGCGCTCCATCAGGTGGCCCGCCGGGTGCACGACGGTGACCAGGTTGCCCCGCCCGGCCAGCCCGCGCGCGGCCTCCAGCCCGAGCAGTCCCCCGCCGAGCACGGCCACCGGCGCCCCGGCCCGCGCCGACTCCAGGATCCGCTCGCAGTCGGCCATCGTCCGGAACGCCACGACGCCCTCTGCCAGCTCGCCGTCCTCGGCGACCAGGCCCGGTGTCGGTGGGATCCACGCGCTGCTGCCCGTCGCCAGCACGAGCGCGTCGTAGCCGACCTGCTCGCCGCTGGCCAGCACGACCTGCCGCCGGGACCGGTCGATCCGCACCGCCGTCGCCGCCAGCCGCAGGTCCACGTGGTGGTGCTGTGCCCAGTCGTGCTCGTGCAGCCGCACCGCGTCCTGGCTCATCGTGCCCGCCACCACACTGGACAGCAGCACCCTGTTGTAGGCGGCCATCGGCTCGGCGCCCAGCACGGTCAGCTCGACCCGGTCGCCTGCCGGGTCACGTCGTCTGATCTCCTCGGCGAGCCGGGCACCGGCCATGCCGTACCCGATCACCACCACCCTGCGGGGAGCGTGCACTGGGGCCTCCCGTCGCTGTTTGCGCACGACGGTAGGCAGCGCTTGTTGCCCATCGGTGCCGCGAGGTTTCGGCGGCGGCAACTTGCCCGCTCAGCCGCTCACGGCGGGCTGTGAGGTGTCAGACCAACTCGGTGATCTGGTGGGTCGCCTTCTCCAGCCCGCGCAGGGACTGCGCGGTGGAGCGCGGGTGCATCGCGTGCACGGCGAGCCGGAACAACAGGGCGCGCACCAGCGCCTGCGGCCACTCGGGCAGGTGCGCCCAGCGCCTGGCCAGGCCCGGATCGGCGCCGCCCCAGGCGAGGGCGTCCACCACGACCACGGCGGCGGCCCACTCGGCGGGCCGCCAGAACGGGGCGAAGTCGATCAGCGCGGGCGGCGCGTTGCCCGCGAACAGCACGTTGCCGAACAGGTCCCCGTGCACGACCTGCTGGGTCAGTCCGACCGGGCGGCGCAGGGCGGCGACGAGCTCGAACAGCCTGCCGCCCTTGTCCTGGTCCAGTTCGACCAGTTCCTCGCCCCACGCACAGCGGTCGGCGACGGCGAACACGTCCCTGCGGGCGTCCAGGAAACGGGGCCGCGGCAGGGGCCTGGTCGCCTCGTGCAGGCGCATCGAGACGGCGACGACCTCGTCGTGCCTGGGTTCGGCGCGGCCGGACAGGTAGCGGGTGGCCGCCCAGCCGCCGACGACCCAGCGGCCGTCGGTGGACCGCAGCGGGCGGCCCAGCCTCAGGTTCTCCACGTGCAGGGCGTCCAGGGTCTGCGCGACCCACGCGGCCTCGGCCGGGTTCGGGGCCGGCCGGATCGCGGTCTCCGCGCAGCGCCACACCGGGCCGCCGTCGATCAGTTCCGGCTCACTCCCCCGCGCGCCGAAAGCCGCGCACACGTGTGGCGGGGGCGGCTCGAGGGAAGTCGTCACAGCTGGCGACGCTACCGGGTGCGGCGCCGGAATTGGGGGACCGCGCCGACCGCAGTGCCGTGTCATGAAAGTGCCGTATGCGACATCTGATGTCGCATACGGCACTTTCATGACATCACGGGCTAGTAGGTCGGCAGGCTCGGGTCCACCTCGCGGGCCCAGGCGAGCACCCCGCCGCCCACGTGCACGGCGTCGCGGAATCCGGCCTGGTGCAAGGCCGCGAGGGCCTCGGCGGACCGCGCACCCGACTTGCAGTGCAGCACCACCGGCCTGTCCTGCGGCAGTTCGGACAGGGCCTCACCGGAGAGGATCTTGTCCTTGGGGATCAGCACCGAGCCCGGGATCTTCACGATCTCGTACTCGTGCGGCTCCCTGACGTCCACCAGCACGAAGTTCTCGCCCGCGTCGATCTTCTGCTTGAGCTCCAACGGGGTGATGGTGTGCCCGGCGGCGGCGCTGCGCGCGTCGTCGGAGACCACCCCGCAGAACGCCTCGTAGTCGATCAGCTCGGTGATCTTGTCGGCGTTGGGGTCCTTACGGATCTTGATGGTCCGGTAGGTCATCTCCAGCGCGTCGTAGACCATCAGCCTGCCCAGCAGGGTCTCGCCGATGCCGGTGATGAGCTTGATCGCCTCGGTGACCATGATCGAACCGATCGAGGCGCACAGCACACCCAGCACCCCGCCCTCCGCGCAGGAGGGCACCATGCCCGGCGGCGGCGGCTCGGGGTAGAGGTCGCGGTACTGCGGCCCGTGCTCGGCCCAGAACACGCTGGCCTGGCCCTCGAACCGGAAGATCGAACCCCACACGTACGGCTTGCCGAGCAGCACGGCGGCGTCGTTGACCAGGTAGCGGGTGGCGAAGTTGTCGGTGCCGTCCAGGATCAGGTCGTAGTCGGCGAACACGTCCAGCGCGTTGGAGGAGTCCAGGCGCAGCTGGTGCAGGTTGACCTTGACGAACGGGTTGATCTCGGCGACGGCGTCGCGCGCGGACTCGGCCTTGGGCCGGCCCACGTCGGACTGGCCGTGCAGCACCTGGCGCTGCAGGTTGGACTCGTCGACCACGTCGAACTCGACGATGCCCAGCGTGCCGACACCGGCCGCGGCCAGGTAGAGCAGCGCGGGGCTGCCCAGCCCACCCGCTCCCACGACCAGCACCTTGGCGTTCTTCAGCCGCTTCTGCCCGTCCACCCCGACGTCCGGGATGATCAGGTGGCGGCTGTAGCGCGCGACCTCTTCCTTGGTCAGCTCCGCGGCTGGCTCGACGAGCGGCGGAAGCGGCATCTGTCCTCCTCGGTGCAAGGGGTAACCCTCCCCTGGCAGCAACGCCAGCCTGCCCGAATGTCTTCCCGGTGGGAAAGTCGTCTCACTGGGTGGGCTGCTGCGCGCCGGGCACGCTCTGCGGGTTCGGCCAGGCGTTGGGCTTGCAGGTCTTGCCGTCCTTGGGCACGGCCGACTTGTTGAACGGGTCCACCTGGTTGAGCTGCCAGACGTAGTCGTCGGAGACCCCGAAGGTCTGCTGCATCATCACCGGGGCCAGCCCGTCCTGGGTCTCGCAGCCCCGGTGGTTGTTGCCGAACACGTGACCGACCTCGTGGTTGATCGCGTACTGGCGGTACAGCCCCATGTCCCCGTTGAACGCCGCCGCACCGCGCACCCAGCGGGCCAGGTTGATCACGACCCGGCCCTGGCTGGGGTTCCAGCAGGAGGCCTCGAACTGGATCTGGAACCCGCACATGTCCGGCCGGTGGTCGGTGTTGGGCGTGGTCAGGCTGACGATGAAGTCCGGGTCCTTGAACTCCGGCCCCACCCGCTGCAGCGAGATCGTGCCCTGGCCCACCCAGCTGCGCGAGTCGGACAGGATGCTCTCCACGGTCTTGGCGAACGCGTCGTCCCCGCCGTAGGCGGCCGGGTCGATGCCGTCCTCCACGGCGATGCCGTAGTGGTAGAGCTTCGGCCCGGTGCCGACCTTCTTGCCGTCCCCGACCACCCCGTGCCAGGTCCCGGTCCCCGCCTGCGGGAACGCGTCGCCGGGGGGCAGCACGGCCGTGCCGGTCTTCGGGTCCACCGGCTGCACCTTGCCCTCGGTGGCCACCGGCGGGCCCGCGGTCGTCGTGCCCGCCGCCTCGGTGCCCGTCGTGGAGTCCGAGGGCGCGCGGGCCACGTTGAACACCACCAGCGCCGTCACCACCACGAGCACCGGCAGGGCGTAGACCCGCCACCCGTAGGTGGCCGCGAACCGGGCGACCCCGCGCTTGCCGCCCGCCCTGGCCGGCTTGCCCGCGCTCGGGCGCTCGCCCTGGCTGGAGGGCCGCCACGAGGCGGCCAGCGGCTGGGCGGAGGTCCGCCTGCTGCCGGAGCGGTAGCGGTCCTCGGGCGGCCTGCGGGTCACGGCGGGGCGGATCGGCGACACCTTGGCCGGGGGCTTGGGCTGCTCGCCCTCACCATCACGGCCTTCCTGCGTCGTCCGGGTCACGGTGTCCAGGGTGCCACATGCCCGGTCACCCATCGTGCAGGCCATGTGGCGGAACCGGTCACCACTGGCCCCGGTCCACCGCCTCCCACATGCCCAGCGCGGCCCTGGCCACGGTCACCGGCCGCTCGATCTGCGCGCAGTGCCCGGTGTACGGCAGGACCAGCAGCCGACCCCGTCGCAGCAGGCCAGCGGTGCGCGGGGCCTTGCGCACGCTCACCAGGCGGTCCTGCGCGCCCCACACCACCAGGGTCGGCGCCTGCACCTTCGGCACCACCCGCCACAGGGACCCGGACCTCGGCCGCAGCCATGCCTTGATCAACCCGATCGTGCTGCCCGCCAGCGCCGAGCGGTAGTACGGCAGGCCGTTGCGCTCGATGGTCTCCAGCACCCCCTCGCGCACCCGGTGCTCGGGCACCAGCCAGGGTCGCGCGAAGCAGAGCCTGAGCACCTGCTCGGACTGCTCGCGCGGGGTCATCGCGGCCAGGCTGGCCCGCACCTTCTCACCGACCACCGGCAGGAAGGCCAGCGGCAGTCTCGGGTCGGCGACCCGCCGGGGGTCCAGGCGCAGGTCGGGCATGGCGGGCGAGATCAGCGTCACCGAGCGGACCAGCTCGGGGTGCTCGGCGGCCAGTGCCAGGGCGATCGCCCCGCCCATGGAGTTGCCGAACAGGTGCACCGGCCGGTCCAGCCCGCCCAGGAAGGCGGCCACGGTCTCGGTGTGCCGGGCCAGGCTGAAGTCGTAGCCCTCCGGCGGCGGGGTGCGGCCGAAACCCGGCAGGTCCAGCGCGAGGCAGTTCACCGAGGCTGACAGTTGACCCATCAGATCGGTCCAGTTGGTGGCGGAGCCGCCCAACCCGTGCACGAACACCGCCAGCGGCGCGTCCGGGTCCACGCAGGGCGCCTGGCGCACGTGCAGCCGCACCCCGCCCGATTCGAGCATCCGCCCAGGCCAGGGCGGTATGGACAGGTCGAGCGGGGGAAGTTGCCCGGTGGACAGCGGCACCGCGGTCAGTGAGGGGCGCGCGGGTGCGGTCGGTGGCAGACCGGCTCCTCGGAGCACGGCCGAGGACGCGGTCGTCATACCGACAGGATGCCCCAGGTTCAACTTCCGTGACCACTTCCGTCACCTGGTGTACATGTCTGGGAAGGGAGAGTTCGCACGGGACTTCCCGAAAGGGGACTACCGGCGAGTAAGGTTCTGCTACCCGGCGACCAGGCAGACCTCTGGCGCGCGGGCGGTTGCGAGGCTGGTGGAGGCGAGATGACTGAGACCGCGCAGGGCGTGGGACAGGCTGGGCGCGGCGTTCGGCTGCCCAGGACGGCCCGGCGCGCGCAGCTGCTCGCCGCCGCGCAGGACGTGTTCGTGGCCAACGGCTACCACGCCGCGGCCATGGACGAGATCGCCGAGCGCGCCGGTGTCAGCAAGCCCGTGCTCTACCAGCACTTCCCCGGCAAGCTGGAGCTCTACCTCGCGCTGCTGGAGACGCACGTGGACGAGCTGGTGGGCAGCGTTCGCACCGCGATGAGCTCCACCACCGACAACAAGCAGCGCGTGCGCGCCACCGTCGGCGCCTTCTACGACTTCGTGGCCAACGAGGGTCAGGCCTACCGGATGGTGTTCGAGTCCGACCTGCGCGGCGAGCCCGCCGTGCGGCAGGCCATCGAGCGGGCCACCTCGGCCTGCGTGGACGCCATCACCGAGACGATCACCGCCGACGCGGGCCTGGACCACGACCGGGCGCGCCTGCTCGCGGTCGGCCTGACCGGCGCGAGCCAGGTCACCGCCCGGTTCTGGCTGGAAATGGAAGGCGCTATCACCAAGGACGAGGCGGTCGCCCTGATCTCCACCCTGGCCTGGCGCGGCATCGGCGGCGGCTTCCCACTCCAGCACTGACCCCCCGGCTCACCGCGTGTCGGCGCTACCGGCACCGCGTGTCGGCGCTACCGGCACCGCGTGTCGGCGCTACCGGCACCGCGTGTCGGCGCTACCGGCACGGCGTGTTCGCGCTTCCGGCGCGGAATCCCACGAGCTGGGAGCCTGCTCGGTAAGCCGAAACACACCGTCCGCGAAGCGCCGACACGCGCAGGAATCGCGCGCGGGGCGGGCCAGCACCCGGGTGGATCGGGGCGGATCCACCCGGGTTGTCAGGTGGACGGCCTAGGACACCAGCCCGGTGGCCCGCCAGAGCCGGGTGCCCGAGCCGCCGATGAGCCGGTGCTCGTCCAGGAAGGCGATCAGCTTGGTGCCCGCCCAGCGCAGGGTCTCGCGGTGGTGCGGGTTGGCCCGTGCGATCCCGCGAGCCCGCACGGGGTCGAGCCCGACGGACCGGTACACGTCCGGGTGTATCAGGCTGCGGACCACCACGTAGGCCAGGCGGGCGAGCATGCCGCGGTGCCAGGCCAGCGCGGTGCGGGACAGCCGCGGGACGCGCCGCCGCACCTCCTCGCGGGCGTAGCGGACGTGCCGGGCCTCCTCGATCACGTGGATCCGGTTCACCATGCGCACCAGGGGCTGCACCGACTCGTCGTTCATCCACGCCCGCTGGAACGCGTCGGGGATCTCCTCGCCGACCAGGATCCCGGCGAACATGGCCGGGCCGGACGCGGTGGCCTTGAAGAAGGACCCGAGCCTGCGCGCGGTCGGCTCGGGGCCGTAGGCGGGGGCGCCGATCTTCTCGATCATCCGGGCGAACATCACCGAGTGGCGGCACTCGTCGGCGACCTCGGTCAGCGCGTACTGCACGTGCCGGGACAGCGGGTCGTCGGCGTAGGACTGCCGGACGAGCAGTTCCATCAGGATGACCTCGAACCAGATGCCCACGCTGGCGATGCTGGCCAGTTCGTGCTTGGACAGCTCGATGCGCTGCGCCACGTCCATGCGCTGCCACAGTTCGGTGCCGTACAGCGAGCAGTGCTGCGGGGACAGGTAGTACTTGCCCGGCGCCAGCGGGGCGTCCCAGTCGATGTCGACCTCGGGGTCGTAGGAGTTGCGCGCCGAGGAGTTCAGCAGCCGCTCGGCGGTGCGCTCGCGGTCCTGGACGATCATCGCTTCGCCACCCGTTCCACCAGTGCGGCCAGTCGTGCGGTCACCTCGGTGCCGCGCTCCACCGGCACCATGTGCCCGGCGCCCGGGTAGATCACCAGCTCCGCGTCGGGCAGTTCGCGGGCGATGACCTTGGCGTGCGGCACGGTCGTCAGCCGGTCAGCGCCGCCGGCGAGCACCAGCACCGGCACGTCCCGGTACGCGGCCAGCGCCTGCCTGCGCTCGTGCTCGGCCAGCGAGGTGCGCAGTCCCACCAGGGTCTGCGGGTGGCAGCGGCCGAACTGCTCGGCGGCCGAGGCCACGTCCCGCCAGTCCGGGTCGGCGCCGAACAGCAGCCAGCGCACGCCCGGCCGGATGCCCGCGGTGCGCCGCAGCATCACCTTGTGCGGCAGCTTGGCCAGCTTGCGGTTGACCACCTGCTCGCCGCGCATCACCAGCGCGGCGACCGGCCTGGGCAGCCCCAGCCGGAGGGTCCTGAGGTCCCCGCAGGAGGTGGCCACGAAGGCCACGGCGGAGACCCGGTCGGCGACCAGCTCGGGGTGCCGCTCGGCCAGCGCCATGATCGTCATGCCGCCGATGGAGTGCCCGGCGAGCACGACGCGCCCGGTGGGCACGCGGTCGGCGAGCAGCTCGGCCAGGTCGTCGGCGAGCTGCTCGATCCTGGCGGTGCCCTCCGGGGACGGGGCCGAGCCGCCGTGCCCTCGGTGGTCGTAGCGCAGCACGCGCACGCTGCCGCCGAGCCCGTCGGCGACCCGGTCCCAGGTGGTGTGGTCCAGGGTCCAGGCGTGCACCAGGACGAGGGTGACCGGCGCGTCGGCCGGCCCCTCGTCGACCACGTGCAGAACGGTGCCGTCCTCGGTGGTGAACCGGCTGCGGGCAGCCTGGTCCCAGGGACTCACCTGACGAGGAACGACTTGCGCCACAGCGACATCCAGGGCTTGCCGACCAGTCCGACCTCGTTCAGGAAGCCCATGATTCGCTCGCCGGACCAGTGCAGGGTGTCCTGGAAGTGCGGGTTGTTCAGCGCGACCTGACGGGTGCTCTTCGGGTCCAGCCCGACCGCCGCGTAGACCCTCGGGTTGATGATGCTGCGCACCACGAACATCGACACGGTGGCGATCAGCCAGTGCTGGTAGGCCAGCTCTGCCTTGCCCATGTTCTCCATGCCGCGCACGACCTCCTCACGCGCGAAGCGCACGTGGCGGGCCTCCTCCAGCACGTGGATCCGGTTGACCATGCGCACCAGCGGCTGCACGGTGTCGTCGGCCATGGCCTCGCGCTGCATCCGGTCGAGGATCTCCTCGGCGACCAGGATCGAGCCGTACATGGCGGGCCCGTAGCCGATCGTCGGCAGCAGCTTGGCCAGGTGGTAGACCCCGCGCGGCGGCCCGTACGCGGGGCAGCCGATGCGCTCGACCATGCGCGCGAACATCGTGGAGTGGCGGCACTCGTCGGCCACCTCGGTCAGCGCGTACTGGGCGTGCCGGGTGGTCGGGTCGGTGCGGTACACGGTCTTGATCAGCATCTGCATCAGCAGCACCTCGAACCACAGCCCGACGCTGGCCACGCTGGCCACCTCGTGCTTGGTGAGCTCGATGCGCTGCTCCTCGCTGAGCCGCTGCCACACCTCGGTGCCGTACAGCGAGGACCGGTGCTCCGGGATGTAGTACTTGCCCTCCGCCAGCGGGGCCGCCCAGTCGATGTCCACCTCGGGGTCGTAGAACTTGTCGGCCGAGGAGTTCAGCAACCGCTCCGCGGTCTTCTCCCGGTCGGCGACCTTCAACGATCGAGTCATCGCTCCTCCGTCGGATTACTGTTACCGGAAGTAACGGTAACTTCTGGTAGCGTGCGTCACATGGGCCGAGCTGTCAAGGGGTCGAGAGAAGGCGGTGACGCACGCCGGGAGCGCTGGCGGGCACACCGGGAAGCGCGCAGGGAGGAGTTCGTCGACGCCACCATCAGGGCGCTGACCAAGCACGGTCCCGAAGTGGGCATGGACGAGATCGCGGCGGAGGCGGGGGTCACCAAGCCGGTGCTCTACCGACACTTCGCCGACAAGTCCGACCTGTACCTCGCGGTGGGCCACCGCGGCACCGAGATGCTGCTGGAACGGATGCGGCCCGCGCTGGTCGACGACGGCACCCCCTACGAGCGCATCCACCGCGCCGTGGACGCCTACCTGTCCACGATCGAGGAACACCCGGCCCTCTACCACTTCGTGGTGCGCCGGTCCTTCGCCGACAAGCCGGTCGAGCAGGACGTGGTCAGCCAGGACAAGCAGCTGATCGCCAACACGCTGGCGAGGCTGCTCGGCGACTACCTGCGCGCGTTCGAGCTGGACTCCGGTGGCGCCGAGCCCTGGGCCTACGCCGTGGTCGGCATGGTGCAGAGCGCGGGCGACTGGTGGCTGGAGCGCCAGTCGATGACCAGGCAGAGCCTGACCGAGTACCTCACGAAGATCATCTGGTTCGCGATCGAGGGCCTGCTGCGCTCCGGCGGCATCGCCATCGACCCGGACCTGCCGCTGTCCCTCGGACCGGCGCTGCGCCTGGTCCCCGACCCCGAGAGTCCGGCCAGCGCCGGCTGAGCACGAGGAGGAACCGGCGATGACTGAACAGGACCACGAGCACGAGGAGGAGGGCTACACCGGGCCCGCCGCGCTCGTCGTCGACGAGGCGGAGGTGCCGGTGCGCGCGGTGCTGCGCGGCTACTTCCAGCCCATCGACGGCCGCTACCACTGGTACGGCCGCCTGGACGCCGACGAGGCGGTCACCAAGCTGGTCGAGGGCGGGCGGCGTGAGCTGGTGCTGCGCACCCCCGGCGGGGAGGCCACGGCCACCCTGTCCGACCCGGACCCGTGGCAGCGCTACCGGGTGACCGGCACCAGCCGCCCGCCGTTCGAGGTGGACGCGGTGCCCGCCGCCGACTGAGCCGGGTACGACTGTGGCCCGGCAGCGGTGTGCTGCCGGGCCACAGTGGTGTTGCGAGCTACTTGCCGACCGCGAAGCCGACGCGCCGCGCGTCCGGGGCGCCGATCTCCACGTAGGCCACCCGCGAGGAGGGGATGACGAAGCGGCGCCCCTTCTCGTCGACCAGGGTCAGCAGGCCGGTCTTGCCGGTCAGGGAGTCGGAGACGAGCGCCTCGACCTCGTCCGGCGACAGGTCGCTGGCCACCACGAGCTCGCGCGGGCTCTCCACGACGCCGATCTTGATCTCCACCGCTGACCTCCGGATCACGACTTGCTTGCTGATCGTCAGGCTAGTGCAGGCCACAGCCGCGGCACGCACCACCCGCGTACGCCGACCGCGAACACCACCCCCGCGAGTCCCGCCCTCCCGCACGCGAGTCCCGCTCAGCCGCCGACGAGTCCCGTCCACACACCGGCGAGTCCCGTCCAGGCACCCGCGAGTCCCGCTCAGCCCAGGCCGAGTGCCGCCATGCGCTTGGTGTGGCTCTGCTGCAACCGCTTGAACAGGGCACCGATGCCCGCCAGGTCCCCCGAGCCGCGGATCAGCAGCTCGGCCAGCCCGTCCCGCTCGGCAACCACGTACTGGGCCTGGGTCAGCGCCTCACCCAGCAGCCGCCTGCCCCACAGGGTGAGCCGGTCGCGCAGGGTGCGATCCCCCTCACACGCCGCCTTGACCTCGCGCTCGGCGAAGGCGGAGTGGCCGGTGTCGGCGAGCACGTCGAGCACCAGCGAACGGGTGGGCTCGTCCAGCCAGCCCGCGACCTCGCGGTAGAAGTCGGCGGCCAGCCCGTCGCCCACGTACGCCTTGACCAGCGATTCGTGCCAGGACCGCGGGGCGGTGGAGGCGTTGAACGCGTCGAAGGCCGCCACGAAGGGGCTCATCGCCTTCTCCACGGCCACGCCGTGGTCGGCGAGGTAGCGCTCCAGCAACTGGTAGTGGCCCATCTCGGCGGCCGCCATGCAGGCCAGCGCGGCCCGCCCGGTCAGCGTGGGCGCGCTGCGGGCGTCCTCCGCGAGCCGGTCGAAGGCGGAGAGCTCGCCGTAGGCCAGCACCCCCAACAGGTCGGCGACTCCCTCGGCCACTGTGCTGGTGGCGGCTCCGGGCCGCTGGTCAGCCTCGCTCGCGCTCATGTCGGCAGAGCGTAGCCGCCGCGGTCCGCGCCGAAACAGCGCCAGCGGTACGGCGTAGGGCCAGGTAGACTCCCCTCCCGAAGCCTGGTAGTGAGCGGCGACGCGACCGGGAGCGACGTGGCGGTCCTCCCTGTGTCCCACCGCACGACCAGGCGCGACAGCACGGCGGCGCGGCCGCCATGTGGAAAGGGTGCGCGCACAACTCCTCGCTGGCCCTCCCGCACCTCGCCGGACCCGACGGTCCCGAGGTCGTGGTCGAGAGGCCCATCCAGGGCCCGTGCGTGCTGGATTGAGAGAGGCGATCACTCTGACCGTCAGCAACAACACACATCTGGACCCGGTCACGCTGGACCACAGCGACTCCGGGCTGCCGGAGGTCGACACCTCCCACCCGCTGCAGGCGGGCGCTCCGGTGCGGGGCAACTCGCCCACGTTCGGCGAATTGGGTGTGCGCGAGGAAATCGTGCGCGCCCTTGCTTCCGCCGGGATCGAACGCACGTTCGCCATCCAGGAGCTGACCCTGCCGATCGCGCTCGCCGGTGACGACGTCATCGGCCAGGCGCGCACCGGCACCGGCAAGACCCTGGGCTTCGGCGTGCCGCTGCTGCACCGCATCACCACCCCCGGTGACGGCGTGCCGCAGGCCCTGGTGGTCGTGCCGACCCGCGAGCTGTGCCTTCAGGTCACGCACGACCTGACCGACGCGGGCAAGCACCTGGGCATCCGGGTGCTGGCCATCTACGGTGGGCGCCCCTACGAGCCGCAGATCGAGGCGCTACGCAAGGGCGTCGACGTGGTCATCGGCACGCCCGGTCGGCTGCTCGACCTGGCCGAGCAGCGCCACCTGGTGCTCGGCAAGATCAAGGGCCTGGTGCTCGACGAGGCCGACGAGATGCTCGACCTGGGCTTCCTGCCCGACATCGAGCGCATCCTGCGCATGGTGCCCGAGAAGCGGCAGACGATGCTGTTCTCCGCGACCATGCCCGGCCCGATCATCAAGCTGGCCAGGACCTTCCTCACCCAGCCCACGCACATCCGGGCCGAGGAGAACGACGCGGGCGCCATCCACGAGCGCACCAGGCAGTTCGTCTACCGGGCGCACGCCCTGGACAAGAGCGAGCTGATCGCCCGCGCGCTGCAGGCCCGCGAGCGCGGTCTCACGATGATCTTCACCAAGACCAAGCGCACCGCGCAGAAGATCTCCGACGAGCTGGCCGAGCGCGGTTTCGCCAGCGCCGCCGTGCACGGTGACCTGGGCCAGGGCGCCCGCGAGCAGGCACTACGCGCGTTCCGCTCCGGCAAGGTCGACGTGCTGGTCGCCACCGACGTGGCCGCCCGGGGCATCGACGTCGAGGGTGTGACGCACGTCATCAACTACCAGTGCCCCGAGGACGAGAAGACCTACGTGCACCGGATCGGCCGCACCGGCCGGGCCGGGCGCGAGGGCGTGGCCATCACCCTGGTCGACTGGGACGAGGAGCCGCGCTGGAAGCTCATCTCCGACACGCTCGGACTGGGCATCCCGGAGCCGGTGGAGACCTACTCGACCTCCGAGCACCTGTTCACCGACCTGGACATCCCGCAGGAGACCACCGGCAGGCTGCCGCTGAGCCAGCGCACCAGGGCCGGGCTGTCCGCCGAGGCCGAGGAGGACCTGGGCGGCAAGAAGACGCGCAGCCGCCGCACCAGGGGCGGCACCAAGTCCAGCGGCAAGGCGAGCACCGGCAGCCGCCCCGCGAGCCAGGAGAGCAGCACCGAGGACGGCGAGGCCAAGCCGCGTCGCCAGCGCCGCCGCCGCAGGGCCGGGGTCGAGGTGACCGAGCAGTCCGGTAGCGGCGAGCAGCCGCAGGCCAAGGGTGAGGGCGAGGCCGCTTCGGCGGAGCGCCCGGCCCGGCGCAGGCGCCGCCGCCGCAGCGGTGTCGAGGTCGCGGGCGGCGAGGCGGGTGCCGCCGAGCAGAACTCTTCGGCAGACTAGTCACGTGGAACACGATCAGGTGGGGTCGGCCGTGGCCGCGGACCCGCTGCGGGAACCCGTCGAGACGACGCTCGACCAGCAGCCGCCCCCACCTGACGGGCCACGCACGCGGTTCACCCGCAGGCGTGATCTCCTCGCGGTGCTGGTGATCGTGCTCGTGCTGGTCGCGGCCACCGGCACCTGGTGGTGGTTCAGCGACGCCAGGGCGACCACCTCGGTCACCGGCCCCGCGACCGCGACCGCCCCGCCGCGTGCCACCGCGGTGCCCGCGACGATGAAGCAGCTGTGGCAGGCCGCCAGCGGGGCGACCACCGATCCCGTGGTGGTCGGCCCGACCGTGGTCACGGCCGAGGGCCACCAGGTCATCGGCCACGACCCGGTCACCGGGGCCACCCGCTGGAGCTACACGCGGGACAACCTGGACCTGTGCACGGTGGCCGCGGCCTGGGGCAAGGCCGTCGTGGTCTACCACAAGGAGCACAACTGCAGCGAGGTCACCGAGCTGGACGGGGTGACCGGCGCGCGGGGTGCGCAGCGCAACGGCGACGCCGAGCTGGGCACCCAGTTGCTCTACGACGGCACCTACCTCACCACGACCGGCAAGAAGCTGATCGACACCTGGCGCTCCGACCTGGTGCAGACCCAGCAGTACGGCACGGTCACCGCGGTGGTGAACCACGACAAGCAGCCCAGGACCGGCTGCACCTACAGCTCACAGGCGGCCACGGCCGGCTCGGTGGCGGTCATCGAGCAGTGCGCGGGTGAGTCCTTCCAGCGGCTCACGGTGATCAAGCCCGAGGGCACCCAGAACGACGGCGAGAAGCCGAACGTGGCGTTCAGCGTGGAGGTGCCCGGCGGCAACGCCAGGATCGTCGCGGTGACCGACCAGCGGGTCGCGGTGGCGGTGGCCAACCCGAACCGGCTCGTGGTGTGGGACAACGCGGGCTCCCAGGTGGGCGCGGCCCCGCTGCCGGTGCCCGACGCCGACCTGGCCGGGGCGCCGAAGTCCGCGGTGGAGCCGAGCACCGCGATCACCTGCACCCAGCAGCTCGACCCCGGCGGCAAGTGCGAGGCGGGCAGCTTCGCGGTGAGCTACGCGGGCGGAGCGAAGATCATCACCTGGTACTCCGGCTCGAAGCTGGTCGCACTGGACCCGAGCGGCATGAGCCCGACCTGGACCCTGGACGGCGCACTCGGGTCCGGCACGGTCTACGCGGACAAGCTGCTGGTACCGGTCGCCGAGGGCCTGGCCGTGCTGGACCCGCTCACCGGGGCCCGCTCGGGCACGATCACCGTGGACCGCAAGGGCTACACGGGTCCCGTCCGGCTGTCGACCCTGGGTGACGTCCTGCTCGAACAGCGTGGCGGCACGGTGGTGGCGCTGCGTTGACGCACCGCTGTACGGCACACTCGTCGGTGTGAACGCCGCGCCTGCCTCACCGTTGACCCCGAACCGCGCCGCCCGGATCGAGCTGCCGGGGCGTTATGGGCCGATCGCGGGGCTGCGCGCCCCGGCGCACGGCACGGACCTTGGCGCGACCGCGCTGCTCGTGCCGGGCTACACCGGGTCCAAGGAGGACTTCGCCCCGCTGATCGATCCGATCTCCGACGCGGGCATCGAGGTCATCGCGATCGACCTGCCCGGGCAGTACGAGTCCCCCGGCCCGGACGTGGAGTCCGCGTACCGCCCGGCCGCGCTGGGCGCCGTGCTCGCCGAGTTGGTCGCGAAGCTGACCGCCGACGGCAGGCGCGTGCTGCTGCTCGGCCACTCCTATGGCGGGCTCGTGGTGCGCGGCGCCGTGCTGGCCAACGCCCCCGTGCACGGCCTGACCCTGCTCGACTCCGGTCCCGCCGAACTGCCGCCCGGCGACCGGCGCGTGGCGCTGGACTTCTGCGAGTCCACGCTGCGTGCCCGCGGGGTGGAGGCCACCTACCAGGTGCTGGAACAGGTGTCCGCCGCCAGCCCGGACTGGGTGGCGCTGCCCGAACCGGTCAAGCAGTTCCGGCGTACCCGGTTCGTGCGTTCCACTGCCGCCGGCCTGCTCGGCATGGGCGACGGCCTGCGCTACGAGCCCGACCTCGTGACCAAGCTGGCCGCCGGGCTGCGTTCGGCCAGCGCCCCGGCACTGGTGATCTGCGGGGAACAGGACAACGCCTGGTCGGTGGCCTCCCAGCGGGACATGGCCGACCGGTTGGACGCCGACTTCGCCGTGGTGACCGGAGCCGCGCACTCACCGAACACCGAGAACCCCGCAGGCCTGCTGGCGACCCTGCTGCCGACCTGGCGGGCCTGGCTCAGCGCGGACTAGTGGCGCGTCGCGCATCGTTGACCTGGTATCCGGTCCGAGCCGAGGCTGCGGTGTCATGAAGGTGCCGTTCAGGACACTGGGTGTCCTGAACGGCACCTTCATGACACGACCTGCGTCGGCGGGCGTGGCTGGGTGGTCGCCGGTGAGACACGGTCAAGGTTCCGAGGCGAGCCACTAACCAGGAGTCCGACAGGCAGGACGGGACTCGCGTGCCGCAGAACGGGACTCACCCGCCCCACAGCGGGACTCGCGCGCGGCTCAGCGGGACTCGCGGGGGGGGTCAGGCCCACCAGAAGATCCACAGTACGGCGGCCACGGTGGCCAGCACGCCGAGTGAGGCCAGCGCCGAGGTGAACCCGCCGCGCCGGTCGGCGACGCGTTGCAGCATCACGGCGAGCAGTGCGGCCACGGCGTGCACACCGACGCTGCCCCAGCCGATACCGGGGTAGCCGCGCAGCTGGAAGTAGACCTGCGCGGCCAGCACCAGCAGGACGAGCAGCACAGCGCAGACCGTGACCGCCCCGCTCAGCCCGCGCAGCACGGACCGGCGCGGGCGCTCGGGCCCGAGGTCGTCGGCCGACTCGGATCTGGTCATCGTCTCAGTCATCCACACACCCGTCCGGGTCCGTCACGGCGCCAGCATCGACCAGGGCTCCAGCTCCGGGGCGGCGGCCTGTCCCTCGGCGCAGACGCGCCGGAAGTCGCACCACGAGCAGTGCCGCCCGGTGCTCGGTGGGAACAGCAACTCGGCGTCACCACCGGCTGCCAGGGTATCCGCTGCGGCCGACAGCTCGTCGGCCGTCTGCTCGGCGCGGGCAAGGTGCCGCGCCAGCGAGTCCTCGGTGTGCTCCCAGACGGCGACCGTCCTGGACGGCAGGTGGTGCAGCTCCACGCGGCGGCACGGGCGGCGCAGGGTGCGCTGGGCGGCCAGCGCGTACAGGGCCAGTGCCTGCGAGCCGCGCGCGTCGTCCACGGTGAGCACGTGCCTGCCGGTCTTGTAGTCCACGATCACCAGTTCGCCCTCGCGCTGGTCGATCCGGTCCACCCGGCCCTCGGCGATGATCCGGCCGACCGGGGCGGAGACCCAGCGCTCCAGCCCGACCGGGTCCTGGCCGACCTCGGTGTCCTCCACGTACTGCGCCGCCCAGTTCTGGGCCCGGTCCCGGTACTCGGCCACCTGCTCGCCGTCGCGGAACCCGTCGGACTTCCAGTGCTTGGCCACCAGTGCCGCGGCCTGCTCCGGGGTGCGCCGGGCCACCGGCAGGTCGAAGAAGGCGCGCAGGGCGTTGTGCACGACCGCGCCCAGGGTGTAGTTCGCCCACGCCTGCCCCCTGGCCGGGGTGGGCCGGTCCAGGTAGGCCATCCGGTAGCGGCGGCGGCAGTCCTGCCACGTGGCCAGCTTGGCCGGTGTCACCTTGACCAGTTTCGGCGGCATGAAGTCGAACCCGAGCTGTCCCTGCACGGCCACCACGGTACGCACCGGGTCCGACACCTCAGGCGACCCCGGTGACGAAGCCCTTCACCGAGTTGGCGATCAGCTGCACGGCGATCGCGGCCAGCAGCAGACCGGCGATCTTGGCGACCAGCACGATCCCGCTGTCCTTGATCACCCGGATGACCAGGCCGGAGTAGCGCAGCACCAGGTACTCCACCAGGTGCACGGTCAGGATCGCGGCGGCCAGCGCCAGGTAGGAGGGCACGTGCCCGTCGGCCTGCCGGACGAACACGATGGTGGCGGCGATGGCGCCGGGTCCGGCAAGCAGCGGGGTGCCCAGCGGCACCAGCGCCACGTTGACGTCCTCCATCGCCTCGGGCTCGGTGGCGCCCTTGCCGGTGAGCAGGTCCAGGGCGATCAGCAGCAACAGCAGGCCGCCCGCGCCCTGCAACGCCGGGATGCCGATGCCCAGGTAGGACAGGATCGCCTCGCCGCCGACGGCGAAGGCCGAGATCACCGCCAGCGAGACCAGCACGGCCTGCCGGGCGGCCCGGTTGCGCGCCTCCTTGCTGCGGCGGCCGACCAGGCTGAGGAACACCGGGATGTTGCCGGGCGGGTCCATGATCACGACCAGGGTGATGGTCGCGGAGAGGTACAGCGTCAGGTTGAAGATCATCCGATCACGACCTGCGCGCCGCTGGCCTTGTCCACCAGCGCGTCGAACATGTCGGGCGCGGTGGTCTCCTGCCCGAGCCGGACCACCTTGTTCGTGCCGTGGTAGTCACTGGAGCCGGTGACCAGCAGGGACAGCTCCCCGGCGAGGTCGCGCAGCCGCTCACGGGTGGCCGGGTCGTGGTCGGGGTGGTCCACCTCGACCCCGGACAGCCCGCGCGCGGCGAGGTCGACGACCACGCCCTCGGTGACGATCGGTCCGCGCGAGCGGGCGAAGGGGTGAGCCAGCACGGTGACCCCGCCCGCCGCGGCGATCATGTCGATCGCGGTGGTCACGGGGGTGTCGGTGCGCGAGACGTTGTAGGCACCGTCGGTGGCCAGGTAGCGGGCGAACGCCTCGTCCACGGTGGACACCACACCCGCCCGGATCAACGCTCGTGCCAGGTGGGGCCGACCGGCCGGGGAGTCCTCGGGCAGTCTGCCCATCACCTCGTCGGCGTCGATCGGGAAGCCGTCGGCGGCCATCCGTTCGGCCATCCGCCGAAGCCGGATCCTGCGCTCGGCGCGCAGCCTGGACTGCTCGGCGGCCAGCGCGGGCGATGCGGGGTCGAACAGGTAGGCCAGCAGGTGCACGGTGACCGTGCCGCCACGACCGTCCTCACTGCTGCACGAGAGCTCCGCGCCGGGCACCAGGCGCAGCCCCGGCGGTACCGCCGAGGTCGCCTCGGCCCAGCCCGCGGTGGTGTCGTGGTCGGTCAACGCCACCACGTCCAGCCCCGCGGCGGACGCGGCGGCCAGGAGTTCGGCCGGGCTGTCGGTGCCGTCGGAGCGGTTCGAGTGGGCGTGCAGGTCGATGCGCACGGTGTCCAGTGTGGAGGACGTGGGCCGTTCGGACGAAACGGCCGGGGCTAGGGCACCATCTTCTTGCCGCGGGCCGCGCGCTGGGCCTTGATCATCGAGAACCGCTCGGCCTGCGCCTTCTTGTCCCCGAAGACCAGCTCGGAGATGGCGTCGTAGACCTCTTCCGGCCGAGGCAGGTACTCGATCTTGTTGAGTGCCTGGATCTGACCCGCGGACTCCACGACCAGCGTGCCGTACCCGAGCATGCGCCCGTTCATGCTGCGCTCGTAGGTCAGGTCGGTGACCTTGGTGACCGGCATCATCGCGACCTTGGTCACGAACACCCCGCTGGTCATCATGAACCGCTTGTCTGTCACCACGATCCGCTCCACCCACCACTCGATCACGAAGTAGGCGAAGCGGAGCAGGATGATCAGGGCGGCGTACCAGAGGATGTTCTGCACGATCGCCACGTCACCGGGCACCAACTGGGAGAGGAGCACGGCCGCCGTGAGCAGCGCGGCCGCCTCGAAGATGTCCCACAGCAGGCATGCCCAGTGCCGGCGCACCCGGATGACCCGACGTTCCGTGCCGAGCAGGTACTCGTCTGGATCCCTGGGTGCGAACACGCGGACGTCCCTCCCGATCGAGCGGCTAGAACAAGTTCCGCACGAAGGTGATCAGAGCCTCCGCGCCGCCCCGAAGAGACCCGAGGAGGTTGTGGACGAGGCCCGCGGCCCCGTTCGGCTGGCTGATCACATAGAAGAGTACCAATGCCAGCCCGGCCCAGATAAGGATCTTCTTCAGGTTCACGACGACCAACCCCATCCAGTACCTACAACGCCTTCACATGCTCGCTGAGAAGGTTTTACCGCACCGGGGAGAGCTTCGGGAGGTTTGTACTGCACTCGGGTCAGCGCTGAGCGCGCAGAGGGGCAGCCCGCTACGCTACGTGTTCATTACCGTGAACGAGGTTCACGTTACTCCCTGCGGAGGGGGCAGCGTCTACCACCTGGATGGAGCAATCTCGCCCGGTCGGCGAGCCAATCTCCCAGGTCAGGGCCAGTGGGCCAAACGGGTCGACGGCATGCGCCGGGCCGCGCCCGCTGAGGCTGCTGTGACAGGTGAGTCGAAGGGGAAGACGGGACTCTCCGTCACGGTCCGCCGCCCGATCGGGGCCGGCGGGCCGCACCGCCGGGTCAGGCGCAGCCGGGACCGAGGACGGCGCCTGCCAGGCAATAGGCGGTGTACGCAGCTCAGGGCTGGACCGGGCTGCGACCTTCACCACACCCATGCGGAGCAGCCCGCTCACGCAGGGTAGAACAACGACCCTGAGCTGCACGAACACTCCGTGACCGTGACCGGGGTCACGGCCCCGCCGGGCAGCTCCCGCCGCCCCTGCGCGGCTCGTCCAACTGTGCCTGAACGGACCAGTTCCGGACACCTCGGACACAGACGGTCGTCGCCCGGGCGGTGGTCACCCGACCGGCAGCCACTCCAGCCGCTGCCCGTGCCGCCCCGTCCTGGCCAGCGCCTGCGCCTGGGGACGGCCCTGGACCCACCGCACCAGGCCCAGCGTGCCCACCACGGGATCACCGTCCCGGGGGACGAGGTCCTCGCGGCCGGGCAGCACCAGGTCCAGGCCTGAGAGGTAGGACTCGTGGCTGACCCACCACAGCTGGCGGCGCTGGGAGAGCACGCTGAGCAGCCGCACGTACTCGGCACGCCGGTCGGCGTCCCACTGCCCCGTGGTGTCCGTGTCGAACACCACCAGCGGCAGCTCCGCGGGCACCTTCGCGGCCACCGCGGGCAGGTCTTCCACCGGGTCGCCGGTGACCAGGTCGGGCCGGTCCTTGCGCAACATGCCCGCGGCGATGCCCAGCCAGCGCAGCCGCTCGGGCTGGTCCGCCCAGACACAGGCCTCCAGCCAGGCGAACTCGTCCGGGTCGGTGGCGTCCACCGGGGCCGGGTCCAGTCCGATCCGGGCGGCCACCGGCAGCTTCTTGGGCAGCGCGGGCAGCGGGGCGTCCCCGGCCACGCCCAGCACGCAGTGCAGGCCGAGCGGAGCCTTGGCCGGTCCGACCGCGAGCTGACCAGCCTGCTCGGTCTGGTAGCGCAGCCCGAAGCGGTCCATCAGCAGCAGCAGTCCGGCGCCCGCGCCCACCTGCAACAGCCCCACCGGGGCCTTCGCCTGCTTGGCGGCCAGCGCGACGGCCGGGTACAGCAGGGCCGCCCTGCGGACGTCGTTGCTGGCGGTGCCGCGGGTGGCGATCAGCGCGCGCATCCGGTCGGCCCGGTCCAGCACGAAGGACCGGAACAGCGGCCAGGTGCCCTGGTCGGGACCACAGGCACCGCCCAGGGACGGGTAGTAGCCGGACAGTTCGTGGAACGGCTCGGATTGCAGCAGCCGGTGCGCCGCGGCCAGCAGCAGCGCCGGGGTGGCGCAGCCCTGCCGCGCCGCGCCCAGCAGGCCGGCGACCTCGTCGTCCCCGGCGGCGCCGAGCGCGAGCAGTTCGTAGAGCGGGGAGACCCCCGCCGCCTCGCGCTCGGCGAACTCGGTGAGTCGCCGCCGCAGGTCAACCAGGTCAGGCATGCGTCACTTCTTCGGCTCGGGGCGGCCGGGCTGCTCGCCACCACGGCTCTCGCCGTAGGACCGCTTGGGCACCATCACCTTGCGACGGTAGACGCAGACGACCGTGCCGTCCTGCTTGTAGCCGCGTGTCTCCACGTACACGATGCCGCGGTCGTCCTTGGACTTCGACGGGGTCTTGTCCAGGACCTCGCTCTCGCCGTAGATGGTGTCGCCGTGGAAGGTCGGCGCGATGTGCCGCAGCGACTCGACCTCCAGGTTGGCGATGGCCTTGCCGGAGATGTCCGGCACCGACATGCCCAGCAGCAACGAGTAGACGTAGTTGCCGACCACCACGTTCTTGCCGAAGTCGGTGGTCTGCTCGGCGTAGTTGGCGTCCATGTGCAGCGGGTGGTGGTTCATCGTGAGCAGGCAGAACAGGTGGTCGTCGTACTCGGTCACGGTCTTGCCAGGCCAGTGCTTGTAGACAGCGCCGACCTCGAACTCCTCGTAGTAACGCCCGAACTGCACGTGGACCTCCGTGATGTGGCCCGGACCTCGGCGGCCGGGGAGGACAGTCTGGCCATGCGGGGAGTACTCTCGGCAACCGGTGTGTGAGCGAATCCACCGCACACAGCCGTCGACCCGAGGAGGTGAGGGACGCCAGATGTCCAGTGCCGATAGCGCGTTGGGATGCAGTAGCACCCGCGTTCCCGCCGGTAGGGTCGTCACCCGTTCCAGGTAGGCCCTTCTCGATCCGGCCGGAGCGCGCTCGCATTTGTTCGAGACGTGGAACCCGGAGGCATCGATGCCAAGCCTGCCCTCGCTCGGTGGCCTGCGCGGCCGCGCCCGCGGCGAACGCCCCACCCCGCCGGTCCCGGTGCCGCTCTCGGCGTACGTCGTGGACTGCGGCGTGTACGTCGAGGGCAGACGGCTGCCCGGCCGGTGGACGCACACCGCTGCCGTGGCCGAGGTGCGCAAGCGCCGTGACGGCTTCGTCTGGATCGGCCTGCACGAGCCCGACGAGCAGCAGATCCAGGGCGTCGCGGAGACCTTCGGCCTGCACGAGCTGGCCGTGGAGGACGCCGTGCACGCGCACCAGCGGCCCAAGCTGGAGCGCTACGACGACACGCTGTTCATGGTGCTCAAGACGGTGCGCTACGTGGCGCACGAGTCACCGACCACGGCCAACGAGATCGTGGAGACCGGCGAGCTGATGGTCTTCCTCGGCCGCGACTTCGTGGTGACCGTGCGGCACGGCAACCACTCCGGGGTCTCCGAGCTGCGCAGGACCCTGGAGTGCGACCGCGAGCGGCTGGCCATGGGCCCCTCCGCCGTGTTGCACGCGATCGCCGACCAGGTCGTGGACTCCTACCTCGCGGTGACCGAGGCGATCGAGGACGACATCGACGTCATGGAGACCCAGGTCTTCGCGCCACGCACCGCGGTGGACGCCGAGCAGATCTACCTGATGAAGCGCGAGGTGCTCGAACTGCGGCGCGCGGTGATGCCGCTGGCGCTGCCGCTGCGGCGGCTGGCCGAGGGCTACATCACCCTGGTGCCCGAGCAGGTCCGCTCCTACTTCCGCGACGTCGAGGACCACCTCACCACGGTGTCCGAGCACGTGGCGGGTTTCGACGAGCTGCTGACCACCCTGGTGGACGCGGCGCTGGCCAAGATCACGCTCCAGCAGAACGTGGACATGCGCAAGATCACCGCTTGGGCGGCGATCATCTCGATCCCGACGATGGTGGCCGGGATCTACGGGATGAACTTCGAGGACATGCCCGAACTGCACTGGAAGTTCGGCTACCCGGCGGTGGTCGCCGTGATCGTGGTGGCCTGCCTGCTGGTGTACCGAATACTTCGGCGCAATCGCTGGCTCTGAGTCCTCTCCCCCATCCCCCACCCGTGTAACGGGAGGTTCACCATGTCCCGACTCCTCGCGAACCCGCTGTTCTGGGTCCTCACCGCCATCCTGTGCTGGCTGGCCGCCATCACCTTCACGATCGCCCGCCAGGGCTAGTCCTCCGCTGGGAGGACCCGCTTCTCCTCCGGTCGGCGGTGCGCGCGGTACCGCCGACCGATGCGGCACACAAGTGTTGTGCCGCAAGGTGGACGCCAGCACCGTCCACTGGGGAGTGAGCACGCATGTTCCTGTCCGTCACGGCGAGACTCGCCGCCGCGGCCGTCCTCGCCACCGGGCTGAGCGGCACCGCGCCGGGCCCGACCTGGCGGCCCTGCACCGACAACGCCCAGGTCGACTGCGCCACCGTCCAGGTGCCGGTCGACTGGGCACGGCCACAGGGCCCGAAGTTCGGTTTGGCGATCGCAAGGCACCGCGCCACCGATCCCGCGCGGCGGATCGGCTCGCTGGTGTACTCACCGGCCGGACCAGGCAGCTCCGGGGTCGAGTTCATGACGAACCCGCGCTACTTCTCCTTGCTGATCAGCGATCCCGTGGCGCAACGGTTCGACGTGATCGGCATCGACCCGCGCGGGGTCGGCCGGTCGAACCCGGTGCTGTGCTCGCGCGCACTCGTTGACCGGCTGCCCACGCCGACAGCCCGTGACACGCAGGCACAGTTCGACACCGTGCTCGCCGCGAACCGGGCAGTGGTGCGGGACTGCCGGGCACGCACCGGCCCAGTCTTCGACCACATCGACAGCGCGAGCACGGCCCGGGACATCGACGCCGTGCGAGCAATGCTCGGCGAACGCACGATCAGCCTGTACGGGCTGTCGTACGGCACGGTCGCCGGGCAGCTGTACGCCGAGCTGTTCCCGCAACGGATCCGCGCCATGGTGCTGGACAGCAACATCGACCACAGCCTGGACTCGCGGCAGGCCATGGCCACCGGCGCGCGGGGCGGCCAGGACTCGTTCGACGAGTTCGTCACCTGGTGTGCCACGGAACCCGCCTGTGCACTGCACGGCAAGGACGTGCGGGCGCTGGTCGGGGACCTCTACGCCAGGGCGGAACGCGGCGACCCGTCGGCCCCCAGCCTCCAGGACCTGACCGAAGGCATCCTCGGCCCGCTCAGCCAGCCGAACAGGTCGGCGACCGCGAACTGGCTCGCCGCACTGCCCGGCCACCCCGCGGGCCCGCCCGCAGCGGCAGCCGCGGGCGAGGTGATCCCGCTGCCCGTCACCACCTTCTGCGCCGACCACCGCAGCGGGATCACCTCGCAGGAGCGGCTGCTCAGCGACTGGCGGCTCGCCAACTCCGCAGCCCCCGACATCCGGTTCTGGTCCGGCCCCACCCCGTTCCTCTGCTCGGGCTGGCCGCTGCCCGTGAGCAATCCCCAACACCGCCTCACCACGCGCGGCGCCCCACCGGTGCTCGTCCTCGGCTCGCGGCACGACCCCCGCACGCCGCTGGCGTGGAGCGCGGACGTCGCCACGCAGCTCGACCACGCCGTGCTGCTGACCTACGACGGTGCTGGGCACGGCGTGTACCTGCGCACCGAGTGCACCCGCGGGTTCGTGGAGCGGTACCTCGTCGAGCGCCGAACGCCGCCAGCGGGCACGCACTGCCCGGCGGCGTAAGCCTCAGGACCAGGGTTGCTCGTCCCAGGTGAACGGGATGCCGTGCCCCGAGCCGCCGCCGAGATGCAGCGAGATCCCGGCGGGCCACAGGCGCAGCAGCAGGTCGAACCGCCCACCGCGCGGCTCGAACACCAGCAGGGCCAGCGGGCTGTCCGCGGTGGCGCGGGCCGCCGCGGCGGCGAGCACGGCACGGCCCCGCGCGCGTTCCACCGCCGAGACGTACTGCCAGATCACCGAGTGCCAGACCACGGTGAGCACCTCGGGGCGCGGTTGCGCGAGCCGGCGCGCGAGCCAGTCGGCGCCGGTGGCCCGCTCGACCGGCACCGGGTCCCGCACCGCGAGGTCGATCGCCGCGCGCAGGCGGTTCCAGCGGTCCAGCTGGTCGGCCCAGACGAAGGAGGACAGGTGCAGGCGGCCCTGTTCGCTGGTGACGTCCACCGGGCGCACGTCGCAGGCGGCCCTGTCGTGCAGCACCAGCGGGGCGGTCAGGTCGGCGGCGGGCAATCCGGTCCACTCCGGGTCGAACCGCAGCGGACTGCCCGGGTCGCCGAGCACGGTGCCGTTGGACAGCTGGTAACCGACCAGGTGTGGGCGCAGGTTCAGCCCACCGCTGGCGCCGACCTCCAGCAGCCGCACCGGGAACGGCTCGGCACGTCCCGCCGCGCGCGCCGCGCGTTCGGCGGCGACGAGCAGACCGCCGTACAAGGGGGCGGTCCGGCCGGGCTCGTTCGTCTGCACCGTCGTGCCCCGGATCAGCGAGCGCAGTTCGTCCTCGTGCTCGCACAGCACCGGGTGCACGTCCGACCAGAGGGTGGCCAACCGCGGTGTGCCGCCCACGCTGGGGTAGTGACCGGCCAACGCGGGCGCCTTGCCCTCCAGCACCAGGCGGTGCAGTGCCGCGGCGAAGCGCAGTCCCGGCACGGTGCCCGCCCGGTCCAGTTCCGATCCGGCCATCATGCGCTGCGTGACCCCGCCCGCGTCGAGGTCGTCCGCCGCGCTGGTGAGCAGCGTGTGGGTCAGCGGGCTGCGAACCCGGCATCCCCTGGACACGTCGCGGAACAACTTCGCCAGCACAGCAAGGACGGTAGCGCTCACCGGGCGACACCACCGAGCCCCGCGCTGGATAGCCTGCGCGGGTACAGCCGCACCCCTGGGAGATTGGCGGGCCGGACATGACCGCGATGAAGACGATCGGCCTGCTCGGCGGGATGAGCTGGGAGTCCTCCGCGGAGTACTACCGGCTGCTCAACGAGGAGGTACGCCGCAGGCTGGGCGGCCACCACTGCGCCCGCAGCGTGCTGCTGACCGTGGACTTCGCCGAGGTCGAGGCGATGCAACGGGCCGGGGCCTGGCAGGAGGCTGGCGAACTGCTCGCCGCGGCCGCCAGCTCGGTGCAGCGCGCCGGTGCGGACCTGGTGCTGCTGTGCACCAACACGATGCACAAGGTCGCCGCGCAGATCGAAGCCGCCGTGAGCGTCCCGTTCCTGCACATCGTCGACTCCACCGCGGCGCGCATCACCGCGGCCGGGTTCGACCGCGTCGGCCTGCTGGCCACGGGTTACACCATGGAGCAGGACTTCTACCGCGAGCGGATGAGCGCGCACGGGGTGCAGCTGGTCCTGCCCGATCGGGCGGACCGGCAACTGGTGCACGAGGTCATCTTCACGGAGCTGACCCAGGGCGTGGTCGAGGAACGCTCGCGTCAGGAATATCGCCGGATCATGGCGGCACTGGCCGGGAACGGCGCCCAGGGCGTCATCCTCGGCTGCACGGAGATCACCCTGCTGGTCGGCGCTGCCGACTGCCCGGTGCCCGTGTTCGACTCGACCCGCATCCACGTCGAGCACGCCGTTGAACTCGCGCTCGGCGGTGCACAGGTCACCGAACCCGCTCACACCCGATCGGTCTGACGGCGTCAGGTCACACGCACCACTCCCCTCTGCTGGACTGCGGAGACGGGCTGCCCGCGGTCAACCGGGTGGGCCAGGAGTACGGGCAAGGACCTCCGGGTCCGGCCAGGCCGTGTCGATCGCCGCCCTGATCCGCAGGACGAGGACTGACCGCTGACTGCACTGACGGCAGTCTGCCGGGTACCCCCGACAAGTCGGCGACGCGAACTGTCGGTGCCTGCTCGTAGGCTCGGGGGCGTGACGAGGGTGTTGGCGGTGTCGGACGAGGTGGTCGAGCACCTGTGGACGCAGCAGGTGCGTCAGCTCGACGTGGACCTCGTGCTGGGCGCTGGCGACCTGCCCTTCGACTACCTGGAGTACCTCAGCAGCGCGCTGGACCGGCCGTGCGTGTTCGTACCGGGCAACCACGACGCCGACCTGAGCGGTTACGCGAACGTGCGCGGGCTGTGGACCAAGGCGGGCATGCCCGCGCGCTGGCCCGGTCCGGCGGGCGGGGTGAACGCAGACGGGGCGGTGGTGGACGTGGCCGGTCTGCGCATCGCCGGGCTCGGCGGGTCGATCCGCTACAACCCGGGGCCCAACCAGTGGACGGAGCGCCAGCAGGCGCGCCGGGCCCGCCGCACGACCCGGCTGGCGGGGTGGCGCCGGTTGCGCGACGGTCAGGGCGTGGACGTGCTGCTCACCCACTCGCCGCCCAAGGACTGCGGGGACCGCGAGGACGCCCCGCACCGGGGTTTCGACTGCCTGCACGAGATGGTCCGGCGGCTGCGGCCACGAGTGCTGCTGCACGGCCACATCCACCCGCACGGCGAGCCCACCCCGGACCGGGACCTGGCCGGCACCAGGGTGGTCAACGTGGTCGGCTACAAGGTCTTCGAGTTCGGCTCCACCGGTTCGCCCAGGCAGGTGCGTCATGGCTCGTGACACCGGTTTTCCCCGCGCCGACGCCGAGAACGACTTCCTGCGCGCGCGGCGCGGGCAGGTGTTGTCCCGGCTGGCCGCCTGGCTGCGCAGGGAACCCGACGACGTCAACATCATGCTGCCCTTCGACGAGGTGGTCGCCGCCCTGGGCCGGGCCGGGGAGCGGCGGCTGGGCCTACAGGTGATCCGGCTGGACTCGATCGTCGGCAGCGTGGACCGGACCAGGGACTTCGACCGCAGGTTCCGGCCCACCTCGATCCGGGTGCGCGAGCGCTGGCAGCGGCTGGCCCTGGCGCAGCGGCGCGGGGAGTCGGTGCCACCGATCGAGGTGTACCGGATCGGCGAGCTGCACTTCGTGCAGGACGGGCACCACCGGGTGTCGGTGGCGCACGCGCTGGGCCAGGAGACGATCGAGGCGTACGTGACCCAGGTGCGGACGCGGATCTCCGCGGACGGCATCCGGTACCGGGGCGACCTGATCGTCAAGGACCACCGCAGGCTGTTCCTGGAGCGGGTGCCGCTGACCGGCCAGGCGCGGGCCTCGGTGCTGGTCACCGACCCGGCCGACTACGCCCACCTCGGCGAGCACGTGGAGGCGTGGGGCTTCCGGCTGATGCAGGACGAGGGCGAGTTCTGCGACCGGGCCGCCGTGGCGCGACGCTGGTACACCGAGGAGTACGAGCCGGTGGTGCGCATGCTGCGCCAGGCCGACCTGGTCGGCAGGCGGACCGAGACCGAGGCGTACCTGTGGGTGGCGGGCGAGCGCTACCGGTTGATCCGCACGCACCGCTGGGACGACGAGGTCATCGCGGCGGTGCGGGAGCGCGGCCGCCGCCCGCAGTGACCAAGGGCTCACCCAAAAGGTGTAATTCGTCCCGCCTCCTCCTTCGATGTACTTGAGGCAGGCACGTGTCACCAGGGGGAGTTCCGCAGCATGAGTTTTCCGGCGTACCCGCAGTCGCCCGAGCCACACGCACCGCCGCCGCCCCGCGAGAACGGGTTGGCCCTGGCCGGGTTCGTGATCGGGCTCATCGGAGCACTGCTCGGTTTGGTCCCGCTCGTCCTGGTCTGGCTGAGCCTGTTGCTCGGTGCGCTCGGCATCGTGCTCAGCGCGGTCGGCTACGCGCGCAAGCGGTCCGGGCTGGCCGGTCAGGGCGGGCTGGCGATCGCGGGGCTCGCGCTGGGCATCTGCGCGGTGCTGCTCAGCGTGTTCTGGGTGGTGTGGACGCTGACGAACCTGCGTGACTACGCGACGAGCCTGCCCACGCGGTCCCCCTCGCACACCGAGACGACCCGCTACCGGCCGACCACCACGACCACGCCGCCGCCGGTGCCGCACCACGTGGTGTACCACCTGGAGGGCGGGGACCAGGCGTTCACCATCAGCTACACCCCGGACGGCACCAGCAACCTCAACCACGAGAGCAGTTCGAAGCTGCCGTGGACCTACGAGTTCGACACGCCCGCCACCGACCAGCGGCTGTCGTTGAGCGTCTCGGGGTCGAGCATGAACGAGGGCACGCCGATCAACTGCTCGATCACGGTGGACGGCGTGGTCGTCAACAAGGGCAACGGCAAGGGCCAGTACCCGATGGCGAGCTGCTTCCACTCGCTGGGCCGCTAGAGGACAAGGTCCCGAAAACCAGTCGAATGAGCCCGATCGAGCCGGTCGCACACTCAATGCGACAACGTGGCAACAACTGGCCACTGACTGATGCTTACGGGTGATATCTTTAAGTGAGCCCCGAATGGGAACATAACTGAAGGTAGTGTCGCCCCCCTCGGAATCTACGAGGAATACGGGTATGTGGATTACACCGACAACTGCCCCACCAGGGTTGGTGGTGCGGGGCGAACTCAACCACTGCGCCGCACCCGACCTGCGCACAGCCCTGTCCGACGTCACTCAGGTCACCGCCGGCGACGTGCACATCGACCTTGCCGGGGTGCCCCACCTCAGCCTGGACATCGCGCGCGTGCTCGCCACCACCGCCATCGAACTGTCCACTGACCAGCGTCAACTGGTCGTCCACCAACTCGCTCCGCACCTGGTGGACATGATCCGGCTCCTCGGGTGGGAGCAAACACCGGGACTGCAGGTCCACGAGAAGTCCTGGAGGCTGCGATGAGCGCTCCGTTCCGCCACCAGGGTTGCGTGTACGGCTCGGACGCGGAGTTCCTCGCCATGGCGGTGCCCTTCGTCGAGGAAGGCCTGCGCCGGGCCGAGCCGGTTCTGGTGACCACGACCGCCGCCAATCTCGATCTCCTGCACCGGGAGATGGGCAGCAAGGCCGCGGGCATCGACTACGCCGAATCCGCATACTTCGGCCGCCGTCCGCCACAGCGGGCAACGGCTTTCTACCGCTACTGGGCGCGCAAAATCGCACAGGATTCGACGAAATCCGTTCGAATTCTCGCCGAACCGATCTGGACGGGCCGCTCGCCGCGCGACGTGGCGGCGTGGAAGCGGATGGAGGCAGGGCTCAACGTCATCCTCGCCGACACCAGCATCTGGATGATCTGCCCCTACGACACCAGGATCGTCCCGCCGGACATCATCGCCGACTCGCGTCGCACACATCCGGAGTGCGTGGTCGGCACACAGTCCGCCGTCTCGCCGGACTTCGTGGTACCGGAGCTGTTCGCGGCCTCCTGCGGCCCGGCGATCGACGTCGCGCTGCCCGCCGATCCCGAGGAGGGGCACCGGTTCGACGGGGATCTGGTCGCCCTGCGGCGCTACGTGATCGACCGGGCCGCGCGGTTCGGCCTGCCCGAGGACCGCACCGCGATGTTCACCATCGCGGCGGGCGAGGCGATCACCTACCTGATCAAGATGGGGGTGCGCGAGGCGACGGCGTGGATCCGCCCGGAGGCAGGACAGGTGGTGTGCACCCTGCACACCACCGACCCGCAGCAGGCGCACCCCTTCGCCGGGTTCCGACCACCGCAACTGCGCGAACGGCCCGGTGACGGCCTGTGGCTGACGAACCAGATCTGCGAACGGGTGACCATCCAGACCTCGGACGAGGCCTGCACCATCGAGATGGCGATGCCCGGTCCCGGAGCGGAGGAGTTGCTGCAGAACAACCCGGTCCACCCCCGCTAGTGGTCCCAGTCGCGTGCCCGCCAGGCCCCATCCGCGCTGGCCGGACGCTAGCGCGGGTGGACCGTGGTCTCCGGCAGCGGCCGGACCTGGTCCATCACCCGGTCCGCGTAGTTGTCCAGCAACCGCGTGCCGACCTGCTGCGAGTAGCCGAGCAGCGCGGACCAGAGCAGCAGCGCGGACTGCGAGGTGATGCAGGTCAGCCCCTGGGCGACGCCCGCGCTCAGCGCGAGCACACCGACGACCGCCAGCGCGGACCCGAGCAGCACCTTGATCAGCGCCTGGTAGCCGATGAGCACGTACGGGGACAGGCTCGGCCGTCTGCGGGTGAGCAGCACGACCGCGGCGATGATCGCGCCGAAGGCACCGACCAGCTGTACGAGCCAGATGTCCGCCGGGCCGGGCAGCCGCCCGCCGGAGGCGCACACGGTGAGCTGGCTGCTGTGCTCCCCCGCCTCGGGCAGGTGTGCGCACATGGGGATGAACCCGGCGCGCACGAGGCCCAGCACGCCGAGCGCGGTGTTGATGACGAACAGGATCACCGCGGCGGCGATCAGCTTGTTGCGCAGGGCCCGGGCACCGCCGTGCGCGTCGTCGGTGGCGTCGAACGCGGCCCGCAGCGCGTCCACGACCACGGCGCGGTCAACGGAACTGGCCGGCCGCGAGGGTTGCAGGGACTCCAGCGCGCGGCGGCGGAGGTCGTCCTCGGGCAGGTACGAGGCGACGCGCTGGCGCAGCCCGGGCAACCGGCCCGCCAGGTCCGGCTGGGCGGCCTCGACCCGGATCTCCGCCTCGTGCAGTGCACGCCAGGCCCGTTCGATGTGCCAGCCCGACCACCAGGAGGCGATGGCGTGCAGCCAGCGGTCCCTGGCGTGCAACGCGGCGTCCACGACCTCGAGCGACATCAGGGCGGCGGCCCGGTCGCGCTCGGTGCCGGGAACCGTCTCCAGGTCGGTCAGTTCCGCGCGTACCCGCCTGGCCCGTGCCTCCACCGTGAGTTGCCAGTCGGTGGTGCGCGACCGGTTGCTGCTGCTCATGGCGATCACCCCACCTGCGATGGTGACACCGAGCAGTACCGAAAATCAGCGGCCAACCAGGGTGAAGTGGGCGGACCGCCACAGCTGAGAGTGACGGTCCGCCCGGTGGTACTACTCCGCCGAGTAGGTCAGGTTGCGCCCGTCGGACGGGTCGAACAACTGGACCTTCTCGGTGTCGAACCAGACCTGCACCGAGCCACCCTCGGTTGCCCCGGACGCGGCCGACAGCCGGGTCACCAGCTGGCTGCCGCTGGAGGGCACGTCGGCGGAACCGGAGTCGGCGGCCAGCTCGGCCAGCTCGGCGGAACTGGCCTGCTCGCCGTCCACCGTGAAGTAGGCGTACTTCTCCGAGCCCATCGACTCCAGCACGTCCACCTGTGCGGTGAAGACCGAGCCGCGTGCCTTGGCGGCCTCGTCGAGCACGGCGGCGTCCTCGAAGTGCTCGGGGCGCACACCGAGGATGACCTCGCGCGGGGCGTTGGCCTTCTCCGCCGCACTGCGCACCCTGTCGCCCAGCGCGACCTGGCCCAGCGGCGTGCTCAGCGCGCCGTTCTCCAGGGTCGCGGGCATGAAGTTCATCGACGGGGAGCCGATGAACCCGGCCACGAACAGGTTGGCGGGGTGGTCGTAGAGGAACTGCGGCGCACCGATCTGCTGCACCACACCGCCGCGCATGACCACCACGCGGTCGCCGAGGGTCATCGCCTCGGTCTGGTCGTGCGTGACGTACACCGTGGTGGTGCCCAACTGCTTCTGCAGCCGCGACACCGAGGTGCGCATCTGACCGCGCAGCTTGGCGTCCAAATTGGACAGAGGCTCGTCCATGAGGAACGCCTTGGGGCTGCGCACGATCGCCCGCCCCATGGCCACCCGCTGGCGCTGGCCACCGGAGAGGTTGGACGGCTTGCGGTCCAGGTGCTGGGTCAGGTCGAGGATCTTGGCCGCCTCGGTGACCTTCTTCTCGACCGTCGCGTTGTCCACCTTGGCCAGCCGCAGCGGGAAGGCCATGTTCTCCCGCACGGTCATGTGCGGGTAGAGCGCGTAGGACTGGAACACCATGGCGATGTCACGGTCCTTGGGCGCCCGCTCGTTGACCCGCTGCCCACCGATGCGCAGCTCGCCCTCGGTGATGTCCTCCAGCCCGGCGATCATGTTGAGCGTGGTGGACTTGCCGCACCCGGAGGGCCCGACCAGGATGATGAACTCCCCGTCGGCGATCTCGATGTTCACCTCGTTGACGGCGAGCGCGCCGTCCGGGTAGCGCTTGGTCACCTTGTCCAGAACGATCTCGGCCACAGCGGCCTCACCCCTTCACTGCGCCGGAGGTCAGCCCCGCGACGATGCGGCGCTGGAAGAACAACACGAACAGCACGATCGGAATCGTGATGACCACGGCGGCCGCACAGATCTGCCCGGTCGGGGACTCGAACTGCGATGCGCCGGTGAAGAACTGCAGGGCCGCCGGGACCGTCCGCGACCGGGTGGTCGAGGTCAGCGAGATGGCGAACAGGAAGTCGTTCCAGCAGAAGATGAACACCAGGATGGCCGTGGTGAACACACCCGGCGCGGCCAGCGGGGCGATCACCCTGCGGAAGGCCTGACCGGGCGTGGCCCCGTCCATCTTGGCGGCCTTCTCCAGCTCCCACGGGATCTCGCGGAAGAACGCCGACAGGGTGTAGATCGCCAGCGGCAGCGCGAAGGTGATGTAGGGCAGGATCAGGCCGGGCCAGGTGTCGAACAGGTTGAGCGAGCGCTCGATGTCGAACAGCGGGGACACCAGCGACACCTGCGGGAACATCGCCACCAGCAGCGAGAAGCCGACCAGTGCGCTCTTGCCGGGGAACTCCAGCCGGGCGATGGCGTAGGCGGCCATCGTGCCCAGCACCACGGCGATCGCGGTGGCGATCAGCGCGATGCCGATGGAGTTCACCAGCGCGAGCAGGAACTCGTTGGTGGTGAAGATGTCCGCGTAGTTCTGCAGCGACCACTCGCGCGGGATGAAGTTGCCGTCGCCCAGCGTCGCCTTGGTCTTGAACGACAGCGACAGGATCCACAGCACCGGGACCAGGGCGTAGACGACCACGACCACGTCGATGATCGTCCAGCGCACCTTGCGGCCGGTGTCGACACCGCTTGTGATAACGGCCATCAGCGCCTCCCCGGGTCACTGCCGGGGGCAGCGGTACCGAACACCTTGATGAACACGAACGCGATGATCGCGACCGTGATGAAGATCAGCACCGACATGGTGGACCCGATGCCCAGGTTCAGGCCCTTGATCAGGTTGTCGTAGGCCTGCATGGACACCGAACCGGTGCCCTGCGAGCCCTGGGTCAGCACGAAGATGTTGTCGAACACCCGGAACGCGTCCAGGGTGCGGAACAGCAGCGCGACCAGGATCGCGGGCTTCATCACCGGCACCATGACCTTGGTGAACCGCTGCCACGGACCCGCGCCGTCCATGGCGGCGGCCTTGAGCAGGTCCTCGGGCACCAGCGCCAACCCGGCCATCAGCAGCAGCGCCATGAACGGCGTGGTCTTCCACACCTCGGCCAGGGTGATCGCGCCCAGGGCGGGCAGCTTCTGGGTGAGGATGGCGGTGTCCGGGCCCAGCATGGCGGCCAGGTAGCCGGTGTCCGGGGTCCAGGCGTACTTCCAGCTGAACGCCGCGACCACGGTGACGATGCCGTACGGGATCAGGGCCACGGTGCGGACCAGGCCCTTGCCCACGATGGTCCGGTGCATGATCAGGGCCAGCGCCATGCCCAGCACCAACTCGATGACCACCGACACCACGGTGATGCCCACGGTCACCCCGAAGGCGTTCCACCAGTAGCCGTTGGTCAGCACGGTGACATAGTTGTCCAGGCCGACGAACGCCTGCTTCGCCGGGACCCGCAAGTCGTAGCGCTGCAGGGAGAGCCAGATCGAGTAGATGATCGGCCACCCGGTGACCGCGACCATGACGATCGCGGCCGGTGCGCACAACAGGAGCCCGAGCCTGCGCTCGGCCTTCTTGCCCTCGCTCAACGCCTGACTCATGCCCCCACCTCGCTGACGCTCGATGGTGAACTCGCGAGCTCGTTCACGGCAGCACCCCCTTCGAGTCCAGCGCCTCCTGGATCGACTTGCGCATCGCGTCGGCGGTCTGCTGCGGCTGGATCGAGGCAGGCGGCGAGATCGCGTTCTGGATCGCGATCGAGGCGTTCTGGTAGGCCGGGGTGACCGGGCGGGTCACGGCGGTCTCCAGTTCGTCCTTGATGGTGTCCTTCATCGGGTACGCCTTGGCCATCTCCGCGCTGTCGTAGGCGGAGGAGATGGTCGGCGGCACACCGTCGTTGACCGCCGAGTACTCCTGGCTCTTCGCGCTGCGCAGGCACAGTGCGGCGCTGAACGCCTCGGCCTTGTGCGGGGAGAAGGAGCTCACGGCCAGGTTGTAGCCACCGATGGTGACCTTGCTCGGCTGGCCCGCCACCGCGCTCGGGTAGCGCGCCCACTTGAAGTTCTTGGCCAGGTCCGGCTTGTCCTGCTGCATGGAGGCATAGACGTAGGGCCAGTTGATCTCGAAGGCCGCGTCCCCGTTCTCCATCTGCAGCGCGGCTTCCTGCTCGTGCGCATTGGACATGTTGGCGCTCGTGACGCCCGAGGTGGCGAACTTCTTGAGCGTGCCCAGCGCCTGAACGGCCCCTTCGTCCACAGTGGCCTTGCTGCCGTCAGGGGACACGATCGTGCCGCCCGAGGAGGCGGTCAGCGTGTTGAACGCCACGACGAGGCCCTCGTACTGCGCGCCCTTGAAGGCCACCTGGTACGGCTTGCCCTGCGACTTCAGCTGCTGCGCCTGGGAAATCATCTCGTCCCATGTGGACGGTGGCTGGCTGACCAGGTCACCGCGGTACCAGAGCAGCTCCACGTTGGTGTTCTTGGTCGCCGCGTAGAGCTGGCCGTCGTACCTGGCCGAGGCCAGCGGCCCGGCGAGCACGTCCTTCTCCGCCTCGGCCTTGTTCTCCCCCGTCCACGGCTCGATCCAGCCCGCGCTGGCGAACTCCGGCGTCCAGGTGACGTCCAGCCCCACCACGTCGATGCTGGGGTCCTTGGCGGCCAGCCTTCGCACCTTCTGCTCGCGCTCGCCGTCGGAGTCGCGCGGAGCCTTGGTGTAGACGATGGTGTACTTGCCGTCCGCCTGCTTGTTGCAGTCGTCGACCACCTGCTGGAAGTGCTGCTCAGGTGCGTAGTAGACGTTGATCGTGATGCCCCCGGCGGTGCTCGCCCCGCACGCCGCCAAGGCAGGCGCCGCCACCACCGCGGTCGCCAGCGCAGCCGTGACCCGGTACCGCGATTGTCGACCGCGTCCTGGTCCGTCCATCAGCCTGCCTCCCTTCCCTTGATCACGAAGGGGACCAGACCAATGCACTGCCCGGCACCCCGACGTGCCCGCTGGTCCACGGGCGCGCAGCGCGCTCTGGTGGACCGGTTCAGGTGAACCTAGGACCGGGTAAGGCGGGCCGCAAGCGGTCGAGGCAACGATTCAGACACGCAGCGTGCCTCTTTTGCCCCGCTGTGCCAATCCCGCTCAGACAGCACCGCCCGCGGGCCGCATGGCCAGTTTCGCCAGCAGGTCACGGCCCTGCTCGGCGTGCCGGGGTTGACAGAGCACGTCGTAGCGACCGGCGACCAGTTGACTGGAGGACTGGAAGTCGCGCCTGCCCCGGGTGGAGGCGTAGCCCACGGCGGCGAAGACCACGAAGAACACCACGCCCAGCGCGAGGCAGACGGCGATCTGCACCAGGCCGCCGCCCTGCGAGCCGGAGAACAGGTTGAGCATCACGCCGACGAACAGTCCGAACCAGGCGCCCGACGCGGCGCCCGCGCCGATGACCCTGCCCCAGGACAGCCGCCCCGTCACGCGCTCGACCAGCATCAGGTCCACGCCGACGATCGTGACCTCCTGGACGGGGAACTCGCTCTCGGCGAGGAAGTCGACGGCGCGCTGGGCCTGGCCGTACTCCTCGTAGGTACCGATCGGCCAGCCGGTCGGCTTGGTGGGCAGCCTCGGCGGGCCGCCGGGCCGATCCTGGGCGGAGAACGGAGTCGTCACCGTGGATCACCTCGTTCGCGGACGGTGGCGTCCCATTCTTCCAACCCGCGCGCGAGCACGCGAACCGGGCACACCGAACCCGCGTCAAGACCACCCGGGTGCCCGTCCCCCGTTCAGCCCCGTGACTGGTACTCCCGGAGCAGCCCGCGGCTGATGATCGTCTTCTGGATCTCGCTGGTGCCCTCACCGATCAGCAGGAACGGAGCCTCGCGCATCAGGCGCTCGATCTCGTACTCCTTGGAGTAGCCGTAGCCGCCGTGGATGCGGAAGGACTCCTGGGTCACCTCGGCGCAGTACTCGGAGGCGATCAGCTTGGCCATACCCGCCTCGACGTCGTTGCGCTGCCCCGAGTCCTTGAGCCGGGCGGCGTTGACCATCATCAGGTGCGCGGCCTCGACCTTGGTGGCCATCTCGGCCAGCTTGAAGGCGATCGCCTGGTGGTCGGCGATCTGCCTGCCGAAGGTCTTGCGCTGCTGGGCGTAGTCCACGGCCAACTCGAAGGCGCGCAGCGAGATGCCGCAGGCGCGGGCGGCCACGTTGACCCGGCCGACCTCGACCCCGTCCATCATGTGCCCGAAGCCCTTGCCGGTCTGGCCGCCGAGCACCTGGCCCGCGCCGATCCGGTAGCCGCTGAACACCATTTCCGTGGTGTCCACGCCCTTGTAGCCCATCTTGGCGATCTTGCCGGGGATGGTCAGGCCGGGGGTGACCTCGCCGTAGCCGACGGGCTTGTCCACCAGGAAGGTGGTCAGGTTCTGGTGCGGCTTGGGCGCTCCCTCGTCGGTGCGCACCAGCACGGCGGTCAGGTTCGAGGTGCCGCCGTTGGTCAGCCACATCTTCTGGCCGTCGATGACGAAGTCCTCGCCCTCGCGCACGGCCCTGGTCTTGATCGCGGCCACGTCGGAGCCCAGGTCGGGCTCGGACATGGAGAACGAGCCGCGGACCTCACCGGTGGCCATGCGGGGCAGGTAGTGCTGCTTCTGCTCCGGCGTGCCGTGCTGCTTGAGCATGTGCGCCACGATGAAGTGGGTGTTGATCACACCGGAGACGCTCATCCAGCCGCGGGCGATCTGCTCGACCACCAGGGCGTAGGTCAGCAGGGACTCGCCGAGCCCGCCGAACTCCTCGGGGATGGTGAGGCCGAACAGCCCCATCTCCTTCATGCCCTCGACGATGTCGGTGGGGTACGCGTCCTCGTGCTCCAGCGCCTGGGCGTGCGGGATGATCTCCTTGTTCACGAAGTCGCGGACCGTGGACAGGATCTCCTGCTGCACATCGGTGAGACCGGCGGTCTGGGCGAGACGAGCCATCGCACTCCCCTTGTCGTCGCGGCGGCGCCGGAGTACCCGACGCTGGGTTACCGGTGAGTATCCCGTTCCAACGACGATCGCACCGTGTGAAGGTCCTCACGCGATCGGTTCAGCCCGCGCGCAGCTCCACGGCGTGGCCGCAGCCGCGGCAGGTCTCGGCGAACACGTAAACCGGCTGCGCGCAGTCGGCGCACTCCACGAAACTGCGCTCCAACAGGTCGTCGCGATTGCGGCGACGGAACAGCCGGATACCTCTCTTGCTGTCGGACATGGGCACCAGCGTTGCCCCTGCACCGGGGTGCATGGCAAACCAAGGTTGCCCGATGTGCGTTATCTCACCGTGATCAGACACAACCGGTAGTCGAGCACCGCGATTGTGGTAGTTCGATCATTGATTGCGGTCACATCCGCTAACGGATCAGCCCAGCTAGCCGGCCTGCGGACAGGGGGCTTGCTCACGTGTTTTTCCATTGCGGGCAGACTGGACGGTGATCGGAAACCCCGTCCATCACGGTATTCGATCCCGCCGCCGGAACACCTGAATTCCCGCCGGGCGACGACTGTTCTCGCCCGCGCCGCCAACACGGGCCACACCCGTGGCAGGCTGGCCTCGTGGAGATCACCCGAGTGCTGGACGCGGCGCTGCGCAAGGCGTGTGCGGTCTGGGTGGCCGCGGACGGGCGGCAGGCGAGGCTGGTGTGGGCGGTGTGGCGGGACGGCGCGCTCTTCGTGGCGACGGGCGGCGGGGAGCAGCAGGTGCCGGGCCTGGCCGACGGGGTGCCGTGCCGGGTGACGGTGCGCTCGCCGACGACCCACTCGCACCTTGCCGAGTTCGCCGCCGCGGCGACCCGCGTGGAACCGGACGAGCTGACCAGTGCCGCGCTGACGGCGGCCCGCCTGAACAGGGCGGCGGAGTGGACCGAGGTGTACCGATTGGAACCCGCGCGATGATCGAGATCCCGGAGGAGTTCGCGAGCTCACTGGTGCGCCGGGAAGGCGAACCGGCACGGCAGTGGCTGAGCCGGGTGCCCGAACTGTTCGCGAAGTACCTGGAAGTCTGGGACCTCCGGCCCGACGGGGCGCCGATGCACGGGGCGGTCGGGCTGGTGCTCCCGGTACGCGGGGCCGATGAAAGCCCCGCGGCGCTGAAGCTCTCGCTGCCCTCGCCGGAGACCGAGCACGAGTGGCTGACACTGTCCACTTGGGACGGACGAGGTGCCGTGCGGCTGCTCGACCACGGCGCGGGCGACTCCGCCCTGCTGCTGGAGCGGCTGGACGCCGACCGGTCCCTGGAGGACATCGAACTGGACGAGGCGGTGCGGATCGCCGGGGAGCTGCTGCGCAGGCAGGCCGTGCCCGCGCCGCCGGAGATCCGGACCCTGGCCGGGCTGGCCGAGCGCTGGGCGGAGGAGTTCGCGGCCGAGACGCGCATCCCGCGACGGCTGCTGGACGCGGGCATCGAGGTGTGCACCCAGCTGGGGCCGGTGTCGCGGCGGCTGATCGTCAACCAGGACCTGCACTTCGAGAACGTGCTGGCCGGCGAGCGCGAGCCCTGGCTGGTGATCGACCCGAAGGCCGTGGCCGGTGACCCGGAGTTCGGGCTGACCCCGTTGCTGTGGAACCAGTTCGACGGGCCGGGGGTGGGTCGGCGGCTGGCCGCGCTGGTGGACGCGGCCGGGCTCGACCTGGACCTGGCGCGGGCCTGGACGCTGGTGTCCGCGCTGGAGAACTGGACCTGGGCGCTGGACACCGAAGGTGAACAGGAGATGGCCGACATGGTCGAGGTGATCGCGCACACCGTGTGCTGAGCACGCGGAGTGGACGGCCCGCCCCGACCTGTTGGCGCACAACGATTCCGCCCCCGAACAAGCCCGGCTCGCCCCACCCGTGCGCGGTGCGGCGGGCGAGTTCGGCGGGCTGCGGGGCGCCCGGTAAGGCTAGCCTTGGACCGTGGCAGCCACGAGCAGGGTTTTCGCGGCACAACTGGCCGGTTTGCCGGTATTCGGCCCGGACGGTGAACCGATAGGCAAGGTCAGGGACCTGGTTGCGGGGTTGCGGATCGGCAGGCAGCCACCGAGGGTGCTGGGCGTGGTGGTGGAGATGGTCACCCGGCGGCGGATCTTCGTGCCGATGCTGCGGGTGGCGGCCATCGAGCCGAACGCGGTCACGCTGAGCACCGGCTCGGTGAACCTGCGGCACTTCCACCAGCGCACCAACGAGGTGCTGGTGGTGGGCCAGGTGCTCGACGCACGGGTGGTCGTCGAGTCGACCGGCAGCGCGGCCGTGGTGGTGGACGCCGCCATGGAGCCGACCAGGACCCGCGACTGGGTGATCGGCCGGGTCGCCGTGCGCGAGCGCACCGGGCGGCTGGGGCGGCGCGGACCGGTTCAGGTGCTGCGCTGGGAGGACGTCACCGGGCTGGGGCTGACCGAGCTGGCCTCACAGCCGCAGGGCGCCCAGCAGCTGATCGCGGTGTTCGACACGATGCGCGCCGCCGACGTGGCCAACGCGCTGCGCGAGCTGCCAGCCAAGCGGCGCTACGAGGTGGCCGACGCGCTGGACGACGAGCGGCTGGCCGACGTCATCGAGGAGCTGGGCGAGGAGGACCAGAAGGACCTGCTGGCGCACCTGGACGAGGAGCGGGCCGCCGACGTGCTGGAGGCGATGAACCCCGACGACGCCGCGGACCTGCTGGCCGAGCTGCCCGAACCGGACAAGGACCGGCTGCTGGAGCTGATGGAGCCCGAGGAGTCGGCGCCGGTGCGGCGGCTGCTGGAGTACTCCTTCGACACCGCGGGCGGCCTGATGACCCCCGAGCCGGTGGCGCTGACCCCGGACGCGACGATCGCCGAGGCGCTGGCCAGGGCACGCAACCCGGAACTGACCCCGGCGCTGTCCAGCATGGTGTTCGTGTGCCGCCCGCCCACTGCCACGCCGACCGGGCGCTACCTGGGCTGCGTCCACCTGCAGCGCCTGCTGCGCGAGCCGCCCTCGGACCTGGTCGCGGGGGCGCTGGACACCGACCTGCCCCGGCTGCCGCCGACCGCCACGCTGATGGAGGTCACCAAGTACTTCGCCACGTACAACCTGGTGTGCGCGCCGGTGGTGGACGAGGAGGACCACCTGCTGGGCGCGGTCACCGTGGACGATGTGCTCGACCACCTGCTGCCGCAGGACTGGCGCGACAGCGGGCACCACGAGGTGGAAGAAGAGGTCAGCAATGCCTGAGTTGCCCGGCCGCAGGCGGCTGGACCAGCCGCGCAGACCCCGCCGGTGGGCCATCGAGGTGGACCCGGAGGCGTTCGGCCGCTTCTCCGAACGGCTCGCCCGTTTCCTGGGCACCGGCAAGTTCCTGTTCTGGCAGACCCTGATCGTGGTGGTCTGGATCGGGCTGAACCTGTTCGCGGTGACCCTGCAGTGGGACCCGTACCCGTTCATCCTGCTGAACCTGGCCTTCTCCACGCAGGCCGCCTACGCCGCCCCGCTGATCCTGCTCGCGCAGAACCGGCAGGACGACCGGGACCGGATCTCGCTGGAGGAGGACCGGAGCAGGGCCGCGCAGACCAAGGCGGACACCGAGTTCATGGCCAGGGAGCTGGCCGCGCTGCGGCTGGCCGTTGGCGAGGTGGCCACCAGGGACTACCTGCGCAGCGAGCTGGACCGGCTGCGCGCCGACCTGGCCGGCACCCGCAAGGCGAGCGGCAAGTCCGCCACGAAGGGGCGCAAGTCCAGCCCCTCGGCGGAGGCCATCCGGGACGACCCGCGCTGGGACGACGAGGAGGACCCGGTGGTCCGCCACCGCTGAGCCAGGAAAGTGCCGTTCGAGACACTAGATGCCGCGAACGGCACTTTCCTGACATCGGGTCGGCGGGGGCTAGCGGCCCGCGGGGCTCACGTTGAGCAGGCGGCCGGCGAGTCCGCGCGAGCGCACCGACAGCTTGGCGGCCACCTCGCGCAGCACCTGGGAGGCCGGGGCCTCGGGCTCGGCCAGCACCAGCGGGGTGCCCGCGTCCCCGCACTCGCGCAGGCGCGGGTCCAGCGGCACCTGGCCCAGCAGCGGCACGTCGGCGCCCACGGCCTTGGACAGCGAGTCGGCCACGGCCTGCCCGCCGCCCGCGCCGAACAGCTCCATCTTGGAGCCGTCGGGCATCTCCAGCCAGGACATGTTCTCCACGACCCCGGCGATGCGCTGGCGGGTCTGCAACGCGATGGCCCCGGCCCGCTCGGCCACCTCGGCGGCGGCCTGCTGCGGGGTGGTCACCACGAGGATCTCCGCGTTGGGGATCAGCTGGGCCACCGAGATCGCGATGTCCCCGGTGCCCGGCGGCAGGTCGAGCAGCAGCACGTCCAGGTCGCCCCAGAACACGTCGGCCAGGAACTGTTGCAGCGCGCGGTGCAGCATGGGCCCGCGCCAGACCACCGGGGCGTTGCCCTGCACGAACATGCCGATCGAGATGACCTTCACCCCGTTGGCCTGCGGGGGCATGATCATCTTCTCGACCTGGGTCGGCCGCCCCTGGGCGCCGAGCATGCGCGGGATCGAGTGCCCGTAGATGTCGGCGTCCACGATGCCCACCGACAGCCCGCGCGCGGCGATGGCGCTGGCCAGGTTGACGGTCATGCTGGACTTGCCGACCCCGCCCTTGCCGGAGGCCACGCAGTACACCCTGGTCATCGATCCGGGCTGGGCGAAGGGGATCACCGGGTCGGCGGAGTCCCCGCGCAGGGTGCGGCGCAGTTCGGTGCGCTGCTCGTCGCTCATGACCTCCAGGGACACGCTGACGCCCCGGACGCCCTCGAGCGCCGACACCGCCGCGGTGACGTCGGCGGTGATCTTGTCGCGCATCGGGCAACCGGCCACGGTCAGGTACACCGTCACGGTGACCTGGCCGTCCGCGCCGACCTGGACGTCCTTCACCATGCCGAGTTCGGTGATCGGGCGGCGGATCTCCGGGTCCTGCACGCGGGACAGCGCGGTGCGCACGTCCTCGGTCGTGGGCAGTGGCTGGGTCGTGGTCACACACCCATGCTACGAGCAGTTGTTACCGGCCGGTCATCCGGCGGCCGATGGGGCAGCAACGGGGCGCTGTGCGACGGACTGGACGCACTCCGTAACATGAGGGGTCGTGCTTGACACAGGACGTACTCGATTGCCCACCCGGACCGAGTTAGCCGTGTGGCGATCCTTCCTCCGTGCACACGCCAGGATCACCCGACATCTGGAGACCGAGCTGGTCTCCGAGCAGAGCCTCTCGCTGGCCTCCTACGACGTGCTCGTGCAGCTCGCCGAGGCGCCCGGCAGGCGGATGCGGATGACCGAACTGGCCGACGCAGTCCTGCTCTCCCGCTCCGGGGTCACCCGGCTGGTCGACCGCCTCGAGCGGACCGGCCTGGTCGGCCGGGAGCGGGCGGACGGCGACGGCAGGGGCGTGGTGGCGGTACTCACCCAGGCAGGACTGGACCGGTTGCGCACCGCGTCCGGCACCCACCTGGCCGGCGTCGTTCGACATTTCGTCGAGGTGCTGGAAGAGACGGAGATGGGCGCTTTCGGCAGGACATGTGAGCACCTGGCGGAGGCAGCCCCTCCGCTCGGCGACGGACCCTGACGCTCAGGTCGCGTCAGGGTCGAACGGGGGTCGTTCGCCGGGGGACAGCGGTCGCTGCTCCCGGCTCGACGGCTGTACAGCCGACTGGCCGGAGGGAGACGGCGTGGTCGGCGGTGAGGCTGCGAAGCCGTTGGGCTTGTAGTCGTTGAGGTCGATGTCGTCGAGCAGGTGCCTGCGCAGGGCCTGCTTGGGGTCCAGGTTGCCGCGCAGCTCACGCAGGTCGTCCAGCGGCTTGCGCAGCTCGTCGAACTCCGGCCCGAGCTCCGAGCGCAACTGCTCGCGCGCCCCGCTGGCGTAGTCCTTGACCTGCCGGATGCTCTTGCCCAGCCAGGCGGCCGCGCCGGGCAGTCGTTCGGGGCCGAGGATGAACAGGCCCGCGACGACCAGGACGAGGAATTCTGGCCAGCTGATACCGAACACGTGCCCAGCCTAATCGGACTGCGTGGTGACCTGTAGCGCCATCTGTCGGCCCTGGCGCACCACCTGGACGGGCAGGGTCTCCCCGATGCCCCGCTCGATGACCGCCACGGACAGCTCGTCGGCGTTGCGGATCGGCCGGTCCCCCAGCTTCACGATCACGTCCCCCTCGGCGATGCCCGCCTTGTCCGCGGCCCCACCCTGCTTGACGTTCTGCACCTGGGCGCCGTCGGTGGAGGTGGAGGACACCGAGCGCGCGTTGAGTCCGATGTCGGCGTGGTGCACCTGGCCGTCGCGGATCAGGGACTCGGCGATGCGTCGGGCGAAGTCGATCGGGATGGCGAAGCCGATGCCGATGGAGCCGGTGTCCTGCGGGGAGGCGATCGCGCTGTTGATGCCGACCAGGGCCCCGGTGGAGTCCAGCAGCGCGCCGCCGGAGTTGCCGTGGTTGATCGCGGCGTCGGTCTGGATGGCGTCGTAGGTGGACGGCGGGTCCTGGCCCTCGCCCGCGGCCTGGAAGGGCCGGTTGAGCGCGCTGACGATGCCGCTGGTGACGCTGCTGGACAGGCCGAGCGGGGAGCCGATCGCGATCACCTGGTCGCCCACGGCCAGCGAGCTGGACTTGCCCAGCTGCACCACGGTCGGGTTGCTCACCGACACCTTGATCACGGCCAGGTCGGTGCGCGCGTCCCTGCCGACGATCTTGGCCTCGGTCTTGGTCCCGTCGGCGAAGACCACCTTCAGCGAGGCGGCGGGGTCCTTGGCCGCGGCGGAGACCACGTGGTTGTTGGTCAGCACGTAGCCCGCGCCGTCGATGACCACCCCGGAGCCCAGGCCGCCGGTCTGCCCGGTGCGGACCTCGATCTGCACCACGGCGCGCTCCACCCGCTTGGTGATCTCCGCGATGGAGCCGGGTGCGCGCTCCTTGCCCGGCTCGACCTCGCTCAGGGTGACGTTGCTGGTCAGCGGGTTGCCCAGCTGGGCGATGCCCCAGCCGACCAGGCCACCGGCCACGCCGAGCAGCAGCGCGACCCCGGCCAGCGCGCCGAGGGCCAGCGGCTTGACCCGCCTGCCGAACAGCAGTTCCGGCACGCTGAGCAGGGCGCCGGAGCCGCCGGGCGCGGACTGGTCGGTGCCGGTCGCGCTCTTGGTGGCGGGGTCAGCGGGCGGCCCCAGCACGGCGCCGGTGCCCGGGTCGCGCCACGGGTCGCGCTCGGCGTCGGCGGCCCAGAAGACCGGTTCCACCGCGGGCTGCTCACCCAGCGGGACCTCCCCGGGCGGGCGCTGCAGGCGCAGCTCGCTGCCGCGATCGGGGCGGCGGAAGGCGGAGACGAGGGCCTCCGGCGGCGGCGGTGCCAGCTGCACGGAGGAGGAGCCGTTGGTGGCCTGCGACGGGGGCGTGAAGGCCCCGGTGACGCCCTGCGGCCGGGCGAACTCGGCGGCCTGCGCGGGGTCCACGGAGGGGCGGTCCAGCGGGCGCGGGCCAATGCGACGGTGTGCACCGTCGTCGACGCCCGACACCGGGGTCCGGAATGCCTCGGGCCCCTCCGGGGGCGGGCTGGACTGCTCGCTCATTACCGCTCAGCCTGCCGCACGTCCGGTGAAGTCCTGGTGTTGGGTCAGCGGTGCGGCAGCTCGGTGATCGTGGTGGCCACGGTGGTCGTGACGGTGGCGGTGGCGGGCACCGGGCGCTGGGCACGCGGGTCGACGGGCACACCGGCCACCGCCGGGTGCGAGTCCCCGGGGCGGTTGCCCGCCTCGGTGCCGCCGACCGGGGCGTCCCCGTGCATGGTGACGATGGCCAGCGAGGCCAGCACCAGACCGGAGACCACGGCGCCCGCGCCCTGCTTGGCACGGCGGCGGCCCAGCACGTTCGGGCTGCTGCCCAGGGGCTGGGAGGAACCGAAGGGCGTGCCGGAGCCGAAGGGCACGGACTGGGTCTTGCCCGGCCTGAGCACGGTGACCAGCTGGCCGTCCTCGGTCACGGCGAGGTTGTCCGGGCCGCTGGGCAGCTCGACCTCCTGCGGGATGGCCCGCAGCGAGGCGAGCAGGCCCGCGGAGGCGACGGGGGCGGAGGCGGTGCGCATGGCGGCGCGGGCGTGCCGCTGGGTGGCCGCCTCGGCTGCGCAGAACGGGCACCGCGCCAGGTGCGCGGCCGCTCGGTCGTGGGCGGTGGCGGACAGCTCACCGTCCACGAAGGCGACCACGGCGTCCGGCGCGAGGTGCTGCTCCGGCAGGCGCGGCAGACTCCAGCCACGCAGGTCCGTCATGCAAGCCCCTCCCCTGCCATCTGACGACGGCGCTCCAGGCTCGCCCGGAGTGCCTGCCTGCCGCGGTGGATGCGGCTGCGCACGGTGCCCAGCTTCACGCCGAGCGTCGCGCCGATCTCATCGTAGGACAGGCCTTCGACATCGCAGAGGACCACGGCGGCCCGGAATTCCGCGGGCAGCTCGTCCAGCGCGGCCTCCAGGTCCGGGTCCAGGTGGGTGGCCGAGTAGACCTGCTCGGGGCTCGGGTCGTCGCCGACCAGGCGGTCGGTGTCCTCGGGCAGGCCCTCCATGCGCAGCCGGGAGCGGCGCCGCGCCATGTCCAGGAACAGGTTCGTGGTGATGCGGTGCAGCCAGCCCTCGAAGGTGCCCGGCTTGTAGGAGGCCAGCGAGCGGAAGACCCGGATGAAGGTCTCCTGGGTCAGGTCCTCGGCGTCGTGCTGGTTACCGCTGAGGCGGTAGGCCAGCCGGTACACCCGGTCGGCGTGCTCGCGGACGATCTCGTCCCAGGACGGAGGCGTCCAGCCGCCATCAGCCGAGGTGGGAGCGATCTCCACCGGCTTGACTTCGGTCTGCGGCGTGGTCATGTGTGGTACGGCACCTCCTGCGGGCGGCTGCCCTTCTGCTGGCACAACGCCGAGGGCCTCGGAGTTGTTCCCCACCTACTGTGTCGGCAGCGCATGTGCCGACCGTGAGAGTGCCCTGAGAGCAGCCTGAGAAAGTGACTTCACGGTGGGTTCACCCGCGACCGGGGCACTCGCCGCTAACCTCACACCCTGTGACAGCCGAGATGCCGATCTTCGCGGTGCCCGAGGTCCGCGAGTTCGTGGAGGGCTACCCGGCCGAGGACGCGGCGGCCGCCGCGGCCAGGGCCAGGGGACACGAGCTGGGCTGTGTGCCGATCGGCGTGTCCGGCGGGGCCGCGCTGCGCTTCCTCGCGGCGGCGGTGCAGGCCAGGGCCGTGGTGGAGATCGGGACCGGCGCCGGGGTCAGCGGGCTGTGGCTGCTCGGCGGCATGGCCCCCGACGGGGTGCTCACCTCGATCGACGTGGAGCCCGAGCACCACCGCACCGCGCGGCGGGCCTTCGCCGAGGCCGGGATCGCGCCCGGCCGCACCCGGCTGATCATGGGCCAGGCCCTGGACGTGCTGCCCCGGCTCACCGACGGCGGCTACGACCTGGTGTTCGTGGACGCCGCCAAGCCCGAGTACCCGCGCTACCTGGAGCACGGGGTGCGCATGCTGCGGCCGGGCGGGGTCATCGCCTTCGACAACGTGCTGTGGAGCGGGCGGGTGGTGGACCCGAACCACCGGGACTCGGCGACCACGGCCCTGCGCGAGGTCAACCGGGCCGTCCGCGAGGACGAGCGGCTCGTCCCGCTGCTGCTGCCGGTGGGCGACGGGCTGCTGGTGGCCGCCAAACGACCCTGAGGTGCCATGAAAGTGCCGTTGCTGGCACTGGACGCCAGCAACGGCACTTTCATGGCATCGACCGGCTATTCCGCCCGCGCGCCCTTGCCGAGCACCACGACCCCGCCCGCGCTGACCGTGTAGCGCTCGCGGTCGGCCTCCTGGTCCACGCCGATCACGGCCCCGTCGGCGACGACCACGTTCTTGTCCAGGATCGCCCTGCGCACCACGGCGCCCTTGCCCACGCGCACCCCCGGCAGCAGCACGCTGCCCTCGACCTGGGCACCGGCCTCGACCACCACGTCCGAGCTGACCACCGACTCGCGCACCGCGGCGCCGGAGATGATCGACCCCGGGCCGACGATGGACTCGTGCGCGGCGCCGCCGTTGACGAACTTGGCGGGCGGCAGCGGGGGCGTGGCGGTGCGGATGGGCCAGGCCTGGTTGTAGAGGTTGAACACCGGGTGCACGGAGACCAGGTCCATGTGCGCCTCGTAGTAGGCGTCCAGGGTTCCCACGTCCCGCCAGTAGCCGCGGTCGCGCTCGGTGGCACCGGGCACCACGTTGTCGTCGAAGTCGTAGACGTTGGCCCCGCCCGCGCCGACCAGCATGGGAATGATGTTGCCGCCCATGTCGTGATCGGAGTCCGGGTCGGCGGCGTCGGCGCGCAGGGCGTCGAGCAGCGCCTCGGTGGTGAACACGTAGTTGCCCATGGACGCGAAGGTCACGTCCGGGTTGTCCGGCACGTGCGGGGGCTCGGCGGGCTTCTCCAGGAACCGGGTGATCCGCCCGTCGGCGCCGGAGTCGATGCAGCCGAAGGCCCGCGCCTCCGCGCGCGGCACGCGGATGCCCGCCACGGTGACGCCCGCCCCGGTGTCGATGTGCTGCTCGACCATCTGGCCCGGGTCCATCCGGTACACGTGGTCGGCGCCGAAGACCACGATGTAGTCCGGCTTCTCGTCGTGCACCAGGTTGAGCGACTGGAAGATCGCGTCGGCGCTGCCGGTGTACCAGCGCGGGCCGAGCCGCTGCTGGGCCGGGACCGGGGTGATGTACTGCCCGAGCACACTGGACAGCCGCCACGTGGTGGAGATGTGCCGGTCCAGGGAGTGCGACTTGTACTGCGTCAGCACGCACAGCTTGGACAGTCCCGCGTTCACCAGGTTGGACAACACGAAGTCGATCAACCGGTAGTTGCCGCCGAACGGCACGGCCGGTTTGGCCCTGTCCGCCGTCAACGGCCACAGGCGCTTGCCCTCGCCGCCCGCGAGAACAATTCCGAGAACGTGCGGCTGGCCCTTCACGATCCGGAACCCTATCTGTGTGGCACTACGTTGTCAGCTGTGCGCATCGGACTGCTTACACGCGAGTACCCACCCGAGGTCTACGGCGGGGCCGGGGTCCACGTCGGTTTCCTGGTCCCGCGACTGCGTGAACTCGCGCAGGTGGACGTGCACTGCTTCGGTGGTCAGCGCGAGGACGCGATCGCGCACAACCCGGCTCCCGGTATGGAGTCGGCCAACCCCGCGCTGAGCACGTTGTCGGTCGACCTGGCCATGACCGCTGCCCTGGCGAACGTCGATTTGGTGCACTCCCACACCTGGTACGCCAATCTCGCGGGCCACCTGTCCAAGGTGCTGCACGGGGTGCCGCACGTGGTGACGGCCCACTCCCTGGAACCGCGCAGGCCGTGGAAGGCCGAGCAGCTGGGCGGCGGCTACCGGCTGTCCTCCTGGGTGGAGCGGGTGTCCTACGAGTCGGCGGACGCGGTGATCGCCGTCAGCGAGGGCATGCGCACCGATGTGCTGGACTGCTACCCGGCACTGGACCCGGCGCGGGTGCACGTGGTGCGCAACGGCATCGACAGCCAGGCGTACCACCCGGTGGACGAGACCGATGTCCTGGAGCGCTTGGGCATCGACCCGACCCGGCCCACGGTGGCCTTCGTCGGGCGGATCACCAGGCAGAAGGGGGTCGGCCACCTGATCGCCGCCGCCCACCGGATCGACCCGGCGGCGCAGATCGTGCTGTGCGCCGGGGCCCCGGACACCCCGGAGATCGCCGCGGAGACCGAGGCCGCGGTTGCCGAGCTGTCGGCGGCGCGGCCGGGCGTGTTCTGGATCCAGCAGATGCTGCCGCAGCCGGAGATCCGCCAGGTGCTCAGCCACGCCACGGCCTTCGTGTGCCCCTCGGTGTACGAGCCGCTGGGCATCGTGAACCTGGAGGCGATGGCCTGCGGCACGGCGGTGGTCGCCTCCGACGTGGGCGGCATCCCCGAGGTCGTGGCCGAGGGCGAGACCGGGCTGCTGGTGCACTACGACGAGCGGGACGTGGCCGCCTACCGGGACGGGCTGGCGCAGGCGATCAACGAGTTGCTCGCCGATCCGGCGCGGGCCAGGGCGATGGGCGCGGCGGGCCGCGAGCGGGCGGTCGCCGAGTTCTCCTGGGCCGGGGTGGCGGAGCAGACCCTGCGGATTTACCAGTCAGTGACCTGAGTCACACTCGTCCGTGACAACCTGAACGGTGAGTCATCGCCCTTATTCGGTAGAGCGTCTGATCGAGCTACCTTGGGGGCAAGGTGTCACTCACCGTGCGCGGGGGCGCGGTCCTACTGTTGGTGCCGCTGCTGGCCGTGGCCGCGGGCTGTTCGGCACCACCGGCCAACAGCGCGGAGTCCGTGGAGTTCACCGTGGACGGTCGGCAGGTGGTCGACCCGCACCAGTTGCAGACCGAGGCCGAACAGCAGCTGTCCTACGCGCTCAGCTTCGGGCTGGTGTCCTCGGCAGGAGCGGGCGCCCCGCTCTGCTGGTTCGCCAGGACCGGCAGCACCACGCAGGTGGACGAGCGGCTGTGGTGCGGGCCGGTGCAGGTGCCGGGCAGCCCGCCGAGCAACGGCTGGGTGCCGGTGCCGATGAAGAAGGTCGGCGAGAACCCGGGCCAGGTCCAGTTGCAGGTGCAGGCCCCGGACGTGCCGCAGGCGGGCAACCGCAGCACCCCGGTCGGCGACCGGCTGCTGCGCACCGACGGCGCCAGCCTGGACCCGAAGATCCCGGCCGACCGCACGGCGGGCCCGAACTTCGTGGCCGTCATGGCCGACACCGAGCACCGCACCAACGCCGAGCTGGGGCTGGACGGGGCCGATGCGGTGCGCCTGCACGACGATCTGCTCACGGTGACCGGCACCGGCTGGGGGCACCCGGACAGCTTCCAGCTGCCCGACCAGTCCACCCTGCGTGCCGCGCCCGGCATGGGGCTGCGGGTCCTGCGGGTGCACGTGGAGCGGCCCGCCAAGACCGAGGACGCGATGAAGGGCCAGCAGTGGGAGGGCTGGGCCCCGCAGCCCTCCACCGTGTCGTTGCAGGTGGGCGACCGGCGCCAGGAGCTGCCCGCCGAGCGCCTGCCGGACAGCGGGGACGTGTTCGTGCTCTACACCGTGCCCGACGGCCAGTCCTCGCCGGAGAGCCTGGTGCTCAACACGGTGGGCGCGAAGTCCTGGGAACAGCGCCTGGAGATCCCCTCCGGCAACCGGCTCAGCAACGACCCAGCCGCGCTGCGCCGCACCGGCCAGCCCGCGCAGGAGCCGACCGGCGAGCAGCAGGTGAAGATCACCACCGGGCACGGCTACGGGGACTCACCCGGCGGCGAGCACGCGGCGAAGCTCGCGGTGACCGGGGTGCGGGTCGGCCGTCAGCGACCGGTCAAACTGGACAGTGGCCGGTACCAGATGGTCACGACCTCGGCTCCGGACAAGGCACTCGTCGAGGTCCGGATGAAGGTCAGCGGGGACAAGCTGCCCGCGATCACCGCCGGGCCGCTCACCAAGGACTCGATCGAGCTGACCCTGCCGGGCGGGGAAAGGGCCAAGCAGGTCGGCATCCGCTACGACGGGGACCTGTTCCCCTCCGCCGTGGTCGTGGAGGTGCCCGCCGACACCAAGTCGATCAAGGTGGGGCTGCGGCCCGGCAGTGTGAAGCTGCCCGCACTGGGCGAGGTGGCGCTGGCCACCAGCGGCGATCCGGTCCAGCTGAACCTGACGTTCTGAGCCATAGTTCGGCCATGACCGACCACGAGGTGCTCGCCGCGGCGATGGCACCCCGGCTGGCGCTGCTGCGGGTGCTCGCCGCCGAGCAGCACGTCACCAGGGCCGCCGACCGGCTCGGCGTGCCGCAGCCCACGGTCAGCCGCTGGCTGGCCGGGCTCAGCGCGGAACTGGGCACGCCGGTGATCGTGCGCGCGGGCCGGGGCGTGCGGCTGACCCGCGCGGGCAGGCTGCTCGCCGACGCCGCCGAGCAGGCGCTGAGCACGCTGGAGGCGGGCTGCCGCCGGGCCATGGGCGAGGCGGACCCGGAGCGCGGGCAGGTGGTGTTCGCGTTCCTGCACACCATGGGCGGGGTGCGCGTGCCCGAGCTGCTGCGGGACTTCCGGGCGCGCCACCCGCACGTGCGGTTCACCCTGGAGCAGGGCGCGCACGAGGAGATGCTGGCCCGCGTCCGGGCCGGGGACACCGACCTGGCGCTGACCTCCCCGCTGCCGGTGGAGGACCCGGAGTTGTGCAGCGCCCCGGTGTACGAGCAGCCGCTGGCGCTGAACGTCCCGATCGGACACGCACTGGCCGAGCGGCGACGGGTGCGCCTGGCGGAGCTGGCGCACGAGCGGTTCGTCGGCGTGAAGCGGGGTTACGGGCTGCGCCGGACCACCGACGAGCTGTGCGCCGCGGCGGGCTTCGTGCCCGAGCTGGCGTTCGAGGGCGAGGAGGTGGACACGGTGCGCGGACTGGTCGCCGCGGGGCTCGGCGTGGCGCTGCTGCCGCTGGCGGACACGAACCCGGTCGGCGTGCTGGAGCTGCCGATCACGCCGCGGGCGATCCGGCGCATCGGACTGGTCTGGTCGGCGACGGTGCCGCTGGCCCCGGCCGCCGACCTGTTCCGCGCCTCGGTGCTGGCCGAACACGCCGACCGCTGAGCGGGACTCGCACGCCTGTGAGCGGGACACGCGGGTACGGCCGCGAGCCGACCACGGGGCCAAAATCGCGCGTGTCGGCGCTTCCGGTATCGCGTGTCGGCGCTTCCGGTACGTGCTCCCAGAATCCGGGAATCCGCCCGTCAAGTTCCAACACGCCGTACGCGAAGCGCCGACACACCGTCCGCGAAGCGCCGACACGCGCAGCTATGCCGTGAGTCCCGCTCAGGCGTAGTTGGCGGCGAGGCGGACCAGGGTGCGGGCGGCGAACCCGGTCGCACCCGGCACGACCTCGTCGTAGGACTTCTCCGAGCGCGCGGGGCCCGCGATGTCCAGGTGCGCCCAGGGCAGGTCCCCGGTGAACTCGCGCAGGAACTGCGCCGCCGCGATGCTGCCCGGCCCGCCCGGCATCTGCCGCACGTCGGCGATCTCGCTGGGCACGTTCTCGGCGACCTCGGGCAGCAGCGGCATGCGCCACCACGCCTCGCCGACCTCGGCACCGGCCGCACGCACCCGGTCGGCCAGCTCGTCGGTGGAGGCGAACACCCCGCCGGTGCGCACCCCGAGCGAGACCTTCATCGCACCGGTCAGCGTGGCCACGTCCACCAGCGCGTCCGGGGACAGCTTGCGCACGGCGTAGGCCAGCGCGTCGGCCATCACCATGCGGCCCTCGGCGTCGGTGTTGGTCACCTCGGTCGTGGTGCCGCCGTAGTGCCGCACCACGTCCCCGGGCCGGTACGAGCCCGCGCCGAAGTGGTTCTCCGCCGAGGCGATCAGCCCGGTGACCCGCACCGGCAGCTTCAGCTCGGCGATCGCCAGCAGGGCGGCGATCACCGCACCGCCACCGGCCATGTCGGTGCGCATCAGGTGCATGCCGTCCGCGGGCTTGATCGAGATGCCGCCGGTGTCGAAGGTGATGCCCTTGCCGACGAACACCAGGTGCGGGGCCTTGGCCGAACCGCGCGGGCGCCAGGCCAGCTCGATCAGCCGCGGCGGGCTCACCGAGCCCGAGCCCACGGCGAGCACCCCGCCGAAGCCCTGCTCGGCGAGCCAGGACTCCTCGCGCACCGCGGCGGTCAGCCCGGTCAGGCCCGCCGCGAGCCGGGCCGCGTTGTCGGCCAGCCACGCGGGGTTCTTCACGTTGGACGGCGTGTTGGCGAAGTCACGGGCCAGCGCGGTGGCGGTGGCCAGCGCGACCGCCTCGCGCACGGCCTCCGCCAGCTCGGCGCCCTCCGGCGCGACCAGCCGCACGGACTTGGTGCGCGGGGCCTGCTCGGAGTTGCTGACCTTGAACTTGTAGCCGCCCAGCAGCACGCCGGTGGCCAGCGCGGCGGCCTGCTCGGCGGTGACCCCGGCGGGCAGCAGCACCTGCGCGGAGCGGGTCACCGGACGGCCCGCGTCGGAGTCGGCGGCCGCGCGGGCGTCCACGGCGCGCACCAGTGCGGCGCCCGCGCCACGCCAGTCCTTCGGCTCGGACTCGCCAAGGCCGAGCAGCCAGTCGCCAAGCACCGGGAGCACCTCGCCCGCCTTGCCGGTGACGCGCGCCCCGCCGAGCGCGGCGGCGTCCAGGCGGTCGCGGCCGGGACCGAAGCCCGGCTCACCGCCCTGTTCTGCGGGGGTGGTCGTGACCACCAGCGGCGTGCCCCGGCGCGGCGAGCTGGCCACGTCGATCTCGGGCAGGTGGGTGGGCACGGCAGGGACCGGTGAGCGCAAGGAGTACCTCCGGGTGGGGACGAACGCAGGCCCCGGCTCCACCACGGGAACCGGGGCTGGAAAGACGGTGAGGACGCGCGTCAGCTCACGACGACCTTCAGGGCATCGCCCAACTCGCTGGCCTCCTCCGCCGACATCTCGACGACGAGGCGCCCACCACCTTCGAGCGGGACGCGCATCACGATGCCTCGCCCCTCCTTGGTGACCTCAAGGGGACCGTCACCGGTCCTGGGCTTCATGGCCGCCATAGCGTGCTCCCTCCGTCCGTCCAGCACGGCCCGGCCCGCTTCCCAGCCGACCGGGTCGGTGCCCATTCTCCCCCATCCGCGTTCAGCGGTGAAACCGAACCGATCTTTTGCACCGTGGCACGCGTGCCACGGGCTGTGCACATCTTGGCTTGTCACGCCCCGTGCGGTGGTGGCGGCACGCCGATCGCGTTGATCAGACCAATCCGGCGCGGCCTCTGGTCGGCGGCCGGAGCTGCTGCCAGACTCGGCCGTCATGCGCGCTCGCTCGGCCGTGTTCGAGGTCTACGGCGTACACCTGCGCGGGCGCGGGGCGGTGGGCACGATCGCCGCACTGGTCCGGTTGTTGGCCCCGCTGGGCTTCAACGGCCCCACCGTGCGCACCGCCGTGTCGCGGACCGTGCGGCAGGGCTGGCTGGTGCCGGTGCGGCTGGCGCGCGGACCCGGCTACGCGCTGACCCCGCAGGCCGAGCGGCGGCTGGACGAGACGGCGGCGCGGATCCACCGCACCCGTCCGTCCACATGGGATGGCCAGTGGCAGGTGGTGGTGCTGGCGGACCTCGCCGCGACCGACCGCGAGCGGCTGCTGTCCTCGCTGCGGCTGCTGGGCTACGGGCAGCTGGGCCCAGTGACGTGGATCACGCCGCGGCCTGTCGTGGAGCTCACCGAACTACTGGCAGGCGAGTCGGTCACGGCCCGGGTGTTCACCGGGCGGCACGAGGGCGCCGACGCGGAGCTGGCCGCCGGCGCCTGGGACCTGGCGCCGCTGGCCGCGGACTACGCCGGGTTCCTCGCGCGGTGGCGGCCCGAGGTGTCCGCTGTGGACGGTTCGTACCCGGCAAGCGCTTTCGCCACCTCGCTGCGGCTGCGGCACGCCTGGCGCAAGGTCCTGGTCCGCGACCCGGGCCTGCCCAGGGAGCTGTTGCCCTCGGGCTGGCCGGGGCACGCGGCGGCGGAGTTCTTCGACCTGCACAGCGAGCGGCTGGCCGCGCCCGCAGTGGAGTTCGTGGACGAGTGCCTGCGCGGTTGAGGGCTACTTCTGCTTTGCCCGCCAACAGGTGCTGATGTGGTCGTCCACCATGCCGGTGGCCTGCATCAGCGCGTACATGGTGGTGGGACCGACGAACGCGAAGCCGCGCCTGCGCAGCTCCTTGGCCATCGCCTTGGACTCCTCGGTGATCGCGGGCACCTCGTCCAGGGTGCGCGGCCGACGCCGCCGGCCGGTCGGGGCGAAGGACCACAGCAGCTCGTCCAGCGGCCGGTCCAGCTCGCCGACGGCCCGCGCGTTGGTGATCGCGGCCAGGATCTTGGCCCGGTTGCGCACGATCCCGGCGTCGGCCATCAGCCGGGCGACGTCGCGCTCGTCGAACTCGGCGACCAGCTTCGGGTCGAACCCGGCGAAGGCGGCGCGGAAGGCGGGACGCTTGCGCAGGATCGTGATCCAGGACAGCCCGGACTGGAAGCCCTCCAGGGTCATCCGCTCGTACAGCTCAGGCTCCCCGTGCAGCTCAACGCCCCACTCCTCGTCGTGGTAGCGCTGGTACTCCTCAGTGGAGTTGCCCCAGGGGCAGCGGGCCAGCTCGGTCATTCCGCGTGCTCCACGGCGGCCAGCTGCTGCTCCAGCTCGACGACCCGGCCGCGCAGGGCCGCCAGCTCCCGGCCGACCCGGTCCAGCGCCCAGTCCACCTCGGACATCTTGTAGCCGCGCAGCACCTGCTGGAAGCGCAGGTCCCGCACGTCCTCGGCGGTGACGTCCTCGGCGGGCAGCCGGGTCGGGGAGGCGCCCGGCGGCAGCGGTGCCAGCTCCTCGCCCCTGCCGAACACCACGGAGGCGAACAGGAACACCACCCCGGCAACCAGGACCATGACGACGAGGTAGATCAGCACGGTGGACACGGGGTCGATCGTGGCACGACCGGCCGGGCGTGTGCACCCTGCCCGGCCGAAAGCCGCCGGTGCTCGGCCATCGGCGGCCGGTCGGCGACCAGCACCTCGGTGCTGTCCGGCAGCCACTCCCCGGCCACCTGCACGAACTGGGTCAGCGAGCCGGGATCGGCCGCCTCGACCCCGCAGCGGTCCAGTGCGGTGGCCAGGATCTGCCGTGCCATCACGCCGAGTTGCAACAGCGAGCGGTTGCGGTGCTTGCGCACCCCGAGGTTGACCTGCGCCAGCCCGGCCAGCCCCGCGATGCGGTGCGCGTCGAGCAGCAGGCCGATCTCCACCCCGTAGCCGGGCGCGAACGGCACCGACTCCAGCAGTGCCCGGCTGGCCGCGTACTCCCCGCCCAGCGGCTGCACCACCCCGGACAGCTCCGGGCGCAGCGCGGCGAGCACCGGGCGGGCCAGCAGCTCGGTGACCCGGCCGCCGCCGGTGCCCTGCTCGGCGGTCTCCAGCCGCAGCGGCCGCCGGTAGAAGCCCTTCACCAGCTGCACGCCCCCGGCGGTGAGCAGCGGCCCGAGCAGTGCGGGCACAAAACCCGGATCGGGGTCGACCAGGTCGGAGTCCAGGAACACCACCAGGTCGCCGGTGGTGGCGGCCAGTGAGCGCCACAGCACCTCGCCCTTGCCCGGCACCGGTTCCAGCTCGGGCAGCACCTCGGTGCGCCGCACCACGCGCGCGCCCGCCGCCCGCGCCACGGCCACCGTGTCGTCGGTTGATCCGGAGTCGAGCACCACCAGCTCGTCCACCAGTCCGCCCAGCAGCGGCAGCACCGCCGCCACGACCCCCGCCACGGTCTCCTGCTCGTTCAGCGCGGGCAGCACCACGCTCACCGTGCGGCCCGCCTTGGCACGCACGAGGTCCGCGACCGCCCACGGCGGCTCCTGCCAGGTCCGCTCGGCGAACCAGCGCTCCACCTCCGCGCGCATCAGGCCAGCGCCCGCAGCACGGCGGCGGGCGGGCGGGTCCCCGCGATGCTGCCCACCATGTCCAGCACCTGCCTGGTCCGCCGCACCTCGTGCGCGCGGAAGACCCGCGCCCCGCCCCAGGCCGCCACGGCCGTGGCCGCCAGCGTGCCGTCCACCCGGTCGGCCAGCCCCACACCCAGGGTCTCGCCCACGAAGTCCTTGTTGGACAGCGCCATCAGCACCGGCCAGCCGGTGCCGACGAGCTCGTCCACCCGCCGCAGCAGCTCCAGGCCGTGCCAGGTGTTCTTGCCGAAGTCGTGGGTCGGGTCGATCAACACGCCCGCCGCGGGCACCCCCGCGGCCACCACGCGCTCGGCCGCCGCCACGAGTTCGGTCACCACCTCGGCGACCACGTCGGTGTAGCGCACCCGGTACGGGTCGGTGCGCGGCGGCAGTCCGCCCGTGTGCGAGCACACGATGCCCACCTGGTGCTCGGCCGCCACCTCCACCAGCCTCGGGTCCGCGCCCGCCCAGGTGTCGTTGATCAGGTCGGCGCCCTCCCGGCACACCTGGTCGGCCACCTCGTGCCGCCAGGTGTCCACGCTGATCACCAGCTCGGGGTGGCGCTGCCGGACCGCCGCCACGAACGGCACCACGCGGCGCGCCTCCTCGGCGGCGTCCACCTGCTCACCCTGCGAGCCCGCGCGCACCCCGCCGATGTCCACGATGTCCGCGCCCTCGGCCACCGCCTGGTCCACCCGGGCCATCGCCGCCTGCTCGCCGAAGGTCGCCCCCCGGTCGTAGAAGGAGTCCCTGGTCCGGTTCACGATCGCCATGACCAGGGCACGATCGCCCGCGACCTGCCTGGTTCCGAACCGCAACGGTCTCACAATGGCATCCTGCCACCCTGGCCGGCCGGGGCCCACGCAACGCGACACGCGGCGGTTTGTCGGTAATCTGTGTCACGCTTGCCACGACAAGCAGCAGTCGCCGCGCCGCAGACCTTCCTGTATGGCACACCGGAGCCCCACGAGGCAAATCCTTGCGGACACACTTTCCGTCACTGGGTCGCCCGGCCGGGTATTCCAGCCATCCCCACGACCGGGGGTTTTACCCATTCGGAGCAGTGAATCTCCACCACTGGGTGATAGCGATTACGGAATTTTGGATCACCCGGTCGAGGGCGTCTTTCGCTTATCGGTCAGACCGCGAGTTAGCCTCGTGTCCGTCGAAGGCCATGCCCAGCCGGGAGGGGGCGCACTTCCTTCTGCGGCAACACCTTCGACGTACAAATCAAGATCAAAAAAGGAGAAACCGTGGTCAAGAAGGCACTCGTCGTGGCTGCCACCGCGACCGGACTGCTGGCCATTGGGGCACCGGCATTCGCCGAGACCAGCCCGACCACCGACCACCCGCTCTTCACCCAGCCGCTCGTTTCGAACGTCAACGTTCTGAACGACAACATCATTCCGACCGCCAACAACAACGGCGGCAACGGCAACAATGCCGGTCACGGCAATGTCGGCGGCAACGGCAACAACATCGGCGACAACAACAACGGCGGCAACAACAGCTCCAACGGTGGCTCGGGCAACACCGTGGGCGCTGGCAACGCGGGCGGCGGCGGCAACGGCCTGGACCGCCTGGTGCAGGCAGCCCCGCTGCCGGACCTGTTCGGCCGCGCGGTGGGCGCCCCCGCGGGCGGACCCGGCAACAACAACGCCGGTGGCGGCAACAACGCCGGAACGGAGAACACCGGAGGCAACGGCAACAACATCGGGTCGGCCAACAACGGCGGCAACGGCAACTCCAACGGCGGTAGCGGCAACACCGTCGGCGGCGGCAACTCCGGCGGCGTGCACAACGGCCGCGAATCGCAGTTCGTGTACCCGCCGTCCACGATGCCGGTCGAGTTCTCCACCCCGGGCCACGCCGAGCGCAGCCTGTCCTCCGGCCCCGGCAACAACAACGCGGGCGGCGGCAACAACGCCGGCCAGGGCAACGTCGGCGGCAACGGCAACAACATCGGCGACAACAACAACGGCGGCAACAGCAACTCCAACGGCGGCCAGGGCAACACCGTCGGCGGCGGCAACGCGGGCGGCGTGGGCAACGCGGGCTGGCACCACGTGAGCGTGCCGCCGCTGGTTGTACCGTTCCTGTCCGGCGCGTGGACCGGGCGCAGCTACCAGGTGCCCACCGACTGGCCGGGCAACAACAACGGCGGCTCGGGCAACAACGCCGGCCAGGGCAACGTCGGCGGCAACGGCAACAACATCGGGAACAACAACAACGGCGGCAACGGGAACTCCAACGGCGGTAGCGGCAACACCGTCGGTGGTGGCAACTCCGGCGGTGTCGGGAACCACTACTGAGCCGTGATCGCCTGAGCCGGGAGGAGCAGCGGCGGCGCTCCGACCGGTGACCCAGTGGGCGGTGCCACCCGGTGCTCGGGGTGGCACCGCCCATGTTCTGTGATCCAGCGCACAGCTCGTTACTACTCGCGAGTAGCTCTCGTTTACCGACCGGCAACGGATGTGACCCAGGTCATCCGATCGGGAGGTAATGTGCGCCGGTTCCTCGCCCTGCTGCTGGTCACAGCGGCAACGACGCTCGGCCTGACGACAACGGCCGCCGCGGCCACGCCGGGCTTCTCCGTCAGCTACACCACGATCCCCGGGGACGGCGGCACCCCGCTCAAGGGCTTCCTCGTGCGGCCGACCGGGCGCGGACCGGGGCCGTTCCCGGTGCTGGTCATGCCCAGCAGCTGGAGCGTGCCGGACATCGAGTACGTGGGCGCGGCGGCCAAGCTGGCCACGGCCTCGGGCTACGAGGTCGTCAGCTACACCTCGCGCGGGTTCTGGGACTCGGCGGGCACCATCGAGGTGGCCGGCCCGCAGGACGTGGCCGACCTGAGCCGGGTCGTGGACTGGGCCCTGGCCAGCACCCCGGCCGACCCGGCCCGCGTCGGCGCGGCGGGCATCTCCTACGGTGCGGGCATCAGCCTGCTGGCGGCCGCCGCCGACAAGCGCATCCGCGCCGTCGTGGCGATGAGCGCCTGGGCCGACCTGGCCAAGTCCCTGTACCCGAACCAGACCGTCAGCGCGCTGGCCGTGGAGGGCCTGATCGACGCGGGCAAGCTCACCGGCCGGCCCGGTCCCGTGTTGCGGCAGGCGGAGAAGGACTACCGGGCGGGTGACTTCGACGCCGTGCTGCCGATCGCCCCGGTGCGGTCCGCGGCGAGCAAGATCGACGCGGTGAACGCCAACGGCGCCGCCATCATGATCGGCAACGCCTGGGAGGACTCGATCTTCCCGCCGAGCCAGGTGCTGGACTTCTACCAGCGGCTGACCGGCCCCAAGCGGATCATGCTCGCCCCCGGGGACCACGGCACCAACGACGGCCCCGGCGCGGTCGGCCTGCCCAACGACATCTGGTCGGCGGCGGGCCGCTGGTTCGACCACTACCTGGGCGGGGCCGCCAACGGGGTGGACCGCGAGCAGCCGGTCCAGCTCAAGCCCGCCAACGGCGGGGCGTGGCACGGCTACCCGAGCCTGTCCGCGGGCAGGCAGGACAGCATCGGCCTGGGCCAGGCCAAGGTCATCGCCGGGGTGGACACCATCGCGGGCAGCGGCATCCCGCTGCTCAGCGGGGCGTTGCAGGGCTACCTGAACCTGCCGACCGGGGTCGCCACCCCGTTGGTGAACCGGCTCAACGCCGGTGTGTGGTCGGGCAGCACCTACTCCGCTGGCGTCACCGTGCAGGGCACCCCGCAGGTGCACGCCACGGTCACCACCAGTGCGGCCGACACCTCGCTGTTCGCCTACCTGTACGACGTGAACGCGCTCGGCGTCGGCTCGCTGATCACGCACAAGCCGTACACGATCCGCGGGGCCAAGCCGGGTTCGACCACCACGCTGGACTTCGGCCTGGAGCCGGTGCAGTGGAACGTGCCCGCCGGGCACCACCTGACCCTGGTGGTGGACACCGTGGACCCGCGCTACCGCAGCGAGAGCACGCTCGGCAGCACCGTCACGATCTCCGGCTCGCTGGCGATCCCCCTGGCATGACATGAAAGTGCCGTATGAGACATCTGACGTCTCATACGGCACTTTCATGACAACGGGACTAGCGCAGCGCGTGCACCAGGGCGGGCACGAACTTGGCGGCGTCCAGGGTGCCCCAGCCGCTCACCACGTCGAAGCCCTTGTCGGCCTTGTAGCCGGTGACCCCGCCGTAGGTGTTGTCGCCGACCGTCACGTCCACGATGCCGGACTCGGCGGCACGCGGGCCGAGCTTGGTGTACAGCGCCGGGTTGATCTGCCCGAGGCGGCCGTGGTGGGCCTGCACGGCCAGTGCCAGCACGCCCGCGAACAGCGGGGCGGACTCGGAGGTGCCGTGGATGCCCTCCATGGTGATGTCCGGGAAGGACCGGTTGCGGCTCTGCGTCACGCCGGCGACCCCGCGCTGCCAGCTCGGCCGGGCGTAGGTCTTGGAGATGCCGCCACCCGAGCGCGGCCAGAGGGTGTCCGGACCGGTGCGGTTGCCGTCGGCGTCCAGGTGCAGCACGGTCCCGCCCAGCGAGGTGACGTTCGGGTCGGAGGCGGGCCAGCTGGCCGTGCGGTACGGGAACAGGTCGGGGCCGGTCAGCTGCCCGTTGGTGGCCCCGTCGTCACCGGCGGAGGCGACCAGGGTGACGCCCGCCCTGCTGGCCCGCTCCAGCGCCGGGTCCAGGGACTTCACCGAGTCCAGGCTGGGGAAGGTGTCCTCGGCGGTGCCGAAGCTCATCGAGATGACGTCGGCGATGCGGTGCTCGGTCATGTAGTCGACCGCGTGCATCATCTCCGGCAGCCCGGTGAAGCCCTGGGTCTCGGCCACCGGGGTCGCCGCGATCACGATGTGCGCGGCGGGCGCCATCGTGTGGATCATCATGACGTCCAGGTCGGTCTCCCCGCCCCAGCCCTGGCAGGTGCTGGTGTCCACCCCGGGGTCGGTGCAGCCGGGCACCGGGCCGGAGGGCGCGATCACCGAGATGTCCGCGGGCGGCAGCCCGTTGGCCTTGTCGTAGGCGTCGATGACCTTCTTGATGTCGGCGTCCCCATAGGACACCAGCGTGGCGACGGTGGCGCCCGCGCCGACGATGCCCTGGTTCCACAGCGCGGGGGTGTTGTAGGCCTGGGAAAGCCGCGGGAGCTTCGCGGCGGCGGCCTGCAGGCGCTGCACCTTCTGCTCCACGGTGTTCGCGCCGATGAACGAGCGCGCGGCCTCGCTGAACACGTGCTTGGACTGCTGGGCCTGCGCGGCCTGCGGCACCGGTGCGGCGCTCGCCGGGACGGCCACGAGCACGCTCGCCGCCAACGCGGTGCCGACGGCCAGTGCCGCGGTGGTTCTGCCGGTCATCTGTTCTCCCTCTAGTGCTGACACACCACGAGGTCGCCGGGGCTCGCAAGCCACGGCGACCTCGGGTCCCTGCTCGCTAGCGAACGGCCTTGACCAGCGCGGGCACGAACTTGGACGCGTCGAGCGTGCCCCAGCCGCTGACGATGTCGTAGCCCTTGGCGGCCTTGTAGCCCACCACGCTGCCGTAGTTGTTGTTGCCGATGGTCACGTCGACGATGCCCGAGGTGCTCGACGTGCCGAGCTTGTTGTACAGGGCCGGGTTGATCTGGCCCAGCCTGCCGCCCTTGCTCTGCACGGCCAGTGCCAGCACACCCGCGAACAGCGGGGCGGACTCGGAGGTGCCCTGGATGCCCTCCATGGCGATGTCCGGGAAGGCGCGGAACTTGCCACCGGTGGTGCCCGCGACACCGTTCTGGTAGTCCGGCTTGGCGTAGACCTTGGACAGGCCGCCGCCGGAGTCCTGCCACACCTTGTCCGCCGTCCGGTCGGCCTGCTGGCCCAGCACGGTGCCGCCGAGGGCGGTGACCCTCGGGTCGGAGGCGGGCCAGCTGGCGACGCGGAAGTCGTAGGTGCCGCCGTCCTTGGTGTTGCCACTGGCGCCCTGGTCACCGGAGGAGGCGACCAGCGTGATCCCGGCGGCGCTGGCCCGGTCGAAGGCCGGGTCCAGACTGCGGATCTGGTCGAAGTTGTCGAAGGTCTCCTCGGTGGTGCCGAAGCTCATGGAGATCACGTCCACCAACTTGTTGGTGGTCATGTAGTCCACGGCCTTCATCATCTCCGGCAGGCCCTGCATGCCCTGGGTCTCGGCCACCGGGGTCGCCGCCACGATGATCTTCGCACCGGGCGCCATGGTGTGGATCATCTCCACGTCCAGGTCGGTCTCCCCGCCCCAGGAGCGGCAGGCCGAGGGGTCACTGGACTCGTCGCAGCTGGGCACCGGGCCCGCGGGCTCGATGACCTGGACGTCGGCGGGCGGCAGCCCGTTGCGCTTGCTGTAGGCGTCGATGACGGCCTTGATGTCCTTGTCACCGAAGGACACCAGCGTGGCGACGGTGGCGCCCTTGCCGTCGATCTTGTTGTCCCACAACGGCTTCACGTTGTAGGCCTTGGACAGCCTGGGCAGCCCCGCCGTCGCGGCCTCCAGGCGCTGGACCTTCTGGTCCACGGTCTTCGCATCGGCGAAGGACGCGGCGGCCTTGCTGAACACGTGGTGCCCGCTGACCGGCGCGGCCGTGGCCGGGACCACCGCCAGCCCTCCGAGAGCCAGCGTGGCACCGACCGACAGCACCACCGCGGACCTGACAGATCCTCGACCCATCTGCGCCCCTCCTCCACCTCGCACGGCAACGATCCCGTGCCATTCAAGGCCGTGGGGACATCGAGTCGGCAGGGTCGAAAGTATGGGCCTGTTCCACCTAATGGACGTCCTCCCACGCCCGGTAGGCGTCCTGCACCACGCGCACCGCGTCGTCGATGTCGTCGGTCAGGTGTAGCAGGTCCAGGTCCTTCTCGCCGATCTTGCCGCCGACCAGCACCGACTCGCGCAGCCAGTCGTACAGGCCCTGCCAGTAAGAACGTCCAAAAAGGACAACCGGGAACTTCGTGACCTTCTTCGTCTGCACCAGGGTCAGCGCCTCGAACAGCTCGTCGAAGGTGCCGAAACCACCCGGCAGGCAGATGAAGGCCTGCGCGTACTTGATGAACATGGTCTTGCGGGCGAAGAAGTAGCGGAAGTTCACCCCGAGGTCCACCCAGGGGTTCAGGCCCTGCTCGAAGGGCAGCTCGATGCCCAGGCCCACCGACATGCCCCCGGCCTCCGAGCAGCCCCGGTTGACCGCCTCCATCGCACCGGGTCCGCCGCCGGTGATCACCGCGAAGCCCGCGTCGGCCAGCGCGCCGCCCAGCTTGCGGCCCAGCTCGTACTCGGGGTGCTCGGGCTTGGTGCGCGCGGAGCCGAACACGGTGACGGCCTTGGGCAGTTCGGCCAGCGCGCCGAAGCCCTCCACGAACTCCGCCTGGATGCGCATCACCCGCCACGGGTCGGTGTGCACCCAGTCGGAGGGGCCGCGCGAGTCGAGCAGGCGCTGGTCGGTGGTGCCCGCGTCGGTGGTGCGGTCACGGCGCAGCACGACCGGTCCGCGCTGGCGCTCCGGCGTCCTACCGGTGTGGTTCTCAGTCATCGAAGCACTTTAGTGCCGAGGACCGACCATGATCCACCACGACCAGGTGAACCAGAGGCGTCAGTCGGTGAGGAACCGTCGCAGCACCTCGGCGCAGCGGCTGATCTGCGCCACCGGCACGTTCTCCTGCTGGGTGTGCGCCAGCGTGGGGTCGCCGGGGCCGAAGTTGACCGCCGGGATGCCCAGTGCGCCGAACCGCGCCACGTCGGTCCAGCCCAGCTTCGCCTTGGCCGTGCCGCCCGCGGCGGCCAGCAGGTCCTGGGCCGCGGGTGCGCCCAGGCCCGGCAGCGCGCCACCGGCCGAGTCGGTCAGCACCACCTCGTACCCGGCGAAGACCTCCCGCACGTGCTCCAGCGCCTGCGCCACGGAGCGGTCCGGGGCGAAGCGGTGGTTGACCGTCAGCACGCACTCGTCGGGCACCACGTTGCCCGCGACCCCGCCGCTGATCTTCACGGCCTGCAGGCCCTCGTGGTACCGGCAGCCGTCGATCTCCACCTGGCGTGCCTGGTAGGACTCCAGCCTGCGCAGCACCTCGCCGATCCCGTGGATGGCGTTGGCCCCCATCCAGGCCCGCGCCGTGTGCGCCCGCGTGCCGGTGGTCCGCACCTCCACGCGCAGCGTGCCCTGGCAGCCCGCCTCGATCACCGCCGAGGAGGGCTCGGCCACGATCGCCAGGTCCCCGGCCAGCCAGTCGGGCAGCTCCCGCTCGATACGGCCCAGGCCGTTGCGGGCGGCGTCGACCTCCTCGCAGTCGTAGAACACGAAGGTCAGGTCGTGGCGTGGCCGCGGCAGGGTCGCCGCCAGGTGCAGCAGCACCGCGTCCCCGCCCTTCATGTCCACCGTTCCGCAGCCGTGCAGCACCTGCTCGGCCCCGGTTCCGGTGCGGCGCAGCGGAAGGTTGTCGTTGATCGGCACGGTGTCCAGGTGACCGGCCAGCACCACCCGCGCGGCCCGGCCGAGGTTGGTCCTGGCCAGCACGGTGTTGCCGGAGCGGATCACCTCCAGGTGCGGGGCCTGGTCGGCCAGCGCCGCCTGCACGGCGTCGGCGAGCTCCTGCTCCTCGCCGGAGACGCTGGGCACGTCGACCAGCGCCGCGGTCAGCTCGATGGGGTCCGAGGTCAGGTCCAGCTTCACCGTCACACCCCGCACGTTACCGTTGGTACCCGTGAGCACCGAGAACACCAGCGCGTACGGCATCGGCATCGCGACCATCGCGGCGGACGGGACGGTGTTGGACACCTGGTACCCCTCGCCGAAGCTCGGCGTGGGCGGCGAGTCCGGTCGGCTGACCGCCGAGCAGGCCGCCGCCGAACTGGGCACCGAGGTGGCCCTTGGCGTGGACCAGGCGCGGGGCGTCGAGGTGGTCGCCGTGCGCACCGCCATCGAGCGGCTGGCCGACAAGCCGGTGGACGCGCATGACGTCTACCTGCGCCTGCACCTGCTGTCGCACCGGCTCGTGCCGCCGCACGGCCTGAACCTGGACGGGATCTTCGGCCTGCTGGCCAACGTCGTGTGGACCAACCACGGTCCGTGTGCCGTCACCGACTTCGAGCAGACCCGCCTGCGCCTGCGCGCGAGGGGGCCGGTCACCGTCTACGGGGTGGACAAGTTCCCGCGGATGGTCGACTACGTGCTGCCCGCGGGCGTGCGCATCGCCGACGCGGACCGGGTGCGGCTGGGCGCGCACCTGGCCAGCGGCACCACGGTCATGCACGAGGGCTTCGTCAACTACAACGCGGGCACCCTGGGCAGTTCCATGGTGGAGGGCCGGATCTCGGCGGGCGTGGTGGTCGGTGACGGCTCCGACGTCGGCGGCGGCGCCTCGATCATGGGCACCCTGTCCGGCGGCGGCAAGGAGGTCATCTCCCTGGGCGAGCGCTGCCTGCTCGGGGCCAACGCGGGCATCGGCGTCTCGCTGGGCGACGACTGCGTGGTCGAGGCCGGGCTGTACGTCACCGCGGGCACCAAGGTCGCGCTGCCCGACGGCTCGGTGGTCAAGGCCCGCGAGCTGTCCGGCCAGTCCGGGCTGCTGTTCATCCGCAACTCGGGCACCGGCGCCGTCGAGGTGCGCCCCCGCAAGGGCCAGGGCATCGAGCTGAACGCCGCCCTGCACGCCAACTAGGCGTACCGGAAGCGCCGACACACCGTATGGGAACGTCCGACACGCGCTGAACCCCGCGTGTCGGCGCTTCCGGTACCGCGTGTCGGCGCTTCCCGTACGGTGTGTTGCGCTCAGCCCACGGAGATCTGGGCGAGCTTCTCCTTCAGGTAGTCGCCCCAGGTCACCGGCGGGTAGCTGCGGTGCCCGATCGGCGGCGGGAAGGACTCCACCACGGCGTCGTGGTTGACCTCGTAGAAGAACACCAGCGAGACCAGGTCCTCCTCGGGCGCGTCGGCCTGCGGCGGCAGCACGCGGTGCCGGGTGGAGCGCCAGCGGTCCCCGGTCCACCGCGCCATCAGGTCACCGATGTTGATCGTGAACGCGGCTGGGTCGTACGGGGCGTCCACCCACCGCCCGTCCAGGGTGTAGACCTGCAACCCGCCCAGGCCCGCCTCCCGGTCGAGCACCGTCACCGTGCCGAAGTCGGTGTGCGGGCCGATCCGGTACTGGCCCGGTTCGGGAGGCCCCACGCGGGTCATCGGCGGGTACCAGTTGAGGTTGAAGCCGTAGGTGGGCCGGGTCAGGTACGGCGCGAAGTGGTCCTCCGGCAGGCCGAGGGCCAGCGCGGAGATGGTCATCAGCTCGTCGGAGAGCCGGTGCATGCGCGCCAGGTACTCGCCGACGACCGGGCGCAGGGCGGGCACCTCCGCGTCCGGCCACACGTTGGGCGCGAACCACTCCGCATCGGCCTGCGCGTCCCCGGTGGGCGTGTCGCAGGCGAGGGTGTACGACTCCTTGAGATCCGGCGGGGTCGGCGTGCCTTCGGCCAGCCCGTTGGCCTCCGCCCCAGGTGGCAGCCAGCCCCGGCCGCCGACCACGGTGGTGTAGCGGGCCTTGGCCTCCGGCGGCAGCGCGAAGAACTCGCGGGCCGCCGCGCGGGTGGCCGCGCGCAGTTCGTCCCCGACCTCGTGCCCGGTGATCAGCAGGAAGCCCGACTCCCGCAGCGCGGTGTCCACCTGGGCGGCGACCCGAGCCCGGTCGGCGCCGTCCCCGTGGAACCACGGCTGGAGGTCGATGATCGGAACGGTCACGTGGGGTCCCCCTTCACTTGCCGATGTCCTCGAACCACAACTGGGGGCGGGCGGCGATGAACTCGGTCATCATCGCCACGCAGCCGGGGTCGTCCAGGATCGTCACCTCGACACCGTGTTCGGCCAGCCAGTCGTGCCCGCCCTGGAAGGTGCGGGCCTCGCCAACAAGCACCCGGCCGATGCCGAACTGGCGCACCAGTCCGGAGCAGTACCAGCAGGGCGACAGCGTGGTCACCATGGTCGTGCCCCGGTAGTTGGCGCGGCGCCCGGCGTTGCGGAAGGCCGAGGTCTCGGCGTGCATCGCGGGGTCGTCGTCCTGAACACGGCGGTTGTGCCCGCGGCCGAGCAGGGTGCCGTCGGAGTCGAACAGCGCGGCGCCGATCGGGATGCCGCCCTCGGCAAGGCCCGCCTGCGCTTCCTCGACGGCGATCCGCAGCAGGTCTGTGTCCACCATCACCACACTGTGCGGCCCCGGCCGGTTCGCGGCAATCGTCAACCCCGGGTAATTGCCGCTGAGCTGCAAGATCATCCGGCCGATTCACTCTGTGGTCACCTACTATTCATCCGGTGAGCCCAACAACGGCAGCACCCCGTCGCCCTGCGCGTCGGCCGCTGCGGCCGGAGGAACTCGGGCTGGGCCTTGAGCCGGTCACCGCAGGCGCGAAGGACCCGGTGCCCCGGCACGTCCGCGCGGCGGTGCACGGCAACCTGCTCGCGATGCTGCACCACGAGGCAGGTAGCCGGACCGGTGAGGACCCCGAGGACCTGCACCAGTTGCGGGTCGCGGTGCGCCGGCTGCGCGCGGTGCTCAAGACGGTTCCGGGCTGCGTGCCCGGCTGCCCCGAACTGCGGGCCGAGCTCGGCTGGCTCGGCGGGGCGCTGGGCCCGGTGCGCGACCTGGACGTGCTGATCGACCGGTTGCGCGAGGAGGCCGAGGACTTCCCCGAGGAGGAGCGCGCGGCCGTCGAGGCACTGATCGCCGGACTGGTGACGGACCGGCTCGCCGCGCGGCGCCTGCTGGTCGCGGCGCTGAACTCCGCCCGCTACCGGGCGCTGCTGCACGCGCTGGCCGAGGCGTCCCGCTCACCGTTGCCCGCGGATCCGGGGCCGGACCTGATGCACCTGGTGCGCAAGCCGTACCGGAAGCTGCACAAGGCCGTGCTGGCGCTGGCCGAGGACCCGCCGGACGAGGACCTGCACCGGCTGCGCATCATGGGCAAACGCTTGCGCTACGCAGCCGAACTGGCCGCGCCGATCGCGGGGCGCAAGGTGAAGGCGCTGCTCAAGGCCACCAAGGAGCTGCAGGAAGTACTCGGCGAGCACCAGGACGCCTGCGTGGCCGAGCAGGAGGTGCGACGGCTGCTGGCCGCTCAGGGCGAGGTCATCGACTGGGACCTGGTGTTCGCCGCCGGACGACTCGTCGAACGTGAGCACGTGCGGCGGACCAGGTACCGAGCGCTGTGGCAGGGTACCTGGCTCACCGTCGAACGGGCCGCCCAGCCGCTGATCTGAGCCGGGTTGTCCACAGGCGGCGAGTTGTCCACATGTGGATCTTCAGCAAGATCAAGTAGGGGTGCCGGGCGGTAGGCTGGACTTGGGGTCGCCCCCCAGGGAGTGGCGGGGGACGTTCATGGGTGGAGCGTAGATCCACTCACAACCGGGCGGCTGCCGCGGCGACCCGCTCGTCCGTTGCCGTCAGCGCGACCCGCACGTGCTTGTGCCCGTTCGGACCGTAGAACGTGCCCGGGGCGACCAGGATGCCGCGTTCGGCGAGCCAGGCGACGGTGGTCCAGGCGTCCTCCCCGCGGGTGGCCCACAGGTACAGGCCCGCCTCGGAGTGGTCCACGGTGAACCCGGCGCCCAGCAGGGCCTCCAGCAGCACCTTGCGGCGTGCACCGTAGCGGGCGCGCTGCTCGACCACGTGCTGGTCCTCCGACAGGGCGGCGGTGATCGCGGACTGCACCGGCCGGGGCACGATCATCCCGGCGTGCTTGCGCACCTGGAGCAGGCGGTCCACCAGCACGGGGTCACCGGTCACGAACCCGGCGCGGTACCCGGCGAGGCTGGAGGACTTGGACAGCGAGTGCACCGCGAGCAGTCCGTCCAGGCTGCCGCCGTTGACGCGCGGGTCCAGTACCGACACCGGCTCAGCGTCCCAGTGCAGGGACAGGTAGCACTCGTCGGAGGCCACCACCGTGCCGCGCTCGCGGGCCCACTCCACGACCTTGCGCAGGTGCTCGACGGGCAGCACCTTGCCGGTCGGGTTGGACGGGGAGTTCAGCCACAGCAGCTTGGGGCGCTGCGGGCCGAGAGCGATCAGCGAGTCGGCGCGCAGGAACTCGGCACCGGCCAGCCGGGCGCCCACCTCGTAGGTCGGGTACGCCAGCTCGGGAATGGCCACCAGGTCGCCGGCGCCCACACCGAGCAGCGTCGGCAGCCAGGCGACCAGCTCCTTGGAGCCGATCGTCGGCAGCACGGCGACCGGGTCCAGCCCGGTGATGCCGAACCGCCTGGCCAGCGCGTCCACCGCGGACTGGCGCAGCTCGGCGGTGCCGTGCGTGGTCGGGTAGCCGGGCTGGTCGGCGACGGCGGCCAGCGCCTCGCGGATCGGCTCGGCCACCGGATCGACCGGAGTGCCCACGGACAGGTCGACCACGCCACCGGGGTGGCTGCGCGCCCTGGCGGCGTGGTCGGCCAGCGTGTCCCAGGGAAAGTCCGGGAGTTGCCCGATCACTCGTGCGCGGCCTGCTGCGGCAGGGCCTTGACGAACTGCGGGTCGTTGGCCACCTTGCCGACCTTGGCGGCACCGCCCGGCGAGCCCAGCTCGTCGAAGAAGTCCGCGTTGGCCTTGGTGTAGTCCTTCCACTGGTCGGGGACGTCGTCCTCGTAGTAGATGGCCTCCACCGGGCACACCGGCTCACAGGCACCGCAGTCGACACACTCGTCGGGGTGGATGTAGAGCATCCGGTCGCCCTCGTAGATGCAGTCGACGGGGCACTCTTCGATGCACGCCTTGTCGAGCACGTCGACGCAGGGCTCGGCGATCACGTAGGTCACTGCGGTCTCCTGCTCCCTCTTCCTCATCCGGCCGAGAACGTTCATGAGGGGTTCACGGCGCACCGTCAGTATCCCCTGGCCCGCCCCGGCCACGGGAACCCGCCTCCCCTAGTGCCACGGTACGTCTCGGTGGCCGGGAACACAGGTGCATCCGGCATGTGGCAAGAGGCACAGTTCAGGACGTGGACGAAGTGCTGAGCCTGGAGAACCTGTGCGCCGACGCCTGGCCCGCCGTGGCCGAGGAGCGGGTCGGGCAGTGGCGGATGCGCGCGGCGGGCGGCTTCACCGGCCGGGCCAACTCGACGCTGACGGCCGGGGACCCCGGCGTGGAGCTGGGGCAGGCGCTGGGCAGTGCGGCGGAGTTCGCGCGGCGGCACGGCATCGACCCGAAGCTGCACGTCACGGTGGGCGCCGAGCTGGAACGGGCACTGCCTGGCCAGGGCTGGGAGTTGGACCTGGACCACCCCGGCGGGGTGGAGTCGCTGGTGATGACCGGGCGGGTCGCCGACCTGGCCGGACCGGCGCGGGCGGCGGTGGTGCTGGACGAGGCGAGGGCCGACTGGTGGCGGCTGGCCACCGGGGTCGAGGACCCGCCCTCGCCCGTGCGGCACGTGCTGTCCTCGGCGAAGACCACCGGGTTCGGCATGATCGACGGGGTGGGTTCGGTGCGCGGGGCTGTCGTCGAGGACCTGCTGCACATCGCGCGACTGTCGGTGCGGCCCGAGTTCCGCAGGCGGGGGCTGGCCAGGGACCTGATCGCCGCGCTGGCGAACTGGGCGCTGGAACTGGGCGCCACGCGGTGCGCGTTGCAGGTGGCCGAGCACAACACCGCCGCGATCAGCCTGTACGCGGGCCTGGGCTGCACGGAGCACCACCGCTACCAGTACTGGACGACGACCCGGTAGGGCCGCGGCACGCCGACTCGGTGACGTGCTGGCCGCCGGTCCGGGCGGGAGCTCACCGGCTCGTGGTGATACTCCAGTCTCAGTTCTGCCGCGCCGAGTTCACCGACGTGCACATGCTGGACGCGCCGAGGTTCGCCGCGACCGCGCGGACCTAGCTCGGCTGATCAGCGCCGCTTCTTGCCCGTGTCGCGCAGGTCGCCGAGGATGCGCATCTGCGGAGCCTTGGGCTTGTCGCCCTCGGGCTCACCGGCCTCCTGCGCCCGCTCGTCGAACAGGCTCTTGATCGAGTCGACCGGGTCGGTGGTGTGCCGGTGGTCGTTGCGCTGCACGGTCACTGCTGCCTCCTGGGATCCCACTGGACCTGGCGGTTGGCCACGATCCACTGCTGCGCCGCGGCACGGGTCCGCCGCAGCAGCAGTCGCTGCGGCAGCGGCACGCGCGGTTCCGCCACCATCGTCCCCACTCGGCGGCCCAGCCGCCAGAGCGTGCCCGCCACGGCGCGCACCGTGTAGCGGCCGTGCCTGCGCAGCGAGTCCGGCAGCGCCTCGGTCAGCTCGGCGGTGACCCGGTCCTCCTCGGCGTCCGCGCGCGTGGGGTCCACATCGCGCCCGGCCAGCACCCCGGCCAGCACGCGGACCCGGAACTCCGTGCTGGGCGCGCCCTGTTCGGCGGCGATCGAGCAGACCAGCAGGCCACGGGCGGCGGCGCTCAGCGCGGCACGGTCCACCCCGGGCACGGCCGTCAGCAGGCCGGTGAGCCTGCTCAGCCTGCCGTCCAGGGAGTCCGGCAGCCCGCCCAGCCGGACCAGGAAGCTCGGGTCGACCCCGTCGATGTTGGACACCGCCCCCAGCGAACGGCCGCGCAGCCCGAACGGGTCCCCCTCGGCGAGCACGGCGAGCACCGGCACCGAGGCGCGGGCGAAGGGCCTCAGCAGCGCGGTGAGCTGCTGGTCATCCACGGAACCCGGCCGCCCGCTGCGCGCGGCCCAGCACGCCGCCGAGCACGACGGCGCTGGGCAGCGAGCCCGCGCCGAGCAGCACCAGGACGCGCCAGTCCGGGTAGACGCCGAAGCCCCCGCCCGGCCCGCCGAGCATCAGCCACAGGGTGATCAGCAGCCAGGCGAAGCCCGGGGCGGCGGCCACCGGCAGCTTCGGCGAGAGCCGGGCGGCGGCCAGCACCAGCAGCGGGGTGCTGACCGCGGCCAGCAGCACGGTCACCGGGAACGGGAAGCCGCCCAGGTCGGGCAGCAGCACCCCGTCGAAGCGCAGCGGCAGGTACACCAGCTCGACGACAGCCAGCAGCACCGCGTCGAGCACCAACGCGGCCAGCACCAACCAGTCGCCGAAGCCCCTCACCGGATCGGCCCCAGGTCGGCCAGCCCGCCGAACAGGTCGGTGTCGGCGCCCTCGCCGGGGCCCTTGGCCAGCACGTAGTACTCGCTGCCGACCACGGGCTGGGCGATGCCGTTGGACAGGGCGTAGGAGTCGGCGCCCTCCCCGTTCTGCCACACGCTGACCTGGGTGGCGTGCGCGCGCAGGGCGCTGAGCTTGGCCGGGTTGTGGTCGCGCACCTCGACCACGGTGGTGATCTCGGCGTCGTCGGTGACGGGCAGCTCACCGGGCTCGGGCAGCCGGAACGGCACACCGGGCACGGAGGCCAGCTTCTCGCTGCCCGCCTCGGTGGCGTCCCGGGAGGTCACGGCGTAGAAGACCCTGGCCACCTCGGACACCTGTGCCGTGGCCGCCATGGTGATCTCGTGCGCCCGGATGTGGTCCGGGTGGCCGTAGCCCCCGTTCGGGTCGTAGCTGACCACCACCTGCGGGCGCACCTCGCGCAGCACCTGCACCAGCTGTTCGGTCTGCTCCGCGAGGTCGCCGGAGACGAAGGAACGCGGGTGGTTGTTCGCCGCGGTGCCGACCATGCCGGAGTCCCGCCAGCGGCCGATGCCGCCCAGGAAGCGGTGGTCGTTGACGCCCAGTGCGGCGCAAGCCGAGCGCAACTCGCCCACCCGGTAGCCGCCGAGCTGGTCGGCGGCCTCGGCGCGCAGTTCGGCCAGGCTGTTCGGGATGATCTCACCCTCTTCGCCCAGGGTGCAGGTCACGACGGTGACGTGCACTCCCTGCGAGGCGTACCGGGCGATCGTTCCTCCGGTCCACAGGCTCTCGTCGTCGGGGTGTGCGTGCACCAGCAACAGCCGTGGCGGAGCGGTCAGGGTCACCGGTCGAGTTTAGTGGCCGGGACCGACAGGCCCGCGATGGGAGGCGGAGACCGCGTTCGGAGACTGGGGAATCATCGAACGCGGCCTCACTCCCCCTCGAAGATCACCGGCTTCGGCGTGCCGAGTTCCCCCCTGCCGCATGTCGGCAGCGACTCGGTTCGCCGTCCCCCGGGTGACCAGAACAAGCTTGGCAGGAGGGCGTGACGTCTCCGTGACGCCGTGGTGTCGCGCGTGACGGGGGCCTCGACGGGCCCCGATGACTGTCATTTGTCCCTCACCCGAACGGACCTGTCAACCCCGCATCGGTACTGCTAGCACAGTCGCGGCCAGGTAGGCACCCCGCACAATGCGGTGGGGCCCCGCCCGTCGAGGAGTGACAGGCGGGGCCCCGGTCAGCGGGCGGCTCAGCCGACCACCGAGTGCTCCTCGGCGAAGTGGCAGGCCGACAGCAACTGGCTCTCGCCGCGGCGCTTCAGCTCGGGCTCCTCGGTGGCGCAGATGTCCTGCGCCTTCCAGCAGCGCGTGCGGAAGCGGCACCCCGACGGCGGGTTGACCGGGCTGGGCACGTCACCGGTGAGCACGATCCGGTTGCGCTGGCGTTCCCGCTCCTGCTTGGGATTGGGCACCGGGACCGCCGACAGCAGCGCCTGGGTGTACGGGTGCATCGGGGCCGCGTAGATCTGTTCGCGCGGCCCGATCTCCACGATCTTGCCCAGGTACATCACGGCCACCCGGTCGGAGATGTGCCGGACCACCGACAGGTCGTGCGCCACGAACAGGTAGGACAGCCCCAGCTGGTCCTGCAACTCCTCCAGCAGGTTGACCACACCGGCCTGCACGGAGACGTCCAGCGCGGACACCGGCTCGTCGAGCACCACCAGCTTCGGGTTGAGCGCGAGCGCGCGGGCGATGCCGATGCGCTGGCGCTGGCCGCCGGAGAACTCGTGGGCGTAGCGGTTGCGGTGCTCGGGGTTGAGCCCGACCAGTTGCAGCAGCTCGTTGACCCGGTGCTGGGCCTGCCTGACCCCGCCCGCCGAGCCGTGGATCTTGAACGGCTCGCTGACGATGTCGTTGACGGTCCAGCGCGGGTTCAGCGAGGCGTACGGGTCCTGGAACACGATCTGCATGTCCCTGCGGACCTCGCGCATGCCCGAGGCGCCCAGCCTGGTCAGTTCCTTGCCCTGGAACCTGACCGACCCGGAGGTGGGCTTGTGCAGCTGGAGGATGGCCCGCCCGGTGGTGGACTTGCCGCAGCCGGACTCGCCGACCAGGCCCAGGGTCTCGCCGGGGACCAGGTCGAAGCTGATGCCCGACACGGCGTGCACCTGGCCCACGACGCGCGGGATGATGCCGCCGCCGCGCACCGGGAAGGTCTTGACCAGGTCGCGGACCTCCAGCAACGGGGCCTGCTGGGTGGCCGCGCCCTCGCTGGGGCTGGTCTGTGCGGTGGTGGTCATGACGCTGCGTTCTCCTCAGCCTCACCGAGGTTGCTGGCCAGCACGTGCTCGGGGTCGGCGACGAGCAGCGAAGCCGGGTCCTCGATCACGCCGATCTCCTCGTGGGCGAACAACTTCTGCGGCTGGTCGATCTCGGCCAGCGCCTGCCAGCGGTGGCAGCGCGAGTGGTGACCGCCGCTGCCGGTGTCGGCCAGCGGGGGCTCCACCTCGTGGCACTGCGCGACCACCAGCGGGCAGCGCGGGCTGAACGCGCAGCCCGAGGGCAGGTTCATCAGCGAGGGCGGCGCCCCGGAGATCGGGGTGAGCCGCTTGCCCAGCATGGTCGGGTTGGGCATGGAGCCCAGCAGGCCGACCGTGTAGGGCATGCGCGGGGTCTCGAACACCTCGTCCACCGGCCCGGACTCCACCACCGTGCCGCCGTACATCACCTGCACCCGGTCGACCATGCCCGCCACGACACCCAGGTCGTGAGTGATCATCATGATCGCCGCGCCCGTCTCGTCCCGGATGCGCAGCAGCGTGTCCAGGATCTGCGCCTGCACGGTGACGTCCAGCGCCGTGGTCGGCTCGTCGGCGATGATCACGTCCGGGTCGTTGATGATCGACATCGCGATCATCGCCCGCTGCCGCATGCCGCCGGAGAACTCGTGCGGGTACTGCGCCGCCCGCCGGTCCGGCTGCGGGATGTTGACCAGTTCCAGGGTCTCCACGGCCTTGGCCCACGCGGCCTTCTTGGACACCTCGTGGTGCGCCCGGTACGCCTCGGCCAACTGCCAGCCCACCGTGTAGACCGGGTTCAGCGAGGTCATCGGGTCCTGGAAGATCATGGAGATCCCGTTGCCCCGGTAGGGCTGCATCTCCTTGAAGTTCAGGCCGACCAGTTCGTTGTCCCGGAACCGGATGGAGCCGGTCACCTCGGCGGTGCGGGGCAGCAGCCCCATGATCGCCATGGAGGACACCGACTTGCCCGAGCCGGACTCACCGACGATGCCCAGCACCTCGCCGGAGCCCAGCGAGAAGGACACGTCGCGCACCGCGTGCACCACGCCGTCCTCGGTGCCGAAGTCCACCGAGAGGTTCTCCACGACCAGCAGCTTCTCCGACGTCGGCGCGCCGGGCTCACCAAGCACCTGCTCGCTGACGCTCATCGCCGCACCTCGCTAACGCTCGGCGCGACGCTTCGCGTCGGCCCTGTGCCCAATGGTTCGCTCGCAAGCTCGCTCACGCCTTAACCCTCCTCTGCCTGGGGTCGAACGCGTCGCGCATGCCGTCACCGATGAAGTTGACCGACAGCGAGATCGCCACGATGAACGCGAACGGGATGAAGAACAGCCACGGGTGCTGGGTCAGCTCGTTCTTGTTCTGGTTGATCAGCAGGCCGAGCGAGGTGTCCGGCGACTGCACGCCGAGACCGATGAACGACAGCGCCGCCTCCAGCAACACCGCCTGGGCGATGGTCACCGTGGTGTTCACGATGATCACGTCGATGGTGTTGGGCAGGATGTGCCGGAACACGATGCGCGGGGTGGACCCGCCCAGCGCGCGGGCGGCCTCCACGAACTCCTTCTCCCGCAGGGAGAGCACCATGGCGCGCACGGTGCGGGCGATGGACATCCAGCTGATGAGGCTGATGAAGATGGCCACCAGCAACCAGTTGCTGGACTGGCTGCCGGTCTTGGTGGCCTCCAGCAGGAAGGTGCTGCGGGTCATCGCCGCGGCGATGACGAACGGCGGCAGCACCAGCACCAGGTCGATGCCCCGGTTGATCAGGCTGTCCACCCAGCCCCTGCGGTAGCCCGACACGGCGCCGAGGATCACGCCGATGAACGTGGCGACCACCGCCACGATGATGGCGATCTGCAAGGAGAACTGGGTGCCCCGGATGATCTGGGAGAGCATGTCCTCGCCCAGGTGCCCGGTGCCGAACGGGTGATCGGCGCTGGGCGGCAGGTACCGGCCGAGGTTGAGCTGCTGGTAGCTGTACTTCCAGACGTAGCTGCCGAAGAAGGCGAACAGCACCAGCAGGATGAACAGCGCGGACCCGGCGACGGCCGCGCGGTGGCGCATGAAGCGCTTGAGCACGACCTTCCACTGGCTGCGCGCCGAGTCCGAGTCGAACTGGCTGGTGCCCGAGTTCGGCGCTGGGGTCGCGCCCGTGGTGGCGATGGTGGCGTCAGTCAAGGCGGATCCTCGGGTCAAGGAAGGCGTACACGATGTCCGCGACGAGGTTGAAGGCCACGATGAAGAAGGCGGCCATCATCATCAGGCCCAGCACCATGTACGGCTCGATCTGCGTGATGGCGTCCACGAGCAGCTTGCCCATGCCCGACCAGCCGAACACCGTCTCGGTGATCACCGCGCCACCGACCAGCCCGCCGAAGTTCAGCGCCGCCACCGTGGCGATCGGGATCAGCGCGTTGCGGAAGGCGTGCCGGAACACCACGCGGGCCTGGGAGATGCCCTTGGCCTGAGCGGTGCGCACGTAGTCGGCGTTGAGCACCTCCAGCATGGAGGCGCGCTGGAAGCGGCTGTAGAGCGCGAACTGAATGACCACAAGGCAGATCGTGGGCAGCACGTAGGCCCCGGTGTACTGGTATATCTGGGTGCCGAGGCTGCCGGAGAACCCGGCGCCCGGTGGTCCGGCTGTGATGATCCATCTGCCGAGACCGACCTTCTCCAGCCAGTCGTTGAGCTGGATGCCACCGCTCTTGATCACCAGTGCCACGCAGAACAGCGGCATGGAGAACATGGTGAAGGCCAGTCCGGTCGCCGTGTAGTCGAACAGCGAGTACTGCCGGACCGCGCCGATGACGCCCACGGCCATGCCCAGCACCAGCGCGATGATCTCGGCGCCGATGACCAGCTTGGCGGTGGTGCCCATGGCCTGCATGACGGCGGGCTCCACCTGCAGGCCGGTGCTGCCCGGCACGACCTGCTTGCCCCAGTCGCCCTGCACGAAGTTGACGACCCAGTTGCCGTACCGCTCCAGGAACGGCTTGTTGGTGCCCGCTGCGGCCTCGGCGTTGGCGATCTCGCCGGGGCTGCGGGGCTTCTGCAGCTTCCACTCACCAAGGGGATCACCCATGGCCGTGGTCAGCGCGAAGCAGAGGAACGACGCCAGGACGAGCATCGGTATCGAGATCAGCACCCGGCGGATGATGAAACGGAACACGGGGGTCCTCCTTGACCGGGTGCGGGGCCGACGCTGTTCACGTCGACCCCGCACCCGGTGACGGCCTTGTCAAGGCCCTGACTGGGAGCTACTTCTTCTGCCAGGTCTCGGCATTCCACAGCACGCCGCCGGAGACGCCGACGTAGCTGATCGGGCCGATGGAGGAGATCGACGCGGCGAAGTCGGGCAGCTGGAACAGCGGCACGCTCGCGTAGTCGTCGTGGATGGCCTTGTCCACGGCGTTGAGCTTGTCGATGCGCTTCTTGTAGTCCAGCTCCTGGTTGGCGTCCTTGAACAGCTTGTCCATCGCCTTGTCGTTCAGGTTCTGGTAGTTCGCCGAGCCACCGTCGTCCTTGGCGGCGTAGTTGCCGTACAGGCCGGCCTTGTTGGGCTGGCCGATCCAGGCGAACAGCGCGGACTGGAACTCGCTGGCGGGCAGCCGCTTGGAGTTGAAGTCGGCGGCCTGGTCGTCCTGGATGTCCACGCCGGCCTGGTGGCAGGCGGCCTGGATCAGGCGCACGGTGTCGGCACGACGCTGGACGATCTTGTGGCCGATCTTCACGGTCAGCTTCTTGCCGTCCTTGGCGTAGATGCCGTCGCCGCCCAGCTTCCAGCCAGCGGCCTCCAGCGTCTTCTTGGCCTCGGCGATACCGGCGTCACCGGACTGGCCGCTGGTGCCCTTGAGGTCGCTGTAGTTGTCCTTGTAGCCGACCTCGTTCGGCATGAAGATCAGGTTGCCCAGCGCGACCGCGGACGGGGTCACGTCCTTGACCAGGTTGTCCACGATGCCCTGGCGCGGCACGCACTGCGCGATCGCCTTGCGGACCTCGATGTCCTTGAGGATCGGGTCGGCGAGGTTGAAGTCCAGGTGCTCGAAGGTCTGGCCGGAGGCGGCGTAGACGGTGTACGAGCTGGAGTCCTGGCGCAGCGTCTGGGCGACGTTGTTGTCCGCCTGGGGCGCGATGACCTGGACTTCCTTGTTCTGCAGCTGCTGGGCGGCGGAGGCGGCGTCGGTGTTGGTCTTGATGACGATCTTCGCCGGACCACCCTGCGGACCCCACCACTTGGGGTTGCGCTCCAGCACCGTGAGGTTGGTCAGGTCGCTCTGGGTGATGACGTACGGCCCGGCCGACAGGTCCACGGCCTTGTCGAAGTTCAGCCAGCCCTTGGTCCAGAACTCGGCCGCCTTCTTCACGGAGTCCTTGTCCGCGTCGGTGACCTTGGTGATGTCCGGGATGCCGGTCTTGGCCTCGAGCACGTGCGCGGGCAGCAGGCCGTCGCTGCCGCCGCTGGAGAACAGCGAGCGCCAGTCGGCGAACGGGGTGGAGAAGGTCGTGGTGACGGTCTTGCCGTCCGCGGAGCACTCCAGCTTGGAGATGTTCTCGTAGCCGGTGGGCGAGGTGTCCCAGATCGAGCCGCCGTTGGCGTCCTGGGCCTTGCTGGAGCTGGCCAGCCAGCGCAGGTAGAAGTCCTTGCAGGCGAAGGGCTGGCCGTCCGACCACACGGCCTTCTGGTTGATCTTCCACTCGACCACCTGCGGGGCGGTGGAGGTGACCTTGACCGAGTCCATCAGGTCGCCGTCGATCTTGACGACCAGCTTGCCGTTGTCGAGGTCGGTGAAGAAGGGCGAGGGCAGGGTCTGGGTGGTGCCCAGCGTGTTCGCGAAGTTGTTGGTGGCGCCGATGAAGTTGTTGTAGTTGTGGAAGTTCTCCTCCACAGCCACGTTGACCTCACCGATGTCCTTGACCTGCGGCCGGTGGTAGACCTGGTCCGCCCCACCGATCGAACCCGGGTCGGCGTTCTGCGTGACGTCGCCGCCACCAGCGGAGTCGCCACCGCCGCTGCCGCAGGCGGTCAGCACGAGTGCCGCGCCCGCGATCGCCGCGACCGCGGAGATTGCCTTGGATCTCCTCATTGACACGTGCCCTCCTAGCACGGGGCGGCCGTGACCGGATCAGGTCTACGTACACACCCGGGAACCATCGACGCATCACAAGCTCGACCTTCAGCGCCGTGTCAGGCACCGTAAGAAGCCGAATACCCGTGGGTCACTGGTCGGACGATGATCGTGACCAAAGGGTGACACGGTGACAGCGCGTAGCAATGGGTCCGTTACCGGCCGGGTTCGTCACGCCGCCAAACGGCCTGATAACTGTCAAGAGTTGAAATTGACGGAACGCGGGTAAGGGCACCCTGATTAACAGTTTCTCAACAGTACTATCAGATCACGCGAAGCCTCAGCGGCGCACTGATCGCTGCCACTCCGGGGCACCGGCGAACGGACCGACCAGAGGCGGGCCCACGCTCACCCCGGACAGCTCCGGCCGCACCGCGAGCACGTCGGCGAGCTGGAACAGCGGGATGGCGATGTTCTGCTTCCACAGCGCGGGTTCGATGGTTGCCAGCGCGTCGGACAGGGGCATGGCACCGGTCAGTGCGGCCTCGATCGCGGGCTGCAGTTCTCGATCACAGAATCCCGCGGCATTGGCCGGAGAACTCGTGCCATCGGGAAGTCCGGTGCGACAACCGAACGCGGATGCCAAATCCGTCGCCGGATCACCACTGACCGGTTGGGGGGCAATAACGATGTCCACGAGACTGTCGGAATCACCGGTCGCGGCGGCGTTCGTGGTGCTCGTCGGGGTCGGGGTCGCGGTGATGACCTTGCTGAAGAGTTGGTCACCGTTGGTGTTCAACACCCGGCTGCCGATACCGGCTGCGGTGAGTTGTTGTTGCACCAGCCGCGCCAGTCCGGAATAGGGCTCGCGGTCCCCGGGAACACCGATCACCAGGTTCAGCGGCTGGCCGTCCCGGAGCCAGGCCCCACCGGTCTTGGCGTACCCGGCCTCGGTCAGCGACTGCTCCACCTTGGCCGGGTCCGGCTTGGCGGGCGAGCCCCCGCCGGGGATGGTCGGGACGAAGCCGGGCCGCGAGGGCGCCAGCACGAGCGAGTCCGCGCGCAGCTGCCCGGCCGGTCCGCCGCCGGTGCCCAGCGAGATCAGCGAGTCCCGGTCGAAGGCGGCGGCCACGGCGGCCCGGATCTTCGGGTTGGCCATCAGCGGGGTGCTCGGCCGCAGCAGCAGCTGGACCAGCACCGGGTTGGGCACGGTGGACACGGCCAGGGTGTGGTTCCCGCCCGCCAGCGCGTCGCTGGTGGACTTTGTCGCCGGGAACAGCCCCAGCTGGTCGTCGCCGCCGGTCAGCGCCTTGACCAGCCCGGAGGGGTCGGCCTTGCGCAGGATGATCTGCTGGAGCTTGGTCGAGGGGCCCCAGTACCGGTCGTTGCGCTGCAGGATGATCTCGCCGCGCTCGGGGTCCAGCCGCTTGATGGAGAACGGTCCGCCCGCGGCGGGGAAGGTCTCGGTCAGCGCGGCGGCCCAGCCGCCCGGGGCGTCCTTGAGCACGTGCGAGGGCAGCAGGTCGTGGAACAGGGTGCGCCAGCCCGGGTAGGGCTTGCTGAACACCACCTCCACCGTGCGCCCGCCGTCCCGCCCGGACACGCTGGTGATCAGCTTGTAGCCCGAGGCGTCGGCGACACCCGGCTGGCTGCGCATGTTGTCCCACAGGTACGCGAAGTCCTCCGCGGCGATGGGCGGGCCGTCGCCCCAGGCCGCGTCCTTGCGGATCGTGTAGGTCACCGTGTACGGCTCGGCCGAGGTCACCTCGGCGGAGTTCATCAGCGTCTGGTCCAGCTGCGGGGTGCCGTCCGGGGCGGAGCGGAACACCGAGGGCAGCACCAGCTCGCCCAGGGTCCTGGCCACCGTGGTCTGGTTGGCCAGCAGGTGCGGGTTGTAGCCGCCCGCCACGCTGTCCACCCCGACCACGACCTGGGTCGGGTCGGCGGGCTGGCTGGGCTGGGTGCTCGCCACCGGGGAGTTGACCAGCGGGGGCGGCGGGGAGTTGGTGCAGGCGGCGAGCAGCACGCCGAGCAGCACGAGCAGCCAGACCGGCCGCACTCGTGACGCCAACGCCGACACCTCCCGAAACTCCCCTGCTGACCAGCACGATCGAGGGTGCCAGAGACCCCTGACACCGCGCCCGCGGATAAACCGGAGCCGGGCGCACCGAGGGTGAGACGTTCGGCGGGCGGTCCAGGTTCACTGCCAGCGGGTGCTGGGACGGTATCGCGTGTCACCCGATTGCGCCGATGGGCCCCTCGGTGAGGGGCCCATCGGCGTATCAGTGCAGGTGTCAGGCCCTATCGCGGGCCTTGGCGCGGGAGCGCTCGCGGCCGCGGGTGGTGCTGTCCAGGATCAGCTTGCGCACCCGGACCACCTTCGGGGCCACCTCCACGCACTCGTCGCTGGCGCAGAACTCCAGCGCCTCCTCCAGCGAGAGCTTGCGCGGGCGGGCCAGGGTCTCCATCACGTCGGCGGAGGACTGCCGCATGTTGGTGAGCTTCTTCTCCCGGCACACGTTGACGTCCAGGTCCTCGGCACGCGGGTTCTCGCCGACGACCATGCCCTCGTAGGCGTCCGCGCCGGGCTCCACGAAGAAGGTGCCGCGGTCGGCCAGCTGCAACATCGCGTAGCTGGTGACCGAGCCGGTGCGGTCGCACACCAACGAACCGCTGTGCCGGGTGCGGATCTCGCCCGCCCACGGGAAGTAGCCCTCGAACACGTGGTTGGCGATGCCGGTGCCACGGGTCTCGGTGAGGAACTCGGTGCGGAAGCCGATCAGGCCGCGCGCGGGCACCACGTAGTCCAGCTTGATGCGCCCGGTGCCGTGGCCGTCCATGTTCTCCATGCGGCCCTTGCGGTTGGCCAGCAGCTGGGTCACCGCGCCGAGGTGCTCCTCGGGAGTGTCCACGGTCAGCCGCTCGTAGGGCTCGCAGAGCTTGCCGTCGATCTCCCTGGTGACCACCTGGGGCTTGCCCACGGTCAGTTCGAAGCCCTCGCGACGCATCTGCTCGACCAGGATGGCCAGCGCCAGCTCACCACGGCCCTGCACCTCCCAGGTGTCGGGGCGCTCGGTGGGCAGCACGCGCACGCTGACGTTGCCGACCAGTTCGGCGTCCAGCCGGGCCTTGACCAGGCGGGCGGTCAGCTTGGTGCCGCCGTTGCGACCGGCCAGCGGGGAGGTGTTCACACCGATGGTCATGGAGATGGCCGGCTCGTCCACGGTGATCCGGGGCAGCGGCTCCGGGGTGTCCGCGTCGGCCAGGGTGTCGCCGATGGTGATCTCGTCGATGCCCGCGATGGCCACCAGGTCGCCCGCGCTGGCCACCTCGGCGGGCACGCGGTCCAGGGCCTCGGTGATCAGCAGCTCGGTGATCTTCACCCGCTGGGTGCTGCCGTCCTCGCGACACCAGGCGACGAACTCGCCCTTGCGCATCTTGCCCGCGTGGATGCGGCACAGCGCGATGCGGCCGAGGAAGGCGCTGGCGTCCAGGTTGGTCACCAGGGCGCGCAGCGGGGCCTCGGCGTCGCCGCGCGGGGCGGGCACGTGGCCCAGCAGCACGTCGAACAGCGGGTCCAGGCTGTCGCTGTCGGGCAGGCCGCCGTCCTCGGGCTGGGTCAGGCTGGCCTTGCCCGCGCGGGCGGAGGCGTAGATGACCGGCACGTCCAGCACGGAGTCGTCCGCGCCGACCTCGGTGGCCAGGTCCAGCAGCAGGTCGTGGGTCTCCTCGACGACCTCGGCGATGCGCGCGTCGGGGCGGTCCACCTTGTTGACCACCAGCACGACGGGCAGGCCCGCGGCCAGGGTCTTGCGCAGCACGAAGCGGGTCTGCGGCAGCGGGCCCTCGCTGGCGTCGACCAGCAGCAGCACGCCGTCGACCATGGACAGCGCGCGCTCCACCTCGCCGCCGAAGTCGGCGTGACCGGGGGTGTCGACCACGTTGATGGTGATGTCCCCGTCCGGCGTGTGCCTGCGCACCGCCGTGTTCTTCGCGAGGATGGTGATGCCCTTCTCGCGCTCGAGCTCGCCGGAGTCCATGACCCTGTCGACCAGCTCGGCACGGGCCGAGAAAGCACCGGACTGCCGCAGCATGGCGTCGACCAGGGTGGTCTTGCCGTGGTCGACGTGCGCGATGATCGCGACGTTGCGGAGATCGGTCCGGATGTGCTGACTCGCGTGGGGGGCGGTTGCCGTGGGCACGCGGGACTCCTAGAGCTTTGCGAGTGGGTGGTGGGCACCGGCGGAGCGGACAGCTGACCCGCGCGCGTGACCCTTCCCAGCGTACCGGTTGGGCGGCGGTTCCCCGCAGCGCACACGGAGTGAGGTCAGCCTCACCTATCCTGGCGTCACTCGACGGCGGGAGCGACCAGGTGGGCAAAAAGAAAGTCAAGAAGAAGTGCTGCCGGTCCACACCGCGTTGCAAGCGGTGTCCAGTTCTCGCCTTGCTCAAGGAAAAGAAAAAGAAAGAACACGAAAAGCGCTAGTGTTCTCAGGGAACCGGCCGGGGCGGTCCAGGCGGCAACACCCAGCCGTACCTCACGCCGTCGGTTCGTCGACGACCGGTTCCCGTACCCGCGTCAGCCGGCCCGCAGCGCCTCGTTGTGGATGATCAGATCAGGTGCCGTCCTGGTCGCCTCGAACTCCACCACCTCGTGGCTGGCCAGGCGTTTTAGCACGAAAGGGTCGGTGGCCAGCACGGCGAGGAGCTTCTCTCTGGTCATCGGCCGCGCGATGAACACGTCACCGGTGCGCCCGGCCCTGCGGCCCGAGGCGAGGAAGTAGCCCAGCGCGTACTGGCGGTCCAGCCAGGCACAGTGGTCGGGCAGCACGTAGTCGATTTCTTCCAACGGGGCTTTGTAGTTGAGCAGCACGATGTACATAGCCCGAAGATAAACCCGGAATGGTGGTTCCGGGTCTGCTAGAATAGTGACGTGCGCAGTATTTCAGCCTTCTGGCGGGTCGCCGACCGGCGGCCCTGACTGCGCGCGCTCCACTACCGCAGGCCGCCCGCGAGGCGGCCTGGCGGTGACCGGCCTCACAGCTCGCGGGTGACCCCACTCACGAGGAGGACCGATGACCAGGCTGTCCGGCATCACGCCGTCGGGTGACATCCACTTGGGCAACTACCTGGGTGCCGTGCGCCGCTGGGCCGCCGAAGCGGGTCCCGGGGACCTGTACTTCGTCAGCGACCTGCACGCGATGACCCTGGCGCACGAGCCGAAGCGGCTGCGCTCGGGAACCCGCCAACTGCTGGCCGTCATGCTCGCCGCGGGCGTGCCGGCCGACTCGCTGTTCGTGCAGTCCGACCTGGTGCGCGAGCACATGGCGCTGACCTGGCTGCTGGAGTGCACCTGCACCTTCGGCGAGGCCCAGCGCATGATCCAGTTCAAGGAGAAGGGCGCGGGCCGGGAGTCGGTGCGGCTGAGCCTGCTGACCTACCCGGTGCTGATGGCCGCCGACATCCTGCTGCACGGCACGGAGGAGGTGCCGGTCGGCGAGGACCAGCGCCAGCACGTGGAGCTGGCGCGCACCCTGGCGCAGCGGTTCAACAGCACGTACGGCGAGGTGTTCGTGGTGCCCCGCGGGGTGCTGCCCGCCGCGGCGGCACGGGTGCGCGACCTGGCCGACCCGACGCGCAAGATGTCCAAGTCCTCCGCCGAGGGCAACGGGGTGGTCTACCTGCTCGACCCGCCCGAGGTGGTGCGGCGCAAGTTCCGGCGCGCGGTCACCGACAACCTCGGCGAGGTCCGCTACGACCCCGAGGGCCAGCCGGGTGTCGCCAACCTGCTGGAGATCCTCGCCGCCTGCACCGGTGTCACGCCGGAGCGGGCCGCCGCCGGGCTCGGGTCGTACCGGGAGCTGAAGGAGGCCACCGCCGAGGCGGTGCTGGCCGAGCTGGGGCCGGTTCGGGAGCGGACCGCCGAGCTGCTGGCCGACACGGCCGAGCTGGACGCGGTGCGCGCGGCGGGGGCGGAGCTGGCGCGGGAACGGTGCGGCAAGCGCCTGGACGCGGCGCTGGCGGCCGCCGGTCTGGGCTGAGGCATGTCATGAAAGTGCGGTATGCGACATCTGATGTCGCATACCGCACTTTCATGACAACAGCGCTCGCAGGTCCGGCAGCAACGCCAGGTCGGCGTCCAACCAGGGCAGCTCGTCGAGTTCGGACGCGGCCACCCAGCGCACGGCCCGGTGTTCGACGGCGGCGGGCTCGCTGGCGGGGTCGTCCAGGCTCGCGGTGTAGACCCGCAGCACCATGCCGTTGGCCAGCGGCAGGTCACCACCGATGAGGCGGCCCGGCGACACCGCGACGCCCAGCTCCTCGTGGCACTCTCGCACCACGGCGGCCCGCTCGGACTCACCGGGCTCGACACGTCCGCCGGGGAACTCCCAGCGGCCCGCGCACTCGCTCGGGAAGGAGCGCTGCTGGGCGAGCACGCGCCCGGCACGGATGATGGCGGCACCGACGACGACTCCGGTCACGGCTCAGATCCTGCCCGACAGCACACCGGCCGCCCGCCACCGCGCCTCGAACCGCGCGCCACCCTGCGGGGAGTCGATCACCCGGACCGTGCCGCCGCGCCGCCGCACGGCCTCGGCCACCAGCGCCAGCCCGAGCCCGGCGCCGCCGGTATCCCGCCCGCGGTCGTCGTCCACCCGGTAGAACCGATCGAACACCCGGGCCCGATGCTCCACGGGCACGCCGGGGCCGTCGTCGTCCACCAGCAGCCGCACACTCGTGCCCGCGGGCAGCACCAGCACCCTGACCTGCGCGCGGGCGTAGCGCACGGCGTTGCGCAACAGGTTGTCCAGCACGAGGTCGACCTCGCCGGGCGCGGCGTGCACCGACACCCCGGCGCGCGGAGTCGCCAGCACCACGGCGGGCCCGCCCCTGGGCAGCCGGTCGATCGCCGACGCGACGGCCTCGGCCAGGTCCACGCGCTGGCCGGGACGGACCTCGCCCGCGTCCGTGCGGGCCAGCGACAACAGGTCGTCGACCAGCGTGGACATCCGCTCCGACTCGGCGGTGACGGCCGCCAGCACCTCCTGGGCGAACTCGGGGTCGGGGTGCGCCACGGCGACCTCGGCCTGCGCGCGGATCGAGGCCACCGGCGAGCGCAGCTCGTGCGCGGCGTCCCCGGTGAACCGCCGCAGCCGCTCGTTGGCCTCGTCGCGGCGGGCGAGCAGGTCGTTGAGCGACTCGGCGAGGGTGCGCAGCTCGTCGCGGGCCTCCGGCACGGGCAGCCGCTGGCCCGCGGGCAGGGCACCGGCCACCTCGCGCATCCGCCGCACCGGGTACATCGACCAGCCGACGACCACCCAGGTCGCCCCGCCGACCAGCACTGATGCCACCAGCCCGGCGATGGTCAGCCACCGGCCGCCGGTCTGGCGGGCGTGCGCGTAGCCGACGAGGTCGGCACCGGCCGCCACCAGCCGGGGCGTGCCCCGCGGGTCGTAGACGACCCGTCCCAGCCAGCGGTGTGGCGGGTCGTCGTTCTCCCGGAACAGGCTCCGGCCGGACTTGAGCTGCTCGATCTCGGCCGCGTCCAACTGCGGGGCCGGGCGGCCGTCCACCGGTGCCCCGGCGCTGTCCAGCACACGCAGCTGCACGTCGATCGGCGTGCTGTGCAGTTGCTGACCAGCCACGACCTCGGGCACGGCCTGGTCCAGTGCGGAGCTCAGCTCGGTGTCGGCGGCGTTGATCAGCAGCGTGCCGATCGCCCACGAGGCCGTCCTGGCCAGCAGGAACAGGAAGACCATGGCCGCGACGGTCGCCGCGAGCGCGATCCTCGTGCGCAGTGCGCGGTGCCGCCACCACAGGCGTGGGTTCATGTGCTGAAGACGGTGTCCAGATCGGCGCTGCTGGCCATGTAGCCGTGCCCGCGCACGGTGCGCACCACGTCACCGGCCCCCACCGAGTCCAGCTTGCGCCGCAGGTAGCCCACGTAGACCTCCACGGCATTGCGCGTGGCGGCCAGCTCGTCGCCCCACACCGCGCGCAGCAGCTCGTCCTTGGTCACCACCGAGCCCGCCCGGCTGGCCAGCACCTCCAGCACCGCGAACTCGCGCGGGCTCAGCGGCACCGGCTCCCCCGCCCAGAGCACCTGCCTGGTCGGCCGGTCGATCAGCAGCTCGCCGACCCGCAGCTGGTGCGTCGCCTGCTCCCCCGAGCCGCGGCGCAGCAGCGCGCGCACCTGGGCCACCAGCACCACGAAGGAGAACGGCTTCACCAGGTAGCCGTCCGCGCCCAGGTCCAGCCCGTCGGCCTGGTCCACCTCGCCGTCCTTGGCGGAGACCATCAGCACCGGGGTGTCCACGCCCTCGGCGCGCATCCGCTCCAGCACCCGGTAGCCGGACAGGCCGGGCACCATGATGTCCAGCAGCACCACGTCGAACGCCCCGGTGAGGGCGGCCCGCAGCGCGGTCGGCCCGTCCGCGGCGCAGACCACGTCCATGCCCTCGGCGGTCAGGCCGCGTTCCAGCGCCCGACGCACCCCAATCTCGTCGTCCACGACGAGTACCCGTGGCTTCACGCTGCACAGCATGACGGCAGCCCGCCCGTCCGCGCTCGCCGTCTCAGTGCTCTCTCAGCTCCTCAGCGCGGTCTCAGGTGGCCCCGAGCAGGCTCAGAGGCGTTCACTTGAACACGGGTGACGAGGAGGGGTCTTGAACAGGAAGCGAGCAAGTGTGACCGCCGCGGTCGCGGGCACCGTGGTGGGGGTCGCGGGGCTGGCCGTGCTGGCGATGCCCGCCAGCGCGGGGTCCGCACCGGTGCTGCCCGCGGTCAGCGCCGAGCAGCTGGTGCAGTCGGTGCTGACCACCAAGTCGGTACCGGCCTTCGCGGGCACCGTGCGCGGCACGAACAACCTGGGGCTGCCCAGCGTGCCGGGGCTGGGTGAGGCGGGCAAGTTCCTCGCCAACAGCTCCGCCGAGGTGCGGATCTGGTCCGACGGCGAGGGCCGGGGCAAGCTGGAGCTGCCCAGCAACAGCGGCAGCGAGTCGATCGTCTACGACGGCAAGACGCTGTGGGACTGGAAGTCCTCCGACCACACGGTACGCAAGAGCGAGCAGTCCCCCGCCGAGCACCGGGAGCACCCGCAGGCGGCCAGCGACCCGGCCACCGCCGCGAAGCAGATCATCGAGCTGATCAGCAAGGACAGCACGGTGAAGGTGGACGGCACGGCCACCGTCGCGGGCCGTTCGGTGTACCAGCTGGTGCTGGCGCCCAAGCCCAGCGAGCGCACCATGCTGCGTGAGGTGCGCATCTCGGTGGACGCCGAGACCAAGCTGCCGTTGCAGCTGAGCGTGTACGGCAACGGCTCGGCCGACCCGGTGCTGCAGATCGGCTTCTCCGAGCTGACCATCGGCGCGCAGGACGCGTCGCTGTTCCAGTTCACGCCGCCCGCCAACGCCACGGTCACCACCGCGGAGCCCAAGCAGGACAAGGCCAAGGACTTCCCTGGGGACGCGGCGAGCAAGACCGTCGGCGAGGGCTGGGACACCGTGCTGGTCGGCAAGCTGCCCACCACCGGCGCGACTGACAAGTCCGGCCGCAGCCAGGACCCGATGGCGCTGCTCAAGCAGATCGCCAAGCCGGTCAGCGGGGCCTGGGGCTCGGGCTACACGATCGGCGCCAGCATCGGCAACGCCGTGGTCACCCAGGACGGCCGCTACGCCGTGGGCGCCGTGCCGCTGCAGGTACTGACGAACGCGCTGGAGCAGTCGAAGTGACCAGTGCCTCCCTCGTGGAGCAGGAGGTGGGGGCGGCCGCGGCCGCTCCCACCCCCGCGGCGCGGACTCGGGGCCTGCGCAAGGTTTACGGCAGCACCGTGGCGGTGGACCGGGTGGACCTGGAGGTCCCCGAGGGCGCGGTGCTGGGCATGCTCGGCCCGAACGGCTCGGGCAAGACCACCACCATCCGGATGCTGCTGGGGCTGGTGCGGCCGACCTCGGGGGAGGTCGAACTGCTGGGCAGGCCGATGCCGGAGTCCGCGGGCATCACCCTGCCGCACGTGGGAGCCCTGGTGGAGGGGCCGGGCTTCCACCCGTTCCTGTCCGGGCGGGAGAACCTGCGGCGCTGCGCCAGCGCGGAACCGCTGATGGCCAGCGGTTCCATCCGCGGTGCCGTGTCCGAGGCCCTGGAGCGGGTCGGCCTCTCGCACGCCGCCGACCGGCGGTACCGGGGCTACTCGCTGGGCATGAAGCAGCGCATGGGCCTGGCGGCGGCGTTGTTGTTGCCGCGCAAGCTGGTCGTGCTGGACGAGCCGACCAACGGCCTCGACCCCGCAGGTACCCGCGAGGTGCGCAAGGTGATCGGCGAGCTGCACGCGGCGGGCACCACGGTGATCGTGTCCTCGCACCTGCTCGCCGAGGTGGAGGCCACCTGCACGCACGTCGCCGTGCTGCACAGGGGTTCCGTGGTGGCCCAGGGCGAGCTGGACGAGCTGCTCGAAGCGGGCAGCCCCGCCGTCGTGGTGTCCACACCAGATGTTCAGCTCGCACTGGACTCGTTGCGGGACAACGGTATCGGCGCCCGGTCCGAACAGGACGGCCTGGTCGTCGACCTGGTCGGCACCACCGCGCCGTACGTGGTGCGGGTGCTGGTGGAGTCGGGCGTGGCCGTGCACGAGGTGCACCGCCGCCGCGCCGGGCTGGAGGACCTGTTCGCGCAGCTCACCGAGTCCGAGGAAAGTGGTGACCAGGGATGACCGCCGCCGTGCTGGACCGGCCCCTGCGGGCCCCGCTGGGCAGGCTACTGGCCGCCGAGGTGCGGTGGACCCTGCGCAGGCCGAGGACGATCATCGCGCTGGCCGCGCTCGCGCTCGCGCCGGTGCTGATGGGCATCGGCATCGCCATCGCCGGTGAGGGCAGCCGGGGCGGCCCCGGCGGCCTGTTCGGTGCCTTGGCGGGCAACGGGTTCGTGCTGCCGATCGTGGCGATGTACATGCTGCTGCCGGTGTTGCTGCCGCTGCTGGGCTCGATGGCCGCCGCCGACGCGCTGGCCGGTGAGTCCGCGCACGGCACGCTGCGCGGGCTGCTGCTCGCCCCGGTGAGCCGGGGCAGGCTGCTGGCGGTCAAGGCGTTCGGGGTGGCCGTCGTGGTCTGGCTGGGCGTGCTCGTGGTCGCCCTGTCCGGCGTGGTCACCGGGCTGGTGCTGGTCGGCAGCAACGGCCTGATCACCCTGTCCGGCACGACCCTGTCGGTGGCCGACGCGCTGCTGCGCATCGGACTTGCCGTGCTGTGGGTGGGCTTCCAGGTGTTCGCCGTGGCCTCGATCGCGCTGGCGGTGTCCGCGTGGACCGAGCACCCGCTGGTGGTGCTGGCCGTGGCCCTGGCCTTCGTGCTGGTGTCCGCCGTGGTGAGCGCACTGCCCAACACCGAGTGGATCCAGCCCTACCTGCTGCCCACCGGCTGGATGTCACTCACCGACGTGCTGCGTGACCCGGTGCCCGGCACCGAGTTGCTGCGGTCCACCGTGAAGGCGCTGTGCTACTCGGTGATCGGCCTGTCGCTGGCCTACGGGCGACTGTCCACAAAGGACGGATGAATCACCGCCACCCCGTCGGGGTCCAGCACGAGGTGCACGTGGTCGCCGGTACCGGGGGGACCGACGACCGGTGCCACGGCCTCGACCGGTGACGCGACCACGTCCAGGCGCACCAGCAGCCGGGCGTGGTCGCGGCGGTGCAGCCGCTGCACGACCTCACCGCGCACGGAACCTTCCGTGTCCGCGCGCAAGGCGTTGGCGCGCAGACCGAGTCGCACCGAGCCGTCGGCCGTGCCCGGCAGGTCCACGGCGCCGAGCACGCTGGACACCACCCCGTCGGAGGCCGTGCCCGGCACGAACGTCGTGCAGCCCAGGAACCCGGCCACCTCCTCGTCGGCGGGCCTGCGCCACACCTCGTCGGGCGGGCCGACCTGCCTGATCCGTCCCGCCTGCATCAGCGCGACCCGGTCGGCCAGGGTGAACGCCTCGTCGTGGTCGTGGGTGACCACCAGGGCCGTGGTGCCGGTCTGCCGCAGCAAGCCCGCGAGGTCCACCGCCAACTGCTCGCGCAGCACCCGGTCCAGCGCCGACAGCGGCTCGTCCAGCAGGAGCAGGCGTGGCGCCGGGGCCAGTGCCCTGGCCAGCGCGACCCGCTGCTGCTCCCCGCCGGACAGCTCGGTGACCCGGCGCTGCTGGTAGCCATCGAGACCGACCAGTTCCAGCAACTCGTCCACGCGGCGCGAGCGCGCGGCGCGGTCCACCCCGTGCATGCGCAGCCCGAAGGCCACGTTGGCCGCCACGTCGCGGTGCGGGAACAACTGGCCGTCCTGGAACACCAGGCCGAACCCCCGCCGGTGCACCGCCACCCCGGACAGGTCGGTACCGTCCCAGCGCACCTGCCCGGCGTTCGGCCGCTCCAGCCCGGCAACCGCCCGCAACAGGGTGGACTTGCCACACCCCGAGGGGCCCAGCAGGGCAAGCACCTCGCCGTCGGCCACCGACAGGTCCACTTCGGACACTGCCTCCGTCGCGCCGTAGCGCACGGTCACACCACTGAGTTCGAGGCCCATCAGAACTCCCCCACAGCCGTCGTGCGCAGCCGTTCGATCACGACCACGGCAGCCACCGTGACGAGCATCAGCAGCACGCAGGCCGCGTACGCCATCTGGTTGTTCAGCACACCGGGTCGCGAGATGAGCCTGCCGATGGCCACCGGCAGGGTCGGCGCCTCCGGTCGCGCCAGGAAGCTCGTCGCCCCGAACTCGCCAAGGGCCACGACGTAACCGAAGCCCGCCGCGGCCACCAGCGAGCGCCCGGCCAGCGCGAGGTCGACCTCCCGCCACACCCGCAGCGGGTTCGCGCCGAGCGTGCCCGCGGCCTGGCGCAGCCGTTCGTCGATCGCGCGCAGCACCGGCAGCACCGTGCGCACGATCAGCGGGGTGATCACCAGCGCCTGGGCCAGCGGCACCAGGACCGGCAGGTCGCCCAGCGTGATCAGGTAGCCGAAGCCGACCGTCACCGCCGAGACGCCCAGCGGCACCATCAGCGCCACGTCCAGCGCCTCACCCAGCACCCTGCGGCCCCTGCGCACCTGGGAGAGCACCACCGCCGAGGTCACCCCCAGCGCCATCGCCAGCAGGGTCGCGTCCGTGGCCGCGCGCAGCGAGTTCTGCACCGTTTCCAGGGCGGGCACCTGGAGCGTGTTCGAGTCGCCCTGACCGGCCAGCGCCAGGTAGCCGTCCACCCCACCGGACAGCGAGCGCGCCACCAGTCCGATCACCGGGACCATCAGCCCCACCAGCACCAGACAGGCCGCCGCCACGACCGCCCACTCCCCGCCCACCGGCCGGCGCGCCGTCTCCACGCTGCGGCGCAGCGCCAGCGCCGTCTCACGCCGCCTGCGCGCCACCGCGCCGATCACCAGCACCGCGAGCACGGCGGCCACCTGGAGCACCGACAGCGCCGCGGCACCCGGCAGGTCGAACAGTTCCACCGTGCGCAGGTAGATCTCCGTCTCCAGGGTGCGGAACCGGGCCCCGCCGAGCATCAGCACCACGCCGAAGCTCGTCGCGCAGAACAGGAACACCACGGCCGCCGCGGAGCCGATCGCGGGCGCGATGGCGGGCAGCACCACGGAGGTGAACGCCCGCCAGCGCGAGGCGCCCAGCGCGCGGGCCGCCTCCTCCGCCCGGCGGTCGGTGTGCGCCCACAGGCCGCCCACCGTCCTGGCCACCACCGCCACGTTGAAGAAGGCGTTCGCCAGCACGATCGACAGCACCCCGCCGTCGGGCAGCAGGGCGCGGAACGCCAGGCCGACGACCACCGTGGGCAGCACGAACGGCACGACGATCAGCACCCGCAGCAGGCCCATGCCCGGCAGTGCGCAGCGCGCCAGCACGTAGGCCAGCGGCATGCCAGCCAGCACCGCGACGGCCGTCGCCGCTGCCGCCTGCCCCACCGTGAACCCGACGAGCCGCCAGGTGTCGGCGCTGGTCAGCACGTCCAGCACCCCGCCGTCCCGCAGGCCGAGGCCCAGGATGGAGGCCACCGGCCAGGCGAAGAACAGGCCGAGGAAGACCAGCGGCAGCAGGGCCAGCCCCAGCAGCCCTAGCGCGCGGGCCGACACGGGTTGTCCACAGCCGCCGAGTTGTCCACATGTGGATCTTCAGCAAGATCAGGTGTCGGGGTGGGGCGGTAGACTGGTGCTGGGGACGCCCCCCAGGGAGTGGCGGGGGACGCACACCAGTAGGGGGAGTTGATCACCCCTGCACCAGCTTGCGCCACTGCTGCACCCACTGCTCGCGGTTGGCCTGCACCTGGTCGGCGGGCAGCTGAGCGGGCTTGTCCGGCAGCGGGGCGGCGGTCTTCCAACTGTCCGGCAGGGCGACACCGGCGCGGGCCGGGTAGACGTACATCTGCTCGGCGACCTGCGACTGGAACTTCTGCGACAGCAGGAAGTCGAGCACCTTCCTGGCGTCCTCGGGGTTCTTGGCCCCGGCGAGCACCCCCGCGTACTCCACCTGGCGGTAGCAGGTGTCCAGCAGGGCCTTGGTCCGTCCCTGCTCGGACGGCGGCGAGGACGCGTAGCTCACCACGATCGGCCGGGGCCCCTTGCCGCTGGACCCGGAGAAGTCCTGGCTGTACGCCTCGGTCCAGCCCGCGTCCACCTTCACGCCGTTGGCCTTGAGCCTGGTCCAGTAGTCCTGCCAGCCGTTCTGGCCGTTCGCGGCGATCGTGCCGAGCAGGAACGCCAGCCCCGGTGAGGAGGTCGCGGGGTCCTCGACCACCAGCAGGTCCTTGTACCGCGGGTCGATCAGGTCGGCGTAGCTGGCCGGCGCGGGCAGGCCCTTCTGCGTGAACCAGCCGGTGTCCACGTTGAGGCACACGTCACCCACGTCCACGGCGGTCAGCCGACCCGTGTCGTCCAGCTTGTAGCGCTGCGGGCCCTGCTCCGCCTCGGGGCTCCGGTACTCCGCGAACACGCCCTCGCCCAGCGCCCGCGAGGCGAAGGTGCTGTCCACCCCGTAGGCGAGATCCCCGATCGGGTTGGACTTGGTCAGCACCAGCTTCGTGGTCAGCGCCCCGGCATCCCCGTTCGGGCTGACCGTGACCTTGATGCCGGAGGTCTTCTGGAACTCCTCGAACGTGGCCTTGTCCACCTGCCACGAGTCGTGCGTGACCAGGGTGACCGTGTGTGACTGGTTCTGCGACTGCCCGCCGGACAGTGAGCACCCGGCGGCCAGTGCCGCGACGAGCAGCGCGGCGCCCAGTCTTGCCTGCTTGGCCAAGTCTCCTCCAGGTGACCTGCTCGCGCGCGAACACATCACCCGTGGCCTCCCTACACCGGCATGACCCGGATCAGGTGCATACGGTCGAGAGCTCGCGCGCTCTCCTCTCAGCCCGGCGGTACCGGACTCCCGTGGCTGATGAGCAGCCTACGCGGCGGCGGGCGGTGCGGAGGACCACCATGGGGTCATGGCCGAATTGCTCAGTGACGATCAGGTGGCCCAGGCGCTGGCGAAGCTGGAGAGCTGGCAGCAGAACGGCGCCGCGCTCACGCGCAGCGCCGAACTGGCCAGCTTCCCGCAGGCGATCGCGGTGGTGAACCGCATCGCCGAGATCGCCGAGAACAACAACCACCACCCCGACATGCAGATCAGCTGGCGGACCGTGGTGTTCCGGTGCAGCACCCACTCGGCGGGTGGCATCACCGCACTGGACGTGTCCCTGGCCGAGGAGATCGACGGCGTGCTGGAGGTGTTCGCTCAGACCAGCGAGTAGAGCAGCTGCCTGCCCTGCTCGGCGTTGCGGGGCAGGCACAGCACGTCATAGCGGCGTGCCACCAACTGGCTGTGCGAGACGAAGTCGCGCTTGCCCCGGGTGGCGGCGTAGCTGATCGCCGCGAAAATCATGCTGGAGCCCACACCGGCGACCAGTCCGATCAGGATCGGCAGCAGGCCCGCGCCTGGGGTGAACATCGTCAGCAGCAGGCCGACGAACAGACCGAACCAGGCACCCGAGGCGGCCGCCGCACCGAGCACCCGGCCCCAGGTCAGCCGGGCCGCGACACGCTCGACCACCATCGGCTCCACGCCGACGATCGTCACGTCCTGCACCGGGAAGTCGTTGTCCGCCAAGTGGTCCACGGCGCGCTGCGCCTGCTCGTAGGTGTCGTAGGAGGCGATCGGCCAGCCAGAGGGCAACGTCGGCAGGCCGGAAGTCGTGGGGTTGGCTGCGAATGCGGTGGTCATCGTGGTAGCTCCTTCCAGCTCTACACCCGTTCCAACGCGTGGCGGTGCCGGATTCGTGCCGGGCTGGGCGAAGTCCACAGGAGACTCTCAGATGTGAGGTGCACTACTGCCGCAACATGGGTACCCCCTCGTGCGTCTCAAGAAGTGGGGAGAGCGCGACTAGGGGATGTTGAAGATGATCAAGACTGTTCGGGGAGCCGCCGCCGGTGCGGTGGCGCTGGTGTTGACCGTTCTGTTCGCGGCGCAGGCTCAGGCCGCGCCGGGCAAGGCCGCTGCCGTGACGCAACAGGGCGACTGGGACGTGGTGTTCGCGGGCGTGGTCGGCCTGGCCATGCTCGGCCTGGCCTGCGGCGTGATCTTCTACGCCGCCCGCCACCGCGACGCGGAGCGCTGAACTACGCCGGTCATGGCGCCCGCCAGCTAGCGTGGGCGCCATGACCGTTCGGCCGAAACCGGGCTGACCCGCCCTACCTGCCTGCGGCACCGCCGAGGCATGTCCGTCCAGGTCAGGTCCACAACGCGGCGAGCCGGGCTCGTGGCCAACTGGGCGTGCCCGACCGAACCGGCGCACCACGCGCGACCGATCGGGCGACTGCTCACACGTTGAAGCGGAACTCCACCACGTCGCCGTCGGCCATGACGTAGTCCTTGCCCTCCATGCGCGCCTTGCCCGCGGACCGGGCGGCGGCGACGGAGCCCGCAGCGACCAGGTCCTCGTAGGAGATGACCTCGGCCTTGATGAAGCCGCGCTCGAAGTCGGTGTGGATCACACCGGCGGCCTGCGGGGCGGTCCAGCCGCGGTGGATGGTCCACGCCCTGGCCTCCTTGGGCCCGGCGGTCAGGTAGGTCTGCAGGCCCAGGGTGTGGAACCCGGCGCGGGCCAGCGCGTCCAACCCGGCCTCCTGCTGGCCGATGGACTCCAGCAGCTCACGGGCCGACTCGGCGTCCAGCTCGATCAGCTCGGCCTCGACCTTGGCGTCCAGGAACACGGCGTCGGCGGGCGCGACCAGCTCGCGCAGCTCCTTGACCCGCGCCTCGTCGGTGAGCACGCCCTCGTCGGCGTTGAACACGTACAGGAACGGCTTGGTGGTGAGCAGGCTCAGCTCGCGCAGCAGCTCCAGGTCCACCTCGTTCTGGGCCTGGAACAGGGTGCGCCCGGCGTCGAGGATCTCCTTGGCGGCCTTGGCGGCGTCGAGCACGGGCCGCTTGTCCTTGTGCGTGCGGCCCTCCTTGTCCAGCCTGGGCAGCGCCTTCTCCAGGGTCTGCAGGTCGGCGAGGATCAGCTCGGTGTTGATCGTCTCGATGTCCGAGGACGGGTCCACCCTGCCGTCCACGTGCACCACGTCGGGGTCGTCGAACACCCGGATGACCTGGCAGATCGCGTTGGCCTCGCGGATGTTGGCCAGGAACTTGTTGCCGAGGCCCGCACCCTCGGAAGCGCCCTTCACGATGCCCGCGATGTCGACGAAGGACACCGTGGCGGGCACGGTCCGCTCCGAGGAGAACACCTCGGCGAGCTTGTCCAGCCGCGGGTCGGGCAGCGCGACCACGCCGACGTTGGGCTCGATCGTCGCGAACGGGTAGTTCGCGGCGAGCACGTCGTTGCGGGTCAGCGCGTTGAACAGGGTGGACTTGCCGACGTTGGGCAGACCGACGATGCCGAGGGTGAGGCTCACGACCAGCCAGTTTAGCGGTCGTCACGGCCATGGCCGATTTCCGCCAGCCGGAGCCCGTCGGCGCTGGCAGCATCAGGTACGTGCCCATCGACTCCGAAGCCGCCTACCGGGCCGTCGCCTCGCGCGACGCCCGGTTCGACGGCCACTTCATCACCGCGGTGCGCACCACCGGCATCTACTGCCGACCGTCCTGCCCCGCGGTCCGCCCCAAGCGGGAGAACGTCGACTTCTACCCCACGGCCGCGGCCGCCCAGTCGGCCGGTTTCCGCGCCTGCCGCCGCTGCCTGCCCGACGCCGTGCCCGGCTCACCGGAGTGGAACCTGCGCGCCGACCTGGCCGCCCGCTCCATGCGGCTGATCTCCGACGGGGTCGTCGAACGCGACGGCATCCCGGGCCTTGCCAGGCGGCTGGGCTACTCCGAACGGCACCTGGCCAGGGTGCTCACCGCCGAGTTGGGCGCCGCCCCGCTCGCGCTGGCCAGGGCGCACCGCGCGCACTCCGCGCGACTGCTCATCGAGAGCACCGACCTGCCGTTCTCCGACATCGCCTTCGCCTCGGGCTTCGCCAGCATCCGCCAGTTCAACGACACGGTGCGCGCGGTGTTCGCCACCACCCCGTCCCAGCTGCGCACGGCGGCGGCCCGGCACAAGCGCCCGGCCCCGACCCCGGGCCGGATCACGCTGCGGTTGCCGTTCCGCCCGCCGATGGACTCCGCCGGGCTGCTCACCTTCCTCGCAGCCAGGGCGGTGCCCGGGGTGGAGGAGGTCACCGAGGGCGGCTACGCCAGGACGCTGCGGCTCGCGCACGGCCCGGCCACCGCCCGGCTGACCCCCAACCCGGAACATGTGGAGTGCTCGCTCTGGCTCGCCGACCTGCGTGACCTGGGCAGTGCGGTGAGTCGGCTGCGGCGGCTGCTGGACCTGGACGCCGACCCCGCGGCCTGCGACGAGCTGCTGGCCGGTGATCCGGCGCTGGCCGCCTCCGTGGCGGCGACCCCGGGCATCCGGTTGCCGGGTGCCGTGGACGGGTCGGAGGTCGTGCTGCGCGCGCTGCTGGGCCAGCAGGTGTCGGTGGCCGCGGCACGCACGGCGCTGACCCGGCTGGTGACCGAGCTCGGCGAGCCGCTCCAGACCCCGGACGGCTCACTGACCAGGCTTTTCCCCACTCCGGAGGCGATCGCCGCACACGCGGGCGAGTTGCTCACCGGGCCCAGGCGGCGCACCGATACCGTGCTGTCCGTCAGTGCCGCGCTGGCGAACGGCTCGCTCACCGTCGACGTGGGTCGCGACCCCGAGGAGCTGCGCACCGAACTGGAGGCGCTGCCCGGTGTGGGACCGTGGACCGCGGGCTACGTGGTGATGCGCGTGCTGGGCATGACTGATGTGCTGCTGACCGGCGACCTGGCACTGCGCAAGGGCGCGGCGGCACTGGGACTACCGTCCGATGTGGACGGACTGACTGAGCGTGCGGCGGCGTGGCGGCCCTGGCGGTCCTACGCGGGCATGCACCTGTGGCGGGCGGCGGCCATCGCCCCGCCCCTGACGAGGAGGACCACGTGAGCACCGCCTTTTCATCCACTGTGGACACCCCGGCCGGGCCGTTCAGCACGGTCGTCGACGCCGACGAGGTGGTGCTCGCCAGCGGCTGGACGGCCGATGTCGGCCAGCTCGTGCCGCTGATCTCCGCCAAGCTGCGGCCCGCCCAGCTCACCGAGCGCGCCGAACTGGGCCGCGTCACCAAGGCCGTGCTGGCCTACCACGAGGGTCAGCTCGACGTGGTGGACGAGATCGAGGTGACGCAGCGCTCCGGTGAGTTCCGCGAGCACGCCTGGCAGGTGCTGCGCACGGTACGCGCGGGCCACCCGGTGTCCTACGCCGTGTACGCCGAGCTGACCGGACGCCCGGCGGCGGTGCGTGCGGCGGCCTCGGCCTGCGCCCGCAACGCGGCGGCCCTGTTCGTGCCCTGCCACCGAGTGCTGCGCACCGACGGCTCGCTGGGCGGCTTCCGCTGGGGGCTGGAGGTCAAGCGCTGGCTGCTCGACCACGAGAACGCCGCCTGATCACAGTTGCGTGGTGGCCTCCAGGGTGGACCCGGTGCGGGCCTTGCGCACCCGCAACCGCACCGGGATCCGTTGCCGCAGCTCCTCCACGTGCGAGACCAGCCCGACCACCCGGCCGCCCGCGCGCAGCTCGTCCAGGGTGTCCATGACCAGGTCGAGGGTGTCCGGGTCGAGGGTGCCGAAACCCTCGTCCACGAACAGCGTGTCCAGCACTGCCCCGCCCGTCTCGCCCGCGACCACGTCGGCCAGGCCCAGCGCGAGGGAGAGCGAGGCGAGGAAGGACTCGCCGCCGGAGAGCGTCTTCGCCGGGCGGATCCGGCCGGTGTAGTCGTCGATCACGTCCAGGCCCAGCCCACCGCGGGTGCCACGCGGACCGGCCGCGTCGGAGTGCACGAACTCGTAGCGCTCGTGGCTCATCCTGCGCAGCCGCAGCGAGGCCGCGACGGCGACCTCCTCCAACCGCGCGGCCAGCACGTACGAACGCAGCGACATGCCGCGCGCGTTCTGGCCGCGGCCGATCACCACGTCGGTGAGCGCGTCCAGCTCGGCGTACTTGGCCTGCACCGGGGCCAGCGCGGACCAGGCCGCCCGCAACTGCTCGCCCAGCGTGGCCAGCTCGGACCGCCGGCGTTCGGCGTTGCGCAGCGCGGCGACCCCGGCTTCGAGCCCGGCCCGCACCTGCCTGGCCAGCTCCTCGGCCGCGGCAAGGTCCACCTCGGTGTCCGGTGCGATCCCGGCGAGTTCCGGCTCGTCCAGCACGGCCCGGGCCGCGTTCTCGACCTGCTGTGCCTGCTCCAGCCGCCGTTCCAGCTCGGTGACCGCCTGCTGGGAACGGACCGCCGCCAGGGCCTCGGCCACGGAGTCGAACCCGGCCTCGGCCGCCGCCTCGGTGACCGCCCTGCGCTGCGCGGTGAGCCTGTCCTGGGCACCGGCCGCCGCACCGCGTGCCTGGGCCAGCGCGTCGAGCCCGTCGGCCACGGAGATCAGGTGCTCGCGGCGCGTCGCCACGTCGGCGAACTCACCGCGCGCCCGCGCCACCGACTCGGCCCGCTCCGCGATCGACCCGGCCAGCGTGGCCCGCTCCGCGCCGACCACGGCCAGCCGCCGCTCCGACTCCGCGTGCTGCTCACTGTGCCCGGCCAGCTCCGACTCGCGCGTGTGCACCCGCGCGGCGATGTGCTCCACCCGCGCCGCGCTGGCGGCCAACTCGGCGTGCTCGGCGGTGACCTGGGCCAACTCGGCCCGCAGCGCCTCGGCGTCCCGCCCGGCGAGCCGTTCGGTCAGCGCGGCGAACTCCTGCTCGGCGGCCTGTAGCTTGCTGGCCGCCTCCTCGCGGCGGGCCTGCGCCTGCTGCTCGGCTCGCTGCGCCGCGGCGTCCTGCTCGCGGGTGACCGAGCCGTCCGCGGGTTGTGCTGGCGCCGGGTGCTCGGCGGCGCCGCACACCGGGCAGGGCGAGCCGTCCGCGAGCCCGGCGGCCAACTCGGCCGCCATGCCGTCCAGGCGGCGTTGCCGCAGGTCGAGGAAGTGCTCGCGGGCGGCCTGGTGTTCGTCCACGGCGCCCCGCGCGGCCTCGCGCGCCGCCGCCAGCACCCGCTGCACCACGGGCAGCCGGTCGGCCTCGCGCACGGCGGCCACGAGCTGTTCGCGACGAGCCGTCACTCCGTCCAGGCGCGACTGGGCGTCCCGCGCGGCAGCCAGTTCCTCCCGTGCCGCGACCAGTAAGGCCGACACCTCAACCTGTTGTGTGGCAAGCTTTTCCAGTACGCGGGTCAGTTCGTCATGCTGCGTGCCGAGCCGCGTCAGCCGAGCCTGGTCCTGGCTCAGTTGTTCGGCCTCGGCCACGAACTGGCGCAGGGACCCGGCCTCGTCCCGGAACCGCCCGGCCTGCGCGCGCAGGTCCTGCTCGGGCTCGACCGCGCCGAGCCGGTGCAGCGCAGCCCGCTCCTGGGCCCGCGCCTGGCCGAGTTCGGCCTCGATCTGCTGTGCGGACCGCTGCGCCGCGGCGACGCCCACGACCCTGCGCGCCGCGGCGACCTCGGCCCGCCACGCGACGCGGTCCTGCTCGGGCAGTTGCGCCAACTGCGCCCGCGCCCGCCGCACCCGGCGCACCTTCTCCGCCAGCTCACGCCTGCGCGCCAGCTCGGTCTCCGCCCGCTGGCACTCGGCACGGACCTGCGCCTCGGCCACCTTCGCCCGCTCCACGGCGGTTTCCCCGCGCCGCGTCAGCTCGTCCAGCCAAGCCGGGTCGGCGTCCTCCGGCATGTCCTCGCCCGCGGCCTGCGCGGTGCGGGCCACCTGCTCGCGCACCCGCTGCCGGTGCTGCTCGGTCTGCCGCCCCGCCTCCGTGCGCCGCTCCCGGAACCACTGCTCCACCTCGTGGAACCGGTGCGTGCCGAACAACTTCTCCAGCAGCTTCTCCCGCTCGGCCGTGTCGGCCCGCAGGAAGCGCGCGAACTCCCCCTGCGGCAGCAGCACGACCTGGAAGAACTGCTCGGCGCTCATGCCCAGCAGCCGCTCCACCGTGCGGGCCACCTCGTCGTTGCGGGTGACCCCCTGGGCCTCGGTGTTCAGCCAGGTCAGCGAGGCCGTGGCCTTCTGCGTGGTGAGGCCGTCGCCGCGCTTCTTGGGCCGGTCGTACTCGGGGCTGCGGGCCAGCAGCAGCCGGTGGCCCTGCACGGTCAGCTCCAGCTTGACCTCGGTGGGCAGGTCCGGGTCGGCGTTGTCGTAGCGCAGCCGCTTCACGTCCCCGCGGGCGCCGGGCACCCGGCCGAACAGCGCGAAGGCCACGGCGTCCAGCAGCGAGGTCTTGCCCGCACCGGTGTCGCCGTGCAGCAGGAACAGGCCGTCGGAGCCCAGGGCGTCGAAGTCCACCGACTCACGGCGCGGGTAGGGGCCGAACGCGCACAGTTCCAGGCGGTGCAACCTCATTCCCGGCCCACCTCCTGGAACGCCTTGTCCAGCAAGGCCTGTTCGGAACCGGTCGGGGTGCTGCCCCGGCAGTCGGCGACGAAGCCCGCCGCGATCTGCTGGTCGGTGCGACCGCGCACGGCCTCGGCGTAGCGCATCTCCCCGCGCGCACGACCGCCCTCGGGCCGCCAGTCGGCGTGCACGGCGTGTGGGAACCGTTGCTGCAGACGGCGTTGCAGGTCCAGCGGCCGCACCTCGTCGGTGACCGTGACCGAGAGGAAGCAGTCCTCCAGCTCGGTGTGCGCGGGGTCGGCGAGCACCTCGTGCAGCCGCCCGGTGATCGTGGCCAGCCTGCGCGGCACCGGCAACTCGTGCCGCCGCACCTGGCGCAGCCCCGAGTCGTCCAGGTCCACCAGCCACACCGATTTGCGGTGCTGTGCCTCGGAGAACGAGTACGCGATCGGGCTGCCCGAGTAGCGCAGGTGCTCGGCGAGGACCTGCGGGCCGTGCAGGTGCCCGAGCGCCACGTAGTCCACCCCGTCGAACACCGAGGCTGGCACGTGTTCCACCCCGCCGACCCGGATGGACCGCTCCGAGTCACTGGTCTGGCCGCCCACCACGAAGGCGTGCGCCAGCACCACCGAGCGCGTGCCGGGCCGCTGCTCGATGTCCGCGCGCACCCGGCGCATCGCCTCGGCCAGCACCACGGCGTGCCCGCGCCCCGCGGTGATGCCCAGGCTGTGCCGGGCCGGTTCCGGGTCCAGGTAGGGCAGCCCGTAGAACGCGACCCCGTCGATCAGCACCGGGCTGGCCAGCCCGGAGATCCGCGTGAGCAGGTGCAGGCCGCCCGCGGCGGCGAACTCCCCGAACACGCCGATCCGCTGCGCCGAGTCGTGGTTGCCCGGGGTGATGACGATCCGCGCGCCCGCCTCGCGGATCCGTGTCAGCACGCGGGCGCAGATCTCCACCGACTCGGCCGAGGGCACGGCCCGGTCGTACAGGTCGCCCGCGACGACCACCACGTCCACGCCTTCTGCCCGCACGAGGTCGGCCAGCCCACCCAGGACGGACTCCTGGTCGGCCAGCAGGTCCCTGCCGTGGAAGGTTCGTCCCACGTGCCAGTCGGAGGTGTGCAGCACCCGCATGCGACCCAAGTTAGGCGGTCGGTCCGACAGTCTTGTCGGGGGTGTGGGTAATCATCGGGGTGTGACGGGAGAAGTGATCAGCACCGCGGCCATCGTCCTCGCCCTGTTGTTGGGCCTGGGCCTGGTGCTGCTGTGGCGGATGTACCAGGAAAGCGTGCGGCGCAGCGACGCGGCCTTCGCCGCCGTGCAGGCCGAGCGGGACCGGTACGACCAGCAGCAGACCGCGCTCCGGCGGTACGAGGTGGCCTTCGCCTCGATCACTGGAAGGGGTGAACTTGGCGAGCAGGTGCTGGTCGAGACGGCGCGGGCGCTCGGGCTGCGCGAGGGCCTGCACTTCACCCTGCAGACCGATCTGGCCGGTGGCGGCACGGTGCGGCCGGACATGGTGCTGATGGTCGGCGGCGGCCGCCGGGTGCCGGTGGACGCCAAGATGAGCATGGCCTGCTGGGCCGAGGCGGTGGAGACCGACAACCCCGAGGAACGTGCCGACGCGCTGCGCGTACACGTGCGCAACATCCGGTCCAGGGCGGCGGAGCTGGCGGGCAAGGGCTACGCCCGCTGGGCCGACGCGATCTACGGGACGATCATGTTCGTGCCCTCCGACACCGCTGTGGTCGCGGCCATGGACACCGATCCGGAACTGTTGCGCTGGGTACTGGACCGCCGGGTTTTCCTCTGCGGGCCAACGGGTTTCGCCGTGCTGGCCTCGGCCGCGCTGTTCGCGGCGACCGAGCGGGCCATCGCCGAGGACGTGGACCAGGTGCGCACCCAGGCCGCCGGGGCGCACCGGGCCGCCAGCACCGCCGTGGACGCGGTGAACCTGTCCAGCACGCACCTGCAGCGGTTCCTGTCCGCGCGCCGACGCGAGCTCGACGCGCTGGAGAGCTTCCGCTCGGCGGTGCAGCCGCTGACCGACGCCGCGGCGAGCCCGACCCCGATCGCCGGGGTGCGCCGGGCCGACGAGCTGTCCGCGACCCCGGGCGGGCAGCGCACGGCGGGCGAGGAGACGGAGGTGGTCGGCGAGGGCAGCTAACAGTGCACAAACACCGGACAAACGGCACCTCGCGCACTGGTTTTGCCCGGTCATACGCGTAGTGACCGCCGCTCGGAGGAGTGACTGGAGCGGTCCTGGACCCGGCTTTGACGAGGTTCAGCACACAAACGGGCTACCGTGTCGTTCGTGACCGCCACGCGCGATCGCCGAAGCGATCTTGACAACGACCCGGTGCACCCCTCCTGGGGCGAGCGTCCCGCCCTCGGTTCCAGGGCCGTGCCCTGGTGGGGAGCCGTGCTGCTGGCGTTCGTGCTGACGCTCGCGGGCACCGTCATCGACCTGAAGACCAGCGGCTCGCTGAACTGGGTCTTCAAGGTGGCCTACGTGCTGGGTTGTGTGCTGGCTGTGACCCTGGTCAAACGCAGGAGCCTGTTCGGGCCGATGGTGCAGCCGCCGCTGATCATGGCGGTGGTGGCCGCGCCCACCCTGGCCCTGTTCACCGGTGGCTCCTCGGGCGGCCTGATGGGCAAGGCGATCGCGGTCGGTCCGCCGCTGATCGGCAACTTCCCGGTGATGGCGGTCGCCACCGTGCTGACGCTGGTGATCGGCGGCATCCGCATGGTGCTGCAGCGCAAGCCCGCGCTGGACTCGGAGGAGGACTCCGCCGAGGAGCGCCCGCGCCCCCGAAGGCCCGAGCCCGCCGCGAAGGGCACCTCGACCCGGCAGCCCGCGGCCCGTCCCCGGCCGAACGCGCAGCCGCCCGCCCGTGAGCGGGAGCGCCCGCCGGGACCGGCCCGTGACCGCGCGGAGCGTCCCGAGCGCGCGGACCGCCCGGACCGCGGCGACCGCCCGCCGCCGCCCCGTGGTGGGGCCGGTGGCCGGGGTGTGCCGCCCGGTGGACGCCCGGCGCCCGGTGCCGGTGGCCCCGTGCGCGGCGCGGGTGGACAGGGGCGGCCCGCACCCGGTCGCGGCAGGCCCGCGGCTGGTGGCCGCCCACCGCAGCCGCCGCCAAGGCGACCGCGCCGTCCCGAGGACGACGAGTACTGACAAGACGAGTGAGGGGCCGCGTCCACATCGGACGCGGCCCCTCACTCGTCGGTGGCCTGGGTCAGCGAACCAGGTCCCTGCGCAGTTCCTTGGGCAGCGAGAAGGCGATCTTCTCGTTGGCGGTGGTGATCTCCTCGACCTGGCCCCAGCCGCGCTCGGCCAGGTAGTCCAGCACCTGCATGACCAGCACGTCGGGCACCGAGGCCCCGCTGGTCACGCCGACGGTGCGCACACCGTCCAGCCAGGTCTCGTCGATCTCGCGGGCGTAGTCGATCAGGTACGAGGCGCGGGCGCCCGCCTGCAACGCGACCTCGACCAGCCGCTTGGAGTTGGAGGAGTTGGTCGAGCCGACGACCAGCACCAGGTCGCACTCCGGGGCCATGGTCTTCACCGCGACCTGGCGGTTCTGCGTGGCGTAGCAGATGTCGTCGCTGGGCGGGGCCTGCAGCAGCGGGAAGCGCTGCTTGAGCTGGTCCACCCGCTCCAGGGTCTCGTCCACGCTCAAGGTGGTCTGCGACAGCCAGATCACCTTGCTCGGGTCGCGCACCACGACCTTGTCCACGTCCTCGGCGGTGTCCACGAGCTGGATGTGCTCGGGCGCCTCACCGGCGGTGCCCTCGACCTCCTCGTGGCCCTCGTGGCCGATCAGCAGGATGTCGTAGTCGTCACGGGCGAACCGCTGCGCCTCCTTGTGTACCTTGGTGACCAGCGGGCAGGTCGCGTCGATCGTGCGCAGCTTGCGCTCGGCGGCCTGCTCGTGCACGGCGGGCGAGACCCCGTGCGCCGAGAACACCACGAGCGCGCCCTCGGGCACCTCGTCGGTCTCGTCCACGAAGATCGCGCCGCGCTCCTGCAGGGTTTCCACGACGTGCCGGTTGTGCACGATCTCCTTGCGCACGTACACCGGGGCGCCGTAGGTCTCCAGCGCGCGTTCCACCGTCTCCACCGCGCGGTCCACGCCCGCGCAGTAGCCGCGCGGCTTGGCCAGCAGCACACGCTTGGGCGGCAGTGCGCCGTCCTGGTCACGGTGTTGGTCGGTACCGGGGCTTGACGGGGTCATGACCCAAGGGTACTGGGGTCGCCGGGGCTCTCACCGGGACGGCGGGTTGCCTGCGTCACGCCGCCTCCGCGTCACCCGGTGGACTACACCGCTGGGCAGGAGGCCCCGACTCAGGCAGGCTAGTGGCCATGAAGTCGTCACTGCCGTTGCCGGTCCGCGTCGCGGCGGGCCTGGCGGTCCTCGCTGTCGAACAGGCCCGCAAGCTGCCCGAGCAGTTGACGGGCCTGCCTGTGACGGTGGTCAGCCAGGCACTTCAGCTGTCCATGCGGGTCCAGCAGCGGGTGACCGAACTGGCCATCAAGGGCGATGACGCGCTGGCCTCGCTGCGTCCCGCGGAGGAGACCCCGGAGTGGGCCACCTTCGACGAGGACGAACCGGAGGACACCTCCGCCGACGCCGAGGTCACCGACCTGTGGGCGCAGGAGGAGCAGGCCTTCGCCGAGCAGTCGGAGGGCACCGAGGAGTTCGGCGAGCCCGAGTACACCGGTGCGGGCGACGGCCCGGCCGTGCTGCCCGAGTACGACGGGCTCACCGTGCCGCAGCTGCGCGCGCGGCTGCGCCGCTTCACCGTGGACGACCTCCAACAGTTGCTGGACTACGAGCGCGCGCACTCCGCGCGGCCCGCCTTCGTCGGCATGTTGACCAGACGCATCTCGACGGTGCGTGCCCAGGAGTGAGCAGCGAGCGAGGAGAACGACAGCCCGTGACGACGCCCGGCCCCACCACCGCCGAGCAGCCGTGGCCGGTGCGCACGGTCACCCGCAAGATCGCCGACTGGATCAGCAGGCTCGGCGCGGTGTGGGTGGAGGGTCAGATCACCCAGATCTCCGCGCGGCCGGGCACCTCGACGGCCTTCATCGTGCTGCGCGACCCGACCGCCGACGTGTCGATCAACCTGACCTGTGCCACGAACCTGGTGCGCTCAATGGAGCCGCCACTGACCGAGGGCAGCCGGGTCGTCGTGCACGGCAAGCCCAGCTTCTACGCGGGCCGCGGCACGCTGAGTCTGCGCGTGGACGAGATCCGCGCGATGGGCATCGGCGAGCTGCTCGCCCGCATCGAGCGGCTGCGCAAGCTGCTGGCCGCCGAGGGCCTGTTCGACCCCAGGCGCAAGCGACCGCTGCCGTTCCTGCCCGGCACGATCGGGCTGGTCACCGGCCGGGCCTCGGCCGCTGAGCGCGACGTGCTCACCAATGCCCGCGGACGCTGGCCCGCCGCCCGGTTCCGGGTGGTCAACGTGGCGGTGCAGGGGGTGTCCGCCGTCCCGCAGGTGATCACCGCCCTGGGCACGCTGGACGCCGACCCCGAGGTGGACGTGATCATCGTGGCCCGCGGCGGCGGCAGCGTGGAGGACCTGCTGCCGTTCTCCGACGAGGCGCTGTGCCGTGCCGTGGCCGCGTGCCGCACGCCGGTGATCAGCGCGATCGGGCACGAACCGGACACACCGCTGCTCGACCACGTCGCCGACCTGCGCTGCTCCACGCCCACGGACGCGGGCAAGCGGGTGGTGCCCGACGTGGCCGAGGAGACCCAGCGCATCGGCCAGCTGCGCGACCGCGCGCGGCGGGCCCTGCGCGGCTGGGTGGACCGCGAGTGCCGCCTGCTCGACGCGCTGCGCAGCAGGCCGGCGCTGGCCGACCCGCACAGCCCGCTGCGCAGGCGTGCCGAGGACGTCGAGGCGCTGCGGGAACGCGGGCGCCGTGCGGTGCGCGCCAGCCTGGGCACGGAGGAGGCTGCCCTTTCGGGCATCCGAGCCAGGTTGACCACCTTGGGCCCGGCCGCGACCCTGGCCCGGGGCTACGCCGTGGTGCAGGGTGTCGCCCAGGACGGCGGCACCTCGGTGCTGCGTTCGGTCGCCGACGCGCCACCGGGAACGCGATTGCGGGTACGGCTCGTTGACGGGGCGGTACGTGCCGTCGTGTCCGACGACGACACCCAGGGCGAGCGGAGGTAGGGGTGACCAGCCCGGCACGGGAACCCACGTTCCTCCCGCTCACGGTCTCGGCCGCGCGCTCGGCCGCGGCCACGCTCGGCCCCTCGTTGCGCACCCGGGCCGCCGAGGTCGTGCAGCACCGCGCGGAGGCCGCCGACTCGGCCGCGGCCGAGTGCTGGATCTCGCTGCTCGCCGGGTGCGACTACCCCGGACGGCACGCGTTACCCTCGCGTCTTCGCGAACTGACCGAGGCGACCTCGGTGTATGCGGGGACGCAGTGGTGGCACGGGGACGGATCGGTGCACCGCAGGCGCGTCGCCGCCGCCGAGGGCCGCATCGACGAGGCGGTGCGCGAACTCGACGGCGAGGAGTTCGCCGAGGCGTTCGTCGGGTACGACCAGGCGCTGGCCACCGTGGTGGTCGGCGTGCAGAGCCGGATGGGGACCACAGCCACATGACCGAGTCAGCACCCGAGTCACTCGGGTACGAGGCCGCCCGCGACGAACTGGCCGAGGTGGTCCGCAGGCTGGAGGCAGGCGGTCTGTCCCTGGAGGACTCGCTGTCCCTGTGGGAGCGCGGCGAGGCGCTGGCCAAGGCCTGCGAGCAGCACCTGGCCGGCGCCCGGCAGCGGGTGGACGCCGCGCTGGCCGTGGTCGAGGAGGACGTGGCCGAGCCCGGCTCCTGAGCTACCCGCGTGCCACCAGCGGGGCGGTCTGGGTCGCCTCCGCGAGCACGCGGAACTCCGCCTCCTGCGCGCTGCCCGAGATCAGCAACCGCACCCCGTCCCGCTCGGTCAGCCAGGACCTCTCCTGGCGCCGGGCCGGGTAGACGGTCCACCGCACGCCCTTGACCTCGACGGTGCCGGTGGCGCTCGGCGTGGTCGTGCCCTCGGTCTCCGACTTGGCCAGGTCGGCGGCGTCCGCCTGCGACTGGGACAGCCGCAGGTAGGCCCCGCCCGCGGTGAGCCAGCCGATCTGGATCGCGGGCCGGGACCTGTCGCCCAGCCCGACCGGCACGGTGGCCGCCGAGTTGGCCCGCCAGCCCGTGGGCAGCGCGGGCTCGCGCACCGGGAAGTCCACGCCCGCGGCGGCACCCTTGAGCTGCGCGGCCTCGTCCACGGTCGGCGCCGCCCCGGAGTCCACGGTGGGCCCGCCGGGGCTGAACGAGCAGCCGCGCCCGAGGCCCAGGATCGCGAAGATCACCACGAGCAGCGCGGCGAGGGACAGCAGCATGTCGCGGGCGCCCTGCGCGCCACGTCCGGTGGGGCGCTGCGGGGCCGGGGTCTCAGGCACGCCCCCATCGTCTCAAGCCAGTCCGCGGGCGGCAGCACCGCGTCACGGACCGTTAGTTGTGTCACGCGGAATCGATCACGGTCGGTGAACAACGGCGGGTTCTGGGAGGATTCCGGGGTAATCCCCACGTGCACCGCAGGTCCGGTCAACGGCGACCGGCCGCGTCGACCAGGGAGGCCGAATGACCACCTCTGGACCGTCCACCAGCAGCTCGCGGCGCACCCCCGAAGCGCCTGACCGCAACCTCGCGATGGAACTGGTCAGGGTGACCGAGGCCGCCGCGATGGCGGCCGGGCGCTGGGTCGGCCGCGGCGACAAGAACGGTGGCGACGGTGCCGCCGTGGACGCCATGCGCAAACTGATCGGCACCGTGTCCATGCGCGGGACCGTCGTGATCGGCGAGGGCGAGAAGGACGAGGCGCCCATGCTCTACAACGGCGAGCAGGTCGGCAACGGGGACGGCCCGGAGTGCGACGTGGCCGTGGACCCCGTGGACGGCACCACCCTGATGAGCAAGGGCATGCCCAACGCGGTCGCCGTGCTCGCGGTCGCCGAGCGCGGCTCCATGTACGACCCGTCCGCCGTGTTCTACATGGAGAAGATCGCCACCGGGCCGGAGGCGGCCGAGGTCATCGACCTGACCGCGCCGATCTCGGAGAACATCCGCCGGGTGGCCAAGGCCAAGCAGCTCGACGTCAGCGACGTCACCGTGTGCATCCTGGACCGGCCCCGGCACGAGCAGCTGGTCAAGGAGGTCCGCGAGGCGGGCGCCCGGATCCAGTTCATCGCCGACGGGGACGTGGCGGGCGCGATCGCCGCGGCCCGCCCGGACACCGGTGTGGACCTGCTGCTGGGCATCGGCGGCACACCCGAGGGCATCATCACCGCCTGCGCCATGAAGTGCATGGGCGGCGCGATCCAGGGCAGGCTCTGGCCGCAGGACGACGCCGAGCGGGCCAAGGCGCTCGACGCCGGTCACGACCTGGACCGGGTGCTGACCACCGACGACCTGGTGCGCGGGGACAACGTGTTCTTCTGCGCCACCGGGGTCACCGACGGCGGCCTGGTGCGCGGGGTGCACTACACCGCGGGCGGCTGCACCACGCAGTCGATCGTCATGCGCTCCAAGTCGGGCACCGTCCGGGTGATCGACGGCTTCCACCGGCTGACCAAGCTGCGCAAGTACTCCTCTGTGGACTTCGACCGGTTGGAGGCCGAGGGCGCGCTGCCCCCGCTGCCCTGATCGCGGAGGAGGCCAAACCGTTACCCGAACCGGGAACCCGCCACACAACCCGGTGCCACCCTGCCACGTCGTAGGTGGTGTTAGAGGTCGTGAGTCCTGAGGGGTGTTCCCGGTGCGGGTGAACAAGATCGTGTTAGCGGCGGTGGCCGCGCTCGCCACGCTGACCGCGTGTTCCAGCCAGGTCAGCCTGGCGTCCAACGCCTCGCCCGCGAGCGCGACCACCACGGCGAGCAGCACTGCCCCGACGACCACGACCACAACGGTCGCGCCGACCACGACCACGACGACCACCAAGGTCACCACGACCACACCCCCACCGCCGCCGCCCACGACGACCACCACCAAGCCCAGGCCGGTCGGCAACGCGCCGGGCACGCCGTGCAAGGCGACCGTGGCCGCCTGCGTGAGCAAGTCGCAGGGCAAGGCGTGGCTGATCTACAACGGCCAGGTGCTCTACGGGCCGGTGCCGATGATGCCCGGCAAGGCGAGCGCGCCGACCCCGGTGGGCATGTTCCAGGTGCTGTGGAAGGTGCAGCACGACAAGAGCAAGGAATTCAACAACGCGCCGATGGAGAACTCCGTCTACTTCACCTCCGGCGGCGTGGCCTTCCACGAGGGCAGCCTGAGCGTGCCCTCGGCCGGGTGCGTGCACCTGACCATGGCCGCCTCGGCCAAGTTCTTCGCCAACCTCGACCAGGGGGACCCGGTCCAGGTCGTTGCCTGAGCGACAGGGCCCCGCGCGGTGCGGGGCCCTGTTCTCGTGCTCAGCCCGCGTTGCTGGAATGCCCCGGGAACAGGTGCGCCTGCGGGTCCAGTTCGACGGCCAGGTTGTTGACCGCCGTCGCCGCCTCGCCGAACCCCGTGGCGATCAGCTTCACCTTGCCGGGATAGGTCGCCACGTCGCCCGCGGCGTAGATCCGCTGCCGCGCGGTCCGCATGGTCGAGTCGACCAGCACCGCGCGGTGGTCCAGTTCCAGGCCCCAGGACTCGATCGGCCCCAGGTCGGCGGTGAAGCCCAGCGCGGCGACCACGGCCTGCGCGGGCAGCACCTTGCGGTCGCCCGACTTGAGCTTGATCTCCAGCTCGGACAGCTCCGGATCGCCGCGCAGCTCGGCGACCTCCGCGTCGGTGATGATCGGCACGCCGAGCTCGCGCACCTTGGTGACCGTTGCCTGGTGGGCGCGGAACGCCGCCCTGCGGTGCACCAGCGTCACGCTGCGGGCGATCGGGTGCAGGGCCAGCGCCCAGTCGAAGGCCGAGTCCCCGCCGCCGACCACGACCACGTCCTGGTCCCGGTGGGCGTCCAGCGCGGGCACGAAGTAGACCACCCCGCGCCCGACCCAGTCCCCGCCCGCGGGCAGCGGCCTCGGCCGGAACTCACCCATGCCCGCGGTGATCAGCACCGCCTTGGTGCGCACGGTCTGCCCGTCGGCCAGGCCCACGGCGAGCCCGTCGGCGGTCTGCTCGATCGTTCTGGCCTGACGGCCCAGCAGGTAGCGGGGCTTCCACTGGTCGGTCTGCTCGACCAGTGCGGCCACCAGGTCCCGTCCGCGCACGGCGGGGAACCCGGCCACATCGAAGATCATCTTCTCCGGGTACATCGCGGTGACCTGCCCGCCGGGTTCGGGCAGCGCGTCGACCAGGGCGACCGACAGCTCGCGGAACCCGGCGTAGTAGGCGGCGAACAGGCCCGTGGGGCCCGCGCCGACGATGAGCAGATCAACTTCGACGTCCTCGACAGGAGTCATGGATCCCCAGCTTTCCGCCTGTGGTGGGAGGCAGCGCTCAGTCCTATTCCACGACTCTAGGTGCTGCACGCCACGCTGCCCAGGGAGCGCGCGGGGGCCAGACTCAGGACATGGCTGAGCAGTCCTACCGAATCGAACACGACACCATGGGCGAGGTGCGCGTCCCCGCCGACGCGCTGTGGCGGGCACAGACCCAACGGGCCGTGGAGAACTTCCCGATCTCCGGCCGCGGGCTGGAACGCGCCCAGATCCGCGCGCTGGGACTGCTCAAGGCCGCCGCCGCCAAGGTCAACGAGCGGCTGGGCGTGCTGGAGCCGGATCTGGTCGCCGCCATCGTCGAGGCCGCGCAGGAGGTCGCCGACGGACAGCACGACGAGCACTTCCCGATCGACGTGTTCCAGACCGGGTCCGGCACCTCCTCGAACATGAACGCCAACGAGGTGATCGCCACGCTGGCCACCCGCAAGCTCGGGCGCGAGGTGCACCCGAACGACCACGTGAACGCCTCGCAGTCCTCCAACGACACGTTCCCGACCACGATCCACCTCGCCGCGACCGAGGCGATCGTCGCCGACGTGGTGCCGGCGCTGGAGCACCTGGCCACGGTGCTGGAGACCCGCGCCGAGCAGTGGCGCGACGTGGTCAAGTCCGGGCGTACGCACCTGATGGACGCCGTGCCGATCACGCTGGGCCAGGAGGCGGGCGGCTGGGCCTCGCAGGTCCGCTACGGCGTGGAGCGACTGCGGTCCAGCCTGCCGCGACTGGGCGAGCTGCCCATCGGCGGCACGGCGGTGGGCACCGGCCTGAACGCCCCCGAGGGCTTCGGCGCCGCCGTGTCCTCGGAGCTGGCGGAGCTGACCGGCCTGCCGGTGACCGAGGCGCGCGACCACATCGAGGCCCAGGCCAGCCGGGACGGCGTGGTCGAGGCCTCCGGCCAGCTGCGCACCGTGGCGGTCTCCCTGTTCAAGATCGCAAACGACCTGCGCTGGCTGGGCTCCGGCCCGCGCACCGGCCTCGCCGAGCTGGCCCTGCCCGACCTGCAACCCGGGTCCTCGATCATGCCGGGCAAGGTCAACCCGGTGATCTCCGAGGCGACGATGATGGTGGTCGCCCAGGTGATCGGCAACGACGCGGCCGTGGCCTTCGCGGGCACGCAGGGCAACTTCGAGCTCAACGTGATGCTGCCGGTCATCGCCCGCAACGTGCTGGAGTCCGCCAGGCTGCTGGCCGCCGTGGCGCGGCTGCTCGCCGACAAGGTGATCGCCGGGGCCGAACCCGATGTGGAGCGCATGCGCGAGTACGCCGAGTCCTCACCCTCGGTGGTGACCCCGCTCAACCGCTACCTCGGCTACGAGGAGGCGGCGGCCATCGCCAAGCAGTCGCTCAAGGAGCGCAGGACTATCCGCGAGGTCGTGCTCGCCCGCGGGCACGTGGACCAGGGGCGGATCACCCTCGAACAGCTGGACGAGGCGCTGGACGTGCTTCGGATGGCACGCGGCGGCCGCTGAGCTCACGCCTGCGGCGCAGGCCCAGCACGCAGCCACCGGCGACCGCGAGGGCGCCGACCACCCCGGCCAGGCTCATCGGCTGGAGTCCGAGCAGCACCGACACCACCAGCCCGGACACCGGCATCAGGCCGATGAGCACCCCGGCCCGGTCGGCGCCGATCGCGGCCACGCAGGTGTACCAGCAGGTGAACGCCACCGCGGTGACGAGCACCGACAGCACGCCGAGCGCCACGGCCTCGCCCTGGGTCGGCAGCCGCCAGGCAGCGGCTCCGTCCACGGCCGTGGCCACCACCGCGCCGCCGACCGCCGCGATCAGGCAGGCCCAGGTGGACACCTCCAGCGCGCCGAGCCGGTTGACCGTGCCGACCGCGCACAGGGTGAACAGCACCTCGCCGACCATGCACAGCAGGGCCAGCACCAGCCCAGGCCCGTGCCAGGACCCGCCGCCGGTCAGCACGGCGACGCCGAGCACCACCAGCGCCGCGCCCAGCAGGGCGGCCACGGCGGGGCGCCGCCCGCCGAGCAGCGGCACGGCGACGGCCAGCACCAGGGGTGAGACCCCGACCACCGCCGACACGAAGCCCGGCGTGGCGTACTGCTCGGCGGCCAGGATCGCGGCGTTGAACCCCAACATGCCCGCGATCACCATGCCGGCCATGCCCGCGAGATCGCGCAGCCCCGGCTTGGGCAGGCGCCGACCGCGCGCGAGCAGCACACCCAGCAGCACCAGTCCGCCCACCGCGTAGCGGATCGCCTGCCCGGCAAGCACCGGGTAGCCGCCCAGCAGTGCCGTGACGGGGAACGAGGCGCCGACGATGAGGATGCCGGTGGCACCGCTGGCCACGGCCCGGTAGGTGTTCTGTGCGCTCACGGACGCAGTCTGCCCCGGAAGTGGACCAGCAATATGCTCCACTTCCATGGCTGAGTCTTGGACCACTTTTCGCGAGCTGCTGCTCCCACCCGGTGTCGGCGGCCAGCTCTGCAACCGGGGCCGCAGCCTGGAGCTCGCCCTGCGCGAGGCGATCCGGACCGGGCGGCTGCACCCCGGCAGCAGGCTGCCCTCCAGCCGGGACCTGGCCAGCCAGCTCGGACTGGCCCGGGGCACCGTCACCGCCGCCTACGGCCAGCTCGTCGCCGAGGGCTACCTGGTCGCCAGGCACGGCTCGGGCACGGTGGTCGCCAGCACGGTCTGTACGGCCAGGTCCGCGCCAGCCCCGCCGGACCAGCCCGAACGCTGGCGCTTCGACCTGCGTCCCGGGCTGCCCGCACTCGGCGCCTTCCCCAGGGCCGAGTGGCTAGCCGCCACCCGCGCGGGTCTCGCCGCGCTCCCCGACGAGGCGCTGGGCTACCCCGACTACGCGGGCCTGCCGGACCTGCGCGCGGAGCTCGCGGGCTACCTGGGCCGAGTCCGGGCCGTGCTCGCCATACCGCAGGACGTGGTGATCACCCACGGCGTCGCGGAGGGGCTCGGGCTGCTGGCGCGTGTGCTGCGGGGCACCGGCCACCGGACCATCGCGGTGGAGAACCCCAGCCACCGCGGTCAGGCCGACCTGTTCCGAGCACACGGCCTCACCCCGGTGCCGATCACCGTCGACGACCACGGCCTCCGCGTGGACGAGCTGGCCGCCAGCGGCGCGCGGGCGGTGCTGGTCACCACCGCCCACCAGTTCCCGCTGGGCGTGGTGCTGCACCAGGAGCGCAGGCGCGCCCTGCTGGCCTGGGCCCGTGACCACGACGGGCTGGTGATCGAGGACGACTACGACGCCGAGCACCGCTACGACCGGCACGCCATGGGTGCGGTGCAAGCGCTGGACCCGACCCGCACCGCCTACCTCGGCAGCGTGAGCAAGGTGCTCGCCCCCGCCCTGCGCATCGGCTGGCTGATCGCCCCGCCGTCGCTGCGCGAGGCCGTGGTGACGGCCAAGCACTACAACGACCTGGGCTGCGGGCCACTGCCCCAGGCCGCGCTCACCCACCTGCTGCGGACCGGTGGGTATGAGCGCCACCTGCGACGGACCAGGAGCCTGTACCGGCGCAGGCGGGACGCCCTGCTCACCGCCGTCGGCGAGCACCTGCCCGGCTGGCGTCCCGTCGGTGTGGCGGCGGGGCTGCACCTGGTGCTGAGGCTGCCGGACGGTGCCGACGACCTGGCGCTGCAACGGTCTTTGGCGGCGAACGGGGTGAACGCCCTCGCACTGTCCAACTACGTGCCGGACGGCGCGGCCCCACCCTTTCCCGGGCTCGTGGTCGGCTACGCCTGGCTGACTCCTGATCGGCTGCGATCCGCGGTCGAGCTCATGGCCGCCGTCTGGTCATGAACCACCTCCTCCCACTCGGTCCACCGCGTGGGGCCCAGTGTGCGACCGACCACCGACAAGTTGACGTAATCGCAGTTCAGAGGTGCTGAACCAGAAATTGTCGGTGCCCGGGTCCACCATGGACACATGCTCTTCGCCGACGTCGTCACCACCTCAGCGGCCGTGGCCTCAACCAGGTCCCGGCTGGCGAAGGTGGCCGCCCTCGCCGAGTTGCTCGCGCAGCTGCCCGAGGCCGAGGTGGAGCCCGCGACCGCGTTCCTGGTGGGGCTGCCTCGCCAGGGCAAGCTGGGTGCGGGCTGGCGCACCCTGTTCCGCATCCAGGTCGACCCGGCCGACCGGGCTTCGCTCACCCTGAGCGAGGTCGACCAGTCGCTGACCACGCTCGCGGCCACCAATGGCAAGGGATCCACGCAGCGCAGGACCGAGTTGCTGACCAGTCTGCTGAGCCGTGCCACCGCCGAGGAGCAGGACTTCCTGCGCAGGCTGCTGACCGGGGAGTTGCGGCAGGGCGCGCTGGAAGGCGTGATGACCGACGCCGTCGCTGCCGCGTTCGAGGTACCGGCGGATTCGGTGCGCAGGGCCTTCATGCTCTCCGGCCGGCTGCACACCACCGCGGTCGCCGCACGAACCGGCGGCGTGACCGCACTGGCCGATTTCGGGCTGGAGGTTGGTCGCCCGGTGCGGCCGATGCTGGCCTCCCCCGCGGAGTCCCTGGACGGGGCGCTGGCCGAACTGGGCCAGGTCTCGGTGGAGTACAAGTTGGACGGTGCCCGCATCCAGGTGCACAAGCAGGGCGACGAGGTCCTCGTCTACACCAGGACACTGCGGGAGATCACCGCGAGCGTGCCGGAACTGGTCGAGCACGTCCGAGGACTGCCGTGCGAGTCGGTTGTGCTGGACGGCGAGACGCTGGCGCTGACCGAGGACGGTCGCCCGCGCCCCTTCCAGGAGACGATGAGCCGCTTCGGTGCCAGCAGCTCCAGGGAGTTGCTGTTGCACCCCTACTACTTCGACTGCCTGCACCTCGACGGCCGGGACCTGCTCGACCTGCCGCTGCGCGAGCGGCTGTCGGCGCTGGACTCGGTGGCCGGGGCCTTCCGCATCCCGGGTGCGGTCGAACCGAGCGCCGAGCAGGCCCTGCGGGTGCAGGAGGCGGCCGCGGCCGCCGGACACGAGGGGGTGATGGTCAAGGCACTGGATTCGCCCTACGCGGCGGGTCGCAGGGGACGGTCCTGGCAGAAGGTCAAACCCGTGCACACGCTCGACCTGGTGGTGCTGGCCGCCGAGTGGGGGCACGGTCGCCGCAAGGGCCTGCTGTCCAACCTGCACCTGGGCGCGAGGGACCCGGACGGCGGTCCGCCGGTGATGGTGGGCAAGACCTTCAAGGGGCTCACCGACGAGTTGCTGCGCTGGCAGACCGAGGCTCTGTCGGCGATAGCGACGGAGCGGAGCGACTTGGCCGAAGAACCGCTTGCAGGGTCGAGCTTCGGCGTCGTGCACGTGCGGCCGGAACTGGTGGTGGAGATCGAGTTGGACGGGGTGCAGGTCAGCCCGCGCTACCCGGGTGGTGTGGCGCTGCGGTTCGCGCGGGTCCTGCGGTACCGGCCGGACAAGGAGGTGCCCGAGGCCGACACCATCGACCAGGTCAGGGCGTTGCTGCCCGGCTGAGGCTACGAGCACGTAGCCTCGGATGTCGTGCGCTTCCTCGACGGGCATGAACCCCGCTACGACCTGACCTACGACGACGTGTTCGTCGTGCCCGGGCGATCGACCGTGGAGTCGCGGTTCGACGTCGACCTGTCCACCGCCGACGGCACCGGCGCGACGATCCCGATCGTGGTGGCCAACATGACCGCGGTCGCCGGTCGCCGGATGGCCGAGACGGTGGCCAGGCGGGGTGGGCTGGTCGTGCTGCCGCAGGACGTGGCCCCCGACGCCGTCGCGGAGATCACGGCCTGGGTGAAGGACCGCCACCCGGTCTGGGACACGCCGCTGGTGCTGCGTGCCGGTGACGCGGTGGCCGACGCGATCAACCTGCTGCCCAAGCGGGCACACGGTGCGGTCGTGGTGGTCGACGCGGACAACAGGCCGCTGGGCGTGGTGGACGAGGCCGCCTGTGCCGGGGTGGACAGGTTCACCCGCGTCGGCGAGGTCGCCAACCCGGACGTGGTGACGGTGCCGCTGGACACCGCCCCGCGCGAGGTGTTCGACCGGCTGCACGGGCGTACCGCGCGCATCGCGCTGGGCGTGGACACCGAGGGCAGGCTGGTCGGGGTGCTCACGGAGGTCGCGGCGCTGCGGGCCGAGATCTACGCCCCGGCCCTGGACGCGAACGGCAGGCTGCGGGTGGCCGCCGCTACCGGGGTCAACGGGGACGTGGCCGCACGGGCCGCCGAACTGGTCGACGCCGGGGTGGACGTGCTCGTGGTGGACACCGCGCACGGGCACCAGGAGAAGATGCTCACCGCGCTGCGGGCGGTGAGCAAGCTCGACCTGGGCTCGGTGCCGGTGGCCGCGGGCAACGTGGTGACCGCGGCCGGGGTGCGCGACCTGGTCGAGGCGGGCGCGGACGTGATCAAGGTCGGCGTCGGCCCCGGCGCCATGTGCACCACGCGCATGATGACCGGGGTCGGCAGGCCGCAGTTCTCGGCGGTGGCCGAGTGCGCGGCGCAGGCCAGGGCGCTGGGCAAGCACGTCTGGGCGGACGGCGGCGTGCGGCACCCGCGCGACGTGGCACTCGCGCTGGCCGCGGGCGCGTCCAGCGTGATGGTGGGCTCGTGGTTCGCCGGCACCTACGAGTCCCCCGGCGACCTGTTGCGCGACGAGGCGGGCCGGGCGTACAAGGAGTCCTTCGGCATGGCCTCCAAGCGGGCGGTCACCGCGCGCACCCGGTCGGACAACGCCTTCGACCGGGCGCGCAAGGGCCTGTTCGAGGAGGGCATCTCGACCTCGCGGATGCGTCTGGACCCGACGCGTCCCGGGGTGGAGGACCTGATCGACTCGATCTGCTCGGGGGTGCGCTCGGCCTGTACCTATGCCGGGGCGCACGACCTCACCGAGTTCCACGAGCAGGTGGTGCTGGGCATGCAGTCCGCAGCCGGGTTCGCCGAGGGCCGCCCGCTGCCGGGCGGGTGGTGAGCAGATCGACGAGGCAGCCAAGACATGGGTTGCCCCCATTAATCGCCGCTCGTATCGTTGACCCGTGACTGACACCGTCGTCGTGGAGGACCTGGTCAAGGTCTATCCGCGCAACCCGAAACCGGCCGTGGACGGCCTGGGCTTCACCGTCCACGCCGGTGAGGTGTTCGGCCTGCTGGGCCCCAACGGTGCGGGCAAGACCACCACCGTGGGCGTGCTTACCACCCGGGTGCTACCGACCTCGGGCCGGGCACTGGTGCACGGCGTGGACGTGGTGGCCGACTCCCGGCGAGCCAGGCAACTGCTCGCCGTGGTGCCGCAGCGCAACAACCTGGACCGCTCGCTGACGGTGCGGCAGAACCTGCTCTGGCACGCCGCCTACCACGGGGTGGCCAGGGCCGAGCGCAACCGTCGCGCCGACGAGATCATCGAGCGGATGGGGCTGGCCGACCACCGGGACGCGGCGATCGACAAGCTCTCCGGCGGCCAGGCGCAGCGGGTGATGATCGCCCGCGCGCTGATGCACCACCCCAAGGTGATGTTCCTGGACGAGCCGTCCACCGGCCTGGACCCGCAGGCGCGACTGTTCGTGCACGACCGGGTTGCCCAACTGCGCGAGGACGGGGTCACCGTCGTGCTCACCACGCACGACATGGACGAGGCCACGAAGTTGTGCGACCGGGTCGGCATCGTGGACCACGGCAAGCTGCTGGCGCTGGACACGCCGAGCGAGCTCACCAAGTCGCTGCCCGGCAGCACCACGGTCACCCTCACCGTCCAACTGGGCGCCACCGGGCAGCAGGCCGTCGCGGACCGGCTGTCCGCCTTGGACAAGGTGCAGCGCGTGGAGCAGATCTCCGCAGCCGCCAACGGTTCCGCGCCGGGCGGCCAGTTCCGGGTCTACACCGACATCGAGCCCGTGGTGGTGCTGCCCTCGGCGCTGAACGCGGTCGCCGACCTGGGGTGCGAGGTCACCGACCTGGCTATCGGCAAGCCGAGCCTGGAGGACGTGTTCATCCACCTGACCGGCAGGGAGCTGCGATGACCTCGCTGCGCACGTTCACCGCCGTGCTGGGGCGGGACATCTTCGTCACCGGCAGGGAGCTGCCCAGTTTCCTGGCGCAGGTGGTGATCCAGCCCTTCTTCACCCTGTTCATCTTCGGCAAGGTGCTCGGCGACATCGGCTACGTGCAGGGCAACTTCGCCCAGGTGCTGCTGCCCGGTGTGGTCGCGCTGACCGGATTCCTCGGCGGGTTGCAGAACACGACCCTGCCGCTGGTGCTGGACTTCTCCTGGACCCGCGAGATCGAGGACCGGCTGCTCGCGCCGATGCCGATCAGCCTGGTCGCGGTGGAGAAGATGGTGTTCGGCGCGCTGCGGGGCGTGGTCTCGGCGCTGCTGATGGTGCCCATCGGCTTCGTGGTGCTCGACGTGAACTGGCCGCTGTCCAGTCTGCCGCTGGTGGTGCTCGTGCTGGTGCTCGGCTCGCTCGCGGGCGCGGCCGTGGGCATGGTGGTCGGCACCTCCGTGCCGCAGCGCCGGATCAACATCATGTTCGCGGTGATCCTCACCCCGCTGATGTTCACCGGCGCCACGCAGTTCCCGTGGCCCCAACTGGACCACCTGCGCTGGTTCCAGGTGATCTGCGCGCTGAACCCGCTCACCTACGTCAGCGAGAGCATGCGCGCTGCGCTACTGCCCGAGGTTCCACACATGGAGTTGTGGGTGACGCTCCCGGTCATGGTCCTGGCCATCGTGGCCTTCGGCCTGCTCGGCATCCGCGGCTTCATGCGCCGCGCGCTGGACTGAACCTCAGCTCCGGCACACGGGATTGCCGATATCGGCGGAGGCCTGGAACACATCGCCCGAGTACAGCTCGGCACGGGGACCGATCCGTTGGCACGCGGCGGAATCCGCCAGTTCGGCAAGGGCCGACCGCGCGTCGCCAGCAGCGGTCTCGCCGCCGTTGGCCTCGGGGAGCTCCTTGCACAGCCCGGGAAACCAGTCCTGGCCGACGGCGCACAGCGCTCACTGGAAACGCCAGCAGCCCAGGAGCAGCCGTGGGCCGCCCGCGGGGAAATTCGCGGACAGCCCACGGCCGGTGTGCTCAGCTGGCGTAGTCCTCCAACATCTCGGTGACCAGCGCCGCGATCGGCGAGCGCTCCGAGCGGGTCAGCGTGATGTGCGCGAACAGCGGGTGACCCTTGAGCTTCTCGATCACCGCCGCCACGCCATCGTGCCTGCCGACGCGGAGGTTGTCCCGCTGGGCGACGTCGTGGGTCAGCACGACCCGCGAGCCGGAACCGAGCCGGGACAACACGGTCAGCAGCACGTTGCGCTCCAGTGACTGCGCCTCGTCCACGATGACGAACGAGTCGTGCAGCGAACGTCCCCGGATGTGGGTCAGGGGCAGCACTTCGAGCATGCCGCGGTCCTGCACCTCGTCCAGCACGTCCTGGCTCACCAGGCCGCCGAGGGTGTCGAACACCGCCTGCGCCCAGGGCTGCATCTTCTCGCTCTCGGAACCGGGCAGGTAGCCCAGTTCCTGCCCGCCGACGGCGTAGACCGGCCGGAACACCACGACCTTGCGGTGCTGGCGGCGTTCCATCACCGCCTCCAGCCCGGCGCACAGCGCCAGCGCCGACTTGCCGGTGCCCGCCCGGCCGCCCAGCGAGACGATGCCGACCTCGGAGTCCAGCAGCAGGTCCAGCGCGATGCGCTGCTCGGCGGAGCGGCCGTGCAGGCCGAACGCCTCGCGATCCCCGCGCACCAGCCGGATCTGCTTGTCCGCGGTGACCCGCCCCAGCGCGCTCGCCGTGCCCGAGAGCAGCCGCAACCCGGTGTGACAGGGCATCTCCGCGACATCGGCCAGGTCGAACAATGCGGGTTCCACGACGGAGTTGCGGTACAACTCGTCGATCACCGCGGGTTCGACCTCGACATCGGTCATCCCGGTCCAGCCCGAGGGCGTGACGTCCTGGGCCCGGTACTCGTCGGCGGCCAGACCGCAGGCGGCGGCCTTGACCCGCAGCGGCATGTCCTTGGTCACCAGCGTGACCGACCGTCCCTCGGCGGCGAGGTTGAGCGCGCACGCGAGGATCCGGGCGTCGTTGGAGTCGGTGCGGAACCCGGCAGGCAGCACCTCGGGGTCGGTGTGGTTGAGCTCTACGTGCAGGGTGCCGCCGTCCTCACCGATCGGGATCGGTGAGTCCAGCCTGCCGTGCCGCAACCGCAGCTCGTCGAGCAGGCGGAGGGATTCCCTGGCGAACCAACCCAGTTCGGGGTGATGACGCTTGCCCTCCAATTCGCTGATGACGACGAGCGGCAGCACCACCGAGTGCTCGGCGAACCTGCTGACCGCCCAGGGGTCGGAGAGCAGCACCGAGGTATCCAGCACATAGGTACATGTGGTGGGGGTGGAGCGACGCTTGGCCCGAGCAGGGCCTGAGGAACGGCTGGCGGGACGTCGTGCAGTCACGGCAACTCCCTCGCGAACGCGGCACCCGCGCCCGCTTCCCTCGATGGGCCAGGCACACCACCCGGTTGGTCCGCTCGCCTCACGCCGCCTGCGGCGTCAGGCCCACGTCCCAAAGGGGCCGGGTGCCGGCCCCCTCGCGCTCGTCACCGACACGACCAGGGCCTCCCGGGTCGGATCGCATTGGACACGACCCGACACTTCGCAAGTTACCCGCGCAACCGCCCGCGATGCAGGCTGCCACACAGGTGATTCACATAGTCGTCACCGAGCGGCCACGGACCGTCAAGACCGGCGGCGGTTCGACCACAGACCGCTACACCCTCACTGATCAGGGCAAATGCCGATCATCTCCAGGACGGGGCGGCCACAGCACACCCAGGATTCGACTACACAAAGTAGTCAGCTATGTAACACGAATCGAGGCGGGCACGAGCGAGTCGCGGAGCAGCCGGGCGAAGCGGACCGCCACCGGCTCCCCCGCGGGCCGCGCGTCCAGCCAGGAGCGCAGCAGCCGCCGCCCCTCGACGTAAGTGGTGATGTGCGCACGCCACAGCGGGTCGGCGACGAATCGGAGCACCTGGTTGGCCCGGTAGTCGGACAGCAGCAGCCATCGCTTGAGGTGGTCCAGCACGTCCTCCGGGTCGGCACCTCGATCGTGCAGCAACAGTGCGGCGTCCTGTCGCACCACGTCCAGTGGCGCGCTGGCCCGCTCGACCGCCTCCGCCAACGGCCCGTCCAAGGTCAGGCCGACCTCGGCGAGCACCTCGGCGACCCACCCACCCCAGCTCGGCCCGACCGCCCCGTAGAGCCCCAGCTCGGCCAGGCCCTCCGAGACGAGGCAGCGCGGGGTGTTCAGCAGGGAGATCGTGTGTTCCAGCCGACCGCCGGCGCGGACCAGCCCGGCCTCCTGCACGCAGTGCTCGGTGTGGTGTCCCGGGTACGCCTCGTGCGCCACCAGCTGCGGCAGGCTGGACAGCCGGTGCCCGAGGTCGGCGTTCACCGCGATCTGCGAGCGGAACTCCCCCAGGTAGGAGTTGAACCCGCTCCACGGACGGTTCGAGACGACCTCGTACTCGACCGACTCCCCGGCGGGCAGCCCGTACTGCTCGTGCACGCGCGCGCGAAGGGCCGCCGACAACGCGTGCACGGCAGGCTCCAGGCTCCTGAGCGGCACCTGCTCGTGCGTGCGGTGCGCGTTCACCCTGCGGCGCAGTGTCCCCCAGCCCGGCAGCAGCGCGCGCAGTTCGTCATGGGCCTGCCGGTACGCCTCGTGCTCGCCCAACCCGATCGTGGTCTGCGAGTAGCTCTCCACCTGGGCGACGAACCCGATCGGCTCGCCGGACAGCACCCGGCAGTTGCAGGCGAGGGCCACCAGCTGGGCGTCCAGGAAGGTCCTGCGCTCGGCGGGCAGCTCGGTGTCGGCCAGCGCCTTGCGTAGGTCCTCAGCGGCACGGGCGAGGTCCGCCGGATCGGGCACCGGCTCAGCCTCGACCTGACGCTGGAGCCGGGCGGGGCCGGTGTAGGCATCGACCAGGCCGGAGCGCAGCCTGCCCAGCCGCAACCCCAGCAGCAGGTACTCCCGCACCAGCCGATCCGCGTCCATGAGATGGGCAGCCTAGGCGCCCCGCAAGCGCTTTACCACCACCAACCCGACCTCGCCCGGGGGAATTAACGCGTCTCGGCAAGTACACCAGAACGTGCGACAGTCCACAGTGAACTGTTCACACAATGGTGTTAGCACCGTGGGCGATCGAAGGCGTATACGAGTAGGTTTCCCGGTCGTAGGGCCCCGAGCTTCGGAGTTCCACAGATATCCCCCGGTATGAAGGAGAGTGTTGGAAGTGCTGAAGAAGGCTGGCGTTGTCGCCGCCACTGCGGCGGCAGGTCTCATGGTCCTCAGCGCACCCGCGTTCGCCGGCACGCCGGCTGGCGATGACTGGATGGGTCACCACCACCACGGCGCCCCGCACCAGGTGGGCCTGGTCAACGTGGACGACGTGCACGCTCTCAACGACGTCCACGTCCTGGAGAACGTGAACGTGCCGATCTGCGCCACCAACAACACGATCGCCGGCGGTCTGGTCGCGGTCGCGGTGAACGCCCTCAACCCGACCTTCGTGAAGGACTGCGTCGACGGTGCTGCGATCTCGCACAGCGGTGACCACCACGGCGGCTGAGCCTCCGGCTTGACCAGAAAGCACCGGGACGCCTTTGCGCGACCCGGTGCTTTCTGGCGTTTTCGGCGAGATTCAGGAATCACCCGCACGATGATCACACAATGGTGTTGCGCGAGTGCGACCCTCAGCCAATAACGAGTAGGTTGCGGTCGCAGGAAATCCCCGAGAAGGAGTGATCGGACGTGCTGAAGAAGGCTGCTGTTGTCGCCGCCACCGTCGCTGGCATCGCACTGGTGGGCGCCCCCGCGTTCGCCTCGCACCACCCGGACCAGACCGGCCTGGGCAACCTGCACGACCTGCACCTGGTCAACGACGACCACGTGGCCGAGAACGTGGACATCCCGGTGTGCCTGACCAACAACACCATCGCCGGTGGGCCGGTGGCCGTCGCCGTGAACGCGCTGAACCCGACCTTCGTGAAGGACTGCGTGGACGGCGTCGCCGCCTCCACCAGCGGTGACCACCACGGCGGCTGAGCCCAGCCACAGCCGACTCGAAGGCGCCGGGGCCACAGGCCGCGGCGCCTTCGGCGTGTTCAGCCTCCGAAGCGGCGGTGCCGCCAGGCGTAGTCGCGTAGCGCGCGCAGGAAGTCCACCCTGCGGAACGCGGGCCAGTACGCCTCGCAGAACCAGAACTCCGAGTGCGCCGACTGCCAGAGCAGGAACCCGGACAGCCGCTGCTCACCGGAAGTCCTGATCAGCAGGTCCGGGTCGGGCTGCCCGGAGGTGTAGAGGTGCTCGGCGATGTGGTCCACGTCCAGCACCTCGGCCAGTTCCTCGATCGAGGTACCCGCCTCGGCGTGCTGCAACAGCAACTTGCGCACGGCGTCGGCGATCTCCTGGCGGCCGCCGTAGCCCACCGCCACGTTGACCTCCATGCCCGTGCGGTTGGCCGTGCGCTGGCCCGCGGCGGTCAGCCTCGTGGCCATCTCGCGGGGCAGCAGGTCCAGGGCGCCCACGATGCGCAGCCGCCAGGGGTTCTGCGGCTCGGCCAACTCGTCGACCACATCGGAAATGATCTCCAGCAGGGACTCCAGCTCCTCGCTGGAGCGCTGCTTGAGGTTGTCGGTGGCCAGCAGCCACAGGGTGACGACCTCGACCTCCGCCTCCTGGCACCAGGCCAGCAGGTCGGCGATGCGCTGGGCACCGGCCCGGTGCCCGTGGCTGACGTCGTCGAACCCTGCTTCCTTGGCCCAGCGGCGGTTTCCGTCCAGCACGACGCCCACGTGCCGGGGCCGTCGGGTCTCCCGTGCGATCTGCTGGTTGAGCCGCATCTCGTAGAGGCCGTAGACAATCTTGCTCACGCGCTTGCGAAGACCCACGGAACTGCAGGGTACGCCGAGTGGCGCAACGCACCGAATGAGCCCGTCACTGTGGCGTGACCGCACAACCTACGGTCGCGTAACCTCGGGGACGTGAGTGTCGCGACCGCCAACGAGCCGCAGACCCCGCCGATCAAGCCCAGGATGCGTGGCTGGCTGCACTTCTGGTCGTTTCTCGTGTCCCTGGTCAGCGGGACGGTGCTGGTCTCGGTCGCCGGCGCGACGGTGTCGGCCAAGGCCGCCCTGGCCACCTCCGTGTACGGGGTCACTGTGCTCGGGCTGTTCGGGGTGAGCGCCCTGTACCACCGGCGCACCTGGCTGAGCACCCGGGCCAGGACGCTGATGAAGCGGCTCGACCACTCGATGATCTTCCTGTTCATCGCGGGCACCTACACCCCGTTCGCGCTGCTGGCCATGGAGCCGGGCACCGGCACCGTGGTGCTCGCCGTGGTGTGGGGCGGCGCGCTGGCCGGGGTCGCGCTCAAGATGGCCTGGCCGCACGCCCCGCGCTGGCTCGGCGTGCCGATCTACATCGCGCTCGGCTGGGTCGCCGTGTTCGTGCTGCCCGAGTTGCTCGACCACGCCGGGGTGGCCGCACTCGTGCTGCTGCTCGTCGGCGGCGCCTTCTACACCGCGGGCGCCGTGTTCTACGGCACCAAGTGGCCCAACCCCTGGCCGAAGGTGTTCGGCTACCACGAGTTCTTCCACGCGGCCACCGTGCTCGCCGCGATCTGCCACTACATCGCCATCTGGTTCACGCTGTACCCGTGACGGCGTGCGGCACGCCGTCACGGGCGGCGTGCCTCAGCCCAGGTCTGGCCCCTGGTTGCGGACGTCGTTGACCTTGGCCATGGCCTCACGGAGCTCGGTGAGCCAGGACTCGGCGTGCTCGCCGACCAGTCGCACCGCCCAGGCGAGCGCCTCGGAGCGGGAACGGGCCACCCCGGCGTCGACGAGCGTGTCGAGCACGAGGCGTTCGGACTGGCGCAGCCGGGTCATGACCGGCACGGACAGGGTGGTGAACAGCTCGGTGGTACTGCCGAGGCTGGCGCCCCAGGCGACCTTGCGGCCGTAGCGGTGCTCGGCCTGGCGGGCGATCTCGATGCGCTCCTCGCGGGTCTGCTCCCGGAACCGGCTGATCCGTCCGGCCTCGGCACCCGCGCGGGCGGCCTCGTCGGCGAACTCGCCCTCCAGGGCGGGCAGCTCGCCGACCACGGTGATCTCGTCACGGTCCACGGTGACCTCAGGCGCCGCGGTGAACCAGCCGTCGGGCAGCCGCCCGGTGAACCAGGCCGCGGCGTCCCCGGCGGGCGGCACTTCGGACTGCTGCCAGCCACCGCGACCACGACCACTCCACCCGCGGGCGTCGCGGGCGACTCGTGCGAAGCGTCTGTGCATGACGCCCTCCCCTGCTTGCAACGGTGATTACACAATTACACCGCTACCAAGTACGCACGGCAAGGACCGTTCGCCCCCAGCGGAGTCGAACGGTGTTAAGGAAATCGCTTAACGGCGTTCGAGAGCCACGGCCAACTCGTCGGTGGAACTGACGGGCCGCTCGCACACGTAGCCCCGGCACACGTAGGCGGCGGGTGCGCCCCCGACCAACGGCCGGTCGGCGAGCAGCGGCGCGGCGTCGGGTGCACCGGCGAGCACCACGGCACCGCCGGGCGCCTTGGCCAGCGCGAGTGCCAGCAGCGACTCACCTCGCGGGTCCGCTGGCGGCGTGACCACGGCCACCTGCACGGGCCCCTGGGCGAGCGCCTCACCCACGGTGAGCCAGTGGCCGGCGAACCGCGGCGCCCGCGAGGCCAGCACACCGGCGCGGTGCACGGTCCGCTCGGCGGCCTCACGGAAGGCACCGGCTCGCTCGGCGCCAGCCAGGGCGGACGCGGTGAGCAGGGCACCGGCCAGCGAGGAGGCCCCCGAGGGGCTGGCGTTGTCGCTGGGTTCGGACGGTCGGCGGACGAGCCGCTCGGCGTCGTCGGCGGTGTCGTGCCAGACCCCCGGCTCGACGGGGTCGGCGAACCGGGCCAGCGCCGTGTCCAGCAGGGAGCAGGCCAGGTCGAGCCAGCGCTGCTCGGCCGTGGCCTGGTGCAGTGCGAGCAGCCCCTCGGCCAGGCAGCCGTAGTCCTCCAGCACCCCCACTGCGGTGCCGACGGTTCCGGCGCGCGAGGTGCGGCGCAGGCGGCCGTCGACCAGGTGCAGGTCGGTGATCAACTCGGCGGCGGCCCGGGCGCCCGCGACCCACTCGGGGCGGCCCAGCGCGGCACCGGCCTCGGCGAGCGCGCCGATGGCCAACCCGTTCCAGGCGGTGACGACCTTGTCGTCCAGCGGGGGCTGCGGCCGCTCGCGGCGGACCGCCAGCAGGCGCTGGCGGACCTCGGCCAGGCGCTGGCCGTCCTCGGGATCGGCCCGCAGTTGCAGGGTGGACGCGCCCTCCTCGAAGGTCCCCTGTTCGGTGACGCCGAAGACCTCGGCGGCCCAGGGACCGTCCACGGGGCCGAGCGCCTCGGTGAGCTGGGCGGGGGTCCACACGTAGGTGAGCCCCTCGACGCCCTCGGTGTCGGCGTCCAGCGCGGCGGCGAACCCGCCCTGCGGGGTGCGCAGCTCGCCGAGCAGGAAGCCAGCGGTCTCCACGGCGACGCGGCGGGCCAGCGCGGATCCGGTACGGCGGGCCAGGTGTGCGTAGGCCCGCAGCAGCAAGGCGTTGTCGTACAGCATCTTCTCGAAGTGCGGCACCACCCAGCCCGCGTCCACGCTGTACCGAGCGAAGCCGCCACCGAGCTGGTCGTACATGCCACCGCGGGCCATGGCCTCCGCGGTGCCCTCCACCAGTGACAGCGACTGCACCGAACCGGTCCGCTCGTGGTGGCGCAGCAGGAACTCCAGCACCATCGAGGGCGGGAACTTGGGCTGCCCGCCGAAGCCGCCGTTGGTCCGGTCGTACCCACCGAGCAGTGACACCACGGCGCCGTCGAGCAGGTCAGCGTCCACAGTGGACTCGGGCAGTGGTTTGGCGTTCTCGGTCAACTGGGCGACGATCTGCCCGGCCGCGGTCCGCACCTCCGCACGCCGGGTGGTCCACGCGTCGACCACGGCGGTGAGCAGCTGCCGGAACGAGGGCACGCCGGGGCGCGGGGTCGGCGGGAAGTAGGTGCCGCAGTGGAACGGCTCACCCTCGGGCGTGAGGAAGCAGGTCATCGGCCAGCCGCCCTGGCCGGTCATCGCCTGCGTGGCCTCCATGTAGACCGCGTCCACGTCGGGCCGTTCCTCGCGGTCGACCTTGATGGCGACGAAGTCGCGGTTCACCAGTTCGGCGGTGGCCTCGTCCTCGAAGGACTCGTGTGCCATCACGTGGCACCAGTGGCAGGCCGCGTAGCCCACCGAGAGCAGCACCGGCACGCCCCGGCGGCGGGCCTCCTCGAACGCCTCCGCGCACCAGGGCCACCAGTCCACCGGGTTGTCGGCGTGCTGGAGGAGATAGGGACTGCTCGACTGGGCAAGCCGGTTCGCCATACGTCCAGCCTGCCACCCGGGGAACCGAGCTGCGCGGGCGCGGGCCGATCGGGAACACTGGCCGGCGTGCTGATGACCTTGACCACCACCGCCAGGCCCGCGACGGACCTGGGCTTCCTGCTGCACAAGCACCCGCAGCGGGCGCGGGCATTCGAGGTCTCGGCTGGCACCGCGCACGTGTTCTACCCGCGCGCCGACGAGCAGGAGTGCACGGTCGCGCTGCTGCTCGAGGTGGATCCGATCGCGCTCGGCGAGCGGGTCAGCGACCGCCCGTACGCGGCGAGCTCGCTGCTCGCGGTGGCGCTTGGCTCAGTGTTCCGGACCGCCATGAACGGGCAGTGCGAGCAGCGGCCGGAGTTGGCGGAGACGGCGATCCCGCTGCGCGTGCACATCCCCGCAGTGGGCGGTGCGCAACTGGTGCACCGCCTGTTCGAGCCGCTGGGCTGGCAGGTGGCGGCGACCCCGCTGCCGCTGGACACCGAGTTCGAGCAGTGGGGCGACTCCCCGTACGTGGACCTGCGTCTGACCGGCGAACTCCGGGTCGCCGACGCGCTCAGCCACCTGTACGTGCTGCTGCCGGTGCTGGACGGGTCCAAGCACTACTGGGTGGATCACACCGAGGTCGACAAGTTGCTCAGGGTCGGCGCGGGGTGGCTTGCGGCGCACCCGGAGCGCGAACTGATCAGTCGGCGCTATCTGGCTCACCAGAGCGGGTTCGTGCGCACGGCGCTGGCCCGGCTTGCCGAGTCAGACGAGGTCGCGCCCCAGGAGTGGGACACCCCGGAGGAGGACCCGGCCAAGCCCGTGCCGCTGGCGCGGTCGCGCAGGCAGGCGGTGCTGGAGGTGCTGCGCGAGACGGGCGCGAAACGGGTGGTCGAGCTGGGCTGCGGGCCAGGCGCGCTGCTGCGCGATCTGGTGCGGGACAAGCAGTTCACCGAGCTGCTGGGCGTGGACGTGTCAGTGCGGGCGTTGCAACTGGCGCGTGAGCGCCTGCCGGAGCAGGTCGAGCTGAGGCAGTCGGCACTGACATATCGAGACTCGAGTCTCACCGGATACGACGCGGCTGTGCTGATGGAGGTGATCGAGCACGTCGACGAGGAGCGGCTACCCGCGTTGGAGCGGTCGGTGTTCGGTTCGGCCCGTCCCGCGACGGTGGTGGTGACCACGCCGAACCAGGAGTACAACGCGCGCTACGAAACCCTTGTCACGGGCCGATTCCGGCACGCCGACCACCGATTCGAGTGGACCCGCGCCCAGTTCGCGCACTGGGCGGATTCCGTTGCGGCGCAGTACGGGTACACCGTCAGCTACCTGCCGGTTGGCGAGCCGGACCCGGTGCTCGGACCGCCGACACAGCTGGCGGTCTTCACCAGGCAGGAGGGGCGATGAGTCGGCTCGGCATCCCGCAACTGGCGCTGATCGCGCTCGTCGGCGTCTCCGGATCGGGCAAGTCCACCTTCGCGGCCAGGCATTTCCGCGCCACCGAGGTGGTCTCCAGCGACCACTGCCGCGGACTGGTCAGCGATGACCCCAACGACCAGTCGGCCACCAAGGACGCCATCGACGTGCTGCACTACATCGCGGGCAAGCGGCTGGCCGCCGGACGGCTGACCGTGGTCGACGCGACGAACGTGCAGCGCGAGGGCCGCGCGCAACTTGTCGCCCTCGCGCGCGAGCACGACGTGCTGCCGGTGGCGATCGTGCTGGACATGCCCGAGGGCCTGTGCCTGCGGCGCAACGCGGAGCGGCCGGACCGCGACTTCGGCGCGCACGTGCTGCGCAGGCAGCGCGCCGATCTGCACAAGTCCTTGCGCCACTTGGAGAAGGAGGGGTTCCGCCGGGTGCACGTGCTGCGCTCGCCGGAGGAGGTGGCCGAGACGGTGCTCGTGCGGGAGCCGCTGCTCAACGACAGGCGTGCGGACACCGGCCCGTTCGACGTCATCGGTGACGTGCACGGCTGCCGGGCCGAGTTGGAGCAGTTGCTGGCAGAGCTGGGCTACCTGGTCGAGCGGGACGCCGAGGGCAGGCCGGTGGGCGCGGCGCACCCGCGGGGACGCCGCGCGCTGTTCGTCGGTGACCTGGTCGACCGCGGCCCGGACACGCCTGGTGTGCTGCGGCTGGTGATGGGCATGGTCGCGGCGGGCACGGCGATGTGCGTGTGCGGCAACCACGAGCAGAAACTGGTGCGGGCACTGCGTGGCAAGAAGGTCACCGTGGCGCACGGCCTGGCCGAGTCGCTGGCGCAGTTGTCCGCGGAGTCGGCGGAGTTCCGCAAGCTGGCCGAGCAGTTCTGCTACGACCTGGTGTCGCACTACGTGCTGGACGGCGGCAAGCTGGTGGTGGCGCACGCCGGGCTGCCCGAGCGGTTCCAGGGCCGGGCGTCCGGCCGTGTGCGCAGCTTCGCGCTGTACGGGGAGTCCACCGGCGAGACCGACGAGTACGGGCTGCCGGTGCGCTACCCATGGGCGAACGACTACCGCGGCGCGGCTGCCGTCGTGTACGGGCACACGCCGGTGCTGGACGCCGAGTGGGTCAACAACACGATCTGCCTGGACACCGGCTGCGTGTTCGGTGGGCGGCTGACCGCACTGCGTTACCCGGAGGGCGAACTGGTCTCCGTTGCGGCACAACAGGTCTGGTGCGAGCCGGTGCGACCGCTCCAGCCGGTGAACCCGGTGCGGCCCGATGACGAGCTGAACCTGACCGACGTGCTCGGCAAACGGGTCGTGGAGACGGCCGAGCACGGGCGGATCACCGTGCGCGCGGAGAACGCGGCGGCGGCGCTGGAGGTGATGAGCCGGTTCGCGATCGAGCCCGGTTCGCTGCTGTACCTGCCGCCGACCATGGCGCCGACCGCCACCTCGCAGCGTGCCGATGTGCTGGAGCACCCGGAGGAGGCGTTCGCGGGCTACCTGGCGGCGGGCGTGCGCGAGGTGATCTGCGAGGAGAAGCACATGGGCTCGCGGGCGGTGCTGCTCGTGCGCCGCGACGGCGGGGCCGTGCACACCCGGACCGGGCGGGCGTTCTTCGACCAGCGGTTGACCGATCAGGTGCTGGCGCGGTTGCAGGCGGCCATCTCGGCGGCCGGGCTCTGGTCGGAGCTGGCCACCGACTGGCTGCTGCTGGACGCCGAACTGCTGCCGTGGAGCGCCAAGGCGGAGCCGCTCATCCGCGAGCAGTACGCGGCGGTTGGTGCAGCCGCCAGTGCGGCGTTGCCCGCAGCTCTCGATATGTTGCGCGCAGCGGCTGATCGCGGAGTCGATGTCACGGATCTCTTGCAGCGCAACGAGTCCAGAGTCAACAACGCGGACGCGTTCCGGGCGGCGTACCGGCGCTACTGCTGGCCGACCGATGGCCTGCGCGGCATGCGCGTGGCGCCGTTCCAGGTGCTCGCCAGCGAGGGCCGCACCTACCACGACCGGCCGCACTCCTGGCACCTCGACCTGCTCAACCGACTGTCCACTGCGGACCCGGAGTTCGTTGCCACCACGGACAACCTGCTCGTCGACACCGGGAACCCGGACTCGGTGGCCGCCGGCGTGCGCTGGTGGTCGGAGCTGACCGAGGACGGCGGCGAGGGCATGGTCGTCAAGCCGATGGCCAACCTCGTGCGCGGCAAGCGCGGCGTGGTGCAGCCAGGGGTGAAGGTGCGGGGCCGCGAGTACCTGCGCATCATCTACGGCCCCGACTACACCGAACCGGCGAACCTGGACCGGCTGCGCAAGCGCAATCTCGGCACGAAGCGTTCACTCGCGCTGCGCGAGTACATGCTCGGCATCGAGGGTCTGCGGCGACTCACCTCGGGTGAGCCGCTGTGGCGCGTGCACGAGTGCGTCTTCGCCGTGCTGGCACTGGAGTCCGAGCCCGTCGACCCGAGGTTGTGACAAGTGCAGGAACACGAGTTGGTGAGCGAGCACACCGTGCTCTCGGTTGTCGTCGGCTCGCGCGCGTACGGCCTGCACACCGAGGAGTCCGATGTGGACATTCGAGGCGTGTACGTGCCGCCGACCGAACTTTTCTGGGGCTTCGACAAACCACCGTCCAGTGTGGACGGCCCTGGGGTCGAACGCCTCAACTGGGAGGTCGAACACTTCTGCGCGCTGGCGATCAAGGCGAACCCCACCGTGCTGGAGGTGCTCGCCTCGCCCCTGGTGCAGGTGAGCACCCCGCTGGGCAAGGAACTGCGCGCCCTGCTGCCCGCGCTGCTCTCCCAGCGGGCGGCCGACAGCTTCCGGCGGGCCACCGCACAGCAGTTCGCCAGGGCCTCGGCCGCGATGGCCAGTGGCGGCACACCGCGCTGGAAGCAGGTCATGCACGTGCTGCGCATGCTGACGATGTGCGAGCGACTGCTGAGCACCGGCGAACTCGTGCTCGCGGTCGGCGCGCACCGGGAGCAGTTGCTGGCGGTCAAGGAGGGTGATGTGCCGTGGAAGGACGTGCTGAGCTGGGTCGAGGACCTGCGCGACCGCACCGCCAGCGCCGTCCTGCGCTCCCCGCTGCCCGTCGTCCCTGACGCCGGGGCCGTGGAGCGCTGGCTGATCTCCGTGCGCCGCCGCTCCGCACTGGGCGAGTTGTGAGCCCACGCACCAGGTGAACACGGCGGCACTTGACGGGACCCGGCCAGGCTCACGGCGGGACTCGCCTGCACCTGGGCGGGGTTCGCCTGCACCTGGGTGGGACTCGCGCTCGCTAGGACGGGACTCGCTTACACCTGGGCGGGACTCGCCTGCACGGAGCGGGACTCGCCTGCGGCAGAACGGAACTGGCCAGTACCTGGGCGGGACTCACCTGCGCCCCGGCGGGACTCGCGCACGACACGACGGGACCCGCGCTCGCCAGGACGGGGTTCGCCCGCACCTGGGCGGAACTCGCGCACGCTAGGACGGGACTCGCCTGCACCGGAGCGGGACTCACGCACACCAGGACGAGACTCGCCTGCATCTGGGCGGAACTCGCCTGCGGCAGAACGGGACTCACCTGCACCTGGCCGAGGTTCGCGCTCGCCAGGACGGGACTCGCGCACCTGGGCGGGCCCCGCCTACGCCAGGGCGGAACTCGCACGCGACACGGCGGAACTCGCACGCCTCTGAGCGGGACTCGCACGCGGCAGAACGGAACTCGCGCGCCAGAACGGGCCCCACCTATGCCACAGCGGGACTCACACGCGGCAGAACGGGACTCGCGCTCGCCAGGACGGGACTCACCTGCACCGGAGCGGGACTCACACGCGACAGGACGGGGTTCGCCTGCACCGGAGCGGGACTCGCGTGCCTCTGGGCGGGACTCGGGGTTAGCTGAGCATGTCGAGCCAGGGGTGGCCGGGGTGCACACGGCCGATTAGGTCCACGCAGCGGTGCCGCCCCGCGGCGTCCAGCCAGGGCATGGTGGCGGACAGGTCGGCCTCGTCATGGGGCTGCGCGCGCTTGGCCTTGAACAGCAGCACGAACTCGGGCCGCAGGTAGCGGATCCCGCCGGAGACCCAGGTCGCCTCGTCCAGCGGCAGCACCACCGTGGGGTCGCGGCGGCACACCCAGTCCCCCTCGCGGTCCTCGGTCAGCAGCAGATCCAGCAGCCAGGGTCCGCCCGCGTGCTCGCGGATCCACAGCTGGGTGGCCCAGCTGGGCAGCTCCTCCGGCTTGGTGATCGGCTGGAGCGCACCCGACCCGGCCGCCCACACGTGGTGCGTGCGGGTGAAGTGCTCCAGCACCGTGGGCAGGTCGCGGCGGAACACGCCCAGGTCGATGTCGCCGTGCTCACGTTGCACGGCTGCGTACGCCTCGATGGCCCAGCCCCCGGCAACCCACCAGGGCGCGTCCATGCCCTCGCACAGTGCCGCGGCAGCGACGGGGTCGACCACCTCCCAGGGCCCGTAGAGCCTGGTGAACTCCTCGTCGGCCACTAGCCCTCGGCAGTGGGTTTCGGTGCGGCGTCCTGCTCGGGCTGGTCGAAGCTCGCGGGTACCCGCTTGAGGTGCTTGGTCATCGAGCGGACCAGGAAGGCCACCGCCACGAAGAACAGCAGCAGGATCACGAACCCGACCGGGGTGGACTTGCCGAAATCCTCCCCCTGTCCCCCGGAGTCACCGCCCTGACCTGCGGCGATGACCACGGGAACACCCACCACCGGGCCAGGTAGCCCTGGCAGTCCGGTCACACGCGCACCTTCTCTCGTACTCCGGCGAACAGATCGTCTTCAGGCAGCGTGGTGTCCACCAGGGAGCGCACCAGCTCGTACTCCTCGGTCGGCCACACCTCGCGCTGCAGCTCCAAGGGTACGGCGAACCAGCGGCTCTCGGGATCGATCTGCGTGGCGTGCGCCCGCAGGGCCTCCTTGGCCACGTCGAAGTAGTCCGCGCACTCGACCTGGGTGGTGACCCGCTCCATCACGTCGGGGCGGTCGTCCTTCCAGTTCTTCAGCCACTCCTCGTAGGGCGACTCCAGGCCCCTGGCCAGCATCGCCTCGTGGAAGGCGATCAGCTTGGCCCGGGAGAAGCCGTGCGAGTAGTACAGCTTCAGCGGCTGCCAGGGCTCGCCCTGCCCGGGGAAGCGGTCCGGGTCACCGGCCGCGTCGAAGGCGGCCACGGACACCTCGTGGCAGCGGATGTGGTCCGGGTGCGGGTAACCGCCGTTCTCGTCGTAGGTGGTGATGACGTGCGGGCGGAACTCGCGGATCACCCGCACCAGCGCCTCGGCGGACTCCTCCAGCGGCACCAGCGCGAAGCAGCCCTCGGGCAGCGGGGGCAGCGGGTCGCCCTCGGGCAGGCCCGAGTCCACGAAGCCCAGCCAGCGGTGGCTCACGCCCAGGATGGCCGCGGCGTTGGCCATCTCCTGCTTGCGCAGCTCACTGAGGTTCGCCAGCACCTCCGGCCTGTCCAGCGCGGGGTTGAGCACGTCCCCGCGCTCGCCCCCGGTGCAGCTGACCACCATCACCTCGTGGCCCTCGGCCACGTAGCGGGCCATCGTCGCGGCACCCTTGCTCGACTCGTCGTCGGGGTGCGCGTGCACTGCCATCAGGCGCAGCTTCTCGGCCATGGTCGCGAAAGTCCCCTCGTCCCGTGCTCTTCCTACCCCCGGACCGGCACACCCACCGGGCCCGGAGATAATCAACCTGTCGTCGCACCCCATTGTTCCCGAGGGGTCCGACAAGTCCGGGAGGAGGCGGTGGTGGTCACTCAGCGCCAACTGCCCGCCGACCGCTACGGCTCGCGGGCCAAGCCACCCGCACCCCGTTGGCTGCGCTGGGCGGGCCTCGCACTGTTCGTCGCGCTCGGCCTCGTGGTGGCCGTGATCGGCTACCAGAACCTGGGCACCCAGCCGATCGAGACCGAGGGCGTCGACCGCCAGGTCATCGACGACGGGTCGGTGCGGATCAGCTTCTCGGTGCGCCGCGACGACCCGGCCAAGCCCGCCGACTGCATCGTGCGCGCCCGCTCCGCGGACGGGGACGAGAGCGGTCGCCGCGAGGTCTACATCGCGCCCGGCGGCACCTCGGTGACGGTCACGACGGTGCTGCACACCTCGAAACGCGCAGTCAGCGGTGAGGTGTTCGGGTGCAGTTATCAGGTGCCCGCGTATCTGGTGGCCCCCTAGCGGCCAAGCGGGTGAACCAGCCCGCTACGAGCTGTCGACCAGCCAAAAGGCCCGCACTCAGCGTTGCCGTCGTGTTATCATCGTCCGACAGCACGGCCCCTTTCGTCGGGCCGTGTTTTTCCGTTCCGGGCCTCACGGCTCGGAATCCGCCGGGGCGCGCTTGCGTTCCGGAGTCGGCGTGCGAGCACGTCGACTTGGAGAGTACGACGAGGAGTTGGTGACCGTGACGGAGACCCAGGTGACCTGGCTGACCCAGGAATCCTACGACCGGCTCAAGCAGGAGCTTGACGAGCTGATCGCCAACCGCCCGGTCATGGCAGCGGAGATCAACGCCCGGCGCGAGGAGGGCGACCTCAAGGAGAACGGCGGCTACCACGCCGCCCGCGAGGAGCAGGGCAAGCAGGAGGCCCGCATCCGCCAGCTCCAGGAGCTGCTGCGCGCGGCCAAGGTGGGCGAGGCCCCCGCCAACGACGGCACCGCCGCGGCGGGCAAGGTGCTCACGGTGCGTTACGAGGGTGACACCGACACCGAGCAGTTCCTGCTGGCCACCCGCGAAGAGGGCGCCGAGGGCCCGCTGGACGTGTTCTCCCCCGCCTCGCCGATCGGCAAGGCCCTGCTGGGCGCGCGTGAGGGCGAGACCCGCGAGTACGAGCTGCCCAACGGCAAGGTCATGAAGGTGACCCTGATCAAGGCCGTGCCCTACAACGGCTGAGCGACAGACCCGAGAGGGCCCCGGTCGCCACCGCGACCGGGGCCCTCAGTCGTTGGCGATGCGTTCCAGCAGCGGGCGCACCCTGGGCTCGATCGGGGTGGACAGCGCGATGGCGGTGGACGTGCGCCGGACCCCGGCCACGTCCACCACCTCGTCCACCACGCGCTGCAGGTCGGCGTTGGACTTGGCGACCATGCGCACGTGCAGGTCGCCCTGGCCGGTGGTGGCGTGCACCTCGCAGACCTCGTCGATGGCCGCCAGCCGCTGCGCCACCTCGGCCCGCCTGCCCTGTGCGATCTCCAGGATGGCGAAGGCCGTCAGCCCGTAGCCCATCGCGGCCAGGTCCACCGCGGGCGGGAAACCCCGCAGCACCCCGCTGGCGTCCAGCCGGTCCAACCTGGCCTGCACCGTGCCGCGCGCCACACCCAGGCGGCGCGAGCACTCCAGCACGCCCAGCCTCGGCTCGTCGGTGAGCAGCAGCAGGAGCTTCGCGTCCAGCGCGTCCAGTGGTTCCCGGTTCACCTGGTCAGTCTGCCCAATCCGCGGCGCGAGAACCAGATCACACTGAGCACCTTGTCCAGTGAAAATGACATCGGTTGCTCAGCCTGCGGGCAGGGCACATCCTTCGGCTACCGAATTGACCACCGCACGGGGCGCCAGGAGGACACTGTGACCGAGATGATGGACGACGTCAGCTTCGAGTCGCTCAAACAACTCGTCGGTCTGGTCGACTACGACGGCTCCAAGGACCCGTTCCCGGTCAAGGCCATGGACGCCGTCGTGTTCGTCGCGGGCAACGCCACCCAGACCGCGTGGTTCTACCAGGTCGCCTTCGGCATGCAGCTGGTCGCCTACTCCGGGCCGGAGACCGGCAACCGGGACCACAAGTCCTACGTGCTCAAGTCGGGGTCGGCGCGCTTCGTGATCAACGGGGGCGTCGCCCCGACCAGCCCGCTGCTGGACCACCACCGCTCGCACGGTGACGGCGTGGTCGACCTCGCGCTCGAGGTCGGCGACGTGGACCAGTGCATCCGGCACGCCAGGGCCAACGGGGCCACCGTGCTGGAGGAGCCCAACGACGTCAGCGACGAGCACGGCACCGTGCGCAGGGCCGCCATCGCGGCCTACGGCGAGACCCGCCACACGCTGATCGACCGCTCCCGCTACACCGGCCCGTACCTGCCCGGCTACGTGGCCAAGCAGAGCTCCGTGAAGCGGCCCGAGGGCGCCCCCAAGCGGCTGTTCCAGGCTGTGGACCACTGCGTGGGCAACGTCGAGCTCGGCAAGATGGACTACTGGGTCGAGTTCTACAACAAGGTCATGGGCTTCGTGAACATGGCGGAGTTCGTCGGCGACGACATCGCCACCGACTACTCGGCGCTGATGAGCAAGGTGGTGTCCAACGGCAACCACCGCGTGAAGTTCCCGCTCAACGAGCCCGCCGTGGCCAAGCGCAAGTCGCAGATCGACGAGTACCTGGAGTTCTACGGCGGCCCCGGCTGCCAGCACATCGCCCTGGCCACCAACGACATCATCACCACGGTGACCGCCATGCGCGAGGCGGGCGTGGAGTTCCTGGACACGCCGGACTCCTACTACGACGACCCCGAGCTGCGGGCCCGCATCGGCAACGTGCGGCTGCCCATCGAGGAGCTCAAGAAGCACCGGATCCTGGTCGACCGGGACGAGGACGGCTACCTGCTGCAGATCTTCAGCGCGCCGATCGGCGACCGGCCGACCGTGTTCTACGAGCTGATCGAGCGGCACGGCTCGCTGGGCTTCGGCAAGGGCAACTTCAAGGCCCTGTTCGAGGCCATCGAGCGCGAGCAGGAGCGCCGAGGCAACCTCTGAGGCAGCGGGTGCGGCGCCGACACGCCTGTGTCGGCGCCGCACCCGTCAGGAGGTCAGGCAGAACACCACCCCGGTGTAGTTCGTGTCCTCGGGCGGCAGCTCGGCCCTGACGATGTGCCAGGAGTCGAACTGGCCCGGCGGGATGAACTTGCACAGGTTCGTGCCGTTCGAGGTGCGCACGTTGACGTAGACGTTGCCCTTGCCGTTGGACCAGACCGGGGCCACCGGGCGCCCGCCGTCACCCCAGCAGTTGCGCCAGTACAGCCACCAGCCGCCCGCCCCGTCCACGTCGGCGGAGGTCCCGCAGGGCACCTCGGCGGGCCCTTGTGTGCGGGCCTGGACCACGCCCGGCACCAGCGCCGTCGCGGTGACGAGCCCGGCCACCGCGAGGATCCTCAGTCTCATCTCGGTCAACCCCTCTGCTGCGCGGAGTCGGTGACCGCTGCGCGCACCGAGCCGGTGCCCGAGGTACGCCGGTACCGCACGGCGACCACGAGCCGGGTACCGGTCAGCGCGTACGGCCCGCGGGAGGTGCGCACCAGGCCCGGCGCGCAGGCCCAGGACGCCACCACGGCGCCCTGCCCGGTGCTCTCGTCGGTGATCAGGATCTGGCCCTCACCCGAGGTGCCCGCCTCGCAGCCGTCGAGGGTGTCCAGGGTGAGCAGCGGGCACAGCACGGTCAGCCGGGCGGCCCAGACCGTCTCGAACTCGGCGGCGGTGACCACCGGCAGATCCTGGGCGCGCACCGGGCTGAACTGCACCGGCGGCGGCACGGCGGCCGGTCGCTTGCGCAGCTCGGCGAGTTCGGCGCGCAGCTGGGTGATCTGGTCGAGCAGGTTGCTCGGCAGGTTGGTCAGTCCCATCAGACGGCGTCCTCGATCAGCGGGTTCACGGTGAGCGTGACGGTGTCGTCCCCGTGGTCGCCCACGGCCACGTCCAGGCCGACCACCCGCATCCGGGTGTCCAGCCCGCCGGTGTGGAACAGGTCCTCGACGATCACCCGCGCGTCGTCGCCCATGCCGATCTCGGCGACGCCCGGCGGCAGCCCACCGTGCACCAGCAGGGTGGGCAGGGCCACCGGCAGCCGCGCGGCCCGCTGGTCGGCGGCGGCGTGCGCCTGGAGTTCGGCGGGATCTCTCACCCCGGTGTAACCGCGTTCACCCTCCAGCAAGGCCCAGCCGTCCCGGTACCGGTCCCGGTCCTCGGCCACCGCGATCAGCGTTGCCCGCTCGGTACCGTCCCCGTCGGCGAAGATCCGGGCGGCCATGCGTGTGCCGTCGGAGGGCCAGGTGTAGCCGATCAGGTTGCCGCCGAACTCCCACACGTGCGCGGTGCCCTGCTGGCCCAGCCGCGGCGTGCCCAGCCGCAGCACCCGGCTCGGCCTGCCGCCCGCGTCCAGCGGCCCGACGTCGAACATCATGTCCGGTCCGTCCTGGATCTGCGAGAGCTTGCGCAGCGCGTCCCCGACGCTGACGTTCTGGTAGGCGAAGTAGGCCCGGCTGCGCCGGATCCCGGACAGGCTGTCCGGGTCCGCGCGCACCCCGATGTCCCCGCCCTGGTGCCGGGCGGCCACCGCGAGCAGGCCGCGCGCGATGTCGTTCTGGTCCATCTCCTCGAAGCGCACCGGGTCCAGCCTGGCCACGCGGGTCGGGTCGTGATACGCCTGCTCGGGCAGCACCGGCAACACCTTGCGGTGGTCGTAGTAGGACCAGAAGTCCCCGCAGCCCAAGGAGATCCGGCCGGTGGCGGAGTCGTACCTGCGGGTCCAGACCAGCCCGCCCCACACCGGCTCGTCCTCGCGCAGCACGTAGACCACCCGCCGCGCGGGCGTGCTCAGGTCGTACGGGTCGGCGGCCTGCACCCTCGGGTCGCCCAGCGAGAGCGTGGCCGAAAGCTGCCCTGTGCCACAGAGTTTCTTGCCGAACCGCACCGAGGTGAGCGGGAGCTCGGCCAGGGTCTGGTTGGTGACCAGGTCGGAGAACAGGTACGTGTAGGCCACCTCAGGACCTCAACCAGGTCAGGGTGATGTTGTTGAGGCTGGTCCACGCCTGGGTGTTGCGGTTCTGCGCCGCCGAGGTCCACAGGATGACGCTGACCGTGTCACCGGCGGTGAAGCGGTACTCGGTGGCGCAACTGATCGAGCCGGGCACGACCGCCCTGCGGTCATCGTGCTGGTTGGCGTAGCGCATCCCGAGGTTGGCACCGTCGGTGATGGCCACGTAGACCTCGTAGAAGCCGTCCCCGCCGGGGGCGTTGATGCGCAGGCTCACCGAGATGCTCCACAGCCCGGCCCGGTTCAGGGTGAACACGCTGTTGTCGCTGGACGGGCTCACGTCCGGGCTGGTGTAGGTCGCGGTGGGGAACTTGATCCTGGTGTCCAGGTTCTGCGGGAAGTTCTGCTCCTGGCCCGCGCGTACCTCGTAGCGGGCCTCGTGCCGCATGCCGCCCACGCCCCCGGCGACACCCACCCACTTCGCGCCGTCCCATTGGTAGAGCAGGCCGTCCTGGATGCTGGCCACCAGTTGGCCCTGGTACGGACTGCTGATCGTGGACAGCTCGTTCGGGGAGGCGCAGACCGGCACACCGGGCACCCGCCACGCCGTGCCGTCGCTGACCTCCAGCCAGCCGCGGTCGGCCCGGTACGCGGTCAGTCCGGGGTAGGCGGTCAGCTGGGCGCGCTCGGCGACCCCGCGCAGCGGCACCACCCCGCCCAGTCCCACCACCGAACCCTGCCTGCGGTCCTCGATCATGTCCGCGGTGATCTCCTTGGCACTGGCCGGGATCCGCACGCGGGCCAGTTCCAGGTAGTCCCCGGGACCGGGCACCGTCGGCGGGTTCGGGGTACCCGAGGCGGTGCCGACCACCTGGGTCACCAGGAAGCCGTTGACGGTGTCCCCGTAGAACTTGTCGGTCTGCTGGGCGATGATCAGGTCGATGCGCGGGTTCTTCGAGTCCGCCGGGTGGTCGGTGATCAGGTCCAGGGTCTTGGCCCGGTCCAGGGTCTGCACGTAGTTGCCGAGCCCCCGCTTGGACTGCATGAACATCTGGAAGGGCTGCACGGTCACCGTGGCGTCCGGCTTGGCGGCGGCCGAGACCCGGCCGGGGTCGCCCGGCGCCGCGCGCAGGCCCTGCCGCGCGCTCACCGGGTCCGCGCCAGGCTGCGCCAGCGCGGACAGCGCCAGCCGCGCGTCCTCGGTGGTGATCACCCCGTTCGGTGCGTCCGACACAGCCCACGAGTTGCGCTCAGCCATGATCTCTCCCCCTGTGCTTCTCAGATGGTGGCGTGCCGCCAGCGGGCGGTGAGCCGGGCCGCCGGGTCGAAGCCGCCCGCCTCGAACCCGATGTGCACCGAGCCGTGCGCCGGGATCGGGAACCACTGGCGGGTCAGCAGCCTGTCGTTGCGGTTGGCCCCGTTGAGCAGCACGGTCCTGGTGTCGGTGTCGAGCACCAGCCGCTGCCCGGCCGCCACGGGGAAGGCGGGGTCGAACACCAGCCGCTGCCCGGTGTCCCGGTTGGTGACCACCGGGCCGAGCACCGGGCCGGTGACCACCAGCACCGGCCAGGTCGCCACGTCCCCGGCGTTGCGCGCGAGCAGCACCCCGCCCTGCCGTCCGGTGCCCATCACCAGCGGGAACACCAGCGGGAAGGGCAGGCCGTCGGTCTGCGGGGCCGCCAGACCGGTCGCCGAGGTGGACTCCACAGTGGAGTACAGCCGGGGATCGGTTGCCTGCCACTGGATCGAGCCGGTGGTGTAGCCCAGCGAGTAGTACTTCGCCACGTTGATCGAGCGCCGCACGCAGCGCGCGTTCACCTGCCAGGACTGGCCGTCCAGCCGAATCACCAGCGGCTCCTCCAGCGGGCGCTCGGCCGGTGCGGTGATCGCCCGCAGGGTGGCCACGGCGGCACCGAAGGACTCCACCGGCACGCCTTTGATCAGGTAGGTCAGCGTGACGACCCGTTTGCCCATCAGCTGGGAGCCCTGCAACAGCCCGTGCGTGGGTCTTGGCGTGTCCTGGCCCCGCACCTCGGCCAGGTCCAGCCAGCCCTCCAGCTTGGTCATCCGGTACGGGCTGGCCGTGCCGAGCAGCACCCCGCGCCACTCCAGCTGCCCGTCGGTGGTGATCAGCTCGCCGGGGGTCATCAGCCGCCTCCTTTCGCCAGCCAGTCCAGTTCCGCGGCGATCTCCACCGGGCTCTGGCTCGGGGTGGCGTAGAAGTTCTCGATGTACATGCCGCCCGCCCCCGCGGCGGTGAGCAGGCCGCCGTAGGCAGGCGCCGGAGTGCCGAAGTCGAGCGGGCGCGGCGAGGACAGCGCACCGAGGTTGTCCACTCCGGACACCCCGAGGCTGAAGCTCCTGGCGCCGAACAGGCCGCCGACCCACTTGAAGAAGTCACCGATCAGGTTGCCCGCCGCGCGTACCGCGTCCACCAGGGACCTGATCGAGTCGGCCAGGTGCTGGATAGCGGCGGCCATCCGGTCGAGCACGAACGAGCCGGTGAGGATGGCCTCGGAGCACAGCGTGAGGATGAAGCCGGTCAGTCCGGCCGCGGCGCCGATCAGCAGCATCTTCCACCACGCACCCGCGGCCTCGTCGCCGATGGACCGCAAGGCGCCGGCGATCTCGTTGAGCGCGCCCGCGATCTGCGCGGACCGGCCTCGCACCATGGATTCCAGGCCGTTGAGCACAGCGTTCACCGAGTCGGCCATGGACTGGAAGATCCCGGTGACGATGCCGGGCAGTGGCCGCAGGCCCTCGAACGCGCCCAGCATGGCGGAGGTCCAGTTGATCACGAAGTTCAGCAGCGCGTTGAGGTTCGCGGTGAGGTTGCCGTAGAGCTGGTTGAAGGCCGCGCTGGTCCAGTCCAGAACCGCCTGCCACGCCTGCACGACGGTGCTCACCACGAGCGAACTGACCTGCTGCACGGCCTGCAGGACGAGCGTCCACGCGGCCAGGGTGACCAGTGCCAGCGCACCGAACGCGAGGGTCGTCGCGTCCAGCACCAGCTGCCAGGCGGCCAGCACGTCCTGCAAGATCGCCGAGGTGGCCAGCTGCACGGTCAGCAGGATGGTGGCCCAGATCGTCTGCACGTAGGTCCACAGCGCGGTGAAGAACACGGTCGTGCCGTCGAGCACCTGCTGCCAGGCCAGCGCCACGCCGAGCACCACGGCGGCCAGCGAGGTCTGGATGGCGAGCCCGATGGCCGTCCACATGACCACGGTGTTGTCCAGCACCAGCTGCCAGGCCAGCGCGGCGGCCTGCACCACCAGGTCCAGCCCGGCCTGCACGGCCTGGGTGATCAGCAGCCAGGTGCCGGTGACGAAGGTCCAGATCGCGGTGAAGTCGGTGGCCGTCTCCAGCACCAGTGCCTGCCAGGCCGCGGTGATCGCCGCCGCCAGTCCCAGCACGGCGGCCTGCACCAGCGGTACCGGGGAGATCGCCAGGGCCCAAGCGGTGATCATCGTCGTGGCGGTGCCCAGCGCACGACCCGCCAGCCAGTCCAGGCCGAAGACCACGGTGCTGATCGCGGTCGAGGCCGTGCCCGCCGCGGCGACCGAGGCCGAGGCCAGCCGGGCGAAGGACCTTGCCCCGTCGTGCGAGAGCGCCAGCAGCGCGGGCAACAGCACCGCCCGCAGCAGCTTGGCCAGGAACTGCAGCGGGGCGCTGGCCTGCTTGACCGACTGCCGGAGCCCGATCATCGCCCTGCCCAGCCGCGTGGAGATCGCCCGCGCCACGGTGAGCACCGCCCCGCGCACCGCCGACATCAGCAGCTTGCGCAGCTGGGCCAGGGCGGGCGCGGCGCGGGTGGCCACCGTCTTGACGAAGGTCGCCTCCAGTTCACGCCGCAACACGGCCAGGCTCTGCCCGAAGGCACCGCTGTCCAGCCGAAGGCCGACCGTCAGCTCACCGACGGTGAGTGCCACGCCTGTCCCCCTCCTCCTACAGGTTGGCGATGACCGAGCGGGCCGTCTCGCTGCTCAGCTCCACCGGCTCGTTCGCGGTGACCTGCCGCCACACGCTGTCCGCCGAGAGCCCGGTCAGCAGTGCGGCGAACTCCCACCAGGACAGGCCCGCGTCCAGGTCGGCCATCAGGTCTCTGCCGTACTCGCGCCGCCAGTCCGCGTAGACCAGGCGCCAGTGCCGCAGGATCATGCGGACGGCGTGCTCCCGTTCGCCCCCGTCGTCGCGGGGGCCGACCCGTTTCCCGACTGGCGCTCCTGGTAGACCCGCTGGCAGGTGCCCAACAGGTCGGGCAGGTCGTCGATCTCCAGGCCCCGGTCCAGCAGGTCGCGCAGGTTCGACTCACCCAGCAGGGCGGCCAGCATGTCGAACGCCTCCTCGGCGTTGACCTCCTCGCTGGCCACGCGGCCCGCGCGCCGCGCCGAGACCGCGAACAGGATCAGCTTGGCGGGCAACGAGTTCGGCAGGGTGTAGACCTTGCCCAGCAACCGGATCCTCGGCGCCACCCGCGCGGCCTTGCGCTCGCGCCACGCCTCGTCGAAGTCGTAGTCGACGACCTCGTCCTGCTCGGCGGCGGTCACTGGGTGGCCGCCACGGGCTCGGTGGTGGGCTGGCCCGAGCGAGCGATGGTGGCCTTCCACGCCGCCTTGTCGTTGTTGCCGCCGCCCTGCTCGCCCATGCTGAAGGTGGCCGTCCAGACCCGCCACGCCTTGTCCAGGGTGTGCCGGAAGCGCACCTTGCCCAGGCTGGCCGGGCCCACCTGGGTGGCCAGGAACTCCACCCTGGCCTGGCCGGGGTCCTGCGCTGTGGTGCTCGGGTCCTGCAACAGGTAGCCCTCCAGGCCCAGGGTGGCCCCGCGCTGCACGACCTCCTGCTCGTAGTAACCCCCGGAATCGAATGTCGTGGTGTCCACGACCTCCTCGTTGTCCCCGGCGTTGGGCACCGCGGAATTGAGGCCGCCAATCTGGCTCCACGTCTTTCCGTCGGCCTCGGCGACCTGGATCACGAGATCACGAGCATTGATCTTGACGGTTGGCATGATTGATTGTTCCCCCACTCCAGAAGCACACCCAAGTGGACAGACATCGTCACCGCCGATTACCGACCGGGCGGTGCAACTCCATACGGAAGGACACATCCCACTGATCGCGATCGGCTGAATCACGTCCGGCGTAAACCGGTCCGCCGCCGGTGGCCAGGCCCAGTACCAGCCAGGTGCCGCCGGGCAGCGCGCGGCTGCCCAGCCCGTGCAACGCGTCGTACACCGCCTGCGCCGTGCCCTCGGCCCCCACCGCGTCCTTGACCGCGCCACGCACCCTGACCTGCACAGTTGGCGTGTCGTATGGCAGGGTCGAGTCGGCGTCGAGCCCGGCGGCCCTGGTCAGCACGAGCACCGCGTCGGGCATGGCGGGCGGCACCGCCAGGACGATCGTGCCGCCTCCTGCGGGCTGGTAGGAACCCAGCCCGAACTCCTGCAACAGTCTCGCGAATTCCTCGAGCAGCGTCATCGCAGCCTCCAGCGCGAACGGCAGAAATGCCGCCCGCTCCCCCGAGCCGTTACCGCAGAAATCAGACGTTCTTCCCCAATAATAGGACGAACCGAGTCGCGGGTGTCAACCTCGTTCTACGGATTACACCTTCCGGCCGTACGTCAGGAGGCCAGCACCGTGTATCCGGCGTTGCGCAGTACGGATACCAGTTCCGCACAGTGCCCGATCCCCCGCGTCTCCAGGTTCAGCCCCACCTCGGCCTCGCCCAACTCGAGCGCGCCGGAGATACGCGTGTGCTCCACGTCCAGCACGTTGACCCCGCGCTCACCCAGCAGCGAGAGCAGCCCGGCCAGGCTGCCGGGCCGGTCGGGGATGCGCAGCCGCAGCGCCAGGTAGCGGCCAGCGGCGGTCATGCCGTGACGGATGATCTTCAGCAGCAGGATCGGGTCCACGTTGCCCCCGGACAGCACCGCCACCACCGGCGAGGGGAACCGGCCCGGGTGCTGGAGCAGCGCGGCCACCGCGGCGGCACCGGCCGGTTCCACGACCTGCTTGGCCCGCTCCATGCACAGCAGCACCGCCCGCGACAGCGAGCCCTCGGTGACCGTGACCACCTCGTCCACCAACTCGGCCACGTGCCGGAACGTGCCCGCACCGGGCTGGCCCACCGCGATGCCGTCGGCCATGGTGTGCACCTGCGGCAGCCGCACGGGCTCGCCCGCGGCCAGCGAGGGCGGCAGCGCGGCGGCCTGCTCGGCCTGCACCCCGACCACCCGCACCTCGGGTCGCAGCCCGCGCACGGCGGCGGCGACCCCGCCGACCAGCCCGCCGCCGCCAGCGGCGACCAGCACGGTGCCCGCGGTCGGCACCTGGTCGAGCACCTCCAGGCCCAGGGTGCCCTGACCGGCGATCACGTCGGGGTGGTCGAACGGGTGGATGAAGACCGCACCGGTGCGCTCGGCGAACTCCACGGCCGCGGCCAGGGTGTCGTCGAACACCTCACCGGTCAGGTGCACGTCCGCCCCGTAACCGCGGGTGGCGTCCAGCTTGGGCAGCGGCACCCGCTCCGGCATGAACACGGTGGCCTCGGTGTCCAGCAGCGAGGCGGCCAGCGCCACACCCTGGGCATGGTTGCCCGCGCTGGCGGCGACCACCCCGCGTGCGCGCTCCTGCGCAGTGAGCCCGTGGATCCGCGTGTAGGCGCCCCTGAGCTTGAACGAACCGGTGCGCTGGAGGTTCTCGCACTTGAGGTAGACCTCGCCACCGTGCCAGTCGGCGAGCACCCGCGAGGACTCCACCGGCGTCTGCCGCACCACGCCCCGCAGCACCTTCTGAGCGGCCAGGACGTGATCCACCGTGACCAGCTCCATGGGGTAGATACTGCCAGTGACGGACCGGTCGCCCGCACGCACCGCCCGGTGCGAGTAGGCTTGGGCACGTCTTCGCGGCAGACCGGGCAGTGAACCGCTCACGGTGCTCGGCACGTAGTAGATCGCGACACACATCTTGGAGGTGGCATGGCACGCTTGGCACGTCTTGCCGGGGTGCTGCCGCTGGTGGGAGCGGTGGCCACCGCCGCGGCGCTGACCGGCGCCGCCGTGTTCACCGTCTCCGAGACCGGCTGCGCCGACGCCGGCCGCTACGTCCAGCACGCCAACGGCGTGGTGGAACTGGTCGGCAGCTGCGTGGGCAAACAGGACTTCCCCGGCGCCCCCGCGCACGAGGCCGCGGGCTCCGGCGACCAGGGCAACTCCGCTCGCGCCCTGCGCCCCTAGCGCTTTCCCGCAGGTCCGCGCCTCACGCCGGGCCCTGTCTCACACCCCGCGCCCCGCGTCTTCGCGCCGGTCCCGCGTCTTCGCGCCGGTCTCTGGACCGCAGGCCCAAGATGATCACATCTTTCCAGTGATCATCTTGGGACAAGGGAAGAGACCGGACCCAAGCGAAGACGCCGCGATCCGGAGGATCGCAGAGAGCGAAGCGGGCACAGCCGTCCCCAGCGAACGCCCAAGCCCGCTCGGGGAGAGCCCGCGTCTTTCCAGCGGGCGAACCCGAGCAACCCCGCAAACGCCGACACCAAGCGCCGACACACCACCCCGCAACGCCAAACACGCACACCGCGAAGCGCCGACACGCACGTCCGCAACGTCTGACACGCAGGCCAAGAAGCGCCGACCCGCGCCCCCCAGCGCGGGACTCACGCCCCCCAGACCGGGACTCACGTGCGCCAGACCGGGACTCACGCGCAAGAGAGTGGGACTCACACACAGGAGCCCGGGACTCACACCCCCTGAGCGGGACTCGCCGGGGCGGCCCGCTCAGGGGGTTGGATCAGAACGCGCCGAGCAGGTCCTCGATCAGGTCCTCCACGTCCTCGATGCCCACCGACAGGCGCACCAGGTCGTCGGGCACCTGGAGCGCGGAGCCCGCGGTGCTGGCGTGGGTCATCTTGCCGGGGTGCTCGATCAGCGACTCGATGCCGCCCAGCGACTCGGCGAGGGTGAACAGCTTCGTGCGCGAGCACAGGTCCAGCGCGGCCTGCTCGCCACCGGCCACGGTGAACGAGACCATGCCGCCGAAGCGGCGCATCTGCTTGGCGGCGACCTCGTGGCCGGGGTGCTCGGGCAGACCCGGGTAGTACACCTTGGTGACCTTCGGGTGCTTGACCAGCGCCTGGACCACGCGCTCGGCGTTGTCGCTGTGCCGGTCCATGCGCACGCCGAGGGTCTTCAGCCCGCGCAGGGTCAGCCAAGAGTCGAACGGGCCGGGCACCGAGCCCGCGGCGTTGCGCAGGAAGGCGAACTTCTCGGCGAGTTCGTCGTCGGAGGTGATCGCCGCGCCGCCGACCACGTCGGAGTGGCCGCCCAGGTACTTGGTGGTGGAGTGCAGCACCACGTCGGCGCCCAGGCCCAGCGGGGACTGCAGGTACGGGGTGGCGAAGGTGTTGTCCACGACCAGCCGGGCCTGTGCCTGGCGGGCCACGTCGGCCAGCGCGGAGATGTCGGCGATGCCCAGCAGCGGGTTGGTGGGCGTCTCCACCCAGATCGCCTTGGTGTTGGGCCGGATCGCGGCGCGCACGGCGTCCACGTCGGACAGGTGCACCGGGGTGTGCTCCACGCCCCACTGGCTGAAGACCTTGTCCACCAGGCGGAAGGTGCCGCCGTAGGCGTCGTCCGGGATCACCAGGTGGTCCCCGGGCCGCACCAGCGCGCGCAGGGTGATGTCCGAGGCGGCCATGCCCGAGGAGAAGGCCAGCGCGTGGCGGCCGCCCTCCAGCGAGGCCAGGCACTCCTCCAGCGCGGTCCGCGTGGGGTTGGCGGTGCGCGAGTACTCGTAGCCACCTGCCCGCAGTCCGCCGACGCCGTCCTGGGCGAAGGTGGAGGTCTGGTAGATGGGCACGATGACCGAGCCGGTGCGCGGGTCCGGCTCCTGGCCGGCGTGGATCGCCCGGGTCTCGAAGCCGAATCGGTCGGTGTGGTCCGTCATGGCAAGAGCTTACGGCGCGAACGGCGCTGGGCCGAAAGGTCGGTGACGGCTACCACTGGCTGGACAACTCGCCCTGCTCAGCCCGGTCGTGGCGCAGGTAGTCGCTGGTGGCGGGTACCACGCCGAGGATCGCGGCGGCAGAGGCCACCAGCATGGCCGCCCAGCCCACCAGCGCGGGATAGGCGCCGTAGTAGTCGATCTGCTGCCAGATGAACGGGCCGCCGTCGAAGAAGCCCGCGAGCAACCTGGTCACCACGAGCAGGACCCCGCCGGACACGAGCAGGGCGCGGCCCGCGCGCCGGCGCATCAGCAGCAGTGCGGGCCCGGCCACCAGGGCGACGCCCGCCACCAGCAGGGCGACCTGCATGGTGAACGCCCTGGGCCGGTCCAGCTGGTAGTCCAGGTAACCGGGGTACTCCAGGTACGGCCAGAACAGGTACAGCTGGTAGAGGCCCGCCGCCAGGGCGAGCAGCCCGGTGATGACGGTGGTGACGGCAGAGGGCCGACGCGGGCTCATGATCCCAAGATACGAGCGAGGTCCGGGGGTGCGGGGACCACCAGCGTGTTGACCAGGCGATCCGCCCAGGTGCGACCGCGCGGGTCCCAGGCGGCGGCGAGGAAGCCCGCGCCCAGCGGCAGCAGGTCCACCAGGTGCAGTGCCTGCCGCACGGCGCAGGCGAACGGCCCGATCGGGGCGCCCGTGCCCTGGCCGACCAGTTGCACGCCGACCACCGACTTGCCCACGGTCTGCCCGGTGACGCCCTGCCGGTGCACGAAGTTCCACACCGCGAAGGCCACGAGCCAGCCCAGGGTCACCAGGGCGCAGACCGCGCCGACCCCGCTGGGCAGGGCAACGGCGAACAGCCAGGCCAGCCCGCCGATGATGGTGCAGCACAGGGCGTCGACCAGGGTGCCGCCCAGGCGTCGGCCCCAGCTGGCGACCGGGCGTGGGGTGGGCGGCCCGTACCAGAGCTGGGTGCCCCAGGAGGGCTGCGCGAAGCTCACCGGACAACGATAAGGCCGCCGCCCCCACGGAGGAGGGCGGCGGCCTCAACGCTGCGGATCAGTAGCCGTACGGGCCCTGCTGGCCGCCCTGCGGGGGCTGGCCGTAGGGGTTGGCGGGCGGCGGCTGCTGCTGCGGGAAGCCACCGGTGCTCGGCTGCTGGCCATACGGGTTGGCCTGCGGCTGACCGTACGGGTTGGCCTGCGGCTGGCCGTAGGTCTGCGGCTGGGCGCCGAAGGGCTGCTGCTGGCCGTACGGGTTGGCGGGCTGGCCGTAGCCGGGCTGGCCGAAACCGCCACCGGCGGGGGCGCCGCCCTCCTTGGCGAGCATCGCCTGCGTGGTGGACGGGATCCACCACAGGGCGATGATGCCGCCGGAGATCAGGATGCCCAGTACGCTGAACCCGGAGCCGTTGACCAGGGAGTACAGCGAACTCAGGATGCCGAGGCCGAGCAGCGCCGTGACGGCGATGCGGCCCCAGCTCTTGCCCTGGCCGCCGAACCACGCGCACACACCGGCACCGATCGAGACGATCAGGCTCACCGCCACGATCACGACGGCCACCACGCCCAGGCCGCCGACCCCGTAGCGGGAGGCGGCGCCCAGCAGCGAGAGCGTGCCGATCAGACCGAAGATGCCAAGGATCGCGCTCAGGGCGCAGTACCCGATCGTGACCCACATCGCCACGGCCAGCGTGTTGCTGCCGCCCCCGCCCACCGAGTACGGGGCCTGGCCGATGGCGCCGGGCTGCTGGGTGGCCCAGGAGGGCTGCTGCGGCTGGCCGTACGGGCTGCCGGGCTGCTGGCCGCCGAACGGGCTGGCCCCGGGCTGCTGGCCGAACGCCTGGGGCTGCTGCGGGGCACCCCACGGCTGGGCCCCCGGCACGGCCCCGGGCTGACCGGGGAAGCCACCCGAGGGGGGCTGCTGGCCGAACGCCTGGGGCTGCTGTGCCGAGGGGTCCGCGGGCGGCTGCCCGAAGGCGGGCTGCACCGGCTGTGGGCTGCTGGCCGGGGTCGAGTAGCCGGGCGGGCTGTAGGTGGGCCCGGGCGGCGGCATGGTGCCGGGCGGCACCATCTGGGTGGAGTCGGCCGGGGGCGGGGTCGTCGCGGGCATCGGCGGCGGGGTGATCGCACCCGGCTGCACCACCTGCGTCTTGTTCGCGTCCGGGGACTCGGCGGCCGGGGGCTGGGCCCCGGAGTTCACCACCTGCGTGGCGTCCGGGTTCACCCCTGCGGACTCACCGTTCTGAGGCGGCTGTGAGTCGCTCATCGCCGCACCTCGCTGGCGCTCGGCGCAGCGCTTCGCGCCGGCCCTGTGCCCATTGGTTCGCTCGCAAGCTCGCTCACTGGGTTTCCAACCCCCTTGGGCCCTTGACGTCAAGTCGGGCGTAACGCTAGCGGATACGCCCGACCGCCGCCCCCGCCCCCCGCGATCACCTGCCCGCGAGGAAGCCCAGGATGTCGTGCCTGGTCACCACGCCCGCGGGCTTGCCGTCCACCAGCACCATCGCGCCGTCGGCGTTGGACAGCGCTTGCATGGCCGAACCCACCGGCTCACCAGCGCCGATGGTCGGCAGCGGCGGGGACATGTGGTTCTCCACCCGGTCGGCCAGCTGGGCCTTGCCGGTGAACAGGGCGTCCAGCAGGTCACGCTCGTTGACCGCACCGGCCACCTCGGCCGCCATGACCGGGGGCTCGGCGTTGACCACCGGCATCTGCGAGACCTCGAACTCGCGCAGGATGGCCACCGCCTCGGCCACCGTCTCGTTCGGGTGCACGTGCACCAGTTCGGGCATGGTGCCGTCCTTGCGGCGCAGCACGTCACCCACGCTGGCCCCGGAGTGGTCGGGCGAGAGGAAGCCGTAGGAGGACATCCAGCTGTCGTTGAAGACCTTGGACAGGTAGCCGCGGCCGCCGTCGGGCAGCAGCACCACGATCACGTCATCGGGGCCGCAGCGCTCGGCCAGCTTGAGGGCAGCCGCGGCGGCCATGCCGCAGGAGCCGCCGACCAGCAGGCCCTCCTCGCGGGCCAGTTTGCGGGTGACCTCGAAGGAGTCGGCGTCGGAGATCGGGATGATCTCGTCGCAGACGCCGCGGTCGTAGGTGGTCGGCCAGAAGTCCTCGCCAACGCCCTCCACCAGGTACGGGCGCCCGGTGCCGCCGGAGTAGACCGAGCCCTCCGGGTCGGCGCCGATGACCTTGACCCGGCCCTCGGAGATCTCCTTGAGGTACCGGCCGGTGCCGGAGATGGTGCCGCCGGTGCCGACACCCGCCACGAAGTGGGTGATCCGCCCCTCGGTCTGCCGCCACAGCTCGGGGCCGGTCGAGTGGTAGTGGCTGGCCGGGTTCTCCGGGTTGGCGTACTGGTTGGGCTTCCAGGCGCCGGGGATCTCGCTGACCAGCCGGTCGGAGACGTTGTAGTACGAGTCGGGGTGTTCGGGGGCCACCGCGGTCGGGCAGACCACCACCTCGGCGCCGTAGGCCTTGAGCACGTTGCGCTTGTCCTCGCTGACCTTGTCCGGGCAGACGAAAACGCACTTGTAGCCCTTGCGCTGGGCGACCAGCGCGAGGCCGACCCCGGTGTTGCCCGAGGTGGGCTCGACGATGGTGCCGCCCGGCTTGAGCTCGCCGGAGCGCTCGGCCGCCTCCACCATGCGCAGCGCGATGCGGTCCTTCACGCTGCCGCCGGGGTTGAGGTACTCCACCTTCGCCAGCACGAGCGGCTTGAGGTCCCGGGTCAACGAGTTCAGCCGCACCAGCGGGGTGTTGCCGACCAGGTCGACGACGTGTTCGACGTACTCCACCGGATTCCCCTTATGTCATTCGTCTGTTGGACGACCGCAGCCTAACCCGATCCGGGAACAGCCAGCCGGTTCGCCGTGTTAACCCCAACGGCCTAGCCGACGATGGAACTGGTGCGGCACCGGGGGAGGGTGACTATGGCTGTGCACGGGTTTCGCAGGGCGGCGGTGGCGCTGGGCGCCCTCGGCGGGCTGTCCGGTGCGCTGTACCAGTTGATGCTGGTCCAGGCGAAAAAGGCCGAACAGGTCATCGGCATACCGGTGGACCCGCCGTTCCTTGGCGACGGCATGTACCTGCCGGACGGGCGCGGCCCGCTGCCGGTGCTGGAGGTGGACCGGGCCCCGCTGCGCTTCGCGGTGTTCGGCGACTCGATGGCCGCGGGCCTTGGCGTGGACGGGCCGGAGCAGCTGCCCGGTGTGCTGCTCGCCAGGGAGCTGGCCGAGGAGTCCGGGCGCCCGGTGTGGCTGGACACCCACGCCGTGGTCGGCGCGACCACCCGGGACCTGGCCGCGCAGGTGGACCGGGCGCTGGCGGGCCGGCCCCCGGACGTGGCGCTGATCATCATCGGCGCCAACGACGTGACCGTGCAGCTACCCATCCCGCAGTCGGTGGCCAAACTGGTCCGCGAGCTGGGCCGCCTGCGCCAGGCCGGTACCGGCGTGGTCGTGGGCACCTGCCCCGACCTGGGCACGGTCCGCCCGCTGGCGCAGCCGCTGCGCTCCTACGCGCGGACCTGGAGCCTGCTGCTGTCCCGCGCCCAGTGCCGGGCCGTGGCCAAGGCGGGCGCCCTGGCCGTGCCGCTGGCCGACCTGCTCGCCCCGGACTTCCTCACCCGGCCCGCCGAGCTGTTCAGCTCCGACCAGTTCCACCCCAGCGCCGCCGGGTACGAGCAGGCCGCCTCGGTGCTGCTGCCCGCGCTGTGCTCGGTGGCCGGGGTGTGGACCGGCGGCCCGCTGCCCAGCCTGCCCACCCGCTCCCAGCTGGCCGAGTCGCGGCGGCCGACCGCCCGGCTGATCGCACGGGTGAACCGCGGGCTCGGGAGAGCTTGACCACACCCTGACGGGACTGCTGAGGTTCTACGCTGCTGGGAGTTACCAGTCAGTAGGCGAACCGAAGGAGTTTCGCGATGCCCGAAGCCGTCATCGTCTCCGCAGCCCGATCCCCGATCGGCCGGGCGGGCAAGGGATCGCTGGTGTCCATCCGGCCCGACGACCTGGCAGTGCAGATCGTGCGCGCGGCCCTGGACAAGGTGCCCTCGCTGGACCCGACCCTCATCGACGACCTGATCATGGGCTGCGGCCTGCCCGGCGGGGAGCAGGGCTACAACATCGGCCGGGTCGTCTCGGTGCTGTCCGGCATGGACCACCTGCCCGGCTGCACCGTCACCCGGTACTGCGCGTCCAGCCTGCAGTCCACCCGGATGGCCTTCCACGCCATCAAGGCCGGTGAGGGTGAGGTGTTCATCTCCGCCGGTGTGGAGACCGTGTCCCGGTTCGCCAAGGGCAGCTCCGACGGCCTGCCCGACACGCAGAACCCGCTGTTCGCCGACGCCGCCGCCCGCACCGCGGCGGTCGCCGAGCACGGGGCCGACGAGTGGCACGACCCCCGCGAGGACAACCAGGTCCCCGACGTCTACATCGCCATGGGCCAGACCGCGGAGAACCTGGCCCTGCTCAAGGACGTCAGCCGCGCGGAGATGGACGAGTTCGGCGTCCGCTCGCAGAACCTGGCCGAGAAGGCCATCGCCGACGGGTTCTGGGCCCGCGAGATCACCCCGGTGACCCTGCCCGACGGCACCGTGGTCGCCACCGACGACGGCCCGCGCGCCGGGGTCACCCTGGAGAAGACCGCCACCCTCAAGCCGGTGTTCCGCCCCGACGGCCGGGTCACCGCGGGCAACTGCTGCCCGCTCAACGACGGCGCCGCGGCCCTGGTCGTGATGAGCGACACCAAGGCCAAGGAGCTGGGCCTGACCCCGCTGGCCCGCATCGTGTCCACCGGCGTGTCCGGCCTGTCCCCGGAGATCATGGGGCTGGGCCCGGTCGAGGCCTCCAAGCGGGCGCTGGCCAAGGCCGGTCTGTCCATCGGCGACATCGACCTGGTCGAGATCAACGAGGCCTTCGCCGCGCAGGTCATCCCCTCCTACAAGGACCTGGGCATCCCGCTGGAGAAGCTGAACGTCAACGGCGGCGCCATCGCCGTGGGCCACCCGTTCGGCATGACCGGCGCGCGCATCGCCACCACGCTGATCAACTCGTTGCAGTTCCACGACAAGCAGTTCGGCCTGGAGACGATGTGCGTGGGCGGCGGCCAGGGCATGGCGATGGTGCTGGAGCGCCTGAGCTAGCGCGGGACTCGCCCGCCAGTGGGCGGGACTCGCCGCATTCCCCGCGAGTCCCGCCATGGGGAGCGCGAGTCCCGGTCTGGGGGGCGTGAGTCCCGGGCTGGGTGCGCGTGTCGGCGGTTCATGCCCCGCGTGTCGGACGTTGCGGACGCGCGTGTCGGCGCTTCGCGGCGCGTGTGTTCGGCGTTCCGGGACGGTGTGTCGGCGCTTGCGGGACGGTGTGTCGGCGCTTGCGGGGTTACTCGGGTCGCCCGCTGGACTGATGCGGGCTCTCCCGAGCGGGCGTGGGTGTCGGTACTGACGGCTGTGCCCGCTGCGCTCTCTGCGCTCCTCCGGAGCGCGGCGTCTTCGCTTGGGTCCGGTCTCTTCCCTTGTCCCACGATGATCACTGGACAGATGTGATCATCGTGGGCCCGCGGTCCAGAGACCGGCGCGAAGACGCGGTTGTCGGCTGGCGAAGACGCGCGAAGGGGCCGTCCCATTTGGGGCGGCCCCTTTGGCGTGGTGGGGACTAGTTGCGCTGGAGGGAGGCGAGCAGGCGCAGCATCTCCAGGTACAGCCAGACCAGGGTGGTCATCAGGCCGAAGGCGATGTACCAGGCGAAGCGGGCCGGGGCGCCCGAGCGCAGCGCCCGGTCGGCCTGGTCGAAGTCGAGCAGGAAGTTGAAGGCCGCGATGCCGATGAACACCAGGCTGATGACGATGCCCAGGGCGCCGGTGCGCAGCGGACCGGCACCACCGGTGAACATCGAGACGATCAGGTTGAGCAGCATCAGACCGGCGGCACCGGCGGTCGCGCCGATGATCCACTTGGTCAGGCGGGGCGTCACCTTCACCGCGCCGACCCGGTAGACCACCAGCATGGTGGCGAACACGATCGCCGTGCCGATGATCGCCTGGAGTGCCACGCCGGGCACCCACCGGTTGAACAGCTGGGTGATCGCGCCCAGGAACACGCCCTCGGCGGCGGAGTAGGCCAGCACCAGCGCGGGGTTGACCACCTGCTTGAAGATGATCACCAGCGAGAGCACGAAGCCGACGAGCATCGCCGCGAAGGCGGTCCACATCGGGAAGTTCAGCACCACCGCGAGCCCACCGGTCACCACGGCGGTGATCAGCGTCACGGCGGTCTTGGTGACCACGTCGTCGATGGTCATCGGTCGGTCGGCGGCGGTCGGCGGGGCCGGGTACCCGGGCGCGGTCTGCTGCTGGCCGAAGCCCGCGTAGCCGCCCTGACCGCCTCCGGGCAGGTTGCGGAACGCGGGGTTGCTGGTTGTGCGCACCTGGTCCTCCTGGAACGTGTGGCGCCTACATCTGGGTCAACGGCCGCGGGGGCCGAAGGGTTCCCCGACGGGCAAAGCTCACTTTACTCGGCCCGCACCACCCCTCCCGAGCGCCCCGCAGACCCGTTTGGAGTCGATCTTGTGCACCGAATGGCCCAACGGCGTTCGGATGATCGCCAACTTCACACATCCTTGACACACAGAGTGTGCTCGGACATCCTCCCGCTGGCGGCTTGTCCGACCACCCGCGCGCCAGCCAGGCTCGCAGGCGTGGTGGTGCGTACTCCTCGTCGTCGGGGGACGGGGTCGGTCGCCATCTGGGAGAGTTCCGACCACACGTGGGGCGGCGTGCCGCGGGGAAGCAGCACGGCGCCCATTCCATAAGGAGCACAGGACCGACATGGGACTGAGCAAACTGGTCGCTGGGGTGACCGGAGCGGCGCTGCTGACCGGGGTGACCCTGGTGGCGGCACCGGGTGTCGCGCTTGCCAAACCGGTCAACGGGCACGGCTACGACGTGCCCGCGCAGCCGTACAAGGGCAACCCGGACAAGACCGACTGGATGGGGTCCTACCTCGTCGACGGCAAACAGGTCTGGTGCGTGGAGTTCGCCTACAAGGCGCCCAACAGCGACGAGAAGTACCAGCCGGGCGACGTGCTGAAGGACAAGTGGGGCAACGCACTGCCCGATGACGTCGCCGCGAACATCTCCTACCTGCTGCTGCGCTACGGCGGCACGCAGGCCAACGGGGACTCCGCGGCGCTGGCGCACCTGCTGCACACCTGGACCTCCGGGGTGCCCAAGGGCGACCCGCGCCTGGACCCGAACAAGACCTTCAAGGAGATCGGGTACGACATCACCGGTCACCTGAACTCGCTGCCCGCCGACGCCAAGGCGGCGGTGGACAAGCTCCGGTCCGACGCCGAGGCCAACCGGGGCCCGTGGACGGCCAAGATCACCCCGCCCACCGGCCCGCAGGTCATCGGCACGCCGGGCAAGTGGACCGTGCAGGTCACCAACGCCAAGGGCAAGGGCATGGGCAACGTGCCCGTCGCGCTGACCCTGGCCGACGCCAAGGTGGGCGCCACCCAGGTCAGCACCCCGGCCGACGGCGGGCCGCTGGTGCTGGACGTGACCCCGACCGGGGCGAACCCCTCGGTGTCGTTCAGCGTGGACAGCCCGGCCGACCGGCCCGTGGTGCAGAAGCCGGTGGACGTCAACACCCAGCACGTGGTCTCCACGGGCGGGGAGAAGAAGCTGACCGGCTCGGCCAAGGTGCCCGCGACCACCGCCCCCGGCCAGGTGAAGGTCACCAAGACCGACGCCACGACCAACAAGGGCATCGCCGGGGTCTCGCTGCGCGTCACCGCGGCGGACAAGACCGCGCCCGCGGTCAAGCAGGACGGGTCGAACCTGACCGGCCAGGACGGCAAGCCGCTGGTGCTGACCACCGGTGCCGACGGCACGGCCACTGTGCCCGACCTGCGTACGCCGCAGGACGTCTGCATCATCGAGGTGTCCGCTCCCGCCGGGTACGAGCAGGGCTTCGACCCCAAGTCGCCGCCCTCGGTGTGCGGCAGCGTCAAGCCCGGTGAGGTGCTCGCGCTGAGCCTGACCAACAAGCCGAACACGCCGACCGTTCCGGTGCACATCCCGGCCGGTGACGGTCCCGTGGTCGCCAACGCGGCCGTGGTCACCCAGATCCAGCCCGGTGCGCTGGTCGGCTTCGGCGTGCTGGTGCTGGCCGGGCTGAGCGCGATCGGCCTGCTCTGGCGCCGTCACGTGGCCAGCGGCCGCTGACCCGGTGGGACGCCACAGCGCACGGAGGACCCGCTGGCCGGAATCGGCCGGCGGGTTCCCGCTCGCACCACGCTCCCGGTACCGGACCCCGGCCGCGGCGGCCGGTACCGCGATCAGCGGCGCGCTCGGGCTGACCATGATCGTGGCAGCGGCGGGCGCCACGCTGATCGCCCAGGGCCAGCAGGTGCGCGGCACGGCGATGGCGGCGAGCGCGGCCTCGACCGCCACCCCGCAGCCGCAGAACGCGCCCGCACAGGCCCCGCCCGGCTCGGCGACACCACCGCCGATCACCGGCCCGCCGCAGCAACCCCAGCAGCCCACCCAGCCGGTGCAGCCGCGCGCCAACTCCGTGCTGCTGCCCAAGGGCGGGCTCGCCGAGCTGGTCCGCAGCTCGGTGGGCGGTGACGGCACGCTCCAGGTCCCCAACGGGGTGAGCAAGGCGGCGCTGTGGGGCGCGGACCTGGCCGCCAAGTCCGGGGCCACGCTGATCGCCGGGCACATCAACTGGGAGGGCACGGTCGGCCCGTTCGCCGAGCTGTGGGGCGCCAACCAGGGCCAGACCGTCACCGTGCTGGACGCATCGGGCAAGCCGCTGCGGTTCACCGTCAGCGAGGTGCTGACGGTGAACAAGGACAACCTGCCGCAGCACGCCCAGCAACTGTTCGGGCAGGACGGCCCGCACCGGCTGGTGCTGGTCACCTGCGGCGGCCAGTGGGTCGGCGGCGCGCTGGGCTACGACCAGAACCGCGTTGTGATCGCCACACCGGCGAGCTGAACCGAGCAACCCGTCCCCGTGCCCGGTCGTCAGACCAGGTATGGGGACGGGGAAGCGGCTGGGCTGGCTGACGACCGCGACGGCACTGGTGCTCGCGGTGGTCATGGTGATCGTGATGGGCAAGGACGACGGGACGGCGCAGAACGCCGCCGCGCAGACCAGCGCCACACCGACGACGACCACCACCCCGGGGCCGATCACCCCGCTGGGACAGCCCGCACCGGCCGGTCCCACGCCGACCCTGCCCGCCCCCAGCGGTCAACAGCCAGCCTGGATGCGCAAGCTCAAGCCCGGGGAGAAGCCCCCGCAGTTCGTGCTGTTCTCCTTCGACGGCGGGGTGTCGGCCAAGCACTGGGAGGCCATCACCCCGATCGCCAAGCGCACCGGGGCGCGGGTCACCGCGATGCTGTCCGGGGTGTACCTGCTCTCCGAGGACCAGGCGAACCAGTACACCGGGCCGGGGCACAAGCCCGGGGAGAGCGCCATCGGCTTCGGCGGCTCGCCCGCCGACATCACCGCCCGGATCAAGTACCTCAACGACGCGCTGGACGCGGGCCACGAGTTCGGCACGCACTACAACGGCCACTTCTGCGAGGGCGAGGGCGCCCCGGTCGGCTCCTGGTCCACGGCGGGCTGGAACTCCGAGATCGACCAGTTCGACCGGTACCTGCGCGCACTGGACGCCCGCGGGCTGCGGATCACCCCCGAGATGATCAAGGGTGGGCGCACGCCCTGCCTGGAGGGCAACTGGGACCAGCTGTTCCCGGCCGCCCACGCGCACAACTACGTCTACGACACCAGTCACGTGTCCTTCGGCGTCACCTGGCCCACGGTGGACCGGGGCATGTGGGAGTTCCCGCTGCCCGAGGTGCGCATCCCCGCACTGGACCGCAAGGTCGTCATGATGGACTTCAACTTCTGGTACGTGCTGGACGGGGCCAAGGAGGGCGACGACGCCCGCGGCCCGGAGTTCAGCCCGATCGTGCTGGACACCTACCGCTCGACGTACCTGGCCGCCTACAACGGGAACCGGGCCCCGCTGGTGGTGGCCAACCACTTCAACGAGTGGGCCGGCGGCGCCTTCTCCACCGCCGTGCAGGACTTCATGTCCGAGACCTGCACCAAGCCGGAGACCGTCTGCGCCACCTACAGCCAGGTGATCCAGTGGATGCAGTTGCAGGACCCCGCCGTGCTGGACGCCTTCCGCAAGCTGCCCGCCGCGCACAACTAGTGCTCGACCCGTAGCGCCCAGAAAGGGTTTTCCCCTAGTGTGAGGACTCCGCCGCGCCTCTCGATGACCGATGTGATCTGAGGAGTGAGCGATGTCCGCGAGCGAGTTGCAGGTCCGCACCGAGCAGACCGAGGACAAGTCCCTTCCCGTGTGGGTCAGGCCCGACTTCAGCGAGTACGACACGCCGATGGAAGTCACGGCGTACTCCGGCCGCGCCTGAGTCGACCAGTGAGCACTCGTGGCGGGACCGCCTGCGCGGTCCCGTCCCGGGTGCTGCCCACACCCGCAGGGAGCTCCCGTGACGACCACTCACGAACCGTTGCCCGCCGAGCAGTTCGTCGGCGAACTCCGCGCGCTCGCACCGCGCTACTGGCATGATCATCCGTTTCATCAGCGGCTGCACCAGGGCCTGCTGAGCAAACACGAACTCCAGTCCTGGGCCGCCAACCGCTGGTACTACCAACGCAGCCTGCCCCAGAAAGACGCCGCGATCCTGGCCAACTGCCCACTCCCCCACATCCGCCGACACTGGCTGGACCGCATCACCTACCACGACGGCGACCGCCCCGACACCGGCGGCACCGAGAACTGGCTCCGCATGGCCGAAGCCCTCGGCCTGGACCGCACCGAAGTCCTCGACGAACGCCACGTCCTACCCGGAGTCCGCTTCGCCGTGGACGCCTACCTCACCTTCGCCCGCACCAAACCCTGGCTGGAATCGGTCGCCTCCGGCCTCACCGAAATGTTCTCCCCCGGCCTGATGCGCCGCCGCCTGGCCGACATGCGCGAACAGTACCCCTGGATCGCCGAGGACGGCTTCGCCTACTTCACCTCCCGCCTCACCGTCATCGCCGACGAGGGCACCACCACCCTCGACCTCGTCGTCGAACACGCCACCACCCGCGCCCAACAACACGCCGCCATCGCCGCCCTGACCTTCAAATGCGACGTCCTGCGCGCGATCCTGGACACCGTGGACTACTACTCATGACCACCCCCCACGCCACCCCCCAGGCCATCCCCCGACTGCGCCGCGGCGTCCGCTGCGCCTACGACCGCACCCGCGACACCGACGTCGTCCTGTTCCCCGAGGGCGTGCTGCTGCTCAACCCCACCGCCTCCGCGGTCCTGGACGCCTGCGACGGGGCCACCAGCATCGCGGCCATCACCCACACCCTGGCCACCGAGTTCCACGGCGTCCAGGCCACCGACATCCTCGACCTGCTGACCCGGCTGGCCGCCCGCAGGGTGGTGGACCTTGACTGAACCTCCCCTGGGCCTGCTGGCCGAACTGACCCACCGCTGCCCCCTGCACTGCCCCTACTGCGCCAACCCCCTGGAGCTGGTCCGCCGCGAGAACGAACTGGACACCCCCACCTGGCGGCACATCCTCGACCAGGCCCGCGACCTCGGCGTCCTGCAAGTCCACCTGTCCGGCGGGGAACCCCTGGCCCGCCCCGACCTACCCGAGATCCTCGGCCACGCCCACCACCTGGGCTGCTACACCAACCTGGTCACCAGCGGCCTGGGCCTGACCCCGCACCGGCTGGCCGACCTGGTCGACCGCGGCCTGGACCACGTCCAACTCTCCATCCAGGACGCCGACCCCGCCACCGCCACCCGCATCGCCGGCACCAAAGCCGTCGAGCACAAACGCCGCGCCGCCGACCTGATCACCACCGCCGGACTCCCCTTAACGGTCAACGTCGTGCTGCACCGCGCCAACCTCGACCACCTCCCCGCCATCATCGACCTGGCCGAACAACTGGGCGCCGACCGCCTGGAACTGGCCAACACCCAGTACTACGGCTGGGCCCTACGCAACCGCGCCGCCCTGCTGCCCACCCCCGCGCAACTGGCCGCGGCCGCACCCGTCGTGGCCGCCGCCCAGGCCCGCAGCCGGATGGACATCGTCTACGTCCTGGCCGACTACCACCAGGCCACCCCCAAACCCTGCATGCACGGCTGGGCCGCCCGCCAACTGACCGTCACCCCCAACGGCGACGTCCTACCCTGCCCCGCCGCCACCGCACTCACCGACCTCCCGGTCGAGAACGCCACCCACACCCCACTAGCCCAGATCTGGTACCAGTCCCGGTCCTTCACCGCCTACCGCGGCACCGACTGGATGCGCGACCCCTGCCGCAGCTGCCCCCGCAACACCATCGACCACGGCGGCTGCCGCTGCCAAGCCTTCCAACTCACCGGCGACGCCACCAACACCGACCCCGTCTGCACCCTGTCCCCCCACCACCACCTGATACAAACCATCCTCACCGAGGAGATCACCCCGCAGCGCCCCGAGTTCGTCATGAGGCAGGTGACCACGTGAAGGTCCTCGTGCTGGGCACTGCCGCCGGTGGCGGCTTCCCGCAGTGGAACTGCGCCTGCGCGCAGTGCGCCAAGGTCCGTGCGGGTGCACTGCCCGCACGGACCCAGGACTGCCTGGCCGTCAGCGGGAACGGCCAGGACTGGTGGCTGCTCAACGCCTCCCCCGACATCCGCGGCCAACTCGTCTCCGCGCCCGAGTTCACGCCCGGTCCCGGCCGCCGCGACACCCCGCTGCGCGGCGTGCTGCTCACCGACGCCGAACTCGACCACACGCTGGGCCTGTTCGTACTGCGCGAGGGTGGCGGCCAGCAGGCCTTCGCCCCGCGCAACGCGCTCGACGCGCTGCGCGCCGATCTCGGACTGCGCGCCGTGCTCGACCGCTACGCGGGCTGGACCTGGACGGAGTCCTTGCCCGGCAAGACCTTCGACCTCGCTGGCGGGCTGCGCGCCACACCCGTTCCGGTCGGCAGCAAGCGCCCCAAGTACGCCGGTCAGTCCACTGTGGACGACACCTGGGTGCTCGCCTACCGCGTCGAGGACCCCGCCACCGGAGGCGTGCTCGTCTACGCCCCGTGCCTGGCTTCCTGGCCCGAGGGCCTGCTCATCGGCGCCAGCATCGCGTTCGTGGACGGCACCTTCGCCCGCCCCGACGAGATGGGCGCCGCTACGGGCAGTTCCAAGGGCCAGTCCGCCATGGGCCACCTACCGATGCTCGGCCCCGGCGGCAGTCTCGAGGCGCTGCGCCGCCACCCCGGGGTGCGGCGGATCTACACGCACCTCAACAACACCAACCCGGCGCTGGACCCCGACTCCGCCGAACGCGCCCAACTGACCGCCGCCGGAGTGGAGATCGTGCCCGACGGAACGGTGCTCAACTGCTGACCTACCTGTGAACGTCCCCCGCCACTCCCTGGGGGGCGACCCCGGCTCCAGTCTACCGCCCCACCCCGACAGTTGATCTTGCTCAAGATCCACATGTGGACAGGACGCCGCCTGTGGACAAGCCGTAGCGGCGCTACGCCCGGCTAGCGCTCGTGCGCGGGTCGCTCGTAGACGCGCACGATGCCCATCCGGTCGCCGACCCGGTTGACCAGGCGCTCCACCGCGCTCCGGTTCGGGTCGGCGTGGTGCCCGGGGCTGTGCGCGTGCCTGCCGCCGACCGCGGCGAAGATCACGCAGGTGGCCACCACCAGCGCCACGGACACGGCGAGCACGACCCGCCGCACAGCGCGCAACGACATGTCGACCTCATCTCCGTGGTGCGGGCGCGAACGATGATCATTGTGGCGCACCGGTCACCCACGGGACGCCGCAGGGCCGGACGTGGTTAGCTCACGCGGTGCTGCGTGTCGTCATCGCCGAGGATCTCGTACTGCTGCGCGACGGTCTGATCAGGCTGTTGTCCGCACACGACTGCGAGGTCGTCGAGGCCGTGGACAACGGCCCGTCCCTGTTGCAGGCCCTGCTCACGCACCGCCCGGACGTGGCCGTGGTCGACGTGCGGCTGCCACCGACGTTCACCGACGAGGGCCTGCGCATGTCGATCAAGGCCAGGGAGCAGGTGCCCGGCCTGCCGATCCTGGTGCTGTCCCAGTACGTGGAGCAGCTCTACGCCCGCGAGCTGATGTCCGACCGCCGGGGCGCGGTGGGCTACCTGCTCAAGGACCGGGTCGCCGACGTCGCGCAGTTCATCGACTCGGTCCGCCGGGTGGCGGCGGGCGGCACCGCACTGGACCCGGAGGTGGTCGCCCAGCTGCTCACCAGCCGGGCGCGGGACGAGCCGCTGGGCAGTCTCACTCCCCGCGAGCGGGAGGTCCTCGGGCTGATGGCCGAGGGCCGGTCGAACGCGGCGATCGCCTCACGGCTGTTCGTCACCGAGAAGGCGATCGGCAAGCACACCAACAACATCTTCACCAAGCTGAACCTGACCCAGTCCGAGGACGACAACCGGCGGGTGCTCGCCGTGCTCACCTACCTCAACGGATAACCACCTGATCGGGTGGCGTGGTTGATAGGGTCCGCGCTGGTGTGCCGGGAAGTCTGGTCGGCGGGCAACTGTCGACGGCGAAGGGCTTCGGGGCATGCGCAGTGTGGAGACCGTTCTCTTCCTCGTGGTGCTGGCCACCGTGGTCGCCACCTCGGCGAGGCGGTTGCGCATCCCCGCCCCCTCGCTGCTCGTGGTCGCCGGACTCGTGGTCGGCGTGCTGCCGGGCGTACCGCCGATCACCGTGACACCCGAACTGGTCAGCCTCGTGGTGCTGCCGCCCCTGCTCTACGCCGCCGGTGAGGAGACCTCCTGGCGGGACCTGCGGGCGGTGTGGCGGCCGGTCACCGTGCTTGCGGTCGGCCTGGTGCTGGCCTCGGCGGCGGCCGTGGGACTGGTCGCCGCGCTGGTGGCCCCACTGCCCGCGAGCATGGCCTTCGTACTGGGCGCGGTACTGGCCAGCACCGACCCGGTCGCGGTGACCGCGCTGGGCAGGCGGCTGTCGCTGCCGCCCAGGGTGCAGGTGCTGGTGCAGGCGGAGAGCCTGTTCAACGACGCGACGAGCCTGGTGCTGTTCCGGCTGGCGGTGTCGGCGGCGGTGGCGGGCGGCGCGGTGTCCTTCGCGAGCACCGGAGGGCAGTTCCTGCTGCTGGCCGGGGGCGGGGTCGGCGTCGGGCTGCTGGTGGCCCTGGGCATCGTGCTGATCCGGCGGCGCACGGTGGACCCGGTGCTGGAGACGGTGATCGCGCTGGTCAGCCCGTACGCCGCGTACGTGCTCGCGGAGAGCCTGCACAGCTCCGGGGTGACCGCCGTGGTGGTGGCCAGCGTGGTGCTGGGCACGCAGGCGCACCGGATGACCACCGCGCACATCCGGCTCCAGGTGGATGCCGTGTACAGCACGGTGATCTTCATCTTGGAGAGCGTGGTGTTCAGCCTGATCGGGCTGCAACTGCCCGAGCTGATCCGGGCGCTGGCGGGCACCGACCCGGACTGGCCCTGGCAGGCGCTGCTGATCACCCTGGCGCTGATCGCCGTGCGGTTCCTGTGGGTGTTCCCGCTGGGCTGGGTCATGCAGCTGCGGCAGGGCTCACGGAAGGTCAACTGGCGCATGTCCACCGTGGTGTCCTGGGCCGGGGCACGCGGGGTGGTGCCGCTGGCCGCCGTGCTGTCCATCCCGATCGCCGCTGACGACGGAACCCCTGTGCCGCAACGCAACCTGGTGCTGGCGCTGGCGACCACCGTCATCGTGATCACCCTGGTGGTGCAGGGCTTCACCCTGGCGCCACTGGTACGCCGCGCGGGCGTGGCCAGGACACCTGCCGAGTCCCGGCGCGAGCGGACCGTGGCCGAGTTGCACCTGGCGGAAGCGAGCCTTGCTCATCTGGAGCACCTGGCCGATCTCGAGGCGGCGCCGGACGCCGTACTGGAACGGTTGCGGCAGAACCTGCGGGCGCGCATCGAGCACACCAACCACGAGCACGGCGAGGCACCGCAGAGCCCTTCGGCCGCAGCGGTCTACCGCTCGCTGCGCAGGGAACTGCTGTCGGTGGAGACCGCCGAGCTGACCCGGTTGTACGAGGCGGGCACGATCGACGACGGCACGCGCCGCCGCCTGCAACGCACCATCGACCTGGAATCGGCTCGGCTGGACGACCTCTAGGACAGGTGCGTGTAGAGGAAGTCGGCCACGGCGAGCAGGGCGGCGGTGGACTCGGGCACGTCGGGCGCGAACAGGTGCCAGAACTGGATCAGGTCCGGCCACAGGTCCAGCACGGCACGACCGCCCGCCTTGGTGATCCGGTCCACCAGTTCCGCGGCGTCGTCCACGAGCACCTCGCGGTCACCGGCCTGCACGAGCACCGGGGCCAGTCCGGACAGGTCGCTGTACAGCGGGGAGGCGAGCGGGTCCCGCGGGTCGGTGCCGTTGAGGTAGTCGGCGGCCGAGGACAGCACCTGGGCACGGCCGCCGATCGGGTCGTGCTCGGCGAACCGCCGGTAGGAGTCCGCGCTGGCGGTCAGGTCCAGGATCGGGGACAGGCAGGCCGCCGCCGCCGGTTGCGGCACACCCGCGTCCCTGGCGGCGAGCAGCGTGGACAGAGCCAGCCCGCCGCCGCTGGTGTCGCCGAGGAACGCGACCCGGTGCGGCGCGTAGCCCTCGTCCAGTACCCACTCGTAGGCGAGCCGGCAGTCCTCGACGGCAGCCGGGAACGGGTGCTCGGGGGCCAGCCGGTAGTCCAGCACCAGCAGCGGCACGCCCAGGGTCACCGCGATCTGCGAGGCGAACCCGCTGAACGCCGCCGCCGACCCGGCGCGGAAACCGCCACCGTGGAAGTACAGCACCACCCGGTCCATGGCGGCCCCGGTCGGGCGCACCCACACCGAGGGCGTGCCCTGCGCGTTGGTCTCGCCGACGACCACGCCCTCGGCCAGCGGGATGGCGCCCAGCGCCAGGTCCATCGCCGCCCGTGCCGCACGCAGCCCCTCCGCACCCGCGGCCGGTTCCGGGCGCGGACTGGCCGTGATCGCGGCCAACAGGGCCTCGAACTCGGGACTGGGCATGCCTTCTCTTCTGCCGGGTCGGGCCCCGACGGTACCCCAGCACCCGGCCTGGCCCGTGACCCGAGTCACGACGCGCCGTACCTCAGGCGAGGGTCACCCCGTAGGCGCTGAGGGCGGGCCCGACCGGCTGGAAGTACGTGGTGCTGCTGTCCCCACCGGACACGGTGCCCAGCGCGGTGCCGCCGTCGAACAGGGCGCCGCCGCTGTCCCCGCCCTCGCAGTGCACCCGTGCCTCGATCAGCCCGCGCACCACCTGGCCGTTGCCGTAGTTCACGGTCCGGTTCAGGCCGGTGACCTGCCCGCAGGTCAGGCCGGTGGTCCGCCCGCTCTTGCAGGCCTGCTCACCGACCCGGGCGTTGCCCACCGTGCTGATCCGCTGCGTGCCGCCGTCGTAGCGGTCCACCTCGCCGGGCCCGTCCCCCGTGTCGTTGCGGATGAGCCCGTGGTCGCTGCCAGGGAAGACCGAGCCCGCCGTGGGGCCAAGGCCCTGCCAGTCCCCGCCGCCCTGGGTGCAGTGGCCCGCGGTGAGCACGTAGAGCTGGCCGCCCTTGGTGACGTTGAACCCCGCCGAGCAGATGCTCGTGTCGGTGCGGATCTCCTGGCCGCCGAGCAGTTGCGGGCTCAGCGGCCGCGCCGTGTGCCGCACGCGGGCGAGCGGGCCCATGCCGCGGACCAGGTCCAGCAGGCGCCCCATGCCGGGGCCCTTCGCCTGGTCGGAGATGGTGACCACGAGTTGGTGGCTGGACTCGTCCACGCCCCAGGCGGTGTTGGGCACGCCGGTGACCGCGTCCAACGTGGCCTGGGCTGTCACCAGTGCCGCCATGGGGGCGGCCTGCGCCCCGGGGGCCGCCATCGCGGTCAGGACGCCCGCGAGCAGGGTCGCACTGCCAAGCCGCCGAAGTTCACTACCCACGGTGACCATCCGATCTCACTCAGGAATCAGGGGTCCACAGCCTCACCCGAGCGTGCGAGGTACCGCTACCCACTACCGACGGGTAGTGACCACTTAACCTCGGTTTCACGTGGAGCGATCTTGAGCGAGGACCACCCGCACGGGGTGACCCACCCACACGCAGCCTCCACGGACGTGTTGACGTAGCCCCCACCTCGGCGTTGTCCACACACCGCCAGCGACTTCCACCACCTCCACAGCACAGTCCACAGTGGACTTTTTTTCCCGACAACAGGTCTGGCCCTCGCGGGCAGTGGACCCGGCGCCGCCTTCGGAGCGAGTGAGCGGCTGCGGCAAGCCGACCAGGCCCTCGGCGGCCAACCGGGTGCCGAGCAGGACCAACCGGATCACTTGCAGGTATCGAATTCATGCCCGATAATCGGTAGTGACTGGGAGGAGGCGGCTATGTCCGTCGGCATCGAGAAGGAACAGACCCAGCGGCTGATGGAGAACGTGGACGCCATCGAGGAGGTCGCCGGTTCGCTGCCCTCCGGGGCGCCCGGTCGCTCCAAGCTCTACGGCGTCGCCGCCGACCTGCTGGCCTCCGCCAGACCGATCCGCCCCGTGGTCGCCGCCGACCTGCTGGAGCTGACCGAGAAGACCGTGCGGGCCTGGGCGAACGAGGGCGTGCTGGTGATCAGCGAGGCCGAGCCGACGATGCGGCTGGAACCCCAGCGGGTACACGAGGTGCTGCGGCTGGTCCGCGAGCTGCGCGGACTGGGCCGCACCAGGGGCCTGCTCGACGAGGTGCACCGCAGGCTGTCCGACCAGGCCCTGCTCGACCGGGCCGACCTGTCCGAGAGCCTGAACCAGATGGCCGAGGGGAACGGACGCGTGGTCCGCACCAAGTGACCATCGAGGTAGTCGAGACCAGGATCGCCGAGGCCCAGGCCGCCGGACTGCGTGGGCCTGCGCGCAAGGCCTACGAGGGCTTCCTGGACGAACTGGCGCACCGGGGCTGCGCCGCGCTGGGCTACCGGGTCACCGGCCCGGAGCCGCTGCCCAGGCTGTGCGTGCGGCACCTGCGCGGCAACGACCGCGTGGTGGTGGCCTTCGAACGGGCCGACCGCGCCTGGATCGTGCTAGTGGGCGCGCACGACACCGATCCGGGGGTTGACGTCTACCAGGCCCTGTACAAGCTCGTGGGCATCGTGCCCACCGACCGCACCCGCCGGACGAAGCCGAGCTGCTGCGAGCCGGTCACCGGCCGCGCGCCCACCGCGGAGGACGCCGTCATCGACGAGCTGGTGCGCCGGGCCCGGTCACTGGCCAGACCGGCCCGGCGCACGCGCTACCTGTGAGTTGTCCACAGCCGCCGAGTTACCCACATGTGGATCTTGAGCAAGATCAACTGTCGGGGCGGGGCGGTAGACTGGAGCCGGGGTCGCCCCCCAGGGAGTGGCGGGGGATGTTCATGGGTAGAGCCGGCGATCTTCCTATGCCGTGCGCTCGGCGGCGGCCAGCTTGACGCAGGTGGCCAGCACGCGGGTGGCGGCGGCCAGCTCGTCCAGCGGGGGGTAGCTGGGGGCGATTCGGATGTTGCTGTCCCGCTCCTCCTTGCCGTACGGGTAGGTCGCCCCGGCGGGGGTGAGCGCGACACCGGCCTGCTTGGCCAACTCCACGACCCGGCTCGCGGTGCCCTCGGGCACGTCCAGGCTGATGAAGTAGCCGCCCGCGGGCTCGGTCCAGCTGGCGATGCCCAGGCCGCCCAGTTCCTCGGCCAGGATCTGCCGCACGAGCTCGAACTTGGGCGCCAGGATGTCGCGATGGCGGCGCATGTGCGCACGCACGGCCTCGGCATCGGGCAGGAACCGCATGTGCCGCAGCTCGTTGATCTTGTCGGGTCCGATGGTGCGCTTGCTCAGGTGCCCCAGCAGCCACTTCACGTTCGCGGGCGAGGAGCCGAAGAAGCTCACGCCGCTGCCCGCGTTGGTGATCTTCGAGGTGGAGGCGAACAGGAAGGCCCGGTCCGGGTTGCCCGCCTCGGCGCACAGCCCCAGCACGTCGGGGATGGTGACCTCGTCCTCGGTGAGGTGGTGGATGGCGTACGCGTTGTCCCAGAACAGCCGGAAGTCCGGCGCGGCGGTCGGCATCGCGGCCAGCTCGCGGATGGTGCGCTCGGAGTAGGTGGCCCCGGTGGGGTTGCTGTACGTGGGCACGCACCACATGCCCTTGATCCGCGCGTCCTCGGCGACCAGGCGCTTGACCACGTCCAGGTCGGGCCCCTCCTCGGTGAGCGGCACCGGGATCAGCTCGATGCCCAGCTTCTCGCACAGCCCGAAGTGCCGGTCGTAACCGGGGACCGGGCACAGGAAGGCCACACCGGGGGTGTCCACCCAGCGGGGGCCGTCGGTGGTGCCCAGCAGCAACGCGGCGACCACGCTGTCGTGCATCAGCGCGAGGCTGGAGTTGCCACCGGAGATCAGCTGCGCGGCGGGCACGTTGAGCAGGCCGCCCCACAGCTCACGCAGTTCGGGAAGGCCCTGCAGCACGCCGTAGTTGCGGCAGTCGGTGCCGTCGGCGGCCCGGTAGTCCCCCTCGCCCGGCAGGGACAGCAGCGGGGCTGACAGGTCCAACTGCGCCGAGGACGGCTTGCCCCGGGTGAGGTCCAGCGACAGGCCCTGCGCGATCAGCTGGCGGTGCTCCTCGCGGAGACCCTCCAGCCGACCAGCCAGTTGTTCGGTCGGGAGCGTCATTGCAGAGATGGTTCCAGACGCGGGGCACGGGGTACCGCGCGGCTACCCCCGAGTACCGACTGCTTGTGGCAGCAAGAGAAAGCCCCGCCCGCTGTGCCCTGGACCACACTTTCGGCCAGCCCGGCCGTGGTGACTCATCACAAGATCATCGCCTGACCGCGTTAACCCAGGTCAGCGCGGATATTTCCAAGATCACTCTGAGTGCCCCCGATCGGACTCGAACCGACACTCTGACCCTTTTAAGGGGCCTGCCTCTGCCTGATTGGGCTACGGGGGCGAGGGGAGCCTAAAGCGTCACGCCCCGCACCGGGAGATGGTTGAGGCCAATCCGGTGTGGTGTTCGCCCACCCGGCCCAGCGAATGCGCCACCTATCGACCTAATCCGCCCCGGTCAGCGCGACTGGTGTCCACCGAGCAACTCCCCGAACCGGTCCGCGACCCACCGGTGCACGGCGTCGGAGACCTCCGTGGTCTCCGCGCGGTGCTCGAACCAACGCCAGTCGCAGTTGACGTTGACCTCGAGGAACACGTGGTCCCCGTCGACCACGAGCAGGTCGAACGCGGCGACCTGGAGCTTCCAGTGCCTGGCCAGCGCCAGCAGCCGGTCGGCTAGCGCGGGCGGCACCTCGGTGCGCCGCACGGTCACCGCGTCCGGATCCACCCACAGCTGCGCGGGGTCGAACTTGTCGACCTGGTAGCCGATCAACTGCTCGCCGACCACGAACACGCGCAGCTCGGTGTCGGCGTTGAGGTACTGCTGCACGATCACCGGTGCGGGCTCGGGCACGTCACCGGCCCGCGCGGTGTCCAGCGGGCGCGGGAACAGCCCGTGCTGCACCCCGGGGCGCGGCTCCAGCAGGTGCCGCCCGGTGGTCTTGACGATGCACGCGCCCCCGCCGGGACGACTGCGGCCGGGCTGGGTGCTCACCGCGGTGCGCGGCGTGCGCAGCCCGAAGGCGGTGGCGTCGCTGAGCTGGGTGAGCCGGTTGAGGTGGCCGGTGGTCCTGGTCGGGTTGACGTGCGCCCAGTCGGTGCGCTCGGTCAGCCAGCCGGAGACGGTGCGCCACTGGTCCAGCGCGTAGGACCCGGCGATGGTGCGCGGGTCCACCGGCATGGCGGACAGCTCGAAGTGCCTGCGCCACACCAGTAACGGCCGCAGCAGCCAGCGGTCCAACTCCAGCAGCGGGGTGTCGGTGTAGATCGTCAGCGCCAGGTCCAGGCAGCGGTCGGCGTCGATGCGGGCCATCCGGATGCCGCGCTCGGCCAGCGCGATGGACAGCTCGTTCATCTCCATGTCCGCTGAGCGGGCCAGCACCAGCACGCAGGGCGTGGGGTCCCCGCCCTCCTCGGCGACCATGCCGAGGCGGTGGATCTGCTCCTGGAAGTCGAAACAGCCCGCGGGTGCGCGGAAGACGTAGTCCTGGCCCTGTAACAGCAGCGGGGTGGGTCGGCCGGTGGGCACCGGGGCGGCCGGTGCCGGAATGGTCGGCGCGGTGGGTGGACCACCGACGACCGGCTGGAACGGGCCGTCCGACTGGGCCCGCCCAGCACCGATCATGCTCAGTCGTCCTTCTTGCTGCGCGAAATCCGCTCGGCCCTGGCGTACTCGACGGCGAAGTCAGCGAGCGCCTGGTCCTGGATCTCGCCGCTGCGGAGCTGGGCGGCCAGTTCCTGCATCGACATCGCGGTCACCTCTTTCCCAGTGGCGCATCACACGTTCAGGCGATCCACGAGGGGTAGTTTCCGGACCCGCCTAACGCAATGTCAAGGAGACAGATTCGGATCATAGCCCATTTGGAGGATCAAGAACGAAGCCCTCAGGGCCGATACACAGGAACCTCTCAGCCACGCGTGACCCTGTCGAACTCCGCCTTCGGGTTGTTGATCTGTCCCAGGGACACGACCTCGCGCTTGAACAGCCAGGCACCCAGCCAGTCGAAGGCCACCCGCACCTTGCGGTTGAAGGTGGGCATCCGGCTGACGTGGTACGCGCGGTGCATGCCCCAGGCCACGAAGCCCCTGGCCTTGACCCCGTAGACGTCCGCGACGCCCTTGTAGAGCCCCAGGCTGGCCACCGAACCGGCGTACTTGTGCGTGTAGACCCGCGGCTTGCCCCCGCGCAGCACGCGCACGATGTTCTTGGACAGCTGCTTGGCCTGGCGTACGGCGTGCTGCGCCGAGGGGCTGCATGTGGCCGCGGGGTCCTCGTCGGTCTTGGACAGGTCCGGCACCGCGGCGTTGTCCCCGGCGGCCCAGGCATTGTCCACGCCCTGCACCTGCATGGCGGCGGTGCACAGCACCCGGCCGCGCTGGTCCAGCGGCAGGTCGGTGTTGGCCAGCACCGGGTTGGCCTTGACCCCGGCCGTCCAGATGATCGTCTCGGCGTCGAACTCGGTGCCGTCGTCCAGCACCACGTGCCCGTCCTCCATGGACTTGACCCGGGTGTCCAGGAAGCACTCGATGCCGCGCTCCTCGAGCTGCTTGACCGTGTACACGCCCAGGCTCGGCCGCACCTCGGGCATCACCCGGCCGGCGGCCTCGACCAGCACCCAGCGCATGTCCTTCTGGTCCAGCGTGTCGTAGTACCGCGTGGCGTAGCGGGCCATGTCCTCCAGCTCGGCCAGCGCCTCGATGCCCGCGTAGCCGCCGCCGATGACCACGAAGGTCAGCAGCCTGCGGCGCAGCTCCGGGTCGTCGGTGGTCGAGGCCAGGTCCAGCCGGGAGAGCACGTGGTTGCGCAGGTAGATGGCCTCGCCGATGGTCTTGAACGCGATGCCCCGCTCGGGCAGGCCGGGGATGGGCAGCGTGCGGGCCACCGAGCCCAGTGCGACCACGAGCGTGTCGTAGCCGACCTCCTCGATGTGGCCGTCCAGCGCCTCCACGGTGGCGGTCTTCGCCGCGTGGTCGATCTTGGTGACCCGGCCGGTCAGCACGTGGCAGCGCTTGAGCACGCGGCGCAGCGGCACCACGACGTGCCTGGGCTCGATGGAGCCGGCCGCCGCCTCGGGCAGGAAGGGCTGGTAGGTCATGTGCGGCTGCGGGTCGACCACCGTCACCGACGCCTCACGGGAACGCAGCTTCTTCTGCAGGCCGAGCGCGGTGTACATGCCCACGTAACCGCCGCCGACAATGAGAATCCTTTTGGGTAGGTTCCTCGATGGTTCCGACTTCACTGCCGCCATACGCTCATGGTCGCACCGAGGGCCAGTGGCCGCTGACCTCAAACGGCCCGATGTGACGCCAATCGCTCGTGATGACGATCACGGATAGTGGCGTGTTGCGGCAGGATGTCCGAGTTCGTTCGGACATCCGAATCGGTTCATATCCCCGAATGGACCACTACGCGAGGGTAGTTCGCACACTCTGAGTGACATCCCCGGAACGTGACCCACACTGCTGCGTTCGGCGCAAACCGCGGGAAAGCCTGCCCAGGAGGGCACCGCGCCGATCGGTCATCTGTTAGGGCTTCAGGCATGCGCCGAACAGTTGCAGCCACCCTGCTGGCCTCGGCGGTGCTGGCCGCCACGGCCGCCGCCCCCGCCGCCGGAGCCGCGCCGAGCACGCTGACGCAGATCAACGCCACGCCGTACGCGCTGGCTGAGGGCGGCAGCTTCGCCAAGTACGCGCCCCGCGTCACCGCGCTGGACGCCAAGCTCGCCAACGCCAAGGTCGCCGACGTGCTCGCGGACGCCAACCGGACGGCCACCGCGGGCTGCCACGGGGCCGCCAGCTTCTGCTGGGACAGCGGGGACAACTCCACCGCCGACTGGTACCCGCAGGGCCTGTCGGGCAGCTGGGACGCGACCGGCGGCCAGCCCAAGATGGTCCTGACCAGTTGGTACAACAAGACCGGGGACAAGGGCGTGCGGCTGACCTTCGCCGACTACCACGACCCCGCGCACGTGAAGTACCGGCACGCGCTGCTGGTCGAGCCCACCGCGGCGGACAACTTCGGCCCGGTCAAGGTGCACGCCGGCGGCATCGCGCTGGTCGGCGACTACCTGTACGTGGTGGACACCGCACACGGCCTGCGGGTGTTCGACCTTCGGCACATCTGGCGCACCGCGGCCGACCCGGGCAAGAGCAAGATCGGCAAGCAGTCGGACGGCAAGTACTACGCCTACGACTACCGCTACGTGGTCGCACAGGTGGGCTCGTACCGGCAGAGCGGATCCGGGGACTGCGACCCGCCGCCCAGCTCGCTGACCGCCCCGCTGTGCTTCTCCTACATCGGGGTCGACCGCAGCACCAGCCCGCCCTCACTGCTGACCGGCGAGTACTACAACGGCAAGGCGGGCGCCCGGCTGGTCCGCTGGTCCCTGGCCGCCGACGGCAAGCTGGCCACCGGCAAGGCCGCGGCGGCCTACCAGAGCCCGCACCAGAACCTTCAGGGCGCGGTCTCGTACAAGGGCGAGTTCGCCTCCTCGCGCAGCCAGAGCGCCAGCAAGGACGGGGTGCTCTACGACGAGCGCGTCGGCGCCGCCGCCACGTCGAGCAGCCTGCCGCCCGGCCCGGAGGACCTGTCCTACGACCCGGCGGCCAAGCGGGTCTGGACGCTCACCGAGCACCCCGGCTCGCGCACGGTGCTCGGCGTCGCGCTCACGCTCGGCTGATCGCGCGGCGCAGCACCTCGCGGACCATCTCCTGCGTCAGCCGCCGGGTCTGCGTGTTGTGCGGGCTCGGGTGGAAGCACCCCAGCAGCACCAGGTCCGCGCCCTCGTCGGTGGCGGGCAGCACCACCTCGGCGCCGTGCCCGAACCGTGGGCGCGGCCTGGGCGCCTGCCAGCCCGCCTCCGCCAGCACCGGCAACAGCGCCTGCCAGCCGAACGCACCCAGCACCACGACCGCCCGCAGGGTCGGCCGCAGCAGCTCGAATTCGCGCGCCAGCCAGTGACGGCAGTTGTCCCGCTCCTGCGGGGTCGGCTTGTTCTCCGGCGGGGCACAGCGCACCGGGGCCGCCATCCTGGTGCGGTACAGCTCCAGGCCGTCACCGAGGTGCGTTGCCTCGGCCTGCGAGGCGAGCCCGACCGCGTGCAGCGCCTCGAACAGGAAGTCACCGGAGCGGTCCCCGGTGAACATGCGCCCGGTGCGGTTGGACCCGTGCGCTGCGGGCGCCAGTCCGACGATCGCGATCGAGGCGTCGTCGGGGCCGAAGCCGGGCACCGGCCGGGCCCAGTACTGCTCGTCCCGGTAGGCGGGCCGCTTCTCCCTGGCGGCCTGCTCCCGCCACGCCACCAACCGGGGACAGGCACGGCACCGCGTGATCGAATCACCGAGTTCGACTAGGTCCTGGTTCATTAGGGTTCAACCATGGCAGACACCACCGAGGACAGCGAGACCCCGAACCCCGTCGACGAGTTGGTGGCGACCAGCCACAGCATCACCGCGGACGGCCGGGAGCTGTCCTACACGGCGACGACCGGGCGCGTGGTGCTGCGCCAGGAGGTCGTCAGCGAGGGCAAGTTCGACGGCAACCAGGCCAAGGCCGAGGTGTTCCTCACCGCGTACACCCTGGACGGGGTCCAGGCCGCCGACCGGCCGGTGACCTTCGCCTTCAACGGCGGCCCCGGCTCGGCCAGCGTGTGGCTGCACCTGGGCCTGCTCGGGCCGCGCCGGGTGGTCAGCGGGGACGCCGGTGCGCCCGCCGCCCCGCCGTACGCGCTGGTCGACAACGCCGAGACCCTGCTGGCGCACAGCGACCTGGTGTTCATCGACCCGGTGTCCACCGGGTACTCCCGCTCGGTCAAGGGCGGCAAGTCCGACGAGTACCACGGGTTCAAGGCCGACATCGAGTCCGTGGCCGAGGTGATCCGCCTGTGGACCTCGCGCAACGGCCGCTGGATCTCCCCGAAGTTCCTCGCCGGCGAGTCCTATGGCACCACCCGGGCCGCCGGGGTGGCCGCGCACCTTCAACAGAAGTACGGCATGTACTTCAACGGACTGATGCTCATCTCCACCGCACTGGACTTCACCACTCTCGACTTCTCCACCGGCAACGACCTGCCCTACGTGCTGTTCGTGCCCACCTACGCCGCCATCGCGCACTACCACGGCCTGCACGGGGACCGCCCGCTCGCCGAGGTCGTGGCCGAGGCCAACGAGTTCGTCGAGCGCGACTACCCCTGGGCGCTGGCCCGCGGCAGCCGCCTCACCGAGCAGGAACGCCAGTCCGTTGTGGACCGGCTCGCCCGGATCACCGGCCTGTCGCCGGATTACGTGGACCGGGTGGACCTGCGCATCGAGCACCTGAGGTTCTTCACCGAACTGTTGCGCGGCAAGCGGTTGACCGTTGGGCGCCTCGACGGCCGGTTCACCGGCTGGGACAGCGACTACGGCCGTGAGTGGATGAGCGAGGACCCGTCGATGACCGCCATCATCGGCCCCTACGCCACCACCCTGAACCACTACCTGCGCGCCGAACTCGACTACCTCAGCGACCTGCCCTACGAGGTGCTCTCCGACAAGGTGCACCCCTGGTCGTACAAGGAGTTCGAGAACTCGCACGTCACCGTCACCGACAAGCTCGCCGCCGCCATGCGCGCCAACCCGCACCTCAAGGTGCACTTCGCGCTCGGCTACCACGACGGCGCCACGCCCTTCGCCGCCACCGAGCACGTCCTGGCCCACCTGGCGATCCCGCGCGAGCTGCACGCCAACATCGACATCGCCTACTACGAGGCCGGGCACATGATGTACGTGCACGAGCCCAGCCGCGTCCAGCAGTCCGCCGACCTCGCCGCCTTCCTGCGTTCGGCCTGCACGAGCTGACTCCGCTGCGCCCCGAAGGTGCCCTTTGCGACGTTCAACGTCACGAAGGGCACCTTCGGGACATCGGGTGCGGGGCGGTGAGCCCTCAGCCACCGTCATGAAGGTGCCGTTGCAGACACCCAACGTCGTGAAGGGCACCTTCATGACGGGACCAGTGGGCGTGTGTGCACGGGTGGCCGGGGACGAGACGCGGCCGCTGCGTAGGCGGCACGCAGTTCGTCGAGGACTCCGCGCGGATCATCGCGCAACCGCGAGGGCAGGGTCTGCACCACGAGCACCCCGGCCGCGGCGTACCTGGTGTTGCGCGCCAGCGTGCGGGCGTAGCCCTCAGGTCCGAGGTGGAACTCAACGGAGTCGATCTCCCATGCCAAGGCCACCTCCTCGAACCAGGCGTCCGGGATCGCGACGAGATCACCAGCGCTGTCGAACACCGGCGTGTTCCACTGCGCGGGTGGGAGTTTCGACCTGCGCCACAACGCGAGTGCCTGGGACTCGGCGACAGATCTGGCACCCCCGAGCACCTCACCGAGGACCTGCCGGGGCAAGGCCGATCCTCGTTGGCTACCGGCATCCAGTTCGGTGATCAGCTCGACAGGTCCGCACCGGCCGCGTTGTACGACTTCTGCGAGCAGGGCTCGGATCGGGTCGGTGGCCCGCATCCGCCGCGCGGCATCTAGCGCGGCCCTGCCCAACGGGGCCAACGGTACCCCGTCACGGATCTCCGGGCGCGGCAGGTTGCTCGTTCTCTCCACGTGCACGAAACCGGTGCTCTGCACACGTCTTTCCTTGCGCACCAACAGGTGTAGCTCATCCTCGTCGGGAAGGTTGCGCATGCCGTGGCGGCGAGCGGCCGCCACGCCGGTGAGCATCGCGCCGTCACCGCAGTGCAGCAGCGCGGCCTCGACCCGTTGGGCGGTGGTCGGCGGGCTCGCGGCGAGCAACACGATGCCTGGCAACAGCCAGCGCCATGGGCCGCCCGGCAGACAGCGCCGATACGAAGTTCGTTGTGGCACACCAAGTCTGTCCAGTGCAGCGACCTGGATGACTCCTTTGCGGCTCGCCCGCCACAACCGGTCGACGTCGAGCGCCCAGTTCCCTCGCCTCATGCCGACATCCTGCGCCGGACCTCTGACAACTCCGCCGCCCCCAAGACATGAAGGTGCCGTTTGAGACGTTCAACGTCTCAAACGGCACCTTCACGGCACTACTACTGGCGGGCGCTAGACCACTGCGACGTGGGGGTGTTCCTCGGCGAAGTGGCAGGCGCTGAGGTGGCCGAGCCGCTCGGTCAGCGGGGGCTCCTCGGTGGCGCAGATGTCCTGGGCCTTCCAGCACCGGGTGCGGAACCGGCAGCCCGAGGGCGGGTTGACCGGGCTGGGCACGTCACCGGTGAGCCGGATGACCTCCCGCCGACCCCGCAGCTCGGGGTCGGGCACCGGCACCGCGGACAGCAGGGCCTGCGTGTACGGGTGCGTGGGGTGCTCGTAGATCTGCTCGTCGGTGCCCAGCTCGACGACCTTGCCGAGGTACATGACGGCGACCCGGTCGGACAGGTGCCGCACCACGGACAGGTCGTGCGCGATGAACACGTAGGACAGGTCGAACTCGGTCTGCAGCTCGTCGAGCAGGTTCATCACCTGTGCCTGCACCGAGACGTCCAGCGCGGACACCGGCTCGTCACAGATGATCACCTTGGGCCGCAGGGCGAGTGCCCGCGCGATGCCGATGCGCTGGCGCTGACCGCCGGAGAACTGGTGCGGGTAGCGGTTGATGTGCTCGGGGTTGAGCCCGACCACCTCCAGCAGCTCCTGCACCTTGCGCTGCCGGTCACCCTTGGGCGCGACCTCGGTGTGGATCTCGAAGGGCTCGCCGACCAGGTCGCCGACCGTCATCCTCGGGTTGAGCGAGGTGTACGGGTCCTGCAACACGATCTGGATGTCCCGACGCAGCCTGCGCAGCTCCTGGCCCTTGAGCCCGAAGATGTCGCGGCCCTCGAACTTCACGGTGCCCGAGGTGGCCTTCTCCAGGCGCATCAGCACCTGGGCCAGCGTGGACTTCCCGCAGCCGGACTCGCCGACCACGCCGAGGGTCTCGCCCTTGCGCAGGTCGAAGGACACCCCGTCCACGGCCTTGACGTGCCCGATGGTGCGCTTGAACAGCACGCCGACCTGCACCGGGAAGTGCTTCACGAGGTCGCGGACCTCGAGGATGGTCTCAGACACGCTGCATCAGCTCCCCGGTGAAGTGGCAGGCGCTGGAACGGCCATCGCCCAGTGCCACCGACTCGGGCACCTCGGTGCGGCAGATGTCCTGCGCCATCCGGCACCGCGGGTTGAACGGACACCCCGGCGGGATGTTGGTCAGGCTCGGCGGCAGCCCCTTGATCGTGTTGAGCTGCTGGCCCTTGAGGTCCAGTCGCGGCAGCGACTCCAGCAGCGCGATCGTGTAGGGGTGGCCGGGCTTGGCGTAGATGGAGCGGGCGTCCCCGGACTCCACGATCCGGCCCGCGTACATCACCGCGATCCGGTCCGCGACCTCGGCGACCACGCCCAGGTCGTGGGTGATCAGCACCATGCCCATGTTGCGCTCGCGCTGGATCTCCGAGAGCAGGTCCATGATCTGGGCCTGCACGGTGACGTCCAGCGCCGTGGTGGGCTCGTCGGCGATGAGCACCTCGGGGTCCAGCGCCAGCGACATCGCGATCATCGCGCGCTGCCGCATGCCGCCGGAGAACTGGTGCGGGTACTCCCCGAACCGGCCCTTGGCGTTGGGGATCTTGACCTGTTCCAGCAGCTCGATCGCTGCCTTCTTGGCCTCGGCCTTGCTCATGCCGCGCCGGCCGCGCAACTGCTCGGCGATCTGGAAGCCCACGGTGAACACGGGGTTCAGTGCGGACAGCGCGTCCTGGAAGATCATCGCGATGCCCTCGCCGCGCACCTTGCGGCGGCGCTCGGGGGTCGCGGTGAGCAGTTCCTCGCCCTTGAACTTCACCGAACCGCCGGTGACGAACGCGGGCGGGGTGTCCAGGATGCCCATGATGGTCTGCGCGGTGACGCTCTTGCCGGAACCGGATTCCCCCAGCACGGCAACGGTTTCCCCGGCGTTGACGTGGTAGCTCACGCCGTTGAGGACCTTGGCCACGCCGTCGCGGGTGCGGAACTCGACCTGCAGGCCGAGCACCTGGAGCAAGGGCTCGCCACCTGCCGCCGTCACTTCCTCGGGCGGCACGAACTCCCCGGAGGAGCCGTCGTACACGGTCTCTGCCACGGACTTTTCCTCCTATCGGGACTTGGGGTCGAGGGCGTCGCGCACGGCGTCGCCCAGCATCACGAACGCCAGCACGGTGACGCTGACGAAGGCGGCCGGGAACAGCACCATGTGCGGGGCCACGGTGAAGTAGTCCCGCGCGTCGCTGATCATCACGCCCCAGGACACGACCGGGGCGTGCAGGCCGATGCCCAGGTAGGCCAGGGTGGCCTCGGCGCCGATGTTGGCGCCCAGCGCGATGGTCGCGTACACCATGACCGGGGCGACGGTGTTGGGCATCAGGTGCCGGAAGATGATCCGCATCGGGCCCGCGCCCAGTCCCCGCGCAGCCTTGACGTAGTCCTGCTGCTTGGCGACCAGCGTGGCGGCGCGCATGATGCGCATGGCCACCGGCCAGGACAGCACCGCGATGGACAGCACCACCTGGGTGATGATCCGCACCTCGCCGGGGTTGCTGCCGGGGGCGTTGAAGGTCATCAGGATGACGATGGCGCCGAGCACGAAGGGCAGTCCGGCGAAGATGTCGGCGAACCGGGACAGCACGCTGTCCGCCCAGCGGCCGTAGTAGCCGGCGATGATGCCGACCAGCGCGCCGATGACCACCGTGCCGATCGTGGACAGCACACCGACCAGCAGTGAGGCGCGCGCGCCGTAGATGACCCGGGAGAACATGTCCGAGCCCTGCACGTCGTAGCCGAACCAGGCCTGGCCGGACGGGCCCTGCCTGGCGTGGTTGATGTCGGCCGCGTTGGGGTCGACGTGACTGAACAGGCCCGGGAACAGCGCGATGAGCACGACCAGCAGGATGATGGCCAGCGAGATCGTGAACGCGGGCTTGCGGCGCAGTTCGCGCCAGGCGTCGCTGCCCAGGCTGCGCGGCTTGTCCTGCTTGCGGGAGTCGTCCAGCCGGGTCTCCGCGCCCTGGTCCAGGGCCGGACCGCTGCTCGCTGCGGTGGGGTCACTCATAGCGGATCCTCGGGTCGAGTACGGCGTAGAGCAGGTCGACGACCAGGCTCATCACCAGGTAGACGAGCACGAGCAGGGTTACCACGCCGGTGACGACCACGCCCTGCTGCTGCTGGATGTTGATGAACACCAGGCCACCGATGCCGTGGATGTTGAACACGCCCTCGGTGACGATCGCACCGCCCATCAGGGCACCGAGGTCGGTGCCGAGGAAGGTGACCACGGGGATCACCGAGTTGCGCAGCAGGTGCACCCCCACCACGCGCTTGCCGGGCAGGCCCTTGGCGATCGCGGTGCGCACGAAGTCGGCGCGGCGGTTCTCGGCGATGGAGGTCCTGGTCAACCGGGCGACGTAGGCCATCGACAGGCTGCCGAGCACGAAGCCGGGCACGATCAGGTCGAAGAACGGCGCGCTGTTGGGCACCGAGACGTTGAAGAGCAGCTTGAGCACGAAACCGGTGACGAACACCGGCAGCGAGATCAGGAACAACGTGGAGATGAGCACCAGGTTGTCCAGGAAGCCGTTCTTGCGCAGACCGGTCAGCACGCCGGCGATGATGCCGATGACGGCTTCGATGATCAGCGCGATGATGGCGAGCCGGATGGTGATCGGGTAGGCGTTGGCGATCAGCGTGCTGACGTCGACCCCGCTGAAGGTCTGCCCGAAGTTGCCGGTGAACAGCTTGCCCAGGTACTTGATGTACTGGACGAGCAGGTTGTCGTCGAGGTTGAAGTCCGCGCGCATCTTGGCCACGTACTCCGGCGGGCACGGCCGCTGGCCGCACTTGCCCGCGAACGGATCGACCGGGATGGCCCAGACCAACGCGTAGATGATGAACGTGGTACCGAAGAAAACTGGTATCAGTTGCAGCAGGCGTCGCAGAACGTAGCGACCCATACGTCCGCTCCTTGTGGTGGGAGCTGGTCAGCAGGAAGCCCGTGGGCCGCCGTCCCACTTGGGGATCCGGCGGCCCACGGGAATGTCCTGGACCGGCTTAGCTGGCGAGTCGGAAGGACGACAGGTCGGGCTGGCGCTTCCAGCTCAGCTTGGCCGCGCTGAGCTTGCTGGAGTAGCCGCCGGTGCCCTTCTCGCTCCACAGCGGGATGCTCGGCAGGTCCTTGGCGATCAGGGCCTCGGCCTGCTGGTACAGCTTGATCGCGCCGTCCTTGTCCGCGGTGGAGTCGGCCTGCTCCAGCAGCTTGTCGACCGCCGGGTTGCTGTAGGTCGAGTCGTTGGAGGAGGCGCCGGTCTTGTACAGCGGGTTGAGGAAGTTCTCGATCGACGGGTAGTCGGCCGACCAGTCGGAGCGGACCATACCGGTGGCCTGGTGCGAGGTGATCATCGAGCGGAACTGGCCAAGGCTGGTCTGCGGCACGAAGTCGCAGGACACGCCGAGCACCTTGGTGATGGAGTTGCAGACCGCGGTCAGCGCCTCCTTGTGGCCACCGTCGGAGTTGGAGGCGATGGTCAGCTTGCCGGTGAAGCCGGACTTGGTGAACGCGGCCTTGGCGGCCTCGGGGTCGTACTTGCAGAACTCGCAGGAGTTCGGCACGTTGCCGTCGAGGCTGGAGGCGAAGTAGCTGTTCGCCGTGGTGTAGGCGTTGTTCAGGACCTGCTTGATGATGCCGTCGCGGTCGATGGACAGCGAGATGGCCTTGCGCAGGTCCGGGTTGTTGTAGCCCGGCACGTAGTACGGCACGGCGATCGTGTCGATGTCGATCAGCGTGGTGTTCAGCGCGCGGCCCTGGAGGTCCGCCTTGTACTTGTCACCGACCAGCGCGGCGGGCGGCATCAGGTCCAGGAAGTCCAGCTGACCGCCCTGGAGGTCGCTGTAGGCGGTGTTCAGGTCGGAGTAGGTCTTGATGTCGAGGTCCTTGAAGTGGACCGCGTCCTGCCCCTGGTAGCCGTCGAAGCGGGTGAGCTTGATGTCCTGGTTGGGCGTGTAGGACACGAACTTCATCGGGCCGTTGCCGATGGGGTTCTGCTCGAACTTCTTGGGGTCCTTGAAGAACACGTCGGGCAGCGGGTCGAAGCCCTCGTAGCCGACCTTGACCGGGAACACCGAGAACGGTGCCTTGAGGGTCACCTGGAACTCGTAGTCGCCGACGACCTTGAGCCCGGACATGGTCTGGGCGGTGGGCTTGGCGTCCTTGCTGTCCGGGTGGACCTCGTCGAAGCCCTGGATCTGCGAGAAGAAGTCCGCGTTGATCTGGGCGTTGGTGGCCAGCGCCGCGTAGTTCCAGGCGTCGACGAAGTTGTGCGACTTGACCTCGGTCCCGTCGTGGAACTTCCAGCCCTTCTTGATCTTGATGTCGTACACCTTGGCGTCCGAGCTGGTGATCGACTCGGCCATCAGGTTGTACGGCTTGGCGTTGTCCGGGTCGAAGCCGACGAGGCCCGCGTAGAGCTCGTCGATGACCCGGATGCCGCCCTGCTCGTTGGTGTTACCCGGAGTCAGCGGGTGCTGCGGCTCGGTGCCGTAGATCGACACCGCCCCGTCGCTGTTGTCCGCCCCGGCGGTGCTGCCGCCGCCACCACAGCCGGTCGCCAGCAGCGCGACGGCCGCGGGCACGGCGACAAACGCCGCCATCTTCCGCTTGCCCATCAAGACCCTCCCAGAGATCCCCACGCCGGGCGCCGACCGGTCAGGACGGGCGCCGACGATGGCAGCACCACCACTCCGTGGTGCTGCTAACCCAGCGAACGTAGTCAGCACTGCAGCCCCCGTCACAGAGGGGTAGATCACAAAGCAATCACAATGCGTGTGCATCGGCCACTCGAATGGCAGAAAGTAGCCAACCGGGTGCTGGCGGTGGCCTGAGCACCACTCACCGACAGAGCACGCTCACGCTGCGCACACCGGCTCAGCGCGCGAGGGACAGCGCGATGCCGTCCAGAATGTCGTGTTCACTCACCAACAACTCTGTGATCGCGGCCCGTTCGGACAGTCGCTCCGCCAGCGCGCGCAGCACTACCGCGCCGCCACCGATCACGTCAACCCGGCCCGGGTGGATGGTCGGGATGGCCGCCCGCTCCTCCCGCCCGATCGTCAGCAACCGCTTGGCCAGCGACCGGATCTGATCGGTGCTCAGCCGGGACAGGTGCACCGTTTCCGAGTCGTACTCAGGAAGGTCCTGTGCGATCGCGGACAGGGTGGTCACCGTGCCCGCCACCCCGATCCAGGTCCGCGCCTGCTGCACCGGTACGGCCTCAAAAGCCTTGTCCAGCACGGAGTTCGCGAACTCCTCCGCGGCGCCGACCTGTTCGGCGCTCGGCGGGTCCTCGGGCAGGCAGCGCTCGGTGATCCGCACGCAGCCCACGTCCACCGACTTGGCGGCCCGCACCTGGGCGGTCCCGCCGTCCCAGGTGCCCAGCACCAGCTCGGTGGACCCACCGCCGATGTCCACCACCAGGAACGGGCCGTCCGCCGGGTCGCAGTCGCCGACCGCCCCGGTGAACGACAGCCGCGCCTCCTCGTCCCCGGAGATGACCTCGGCCGCCACGCCCAGCACCTCGCGGGTCATCGCGAAGAACTCGTCCCGGTTGGCCGCGTCCCTGGTGGCCGAGGTGGCCACCATGCGGACCCGCTCGGCACCCTTGCGGCGCAGCAACGCGGTGTAGTCGGCGAGCGCGGCGCGGGTGCGGGCCAGCGCCTCGGGGGCGAGCACACCGGTCGCGTCAACCCCCTGACCAAGGCGGACGATGCGCATTTCCCGGTGCACGTCCCTGAGCCAGCTGGTGCCGTCCTCACGCAGGGTGACGTCGGCGATGAGCAAGCGGATCGAGTTGGTCCCGCAGTCGATGGCGGCTACACGCGGCATGGCCCCACGCTAGTCGCCGGACCGGCCAACGGCGCTCACGACATGAAGGTGCCCTTCGCGACGCTCAACGTCTCAAAGGGCACCTTCATGGCACGGCTGGACGGCGCCAAGACGCAGCGAAGGTGGCTTTCGCCGCGTTGGACGCGGCGAAAGCCACCTTCGCGTCACGTCAGTGGCAGCCGCCGCCGGAGGACTTGGTGGTGGTCGTCGTGGTGGTGGGGGCCGTGGTGGTCGTGGTCGAGGTCGGCGACGAGGTGGTGGTCGACGCGGGGGTCGTGGTCGTCGTCGGCGTGGTCGTGGTGGTGACCGTCGTGGTGGTCGTGGTGCACGGGGGCGTCGTCGTGGTGGTGACCGTGGTGGTCGACGTGGGCGTCGTCGTGGTGGTCACGGTCGTGGTCGACGTGGGCGTGCTGGTCACCGTCGTGGTGGTGGGGGCCGTCGTGGCCGGCGTCTGCGGCTGGGCGGGGTGCACCGGGTCGGCCGGCGGGCCCTGCACGGGCTGCTGCTTGGACAGCGGCAGCACCGGCTCGACACCGGAGACGTTGGGGACCTCGCTGGCCCCGGAGGCGTACGCGTCAGCCCAGGCCAGCACGGTCTGCACGTAGCTGTCGGAGTGGTTGTAGTTGAACACCGCGGCGGCGCGCTGCTGGCGGTTGCGCATGTCCCCACCGCTCGCGCACAGGTAGTTGCCCGCGGCCAGCGCGGCGTCGTAGATGTTGTTCGGGTCGGCCTGCCCGTAGCCCTTGGCGTTGGAGATCGCCGCGTAGCTGAGCCAGGTGGACGGGATGAACTGCATCGGGCCCACCGCGCGGTCCCACACCGGGTCGCCGTCCCACTTGCCGCCGTCGGTGTCGGCGATCGCCGCGAAGCCGGAGCCGCCGCTGAGCACCGGGCCCAGGATGGGCCGCAGGGTGTTGCCCTGCGCGTCCACGGCACCCCCGCTGGCGTGCCCCGACTCGACGTGCCCGATACCGGCCAGCAGGGACCAGTCCATGTGGCAGTTGGGCGTGGTGCGAGCGAGGATCTGCTCGGCCTTGCGGTAGGCGGCCATCGCGGCGGAGGGGATGCCCATCGGCCCGTTGGGCAGCGAGCTGGCCTGACCCGAGTCGTTCGGGTCCAGCACCTCGGGGCCCAGCTGGGCGGATTCGGGCAATCTGCCGGTGGCGCCCAGCGGGCTGCTCGGCACCTCGGCCGCGTTGACCGGACCGCTCAACGGCGCCTGGTTGGCCGTGTTGAGCCAGGACGCGGTCGCGTCCCCGGCCAGCACAACCGGCGCCAGCAGTGCTGTCACGGCCATCGCCGCGCGCAACCGTCGATCGGGTGCGACACGCGCTGGCTTCGGCTTCCCGGCTCGGACGCTGTGCACACCCACGACGGCCCCACACTCCTCGTCTCGACCACTCACACCCGAAGTGATCGTTGCTGACGACCTGTTATGTCACAGTCAGCCTGCCCCATACCCACGAAGGTGTCACTTGCTCGGGTGAGATTTGCCTGGATGACAACATCCCGTAGGCCATTTGGGGGTCCCGTGTTCATCACCCGAGCCACAACTTCCGCAGGGTGGCTCAGGTGACGGACAGGTTTCAGCCCTGTGCCGCGCAGTCGCCGGAAGGCCAGGAACCGGACAAAGCGGCCAGCGCCTCGTCGCCGAACGGGTTCACCCCAGGGCCCGCGGCCAGCGCGTGCGCGATGTGCACGTGCAGGCACTTGACCCGGCCCGGCATGCCGCCCGCGCTCACCTCGTGCCCGAGCGGGTCGATGGCGTCCCGCTCGGCCAGGTAGGTCTGGTGCGCGCGCAGGTAGGCCGCGGCGAGCTCCTCGTCCTCGGCCAGGCGGGCGGTCATCTCCTTCATCAGTCCGGCGGCCTCCAGCGTGCTGGCCAGGGAGGTCAGCCGGGGGCAGGTCAGGTAGTACAGCGTGGGGAACGGCGTGCCGTCCTCCAGCCGAGGGCTGGTCTGCACCACCGCGGGGTGCCCGCTGGGGCAGCGCGCCGCGACCGCCCGCAGTGCCCTGGGCCTGCGCCCGAGCTGGGCGGCGATGGTGTCGAAGTCTGCTTCGGAGACCGGCTCGTAGGCCCGTGCCGTCACGAGCCGCTCCCGGTGATCGAGTCCCACAACTGTGCGTACCAAGGTTTCGTCGAGGTCTGTTGTTGCGGCGAGGTCTGCTGGTCGGACTGCTGACCGTCGCCGGGGAGCTGCACGGTGTACGGGGTCTCCCCCGGCATCACCATGCGCAGCCTGCGCCGCGCCTCGGCCTCCACCTGCGCCGGGTCGGCCAGCTGCGACTTGCGCTGCTCCAACTGCTGTTCCAGGGCCTTGAGCTGGGTCTGCTTGTCCAGCTCGCTCTGCACCTGGGCGTGCTGGGTGAGGTAGGTCCGCAGCGGCAGCGCCACGGTCAGCGCCAGCGCGCACACCACCATCGCCAGCACCGCGGCCCGCCGGGTCGCCGACAGCCGGAAGGCGCCGCCGGTGCCCGCTCCCGAGCCGGACCGCGCCCGCCCGCCCGCCGGACGGCGCGCGGGCGGCTGCGGCTGCTCCTGCTTGGCGCGCTGCTCGCGCCGGGGCCGACGAGCACGGTCGGCCCGGCGCGCCGCGGGATCGGAGTCCCCGCGGCGCCGGGTCTCCCGACCGTGCTCGCGTTCGGCCACGGGTCAGCTCCGCGGGCTGAACCGGGGGAAGGCCAGCTCACCCGCGTAGCGGGCGGCGTCACCGAGGGTCTCCTCGATGCGCAGCAGCTGGTTGTACTTGGCGGTGCGCTCGCCGCGGGCCGGGGCACCGGTCTTGATCTGGCCGACGCCGGTGGCCACGGCCAGGTCGGCGATGGTGGTGTCCTCGGTCTCGCCGGAGCGGTGGCTCATCATCGACTTGTAGCCGTAGGAGGTGGCCAGGGCGACCGCGTCCAGGGTCTCCGACAGGGTGCCGATCTGGTTGACCTTCACCAGCAGCGCGTTGGCGGCGCGGCGGGAGATGCCCTCCTCCAGGCGCTCCGGGTTGGTGACGAACAGGTCGTCGCCGACCAGCTGCACCTTCTCGCCCAGCTCGGCGGTCAGCTGCACCCAGCCGTCCCAGTCGTCCTCGGACAGGCCGTCCTCGATGGAGACCAGCGGGTAGGCGTTGACCAGCTCGGTGTAGTACGCGGTGAGCTGCTCGGCGCTGCGCTTGGTCTTCTCGAAGGTGTAGGCACCGTCGGAGTAGAACTCGGTGGCGGCCACGTCCAGCGCGAGCGCGATGTCGGTGCCGACCTTGTAGCCCGCCTTCTCGATGGCGGCCAGGATCAGGTCCAGCGCCTCGCGGTTGCTGGACAGGTTCGGCGCGAACCCGCCCTCGTCGCCGAGGCCGGTGGCCAGGCCCTTGCCCTTGAGCACCGACTTGAGCGAGTGGTAGACCTCCGCGCCCCAGCGCAGGGCCTCGCGGAAGGACTCCGCGCCGATCGGCGCGATCATGAACTCCTGGATGTCCACGTCCGTGTCGGCGTGCGAGCCGCCGTTGAGGATGTTCAGCATCGGCACCGGCAGGATGTGCGCGTTCGGGCCGCCGACGTAGCGGAACAGCTCCAGGCCGCTGGACTCGGCTGCGGCCTTGGCCACCGCGAGCGAGACGCCGAGGATGGCGTTGGCGCCGAGCCGGCTCTTGTCCGGGGTGCCGTCCAGGTCGACCAGCTTCTGGTCCACCACCCGCTGCTCCACGGCCTCGATGCCGACCAGCTCGGGACCGATCTCGTCGAGCACGGCGGTGACGGCCTTCTCCACGCCCTTGCCGTTGTAGCGGCTGGTGTCGCCGTCGCGTAGTTCCACGGCCTCGTGCTCGCCCGTGGAGGCACCGGAGGGCACCGCGGCCCTGGCCAGCGTGCCGTCGTCCAGCGCCACCTCTACCTCGACGGTCGGGTTGCCCCGCGAGTCCAGAATCTCGCGCGCGCCGACCTGCTCGATGACCGCCACTAGAACTCCTATTCAGCCCAAAAAAACTTGCGCAGCCGACTCCACCGCCGACCAGCCTAGCCGGGCGGCCCTGTCCCCCGGTGGCGGCACGCTACCGGGCCAAGGGAAACGCTGGGTGATCGTCCTGAATCGTGGGAGACGCGTCCTGGCGTCCGACCGGGTGCGGCAGCAGGCTGGGGACATGACCAAACAGCTCGGGATCCTGCTGTTCGACGGGGTGGAGGACCTCGACGCCACCGGCCCCTGGGAGGTGCTGGCCTACTGGACCAGGACCTGGCCGCAGGACGGTTACGCCGTGTCCACCTTCTCGGCCACGGGCCAGCCGGTGACCTGCGCCAAGGGCCTGCGGATCCTGCCCGACCACTCCTACGCCGACTCACCGCCGTGGGACGTGCTGCTGCACCCCGGCGGCCGGGGCACCCGCCCGATGCTCACCGACCAGGCGCACCTGGACTGGGTCCGCGAGCAGCGGGCCGCCGTGCCGCTGATGACCAGCGTGTGCACCGGCTCGCTGGTGTTCGCGGCGGCCGGACTGCTCAAGGGCCGCCCGGCGACCACGCACTGGGCCTCGCTGGACCGGCTGGCCGAGTTGGACCCGAGCATCGAGGTGCGCGCCGAGGACCGGTTCACCGACGACGGGGACGTGATCACCTCGGCGGGCGTGTCCGCGGGCATCGACATGGCCCTGCACCTGGTGGTGCGGCTGGCCGGAGCGGACCGCGCCCGGGAGGTGCGCCGCAGCATCCAGTACGACCCCCTGCCGCCGATCTGACGGGGTTGGCCGCCTTCGGGACCTGAGCTGTCCCGAAGGCCACCAACGCGACTAGTCGGCCAGACCGGTGAGCACCTCGGGCAGCGGCCCGGTGTGCAGCACGCCGAGTCGTTGGGTGGCACGGGTCAACGCCACGTACAGGTCGTTGAGCCCGCGCGGTGACTCGTCCAGCACGCCCTGCGGGTCGACCAGCAGCACGGCGTCGAACTCCAGGCCCTTGGACTGCCCCACGGTCAGCACGACCACCGGGCTCTCCAGGTCCTCCTCGCCACGAGAGAGCCGGTCGACCAGCGCGCGCGGCGCCAGCACCGCGAGCCGGCCTTCACCGATCTCGGCCAGCTCCCGCTCGATCGCCGCCGAGACCGCGGCCTCCAGTTCCCCGTCGGCCACCTGGCGGTGCCACGGGCTGGTTCCCGCGTCGCGCACCGACTTCGGCGGCACCGCCGACGGGTCCAGGTTGGCCAGCACCTCGGTCGCCACCGCCATGATCTCGCTGGGCGTGCGGTAGTTGACCGTCAGCTCGGCGAGCTTCCACCGGTTCATCACGTAGGGCCCGAGCACCTCCTGCCAGGACGTGGTGCCCGCCAGGTCCCCGGTCTGCGCGATGTCCCCGACCACCGTCATCGACCGGCTCGGGCAGCGCCGCATGAGCACCCGCCAGGCCATCGGCGAGAGCTCCTGCGCCTCGTCCACGATGACGTGGCCGAAGGTCCAGGTCCGGTCGTCGGCCGCGCGCTCGGCGGCGGTCATGTACTCGCCGGAGGCCACCCGCGCGACGAGCGCGTCGGCGTCCAGCATGTCCACCGCCATCAGCACGTCCGGGTCCGCCTCGTCCTGCAGGTCCAGGATGTCCAGCACGCCCTGGGCGTAGGCCAGGTCCCTGCGGCGCTTGGCCGCGGCCGCCGCCTTGGCCGCCCGGTCGTCCTCGCCGAGCAGTTCGGCGGCCTCGTCCAGCAGCGGTGCGTCCGCGGGGGTCCACTCCGCGCCCGGCTCGCGCAGCAGCAGGTCACGGTCCTGTTTGGACAGTGCGCGCGAGGTGGCGCCCAGCCGCTTGGCGGAGCCGAACAGGTCGGTGAGCAGCTGCTCGGGGGTCAGCACGGGCCAGAGCTTGTCGATGGCCGCGATGACGTTCGGGTCCTCGCGCAGCTCGCGGCGGATGTCGGCCACGTCGTCGGCGTCCAGGAACTGCGCGCCCAGCTTGCGCGCCACCTGCTTGCCCAGCGCGCCGATGATCTCCCGTTCGAACACGGGGCGGGCCTGGTTGTGCGGTCGCCGGGAACGCCGCGCCCTGCCGCGCGCGTCCGCGCAGGTCTGCCGGTCCAGGTGCAGTTCGTGCTGTTCGTGCACCAGGTCCAGGCCCTCGCGCGGCACCCACTGCCGGTCGCGCACCGCCGCCGCCAGCGCGTCGGCCATCGCCAGCCTGCCCTTGACCGCGGCGACCTTGGCGGGCTCGGTGCCCACGGCCTTGAGCCCCGGGTACAGCTCGCCGACGGTGGACAGCAGCACCCCGGTCTCGCCCAGCGAAGGCAGCACCTGGCCGATGTAGTTGAGGAAGGTGGCGTTCGGCCCGACCACCAGCACACCGCGCTTCTCCAGCTGCCTGCGGTGCGTGTAGAGCAGGTACGCGGCGCGGTGCAGCGCCACGGCGGTCTTGCCGGTGCCCGGCCCGCCCTGCACCACCAGCACCCCGTTGAGCTCGGCGCGGATGATCTTGTCCTGCTCTGCCTGGATGGTGGCCACGATGTCGGCCATGCGCCCGGTCCGGCTGGCGCTGACCGCCGCCAGCAGGGTGGCCTCGCCGACCAGGCCCTCACTGCGTCCGGGCGCCGCGCTGGCCAGGTCCAGCACCTCGTCGTCCAGCGCGACCACGTCCCGCCGCCGGGTGCGCACGTGCCTGCGCCGCAGCACCCCGTCGGGGTTGGCGGCGGTGGCCAGGTAGAACGGCCGGGCGGCGGGCGCCCGCCAGTCCATCAGCAGCGGCTCGTAGTCGCCCTCGGTGTCGAAGATGCCCAGCCGGCCGATGTGCTGGTGCTGGCCGTCGGTGAAGTCCAGCCGCCCGAAGCACAGGCCGTTCTCCACCGCGCTGTACTGGGCGAGGTGCCCGGTGTGCATGGCTGTGGCGGTGTCCCGCTCGGACCTGGCCTGAGGCGTGCCGCCGGTCTCCAGCAGCACGGCGGCCAGTCGGCGCGAGGTCTGCTCGCGCAGGCCGTCCAGGCGGCCGTAGAGCATGGTCACGTACTCCTGCTCACGCGCTATTTCCTGGTTGTCCGCATTACCCGCAGGGCTTGACAACTCGCCTCACACACCCTTAATATTGCCACCAGACACCTTTTCGGTGTCTTTATTTTTGTGCGCTCCGACCGGGCAATCTAGCAAACCCGGGCTTCCGCGCGCCACTATTGGGCCTGTCGGAACAAGCCGATCTTGCGTAGCGTTGGCCTGACCATGAGTGACGGCACCTTCGAGGCGTTTCGGCGGGCCGAGGCGCTGATCGCCGGCGGACGTCCGCTGGACGCCCTGCGCGAGCTGGGCCCCGTGCTCGATGCCGAGCCGGACCTGCCCAGCGTCCTGCAACTGGCCGGTCGCGCCTACCTGAACTCAGCCCAGTTCCACCGCGCCGAGCAGGCCCTGCGCCGCCTGCTGGAACTGGACCCCAGCGACCACTACGCCCTGTTCGCGCTGGGCAAGACCCTGCAACGCACCGGCCGCCACGCCGAGGCCCAGACCCAGTTGCGGCTGGCCGTGGCGATGAACCCCCGCCCGGAGTACCAGGAGGCCCTCGGCGAGGTCAGCGCCCGGCTCGCCCTGCGCGACGGCACCACGGGCTGAAGATCGTCCCCACCTACTACTGACCGTCCCCCGCCACTCCCTGGGGGGCGTCCCCGGCACCAGTCTACCGCCCACCCCCGACAGTTGATCTTGCTCAAGATCCAGGTGTGCACAACTCGGCGGCTGTGGACAAGTGGCTCAAGCCCTGGTCAGGCTCACCTTGCCGTAGGCATCGGCACTGCTGAACACCGAACGCGCGTAGTCCACCGAGTTGTTGTAGACCAGCACGGCCTTCCACCAGGTCTTGGGCACCGAAAGATCACCGCTGCGGCACAGGTAGCGCCCCGCGGTGCGGCTCGCGTCGTCGATGTTCTGCGGGTCGGGGGCCTTGCCGTCCCCGCTGGCCCGCACACCGAGCATGCGCCAGGTCTCCGGGGTGAACTGCATCGGTCCCACCGCGTGGTCCCACTTGGTGTCCCCGTCCAGCTCACCCTTGTCGGTGTCGGGCACGGCCAGGAATCCCTGCGTGCCGTCCAGCGCGGGCCCGATGATCGGCTTGGACTCCTCGCCGCTCTCGGTGACGGTGGACCCGCCGTAACGGCCGTGCTTGGACTCGATGCGGCCCACCGCGGCCAGCGTGGACCAGGTCAGGTGGCAGGACGGGTTGCTCGCGCGGATCGCCAGCGTGGCCTTGGCGTAGGCGACGAGCACGCGCTCGGGCAGGTCGGTGACGTAGGCCATGCGCCGCACCCAGCCCTGGAAGGTCTCCGCGGGCGGCGCACCGGGCTTGTCCGGATCGGGGATGTCCGAGGCCGGTCCCGGGATCGCGGCGTTGGCTTCCACAGCCAGTTCCGGCACGAAGAACGGCGGCGGCCCCGCGGGCTTGGTCGGACCGTTGTTCCTGCTGCCCAGCAGGGAGATCGCGAAGATCGCGCCAGCGCCCAGCGCCACCACGAGGCCGACCAGGAACAGGCGGCCGATCCACTCGCCGACCCCGGCCTTGCGGCGACGTCTGCCGCGCGGCGGATCGGCGTCGAGACCGGGTACGGGCGAACCCTGCCGGGGCAGGGTGTCGGTGAGCCTGTTCGACGGCTCCGTCGACTGGCCACGACTGCTGCGGGGCGAGCGCGACCAGGGTGGCGGGGACGAATCAGGCATGCGACCCAGGCTACGTGCTCGCGGGCCAGTACCGCCGCCAGTCGTCCGCGCTGAGCCTGGTCTGGTCCAGTCCGGCCTGCTTGGCGGCCTGTTCGGCGGCTCGCACCTCGCGTTCGAACCGCTTGGCCACCGCGCGCAGCTCGCCCTCCGGGTCCTCACCGGCCAACCGGGCCAGCGCGGCCACCAGGAACAGCGTCACCCCGGCGCCCTCGCCGTCGGGCAGCAGGTCCACCGGGAACCCAGCCTTGCTCGTCCGGCTCGCGAGCTTGCCCGCCAGCGAGACCGCGGGCTGCCCGAGCGCCACACCGTCCACACTGGACTCACGCCGCTTCTCGGCCTGCTTGAGCTCGTCCCAGCGCCGGTCGTGGTGGTCGTCCTCGGCCACCTCGTCGCCGAACACGTGCGGGTGCCTGCCGACCAGCTTGTCCACCAGGTCCTGAGCCACCCCGTCGATGTCGAACGGGGCCGGGTCCTCGGCGGCCACCCTGGCGTGGAACAGCACCTGCAGCAGCACGTCGCCCAGTTCCTCGCGCAGCGCCTGCCGGTCACCCTGCTCGATCGCGTCCAGCAGCTCGTAGGTCTCCTCGACCAGGTACTGGCGCAGTGAGTCGTGAGTCTGCTTGGCGTCCCACGGGCAGCCGCCGGGTGAGCGCAGCCGGTCCATGACCGACACGGCGTCCAGCAGCGCGGCGCCCGCGGGCGGCTCGGTGCCGATCACCACGGCCCCCGCCGCGTGCAGTGCGGCGGCGGTCGGCTCGGCCAGGCTGGCGCTGATCAACGCCACCGGTCCCGGTGCGGCGAGCACCTGCTCGGTGGCGCCGACCGGCTCGGCGCCGAGCGCGAGCCGCACCTGCTCGGGCAGGTCGCTGCCCGCGTACACCGCGGACGCGCCGCGCAGTGCGGGCAGCGCGGCCGCGGGCAGCACGGCCCCCAGGCGGAGGTCAAGCAGGACAACGAGGTTGTGCTGATCGGTCACTGGTTCGGGTTCTGCGTCTTCGCCGTCAGGGTCACGCCGACCGCCTCGCCGGTGCTCGGGGCCAGGCTCAGCGCCAGCGGGTCCCACACCCCGTAGCGCGGGTTGACCTTGAGGCCGCGCTGCACGGCGGTGACCGCGGCGGCGCCCTTGCCGATCGCCGGGATCAGCTGCGGGTCGACCGAGTCCATGTCGACCGGGCTGGCCGAGGTGTCGCGCTTCTTGACGTAGCCGACCAGCCAGGAGGCACCGCTGTTGTCGAACTGGTAGGCGACCACCGAGCCCTGCGGCACCACGAACAGCGAGGCGAGCTGGGACGCGGTGTCCAGTTGCAGGGTCTTGTTCACCAGGTTGGTCTTCGAGTTGGCACCCAGCGACTTGATGATCTCGTCGGCGCGTTGCGGGTTGTCCGCGATCTCCTTGGCCTTGGCCACGGCGACCGACTTGTCGGACACCACCGCGGTGTCCACGGTGATCGACAGGCGCGGGGCGAGCTTGCCACCAATGGCGCTGAAGACCTGGTTGTCCCACACGCTCTGCCGCAGCAGCCCGCGCTCCGGGGCCACGCTGCCGTCCTGGGCCCCGCTGGACTGCGCGGCCAGGGACTGCTCGGTGATCCGGTCCACCAGCTGCTGGTCCACGTGGATGCCCTGCTCGGTGGCGAGCTGGGTGGCCAGCTCGTGGAAGATCGCGTACGAGACGATCGTCCTGGCCACCTGGTCGAACTTGCCCTGCTGCTGGAGCTGGCGGGCCTGGGGCACATTGGCCAGCTCAGCGGAGATCTGCTGCTGCACCTGGTCGATGCCGACCACGTGGTCGCCGATGATCGCGGCGGCACCGAGCTGACTGGGTCCGGCGCCACAGCCCGCCAACAGCGCGCCGACGGCGGCGCAGGCGACGAGCATGATCCCCGGACGGCGAATGGCAAGCGTCACAGTGCGTACCCTCTCACAGCGCTGGTGATCTCAACCACCTACTACCGGCGCGGGTGCACCGAGCAGGGAGTCCAGGAACTTCGCGCACCAGTCGAGCAGCTCCAGGTCGCGCAGCGGCGGGGCGCCCATGCGGCCACCGGCCGGTCCCTCGGTGGGCCGGGGCACCGAGACGAGCCGAGTGGCCGGCTTGTGCACCGCCTTGGGGAACAGCCGGCGCATGCGCACCAGCTGGGAGTCGCGCAGTTCCAGCGGTGCGAACCGGATCGTGCTGCCCTGGGTGGCCACCTCGGTGACCCCGTGCACGCGGCAGGCCTGCCGGAACCTGGCCACCGCGAACAGGTGCTCCACCGGGGCGGGCGGGGTGCCGTAGCGGTCCTTGAGCTCCTCGGCCACCGCGGCCAGCGCAGCCTCGTCCACCGCGGCGGCGAGCTTGCGGTAGGCCTCCAGGCGCAGCCGCTCGCCGGGCACGTAGTCGTGCGGGATGTGCGCGTCCACGGGCAGGTCCACCCGGACCTCCGCCAGCTCCTCGGCCTCCTCGTCGGTGGGAGCGCCCGCGTGCTTGCGGAACGCCTCCACGGCCTCGCCGACCAGCCGCACGTACAGGTCGAAGCCCACGCCCGCGATGTGCCCGGACTGCTCGGCGCCTAGGATGTTGCCCGCGCCGCGGATCTCCAGGTCCTTCATGGCCACCGCCATGCCCGCGCCCAGCTCGGTGTTCTGCGCGATGGTGGCCAGCCGGTCGTGCGCGGTCTCGGTGAGCGAGCCGTCCGGCGGGTACAGGAAGTAGGCGTAACCGCGCTCCCTGGCCCGGCCGACCCGCCCGCGCAGCTGGTGCAGCTGGGCGAGGCCGAGCAGGTCCCCGCGCTCCACGATCAGCGTGTTGGCGTTGGAGATGTCCAGGCCGGTCTCCACGATCGTGGTGCACACCAGCACGTCGAACTCGCGCTCCCAGAAGCCCTGGATGATCTTCTCCAGGCGGTCCTCGTTCATCTGGCCGTGCGCGGTGGCGATCCTGGCCTCGGGCACCAGCTCGCGGATGCGCCGCGCGGCCTTCTCGATCGAGGACACCCGGTTGTGCACGTAGAACACCTGGCCGTCGCGCAGCAGCTCGCGGCGGATCGCGGCGCCGACCTGCTTGTCGTCGTAGGCGCCGACGTAGGTCAGGATCGGGTGCCGCTCCTCGGGCGGGGTGAGGATGGTGGACATCTCGCGGATGCCCGCCAGGCTCATCTCCAGGGTGCGCGGGATCGGGGTCGCCGACATGGTGAGCACGTCCACGTGCGTGCGCAGCGCCTTGATGTGCTCCTTGTGCTCCACGCCGAAGCGCTGCTCCTCGTCCACGATGACCAGGCCGAGGTCCTTGTAGCGCAAGCCGGTCTGCAGCAGCCGGTGCGTGCCGATGACGATGTCCACCTCACCGTCGGCCAGCCCGGCGACCACCTTCTCGGACTCGGCGGGATCGGTGAACCGGGACAGGCCCTTCACGGTGACCGGGAAGGCGCGCATGCGCTCGGCGAAGGTGTTCAGGTGCTGCTGGGCCAGCAGCGTGGTCGGCACCAGCACGGCGACCTGCTTGCCGTCCTGCACCGCCTTGAAGGCGGCGCGCACCGCGATCTCGGTCTTGCCGTAACCCACGTCACCGCAGATGACCCGGTCCATCGGCACGGCGCGCTGCATGTCGGCCTTCACCTCGTCGATCGCGGCCAGCTGGTCCGCGGTCTCGGTGAACGGGAACGCGTCCTCCAGCTCGCGCTGCCACGGGGTGTCGGTCGCGAAGGCGTGCCCCGGCGCGGACTGCCTGGCCGCGTAGAGCTGCACCAGCTCGGCCGCGATCTGCTTGACCGCCTTGCGCGCCTTGGCCTTGGTGTTCTTCCAGTCCGAGCCACCGAGCTTGTTCAGCGTGGGCAGCTCGCCGCCGACGTAGCGGGAGACCTCGTCGAGCTGGTCGGTCGGCACGAACAGCCGGTCCCCGGGCTGCCCCCGCTTGCTGGCCGCGTACTCCAGCACCAGGTACTCCCTGGTGGCACCCGCGACCGTGCGCTGCACCATCTCCACGTAGCGCCCGATGCCGTGCTGCTCGTGCACCACGTAGTCGCCCGGCTTCAGTGCGAGCGGGTCCACCGCGTTGCGCCGCCGCGAGGGCATCTTGCGCATGTCCTTGGTGGAGGTGCCGCCCCGGCCGCCGGTCAGGTCGGTCTCGGTGAGCACCACCAGGGCGAGTACCGGTGCGGTGAACCCGTCCTCCATGGACCCGCGGGCCACGGTGACCACGCCACTGTCCGGCGCACTGGTCAGCCCGTTCTCAGCCAGCCGGGCGGGCACCTCGGCCTCGGCGAGCTGCTCGACCGCGCGCTGGGCGGTGCCTGCCCCTGGCACGACGAGCACGGCGGTGCCGCCCGAGGCCGTGTGCGCCCGAAGGTCGGCGAAGGCCCGCTCGACCTCGCCGTGGTAGGCGTCCACCGGGGTGAACTCCAGCCGCTGCACGTCCTCGGCGTCGCTGGTGAGCTGGCTCAGCGTCCACCAGGACCGGCCGGTGTCCACGGCGTGCGTGGCGATCTCGGCCAGCGAGCGGTAGGCCGAGGCGCCCAGGTCGATCGGGGCGCCGCCGCCACCGGCCGCGGCCATCCAGGAGGCCTCCAGGAACTCCTGCCCGGTGCGCACCAGGTCCTGGGCCCTGGTGCGGATCTTCTCCGGGTCGGCGACCAGCACGAGGGTGTCGGCGGGGGCCACGTCGGTGAGCAGTTGCAGCTCGCCGGGGCACAGCGCGGGGATCAGCGCCTCCATGCCCTCGCAGGGGATGCCGCTGGACAGCTTGTCCAGCATCTCGGCCAGCTGGGCGTCGGCCTGGTGCTCGGCGGCCAGCGCGGCGGCGCGTTCGCGCACCGACTCGGTCAGCAGCAGTTCGCGGCAGGGCGGGGCGGTGAACCCGGCCAGCTCACCGGGCAGGGAGCGCTGGTCGGCCACGGAGAACGGCCGGATCTCGCTGACCTCGTCGCCCCAGAACTCCACCCGGACGGGGTGCTCCGCGGTGGGCGCGAAGATGTCCAGGATGCCGCCGCGCACCGCGAACTCGCCGCGCTTCTCGACCATGTCCACGCGGGTGTAGGCCAGGTCCACCAACCGCTGCACCAGCGGCTCGTACTCGTGCTCGGCGCCCTTGACCAGGTGCACCGGGGCCAGCTCACCCAGGCCGGGGGCCATCGGCTGGATCAGGCTGCGCACCGTGGCCACCACGACCTTGAGCGCGCCCGCCGGGTGTTCCTCCGGGTGCGCGAGCCTGCGCAGCACCTCCAGCCTGCGGCCCACGGTGTCCGCGCGCGGGGACAGGCGTTCGTGCGGCAGCGTCTCCCAGGAGGGGAAGGTCGTGACGGCGTCCGGGCCGAGCAGGTCGGCCACGACCGCGCCGAGCTCGTCGGCCTCCCGGCCGGTGGCGGTGATGGCCAGCACCGGACGGCCGCCGCCCTGCTCCGCGGCCAGCCCGGCCACCAGCAGCGGGCGGCCCGCGGGCGGTCCCTCCAGTTCCAGGCGTGGCGTGCCCACCGCGGCGACCGCCTCGCGCAGCGACTTCTCGGCGAGCACGGAGGCGAGCAGACCGGACAGTCGACCCTGGGTCACTTCGGCAGTCCCCCTCGGACGTGGCTTGAGCACTTCGCCCAGGGTATTCCGGAGGTCCGACAACGACCCGTCGCGGTCAGGTCCGCGGCCCGGGCACGACCACGAAAGCACCTCTATCCGCCGATCAGGCAGCGGCAGGTGGCTCTGCTACTTTCCGGCCACCGACCGGGAAGGGCCCTGATGTCTGCACCGAAGCAGGACGCGATGAACACCGTGCGATCGATGGTGAAGGCGGCCAGGGGTGCGACGGCGGCGCTGCGCAACCCGCTCTACGTTCCGCCGGGCCACTTCTACTCACCGATCCCGGCGCCGGAGGACCTGGCGCGGGCGGCGAGCGCGGCACGGGGCAGGACCGAGGTGCCGGGTGTGGACCTGCGTGCGCCGCAGCAGCGGGCACTGGTGGCGAAGCTGGCCAAGCGCTGGTCCGAGGTGCCGACCCGGCAGCTGGTGGACTGGCGGTACCACCCGGACAACGTGATGTTCGGCCTCGCCGACGCGGCCGTGTACTACTCGGTGTTCAGCGAGCTCAAGCCGCGCAGGGTGATCGAGGTCGGCTCCGGCTTCTCCTCGGCGATCGCGCTGGACGCCTCGGACCGCTACGCGCCGGAGAGCAGGTTCACCTTCGTCGAGCCCTACCCGGAGCGCCTGCTGGACCTCCTGCGCCCCGATGACCAGCAGCGCTGCACGCTGATCCGCACCGGGGTCCAGGACCTCCCGCTGGACACCTTCGACCAGTTGCGGTCCGGGGACCTGCTGTTCATCGACTCCACGCACGTGAGCAAGGCGGGCAGCGACGTCAACTACCTGTTCTTCGAGGTGCTGCCCCGGCTCGCCGAGGGGGTCGTGGTGCACGTGCACGACATCTTCTGGCCGTTCGAGTACCCGGTGGACTGGCTGCGCGAGGGCCGCAACTGGAACGAGAACTACCTGCTGCGGGCCTTCCTGAGCTACAACTCGGCGTTCGAGGTGCTGCTGTTCAACTCCTGGCTGTGGACCACGGAGCACGCGTTCGTGAGTGAGACCCTGCCGCAGGCGGCCGACCAGCAGCCCGGCAGCATCTGGCTGCGCAGGAAGGCGAGCTGACCCCAGCCCCGAGGATGTGGTGGCGCGGGCGCGCGACGGTTGGACGCCGTCGCGCGCCCGCGCGCGTTCACCAGACTCGGTCCTTACGCATGGCCCCCGCCCCCTTCCCCCCTCGCCTTCGATGGTGCCCGAGGTGCGGTGTGCCGCGCCACCAGATTCAGGCATTGCAGGATTGTTGAACAATCCTTAGGCTGCGCGCATGAGGATCCTGCGCTGCGGCAGGCGTGCCGCCCTGGTCGAGGTGGACGCCCTCGAACAGGTGCTCGGCCTGCACGCCTGCCTGAGCGAGGACCCGCCGCCCGGACTGGTCCAGCTCATCCCGGCCAGCCGGACCCTGCTGGTGGAGTACGACCCCGGCCGGATCGGCTTCGACCAGCTGGCGACCGAGCTGCGCGGGCGCGAGGCGGGCACCCAGGTGCTGGCGGCCGAACGGGAGCTGGTGGTCCCGGTGAGCTACGACGGGGCGGACCTGGCCGAGGTCGCGGAGCTGACGGGCCTGACGGAGGACGAGGTGGTGGCACGGCACCTCGCGGGGCGCTACCGGGTGGCGTTCTGCGGGTTCGCACCGGGCTTCGGCTACCTGGACGGGCTCGACCCGGCGCTGCACGTGCCGCGGCGGTCCACGCCGAGGGTGCGCATCCCAGCGGGTTCGGTCGCACTGGCCGGGGACTACACGGCGGTGTACCCGCGTGAGTCGCCCGGCGGCTGGCAGCTGATCGGCCGTACCGAACTGGAGCTGTGGGACCTGGCGAACTACCCGCCGACGGCGTTGACCCCGGGTACGGCCGTCCGGTTCGTGCGCGCATGATCGAGGTGCTGACCGCCGGTCCACTGGGGACGGTGCAGGACCTGGGCCGTGAGGGCTTGGCGCACCTGGGCGTCGGACGTTCCGGGGCGGCCGACCGGCCCGCGGCGGCGCTGGCGAACCGCCTGGTGGGCAACCCCGGGTCGGCGGCCGTGCTGGAGCTGACCCTCGGCGGGCTGCACGTGCGGCTGGAGCGTGGCGTGCTGGCCGCCCTGACCGGGGCGCCTTGTCCCGTAACGGTTTCCGGGCGGGCGGTCGGCTCGCACGCCCCGTTCTGGGTGCACGCGGGCGAGCAACTCCGTGTCGGCGCACCGGTTCGCGGTCTGCGGAGCTACCTCGCGGTGCGGGGCGGCGTTGCGGTGGAACCGGTCCTGCGGTCCAGGAGCACCGACCTGCTGTCCGGTCTGGGCCCGCCGCCGCTGGCGCCCGGCATGGTGCTGCCCATCGGCGAGGACCGGCTCGACTGGCCTGCCGCCGACTTGGCGCCACAGGCCGAACTTCCCGAGGTGCCAACGCTTTCCGTGCTACCCGGCCCCCGGCTCGACTGGTTCGCGGCCGACGCGTTGCGGGTGCTGTGCGCGCGGCCGTACGTGGTGAGCGGGGACAGCAACCGGATCGGTGTGCGGTTGACCGGCGCCGCCCTGCCGCGGCTGGTGGAGCGCCAACTACCCTCGGAGGCGGTCGTGTCCGGCGCGGTGCAGGTGCCGCCCTCGGGCCAGCCGATCGTGTTCCTGGCCGACCATCCGGTGACCGGTGGCTACCCGGTCATCGGGGTGGTGGACGAGGTGCCCGCCGCCGCGCAGGTCCGGCCGGGTCAGCAGGTCCGGTTCCGGGTCGCCAAGCCATGAAAGTGCCGTTCCTGGCACCTGACGCCAGGAACGGCACTTTCATGGCACGTGCCGCTCCCGTCAGCGGCGGGTGCGCAGCCGCGGCTTGTTCTCCATGGCGGACAGGCCGTTCCAGGCGAGGTTGACCAGGTGTGCGGCCACCTCGTCCTTCTTGGGCTTGCGCACCTCCAGCCACCACTGGCCGGTGAGCGCGACCATGCCGACCAGGGCCTGGGCGTAGAGGGCGGCCAGCTTGGCGTCGTAGCCGCGGGCGTCGAAGTGCAGGCCGAGGATGTGCTCGACCTGGCTGGCGATGTCGTTGAGCAGGCTGGAGAAGGTGCCGGTGGAGCTGGCCACCGGGGAGTCGCGGACCATGATCCGGAACCCGTCGCTGGAACCCTCTATGTAGTTGAGCAGGGCTCGGGCCGCCGCCTCCAGCAGGTCGCGGGGGTTGCCGCCGCCCGCGCCGAGCGCGCTCACCACGTTGTCCAGCAGGCGCTGCATCTCCCGGTCGACCACGACCGCGTAGATGCCCTCCTTGCCGCCGAAGTGCTCGTAGACCACGGGCTTGCTGACCCCGGCCCGGTGCGCGATCTCCTCGATGGAGGTGGCGTCAAAGCCCTTCTCGGCGAACAGTTCCCGCGCCACGTCCAGCAACTGCTGGCGGCGCTCCTTGCCGGTCATCCGGACACGCGTCACAGGGGCGGCACCGTCCACTGTGCCACCCCTGCCGCGAGTCCTTCGCCTGACAACCATCGGCTGTCACGATAGGTCATTGCTTGGGTGTGCTGATCCTGGCCAGCCGCTGGGCGCTCGGCCAGCGCACGTTCCACGCCCAGCCGAGCTTCTCGAACAGCCAGATGGTGCGTGCGGAGATGTCGATCTGACCGCGCTTGACCCCGTGCCGCGCCGAGGTCGGGTCGGCGTGGTGCAGGTTGTGCCAGGACTCACCGAAGGACAGGATCGCCAGCGGCCAGAAGTTGGCCGAGCGGTCGCGGGCGGCGAAGGGGCGCTCGCCGATCATGTGGCAGATCGAGTTGACCGACCAGGTCACGTGGTGCAGGAAGGACACCCGGACCAGGCCCGCCCAGAAGAAGCCGGTCAGCACGCCCCACCAGGACCAGCTGATCAGGCCGCCGAGCACGGCGGGCAGCACCAGGCTGACCGCGGTCCACAGCGGGAACAGCTTGTCCACCTTGCCCAGGGCCTTGTCGGCGGTCAGGTCGGGGGCGAAGCGGTCCTTGTTGGTCACGTCGCGCTCGTAGAGCCAGCCCATGTGCGCGTGCCAGAAGCCCTTGGCCAGCGCGATCGGGCCGGTGCCGAACAGCCACGGCGAGTGCGGGTCGCCCTCGCGGTCGGAGAAGGCGTGGTGGCGGCGGTGGTCGGCGACCCACTTGATCACCGAGCCCTGCAGGGACATGCTGCCCGCGATGGCCAGCGCCACCCGCAGCGCCTTCTTGGCCTTGAACGAGCCGTGCGTGAAGTAGCGGTGGTAGCCCACCGTCACGCCCATGCCGCTGATGCAGAAGAACACCGCGCCGATGGCGATGTCCACCCAGCTCAGACCCCAGCCCCAGGCCAGCGGGACGGCGGCGATCAGCGCCGCGAACGGCAGGATCGTGAAGATGTAGATGAGGGTCTGCTCGACGTTTCCGTGGCGGCCGTCGATGATCGGCTTGGGTCCCCCACCCGCCGCTTCCCTTGGCTTGTCCAGGGCTGTGGTCATACCGTGACACCTCTCCGGCGAAAATGGACTTGACTTAGGTCCACCTAGCCTACGGAACCGTAACTTACGCCAGCGTAAGTAGAGCGCGGCGGGAATACCACCCCGCGTTCGGACGTTCTTGTTCCCTTCACAGGTAACACCGGCGTGTCGCGACCTCGGCGTGTTGAGATCATCCGGTGATGAGCTCACCTGGTGTTCGTCGCGGCCGCGCCCCGCGGATCGTGATCGTCTCAACGGCTTCCGCGCTGGTAGTGGTGCTCGGACTGCTGCTGGGCGTCGGCTGGTACTACAGCGGCGAGCTGCTCGACCCGGCCAAGGCGGTACCCGGTTACGGGGACGTCTCGCTGGGCGCGACAGCGGTGAACGGTGTGAGCGCCGTCTCACTCCAGAAGGGCGGGGACACCGCCAACGAGGGCCTCTGGGGCCTGGAGTGGCCGGGCGGTTTCGCACACCTGGGCAAGGTGCTCTCCCAGGACGACACGAAGGTGGTCCGGGAACTGGTGCTGGGCACCGCGCCGCCCTCGGACACCAAGGTGCGGATGACTCCCGCGATGTGGCCGAGTGACCCCAAGGCGGCGCTGGGGCTGGACTTCCAGGAGGTGCGGGTCCAGTCGGAGCTGGGCGCGATGCCCGCCTGGTACACCCCGGGCAGCAGCACCTGGGTGATCGCGGTGCACGGGCACGGCGGCACCCGGCAGGAGACGCTGCGGGTCATCCCCGCGCTGCACCAGCTGGGCTTCGGCGTGCTGTCGGTGACCTACCGCAACGACGCGGGCGCCCCGGCCTCCCCGGACGGGCTCTACCACCTCGGCGACAGCGAGTGGCGTGACGTGGAGGCCGCCATGCGCTACGGCACCGAGCACGGGGCGAAGAAGTTCGTGCTCTACGGGTGGTCCATGGGTGGCGCGGTCGTGGAACAGGTGCTCGCCCAGTCCGCCCTCGCCGGACAGGTCAGCGCGGTGGTGCTGGACGCACCGGTGGTGAGCTGGACCAAGACCCTGGATTTGCAGGCCGCCAACCGGGGGCTGCCGCTGACCGGCCCGCTGGCCCGGCTGGCCGAGCTGGTCTCCGGCTGGCGCACCGGCACCGACTTCGGCCGGATGGAGCTGCTGGACAGCCCGCCAGCGCACCGGCCGCCGACCCTGCTGTTCCACGGGGCCGCCGACAGCACGGTCCCGGTGCGGGCCTCCCGCGACCTGGCCGCGGCGGCCTCCCGGCTGGGCTGGCCGCTGACCTACGTGGAGGTGCCCGGCGCGGAGCACACCGCCGCCTGGAACGTGGACCGGCAGTCCTATGAGCGCACGATGTCCGAGTTCCTGACCAAGTTCGCGGGGTGAGCTGACCCGGACCGGCCCGTCGTGACACCATGGAGGGGCGAACACCGGTCCGCTGTGGTGTAACGGCAGCACCTTGGATTTTGGTTCCAATGGTTCAGGTTCGAATCCTGGCAGCGGAGCAGACGCACAGTGATGGGAGACGGCCCTGCAGGAGGACGTGGTCGACCACTACGAGGAGACGGCACCGGCGCTGGCCGAGATGTCGGATGCCTGGCTGGTCGGCCGTGCCCGTGAGCTGGCCATCTCCTGTAGTGGTGAGACCGACCGCGCCTCCCAGGAGGCCATCGAGGAGGTCGACCGGCTGCTGGCCGAGGCCCAGCGCCGCGGCGAGCCCAGGATGGTCGCCCAGCTGCTGCGCACCAGCTGCCTGGCCCGGCTGACCAGCCCCGCGCTGGCCAACGAGACCGATCCGCTGCTGGACGAGATGATCACCCACACCCGGCGGCACGGGCTGACGGTGATGGAGGCGGGCGCGCACGCGCTGCGCGGCAGGCGGCTGTTCCTCGGCGGCTTCGAGGACGAGGCGCTGACCGCGGCGGCCAAGGCGCTGGCCATCCTCGACGAGGACCTGACCCCGGACAGCCTGGTCAACCTGCGGGTGTGGAAGCGCATGCTCGCCACCGTGCTGGTGGACATCGGCCAGCTGCTCAGCCAGCTCGGCGTGTACGAGATCGCCGCGCAGCAGCTGGTCCGTGCGCAGTCCAACATCCGCGACTACGGCGGGCCGTTCGAGATCTCCGAGCACATGATCAACCGGACCCGGCTGCTGCTGGGCTGGGGGCTGCGCCTGGAGCGGGTCGGCCTGTACGACCGGGCCGCGGAGAAGTTCGCCACCGCCTCGGCCATCGCCGCGGCGGCCGAGGTGCCCTGGCGCGAGTCCCAGCCGCAGCGGCGCAGCGCGGAACCGGCCGCCGACCAGCTGCCCGTCGTCGGCGCCGCGCACGCGCTGGCCAGGCCGGGCGCCGAGCACATCGCGCGGTTGCGGTCCCTGGGCAGGATCACGCACTACCCGCGCGAGCTGATCATGGTGGCGATCGCGCTCGCCCGCTGCTACGAGCGGGAGGAGCGGTTCGAGGAGGCCGTGCGCACCCTCGGCGATGCCGCCGACCGGCTGCTGCACGACACCTCCGAGACCACGCTGCGGCTGTGCCTGATGCGCGAGTTCGCCCGGCTGTCCGGACCGGAGAGCACCGAGGTCGGCGCCAACGCGCTGGAGCAGTACGCCACCGAGCTGGAACACGAGATGTGGTCCATGGGCGAGTCCAAGGTGACCAGCCTGCAGACCCGGCGCGAGCACGAGCGGCTCAGCCGCGAGCACGGCACGATCTCCCAGCAGGCACTCCAGGACCCGCTGACCGGGCTGCCCAACCGGCGCGCGCTGGACGAGCGGCTGGAGTCGCTGGTGGCCGCGCCCGGGGAGCACCCGCTGTCGGTGGCGCTGGTGGACCTGGACGGGTTCAAGGGCGTGAACGACCGTGCCTCGCACGCCGAGGGTGACGACGTGCTGCGGGTCATCGCCAGCACGCTGCGCAACGCGGTGCGCGGGGACGACATGGTGGCCCGCTACGGCGGGGACGAGTTCGTGGTGCTGCTGCCCGGCGCCCCGCTCAGCGCCGCGGAGGCCGCGCTGGGCCGCGCGGTGGACGCGGTGGCCAGGCTGCCCATCGACCTGTCCCGGGGCGTCACCCTGTCCATCGGGGTGATTTCCTTGCGGCCACAGGAAACCGCGGCGCAGGCGCTGGCCCGCGCGGACGCGGCCATGTACCTGGCCAAGCGCGGGGGCGGCAACGGGGTGGCGGCTGTGGCCGGGGACACCCTGGCCGAGCCGCTGGGCGGCGTCGGGGTGGCAGTCGACGAGGCACCGTAGGATCGTCAGTCGGAACAGGGCTTCGCATCGCCCTGCCGACAAGCATGACGAATACCTAGGGAGAGTCGTTCATGCCCGAAGGCGGACAGGTCAGCACCATCGTGCTCGCAGCCGGTGAAGGGACCCGGATGCGCTCGGCGACACCGAAGGTGCTGCACGCCCTCGCTGGCCGTTCCCTGGTCGAGCACGCCGTGCGGGCCGCGACCGGGGTGGATCCCGACCACCTGGTCGTCGTGGTCGGGCACGGTCGCCAGGCCGTTGCCGAGCACCTGGACGCCGTCTCGGGCGAGGTCGACCGCAAGATCACCGTCGCGGTGCAGGAGGAGCAGCGGGGCACCGGGCACGCCGTGGGCTGCGCGCTGGCCGCGCTGCCCGAGGTGGTCTCCGGCACCACCGTGGTGACCTACGGGGACGTTCCGCTGTTGGACGCCCAAACGCTGACCGAGCTGCTCGCGGAGCACGCCTCGACGGGCAACGCCGTGACGGTGCTCACGGCCGTGGTGCCCGACCCGCACGGGTACGGCCGCGTGCTGCGCGACGCCGATGGCGGGGTGCTGGCCATCGTGGAGCAGAAGGACGCCGACGAGCAGCAGCAGGCCATCACCGAGATCAACTCGGGCGTGTACGTCTTCGACACCGCGGTGCTGCGCGACGGCCTGTCCCGGCTGACCACCGACAACGCCCAGGGCGAGCTGTACCTGACCGACGTGCTGTCCATCGCGCGCGGGGACGGCCGCCGGGTCGGCGCGCTGGTGTGCACCGACCAGTGGCTGGTCGAGGGGGTCAACGACCGGGTGCAGCTGGCCAGGCTGGGCGCCGAGCTCAACCGCAGGCTGGTCGAGGGCTGGATGCGCGCCGGGGTCACCGTGGTCGACCCGGCGAGCACCTGGCTGGACGCCGACGTCGCGCTGTCCCGCGACGTGCGCATCGAGCCGAACGTGCAGCTCAAGGCGGGCACGGCGGTGTACGAGGGCGCGGTGGTCGGCCCGGACACGACGCTGAGCAACTGCGTGGTCGGCGCGGGCGCCTCGGTGGTGCGCACGCACGGCTCGGACTCCGAGATCGGCGAGGGCGCCAGCGTGGGTCCCTTCGCCTACCTGCGGCCGGGCACCAAGCTCGGCGACAGCGGCAAGATCGGCACCTTCGTCGAGGTGAAGAACTCCGAGATCGGGGCGGGCAGCAAGGTCCCGCACCTGACCTACGTGGGCGACGCCACCATCGGTGAGCAGTCCAACATCGGTGCCTCCTCGGTCTTCGTGAACTACGACGGTGTCCGCAAGCACCGCACGGTGATCGGTTCGCACGTGCGGACCGGGTCGGACAACATGTTCGTGGCCCCGGTGACCGTGGGCGACGGTGCCTACAGCGGGGCGGGCACCGTGATCCGGCGCAACGTGCCGCCGGGTGCACTGGCCGTCTCGGGCGGTCCGCAGCGCAACTTCGAGGGCTGGGTCACCCTCCGTCGCGCCGGGACCGCGGCAGCGGAGGCCGCACAGCGCGCGCTCGCAGAGCAGGGCGCGGAGAAGACAGCGCAAGACGACCCGAAGGAGCAGTGACAGTGGCCTCTATGTCCGGCACACCCAAGAAGAGCTTGATGCTCTTCGGCGGGCGCGCGTACCCGGAGCTGGCAGAAGAGGTCGCCAAGCACCTCAACGTCACGGTGACCCCCCAGTCCGCCTACGAGTTCGCCAACGGCGAGATCTTCGTGCGGTTCGAGGAGTCGGTGCGCGGCTGCGACGCCTTCGTGCTGCAGAGCCACGGGGCGCCCATCAACCAGTGGGTGATGGAGCAGCTGATCATGGTGGACGCGCTCAAGCGCGCCTCCGCCAAGCGGATCACCGTGATCATGCCGTTCTACCCGTACGCGCGGCAGGACAAGAAGCACCGCGGTCGCGAGCCGATCTCGGCCCGGCTGATCGCGGACCTGTTCAAGACCGCGGGTGCCGACCGGATCATGACCGTGGACCTGCACACCGCGCAGATCCAGGGCTTCTTCGACGGCCCGGTGGACCACCTGTGGGCCCTGCCGCTGCTGACCGAGCACGTGTCCCGCAAGTACCGGGGCGAGGAGATCACGGTGGTCTCCCCCGACTCGGGCCGCACGAAGCTGGCCGAGAAGTGGGCGGACACCCTGGGCGGCTGCCCGATCGCGTTCATCCACAAGACCCGTGACCCGCTCAAGCCCAACGAGGTCGTCGCCAACCGGGTGGTCGGCGAGGTCAAGGGCCGGCTGTGCGTGGTGATCGACGACATGATCGACACCGGCGGCACGATCGCCAAGGCCGTCAGCCAGCTGGTGGCCGAGGGCGCCAAGGACGTCATCGTGGCGGCCACGCACGGGGTGCTGTCCGGGCCCGCTGCCGAGCGGCTGAGCACCTGCGGCGCCCGCGAGGTGGTGCTGACCAACACGCTGCCGATCTCCGGCGCCAAGGAGTTCCCGCAGCTCACGGTGCTGTCCATCGCCCCGCTGCTGGCCCAGGCCATCCAGCAGGTCTTCGAGGACGGCTCGGTCACCAGCCTGTTCGACGGCAACGCCTGAACCACCGCCACACGCGCGAATGCCCGGGGCCCCGCCCCGGGCATTCGCGCGTTTGCGGGGGGCCGATTGGCGCCGCTTTCCAGTGGCCCCTACACTGTCTTGGTTGCCTCGGCGAGGGGTGTTGACTCGCGGCTCCGTGATCGACGCGGCGGCGGCCTGGTTGCCGCGCGCTGTTCATGGTTACGCGCGCCCTCGCCGCCGCAGGCCACCCCCGCGCAGTACCTGCCCCCACCCGCTGAAGTGCAAGGAGTACCCCACCGTGTCCGAGGTCCGTCTCGCCGCCGAATCGCGTACCGAGTTCGGCAAGGGTGCGGCCCGCCGCACCCGTCGCGCCGGCAAGATCCCCGCGGTGCTCTACGGCCACGGTTCCGACCCCAAGCACCTGGCCCTGCCGGCGCTGGAGTTCGCCCGTGTGGTCCGTGAGCATGGCGGCAACGCCGTCCTGTCCCTGGACTTGAACGGCAGCCAGGAGCTGGCGCTCACCAAGACCGTCACCACGCACCCGATCAAGAACTACATCGAGCACGTGGACCTGCTGCTGGTGCAGCGCGGTGAGAAGATCACCGTGGACGTGCCCGTGGTGCTGGTCGGCGACGCCGCCGCGGCCACCCTGGTCACCCAGGAGCTGTCCACCATCCAGATCGAGGCCGAGGCGCTGCACCTGCCTGAGAACCTGGAGCTGTCCATCGAGGCCGCGGGCCCCGGTACCCAGTTCCACGCCTCGGACGTGACGCTGCCCTCCGGCGCCAGCCTGGTGACCGACGCCGACGCGCTGGTCGCGGCCGTCAACGAGGCCCCGAGCGCCGCCCAGATGGACGGCGAGGCGGCCGAGGCGGCCGAGGCCTCCGCCGACGAGAGCTGAGCCGATCACCCCGGCGAACTCACCCGACGCCCCGCCCCCTTTCGAGGGGGGCGGGGCGTTCGCGCATCCGCAGCAGCCCGCGCTGACGGCCGTTGCGGTACGCGCGGTGCGCTTCCCGCGCCCCGGCGGCGGCCGTCGCGGCTACCGCGAGGACGAGGTGGACGCGTTCCTGGAGCAGGTCGCCGAGACCCTGGCCGGACGCGGCTCGCTGACCGCGGACAACGTGCGCGAGGTCACCTTCACCCAGGAGCGGCCGGGGCGGCACGGCTACGACCCGCACCGGGTGGACGCCTTCCTGGACCAGGTGGAGCGGCAGCTGCGCCGGGGCGGGGTGGCCCCGACCCGGTTGCGCGGCAGCAGCGAGCTGGCGGCCGTGCGGTTGCCGAGGGCGGCTCACGGCTACGATCCCGCTGAGGTGGACGCCTTCCTGGCCAGGGCGGCCGCGACCCTGGACGGGCGCGGCACGATGACCGCCAGCGAGGTGTACCGGACCCGGTTCAGCGCCACCTCGGGCCTGCGCAGGGGCTACCGGGTGTCCGCTGTGGACGCGCTGTTGGACGAGTTGGAGCAGGAGTTGCGCTCTCGTGGACGCTAGCGAGGTCGTTCTCGTGGTGGGCCTGGGCAATCCCGGGCCGCAGTACGCCGGGAACCGGCACAACGTGGGTTTCCTGGTGCTCGACGAGCTGGCCGACCGGGTGGGCGGCAAGTTCAAGGCGCACAAGGGCGGGGCCGAGGTCGTGGAGGGCAGGCTCGGCGGCAACCGCGTGGTGCTGGCCAAGCCGCGCTCGTTCATGAACCTCTCCGGCGGACCCGTGGTCGCCGCCGCCAAGTTCTACAAGGTGCAGCCCGGTTCGGTGATCGTCGTGCACGACGAACTGGACCTGCCGTTCCAGACCGTGCGGCTCAAGCTGGGCGGTGGGGAGAACGGCCACAACGGACTGCGCTCGATCTCGAAGTCGCTGGGCACCAAGGAGTACCTGCGGGTGCGGTTCGGCATCGGCCGGCCACCCGGCCGCATGGACCCGGCCGACTTCGTGCTGCGCGACTTCTCCACGGTGGAGCGCAAGGAGCTGGCCTTCGCCCTGGACCACACCGCCGACGCGGTGGAGGCCCTGGTCAGTCACGGCCTGGAAGCCGCCCAGAACACCTTCCACTGAGCTTTTGGCGCTCTCTCCGTTCGCGCGGCGGGTTCGCTGAGGTCCGGTCCCTTCCCTTGGCTCAGGTGACCGCTGAAAAGACGCGCTCACCTGAGCCCGCGGTCCAGGCACCGGCGCGAACCCGCGGGGCGGGGGCACACGTTCAGCAGGCGGACCGGGTCACCGCTCGGTACCGTCCGCACATGAGCCTCGGGCCTGACGACGTGCGTGACGTGACGTTCAGCTTGGCTTTGATCAGCAAGAACGCCTACGACGAGGCAGAGGTGGACGCGTTCCTCGACCGGATCGAGGCCACCCTGCGCGGCAGTGACGACCTGGCGGCACGGCACGTGCGCGAGGTCACCTTCAGCAGCCCCAGCCTGGGCCGGCGGGGCTACGCCAAGGAGGAGGTCGACGCGTTCCTCAGCCAGGTCGTGCAGACCCTGGAGGGCGGGCACGCGCCGACCACCGGCTGATCAGTCCTTGGCCAGCAGCTGGGCCACCTGCTGCCCGGCGGCGGCGCGGCGCAGCTTGCCCGAGGGCGTCTTGGGCAGGTTGCCCGGCGCGAGCACGACCACCGCGTAGGGCCGCACCCCCGCGGCGTCGACCACCTTGGACGTGACCTCGTTCCGCAGCGCCTTCTCCGCGGCGGGGTCACCGGCCAGTTTGGACTCCAGCGCCACGGCGAACCGCTCGCGCCGGGTACCGGCGTCCAGCCGCACCGCGACCGCGTTGCCCGCGCGCACGCCCGGCACCGAACTGGCGGCCCGCTCGATGTCGGTCGGGTAGATGTTGCGGCCACCCATGATGATCACGTCCTTGCGGCGACCGCACACGACCACCTGCCCGTCCACGAGGTAGCCCTCGTCCCCGGTGTCCAGCCAGCCCTCGGCGTCCTGGGTGGACACCGGGCCGTCCACGGTGAGGTAGCCGGGGGTCACCGACTCCCCGCGCAGCATCAGCAGGCCCACCTCGCGCTCGCCGAGCTCCTGCCCGTCCTCGCCGAGCACGCGGATCTCCAGCCCCGGCAGGGGTTCACCGAGCAGCGGGAAGGCGCGGGTCGGCCCGTCACCGGCGGGTGCGGCCACCCGCTCGGTCTCCAGCCGCTCCGCGTCGACCACGTCGGTGGCCAGGCCCACCCCGGGCTTGGCGAAGGACACGCCGAGCGTGGTCTCGGCCATGCCGTACGCGCAGAACACGCAGCCGGGGTCCATGCCGAACCGGGCGCCCGCCGTGGTGAACGAGGCCACCGCCAGCGCGTCGATGGGTTCGGCCCCGTTGAGCGCGATCCGCAGCGAGGACAGGTCGTAGGTGTCGTCACCGTCCACGGAGGCCAGTCGGCGGCCCGCGATGGCGTAGGCGAAGTTGGGCGCCGCGGTGACCGTGCCCCGGTACCGGCTGATCAGGTCGAACCACAGCAGCGGCCCGCCGAGGAACTCCGCGGGGCTGACCTTGACCAGCTCCACGCCGAAGGTCATCGGCAGGGTCAGGAAGCCGACCATGCCCATGTCGTGGAACAGCGGCAGCCAGGACACCATCGTGTCGGCGTCGAAGTCGAACTCGGCGGCCTGCACCATGGCCCGCATGTTGGCCATCAGGTTGCGGTGGGTGATCCGCACGGCCTTCGGGTCGGCGGTGGAGCCGCTGGTGAGCTGGAGCAGCGCGGTGGCCTCCTCCGCCACCGGCACGGGCTCGGTCAGCGGCTCGCCCCCGGCCAGCTCGTCCAGCCTGCGGTAGCGCACCCCGTGCTCGTCGAGCACCCCGGCCAGCGCGTCGAAGGGCGCGCCCAGCAGCACCAGGCCCGCGCCGATCATGTTCAGCACGCGCAGGGTGTCCTCGGCCCACTCGGCCAGGTTCGTGCGCGGGGTCGGCTGGTGCAGCATGGTCACGCTGCCGCCGGACAGCCACACCGCCTGCACGGCCGGGGCGATCAGCGCTGGGTCGGCGGCCAGCACCGCCACGGCGCTGCCGGGGGTCAGGCCGTCGGCGAGCAGGGCGCCCGCGATCCGGCTGGCCGCCTCGTGCACCTGGGCCCAGGTCCTGCGCGCCGGGGCGTGGGGCTCGCCCGTGGTCATCCCCTTGGCGCTGCCAGCGGGCCCGGTGGCACTGGCCCGCATCGTGTCGACGAACGTGCTCATAGCGCGGAGCCTAGATGCGTAGGCCGTTCACGCGCAGGAAACATCCGTGCCGGTCACTCAGCGGCGTCGGCGGCTTCCATCCACTGCTGCTCGACCTCGTCCTTCTCGGCGAGCACGGTCCGCAGCTCGGCGTCCAGGCTGAGCAGCCGCTCCGGCTCGGTCGCCGCCTCGGCCAGCTTGGCGTGCAGCTCGTTCTCCTTCTTGGTCAGCACGTCCAGCCTGCGCTCCAGCCTGGCCAGCTCCTTGCGGGCGGCCCGCTGCTCGGCGGCGTCGCTGGCCTTGGGCGCCGCGGCCGGTGCGACCACGGCGGCGCTCTGCTCGCGCTGCGCGTCCCGGCGCCTGAGGTACTCCTCGATGCCGCCGGTCAGGTCGGTGACCCCGCCGTCGCCGAACAGGGCGACCACCCGGTCGCAGACCCGCTCCACCAGGTACCGGTCGTGCGAGACGACGACCATGGTGCCCGGCCAGGAGTCCAGCAGGTCCTCCAGTTGCTGGAGGGTGTCGATGTCCAGGTCGTTGGTGGGCTCGTCGAGCAGCAGCACGTTCGGCTCGGCCATCAGCAACCTGGTCAGCTGCAACCGGCGCCGCTCCCCGCCGGACAGGTCGCCGACCGGGGTCCACTGCCGGGTCTTGCTGAAGCCCAGCTTCTCCGCCAGCTGTGAGGCCGACAGCTCGTGCTTGCCCAGCACGACCCGGCGCGCGACCTCCTCCACCGCCTCCAGCACGCGCATGTCGCCCGGCAGGTCGTGCAGTTCCTGGGTCAGGTGCGCCAGCCGCACGGTCTGGCCCTGGATCCGCTTGCCGCCCTCGGGTTCCCGCTCCCCGGCGAGCAGGCGCAGCAGGCTGGTCTTGCCCGAGCCGTTGACCCCGACCAGGCCGACCCGGTCCCCGGGGCCGATCCGCCAGGTCACGTCCTTGACCAGGGTGCGGTCGCCGACCACGAGCGTGGCGTCCTCGATCTCCAGCACCGTCTTACCCAGCCTGCGCCGGGCGAAGGCCGTCAGCTCCACGGAGTCGCGCGGCGGCGGCACGTCGGAGATCAGCGCCTCGGCGGCGTCGATCCGGTAGCGGGGCTTGGAGGTGCGGGCGGGTGCGCCGCGGCGCAGCCAGGCCAGTTCCTTGCGGGCCAGGTTGCGCCGCTTCTCCTCCGCCGTGTCGGCCAGCCGGGCCCGCTCGGCGCGGGCGAAGATCCAGTCCCCGTAGCCGCCCTCGTACTGCTCCACGGCCCCGCCGACGACCTCCCAGGTCCTCGTGCACACCGTGTCCAGGAACCAGCGGTCGTGGGTCACCACCACCAGTGCGCCGCGGCGGCCCAGCAGGTGCTCGGCCAGCCAGCGCACGCCCTCCACGTCCAGGTGGTTGGTGGGCTCGTCCAGCACCAGCAGGTCCAGCTCGCGGACCAGGGCGGCGGCCAGCGCCACGCGGCGCCGCTCCCCGCCGGACATGGTGGCCACCGGCGAGTCCAGGCCCAGCGCGGTGATGCCCAGCCCGTCCAGGATCGAGCGCACCCGCGCGTCGGCGGCCCACTCGTGCTCCGAGGTGTAGCCGTGCGGGTCCAGCACCGCGTTGCGCACCGTGGCGTCGGTCGGCAGCTGCGTGCGCTGCGTGACCACCGCCATGCGCAGGTCCCGGTTCTGGCTGACCCGCCCGGTGTCCGGCGGTTCGATGCCCGCGAGCACCTCCAGCAGCGTGGTCTTCCCGCCGCCGTTCAGCCCGACCACGCCGATGCGATCACCCTCGTTGACGCCCAGCGAGACGTCGTCGAGCAGGCTGCGCACGCCGTAGGACTTGCTGACCGATTCCAGGTTGACCAGGTTCGCCACGGCTTGAGCCTACGGCGGACCTCAGGCGTGCACGCCGGGTGGGATCGGGCGCGCGGAGTCGTCGGTGACCACCCGTGCCCCGGCCACCGGTCCCTGGGCCACCCGGACCGTGCGGCACACCCCGGCGCCGGACAGTTCGGCGGCCACGCGCACCGCGGAATCCGCGTCGGTGCACAGGAAGGCGCAGGTCGGCCCGGAGCCGGACACGATGCCCGCGAGGGCGCCCGCGTTGACCCCGGCGCGCAGGGTGCGGCGCAGGCCCGGTCGCAGCGAGACGGCAGCGGCCTGCAGGTCGTTGCCCAACAACAGGGCGAGCTGGCGCGGGTCCCCGGAGGCCAGCGCCTCCAGCACCGGCTCGACGGCACCGATGCGCGGCGGGTTGCCCTCGGCGCGCAGCCGGTCCAGCTCGCGGAAGACCGTCGGCGTGGACAGTCCCTCGCGGTCCAGGGCGATCACCCAGTGGTAGGTGTGCCTGGCCAGTACCGGCACCAGCTGCTCGCCCCGCCCGGTGCCCAGGGCCGTGCCGCCCTGCAACACGAAGGGCACGTCGCTGCCCAGCTCGGCGGCGATGGTGGACAGCTCGTCACGGCCGATCTCCAGCCGCCACAGCGCGGCGAGCCCGACCAGGGTGGCCGCCGCGTCCGCGCTGCCGCCCGCCATGCCGCCCGCGACCGGGATGCCCTTGTTGATCGTGACCCGGACCCCGGGAGCATCCGGGTCGCGGCCCACGTGCGCGGCCAGTGCCCGCACGGCCTTCCAGGCCAGGTTCTCCGGCCCGGCGGGCACCTGGGCCGCGCCCTCGCCGTGCACCTCGACCCCGGGCTCCTCGGCGACGGCCACGGTGACCTCGTCGGTCAGCGACAGCGCCTGGAACAGCGTGGTCAGGTCGTGGTAGCCGTCCTCCCGCAGGTCACCGCACGCGAGGTGCAGGTTGACCTTGGCGGGCACGCGGACGGTCACGGGTGGTGGCACGACGGCTAGCACCTGTTCAGCCTACGGGCTGAGCGCCGGTTGGCTAGAACGCCGGCAGCACGCCCCCGTGGTAGGTCTTGGTGATGTAGTCCTTGACCTGCGGGGAGTTCAGCAGCTCGGCCAGCGCCTTGATCCGCTTGTCGTTGGCCAGCTCGGGGCGGGTGACCAGGCCGTTCGCGTTCGGGTTGCCCTGGGCCTTCTCCAGCAGGATCGCGTCCTTGCCCGGGTCCAGCTGGGCGTCCAGCGCGTAGTTGCCGTTGACGATCGAGGCGTCGGTGTCCTGGAGGCTGCGCGGCAGCTGGGCCGCCTCCAGCTCCACGAACTGAAGGTGCTTGGGGTTGTCCGCGACATCGCGCGGGCTGCCCGTGCTCGCCCCGTCCTTGAGCTTGATCACGCCGTTGTCGGCGAGCAGCTTGAACGCGCGCGCCTCGTTGCTGGCGTCGCTGGGCACGCCGATCTTCGCCCCGTCGGGCAGCTCGGCCGCGCTCTTGACCTTCTTCGAGTACAGGCCGAGCGGCTCCAGGTGCACCGCGGTGATCCACTGCAGCTTGGCGCCGTTCTTCGTCTCGAAGTCGGCCAGGTAGGGCTGGTGCTGGAAGTAGTTGGCGTCCAGCGACTTGTCCACCAGCGAGGTGTTGGGCGTGACGTAGTCGGTGAACTCCTTGACGTCCAGCTTCAGCCCCTTGGCCGAGGCCAGGTTGTCGGCCACGTACTTGAGGATCTGGCCGTGCGGGGTGGGGCTGACGCCGACCACCAGCGGGGCGTTCTCGTCGGGGGCCGAGCCCGCGCCGCCGCCGCACCCGGCGAGGGTGAGCGTGACGAGGGCAGCCGGGATCAACGCGCGGAGCTTCATGGGGGTGCTTTCCTCAGTGGTTCAGGCGGTGACGTGGCGGCGTCGGTCGATGAGCCGGGCCACGCGGTCGAACAGGAACTGGAGCAGCATGGCCAGCAGGCCGATGACGATCACGGTGGTCCACATGATCCGGTCGTCGTAGCGCTGGTAGCCGTAGCGGATGGCCAGGTCGCCGAGGCCGCCCCCGCCGACGACGCCCGCGATCGCGGAGAAGCCGACGAGGGTGACCGCGGTGACGCCGACGGCGGAGACCAGTGCGGGGGCGGACTCACCGAGCAGCACGCTGCGCACGATGCGCAGCCTGCTCGCCCCGGTGGTGACGGCGGCCTCCACCACCGTCGCGTCCACCTCCCGCAGGGCCGACTGCACCAGCCTGCCCAGGAAGGGCACGGCGCCGATGGCCAGTGGCACGATCGCCGCGGTCGGCCCGATCGAGGTGCTCAGCAGTGGTCGCGTGACGATCTGTTGCAGCAACACGATGAGCACGATGAACGGCACGGACCGGCCGAAGTCCGCCACGACGCCCAGGATCCGGTGCAGCACCGGCAGGGGCCGCAGCCCGTTGGGCGCCGAGACGTGCAGCAGCACGCCGAGCGGGATTCCGAACAGCGTGGCGAACACGGTCGCCACGGAGATCATGTAGAGGGTCTGGCCGAAAGCTGGCTGAAGCAGATCAAGCACTTCTGACCACGGAGTGGTCGGTCTCACGCTGCCACCTCGCTGCCGCTCGGCGGCGGCGTTCGCCCAGTCCCTGTACCCAACGGTGAGTTCGCAAGCTCACTCACGCAGCAACTCCCTGTGGTCCCTTGGGTGTCCGCCGCACAACAGCACCGGCCTCGGAGATCCACTCCAGGGCCGAGTCGGCCCGTTCCCCGTTGATGCCAACGCGGAACCGTGCGACCGGGGTCTCCCCCAGCCGGGTCAGGCCACCGCCGAGCACGGCGAGCTCGACGCCGAAGCGGTTGGACGCCTCGGGCAGCAGCGCGCCCACGGCGGCGAAACCGACCAGCACCACGTCGGCGACGCGGTCGTGCGTGCCGATCAGTCCTTCGCCCTGGTCCAGCCCGGGCAGCAGCGTGGCGGCGGTCCTGCTGTCCGCGTCGGAGACCAGGTCGAGCACCTTGCCGTGCTCGACGACCTTGCCGTCCTCCAGCACCGCGACGTCGTCGCAGATCCGGCGCACCACAGCCATGTCGTGCGTGACGACCAGGACCGTGACGCCGAGTTCGGCGCGGGCGCGGTCCAGCACGGTCAGCACCGAGCCGGTGGTCTCCGGGTCCAGAGCCGAGGTGGGCTCATCTGCCAGCAGCACGGCGGGGTTGGCCGCCAGCGCCCTGGCCACGGCCACCCGCTGGCGCTGTCCGCCGGAGAGCTGGTCGGGGTAGGAGGCCGCCTTGTCAGTCAGGCCAACGAGATCGAGCAGCTCGCCGACGCGCTTGCGCCGGACCGGGCCGTCCACACCGGCGCTTTCCAGTGGCAGCGCGATGTTCCCAGCAGCGGTGCGCTGACGCAGCAGCGAATCCCCTTGCGGGACAACGCCGATCTGCCTGCGCGCGGCACGCAGCCTGCTGCCGTCCAGCGAGACGAGGTCCGTGCCGTCGACTCGGATGGCCCCGCTGTCGGGGCGCTCCAGCAGTGCGATGCAGCGGGCGAGGGTCGACTTGCCTGCCCCGCTGGGGCCGACGACGCCGCACACAGAACCGGCCTGGACTTCCAGGCTGACCCCGTTGAGGGCGCGGACCGAACCCGCACGGGAGGAGAAGGACTTGACCAGGTTGTCGACTGTAATCACGATTGCTCCACAGCACGCGTGGCAGCGCACACCGACTAGCGGCGCCACTGTCCGAAGAGGACCGTCCTAACGGGACGAAGAAGACGTTCGAGTGAACTGACCGGGAAACGAGAGTTCGTCAGCCGTCGAGTCGACAGGCACTGACCGTACGACGGCACTGGTCGACTACTCGGCGGCGGGTCAGCGTGCGTGCCGCACACAGTCGCGTGAGGTCCATAGAAATCCTCCATCGGTCCTGGCGGTAGCACCTGCCCGCGAACGGGTGGTTGCTGCGGCGTCGTCGATCCAGGTCTCTCGGCCGCTCGGGATGGATGCACCAAGAGTAGACCCGACGCAACTGGAAGAAATCAAGCTACCGACACGAAGTTCCCCGGATCGTTCGGCAAATCACACTGCCGCCCGTGGATTGATCGCTACTTTGCGTACACAACAAACGGTTCCACGGCGTCGGGAGTTGTCCACAGGTACCCGAGTTGTCCACAGGCGGATCCAGTTCAAGATCAACTAGGGGGTGCGGGCGGTAGACTGGAGCTGGGCACGCCCCCAGGGAGTGGCGGGGGATGGACAAGTCCCCAGCAACGAGGGAACAGACCGGCCAGGTCCCGTGTTGCACGGGGTGTGGACGAGGTCAGGGGCTCAGCGGTCGGCGAGTTCGGCGATGCGCGCGAACTCGGTGATGCCGAGCTGCTCTCCCCGGGTGGACGGGTCCACCCCGGCGGCGACCAGCAGTTCGGCGGCACGGTCGGCGGATCCGGCCCAGGTGGCCAGGGCGGCGCGCAGGGTCTTGCGGCGCTGTGCGAAAGCGGCGTCGACCAGCGCGAACAGCGATTCGCGGCGGACACCGGCCGGGGGTTCGCGGCGGGTGAAGGCCACCAGCGCGGAGTCCACGTTGGGCACCGGCCAGAACACCGAGCGCGGCACCGGACCGGCCCGGCGGGCATCGGCGTACCAGGCGATCTTCACACTCGGCACGCCGTACACCCGGCTACCGGGACCGGCGGCCATCCGGTCGGCGACCTCGGACTGCACCATCACCAGGCCGGTCCGCAGCGAGGGCAGCTCGGCGAGCAGGTGCAGCACGATCGGCACGGACACGTTGTACGGCAGGTTGGCCACCAGCGCGGTCGGCGCGGACCCGCCCTCGAGGATCTCCTGGGCGCCCACGCGCATCGCGTCGGCCCCGACCACGCGCAGCCGGTCGGCGAACTCGGGAGCCCGCTCGGCGGCGGTGCGGGGCAGCCGTGAGGCGAGCACCGGGTCGATCTCCACGGCGACCACCGAACGGCAGGCCGGCAACAGCCCCAGGGTCAGCGACCCGAGGCCGGGCCCGACCTCCAGTACGACGTCGTCCGCACGGAGACTGGCGGAGCTGACGATGCGGCGCACCGTGTTGGTGTCGTGCACGAAGTTCTGGCCCAGCTTCTTGGTCGGCCGGATGTCCAGTTCCTCGGCCAACGCACGGACCTCAGCGGGCCCCAGCAACTCGTACACGCAGGCGATCTTAGGTTCAGCTGATGCCGAGCTTGCCGGCGCACTCCCACGGCTGGTAGCCGCGAGCCGCACGGACCTTGTTGGCGATCGCGATCTGCTCCTCGCGGCTGGCCAGGTCGGCGCGCGGGGCGTACTGCCCACCACCGTTGGAGGTCCAGGTCCCCATGTCGAACTGGAGGCCGCCGTAGTAGCCGTTGCCGGTGTTGATGTGCCAGTTGCCGGTGGACTCGCACTGGGCGATGCGGTCCCAGACCGCGTCCCCGGCCATCGGCTTGGTGCCGACCTTGATGACCTTCGGCTTCATCGGCGTCAGCACGGTGACGGCGATCTGCTGCTTGTCGGTCTGCTTGCCGTTGTGCATCGTGACCCGGTAGGTCACGTTCTGCTTGCCCGCGGCACCGGGGTCGACGACGGTCTGCTCACCGCGTTCCATCGTCGGGTCGTTGATCTTCTGGACTTCCGGCTGGATGTCCTGCTGCTCCTGCACCACGGTGACGCCGTTGCGGCTGACCGAGACCTCGGCGCCGGTGGCGAGCTTGGTGCTGACGGCGGGGCTGACGTTGTCCTCGCCGCCGAGCGAGACGTTCAGCTCCTTGAGCAGCTCCTGGATGCTGACCGCGTAGGTCTTGAGCTGCTTGGGGGCGTTGCCGCCGTCGCTGAAGGTGATGGTCTTCGCGGTGCGGATGTCCACCGACATGCCGTTCAGCGGGATCTGCGCGCTGGGGTCGGCGGACATCTTGGTGTCGTCGGTCTTGACGCCCAGTTCCTGCAGGGCGGCGCCGACGGTGAGCGCCTTGACCCACTGGCTCTGCTGGACCCCGTCGACGGACAGGTTCATCATCCGGCCGCGCTGCAGCACGATCTTGCCGCCGTCGGCGATCTGCGTGCCCGCCGAGGGCATCAGGGCGTCGTGCGAGCCGGCGGCCAGGCCCTGCTTCTCCAGCACCTCGCCGACGGTCCCGGCGAAGGTGTGCACGGTGACCGGCTGGCCGTCCACGTCCACCGTGACGGCCTTGTCCATGGCCAGCGCGGTGGCGCCGCCACCGGTCAGGCTCACCAGGGTGGCCATGACGGCCGCCTTGATGAACCGGCGCTTCCAGACGGACTGGGTCTTCTCCTCGGTCTTGACCTTGACCTTGCGCTGGGGCTCGGGCACCAGGTTGGTGTCCTCGAGGCCGCGCTCGAGCTCTTCCCAGGTCTGCGACAGGCCCTCGGTGAGGGGCTCGTCGACGATCCGCGGGATGACCGTGGTCTTGGCGTTCATCAGGTCGAGGAGCTGGTCCAGCTCCATGTCGACCGAGGACAGCAGGTCCTGCGCGTCGGGGCCGAGGACGTCGAGCACGTCCTGGGTGGAGACGTAGGCGCCACCGGGCACGAACTGGCGGGTGGCCTCGAGCTCGGCCTCCCAGTCCCAGTCCCAGTCCAGGTCGGGCCGGACGGTCGACCAGTCGGTGCGCTCCGCGACGGCGACGCCGCCCGCGGGGGCCCAGAAGCCAGAGGTGGTGCTGCTCTGCGTGGCGGGGGAATCCACGCGTGGTCTGCGGTGCCTACCAGTCCCGGTCACGGGGTCGTTACCTCCGAAAAGCCAAGGTTTCCGCGAGTGCTCGCGGCTGACTGCCACTGCTGACTCTCAGCCGCTGGTGCTTCTCCTCGCGTCACATCGGTCTCGTGCTCCGACTCCCGCAACCAGGTTCACACGGCGTGTCCCCGAACAACACCGGCCTGATCGCGGGTTGATGCCGGACTGCGACGTCCACTGGCATCGATCACGGGACCGTAACGGAGGTTGGGCGTGGCCGCAAACATCGTCCAGGTTGATGTGTCACCAGTCACACCACGGAGTGATGTTTTTGTGAGCACGGACCGTCATCGTCCCAGCGGAACGGTCATGCCGAACACACGTTTCGCCGTGGCGGCCAGAGTTGTTGCCAAATCACCGACATCAACTCCGCGTAGCTCAGCCAGTGCACGCAGTGTGTACGCCACGCAGTAGGGCTCGTTCGGACGGCCGCGGAACGGGTGCGGCGTCAGGAAGGGCGCATCGGTCTCCACCAGGAGTTGTTCCGCGGGAACACTCCTCGCGGCTTCCCGCAGGGCCGTGGCGTTGCGGAAGGTGATCGTCCCGGACAGGGACAGCACGAACCCGCGCTCAACGCAGCGCCGCGCGAAATCCACATCCCCGGAAAAACTGTGGAAAACCACCGTGGGCGGCGCACCCTGTTCGTCCAGGATGCGCAGCACGTCCTCGTGCGCCTCCCGGTCGTGGATCATCAGCGCCTTGCCGGTCCGCTTGGACAGCTCGATGTGCCAGCGGAAGGCCTCCTGCTGGGCCTCGTGCGGGGAGTAGTCCCAGTAGTAGTCCAGGCCGGTCTCGCCGATGGCCACCACCCTCGGGTGTGCCGCCAGTTCGGTCAGCTCGGCCCGGTCGGCCTCGCTGAAGTCCTTGGTGCGCGTGGGATGCAGCGCGACAGCGGCGTACACCCGGTCGTCCCAGGTGGACGCCCGCACGGCCCAGCGCGCCTCCGGCATGGCATCGGCGACCGTCACTACGCACGCGACGCCCGCTTGGTTCGCCCGATCCAGCATGGACTTCACGTCGGCGGCATTCTCCGCGCCGCAGGCTTCGAGGTGGGTGTGGGCGTCGAACGCCGGTACCGGAAGGGGTTCCGGTACCGGCGGTCGCTCACCCTTGCGGGGTGTCATTTCTGGATCGGCGCCCACTCCGGACCGGTCTCGCCCAGTTCCGGGTCCAGCTTGGCGAACAGCGGCGCGGGCTTGTCCAGCGGCAGTCCCACCTCGATCGGCGTGGACTCCCAGCGGGCCTGCTCGGCCTTGTAGTCACCGGTGAGGATCGGGTACTCCCGCGTCGGGTCGTCCAGGTCCTTCACCTCGTGCATCTCCGGCTGAGCGGCCCACAGCCCGGTGCCGCCCAGCAGCTCGTGCACCTTCTGCGCGGAGTGCGGCAGGAACGGCGTGAGCAGGGTGTTCGCGTCCTTCACCACCTGCAACGTGGTGTGCAGGATGGTGTCGCGGCGCTCGGGGTCGTCCTTGCGCTTCCACGGTTCCTGTTCGGACAGGTACTTGTTCGCCGCGGACACCACGCGCATGGCCTCACCGACACCGGCGCGGAACCGCGAGTTGCGCAGGTGCTCGCCCACGGTGTCGAAAGCCTTGCGGGACAACGCCTTCAGGTCCTCGTCGGCCTGCTCGACCCTGGTCGGCCTCGGCACAGCGCCCACGTTCTTGTTGGCCATGGACACCGAGCGGTTGACCAGGTTGCCCCACTCGTTGGCCAGCTCGAAGTTGATGCGCCGGACGAACTCGTCCCAGGTGAAGTCCACGTCCTGGGTCTCCGGGCCCGCCGCGGAGATGAAGTAGCGCAGGCTGTCCGGCCCGAACTCGTTGAGGAAGTCGCCCACGTAGATCACGGTGCCCCGCGAGGTGGAGAACTTCGAGCCGCTCATGGTGAGGAACTCGCTGGAGGCGATCTCGGTGGGCAGGTTCAGCGTGCCGTACGGGCCGGGCACGCCGCCCTTGTCGCCGGTGCCGTTGTGCCCCATCAGCAGCGCGGGCCAGATCTGGGCGTGGAAGGTGATGTTGTCCTTGCCCATGAAGTGCACGATCCGCGCGGCCGGGTCGTTCCAGTAGCGCTTCCACGCGTCCGGGTCCCCGCTGCGCCGCGCCCACTCCACGCTGGCCGAGAAGTAGCCGATGACCGCGTCGAACCAGACGTACAGCCGCTTGAGGGCCTGGTCGCGCCAGCCGTCCAGCGGGATCGGCACACCCCAGTCCAGGTCGCGGCTGATCGCCCTGGGTCGCATGTCCTTGACCAGGTTCCTGGTGAAGTTGACGACGTTGGGCCGCCAGTCGGTCTTCGAGGCCAGCCACTCGCCGAGGGTGTCGGTGAACGCGGGCAGGTCCAGGAACAGGTGCTCGGTCTCGACGAACTTCGGCGTCTCGCCGTTGATCCGGGACTTGGGGTTGATCAGGTCGGCGGCGTCGAGCTGGTTGCCGCAGTTGTCGCACTGGTCCCCGCGCGCCCCGTCGTAGCCGCAGATCGGGCAGGTGCCCTCGATGTAGCGGTCGGGCAGGGTGCGGCCGGTGGACGGGCTGACCGCGCCGGTGGTCGTCTTCGGCACGATGTAGCCGTTGCGGTACATCGCCAGGAACAGCTCCTGCACCACGGCGTAGTGGTTGCGGGTGGTGGTGCGGGTGTACAGGTCGTAGGTGACGCCCAGCCGCCGCATGTCCTCGGCGACCACGCGGTGGTACTTGTCGGCGGTCTGCTGCGGGGTGAGCCCCTCCTTGTCCGCCTGCACCAGGATCGGCGTGCCGTGCTCGTCGCTGCCGGAGACCATCAGCACGTCGTGCCCCGACATTCGCATGTAGCGGGCGAACAGGTCGGAGGGGACACCGATACCGGAGACATGGCCGATGTGACGGGGGCCGTTGGCGTAAGGCCAGGCCACCGCCGTCAGCACGGAGGCACTCATGGACGTAAAGACTACGGAGGGGCCAGCCGATCCCACGAACCGGTTACCCGGTGAGCGACACCCGACAGCGCGTGTCGGACGTTCGCGTACGGTGTGTCGGCGCTTCCCGTGCGGATTCCCAGCTCGTGGGAGTTCGTACCGGAACGTCCGACACGCGGTACCGGAACGTCCGACACGCGGTGGACCGGGCGCTCAGGGAGTCGAGTCCCGGGCCGCGAGCACGGCGTCGTACAGCGCCTTCTTGCTGACCGCGGCGGCCTCGGCCACCTCGGCCACGGCCTCCTTGAGCCGCTGGCCGCCCGCGACGCGCTGGCGCACGGCGGGCACCAGCTCACCCAGGTCGGTGACCTCGGCGGCCACCGGCTCGGCCCCGGCGAGCACCACGGTGACCTCCCCGCCCACCCCCTCGGCGGCCCAGGCCGCGAGCTCGGCGAGGGTGCCGCGGCGGACCTGCTCGTCGGACTTGGTCAGCTGGCGGCACACCGCGCCACGCCGGTCGGGGCCGAGGACCTGCACCGCGTCGGCGAGGGTGGCGGCGACCCGGTGCGGGGACTCGAAGAACACGCAGGCGCGGGTCTCGCTGGCCAGCCCGGCGAGCCACCTGCGGCGTTCACCCGGTTTGCGGGGCGGGAAGCCGTCGAAGCAGAACCGGTCGCAGGGCACCCCGGACAGGGCCAGGGCCGTGGTCACCGCGGAGGGGCCGGGCAGGCAGCTCACCGGCAGGTCCTCGGCCACGCAGGCGGCCACCAGGCGGTAGCCGGGATCGGACACGCTGGGCATGCCCGCGTCGGTGACCAGCAACACCGTGGCGCCGCCGCGGACGGCCTTCACCAGGCCGGGCAGCCTGGCCTGCTCCACGGCGTCGTAGAAGCTGACGATCCGGCCCGAGGGCGCCACGCCCAGCCCCGCGGCCAGCGAGCGCAGCCGCCGGGTGTCCTCGGCGGCGATCATGTCCGCGGTGGCCAGCGCGTCCAGCAGCCGCGCGGAGGCGTCGCCGGTGTTGCCGAGCGGGGTGGCCGCGAGCAGCAGCCGCCCAGATCCGGATACGGGATTCACGTCCCTCACCCTACGATCGGCCGGGTGACCACGATCGCGCAGCGGACGGACGGCGAACCCGAGGGCGTGGTGGACGTGGGCGAGGTGCCCCCGGCCGACCCGCCGCCGGCTGCCGACCCGGTGGAACGCCTGGGGCCGCCCGCACCGGCCGACCGGCTGCGCGGCTGGCTGGTGACCCTCGCGGTGACCCTGGTCGGCGGTCTGGTCCGGTTCTGGGACCTGGGCTGGCCCACGGACAAGGGCACCCCGGTCTTCGACGAGAAGCACTACGTGCCGCAGGCCTGGCAGATGCTGCGCAACGGCGGCTACGAGGACAACCCCGGCTACGAACTGGTCGTGCACCCGCCGCTGGGCAAGTACCTGCTCGCGATCGGCGAGTGGCTGTTCGGCTACGACGGCTGGGGCTGGCGGTTCGCCCCCGCGGTCGCGGGCACCCTGTGCGTGTTCCTGATCGTGCGGATCGGGCGGCGGCTGACCCGCTCCACCATGCTCGGCGCGCTGGCCGGGGTGCTGCTGATCTGCGACGGGGTCAGCCACGTGCAGGCCCGCATGGGCATGCTCGACATCTTCGGCGAGCTGTTCGTCATCGCGGCCTTCGGCTGCCTGCTGGTCGACCGGGACGTGATCCGCGCCCGGCTGGCCACCGCCGTCCGCGAGGGCTGGGCCACCGAGTCCGTGTGGGGCCCCCGCCTCGGGTTGCGCTGGTGGCGACTGGCCGCGGGCGTCTCACTCGGCCTGATGTGCGCGGTCAAGTGGAACGGCCTGTACTTCATCGCCGCCTTCGGCCTGCTCACCGTGTTCTGGGACGCCACCTCGCGCCGGGCGGCGGGGGTCGAGCGGCCCTGGATGGGCACGTTCGTGCGGGACGTGCTGCCCGCGCTGTGGGCGATCGTCGCGGTCTCCGTGCTGGTGTACCTGGGCTCGTGGTGGGCCTGGTTCGGCAGCGAGACCGGGGTGGACCGGCACGCGGTGGGCAACCAGCTCCAGGGCGCGAGCTGGCTGCCCGACGCGCTGCGCTCGTTCCTGTTCTACGAGGGCAACGTCTACCACTTCCACTCCACGCTGATCACCGGTGCGCCGAACGTGGGCACCCACCCGTGGGAGTCCAAGCCCTGGACCTGGCCGATGGGCCTGCGCCCGATGCTCTACTACATCGAGCAGACCCCCAGCCCGCTCGCCGCGGGCTGTGGCGCCAGCCAGTGCGTCAGCGCGCAGATGCTGATCGGCACGCCCGCACTGTGGTGGCTGGCCTTCCCGATGATCGGCTGGTCGCTGTGGCGTGCCTTCGCCCGCCTGGACTGGCGGCACGCCGCCGTCATGGTCGGCTACATGGCCGGGCTGCTGCCCTGGTTCGCCATGTTCGACCGGCAGATGTTCTTCTTCTACACCACGCCGATGGCGCCCTTCCTGGTGCTCGGCCTCACCCTGGCCTGCGGGGACATCATCGGCAGGGCCAGGGCGGGCAGCGAGCGGCGCAACACCGGCCTGCTCGTGGTCGCCATCTACGTGGGACTGGTGGTGGCCAACTTCGTCTGGCTGTGGCCGGTGCTCAACGGGGTGCCGATCAGTGCGGCCCAGTGGCAGGCCGAACTGTGGCTGCCCAGCTGGAAGTGAGCTGGTCGGGGATGTCCCTGGCGCGCTGCGGCGGGGCGGTACCGGCGCGCAGGTGCCGGGTCACGTCCCGGTGGAAGCCCGGCACGGCGTCCAGCAGCGCGGCGGCGAAGGAGCCCTCGCCCACCGGGTAGTCGGCCTCGACGCGGAACGAGCGGGGTTCGCGGCGCGGGTCGGCGATCAGCGCCGAGGGGTTCGCGCGGACCTCGCGCAGCAGCGCGCACCGGCCCGTGGTGGCGTCCTGCGGGCAGAAGCACTCCAGGTGCAGCGTGTCCGGGGCCTGTGCGAGCTGGCGGACCAGCCAGCTCACCCGGGTCGACGGCCTGCCCTCGCGCGGGGCCTCCACGTCCACGTGGCAGCGCACCTGGCCGGCGCGCAGGTCGGCGACCACCTCCACGACCCCGGACCGGCCCGGCTGGCGGATGCGCCCGGTGAGCAGGCCGCGCCCCGCCAGCCGCACGGCCTGTGCCCGCAGGTGCGCGGCGCGGTCGGCGAGCTGCCTGCGGGACAGCGCGGGCACGGCGTCCGCGGTCAGTGCGGCGAAGCGGAGCAGTTCCTCGAAGTGCAGCGCCACCTGGTGGGCCACCGGGTCGGTGCCGCGCAGGGTGCCCGCGGCCAGCGCCTCGCGTGCCGCCTGCCAGCTGGGGCTCACCTCGACCGGGACCAGTGCTCCGGAGTCCGGGTGCCGCAGGTAGTGGATCAGTTCGCCGAGCAGCCACGCCTGGCCCGGTTCGGGCACCGCCAGGTGCTCGTGCTGCGCCAGCGCCTCGCACAGCACCTCGGTCCAGGTCAGGTGGTGTCCTCCCGGCTCGGCTAACCCGGGGCCGGTGGCGGAGATCGTGACCAGTGCGTCGTGCCCGCGCCGGGCGACCGGCTCGGGCCGTTCGGCGTCGGTGTACACCTCGACCAGCGCGGTCCAGGTGCGGTGTCCCCTGGTCACCCGCAGCAGCCCACCGGGTTGCTCCGCGCGGGTGAAGGTCCGTACCGGTCCGGCCGGGGCGCCCAGCCGCTGGGTCAGCGCGCGGGCGAAGTCGGGTACCGCGCCGAGCACCGCCATCAGCGCGGATCCCGCCCTGCGCCTTCGTTCGCGGGTGTCGTGCAGGCCTGAGGTGGGGAGCAGTTTCGCTGCTTGCCAGCTGTCCTCTGACATGCCTGCATCCTCTCGCCCGAGCGGGGTGCACCGTCAATGCGGTCTCTCACCCTGTCGGCGACCACCGGCCCGGTGTTAACCCGGGCCGGTGATCGGGAGTGGGTGCTCGGTCAGTCCTCGGTCAGCGTGGACTCGATGGTGGCCCGCCACGGGTTGTCGCAGCAGGGCCGTTCGATGCGCTGGCCCGCCTCGACCTCGGTGACCACGGCGCGGATGCGCGCCGCCACCTCCTTGTCCCGCTTGCCCACCAGCACGGCGAGGGCGTCCAGCACGAGCGCGGCCTCCCTCAGTGCGGGTGCGGCCACCACCCGGGCATCGGCCAGTGAGGGGATCGGTGCGGTCACCGGATCGATCGTGGAAACCTGCGAAGTCGACACGGAAGATCAGACTAGGCAGCGCGACCTCGGTCCACACTGGACCACTCGGCGATATCACCCGATCGAGGAACACCGTGCGGAGCTACCTTGTCGCCATGCGGCCGAGAACCCGACTGGCACTGGTGATGAGCGCTCTGCTCGTGTTGGGGCTCGCGCCCTCGGCGCAGGCGACGGAACCCTTCCTGCTGCCCGATCTGCGCCAGGCGCCGGTGGGCTGCCCTGGCGGGTACCGCGGGGATCCGGTCCAGTGCAAGGACTGGGACGTGTGCATGGTGGCTGACGTGTCCAACCCGAACGCCCCGTGCGTGCGGGACGGGGAGGTGCGGGCCGTCCGGCTGCGCTTCACCTCCGCCGAGGAGAACATCGGCGACGGGCCGCTGCTGTTCTACGGGCACCGGGACAGCACCGCGCAGCCGGAGATGACTGTGCGCCAAGCGTTCCAGGTCGGGTACCACGGGAACATCCCGAGGTCCTACGACCAGGCGCAGCGCTCCTCGCGGACCTCGGCGTACTACGAACCCGCGCCCGCGCACGTGCACTGGCACCTGTTGCACTTCGAGCGCTTCCAGCTGCGCACCCTGAGCGGCAACACCCTGGTCACCGACCGGAAGAACGGGTTCTGCCTCGGTGACCGCTACTCCCCCGCCGACGCGGACACCATGCCGCACCGCGTGCACGAGGGCGACACCCCCGAGGCCCAGCTGCACGAGTTCCTGGGGCCCAACATGTGCGGGCACCACAACCCGCAGGCCCTCGACGTCACCGAGGGCATCTCGGTGGGCAGCGGGGACGACTACACCTACAAGGTGGACTTCCAGTGGCTGGACATCACCACCGTGCCCTCGGGGATCTACACGCTGGTGAACACGGTCAACCCGGAGCGCACGCTGATCGAGAAGGACTACGGCAACGACTCCTCCTCCGTCGCGCTGTCCATCCAGTGGCCCGGCGCGGCGAAGGCGGCGCCCGCCAGGATCACGGCGCCCCCGGTGGTGCAGCTGCTGCGCAGTTGCCCCGGCGAGGAGTTCTGCGCCGCCTGACCACGCCGGACGGGGTCGCGCGCTCCCCTCTGCCACGCGACCCCGCCCTGGTCGTGCTCACGCCCGTGCCGCGTCCCTGCGGTACCGGACGATCACCAGCACACCCGTGACCAGCAGCCAGGCGAACATCGTCACCAGGCCCTGCGCGGCGGGTGCGGTGCCCGCGAGCGCGTCGCGGCCGAACTCGGCCAGCCAGTAGGTGGGCAGCGCCCTGGCCACGGCCGCCAGGAACCCGGGCAGCAGGTCCACCGGCACCCACAGGCCGCCGAGCAGGCTCATGGTCATCATCGCCACGGCCGACATCGCCTGCGCCGAGTCACCGGTGGCCAGCATGCCGATCAGCAGGCCCAGCGCGGCGATCGGCAGCACGCCTAGCCAGCAGACCAGCACCAGCCGGAGCCAGGTGCCCGCGTCCAGGCTCACGCCCTGGGTGAACGCGCCGACCAGGAACACCAGCAGTAGCGCGGGCAGCGCCACCACCATCGAGGCCAGCACCTTCGACACCAGGTAGCCGGGGGTGGGAAGCGGGGTCATCCGCAGCTGCCGGTTCCAGCCCACCTGCCGCTCGACGGCCACCCGCGAGCCGGTGTTGATCGCCGCCGACACCGCGCCGAAGGCCGCCATGCCCACCATCAGGTAGGCCGCCGCACCCGGCCCGGACCTGCCGTAGACGTTGCTGAAGATCAGGAAGAACACCACCGGGAAGCCCACCGTGAACAGGGCGAACCGGGGTGAGCGCGCGATGCGCCGGATGTCGAACAGCAGCAGCGCGGTCATCGGGCCGCCCCCTCACTGGTCAGTGCGAGGAACGCCGCTTCCAGGCCCGCACCGCGCACCTCGATGTCCATCGCCTGCGGATACCTCGCCAGCAGCTCGCGCAGCGCACCGTCCGAGTCCACACAGGACAGTTCCACGGCGTCCCCGCGTGACTGGACGTCCACCACACCGGCCACAGTGGACAGTTCGGCCGCGCTGACCCCCGGTACCCGCGCGCTGATCACCCGGCCCGCCGCCCGCGCCCCGATCTCGGCCACCGAGCCGTCCGCCGCGACCCGGCCCGAACGCAGCAGCACCACTCGGTCCGCGTAGTCCTCCGCCTCGGCCAGGTAGTGCGTGGCGAACAGCACCGTGCGCCCGGTCGAGGCGTAGGCCCGCATCGCCGCCCAGAACTCGCGCCTGCCCTCCACGTCCATCGCCACCGTGGGCTCGTCCAGCACCAGCAGGTCCGGGTCGCTGGCCAGCGCCGTCGCGAACCTGACCCGCTGGCGCTGGCCGCCCGACAGCGAGCCGATCCTGCGCTTGGCGAACTCCGCCACCCCCGCGCGCCGCATCGCCTCCGCGGCGGACAGGGACTTCGGGTAGACCGCCGAGAACAGGCCCACGGTCTCGGCCACCGTCGCGTCCTCCAGCAGGCCGCCGGACTGCAACATCGCGCCCACCAGCCCGGCGCTCACCGCCTCGCGGGGCGAACGCCCGAACAGGGTCACCGCCCCGCTCGTCGGGGTGCTCAGGCCCAGCAGCACGTCGATAGTCGTGGACTTGCCCGCTCCGTTCGGGCCGAGCAGGGCGACCACCTCGCCCGGTGCGATCGTCAGGTCCACCCCGTCCACCGCACGGACGCCCCCGTAGTGCTTCACCAGGCCCTGGAGGCTGACCGCCGCGCCCCGGACAACCGTGTCTGTCTGTTGCATACCCCGATCGTGGCCGGGCGGACCCGGTCTGCCCTGGCACGACTGTCACGACCCGGCCGTGACAGGTGTCAGGGGCTGTCATGAAGGTGCCGTTCACGACGTTCAACGTCCTGAACGGCACCTTCATGACGCCGGGAGTGCGCGCAGGTAGCGTCGTCACCATGCGTGTACTGGTCGTGGACGACGAGTTGGCCGTCCGGCAGTCGGTGGCACGCGCACTGGTCGTGGCGGGCCACGAGGTCCGGGAGAGCCAGGACGGGGCGGGAGCGCTGACGGAGGTCAGGGCGTGGCGGCCGGACCTGGTGGTGCTGGACGTGCTGATGCCGTTCCTGGACGGACTCACGGTGTGCCGCCGACTGCGGGCGGACGGGGACCGCACGCCGATCCTGGTGCTGACCGCGCGCGACGCGTACGAGGACCGGGTGTCCGGTTTGGACGCCGGGGCGGACGACTACCTGGTCAAGCCGTTCGACCTGGGCGAGTTGCTGGCCAGGGTGCGGGCACTGGCGCGGCGCAGCCACCCGGCGGACCCGGCGGTGCTGCGCTGTGCGGACCTGGTGGTGGACGTGGCGGCCAACCGGGTGCGTCGCGGCGACCGCGAGGTGGAGCTGTCCCGCACCGAGTTCGCGCTGCTGGAGGTGTTGGCGCGCAACAGCGGCCGGGTGCTCACCCGCGAGGTGCTGATCGACCGGGTGTGGGGCGCGGACCCCGGCATGGTGTCCAACTCGCTGGCGGTCTACATCCGCTACCTGCGCCTGAAGTTGGAGGCGCACGGGGAGGTCCGCCTGGTGCACACGGTGCGCGGGGTCGGCTACCGGCTGGACGCGCCGTGAGGCTCGCGCTGCGCACCAGGGTCGCCGTGGCCGGGGCGTTGGCGGCGGCAGCGGCGGTCACCGGTACGGCGGCGGTCGCCTACGTGGTGGTGGACCACGAGCTGCGCCGGTCGCTGGACCTGGAGCTGAGCCGGGACGTCACGAGGCTGGGCCGCACCACCGGGTGGTCCCCGGAGGGGCCGTGCCAGTTCCTGGCGGCCCCACTGTGCGAGCAGAAGATCACCGACTCGGGCGCGACCGGCTCCCCGCTGCCGATCAGCGCCGAGTCCAGGCAAGTCCTTGCCGGGCAACGGGAGTCGTTCTACAGCGATGCGGTGTTCGAGGGCCAGCCGGTGCGCATGCTCACCGCGCCGCTGCCGCAGGGCGGGGTGGTGCAGGTCGCGGCGCGGGCCGACCGCATCGAGGAGAGCCTGCACCGGATCGGGCTCGCCCTGCTGCTGGCCGGGTCCGTGGGCGTGGCGCTGGCCGCACTCGCGGGCTTCCTGGTCGCGCGCACCGGGCTCAAGCCGGTGCGCGAGCTCACCAGGACGGCCCGCGAGGTGGCGGCGACCCGCGACCCCGCACGGCGCATCGAGGTGGGCGGGCACGACGAACTGGCCAGCCTCGGCGCGAGCATGAACGTGATGCTGGCGGAGTTGCAGGCCGCCAGCCAGGCGCAGCGCAGGCTGGTCGCCGACGCCTCGCACGAGCTGCGCACCCCGTTGACCAGCCTGCGCACCAACATCGATCTGCTCGACCAGCTGGACCCCGAGCAGCGCGCGGAGGTCATGGCGGCACTGCGCGCGCAGGCCGCCGAGCTGACCGGGTTGATCGGCGACCTGACCGAGCTGGCACGGGACGAGCCGCCGCAGGAGGAGCCCGAGCCACTGCGGCTGGACCTGCTCGTCGCGCGCTGCGTGCACGCGGCTCGCCGCAACTGGCCCGCGATCACGTTCACCGCGGACCTCGATCAGACCACTGTGGACGGTGTGCCGCCGCGGCTGTCCCGCGCGGTGGCCAACCTGCTCGACAACGCCGCGAAGTTCAGCCCCGGCAACGGAACCGTGGAGGTGAGCCTGCACGACCGCGAGCTGCGCGTGCGCGATCACGGCCCGGGCATCCCCGCCGAGGACCTGCCGCACGTGTTCGACCGGTTCTACCGCGCCGACTCCGCCCGCGGACTGCCCGGTTCCGGCCTGGGACTGGCCATCGTCAGCCAGGTCGCCGCGCGGCACGGCGGCACCGTGACCGTGCGGTGCCCGCCCGGGGGCGGCACACTGATCACGCTGCGGCTGTAGAACCGTTACGCCATCACGGTTTGCGCGGCCGCCGACACGGCGTCCACGCAGGCGCGGATCGCGGGCCGGTCGGAGTCCGAGCGCCAGGCCGCGTAGATCTTGCGGGTGATCGGCGGGCGGGTGGCCATCAGCCGCACGCCCTCGGGGATCGGCAGGCGGCCCAGCCGGGGCAGGACAGCCGCGACCAGGTCGGCGGCGACCAGGGCCAGCTGGGTGTCGTAGTCCGGCACCGCGCAGGTGATCGTTGGCGTGACGTGATGACTGCGCAGGGTCTGCACCAGCCACTCGTAGCAGGCGCCGTGCTGGGTCCAGCCCGCCCACGGTGTGCCGTCCAGTTCCTCGATGGCCACGACCTTGCGGTGCGCCAGCCGGTGCTTGGCCGAGATCGCCACATCGGCCATGTCGGAGAACAGCAGCTCGCGCGAGATGCCCGCGGGGATCGGCGTGGGCTGGTTGTCCCAGCTCTCGATCAGCGCCAGGTCCAGGTCCCCGCGCAGCACCGCGGGCAGGTTCTCGTCGTACTCGCCCTCGGTGAGGGTGACCGCGAGCCTGGGGTGCTTGTCGCGCAGGGTGGACAGGGCCGGGGGCATCAGGGTGCGCGCCGCCGTGGAGAACGCGCTGATCCGCAGCGGCCCAATGATCTCGCCGTGCAGTTGGTCCAGGTCCGACTGGGCCTCGGCGAGCTGGCTGAGCACCCGTTCGGCGTGTCCGTCCAGCACGTACCCGGCCCTGGTCAACCGCACTCCCCTGCCCTCGGGTTCGAGCAGTTGGTGGCCGACCTCGCGCTCCAGCTTGGCCAGTTGCTGGGAGACGCCGGAGGGCGTCACGTGCAGTGCCGTGGCGGCGGCCGCGACCGAGCCGTGCGTTGCCACAGCGTGCAGCGCACGCAGGCGTTCAAGGGAATACACGGTAGACATGCTACTGGTTTATCCGCAGAAACATTCACTTGTAGTCAACAGTGCTGGTCACGATGCTGGACACATGGACTCGGCACGGTTTGATCCCAGGGTGATGGCGGCGCTCGGCGCCTCGGTGATCTCACTGTCAGCGATCCTCACCAGGCTCAGCGGCACGACCCCGGCCACCGTGGCCTTCTTCCGCGGTGGCCTGGCCCTGCTGGTGCTGATCCCGCTCGCGGTGTGGGAACGCCGCAGGACCGGCGCGCGCTGGCGGTGGGCCGACCTGGTCGGCGGCCTGTTGCTGGGCCTGGACTTCGTGCTGTGGGGCCAGGCGATCCTGGACGTGGGCGCGGGCATCGCCACGGTGATGGTCGGCGTGCAGGTGCTGGTGCTGCCACTGCTCTCCCTGGCCCTGAACGGGGAACGCCCGGGCCTGCGGTTCTGGCTCACCGTGCCGGTCATCCTGGGCGGGGTGGCGCTGGCCGCCGGGCTGGCCGACACCACCGCCTTCGGCGAGCACCCGGTGCGCGGGGTGCTGTTCGGCACCCTCGCCGGGGTGGCCTACGGGGTCTACCTGTTCCTGCTGCGCCGCGGCGGCCAGTCCGGGCAGCGCTACACCCCGGTCTGCACCGCCACGGTCGGCACGGTGCTGCTGGCACTGGTCACCGGCGGGCTGGTGGACCGGATCGACTTCACCCCGGGCTGGACCGCCTTCGCCTGGCTGGTGGTGCTGGCCCTGTCCGCGCAGGTGCTCGGCTGGCTGCTGATCGCCAACGCACTGCCCCGGCTCAGCTCCAGCGTGGGCGCCACCCTGCTGATGATCCAGCCGGTCGGCGCCGTGCTGTTCGGCATGCTGCTACTGCACGAACGGCCCGGCACCTGGCAGCTGGTCGGCTGCGCCGCGGTGGTCGCCGCGGTGTGGGTCACCGCGATGAGCCGTCAGCCGAGGAGCAGTTCCGCCAGCGCCGTAGCGGGCAGCCCCGCCGGGGACCCGGCGGGCCACCAGCCGGTGGGCTCCGCACGGTAGGGATACCAGCGCTCGTCCCGCCCGTACCGCAACTGCACCCCCAGTTCCGCCGCGGTCCACCAGTTGTGCGCCACCTCCAGTTCGGGTTGGTCCTCCTCCCATGCCTCCCGTGCCCTGCGGTCCACGGACCTGGGCGGGTCCCAGGTCTCGGTGAGCACGGCCAGCCCCGGCAGCCCGCCGAACTCCCAGGCCCGCGCGGCCAGCGGCAGATCCGCACGGCCGCTGGCCTCGCCCAGCCTGGGAGCCAGTTCCCGGTGCTGGGCGGCGATGCGCACGGTGTCCTGCCACAGGCCGAGTTCCGGCTCGGGCGTGGCCGAGAGCAGGTCGCGGGCGCGGGACGCGGCGTTGGCCACCAGGAACTCCATGGCCACGGGGTCGATGCCCGCCGGCTGGTCGGCGGTGATCGGCGCGGCCTCGCGCGAACGCAACTCCGCCAACAGTTCCTGCTCACCTCGGCCGCGCAGCAACAACAGCACGAACGGGTCCTCGTCCAGCAGCCAGGCCGCCTGGAAGCACAGTGCCGCCGCGTGCATGCAGGGGTGCTCCCAGCCCGGGCAGCCGCATTCCGGTTCCAGGTCACCGATCCCCGGCAGCAGCGGCACCCCGGCGGTGTCGGCCGCGTCCACCAACTCGCGCGGCACGTACCGGTCCAGCAGCGCGGCGATGTGCCCGGCCTTGCCCGCCACCTGGTCCAGGAACCGAGCCCAGTCCCGGTCGCTGAGCTGGTCGACCAGTACCACGGTGTGATGCGGGGTCTCGTCGGCCTCGTACACGGTGGCCGCGATCCGGCCCGCGCTGACCGTGATCGGGCCGACTCTGCCCGCTGCCGCGTAACGACGGCCCTTGCGCAGCTGGGCCTGATCCATGGAGGTGTCCTCCAGGGCCTGGAGCCAGGCGTCACCCCACCAGGACCGGCTGGCCGCCGTGCGCCGCTTTCCCTTGGGGAACGCGGGAAATCCCTTGACCTCGCTCATGCTCGCCCCCTGAGTTCGACCAGCCCGGCCAGTTCGGTGTCGGACAGCTCGCTGAACGCGGCCTCCCCCGCGCCCAGCACCGATTCGGCCAGCCCGCGCTTGGCCCGCAGCATCTCCGCGACCCGCTCCTCCACGGTGCCCTCGGTGATCAGCTTGTGCACCTGCACCGGCCGGGTCTGGCCGATGCGGTAGGCGCGGTCGGTGGCCTGGTCCTCCACCGCCGGGTTCCACCAGCGGTCGTAGTGCACGACGTGATCGGCCCGGGTGAGGTTGAGCCCGGTGCCCGCCGCCTTGAGGGACAACAGGAACACCGGGACCGCACCGTCCTGGAAGCGCTGCACGAGTTGCTCGCGCACGGCCACCGGCGTGCCTCCGTGCAGGAACTGGGTGGGCACGCCCCGGTCGGCCAGGTGCCGCTCGATGAGCCGGGCCATGCCCACGTACTGGGTGAACACCAGCACCGCCCCGCCCTCCGCGAGAATGGTGTCCAGCAGCTCGTCCAGCAGCGCGAGCTTGCCCGAACGCCCGGCGAGCACGCTGTCCTCCCGCAGGTACTGGGCCGGGTGGTTGCACACCTGCTTGAGCGCGGTGAGCAGCTTGAACACCAGCCCGCGCCGGGCCATGCCGCTGCTGCCCCTGATCTCGGCCATCGCCTCGCGCACCACCGCCTCGTACAGGGCGGCCTGCTCCCTGGTCAGCGCGACGGCCTGCTCGGTCTCGGTCTTGGCGGGCAGCTCTGGCGCGATGCCCGGGTCGGACTTGCGCCGCCGCAACAGGAACGGCCGCACCAGCTGGGCAAAGCGCTGCGCCAGTTGACTGTCCCGGTCCGACTCGATGGATTTCGCCCACCGGGCGCGGAAACCCGCGAGCGAGCCGAGCAGTCCCGGTGTCGTCCAGTCCAAGATCGCCCACAGCTCGGACAGGGTGTTCTCCACCGGGGTACCGGTCAGCGCGACCCGGGCCCGGCCGGGAATGGTGCGCAACGCCCTGGCCGTGCCGGAGGCGGGGTTCTTCACGTGCTGGGCCTCGTCGGCGACGACCAGGTCCCAGTCCTGCTCGGCCAGTTCGGCCGCGTCCAGCCGCATGGTGCCGTAGGTGGTGAGCACGAACCCGCCGGTGATCCCGGCCAGGTTCCGGCCGCCGCCGTGGTAGCGGCGCACCTGGGTACCGGGCGCGAACCGGCGGACCTCGCGCTCCCAGTTGCCCAGCAACGAGGCCGGGCACACGACCAGGGTCGGCCCGCCGCCCCGGTGCAGGTGCAGTGCGATGAGCGTGATCGTCTTGCCCAGGCCCATGTCGTCGGCAAGGCAGCCGCCCAGCCCGAGCGAGGTCATCCGGTCCAGCCAGCGCAGCCCGCGCAGCTGGTAGTCGCGCAGGGTCGCGGCCAGCGCGGCGGGCTGCGCCAGCGGCTCCTGCCCGTCGTCGGCCTCGGCGATGCGCTGGCGCAGCTCCTCCAGCCAGCCCTCGGCACTGACCGGGACCTGTTCCCCGTCCACCTCGGCGGTGCCGGTGAGCGCGGCACCGAGCGCGTCCATCGCGCTGAGCGGCTTGAGCCCCCGTTCACGCGCCTTGCGGGCCAGCTCGGGGTCGACCAGCAGCCACTGGTCCCGCAGCCGCACCACCGGCCGGTTCGCCTGCGCGAGCTGGTCCAGTTCGGCCGCGCTGAGTTGCTGACCGCCGAGCGCCAGCTGCCAGTCGAAGGCGAACAGCTCGCCGCCACCGAGCATGCTGGGCAGGTCGGAGGGCGGACTGTCCGGCCCGCTCAGCACAGCGCGGGCGGCGAGGTCCCGCACCAGTTCCCTGGGCCAGTGCACCTCGACTCCGGTGGCGGCCAGCCGGGTCGCGGCCCAGCCGAGCAACTCGCCGACCTCCTCGTCGGCGAGCACCAGCTCGTCGGGCACGCTCAGGTGCAGCAGCCGGTCCAGTGGCGACCAGACCCGTGCCGCGCGCCGCAGGATCACCGCCGCCTCGACCAGGGCGCGGGGCCCGAACCCGTGCTCACCGCCCAGGTCGGCGACCAGCGCGGGATCGGCCAGGCTGTGCAGCTGCACCACGGCGGTGAAGGCCCCGCGGTGGTAGTCCCCGCCGGGCACCTCCACCCGCAGGGAGACCCGGATCGCCGAGTCGAACCCGGCCGCCCAGCCCCGCAGGTGCTCCACCCGCTGCGGGGCCCGCGCGGCGAAGGCGTGCTGCCCGGTGGCCCGGATCGCGGCGGGCGAGCGCGGCATGCCGTCGGCCACCGCGTCCAGGAACTCGCGCACCAGCTCGGGATCGGGCCCGAGCCCGGTGACGCGCTCGGCCTCGGCGGCCTCCAGCGGGCCGACCCGCCAGGCGTCGAAGCCCCCGCTGGTGACGGCCGGGCGCAGCCGTCCCCGCGCGACCAGTTGTAGTGCCAGCACCGTGGCCTGACCCCACAGCTGGGCGGACGGGTGCGCCCGGCCGTCGGTCCGCGCCTTGCTGAGCACACGGACCGCTGCGGCCACCGGCAGCCGCAGCGCCGGATGGCCGTGCGCCTCGCCCGGTTCGCCGATGCCCTCGGGAAGCTCGGCGCCATCGGGGTGCCAGAACACCACGCGTCCCTGACGTGGCGGATCGGCGGGTTCGAAGTCGACCGAACACCGGGCGAGGTAGTCCACTAGCGGCTCATCCTCCGAAAGGCGCGGACGGACAACGGGAAGAACACGGCCAGGATGACCAGCGGCCACAGCACCGCCATCAGCATGGCGTGCTGCGCGATCCAGGATCCGCCGCCCCAGCCGGGGTTGCCGAACAGCTCACGGGTCGCTGTCACCGTGCTGGACAACGGGTTCCAGGAGGCGATCGTGCCCAGCCAGCCCGGCATGGTCTCCGGGGCCACGAAAACGTTGGACAGGAAGCCGATCGGCCACACCAGGATCTGCACCGCCATGACCGCGCCCGGGTTGGCGAACACCAACCCGAGGTAGATGCCCACCCAGAGCAGGGCGAAGCGGAGCAGCAGCAGGAGCACGAAGGCGGTCAGCGCGGCACCGGCCGAGCCGTGCCAGCGCCAGCCGACCAGCAGCCCGCAGGCAACCATCACCAGCAGGGCCAGCACGGAGTTGAGCATGTCCGCCCCGCTGCGCCCGACCACCACCGCCGAGGGCGCCATCGGCATGGACCGGAACCGGTCGGTGATCCCGCGCGAGGCGTCGGTGGTCACGGCGAGCATGGTGCCCTCCACGCCGAAGGCCACCGTCATGGCGAACATGCCGGGCAGCAGGAACTCCCGGTAGTCCCCGCCGCCGGGCACGCTGATCGCACCGCCGAACAGGAAGCCGAACATCAGCACCATCATGATCGGCATCAGCAGTCCGACCACCACCGGAGCGGGCTGGCGCACCCAGTGCAGCAGGTCCCGCTGGGTGACCGTCCAGCCGTCGGCCACCGCCCAGCGCAACCGGTTCACGCGGCCACCCCCGATCCGGTCAGTTCCAGGAACACCTCGTCCAGGGTGGGCCTGCGCAGCGCGATGTCCTGGACCGGCACCCCGCGCTCGGCCAGTGCGCGGACCACCTCGGTGAGCGCGGCCACCCGGTCCCGCACCGGGGCGCTGACCCGCCTGCCGTCCCGGTCCACCTCCGCGGCGGCCCCGCTCACCCGCCGCACCACCTCGGCCGCCGCCGGGAGGTCGGACTCCTCGTGCAGCACCAGCTCCAGCTGATCACCGCCGATCCGGGACTTGAGCTGCTCGGGCGTGCCCTCCGCGATGACCCGCCCGTGGTCGATCACCGAGATCTGACCGGCCAGCTGGTCGGCCTCGTCCAGGTACTGGGTGGTGAGCAGCACCGTGGTGCCCTCGGCGACCAGCGCGCGAACGGCGGACCACACCTCGTTGCGCGCCCTCGGGTCCAGCCCCGTGGTCGGCTCGTCCAGGTAGAGCACCGCGGGCGCCAGGATCATGCCCGCGGCCAGGTCCAGCCGCCTGCGCATGCCGCCGGAGTACTGCTTCACGGGCTTGCGGCCCGCCTCGGCCAGCCCGAACCGGTCGAGCAGCTCGGCTGCGCGCGCCCGTGCCCGCGCGGCGCCGAGGTGGTGCAGCCGCCCGAACATCACCAGGTTCTGCCACCCGCTGAGCACCTCGTCCACCGCGGTCTGCTGGCCGACCAGCCCGATGCGGGCGCGCACGGCCGCCGCGTCGGTGCCGAGGTCCAGCCCGGCCACCCGCGCCCGCCCGCCGTCGGGGCGCAGCAACGTGGCCAGGATGCGCACCGCTGTCGTCTTGCCCGCCCCGTTCGGGCCGAGCAGCCCGCACACCGTGCCTTCCGCCACGGTGAGGTCGAACCCGTCCAGGGCCATCTTGTCGCCGTACTGCTTGCGCAGCCCTTCGGCAACGACTGCCATCCATCCCCCTTGCCGGTATTAAAACTTGAATACGGCCCCGCCAGTGTGCACCCTGAGGGGGGAGGTGTGCAAACTTGAATATCAGGCAGGCAGGGGCCAGCTGCCCGCGACACCGGGCGATCCGGGGTCACCGGCCATCGGGTACTCGCCGGAGCGCAGCCGGTCGATCAGGCCGCGGGTCCAGGAGATACCGCCGTCGGCGGTGTGCACCCACAGCCCGTACAGCTCGCGCACGTGCGGCGGCTCCTGCCAGCCGTCGAGCTTCTCGGCGGCCTCGGCGCGGGCCGACTCCAGGTGCGCCAGGCGCTGTTCGAGCAGGCCGATCGCCTCCTCGCGCTCCAGCGAGGGCAGCATGGCCAGCCCGGCGAACAGCATGTCCGGCCGGGGTTGCGGTCGGCGGAACGCCTCGGCCAGCAGCCGCTTGTACTCGAACTCGCCGGCCTCGGTCAGCTGGTAGTCGGTGCGGCCGGGCACCGGCCAGTCCTCGTCGAGGTAGCCGTCCTTGGTGAGCTGCTTGAGCGCGTGGTAGATCGAGCCCCACTTGATGTTGGCCCAGTCCCCGGCGCCCCAGGAGATCAGGTCGTTGCCGATCAGGTAGCCGTGCGCCCTGCCGTAGCCGCGCACCACACCCAGGACCAACAACCTCGTCGCCGACACTGGGAAAGCCTAAGCCGGGGGTGAACCAGCACCTGGCAACCGGTCCGGTGAGGTCGTGCTGGGGCAATGCCCGCCCGCGTGCACTCGGTGACCGACGAGCGGGACAACCTGCTGGAGCTCGTGGTGGCCAGCGGCGCCTCCTTCTTCACGGACTGAGTCAGGGCGTCTGGCCCACCGCGCCGACGAGCCCGGCGGTGACGCGCACGACGTCCTGGCGCTGGCCCGCCGGCTCGCCGTCGGCGTTCACGCCCAGCACCCGGTAGTCCCCGGGGGCCAGCACGAGCGTCCAGTAGTCGGTGCCCGAGCGGTTGGCCGCGCGCACACCGAGCCCTTCCCTGCCCGAGGCGTCCCGCACTTGGCCGACCAGGCTCGTACCGGGGATCGTGGCCAGCACCTGGACCAGCGCCGCCTGCTGGGGCCGCGGCACGAACTGGTCGCGCAGCACGGTGATCACGAGCTTGGCCGCGTCCAGGTCCTGGTCGGCGCCGGGCTTGACCTGGCCGAACACCCGCTGCCTGAGCGAGGACACCTCGGTGGGCAGGCCGACCAGGTAGTCGTAGACGCCTCGGCGCAGCTCGGGCAGGTCCTGGCAGTCGATCACCCCGCGCGGGGTGCAGCTCACGCCGCTCTTGGTGTACTGGCCGCCGACCCAGAGCCGGTGCTCCTGGGCGCCGACCCCGTCCGCGGGAATCCAGTCCTGCGCGCGCAGTCCCAACTGCCCGTCCCGGTACACGGTGTTCTCCACGTAGCTGTACTCGCCAGCACGGGCCACGGGCGCGGGTTGGGCAGCGGCCGCGATGCGCTTGCCGAGCTCGGCGAGGGTGCTGGGCGGTCCGGTGTGCAGCAGCACAGGCAGGGTGGCGACGAGCACGAGCGTGCAGGACACCGCGGTGGCGGCGAGCACCGCGATGCGGGGCCGCCACGCGGTGGCCCTGCGCGTCGATCCGTTCGTGGCCTCCCGGAGCAGGCTCGCGCGGGCCGCGCGCAGCGGGGCGTCGTCGACGGGGCGCAGGCTCGCACGCAGCTTCTCCAGTTCTTCCAACTCGTCAGCCATCGATCGGCTCCTCGACGGGGCAGGTGGGGTCGGTGCCGCCGAGTGCGGCGCGGACCTTGGCGCGGGCCCGGCTGATCCGGGACCGCACGGTCCCGATCGGGACGTCCAGTGCGCAGGCGATCTCCTCGTAGGACAGACCGGCCCAGGCCAGCAGCAACAGCGCCTCGCGCTCGCCCGCGTTGAGCCTGGCCAGTGCGGCGGCCAACTGCCGGGTCACGGTGCCCGCGGCCACCCGCGCGGAGACCGCCTCGGCATGTCCCTCGGTGGCCGGGTCCACCCCGGTCCTGGCCAGGGCCCGGTACTGGCGGACCTCGGCCCTGCGGTGCTGGCGCAGCAGGTTGGCCGCGATGCCGTACAGCCAGGGCAGCGCGTCCGGCCGGTCCTGGTCGTAGCGGTGGCGCAGCCGGAACGCGGTGAGGAAGGTCTCCGCGGTCAGGTCGTCGGCGAGCTGGCTGCCGACCCTGCGGGTCAGGTAGCCGCGGATGGTCGACGCGTGCCGGTCGAACACCGCGGCGAACACGGCGGGCTCGGCCAGTGAACTCCTGATCACCGCGGCGTCCGACAGCGCCACGGTCGGCTCGCGGTGCTGCGCGAGCTCGGTCATGGCCATCTCGGCGGCGGGGTCGGCACGGCTGGACTCCGATCTGTCAGGTCCTCCACCTGCCATTGGCCGTTCGCCCCCGTCGAGTTCCCCGCAGGTCAGCGCCCGGGGCTACCTATACTGCCCAGCGATGAGACGGCGCGCGGAGATCCGGGGGCGGATCGAGGAGATCCTCGACGGCCTGCCCATCGGCGACCCGTTCGACATCCACGAGTTCTGCGCCGAGCTGGGCCGTCGCCGGGACCGCCCGATCCAGCTGGTGCCGATGGGCAGGTCCTCGCTGTCGGGGGCGTGGATCGCGCTGCCCGAAATGGACCTGATCTTCTACAGCGACGCGACCTCGCCGCTGCACCAGGAGAACACGATCCTGCACGAGGTGGGGCACATGCTGTTGTGTCATCGGGGTGGGGACCCGCTGCGCGATCAGCAGCTGCAGCTGCTGAAGGCGCTGATGCCGGACCTGTCCGAGGAACTGCTGCGCGAGGTGCTCGGGCGCACCGGCTACAACAACGTCGAGGAGCTGGAGGCGGAGATGTTCGCCGCCGCCGTGTGGCAGCGCGCGGGCCGCAGGCGCAGCCTGGACGAGCCGGGCGCACGGCTGCCCGAGGACGACGCCAGGGTGCTCGACCACCTGGCGGACGCGCTCGGCCCGGCGGATGACTAGCGCCGCACTGGCCGCTCTGGTCACCGCGCTGCTGGTGGCCGCGGTGGAGCTGATGTGGCTGCGCGCGATCCGTCGCAACGGCAACCGCGCGCTGCGCGTGATCTGGCTCGGTTGCCTGCTGCTCGGCGTGGCCGTGGCCATCCAGCCGGTCCACCCGGAGATCAACAGCCTGGCCGGGTTCAACCTCACCTGGCCGGTCCAGCACGTGCTGGTGGTGGGCGCCGCGCTGGCACTGCGCTCGTTCTTCACCTACTCGGTGCACGGCAGTCGACGGGTCCGGCTGCACCTGGCCTCGGCGCTGGTCGTGTCGGCGGCGCTCGTCGGGCTGTTCGCGCTGGCCGGTGACCAGATCGACACCCGGTTCGGTCCCGGCGCACCCTGGTCGGCGGTGGCGGCGGCAGCCCTGTACGACGGCTACCTCGGCGTCACGGTGGTGTCCATCGGCCTGTTGTCCTGGCGGTGGGCGGCTCGGGAGACCTCGCGCCGCTGGCTGCGCCGTGGGCTGCGCACCATCGCGGTCGGCTGCCTGGGTGCCACCGCGTTCGTCCTGCACGACCTCGTCTACATGGCCGTGTCCCTGGCCGGTGACCGGCCGTTCTGGCCGGATCGGCTGGTCAACGAGGTGGTGGCCCCCGTGTCGGTCGCGGTCTCGGTGTTCGGCGCCGCGCTGCCCACGCTCGGCCCGCGCGCCTCCGCCGCGGTGCGCGCCTGGCGGCGACGTCGCGCGCACCGCAGGCTCTACCCGCTGTGGGCCGCCCTGCACACCGCTGCCCCGCAGATCGCCATGGACCCGCCGCGCACCGCGTGGCACGACCGCGTCCGGATGCAGGACGCCGACTGGCTGTTGTACCGGCGGATCATCGAGATCTGGGACGGCCGCTCGCAGATCGGCCCGTACGTGGACAACGAGGTGCGGCGCAGGGCCGCCGAGCTGGGTGCCGAGGCCGGGCTGACCGGCGAGGACCTGTCCGCGCTCGTCGAGGCGGCGGGCATCGCCTCCGGGCTGGCCCGCGCGGAACACACGGTGACCGCGGAGCAGGAGGACCCGGTGCCCGCCCTCACCGGCACCGCGGACCTCGCCGCGGAGGTGGCCTGGTGGACGAAGGTCGCCGTGGCCTTCGACCGGTCACCCCTGGTCCCCCGTAGCCAGCACTAGACCTCCCGGTAGCCGCGCAGGTGGAAGTGTTCCCGGTCCACCAGCACCACGGAGGCCCGGTCGTGACGGCGCCTGGTCCGCAGCAGCGAGGCGAACGCCTGGGTCTGCAGTGCCTGCGCCAGCTCCGCCTGCGCGCGCTGCCACAGCCGCTGCCACTGGTCGACCTCGCGCTCGTCGCAGCCGCAGGCCCGCACGTAGGCCAGGGTCAGCTCCAGGCCGGGCATGCGCCTGCCGTCCGCGGCCTTGGACAGCGCCGTGTACGAGAAGTGCGCCCTGCGGGCCATCTCGCGGTAGGTCGGTGTGCCCGAGCGCTCCCGCAGTCCGCGCAGCGCCCGCGCGAACCTCGACGTCGCACCGTCACCCCGGACCGCCGACTGCGGTCGGCCCGAGGTGCGCTTCCCCGCCCCGCTGATGGCTAGCCCCTGGCCGGGCGGCGGTAGGCCCCTGTCGCCAGCGCGGTCACCGCGGACAAGGCGGTCACCGCGACCGGTACCGCGACACCTGTCACCACCATGGCCGTGACAGCGATCACAAGAACCAGCACGACGACCACTTCGGTCGGCGTGGTGGGACATCCGCGGCGTACTGGCGGGTGCGCGCGCCTGATGGTGGAGCCCAAGGCAGTTGCCTCTCTTCGACGTGGTGAACCGGATTCACGGGCGACGCCCGTCCGGGTCCCCAGAATGCCCGAGCCCGCGAGGCTCCTCCAGCGTTGCAGAGGAGTCGTCAACAATCAGCGGCGAGCCGCAACAAGGCTTTCCGCCCCGTTCTCCCACAAACCAGGTAGACACCCCTGGACCAGCACAAACGCCGCCTGAAGATCAAATTCACCGCTGCGCCCACCGGCCCCCACCCATCGCCCAACGGCCCCCACCAATTCACCCCCACCGAATTCCCCACCCATTCGCGAACAGCTTTCGGCTACGAAGGCTGGCGCCCAGCCCCAGTGCTCGGGGGCGAAGCCCACCGGAGGCATGGGGGTCGCCCCCCAGAACAAACAACGAGAAACCCCCGTCCGCGTTTTCCGCGGACGGGGTTCCCGGACTCGAGTGGACCTGGCTGGCACTTACTCCAACCCGGCACCCCGATCGGGGTGCGGAGCGGAGCCCCGGCGTGGGGGCCTGGGGGCTCGGCCCCCAGAAACAAAACGAAAGACCCGTGTTCGCGCTTCCGCGAACACGGGTCTCCCGGTATTGAGTGGAGCTGAGGGGAATCGAACCCCTGACCTTCTCGATGCGAACGAGACGCGCTACCAACTGTGCTACAGCCCCGCTTGCACCATCAGCTTCCGCCTTAGTGCTCTTGAAGCATAGCAGGCGCCAAGGGGTGCTTCGCACACCCCCCTCATTCGCCGACGGCCCGCCGGAACTGCCTGCGTGCGGGCACGTCGAGGTCCTCGAAGGCGGGGTCCTCGTCGTCGATGTCGACCACGACGGTGCCGGGCGCGGCCTGGCGGGGGCGGAACACGGGGCGGCTGGGCGGGCTCTGCCGGGGAGCCTCCTCGACGAGCTGCTCGGGTTCGGCGGGCTCCTCCGCGTGCTGCTCGGCCTCGTACTCGTAGCCGTCCTCGTCGTACTCCTCGTCCTCGACCAGGTGGCGGGTGCGGGCGGAGCGGCGCTCGCGGATCTCCTGTTCGATGCGCACCTGCCTGCGCAGGTACACCAGGTAGCCGACGAGCACCAGGTCGACGGCTCCGTGCGCGCCCCAGACCAGGGGCAGCGCGAGCCCGGCGACCAGGCCGGTGACCACGGCGGCGAGCAGCAGGAGCAGCACGACGCGCTGCCGGAAGGCGTACTTGGCGCGGGCGGTGGCGGCCGCAGCCTCGGGGTCGTAGCCGCCGCGACCGGGCCGGTAGGGCCTGGGCTGCTCGTAGTACTCGGGCTGTTCGGTGACCTCGTCCTCGTCGGGCGTGGCTGTCTCGGACTCGCCGACGTGTGCCATGTCGAGCTCCTCCTCAGCGTCCTCGGCTTGCGCGTGTGCGCCGCGGACCACTCGGGAGGCCAGGGCCGAGTCGGCGGTCTTGGCGACCTCCTGGCGCTTGCGCGCGATCATGGGGACCAGAACGACGAGCCACGCCACCACCAACGCGACGATGATCAACGAGCTGGGCACGTCGTCACCTCCCCTGGAGTCCGAGTGGCGCACTGACCGTCTTCGCCACGTTAGTCACAACAGTCACACGTGTCTCCGAGGCACGCCGGAGATACACGGTTCCGCAAGTGTGGTGAATAGCGCACTTTCGGGTGAACCTGGTTAGACGAGCCGGGCCCTACCGCCTGCGACCAACCGGCCTACCAGGCCGTCGGTGGCCTCCTCCGCCGTCAGGGCGAAGCAGATGTGGTCCCGCCAGTCCCCCGCGACGTCCAGGTAGCGCTGGAACAGGCCTTCCTCGCGGAACCCGGACTTGGTCAGCACGCGCAGGCTGGCCCCGTTCTCCGGACGCACGGTGGCCTCCAGCCGGTGCAGTCCGGCCGCACCGAAGCAGTGGTCGGCGACCAGCGCGACGGCGGCCGTGGCGACCCCGCCGCCGACCAGGTGGCTGGCCACCCAGTAGCCGACCCAGGCCGAGCGCAGCGAGCCGCGCAGCACGTTGCCGACGGTGATCTGCCCGGCGAGCTGGTCGTCCACGGTGATCACGAACGGCAGGGTCTGCCCACGCCTGGCCAGTGCGCGCAGGGTGGACCACTGGGCCGGCCAGGACAGCAGGCCGTTGCGCTCCGCCCAGGTGCCCGGCGCGCTGGGCTCCCAGTTCTCCAGGTGGTCGCGGTCGCGCAGGCGCAGCTGGCTCCAGGCCGAGGCGTCGCGCAGCCGGGGCGGGCGCAGCCGCACCACACCGGCCGCCACGCGCAGCGGCCCGAGCCGGACCGGCCAGCCCGGGTGCCTGCCGACGGGTGGCTCGGTGGGGGTCATCCGCGCTGGGCGAGGAAGCAGACCTGGACTTCGTCGCCGATGGCCACGTCGGTGATGTCCTCGTCGACCACGGCGAGGCAGTTCGCCTCGGCCAGTGAGGCGAGCAGGTGCGTTCCGGAGGTGCCCAGCGGCTGGAGCAGGTAGTCGTCGGTGTCGGTGTCGCGCAGCAGCTGGCCGCGCACGTACCCGCGGCGCCCCTTGGTGGAGGTGATCGGGGAGAGCAGCCGGGCGGAGACCATGCGCCGGTGCGGGTTGCGCTTGCCCAGCGCGGTCCTGATCAGCGGCCGGACCAGCACCTCGAACACCACCAGGGCGCTCATCGGGTTGCTGGGCAACAGGAAGGTGGGCACCGAGTCCGGCCCCAGCCTGCCGAAGCCCTGGGCGGAGCCGGGGTGCATGGCCACCCGGGTGGTGTCCAGCTCGCCGAGGTCGGCCAGCGCCGAGCGCACCTCGTCACCGGCGAAGCCGCCGACGCACCCGGCGACCACCACGATCTCCGACAGCAGCAGCCTGCCCTCGATCACCTCGCGGAGCCTGCGCAGATCGCTGCTGATGATGCCGACCCGCGACACCTCGGCGCCCGCGTCCCGCGCGGCGGCGGCCAGGGCGTAGGAGTTCACGTCGTAGACCTGGCCCGGGCCGGGCGTGCGGTCCACGTCCACCAGTTCGTCGCCGACGCAGATGATCGACACACGGGGCTTGGGGTGCACCAGCACCTTGTCCCTGCCCACCGCGGCCAGCAGGCCGACCTGCGCCGAGCCGATCGTGGTCCCGCCGCGCACGGCCACGTCCCCGGTCTGCACGTCCTCGCCGGTGCGCCGAACGAACGCCGCCGAGGGCACCGGGACCTGCACGGTGACCCGGGCCTGGTGCCCGTCGGTGTAGCCCAGCGGCACGACCGCGTCGGCCAGCGTGGGCAGCGGCGCCCCGGTGACCACCCGGACCGCCTGCCCCGGCTGGAGCCGCCGGGGCTGGCGCGAGCCCGCCGCGATCTCGCCGACCACCGGCAGCTGCACCGGCTCCTCGGCCGCGGCCTGCACGTCCACGCTGCGCACCGCGTACCCGTCCACGGCGGCCTGGTCGAAGCCGGGCAGCGCGCGCTCGGCGACGACCTCCTCGGCGCAGAGCAGGCCCTGCGACTCGGAGATCGCCACCCGCACGGGTGCCGGCCGCACCGCGGCGCCGAGCACGCGGGCGAGCTGGTCGTCTACTGACCTCATGGTGCCGTTCAAGCTGTCCCGATCCGACCTTCCAACCACTGACGCAGGTCAGGGCCATACTCCGGGTCCTCGAGGGCGAAGTCCACTGCGGCACGCAGGAAACCCCCCGGGTTCCCGAGGTCGTGTCGCCCACCCCGGTGGACCACCACGTGCACGGGGTGCCCCTCGGCGATCAGCAGCGCGATGGCGTCGGTGAGCTGGAGTTCGCCGCCGGCCCCCGGGGTGATCCGCTTGAGGGCCTCGAACACGGCGCGGTCCAGCAGGTAGCGGCCGGCCGCCGCGAAGGTGGACGGGGCCTGGTCCGCCTTGGGCTTCTCCACCATGCCCACGACCCGCTTGACGTCCTGCTCACCGATCTCGCGCACGTCGAACACTCCGTAGGCGGAGATCTCCTCGCGCGGGATGTCGAAGGCGCAGAGCACGCTGCCGCCGTACTGGGCGCGCACCTCGGCCATCTTCGTGAGCACCCCGCGCGGCAGCACCAGGTCGTCGGGCAGCAGCACGGCCACCGCGTCGTCCTCGCCGGTCAGGTTGCCCTCGGCGCAGCCGACGGCGTGCCCGAGGCCCAGCGCCTTGTCCTGGATCGCGGTCTCCACCTTGAGCAGTTCGGGTGCCCGGCGCACCTTCGCCAGCAGGTGGTCCTTGCCGCGTTCGGCCAGGGTCTGCTCCAGTTCGGGCTGCGGCCGGAAGTACTGCGCCACCGCGTCCTTGCCCGGTGAGGTCACGATGACCAGGCGGCTGGCCCCGGCCTCGGCGGCCTCGGTGGCGACCAGCTCGATGCCCGGCGTGTCCACCACGGGCAGCAGTTCCTTGGGCACGGCCTTGGTGGTCGGCAGGAAGCGGGTGCCCAGGCCCGCGGCGGGCACGATGGCGGTGCGGAAGGGGCTCGTCGAGCTCATGGCAAGCAAGACTATCCGTCACTCTGCGAGGTGGGTTCGTGACACTGCCCGAGTTTGGTTCCGGCAAGCAGGAATGGCGAAAGCACCTGGTCAGCAGGCGCAAGGCGGTTCCAGCCGAGGTGCGCGAGGCCGAGGCGCAAGCGCTTGCGCGGTCGGCGGCGGCCCTGGCCTGGCGCGCCGCGACCGTCTGCGCCTACGTGCCGGTCGGCAGCGAACCGGGTTCGCTGGCCCTGCTGGACGAACTGCGCTCGGCCGGACGGCGGGTGCTGCTCCCCGTGGTCACCGGCGCCGCACCGCTGGACTGGGGCGTGTACTTCGGCGAGGACAGCCTGGTGCCCGGCCCGCACGGGCTACGCGAGCCCAGTGGGCTGCGGCTGGGCCCGAACGCCGTGGCAAACGCCGACGCCGCGCTGGTGCCCGCGCTGGCGGTGGACCAGCGCGGGGTCCGGCTGGGCCGGGGCGCGGGGCACTACGACCGCTCGCTGGCCGGGGTGTCGGGGGTGCCGCTGATCGCCGTGGTGCGCGACGAGGAGCTGGTCGACCTGCTGCCCGGCGAACCACACGACGTGCGGATGACCGCCGCGCTGACCCCGGGCGGAGGCCTGGTCACCCTGTCAGGGATGTGACAGAGCACGAGAAGGTTTGCTTCCGGCCACCCCGGTGGCGCAGAATTGTTCTGGCACTCTGGTCCTACGAGTGCCAACACTTGAGTGCCTCACGGAGGAACCGTGCCGACCTACCAGTACGCGTGCACTGAGTGCGACCACCGGCTGGAGGCGGTCCAGTCCTTCAGCGATGACGCGCTGACGGTGTGCCCGGAGTGCGGCGGCAAGCTGCGCAAGCTCTTCGGCTCGGTGGGCGTGGTCTTCAAGGGCAGCGGCTTCTACCGCACCGACAGCCGCAACGGCTCCACCTCCGCCACTCCCGCAGCGGAAAGCAAGCCGAAGTCGGCCTCGACCAGCGAGAGCAAGTCCGAGTCGAAGTCGAGCTCGACCGACTCCAGCAGCTCCAGCTCCGCCAGCAGCAGCACGAAGTCCGCTACCAGCACAAAGGCCGCCGCGGCCTCCTAGGTTGTCCACAGCCTCGGCAAGTTGTCCACAGGCTGGGGATTGACTCTTCCGGTCGGTCCGGCGCGCTCCTAGCGTCGGATCCATGGTTATCGCACCGAAGGTCTGGCTGGCCAGGCTGGTGAGCGCCGCGGGGTGGAACAGGGCAGTCCTGGTCCGCCGCGCGGTGGCCGTGCTGCTCGTGCTGGCCGCCGCTCTGATGGCGGGGTACTCCGCCCTGCACGGCCGGGAGCACGCCGTGCCCGTGCTGGTCGCGGCCAGGGACGTGGCGCCGGGCAGCACACTGCACGCCGAGGATCTCAGCGTGCGCGAATTACCCGCTGCCGCCGTGCCGGTCGGCGCGCTGCGCGAGCGGGCCGCGGCGGTCGGGCAGGTGCTGGCCGGTGCGGCACGCCCCGGCGAGCCGATCACCGACGTCCGGCTGGTCGGGGCGGAGAACACCCGGTTGAGCACGGGCGATGCCGGGTCGGCCGCCGTGCCGGTCCGGTTGGCCGAGGGTGGCGTGGCCGAACTGCTGCGGCCCGGCAGCCGGGTCGACGTGATCGGGCTGGCACCCGGACGTGAGGGTGATCCCGTGCTGGCCGCCGACGGGGTGGTCGTCACTGTGCGTCCCGCGGCCCAGCAGGGCGAACGCGGTCGGCTGGTGCTGGTGGCACTGCCCAGGCAGAGCGCGACCAGGGTGGCCTTGGCGTCACTCTCGCAACCCGTGACCGTTACCCTGCGCTGACCATTGTCTGGGCCGGCCGCCTCCCCCAGCGGCCGGCAGCTTCGAGGAGTCAGCCCCATGCTCAAGGGATTCCGGGATTTCCTGTTCCGCGGCAACATCGTCGACCTCGCCGTCGCCGTGGTCATCGGCGCCGCGTTCACCGCGCTGGTCACGGCGCTGGGCAACGCGTTCATCAACCCGCTGGTGAAGGTCTTCACCGGTGGCGGTGTCGGCGGCACGTTCACGCTGCTCGGCGTCACCTTCGACTACGGCGCGTTCCTCACGGCGCTGATCAACTTCGTGATCGTGGCCGCGGTGGTGTACTTCCTGGTCGTCGTGCCGGTGCAGCGGCTGACCAACCGGTTCAAGAAGGTCGAGGAGGAGAAGCCCGCCGGGCCCACGGAGCTGGAGCTGCTCGGCGAGATCCGCGACCTGCTGCGCGCCCAGCAGGGCCGCGACTGACCCTGGCCCGCTCAGCGGTCCTCGTGGTGGGGCGGCCGGTTCTCCCGGTACCAGTCGTCCCGCTCTCGCTCCGGCGCGCGGGGGCCGCGCTCGTCGGAGGTGGTGTCCGGCAGCACCTCGCCGAAGACCTCCTCGACGGTCGGGCGCTTGCGCGGCTGCTGGTCGTGTGGCCGTGTCACCCGTCCATCGTCCACCATGGTGGTACCCGCATTTGCATCGAGGAAGGCTGGGACGAGATGAGCTTCATCGACAAGGCCAAGGAGCTCGCGAACGACCTCGCGGAGAAGGCCGCTCCGCTCAAGGACAAGGCCACCGAGGTGGCCGGTGACCTGGCCGAGAAGGCGGCACCGCTGCGGGAGAAGGCAGAGCCCTACGTGGAGCGGGCCACCGAGGCCGCGTCCAAGGGCGTGGAGGCCGCCGTGTCCAAGCTGGACGAGATCACCGGCGGCAAGTTCAGCGAGGGCGTGAAGACCGCGGGCGAGAAGATCGACGGTCTGTTCAACGGCGAGAACAAGAAGTGAGTGCCGCGCCGGGCCCGCGAACCCCGCGGGCCCGGCGCTGCTCGCTCAGTCCTCGTCCAGCCCGGACAGCTCGCCGATGACGTGCGGCACCAGGGCGGACAGGGTGGCCATGCCGTCACGCACCGCGGCACGCGAACCAGCCAGGTTGACCACCAGGGTGCTGCCGGACACGCCGACCAGCCCGCGGGAGATGCCCGCGTCCACCGCACCCGCGGCGAGGCCGGAGGCCCGCAGTGCCTCCGCGATGCCCGGGATCGGCCGGTCGAGCACGCCCAGGGTGGCGTCCGGAGTGGCGTCACGCGGGGACACGCCCGTGCCGCCCACCGTCACCACCAGGTCGACGCCGCCGATCACGGCGGTGTTCAGCGCGTTGCGGATGGCGACGGCCTCACCGGAGACCGCGACCACGCCGTCGACGATGAACCCGGCCTCTTCCAACAGCTCCGTGACGAGCGGACCGGTCTTGTCCTCGTGCTCGCCGTGCACGACCCGGTCGTCGACGATGACGACGAGGGCACGGCCGAGTCGCTGTGCGCTGCGTTCCATGACACCAACCTAGTGGTCGTCGAGTTCTGACGGTTCTGTGACGTACCGGCCCGCAGGGGCTCGGTGACGCGTTCCCGGCCCTAGCTTCGTGGGTGTGCGAGTCCTCATCACCGGAGGGGCCGGGTTCATCGGCTCCCACATCGCCGACGAACTGGCCGAGCGCGGCCACCAGGTCCTGGTCCTCGACGCCCTGCTGCCCAAGGCGCACGGCGGCAGCCAGCCGCCGGCCTGGTGTGCGCGGCACGAGTTCGTCGCGGGCGACGTGCGCGACGCCGAGACGGTCGGCGGGCTGCTGCGCGGGGTGGACGTGGTGTGCCACCAGGCGGCTGTCGTCGGGCACGGCGTGGACCCCTCCGACGCGCCGGAGTACGCCTCGCACAACGACTACGGCACCGCCGTGCTGCTCGCCGCGATGCACGCCGCCGGTGTGGGCCGTCTGGTGCTGGCCTCGTCGATGGTCGTCTACGGCGAAGGCCGCTACGCCTGCGCCGAACACGGCGTTGTCCGCCCGGAGCCCCGGCGTCAGGCCGATGTCGACGCGGGCCGCTACGACCCGCGGTGTGCCGCCTGCGGTGCCGGGCTGTCCTGGCGCCTGGTGCCTGAGGACGCACCGCTGGAGCCACGCAGCACCTATGCCGCGACCAAGTTGGCACAGGAGCACCTCGCCGCAGCGTGGGCGCGGCAGACCGGCGGCGACGTGTGGGCGATGCGCTACCACAACGTGTACGGCCCCCGGATGCCTCGGGACACTCCGTACGCGGGCGTCGCCTCGCTGTTCCGCTCCGCGCTGCGCCGGGGTGAGGCGCCAACGGTGCTGGAGGACGGCCGTCAGCAACGCGATTTCGTGCACGTGACCGACGTGGCCCGGGTCAACGCGCTGGCCGTCGAACAGCCCGGCACGAATGGGGAATTGACACCGCTGAACGTGTGCTCCGGCGAGCCGCACACCGTCGGCGAGTTGGCCGCGGAGTTGGCCCGTGCCTGCGACGGCCCGCAGCCGAAAATCGTTGGTGGCGCTCGTCCCGCGGATGTCCGGCACGTGGTCGCCGACCCCGCCCGTGCCACCGAGGCGTTGGGTTTCCGCTCGCGGGTCGGGTTCGCCGAGGGGGTCGCCGCCTTCGCCACCGACCCGCTGCGCGAGCCCGCCACGGTCTAGTTGTGCACAGCCGCCGAGTTGTCCACACGTGGATCTTCAGCAAGATCAACTAGGGGGTGCGGGCGGTAGACTGGGATCGGGGACGCCCCCCAGGGAGTGGCGGGGGACGTTCATTGGTGGGTCAGACCGCGATCGGCAGGCGGACCTCGAAGCGGCAGCCGGGGCCGTGGTTGTGTGCGGCGATCTCACCCTGGTGCGCCTCGACCAGGCCGCGGGCGATGGCCAGGCCGAGCCCGGCGCCCGCGGGCTGCTCGGAGCCGGTGCTGGGGGTGCGGGCGGAGCTGCCGCGGAAGGCAACGTCGAACACGCGGTCCAGTTCGTTGCCGGGGATGCCGCCGCAGGCGTCGTCCACGCGCAGCAGGGCCTGCCCGTCCTCGGTGCCGACCAGCACGGCGACCGTGCCGTCGGGCGGGGTGTGCCGGATCGCGTTGGACAGCAGGTTGCGCACGACCCGGGCGAGTTCGGGATCGCTGCCCAGCACCACCGGCCAGGTCTCGGCCTCGGCGCGCAGCCGGACGCCCTTGCTCGCGGCGACCGGGCCCTCGGCGGCGACGGCCTCGCTGACCACGTCGCGCAGCGGCACGGCGGACATGCTCAGCCGCAGCGCGCCCGCGGTGATCCGGGACAGCTCGAACAGGTCGTCGACCATGCTGGACAGCCGCTGCGACTCGGCCCCGATACGAGTGGCGTAGCCGACCACCTCGGCGGGCTCGGACACCACCCCGTCGGCCAGCGCCTCGGCCATGGCCCGGATGCCCGCCAACGGGGTGCGCAGGTCGTGACTGATCCACGCGACGAGCTCCCGACGAGAGGCCTCGGCGGCGCGCTCGCGGGCCCTGGCCTCACGCTCCCAGACCGTCCGCCGGGCGATGCCGCGGCCGAGCAGCACGGCGGCGGGCACGGTGATAACGGCCACCCACAGGAAGATGAGCAGCGTGGTGTTCAGCATCGCGTTGAACATGAAACCGCTCACCCCCAGCACGCCGACAGCGGTGGCCAGCAGCGGGACGAGCACGAGCACGGTCAGGGAGCTGGGCAGCGAGCGCTCGCGCAGCCACTGGAGGAGCACGACGCCCAGCAGGGCTACGGGCAGGGTGAAAGCGATCGCGTACGGCGCGATGTGCATCAGTTCGGTGAGCACGGCGGCCTCACCCCGTCCTGTCGTAGCGGTAGCCGACTCCCCACACGGTGGCGATCCGCTTGGGGTTGGCGGGTTCCTCCTCCACCTTCTCCCGCAACCGTCGCACGTGGACGGTCACAGTGGACTGATCACCGAAGTCCCAGCCCCACACGCGTTCCAGGAGCTGCTGGCGACTGAAGGCGGTGCCGGGGTTGGTGATCAGGAACGAGAGCAGGTCGAATTCCCGGGTGGTCAGGGACAACGGCTGGGCGCGCAGGAAAGCCTGCCGCGCAACGGTGTCCAGGCGCAGGTCCCCGTCGACCAGCTCGGCGGGCACGGCGGAGGGGGCGGACCCGCGGGCGCGGCGCAGCACCGAGCTCACCCGCAGCGCGAGCTCGCGCGGACTGAACGGCTTGGTGACGTAGTCGTCGGCGCCCAGTTGCAGGCCGACCACGCGGTCCTCCTCCTCACCGAGCGCGGTCAGCATGACCACCGGCACCTCGTGCTGGCGGCGCAGCCTGCGGCACACCTCCAGGCCGTCGATGCCGGGCAGCATCAGGTCCAGCACGACCAGGTCCGCTGGCTGCCTGGCGAACTCGGCCAGCGCGCTCTCCCCGTCGCCGACCACGGTCACCGCCAGCCCGGCCCGCTCCAGGTAGCGACGCACGACGTCGCGCACGGTCTCGTCGTCGTCGACCACCAGCACCCGTTCAGCCATGACCCTCACCAGTTCGTCAGCAGCACGTGGTTGACCGCCAGCGCGGTCAGCGCCTGAGCGGCCAACCACCAGCGGCGGGCCGGTCCGGGCAGCAGGGCAGCCGCCGGTACTAGCCACACCGTGAACGGTAGCCAGATCCGCTCGACCTCGGCCTTGCTCAACCCGGTCAGGTCGGCGGCGAGCACCGCGAGCAGGGCGGCCCCGGTGAGCAGCAGCAGCGGCTTGGCGGACCGGTTGAGCCTGGTCAGGCCCGCCGCGGTCGCCGGGCCGGCGGCCAGCGCGAGGGCGGCGAAGTTCGCCCACACCCAGTACCCGTACGGTCGAACCGAGGCGATGCCCTGGTAGTACCGCTCGACGACCAGGTGGTAGCCGTCCAGCCACCAGAACCCGGCGGCGGCGAAGGCCGCGACCACGGCGAGCGCACCGAGGACCGCCAGCGCGAGGCTGAGCCAGCGGCGGGTGGCGAGCACGACGCCGAGCGCGACGAGGCCGAGCAGCACCAGGCCGTACGACAGGAAGATGCCGAAGCCGAGCAGCACCCCACCACCGAGCCACGCGGCCCAGTGCCGACGTGCCAGCAGGGCGATGCCCACGGCGGTGACCCCGGCGAACAGGCCGTCGGCGGAGACCCCGACCCAGACCGCGCCGGGCAACAGGGCCAGGAAGGGCAGCGCGGACCTGGCCAGCGAGTCGGAGCCGAGCGCACGGATGGTGCCGGGCACGGCGACCGCGGTCAGCGCGCCGACGAGGACGCACAGCATGGCGGCCCACGCGCCGCCGCCCAGGCCGAGGCGGTCCAGCCACACGAACACCAGGGTCGCGCCGGGCGGGTGACCGGCCACGTGCGTGGTCCAGGAGTCGGGCTTGAAGTCGAGGATCCGCGCGCTGAACCCGCGCAGCATCGCACCGATGTCGGTGATGCCGCCGACCTCGTGCAGGTACTCGTCCTTGCGGGCCAACCGGTCGGCGACACCGCGCTGCCAGCCGTCCACCAGTGCCAGCGCTAAGGTCCACGCCACGGCGGTTAGGTAGGTCAGGGCGAGCGCGGGCCGCCAGCCGAGGCGGGCGGCCAGGCCGGGTCCCCAGAACACGACGGCCGCCGCCACGGCCAGTGCCAGCGGTGTGCCGGGACCGACGTGCGGGAGCAGCACCGCGAACAGCGGCGGGGCGCCGGCGAACAGGCTGGGCGTGTTGACCCCCACCACCGCGGCCAGCGCCACGAGCACCAACGAAGCGGCGCCTGCGATGAGATCCACACGCGATCCGGTGCGTTGGGACACCAGGCCACGATAGGGCCCGCACGGGACAGCGGACCCGTTCTGTCAGAACTTCGTAAGGAGTGGGTCGACGTCATGATTCGGTAAGCAGCGCAAGGGTTATGCCAGTGTCCACGATGGACATACCGTCGGCTGGGTGGATCGAGTCGATGTTGTGTTGCCCTGCCTGGACGAGGCAGCGGCCCTGCCAGGGGTACTGGGCGGGTTGCCCGCCGGGTACCGCGCGATCGTGGTCGACAACGGGTCGCGGGACGGCTCCCCCGAGGTGGCCGCCGCACACGGCGCCACCGTGGTGCACGAACCGCGCCGGGGTTACGGCGCGGCGGTGCACACCGGGTTGGAGCACGCCACGAGCGAGATCGTGTGCTTCCTGGATGCCGACGGCTCCCTGGACCCGGCGCAGTTGCCGATGCTGGTGGCGCCGGTGCTGGCGGGCAAAGCCGACCTGTCGGTGGGCAGGCGAGTGCCTGTGGGACGCGGCAGTTGGCCGTGGCACGCGCGTGCGGGCAACGCCGTGCTGGCCGCGCTCATGCGACGCCGTGGGCTCACGGTGCGGGACATCGCGCCGATGCGGGCCGTCAGGCGCACTGACCTGCTCGCGCTCGGGGTGCACGACCGTGCGTTCGGTTATCCGCTGGAGCTGCTGATCCGTGCGGCGCAGGAGCAGTGGCGGGTGGTCGAGTCCGATGTGGTGTACCGGCCCAGGACGGCGGGCACCAAGTCGAAGGTCTCCGGCTCGGTGCGCGGCACGCTGCGCGCGGTGCACGACATGGCGGGGGTGCTGCGATGACCCCGCGCTGTTGTGTGCTGGTGGTGGCCAAGGCGCCGGTCCCCGGCCTGGCCAAGACCCGCCTGTGCCCACCGGCCTCGCCGGAGCAGGCCGCCGACATCGCGGCGGCTGCGCTGCTGGACACCTTGGACGCGGTGCGCGCCGTACCCGGTGCGGTGCCAGTGGTCGCCCTCACCGGGGACCTGGCGCGGGCCAGGCGGTCCGCGGAGTTGGAGCGCGCGTTGGGCTGGTTCGACGTCATCCCGCAGCGCGGGGACGGGTTCGGTGCCCGGCTCGCGGCGGCGCACGCGGACACCGCCCAGCTGCACCCCGGCCTGCCCGTGGTGCAGATCGGCATGGACACCCCGCAGGTCAACGCCGCACTGCTGGAAAGCACGATCGTTCGTACAGTTTCCCATGGCGCGGCGCTCGGCCTGGCCGAGGACGGCGGCTGGTGGGTGCTGGGGCTGCGCGACCCGCTGCGGGCGCAGGCGCTGCGCGAGGTACCGATGTCCCAGGCGGACACGGGACATCGCACGCTGGATGCCTTGCACGATCAGGGTCTGCGCGTGGCACCGATGCCAGTTCTGTCCGATGTGGACACAGTGGCGGACGCACTCCGCGTGGCCGAGCGGATCCCGACGAGCCGGTTCGCGGCGGCCGTCGCCCAGCTGCGCAGCCTCGCCGGGGGTGTGCGGTGACGGCACCGGCCCGGGTCGCCGGGTTCGACCGCGGGCTGCTCGGCGAGCGCTGCTGGCTGGAGTGCGTCAACGGGGAGCGGGTGGTGTTGCCGGTGACACGGTGGCGTGATCGGCCCGACGCGGCCGACGAACTGCTGCTGGCGGCGTGCACGGGGCCGACGCTGGACATCGGCTGCGGACCCGGTCGGCTGGTGGCCGCGCTGACGCACCGCGGGGTGATCGCGCTGGGGGTGGACATCTCGCCGACCGCCGTGCGGCTGACCAACGAGCGTGGGGCGCCCGCGGTGTGCCGGGACGTGTTCGACCGGCTGCCCGGGGAAGGCCGCTGGCGGCACGTCCTGCTGGCGGACGGCAACATCGGCATCGGCGGGGACCCGGTGGCGCTGCTGCGCAGGGTCAGGCAACTGCTGCGGGTCGGCGGCACAGCGCTGGTGGAGGTGGAACCGCCCGGCAAGGCACTGCCGCACAACCAGGTCCGACTGTCCAGTGTGGACGAGAAGGGCGACTGGTTCGACTGGGCCTGGCTGGGTTCGGACGAGCTGGCCGAGGCCGCGCTGCGGGCAGGGCTGCGCGTGCGGTGGCTCGGGGAGTGGGACGGCCGCTGGTTCGCGGAGCTGGAGCGGGGTCGGTCATGAGGCTCAGGTTGCCCAAACCACCACAGGAGAAGGACTTCACCAGCCCGGCGCACCACGAGCGGGTCACCTCGAAGGTCGGGCTGTGGCTGGGGATCGCGTTCGGGGCCTGCTTCGTGACGGGCCTGCTCAGCCACGCCGTCCAGCACCCACCGGACTGGTTCTTCTGGCCCAGCAGGCCGATCAACCTGTACCGGGTCACGCAGGGGCTGCACGTGATCTCCGGCATCGCGGCGATCCCCTTGCTGCTGGCCAAGTTGTGGAGCGTCTACCCGAAGCTGTTCGCCAAACCGCTGGTGAGTTCCGCGCTGCACGCACTGGAGCGCGGCTCGATCTTCGTGCTGATCGGCGCGGCCTTCTTCGAGCTGGCAACGGGTCTGTTCAACGCGGCGCAGAACTACCCGTGGCAGTTCTACTTCGTCAGCGCGCACTACGCGGTGGCCTGGATCGCGGTCGGCGCGCTGCTCGTGCACATCGCGGTGAAGCTGCCGGTGATCCGCGGGGCGCTCACCCGTGAGCGGACCACGGACCTGGACCGGCGTGCGTTCCTGCGCACGACCTGGCTGACCACCGGTGTCGCCGTGCTGGTGACGGCGGGCTCGACCGTGCCCTGGCTGCGGGAGGTCTCCGCGCTGTCCTCGCGCTCGGACAAGGGGCCGCAGGGCCTGCCGGTGAACCGCAACGCGCTGGCCGCGGGCGTGACGAACGTGGCTGCCAACTGGCGGCTGGAGATCATCGGCCCGCACGGCACGACCTCGTTGAGCCGCGAGCAGTTGCAGGCCATGCCGCAGACCACCGCGGAGCTGCCCATCGCCTGCGTGGAGGGCTGGAGCCAGTCGGCGACCTGGACCGGGGTTCCGGTGGCAGAGCTGATCAGACTCGTTGGCGCGCAACCGGGTTCGGTGGTCCGGGTGGACTCGTTGGAGCGCGGCGGCCTGTACCGGTCGAGCACGCTGCCCGGCGAGCACACCAGCGATCCGTTGACCTTGCTGGCCTTGCGCCTGGACGGGCACGTGCTCAGCCCGGACCACGGCTACCCGTGCCGGATCATCGCGCCGAGCAGGCCAGGGGTGTTGCAGACCAAGTGGGTCAGCAAGCTGGAGGTGCTGGCATGAGGATCGTGCTCGCGGTGCTGGGGCTGGCGGCGGGCCTGTGGGGTGCCTGGCTGGCGCTGCCGCTGGTGACCTTCTCCCCCTCGGGGACGGTGTCCGTGCTGGCCTGGCTGGGCGGTGGGCCGGTGCTGCACGACGCGCTGCTGGCCCCGGTCGTCGGCGGCGTGTCCTTCGCGGTACTGCGCTGGGCGGCCCCGGCCTGGCGGCGCCCGCTGCTCTGTGGCCTGGCGATCACCGGTGTGGTCGGCCTGCTGGCGGTTCCCGCGCTGTGGCGCACCTACGCCAACCCCGCGGCCACACCTGGCCTGCACGACCGGGACTACGCGCTGGGCGTGGCGGTCACACTCGCCGTGGTGTGGCTGCTCGTGGTGCTGGTGGGCCTGGTGCGCCAGCGGCACGAGAAAGCGGGGCCACGCTCGGCCGGGTGAGGGGGAGGAACCCGGCTTTCGCGTGACCCCGCGACCCGGTCCGATGGCGGCGGACCGGGAGCTTGGTCGATCAGTTCTGGACGTTGACCGGGACCCCGGTCAGGGTGGCCTCCACGGTCTTGCCGCTGGCCAGGGTCAGCGTGACCTTGTCGCCGGGGGCCTGGGCGTGCACGGCGGCCACCAGGGAGTCCGAGGTGGTGATCGCACGGTCGTTCAGCTTGGTCACCACATCGCCCGGCTTGAGCCCGGCCTGCTCGGCCGCGCCGCCCGCGGTGACGGTCTGCACCGAGGCCCCGCCGCTGTCGGCGTTGCCCACGGTCACGCCCAGCAGGGTCTGCGTGGCCTTGCCGGTCTGCTGGATCTGCTGCGCGGTCCGCTTGGCCTGGTCGACCGGGATGGCGAAGCCGATGCCCACCGAGCCGCCCTGGCTCTGCGCCGAGGAACCCGGGCTGGAGATCGCCGAGTTGATGCCGATGACCTGGCCCTGCATGTTCAGCAGCGGGCCGCCGGAGTTGCCCGGGTTGATCGAGGCGTCGGTCTGGATCGCGTCCAGCACGGTGGCCTGCGAGGTCTGGCCCTGGTCCTGGCTCTGGCCCTGGTTGCCCAGCCCGCCGCCGTTGCCCCGGCCGCGCGGGGTCTGCGGCTGCTCGGAGCCCACGTTCACCGGCCGGTGCAGCGAGCTGACGATGCCGGTGGTGACGGTGCCCGCCAGGTCGAAGGGCGAGCCGATGGCCACCACCTGCTGGCCGATCTGCAGGTCGTCGGAGCGGCCCAGTTGCGCGGTGGTCAGCCCGGACACGTTCTGCGCCTTGATCACGGCCACGTCGGTCGTCGGGTCGCGGCCGATGATGACGGCGGCGGCCTTCTTGCCGTTGGAGAAGTCCACCTCGATCTGCCCGCCGCCCGCGGCGGAGGCGATCACGTGGTTGTTGGTGAGGATGGTGCCGTCGCTGGTGACGACGATGCCGGAGCCCTCGCCCTCCTGGGTCTTGATCTCGACCACCGCGGGCGCCACCTTGTTCGCCACGTCGGTGACGGACCCGGGGGTCACGTTGGAGGCGTTCTTGGCCGGGGCGGGCGCGTTGAGCGCGTTGATCACCTGGCCGCCCTGCTGGGCGAACAGGTAACCACCCAGCGCGCCCGCCCCTCCGCCGACCAGCAGCGCCAGCACGGTGACCCCGACCACCAGCTTGGCGCCGCCGGAGCGGCGGGGTTCGGCGACGGGCATGTGCACGGTCGTCGGACCCTGCTGCCCGTCGAAGGTTTGGTAACCGCCGAAGGGCTGGGGCCCCTGCTGCCACTGACCCGTCGGCGGCTCCTGACCCGGCAGGCCCTGCACCTGCGCGGGTTGCTCGTGACCCGGCGCGCCCTGTCCGGCGGGCTGCCCGGTGTACCCCGGCGCCCACGGGCTCTGCGGCGTGGACGGCGGGGTGCTCCCCGTGGCGGGCGGCGGCGTGCTCGCGCCCTGCTGGGCCGCCTGGTCGGCTGACTGCTCGGGCCGCTCAGGAGTGGACCCCGCGGCTCCCGGGAAGTTCTCGGTCATGGCACCTACTGTGCCGGGTGTTGCTGAGAGCGACCTGAGACACACCTAGGGGTCGGGTGAGGAAATTCAGCCGACCGCGCGCAGCCGCTCGGCGACCTGCTCCGGGGTCACGTCGTTGATCCACACGGCCATGCCCGACTCGGAACCGGCCAGGTACTTGAGCTTGTCGGCCGTGCGCAGCACCGAGAAGACCTCCAGGTGCAGCCAGGACAGGTCCCGCCCGGTGCGGACCGGCGCCTGGTGCCAGGCCGCGATGTAGGGCAGTGGACGGTCGTACAGCGCGTCGAGCCTGCGCAGCACGCGCAGGTAGAGCTGGGCGAAGTCGTCCCGCTCGGCCTCGGACAGCGCGGGCAGGTCGGGCACCTGGCGGTGCGGCACCACGTGCACCTCCACCGGCCAGCGGGCCGCCGAGGGCACGAAGGCCGTCCAGTGCTCGGAGGTCTCGATGACGCGGGTCCCCGCGGCGCGTTCGGCGGCGAGCACGTCGCCCAGCACCGCACGACCGTTCGTGCGCTGGTACTGCTCGGCCACGGCGAGCATGCGCTCGGTCTTGGGCGTGACGAAGGGGTAGCCGTAGATCTGCCCGTGCGGGTGGCTCAGCGTCACCCCGATCTCCTCGCCGCGGTTCTCGAACGGGAAGACCTGTTCCACCCCGGGCAGGGCGCTGAGCGCCTCGGTGCGATCGGCCCAGGCGTCCACCACGGTCCGCACCCGGGAAGGTGTGAGCTGGCCGAAGGACTTGGTGTGCTCGGAGGTGAAGCACACGACCTCGCAGCGACCCCTGCCCGCGGCGCGCGCCACCATCGGCATGCCCGCCACGGTGGCGGGGATCTCCGGTACGTCCTGGGCGAAGGACGGGAAGCGGTTCTCGAACACCACCACGTCGTAGCTGGACTCGGGGACCTCGGTGGGCCGCCCCTCGGTGCTCGGGCACAGCGGACACAGGTCTGCGGGCGGCTTGTAGGTGCGGGTCTGCCGGTGCGCGGCCATGGCCACCCACTCCCCGGTCAGCGGGTCGCGGCGCACCTCCGAGCGCGGCGCCTGCTCAGGCAGGTCCCTGGTGTCCACCGCGGTACGCGGTGGCGCCTGTGGTGTGTCGTCGAAGTAGATGATCTCCCGGCCGTCCGCCAGCCTCCGCGAGGTCCTGGTGATCCCGGTGGACGTCCTGCCCGTGAGCTCGGTCACGCACCTACTCCCTGTTCCTTCTCGTCCGGCGGCTCGGCGAGCCGCAGTTCGCCCACGTGCTCGGTGAGCACTTCCCTGGCGTCGGTGTTCAGGCCGACGTCGCTCACCAGCACGTCGGCCTCGTCGAGGTCAGCGATCGTGGAGATGCCCACGGTGCCCCACTTGGTGCTGTCGGCCACCACGACGACCTTGCTCGCGGCGTCGACCAGCGCGCGGTTGGTCTCGCTCTCGTTGAGGTTCGGGGTGGTGAACCCGGCGCGCGGGGCCATGCCGTGCACGCCGAGGAAGACCACGTCCAGGTGCAGTGCCCGCAGCGCCTGCACGGCCACCGGGCCGACCAGCGCGTCGGAGGGGGTGCGCACCCCACCTGTCAGCACGACCGTTCGATCGGTTCTGCCGCGCTGCTGGAGCACGTCGGCGACCCGGATCGAGTTGGTCACCACGGTCAGGTCCGGCACGTCGTCCAGGAAGCGGGCCATGGTCCAGGTGGTGGTCCCCGCGGACAGGCCGATCGCCGTGCCCGGCCGCACCAGTTCGGCGGCCAGCCGGGCGATGTACTCCTTCTCCGGCAGCTGGCGCACGGACTTGGCCTCGAAGCCCGGCTCGTCGGTGCTGCGCCCGGCAACCGTGGTCGCCCCGCCGTACACCTTCTCCACCAGCCCGCGGCCGGCCAGCACGTCCAGGTCCCGGCGCACGGTCATGTCCGAGACGCCCAGCCGGATGACCAGGTCGCTGACCTTCACCGCACCGGTGCGCCGGATCTCCTCCAGGATCACCGCCTGACGCTGACGGGCGAGCACATCACACCTCCCGGACCACGGCGGTCCCACCAGCGGGCACCGCCAGACAACCGGGCACATCGCTGCCCGCGGCCAGTTCGATACCCCGGACCGGCAGGACGACCTCCGCCCCGGTGTGGTTGACCACCACCAGCCACGATATCGGCCCCCGCGGACCTTCGCCGGTCCTGCGCACGACCTCCACCCCGGCAGGTGCCCGCACGACCGGTCGTGCACCGGCGCGCTCGGCGACCTCGCGCACCAGCCCGAGCATCGAGTCGGGGTCCAGCGTGGTCGCCACGTACCAGGCCAGACCCGAGCCGTGCTCGTTGCGGGTGATCGCGGGCACCCCGGGCAGCGGGCCGTCCACATGGGACGCCACGGCCTCGGCGCCCTCGGGGTGCAGCAGCTCGGTCCAGGTGTCTGCCGTCGCACCGTTGCTGAGCCGGACCCGCTCCCCGGCGCCGAGCGGGTAGAACTCCTCCACCCGGACACCGAGCAGGTCGGCGAAGGCACCGGGGTAGCCGCCCA
>JACJID010000005.1 GCA_014138725.1 Kutzneria viridogrisea | reverse complement strand
CGGGGTTACCGGGCTGATCTACCTGGACTCGCTGGCCGAGGGCGACGAGCCGGTGCTGCCCAACGCCTTCCCCGCGTTCAAGGCCACGCTGGCGCACGGCCCGCGCTGGGTGATCGCCGCGTCGCCGATCGCGGAGCACGGCGGCGAGCGGGTGGTGGGGCTGCGCGGGTTCTTCCGCACCCTGTCCCGTGAGTACCCGGACACGACCGCCAAGCTGGTGGAGATCGAGCACGCGCACACGCCGGAGGCCGTGGCCGTCAGCGTGGTGGGCGAACTGCTCGCCGCGGACCGGCATCCGGTGGTTCAGCACGTGGGCGACACGCGGCACTCGATCGAGATGACGCCGACCGAGTTGGCGTTGGGCAGCACCGGCGCGGGCCCTGCGGGTGACGGTGCCGCCGAGGCGCAGGCCATCGGCCTGGACCGCGAGTCGGTGGTGCTACTGGTCGGCGGGGCGCGCGGCATCACCGCGCAGTTCGCGGCCAAGCTGGCGATGACCAGCGGCTGCCGGATCGAACTCGTTGGCAGGACGCCACTTCCGGCCGAGCCGGAGGACCCGGCCACGGCCTCGGCTCCGGACAAGGCCGCGCTGCGGGCGGCGCTGATCGGCCTGGGTCACCGTTCACCGGCCGAGGTGGAGCGCCTGGCCAACGGCATCCTGGCGGTGCGCGAGGTGCGGGCCACGATCGAGGAGCTGCGCGCGCTGGGCGGCATGGTCGGCTACCACTCGGTGGACGTGCGCGACAGCGACGCGGTGCACCGGGTGGTCAAGGAGATCCACACCGACCACGGCCGCATCGACGGTGTCGTCTACGCCGCAGGGGTGATCGAGGACAAGCTGGTCGCGGACAAGACCCCCGAGTCGTTCAGCCGGGTCTTCGACACCAAGGTCAGCGGCGCGCTCGCGCTGCTGGCGGCGGTCGGCGAACTGCCGGTGGCGCCCAAGTTCGTGACGCTGTTCGGCAGCATCGCGGCGACCCTGGGCAACCGGGGACAGATCGACTACTCCGCGGCCAACGACGCGTTGCAGACGATCGGGGCCACGTGGTCGGCCCGCACCGGCAACCGCGCGCTGACCGTCCACTGGGGACCGTGGGCGCCCGCGGGGCGGCACGGTGGCATGGTGACTGTGGAGCTCCAGCAGGAGTACGCGCGCCGGGGGATCGAGCTGATCGACCCGGAGGAGGGCACGATGGCCCTGCTGCGGGAGCTGGCGTTCGGCGACCAGGACACCCACGCCGTGGTGTACACGGCCTCGGGTTGGTGAGCCGCATGGCCGACATCGCGATCGTCGGGATGTCGGTGCTGCTGCCGGGGGCGCCGGACCTCCAGTCGTACTGGCGCAACCTGGTCAACGGCACCGACTCGATCACCGAGGTGCCCGCGAACCGTTGGGACGCGGGCTACTTCGAGCAGGGCGGGGCCAACCGGGCGGACCGGGTGTACTGCCGTCGTGGCGGATTTGTCGACGAGCACGCCAGCGTGGACCCGGCGCGGTTCGGCATCATGCCCAACTCGGTCGCGGGCGCCGAGCCGGACCAGCTGATCGCCATGCGGGTGGCCGCGGCGGCCATCGCCGACGCGGGCGGTGACCGGCGGTTGCCCGCACGCGACCGGGTCGGCGTGATCCTGGGTCGCGGCGGCTATCTCACGCCCGGACTCGTCCGGCTGGACCAGCGGGTGCGGACCGCCGAGCAGTTGGTGCGCACGCTGGGCGAGCTGGTTCCCGGTCTGGGCAACGGGGAACTGGACCGCGTGCGGGCCGCGTTCACCGAACAGCTCGGGCCGGAGCAGCCGGAGTCGGCGATCGGGCTGGTGCCCAACCTGGCCGCCTCGCGGGTGGCCAACCGGCTCGACCTGCGGGGTCCGGCGTACACAGTGGACGCCGCGTGCGCGTCCTCGCTGATCGCCGTGGACCACGCCGTCAACGAGCTGGCCAGCGGGCGCTGCGACACCGTGCTGGCCGGTGGGGTGCACCACTGCCACGACATCACGTTCTGGAGCGTCTTCTCCCAGTTGCGGGCGCTGTCGGCGAGCCAGCAGATCAAGCCGTTCCACCGCGAGGCGGACGGCATCCTGATCGGTGAGGGCACCGGCGTGGTCGTGCTCAAGCGGCTGGTCGACGCGGAGCGGGACGGCGACCGGGTGTACGCGGTGATCCGCGGTACCGGCGTGGCCAGCGACGGCCGCAGCGCCAGCCTGTTCAACCCGGACCCGGGCGGTCAGGTCACGGCGGTGCGCAAGGCCTGGCAGGCAGCCGGGCTGGACCCCGCGGCCGAGGACTCGATCGGCCTGCTGGAGGCACACGGCACCGCGACCCCGGCCGGGGACCAGGCGGAGCTGAGCACGCTCGCCGAGGTGTTCGGCAGCGCGGGCTCAGCGGTGATCGGCTCGGTCAAGTCCATGATCGGCCACACCATGCCCGCCGCGGGCATCGCCAGCCTCGTCAAGGCCGCGCTGGCCGTGTACCACGGGGTTCTGCTGCCGACCCTGCACTGCGAGGACCCGCACCCGGGGCTCGCGGCCACCCGGTTCCGGCCGATCGACCAGGCGCGGCCCTGGTCGGAACCCGTCCGGCGAGCCGGGGTGAACGCCTTCGGCTTCGGCGGCATCAACGCCCACGTGGTGCTGGAGCAGGCCCCGTCGGCGAAACCCGCGCCGCGGTCGATCACCGTGCGGGAGCCCAGCCGCGTGCTGCGGTTCGCCGCGGACACGCGCGAGGACCTGGCCCGCCTGCTGCAAGCCGACGACGCCCAGTTGACCGCCGCGGCGCCGGTCAGCTCCGGTGGCAGGTGGCGACTGGGCATTGTGGACCCTTCGCCCAAACGCCTTGCCATCGCACGCAAAGCGGTTGATCGCGGCGTGGCGTGGCGGGGTCGCAGCAACGTGTGGTTCAGCCCGGACCCGTTGCTGGCACGGGGTGAGCTGGCGTTCGTCTTCCCCGGGTTGGAAGCCGAGTTCGACCCGCGCGTCGAGGACGTGGCCGAGCACTTCGGCCTGCCGCGCCCGCAGGTCGACGGGGCCGATCTCGGACGGCACGGTACCGCCGTGCTCGGCGTCTCCCGGCTGCTGGACCGCGCGCTGCGGGAGATCGGCCTGGCACCGAGTTCCGTTGCCGGGCACAGCATCGGCGAGTGGTCCGCGATGATCGCGAGCCGGATGTTCACCGGTGCGGCCATCGACCAGGAGCTCACCGCGTTCGACCCGAGCGCGCTGGAGGTCCCCGGCGTGGAGTTCGCCACGCTGGGCTGCGGGGTGGAGCGGGTCCGGGAGGCGATCGCGGACCGCCCGGAGTTGTTGCTGTCCCACGACAACTCGCCGAACCAGACGATCGTCTGCGGCCCGTCGGCAGCCGTTGCCGAGCTGGTCGCCGAGTTCCGCAAGCGCGCGGTGATGAGCCAGGTGCTGCCGTTCCGCTCCGGCTTCCACACGCCAATGCTCAAGCCGTACCTGAAGCCGTTCCTGGACCTGGCCGACCGCCTGACCCCCGACGCGCCCGAGGTCGCGGTGTGGTCGGCGACCACGGTGTCCCCGTACCCCGCCGACGCGCAGGGGATCCGCGAACTGTACGTGCGCCACCTGCTGGAGCCGGTGCGGTTCCGCGAGGTGGTCGAGTCGATGCACGCCGCCGGCACCAGGGTGTTCGTGCAGGTCGGCCCGGGGCAGCTCGGTTCGCTGATCGACGACACCCTGCGCGAGCGGGATCACCTGACCGTGGCGGCGAACTCGGTGCACCGCAGCGGGATCGACCAGCTCCGGCTGGTGGCCACCGCCCTGTGGGTGGAGGGCGCCACGCCCGCATTCGACCGACTGGAGGCCGCGCGGCACCCGGTCAAGCTGGACCTGGGCTCCCCGCTGGTGTCCGTCGGGACCCGGGTGCAGGTGCCCAGCGGCGGACCGTCCTCTTTGGAGCCACTGACCGCGGACTTCCCGATCGCCGCGGAGTTGGAGGCGTTGCTGCGCGAGACGGCGGCCTCCGCGGCAGCGGTGATCGGCACGCGGCACCAGGTCCCGGCGCTGCGCAGGCTGCGCAAGTCGGTGCACGTGTCCACCGCGACCATGCCCTACCTGCTGGACCACTGCTTCGTGCCGCAGCGTGAGGGCTGGCCGGACGAGGCGGACCGCCGCCCGATCGTGCCGGCCACCACGTTGATCCGGATGATGGTGGACGCCGCCGAGGAGGCGGCGCCGGGCCGCAGGGCGGTGCGGGTGCACGGGGTGCGGCTGCTGCGCTGGCTGACCGGGGCACCGGCCACGGAGGTCACGATCGAGGTGGTGCCGCAGGACTCCGACCGGGTCCGGGTCACCGTCGGGGACCACTCCGAGGCAGTGGTGGAGCTGGCGCCCGGCTTCCACGCCCCGCCGCAGGCGCTGTGGGGCGCCGACCCGGCCTCCGAGCGCGAGCCCGAGCTGACCGCCCGCGAGTTCTACGACCGGCGCATCATGTTCCACGGGCCGGGCTTCCAGGGCATCACCGAGCTGACCGCGGTCGGCGATCGGCACGTCCGGGGTGTGATCACCGACACCGGCCGCGCCCGGGGCCCTGCTGGACAACGTGGGCCAGCTGTTCGGCTACTGGATTCTACGACACGCAGACCGCCAAGCGGGTGGCCTTCCCGGTCCACATCGGACGGATCGACCTGTACGGGGACGAGCCCACCGCGGGCACGCCGGTGTACTGCGTGGTGCGCATCACCGAGGTCACCGACACGATCTTCGAGGCCCAGGCCCAGCTCTCGGTGGGCGGGACGGTGTGGGCGGAGATCACCGGCTGGCAGGACCGCAGGTTCGACAGCCACCCCGACACCGACCCGGCGTACCGGTTCCCGGAGCGCAACACGCTGGCCCGCAAGCAGCCCGGCGGCTGGTTCGCGGTGGCCGAGCGCTGGCCGGACCTGGCCTCAGCGCGAGCTGTACCTGAGCAAGTAACCTCAGCTCGGCGGAACGCGCGGTGTACGACGGGCTGCCGCCACGCAGCAGGCGGGAGTGGCTGCTCGGCCGCATCGCGGTCAAGGACGCCGTGCGCGATCTGTTGTGGGACAACGGTTCAGGACCTGTTTTTCCCTGCCGAGATCATGGTGCGCCGATGATGGTGCGGGCAGGGTATGGGTCGTGGGCCACCACGGTTTCCAGCTTCCCGAGGTGTCGGTGTCACTGGCGCACCGCAACGAGCTCGGGGTGTCGATCGCGAGGCTGGCGGGCACGCCGTGAGCATCGCGATCGAGGAGGTCGGCAGCGGGCCGGTGCACGGGCGGCAGGCCGTCATCAGCAACCCGGCGGACCTGCCCGCACGGCAGTACGTCGTCGCCTGGACCGAGGGTCCGGCGACCAGTGATCAGGAGGAGAACGCATGACCACGACCGAGGCGTCCCAGGAAGTCGTGCTGCGCGAGATCAGCGACATGCTGCGCAAGGTGCTCGACGAGCAGGGCCTGGACGACACCGAGATCACCACGGAGACCTCCTTCCACGAGGACCTGGAGCTGGAGAGCATCGACCTGGTCGCGCTGACCGGGCTGATCGCCGAGCGCTGGGGCGAGAGCGTGAACCTCGCGGAGTTCATGGCCGAGAAGGAGATCGACGAGGTCATCGCGCTGAAGGTCGGCGACCTGGTCGACTACGTCGTGGGCTCGCTGCGGGCCAACGCGGGGAGCTGAGCCGAGTGGGCAAGATCGTCGCGAACGGCATCCGCACGCACTTCCAGCGGATGCCAGCGCGTTGCGCCGATGCGCGGTCAGCGCCGACCGTCGTGTTCATCCACGGACTGGGCACCGACAGCCTGGCCAGTTTCTACCTGACGCTGGCGGCCCCGGTCGCCGCGGCGGGTATCAACATGATCGCGTACGACCTGCGTGGCCCACGGACGGACCGACCGGCCCGCCACCGGGTACCGGGTTGGCGACTTCGTCGACGATCTCGCCGCACTGCTGGACGAACTGGACGTCGAGGGGCCGGTCCACCTGGTGGGCAACCAGCTTCGGCGGCACGGTGGCGTTCAGCTACGCGCTGGCCCACCCGCACCGGGTGGCCAGCATCATCTCGATCGAGGCCGAGCCCGCGACCGAGGGCTGGGGCTCGCGCATGTCGCAGCTGCTGCGCTACCTCGCACACGAGATGACCAAGGAGTCCACCTTCGCCGACATCGAGGCGAAGTCGGGGGCGCACCACGCGAAGCTGGCCCGCAACGCGGCGGACAAGTTCCACACCACGTCCATTGTGGACGATCTGCCGACCGGTCCGCTGATGAGCGTGCCGGAGCTGATGTCCATCCGCTGCCCGGTCATGTCGGTGCTGGGCAGCGAGGGCCTGCAAGCCGGGGACCCGCACCTGCTCGGCTCGGTGCTGCACAACTGCCGCACGGTGATCATGCAGGGCCAGGACCACTCGGTGCTGGTCGACGCGCACCGCAGGGTTCGCGAGCTGCTGATCCCGTGGGTGCTCGGCATGCACTCGGAGATCCCCTGGCTCTACGAGGCGGCCGAGGCCGCGGCACTGGGCACCGCACCGGCGGTACTGGCGGACAACGTGGCATGACGAGGTTCCTGTTCGTCGTCCGCCACTGGTCGGGCACATCAACCCCCTGGTCGGGGTCGCCGCGCAGTTGCGCGACGAGGGCCACGAGGTGGCCTGGGTGGGCGCGACCGAGTCCGTCGCCGGGCTGCTCGGTGCGGACGCGCTGCTGTTGCCCCGCGCCGAACGGCTGCCTGAGGACATCGTCGTCCACAGGCCGCCGGAGCTGCGCGGGTTCGCCTCCCTGAAGTTCCTGTGGGAGGAGTTCATCGTCCCGCTGGCCGAGCACCTGGTGCCACTCGTGCACGCCGCCGTGCGGGAGTTCGCACCGCAGGTGCTGGTCGTCGACCAGCAGGCGATCGCGGGCGCCCTGGTCGCCGAACGCCTCGGCCTGCCGTGGGTGACCTCGGCGACCACCTCGGCGGAACTGGTCTCCCCGCTGGCGGGCATGCCGAAGCTGGAGAGTTGGCTGGACGAGTTGCTGGGCGGGCTGCGTGCCCGGCACGGGGATCCGGCCGCCACCGGTGACCTGCGCTTCTCCCCGCACCTGCTGCTGGCGTTCACCACCGAGGCGCTGGTCGGCGAGATCGGTCGGCCCACCAGCTTCGTCGGCCCCTCGATCACCGCGCGGCCGGAGGGCACCGGGTTTCCCTGGGACAAGCTGGATCCGGCACGCAAGCTCGTGCTGGTCAGCCTCGGTACGGCCAATGTGGACGTTGGCGAGCGGTTCCTGTCCGCGGCGGTCGAGGCGCTGGCCGAACTGTCCGACCGGGTGCAGGGCGTGGTGGTCGATCCCGGCGGCACGGTCGCACCGGCCGGGGACGTGCTCGTGCTGCCCCGCGTGCCGCAACTGGCCCTGCTCGCGCACTGCTCGGCAGTGGTCAGCCACGGCGGGCACAACACGGTGTGCGAGACACTGACCAACGGGGTGCCGCTGGTGGTGGCGCCGATCCGCGACGACCAGCCGATCGTGGCCCAGCAGGTGGTGGACGCCGGTGCCGGGGTGCGGCTGCGCTTCGGGCGGACCACGGCGCAGCAGCTGCGTGCGGCGATCGAGTCCGTTGTGGATGATCCGGCCTACGCCGAGGGCGCGCGCCGGGTCCAGAGCTCGTTCGCCACGGCGGGCGGGGCTGGGGCGGCGGCCAGGTGCCTGGTCGACTTGGCCAACCGCTCGGCGGCGACCCTGATCAACGGGTTGAACCGGTAGTGGAAGCAGCCGGTGAAGGACTCCGGGGACACGGTGTCCACATCGGACAGCTGGAACTCCACGAGGGACTCCAGCACCGCCTCGGCCATCCGGTGGTCGGCGCCGAGGATGCCCGCGGCGTCCCGCACGCTGACCGGTTCGCTGGCGGCCGGGGCCAGGGCGAGGAACGCCGCGCGGTGGGCGGGTGCCAGCGACCGGCAGGTCAGCTCGACACTGCCGAGCACGTCCACGTGCGCGTTGACCAGCTCGTCGAGCCAGTCCTCCTCGTAGCGCAGGCGGTCGACCAGCATGGACAGCGACCAGTGCGGGCGGATCGCCAGCCTGCTCGCGGCGGCGACCAAGGCCAGCGGCAGCGCGTCGAACAGCCGGATCAGCCGACGTGCCTGCGGCAGTTCGCGGCGCAGGCGGTGCCAGCCGATCACCGAGCCGAGCAGCTCGACGGCCTCCTCCTCGCTCAGCGGGGGCAGCTCCAGCGGCAGGCTGACACTGCGCAGCGGCAGTCGCGTGCGGGAGCCGATGATCGTGGCGCAGCCGCTGCCGCTGGGCATCAGCTGGGCCAGTTCGACCGCGCTGACAGCGTTGTCCAGCACCACGAGCACGCGGCGCTGCGCGGTCCAGCTGCGGAACAGCTGGACCCGCTCCTCCACCGTGGCGGGCAGCGGGGCGGCCGGGCCGCGGATCGCCCGCAGGAACCCGGCCAGCGCCTCACCCGGTGTGGTCTCGGCGAGGTCGGCGTGGAACTGCCCGTGCGGGAAGCGGGCGCGCGCCACGTGTGCGGCGTGCGTGCAGAACGCGGACTTGCCCGAACCCGGCGGCCCGACCACGGTGATCACCGGCGGGGCCGTGCTCGCGGGGTGCTGGAGCAGGTGCTCGACGGCGGCCAACTCCGGCGCGCGCCCAACGAAGGCGGGCACGTCGGCGGGCAGTTGGGCGGGCGGTTCGACCCAGCCGCCGGTGCGCACCGAGGGCGAGCCGGGGGTGGTCGAGTCCAGTTCGGGATTGCCGACCAGCAGGGCGCGGTGCACGCGCTGCAACTGGGGTCCCGGTTCGAGGCCGAGGTCGTCCACCAGGGTGGTGCGGATGCGCTGGAACACGTGCAGCGCCTCGGAGCGGCGGCCCGCCCGGTGCAGGGCCATCATCAGCTTCACGTGCAGGCCCTCGTGCGCCGGGTGGCTGCGGACCAGTGCGCTCAGCTCGGAGATCACCTCGTGGTGGCGGCCGAGCATCAGCTCGACGTCCATGCGCTGGTCGGTGACGGAGACCCTGGTCTCCTCCAGCCGGCGGATGTGCTGCTCCAGCACGGGGCCGGGGTCCACGTCGCTGAGGGCGGAACCGCGCCACACGCCCAACGCGGTGCGCAGGGTCTCGGTGCCCGTCTCGAACTGGCCGCTGTCCAGTTCGGCACGGCCCTGGCCGACGAGCTCGCTGAACCTGCTGGCGTCCACGGCGCGCTCGGGCAGCGCCAGGGAGTAGCCCACGTGCCTGGTGTGCTGCAGCACCACGCCGCGATCGTCCGAAGTGGACCCGTTCGCGAGGAGTCTGCGCAGGTGTGACATGTAGGTCTGGAGCGTGGCAGTCGCCTTGACCGGCGGCTGCGGGCCCCACAGCTCCTCGGTGAGCTGTTCCGCGCGCACCACGGAGTTCGCGTTCACCGCGAGCAGCGCGAACAGCTGCCGCAGCTTGGGCTGCGAGGGGGTGAGCAGCTGCCCACCACAGGCCACCTCGAACTGGCCGAGCACCCGCACCTGCATGATCATCACCTCCCGCCAGAGGTCGTGCGCCGATTCGGCTGAATCGGTGATCCGGGTGGGCAGTTCCTATCGCGTTGCAGCCCCAGAGTCCAGCGGCTGTGACCACACAGTCACGTTCCGTGCCGTCTCCTTGCCTGTTCAGCCACGTAATTGTCACCCAGCGTGATATTTTTCCGATACTTCGGCGTTTTGATTACAACCCGCCAACTGTGTTGCCGGTCTCACTCATCCGGGGAAGTGGCAGGCCACCTGACGCCCGCCGTCGGTGGTCAGCGGCGGTTCGACCTCGGCGCAGACCGCCTCGGCACGCGGGCAGCGGGTGCGGAACCGGCAGCCGGAGGGCGGCCGGGCCGCCGAGGGCGGTTCCCCACCGGGCGCGGTCGAGCTGCGGTGCGCGCCCGCCGAGGGCAGGCTGTCCAGCAGCAGTCGCGTGTAGGGGTGCCGCGGCTCGCGGTACACCTCCCGCACCGGCCCCACCTCGACCAGCTTGCCGAGGTACATCACGCCCACGGTGTCGGCCAGGTGCCGGACCACCGCGAGGTCGTGCGAGACGAACAGATAGGTCAGCGCGTGCTCGGCCCGCAGCCGCCGGAGCAGGTTCAGGATCTGTGCCTGCACGGAGACGTCCAGTGCGGAGACGGGCTCGTCGGCGACGAGCAGGTCCGGTCGCAGGGCGAGTGCGCGGGCCAGGCCGAGGCGCTGCCGCTGGCCGCCGGAGAACTCGTGCGGGTAGCGGTGCACCGCCTGCTCGGGCAGGCCGACCTCGGCGAGCAGTTCGGCCACGCGCCGCCGCTGTTCCCGCCGGTCGCCGATGCCCTGGATGGCCAGCGGCTCGCGCAGGATCGCGCCGACCCGCATCCTGGGGTCCATGGCGGCGGCCGAGTCCTGGAACACCAGCTGCACCCTTCTCCGGTGCGGCTTGCGCTCGGCCCGTGACAGGGTGGCGATGTCCTTGCCGTCAAAGCGGATCTGGCCCGAGCTCGGCTGTTCGAGCCCAACCACCAGGCGCCCCACGGTGGTCTTGCCGCAGCCCGACTCGCCGACCAGGCCGAAGATCTCGCCGCGCCGGATGCTCAGCGAGACACCGGCCACCGCGCTGACGCTGCCGGTGAGCCCGCCCAACAGCGGCCGGGTCGCCAGCGGGAAGTCCTTGCTCACGGAGTCGAGTTCGAGCAGCACCTGCTCGCCGACCGGCTCCGGAACTGGTTGGGTCACAACGGTTGTCGGCACCGGTGGTGCGGGGTGGAAGCAGGCCCACGCGTGCCGCTCGTCCCCGGTCAGCGCGGGCCGCTCATCCCGGCACTGGTCGGTGGTGTGCGCACAGCGGGGCGCGAACGGGCACCCCGCGAGTTCCTCGGTGAGAGTGGGCGGCATGCCTGGTATGGCGCGCAGGTCCCGCGCCGAGCGTTCCGGCAAGGCGGCCAGCAGCGCCTCGGTGTAGCGGTGCCGCGGGTGGTTGAACAACTCGGCCGTTCGTGCTCGCTCCACGACCCGGCCCGCGTACATCACCGCGACCTCGTCCACCCGCTCGGCGACCACGCCCAGGTCGTGCGTGACCAGCACGAGCGCCATGCCGAGTTGGCGGCGCAGGTCGTCGATGAGCTCCAGGATCTGGTGCTGCGTGGTGACATCCAGCGCCGTGGTCGGCTCGTCGGCGATGAGCAGCTTGGGGCGGCACACCAGGGCGGTAGCGATCGCGACGCGCTGGCGCATGCCGCCGGAGAGCTGGTGCGGGTAGGAGCGCATGCGTTCGGCGGGCTGCGGCAGGCCGACCAGCCCCAGCGCCTCCTCCGCCGTGCGCCACGCCTCCCGCCTGCTGACCTCGCGGTGCAGCAGCAGCGGCTCGGCCACCTGCGCGCCGATGGTCATCGTCGGGTTCAACGAGGTCAACGGGTCCTGGAACACCATGCCGATCTCGTTGCCCCGCAAGGACTCCAGGTTGGCGGTGCGCAGATCCACCCCGGCGAAGGACATGCTGCCGCCGAGGACCCGCCCGCCCGGTGGCAGCAGCCCGAGCACGGCGAGCGCGGTCATCGTCTTGCCGCAGCCCGACTCGCCGACCACGCCGACCGCGGCACCGGGTGCGACGTCCAGGTCGACCCCGGCGAGCGCGTGCGCGCCCTGCACGTCCACGCGCAGATCCCTGATGCGCAGCAACGGTTCTGTCATGCTGGCCTCCGCTGCAACCGGACCTCGAACGCGTCGCGCAGGCCGTCGCCGATGAAGTTGAAGGCGCCGACCACCAGCACGATCGCCACCCCCGGCGGCACGATCAGCCACCAGTAGCCGTCCTGGGCGTAGGTGAGGCCGCCGCTGAGCATGGTGCCCCAGTCGGTGGCCGGTGGCGGCACGCTGAGCCCGAGGAAGCTCAGGTACGCCACGTAGAGGATGGCGTCCGCGATCTGGAACGTGGCGTTCACGGCCACCGTGCCGATCGTGTTGGGCACGATGTGCCGCAGCACGGCGCGCACGCTGCCGCCGCCCATCACGCGCATCGCCTGCACGTACTCGCGGGAGCGCAGGCTCAGCGCCTCGCCGCGGACGAGCCGGGCCGGGGACAGCCAGGCCACCGCGCCGATCACCAGCACCAGCAGCGGCTTGCTGGGGGTCACCATGGCCGCGACCACGATCAGCAGGAACAGGGCGGGAATGGCCAGCACGGCGTCGGTGACCCGCATCATGACCGCGTCCACCCAGCCGCCGAAGTAGCCGGACACCGCGCCGTAGGCGGTGCCGACCAGCGTGGCCAGCAGACCGGCCGCCACGCCCACCTCCAGCGAGGACCGGCCGCCGACCATCAGCCTGCCGAGCAGGTCGTAGCCCAGGTCGGTGGTGCCCAGCGGGTGGCCTGGGCTGCCCGGCGGCAGGGTGGCCGCGGCGAGGTCGGTGTGCACCTGGTCGGTCGGCCACAGCAGCGGTCCCAGCCAGCTGAAGGCCGCGAGCAGGAGCAGTACCACCAGCCCGGCCACCGCCAGCCGGTTGCGCACGAACGATCGTGCTATTTGTTCGCGAGCGATCATCGGACCGTCCTGATCCTCGGGTCGAGCAGGGCGTAGACGAGGTCGGCCAGCAACGAGCCGAGCACGGTGGCCGCCGCGACCACCAGCGTGACGCCGAGCAGCACCGGGAAGTCCGAACTCTGCGCGGCGCTCCAGAACAGCAGGCCGGTGCCCGGGTAGTTGAACAGGGACTCGACCACCACCGTGCCGCCGAACAGCGCGGGCAGGTACATGCCCAGCAGCGTGACCACCGGGATCAGCGCGTTGCGCAGCACGTGCCGCACCAGGACCCGGCGCTCGGACTGGCCCTTGGACCGCGCCGTGCGGACGTAGTCCTCGGTCAGGTTGTCCAGCACCGAGGAGCGCAGGTACCGGCTGAACGCGGCGATCATGCCCGCGGCCAGCGTGCAGATCGGCAGCAGCAGCCCGCCGAACCCCGCGAACACCCCGCCCAGCCCGGCCGACTGCGGGGCCTCGGCGGGCAGCAGCGGCCAGGTCTGCGCGAACAGGATGATCAGCACCAGGCCCAGGAAGAACGCCGGCGTGGCGTAGGCGAGGAAGCTCAGCCCGGTGAGCAGGTGGTCGGTGAACCGCCCGCGGCGCACGGCCTGGAGCACGCCCAGCGGCACTGCCACGGCCACCGCGAGCAGGGTGGCCGAACAGGTCAGCACCAGGGTCTTGGGGATGCGCTGCGCGAGCAGGTCCAGCACCGGCTGGTTGAGCCGGTAGGACTGGCCGAGGTCCCCGCCGAGCAGGTGCCACAGGTAGCTCAGGTACTGCACCGGCAACGGCTGGTCGAAGCCCTGGTCGTGGTTGAACTGCTCGATCTGCGGCAGGCTCGCGCGCGGGCCGAGGATCGCCCGCGCCGGTCCGCCGGGCAGGGCGTGCAGCAGGGCGAACACGATGACGGTCACCAGCAGCAGGACGACCAGCGCCTGCAGGGTCCGCCTGATCAGGAACCGGGTCATCGCACGTAGTACCAGTTCTGCGGGTCCAGGGTCACCAGCGGGTTCTGCCGCACCCCGCGCAGGTCGTTGCGGATCACCGACACCTGGTAGGCCGGGTTGGGCACCCAGGCCACCGGCAGATCCCTTGCCACGTGGTCGTTGTAGCGCTGGATCGCCGCGGGGTCGGCGGAGTGCTCGGTCTGGCCGACCAGCTCGTCGGTGGTGGTGTCGGAGTAGCTGCCCAGGTTGGACGAGGCCCCGGTGGCGAAGATCTGTTCCCCGCTGGGATCGGCGTCGAAGTACCAGCTCGCCGCGGTGCCGAAGAAGGACAGCTGCCAGTCGCAGCCGGGATCGCCCGACTGGCACGGTGCGGTGCTGCTGAGCACGGTGTTCAGCGGCTGCTCGCGCACGAGCAGGTCGATCCCGGCCAGGCCCAGCGAGGACTTGATCTCCTGCATCATGTTGCTCGTCTCCACGGATCCGCTCTGCGACAACAGGGTCAGCCGCAACGGCGTGCCCTCCGCGATGCCCGGCCCGCACAGTCGCGGCGTGCGGCACACGGCGGTGCCGTCCTCGACCCGCCAGCCGTGCTCGGCGAGCAGGGCGCGGGCGCGGTCCACGTCGTACGGGTAGGGGTCGGGGGTCCTGCCGCCGGGCACCGGCCCGTGCGTGGGCGTCGCCGCCTCGTGCCAGACCACCTTGCTGATCGCGTCCTGGTTGATCAGGTGCTGGATCGCCTGCCGCAGGTAGAGCTGGCGCAGCAGCGGTCCCGCGGTGGGGCTGTTGAAGTTGTAGACCACGTAGGTGATCGCCCAGCCCCGCCAGGGCTCGACCCGGTAGCCGAGGTCGGTGAAACTGTCCGATCGTGCGGTCGTGGACGGCGGCACGTAGCCGTAGTCCACCCCGCCGGAGCGCAGCACGGTGAACTCCGAGTTGGCGGTGGTGAACGGGGCGAACACCACTCTGTCCAGGTGCGGCTTGTCAGCGCCGGTGTAGTTCGGGTTGGGCACGATGCTCACCCGGCCGCCCGTGCTGAACTCCTCGACCAGCCACGGCCCGTCCACGACCTTCCACAGTGGATTCGTGGCGTACTCGGCGAGCTTGCGCGCCTGGTCGACGAGCCTGGCGAACACGGCCTTGGCCCCGTCCTCGGTGCGTGCCTGGCCCTGCGGGTCCCACTCGGCCTGCGGCATCGGCACGATCGCGGTGAGCTGGTTGCCGGTGAACCAGTCCGGGTTGTACGAACGGTCGAGCCGCAACCGGACCGTGTGCTCGTCCACCACCTCCAGCGCCGTCACGTTGTCCGGCAGCGCGCCGGGCGAGTAGCCGCCCCACCGGGTCTTGTTCGCCTTGATCAGGTCGAACCAGAACTGAACGTCGCGCGCGGAAACCGCACGACCGTTCGTCCACTTCCGGCCGGGGCGCAGCGGGATCGTGACCGTGCGGCCGTCCTCGGCGTACCGCGGTGGATCGGCCAGGTCGGCGGCCTCGTCCAGCACCAGCGAGCCGTTCACCTCGTGGTAGCGGTACAGCGGCTGGAACAGCAGGCGGCTGATCGCGGAGTTGTAGGAGGCCAGGTAGCCCGGGATGCCGATCGGCAGGATCCAGTTCGGCGTCGCGGCGGGCGGCAGGGCCATCACCACCGTGCCACCCCGCACGGGTGTGCCGCCGGTGCTGCCCAGCCGCGTCACCGGAGCAATGCCGGAGCAGGCCGCGAGCAGCGAGCAGAAGAACAACGCCGCAGCAGATCTCCAACGCCGCATCGCATCTCCCCCGCTCCAGGTGACGCCGTGTCCTCGGACGCTAGTCAGGGTTCGAACGAAGTCAAGATTCCTGTCCGGTTCGGGTCATGCCAAGTACCCAATCTTGCTTCTATGATCGAACGAACTGATGTCATCGATCGGAGGTAGTCATGGCGAGCGAGGAGCTGACCTCGGCTGGCCAGGTGCTCCGGCTGGTGGCTGAGGGCACCGCGCGGTCCCGCGCCGACCTGGCCAGGGAGCTGGGCGTGGCCGCGTCCACGGTGTCGCTGCGGGTGCAGGAGCTGCTCGACGCCGGGCTGGTCGCCGAGTCCGGGGAGGGCGAGTCCAGCGGCGGCCGCCGACCTCGACTGCTGCGGCTGTGCTCGAACGGCGCGGTGGTGGTCGGCGTCGACCTGGGCAGCCACCACGCACGCCTGGGCGTGCTCGACCTCGGCGGCGCGCTGCTGGAAGTGCGGGAGGACCCGTTGGACCTGGCCCTCGGACCGGCACGAACGATCGGTCGGCTTGCCGAGGCGATCCGCGAGGTGGCGGGAGACCGCCCGGTGCGCGCGGTGGGCATCGGCGTTCCCGGGCCGGTGGACGTGCCGCTGGGCCGCGTGGTGGCGCCGGCCCGGATGCCCGGCTGGCACGGGGCACGGGTGCGCGAGTTGCTCGCCGCCGAACTGGACGTGCCGGTGTTCGCGGACAACGACGCCAACCTGATGGCACTCGGCGAGCACGCCCGCGCGCACCGGGACCTGGACCACCTCGTACTGGTGAAGCTGGGCCGGGGAATCGGCTGCGGGGTGGTGGTCAACGGCGGTCTGCACCGGGGCGCCGCCGGGTGCGCCGGGGACATCACGCACACCCGGGTGCCGGAGGCAGGTGAACGACCGTGCAGTTGCGGGAACACCGGATGCCTAGAGACCGTGGCCAGCGGTGCGGCCCTGCTCGGCCAACTGGGCGCCGAGGACCTCGACCAGGTGGTCCGCCTGGTCGCCGACGGTGACCCGCACGCCACCACGCTGGTGCGCACGGCCGGCAGGCACATCGGCGGTGTGCTCGCGGTGGTCGTGAACTTCACCAACCCCCAGGCGGTGGTGCTGGCCGGTGCGCTGGCCAGGGCCGAGCCGCTGGTGGCCGCGGTCCGCTCGGTGCTGTACGAGCGGTGCCTGCCCGTGGCCTCCCGCAACCTGCTGATCACCAGCGCGGTGACCGGAGCCGACGCCGGGGTGCTCGGCGCCGGGCTGGCCGCGCTCGACGCCCACGTCTACCGCTAGTTAGGAGCGACATGCTGCGCATCGGCATCGGTGGCATCCACATCGAGTCGAGCACCTTCTCACCGCACCGCGCCGAGTTGGCGGACTTCACCGTCACCCGGGGTCAGGACCTGCTGGACCGCTACGGATTCACCGGCGAGGACTGGGGCGTGGAGTGGGTGCCGCTGGTGCACGCCGTGGCACTGCCCGGCGGAGCCGTGACCAGGGCGGCCTACCAGGAGCTCAAGGACGAACTGGTGAACCGGGTCGCGCAGGCCGGTCCGCTGGACGGCCTGCTGTACGACATCCACGGCGCGATGAGCGTGGTCGGCCTGGTCGACGCCGAGCTGGACCTCACCTACGCGGTGCGCGGCGCGCTGGGGCCCAAGCCGCTCATCTCGGCGGCGATGGACCTGCACGGCAACGTGTCGCGGCGCTTCGCCGAGCTGCTGGACCTGATCACCGCGCACCGGCTCGCCCCGCACGAGGACGCGTGGCTGACCCGCGAGCGGGCGGCCCGCAACCTGGTGGACCGCCTGCGTTCCGGCGGCCGTCCGCACCGCGCGTGGGTGCAGGTCCCGGTGCTGCTGCCCGGGGAGAAGACCAGCACCCGCCTGGAACCCGCGCGCAGCCTGTACGGCAGCCTGGCCGAGGTCGCCGACCAGCCGGGGATCGTGGACGCCGCGATCTGGGTGGGCTACGCCTGGGCGGACGAGCCGCGCTGCCAGGCGGCCGTGGTCGTGACCGGTGACGACGAGGAGCTGGTGCTGCGCGAGGCCGGTGAGCTGGCCCAGCGGTACTGGGATGCCCGGGCGGACTTCGTGTTCGTCGGCCCGACCGGCTCCGCGGACGAGTGCATCGCACGGGCGGTACAAGAAGGTGTACGACCGTTCGTACTGAGCGATTCCGGGGACAATCCCACTGCGGGCGGAGCGGGTGACCTGCCGTTCATGCTCGGGCGGCTGCTCGCCAACGAGGAGCTCGCGAGCGCAGCGGTGACCGCGGTGCACGCGAGCATCACTGACCCCGCGGCGGTGGCGCGGTGCTTCGCCGCGGGCATGGGCAGCACGGTGCGGCTGAGCGTGGGCGGCAAGGTGGACGCCGGGCACGGCGGCCCGCTGGAGATCACCGGCGCGGTCACGGGCCTGCAAACGGGTGACCCGGTCGGCGGGGACGTGGCGGCGGTCACCACCGGTGGGGTGACGGTGATTCTCACCAGCCGCCGCAAGCCGTACCACCGGCTGGCCGACTTCACCGCGATCGGCATCGACCCGCACGACCAGGACCTGCTCGTGGTCAAGATCGGCTACCTGGAGCCTGAGCTGCACGAACTGGCCAAGGGCTGGCTGCTCGCGCTCACCCCCGGCGGGGTTGACCAGGACCTGGGGCGGCTCGGCCACCACCGGGTGACCCGCCCGCTGTACCCGTTCGACGAGTTCGAGGGCCCCGACCTGACCCCGCGGCTGCTCTGACTGGGAGAATCGGGGCATGGCTGAGGTGAAGGCGACCGCCGAGCGTGTCATCGACAAGCCCTCGGAGCGGGTGTACGCGGCGCTGGCCGACTACACCGGTACCCGGGGCAGGATCCTGACCGAGAACTACAGCGAGTACGAGGTGCGCGAGGGCGGCACCGGTGCGGGCACGAAGGTGCACTGGAAGTTGCAGGCCACCAAGAAGCGGGTGCGCGACTGCCTGCTGGAGGTCAGCGAGCCCGCGCCGGGCACCCTGGTGGAATCCGACGCCAACTCGACCCTGGTCACCAAGTGGACGGTGCACCCGCAGGGCGAGGGCGCGAGCCGGGTCGTGGTGGAGACGACCTGGCAGGGAGCCAGCGGCATCGGCGGGTTCTTCGAGGGCACCTTCGCACCGCTGGGCCTGCGCCGCATCCACTCCGCCACCCTGGACAAGCTGGCCGCGGAGATCGACGGCTGACCCGTTCGCGTTACCGGGAAACCCTTGCATCAAAAGGGTGAACTCGGCGCCGGAAGGATGATCACAGTGGGCGGAGTGTCGCCCCCGTTCGCTCTATCGAGTGAACGGGGGCGAGGAGTGGTGGCCTGGCCACAACAGCCGGTACGCTTCCGCCACCGCGTGAACAGCAACGGCGAGGTGAACCCGTGGAACCGCGTTCCCGACTGCTGTCAGCTGAGACATGGACAGCGCGAGCACACGCCGGGCGAGCCAGAGCTCAGGACCGGCAGGCATGAGCTCGCCACTCCCACATGATCCGCTGTCGGCGCACGCACCGAGTGGTGCGGCGGAGCCCTCGCGCGAGCACGTCAAGCTGGTCCGCAAGTGGGCCTACCTGATCGGGACGACCACGTTCATCCCGTTGTCGCACAACGAGATCGAGCAGCAGATGCTGAGCATGCTCGGCCGGGTCGTCGAGGCCGTGCGCGCCGAGGAGCCGGAGGAGCTGGCGCTGGCCGTCGGCGCCGAGCTGGTGGACATGAACTGCGTCGGCGAGTCGAGCCTGCGGCGCACGCTGGAGGTGCTGACCAAGGGCCTGCCCACGCTGACCGAGCTGCGCACCGTGGAGCGGCTCGCCGAGCGCGTGGTGATCACGCTGGGTGCGCTGTCCTCCGGCTACGTCGAGGCACTGCGCCAGTCGATCTTCCAGCAGCAGGAGAACCTGAACCGCGCCCTGTTCAAGGCGGCACGGGACACCCAGAGCAGCCTCGTGGCCAGTGAGGCGCGGTTCAACGAGATCGTCTCCTGCACCACCAGCGGTGTCGCGATCATGGACCTGGACGGCCGGTTCACGCGCACCAACCGGGCGCTGCGCGAGATCCTGGACCGCTCGCAGAACCAGCTCGCCGAGCTGAGCGTGTTCGACCTCGTCGAGGATCCGGAGCGGCTGAGGCGGGTCATGGACGACCTGCTCGCCGGTGAGATCGAGCGTTCCCGGCAGCGCCGGTCGCTGCTGCTCGGCGAGGACGACCACGTGCAGCCGATGACAACGCTGTCCCTGCTGCGCGGCGGCGACGGCAAGCCCGCGCACTACGCGCTCATCGTGGAGGACGACTCCGAGCTGAAGCTGTTGCAGAGCCAGCTCAAGCACCAGTCGCTGCACGACGTGCTGACGGGACTGCCGAACCGCCAGTTCTTCACGACTCGGCTGGAGTCGGTGCTGCACAAGGTCGACCCGGCCACCGGGGCCACCCTGTACCAGCTGGACCTCGACGCGTTCTCGGTGATCACCGACGGCCTGGGCAGGCACGTCGGCGACCAGCTGCTGTGCGCCGTCGCCGAGCGGCTCAAGCGGGTCTTCGCCGGGGAGAACGCGATGATCGCCCGCTTCGACGGGGACGAGTTCGCCGTGCTGGTGCAGAACTCGCCCAGCACGCCGGACGTGGTGTCCACCGTGAAGGCGATCAACGAGGAGCTGGCCGAGCCGCTGTACGTGGAAAACCGCGGTGTCGCGGCCTCCGCGTGCATTGGTGTGGTGCGCATGCCGACGCCGGGCGTGGACCTCGCCGAGGTGCTGCGCACCGCGAACCTGACGCTGCACCGCGCCAAGCGCAACGGCCGCCGTCAGTGGGAGCTGTTCGACCTGGACCGCGACGCCAACGACCGCGAGTCGTTCAGCCTGGCCGCGGCGATGCCCGGTGCCTGGGAGTCCGGTGAGGTCGAGGTCGTCTACCGGCCGCAGGTCGAGTTGGGCGAGGGCAGCCCGCACGGGGTCGAGGCCGTGCTGCGCTGGGACCACCCCGAGCTGGGCCTCATCGGGCACCGCCGCTGTGTGGAGCTGGCCGAGACCACCGGCCTGATCCTGCCGCTGGGCAACTGGCTGCTGCGCACCGCGTGCGAGCGGACCGACCAGTTCGACGACCAGCTGCAGGTGACCGTGTCGCTGACCCCGAGCCAGGCCGGTGATCCGGACCTGATCAGCGAGGTGCTCGGCGTGCTGGACGAGACCGGCATCCGGCCCTCGCGGCTGCGGCTGGGCATCCCGGTCGGGGTGCTGACCGTCGAGGGCTGCGAGGCGGTGGAGAACCTCACCACGCTGGTGGACACCGGCATCGAGGTGATGGTCGAGGACTTCGGCACCGGCATCCGCGACCTGGCCTGCCTGGAGGACGTCCGGGTCGGCGCGGTGCGGATCTCGCCGTGGCTGGTGCAGCGGCAGGCCAGCCGGTCGATCACCGACTCGCTGGTGGACCGCTCGCTGCGCGACCTGGTGTCCACCGTGCACATGGCCGGTTCGCGGGTGGTCGTCGGCGAGATCGAGACCGCCGAGCAGGCCGACTGGTGGCGTGCCGCCGGCTGCGACTTCGCCTCCGGTGGGTACTTCGGCCCGGATCGCGAACTGGACGAACTCGCCGACTGAGGCCCGTCCCCCGAAGGTGTCATTGCACCTGGTCAACGACTCCTTCGGGGCCGCCTTGTCCACAGCGGGCGAGTTATCCACATGTGGATCTCCAGCAAGATCAACGGGGCGGGGCGGGCGGTAGGCTGGGATCGGGGTCGCCCCCCAGGGAGTGGCGGGGGACGTTCATTGGTGGGGGCTACAGCACCTCGTCCAGCCAGTCGTAGATGCGCTGTCCGGCGAGTGCGGCGGCCCCGGACTGGCAGTGCTCGTCGGCGCCCTCCTCCACGGTGAACTCCACCAACCGCTTCTCGCAGGTCAGGTGCTGGTAGAGCTGCTCGGGCTGGCCGCTGAAGAAGCCGTCGCTCGCGGCGGAGCACACCAGGGTCGGGCAGCTGACGAGTTCGGCGACCCCGTCGGCGAGGGTGTACTCGCAGAAGGCGGCGAGGAACTGGCGTGGTGAGGCGGTGCCGGTGACCCACTGGCCGTGGCTGATGGCCCAGCGCATGGTGGAACTGTTCTTGATCAGCTCCTCCAGGGCGGTGTCGACTTCGGGCGCGGACTCGGCGCGCAGCATGGCGAGAACCTGTTCGCGGTCCATGCCGATCCGCGCGGTGAACATCTCGGCCATGTCGTAGACCCCGTCGAAGGCGATCACGGCCTTGATCCGCGGCTCGTACGCGGCGGCCCTCGGCGCGAGCAGCCCGCTCATGCTGATGCCGTACAGCGCGATCCGCTCACCGTCCACCTCGGACAGCGACTGCGCGAAGTCGATCACCGGGCCGAGCACGGACTCCCAGTTGGTGCGGAAGTGCAGGCCCTGCTTGTGGATCGCCTCGCCCTGACCGGGGCCGTCGAAGGTCAGCACGTTGTAGCCGCGCTCCAGGGCCGCGCCCGCGCCGAGGAAGTACGTCTCCTCGGCGGTGCCGTCGAAGCCGTTGTTCACGATCACGGTCGGCCGGGGCAGTCCGCTGTCGTCGACCAGGTACAGGTAGCCGGACAGGGTGGTGCCCTCGAACGGGATGCGCACCGGGCGGGCGGGGGTGTCGAACAGCTCCAGCGCGGCACGCCAGCACTGCACGGACCGGTCGTAGGCGGCCTCGATGCGCGGGTCCTCCGGGTTGCCGTGCAGGAAGAACTCGGCGGAGCGGTAGTAGTTGGCGGCCCGCATGAAGCCGCGCCGGGCGCTGACGCGGTGCCCGCCCGCCAGACTCGCGGCGGCCTCCCCGGCGACCTTGTCCGCGGTGGCCAGCCACTCGCGGTGCCAGCTGTCGTAGTCCCCGGCCACGATCCGGTCGGCGGTCACCACGACCTCGCCGAAGTCGGCCCCGCCGTAGGTGATGTGCCCGATCGACCGCAGGGTCTCGTACCAGAACGTCTCGTCCTGCTCGAAGAACAGCTTGCGCACAACTCCTCCTAATGCGGCAGATGTTGCTTTAACGTCACCGTAGCGCGCGGCGGGACACAAAAGCAACATGTGTCGCAACAACCACCTTCGGGTGATCATGGTTCGGTACCGGCCCGGTGGCGCCGTAGGCTCGCCCTACAAGGCGGAGGAGGCACGTCCATGCAGGTGAACTGGCATGCCGAGGTCTCGGCACAGCTCACCTGGTACTGGGATCACGTGTTCCGGCCGAGCCTGGAGGGGCTCACCGACGAGGAGTACCTCTGGGAGCCGGTCGGCAACTGCTGGACGGTGCGACCGGCGGGCAACGGTGCGTTCCGCTGCGACTGGAGCTGGCCGACGCCCACCCCACCGCCGTTCACCACGATCGCGTGGCGGCTGTGCCACCTGGGCGCCAACGTGATGGGCATCCGCGCCAACCAGCACTTCGGCGACGGGGCGCTGACCATCGAGGGCATCCGCTGGCCTGGCAGGGCGAAGGACGCGGTCGACTTCGTAGAGCAGGCGTACCGGGACTGGACCTCGGGGGTCGCCGCGCTGGACGAGGCAGGGCTGGCGCGGCGGTCGGGCTACTACGAGGGGCCGTTCAGCGACCAACCGCTGGCCACACTCGTGCTGCACGTCAATCGCGAGGTGGTGCACCACGCGGCGGGCATCGCCCAGTTGCGTGAGCTCTACCGCGACCGCAGGACGATCATCCCGCCGCCCCGCCCGCACTGAGCGGGACGGCGGGACCAGATCAGCTGACGGTGTAGCTGTACGGCAGCCCGATCAGCTCGGAACCACCGCCCGCCAACGGGTTCACCGAATCCACGTACACGGTTCCGTGCACGACCGTGCCCACCGGGGCGTTCGGCGTGATCGACACCTTGATCGTGCTGGTGACCCCGGGCACCACGTAGACCGGCTTGGCGTTGCCCTGCCAGTAGTCACCGGTCGCGGAGGTCAGCCACGGGTCGAACTGCTGCGTGGTGGCCGCCAGCGACACCGTGGCCGTACCCGCGGCGGAACCGTTCGGGAACGGGCCGGGCTGCTGCACGTCCACGGTCCACGAACCGGGCGCCAGCTGCTGCCTGGACGAGCCGGTCACGTGTGCGGAGTTGTTGCGCGACTTGGCGAAGAACTCCGGGTTTCCCTTGTCGTACAACAGATCGATGTCCACCGGCAGCGAGGCGCTGGTGTTCGCGTCCAGCCGCGTGGTGTGTGGGGGCACGAGGTAGCTGGGCACCGTGGTCCCGCTGGTGTGCACCGGCAGGGTCAGCTTCTCCTGCCCGTTGTACGGCTTGAGGGTCACCTGCTGCTGGCCGCCGAGCCTGGGGTCGAGGAAGAAGTACTGCCCGGCCGCACCGGTGTTGGTCACCTCGACCGAGGCGGTGACCGTGCTGCCCGCCTTGATCTTCGCGCCGTTGGGCAGGTTGTTGGCACGGGCCGTGGTGCGGTCGAAGCGCACCTTGCCGCTGACCCGCTCGCTGAACTCCTTGCCGCTGACGGGATTGGTCAGCACCGCCATGAGCTGCCAGCGGCCCGCGGCTGGCTGGTTCACGGTGAGGCTGGCCGAGGTGGCGCCCACCCGGGACTTGTTGTCGTTCCAGGTGTTCTCGCTGGCGTTGACGTCCGAGGACAGGATCTGCTTGTCCGGGCTCACCAGGTAGAACTCCAGCGGGGTCGCCGGGTCCGGGGTGCTCAGGTCCACCGTCATGCTGCGGCGGCCCGGCGGCACGTCCAGGTAGTAGCCCTTCTCCTGACCGAGACCGCGACCGACACCACCGGTGATCGTGATGCCGAAGTCGTTGTCCTGCTTGGCTTCGGTGGGGATCAGCGCCCTGCGCTCCACCGGCACGGACAGGTGCGTCCCGCTGTCGGAGTCGAACTGGACCGAGGCGGGCACGTCACCGGCGGAGGCGGGCAGCGGCACGGACAGGTCGAAGCTGGCCGAGCCGCCCGCCGGGATGGTGCGCCGTGCGGTGCCGGTGATCCCGGCGGAGGCGTAGTCGTGCCCGGTGAAGCGGACCAGTGCGTTGCCGCGGAAGGAACCCGGCGGGATCGGCTTCTCGGTGAGGTGGCCGCGGCCGTTGCTCCAGAGGATCTTCGCGGTCCACTTGCCCGGAACCGGGTCGTGCACGGAGATGTACTGGTAGTTGGCGAAGCCGTAGTCGTAGGACTGCTGCACCAGGCGGCCCCGCGGGTCCAGCAGCACCACGGAGAGCTGGCCCGAGGTCTTGGTACCGGGCCAGGTCATCGTGGCGTCCAGCAGCGGGGTACCCGCGGGCACCTCGAAGCTGATCGGTGCGGCGGCGGCACCGCCCTCGGCAGGCAGGTTGCCCGGGTCGGCGGGCGCCGTGATCGCGGCGGTCCGGTCCACCTCGAAGGTCTGCGCGCCAAGGGTTCGCGAGCCCTGGCTGACCGTCTGCGGCTTGCTGCCGGTGTTGGTCAGCGTGATCGAGGCGTGCTGGCTGCTGCCCGCCTTGCCGATCAGGTCGAGCTGGCCCAGCGAAGGCACCAGCCCGGAGCCCTGCCGGTCACCGGTGTCGATCGACAGCGCGGCGCGCACCGCGGCCTCGCTGTCCACCAGGCCGGCGCCCTGCTGGTCGGCCGGGGTGTTCAGGTCCTGCGCGGTGCCGGTGAGCAGCCGCTTGACCAGGTCGGGCGAGGGTCGCGCGCCGTGGTGGGTGCGCTCGTAGGCCTGCATCACCAGCGCGGCAGAGCCAGCCACGAACGGCGCCGACTGACTGGTGCCACCGAAGGGCTCGGTGATGCTGGTGCAGCCGTCCCAGCGCGGGTCCACGGTGCAGTCGGCCATGCCGCCGAAGCCCGGGGCGACCAGGTCGACGAGCTTGCCGTTCAGGGTGGGGCCGCCCGAGGACAGGCCCGTGATGTTGTTGCTGGTCCAGTCCTGGTAACCGAAGGCCTGTGCCTGCACGCGGTTCGCGGTGGTGCCGCCGACCGCGATCACCCTCGGGTCGCTGGCCGGGGAGCCGATCGTGCCGGACACCCCGGAGTCCCCGCTGGAGGCCACGACCGTGACGCCCGCGTCGATCGCGGCGCGGTCGGCCAGGGTCACCGGGTCGGTGTCCGGGTCCGGGTACGGGTTGCCGCCGAAGGACTCGCTGAGGATGTCCACCTTGTCGTGGTTGACGGCGTAGTCGATGCCGCGCACGAAGGCGGAGGTGGAGGTGCCGTTCTGGCCGAACACCTTGATGCCGACCAGTTCCGCGTCCGGGGCGAAGCCCCTGATGCGCATGGTGCAGCCGCGCGGCAGCCCGGAGTAGGGCAGCTCGGTGGCCAGGTCGTAGACGCGGTTCCCTTGCGCGGCAATGGAACTGGCGTCACCGAACGCCTCGTCCCCGCCGCTGGAGTCATGCACGCCGTCACCGGAGAAGTCCTGGTAGTCGGTGATCACGTGGCTGCCGTCGGGGCGGATGAAGTCCGGGTTGTTCACGTCGATGCCGTCGGCGATGAAGGCGACCTTGACGCCCTTGCCGGTGGCCAGGGACTGCGCCTGGGTGGTCCTGGTGAGGTCGAGGGCTTCCGGCTCCAGCAGGGGCTTGGCCGGATCGGCCGGGCAGATCGACCGGTCCAGCTTGGCCTTGGACCCGCCCTGCGCCGGGCGGCGGTTGGCGTAAATCGTCAGGTCCGGCACGACCGCGGCCACCTTCGGATCGGCCTTGAGCCGGTCCACCTCGGCGGGCTTCACCTTGGCCGCCACCGCACTGACCGTGTTGAGCTGCACCAGGTCCGTGGCCCCGTGGTCGGTCAGGTCCCGCACGACCGAGGACTGGTCACCGGCCACGGTGGCGGCACGCTGCTCGGCCTGCGCCTTCGGCTTGAGGTCGGGGTGCTGGTCTCGCATCAGCACGATCACGCTCTGCGGGCTGGCCTCGTCCGAGGCGGCCACCGCCACCTGCGCCGGGGCGATCATCGCGACGAGCACCGCTGACGCGGTCGCGGCGACCAACCCCATACTGGTAGTACTGGGTCTCACGCATTCCTCCCCAACCCAAGAACAACTGCCGTGAATCGACCGGCCGATCCTCACGGCAGGGTGTCGCGGGCGTCTAGCTCCGATCGGCGGCGCCGAGTTCGTCGAGTACCGGCTCGCCGCTTTGGTCCGGATAATCCCTACCAACAGCGGGGTTCCCGCGCCGTGAGTCGTACCGGACGAAGGCGGGCAGCGCGGCGCAGAGCAGCCCGACCGCGCCGACGCAGGCCAGTCCACCGGACCAGATCGAGGGGCGCACGCCGATCAGGGTGGCCATGCCACCGGCGCGCACCTGGCCCAGCTGCGGCCCCACCGAGTAGCTGAGCAGTTCGATGCCCGCCATGCGGCCGCGCAACCGGTCGGGAATGGTCTGGTTCCACATGGTGGCGCGGAACAGGCCGCTCACGCAGTCGGCGCCACCCGCGACGGCCAGCGCGACCAGTACCAGCCACACGTTCCCGGTCACACCAGCCGCGGCCATGGCCAGTCCCCAGACGCCAGCGGACAGGGCCACCATCAGCCCGTGCCGGTGCACCTGCGCGGTCCACCCACTGGTCAACGTCACCGCGAGGGCACCGACCGAGCTCACCGCGTACATCAGCCCCAGTGCCCACGGCGCGCCGAGTTCGTCGGCCAGGAAAGGGAAAACGGCGTTGGGCATGGCGAAGAACATCGCCGCCATGTCCACCAGGTACGTACCGAGCAGATCGGGTCGGCTGCCCGCGTACCGCACGCCCTCGACGATGCCGCGCAGCGAGGGTTTGTCCGCATTGGACGGTGGTGGAACGGCCTTGAGCTTGTACAGCAAGAAGATCGCCGCGAGGAAGGTGAGCACGTCGATCGCGTACGACACACGCACGCCGACCGTGGCGGCGATCAGCCCACCCAGCGCGGGTCCCGCGATGGCACCGAAGTTGTAGCGCAGCGAGCCGAGGGAGATGGCCGCGGTGAGCTGATCGCGCGGCACGGTCCTGGGCAGCAGGGCGTCCAGTGAGGGGCGTTGCAGGCCGTCCACGGCCGCGGTCAGGCCGACGATCACGTAGAGCGGCCACAGCTGCGGGGCGGGCAGCAAGGAGTTGAGCAGCAACAGCAGGGACAGCACGCCGAGCGCGATCTCCGCGCCCAGCACCATCTTGCGGCGGTCCACCGCGTCGGCGAGCGCCCCGCCGTACAGCCCGCAGACGACCAGTGGCACCAGTTCGACCGCACCGAGCGCGCCGACCGCCAGGTAGGAGCCGCTGATCTCCTTGACCTGTAGCGGAACCGCCACGTAGGTCAGGAAGGTGCCGAACATCGAGATCGCGCCGGAAGACCACAACAGCCGGAAGTCGCGGGAGGTCCGCAGCGGGGTGAGGTCGACCCGGAAGCGGCGCAGCAGGTGCATGGGGTCCCATGATGGAACCGGTCACCCGTGTGGCCAAGCGAATTCCGCCTCAGGCGATGCAGGGCACCCCGCTGGCGTCGATCTCGGGGCGGTCCGGGGTGACCGTGGTGGTCGGGGTCGTCGCGGTCGGGGCGAGCCGCACCGCGCCGCCGCCGGTCACGGTCTGACCGGCGGAACCGGGACCGTGGTACGCCTTGCCCAGGTCCACCTCGACCCGGCCGGAGCGCAGCGTGGGGCTGGCGGCCAGCGGCAGGTCACCGAGCAGCGCGGCCACCTGCTGGGCCACGTCCTTGCTGTCGGCCGCGTACTGCACCAGCGAGGTGGACCGGGCGGTACCCGTGCTGGGCGCGCCCTTGGTGAAACCCTTGCCGCCGACGAACTCCAGCACGCGGGCGGCCAGCCCGGACACGCCGCTGCCGTTGGCCACGTCCACCAGCACGCCGGGACGGCCCGCCGGGGGGCTGGTCGTGGTCGTGCTGGGCTCGGACGAGGGGCTGGCGCCCTTGCTGGCCTGGTCGGTGCCCGCGAACAGGGCCTTGGCCCAGGCCTGCACGTCGGCCGGGTTGACCAGCACCACGTCCGCCCCGCCGACCTTCCCGTCCACGTTGGTCACCGGCATGATGTTGAACTTGATGCTGCCGCCGGTCAGGCCCTGCATCTGGGTGGCGAACTCCAGCAGGTTCCAGTTCGTGTCCAGCACCACGGCGTCCTGCACGGCACTGATCACGCTGGTCAGCCTGCCGGGGTTGGTCAGCAGCCCGGTGGACAGCATCTGGTGCGCCAGCGAGGCGAGGAAGGCCTGCTGGCGGCGTTCGCGGTCCAGCTCGTTGATCAGACCGGGGCCGTGCCGCTGGCGCACGAACTCCAGCGCGCTGACGCCCTGCACGGTCTGCGGGCCCTTCTTGAAGTTGGCCCCGGACAGCTCGTCGGAGGTGTCCTGCAACAGGCAGACCGGCACGCCGCCGACCGCGTCGCTGATCTTGGCGAAGCCGAACAGGTTGACCTCGGCGTAGTGGTCGATCGAGACCCCGGTGAGGTTCTCCACGGTCTGCACCAGGTTCTTGCGGCCGGCGACCATGCCCTCGCGCTGCAACTGGGCCTGGTCGGTGATCCCCCGCGCGCGCAGCTTGTCCGTCTCCGCGTTCATGCCGTACTGGAAAGCCGAGTTGATCTTGTCCTTGCCCTGGGCCCCCGCGATCGTCACGAAGGAGTCGCGCGGGATGGAGAAGGCGGAGGCGGCCGTGCCGTTGCCGGGCACGTGCACCACGATCATCGTGTCCGTGTTGATCTCGCCCTCGTCCGCGCCCGCGTGCAGCGGGGCGAGCTGGGCGTCATCGAGCTTGTTGCCGTGCGCGTCGGTGCGGCTGTCCATGCCGACCAGCAGCACGTTCATGTCCTGCCCGGGCCCCTTGGGCCCGGCGGGCTTGTCGATCACGTCGACCTTGGCCACCCCGGCCTCGGCCATGTTCAGCGTGGACCAGCCGTACCCGGTGGCGGCCAGCACCAGCACCGAGACGAGCGCCACCATGCCCTTGCCGCCGACCAGCGCGGCACCGCGCGCACCCGCCATGACTGTCCCCACCTCCCACGGCAGTCCCAGGGCCGGGAGAGAACCGGCCTCGATAGCTGTAGACGCCGTCCGGACCAGCCAGGTTGCCGCGTCGAAGGGTACATCGCCGCAGGAAACGCATCTGAGCACAACAAGTTCGTGTGAGCTCGCTCACCCGGCGGCGGCCACGTCGTGCGCGAGTGCCGCCGCGGCCAGGTCGGCGATGGCCGTACCGGCGGACTTGAACAGGGTCAGCTCGCCCTCGGCGCGGCGGCCCCGCGCGAGGCCCGAGCACAGGTCGAACAGGCTGCCCCTGAGCTGGTCGGCACGCAGCCGGGTCAGCTCACCGGACTCGGCCAGCGCCGTCGGGCTGTCCACGTACACAGCCGAACGCCCGACCACCTCCGCGTCAGCCTCCCTCGTGCGCTGCCCCGGAACACCGGCGAGGTGCACGTGCGTACCCGAGCGCAGCCAGGCACCGCGCAGCGACTCGGCCGCGTCCACCGTCACGCACACCACCACGTCGGACTCCCGCACCGCCTCCCGCAGATCGGCGCAGCGCTCCGCCACGATCCCGTCGGGGTGCCCGCACACGCGTCCACCGGCCCCGCCGTGCACCAGCACCCGCTCGATGCCCAGCACGGTCCGGTACGCCTTGGTGGCCGCACACGCCACCTCGTCGGGGCCGATCACCAGCAGTGTGCGCGAGTCGGGGCGGGCCAGGTAGGACGCCGCCAGCGCACCGACGGCGAAGTCCGCCCGCCTGCTCAGTGCCGCCCCGTCGAACACCGCCAGCGGTCTGCCGGTTCGCCCGCAGGACAGCAGGTAGGTCGCCGACAGCGGCCCGGTGAGGTTGCGCGGGAACACCGTGACCACCTTGACGCCCAGGTAGTTCCGGGTCCACGCGGTGCCCAGCAGCAGCGAGGCGTCCAGCTCGTGGTCGATGCGGTGCCGGTGCCGCTGCGGGGTGACCGCGGCCCGCTCCCCGTGCGCGAAGGCCACGCGCAGGGCAGGGACCAGTACCTCGAACGACAGCAACTCGGCGATCCGCCTAGCGTTGACGGTGAGCACCTTCGAATCCCTTCCTGGTTCGCACCGCCATGGGATCGGACTTCGCGGTACTCATTCAAGGCGATTCACCGGAATGCGAATGAGGAGGGTGGCCAGCCGGAGCCCGGCTGGCCACCCTCCTCATCTCCAATGTCGCTACGCGGCCAACTTCGCGAACACCACGATGTTGTCCTTGTAGTTGTGCTCCGCGTGGTCGAACGCGCCACCACAGGTGATCAGCCGCAGTTCCGGCTTCTCGGTGTTGGAGTACACCCTGTCCTGCGGGAACTGGTCCTTCGGCACCTGTTCGACGTGGTCGACCAGGAACTTGACCTCTTTGGCGTCGGCCCGCCTGACGAATACCTCGTCGCCCGCCTTCAACTCGCGCAGCTTGAAGAAGACGCCAGGCTCCTTGTTGCCGTCCACGTGGCCGAGGATCACCGCGGGCCCCGTGTCGCCCGGGGTCGGGCTGAGCCGGAACCAGGACGCCTGCATCGGCTTGTCCACCGGGGGCACCTCCAGGGTGCCGTCGGTGTTCAGGCCGGTGGTGATCAGCGAGGACTGCGCGCCGATCTTCGGCACCCGCACCTCGGTGGGCCGCACCTTCGGTGCGGGCGCCGCCTGCGCGGTGGTCGTGGTGGCCCCGCCGGTGGCCGGGGGTTCCTGCGGCGAACCGCAGGCGGCCAGCCCGGCCGCGGCGCCGAGCACCACGGCCGCCGCGAGCAGCCGATGAGCCGTTCGCCGCACGGGTCAGCCCTGAGCGGTGAAGCCGCCGCCGGTCTGCACGCCGCCCTTGGGCTTGACGGCGACCTGCTGGCCGGGCTTACCAGTGTTGATCTTGACCGGAGCGGTGGTCGGGACCTTGGCCACCCCGTTGGTCACCTCGAAGGTGTAGGACACCGGGCGGTCACCGCACTTGGCGGTGAAGGCGTAGCTGCCGTTGGCCACATCCGGCTTGAGCAGCGCGGCCAGGGACCAAACGGTGGCGCCTTGCGCGGTGGACTTCTTGAGGTAGTTGTAGTCCAGGTCCAGCACGGACGAGCCCAGGCTGTTCGGCTCGGCGTCCCAGCACAGCACGGCCACGCCGTACAGGCCCGGGTAGTCGGGGCTGGCCACCACGAACGCCTCGTCCTGCCCCTTGGGCGGCAGCGGCTTGGTGGTCGTGGTCGGCGGCACCACAGTGGTCGTGGTGCTGACCGGCGGCGCGGTGGTCGTCGTGCTCGGCACCGGCTGGGTGCTGGAGGTCACGACCGGCGAACTGGTGGTCACCGGAGCGGCGCTGGTGGTCACCGGCGCCTCGGTGGCGTTGGCCGCCGGGACGACGAGCGCGGACAGGACGGTGCCGGCCAGCGCGGCGGTGGCCGCGAGGCCCAGGTTCTTGCGCAAGTGGGATCCCCCCTGGGATCTGGAAGATGAGGATTGCCCGCGTCGCCCGCGGGCACGACACACAATGCCCGAAAGTGCCGACCGAAGTGACCGTTTTTGACGTGAGTAAAGCCACTCCAAAGGCGTGTAACGCCACCGCTCGTGCACACGATGAATATGCGAGCGGTTTACGCCGGACGGATCAGTGCGACCCCAGTGTTCCGATCTTCAATCCGCGTCGTTCACACTCTTCGATGATCCGGGGCAATGCACCGAGAGTTGCTGCCCATGAGCCGGGCGCCGAGGTGCAGTCGGAATCGTGCAGCAGTATCGTGCCGCCGCCGGAAAGACCGCTGGTCACGGTTCGGAACACCGATTCGGGATTGGCCGAGAGCTCCCAGTCGCGGCCCCAGCTCGTCCACAGCACCGGGGTCAGCCCCAGGGTGCGCGTGGTGACGACCGCCGCCGTGTTGAGCACCCCGTAGGGCGGGCGGTACCAGCGCGGCGCCTGCCCGGTCACCTCGCCGACGTACTCGTAGGAGCGGATGATGTCCTCGTGGGTCGCCCGCGGTCCCCGCAGCAGCAAGCAGCGGTGGTCCCAGCCGTGCACGGCGATCTCGTGCCCAGCCGCCACGAGCTCCTTGCCGAGCTCGGGCGCCAGCGCCAACTGGCTGCCCAGCAGGAAGAAGGTCGCGTGCACGCCGTAGGTGTCCAACACGTGCAGGAACCTCGGCGTGGCCACGGGGTGCGGGCCGTCGTCGATGGTCAGCGCCACGTGGGAGGGCTCGCCGACCCCGGACAGCGCGGGCAGGAACCGCTCGCGCAGCGGGCGGACCGCCGTGACCGCGGGCAGTGCGTGCGCGGCCAGCGCCGCTCCGGTCAGTGCCGCGATCCTGCCGATCACGTGGTCAGCTCCTCGATCCAGGCCGGGCGCACCGCCCGGTAGTCGGCCAGCCGCGACAGCTCGTCCAGTGCGCTCGCCAGGTCGCAGCCCGCGGTCTGCTCGATGAGCACCACCCCGCGCACCGGCCGCCGCGGGGAGTTCGTGCACGGGATCGTGTTGGTCGGCACCACGATCCGTTCCCGGTGCGCGGCGACGATGCCTACGTCGATGGCGTCCACGTCACCGCTGCTGAGCAGCAGCCGGGGCGCGCGCCCGGTGGTCGCGGTGATCGCGCCCGCCGTCTGGCCGATCGCCGTGCGGCCGGTGAACAGGCCCGTGGTGTAGGGCGCGCCGCCCGCCGCGTTGACGATCACCACCCCGGCCCTGGCCAGCGCCCGCACCGTCTCCGGCTGCCGGTCGACCACATGCGCGCTCACCACGGCCCCCGCGTGCAGCCTCGCCAGCTGGTCGATCTCGGTGGCCGGCATCGGCCTGTCCTGGTCCACCGCCACCAGGAAGAACACCTCGCCGCTGTGCCTGCTCGCCGGGCCGATCGACTGGAACCCGCTGGCCACCGCCATGCTGACCCCGACGGTGCCCAGCCACGCCACGCCGACCAGGCAGGCCGCCGCCACCCCGACCCGGCGGCGCCTGCGGTGCCCGCGGCCGGTCGGCACCGGGGTCTGCTCGGGCACCAAGCCCGCGAGCACCAGGCTCGGGTCCGTGCCCGCGGTGAAGGCCTCGGTGGCCGCGTGCCTGGCCGCCACCCCGTCGTCGAGCACCGCCCGCAGCGTCCGGCCCAGGTCCTCGGTGCGCCGCACCCACGGCACCAGCCCGGCCTGCTCCAGCGCCGCCGCGTTGGTCCTGCCGTGACCGACCAGGCAGCGGTAGGTGATCACCGGCAGGCCAGTGGCCAGCGCCTCCATCGAGCTGAGCCCGCCCGCGTTCTGCACCACCACGTCGCAGGCCCGCATCGCCACGGCCATGTCCTCGACCCAGCCCAGTGCGCAGCCCACCCCCGTGGCGGCCAGCTTGTCGCGCAGCGCCTTGTTGGTGCCGCACAGCACCACCGGTGTGGCGACACCGGTGTCGGCGATGTCGCGCGCGGTCTGCTCGATGTCGCCGACACCCCAGGAACCGCCGAACACCAGGGCGAGCCGCCCCTCCGCGGGCAAGCCGAGCTGCTTGCGGGCGACCTTGCGCTCGACCTCACCCAGTGAGGGCCGGAAGTTCGGGGCGACCGCGGGGCCGGTGACCGTGATCCGGCGCGCGCCCAGCCTGCGGGCCTGGCGTTCGGAGACCTCGTGCAGTGCCAGGTGCAGGTCCACGTCCTTGGCGACCCACATGCGGTGCACCGACATGTCGCAGAGGTAGGTGACCACCGGAGCCGCCAACCGGCCCGTGCGCTTGAGCCGGGCCAGCGACTGGCTCGCCAGCGGGTAGGTGGATACGACCAGGTCCAGGTCGGGGCCGAGCGCACGCAACATCTTGCGGCAGGCCAGACCGGACAGCAGGGAGACGAACACCGCCAGGGGACGGCACCACTCCAGCAGCTTGAGCAGGATCTCCCAACTGCGCGGGGCGACCTGCAGTTGGCGCAGGTAGGCCGCGCTCATCCTGCGGCCGACGCGTCCAGGCAGCAGGTCGAGGAAGTCGTGCACGTCCACCTGGTAGCCCTGGCCACGCAGGCGGCGGGCCAGTTCACCGGCCGCTCCGTCATGGCCGGCACCGACACTCGCGGACACGATCGCGACCCGTCTCACCGAACTCCAGCCTCTGGGAAAGGTCCTTCAGTCGGGTGAAAACCCGGACGGGCGGTGAGGCTACCGGCTGCACCGGACCGACGATCGGACGGTGCTACGGCCGATCGTCTAGTCCGCCGCCGTCGTCCTATCGGGTGACTGTTGTCGTCGAAGTGCCAGCCGCGCCACTCTGTGTTGTCGAGGGCGTGGACGTGGGTGCCGTGGACTGCGCTGATGTCGCCGTGCTCGAGGGTGCGCGGGTCGTGGAGGGGCGCGAGGTTGCTGTGGTGCTGACCGGCTGCGGGCTGCTCGGTCCCGGGTTCGCCGGCGGCAGTTGCTGCGCGGGGTGGGTGCCGAGCGCGAGCAGCAGGCCGATGAGCAGGGCGCAGACACCGAGGGCGGTGCCCGCCGCCGCGGTCTGCCTGCGTCGGCGGCGGATGCGGGCTCCGCGCTGGGCGATGCCCTCCGCTGTGATCAGCAAGGGCGGTCCCTGACCGGGATCGGTGCTCGCGAGCAGTGCTCGCGCCTCGTCGTCCTGCACCTGCGTCACCTCCCTTCCGGTCCGAACACGCCCAGGTCGGCGAAGTGGGGTCCGAGTCGCTTGCGCAACGCGTCCAGTCCACGGGCGGCCTGGCTCTTGACCGTGCCCGCCGAGCAGCCCAGCGCCGCCGCGGTCTCCTCCACGCCGAGGTCGTTCCAGTAGCGCAGCACCAACACCGCGCGCTGCCTCGGCGGCACCGCGGCCAGCGCCGAGCGGACCACCATGCTGTGCTCCGGCTCGCCGTCAGTGACCGCGAAGTCCGGCAGCTCCCCGGTGAGCTGCTCGCGCCGCCAGCGCATCCGCCGGTTCTCGGCGAGGAACGTCCGGACGACGACCTTGCGCACGTAGGCGTCCAGCGAGTCGTGCCGCGCCAACCTGGGCCAGATCAGATACATCTTGGTCAGGGCGGTCTGCGTGATGTCCTCCGCGCGGTGCCAGTCACCGCACAGCAGATAAGCCGTGGCACGCAGCGAGTGCGCACGCGCGGCGAAGTACTGGGTGAACTCCCCATCCCACGGAGAGCCGCGACCGGTCACCTGCTGAGTTGCCTCCGTGCTCCACTGCTCGCGCCTACGAGATGTACATGCGCTGATCTCGTGAGCTGGTTGCACCGAGTTTCGCAGCACCCGTCGAGCTGTGCGACAGCGGTGCAGCATGGCGGCGGCGGACGAGCTCGGCGGCGGCGGACCAGCAGCGCCGCTGCGGTGCAGAAGTGCGACGGCAGAGCAGCAACGCTGCAGCGGTGCAGGAGCGCTGCGGCGGTTTCGTCCGCGTGATGTTTGCTGCCCAGCCGCCGAACCCAGAGAAGGAGCACGCTCATGAGCGCTCAACGCCACCGCGGCCTGACCGAGAACCTCCGCTGTCTACGCACGAAACGAGAACGGCTCGACCACTACCTGCCGCATCTCGACGAGGTCGGCACATAGGACTGAACCCCGGATAGCGAAAATGTCGTGGGAATTTCTGATTCCCACGACATTTTCGCTATTCGTTTCGCTGCGGCCCGGTCGTCATCCGGCGGTGCTGGCGCGGGCCGGGCCGATGTAAGTCCCAGGGTGGGTGGCGGCGTGCTGCTTGACCAGGTCGACGCTGTCGGCCCAGGGCAGGGTCTGGGTATTGGTGCTGTTGGGCGGCGTCACGGCCATGCTGGAGACGTGCCAGGCGGGACCGCCACCGTCACCGATGGTGGAGTAGGTGAGGTCGGCCGTGGCGTGCTCGCCGGGGCCGAGCAGCACCGGGGTGCCGGTCGCGTTGGTGCGAACCAGGTCCCAGGTGGTGCCGTCCGCGCCCTGGAGGCGGACGCCGGGGAAGCCCTGCACGGTGCAGGGCACGCCGCTGTGGTTGGTCAGCATGATCGGGAGCTTCCACTGCGTGGTGCTGCCGTTGATCAGGTCCGGCGTCGACTGCGTCACCTTCAGGTTCGTGCAGCTCGGGTGACCGCCGGCGTTGGCGATGCCCCTGCCGTTGGCGCCCGGGGCACCCTTGGCGTCCGTGCCCTGGCGAGTCCCGCCGTTCGCGTCCGTGCCCTGGCGGGCCCCGTCGTTCGACGCCGCGCTGACCCCGCCCCCGGCGCCGCCGGAACCCTGCGGCGCCGGCGTGGCGTTGCCCGACTGGCCGATCGAGCACGCCCCCAGCGCACCCACCGCCGCCACCGCGGCAATCGCCATCGCGGCCCGCCGGATCGCCATCGCGTTGATGTTCATAATCAGCCCCCTCGAAATGGTGCCCGCGTATTTGCCGGTGAGTTTGCGTACTCATAAACAGAGATGTCCGAGGCCACGAAGGGGTTCCCAGACATGATCTGGATCACTGTCAAGCAACGCTGTTGCCAGGTACCGCCGAAGAATGTTTCCCGCAGGTCGCAGCTTTGCATGCCGGATCGATTGCCCGTTTTTACACTCACTTGAGGGCGGAAAGGCAGCCGCCGAAGGAGCTTACGAGACTCGCGAGCACAACCCGTCCCTTCCTGGCCGACGCGAGGGAGGGGCGGCCGACCACGCCGGATTCGGTGTAGCGCGCGAGACCGGTAGTCAGCAGGTGACGGCGGTCGTCGACGAGTGCGGTCACCACAGACGAACACCTGCGGTCGGTTCACACCATCACAACCACTGCGACGGTGCAGCACCGCCGACGCGGTGCAGCAACGCCGCAGCAATGCAGCAACGCAGCGGCGTTGGAGCAACGCGGCAGCACACGAGCAGCGCCGCAGCAATGCAGCAGCGCCGCAGCCCACGAGCAACGCCGCAGCCGTGCAGCTAGGTCTCAGCAGTCCAGATACGCAGCAGCGCTGCTCCACCACGCCAGCGGATCAGATCCGCGAATGCGGAGAACGTACGCCGCGACAACGCCCGGCTCAGGTCCCCGCAGCCACATGTCCGTGCTGGTGGCTCCCCCACCATGCCTCCAGGTGCTGGCACAGCACCTGGTTGAACGCGCCCGTCCTGCGCTGCACCTCATGACCGGCGGAATCGATCGGCACCAGCCACCCGTCCATGGCCCCGGCCAGCACCTCCGCCGTACGCCACACCGCCCCACCGAACACCGTGCGCTCGCCCGGGTCGTGCCAGCCGCCCTGTCGGCCGCCGACGACCACGGTGACCGACACCGAGGTGCGCGCCAGCGTGTCCAGGTCGATCGGTGCCTGGCACGCGGGGCGCTCGGCCCTCGCGGCCTCAGCGCAGCGCTGCGGAACACTCAGCCGCGGCGGTTCGAGGTAGCCCACGGTGAGCAAGTACTCCTTCAGGTACTCGGCACCGGTGAGGTCCTCCGCGTGGCGGTGCAACTCGACCAGGGCACCTGACAGGTCCTCGACCAGTGAACTGCCCTGGGCGAGCTGGAACAGCGGCGGCTCGACCAGCACGAGGGACCGCACCAGGGACGGCGCCAACTGGGCGGCCATCAGCGCCCCGGCGGTGGCGTTGCCGTGCGCCACGAGGTGACACGGCCCGTCCCGGTCGAGCAGGCCGACCAGCATCGTGGTGTCGGCGGTCCAGCCCGCGGCCGACACCGGATCGGTCATCGCGTAGCCCGGCCGGTCCACCACGCCCAGGTTCACCTCGTCGGCCAGGCTGAGTTGCCCCAGCCAGCTCGTCGACCCACTGGCCGCCAAGTCGTGCAGGAGCAACACCCGGTCACGGCCGGTCGGTCCCAGCCACAGCACGGCGCCCGGTTCGTCGGCAAGTCCGTCGCGCACGGTCCCCACCTCCATCTGACCTCGGTAGTTACCGCCGCGGGCCGTCGGCAGTTCAATCAGTGGACTGGTTGGCCAGTACTCCCGCCACCCCAGCCCGGTTGGTCACCCCCAGCTTGGCGAAGATGTGAGTCAGATGGGTCTCGACAGTCCGCACGCTCAGCACGAGTTTTTCCGCGATCTGCTGGTTGGTCAGCCCCGAGCACACAAGTTCGGCCACGTCTTGCTCACGCGGGGACAAGGCGTGCGGCCGCTGCTTGGACCGGGAGCCGGTGGTCGGCACGCGGATGCCGAGCCTGCGCTGCTCGCGGACGGCGGCGCTGTGCAGGTCGGACGCACCACAGCCGCTGAACAGGTCGGCCGCGGCACGGAGCTGGCAGATCGCCTGGTCCCGCCGCGCGGCCTTGGCCAGGCACGTGCCTGCCAGCAGCAACGCCGCCCCCTGGTGGAGCGCGAGCCCGCAGGCCTCGGCGGACTCGGCGGCGCGCAGGGCCAGCGCGGCGGCCCGGCCCGGGTCCTCGACGCTGGCGGCGTGCGCCCCGGCCAGTTCCACGAACAGCACGTCCAGTTCGAGCCTGGGGTCGGCGATCTCCTCGGCCCGCCGCGCCCAGTCGCGCGCGAGCTCGGCGTCGCCCTGGCCCGCCGCGCAGGCAGCGAGCAGGTAGTAACAGTTGAGCCTGGTGAACGGGTCGGCCTCGGGCAGGTCAGGTCCACCGCAGGCCGCGACCAGCGCGGCGCAGGCAGCGGGGTTGCTGGCGTGCACGTGGGCCAGCAGCAGGTGGTGGTGGGCCAGCGCCCTGGCCCACGGGCGGCTCGGGTCGGTCTCGGCGACGGCCTGGTTGCCCCAGCGCAGCGCGGCACCGTGTTCGCCGCGCCAACTGCTCAGCGCGCAGGCGATCCCGGCCAGCAGGCCGTGGCTGCGGTAGCCGAAGCTCCTGGCCACGTCGAGCGCCTCGTCCAGCGCGTCTTGGCCCTCGGCGATGCGACCACGCAGCCCGTACGCGCAGGCCTGCCCGCACAGCAGCGCCGCCAGCAGGTAGACCCGGCCGGTGGCCCTGGCCAGGTCCACGGCGCGGGTGAAGTGCCGCAGGCCGCTGGCGATGCGCCCGGTGGCGATCTCGGTCCAGCACAGCGAGTAGATCGCGGGCAACCAGGACAGGAACTCCTCGTCACCGATCACGTCGAGCAGGTCGGCCGCGTGCTTGACGTGCTGCGCGGCGGCGAACCGGTTGCCGTCGATCGCCTCCTGGAAGGCGAGCAGGGTGGAGTGCGGGATGGTCCAGCCCTCGTCACCGCCCTCGGGCAGATCGGCCAGCAACCCGCGGACGTCCTCGCCGCCACCGGTGAGCAGCAGGTCCATCGCCAGCTGCATGCGCAGCGGTGTGGCCTCGGCGGAGTGCGGGTCCTGCTGCCTGCCCAGCTCGGCGTTGAGCAGGTGCCGTGCCAGTTCGTGCTCACCCTGCAGGTAGTCCAGGAACGCGCAGAACGACGCGGCCCGCGCGCGGTCGGACACCTGGTCGGGCGGCAGGACGCGCAGCACCTCCCGCAGGGTCTCGCGGCTCTGGTCGAGCCGCCCGCTGATGCCCTGGCTCAGCGCGAGTTCCTGCTGCAACTGCACGCGTGGCGGCAGTTCCTCGTCCCCGTCGGACAGCAGGGACAAAGCGGCCTCGTACCAGGTGACCGAGGACGCGGGCGCGTGGCTCATGGCCGTGCGCGCGGCGCCGACCAGGGTCTGCACGGCCTCGGTGTCGCCGAACTTCGCCGAACGCAGCACGTGGTCGGCGCGCTGGACCTGGGAGGCGCCGACCGAGGCGAGGTACTCGGCCAGCCGGGTGTGCGCGCCGTGCCGCCACCCCGCCGCGGCCGAGCCGTACGCCACGTGCCGGACCAGTTCGTGGCGGAACCGGAACCGGCCCGACCAGCCCACCGAGCGCACGAGGTCCCTGGCGACCAGCTCGTCGAGGGCCGCGAGGACCTGGTCCTCGCCGATCTCGGCCACGCAGGCGACCAGCGCGGGCTCGAACTCGGTGCCCGCGACCGCAGCGGACTGCGCGACCAGCGACGCCGGTGCGGCGAGCCCGAACAGCTCGGCGGCCAGCGCCGCGTGCACCGACTTGGGCAGTTCCGGCAGCGGGTCCTCGCCCGCGCCGACCATCTGGGCCAGTGCGTCCAGGTAGAACGGGTTGCCGCCGCTGCGACGGTGCAGCCGACGGCGGGTGGTCCGGCTCGGCTCGGCGGCGAGCAGCTGGTCGGCCTCGGCCTCGGTGAACGGCGCGAGGTCGACCCGGCAGACCTGGCCCTGCGGGGCGTCGGCCAGCGCGGTGGTCAGCCGGGAGGACACCTGGGCGGGCCGGTAGGCCAGCACGATCAGCACCGGGTCGGGCAGCGGGTGCCGCACCAGGTAGTCGATCAGCTCGATGGTGGGCTCGTCGGCCCAGTGCAGGTCGTCGAGCACGATGGTCAGCCCCGGCGGCCTGGCCAGGGACCGCAGCAGGGCGCGCACCGCCCGGTACTGCCGGAACCGCACCGCACCGCTAGCCGCCCGCTCGCCGCGTGAGCCATCGGCCAGCGCGGGGAACACCCCGGTCAGCAGCCGCAGCTCGGCCTGGCTCAACCCACCAGCGGCGCGCTCGTCGATGTAGTCGTCCAAGGCGTCGACCACCGGCCCGAACGGCACGTCCCGCTCGACCGCCGCCGCCCTGCCCCACAGCACCAGCCGACCGGTGCGGCGCACCCGCGCGACGAACTCCGCCAGCAACCGGGTCTTGCCGATACCCGGTTCACCGACGAGTTCGACCAAGCGGAATGCCCGCGCCGCCGCCTGTTCCAGCTTGCCGAGCTCGGCGGCCCTGCCCACCAGGGGCCGCCACCTGCCCACAGCAGCCGGTGGCGCCGGGTCGCCCAGCCATGGTCCGGGGCCCTCCATGCACACCTCCCGTGGCACAAGCCGTCCTCCTCAAGAGGCGGCAGGGCACGGGTGGATACCTGGACGGAGCCTGGAACGGTGTTGTGGCGTTCCCTCTCCCGCACGCGAGCGCGCGGGAGAGGGAACGACCCCCAGTGCGGACAGTTGGTCTAGTGGGTGGCCAGCGACATCAGCGGCCCGTCCCCGGCGATCACGTCCTGCCGCCACGCCAGGTGGCGCGGCAGGCCCGAGGCCAACGACAGCGCGATGGCAGGGGTGATCCCGCTGGCGTCGACTCCGAGGAGGACCTCGGGCCTGCGTCGGGAGGGATCACCGGGCCACGCCGTCCACGGGGCGCGCCCGACGGCGAGCGGGCGGGCGGGTGCGACCGGGCCGGCCACCCCGTCCAGCTCGTGGGCCACGGCTGTCGTCGGCACGTCCTCGGGGAGGTCGAGGCAGAGGATCCGGCAGGACTGGAAGTCGCTGTCCTGCCAGCTCACGTCGCCGACGATGGTCATGGCCTGCCGCTCCTCCCGCGTTCGCTGTTCACATCACACGGTGTTGGTCACTGACTGTAGGAAAGGGAGAGCCTGGGCCCCTGGGCGCCGGGCACAACCAGGGCACCCCGGATTGTGCAGCGGGCCACTCTTGGGATGTTCGGGTGAATTACCGCTGGCACGGCACCCGAGCGCGGCTCACCCGTTCGGCCGTAGGACCGGCTGCGCGCGAGGCGATCACGCCCTGTGGCCCGCCTGCTCACTGTGACCGGCGCACAGCACCGCGCGAGATCCCGTCTCTACCGTGACCGGCATGAGCGGGTTGCGGATATCCATGGACATCGGCGGCACCTTCACCGACGTGGTCGCCTACGACGAGCGCGACGGCCGCTACCGGGTCGGCAAGAGCCCGACCACGCCGGACGACCTCACCCGCGGCGCGCTGGCAGCGCTGAGCCCCATCGCACCCCGCGCCGAGGACGTCTCGTTCCTGGTGCACGGCACCACCCAGGGGCTCAACAGCCTGCTTCAGCGGCGCGGCGCTCGGGTGCTGCTGCTGGCGAGCACGGGCGCCGCGCAGACGTACCACATCGCGCGCGGACCGCGGACCAGGATGTACCAGCTGCACTACCGCAAGCCCGAACCGTTGCTCCCATTGCGGGACATCGTTCACGTGAACGGCCGAATCTCGGCTGAGGGCGAGGAAATCACCCGACTGGACGAGGACGCGGTCCGGCGTGCGGCCGCGCTGTTCCGGCGCGGGGGCTTCACCGCGCTCGCCGTGGGCTACCTGTTCAGCTGCGCCAACCCCGCGCACGAACTGCGCACCCGGGAGGTGCTGCGCGAGGAGCTCGGACCGGAGGTGGCGATCTCGCTGTCGCACGAGACCGCCAACGAGTGGCGCGAGTACGAGCGGACCTCCTCCGCGGTGGCCGAGTCGTACATCGGGCCCACGATCCGGGGCTACCTCGGCAGGCTCGGCGCCGCGCTGGACGAGCGCGGCGTGACCGCGCCGCTGCACGTGATGCAGTCCTCCGGCGGGATCCTCACGGCGGACAGCGCCCGCGACCGTCCACTTCAGACGCTGCTGTCCGGGCCGGTCGGCGGCACGATGGGCGGGGTCGCACTGGCCGGACAACTGGGCCGTCCCGAGGTGATCTGCGTGGACATGGGCGGCACCTCCTTCGACGTGTCCCTGGTGGTGGACGGCAAGCCGGACGTGGTGCCGGAGGTGCGGCTGGACGGCCTGCCGATGCTGATGAGCGCGGTCAACCTGCACACGATCGGCGCGGGCGGCGGGTCGGTGGCCTGGGTCGAGGCGGGTGGGCTGCGGGTGGGGCCGCGGTCGGCGGGCGCCACCCCGGGCCCGGCCTGCTACGCCCAGGGCGGCGAGTCGCCCACCGTGACCGACGCCAACCTGGTGCTGGGCCGCATCGACGGGGACCGGTTCGCGGGCGGGCGCCTTCCGCTGCGCACGGACCTGGCCGAGCGGGCGGTGTGCGCACTGGGCGCGCGACTCGGGCTGGGCACCAGCGCGATGGCGGAGGGCATCTGCGCGGTGGCCAACGCCCGCATGGCGCAGGCGATCCGCACGATCACCGTGGCGCGTGGCATCGAGCCAAGGGACTTCACGCTGGTGGCCTTCGGCGGTGCCGGTCCGATGCACGCGGTGTTCCTCGCCGACGAGCTGGGCATCGGCGAGGTGGTCGTGCCGCGCTTCCCCGGGGCCTTCTCGGCCTGGGGCATGTTGCAGACCCAGATCCGCCGCGACCTGAGCGAGCCCTACTTCCGGCACGGCGCCGACCTGGACGGCGCCCACATGGCCGGGCGGCTGTCCGAACTGGCCGAGGTCGGCCTGGGTTCCCTGGACAGCGAAGGTGTTCCGCCGCACGCGCGCAGGGCCGAGCACGCGGTGGACATCCGCTACGCGGCGCAGGAGTACACGCTCGCCGTGCCGCTCAGCCACGCCGGTGAACCCGCCGAGCCCGGGTTCCTGGACCTGGTGTCCAAGCGGTTCGGGCAGGTGCACGAGAGCCGGTACGGGCACTCGAACCCGGGCGCCCCCATCGAGTTCGTCACGCTGCGCACGACGGCCTGGGGCGACCTCGGCCACGCCGAGCCCGAACGCATCCCCGAGTCGCACGGCCCGGTCGCCGTGCAGCACGAACGTTCGGTCACCTTCGACGGCCGCGCGTGGGACACCGCCGTGCTCCACCGCGAGGACCTGGCCGCCGGGCACGAGTTCGACGGGCCCGCGCTGGTGGTCGAGGACACCGCGACCACCGTGGTGCCGCCCGGTCACCGCGTGACCGTCGACGAGTTCGGTTCACTGCTGATCCAGGGAGTGCTGGCATGACGGTCGACCCGGTCACGGTCGAGATCATCCGCAACGCGCTGGCCGCGGCGGCCGAGGACATGAACGCCACGCTGATCCGCTCGGCGTACACCCCCGTCATCTACGAGTGCGGCGACTGCGTGGTCGCCCTGCTCGACGAGCGGCACCGGGTGCTCGGCCAGTCCGCCGGGCTGCCGATCTTCCTGGGCAACCTGGAGGCCTGCACCCTGGCCACCGAGCAGCGCTTCGGCCGGGAGGTCTGGCAGCCGGGAGACGTGTGGATCCTCAACGACTCCTACCTCGGCGGCACGCACCTCAACGACGTCACGATCTTCGGGCCGGTGTTCGCGGAGCAGGAGCTGGCCGGGTTCACCGCCACCAGGGCGCACTGGATCGACGTGGGCTCCAAGGATCCCGGTGGGTCCATGGACTCGGTGACGATCTTCCAGGAGGGCCTGCGCCTGGGACCGCAGAAGCTGGTCGCGGCCGGTCAGCCGGTGCCCGGCGTGCTGGACACAATTAGCACGAACGTTCGTTTTCCCTACCCCACCAGCGGCGACCTGCACGCGATGATCGCCACCATCAACACGGGGCAGCAGCGGCTCGCCGAGATCGTGGACCGGTTCGGGCTCGCCGCGGTGCGGGCCGCGCGGGAGGAGATCTTCGCGCAGACCGAGCGGCTGGAGCGCGCGGTGGTCGCGGCCATCCCGGACGGGGTGTACCGGGCCGAGGGCTGCCTGGACAACGATGGCATCGACCTCGCCACGCCCATCCCGGTGCGGCTGACCATCACCGTGTCCGGGGACCACATGGAGTTCGACCTCACCGAGTCCGCCGACCAGACCGAGGGGCCGATCAACTGCGGTGCGGCACAGGCCGTCTCGGCCTGCCGGGTCGGCTACAAGCTGCTGGTCAGCCCGGACGTGCCGGGCAACGGCGGCTCGTTCCGGCCCATGTCGGTGCGGGTGCGGGAGGGCTCGGTGTTCGGCGCCCGCCCACCCGCGGCGTGCCAGTGGTACTTCTCCCACCTGGGCCTGCTGATCGACCTGGTCGCCATGGCGCTGGCCCCGGTGCTGCCCGAGCGGGTGGCCGCCGCCAGCCACGGGGACTCGATGATCGTGCAGTGCTCGGGCACCGATCCGAGGACCGGCCGCGAGTACGTGAGCCTGGAGGCCACGCTCGGCGGCTGGGGCGCGTGGCAGGGCAGCGACGGGGAGAGCGCACTGATCAACAACGTGAATGGCTCGCTCAAGGACATGCCCATCGAGGTGCTGGAGACCCGGTTCCCGCTGCGGATCACGCACTACGGGATGCGCCCCGACTCCGGCGGCCCAGGTAGGTGGCGCGGGGGCAACGGGGTGATCCGCGAGTACGTGGCGCTGCACGACTGCACGCTCTCGCTGTGGTTCGAACGGTCGGTCACCCCGGCCTGGGGCCTGTTCGGCGGCGGCGGGGCGCAGCCGCCCGAGGTGGTGGTCAACCCGGGGCGGCCGGACGAGCGACGCGTGCTCAAGGTCAACGGGTTGCGGCTGCACGCGGGCGACGTGGTGCGCTGCATGACCGGAGGTGGCGGCGGCTACGGGGACCCGGCCGAGCGGGAGGGGCTGGCCGTACTCGCGGACATCCGGGACGGCGTGGTCACCCCCGAACACGCCGCGACGGTCTACCCTCACGCCGATCGGGCAGAACAACCCGAATGGCAAGTCGACACCGTGCCCGATCCCGTGTATTGATCATTGGGTTGGCGGTGCAGGCCGCTGACCAGGCACTGGGAGACGGGATGCGCATCGGGGTCCGGCTCGATGTCTCTCGGGCCCACGGCGCGCTCGTGCACGACGGGCGACTGCTCGCCACCGCCAGCGTGCCCAGGAGCCCGTCCACTGGCAAGCACCTGGTCTTCCTGCTGCGCGAGCTCGCCGACCACGCGGACTCCACTGTGGACTCCGTCACCTGGGACCTGTCCGGCGCCTTCGAGTCCTCCCTGCGCAGGGCGGCGGGCGCACAGCGCACGGACGCACCGCCCGCCCGCCGCGTCGGCGCGCTGCGGCTGTTGCCCCGCAGCCCGTACACGGTCGGTCACCCCTCACCGCTGATCAAGTCGCTGGTGGCGCACTTCGGCATCGCCACCGGCGGTCACGACCTGTTCGGCACCGAGCTCGCTCCGGTGGACCTGGACGCGGCGATCAAGCAGGCCGCCGAGGCCAGGGCCGCGGGCGCCACCACGCTCGCGGTCACCGCCACCGGGGCACCCAGCCGCCTCACCCACGAGGACACGGTGGCCGCACGGCTCACCGAGGAGTTCCCCGACCTGAGGCTGTGCCTGTCGCACGAGGTCGGCGGCATGGGCGTGCTGCAACGAGAGGCCACGACCGTGGTCAACGCCTCGCTGCTGGACGTGGCCGAGGAACTGGTGACCAAATGTGAGCGTGTCACAGGTTCACTGGGTAATTCGGTGTCCTGCTGGTTCGCCACCGGCGACGGCGGCCGGATCTCACCCCGGCGGATGCGCACCCTGCCCGTGCTCGGGCTCAACGCCTTCGCCTCGACCGCTCTGCTCGGTGCGGCAAGGATTTCCGGCATGCACGACACCGCAGTGCTGCTCATCGACACGGACACGGTGTCGATCGGACAGGTCCGCGACGGCCTGCCACACGTGGAATCGGACCTGCGCGGGGAACTCGGCGTGCGGTTGGCCGCACCTCAGGCCGCACTGACAGTGCGCACCACCGACACCGCCGAGCGCACAGCCGCGCTGCTGGCCGAGCAGAGCCCCGGCAACGCCGGCGTGATCGCGGCGATCTCCCCTGGCGGCAGGGAACTGGCCGAACGGCTCGCCACCCGCACCAGGCTCGGATTGACCACTGTGGACAGTGACTGCGACGTGTCCGCGGCGGGCAGCGCGTGGACCGAACCGAGTGCCTGGCTGGACCTGGTCGTCACGGTGGGCAGCACCGAGGACCTGCACCGCCAGCAGTCCCTTGTGGAGCAACGAGCACTGACCATGGTGGCCGCCAACGGCGCACCGCCGGACAGTGGCCGGATCATCCGATCAGTGGCCACGCCACTGGGATTCCTGTGGAGTGACGTCTACCGTCTGCACGTGTGGGCGACGTCGGGCACACCCGGGTGAACGAGATCACCGTCGAGGACCTGCCCGCCCTGGTGGCGGGCAGCTCGTTGCTGTGCTCGGCCGCGGGCGACGCCAGCTTCGACGGCTACTGCGAGATCGTGGCCGAGCTGTTGCGGAACAGGGGATCCGTCCGCCTGGTCGAACTGGACTCAATGCCCGACGACGCGCTGTGCGCCGCGATCGGGGTGATGGGCGGGTTCGCGCCCATGGTGGAGCTGCCGCCGTCCGGGGACGAGGCGGTGCTGGCGGTGCGAGCGCTGGAGGACAGGCTCGGTCGCAAGCTCGACGCACTGGTCGCGCTCAACGCGGCGGGCCCCAACGCCGTGTTCGCCGTGGCCGCGGCTGCCGTGCTGGACCTGCCGCTGGTCAACTGCGACGGCATGGGCCGCGTGCTGCCCCTGATCTCACAGACCACCTACGCGCTGGACGGCATGCCGATCGGACCGCTGTCCGCCGTGAGCCTGGCCGGGGACGTGCTCGTGCTGGACAGCGGACTGCACCGCTCCGACCTGTTGCTGCGCGCGACGATGCAGGCCGCGGGCGGCTGGATGCTGTGCGCCATGTACCCCGCGACCGTGAGCCGGTTGCGCACCGCCGCGATCCCGCACGCGACCAGCCGGGTACTGGAGGTGGGCAGGCACCTCACCTCCGCCACCGAACGCGGGGCGCTGCTGGACGGGCTGGCCCGCGCCGTGGGGGCCCGCGTGGTCGGCAGCGGGCGGATCGTCGAGCTCGGCCACGCCACGCGCACCATCGGACCACGCCACTACCCCGCCGTGCCGACCAGCGTCGTGGTGCAGGAGTACGCCGACACCGGCAGGATGATCCGCCTGGAGGGTCAGAGCGAGCTGCTGGTCGCCGTGATCGACGGGGTGGTGGCCGCGGCCGTGCCCGACGTGCTGTGCCTGATCGACCGGCACGACCTGCGGGTGGTCGGCGTGGAGACCGTGGCCGTCGGGGACCACGTCGACGTGCTCGTGGTGCCCGCGGACGCGCGCTGGCACAGCAAAGCCGGGCTGACCCTGGCCGGGCCGAGGGCCTTCGGCTTCCCGGTACGGCACCCGCGTGAGGAGGCACAGCGTTGAGCCGCAACCGAACGCCCGAACCGCTCAGCGTCGCCGAGTTGGTCCACTTCGGACCGTTGAGCTCGGCGAGGGCGTTCGCCGCGGACCACCTCGACCGGCAGGTGTCCCGTGTGGCCCTGGTGTCCGAATTGGACCAGATACGGCAGTGCGAGCCGCACGCGGCCTTGGTACTGCACGGTTCCGCCGCGCTGGGGGCCTGGGCCGTGGAGTCCGCGCTGCGACTGGCTTGGGAGCGCAACGCCTCCTGCGTCATCGCGCCCGCCGAGATCGCCGTGACCAGTTCCACCGCGCAGCTCGCCGAGCGGTTGCGCGTGCCGCTGTTCGTCGTCGAGGACCCGGCCACGCACGCGCTCGAACTGTCCGCTGCCGTGGCCGACACCGAAGCCGCCCGCGCCCGGCTCACCGCCCGGTGCGCCGTGCTGTTCGGCGAGCGCAGCACCGTGCGCGACATCCTGGGCGTGATCAACTCAGAGGTGCCCGGCGTGACGGCCGCACTGGTCGCCGACGACGGGTACGTGATCGCCGGGCGCTCGGCGGCAGGCCGACCCGACGGTGGGCACCGGGTGCGGGTCCCCGTGCCCGGACCGGACGGCAGGCCGTGGGCCGAACTCGTCGCGCAGCTCGCCGCCTGGTCGCCGTCCTGGGTCGAGACCGTGGAGCTGATCCTGCGGCTGGCCCGCGCCCCGCTGGCCGCCTCCGTCGGGCGGTCCTGGCTGGCCATCGCGCACCAGGCCGCCTCGGAACGCCTGCTGTTGCAGACCCTGCTGCGCGGCGAGGACGTCACCGACCCCGCCCGCGACGCCGGTTGGCGGCTCGACGGACGGCACGTCGCCGTCGTGCTGCGCGTCGCCGAGCGCAGTGTCCAGGCCGAGGACTCCACCACCCCCGCCGTGATCGTCGCCTGGCGGGAGACCTTCGCCCACCTGCCGCTCGTGCCGGTGGAGGACGGCTGGGCCGCCTGGTGGACCGACCCCGAGGCCGAGCCCGAGGAGGTCGCCGCGCAGGTGCGCGACTTCCTCAACCCCGTCCGGGTGCCCCTCGAACTCACCGCGGGCGTCGGCGTCGCCGGCGAGGGTGTCAACGGCCTGCGACGGTCCGTCGCCGAGGCCCAGCTCGCCTCCGCCGTCGCCAGCCGGATCGGCGGCGGCGCGGTCGAACTGTTCGGCGAGCTCGGCCCCCGCGCCGTGCTCGCGTGCCTGCCCGTGACCGAGATCGCCGCCGCCGCCCAGGTCGCGCTGGAGAACCTGCTCGGCGCGCCCGACGCCGAGGTGCTGATCACCGCCCTCGCCGCCCTGCTGGACTGCGCCGGGTCCACCGGCCAGGCCGCCGCCCGCCTCGGCGTGCACCGCAACACCGTGCTCGGCCGCATCGAGCGCATCCGTGCCCGCGGCGTCGACCTCGACTCCCCCGACCAGCGCCTCGCTCTGCACCTGGCCTGCTACTCCCTGTTGAGCAGCCGTGGCTGGCGGTCGTGACCGGGCCCGGTTCGGTGGTTCGGCGACGGGCCCTCTCGGGCTACCGCTATCGTGTGTCGCACGGGCCGTTAGCTCAATTGGTAGAGCTGCGGACTTTTAATCCGTAGGTTCTGGGTTCGAGCCCCAGGCGGCCCACCAAACATGCTGGTCAGCGCTCTGCGGGGTGCGTCCGTCAGGGGCGCGCCACGCACTTGCCCCACACAATCCTTAGCAACGACTTAGCAAGCCATCAGCCGGACAGCGCTGCGTCGAGCGCGTCCGCCCGTGCACGGGGGACAGCCCCGCGCCCCGCGGAGACGTGCTGCGTCATCGACGGTCGGGCATGCCCGACGGTGTCCGCGATCTGCCGGGCGGTCAGGCCGCCGCGTCCAGCAGGGTCGCCACCGTCTTGCGGAGAGTCCGGAAGGTCACCGAGCCGTAGCCCGCACGCTCAGCAAAGGCTTCCACGCACGATTGCGCACATTCGACACCTCCCGGATCGTGCCGGTCGAGCTGGGGAAGATGGGCCCTGCCCGGCTCTCCACCAACGAGTACCGCTCGGACAGCATGGACACGCACCAACCGGCCAACGGGATCGGCCGGGCCGCGTTCTCCGTCTTGCCCCGGTTGAGGATCTTCCCCTTACCCTTGCGCTCGGATCACGTTGCCGGACATGGTGATGAGCTTTCCGTCCGGATCGAAGTCCGGCCAGTGCGCTCCCAGCGCAGGAGCGGAATGGTTGGTAGCCAAGGCTCCGCTTCTGCGCCTGGCAAGAGAGTTCGAATCGGGTACGCGTTTCCCCGCCACGCGACCGAAGGTCCGTGTTCAGTCCAGTTTGGACATTTTCTCGGCTGATTCAGCCCCGCTCACGTGGGAACGGCGCCAGCCGCGAGCACAGTGGAAGCAGCGGACACGCCGCACAAGGGTTGTCGGCCTCTTGCCGGAAGCCTGCCCAGCGGATCTGGAGCCACCACAAACCCGGCAGACCGAACTGATGCGAATCTCACCCATGCTGGTCTCACTAGGGCCGTTGGGCGTCGATGAACCATTACTTGATCACAGAACCCGTCTGCCTGAAATTCGGACGAAGAGGTCATCGATCCCGCCGAGTTGCAAGGATTGACCGCAGTTGTGACCGCAACGACCGCAGCACTCGACCGGACCGGAGCAGCAGGACCACAATCACTCAGGCCCGGTCGACTCGCCCGTCAGACCCCCGCCAGTATTGGCGTGAGGCGCCGCCACCCAGGCCGTCTATGGGCCGTGGAGGGTCGGCAAACGACGAAAAACGACTGTGACGAACAACTACAGTTTGAGCTCGTCAGCCCGTGCGCCGGGCGCTGGACCAGGCAACCCGCAGGGTCTTCACCATCTTCTTGTAGAGCGTCGGACGTTCGCTAGTTTCTGAGCACAATCAGCGCATACGTGCCCGCGATCACGGTCAGCACACCGATCAGGGCCGCGAGCGTTCCCACCGGGATGGGGCGATACCCCAATCGGCGGTTCAGCAGCAGCACGCCGACGCTGCCGAGCACCAGCGACATCAGCCACGCCGGGATTCCGTACACGATCGCTGCCAGCCAGAGCAGCGCCTGCGTCGAGATCGCGAACCCGTGACTGCCGGTCATCGAGTGCTGGCTGCTGATCCAGATCAGCAGTCCCGCTGCGATCGCGACGTGCCAGCCGAGCACCACCAGCACGGCGCGCCCCGTCTTCGTCTCCTGCACCCGAGCAGCATGGCTGGCCCCCTGCCCCGGCGTCCTGAGTTTAACTACTCAAACTGGTCACTCCCGCCATGCGTGCCCCAGGGGGTCCGAGGTAGGGACGGTGGCTGGCTGGGAGAACGGGCAGTGCGCGGTGTCGGGATAAGCGCTGGATAAGCGGCACGCTTAACGCCGATGAACGGCTGATGTCGTGAGATGGGCGCATGATGACGAAGAAGATCACCTTGCCGGTGACCATCGCGGCCGTGGCCAGCGTGTTCGCTGTCGGCGGCGCGGTGGCGTTCGGGGTGACGCCATCGAAGGACGACACCGTCGCCAACGAGGCACGGGCCGCGTCCCAGGGGCAATCTGATCCGATCGACGCAAAGCTGGCGCGGGACTGCGTGCAGGCGACCATCGCCCGTGGTGTGGACGTGCCTGAGCCGGGCAGTTGGCGGCCGGCCGCCAAGATGGATGTGGACACGCCACACGGCGTTCTGATCATCCGCAACGCAAAGGCCGCAGTGGTCTGCCTCATCGACAACGGCAAGGCCACCGGAATCATGGCTGCTGACAGCCACTTCGACGGTTCAACCGGTCAGCGCCACACGTATCGGAAGCTCACCGCCTCGCGGCCGTTCGACTACTTCGACGCCTTGAACAACAGCACCGAGAGCATCCAGTTCGGGATCGCCAGCGACGGCGTGACCGCGGTGAAGCTGGTGGCACCGGACGGTTCGGAAACTGCCGCCGTCGTGAAGGAAGGCACGTTCATCGCGAAGACCAAGTACGCCGAGGACAGCAACCAAGCTACCACCAACCACGTCCGGGCAACCCTGACGGACGGAACCGTCATCGAGGGACCGCTGCGCGGCTAGGTCCTGTTTGGCCGCTAGTCCGGAATCAGTCTGGTCGGCTCGGCAGTATTGCTGGGCCGACCAGGCCATGCACGAAACTGTTGGAAGTCATTCAACAAGCAATTGCACTTTGCCTGACAGGCGACTATCCGGGCGATCCTCCTCCCTCGGGAAGCGCGTTCACCCGGTTCAACTCGAACGGCGTCACCAGTGGCGACTCGGCTGTGCTCCCGCTGGTCGACGGGCGCTGACAGTCCACGGCCTACAGCGGGGAGAGCGGCACGTCGGGGATGTCGACCCCGGACACGACCATCTTGTTGTCGCCGCCGACGGTCTGGTGGTTGACGGAATCGGCCATGGCGCTGGAGGTTCCGGCGCCGACGATGGAGTTGCCGCTGACGAGGTCGGTGATACCGATCGGATCGGCGAGCACGGCGCCGCCGTGGGTGCGCTGATCGCCGCCCACGCGCTGGGTGACCTCGCTGGGCGCGAAGGCACCGGCCTGCCCGGCCCCGGCGAAGGAGTTGCCGAAGAAGCCGATCAGCGTGGCCACGGGGATGCCGCCGAGGTTGCCGGAGCCGATGGCGTGCCGACCACTGGTCCGCACCTCACCACCGGCACGGTCGTCCACCTTGTTGGACGTGTCGGAGTTGGCGGTCCCGCCCGCCACGGCGGCGTTGCCGAACACCTGGGTGATCGGGGCGATCGGGATCTGGCCGACGTTGCCCGCGAAGGTCCCGTTGTCCCCGTTGGAGGTGATGTCACCGCCAGCGGTGGACCTGGTGGTGCTGTGACCGCGCCCGGCGCCTGGCCGAGCATGGTGAACGCGTTGCCGACCACCTGGGTGGGCAGCACGATCGGAGTGTTGACCATGTTGCCCGCACCTGTGAAGTCGAAGCCGCGCGTGCCGTTGTAGCCGCCCGCGGTGACCGTGCTGCGGACGTTGCCCTCGCCGCGTCCTGCCGCCCGAGTCGCCGTGTGTCTAGGCAGAACCGGAGAACAGCCCGCCCGCGTTGCCGTTGACCTCCACCGGCAGGGCCAGCGGCAGATCGAACACGTTGCCGCTCAGGCTCTTGTGCTGCCCGTCGGCGTGCACCTCGCCGGTGGACTCGGCGCTGAGCACCGAGGTGTTGTGGGTTTCTCCCGCACCGCCGCCGAAGCCGACCCCGTTGCCGGTGAGCTGCATGGGCACCACGAGGTCGCCGACGACGGCGTTGCCGTTGCCCGCGTCGACCGGGCGGTTGGCCTTGACGGTCGTGGTGGAGTCGTTGTTGGCGATCGCGTGCCCGGCGACCCCGAAGGCGTTTCCGTTGAACTGCAACGGGGTCAGCACGTTCATCGAACCGGCGCTACCCGAACGCGACGCCTCGTACTGGCGGTTGGAGGTGCTGTGTGAGACGGCCTGCCCGCCTGCGGCGAAGGCGTTGCCGGACAGGTCAATGGGTGCGACCACGTCCAGCCCCGCGTTGGGTCCGCGCAGCGGGGCCGGGATCAGCCCGTCGTCCACGCCGAAGGTCTGGTCGAAGCACGGCAGGGTGAACTGGCCGATCGGCGTTCCGATGGTGTTGTCGCACAACCGCACCGGCACGGTGACCGCATTGCCCTGCGGCGAGGCGCACCCGATGCCCGCCCCCAAGGTCATCATGCCCCGGTGAACAGGGCTGCCCGCAGTCCGCGCTTGGCCCAGATCCGCATTCAAGACTCTCATCGGGCTCGGTCCCCGCCGCCGGAGTTCATCGGTGCCCACTCGGCCGTGGCAAGCTCAGCGCGCCTGCGACCGGTTTTGTCAGCGAACCGCACAGTTTTCTCCAGCGGCGTTTGTCACCCCGCTATGAGGTGAGTTCAATCACCAGTACCTCGGGGATCGAGCCATCCTCATGGCGAGCTGGCCGCTGCTGGGGCAGTGTCGTTCTGGTGGCGACGATGCTGGCGGACTCCGGGCCGACACTGCCGGACGAGGTGGTGCAGCACGCCGTGGTGCGCGGGGCGCTGGAGTCGCCGTGGATCTGGCGTTCGCTACTGCTGATCACGCTGGTCGTCGGCTACCTGCTGTTCCGCCCCCGTGCGCGCGAGCAGTCGCTGGCCACCAAGCTGGTGGTCGTCGCGACCATGCTCGGCCTGAGCGGCATGACCTGGCTCAACAGCTACGTCGGCTACGTGCGCACCCCGTACGACCTGGCCGTGCTGATGCAGCGCGGCTCGGGGTGGGCCGCCCAGTTCGGCGCGGCGCTGGCGTCCATGACCGGCCCGGAGGCCACCGCGCCCGCGCCCGGCCCCGCCGCGCAGCACGGGGCGCCCGCGCCCGGTCCGGTGCAGGACGTGCAGGTGCGCAAGATCGCGTTGCCGGATCCGGGCAACGGTGTGCCCACGGGCATGACGAACGTGATGCTGCCGCGCGGCTACGACGCCCCGGAGAACCGCACCAAGCGGTACCCGGTGGTGTACCTGGTGCACGGCTACCCGGCCGGGAGCTCCGACGACTGGTTCACCTCGGGGGACGCGCTGGCGACCATGCAGGAACTGGTCCGCGGCGGCCTGGTGCAGCCGATGATCGTCGTCGCCCCCGACATGCAGGCCGGGGTGGCCACAGCGGACTGGGAGTGCCTGAACGTGCCGCGCGGTCCGCAGTTGGAGACGTACCTGACCCGGACCGTGACGGCGGCGATCGACTCGCGGTTCCGGACCATCCCGGATCGCGCGCACCGGGCGCTCGGCGGCATGTCCGGCGGCGGGTTCTGCGCGCTGAACTCGGGGCTGCGCAACCTGGACCGGTACGGGACCCTACTGGTGAGCCTGCCGTACGACACGCCGGGGGACGCGACCGCGCTGCTGAGCGGGCACCCGGACCTGCTGCGCGCGAACACCCCTCGCGACTACATCCCGACGATGCGGTTCACCGCGCCGGTGGCCGTCATGCTCAGTGCCGGTGAGAACGCGCAGACGGACATGACAACCGCGCGCCGGATCAAGCGCGCGCTGGAACAACGCGGCCAGCAGGTGTTCATGCGCTTCGAGCCGAACCTGAACCACACCTGGCGCACGGCGCGGGCCGCCCTGCCGTACATGCTGGCCTACGCCAACGAGCAGTTCCCGCACTGAACCGCGTGTGGTGCCCGCCACTCGGGCGTCAGCATCGCGGAAACATGGATGTCACAGGCGTCATGAAGACGTCCACAGGGGACGCACGCCCGGCGCACCGGGGGTGTCCTGGACCGGTACGGCGCAAGGCGCGCCGCCCTACACCGGGAGGACACGGTGACTCTGGCCGAACTACTACCTACCCTGGGTGATTCGTTGCGCGGCAAGCTGGAGGCGGGGATCTGGCCGCGCAGCGTGCGGCACGGCCACGACGGTGACCTGATGTTCGGCGGACTGCCGCTGTCCCAGCTGGCGGCCCGGTTCGGCACGCCCGCCTACCTGCTCGACGAGGCCGAGGTGCGGCGGCGCTGCCAGGAGTACCGCAGGGCGCTGCACGAGGTGGAGATCGCGTACGCGGGCAAGTCGATGACCTGCCGCGGCGTGCTGCGCTGGATCGCCGAGGAGGGCCTGTCGCTGGACGTCTGCTCGGCGGGCGAACTCGCCGTCGCGCGTTCGATCGGCTTCCCCGCGGAGCGGATCCTGTTGCACGGCAACGCGAAGACCCCGGAGGACCTGAAGGCCGCCATCGGGTACGGGGTCGGCCGGGTGGTGCTGGACTCGCTGGACGAGATCGAGCAGCTCGGCGCGCTCGCGAGGTACCCGCAGCAGGTGCTCGTGCGCGTGACGCCCGGTGTGGACGGTCACACGCACAAGGCGATCGCGACCGGTGTGGAGGACCAGAAGTTCGGGTTCTCGCTGGCCAGTGGTGCCGCCGAGGAGGCAGTACGCCGGGTGCTCGCGCAGCCGAGCCTGAAGCTGGTCGGCCTGCACTGCCACATCGGCTCGCAGGTCTCGCGGGTGACCAGCTTCGAGGAGGCCGCGCGGCGCATGGTCGGCCTGATGGCGCGGCTGCACGCCGAGCACGGGCTGGTGCTGCCGCAGCTCGACCTCGGCGGCGGTCATGCCGTGCCCTACCTGCCCGGTGACCCGGACTTCGACCTCGCCGGGTTCGCCCAGCGGATCCGGTGTGCGGTCAACTACGAGTGCGCGGCGCACCGGATCCCGGTGCCGCGGCTGACCATCGAGCCCGGCCGGTCGGTGGTCGCGCCCGCCGGGGTCACGCTGTACCGGGTGGTCACCGTGAAGCGCGGGCCGTCACGCACGTTCGTCGCCGTGGACGGCGGCATGAGCGACAACCCCCGGCCCTCCCTGTACAGCGCCAGGTACGCCGTGCGGCTGGTCGGCAGGCGGGCCGCCAAGGGCATGCGGGCGGTGACCGTGGTCGGCAGGCACTGCGAGGCCGGGGACGTGCTGGCGCAGGATGTGCCGCTACCCGAGGACGTGCACGCCGGTGACCTGCTCGCGGTGCCGTGCACCGGGGCGTACCACCACTCGCTCGCCTCGAACTACAACATGGTCGGCCGCCCGCCCGTGGTGTCGGTCTGCGACGGAGTTGCCCGGCTGCTGGTCCGCCGTGAGACGGAGGAGGACCTGCTAGCCCGTGACCTGGGCTGATGCCAGTTGTCCACAGGCAGCGAGTTGTCCACATGTGGATCTCTAGCAAGATCGACCAGGGCGCGCGGGCGGTAGACTGGGCTTGGGGACGCCCCCCAGGGAGTGGCGGGGGACGTTCATGAGTGGGTGGTGCTGGCGCAGCCACCAAACATGAACTACTTTCACTTCCGGTTCGTCGGTGTCGACGTGATCGGAGGTGGGCCGTGGTCGACCGCGTCCGGGTCCCCGTCCTGCTGGCGGCCTTCGGCGGCACCGTGCTGCTCATCGACGTGCTGCGGGTCTGGCTGCCCTCGCTGACCACCATCTTCGGCTCCGCGGGCACCACTCCGGACTGGGCCTTCGTGCTGTTCGCCCTGGCCTGGGTGCTGCCCGCGGGCCTGCTCGTCCCGCTGGCGGCGCGGCGCTGGCTGCCCACGGTGACGGCGGCCGTGGCCGTGCTCGCGCGGCTGGTCCTCCAGGCGGGCGTCACCGGGGACGGCCAGCTCTACGCGTCCTGCGTGGCCGCGCTGGCGGTGTTCGGCTGGCTGGTCAGCGTGGCGGGACGGGGCTGGCACCAGGCCTCGGTGGCGATCGGGTTCGCGGCGGGGCTGGCGGCGACCACGGCGCTCCAGTTGTCCACAGGCACGGTCGACCTGCTGTGGATACCCGGGCCGATCCCGTGGCTGGTGCTGCTCGCGGTCGCCGCGGCCCTGCTCATCGGCACGGTGCTCGCCCCGGCCACTGGTGGCGGAGCGGCGCTCTGGTTCGGGCTCGGCCCGGCCACGCTGCTGGCGGCGCAGGTCACGACCTCGATCGGCCGCACCTGGGCGACACCGGACTGGCCGCCACCGTGGTGGGGCGCGGCACTCGTCGGCGTGGGCTCGGCCGCCGGGGTGGTCGCGGCGGTGATCAACGCCGCACCTCGCGCCCTCGTGGTCGTGACGCTGCTGGCGAGCACCGCGCTGGCCGAGGCGGTCAGTCCGCTGTGGATCGCGCTGCTCGCAGTCGCCCTGCCCGCTGCGGTGCGGCTCGCGGCCGGGGCGCGGGAACGGAGCACGAACGTTCGTGCTGTTTCGGCTTACCTCGGTACGACGACCCTGTTCCTGCTGTGCGCGGTCTACAACACCGCCTTCGACTCGTTCTCGTTCGTGTGGCTGCCCGCCATCACCCTGCTGGCAGCCGCGGCACTGGCGTTGTGCACACGCGGCATAGATCCACAGTGGACTTTGCTGAAGCCAGGACTCGTCGCGGGTACGGCAGTTGCGCTGTCCTGCACGACGATCGCTGGCGCGACAGCGCCGGAACCTCCTGGCGCGCAGGCGATCCACCTGCCGCTGCGACTGGTCACCTACAACATCCGTTCAGGGATCTCGGCGTACGGCCGGTTCGACGTGGACCGGATCGCCGAGGTGATCGAGGCGGAGCGCCCGGATGTCGTGCAGTTGCAGGAAGTCGATCGCGGCATGCTGGTCACCGGCGCACAGGACAGCCTGCGCGCGTTGCAGACGAGGCTGCACATGCACGCCTACTTCGGCCCGTCCAGCGATCAGCTGTTCGGCGAGGCGATCCTGAGCAGGCAACCGCTGGAACAGGTCAGCTTCCGCAGGCTGAGCGGGGACGTGTCGCCACCGACCGGCGTGCTGTCCGGGGTGCTGCGCCTGCCCGGCGGCACGGAACTGACACTGGTGGTGACCCACCTACAGACCGCTGACGGCGTGATCTCCGCGGATCAGGTGCGCCAACTGGCCGCCGAACTGGCCGAACAAAAAGCACGATCGTTCGTGCTGACGGGGGACTTCAACGCGGAGCCGGGCGATCCCGCGCTGGCGCCCGTCGAGGCGCTGCTGCGCGACGGCCTGGCCGCGGCACGGCCGCTGCCGACCTGGCCCGCGGAGGAGCCGAAGCAGCAACTGGACCAGGTGTTCCTCAGCCCGGGGCTGAGCGCCTCGGCGGTGCACGTGGCGGCGACCACGGCCTCCGACCACCTGCCGGTGGCCGTCACGATATCCGGACCAGCAGGGGAATGACGAACCACAGCAACAGGAAGAACAGGCCGACCGCGCCGCTGAGCAGGCCACCGACCAGGCCGCCGAACACCACGTAGCCGATCATCAACACGGTGCCGGTCATCGATCCGGCAAGCAGCGCGAGCCCCGTGACGGCGAACCGCGAGGCGAGCCGGATGATCAGCTCGCGCTTGCCGTGCCGGAACAGCAGCCGGTGCCAGGCTGCGGGCGCGATCAGGAAGCCCACCGCCCCACCGGACAGCAGGACCGTGGTCATGTGCACGAGATGTACAAAACTGTCCGCACGTGCGTACAGCTCTGTGAAAGTCAACGCGAGCAGGAAGCCGAAGAGCACCTGCACGCCGTTCTGTGCCACCCGCAGTTCCTGGAGCAGCTCAGACAGGTTGCGGGCCAGGCGCTGCTGCTCGGATTCCTCGATCACTGGACCATCCTCCACGGACGGAAAGCGTGCACCCGCAATCACCTGGGGGCAAACGGACAAGGCTTCGCCCTGGCCGTGACCTCCGAGTCACGCTATAGAAGACCCATGGCACGCAAAACCATTGCTGTTCTCCTTGCCACCACCGCCACCCTGCTGGCAACCGCGGGCACCGCGCTGGCCTGTCCCGGGCCCCCTGCCCACCCGGCGTACGCCTCCGCGGAGTTCGAGAACTACCACGCGGGTGCCGAAGCGGTGACCTACGACCCCAAGCTCGTCCAGGTGGGTTCGGACGCCACGGTCTACTCCCTGCCCACCTGGGACGGGAAGACCACGGTGATCCTGCGCGTGCACGGCCTGCTGCCCAACCACATGTACGGGGCGCACGCGCACCAGAAGAGCTGCGGCGCCACCGGCGACGTGGCCGGCCCGCACTACCAGAACAAGCCGGACCCGGTGCAGCCCTCGGTCGACCCGGCCTACGCCAACGCGCAGAACGAGATCTGGCTGGACTTCACCACCGACGAGCACGGCAACGCGCGCTCCAGCACGACGGTGAACTGGCAGTTCACCGACCGGCACGCGGGCGCCGTGGTCATCCACGCCGAGCACACGCACACCGATCCCGGCCACGCGGGCACCGCGGGCGCCCGGCTGGCCTGCATCACCGTCGGCTTCTGAGCGATCCGCCGGGTGCGGCCGAACAGCCGCCCCCGGCGCCACCTCCCCGCTGTGGTTTGATCAACCATGTGCCGCAGAGCCATTTGGTCCACATGCCGGGCGTGCGGTACTTCCTCGACACCGAGTTCACAGACCTGCCGTGGGCGCCGCGCTCCGAACTGCTGTGGGTGGCCCTGGTCGACGAGACGGGGCAGCGCGAGTTCTCCGCGGTGAACAAGGACTGCTCGCTGGACCAGGCCAGCGCTTTCGTGTGTGAGCACGTGTTGCCCAAGCTGGCGAACGCCCCGCTGCGGTTGTCGCGTGCGCGGCTGGCCCAGGCGGTGATCGAGTTCGTGGGGCCGGCGCCGAAGTTCTGGGCGTGGTTCCCCTCGGTGGCCAACATCGCGGCGATGGCCGGTTCGGCTGGCGCCGCGCGGCTGCACGAGCGCTTCGCTGACTGGGACTACCAGTTGTTGCGCGGTCTGCTCGGCGCCGTGCCCGCAGACTGGCCGCCCGCCTGCCGCGACCTGCACGCGCTGGCCGACGCCACCGGCATCGACCTGCCGCCGAACACCGAGCCGCACAACCCGCTGGCCGACGCACGGTGGGGCCGCACGGTGTGGTTGAGCGCGCAAGGGCTACTCAGCCGGGCCTGAGACAACGCGGCCGCGATCGAGTCGCGGCGCGCGGGTAGCACCGGACCAGCCCAAGAGTGCTCCCCCAGCTTTGACACCGAGGGGGACGCAATGAGCGAGGAGCCAGCGAAGAAATCGGGGTGGGGCGAACTCGGCCGGTCGACCGCGCCGGAGGACAGGTCAGGCCCTGGCCCGGCCGCGACCGTCTACTGGACGGGCTCCCTCGAGTTCGGCCGGTTCAACCTCGACCTGAGCCCACCCATCCAGACCGGCGACACGTACATCACGGGCGGCAGCGGCGGGGTGCTGGAGAGCTACCACGACGCGGCGAAGCTGAGCGTCTGGAAGAGCAGCGGGACACCGGACAGGAACGCTTGCGCCACGACCCTCGCGAAGACGCCAAGTCGTAGATCAGCGGCCTGCTCAAGAGCAATCACGTCCGCGGTCGAACCGCGCAGGGACGCGTGTTCCGGATCGACGTCACCGCCGCCGGGGACGAGGTCACCGTCTGGGACAAGTGAACCTCCCGGCGGGCGATCCACTTGGTGGTGCCGTCACCGCTGATTAGCCTAGGGGCGTGGCTGCCGCAACCCCGTTCCTGAAGATCGGCCCCTACCAGGTCGATCCACCGGTCGTGCTCGCGCCGATGGCGGGCATCACCAACACGGCGTTCCGGCAGCTCTGCCGCGAGTACGGCGCGGGCCTCTACGTCTGCGAGATGATCACCACGCGGGCGCTGGTGGAGCGGGACGCGACCACCATGCACATGATCACCTTCGCCGCCGAGGAGCAGCCGCGCTCGATGCAGCTGTACGGGGTGGACCCGCTGACCATGGGCAAGGCCGTCCAGATGATCGTGGACGAGGACCTGGCCGACCACGTGGACATGAACTTCGGCTGCCCGGTGCCCAAGGTGACGCGCAAGGGCGGCGGCGCGGCCCTGCCGTTCAAGCGCAGGCTGTTCGGCGAGATCGTGCGGGCTGCGGTGCGGGCGGCGGAACCGGCGGGCATCCCGGTGACGGTGAAGTTCCGGGTCGGCATCGACGAGGAGCACCTGACCTACCTGGACGCGGGCCGGATCGCGGAGGCCGAGGGCGCCTCTGCGGTGGCCCTGCACGCGCGTACCGCGGCGCAGCGCTACTCGGGCCGTGCGGACTGGTCGGCGATCGCCCGGCTGAAGGAGGCCGTGCGGACCATCCCGGTGCTCGGCAACGGCGACATCTTCAAGGCGCAGGACGCACTGGACATGGTGGCGGCCACCGGCTGCGACGGGGTGGTGGTCGGCAGGGGCTGCCTGGGCAGGCCGTGGCTGTTCGGCGAGTTGCAGGCGGCCTTCGCGGGCCTGCCGCTGCCGGCGGGGCCCTCGCTGGGCGGGGTGGCCGGGGTGCTGCGCAGGCACGCGGAGCTGCTGGTCGCCCACTACGGCGAGGACAAGGGCGTGCGCGACCTGCGCAAGCACATGGCCTGGTACCTGCACGGCTTCCCGGTGGGCTCGACCCTGCGGCGCGGGTTCGCCATGGTGTCCAGCCTCGCGGAGCTGGACGAGCTGATCGGGCAACTGGACCACGCGGCGCCGTTCCCCGCCGAGGCGGAGGGCCCCAGGGGCCGCCAGGGTTCCGCGGCGAAGGTGGTGCTGCCCGACGGGTGGCTGGACGACCCCGAGGACGCCAGCGTGCCGGTGGGCGCCGAGATGATGCACTCGGGCGGCTGAGCCGGTGCCAGACGCGCGCGCGGGTGCCGTGGTGGCGGCCGGGCTGGTGCTGGCCGGCTGCTTCGTGCTGGCGGGCCAGCCGGAGCGGATCGCGGGCACGGCGCAGGCCATCGGGGTGAGCCCCGCGGACCGCCAGCTGGTGACCGGCTACTTCGACCAGCTCAACGCGGCGGCGGCCGACGGGGTCGCCGCGGAGCAGGACTACCTGCGCCGGACCCAGGTGCGGGAGTTCGCCGACCGGCTGTGCGGGCTGAACGGGGTCACGATCGTGGAGCAGCCCACGCTGTCCACCCTGCGCCCCGACCCGGCCTGGCGCCCCGCGGGCTCGCGCAGCGCACCGGAGGGCACCGTGTACGTGGTGGCCGTCACACTGAGCATCAAACGGGGCACGAGCACGCTGGGCAGCCAGATCGGGTCACAGCGCATCGTGGTGCGCCAGGGAACCGCCTACGGTTTCACCCCTTGCCAGAACCAGTGAAACCTGTCACACGAAGAGATCTTGACGCCCATTCGGGTCACGCAGAGTCACTAGTTCGGACCACGTAACGGTCAGCCGGTTGAGCGAAAACCGGCACCCACACCTCCCGTTCACTCAAGCCGCGCGTCTGAGCAGACGACACCACCAACGTGAGGAGGTGACGGCGCAGTGACCGAAGAACTGCTTGCGGGGTCAGGCATCGGAGCCGAAGACGTGCTTGCGAAGTCGAGCATCGACGGCGTTGACCGGGATGCGGCACCGTCACCGATGATCACATCGGCCGAGAACGGCCTGGTCAACCTGCACGAGAAGCTGGCGGGGCTGCTGGCCTCGCGCGGCCAGTGGCGTGAGGCGTACGACCACCTGCGCTCCGCACTGGACATGGTCTACCGGGACAACGGCCGCACCCCGCCGGTGCCCGAGCAGCTACGCAGGGAGGTCGACCGGCTGCGCAGGGAGCACGCCGAGGCGCACGAGCAGAGCATCCGGGACAGCCTCACCACCAGCTACAACCGCCGCTACCTGGACCAACGGCTGGTCGCGCTGCTCAGCGAGCAGGGCGGTACCCCGCACGGGCTGGCGGTGTCCCTGGTGGACCTGGACTGGTTCAAGCAGGTCAACGACACCTACGGTCACCTGGTCGGGGACCGGGTGCTGCAACAGGTGGTCGAACTGCTGCAGGACGGGCTGCCGGAGAAGGCCTTCTGCGCGCGCTACGGCGGCGAGGAGTTCGTGCTGGTGCTGCCCGACTCCGAATTCGCCGAGGCGGTGGCCGTCACCGAGGCGGCCCGGTCGCGGGTGGAGCGGCACGACTGGTCGGTGATCGCCGAGGGCCTGCGGGTCACGGTCAGCGCGGGCGTGGCGCACGAGCCCTCCGGTGGTGGCACCGGCGGCGCCGAGCAGCAGCTGCTGCGGGCGGACAGCCTGCTCTACTCGGCCAAGCAGTCCGGCCGCAACGCCGTCGCCTACCGTGACGGGGGCAAGGTGCGCCTGGCCGGTCCCGCCGGGCGGCGCAGGGCGATCGTGGACGGCCGCGTCAACGGTTACTGCTGAATCCCACCACTGGGCTGCTGGTCAGCCCGTTCGGCCTAGGTGCGGCGAGGGATTCGCGTACTAACGGTGGCAGAATTCCGCCTGCCTGTCGCTAGAACCGGCGGTCATCCGTACTATCGCGTGCGCTGGGTGACACAGCGGATGTGCAACCTCTGTGTCCACAACGACGTCAAGTCGTGATGAACGTGCCGTAGGAGCCGAGGGTGAGGAAGGGAGTACGGGTGCCCGACAACCACCGCCGTGGCGGTAGCGGCCCCGAGGGTCCCGCAGAAGCCCCCGACTACGACCGCGAGCGGCAGGGTGGGGACCGCCCCACGGGCCGCCGTCGCCGGTCGATGGAGGCGTCCGGGGGACTGAGCGTCTCCGACCTGGTCCAACGGCACACGGGCTCGCGCCCGAACCTGCCGCGACCGGTTCCTCCCGCGCCACAGCCCCCCGTGGCGCAGCCGCCGGTCTCGCAGGCCCCGCCCGAGGCCGCACCGCAGCGCCGGGCCCCGCAACCACCCCCGGCCGCACCGCAGCAGCCCGTGGCCTCGCCGAGGGCGCAGCGTCCCGCGCCGCCCACCGGCCAGCGGCCGTTACCCCCGGTCAACCCGCAGCCCACCGGCCGCCGGGCCAGGCGCGAGGCCGCCGCTGCGCCCAACGCCCGTCCCCCCATGCCGCCCCCGGGTGAGGCCACCGGCTCGCGCCCCGTGCCCAACGGCCGCCCGCAGCCGCCTGGTGAGAGCACTGGCCGCCGGGCCATGCCGCCACGCCCCGGCGAGGCAAGTATCCGCAGGCCCGCCCCCAGGCCAGGCGAAGCCACCGGCTCACGACCCGTACCGAACGGCCGCCCGCCGGTGCCGCCGCCCGGCGAGGCCACCGGCTCACGTCCCATGCTGGGCGGCAGCCCCCAGGTGCCGCCTGGTGAGAGCACTGGCCGCCGGGCCATGCCGCCACGCCCCGGCGAGGCAAGTATCCGCAGGCCCGCCCCCAGGCCAGGCGAAGCCACCGGCTCACGACCGGTGCCCAACGGCCGCCCACCGGTGCCGCCAAGGCCGGTGCCCGACAGCGTGCGGATGCGCCTGGCCGCCGAGACCGAGCAGCCCACCCCGCAGGGCGAGGACGTGGAGCAGCCGGTCCTCGAGCAGGACGCGCCGGAGCAGGAGGCCGCGCCGCGCCCCGAGCGCAGGCACGAGATCGAGCCCGCCGCGCTGACCACCGAGATGGAGCCGATCGGCGAGGAGGTCCAGCGCAGGCGCAAGGTGGACCAGACCCTGGCCAGGTTCTCGGCGGTGCACGACGAGATGGCCGCCGAGGAGCGCCAGCGCAAGACCCGGCAGAAGAAGTACATGCCGTGGATCGACACCGAGCAGGGACCGCCCGAGGCCCCACCGGAGCCGGTGGACCAGGAGGAGGACCCGGAGTTCGACCTCGAGCCCGAGGAGATCGAGCGCAGGCGGCACAAGCGCCGCATGATCGGCCTGGCGATCAAGATCGCGGCGATCGTGGCGGCGGCCATCGTGCTGATCGCCTGCGGCATCGCCTGGGGTGCGATCAAGCACTGGGACGGCCAGATCAAGCCGGTCGACGCGCTGGACACCGGTTCGTCGGCGATCGTCGCCGCGGACAAGCAGCACGGGGACGACAACTTCCTGTTGGTCGGTTCGGACACGGTGCTGGTCGCGCACGTGCCCGCGAACCGCAAGCGGATTGTCTTCGTGTCGATTCCGGGCAGCACGGAAGTCCCTGATCCCGCGTGCGGTTCGGGCAAGCTCGCCGCCGCCTACGCCGCGGCCGGTCCGCAGTGCGTGACCAAGCTGGTGCAGCAGGAGTCCGGGCTGCTGGTCAACCACTTCATGACCCTGGACTCCGAGGGCTTCAAGAACATGGTGGACGCCATCGGCTCGGTGGAGCTGTGCGCCAAGGCGCCGGTCACCGACGGGGTGCTGGGTCCACTGCTGCCCAAGGCGGGGCCCCAGGGCGTGACCGGGGACGTGGCCGTCAAGTTCGTGAAGGCCCGCAACGTCGCCGGGGACGCCTCGCCCGAGGCCGGGCAGATCCAGCGCCAGCAGCGGTTCATGGCCGCGCTGCTGCGCACCGCACTGCACAACCAGGTGCTGCTGGACCCAACCAAGCTGAACAACGTGATCTCCAGCGTGACCCGGTCGGCCAGCGGGGAGAACGTGGGCGTGGACCAGTTGCTGACGCTGGGCCAGTCCCTACAGGGCGTGTCCCCGGAACAGGTGCTGTTCACCAGCGCGCCCGCCTCGGCCGCATCGGCCGCGACCAAGGCCCTGTTCACCGCGGTGATCAACGGGGACCCGCTGCCCGACGGCGCGACCTCGGCCACCCAGCTGGGCAGTGGCCCGCTGGTGGACCCGAAGACGATGAAGATCCAGGTCCTCAACGGGGGCAACACCAAGGCGAAGATCGCCTCCAACACGGCGGACGCGCTCAAGCAGCAGGGCTTCCAGCCGGTGTGGGTGGACGCCTCCCCGGACAAGGTGGACCAGACTGTGATCAGGTACTCGGCGGGCCGCGAGGCGCAGGCGCGCACGCTGGCCGCCGCGGTGCCCAGTGCGAAGGTTCAGCTGGACCCGTCCATGGCGGGTGCGCTGGCGCTGGTGATCGGTCCCGAGTTCAACGGCAGCGTGGTGGCACCCAAGGAGGGCACCACCCCGCAGAGCCTCGGGCAGCCGCAGGCCGCCGCCGTGTCCACCGTGAGCGGTGCCGACGCCTCCTGCCAGTGATCATGCGATTACCGGCCCCGGTTGGTCACCCCGGGTTCATGCCCGGTTCATCCTGCGATGCAGGTTCCGCGACCAGCTACCCGTAGGGTGTCGTCATGCGCGAGGCATACCATGACCAGCTCGGCGAGCTCGCGGAGCAGCTGGCGAGCATGTGCGGGATGGTCGGCGACGCTATGGAGCTGGCCACCAAGGCGTTGCTGGACACCGATCTCGCGGTGGCCGAACGCGTGATCAGCGATGACGCGAAGATCGACGACGCGCGGGCTCGCACCGAGGAGGACGCCTACTCCCTGCTGGCGCTTCAGGCGCCGGTGGCCACCGATCTGCGCACCGTGCTGTCGGTGATCCACGCCGCGGAGAGCATCGAGCGGATGGGCGACCTGGCCCTGCACGTGGCCAAGGCCGCGCGGCGCAGGCACCCGCAGCCGGTGCTGCCCGAGGCGGTCCGCGGCTACTTCGCCGAGATGGGCCGGATCGCCGTCGACCTGGCCCGCAAGGCCGAGCAGGTGATCCGCACCCAGGACATCGACCTGGCCCGTGTCCTCGACGACGAGGACGACGCCATGGACGACCTGCACCGGCACCTGTTCTCGGTGATCATGGCCAAGGACTGGGAGCACGGCGTGCCCGCCGCGGTGGACATCACCCTGCTGGGCCGGTTCTACGAACGCTTCGGCGACCACGCCGTGTCCGTGGCCAAGCGCACGGTCTTCGTGGTCACCGGCAAGATGCCCGGCTACAGCTCGGACGCGACCGACCTCTGAGGCGGCACAACGCCTTGAGCCCCCGGCCACCCGGCCGGGGGCTCAGTGCTTGTCGGCGAGGAACTCGGTGAGCTTGCGGTCCAGCTCGGTGAGCCGGTTCTCCTTGCCGTGACGGCGAACCCGGTGTTGGAGAGCGCGCACGCGGTCACGGCTGCGTTGGGAGGCAAGGGATCCGATCTCGGCCACGGCCTCGTCGGCGACCTTCGCGGCCTGCTCGAACTCGCGCAGTTCGAGGTAGGCGGCGGCGATGTGCACCTTGGTCTTCGCGCGGGCGGTGACCCTGCCTGCGGGCAGCGCGGTCAGTGAGCGCTCTAACAGGGCAACGCCCTGGTTCGGACGACCGGTGTCGCGCAGGCACTGGCCGATGTCGGACATGATGTCCGCCTCGCCGTAGAAACTGAACCACTCCGGTTCCTCGCCGTGCACCCTGTCGAAGGCCCGCTGGGCGTTGGCGACGGCCTCGGAGGTGGCACGGGCATCCCCGAGCGCGGCAAAGCCACGGGCCTCGATCGCGTGCAGGTAGCTGATCAGCGCTGGGGTCGCCGTGGGACCGGCCAGTTCCAGCGCGGACCGTGCCAGCGCTGCGGCATGCTGACCGTTGTGGATCGTGTCGGCCTCACTACCCGAGGCGTGGGCGATGTCGATCGCGACGCGGCTCATCTCCGAGAGCACGTTGGCCGCGAACGGCCGATCGGCTGCGTGCATGGCGAGGTTGAGCGCCTGCGTGTAGTAGCGCTGTGCGAGGGCGTGACGGCCGCATTCGACAGCGGTCAGCGCAGCCAGGACGGTGCCCTGCGACAACGCTGAGAGCAATTGGCGACCAACAGCTTCGGTGTAGCTGGCCTCCTGAGCCCGCACGGCCTGCGCGTTCAGGAACTGGACGACCTGCTGGTGCACGGCGGCCCCGCCGTAGCGGCGGTGCTGGCCCTCATAGTGCCGCACCGTCTCCAGGGCCACCTGCACCTCGGAGGCGGTGATCCGCCCTCCGCCAGTGGACGCGGCACTGGCCACGGGTGGCACGGTCAGGGCCATCAGTGCTGGTTGAGCGAACGCGGCAGCGGTGAACGCGGAGCCCATGAGGAAGTTGCGCCGCGCCATGTCCTTGCCCGAGAGTTCAGCCACGAGCCCGATCGTGCCACCAACGGTCCGGGAGCACTCGAAGTAATCGGTCGTGTCCGGCTCCGACCGGTCCGTGAAGCCGCAGTCGCTCACTCCGATGGAGTAGCCCAGCCGTTTGCTCAGCACGGCGGCCACCAGCCTGGGCACCGGCCAGCGCGGCTGCGCGCCGGTCAGCATCCGGGCCACGGTGGTGGCGGTGGTGCCGAGGTGGATGCCCTCGCGCGCACCGGCCGCCACCGCCGAACGCGCCAGCGCGACGTTGCTCAGCTCGGCGTCGGCGCGCAGTGCGCGCAGTGCGCGCAGTGCGCGCAGTGCGTCGTTGGCCATGGACCGATGGTGCTCCCGGAACTCGGGGTCGGGGAAGACCGCCGCGCGAAGTGGGAGGCAAGTGGGACCCCCGCACCGGGAACAGGCCGCACAGCGCGTGCAGCGGGACTGCCCGCGCGAGACGAGTGGCGGTTAGCTGGTGCTACCGAACGAAGTTCACTCGAAAGGGGTGATCATGCCGAACAGCACCTCGCTGATCCGCAGGCTCGCCGACCTGCGCAGCCAGTACACCGGGGAGACCGATTCGGCCGTGCTGCCCGCGATCTGCCACGGCACCACGCTGCTCACCAGGGAGGACCGCGCCCAGGTGCTCGACGCCCTCGACGGCGATGGGCCGCTGCCCGAGCACATCCGGCGGGCGATCCTGCCCGATGCGTCCACTGTGGACCAGCAGGAGCTGGAGGCCGCAGTGCTGCGTGCGGCAAGCAGGGCGGTGCACCTGGCCGCGAATCCCTTGACGGACAAGGTTTTCCGGATGTCCAGGCCGCTGCCCGATCAGCTCGTGCTGCACCTGGCCCCGCAGGCGCTGCGCCCGCTGGTCCAGGAGTTGCTGCCGTTGGAGACCGAGGACGGCCTGGACGGCTACCCGTGCCTGCGGGCCAGGATGTACCGCAGGCACGTCGAGTTGCACGTGCCCGGGGCTTCCGTGCACCTGGCGAACGTCTCCTACACCTCCTGGCAGTTCGCCAGCGAGGGCAGGTGGACCGGCAACGACGCGGACCCGCCGACCCCGGCCGAACTGGATGCGTTGGCGCACCGGGATTGTGGCCGCACCTCACCCGCGACGGCCAGCGCGCTGCTGCGGCGGATCTGCCTGTTCCCGGTGCAGCCACTGGTGATCGCGACTCCGGAGGCGTGCTACCTGGACTGGGCTGGCGAGCCGAACCACGAGCTCGTCCGTGAGCGGCTGGACCACCCGCTCACCGGAGTGCCCGTGCGGCAACGGATCGTGCTGCTGGGCGCACGAGAAAGGCTGCCTGCTCGGGTGAGCGGGCAGCCTCCGTCGTTGTCCTGCTGATCAGCCGAAGCGGCCGGAGATGTAGTCCTCGGTGGCCTGCTGGTTGGGGTTGGAGAAGATCTTCTCGGTGTCGTCGATCTCGACCAGCTTGCCCGGCTGGCCGACCCCGGCGAGGTTGAAGAACGCCGTCTGGTCGCTCACCCGCGCGGCCTGCTGCATGTTGTGGGTGACGATGACGATCGTGAAGTCCTTCTTCAGCTCGCCGATCAGGTCCTCGATGGCCAGCGTGGAGATCGGGTCCAGGGCCGAGCAGGGCTCGTCCATCAGCAGCACGTCGGGCTGCACGGCAATGGCACGGGCGATGCACAGTCGCTGTTGCTGACCGCCGGAGAGGCTGCCGCCGGGCTTGTCGAGGCGGTCCTTGACCTCGGCCCACAGGTTGGCCCCGCGCAGCGAGCGCTCGGCCACCTCGTTGAGCTGCTTGCGGTTGCTCACCCCGGCCAGCTTCAGCCCGGCGACCACGTTGTCCCGGATGGACATCGTGGGGAACGGGTTGGGCCGCTGGAACACCATGCCGATGGTCCTGCGGACCTCCACCGGGTCCACGGAGGAGGCGTAGATGTCCTCGCCGTCGAGCAGCACCTTGCCCTCGACGCGGGCGCCGGGGGTCACCTCGTGCATGCGGTTGAGCGAGCGCAGCACGGTGGACTTGCCGCAACCCGACGGTCCGATGAAGGCGGTCACGCTGCGCGGCGGCACCGCCAGCGTGACCCCGTCCACGGCGTGGAACTTGCCGTAGAAGATGTTGAGGTCCTTGACGTCGATGCGCTTGGCCATGGCGTTAGCTCACTTCGTCTTGATGGCCGAGAACCGCGAAACGACGGTGGCCACGAGGTTGAACAGCATGATCAGGATGATCAGGGTCAGCGCGGCGCCCCAGACCCGCAGCTGACCTGCGGGCAGCGGGTTGGTCAGCTCGGTGTAGATCAACAGCGGCAGCGAGGTCATGTTGCCGTCGAAGATGTTGAAGTTGATCGACTTCGAGTAGCCGACCAGCACCAGCACCGGGGCCGTCTCACCCATCACGCGGGCCATCGCCAGCATCACGCCGGTGACCACGCCGGACAGCGCGGTCGGCAGCACGATCTTGACGATGGTCTTCCACTTGGGCACACCCAGCGCGTAGCTGGCCTCGCGCAGCTCCTGGGGCACCAGGCGCAGCATCTCCTCGGTGGAGCGGACCACGACCGGCAGCATCAGCAGCACCAGGGACAGTGACACGGCGAACGCGCTCTGGCCGAGGCCGAAGGTGCCGATCCACAGCGCGAACACGAACAGCGCGGCCACGATCGAGGGCACACCGGAGAGGATGTCCACCATGAACGTGGTCGTCCGGGCCAGCCTGCCGCGGCCGTACTCGACCAGGTAGATCGCGGCGAGCACGCCCACCGGCACCGCGATGAGCGCGCAGACCAGCGTCTGCAACAGGGTGCCGATGATCGCGTGGTAGACGCCGCCGGTGAACTCCTCGGGCAGCACGCCCTTGAGCGAGTGGGTCCACCAGTCGGCGCTGAGCAGCGCCGTGAAGCCCTTGGCGACAACCGTGATCAGCAGCCACACCAGCGGCACGACCGCGACCAGGAAGGCCAGGCCGACCAGGACGGTCGCCACCAGGTTCTTGGTCTTGCGGGCCCCGCTGACGGGCTGGAAGGCCGGCGGGCTGGCCGGCCGGTCCAGCGTGGACTCGGTGGTGGTCACTTGTGCACCTTCCCGCCTGCCACCGAGCGGGCGGCCGCGTTGACGATGAACGTCAGCACGAACAGCACGAGGCCGGCGGCGATGTAGGCACCGGTCGGCAGCGGCTGGCTGAACTCCGAGGCCGCCGAGGCGATCTTGGAGGCGAACGTGTAGCCGCCGTCGAACAGGCTGAACCCGGACGGCTTGGGGGAGGCGTGCAGGATGATCAGCACGGCCACGGTCTCACCGAGCGCGCGGCCAAGGCCGAGCATCGAGGCCGCGATGTAGCCGCTGCGGCCGAAGGGCAGCACGGTGGTGCGGAGCATCTCCCACTTGGTGGCGCCCAGGGCCAGCGCACCCTCGATCTGCATGACCGGGGTCTGCCGGAACACCTCCCTGGTGACCGAGGTGATGATCGGCAGCAGCATGACGGCCAGCACCACGCCGACGGTGAAGATCGTGCCCGCACCGGCGAGCGGGATGTTGCCGTTGGCGAACAGCGGGAACCAGCCGAAGACCTTGTTCAGCCAGGTCTCGAAGGGTTCCAGTGTCGGGCCGAGCACCTGGGCGCCCCAGAGGCCGAACACGATGGAGGGCACCGCCGCGAGCAGGTCGACGATGTAGGCGAAGGGTCTGCTCAGGCGAGCAGGGGCGTAATGGGTCAGGAACAGGGCGATACCCAGGGCGATGGGCATGGCGATGACCAGCGCCACCAGGGAGCTGAGCACGGTGACCACGAACAGGTCGCGGATGCCGAACTTCAGGTTGGTCGGGTCGGTGGTGATGAAGTCGGGGCTGAACAGGAAGTTGGCCTTGTCGGCAACGAGCGAAGGCACTGCCTTGATCAGCAGGAAGATCCCGATCAGGCCGATCGCGATGACGATCGCGAGGCCGGATCCCGTGGTGAGCGCGCGGAAGATGGAGTCACCGGGGCGGCGAACGCCCGCCCGGCCTCCCGATTGACCACTGTCCTCGGTCATGGCACCAATCATGCGGCTACCGCCCTGCTCGTCCAGGAAACCTGGACGAGCAGGGCGGGTCGCCGTCGCTCGAGGGTCGTCGCTCAACGCCGCGCCTCGCTGACGCTCGGCGCAGCGCTTCGCGCGGGCACTGTCACTGTGCCCATTGATTCGCTCGCAAGCTCGCTCATCGGTGTCAGCGGGTCAGCTGATGGCCTTGACCGCAGCCGACAGCTTGTCCTTCAGCTTGCTGGGCAGCGGCACGTAGCCGTTGGCGTCCAGGCCGGTCTGCCCGTCGTTGATCGCCACCGTCAGGAACGCCTTGACGGCCTTGCCGGTGTCGGCGTCGCTGTACTTGGAGCAGACGACCTCGTAGGTGGCCAGCACGATCGGGTAGGCGCCGGCGACCTTGGAGCCGTGGATGGAGCTCAGGTCCAGGGCCAGGTCGTTGCCGGACTCGTTCTTGAACTTGGCCGCGTCGATGGCCTTGCCCACGGTCTCCGCGCTGACCTTCACCGGGGTGCCGCCCTCGGTGGTGGCGATGCTCGCGGTGGCCAGCTTCGAGTTGAGTGCGAAGGACCACTCGACGTAGGCGATGCCGCCCGAGGTCTGCTTGAGGATGGTGGCCACGCCGTCGTTCTTGCTGCCACCGGAACCCACGCCACCGGCGAAGACCTTGCCAGCACCCTTGGTCCACGCGCCGCCGCCGGCCGCGGTCAGGTACTGCTGGAAGTTGTCCGTGGTGCCCGACTCGTCGGAGCGGTAGACCACGGCGATCTTCAGGTCCGGCAGCGAGGCGCTGGGGTTCAGCTTCTTGATCGCGGCGTCGTTCCAGTTGGTGATCTGGCCGCTGAAGATCTTGGCCAGGGTCGGGCCGTCCAGGGCCAGCTCGCTGACGCCGGGGATGTTGTAGGTGATGGCGATGGGGCCGAACACCGTGGGCAGGTTCCAGGCCGGGTTGCCGTCGCAGCGGGTCTTGGCCTTGTCGACCTCGCCCTTGCTGGCCGACAGGGCCGAGTCGGAACCGGCGAAGTCGGTCTGCTTGGCGAGGAACTCGTTGATGCCCGCGCCGGAGCCGTTGCCGGTGTAGTCCAGGTTGTAGCCGTCGCACTCGGCGTTGTACTTCGAGACGAAGCGGCTCATCGCGTTGGCCTGGGCGGTGGAGCCGCTGGACTTCAGCGACTTCTTGCCGCCGCAGTCCGGCTTGGCGCCCGCGGCCGTGGTCGTCGAGCCGCCCGTGGAACCGCCTGACTGGGTGTTGTTGTCGCTACCGCAGGCGGTGAGCAGGAGAGCACCTGCCGCCACGATGCCGAGCGCAGCGCCGTGCCGCTTCATCTTCACCGGATCCTCCGTTTGGAGACTCGACTGCTTGCACGGCGGGGCTCGCCGCTCGATTGCAGACAGTAGGCAAGGAGGGTGGACAGGCGGCCGTATGGAGATGAACGGGAGGTGAACAAGACACACGAAGTGACGACGAATACCCCGTCAGAGTGATGTTCGTAGCCTTTGCTTGGCCATCTAGATGACGGATCGTGACGCTGCGCAGCGTAACGCTCGCTATCGAGCGTACTGCACGTCCGCGTCCCACAAACCGAAACCGAGCTTCGTGTACACCGCCACCGCGGGGGTGTTGTCGGACTCAACGTAGAGCATCACCCGGCGCAGCCCGGCCTCGCGCAGGTGGTGCAGGCCGACCAGGGTGAGCGCCTTGCCCAGGCCCCCGCCCTGCGCGTCGGGGTCCACCCCGACCACGTAGACCTCGCCGAGCGGCTCGCGCTCGCGGTGCACCTTCGTCCAGTGGAAGCCGAGCACCCTGTCCTCGGCGTCCACCGCGAGGAAGAAGCCCGCCGGGTCGAACCAGGGCTCGGCCTCGGTGCGCTCCAGGTCGGCCACGGTCAGCGCGCCCTGCTCGGGGTGCCAGGAGAACGCGCGCCGGTTGACCTCGATCACCGCGGCCTCGTCCGCCCCGGGCACGAAGGTGCGCACGGTCACCCCGGGCCGCCAGACCGGTTCGGGCAGCTGGCCGACCTCCCAGCGCATCCGCAGCAGCTCGCGCACCCGCTCGAAGCCGTGGCTGGCCGCCAGCGCGGCGGCACCCGGGTGGTCGCCGTGCGCCCAGACCCGCAGCTTGGCGTCACCGACCCGGTCGAGCAGGGCCCGCACCATGGCCGAGCCGAGCCCGCGCTGCCGTGCGGCCGGGTGCACCACCAGCTCCGCCACCTGGTTGCCGAAGGAGTCGCCCGCGGTGTCCAGGTGCAGGTAGCCCACGGTGCGTCCGGACTCGGTCGCGACCAGGTGCGGGCCGGGGCCGGTCAGGAAGGAGGGCAGACCGCCCGCTCCCTCTCTGCCGTCGGCCAGCCGGGCTGCCTCGAACACCCCGAAGACCTCGTCCACGTCCAGCGCCGTCAGCCGCTCGTCCTGCCACCGCATGTCCACCACAGTCACGACGCTAGCGGCCCCCCGATCCATTCCGCAGCGCCTCAGATGCCATGAAAGTGCCGTTCCTGGCGTTGAACGCCAGGAACGGCACTTTCATGGCACAGCGAACCGGGTTAGCGGAAGTGCTTGGCCATCTCGCGGACGAAGGCGTCGGCGTCGGTGGTGTCGGTGGACTCGGGGGCGTCCTGGCCCAGCTCGGAGCGGCGGGCGCCGGGGCGGGCCGGGCGCACGAACTTGTAGCCGACGTTGCGCACGGTGCCGATCATCAGCTCGTGCTCGGGGCCGAGCTTGGCGCGCAGCCGCCGCACGTGCACGTCCACGGTGCGGGTGCCGCCGAAGAAGTCGTAGCCCCACACCTCCTGGAGCAGCTGGGCGCGGGTGAACACGCGGCCCGCGTGCTGGGCGAGGTACTTGAGCAGCTCGAACTCCTTATAGGTCAGTTCGAGCGGGCGGCCGCGCAGGCGGGCGGTGTAGGTGGCCTCGTCGATGACCAGCTCGCCGAGCTGGAGCGCACCGCCGTTGCCGCGCTGGTCGGTGCCGCGGCGCGAGCTGACCAGCCGCAGCCGGGCGTCCACCTCGGCGGGGCCGGCGGTGGGCAGCAGGATCTCGTCCACGCCCCACTCGGCGGTGACCGCGACCAGCCCACCCTCGGTGACGATGGCGACCACTGGGACCTCGCCCCCGCTGCTGGCGAGCAGCCTGCACAGGGAGCGGGCACCGGCCAGGTCGCCGCGCGCGTCGACCAGCACCGCGTCGTGCGGACCGGCCTCCAGCAGCGCCGACACCTCCGGCGCCAGCGGGCGCACGGCGTGCGGGAGCAGGGACAGCGCCGGCAGCACCGACGTCGGATCGGGATCAGCCGTCAACAGCAGCAGATCAACACCCATGGGCCGTGCCGCCTCCTCTCGCGCCGCGGCCAGGCCACGGACAGGGGAGATGTGCGCACTCGTGCGCTGCGGCCCGGCCCCGTTGCCTGCGGATGTCGGTGACGATACCCCCGGTGACCTGCGATGGCCCCGACGGAAACGTCAGCGTCACACGAATTAACACGGACGCCGCGGAAAGTGCCGTGTTCAGTGGTCTGGCTCTCATCTCACCGCCGTTCGCGGGCCGTTCACCTGCTGTCCAGCCGAACATGACGGCCAGGGCACCGGAACCTCACCGCCGTGGTCCGGGCCGCCCCCGGTTTACCGGACCGACTCGTGCGGTCACCCCGGGTCAGATCGGCGGGGGCGGTGCGGGCCCGTGACCGGATCGGGCATCCTGGCGGTATGACCACCACCAAGCCCAAGCGTCGACGGGGACTGCGCATCACGGTCGCCGTGGCGATCGTGTTGGTCGGCCTGCTGGTGGCGACCGACTTCGTGTTCGCCGCGATCGGCGAGTACCAGGTGTCCAAGAAGATGCGCGCCGAGCTGACCCTGGCCGACGACCCCTCGGTGACCATCCACGGCTTCCCCTTCGTGCTCCAGGCGATGCGCGGGGACTACGAGGACATCGAGGTGGGTGCCAGCGGCATCCCCATCGGCACCATGCGCGACCTCCAGGTCAGCGCGCACCTCTACGACGTGAAGGTGCCGCTGTCCGAACTGGTCTCCGGCTCGGCGCACTCGGTGGTCATCGACCGGGTGGAGGGTTCGGTGCGGATCAGCGCGGCAGACGTGAACCGGGCTTTCAACTCCACCGAGGTCGGCCAGGTGCTCAACATCTCCAACCTGACGATCGTGCCCACCCCGGCGGACACCCTGGTCGACCCGGGGGCCGAGCCGGGCGCGCAGGCCGGGGAGAAGCCCACGCCCACCCCCAACCAGACCACCACCGGCGTGAAGATGGCCTTCTTCGTCAACTTCGCGGGCAAGCAGGTCAAGGTCGGCATGTACGGGGTGCTCACGCTCAACGGCACGACGATCCAGGTCCAGCCGACCAAGCTGGAATTGGCGGACGGGGTCGCGTCGTTGAAGCTGCCGGAGATCCTCCAGCAGCAGGTGACCGGCGCCCTGTCCAAGCAGCTGGACCTGGGCAAGGCGCTGCCCTTCACGGTGACGCCGACCAGGGTGACGGTGGAGAACAACGTGTTCATCGTGACCGGCCGGGCCACCAACGTGCAGCTGGGCAGCGGGAGGAGCGGGTTGGGATGACCGGGGTCTGGGTGCTGGTCGGCGTGCTGGCCGTGTCCGTGGTGCTGGGGTTCGCCCTGCGCGCACGCGAGGGCCGGGTCAGGACCGGCACCGCGCTGGCCGCCCTGCCCGCGCAGGTCCGCGAGCTGATCGACCCCGGGTCGGCGGTCACCCTGGTGCAGCTGTCGACCACGTTCTGCGCCCCGTGCCGGCACACCCGGGTGCTGCTGGCCGACCTGGCCGAGCGCACCGAGGGCCTGCGCCACCGCGAGCTGGACCTGACCGACCTGCCCGAGGTGGCCGCCCAGCTGAAGGTGCTGCGCACGCCGACCACCCTGGCGCTGGGCGCCGACGGGGCGGAGTTGCTGCGGGTCGGCGGGGTGCCCAAGCGCGAGGTCCTGGCCGAGGCGTTGCGCCCACATCTACCTGCTTGAACGGTGCAGACCACTGCCGCGCCGTTCGTCCCATCAGGTGGACGACCCTCCCAGGTGGAGGGAGCAGCAGGTACCCTCGCCAGCGTGAACAAGCTGCTGACCAAGCGACGCGCGGTGGACCTCTGCCGCGTGGACAGCAGCCTGTGTCGGACCACCTGACCGGGCGGTAGCCCGAGGTCGGCCCGAGTTCCCTCGGCCAACGCCTCCGCACCGCCTGCGAGCTGGACTCCCTTGTGTGCAAGGTCCCAGGTCAGGAGGTCGCAGATGTCCACTACCCAGATCGACCCCCGAGGTCCGCGCTTCGGCGCCTGGATCACCACGGTGGTGCTGGCAGTCACCCTGGTCACCGGCTGGTGGCCGTTGCTGGCACTGCAGACCCTCGTGTTCGCGATCGGCGCGTTCCTCGGTCTGCAGCACGCCCCGTACGGGCTGCTCTACCGGCGCCTGGTCGCGCCGCGCCTGAAGCCGACCGCTGAGCGCGAGGACGCGGCCCCGCCGCAGTTCGCGCAGGGCGTCGGCTTCGTCTTCGCACTGGTCGGCACCCTCGGCTACCTCGCGGGGCTGCCCGTGCTCGGCATCGTGGCCACCGCGCTCGCGCTGGTCGCCGCCTTCCTCAACGCCGCGTTCGGGTTCTGCCTCGGCTGCGAGGTCTACCTGCTCATCCGCCGGTTCGCGCCTGCCGCCGGCAAGTAGAAGTCCACTGTAGACAGAGAGATACGGGAACGGGAGCCGCTGGAATGAGTCGCGACAACGTGCTGGTGTCGGCCGAGTGGGCCGAGCAGAACCTCACCACGCCCGGTGTGGTGTTCGTGGAGGTGGACGAGGACACCAGCGCCTACGAGGGCGGGCACATCCCCGGCGCGGTGCGCGTCGACTGGAAGACCGAGCTGCAGGACCAGGTCCGCCGCGACTTCGTGGACCGCGCGGGCTTCGAGAAGCTGCTGTCCGCCAAGGGCATCGCCAACTCGGACCGGGTCGTGCTCTACGGCGGCAACAACAACTGGTTCGCCGCATACGCGTACTGGTACTTCAAGCTGTACGGCCACCAGGACGTGCAGCTGCTCGACGGCGGCCGCAAGAAGTGGGAGCTCGACGGGCGCCCGCTGACCAAGGACGTGGACGAGCGCGAGGCCACCGCCTACACCGCGCAGGAGCAGGACCTGAGCATCAGGGCCTTCCGCGACGAGGTGGTCGACGCGATCAACACCAAGAACCTGGTGGACGTGCGCTCCCCCGACGAGTTCAGCGGCAAGCTGCTCGCCCCGGCGCACCTGCCGCAGGAGCAGGCCCAGCGGCCCGGCCACATCCCCAGCGCGATCAACGTGCCGTGGAGCAAGGCGGCCAACGAGGACGGCACCTTCCGCTCCAACGAGGAGCTGACCCAGATCTACGGGGACGCGGGCCTGGACGGGTCCAAGTCCACCATCGCCTACTGCCGCATCGGAGAGCGCTCCTCGCACACCTGGTTCGTGCTGCGTGAGCTGCTCGGGCACGGCGACGTGAAGAACTACGACGGTTCGTGGACCGAGTACGGCTCGCTGGTCGGCGTGCCGGTCGAGCTCGGCACTGGAAAGGACTGACATGACTGGATGCGGAGCCCCCGCGCAGACCGCCACGCTGCCCGCGAACGTGGACGCGGGTCGTGAGGTCGTGCTGACCGGTACCGTGCTCTCCGGCGGCGAGCCCGTCGGCGGCGCCTACGTGCGGCTGCTGGACTCCTCCGGGGAGTTCACCGCCGAGGTCGTCTCCTCCGAAGGCGGCGACTTCCGGTTCTTCGCCGCCCCGGGCACCTGGACCGTGCGCGCGCTGCACCGCAGCGGCAACGGCGAGACCGTGGTGAGCCCGGAGGGCCCCGGCCTGCACTCGCTGCAGATCTCGGTGGCCTGAGCCACACGCGACACCCGAGGGCCCCGGTGACGAGCACGTCACCGGGGCCCTCGTCGTGATACCGGTGACGCCGGGGCGCCGACACCGACCAGGGCGGATATCCTGCTGGGCGTGGAACTCTTCTTCTCGGCCCTGATGGTGCTGGTCAGCGTGGCCATCGTCTGGTTCACGGTGTACGTGCTGTACCGCCTGTACTCCGACCAGCGCTGATGACTGACTCCCACCGCGCTGACTCCCCCGGCGAGCAGCAGCCCGTGCGCGGCACCGGGGACGCGGCGATCGCGGCCGCGGCGGCCCGCGCCGAGTCCACGCGCGACCGCAACCTGCCCCAGTTCGAGGACCTGCCGATCCCCGGGGACACGGCGAACCTGCGGCTGGGCCCGAACCTGCACGACGCCTGCCTGGCCCTGCTGCCGCTGATCGGCGTGTGGCGCGGGGAGGGCGAGATCGTCTACCCGACGATCGACGGCCCGTTCCGGTTCGGCCAGCAGGTCACCTTCGCGCACGACGGACGCCCGTTCGTGCACTACGAGGCGCGGTCCTGGCTGCTGGACGAGGACGGGGCGGTGATCCGGCCCGCCGCGCGGGAGACCGGGTTCTGGCGCCCGCAGGCCGACGACACCATCGAGGTGCTGCTGACGCACTCCTCCGGGGTCGTGGAGATCTTCTACGGCCGGCCGCGCACCCAGACCTCCTGGGAGCTGGGCACCGACATCGTGATGCGCACCGCCACGGCCAAGGAGGTCACCGCCGCGCAGCGCCTGTACGGGCTGGTCAACGACGGGGACCTGGCCTACGTGGAGGAGCGGGCGATGGAGGGCCAGCCGCTGCAGCCGCACGTCTCGGCCCACCTGCGGCGCGTCGTCGGCTGACGGGTGCGCCTGCTGCGCTGCGGCCAGGACTCGCTCCTGGTGGAGCTGGACTCGCTGGAGCAGGTGGGCGCCCTGCACACCGCGCTGGTCGCCGCACGGCTACCGGACCTCGTGGAGCTGGTGCCCGCCGCACGCACCGTGCTGGTCAGCGCCCGCCCCGGGTCCACGGGGCTGGCCGCGGCGCGCGCCGTGATCGAGTCCGCCGACCTGAGCAGGCCGCCGGACCGCTCGCCGCGGACCATCCGGCTGCCGATCCGCTACGACGGGCCGGACCTGGACCTGGTCGCCGAGACCGCGGGGCTGACCGTGGACGAGGTGGTCGAGCTGCACAGCGGGGCCGAGTACACCGTGGCGTTCTGCGGGTTCGCCCCCGGTTTCGGCTACCTGACCGGCCTGCCCGAGCCGCTGCGCCAGCCTCGCCTGGCGCGCCCGCGCGAACGGGTGCCCGCCGGTTCGGTCGGCGTCGCGGGCGAGTTCACCGGCGCCTACCCGCGCGCCTCCCCCGGCGGATGGCGGTTGATCGGCCGCACCACCGCCATCCTGTTCGACCCGCGCCGCACCGAGCCCGCGCTGCTGGCACCCGGGGACCTCGTCCACTTCGAGGTGGCCCGGTGAGCAGGAGCTGCACGATCGTTCGCACAGGTCCGCAGGCACTGGTCCAGGACCGCGGTCGCCCCGGCCACGCCCACCTCGGCGTGCCGCCCTCCGGCGCGCTGGACCAGCCCGCACTGGCCCTGGCCAACCGGCTCGTGGGCAACGAGGAGTCGGCGGCGGGCATCGAGGCGCTGCTCGGCGGTCTTGTGCTGCGCGCCGACTGCTCCTGCACCGTGGCCGTCACCGGACCGGCCGTGCCGGTGACCGTTGACGGTCATCGCGTGGACTCGCACACCCCGGTGCACCTCGGCGCGGGCCAGGTGCTGGCGCTGGGCAGCCCGCAGGGCGGGATCCGCTGCTACGTGGCGCTGTCCGGCGGCGTGGACGTGCCCGAGCACCTGGGCAGCCGGTCCACCGACGTGCTCTCCGGCATCGGCCCGAACCCGTTGCGCGCCAACGACTCGCTGGCACTCGGTGCGCCCGCGGGCCTGCCCAGCGGGGTGGACGTGCTCGCGGCCTCGGCCCTGCCCGGCGAGCTGGTCGTACCGCTGCTGCTGGGCCCGCGCGAGGACTGGTTCGACGCCGACTCGCTCGCCCGGCTCAACGGCGCTCGCTGGACCGTGTCCGAACGGAGCAACCGGATCGGCCTGCGCCTGGAGGGTGAGCCGCTGCGCCGTGTGCCCGCACGCGAGAGGCTCGAACTGCCCAGCGAGGGTGTGGTCACCGGGGCGGTGCAGGTACCCGCGAACGGCCTGCCGGTGCTGTTCCTGGCCGATCACCCGGTGACCGGCGGCTACCCCGTTGTCGGTGTGGTGGCGCCGAATTCGCTGCCCCGGCTGGGGCAGGCCGGCCCCGGCGCGGCGCTCCGGTTCGGCACCGCCCAAATGGTCTAGACCCATTGACGCTGTGGTCTAGGCCACTTAAGTTCGGACTGCTACGGCCGCCTCCCGTCATCCTGCAGGCAGGAGCACCATGCACCGACAACGTCTGTTCGGCGTGATCGCCGCACTGCTACTCCCGGCCGGTCTGCTCGTCGCGCTCGCGCCGACCGCCGCGGCGACACCCGGCCTCACCGCCACCTTCACCGCCACCGCGGGCGGCGGCAAGTTCGTCATCGCCAACTCGGGGGCCACCGCGGTCAACGGCTGGGCGCTGGCCTTCGACCTGCCCAGCGGGGTCGTCATCGGCAACGCGCAGAACGGCACGGTCAGCCAGAGCGGCACGCACGTGACCGCGAACCCGGCCTTCTACAACACCTCCGTGCCCGCGAACGGGTCCACCGAGCCCTACAGCCTGACGTTCACGCTCAGCGGCGCCGCACAGCCGGTGAACTGCACGCTCAACGGCGCCAACTGCGACGGGACCGGTGGCGGCACACCGCCGACCTCCGCCGCGACCGTCACCGCCGTCTACTCCCAGTCCGGCTCCACCGGCAAGTACGTGGTCGCCAACAACGGGGACGCCGACCTGAAGACCTGGTCCATCGCCTTCGACGTGCCCAGCGGCACCACGGTGGGCAACGCCCAGAACGGCACCGTGACGCAGACCGGCACGCACGTGGTGGCCAATCCCGCCTACTACAACGCAGTCGTCAAGGCGCACGGCACAACCGAGCCGTACAGTCTGACGTTCACCTTGTCCGGCAACGGATCCCCGGCCAACTGCCGGGTCAACGACGCCAAGTGCGACGGCAGCGCGGACGCGCCGCCCTCCGCACCCACCAACGCCCGCGCCACGGTGAAGACCACCAAGTCCGTGACGCTCGCCTGGAATGCCGCCACTCCCGGCGATCTCCCCGTCGCGGGCTATGAGGTCTACAACGGCACGGCACTGGCCACGAGCACGACCTCAACCAGCGCAACGGTTTCCGGTCTGACGCCGAAGACCGCGTACACGTTCACCGTGAAGGCCAAGGACACGCACGGCACCGCCTCGGCGGCCAGCGCTCCCGTCCAGGTCACCACGAACGATCCCGGGGAGGACACGCAGCCGCCGACCGCGCCGTCGAACCTGGCCGTGAAGGGCACCGACTCGACCAGCGTGTCGCTGACCTGGTCCGCGTCCACCGACAACACCGGGGTCGTCGCCTACGACGTGTACACCGGCACGGCACTGGCCACCACCGTCACCGGCACGGCGGCCACGGTGACCGGGCTGAGCCCCTCCACCCAGTACAGCTTCACCGTGCGGGCGCGGGACGGCTACGACAACACCTCGGCCGCCAGCAGCGCGGTCACCGCCACCACCGCCGACGTGATCGGCAACGGCTACGCCAAGATCGGCTACTTCGTGCAGTGGGGCATCTACGGCAGGCAGTACTTCGTGAAGAACCTGGTGGACACCGGGGCCGCGGGCAAGCTGACGCACCTGTTGTACGCCTTCGAGAACATCGACCCGGTGAACCTGACCTGCCTGTCCGGGGTCACCAAGGGCACCACGTCCGACCCCGAGGACCCGAACCAGGGCGACGGGGCCGGGGACGCCGATGCGGACTACGGCAGGCCGATGAGCGCGGCCCAGTCGGTGGACGGGGTGGCCGACGACGGCTGGGCCCCGCTGCGCGGCAACCTCAACCAGGTCAAGAAGCTGAAGGCGAAGTACCCGAACCTGAAGGTGCTGGTCTCGCTGGGCGGCTGGACGTACTCGAAGTACTTCTCCGACGTGGCGGCCACCGACGCCTCGCGCAAGAAGTTCGTCAGCTCCTGCATCGACACGTGGATCAAGGGCAACCTGCCGGTGACCGGCGGTGCGGGCGGCGCCGGTGTGGCCGCGGGCATCTTCGACGGCATCGACGTGGACTGGGAGTGGCCCGGGGACGCCAACGGGCATCCCGGCAACCACCACAGCGCGAACGACAAGGCGAACCTGACCGCGCTGCTCGCGGAGTTCCGCAGCCAGCTCGACGCGCTCGGCGGCGGCAAGCGCTACCAGCTGACCGCGTTCACCCCGGCCGACCCGACGAAGATCGGTGAGGGCTGGGACCTGCCGCAGACCGCGAAGTCCCTGGACATCTTCAACGTGCAGGGTTATGACTTCCACGGTTCCGGCAGTGACAACTCCTGGGAACCGAACCGGACCGGGGACCAGGCCAACCTGTACCCGGCGAGCAATGACCCGTACCCGTTCCACTTCAGCGTGGACGGGGCGGTGCAGGCATATCTGGGTGCGGGGGTGAATCCGCGCAAGATAACCGTGGGCATCCCGTTCTACGGTCGCGGCTGGCAGAGCGTGACCGATGGCGGGGCGCACGGGGAGTGGCAGGCGGCCAAGGGTGCGGCGCCGGGGCAGTTCGCCGAGGAGGCGGGCACACGCGGTTACAGCAACCTGTTGTCGGCACTACCGGGAATGACCGTTTACCACAACGAACAGGCGGTGGCCACCTACGGTTACACCGGGGCCGACGGCCAGTGGTGGTCCTTCGACGACGCCTGGGCGATCGGCAAGAAGATGGCCTACATCAAGAGCAAGGGGCTGCTCGGCGCGATGATCTGGGAGATGTCCGGTGACACCGGCACCCTGATGACCGCCGTGGACAGCGGTTTGAAGTAGCTGGTGGCGGGGAGGGCCGAACCGCCCTCCCCGCACCCGCTCAGTACTCCGACTCGTACAGCGCGGTCAGCTCGGCGTGCAGTGCGCTGAAGTCGCCCAGCTGCTGGCCGTCGAGGCTGTTCACCCGGGTGATCGCGCGCACGCTGGACACCAGGAACACCCCGTCGTTGTCGGTGAGGTCCGAGGTCCGCACCGGCTCCACCTTGATCGACCAGCCGGACCGCTCGGCGGCGCGGAACAGCGCGGCCTGGGTGGTGCCGGGCAGGATGCCGATGTTGGCGGGCGGGGTGATCAGGGTGCGCCCGCGCACCAGGATCACCGTGGAGGTGGGCCCCTCCAGCACCGTGCCGTCGGAGGCCGTGAAGATCACCTCGTCGGCGCCGAGCTTGGCCGCGTGCCGCAGGGCGGCCATGTTGACCGCGTAGGACAGGGACTTCGAGCCCAGCAGCAGCCAGGGCGCGCGCTCGGCCAGCCCCGGGTCGATGCCGCGCTCCAGGGTGACCGCCGAGATGCCCTGCTCGCGCTGGCGCAGGACCTTCTCCCCGATGGGCAGTCCCATGGCGAAGGCCGTTGGTGTGCCGTCCCCGTACTCCGCGCCCCTGGTCAGCACCAGCTTGAGCGCCATCTGCCTGTCGCCGGTCCAGTTGTTGATCACCGCGTCCACGCAGCGCTCCCAGCCCGAGCGGTCCGGCTCGGGCAGTTCGAGCATGGCAGCCGAGCGGGCGAGCCGGTCCAGGTGCGGGCCGAGTTCCCTCGGCCGCCCGTCGACCACGAGCACGGTTTCGAACACGCCGTCACCGCGGAGCAGCCCGAGGTCGTCCACCCGCACCAGCGGGGTCTCAGGATCAACGGTGGTTCCATCCAACAGGGCCAGCACGCGCATGTGACCGAGCCTACTCACACCGCAGCGGCCTACCATCCAAGGTGTGGAGACCGTGAGCCCGCAGCAGGCCGCACGACTTCGTCGCACCTTGCACGAGCGTGGGATGCGCATGACACCGCAGCGCCAACTGGTGCTGGACGCGGTGCGCGAGCTGGAGCACGCGACCCCCGAACAGATCTGCCAGCAGGTGCAGCGCACCGCGCCAACGGTCAACATCACCACCGTCTACCGGACCCTGGAGCTGCTGGAGAAGCTGAGCCTGGTTCGTCACACCCACCTCGGGCATGGCGCGCCCACCTATTCCGTTGACGAGCATGAGCACGTGCACTTGGTCTGCCACCGCTGCGGCCGGGTGAACGAGGTGCCGTGCTCGCTGCTGGACGGGTTGTCGGCCCGGCTGTCCGCCGACACCGGGTTCCGGTTGGACGCCAGTCACCTGGCCCTGTCCGGTACCTGCCAGGTGTGCGTGAACGAAGAGGAGAACCTGTGACTTCCCAGCGTCCCGGTGCCGTCGCCGCCCCGGAGGGCTCGCCCGACGCCGGGGTCCCGTGGCACTACGGGGACCCGTTCTCCGAGCAGCGCACCGCCGTGCGCTCGGTGGCCGTGGTGGACCGCTCGCACCGCGAGGTCATCGCCGTGCCCGGCGCGGACCGGCTGACCTGGCTGCACTCGCTGACCAGCCAGCACCTGACCGCGCTGCCCGACGGGGCCAGCACCGAGGCGCTGGTCCTCGACGTGCAGGGCCGGGTGGAGCACCACGCCGTGCTCACCGACCTGGACGGCACCACCTGGCTGGACGTGGAGCCCGGCACCGCCGGGCCGCTGCTGGCCTACCTGCGGTCGATGGTCTTCTGGTCGAAGGTCGAACCCCGCGACGCCACCGCCGAGCTCGCCGTGCTCTCGGTCATCGGCCCCGACACCGCCCGCCTCGTGCCCGAGACCGGCGCCCTGCCCGGCGGCGGCTTCGTGCGCCCCATGCCCTACCCCGGGGTCGACCTGCTGGTCCCCCGCGCCGAGCTGGACGCCTGGTGGGAGCGGCTGACCTCCGCCGGTGCGCGCCCCGCCGGGAGCTGGGCCTTCGAGGCGCTGCGGGCCGAGCGCCTGCGGCCCCGGCTCGGGGTGGACACCGACGAGCGCACGATCCCGCACGAGGTGAACTGGATCGGCACCGCCGTGCACCTGGACAAGGGCTGCTACCGGGGCCAGGAGACCGTGGCCAAGGTGCACAACGTGGGCCGCCCGCCGCGCCGCATGCTGCTGCTGCACCTGGACGGCTCGCTCGACGCCCTGCCGGACACCGGCGACCCCGTGCTGCTGGACGGCCGCGTGGTCGGCCGGGTCGGCACCGCCGCGCGGCACCACGAGCTCGGCCCCATCGCGCTCGCCCTGGTCAAGCGGTCCGTCCCGGTGGACGCCCAGCTGATCGCCGGCGCCGAGGACCGGGCCGTGCCCGCCGCCGTGGACCCCGACTCCGTGCCGCCGGACACTCCGGGCCTGGGCCGCGAAGCCGCCCGCAACCTGGGGCGCTAGTAGTCACGAAAAGACAATCCCCCGCCACTCCCAGGGGGGCGACCCCGAGTCCAGTCTACCGCCCCACCCCGACACCCGATCTTGCTCAAGATCCGCATGTGGACAACTCGACACCTGTGGACAAACGTTTGCGCGCAGAGTTCCGGGGTCCGCCCCAACCGGGCCTGTGCCAGGATCAGCGGCATGTCAGCGTCGACACCCCGCCCCGGTTCGCACGGCACCATCGTCACGGTGGCGCCCACCGGGGCCGAGCACGCCAAGGCGGACGTGCCCAACCTGCCGGTGACCCTGGACGAGCTGGTCAGCACCGCGAAGGACTGCGAGCGCGTGGGCGCGGCGATGATCCACGTGCACATCCGGGGCGAGGACACGAAGCCGAGCCTGGACCTGGGCAGGCTCAAGGACACCGTGGCGGCCCTGCGCGCGGAGACCAACCTGGTCGTGCAGCTGTCCAGCGGCGGGGCGGTGACCGATCCCGAGGAGCACCGGCTGCGCGTGCTGGAGGCCATGCCGGACTCGGCCTCCTGCACGATGGGCACGGTCAACTTCGGCGACGACGTGTTCATGAACCGCTGGGAGTTCGTGGTCGAACTGCACAAGCGGATGCGGGAACGCGGCATCGTGCCCGAGTACGAGATCTTCGACCTGGGCCAGCTCACCTCCCTGCACCGGCTGCTGGACAAGCACGGCCTGCCCGCTGGCGGGCACGTGCACGTGGACCTGGTCATGGGCGTGCCGGGCGGCATGGCGGGCGACACCGAGACCCTCGCGGCGGCCCTGCGACTGATCCCGGAGGGCGCCACCTTCTCCGCGACCGGGGTCGGCCGCTCCTCCATACCGGTGATGTTGGCTTCGCTCTCGGCGGGCGGTCACCTGCGCGTCGGCATGGAGGACACCATCTCCTACGCACGGGGTGAGCGGGTCAAGGACAACGCCCAACTCGTGGCCAGGGCCAGCGGACTGGCCAGGATCGCCCAGCGGCCGCCGCTGTCCCCGGACGAGGTGCGCAAGCTGATCGGAGTGCAACAGTCCGGTTGAAACGAGTGCTCAGGTGTTGGCGCATGACGGTGATGTGCTTCAGGATGTCGGTGTGATCGAGGTCCGTCCTGGCGGGCGGCGGCGCATCGACCGAGTTCTCGCTCCGGACTACACCGCCGGCATCGAAGAGCTCGCACTCGATGGGGTACGCGCGCTGCGCGATGAAGCAGCGCAGGAGGAAACCGACCTTTCCTACCTGCGGCGGTTGCTGCACGCCCGGATCGACATCGTGAAGGCCGAGCAGCAGCGCAGGGTCGAGGGCGGTTCCGCCGCGCCCGTGGTGGAGCGGCTGGCCGCGATCCTCGCGGAGAACGCGGTGGGCCCGGCGACCGGGCTGGGCCGCTACCAGACCCTGGAGCCCTCCAGAGCCGAGGCGCACCGCAGGCACGTGGAGGCGCTGGTCTCCGACGTGGACCTGTCCGACGTCAGCTCGCTCAGCGACGAGAAGCTGGACCAGGCCAGGCAGGCGTTCGTCGCGGAGGAGGCCTCGGTCTCGGCCCGCCGCCGCGAGGTGCAGGACGTGGTGGACCGGATCAACGGGGAGATCGCCGGGCGCTACCAGCGCGGCAGCGCCTCGGTGGACGAGCTGCTGGCCGCCCAGCGCGCCCCACGCGGCGACGGGGCGCTGGAGCCCTAGCCGTACCGCTCGTGCGCGGCCAGTTCGCCCCAGAACTCCCTCAGCTGCTCGTAGCGCAGGGCCACCTCCTCGGTGTCGCCCTGCTCCAGGGCGTCCACGATGGCCTGCACGTCGACCGCTGAGCTGTCCTCCAGCAGCTGTTCGTCGTCGAGCAGCTGCACCAGCCCGCCGTAGTCCAGTTCGACGGCCGAGTGCGGGTGGAAGTGCTCCAGCCAGCGCCCGGTGTCCCTGAGAACCCTGGCGGGCCCGTTCTCGCCGAGCGCCTCCCTGACCACCGTGTGCGCCCTGGCCACCCTGCGGCGCGCGTCGGCCATCGCGACCCGCCACGCCACCTGCCGCTCCGCGTCCTCGCGCGGGGCCAGCACCACGTGCCGGTGGTCGGCGTCGACCAGGGCGAACCAGGGCAGCGGGATGGTCCACGTGGTCGACACCACGTGCACGGCGCTCGCGCCCACCTCGGCCATGACCGAGTTGGCCCGCGCCTTGGCCGTGTCGGCGGGCATCCCCAGCGCGGCCGCCCTGAGCACGCCCGAGGAGGTGCTCAGGAAGCCCGCCAGGGCTGCGGCCGAGCGGGCCCGCAGGTCCAGCGGGCAGACGAGCGGCCCGGGCCCCGCGGAGGCCGCCGGGCCGGTGGGCACCTCGGCGGGGTCCAGCACGAGCAGGTCCAACGGGGCCGTCTCGACCGGTTCGCAGGGCAGCAGTCCCGCCGGACGGGACAACTGTGATCGCAACCACAGTTCTCGCTCACGGTCGCCGGCGGCCGAGCGGGCCAGCGGCCCGTTGTCCAGGGCAGCGCGCATCCGGACGGCCAACTCAGCGTCGAACGCCGACAACGGTTCGTACACGCGGAGGTAGGCGACGAACGGACGAGGCACCCCGAGATCCTGTCACGAGCCTGGTCGGCGGGGTCGGCCCGGAGGGTGTCGCGTCCTCCACACCGAGCCGCGTCGCATCGAACCCCGTCGACACGGTACGGTAGTTACCAGGAACCAGTTGTCGTGACGAGTGGGGCCGCCGATTCCCCCGGCCGCCCCCGTCCCTGTGCGAGGGGGTCGAGCCATGGGGCGCGGCCGGGCGAAGGCCAAGCAAACGAAGGTGGCCCGAGAGCTCAAGTACAGCACCCACAACACCGACTTCGACGCACTGCAGCGCGAGCTGTCCGGCGGCGATCAGTCGGTCGTGGGCAAGCAGAACGATGAGCCCTCGGATGATCCTTACGACGACGAGTACGACGACTACCGTCGTTGACAACCGAAACGCCCAGGGGTGGGGACGCGGATGACCGCGGTCCCACCCCTGAACGCGTCCGCACGGCGTCAGTACGCCCTGCGGTACTGGTCGGGAACCGGTGCCTCGGCACCGAGCCTGCCGGCCGCGTGCAGCGGCCAGTACGGGTCCCGCAGCAGCTCCCTCGCGAGCAGCACCAGGTCCGCTGAGCCACTGGCGAGCACCTGCTCGGCCTGCTCCGGTTCGGTGATCATGCCAACGGCGCCGGTGGGCACCTCGGCCTTGCGCCGCACGGTGTCGGCCAGCGGCACCTGGTAGCCGGGGCCGACCGGGATCGGTGCCCTGGCGGTGACGCCACCCGAGGACACGTCGATCAGATCGGCCCCCGCAGCACTCAGGCGCGTGGCCAGCTCGACGCTGTCCTCGACCGTCCAGCCGCCGTCCAGCCAGTCGGTGCCCGAGATGCGGACCAGGACCGGGACGTCCTCACCCACCGCGGCCCGCACGGCCTCGGTGACCTCGACCGCGAACCGCATCCTGTTCTCCAGGCTGCCGCCGTACTCGTCGGTCCGGTGGTTGGTCAGCGGAGACAGGAACTCGTGCAGCAGGTAGCCGTGGGCCGCGTGCACCTCGACCAGTCGGAAGCCCGCGCGTACGGCCCGTGCCGCCGCCTCGGCGAAGGCGTCCACGACCTCGCGGATGCCCTCCTGGTCCAGCGCCCGCGGGACGCGGAACTCCGGGGTGAAGGGCGTGTCGCCGACCCCGACCGGGGTCCAGCCGCCCTGCTCGTCCGGCACGCCGCCATGCCGGCCGTCGAAGGGCCGGTGCGAGGAGGCCTTGAACCCGGCGTGTGCCAGCTGGATGCCCGGCACGGCGCCCTGCTCCTCGATGAACCTCGTGATGGGCCGCCACGCCCGCTCGTGCTCGTCCGACCAGATGCCCGCGTCGTTCGGCGAGATCCGGCCGTGCGCCTGCACCGCGGAGGCCTCGGCGATGACCAGGCCCGCCCCGCCCACGGCACGTGACCCCAGGTGCACCAGGTGCCAGTCGGTCGGCACGCCGTCCACGGCGCTGTACTGGCACATCGGGCTCACCGCGATCCTGTTGCGCAAGGTGACCGCTCGCAGTGTCAACGGACTGAACAGCTCGCTCATGACAGGTGCAAGGCCGCCCGGACTCACGTTGTTCCCAGCGTTGCCGATGATGAAACTGTGAACGGGCCGCTGGGCTCACCAGCCGAATCCTTGATTACCACGTGAATCGCAGCCTCGACGTGCCGGATTGCCGAGATTACATTCCCGAGCCCAAAACGCACTCGACCTGCGGAAAACGCCGACGCATCGAAAACCTGCCACCGTCATGAACACGTCCCGACGCCGTGAAGGTGGCTTTCGCTGCGTTGAACGCAGCGAAAGCCACCTTCACGGCACAATGGCCTGGGTCACCGGCCTGTGTACCGGACCTGTCCTGCTTTGCCCTCCAGCAGCGCGGAACGGGCCGCGGTGACCTCCGCGCGGTGTGCGGTCTCGGGGACGCCGACCTCCCACCAGGCTCCGGCCTCGGTCCAGGAGGAGGGGTGGGTGGAGATGGTGACGACGGCGGGGCGGCCGGTGGCGGCGGCCTGCCGGGCGAGGGCGTACTGCTCGGTGAAGGAGTCGAGCCCGTCGGCGCGGAACACGAGGCAGCCGAGTGAGGCGGCGTGCGCCGCGAAGTCCACGCGGGGCGGGACGGCGTGCGAGGTGCGGCAGTCGGCGTACATGTTGTTGTACCCGGCACCGCCCTGGTTGCGCTGCAAGCGGTGGATCACGGCGTACCCGTCGTTGTCGCACACGACGGCGACGAACCCGTGGCCCGCGAAGGCGGCGGAGAACAGCTCGGAGTTGAGCATCAGGTACGAGCCGTCGCCGAGCAGGGTGGTGACCACGCCACGCGGGCGAGCCATCGCGGCACCCCAGGCACCGGCGATCTCGTAGCCCATGCAGGAGAACCCGTACTCGACGTCCATTGTGGACGGACTGGTGGCCCGCCAACCGCCGATGAGTTCGCCGGGCAGCCCACCGGAGGCGGTGAGCACGTAGTCCTCGGGGCCGGACTGCTCGTTGACGGCACCGACGACCTGCGCGTAGGTGGGCAACCCGGCAGTGGGTTGCCGGAGCTTGTCGATGTGCGCGTCCCAGGTGTGCCGGGCGGCCTCGGCACGGGCGGTCCACGCGGGGTCGGCGGCCCAGTCCGCCAGCAAATGCCCCAGTTCGCGCACGCCTTCGAGCGCGTCGGCGACAACGGCGTGGGCGCCGTGCTTGACGGCGTCGAACCGGGCGGCGTTGACGGTGATCAGCCGTACCTCGGGGGAGAACACGGTCCACGAGCCGGTGGTGAAGTCCTGTAGGCGCGTGCCCACGGCGAGCACGACATCGGCCTCGGCGGCCAGCTCGTTGCCGGAGGCGGAGCCGGTGATGCCCAGCGGACCGGCATGCAGCCGGTGCTCGTGGTGCACGAGCGTGCGCCCGGCGGTGGTCTCGGTGATCGGGATGCCGTGCCGCTCAGCGAACGCGATCACGTCCTGTCCGGCTCCGGAATAGCGCACGCCCCCGCCGAGCACGAGCAGCGGGCGCCGCGCGGACCGGAGCAGGTCCACGGCCTCGGCGACCGCGCGCCGGTCCGGGCGCGGGCGCTGCACGCGGTGCAGGACCGGCTCGAACAGGGCGGTGGGGAAGTCGAACGCCTGCGCCTGCACGTCCTGGGGCAGGGCGATCGTGACGGGCCCGCAGTCGGCCGGGTCGGTGAGCACGCGGGCCACCTGGGGCAGCGTGGCGAGCAGCTGCTCGGGGGCGGTGATCCGGTCGAAGTAGCGGCTGACCGCGCGGAACGCGTCGTTGACGGTCGCGGTGGCGTCACCGAAGTGCTCGACCTGTTGCAGCACCGGGTCGGGCGCCCGGCTGGCGAAGGTGTCCCCGGGCAACAGCAGCAGCGGCAACCGGTTCGCGTGCGCCACACCGGCCGCGGTGACCAGGTTGAGCGCACCGGGGCCGATCGAGGTGGTCGCCACGCCGACCTGCCTGCGGTGGGTGGCCTTGGCGAAACCGACCGCGGCCAGGGCCATGCCCTGCTCGTTGTGCCCGCGCCACACCGGGATCTGCTCGCGGTGCTCCTCCAGCGCGGTGCCGATGCCGAGCACGTTGCCGTGGCCGAAGATCGCGAACACCCCGGGGAACAGCGGGGCCTCGGAACCGTCGAGCAGCTCGGTGCGCTGGGCGAGCATCCAGCGGACGAGCGCCTGCGCCGTGGTCAACCGAACCGTGTTCATCACACCCGTCCTTCGGAACTGGTCACCGGGCAACGGGAATCGGTGGGCTGGTCCGCCCAGGTGCCGCGGACCCAGCTGTGCACGGGGTCGTCGCAGAACGCCATGGAGCGCTCCTGCGCGGGACCGGCGAGCACGTTGAGGTAGTACATGGGATAGCCGGGCGCGGCCACGCAGGGACCGTGGTAGCCGCGCGGGATCAGGAACACGTCCCCGTCCCGGACCGCCACGTCCTCGTCCAGCTCGCCGTCGGCGGTGTAGGTGCGGTGCAGGCCGAAACCGTCCTGTGACGGGGTGATCCCGTCCCTGCCCGCGATCCGGAAGTAGTAGATCTCCTCGTTGACGACCTCGCACTCGCTCGCCTCGTCGTGCTTGTGCGGCGGGTACGAGGACCAGTTGCCGTCCGGGGTGATCAGCTCGCAGGCGTTGAGCCTGTCGGCGTGCTCCCAGACCCCGGGCACGCCGAAGTTGGTGACCTGCCTGGTGGCGTTGCCGCCGCCGCGCACCTCCACCGGCACGTCCTCGGCGGGGCCGTAGCGCGGTTCGAGGCGCCTGGTGCAGCGGGCCATCGGCAGTGCGAGCTCGACACCGTCCTTTGTCGACAAAGTGACTCGGGCGTCCCTTGGCACGTAGACGAAGTCGGTGACGCGGGTGAACACGGAGTCGCGGCCGGTCAGCGAGAAGCGCTGGCCGTCGACCTCCACGGTGCAGCCGCCGGACAGTGGCAGCACGAACGCCTCGAACTCACCGGTCTCGACCACCCGTGAGGTTCCCGGGTGCAGCAGGAGGACGCGCAGGCCCGTATAGGTCCACCCGGCTCCCTCCGGGGTCAGCAGGACCGGGTCCTCACCGTCAGCGAGCGTCCCGAGTGGACGGTGGAGAGAACTCACGACCCTACCTCCAGTACCTTCGCTGCCGCATCGACCGCACCGGCCACGTCACCGTGCGGCGGGTAGAGCAGGGCACGTCCCACGACCAGTCCGCGAACCGCTGCGTGGCCGAGCGCCTTGCCCCACGCGGCGAGGTCCTCGTCCGGGTTGCCGGAGGGCACACCGCCCAGCACGACCACGGGCAAGGTGGTGGCGTCCAGTACCTTCAGGTCAGCGGGCGCGGGCAGCTTGAGCCAGGTGTGCGAGCTGGTGACGCCCAGCGCCGAGGCCACGGTGATCGCCCGCGCCAGTGCCGCCGTGTCCCGTTCGAGCACGAGCCGACCGGAGTTGTCCCGGTGGTACGGCAGCGGCTCGACCATCGCCATCAGCCCGTGACCGGCCAGCTCGGACACGGCGTCGGCACAGCCCTGCAAGGTGGGAATGGTCCCGGCGTCGGCGTTGACGATGCGCAGCAGCATCTTGCCACCGTCCAGGCCACTGTCCACGATGGACTGTGCGGTGTACCCGGTGAACCTGTCGTCGATCTCCCAGTCGGCACCGGCCAGGCCGCCGCGGTTCATCGAGCCGATGACCACCTTGTCGTCCAGCGCCCCCAGCAGCAGCAGTTCCTCGACGATGTCCGGGGTGCCGAGCAGGCCGTCCACGGCCGGGTTGGCCAGTGCGATCAACAGGCGGTCCAGCAGGTCGCGGCGGTCCACCATGGCCAGCGGATCGGAGCCGACCGCCAGCGCGCCGCGAGCCGGGTGGTCGGCGGCGACGAGGAAGAGCGTTCCCTTGTCGGACAACAGCTTTGCGCGGCGCTTGCGGGCGGCGTAGGCACGGGCCACAGCACCGGGGGCGGTGGCTCTGGTGTGCAGCAGCCCGCTCCACTGGTCATCGGTCAGCAAGGTCCAGCAACTCCTCGATCTCGCTCTGCTCGGGCATCGCGTCCGCGCAGGCCAGCCTGGACGCCACGATCGCGCCCGCCGCGTTGGCCTGCCGCGCGATGCGCACGGGGTCCCAGCCGGACAGCAGGCCGTGCACCACCGAACCACCGAAGGCGTCACCTGCCCCGAGCCCGCACACGACCTCAACGCGTTGCGGAGTCACGGTTTCCCGTCCTTCGGGCGTGGCGACAAGCACGCCGTCGGCGCCCATCTTCACCATCGCCAGCCGCACACCGCGTGCCAGCAGCCGGTCGGCGGCCTCGTTCGGGTCCGAACTGCCCACGGCCACCTCGGCCTCGGTGCGGTTGCCCACGGCCACGGTGACGTGGTCGAGCATCCAGCCGATCTCCGCGCGGGCCGTCTCGACGTCCGGCCAGAACATCGGCCGGTAGTCCAGGTCCAGCACGGTGTGCCCGCTCTTCGCCCGGTGCTCCAGGATCCTGCGCTGCGTGGCACGTGCGGGCTCCACGCACACCCCGGTGCCGGTCACCCACAGCAGCGGCACGTCCCGGACCACCTGCCAGGGCACGTCATCCTCGGTGAGCGTCAGGTCCGGCGCGGTGGGCAGCCGGTAGAACAGCAGCGGCGGATCGGCGGGCGGGTTCAGCTCGCAGAACACCACCGGGGTGAGCAGGTCCTCAGCAGTGCCAACGTGATCCGGGCACACGCCGAATCCGGCCAGCGCCTGTCGCACGTAGTCGCCGAACCCGTCCGGGCCGACCTTGGTCAGCACGCCGGTGCGGCGGCCAAGCCGGGCAGCGGCCACCGCGACGTTGGTCGCGGTGCCGCCCAGCGACTTGGCGAAGGTCCGCACCTCGGCCAGCGGCACGCCGCTCTGCTCCGGGTACAGGTCCACCCCGACGCGGCCGATCGTGAGCGCTTCCAGAATGGTCACGACACGGCACCGCGCAGTTCGTGCTCCAGGGCTTCCAGTTCGGCCCCACCGGCCATCTGGCGGGTCAGCTCCGCCAGCGAGATGTCGGCCTTCTCGAAGCAGCCCAGGCTGCGCCCCCGCTTGAGCAACAGGAACCGGTTGCCCACCGGGTAGGCGTGGTGCGGGTTGTGCGTGATCAGCACGACACCGAGCCCGCGATCCCTTGCCTGAGCGACGTACTTGAGCACGACCCCGGCCTGCTTCACGCCCAGTGCGGCGGTCGGCTCGTCCAGGATCAGCACCTTGGCGCCGAAGTGCACCGCGCGCGCGATGGCCACGCACTGCCGCTCGCCGCCGGACAGGGTGCCCACGGGCTGCTCCACGTCGCGCAGGTCGATGCCCATCTCGGCCAGGGCCTTGCGGGTGACCTCCCTGCCCTGCTTGCGGTCCAGCATGCGCAGCGGGCCGAACCCCTTGGTGGGCTCGGACCCCAGGAAGAAGTTGCGCCACACGCTCATCAGCGGCACCACGGCCAGGTCCTGGTACACCGTGGCGATGCCGCGGTCCAGGGCCTCGCGGGGTGAGCCCAGGCGCACCGGCTCGCCCTCGATGCGGAACTCGCCCTCGTCGTGCTGGTGCAGCCCGGCCAGGATCTTGATCAGCGTGGACTTGCCCGCGCCGTTGTCCCCGAGCACGCAGGTGACCTCACCCGCGTTGACCACAGTGGACACTTCGCGCAGCGCGATCACGCTGCCGTAGGTCTTGCCGACCTCGGTGACCTCGAGCAGTGGCGTTGTCATCGCCGTACCCTTTCCGCGCGGCGCCGGAAGCTGTTGTTCACCAGCACCGCGGCCAGCAGCATGATGCCGAGGAAGAGCTGGAACCAGTCGCTGTTCCAGTTCGCGTAGACGATGCCCTGCCTGGCCATGCCGAAGATCAGCGCACCGATCGCGGCGCCCACGGCCGAACCGAAGCCGCCGGTGAGCAGGCAACCGCCGATGACCGCGGCGATGATGTACTGGAACTCCAGGCCGATGCCCTGGTTGGCCTGCACCGTGGTGAAGCGCAGGATGTTGATCGTACCGACCAGCCAGGCCGCGCCCGCGGTCGTCATGAACAGCGCGATCTTGGTGCGCACCACCGGCACGCCCACCGCGAGCGAGCTGGGGGCGGACCCGCCCACGGCGAAGATCCAGTTGCCGAACCGGGTGCGCACCAGCAGCCAGGAGGCCACCGCGGCGACCCCGATCCACCACAGCACGGAGACCTGGAAGGTGGTGCCGCCCAGCGAGAAGGTGGAGGCGAAGAAGTAGCCCACCTCGGCGTAGCCGGGCACCGAGCGGATGCCGGAGACCTGCACGGTTCCGGTGACCAGCCGGGTGATGCCCAGGTTCAGACCCTGCAACGCGAAGAACGTGCCCAGGGTGACGATGAAGCTGGGCAGCCTGGTGCGCATGACCAGCCAGCCGTTGAAGGCGCCGACGGCCAGGGCGAACACCAGCGAGCACAGCACGGCCAGCCACACGTTGAGCCCGAGCTGGGTGGCCAGGATCGCGGTGACCAGCGAGCTGGAGGCCGTCATGACACCGGCCGACAGGTCGAACTCGCCGCCGATCATCAGCAGGGCCACCGCCACCGCGACGATGCCCAGCGTGGCGGCGTCGTCCAGCCAGGTGGCGATGCCCGCCGGGCTGACGAACTGCCGCGCTACCAGTGAGAAGAAGACGAAGACCGCGACCGCGCCGAGCAGCGCGCCGATCTCCGGGCGGACCGCCAGCCTGCCGAACAGGCCCGGTCTCGCGATCCGTTCGTCCACGGACACGGTGGCCACCTCACTCATCGGGTACCTCGGGACGCGTACTGCGCGACCTTGTCCACATTGGACTTGTCGACGAAGCCGGGGCCGGTCAGCACGGGCTGGCCGCCGCCGACGGTGTTGGCGTTGTCGTGGTACAGCTTGAGCATCACGATCGGCAGGTAGCCCTGCTCGTACTGCTGCTGGTCGACGGCGAAGTCGACCTGACCGGCCTTGATCGCGTTGACCACGTCGGCGTTGAGGTCGAAGGTGCTGACCACCGCCTTGGCGTTGCTGTCGCGCACCGCGTTCGCCGCGCTCAGCGCCACCTGCGGGTTGAGCGTGAGCACGGCGTCGATGGAGCTGTCGGTCTGCAGCGCGCCCTTGATCCGCGCCTCCACGTCGGTCGGGTTGCTGATGTCCACCTGCAGGGTGCTCGCCTGGCCGCCGAAACCCTGCTTGGCCCCGTCGCAGCGTTGGTTGAGCCCGACGTTGCCCGCCTCGTGGATCACGCAGAGCAGCTTGGTCCGGCCCTCCGACTTGAGCCGCGCGCCCGCCTGGCGGCCCGCGATCGCCTCGTCCTGGCCCACGTGCGCGATCGCGCCGTACGAGGCGCTCTGCGCCTGGCCGGAGTTGATCGTCACGACCGGAATGCCCGCCTTGACCGCCCGCTGCACGGAACTCTTCAGCGCGTCGGGGTTGGCCATGGACACGACCAGCCCGTCCACCTTCTGCGCCACCGCGTTGTCGATCAGCTTCGACTGCGCCCCAGGATCGCCGTCGGAGTTGTAGTCGACGTTCACGGCGAGTTGCTTGCCCGCGTCCGTGGCGCCGTTCTTCACCACGTTCCAGAACGCGTCGCCCGCGGTGCCGTGCGTGACCACCGCGATGTGCATCGGCCCGCCGGCGGTGGCCGAGCCGGTGGCGTTCGCCGTGCCGCCGGCGGGGTCCGCGGCGGTCGGGCCCGTGCACGCGGCAAGCACCAGGACTCCGGCCGCGGCGCTCAGGCCGCGCAGGACTCTCTTGGCTTTCCTAGACAACATTGTCTCTCCTGGGTTGACGCTCCTGGCCTGGAGTGTGGTCGCCGGGTCACAGGGTCCCGACGACCGATTCGAGATACTCGATGCTGCGAGCTGAGTCCCGGCGGGGTTGTCCGTCCCCGTCGGTGCTGTCCTCGGCCAGTGCGGCGTCCTGCTCCAGGACGTACCACCCCTGGTAGCCCGCCTCGTGCAGGAACCGGACGATGGCGCCGATCTCCACGTCCCCGTCGCCCAGGGGTACGTACATGCCCTGGGCCACGGCGTTCGCGTAGCCGAGCTGCCCCGCACGGACCTGGTCGGCCAGGTCGGCGCGGACATCCTTGAGGTGCACGTGGCTGATCCGTGCGGCGTGCCGCTTGGCCAGCTCCACCGGGTCGGTGCCGCCGATGAGCAGGTGCCCGGTGTCCAGGCACAGCGGCAGGTCCGAGTCGGCGAGGAAGCGCTCGACCTCGGCGCCCTGCTCCACGTGCGTGCCCACGTGCGGGTGCAGCACAGTGTCCAGCCCGTGCCGCGCCGCGATCTCGCGGATCGCCGCGCAGTTGCTGATCAGCGTCTGCCACTGCTCCTCGGTGAGGGCGGGCCGCTCGTCGTAGCCCGCCAACCCGGTGGCAGCGGCCAGCACCAGCACCTCGGCCCCGCCCGCCGCCAGCACCCGCGCCGAGTGCTCCGCCTCGGACAGCGTCTGCTCCGTGCGTGCGGAGTCGTGCAGCACCACGGCGAGGAAGCCGCCCACGAGCGTGAGCCCCTTGCGCCCCAGGGTTTCCTTCAGCACCTCGGGCTGCTCGGGCAGGTAGCCGGGCGGGCCCAGCTCCGTTGCGCGCAGGCCCAGTTCGGCCATCTGGCCCAGCACGGTGTCCGGGTCAAGCACCCGCCCCCAGCCGGGAACCTCGCAGACGCCCCACGAGATCGGTGCTCCGGCGATCTTCACGGTCATGCCGACACCTCCTGCGCCAGCCGGACCGGGTTGCCGGAGCGGCGCGAGGACTCGCAGGCCTCGGCCAGCCGCAGGCTCACCAGGCTGTCGCGCACCGGCGAGGGGTTGGCCGCGCGGCCCGCGACCACGTCCACGAACACGGCCATCTCGTTGAGGTAGGCCTTGTGGAACCGCTCCGGGAACCCGGGGTAGGCGTCGGCGGCGACCTTCGGGCCGTCGGCCTCCAGCGAGGTCAGCGGGGTGCGCGGGTCGAGGCCGACGGTCAGCGAGTCCTTGCTGCCCAACACCTCGATGCGGTGGTCATAGCCGAGCGGGTCGTGCCGTCCACCGGCGATCAGCGCGTGCGAGCCGCCGGCGAAGCGCAAAGTGATCACCGCGTTGTCCACGTCGTCAGCCGCCGCGAAGGCCTCGTGCACCAGCACGGAGCCCGAGGCGTACACCTCTACCACCGGTTCGCCGACCAGCCAGGGAACGGCGTCCAGGTCATGTACGAACAGGTCGCGGAAGATGCCCCCGGACGCTGGCAGGTAGCCGAAGTCCGGCGGCTGGGCGTCGTTGCCCAGGGCCCGCACCAGGTACACGGTTCCGACCTCACCAGCACGGATGCGCCGGTGCAACTCGACCACGGCCGGGTCGAAGCGGCGCTGGAAGCCCACCAGCACCTCCACCCCGGACGCCTCCACCTCGCTGACCAGCGCGGTCATCGTCTCCAGGTCGCCCGCGATGGGCTTCTCGCACAGCACCGGGACCTTCGCCGACAGGCTGCGCCGCAGCATCGCCGGGTGCGTGTCGGTCGGGGTCGCGATCAGCACGCCCTCGCTGGCGGCCAGCAGCGCGTCCAGGTCGTCAACGGCCCTGGTGCCCGCGCCGATGCCCGCGGCGGCCTCGGCGGCGCGGCCCGGCACCGGGTCGAAGAGCACGACCTCGTCCACCTGCGGCAGCGAGGCGAGGTTCGTCGCGTGCATGGTGCCGATCCGTCCGACACCGGCAACTCCGATGCGCATGGGCACGGGTCTCCGTCCTGGTTGAGACTGTCCTGCGTTAGAGCGCTCTATTGGTTGGAGCGCTCTAACCCTGTATGGTGCGTCACACGGATGTCAAGACCGGATGTCCGCCAGGTTTCCCCCGGACCGATCCAGTAGGAGGCTCCATGGGCCGCCCGACCATGGAGGACGTGGCCGCACGCGCCGGCGTCTCCCGCGCACTGGTCTCACTGGTGATGCGCGGTTCACCCAAGGTCAGCGAGCAGCGCCGGCAGGCCGTGCTGCTCGCCGCCGAGGAACTGGGCTACTCCCCGCACGCGATGGCGAGGTCACTGGCCAGCGCCACGTCCACGGTGCTCGGCGCGATGGTCTCCGACCTGCACAACGCCTTCTTCGCGGAGGTCGTGGAGGGGCTGGAGGCAGCCGCCAGCGCCGAGGGCTTCGACCTGATCCTCAACACCGGCGGGCGCAGCCCCAGCCGCGAGCGCAGGGCCGTGGACAGCCTGCTCTCCTTCCGCCCTGCGGGCATCGCGCTGCTCGGACCCGTCGTGCCCGCCTCGACCATCGCCAGCGCGGCCGCCCAGGCGCCCACCGTGCTGGTGTCCCGCGCCTCGCGCTTGTCCACTGTGGACACAGTGAACGACGACGGCGAGGCGGGTTCGGGCCTGGCGGTGGACCACCTGGTGCAGCTGGGCCACCGCGCCATCGCACACCTGGACGGCGGTAACGGCTCACAGTCCTCCTTGCGGCGCAAGGGATATGTGGCGGCGATGCAGCGCAACGGCCTGCAACCCCTTGTCATCGCGAGCGAGTACACCGATACTGCTGGCGCCAAGGCGATTCGCGCCCTGCTGGAGCGGGGCGAGCCGTTGCCGACGGCGATCGTCGCCGCCAACGACTTCAACGCGGTGGGCGCGATCTCCGCACTGGAGGACACGGGGCTGCGCGTGCCCGATGACGTGTCCGTCGTGGGCTACGACAACACCTCGCTGGCCGCACTGCGACACGTCTCACTGACCACTGTGGACCAACCGCGCAACGAGATGGGCAGGCTGGCCGCCGAGGCGCTGCTGGAGCGGGTGCGCGGCCAGCGCTCGGAGGCGATGCACCGCTGGCTGCACCCCTCGCTGGTGGTCCGCGCGACCACATCACCGCCAAGTCGTTAGGAGTACCAACGTGAGTTCTGCCCCTGTAGCGCACTGGATCGACGGGGCGCGCACCACCGGCTCGTCGACCAAGACCGCACCGGTCTTCCAGCCGGCCACCGGCGAGGTGGCCCGGGAGGTGCTGCTGGCCGAACAGTCCGATGTGGACTTGGCCGTCGGCTCGGCGGCCAAGGCGGCTGTGGCCTGGGCCGACTCCTCGCTGTCGACCCGCAGCCGGATCCTGTTCGCCTACCGGCAACTGCTCGACCAGCACCGGGACGAGCTGGCCGCGATCATCAGCGCGGAGCACGGCAAGGTGCTCTCCGACGCGGCGGGCGAGGTGCAGCGCGGGCTGGAGGTCGTGGAGTTCGCCTGCGGCATCCCGCACCTGCTCAAGGGCGAGCACTCCGAGCAGGTCTCCCGCGGGGTGGACGCCTACTCGGTGCGCGAGCCGCTGGGTGTGGTCGCGGGCATCACCCCGTTCAACTTCCCCGTGATGGTGCCGATGTGGATGTTCCCGGTGGCCATCGCCTGCGGCAACGCCTTCGTGCTCAAGCCCTCCGAGCGCGACCCCTCCGCCTCGGTCCGCCTGGCCGAGCTGTTCAGCGAGGCCGGTCTGCCCGACGGGGTGCTCAACGTGGTGCAGGGCGACGCGTTCGCGGTCAACGCGTTGCTGGACCACCCCGAGGTGTCCGGCGTGTCCTTCGTGGGCTCCACGCCGATCGCCAGGCACGTGTACGCGCGCGGCACGGCCAACGGCAAGCGGGTGCAGGCCCTGGGCGGGGCGAAGAACCACATGGTGGTGCTGCCCGACGCCGACCTGGACGTGGCGGCGGACGCGGCGGTGTCGGCGGGCTACGGCAGCGCGGGTGAGCGCTGCATGGCGATCTCCGTGGTGGTGGCGGTGGGCGACATCGCCGACGAGCTGGTGGCGAAGATCGCCGAGCGGACCAGGGAGCTGAGGACCGGGCCCGGGGACCAGCCGGGCTCGCAGATGGGTCCGCTGGTGACCGGCGCGCACCGCGACCGCGTGCGGTCCTATGTGGACGCCGGGGTGGCGCAGGGTGCCACGCTGGTGGTGGACGGGCGCGGGCACGCCCCCGCGGGCAACGAGAACGGGTTCTGGGTGGCACCGACCCTGTTCGACCACGTGGGCACCGAGATGTCGATCTACACCGAGGAGATCTTCGGCCCGGTGCTGTCGGTGGTGCGGGTGGCCACCTTCGAGGACGCCGTGCGCCTGGTCAACGCCAACCCGTACGGCAACGGCACCGCCGTCTACACCGGTGACGGTCTGGCCGCGCGCGAGTACCAGCGCCGGGTCACCGTGGGAATGGTCGGCATCAACGTGCCCATCCCGGTGCCGATGGCCTATTACTCGTTCGGCGGTTGGAAGGATTCCCTGTTCGGCGACACGCACGTGCACGGCGCCGATGGTGTGCGTTTCTACACGCGCGCAAAGGCCGTCACCGCGCGGTGGCCGCGCCAATCCGGAATTGACCTGGGATTCCCGACGCACGGTTGAGCAACAGCGGCTTTGCGGGCGAGGCGGCCCCGCCCCGCAAAGCCGCCCTTTGCTCAACAGCGCTTGTTCGCCCCGCCGCCGACGAGCAGACTGTTCTTGACCCAGCCCCGCACGCCGGTGGTGAGGTCCTGCACGTGCGACCAGGTTCCACCCACACCGTGCTTCCAGCAGTTCAGCCGCACCCTGTGCGACTTCTGCCCGTGCCCCAGCGAGGTGCACCCGGTCGACGGGCCGGTGCGGATGTTGACGGAGTTGCTCTTGAAGAACCTGCCGGTCCGGCCATCATGGTTGCTCCACCTGTGGTCCGGACAGGCCAGCGAGGTCCCAGCCTCCGGTGAGGCTCCGGTCCCGGGTTCCTGCGCCGACGCGGTCGCCGACCCGGCGACCAGCGCACCTGCCGAGAGGAGCACGGCGAACCCCGCCGTGACAGCCCTGTACGAGAATTTCATCGCTATCTCCAATTTCCCCATCATCACAGTGAATCAGTACAGTGAATCGGTACACGAGGCATCAAAAATGCACACGACAGCCGAGTGTGCCCAGCTGGATTCGACAGGGAAGGATACGGCTCCGCCGCATCACGAAATCACGCAGCACCCCGAAAGGTAGCAGGCCACAAAAAGGTCGTCAACAAGAAAAGCGATACGGGACCGTTTGGCGTAATGTCGACCGAATTGCGGACCCGCCTAGTCGTCGTAACCGCCGCGACGGCCGCGCTTGGTGTCCGAGCGCCTGCGCTTCTCGGCGAGCCTGCGCTCCTTGGCGCCACGGCTGGGCTTGGTGGCCCGGCGCGCCGCGGGCGGCGGCGCGGCGGCCGCGCGCAGCAGGGCCACCAGCCGCTCGCGCGCGGCCTGCCGGTTGGCCAGTTGTGAGCGGTACTCGCTCGCGGCGATGGTGAGCACGCCCGCGGTGAGCCGGTTGGCCAGCCGGGCGAGCATCCTCGGCCGCAGGTGCTCCGGCACGGACACCGACCTGGCCACGTCGAAGCTGAGCTCCACCCGGCTGTCCGCGGTGTTGACGCCCTGGCCGCCCGGACCCGAGCTGCGCGAGAACCGCTCGTGCAACTCGGCTCCGGCGATCACCAGCGAGGGCGTCACCCGCAACTCCTCGGGCATCAGAACCTGGGGTGTTCCCCGCGCAGCACCACGCGGGCCGCGTCCTCGGACTCCGACTCGGAGACCTCACCGAGCACCCAGGCGGGCACGTGCCGCGCGGTGAGCACGGCCAGCGCGCGGTCCGCGTCCTCGGCGGAGACCACGGCGACCATGCCGACGCCCATGTTGAAGGTCTTCTCCATCTCCTCGCGCTCCACCCGGCCGCGCTGGGCGATCAGGGCGAACACGGGGGCGGGGGTCCAGGTGCCGCGGTCCAGGGTGGCGGTCAGGCCCTCGGGGATGACCCGGGCCAGGTTGGCGACCAGGCCGCCGCCGGTGATGTGCGCGAAGGTGCGCGCGTCGGCCTCGGCGGCCAGCGCGAGGCAGTCCTTGGCGTAGATCTTGGTCGGCTCCAGCAGCTCCTCGCCCAGGGTGCGGCCGAACTCCTCGACGTGGCCCTCCAGCGGCATCCTGGCGATCTCCAGCAGCACGTGCCTGGCCAGCGAGTAGCCGTTGGAGTGCAGGCCGGTGGAGCCCATGCCGATCACCACGTCCCCGCCCTGCACCCGGTCCGGGCCCAGCAGCTTGGACGCCTCGACCACGCCGACCCCGGTGGCCGACACGTCGTAGACCCCGTCGGCCATCAGGCCGGGGTGCTCGGCGGTCTCCCCGCCCAGCAGCGCGCAACCCGCCTGCACGCAGCCCTCGGCGATGCCCTTGACCACGGCGGCGATCCGGTCCGGCACGACCTTGCCCACCGCGATGTAGTCCTGCAACAGCAGCGGCTCGGCCCCGCACACCACCAGGTCGTCGACCACCATGGCGACCAGGTCCACGCCGATGGTGTCGTGCACGTCCATCGCCTGCGCCACGGCGATCTTGGTGCCGACCCCGTCGGTGGACGCGGCGAGCACCGGGTCCTTCCAGCGGTCCAGCTTGAGTTTGAACAGCCCGGCGAAGCCGCCGATGCCGCCGAGCACCTCGGGGCGGTTCGCCTTCTGCGCCCACGGCTTGAGCTTCTCGACCGCCTCGTCACCTGCGGCGATGCTGACGCCTGCCGCGGCGTAGGTGGCCTTCGGGCTGTTGGTATCCGTGGTCACTTCTCAAAGCTCCATCATCAGGTGATCGGGGGCGGCCCAGATCAGGGGCGGCGCAGGGCGTCCTCGGCACCGTACCCGTTGGTGAGCACCGGGGCGGCGGAGCCCGCCACGCCCTTCTCGATGTCCTCCAGCAGGTGCTTGCCGATCATCGCGTCCTCGGGCAGCGGGATCGGGTAGTCCCCGTCGAAGCAGGCGGCGCACAGCCGGGAGCGGGGCTGCTCGCTCGCGGCGACCAGCGCCTCCAGCGAGACGTAGCCCAGGGAGTCGGCGCCGATCGAGCGGCGGATGCCGTCGAAGTCCAGCCCGTTGGCCACCAGCTCGGCCCGCGAGGCGAAGTCGATGCCGTAGAAGCAGGGCCAGCGCACGGGCGGGGAGGCGATGCGGACGTGCACCTCGAGCGCGCCGGACTCGCGCAGCATGCGGACCAGCGCGCGCTGGGTGTTGCCGCGCACGATGGAGTCGTCCACCACGACCAGTCGCTTGCCCCGGATCACGTCGCGCAGCGGGTTGAGCTTGAGCCGGATGCCCAGCTGGCGGATCGTCTGCGAGGGCTGGATGAAGGTGCGGCCCACGTAGGCGTTCTTCACCAGGCCGGAGCCGTAGGGGATGCCGGAGGCCTGGGCGTAGCCGATGGCGGCCGGGGTGCCGGACTCGGGCACCGGGATGACCAGGTCGGCCTGCACCGGGTGCTCGGCGGCCAGCCTGCGGCCGATCTCCACGCGGGTGGCGTGCACCGAGCGGCCCGCGATCGTGGTGTCCGGCCGGGCCAGGTACACGTACTCGAACACGCAGCCCTTGGGCTCGGGCGTGGCGAACCGGGAGGAGCGCAGCCCCTCGGCGTCGATGGCCAGCAGCTCACCGGGCTCGACCTCGCGCACGAAGGAGGCGCCGACGATGTCCAGTGCGGCCGTCTCGCTGGCGACCACCCAGCCACGCTCCAGCCTGCCAAGTACCAGCGGGCGCACGCCCTGCGGGTCGCGGGCGGCGTAGAGCGTGGACTCGTCGGAGAACACCAGGCAGAACGCGCCGCGCAGGGTGGGCAGCAGTTCCATCGCGGCCTGCTCCAGGCCCTTGTCCGCGGCGGCCGCCGCGAGCAGGCCCGACATCAGGTCGGAGTCGGTGGTGGCGCCGTTGCGCATGTCCAGCCCCGCCTCGCGGGAGCGGGCCAGCAGCTCGGCGGTGTTCACCAGGTTGCCGTTGTGGCCCAGGGCCAGGCCGCTGCCGGTGGCCGTGGTGCGGAACACCGGCTGGGCGTTCTCCCAGGTGGTGGAGCCGGTCGTGGAGTAGCGGCAGTGCCCGACGGCGATGTGCCCGTGCAGCGAGGACAGCACCTGCTCGTCGAACACCTGGCTGACCAGGCCCAGGTCCTTGAAGACGACGATCTGCCTGCCGTCGGAGACCGAGATGCCCGCGGCCTCCTGGCCCCGGTGCTGCAACGCGTACAGGCCGTAGTAGCTGAGCTTGGCCACGTCCTCACCCGGCGCCCAGACGCCGAAGACGCCGCACTCCTCGCGCGGCTCGCGCTCGGGTTCGTCGGAACTGTTGGACGGACAAGCGGCTGACCGGTCGGTGACCACCGGGAACTCCCTCGCGACGTCAGTCGGACCGGACACCAGTGTAGGTGGAAAACCTGCTCAGCAACGGTGTCCGTGACCGGCGCGAGTGGTGCAGCCCACAGCGGGCACACGCAGAGTGGGTGTGCCGCTACCCGATCTCAGGACTTGGGCGCGATCGCGCTGGCCGTGGCGGACATCGGGCGGCACTGGTCCACCTTGGTCAGCCCGCCCGCGGAGTCGATGGCCACGTCCCGCTGGTGCACGTGGCAGACCACCGCGTCGCCGACCTTGGTGTGCGCCGGCAGGTTCCAGGACTCGGTGCTGACGTTGCGCACGTCCACGATCGGGCTGGCGCTGCCGCGCTGGTCCTGGTCGGGTTCGAGCACGGCGCAGGAGGGCGGGGCGTCACCGGTGGTGTGGCAGAACTGGGTCACCGTGAAGTCGAGGTCGCCGTCCCACTCATGGGGTGTGATGCCCCACACGAAGGTGGCAACCCCGAGCACCAGCGCCACGCACGAGATCGCGCCGCAGGCGAGCAGGAGCACCTTGCGCATGGTGATCAGCCACCACCACTCGACGTCTCGACCTGGACAAACAGCCCGAGATCGTTCGTACGTGCGAAAACGGACACACGTGAATGTTACTTCTCGTCAAGGGGATGGTAAAGGACTGGGGTCAGATCACGGCGTGACCCGTAGCAGCGGCAACCAACCGCTGAGGTCGGCGCGGCTGCCCGAGGCGCTGATCCGGCCGTCCTCGACCGCCGCGGACCAGTCTTCCAGCCCGACCGCGAGCCGCAGCCAGGTCAGCGCGTCGGTCTCCACCACGTTGGGCGGGGTGCCACGGGTGTGCCGCACGCCCTCGACGCACTGCACGGCCGCGAACGGGGGCACTCGCACCTCCACGCTGCGCCCCGGCGCCACCTGGGCCAGGGTGCGCAGGCTGAGCCGGACCGCGGCGGCCAGCACCGGGCGCTCGGGCTTCTCGGCGGCGCCGGTCAGCCAGTCCGCGACGGCCAGCACGGCGGCGCGGGTCTCGTGGGGATCGACGGTGGACGGCACCTGTCCACGGTATCCCCCGGCGCATTGCACCGTTCGGCCCATTGTCGGCGGCCACACAATAAGGAAAGGTTCTTTACTATTCCTCGCCGCCACTGGGAGCCCCCGACTTGGAGGAGGCGGTCATGCCCCGAAGTTCCCCCACCCACCGCAGGGCGCCATGGCTGGTCGCGGCACTGGGCCTGTCACTGGTCGTGCCCGCGGGCGTGTCCAGCGCGGCGCCCGCGTACCGGGACGTCACCGGCCCCTCCGCGCCCGGCCAGGTGGTGACCGTGCCCGGCTGGCGGCTCCAGTCCAGCGCCAAGGCGGGTCAGGGCGGGGCCGCGCTGTCCACCCCCGGCTACGACGACGGCTCGTGGACCGCGGTGCCCGCGCGCTCGACCGTGCTCGGTGGGCTGGTCAGCGCGGGCAAGTACCCGGACCTGGACTACTCCACGAACCTCAGGGACAAGGTCGACAAGGCCGACTTCACCGTGCCGTGGTGGTACCGGCAGACCTTCACCGCCAACCCCGCCGACGGGGCGCACACCTTCCTGCGGCTGACCAACGGCATCATCGGCGGCAGCGAGATCTGGCTCAACGGCAGCAAGGTCGGCACCACCGACAACGGGGCGTACCCGGCGCACGAGTTCGACGTGACCGGCCTGCTGCGCAAGGGCGGCAACGCGCTGGCGATCAAGGCCTCGCCCGCCGACCCGAAGAAGCAGCTGTCGATCTCCTGGGTGGACTGGTCGCCCGCGGCCCCGGACAACAACATGGGCATCTGGCGGGACGTGCAGCTGACCGAGTCCGGTGCGGTGTCGGTGCGCAACACGCGGGTGGTCACCTCGCTGGCGGTGCCCTCGCTGAGCAGCGCCGACCTGACGATCAAGGCCGAGGTCACCAACAACTCCGCGAGCGCCGTGACCACGACGGTCGCGGGCACCGTGGAGTCCACCCCGTTCAGCCAGCAGGTGAGCCTGAAGGCCGGTGAGACCAAGACCGTCAGCATCGGCCAGCACGTGGACAACCCGCGCGTGTGGTGGCCCTACGAGATGGGCGGCCAGCCGCTGTACCACCTGGCGCTGACCGCCTCGGTGAACGGCCAGGTCTCCGACCGGGCCAGCACGGACTTCGGCATCCGCGACGTGCGCTCGGCGCTGAACTCCAGCGGTGCCATGCAGTTCACGGTCAACGGCAAGCCCTTCCTGGTGCGCGGCGGCGGCTGGTCCTCGGACCTGTTGCTGCGCTACGACGCGCAGAAGCTGGCCGACCAGTTCGGCTACGTGCGCGACCTCGGGCTGAACACGGTTCGCCTGGAGGGCAAGGAGGAGAACGACGAGCTGTACCAGCTCGCCGACAAGATGGGCATCATGCTGCTGCCCGGCTGGGAGTGCTGCTCCTACTGGCAGTCCCCGGACAAGTGGACCGCCGCCGACCACGCCGTGGCCAAGGCCTCCGCGACCACCGAGGGCCTGCGGCTGCGCAACCACCCGAGCATCCTGGGCTTCTACATCGGCAGTGACGAGGCGCCGACGGCCACCACGGAGAAGGAGTTCCTGGACGGGCTGAAGGTCTCCGACTGGCAGGCACCGGTGATCAACGCCGCGGCCGACCGGAGCAGCCCGCAGCTGGGCAGGTCCGGCAACAAGATGGACGGCCCGTACTGGTGGGTGCCGCCGAACTACTGGTACGGCGACAAGAAGGGCGGCGCGTTCGGCTTCGCCTCCGAGGTGGGCCCCGGGCCGACCATCCCGGACAGCGACGCGCTGCGGAAGTACCTGTCCCCCACCGAGTTGACCGACCTGTGGAAGAACCCGGGCAAGGCCCAGTACCACCTCTCGCCCAGCGCCGAGTTCAACAAGCTGGGGTCCTTCGCCACCGCGCTCGGCAAGCGCTACGGGGCGCCGACCAGCCTGGAGGACTTCACGCGCAAGTCGCAGCTGGCCAACTACGAGGTCAACCGCGCGCAGTTCGAGGCCTTCGGCCGCAACCAGTCCAAGGCGCACAACCCGGCGACCGGTGTCGTCTACTGGATGCTGAACAACCCGTGGCCCACGCTGTACTGGCACCTGTTCGACAACTCCATGGCGCCCTCCGGCTCGTACTTCGGCGCCAAGGCCGCGCTGCGCCCGCTGCACGTGCAGTACTCCTACGACGACCGGTCCGTGGCGCTGGTCAACACCGGGCTCGGTGAGGCGTCGAAGTTGTCCGTGCAGACCACGGTGTTCAACGCCGACGGCACGGTGAAGTCCGACAGCACGCAGAACTCGGTGACCGCCAAGGGCAACGGCTCCACCACGCTGGCCAAGGTGCCCACGCCCAGCGGGCTGTCCTCGACGTACTTCGTGCGGCTGCTGCTGCGCGACGCCAACGGCACCGTCGTGGACCGCAACGTGTACTGGCTGTCCACCAAGGCCGACGTGCTCGACTACGGCAAGTCCACCTGGTACGACACCCCGCAGACCGGCTACGCGGACCTGACCGGGTTGCAGGGGCTGGGCACCGGCAAGGTCACCGCCAAGGCGCAGAGCAGCACCAGCGGGGACCACACCAGCACCGCGCTGACGCTGACCAACTCCGGGGACAAGGTGGCGTTCTTCCTGCGTGCGACCGTGCGCAAGGGCGCGGGCGGCGCCGAGGTCACGCCAGTTACTTGGAGTGACAACTATGTGACCATCTGGCCTGGTGAGACGGTCACGCTGACCGCCGACTACCGCACCGCGGACCTCGGGGGCGCGACCCCGTCGGTGCAGGTGGCGGGCGTGAACGTGGCCGCACGATCGGTTTCCGCCGCACCGCGCTAGCACGCCGCGGTGCCCGGCAGGCGCCCCCGGTGACGAACCCCGTCACCGGGGGCGCCGCCAATTTTGACGGTCAAGACTCACCCATGTTGGTTACAAAGCGTGTTTGGTCAGACCTCACGTGTTATGAGAAGGTGAGCCCGCCCGAACGGCGCGCGATCACTCGTTCCCACCTCACCCTTGCCCTGTCGCGCCGGACGACGTAGAGGGGCGCGAAGACCTTGCAACCTGAACACACGCACCTGCTGACGATCACGCAGGAGATGCGGGACAACGCCAAGGCGAACCCGAACACCTGGCTGCACATCCTGGACCCGGCCTTCCGGCCGGGCGAGGAGGTGCCGCCGCACGGGGTGATCGGTTCGTTCCGGGTGGACGCCAACGGCGACATCGACGAGCGGTTCGAGCCCAACCCGCAGTGGCGGCCCTCCCCGAAGGCGGCGGCCATGCCGGAGCCGGAGACCGAGCTGGAGCGCATCCTGCAACGGGCCCGCACCGGCTACGAGCCGGGGGAGGCGCTGATCCGCGCGGTGCTGAACGCGACGCTGCTGGTGTACGCCAAGTCCCCGCAGGACCGCGAGCTGGCCGGTTTCCAGGACCAGGTGACCGGCCAGATCCTGGTGGCCGCCGCCAGCTCGCACCGGTACGTGCCGGAGGCCTGGCCGCACAGCAGGGCCATCGCCGGGCGGGACCTGGTGACCCAGCTCGCGGGCTGCCCGCTGCTGCTCAACCCCGGTCAGAAGCCCGGCGCGGTGATCTCCGCCGAGCACCTGGTGGAGGCCGCCAGCCTGGCCCGCTGAGGGGCGATCCCGCTCGCGGAACACGCTCGCCGGATCGGGCGCTCGTGCCCGCTGGGGACGCCCCCAGACCGCCGCCCGATGGGCCGACCGCGCTCGCGGAACACGCTCGCCGGATCGGGCGCTCGTGCCCGCCGGGGGACACCCCCGGACCCCCAGTGGCGGCTAACCTCGCGGTGTGGCTGAACTCGACTCAGGTCCCGGTCGGATCGAGGACTACGCACTGCTGTCCGACCTCAGGTCGGCGGCGCTGGTCGGCACCGACGGTTCGGTGGACTGGCTCTGCCTGCCCCGGTTCGACTCGCCGTCCTGCTTCAGCAGACTGCTCGGCGACGACCAGTCCGGGCGCTGGCTGATCGCGCCGACCGGTGAGATCAGCTCGGTGCGCAGGCAGTACCGGGACACGACCCTGGTGCTGGAGACCGAGTTCCAGACCGTGGACGGCGTGGTGCGGTTGATCGACACCATGCCGCCGCACGAGCCGGACGGCACCGACGAGACGCGCCTGGTGCGGATCATCGAGGGGGTCTCCGGCGAGGTCGAGGTGCGGCTGCGCTGGGTGGTGCGCTTCGCCTACGGGGACTCGACCCCCTGGGTGCGCCGGGTCAAGCGGGACGGTGACGAGCACATCCTCGCCGTGGCCGGGCCGCACGCGGTGGTGTTGCGTGGCGACCGGCTGCCCTACCGGGTGCACCACGAGCGCGCGCACGAGGCGGTGTTCACCGTCGCGGAGGGGCAGCGGCTGTCCTGGGTCATGGAGTTCACCTCCACCCCGGACGACCCGTCCCCCGCGGTGGACCCGGAGGCGGAGGTCGCGCGCAGCGAACGCTTCTGGCGCAAGTGGTCCGGGGACATCGGCTACGAGGGCCCGCACGCCGAGCTGGTGCACCGCTCGCTGGCCACGCTCAAGGGGCTCACCTACGCGCCCACCGGCGGCATCGTCGCCGCACCGACCACCTCGCTGCCCGAGGCGCTGGGCGGCGAGCGGAACTGGGACTACCGGTACTGCTGGCTGCGTGACGCCACGCTGACCCTGCTGGCCTTCGACAACTTCGGGTGCAGCCAGGAAGCGCTGGCCTGGCGCGGCTGGCTGCTGCGCGCGGTGGCGGGCGACCCGGCGGACGTGCAGATCATGTACGCCATCGACGGGCAGCGGCACCTGCTGGAGTGGGAGGTCGACTGGCTGCCCGGCTACCAGGGCGCCAAGCCCGTGCGCGTGGGCAACGCCGCGTACCGCCAGCTGCAACTGGACGTCTACGGCGAGGTGATGGACGCGCTGCACCTGGCCCGTGAGCGCGGGGTCGCCGAGAGCGCCGAGTCCTGGGCTCTGCAACGGGGTCTGCTGCGCCACCTGGAGTCGATCTGGGCGATGCCGGACAAGGGCCTGTGGGAGGTGCGCGGACCGGACCGGTTCTTCACGCACTCCCGCGTGATGATCTGGGTGGCCTTCGACCGCGCGGTGCGCGCGGTGGAGGAGGACGGCCTGCCCGGCCCGGTGCGGCGCTGGCGCGAGCTGCGCGACGCCGTGCACGAGGAGGTGCTGGCCAAGGGCTGGAACGAGGAGGTCGGCGCCTTCACCCAGTACTACGGCGGGACCGAGCTGGACGCGGCCACCCTGCTCATTCCCGCGGTGGGCTTCCTGCCCGGCACCGACGAGCGGGTGCGCTCCACGATCAGCGCCATCGAGAAGGAGCTCAAGCACGGGGACCTCGTGGACCGGTACAGCACGGGGCGCGGCGAGTCCGAAGTGGACGGTCTGCGCGGGCATGAGGGCTCGTTCCTGGCCTGCTCGTTCTGGTTCGTGGACGCGCTCGCCCTGTCCGGCAGGCGGGAGGAGGCGGAGGCCATGTTCGAGCGGCTGCTCGGGCTGACCAACGACGTCGGTCTGCTCGCCGAGGAGTTCGACGTGGACAACCAGCGCTTCACCGGCAACTTCCCGCAGGCGTTCAGCCACCTCGCGCTGGTCAACAGCGCCGCCGTGCTCTACGGCGGGCGGCACCGCCGGCACGAGCGGGACCGCCGCAACGGGGTCGAGGCGTGAGGGCGGCGACGGTCGTCCCGGGCAGGCCGGACGACCTGCTGCTGGAGGATCTGCCGGATCCGTTGCCGGGCAAGGACGAACTGCTCGTCGCTGGCGTGCTCGCCGGGCTGTGCCACACCGATCTGGAGGTCATCAGCGGGCGGTTCGGCACCCTGCCGCCAGGACGTGACCGCATGGTGCTGTTCCACGAGGCGTTCGGGCGCGTGGTGTCGGCGCCCGAGGGCAGCGGGTTCGTCCCGGGCGACCACGTGGCCGGCATGGTGCGCCGCCCCGATCCCACGCCGTGCGGGCCGTGCGCCAACCACCGCTGGGACTTCTGCCTGCGCGAGGACTACACCGAGCGCGGCGTGAAGGAACTGGACGGCTACGGCTCGCAGCTGTGGACCGTCGAGCCGCGGTACGCCGTCAAGCTGGCGGCCTCCGTGGGCGAGGCGGCCGTGCTGACCGAACCGACCTCCGTGGTGGCCAAGGCCTGGGACCAGGCCGAGACCGTCGGCGGGCGGGTCTTCGCCTCGCAGCGGACCGCGCTGATCACCGGAGCGGGCCCGGTCGGGCTGCTCGCGGCGATGCTTGGTGTGCAACGGGGTCTGGACGTGCACGTGCTGGACCGGGTCACCGACGGGCGCAAGCCCGACCTGGTGCGGCAGCTCGGTGCGACCTACCACCACGACCTGGACTCGCTGCGCGTGGCGCCAGATGTGGTGATCGAGTGCACCGGCGTGGGCCCGCTGGTGTTCGAGGCCGTGCGCCGGACCGCCCGCAACGCCGTGGTCGTGCTGCTCGGACTGTCCACTTCGGACGGACCTGCCCCGTTGCACGCGGGCGCCTTCAACGACCAGCTGGTGTTCGGCAACACCTCGGTGGTGGGCAGCGTCAACGCGGGACCGCACCACTTCGTGCAGGCCGCCGAGGCGCTGCGCCTTGCCGACCCGCAGTGGCTCGCCCAGTTGCTGACCCGACGTGTCCCGCTGAGCCGCTGGACCGACGCGCTCACCAGGTCGGCGGACGACATCAAGGTCACGATCGACCTACAGGCCTGAGCGAACACACCGCACGGCAACGTCCGACACGCGCTACGCGAAGCGCCGACACGCGGGGTTGGGGCACCCCAGCCCCGCGTGTCGGCGCTTCCGGTACGGCGTGTTCGCACTTCCGGTACGGCGAGTCCCGCGCCCCGGCACGCGAGTCCCGCTCTCCGGGGCGCGAGTCCCGCCCACAGGAGCACGAGTCCCGCTTACAGGCACGCGAGTCCCGCTGCCCCACGAGGCTCGCGCGCCCGGAACGGGACTCGCGTGCACCAGAACGGGACTCACGCGCCTCAGAGCGGGACTCGCGCCCGACTGGACGGGACTCGCGTGCACCAGAGCGGGACTCGCGGGGGTTAGGAGAAGAGCGGTTCGATGTGGTCGGGGGGTCCTGGCCGGGCGAACAGCCAGCCCTGACCCGCGTCGCAGCCGATGCGGCGCAGGCGTTCGGCCTGCGCGGGCGTCTCCACACCCTCGGCCGTCACGGTCAGCCCCAGCGCGTGCGCCAGCGACACGAGCGTGCTCACGATCTGGGCGTCCACCGGGTCGGCCCCGTCCGCGGCGCGCAGGCCCTCCATGAACGAGCCGGCGATCTTCAGCTCGTGCACGGGCAGGTGCCGCAGGTAGGCCAGGTTCGAGTAGCCGGTGCCGAAGTCGTCGATGGCGATGCGCACGCCCATGTCGCTCAGCGCGCGCAACGCCTCCAGCGGCTCGTCGGCGGTACCCATGATCGCGCTCTCGGTCAGCTCAAGCTGGAGCAGGTGCGGGGGCAGCGCGGCCTCGGCCAGGATCTGGCGCACGTCGGCCACCAGCGCGGGATCCCGCGACTGCCGCACGGCCAGGTTGACGCTGACGAACGGCGTGGCGTCACCGAAGGCGTCCAGCCAGCGCCGCGCCTGCTGGCACGCCTTGCGCAGCACCCAGCGCCCCAGCGGCACGATCAGCCCGGTCTCCTCGGCCAGTTCGATGAACCGGTCCGGGGCGAGCCTGCCGAACTCCGGGTGCTGCCAGCGAACCAGTGCCTCCACACCGAGGATCTTGCTGTCCTCCAGGCGAACCAGCGGCTGGTAGTCCACGTAGAACTCGTCGCGCTCCAGCGCCGCGGGCATGGTGGCCGACAGCGTGAACCGCGCCACCTCACGGGCGTTGCGCTCCGGGTCGTACAGGGCCCAGCGGCTCTTGCCGTCGGCCTTGGCCCAGTACAGGGTGATGTCGGCGTCGCGCATGACGTCCGCGGAGGTGGTGCCCTCGATGGCCCGCTCCACGATGCCGATGCTGGCCGACACCGACAGCTCGTGCCCGTCGATGCGCACCGGTCCGGTCAGCGAGGTCAGCACCCGGTCGGCCACGTCCACGATGCTCTGCGTGCCGGTGGAGCCCTCCATGAGGATGACGAACTCGTCGCCGCCCATGCGGGCGACCAGCATGCCGTCCCCGGACACCGACTCGTCCAGCCGCCGCGCCACGGCCACCAGCAGCTGGTCGCCGATGTCGTGGCCGAGGCTGTCGTTGATGACCTTGAACCCGTCCAGGTCCAGGTAGCACAGGCCGACCCGCGCGCTGACCACGCTGGTGTCGAAGGCCTTGCCCAGCCGTTCCAGGAACAGCGCGCGGTTGGGCAGCCCGGTCAGCGGGTCGTGCAGTGCCTGGTAGCGCAACCGGTTCTGCAACAGGTGCCGGTCGGTGACGTCCTCGACCATCGCCACCTGGTACGCGGGGCGCCCGTCGTCGTCGCGCACCAGCGAGATCGTCAGGTGCGTCCACACCGACTGGTTGTCGCGCCGCTTGAACCGCTTCTCCACGCGGAAGTGGTCGCGCTCGCCGCGGACCAGTTCCTCGTAGAACTCCCACACGCTGGCCACGTCGTCCTCGTGCATGAGCGAGCGCAGATTGCGCTGGCGCAGCTCGGAGGCCGGATAGCCCAGCATGTCCTGGAGCGACTGGTTGACCTCCAGGACGTTGCCGTCGGTGTCGGAGATGCCCATGCCGATGGCGGCCTCCGCGAACACCGCGCGGAACCGGGCCTCGCTGGCGCGCAGCGCGGCCTCGGCGTGGTCGCGCGCGTCCAGCACCGCCTCGCGGATGGCCTCCTGCTCGTCCAGGGTCCGCTCGCGCAGGCTCTGCGCGTAGCCCGCGGCCAGCGCGCCCTGGAGCGCGGCGATCCGCGAGTACAGCACGGGGTCCCCGTCGCGGCGCAGTTCACCGAGTAGCTCGTCGCCCATCAACTGGATGGTGCGGTCCAGGGTCTCGGTGCCGGTGAAGTGCGCCTCCACCAGCCGGATGCCCACCTCGTGCGCCGCTGCCGTGCGGAACGGCTCGGTCAGCAGGGCGCCGACCAGCAGGTCGGTCAGGCCGCGCAGGTGGTCGACCACCTCGGCCTTGGTCATCGGCACGTAGCTGGTGCCGATGATCGCCGTCGCCCAGGACTCCGCGAACGCCTCGACGCCCGCCACGACCTCGTCACCCACGGCCGATCGCATCCCCGGAACGCGCTGCTTGGTCCACCCGGTCATGGCCGTCGCCCCACCACCGCGTAGGCGCCGGCGTGCTCGGGCTGCTCATCGATGTCCTCCGCCGGGCCACTCTCGCTGGACTCGGATCCCACTGCTCGCCAGTGCGGAACCTGCACCACTCCAGGTTCCGCCAGTTCGAAGCCGGCTAACAAGCTGGACACCTCCCCGCGGGTCCTGGGGTAGATCTCGATGGCGTAGCTGCGGTACAGCTCCTGTGCCCTGGCGAAGGTGTCGTCGCCACCGTCCACCGTGGAGTGCGACACCACCAGGTGGCTGCCCGGGGCCATGCGCTCGCGGTAGCGTGCGATCAGGGCCACCAGGTCCTCGGCGTAGGGCACGAAGTCGAGCACGAACAACATGAGCAGGCCCACCGGCCGGTTCAGGTCGATCAGCTTGCGGGTCGTGGGGTCGTCCAGCACCGAGTCGGGCTCGCGCAGGTCGGCCTGGATGATCGCCGAGTTGGGGCCCTCCACCATGCAGCGGCTGTGCGCCACCACCATGGGGTCGGCGTCCACGTGCACCACGCGGGCCGCGGAGGTGGCGCGCTTGGCCACGTCGTAGGCGTTGCCCGCGGTGGGCAGTCCGGACCCGAGGTCGATGAACTGGCTCACACCGCACTCGACGAGGTAGCGCACGGCACGGCCGAGGAAGGCTCGATTGGTCTGCACCAGACGGGGCAACTGCGGCATCAGGCGCACCGCCTGCTCGGCCAGCTCCCGGTCCACGGCGAAGTTGTGCGCCCCACCGAGCAGGTAGTCGTCGATCCGGGCCACGCTGACCCGGCGCAGGTCGACCTCCCCCGCACCATTGGACTTCCTGGCCTGGTTCGGGTGCTCCACGCGGTCACCTCTCGTCCCTGGCGTCTGTTCACCCGAATAGGACCGGTCGCGAGCATACGGGCGGGTAGGCCGGGCGTCTAACGACACGGTTTCCTCCCCACCCCGGCGAAGCCGAGGTAGCGGTGGGCGTCCCCGGGCACCTCCTCGTCGGGGTCCGGGCGCCACAGCGGGAGGCGCACCACCCCGGGCTCCAGCAGGTCGAAGCCGGAAAACAGGCGAGCGACGCGGTCCGAACGGCGGAAGTGCAGCACCGAGACCTCTCGGTCGTAGAGGTCCACGGCCGAGGCCCAGCCGGACGGCGGGTCGGATTCACTGTCAAAACCCGCGTGGGAGAGCACCAGGTAGCTGCCCTCGGACATCAACTGGCGGTAGACCGCGACAACGCCCTCGGGGTCGTCGGAGTCCGGCACGAAGTGCAGCACGAAGTTCATCAGCACGGCCACCGGGCGGTCCAGCTCCAGCACCCCGCCGCGCTGTGCCTCGTCGAAGATCCGTTTGGGGTCCCGGATGTCGGCCTGCAACGCGGCGGCCCGCTCGTTGCCCGCCAGCATGGTGTTGCTGTGCGCCACGGCAACCGGGTCCACGTCCACGTAGAGCACGCGGGCCGCCGGGTTCTCCGCCTGCGCGACCTCGTGCACGTTGCCCGCGGTGGGGATGCCCGCGCCCAGGTCGAGGAACTGGGTTACGCCCGAACGCACCAGCATCCGCACCGAACGGCGCAGGAAGGCCCGGTTCAGGCGCATCACCTGGTCCAGCCCCGGCATCAGGCGCAGCGTCTGCTCGGCGACGGCCCGGTCCACGGCGAAGTTGTGCGCCCCGCCGAGGTAGTAGTCGTAGACACGGGCCGAACTGGGCCTGCTGACGTCCACGTCCACTGGCGCCCACGACGGCCGCTCCACCTCACTGCCCTCCCTGACCCACACAAGGCCGCGCCTCACTGCGCTGCACGCACAGTCGATCACACACGGTCGCCGACCGGAACGGACCAGTGGAACACCCGCACGGGGGTGCCCGCGTCACCATGAGGCGAAGGACACAGCGAGAATACCGGGGTGGGCGATCAAGTCTGGCTGTGGACAAGTGGCGCAGCGGTGCTCGTGCTGCTCATCGTGGTGCCGGTCATCGGCCGGAGGTGGGCCCGGATGGTGTGGCTGCCGACCTGCATCCTGGCCTTCGCGGTGCTGGCGGCCGTCACCGGCTGGCTACGCCTGGTCGAGCCGGGGGCCAGCCACGTGGAGGCGCTCAAGACCGGCGGCCTGGCCGCGGCCTCGGTGGTGGCGCTCTACGGGCTGTGGCTCAACGACCGGCGCCGCCGGGTGGAGGAGCGCCGTCAGGAGCAGGAGGACCTGCGCATCGCGCACGACCGGGAACGGGTGGCCGACGAACGCTTCGCCAAGTCGGTGGAGCTGCTCGGGCACGCGGGCGACCAGGTCCGGCTGGGCGCCATGCACGCGCTGGCCAACCTGGCGCGCAGCCGCCGCGAGTACACCCAGACCGTGCTCGACGTGCTCTGCGCGTACCTGCGGCGGCCGTTCGCGCTCGGTGAGGACGACCTGGAGAAGCAGGTGCGGCTGACCGCCCAGCGGCTGGTCGGCGCGCTGCTGCCCGCGGCGGGCTCGGACGGCCCGGACTACGACCTGGACCTGACCGGGGCGACCCTGGAGTACCTGGACCTGTCCGGGCGCCGGATCGGCGAGCTGACCATGCGGCGGGCCAACCTGCACCAGGCCACCGCGCTGTACGAGGCCGAGATCCGCGGCCCGGCCTGGTTCACCGCGGCCACGGCGCACTACCGGTTCGTGGCCCACCGCACGACCTTCCACGACAAGGCGTGGTTCAGCGGGTTCGTGGCGGTGGGTCCGGCCGACTTCTCCGGGGCGCGCTTCCTCGGCGAGACGAAGTTCAGCCGCGCGCGGTTCCAGGACACGATGCGCTCGGCAGCGCAGTCGTCTCCCGGGCCGATTCCCGGCTGACCATCCGCAGCAGCACGCTGGCCGCCGCGCTGTGCGAGGCGGGCGTCACGATCACCGTCTCCCAGCAGGGCACGGCCCCGGCCAGCGGCACGAAGCGAGCCTCGGTCTGCTTGTGCGCGAAGTGCTCGGGCACCAGCGCCACACCCAACCCGCAGGCCACCAGGTCCAGCAGGGAGTGCACGTCGTTGACCTCCAGCGCCACGTGCCGGTCCACGCCCGCCGCCGCGAGCACGCGGTCCACGGTGTCGCGGGTCCCCCAGCCCGGGTTGTAGTCCACGAACGACAGCCCGGACAGCTCCTCCAGCGCCACCTCGGAGCGCAGCGCGAACGGGTGTTCAGGCCCGCAGGTCAGCGCCATCGGCACGGCCGCGAGCGGGGTCATCATCACGTCGTCCGGGCAGCGCGCCGGGCGGGACACGAAGGCCACGTCCAGCCGGCCGGTGCGGACCTGTTCGATCAGGTCGGCGCTCTCGCTGTGCCGGAGCTGCATCTGCACCCCGGGGTGCGCCGCGCTGAACTGGGCCAGCACAAAGGGCAGGTCCACCGTGCACAGGCACTGGATCGTGCCCACGGCCAGCCGCCCGCGCAGCAGGCCCTGCACGGCGGCGACGGCGTCCCTGGCGGCGGCCACGTTGGTGAGCGCCCGCCGCGCCTCCACCAGCAGCGCGCGGCCCGCCTCGGTCAGCTCGACCTGCCGGGTGCTGCGCAGGAACAGGGTCGCGCCGAGCTCGCGCTCCAGGGTGCGGATCGAGGCGGACAGGCCGGACTGGGCCACGTGCAGACGCTGCGCGGCCCTGGTGAAGTGGCACTCCTCGGCGACCGCCACGAAGTACTCGAGCTGTCGCAACTCCACGATTGAGCACCTCACGCGATCGAGGGGATCAGTTTCTTCTGTTGGACAGCTTAATGCGTCCGGGTGGAGGCTGGAACCGTTGACCGAGACGATGCAGTAAGGGGATCCACGAGATGCAGACTCGTCGCATCGGCGACGCGCAGGTGAGCGCGATCGGACTGGGCGGCATGCCGCTGTCCATCGAGGGCCGCCCGGACGAGGCGCGCGCCGTCGCCACCATCCACGCCGCGCTGGAGGCGGGCGTCACGCTGATCGACACCGCCGACGCCTACTCGCTGGGCGGGCCGGACACCGGCCACAACGAGGCGCTGATCGCCAGGGCGGTGGCCTCCTTCGGCGGGGACACCTCCGAGGTGCTGATCGCCACCAAGGGCGGCCACCTGCGGCCCGGGGACGGCACCTGGACGCTGGACGGCACGGCCGCGCACCTGAAGCAGGCCTGCGAGGACTCGCTCAAGCGGCTGGGCGTCGAGGCGATCGGGCTCTACCAGTTCCACCGGCCCGACCCCGACACCGACTACGCCGAGTCCATCGGCGCGCTGCGCGACCTGCTGGACCAGGGCAAGATCCGGTTCGCGGGCATCTCCAACGCCAACCCGGAGCAGATCCGGCTGGCCGACGAGATCCTCGGCGGGCGCCTGGTCTCGGTGCAGAACCAGTTCTCGCCGGAGTTCCGCTCCAGCGAGCCGGAACTGCGGCTGTGCGAGGAGATGGGCGTGGCCTTCCTGCCGTGGAGCCCGCTGGGCGGCATCACCAAGGCCGCCGAGCTGGGCTCGCGCTTCGCCGCCTTCAACGAGGTGGCCGCGCGGCACGGGGTCAGCCCGCAGCAGGTGACCCTGGCCTGGATGCTGGCCAAGTCCCCGGTGGTGATCCCGATCCCGGGCTCCAGCAGGCCGGAGACGATCCGCGACTCGGCCGCCGCCGTGCACCTGGAGCTGTCCGCCGAGGACATCACCGCGCTCGACGCCGCATAGCGGACACGCCCACGATCGTTCCTTTCCTGATGCGGATTGCGCTGAACGGACTAGCCTTGTGGTCCGTTCAGCGCCCCCGAGGGGAAGGACGACGCCTTGGAGTCCACGGCTCGAACAACATTGCGAGCACTGCTCGCGACGGCTGCGGCCAGCGCGCTGCTGGCGGTCGTCTGCCCCGCCTCGGCCACCGCTTCCCCGCTGGCGCCCGCACATCCCGAGGACGACTTCGCCGGGGCTCAGATCCGCAAGCACGAGGGCACCGACCCGGGCCGCGTCGTGGAGTTGTCCGTCGCGGAGGACACCCTGGGCATGGACGTCAGCAGCCACCAGGGCAACGTGGACTGGCCCAAGGCCAGCCGGGACGGCGCGAAGTTCGTCTACATCAAGGCGACCGAGGGCGTCACCTACACCAACCCGAACTTCACCCAGCAGTACAACGGTTCCTACGACGTGGGCATGATCCGCGGCGCCTACCACTTCGCGCTGCCCGACGTCTCCGACGGCAGGACCCAGGCCAACTACTTCATCGATCACGGTGGTGGCTGGTCGAAGGACGGCAGGACCCTGCCGCCCGCGCTGGACCTGGAGTACAACCCGTACGGGGACACCTGTTACAAGAAGTCGCCCGCCGACATGGTCGCCTGGACCCGGGCCTTCAGCGACCGGGTCCGCGAGCGCACCGGCCGGTTGCCGACCATCTACACGAGCACCTCGTGGTGGTCCAAGTGCACCGGCAACAACGGCGGCTTCGGCGCCAATCCGCTGTGGATCCCGCGCTACGGGCCGGAAGTGGGCACGCTGCCCAACGGCTGGGCGCGGCAGACGATCTGGCAGTTCGCCGACAAGGGGACCTTGCCCGGGGACCAGAACCGCTACGCGGGCAACCAGGACGGGCTGCGCTCCTTCGCCACCGGGTGAACTTCGTGTGACCGATTCACCGACAACCGTGACCTGCCCACGGTTCGTGGATCACACTGCACACGTCCCACGTCGGATTACTCCGTACACGTGAGAAATTCACTGTCAATCTAGCCATCACGTGGATCGTCGCTCACACTGAGAACCAACGTGGTCGCCCCACGTGATCCGCTTCCCCTGCGGGCAGATCGAGAGGTTCCACTATGGCCGGAACAGCACTGGCGGCCCGGACCAGACTCGCCGCCATCGCGGTAGCGACCGGAGCTCTGCTGATGGGCGGGATGGTACCCGCGAACGCCGCACCGCCCACCCCCGATGGCAACAATCCGCCACTGTCCGTTCAGGACGCGCAGCACAACCACGTGCTGGGATCACAGATCCGCAAGCACGAGGGCGCGCGCGGCGCGAGCAGACCGCTGCCGATGCGCGCCGAGGACGTCGTCTACGGCATGGATGTCAGTTCCTACCAGGGAGACGTGGACTGGCAGACCGCGTGGAACAACGGCGGGCGCTTCGCCTACATCAAGGCGACTGAGGGCACGTACTACACCAACGCGAACTTCACCCAGCAGTACAACGGTTCCTACAACGTTGGCATGATCCGCGGCACGTACCACTTCGCCACGCCGAACACGACCAGCGGCGGCACCCAGGCCAACTACTTCGTGGACCACGGCGGCGGCTGGTCCTCCGACGGCAAGACCCTGCCCGGGGCGCTGGACATCGAGTGGAATCCCTACGGGGACACGTGTTACGGGCTCTCGCCGGGTGCGATGGTGCGGTGGATCCTGGACTTCAGCGACACCTACAAGGCCCGCACCGGGGTCTTCCCCGTGATCTACACGGCCACCACCTGGTGGTCGCAGTGCACCGGCAACCAGGGCGACTTCACCTCGACGAACCCGTTGTGGGTGGCCAGGTACGCCTCCTCGGTGGGCGCGCTGCCCTACGCCTGGACCTTCTACACCTTCTGGCAGTACTCGAACTCCGGCACGTTCCCCGGTGACCAGAACCTGTTCAACGGTTCCTACGACCGGCTCGTCGCGCTGGCCAAGGGCTGAACCACCCCCGCCGCGCCGGCGGTCCATCCACGCAGGACGGGCCGTCGGCGCACCTAATCCGCCCCCAAACAGACCGGCAGGGCAGGTCCTGGTGGTCCCTGCCCTGCCGGTCGATTCCGCTCCGCTCAGTCGAACAGCGCGGGCAGCGTGCCCTCCCAGGCCTCGCGCAGCTCGTCCAGGCCGAAAGTGGCCACGTCCTGGATCTCCAGCGAGCCCGCCTCCGGGTCCACCACGCCGATGCGCGCCCACGGCAGGCCGCGGGCGGTGCACATCTCGGTGAACCGCAGTTCCTCCGAGCGCGGCACCGCCACCAGCACGCGGCCCGCCGACTCCGAGAACAGCTGCACGAACGGGTCGCTGCCCTCGGGCAGGAAGACCCGCGCGCCGGTCTCGCCGATCAGGCAGGACTCCACCACGGCCTGGGCCAGCCCACCGTCGGACAGGTCGTGCGCCGCGGAGATCATGCCGTCGCGGGAGCCCGCCACCAGCACCTCGGCCAGCAGCCGCTCGCGGTCCAGGTCCACCTTGGGCGGCAGGCCGCCCAGGTGCCCGTGCACCACGTGCGCCCACTCCGAGCCGCCGAACTCCTCGTGCGTGTCGCCGAGCAGCAGCAGGGTGTCGCCCGCCTCGGCACCGATCCCGGTGGGGATGCGGCGGGTCACGTCGTCGATCACGCCGAGCACGCCGACCACCGGGGTGGGCAGGATCGCCGTGGAACCGGTCTGGTTGTAGAAGCTGACGTTGCCGCCGGTGACCGGGATGCCCAGCTCGCGGCAGCCGTCGGCCAGGCCCTTCACGGCCTGCTCGAACTGCCACATCACCGCGGGGTCCTCCGGCGAACCGAAGTTCATGCAGTTGGTCACGGCCAGCGGGGTCGCGCCCGTGGTGGCCACGTTGCGGTACGCCTCGGCCAGTGCCAGCTGCGCCCCGGTGTACGGGTCCAGGCGGCAGAACCGGCCGTTGCAGTCGGTGGACATCGCGACACCGCGGCCGGTCCGCTCGTCGATCCGGATCATGCCGGAGTCGGCGGGCTGGGCCAGCACCGAGTTGCCGCGCACGTAGCGGTCGTACTGCTCGGTGACCCAGCGCTTGGAGGCCAGGTTCGGCGAGGACACCATGCGCAGCACCAGCTCGCGCAGTTCGTCCGGAGTGGACGGACGCGCCAGCGACTCGGGACCGTTGGCGCGCAAGGCGTCCTGGTCGGCCGGGCGCTCGATCGGCCGGTGGTAGACCGGGCCCTCGTGCGCCACGGTGCGCGGCGGCACGTCCACCACGACCTGGTCGTGCCAGGTGATGACCAGCCGGTCCCCGTCGGTGACCTCGCCGATCTCCGTGGCGATGACGTCCCACTTGGCGCAGATCCGCATGAACGCGTCCACGTTGGCCGGGGTCACCACGGCCATCATGCGTTCCTGCGACTCGCTGGACAGGACCTCCGCGGGGCTCATGCCGGTGGCGCGCAGCGGGACCCGGTCCAGCCACACGTGCATGCCGCCGTCACCCGCGCTGGCCAGCTCGCTGGTCGCGCAGGACAGTCCGGCCCCGCCCAGGTCCTGGATGCCGACCACGATGCCCTCGCGGTACAGCTCCAGGCAGCACTCGATGAGGACCTTCTCGGTGAACGGGTCGCCGACCTGCACGCTGGGCAGCTTCTTGCGCCCGCTGCCGGACTCGTCCCCGGAGAAGGTGTCGCTGGCCAGCACCGACACGCCGCCGATGCCGTCCAGGCCGGTGCGCGCGCCGAACAGGATGACCTTGTTGCCGGTGCCCGAGGCGTGCGCCAGGTGCAGGTCCTCCACGCGCATCGCGCCGATGCAGGCCGCGTTGAGCAGCGGGTTGCCCGCGTAGGAGGGGTCGAACACCAGCTCGCCGCCGATGTTGGGCAGGCCGAGGCAGTTGCCGTAGCCGCCGACCCCCGCGACCACCCCGTGCAGCACGCGCCGGGTGTCGGGGGCGTCGGCCGGGCCGAAGCGCAGCGGGTCCAGCACCGCGACCGGGCGCGCGCCCATGGCCATGATGTCGCGCACGATGCCGCCGACGCCGGTGGCCGCGCCCTGGTAGGGCTCGATGTAGGAGGGGTGGTTGTGGCTCTCCACCTTGAAGGTGACCGCCCAGCCGTCACCGATGTCCACCACGCCGGCGTTCTCGCCGATGCCCGCCAGCATCTTGGCGCGCATCTCCTCGGTGGTGCTCTCACCGAAGTAGCGCAGGTGCACCTTCGAGGACTTGTACGAGCAGTGCTCGCTCCACATCACCGAGTACATCGCCAGCTCGGCCGCAGTGGGCCTGCGGCCGAGGATGTCGCGGATGCGCTGGTACTCGTCGTCCTTCAGGCCCAGCTCGCGGTAGGGCTGCGCCTGCTCCGGCGTGCTCTCCGCGTGGCCGACCGTGTCGATGAGTTCAGTCGTGGTCACGCCGCCACCAGGGAGTCGAGAACGGACAGGATCAGGCCCAGGCCGTCGTCGGACGGGCCGGTGAGCGCGTCGATCGCGTGCTCCGGGTGCGGCATCAGCCCGACCACCCGGCCGTTCGCGCTGCTGACGCCCGCGATGTCGTTCGTGGAGCCGTTGGGGTTGCCGCCGACGTAGCGGAACACCACCCGCCCCTCGCCCTCCAGTTCGTCCACAGTGGACTTCTCGGCCACGTAGCAGCCCTCACCGGACTTGAGCGGCACCAGGATCTCCGCGCCCTGCTCGTAGCGCGAGGTCCACGCCGAGCTCGCGTTCTCCACCCGCAGCCACTGGTCCCGGCACACGAAGTGCAGGCCCTGGTTGCGGATCAGCACGCCGGGCAGCAGGCCCGCCTCGCACAGGATCTGGAAGCCGTTGCAGATGCCCAGCACCGGCATGCCCTTGGCGGCCGCGGCGACCACCTCGGTCATCACCGGGGCGAACCGGGCGATGGCCCCACAGCGCAGGTAGTCCCCGTAGGAGAAGCCACCCGGCACGACCACGGCCTCCACCCCGCGCAGGTCCGCGTCGGCGTGCCACAGCGACACCGCCTCGGCGCCCGCGTAGGTCACCGCGCGGGCCGCGTCCACGTCGTCGAGCGTGCCCGGGAACGTGATGACGCCGATCTTGCTCATGACTCGACCCGGCGGACGACCCAGTCCTCCACGACCGGGTTCGCCAGGAAGGTCTCGGCGATCTTGGCGAGCGTGGCGTCGTCGACCGAGTCGTCGACCTCCAGCTCGAAGTGCTTGCCTTGGCGGACGCTGCCAATCCCGGAGAAGCCAAGGCGCGGCAGCGCGTTGGCCACGGCCTGCCCCTGGGGGTCGAGGATCTCGGGCTTGGGCATGACGTCGACGACGACTCGGGCCACTGCTGGATGCTCCCGGTTCGAGAGGGTCGGCGGTACCGCCAGAGCCTACCTGACCTGGGTGAAGGCCCCGACCCTCACGTGCCATGAAAGTGCCGTTCCTGGCGTTGAACGCCAGGAACGGCACTTTCATGGCGCCCCGCCGGGCACGTTCGCCCTGCGCGAGACCTGTGGCGCCGGCCACGGTGCGGGGCTTGGCTGGGGGCCATGCGAGTTCTGGTGCTGGGCGGAACGGTGTTCGTCAGCTGGGCGGTCGCCGAGGAGGCGCTGCGCAGGGGCCACGAGGTGGTGTGCGCGGCCAGGGGCACGAGCGGGCAGGTGCCCGCCGGGGCGCGGCTGGTGCGGGTGGACCGGGACGACCCGGCGGGCCTGGCGCCGCTGGCCGGGGAGCGGTTCGACGCCGTCGTCGACGTGGCGAAGATGTCCTACCCGTGGGTGCGCGACGCGCTGGCGGCGCTGGGCGCGGGGGCGGGGCACTGGACCTTCGTGTCCACGATCAACGTGTACGCGGACGAGGCGACGAAGGGCCTGGACGCGCGGGCCGCCCTACGCGAGCCGCTGACGGCCGAGGGCGGGGAACAGACCCCGGAGAACTACGGGGCGATCAAGGTCGCGAGCGAGGAGGCGGTGCGCGATGCGGTGGGCGACCGGGCCTTCGTGGTGCGCCCGGGACTGATCACGGGGCCGAAGGACGACTCGGACCGGTTCGGCTACTGGCCGGGGCGCATGGCCCGGGGCGGGCAGGTGCTGGTGCCGGACGCGGCGGAGCAGCTGGTGCAGTACGTGGACGTGCGCGACCTGGCGGCGTGGATCGTGGACGCGGCCGAGCAGCGGCTGGTCGGGGACTTCGACGCGGTGTGCCCGGCGCAGCGGCTGGGTGACCTGCTGGCGGGCATCGCGGAACTGGCGGCACCAGCGGGTACCGAGCTGGTGCCGGTGTCGCCGGAGGTGTTGACGGCCAACGGGGTCCAGCCCTGGGGTGGTCCGCGCTCGCTGCCGCTGTGGCTGCCCGCCGAGTACCACGGGATCGCCGCGCGCGAGGTGTCCGCCTCGCTGGCGGCCGGGTTGCGGCCGCGCCCGCTGGACGAGGTGGTGTCCGGGGCACTGGGGCGGGAACGGGAACTTGGCCTGGACCGGGAGCGCAGGGCGGGGCTGAGCCGGGCGGCCGAAGCCGAGGTGCTCGCCGCCGCGCGGGCATAGGCTGGTGGTGGACATCGTGAAGGAGCAATAGATGCAAATCGTCCACTTTGGACATGCCTGCGTGCTTCTGGACACCGGTTCGGCCCGGCTGCTGATCGATCCCGGCACGTTCTCCACCGGCTTCGAGTCGACCGAGGGCCTGGACGCGGTCCTGATCACGCACCAGCACTTCGACCACATCGACGTGCAGCGGCTGCCCGCGCTGCTGGCGGCCAACCCGGGCGCGAAGCTGGTCGTGGACCAGGACACCGTGCCCACGGTCGAGCCGCTGGGCCTGGAGTTCACCGTGGCCACCCCCGGCGACGAACTGCGGCTCGGCGGCGCGCGGGTGAACGTGATCGGCGGCAGGCACGCGAACGTCTACGGGGACATGCCCGGCTGCACCAACGTGGGGTACCTGGTCGACGAGGGCGCCTTCCTGCACCCCGGCGACTCGCTGGTGCGCCCCGAGCAGGAGGTGGACGTGCTCGGCCTGCCCACCTCCGGCCCGTGGCTCAAGCTCGCCGAGGCCATCGACTACCTGCGCGAGGTGGCGCCGAGGGTGGCCGTGCCGATCCACGAGGCGCTGTTCACCGAGGTCGGGCTGAACCTGGCCGTGACCATGTTCACCAACCTCAAGCAGGAGCAGTCCTCGGTGAACCTGCTAGCTCGCGGCGAGCTGACCAAGGTGTAGCGAGCCGTAGGTGACCGGCTCGGCGCCGTGGTGCAGCGCGATGTCCACGGCGTCGAGCAGGGCCTGCCTGGGGCCGGGCCGGTACAGGTCGGCGGCGTCGAAGGCGACCCGGACCAGGCCGCCGCGGCGGGCCGCCCTGGCCGCGCCGAGCACCAGCGCCCAGCACAGCCACTGCTCACCGCGCTCGACCCGGCTCATCGCGTGCACCCGGCCCGGTACGGCCTGGCCGGTGCGCAGGTTGTGCACCGCCGTGATGTCGGCGCACACCGTGAAGCCGTGCCGCCGCAGGGCGGTCAGCGTGCCGTGCGAGGCGAGCCAGCGCGGCGGGGCGAAGGCCTCGGTGTGCAGGTCGAGGCGCTCCAGCAGGGCGCGGGCCGCGACCAGCCGCAGGCTCGCCTCGTGTGCGGGCAGCGCGGCGAACTCGGCCTGCCTGCGGATCCCCCTGGGCCTGCGGCAGGGGTCCACGTCGTGGTCCAGGCCGTGCAGTACCACGGCGTCGCCGCTGGCGGCTCTGGTGCGGACCCACTTCAGCGCGGGCGAGTCGGCCGACTGCCGCTCCACGCGCGGGGCGACGAGCAGCGAGAGCCGCACGCCCCTCGTGCCGAGCTCCGCAGCCAGCTCAGCGCACTCGGTCAGGGTTCGGGAGTTGATGCCGGACAGCGAGACAACCAGCCGGGGGCTCACGCTCCCAGTGCGCCCGATCGGCGTGACAGGGGCCTGAACCCGAGGTGGAACCGGGACGAATCCTTACCGTCCGAATCGGCGGCCGGTGACCCGCTCGTAGGCCTCCACGTAGCGCGACCGGGTCGCGGCGACCACGTGCTCGGGCAGCGGCGGGGGCGGGGTGTCCGAGGCCCGGTCCCAGCCGGACTCCGGCGAGGTGAGCCAGTCCCGCACGTACTGCTTGTCGTAGGAGGGCTGCACCCGGCCCGCCTGGTAGCCCTCGGCGGGCCAGTAGCGCGAGGAGTCGGGGGTCAGCACCTCGTCGCCGAGCACCAGCTCGCCCTCGGCGTCCACGCCGAACTCCAGCTTGGTGTCGGCCAGGATGACGCCCGCCTTCTCGGCGATCCGGCTGCCCGCCTCGTACACGGCCACGGTCAGCTCGCGCAGCCGCCCGGCCAGTTCGGCGCCCTGCTGCTCGACGACCGCCTGGAAGCTGATGTTCTCGTCGTGCTCGCCGATCTCCGCCTTGCTGGCCGGGGTGAAGATCGTCTCCGGCAGCTTCGAGGACTCCACCAGCCCGGCGGGCAGCTCGACCCCGCAGACCGCGCCGGTGTTCCGGTAGTCGATCAGGCCGGAGCCGGTCAGGTAGCCGCGGGCCACGCACTCCACCGGCAGCATGGTGAGCCTGCGCACGAGCAGCGCGCGGTCGGCGACCTCGGCCGGGATGCGCTCGTCCTGCGCGGCGACCAGGTGGTTGGGCACCAGGTCGGCGAGCTGCTCGAACCAGAACACGCTCATCGCGGTGAGGATCGCGCCCTTGTCCGGGATCTCCGTGGGCAGCACCCAGTCGTAGGCGGACACCCGGTTGGAGGCGACGAGCAGCAGGTGCTCGGAGTCCACGGCGTAGAGCTCGCGGACCTTGCCCGCGGCGATCAGCTGGTAGTCGGCGAGTTCAGCCACGTCAGTGACCCTACAGAGCCACGAGCTGCGGCCAACCAGGTGATACGCACGGCGCAGCAGTAACGGTGAGTGACATCACACCGATCGGCGGGGCATGAGCGACTCCTCGGCGCTGGCCCGCTGGTGGTGGCGGCTTTCGGTCTGGTCCCGGCTGCTGGTGGCCCTCGGCGGCTGGCTCGCGGCGACGACCGCGTTCGCCCTGGCGTACGGCTGGTGAGGGCGGATGACGACCCCGTTCTCGGTCGGTGACGCCAGCGCGCTGCAGTCGCTGCAACACGGTCCGCACGCCTACCACTGCCCGCGCGGGCACGGTGCGCTCAAGGTGCGGCCCGACGGCCGGTTCGAGACCGGTCTGTCCCTGGTGTGTGCCGACTGCGGACACCAGGTGCCGGTCGACTTCGCACTCGTCGGCAAGGCAGTGACCGAATCCCTTGCGCTGCAACCGGTTCAGGGCACGTCGGTGCGACTGTTCGACGGGCGCACACCGATCGGCCTGCTGCCCGACGGCACGGTGCGCACCACCGGCTGGGTCCAGCTGTGGCGGCTGCCGGTGAGCTCGGGGCTGTGGGCACTGCTCGCCGGGTTCTGGCTCACGCTGCCCATCGGCCTGAACGGGATCTCGTTGGCACCGTTGATCGGTGCCGTGCTCGGCTACGCCCTGTGGCGCATGTGGACCCTGCTGCTGCGCCCCTCCTCGCGGGCGGTCAACCTGGGCCTGGTGCCCGCGAGCGAGCTGGCCGGTGGTGAGCTGGTCCGCGTCTACGGCTCGGCGGGGCCGGTGGGACAGGTGGCCGCCGTCGCCGCGAACGCCACCGGCACGGTGCTGGTGCGGCTGGTCGGCGGCCAGGAGTTCGGCGTGGCCCCGCAGCGCCGGGTGTGGCAGGCCGAACTGCGCAGCTGAACAGGTGAACCGCGCGCCCCGCGGTAACGGCCAACGGCCGGGCTCGGATGCACAGCGAGTGACAGATTCCGCTGGTACCGAGCGGTTCGCGCTGGCCCGCTGGTGGTGGCGAACCCCGGGCTGGTCCCGCCTGCTCACCTCGTTGGGCGGGGGTTCCGGGCTGCTGGTGGCGCTCACCATCGCGTTCGGCGCTCCGGTGGGCCCGCCGGCGCCACCGGTCACCACACCACAGGAGCTCGTGGCCCCGGTGCTCACCACCACGACAACGCCCGCACCGACCACAACCACTGTCACCACAACCTCTGTCACCACAAAGGTTGTCACCACCACGACGACAACCACGACCCAGGCGCCGCCACCACCCAGCAACGACCCGCCGACCTACCAGCCGCCCCAGCAACCGACCACCGAGCCGCCGTCCGGGCAGCTCGGGGTGACGTCGGGCGCGTTCTGCTCGCTGGAAGGCGCGCTCGGTGTGACGAAGGCTGGCAAACCCATGGTGTGCAAGGGTCCTGGGCAGCTGAGGTGGCGGGCCGCATGACCCCGCGAGGACTGTGTCCGGACGGGACGGTGCGGACCACCGGCTGGTTGCAGGCGGGCACGACCCCGATCAGCTCCGGGCTGTGGGCGCTGCTGGGCGGTCTGTTCCTGACGATCCCCTTCGCGGGCGGCCGTCCCGCGCTGACCTGGCTGCCACTGGTGTCGGCGGCTTTCGTGTTCGGCGCGTGGAAGTCGTGGACCGTACTGGTCCGCCCGGCCTCCAAGGCGGTGAACACCCGGCTCGACCCGGCGGGCGAGCTGCGGCCCGGCGAGTGGGTCCGGCTGTACGGCTCCGCGGGGCCGGTGGGGCAGGTGGAGGCGCTGCACTTCGCCGAGGACGGACAGCTGCACCTGTGGCTGGTCGGCGGTCTGGAGCAGGTGCTCGCGGCGGAGCAACCCGTGTGGCGGGTGGAGTTGCGCAGCTGAGGGTCTGGCGCGAACCGGGGTGCCGGGCGCATCCTGTGCCGGTGACGGCCCTCGACGGGCAGGCCGCGGCGCTGGAACGCCTGCGGATGCTGGCGATCGAGCGGATGGCAGGCGACGAGGTCGACGCCGATCTGCTGATCAGGGCCGGGCTGGACGCGGTGCTCGCGGGTGTCGACTCGCCCTCGCTGGGCGTACTCGCCGGGCTGGGCGAGCAGGAGCGGTCCGAGGCGGCGGGGGTGTTCGACGGGGTGGTCGCCGAACTGGCGCTCGCGCCCGGCCTCGGCCACGACCCGACCAGCGACCGGTGGACCCTGGTGCGCTGGCTCGCGCGGCTGGTCGCCGAGGACGAACTGGACGCGGTGACCGGGGCGCGCAGGCTGGTCGAGTGCTGGCACAAGCTGGGGCGTCCCGACGAGCTCACCGGGTTGGCGAGCTGGCTCGGCGAGTACGACTCGTGGTGTCCGGTGTGGAGCGTGCCGAGGCAGTTCTACGTGGACCGGATCCGCGAGGAGGCGCGGCGGATCAGCTCGCCGGGCTGAGTTCCGCCCACCGGTCCACGCAGACCTCGTCGCCAACGGAGAGCGAACCGGTGCGCAGCACGGCGGCCTTCATGCCGAAGGTGACGCCGCCACCGGGATCGCGCCGGTAGTCGGCGAGCGTGCGGATGGGCTCGGGCCCCGCCCTGCGCCCGGTGTCCTGGTCGACCATCGGCACGGTGCAGCGCACGCACAGCTTGGCGTAGCCGAACTCGGCGGTACCGATGGACAGCCGACGGGCCCGGTCCTCGGTGTGCGGCTCCGGCCAGCCGGTGAGCACGATGTTGGGCCGGAACCGGTCCATCGGCACCGGGGCGGCACCGCGCGCCAGGATGCGCGAGTTCAGCTCGTCCAGCGAGGCCTCGGAGGCGATCAGCAGGGCGTGCGCGTCGGCGAAGGCGGCCGTGCCCTCGTACTCGCCGGCGCTGACCCGCTCGTGCTCGGGCGCGACCGTGACCAGGCGGCTCGGGTTGCCCAGCACCGCGCTGAACCACTCGGCCGCCTCGTCACCCTGGTCGGCGGCGGTCACCTCGGTCCGCTGCACCAGCACCCGGCGACGGGGCGCCAGCGGCCGGACCTCCACCACCAGATCCTCGACCCCAGCTGCGGACAGCTCGAGCCGGGCCCCACCGTCCAGCACGGTCGGCCTGATGCGAGCCATGTTCGGGTCGTTGCGCTGGCTGCGGAACCTGCCCTCCGCGTCCACCACCATGAACGTCCGGTCGTGTTGCAGACCGATGTCCCAGACCGCCGCCGTGTCCAGCGGGGTTCCCGCACAGCCCTTCACCGGGTAGCTGACCAAAGCCGAGACGTGCACCATGGCCCGAAGCTACCCCTCGGATCAGAGGATCGGCTCGGGAACGTACCCCGCTGCCTGCGGAAAGCGGTCCAGCAGCTTGGTGACCTCGGCCACAACGGCGTCCACCTGGGCCCCGGCCACCCCGGTGAAGGACAGCCGGTCGGCCAGCAGCTCGTCCAGCCGCGCGCGGTCCAGCGGCAGGCGCTCGTCGGCGGCCAGCCGGTCCAGCAGGTCGTTGCGCTCGGCGCCCTGCTCGCGCATGGCCAGCGCCACGGCCACCGCGTTCTCCTTGATCGCCTCGTGCGCGGTCTCCCGGCCAACGCCCGCGCGCACCGCGCCCATCAGCACCTTCGTGGTGGCCAGGAACGGCAGGTAACGGTCCAGTTCGCGGGCCACGACGGCCGGGTAGGCGCCGAACTCGTCGAGCACCGTCAGCAGGGTCTCCAGCAGGCCGTCCAGCGCGAAGAACGCGTCGGGCAGCGCGACCCTGCGCACCACCGAGCAGGACACGTCCCCCTCGTTCCACTGGTCACCGGCCAGCTCCCCGGTCATCGACAGGTAGCCGCGCAGGATCACCGCCAGCCCGTTGACCCGCTCGCAGGAGCGCGTGTTCATCTTGTGCGGCATGGCACTGGAGCCGACCTGGCCCGGCTTGAAGCCCTCGGTCACCAGTTCGTGCCCGGCCATCAGCCGGATCGTCTTGGCCAGGCTGGACGGGGCCGCGGCCAGCTGCACCAGCGCGGAGAGCACGTCGAAGTCCAGCGAGCGCGGGTAGACCTGGCCAACGCTGGTGAGCACCCGCTCGAAGCCCAGGAACCCGGCCACCTTCCGCTCCAGCTCCGCCAGCTTGGCGGAGTCCCCGCCGAGCAGGTCGAGCATGTCCTGGGCGGTGCCGACCGGCCCCTTCACCCCGCGCAACGGGTAGCGCGCGATCAGCTCCTCCAGCCGCGAGAAGCCCACCATGAGCTCGTCGGCGGCGGTGGCGAACCGCTTGCCCAGGGTCGTCGCCTGCGCGGCCACGTTGTGCGAGCGCCCGGCCATCACCAGCTCGCTGTGCTCCAGCGCGAGCCGCGCCAGCCGGGCCAGCACGGCGGCGACCCGCCCGCGCACGTGCTCCAGCGACTGGCGGATCTGCAACTGCTCGACGTTCTCGGTGAGGTCGCGCGAGGTCATGCCCTTGTGCACGTGCTCGTGCCCGGCCAGCGCGTTGAACTCCTCGATGCGGGCCTTCACGTCGTGCCGGGTGACCCGCTCGCGCTCGGCGATCGAACCCAGGTCGACCTGCTCCAGCACCCGCTCGTAGTCGGCGACGGCCTGCTCCGGGACGTCGATGCCCAGCTCGGCCTGTGCCCGCAGCACGGCGACCCAGAGCTGGCGCTCCAGCACGACCTTGTGCTCCGGCGACCACAGCCGCACGAGGTGGCCCGAGGCGTAGCGGGCGGCGAGCACGTTGGGGATGAGCGGCTTCGACGTCACGTTTCCGCAGCTTACTTGGCCAGTTCGGGCAGCACCGACAGCAGCATGCGCCGGGCGGCCTCGCGCGGATCGGGGTGCACCTCGATCAGGGCGTTCACCACGGCACCGTCCACCACCGCCACCACCAGGTCGACCCGCTCGTCGTCGGCGTGCACCCCGCCCGCGGCCAGCACGTCCTTGAGTAGTTGGCGCAGCTCGGCGCTCGTCGTGCGCATCAACGGCCGCAGGTAGGCCCGGCGCCCGGTGGCCACCAGCCGCTCGTAGCGCAGCAGCACGGCGTCGAAGTCGCACTCGGTGCTGGACCCCAGCAGCATGTCCAGCAGGAACTCGGCGGTGGCCAGGTCCTCGCCCGCCGCCGCCAGCCGGGCCCGCCCCTGCGCCAGCTCGGTGCGCGAGTGCAGCTCCATCGCCGCCTCGACCAGCTCGTCCAGCGAGCTGAAGTAGTACGTGGTCGAGGCCAGCGGCAGCCCGGCCCGCTCGGCGACGGCCCGGTGCCGCACGGCCTCGAAACCGCCCTCGACGAGCAGCTCGGCCGCCGCCTCGACCAGCGCCTGACGGCGTCGCTCTCCCTTGGGCGTACTGGCGGCGGTCATGCCAAGCGATGGTGCCAGGTGCTCAGAACTTCGTCGCGACGCGGGCCGCGATGTCGTTCAACTGCGGTCCGAAAGGTGCACCGGCGGACCCGTTCATGGGCCTGCTGATCAGCGTCAGCACCCCACCGGAGCGGGTGGCCGCCGGCACCTGCCTGGTGCCCTCCGTGGGCAGCGGCTTGACCTGCGGGGGCTTGCCGGTCGCGGGGTCGGCGGGCACCGTCGCGGGCACCACCACCGCCTCCACGAAGCCCGAGTTGGTGCCGTCGGTGACGTGGAAGCCCGCACCGCGCGAGTTCGCGGGGCACTGGGCGTCGGCGGCAGCGGCCTCGACCCCCGTGGCCGCGGGCAGCTCGGCCACCAGTGCGGCGGCCACCCCCTGGTCCACCGGCCCGCAGTCGCTGTGCCCGCTCTCCACCTTCGGCCCCAGCGTGCCCGCGTTGCCCGAGCTGTTCGGGCCCGCCGGCACGCCGCCGTCCATGGACATCGTGGTGGACGGTCCGCGCTGCTCCCCGGCACCGGGTGCAGGTGCGCTCACGGTCTGCCCGCTCGTGGCCTTCGGCAGGGTCGTGACCACCGCGCCCACGCCGACCAGCAGCAGCACCCCGCAGGCCGCACCCGCGCCGACCATCGCCCGGCGCCGGGCCCGCGCGGTGGCCACCAGCGAGGCCGCCGTCACGTCACGTTCGTCGAAGGACGCCGGTGGCATGTCACCCACGGCTTCGCGGAACGCCTCCGCGAGTGCCTTCTCATCCACCTGCATCCACCTCCTCAGCGGTCACGACGCCGACCGCAGGTCGTCCAGCACGTCACCCAGCTGCCCGCGCAGCGCCTCCAGGCCCCGCGCCGTCTGGCTCTTCACGGTGCCCTCGGTGCACCGCAGGGCCTTGGCGGTCGCGGCCACGTCCAGGCCCTCCAGGAACCTCAGCACCAGCACCGCCCGCTGCCTCGGCGGTACCTTGCGCAGCGCGCCGAGCAGTGCCTCGCGGACCGCGACCCGCTCACCGAGGTCGCCCTCACCGGTCGTGCCCTCCGGGAGCTGGTCGGTGAACCGCTCCCGGCGCCACGGCCTGCGTGACTCGTCGATCGACGCGCGCACCACCGTCCTGCGGACGTAGGCGTCCAGGGCATCCCTGTCCCGGATCTTGTGCCACCTCCGGTGCACGGCGACGAACGCGGTCTGCGCGAGGTCGTCCGCGCGGTGCCAGTCGCCGCACAGCAGGTACGCGGTTCGGCGCACGGCATCGCGCCGCGCCACGAAGTACTCCGCGAACTCCTGTTCGTCGCGCTGGTCCACGCGGGCTCACTTTGCTCGTCGTGCTGGCACCTGTAGGACGGAAACGTCCGCGTCTACGGTTGCACGTCCCGCCGATGTGCTCCACACCACCCCCGGCTGCGCACCCACCGGGTGGGTGACCGGCGCCACCACCCGGTGTGGTGTGATCCGAACGTGACCAACCTGCCGCCGCTGGACTTCCGCTCCGACACCGTGACCAAGCCCGACGAGCAGATGCGCACGGCGATGGCCAACGCCGAGGTCGGCGACGACGTGCTCGACCACGACCCCACCATGCGCGCGCTGGAGGATCGGGTCGCCGGGCTGCTGGGCACCGAGTCGGCGCTGTGGGTACCCAGCGGCAGCATGGGCAACCTGATCGCGCTGTTCCTGCACCTGCGCAAGGGTGACCGGTTCCTGGCCCCGCTGGGCGCGCACGTGCTGGAGGCCGAGCTGGGCACCGCGGCCTGGATCGCGGGCGGCATGCCGCACCCGATGGACTGGGACGCGGGCCCCGGCCGGATGTCGGCCGCCGCGATCCACGAGGTGGCCGCCAACGAGGCCCCGTACGACGGGCTGCGCACCACCCTGCTGTGCATCGAGAACACGCACAACGCCGCGGGTGGGGCCGTGCTGCCGCTGGACGCGCACGTGCAGCTCGTGGCCGCCGCGCGGGAGTGCCGCCTCAAGGTGCACCTGGACGGGGCGCGGCTGTGGAACGCCGCCGCGGCCCTCGGCGTGGCCCCCACGGAGCTGACCGTGGGCGTGGACACCGTGCAGGTGTGCCTGAGCAAGGGCCTGGGCGCCCCGGTGGGCTCGGTGGTCGCGGGCAGCGCCGAGTTCGTGGCCGAGGCCAGGCGGGTGCGCAAGATGCTCGGCGGTGGGGTCCGCCAGGGCGGGGTGCTCGCCGCGGCCGGGCTGGTGGCCCTGGACCGGATCGACACGATCGGCGAGGACCACGTCAACGCCAGGACCCTGGCTGCGGGGCTGACCGAGCTGGGGTGGAGTGTTCGCGAACCGGACACCAACATCGTCCTTGCGGCGGTGCCGGACGTGCGCAATACGATCAAGGGACTGGCCAGGCTCGGCATCCTGACCACGCCGATAGCGGGGCAGGTGCGGTTCGTGACGCACCGCGACGCCGGTGCCGGGGACGTGAAAGAGGCGCTGCACCGCATCTCCAGCGCGAGCTAGAGGAGGATTCTGCGTGAGCGAGCTTGCGAGCGAGCCAGAAAGCACAGGGCCAGCGCGAAGCGCTGCGCCGAGCGCCAGCGAGGTGCGGCGATTGAGCTGGTTGGTGTTCGACTACGGCGAGGTCATCAGCAGGCGCACGCAGGCCGTGCCGCTGCTCGCCGAGCGCATGGGCGCCCCGGTGGAGGAGTTCGAGCCCGCGTACTGGCCCGCCCGCGACCAGTACGACCGCGGCGGCTCCGACCTGGACTACTGGAACGCGGTGGGCGCCCCGCTGGGCATCCAGGTGGACCAGGCCCTCTCGGACGAGCTCACCAAGATCGACATCGAGGGCTGGCTGCCCACCGACGAGGGCACCCTGCGGCTGCTCGCCGACCTGTCGGCCGCGGGCGCGCAGCTGGCCCTGCTGTCCAACGCGCCGGTGTCCTTCGCCAGGGTCGCCGAGCACCAGCCGTGGACCGAGCACTTCCAGCACCTGGTGTTCTCCGGGGACCTGGCGGTGGCCAAGCCGGACGCCGAGATCTGGGCCGCGCTGGTGCGGCGGTTGGGCACCACCCCGGGCGAGTGCCTGTTCCTGGACGACCGGCAGGTCAACATCGACGGGGCGCGGCGGGCCGGGCTGCGGGCCCAGCTGTGGCCGGGTGCCGAGGCTGTCCGGCCACTGCTGGCGGAGTTCGGCGTGTGATCAGGTGCGCGACTTGTTCTTGATCGCGCCGTAGGCGGCCGTGCCGATGAACAGCACGCCGCCGACGACCGCGAGCCAGAACAGGCCCTTGAGCACCGCCCCGAGGATCGTGATCCCCAGCCAGATGACCAGCAGAATTCCGATGACGGCGAGCATGGCGGCCTCCTACGCGGCGTTGTCTGGCTCCAGCCTGCCACGCGGTACCGACGATCCAGCCCGTTCTGCGGGGAGTTCAGGGTCCAACCAGGGTCACCCTGAGCGGGACTCGCGCGCCCCAGGCCGGGACACGCGCACGACCTGGACCGCCCACCCGGCGAGTCCCGCTCTGCCGGGCGCGAGTCCCGCCTACCCGCGGGCGAATCCCGGTCAGCGGTGCAGCCAGCTGCCGAGGCGGGCCAGGGCCTGCTCCATGTCGGCGGTGGACCCCGCGAAGCTCATCCGCACGCTGCGGTGCCCGTCGACCGGGTCGAAGTCGATGCCCGGCACGATCGCCAACCCGGTATCGGCCAGCAGCTCCCGGCAGAACGCCATGCTGTCCTGGGTCAGGTGCGAGACGTCGGCGTACAGGTAGAACGCCCCGTCGGCCGGTGCGAGCCTGTCGATGCCCAGGGCACGCAGCCCGCCGACGAGCAGGTCCCGGTTCGCTCGGTAACGGGCCACGTGCGACTCGACCTCGGCGTAGGACTCGGGCGAGAAGGCCGCCACCGCCGCGTGCTGCGCCATGGCGGGCGGGCACAGGGTGAAGTTGCCGGTGAGGCAGTCCACCGCGCGCAGCAGCCGGTGCGGCAGCAGCATCCAGCCCAGCCGCCAGCCGGTCATCGAGAAGTACTTGGAGAAGCTGTTCACCACGATCGACTCGCGCGAGGTCTGCCAGGCGCAGTCGAGCTGCTCCCCGTAGCTGATCCCGTGGTAGATCTCGTCGCTGACCAGCTGCACCTCGTGGGCCTCACACCAGCTCGCGATGCGGGCCAGTTCCTTGGCGCCCAGCACCGTGCCCGTCGGGTTCGCCGGGCTGGCCACCACCAGGCCGCGGATCGGCTCGTCCAGTGCCTCCAGCATCTCGACCGTGGGCTGGAACCCGGTCTCCGGCCCGCACGGCAGGTCCACCACCTGGCAGCCCAGCGCGCTCAGGATGTTCCGGTACGCGGGATAGCCCGGCCTGGGCAGCGCGACCCGGTCGCCCGCCTCGAACGCGGCCAGGAACGCCAGCAGGAACGCGCCCGAGGAGCCGGTGGTCGCGACGACCTGCTCCGGCCCGACCGCCAGCCCGTACCGGGACGCGTAGTGCCCGGCGATGGCCGCGCGCAGCTCGGGAATGCCCAGCTGCTCGGTGTAGCCCAGCGCGTGCTCCGCGATGGCCCGCGCCGCGGCCTCCCGCACCGGGGCGGGCGCGGGCGTGGACGGCTGACCGGCCGCCAACGACACGAGGTCCCCGTGCAGGCGCTGGCGCTCGGCGGCGGCCGACACCACCTCCATGACGTGGAACGGCGGGACGGCGGCACGGGTGGCAGCGGGGAGCATGCCGTCAGGTTAGTGCGGGCCCACTCGGCCCGACCCACACCGAGCTAGTAACCCTGGTAGGCACCGCCGTGGGACATGGCCCGGATGCCGGGCACGTTGGACACCGAGCCGTAGCGCGAGATCGAGTACCGGACGCCCGCGATGATGTTGTCCACCGGGTTGTAGATGTCGTCGTGGCCGGGCAGCTTGTGCGACTGGAACGTGGAGTCGATGCACTGCATCAGGCCCTTGGACGGGTGCCCGGCCTTGGCGTTGGAGTCCCACAGGTTGATCGCGTGCGGGTTGCCGCCCGACTCGTGCTGGATGATCGCCCAGATGTCGTTCTCGCTCATCTTGGACGTGTCCACGCCGTTCTCCTGGAGGATCTTCATCGCCTCCTCGATCCACTCCTTGACCTGGCCCTGCGGGGCGGGGCCACCGCCACCACCGGGCGGGCCGCCGCTGGGACCGAGGCCGCCACCACCGCCACCGCCGTCCCCGCCGCCACCGGAGTAGTCGCCGCCTCCTCCGCCACCGCCCCCACCGCCGCCGGAACCCGAACCCGCGCCAGTGCCCTGGCCCTGGCCGCTGTGCGTGTCCGCGGACTGCGAGCCGGTGGAGGTCACCGGCTCCGGCTTGGCCTTCCACTCGATGGTGCGGCCCGGTGCGGGGCTGAACGGCTGGTCGCCGGGGGCGGGCAGCGCGGAGAACTTGGACCCGATGTTCATCGCGCCCTTGATCGTGTTCAGCGCGGAGCTCAGCTCGTGGTTGGCGGTGTCCACCGCCCGCTGCACGTCGCCCTTGGCGGCCTCGCACAACGGCTTGATCGCCGCGTCGCGCTCCCCGTCCTTGGGCTGCGGGTGGGCGGCGTCCCAGTTGCGGACCTCGGTGAGCAGGCCCTCGCAGCGACGGTCCACAGTGGACTTCGCCGTCTCCAGCGTGCCCGCGGCGGCCTCCAGCCCACCGGCGGCGTTGTTCAGCGCCTCCGAGACGGAACTGCCCGCCTTGGTGAAGTTGCCCATGTACGTGGTGAACGCGGAAGCCGAGCCGCCCTCCCAAGCGCCGTCCAGCGCGTTCACCGAGCTGGTGACGGCCTTGCCGCCCTCCTCGCACTTGCCCGCGGCCTGCCGGTAGTGCTGTGCGATGTCGCGCACAGCCTGCGGTTGCGCGTTCTCCACCTTGCGCGCGATCTCGGCGACCGCACCGCCGCCGGGCAGCCCGGCCACCTCGTCGACAGCGCTCATACTGTGCCCATTTCCACGCTCGCAGGCTCGCTCATGCTGGGGTGAGCCCCTTCGCGTTGGCCTCTTCGGTCTGGTGGATGTTCGTCTCGATCGAGTCGAGTGCGCGTTCCACCTTGCGCAGCAGCTCCTCGGCGGCGTTGAGCTCACCGTGCACCGTGCCGTTGAGCCCGTCCACCGCCCCTGCGATGCCCGCCGAAGCGTCGAGCTTGCCGAACACGTCGGCGCTGGTGGAGCCCCCGGCCTGGAAGCCGTCGCTGAGCCCGCCGAACTGCCCGGCCTGGCCGTTCATGGCCGTCCGGCAGCTCTCGATCGCATCGAAGTTGAACTTCGTCGCCGTCACGTCCGCCGCCCCCTCGAATCCGACTCCGGCGCCCACTCTGACGGCACCTGGCCGACATCGGTTCCATTGTCAGCCGGACGGGTGATCAGAGCTCCTCGGCCAGCTCCCACACCGCAGCGGCCAGCCTGGGGTTGTCCGCGGGCGTGACGGTGCTCCACAGCGTGCCGTCCGCGCTGGGCTTGACCAGGTGCAGGTAGCGGCCGTGCGCCGTGTCGTGGAAGGCCACGACCCTGTTCGCCCGGCGCGGGCGCTGCGCCCCCTGGGCCGCCTCCACGCCGAACTGCCCGCGAGTGCCCATGTCCGCGCTCATGCCGACCAGTTCGTGAGCCTGGCTCAACGGCACCCCGTTGCGCTCCAGCTCCAGCACCAGCCGCTGCGGATCACCCTGCGAGCTGGCGTCCGCGGCCCGCAGCACCTCGTTGGGCAGGCTCACCGAACGGCCCGGCCCCGCCGGCACGTCCCCGGCCACCGACACCGCCGCCTCGGCCAGCGCTCCGCCGCTGGTGCGGATCAGCCACACCTCGCCGTTGTCCACCACGCCCATCAGCCCGGCGCCCCCGTTGGACGCGGCGAGCAGACTGATCTTGCGGCCGTCCGCCCACACGAAGCCGTACACCGAGCTGCGCGGGTAGGCCAGCAGCGCCAGGTCGTCGGACAGCTCCGGCTCCGCCCGCCGCGCACTGGCCAACCCGCGCTGCTCCAGCGACTTCCACGCCCCAGCAACAAGTTCGGCCCGCTCGCTGTGCGTCACGCCCGGACTGGGCACGTCCAGCGCCACGTGCCTGCGCGGGAATCGCTCCGCCTCCCACAGCACGTCGAACTCCAACACGGACAGGACGATCGTGTCGTTGGCCGCCATCGGTGCTACGCGCTCGGTTCCTCGCCGAGCACCGGCGGTGCGACCATGCGCTGATCCCCGAAGAGGTCGTCCGCCTCCACCCCGTACTTGCGCACGTGCTCGGCGTCCTCCTCTTTCTTCTTCTTGTCCGTGGCGGGCTGCATCATCGAGGAACCCTGCTTGGCCTGCGGGGAAATCCGCTCCGCGGCACGGGCCTGCGCGGCCTGCTCCTCGTTCAGGGCACCCAGACCCGAGTTGGCCCGGCTCACCCCGGCACGCTCGCCCCCGGCCCCGCCACCAGCGGACCCACCGCGCACCATGCCGCGCGGCGACCCGCTGTTCGCACCAGCCGCGACCGCACCCGCGCCACCGGCGACCGCGGCACCCAGCCCGATCTCACCGGCCAGCGCACTGCCCGCCGCCGAAGCAGCCGCAGGCATACCCGTGGTCGGCAGGCTGCCAGGCAGACCGCCAGCACCGGTCACCGCACCAGGCGCCATCGGCCCCGGCACGCCACCGCCACCGGGCAAGCCGCCAGGGGCGGCGAAGCCCGGTGCACCCGGCCCGGCCGAGCCGGGACCGGCGAAAGGCGCGCCAGCGCCGCCGCCGGGACCGGCGTAGGCCACACCCGAGCCGCTCACGTAACCCGCCAGCGAGGTGGCCCCCGCCGTGTTCTGCACCGCCTGCGCCTGCAGGTCGATCCCCGGCGGCTGCCCCAGCGGCTGGTGGCCCTCCAGCGCCGTCTTGCTGTTCGCCTGGTAGTCGTTGAGCTGGCGGATCGCCTCGTCCCGGTCGTGCTGGGCCTGCTCCACCTGCCGCGCGTGGTCCGTCTCGTAGCCGAAGACGCCAGCCGCCTTGTCCACGAACGACTTCTGCGTGTCCGTGGAGGGCTTCGGCGCGCTCGCCGCCACCGCGTGCGAGTCGCTCTGCGTGATCAGCGCGCCCGAGGAGTCGGTGATGTTGTACTCGGCCCCGTCGCTGTAGGCGGCGTGCGAGCTCAGCTGCTCGGTCGCGCCCTGCCCCGCCACGCTCTGCCAGTCGATGCCGATCTTGGCCAGCTCGGTGCGCAGCACGGTGTTGGTGTTCGTCAGGTCCTTGGCGATGTCCTTGAGCGCGTCCACCACCCCGTGCAGCACCGTCGAGCCGCTGCCCTTGCTGAGCTTGTCCACCTGGTCGGCCAGGTCGTAGTTGCTGTACCCCTCGAACCGGTAGTTGCCCAGCTTGTCCCGCTGCGGAGCGGCTTCGGCGGTGCCCGCGACGCTCTCCTCGAACATCCCCATCGCTACCCCTCCCGAATCACTTGATCGTCTGCAGTGTCGCCAGCGCGGCCTTGACGGCCTGGAGCGTGATGTCGCACATCTGGGCCTGGGTCAGGTTCTTGTTCAGCGGTTCCAAGTCCATCGACAGCTCCTGGCCCTTCGCCGTGCTGATGAGGGACCGGCAGAAAGATCCGCTCGAGCTGTTCCAGTCATCGCCCATGTTGATGAGCTGGACGGCTGGGAACCCGTCAGCCGAGATCACCCGCTTCTTGACGTTCCCGGTGCTGTCGAGCCACTCCTCGACCCCGCGTTTGGACTCGGGCGAGAGCGACAACACGAAGTCAGCGGGTGACCTGACCTGGAAGGAGCAGGTCGGCGCCGGGGTCTGCGTCTGGTCCGGTCCTGGACCTGCTTGGTAGATCTTGAGCGTACGTTGCTGGTCAGCGGTGAGCAGCTTGCACGGGTCGACCCTGGCCAGGTCGATGTCCCTCGGCCGCGGCGGGAGCGAAGTGGTCGTCTTCGTGGGCGAGGACGTCGGGCCTGGATGTCCCTGGTCGACCTGCGTGCAACCGGCAAGGGCGAGTGCTGACAACAGGACGATGGCGCTCGCTCGGACGCGAAAGGTCACTCGGTAGCTCCAAAGGCGGCTTTGATCTGGTCCTCGGTGTAGCCGTACTGCTGGGCCGCGGTCTTCAGCTGATCGGCGAGCTTCTGCAAGCTGTCCACGTATTGGAGGATCCGGTTCTTGTAGGAATCCGGGTTCTTGTCCAGCAGCTTGTTCCACTCGTCGGCCACGTCCAGGCTGATGAAGTCCTCGGCGAACCGGCCCAGCTGCAGTCGGCTGACCTTCGGGACGACGAGATTCCTCAGCTGGTCGACCTGGTCCTGGATGACCTTGCCGGCTTGCAGCACCGTGTCGTGGTTGACGGTCAGCTTGCCGCCGCTGACCCCGGCGAAGGCGTTGGCGGCCCCGCCGAAGGGGTCGAAGGCGGAGCCGACCACGGAGTCGATGCTGGCCAGATCGGATCTCACCTGGGAGGACATCGCGCCGCCCGGTTCGTTCGTCGCTGCCATAGCTCGCCCCCGCACGCTTCGTGACTGCTCGGACCCGGTTCGCAGGCTACCAACGATGGTGTGTGCCGTGCCTGAGTTCGACGAACGCGAGCGGCTGGGGGTTCCCGCTAGTTGGGGACGTGCACCTCGCCGCGGGCGGCGCGCAGGGCGATGTCGGTGCGGTGGTGGGAGCCGGTGAGGTGCACGGCGCCGATCCGCCGGTAGGCGTCGGCGCGGGCGGCCTCGAGGTCGGGGCCGGTGCCGACAACGGAGAGCACGCGCCCGCCGGTGGAGACGACGGCACCGTCCTCGCGGCGGCGGGTACCGGCGTGCAGCACGCCCTCGGCCTCGGAACCGGCGATGACGTCGCCGGTGCGCGGGCGGCCGGGGTAGCCCTCGGCGGCGAGCACGACGGTGACGGCGGCGCCGGGCTCCCACTCCAGCGGGGGGTGCTCGGCGAGGCGGCCCTCGGCGGCGGCGAGGAACAGCCCGGCCAGCGGGGTGCGCAGCAGCGCGAGCACGGCCTGGGTCTCGGGGTCGCCGAACCGGCAGTTGAACTCGATGACCTGGGGGCCCTCGGAGGTCAGGGCGAGCCCGGCGTAGAGCAGCCCGGAGAACGGGGTGCCGCGGCGGGCGAGCTCGTCGACCACGGGCTGCACGATCTCGGCGACGACCTGGTCGACCAGGCCCTCGGGGGCCCAGGGCAGCGGGCTGTAGGCACCCATGCCGCCGGTGTTCGGGCCCGCGTCGTTGTCCCCGACCCGCTTGAAGTCCTGCGCGGGCAGCAGCGGTACGACGGTGGTGCCGTCGACCACGCAGAACAGGGAGGCCTCGGGGCCGTCGAGGAAGGATTCGAGCAGCACCGGGTGGCCGCCGTCGAGCAGGTGCATGGCGTGCGCGCGGGCCACGTCGTAGTCCTTGGTGACGACCACGCCCTTGCCCGCGGCCAGCCCGTCGTCCTTGACCACCCAGGTGGGCCCGAACCGGCGCAGCGCGGCGTCCAGCCGGGCCGGGGTGTCCACGGTCTCGCTGCGGGCGGTGGCCACGCCCGCGGCCCGCATGACGTCCTTGGCGAAGGCCTTGGAGCCCTCGATGCGGGCGGCCTCCTTGGCCGGGCCGAAGCACGGGATGCCCGCGCTGCGCACGGGGTCGGCGGCGCCCAGCACGAGCGGGGTCTCCGGGCCGACGACAACCAGCTCGGCGCCCCACTCCTTGGCGAGTGCGGCGACGGCGCCCGGGTCGGCGAGGTCGATGCCGTACACCTCGGCGAGGCCTGCGGTCCCGGCGTTGCCGGGGGCACAGGCCAGGGCGGTGACCGCAGGGTCCTTCGACAGGGCCAGCAGCAGGGCATGTTCCCGGGCACCGGACCCGATCACGAGGACGCGCACGAGCCAGGAGCCTAGAGAACTGTCCTCAGTCGGATGGTCACACCCCTCTCATCCAGTGATGCTCATCACTCGAACAGAGCAACCCGACTGCTGCGGACAGTGATCGGTTCAGACGAGCCGTTCGTCCACGTAGCACCAGCGCCAGCTCTCGCCGGGCTCGAACGAGCGCATCACCGGGTGGCCGGTGGCATGGAAGTGGGCGGTGGCGTGCCGGTGCGCGCTGGAGTCGCAGCAGCCCACGTGCCCGCAGGACAGGCACATGCGCAGGTGCACCCAGGCGGACTCGCCAAGTTCCAGGCACTCCTCGCAGCCGACGGTGCTGCCCGGGACGACCTCGATGTCCTGCACGCCGATCACGTGTTCGCAGCTCATACCCACCATTGTCACTACCCTCTCCCCGTGCACGGGTCGGAACTGTTGCTGTTGCTCGCCGGTTCGCTCGCGGTGACCGCGATCGCCCGCCGGTTCGACTGGCCTGCGCCGCTGCTGCTCGTCGCGGTCGGGCTGGGCCTGTCCTTCGTGCCGGGTATGCCGGACTTCCGGCTGGACCCGGAGCTGGTGCTGCCCCTGGTGCTGCCACCGCTGCTGTACTCGGCTGCCCTGGACAGCTCGTACGTCAACATCCGGCGCAGCGTGCGGCCGATCGGGCTGCTCGCGGTGGGCCTGGTGCTGGCGACCACGCTGGTCGTCGGCCTGGCCACGTACTGGCTGGTGCCCGGCATGCCGCTGGCCGCGGCGCTGGTGCTCGGCGCGATCGTGGCCCCGCCGGACGCGGTGGCCGCCGTGGCGATCGGCCGCAAGCTGGGCCTGCCGCGCCGGATCATGACGGTGCTGATCGGGGAGAGCCTGGTCAACGACGCCACCGCGCTGACCGCGTACAAGGTGGCGGTGGCCTCGGCGACCGGGCTGGCCCTGTCCTGGAGCGAGGGCATCGGCACCTTCCTGCTGGCCTCGGTGGGCGGCGGGCTGATCGGCTACCTGCTGGGGGTGCTGGTGCACGCGGTCCGGCAGCGGCTGTCGGACTCGGTACTGGAGAGCGCGCTGGGCATGCTGGTGCCCTTCGGCGCGTACCTGATCGCCGAGTCGGCGCACACCTCGGGCGTGCTCGCGGTGGTGGCGGCGGGCCTGTACCTGGGGCACAACGCGCCGCGCGCCGGGTACGCCACCCGCCTGCAGGAGACGGCCGTGTGGCGGGCCTTCGACGTGCTGCTGGAGTCCTGGGTCTTCGCGCTGATCGGCCTACAGGTGCGGCTGGTCTACCGGGAGAGCGGCGTGACCTGGCCGCTGCTGCTCGCGGCGCTGGGGGTACTGGCGGTGGCGGTGCTGATCCGGGTGGTGTGGATGTTCCCGGGCACGTACCTGCCCAGGCTGCTGTCCAAGCGCATCCGCGAGAACGAGGAGGACCCGGGCTGGCGCTCGGTCTCGGTGGTGGCCTGGGCGGGCATGCGCGGGGTGGTGTCCCTGGCGGCGGCGGCCGCCCTGCCGGAGTCCATGCCCGAGCGCAACGTCATCGTGCTGTTCACCTTCGTGGTGACGGTCGGCACGCTCCTGCTGCAAGGGCTTTCCCTGCCCTGGGTGATCCGCAAGCTCGGCGTGGAGTCCAACGAGGAGCACACCGACACCCTGGCCGAGGCGCAGGTGAAGTACCACGCGGCGCGGGCCTCCATCGACCGGCTGGACCAGGAGGCCGCCGACTCGGGCACCCCGGAGCAGGTGGTCGCCCGGTTGCGGACCATCGCCGAGCACCGGGGCAACGCGGCCTGGGAGCGGCTGGGCCGGTCCGAGGAGGAGATCGGGGAGAGCCCCGCGAGCCGCTGGCGCAGGCTGCGCCGCACGATGCTGGCGGCCGAGCGCGAGGTGTTCCTGGCCGCGCGCAACGCCCGTGAGATCGACGACGAGGTGTTCCGCCGGGTGCAGCGCGAGCTGGACCTGGAGGAGGCGGCCCTCAACCGCGAGTGAGGGCCGCCACCGGGTCAGGACACGTCCAGCACGGCCTTGCCCGCGACCTTGCGGCCCTTGAGCGCGGCGATGGCGTCCTGGTGGGACTCCCAGTTACCGCGCCAGCCCACCTGCGCGTCCAGCTCACCGGCCGCGAGCAGGCTCACCAGGTAGGCGAGGTCCTCGGCCCCGGCGTAGTCCATCATGAAGCCCTCCAGCCGGTGCCCTGGCCGCACGGTGGCGTAGGGCTCGAACACCGCGGGCTGGCCCGAGGTGTAGCCGATGGACTGGATCACGCCGCCCGGGGCGAGCAGCTCGAAGGCCTGCACGAGGGTCGGGCCGCCGACGTTGTCCAGCACCCCGTGCAGCGGGGCCTCGACCCCTTCCAGGCCGACCACGACCTGGGCCGCCCCCAGCTCGGCCAGGCCCGCACCGCGCGCGGCGCTGCCCACGGAGGCGATGACGTGCGCCCCGGCGCGCGCCGCGAGCTGCACCGCGAAGCGGCCCACGCCACCGGAGGCGCTGGTCACCAGCACGCGGCGGCCCACGACCGGCCCGAGCTTGCGCAGCGCCTGCAGGGCGGTGACCCCGGCCACCGGCAGGGCACTGGCCTCGCCGAAGTCCACGGTGTCGGGCAGGACGGCGAGCTGGCCGGACGGCACGGCACGCAGTTGCGCCCACGCCCCGCCGCTGTTGAACGTGACCACGCGAGCGCCCACGGCCGGGCCGCTGCCGTCGGCTGCGGCCTTCACGACCACGCCCGCGGCGTCCCAGCCGTTGACGTCGCCGTCCTCCTTGCCGTACGTGCTGTGCAGTTCGCCCCAGTTCAGCGAGATCGCCCTGACCTCGATGAGCACCTCGTTGGCGGCGGGGACCGGCTCGGTCGTCTCGCCGAGCCGGATCCCGTTGTCCGCCTTCTCGTCAAGCAGCAGTCCACGCATCGTGTGCCTCCCCTGGAGATGAGTTCACCAGCTCTAACCAGAGGCAGCCTCCGTTTATTTCACGCGGCCAGGACCGAGTGTCCGCCCTCGGCGATCAGCCCGCGCCGGACCAGTTCGGGCCGCACGCCCTCGCCGAACCAGTACGCCTCCTCCAGGTGCGGGTAGCCGGAGAAGATGAACTCCTCCACGCCCAGCGCGTGGTACTCCTCGATCCGGTCGGCGACCTCGCGGTGGCTGCCCACCAGCGCGGTGCCCGCCCCGCCGCGCACCAGGCCGATGCCCGCCCACAGGTTCGGGTAGATCTCCAGCTTGTCCCGCTGACCGCCGTGCAGGGCCAGCATCCGTTGCTGGCCAACGGATTGACTGGTGCGCAGCTGCTCCTGCGCCCGCGCGAGCGAGGCCGGGTCGATGGCGTCCACGAGCCGGTTCGCCTCGGCCCAGGCCGCCTCGGAGCTGTCCCGGCTGATGGTGTGCAGCCGGATGCCGAAGCGCAGCGTGCGCCCGGCCGCCTCGGCGTGCGCCCGCACCCTGGCGATCTTCTCCGCCACCTGCTCGGGCGGCTCGCCCCAGGTCAGGTAGACGTCGGCGTTGCGGGCCGCCACCGGCAGCGCGGCGTCGGAGGAACCGCCGAAGTAGACCTGCGGCAGCGGGTCCGGCGGCACCGGCACGAGGCCGCCCGCGATCTTGAGGTGCTCGCCGGTGAAGTCCACCTGCGCCCCGCTCCACAGGCCGCGCACGATGCTCAGGAACTCGTCGGTGCGGGCGTAGCGCTGGTCGTGGTCCAGCCAGTCGCCGAAGCGCTGCTGCTCGATCGCGTCCCCACCGGTGACCACGTTGAGCAGCAGCCTGCCCCGCGAGATCCGTTGGTAGGTCGCGGACATCTGCGCCGCCAGCGTGGGCGAGATGACCCCGGGCCGGAAGGCCACCAGGAACTTCAGCCGCTCGGTCTGGCCGATCAGCGCGGCGGTGGTCAGCCACGCGTCCTCGCACCAGGTGCCGGTCGGGGTCAGCACGCCGACGAAGCCCAACTGCTCGGCGGCACGGGCGATCTGGCCCAGGTAGTCGATGTCCGGGCCGCGCTGGGCGGGCGCCCCGGCCTCCTGCGAGCCGTGGAAGCGGTCCACGATGTGGCGCCCGTCCCCGGAGGTGGGCAGGAACCAGTGCAGCACAACGCTCATCGCCGCACCTCATTGGCGCTCAGTGCGGCGCTTCGCGCCGGCCCTGTGGCCGATGATTCGCTCGCAAGCTCGCTCATCGTGAACCTCCGGTCTTGTCCTCGTAACGGGTGTCCACGAAGTCCGCGAACTTCACCTTGCCCGGCAACACCTTCGCATCGCTGAACGCGTCGGCGAGCTGTTGCTCGGAGGCGATCACCTTGTCTTCCAACGGGATGGGCAGTGTGGCCCCGTGCCCGACGGAGGTCCTGGCCACCTCGGGCTTGAGCCCGGTGACCTTGGACCAGGCCTGGGCCCACTCGTCCTTGTGGCTGTCCGACCACTTCTGCGCCTTGGCCAGCCGCGACAGGTAGTCCTGGATAGCGGTGTTCTTGCCCGCGTCGCCCAGCGCGCTGCGCCCCGCCACCTGGAACGAGTAGCCGTTGGCGGTGCCGGAGCTGCCGTCCACGAGGGACCGCGCCTTGGCCTCCAGCAGGGCCTGTGAGGTGTATGGGTCCCAGATCGCCCAGGCGTCGACGCGGTGCTGGGTGAAGGCCGTGTACGCGTCGGCCGGTTGCAGGAAGGTGATCGTCACGTCGTTGACCTTGAGCCCGGCCCGGATCAGCACGTCGAGCAGCTGCCCGTGCGCCGAGCTGCCCTTGGCCACCGCGATCGTCTTTCCCTTGAGCTCCTTGGCATCGCGGATCGGCGAGTCCTCGGGAACCAGCAGGGCGTCACCGGGACCGGTGTGCTGGGCCGCCTGCACCACGGCGATCTTCGCGTTGGCCGCGGCGGAGAAGATCGGCGGCGTGTTACCCACCCCGCCGAGGTCCACCGCACCCGCACTGGCGGCTTCCAGCAGCGGCGGGCCGGAGGTGAAGGTGGACCACTCGATCTTGTACGGAGTATTCAGCAGCCCGGCGGCCTCCAGCAGGGCCTGGGAGCCGCCCTTCTGGTCGCCGACCTTCAGGGTGACCTTGGCCAGGTCCGCGGCGCTGACCGCCTGCGGTGCGGGTGTGGTGCCCGCCGAGGAGGTGCCGCCGCACCCGGCCAACGCCAACGCTCCGAGGGCCAGCACGGGCAGCAAGGCGTTACGCAGCCTCATGGTTCTCCACTCCGAGGTCGGCGAGCACACGGTCTCGCAGTTCGGCCAGGTCGGCGTGCCTGCGCGGGCGTGGCGGCGGCAGGTGCTCCGCGCGGATGCGCCCCTCGTCCAGGACCAGCACGCGGTCGGCCAGCTGCAGCGCCTCGTCGATGTCGTGCGTCACCAGCAGCACGCCGGGCCGGTGCGCCTGCCACAGGTCCTCGACCAGCCGGTGCATCGCCAACCGGGTCAACGCGTCCAGCGCCCCGAACGGCTCGTCCAGCAGCAACAGGTCCGGCTCGCGAACCAGGGCCCTGGCAAGGGAAACGCGTTGGGCCTCACCACCGGACAAGGTGATCGGCCACGCCTCGGCGTGCTCGCTCAGCCGCACCTCGGCCAGCGCCCGGTCCGCCACCGCCCGACCGTCCACCCCGTGCAGGCCCAGCGACACGTTGCGCCAGACCCTGCGCCACGGCAGCAGTCGCGGCTGCTGGAAGGCCACCGACACCGTGCCATCGACACGCACGTCACCGCTCACCTCGCGGTCCAGCCCGGCGAGCACGCGCAGCAGCGTGGACTTGCCGGAACCACTTCGTCCCAGCAGGGCGACGAATTCCCCGCGCCGCACGTCCAGGTCGAGGTTGTCGAGCACCTTGCGCGTGCCGAACTGGCGGACCAGTTCCCGAACCCTCACAACGTGTTGCGCCACCGCAGTGCCCTCCTCTCCACCGCGCGCACCACCGCGTCCGTTGCCAGGCCCAGCGCGGCGTAGACCACCAACCCGACCACGACCTGGTCGGTGCGCAGGAAGTCCCTGGCGTTGTTGATCAGGTAGCCGAGCCCGGCCTGCGCGTTGACCTGCTCGCCGACGATCAGCGAGAGCCACGCGACGCCCAGGCCCTGCCGTAGCCCCACCAGGGTCTGCGGCAGTGCGGCGGGCAGCACCACGTGCACCAGCCGCTCCCACCGCGTGTAGCCCAGCACGCCCGCGGCTTCGAGCAGCTGCGGATCCGTGTCGCGGATGCCCGCGTACACGTTGAGGTACAAGGGAAAGGAGAAGCCCAGTGCGACCAGTGCGACCTTGGGCTCCTCGCCGATGCCGAACCAGATGATGAACAGCGGCACCAGCCCGAGGAAGGGCAGGGTGCGCAGCATCTGTACCGGCGGGTCGACCAGCACGGCACCCCAGCGGGACAGGCCCGCGGTGATGCCCAGCACCAGCGCGATCACCGCGCCCAGTGCCACGCCGAGCAGGACTCGGCGCAGGGACACGGCGAACGCGTCACCGAGTTCGCCGGTGGCCGCGAGGTCCACCGCGGCGGAGAGGACCTTCGTCGGCGAGGCCAGCTTGTCCTCGGTGAGCACTCCGCTGCTGGAGGCCAACTGCCACAACAGCAGCAGGCCCACCGGGCTGATCCAGCGCAGGAGGTTGGGCAGCCTGCGTCTTCGGGGTGTTCGGGCGGGGGCGGTCGGCGGCGCGGCGGTGTGCGGCGGGTCGGCGACGGCCAGGGTGGGAATCGACACGATTCCTCCGAGGTGGGGGCGCGCGGGAACCACGGATCGTGGTGGGAAAAGGCTTGGGGTGAAAGGAGGATCAGCGCACCGGACAGACCGCACTGGCCTGCCTGCGGAGGTCCACGTGAAGACGTGCGACCAGGAGTTCACCCATACGAGCGAGTCTTGGCGAGGGGTCCCGCGAAGTCAACGGCGCCCGGACTCTGGGAGAAGCTCGGTGACCGAGGAATGTCGGTGCGCTGTGGGAGACTGGCGCGTGATCCCGCCACCGAATCCGCTCGGCGAGTTGCTGACCATCTCCGACTACACGAGGCTGGGTGAGACGGCCACCGACTACCGGACCAAGCGTGAGGAGTACGCCGAGGCGGGCATCCCGCACTACTGGATCGTGGACATCGAGGAGCCGGCGTCGCTGACCGCGTGCCAGCTCACCAAAGAGTTCGGCTACCAGGACAGCCAGGAGATCACCGGGGAGTTCACCGCCACGACCCCGTTCCCGGTGACCGTGCGCCTCGACCAGTTGCTCTGACCGAGGCGCACGGCACGGAGTGCGTCAGGCGCCCGTCATGTCGTGGCGCACGATGGTCTGCTCACGGCCCGGCCCCACGCCGATCGCGGACATGCGGGCCCCGGAGATCTGCTCCAGGTGCTCCACGTAGGCGCGGGCGTTGGCGGGCAGTTCCTCGAAGGTGCGGCAGTGGCTGATGTCCTCGAACCAGCCGGGCAGCTCCTCGTACACCGGCACGGCGTGGTGCACGTCGGTCTGCGTCATGGGCATCTCGTCCACGCGCTCGCCGTCCACCTCGTAGGCCACGCAGACCGGCACCTTCTCGTGCCCGGACAGCACGTCCAGCTTGGTGAGGAAGTAGTCGGTGATGCCGTTGACCCGAGCGGCGTAGCGGGCGATCACGGCGTCGAACCAGCCGGTGCGCCGTGAGCGCCCGGTGGTGACGCCGAACTCCCCGCCGGTCTTGCGCAGCAGCTCGCCCATGTCGTCGTGCAGCTCGCTGGGGAACGGCCCGGAGCCGACGCGGGTCGTGTACGCCTTGAGGATGCCGATCACGGTGGTGATCCGGGTGGGCCCGATGCCCGACCCGGCGCAGGCCCCGCCGGAGGTCGGGTTCGAGGAGGTCACGAACGGGTAGGTGCCGTGGTCCACGTCGAGCAGGGTGCCCTGCGAGCCCTCCAGCAGCACGTTCTCGCCGCGGTCCAGGGCCTGGTTGAGCAGCAGCCGGGTGTCGGCGATGCGGTGCGCGAAGGCGCTGGCGTGCTCCAGCATCCCGTCCACGACCTGCTCGGCGTCCATGGCCTTGCGGTTGTAGACCTTGACCAGCAGCTGGTTCTTGAACTCCAGCGCGGCCTCGACCTTCTGCCGCAGGATCTTCTCGTCCAGCAGGTCCTGCACCCGCACGCCCACCCGGGAGACCTTGTCCTGGTAGGCGGGGCCGATGCCGCGACCGGTGGTGCCGATCTTGGACTTGCCCAGGTAGCGCTCGGTGACCTTATCGATGGCCACGTGGTACGGCATGATCAGGTGCGCGTCGGAGGAGATCAGCAGGCGGGCGGTGTCCACCCCGCGCTCCTCCAGCCCGGCCAGCTCCTCAAGCAGCACGCCGGGGTCCACGACCACCCCGTTGCCGATCACGTTGGTGACCCCGGGCGAGAGGATGCCGGAGGGGATCAGGTGCAGGGCGAAGCTCTGGCCGTCGGGCAGCACCACGGTGTGCCCGGCGTTGTTGCCGCCCTGGTAGCGGACCACCCACTGGATCCGGTCACCGAGCAGGTCGGTGGCCTTGCCCTTGCCTTCATCGCCCCACTGGGCGCCGATCAGGACGATGGCAGGCATGTGAAACTCCCCGTGCTAGACGACTGCAGGCCGAATGCCGGTGATTGACTGTAGACCAGGAGGTGGTCGTGGGCGCACTAGTGCTGGCCTGCGGAAAGGACGCGGGCCACGGGGCGTCACCGATGTTCGCCGACCGTGACGATCTTGAGGTGCGCGAGGTGGCCGCCAAACCCGGTCGCACCGAGGTGGATCCGCTGGTCAAGGGCCTGGACGGGCGCCGGCTCCTGGTGCGTGGAACGGACGCGGACCTGGCCGCGGTCGTGCTGCGGCTGCTGCGCACGGAGCGGCTCGCCGAGGTGCCCGTGGGCTACCTGCCCACCAGCGAGGACTCGGTGGTCGCGCGGATCTGGGACCTGCCGACCGACCCCGGGCGCGCGCTGGACCTGGCGCTGCGGGCCGACCCGGACCCGGTGCCGCTGATCCGCGACGACTCGGGCGGGGTGATCGTCGGCGAGGGCGTGTTCCGGCCGGTGCGTGGCGTGGCCTACTGCGACGAGACCCAGGTGCTGCGCGGGCAGGCGGGCCAGCTCACGGTGGGACCCGATCCGGACCGCGGTCCGGGTCTGGTGGTGCGCGTGGTGCGGCGACAGCTGCTGGTGCGGCGGACCACGGTGACCCAGGGGCGGGCGGTCCAGGTGGGGTGCGTGCCCAGCGCACCGGTCAGCGACGGGGTGGTGCACCCGAGGCAGGTCACCAAGTGGACCTGGTACCGGCACACCGAGGACCTGCGGCTGGTGCGCGGCCTGATCTGAGCCAAATCGGTCACCAGGAGTTAGCATTTAGTCCCGCTAGGTGTCACCGGAAGGTGTTGCCATAGATCACATCGTGCGCCATCGTCGATTGGTCAATTAGTCACCAACTCGGGTGGAGTGACGATGAATAGTTTTCGTGCCGTACGCGGGCTGTTAGCCGCCGGAGCGCTGTCGGTGGTCGCGGTCCTCGGGGTGAGCACCCCGGCCTCCGCGACCCCGCCGAACATCCCGGACAAGACCACCGCGGTGAACGAGCTCAACGGGCTGCGGGTCCAGCCCGACGGCTCCTCCGCTGGCTACTCGCGGGACAAGTTCAAGCACTGGATCACCATCGAGGGCAGCTGCAACACCCGCGAGATGGTGCTCAAGCGCGACGGCACGAACGTGCAGACCGACTCGTCCTGCGCGGCCAAGTCCGGCACCTGGTACAGCCCGTACGACGGCTCCACGCAGACCAGCGCCTCGGCCATCCAGATCGACCACATGGTGCCGCTGGCCGACGCCTGGCGCACCGGCGCCTCCGGCTGGACCGCGCAGCGGCGCCAGGACTTCGCCAACGACCTGAGCTACCCGCAGCTGGTGGCCGTCAAGGGCGCGGTGAACGAGTCCAAGGGCGACAAGTCACCCGATCTGTGGAAGCCTCCGCTGACCTCGTACTGGTGCACGTACGCGAAGATGTGGACGCACGTGAAGTCCAAGTACTCGCTCACTGTCAACTCCGCGGAGAAGAGCGCTCTGCAGGACATGCTCGGTAGGTGCTGATGGCCGAATACTCGTCCCCGTTCGCGTCTGGCCCCGGCGGGGTGATGACCGACGACGTCGGGGTGATCACCGGCGACCTCGAACTGCGCACCGAGGCCGGCGAGGACGGACTCGTCTCGGTGTACGTGCGCTACGAGGAGGCGGACGAGTGGTACCGGCTGCGCGGGGCCTCGTGCGTGGTGCACGACCCGCGCGACCACCGGGCGCTGCACATGGCGCTGCTCGGTGTGCTGAACCGCCCAGCGGGCTGAGTGCGGTGGCCGCGCCCGACCAGCGGGCACGGCCACCGCACTACGCGCCCTCGGCCTCGGGCAGGGCGGGCAGGGCGCCGATCGCGTCCGCCCGGCTCACCCCGCTGGCCACCAGCAGGTCCACGATGATCGAGCGCAGCTGGGCCACCACCACGCGGACCGAGAACCCGGCCCCGGCCAGCAGCTCGTCGGTGCGTGCGGCCAGGTCGCGCAGCAGCGCGCGGGTCAGCACCGGGTCCACCTGCCTGGCCAACTCCCTGCGCAGGGCATCCGCGCAGTCCGCGAGTCCGTTGAGCACCAGCGGCAGGCCCTGCGGCACGTCCTCCTCGTCGCGCAGCACCGACATCGCCCGGCGCGCGAGCACCCGCGTGTTGCGGATCGCCAGGTCCACGGCGCCCAGCGCCAGCTTGTACCGGTCCAGCTCGCCGCGGCGGCGCCAGCGGATCGGTGCGATCGTGGCGACCTCCGTGCCGGTCACCAGTGCCGCCTTGAACTCGTCCAGCGCGCGCTGACTGGCCCGCGCCCTGGTCAGCGCCGCGGCGGCGGCCACGGCGTCCCGGGCCGTGACGGCATCGCCGATCGCGCGCAGCACCGCCCCCAGCTCGCGCAGCACGGTGTCGGCGTGCCGGTGGGCCAGGGTCAACGGGTTCGCCGGGAGCAGGGCCATCGCCGCCAGGCCGGTGGCCCCGCCGATGAGCGCGTCCACCATGCGGTCGTAACCGCCCGTCGTGCTCGGCGGCAGCAGCGTGGCCACCAGCACGGCCGAGGTCCCGGACTGCAGGGCGATCACCGCCCCGCCGTCGAGCAGCACCGCGGCGGCCATCGCCAGCACCACGACCAGCACGATCTGCCAGGTGCCCGAGCCGATCCGGGAGATCAGCAGGTCGCCGATGCCCACGCCCACGCTGACCCCGACGACCAGTTCGACCACCCGGCGCAGCCGCTGGCCCATGGCAACGCCCAGGCAGGTCACCGCCGCGGAGGGCGCGAAGAAGGGGTGGGGGTGGCCGACGAGCTCCGTGGCGATCAGCCACGCGCCGCCCGCGGCCACCCCCGCCTGCCCGATGGGCAGTGCCGTGCGCTGCAACCGCCTCAGCCTGCGCCGCAGCTCGGCGAGGACCCGGTTCGCCAAGGTCAGGCCAGGCCGGTGGCCACGGGCGCCTCGGGGTCGCTCTCCGCGAGGAACCCGCGGCAGCGCTCGTACTCCTCGGTCTCCCCGATCTCGCCCGCCGCCTTGGCCAGCGCGGCCAGCGCCCGCAGGAAGCCCTGGTTGGCGCGGTGCTTCCACGGCACGGGCCCGAAGCCCTTCCAGCCCGACCTGCGCAGCTGGTCGAGCCCGCGGTGGTAGCCGGTGCGCGCGTAGGCGTACGCGGCGATCGGGTCACCGGAGTTCAGCGCCCGCTCGGCGAGCAGCGCCCAGGCCTCGCTGAAGTCGGGGGCGATGCGCACCAGGTCACCGGGATCGGTGCCGCCCTCGGCGGCCTCCTGCAACTGAGGCCGGTCGGGCAGCAGGGTGGGACCGGGGCCGAGCAGGTTCTCGTTCAAGCTCATACCGGCAATCGTGCCTGACGGCTCAGGTGAGCAGCATCCGCACCAGGACACCACCGGCGACCAGGACCAGTGCGGTCACGACCACACCGGCGACGACTCGCTTGTTCACGTGCTACCTCCCTTCGGGACGTGCGGACCAGACCGGTGACCTTGCCCACCCCGCCACCCCGTGGGCAACGAGCGTCACCCCTCGATCGGGTGAAACCCGTCTGGCATCCTCGGGCGGTGAGCACGAAGAACGGTTCTTGGTCGGTGGCGCGCGTGCGCGAGCTGTGGGGTCTGTACTGGACCAGGGGCACGGCGGGCCGCGAGACGCCCGCCGAACTGTTCTCGATCATGTACGCCTGGTGGTTCGTGGCGCTGGTGCTGAAACTGCTCGGCGGCTCCTGGGACATCTCCTGGCACTTCGAGACCCTGCGCGACGACCTGGCCCCGCCGCACGACCTGAACACCGTGGGCACCGGCATCGCGGTGGCGCTGGTGCTGTTCCACACCTACACCGGCTACGGGGCCGACCGCCGCACGCTGCGCTGGATGCAGTGGGGCACCGGGATCTTCCTGGTGGCGATCCCGATCGACGTGGTCAACCACAACGTCAACGGTCTGGACATCACCACCTGGAGCCCCTCGCACTCGCTGCTGTTCATCGGCACCGCGGCGATGCTGATCGGGGTGGCGATGGGCTGGTACCGGGGCGCGGGCCGGGGCCGCTGGTTCACCGCGGGCTGGCTGGTGCTGCTCACCCTGGTGTTCGAGGACTTCTGGTTCCCCAACGAGCAGCAGGAGTACGGCATCCTGGAGCTGGCCTCCTGGGACCGCGACCCCGGCCACCCGTATGCCGACCGGGAGCTGCTGGAGTTCGCCGCGAACCAGATCGGCCGCCCGGTGGGCCGGGAAGCACTGGCGGGCTTCTCGCTGCCGATGCCGGACTGGGTCTACCCGGTGTGGGGCATCGGCGCCTGCGTGGTGATCCTCGCGATCGGCCGCCAGCTGATCGGCAGGCGGTGGACCGCCACCGCGATGGCCGGGCTCTACGTGGGCTTCCGCGCCCTGCTCTGGCTCGTGCTGTCCGCCACGCACTTCCCGCCATCGGCCGTGCCGTTCTTCCTGATCGCCGCCGGGCTGGCCGTGGACGCCGTGTTCCTGCTGCCGATCTCCCAGTGGCTGCGGCCGGTGGTCGGCGCCGTACTGGTCACGGTCGCCTCCTACGCCCTGCTGGCGGTGCAGTCGGTGCTGCTCAGCGCGCCGCCAAGGGCGGACTGGTCGGCGCCGGTCGCGGCGGGCTCGCTACTGGTGCTGTGGCTGGCCGCGACCTGGTTCCTGCACCGTTACCCGCTGCGGACGCCTCAGGGTGACTCCGAGCGGCTGAGCACGGCCGATCACAGCGGGTGAACGTGGAATTGGGGGGTTGTCCCCACCCCACATAGGGGAAATTCCCCATACCGGACCGCCCTGCCCAGCCACCAGGATAGGCGCATGGCGGGGGCAGCGAGGAACTTCCTGGAGCACCAGGTACGTCCACTGTGGACGCGAGGGGAGCCGGGGCGGGTCACGCCCGCACCGGTGCTCACGGTGCTGTACCTGGGCTGGCTGACCGCGCTGGCCTTCAAGGCGCTGGGCGCGGGGTGGGACGTGGCCTGGCACTTCAAGTGGATCCGGGACACCCTGGCGCCGCCGCACGACATCAACACCGTCGGCACGGTCATCGGGGTCGCCCTGGTGCTGTTCCACACCTACACCGGGTACGGGGCCGACCGGACCTCGTTGCGGTTCATGCAGATCGGGCTGGGCTCCTTCCTGGTGACCATCCCGCTCGACCTGGTCAACCACACCGTGAACGGGCTGGACCTCACGGCGTGGAGCATCACCCACGTGCTGCTCTACTGCGGCACGACCGTCACGATGATCGGGGTCATCCGTGGCTGGGTGCTGCACTACCCGCGGGGAACGGGGCCCTCGTGGGTGCGGCCGGTCGGGCTCGGCGCGCTGGCGTTCTTCTTCATGGAGAACCTGTGGTTCCCCAACGAGCAACAGGAGTTCGGGGTCCTGTCGTTGGCGGCGTGGGATCAGGGGAGGCCCTACGCCGAGCCGGAGCTGCTGGAGTTCGCGGCGAGCCAGATCGGCCACCCGGTGGACCGGGCCGCCGTGGAGCACTTCTCACTGGGACTGCCCGAGTGGCTGTACCCGGTGTGGTGCCTGCTCTCGGCGGCCCTGGTCCTGGCGGTGGCCAAGCGGTTCCTGCTGGGCAGGTGGGTGGCCACGCTGATCGCCGGGGCGTACGTGGGCTACCGGGTGCTGGTGCTGGGGCTGATGACGGCGCTGGACTTCCCGCCGTGCGTGGTGCCGTTCTGGGTGATCGCCGTCGGGGTGGCGGTCGACCTGGCGCTGCTGCTGCCCGCGGTGCTCGTCCCGGTCGGGGGTGCGATGCTGGTCACCGCGTTCGGGTACGCCGCGCTGTGGGGGCAGGGCGCGGTCGCACAGGCTCCACCGGCCGCCCTCGGCTCCTGGCCTGCCGTACTGGTCGCCACGGCCCTCGGCTGGTTCGCGGTGGAGTGGGCGGTCGGCAGACACCGGGCACACCCAGCTCGCCCGGTGCCGGTCGCCGCCTGAAGCAGAGCCTTCCCAGGCCCCCAGACCTGGGAAGGCTCTGCGATGTGCCTTTTGCGCTCTCTCCGTTCGCGCGGCGGGTTCGCAGTGGGGGGATAACCCCCCGAACGATTGGGTAAGATTCCGCATTACCAAGCATTTCCCGATTGTCCACGATGGACACATGGGAAAATTCGCTGGCAGCGCGCCGATCCAGGAGGTCGAGCGCTACACGGTCCGGGTCGCTGACGACGCGGAGACCGTTCGGCAGGCACAGCGCCTGCGCTACGAGGTGTTCACCGCCGAGCTCGGCGTGCGGCTGGGCACCCCCGTGCCCGGACTGGACCTCGACCCGTTCGACGAGTTCTGCGACCACCTGGTGGTGCAGGCCACCACAACCGGCACGGTGGTGGGCACGTACCGGTTGCTGCGCCCCGGCCGGACGGCGCGGCTGTACTCGGACTCGGAGTTCGACCTCAGCGCACTGCACGGGATTCGGCCTGACCTGGTCGAGGCTGGCCGCTCCTGCGTGCACCCGGACCACCGCACCGGGGCCGTGATCAACCTGTTGTGGGCCGCACTGGCCAGGTACGTGCTGCTGTCCGGACACCGCCACCTCGCGGGCTGCGCATCGGTCCCGCTGCGGCACGGACCCGAGGCGGCCACCGCGACCTGGGCCCTCGCCGAGGCCAAACACCTGAGCCCCCAGGGAATGCGGGTCCGCCCGCACACCCCGTGGACCCCACCCACTGTCCACACAGGACTTACCAGTGCCGCGCTCGTGCCCCCGCTGCTGCGCGGCTACCTGCGGCTGGGCGCCTGGGTGTGCGGCCCACCCGCGCACGATCCCGAGTTCGGTACCGCCGACCTGTTCGTGCTGCTCGACCTGGAACGGATCAACCCGCGCTACCTCGACCACTTCCTGGGGGCGGACCGATGAACCAGTGGCTGCCCGTTTCCCCGTGCGACACGGGGTGTGTCACCGACCAGCGTCCCGCGCTGCCCTCCTCGGCCGCGGCGGGCCGGGTGGTGCGCATGCTCGGCGCGCTGGCGGCCCCCGGCCCGGACAGGGCGTCACGAGTGCTCAACGCGCTCGGGATCCGCTTGCATGCCAACACGAAGCTGCTCAGCGCGGCACCGGGCACGCTGGTGGTGGCCAACCACGTGTCCTGGCTGGACCTGATCGCGCTCAATGCCGTGGAACCGCTCGTGCCGCTGGCGAAGCGGGAGGTCGCCGCCTGGCCGGTGATCGGCGGCATGGCGCGTCGCGGCGGCGCCGTGTTCATCGACCGGGGCAACCTGCGCGCCCTGCCCGGCACGGTCGCGGAGCTGGCGGCCGTGCTGCGCTCGGGCCGTTCGGTGCTGGTGTTCCCGGAGGGGACCACCTGGTGCGGTCGGCGGACCGGCCGGTTCCACACCGCCGCGTTCCAGGCCGCGCTGGACGCCGGGGCGCTGGTCCGCCCGGTGAGCGTCCGCTACACGCAGGCAGGGCAACCGAGCACGGTCGCCGCCTACCTGGGCTCGGACTCGCTGCTGAGCTCGCTGGCCAGGGTGGCGCACGCCCGCGACCTGGCCGTCCGCGTGACGGCGCACCCCGTGGTGCGCGCGGACAACCGGCGCGAGCTCGCCCGCGCCGCGTGGACCTCGGTCAGTGAGCTGGCCCGTGTTTGACCTCGTCGGACTGCTGCACGAGCTGGTCAGCTCGCCGTGGCTGTGGCTGGTGGTGTTCGCGGTCGCCACCCTGGACGCCCTGCTGCCGTTCATGCCGAGCGAGACCACGGTGGTGATCGTCGGCGTGCTGATCGCCCCGGACCCGGTTCGGCTGGCCCTGCTGGTGATCACGGCCGCCGCGGGCGCCTTCGCCGGTGACACGATCAGCTACGTGCTGGGCCGCCGGTCCGGTCCGCGCGTGCTGGCCCGCATCCAGCGCACCGAGCGCGGTCGCCGCGCGCAGTCCTGGGCGCAGCAGCAGCTCGGCAGGCGTGGACGGCTGCTCATCGTGTTCGCGCGCTACGTGCCGGCCGGGCGGTTCGCCACGATGGCCACGGCCGGGGCGCTGGGCTTCGCGCCGCGCTGGTACCTGCCCCCGGAGCTGCTCGGGGTCGCGCTGTGGGGCACCCAGGCCGCGCTGATCGGGTTCCTCGGCGGCAGCGCGTTCCAGGACCAGCCGCTGCTGGGCATGGCCGCCTCGTACAGCGTGGTGGTCGGCGCGGTGCTGGTCGCCGGGCTGGTGCGCGCACTGCTGACGCGATCCCGCCACAGGCGTCGAGCGCGCCCAGCAGTTGCCGGACGCGCTCGACGTGGTGCGGACCAGCTCAGCCGGCGATCATGCGACCAGCCGACTTCAGGTGCTCGCAGGCCTGGGTGATGCGGGCGGCCATGCCCTGCTCGGCGGCCTTGAGGTAGCTGCGCGGGTCGTAGACCTTCTTGTTGCCGACCTCGCCGTCGATCTTCAGCACACCGTCGTAGTTGGTGAACATGTGGCTGACGATGGGCCGGGTGAAGGCGTACTGGGTGTCGGTGTCGATGTTCATCTTCACCACGCCGTAGGACAGCGACTCGTGGATCTCCTCGAGCAGCGAGCCGGAGCCGCCGTGGAACACCAGGTCGAAGGGCTTGCTGCCGGGCTTGCCCAGCTTCTCGGCCACCACGTCCTGGCCCGCCTTGAGCACCTCCGGGCGCAGCTTGACGTTGCCCGGCTTGTAGACCCCGTGCACGTTGCCGAAGGTCGCGGCCAGCAGGTAGCGGCCCTTCTCACCGGCACCCAGCGAGGCCAGGGTCTTCAGGAAGTCGTCGGTGCTGGTGTACAGCTTGTCGTTGATCTCGTTGGCGACGCCGTCCTCCTCGCCGCCGACGACGCCGATCTCCACCTCGAGGATGATGTTGGCCTTGGCGGCCTGGTCGAGCAGTTCGGCGGCGATGGTCAGGTTCTCGTCCAGCGGCACCGCGGAGCCGTCCCACATGTGCGACTGGAACAGCGGGTTCTCACCGCGGGCGACGCGCTCCTGGCTGATCGCCAGCAGCGGGCGGACGAAGCCGTCCAGCTTGTCCTTGGGGCAGTGGTCGGTGTGCAGCGCGATGTTCACCGGGTACTTGGCGGCGACCACGTGCGCGAACTCGGCCAGCGAGGCGGCACCGGTGACCATGTCCTTGACCTTGGTGCCGGAGAGGAACTCGGCGCCTCCGGTGGAGACCTGCACGATGCCGTCGCTCTCGGCCTCGGCAAAACCGCGCAGTGCCGCGTTCAGCGTCTCCGACGAGGTCACGTTGATGGCGGGGTAGGCGAACTCGTTCGCCTTCGCCCGGTCCAGCATCTCGGCGTAGACCTCGGGGGTCGCGATGGGCATCGTTCGTCACTCCTCGGGGGTTGTGGGCCCTGCCGACGATCTCGGGACGCGCGGCGACAGGCAGGCACGGCGGCGTGTCGAGTGCATCCTACGAGCAGCGGTGAACCGGGGGTCAGGGGCAGACTGGACATTTGGTAACCGCACGTCGCAGCGGCGCGGTGCGCACACCGTGGTCGTCGAGGGCAACCACCGCCGCCCGCGTGGGGCGGAGATCACAGACTGATCTCAACCGAACGGCCTCGCCCCGCGTAGTACCGATCGTGAACTCGTTCAAGCGCGTGTTGTGCGGGGTGGGTGTGGCGGCCGCCGTTGTCGGCCTGACCCCCACCTCCGCTGTGGCCGATCCCCCCGCGGACGCCCTTGCCCAGTTACAGGCGGCCAGCCGTGCGCAGGAGGAGGTCAGCGAGAAGTTCAACGTGGCCCAGGAGGACCTCAAGGCCAAACGGGCCGAGGTCGGCCAGGCCGGTGCGGAGCTGGACCGGGCCAAGCAGGCGCTGTCCGCCGCGCAGGCCGAGCAGGGCAAGTTCCGCGAGCAGGTGGACGGGTTCATCTCGGCCACCGCCCAGGGTGCGCAGCTCAACAGCATGTCGGCCCTGCTCACCGGCCAGTCGCCCAGCGACTTCCTGGACCGGTCCTGGCTGTTGGAGCAGCTCAGCACCCGCAACCGCGAGGCCATGGACAAGCTCGGCGCCGCGCTGGACAAGGCGGGCGAGGCCGATCACCGCGCGGCCGATGCCCGCAGGCGCGCCGACGAGGCGGCGGCCAAGGCCCAGCAGCTGTCCGACGAGCTGGGCCAGCGCAAGGCCGATGCCGAGAAGGCGCAGCGGGAGGCCCAGGCCGCCTACAGCAGGCTCAGCCCCACGCAGAAGACCGTGCTCAGGTCCGACCGCGGCGACTCGGTCGGCTCGCTCCAGGTACCGGCGGGCACCGCGGGCAACGCCGTGCGCGCCGCGCTGGGCGAGGTCGGTGTGCCCTACGTGTACGGCGGCACCACCCCGTCCGGCTTCGACTGCTCCGGGCTGGTGCAGTGGGCGTACCGGCAGGCAGGGGTCAGCATCACCCGGATCACCACCACGCAGTACAACGAGGGCGCCCCTGTGGCCCGCGCCGACCTGCGCCCCGGTGACCTGGTGTTCTACGGCACCGCGAGCAACATCCACCACGTCTCGATGTACATCGGCGATGGCAAGGTGGTGCACGCCCCCGACGTCGGCGAGGTGGTGAAGGTCGTGCCGATCGAGCGGTCCGGCAACGACTACTTCGGCGCCAAGCGGATCGTCAGCGGCTGAGCCCTCAGGCCGCCAGGGCCAGCCTCGGTTTGACCAGGCTGGCCCAGCTGACCACGCGGTTGCGGCCGGTGTTCTTGGCCTCGTACAGGGCGGCGTCGGCGGCCAGCAGCAGTGGTTCCAGGTCCTCGCCCGCGCTGGGGTACGTCGACACGCCGATCGAGGCGGACAGGTTGGTGATCGTGGTGGTCGACCCGTTGACCGGGGCGTCCACCGCCAGCCTGGTCACCGCCTCGCGGATGCGCTCGGCCACGCCGATGCCGTCGTGCTCGGACATGCCGGGCAGCAGCACCACGAACTCCTCACCGCCGAAGCGGCCGACCGAGTCGTACTCGCGGACCTCGCTGCTGATCGCGGTGGCCACGGCCTTGAGCACGGCGTCCCCAGCGACGTGCCCGTAGGTGTCGTTGACCCGCTTGAAGTGGTCCAGGTCGATCATCAGCAGGCCGAAGCCGTCCTTGGCGCGCAGCGCGCGGTCCCGCTCGTGGTGGGCCTTGCGGTGCCAGCCCTCGCTGTTGAAGACCCCGGTCTTGGCGTCGGTGCGGGCCTTCTCCTCCACCTGCTTGAGCAGCACGGCCCGGTGCAGGACGAGCACCTGCGGCAGGGCGAGCACCACCAGCGCGGGGTGGTAGCCCAGCGCGAAGGCCAGCAGCGCGCCGTGGCACAGGGTGGCGATCTCCAGCATGTGGTTGGCGGGGTCGCCGAACACCTTGCGCACCGTCACGCCGGGGTTGCGGCACAGGGCGACGCGGATCGCGATGAGCGCGACGTCCACGGCGGTGTAGACCAGCAGCGCGAGCACCACGACGGCCACCACCATCGGCAGCGGCAGACCGCCCGCGAGGCTGCCGGGCCCGCCGACGCACAGGGTGAGCACCAGCTCGGCGGCCCTGGCGGACAGCACGAGCACCGCGATGCCGAACATCCTGCGGTGCACGGGGATGCGCGGGTTGCGCCACCAGTAGTGCACGTAGGTGATGGTGATCAGCACGGCGGTCAGCACGGTCGGCAGCAGCAGCACCCCGGCGAACAGCCACACCGAGGAGAGGTCGACGTGCGCGTTGTTCTCGATGTCGCGACGAGCCCGCTCGATGCCCCTGGCGATCTCGTTGTGCACCACGGCGCACACGATCAGCAGGGAGAACACCAGCAGGTCCGATGAGCTGACGGAGGCACCCGCCGCGGACCAGACCACCACCGCGAGTGCCACTGCTTCCACCAGCAGCATGTGCACCAGCGCCTGTCGGGGAACTGTCCACATTTCCCAGCGTCGAACGGCAAGAAACTCACGCAACATCAGAGACCCCCTCTGTAGGATTAGGCCACGAAAGCGCATCAGGGCTGATCAGGCCCCTGGCGCTGTGACCGTGGTGCGTGCAGACTGGCCACGAACAAGCCCGTGCGAGCGACCGGGAGGGGGTTGCGCCCAATGGTGACGAGGTCGTGGACCCCGGCGTAGCGGAAGACCGCTCGCGCCGTGCGGCGGGCCGGTGAGCACCGGCCCGCTTAGGCGTCACTGAGCACCGCCCCACCGCTGGCCCGTTTCCAGGCCAGCGCCAGCGCGGCGCCCACCACGAGGGTGGCGACGCCGGTAATGCCCAGTGCACCCGCCGAACCCGTTGCCTCGGCGACGACCCCCGCCAGTGCGACCGCGATGCCCTGGGCCGCGATGGCCCCCGAGGACATCAGGCCGATCGCCTGGCCACGCCCCGTGACCGGGGTGCGCTGGATGAACGCGGGCGGTGCCACCACCATGTAGGCGGCAGCCGCCCCGGACAGCCCGAACATCAGGCAGGACACCGCCACCGGTGGTTGCAGCACGCAGACCAGCAGCGGCAGTCCGGAGGCCGCGGCCAGCGGCCCCATCAGGCGCAGCCGCAGCGCGGGCGCCAGCTTGGTGATCAGGAACGCGCCCAGCACGGCACCCAGCGGGTTCGCGGCGAGCAACCAGCCCGAGGCCACCGGGTCCTGATGCGCGGTCTGCGCCACGTAGGGCACCGCGAGCCCCTCGGCCGCGACCGGCAGGCCGATCATCCAGATCAGCGCGACCAGCGTGCGCAGTTGCTGGTCCGACCAGACCAGCACGGCCCCGCGCCGGGTCGACTCCCACAGCGAGATGTGCTCCCCGCCCGCGTTCGCGGCCGGGCGCCTGCGCACCCCGAAGATGATCAACAATGCGGAGAGCACAAAGCTCGCCGCGTCTCCCAGCAGCGCCCCGTTGGCCGAGAAGGCCGCGATCAGGAAACCGCCGAGTGCGTAGCCGCCGACCTGCCCGACCTGGTCGACCATGCCCCGCAGGCCCTGTCCGACGGTCAACTCATCGCCCGAAAGAACGTCGGCGAGAAGTGCTCCGCGCGCCGCATTCGACGGCGAAGTGACCAAAGTGACGACGAAAACAAGGGGAAACATCAGGTAGAGCGGAAGGTTGGGGATGGCCATGAAGCCGACCAGAACGGCACGCAGCACATCGGCCACAATCATGACCTGACGGCGCGGATACCGATCGGCCAGGCCCGCGAGCAGCGGGCCGAACAGCGCGGGCAACATGGTCAGGGCGAAGGTGAGCGCGGCCAGTGCCGCCGACTCCGTGCCCTGGTAGACCAGGTAGGACAGCGCGACTCGCGCCACCTGGTCGCCAGCGGTCGAAATCAGCTCGGCGAACCACAGCGAGCGGAACTCGCCGTTCCCGAAGACGTCCCGGTACCGGGCCGCACGTGCAGCACCTTCCACAACACCCCTCTCCCCCCGTTTCCTCGCTCTCCCACTGCGAAGAAAGACCGATTGATCCGGCACCGCACCCTCAGCCTGTCACCCCTGGCAGGCTCTCCCTCTCACACGGTAACTACCGATTTCCGAATGTCAGGGCTCGTTCAGGTATCAATCGGGTCATTCACAGTTGACTGCCTGTGATCGAAAGTGGAGCCGCCTACGCTCCGAATTCACCTCCCCCATCCGGGTGTGCGTTCAGGCAGAATTCGCCGCCCGTACGGCCCAAACTGGCTCACCAAACCAACGGGTCAACGCGGAGTGCAGCTCCGCTTCGCCGGAGTGCCCGTCGGCGGCCCAGGCGACGTGCCCGTCCGGGCGCACCAGCAGCCCGGACAGGTCCGCGCGGCAGCGGCCGACCACGAGGTCGACCCGGTCGAGCCAGCCCTCGGCGGTCCACCCGCCGCCGAGGTCGAGCAGCAGCGGGCGGCCCGTGCGCATCAGCTCGGCGAGCCGCGTGGTGCCGTGTTCGGTGACGATCTCCAGGTCGGACGCGAACTCGCCGACCAGCGGGTGCGAGCCGCCCAGGTCGTAGCGCACGTCCACCGCGCTGATCCGCTCGGCGAGCAGGCGGTTCACCGCGGGCAGCGCGACGAGCTCGGTCAGCAGCGAGCGGACCGCGTCGTTGCGGGGGCTGCTGTGCATCAACTGGACCTGTGCCCTGGTGTTGTCCAGCACCGCGGCGGCCACCGGGTGCCGCTCCGCGTGGTAGCTGTCCAGCAGGGACTCCGGGGCGCTGCCCCGCACCACGGCCGCCAGCTTCCAGCCGAGGTTGACCGCGTCCACGATGCCCAGGTTGAGGCCCTGCCCGCCGAACGGGGAGTGCACGTGCGCCGCGTCCCCGGCCAGCAGCACCCGGCCCATCCGGTAGTCGGCGGCCTGCCGCGCGGTGTCGGTGAACCGGGACAGCCAGGTCGGCGCGGTCAACGGCACCGCACGGCCCAGCACCTCGGCGACCGTGGCGTGCACCTCGTCCAGGGTGACCGGCGACCGGCCCGGATCGGGCTGGTCGTAGCGGAAGGTGTAGAGCCGCACCCTGGGCGTGGCGGGCAGCGGGAAGATCACGACCCAGCCGCGCGGGGTGCGGTGCCAGCCCAGCGGCGCGTCGTCCGGATCGGCCAGCGTGGCCTCGGCGACCAGGGCCGTCATCGCGGCGTCCGTGCCGGGGAACGCGAAGCCCGCGGTCTTGCGCACCGTGCTGCGCCCGCCGTCGCAGCCGACCAGGTAGCGGGCGCGCAGGCACCGGTCCCCGGCCTGCGCGGTGACCCCGTCGGCGTCCTGCGCGAGGCCGGTGAGCCGCCACCCGCGCTCGACCCGCACGCCCAGCTCGCCCGCGCGCTCGGCGAGCAGCCGCTCGGTGTGCGCCTGCGGCAGCCCGAGCATGCCGGGCAACTGCTCGGACAGCCCGGCCAGGTCCAGGCCGAACACCGCGGCGAAGTGGCCCTTGTCGTCCAGGAAGCCCGCGAAGCCCAGTTCGTCGCGCGCGGCCAGGTAGCGGTCGAGCAGCCCGCGCCGGTCGAGCAGCTGGATGGACCGCAGGTTGACGGCCAGCGCCTTGGACTGCCCGGTCGGCTCCGGCAACTGCTCCAGCACCGTCACCTCGGCCCCGCCGAGACGGAGCTCACAGGCCAGCAGCAGGCCCACCGGTCCCGCCCCGACCACAACGACGTCCGTGTCCACCACGTGCCCCCCTCGACCAGTGGAGGCACCAACAGTAGTCCGCCGGGTACCGAGCTATGTTCGACTTATGGCGAAGATCGGTACCTCAGACCTTGACGTCTTCCCGCTCAACCTGGGCGGCAACGTGTTCGGCTGGACCGCAGACCAGGAGACCTCCTTCCGCGTGCTGGACGCCTACGCGGCGGCGGGCGGCAACTTCATCGACACCGCGGACTTCTACTCGGCCTGGGCACCCGGCAACTCCGGCGGTGAGTCGGAGACGGTGCTGGGCCAGTGGATCGCCGCCCGCGGCAACCGGGACCAGGTCGTGGTGGCCACCAAGGTCGGCATGCACCCCGAGTTCACCGGGCTGTCCTCGAGCACCATCGCGGCGGCGGCCGAGGCCTCGCTCAAGCGGCTGGGCACGGACCACATCGACCTGTACTACGCGCACCGCGACGACCCGAACACCCCGCTGGAGGAGACGCTGCGCGCGTTCGACACCCTGGTGCGGGCCGGCAAGGTGCGCTACATCGCGGCGTCCAACTACACCGCGCCCCGGCTGGCCGAGGCGCTGGCGATCTCCGACCGGGAGGGGCTGGCCCGCTACGTGGCCGTGCAGCCGCACTACAACCTGGTGGAGCGCGAGCACTACGAGGGCGAGCTGGCCCAGCTGGTCGCCCGCGAGGGGCTGTCCGCGATGCCGTACTTCTCGCTGGCCAAGGGCTTCCTGACCGGCAAGTACCGGCCGGGTGCCGCCGAGGTGGACAGCCCGCGCGCGGAGGGCGCCAAGGCCTACCTGACCGAGAGCGGGCTGGCAGTGCTGGACGCGCTGGACCAGATCGCGGCGGCGCACGACACCACGCAGGCGGCGGTGGCGCTGGCCTGGCTGGCGGCCCAGCCCACCGTGGCGGCGCCGATCGCCAGCGCGCGGACCATCGAGCAGCTGGCCGACCTGCTGCCCGTGGCCGAGCTGTCGCTCAGCGAGGACGAACTCACGCTGCTGACGAAGGCGGGCAACTAGCCAACAAAACTAAACTCGCCAGTAGCTTACTGGCGGTAAGTTCCGCTACGGTGCTCACACAGGCTTCAACCTGAGGAGGCGCTGGTGGGCAGGAACTACACGCTGGCCGGGAAGGTCGTGCTGATCACCGGCGCGGCCCGGGGCATCGGGGCCGAGGTCGCCCAGCGCATGGCCGCGCTGGGCGCCAAGGTCGCACTGGTCGGGCTGGAGCGCGAGCAGCTGGAGCAGACCGCCAAGGCCTGCGGTCCCGACGCCGCCGCGTGGGAGGCCGACATCACCGACTGGGACGCGCTGCAACTGGCCGTTGACGGGGTGGTCGACCGGTTCGGCGGCATCGACGTGCTGATCGCCAACGCGGGTGTCGCGCCGACCGGGTTCGTGCGCTCACTGGACCCGGCGGCCTTCGAGCGCACCATCGAGGTCAACCTGCTCGGCGTGTGGCGCACCGTGCGCACCGCCCTGCCGCACCTGATCCGCAGCCGGGGCTACTGCCTGGTGGTGTCCTCGCTGGCCGCCGTCATGCACATGCCGGGCATGGCCGCGTACTCGGCGAGCAAGGCGGGCTGCGAGGCGTTCGCGGACAGCCTGCGCGCCGAGGTCCGGCACCTGGGCGTCGACGTGGGCACCGCCTACTTCTCGTGGATCGCCACGGACATGGTCAACAGCGCCGACGCGCACCCGGTGTTCGGCAAGCTGCGCTCGAAGCTGCCCGGGCTGCTCGGCCGCAAGTACCCGGTCTCCGACGTGGGCAGGGCCGTGGTGCTGGGCGTCAGCAGGCGAGCGCACGCGATCCACGTGCCCGGCTGGATCGTCGGGCTCAAGGCGTTGCGCGGGGTGCTCAACCAGCTGTCACTGCCGGTGGCCTCGGCCAACGCCAAGGCAGCCGACCAAGCGGCACTGGACGACATCGCGGCACGCGGGGCCGAGGCCTCCCGACCGGTCGGTCCCGGCGGCCAGGCGGGGTTCGAGGGCAAGAAGTAGAAGTTTTTTCCGCAGCGGCGTGTCCCAGAGCACACCGGCCCCTCTTGTTCTTGTACACCCCATCCCCGGCCACTCCCTGCCGCCGGGGATGGGGTGCCACAGGCTTCAGGACACCCAGGCACCCAACAGCGGGTTCCACTCCGTGATCCGGGTTTCGGAGATCACCTCGGCGGCCTTGTACGGGTCCGCGTCCAGGTAGCCGCGCAGGGCCGCCTCGTCGGCGGCCTCGAAGGCCAGCAGCGCCCCGTCGTCGGCCGCCCACGGACCCGCGAGGAGCAGCACGCCCTCGGCGGCCAGACCGGCCAGGTAGTCACGGTGCCGCGGACGCACGGCGTGCCGCTTCGGGACGTCCTCGACGTAGGTGTACTCCACCGCGTACCTGGGCAAGTCGACCTCCAGAAGAAGTTGGGGTTCGACAAGCAACTTACTTTACCCGTTAGGTATTCTCACCGCCGTGGACGTGCAGGCGAGCAGTGTGGAGCGAACCCTCAGTCACCTGCGTGCGGTGGACGGTCCCGAGCCAGCACCGGCCCCGGCGCTGACACTGGAGGACCTGTACCGCACGCACCGGATGCGACTGGTGCGGTTGGCGATCCTGCTGGTCGACGAGCCCGCCACCGCCGAGGACGTGGTCCAGGAAGCCTTCACCGGACTGCACCGCAACTGGTCCACCCTGCGCGACGCCGCCGCCGCGGTCGGCTACCTGCGCACCGCCGTGGTCAACGGCAGCCGCTCGGTCCTGCGCCGCCGCAAGACCGCCCGCGACTACACCCCACCGCACACCGCCAACGCGCGGTCGGCCGAGTCCCTGGCCATGCTCACCGCCGAACACCAGGCCGTGGTCAACGCCCTGGCCAAGCTCCCACCCCGCCAACGCGAGGTCCTGGTCCTGCGCTACTACGGCGACCTGTCCGAAGCCGAGATCGCCGAGGCCACCGGCATCTCCAAGGGCACCGTCAAATCCACCGCCAGCCGCGCCCTCGACGCCCTCCAGAAACTCATGGCCGGCACCTGACCCCCGCGAGTCCCGCCCTGGCACACGCGAGTCCCGGCCACCAGCCCGCGAGTCCCGGCCAGGCGCGCCCGAGTCCCGCTCCCTGGACCGCGAGTCCCGCTGTGCCGCACCCGAGTCCCGCTCCGGCGCGGCTCAGACGCGCAGCACCTCGATGCCCCGCTCCTCGAACGCGCGCACCACGGTCTCGTCCGCCTCGGCGTCGGTGACCAGCACGTTGATCTCCTCGATCGGGCAGATCCTGGCGAAGGCGCTCGCGCCCAGCTTGGAGGAGTCGGCCACCACGACCACCTTCGCGGCGCGCGCGGCGAGCAGCCGGTTGATGTTGGCCTCGCCCTCGTTGTGCGCGCTCGCCCCGGTCTGCGGGTCCAGCGCGTTCACGCCGAGGAAGGTCACGTCCAGGGTCAGCTCGTCGGGGATCAGCCTGGCCAGCGGGCCGACCAGCTCGTAGGACTGCGGGCGGGCCACCCCGCCGGTCACCACCAGCTTGATCTGCGGCCGGACGGCCAGCTCGTTGGCGATGTTGAGCGCGTTGGTGACCACCGTGACGGCCGTGTCCCCGTCGCTGGTGTGCAGGTCGGGCCGGGTGGCCAGCGCGCGGGCCACCTCGGTGGTGGTCGTGCCCCCGTTGAAGCCGACCACGGTGTTCCTGGTGACCAGCGAGGCCGCCGCGCGCCCGATGCGCAGCTTGTCGTCGGCGTGCCGCACCGACTTGTAGCGCAGCGGCAGGTCGTAGGACACCGCGTGCGCCACGGCCCCGCCCCGGGTCCTGGTGAGCAGCTGCTGTTCGGCCAGGTGGTCCAGGTCGCGGCGGATCGTGGCGGCCGAGACCGTGAGCTCCTCGGCGATGTCGTCGACATCCACCCTGCCGCGTTCGGCAAGCAGCTCCAGCAGCATGTTGAGCCGCTCGTACCGGTTCATACTCGACCTCCCAGTGCTCAATAGTGCACTATTATGCTCGGTTGGACGCAGTAATGAGCATTCGGCAGCGCTCGCCCTCGGAGGTCTTGGTGCCAGAACAGTTCTTCGTCGAAACCGAGATCACCACCCAGCCGGACTGCTGGCGTCGAGCGGCCTCGCTCAACCCGGACAGTCTGCCAGCGCGCGGCGAGCGCGTTGCGGTGGTCGGCTGCGGCACGTCCTGGTTCGTCGCCCAGTCCTACGCGGCGTTACGCGAATCAGCAGGTCAGGGCGAGACCGACGCGTTCGCGGCCTCCGAGTTCCCGCTCGGCAGGGCCTACGACCGTGTCGTGGCGATCACCAGGTCGGGCACCACCACCGAGGTGCTGGACCTGCTCGACCAGGTGCGCGGGCGGATCCCCACCGTCGCGGTCATCGGCGACCCGGACACCCCCGTGGTGCGGCGCGCGGACCAGCTGGTCGTGCTGGACTTCGCCGACGAGCGCTCCGTGGTGCAGACCCGGTTCGCCACCACCACGCTCGCCCTGCTGCGCGCCAGCCTCGGCGAGGACCTGGGCCCCGCCGTGCGCGACGCCGAGCGCGCCGTGGTCGAGCCGCTGCCCGCCGAGCTGGTCGGCGCCGAGCAGTACAGCTTCCTGGGCCGCGGCTGGACCTGCGGGCTCGCCCAGGAGGCGGGCCTGAAGATGCGCGAGGCCGCGGGCGCCTGGACCGAGTCGTACCCGGCGATGGAGTACCGGCACGGCCCGATCAGCATCACCGGGCCGGGGCGGGTGGCCTGGATGTTCGGCACCGCACCGCAGGGCCTTGCCGAGCAGGTGGCCGCCACCGGAGGGCTGTTCCGCACCAGCGACCTGGACCCGATGGCGGACCTGATCACCGTGCAGCGGGTGGCCGTGGCCATCGCGGTGCGCCGGGGCCTGGACCCCGACCAACCCCGCCACCTGAGCCGTTCGGTCATCCTCGACGACGGTCAGGTGTAGACCAATGCCGAGGCCGTGCCGCAGGATCACAGCTCGTGGCTCGCACTAGGTACGTGGTGGCCGTCGACGTCGGCGGCACAGACATGAAAGCGGCCCTGGTGGCCGGCACGCCCACCGAGGCGTCCTTCGTGACCCAGCGCAGGCGTGGCACCCCGCGCGCCTCGGACGGTCCGGCCACCGCACACGCCGTGGTGGACGCGGTGGTGGAACTGGTCGAGGAGCTGCGCGCGGCCAGTGACCACCCGGTCGAGGCGGTGGGTGTCGTGGTGCCCGGCGTGGTCGACGACGACCGCGGTCTCGGCGTGTTCTCGGCCAACCTCGGCTGGCGGGACTTCCCGTTCCGCATGCTGCTCGGCGAGCGCACCGGCGTGCCGGTCAGCTTCGGCCACGACGTGCGGGCCGGTGGCCTGGCCGAGCACCGGCTGGGTGCCGCGCGGGGGCTGACCGACGCGGTGATCATGCCGATCGGCACGGGCATCGCCGCGGCACTGGTGCTGGGCGGGCGGCTGCACAGCGGCGGCGGTTACAGCGGGGAGCTCGGCCACGTGGACGTGGGCCACGGCGACCCGTGCGGCTGCGGCCAGCGGGGCTGCGTGGAGACCCGGGCCTCCTCGGCGGCCATCGCGCGGCGCTACTCGGCGCGCACGGGCAAACAGGTGGACCGGGCCGCCGCGGTGGCCGAGGCGGTGCGCGCGGGTGACCCGGACGCGGTGGTGGTCTGGGACGAGGCGGTGGACGCGCTGGCCAGGGGCATCCTGGTGGCCGCGACCCTGCTCGGCCCGCAGGCGGTGGTGCTCGGCGGCGGGCTCGCGCTGGCCGGTGACCTGCTGCTGGTCCCGCTGCGCAAGCGCCTGGAAGAGCTCATCGTGTTCCAGAGGATGCCGGAACTGCGGCTGGCCGCGCTGGGCGACGGCGCGGGCTGCCTCGGGGCCGCGCTCATGGCGATCGACGCAGTGGGGGCGTGATGACCAGGCTGGTGCTGACCGGAGCGAGGCTGGTGACCCCGCAGGGGGTCGTCGAGGACGGCTGGGTCGCCGTCGAGGGAGACCTGATCAACTCGGTCGGCAGCGGCCCCGCTCCCGACGGGCCCGCCGTGGACCTGGCCGGGGCCTGGCTGGTGCCCGGGTTCGTGGACGTGCACTGCCACGGCGCTGGCGGTCGGGCCTTCACCGGGCAGGACCCGGCACAGGCCATCGCAGCGCACCGCAGGCACGGCACCACCAGCACCATCGCCAGCCTGGTGTCCCGGCCGATCCCCGAACTGGCCAGGCAGATCGCCGGTCTGGCCGAGCTGGTGCAGGACGGGGCGATCGCGGGCATCCACCTGGAGGGCCCGTTCCTGTCGGCGGCCCGCTGCGGGGCGCACGACCCCCGCGTGCTGCGTGCCCCCGACCTGGACTCGGTGCGCACCCTGCTGGACGCCGGTCGCGGCACGATCCGCATGGTGACCATCGCCCCCGAGCTGGAGCACGCCGTCGAGGCCACGAGGTTGTTGGTGGACAACGGGGTCATCGTGGCGATCGGGCACACCGACGCGGCCGTGGCCCAGGTCGTGCCCGCGGTGGAGGCCGGGGCGAGCGTGGCCACCCACCTGTTCAACGGCATGCGCCCGCTGCACCACCGCGAGCCGGGACCGGTCGGCGCGCTGCTCGAGGACGAGCGGGTCACCGTGGAGCTGATCTGCGACCTGGTCCACCTGCACCCGACCGCCGTTCGCCTGGCGGCGCACCACGCGGGCACCGGGCGCACGGTGCTGATCACCGACGCGATGGCCGCCGCGGGCATGGGCGACGGGGTGTACGACCTGGGCGGGTTGGAGGTCACCGTGCAGGACGGGGTGCCGACCCTGGCGGGCGGTTCGCTGGCGGGCAGCACGCTGACCATGGACCGGGCGTTCGCCAACTTCGTGCTGTCCTGCGGGATGTCGGTGCCGGAGGCCGTGGCGGCCACCGCGACCCGGCCCGCGGAGCTGATCGGGCTGGCCGACCGGGTCGGCGCGATCCGGCCCGGCCTGCGCGCCGACTTTGTCGTGCTGGACGAGGAATTCAAGGTGCGGGACGTGTACCGCGTGGGCGAGAAGGAGGACACCGGGTGGCACTGACACCGACCGGGCAGATCGTGGACGCGGCGGCTGCGGCGGGCCGCGGGGTCGGCGCGTTCAACGTGATCCAGCTGGAGCACGCCGAGGCGCTGGTCGCGGGCGCCGAGCGCGCGGGCGCCCCCGTGGTGCTGCAAATCAGCGAGAACGCCGTGCGCTACCACGGCGGGCTGGCGCCGATCGGGCTGGCAACCCTTGCCGTGGCAAGGGAATCCTCGGCGCAGGTGGCCGTGCACCTGGACCACGCGGAGAGCCCCGAACTGGTGGGCGAGGCGGTGCGGCTCGGTTTCACCAGCGTCATGTTCGACGCGTCCAAACTGGACTACGCCGAGAACGTGCGTGCCACCAGGGAGGTCGTGCTCCGCTGCCACGACGCGGGGGTGCACGTGGAGGCCGAGCTCGGTGAGGTCGGCGGCAAGGACGGGGTGCACGCGCCCGGCGCGCGGACGGATCCGGACCAGGCGCAGGAGTTCGTCGCCGCGACCGGGGTGGACGCGCTGGCCGTGGCCGTGGGCAGCTCGCACGCGATGCTGACCCGGGACGCCGCCCTGGACTTCGAGCTGATCGGCAGGCTGCGCGCGCGGGTCAGCGTGCCGCTGGTGCTGCACGGCTCCTCCGGGGTGCCCGACGAGGACCTCACCAAGGCCGTGGACGCGGGCATGACGAAGATCAATATTGCCACGCACCTGAACAAGGCGTTCACCGCGGCGGTGCGCGCCTACCTGAGCGAGAACCCGTCCGTCGTGGACACCCGCAAGTACCTGGCTCCGGGCCGTGACGCGGTCGCCACCGAGGTCGCCCGGCTGCTCGGCGTGCTGCGCGCCTGCTGAGCTCACGGACTTGTCGGTGGTCCCTGTTAGACAGGGTCCATGGCTGACATCGTGCTGTTCCACTCGATCCTCGGACTGCGCCCCGGCGTGCTGGCGGCGGCCGACCGCTTCCGCACGGCCGGGCACACCGTGCACACCCCGGACCTCTACGAGGGCGCGGTCTTCGAGGACTACCGGCTCGCCGAGCGCAAGTTCGAGCAGCTGGGTGTGGAGGGCCTGCTCAGACGCACCGAGGAGTCGGTCGCGGATTTACCCGAGGACCTGGTGTACGCGGGCTTCTCCAACGGCGGCGCCTCGGCAGCCCACCTCGCCGCGACCAGACCTGGTGCACTGGGCGCGCTGATGCTGCACTCCTCGCTGCCGCTGGCGATGATGCGACTGCCCAGTTGGCCCGCCTCGGTGCCCGTGCAGGTGCACTACGGCGAGGGCGACCCGTGGCGCCGCCAGGAGTGGGTGGACGCGATGGCCGCCGACGTGCGTGCCTCGGGCGCGGGCTACGAGTACTTCTCCTACCCGGTGAACGGTCACCTGTTCACCGATCCGACGCTGCCGGAGGAGTACCACGAGGAGTCGGCCGAGCTGCTGTTCCAGCGCGCGCTCGCGTTCGTGGGCGAACTCGGACGGGGGAGGTGAAGCCGCTGCTCGTGGCGGACCGGGATCGGCTAGCGTCGACCGGGTGAGCAAGTCCGAGGATCCGGAGCGGCTGCTGGCCGAGGCCCTGCGTGCACAGGCGGTCAGCGCCGCGGTGACCATGCCGCCGCTGCCGAAGGTGCTGCAGTCACAGCCGCCTCAGGCCGAGCCCGCACCCGCACCGGTGGTGGCCGCCGCCCAAGGGCAGGCACCCGCCGACTCCGCAGCCGAGCAGGCCAGCTCAGCATCGGCCGTCGAGAAGACCGACGCGCAGGCTGCCGACAAGCCAGTCGACGGGCGGACCGCTGGCGGGCAGACCACGGACGAGGCCGCCACTGAGAAGACCGCTGGCGGGCAAGCTGCGAACGAGGTCGCTGACGAGGGGAGCGCAAGCGGGCAGGCAATCGCTGAGGCCGCTGGCGAGGAGGGCGCAAACGGGCAGGCCGCGGACAAGGCCGCCACCGAGAAGACCGCGAACCAGGCCACCGACGAGCAGGCCGCACACGAGGCCACCGGCGGGCAGACCACCGCTGAGGCCAGCCCTGGAAAGGCCGCGGACCAGGCAGCTGCGGAAGCAGGCGCCGCGAAGGCCGCTGCCGGGGAGCAGGCCGCAGTCGGACCGGCCGCTGGCAAGCAAGCCGCGAACGGGGTCGGCACAGGTCAGGGGGTGACCACCAGCTCCGCAGCCACGGGCCAGCCGGCCGCCGAGAGCGCCGCCGCTGAACCGGCAGCCTCCCCGACCGAGGCCGTCACCGACCAAGCCGCTGGCAAGTCCGTTCCCGGAACAGCGGCGGGGACGGCCGCCGACGAGAAGGCTGCGGGTCAAGCCGCTGCCGTGCAGCAGCCCGCGCGCGACAGCAGCACCGGACTCACCGAGGAGATGATGCTGCGGGCCATCTCCGAGGGGCCGACGACCGGCGAGCTGGCCACCATCCGGATCGAGAAGACCCACCACATCGAGACGGAGCGGTTCTCCCCGGTGCACAACCTGCTCGGTCAGGGCTACGGCCTGCTGTCCGGCAGCGAGGCGAACGAACCGGCGCCCGAGCCGGTCGCCGAACCCGAGCCCGCCCAGGTGCAGCCGCCGAAGCAGGCCCCGCGCACACGGCTGAGCACCTGGCTGATCCTGTTGCTGGCGGTGGTGCTGGGGCTCGCCGCCGGGGCCGTGGCCGCGGTCATCACGATGCTCTGACCACGCAGCGCTTTCGGCTTGCGTCACACACCGTCACCAGGCAACATCGGACGGTTCGACGCCCGTCGGGGGCACTCAGGAAACCCCTGTACCGTGATGAATCGTGACGACCGCGCTTGCCGCCACCACGACCACTGTCGCGCTGCCGGGTTGGCTCAACGCCGACACGATCCTGTCCGGCCTGGGCCCGTACGTGTTCCTCGGGCTCGCGCTGCTGATCTTCGCCGACTGCGGCATCCTGATCGGCTTCCTGATCCCCGGTGACACGCTGCTGTTCACCGGCGGTCTGCTGATCGCGCGCGGGGTGATCGACATGCCGCTGTGGCTGGCCTGCCTGATCCTCTCGGTCTGCGCCGTGGTCGGCAACGTCACCGGCTACTGGATCGGCAGGGCCATCGGTCCCAAGCTGTTCGACAAGCCGGACTCCAAGATCTTCAAGCGCCAGCACGTGGAGCGCACGCACGAGTTCTTCGACAAGTACGGGGCGCGGGCGATCATCCTGGCCCGGTTCGTGCCGATCGTGCGCACCTTCATCACCGCCATCGCCGGTGTCGGCAAGATGGACCAGAAGAAGTTCTTCACGTACTCCTTCATCGGCGGCGTGCTGTGGGCGGTCATCGTGCCCACCGCGGGCTACTTCCTGGGCCAGATCCAGTTCGTGCACGACAACCTGGAAGTCTTCCTGGTCGCCATCCCGGTGCTGTCGGTCATCCCGATCGTGTTCGAGGTGATGAAGGCCCGCCGTGAGCGCAAGGAGCGCGAGGCCTCCGCGCTGGAGACCACGCAGAGGATCGACCCCGTGCGCTGAGCAGCGCGCCGGAGGACCGCCCCTGGACTGTCTCGACAGGGGCGGTTTTTCGTGCTCCAATTTGTATACAGAACACTACTGTTTACAAATAGGGGGACGTCATGGCGGTACTCGTCGCGGGGGCAGGACCCACCGGCCTGGTCCTGGCCTGCGCACTGCTCCAGCGCGGGGTCGAGGTCCGCGTGCTGGACGCGGCCCCGGAGCCCGCACGCACCTCTCGGGCCCTGGGCCTGCAAGCACGCGGGGTGGAGATCCTCACCCGGCTCGGCGCCCTGGGCGACCTGCTGGAGCGCGGGCTGCCGGTTGCCCGGGTGCGGGTGCACCTCGGCGGGCGCCAGATCAGCGAGATGCGGGTCGGCGCGGCGGGCGGCCGCGGCGTGATCATCTCGCAGGCGGAGATCGAGGCCGCGCTGCGGCGCAGGCTGTCCGAGCTGGGCGGCAAGGTGGAGTGGGGCCTCGCCGTGACCGACGCCGAACAGGACGCCGAACAGGTGCGGGTGACCGTGAACGGGGCGGAGGCCGTTCAGGCCGACTGGCTGGTCGGCTGCGACGGGGCGCACAGCAGGGTGCGCAAGCTGGCCGGGATCGAGTTCCCCGGTGTACCGGTGATCGAGCGGTTCCTGCTCGCCGATGTGCGCGTCGACCTGGGCCATGCGCACGACGGCGCGACCACCTGGCTGCACCGGGACGGCGTGTTCGCGGCCTTCGCGCTGCCCGGCGAGCACCTGTGGCGGCTGATGGCCGACCTGCCGGGCAGCGAGGAGGTCACCGACGTGCTCGCCGAGTTGCAGCGGGTGCTGCCGGTGCGCACCGGGCTGACCGGGGTGCGGCTGGACCGGGCCGAGTGGACCTCCACGTTCCGCATCCAGCGCAGGCTCGCCAGCACGTACCGGCGAGGCCGGGTGCTGCTGGCCGGGGACGCGGCGCACATCCACAGCCCGTTCGGCGGCCAGGGCATGAACACGGGCATGGGCGACGCGGAGAACCTGGGCTGGAAGCTGTCCCTGGTGCAGCGCTGGCTGGCGGGCGAGTCCCTGCTGGACACCTACCAGGCGGAGCGCAGGCCGGTGGCCGAGGGCGTGCTGTCCACCACGACCGCGGCCACCGAACTGCTGCTCGCCACCGACCCGGTGCGCAGGCTGCTGCGCGATCACGCCGTGCTGCCGCTGATGAACCTGCCCACCGTGCAGAACCGGATCGTTCGGCAGGCGTCCCAGCTGGACCTGACCTACCGGGGCGGCCCGCTGGCGCCGAGGACCCGGTTCGGCGCGGGGCCCCGGCTCGGCGACCGGGTGCCCAGCATGTGCTGCGCCAGGGCGGACGGCTCGCTGACCTCGCTGCACGCCGAGCTGGCCGGGCGTTGGGCGCTGGTGGTCGGCAAGGGCCGCCCGACCCCGCGGGTGGACCGGCTCGGCGCGGACCTGGTCGTGCTGCACGGGGACCAGCCCGACACGCTGCTGGTGCGGCCGGACGCCCACCTGGCTTGGCGGGAGCACCGGTCAGCAGCGAGGCTGGACGCGTGGCTGGACAACATGCTGATGCGGAGTTGACCTCGGCCCCCCGCGCGGGGCGGCCCAGGGACCCCGATGCCGACGCCGCGATCCTGCGCGCCGCGCTCGAACTGTTCGCCGAGCGCGGTGTCGAGGGGACCAGCATCGAGCAGGTCGCCAAGCGCGCAGGCGTGGCGCGGCTGACCGTGTACCGGCGCTGGTCCTCGAAGGAGGAACTGCTCGCGCACGCCATCGAGTTCGCGCGCAACGCTCCCGATCTGAGCGAGGAGGAGTACGACACGCTGCCATGGCCGGAGCTGGTCGGGCGGTTGGGCGGCACGATGGCCGAGGCCGCGGACAACGGGTTGGCCCCGATGCTGGCCCAGCTGATCGGGTCCTCGTTCACCCACCCCGAGCTGATGCGGGCGTTCTGGGCGAGTTCGGGCGAACCCCGGCGGCGCGGTGGCCTGCGCATGGTGGCGCGAGCCGTGCGCGAGGGACTGCTGCCCGCCGACTCCGATCCGGAGGTGGTGCTGAACATGATCGTCGGCGCGGTGGTCTACAAACTGGTGTTCCCCCCGCGCGAGGAGCGTCCCGACATGGCTGAGTACGCGCTGAAGGTGTTGCGCCAAGCCGGTTTCCGGCTGCCGGTGTAGCCGGTGCACGGGCTGACCGGCCGCACCGTGAATGTGTGGATCACCGAGCGGCGCAGGGCGGCACTGGCCGTACCCGAAGATAGTGCGATCAGGGCGGCAGCGCGTCGCACCGGCTGAGCGGCGCGACTGCCTACTGTGGACACATGCGAGCTGCGTGGTACGAGAAGGCCGGTGCTGCGGACGAGGTGCTGGTGCTCGGCGAACTGCCCACCCCCGAGCCGGGGCCCGGCGAGGTGCGGATCCGGGTGGCCGCGTCGGGCATCAACGTGGGCGACGTCAAGAAGCGCGCCGACTGGCTGGGTTTCGGCATGTCCCACCCGCTGGTGATCCCGCACAGCGACGGGGCGGGCGTGATCGACGTCGTTGGCGAGGGCGTGGCCGCCTCGCGGGTCGGCGAGCGGGTGTGGTGCTACCACGCGCAGAGCTACCGCGCGTTCGGCACGGCGGCGGAATACGTTGTGCTGCCTGAGAAGTTGGCGATCCCCCTGCCTGATGAGGTCTCGTTCGAGCAGGGGGCGTGCCTCGGTATCCCCGGCATGACGGCGCATCGCGCCGTGTTCGCGGACGGACCGGTGAGCGGCAGGTCGGTGCTCGTGACGGGCGCCGCGGGCACCGTCGGGCTCACCGCCGCACAGCTCGCGCTGTGGGGCGGCGCGCGGGTCATCGCCACCGTGCGATCAGCTTCCGACGCCGACATGCTGCGCGCCAAGGGAATCGACGAGGTCGTTGTGACCACTGTGGACGGTTACGAGGGCGAGCTGCGCGCACTCGGCCCGGTGGACCGGATCGTCGAGGTGGCCTTCGACGCCAACATCGCGTTGAGCGCCGAGTTGCTCGCCAACGGTGGGGTCATCGCCGCGTACGCCTCGACCAGTCCCGAACCGACCGTGCCGTTCTGGCCGCTGCTGTTCGTCAATGCCACGATCCGCCTGCTCGGCAGCGACGACTTCCCCGTCGATGCCGAGCGGCAGGCCGTGCGGGACCTGGCCCAGGCGCTGCGCGAGGGTGCGCTGGGCTTCCGGGTGGCCGCCGCGCACCCCCTGGGCGAGATCGTCGCCGCCCACCAGGCCGTGGAGCGCGGGACCCGCGGCCGGGTGCTCGTCCTACCTGGGGCTTGACACCCGCTGACCTGGCACAACACGCCCGCTCGCGCGCGGCGGCGGCGAGTTGTGCACAGGCGGCGAGTTGTGCACATCCCGATCTCCAGCAAGATCAACCGGGCGCTGGGGCGGGTAGGCTTGAGACGGGGTCGCCCCCCAGGGAGCGGTGGGGGATGTCAGTAGGAGATTCACGCCACGCCGAACATCGAGCCCGGGTTGAACAGGTTGCCGGGGTCCAGTGCCGCCTTGATCGAGCGGTGCACGGCCAGGCCGACTGGGCCGATCTCCTTGGCCAGCCACTCGCGCTTGATCTTGCCGACCCCGTGTTCCCCCGTGACGGTGCCGCCCAGTGACAGGCCCAGTTCCAGGATCTCGTCGAAGGCGATCCTGGCGCGCTCGAACTCCTCGGCGGAGTTGGGGTCGTACACCAGGGTCGGGTGCATGTTGCCGTCCCCGGCGTGCCCGCAGACGGCGATCTTCACCTGGCGGCGCGCCCCGATCTCGGCGCAGCCCGCGATCAGGTCGGTGATCGCGGTGCGCGGCACGCACACGTCGTCGGTCAGCCAGGCGCCGTAGACCTCCAGCGCGGTCAGCACGGCGCGGCGCGCGGTGAGCAGCATCTGCCCCTCGGCGAGGTCCTCGGTCACGTAGGTCATGTCGGCGCCGGAGGCCTTGCACGCCTGCTCGATCGCCTCCAGTTCGCGGCGCGCGGCCTCGCCACCGCTGTCGGACTGGCACAGCAGCAGGGCCTCGCAGCCGGGCGGGCCGACCTCGGTGCGCAGGTGCTGCTCCACGGCCTTGATCGACACCGAGTCCATGATCTCCATCAGCGAGGGCACGACGCCCTCGCGCACGATCCTGGTGACGGCCGTGCCCGCGTCGGCGGTGTTGCCGAACGCGGCGACCAGGGTGGCGGGCGCCTGCGGCAGCGGGCGCAGCGCGAGCACGGCCTTGGTGATCACGCCGAGGGTGCCCTCGCTGCCGACGAACAGCTTGGTCAGGTCGTAGCCCGCGACGCCCTTCACGGTGCGGCGGCCGGTCTTGAGCAGTGAGCCGTCGGCGAGCACGACCTCCAGCCCCAGCACCGAGTCGGTGGTGACCCCGTACTTGACGCAGCACAGGCCACCGGCGTTGGTGGACAGGTTGCCGCCGATGGTGCACCAGTCGTAGCTGGACGGGTCGGGCGGATAGAACAGCCCGTGCTTCTCCACGGCCCCGCGCAGGTCCAGGTTGACCACCCCGGGCTCGACCACGGCGAGCCGGTTGTCCGGGTCGATCTCCAGGATCTCGTTCATCCGCGTGGTGACCAGCACGACGCAGCCGTCGATGGCGTTGGCGGCACCGGACAGCCCGCTGCCCGCACCGCGCGGCACGATCGGCACCCCGGCGGCGGCGCAGGCGCGCACCACGGCCCGCACCTGCTCGGTGTCGGCGGGGAACACCACGGCCAGCGGCCGGCCGACCGGGGCCAGCGGCATCATGTCGCGGCTGTAACTGGCCGTGACATCCGGATCGGTGCGCACACCGTCCTTGCCCAGGGCGTTCCGGAGAACCTGAACCAGTGCCTCGTTGCCGGTCATGGACTCACCGTAACCACCCGGTCGAGTGGTTCAACTCACAGCGGTTCGACTTGCCCCTTACCCTCTCCAAGCAGATGCTTGTACTATCCAACTGATTGGTTGACGCAACCATCGATTCGAGCGAGGAGGTGGCGGGTGGACACCGTGCAAGCCGAACGGCTGGACAACGCCGACCAGCTCGGTCAACAGCTCGTGAGGTTCCTCCGGCTGCTCGAACGAGCCCACGCCCACTTCTCCCACAACACCAACGGTGTGGAGAAGGCCAGCTACGTGCTCCTGGCACGGCTGGTGATCGACGGACCGCAGCGGGCGGGCACGCTCGCCGAGGCCGTCCACTCCGATCCCTCCACCATCAGCAGGCAGATCGCCGGGCTGGTCCGCGCAGGACTGGTCACCCGTCAGGCGGATCCCCTGGACGGCCGGGCCACGCTCCTGGTCGCCACCGAGGAGGGGGTGCGGACCTTCCAGGCCGCACGGACCGAACGCACCCGGCACATCGACGTGCTGCTCGCGAACTGGCCCACCCCACGTCGGAAGCTGCTCGTCGAACTGCTCGACGAGTTCAACTCCGACATCGAGAAGTACCAACCGCAGTTGGCAACTGCGATCGCCGAGCAGCGAGAGGCAACACGATGACACGCACGGCCGTCCGGGAGGCGGCGCCCACCACGAAGGCGGAGCACGTCCCCGGAACCCTGTCGCACCGACAGATCCTGACCATTCTCTCCGGCCTGATGCTGGGCATGTTCCTCGCCGCGCTGGACCAGACGATCGTCTCCACCGCGATCCGGACCATCGCCGACCAGCTGCACGGCCTGGACCAGCAGGCGTGGGCGACCACCGCCTACCTGATCACCTCCACCATCGCGACCCCGCTGTACGGCAAGTTGTCGGACATCTACGGTCGCAAGCCGTTCTACCTGGCCGCGATCTCGATCTTCGTTGTCGGCTCGCTGGCCTGCACCTTCGCCAGCTCCATGTACGAGCTGGCCGCGTTCCGTGCCTTCCAGGGCCTGGGCGCCGGCGGCCTGATGTCCCTGGCGCTGGCGATCATCGGTGACATCGTGCCGCCGCGTGAGCGCGCCAAGTACCAGGGCATGTTCCTGGCCGTGTTCGGCACCTCCAGCGTGCTCGGCCCGGTCATCGGCGGCGCGCTGGCCGGCCAGTCCAGCATCCTGGGCATCGACGGCTGGCGCTGGGTCTTCCTGGTGAACGTGCCGATCGGCGTGCTCGCCTTCCTGGTCGTCGCGGCCGTGCTGAACATCCCGCACACCGCGCGCAAGGCCCGCATCGACTGGCTGGGCGCCATGACGATCACCATCGGCATCGTGCCGCTGCTGATCGTGGCCGAGCAGGGCCGCGAGTGGGGCTGGACCTCCGACAAGGCCTGGCTGTGCTACGTGGTCGGCGCGATCGGCCTGATCGCCTTCGTGGTCGCCGAGCACTTCGCCAAGGACGACGCGCTCATCCCGCTGCGGCTGTTCCGCAGCTCGGTGTTCAGCCTGACCTCGCTGACCGGCCTGGTGGTCGGCATGGCGATGTTCGGCGGGATCGCGATGATCCCCCAGTACCTGCAGATCGTGAAGGGCAACACGCCCACCCAGTCCGGCCTGCTGATGCTGCCCTTCGTGCTGGCCATGATGCTCTCCTCGATGGGTTCCGGCCTGATCACCTCGCGGACCGGCCGGTACAAGCTGTTCCCGATCGTCGGCACGATGCTGATCGCCGCGGGTTCCCTGCTGTTCCTTCAGCTGGAGTACGACAGCCCGCTGTGGGAGGCCGACATCTACATGGCGGTGTTCGGCATCGGGCTCGGCCTGTGCATGCAGACGCTGACCCTGGCCACGCAGAACGCCGTGCCCCCGCGCGACATGGGGGTGGCCACCGCCTCGGCCACGTTCTTCCGTTCCATGGGCGGCACCCTGGGCACGGCGGTCTTCCTGTCCATGCTGTTCAGCAACGTGGGCGAGAAGATCAAGGACGCGTTCACCAGCGTCGTGCCCACCCAGGCGTTCCAGGCCGCGATCCACGACCCGAGTGTGGTCAAGGACCCGAACAACGCCCCGGTGTTCGCCATGCTCAAGGGCGGGGCCAGCGGGGACGCGGGCGGAGCCCTGCAGGACTCCTCCTTCATCCAGAAGCTCAACCCGACCCTGGCGCAGCCCTTCCAGGAGGGCTTCACCAACGCGATGCACATCGTGTTCATCGGTGCGGCGATCGTGGCCGCGGTGGCCTTCGTGCTGACGCTGGTCACCCGCGAGGTCCCGCTGCGCATGCAGTCCGGTCTGCAGGCCAAGGCCGCCGAGGAGGCCATGGCGGCCACCGCTCCGGAACCGCTGGCCATCGTGGACGCCGAGCCCACCGCCGAGGTCGGTCGGCACGCGCTGAACGAGCCCGGGTGGCACGCGGAGGGCGCGCTGGACAGCACGGCCCAGGACGGCACGCCACTGCGCGGGTTCGTGCGGCGGCCCGACGGCAGCCCGGTGCCCTCCGCCGCGCTGACCGTGATCGACCTGGGCGGCAAGCAGGTCGGCAGGGCGGTCACCGGGCACGACGGCGGCTACGGGGTCACCGCACCGGCCAACGGCACGTACGTGCTGATCGCCTCGGCGGGCTCGCACCAGCCGCAGGCCTCCACGGTGGTGGTCAACGGGGCCCCGGTGGACTTCGACGTGGTGCTGACCGGCACCAGCGGCCTGGCCGGTGTCGTCACCGTGCTGGGCGGCGGCCCGGTGGCCGGGGCCACGGTCACCCTGGCCGACGTGCGCGGCGAGGTGGTCGGCTCACGGGGCACCGACCCGGCGGGCGGCTACCGGTTCGGCGACCTGGTTGCGGGCGAGTACACGCTGGTGGTCAGCGCGGCCAACCACCGGCCGACCGCGATCCCGCTCACCGTCGGCGACACCGGCCTGACCACGCGGGACGTGGAGCTGGTCGGCGGGGCCACTCTGCACGGGGTGGCGCGCACCGCGGGTGACCGGCCGGTGGCCGATGCCCGGGTGACCCTGCTCGACGCGGAGGGCCAGGTGGTGGCCGCGGCGACCACCGGTGAGTCCGGGGAGTACAGCTTCGGCGACCTTGCCGAGGGCGACTACACGGTGATCGCCAGCGGCTACCCGCCGGTGGCCGGGGCACTGCGCGTGCGGGCGGGTGAAGAGGCCGTGCACGACGTGGAGTTGGCACACCCGGAGTCCTGAGTTCGGGCCGAGCGGCGGTTGTCCTGCCCCCAAGGGCGGGACAGCCGCCGCTCGGTGCGTTTATGGTGTGGCGGTGTTGCAGTCGCAGGTGATGGCCATCGGGTCATGGGAGTCCGTCGGCCCAGCGGTGCTGACGGTGCTCGTCCTCGTCTGCATCTTCGTGGAGTGCGGGTTCCTGATCGGCCTGCTGTTCCCCGGTGATTCCCTGTTGTTCACCGCGGGCGTGGTGTTCGCCCAGCAGCACCAGGTCGGCCAGGCCTGGCTGTTCTGCGGGCTGGCCGTGCTCTCCGGCATCGCGGGCGGGCAGGCCGGGTACTACTTCGCGCGCAAGACCGGCAGCAAGTTCGTCGCGCGCCGGGACGGCAAGGTGCTCAACCAGCACAACCTCGACCGGGCGCAGAAACTGCTGGACGGCTGGGGCTTCTGGGCGGTGACCGTGGCCAGGATGATCCCCTGGGTACGGACCGTGGTGCCGACCATCGCCGGCGCCGCCAAGATGAGCCCGACCAAGTTCCTGTTCGCCTCCGTGCTGAGCACAGCGACCTGGGTGGCCGTGTTCGTGCTCGCCGGTTACTTCGGCACCGCCCTGTTCGACCAGGTTCCGTGGCTGAAGACTGGGCTGCTGGTGGTGGCCGTGACGATCGTGGTGGTGACCACCGCGGTCGGTGTGGTCCGCTACCGGCAGGACAAGAAGAAGCCGGTGGAGGAGACCTCGCTGGTCACAGGTCCAGGGCACTGACCTCGCCGCGCAGGTTCGCCTGCACGTGGTTGCGGGCGAAGTCCACCGTCACCGTCAGCACGTCGCCGAACCTGGTCTGCTGCACGCTGTGGTCGGCGCTGAGCCAGCGGAACTCGGTCATCGGCTGTTCGGCGGCGGCCTCGTGCAGCGGCTGGAAGAAGGCCTGCAACCGGGCCATGTCCTTGTCCTGTTGCTCGGTCTCGGCGCCGTTGAGCACGTAGTTCAACGGGGTGTTGTAGAGCATCGCGAGCCCGGCGCGGACCTTCTGCTGGTCCGGCAGCTTCGGGTAGGAGATCTCCCAGCGGTCCAGGCTGATCACCGAGCCGTGCAGCACCGTGTCGTACAGGGGCACCCGGTACTTCGGGTCGAACATGAACTTGGCCAGGTCCGCGGGCAGTTCCACCGGCTTGAAGAAGGACGCGGGCGAGTTCTGCGGGGCCCAGGCGCCCCAGTTCCGCTTGTCCCGCTCGAACTCCCACCAGGTGCTCGGGACCGGTGTCGCCGAGCCGTGCGCGAAGGTGATCGCCGAGTTCGCCCACGCGGCACCGTCCTCGGAGCCCACCACGGCCTGGTTCGCCGCCTGCTTCATGCGCGCGAGACGGTTGGCCTGGTCCTTCGCCTTGGTCATCGGGTGGTCGGGGCTGTGGTCGGTGAACAGTTCGCTGGTCGCGTCCACGTCCAGGAACACGCTGTTGGAGCCGTTCGCGGTGGCCTCGCGCAGCCTGTTCGCGAGGTAGTGCCTGCTCGGCTCGGCCCTGGCCAGCGCCTCCGAGCTGAGGTAGCAGCCCCGGCCGCCGAACCCGGTGTGCGGCTTGCCGTCCGCGTCGATCACACAGCCCTTGGGGTACAGCTCGTCCGGCCACTTGGAGCCCTCGTTGTCCGCGGTGGCCGGGTCCTGCGCGTTGTCGAAGGACACGTACGGCCCGATCAGGTAACCGGCGTTCTTCGCCGCGGCAACGGTTTGCTCGCTGTACCTGGTCGAGTCCTCACCCAGCCACATGCGCCCGATGCCCAGCTCGCGCAGTTTCCGCACGTACTGCGGGGTGTTCGCCTTGTCCCAGGTGTAGGCGTGGAAGGCGCCGTAGAGCCTGCGCACGTCCGGGTTGGCCGCTGCCTTGTCGTGCAGGGTGGGCAGCCCGCCGTGGGTGATCAGCCAACGCCGGTAGTCCTTGGCGGAGGCCACCGGCGAGGCGTCGGTCAGCGCGAAGCTGATCGTGTGCTCGGCGCTGCCCTGCCCGAACTGGTGCCGGGTCTCGGTGTGCAGCCTGCCGTTGCTGGACTTGGCCACCAGGTCCGTGTCGTTGCCGCTGGCCGCGATGTAGCTGATCCCGCGCCCGCCGACCGTGTAGCCCCAGAACGGCATGCGCGTGTTCTGCACCTGCGCGTCCTCGCCGCCCAGCATCCTCGCCCACCACGGGTCGTCCACGGGCACGGACAGGCCCTCGCCGTTGGGGATCTGCAGCGAGGTGGCCGCCGGGTCGGTCCCGCTCACCGGCCAGGTGATCCGCCCGTCCTTCGCGGACCGCACGCTCACCAGCAAGCGTCCGTCCACTGTGGACGCCGTGACCTGCCAGCCGCGCTCAGGGTAGCTCCAGCTGGCCCGCCCTGTTTTCCGCACAGGGCCCAGCTCAGCGACCGCGGGCGCGGACAGCACGAGCTGCCCGCCGTCAGCGGTGCGGGCCGTGACCTCCAGCGAGGACGGCTTGATCGTCGCCGTGCCGCCCGCGATGGGCAGCACCACCTGATCTGTCTCTGCCAGCGCGGATCCCGGCAGCAGGGTGCCCGCGAGCAGCACGCCCGCCGCCACCGCACAGCACTTCGTTGTCGACACCATGCGGACCACCGTGTCCGCCCGCGATGAGAGTCAGGTGAGAGTGATGCGCCTGCTCGCGCGCTCCACCGCGATGCAGTGGTCCTCCACGTAGGCCAGGCCACCGGCCTCGGCGATCTCCCGCGCGCGCTCGCTGCGCAGCCCGAGTTGCAGCCACACCGCGCCCGCCCCGACCCGCACCGCCTGCTCGGCGATCTCCGGCGCTTCCTGTTCGGGCCGGAACACGTCCACGATGTCGATCTTGTCCGGCACGTCCAGCAGGCTGCGGTACGCCTTCTCGCCCAGGATCTGCTCGGCGCTGGGGTGCACCGGGATGATCCGGAACCCGGCAGCCTGCATCGCCGCGGGCACCGAGTGCGCGGCCTTCCAGGGCTGGGTGGACAGTCCGACGACGGCGATGGTCCGCGCGGAGCGGAGCAGTTCGGTGATCACGTCTGGCATCCTTCCTCGTCTGTGCTGAGGAACGGCAGCAGGTGCCCGAGCAGGGCCTCGGGCTGCTCCTCCGGGATGAGGTGGCCGCAGTCGGGCACGACCACGCAGCGGAGGTCGTCGGCGATCGGCAGCAGTTGGCCGTGCAGGGCGGTGCCCACCGCTCCGCCCGCGATGGCCAGGGTCGGCGTGGTCAACCGCCGCCGAGCCGCGGCGGCCACCTGCTCCGCGTTGCGCGGCATCGCGCGGTAGTACTCGAACCCGCAGCGCAGCGCCTCCCGCCCGGTGTACGCGGCCACGAACTCGTGCCGCGCGCGATCCCCGATCCCGCGCAGGAACCAGTCCAGGTAGGGCTGTTCGCGGCCCTCCAGAACGGTCTCGGCCAAGCCCGGCACGCCGTGGAACCCGAACCACCACGGGCGCCCGAACTCCTCCGCCCCTGGCAGTTCGCCGATCAGCGCCTCCATGACCACCAGTCTGCTCACCCGCGCGCCGTGCCGCATCGCGGACATCCACGCCACCGGGGCGCCCGCGTCGATGCCCACGACCGCGGCCTGCTCCTCGCCGAGCACGTCGAGCAGCCCGATCACGTCTCCGGACAGGGTGTGCAGGTCGTACCCACCGGCCGCTCGCGCGCTGCCGCCGACCCCGCGCAGGTCCGGCGCGATCACCCGGTGCGCCGGGGCCAGCCCCGCGATGACCTCGCGCCACAGGAACCACGTGTGCGGCCAACCGTGCAGCAGCACCACGGGTGGGCCGTCCCCGGCGAGGACCACGTGCAGTTCTGTGCCGTTCACCTGGACCTGGCGGTGTTCCACGCCCACTCCTTTGCTGGTCACCATTGGTAACCTGGTCCACGGTAGAAACCAGCGAAGGGCCTGCCAAGGAGGCACTTCGCCGTGCGGAGGTGAGTTCCAGGTGACCAGGGGTGACCTGCTCGACCCGGCCTGCCCGACGCGCAGGCTGCTGGACCGGATCGGCACCAAGTGGGTGTCGATGATCGTCAAGCTGCTCGCCGAGTCCGCGGGCGAGCTGCGCTTCGCCGAGCTGCGCCGGGCCGCCCGCGGCATCTCGCAGAAGATGCTCGCGCAGACCCTGCACGGCCTGGAGCGGGACGGGCTGGTCGCCCGCCGCGTCGAGCCCAGCGTGCCGCCGGCGGTGCACTACTCGCTCACCGAACTGGGCCGCTCCCTGGTCGCACCGCTGAATGTCGTGCGGGAGTGGGCGGAGGCCAACATGGCCGCCATCGACTCCGCCCGCACCCACTACGACCAGCGCTGATCCGAGTTGTACACAGGCGGCGAGTTGTCCACATGTAGATCTTCGACAGGATCAGGTGTCGGGGGTGGGCGGTAGACTGGACTCGGGGTCGCCCCCCAGGGAGTGGCGGGGGATTTGTTCGGTACTACTAGGCGGGGATCACCAGGTCGGCGCGGTGGGCGGTGGCGGCGATCAGCTCGGCGTTGGCCTGGTCGGAGCCGAGCGCGCGGGCACGGGCCTGCTCGGGGGTCCGCCCGAACGAGCGGTGCCGGGCGATGAGCCGGTCCACCCGCAGCGCCTCCTCCGGCCTGAGGAACCACACCTCGTCCAGCACCCGGCGCACCTCGCACCACGGGTGGTCGGCCAGCAGCAGGTAGTTGCCCTCCGTCACGACCAGCGGCACGGCGGGGTCGACCGGCACGGCGCAGGCGATCGGTTCCTCGATCTCACGTCGGAACTCCGGGGCGTACACCGTGTCCGGCCCATGGGACCGCAGGCGCCGCAACAGGTCCACGTACCCGGCGACGTCGAACGTGTCAGGTGCCCCCTTGCGCTCGGCGCGTCCCAGGCGCTCCAACTGCTTCTGCGCCAAGTGAAAGCCATCCATGCCGACCAGAACCGCCTTGCCTGCCAAGGCTTCCACCAACTTCGCGGCCAGGGTCGACTTGCCAGCGCCCGGCGCACCGCAGATCCCGAGCAGGTGCCGTTCCCCGTCGACCGCCAGCGCGGACGCCCTGGCCACCAACTCCTCGAAGCTCACCACTGTTCCCCTCGTACCTCGTCCACCCAGGCCCTGGGCCCCTCGTGCCGCACCTTGACGGCCGCGACCCGATTGGCAAGTCCGATCAACGCGGGCAGTTCCGCTGCCCCGGGAACCCGCCCCAGTCGGCCGATCGCCCAGGTCAGCGCGCCGTGCCACACATCACCGGCCCCCGACGTGTCCTTCGCCGCCACCGGCTCGGGCCACACCTCGCCCGAGACCCCGTCGCACGACCACGTGACCGGGCCCGCGCCGTGCGTGCGGATCACCACCGGCACACCCCGGCCGCGCAAGTCCTTGGCGGACAAGGGATAGGTCGCCGAGCACGCGCACACGTCGACCAGCGGCAGGAGTTCGTCGTGCACCGGCTTGTAGCTGCCCGCGTCCAATACCACCGGTACCGCCGTGTTGGCCGCACGCAGGGCCAGCACGGGGTGGTGGCCGTCCACGAGTACGGCGTCGGCCGCAGGCAAGTCGGTCGGCACGGTAATTGTTGTGCCGACGGCGTTGCGCGACACAACAGTCCGCTCGCCGTCGTCCTCGCGGACCACGACCGCACTGACGGTCGGCGGCTCGACGCGGTCCGGCATCAGGTCGATCACGCTGACCCCGTGCTGCTCCAGGTCTCGCAAAGCGAGCAGTGCCAACGGGTGCGCGCCCAGCACGGTGGCCAGCGCCGCCTGCCCGCCGAGTGCGGCCACGGCCACCGCCGCGTTGGCCGCCGGACCACCGGCGACCAACGCGACGGAGTTGGACTGCACCTTGCGACCGGGCACGGGCAGCTCGACAACGCGCTGCACGACGTCCACAGTGGACAGTCCGGCGAGCAGGATCTTGCTCACTCGGCGGACTTCCGGTGCTCGCCGAGCCCGGTGGTCACGGCGTGCCGGACCTCCTCGACAACCCCGTCCTCGCCCATGCGCAGGGCGCCGGTGAGCAGACCGACCACCTCGTTCATGGTGCTGTCAGCGGGTTTCACCACGGCGGCGCGACGGCCGAGCCGGTGCACGTGCACCCGGTCGGCGATCTCGAACACGTGCGGCATGTTGTGGCTGATCAGCACCACCGGCAGACCGCGGTCACGGATCTTCGCGATCAGTTCGAGCACCTTGGCCGACTCGGCGACACCGAGCGCGGCCGTCGGCTCATCCATGATCACGACCTTGGTGCCGAACGCGGCGGCCCTGGCCACGGCCACGGCCTGGCGCTGACCGCCGGACAGGGTCTCCACCGGCTGCAGGATCGACTTGATGTTGATGCCCAGCTCGTCCAGCACCTGCTGGGCCTGCGCGCGCATCGCCTTCGCGTCCAGCGCCCGCAGCACGGACCCGCGCCACCCCGGCAGCCGCTTCTCCCTGCCCAGGAACAGGTTCGAGGCGATGTCCTGCGCGGGAGCCAGCGCCAGGTCCTGGTAGACGGTCTCGATCCCGGCCCGCCGCGCGTCCAGCGGCCCGCGGAAGTGCACGGGCTGGCCGTCCACCCGGATCTCGCCCTCGTCCGGGACCACCGCGCCGGACAAGGCCTTGATCAGGCTGGACTTGCCCGCACCGTTGTCACCGACCACGGCGAGCACCTCGCCGGGCAGCAGGTCGAAGTCGGCACCGTCGATCGCGGTGACCTTGCCGTACCGCTTGACCAGGCCACGTGCCTGCAGAATCGGCTCGTTCACCGCTGCCTCCCCCGGGAGAACCGGTCCAGCGCCACGGCGGCGATCACCAGCACGCCGGTCGCCACGTTCTGGTATAGGTCGTCGATGCCCGCCTGGGTCAACCCGGAGCGGAGCACGGTGACGATCAGCGCGCCGACCAGTGTGCCGAGCACGCTGCCCCGGCCGCCGAACAGGCTGGTGCCGCCCAGCACCACGGCGGTGATCGAGTCCAGGTTGCCGGTCTGGTAGGCGTTCGGGTCCGCGTTGGGCACCCGGCCCAGCGCCTGCCAGGCGGCGATCCCGTAGATCAGCCCGGCGATCAGGTACACGCTGAGCACGGTGCGCCGCACGTTGATGCCGGACAGGCGGGCGGCCTCGGGTTCGTTGCCCACGGCGTAGACGTGCTTGCCCCAGGAGGTGCGGGTCAGCGCGTACCAGAGCACCACGTACATGATCACGGCCACGGTCATGCCGTAGGTGACCTCGATGCCGCCGAACAGGTAGCGGCGGGTGCCCAGCCAGGACAGCAGCGGGTCTGTCACCGGCACGCTCTGCCCGGTGTAGATCCGGCTGACGGCGGTGAGGATCGTCAGCAGGCCGAGCGTGACGATGAACGGGGGCAGCTTGACCCGGGTCACCAGCCCGCCGGTGACCCCGCCGATGAACGCGGCGACCGCGAGCCCGGCCAGCAGCGCGAGCCAGGACGGGGCGCCGCCGACCACCAGCTTGGCCATCAGCAGGGTGGCCAGCACGGTGTTCGCGGCGTTGGCCAGGTCGATGCCCGCGGTGAGGATGATCAGCGTCTGGCCCAGCGCCATCGTGCCGACCACGAGGGACTGCTCGACCACCAGGGACAGGTTGTCCAGTTCGAGGAAGGTGCTGGTGGTCACCGAGAAGACCACCACGGCGACCACCAGCGCGATGGTCGGCCCGACGGCGGGGGTACGCAGGTTCAGAGTCATCTCACTTCCCCCAACAGTTCTGCAGGCCCCACGCGGTGTCCTGGGACCGCACGCCCTGCACCGGCCGGTCGGTGATCACCATCGAGCCGGTGTCCTGGAAGCCCTTCGGTTTGGTGCCGCTCTTGGCGTACTCGGCGGCGGCGTCCACGGCGAGCTTGGCCATCTTCGCCGGGAACTGCATGACGGTGGCGGCGTACTTGCCGTCCTTGACGTCCTGCACGCCCTGGCAGCCACCGTCGATGGACCCGATCACCGCCTGCGCGGTCAGGCCCCTGGCCTGCAACGCCGCGAAGGCCCCGCGCGCGGTCGGCTCGTTGAGCGTGTAGACCGCGTTCACGTTTCCCGCACGCTGCAACAGGTTCTCCATGCCCTGCTGGGCGAGGTTCTGGTCCCCGTTGACCGACTGGTGGCCCAGCACGGCCGGGGAGTCGTTGGTCAGCCCGATTCCCTGGAGGAAACCAGTGTGCCGCTGCGTGTCCACAGTGGACCCTGCCGTGCCGTCCAGCATGATCAGTTGCGGCGCCTTGCCCGCGAGCGCGGCCTTGACGTAGGCGCCCTCCTGACGGCCCGCCGCGGTGTTGTCGGTGGCGAAGGTGGCGTCCACCGCACTGGCCGGGTCGGTCTCGGTGTCCAGCGCGATCACCATGATGCCCTTGTCCCTGGCCTGTTTGATCGCGCCGAGCACACCGGTCGCGCTGTTCGGCGTGATCAGGATGGTGTTCACCCCGCGCTGCACCAGGTTCTCGATCGCGGTGACCTGGCCGTCGTTGTCCCCGTCGAACCGGCCGGCCAGCGCGGAGAACTCGGCGCCGAGCGCGGCGGCCTCGGCTCTGGCGGACTCGCGGAGCGCGACGAAGTACGGGTTGGTGTCGGTCTTGGTGACCAGGCCGATCTTGGCCTTGGCCCCGTTGCCCGCGACCGAGGCGCCGCCCCAGTAGCGTTGCTCGGTGCAGCCCGTGAGGCCCACCGCCCCGACGACCGCCACGGCGAGGCAGACCCCCACCCGGCGACCGAGAGGACCTCGTCGTCCCATCGTTTGCCTCCTGATCAGCGGCGTTGCTGGTTGCGGGGACCGTAAATCCGGGTAAGGTCCCCGGCAAGCGTTTGCGCAAACGCTTGCAACTGACTCGATCAAGAAGTATCGCTGGGGATGCTGCCATGGTCACCATGAAGGACGTCGCGCAACTCGCGGGCGTGTCGATCACGACGGTGTCTCACGTGGTCAACGGCACCAGAGCCGTCGCGGCGAGCACCAAGGAGCGGGTGCTCGACGCCGTCGCAAAGACCGGCTACACCGGGGACGCGATCGCCCGCTCGCTGGTGACCGGCGGCACCCGCTCGCTGGGCGTGGCGATCTCCCTGGTGGCCAACCCGTACTTCGCCGAGCTGATGCAGGCCATCGAAAGTGAGGCCTCCGCCGCTGGCTACACGCTGCTGCTGGTGGACACCCACGACGAGGCGGACACCGAGGAGTACTCGGTCCGCATGCTGCGCGCCCGCCGCGTGGACGGCCTGCTGCTGACCCCCTCGCCCGGTGCGGCGGCCACCGTGCTGCCCGAGCTACGGCGGCTCAACATCCCCACCGTGCTGGTGGACCGCCTGCCCGGCAACCAGCCCATCGACCAGGTCGGCCCGGAGAACGTGCAGGCGACCTCGGCGCTGGTGCAGCACCTGGGCGAACTGGGGCACCGCAGGATCGGCCTGGTCAGCGGGGCCAGCGGCCTGACCACCTCGTCCGAGCGCGCGCTGGGGTACCGGCTCGGCCTGGGGCGCGCCGGACTGCCCTGGGACGCCGAGCTGGTGGCCTCCGGGGAGTCGACCACCGAGCTCGGCGCCGTCGCGCTCGAGCACCTGCTCGACCTGCCCTCGCCGCCGACCGCCGTGGTCGCCGCGAACAACAACATGCTGGTCGGCGTGCTGCACGCGGCGCGCAGGCGCGGGCTGAAGATCGGCCGTGACCTGGCCGTGGTCGCCTACGACGAGGTCGAGTGGGCCGATCTGGTCGACCCGCCGCTGACCACCATGGCGCAGCCGATCGCCGACATCGGGCGGACCGCGGTGCGGCTCCTGCTGGAGCGGATCAAGGACCCGGACCGCGAGCCGCAGACCATGCGGCTGCCCGCCAAGCTCATGCACCGGCAGTCCTGCGGCTGTCCCTGAACCCGCAACACGGCGTACCGGAAGCGCGAACACGCGGTACCAGAAGCGCCGACACGCGGGGTGCAGCGCGTGTCGGCGCTTCGCGTAGCGCGTGTCGGACGTTCCCGTACGGTGTGTTGCAGGCTCAGTGGGTGTGCAGGGGCGGCCAGGTCGGCAGGGGGTCGGGCAGGTCCAGCCACGAGTCGGGACCCGCGGCCAGTTCCACGTCGTTGAGCAGGGCGTTGTCCAGCCGCAGGTAGGGCTCCATCGGGTCCAGGCCGACACCGATGAACGCGATCTCCTGGCCGCGCGGGCCCTCGAACTCCGCCCACCGGGCGACGGGCTCCAGCCGCAGGTTCGGCCCGGCCTGGGACCACAGCCCGGCCAGTTCGGGGCGGCTCGCCAGCCAGCAGAAGCCCTTGCTGCGCAACAGACCTGGCCAGTCACGGGCCAGTGCCTCGGCGAGCCTGCGCGGGTGGAACGGCCGCCGCGCGCGGTACACGACGCTGCGGATCCCGTACTCCTCGGTCTCGGGCGTGTGCGTGCCCGCCAGCTCACGCGCCCAGCCAGGGGCCTGTGCCGCGGCCTCGGGGTCGTACCTGCCGGTGTCCAGCACCTCCTCCAGCGGCACTTGGCCGAAGCTGCTGCGGACCAGGCGGGCCGTCGGGTTGAGCTGGCGCAGCACGGACTCCACCTTGTGCACCTGCTCGGCGCCGACCAGGTCGGTCTTGTTCAGCACCAGCACGTCGGCGAACTCGACCTGGTCCACCAGCAGGTCGGAGATCCCGCGCTCATCGGTCTCGTCCACGCCGATGCCCTTGTCCGCCAAGGTTTCCGGATCATCCACAGTGGACAGAAAGGTGCTGGCGTCGACCACGGTGACCATCGTGTCCAGCGCGGCCACCTCGGACAGGCCGCGGCCGTCGGCGAACTCCCAGGAGAACGTGGCCGCCACGGGCATCGGCTCGGAGATGCCGGTGGACTCGACCAGGATGCTGTCGAACCGCCCACCCTCGGCCAGTTCGGCGATGCTGTCGAGCAGGTCGGCGCGCAGGGTGCAGCAGATGCAGCCGTTGGTCAGCTCGACCAGCCGTTCCGGGGTGCGGCCGAGCACCAGCGCGGCGTCCACGTTGATCTCGCTCATGTCGTTCACGATCACCGCGACCCGCCGCCCGGCGCGGTTGGCGAGCACGTGGTTGAGCAGGGTCGTCTTGCCGCTGCCGAGCCAGCCGGACAGCACCGTCACCGGAATCATACGGTAATGATAACGGTTTTCATTTAGCTTGACGAGTAGGGGTGCACTCCCTCGCGCTCCAGCATGGCCGCGGCCTCGAACAGCATCCACGCCGACAGCTGCACCGACAGGTCCCGCTCCTGGCCCACCACGGCGGGCTCGGTCCACTCCGAGCAGAACAGCGGCCCGCCCGGGGCGCTCACGCGGTTGCGCCACGCCGCCTCCGCGGACAGGTACACCACCTGCGCGGCGTCCTTGTCCTCCAACAGCACCGCGGCCCTGGCCAGGTAGCGCGCGCCGATGCCAGGGAACAGCCCGCCGTCCCCGCCGCCACCGCCGGGCAGCACCCCGCGCTTGCCGGTCATGTGCTCGCACACGGCCAGCACGGTGCGCCGCGCGACCTGCGCCCACACCCGCGAGCCGGTGAGGGCCGCCAACTCGGCGCAGGCCCCGATGAAGGTGCCCTGGTTGTAGGTGAAGACCCAGTCGACGACCTCGCGCACCTCACCGTCCGGGTTGACCCGCATGCCGTCGAGCACCAGCCCGGTGTCCGGGTCGACGAGCCACTCCTCGATCCAGTCCACAGTGGACAGAGCGCGTTGCAGGTCCGCCCGGTCCCCGCCGCCCGCGGCCAGCCTGGTGAACAGGATCGCGGCCGGTCCGCTGCTCGGCACGCCCTTGAGATCGTCCTTGGTGCGCCACCAGATCCCGCCGCCGCCGTGATCGGTCCAGCCCGAGCGCAGCCGCGCGGCCAGCACGTCCACGGCCTCGGTGCGGTGCACGCCGAGTTCCTCACCGGCACGCCACAACGCCAACGCGAGCCAGGCGCAGTCGTCGTAGTACCGGTTGGTCCAGCGCAGGCCGTTGCGCAGCCGGATAGTGCCGATCAGCCGCTTGATCTCACGGACCCGGTCGTAGTCCGGGGACCGCAGCTGCGCGTCCACCAGGCAGTCCAGCAGGTGGGCCTGCCACCAGTAGTGCCAGACCAGTTGCAGCCGCCTGCCCAACGATGCGGGCCAGTCGGTGACCGCGAGCCGGGTGCCGGGCAGCGCCCAGAGTCTGCGCAGGTGCCTGGTCCGCACGGCGCTCTCGGCCATCCCGGCCCTGGCTGCCCACAACGCGGGTGCGTTCACCCCTCCATCGTGACAACCGCACACGTCAGGCCGTGGCGAAGTCACCGGGATGGGTGCACCCGGCGTGTTGCCCCGGCTCAGGCCGTGAGGGTCCAGTGGTAGAGCGCCATGGCGACCGAGGTGGTCAGGTTGTAGCTGGAGACCTGGGCGCGCATCGGCAGGGACAGCACCCGGTCGGCGCGGGCCCGCACCCGCTCGGACAGGCCGTGCCGCTCGGAACCGAAGGCCAGCACCGCGTTGTCCGGGATCCGTGCCCCGCGCAGGTCCTCCCCGTCCGCGTCGAAGGCGATCACCGTTCCCGCCGGGGACTCGGCCTCCGCCAACCGGCCCACCGGCAGCGCGAAGTGCAGGCCCGCGCTGCCCCGCAACACCGTGGGGTGCCAGGGATCCACCTCGCCGGTGGACAGCACGGCGGCGGCCCCCAGGCCCGCGGCCACGCGCACGACGGCGCCGAGGTTGCCCAGGTTTCGCGGGTGGTCGAGCAGCACGGCGGGCGAGGTCCGGTCGGCGCCCAGCACGGTGGCTGGGTCCCAGTGCGGGCGCCGCGCCAGGCCCGCGGTGCCGGTGGGGTGCGGGCGGCCGACCAACTCGGTGAACCGCGCGCGGTCCACCTGCGTAGCTCCAGCGGCGAGCCGGTCGTACAGGTCCGGCGCGTGCGAGGTGGCCAGGTCGAGCAGGTCCGCCAGGTCGGTGGTCACGACCTGCTCGACCTCGGCCCCGAAGCGCAACGCGTGCTTGACGGGGTGAAACCCTTCCAGCACAACGGATCCCGGCGTGCGGGCCCAGGTGCTCACGCCCGCACCGGGTACTCGGCCGCCGGTTCGAACTTGCCGACCTTCGCGACCAGGCTGCTCGGGAAGGTCTGCACCCGCTCGTTGTAGGACTGCACCTGCTCGTTGTAGGTCAGCACGAGGTGCTCGACCCGGCGGTCGCTGGCCTCGAGGTCGGCACTGCGCGGGCCGAACGCGGCCAGCACGCGGTTGAGCGAGCGCTCGGCCTCGGCCTGCGGCAGCACCCCGGCCCCGCTGGAGGCCATCGCCTGCGAGCGCGCCTGCACGATCCCGGTCAGCGCGTCCTCATCCGCCCCGCTCGCCCTGGCCGCCGCGATCAGCTCGCCGATCAGCTGGTGTCTGTGCTGCAACTCGGCATCCAACTGCTGCCAGGACAGCTCGGCCGCACCGCGCTGGGCGGCGAACCGGTAGTGGGTGGCGACGGCGGCGCTGACCAGTGCCAGCAGCAGGATGACGAGGACCAGGACGAGCAAGGGGATCTGCGCTCCTACAGACCGAGGTCGGCGAGACCGAGCAGAGAGCGATACGGCAGACCGGCGGCCTCGATGGCCTCGCGCGCACCGGTGTCCCGGTCCACCACGGTGGCCACGCCGATGACCTGGGCGCCGGCCTCGCGCAGCGCCTCGACGGCGGTCAGCACGCTGCCGCCGGTGGTCGAGGTGTCCTCCACGGCCAGCACGCGCTGCCCGGCCACCTCGATGCCCTCGATCCTGCGCTGCATGCCGTGCGCCTTGGTGGCCTTGCGCACCACGAACGCGTCGAGCACCTCGTTCTCGGCCGCGGCGGCGTGCATCATCGCGCAGGCCACCGGGTCGGCGCCGAGGGTGAGACCACCCGCGGCCACGTAGTCCCAGTCGGCGGTCAGCTGCCGCAGCAGCCTGCCGATCAGCGGGGCCGCCGCGTGGTGCAGGGTCGCCCTGCGCAGATCGATGTAGTAGTCGGCCTCGGCTCCGGAGGAGAGCACGACGCGACCGTGTACAACGGCCAACTCGGAGATCAGTCGGGCCAGTTCGGACTTCGCGGGGGATTCCAGTCGCACGGGTCGTGAGCTAATCACATCGGGCCCGGCTCAGGTGCGACCGCGGCCCGCGCCGAGCCGTCCGGCGAGTTTGCGCAACAGCCCGCGTGGCAGCAGGCGGCTGGCGCCCACGATCGTCTTGTACTGCACCCCGGGAATGGACAGGGTCTTGCCGCGGCCCAGGTCGACCAGGCAGTCGGCGACGACCCGGTCGGCGTCCAGCCAGAGCCGCTCGGGCGAACTGGACATGTCGATGCCCGCGCGCTCGTGGAACTCGGTGCGCACGAAGCCGGGGCACAGTGCGAGCACGCGGACCCCGCTGTCGGCCAGCGCCACGGACAGCCCCTCGGAGAAGGAGGTGACGTAGGCCTTGCTCGCCGAGTAGGTGGAGCCACGGCCGGGCATGAACCCGGCGACGCTGGACACGTTGATGATCACGCCGCCGCGCCGGGGCACCATGGTGGACAGGGCGGCGTGCGTCAGCCGCATCACGCTGGTGACGTTGACGTCCAGCTGGCCCTGGAGGTCCTCGACCGGGGAGGTCCAGAACTCGCCCGAGGTGCCGAAGCCCGCGTTGTTGACCAGCACGTCGATCGGCAGCGCGGTGTCCCGCAGCCGGTCCTCCACCAGCGCGCGGCCCTGCTCGCTGGACAGGTCGGCGGGCAGCACCTCGACCTCGCAGCCGTAGCGGGCACCGAGTTCGGCGGCCTGCTCCTTGAGCCGGGATGCGGTGCGGGCCACGAGCACCAGGCGGTCCCCGTCGGCGGCGAAGCGGCGCACGAAGGCGGCGCCGATCCCTGCGGTCGATCCGGTGACGAGCGCGGTAGCCATGCCGGGAACCGTAGCGGAGTCAGGACGGGTTGCGGCCACCGAAAGACGGCCGGTACACCTCGCCGCCCTCGCTCTCCTCCTGCTGCTCCGGCTCGGCCTCGGCCTCGAACGGGTCCACCACGTCGGCCAGCTCGCCGACGTCGCGCAGCAGCCGCTCCAGCCGGGCCGGGCTCGCACCGGGCGGGGCCGCCGCGAGGACCCAGTCCTCCTCCAGCCACACCACGGTCACGTCCCCGCCGATCTCCTCGGCGGCCTCGACCAGGTCGGGGGTGATCAGCATGCGGGCGGCGGTCAGGTCGGACACGAAGGCGTAGCGCTGGCCGACCGGGCCCAGCAGGTCGGGCATCTGCTCGCGCTGGAACGGCACGCTCGGCAGCCACAGCTCCACGACGACCGGGTGGCTGCGGCGGCAGCGGATGCCCACCAGCACCGAGTTGACCTTGCCGCCGGTCTCCAGGTCCAGCACGTACACCTGGCGACGGCCGTCCGCGGTGAAGGTGGACCCGGCCACCACGTCACGGGCGGTGCCGGTGCCGTAGTAGGCGATGGCCCCGTGGTGCCAGCGTGTTGGCAGCACGTGGTCGGTCTCGGCGAACTGCCAGCCGCGCAGGCCCGCCCAGCGGCGGCGCTCCCGGTTGCGGGCAGTCCGTTGGGCGCGATCTGTCGCCAGCAGCGCCATCCCTGCGACTGCTGCGACGACGAACGCGGTGAACCAGACCCACGTAGGTATGCCCACACCTCGCAGGGTAGCGGCCATCACGGCCAGAACGAAGATCACCAGTGGGTCAGTTCACGGTGCGGCGGTGTCGCCTACCCCCGACCGGGGGTAGGCGCCGCGATATTTGTCACCCTGCGTAGAGGTAACGCCGGCCTCAGACGGCCCGCCCGACCACCAGACCGGACCGGTCGGCGAGCAGGTCCACCACAACGGTGTCCCCGTCACGGATCTCCCCGGCCAGCAGCTCCTTGGCCAACTGGTCGCCGATGGCCGACTGGACCAGCCTGCGCAGCGGACGCGCCCCGTACACCGGGTCGAAGCCGTTGAGCGCGAGCCACTCGCGGGCGGCATCCCGGACCGTCAGGGTCAGCCTGCGCTGGGCCAGCCGCTGCTGCAACCGCGCCAGCTGGATGTCCACGATCGTGGTCAGCTCCTCGGTGGCCAGCGCGTGGAAGACCACCACGTCGTCCAGCCGGTTGAGGAACTCCGGCTTGAAGTGCCGCTGCACCACGGTCATGACCGCGTCGTTGCGCTGCTCCTCGGTCAGGGCCGGGTCGGCGATCACCTGCGAGCCGAGGTTGGAGGTCAGCACCAGGATCGTGCTGCGGAAGTCCACCGTGCGGCCCTGCCCGTCGGTCAGCCGACCGTCGTCCAGCACCTGCAACAGCACGTCGAACACGTCCGGGTGCGCCTTCTCCACCTCGTCGAGCAGCACCACGGCGTACGGCCTGCGCCGCACCGCCTCGGTGAGCTGCCCGCCCTGGTCGTAGCCCACGTAGCCGGGCGGGGCGCCCACGAGCCGGGCCACCGAGTGCTTCTCGGCGTACTCGCTCATGTCGATGCGGATCATCGCCCGCTCGTCGTCGAACAGGAACTCCGCCAACGCCTTGGCCAGCTCGGTCTTGCCCACACCGGTCGGCCCGAGGAACAGGAAGGAGCCGGTCGGGCGGTCCGGGTCGGCCACCCCGGCCCTGGTCCGCCGCACCGCGTCGGACACGACCTTGATCGCCTCGGCCTGGCCGACCACCCTGCGCCGCAGCTCGTCCTCCATGCGCAGCAGCTTGGCGGTCTCGCCCTCCAGCAGCCGGCCCGCCGGGATGCCGGTCCAGGCGCTGACCACGTCGGCCACGTCGTCCGGTCCGACCTCCTCCTTGAGCATGACCTCGGCCTCCGCGTTCGCGGTGGCCTTGGTCGCCGCGTCCAGGTCCTTCTCCAGCGTCGGGATCCGGCCGTACCGCAGCTCGGCGGCCCGGCCCAGGTCCCCGTCGCGCTCGGCCCGCTCCGACTCGCCGCGCAGCTGCTCCAGCTGCTCCTTGAGCTCGCGGACCTTCTCGATGGAGCCCTTCTCGTTCTGCCAGCGGGCGGTCAGCGCGGACAGCTGCTCACGCCGTTCGGCCAGCTCGGCGCGCAGCGCGGCCAGCCGGTCCAGCGAGGCGGCGTCGGACTCCTTGCCCAGCGCCATCTCCTCGATCTCCAGGCGGCGCACGGCGCGCTCCACCTCGTCGATCTCCACCGGCCGCGAGTCGATCTCCATGCGCAGCCGGGACGCGGCCTCGTCCACCAGGTCGATGGCCTTGTCCGGCAGGAAGCGCGCGGTGATGTACCGGTCGGACAGCGTCGCGGCGGCGACCAGCGCGGTGTCGGTGATCCGCACACCGTGGTGCACCTCGTAGCGCTCCTTGAGCCCGCGCAGGATCGCGATGGTGTCCTCCACGCTGGGCTCGCCCACCAGCACCTGCTGGAAGCGCCGCTCCAGTGCGGGGTCCTTCTCGATGTGCTGGCGGTACTCGTCCAGCGTGGTGGCCCCGACCATGCGCAGCTCGCCGCGGGCCAGCATCGGCTTGATCATGTTGCCGGCGTCCATCGCGCCCTCGCCGGTGGCACCGGCGCCCACGATGGTGTGCAGCTCGTCGATGAAGGTGATGACCTGGCCCGCCGAGGAGGTGATCTCCTTCAGCACGGCCTTGAGCCGCTCCTCGAACTCGCCGCGGTACTTGGCCCCGGCCACCATGGAGCCCAGGTCCAGCGCCACCACGCGCTTGCCGCGCAGGGACTCGGGCACGTCACCGGCCACGATGCGCTGGGCGAGGCCCTCCACGATCGCGGTCTTGCCCACGCCGGGCTCACCGATCAGCACGGGGTTGTTCTTGGTGCGCCGGGACAGCACCTGGATCACCCGGCGGATCTCCGAGTCGCGGCCGATCACCGGGTCCAGCTCGCCGTCGCGGGCGCGCTCGGTCAGGTCGACCCCGTACTTCTCCAGCGCCTGGAAGGTGCCCTCCGGGTCGGGGCTGGTGATCCGCGCCGATCCCCGCACCTTCACGAACGCCTCGCGCAGCGCGTCCGCGGTGGCACCGTGCCTGCGCAGCAGGTCGGCCACCCGGCTCTCGGTGGCGGCCAGCCCGTGCAGCACGTGCTCGGTGGAGACGTACTCGTCGCCCATCTCGGTGGCCAGCCGCTGCGCGCTGGTGATCGCCATCAGGGCGTCGCGGGACAGCTGCGGCGTGGACACGCTGGCACCGGTGGCGCTGGGCAGCGCGCCGGCGAGCTTGTCCAGCTCCGCGCGGACCTGCGCCGGATCGGCCCCGACCGCCGCCAGCAGCGGCGCGGTCAGCCCGTCCTGCTGCGCCAGCAGCGCGCCGAGCAGGTGCACCGGGGTCACGTCCGGGTTGCCCGCGGTCACCGCCGCCTGGGCAGCCGCCGTCACGGCCTGCTGGGTCTTGGTAGTCGGGTTGAAAGCGTCCATCCCTCACCTCGCCAAACTCGTGGACACCAGGATCAACGTCAGAAAAGTTGAGTCTGTTCCACTCAAGGTGCCACCCGGGGCCGTGACCCCGCTCACCTCCACCGTGGCACACGCTCCCACGGGCGGCATCCACAGGTCACCCGGCGTGTCACCCACATGCGAACCAGGGTTGTCCACACCTCATCCCCAGTTGTCCACAATCCCCAGGTGACAATCCACAGGTTTGTCGACAAGCCGGAGCGCCAGCCGCCGTCCGAGTGATCCGCTCAGTCACCCAGGTGGGCCCGCAGCGCGGCGGTCAGCGCCGCCAGCACCCGGTTCGCCTCGCCCACGCTGTCCTCGTCCCAGTCCACCAGCGCCTGCTTGATCAGGTCGGCCTGCCTGGTGCGCCAGCCCCGCAGCACCTCGACCCCGCGCTCGGTGGCGCTGATCAGCGCCACCCGGCCGTCACTGGGCGAGGGCCGCCTGCTGACCAGGCCCGCCGCCTGCAACTGGGCGATCTGCCTGCTCACCACCGAGGTGTCCACGACCCGGTGCTCGGCCAGGTCGGACACCCGGCACTCCTCGCGGGCCACGATGTCGGCCAGCAGCCCGCCCGCCGCGGGGTGCAGGCCGAACTCGTCGTCCCAGAACCGGGTCTTGATCGCGTGCTGCACCTGGCTCAGGCGCATCAGGTTGCGGATCAGCTCCAGCGAGCTCTGCACCGACGGCTCCATCAGAGTGCCTCGTTCAACCTGCTCAGCAGGCTGGAGAAGGTCCGCACGTCCTCGGTGGACCAGCCGGCGAACTTCTCCCGCAGCCGCTGCCTGCGGTCCTGGCGGATGGCCTCCAGCCGGTCGTGCCCGGTGCCGGTCAGCTGCACGATCCGGGCCCGGCCGTCGGCCAGGTCCACCGCGCGCTCCAGCAGCCCGAGCTCCTCAAGGCGGGCGATCTGCCTGCTCACCGTGGACTTGTCCAGCCCGGTCCGCTCCACGATCTCCGCGGCACGGACCGGGCCCGCGTCGAACAGGTGCAGCAGCAGGGCGTACGAGGCGGAGTCCAGCCCGGGGTGCACCTCCGCCGCGAGTTGCAGCGAGATGCTGCGCGCACGGCCGAACAGCACCGACAGCTCGCGTTCCACCGCCTGGGCGGCTTCCCTGCGATCAGCTGCGTCCTCGTCACCCACGGGGTCCTCCTGTGCCTTGAGCACGAAGAACGGTAGTGGCCCGAGGTGTGGGTGCTGTCTAGTGGGCGGCCCAGGCGTGCCTGCGCTGCCCGTTCACCCCCTTGGCGCGGAAGTAGTCGCCGCCCTTGGGCCGCGCCTCGTCGGTGCCCCAGTCGCGGGTCCGGTCCACCGGCACCATGCGCGGGATGTGCTTGCGGCAGTGGATGTAGGCCTCGTCCACGTGCAGCACGACCCAGCGCTCGGGGGTGCGCCCGCGCTCGGCGGCGACGGGCAGGCCGGGGTGCCGGACCCGCAGTTCGGCGTCCTCCACGATGCGGGCGCTGCCGTTGACGTGCAGCCCGATCAGGTCCGAGACGAAGTCCACCAGCAGCATCGCGACGTGCGGGTTCTCGCTGATGTTGCCCAGGCTGGCCATCACGCCGTTGCCCCGGTACTCCGGGTACGCCAGCTCGCGCTCGCCGAGCACCTGCACGAAGCCCGCCGACCCCGCGCGCAGGGAGACGTCGCAGTCGCCCTTGCCGTCCGCGGTGCCCACGAAGGCCATTTCCATGCGCCCGATGAAGGCGCGCATCTCCTCGTTGAGGTGGTCGAGCACCTGGTCGGCGTAGAAGCGCTTGGCCCGGTCCTGGGTGCCGAAGGCGCGTTGCAACAGGTGCTCGCCGTGCGAGCCGGGCAGGTCCCGGTAGGACTCGTCCGCGCCGAGCGGGTCCTCGGGAACGGGTGTGAGTCCGGTCACTGACGGGGGAATCGGATCGGACAGTTCCATGCTCAGAAGGTCAGGACCGGCTGTGCCAGTCGGGTGAAGGGGCTCGGGGGTCACGGCACAAACCGTGTCATGTCGAGCGCGCTCTGCACACCCCTGATCACGAGTTCGCTCAATGGCGTGAGGGGCTGTCAACAGTTAGTCATGGTGGTACACCCGAACGTGGCATCAAGTCCCGCAACCAGGAGAAGTCGAGTTAGGGTCCACCCTGTCGGGGGACGGATGCTTGACCACGGGGTGCCTTGCCTGGCGCCCCTGACTACGTGGAGACTGCGCCCGGACCATGACAGCCAACGCCGTACTGAACCCTGTGCCCTCGACAACACCTCACCGCGAACCGCCACCAGGTGTCACCGCGATGGTGCGGATGATTCGCGAAAGCTTCGCGGTGGTCGAGCCCTGCGCGGACGACGTCGCCAAGTTCTTCTACGGGATGCTGTTCAGCCTCGCACCGACCACCCGCGAGATGTTCCCGGTGAACATGGAGGTGCAGCGCAGCAGGCTGCTGCGCGCACTCGTGCACGTGGTCCAGATGGTGGACAGACCAGACGACCTGATCCCCTTCCTGCGCCAACTCGGCCGTGACCACCGCAAGTTCGGCGTCGTGGCCGGGCACTACGAGGCCGTCGGCACCGCCCTGCTCGCCTCCGTCAAGAAGTTCGCGGGCAAGGCGTGGACCACGCAGGTCGAGCGGGCCTGGGCCGAGGCGTACACGATCATGGCCCGGTCCATGCAGGAGGCCGCCGCCGCCGACGAGGGCCCCGCCTACTGGTCGGCCACCGTGCTGGAGCACAAGCGGCTGAGCTGGGAACTCGCCATGGTGCGCGTGCAGCCCGACTACCCGGTGCCCTACCAGCCCGGCCAGTACGTCAGCGTGGAGACCCCGCAGCGCGGCAGGCTGTGGCGCTACCTCAGTCCCGCCAACGCGCCGCGTGAGGACGGCTCGATGGAGTTCCACGTCCGCGCCGTGCAGAGCGGCTGGGTCAGCCGGGCCATCGTGAGCCACACGCAGGTCGGCGACACCTGGCGGATCGGCGCCCCGATGGGGCGGCTGGGCGTGGACCGCGAGTCCGGCAGGGACGTGCTCATGGTCGCGGGCGGCACCGGGGTCGCCCCGATGCGCGCCATCCTGGACCACCTCGCGCAGTGGGGCGAGAACCCGCGCGTGCACCTGTTCGTCGGCGGGCGGACCAGGGAGGACCTGTACGACCTGGAGAACCTCCAGCGCATCGCCATGGGCAACCCCTGGCTGACGGTCGTGCCGGTGGTGGAGTCCGAGCCCGGTCTGCAGGGCGTGGAGCACGGCACCCTGGCCGACGTGGTCACCCGCTACGGCTCCTGGTCGGACCGGGACGTGCTGGTGTGCGGCTCACCCTCGATGATCCGTTCCACGGTGTCCCGGATGCTGGTCGCGGGCACCCCGCTGGACCACATCCGCTACGACCCGTTCACCCTGGACTGACCCGCGAGTCCCGCCCACACGCAACCGAGTCCCGCCCGTAGAACGCCGAATCCCGCGTTCCGGGCGATGTGTGCCGGTTGGAACGCGGGACTCACGTGCACCAGAGCGGGACTCGCCGGGGGTGGGCTACTTGTCCTTCGGCTTCCACACGACCAGGGCCGTCTGCTGGCGGATCGGCACCAGGTCGCGGCGGTACGAGGCGTGCACCGCCGCGGCGGCGTGCTCGGCGGCGGCGTGGGCCGCGGCCAGCTCCTCCATCAGCTCGGTCAGGCGTGACTTCAGCGCGTCCACCTGGTTCTCCAGGTCGATGATCCGCTTGATACCCGCGAGGTTGACGCCCTCCTCCTGGGACAGCCGCTGCACCTCGCGCAGCAGCGTGATGTCCCGCGCTGAGTAGCGGCGCCCACCGCCGGTGGCCCGGCCCGGCGAGACCAACCCGAGCCGGTCGTAGCTGCGCAGGGTCTGCGCGTGCAGTCCGGACAGCTGGGCCGCCACGGAGATCACGAACACCGGTGTGTCCTCGTCGGCACCAGGGGGGAACGGGAGGCTCATCCTGTCTCACCCTTTCCGAGCAGTTCGTTCAGCTCAGCCCTCGGGTCGTGGTCCTGGGTGGCCTCGGCGTAGGCGCGCAACGCCTCCTCCGCCTTGCCGTCCAGCCGCGAGGGCACCGCGACCTGCAGGGTCACCAGCAGGTCACCCGAGGCGCCCTCCTTGCGCACGATGCCCTTGCCGCGCACCCGCAGGATCCGTCCGCTGGCGGTCCCCGGCTGCACCTTGACGTTCACCGACCCGTCCAGGGTCGGCACGCTCAGTGTGGTGCCCAGCGCGAGTTCCGGGAAGGTCACTGGAACGGTCACGGTCAGGTCGTTGCGCGTGCGCCCGAACACCGGGTGCGGGGTGACGTGCACCCGCACGAACAGGTCGCCGCTGGGGCCACCGTTGCGGCCCGGCTCGCCCTGCCCGGCCAACCTGATCCGCTGGCCGTCGTCCACGCCGACCGGGATGCGCACGGTGAGCGTGCGCGTCTTGGTGCTCACGCCCTGCCCGCCGCAGTCCGGGCACGGGTCCTCGACGATGCGGCCGGTGCCCCGGCAGTCCCCGCAGGGCTCGCTGAACGCGAAGGCGCCCTGGCTGCGGCTGACCAGCCCGGATCCCTTGCAGGTGGTGCAGACCTTGGGCGTGGTGCCCGGCTTGGCCCCGTTGCCGCCACAGGTGGCGCAGGCCGCGGGGCTGGACAGCCGCAGCGGCACGGTGGCACCGCGCACGGCCTCCACGAAGTCGATGCGCACATCGGTCTCGACGTCGTCACCGCGCCGCGCCCGGCTGGCCGCCGACGCCGCGCCGCCCCTGCGGCCGAACAGGCCGCCGAGGATGTCACCGATGCCGCCTGCCCCGCCTTGCTGTGCCCCGCCGAACAGGTCGCCGAAGTCGAAGCCGCCCGCGGAGCCACCGCCGAAACCCCCGGGGAAGCCACCGCCGCCCCCGGGCCGGAAACCACCCGAGGCGAACAGGCTGCGCGCCTCGTCGTACTGCTTGCGCTTCTCCGGGTCCGACAGCACCCCGTAGGCCTGCGAGACCGACTTGAACCGGGCCTCGGCCTTGGTGTCACCGGGGTTGGCGTCGGGGTGCAACTCCCTGGCCAGCTTCCGGTACGACTTCTTGATCTCCTCGGCCGAGGCCTCGGAGGAGACGCCCAGGTCGGCGTAGAAATCCTTGTCGATCCAGTCCCGCGCACTCACCGGGCGCCCCTCCCCTCGCTCGACTTACTCTGCAGCCGCGGACGACTCGCCCGCTGGTTCGTGATCGGTCACCGCGACCAGTGCAGGTCGCAGCACCCGCTCGCCGAGCCGGTAGCCCCTGCGCAGCACGGCCGTCACGGTCGGGCCGCTCACCTCCGGGGAGGTGCTGTGCTGCACGGCCTCGTGCACCGAGGGGTCGAACTCCTCGCCCTCGCTGCCGAACGGCGCCAGGCCGACAGCGGTCAGCACGGTCACCAGCTTGTCGCTGACGGCCTTGAACGCGCCGGTCAGGTCGCCGTGCGCGGCGGCCCGCTCCACGTCGTCCAGCACACCGAGCAGCTCGGTGGTGACCTGGGCCTTCGCGGTGGCCGCGACCAGTTCACGGTCGCGCTCCACGCGCTTGCGGTAGTTGGCGTACTCGGCCTGCAACCGCTGCAGGTCGGCGGTCCGCTCGTCGAGCTGGGCCTTCAGCTCGGCGGCCGGGTCCGCGACCTGCTCGTCAACGGCGTGCCTGCCCGCGGGCTCGCCCTCGCCCGAGGCGGTCTCCTCGGGCTCGGGCTCACGCACCTGGCCGGTGTCCGGGTCGATGCGGCGACGGTCGCGCACCACGACCCGCTCCTCGTTCTGCTCCGGCTGGTCGGTCACTTCTTCGGGTCCTCGTCCACGATCTCGGCGTCAACCACGTCGTCGGCCTTGGCGCCAGCGGCACCGGCAGCGCCGGCGGCACCCGCGGCGGCACCGGCGGCCTCGCCCTCGGCACCCGGCGCGTTGGCGTAGAGCGCGGAGCCCAGCGCCTGCGACTCGGTGGCCAGCTTCTCCACGGCGGACTTGATGGCCGGGATGTCGGTGCCCTTCAGGGCCTCCTTGGCCTCCGCGATGGCGGCGGTCACCTTCTCCTTGGTGTCCGCGGGCAGCTTCTCGTCGTTGTCCTTGATGAACTTCTCGGTGCTGTAGACGAGCGTCTCGGCCTGGTTGCGGACCTCGGCCTCCTCGCGGCGGCGCTTGTCCTCCTCGGCGTGCTCCTCGGCGTCCTTGATCATGCGGTCGATGTCGTCCTTGGGCAGCGCCGAGCCGCCCGTGATGGTCATCGACTGCTCCTTGCCGGTGCCCAGGTCCTTGGCCTGGACGTGCACGATGCCGTTGGCGTCGATGTCGAAGGTGACCTCGATCTGCGGCACGCCACGCGGGGCGGGCGGCAGACCGGTCAGCTCGAACATGCCCAGCTTCTTGTTCTGGGAGGCGATCTCGCGCTCACCCTGGAACACCTGGATCTGCACGGACGGCTGGTTGTCGTCGGCCGTGGTGAAGATCTCCGAGCGCTTGGTCGGGATCGTGGTGTTGCGCTCGATCAGCTTGGTCATGATGCCGCCCTTGGTCTCGATGCCCAGGGACAGCGGGGTGACGTCGAGCAGCAGGACGTCCTTGACCTCACCCTTGAGCACACCGGCCTGCAGGGCGGCGCCGACCGCGACGACCTCGTCGGGGTTCACGCCCTTGTTCGGCTCGCGGCCGCCGGTCAGCTCCTTGACCAGCTCGGACACCGCGGGCATGCGGGTGGAACCGCCGACCAGCACCACGTGGTCGATGTTGGCGATCTGGATGCCGGCGTCCTTGATCACGTTGGTGAACGGGGCGCGGCAGCGGTCCAGCAGGTCGGAGGTGATGCGCTGGAACTCGGCCCGGGACAGGGTCTCGTCCAGGAACAGCGGGTTCTTGTCCGCGTCCACGGTGATGTAGGGCAGGTTGATGGTCGCCGTGGAGGAGGAGGACAGCTCGATCTTGGCCTTCTCCGCCGCCTCGCGGATGCGCTGCAGCGCCATCTTGTCCTTGGTCAAGTCGATCCCGTTGGAGGACTTGAACTTCTCCACCAGCCAGTCGACGATCCGCTGGTCCCAGTCGTCACCACCGAGGTGGTTGTCACCGGAGGTCGCGCGGACCTCGACCACACCGTCGCCCAGCTCCAGCAGGGACACGTCGAAGGTGCCGCCACCCAGGTCGAAGACCAGGATGGTCTGCTCCTTCTCGCCCTTGTCCAGGCCGTAGGCCAGCGCCGCCGAGGTGGGCTCGTTGACGATGCGCAGCACGTTGAGGCCCGCGATCTGGCCGGCCTCCTTGGTGGCCTGCCGCTGGGCGTCCTCGAAGTACGCGGGCACGGTGATCACGGCGTCGGTGATCTCCTCGCCGAGGTAGGCCTCGGCGTCGCGCTTGAGCTTCATCAGCACGCGCGCGGAGATCTCCTGCGCGGTGTAGGACTTGCCGTCGAGCTCGGTGGTCCACGAGGTACCGATGTGCCGCTTGACCGACCGGATCGTGCGGTCCACGTTGGTCACGGCCTGGTTCTTGGCGGGCTGCCCCACCAGGACCTCACCGTTCTTCGCGAACGCCACGATGGACGGGGTGGTGCGAGAACCCTCGGAGTTGGCGATGACCGTCGGCTCACCGCCCTCAAGAACGGCGACGACGGAGTTGGTCGTCCCCAAGTCGATGCCGACCGCACGCGCCATGGAACTTTCCTCCCTGAACTGTCCTTTTCGCTGCCGGTTGAGCAGCGGCGGCTCAAGTCTCGGTCGTAGCCTATCCGGTCGTCAAACCGGAGTTGAGTCCAACCCGCTCAAGCTTCCTGCTCGTCCAACGTGGAGGAGGGCCCGCGTGTTCCCGGGTAAGGGTGACCTCTGTCACCGAGCGGCACCGAGGCTCACGGATCATGCTCCCCAGGAAGGTGCGACGCGAGCCACGCCGAGTGGTTACTGACGGGTAACCTGGTTTAGGCTCCCGGCACGGCTAGCCGACCAGGAGGGCGAGGAGCATGGGTGCTCTGCAGATCACGCTCGGCGTGATCGGTGTTGGCGTCAGCGTAGTCGCGTGGGGGATGTTCATCGCCGCCGTGCTGCGCATGGTGCGGACGATCCGCATCGGACAACCCGACGCGACCCGCAACGGGCCCTTCGTGCCGCGCATGCGCACCCTGATCAAGGAGTTCGCCGCGCACACCCGCATGGCCAAGGTGCGCACCGTCGCGCCGTGGCACTGGCTGGTGATGTGGGGGTTCCTGATCGGCTCCGCCGTGCTGTTCGAGGCCTACGGCGAGGTCTTCGTACCCGCCTTCCACTGGCCGATCATCGGGGACTGGGCGGTCTGGAACCTGCTCGTGGAGATCCTCGGCGTCGGCACCGTGGTCGGCGGTGTGGCGCTGGCGATCATCCGCCAGGTCAACCACCCGCGGCGCGCCGACCGGATGTCCCGGTTCGCCGGTTCGAACTTCTGGCAGGCGTACTTCGTCGAGGCCGTGGTCATCATCGAGGGCATCGGCATCCTCGGGGTGAAGTCCTTCAAGGTCGCCAGCGGCCTTGAGGAGCAGCCGCTGTGGGCGAACTTCGTGACCAACCCGATCGGCCACCTGCTGCCGGACAACCCCGACCTGGTGTCGGTGATGGCCGTCATCAAGCTGCTCTCCGGCATGATCTGGCTGGCCGTGGTCTCCAGGAACCTGACCATGGGCGTGGCCTGGCACCGGTTCAGCGCCTTCTTCAACATCTACTTCAAGCGCCGCGACGACGGCGGGGTCGCGCTCGGCGCGGCCAAGCCGATGATGAGCGGTGGCCAGCCGCTGGACTTCGAGAACGCCGACCCGGACAAGGACGTGTTCGGCGCGGGCAAGGTCGAGGACTTCAGCTGGAAGGGCTGGCTGGACTTCAGCACCTGCACCGAGTGCGGCCGCTGCCAGTCCCAGTGCCCCGCGTGGAACACCGGCAAGCCGCTGTCCCCGAAGCTGCTGATCACCTCGCTGCGCGACCACGCGTACGCCAAGGCCCCGTACCTGCTCGCCGGTGGCAGCAAGGACATGGCCGGTGACGAGGTCGGCATCACCGGTGACGACGCCGAGGCCCGCCTCGCCAAGATCGACGTGCTGGCGCTGGCCGAGTCCGGCCGCCCGCTGATCGGCGGCCCCGACGAGCTCGGCGTGATCGACCCGGACGTGCTGTGGTCCTGCACCACCTGCGGGGCCTGCGTGGAGCAGTGCCCGGTGGACATCGAGCACGTGGACCACATCGTGGACATGCGCCGCTACCAGGTGCTGATCGAGTCGAACTTCCCGACCGAGCTGGGCGGGATGTTCAAGAACCTGGAGAACAAGGGCAACCCCTGGGGCCAGAACGCCAAGGACCGGCTGGCCTGGACCGAGGGCCTGCCCTTCGAGGTGCCGGTGTTCGACGGCGAACTGGCCGAGGACGTGGAGTACCTGTTCTGGGTCGGCTGCGCGGGCGCCTTCGAGGACCGCGCGAAGAAGACCACGCAGGCCGTCGCGGAGCTGCTCTACAACGCGGACGTGAAGTTCACCGTGCTGGGCCCCGAGGAGACCTGCACCGGTGACCCGGCCCGCCGCGCTGGCAACGAGTTCCTGTTCCAGATGCTCGCACAGCAGAACGTCGAGGTGATCAACTCGGTGTTCGAGGGCCGCGAGCCCGGCAAGCGCAAGATCGTCGTCACCTGCGCGCACTGCTTCAACACGCTGGCCAACGAGTACCCGCAGATCGGCGGCCAGTACGAGGTCGTGCACCACACCCAGCTGCTGAACAAGCTGGTGCGCGAGCGCAGGCTGGTGCCGGTGGCGCCGATCGCCGAGGACGTCACCTACCACGACCCGTGCTACCTGGGCCGCCACAACAAGGTCTACGACGCGCCGCGCGAACTGGTCGGCGCGACCGGGGCCGCGCTGCGCGAGATGCCCAGGCACGCCGACCGCTCGATGTGCTGCGGTGCCGGTGGCGCGCGCATGTGGATGGAGGAGCGGATCGGCAAGCGGATCAACGTCGAGCGCGTGGACGAGGCGCTGGGCACCGCACCGACCAAGATCGCCACGGGCTGCCCGTTCTGCCGGGTGATGCTCAGCGACGGCCTGACCGCCCGCAAGAGCGAGCAGGCGGCCGGCGAGCACGTCGAGGTGGTCGACGTGGCGCAGCTGCTGCTGGCCGCGGTCAAGCGCGGTGAGCCCAAGTCGGAACCCGAGCCCGCGTCCCAGGGGTGACCCTGAGGCGGGTTGGGGGGTCTTCCCCAATGTGAGGACCTGCCAGTCGAGGCCACGATCGTCGTATGCGAATCGGGGGCATCGGCTGGCAGGTCTTCGTTTTGGCGGCGGCGGCCGGGCTGCTCGTGCCGTGGACGGTGCTGCTGGGCGTGACGCTGCCACCGGTCGCGCAGGCCGAGCACTGGTCCCTGGCCTGGACCGGCCTGGACGCGCTGATCGCGGTCGGCCTTGCCGGCACCGCCTGGCTCGCACACCAGCGAGACATCCGCGTGGTGCTGCCCGCCACCGCCACCGCCACCCTGATGGTCTTCGACGCCTGGTTCGACCTGTGCACCGCCGCACCGGGGCCGGACTTCTCGCTGGCGCTCGTCGAGGCGGCACTGTGCGAGCTGCCGCTGGCCGCCGTGTGCGCCGGCGTGGCCCTCAGCGCGCTGCGGCGGCTCACTCGAACGGCCGTCGCTGTCCCACGTTGAGCCGCAGATCTTCACTCGGCCGTGAAAGGCGCCCGCCACTACGGTTGACCAGTGACTTCAGTGGAACAGGCCGGTGGCGAAAGCAGGTTGACCGTTCTGGTCGCGCTCGGCATCAACCTGGGCATCGCACTGATGAAGGCGGTCGCCGGAGTGCTGAGCGGGTCGGCCGCGATGCTCGCCGAGGCGGGGCACTCGGTGGCCGACACGATCACCGAGGGGCTGCTGCTCGCCGCCCTGCGCCGGTCCGAGCGGCCCGCCGACCGCCGACACCCCTTCGGCTACGGCAAGGAGCGGTTCTTCTGGTCCCTGCTCGCCGCGGTGTCGATCTTCACCTCGGGGGCGCTGTTCGCCTTCGTCGAGGGCTTCCACGCCCTGGTCGACGAGGACGCCGACCAGGGCAACACCACCGTCGCCTACATCGTGCTCGCGGCGGGCTTCGTGCTCGAACTCGTGTCCTGGCTGCGGGCCATCAAGCAGATCCGCACCGAAGCCGCCGAGGCCAACACCTCGATCCGGCACTACCTGCGCGAGGTCGACGACCCGACCGCCAAGACCGTGCTGCTGGAGGACAGCGCCGCACTGATCGGCCTGCTGCTCGCCTTCGCCGGGCTCGGACTGCACGAGCTCACCGGCTCCCGCGTGTGGGACGGCGCCGCCTCGCTGGCCATCGGCGTGCTGCTCGCCTGCTGCGCCTACGTGCTCGGGCACACCAACCGCGGGCTGCTCATCGGTCGCCAGGCCGACGTCGCACTGGTCCGCGCCGTCCGGCAGCGGCTCGTCCAGGCGCCCGAGGTCGAGGTGCTGGTCGACCTGCTCACCATGCTCACCGGCACCGGCAAGGTGCTGCTGTGCGCCCGGCTCGACTTCGACGACGCGCTGGGCGCCGCCGACCTCGAATTCGCCTGCGTGCGGATCGCCAGCGAACTACGCGCCGAGTTCCCCCAGCTGGACGAGATCTTCCTCGAACCCGTGCCGCGCACCGACCCCGAGATCCGCGCCCGCGTACTCGCCCGCTACGGGACCGCGTTCGAGCAGTGAGTCAGCGCTGGGTGTTCACCCGGTGGAAGTTCAGGTACGCCCTGGACGGGGTCGGCCCGCGCTGCCCCTGGTAGCGCGACCCCGCCCGCGCCGAGCCGTACGGGTACTCCGCCGGGCTCTCCAGCCGGAACAGGCACAGCTGCCCGATCTTCATGCCCGGCCAGAGCTTGATCGGCAGGTTCGAGACGTTCGACAGCTCCAGCGTGATGTGCCCGGTGAAGCCCGGGTCGATGAAGCCCGCCGTCGAGTGCGTGAGCAGGCCCAACCTGCCCAGCGAGGACTTGCCCTCCAGGCGCCCGGCCAGGTCGTCCGGCAGGCTCACCCGCTCGTAGGTCGACCCCAGCACGAACTCCCCGGGGTGCAGCACGAACGGCTCCTCCCCGTCCGGCTCCACCAGCGAGGTCAGGTCGTCCTGCTGCAGCTGTGGATCGATGTGCGTGTACTTGATGTTGTTGAAGACGCGGAAGTACCGGTCCAGTCGGACGTCGATACTCGACGGCTGGACCATCGCGGAGTCGTAGGGCTCCAGCACGAGGCGTCCGCCCTCGAGCTCCTTGCGCAGGTCACGGTCACTCAGCAACACAGGACACAGCCTAACGTCCCCCCGGGTACTGGCGGTCACGGCGCCGTTGTGTATGCTGATCTCGGTTCTGCGGGTGTAGTTCAATGGTAGAACGAAAGCTTCCCAAGCTTTAGGCGCGAGTTCGATTCTCGTCACCCGCTCGAGCGTGAGGGCGTCATGTCTGCGGAGAGCGCAGACATGACGCCCTCGCTGTTGTTCTGGGGGACGACCCCCAGACCCCCGGCCGGGGGCTCCGCCCCCGAGACCCCCGTAGTGGGGTGGGGTAGCACGCGTCGTGCCATGGCCAGCGGGGACCAGGGCGCCAGCCGCCCCGTCCTCGTCCTCTCCCCCTGACCGGTGCTTGTCGATCAACCCGCTCAGCCGGTCCGCGATCTGCCGGTCAGCCTCGCTCGTCGCCCGCTGGTAGATCAGGGCTGCCCGCATGTCGTCATGGCCCATTCGCGCCATCAGGTCCTTGGTGCTGGTCCCGGCCTGCGCCGCCCACACGTTGCCCGAGTGCCGCAGGTCGTGGAAGTGCAGGCCCTTGATCCCCAGCTTGGCGACCGTCCTCGTCCACTTCGTGCGCTGGTAGAAGTTGCCGCTCCGGACCGGGCCGCCCTTCTCCCTGGTGAACAGGAGGGCGTCGTTCGCCGCCTTCACGTAGGTGGACAGGTGCTTGACCACCTCGTGCCTGATCGCCACGGGCACCGCCAGCGTCCGCACACCCGCCCGCGACTTCGGCGGCCCGACCACGATGCCCCTGCCCTTGACCTCCGTGTGCGCGAAGTTGACCCGGACCCAGCTCCCGTCCGGGGCCACGTCGCACCGCCGCAGCGCCGACACCTCGCCCCACCGCAGCGTGGCGAAGGCCGTGAGCAGGATCAGCGCCCGGAACCGCGCCGGAACCCTGTCCGCCAGGGCGAACACTTGCGCCACCGACACCACGGGCCGCTCCGCCGGGTTCTCCTTGTCCGCGCCCTTCACCTTGCACGGGTTCCGAGGCAAGATCCGGTCCTCTTCCACCGCCGTGTTCAGGACCGCCCTCAGCAGCCGGTACGCCTTCGCGGCCATCGTCTCCGACACGCCGTTGCCGAGTAGGTTCGCCCGCCACTCCCGCACCATGGCCGTGCTGAGCTTGCCGAGTTGGACCCCGCCGAGGCCCGGCACGATGTACTTCGCCAACAGCCAGCGGTACAGGTTGACCGTGAGCGGCCTCAGCGCCGGACGCTGCGTGATCCACCGCTCCGCGTAGTCCTGGATCAGGATCTTCCCGAGGTCTGGGTTGGTCCACTCCCCACCGAGGATCAGCGCCTCTGTCCTACTCAGCCACTGCTCAGCGGCCCGCTTCGAGTCGAACGTGTCCGGAGCCGGTCGGAGCTTGCCGTCCGGTCCCGGATAGCGCGCCTGCCACTTCCCGGAGGGCAGCTTCCGCACGTTGCCGAAACCCCGGCGGCCTTCCTTGTTCGCCATCACGCCACCCCGCCGAGGTCACGCCACACCGAGGCAACCGTGATCGCTTCGACCCGCCCCGCGTTGACGAATGCCTCCAGGTCCACCCGCTTGATCCGCACGAGGCGGCCCAGGTGGTGGAAGGCGATCCGCCGCTCCGCGATGAGTCGCCGGACGAACCGGACCGTGGTGTTCAGGTACTCCGCCGCTTCCTGCACCGTGAAGTGCTCGCTCATGATCCGATCCCCCCTCAGGCCGCTTGTCCGGCTAGTAGTGCCATGTCGTACTCGGCTCTCCACTGCGTGCGTTCCGCGATCGCGTGCAGCAGCAGGTGAGCCCGAGGGGGCACGTTCGGATCACCAGGCCGGACCTTGTGCCAGACCAGGCGGCTGGTGTCCTTGACCGGCTTCTCGATCCCCACGGCCTTGAGCGCGTCGGTGACGAACTGCTTCCGGTCCGCCTTGTGGTCCGCCAGGGTCTTGCCTGACCACTTCCGCGAGACCAGCACCCGCCGCCCCGGCAGCCCGAGCGTCGAGCGGCGGTGTGCGCGGCCCTTGCAGTGCCCCGGCACCGTGTTCGACCGAGCTCCCAGGGGCTGGACACCGTAGAGCAGCCAGACCGGGCAGCGCGGCGAGCACGGCGTGATCAGTAGCTCCTCATGGAGCCGTTCCGCGTGCCGTCGCTGCCGGTCGGTGGACTGTTCCACGACCTCCCCAACCGACTTGGTCAGGTACTTGGTGAGGTAACCGATGTGCCGCCCGGCCTCCTCGGTGCCGCCGAGGATGCCCTTGGAGTGCACCTGCCGCCCGAAGGTCACCACGTGCGCTGGCTCGTCGGCCTCCTCCACCGCCTCTGCCCAGGGCGTGAGCGGTTGCCGGGTGTCGGGGTCCACGAACGCCTCAGCCCAGCTGTCCCACACCGGCATCGTGTCGATGTAGACGCGTTCGTCGTGCCGGGGCCACCAGACCTGGTGGTAGGTGGCCTCCGTGACCTGCCGGATGACCTCGTGCGGGATGGAGCCGCGGAGCGCGGTGTGCAGGTGCGGGGCCGCCCGCCGCTGGGGTTCCACGCTGGCGAAGTACTGCACGTCATAGCCCACGACGCGGCGCAGGTTCTGCCACCATCGATCCACCAGCGAGGCGAAGTGCACCGCATCCCGCGCGGCCCGCCGGTAGTCGTAGGTGTCCGGGTTGACCGGGGTGCCGTCGTCACGGACCTTGCCGTAGCTGTCGAGGGTCAGCGTGACGAACATGCTCGGACGGAACCGGCCCGCGAACTCCCGGCCCACCGTGCGCTTCTCCACCCTGCGCCGAGGCAGGTTCGGCGCATCCTGGCGACGCTTGGTCGACCGCTTCGGACAGCGCTTGCCGGGCGCGTCCGGCGACGGGAGGCGGCCCCGGACACCGAGTTGCCGAAGTTCGGCGTCAACGCTGTGGATCTCCTCCCGGACGTCGTCGCCCTCCGGTGTCTCCCGGACCTCCTTGTAGGCCGCCATCAGGTCCGCCCGGTAGGTCAACAGCTCGGTCTGGTCCATCGTCGGCGGGTCCGGGGTGAAGTCCGGCTCCTCGGTCAGGTGCCAGCCCTCCCGACACTGCGCCTGCCGCAACGCCTTCGCCTTGCGCGCACACGGCAGACACACCGACTCCACCGTCGACCCGCACGGCACCGGCACGTACCGGACCTCGTAGGCGTCCGGGTCCTCCACCTCCATCGTGAACGGCCGGACACACACCCCGTGCTGCTCAGCGGCGGCTTTGGCCACGTCCAGGGCCATCGGTTGACGCATCCGCTCCGCGCGAGTACCGGCGTTCATGCCGCCTCACCACCCTCAACAGCGCCGGGGAACGGGTACACCCGTGCCCGCCGCCCCGTCACGTGCGCTTCCAGCACAGCCAGGTTGTGATCGGTCACGTGGAACGCCCGAGCCCGCACCGGCTCCCGCTTACCGTCCTCCTTCACCCACGCCACGCCGGGGGTGTGCTCGCTGATCTCGTGCGCGTTCGCCCCGCGCTGCCGAACACCATCCCCCAACACCATGTCCACCTGCGCCGTCTCATCCAGCCGCATCGCGATCTTGGTCGGGAACAGGTGCCGGAAGCCCACGACCTCCTTGCGCGGGTCCTGCAACAACCCCAGCACGCACACACCCGGAGCCCGCCCCTGGGAGGTGATCGTCTGCACCGCACGTGCCGCGCGCTCCCGGAGTTGGCGATCCTGTTGGTAGGCAATGACATCCGCCAACTCATCCACCACCAGCAGCGTGAACGGGTCACCCGTTTCCGGGGTCCAGTTCCGCAGCCACCCCCGGTACCGGCCCGCCCGCGCCTTCACGTCCTTGGCCAGCTCCTCCAGCAACGCCACGGCGTCCGGGCCGTTGTCGAACACCACCCGGTGGAACAGGTCCGGTGCCTGCCCCAGCTCCATCCCGCCCTTGGGGTCGATCCCGACCAGCCGGACCTTGCCCGCTCGGATGGCCGGGGCGAGCTGCCAGACGATCGACCACAGCAGCGACGCCTTGCCCGCACCCGACACCCCCACCGCCAACACGTGGTTGCCCAGCAGCCGCAGCCGCCACGGCTTGCCCGTCTCCGTCCGCCCCACCGTGACCCGCTTCAGATCCACCTGCATGGCGTCATCAGCCAGCGCAGGAACCGGCACGGGGTGGATCAGTGGGTCGTGGTGGATCAGGTCCAGTTCCAGCCGCCCCGGCTTGACCACCCGCACCCTGCACGAGTTCGCCTTGAACGAGTGCGCCAAGCCGTCCGCGTGGTTCTCCCACTGCTGCGGCGCCTGCCCCGCGATCATGCGAACCCGCACGCGGTCCCGCCAGCCCTCCGCCCGTACCCGCCCCAACACCGGCCGATGCTCGCGGCCCCGGCTGGTCTTGGTCAGGTCCGACAGCCGCATCACCGTGCGCCACCCGCAGGCGTAGACCGCGAACCGCCGCCACTCCGTGCGCACCTGCGGCACCACGAACCGGGCGAACGAAGCGCGGTGCCGCCACCGCCACACCAACACCACCACGACGGCGCCGAGCAGGATGCCCAGCAGCCACCGCCGCCCCAAGTGGGCACCCAGCCACCAGGCGGCCACGAGCAGGACCACGGTCAGCGGATACCGCCACACCACCCGGGCCGTGTTCACCGTCAGCCAGCCGACCAGCCAGGCCAGGGCGACCGGGGACAGCACGAGTTGCGCCCACAGCGGGAGCAGCGTCCACCAGGGCAGACGCGGCCGGTTGATCTCCAGAGCGGCCGGTTCGGCCAGCGGCTTGCGCACCCTAGCCACGGCGATCACCCCGCACCACCACGAACACCAGCGCCAACACCCCAGCGCACTCCGCGCACTGCGTCTCACCGGGCAGCAGCCGCGTGTACTTCTTGCATGTAGCGCAGCGCGGACGAGTTGCCCCGTCTGGCGCGCCCTGCTTTCCTTGCTCTACAGTCATGTCCGTTCACTCCGCACACTCGGTGGTGAACGGCGCAGAGGCGGCGGGTTCCCAGCCAGCACCGCCCTGCGCCTCACGTTTTGTTGCACCCCAACGGGCACAGGTCTTCCCGCCACGTGACCCCGCAGGACCCGTGAACCATCTGAAGTGGACTCTTCGTCCTTGTGGTGGTCGGGTTCCCAGCCAGCAACCACCGTCACGTTTTCGCCAAACTCACCTCCCGTCCGGCTGGTAGGGCACAATCCGGGAGCACAACGCCAGCAGCGGGCAGCCTTCGCAGGGGTCGGTCTCGTCGTAGCGGAAGTGCGCCCACCGCACGGCCAGCCACCGCATCCCCGGCACCCCGATCACCAGCCCGATGACCACGCCCAGCAGGTAGCCCGCCATCACGCGTACCCCTGGCGGCGCAACCACTCCGCGTGATCCCGCACCACCGAGTTCAACCGCGCCACCACCTGCGCCGCGATGTCCACCGCCAGCACCAGGTGGAGTTGGTCGCGGTCGTCCTCCAGGAACAGCGTCACGTGGTGCTCGCTCACGTCGGTCACCACGACCTTCGTGCGTGGCGCCGAAACCTCCACGATCAACGGCCTGCCGCCCTCATCACCGCCGCACAGCGCCAACATCACGCACCCGCTTCCGGGTTGATCCGCGACCGCTCCAGGGCCGCCCGTCGATCGAATTCCTCTGCCGCGACTGTCGCGGCGTGCCGTGCCCACAGCGGCACTGCGAGATCCGCGCCGAGCACCCGCCAGGCATCGGCCACCTCCTGGTAGCCGAGTACGAGCCGCCTCAGCGCCTGAGCACTACCGGCCGGGGCACGCGTGGCCGCGAACAGCGCCGCCGTCTGCTCCGCGTAGGCCAGGTTCCAGCGAGCGACCGCCTCACGGGACGGCCGCACGGCCATCACGCCGCCGTCTTCTGCTCGCTCGTGCTCTGCCCGCTCCCGGACTTGCCCGGCCCGGACTTAGCGACGCCCACGATGCCCGTCGCCCGGATTGTGAAGCCCTGGTAGCGGAACTTGTCGCCCATGACGCGCGGCTCCACGGTCAGCCCCTCGAAGATCACCGGCCGCACCTCCACGCCCGGCATGACCTGCACCGCCGTAGGCGGAACCGGCTGGACGTCAGCCGTGATCAGCACCGTCACCGAGGCGTCCCGCTCCTTCTCGGCTGACGGGTCGGTGACCACGACCTTCCACAGCCTCTTGCCGGACTGCTCGTCCACCTTCTGCTTGGGCTGGCGACCACGCGCCTTGTCCTCCTGGCTCAGGTACTCCATGTCCGGCGCCACCACGCCGACCATCAGCGCGCCCATCGGGAACACCTGGTCGAAGCCCGCCGCGAACCGAGTCCCGTACGGAACTGCCATCTCGCCACCTCCTCGCCTCCCTAGCCCGCCTGTCCGGGCTAGACAAGTTAGAAGGTAGCTAGGTGAGCTAGACAAGTCAAGGATCAGACCAGCCCAGCTAGCTCTCTAGGCGGGCTAGACAGGTGTGGGACGCTGAAGGAGAAGCGCAAGGTTCCTTCTGTAACTCCACGCCACATCTGCCCGAAGTGAGGAGCAATGGCACTAGACCCCGACGACCCGCGACCGCCGTACGTACAGGTGGCGAACGCTCTGCGGGCTGCGATCCTGACCAAGGTCTTCGCAGCCGGGGACCGCCTGCCCTCCCGCAACGAGCTGGCCAAGAAGTACAACGTCGCCCCGATGACCGTGCAGAACGCCTTGCGCGAGCTGCGCGAGGAAGGGCTGATCGTCTCCCGACAGGGCAGCGGCGTCTTCGTCCGAGAGCGCACCGAACGGCCCATCGGCCTGCGCCCGCACATCGAACGTGCCTTCGAGCAGCCGAACGTGACCATCGACTTCGCCGGGTTCTCCGGCGAGACCCTGCACGGCGTAGTCCAGGAGCCGCTGGACAAGATCCGCATCGGCCGACTCACGCCCGAGTCCATCCACGTCCGCCTGCTGCTGCCCGACCCGACGCAGCCCATGGCGATCCCGTGCCAGGTCGAGGACCTTGCCGACAGCCCCGACTTCCGCAAGCGCGCCGACGAGATCATGCGCCGCCACACCCTGGCCATCGTGGACTCCGTCGAGGAGCTGGGCAGTCTCGGCCTGGTCAAGGACGTGTCCGCCGAGATCCGCGTTCACCGGGCCGCCCCGCTGTTCAAGCTCTACCTCATCAACAACGACGAGGCGTTCTTCGGCTTCTACCCCGTTCGCGAGCACGTCATCAACCTCGGTGGGGCACCGCGCCCCATGTACGACCTCATGGGCAAGGACGCCATCCTGTTCCACCACTCCGCCACTGACGATGACACCAGCACCGGCAGCCAGTACGTCGAACAGGCCCGCGAGTGGTTCACCAGCATGTGGGAGACCGTCTCCACGGAGTTCGCTCGATGACCGACGTACCCGTTGACGACCCCGAGACCCTGCGCCGCATCCTCGCCAACACCGAAGCCCTACTCCTCGACTTCGACGGCCCCATCTGCTCCGTCTTCGCAGGCTTCCCCGCCCACGTCGTCGCCGACCAACTCCGCGACGTCCTGGCCCAGGGCGGCCACCGCGATCTCCCCGCCGACATCGCCAAGTCTGCCGACCCCTTCGACGTCCTCAAGTACGCCGCCACCCTCGGAGAGGATGAAGCCCGCTACGTCGAAGCCGCTTTTCGTGCCCACGAACTTGAAGCAGTGAACTCCGCACATGCAACCAACGGGGCACACAATGCAATATTGAAATGGAAATCGACCACACGTCCACTCGCCATCGTTAGCAACAATAGCACAGCCTCAATCGAGGCGTATCTCGCTAAACATAAAATGCAAGGTGCAGTTGACTATATATCAGCAAGGGTAAACGCATCAGTAGAGCAACTGAAGCCAGACCCACACCTCATACACGCCGCACTCAACTCGCTTTCCAAACAGCAAGCGCGGGCAACATTGATCGGCGACTCGGCGACCGATATCTACGCCGCCCGCGCCGCCCACGTTATCTCAATTGGCTACGCAAATAGGATCGAAAAGATATCAAATCTGGCAGGTTGCGGCGCGACCGTAGTGATCACGTCAATGAACCTGATCAATTACATCGAATAACATCTGCATTCAAATACATAGGTTCGACCAATAGGATGCGCGATGCAATCGGAAGATTACGACTATGACATTTGCCTTTCGTTTGCCGGAGAACAGAGAGTTTACGTACAGCAGGTAGCCGAGTCACTAAAGAGCCGCAACGTTCGAGTCTTCTACGATGCATACGAACAAGCATCACTCTGGGGTAAAGATCTATACGAGCACCTAGACCTTATATATCGCAAGCGCGCACTATATTGCATAATATTCGTCTCCGAAGACTACTCCAGAAAAGTCTGGACCGGCCACGAAAGAGCAAGTGCGCAGGCCCGCGCCCTACAAGAAAGCGTCGAGTACGTGCTACCAGCACGATTTGACGATACAGAAATTCCAGGCATGCCACCGACTCTTGGCTACATTGACCTGCGCTTCATCCAACCAGATGAACTGGCAGCACTTGCAGCCGAAAAGGTATCTACTCGTCGCGCACACGTAAGTGCAAGCAAACCGACCCAACCTCCTCTTTCATACCTCAAGGGAACCCAAGAGGAACAGGAATTCATCACCAACAGTCGCCCAAGCGGTTGGGAATACCTACTATTCTCAAGCACTCTCATTAGCGGTCGAAACCAGCTAGCAGGCAAACTTCGCGACCACGAACTTCGCTACGCGAGGACTACACGAAGAATTGACGAAAAGTCGGCCGTTTTGGCCTACATCCAAACCGCGATGGCCAACGCGGTGGAGATCGTTGAAAACTTCAAAAAAATACTAACAAGGCAGGCTCAAGAGTGGGCATTCGGCCCCGTCGGAGTCGAAGGTAACGTTGAAAATATAGTCCATCTAGGCAAACGGTTCATCGGGCTAACCGAGGACTTCATCGACTGGGCAGCAGATCTGCGCGGTACCGCTACCCGCGAATCCTGGAGGGAAGTTTTTGAGCTAGCAGCACAACTGGCCGATAAGCCAATCCGTCAGCTTACCGGCTTTGTAGACAAGTATTCCGAAGCCACTAGAAACCTCTCACAAAAGCTAGACAACGGCGAGCGAGTGGAGCTCGGCATACCACTTCCAATCGAAATAGATGACGCCATCCTGGCGAAACTTAATCGGCAAATGAAACGACTCTAGCAGTTCCCATCACAAACAGAGAACAACCGTCGAAGCAATCCCATCGGGACTTTAGTCAAGCACAGTCGATAGTGCTGCCGAACTTGGCTCTATGGGATCAAGGCGCACCGCCAGGGCGGTGCGCTGGTCTGCGCAGGTACGCAGGGCGCCAAGCGGATCGGCACCGGCACGGCGGGCTACCGCTTCGCTGCGCCCACCGGCCGGGCCGCCCGCCCTGCGCCACGTACTAGAAGGGGCCCCCGCCGAGCAGCACGGAGCCCAAGAGCCGACTGGGCAGCAGCACCAGGCCATAACGATCGCCAGGGTGGCCGAGTTGCCGGAGCGGGGCACGGCGATCGGAGCCCGTCGACGCTCCGCGCCAACGGCCACCTAGCCATCGAATGGACCTGTCCGGGTGTGAGCGGTCCTGCAACACTGGCTCTGCCCGAGATCGTCTGTTTCTGTTCGGTGGCTGGGACCGAGGTGCCAGCTAGCCGTGGAGGCGCAGGCGTTCCTGCTACCGGTGGGGAGGGCGCGCTGCGCCACGCGCGTGTTCCTTGCCTGAGGGAGAACGCGCATGCTCGCGCCCGACTCTGTCCTTGTCAGTGTGCCCGCGTCAATCGCGATGATCACGCTCCTGCTTCGATTTGGGCCGCCTGCCCTGCTCACACTTGTCGCTGGCATGATCGCTGTGCTGGCCTCAGGTGAGCGCGGCAAGCGCGCGCTGGTCGTCCTACAGCTGCTCCGGCGTTCCCCGGTCTCCGGGTCGGTACGCACCCGCCGTGTGCACACGGACGCCCCCAGCACAACCGCTGGCAAGGACCGACCTCACAAGATCACATGCCATTAGCGTGCCATTGCGGCAGGTCACAGGGGCACCAGCGGTCACTCAGTCCCTCGCCGTTGTCCTGGGCCCCAGGCCCCTGAGAGGGGGCGCAGCAGGTGGTGGGTGGCTGCGTTGAGGACGGCGGCGAAGGCAGCCGGAGTGGGGACCTCCGGCGCTGAGGTGATGACCTCGTTCGCGGTCAGATCGAGGAGGTCGACGTCGGCCCACCCGCCGCGGAACAGCACGATGGATCCGGCAGGACCATCCTCGTAATCGAGCATGACGCCAACGGAGTCGGGATCACCAACGGCGGCGCGGTCGGTGTGGAGGGGCCAAGGCCAGGGTTCGGCGGCATCGCGCCAGGTCAACGGGCCGACGGTGAGTCCGGCGCGGACCCACTCGGCGCGCCGGGATTCGATCTCGCGGGCGCAGGAGTCGAGGTCGAGGATTGGTTCCACGGGCTGAGCGGCTCACTTGATCGGGGCGGGGACGTACTGGGCGGGCAGATTGACGCCGGTGAGCCGCACGGTGGGGGTGGTGGCGCCGAGTTGGGCCTGGCGGTAGTCGGCGGTAAGGGTGATCGACTCGCCGGGCCAGAGGGTGACGTAGTCGTCGGACCAGGTGCTGGGGGCGATCTCGGGGCCACCCTCGCCGCGGGTGACGGTGGCGCGCAGGAAGAACGCGACGGTGCCGCCGGAGTTGGTGAGGGTCGTGGTGGTGTGCACGGTGCCGTCCTGCACGGTGCTGGCGGCGGTGGCACCGACCTGGGCGGGACCGAGTTGCTGGAGGCCGGTGAGGTCGGCGTAGCCGGTCTGCGGGCTGTCCCACCACCGTTTCGAGTCGGCGGTGTCGTAGGTGTCGGGCTTGGTGGACAGCCAGTACACGTTGCGGTCAACGGGGTTGCCGTCGGCGTCGTGTAGCAGCAGCCGCACGAAGTAGGTGGTGGACAGCCCCTCGGGGGTGGGCACGGCGCCGATCTTCGTGGTGCCGTCGGCACGGGCGCGCAGGTCGGTGAGGTTCTGGTCGGACAGCACGGTGCCGTCGAGGGCGAACACGGTGGCCTGCACGGTCAGGTTCGGGGCCTCGTCGAGGCCCTTGTTGACCAGGGCGATGGACCGGTCGTCGTAGGAGTACTGCACGTGCAACTGCTTCAGGGCGGTCTTGGCCCCGAAGTACGAGCCGGACGGCGCCATCTCGTAGTCGAACAGGTGCCAGTACAGGGTGGGCCAGGCGTTGTTGAGCATCCAGTAGATGACACCGCCGGAGGGGTTGACCGCCTTGGACTGGTTGCGCCCGTACGCCTCGAACTGGGCGCGGTTGGCCTCGTAGTTGGCCAACTGCGACTTGAGCACGAAGTCCTCGAGCCCGGTGGGCTTGCCGTACCGGGCGCCGAGCGCGTCGAGGTAGGGGCCGAGCCGGTCGAAGTGTTCTGAGCTGGACAGGTGGAACTGTACGGCGTCGGGGTTCTGCCACAGGCTGTCGAGTTCGGCGGGCGAGAGCATCTTCTTCAGGCTCTCCAGGTCGGGGATCGCAGGCCCGGGACCGTTCTCGCCCTCGAAGCCGAACGCACCGCCCTTCTGGTCGCCGTACCAGTAGTTCGGCGGCACCCACCAGTACGGCCCGAGGCCCTTGTGCCCGGAGGGGCCGGTCAGCTCGCCGCCATAGCTGCTGATGGAGGGCATCACCGGCAGTTGCCAGTCGGACTTGGCGAGCCCGTCGAGGTACTCCTTCTCGATCACCGGTGGCGGCGACTGGTCGCTGCCGATGTAGAAGCCGAGCATGCTGGGGTGGTTGCGCAGCCGCATGCCCTCGGTCTCGGCGGAGGCCCTGGCCACGGCGTGGTCCTGCGGGCTCCACTTGTCCGCGTCGTTGTTCTGCCAGTGGGTGCAGCACTCCCAGCCGCTGAGCACCATCAGCCCGGCGCGGTCCGCGAACTGGAAGAGTTCGTCGTTCTCCCCCTTGCCCTCCAACCGGATCGTGTTCAGCCCGAGGTCCTTGGCGTGGGAGAGCTGGTCGGTCAGCCGCTGCGGGTCGTAGCGCAGGAACAGGTCGGAGGCCCAGCCCGCGCCGCGCACGAGGAACGGCTTGCCGTTGACGGTGAACTGCCGGAACCCCGCGGAGTTCAGGGAGGACTGCACCTCGCGGATGCCGAAGTCGGTGCTCGCGCGGTCGGAGGAGGCGCCGCCGACCTTCGCGGTCAGGTCGAGGTGGTACAGCGGTTGGTCGCCCATCTGGTACGGCCACCAGACCTTGGGATCCGCGAGGTGCAGTGGGTCGAAGGCGACCGTGGCGGTCTCGTGTGCCTTGAGCCGCACCTGCTTGCTGAAGGTCATCGGCCCGACGCTGCCGCTGACCTCGGTGTCGACCGGGGCCCCGGTGAGGTTGCTGACCTCGGCCTTCACGGTCAGGTCGGCGGAATCCAGTGCGGGCACGGCGAGATCGGTCAGGACCCGCGCCCCGCTCAGCGCCACGGAGCCGGTCCGCACGAGCCGCACGTCCCGCCACACGCCCATGTCGTTGTCAGGCGCGGGCTTGCTCCAGTCCAGGAAGCTGATCACCAGCTGCTTGTCGGGATCGGCCGGGAACACCTTGATGGCAACGGCGTTGGTACCCGCGCGCAGCAGGTCGGTCACGTCGAAGTCGTGTGCGGGATAGGCGCCCGCGACGGTGTCCTGACCTGCGACGCGCGTGCCGTTGACCCACACCTCGGCGCTGGGGATCACGCCGCTGGTCAGCCGCAGTGTGGTGCGCGTGCCGGGGGTCTTGTCCGCGGTGAACTCCTCGCGGTACCACCACGGCACGGTGAAGTCCTGCTTGTCGACCTTGTCCGCGAGGTTCGTGGAGTAGCCCAGATCCGGGTACTTGCCCGCGGAGATCAGCCCACCGAGCACGGTGGACCGGGCGGGCACGGAGGTCCAGCGGCGGTCGTCGTAGCCGGGCGAGGAGATCAGCTCACCGCCCTGCGCGGCGCTCGCGGTGGAGGCGATCCGCCAGCCAGGGATCGTGCTGACCTGACCGGCCTCGGTCGGGCTCGCGACCGCCGCGGGGTTCTGCAAGGTCAGGGTGGCGGCCGAGGCGGACACCAAGGCCAACAGCAGCAACCCAACCAGCGTCGCCGCCGTGGCACGTCTGATCCGCACACCGTCTCCTCAGCCGATTCAGACGATCCCCCCGTACGGGGACGGTTCGTGTTCATCATGCATGAGCGGTGGCGGTGCATGTCCGATATCGCAAGACTGGTGTGGGGCTCGCCCTGCGTCGGGGGGCTTCCGCAGGACGAGCGCTCCACAAGTACGCGAATGATCGCGCGTCCAGCACGGTACGCACCGAATGGGCCAGTCCGCAGAGTCCTAAGGCCCTAATCGCCCGTTCGGACGGCTGATCACCCAGGAGTGGAGACGCACAGCTCGTTGCCCTCCGGGTCCGCGAGCACGGCGCACCGCACCTCCCCCTGCCCGATGTCGATGCGTTCGGCGCCGAATCGGTGCAGGTAGCGGACTTCTCCCCACAGGCCGTCCTCGTCACCGGTCGTGCGCACCTCAAGGTGCACGCGGTTCCTGCCGGTCTTGGCCCTGCCCCGGATGAACTCCAGCCAGGGGCCGGTGCCGCTGCTGTGGCGCAGGGAGGCGAAGTCCTCGTCGCCGCGCACCAGCGGCCAGGAACTGGCCACGCCCCAGAACGTGGCCAGCGAGAGCGGGTTCACGGCCTCGACGACCACGGCGGCGAGCGGGCCGGTGTCCGCGTACTCGGGGCGCGGGTCGAGCACGCAGAACTCGTTGCCCTCGGGGTCGGCGAGCACCACCCAGGGCACCTCGCCCTGCCCGATGTCGCAGGGCACCGCGCCTGCCGAGCACAGCCGCCGGACGGTCGCCCGTTGGTGCTCCACGGAGGAACTGGCCAGATCGAGGTGCAGGCGGTTGTGACCGCGCTTCGGCTCGGCTACGGGCACGAACACGAGGTGGAGGCCGTCCAGTACCAGCCCCACCCCGCGCTCGTGCCGATGGGTGATCTCCACGTCGAGCGCGTCCGCCCACCACCGCACCAGTGCGGGCGGATCAGCCGCGTCGATCACCACGCTGTCCAGTCGGGTAGCCACGTCGCCGACGCTACCGACGAGGTACGACAAGTTCAGGCCCGCACGCGCTCGCGCAGTTCCAGTTCGATCTGCTCCAGGGTGCGGCCCTTGGTCTCCGGCACGAACTTGCGCACCAGCAGGAACAGCAGGATGCCGATGCCCGCGAAGATCCAGGCCGAGTAGGCGAGCCCGATGCCGGTGTTCATCACGGGGAAGATGAAGGTGATGGCGAAGGTGGCCGCCCACAGCACCACGCTGGCGGTCCCGGTGCCGATGCCGCGCACCCGCAGCGGGAACACCTCGGCGATCATCACCCACACCACGGCGCCCCAGCCCAGCTCGTACCCGGCCAGGTAGACGATCAGCAGCACCAGGGCGGTGATACCGGCCAGGCTGGTGTCGTGGATGGTCAGCACGGCCAACCCGAGCAGGAACAGCGTGGCCGCCATCATCAGGCTGCCGACCAGCAGCAGCGGCCGGCGGCCCCAGCGGTCCACCACGAGCACCTCGCCCGCGGTGAACAGCACCTTGACCAGGCCGAGTACCACGGCGGCCAGCAGCGCGGCCGAGGTGCCGAAACCGAGGTTGGTGAACATGGTCGGGGCGTACAGGTTGATCGCGTTGACCCCGGAGAACTGCTGGCCGATGGCCAGGATCATCGCCACGACCAGCGCCGGGCGGACCAGCTTGGAGCCCAGGTCGCGCAGCTTGCCCCGTTCGGTGCCGCTGAGCGAGATGACCTCGCGGATCTCCGCCAGCTCGCGCTCCACGTCCTCGGCGGGCTGGGTGGCCGTCAGCACCGCGCGGGCCTCCTCCTCGCGGCCCGCCTTGAGCAGCCAGCGCGGGGTCTCGGGCATGAACGCCATGCCGACCAGCAGGAGCACGGCCGGGATCAGCGCAGCGGCGAACATGCCGCGCCAGTTGCCGGAGTCGTTGAGGGCGTAGTCGACGATGTAGGCGATCAGGATGCCGCTGACGATCATGAGCTGGTTCAGCGAGGACAGCGCGCCGCGCGCCCGGCCAGGGGACAGCTCGGCGAGGTAGGTGGGCACCGAGGCCGAGGAGGCGCCGACCGCCACGCCGACCACGAACCGCGAGATGACCAGCACGGTCACGTCGGGGGCGAAGGTGCAGCCCAGCGTGCCGAGTGCGAACACCACGGCGGCCGCCATGATCGCCTTGCGGCGGCCCAGCCGGTCGGTGAGCCGGGTGGCGAAGACCGCACCGAGGATCGCGCCCGCGGCGAGGCAGCCGCCGACCACGCCCTGGGCGAAGGAGTCCAGGTGCCACAGGGGCTTGATCAGCAGCAGCACGCCGGAGATGACGCCCAGGTCGTAGCCGAACAGGATGCCGCCCAGGGCACCGAAGAAGTACAGGGTCGCTCTGTTGATCTTCCGCCGCGCCGGCAAGCCCGTTGTCTGCTGCACGCCGAATCGCCTCGATTCTGTTCCGACGTCCGAGTGGGCACCCGGTCCGGCGGCGGTGGACCAGGCACCCGTGAGGTGTGTGTGACGTCGGTCCTACGTGCGTGTTGCGGGTGAAGGAACCCTTGCGAGGGGATTGAGTCACATTCGTGACTGATATTCAGGTGAGTGAACAAATCGGGCTCGCCCAGCGGGTCACTACCCCAGTTGGGGGAGAAAAGACCTGTTCGGGGGACCGATGCCGTCAGCGGGGCCGTGTGGAGGAGTCACCTATACCCAGCCAGGGGAAGATCGGAGATCGGATGACTGCCAGCCCCATCGCCCGCCAGCGCATGGCGCCGGGTGTACTCAGAACCCGTCAGGCCACCGTCGGGGTCGCTCTGCTGGACCCGGTTCCGCTGTTCCGCGAGGGTCTGTCCGCACTCGTGGCACGCACCCCCGGCCTGCACTGGGCAGGCTCGACCCGCAACCACCGCGCCGCGGCCATGCTCCAGGAGCAGCATCGACCCGACGTGTTATTGATCGACTCCGCGCTCGACCCGCTCGGACACTTCACCCGCATGCTCACCGACAGCGACCACGAGTTGGTGGTCATCGTCCTGCTGCGTGACGCGCACCGCACCGCCGAGTTCGCCAACCGCATGTTCCGCAGGGGCGCACGCGGCCTGGTGCCCCGGCACGCGGAGCCCGCGCAGGTCGTGCAGGCCATCCACCAGGCACCGATCGCCCGGCGCTACCTGGATCCGGCGATCGCCCCGCTGATGTCGATGACGGTGGACGGCGGGCTCGCCCCGCACGCCACCGGCCACCACGGGCAACTGACCCGCCGCGAGTACGAGGTGCTGCAACTGATCTCGGAGGGACTGGAGAACCGCGCCATCGCCAGGGAGCTGTTCGTCTCGGTGGAGACCGTGCGCACCCACATCAAGGGCATCCTGCGCAAGCTCAGCGCACGGGACAGGGCGCACGCGGTGGCCGTGGCCTTCCGGATGGGCCTGCTCGCGTGCGCTCCTGATCGCTGACCGTGACTGTGAGCTGCGCCAATGTGGTTGCACGAGAGGGCGACACCCCTTGCCGGGGTTACTGACAGGTTTCATCCGGTGGAGGGGGCCCACCCTACGATGGCACGAGCTGCTCTGACAACTTGTCCACCTGCAAAAACACCGCGACTGACGATCTTGGTTCGACGTCAGCGGAAGCGCACAGTGGCACGACTGGAGGTTACTAATACCGCTACGATCCGCCGTCATGATCGAGAACGGCGAGGACTGGCTCGACGAGTGGAGCATCAGCATCCGGCCTCGTCGTACACCCGAGACTGTCAGGCGCTACGTGGTTCACGTCCGAGCCTTCTTCACCTGGATGAGCGAACGTTATCCCGAGGTCCGGGAGGCCGAGGGCGTGTCCAAGAGCCATGTCCGCAGTTGGCTGGCGTACCTGGCAGACGAGGGCAAGACGACCAAGTCAGGTCGTGCGCCGATGAGTCCCGGCACCGTCCGACTCCGGGGAATCTGCCTAATCCTCTTCTACCGCTACGTCTACACGGAATGCGAGCTGCCGACAGACCGAAATCCGACTCTCGATATCGAGCTACCCTATATCGACCCAGAAAAGACGCCGGTGAAGCCCATTTCGGACGATTCCTTGGCAGCACTACTCAAGTCGATGAGCGGTCGAAGTTTTCTAGACTTGCGCGACACGGCAATCGTGCGCCTCTTCATCGATACTGGAATGCGTCGAATCGAACTTTGCAGGCTCGACCTCGACCACGTCGATCACAGAGCGAAGGAAGTCAGGGTTCACGGGAAGGGCGACAAGTTCCGCGTCCTTCCCTTCAGCGACAACACCTCCCTTGCCCTCCGCCGCTACCTCCGCGTGCGTGAAACGCACGGTCTCGCGAAAGTGAGCAGAGTATTTTTCCTCTCGTACGCAGCACGCACCGAGCACGGCCGACTGTCTCCCAACTCCATGAATGAAATGCTCGAAAAGCGGGCGCGCAACGCTGGAATCGTGCACATCCACCCGCACGCCATCAGGCATTCTTGGGCACTTGACCTTGAAGAGGCTGGACTCTCTGGGCCACAGCTCGAAGTACTTGGTGGCTGGTCGTCTCGTTCGGTCATGGTCCGCCGATATACCAACCATAATCGAGACAAACGCGCCGTCGATAACGCACGCAAGCTGGCACGCGGTGATCGGTTCTAGCCGACGCAGCTATGCGCGGTTCGCGGGCTCGATGAGATCGGGTGTGTCGTTGTGGACGTTGTTCACGCGGCTGGACACCACACGCGGCTCCAGGTGCGGCTGAGGCACTCCGGCCAGCAGGTCGTGCACGGCTGCCGGGTCGGTGATCGAGGGGTCTAGCCAGTCCTCGTGCAGTTCCTGCGGGATGATCACCGGGCAGCGGTCGTGCACGTGGCCGAGTGTGTCGGGCGCAGTGGTAGTGAGGATCGTGCAGGTCAATCGCCACCTGTCGGGATCGTCGTCGGCTCGTTCCGGATCACGCCACAGCTCATAGAGGCCGGCCAGCGCGAGGAGCTCGTCGCCGCGGTGCAGGAAGTGCGGCACCTTCGCGCCGTCGCTGGTCTTCTGCCATTCGTAGTAGCCATCGGCGGGGATCAGTGCGCGGCGGCGGCGTGCGGCAGCCTTGAAGGAGGGCTTCTCCAGGAAGCTCTCGGCGCGGGCGTTGATCATGCGGGAGCCGATCTTGGGGTCCTTGGCCCAGGAGGGCACCAAGCCCCAGCGGGCGGTGGTGAGGCGCCGCTGGGGCGGAGCATCGGGTTCGTCGCGGGGCGAGCGTTCGAGGACGACACGGACCTGTTGTGTGGGCGCTACGTTGTAGGACGGGCGTGCGGCGTCGCCGACCTGGTCGATGGCGTCGAACTCGGCCGCAAGCGTCGCGGAGCTCCGGGTGGAGGCGCACCTACCACACACAGCTCCAGTCTCGGTGCTGGTGCAGCCGCTCGCACGTCGAGCGGTCAGAGCGCCGTCTCACGCGGGCTGATCGCTACGCAGACGAAGACCAGCAAAGGATCGCTATGTGACAGAAGAGGATGTTCGCCGTTGGACCGACGTGGTCATGCTTCAGCCGTGGTCTCCCATATTGGACGCCAAGCCCCATTCGACATGACGCGCCGACCACTCACCTTCGTCGCATAGTCCATTCGGGTGACGCGTCGTGTGGCTGGTAACCGGCGCACGAGGTTCGTCGATGAGGGATCCAACGGGGCAGGGGAGGCAACAATGGGGTTTTCGGTCAAGATCGCGCCCGGTATCCGGATCCGGGCGTCAAGTCGTGGCGTGCGCACCAGTATCGGCCCCAGAGCAGCACGGCTACACGTCGGAGGCGGGCGAACCGGGCTCTCCACCGGCGTCGGCCCAGTGGGCTTCTACACCTCACTGTCCGGCTCGCGGCGTCGGACCGGTGGAGCACGTCGCGGTCGAACTGGCGTCGCCACGTCCCAGCGCGCTCTGGCTCAAGCAGCCAAGGCGCAAGCAGCGCAGGAATTGCAAGCAGCCTTGTCCAAGATCTTGACGTTGCATCGACACGATTTTCCGAGCGCAACACGGCCTCTGGCCACTGAAGGCGATCCTGTGCCGCTCGACGCTGTACGCTCCAGGCACCGCAAGGAAATGCTCAGGGGTATCGGGGTGTTCCAACGTGCCGCCCGGCGTGCCGCCAAAGCGCAGGCCGATGCCACCGCAGCCGAGGAGATTCGGCAACTGGAACAGGAGCGGGATCAGGATAGAAGGCGACGCCAGGCAGAACTGGACCACTGGTGGTCGGCGCTCAATGCCAATGACGAGGACGTGGTCCTGGGTGTGGTCGCCGCCGCCTTCGATGACAACGAGGCACCGGCAGCCCCTGTGGGCGTAGAGCACGCCCAACTGACCGTCGTCCTACTCGTGCCCGGTGTCGACGCCGTGCCCGAGCGGAAGCCGACCACGACCGCAGCCGGCAATCTCAGCTTGAAGAAGCTGACGAAGACGGAGCGAAGCAGCCTTCACGCAGCCCTTGTCTCGTCCCACGTGTTGCTGACCGTCCGCGAAGCTCTCGCCGTCGCGCCAGGTATCACCACTGTCAGGGCCATCGCGTTGCAGCACTCCCGCACAGACGCCTTCGGAAAGCACGCGGTGGATGTGGTCATGGCCGCGCGTTTCGACAGAGCCAGCCTGGCGGCAGTGCTCTGGGACAGCACCGAAGCCAACGCCATCGTCCATGACACCGCGACCGAACTCGTGGTTAATCTCAAGCGCGCCACCCACGAACTGCTCCCCGTCAACCTTGCCAACGAGCCGGCCATCGCCGATCTCGTCTCCAGGGTGGAAACCGACGAGTTGATCCAACGCTGAGGGCCTGTCCCACAGCCCAGCGTCTATAGGCCAACAGTTGCCTGCTTCCCGCGATGAGCGGGCGCTGTGGGAGTTGGTCGCGCGGTAGGTCAGTGCAGTTGACGCCGCCCTGACTCGGACAGCTTGTCCCTGCCGAGGTCTGCTTGCTGGCCTGCGCGCCATCCAGCCGCGTGCGCGGCGGGGTTGCTGTAGGCGGTGACCTGGGTAGTCTCCGGGTGGTCCTGTTGCACACGCTGGTTGGCCAGAGCTCTGCGGTCGAGTAGGACGAGGTCGGCTCCCGGGGTGAGGTCACTGTCGTGAGCAGCCTGGTCGCGGGCGTCGCGCAACCGCTTCCGCACGGCTGCCTTGTAGGCCACGAGGAACGAGGCGCGGTGCACACCGATGTACTCACCGCGCGGGATGCGCAGGGCAGCGGTGGCGGCGAGGGCTTGGGGTAGCAGGATCTGCCACAGCTGCTCCACTCGGTCGAGGTCTGCGGGCTGGCCGTAGATCTTCACCGCGCAACCTGTGCTGTAGTACGAGTGCCACGTGCGTACACGCCCCCGGCCCACCCACCTGCCGGGTGGGGCGAGAAGTGGCTTGGTGCTGAAACACTCCGCGATCTCGCACAGCAGTTCGGCGAGTTCCTTCGCGTAGGGCGGTCTCACTTGGTAGTTGCGGGCCTCGACGTCCTCGATGGTCGGGCTCCTGCCGGTGCGGGTAGTGAGGATCGCGTCGGTGAGGTGGTAGCGGGCCATCAGCTTCTCCAGCGACCGAGCTGCTGCCGCGCGTTCGCCCTCGGTGGCGCCGGGATCCTGGGCTAGCGCGGTCATGCCGGTGATCTGGTTGCGGAGCCGTTCGAGCTTGGCGGGGTCGATCTCAGGTGTGGTCATCGGTGTGGTCCTCGGGGGCCGTGGGCGGATGATTCGGGTGGGGCGGAGTGGCAGACGCTCCGATGTGGACGGAGCGGGCCGAGTGAGGCTCGGTGGGCCTCGTGTGCTGGGAATGCGGTGTTCATGCGCGGTTCGGTGTGCCGCTGCTGGTGGCGTCGAGGGCCTCGCGGCGGGTGAAGTACGGCAGCGCGGCGTTGACGACCGGCCCGCAGGCCCGGATCTGCTTGGCCAGGTTCGCCAGGCTGGCCTCGGAGTAGACCGGGCCGACGATCACCTGCTGTCCACTGGAGTTGGTTACGAGCAGGACCCGTGCCTGTGTGGTGGGGAGGACGAACTCGGTCATCGGCTCGCCTGCCTGGTCTTGACGCAGTGCCGGCAGCGTCCGCATCGCTGCACGGCGTTGGCGCACTCGCGGACAGCGAGCTGGTAGGTGCGGTCGCTGATCGGGACCCATTCGGCGGTCTGCCGCTGCCACAGGCCCAGGCCCCAGCCCAGGGCTGCGCCGTCCACGACGGTCCCTTCAGCCACGGTTCCCCACGCGGAGAACGACACCGCCTCGCGGCTGGGGTCGGCGGGCAGGGCGTGGGGTACGACGGTGACGATCGCCTGGCGTGGTGCTGGTCGCCGTCGGACCTCGGCGTGGGCGCGGGTTGTGCCGGTGGTGCGGGTGTCGCAGGGCTTGCACAGCACCGACATGGCCCGGGTGGTGGTCGCTCGGTCGATGGCGTACCAGGTCGGCGTGGCGCACAGCACGCAGCTGGCCTGGTAGGCGCGGGGCAGGCAGATCGCGGGCACGTGCAGGTCGGCGGGCAGCGTCACGGTGGGCATGCCCGGTGCGGTGATCTCCCGCAGCCACGGGTGCTCCGGTGGTGTGGAGGTCGCGGTGACCTCGATGGCAGGTGTGGACGGTGACAGGCGGATCTGGTCGCCTGCGGTCAGGTCCGCGACGGCGATCGTGGTGCCGGGCGGGACGGTGACCGCGACGACGACCGCCGCCTGGCACTGGGGAGTTCGGGTGTGCTGGTCGGTCATGGACTGGCAGTTCCCTTCGGTGGCGTGCGGTGGGTGTGGGGCGGCGGGAGGCCGATTCCGTCGGAATCGCCGGGACGTGGTGCGGCGCCGGGGCCCGGAGGCCGGACGCTGGTTCCGTCGGAATGACGAGGGGGTGGGTGCAGCGTCCGGATCGTCCGCAGCGTCCGCACGGCTCCTACCCCGCGGACCTCGGCGGGCTGGTTCGGGGCGCCAGCGTTCGGTGCGGATGTCGGTGATCCTGAGGGTGACCGGGACGCACTGCACCGAGCGCACCGCTTCGATGGCGGCGGTGATCTGCTCGTGGATCCGCTGCTCGTCCACCTCGCGCAGGACCCCACCCAGGGCCTGGTGGGCGTTGACGGTGACGACGATCGTCGGCATGGGTCTCCTCGTTCCTCGGGTTCAGGCCTGGTGGTCGGTGCCGGGGATGGCGTCCAGGCAGCGGCAGCCTGGGGTCAACTTCCCGTGCTGGGCTTGGGTGATCAGCTCACACAGGTGGCGGCCCAGCGGGCTGTCGGTGGTCGCTACGGGGCCGGGACCGCCCGCGTCCAGGGACAGCGCGACGGTGCCGGTCCAGTGCTGGTGCTGCTCGGGGTCAAGGGCGATCAGCGCCGCGTCGGCGATCAGGTTGCGGTCGCGGAATGGTGCGTCGCGGGCGCCGGAGTACCAGACACGCAGCCCTCCGATCAGGTCGAACAGCGGGGTGTCGACGTGCTCGGCAACGGCCTGGCCGATCGTGGTATCCGAGTACTGCACCAGCAGCTGCCCGGTGGGGCGCAGGACGAGGTACTGACGGAAGCCCCGGGTCTCGGCCGCGGTGCGGGCGGCGGCGGTGAGCGCGGCTTTGACCTGCTGGATTTGGGTGTCCCAGTATTCGGGGGTCGTCACGATCGTGGTGCCGTCGGTGTCGACGGTGACTCGGTCGCCTCGGGTGACCCGCTGGTGCTGGCCTCGTGTGTAGGCCAGGTGCTCGGCGAGGTCGATCAGGTTCAGCTCGGCCTGCTCGCGGCGCTCGAACGCACCGGCTGGTCCAGTGCGCAGTGGGTACCCGGCCTCGCGGATGTCGGCCACGGTCCGCTGCCAGCGGCCGTCGGCCTGGGCCAGGAACGAGGCGGGTAGGCGCGGCGGGTTCGGTGTGGGCATCGCGGTCACGCCGCCGTCAGGGCAGGAGCGACTGCCCGGTCGCGGGCGGCGCGGTATCCGGCCCAGGCGCCGGAGCCGGTGCTGCGCATGGTCACGCCCCGGTCGGTCGGGTGCGGGCCGGAGACCTCGGCCTGAACCTCTTCGCGGGTCAGGTCGCGGTCGGTCAGGCCAAGCCGGTAGCCGAGCAGGAAGGACGAGCGGAAGGTGCCCAGGTCCTCGTCGTGCGGGCATGGCGTGTCGAGCATCGCGGTCACCGCATGCGCGCTGGCCCGGCCGTAGGCCTCGCGGGTGCGGCGGACCAGGGAGCTGAATCCGATGAGGTCGACGTCGTATCCGGCGCGGTAGTTCCCGTTCTCGCCCCGCGGGATTCCGATGGACAGCACGTTGTGCTGGTGGGCGATGCTGGACAGCAGCAGCCGCTTCTCCTTGGCGTAGGGCGCTTCGCACTCGACGGTGACGGCGGTGAGGTCCCGCACGCGCAGCCTGGGGTTCGCCGTGCGGGCGGCGTTGAGGTAGTGGTTGAGCAGGTGCTGTACGGGCACAAGGGTGCCGTGAGCAGGATTCACGCCGTATTCCAATCGGAAGAGAAGGGGATTTCTTTCGATACATTCATCCTAGCATTTTTACGGCGCTACAAAGTCGATATTTAATGCTTGCGAGAACGTATTTCCGTGATGCGGGCGACGCTTTATGTGCGATGGCGAGGTCGGGCGGTTAGTCGGTCCGGTGCGGCATGTGGTTGGGCAGGGTGGGCAGTGGGCGCCACAGCCAGCCGCTCTGCTCCACCAGCGTGGTGGCGGGTAGGTCCTCGGAGGTGAGCTTGATCGGCCAGTGCCACAGGCCGAACGTGAGCTGCACCTTGTTTCCGTCGGTGCGGTGGCGCAGGTAGCGCACGGTCGTCCAGCCCAGTGGCCGCCAGAAGATCAGGTCACCGCGCTGCACGTCGCCGTAGGTCGCATCGCTGAACACAGTGCAGGGCACCGACCCATGCTGGGCCCGGCCGACGCGCTTCACCGGGGGCTCCCCGGCTCGGTGGTGTCGAGCTCGTCGACCAGGCCCAGTGCCGCCGCCCGCTCGTCGCTGAGTAGCAGCACCTCGTACCTCTCCAGGTGGCCCCGTTCTCGCGCGCTCGGTGCCATCAGGGTCGGCTGCACGTACCAGCAGGTCCCTGCCTGAGTGTCGGGCAGCGCGTTGAGATCGAGGAGAAGCTGTTCGATCACCGCGTCCCGGCTCGGCGCCAGGTTCAGCGCGAGTCGACCGCGCGCGGCGAACACCTCGGTGGCCAGGGCCACCTGCAACGGGGTCGGGAGGAGGTGGTCCCCCAGCTCCAGGGCCTGGCCCACCACGGAGGCGATGCAGCGGGGCAGGCAGTCCCAGGCGTAGGACTGGGCGTGCTCGACGCGGTCCCGCTGCTCGCTGAGGTCTGGCGGGTCCACGATCCGCACGCCCGCCCGGCGGAACGCCGTGTGCATCGGCTCCTCGTCGCGCAGGGCGCGCTGGAGTGCGGCGGCCTCGCTGACCCGGATCTGCCCGAGGCGCGGCCGCGGAGTCTCGTCGCCGACGAGCTCGGCCGTGGTGCTGGGCACCACCTGGTGCAGCGGGCCCCAGGACGCGGTCAGCGCGATGGCCAAGGCGCGGGCCTGGGCGAGGGTGACGGTGCTGGTGGTCTCGCGTCGGGCTGTGTCAGCAGCAACAGAGTTGAACATTGTTCACTTTCTAGGAGTGAGGAAGGTTCGTGGTCGGTTGGGCGGGGCGCTACAGCTCGCCGCTCTGGTGGGTCTGTTCCAGCAGCGCGCGGGCAATCCGTTCGCCGGAGCGCCGCAGCGGGGGCCCTGCCTCGGCGGCCCCGATGAGCTCAGTGGGGCGCTGGTCGACCCGGATGGCGAGGACGAACAGTGCGGGTGACCGCATCTGGCGAAGGTCGGCACAGGCCGACAGCAGCAGTTCCCGCGCGGCGGCCGCACCGTGGCGGTGAACTCGCGCGCTCACGAGCTGCCCCCGCCGCGATGGGTGGCCACCAGCACGTCGGTCGCGGTCACGGTGAACACGGCCCAGTAGTCCCGGCAGCCGCTATCGCGCAGCACGAGGTCGTACAGCAGCCGGTCCCGGCAGCACACCACCTCGTAGACGGCGTAGTGCTCCGGAACCTCGGGCACTCGGACCCTGCGTCCGCAGCACGGTGCGCAGGTGCGAACGGTCAGGGCTGCCGACCAGGTGTCGCCGGTCGGTTCGCCGTACTCGTCAACGCTCTCGTGCTCGGTGTACCGGTAGATCAGCGAGCCGACCGGCAGGTCCCCGCCGGGGGGCTCGTGGGCGTAGACCACCGGCGGCGGCACCGGGACAGTCTCGCTCGGCGCGGTCACAATGGCTCTACCACGGCGGTGAACTCGGGGACGTGGCTCCGGACGTAGTCGAAGGCGCCAGCCTCGCTGTTCCAGCCGTACCGCGGCGCCGAGACGTGGTGCTGCAAGTCCAGGTTGTGGTGGGTGACGTACCACCGGTCGGTCCGGTCGTCCTTGTTGACGACCGCGATCGGCTGCTCCACTCCGTTCGCGACGCGGTACAACCTGAACTGGAAGGTGTGCACCCGCGCTTCCCGCACCGGTACGAAGGCCGGGTAGTGCTGACAGAACCGCTTGTACGACAGCGAGCTCGCGTCGTGCCGGATCGCGTCCACAGCATGGCCGGGCGCGGTGAACAGCTGTTTTCCCGACGGCAGGATCGGGAACGGCAAGACCCACGAGCAGTCGATGTACTTCAGGTCGAGCAGCGGCAGGCCGTCCGCGTCGACCCTGACCAGGTCTCGGCCCATAACGATACTGCTAATGTTGGGACCAGCGTAATTCACGGCCACTCCTTTCACGGGGTCACGGCAAGGTGAATGGACAGGCGTCAACGCCGCCCATTCGAATGGAGTTAATGTGATCTGCATCAATTCTATTGAATGTGTCGCGACAAACAATAGGGAATGGCCATGGAGCGGGTCACATGTGGCGAGTTGGCGATTGCCCGACCGGATCGCAGGAGCACGCCATTGGGCCCGATCCCGCAGGTGGCGCGTCAGTCGACAGGCTGCGTAGGCCACCAAGGCAGCGACCACGCGCCACAATCCCGCACCTAGCAGGACGTGCCGGCGGTCACGTGGCACCCCTGCCGCTTGCGATCAGCCCATGAGCAGGCAAGACTCGCACACATGTTCGAGGAAGGCGATCGGGTTGACCGTGCCCTGGGGAGGCGCTTTCCCAACGAGGGGCGACCGGTATGGGTACGCCTCCCGTTCGTCTGGCGAGCAGTCCGCGACCACGGTCGACGCGAGCCGCCGTCCCTGCTGGTTCGGCAGCACGGGATGGCGATGGACCAGACTGTGCGCGGGCACCTCCACGCCTGGCTGCGAACGCGGGACGGCCAGTGGCTGGGCTACGTCTCCTACCTGATGATGGGGCCCACCGGAGTCGGCGCACTCCGCATGCAGCACACCGTCCCGGCCGACGCGGTGTATCCGCGGCGCCCTGGAGACCGCACCTCTCCACGCTAGCTCGCGACCACTCGACCTGACTCTCCCCACAACGCGTTGCGAGCGACCGAATTCGCACAGGCCAGGGGCACATGTGCCGCATTTTTGGCGAATTCTTCGGCGGCTCCCTGACACAATCCGATCGCGTATCCGATCAGGTGCTTCACCGACCGGTGCCGCACCTCCTCACGCAGAGCCGAAGTTCAACTCGCAGGCTCGATGGGAACCACAAACTCAGGGCCGAACGCCTGACCGCGCACCCTGGGTGCGTCGACCGTGAGCCGACCGCTTGCCACGACTCCGAATGCCAGCGCATAGTGGACGCCGCCAAAGGTGGTGCTCACGACCGCTTCACGGTCCCCGAATTTCTCAGCGAGTTCCCGAATCTCGGCAGCTTTCATCACATTCCCTGCCGCTCAATCCAGTTAGATAGAGCGAAAATCTTGATACCTCAATTCTATCCATCGGGACACTGGCGCGAAATTGTTAACGGCGCGAGAACGTGTGATTTCATCGGCGCATTCCACGGGCCAACAAGCCCCAATACCGGTATCACGTCGCTACTGCTCACCAGTCCGCCGCACCCCGCCGTCGCTCGCTCCGGCGCCGTACCGCTTCGGGGTACAGGGCCACCTCCGCCAGTTCCGCGCGCACCTGCCCGAGCAGTACCTCGCCGAGGTCGTCGAGCACCCGCACGACGCGGAACGGCCCCGGATAGGCGGTGCGACACCGCCGGCAGTACGGCGTCAGGGCGTGCGTTCCGGGCTCGGGTTCCTCGGTGATCACCGCGACCGCGGTCTGGTCGACGCCCACCGGGCTCAGGTCGACGAACAGCTCGGGCCAGCGCGGGGTGCAGTCGCAGCCCCGCTCCACCGGGGGCGGTGCCCACTGCTGGTCGAGCAGTGGCGCGATTCGCGCTTCTGCGGGGTAGCCGTCGAACGCGGCGGCCACCGCGATGGCCGGATCGTGCTCGCGGGCCCAGACGGTGCGGTCGTAGCGCTCCGTCGTGCTCGCCCTGGCGTGGCCCAGAGCGACCTTCCGGTCCTCCAACGCAGCGCCCTGCGCCTTGGCCAAGGTGTTGAAGAACGGCCGGAACATGCGGCAGGTCAACGCATCGGGGTCCAGGATCCCGGCGCGAGCGGCGGAGCGGCGCAGTAGCCGCAGCAGGTCGTCGGTGCTCAATCTGCTGTGGCGGACCGGGTGCACGAACAGCGGGTCCGGCCCGCGCGGGTCCGGCTTCTCCCGTTCTACCGGCTCAGAGCGCAGCTTCAGGTAGGTGTAGAAGTCCGATGCGAGGTCGGGTGGCAGCCACCGCGTCACGGACTTGCCGCCCTTGACCGGCACACGCAACTCGTACCCTCCGCACCCGTCATCGGCTGCGCCACTCAGGTTGAGGCTGCACACATCACCCGGCCGGATCCCCATCCGAGCCTGCGTCGCCAGCAGCAGCTTGCCCAGCACGCCACCCAGGAGCCGGTCCGCACGTGCACCGAGTACGAGCTGGTTGGCGGTGCTCACGGTTAGCCGCATGCCGCTGGCTGCTGACCGGTCGACCGTGGGCCGCTTCAAGCGGGTGAACGGGTTGCGTGCCCATTCCGGGCGGGCCCCGTTGTCGATCACGTACTCGAGGAACGAGGAGCAGGCCGACAGGATCCCGGCGCGGCGTGAGGCGGAGCGGATCTGGTGTGTGCTGGGCGAGCGGGTGGTGGCCAGCCACGCGGAGAACTTCGAGGCGTGCCTGCGGGTGATCAGCAGCGGGTCGATGCCGTTGTCCGCGCACCAGGGCAGGTAGATGCGCAGTGCCGAGCAGTAGGTGTCGCTGGTGCTGCCGCCCGCCGCGTGGAACTCGAGGACGAAGCCCTCGACCATCTCGACGAGCAGGGCGTTGTCGGTCGCTGTGGGGGCCTGCAGGGTGTGTTCGGGTGGTTCGAGCCAGTCCGCGTTGGACGGTAGTTCCAGGTTGGATGAAAGCCGCATCAGGCCAGCTAGGCGGCGGTGTGTGAATTGGGAATCGGGAGTATTCACGGGACTTTCTCGGGTGAACGGTGATTCACCGCACGCTGACGGCACTGGAAGTCGCCGGGCTGGTGGGTGCGTCGGGGTGGTCAGGTGGTGGCGCGAGCCGGGGCGGCCGGTGGGTTCGCTGGCTGCCCGGTGGGGGTGCTGGGTGGGTTTGGGCGGTGGCCGGGGTTGGGCTGCCCGCCGTCCTCGTTCAGGCCGCTGTCGTCGATCGGTTCGGCGCCGGCCTGCGGTGCGGCGAGGTGTTGCTGGGCCAGGGCGAGCTGGTGTGCGCGGTCTAGTTCGGCCGGGGTGGGGGCGTCGTCTTCGGAGAAGCCGAGCTCTCGTCGTGCGGCGCGGTCGCTGATCAGGTTGAGGCGCTTGGCGTCCAGCGCGGTGGCGGAGCGGTCGGGGCGCAGGATGATCGCCGAGGCGTTCCACCAGACCGCGAGCCGTTCCACGTCGGTGAAGCCGCTGGCGCGCAGGATGGGCCAGAGGATCTCGCGGGTGAGCGTGGAGCAGATCAGGCTGGCCAGCGGCCCGAGGTGGCTGGCCACCGCCTCGTCGCTGACTGCCCACGCCGACCAGTGGTTGAGGTCGCTGATGCCGGTGACGACGCTGGCGGGAATGTCCAGACCGCAGGCCACCGCCCGCAACGCGGCTTCGCGCAGGACCGGCAGCTGGTCGTCGAAGGGGGTGGCGAACGTCAGGTGCTGCAACCTGGAGATCGCCTCGTCGCTGATACGCAGCACCAGCGGGATGTGCGCGGCGGGGCTGTCCTGGTCCTGGATCGGAGTCGCCGCGGCGCTGATCAGGCTGGTGATCAACGGGTCCACCCCAGCGCCGACCGCGTGTCCGGGGGTGGCGAGCATCGCGGACTCCGGCACGGTCACCAGGCCCGCGGACACCAGGCGGGACCGGATGTCGGCCAGGACCCGGCTGGCCAGGCCGTCGAGTTCGTCGAGATCCCGCATGACCGCTTCGAAGCGGGAGGTGGGGCGCAGCGCGTCCTCGGGGTCTTCCTGGTAGACCGGGATCGCCACGGCCTGGCCAGGGCCAAGCTGGACCCAGCCGTCGGGGCCGCGGGCGGGGTGGCGGGGCAGCTTGACCGCGATCTCGTCCTCCCCGGTGACCATCCACTCCTGCCGGGAGGCCACCGTCCACGAGGTGCCGTGGCCGATGTCCTTGCTGGGGGCGAGGTCTGGGGTCGCGGGTGGTGTGCCGGGTGGTGGTGGCGTGGGGTAGCCGATGAGCCAGCACTCGCCGGGCACGAGCAGGCAGCGGGCCAGCTTACGCAGCGCGTCGCCGTGGCCGACCGGCCCGTCGTACAGCTCGGCGAGGACCTCGCCAGCGAGGTCGAGCATGGCCGGGTCGAACCCGGCCACGACCTGAGTGCCCGGCGCGGTGCCGGGCTGTTCGCGGAGCAGGGGCACGGGGTCACCTGCGCCGTCGGGCTGGGTCACGCCGATGTAGAGGTGGCAGCGGGACAGGCCGTGGGCGAGCCAGTCCACGCCCTGACGGGCCGCGCCGATGCGCCGGTAGTAGGTCCAGGCCCGTGCCTGCCACTCCTGGGTGACCGGTGTGGAGTGCGCCAGTGCCGGGCTCAGCGCCGGTGGTGGTGCGGTCGCGGCGGCTGACAACGACGGCGGCCTCCACACCGCCGCCCGTGGTGCGGTGCTGGTGGGCGTGAGCCACCGGGTCAGCCGCGCAGTCAGCTTCGTGCCGGGGCTCATCCGCGCACCCGCCCGGAACGAGCACCGTCAAACGGGATGGTGCCGAACTGGTGTTGCGCTGCGCGGTGGGCCCGGTCCTGCTGGCGGGCGAGCTGTACCGCGGTCGGCAGCGGCGGGGGCAGCAGCGAGTGAGCGGCCAGGCACGACAAGGCCACCGGGAGGGCGAGGGCGTCGACCTCGTCGGTGCGCCACTCCTCCTCGGTGCCCCGGCCGGGCTGGGCGCGGCGGCCGGTGTACTGGGCGATCGCGTCGTGCTGGGCGCGGGTCACGGTCAGGGTGTGGTCGGTCAGCCGCTGGGCGATGAGGTCGCGCAACTTCTTCCGCGAGGTCAGCGCGCGGGTGCCGGTGTGCTCGGAGGCGTACTCGCCGACCGTGACCAGGCGCCGCCGCCAGGGCGGGTTGTGCCAGGAGCCCAGGTGGTCGCGGACCTGCTGGCGGCCAATCGGGGAGAGCACGGTGACCCCGAGGACCACGACTGGGGCGATGCGCCAGTACTCCTCGTAGGACTCGGCCAGTGCTTCGAGGATGTCGAGCTGATCGAGCAGCGTCGCGTCCTCGGGCAGCAACTCGGCGACGTGGGCGTGCAGGTGCCCACCGTTCTGGTACCAGAACATCGAGGAGATGGAGCCGTAGTGACCGAACAGGCCGATGTCCAAGGCGAGGACGCGGGCGTCGGGTGCGGGTGGCGCGTCGGTGCGCGTCTCGCGGCTCCCGCCTGCGGGACTGGTGGGGTGGTGGGGTGCGCGCAGTCTCATGCCGCTCCAGTTCCGGTGGTGTGGCGCGCGCGGTTGCGGCGCATGATCTCGCGGGGGTCGGGCAGGCCGCTGCCGTCCAGGACCGGGTCGTCGCGCAACGCGGCGGCCAGGTCGGCGGGGTTGAACAGGCCGGTGGTGGCGGCGTTGAACACGCACTCGTACTCGGCGGCAAACCGCTCGGCCGACATCGACGCGCGCTGGCCGATGATGAACTCGCCGCTGATGCGGGCGATCTGGGTGTAGGGGACCTCGATCCGCAGCCAGCCCGGCGCCCCCTGGCCGGACCACTCGGCCCAGAACCAGCCCTGCTGGCCGTTGGGGGTGGACACCGCGATCAGGTCACCGCCGGTGGCCGCGAGCATCGGCAGGCAGGCGGTGTAAAGCTGCGGGGTGGTGTAGGCGGCCTCATCGATGAGCAGCAGCTCGGGGCTGTAGCCGCGGACGGTGTCCGGGGAGCCGGGCAGCGCGTAGATCACCGACCGGTTCGGCAGCTCCACCGACAGGGCGTTGTCCTTAGCGAGGGTGATCCCGACTGCCTCGGCGAAGACCTTCACTCGGCTGATCAGCAGCGCGGACTGCCGTTGGGTCGGGGACACCGCGACCACCGTGGTCCGCGGAGTGGTGTGCGCGCGGTGCAGTCCCATCGCGGCCGCGGTCGTGGACTTGCCGGACTGCCTGCTGGTGGTGACCAGGGCGCGGTGCGGGCGGCGGCGCAGCAGCACCTGCTGCCAGCCATCCGGGGTCATCCCGGCGCGGCGCATCAGCACCGCGGGGTCGCGGCGCAGCAGCAGCCGGTCGAGCTGGGCGACGGAGGCCATCAGCCCGCCGGGTTGGTGTCGACGGCGTTGCGGAGTGCGTCCAGGACGGCGTCGTGGGCCTCGGGCCAGCGCTGCGCGAGCTGGTCGAGGACAAGCTCGACCAGGTCAATCTCCCGCGTCTGCTCCGGTTCCTCCGGTGCCCGCAGGAGTTCCCGCACCACCGGGTCGCGCAGCGTGCGCAGCGCGGTGGCGGCAGCGGCCAGCGCCCGGTCCGGCGGTACCCGGTCCGCGGGGCCGGTGACCGCGAGCGCGCTCATCCGCGCGAACCCCTGGGCGAACGGAGCCAGGCCCTGCTCGATCAGCTCCGTGGCCCGTTCCCGCAGCGCGGCGGAGTTCGCCGTCCGGTAGGCATCCAGCCGGGCCTGCCACTCACCCCGGCGGGCCGCGCCGACCACACGCCGATAGGACACCGCGAAACGCTCGGCGACGCGCGCGTAGCTGCGGCGGTGACCGTCGTTGCGCCAGTGGGAGAACCAGTCGAACGCCTCGCCGGTCTCGCCGGGCTGGCGGGCCCAGGGGTCCCGGTCCTCGGCGAACGTCATCAAAGGCCTCCGGCAACAAGGGGGTGTTGCCGGCGGCCATCCACGCCAGGCCCGGTGATCGTCGAGGCAGGAGTCTACGGGCGCCCAGGGCAGGGTGCGTTACGCTGCGCCGCGAGTCGCCTGCTCCTCTCGCACAGGCAGGTGAGTAGTGCTCACATCGCGTCGCCTGGCGTACCTGGCCGGATGCCCCCAATGTGCTGGAGGCGCCCGGTGTTCAACGGCACCATCCCCGCAGAGATGCGGTCGATCGTGGCCGAACATGCCCTGTCCTGGCCCGCCGACCTCCCGGTGTACGTAGGCTGCTCGGGGAACTTGACCATCGAGCGCGCGATCCACGCGCTCGGGCGCGGCACCGCGCTGCACGGCAACGACATCACCTCCTACTCCTGCGCGCTGGGCTGGCATTTCACCGGCCTGGACCTGCCGTTCGAGCTCAAGCCTGACAGCCGTGCCGAGCTGGAGTGGCTGGAGGCCTACCTCGACGGCTCGACCGGTACCCTCGCGGTCCTCATGCTCGGCACGCGCTTCTTGCAGTTCGTGGGCCGGGAAGGCGCCTACTACGAGACGATGGTGGCTGCCTACCGGGAGCAGATGCCGCAGCTGTACGCGAAGACCTGCGCTCGCCTGGACGCGGTGACGCTGCGCCTGGGGTCGTTTTGGGCCGGGGACGTCCGTGACTATCTCGACGCCGCCCCTGGATCCTCGCCGGTGGTGTTGTTCCCTCCGTTCTACGGCTCCGGCGACTACGAGTCGATGTTCGCCGCGCTCGACCGGCACTTCGACTGGCCGGTGCCGGAGTACCGGGACTTGGACGAGGCGGGCAAGGATCAGATCATCGAGCAGGTGGTCAGCCGCCCGCACTGGATGCTGGGCCTGCACCACGAACGTGAGGACCTCGCTCAGTGGCGGCGGGGTCGGGTGCAGACCAGCAACCGGGGCGTCCCGATCACCGTGTACGCCTCCGGTGACGCCGTCCGGGTTGTGACACCGCGGCAGGCGCTGGACCCGATCCGGATGCGCAAGATCGCTCCCGACGAGGAGCTCCAGGGCCCGCTGCGGCTGCACGCGCTCAGCGGTGGGCAGTTCGCGGGGATCCGCTCGCAGTTCATGTCGAAGACCATCAAGCCGGGCTCGCCCTTGTTGGCGGTCGGGGTGTCCGCAGGCGGTGCGCTGATCGGCGCGTTCGCGTACCTGCCCGGTAAGTACGACCCGGGCGAGGTCTACCTCATGTCGGACTTCCCGGTGTCCTGGTCGAAGTACAAGCGCCTGAGCAAGTTGATCGTGCTGGCGGCGATGTCGGCCGAGGCGCAGCTGCTCGTGCAGCGCTCGGCGGGCAAGCGGGTGACCGCGATCTGCACGACCGCGTTCTCCAACAACCCCCAGTCCTCCAAGTATGGGCGGGGGATTCCCGGGTTCCGGTTGGTCAAGCGCACCGAGCCCGCCGCCGACGGCATCCACCGCTACCAGCTCCAGTACTCCGGCACGTTCGGGGCGTGGTCGCTGGCCGAGGCCCTGGAGCTGTGGCAGGCCAAGCACGCGGCGGTCACCCGATGAACCCGCTGCTGGAACTGCTCGGCGAACTACTCGTCCTCGGTACCGAGTTCCGGCACTGGGTGCGCACCGGCCGCTGGTGCCAGCACACCAACGCTGGTCCCTGGTCCGCGGTGCCGGGCCTGCGTGGCACGGTTCGCGCCTGCCCGGGGTGTGGGCGCTGGGAGCAGCGGCGGTGATCTCCATCGGGATGGACGTCGGCCGTGAGCGCGACCCCGCTGCCCTGGCCGTGCTGCACTCGGCCGGGCCGCGTCCCGGCTCGCACCGGCCGTGCTGGGACGCCCTCGACGTTGGGAATCTCCCGCTGGGCACCAGCTACACCGCGCTGGCGCAGCGGGCCGTCAGCTTGGCCCGCGAGTTCGCGGATGCCGGATGGCCGGTGGTGCTGACCCTCGATGCCACCGGTATTGGCGCCGCCGTGCACGAACTCGCTGTGGCGGCGGCACCGGAGCTGCACATCGTGGCGGTCACCATCGTCGCGGGCAGCACCGTCCGCCACACCGGGCCGGACACCTACTCCGTCGGTAAGCACCGCCTGACCGAGGTGGTGCAGGTCGCGCTGCAACAGCGCGGCCTCTCCCTGCCCGACACCCCCGGCGTCCAGGAACTTCGGGGCCAGCTCGGCAGGTTCATCGCCAAGCCCCGCCCCGGCGGCTACCAGCGCCACGAGGCCGCGGGTGCTGGCCACGATGACCTCGTTCTCGCCCTGGCTCTGGCCTTGTGGACCGGGGACGCCCTCCACGACCAGCACGCAGGAGTCACCCCGTGAAGCTCGATCCCCCGGCCGTGGTCCGCCGCCAGCTCAAGGACCTCACCCTGCTCGACGTCAACGCCCGCTACATGCGCAAGGAGACCTACGACCGACTCGTGACCAACCTCGGCGAGGACGGCTACCTGACCTCCACTCCCCTGATCTACAGCGGGGACGGCGAGTACGCCGAAGGCCACGAACTCGTGCTCTCCGGTAACCACCGGGTGATGGCGGCCCTGGAGGCTGGGATCGAGGAGGCCGACTTCCTGCTGATCCGGCAGAAGCTTCCGAAAGACCGGCTTACCGCGCTTCAGCTGTCCCACAACGCGTTGGCTGGGGAGGACGACCTGGCCACTCTGAAGATCCTCTACGACGGGATTGAGGACATCGACTACCGGCAGATGGCCGGCCTAGACGACAAGACCCTCGACCTACTCCAGCAGATAGACCTGGAGTCCCTGTCGGAGGCGAACCTGGACTTCCAGACGATCACCATCGCGTTTCTCCCGCCCGAGGCCGACGCCGCCCGCACCGCCCTGGAATCCCTGGGGAAGTCGGCGGACGAGACGTGGCTTGCCGCCTACGCCGACTACAACCCGCTGCTGGACGCCCTGGCCTCCGCGCACTCGGCGCACAACGTCGGCAACGTCGGCGTCGCCCTGGGCATACTCATTGGTTTGGCCGAGCGCCACCTCACCGATCTCCAAGCCGGGTTCCTTGTCCCGGGCTCGGCGGAGACCCGGCATCGCGGGCAGGTCGGGATCGAGGTCGTGCTCGGCACCCGCACGATCCCCGCCGCCACCGCCGCCGTACTGACCCGCAGGCTCAAGGCCGCGATCGACGCTGGCGAGGTCCGGACAGACAAGCCCTGGCAACTGCTCGACCAGTTGCTCGCTGGAACCGACGCGTAGGACGGTGATCCGCCCGATCGACGGACCCCCACCCGCACTGCGGATCTCCTAGCCTGAGAACTCGCCAGCCCAGCGACGAGGAGGACTCCATGACCGATCCGGTCGACGGCTTGTATGGGCAGCTGATCTTCAGCGGCTGGATCGGCGACGACCCGCGCAGCGACCAGCGCCTCGCCTTCGTCTACCTGGGAACACCCGGCGGCGGCACCACCAACACCTCCGCGCGGGACGGGATGCGCTGGCTCGCGGACGAACTCGGGCTCAACCCTGAACCCCGCACCGTGCTACCCCGCCCAACGGCCGACACCTACCTGGCGTTCGCCGATGACGGCTGGGCCCGCCTGTACGCACCCAACGGCGAGTACATCACCGACCCCGTGAACCAGGGGTGGCGCACAGCAGCGGTTGAGCGCCGCGAGGTCATGCTCGTGCTGACCTACCTGCCGCTGCCACCGGGCATCGACACGGCGGACCACCTGAACTCGACTCTTGCCGCTGGTGAGTTGACCATGGCACTCGTCCCAGTTCACAGCGGGCACACCACGACAGCTCGGTCATAGCCGCGTACTGGTCTGGCAGCAACGACCTTCACGTGCTGCCCGCCCAACATCGCCCCTACGCGGTAGAGCAGCACGAGGACAGGTCAGCGAACCCTCGCTGCTGGGAGCCGTGAGGCGCGCGTTGCTGCTGCTAACGACCAAGTACCAGGCCCCGCACGATCCCGACCGCCACCGTCCCTCACCGCGCTTCCGACCAGCCTGCTCCCCAAGCGGAGAACGGTCCCTGATCAGAGGGAACAGGGGCGCGGCCCACGTGAGCGAGGACAGATCGGACGAGATGCGCGTCCTGGTCCGTGCCTTGACGTCCGGCCACTGTGTGCAAGCACTGGTCGGAACGGGAACCCACGTGCCTTCGTGTCCATGGCGGCGGCCGGACGTCGGGGGTAGTCCGTCCGGCCGCTCTCGCAGGGCGCACTCCCGCGGGGATCGGGAACGGGGTGCGCCGAAGTTGGTTATTTGTTCCGGGCCTCGCGGGCGTACTTCGCGGCGGATTCGAGCGGGCCACGGAGGACTTCCAGGGCCGCGACTGCGGCCTCGTGATTGCGGAAGTCTGAGCTTGAGGCGATGGAGCTCGGGAGCTGTCCGGCGGCCTGGTTGAGGGTTCGCTCCAGGTCGCGTTTGATGCCCCCGGCGGACCGGGCGACATTGCCGCGGGCGCTGGAGGCCTCGTTGGCGAGGAGGTAGAAGAGGTGGTCAACGGGGTTGTCGAGGTCGAGATCGTGAACGGTGAATCCTGGGATTCCGATGGTCGACTCAAGTACGAGGTTGATCTGCGCGTTGCTCACGATGACGTCCTTGCCGTTTCTTCTTGATGTTACTTTCATTCTATGTCACGACTATTTGCATTTCCAGGTGAAATGCCGCCTAATCGAGTGATTATCGCTCCCTATTGCGATGCCGCTTCCAGGGTTTCTCGATCTGCGTTGCGGGGCTGGTTGTGTGCGTCCTTGGCGAGCAGGACGGCGTGGATAAGGCTGTCCGTGCTCAGCGTGATGCCGAGCAGCTTCGCGAACAGGAGTTCGCGCATCGCCAGCACGGGTTCGATGCGCTCGTGCTCGGCGCGGTCCATGAAGTCGTATGCCAGGGTGTCGCCGCAGCCGAGCAGCACGTTGGTGCCCAGGCCCCACAGGACCACGTTGACCGCCAGACAGGCGACCGCGTCGGGGTCGATGTCGGAGGCGACCCAGCGGGCTCGTGCAGGTTCGCGTCCGGCTCGGCGCATCGCTTCGGCGGCGCCGCGCAGCATCCCGCCGGTCCCGGCCGCGGGTTCGTTGATGTGCTCGTGTTCGGCAGGGTCGAGCATTGTGCCCATCATCGTGCTCAGGGTGCTGGGGCTGTAGAACTGGCCGCGTCCCTGCAGCGCGGACTTCGGGCGCAGCGCGGTGAGGACCATGCCGAGCAGGTCGGTGTCCTCGCGTCGGTCGGTGCCGGTGAGGCTAAACAGGTCGCCTCGGATCGCGGCGTCCGCAGTCTTCTTCGCGGCCCGCAACTGATCCTCGGTGAGGTCCTGTTCACCGAGCCAGATCTCGGCCAGGGGCCAGGCGCGGTTGAGCAGGTCGGGGCGCTCTCCCGCGAACCAGCGCCACAAGCCGCGGATGTTGAGGGCGAGCGAGCCGGGGCTCATGTCCAGCAGAAGGTGCGCAGAAGCCGTGCGGTCGTCCTCGGGTGGGCGCAGCAGCGCGAGCGCGGCGATGGTGGACAAGGGGATGCGGGACTGGCCGGAGCCGTGGGCGCCGTGCCAGGCATCAACGGCGGCTTCGGCGATCCTAGCGGCGTGCTGGTCGGGGCAGGATGGGCCAGGCCGGACTCTGTGGGCTGACAACAGGTTCTCCCAGGTGCGCGGGGCGCGCGGAAAGGGGCCTGGTCGCGGCTGTGGCTGCCGCGATCAGGCCGAGGAGGGTGGGGAGGGGCGTGCGCTACGGGGTGTGGTCGTGCTGGACGGCGAGTTCCTCACGCAGGAGCTGGTACTGCGGCAGCGTGTGGCTGGTGCCGTCGAACAGCCGGACCCTGACCGGGAAGCGGCGTGCGAACATCCGGGCCGCCGGATCGTGGGCGCCGTCAAGGAGGTCGTTGACCTCGGCGGTAGTCAGCTCGCGCAGCCACTGGTGATCGTTGATCTGGACGTCCCAGATCCGGCCCCAGGCGACGCGGTCGCGGTCAACGGCTCCGAGCTCGCGTTGAGCTGCCTGGCGTCGGGTGGACTTGATGACGTGGTTGAGGGCCCGCCGGGCGAGTCTGTCGAGCATGGCGTGGTTGAGCGGGGCTTGGCGGGTCGTGGTGTTCTGGAGGTGTTCGGCCTCGGCGTCGTCCAGCCGCAGACCGGCTGCGGCGGCCATCTGGATGAGCACCAACAGGATGTCCTCGTTGTCCAGGACGACGGCGAGCACGGCGCCGGTCTCGCGCAGCCGCAGCACGTGCAGCGGGGTGATGGCCGTCTCGGTAGGCGTGCGGTCGTGCCAGCTGGTGAGGAACCGGTGGGCGAGAACCTGATGGCGGGGCAGGTAGCCACCGCGCGTGCACTCGCAGCGCAGGTAGTACCCGCGTGTGGTCCAGGTGGCGCTGACGCTGTGGCCCGGGCGGATCGTGACGACGGTGGGCTCGGTGGAGGTGCTCACTGCGTGCCGTCCTCGTTCCGATCTCCCTGCGTCGTGCTCCACAGGGAGCTCAGGGCGTCAGCGGTCATGGCCTGCTGCGGTGCGGCTCCTGCGACGGGGAGGAGCTGGCAGACCTCATAGGGCAACTGGGGTGCCAGGTTCGTCAGGACCGGTTCGACAAGGCGGCCGTGCAGGAACACCGCGAGCGCGAGGACTCGGGTGTCGGGGTGCTGACCGAGCACCACCTGCACAGCCGGTGCCGTCGGGTTCAGGCTGGCCCGGCGTTCGGCCAGTTGTTCGGGGCGCACCCCGGCTCCCAGTTGGCGGTTGACCCGTTCGGCGAGCCGCAGTGCGGCCTGCCAGACCTGGTCCTCGGCGGGCGCGGTCTCTGCGGTGCGCATCAGGTGGTGGAGCAGGCGGGAGATGTCGTTGGCGTCGCTGACCAGCAGGGCCATCACAGGCTCCCGTCGGTCGAGCTGATCACGGGGGCGGTGGTCTGGCTGTGGTAGTGCATCTCGCCCATGGTCAGCACTTCCTGGAGTCGCACGCCGACGCGTTCCAGGAGGTGTCCCAGGCTGGTGACCAGGGCGATCGCGGTGGCCTCGATGGGGTCCTCGGTGGTGGCCCGCTCGGTGGTGAAGGCGTCCAACGCCACGGCGGCGAACACGGCGGAGAGGTTGTTGTCGTGGGCGAGGTCTCCGGTCAGTTGGCCGGTGCCGGTCCACTGGTTGAGGTTGAGGTCGCTGACGCGGAGTCCGGCGGCGGGGTCCTGGAGGAGCTCGCGGTGGCAGGTGATCAGCGCGTGCATCGCAGCGCAGAAGGAGGGGAACGGTCCGAGCTCCCGTTCGGCGGTGAGGTCGCCGGGGGCGGGCAGGGTTGCGGTGGCGGTGATCTCGCCGCTGGCGTGCACCGTGATGGTGCCGAGCGGGTCGAGTTGTTCGTGGGGGTCGTGCAGGCCCGCGTGGACGACGAACTCGGCGTGGTGGTCGTAGAACCGGCTGCTGGTGATCCGTGGCGCGGTCGCGGTGTCGATGAACGGCGTGGTGCTGGCGGCTTCGTTCGCGATGTCCCAGATCGTCTCGGCCGCCTGCGGGCTCGCTTCGCTGGCCCGGTTACGGGTCAGCATTACCCAGTGCTCGTCGTTGCGAGTGGGGGTCGCGCTCGGGTCGATCAGGGTGACATCGGCGTCGATTGGGTGCCCATTGTGGAACGCCTTGACCCGGGTCCCGTCTACCAAGTGGGTACCGACGATGATTTCAAGCATGACGGAAGACTCCTTCGATTTCCATGATGAATAGTGGAATCAAAGGTCAGTCTAATATTTTTCCGCCCCCATTTTCCGGTGAGTATCCAGGAGATCACTGCTGGTTTCCGTGAATCGAGTCTCATGTCAAAACTGTCTGATCGCGGCTCGCGCGCGGCGATCCGGGTTGATCTCCAGTCAGGGTGATGGTCGTGAGCGCGTGGTTAACTGTTCGCCGCGATGGGGGCGCACAGAAATCGCAGACCGCGCGCGGGCGTGTCCTGGGTTAAGCCTTTCCCCAGTAGGTGGCGGTAGGCACGGGGGCCGTACACACTTGGAGGCGAGTCACGCACCGGCCCGTCGCGGGGACGTGGTCGTCGTGACCAGTAGAGGTGCAGACCGTGAGCCCAATTGTCAGCGTCATCCTGACCCTCGCGCTCGTGCTAGTCGCCGTGGCTCCGGTCGCCAGGCGCCGTAGACGTGCCGCCCGTGGCCGCAACGTCGCCGCTGGCTTCATCCCGGCCTCTGGCGACGCCAGCCATCACCACACCGGTCACCACCACTGAGGCCACCACAACGATGACGGCTTCGGCGGCCACCACAGTGGGTTCAGCGGCGGCGGCCACCACTGACCACGCCAGGTCATCGACGTTCCTCCTGACCCGGCCGGGCCTGAACTCGACACCCCGGCTTCCGGCCCGGGTCAGAGGAGCTTGTACTGCTCGGCGCGGAGCTCCGGCGAGACGACACGCCCCAGTTCGGGGACGTCCTCGCCGGTGATTTCACTCCAGGTCTGGCCGAAGGCCGTGCGGTGGCACCAGTTGCCGGGCTTGTCGAGCCGGTCGAAGCACAGCAGGACCACACGGGTCGAGGGCTCGACCCCGAGGGGCTGGAGGATCTGCTCGGCTTCCTCACGGACCTGGTCGACGCGGCCGCGGATCATCCGGGCGTACCGGTCGAAGAACTCGGCCTGGCCCATCGTGCCCGCGTGTGCGGCCTTCACCCACGCCCAGTCCGGGAAGGTCGAGGGCATCACGTGCTCGACCTGGTAGCGCAGGGTGTGCAGGAACCGGGGCTTGCCGTTGGACGAGCGGACCGGGATGCCGCCGCAGCCCGGGTCGAACTCCTGGAAGGTGCAGGTCGCGAACACGCTTGTCCTTTCCGGTCAGTTGGTGAGCACCTCGCGGACCTTCCTGACCGAGATGGACACCGTGCCCTTCTTCGCGGTCGATGTGCGTTCCCGATCGTCGAGAAGTGCTCGCAGAGCTGCGAGGCGTTCGGTGGCGTCCACTTCGGCACTGGTGGCGAGGACGGTGTCGATGAAATCGACGATCCAGTCGTCCAGACGCACAGTTCCACCGAGGTCGTCGAGGACCCAGTCGTCGACTCCGTTATCGGCCAGGAAACGCGCGAGATCACGTGCGGGATCGCTCAATTTGTTCTCCGAACACCTGTCATGATCCTAGCATTCATGCCACGGATCTCCGATATGTCGCTGACCTGATTATCGGGTGAATTCGCCGCCATTCCTGCCCCTGTGCGGATCTCGTCGGGTGCTGCGGCCACGGGCGGGACGGGTGGCGTCCAGTCGGTGTGCGTGGCCCGCCAGGTGTCGATCTGCGCGGGGAGGTCGGTGTGCACGTCGAGGTCGACGCTCGCGTGGGAAACCCAGCGGTACCAGGCGTCTTCGCGGTAGACGCGCAGCCGCGCGTACCCGTACTGGGGACCGCCTTCGGTGAGGGAGCAGTACCGGCCGGCTTCGGTGGTCCACCGCAAGGAAGGCAGGTAGACCTGGGCGGCGCTGGGGTCGACGCAGATCGGGCAGGTGCCGGCCGTCGCGGTGGTGCACGGGAACCGGTGGCGCCAGCGGAGTTCGGTGAGCGCGCCGTTGTCCCACACGGTGACCGGGCCCCAGCCCCCGTTGCCGGTGTAGGGCAGCGCGTAGCGGCTGCCGGTGATGGTCTCGACGTGCCAGGTGGTCATCGGTGTTCGTGCTCCTGTTCAGCGAAGGCAGGCCCAGGCGATCCGGGCCAGGACCGGGTAGGGGTGGTGGGCGAGTTTCGCCCTGGTGGCGGGGGTGAGCGCGTCGTGGACGGTGATGATGGCCTGGGCGGTGAGGTTGTCGACGAGGACGCCGTCGATCTTCTGCGCGCTCCCGGTTAGGTGGCGGCGCAGCGCGGTGATCCGGTCTGGTTCGGTGTCGGTGGCCTCCGGCACCTCGGCCGCGCAGGCGAGGTAGTCGGCGAGAGCCGAGTAGTCCTCGGTGATCTGGCAGGCCGGGCAGGTGACCTCGGCCGGGTTGCCGGTGACGGCGCGGGTGGCGGGCCGGGCTCCGGCTTCGCAGGCCGGGACGGCGCCGGGCTGGCCGGGGTTCACCGTGAAGTGCACGCGTGACAGCACTGGTTCCTCCTCTCCGTGATCTGGTCCCGTACGAACTCGGTGACCAGCTCCCACGTGTCGAGGCCGTACTCGTCAAGGGGCTGGCGGTCAGGGTCCTCCGGCAGAAGCCATCGGACCGGGCGGAAGTAGTCGTCGTGCAGGGTCGCGCGCCACGCACGCAGGTTGTTGTCCTCCTCCAGGAGCACCACCTCGAAGTACGTGTGGTCGTCCGGGGTGAACGACCAGACCAGCTCGGTGTCGCAGCGGTGGAACTGGTCCACGCGCACGCCGTCAACGTCCACGGCGAGCCTCCTTACCGGACAGGTCCGCGTGTGGGACACCGCTGGCGTGGGGAATCCCGGTGGTCACGCGCGGTCCGGAGCATCGTGCAGGGAGCAGCCGGGGACTTGGGCCACCAGGCCCTTTTGCCGTGCTGTCGACGCGCATCGCCTCGGCCAGCTGTCGCGCCGCCTGCTTGTCCGCCTCGGCGAGTTCGAGCAGGAGCACGCTGATCTCGTGGCGGCGCTCGAGGTCGATCGCGAAGCAGGCCTGCCCGTTGATCCACGGTTCCGCGTAGTTCTGGCGGATCGATCCGGCCGCCGGGATGTCGGCGCCTTCGTACAGTGCTTCGGCGGCCACGTGGTGGTTCATGCTGGGCATCGCGGTGGGGGCCTCTCGTGATCCGGTGGTCGGTGTCAGCCGGGGAAGCCTTCGTCGGCCAGCAGTTCGATGACGGCCTCGCGGGGCCGCGTGCCGTCGTCGTAGAGGTCGCGCCACCGCCGGTCGGGGAAGTCGAAGATGCCGAAACCGCAACGCTTCCGGCACTTGATGTCGGCGGAGATCAGCCAGATGGCGAAGTCTTTGTCGCCGCCCGAGCAGGACTCGAAGTGCTGGTACTCCGTGTCCAGCAGGCAGGTCACGAGCGCCTGATCCCCGGTGGAGAGGTTGTCGAAGCGGAGGGTCCCGGCCATCACCGGCCCCCGTCCGCGGTGTCGGCGCTGTACCGCTCGCGGGCGGTGGTCGGGGTGGTGGGAGTGAAATCCGGCATGGTTACCTCAGTGGTCGAGTGAAATCGGGGGCCAATGTGGGATGGTGGTCAGATGAGGTGGGTGAGCCAGTTGACGAGCCAGACCGGAATGGCTGCCACCGTGTCGAATAGCCCGCGGTAGCAGGCGACGATGACGTCACCGACAACCGTGACGACGGTCGGTAGGCTAGTTCCCACACAGAGGATCACGATCACGGTAGCGACGACAATTCCGGCAGCCGACCAGAACTTTCCGCTGTTCAGGACGCGTTTGAGTACGCGAAGAAAGCGCATGCGGACCCCTCCCGACTATAGGATTTAGCATGTTCCGAGCGTCGTTATCGCACGCTCTTACCGCGCGACATTGGGGATGCCTGTGGTGTCACATTCATTCTATCCAGAATTCACAGGGAATGGCTGGGTAATCGGGTGATTTGGGCGGTGAATCAAGGTGATGGCTGGTGAGGCAGCGCGTCAGAATGGGCGGGTGACCCGCGCGTCCGCCCACCGGAAGTCCGGCCGGACCCGATTCGAGTCGACGCGGACCGAGGTGGCCACGTGGTAGCGGCCGACCCACCAGCGGTCCACGGTCCGCTTCACCGCCGGGATCCACTGCGAGCGGCACTCCACGAGCGTGCCGTCCGGGCAGGTGTGGGAGTGGACCACGATGTCGACGTACGGGGGCAGGGGCTTGTGCAGCCACCGCACACCGTCATACGAGTACGGGTCCCGTTCGGGCCACTGGTAGCCGGGCCAGCTCACAACCGGCCCAGGTCGGGCGCTTCGTCACACAACCACGTGTCGAGCATCAGCGTCCGGGTGTGCTGGTCGTCGAACACCGCGATGTGGAAGTCCAGCGTCCCCAGTGGCCCGTGGGGAACGCCGTGGGGCCACAGCCCGTACACCGGCCGGTCGGCACGGTGACCGAGGATCAACCGTTTGACCAACCCGTATTCGCGCGTGGCGGCGACCGTGACCTTGCCTCGGTTGGCGACCAGGACTGGGCAGGTCTGTGCGCTGTACGCCAGGCACTCGGCGTGCGCCCCGCCCTCCATCGAGAACAGGCGCCCGCCGAACTCGGCGGACCGCTCGACCCCGGCGAACAGCAGCTCCTCCCCGGGCGCGGTCTGGCCGCAGACCGAGCAGCGCCGCTCGGCCATCACCTGCCGCTGCCGGATCGTGCACTGCACGCCAATCTGCGGCTTGCCGATGCCGTAGGTGCAGTCGCAGCCCGCCTCCACACCGTTGCGCCCGAGGACGGTGGGCACGGGGTTGGTGGAGTAGCAGGTGATGAAGACGACCGGCATCGCACCGATGTGCGGCAGGCGGGCGACGCGGTCGGGCTTGGGAATATGGGTCCACGGGGGGCAGGCGTTCACGCCGCACCCCCAGGGGATGCCGGTGGCCGAGTCATCGCGCACCTCCACGGGGCTGCTGTGGGGTCGGGGTGTGGAGCTGGTCGTGGACGCGGACGGCGTCGCGGCCCTGCACCAGGTCGGTGAAGCGCCGGTCGGCGAGCCCGGCGAGCGCGCCTCCGGCGACCCAGCGGTTGCGCGCGTCCAGCTCGCCGGTCAGCAGGTTGCCCGCCGGGATCAGCCACAGCGTCCGGGGAGTGGCTACGAGCCAGACGGCGGGAGCGTCGATGGTCGGTGTCCACACGAGACACTGGATCGGTAGTTCTTCGGGGCGGGAGCCGGTGTTGGTGCGGCGGATGATGCCGACCAGGGTCAGCTGGTCGTGATCAGAGCTGATGCCCGTGCCCGCGTGCTGCGCGGTGCGGTACACGTCGAGGCGAAGTCCCCTGCGTGTGGTCATGAGGATTCTCCTTGCTGTTCGGTGTCCTCGTCCTCCAGCTCGTCGAGCGCGTTGTCGAGGTCGATGCCGAGCACGGCGGCCTCGGCGTCCAGCTGTGTCCAGTCCTGCGACACGAGCTCGCGCCAGTCCCGATCCCGTTCCCCAGCGACCTGCAGTACGCGCACCTTGAGTTGGGCGAGGGCGATCGCCTCCCGCACTGCGGCGGACGCGCGGGCCTTCGACGCGGCGGCGGCCAGTTCGGTGAGAGCCTGGGTGTTGCGGTCGCGGTAGGCGGTCGCGGTGCGCTCGCCCCAGTCCACGCGGTTCCGTCGGCGCCGGGGCGGGGCAGGTTGCTGCTCGTCTGCGGCGGGTCCGGTCTGGGCCGGGGCCTGCTCGGGCTCGGCCGCTGGCGGCTGTGCGGGCTCGAGATCAGCGGTGAGCTCGTCGCTGGTGGCGTCCGTCGCGAGGGCTTCATCGGAGGTGGCGGCCTTGTGGGCGTCGAGCCGGACCCGGATCTCCTCCCCTGCGGCCCGCACTCGACTGCACACCGCAGGGGCGGCGTCTGACAGCGTCGCGGCCTTCCACAGCTCACTGATCAACGCGTACGCCTGCGGCGGGTCGGGCTCGGCCAACGCCTTCGCGATCTCCGCGTCCCAGTCCAAGGGCACCGGCTTCGGAGCGTGCGCACTACTGCGCTGAGCGGGCTCAGGCCGGGGCGCCCGGCCCCTGCCGATGACCGCGCCCTCGCTCACCTGGCTGGCGCGGCCTTCGACGACCTCGGGCAGAGCGTCAAGCGGTTCGGAGGTGTCCGGTACCACGGCCCGTCGGGGGTCAACGCGCATCTTGTCGTAGATCAACTCGCCGAGGTTGATGGGTCTGGCCAGCTCGATGGGCTTGTCGCCCGGCTTCACCGGGTAGTACTGGCTGCGGCACTTGACCAGTTGTGGCGCGGCCTCGTCGGAGAGCCGGATCAACGCGGTGACGTCGTAGCGGAGGCTCTTGTGAGCGTCGATGCTGTACTCGCGGTGCGTGCGATCGGGATGCCCGGACGGGGTGACGGCCGAGACCCACTCGCCGCGGCAGGTGAGCACTACCGGGCCGGGCCAGGACAGGATCACATTCATGACCTGCCGGTACCGGTCTCTGGCGTCGTTCCACAGGTTGAAGCCGATCGGCAGGTCCGCGTTCGGGTCGATAGGCACCTTGCTCTTGTCGAGCAGGCCCTCGGCGGCGCGCCGGTAGGTCCAGGACTTGATCAGTTCCCAGCAGGTCGACCAGGAGTCGATGGCCAGCAGGTGCGGTGGTTCGCCGCGTTCGACGGCGGTGCGAGCGAGTTCGCGGGCGGCGAGGATCTGGCCGTAGACGCTCTGCACGGTGCTGTCGTGGCCGAGGAAGTACAGGTTCGCGTCGGGTACGGCGGTCGAGTACTCGTTGAGGACGCCCTTGTCGCCGGAGCCCCATTCGACCGCGTAGGTCGTGCCCACGCGCGGGTCGGCCGCGAACTGGGTGATCAGCATGGACTTGCCGGAGTTGGGTGGACCGACCACGCCGATCACCGGCCACCGGACCGCCCCATCAGGCTTGATCAGGTTGAGCTTCGGGATCTGGGCAGGCATCATCACTGTGCCAAATGTCGCCACATCGTCTTCTTTCGTCGTCGTAAGGAGGCCCGACTTCCTTCGTGTCCTCGAGCCCACTCATGCACTCCGCTTTACGTCGTTCAAACTAAAGGAGTGCGTTGCAATCAATCATGTGCAATTCATGCTATCAATCGAAACAGCGAAGAGCCAGGTTAATTCGCCCAACCAAACAGTTATTCCCTAGATCCTTGACATCAATGAGGTTCGCTCTGTGGCGTATGTCATGTGCCACGCTCCGACTGTCCCTAAAGTCTGCGGCAAGGCCGCCCGATAAGAGAGCATGGCTCCCGTATCACCCGTCAGCGGCCGGGCGACACCCCCGAAGGATCGCCGACTTCGCCCGGCGCGCCCGCCATTGCGTACCGTCCTGAGCGCACGGACAATCCGCCCGCGCGGCACCAAGCGTGCGCGAGGCGTTAACTGGTCGGCCGTCATCTCGACTGTCAATTCTGTGGCGACCCTGGCTGCACTGGTGTTCACCGGCCTGTCGCTCAGCGCGACTCGCGACCAGGTAGCCATTGCACAATCCCAGGGCGCGCTATCCGAACAGGGGCAATTCACCGATCGATACACGAAGGCGGTCGACGAACTTGACCGCGCGGGCGACGATCACCTGCAGGCGCGAATGGGAGCGGTCTACGCGTTGGAACGCCTAGCTCGCGACTCACCACGAGATCAGCCCACAATCGACGAAGTCCTCGCTACCTTTGTCAGGACCAGCGCCCCGCATCGACATCTGTCCACACTACTGAGTGGCTATACGAGCGAGCCGTGTCCAGATCAACGACCAAGCCCAGACGTACAGGCCGCGCTCACGGTTCTGGCTAGGCGAGATGTCAATCACGACAATGGTGCCACACTTGACCTGTCCGACACTTGCCTGCGAAAGGTTCACCTACCAAAAGCACAATTTGACCGAGTGGATCTCAGAAATTCGGATCTCACTAGGGCAGATCTCAGTGGAGCGCACATCGTTGAAGCAATTTTAATCAATACCAGGCTTGACGAAACTGACTTGAGGGGCGCGAAACTCATCCACTCGCGAATCATGAGGGCGGGGCTTGATAATGCTTGGACCGACATCAGGGTGAGGGCGAGGTGCTACGAGTATCCGGGAGTTCCCGACCCTTCCCCGGCTCAATTATTGGAGAGGGTTGTTAGTAAATTCTGCATGGAGGACCAATAGGGTGGTGAGGAACCGGTACGGACCAACGAAGCCTCAGGCACGAGAGTACGCCTGATTCCAGCACGTCGAGAGCAGGGCTGATGTGGCCGACCGCGTCCCGTCCACCGGCGGTAGGAATCCCATGATTGTCTTAACCCCTTTCTGCCGCCGCATGCAGCTGACGCCAAGCCCGGACGGTGTGAGGGAGACTGTGTTCATGGACCGATCTACGGAGAATCACTGAACGCAGCCACCCGGAAAAGGCTGGTCCGTTCTGCCCCTGCCACCGCTAGGACGCGCCGCTCAGCAGGGGTGGTCAAGGTCTGTTCAGGCTAGGATCCGCCCCATCCCGGGTCTGGCGAACATGGCCGACGGTGTGGAAACTCGTAGACCGCCAGGAGTCCCGTGGACACGCTCACCTTCACGACCGCCCCGCGTCGAGCTCGCGATCCGCACACCGTCCCAGTGACCCTGTGTGGGGAGGACTTGCACGTGGACCGCCCGAAGGACAGCGTGTTGTTCTTCGCTCAGCAGATCGTGGCCGACACGGTGTCCGACGCCGACCGGGCGCTGGCGGTCCTCAGCTTCCTTGAGTCGACCCTGAAGCCGAGCGACCGCAAGCGCTACTTCGATCGCGTCATGAACCGTGTCGACCCGGTGGGGTTGGAGGCGACTCTGGACCTGGTCGCGGGCCTGTTCGCACGCTGGACGGACTGGCCCATCGACGGGCAGGTCGAGCCACTGATCATCACAGCAGCAGCCAGCACGCCCACGGGAGCGCCGCTCACGGTGGTGAACGAGGACCTCGGTCTGCGGTTTACCGCGCACCAGCCGAAGGACGTCGTGTTGACCTTCGTGTCCGCCGCGGTGGCAACGGGGGTTGGACTGGGGCAGCAGGCGTGGGCAATCGCGTTCTTCCTGGACTCCGCACTGGAGCCCGGGGACGCCCTGCTGCTCGCACAACGGATGCGCCGCGCCGACGACGACCTGGACCTTGGTGAGGTCGACGAGATCGTGCGGGCGCTGATCCAACGGTGGGCGCCGACCGGGAACCGGGCCACGCGGCGCGCCGAGCAGCGGCACGAGGGACACGGCGAGGCCGGTGCGCAGCGTGGTGCGCACGGCCAGCAGCGTGCGCGGCGGCAGCCAGTGCGCCGGGAGCAGCGTTCCCGCCGGGCGTGATCGGCGGCGTGCTCGGGCTGCCGCCCGCCGGGCCCACGCGGTTCACCCTCGATGACCGGGTGTTCGAGTTGTCCGTGCTGGACGCGCGAACGTGGGTGGAGGCCCTGGTGCTGGAGGCGCCGGGCTGTTGGTGGCGGCTGATTCCGCTCCACCTTGACGGCTGCGGCGCGGAGGTGGTGTACCAGCGGCTGCTCGACCCGGAGGACGGCCTGGATCTCGATGACCTCGAACAGGTCGCCGAGCGGGTGCTCGGGTACGCGTGCGGGGTGGACTTCCACCTCGCACGCAACCTCGCGGTCAGCGTCTACGGGAACTGGCTCGCCTTCGACGGCTGGTGCGTGGGTGCCGGGTTCTCCCCGCTGACCGAGCCGATCGGGCGGTTGCTGGCCGCCGCGCTGGCCTGGCGCCGGTCGTTGTGCACCACCGAGTCCGAGGCCCGTGCGCTGGAGGCCGAGCTGTCGGCCGTGCCCGTACGCACCGCGTCGGGGCGCCCGCGGGAGGCCACGGTCGGGCAGTGGACCGCGGAGCAGGAGGAGCGCATGTTCCTTGGCGCGCTGGAGACGTTGGGGCGGCGGGGGAACCGGTAGGCTGCGCGGCAAGTTCAGTGCCGTCTGGCGTTCGTGACCGGGCACCACCTCGATCCAGGTGGTGTCGGTGTCGGTCTCAGGTGGCGTGCTCGCGCAGGCGGCGGTCGAACTCGTCGCTGACGGCCGCCTGCTGCGCGGCGGTGTCGCCAAGGCCATCAACGGGGCTGGGAGCGAAGCCGAGAAGGCCGGGGCCGCGGCGGGTGGCCTGTTCGGTAAGAGCTTCCTCGGCAAGGTCAAGGGCGTCGCGCTCTACACCGGCATCCACGACGCCCTCCAGATGACTATCGGCGCGCTCGGTGGCGGCGTGAAGTCGGTCATCACCACGGGGGTCGAGTACCAGGCCGCGATGGCGAATCTGGCCGCGGTGACCCGTTCCTCGGGTGAGCAGATGGCTTTGGCTGGGGAGTTGGCGCAGCGGTTGGGCCGGGATATGCGCTATCCCGGCATCACCGCCGCGCAGGTCGCCGCGGCCATGGTCGACCTGGCGAACGCCGGGTTCGACCTCCGCAGTTCGATGGCCGCGACGCCCGCGGTGCTGCAACTGGTCACCGCGTCCGGGTTGGATACCGCGAGGGTCGCTCAGTTTGTTGGCGACAGTCTGGATATTTTTGCGCTGAAGGCCGATCAGGCCGGTGGTGTCGCTGACGTGCTGGCCTCGGCGATCCACAACACCTCCGGGGGTCTGGAGGAGTTCTTCACCGGCCTGAAGTACGTCGGCCCGGTCGCGGCCGCCATGCGCGTTGACTTGCACGAGACCGCGACGGTGATGGCGGAGCTGGGGCGCGCGGGGATCATCGGGTCGATGGCCGGGACCGGGCTGCGGTCGATGCTGGTGTCCCTGGCGCATCCCTCGACGCAGGCCCGTGCCGCGCTGACTGCCTTGGGGGTGGAGGCGTTCGACGCGTCGGGGAGGTTCGTCGGGTTCCGGGCGGTCATCGAGCAGCTGTCGCACGCCCAGGAGCACATGAGCGAGCAGCAGTTCGCTGCCGCCGCGGCGACCGCGTTCGGGCAGGAGGCGCTCTCGGGTGTGGTCGCGCTGGCACACCAGGGCGCGGCCGGGTTCGATCGGATGAGCACCGCGCTGGCGCACCAGGGCGCTGCCGCCGAGCTGGCCTCGGCGAAGACCGTCGGTCTCGGCGCGACCATCGGCAACCTGAAGAAGGTCGGCGCGGACGTGGCGTTGTCGATCTTCCAGGCGGTGTCGCCGTCGCTGGAGCGCGTCGGCAACAGCCTCGTGGGCGGTCTGGCCAATGCCGGGCCGCTGCTGGCGGGCGTGTTGCGGCCGGTCATGGCGATCCTGGCTGAGCTGGCCAGCGTCGCGATGACGCTGCTGGTGCCCGCGCTCGCCTTGGTGCAGCCGTTGTTCGGCGCGCTCGCGGTGGTGGTCGGCAACCCGGTGTTCGGGGTGTTCGCCGCCGCGCTGGCCGGGGCGGCGGCCGGGATGCTCGCCCTGCGCGCGCCGGTGCTGCTGGTGGCCGGGGCGGTGGAGTTGTGGACCCTGGCGACCCGGGCCGCCGCGGCGGCGCAGGTCGCGTTGAACCTGGCGATGGACGCCAACCCGATTGGGCTGCTCGTGATCGGGATCGGCGCCCTGGTCGCGGCCGTGCTCTATCTGTGGTCCGCCAGCGCCCCGTTCCGGGAGTTCTGGGTCGGGTTGTGGACCACGGTCAGCTCGGCGGTCGGCGTGGCGGTGGACTGGGTGTCGGGGGCGTTTCAGGCCCTGGTGGGCTGGTTCCGCTCGTTGCCCGCCGAGGCGCTGCTCGCGGTGCCGGTGATCGGGCAGCTGGCGTACGTGCTGCTGAAGCTGCCGACGATCATCGACGCGATCTGCGCGGCGGGACGCGCGGTGCTGGACTTCTTCGCGGGTCTGCCGCAGCGCGTCGCGGATGGTGCCTGCGCGGTGGGGTCAGCGGTCGCGGGTGGGTTCCAGGTCGCGGTGGACTGGGTCGCCGGGCTGCCGGGCCGGATCGGTCCCGCCCTGCTGGCCGGGCTGCGAGCCGGTGCCGACGCCGCGGTGCAGGGCGTGGAGTGGATCATCGCCGAGCTGATCGTGCTCCCGGTCCAGGTCGGGCTGCTGCTGGCAAGGGCGGGCCAGGCCCTGGTCGGGTGGGCGGTGGCGTTGCCGGGGCAGATCCTCGCCGGGCTCGGGGCCCTGGTCGGGATGCTCGCCGAGGCCGCGCGCTCGGCGTGGACCTGGTACGTGACCACCACGATCACCACCGCGCTGGCCGTGGTCGCGTGGGCGCTGGGGCTCCCGGGCCGGATCGTGGCCGGCGTTCAGGCGCTGGCGGGGATGCTCGCCGAGGCCGCCAGCTCGGCATGGACTGGGTTCGTGACCGCCTCGGTGTCGGCCGGGTCCTCGGTGCTGTCGTGGGTGGTCGGTTTGCCGGGGCAGGTTGTGGGCGGGCTCGGGGCGCTAGCCGGGCTGCTCGGGTCGGCCGCGAGCGCGGCGTGGAACAACTTCGTCGAGGGCAGCGTCTCGGCCGCGACAGGGCTGTGGGCGTGGATTTCCTCGGTGCCGGGCCGGATCCGGGACGCGCTCGGTGACCTCGGTGGCCTGTTGTGGGGCGCGGGACGAGCGATCATCGACGGCTTGCTGTCCGGGCTGCGGTCGGCGATCGGGGCGGTGTGGGACTTCGTCGGCGGTATCGCGGACAAGATCCGTCAGCTCAAGGGTCCGCTGCCGTATGACCGGCAGCTGCTGGTCCCGGCCGGGCGGGCGATCGTCGGCGGCCTGGACCGGGGGCTGCGCGCCGAGTTCGGCACCGTCCGCGCCACCTTGCGCGCGTTCACCCGGGAGATCCCGAACTTCGAGGTCCCCGTCCACGCGAGGGCGACGACCACCTTCTCCAATAGCGACAACGGTTTCGCGCGGGTGACAGCAGGCTCGACCGGGCCGGTGACGCACCGGCAGGTCACCGTGCACGCCCCGATCACCGTGCAACCGGTGGCCGCGGACCCGCTGCTGGTCGCACTGCGTGCCGCCGACCACGTCGCAGCCCTGGCCCAGGCCTAGAAGGGAGATGACGCGCATGGTGTTCCCGGGGTGGCTGGTGTTCGCGGGGACCGAGTTGGTCAATACCACGCGGGCGGCAGCTGGAGCCAGGGCGTCCGGGATCCTGGTGCGCGACCCGTGCCCAGCGTTGGCGGCCAGCCTCGCCGACCCGCCCTACAGCGACCCGGTGACCGACCAGGCGCCCTGGCTGGATACCGCGATCCCCGCCAGCACCGGCTTCTACGGCCTGGTGGGGGTGAAGATCGACGGCGCGGGCACCGCGCGCACCACCAGGTCGTGGACCGAACTGCTCGGTGACGGTGGTGTGCCGGGCGCGGTGCGGCGTGCCAGCCCGGAGATCGCGGTGACCGTGCTCGCGCTGGCAGCCGATGAGGAGGCGCTGTCGTTCGGGCTGGGCTGGCTGGCCGCCGAGCTCCACAGCGGTGGGGAGGGCGGCACGGTGTGTGTCTACGCCGCCGCGCCGACGCCGAGGACGGACCGGTGCACCGGGATCCCCGCTGTGGGCTGGAACCCGTACGCGGCGGGGGATGCGCTGGTGCGGCACCTGTATGAGGCCGTGGCCATCGAGGGACCGCAGCCCGCGGGCGCGGTGGCGCGGTGCGCGGACGGGGTGATGCAGACCTGGACCTGGACTATGCGGGCTGGGGTCACTGGCTGGTGGCACGCGCCGAAACTAGTGGCGCGCAACGACACCCTGCTGGGGCCGTCGGATCCGCTGGTGTGGCGGGACATCCTGCCCGGGTTCGATCCGTGGGGCAGCTACCCGGACGGCACCGGCTGGCGCGACCGCTGTCCCCGCCCGGTGCACGTGCTCGACGAGGACCCCTACCGCGCCGCCTCCCTCCCTGCCCCCGTCCGGACGGTGCCGCCCACCGATGCCGGCAACCCCAACGATCCCGCGAACTGGCCGCAGCCCGGTGGGCACCGCTACACCGCCGCCCGCAGTCTGCTCGCCTTGGATCCCGGGATCGTGTCCGACCGGCTCGACCTCGTGCCCGTGATCAGCCTGGGCACCGGGGCGCTATCGCTGCGGCGGCTGTTAATCCGCTGGTACGACAACCCGCGGGACCTGTCGCTGCGCGGGGACGTGGTCGACCCGTGCCTGGCACTCGAGGAGGTCAGCATTCCGTGGCTGCCCCGGGGGTCCGAGTTGCTGCTGGACGGCCGCATCCGCCGCGCGGCCGTGTCGTGTCCCGGTGGAGACGAGTTGCGGCCCCGCCGCTACGGCCCACTCGGCCGCCCTGCGGGCTGGCCGGAGTTCTCCTGCGGCACACCGCTGATCGTCGAGGTCAGTGTGGACGCGGCCAGCGTCGCCGAGGACGCCTGGGTCGAGATCCACTTCGCCGCCCGCCAGGAGGCGATCTGACCATGGCCGTGTACGAGTTGGGCAGCGCGAGCGAGTACCACGCGCAGGTGCGCGTCGCGGGCAGTGACGAGCTGGTGTGCGATGTCGAGGGCGTGACTGGCCTGGAGTGGGGGCGGGTCCGCGACGACTACAGCACCGCCCAGGTCACCATGGCCAAACCGCGCCTCGGGGCCACATGCAGGCGGGGGCTGGGGGCGGTCGGGACGTGGCGGCACCACCTCACGCTGTGGCGCGAGGACGACGTGGTCTGGCACGGGCCGATCGTGAACAAGACCGAGCGCCGCGACACCCTGACGTTGGCCGCGCGGGACATGCTGGCCTACCTGGATCGGCGCGGTGTCAAACCCCAGGGCTCGGACAGCTACTTCCGGCCGGTCCCGGCCGATACCGGGGCCCTGATCCGCATGCTCATCCAGGATGGCTTCGCCGAGCACGACCCGGGTCTGCTCGCGCACGCCGAGCTGCGCGACTCTGGGACCCGCTCCACGCTGGACCATCTCTGGACGGACTCGGCCACCATCGGGCACGTCGTGCGGGACCTGCTGCACGCCGGTGCCGATCTCTACACCGTGGGACGGACGGTGTACTGCGTCCCCGACCGAACGACGGGGGCTCCGCACCAGTTGTGCGAGGAGCACTTCCTCGGTGACATCGAAGTCCGTGAAGCAGGCCTGGACGCCGCGACCCGGGCGGTGGTCGTCGGCGCGCAGCCGGTCGGCGGCGACGGACAGGCCGTGGACGGCCCACCTGTTCGCGGTGCCGCCGGGGGCGTGGACCCGGTGCTGGGGTTGATCGAGCGGATCTCCGGCAGCGAGTCCACCACCGACTCGGGCGTGGCCGAGGGGATCGCGCGGGCGATCGTCGCCTACGGCTGCCCGCCCCCGGTCGACCTGCTGGTGCCCTCCGGTGCGCGGCTGTCCCCGACCGCGCCGGTCGACATCGGCCACCTGATCCCCGGCGCCGCGTTCGTGGTCGCCCTGGACTCGTACTGCACGCCGGTGCGAGCCGAGTTCCGGCTCACCGAGCTGGCCGTGTCCTGGAAACCCGGCGAGACCGGGGAATCGGTGGCGGTGTCCCTGGCCAGCCACGGCCCACCCATCCCCAGTGAGGAGCAGACAACGTGAAGCATCGAGGCCCCAGCGCCCATCTGGCGCCCGCCGTGCACGCGCAGCGGGCGCTGGCCCGCGCCGGGCGGCGCCGCGCGGGCACCGCCCCCGCCAGCCCACCGAACACGGTGAGCATCGGGTCCTGGCAGCTCGGTGAGGACGAGGACGGCGCGCTGATCGCCGTGCACCAGGCCACCGGACAGGCCACCGTCCTCGCCCCGGCACCGGGTGGCACCCGGTGAGCCGCTGCGGGCAGAGGGCGGTCACCACCACCGTGATCGGCGGCCCCGGGATCACGGTGACCGGCTCCGGGGCCTCGGCACAGACCACCTACACCGTCGCCGTGGACGGCACCACGGTCGCCGGTGACGGGCTCGCCTGGCACGCGGGCAGGCTGACGACCCGCCTCGCACCTGGTGGTGGCCTGGAGCTGGACCCGACCGGTGCACTGCGCACCACCGGCGGTGGCGAGCCGGGTGGTGCGAGTGGTGGGGTGACGGTCGCGGCGCTTGAGCAGATCGATCACGACCTGGTCGGCGGCGTCATGGGCGCGGGGTTTCTGTTGAAGCCCCCGGACCTGCTCGCCTCCTACACCTACGGCGCGCAGCTGGGCCTGGATCTGCTGCACGTGCCGGTGCGGTTCCTCAGCGACGGAACCCCGGTCGTCAGCGCGCTGGAGACCTGCGGGCTCCTCGACTCCTGGCCGATCATGGGGCAGGCCGACCCACACGCCGAGCACGTGCAGGACCAGGACCCGCATCGATGGCGGGTCGCGACCCAGCGCCCCGGCGCCACGCTGCAGCCACAGCAGCCCGCGGTCGAGGACCCGACCCGCGGCTGGTTCGGGTACCTGGAACCCGGCCAGTTCGGTGCCACGACGCTGGCCGACCTGTTCCACGCCGTCGGTGGCCGCACCGTGCTGCTCCTGGAGTTGTCCTGGCCCGCGGTCGACGGCGCAGGGCATTTCGTGCACCCGACCCCGGCCTGGCGGACCGAGGTGTTCCTGCGGCGGGTGCTGGGCCTGGTGCAGCAGTTCGGACTGACGCAGTCGGTCATCGTCACCACGCAGCGCACCTCGCTCCCCGGCAACACCGGAAACCAGCCCTTGGACGTGCTCGCCCGGTTCGCGGACGCGGGCATTACGGTCGGGCCCACGATTGCCACCCAGGACCAGCTCGACGCGCACCCGATCACGAGCTGGTCCTCGTCGTGGCGGTGGGTGTTCGCCAACCGCGCGCTACCACGGGCCTCCCTCGAGGAACTGGTCGCCCACACCGCCAACACTGTGCTCTACGTGGTGACCCGCCACCACCTGCGCACCGGCCTGGTGAACTCCGCCGTGCAGACCCCGGGAGCCAGTGGGGTCGGGGCGAAGGGCGTGCTGACCGCGGACGCCGAGTACTACGGCGGCATCACCACGGGCAGGCCGTTCTCTGGCTTGCGGTACCGCAAGCAGGTCTCCACGTGGCGGTTCGGGACCGTGCCGGTCGGGCTGCTGCCCGCGGGTGAGGAGACCCTGGCCGCGATGCCCGCTCGCGCTCGGGGCTTCAGCTACGCCGGGTACGAGGCGTGCTGGATGGGACCCGCGACACCACGCTCACCGGAGTCGAACACCGCGTGGGTGCTGCACGGCTACCTCGCGCCGAACGCCAGCCCCGGCTCGTACTGGCTGGACTGGGGCACCGGCTTCGGGGACCTCGGCGGCGGCCCCTACGGGTGGACCGCGGTCGCGTTCGGCGTACGGACCGACCACGGGTTCCAGGACCCGCCCGTCGACGTCACCGCCATCGGTGACCCGAGGTACCTGTTGGACTCGGGGTACATGATGGTGTTCGACACCAACGGATACGGGTTCTTGTGGGGCTTCGACCAGGGCGTCAAGACCGTCCTGGGCCCCGGCACCCGACCGTACGGGCCACCGCAACCGGGCATCCCGCAGTGGTTCCGGATCGGCGTGAACCCCAACGGCATCAAAGTCTCCAAGGTCAGCACCAGCTTGGGCATGCTCGGCGACACGATCTGGGAATCCCGCACCGACCTCGCCCGCGCACACCGGGGCGGCTACGTCTACTTCGGACGGCTCGGCTCACAGAACGCCCAGTGGGAAGGGTTCCACGTCAACCCTGTACTACCCAGCAGCGGGGCACCACCCAACGGGCCCACGAACTGAAGAAGAGATCGTCAGTGCCGAGCCCGGGTCCGTCGGGCGTATTCACCGACTGTCCGGCCTTGCTTAGTGGACAGGAATTTCTGCGCGCCACCAGTCAACGACTCCAGCAGCAGACAGTGCAGTCGTTTGATCGCCTGGGTTCGGGCATGCCCCAGCTCGTCGCGGCGATCAAGCAACATCAGTGAGGATCGGTGAACCCCGCTCAAACGGCTGGCGAGGTGGTTATGTTCCAGGTTAGCCAGGCTAGGACTCGTTTCGACTGCTCCAACTGGCGGCGATGGGCGTCCGGGCGCTGCTCGGCCAACCGCCAACGGATCTCGACCGCCTCGATGATCGCCGCCAGCGCCTCCTCCCACCGACCCAACTCACCTAAGTCCGCTGAGAGGTTGTTCAGGCTGCCAGCGAGGTCGGGCAGGAACACCTCCGGGCGCTGCTCGGCCAACCGCCGATACACCTGCACCGCTTCGGTGACTGCTACCAGCGCCTCCTCCCACCGCCCCAACTCACCGAGCAGGCCCGAGAGGTTGTTCAAGCTGGTGGCGAGGTTGGGCTGGAAGGCGTCCGGGCGCTGCTCGGCCAACCGCCGACGGATCTCGACCGCCTCGATGATCGCCGCCAGCGCCTCCTCCTGCCGCCCCGACTCTCCGAGTTGGATCGCGAGGTTGTTCAGGCTCATGGCGAGGTTGGGCTGGAAGGCGTCCGGGCGCTGCTCGGCCAACCGCCGATACACCTGCACCGCTTCGGTGACTGCTACCAGCGCTTCCTCCCGCCGACCCAACTCACCTAAGTCCGCTGAGAGGTTGTTCAGGCTCATGGCGAGGTCGGGCAGGAACACCTCCGGGCGCTGCTCGGCCAACCGCCGATACACCTGCACCGCTTCGGTGACTGCTACCAGCGCTTCCTCCCGCCGACCCAACTCACCTAAGTCCGCTGAGAGGTTGTTCAGGCTCATGGCGAGGTCGGGCAGGAACACCTCCGGGCGCTGCTCGGCCAACCGCCGATACACCTGCACCGCTTCGGTGATCGACATTAGCGCTTCCTCCCGCTGACCCGACTCACCGAGCCGGATTGCGAGGTTGTTCAGGCTCATGGCGAGGTCGGGCAGGAACACCTCCGGGCGCTGCTCGGCCAACCGCCGAAGGATCTCGACCGCTTCGATGATCGTCGCCAGCCCCTCTTCCCACCGCCCCAACTCACCCAGCCGGATCGAGAGGTCATTCAGGTGGGTAGCCAATTGGGAGTCGTCGAGGCTGGGGTCCTCGTTGATTGCCTGCCGGTGGCGTTGGACCAGCACCATGCTGATCTCGGCCGCGGCCGAAGCCAACACCTGACTCCGCGCCGGAAACTCATCGATCAGGCGCTCCAACACCGACGTGGCGATCGCGCTATCGGCCGTGACGCGTTCGATCGCACGCAGGAGCGGCGCCGGGGTCTCGACCTGGGTGGCCACCGCCGCAGCCGTCGGCAGCAGTGTGTCGGTGTGGCGCAGACACCACTGGGTCACCCGCTCACCCACCCCGACGCCCAGCGCCGAGTGTGCCGCCGCCCGCGTGCACACCGTCAGCACCCGCTCGGCCTCGTCCTCCCGGATCTGGTCGAGGAGGGTGTCGATCACGCAGGGCCGGGTGGTGTCCAGGATGAGCCGACCGATCAGGCGTTCGGCCACCCGGTCCGGGACCAGCCCCTCGAACGCCCCGTCCGCACCCGGCGGGTAGAGCTGGGTCAGCCAGGTCCGTACCTGGTTGCGGCGCACCACCGGTTGATCGGCCAACTCCGGCACCCGCGCCAGTACCCCGTCCACCTGCTTCACGGTGCCCGGCCCGAGCACGACGGTCGCGGCGACGATGTCGGTCAGTGTGTCCAATCCCAGCGCGGGCAGCAGGGCCTGTGCGGTGGCGGTGGAGCGCCAGTAGCCGCGCTCGTGGTCCAGGATCCGGTCCTCCGGCCCCCGCCCACCACCGGTCAACGGCACCGCGGCGTGCGAGGTGGGTGCGGTGTCGAGCAGATCGGCCAACGCGGCCATCTGCACCGCCAACACCGTCGACGCCTGCTCCACCCGCTGGCCCGGTTTCCCGGCCAACTCGGCGGCGATGGCCGACCAGTCCAAGTGAGTAAGGCCGGGGATCTGTCCCACGGCCTCAGCCAGAGCGGTCACCGCCACCTGATAGGCCGCCACCCGCTGCGCGGCTGACCGGTCCAGCAGTGTCAACCGGTGCACACGGCTGGTGTCGACGAAGTCCCTGGCCGCATCACCGGTCGCGGTCAATTCCTCCCACCAGCCGCTGACGGTGCGGGCCAGCAGCAGCACCTTCACCGCCGCACCCCCCTGACGGCGTGCCAGGACATCCGCGAGCGCGGCGAGTTGTGTCATGCGGCTCTCCGCGTAGTCGACCACGACCACGACCGGGGCCACCGTGTGCGCCAGCACCGCCAACTCCTGGGCCTGGGTGTCCGGGCGAAGCCACAGCACCGCCCACCTCAGCCCGGTGAGTTGCTCGGTGAACTCCAGGGCCAGGCGGGTCTTGCCCTGCCCACCCGCACCGTGCAGCAGCACGACCCCCAGCCCCGTCAGCGCGGCCCACGTGTGCAGGTCAGTCAGGACGTCCTCGCGGCCGTGAAAGGGCACCACCGCCCGCCGTGCGGCCAACAACCCCGCAGGCGAGGCCACCACCCGCTCTGCCTGACCTGGAAGGGGGCCGGCGGCCAGGGGCTGGAGTTCAACAGCCTCGCACCGCGCCCCAGTGGGACCCAGGTATGCCGAGACCGCGGCGACGAACGCCGGGTCGGCCAGCAACACGTAGGCGGGGACCGCCTCCAGGACGGCGTGGCCGCGACCGGCCGGGTCGGCCGCGATGACCCCGGTGAGCAGGCCATGGCAGAACATCGCCGCCCCGGACATCCCGCCCCAGGGCGAGCGCCCCTCGCCCGTGGGCACTGGAGGAGCACCGTCGAGGTTCATCACGTACCGGTCGCCGACCATCCGGTCACCGGGATTCAGCGTGCCGGAGGGTTGCAGGACCTCGACCGGATTCCCGTCGCGCTGAGCCAGATCCGGCACGCCCCACGAGCGGCAGGTGATCCCGGGCTGGTGGGTGACCGAGCGACCCCACACCACCGGCCGAAGCTCCCGCTGTTGCCAGGCAGGATCGTTGATCAGGACCAGCGCGGCATCGTCACGCCCACCGGGTGTACCGCACCAGACCACCTGCCCGGTGACCTGCCCGGCCCGGCCGGGCCGGAACACAGTCACCCCGCCGCTGCCGGTGACCACGTGCGCCGAGGTCACCGCCAGCCGGTCTCCGAGCAGGTAGCCCGAGCCCCTGCCACCGGCACCGCTCACGGCAACAACGCGTTCCCACTCCACAACAACCCCCGAACCCGCGCACTCGCGCGGTGGACACGATCAGCGGCCGATGTGCCCAGATACATCACCAGGGCCATCCAACCGCCGGTCACCGGCGACCGCGAGGTCACCACCACCGGGCAGGCGCGGGGCCAGCTCGACCGACACCCGATGCTTGCTGGTCCGGGCCACCCCGGCCTCGGCATCGGCGGACACCACCCACGCCTTGAACCCGGTCTTGGCCTTCGCGTCGACCTTCAACTCGACGTCGAACTCCAGCTTGATCGTCCCCACCACGAACTCGATGTCCGCCCCCGCGCCCCGTTCGGCGGCGTCCAGCAACTCGTCACGCACCGCCGCGACCGCATCGGCCAGCTCAATGTCCATAAGCCACCCATCGTCCCACCAGACCACACCGCTACACCCGCGAGACTTTTCAACGCCGTCCGTCAGGGCATACATCCCAGTGAACGCACTCTCCTGCTGCGATTCGCTGGCCGCTTGCGGTCGAATCAGGTTTGGGCGCGGCGAACGTGGCGGCTAGCGCATCTAGGCAGCTTTGGGTCACGCAGCTCGGTGGGGCAAGGTCCGTGCTCGTCGCGAGACTCGCTGACATGTCTTGCGGAGCTGGCGGTGCCTGGGTTCGCTACGCTGGCCGTGTCCACGACGTTGGTCGTGGCGTCGATCAGCGTCGACTGGCGTGTTGGCCGGATGCGCACCGTGGTGTGCGCGAGGAGGCCGACATGCCTGACTTCTCGGTTCTCCTCCTCCTAGCTGCAGATGCTCGCACGCATCGCGGTCCTGGTCGGCTCGGTGTCGACGACCGCACAGGTCGTCGACCTGTCGGTGAGGAGTTCAGCATGTCCCAATTCAGGCAGGCGGCGGCCGTTGTGGCTGTGGCGTGCGCGGTGGTGTTCTGCGGCACCGGTTCGGCGTCGGCGGGGCCGGTCACCGGTCCCGCCACGGCGGCGGTGACCGGTGCGGCGCGTTCGGCGGGCACGGTGCCGGTGGCGGGGTTCGTGGTCTCCCACGTCCTGGCCCCGGCCGCGGAGCGGGTCCTGTCCACGGTGGTGCCGCATCTGCCAGTGTGAGCATCACTCGGTTCTTGTGGAAGAGGTTGACGTTGATCGTTGACTACTGGAACGCGACCGTCGCCGCGGCGTCCGTGGTGGGGTCGTTGATCACTAGCTGGTTCTGACCGGCCCCGGTGTCGCGCACCGCGCGGCATCGTTTCCCGGCTGTGGTGCGGTCGCCCTGGAATGGCCGCACCACAGCCCCTTTCTCCTCCCGCTGAAGTCGAGGTTGCTCTGTGCGTTCCTTCCGTTCTCGTGGTTTCCGCCGTGCTATCGCTGTGTCGTTGATGCTGGTGCCCGTCGCCGTGCTCGCGGTGTCGAGCACTGCCGATCACCCCGCCGACACCGCGCGGTCGTCGTCGTCTCCTGGTGGTGTGCTGGTCTCGGCCGACCGCGTCCCGGATGCTGGCGCGGTATCCGGGTCTGTTGGCCAGCTGGCGGCGCTCACGGTCGCCGAGCCGCACTCGATGGCCGGGTTCAGCCGCGAGCGGTTCGGGCCGGGCTGGCTGGGGCAGCCGGGCGGGTGCACGACCCGGGAGGCGGTGCTGCGCAGGCAAGGTACCGGCGTGACGGAGGTCGGGCACTGCCACCTGGCCGGGGCGTGGACCAGCCCGTACGACGGGCTCACCACCACTGACCCGTCTGGGCTGGATGTCGATGACGTGGTGCCGCTGGCTGACGCGTGGCGCTCGGGCGCGGACTCCTGGCCCGACGGGGAACGGGTCGCGTTCCACAACGACCTGGCCAACCCGCAGCTGCTCGCGGTGTCGGCGGCATCGAACAGGGGCAAGGGCGATAAGGACCCGTCCCAGTGGAAGCCCCTGGCACGCGGGTTCTGGTGCACGTATGCGCTGGACTGGGTCGAGGTCAAGACCCGCTACCGGTTGAGCACCACTCGTGCGGAGCATGACGCGCTGGCTGAGATGCTCACCACCTGCCCCTGACCTCCGACCGCCCCGGCCCGCGCGTGGTGGTCGCCCATGTTGTCGCCGTCGCGTCGAGGCGCAACCGGTGGACAACGGGCCGGTCGTGGGCCGGTGTGCGAGTCTGACGAGCAGGGGGTGGCTGGTGGCGAGCGTGGGCGAGGTACTGGCGGCGCTGGGTGAGGTTGCCGGGGCCGTGGACCGCGCCGCTCGATTCCACCGACGCACGCAGCGAGTTCAGCGCGTCCTCGGTGACGTTGGCCGCGGCGCTGGCCGCCGGGGCCAATGGTCAGGCAGCGGATGTAACGGCGGGTATGGGTGCGGCGGCGGAGTACCTCGCAGACGTGGGAACCCTGTTGGCTCGTGCGGCCGACCTGCTGGCTGTGGTCGTCGAGCGGCTGCGCGGTGCGGGCGGTGAGGTGGTCCCGCCCGGCGCCCGGGCAGCCCGAGCACCAGTCCCCGGGCGCACTCACCCGGCGCAGTTGCCGGTCCCGCCTGTAGCGGCCCGGGACCGGGCGTGGGCTGACCGAGTCGGCGCCCAGTTGACCACGTGGCTGAGTGGGGCGCCCACCGATGCGTTGGTATTCGACTCCGGTGGCAGCGACTGGCAGGTGAATTCAGGTGCCGACCAGGAGCTCACCGCCGCGGCGCGATCGGTGGTCGAGAAGATGATCGCCTCGGGCGCGGTGGGAGGCAGTGGGAACCTGGTCAACGACGCGGCCGAGCGCACTGCGCTGCGCGCCTCCGCACTACACGCGGAGACCAAGGCGGCGGCGTGGGCAGCGGCCAACGGGGTCACGTGGCTGGACGTGGTGACCAATCGGGACTACGCCTGCGGTGAGGACTTCCGGCCGGGTGACCGGAAAGCGCCACCGGGCTGTGTGCAGGCCATAGCGGCTATTCTGCCGGTCGGGGCCACGATGAGGATCTGGCGGCGGGGTATCCCGGCTCCGCTGACGATCAAGGGAGCGCGACGCTGATGGACGTGGAGGTCCTCGGTCACCTCGGCCACCGTTACTACTCCCGTGGAGCCCGTGTGCTGCGCGATGCCAGCCCCGCACAGCTGGCCGAGCTGGTGGCCGAGGTGTGCTCGGTCAGCGGCAGTGACGACCCGAGCTGGTGGACCAGCCTGGTGGTGTCCCGCACCGACGTGCCCGATGGCCTGGAGCTGGTGGTGGCCCCGGGAACGGGGTACGTCGCGTTGGCCTGGACAGGCACCCAGCAGCGCAGCCTGAACCCCGACCCGTTCACCGACGCGCCGCTGCTGGCACGTGATGGTGCCGACGACCCGCCGATGTACTGGCGCCGCAACTCCTACCTTCCCAGCGGCACCGCGAAGGCCGCGGTGGCCCAGTACCTGGCCACCGGGCGCCAACCGTCCAGCGTGCAGTGGCAAACCTATGGGTGGGACGTTCACCAACTGCCGGACTGGCTGACGGCGGAGATGCCCGAGTATGAGTTCTTCCACCTGATCGAGCAGTGAGGCGAGCGGGCTGCGGGAGCGGCCGGGGATCAGCTGCTGCTCGGGTTCCCGAGCGCAGTCTGGGTGCCGTAGCGCAGGCCGAGTTGCCAGGCTCGGAGTCGGTGGGCCTGTGCGGGCAGCAGGCTGTCCAGCACATCACCGTCGGGGCACCATCTCCAGTCGTCGAGCTCGGCGGACTGCAGCATGACCTGTCTACCGAGCATGGCGGCGTCCCAGCGGCCGAGGTCGAACAGGAACGTGATGGTGCCTGGCCAGCCGGGCTCGTGGGGTTGTGTGTAGCCGCTGAACAACAGGTCCAGCACTGGCAGCTGGAGCCGGGTTTCCTCGTGGACTTCCCGAGTGCAGGCGGCGTCAGGTGCCTCCCCGGGCTCGATCGTGCCGCCGGGCAGGCTCCAACTGTGGGTCCCGCGTGGCTGGACCAGCAGCACGTGGCCATGGGTGGAGCGGATTAGGCCCCGGACGACGGCCCGGTGGGTAGCGGGTGGGGTGGATGGCACGGGACCTCCTCGGGATTCGCCGCAGGTTCGGTACTGATGGGGTTGGTGGCTGCGTGGGTCAGGCTGGGCAACTCGGCGCGCAGTTGTGGGGATGGCGTGGCGTGCAGTGCTCGCGCCCGGGCCGCGCCGATGGCGGTGAGGCTGTAGACGGTGCGCGTCCTGGTCCCACTGCCTGGCTGTGTGGGCTTGTCGATGCGGCTGCGCAGGACACCGTGCTTGGTCAGGCAGTCGGCGTAGCCGCGGATGGTGGAGGTGTTGCGCCCCACGACATTGGCCAGTTCCGTGTTCGTCCAGCTGCTGTCGGTGCCACGCAGGAACATCACCACGAGCATGGCCTGCATGCCGAGGCTGATGACGGGGTCGAGCCAGGAACCGTCGTGCTCGTGCTCACGGACGTGGCGGTCGACAGCGGTGGCGAACACCACGTCCGGGGAGACCTCCAGGGCACGGCAGGCCAGCAGGAACGACCTGACCGACCAGTTCCTGGTGCTGGTAAGCAGTACGCGCAGCCGCTGCGCGTCGAAGACGCCGTCGGTGCGGTCGAAGATCTCCTCGCTGCTGGGGGCCCTGGCGTCGTTGATGTCGCCCAGCGTCGCCCGCAGGGCGGCGGTGAGAGTGGCGATGTAGTGCTCGGCTTTGGTTGTCATGGCGGGTCACTCACAGGTGGTTCGGGTCCAGGCGGTGCAAAGGTGTGGTGTCAGCGAGGTCGACGCGGGCGGAGACGTAGCGGCGGACCGGCCACGCCGAGGGGGCGGGTGGGCCGTGCTCGTAGTGGAGGCCGGGCAGGTCGATCACGACTCGTGGTGGCAGGGCGGGCGCGAGCGGTGTGGTTCGGCGTCGTGGCCACCAGACCGTTGGCCACCAGGTCCTGCGGGTGCGGTGCCGTCCCATTGGGTTGGTGGCTGGGTCAGTGGGCGTTGCGCGCAAGGAGGTCGGCGGCGACGCGGCGGCCGAGGCGGTCGGGGTCGTGGCCGGTGGCCTGGGCGTGCAGGAGCGCGGGGGTGCGGTCGTGGCGGGTCAGGACGGCGGCGGACAGGTGGAGGGTGCCGTGGTCGTCGAGGGTGGCGTGGGCGCAGAGCCCAGGCTGTGCCCCGGCCGTGGTGGTGAGGTTGGTGGCCAGGGCGTGTTCTGTGTGGGCGGTCAGGGCGGTGCGGGGGCAGGTGAGCAGGTGGGCGAGTTGGGTGAGGACGGGTCGGGTGCCGGTGGTGTGCAGGAGCAGGGTTCCGGTGCCGGGGGCGGGCAGGATCATGGGCAGCTCGTGCCTGGCCTGGCTGGTCGGGTTTGTGGTGGTGAGGGGGAACAGGGCGGTGATCCGGTGCGGCCAGTTCCCGAGCTGGCTGACCGGGGCGACCAGGGCCCGGTAGTGGCCGAGGGCGATGGCGTCGAGCAGCTCCCCGATCGGGCCGGATACCGGCCTGAACTCGTAGTCAGCGCCGGGTATGGAGGCGGTGAGATGGTGGGCGGCGGTGTCGCTGGTGGTGGCGATGACCGAGCCGCGGGGCAACTCGTGGAGCGGGCGGTGGCCGCGGGTCACGAGCGCGTACTGCGGATCCAGGCGCGGGAGGACCCCGGCGGCATGGAGGGCCTGTGGTGGTGTGGCGCCGAGGTAGTCGGCGTGGTGGCGCACCGCGATGTCGACGTCCCCTTGTGCGAGGGCGGGGGCGATCTGGCCGCGCACGGGGACGAGGCGGCACTGCACGCGCAGGTCGAGGCGGAGGATGTGCTCGATGAGGTGGTGGCCGTACCGGTGGGCGCCCGGGGTGGTGGCGGTGGCGATGCGCAGGGGCCGGCCGTCGAGGTCGCGGTGCAGGGCCGTGCGCAGTGCGGCGATCTCGACGGGGCCAGGCCTGTGGTCGGGCCGGTTCAGGCAAGCGGTCATGGGCAGGGCCTTTCCGGGCAGGGGGTGGAGATCGGTGGTGGCACGGTGGTCGGGTCGTGGTGAGGTGGACGGTCAGCGTGGTGGTGCGGGCATCCAGACGCGATCGGCAAGCGTGCCGTCGGCAACGGCGTCACGGAGGCGGCCCGGCTGCACGTCCAGCACGCGCAGGTCGGTGTCGTCGGCCCAGCACGCTCCGGGGGCGGTGGAGGCGGTCTGGGCGTCGTGATTGCTGAGGTGCACCTCGAAGACGAACCACAGCTCGCTCCCGCCACTTGGGGTGGTGTGTTCGACGACCGCGCGGAAGTCGACCTCCTCCACGGCTACGCCGAGCTGGTCGTGCAGCAGGCGCCGCACCGCGTCCTCGATGCCCTCGCCATGGCGGACGGGTCCGCCGGGGAAGGTGTTGTGGCCCTGCGGGGTGGGCAGGGTGAGATAGAAGGGGTCGTCGTATCGGCCGACCAGTGCGTGCACCGAAACCTGTGTCCAGTCTGCGGTCACGACGACACACCCCCGGTGCTGGTCATCGGGCGAGTCGGGTCAGCACGGGTTCGGCGGCAATGGCGATCGCGCGGGCCGGGACCAGCATGACCCCGGCGTCGTCGCTGCGTCCCAGGACAAGGATGGTGACGGTTCGGGTGAGCGTGACCGGGATCGCCATCACGGCGGCATCGTCTTGCTTGCTCTTGCGGTTGACCTTGACGAAGTACCCCGCCCCGGTCCTTCCTGCGGCCAGGGGAAAGTCGGCAGCCTTGGTCGTGCCCTTCATCAGGGCCTCGAGTGGCTTCTCGTCGATGAACGCCGAGATCTGGACGACGAAGTTCATGGGGTCGGGAGAGAGTCGGATACATCCGCCGTCCCCGGTGGGCTCGGGCGGGCCGATCTTGCCGTAGGTGGTGAGGACCGCGTCGGGGATCAGGTCGCAGGCACTGATCTGGCTGGGGGCGGCGGTGGCGCTGGGGCCGTCGTGCCCGGTGGTGGCCCTGGGGGCGGTGCCCGGCGCGCCGGTGGCGGCCGGTGACGTGGTGGCGTTGACCGTGTGCTGCTGGTTGGCCAGGTACTGAGTGAGGCCGATCGGGTCGACCGGCATCGGCGAGGGTACGAGCAGGGCCAGGGCCACGGTGGCAGCGACCAGGACCGCGGCGACGATGGCCACCCTGATGGTCGTGCGCCGGGTCCAGCGCGGTGCGGGTGTGGGGGCGGTGTCGGGCCTCAAGTAGGAGTTCGGGTGCCCGGGATACGGCTGTGGGTAGGAGGTCCGCTCGGGTTCGGGGGTGGTCACTGGTGGTCTCCAAGGTGAGTGGCGGGATCGAGGTGGGCGTGCTGGGCGCGGTCGCGGTCCCGCACGGCGGGGACGGACGGGCCGAACCCGGTCCGGGTCGGTGCCGTGCATATCGGCGCGGTGCCGGGCGCGGCGGCCGGTGCGGCGGTGATGGTGGTCGAGGCCAGCACGGTCGCCAGGACGGCGGCACCGCGGAGTGGTCTCATGCGGGAATCCCTTGCCATGTCAGCGAATCGCGTGGTCGCGGGTGTCGACCGGGGTGGACACGGTGGGCACACTGGTCACCGGTGCGGCGGGGGCGGGGGTGGTACTCACGGTCCAATGCACGCCGAACGCGAGTCCGCCGAGGAACGCCGTGACGGCGACCAACGCGAGTACTCGCCACGCGACGCGCAGCGGCATCACCAGTTCGGTGCTGCCCGGGGCAGTGACCTTCACGGGCATCGCAGCAGGTCATCTCCTGAGGCGTCTGTGTGCTGTGCGTTGCGGTGTCAGGGAAGTCACGCGCTAGTCGCCGACCGTGGGTGGGGCGGTGGGGAACTTGGACTTGGCGTAGGGCAGGGTCGCCACCCAGAGCAGGCCACCGAGCACGAGCAGCGCGGTCGGGTAGAGGCGTTGGCCGGTCAGGGCGAGCGCGGGCGCGGAGGTCAGGTCCATCACCAGGGCGTGGCCGAAGATGACCGGCCAGATCCTGGGGCCTGCGGTGCAGCAGAGGTAGGCCACGCCGGTCGCGGCGGCCACCACGGCCTGGGTGAGCACGTAGGGGCCCTGGTAGAGGTGGTAGCTGCAGCGCAGGGCGATCAGCACCTGTAGGCACAGCGCGACACCGGGCACCGTGTCGAGCAGCCGTCGCCCGCGGACCCGCAGGTGGTCCAGCAGCACCAGCGGGACGGCGAGGATGAGGATCTCCTCGGAGATCGCGGTGGTCGTGGATACCAGCAGCTGCCAGGCCAGAGGCATCGTGGTGGGGTCACCGTGCTGGCCGGGCGGGAACCAGTCGACGAGCACGGGGAGGGCGTCGAGCAGGACCGGGACTGCCAGCATCGCCGCCGCGTGCAGGGCCACCGGTCCCATCACGTACAGCCCGCCGGCGTGGGCCTCGACCAGCGGGTCGAACCGTGGAACCCCTGCGGCGTCGCGGCCGACGGCCGTGGCCAGCGCGGCGAGCGCGACCAGCGCCCCGGCCGCCCATACGCATCGCAGCACCAGGTCCACCGTGATGCTGTCGGGGTCCTGCCCGAGCAGGGCGGCCAGGATGCGCAGCGGGAGGTCGCGGACGGTCATCGAGGCCCACATCGGCACCTCGATGACCATGATCACGGCGGCCAGTGCGAGCCAGCGGGCACGTGCCCGCGTGGCCGACGGGCTCACGCGGATGGGGGTCGAACGGTTCACAGTGGTGGCTCTCCCTTGACAGCCGCCAGGCTCGACCGGGGCTGTTTTCTGTTGTGCGGTAGGTGATGTCAGGAGTTCGTGGGTGTCGGGGTGTCGCGTGTGGACAGCCAGGTCACGAGGTCGGGCCGCCAGTGCCCGACCGCCCACAGCAGCGCGGCGCCTGGGCAGCCGGTGACTGCGGCGGTGACGAGCAGGTGGAGTAGGAGGTCCCAGGTGGTGCCGAGGACCTGTTCGGGGTCGAGTACGCGCCAGGTGGCCCAGGACCCGGCCAGCAGCCACACCGGCGGGGTGAGGTCGGCCTCGGGGTCCAGGGCGGGCCGGACGCGGGTGTGGGTGCGGGCCAGCAGGACCACGACGATCCACTGCACGGCCAGCTGCGGTGCCGCTGTCGCGGCCACCGCGCGGGCGATCCACCAGCCCGGACCGATCCCGTCGCACACGACGGGCACGCCCACCGACACCGCCAGCCACACCAGCGCCAACACACCCAGGGCAGCGGGCTGGATGTGGCGTCGCCACCGGCTCGTGGTGAACTTCCCCGTCATGGGAAGACCACCGTGCTCCGGCGGCGGCGGTTGCGGATGCGGGCACTGATGGCGCGGGAGTCCGCGCTGCCCCGCTGCGCGGGCACCGTCGCGCCCGGTCCGGGCAGGTACACCTGACCGGTGGCGTCGCATCGGAGCAATCCTCGGTCTGCCAGGGTGTCCACGGCGTCGCGGAGCGCTGAGCGGCTGGCCGAGCGGTATTGCGTGGCTAGTTCGTGCAGGGTGGGGGGTCGCCGCTGATAGACGGTGTTGTCCAGTCCGGTCCAGCGCCACTCGGCGAGCCGGTGCTCGATGTCACGGATGAGGGCGGCGGTGTCGGTGATCTGCGCGCGGGGTTGTACGGGCTGCCATATCCGGCCGTGGACCTGCCACAGCAGACCGTGCGTGCTCAGCCAGCGCAGGGTTTCCTGCATCGGCTTGACCGGCAGTTCGAACTCGTCGGCCAGCGACATCGTGGCCGGCCAGGTGGTGGGGTCGTAGTGTCCGGTGCGCAGGCGGTCGCTCAGGGTCGCAAACGCGGCGTACTGGCGTTGTGTGGTGGTGAGCCGCATCGGTCACCTCGGCTCAGTGGTGGTGGCCGCGAAGGGACTCGCGGTGCGGGCGAGGTCGACGTGCGGGTGCGGGCCGGGTGATGGTTGGAGGCCGTGCTGGTCGATCGTGATCTGGAGGCTCACGGTGGTTCCTGACGCGTGGGAACGAGCGGGTGGTGGCAAGTCAGAGCTAGGTGCCCAGGGCTGGTGGCGGGGTGGCGCAGTGGCGGCCGACGAAGGCGGCGATCCCTTCGCCGCTGAAGTACAGGTGTTTGATCAGCCGCGCGCAGCGGGAGATCAGGTCGGGGTCGGTGTAGCGGGTGCCACCGAGCTGCAGGCCGTCCGCGTCGTAGTTGATTTCGTAGAGGACCCGGCTTCCGGTCACGACGAGTTCGGGCAGGGTGTGGTGGGTTTCCAGATGGGCGATTCGATCCGCGGTCAGCACCCGGCACGGGGCACCGGCCTCGGCGCGCAGGCGCAGCGCGGGCAGTTCCCAGTGCATGTAGCGGGTCAGTGGGAGCTCGGCGATGCGGACCCGGTGGGTGTAGACCCCGAGGTCGGCGAGATCGGCGTACCGATCACGTAGCTCGTCGCGCTGGGCTTCGTGCCAGGCTAGGGCGGTGGCCCAGTCGTCGTCGAGCATGGCCGCGCACCAACTGGGGGACCGGCGTTCGATGAAGGTCTGGGCGCGTTCCAGCTTCCACATGCCCAGCTCGTCGGTGGCGCGCAGGTCGATGTCGAACTGGACGGTGAAAGGGTCGAGGTCGAGGCGTTGTCCGGTGTGCTCGGCGAGTAGGTCGCGCAGCATGGCGGTCCCGTTCAGTGGTCGTGGTGGCCCGTGTTGTGGGCAGGGCGGGGACGGGGCTGGTGGTGGAGGCGGGTGCGCACCTGGTGCTCGGGGTCGCCGCGAGGTGGCGGCACGCGGGGCGCACCCGCCGGTCAGGGGGCAGAACTGGGGTTACGCGGCCTTCTTGTCGGGCACAGCGGGTTGGGCGGGCTGGCCGTTGCCGGGTCCCGGGTCGTGCGGCTTGGGGTCTGCGGGGATCAGGTCGGCGAGGACGCTGTTGACGGCACCGGGTGCGGAGAACTGGATGGTGCCGACGACCGGCACGGCCGGGTCCTGGGGCGGTTGCTGTGGGGGCTGGCCGCCGGCGGGCTGATCGGTGACGGGCGGATCAAGCACCGGGGCAGAGACGAACACGGTCATGTTTCCTCCAGAGTTGTTGTTGTGGCAGGAATTCCCTGAGGTGCCGGGAATCCCTGGGTGTTCGATGTGGACGGTTTTGGTCAGCTCGGTGCGGCAGGACAGGCAGTAGGTGCGGGAGCGGACCAGGTGCGCCAGGCCCCAGTGGCGCAGCCGGTAACGCTCGCGGTGCGTGTGCCGCGCGTGGTGGTTGGCTGGGTGGTCGCAGTCGAGCTCGTGCGCAGCCACCTGCGGCTGAGGCTGGAGGCTAGGCAGCCAGTTGGTTGATCGATGCCAGGTGCCGCAGGATCGGCTGGTGCTCGCGCAAGTCTTTGAGCAGGCGGTAGAGCTCCAGGCAGGCCCGACAGGCGTACCACTGGCTGCTTGCGCAGGTGGGTCGGTACATCGGGAGCAGGTGCGCGCCACAGACCGCGACCCCTACCACGTCCCAGGTCTGGGGGTCGGTGACGGTGTGTATCAGGCTGGAGAGGTCCACGGTGCGCGGATCAAGCGCGGTGTGGATCAGGCGACGGATCTCGCCGTCACAGGTCTCGGGCAGGTGCGCGATCCGGATGTCCACGGAGGACGCGCGAAACACGCTGCGCCGTAGGTAGGAGTTGCCGTCGGGGTCGTAGTCGAGGATGTCGGAGCGCTGGTGCACCAGGTCGTGGTCGGGTCCGTGGAGGCGGTGGTGCAGCGGCCGCGGCCGCGGTGGTGCGACCGTTTCGGGGTTGTCGCGGACGAGTGTGATGGTGGTCAAGGTGGTCTCCGGTGTTGTCGGGGTGCGGGCACGGCGGTGCCCGCACCGCGTCGACCGGGTGGTCGGCGGTGGTCGTATGGGGTTGGGAGGGGTTCCCGGCCCCGAGTGGGCGCCGCCTCTACTCAGGGCCGGGAACCGCACACGCCAGGCAGTGGGTTGATGACTGCCGGGGCGTGCCATTCGGTGTGGTGTTGGGCCCGGTACCGACGCAGCCTGAGGAGGCCGTCGGGGTGCGCCGTTCGTGACGGCGTCGGCACCGGGGTGTGACGGACGGTGAGAGGGGCTCAGCCGCCCGGTTGGGCTCTCGCCGGGGCCGGGGGCCTCCGAGCGGAAGGGGAACTCGGGGCCAGCCCGGCCCCGGCGAGAAGTTCGTTGTCCGGTAAGTGCTCCGGCGCGAGCATCAGGTGTACCGGCGGCACCACGGCCAGCCCGGCGCAGGCCGGACCGTGATGCGCCAGCCCGCTGGCGTGCTTGGTGGCAGCGCCGTGTTCATCCGGTTGGCGCGACTGCACGTAGCGCCCCACCGAGTACCACCTACCAGCGAGTCGCAGGGCCTGCGTAGCGCAGGCTCGGTTGGTGCCTCGATCCAAGGTCCCGTTCGGGGAAGGGGTGCACGATGGTCCGAACGAGGTGCCCGAAGGATGCGCGCTGGCCTCGCCACCCCTGCTAAGTTGGCTTATATCAGCCACAAGCCCTCCCTTCGGTCTCTCGCGAGCTGCATCCTCGCTCAGCTAGGCTACCGTAGCCCCTTATATAAGGGACTTATATACAGCCAAAGGGGTGAACTTGCTCCTGCTACTGTCTGTCGCGCCGGTCGAAGGCACTCATCGAGGAAGGCACACCTGATGGCACGCGATCCGATCCCCGCGCTCGTCCGCAAGAGCATCGGCGGACAGATGCTCGTGGACCTCCGTGAAGCGCGCGGACTCCGCCAGAACGTTGTCGCCGACACGCTCGGGTTCTCGCAACCTCAGATGACGCAGTGGGAAACCGGCCAGTACGTCCCGTCTGCCACGAACCTCGAGAAGTGGCTCGACTACCTTGAAGCGGCACCAGCCAAGCGGGACAAGATCAACGAGCACTTCGCCCTCGCAGGCGAGCCGCTCCCCAAGGGGCACTTGGCGCGCAGGTTCAAGGGGGACCTCAGGAAGGTCGTCATCCTCGAGGGCGCCGCTCCAGTTAGCTTCGTGAAGGCTGGCATGTGGCTGCCATGGATCGTGCAGACCCCGGCCTACTTGGAGGAGGGGTTCCGCCGATGGCGTCCGAAGCAGAGCGAGGCGGAGATCACCAAAGGCATACGTGATCGGGTTGCTCGACAGAAGATCCTTGAGAACGATGACCAGCACTTCGTTCTCGTCATCGACCAAGCCAGCCTCGCGCGCATGCCCCAGTCAAAGGTGACCGAGGACCAGTTGCGCCACCTCATGGAACTCTCCCAGCGGAAGAACGTCGAACTACAGTTCGTACCCTTCACGGCAGGCACCTACGCAGGTCAAGAACTCGATTACTGGATCTTCGAGTACACCGATCCGTCCGAGGAAACCACTGTTCACGTGGCATACCTTGATAGGTACAACAGCCTGTCCCTACTGCACGGCAGTCGAAGCGAGGAGCTGCGGAAGACCTGGGAAGAGCAGCTGAAGGTAGCGCTGCCGCCCGAAGAGGCCAGCAGCTTCCTCTCCTTCCTGTCAGGGATCCGGCCGTTGTGACTGCACACCTGCTCACACCGGAGGACCGCCGATGGGCGAACAACTTGATACCAACTTCAAGAAGTGGAGGAAGTCCACCCGTAGCCAAGGAAACACGCAAAGCTCCTGCGTGAGGATGGGAGAGTCGACCAACGCGGTCGGCATCCAAGACACCAAGGACCCCTTGGGACGCACCCTGGTCTTCACGCCCCGGGTGTGGGAACGGTTCCTCCTCGCCGTTGAGAACGATGAGTTCGGTGAACCTGATCAAGGCTGAACGGTACCTCAGGAGCTGCTCGCGCTGATCACTGCCAATCAACACAGCTTGTAGCCCCACCAAGCACGATCACGACAAGTTCATATCGATCAAGTGCCCCCGGCCGTCGTACAGGTTGGCGCCCAAGGACGACCGGGGGACCGAAACGGCCACCAACCAGCAAGGAGAGCCGATCGGTGACCACCGACGATCCTACGCGCGCGCCCTCACCCAGGCCCGACCTCATCACCCACGCCACCAGCGACCGCGTCCACCACTGCACCCGCCTCGTCCGCGACCACGGAGGATGCACCGCCTGGCACCAGATCCGCGAGATCCTGACCAGCCCCGGCCCACAGGGCATCCCCTTCCAGGACTTGCTCTACCCGGCCGCGACTATCACCGCCGTCCTCCTGACCGCGCAGGGCGTCCCCCGCCGCTACCTCACCGGTCAGGCCCCAGCCATCCCAGCCAACCTCAGCAACGTCAACCTCACCGAACTCTGGGAAGCCCACGGACACACCGCCGCTATCCTGCGCGCGGCCCAGAACGGCGAGACGCGCTTCCCCGAGCAAGTCCTCGACCACTTCGCCGCCCACAACGACATGGCCGTAGCGATCACCGCGGACCTGGTCACCGCGCTCGGTGAGACCACCCGCAGTTGGGTGCGGTTCGACCACGACCTCGGCCCGGCACCCCTGACCGCGGTCCCTGACCCCTCCACCAGCGGCGGCACGCCGGGATCGGACAGTTCCCGGTGACCACGAGCCCCTCCGACTTGCTGGCCAGGGCCGCACGCGGGGAGACCTCCGCGCGCGCCGCAGCGGGCGACCATCTCGCGGTCCTGGCCCTGCACCACTGCCTGGCTCGCCGCCGCGAGGACACGGCCCGGCTCGTCACGGCCATCACCACCCTCGACGCCCTGTACTCACCCACCGACCACACCGTGCTCGACGCGGCCGCCAGCGTCCTGGCCACCGCAGCCCGCCCCAGCCAGACCGACCTGCTCCTGCCGATCCGCGCCACACACAGCTGTCCCGCATCGGTCACGCTGCACGCCCTGACCGAGCTGGCCACCCTGCGCGTGGGCCTGATCCGCGACCTGCTGCGCCGGGTCCGTGGCGCCGGGCACGACGCCGAGCTGTGGGACGAGGTGCTGGCGGGCATCGACGCGGGTCTGCACGACCTGGCCGGCCCCAGACCGGCCGGGCGGTGACCGCCTCCGGCCCTGATGACCAGTACGAGTCCAGCCCGCCTGCCGGGCCGGGCTGGTGGTGGCCGGTCATCGGGTCTGTCCTGACCATTGAAGGCCTGGTCGTCGTCTTCGACGGCAACGGGAGCAGTGGCTTGTTCGTGCTGCTGTTCATCGGCGTCCTGGTGCTGGCCTGGCTCGGAGTCGATCACCATGACGGCCCACCCGGCTCGACCTGACCGCCAGCCACCGCACCCACCGCACGGCCCGCGCAGTCGACCGGTCCCCCCTCCACCGCTGCCCGGACCGGATGCGACCACGCTCCTCCCGGCCTCGCACCGCCACTGTGCACTGCTCCCTGGAGGGGCAGAAGTTGTTGCACCACAACCAGGTCACGTCACACGTCACCCAATTCCCCTCGTCTGAGGGCCTTTGCCAGGAGTATCCCGTGGACCTGAACTCCGCGTCCCCTCGTCACACCGGCTGGACGCCGCGCACGCGGACCCCGGTCATCGACCAGCGCGCCACCTGGGTCGCGGCCAACCCGATCCAGGGCTGCCCGAAACGCGGGCCGCGCCGGGCACCTGCCCCCGGCCCGCCCCCACCACTGATTCGCGCCCGTCCCCGACAGTGAAGGCGACCCAGTGAGTAGTCCTCGCATGAGCCGAACACACGGATGGATCCTGGCCGTCGTGACCGTGACCGCGTTGGCCGCCACGGCCATGACGGTGATCACCGACATCCGGGCGCTGCACGCCGACACCGACTTCCTCGGCCCCCAAGGCCCCAGCTGCACGACAATCCGCGCCACCACCTGCCTGCCGTGCGAGCTGTCCACCCAGGCCACCGTCTGGGCGGTGGCCGCGCTGGTGCTCACCTGCGCCACCGTGGCCCTGGCCTGGCCGCGCCGCCGCACCCGCGCCGCGATCGCTGTGCTGGTGGCGCCCGTGCTGCTGCTCGGGCCGCTCACGGTCACCGCGACCGCGACCACCGCCGCCGATCTGTCCGCCTACACCACGCAGATCACCGACCTGGGGGCCCTGTGCCAGCACCGGTAGACACCCAGCCCACGCTGCGCCACCCGACGACCTGGCCCGCATCGCGACTGCTCGCCGCGGCACTCGTCGGCGACGCCATCACGATCGGCCTGGTCCAGGCAGCCATGCCCGCCTACAAACAGTGGGTACACCAGATCGCCACAAACTGCGCCCGCTGGGCGTTCGCGACCGTACCGACCGAGGTCTACCTCGCCTACTGGATCGCCCTGCTGGTCGCCGGCGGGACGGCGTGGTTGACCTGGCTCGCCCTCACCACGCCCGGCCACCCAGTCGTCCGGATCTGCGCGGTCGTCCAGGCGGTCCTCATCATCCTGCTGCTCAGCCACGTCGCGCTGCTGGCCCACGACCTGCACACGGGGTCGCTGCCGCTGTACAAACACTGCAACTGACTCGCGGGAAAGGCAACCGTGGCCATCGACATGCAACCCGGTGAGTTCACGCGCATCGCCGGTTGCCACGCGCTGAAAGAGCGTTGCGGGACAAGGACAACCGTGACCAAAGTGACCATTGGTGTCCTCAACTACCGGCGCAGTGGACGCTGGCACGGCGGCTTCGACTTCGGACCGCTGCGGCAGGCGTGCGCTCCGCTGGCCGGGTTGCCCCAGCGGTCATCGCGTTCCGCGCAGGCGGCCAGCGGTGTGCGAACCAGGGTCAGGCCGGGGTGAGCCAGGTGCACGCGAGCAGCGTGGCCGACCAGGAACGACGGGACACGGCATGACCTGTGTCCCCCCGGCCCCCGGTGCGGTGGCCGCATACCACCACGAACCGTTCCCTGGTAACGGATCCGCACCCAACGCCCCTCACCACGGGGCACGCCACCGGGGAAGCACATCAGCCGCCGGAAGGAGGACAGCCACCCGAACACCCTCACCATCCTGGCCTGTCGGCACTAGCCTGCCGCAGGCCCAAGCGCTCACGAGATCGTCCACACAGCAGGAGGAATCCCGATGAACACCAGCACCGCAACCACCACCGACAGCGCCGAGTTCAACCTGGACCTGCGCATCGTCACCGACGAGGTCCCCGGCATGGACGCCGCCTGCACCACCAACGACGGGTGCGCCCCCACCTGCGCCTCGTCCTGCGCCAGCGCCGTCTGAGGTCACCTCGGTGACCAGGGGCCGGGGAGGTGATCCCCGGCCCCGCCCTACACCCCTTTCGCCAGCAGGAGGATCGATGCGCACGCCCGGCACGAAGTCGCTCTACCAGCACAGTGGTGTCGGACTGGTGCGCGCGGCGGTGGCGCCGTTGGACTCCGATCCCGGCGGCTGGCCCGACCTTGCCGATCCGCAGCTCTGCCGGGCATGGCTGAAACAGACGTGGTCGCTGCCCGGCATGGCCGAGGCCATCACGCAAGCCAGCCCCACGCTCGCCGACAGCGTCAACGCCCTCCTGGCTGGCCGTGTCGTGCAACCCAAACAGGTCCGGCGGGTGACGCTGTCCACGCTGCGCTACCTGCTGCGCGCCACCGGCCGCCACACACCATTCGGCCTGTTCGCCGGAGTGGCCCCGGTGACAGTGCAGCGCACGGCGCAGGTGCGGTGGGGCAAGCAGCACCGGACCACCGCCCGGGTAGACGCCGAGTGGCTGACCGCGGTCATCACGCGACTGGAGGCGTGCCCGCAGCTGCTGGAGCGGATGGAGGTGGTGTTCACCAACCTCGCCGTGCGGCGCGGAGCGCGGCTGGAAGCACCGCATGGTCCGAACCGGGCCAGCATCCGGCACACCCGTGTGGTCGGCACGGTCCGAGAGGTCGCCGCGGGTCCCGTCGTGTTCACCGACCTGGCCGACACACTGGTCACCGCGTTCCCCTCCGTCAGCCGAGGACAGGTGGTCGGGCTGCTCACCGACCTGGTGTGCCAGGGCTTCCTGATCACCGGCCTGCGGGCCCCGGTCACGGCCACCGACCCGCTAGCCCACCTGCTCGACCGCCTCCACCAGGCCGGTGCGGACACAATCGCGGACGTCGCGGCGCTGGCGGCCGACCTGGACGCGGTGCGCGCCGCGATCGACCAGCACAACCACGAGACCACCAGCTCCCGGCAGGCTTACACCCGTGCCGTGATCACGCGCCGGATGGGCGGGATCTCCACCACCGGGCGCACCCCGCTGGCGGTGGATCTGCGCCTGGACTGCCAGGTACAGATCCCCGAGCGGGTCGCCCGGGAGATGGAGCACGCCGCCAGCGCCCTGGTACGCCTGACCCGCCAGCCCACCGGCCAAGCCGTATGGCGCGAGTTCTACACCGCGTTCTGCGACCGGTATGGCGTCGGCAGCCTCGTTCCGCTGGCCGAGGTCGTCAACCCCGCCACCGGGATCGGACTGCCCGCCACCTACCCCGGCAGTCTCCTGCCCGAACCGCCGGTCACCTCCTCGGATCGGGACCGCAGGCTGCTCGCACTGGCCTGGCACGCCGCCCACGGCAGCGGGGAGATCGTGCTGACCGAAGATACGATCACGGCCCTGGCCGTCGGCGATCCGGGCACCGAGCCGTGTATCCCACCGCATGTCGAACTCGCCGCCCGCGTGCACGCCACCAGCATCGACGCGCTCACACGCGGGGACTTCACGCTCACCGTCGCCCCGGCGCGCTCCGCCGGAACCCTGACCGCCCGCTTCGCCACCCTCACCCCCGGCTCGGGCCTGGCCAAGGTGTACGCGGGCGTTCCCGTTGCCACCCACGGAGCTCTGCCGGCTCAGTTGTCGTTCCCGCCGGTCCACGGCCACGCCGAGAACGTCGCCCGCGTCCCGGCGTTCCTGCCGCACGTCCTGCCGCTGGGCGAACACCGCGAGCCCGGCGAGCACGTGATCGCGGTGGACGACCTGGCCGTCACCGCGACCCGTCACGGCCTGCACCTGGTCAGCCTCTCCCGCCGCCAGGTCATCGAGCCGCAGGTGTTCAGCGCGCTGGCGCTGGACAAGCAGCCGCCGCCGCTGGCCCGGTTCCTGGCACACCTGTCCCGTGCGCTGGGCGCGGCATGGACGGAGTTCGACTGGGGCCCGCAGGCCGAACTGCTGCCGCGGCTACCCCGCGTCCGCTACCGACACTCGGTCCTGGCCCCGGCCCGGTGGCGGCTGACCAGCCACGACCTTCCCGCCACCGGCGGTGACCCGGACCGGTGGTGGCGCCTGCTGGGCGACTGGCGGAGGCACTGGGGCTGCCCGGCCCTGGTCGAGCTGCGCGACGCCGATCGCACGCTGCGGCTGGACCTTTCCCAGCCCTCCCACGCCGCACTGGTCTACGCCCATCTCAATCGCAGCGGGCACGCCGTGCTCACCGAAACCCCCAATGGTGCCGGGGAGTTCGGGTGGATCGGCGGGCACGCCCACGAGATCGCCCTCCCGCTGGTCTCCACCCGCCCACCGGCACCGTCCCCGCTGGGGGCGGCCCGACCGGTGGTCACCAACCGGGAGCACGGGCACCTGCCGGGCGCGGTGGGCACCGACTGGCTGTACGCGAAGATCCACACCCACCCGGAACGGATCGACGAGCTGATCACCGAGCACCTGCCCGCACTGCTGGCCGATCTGGACCACCCGTCGTGGTGGTTCGTGCGCTACCGCAGCCCGCACGAGACCGACCACCTGCGGCTACGGCTGCGCACCCCGGACCCACAGCGCTACGCCACCTCGGTGACCGCGGTCGGCGCGTGGGCGCGGCGGCTGCGCGCGCACGGCATGGCCGGGCGGCTGGTGCTGGACACCTACCACCCGGAGACCGGCCGCTACGGGCACGGCACAGCCATGACCGAGGCGGAGGAGGTCTTCGCCGCGGACTCGGCCGTGGTGGCCGCCCAACTACGCCACCTGCCCGCCGCCGTCGTCCCGGCCCCCGTGCTGACCGCGCTGAACATGGTCGGAACCGTCTGCGGCCTACTCGGCGGCCACGCCGAGGCGATGAGGTGGCTGGCCGCCACCCCGGTGGCCAGCGGCCCCGCCACCGACCGGACCCTCCTGCGCCAGGTCCTCACCCTGACCCGCGACGCGATGCCACCGGAGTTGCCCGGGTGGCGGGGCGAGGTGGCAACCGCGTGGACGGCGCGGGCCGCCACGCTGGCCGCCTACCGCGCCGCGCTGCCCACCAACCTGGACATCGGCCCCGTGGTGGAGTCGCTGCTGCACATGCACCTCAACCGGGCCCGGGGCACCGACCCCGCAGGCGAGCGGGCCTGCCGCCGCCTGGCCCGCCACGCCGGTCTGGCGTGGACTGCCCAACACGACAACGGCGACCCGCGGTGACCCGGCCGGAGCCCCCACCGGGGTGGGGCCAGTCCCTGGCAGCCGGTGCGGCCGGAATCGCGTTGCTGCACACCGAACTCGCCCACGCCGACACCAGCCACTTGCCCACCGCCCATCGGTGGACGCGGGCCATGACCAGCGAACCGGTGACCGCGAACGCGCAGGCCACCGGGTTGTTTCGCGGCGCCCCAGCCGTAGCGTTCGTGCTCCACGCGGCGGCCCGGCCCGGTTACGCCAGCGCGTTGTCCGCGTTGGACAGCCACATCACCACCCTCGTGCGGCATCGGCTCCTCCGCGCGCATGAGCGCATCGACCGGGGCGAGCTTCCCGCGCTGGCGGAGTTCGACCTCATCAGCGGGCTGACCGGGCTGGGCGTGTACCTGCTGCACCGGCACGGCGGAGGTGACCTGCTCACCGAGGTACTGGCCTACCTGGTGCGGCTGACCGACCCACTCCACCTCGACGGCCAGACACTGCCCGGCTGGTGGTCCGGCCAGCCCCCGGCCGATCAGCCCGCACACCGGTTTCCCGGTGGCCACGGCAATCTCGGCATCGCCCATGGCATCGCCGGTCCGCTGGCGCTGCTGGCCACCGCGACACGCCACGGCACGACCGTGGCGGGGCAGCCCGAGGCGATCGACCGGATTCGCGGCTGGCTGGAGCACTGGCGCTGCGGCACCCAGGCACGGCCGTGGTGGCCGGGCCGGATCTCCCTGGCGGAGTCGCGGGCCGGAACCGTCGGCCAGGCCGGTCCGCAACGACCGTCCTGGTGCTACGGCACACCAGGGCTGGCCCGCGCTCAACAGTTAGCCGCTCTCGCACTGGACGACCAGCGGTCCGCACGGCGTGCCGAACAGGCACTCGCCGGGTGCGTGGCCGACGCCCAGCAGCTCACTCAACTGGTCGATTCCTCGCTGTGCCACGGCTGGGCAGGCCTCGTGCACACCGTCTGGCGCACAGCGGGCGACGCCACCGGCGACGAGTTGGCCGCCAGGCTCCCGACGCTGCGCGACCGCCTGAGCGCGCACCTGCACCGGCCTGGCCCACCCGCACACGATGGGCTGCTGGAAGGAACGACCGGTGTGCGGCTGGTTCAGCACACCCGCACCGGTCCGCCCGTCACCGGATGGGATGCCGTCCTGCTGCTGGCGGGCTGACACCCGCTGCAACCACCACAGCTCACCACGATCAACTGGATAGGCTCGATTCGCCGGGCTGCGTTGGCAGGCGGCCCCCTTCCTGGAAGGACACGATGAACTCCCCGAGCACCGCCACCTCGCCCGAGGCGCTGCGCGCCCGCATGGTCGACGACATCCGGCTCGCCGGCCACGCCCGCTGCGAACACGTCGAGCAGGTGCTGCGTACGGTTCCGCGTCACCGGTTCGTTCCGGCCGCCGATGTCACCGACGCCTACGCCGACATGGCGGTGATCACCAAGCGCGCCAGCGACGGCACGGCGCTGAGCTGCGCCTCGGTACCGCGCATCGTCGCGATGATGCTCGACCAGCTCGACATCCGGCCCGGCCAGCGCGTGCTGGAGATCGGCGCGGGCACCGGCTACAACGCCGCGCTGCTGGCCGACCTGGCCGGCGAGGACGGCCAGGTAGCCACGGTCGACATCGACGACGAGGTGACCGCGCAGGCCCGGGAGAACCTGGACGCCACCGGCTACCAGCGGGTGCGCGTGTTCACCCGGGACGGGGCAGTGGGCGCGACCGAACACGCCCCCTATCACCGGATCATCGCCACCGTGGGTTCCTGGGACATCCCCGCGGCCTGGTGGGAGCAGCTGGCGCCGGGCGGGCGGCTGGTGATACCGCTGCGGTGGCGGGGCCAGACCCGGTCGGTGGCCTTCGTCCGCGAGGACAACTCGCTGCGGTCAGACTCGGTGCACCTGTGCGGGTTCGTGCCGATGCTCGGCCAGGACGGCGAACGCACCGGCCACCCCGATCCCGGCAACCTGGTCACGCTGCTATGGGACGTCGACCAGGACGTTGACCAAGACCGATTGCGGGGCGTACTAGATGCACCGAAGGTCGAAGCGTGGTCGGGCGTCACTGTCGGCGGGAACGAGTCCTTCGACGGAGTCTGGCTGCGTCTAACCGCCACCGAGCCGGGCACCTGCTTCATCTCCGCGGACCAGGAGGCCGTTGACACCGGCCTGTGTACCCCGGCGATCCGGTTCCGCAGCCCAGCCCTGGTCGAGCACGACTCGCTGGCCTACTTCGCGCTGCGCCGCCGGGCCACCGACGGCGGAGCGGCCCAGTTCGAGCTGGGCGCGATCGGCCACGGCCGTGCCGGGCAGCAGCTCGCCGACCGCATCAGCGACCAGATCCGGGCCTGGAGTACCGATCGCGACGCCCTGCCGGTGATCACGGCCTACCCGGCGGGCACGCCCGCTAGCCAGCTCGACTCCGGGCATACGATCGACAAGCACGACAGCAGGCTCGTCATTTCCTTCTGAACAACAGACATGTCGCGAGGGAACCCTCAACCTCAACCGGTTGAGGACTTCCCCGCTGTTGGCCGTCAAGGCTCTCCGCAGGCCACGTGGGCTGCCACCAGCGCCACGCCAGCCAAACCGACCAGAGAAGGGAAGACCACCAAGACCTCCACGTATGCCCACAGCCACTCGGCACCTGGGCATGCACCCTTGCCTGCCTCCATGCCGACTACCAGCTCCGCAAAGCTGGCGCTGCCTCTCAGGCAGATACACACGTGCAGTCCTGGCTGGATGCGAGATCCCAGCCAGCTCGGTGGAGCCTGTGCTGTCTTGGTGTCGTCGAGGATGGTGAGCGCGGTCTTGCGGTTGCAATCCTCACTGGCTTTGCGGAGCCGGTGCTGCGCCTGCGGGACGAAACCGAGCAGGACGCGGCCGCCGTTGCAATCCTCACCGGCTTGGTGGAGCCGGTGCTGCGTCCAGGCCGTCCCGGAACTCAGCCCACCGCTGGTTGTTGCGATCCTCACCGGCTCGGGAGAGCCGGTGCTGCTTGGGCGGCTGGCTGCGCTCCGAGTTCAACAAGACGTTGCGATCCTCACCGGCTCGGGAGAGCCGGTGCTGCCTGGATCCCGGTGTCCGATCGTGGACTGGGTGCGGATGTTGCGATCCTCACCGGCTCGGGAGAGCCGGTGCTGCCAGTGTCCCGCAACCTGCGCACGCTCTACATCACCGTTGCGATCCTCACCGGCTCGGGAGAGCCGGTGCTGCTGGGATCGCCGCCGAAGGAGCGTCCGCCGTGACGAAGTTGCGATCCTCACCGGCTCGGGAGAGCCGGTGCTGCTCTAGGAGGCTGAGGATTCCCCCGGTGCGGCACCATGTTGCGATCCTCACCGGCTCGGGAGAGCCGGTGCTGCGGGAACCAGGACGCTGGCACAGCAAGGGCACCGCTGTTGCGATCCTCACCGGCTCGGGAGAGCCGGTGCTGCCGACGTTGCCGACCGCGATCCAGGCGATGATGCAGTTGCGATCCTCACCGGCTCGGGAGAGCCGGTGCTGCCGACACCCCGTACGTCGACGAGCAGCACAAGGGCGGGTTGCGATCCTCACCGGCTCGGGAGAGCCGGTGCTGCCCGCCACACCGTGTACCGCGTTGGCCCCGACGTCGTGTTGCGATCCTCACCGGCTCGGGAGAGCCGGTGCTGCCTCCCGGCCCGGTAGGTAGAGCCGCTCGGAACCTGGTTGCGATCCTCACCGGCTCGGGAGAGCCGGTGCTGCCTGCACACCCTGATCGCGGTCACCCCGACCTCGGCGTTGCGATCCTCACCGGCTCGGGAGAGCCGGTGCTGCGCTGCGTGAGCAGCGGAAACACCAGGCTAGCCGAAGGGAAGAGCGACGAGAATCCCGCACAATGAGATGACACGCCGTGATCAGGTTCGGAACCTCCCGGCGTGCCGCGTCACGCCCGGGGTTCCGAACCACATACAGGCGATGCCCGTGGCTGTGGTCCCCGCGCACATTACGCAGCCTGCGGGAGCCGGCGCAGGGCTATGTACCCCGGCAACTCACGGCAGCGACCTGCCCAAGTTGGCTGCCTGACGAAGATCATCCCAGCCCACGCACTCACGCATCTAGTCGTACCCGCGTGTGCGCCGCTCAGGCGTGTGGGGTAGCGCGCTGTCAGATGATCAGGGGCTCGTGGTGGGGTGCGCGGATCGCGGCGCCGAGGTGCTTGGCACGGGCGAGGCTGCCCTGGTCGAGTTGATAGATGCGGATGGAGTCGGTGGTGGCGTCGATGATGTCGCGCAGCCGCGCTTCCAGTCGCAGGCGTTGCTGTGGTGAGCACACGATTTCGAAGACGGACTTCTGCACGCGGTGGCCGGTTCCCTCGCAGGCTTTGGCGACCTGACGCAAGCGCCGCTGGCCTTCGGGTGTGGTGGTGTCGACGTCGTAGGTGACCAGCAGTTCCATCAGCTCACCGTCCAGGGCAAGTAGGCGTCGCTGGCGCCACGCAGGTGCCGGGCCAGCAGGCGGGCCTGGACCAGGGCCAACAAACCCGCGGGAACCTCACGGTCCAGGCCGTGATGGTGCCAGGGGCGTTCCCGGGCGGTAGTCCACTGCTCGAGGAAGAACCGGCGTCCCTCGTCGGTCAGCTGCACGGCGCCGCCGGGCAGGGTCTGGGTGTGCTTGGGCGCGAGCTGTCCCCGGTTGACCAGGGTGATAACCAGGCGGTCGACCAGCAGCGGCCGGAGTTCTTCCATCATGTCCAGGGCGAGAGCGGGTTTGCCGGGGCGCACGCCGTGCAGGTAGCCGAGGTAGGGGTCCAGGCCGACCTGTTCGAGGGCTCCGTGGACGGCGATGCGGAGCATGGCGTAGCCGAAGGACAACAGGCAGTTGACCGGGTCCAGGGGCGGGCGGCGGGACCTGCCCGCGGTGGCGGCGGGGATGAGCAGGTCCAGGCCCTGGAAGTAGCCGCGGGCGGCGTTGCCCTCGATGCCCAGAACCTCGGACAGGCCGCGGGCGGTGGCCAGTTCGCCCAGTGCGTCGGCGTGGTGGGTGGCCAGGTCCCGCAGCCTGGTCTGCCGGTCACCGGTGAGGTCGCGTGCGGCGCGCAGCAGGAGTTGCCGGTAGTTGTGGAGCTTGCCCGCGACGATCGCGCGGGCGATCCCGAGGCGCTGGTCGGGGTCGTCGTGGGCGCGGTACTGGGCTAGGCGCAGCAGCGGGTTGCCAGTCTGGGGGCCGCTGGTGCGGGCGAGGAACCGGCCGTTGCGGGTCAGCCAGGTCACCGAGCGACCGTCGGCCGCGCAGCGGTGGATGAGGTCGTCGGACAGGTCGACGCCGTTCCAGGCGACGATGTGGTCGAGGCGGATCAGGGGGATCAGGTGCCGTCCTGGCCGGTCGGGGTGGGCGATGCGCAGGGCGTCGCCGTCCAGGTGCAGGCTGGTGCCCGGGGTGGTGGCGTAGAGGGTGGCCAGGAGTTCAGTCATCCCAGTCTCCGGGGGCGCGCGGGGTGAACAAGGTGGTGGCGACGGTGGCGGGCAGCTCCGGCACGCAGCCCGGTCGCAGAGAGCAGCGGCGGCACCGGGCCTGCGATGCCCGCGGGGGCAGTTCGGCGGCGGTGAGCAGGTCGCGTACCGCGGTGGCCGTCTGCACGACGCGGGCTGCGAGGTCGTCGTCGACCTCGACCTGGTGGCGGCGCCGGTCGCGTCCGGAGAAGATCACCCCGAAGGGCACCTCGGCCTGGAACATCGCGCGCAGGCACAGCACCTGGGCGGCCAGTTGCAGGTCCGCGGGCCCTCCGGGGTGGTAGCGGCCGGACTTGTGCTCGACCGGGTGCGGGTGTCCGTGACCATCGAACTGGACGATGTCGCACACGCCGTGGATGCCCAGCTCGTCGTGCCAGACCGGCAGGGACCGCCACACCGGGGTCCCGCGCCGGTCGCTGCCGGGGCCGACCTTGTCAACCGCGGCGTGGGCGAGGTCGCCGCGGACGGTGTCGAGATTGGACTCGAAGTAGGACTCGGCGTGGATGAGCGCGGCCTGACGTGGGCAGTAGGCGTAGTGCTCCAGCGCAGAGATCGGGACACTGCGCGGGTGAGCGGCGGTGGCAGGGTCGGGCACGACGCGGTTCAGCCGATGATCTTGCTCAGGTGCACGCCGGTGGGCAGGCCGTTGTCCTCGACGCTGACGACGTAGTCCGCGAAGCAGCGCGGAGGCTGCTCGGGGTCGGCACTGGCGCGGGTGACGGTGACGCGCTCGGTGAGGGCGTGGGCGGGAGCGGAGCCGAACGCGTCGGCGTGGGAGAACACGTACAGGCCCCGAGGTGCCAGGGTGCCGCGGGTGGCGGACCGGTCGTGGTCGAACATCATCTCCAGTGAGCGGTACAGCAGCTCGAAGTCGCGGGCGGTCACGCCGGTCTGGGTGCCGCGGGTGGCCGAGTAGTACAGCTCGGCCTTGTACAGGCCGTAGGGGATGGTCCACTTGCCGCCCATCTCGGTGGACTCGCCCTTGTCGATGTCCTCCTGGCGGGTCTGGGTGACGCGGGTGATGGCGTGCTCGATGGGGAAGACCGGGTCGATGCTGCGGGCCATGCCGACCTGCAGGGGCCCGCGGACCTGCCCGAGCGCCCCGGTCTTGCCCACCGACAGCACGGCGCCGAACAGGCGGATGTCGACGTAGCGCTCAGACAGCCACGCCCGGGCCCGCTCTGCCTCCTCCCGGGTGATCTTCGCGCCGAGCTTGAGGCCGGTGGCCTCGTAGGAGGCTTCCAGGCGGGGGTTGAGGGCGTACCCGGCCTGCACGAAGATCCCGTAGCGCTCGTCGTCCCCGGCGGCGAGGGCGAGGGTGTCGCGCAGCTTGCGCTTGAGCGCGACGTCGGTCACCAAGCCCTGCCCGGATTCGTCGTCGACGCGGGGCCGGTTGCCCGCGTCCGGGTCGCCGTTGGGGTTGCCGTCGGTGACGTCGAACAGGAACACGATGTCGTGGCGGACGGCGGGGTCGAGGTGCGGCTGGGTCATGCCGGGGTCTCCTGGGAACGGGTGAGGGTGGCGAAGCGGTGGGCCCGCTGGTGGTGGTAGCCCAGCAGGAACAGCGCCTGCTGGGCGATGGTGACGCGGGCGGGGATGCCGCCCTGGGCGGTGAGCAGCCCGAACAGCTCGTCGAGGGTCTTCTCGTGATTGACCGCGGCCCCGCCGCGGGTGCGGCGGAGTTTGCGCAGCCAGGCGTTGGCGTCCTTGCGGCCGTTGACCAGCGCGGCACGGGGGTTGGTGATCGCGCCGGCGAAGTAGCGGTCGGCGTAGGTGGTGTTGACCTTGCCCGCGGTGACGTCGTACTGCAGGGCTTCCAGTGCGGCGAATGCGCGTCCGGCCACGTAAGCGGGGGTGGTGTTGGTGGGGTCGAGTCCGGGCATGGGGTTCTCCGTGACGGTGGGGGAGCGCAGCAGGGCCAGCCGCAGTAGGGCGGCGCGGGCATCGTCGAGGTGGCCGTCGGTGCGGATCCGGTTGAGCAGGTGCACCAGCAGGGAGGGCGGGAGCACGGCGTGGCGCAGCGCAGCCTTGAGCAGGTCGCGGTGCGCCCCGGTGGGCCGGTCGGCGCCCTTGGCGCCGAAGTCGGCGTAGCGCTTGGCTTGCCGCTGCCAGCGTCCGGTGGCCAGCGTCATCTGGCCCAGGCCGTGGTGGGTGCGGCCAGTGGGCCAGGTCGGGGTGATCTCGCTGTCGGCGAGCCAGGCGGCAACAGCGTCCGCGACGTGAGCGAGTGGGGTTTCCAGCCAATCGCGGACCATCACCCGGGCGATGTTCCCGCCGACGGTCAGCGAGCAGAACCGCGCGGTGTCGAACTCCGGCGGCAAGCGGCCCTCGTGCACCGCGTGCAGCAGCCGGTTCACCGCCTCAGGGTCGGGGCGATCCAGCAGGGTCATCACGTCGAACTCGACGGCGTCGGTGACCCACCAGGCCATGCGACTGTCCTGGCCGCCGTAGGAGGTGGCGTGTGGGGAGGACAGCACACCAGTCAGCCCAGCGGTGACGGCCTCACCGCAGGTCAGGCACACCGGGGTGCAGGCCAGCTGGGTGCTCAGGTCGTAGCCGAAGACGCGTTCGTTGATGCTGACCAGGGCGGCGTCGTTACTGGCACCGGGCACGAGGCGGGCGGGCACCTTACCGGGCACGGTATCCAGCAGCGGTCCGCTCGTGGCGCACACCAGGCACAGGCCGCTGACCCCGTCGCCCTTGCGCCGCGCCACCTCTCCGGCCCAGAACGGCGCGGCGGAGGGGGCTTGGTAGGCGGGCTGGCCCTCGACGGTGATCAGCACACCCTGCTTGGCGGTCGCGGTCTCGGCACGGGTGATCGCGGTGTGGTGGCCGTCGCGGTAGAACCGGGCCACGGCCCGCGCGACCGGGTCATCGCGCCCGTGCTCGCTGTCGGCCCACTGCTGGCTGAGCGCGCTGAACGCCTGCAGGCACTGGGCGGCACGCTCCGGTTTGCCGTCTGGGTCGTGCCAGCCCAGCACGTACTGCACGTCGTCGGCGGCCAGGTTCGCCGCGACGCCAGACGTGCGGACCGCGATGGGCACGGTGTGCGGGACACCGCTGACCCGGCCCTTGGCATCAGTCCGCGTCAGTGGCAGCAGGTCCGGTGAGCGGGGGCGGCCGTCCCGATCGAGGTCCAGGTGCCAGCTGAACAACCGGGACCGGTGAAACGGCGCGGTGGCGGGGTCGGCGGCGGCGTAGGCGGCCAGGCGCTGCAACAGCATCAGTTCCCGCCTCCGCCGGGGATCCCGTGCTCGGGCACGTGCAGCACACCACGGTCCAGCCGCGCGGTGAACCAGGTGAACGAGGGCGGACTGGAGTGGGTGACGCTGTGCAGCATGACGCCCAGGTCCTCGCTGCGCGCGATGGGGTGTTCGGGTTCGGCGGGGTCACCGAAGAAGGCGGTGAACTCCCGGGTTCCCAGGTAGGGCTGGGAGAAACAGCTGCCGCGGGTGACGCGGCGGCGGAACTGGTCGCGGTAGGCGGCCTCGGGCTTGGTGGCGTGGTCGCGTAGCTGGACGTGGCCGTGGATGCGGTAGGCGACATCACGCAGGCACACCGCGTTGCGTTGCACCCGGTTGGCCACGGTATCCACGCGGCGGGTGCCTCGGGCGGCATCAGCCAGGGACACCAGGTCGGTGGTCTCGTTGCGGCGCTGGGTGAACTGCGTGATCTCGTTGAGGACCTCGATGGCCACCACCCGCCAGGAGAACTCCGGTTTCCAGTAGATCGACTCCAGCACACCGACCGCGGCCGAGGGGGTCATCACCGGATAGCTCACCCGCTCGGCCTTGAGCTCAGGACGGGTGAACAAGGCCGCCTCACCCCAGACCTGCACCACCACGGGTGGGGCTCCCCGCTGCGAGCGCGGTAGATCCAGACTCACCACACGCTGTCCTTCCCGATCTGGCCTTCGTCGATGCCCAGCCGCTGGTCGTAGTCCCCGCACCACTCGAGCAGGCCTCCGTGCTCGCCCACCACAGGCCGGCACAGCGCGGCGAGGGCGGGGTCGGTGACCAGGTGCCGGGGCAGGGACACCAGGTAGGGCTGCAGGGCGCGGAACAGGTCTCGGCGGGCACCGTGGGTGGCACGGATCTGATCCAGCAGCCCGGTGACGTGGTCGGTGTCGCGGTAGCCGGTGACCACCACCGGTACCGTGTCGTCATCGAGCATCCGGAACGCCAGCGCCGCGTCACGGCCCGCCCCGGCACCGCCGTCGCGCAGCGGGCCGTCGGCCACGGCCTGGAACCGCAGCCGGGCCCGGTTGTCCTGGATCGTCCTGCCGCGCTCGGCATGGTCGAGGTCGATGGCCTGGTACAGGTGCCGGTAGTAGGAGTCGAGGGCGTCCACATTGTCGGGATCCGCCTTGTCCACTCCGGGTCCGAAGTGGACGCGGCAGATACCCACAGCGGTGCGGTAGAACGCGGGGATGGTGGTGTCGGCGGCGTCGAAGACGACGACCTGCCCGCCTTCGGGGCGGCGGCCTTCCCGGTTGGCCCGCCCGGCCGCCTGCTGCAGCGATTCCGCTGGCGCCAAGGCACGGAACACGGTGGGGAAGTCGACGTCGACTCCTGCCTCGATCAACTGGGTGGACACCACCTGGATCGGGTCACCCTCAGCCAGCGCGGCCCGGATCCGCGCCAAGACATCGCGGCGGTGGGCCTGGCACATGCGCGTGGACAGGTGCCACACGTGTCCGGCGCCGGTGGCATCGAGCAGGCGCAGGAACCGGCGAGCCTGGTCGACGGTGTTGACCACGACCAGCGCCTGATCCTGTTCGGCGGCCTGGCCGGCTACCTCCTCCAGTTGGGGTCGCGGACTGATCGACCACCGGTAGTCGACGCGACGCAGCGCGGTGAACAACGCGGCAGGGTCCTCCACCAGACACACCGGTCGACGCCGCAGGGACCGCCAGACGCCCAGGGTTTCGAACGCGGGTTGCGTGGCCGAGGTCAGCACCACGGTGACCCTGAAGTGCTCGACGAGGACCTTGAGCGCGTCCAGGATCGGGGCCAGCAGCGGCATCGGCAGCAACTGCACCTCATCCAGCACGATCACCGCACCAGCGAGCCGGTGCAGCTTGCGTGACCGTGCGGGCTTGCGCCCGAACAGCGAGTCGAACAACTGCACCGTGGTGGTGACCACCACCGGCGCGTCCCAGTTCTCCGCTCCCAGCCGGGCACGATCGTCGTCCAACTCGGCGTTGGAGTGATGCTCCAACACGACGTCCTTACCGAGCAGGGTGCGGTAGACCTCAGCGTTCTGCTCGGTGATCGCGATCAAGGGAACCGCGATAATCACGCGGCGCTGCCTGTTGTGCGCGGCGTGGTGCAGCGCGAACCCCGCGCCGGTGATGGTCTTGCCCGCCCCTGTCGGCGCGGGAAGCTTGTAGATCCCCAGCGGCCCGGGCGCCTTGCCCACGACCTCCTGGTACAGCTTCTCCCGCACCTCATCGACCGGCGAACTCAGACGCCCCGACAGCAACCGGCGCCGCGTCTCCTCGAACCGTGCCGCCAAGCCCGCCATGTCCGTGTCCGGCGCCAGCACAGGGTTCTCGGCGCAGGCGAAGTGCGCGGCGGTGTCCAGGTGGTCGGCATCTACCAGCGCCGAGAACACCAGACGCAACCCCATCTCCGCCACCAGCGGATCACGACGCCACCCAGCGGGCACCAGCACCGGTCCGGTGGCGAGCGCGCGTGCTTCGGGCACTGCCTCATAGAACCGGTGCAGGGTCTGCTGATCGCCATCGCCCTCGGTCAGCTCGGTCAGGGCCTCTACGTCGGGCAGGCCACCGTGGTGGCCCTCGATCGCCAACGCCATCGGCCCCGCGACCGACCGCAGCACCCGCGCACCCAGCGACTTGTGATTGCCCCCGACCGGGCCGTCTGTTCCCTCAACGTCCAGAAGTCGTTGCTGCCAGCCACAATCAGCCTTGCCTGCGTCATGCCACAAGCCCAGCGCCTCTGCCAGTGGCCCCGCGCCGAACGGCTCGGCGAACCGCCGCGCGAGCTCCGCGGTGCGACGCACGTGATCAGCAAGACCGTGCCGCGCGCCAGCGTCGTTGACGCTGTGCGCCCACAACGACACAGCCACAACCACTTCCCCCGCTAGTCGTCTTGCGTACTGCTCCTTGATATCGAGGCACGCCACATTCGTTACGCGAATCCATTGCTCTCACCTGAAGGTGTGAAGATCGCGCTGTCGTCGAGGTGGCTGGCGACGCGTTGACGACCAGGCTGTCCCAGAAGGCGTCATCGCCTGGAACGCGCGGGTGCTGCACGGTGTCCAGGAAGTCAAGGTCGTTCCGATCCTCACCGGCTCGGTGGAGCCGGTGCTGCGCAGCTCGCGTCCGATGTCTCCGGCCGTTGGGTGGTTGCGATCCCTCACTGGCTCGGCAGAGCCAGTCCTGCAGCGTCGCTCGGGCCGGCCTCGCGCGGCACCTCCTTGTTGCGATCCTCACCGGCCCGGTAGAGCCGGTGCTGCGCCCACCGGCGCAGACGTGTTCGTGGGGTGCTCGGGGTTGCGATCCTCACCGGCTCGGGAGAGCCGGTGCTGCGGCCGCGCCCCCACTGGCCACGATGGAGCACTCGTGTTGCGATCCTCACCGGCTCCGGAGAGCCGGTGCTGCACGACCGCGGAGTCCAGGGAGGCGTCCCACATGCGGTTGCGATCCTCACCGGCTCCGGGGAGCCGGTGCTGCTCGTCTTCTCACCGGCTCGGTGGAGCCGGTGCTGCCGCGAGCGACTGGCCCGGCTGCTGACCGACCTCCTGTTGCGATCCTCACCGGCTCCGGAGAGCCGGTGCTGCTGCCGGTGTCGGCCAGCAGGGACTTGAACCCGGCGTTGCGATCCTCACCGGCTCCGGAGAGCCGGTGCTGCCCAGTTGGCCACCGTCACGCACACCACCACGGACGGGTTGCGATCCTCACCGGCTCCGGAGAGCCGGTGCTGCCCGACGTCTACAACGCGATCCCCGCGACCGATGAGGTTGCGATCCTCACCGGCTCCGGAGAGCCGGTGCTGCACGGGGATGGTCAAGACTCTGCGCGAGGAGTGCGAGGTTGCGATCCTCACCGGCTCCGGAGAGCCGGTGCTGCGCGGGCGGGTTGGCCACGAGCTCGCGCAGGTGCTTGTTGCGATCCTCACCGGCTCCGGAGAGCCGGTGCTGCCTGCTGACGCAGTGCGTGCAGCAGGCCGTGCAGGCTGTTGCGATCCTCACCGGCTCCGGAGAGCCGGTGCTGCAAAGGGCGGGAGCTTCCACCCTCCCGCCCTCGGTGTTGCGATCCTCACCGGCTCCGGAGAGCCGGTGCTGCACGTGGCCGCCGCGGTGCAGGCCGCGGGGGACCGTGTTGCGATCCTCACCGGCTCCGGAGAGCCGGTGCTGCCATGCGACAGCTCCTGGTCCACCACCGCCGAGTGGTTGCGATCCTCACCGGCTCCGGAGAGCCGGTGCTGCGCTGTCCTGGCTGTCGCCTGGGTCGGTGTCCGGTGTTGCGATCCTCACCGGCTCCGGAGAGCCGGTGCTGCCATCGGCTGCTCCACGTGCATCACACCTGCCTCCTCGTTGCGATCCTCACCGGCTCCGGAGAGCCGGTGCTGCCGGCTACGCCGACGCTGGGGGTGTCGGCGACCGTCGTTGCGATCCTCACCGGCTCCGGAGAGCCGGTGCTGCGCTACGCGAGTACGTTGATGCCCTCGATGAGGACATGTTGCGATCCTCACCGGCTCCGGAGAGCCGGTGCTGCGCTGCCTGAGCAGCCAGAACACCACTCTAACCACCCCGAAAGACCGCAAGGATCCCGCCAGCTGAGATGACACGCCACAACCAGCTTCGGAACCTCCCGGCGTGTCACGTCACGCTAGAGGTTCCGAACCGGCCAGCGTCGATACCAACTCGATGAAGTACACGCCGACCGTCAACACCACCTACCGGCCCTCATGCAACCGGATCGCGGCCTGACCGTGCCATCAGCGTTCGCACGCTGCCGGCGGACCTGAGTAATGGTGGTGGATGCCGCCGTGAATCTCGCGGAAGTTCACCATGTGCGCCGACACGTCACCGGCCACCAGGTTGGTCGCTCAGCTCCAGCGGCGTGCCGCTGAATCGTCCGGCGAGGATGTCGGCGAACAGGGTGGGCAGGGTCGCGGGCAGGAGCTTGTCCTCGCAGTCCTGCAGTTCGGCCACGGTCCACCAGCGGCGCTCGATCAACCCCGCCTTCTCGTTGGCGGTCGGGCGCAGCGGGACCGTGGCATGGCCGGTGCTGGCGCGGGCGAGGTAGACGTGGTCGACGCGGTGATGCTGACGCTCGCGGTAGACGAACCGGCTCTCCCTGACCCAGAGTTCGCGGCCGAGGGTGATGCCGGTGATGCCGGTTTCCTCGGCGACTTCCCGCAGCGCGGTCTCCCGCAGGGTCTCGCCGGGATCTTGGCCACCGCCAGGTAGTTCCCACCAGTGATGCTCGACCCGGTCGGGGTCGCGGGCGTGGATGAGCAGTACCCGGTCCTCGGTGTCGAGCAGCAGCAGGCGCGCACCGATCCGGGGGGCGATGCTGGACTTCGTGGTGGTCATCCGGGCGGGATCCTCGCGGTCGGCCGGTCGGGACTGCCCTAGCGACCGGGCACGCGAACCAGGCGTGGTCAGAACAACGTGAACTCCTCAGGTTCCGCGCCAGCCGCTGTGGCGGGGTCCGAGGTTAGCAGCGGCACGGTGCCCTCCACCGCGAGCGTGACGGCCAGCGCGGAGTGGTCGGTCAGTCTCGTCCCATCGGCCTGGTGCTCGCGGGTGCCGTGCACGTACCCACACGCGGTGACCTGTCCGGCGAGTGTGGTGGTGGCGTGGACGTGGTCGTAGCGGTAACCGAGCTCGGGGCGGCGGGCCCAGCTGTGCTCGACTCGGTCGGGGTGCAGGCGCCGGTAGCAGTCGATCAGACCGTGGCGGTCGGTGAGGTCGCGGTAGAAGTCGTACTCGAACGGCGCGAACTGTCCCCGGTGGGCGGGCTGGTGACCGGGTTCGATCACGTTGAGGTCTCCCAGCAGCAGTACTGGCGCGTCGCAGGCGGTGGCGTCCAGGGCCTGGTGGAACGCGGTGATCCAGGCCCGCTTGCGCTCGGTCTTGTCCGGGGTGGCGTCGCGGGAGGGCACGTAGGCGCCCAGCACTCGCACTGGCCCGATAGCGGTGTTCACGGCCAGCCCGGCCAGCCGCGCGGGCAGGCAGTCCATCGCGGCGGTGATCGGGTCGATCGCTGCGGTGACCTTGCTGGCGATCAGCACGCCCAGGTCGCCGGGGCCGTGCTCGGGGTGGGCAAGCTGGTACCCGGCGTTGGTCAACGCCTGCGCGATCAGCGCGGTGCCCGGGGTGGCCCGGGTCTCGGTCAGCACCAGGACGTCCTCGGGCCGCCCGGCCAGCCACCGTAGCTGGGTGCGTGCGCGGTCCAGGCTGGGGGCGCCGATGTTGAGGGTCAGCGCGGTCAACGGCATACCGGCTCCAGGTCCGCGAGGTGGTCGGCGATGGTGGTGGCGACGGTATCGGGGGTGGCGGTGGTGGCGTCCACGGTGTGGGCGGGCCAGCCGCGGGCCCGCACCTGGGTGAGAGCGTCGCGATATAACCGGGCCTCGCGCACGGTGTTGGCGGGGTCGCGTTCGAACCGGCTGTGCCCGCCCCGTTCCCGCAGCCGCCGGGCGAGCACGGTGGGGTCGGCGGTCAGGATCACCGCGAGGTCGGGCCGGTACACACCGCAGTTGAGCGCCCAGATCGTGTCCGCGCCGATACCGTCCAGGCCCTGCAGCACCAGCGAGGACGGCAGGTAGCGGTCGCAGACCACGCTCACGCCCGCGCGCAGCGCTGGGAGGATCTCGGTCGCCAGCTGGTGGTGCCGGTCGGCCGCGCACAGGCACGCCAGGGCCATGCCCCGGTAGGTGTCGGTGCCGTGCCGGGCCAGCGCGCCCAGCGCGGCGTGGGAGGGCTGGCACGTCGCGGTCACCGCAATGCCGCGGGCGGTGAGCAGGGAGGCCAGCGCGGTGGCGGTGCTGGACTTGCCAACCCCGCCGGGGCCGTCGAGGGTGATCAACCGGCCGGGCCACCGCCCAGCCTTCATACCGGGGGTGGTCATGCGGGGATCAGCGGCAGCAGCCGACGGCCCTCCGGGGTGCTGGTGACCGGGCACTGCTCGGCGTCGAGGTCACCGATGCGGCCCCCGGCGGCGATGACCGCGGCCGGGCAGCCCTTGCCGCAGTCCCCGGTCAGCGAGCAGGACCGGCAGGTCGGGTTCGCGCCGAGCTGGTAGCGCTCGAGGAACCGGTAGTCCTCCAGCCGCGCGGCCAGGTCCGGGTCCTCGAAGATGTTGCCCACGATGAACTCGGTGTCGGTGTGCTGGGAGGCGGCGGTGCGGGCGGCGAACACCAGGTACGGGCAGACGGTGACCTCGCCCGGGGTGAACACGTAGATGATCGTGCCCGCCTCGCACCCGGCCAGCGGCTTGCCCGCGGTGTTGGGGAACCGAATGTGCGCGATGTCCATCTCCGGGCCGTCGAACGGTGCGGTGAGCTCGTAGATGGTGTTCATGTGCAGCGTCGACTTCGCCAGCGCGCGCTGCGCCTTCTCACCCCGGCCCATGGAGCCCAGCGGGTTGAGCAGGACGTAGCGGGCGCCCTGCTCGCGGGCGAACGCGCACAGCTGCCGGTACTCCTGGTCGGCGGCGAGGTTGTTCGGCGTGCACAGCAACCCCTGCAGCAGTCCGGCGGCGGCGAGCTTGCGGGTGGTGGCCACGGTGACCTCGAACGAGGCACGGTCACCGCGGAAGCGGCCGTGGGAGTCCGCGGAGAACCCGTCGAGGGAGACGTTGCAGTGCACCCCGAGCGCAGCCAGGGCGCTGATCTGCTCGTCGTCGAGCAGGGTGGCGTTGGTGCAGATCCCAACATCGATCCCGGCCGCGCGGAACTCCCGCACGATCGGCAGGAAGTCCGGGTGCAGCGTCGGTTCGCCGCCGGTCAGGGTGACCCGCTGGACCCGGCATTGCGCGAGCCGGGGCACGACCTTGTCCGTGATGTCCGCGAGCGCCATCCGGCTGCCCCTGCGGGTCGCGGAGACGAAGCAGTGCGCGCAGCGCTCGTTGCAGTCCTCGTTGATCTGCACCAGGGCCTTGCGGTGCCCGTCTGTGACGGTGGTGCGGAAGTAGCAGGACGCGGCCGTGGTGCCGTCGGTGATGCCACGGGTGGTGGTCACGGATTCCTCCCCAGTACGCGAGCGCCACCGCAGATCCGGTGGCGTGGCGGGTGGGGCCGGAGCGGACACAGCCCCACATGTTCGCTAGAACAGTAACGCGCTCACTGCTGTTCTGGTGGACATCGTTGGGACAGTTGAACTGGCGCTGTGATCACGGACAACATCACTGTCCACGCGGACACCACCACCGCCGACCGAGGAGACACTCCTTGCCCGACAACGACAACCTCACCGCCGCCGCGGCACTGCCCCCAGGCCTGCTCGACTGCCCGCCGGAGATCCTCGACCTCACCCTCGACCAGTTGCGCACCCTCACCGTCGTCCACGCCGTCGGCTCCGCTCAACGCGCCGCCCAGGCACTGGGCCGTGAACAGTCCAGCGTCCAGAAACAACTCGACATCCTCAACCGCGCCGCCACCCGCCTGATCGGCGAAGCCCTGGTTGTCAAACAGGGCCGGGGCAAGGACTTCCTGTTCACCCTCTCCGGCAAGGAGATCACTGACCTCGCCTACACCACCCTGCGGCCCTGGACCGACGTCGTGCACCGCGCCCGCCGTCGCGTCGGTTCCACCATCACCGTGGGAACCACCGAGTTCACCGTGGAGTTCCTGGCCGACATCTGGCCCACCCTGGCCGAGGAGTTCGACCGTCGCGCGATCACCCTGCGCGTCGAACACGTCCGCACCCGCGACCTGGCCGCCAAGCTCGACGCCAAGGACGTCGACCTGGTGTGCGGCAGCCTCGCTACCCGACGCGGCGAACCCCCGGTCCTGGACTACGACTTCACCGAGTGGCACCGCGAAGGCGTCGCCCTGCTGACCAACCTGTCCCCCCGCGAACTGCCCGACCGCCCCGTCACCATGGACACCCTGCCGACCCTGCCGCTGCTCGCCCCGACCGCCGGCCTGCTCGCCGGGTTCCTCGCCCAGTGGTACGGCCCGGACTACCGAGGGGTGCTCACCGTCGTGGCCGACATCGACTCCCTCAACTACGGCCTGCGGCTACTCGATGCGCGCCTGCTCCACGGCTGCCTGCTCACCACCGAACTCGTCGCCCACGCCGCCCTCGAAGGCCGCCTGCCCGGCGACAGCCTGCGCATCATCCCCCTCGCCGGAGACTTCCACCCCGCCCTGGAGATCGTCACCGGCCTGTTCGCCCGCCGCGACGAACGCGCCCGCTACGCCCCCGACCACCCACTGAATCTGCTGTGGAACACCTTCCGCGACCACGCCCCCACCGCCGTCGCCGTGCCACCGGAGCTGCCACGCTGAGTACTGCACACCACCGGATTCCGCGCCACCGCTCAACTGGAGGACATCACCGCCATGGCGACTCCTGACCAACTGCACGCCGCCCTGAGTGCACTCGACGTGGACGTCACCGAGGTCGCCCCGCAGATACGCGAACACCTGCCACCGCGTGAGGGGCGTGACCAGGCGGGCATCGAGCTCGCCATGCTCGCCGGCCTCCTGCACCGCACAGCCCAGTCAGCAGTGGGCGTCATGCTCGCCGAAGCCGCTAGCCCCGCCTCGTGGGTGGACAGGCAGACCGCGATCAGCACGCAGGTGATCACTCTGTCCACCGAGGATCATGGCGAACAAGCCAGCATCGGCGCCGCCTTGCTGCACGACCGCCTTGGCGCCTTGGTCGACGCTGACTCCCCGCGCACTTCCACGGGCCGGCCCGACACCAGCCAGATGCCCGCGCTGGCCGGTGCCGCGTTCGCGGCCGCCGCCGCTGTGCTGACGCTGCTGGAAATCCGAACCGACCAGAACGAGGGCGTCGAGCCGGAAGCAACCGCGATAGGCTTCGAGACCGCTCTCGATCAGCTCGACCGCGCCAGAGTTCTCACTCTGGACGCCCGCGCCGGGGACACTGTGGTCTCCGACCGTGGCGAATAGGCCCAACGGGCACAGCCTGACCGCCACGGCGCGCCCGACAAGCTGGCCTAACTCGGTCGGTAGCAGCGAGGTCCCGCAGTGCGCTGGCCATGCTGCCGTTCAGGAGTCGTCGACCGGGGTGGCGGGTCCTGCGGCGTGGTACTGGGCGCTGACCGTGTAGGCGGCGGAGTCCTGCCCGATAGTCGCGGTCGACAGGTAGATCTGCGTGGTGGCCAGCGAGCTGTGCCCGAGGTCGGCCTGCACCTGGGTGACCGGCGCACCGTTGCGTTCCGCCGTGACCGCGTAGGCACGGCGGAACTGGTGCGGCCGCAGGGAATCCTTGACCGACGCGAGCTCGAAGGCTGCGGCGCGCACAGCGAGGTGTTCGTCGTCGATGGTGGGGATCGCGGCGATGCGGCGCAGCAGTGGGGCGATCGAGTCCTCGTGCAGGCGGGTACCACGGCCGGTGGTGAACAGCGGCTGCTCGACGCGCCGCCGGGCGCTGGCCTGTCTCGGCAGCGTCACCTCGGACCGCGTCCCGGTCACGGGGACGCGCACGGCGAGGTAGGCGTCGACGAGGTCGGCGTCCGCGGGCGGGAGCGCCTGCCAGCGGCGCTTGGCGCCCTTGCCGTCCAGCAGCAGCATCGCGTGCCCGGTCGGGGACTGCCGCCGGTAGTCGACCAGGTCGAGGCCGACGAGTTCCTCGACGCGGGGTGCACTGGAGGCGAGCACGGCGAGCAGCGCGCAGTTGCGGGCGCGGTGCCGGGTGCGGTCGAGCCGGGCGGCCAGGTGTAGGGCGCGGACCTGTGCCTCGGTGGGCGGCAGGCTCAGGGCGGGGTCATAGCCGGACAGGCCGAGGTTGCGACGTCCCTGGCGTCCGCCGACCAGGTCGGTCGGGTCGCAGTACACCTGTCGGCGGCGCCGCAGCTCGGCGTAGAAGGAGCACAGCGCGGCGAACCTGCGGCGGCGGGTGGACTTCGCGTCGGGGTGTAGCCGGTGCAGCAGCTGGGCCCAGGCCCGCAGGTGCTCCACCTCCAGTTCGCCGATCGGGTTGATGCCGTGGCGGATCGCCCACGGGATCCACGCCTCCTCAGGGAGAGGCTGCGGCCGTCGTGGTCCGCCGGGCAGCGCGGTGCGCAGTGCGGCGGACAGGCCGATGTCGAGGGCGTAGCCGTTGCGGGTGTGCGGGTTGGTCATGCCCTGCAACCACTTCACCGCGAGCACTTCGGCCTCGGCAGCCAACTCAGCGGGGTCGACAAGGCCGCCGTTCCGGCCCGGCTCGACAGGGCTGATCAGCTCAGTGGCAGACACGAGCATCCCTCATGATCGATAAAACGCCGGATAACAGTGATTATCCGGTGTTCCCACAGCGCGTTCCCCACGCGGCGGACGCTACCTCTGTCCGAACCAGACCGTGATCGACGTACCGCCGGCGGATCACCCGTGACCCCACGTCGGCCGCCCAAACGCCCCGTCAACCTCGTAGCTCTTCACCCAGATCACGCAGGGCTCCGGGCTTCGATGACAGAACACCCTCGTAGCTCGGATTCGCTGCCGTGACAACGGTCACTCTTGCTCGCCGTCCACGCTCAGGGCCGTGGTGATCGCCTCCCGCGTGGGAGCGAGCACGGTACAGACTGCCGGGTTCAGCAGGGGCCCGTGGCGGTACTCGGCCAATTCGTTCCGGATGAAGTCCGATGCCACTTCCCTGCTCTCGAACGGACCGAAGACGTGAATATCACCCGTACTGAAGGTGCTATCCGGGAGTCACCTGTCAATGAGCTGAACCAGGATGCTGCCAGCGTTCACGACTAACTCATTTCTTAAGATTACATATATCTTTTTGATCTTTAAATGTCGTATCATTTGAGCATCTTTGGGTGGAGAATTTCGGCGTGCCGCAGCCGTGATGTGACTCCTTGATGCACAACAGGTGTGGCGCATGATGTCGACCTTAATCCGATTGACCACCTGCGCCTGGCAGGCTTCACTACCAAGTCGACGTGAACGGCATATCAGGCGCGGCCGTGTAGAACCTGCCCAGCGGCTCTCGCTGTCAGTGGCGTCAGGAGCCCTTGCGCCGGTGTGCGCGATTGACTCGTCGACCTGGCCGAAGCACTGCGGTCGGCCAGTCGTCCGACTCCTCGTTCCGGTCCGCGTCCAGGTCGGCAACAGGGAGATTGAGCCGCCCGATGAATGACTCCAACCTATCGCAAGATCACCGCTGTGTCGCGGTGCGAGCTTTGCCGTCAACGCCTTCAGGTCGGCGGTCTAAGCGCCATCCTCGACCGATTCTCACCTCAGTTGGCGCCGCGCGGTGGTGACCGAGTGAAACGCTTCTGACGCGAGACGCCACCGGAAACCCGGGTCGATGCATCAGTCGACTCGAACGTCGAGACCACGACAACGAAAGTCAGCGGCACCCCTCATTACCGATGAGGGCGAGCTACCCGAAGTAGCGATGAGCGGTCATGGGCGGCTCCTCAGCTGTCCACTTCTTCAACACCGACGACACAACAACCAGGAAGTTCTCCTTCATCTCCGGATCAGCATTCTCGACCATTCCCACCGATCGGTTTAGCCGCATCGCACCCACTGGAGTGCCACCGGCATCGCACGGCCGGAAGACCCCCGCCCCCAAGTCCACGGAAACAAACCCCTCGCCACCCAGGGTCGTTCTCCATAGGTACTGGGCAAACTTCCCGTCGTAAGCCGTCCGGCGAATCTCTACCGAATATCCCACCAACAACTCCTCTCGCAACTACCCACTCTGCCCCCGATAGCCTAGCCCATCTTTCACTGCCGCAAGCGGATCCCACGTAAACCCGGCGTCCAGAGTCGCCTGATGCGCCGCACCATAACTATTGGTTCCGTTGTCCTGCATCCATGACGACTCGTGCAACTCGTGCCTGAGTAGGTCAAAGTCACTGGGATGTGGCTTCCCGTCTCGTAGACGTTCCCATGCTTCAGCGATCCGGGGGTTTGCGTCGAATCGGCCAACAGTAGACTCTCCATACATGTCCAGTCGATGTTCCTCAAGGAACAAGTGACTGTGGATCTGCTCAATATCCCTGACAGAGAACCCTTCTTGGAGAGCGGTCCTCGCCACCTCCTCTACGCCCGAGTCAGTTCTAATCGAATCATACGCCTCGTCAGCCCAAGTCGTCTCGAATTCGATTTCATTTCTCGGCCCTCTGAATGAAAAGCCGCCAGCCTGTAGAGCGATAATGGCCGCAGGCGCCCCGACAAGCGGAAGAACAGGCAGCGCGCCCGGCAAGGCTGTTCGGTCATGGGCGACTTCCGGCCGAAAAGACTGACCACCGCGCGCGATAGAGGCTGCCGCGAGCTTGTCTTCCCGCACGTGCTCCCAGAACGCGTCCTGCGCGGTGGGCTCCGGCTTGCGGCCTCGCATGCGGTTGAGGAACCCGTTGCTCACCCCACCCGCAGCACCGACCGACAACTGCACCATCTGCATCATGCGCTGCACCGGCTTGCAGATCATGAACAACGCCACGGTGACCACACCGGCCAGCAGCATCTGGGTCAGCAGCGGCAAGCCGTGCGCGGGATCGAAGATCCAGGTCAGCACCAGGGTGTGCACACCTGCCAGGCAGGAGATGATCACCACGTTGAGCAGCGCCGCCCCCGCCGCGCGACCGATCTTGCGCAGCAGGTCGTGGTAGAGCAGCGCGGCCAACCCGATGATCGGGCCGGTCAGGATCATGATCCGCAGCAGCACCTGCGCGAGCAGGATCGCGACCTTGGCCAGCAGTTGGAACAGCGAGAACACCAGTGCCTGGAACAGCGAGAGGAAGCCGTCACCGGTGCGGCTGCCGTCGGTGCCGTCGAAGTAGCCGGTGGTGTTGCCCAGCTTGCCACGCAGGTCCACGTACGCCTGCTTCTTGGCGTTGGTGTTGTTCGGGTCGCTGTCCTTGCCCTCCTGGATCTCCTGCTTGGTGAACGCCTGGGCGTGGATCAGGTCCCGGCCGAACTGCTGCGCCTGGGGCGCGTCCGGCGAGCCGAACTCCCCGCGCAGCCAGTTCCGGTAGATCACGTTGTCGTGCAGCAGGGTTGGCAAAGCGTCGGGCTCGTTGCCGTTGAAGTCCTTGAGGAACCCGGCCTGGATCTGCGAGGTCCCAAAAATCAGGATCTTGTCCAGGATCTGGGTGTAGACCAGCGGGGTCAGGTAGGTGGCCGAGGCCAGCCAGAGCGCCGCCAGCGCCCACACCGACTTCTTGCTGATGGCGGCCATGTCCCCGCGCCAGATCTGACGGAACAGCATGATCGCCAGGCCGAGCGCCGCAATGCCGAGGAAGGGGGCGAACACGCTGTTGTAGAGGGCGGCGGTGCCGCTGCCCACCATGTCGTCCAGGGGTTTGACCAGGTCGCTGTGCCCGTCACCGCCCGGACCGAGCAGGGCGTAGTGCAGCCCGTTGGTCGCACCGACGATGACCTTGGTGATGTCGAACAGCTCGTTGCCCAGCCAGGTGTCGATCACCGTGCTGGGGCTGGTCATGGAGCTGATCGCCCCGCAGTTGGGGTCGTACTGGTGCCAGGTCAGGCCCGCGTAGCCGACCTCGCCGTAGACACTGCCGACCTTGCCGGTGCCCAGCGGCGCGGGGTCGAGCGCACCGACCATGCCCGAACCGGGCCGTTCCGGGTTGGGCGCGCAGTCGGTGGGCGCCGCGAACGCGGGCGTACCGATCAACGCCTGGATCGCGAGCAGCGCGATCACGATCAGAAGCCGAACCCACTTACGAGGCCCGCGGTTCCCGTACCTCACGATTACCTCAGTGACCGAATGCGCCTGAATGTTCCGAATAGGCATCGCAGCTCAACGGGATGTTCTGCGTCTGGGTTTGCGGCATAGAATGTGATCGTGAGAAGCCGAGTTCATCGTCCGGACAGGTCGGATCACCTTTCGGTAGATATCCGACGTCACGCCATGGCCAAGCGGACGTAAACCCGCATCACCGACAGACGTACAAGTCGTCAACTATCCGCCCCAGTAGCTACTCACCCGAATGCAGAGACTGTCACACCCATCCGGCCTACGCAAGACGTCACCCAACACGAATACCGTTGAGTTCTCAACATTCGACTGCTGGGCGACAGGTGCTCCAGAGGGCCGGCCGTCTAGGTTGAGAAGCAGGCTCGCCTCTCGCGGCCACGCCGCATACCGAAGAGTGGAAGGACATTGCCGCTCGGTTCCGAGTAAGTTGACTTCGTGGGGGTATGTGAACGCCCCGGCGGTCAGTAGCCACCGGGGCGTCTCGCGATTGAGATCAGGCGTGCGCGACCTGGTAGCGGTTGACGAGGTCCTGCGGGATGCGGCCACGGTCCGAGATCGTCTCCCCCTGCTCGCGGGCCCACTCACGAATCGCCTGGTTCAGCGCGCGATCGCTCACAGCAGACGCGCCGGTCTTCACGGGGCCTGCGCTCCGCGCCTTCCGCCCGCCCACACGGCGGCCTGCGGCGACGAAGGGCGCGAGCAGGTCGCGAAGCTTCGTGACGTTCTCACTGGAGAGGTCCATCGCGTACTCGATACCGTCGAGGCCGAAGGTCAGGCTCTCGTCCGCTTCGCCGCCGTCGAGGTCGTCGATGAGATGTACGACGGTTTTCTGGGCCATGTTCACGCCTTTCGTGGAAAAATGAGGGAACAGTGATCGACTGTATCACGGGAATCGTGCTGTTCCAGCGAGTACCGACAGATGGCGCCCAAAATGGGTTGAGTGGGTTGCACGTGGCATGACAGTGCTCACCGGGCTTCAGAACTAATCAATCACACGCACCCTGGCAACTGGCCGAGGCGGACCTATACCGCATTTCCCGGCGCACCGAATATCGCCACCGCGGTCAGGCTGGCCTTGTAGAGCGCATCTCTGTGTGACGTCCTGACGTGGCCGGAGGGGGAGGCTAGTCAAGCGGTGAGGTGGAGTTGCAACTGCTCCTGCACCGCGACCCGCTCTCGACGTGCGGTGCTGCTGGTGCGCGGTGCGGATAGGTGCGCGGTGCTCGCCGCCGCCCGGCACGCTGGCCTCCGGCACGTCACCTGCACGTCGGTGGCGTGCAGGGAATCCAGGCGCCACCCCGAAATCCCTACCCGGCACGCGGGAACCAGCAGCTGCACTCCACCGAGCCAACTTGCCTCGACCACGGCGTGCACGGTGGTCGAGCGCCCGATCGTGGCATGCAGCCTCGTCTGTGGGTCGCTGCCGAACTGCTGGTGCTGCCGCTTGCTGACCGCGGTCAGGAAATCGCGCGCGGAGGTCAGCTCCAGCGGATCGGCCGCGCTCATCGTCACGTCCACACCGCCAGTGTGACACCCACTCGCTCATAATGGCGAGAGTGATTGCGCGAGCTGGCACACTGATCAGCATGAACTCCGCTGTTGGCATTCTGCGTGCTCCGGTCACCGGCGTGCTGTGGACCGAGTTCGGTGCCCACAGCCTGGCCTGGGAGCTTCCCCCTGGTTCCGAGGTCGTGGTCGACGCCGTGATCTCGGCGACCGGCGGTCTACTGGCCGAGGTGCACGGCGTGGACGAGCCGTGCGTGTCCGCGGTCGTCGAGCTGCGCGATCTCGCCGTCGCCGGCGTCCCGGTCCCCTTCTGACTCGGTGGGTGGGCGCGTTCTCGTCGCGCCCATCCATGGGAGTGCTACTCCGCGCCGGTGATCAGCTTCATCGCCAGTTCTGGCGTGAACAGCCCAGACCTCGCCGTTGGTGCCGCGCCGCACTCCCCGTCGCTGGAGCCCGGGGCCTTGACCCACAGCAGTGCGTCGGCGCCGTGCCGCTGGGCGCCGGTGGTGGTGGGTGCCTCGCCGATCTGGCGGCCGTGTGGGTTGCACCAGGAGCCCCACTGGTCGGGGCCCTTGCCGTTGCGGGAGGTGTCGATGACGAACCCGGTGTCCGGGTGGCCGTGATCGGCGAGGTAGCGCTGCAACGTCGCCGCGAACTCCGCCACGTCTCGCGTCGTGTTGAAGTTGCTGACGTTCGCGGCGAATCCTCGGATGTTGGTCGCGCCGTCCATCAGCTGGACGATCCACGGCCCAACCTGCTCGGGTGACGCCCACCTCGAGTCGCCGCCATCCAGGTACAACACGGCGTTCGGGGCGAAGCGCGCGAAGGCGTCGATGAACGACCTCAAGGCGCTGAGCCGTTCGCGCTGCTGCTCCTTGTTGAGGGCCTGCATGTGCAGGATGGAGTCGGTCTCCACGAGCACCACGGCACGGTGCTGGCCGACACCGCGCGCGAAGTTCTCCGCCCACGCCACGTACTCCGCGAGTGAGTTGGTACCGCCGCCGGAGAACTGGGTCGGGTCGATGTCGGCAAGGTCCCGGTCGATGATCGCGTACGCCATCCACACCGGCATCTGCCCTGCCCGCTCAGCGCGCTGGCAGTGGTCGGTGACCCAGCCGCGGATGCCATCGGCGTCGCCGGGCCCGACCCACTGCACCATCGGGTGCGCGCCGATCTTCTCCTGGATGATCTTCGCCTGAGGGTGCTTCGGGTTAGCCGCGAGCCACTTCAGCGGCTCGGTCTCGCTGAACTGGTAGAGGCCACCAGGGCAGGAGGTGAATGGGTTGGGCGGAGTCGTCGCCTGGGCGATCAGGTCGGCGATGGTGCGCAGCGCGGCGGCCAGGACGGGCCGCCAGGTGGTCGCGGTCGCGGTGAGCTGGCCCAGCGGGATGCGCACGGCTCCGACGGTGAGGACGACGTCCTGCACGGTCTCGGCGGGACGTGTGGACTCGGGCATGAAGGTCCTCCTAGTGGTTGTGGGTGGTGATCGGCCACGGCGACGCTGCTTGCAACGCGCGCGACAGGAACGGGTTCGGGCGCTGGCCACGGACCTGCGTGGCGAACACCATCGGCCGCCCTGAGGACGAGGTCTTCGCCCCAGCGCGGACTGGGCCCATCCGCCTGCCTGCCGGGAACGCCAGCACCTTCGCGTTCTTCGGGCGGATCGGCTGGCCGGACGGGCCGTAGATCCCGGTGCCGCGGGTGACGTAGATGCCGTAGGGCGCGGCGATGGCAACTCGGCCGGTGACCACCAGGCCGTGGATCAGCAGCTCCTCGTAGATGCTCGCGGCTAGTACCCCGGTGTCACGGGGCGCGCCGGTGCGGGCGTGGTTGGCGGTGTGGCGGCGAACGTCGAGGATCTGGCGGACCACCGGCCCGGCCGGGCTGGTGACCAACGCGCGCAGCGCGGCCTCGTGCACCACCACGCGGCTGAACCCGGCCACGAGTCACCCGCGGGTGCGGGCGCGGTGGTCGAGCAGCGCGGTGGCCAGGAACAGCACGAGCGCCACCCCGCACAACCACGGCTGCTCGGTGACGACCGCGAGCAGGGCCAGGCCCGCGCAGACCTGGATCACCACGAGCAGCAGCACGTAGGCGATCGTCGGGGACACGCGGGGGCGGCGCCGTTCTCCCGCCGCCCCCGCAGTGGTCGAGGTGGTGGTCATGCCGCGGGGATCACCAGGTCCCAGCCGACTTCGATGTGGTCGCGGTCGCGGATGATCGGGTTGGCCGCCACGATCGCCTCGACGCTCACGCCGTACTGCTCGGCGAGCACTGACAGGCACATGCCCGGCTCCACCCGGATCGTTCGCCCGCGCTGGGCGGGCACATCGCACGGCAGCGGGGGCGGGAGGTGGCCGATGGTCAGCGCGTCCAGGTCGATGCCGTCGAGGGTGACGTTGCGGTCGACATGTCCTTCGACGCCTGGCACGGCGCCTTCCTCGGTGTGCTGGTGCAGACCGAGGCGGCGGTGCGTGAAGTCGGTTCGGCCGGGGTCGCCGTTGTAGTTGGCGAGCCAGAGGGTGACCGCGTCATCGGCCCACTCGTCGGGCCGCAGGATGTTGCGGTAGAAGTCCAGGTTGGCGTAGACCGCGATCTCCGCGACCCCGGACTCCTCCCGGAAGATGCGGATGAACTCGGTGACGAACGGGTTGGCGGTGGCGGCGTTCCAGAAGATGTTGTCGTTGGGGCTGTTCTCGATGTCGAGCATCGGCAGCAGTGAGCCGGTGTTGAGGACGCCGAAGCCCAGCGCGTGGCCCATGAAGTGCGCGACGTTGGCCGCGACCGGGACGTCGGGGTCACCGAAGTGGAAGCCGCCAGTGAAGATGCCGACGCCGCGGGCTCCCTCGACCTGTGCCCCGGCGGCGGGGTTGGTGTAGTAGTCGCCCTGCGTGATCTTCGTCGAGCAGAAGCTGATGCCGTTGTCGCGGACGGCAGGCCAGTTGACGACGTTCTTCCACTGGGAGATGTCGATGCCGTGGTGCATGGTGTGGTTCCTCGGGTCAGGTGGCGGGCGGCGGGGTCGGTGCCGGGCCGCTGCTGGTGTCGGGGGTGGCCGGGCCAGTGGGTACGGGCTCGGTGGGGACAGCGGGGACGTGCGGGACGAGGCGCTGCCCGCCGCGCGTGCGCGGGTCGGAGTGCGGGGTGGTGCGGTGGCTGCTCCACCAGCCGACCGCCAGCGGCGCGAGGATCGCCACCAGGGTCATCAGGGCGTCGTGCTGGTCCTGGGTGACCGGCACGCCGTAGCTGGAGGCCAGGGTGATCACGGCGGCGGCCAGCGCGCAGACGCTGCCACCGGCCATGGCCGGGTGCCGGGAACGCAACCGGGAGCGGGTGTCAGGCATGGGTGAGGTCCTCGGTGGGGCGAGGTGCGGTGGGGATGTGGCCGCAGGTCAGCGGCCAGTGCCATGTGCCGGGCTCCCCGGACTCGTCGTGCGCGCACGGGGCGGCGAAGAACAAGCCGTTGGGGTTGCGGACCGCCAGAGCGCAGGCCTCGTTGTCCCAGTGCTGGTCCAGCGTGCGTAGGCCGTCGCCGTGCTCGGTGGTGTTGGTGGTCAGCCAGGCTCCGACGGCGGTGATGTCGGCGGCGACGCAGGCGGGCGGGTGGAGGCCGTCGGCGCTGCCGTGGCTGCGGTAGTGCACGACACGGCCGATCGCGAGGCTCGGGGCGAACACGAGGGTCCTTTCGCTGTGCTGTCAGGGAATCTGAGGCACGGTGCTGCTCGGCGGGGGCCGGGCGCGGGGCGCGTCGAGCCAGCGCAGTAGCGCGCCGGTCGCGGCGGGCAGGGCCTCGACGCCATGCACGTGGATCAGCAGCGACCGGTTGCGGCGCGGGCACAGCACAGCTGGGCCGCCGTCGAATTCGACGCCGTCGGCGATCACCAGCTCGTCGGTGGCGATCACGAACCGGCGGATCACCGGGAACACCTCACCAGTCATGAGGTGTCGTTGGGGACGCAGTCGTACAAGAGGAAGGTCGCGCTGGCGAGGACGGCGACGCAGCCGCCCTGTGGGCTGAGCACGCTCACCGAGTGCCCAGTTGAGGAGATCGACTTGGTACGCAGCCACGGGCAACGGCGCAGCGTGCGCCGCAGCGCCGCCGCATCGGCCAGGACCCCGGCGCTGGCCTCGGTCACCCTGCTCTCATGCGGTGGGCGGCGGCCCTCCAGCAGCGGCCAGCACCGGTACACACCCAGCTCGACGTCGATCAGCCAGGTGTCCACGTCGGTGTCAGCGGTCAGCAGGCCGGTCTGCGCGCCGCGCTGGTGTCCGGCGCGGACCCAGGCGGTTCCCTGCGCGCCGTCGGGCCCAGAGGCCGCGCAGCGGTCGGCTGGGGGCGGGCCGCTGCCCACGACGACCGGGAACTCCACGACTGGCCGGTGGATGAGCGCCAGCTGCACGGCGGCGGTGGTCCGCAGCGCGTCCAGCAGCGGCCACACCATCTCTTCCCGCGCCCGCGTCACCACGGCCTGCCCGAGGTGCTGGCCCCGGTGAGCTGATCGACGGAGACGACCTCGGGTGGACGGGCCAGCCGACGCGGGTTGACCGCGGACAGCCACAGGTCGACCGCGGTCAACCCGGTGCGTCCGTCGCGGAGGAAGTCGTGGTCCAGCAGCGTGTACTCGACGCCCTCGCGCATGATCGACTGGATGCGGGCGGGCAGTGCGCTGTCACCACCACGACGCGCGGTGAGCAGCTCGTCGGCCAGCTGCGACATCGCCGCGCGGCCACCGGGCGGCACTGGCACACCACGCCAGTACCGCACACCCCACGTGCCGTGTTCCTCCAGCGGCAGGCCGAGGTCCTGGCACGCGGGCCAGAGCTGGCCTCCGCCACGGATCAGGACGCCCTCGGGCGTCACCGTGTACCCGTCGCGCAGCGGCACACCGTCGAGCACCACCCGCACCAGCGGCGGCTGGCCAGGCACGGGGCTCTCCCAGTAGAGGGGGCCGGGCAACGCGATCGCGCGCACACCACCGCAGGCGCACGTGGTGGACAGCGGGGAACAGCGGCAGGCCACCGGGAGCCACTGCCCGCCGATGCCCGAGGACCACTGGTCCGGCCAGCCCGGTGTGCAGGGCCTGCGGCACGGGCGCACCAGCTCCTGGCACAGCCCGAATTGGCAGGCGCTCAACCGCCACAGCAGGTCGCTGGCGACCTCTACCGTCGACCGTTGCAGCGGGTCGAGGTCGCCGGGCCCGGTCACGGTGTACGGGTCGGGCAGCTGGGTGCTGTCGTGGTCCCACGGCCAGCTCCACGACGGGCCCGAGCCCGCTGCCAGGGGCCAGGTTCCCGCGAGTACCTGGGGCAGCATGTCCTCGGCGTCCACGGTCAGCTCCGCTTCCCGCCCGAGGCCGCCGACGCGGGCACGGGCTCGGTGGGGGTGAACGCGGTGGAGACCGGGGCGGCGCCGGTGCTGGCGGTGAACGTGATCTGCTGCTCACGGCCGTCCAGGGCAGGGGCGTAGGTGTGCTCGGCGGTCCCGCGCGCGTGGGCCGGGATCGAGCTGGAGCTGCCGTCGCCCCACGCGACAACCCCGGTCGGTGCCTGGGCGGTGTCCACCGACAGGCGCACGGTGCGTCCGCCGCTGCCCGTGGTGGACAGCACCGGGACCGGGGCGTCCTCGTTCCACAGCGCCACCGCGCCGTCGGTGACCTCGGGCGGTGCGACAGTCACCTGGTCGCCGTGGAAGTGGTCGGCGTTGCCTGTGGCGTTGGGGAATCCTCCGGCGGGCCAGGCGATGCCGGGGTCGATCGGGTCGAACAGCCAGTCCGGCTCGCCGTCGGCGTTACGGGTGATCTTGTAGGCGGAGTTGCGGGGCCCCCGCCCCCACAAACTCCCAGCCTTGCTGCGGCACTTGAGTTTGAAAGTCGCGACCTTCGGCTCCAGCGTCCACGAGTCCAACGTCGCGCCGCCCATCCTCGGCAGCAGGAAGTAGCCGCACGGGTGGAACGACTCGTCGGCGTGCTCGTCCAGGCAGCTCCGTCCCGCATCGGCGAGCCGGGGCCACAACTCCAGCGCGAAACCCGCGCTGGAGTTCATTTTCTGGCCCATCCGCCAACCAGTCACGATCTTCCGGTCCGCTGCGGTGACCGGCTTGAACGAGGGGTTCATCAGCAAGAACACGCTCGGGTCCACCTTGATGAACTCCACGGTCACGGCGACCCATTTCAGACTGGGCTGGCCGGGCTCGGACACAATCAGCTCACCCGAGGCGGACTTGGCCGACACGTCGTCGCCGTCTTCGATTTCCGGGCTGATCTCCGCGGCCGCGAACCCGGCCGAGACCGCCATCGACGCGGGGCCGTACGCGGTGCGCCCGCACGCATCCACGCGGGTGACCCGCATACGGGAGGCGCCAATGTAGGCGGTGCCGCTCATGCGCTGCTCCTCGACATCGACGCGGGGGCCCAGCCGGGGCGCATGCCTGCGGAGGGGGCGCTGACCCGTACGGCGGCCACAGTGGTGGGCCAGTCCACGACGTAGATCCGCTCCTCGACCAGCAGTGCCCGGTTAGTGGCACGGTCGACCGCGCCGGTGGTCCAGGTGGCGGGCTCGATCAGCGCGGAGCGGCGGATGGTCACCGGGCCCGTGGCGTACAACCACAACGACCCGTCATCCACCTCGTGGTCGGTGCCCTCAGAGTTCGGAGGGCCGCCGGTAAAGCCGGTACCCAGCGCCCACGTGGACCCGAGCACCGTCTGCGCGGTCGGCCCGGACACGACCATGCACAGCGCCTGCGCCAACCTCGGGGCGATCGTGCGCGGCGCGTGCAGCACCCCGGTTCCCCCGAGGGTCTCGGCCAGCCACTGCTCCAGCAGCCCCACCGCGTCGCACAGGTCCACCCCCGGCGCGTCGGGCACCAGCACGGAAGCACTGGCCAAGTGCGGCCAGTTCCCGAATTCCCCGGTGCGCACGATCCGCTCGACAGCGGCCTGCTCGCCGCACAGGAACCGCTGACGCAACTGGGCGCGCACCATCGGCTCGTCGTGCCCGAGGAGGTCATCGACAGCGGCGAACACCGCGAACGGCGTGCCCACCACGACGCTGCTGGTCGGGTACGGCGTCTTCACCCCAGACGGCGGCGCACCCGGCTGTCCGGGGGCCGGCCACCCGTCCACGCGTGTGCTGGTCACCGCCTCGTACTCGATCCCGCCCAGCTCGTGCGGATCGGCGTTCTCCAGGATCGTGGCCGCGGAGAACAGGCCGAACCGGTGCGGCATCGCGCCGCTCGCCGCGGCGACGTGCACGCGGGGCACCACAGGAGCGCCGCTGGTCATGTCACCTCTCACTGCCGCTGATCACCACAAGCGGGGTGCAGCGGCTACTTCTTCGGGGTCCGGACCGCTCCGGTGGCGGCCGGGGCCTGCGCGGTGCTCTCGCTGGGGGCCGGATCGCTCTGCGCGGACTGCTCAGCGGCGGCGGCTGCCTGCTCCGGAGAGACGACAGGGTGCAGGCTGGCCGAGGTCGTGATCGAGTCACGGAACGGGCCCGTCGCGCCATTGGCGGACAGGTCGATCAGCGTCACCACGAACGACCGGTTGGAGCGGTTGAGCAGCAGCCACGCGTCCTCCGTGAAGCTCTTGGAGTACCGGTTCTGTTCGAGGAGCTGGTAGTCGTACTCCACCCCCAGCGTCAGGATGTTCGCCTCGGACAGCACCCACGAGCCCGCCGGGTAGGCCATCAACTCCACAGTGGACGGCCACGCCTCCGGTGGCATGATCCGCGGGAACCCGCCCGTCGGGTCGTCCCGGTCGCCCAGCTCCTGCCAGTCCCGCACCCACTGCACTCGCGTCGCGTACTGCGCAAACAACGCGGTGATCTCCGCGTCACCAACGGTTCCCCAAGGGCGGTTAGACTTCTTCTCCAAGTCCCGCCGGACGTACTCGGCGAACCACTCCGGCGCCACCAGTTCGAGCGTGGAGCCCTTCGCCAGCTTGTACCGGCCCCGGAACCACGTGATCAGCAGGCCCAGGCGGTCCAGGAGGGTCAGGCTGACCGACCCGACCTGGCCGGGACCATGCGCGACGCTGAACGCGGGCACCAGGTCGCTGGCCGCCCGGACGTGGCTGAGGTAGATCTCGTTCATGTAGTGCTGGTGATGCACCAGCACATCGGCGAGGAACCGTTCCGTGGCCTCCGGGAACGTCCGGTCCCGCAGTACGTCGGAGTCGATACCCAGGTAGGTCAGGGACTGCCGGGCCTCCCTCCACTCCACGGTCGGCCCCGAGATCGACTTCTTGTAGTTCGCGGGCTGGTGGAAGAAGGTCGGGTTTTGGATCCCGGCATCAGGCTGGGCCGGGTCGTTGGGGTGGATCACCGCGGTGCCGTGCCAGCCGTTGCGGTCGCTGTCGCGTTCCTGCTCGGGGTAGGAAGTCCAGCACGGGTAGCGCAGGCCGCCTCGCGCGGGCATTCCGGTCACGGGTAGATCCAGTAGGCCATCTGTCGTAGCCATGGATGGCACCAGCGAGTAGTCGGTCTCGCTGGGGGTCGTCCAGACATCGTTGATCATCGATGGGGCCTGGGCCGCCGCAGTGAGCGAGCGCTGCGTGGCTGCCGCGACCAAGCTGCCACCGGGCAGCCGCCGCTCGTCGGCGACCCGGTCGAGCAGTTCGACATCGGACTGGTTGCCGGTGAGCTGGATCTCCGGCGCGTGGTTGCGGTGCAGCAACCCCACGTTGGCCTTCACGCTCTGGGCTTGGCCCACTGGGAACGTCGCGAATCGCGCCAGCGCGGCGGCGGCCAGCTCGGCGAGCGTCAGGTCCTTGCCATAGGGGGTGTTCGGCACCTCCGCCGAGGCGGTGATCGAGAACCTGCGCAGCGGCTTCGCTGCGGGCGGGGGTGCGGCGGGCGCATGGCGGCTGGACATGAGGGCGGCCACGGTGCTGGGCCGTGGGCGTACCGCAGAGGCGGTGACGGTAGTGGGCGTCGGTGCCACCGAGGGAGGGGGGACCGAAGGTGGCACCGACGCGGGAACCGCACCGGAATCCGGTGCGGGTGCGACCGCCGGGGGGTGAGCGGTCGCGATCGGGGGCGCCGGATCGGCGCTGCCGCCAGCGGGCGGCGTGGGGACCGGCGTGGAGGACGAGGCTGGGTCGGGCGCGACCTGCTCGTCCTCCACGCCATTCCGCGCGCTCGGTTCGGGGTCCTGCGCGCGGTCCTGATCACCGCCAGCACCAGCCGGTGCGGACGGAGTTGCTGGTGGCGTGCGCACCCGGTCAGCGAGTGCGGCGATATACCGGGCCTGCTCGGCGCGGTGCTGCGCGCGCTCAGCGAGCACGTTCCGCACCGCCTCGGCGAGGTCGGCCAGTGCCTCCATGCCGTCCACAAGCGGGACAGACTCGGAGACATCGAGATGACCAGTGGGGTCGTAGTCGCCGTCGGCGTAGGCCCGCTCGAACGCCTCGACGCTCGCGGCGAGCAGGGCATCCAGGTCGATGCCGTCGAGATCCCGCAGGTGGCTGGCTACGCTCGCGGCCCGATCCGCTCCCGTCCCCAGGTCCAACCCCAGGGTATGGGTGATCAGATCGGTGAGCTGGTCCACGCTGGCCTCCGGTGCACAACATCACGGTGTTGTGCACCCGGCCATGGCCACCAGTCGGTGCGAGATTCGGTTCGCCGCCAAGGTGCTGTCGGCGGTAGCCCTACGGTCAGGTTAGACCGTGCAGCGCGTCATGTGCTCACTGATTGGCTTGTCCCACAGCAAGTTCACTCGGTCGAGCCATCTGGTTTGAGGATTGCTCGTATGTTCCGCCGCTGATGGCCGCCGCTGCGGCTGCCTGCCACTCCAGCGCGAAGGGTTGGCTGCGACCGTTGGGGTAGTTGACGACGAAGCTGTTCACCGACGCGGTTTTACTCATGCCGGTTCGCTGCGAGGGGACAGGCCTCTCCGACGATCCACAGCACATGACGTGCACGCTCCTTGTTGCGGGCGACGTGTGCGACGACGCGTTGGTGGACCTCCCGCACACGCCGCGAAACGGTGAAGCCGGTCGGATCGGCACCGACCGGCTTGTCCACCCTGCGAGGCTTGTCCGACCGGCAGGATTCCCTCGGTCTCCCCCCTATGGATGCCGAGGCAACCTTTCGCGGGCCAGCTGCCTTGTGTTGTTGCCCGCTCAGCTTGGCCTCCTGGTGGCAGCGCTGTCATGGGCGAGATCACCCAACTCCACACTCATCCTGCGGCTGTTGCGACACGGAGGAATGATCCGTGCGCACGCCGTGACGGTGAACGGCATAGTAGGTGTGTGGAACAACGTCGCCAGCGGTCCGGGAGCCTGCCGACGCCTGACGAGGGGCAGTTCGTCGGACGCGCTGACCTCGTCGCCCGGGTCCGCAGGGACCTGGGAACCCACCGGGTGATCTCCCTCATCGGCGTGGGTGGGGTGGGCAAGACCAGGTTGGCTAGCGAGTTGGCACACGAGGTTTGCAGTGCCTTTCTCGGAGGCGTGTGGTGGGTGTCGCTCGTTGATGTCGCCGGCGCGGACCGTGTTCCTGACCGGATGATCACCGCTCTGCGGATCATGGACCAAACCGCTCGACCAGCCCTGGACGTGCTGGTCGAGCACCTGCGCCGCAGCGAGCCGATGCTCGTCATTATCGACAACTGCGAGCACCTGGCACACGCGGTCACCGCGCTGGTGAGCGCGATGATCAGCCAATCGAACACCGTCCGCGTGCTGACCACGAGCCGCCAGCGCCTGGGACTCAGGGCAGAACACGCGATCACGATCCCGCCTCTGCCTGTTCCCACCCTCGCGAACCCGCGCGGCAACGCCGCCTACGAACTGTTGGCCGACCGTGCCGCCGCCGTCGGCCACCCCATCGAAGGCAGCCAGGTTCAGGACGCCGCCAGGTTGTGCCAGCTCGTCGACGGTCTCCCCCTGGCTCTGGTCCTGGCTGCCAGGCGACTCGCCGCACGGACACCTGCAGAGTTGGGCCAGTCGCCGGCCGAGGTGTACGACGTGCTGAGCAGGCGGATCAGCGCCCTGGGCACCGACCCTGCCGAAGCGCCACACCACATCACGCTCGAGGCCAGCTTCGAAGCCTCCAGAGACCGCTGCACGCCTCCAGCACGCAAGTTGTGGGCGGTGTGTTCGGTCTTCGAAGGTAGCTTCGACGCGTCTGCGGTCCAGGCGCTCTGTGACCTTCCCGAGGTCAATATCGATGAGTGGGAGTTGGCGGACCTACTCGACGAACTGGTGTTCCGATCGGTGCTCGATGCTGACGTCACCACGGACCGGACGACGCGGTATCGGCTGTTGGTGCCGATCAGGGAGTACGGGGCCGCCAGGCTGCGCGAGTTCGGTGGCCTCGCCAGCGCCGTCCACGAACGCCATCGTGATCACTTTCTCGTCGTCGCCCAGCGGGCCGCCGCCACGTGGCAGGACCACGAGGAGAGCACGTTGCGGCAGATGCACGCGGATTCACCCAACCTGGCCAGCGCGATCGACTGGAGTTTGCGGCACGACGACATCGCCACTGCCCAGAACATCGCCGCGAACTGGGTGGCGTGTCGTCAGCCCACCTGGAGCGGCTTCCTGCCCAACGCCCGTCGTGAACTCCAGCGTGTCTACCGACCGAGCGGTCATGTCCAGCTCAGCCCGTTGCTGGTTACCACGATGGCGCTCGACGTGTGGGCGGCGGTGGTCCAGGGTGCTCGTCCCGAGGCTGAGACGTTGCTGGAGGAGGCCCGCGCCAAAGCCGCGCAACTCGGTGGACCACTGATTCCTGCCCTGAGCTACGCACATGGCTCCTACCACATATTCGGGTACACGACAATCGAGGGGCTTTCCCGCGGGGTCGATTTGCTGAAACAGGCGGTTGCGGAGTTCGCCGCGATCGGTGACACAGGCGGCACCCATCAAGCCAAGCTCTTCGTGGGTTTGGGTATCGCCCGTCTTGGCCCACGTTCCGAAGCTCTCGACGTCGCCACCGAAGTCCTTCGCGAGGCGGAAACATTCCAGGACGCCCGCTGGGCCTACGCGTGGGCTCATTGGAACGCAGGCTGGACGCATCTGTGGCAAGGTGATCCGGCAACGAGCCTTACCCACTTCGACGCTTCGGAGCAACACTTCGCCGCGACTGGTGACGGCTGGGGAAATTCCTGGGCCCCAATGGGGCAAGGGTGCGCGAGAGCACTTCTCGGGCACTTCGAGGAGGCAGCAGAACTGCTCGGCGTCTCCGACGGAATGCGGCAACCCTTGCAGATCGCCCTGGATCAGATCACCTTGTTCGCCAATGCTCAGGACGAAGCCGTCCAGCGCATCGAGGCCACGATTGGGCATGCTGCTTTCCGACGCGCTTTCGAACGCGGACGACGGACCGTCATCGAGCGCCAGAACGCTGCGTCAACAGCACCTGCGCCCACTCAAGATAGTCCGATTCGCGGCCTCACTGATCGCGAACTCGAAGTGGCCCACCTCGTGGCACAAGGACTGGACAATGTGGCGATCGCGCAGAAGCTCGTCCTCTCGCGCCGAACCATCGAGCGCCATTTGGCCAACATCTTCCACAAGCTGGACCTGGAGGGCACCGGCAGTCGTACACAACTTGCGGTCATGCTCACCCAGTCGCACTCTCAGTGAGCGATCTAGTGAACACTCAACCGAGTAACACTGGTAGCGTCTCGTAACCGTTCATAATCACGCTCGGCTTGCGCCGCAACTCTTCGAACGGTATCGCGAGTCGGGCGCGGGGGAAGCGTGCGAGCAGTTTGGTCAGCGCGATCCTGCTCTGCAACCTCGCCATCTGCGCACCGAGACAGAAGTGACGACCGTAGCCGAACGCCAGATGTCGATTATCTTCCCGATCAAGATTGAACACGGTAGCCGTCTCACCGAAGCGTCGGGGATCGCGATTCGCGGACGCCAAGCCGACATGCACGATCTCCCCAGCTGGTATGGTGAAATCCTCAACCCGCACATCGACCGCAGTCCACCGGTGTGTTGCCGAACGGACTGGTGAGTCCCATCGCGCGGTCTCCTCCAGGGCGGCACCCACCAGTTCAGGCCGGGCCGCAACCCGTTGCCACAGATCATGCTTCAACAGTGCAGCAATCGCGTTGCCCAGCAGGTTCACAGTGGTCTCGAAGCCCGCGACGAGCAACAAGAAAACAGTGGCGAGCAGTTCTTCTGTGGTCAATCGTTCGACCTGAGAACTCTGCGCGGTGACCATCGCCGAGAGCAGGTCATCAGACGGCTTTTGACGACGTAGTCCGATGAGATCGGCAAGAAAACCTGTGAGCTCCTGCGAAGCAGGGATAGTGACTTCTGGCTGGTCACGCATCAGCGCTGAGGCCCATCGCCCGAACTGGGCACGGTCGTGCATCGGTATGCCCAGTAGCTCACAGATGACCAACAGCGGCATGGCCAGCGCCAACTGATCGATGATGTCCACTTCGACGCCGGGAGGAGTCGCGTCGAGCAGTCCATCGGTGATCGCCTCGATCCGAGCTCCGAGTTGCTCGACACGCCGCGCTGTGAAGTCGCGGGCCAGCAGCTTCCGAAGACGGCTGTGGTCAGGGGCGTCCGCCATCAGCATCGTCGGGCCGTAGAGCATGCTGAGCTCAGCGGGCTTCCCCCGCGTTAGGAACTGCTGCTTAATGATCTCGGTGAGCCGCGCGGAGTCCTTACGCAGCCGCCTGTCATCCTCCAGAGCAGCCTGAGCTGGGTGGTACCGCATGATGACCCAGACGGGCAGACCTGACGGAGCGGTCGCGCGATGCACCGGAGCCTCTTCACGGAGGGCAGCGTCGACTTGATGGGCCTGCTGCCAGTACTCCGGCTCGAACAACGCGGTGCGCACAGTCTGGGACATGGCCGATCCTTCCGGTCCTGCACCGCGGTGAGCTGGTCCTGCACGAGCTATCCCGACCTCGCCGCGCGGTCGCGTGAGTCTGCGCGTCAAGCCTGACGGGGGGCCGTTGTCCGGCACATGCGTGAGATCACCCAGCCGACCGCTCAACTCGTCGACCACGCCGGCGAGTCTGCCTCGTCACTCAGCACCACCGATCCGCGCTCGCGCTGCCTCGACACGGCCCTCGATCCTGGCTGCACACCGCAGCGCTCGCATCAGCGTCCACATGTCCTCGCTCACCCAACTGCGCGGCGGCTGTTCGGCCGTCACGATGCCCGCTGCGACGAGGGAGACGACACGGCCAGCATGATCGGAGGCCATTCGATGATGGGGCTCCGCGAGGCGGACACGCGTCGACTGCCCGGAGGCAGCCAGCGCGACGACCTCGGGGTCGGTAGGCAGATGGAAGCCGGGGACGCTCACGCTGCACGCTGCCAGGAGTTCATCCCACAGCCAGTGCCCGCTCAGTGAGTAGGTCTGGAGGAACCGGATCTGCTCAGGGCTGACGCCGGGCCGCAGCGCACCCGAGCACCAGATGCCCCACTCGTCCTCGCCGACCACGACGTCCGCGGCGACGTACTGCGGGTCGTCGTAGTGCCGCATCACCGCGACGACATCCACCGGCTGCGGTCCGTGCCCACCCGTGGCCAAGGGGCCGGTGAGCACGGTCGACCCGTCGGCGCACCGGACAGGGTGTCGGTGGAACTTCGCGTAGCTTCCCCCGGCCGGGCAGCGTGGGGGCGGCACGTCGTGCACGACGTGCCGTGAATCCCATGCCGCGAGATGGCCGTAGACCCGATGGTTACCCAGCACGCAGACCTTCGTGGGGCCGGTCAACTGAGGGTTGGTGAAGAAAACGGGGTCGGGTTCAGCGGGGACGGTCTCAGCGATCCGGTCGGCCCAGGACGGGAACCGGTGCTCGTCGTTGGCCTCCGTGGGCGAGTCGTCCAGTGGCAGGGTGGCGTCGTCCTGGCTTCGGGCAGACGCGCTGGCCTGCATGGTTGCCGGGGAGGGGGTCTGGGCCATGGTCGGAGTCCCGTCGATCTCGGATGGGCTGAGGCTGGTCGCCAACTCGTGGGTTTGGGCGGCTTCGTCGTCATCGAGCCAGGCCAGGACGCAGCGGCACTCAACCGTGTTGGCCGCGGAGCCCTGCGGATCGTGCGGGAACCGCAGCGCCTCGCCACCGACCGAGAACGCCTCGTCCCCGCGCACCACCGCGCCACTCACCGCCAGGTGTGCCGGGCGAGTCCGGGCGTCCCCGGCGGCGATCCACTGCTTGTGCAGTTGCTCGCCCAGCACACGCTGCCGCGCGAGGCCGGCCGCGTGCGTACCTGCGTTGTAGGCGGCCAGCGTCTCGTTGCGGGCTATCGCCTCGGCGCGGTGCGACCAGCGATCCAGGTCGAGCACAGCGGCGACACGATCGCGGAGGACAGCGAGGGGCTCACGGGTCAGGAGCGAGGCGCTGATCTCGGCGCGGACTCTGTCGTGGACTTCGTCCGGCCAGGTCGCGCCGGTCAGGCGCGTGGTGGTGTCAGCGAGATGCGCCTCGAGGTAGTCGATCTCGGAGAGGATCGACGGGATCGGCCCGGGAACGGTGCTGTTCCACGCCTCACGCCAGCCGGACTCGGTGCCGTGGGTGATCAGGGCGGCACAGTCACGCCAGATCAGGGACGGAGGCCAGGCGTCGAGGTTGGGCGCCAGCTCGCCGGGGTTCGCGTCGGCGGTGACGCCTGCTCGCGTCACGCCGTGCAGGACAGCGGAGCGGGCGGTGTCGAGGTAGCGGGTGAGGGCTTGGTCAACGACGGAGCGAAGGTGCTGTTGCTCGCGGGTCAGGTGCGCGTCGGCGCGGCGCCGGACGATGTTCCAGTGGTCCTGGCCCCGATCGTGCACCGCACACCGCCATACCAGTGGGGTGTGCCCGGCCATGGTCGCCAGTCGGCACGGTCAACACGTGGAGCGTAGCGGTCAGGCGGCGGTGGAGCTGGGCAGGCACTGCTGCCGCGAGGCCAGGACACGGGCGAGGTCATCCCGGCTGAATGGCAGGCCAGCAGCGAGCAGGATCTTCAGGTAGGTGCCGATGGTGTCGCGCAGGCACACCGCGGTCTCAGCGCCGAGCACCTGTTCGGCGTTGTCCAGCCGGGCCAGTGCGCCGTCGAGCAGCTGGTCCACGTCGATGTCGTCGGTGGCGATCTTGGTGTGCCAGGTCGCCCGGTCCGCGGTCCGCAGCCCGTTGCTGTGGTGGCGGGCTGAGCGCGGCAGCTGGTGCAGCAACCGTGCGTTGGCGCGCTCTAGCGCGTACAGCGTCGCCAGTTCGGCGTAGGCGATCACCCAGGGCGAGGCGATCGCGGTCTTCTCGGTCGTCATGGCAGCAGTCCCTTCTTGTGGTTGAACGTGACGGGCGGAGGTCGAGTTGGTGGTGAGCCAGCCTGCGAAGAAGGCCGTCGCCAGTACCGCCTCGGGTACCAGGACCGCCGGTGAGTTCCCGCAGACGGAGTCCACGGTGACGATGGCGGTGGCGATCCAGACCGCCACGCACCAGTCGCAGGTCAGCAGCGCGTAGACCCAGTGGCGGGGTAGCGTTCTCGAACCGCTGGTCACGGGGGCCCATTGCTGTGGCGCCAGCGTGGCGCGCTCGGACCGGTTGTAGAGCACCAGGCGGTGAACCCGTCGGCGCAGCGGCTGGGTGATGACATCGGTGGTGGTGAGCCGCGTCAGCCGTCCTGTCGCCCCAATCGCCAATATCAGGTGGTAGAGATGCACGCGCACACGCTACGCACTCAGCAGGTAGCGGGGAGCAATCGAGCGTGCCGTTTCATCCGAAGTCGCTCGAATGCGCCAAACCGAGTGAGACTCAGATCACATCACAAAGTGGACGTGTATGTATCTACCTGCGAAGGTGCATCCACGAGAACCTCCTGACGCTCCTACGCGCTGTCGCCTTTCCACTCGCGTCTCGGATCGTTTCAAACAACGGTGGCAGGGCTGCGTAAACAAACGGCTGCCGCCTGTGGACAACTCGGGGCCGTTGCGTGCTCCCAGACTTCCGTACCGAGTTGCCCACAGTTGCCCTCTGATAACCGAGCGCCGGTTAGCTGGTGGGAACTACCCGGTGGAGACAAGGCGCGGACAGTGCAGGATGCTGGTGGCCGGTCCACGCCACCGTGTAGCGTCCGCCGATCTTCGCAGTTCAGCACGCCAGTTCAGCACGGTCGGACACTGCGGACGCTAGCCATCTTGATCATTAAGGTGAAGAAGATGCGCAGCGTCCGAGGGCACGGTGATGGGGGTTCCCGATGCCTCTCAGCTGTCGGGAACCCCCATCAGTACGGCAACAACACCGTGTCCCCGGTCTGGCCCACGCAAGGCACGCCCGCCACCGTCCCGGTGCCGGTCTCCCTTCCTGCGCACCGGATCCGCGCCAGCTCGGCGCCGAGGGGCGCTCGCTCACATGGACGCGGCCAGCGTCCAGGTGCGTCGTCGGCTCCGGTCCGGTGCCCGCCCGGACTCGACGGCCAAGCCGAGCTGGCGCAGTGCGGGCGCCAGCCTGTTGATCGTCCCGGACAGCCGCGTGGAATCCTTCGGCCAGCTCTTGGGCAACGGGTCGCCGGCGTGCCGGGCCAGCACGGCCAGCAGCTCGGTGGCCGAGCCGGTCCACTCGCCCTCGGCGGCAACCAGGCGACGCACGGCTTCCGCGACCGGGCTGCTCGCGACCACGTCGGCGGCGCCGGAGTCGCAGCGCGACAGGTAGTCCGGCAGCGTGGACCAGCCGGTCACCTGGTCCAGCGCGGCGAGGTACCGGGCGGCCGAGGCCATCCTGGGCAGCGTGGCCAGCGTGACCTGCGGCAGCTGGAGCAGTGTGCTGGCGAGCAGGTCGAGCACCGCGCCAAGGATCAGCGGCCTGGCCGCCGCCGCCGCGGCGGCGAGGTCTTCATCGTCCCGGCGGCGGGAGGCGGCGATCCGTTGCAGCTCAACGGTCATCAGCCGCTCGGCCAGGTCCCCGGCGATGTGGCCGGGGTCGACCGAGGTTAGGATCAGCGCCCTCCGGAACTGCTGAACGCTGACGTCCTCGTTGGTGTAGTACTGCCTGTCGACCATCGCCTCACCGGTGACGGCCCGGCACATCGCGTCGCTGAGCCAGCCCGGGATCGTCGACAGGTTGTCGACGCACACCACGGACGACGAGTTCGCGCTCACCACCCACTGCCGGATGTCCCGCGGTTCGGACTGCGTCGGTGCGGGCGTGGGATCCAGCGTAGTCACCAGGGTCCGCGCCAGGCTGGACTTCGCGGTGCCCTGCTCGCCGGTGAGCAGCAGCACCGTCCGCGCGATGTCGGGCACCAGCGCGGTCACCATCCAACCCACGATCAGCCTGGCCTCCCGCTCCTCCGCGTTGATCAGCCCGCGCAGCGCGTGCAGCCCCTCCTCGGTGCGGCCCGGCACGGGGACCGGTATCGGCAGCGTCAGCTTCGTCCGCCGAAACGGCACAGGCGAGCGGCCAAGGATCTTCCAGTGGCCGGGCCGCACCAGCACGCACCGGCCGTCTGCGGTACCGAGATCGATCACGATCCCATCGCCGTGACGGGCCAGCCGCAGGCTCACGCCAGCAGGTTCGCCCGCCAGCGCGCGCCCCTCGATCACCCGCATCGCGTCGGCCAAGGTCGCACCGTTCGGGGGAATCCCGGTCCGCTCATAGAACTGCGCGGCCAGCAGCGGCCGCAACCTCCGCAGCGGCAGCGCGACGTTCGGTCCATCGATCTGCACCGCACACGGCGCGCCTTCCTCAGTCAGCCCGAGCTCATAGTGCGCCAGCACGTACTCGACCAGCTGCCGAGTTTGGCTCGGCTTCTTGTCCTCGGCGGCGTCCACCTCGACATCAGGTGGGCAGGCGCCATCGGGAGCCCGGTCGTCGACGACCGAGGCCCCATCGTGGATACTCACAGGTGCCTCAAGTTCCTTGGCAAGGGTACGGAGAGGTGAGCACCGGAACGCGCCCCGCCCCACGGGGCGCGTTCGGCGTTATGGGGTCAAGCGGATTCGGGGCAGTTCTCCATGTCCTCCTCGATCGGGTCCAGGCCCAACCGGTTACGCCGCAACTGCTCCGCCTCCTCACGGCGAGCCCGCGCTCGGGCACTCCGCCGCTTCGCCGCGATCCTGGAGGCGCGCATCAGGTCAGTGCGTCGGGCTTCCTCAGCGCGCCGGGCACGTTCGGCGGACGCCAGGATGTTGTTCGGATCGACAATCCGCTCGTACTTCTCGTACAGCGCCTGCCGCATGGGCTCCGTGGCCGCGGTTCGGTTGGACTCGCGATCCCAGCGCACGCGCGCAGCGATCCGGGCATCTCGCGAGTTGAAGGGGTGCACGCCTCGTGGCATGGGCAGACTCCTGGGGTCACGCAGGTGCGTGGTCGAGGATTCTGCCCGGCCAATGGCGCCAGTCGGCTACGACTACGGCACACCGCGAACGCACGCCGCCGCCGTTCCGCAGAATGACGACGGCGGCCCGCAGGGCCGCTGGCCAGACGCTAGCGCACAGCGGTCCGCGCCCCGGAGCCGAGGGGTGATCTTGATGCGACAGCCACCCACCCCTGTACTCAGGTCACGGGTTCGTTGCCGCAGAAGCGAACAGGTCACGTAGTCGAGCGGCCCGCACGGATGCGGCCATGCGATCCTGCCCCGGCGCTACTGACTTACCGCGCAGCCACTGGTCCGCGACCAGGTCCCAGCCGCCGCGTTCGTCGATCACGGCGCCAACCACGTGCAGCAGGTTCTCGGCGACCTCGATGTAGGTCGGGCCGGTGATCCACCGGTACAAGGTGGCGTAAACCGCGGAGACCGCGCTGGGGTCCGTCCGGCTGTCCGCGATGTCCAGGCCGCCGTCCCACACCGCCGCGATCAGCGCCTCCGACTCGGATGATCCGGGCCTACCTGCGGTCAGCTCCCAGGTGCCGTCCCGCCAGGCAGGGCTGAACGTTCCACAGGTCCGGATGCGTTCCCGTTCCACACACAGCAGTACTAGCTTCCCCAGCGCGACCAACACCGACGCCATGGCCCTGCGCCCAGCAGCCACCAGCACCGGCACGAGGGCTGCGTGGTCCTCGTGCGGTGCCACCGGCTCAACGACCCGGTACGGCCAGCGCTGACCGAGCAGTTCTCCGAAGTCCAGCGCACCAGGCAGTCCGCCATGCTTCCTGGCTCGTGAGTTCGGCTGGAAGACCACGGAGTCAGCGTGCGGGCAGGCCGTCCAGGTCACACCGTCGTCGTCAACGACTCGAGTTGGAGGCTCGTCCTTTACGCTCGGGCGCGGCGCGCGGCGCGCAGCCGACCACAGGCTCGCCAGCCCTGTGGGCAGCGTCAGCGATAGCACCATCTGCCCCTCACCCCGCTCGACGCTGACCTGCGCACGCTGCCAGCACGAACCTCGCAGCGCCGACAAGGCCACGCTGTCGCGGCTGACCGTCGCCAGGTCGACCAGCACCGACCGGAGCAGAGGACCGGCGTCGTCGTCGACCGGCACGAGCACCGACTCCAGAGCACGATCTCGGACGGCCTGCGCCCAGATGATGTCGAGGTTTCCACCCAGCACGTCACGATTCCTTGTCACTGGTCGAGACCCGCAGCGCGATGCGCGGCGAGTGCGGCTTGAGATCCGGGTCAGCGAGCAACGCGGCCCGAACGTCCTCCCGGCTTGGGGCGCGTTCGGCGTTGGGCGCCCACTCCAGCTCCCACCGGTCCCGCCGGTCGTCGTAGTCGGCCGTCACAGTGATCCCGTGTCGTTCGCCAAGGTCTGCGGCGAAGCCGCGGACCAACGTCGCCCGAGCCAGAGGCAGCGACGCGAACTCCCGCAGCCGTGACGGCTGGCCTGGCGGGACAGACCGGACCTCGTCCCAGGCGACCCCAGGAATCTCCAGCACGGCCAAAACATCGCTCGCCCGGTATAGCGGTACAACCACCCAGCGACGACGCCCTACCTTCCGGTCGACCTCGTCCGCTGGCGAGACCCAGCCGGCGGCAACGCAGTAGTCGAAGTCCCTGCGTTGCAACTCGATTAGGTGCGCCGCCTCGTCGGATCCGAGCAGCCGGGCTCCTCGCACAGCCTCGTCGAGCTCCTCATCGTCATGCAGCAGCTCGACATCGTCTCGCAGGAAGCGCCCGAACCGTCCCTGCCGCAGGCTTCGTTCGCCAGCGACCCGCAGGAACTCCTCCAGGGTCCAGCCCAGTTGCTTCGCCGCATCGCGCGTGTACATGCTGGCCTCCGCCCACGCCAGACGCTCCACCACGCACTGCTCGACCAGAGCCGGATCGATCTCGTCCACGTCGCGGCAGTCATACAGGTTGAAGCCCTTGTAGTCCCCCACCGCGTGCAGGAGGCCCTGCTCTGCAAGCAGCCGTACGTCCGCTCCCTCCACCTCCAGGCCGAGCCGCTCGGCGAGCCGTTCGGCAGCTCGGTTCGCGCCGACCGGGTGCTCGGGGCCGATGGCGGCTCGGATCTCCTCCGCTCTCCGAGCCACCTCGTCAGCGAGGTTGGCAGACCACCGGCCGCCAGCGGCGTCCCCTTGTGGGATCAGGCTTCGCTCGACAGCTCGCTCTACGAGCCATCGGGGGAGCCCTGCGTGATTGGCGAGCTGTACCGGCCCGTAGTCAGTCGGCGGCCGCTCCGCCGGGCTCACCCGAGCCGCCCTGGCTCGGTGTGAACTGGCTCGCCCCTGCGAGCGGCACGTCGGGACCGAGCCACGTGACGCGATGTTGGCTCGGTCTCCTCAGGGCACCGCGCTGCATCGTTGGTCATGGGCATCCTTCCTTGGTCGATGAACGAGCTGGTGGACCACGTGGCGCCTGAACCGCCTGGTGTGGCTAGGCAGCGGACCGCTTCCGGGCCTTGGCTCGGGCGTGCTCCTCGGCGGTGATCAAGCCGGCAGATGCCCAGCGGCGTAGCCAGGCCCGCGCCTTGTTGTTGGCGCCAGTGGCTCGGTCGAGGTCAGCGCCCGAGGGGTACTCGTCGCGATCCCGTGCTTCGAGCCAGTGCTGCCAGGCCCGCTGCTCCTGGGGCGACATCCTCAGCTCCACCGGCTCGCCCGCCTGAACGACGACCCGGGGCATCGGCCGGGTGGCGTCCTCTTGCTCAACTCGGAGAGCCGTCGTCGATGGCTCGGCAGCTCGCTGCGCCTGGCTCGCTGCATTGCTGGCCCGCTCGGCCGCGTGTTCAGGGCAGCGCGCTGCGAGCTGCGGCTCGGTGGCCGCCGTTGTGTCACGAGACGGGTCGTCGGTAGAGGTCGGCGAGCCGCTGGGCTCAGTGCCTCGCTGTGCCCGCTGGTCGAGCTGACGAGCCACGCCTCGTAGGGCCGCCGGCCCGAGCAAAAGGGCGATCGAGCCGAGCACCTGGTCGACGGCTCGCTCGCGGTTCGCCACCTCGGCCTCCATGCGAGCCGCGCGCTCCACCGAAGCCTCCTGGTTCGCAGCGACCAGGCCGCGGACTTGGCGCGACCAGGCGAGCCTTCTCCACCACCGGTAGGGCCTCCTGGCCAGTGCGGCAGCCCACGCCCGCCCTGCATCGGAGATCCCCAGCTCGACAGCAGTGGCCAGAGCACCCAGGGTGCGCCAGGGGAAGAACAGCCACCGCGTGCCGAACCGCGGGAGCGAGCTGCCGTGTTGCTCCGCGAACAACGCGGCCTCGACGACCTCCCACAGCACCGGGCCCACCGCGCTGACGAACCCGTAGACCGCGCCGACCAGCAGACCGCCGGACGTCGCGTTGTGCGCGGCGTTCACGGCCACGGCGAACACCACGATCAGGCGCATACTCACTCGGGGCACCACCGCCGTACCGCCGTTCCACCGCATCCAGCGCGCCAGCATTCCCAGCGCGATGCCCGAGACCTCCAGCACCGTCGCTGCCGTCCTGGCACCGGCCAGTGACACTCCGCGCCCGCAGAGCCACTCCACCTGGCTGTTCCACGCGGCGTACACCCCCGCAGCAACCACGGCGAGCACGGCCACCAGCGCGATCGCTTTGAACAGCCCGCGCTGGCGGTTCCGACTCCTCTCGACAGCCGTCCGCTGACAAGCAGTCTGCAGTTCGCGCTGTTCGTCAGCGAGCAGGGCGGTCTTCCTGCGCCTAAGCGGCTCCAGCACCTCGAGCTCGTAGCGCTCGCGTTCTTGAGCCTGCCGCGCAGCCTCGTGGGCCATCTGTGCCGCGAGTAGGGGGTCGAGTTCAGCCGCATGGGTTCGTCTGGACCATCGTTTCCACGTTCGAGACTGCCCCAAATGGGTGAATTTTTCGGCGGGGCTGCGTTCCCCTCTGGCAAGGCTGGCGTCCTCCAGCACGGCGGCAGGCTCCTGGTCGACGGTGTTGGAAGTCACCTGCGCCGTCATCGGCGCAGGTGACTGCTGCTGTCGGCCACCGAAAGAAACCAGGCGCACAGTGGTGAGACCTGACCTGCGAAAACTCTGAAGCGCACAGTGCTGCACCCAACGGGTACTGACAGGTAATATCCTGTTGTTACCGGCTAGTAGGGGAGCAAGGAAGCATGGGCCACTACAAGAGCAACGTCCGCGACCTGGAGTTCAACCTCTTCGAGGTCTTCAACGTCCAGAACAGGCTCGGCACGGCACCGTTCGAGCAGGCCGACGAGGACACCGCTCGTGGCGTGCTCAGCGAGCTGAACACCCTGGCCACCGGGCCGCTGGCGGAGTCCTTCGCCGACGCCGACCGCAACCCGCCCGTGTTCGACCCGAAGACGCACTCGGCCACGCTGCCCGAGTCGTTCAAGAAGTCGTACAAGGCGCTGTGGGACGGCGAGTGGTACCGGCTCGGGCTGCCCGACGAGCTGGGCGGCTTCGGCATCCCGCCCTCGGTGCAGTGGGCCGCCTCCGAGCTGATCCTGGGCGCCAACCCGGCGCTGTTCATGTACATGGCCGGCCCGAGCTTCGCCATGATCGTGGACAAGAACGGCACCGAGGAGCAGAAGCGCTGGGCCCAGATCATGATCGATCAGGCCTGGGGCGCCACCATGGTGCTGACCGAACCCGACGCGGGTTCCGACGTGGGCGCGGGCCGCACCAAGGCCGTGCTCCAGGAGGACGGCAGCTGGCACCTGGACGGGGTGAAGCGCTTCATCACCTCGGGCGACCAGGACATGACCGAGAACATCATGCACCTGGTGCTGGCGCGGCCCGAGGGCCCCGGTATCGAGGCCAAGGCGGGCACCAAGGGCCTGAGCCTGTTCCTGGTGCCGAAGTTCCACTTCGACGGCGAGACCGGTGCCCGCGGTGAGCGCAACGGCGCCTTCGTCACCAACGTCGAGCACAAGATGGGCCTGAAGGTCTCCACGACCTGCGAGCTGACCTTCGGCCAGCACGGCGTGCCCGCCAAGGGCTGGCTGCTCGGCGAGGTGCACGACGGCATCGCGCAGATGTTCCAGGTCATCGAGTACGCCCGGATGATGGTCGGCACCAAGGCGATCGCCACCCTGTCCACCGGCTACCTCAACGCGCTGGACTACGCCAAGGAGCGCGTGCAGAGCGCCGACCTGACCCAGATGACCGACAAGACGGCGCCGAGGGTCACCATCACCCACCACCCGGACGTGCGCCGCAGCCTGATGCTGCAGAAGGCGTACGCCGAGGGCCTGCGCGCGGTGTACCTGTACACGGCGACCTTCCAGGACCAGATCAAGGCGGGCGACGGGGACGTCAAGCTGGCCGAGCGGATCAACGACCTGCTGCTGCCGATCGTCAAGGGCGTCGGCTCGGAGCGGGCCTACGAGCAGCTCGCGCAGTCCCTGCAGACCCTGGGCGGCTCCGGCTTCCTCCAGGACTACCCGATCGAGCAGTACATCCGCGACTCCAAGATCGACAGCCTGTACGAGGGCACCACGGCGATCCAGTCGCTGGACTTCTTCTTCCGCAAGATCATCCGTGACAAGGGCCAGGCCCTGGGCTTCATCAACGGTGAGATCCAGAAGTTCCTGGACAACGAGGGCGGCAACGGCAGGCTCAAGGAGGAGCGGGCCGCGCTGGGCCAGGCGTTGCAGGACCTGCAGGGCATCCTCGGCGCGATGATCGGCCACCTGACCTCCTCCCAGGAGGACGTGCGCAACATCTACAAGGTCGGCCAGAACACCGTGCGGCTGCTGCTGGCCGCCGGTGACGTGCTGGTCGGCTGGCTGCTGCTGCGCCAGGCCGAGGTGGCGCTGGCCGCGCTGGCGGGCACCCCGTCGGCCAAGGACCGCTCGTTCTACGAGGGCAAGGTCGCGGTGGCCTCGTTCTTCGCCAAGACCGTGCTGCCCGAGCTGTCCTCGCGTCGCAAGATCGCGGAGACCATCGACAACTCGCTGATGGACGTGGACGAGTCCTCGTTCTGATCCACCGCACCAACGAGTTCGGCCCCCTCACCGCACGTGAGGGGGCCGAACTCGTTGGTGGGTCAGGCGCGGAGCATGGCCCCGGCTACTGGCCGCCGCAGGTGATCTTCGGAGCAGGGTCGTACGCCTTCTTGCGGGTCTGCCTGGCCACCTCGCGGCCGTTCAGGTCCTTGATCACGCGGGTGTCCGTGACGGTGAAGCCGGGACCGCCCGCCGAGGGCACGCAGTTGGTCGCCGGGCCCTGCCTTGGCTGCGGCTCCACGGGGTTCGTCCGCTCACCGGGCACCGACTCCACCTGGTACCGCTTGGTGCCCCACAGCTTCACGGTGATCTGGGAGGGGGTCCAGATGGTCTGGATGGCGATGCCGTTCGGCGAGTCGTTCTTGAACCTCAGGTCGATGACGCTGCTGCCGTCGGGGTTCTGGAACACCGTGGCCTCACGCGCCGCCGGGTAGCGGCTGATGAAGTAGCTGTGCTCCTGGTGCCCGGCGTCGGCCAGTCCGGCGAAGTACGAGGCGTTGTAGAGCGTGGTGGCGAACTGCGAGATGCCGCCGCCGATCTCCCGCGCCGGGGCGCCGTTCTCGATCACGCCCGCCTGCACGTAGCCCTGCGGAGCGCCGCGCGGGCCGGTGTACCCGTTGAGGCTGAACACCTCGCCGGGCTTCACGACCGCGCCGTTGACCTTCTCGGCGACCACGCGGATGTTCGTCCCCGAGTCCGCGGCGAAGCCGCCGGTGGTGAACTCGCCGACGACCTCCTTGACGCCCAGCTGCTCGGCCTGCTCCGTGGTGATCTTGGCGGGCTGCTTGGCGTACTGCGCGGTGAGCACCCGGTTGTCCTTGCGCTGCACCAGGTCCGCGAGCCCGGCCAGGCTCTTGTCCCAGTCCACCCCGCGCCCCTCGGTGGACGGCTTGACCACCGGCTTGCCCGAGTCGAACACGAACTCCGCGTCGTTGCCCGGCTTCTCGGTCGAGGCCAGCTGCGGCTTGAGCGCCTCGACCACCTTGCCCTGGTCCAGCTTCGGCGCCAGCGCACCACTGTCGGTGGCGGTGAAGCCGAGCGCGCCCGCGATGGCCGCGGGCGACAGCGTGGCGTCCTTGCCCTCGCCCTTGACCGCGACGGGGCCGGAGACCGCGGGCTTCGCGATCTTCTCGATGGCCTCGCGCACGGCCTCCGCGCTGACCTTCACCGGGGTGGTCGCCACCGGCAGCGGCACCGCGGTGCCCAGGACCCAGTTGTCCACAACGGAACGCGCGGCGCCCTCGGCGTCCAGCTTCTGCCCCGGCTTGGGGTCAACGGCCACCGGGCTGGCGCCCTCGAAGCGGATGCCGCCCTCCACCGGGTCGTGGTCCACCTTGGGCCGCAAGGTGTCCAGCTGCGCGGCCAGCTTGCCGCTGTCCGAGGTGCTCACGAACGGCACCTCGCGGCGGGCGAAGAACGAGGTGAGCCGGGCGAAGGGGTTCAGCGGCTGGCTGCCCGCCTGGTCCAGGGTGCCCGACCAGTCCGGCACCAGCCCGGCCTGCCTGGCGTCCAGGGTGCCCTCGACCTCACCGGCCCTGACCTTGATCGGCTGGGTGGTCCTCGGCTCCACGGCCAGGCGCAGCTTCTGCTCGGCGTCGGCCCGGCTGAGCCCGCCGATGTCCACCCCGGCCACGGTCGTGCCGCGCGGGACCGCGCCCTGGGAGAGCAGGATGTCCATGCCGTACAGCACGACGAGCACACCAGCCGCGGCGCCCGCGACGATCAGGCCCCTGCGCAGGGTAAGCCTGCGCCTGTCCTGGGACGGCTCGGGTTCCGGTTCGGGACCGGGCGCGAGCAGGTCCCCGGACACCGGCGCGAAACTGGCCGTCTGCTGCTCGGTGAAGACGGGTATGCGGGTGGTCCGCTCGACCTCGGTCTCCTGCGGATCGTGGTCGGTGGGCACTGCTCGCTCTCCCTAGCGCTCGTTCACAGGTACAGACCGGTGCCGTGCTCGGTCTCCTCGGTCGCCACGGCGTGGATGTCCCGCTCGCGCATCACGATGTAGGTCTGGGCCTGGACCTCGACCTCGAGCTGGTCCTCGGGGTTGAACAGCACCCGGTCCCCGACCTTGACGGTGCGGACGTGCCCGCCGACGCCGAGCACGTCACCCCAGGCCAGTCGCTTGGCGACCTGCGCGGTGGCCGGGATCACGATGCCACCGCTGCTGCGGCGCTCACCGTCCTCCGGCGAAATCCGCACCAAAACCCGGTCGTGCAGCATCTGGATCTGGAGCTTTGCCTCGGCCACACTGGTGAGTTTACTTCGCTCCTGGTACGTCCTGGTCCGCGCCCGCGCCGTGCTCGTCCACCCCGCCCATCACCAGCGCGAGCCTGCTCGGCCCCTCGGGCCGCACGCGCACCGGTACGCCCCAGTCCTGCCTGGTCAGGCGGCACACCGGGTGCTCGACCCCCGGCCCGTCATCACAGCTCGCGGCCTGCGCCACCACGTGCAGCACGCCCTCGGCGATGCCGTCCGCGAGCACGATCCGCCGGGACAGCGCCGTGTCCACACCGGCACCCGCCACGAGCAGTTCCGGCGGCGAGGAGGTGATCTCCAGCCGGGTGGACGGGCCGTAGCGCTCGTCCAGCTTCTGGCCTGGCGGGGGCTGGAACACGACCACCAACTCCACCTCGCCAGCAGCCAGCTCCGAGGGCGGCCTGCGCACCTGGTGCGCCTCGCCCGCCACGAGCTGCGCCGCGATGCCGGGCGGTACCGGGCGCTCCAGCCGGTGTGCCGCCGAGGCCACCACGACCAGTTCCCCGTCGATCACCGCCGCGCCCGAGGGCTCCGCGACCCCGGTCGCCAGCGTGGACACCTCACCGGTTCCCGGCTGGTAGCGGCGCACCGCCGAGTTGTACGTGTCGCAGACCGCCACGCTGCCGTCCGGCAGGACCGCGACGCCCAGCGGGTGCTGCAACAGCGCCTGGTCCGCGGCCCCGTCGCGGTGGCCGAAGTCGAACAGGCCCTTGCCGACCGCCGTGTGCACCTCGAAGCCGTCACCGGCGGGCTCGATCCAGCGCAGGGCCGAGGTCTCCGAGTCCGCCAGCCACAGCCGATCCCCGTCGGCGGCCAGCCCCGAGGTCTGCGCGAAGAACGCCTCCTGCGCCGGGCCGTCCTTGAGCCCCTCCACCGTGGTGCCCGCGAAGCGCGTCACCGTGCTGGTCACCGGGTCGAACAGGCCGATCGTGTGGTTGCCCGCCATCGCGACCACGACCCCGCCCGCGGGCTGCCACCAGGCCACGTCCCAGGGGCTGGTCAGATCGATCTTGTCGGCGGGGCCGTCCGTGTCCCCGTTGCGCCACTGCTCGCCGGTGCCCGCCACCGTGCGCACCTCACCCGTGCGCAGGTCGATGCCGCGCAGCAGGTGGTTGACCGTGTCCGTGACCACCACGTCGTAGCCCACCTGCTCGGCCACCTCCTCGGGCAGCACCGCGATGCCCGCCGGCTCCGAGAAGCTGGCCGCCCCCGCCGCGCCGTCCGCCCTGCCCCGCTCGCCGCTGCCGATGCGGCGCAGCACCGTCTCGCCGTCCTCCGCCAGTTCGACCACGCCGTGGTGCGCCGAGTCGGTCACCAGCAGCGTGTTCGCCCTGGTCACCGCCACCTTCGCCGGGAACCTCAACTCCGTGGCCCTCGGCTGGGGCGGCACGTACGGCCCGTCCCCGCGGTGCAGCGTGCCCTTCGCCTCGTGCTCGGCCACCAGCTCCGTGATCACCCTGCGCAGCGCCTCGGCGTGGCCCTCGCCCGCCGCCGTGTGCACCACGTAGCCCTCCGGGTCCACCAGCACCAGCGTCGGCCAGGCCTTCACCGCGTACTGCTGCCAGGTCCTCAGCTCCGGGTCGTCCAGCACCGGGTGGTGCACCTCGTAGCGCTCCACAGCCGCCGCCAGCGCGTCCGGGTCCGCCTCGTGCACGAACTTCGGCGAGTGCACCCCGATCGTCACCAGGACGTCCGCGAACTCCTCCTCCAGCGGGCGCAGTTCGTCCAGCACGTGCAGGCAGTTGATGCAGCAGAAGGTCCAGAAGTCCAGCAGTGTGATCCGCCCGCGCAGGTCCGCCAGCGAGATGGACCTGCCGCCGGTGTTCAGCCAGCCTCGACCGGCCAGTTCAGGGGCCCGCACCCGGACACGACGCTTCGCATTACTCACGTCCGAAGTCAACACCAGCAGGTGGGGCGGTGTTCCGACGCCCACCATGTGGACTCATGGCGCTGGGTGTCATGAAAGTGCCGTTCGAGACACTGGACGTCTTGAACGCCACTTTCATGACACGGCGAGCCGCCGACCCACCGCGCGCAGGCGGGCGCGGACCTCCTCGTGGGCGTCCAGGGTGAGGTCGAGGCCGAGCGCGGCGATGGCGGCCACCTGCTGGGCGACGAGGTCGAGGGAGTCGGCACGGAGGTGGACACGGCACGCGTCCTCGCCAGCGGCCTCGGTGGTGCCGGTCATGGGGGCGGTCATACGCCGGGCGAAGTCCTGCGCGCTGCACCGCACCAGCAGTGTCGCGGTGTACCGGTAAGGCGCCTGCGCGATCGTGCTCGCCACGTAGGCGGCTGCGTCGGCAGCGGGCAGCTCACGGGGTGCGAACCGGTGCCGGGTCGGGCGGGGGTCGACCATGCGGTCAACGCGGAAGGTCCGCCACCCGGTGCGGGCGGGGTCGTAGGCGACGAGGTACCAGCGGCGGTGGATGGTGACGAGGCCGTGCGGCTCAACGCGGCGCGAAGTTGTTGTGCCGTCTCGGTTCTCGTACTCGAACGCCAGGACTTCCTTGTCACGGCAGGAAGCCGCGAGCACGGCGAGCATCGTCGGGTCGATCTGCGGCCCGTCGCGGTGCACGATGGGCATCACGGTGTCGGTCACCGCGGCGACCTGGCTGCGCAGCCGAGTGGGCAGAACCTGTTGCAGCTTGGCCAAAGCACGAACCGAGCTTTCCTCGATTCCGGTGAGACTGGTGCCCGCGGCGCTGAGCAGTCCGACGGCGACCGCGACGGCCTCGTCGTCGTCGAGCAGCAGTGGGGGCAGGTCGCGGCCGGAGGCGAGCCGGTAGCCACCGGCTGTCCCGGTGGTGCCGTCGACGGGGTAGCCGAGCGCGCGCAGCCGTTCGACGTCGCGGCGGATCGTGCGGCCGGTGACCCCCAGCCGCTCGGCGAGCTCGGTGCCCGACCACTCGCGTCGTCCCTGTAGCAGGGAGAGCAGCCGCAGCATCCGCTCGGGCATGGTCGTCGTCACAGGTTCCAGGATGCCAGTGCTTGAGGACAAGATGTGTCCTAAACGGCTCCTAGTGTGCCCACCATGTTCCGAACTGACCTCGTGCACCGGCCCGGCGACACCGACTACGACGTGGAGCGCGCGGGCTTCCAGACCGCCGACCAGCACCGCCCCTCAGCGATCTTCAGCGTGACCGGGGCCGCCGAGGTGCAGGCCGCCGTGCGGTTCGCGCGGGCCCAGGACCTGCCGATCGCCGTGCAGGCCACCGGCCACGGACTCTCGACCGTGACCGAGGGTGGGGTGCTGATCAACACCAGGCGCATGTCCGAGGTCGAGGTCGACCCGGTGGCCCGCACGGTCCGGTTCACCGCGGGCGTGCGCTGGGGACGGGTCATCGAGGAGTCGGCGCGGCACGGCCTCGCCCCGCTGAACGGCAGCTCACCTGACGTCGGCGCCGTGTCGTACACGCTGGCCGGTGGCTTGGGCATCCTCGCCAGGAGCTTCGGCTACGCCGCGGACCACGTGCGCGGCATCGAGATCGTCACTGCTGACGGGCAGTTGCGCCACGTGTCCCCGGACAGCGAGCCGGATCTGTTCTGGGCACTGCGCGGCGGCGGCCACAACTTCGGTGTCGTGACTGCCATGACCGTGGATCTGTTCCCGGTGAGTCGGCTCTACGGTGGCGGCCTGTACTTCGGCACCGCGCTGATCCCCGACGTGCTGCGCAGCTGGCGCGACTGGTCGCGGGGCTTGCCGGAGGAGTGGAGCAGTTCGGTCGCGGTGATCCCGTTCCCGAACCTGCCGATGGTGCCCGAGCCGTTGCGCGGTCGCCGGGTCGCCCACATCCGCGTGGCGTACACCGGGGACGCGGCGTCGGGGGAGTGGGTTGTGGCGCCGCTGCGCGAGATCGGTCCCCGGCTGATCGACAACCTGCGCGAGATGCCGTACACCGAGTCGCACACGATCTGCAACGACCCCGCGCACCCGCACTCGTACGCCGGGGACAACGCGCTGATGGGCGACCTCTCGGACGAGGCCCTGGCGGCGGTGCTCAACCTGCCCGCCAGCTCCGTGATCCAGCTGAACCACCTGGGCGGCGCCCTGGCCAAGCAGCCTGCGGTCGGCAACGCGGTTGGTCACCGCTCGGCGGAGTACCTCGTGCGGCTCGTCGCGGTGGGAGGAACAGCAGATGTGAGCTCGCTCGCACCGTGGAGCATCGGCCGGTCGCTGAACTTCCTGTTCGGTGCCAAGAAGCGCTGAGGTGGTGCGTTCGGCGTACGAGTCGGCGGACTTCGCGCGACTCACCTCGCTGAAAGCCGAGTACGACTCCGCCAACCTCTTCCGTTGCAACCACAACTTCGGGGCCTAGGCTCGGTGGGGTGCGTGCACCACTGACCTTGCCGGAAGCCGAGAAGTTGCAGACCCTGCTCCGCGACCGGGTTGAGCCCGGGCTCACCGAGGCCGAGTTCAACCGGGTCGAGGAGCACTTCGGGTTGACCTTCGCCGATGACCACCGGGTGTTCCTGTCCGCGGGACTGCCGGTGGGCCGACGGTGGCCTGATTGGCGGGACGGCGCTGAGCAGACCTTGCTGGACCAGCTGGCCTGGCCGGTCGAGGGCCTGCTGTTCGACGTGGAGAAGAACGGCTTGTGGTTGGGGGAGTGGGGCGAGCGCCCACGGGAGCTGTCGGACGCGGTGGCTGTTGCTCAGCAGCACCTGGCGGGCGTTCCCACGCTGATCCCCGTGTTCGGCCACCGCTACCTGCCGGGCATCGCCGGTTCCTGGGGCTTGCCGGTGTTGTCGGTCGTGCAGAGCGACATCATCGTGTACGGCGAGACCTTGGCTGACTACATCCAGCGGGAGTTCGCCAACGGCCCGGAGCGCTACGAGGCGGCCGAGGTCCCGTTCTGGGGTCAGTTCCTCTAGAACAAAAAAAGGCTGGTGGGTGGTCAAGGAACCCTCAGGCTCAACTCAACCACCCACCAGCAAAAAATGTTCGGCAGCGTCCTACTCTCCCACACCCTCACGAGTGCAGTACCATCGGCGCAGGAGGGCTTAGCTTCCGGGTTCGGAATGGGACCGGGCGTTTCCCCTCCGCCAACACCACCGAAACACTATGAAATTACCACCACACCCACCCACCACAGCCAAAGGCCGATCAGGGTGATGCCGGTTGGTTCTTTCAGAACCACACAGTGGATGCGTAGCACCTTCGTAGTCAAGTCCTCGGCCTATTAGTACCAGTCAACTCCACACCTCACGGTGCTTCCATCTCTGGCCTATCAACCCAATCGTCTCTTGGGGGCCTTAACTCACAAGGAGAGGGAGATCTCATCTTGGAACAAGCTTCCCGCTTAGATGCTTTCAGCGGTTATCTCTTCCGAACGTAGCCAACCAGCCATGCTCCTGGCGGAACAACTGGCACACCAGAGGTCCGTCCATCCCGGTCCTCTCGTACTAGGGACAGCCTTCCTCAAATCTCCTACGCGCACGGCGGATAGGGACCGAACTGTCTCACGACGTTCTAAACCCAGCTCGCGTACCGCTTTAATGGGCGAACAGCCCAACCCTTGGGACCTACTCCAGCCCCAGGATGCGACGAGCCGACATCGAGGTGCCAAACCATGCCGTCGATATGGACTCTTGGGCAAGATCAGCCTGTTATCCCCGGGGTACCTTTTATCCGTTGAGCGACGCCGCTTCCACCAGCCAGCGCCGGATCACTAGTTCCGACTTTCGTCCCTGCTCGACCTGTCAGTCTCACAGTCAAGCCCCCTTGTGCACTTGCACTCAACACCTGATTGCCAACCAGGCTGAGGGAACCTTTGAGCGCCTCCGTTACCCTTTGGGAGGCAACCGCCCCAGTTAAACTACCCACCAGGCACTGTCCCTGAACCAGATCATGGTCCGAGGTTAGACACCCAGAACGACCAGAGTGGTATTTCAACGATGACTCCACAGCCACTGGCGTGACCGCTTCACAGTCTCCCACCTATCCTACACAAGCCGAACCGAGCACCAATACCAAGCTATAGTAAAGGTCCCGGGGTCTTTCCGTCCTGCCGCGCGTAACGAGCATCTTTACTCGTAATGCAATTTCACCGGGCCTGTGGTTGAGACAGTCGAGAAGTCGTTACGCCATTCGTGCAGGTCGGAACTTACCCGACAAGGAATTTCGCTACCTTAGGATGGTTATAGTTACCACCGCCGTTTACTGGCGCTTAAGTTCTCAGCTTCGCCCCGAAAGGCTAACCGGTCCCCTTAACGTTCCAGCACCGGGCAGGCGTCAGTCCATATACATCGTCTTGCGACTTCGCATGGACCTGTGTTTTTAGTAAACAGTCGCTTCTCGCTGCTCTCTGCGGCCGCACAGCCCTAGCCCGCATGGGGCTTCAAGCCACACGGCCCCCCTTCTCCCGAAGTTACGGGGGCATTTTGCCGAGTTCCTTAACCACAGTTCACCCGAACGCCTCGGTATTCTCTACCTGACCACCTGTGTCGGTTTGGGGTACGGGCCGCATAAACACTCGCTAGAGGCTTTTCTCGGCAGCATGGGATCACTCTACTTCGCCTCAATCGGCTACGCATCACGTCTCAGCCTAACATCAGGACGGATTTGCCTATCCCGATAGCCTACACGCTTACACCAGTATTACCACTGACTGGCGGAGCTACCCTCCTGCGTCACCCCATCGCTTGACTACTACCGGATCGGATCCCGCGCAATCACTACCTCATCCGAAGACTTGGTAGCTCTCGGGCGGTTAGCATCACCGGCCTCACCATGGACGCGTTTACACGGGTACGGGAATATCAACCCGTTGTCCATCGACTACGCCTGTCGGCCTCGCCTTAGGTCCCGACTTACCCTGGGCGGATTAGCCTGGCCCAGGAACCCTTGGTCATCCGGCGGACGAGTTTCTCACTCGTCTTTCGCTACTCATGCCTGCATTCTCACTCGCGTGGCCTCCACGGCTAGGTTCCCCTGCCGCTTCATCGCCCACACGACGCTCCCCTACCCATCCACACGACTGGACCCCACCCGAAGGTGAAGCCGATCGATGTGTGAATGACACAGCTTCGGCGGTGTGCTTGAGCCCCGCTACATTGTCGGCGCAGGACCACTTGACCAGTGAGCTATTACGCACTCTTTAAAGGGTGGCTGCTTCTAAGCCAACCTCCTGGTTGTCTGGGCGACCCCACATCCTTTCCCACTTAGCACACACTTTGGGGCCTTAGCTGGTGTTCTGGGCTGTTTCCCTCTCGACTACGAACCTTATCGCCCGCAGTCTCACTGCCGCACTCTCACTTGATGGTATTCGGAGTTTGGTTGACTTCAGTAAGCTTGTAGGCCCCCTAGGCCATCCAGTGCTCTACCCCCACCAAGAAACATGCGACGCTGCACCTAAATGCATTTCGGGGAGAACCAGCTATCACGGAGTTTGATTGGCCTTTCACCCCTAACCACAGCTCATCCCCCAGGTTTTCAACCCTGGTGGGTTCGGGCCTCCACGCGGTCTTACCCGCGCTTCACCCTGGCCATGGCTAGATCACCCCGCTTCGGGTCTAGAGCACGCGACTATATCGCCCTATTCGGACTCGCTTTCGCTACGGCTACCCCACACAGGTTAACCTCGCCACGTACCGCTAACTCGCAGGCTCATTCTTCAAAAGGCACGCCATCACCCCTGCAACGGAGGCTCTGACGGATTGTAAGCACACGGTTTCAGGTACTATTTCACTCCCCTCCCGGGGTACTTTTCATCTTTCCCTCACGGTACTAGTCCGCTATCGGTCACCAGGGAGTATTTAGGCTTAGCGGGTGGTCCCGCCAGATTCACAGCAAATTCCACGAGCTCGCTGCTACTTGGGATCACTACAAGGAAGACAGCATGTTTTCGCGTACGGGACTATCACCCTCTACGGTCCAGTTTCCCAAACTGATTCCACTAACACACTGTTTTCTGACTCCCCATCCGGTCAGCAGCCCGGATCAGTAACGTCCCACAACCCCGCCAACGCAACCCCTGCCAGGTATCACACGTCAACGGTTTAGCCTCATCCGTTTTCGCTCGCCACTACTCACGGAATCACGGTTGTTTTCTCTTCCTGTGGGTACTGAGATGTTTCACTTCCCCACGTTCCCTCCACACACCCTATATATTCAGGTGCGGGTGACCCCACATGACTGAGGCCGGGTTTCCCCATTCGGACACCCTCGGATCACAGCTCGGTTGGCAGCTCCCCGAGGCTTTTCGCAGCCTCCTACGTCCTTCATCGGCTCCTGGTGCCTAGACATCCACCGTGTGCTCTTAACAACTTGAACACAAAGATGCTCGCATCCACTGTGCAGTTCTCAAAGAACAACCAGAAGCTCTCTCGCTACTGAGACACCTGGACCACACGCCCGTGCGACCGGTTTGACCTCGGAGAAAGCCCTGTGACTGAAAGACACACCAAGCGTGTTCTCTCAGGACCCAACAGCGTACTGACAGTAGCTCCCACCCCCACCCGGCCCGTTCCACGCCCACCCCGAAGGGCGAGCAGTACTAGAGACACCGGGCGACAGCATCGCCACCGCATCCAGCCAGCATCCACACTATTGAGCAACCATCCGACGATCGTTCGCCGCCGGCATGGTCCTCCACGCTACCCCGGAGGGCAGGTGTCGGGAGTGCTCCTTAGAAAGGAGGTGATCCAGCCGCACCTTCCGGTACGGCTACCTTGTTACGACTTCGTCCCAATCGCCAGTCCCACCTTCGACCGCTCCCCCCCTTACGGGTTGGGCCACGGGCTTCGGGTGTTACCGACTTTCGTGACGTGACGGGCGGTGTGTACAAGGCCCGGGAACGTATTCACCGCAGCGTTGCTGATCTGCGATTACTAGCGACTCCGACTTCACGGGGTCGAGTTGCAGACCCCGATCCGAACTGAGACCGGCTTTCTGGGATTCGCTCCACCTCACGGCTTAGCAGCCCTTTGTACCGGCCATTGTAGCATGTGTGAAGCCCTGGACATAAGGGGCATGATGACTTGACGTCATCCCCACCTTCCTCCGAGTTGACCCCGGCAGTCTCCCATGAGTCCCCGCCATTACGCGCTGGCAACATGGAACGAGGGTTGCGCTCGTTGCGGGACTTAACCCAACATCTCACGACACGAGCTGACGACAGCCATGCACCACCTGTGCACCGGCCACAAGGGAGCCTACATCTCTGCAGGTTTCCAATGCATGTCAAGCCCAGGTAAGGTTCTTCGCGTTGCATCGAATTAATCCACATGCTCCGCCGCTTGTGCGGGCCCCCGTCAATTCCTTTGAGTTTTAGCCTTGCGGCCGTACTCCCCAGGCGGGGCGCTTAATGCGTTAGCTACGGCACGGAAGTCGTGGAAGACCCCCACACCTAGCGCCCACCGTTTACGGCGTGGACTACCAGGGTATCTAATCCTGTTCGCTCCCCACGCTTTCGCTCCTCAGCGTCAGTATCGGCCCAGAGACCCGCCTTCGCCACCGGTGTTCCTCCTGATATCTGCGCATTTCACCGCTACACCAGGAATTCCAGTCTCCCCTACCGAACTCAAGTCTGCCCGTATCGACTGCAAGCCCACAGTTAAGCTGTAGGTTTTCACAGTCGACGCGACAAACCGCCTACGAGCTCTTTACGCCCAATAATTCCGGACAACGCTCGCACCCTACGTATTACCGCGGCTGCTGGCACGTAGTTAGCCGGTGCTTCTTCTGCAGGTACCGTCACTCGCGCTTCGTCCCTGCTGAAAGAGGTTTACAACCCGAAGGCCGTCATCCCTCACGCGGCGTCGCTGCGTCAGGCTTTCGCCCATTGCGCAATATTCCCCACTGCTGCCTCCCGTAGGAGTCTGGGCCGTGTCTCAGTCCCAGTGTGGCCGGTCGCCCTCTCAGGCCGGCTACCCGTCGTCGCCTTGGTAGGCCACTACCCCACCAACAAGCTGATAGGCCGCGGGCCCATCCTACACCGCCGGAACTTTCCACCCCACGACATGCGCCGCGAAGTCATATCCGGTATTAGACCCAGTTTCCCGGGCTTATCCCAGAGTGTAGGGCAGGTTGCCCACGTGTTACTCACCCGTTCGCCGCTCGTGTACCCCGAAGGGCCTTACCGCTCGACTTGCATGTGTTAAGCACGCCGCCAGCGTTCGTCCTGAGCCAGGATCAAACTCTCCAATAAGGTTTTGTTTGATCGAGACTAGTACAAACTGGCATTCAAACCAGTCATAACCATCTCAAAGGAACCCACTAAGGGGTTATTCATTCAAGTACTGGCTATTACAGTACGCTGTTGAGTTCTCAAAGAACACACGCACACCATCTCGAAGCGGTTCAACCGCCGTGATCCGGGGCTTGGTGTTTCCGTTTTCGCTTTTCAAGCTTAGCCGGTCCGGATTTCCCTTGTCAAATCGGCTCCGGAGGAGCTTTTCCGACCTGGTCTTACCCGTTCTGGCATTTCCTACCGTAGTCGGTCCGGATTCTCCGAGTCAAATCGGCCTGTTTGGGGCTGATTTGCTGGGGGTCGTCCCGAGCGCCGCTGACTCTACCAGACTTTCTAGAGGCTTTGTCTGCGACCCGCTGGCGTCCGTTTCCGTCCTGCTCTGCGGTACGTGGAGAACATTAGCAGCCGATCCACAACAGATCCAAATCGACCCCCTGGCGACACACGCACCGGAGCGTTTCCCCTGGTCAACGCATCGCGGAGGTGTCCTCCAGGTGGCCAGATGGGGCTCCAACCAGGGCGCTTATGACCGGGGTCACACCGGCGAGTTCCCGGCCCGGGAGTTCGCGCACACGAGATGAAGGGGCCGAAGAAGGCAGAGAGCGGTTGGGCACTGGTGGTCGCCACCGGAGTTCGCACGGGGGACCGCCAACCGGGCTTCAGCGCACTGTTGGTCGGGCGCTGGATTTCTCAGTCCGCGAGCGAACAGCATCGGCGGGAGCTGCCCGGAAAAGCAGTGACCCCGCAGTGCTGCCAGGTCGGGGGTCCGACAGCGCTGCGGGGTCACTGGGCTCATCGTCCCCGTCACGAGGTGCGTTACACGAGAACGGTTCGTGACGCGAGTCACTTTCGAGTGAACGACGAGCAGAGAACGACCCCGGTACTGGGAGAAGCACCGGGGTCGCGGTGGGAGCTGGTCGGCGCAGACCCTGCATCTGCGCCGACCGCTCACCGTGGCGCGCGGCGGGAGGGCTGCCCGGGTCGAGTCGGGCATGGCCGCGGCGGCCGGTCGGAGAAGGCTTCAGTTCAGCGCAGGCCCTGCAACTGGGACTGGGCCAGCAGGGTCAGCTCGTGGCGCATGGCCGGGGTCGCGGCGGCGTCGATCGCTCGGCTCACGGCCTTGCGAGTACGAGCCTCGGCACGGCGGGCGCGGATCTTCGCGGCGAAGTTCATGGGGTCTGCATCCCTCTCAGAAGTCTGCGATCTGGTGCGGTAGTACCAGTATGCAGCATCAGACCCCTGCTTGGCACCCGTTTTTCCGGTGAGCTGGGGCACAGACCGATGATTCGTCGGCAGACACCGCATGTCCACCCCATGTTCGTCCGGCAGACTACTGGGGTCCACCGAACGGCCGAGCCACTACTCCTCCCGCGCGAGCAGGAACCTGCCGAAGTGCGGCACGGTGAACGCGATGCGCCCTCGTTCGGCCGAGTAGACCAGCCCCTTCTTGATGAGGCTGTCCCTCGCCGGTGACAGGGAGGAGGGCTTGCGCCCCAGGTAGACGGCCACCTCGGAGGTGCCGATCGCCTCGTCGCGGCCCTCGGTCAGGTCCGCCATCGCCCGCAGGTACTCGCGCTCGGCCGGGGTGGCCCGCTCGTAGCGCGAGCCGAAGAAGCCCACGGCCAGTTCGGCCTCGGCCTCGGGAGCCGCCACCGCCACGTCCTCGGCGGTGATCGGGTCGGAGGGCGCGGCGTCCCAGGCCGCCTTGGCGTAGGCCTGCACGAAGTACGGGTACCCGCTGGACGCCTCGAACAGGGCGTCCAGCGCGAACGGGCTGATGCCGGCGTCCTCGCGGGAGACCGGCGCGAGCACGGCCAGGTCGGCGTCGGCGCGGTCCAGCCGGTCGATGAGCACGTACCGGAACAGTCGCTCGGAGTAGGACTTGCTCGCGGAGAGCACCGCGGGCAGGTGCGGCAGCCCAGCTCCGACCACCACCAGCGGGGCCCCGGACTGGGACAACTCGTGGCAGGCGGCGCACAGCGCCGACAGGTCCTCCGGCCGCACGTCCTGCATCTCGTCGATCATCAGCGCCACCCCGGTGCCGACGTCCTTCGCCAGCTCGGCCACCTCGCTGAACAGCTCCACCAGGTCGATCTCGATGTCCCCGGAGTCCGCCCTGCCCTGCGCGGCGGGCACGTCGATGCCGGGCTGCCAGCGCTCGCGCAGCCTCGCTCCGTCGGGGTTGGCGCGCAGGGCGAAGGCCTTGAGCACGCCGAGCACCTGCTCGACCCGTTCCGGGTTGCGGTGCCGCACGGCCAGGTCGCGGATGGCTCGGTGCAGGGCCGCCGACAGCGGGCGGCGCAGCTCGGCGTCCGGACGGGCCTCGATCTTTCCGGCGCCCCAGCCGCGGCGCACCGCCATCGAGCGCAGCTCGCCGAGCAGCACCGTCTTGCCGACCCCGCGCAGCCCGGTGAGCACCAGGCTGCGTTCGGGGCGTCCTCGCGACACGCGCTCCAGCACGACCTCGAAGGCGGTCAGTTCCCGGTCCCGACCGGCCAGCTCCGGCGGGCGCTGACCTGCACCTGGGGCGAACGGATTGCGCACCGGATCCATCATCGGACGGTATCGAGCTGTCTAGCGCTGGCTCAATACACCGGAAGACTCGTGAAGAACGTCTTCGCCCGCAGCAGGGCCGCCGAGTCGGCGAGCACGTCGTCCGGCTTGCTGCCGTTGCCGAGCAGGACCCCGCCCCAGTTCATGCGCAGGTACTCAGCGGACAGCCGCAGCGTGTTGACCAGCGGGTCGGCCTGCGCGGGGTCCTCCTCGCTCAACGCGCTGACGCCCCACAGGGTCTTGCCCGCCATGCGCTGCCGGAACTCGACCCCGGGCACCCGCATCCAGCCCGACCAGTAGTCCAGGTACAGCTTCGCGTCGGCCGACACGCTGTACCAGTACAGCGGGGAGGCGATCACCAGGTCGGTGGCCGCCAGCGTGGCCTCCAGCAGCAGCTTCTCGTTGCCCACCGGCTCGGCGTGATCGCGACCGGGTGTGTGCCTCAGGTCCTGGAACGGCTCCAGCGGCACGTCCCTGAGATTGAGCCAGCGCTGCTCGACCGTGCCGGGCAGTTGCTCGGCAGCCGCCTTGGTCAGCGTCTCGGTGTTGCCGCCCTCGCGGGCGCTGCCGAGCAGGAACAGGAAGGACCGGGCCGCAGTTAATGTATGCACATGCAGATACTGCACGCGCATATAGTCTTTCGTCAACACCACGAGGAGGAGCCGTGACCGACGAGCTGGGCTGGAGCCGGGTGGTGACCCTGCACGGCCGCGTCGAGCAGGAGCTGGCCAAGGCGCTGCAGCGGCAGCACGGGCTCGGCCTGTCCGAGTACCGGGCGCTGGCCCAGCTGGCCGCCACCGAGTGCGGGGAGCTGCGCATCCAGGAACTGGCCGATGCGATCGGGCTGAACCAGAGCTCGGTGAGCAGGCTGGTGGCCCGGCTCGAAGAGGCCGGGCTGACGCGGCGCGACCTCTGCGCGAACGACCGGCGCGGGGTCTACTCGGTGATCACCGACGCGGGCCGCAAACGCTTGGCCACCGCGGCACCGGTCTACACCGAGGTGCTGACGCAGGCACTGGACCGGGCCGCCGCGGACGCCGAGCTGGGCGGCGCGGTGCGGGCCGTCAGGGCGTTGTAGCGCCTCACCCGGATGGGTGTTAGGAACCCGTCAACACCCCTGTTCAGCGCGGGTCAACGGACGCACAGTGCGGACGTGACGACTACAGCTGTCCGGCCGACCGCACCGGCCAGGACCTCGGGGGAGCGGCACCGGCTGACCGCGTTGACCGGCATGGCGGGGCTGGGGCTCGACGCGATCGCCTCGGTGGCCTACGGGCCGGAGTCGATCGTGCTGGTGCTGGCGGCGGCCGGGTCGGTGGGCGTGGGCTGGACCCTGCCGGTGACGCTGGCGATCGTCGTGCTGCTCGCGGTGCTCATCGCCTGCTACCGGCAGGTGATCCAGGCGTTCCCCGACGGCGGCGGGGCCTACACCGTGGCCACGCGGTACCTGGGGCGGCGCGCCGGGCTCGTCGCGGCGGCCTCGCTGGTGGTGGACTACGTGCTCAACGTGGCGGTGTCGGTCGCCGCCGGGGTGGCCGCGCTGACCTCGGCGTTCCCCGGGCTGCTGCCGTGGACCACCGAGCTGTGCCTGCTCGTGCTGGCGCTGGTCACCGCGGTGAACCTGCGCGGGGTGGTGGTCGGTGCGAAGGCGTTCGCCGTGCCCGCTGCGGTGTTCGTGGGCTCGGTGCTGGTGGTGATCGTCGTCGGCCTGCTCCGCGAGGCCCCGCTGCACGCGCTGCCGGTCAGCACCCAGCCGCAGACCGTGGGCTGGGTTGGTGTGCTGCTCGTGTTGTCGGCCTTCGGCAACGGCTGTTCGGCGCTGACCGGGGTGGAGGCCATCGCCAACGCGACGCCCTCGTTCCGATCGCCGCGCAGGCAGCGGGCCCGCCGGGCCGAGGCAGGGCTCGGGCTGGTGCTCGGCGTGCTGCTCATCGGGCTCGCCGCGCTGATCCAGCACTTCGACGTGCGCCCGGTGGAGGGCCGCACCATCCTCTCGCTGGTCACCGAGGGTGCGCTGGGCAACGGCTGGATCTACCTCGTGGTGCAGCTGTCCACGGTGCTGCTGCTCGCGCTGGCCGCGAACACCTCGTTCGGCGGCCTGCCGGTGCTCGCGGCGAAGCTCGCCCGTGACGACTACCTGCCGCACGTGTTCGGGCTGCGCGCCGACCGGCTCGTGCACCGCCACGGCGTGCTCGTGCTGGCCGCGCTGGCCGGTGTGCTGCTGCTGTTCACCGGTGGGGAGACCAGTGTGCTGGTGCCGCTGTTCGCGATCGGCGTGTTCGTGGGCTTCGCGCTGGCCCAGGTCGGCATGGTGCGGCACTGGCTGGCCGAGCGCGGTCGCGGCTGGGTGGGTCGGGCGGCGCTGAACGGGTTCGGCGCGGTGCTCACGGTGGCCGCGCTGATCGACGTGACGGCCTCGAAGTTCGTGGAGGGCGCATGGCTGATCGTGCTGGTGATCCCGGTGTTCGTGCTGCTGTTCAGCGTGGTGCGGCGGGCGTACACGCGGATCGGCAGCGAGATCGGGGTCGGCACCCTGCCGGTGCGGCCGAGGCGGACCTCCTCGGTGGTGGTCGTGCCGGTGGTGGCGATCACCGAGCTGACCGCGGAGAGCCTGTCCACGGCGCTGTCCATGGGCGACCGGGTGGTGGCGGTGCACGTGACCTTCGAGGACGAACAGGAGCGGGCACGGCAGTTCCAGCTCGACTGGCAGGCGTGGCGGCCCGAGGTGCCGCTGGTGCTGCTGGACTCGGCACACCGGGTGCTGGGACCGCCGATCGCGCGGTACGTGAAGTCCCTGGACGACGACCACGTGGTGGTGCTGATCGGGGAGATCGAGCCCGCCGCGCGCTGGGAGCGGGTGCTGCGCAACCGGCGGGGCGCGGTGGTCGCGCGCTGCGTGGGCCGCAACACCGAGGCCGTGGTGTGCCGCCTCAGGTTCCGTCTCGGCTTCTCTAGGTCTGTATAGCTTGAGAGCTAGAGAGCAGTAGACGCCAACATGGTTGACTGGCGAGATGGCTGACGTTGTGACGACAGGCACAGGCGAGGTCGAGTACGCAGCCGACCGAGCGACGCTCTGGCTGACCTACCGCGCGAAGGAGAAGAACCGCGCGCGGGCGGTCTCGGCGCTGACCGCGCAGGTGGCGCAGGTCGAGCCGCTGCTGGCACGGGACGGGGTGGAGGTGCGCAGCCGACGGCTGTCGGTGCACGCCAACTGGGAGAACAAGCGCAACACCGGGTGCATCGCGGAGCAGAACTACTCGCTGCGGGTGACCGACACCGCCGTGCTGGAAGACCTGCTCAACGCGCTGCTGGCCACCGAGCCAGCGAACCTGAACGGCCCGAACTGGGAGCTGGCGGACCAGACCGCGGCCACCCGGGAGGCCCAGCACCTGGCCGTGGCGAAGGCCAGGCTGCACGCGGAGGGCTACGCCTCGGCGCTCGGGCTCGGCCTGGGCGAACTGGTGCGGATCACCGACGGCAGCCAGGGCCCGGGCATGGGCGGCGGCTTCGGGCGCGTGCACTACGCCGCCGCGGCGGCGAGCGGCCCCGACGTGCGCGAGCTCAACCTGGAGCCGGAGCTGATCACCGTGTCGGCCTCGTGCACGGCCACGTGGACGCTTGTCGGCTGACCGCGCCGGGTACTGGCTGTGGGCCGTCACGATCGGGCTCGCGACGGCGCTGGTGCTCGGCCTGTTCGCGGTCAGGCTGGCCGGTGGGGTCGAGCCTGGGGACGTGGTGCTGCTGATCGCCGGGCTGGGCGTGCTGGCACTGGCGCTCCGCGTGGTGCGAGCCGCTCGCCGCGGCAACGGCTGGGCACAGGGCGCGCTGGCCGCGGGCTCGCTGCTCGCCCTGACGCTACCTGTGCTGGCAGTGCTCGCCGCCCGACCGTTGGCGCTGGCTGACCTCGTCACCGTGGCGGTCTGCGTGCTGCCGGCGGCGGGCACCGCGTTGCTCGTGGCTCATCGCTGTGCCAGCCACCGGCTGAGGTAGGTCACCGGGACGAACTCCGTCCGGTGTCGGCCAGCTAGGGCCTCTCGAGGATCGCCGTGACGCCCTGGCCGCCCGCCGCGCAGATCGACACCAGTCCACGACCCGAGCCGCGCTCGTGCAGCTGCTTGGCCAGGGTGGCGATGATCCGCCCGCCGGTGGCCGCGAACGGGTGGCCCGCGGCCAGCGAGGAGCCGTTGACGTTCAGCTTGGCCTTGTCGATCTCGCCGACCGCCCCGTCCAGGCCGAGGCGCTCCTTGCCGAAGGCCGGGCTGCGCCACGCCTCCAGGGTCGCCAGCACCTGGGAGGCGAACGCCTCGTGGATCTCGTACAGGTCGAAGTCGGCCAGGGTCAGCCCGGCGCGGGCCAGCATGCGCGGCACCGCGTAGGCCGGGGCCATCAGCAGGCCCTCCTCGCCGTGCACGTAGTCCACGGCCGCAGTCTCGCTGTGCGTCAGGTACGCCAGCACCGGCAGCTTGTGCTGCTCGGCCCACTCCTCGCTGGCCAGCAGCACCACCGAGGCGCCGTCGGTCAGCGGGGTGGAGTTGCCCGCGGTCATCGTGGCGCCCTCGCCCTTGCCGAACACCGGCTTGAGCTTGGCCAGCTTCTCGGCGGTGGAGTCCGCGCGCAGGTTCTGGTCGCGGGTCAGCCCCAGGTAGGGCGTGATCAGGTCGTCGAAGAAACCGCGCTCGTACGCGGCGGCCAGGTTCTGGTGGCTCGCCGCGGCCAGCGCGTCCTGGTCCTCCCTGCTCACGTTCCAGACCTGCGCGGTGATCGCGGCGTGCTCGCCCATGGACAGGCCGGTGCGCGGCTCGGAGTTGCGCGGGATGTTGGGCACCACGTGCGTGGGCCGCAGCTTGGTGGCCGCCCTGAGCCGCTGGCCGAAGCTCTTGGCGCGGTTGAACTCCAGCAGCACCGAGCGCAGGTCCTCGTTGACGCCGATGGGCGCGTCGCTGGTGGTGTCCACGCCACCGGCGATGGCCGAGTCGATCTGCCCCAGGGCGATCTTGTTCGCCACGCCGATGATCGCCTGGAGACCCGTGCCGCAGGCCTGCTGCACGTCGTAGGCGGGGGTCTGCGGGGAGAGCCTGCTGCCGAGCACGGCCTCGCGGGCCAGGTTGAAGTCGCGGCTGTGCTTGAGCACGGCGCCCGCGGCCACCTCACCGATCCGCTCGTCCCGCAGGCCGAACCGGCTGACCAGGCCGTCCAGGGCCGCGGTGAGCATGTCCTGGTTGGAGGCGGTGGCGTACGGGCCGTTGGATCGCGCGAACGGGATCCGGTTGCCACCGAGGATCGCCACGCGCCTGACCGTCGGACTCATCTGTCCCTCCGATGCCTTGGTCCCGGGGTATCGACAATAACCTACTAGAGAGTAGACTTACCAGCGAGTAGGGAGGCGATCCGTGTCCGATCCGTATCTGCAGTTCGCCCAGTCCGGCCTCGGCAAGTTCGTGGTGGGCCGACTGGGCCTGCCCAAGCCCGCGAAGCTGCGCCGCCACCGGCCGGGACAGCCGCCGCTGGCGGGACCCACGTTGATCGGCGGCACCGGGCGGCTGGCCTCGGTGCTCAAGGGCTTCGAGTCCAGCGGTGACAAGCCGTACGGGGCGCTGGTCTTCGACGCCACCGGCATCGACAACCCCGAGGGGCTGCACGCCCTGTACTCCTTCTTCAACCCGGTGATCCGCGAGCTCGGCCCCTCCGGCCGGGTGCTCGTGCTGGGCACCCCGCCCGAGGAGCTCACCGAGGTGTCGGCGGTCATCGCCCAGCGCGCGCTGGAGGGCTTCGTCCGCTCGGTGGGCAAGGAGCTGCGGGCGGGTGGCACCGCCCAGCTCGTCTACGTCTCCGAGGGCGCCGAGCAGAACCTCGAGTCCACCCTGCGCTTCCTGCTCTCCGCCAAGTCCGCGTACGTCTCCGGCCAGGTGGTGCGGGTCGGCACCGCCGAGGTCACCGAACCCGCCGACTGGGCCAAGCCACTGGCGGGCAAGGTCGCGCTGGTCACCGGCGCCTCGCGGGGCATCGGCGCGGCCATCGCCGAGGTGCTCGCCCGCGACGGGGCGCACGTGGTGTGCCTGGACATCGCCGCGCAGGGCTCCGAGCTGTCCGAGGTCGCCAACCGGGTGGGCGGTTCCTCGCTGCAACTGGACATCACCGCCCCCGACGCGCCCACCAAGCTGGTGGAGTACTTCAAGCTGCGCCACGAGGGCGTGGACGTGGTCGTGCACAACGCGGGCATCACCAGGGACAAGACCCTGGCCAGGATGTCCGAGGCGCAGTGGGACTCGGTGATCGCGGTGAACCTGGCCAGCCAGGTGCGGGTGAACGAGGCGCTGCTGAGCACGAACGCCTTGCGCCCCAACGGAAGGATCATCGGCGTCTCCTCGATCGCGGGCATCGCGGGCAACGTCGGCCAGACCAACTACGCCACCAGCAAGGCGGGCGTGATCGGCATGGTCCGCTCGATGGCCCCCGAGCTGGCCAGCCGGGGCTGCACCATCAACGCCGTGGCCCCCGGTTTCATCGAGACGAAGATGACCGCCGCCGTGCCGCTGTTCATCCGGCAGGCCGGTCGGCTGATGAACAGCATGTCCCAGGGCGGTCTGCCGGTGGACGTGGCGGAAACCATTGCCTGGTACGCCAACCCGGCCTCTACCGGGGTCAACGGCAACGTGGTCCGGGTCTGCGGCCAGAGCCTGCTGGGGGCGTGATGGCGGGCCTGCTCGGGTTGTACGCGAAGGCTGGGCTGACCGGTTTTCTGCGCGACGGCAAGGGATCGCTGCCGACCAGCGAGTACCGGCGGGAGGCCGTGCGGGTCGATCGCGAGCACTTGGCGCAGTACAACAAGGTCTGCGGCTTCGGGCTGCGCGACGAACTGCCGGTGACCTACCCGCACATCCTCGCGTTCCCCATGCAGATCGAGCTGATGACCCAGCGGGACTTCCCGTTCGCGCTGCCGGGCCTGGTCCACATCGCGAACTCGATCACGGTCAGCGGGCCGCTGCGGCTGGGTGAGCCCTTCGACCTGCGCGTGCACGCCGTGGACCTGCGCGAGCACGAGCGCGGCAAGCAGTTCGACGTGATCAGCGAGGCCACCGTGGACGGGTCCGTGGTGTGGCGCGACGTCAGCACCTACCTGCGCAAGGGCGGCGGCTCCGGCTCCTCGGCGGCCGGGGAGCGCGCCGAGCCGCCGAAGCCCTCGGCGGTATGGCAGGTGCCCTCGGACATCGGCCGCCGCTACGGCGAGGTCTCCGGGGACCGCAACCCGATCCACCTGCACCCGTTGACCGCCAAGGCCTTCGGCTTCCCCACGGCGATCGCGCACGGCATGTGGTCCAAGGCCCGCTGCGTCGCCGCCCTGGAGGGCCGCCTGCCCGAGGCGTACACGGTGAGCGCCCGCTTCAAGCTGCCGGTGCTGCTGCCCGCGAAGGTCGGCTTCAGCGCGCAGGCCACCGAGCAGGGCTGGCAGTTCGCCCTGCACGACCTGCGCACCGGCAAGCCCCACCTGTCCGGTGAAGCCGTGTCGTCATGACCCCTTGGGCGGCTGCCAGGTGTGGCCGTCCACGAGGTTGCCGAACCCCATCCACACCAGGTTCATCAGCCGCGCGGCCACCGCGCCCGCCGACTCCTCGGGGTGGTCCAGCCACCAGTCGGCCAGCGACTCGCTGGCGCCGACCAGTGCGGCGGCCAGCGCGTCGGTCTGGCCGGTGGCCGCCGCGCCCACGCCCTCGTCCTGAGCGGTGTTGATCAGCAGCGCGGCGACCAGGCTGATCGCCCGCTTGCGCATGTCGCCCAGCTCCTGGGCGAACGGCCCGCCCTGGGCGCTGGCCTGCCGGTGCAGCACCCGCCAGCTGTCGCGGAACTCGCCGACGAAGCCGAAGAAGGCACGCAGCCCGCGCCACAGCTGCTCGTCGGGGCTGTTGCCCGCCTCGGCGACCCCGTCGGCGATCGCCTCCATCAGCTTGGTGGCCTCGCGCCGGATGCACGCCGCGAACAGGTCCTCCTTGGACCCGAGGTAGGCGTAGACCATGGGCTTGGAGATGTCGGCGACCTCGGATATCTCGTCCATGGACGCGGCGTGGTAGCCGCGCTGCGAGAACACCTCGACCGCCGCGTCCAGGATCTGCCGCTCGCGGACCTCCCGCGGCAGTCTCTTGGACCGCACCCGGCCCGCTCGTTCGTGCGTGCTGCGCATCCAACCCCCTAGCAAGGTTGTGAGCAGGCTAGCGGACGCGCTTGCCCGCGTACCTACTCTACAGTAGTCTTACTCGCCAGTAGGTACTTGGAGGTGGCGCATGACCAACACCGACCTCGGCCCCGAGGCGATCGCCAAGCTCAGCCCCAAGGAGCTCCTGGCCGCGCTGGAGTCGATCGACCCGACCGATCCCGCGGTCAAGGACATCGACATCGATGTGATCGCGCGGGGCATCGACCCCAAGAAGCTGGGCAAGGCGGAGTTCGTCGGGCTGCTCGGCTCGATCACCCGGCTCGCCGAGGGCGGTGCCGATCTCGACCTGAGCAGGATGGACCCGAAGAACTTCGCGCGGATCATCTCCCGGGCCTCGAAGGACCAGATCGAGGGCGTCATGGAGCAGCCGAAGCTGCGCGGGCGCATCCTCGACGAGGTGTTCCGCCGCATGGAGGTGCACTTCCGCACCGACCGCGCCGGTTCGACCAAGGCAGTGGTGCACTTCCGGCTCACCGGCGGCGCCGGCGAGGGCGGCTACGACCGGTACCAGGCCGTGATCGCCGACGCGCAGTGCTCGATCACCAGGGACGGCACCGAGGAGCCCCGCGCGAGCGTGACCCTGGCCCCGGTGGAGTTCCTGAAGCTGGCCACCGGCAACGCCTCCGCCCCCGTGCTGTTCATGACCGGCAAGCTGAAGGTCAAGGGTGACCTCGGCTTCGCCGCCGGCTTCATGAGCCTGTTCGACATCCCCAAGGCCTGAGAGGACCCGTCCATGCCTGGCTTCTCCCTCGAGCTCAACGAGGACCAGCGCGACCTGCGCGACTGGGTGCACGGCTTCGCCGCCGAGGTGATCCGGCCCGCCGCCGCCGAGTGGGACGAGCGGGAGGAGACCCCGTGGCCGGTCATCCAGGAGGCGGCCAAGATCGGCCTCTACGGGTTCGAGTCGCTGGCCACCTGGTTCGCCGACCCGATCGGGCTGTCCCTGCCGATCGCCGTTGAGGAGCTGTTCTGGGGTGACGCCGGCATCGCGCTGGCGATCATGGGCACCGGCCTGGCCGTGGCGGGCATCTTCGCCTCCGGCTCGCCCGAGCAGCTGGTCGAGTGGGTGCCGGAGTGCTTCGGCGACGAGGGCGACCCCAAGCTGGCGGCGTTCTGCGCCTCCGAGCCGCAGGCCGGGTCCGACGTGGCCGGGTACCGCACGCGCGCGGTGTACGACGAGGCCACCGACGAGTGGGTGATCAACGGGCAGAAGGCCTGGGCCACCAACGGGGGCATCGCCAACGTGCACGTGGTGACCGCGGTGGTCGACCCCGCGCTGGGCTCGCGCGGGCAGGCCGGGTTCATCGTGCCGCCGGGCACCCCGGGCGTGCAGAGCACCCGCAAGATCAAGAAGCACGGGCTGCGCGCCTCGCACACCGCCGACGTGTTCTTCGACGAGGTGCGCATCCCCGGCCGCTGCGTGCTGGGCGGCAAGGAGAAGCTGGACGCCAGGCTGGCCCGCGCCCGCGAGGGGCAGAAGGCCGGTGGGCAGGCCGCGATGGCCACCTTCGAGACGACCCGGCCCACCGTGGGCGCCATGGCGGTCGGGGTCGCGCGGGCCGCCTACGAGTACGCACTGGACTACGCCAAGGACCGCGAGGCCTTCGGCCGCAAGATCATCGAGAACCAGTCGATCGCCTTCGACCTGGCGAACATGCGCATGGAGATCGACGCCGCCCGGCTGCTGGTATGGCGCGCGGCCTGGATGGGCCGCAACGACGTGCCCTTCGAGGCGGGCGAGGGCTCGATGTCCAAGCTCAAGGCGGGCGAGGTCGCGGTGTGGGCCACCGAGCGGGCCATCCACATCCTCGGCGGCGCGGGCTACACCCGGGAGCACCCCGTGGAGCGCATGCACCGCGACGCCAAGATCTTCACCATCTTCGAGGGCACGAGCGAGATCCAGCGCCTGGTCATGGCCCGGGCGATCTCGGGGATACACATCAGGTGAGGACTCACGGGTGGGTCGGTGCGAACGGCTGCACCGCCCCACCCGTCCGAACGACCTGGTTCACCGCTTCGGCGCTGGTTGACCACGAGCACGGAAGTTGAGCCTTAAGGTAACTCTCCGTGTCAGTCCATCCACGCACGATCATCGACCACACCGGCGCCCTGGTCGATGTGCTCAGCCGCTACTACGACATGCTCGGCCGCGCACGGGCCACCCAACGCGAGATCAGCGCCGTCGTGGACAACGCCTTAGCCGCCGGCATCCCGTCGACAGTGCTGCGCGACGTCATCGAGTGCTACTCCGAGACCGTCACCGGCAACCCGCTGCGGCCCAGCGACGTGCATGCCGCCCTGCTCAGCGACGGGGAGCGCGGAATCCTGTCCGCAGTGGCCAGGCGGCACTAGCACGGTGAACACTTGCCGGTCGCGGGGTGGTGGTGGCCCCCACCCCGCCGCCTCGCTCAGTCCGCGTAGACGGCCCGGCCCGCCGCGGCCAGCCACTGGTAGGCCGATCGCTGACTCGGCCGGGGCGGCCAGCCGTTGATCGTGGCGAGCAACTGCCAGTACCGCTCGGCCCGCGCGTCGTCGAACGTGTCGAACTCGGCGAGCCACTGCCGGAACAGCTCGCCGTTCGGGCGTTCGGCCAGCGCGGCCAGCGCCTGGTTCAGCTGCCGCACCACCTCGGCGCCCATCGGCGAGTCCGGGGCCGTCCCGGCAGCCAGCGCCTCAGCGGCCCCGGTCAGCGCGGCCTGCATCGCCTCCTGCCACTCGGGGGTGGCCAGTACCTTGTCCGTGCCGTTCTCCCGCTGCACGGCACTCGCCTCGGCCATCCTGCGGACCAGCGCGCGGAAGTCCTTGTCCCAGACCAGTTCCACGAACTCGATCCAGGCCTCGACCTGTTCCGGGCTGGGATCGTCCGGCAGGTCGGCGCGCACCGTGCGCATCCACGCCGCCGTCTCCGAGCCCTGGACCCCCGCGTCCACCTCCGCCCAGAACTCGTCCAGGACGCGCTGCCGCTCCTCTTCGGTCATCCGCGCCAGTTCGTGCACCATCTCCAACTCCTTCGGGCTCGACCCACGCTTGGCCACCGCCCGCAGCACGGCACGCCGCAGCCGCAACGCCCTGATCTGGACGTCCAGCGCCTCGGCGTGCTCCGCCGCCAACTCGGGCACGGTCAGCTCGCGGGCGAGGACCCGTTGCACGGTCGGCAGGTCGACCCCGAGTTCGCGCAGTGTGCGCACGAACTTCAGCCTGGTCAGCGCCGCGATGTCGTACAGCCGGTAACCCGCGTGGGTGCGTTCGGCAGGGGGCAACAGGCCCGAGTCGGAGTAGAAGCGGATCGTCCGGACCGTCAGCCCGGACAACCGCGCCAACTCCCCGATCCCGTACAGGCCGTTGTCCCCGTTCACGCCCACAACGGTGGAGTCTCCACCTACTGGAGGGTCAAGGCAGCGCGGATCGGGGTGAGGTCCGCGACTGGCCGGGTCGGCCTTGAGCCAGGAGCGGACGGGGATCCCGGCCGGTGGGCGGGACTCGTGCACGGCTCAGCGGGACTCGCACGCCGATGGCCGGGACTCGCATGCCCGTGAGCGGGATTCGCGCGCGGCTCAGCGGGACTCGCGCACCAGTGGGCGGGACTCGCACGCCCGTGAGCGGGACTCGCGCACCGGTGGCCGGGACTCGCGCACCCGTCAACGGGACTCGCGCGCCGGTGGGCGGGACTCGGGGTGAGTCCCGCCCACCGGGTGGATCAGTACGTGATCGCCACGGCCGGGTCGGCGAGCAGCGCGCCCACGTCGGCCAGGAACTGCGAGCCCTGCTGGCCGTCCACCACGCGGTGGTCGAAGCTCAGCGCGAGTTGCAGCACCTTGCGCGGCACCACCTGGCCGCCGACGACCCACGGCATGTCGCGGATCGCGCCGAAGGCCAGGATCGCCGACTCACCGGGGTTGATGATCGGCGTACCGGTGTCCACGCCGAACACGCCCACGTTGGTGATCGTGATCGTGCCGCCGACCATGTCCGCGGGCGGGGTCTTGCCCTCCCGCGCCACCGAGGTCAGCTCCTCCAGCGCCACGGCGAGCTCGCGCAGGGACATGGCGTCGGCGTCCCGGATCTTCGGCACGATCAGCCCGCGCGGGGTCGCCGCCGCGATGCCGAGGTGCACGTAGTCCTTGTAGACGATCTCGTTGCTGGCCCCGTCCCAGGTCGCGTTCACGTCCGGGGTCCGCTTGGCCGCCAGGCACACCGCCTTCGCCGCGAAGACCAGCGGGGTCAGCTTGACGCCCCGGAACTCCGGTGCGTCCTTGAGCCTGGCCCGCAGCTCCATCATCGGCGTCACGTCGATGGTCAGGAACTCGGTCACGTGCGGTGCGGTGAACGCGCTGTCGACCATCGCCTGCGCGGTGGCCTTGCGCACGCCCTTGATCGGCACGCGGCGCTCGCGGCTGCCCGAGGGCACCGCGACGGCCTGAACCGGGGCGGCGGCCCCGTTCGCGGCCTGCTCCACGTCGCCACGCGTGATCACACCGCCGGGCCCGGACCCGGCCAGGGCGGCCAGGTCGATGCCCAGGTCCTTGGCCAGCTTGCGGACCGGCGGCTTGGCCAGCGGCACGTAACCGCCCGCGGGCACCGCCACCGCAGCCACCGGCTCGGGCACCGGCTCCGGCTCGCGCACCGCGACCGCCGCCGGGGCCGGTGCGGCCACCGGCGGGGCCTCGACGGCACCCCTGCGGGCACGCCGCTTGGCGCCACCGGTCTTCGCGCCGTAGCCGACCAGGTTCGGCACCCGCTCCTCGGTCGCGGCGGCCCCGTTCACGGCGGGCTGCTCGGGCGCGGCCGTGCCGTCCGGGTCGGTGTCGATCTCGATGATCGGCACGCCCACGTCCACGGTCTGCCCCGGCTCGGCGAGCAGCTTGCTGACCTTGCCCGAGAACGGGCAGGGCAGCTCGACCGCGGCCTTGGCCGTCTCGATCTCCACGATGATCTGGTTGACCGTCACCTCGTCGCCCGGCTGCACGTGCCAGGTCAGGATCTCGGCCTCGACCAGCCCCTCACCGACATCGGGCAGGGGGAACTGCTTGTACTGCGGCATCGCGGTTGTTTCCCCTCACCACGCCAGCGAACGGTCAACGGCATCCAGCACCCGGTCGAGGTCGGGGAGGTACTCCTCCTCCAACTTCGAGGCCGGGTACGGGGTGTCGAACCCCGTCACACGCAGCACGGGGGCTTCCAGCGAGTAGAAGCACTCCTGCTGCACCTTCGCGGCGATCTCCGAGGAGATGGACGCCTCGCCCGGGGCCTCGCTCACCACGACCAGGCGCCCGGTGCGGCGGACCGACTCGAAGACCGGGTCCAGGTCCAGCGGGGACAGCGAGCGCAGGTCGATGACCTCCAGGTCCACCCCGTCCTCGGCGCCCGCGGTCGCGGCGTCCATGCAGGTGCGGACCATCGGGCCGTAGGTGGCGATGGTGGCGGTCGTGCCCTGGCGCAGGACCCGGGAGGAGTACAGCGGCAGCGGCTGCGCCGTCGGGTCGAGCTGACCCTTCTCGTGGTAGCGGCGCTTGGGCTCGAAGAACAGCACCGGGTCGTCGGACTCGATGGCCTGCTGGAGCATCCAGTACGCGTCCACGGGGTTCGAGCAGGCCACCACGCGCAGACCGGCGGTGTGCGCGAAGTAGGACTCGGGCGACTCGGAGTGGTGCTCCACCGCGCCGATGCCGCCGCCGAAGGGCACGCGGATCACGATCGGCAGCTTGATCTTGCCCTGGCTGCGGGCGTGCAGCTTGGCCAGCTGGCTGACGATCTGGTCGAAGGCGGGGAAGATGAACCCGTCGAACTGGATCTCGCAGACCGGCCGGAAGCCACGCATGGCCAGGCCGATCGCGGTACCCACGATGCCGGACTCGGCCAGCGGGGTGTCCAGCACCCGCTGCTCGCCGAAGTCCTTCTGCAACCCGTCGGTGACCCGGAAGACGCCGCCGAGCTTGCCGACGTCCTCACCCATCACGATGACCTTGGGGTCGCGCTCCATGCACGCCCGCAGGGCCATGTTCAGGCCCTTGATGATGGTGATGGTCTGGGTTGCCGACTCGGTGCTGGTCGGCCGGTCGATGGTCGGCGTTGCCATCAGTGCTCACCCCCGGCGAAGGTGGACATGTAGGAGAGGAACTCGTCGCGCTGCGCGGCCAGCACGGGGTTGGCCTCGGCGTAGACGTGGTCGAACATGCGCTCGGTCGGCGGGTCCGGCAGGTTGTACACGTGCTCGCGCAGTTCCGCGGCCAGCTCGTCGGCCTCGGCCTGCACGGCGTCGAACCAGTCGTGGTCGGCGATGCCGTTGCGGGACAGGTGCACCCGGACCCGCTCGATCGGGTCCTTCAGCTTCCAGGCCTCCAGCTCGTCGGAGTGCCGGTAGCGGGTGGCGTCGTCGGAGGTGGTGTGCGCGTCCATCCGGTAGGTGAACGCCTCGATCAGCACCGGCCCGTTGCCGTGCCGGCACTCCTCCAGCGCCCAGCGGCTCACCGCGAGGCTGGCCAGCACGTCGTTGCCGTCCACCCGGATGCCGGGGAAGCCGTAGCCGCGGGCGCGCTGGTACAGCGGGAGCCGGGTCTGCCGCTCGGTGGGCTCGGAGATGGCCCACTGGTTGTTCTGGCAGAAGAAGACCAGCGGCGCGTCGTAGACCGAGGCCCAGACGAACGCCTCGTGCACATCGCCCTGGCTGGTGGCGCCGTCACCGAAGAAGACCATCGTGGCCTCCCCGTTGTCGTCGCCGACCTTGCCCTCGAAGCGCTGGCCCATGGCGTAACCGGTGGCGTTGAGGCACTGGTTGCCGATCACGATCGTGTACAGGTGGAACCGGCGCTCGACCGGGTCCCAGCTGCCGTGGTCGGTGCCCCGCCACATGCCCATGATGTCCTTGGGGCTGATGCCCCGGCACCAGGCCACGCCGTGCTCCCGGTAACCGGGGAAGGCCATGTCCTCGGGCCGCAGCGCGCGGCCCGCGCCGATCTGCGCGGCCTCCTGGCCAAGCAGCGGGACCCACAGCCCCAGCTGGCCCTGCCGTTGCAGCGCGTTGGCCTCGCGGTCGGCCCTGCGGACCAGGACCATGTCCCGGTACAGGCCGCGCAGCTCCTCGTCGCTGAAGTCGACGTCGAACTCCGGGTGGTGTACCCGCTCTCCCTCGGGGGTGAGCAGCTGGACCAGCTCGGGTCCACCTTCACTCGTGGCTCGCAAACCCGCGATCACCTGCTCCGACGTTGGCCTGGCCGCTGTGGCGGCGGGGGTGCCGGCCGGCTGCGGTTGCGTCCATCGTTCTGGGGACGACATTGCGCCTACTCCTCGTCTACGAGGCCGCCCGGCCGCTCGTGGCGGACGCGCGCGGCTGTGCCGCCGGCCACTGCCGCCCCTGTGGGGACGCCGAGGTGACCGTCAGCACTGACGGTGCTCCTCACCCATCCTGACACGCGCTCATCCAATCCAGTGAGCGCGACCACAGGAACGGCAACCAACCGTAACCCTCGCTCAACACGCTGAACTGCGGAAACAATGACGAACTAAGCTAACCACCAGCTACCCGGCAGTACCCCTCGACACCGGCCCAGTACTCCATGGGTGGAAGTCAGACGGTATGACGGCCTACGTCGAGTCGCCGTTTTCCCGCTGGGTATAGTGATCTTGGGGGTCACGCCGGTCTCGGGGGAGATATCCGGCGCAGGCAGCGAGAGGTCGTTCCCGCTGCGGCCAGACGTGTCCGGAGGCTCCATGCCGCTCATCAGCAAGCTCGCGCGCCGGATCGACGGCGGCGAGTACCCGTTCCAGAAACGCGACTTCCCGACGACCCTGATCGAGGCCGTGGACGGCTGCGGCTGCGCCAAGGGCGAGCACAGCTTCACCACGATCGCGATCACCGAGACCGACACCGCGACCCTGGAAAGACGCAAGTGCGTGTGCTCGGGCTGCCACGAGTGCGAGGTCTGCGAGGTCCGGGTGATGCCGCACGCCCCGAGCGACGGGCGCAGGCACGTGGAGCCGTTCGGGACCGCCCGCAACGCGGGTTGAGGCCCCTAGGATCGGCTTGTGGACCGAACCGCGCTGACCAGTACCGTTCGTGCTCTGTGGGACGACGAGATCCTGCCGAGCCTGTCCGACTTCGTCCGGATCCCGGCGCTGTCGCCCTCCTTCGCCCCGGACTGGGCCACCACCGGCCAGCTCGACGCCGCCGTTGACCACGTGCGTGCGTGGATCACCGGGCGTGGCCTGACCGGGGCCCAGATCGAGGTCGTCCGGCTGCCCGAGCGGACCCCGCTGCTGCTCGTCGACGTGCCCGCGACCCCGGGCGCCGAGGGAGTCGGCACCGCGCTGCTCTACGGCCACCTGGACAAGCAGCCCCCCGTGGGCGGCTGGTCCGAGGGGCTGGACGCGTGGACCCCCGTGATCCGGGACGGCCGCCTGTACGGGCGGGGCGCCGCCGACGACGGCTACGCGGGCTACGCCGCCACCGCGGCCATCGAGGCGCTGCACGCCCACGGCGGGGCGCACGGCCGCTGCGTGGTGCTGCTGGAGACCGGTGAGGAGTCCGGCAGCCCCGACCTGCCCGCCTACCTGGCGCACCTGGCCGACCGGCTGGGCCGTGTGTCGCTGGTGGTGTGCCTGGACTCCGGGGCCGCCGACTACGACCGGATGTGGCTGACCACCTCCCTGCGCGGGCTCGTGCAGGCCACCGTCACCGTCACCGTGCTCGACTACGGCCAGCACTCCGGACTGGCCAGCGGTGTCGTGCCCAGCTCGTTCCGGGTGCTGCGCCAGCTGCTGGACCGGATCGAGGACTCGGGCACCGGCCAGGTCAAGCTCGCCGACATGCACGTGGAGGTGCCCGCGCACCGGCTCGCCGAGATCCGGCAGACGGTGGACACCGCACCCGGTGCGGTCAGCGCGGGCATCCCGCTGGTGGACGGCCTGTCCCTGGTCGACGGGGACGAGGTCGAGCTGGTGCTCAACAGCACCTGGCGGCCCACCCTGTCGGTGATCGGCGCCGAGGGCCTGCCCACCCCCGCCGAGGCGGGCAACGTGCTGCGCCCGTTCACCCGGCTCTGCCTGAGCTTCCGGCTGCCGCCGACGGCCGACTCCGCCGCCGGGCTGACCGCGTTGCAGGAGGCGCTGACCAAGGAGGTCCCCTACGGGGCGCAGGTCGAGCTGAGCCGGGTCGAGAACGCCGACGGCTGGAACGCGCCGGAACTCGCCCCGTGGCTGAGCCAGGCCCTGGACACCGCCAGCCAGGAGGTCTTCGGCGGCCCGTGGCGCACCCTGGGCCTCGGCGGCTCCATCCCGTTCATGGGGCTGCTCAACCAGGCCTACCCGGAGGCGCAGTTCGTGGTCACCGGCGCGCTCGGGCCGGGCAGCAACGCCCACGTGCCCGACGAGTCGTTGGTGCTGGACTACGCCACCAAGATCACCGAGGCCATCGCCCTCGTGCTGGACGCCCACGCGGGCAGCTGAACCGCAGGTCACGTGTGCCCCCGCGCCGTTCGGTGCGGGGGCACACGTGTACACCCCGAACACGGCGCGTCACTGCGTGCAACGTTGTGCGGAATGCACTGTCCACAGTCGACTCGTTTTGTGATCGGACACACAGCGACAACGAATCGACCGATGTTGCCCGATCTGACGCAACGTTCACCTCCAGGTGACGATTCGTGACGTGTACCTGCTGTGCAGCACCGGGATCGGGTGGCAGGATGCGGCGGACCAGCTATCCGATCGGAGGACGTCGTGACTTGGTTTCGTCCCAAGGCGATGTTGGCGCTGCCCGCAGTCGCCGCAACCGCCCTGCTCGTCGCGGGGTGCGGTGCGACCACGGAGAGGCCGGGCAGCAACGCCTCGGGCGGCAGCAACTGCACGCCGGGTGCGGTGACGGAGGCCGCTCCGCCCAAGCCCGCCGCGGTCACCGTGAACGCCAACAGCGCGGCGGTCGCCAAGTTGCCGGACAGCATCAAGTCCAAGGGCACGCTGACCATCGCGACCGACCCGAGCTACCCGCCGAACGAGTTCACCGCGGGCAACTCCTCCGAGATCATCGGCATGGACGCGGACCTGGCCAACGCCATCGGCAAGGCGCTGGGCATGAAGGTGCAGCTGCTGGGCATCAGCTTCGACGGCATCCTGTCCAGCGTGCAGTCCGGTCGCGCCGACCTGGCGATGTCCTCGCTGACCGACACCAAGGACCGCGAGCAGACCGTGGACTTCGTGAACTACTTCAAGGCCGGTAGTTCGATCATGGTCCGCAAGTGCAACCCCAAGGGCGTCAAGACCGACCTGGACCTGTGCGGCAAGAACGTGGGCGCGGAGCAGGGCACCACCCAGCTGGACTGGATGGACACCGACCCGAAGAAGGCCGAGGACCCCAGCTCGCTGGTGAAGAGGTGCAAGGACGCCGGCAAGCAGCCGCCGTCCGGCAAGGGCTTCCCCAAGCAGACCGACGTGAACGCGGCCCTGCAGGCGGACCGGATCGACGCGTACCTGGCCGACACCCCGGTGGTGGACTTCGCGCTGGCGCAGAACGGCGCTGCCTTCGAGAAGGTCGGCGGTGACGAGGGCGTCGCACCGTACGGCATCGCGGTGCCGAAGAACGGCGGCACGCTCAAGGAGGCCGTGCAGGCCGCCGTGCAGCAGCTGATCACCGACGGGACCTACGGCAAGATCCTCGGCAACTGGGGCATCTCCGGCGGGGCCGTCACCACCGCGACGATCAACGGTGCCCAGAGCTGATGGCCGGATCGACTGACTCCGCCCCACCACGCTCCGAACCGATCGCCGCCGTTCCGGTGCGCCACCCCGGCCGCTGGGTGGCCGCCGCGGTGCTGCTGGTGCTCGCGGCGATGGTGGTGCACAGCCTGCTGACCAACCCAGCCTGGCAGTGGAGCGTCGTCGGGGACTACCTGTTCTCCGGGCGCGTGCTCGGCGGCCTGCTGGTGACCGCCGAGCTGACCGTGCTGGCCATGCTGATCGGTGTCGTGGGCGGCGTGCTGATCGCCGTCATGCGGCTGTCCAACAACCCGATCGTGTCCGGGGTCGCCTGGTTCTACGCCTGGTTCTTCCGCGGCACCCCGGTGCTGGTCCAGATCATCTTCTGGTCCTTCATCGGCTTCCTGTACCCGTACCTGTCACTGGGCATCCCGTTCGGGCCGGAGTTCATCTTCTTCGACTCCAACAAGCTGATCCCGCTGTTCATGGGCGCGGTGCTGGGCCTGGGCCTGAACGAGGCCGCGTACATGTCGGAGATCGTGCGCGCGGGCATCCTGTCGGTGGACACCGGGCAGACCGAGGCCGCCGAGGCGCTGGGCATGACCCGCACCAAGATCATGACCAGGATCGTGCTGCCGCAGGCGATGCGCGTGATCATCCCGCCAACCGGCAACGAGACGATCTCGATGCTCAAGACCACCTCGCTGGTGGCCGTGGTGGCCGGTGGCGACCTGTTCACCGAGGTCCAGCTGATCTACGGCGGCAACTACAAGCAGATCCCGCTGCTCGTGGTGGCCAGCCTCTGGTACCTGTTGTTCACCTCGGTGCTCTCGGTCGGGCAGTACTACATCGAGCGCCGCTACTCGCGCGGCACCTCGGTACAGGCTGGGGGGAACGTGCGATGAGTGATCGGCTGATGGTCAAGGCCGAGGGTGTGCACAAGAACTTCGGCCGGGTCGAGGTGCTCAAGGGCATCGACCTGGAGGTGCGCCCCGGCGAGGTGATGTGCGTGATCGGGCCCTCCGGTTCGGGCAAGTCCACGTTCCTGCGCTGTATCAACCACCTGGAGAAGGTCAACGCGGGCAAGCTGTGGGTGGACGGCGAGCTGGTCGGCTACCGGCAGAAGGGCGACAAGCTCTACGAGCTGCGCGACCACGAGGTGGCGCAGAAGCGCCGCGAGATCGGGATGGTCTTCCAGAAGTTCAACCTGTTCCCGCACATGACGGCGCTGGAGAACGTCATGGAGGCGCCGATCCAGGTCAAGAAGGAGCCCAGGGGTGAGGTGCGCGAGCGCGCCGCCGAACTGCTCCGCCAGGTCGGGCTCTCGGACAAGGCGGGCAACTACCCCGCCCAGCTGTCCGGCGGTCAGCAGCAGCGGGTGGCCATCGCGCGGGCGCTGGCGATGAAGCCCAAGCTGATGCTGTTCGACGAGCCGACCTCCGCGCTGGACCCGGAGCTGGTCGGCGACGTGCTCGGCGTGATGCGCCAGCTCGCCGACGAGGGCATGACCATGGTGGTGGTCACCCACGAGATGGGCTTCGCCCGCGAGGTGGGCGACTCCCTGGTGTTCATGGACGGGGGCGTGGTCGTCGAGCAGGGCACCCCGCGCGAGGTGATCACCGACCCGCAGCACGAGCGCACCAAGGCGTTCCTGGCCAAGGTGCTGTGATCCCGGGAGAGCGCTGCCCTCGTGGTAGCGCTCTCCCGCATGCTGGTCTGATCCACTTCTGAGTGTCCCCGCAGTCCCTCCGGTGGCAGGATGCCCAGGACCAGCACCGAGGAGGGGCGCGCCGTGAGCAGCCAGAACAGGTACCGGGTTCGGGCCGTGGCGCCCGTGCTGACACTCGTGTTGACCACCACGGGCTGCGTGGTGTCGACCACCGCGACCGGCACCGCCGCCGGTGGCACGGTGCAGCTGATCCAGTCCGGTGAGCTGCTCACGTGCAGCCACCTGCCCTACATCCCGTTCCAGTACCGGCAGGCCGACCGCAAGGTGGTCGGCTTCGACGTGGACCTGGTCGACCTGCTCGCCAAGCGGCTCGGCATCACCCAAGAGGTGATCGACACGCCCTGGGAGGGCATCCAGTCCGGGGCCGACCTGGACACCAACCTCTGCGACGTCACCGCGGGGGCCATGTCGATCACGCCGGCCCGCCGGAAGTCCTTCGACTTCTCCACCCCGTACTTCCACGCCACGCAGGCGCTGCTGACCAGGAAGGGCTCCGGGGTGTCCTCGCTGGAGACCGCCAGGGACAAGAAGGTCGGTGTGCAGACCGGGACCACTGGCGAGAAGTTCGTCAAGGAGTTCAACGACCGCAACGGCAACGCGGTCACCGCCGTGGCCTTCGAGGACTCCGCCCTGTTGGAGACCGCGGTCAAGACCGGCCAGGTGGACGCCTCCATCAACGACAACGGCATCCTCTACGACTACGCGAAGAAGAACCCGGAGTTGGAGATCACCGCGGAGTTCGACACCGACGACCAGTACGGCTTCGGTGTGCGCAAGGGAAACAGCGGCCTGCTCACCGAACTCAACGCGGCGCTGACCGGCGCTGCCGCGGACGGGAGCTACGCCAAGCTGTTCCAGAAGTGGTTCGGCAAGAACCCGACCTGGCTGCCGGGGCGGTGACCGGATGGCACTGACCCGACGCCAGCGCCGCGCGGCCTTCCGCGGCGCGCAGTACCTGCTCCTGGTCGCGGTTCTGCTCACCCTGGCCTTCACCGCCAACTGGGGTGAGCTGCAACGCGGCTTCTTCGACCTGGACGTCGCTGCCGAGCAGTTCCCGGACATCCTCAGCGTCGCGCTGGTCAACACGGTCGTCTACACCGTCGTCGGTTTCGCCTTCGGTGCCGTGCTCGGCCTGGTGCTCGCGCTGATGCGGCTGTCCTCGGTGGGGCCGTACCGGTGGATCGCTGCCGGCTACGTGGAGCTGTTCCGCGGTCTGCCAGCGTTGCTGGTGTTCATCGCCTTCGGCTTCGGCGTGCCGATCGCCTTCCACATCCGGTTCACCACGCTGTCCACGGTGATGCTGGCGCTGGGTCTGGTCGGCGCCGCCTACATCGCCGAGACCCTGCGCTCCGGCATCCAGGCCGTGCCGCGCGGTCAGGTCGAGGCGGCCCGTTCGCTGGGCATGTCGCAGGCCCGCGCCATGGTCAGCATCGTGATCCCGCAGGCGTTCCGCATCGTGCTGCCCTCGCTGACCAACGAGCTGATCCTGCTGGTCAAGGACTCTTCGCTGGTGTACCTGCTGGGCTTGACCGGGGCCCAGTACGAGCTGGCGAAGTTCGGCCGGGACGCGATGAACACCAACCCGACGCTGACCCCTGTCGTGGTGTCCGGCCTGTGCTACCTGGTGATCACGATCCCGCTGTCCTACCTGTCGCGCTGGCTGGAACGCCGTGGCAACGCACCGAAGAAGGACAGCGCGCTGGAGGTTCAGTCATGAGCGAGCTTGCGAGCGAATCATCAAGCACGGCGCCGGCGCGAAGCGCCGCACCGAGCGCCAGCGAGGTGCGGCGATGAGCGTTATAGAGATTTCCGGTCTACACAAGGCATTCGGCCCACTCCAGGTGTTGCGCGGCATCGACCTGTCGGTGGAGCGCGGGGACGTCGTGTGTGTCATCGGGCCGTCCGGTTCGGGCAAGTCCACCCTGCTGCGCTGCGTGAACCTGTTGGAGCAGCCCGATTCCGGCACGATCCTCGTGGGCGGCACCGAACTGACCGACCCGGACGTGGACATCGACCTGGCTCGGCGCAAACTGGGCATGGTGTTCCAGGGCTTCAACCTGTTCAGCCACCTCAGCGTGCTGGACAACCTGACCATCGCCCAGCGCAAGGTGTTGCGGCGCAGCGGTTCCGAGGCGGTGGAGACAGCTCGCCGCAACCTGGCCAAGGTCGGCCTCGCGGGCAAGGAGTCCGCCGTGCCCAGTCAGCTCTCCGGCGGCCAGCAGCAGCGCGCCGCGATCGCCAGGGCGCTGTCGATGAACCCCGAGGTGATGCTGTTCGACGAGCCGACCTCCGCGCTGGACCCGGAACTGGTCGGTGACGTGCTCGGCGTGATGCGCCAGCTCGCCGACGAGGGCATGACGATGATCGTCGTGACGCACGAGATGCAGTTCGCCCGCGAGGTGGCCGACCGGGTGCTGTTCATGGACGGCGGCGTGGTGGTCGAGCAGGGTCCCGCCGAGCAGGTCATCGGCGACCCTCAGGAGGAGCGGACCAGGACGTTCCTGGCCCGGGTGCTGAACCCGCTCAAGTAGTTGTCCACAGGCGGCGAGTTGTGCACAACTGGATCTTGAGCAAGATCAACTGTCGGGGTGGGGCGGTAGACTGGTGCCGGGGACGCCCCCCTGGGAGTGGCGGGGGATGTTCATTGGTGGGTACGAGTTGATCTCGGTGCCGAGCAGGGTGGCGAGGCGGGGCGAGTAGGCGCCCTCCAGCACCAGCGAAGCGGCGCCGATGGCCCCGGCGTCCTCGCCGATCGCGGAGGGCCGCACGGTCGGGGAGAGCACGGCGCGGGCGAACACGCGCTCGCGCAGCACCCGCTCGGCCTCGTCGCGGACCAGTTCGCCGACGTGCCGCAGCGCGGGACCGCCGAGCACGACGGTGTCCACGTCGAGCAGGTTGACCACGTCACCGAGCACGGCACCGATCCGCCGGGCGGCCTCGGTGAGCAGCCGGACCTCGTAGTCCGCGCCTTTCGCGGCGGCCCGGCACAGCACCTCGTACTCACCGGCCACGGACTCGGCGGGCCCCTCCAGCCCGCGGTCGGCGCGGGCCTGCGCGACGATCGCGCGCATCGAGCAGTACGCCTCGAGGCAGCCGTGCTTGCCGCAGAAGCAGAGCCGCCCGCCGGGCTGCACGGTGACGTGCCCGAGCTCGCCCGCGTTGCCGGTGGTGCCGCGGTGCACCTGGTCGGCGAGCACCAGGCCACCGCCGATGCCCGCCCCGCAGTAGACGTACAGGAACGAGCCCGCGGCGCCACCGACCCAGCGCTCACCGATCGCGGCGGCGGTCGCGTCGTTGTCGATCACCACGGGCAGCCGGGTGCGCTGTTCGAGCACATCGGCCAGTGCCACATCGGTCCAGCCGTCCAGGTTCGGCGGCATGATCAGGCGCCTGCGCTGCGCGTCGAGCGGGCCGGGTGCGGCCACGCCGAGCCCGAGCACCCGCGCACGGGGCACGCCCGCGCGGCGCAGCAACTGGGTGAGCAGCCTGCCCATGGTGCCGACCACGGCGCCGGGGCTGCTGTCCTGGGCGTGCCACTGGCTGCGGGCGACCACCCCGCCCGCCAGGTCGAGCACCACACCGGTGAGCCGCTCGGGGTCGATGTGCACACCGGCCGCGTAGTAGGCGGAGGGCACCACGCGCAGCAGCACCCGGGGCTTGCCGCCGGTGGAGCGGGCCGTGCCCGCCTCGGCGACCAGTCCCTCCCCGATCAGCCTGCGCACGATGTTGGACACGGTCTGCGGGGTCAGCCCGGTGCGTTCGGCCAGCTCAACGCGGCTCACCTCACCGAGTGAGCGGATCGTGTCCAGCACGACGGCCCGGTTGAAGCCGCCGACCCTGGGCAGGTTGGTGCCCGTTCGCATGGTCTCCATGGTTGTCGTGAATGGTTGACTTCGTCCATCCAATGGATTTACGGTCACCCTCAAGTGTGGTCTGGGTCTCAGTATCACCTCGGGGAGGGACACCGTGCTGCTCAGGACGGTCACCACCGGGCTCACCGTCGTCGCGCTGGGTCTGACCGCGGCGGCGTGCGGGGCACCCGCGACGGACAGCAAGACGATCAGGGTCGTCTACCGCAACTACAGCGACTTCCCGCAGATGGACGACTTCATGAAGGTCGTCAAGAAGGAGTTCGAGGCGGCCAACCCCGGCCTGACCGCCCAGCTCAACCCGATCACCAGCCTGGACTCCGACTACCTGGCCAAGGTCCAGCTGATGCAGCGCTCCCCGTCCACCGCCCCGGACGTGCTGTTCGAGGACAGCTACAACGTGAACGCGGACGCGGCGGCGGGCTACCTGCTGCCGCTGGACGACCAGCTCAAGAACTGGCCGGACTGGAACGAGCAGTTCATCGACGCGACCAAGCAGGCGGGCCGCGCCACGGACGGCAAGACCTACGCGGTGCCGATGGGCACCGACACGCGCGGGATCTGGTTCAACAAGACCGTGTTCGCCAAGGCCGGGCTGCCCACCGACTGGCACCCGACCAGTTGGGACGAGGTGCTCGCGGCGGCACGCAAGATCAAGCAGAGCCAGCCCGACGTGGAGCCGATGTACATGCCGCTGGGCAAGCCGTCCACCGAGGCGGTGTCCATGCAGACGCTGGAGATGTTGCTGTACGGCACGGACACCAAGGACCTGTACAGCGAGTCGGACAAGAAGTGGGTGGCGCCGAGCAAGGGCATGAACGACGCACTGCACTTCGTGTCCACGGCGATGACCGAGCACCTGGCGCAGACCGCGGCCGAGGCGGAGGACACGCAGTTCGCGGCCACGCAGATGACCACGCGCATGTCCAAGGACAAGATCGGGTTCATGATCGACGGCGGCTGGTACGCCCGCTACTGGGCGCCCGGCGGAGTCTCGCCATGGCCGGAGTGGACCAAGACCATGGGCACCACGGCGTTCCCGACCCAGCACGGCCAGGCCCCCGGCAAGGTCACGCTGTCCGGCGGCTGGACGCTCGCGGTGGGCGGCAGCACCGGCAACGCCGAGGCCGCGTTCAAGTTCCTCACGGTGGCGCTGAACAAGAAGAACTCCACCGACATCGACGTGAACTGCTCCTGGCTGCCGGTGCGCAAGGACGTGCGCGCGGATCCGCGGCTGGCCGAGAAGGACCCGACCGTGCCGTTCTGGAGCGACCTGGTGTCGATCACCCGGTACCGGCCGACCCTGCCCGAGTACCCGCAGGTGTCCAACGCGATGCAGGTCGCGGCCGACTCCGTGGTCAACGGCGGCGACCCCGACCAGGCCACGCGGAAGTGGGTCGAGGACGTGCAGAAGGTCGTCGGCGCCGACAAGACCAGGAACGGCTGATCCTTGGCGCGCAACGGGAAGCGGGTCCTCGCCTGGCTACCGCCGATGGCGCCCTCGGTCGTCCTGCTCGGACTGTTCGTGGTGGGCCCCATCGCCTGGTGCCTGTACGCGGCGTTCACCAACACCGCGCTGACCGGGATCGCGGCCCGCCGACCGCAGTTCGTCGGGCTGGACAACTTCAAGAACCTGTTCACCAGCGCCGATGTCGGCGCCTCGCTCTGGCTGACCGTGCTGTTCGTGCTGGGCTCGGCGGTGGTCGGCCAGAACGGCGCGGGCATGCTGCTCGCGGTGTTCATGCAGCGCCGCAGCCGGGTGCTGCGCGGGATCGTCGGCACGATCGTGGTCGCGGCATGGGTGCTGCCGGAAGTGGTTGCGGCGTTTGCGGTGTACGCCTTCCTGAACACCAACGGCACGTTGAACGAGGTGCTCGGCGCGCTCGGACTGGGCGGCCAGAACTGGCTCTACACGGCGCCCCTGTTCGCCGTGGTACTGGCGAACATCTGGCGTGGCACGGCTTTCTCCATGCTGGTGTACCAGGCGGCGCTGAGCGAGGTGCCCAGCGACCTGACCGAGGCCGCCGAGGTGGACGGGGCGGGGCCGGTGCGCCGGTTCTGGCACGTGGTGCTGCCGGTGATCCGGCGCACCGTGGTGACCAACCTGATGCTGATCACCCTGCAGACGCTCGGTGTGTTCGCGCTGATCTTCGTGCTGACCGCGGGCGGTCCGGACAACAAGACGCGCACCCTGCCGCTGCTGATGTACGAGCAGGCCTTCAAGTTCGGCCAGATCGGCTACGGCACGGCCATCGCGGTGGTGCTGCTCGCGCTGGGCGCGGTGTTCTCCCTGGTCTACATCCGCAGCCTGAAGACGGAGGTGTGAGCGGTGCGCCTTTCGATCGTGGTCAACCTCGTGCTCGCCTTCGTGGCCCTGCTGTTCCTCGCCCCGCTGCTGTGGCTGGTCACCGCCTCCTTCGACGCCCGCGCGGGCTTCGCGGCCAAGCTGCCCGAGCAGTTCACGCTGTCCAACTTCGGTGCCGTGCTCACCTGGGACGTCGGCGGCCGTCCACTGCTCAACGGCCTGCTGATCAGCGGTGGAGCGGCGGTCGTCACGGTGGTGGTCGCGGTGCTGGCCGCGTACCCGTTGTCCCGCTACCAACTGCGGTTCCGGCGGCCGTTCCTGTACACGATCCTGTTCACCACGGGCCTGCCGGTGACGGCGATCATGGTCCCGGTGTACGGCCTGTTCGTGCGGCTGAACCTGATCGACTCGCTGGCGGGCACCATGCTGTTCATGGCGGCCACCTCGCTGCCGATGGCGATCTGGATGACCAAGAACTTCATGGACGGGGTGCCGGTCAGCCTGGAGGAGGCCGCCTGGGTGGACGGGGCCTCGCCGATGCAGGCGCTGCGCCGCATCGTGCTGCCGCTGATGCTGCCCGGCGTGGCCGTGGTGGCGATCTTCAACTTCATCGCGGCCTGGGGCAACTTCTTCGTGCCCTTCGTGCTGCTGCTCGACCCGGCCAAGCAACCGGCCTCGGTGAACATCTTCTCGTTCTTCGGCGAGCACGGCATGGTCGCCTATGGGCAGCTGGCCGCGTACTCGATCGTCTACACCACCCCGGTGATCGGGCTGTACCTGCTGGTGTCGCGGGCGCTGGGCGGCGGATTCACCATGTCAGGGGCGGTCAAGGCATAGTGGCTGCCGTGACTGACCACGTGCTGGCTCTGGACATCGGCGGCACCAAGATCGCGGCCGGACTGGTGGACTCAGCGGGTTCGGTGCTGCGCAGCGCCGTGCGGCCGACCCCCGCGCTGGACGGGGAGCTGGCGTTCACCGCCGTGCGCGAGGCCGTGGCGGAGGTGCTCGACGGCGAGTCTCCCTCGGCCGTGGGCATCGGCTGCGCCGGGCCGGTGGACACCGTCGAGGGCACGGTGAGCCCGATCAACGTGACCGGCTGGCAACGGTTCCCGCTGCGCGAGCGGGTCAGTGAGCTGGTGCCTGGCGTGCCGGTGGAACTGGCCGGGGACGGGGTGTGCATCGCGCTGGCCGAGCACCGGCTCGGGGCGGGCACCGCGAACCGGTTCATGATCGGCATGGTGGTGTCCACGGGGGTCGGCGGCGGGCTGGTGCTGGACGGCAAGCCCTTCGGCGGGCGCACCGGCAACGCGGGCCACATCGGTCACGTCGTGGTGGAACCGGACGGCTGGCCGTGCACCTGCGGCGGGCGGGGCTGTGTGGAGACCGTGGCCAGCGGGCCGAACATGGTGCGCTGGGCGCGGGAACAGGGCTGGCAGGGCGCCGACGCGATCGAACTGGAGCGCTCGGCACGGGCCGGTGACGAGGTCGCGCGGACCGCCTTCGAGCGGGGTGGGGCCGCGGTCGGCTACGCGATCGCTGCCGCGGGCGCGATCTGCGACCTGGACCTGGCCGTGATCGGCGGCGGGGTCGCGCGGGCCGGTGAGCTGCTGTTCGACCCGATCCGGCGCGCGCTGGACGTGCACGCCGGACTGTCCTACTTGGACGGTCTGCGGGTGGTGCGGGCAGCTCTTGACAGCCAGTCCGGCCTGGTCGGAGCCGCTGCGCTGGTGACGGGCCACTGAGGTTGTCCACAGCCGCCGAGTTGTCCACATGTGGATCTCCAGCAAGATCAACGTGGTGCTGCTGGCGGTAGACTGGACTTGGGGTCGCCCCCCGAGGTGTGGTGGGGGCTTTTCATGGGTGGTGAGTAGTAGCACCGATTCCCCCGGTCACCGCTCGCGCCAGGCTCGGTCACATGTCGAACAGGGTGAAGCGCGGACTTCTCATGATCGGCCTGGGCCTCGGCGCGGGGGCCACCGGGCTGGTGTGGTCGAACCTGGGATCCGACTCGCTGGTCAACCTCGTCGCGATCAGCATCTGGCCGAAGCCGTGGTCGATCAACTACGGGGTGGACGAGCACAGGGTCGCCACGGTGACCGTCTACCAGCACGAGGACGGTGCGCCGCACGAGCGGTACTACACGCCCGTCGAGAAGTACTCCGGCACCCAGGCGCAGGCCACGGAGTGGATGAACGCGCGCTACCAGCGGTTGGCGGAGGCGAACGGCTACCCGTTCAGGCAAGCGTGCGGGCCCGCGCTCGGGTACACCGGCTTGGGCGTGGCGGCCGCGGGGGCCGGGACGCTGGTGCTGCGCAGGGCGGGTTGGGGTGCTCGTCAGGAGGCTGAGGCTCCCGACGAGCACCCCACCGACTAGCTCGGCAGCGTGAAGCTCAGCGTGCCGGTGCTGAGGGTGTACGCCGAGCGCTCACCCGCGTAGGCCTCGCCGTAGACCGCCGAACCGCCGGTCAGCGTGCCGTTCGGCGCGGTGAACGGGACCCGGGTGCCGGTGGCCGTCTGGATGACCACGGTGTTGCCCTGGATGTACCCGCTCACCGAACCCGAACCGACCGCGTTGTGCCACGCGGCCTGGTCCTTCATGACCTGCCCGGCACCGGCGAGCACCTTCTGCGTCACCGGCGTGTTGTCGGCGAAGGCGGCCCGGTAGGTGCTGAGCACGTCGCCGACCACGGAGTAGGCGAGCCGGTCGCCGGTCAGGTTGGACTGGTGCATGTAGAACGGCCTCGGGTCGTTGGACAGCACGTCCCGCATGGCGTTCACGGTCTGCATCGGCACGATGTACGAGGCGAACCCGGTCGACTCGCTCAGCGGGGAGATGCAGGTCATGATCGTCGGGTTGTCCTCGCACAACCCGCTGCCGCCGTTGGCCCGCGAGGTGTAGATCCAGTTGTACTCGTTGACCATCGCGCTGGCGGTGGACACGTTGTAGTACACGTCCAGCGGGTGGCGTGGCACGGTCTCGGTGGCGCCGACCAGTCGCTGGGCGGGCTGGCGGGAGGCGTCGGCCCCGGTCCACTTGATCCCGTTGGCGGTCAGCGCCAGCACGAAGTTCGGGTTGTCCTGCGGCTGCTGCGGCAGGATGTACAGCCCCGAGTGCTCGCCGGAGATCAGCTCAGTGGTGTCGATCGGCAGGCCCTTGGCGTTGGCCCAGGCCACGTTCTGCGAGATCTGGTTGCTGACCGAGGCCAGCGAGTCCCACACGGTGTTGCCCAGTGCGTCCTTGGTGCACTGCCAGGGCACGACGGTCACGTTCTGCACGCAGCCGAGGAACTCGTGGTTGTAGGTGTGGTTGACCCAGTGGAAGTTGTTCTTGCTGGCCAGGAACGAGGTCAGCAGCGGATCCGAGCCGTTGTCGGCCACGTAGTCCTCACTGCCGCCGCCGTTGTAGGCCATCTCCAGCTGGAAACCTTGCTGCTGTTGCCAGTTCACCGCGTACGTGACGTCCGCGGGCACCATGCGCACCGACTGCTCGGGCAGGTTGGACCCGACCGGGCAGTCCACGTCACCGGGGGTGCAGTGGTAGGTGGTGTTCCACAGGTCGTCGCCCATCAACACGTCGTCGATGTCGACGTTGAGATAGTTGCGGTTGTACCCCAGGTGCACGCCCTTGGTCATCCAGGTGACGATGCCGTGGGCCAGCAACTGGTACTGCCGCTGCAAGCTGTTGTACGCGAAGGTGATCACCAGCTCGGTGATCCCGTCGTGGCTGTACTCGCCGACCAGCGAGCCGGTGGTGCTGCCGTCCGGGGAGGTGCCGCTGACCAGGGTCTTGTAGCCCGCGGCCAACGGGGTGGCCAGGTAGCCCCAGCTCTGCGAGTAGCCCGAGGTGCTCGGCTCGAAGGCCACCGGTCCGCGCAGGTAGTCGAACGGCCCGCTCAGGCCGTCCGCGCTGACGTGCCCGGTGGTGGCGTCCAGGGTGCCCGCGTAACCGGCGTAGTTCAGGCCCACCGCGGGGTTCGCCCAGTTGTAGGCGTCGACCTGGCGGATGCCGAACTGCGCCTCGTAGGCGGTCAGCGCGGCCATCTCGGCGGAGCCGGAGGCGAACGGGTTGTTGTTGGGCAGCACCACGGCCTGGTACTTCGCCTCGGGGGCACCGCCCGCGGTTCCGGACAGGAAGTTGGCGTCGATCGTGGGCCGTGACGGGGAGTTCAGGTCGACCGTGGTGAACGGCACGCCCTCGTTGGTCAGTTCCTGGGCGATGGCCTGGGTACCCACGTCCCCGCTGGTGACGACGAGCACCTTCAGGTCGATGCGCGGCGCGGGATCCGCACCGGCGGGTAAGGCTCCGGTCAACGTCAGCGCCGTGCTGACGGCCAGTGCCGCGCCGAGCGGTGCGGCGTGGCGGCGTCTAGCCATGAGTGGGTGGATCCCTTCGGTTGATTGCTGTTCCCCCACTGGACGGTTCACCGCGCGAGATCGGACAGGCGCGTCATCACCTGCTTGAGAGCCTCGCTACTGGTGCCGATCTCCTTGGTGGCGCTGGAGATCTGGCCGGCGTTGTTCGCCTTGGTGCCGGTGACGCACTCGGCGGCGCCGTGGTCGAAACCGGCGAGGGCGCCGGCCCACGCGCGTTGCGTGGTCTCATCGGGAATCGGCTGGTACGCCTTGGCCGCACGCACATTCTTGGCCAGCGATTCACAGGCGTTTGCCAGGTTCGGACCGCCCGAGTTGCTGCGGCCCGCGAGAACCTGTGAGGAATCTGCCAACAATCCGCTGGTCTGCTGAAGGCCACCGCCCTGGAGCCAATTCACCAGTGCGGGCGGCGCCGTTCCGGGGGTACCGCTCACCGTTCCGGAAGGAGTTGTCACATGCGCATTCGACGGTGAGACGGAAGGTGTCGTGGTGGGCGCCTCACTCGCCGAGGTGCTGGTGACCGTAGCGTTGGCGCTGGTCACGGGCTGTTCATCGGAACCGGTCCCGAACAGCACGAATGCCAGGCCTGAAAGCGCGACCACTGCCACGATGCCAGCGGTAGCCCAGCGTGCCTTGGCCGAACCGAGCGGTCGCACGATGTCACCTTCCGGTTACCGGGTTCCGAGCGGAATCCCTGACGCCTGGTGACATCGACAATCCGAGGCCGGTGTTACCGGGCCCGTGAATTTATCCGGAGCGCGACCCCCGGTTCAGCGCTGAGTAATGCGAAGGGGGCGACACGCGTGCGTGTCGCCCCCTTGTACCCGGCTCAGTGCTGGCCGACGGGACGCAGCTTGGGGTCCCCGTCCTCGACCTCGTAGTCGGTGGTGTCGGTCTGGTCCGTGCCGTTGAACCACTTGGCCTGGCGGGCGATGACGGTGACGACCACGGCCACCACCAGGTTCGCCACCAGGGCGACGGCGCCGACGTAGATCTGCACCTGGGAACCGGCGAAGGGCTGCCAGCCGAGCAGGTTCAGCTTGTCCAGGGTCAGCGCGGAGCCGCCGAAGTGGGCCTTTCCGTTGCTGGGGTTGGGGATCGTGTACAGCAGGTACAGGCCCCAGCCCATACCCACGACCCAGCCCGCGATCAGGCCCCACTTGTGCAGCCAGCGCGTGTAGAGCGCGATCGCCACGGCGGGCAGGGTCTGCAGGATCATCACCCCGCCGATCAGTTGCAGGTCGATGGAGAACTGCGGGTCCACGAACAGCACGAAGGCCACCGCACCGAACTTCACGATCAGCGAGGCGAGCTTGGCCTGGGTGGCCTCCTGCTTCGGTGTCGCGTCGCGGTGCAGGAACTCCTTGTAGATGTTGCGGGTCCACAGGTTGGCCGCGGCGATGGACATGATCGCGGCGGGGACCAGCGCGCCGATGCCGATCGCGGCGAAGGCGATGCCGGCGAACCAGGCGGGGAACTCGTGGCCGAACAGCACCGGCACGATCGTGTTGGAGTCGGGCTTGCCGGTGGCCTGGTTGACGATCGGCTTGGCCCCGGAGACCAGCGCGATGTAGCCCAGCAGCGCGAGCAGGCCGAGCACCAGGGAGTACGCGGGCAGCGCGACCATGTTCTTCTTGATGACCTTGCGGCCCTTGGAGGCCAGGATCCCGGTCAGCGAGTGCGGGTACAGGAACAGCGCCAGCGCCGAGCCCAGCGCCAGGGTCGCGTACTGCAACTGGTTGCTGGGGCTGAGCAGGATCGAGCCGGAGGGCTTTCCGGTGACCGGGTTGGGCTTGGCCAGCGCGCTCGCCGCGTTGTCGAAGATCGCGCTCCAGCCGCCGAACTTGGTCGGCAGGTAGAAGATCGCGACCAGGATGACCAGGTAGATCAGGGCGTCCTTGACGAAGGCGATCAGCGCGGGTGCGCGCAGCCCGGACTGGTAGGTGTAGACCGCGAGGATCACGAAGGCCACGAACAGCGGCAGGTGGCCGAGCAGCCCGCTGCCGTTGATGCCCATCGTGCGCAGCACCGACTCCAGGCCGACCAGTTGCAGCGCGATGTAGGGCATGGTGGCGACGATGCCGGTGATGGCGATCAGCAGGGCCAGCAGCGGGGAGCCGTACCGGCCGCGCACGAAGTCGGCGGGCGTCACGTAGCCGTGCACCCGGGAGACCGACCACATGCGTTGCAGCGGCAGGAAGACGATCGGGTACAGCACCACCGTGTAGGGCAGGGCGTAGAAGCCCAGCGCACCGGCGCCGAAGATCAGCGCGGGCACGGCAACGAAGGTGTAGGCGGTGTAGAGGTCACCGCCGACGAGGAACCAGGTGATCCAGGCGCCGAACTTGCGCCCGCCAAGGCCCCACTCGTCGAGGTGGTCCAGGGTGGCACCGGCCCGCCAGCGCGATGCGACGAAGCCCATCACGGTGACGAGCACGAACAGCACGCCGAACACGCACAGCTGGACGATCTGCTCCGTGGTCACTGGCCCTCACCCCGCGACTTGAGGTAGACGACCCCGACGCAGATCACGCCGACCGGTACGAAGGCGAACTGGTACCAGTAGAAGAACGGCATGCCGAACAGCCGAGGCTGGTCGAAGTTGAACCACGACGTGACCAACATGAGCAGTGGTACCAGCAGCAGCAGGTTCCACGGGTTCCGCTTGCGCGGTGGTGGCTGTTCAGCCATGACGATCCTCCCGGCCCCATCTCGTGACGCGGATGTTAAGCCGGGAGGATCGCCGTTCGCCCATCAGTGGGGTCGAATCGTGATTTCGCGGGTCAGGCCGGGTCCTGGTCAAGCTGGGTGGCCTTCACCGCGTTGGCGACCTGGGTGCAGTCGTCTGCGGTGATGCCCGCGGTGCCGTTCTGGGCCAGCGCGGAACAGGAGGAGTTCAGTGCCTTGCCCAGGTCGGGGAAGGTGGCGCTCGGGGTCAGCAGGTTCTCCACGCCCCACCAGACCTGCACGGCCTTGTCGATGCCAAGGCCGCGCACGGTCTGCCCGTTGAAGGTGTCCCCGTCGGTGATCAGGTAGTCGGCCTTGTTCACCACGCCGTCGTTGATGTGCTCGTCCGGGTTGTTGGTGTCCCAGCCGGGGCCGTTGACGCGGTCGGGCTGCGGCTTCTTGGAGGAGCGCGGGTCCTTCATGTTGCGGATGACGCCCAGCGAGGTGCCCGCGCCCAGGTTCCAGCGGTTGGCCCCGGTGCTGTTCGGGTCGTTCGCGGTGAGCGCGATGAACTTGCCGAACACGTCGGAGATGCCCTCGTTGAGCGAGGCCGCCTGGCCGCCGCCCAGGCCGGAGGTGTGCTGGGTGACCCCGTGGGTCAGCTCGTGCCCGGTGACGTCGTCGGTGGTGACGCCCTCGCCGAAGCCCATCTGCTCGCCGTTCCAGAAGGCGTTCAGGTACGGGCAGGGGTAGTTCGGCACGCAGATGCGCACGGTGCCGCGCAGGGCCTTGCCGGTGCCGTCGCCGAAGTCCACGCCCAGCAGGTCGGTCAGGTCCACGCCCACCTTGTCGGCGTAGAACTTCGAGGCGTCACCGAAGAAGTTGTAGACGTTGTTGACGTCGGCCACGCTGGACTGGGCGCCGCCCTCGCGCCGGGTCACGGTGAACTTCGAGCCGCAGCGGATGCCGCTGAACTGGTTGCTGACCATCTGGCGGTTGGCGTCGCAGACGTCCCGGTTCAGCGCCTCGCGCACCTCCGACCAGGAGGTGAGCACCTCGTTGCTGCCCGCCTTGACGACCTCGGTCCACTTCTGGTCGGCCCGCGTGCCGCGCACCACGACCTGGTAGCTGGGCACCGCGACGGACTCGCCGCGCGCCCCGCCCAGGGTGGTGTCGTACCAGTAGGGCTGCGGGGTGTCGGCGGTCAGCTCGGAGAGGGCGAGTCCGCTGCTCCTGGCCACGTCGGCCAGGGCCGCGGTGTCCGCGCCCGCCGGGCTGGCCGGGAACTGACCGGTCGAGCGGCGGGTGGTCTTGCCCAGGGTGGCCATGACCTTGCCCTCGCGGTCCAGGGTCCGCACGAGCTGCCCGCCGTACACCGGCACCCCGCCGATCTCCTGCTGGTAGCGCACGACGCTGCCGAAGGGCATCGCCCGCGAGCTCACCTGGTGCAGGGTCGGCTGTGCCTCGGCGGTTCCGACGGCCCCCAGCGCAGTGGCCGCCAGCGCGATGGTCGTCGCGCCGGCGGCCAGTGCACCACCGATAACTCGATTGCGTGACACTCATACACCTCCGCAGGGATACGGTCACTTGGAGTGACGTATCGCGAAGTGTGCATACCTCACTTAGGTGAGCGCTCCCCCCGAAAGTAGGATTCTCACCCGCCGATCGGACTAGCGGGGCCGCTGGTTCAGCTGGGTGGCGAGCACCGCGTTGGCCACCTGGGTGCAGTCGTCCTGGGTGATGCCGGCGACGCCCTTGGCCGCGTTGGCCTTGCAGGAGGAGTTCAGGGCGTTGCCCAGGTCCTGGAAGGTCGCGCGCGGGGTCAGCAGGTTCTCCACGCCGAACCAGATCGGGACGGACTTGGCCACGCCGAGGCCCTTGATCGTCTTGCCGTTGAACGAGCCGCCGTCGGTGATCAGGAAGTCGGTCTTGTTGACCACCCCGTCGTTGGCGTGCGGGTCGGGGTTGTTGGTGACCCAGAACGTGCCGTTGACCTTGTCGGGCTGCTTGAACCGCCCCGGGTTCTGCATGTCGCGGATGGCGCCCAGCGCGGAGCCCGCGCCGATGGTCCAGCGGTTGGCCCCGGTGTCGTTGGGGTCGTTCGCGGTGATGCCGATGAACTTGCCGAACACGTCGGACAGGCCCTCGTTCAGCGCGTCCGCCAAACCTCCCTGCAGGCCGGAGGTGTGCTGGGTGACCCCGTGGGTCAGCTCGTGCCCGGTCACGTTCAGCGTGGTGACCCCCTCACCGAAGGCCATCTGCTCGCCGTCCCAGAACGCGTTGAGGAACGGGCACCGCTCGTCCTGCACGCAGATCCGCACGGTGCCGCGCAGCGCCTTGCCGGTGCCGTCGCGCAGGTCGTTGCCGATCAGCTGGGTCAGGTCCACGTTCAGGTTCTTCGCGTAGAAGTCGCTGGCCTGGCCGAAGAACTTGAACACGTTGTTCACGTCGGCGACGTTCGACCGGCCGCCCCGCTCGGTGAGCGCGGGCCGGAACGTGGTGCCGCAGCGCACCGAGTTCAGGTCCCCGGCGACGACCCGGCGCCCGGCGTCGCACACGTCCCTGTTCACGGCCTCGCGGGCGTCCTTCCAGGAGGTCACCACCTCACTGCGCTCGGCGCCGACCACCATGGACCACTGCTGCTCGGCCTGCGAGCCGCGCAGCCGCACCACGTAGGCGGGCTGGGCCACGGCCTCACCGGGCTCGCCGCCCAGGGTCGGGTCCCACCAGTACGGGGTGGTCTCGCGCACGCTGACCTGCTCGGCGGCCAGGTTGTGGTTGGCCGCCGTCTTGCGCACGGCCGCGGTGTTGGCGCTGGACTTCGCCGACAGCGCGTTGGCCGGGAAGCTGCCCCGGGTGCGCTGGCTGACCTTGCCCTGGGCGCTGATCAGCGAACCGTCCGGGGCGAGGTTCTGCACGATCTGGCCGCCGAAGACCGGGATGCCCGCGATCTCCTGCTGGTAGCGCACGGCGGTGCCGGAGGGCAGCTGCTTGACGTCGACCAGCTTGAGCGTGTCGGCGAGCACGCCGAACACCTTGGCGATCGCGTCCAGGTGGGAGTTGCCGGCCTGGCCGGGATCGGTGCCCTGGGTCGAGGGCTCCGGGGTCTGCGGGGTCATCGACACGACCCGGCCGGTGGCGTCGGTCAGCACGTCGGCGGCTGCCGCCTGCTGCGGTTGCGGCACGCCTGCCGTGGCGAGGGTCGCGGTGCTGATCACCACCCCGAGCAGGACGGTGGCAGCGGATCCCACCGCCAGCCCCGCCTTCACACTTTTGCGCGACATGTGGACACCCCTCCGTGCAAGGTCTTGGTCACCTGTTGTGTTGCTTTACGCACGGATGGGTGAGACTCGTTCAAGGTCTGAACCAATCACACATGACTCGAACGGAGCTCACTGTGAGTCGAACTCGCAGCACCCTGCGAGCCCTGGTACCCCTGCTGGCGGCGGTCCCGATGCTGGCCGCCGTCCCGGGTTTCGCCCAGGCGGCCCCGGCCTCCACCTGCTACGACGCGAACGCGCCGCTGACGGTTGAGGAGCAGCGGCTGACGGCGACCCTGCCCGCCGGCGGCCCCGCGGTCGGGCCCAAGCTGGTCACCGACGCGGGCCTGGACCCGCTGGTCAGCGGGTTCACGACCAGGCTGTGCTCCGCTCGCTCGGTTGGCGACGCCAGAGCGCTGGTGGCCTCCACCGGCACCGAACTGTGGCGCACCGCGGTGGACCGGGCCCAGGGCCGCCGCCCCGACCTGGGCACCTCGGACCGCTACGACGACCGGCCGCTGTACTGGGCCCGGTTGCAGCTGAGCAAGGCACTGCGCGAGTGGACGCCCCGGTTCGCGCTGGACGCGCGGACCCGCACCGAGCTGCTGACCTCGCTGGACCACGGCTCGCGCGGCCTGGACTCGGTGCGCTACCCGGACGGGGTCAAGCGGGTGCTGGTCAGCGGGTTCGACCCGTTCCAACTGGACGGCACCGGGGTGCGGATCTCCAACCCGGCGGGCGCCTCCGCCCTGCAACTGGACGGCCGGGTGCTCGACACCCCGCAGGGCAAGGCCGTGGTGCAGGCCGTGTCCTTCCCGGTGGTGTGGGGCTATTTCGACCAGGGCATCGTGGAGGCCGCCTACGGCACCGCGCTGCGCGACCGTGCGCACCGGCCCGACCTGATCATGACCCTGAGCCAGGGCAGGCCGGGCAAGTTCGACATCGAGCGCTGGGCGGGCGACTGGCGCGGCGGTTACCCGGACAACAACCGGGTCAGCATCACCGGGCCGGTGCCCGCCGCGACCGGCTGGCCGCAGCCCGCGCTTCAGTTCATCGAGACCACCCTGCCGTACCAGCAGATGATCTCCGCGAGCACCGGCGGCTACCCGGTCAACTACGACCAGGTGTTCTGCGTGTGGCCGGACAGCTCGCACCCGGGCACCGGCACCGCGCAGTGCCGCAGCGACGCCCCGCGGCCGGGGGAGGTCGCCGCCCAGGGCAGCGGCGGGGACTACCTGTCCAACGAGAGCATGTACCGCTCGAACCGGATCCGGGTGGGCCTGGGCGCCACCGAGGTGCCCGGCGGCCACCTGCACACCCCGGTGCTCGGTGAGCCCTCGAGCCCGACCGCGGTGACCGACCCGGCCTTCGAGGCACGCCGCAAGGCCATTGCCGACCAGACGGTCGCACTCGTGAACGCCGCGGCATCCGCACTGTCCTGACCTGGGATTTCGTATCCAACTGGCCCCTGCCGACTCCTGTTCGGCAGGGGCCACCTTCAGCTTCTTGCCAGGATGGCGTCACCGATAGCCGGTACGGTCGAGCCACCGGGGGACCGAATGGACGCTGAACAGGCGACGGCGAGGAGGCGCATAGTGCGGCGCGGGTGGCAGGCAGTGCTGGTGCTGGCGGTAGCCGGCGCGACCAGTGCCTGCGCGAGACCCGCGCTCGACCTGCCAGCCGCCGCTCCACCCGCGCCGAGTTCCCCGGTGAACAGTTCCGGCGCGCTGCCGGTGCCCGCCCCGCGCAACGACAGCGTGTCGGTCGGTTCGGGCAGCGTGCTGCCGTCGGTCGGGCAGTGCATCGACGCCACCCGGCAGACCGTGCCCTGCACCAACCCGCACCAGGGCGAGATCACCCTGGTCAGCGAGCTGCCCGCGGGGCTGCCCAGCAGCATGCCCGACGACAGCACGCTGACCCGCGAGGCGCTGCCCCGCTGCCGCACGGCGCTGGGCGACTACGTGGGCAGCAAGGACGCCGACGCCACCAGCGTGCAGGCCTGGGCGTTCTGGCCGCAGCAGCAGGACTGGGCCGCGGGTAGGCGCTGGCTGGTCTGCGCGGTGACCCAGGTGGACTCCGTGGGCAACCCGACCACCGTGGCCGGGTCGATCCACAACGGGCTGGCCGGTTCGGGCTTCGGCAAGTACCAGACCTGCACCGTCAGCTCCCCCTCCCGCGACCAGCAGTTGCGCTTCGGCCGCTGCGACGGCCCGCACCTGGGGGAGGCCATGCCCGACGTGCAGTCCCTGGGCCGGTCCACCGACCCGATGCCGCCCACCGAGCAGATCAACGCCATCGCCCGCGACCGGTGCGGCAAGGAGCTGATCAACTACCTCGGCGCCACCAACCGCGCGGACGTGACCTTCACTTGGCGCGCGCCGGACACCCGGCAGGCCTGGTCGCAGGGCTTCACCAACCTGATCTGCTACGCCGAGTCGGAACGGACCGTGAACGGCAGGCTGCGCGGGATCGGTACCGGCCCGCTGCCCACCTGAAACCCGACGATCGGCTCTCGCGCGGCCCCTCGTGCACGCGATGAGGTGGACCCGTCCATCTCTTCGTGCACGAGGGGGATCCGCACGTGCGTAAGACGATGTTGGCCGCGGCGCTCGCGGCGGCGACCGGGGCCGCGCTGCTCGCCGCGCCCGCCGCGGGTGCCGCGCCCGGGGGCGTGCCCTCGGCCTACCTGAACCAGACGATCGACTGGAAGCCCTGCTTCGCACCGGGCAAGGTGCCGCCCGGTCTGCCACCGGGTGCCGAGCGGCTGGAGTGCGGGTCCTTCCGCACCCCGCGAAACTGGAACAGCCCCGGCGACGGGGTGGATCTGACCATCGCGGTGAGCAGGCTGCGCCCGGCCCAGAACAAGGTGGCGCAGGGCAGCGTGCTGCTCAATCCGGGCGGGCCCGGCGCACCGGGACGGACCCTGCCGCTGAGCTTCCTGGGCCGGTCCAAGCTGGTGGACAACCTGGACCTGGTCGGCTTCGACGTGCGGGGCACCGGGGACAGCACCAGCCTGACCTGCGGCGGCGGCCTGGACATCGGCGCCGACCTGGATCCGCGGGACCGGAGCAAGGGCAACGTGGACCTGATCCTGGACTCGGCCGAGCTGACCGCCGAGTACTGCCAGGTCAAGGGCGGGGACCTGAACGAGTTCGTGAACACCGAGCAGACCGTGCGCGACCTGGACCTGCTGCGCGCCCTGCTCGGCCGGGACAAGATCGACTGGATCGGCTACTCCGGCGGCACCTGGCTGGGCGCCTACTACGCCACCTACTTCCCGCAGCGGGTGGACAAGTTCGTGCTGGACTCGAACACCGAGTTCACCGCGCCCTGGCAGGAGTCGTTCAACTGGCAGCCGCTGGGCTTCGAGCGCCGCTTCCGCGAGGACCTGCTGCCCTGGCTGGCCCGCTACGACTCGACCTACCACCTCGGCGCCACGCCCGAAGCGGCCCGGCAGACCTACGAGTCGCTGCGCGCCAAGCTGGCCGCGAACCCGGTTACCGTGAACGGGACCAAGGTCGGACCAGTGGCGTTGGACGGCCTGATCGTCAACGCCCTGTACGCGGGCCGGAAGTTCGACGGGCTAGCCAAGTCGCTCATCGCCGTGCGGGCGGTCGCCGACAAGCCGGGTGACGCGGCTGCCGCCTCCGTGGTCGCTGACGCGCTGCGGGCCGCGAAGCCGGGCGGGCTGCGGCCGGTGGCCGCCGCGGACTCGTTCATGTCCACGTTCACCGCGATCCTGTGCAACGACACCCCGTGGCACGGCAACCGCGACTCGCTGATCCGCGACTCCGCCGAGCAGGGCCGCAAGTACCCGCTGGTCGGCTGGGGCACGCTCAGCCAGCCCTGCCTGTCCTGGGACCGGCCGAAGCTGGACCTGCGCAGGCCCACCGGCAAGGGCGTGCCCCCGGTGCTGATGGTGCAGGACACGCATGACCCGGCCACCCCGTACGAGGGTGCCGTGCTGGCGCACCGGGCGTTCGCCAACTCGCGCCTGCTCACCGCCACCGACCAGGGTGACCACGGGGTCTACGCGCTCAGCGGCAACACGTGTGTGGACACGGTCGTGGAGGCGTTCCTGGTGGACGGCAAGGTGCCCGCCGGAGACCTGACCTGCGGCGGGGTGCCGCTGCCCGCACCGCCGACGGCCGCGGCACCGGCCCAGCGCGCCGGGCTGGACCAGGTCGCCGCCTACCGCGAGGCGGCGGGGTCGCTGCCCCGCTAGTTCGTCTCGACCGTGCCGTTGGGGACGTCACTGGTCCCCAACGGCACCGTCACGCCAGCACCCTGCTCGGCAGGCTGCTCAGGTTTGGGGGCTGTTCTGGCCAGCGCCACGATGGCCATGGGAAGGGCGATCGCCGCCAGCACCAGCATCGCCAATGCCGCGAATATCACGCCACACCTCCTCGTCTCACCACAGAAGACGCCGCACGCGGCCAGTCGGTTGCTCACTCATGTGGGCGACGCCATACCGCGAAGCCGAACAGTCCGGCCACGGCCAGCACGGTGATCGCCGACATCGGCAGGAACTGGAGCACGGCCGCGCCGCCCACCAGCACGTCCAGGCCGGTGGCCAGCTGCGCGATGAGCCCGACCGGCGCGACCGTCATGCCCGGCACCGCCACCTCGCCGAGCTTGTCGAAGTCCAGCATCGGCTTGGTCACCGTGCGGACCACGGCGGCAGCGGCCAGCGCCGAGACGAGCAGCCCGCTCAACGTCCAGCCGAAGGCGAACCCGGTCACCGCCCACCACGCGATGGTGATCACCAGCAGCACGCAGACAGCCGTGACGCGCAGCTCCATGTCGGTGCAGCCCAGCCAGCGGCGCAGGCCGGGCACCCGGCTCAGCTCGCTCAGCGCGGCGGCGTACGGGATGGTGGCGAAGAACGCGCCGAGCCCGAGCCACCACACCGCGCCGGTGGCGGGCAGGACGTGCGGCAGCATGACCACGGCCAGCGCGAGCAGGCCGGTCAGGGTCAGGTAGCGGGCGCGGGACAGCACACCGAGCAGTACGAAGCGCAGCACCACGAACCGGCCGCTCAGCGAGCGCGGGAACGGCAGTGGCCGTCCCGGTGGCAGCAGCGCCATGACGTCCATGAAGGCGACCGACACCTGGCGCAGGACCCGGGAGTTCCAGCCTTCGAGCAGGTCGACCCGTCCCGCACTGGCCGCGGCCGACCGGCCGGGCACGAAGACCAGCACCAGTGCGGCCAGCGTCACCGCCGCGGTCAGGCCCCACCAGGCGGGCAGCACGGCGAGCGGGGCCGCGGCGAACAGCAGCGGCACGGCCTGCTCGGCCCAGCGCACCGGGGCCGGGGCGGCCCGGCGGGCGGCCAGCAGGGTGAGCGCGGCGGTGACGGCCAGCAGGGCACAGCCCACCGGCACGAACTCGGGCCGCCAGCCGTGCACCTGTGCCGTCACGGCCGTCACGTAGGCCACGACCAGCAGCCGCAGGGCCCAGCCGCCCAGCAGTCGGCGGTTCATCGTCCGCACCCGGCCGGGGCCGAAGTCGTCCCAGGTCAGGCGGGCCGGTCCGAGCCAGACGAAGTCGCGGCGCAGCAGGGACCGCCAGCCCAGGGCCAGTGCCAGGCAGAGCACGGCGACCCCGGCCGTTGGCTGCGCGGGCAGGCTGCCCAGCACGGTGTGCCGCCAGCTGTCGGTCTGGAAGAACGGGGTGCAGAGCAGGCCGATCACCATCAGGTAGCCGACCAGCCACTCGCCCAGGATGACGTTGCGCAGCAAGGTCTTCACAGGTCGACGGTCCAGTCCGCGACGTCCTCGACCAGCGCGAGGTGGTGGCTGGCGACGACCACGACCGCACCCCGCGACTTGGCCGCGCGGACCAGCTCCACCAGCCACTCACGGCCCGCCGCGTCCAGCGCCCGCTCCGGCTCGTCCAGCAGCAGCAACTGGTGGGGCCGCGCGATGGCCCCGAGCAGGAGGAGTCGCCTGCGCTGCCCCGCGGAGAGCTTGCCCGCCGGTACGTCCATCCGCGCATCGAGGCCCGCGGTGGCGAACAGCTCCTGGTCGGCCTCGGGAGATCCGGGGAAGGAGCGGGTCAGCAACTCCAGGTGCTGGCGCGGGCTCAGCTCGTCGAACAGGGCGGAGTCGTCCATCAGCACCGAGGCCAGCCGCCGGAACTCCGGGACCCGCTCGTCCGGGGCCTGGCCGAAGATCCGGACCTGCCCCTCGGTGGGCCGCTGCGTGCCGTACAGGCAGCGCAGCAGCGTGGACTTGCCCGAGCCGTTCGAGCCGGTCAGCGCCAGGCACTCGCCCTCGGCCACGGCCAGGTCCAGCTCGCGGAACAGCCAGTCCTCACCGGCGCGCACGCCGAGGTTGTTCGCCGATACCCCCATGAACCGGCACCCTAACGCCAAGAACCCCGGTGGACGCCGTTGGCCACCGGGGTTCTCGTGGGCGGGTGATCAGCCCAAGCGCTGCTTGAGCGCCTCGAACTCGTCACGCAGCGAGGTGGGCAGCTTGTCGCCGATCTTGGTGAACCACTCCTCGATCAGCGGCAGCTCGGCACGCCACTCCTGCGCGTCGAACTCCAGCGCCGCCTCGATGTCCGCCACCGGGGCGTCCAGCCCGGACAGGTCCAGGCTCTCCGGCGCGGGCACGTGGCCGATCGCGGTCTCCTGCGCGCTGGCCTTGCCCTCGATGCGCTCGATGGCCCACTTCAGCACGCGCGAGTTCTCACCGAACCCGGGCCACAGGAAGCGCTTGTCCTCGCCACGGCGGAACCAGTTCACGTAGAAGATCTTGGGCAGCTTCTCCGCGTTCGCGTTCTTGCCCATGTCGATCCAGTGCTGGAAGTAGTCACCGGCGTGGTAGCCGATGAACGGCAGCATGGCCATCGGGTCGCGGCGCACGACGCCGACCTGGCCGACCGCGGCGGCGGTGGTCTCCGAGGACAGCGTGGCGCCCATGAACACGCCGTGCTGCCAGTCGCGGGACTCGGTCACCAGCGGGACCGTGGTGGCGCGACGGCCGCCGAAGAAGATCGCGGAGATCGGCACGCCCTTGGGGTCGTCCCACTCCGGGGCCAGGATCGGGCACTGCGACATCGGCGTGCAGTAGCGCGAGTTCGGGTGCGAGGACAGCTCGCCCGAGTCCGGGGTCCAGTCCTGCTTCTTCCAGGAGGTGAGGTGGGCCGGGGGCTCGCCCATGCCCTCCCACCAGATGTCACCGTCGTCGGTCAGCGCCACGTTGGTGAACAGGGAGTTGCCCCGCTCGATCGTGCGCATCGCGTTCGGGTTGGTGTGGTAGTCGGTGCCCGGCGCCACGCCGAAGAAGCCGAACTCCGGGTTGACCGCGTAGAGGCGGCCGTCCTCGCCGAAGCGCATCCAGGCGATGTCGTCGCCCAGGGTCTCGACCTTCCACCCCGGGATGGTCGGCTCCAGCATTGCCAGGTTGGTCTTGCCGCAGGCGCTGGGGAAGGCCGCCGCGATGTAGTGGACCTTGTTCTCCGGCGAGGTGAGCTTGAGGATCAGCATGTGCTCGGCCAGCCAGCCCTCGTCACGGGCCTTGGCCGAGGCGATGCGCAGCGAGTAGCACTTCTTGCCCAGCAGGGCGTTGCCGCCGTAGCCGGAGCCGAAGGACCAGATCGCGCGCTCCTCGGGGAACTGCGTGATGTACTTGGTTTCGTTGCAGGGCCACGCGACGTCGGCCTGACCCGGCTCCAGCGGAGCGCCCACCGAGTGCAGCGCGGGCACGAAATCGGCGTCCTCGCCGAACTTCGCCAGCGCCTTGGCGCCCATGCGGGTCATGATCCGCATGGAGGCGACCACGTATTCGGAATCGGTGATCTCGACACCCAGCATGGGGCTCTCGGCCTCAAGCGGGCCCATGCAGAACGGAATGACGTACATCGTGCGACCGCGCATACAGCCCCGGTACAGCTCGGTCATGATGGCCTTCATCTCGGCCGGCTGCATCCAGTTGTTGGTCGGCCCGCAGTCAGCGGGGTCGACCGAGCAGATGAAGGTCCGCTCCTCGACGCGCGCGACGTCGGACGGGTCCGAGGCGCACCAGAACGAGTTCGGCTTCTTCTTCAGCGGCACGAAGGTGCCCGCGGCGACCAGTTTGGCGTTGATCCTGGCCGACTCCTCCTCGGAGCCGTCGACCCAGACGACCTCGTTGGGGGTGGTCAGCTCGGCGACCTCCTGGACCCAGGTCAGGAGGCGTGCGTGCGTGGTCGGTGCCTGATCGAGACCGGGGATGGTCACTGCAGTCATCTCGTCTCCTGCCTTGACTTCGCGGACACGGGGCCGTGAGCGAAGCGCCGGGACGCCGCTGTCCTGGTGCGACGACGGCGTCCTGGCGTAACAAATGTGGAACACGCCCGGTGAGGCCGGGCGTGCGATGTTTGGGGATGCCCCGAGATTAGCCGGGTTACGCGCAGGTAGCCGCCAGCTGACCTGTCGGCTCCCTCACATAAGCGATCAAGGAATCGATTCAGCACTCTTTTCGAGCACGCAAACGGCCTATTTCAGCAGGCGTGGGAGCGCTTCCATTGTGTAGCGCAGATCACTCCGGAATCGTTTCCGAATACGCATTGGTTCAGACCACAGCGGACCACGTGGGCTTGTTCTGCTCAGAAATTACCAGAAATGAGACATCCCCGACACCGCAATGGCATCGGGGACGTCCTCGGCGCCACCGCTCGGACCCCCAGCCCGAACGGTGCGCAGGTCACGGCGGTCGGCACACCGCGCTGGCCCCTGGCTGGGCGACGCCGCCAACATCCCGAAGGCCACCTTCGTGACGCCCAACGTCCCGAACGGCACCTTCACGGCATGCGCACCCCGCCCACGGCGCCGCCGATGCAGCGAAAGTGCCCTTCACTGCGTCCAGCGCAGTGAAAGCCACCTTCACGCCACGAGCGTCAGCGCCACTCGCCGGTGACCGGGTCGGTGCTCACCACGGCGGCGGGCGAGGCCTGGTCGCCGAGCGGGTTGTCGGCGCCCCAGTCCGCGTCGCTCGCACCGACCACCTTGTGCGTGCCGGTGCCGCTGTCCTTGTGGTAGGTGCCGCTGGAGTCCAGGTGCCCGTGCTCCACGGCGGTCCACTTGTGCGTGCCGGTGTGCTCGGAGATCGTCACCTGCCCCTTGCTGTCGATCTCCATGGCGTAGTCGGCCTTACCGTCCCCGTCCACGTCGGTGTACATCCACGTGTTGCCGTGCGAGTCGGTGACCACGGCGGTGTCGTTGTGCCCGCTCCCGGTGGTGTCGGCCGTCGCGGGACCCACCGACTTCTCGCCCTGCGCGGTGTCCACGGTCATGGTCCCGCCACCGTGCCCGGCCGAGTCCTTGATCCACTTGCCGCTGGCGTGGTCGTAGTGGGCCTGCGCGACCACGGTGCCGTGGCTGTCGTACTGGACGGCCAGGTCGGCCTCACCGTCGTGGTTGGTGTCGGTGTAGTTGATGTGCCCGCCGTCGTCGCCCGCCACCACGGCGGTGTCCATCGTGCCGTCGTGGTGGTAGCTCTCGGTCTCCTCGGCGGTGTACTCGTGCCCGTCGATCACGACCTTGATCTCGTGGCCCGTGTCGTTGTCGTCCTCGATGTACACCGCCGCGCCCCCATCTCCGCTCGGGTTGCCTGTACCGATTGGACCCACGGTAGGCCCGATCGGTTCCACCAACCAGTCAGGTCACCGGGACAGTGCCCCCGACCAGGTCAGGGCCGACGAGTTGGATGCTGCCCACCGCCAGCCCGAGCTCCAGGTACTGCTCGGCAGGTCGACAGCCCAGCAGTGGCAGACCCACGATCGGTGCGCTAGCAGCGCGGCCACACGCGCAGTCGTCAGACCGTCCCGCCACGTCACGCGGCAGGTTGGAGGTGCCGCCGTGCACTCCCACGCGGTGTCGAAAACCGAAGATCGACGCAACAGTGCACTGGCGGCCGCGTTCCACGGACACAGCTGCACATCGGCCCGCGGGCGGGGACCTCTGAGCAACCAGGGCCAGAACTCCTCGCCGAGGTAAGCCAATCGCGCCGCGGCCACTGCGGGCAGCACCACGCGGGCTGACGTACCCGGCAAGTACAACTCCTGATGCCGTCGGTGCCGCCGCAACCTCAGACCCGCGAGACCAAGCAGCAACCCACGCAGCAGGGGGATCAGCGCATCCGGGCGCACGTGCACTGCGATGCCGTCCGCCAACGGCCGGACCATGCGGAACACCGGCCCGCCGACCTTGCCCGCAGCGACGAAGAGCGCGGCCTCCAGGTACTGCTGTTCACCAGTTACCGCGTCGGGGAGCACCGCCGACTGTAGATCTGCCTGTATGAGAACGTCATGATCGTGCAGGGCTGCCAGTAGACAGTCCCGATCGTCCTTGGTGAGTGGCTCCAGCCCACGGATGATCTCCGGCAGTACAGCGCTGTGCGTTTCACCTGTGTAGCGACACCGGACTTCAACGAGTTGGCGGACGAGCGACGAGGCGTTGGGCATCTACCGTTCCAGCCCACAGTCCTGGATCACTTCGACGATCTCAACCTCGTCAGCGCTGAACTGACGCCACACCTCGTCGTCGAACCGGATCGGCACCGCGGTCGATGCCAACCCCACGTCGTACGGCATCACGACACCGAATCTGCATACGCCGCCGAGTACTGCACTCACCCTTGTGCCCGGTTCCGGTTTGCTGGTCATGCCGACCAAGGTGCAACAAGAACAGCGTGACCTGAAGTGACCGGGGTTCAGAGAGAAGCCCAGTGCTCACTCACACTGGGACGCGGTGTCCCAGCGCTAGAGCTCGATGTGCAGGCGATCGGCCAGCTGTTGAATCGGTGCTCGCCTTCGCCGAGCTCGTTCGGCGAGTTCACGGACAGTTTGGCGGCTCAGCATGTGGTACCGCATCCATTCCGGCGCCAACCGTTCGGCGGCGAGCAACTGTTCTGTCGCGGCGTCATCCTGATCCAGCTCGCTGTGCGCGATCGCGAGATCGAGCAGATATCGCGATCGCCAGGTGGTGGACACCCAGCCGTCGGTCGGCACCGACTCGGCCAACTGCAAGGCGCGCTCGAACCGCTCGCTCTCCACGGCCGCGTTGACTGCGGCGATACCGGCATTGGTCGGACCGAACGGGGTGGCGTATATGTTGTGATCCCGGCCGACGCGAGCAGCAGCCGCCCGCGCCAGGCTCATGTGCTCCTCCGCACGGTCAACCTGCTTGTTCCGTACCGCGGCACTTGCCGCGCGAAGCATGAGGATCCCCCACACCGCCAGTTTCTCGGCCGGGTCGCGGACGAAGTCGGGCGACTGCTGACCAGCCTTTCGCAGTGCTGCGGTCTCCGCGTCGGCCAGCCGCCCCTGCTTGAAGAAGACCCAGCTCAACGCCGAGACGTTCATGGCTTGCAACAGCTCGTTGCCGGACTGCTCGGCGGCCTCCTGCGCCCGAAGAAGCCCGATGTAGCCGATATCGGGTCTCCCCAACGCGGTGAGCATCGTAGAAGCGATCTGGAGCACCTCTGACACCAGTCCATACGCAGCTTCCCGATCTTCTCCTGAGAGCTCGCGCACAGCCGCCCGTGCCTCGGTGATGAGACCGGGAAGCATGGCACCGAGTTCGGCGAAGGATCCGCGCTGTCGTACGGATTCCGCATGCGACAGTGCGACACGGAGTCCATCGATAGTCGGCGGCTGGTCGTTGAACACCTCTTCGTCGACAAGGCCCGGAAAGTAGGAAAGCGATGTCAGTTCATCACGGACCGCGAGGATTCCCACCGCTTCCTCGTCCACCGAAGGTTCTATGTTGCCGATCTGACCGAGCAGCTGCGGAACATCCACATCCAGCGCACGCGCGATACGGGTCAGTGAACTCATGCTGGCCGTGTGGCGGACTTCCTGCTCCAGTTTGCGAACAAGATCGACACTGACCTCGGCTTTCTCAGCCAGATACTCCTGGGTGAACTGGCGACGCTTGCGCGCACGCCTGATACGGGCGCCCAACGACAGATTGTCGCCACTCATGGCGGACACCTCCCAGTTCGGAGCTAGGGCTCATCCAGCGTACGCCGAACTGAAGTGCACAGAAGAGCGCATAATCAACTAGGACACGGCGTCCGACTTCCACGTCAATTCGTGGTTGCAGGCACGTTGTCCCTGAGCTGGCGCATCGTGCCCAGCAGGGCTTCGGCGCGGTCCCGCCCGGCGGTCAGGTCGGCCAGCTTGACGGCCACCGCCTGCTGGCGCTGGGCCCGTTCGGTGGCGTCCAGCTTGAGCGCCTTGTCCACCTCGCGCAGCTGCTCCTCGATGGCCTCGATCCGGCTGCTCAGCGCCTCGTCCAGGGCCAGGGACAACTGGGCCTCGGCGTCGATGAGCTGCTCGGACACCACTTGGTCCAGGGTGGACCGGGCGTCGGCGAGCGCGTCGGACAGCCACTGCTTCATGTGCTGCTTGTCGGCGGTGTGCTTGCGGGTGCGCGCCATCCACCAGCCCGCGCCCAGCCCCAGCACGATGGTCACCGGCAGCACCACGGGGTTCAGCGCGGCCACGCCGATTCCGGCCAGCGGCAGGGCGGCGACCCGGCCGATGCCCATGCCCCCGGACAGGCCCATGAACACGAGCAGCTTGTCCTCGGCGGTGGGCGTGCGCTTGTCCGGCAGCCGCAGCACCACCGGCGGGTGACCGGCCCTGGCGAACTGGGATCGGATCACCGCGAGCTCCTCGGCGGAGAACAGCTCGGTCAGCGCGGTGTCGGCGGCCCGGCCGAGCCGGTCGGCCAGCACCTCGGTGACCCGCCCGGCGATCAGCTGCAACCCGGCGTCGAGCTGCTGGGGCACCTGGGCGAGTTGCTCGCGGTCGGCCACGTCGATGGCCTGGCGGAACCACGCCTGGGCGTCACGGACCTGCTTGCTCACCTCGTGCGCCGACTCCAGCCGCGCGCGCTGGATCTCGCTGCGCAGCTTGACCTGCCAGCTCCTGGTGGAGGACTTGCGCTCGGCGGCCAACTGCTCACGCCGCTCGCGCAGCGCCTCAGCCTCGGCGTTGCCGGTGGACAGGGCCCTGACCTGGCCCTCCAGCTTGACCACGACCTCGGCGGTGGCGGTGGACAGCCCGCGCAGCGCGTTGGCCTCGGCCAGCATCAGCGAGCGGCCGACCACCAGTTCCTGCAAGGCGGTCTGCAACTCGGCGACGCCCGAACGCTCGCGGAGCATGGCGGCCGCGTCCTGGTTGGGCGCCTTGCCCGCCATCTCGGCCATGCGCGCCGACACCGGGTGGAACCGGGCGCCCGCGAACCTCGGCGCGTGCTCGGCCAGCAACGCCTGGTCGGCCGCCAGCACCTGGCGCCAGCCGCGGAACTGGTCGGTCTTGGTGAGCGCGAACAGCACCGTCTCGACGCGACCGCCCACGGTGCGCAGGAAGTCCAGTTCCCCCTTGGTGAACGGCGCGGAGGCGTCCACGACGAACAGCAGCACGGTGGCCGAGGCGGCGGCTTCGGCGGCCAGCTCACCGTGCATGGAGTTCAGCCCACCGACCCCTGGCGTGTCCACAACGGACAGTCTCGACAGCAGCGGGATCGGCGCCGACAGCTCGACGTGCCGCGGCGGCAGTTCCTCCTGTGCCGTCACGTACTGCCGCAACCGGTCGACCTCGAACTCGACCGGCTCGGCGCGTCCCGGGTAGTGCGCGCGGGCCGACCAGTTCTCCGCGTGCCGCAGCACGAGGTAGCTGGCGGTGGCCACGTCGGCGTCCACAGGGGACAGTCCTGGGCTGGCGAGCAGGGCGTTGACCAGTGAGCTCTTGCCGCGGTTGGTCTCACCGAGGACCACGACGGTCGGCGTGGCGGCACGCTGTTCGCGCAGGCGCTCGAGCTGGTCCGCCGCCTTGCGGTCGTGCTCGCGCAGCAGCCCGCTCAGGTTCTCCCGGGCCTGCTTGACCAGCTGGGGCAGTCCGGGGGCCGGGGCGGTCACGAGGCGTAGACGATCACGATCGGCGGGCGCAGCGGCAGCCCGCGGTCGGTGAACCCGGCCAGCTCGGTCTCGGCGACCAGGCCGTCCAGCGCGGGGTCCTCGGTGGGCTGCGTGCCACCGGCCTCGTGGTGCGCCGGGTCGAAGCGCTCGCCGTCCGGGCGGACCGCGCTCACCCCGAGCTCGGCCAGCCCCGCCTCCAGCCGCTCCACCACCCCGGAGCTGCGTGCGCGGTCCATCGCGTAGAGGCACAGGTTGATCAGTGCCTTGCGTTCGCTGAGCGCCTGTTCCAGGAGTTCGGCCTGCACATCCGGTTCCGACGCGGCACCTGGTGGTTCAGTTCCCCCGGACATCGTTCCCCCCTCGCAACTGCTGCCAGATCAGGAAGTACGCCCTGTGCACCACGTGCGCAACCCGGCTCTGCGCCGGGGTGGCGCCGAACGAGGCGAACGACCGCCACCAGCCGGCCCGCTCCAGCGCGTAGGCGATCAACTCCTGCGGCGGCCTGCCCACCATGCCGAGCTGCTCGGGGATCCTGGCCGAACCGCCCACCCGCAGCACCTCATCGGCCAGGTCCTCGGGCATCCGCACGGCGTTGGAGGTGACCAGGGTCAGCGCCTCCAGCAGGCGCAACTGGTGGGCCTCCGGCTTGGCCAGCAGCACCTCGATGGCGTCGTGCACCCGCTGGCGCTCACCGGGGTCGCCGGAGGCGTGGGCCAGCGCGGTGATCGAGGCCAGCGCGGCGGCCGCCTTGATGCCGTCGGCGCGGGCGCGGAACACCGCGTCCAGCCGGGACCGCACCCCGGCCAGCCCGGACGCGTCGAGCAGCGCGCGGCGCAGGGCACCCGCGGTCAGCGTGGGGTCGGCCCGCAGTGCGCGCACGGCCTGCCCTACCCCGTACAGGTCCAGCTTCTCCAGCAGGGCCGACCGGGCGCTCGCCGGGACCTCGCACTCCCAGGTGGTGAACAGGTCGGCGGACATCAGCATGGTGTCCCAGGTGGCCTCGTCCAGCTCGGCGAGGCGGCGCAGGGCGTCGGCGTCCGCCGAGGTGAACGACCCGGTCTCCGCCGACTCGGCGAGCAGGCCGATCACCGGCAGCACCGCGGCCACCTTGGGCCCCAGCGCGAGGGCCTGCTTCTCGGCCAGGATCGTGGCGGCCCGCCACACCTCGCCCTCCGAGCCGGCCACCGACTCCGGTGCCACGGTGTCGGCCTTGTTCAGCAGCGCGATCGCGTTCACCGGGCCGGCGTCGCGCCCGGCCGTGGCCGCGGTGAACGTGCTCAGCGCGTCCTTGTCGTCGGCGCGCACGGACTGGGTCAGCACGTAGAGCACGGCCTCGGCGCCCGCGACGGCGTCCTGCGACACGCGGTCGAGCAGCTTCTCGACGCCGATGCTCGACCCGGCAAGCAGGTCTTCGGTCCGGGCCACGGACGCCGAGTCGAGCGAGCCCAGTCCGGGGGTGTCGATCACGGTGAGCTCGCGCAGCACCTCGTTGGTGAGGTAGGCCTCCAGGTGGGAGACCTGTTCCAGGTCGAGGTCCAGGTCGGCGGGGATCATGCCGTTGGCCTCGAACGGCAGCACCTGGCGGCCGCCGTCGGTGCGGACCACCTCGATCCGGTCCACCGTGCCGTACTGGAAGCGGGTGACCAGCCGGGTGCACTCCCCGATGTCGGTGGGCGCGACCCGGCGCCCGATCAGGGCGTTGACCAGCGTGGACTTCCCGGACTTGATGCGACCGGCCACGGCGACCTGCAACGGGGCCGACAGCCTGCGCAGCACCTCCTGGAACCCGGCGGCCGTGCGCGGCCCGACCTGCGGCTGGAGCACCTGGGCCAGGCGGGCCACCGCCGCCGACAGCGGGCCGGCTGGCGGGCGCTGCTGTTCACGTGCCGCGGTCACCGGCAGATCGTCCCACGGCCCCTCTGATGATCACTCATTCTGGGGTAGCACCAGGTAGTGGTACCCCAGGGGGACGTCGTGACCGCGCGGGCGCTTCTACCCTGGGACGGTGCGGCGGCTGAGCCTGTGGATGCGTGCCCACCCGGTGTTCGGGGACTCCCTGATCGCCGGGATCATCGGCATGCCCGACCTGCTGATGGCCGCCAAGGCGGTCGGCCCCGGTTCGCGGGCCGCCTTCCTGCTCACGGCGGTGCTGCTGCTCGTGCCGCTGGTGTTCCGCAGGGCCAATCCCAAGCTGGCCTGCTACGTGATCCTCGCTGGCGGCTTCCTCCAGCTGTTCACCTGGGTCCCGTTCAACGGGCTGGACTACACCACCGGCGGCCTGCTGGTCAGACCGGCCGACCTCGCGCTGGGCGTGGCGCTGTACACGATGGTGGCCTACGTGGGCCGCAGGCAGGGCGCCATCTACGCGGTCTGGCTGACCGTGGGCACGGTCTGCTGGGAGATCTTCCGGGTACAGCAGGTGGTCGGCGTGGTCAGCACGCTGATGCTGATCGTGACGATCTTCGCCTTCTGCTGGGCCATGGGCGAGTTCGTGGGGGCGCGCCGGGCCTACAACGCCGAGGTCATGGAGCGGCTCAAGCTGCTGGAGACCGAGCGCGACCAGCAGGCGAAGATCGCCGTGGCGGAGGAGCGCACGCGCATCGCCCGCGAGCTGCACGACGTGGTGGCACACGCGGTGAGCGTCATGGTGGTGCAGGCCGACGGGGCTGGCTACGCGTTGCAGACCGACCCGCAGATGGCGCAGCTCGCGCTGAGCACCATCTCGGACACGGGCAGGCAGGCGCTGACCGAGCTGCGCAGGCTGCTGGGGCTGCTGCGCGGTGAGGAGAACAGTGAGGCCGAACGGGTGCCGCAGCCGGACACCGGATCACTGCCCAAGCTGGCCGAACAGGTGCGGGCCGCGGGCCTGCCCGTGGAACTGACCATGCACGGGGACCTGGACGACCTGCCCGCCGGTGTGGGACTGAGCGTCTACCGGATCGTGCAGGAGGCGCTGACGAACTCGATCAAGCACGCGGGCGGCAGCGCCTCGGCCACCGTGCGGGTGGACCGCACCGAGGACCAGATCGAGGTCGAGGTCAACGACGACGGCTTCGGCACCCCGCGCGAGCTGGCCGGTATGTCGGGGGGCAACGGGCTGATCGGCATGCGGGAGCGGGCCGGTGTGCTGGGCGGCAGCCTGGACGCCGGGCCGCGACCGGGTGGTGGTTGGCGGGTCAAGGCCGTGCTGCCGGTGGGCTCGGGCGCGGGCCGCCTAGGCTGACCGCGTGATCCGAGTCCTGCTGGTTGACGACCAGGAGCTGATGCGGATGGGTTTCCGCATGGTGCTCAACGCCCAAGAAGACCTCGAGGTGATCGGGGAGGCGGGCGACGGCCTCGACGCCGTGAAGCTGGCTGCCGAGCTGCGGCCGGACGTGGTGCTGATGGACGTGCGCATGCCCGTGCTGGACGGGGTCGAGGCGACCAAGCGGATCACCGAGGCGCAGACCGCCAAGGTGCTCGTGATGACCACCTTCGACATGGACGAGTACGCCCTGTCCGCGCTGCGCAACGGGGCGAGCGGGTTCCTGCTCAAGGACACCCCGCCCGCTGACCTGGTGTCCGCGCTGCGCGCCGTGGCCAGCGGGGACGCCGTGGTCTCGCCCAGCGTCACCAAGCGCCTGCTCGACCGGTTCATCGGCCCGACCGGGGGCGGTGAGCTGCGGGACGCGGCCGTGCTGGACGTGCTGACCGAGCGCGAGCGGGAGGTGCTCGTGCTCATCGCCAAGGGCATGTCGAACACCGAGATCGCGCAGAAGCTGTTCCTGTCCGAGGCCACGGTGAAGACCCACGTGGGCCGCATCCTGGCCAAGCTGGAGCTGCGCGACCGGGTGCAGGCCGTGGTGCTGGCCTACGAGACCGGCCTGGTGCGCCCCGGCGACGTGTGAGGCGCACGGGAGCGACGAACACACCGCACGGGAACGTCCGACACGCGGTACGCGAAGCGCCGACACGCGGGGTTGAACGGCGCGTGTCGGCGCTTCCGGTACGGCGTGTCGGCGCTGGCGGTACGCCATGTTCGCCCTAGCGGTACAGCGCGGCGTCCACGGTGGTCGGGTCGGTGCCGGTGTCGTACACCTCGGCCATCCAGCGGCCCCAGTCCGGCTGGCTGCCGTCCAGGTCGCGCACCCCGTACTCCTTGGCCAGCGTCCAGGAGGCCAGCGACTTGCCGTTCCACCGGGCCCGGTCCGGGTCCCGCACCAGCTTGGCCAGCGCCCTGCCCAGGTAGCGCGGGGTCTCCGACATGGCGTAGTGCGGGTCCACGGCGATGTGCTCGCGCCAGGTCTGCTCGGTGACGCCGTAGTGGTCGAGCATCCACTCGGAGCGCAGGAACCCCGGCGTGACGGCGATCGCCGTGCACTCGTGCGGCGCGAGCTCCTTGGCGAGCACCTTGCCGAACCGGCGCACGCTGGCCTTCACGGTGTCGTAGAACAGCATGCCCGGGTAGTTCTCGTCGTCCTCCCCGTCGGTGACCTCCACGACGAGCCCGCCCGGCCTGCGGATCACCAGCGGCACCAGGGTGTGCAGGGCGATCAGGTGGGTCTGCACCCCGTTGCGCCACATCCGCAGCCCCTGCTCCAGGTCGCCCTCCCAGAACGGCCCGCCGTGCTCCAGGTCGCTGCCGCCCCAGACGTCGTCCACCAGCACGTCCAGCCGACCGTCCACTTCGGACTCGATCCGGTCGCGCAGGTTCGCGACCTCGGCCGGTTCCATGAAGTCGCAGCGAACCGGGATGCCCCGCCCGCCCGCGGCCGTCACCAGCTCGGCCGTCTCCTCGATCGTCTCCGACCGCTTCATCGGGCTCTGCCGCTCGCGGGTGGTCCGCCCCGTGCAGTACACGGTGGCGCCGATCGCGCCCAGTTCGACCGCGATCCCCCTGCCCGTGCCACGGGTCGCGCCCGTCACGACTGCGATCATCGTTGCCAGCCCTCCAGCACTGAGTTGATGTCCCTGCGCATGCGGTCGACCAGCCGCCCGCGCGGTTGCAGCGACCAGTCCACCGCGGTGCCGTTGGCCAGCGCGATGAGCAGCCGTGCGGCGGTCGCGGTGGGCGGGGCGCCGGGCAGGTCGGGCGCGGCCGCCTCGACCAGCACGCGCAGTTCGGCCTCCCAGGCCGCGAAGTGCTGCCTCAGCAGCTCGCGCAGCTCGGGATCGGCCAGGTCGGTGCCCAGCTGGGCCAGGTGGTTCGCGGCCGTGTCCGCGTCGCCGACCTCGGCGTAGACCGCGCACAGACCGGCCCGCAGCGCCGTCACCGGCGTGCGGGCCCTGGCCGCCTGCTCCCTGATCAGCCGCGCGGTCCGTGCGGTCGCGTCGCGGAACATCGCCGCCAGCAGTCCCTGCTTGGAGCCGAACCGCTTGGCCACGGTGCCCACCGCGACCCCAGCCTCGGCGGCCACCTCGGCAATGGTGAACCCCGGGCCGAGGCGGCCGATCACCAGCCCGGTCACCTCGAGCAACCGCTCGTCACTGATCACCTGGGGTCGCGCCACGGGCGTTATTGAACCACGGTTCACCTATGTTCGTGAACCGTGGTTCAACAACTGGGCTCAGGTCAGGCAGTTGGGCGTACGCGCCGATGACGGGTCAAGGGCGTTGCGCACCAGGCGGATCGCGATCCGGTCGTAGGTGATGCCGATGTGCTCCGTGCCGTCGATCGCGCAGTAGTTCTGCAGGGTCGTGTTCACCACGTTGACCCCGGACAGGAACGAGGAGGTGTAGGGCGTGACCACCTCGTCGGTCTTCGTGGCCACCACCGTGTACCGCACCCCGGGCACGGTGTCCCCGCCCGCGTTCAGGTCCTTGATGAAACCGGAGTTGAACTCCTGCTGGGTGCACGCCTGGCAGAGCGCCGCGACGAAGGTGTTGCCGCCGGGAAGCGCCTGCACCACGTGCACGAGCCCGCTCAGGTCGGTGCCGTGGTTGGACGGGGCCAGCCCAACCAGCGCGCCGACCTTGCTCGCGCCGCCCAGGTACTTCAGGTAGTAGCGCGGCATCATGCCGCCCTGCGAGTGGCCGACCACGTCCACCTTGCTCGCACCGGTGGCGGCCAGCACCTTGTCCACGTACGCCGCGAACTGCCGCGCCGTGGTGGGGATGTCGCCGATGGCCTGGAACATGCCGCCGTCGGGGCCACCGAGGTTGGGCGCGAACACGCAGTAGCCGTCCGCGGCCAGCGCGGGGGAGACCGCGGCCCAGTCGTCGTAGGCGTTGGCCCCGGTGCCGTTGGACAGCACCACCGGGCGCGGGTGCTTGGCCGTGGGACGGCAGGACCAGTCGTTGGCCCCTGGCGGGGAGGCCTTGGTGTGGGCCAGCGCGTACCAGGCCGCGCTGACGATGTTGGTCTGCACCGGGCCGGCAGCCGGGTCGGGCGCGGCCTGGGCGACCGCACCCAGCGACCCGAGCCCGAGTGTGACGGCCAGCCCGCAGCTGACGGTGACGATCCGACGGAGCAAGGCAGGGAACCTCACGTGTGGACCTCCGCTCGACGCACCGGCCCCGTTGCCGGTGCTTATCTCGAAACGAACGAGTTCCGGATCGGTGACCGCCATCACAGGCGGTTCACCCCAGAGGGGTAGCTAGGGTTGGTGCACGTGACCAGTTGGCGTCCTGACCTCGTTGCCCTCGACGTCGACGGCACGATCATCGGCAGCGAAGGCGTGATCAGCCCGGCGGTGCGCGCGGCGATCGACCGGGTGCTCGCGGCGGGGGCCCACGTGGTGCTGTCCACCGGGCGCACCGCGCTCGGCCTGCGCTCCGTGCTGGACGAGCTGGCGCTGAGCAACGGGGTCGCGCTGTGCAGCAACGGGGCGGTGCGGCTGGAGCTGACCACCGGGGTGCTCACCGAGCTGGCGACCTTCGACCCGAAACCGGTGGTGCAGCTGCTGCGCAAGCTCATCCCCGGCGGGGAGTTCTCCATGGAGGAGCCGGGCCGGGGCAACCGGGTCAGCTCCGGCTACCCGAAGTGGTCGCTGACCGGCACCAACCGCGAGGTGGACGAGCTGGAACTGGTCGGCTCGCCGACCACCCGGCTGGTGGCGCACTGGGCGGGCATGACCCAGTTGGAGCTGGCCGAGGTGCTGCTGGAGCACCAGCTGCCCGAGGTGACCTGGACCCTCGACCACGGCCAGGACGCGTGGCTGACGGTGGTCGGGGAGGGCATCTCCAAGGCCAGCGCGCTGGAGCAGGTGCGGGTGGAGCTGGGCGTGTCCCCGCTGGACACGATCGCCTTCGGGGACGGCCACAACGACATCGCCATGCTGCGCTGGGCGGCCAGGGGCGTGGCCATGGGCAACGCCTCCGAGGAGGTCAGGGCCGCTGCCGACGAGGTCACCGCCACGGTGGCCGAGGACGGGGTCGCCCGCGTGCTTGACCAGCTCTTTCCCGAACCGGGCGGAACCGTGTAACCCTGTCGGGCGTCTATCACGATGAGACGGTGAGGGTTCATCTGCCCGAAAGAGGGGGAAGTACGTGCGCAAGACCGTTCTGGCCACGACCGCCGTGGCCGCAGTGCTGACCGTGGGTGCCTGTGGCAGCCCGCAGCAGGGCACGCCCAGTGCCGCCCAGCCCAACGGGGGTCTGGACAAGACCGGCAGCAGCCTGTTCGGCGACGCCAACCAGCTCGTGCTGGCGGCGAAGGCGGGCACCAGCAAGGCCAAGTCCTCGAAGTTCACCATGGAGAGCGCGGTCGGCGGTGAGTCGGTCAAGGCCAGCGGGGCCGGGCGCTACGACGGGGCCAACACGGCGATGTCGATGTCCATGGACGCCCAGGGCCAGCAGATCGAGATGGTGCTGGCCGACAAGACGATCTTCATCAAGCTGCCGGACGCGCAGCGGGCGATGCTCGGCTCCGACAAGGCGTGGGTGAAGCTGGGCGGCGACGGCAACGACCCGCTGTCCAAGGCGCTGGGCGGCTCCATGAGCAAGTCGGCGGAGCAGAGCGACCCGACCAAGACCCTGGAGCAGATCTCCCAGGCGGGCAAGATCACCAAGTCCGAGCAGACCACCCTGGACGGCAAGCAGGCCAGCCACTACTCGGTGGACGTGGACTTCGCCAAGCTGGCCGGGCAGTCCCTGGACAGCCTGCCCGCCGAGGCCAAGACCAAGCTCGCTGGCAAGAACGTGCACTTCCCGGTCGACCTGTGGCTGGACGGCGACCAGCTGCCCATCCAGATCAAGATGGACATGACCGAGATGATGACGGCCATGGGCGCCCCGGCCAAGGCCACCGCGGGCGGCGCGGTGACCACCATGCACTACAGCGACTGGGGCACCGCGGTGGACGTCAAGGCCCCGCCCGCCGACCAGGTCGCCGACCTGAGCGCGATGATGGGCAAGCTGGGTCGCTGACCCCGCAACCGGCTCCACGATGCGGCGCTCCCCGACTTCCGGGGGGCGCCGCTTCGACTGTCACCCACCTTCGTCCACCCCCGGAGTACGCCCCTGGGATGACGGGGCTAGCACCGAGGAGGGTGCGCGGAGAACACCGTGGTCCGATGCGTCATGGCTGGTCAGCAGGGCAGTCTGGGTAAGCAGGGGAACTCAGTGAGGGGTGGCCATGATCGAGGCGATCGGTCTGACCAAGCGGTACGGCAGTACCGTCGCGGTCGACAACCTGTCGTTCACCGTCCGGTCCGGACGGGTGACCGGCTTTCTCGGGCCCAACGGGGCGGGCAAGTCCACGACGATGCGCATGATCCTCGGCCTGGACCGGCCGACCGCCGGTTCGGTGCTGATCGACGGCAAGCCGTACCAGGAGCTGCGGCACCCGCTGCGTACGGTCGGCGCGCTGCTGGACGCGAAGTGGGTGCACCCGAACCGCTCGGCGCGCAACCACCTGCGCTGGATGGCGGCGGCCAGCGGGCTGCCCGCGGGGCGCGTGGACGAGGTGCTCGACCAGGTCGGGCTGACCTCGGTGGCCAACAAGCGGGCCGGTGGCTTCTCGCTGGGCATGTCCCAGCGGCTGGGCATCGCGGGCGCGCTGCTCGGCGACCCGAAGGTGCTGCTGTTCGACGAGCCGGTGAACGGGCTGGACCCCGAGGGCATCCTGTGGATCCGCCGGTTCATGCAGGACCTGGCCAAGCAGGGCAGGACCGTGCTGGTGTCCAGCCACCTGCTGTCGGAGATGGCGCTGACCGCCGAGGACTTGGTGGTCATCGGCAGGGGCAGGCTGATCAGCCAGGGCAGCACCGCCGACCTGATCGGCGGTGCCACGCAGAACACCGTGCTGGTGCGCACCCCGCAGGCCCAACACCTGGGCAACGCCTTGGCGCACAAGGGCTTCCAGGTGGAGAGCAAGCCGGATGGCTCGCTGGTGGTCAGCGGGGCGAGCAGCGACCAGGTCGGCGACGTGGCCGCGAGCTGCGGGGTGGTGCTGCACGAGCTGAGCCCGCAGCGCGGCTCGCTGGAAGAGGCGTTCATGCAGTTGACCGGTGACTCGGTCGAGTACCAGTCCAGTGAGGTGGCGGCACGATGAATCTGCTGGCAGTTGAGCGGATCAAGCTGTTCTCGACCAGGTCCCCCTGGTTCTGCATGATCGGCGCCCTGGGGCTGACGGTCGGCTTCGCGTCCATCCTGGCGATCAAGTCCGAGCACGTCTCGGTGGGCGCGACGCAGGGCATGTACCTGCTCGGGCTGATGGTGGTCATGGTGATGTCCACCCTGGCCGTGACCACGGAGTACCGGTTCGGCACGATCCGCACCACCTTCCAGGCGGTGCCGCGCAGGACCGGTGCGCTGCTGGCCAAGACCACCGTGGTCGCCCTGGTCGCGGGCCTGGTCGGCGAGGTCGCCGCGTTCGGTTCGCTGGGCGCGGCCAAGCTGTTGCAGCCCGGGGCCGCGCTGTCGCTGAGCACTGCGGCGGACTGGCGCGCGGTCGCCGGTTCGGGTCTGGTCTACGCACTGGCCGGGGTGATGGCCGTGGCGGTGGGCGTGCTGGTCCGGCAGAGCGCGGGGGCGGTGGCCATCCTGCTGGTGGTCCCGCTGCTGGTGGAGAACCTGGTCGGCCTGATCCCCGACCTCGGCGCGAAGATCCAGCCCTGGCTGCCGTTCCAGGCGGCGGGCGCCTTCCTGCGGGGCACCCACGAGGGGGCGCCGTACAGCCCATGGGGCGCGCTGGCCTACTTCGCGGTGCTGGCAGCGGTGCTGCTGGGCGCGGCGCTGGTGGTGGCGAAAAAACGAGACGCGTGAACCGCGTCATGAGGGGCTGAGACAGCCGTCACAGACTCGAACGGCCTTCGGGGGGCTGTTCGACGTGAAGGGTCCGGGTCGCCGAATCGGGGGGCGACCCGGCCCCTTCACGCGTTGCAGGAGGAGGATGGGTCCATGATCGAAGTGGTGGGCCTGGGCAAGCGCTACGGGCGGACCACCGCCGTGCGGGACCTGTCCTTCACCGTCCGGCCCGGCCGGGTGACCGGATTCCTCGGCCCCAACGGGGCGGGCAAGTCGACCACCATGCGGATGATCCTCGGCCTGGACCGGCCCAGTTCGGGCCACGCGCTCATCGACGGCACGCCCTACCGCGAGCTGCGGCACCCGCTGCGCAAGGTCGGGGCCCTGCTGGACGCCCGCTGGGTGCACCCCAACCGCTCGGCCCGCGACCACCTGCGCTGGCTGGCCCGCACCAACCGGCTGCCGCCCGGCCGGGTGGACGAGGTGCTCGACCAGGTGGGGCTGACCGCGGTGGCCCGCAAGCGGGCGGGCGGCTTCTCGCTGGGCATGGCGCAGCGGCTGGGCATCGCCTCGGCACTGCTCGGGGACCCCGAGGTGCTGCTGTTCGACGAACCGGTGAACGGGCTGGACCCCGAGGGCATCGCGTGGATCCGCGGTCTGATGCGCGGACTTGCTCGCCAAGGCCGCACTGTGTTCGTTTCCAGTCATCTGCTCTCGGAAATGTCACAGACGGCTGACGAGTTGATCGTGATCGGCCAGGGGAAACTGATCTCACAAAGCACGGTTTCCGAATTCGTGGCCGCCGCGACCGAACACACGGTGCGCGTGCGCAGCCCACAGGTGGAGCGCTTGCAGAAGGCATTGGTACACAAGGGGGCCACTGTCGAGCAGGACGGCGCCACACTGGTCGTCGGCGGTCTGAGCAGTGCCGAGATCGGCGAGCTGGCCGCGGCGCACGGGGTCGTGCTGCACGAGCTCAACCCGCAGCGGGGTTCGCTGGAGGAGGCGTACATGCGGCTGACCGCGGGCGCCGTGGAGTTCGGGACGTCATGAGGTTGCTCAACGCGGAGCGGATCAAGCTGCTGTCCACCCGTTCGACCTGGTGGTGCGCGCTGCTCGCCGTCGCGCTGCCGGTGCTGTTCGCCCTGTTCTACGCCTCGCAGGCCGGGGACTTCCTGACGCTGAACGTGGGCACCACGCAGAGCGGCTACCAGTTCGGGCTGGTGCTGGTCATGGTGCTGGCCACGGTGTCGATCACCAGCGAGCACCGGTTCGGCACGATCCGCGGCACCTACCAGGCCGTGCCGAGCAGGGTCCCGGTACTGCTGGCCAAGGCCGTGCTGCTGGCGGTGCTGGCCGGGCTGATCGGCGAGCTGGCCGCGTTCGGCTCGCTGGCCATGGCGCACCTGGTGCAGCCCGAGGTGGACCTGGCCGTGAACACCGCGACCGAGTGGCGTGAGGTGGCCGGGGTGGGCCTGGTCTACGCGGTGGCCGCCGTGCTGGCGCTGGCCGTCGGCGAGCTGTTGCGGCAGACCGCGGGCGCGGTCGCCCTGCTGCTGGGCTACGTGCTGCTCGCCGAGTCCGCGGTGCGGGAGATCCCCGGCGTCGGGGAGCAGGTCGCCCGGTGGCTGCCGTTCTTCGCCTCGCGGGTGTTCCTCGGTTCCGCCGAGGGCGAGGACGCCACCGTGAGTGCCCCGTACGGACCGTGGGCCGGGCTGGGGTTGTTCGCGGGCACAACCCTGGTGCTGCTCGCGCTCGCCGCCGTGGTGGCCCGGCGACGGGACGCCTGAGCCACACCACCCGTATGGTCTAGACCAAGTCGCGTTCGGTGGTCTGACCGTTCGAATGGCGTAAGGACTGCATGAAAAGCACGTGAACTCCGGCACAGGAACGTGCGAAAACTCGCAGAAGGTGATCGTATCGGGATATCCCGTCAAGCACCCTTCCGGAGGTGAGCGGTGGCGGTGACCGAATCCAACCGTGCACACCACGCGGAGATGCCGATGCCTCGTCGGCAGGCGAAGAAGAGCGTCCGGGTCGAGCCACTGGCCGGCCTGGAGTGGTCCCAGGCGGTCGAACTGGCCGGGGGCCAGGAGACCGCGAGCAGGCCGGCGGACATCAGAAGGGCCTGGATCCACCGCGCACCGGAGCGCCAGGTGGTCGGGCTCTACCGCGTGCTGAGCCAGTTCGAGCCGGAGCTGCCCGCGCCCTGGTGGCTGCGCGCGCTCGCCTCGGGCGGGCTGAACACCCGCAAGGCGGCCTTCAAGCTGGAGGACGAGGTCGGCGACCTGCTGCTGGCCAGGCCGGGCTGGGTCTACGTGCCCTGGGCCGGGCACGGGGAGGACGGGTACTGGGAGTACGTCCCCTCCGAGGCCTTCGCGGCCGGTGAGTCCCCGACCGTGCCGACGACCGTGCTGTTCACTCCGCGCCACCGCGGCTGGCTGGACGTGCTGCCCGCACACCGGGGGGCCGCGCCGACCAGGCTGTCCGTGCGGGGCATCGAGGACCTGCGCTCGAGGCTGGACGAGATCGAGGCGACCTGATCTGGGAGGATGTCACCCTGTGACACCCACAGACCAGCGACCCGCACACCACCGCTCGGTGGTGAGCTACGTCCAGCGCGGCGAGCGGATGACCGTCGGCCAGCAGCGCGCCTGGGACACCCACTGGGACCGGCTCGGCCGTGAGGTCAAGGCGCTGCCCGAGGGCCCGCTGGACCTGACCGGGTGGTTCGGCCGCGAGGCCCCGGTCCTGCTGGAGATCGGCTCCGGCATGGGCGAGACCACCTCCCAGCTGGCCGCCGCGCAGCCGGAGCTGAACTACCTGGCCGTGGAGGTCTACAAGCCGGGCCTGGCCCAGCTGATCCTGCGTGCCGAGGCGCTGGAGGTCGACTCGCTGCGGTTGCTGCGCGGGGATGCCGTCACGCTGCTGACCTCGCACCTGGCCGAGGGCTCGCTGTCCGGGGTGCGCATCTTCTTCCCGGACCCGTGGCCGAAGAGCAAGCACCACAAGCGGCGGCTCGTGCAGCCGGAGTTCGTCCGGCTGGTGGCCACCCGGTTGGCCCCCGGCGGCCTGTTGCACCTGGCCACGGACTGGCAGGAGTACGCCGACCAGATGATGACTGTGTGTAGCGGCGAGACCCTGTTGCGCAACGTACACGCCGCTGAGCCGGGCGGGTGGGCCCCGCGCCCCGACTGGAGGCCGGTGACCAAGTTCGAGAACCGGGCCCGCGAGGAGGGCAGGGTCAGCCACGACCTGATGTTCAGCAGGGTGGAATAGCCGTCACGGCTTCACTCGACCAGGTAATCAAGCCGCAAGGAACTGGAGTCGAGTCCACCACTCTGGGTCTAACCTTCACCCAGAAGGCTGGGGACGAGTAGCCCCGCACTGTGCCCCTTCTGGCAGTGACGAGTGAGTGAACTCGCCGACTACGGTTGCGCGTCGTGACGGTCGTGCGCAACGAAGTGATAACGCTCCCCACCGGACTCGGCGACGCCCCGTCCTCGGTCGACCTCGCGGCGGCCGAGGAGTTCCTGCGCATGTTCCACGACGCGCATCCCGAGGCCGGACCGCTCGGGCAGCGGCTGACCCAGGTGCGCACCGAGATCGCGGACACCGGCACGTACCGGCACACCCCGCAGGAGCTCGCCTACGGCGCCCGGGTCGCGCTGCGCGACAGCGGCTGGTGCACCAGCGGTGTGCCGTGGCGCCGACTGAAGGTGCGCGACCTGCGCGGGCTGCGCAACGCCGCCGCCGTGGCCGCCGAGTGCGTGCAACACCTGCGACTGTCCACCAACAACGGGCAGATCCAGCCCCTGGTCACCGTGTTCGCGCCGGACGGGCCCAACTCGCCGGGGCCGTGCGTCTGGAACGAGCAGCTCGTCCGCTACGCGGGCTACCGGGACGCCAACGGCAAGGTCCTCGGGGACCCGCGCTACGCCGAGTTCACCGACGCGGTCTCCAGGATGGGCTGGAAGGCACCGACCCAGCGCGGCCGGTTCGACCACCTGCCGCTGGTGGTGGAGACCGCGCACGAGGGCCCGAAGCTGTTCACGGTGCCGCGCGACGTGATCCAGGAAGTACCGCTGGAGCACCCGGAACTGCCCTGGTTCGTGGAACTGGGCCTGCGCTGGCACGCCGTGCCGGTGATCAGCAACATGCGGCTGGTCATCGGCGGCATCACCTACCCCGCCGCCCCGTTCAACAGCTGGTTCGTGGGCGCCGAGATCGGCACCAGGAGCCTGGCCGACGAGGGGGCCTACGCCGTGGCCCGCGAGGTGGCCGAACGGCTGGGCCTGGACGTGCGCAGCGAGCGCACGCTGTGGCGCGACCGCGCCACGATCGAACTGAACCGCGCCGTGCTGCACTCCTTCGACGCCGCGCAGGTGACGATCACCGACCACCACGCCGAGGCGCTGCACCGGCTCGCCTGGCTGCGGTCCCGCCAGCGGGCGGGTGGCAACCGGCCGGCCTTCCGCGTGGACGCGGTCACCGCGCAGCGGGCCCGGCTGGGCACCCCGGCCAGGTTCACCGTCACCGGCTCCGAGGAGCGGGCCGCCGAGCGGACCGAGGCCCACGGCAGCAGGCTGGCCGCCCTGCTGCACAAGCGGCTGGGTGCCTGAGCTCAGCCACGCTCGGAGTCGACCAGTACCCCCGAGATCGCCATCACGGCCAGCACCAGCAGGCCGACAACCGCACCGCTCCAGGTCATCACCGTTGCGAACATCCCGCACCTCCGTGTTTCGACGTTGCCACGAGCTTCGCCGCCACGGCCGTCAGCGGGCATCGGTCGGATGGCTCGTCCGGGCATACATCCCTCGGCTGATCGGCCATCGGTCTGCGGAGTGACGGCAGGCGCGGGCAGTACGCCCTACGGTGTTGTGCCGTGGAGAACCAGTCCCTGAGCTGGCCCGTGCTGGCTCGCAGGCAGTGGCCGCTCGCCCTGGCACTGGCCGCGATCCTCGCCCTGGAGACATCCTCGACCCTGAGGTGGGACGAGGCCCCTTGGGGTCTGCCCGTTTCGCTGCTGGCTTCGGTGCTGGCGGTGCTCAGCCCGCGCCGCCCGGTGGACGCCTCGCTGGCCGTCGCGGTGTTGATCACCGGTTCCAGCGTGTTGCTGCGCGTGCTGGAAATACGAACGAGCACCTGGTCGATTGGCCTGTACCTCACGGAGTTCGCCGCCGTCATGGCGATCATCGCCATCACGGTCCGCCAGGCGGGCCGCCTGCGCGCGGCACTGATGGTGCTCGCCCTGACGGCCGCGACGGTGGTGGCCGAGCTGTTGCGGCCCAGCATGTGGCCCGGCCCCGGCCGGTTCAGCCTCACGAACTCGGTGGTCTGGTTGCTGCTGCTGGCCATCGCGATCGGCACCGGCCTGTACTTCCGCGCCCGCGACCGGGAACGGCGCACCGCGGAGGCGAACTCCGTCGCCGCGGCGCAGCAGGCGGAACGGCTCGCGCTGGCGCGGGAACTGCACGACGTCGTCGCGCACTACGTCACCGGGATGATCGTGCACGCGCAGGCGGCCGAGTCGGTGGCGGACAAGGACCCCACCGCCCCGCGCGCCGCACTGCCGATCATCACCGCCAGCGGCAACGAGGCGCTGACCGCCATGCGCCGGCTGGTCGGCAGCCTGCGGGGCGCCGAGCCGAGCGGGACCACCAGCAAGGACAACGGCGAGCTCGCCGAGCAGATCGGTGAGCTGGTGCGGCAGGTGGGCGGCCCGGTGCGGCTGACCGTGGACCTGGCCGACCCGGTGCCGCCGGAACTGGGCCGCTCGGTGCTGCGGCTGGTGCAGGAGTCGTTGACCAACGCGCGCAAGCACGCCGTGGACCTGACCAGGATCGACGTGGACGTGCGCAGTTCGGGGCAGGTGGTGCGGGTCAGGGTCGCCGACGACGGCAGCGGTCAGCAGGTCGCGCCGGTGGGCGGTTCCGGGGGCTTCGGGCTGGTCGGCATGCGCGAACGCGCGGAGCTGCTCGGCGGGCGGTTCCAGGCAGGTCCGCTGGGCGGCCGGGGTTGGCTGGTCGAGGTGGAATTGCCGACCACGCGCTGAAACCCGGCAGTGGCACAATCGCCGGATGGCTGAGGCTTTCCGCTTGCAGGCACCCGTGGTGCTGCCCTGTGACGAGTCCTGTTCGGTGCTGCGCGACGCGGCCGTCGACGTCGGGGCGGACGGTCGGATCGAGTACTGCGGACCGCTGTCCTCGGCGCCCCGGCTGCCCGCGGGCACGCCGGTGCACGAGCGCACGGGCATCCTGCTCCCCGGCATGATCAACTCGCACGCGCACAGCCCGATGACGGTGCTGCGCGGCATGGGCGGGGACCTGCCGCTGATGTCCTGGCTGCAGGACGTGATCTGGCCCGCCGAGGGCCACCTGGACGGCGGGGACGTGCGCACCGGCATGCGGCTGGGCGCGCTGGAGATGCTGCGCCACGGCGTGACCACCAGCGTGGAGATGTACTTCTACGGGGAGCAGGTCGCCGAGTCCGTGCTGGAGGTGGGCTCCCGCGTGGTGCTGACCCCGGCCGTGATCGCCGCGCCGGGCTGGGACCGGCTGGGCAGCTGGCAGCAGATGACCGAGCGGATCGGCGCGTGGATCGACGCCGACGGCCTGCGCTCCGGCCCCGGCGAACGCATCGAGCTGGGCTACGGCCCGCACTCGGCGTACACCCTGCCGCCCGAGGCGCTGGCCGCCATCGCCGAGGAGGCCAAGCGGCGCGAGGCGCTGCTGCACATCCACGTGGCCGAGTCGCTCGCCGAGGACCAGCCGCAGCGCGAGCAGTACGGCTCGGTGCCGCAACTGCTGGACTCGCTGGGCGTGTTCGGCGGCCGGGTGCTGGCCGCGCACTCGGTGCACCTGTCCGATGTGGACATCGAGCTGTTCGCGCGCCACCAGGTCGGCGTGGGGCACTGCCCCGGCTCCAACGCCAAGCTGGCTTCCGGCACCGCGCGGCTGCTCGACCTGCTCGGCGCGGGCGTCGGCGTCGGGCTGGGCACCGACGGCCCCGCCAGCAACGACGACCTGGACCTCTGGGAGGAGGTCCGGCTGTCCTCGCTGCTGGCCAGGCTGTCCACCGGGGACGCCGCCGCACTGACCGCAGCGCGGGCCTTGCTGCTGGCGACCCGCGGCGGGGCCGAGGCGATCCGCCGCGAGGACATCGGCGCGCTGGAGACCGGGCGGTGGGCCGACATCGTGCATGTGGACCTGGACGACCCGGCCTTCGCCGCGGGACTGTCCGTACCGGACGGTCAGCTGCTGGCCAACCTGGTGTGGGGCGCGGGCTCGCGCCGGGTCCGCGACGTGTGGGTGGCGGGCGAGCAGGTCGTCGAGGCGGGCGAGTCGACCCGCGTGGACCGGTGGGCCGCCCAGGAGGAGGTCGGCAAGGTGGCCCAGCGCCTGCTCAGCGCCTGAGCGGGACTCACCCGCGCCTGGGCGGGACACGCCGCTGTCAAGACGAGTCCCGCCCAGCCGACGGCGAGTCCCGCCCACCGGAGCGCGAGTCCCGCTCTGGGGCGGCCGAGTCCCGCTCAGCTGGGGCGGATCACCACCTGGTGCACGTGCGCGCCGCGCGGTGCGGTCACCGCGTGCAGCACCGAGTCGGCCACCGACTCCGGGGTGAGGTAGCGCTCGGGCTCGTACTGCCCGCCCTCGGTCTTGCGGATCGCGCGCTGCATGTCGGTGTCCACCCGACCCGGGTGCACCGAGGTCACCCGCAGCTCGGGCTCCTCGGCCCGCAGCACCTCGCCGAACGCGCGCAGGGCGAACTTGCTCGCGGCGTAGGCGCCCCAGCCCGCGTTGGCGTTCAGGCCCGCGCCGGAGTTGATCAGCACCACGTGGCCGCGGGCCGCGCGCAGGGCGGGCAGCAGCAGCCGGGTCAGCTCGGCGACGGCGACCACGTTCAGCTCCAGCGTGTCCCGCCACACCTGGACCGAGGTCTTCTCCAGCGGGCCGACCTCCGCCATGCCCGCGTTGTGCACCAGCACGTCCAGGCTCGCGATCTCGGCCGTGGCCTGGGCCAGCGCTGCCGGGTCGGTCAGCTCCGCCTGCCACGGGCGGGCCCCGGGCAGTTCGGCCGCAAGCGCTTGCAGGGCCTCGGTGCCCCGGCCGCCGAGCAACAGGTCGTGCGTCGGGGCCAGCGCACGGGCCACGGCGGCGCCGATGCCGCGCGAGGCCCCGGTGATCAGGGCAGTCGGTCGCTCACTCATGCCGAGGACGCTAGCTCGTTCGGGGGAGCGACCCGGTTTGGAGTTGAGATGCACGTGTGCGCATTCGACGATGCGGGCATGACCACCATGACCCCGCACCGCCAAGCCGAGGACCACTCGCACACGCACGGCCCCGGCTGCGGTCACGAAGCCGTGGTGCACGCCGACCACGTGGACTACCTGCACGACGGGCACGTGCACCGCGAGCACCCCACCGAGGACGGGACGCACTACGACGAGTGCACCACCTGCTCCTGTGCCAACTGCTCGGACTCCTGCGCGAACTGCACCTGCGCCGACTGCACCTGCGCCACGTGCAACCACGCGGTCTGCGAGTGCGCCAACTGCGGCAACGACTCGTGCAACAACTGCACCTGCGCGGACTGCAGTTGTTCCACCTGCAACCACGCGGCCTGAGCTGGCAAAACCCACTCGAAGCGGTGAAAAGCCGCGATCCTGACCGGTCCACCGGCCCGCCCGGTGCGAGGCTGGACGGGGGCACGACCCAGCCGTTCACCGGTGACGGGAGGGTTCCGCGATGGGCAGCACGCGCACCGGGCGGATCCTGGTTCTGACGGCACTGGTGCTCGCCTGCACCCAGGCGGGGGCGGCGGCCGACCCCGCGCCGCCGCCCGCACCGGTCTCCGGCGGCTCGAACTACGACTTCTACTCGCTGGACGACTGCTACCGGGAGCCGTACCAGGTGGTGCGCAACTTCGACAAGGTGCCCGACATCGTGCGGTACCAGCTCACCGGCATGCACTCCGGCGGCCAGAACCGGATCTCGCTCGGGCTGTACCACCACCACGGCGCCGCCACCGGCACCGTCGTGGACTCCACCGGCGGCAAGCTCCCCGAGCAGGACCGGAGCAACCTCACCGGCCTGCTGTCCACCGTCAAACAGGTCGGCTTCGCCGAGATCACCGTGGTGCTGCACCCGCTGGCGCCCAACGACCCGCACGGCTGGGCGAGCTGGCAACCCGAGCTGTACCAGGAGAACTGGCAGTTCATCCAGGACCTGCACGCGGTGGTCGCCGGGGCCGGGCTGCCGTACCACCTCGACCTGGGCAGCGAGCTGACCGCGTCCACCGGGCAGTCGGTGGTGCTCCAGTACGACCAGCAGTTGTGGAAGGACTACACCGCGAAGTTCGGCCGCACCGACACCGTCGGCTTCTCCGTCAACAGCCAGGACTGGGGCTCGGTGCTCAACCTCGGCAAGGTGTACGGCACCAGCCCGCCCCCGCTGTTCGACGTGCACGTCTACGGGGACGAGTACGACCAGTTCGTCTCCGTGGACAACGGGCTGCGGCAGTTCGGCTACACCACCCAGCCGTTCATCATCGGCGAGTCGTACTACAACGACGCCGAGGCCGCCGCGGGCCTGGCCAAGGCCACCCGGGCCACCGGCAGGCAGGTGTACTACCTCACCCAGTGGCAGCGGACCCGCGCCAACAACACCCAGTGCGCCGACGTGGACGTCGCGCCGCCCAACGACTTCTCCGCCTACACCAAGGCGGGCTTCTAGGGCGGTGTCCGAGACCGAGGGGCGCTGGACACCGCCCTAACCCAGCAGCGCGTCGAACCGCCTCGCGAACAGGTAGGCGTCACCCGGCCAGCGGGCCGACACGTAGTTGCCGTCCCGCACCACGAACGCCGGACCGTCGTCCGTGGCCGTGCCGCGCGACAGCGACCTGGGCCCGCGCTCGAACAACGCCGGGTCGCCCAGCGCCGCGCGCACCTCGTCCTCCACGTACTCCGGGTACGTGCGGTAGTAGCGCCCCAGCCGCCACGCCGTCAGGTAGTAGGCCGAGCGCTCCATGTACTTCGGCAGGCAGGTCGTGCGCCTGCCTGCCAGCACGCTGCGCCCCGTCCCCGGCTCCGTGGTGCGAGCCAGCACGATCACCCCGTGGCAGATCGCCCCGACCGGCTTGTCCATGCGCCAGAAGTCCAGGACCTTGCGCCGCAGCACCACGCTTTCCAGGTACTGGCGCATGCCCTGCGCGTGGCCGCCCGGCAGCACCAGCCCGTCGAACGCCGACGCCTCCACCGCCGCCCACGGGGTCGGCGCCGCGAACCGCTCGTCGGCCACCATCTCCCCGTAGAACCGCTTCGGCTCCGGCTCGGCGCCCAGTTGCCCGAACAGCACCCCGGTCAGCAGCCGCGGGTCCGCCTGGGCCGCCGCCCCGCCCAGCTCCGTGGCGAACACCACCTCGTGCCCCGCGTCGGTGAGCAGCCGCCACGGCACCGCCACCTCGGTCACGTCGAAGTCCGCGTCGGGCAGCGGGATCAGGATGCGCACCCCGCCATCCTGGCAGCGGCCCGCCGGTCGACGGGGCCGCTGCCAGGCGGGATGTCCGTTTAGCGCTCGACCTCGCCCCGGATGAACCGCTCCACGGCCTGGTGTGCCTCGGCGTCGGAGTACTGCTCGGGCGGGGACTTCATGAAGTAGGAGGACGCGGACAGGATCGGGCCACCGATACCCCGGTCCAGGGCGATCTTCGCGGCGCGGATCGCGTCGATGATGATGCCCGCGGAGTTGGGGGAGTCCCAGACCTCCAGCTTGTACTCCAGGTTCAGCGGCACGTCCCCGAACGCGCGGCCCTCCAACCGGACATAGGCCCACTTGCGGTCATCCAGCCACGCCACATAGTCCGAGGGCCCGATGTGCACGTTGCGGGCGCCCAGGTCCCGGTCCACCTGGGAGGTCACCGACTGGGTCTTGGAGATCTTCTTGGACTCCAACCGGTCGCGCTCGAGCATGTTCTTGAAGTCCATGTTGCCGCCCACGTTGAGCTGCATGGTGCGGTCCAGCAGCACCCCGCGGTCCTCGAACAGCTTGGCCAGCACCCGGTGGGTGATCGTGGCACCGACCTGGGACTTGATGTCATCACCCACGATGGGCACCCCGGCCTGCGTGAACTTGGCCGCCCATGCGGGGTCGGAGGCGATGAACACCGGCAGGGCGTTGACGAAGGCCACCTTGGCCTCCAGGGCGCACTGGGCGTAGAACCGGTCAGCGTCCTCCGAGCCCACCGGCAGGTAGGACACCAGCACGTCGGCCCCGGTCTCGCGCAGTACCCGCACCACCTCGACCGGGTCCTCGTCGGACTCCTCGATCGTCTCGCGGTAGTAGCGGCCCAGCCCGTCCAGGGTGTGCCCGCGCCGCACCGGCACGCCCAGCGGGGGCACGTCGGCGATGGTCACGGTGTTGTTCTCGCTGGCCACGATCGCCTCGGACAGGTCCCGGCCGACCTTCTTGGCGTCCACGTCGAACGCGGCGACGAACTCGATGTCCCGCACGTGGTAGTCACCGAACTGGACGTGCATCAGCCCGGGCACCCTGCTGCCGGGCTCGGCGTCACGGTAGTAGTGCACGCCCTGTACCAGGGACGCGGCACAGTTGCCTACGCCGACGATGGCCACCCGCACACTGCGGCGGTGTTCGCCCATGCCGGACTCCTCCTCGTTACTACTGGGGATGGTGATCGGTGCTATGCACAACACCAGCTCGGTGCCCAGCTGTTCCTGCGCTGGTCAGCACGGCTGTACAGGGTCTCACGGTGCCCTGCGGCAGAGCCCCCGATGTGGCGTGGGTGACACAGCGTGGTGAGCCGCTGCCCTGAACGGCCCATAGCTGCTCCGCAGGGGCCACGTACGCTGTTGGCTGTGCGGACCCAGCGACAGGTGGTGGACTACGCGTTGCAGCGCCGAGCGCTGCTCGCGGAGGTCTACTCGGGCAGGGTCGGCACGATGGAGGTCTGTGACGCCAGCCCCTACCTGGTCCGAGCGGCGAAGTTCCACGGCCAGCCCACCGACGTGAGCTGCCCCGTCTGCCGCAAGGAGCCACTGACCCTGGTGTCCTGGGTCTACGGGGACGAGCTCAAGCACGTCGCCGGATCGGCTCGCACGCCCGACGAGCTGGAGCGGATGAGTTCGCTCTACACCGAGTTCACGGTCTACGTCGTCGAGGTCTGCCGCACCTGCAGTTGGAACCACCTGGTGCAGTCATACGTCCTGGGGACGGGCGGTGTGCGCGCGCGCAAGCCACGACGCAGGACCGCCGCGGAGTGAACCGGTTACCGACCTGCGCGTCTGTAGTAGTAGACGGCGGACTAGTACTGACGGTTGCCCTTGACGGGGCACCGATTCGGAAGGCCCTTCAGTGAGCGACGAGCGTGGTGACGAGGCCCAGTGGCCGAGCTTCGACGAGTCGGACCGGCAGGCCCGGCCGCCCCGTGGTGGCCAGCCGGTCTGGCCGGGTGAGCGCGACCCGCGACCTGCTGGCGGACCGCCCCAGGGTGGGGCGCCGACCGGTCGTGTGCCCGGCGGACGACCTCCGGTCCCCCCGCAGCAGCCGCCCGGCAGAGGACCGAACACGCCGCCGCGCGGCTACCCGGGGCCAGGTCCCGGTGGGCAGGGCGGTCCCGGTGGACGGCCTCCTCGGGGCTACCCCGGCGGCCCCCAGGGCGGTCCGCCGCCCGGCCCGCCCGGTGGGCGCCCGCCGATGGCCCCCGGTGGCCCCAGGCGCGGCCCCGGCGGTGACGCCACCGACATGCTGCCGCCGGTCCACGAGGAGTTCCAGCGTGAGCCCGAGCTCATGACACACCGCGAGCACGACCTGCCGCCGGGTGAGTACGTGGATCCCGACGAGTACGTGATGGACGAGGAAGAGGCGCGCAAGCTCAAGCGCAAGAAGATCTGGCGCCGGGTGCGCCGGACCTGCTACGTGCTGGCCGCCGTCGGCTTCATCGGGCCGATGATCGCGTTCATCATCGGTTACTTCACCCTCAACCCGCCGGACCCGGTCGCGGTCGCGGCCTCGCAGAGCCAGACGATGACGCTGCTCTACTCCGACGGCAGCACCATGGCCACGCTGGGCGCGGCCGAGGGCGGCAACCGGACGATGGTGAACATCGACCAGGTGCCGAAGATCGTGCAGCACGCCGTGGAGGCGGCCGAGGACCCGACCTTCGAGACCAACAGCGGTTTCGACATCAAGGGCATCGCGCGCGCCGTGTGGGGACAGATCACCGGCAACGGTGGCGGTGGTTCCGGCATCACCCAGCAGTACGTCAAGAAGGCGACGCTGAACGAGGACCACACCTACGTCCGCAAGTTCACCGAGCTGGTCAAGTCGATCAAGATGAGCCAGCAGCAGTCGAAGGACCAGATCCTCCAGGCGTACCTCAACACGGTCTACTTCGGCCGGGGCGCCTACGGCATCCAGGCGGCGTCGAAGGCGTTCTTCGGCAAGGACGTCGGCCAGCTCAACCCGTCCGAGGCGGCGTGGCTGGCGGGCTGCATCAACGTACCCCTCAACAACGAGGACCCGAGCTGGACCGGCAACCGGTGGAAGATCACCATGGGCCGGATGCAGGAGAACAACTGGATCTCCGCCGCGGACAGGGCGAAGTACCCGAACCCGCCGACCCCGGTGAAGGACACCTCCGACAGCGGCGGCGCCCTGGGCGGTCCCGAGCAGTTCATCCTGAAGCAGGTCATGTCCGAGGCCGCCAACGACCCGAACATCAAGCTGGACCGGGACACGCTGCAGAAGCAGGGCGCGAAGATCTACACCACGATCGACAAGAACGCGCAGAAGAAGGCCGAGGACGCCGTCCACAAGATCATGGAGGCGAACAAGGCGAACCCGAGGCTGGCCAGCGCCCTGGTCTCGATCAACCCGAGCAACGGGGAGATCGTGTCCTGGTTCGGCGGGGACGACCCGCAGAACTGGTCCTACGACATGGCGAACTTCCCGAACCAGCCCGGTTCCTCGTTCAAGCCGTTCGTGCTGCTCGCCGCCATGCAGAACAACCCGCAGATCGGCCTGGCCTCGACCTACGACGGCTCGGACAACCTGAAGTTCGGTGACGGGCCCGACAAGGTCACCATCCACAACGCCGACGGCGAGAACTGCGGCAAGCAGTGCACGGTCAAGACGGCCATGACCATGTCGGTGAACACCGTCTTCTACCAGATGGCCCTGGACACCGGTCCGTCCAACGTGCGCAAGGCGGCGCTGGCCACGGGCATCGCGGACCACCAGCTCGCGCTGGTCGGCAGCGAGAACAAGAGCGTGCCGAGCCTGACCGAGTACGACCCGCAGACCCTCGCCGCGAAGAACGTGCAGACCGGTATCGCGCTGGGCCAGTACCCGGTGCGTCCGAGGGACATGGCGCAGGGCTACGCCACGATCGCCAACAACGGCGTGAAGATCCAGTCGCACTTCATCAGGAACATCACCAGCAGCACCGGCACGGAGATCTACAACACCAGCACCAACGCCGACCTGCAGCCCAAGCAGGCCCTCGACCCGAACGACTCGGACCACAACACGAAGCTGGCCCGCAACGTCACCGAGGCGATGACCGACGTGGCCGCGCACTCCTGCGGTGGCCCCGGCGTGCACTGCGCCAGCCTGGACGGCAACCGGCCGGTGGCCTCGAAGACCGGCACCGCCCAGTACCTGGACACCGGCGAGAACGCCAACGCCTGGATGGTGGGCTTCACCCCGCAGGTCGTCACGGCCGTCTGGGTGGGCAACCGGGACGCGCCCGGGCCCATCAAGGGCAACTACTTCAACCGGTTCGGACCGCCCAAGGGCTACCCGATCTATGGCCGTGAGGAGCCCGCGTACATCTGGAACGCGTACATGAACGACTACCTCAAGGGGCAGCCCGTTCAGCAGTTCTCGAAGTACACCGGCCTGGGCACCTCTGTGATCACCACCACGCAGCAGCCCACGACCACCACCGAACCGACCCAGACGACCACGACGACTCCCAGCGAGCCGACCGAGACCACGACCTCCTCACGGCACACGAAGCCGACGGACACCACGACCCCGTGCTTCCCGGGCTTCCCCTGTGACACGACGACCAAGAGCAAACCGGGGCCGGGTGGCGGCGGTATACAGCCACCGGGCGGTCAGACGGGCTAGGCATCCGGCGGGGTGGTCGCGCGAGCGACCACCCCGCCGTCGTTCGTCCGGGTGCGAACCAGGCCGGTCGGGGCCACAATCGGCGAGCCAGGCAACGCGGGCCGCGCCGTCAACGTCTACTCAACGGTGAGTTGACCCGATCCGGAAGGCCAGTGGTGAGCGACCAGCACGAGGAACCGACCAGTCGGGTCCCCCGACCCGACCAGGAGCGGACCGAGCGGCTGCCCGAGGCCGACGCGCAGGGCCGCACCGAACGCCTGCCGCAGGGCGGGGACCGGACCGAGCTGATCCCGCAGGAGTCCGAGCCGCACCAGCCCGAGCCGGAGCTGATCACCCACCGCGGGCACGACCTGCCGCCCGAGCCGACCTCGGTGCAGGAGCCGGTGGCCGAGGAGGAGCCCAGCGAGCAGGAGCGCGGGCTCCGCCGCAAGAAGACCTGGCGCAGGGTCCGCCGCATCGGCTACGTGGTGGCCGGGTTGGCGGTACTCGGCCCGCTGGTGGCCTTCGCCATCACGTACTTCCTGGTCACCGTGCCCGATCCCCGGGTGGTGGCGGCCAGCCAGTCGCAGACGGTCACGCTGTACTACGCCAACGGCGACAAGATGGTGGACCTCGCGCCCGAGGGCAACCGCACGATGATCACCTACTCGGACATCCCGGACCCGGTCAAGCACGCCGTGTACGCCGCGGAGGACGCCAGCTTCGAGCAGAACCCCGGCTTCGACCCGAAGGCCATCGTGCGCGCGCTGTGGTTGCAGGCCACCGGCGGGCAGAGCGGCGGCTCGGGCATCACCCAGCAGTACATCAAGCAGGCCACCGGCAACGACGTGGCCAGCCTCGGCCGCAAGTGGACCGAGCTGGTCACCGCGGTCAAGATGAGCCAGCAGCAGAGCAAGCAGGAGATCCTCACCTCCTACCTGAACACGATCTACTTCGGCCGCAGGGCGTACGGCATCAAGGCCGCGGCCCAGGCCTACTTCGGCAAGGACCTCAAGGACCTCAACGCCTCCGAGGCCGCACAGCTGGCGGGCATGATCCAGGGGCCGAGCCGCTCGGAGGACACCACGTACCGGACCAAGCGCTGGAACGACGTGATGACCCAGCTGGTGGAGAAGAACTGGCTGAGCGCGGCGGACCGGGCCAAGTTCGCCGAGCCGCCGAAGCTGGTCGACCTGGAGAAGACCGAGCCCGCCGCCCTCCAGGGACCGCGCAGGGCGATCCAGTACCAGGTGATGGCGGAGCTGGCCGGACCGCAGTACGGGCTGTCCGAGGAGCAGGTGCAGCGGCAGGGGCTGAAGATCTACACCACGGTGGACGCGAAGGCCCAGGACGCCGCGGAGAAGGCCGTGCAGGACGTGATGAGCGGCCAGCCCGCGAACCTGCGCCAGGCGCTGGTCGCGGTGAACCCGAAGACCGGGGGAGTCACCGCGTACTGGGGAAACAAGGAGGCGGGCAACTTCGACTATGCCCAGTCCCTGCAACAGCCTGGTTCGGCCTTCAAGCCCTTCGACCTGGTCGCCGCGCTGGAGCAGGGCATCGGCATCGGGTCCCGGTTCGACTCCACCTCACCGCAGAAGGTCGACGGGGTGCGCGACTTCGTCAACGCGAGCAGCAGCTACCCGTGCCAGCCGATGTGCACGCTCAAGGACGCGATGCTGTACTCGATCAACACGACCTTCGTGAACCTGGTCTACAACAAGGTCACCACCAGGGCGGTGGCCGACGCGGCGCACCAGGCGGGCATCCCCGACGAGGTGGACGGCAAGAAGCTGCTGGTGGGCGCCTCGGGCGGCACCCCTGACCTGAACATCGCCATCGGCGGCGGCGAAACCGTGGTGCGCACCCTGGACATGGCCGCGGCCTACGCGACCTTCGCCGCGGACGGGACCAAGCGCGCCCCGCACTTCGTCTCCAAGATCGTGTACCCGGACGGGCACGCCGTGGAGCGGCCCGACGACGGCAAGCCCGCCTTCGACGGCTCGGACGCCAACCGCAACCAGCAGATCGCCCGCAACGTCACGGCCACCCTGGTCGACGGCGCGAGCCAGTGGGGGCTGCGGCTGAACGGCCCGTGGGCCACCGGCCTGAAGACCGGGACCCAGGACCTCGGCACCACCGACAACTCCAAGGCCTGGACCGTGGGCTACACGCAGACCGTCTCGGCCGCGGTCTGGGTCGGCGCGGACAAGACCGAGCCGATCCGGGACAAGGACGGCAAGCCGATCTTCGGCGGCGGGCTGCCCGGCAAGATCTGGCAGCAGTTCATGGGCAACTACCTGAAGGCCGCGAACATCCCGAACGAGCCGTTCCCCGCGGCGAAGCCGATCGGTGAGCAGGTGCAGCCCACGGCGACCTTCACCACCACGCACGACTCACCGCCGCCGCCCACCAACCCGACCTCGGACACCACGATCCCGAGCGCGCCGAGCAGCTCCACCACGACCACCACGACCACGCCGAGCCGGACGACCACCCCGCCCAAGACGATCATCACCGAACCGGGCGAAACGGGCTTCCCGCACCCGTAGTCACCGCTGGGACCGGCCGGTCCGCACCGAATCACCTCGCACGGCTCGGTCAGCGGCAAGGAGTGCGCAGCAGCACAACGCCCGCGTGGCCGCGCGGGCGTTGTGCCCGGCCGACAACCGCGACCGCGGGCTTGCGCGGAAGGGGAAGAACGCCGCGATCCGCAGGGAGGCTGACCCCGCGCACACCCGGTTGCCCGTAGCATCCACCGGGTGTCCACCGAACCCGAGGTCGATCAGCCCCAGGTCAAGCGGGTGCAGCCCACCGGAACCGCGCCGACCGAGGACACCGCCTCGCTCAGCCCGGACGAGCGCGTGGCGCCGACCTGGACCGAGTCGCTGGCCAGACAGCTCAGCAGGCCCTTCGGCGGCCCGCTTGGCAGGCACGCCTCGGTGGGCAGGCAGTGGTTCTGGACCTCGGCGCGGGTGATCCTGCTGCTCGCGGTGGTCACGCTGGCGCTTGGCTGGCTACAGAAGTCGCCGTGCGTGCAGACCTTCCGCGACGACAAGGGCGTGCTGCAACTGGACTGGAGCGGCAACCGCCAGTACGTGGCGATGTGCTACTCCGACATCATCCCGCTCTACACGGCCGAGCGCCTGGACCAGCCGCAGACCTTCCCGTACAAGACCTCCTGGGTGGACAACCAGGGCAAGCCGGACGAGCACGTCCGGTACATGGAGTACCCGGTGTTGACCGGCCTGTTCCAGTGGTTCAACGCGCGCCTGGCGCAGAGCTACGTGACCCTGGCCTCCTCGGGCTGGCTGCCCAGCGGCATGACGGTGGTCGTCTACTTCGACTTCATCGCGTTCTGGCTGGCGCTGGCCTGGCTGGCGGTGGTGTGGGCAGTGATGCGGATGGCCCGGCGGCGGGTGTGGGACACCGCGCTGGTCGCCATCTCCCCGCTGGTGATCATCCAGGGGTTCACCAACTTCGACACGATCGCCGTCGCGTTCGCCACCTGCGGGATGCTGGCGTGGGCGCGCAAGAAACCGGTGCTCGCCGGGGTGCTGCTCGGGCTCGGCGGCGCCGCCAAGTTGTACCCGCTGTTCCTGCTCGGACCACTGCTGCTGCTGTGCTGGCGCTCGGGCAAGCTTCGCCACGGGCTGAGCGCGACCGCGGCCGCGGTGATCACGTGGGTGGCCGTCAACCTGCCGATCTACCTGCTGTATCCGGCGGGCTGGCGGGAGTTCTTCCGGCTCAACACCGAGCGCGGGGTGGACCCGGACTCGCTCTACAACGTGGTGCAGTACTTCACCGGCTGGGCCGGGTTCGACGGAGCGCTGGCCGCCAACCAGGTGCCCACCGTGCTGAACACGGTCAGCGCGGCGCTGTTCGTGCTGTGCTGCGTGGGCATCGGCTGGGTGGCCATGTCCGCGCCGACCCGGCCCCGGCTGCCCCAGCTGTGCCTGCTCGTCGTGTCGGCCTTCCTGCTCACCAACAAGGTGTGGAGCCCGCAGTACTCGCTCTGGCTGGTGCCGCTCGCGGTGCTGGCCGTGCCGAGGTGGAAGCCGCTGCTGGCGTGGATGACCATCGACGCGCTGGTCTGGGTGCCCCGCATGTTCTTCTACCTGGGCACCGACAAGAAGGGGCTGCCCGCCGACCCGTTCCTGGGCACCGTCGTGCTGCGTGACCTCGCCGTGCTGGGGCTGTGCCTGCTGGTGCTGCGCGAGATCTACCGGCCCGAGCTGGACCTGGTGCGCCGCACCGGGGACGACGATCCCTGCGGTGGCTTCCTGGACGGGGCCAGGGACCGCGTGGTGTTCGGCCGTCAGCGAGCGCGCTTGACCACCGCGTCGGTGAGCTGACCGGCCCCCACCGGGTCGAGCAGCCCGCGCAGCGCGCCGAGGAAGTTGTCGGTGCGCAGCAGCCACGTGTAGAGCAGCAGCATGCAGGCCAGCCCCGCGACCAGCGGGGTCAGGTCGCGGGCGAGCCAGCCGAGCACCAGCCCGGACAGCAGTACCAGCTCGCCCGCGACCAGCCGCGCGAAGAACATCGACCGGGCCATGTCCACGACACCCTTGCGGTCCGGCTTGCGCGCCGGGGCCTGCCTGCGGTCGACCACCCGCAGCACCACCACCGCCGCGATGACCGCGGCGAGCAGCGGGCCCAGCCCGTACGGAGTCGGCGTCACCGGCGCGCCCTGGAGCATGAACAGGCCGACCACCGTGAACAGCAGGCAGGGCCAGAACACGGAGAGGGCGAGCCTGCGGAACGCGCGGAAGACGGTCGGGGCCGGAGCGGTCATGCCCTGATGATGTCAGGTGGACGAGCCGCCCTGCGGTGGCTACATTTACGTGACCAATGTGGCCGCAATGAGGTGGGAAGTCATGGACATCGGCATCCGCGAGCTGCGCGACAGCCTGAGCCGCCACCTGGCCGAGGTGCGCAAAGGCCAGACGATCACGGTCACCGAGCACGGCAGGCCCATCGCACAGATCGTCCCGGTGCACCAGCCGTCCACCATCGACCGCCTCATCGCGCAGGGAGTGGTGCGGCCGGCGAAAGCACGGCGGCGCAGCCTGCCGACCCCCGTCGAGGCCAGCGGACCAGTCAGCGAGCTGGTCAGCGAGCAGCGCGGATGATCTGCTACTTCGACACCTCCGCACTGGTCCCGCTGCTGACCAGGGAGCCGGGCACCCCGACCGCGACCATCCTGTGGGAGGTGGCGGACCGGGTGCTCTCCTCGGAACTGAGCTACGTCGAGGCGGCGGCGGCGCTGGCGCAGGCCCGGCGGTTGGGCAGGCTCGACGCGCAGGCGCACGCGGGCGCGCTCGCGTCACTGGACCTGCTGCACAACGCACTCGAACTGGTCGAGGTGTCCGAAATGGTCGTGCGCAGAGCCGGTGTCCTGGCGCACGAACTCGCGTTGCGCAGCTACGACGCCGTGCACTGCGCATCGGCCGAACAACTGGACGTGCCGGACCTGGTCGTGGCCAGCGGTGACCAGCTCCTGCTCAAGGCCTGCGCGGAGCTGGGCATGGCCACCGCCGACACGAGCCAGCGCTGAGTTACAACCTGCTCAGGTCGAAGGCGTTGGCCATGGCCTGGTAGCCGGCGTCGCCGGGGTGCAGGTGGTCACCGCAGTCGTACGCCTTGAGCATCTGCCTGGGCTCGGCCGGGTCGGCGATGACCTTGTCCAGGTCGACCACCGAGTCGAAGACCCCGCTGGTGCGGATCCAGTGGTTCACGCCGACCCGGACGGCCTCCAGGGAGTCGGTGTAGGAGCCCCAGCCGCGGAACGGGGTGATCGTGGCGCCGACCACGCGCAGCCCGCGCTGGTGCGCCCGCCTGGCCAGCTGCGCGAGCCCGTTCTCGATCTTGGACGGGTCGGTCTCGTGCGGGGTCTGCTGGATGTCGTTGATGCCCTCCAGGATGGCCAGGGTGCGCACGCCGGTCCTGGACAGCACGTCCTCGTCGAAGCGCTTGAGCGCCGCCTCGCCCGCGCTGCCGCCATCGAGCAGGATCCGGTTGCCGCTGATCCCCGCGTTCTGCACCCCGAGCTGCCGCTTCTGCCCGAGCAGGCGCTGCGCGAGGAAGTCCGGCCACCGCCGGTTGGCGTCAGCGGTGGAGCCCGCCCCGTCGGTGATCGAGTCGCCCAGGGTCACCACGCTGCCCGCTGCCGGGCCGAGCACGTCGACCCCGGTCACGTAGTGCCACACGGTGGTCCGCTCGGTGAAGGCCGCTCCGGAGGTGTCGCCCGCGTGGTCACCGGCGCGCGTGAAGAACGAGGTCTGCAACGCGAGCGGGTGGAAGGTCACCGGCCCGGACGGGGTGGGCACGTACGTGGTGACCAGCAGGTTCACGCTCGGCGGCAGGGCGAGCGGCACGGGGTCGCTGAGCACGTCGGCGCCGACGGGCACGGTGGTGGACAGCGCCCCGTGGAAGGTCACGTCCTTGGTCGACACGGCCTCCGGGGTACCGGGCTTGGCCTGCACGCCGACCGTGACGTGCCCCAGCGGCAGCGGCTTGGTGCCGTACTTGTTGGAGAGCCTGACCCGGACCTGCTTACCGCCAACACTGGTGTGCACCACGTTGCGGATCGAGTAGTTCGGGTAGCCGCTGTCACCGCCGGTGCTGTTGGCGGGCGCGGCCTCCCAGGTGCCCACCCAGGCGTCGCGCGGCGCGGAGTGCGCCACCCCGCCGACCACCAGCGACAGCACCAGCTCCAGCGCGACCCCCACGGCGATCGCGAGCAGCCTGCGATTCATGTGCAGAACTCCCTCCGCGGCGGCGGCACCTTCACGATCTCGGCAGCGATGAGTCGGCGGGATCCGCCAACCGGGTGACGTCCAGCACCCGGGCACAGGGCCACGCTCACGCGACGCCGACCGGCTCCAACTCCGGCTCACGCAGTACCGGTTCTGGCTTCTCCACGGGGGTCTTGCCCTTGGACTTCAGGAACACGCCGAACAAAGCGGTCAACAGCGCGACCCTGCCCCACACCCCGGCGACCACCGCCTGCTCGGCGAGGTTGGTGTAGGCGTCGTTGGGCAGGCCGACCTGGATCGAGTAGTACCAGCGGAAGATGCCGATGCCCATGGCCAGGTCGGTGACCAGGAAGCCGACGAACCAGCCCCAGCGCACCGGCACCAGCGCGAAGAACGGCAGCAGCCACAGCGTGTACTGCGGGGAGAAGACCCGGTACAGCAGCAGGAAACCGCACAGCATCGAGGCGCACACCGGCAGCAGCGGGTACACGCCCTCGCGGCGGTAGCGCCACCAGCCCACGGCCAGTGCCACGGCGAAGGACAGCACGACCAGCAGCGGGGACCAGGCGTTCACCGCGGCCTGGAACCCGTGCGAGCTCGGGTCCGAGTACGGGCGGAAACCCCAGAACCACAAGGAGTTCGCCGTGATGTCCACCGGGCGCTGCTGCTGGAACTGGAAGGAGGCCGCCCAGCCCTCCGGGCCCGCGAGCACGAACGGCAGGTTCACCAGCACCGCGCTCAGGCCCGCGGTGAGCACCACGCGCACCGCGCCGAGCAGGTCCCGCCGGGAGGGGCTGGCGGCCAGCACGTACAGCGCGAGCGGGGCGACGAAGATGATCGGGTAGATCTTGAACGCGAAGCCGAAACCCAGCAGGGCGGCGGCGACCAGCGGCCTGCCGCGCCACAGCGCGAAGTACAGGGCGGCCACCGTGCAGGCCACCGCGGGCAGGTCCCAGTTGTGGAAGGCGTAGAGCACCAGCGGCGGGCTCAGCGCCCACATCAGCGCACGCCAGCGCGCCATCCTGCCGAGCAGCCAGCCCACGGCCAGCCCGAACGGGGCCAGCAACAGCGCGGACCAGAACAGGAACTGGCCGTCGGTGCTGGCGAAGTACGCGCCCGCCCAGATCAGCATGCCGGTCAGCACCGGGTACTCCACCGAACCGCCGAGCAGGTGCCCCTCGGCGTCCAGGCTGCCCGAGACGTACGGGAACACGTGCTTGTCGATCTCACGGCCCAGCCAGAGCTGCTGGATGTCGGAGTAGCACACGTCCCGGTAGCGGCGGACCTCGTAGTTGGGCTCGGACCGCCCCTGGGCGTCGAACCGCGGCCCGGTGCAGCGCTCCTTGTTCCCGTAGCCCACCACCAGGGCCGCCCCGCAGAGCAGGACGAGCAGGGCCAGCGCGGCCCCTCTCACCCGGCGAGGTGCTCGCGCAGGAACGCGATGTCGGCGGCCTGGCCCTCACCGGGCGTCTCCACGACCACCGGCGCGCCGGCCGCGGCGACCACGGCCACCAGCAGCTGCGGGTCGATAGTGCCCGCACCGATGTTGGCGTGCCGGTCGCGGGCCGAGTCGAACTCGTCCCGGGAGTCGTTGAGGTGCACCAGGTCGATCCGGCCGGTGATCGCCTTGACCCGGTCCACGATGCCCAGCAGCTCCTCGCCCGCCGCGAAGGCGTGGCAGGTGTCCAGGCAGAACCCGGCGCCGAACTCGCCGACCTGGTCCCAGAGCCTGGCCAGCATCTCGAACTTGCGGGCCATCGCGTTGTCCCCGCCCGCGGTGTTCTCGATCAGCACCGGCACCGCGAAGCCCCCGCTGTCGGCCTGCCGCTCGAACAGCTTGCGCCAGTTGGCCAGCCCCTCGGCCGGGTCCTCGCCCTTGGTCACGTGACCGCCGTGCACCACCAGGCCCTTGGCGCCCACCGCCGCGGCGGCCTCGGCATGCTGCTGCACCGCCTTGCGGGAGGGGATGCGGATCCGGTTGTTCAACGAGGCCACGTTGATGACGTACGGGGAGTGCACGAACACCGTCAGGTCCCCGTCACGCAACTGCTCGGCCTGCGGGTGCGGCTTGGGCGCCTTCCAGCCCTGCGGGTCGGACAGGAAGAACTGGACGACCTCGGCACCGCGCTCGCGCGCCGCGCCGAGGGGGTCGTCGTCGCGTACGTGGGCCCCGATGCGCATGTCAGGAGGGTATCCGAGTGATTTCCACCCTCAATACCCGTGGCAGGCGTCACCTCGGCGACGTACCGTCGTTTACTCCATGAAGTTACCGACGGGTCAACCTGCAGGGGTGAACATGGGCGGACGTATCGGCACCGCACTGACCGCGGCTGCCGTGCTGTTCTCCGTCAGCGCTGCCGGGCTGGTGGCGAGCACCGGCACGGCGGCGGCCGCCGAACCGATCGTGCTCGGCAGCTGCGCCACCTCGATCCAGGGCGCACCGGGTCAACCGGTGTCGCTCAGCCCCTCGGCGGTGGTCGAACCGATCACCAACCTGGTCACCGCGATCTCGCTGCTCGGGCCGCCGCTGGCCGCGCCGTTCAAGAAGGCGTTCACGGCCATGCCCGCGATCCCGATCGGCGCGCTGCCCACCGGCAACGGCTACATCACCGGCGGCAGCATCGCCACCACCGTGGTCGACAAGCTCAAGCAGATCCCGCTGCTCGGCCCGGTCATCGGCGTACTGGTCGGCGGGGTGCAGAACGCGCTGACCGCGGGCTGCGGCGTGACCGTGCAGGGCGTCAACTCCGCGGCCGCACCGATCCAGAACGGCACGCAGGCCATCGCCGACGCCTCGCAGAAGGCCACCGGCGGGGGCGGCACCCCCAACCCCGGCGGCAGCGGGACCACGCCCGGTGGCGGCACCACTACCCCGGGCGGGGGCGGCACCACGACCCCCGGCGGGGGCGGCACCGGCAGCACGAGCAGCAACTTCCCGACCTCCGGCGGCCTGACCCCCGGCGGCGTGCAGCTCTACCAGTTCGGCGGCGGTGCGGGCTCCTACGACTACGGCCGCGTCCCGCTGTTCTCCTACACCAACCTGCCCTTCGCCGTGCCCGGCGAGTTCGCCCCGTCCCCCGGCGCGCTCTACGGCGGCTCGGTGCCCGGCTACGCCCCGCAGGTCGGCACGCTCAGCGGCACCACCCCGGACTCCGACGGGGTGCAGACCGCCGGTCGTGCGCAGGCGCTGCCCAGTGTGGCGGGCGGCGGTGTGGCGGCACCCGTGCTCATCGCCGTGCTGGCCCTGGCCGGGGTCACCGCCGCGCTGGTCCGCACCTGGGTGCTGCGCCGCACCGGCGTGGCCTGAGCACCGATTTCGTCCCGGTACCCCTCGGCTGTTAACCTCTTTGGGTTGCTGACGCAACAGGCCCTCCTGCCACGGAACGACCGTGGCCGCGCCAGTCCACAGGAGGTGAGTGGTCTTCATGCGTCATTACGAAGTGATGGTCATCTTGGATCCCAGTCTCGATGAGCGCACCGTCGCTCCGACTCTGGACACGTTCCTCAACGTCATCCGCACCTCGGGCGGAAACGTGGAGAAGGTCGACGTCTGGGGCCGTCGCAGGCTCTCGTTCGAGATCAACAAGCAGGCCGAGGGCATCTACGCCCTGCTCGACGTGAACGCCGAGCCCGCCGCGGTCAAGGAACTGGACCGCCAGCTGTCCCTGCAGGACTCGGTGCTGCGCACCAAGGTCCTGCGTCGCGACGCAGCCAAGGGCTGATCGCGGTGGCAGGCGAGACGACGATCACCGTGGTCGGGAACCTGACCGCTGATCCCGAGCTCCGCTTCACCCCGTCCGGTGCCGCGGTCGCGAGCTTCACCGTCGCGTCCACGCCCCGCACCCTCGACCGGCAGTCCGGCGAGTGGAAGGACGGCGAGGCGCTGTTCCTGCGCTGCAGCATCTGGCGCCAGGCGGCGGAGAACGTGGCCGAGTCCCTGACCAGGGGTTCTCGGGTCATCGTGACCGGCCGGCTGAAGCAGCGGTCCTACGAGACCAAGGAAGGCGAGAAGCGCACCGTCGTTGAGCTGGACGTCGAGGAAGTCGGCCCCTCACTGCGGTACGCCAACGCCAAGGTCAACAAGGTCCAGCGCGCCGGTGGTGGCGGTGGCGGTGGTGGGTACGGTGGCGGATCCTCCAGCGGCCCTGCCGACGACCCGTGGGGCTCCGCGCCTCCGGCCAGCTCCGGCGGTTTCGCCGACGAGCCGCCGTTCTGAGCGACGCGCCCCCGACCTCATTCACGCGTAATACACAGGAGTAACCCATGGCGAAGCCGCCTGTGCGCAAGCCCAAGAAGAAGGTTTGCGTCTTCTGCAAGGACAAGTCGACCGCGAACCTGATCGACTACAAGGACACCACGCTGCTGCGCAAGTACATCTCCGACCGGGGCAAGATCCGCGCCCGTCGGGTGACCGGCAACTGCAGCCAGCACCAGCGCGACATCGCCATCGCCGTGAAGAACTCGCGCGAGATGGCGCTGCTGCCCTACACCTCGACCGCGCGCTGAGCAGGGGAGTGCACTGATGAAGCTCATCCTCACCGCTGACGTCAGCGGCCTCGGCGGCCCCGGCGACCTCGTCGAGGTCAAGGACGGCTACGGCCGCAACTTCCTGCTGCCCCGCGGCCTGGCGATCCTGGCCACCCGCGGCGCGCAGAAGCAGGTCAGCACGATCCGCCGGGCCCAGGAGACCCGCCGGATCCGCGACCTGGACCACGCCAAGGAGGTCAAGACCGCCATCGACGGTCTCGGCGCCATCAAGCTGAACGCGAAGGCCGCCGCCGGCTCGAAGAAGCTGTTCGGCTCGGTCACCACCGCCGACATCGTGGCCGCGGTCAAGGCCGCGGGCGGTCCGGTCCTGGACAAGCGCTCCGTGGACACCGCCGGTCACATCAAGACCACCGGCAAGCACTCGGTGAACGTCCGGCTGCACCCGGACGTGTCGGTCGCCCTCAACCTCGAGGTCGTGGCCACCGCCTGATTCACCCGAAAGCTCCGCCCGGCCTGGTCGGGCGGAGCTTTCGCTCGTTTGCAGCAGTGCGCCCACGAATGGCTGTGGACAGCGAGCTGTGACACCCTGGGCACGACACGCCGAGGAGACGGTCACGCGCGACACGCCGCATCGGGTGAGGGTGAATTCTTCCACAGCTTACCCACACCCTCTGACCTGCGGATCTTCTCCATCCACAGACAGTTGTCCACAGCTTGTCCCCAAGCTCGGTCCCGGGTTGTGACCAGGTCGCGCGACCACGCACAGGCTGTCCACAGGCCTGTCCACAGGCCAGGTTGCCCTGCTCCACACGGGCGATCTAGCGTGCGCAGCGACCCGCCCGCACCCGGACTTGTCGGGGGTGGCGTGTACAAGCAGTAGTGCAGGCAACCGACCGCTAGGAGGACGCGCGGTGGCGCTCGTGGATGACCGCGGCATGAGCGAGCCGAGCTTCGACCGGCAGCCTCCGCAGGATCTCGCCGCGGAGCAGTCGGTGCTCGGCGGCATGCTGCTGAGCAAGGACGCCATCGCCGACGTGGTCGAGGTGCTCAGCCCCAACGACTTCTACCGGCCCGCGCACCAGGCGGTCTACGACTGCATCCTGGACCTGTACGGCCGCGGCGAGCCCGCCGACCCGATCACCGTGTCCGCCGAGCTGGAACGGCGTGGTGAGCTGCTGCGCGTTGGCGGTGCCCCGTACCTGCACACGCTGATCGCCACCGTGCCGACCGCCGCCAACGCCGGTTACTACGCGGAGATCGTCTCCGAGAAGGCCATCCTGCGCCGTCTCGTCGAGGCGGGCACCCGGATCGTGCAGCTGGGCTACAGCGGTTCCGACGGCTCCGACGTGGCCGAGGTCGTGGACCGCGCGCAGGCCGCCATCTACGAGGTGGCCGAGCGGCGCACCAGCGAGGACTACTCCGTCCTCGAGGAGCTGTTGCAGCCCACCATGGACGAGATCGACGCCATCGCCTCGCGCGGCGGCCAGTCCCTGGGCGTGCCCACCGGCTTCACCGACCTGGACGCCGTCACCAACGGTCTGCACCCCGGTCAGATGATCATCGTCGCCGCACGTCCTGGTGTGGGCAAGTCGACCCTGGGACTGGACTTCGCGCGGTCCTGCTCGATCAAGCACGGCATGACCAGCGCCATCTTCTCGCTCGAAATGAGCAAGACGGAGATCGTCATGCGCATGCTTTCCGCCGAGGCCAGGATCCGGCTCGGCGACATGCGCGGCGGCAAGATGAACGACGACGACTGGACGCGGCTGGCCCGTCGGATGAGCGAGATCAGCGAGGCCCCGCTGTTCATCGACGACTCACCGAACCTGACGATGATGGAGATCAGGGCCAAGGCGCGGCGGCTCAAGCAGCGCAACGACCTCAAGCTGGTGGTGCTGGACTACCTCCAGCTGATGAGCTCCGGCAAGCGGGTGGAGTCCCGTCAGCAGGAGGTCTCCGAGTTCTCCCGGCACCTGAAGCTGCTGGCCAAGGAGCTGGAGGTGCCGGTGATCGCGATCAGTCAGCTCAACCGTGGCCCCGAGCAGCGCACCGACAAGCGGCCGATGCTCTCCGACCTGCGTGAGTCCGGCTCGCTGGAGCAGGACGCCGACGCGGTGATCCTGATCCACCGGCCGGACGCCTGGGAACGGGACGACCCGCGCGCGGGTGAGGCGGACCTGATCCTGGCCAAGCACCGCGCCGGTCCCACCAGCACGGTGACGGTGGCGCATCAGCTGCACTACAGCCGGTTCGCCGACCTCGCCCAGGGCTGATCATTCGCTTTGTAGGATCTTAAAACGCCCTTCATTTTCTCACGGTCGACTTCATGCCAGCTTCATTGATGAAACGAGTGTGAGACAGCCGTCCTGAGCAAGATCGCTTGCTGTGCCACCTGGGTGGCACGCTCACACCGCTGTGGCGCGAACTGCTACATCCATGGCGGGTTCTGCCACTGGGCTCAGCGCTCGAGCTACGTAACGTGAGAGCAGCAGCGCGCGACCCGTCCAAGGAGCTACCGGTATGTCCTGGTCATTGGCCGACGTTCCCGATCAGAGTGGCCGTGTCGCGGTGGTGACCGGCGCCAACGGTGGCATCGGCCTGGCCACGGCGATGGCGCTGGCAGGGAAGGGTGCCCACGTCGTCATGGCGGCCCGCAACGAAGCCAAGGCGGTGGTGGCCCGCGACCGGATCAGCGCGGCCCATCCGGGTGCGTTGGTGGAGATCGTTCCGCTCGACCTGGGATCGCTCGCGTCGGTCGAGCACGCTGCCGAGCAGATCCTGGCGGCCCACCCGGTATCGACCTCCTGGTCAACAACGCGGGCGTGATGGCGATGCCGCAGGGGCGCACAACCGACGGATTCGAAACCCAACTGGGCATCAACCACCTCGGGCACTGGGCGCTGACCACGCGCCTGCTGCCCGCCCTGGTGCGTACGCGCGACGCCCGGGTGGTCACGGTGACCAGTGGGGCCCAGCACACCGGCCGCCCCCTGGATCCTGGCGATCCGTTCCTGCTCCGCGATTACGACCCGTGGCGCGCGTACGGGAATTCCAAGCTCGCCAACAGGCACTTCGCCCAGGGGCTGGACCGGCAGTTCCAGGAGACCGGGCTGTCCGTGAGGGCCCTGACCGCCCACCCGGGCCTCACGAACTCCGATATCCAGTCGACCACGGTCACCGCTGGCGGAGGTGGTGGCCTGGGTCGTTTCTTCCTCGCCCTCACCCGTCGGATCGGAATGGACACCGAGCGCGGGGCGCTGAGCCCGCTGCGCGCGGCAACCGACCCGCGTGCCGTCGGTGGCGCCCTGTACGGCCCGCGCTGGGGCATGGCCGGTGCCCCGGTCCGTCGCCGCTTGATCCGGCCGGGCGCCGATCGGGCGATCCGGCTGCTGTGGCAGGTCTCCTGGCAGCTGACCGGGCTCGACATCGACGTCGCCAGGGTCGCGGCGCGGACCGCGTCGACACGTCGGCCATGACCGCGGGCAGGTTCACGCTGAGCCCGGCGACCAGTGCCGTGCTGGCTGACCTCGGCGTGTCCACCGGCGCGGTGCTGCGCGCGGCGGGACTCCCGGAGGACCTGTTCCTCAACCGGCAGGTGGCGCTCACGCCGGACCAGTTCTACCGGTGTTGGGCGGCACTGGAGGAGATTTCGGGTGACCCGGCGCTCGGTGCGACCCTCGCCCAGCGGGTGCGCGCCGAGACGTTCCAACCAGCGATCTTCGCTGCGCTGTGCAGCGCCGACCTACGCCACGCGGCGCAGCGGCTTGCCGCGCACAAGCGCCTGCTTGGCCCACTGGGGCTTGCCGTGCACACCGAGGGCGGCCGGCTGAGCGTGACCATCCGGTGGCCGGCTGATCCACTGCCGCCACCGAGTTTCGTCGCCTACGAGCTCGTGTCCTGGGTGGCGCTGGCCCGGCTGGGTACACGTCGGCCGGTGCGTCCGGAACGAATCGCCATGCCGGACCCACCGGGCGGCGCGGCCAGCCAGGCATACGAGGACTACCTCGGTGTTCCCGTTGGACTGGCAGCCACGCCCGTGGTGACCTTCACCGCCCTCGACGGCCGTCGTCCGTTCCTGACCGCGAACGCCGAGATGTGGCGTGTCTTCGAGCCCGAGCTGCGCCGACGCCTTGCCGATCTCGACCGGGTGGAGTCGACCGCCGACCGGGTCCGCGCCGCCCTGCTCGAACTCCTGCCCGCCGGCCAGTGCAGCGCCTCCGCCGTCGCCCAGCGGCTGGCACTGAGCCGCCGGACCCTGCAACGACGTCTGGCCGAGGAACAGACGAGCTTCCAGGCCGTGCTGGCACGCACCCGGCACGCCCTGGCCCGCCACTACCTGGAACGGCCCGAGATCACCATCACCGAAATCGCGTTGCTGCTGGGCTATGACGAACCCAGTTCGTTCTACCGGGCCTTCCACCAGTGGTCTGGCACGACCCCTCACCAGGCCAGGGCAACCGCGACCTGAACAACCGGGCACCGGGGCAGCCGGTGGTGTGGCCAGTGCGATAGCCAGGTTGCTCATCGAGCCAGCGGCCACGTGCCCACGGGGCAGCGCACTGCTCAGTCGTGGCTCTGCGTTGCGGATCTCAGTGCGTCGCGCGCTGTAGAACCTCGCGGCTGACTTCATTTCAATCTCATTGACGAAGTGATCGCGAGACGCTGTCTGGTGCGGTGTCGGTGGGAAGTGGTTCGCGGCGGTCGGCGCGCAGGCCGTCGAGGGAGATGCGCAGCAGCCTGTTCCACATCTGCGGGCGACACTCGTCGGTGATCTGGACGGCGTGGCCCAGCGAGACCAGCAGGAGCAGCAGGTCGTCGGTGGTCACGCCGGGGCGCAGCAGGCCCGCGGCGCCGGCGCGGGCGCACAGTTCCTCGATGACGAGGCGAAGCTGCCGGATGCCCTCCAGATCGGGGACCGACCAGGTCAGCGCGAAGTTCTCCATGATCGCGCGGTGGCGCGCATAGCCGGTCAGGGCCTGCTGGTAGAAGTCGGTCAGCGCCGCCCAGGGGTCCTCGGCGTCGATCGCCGCCTGGCGCGCGGATTCCGCCCACCTCGAGAAGTCCTGGCGCAGGACCGTGTGGACGAGATCGTCCTTCTTCGGGAAGTGCCGGTAGAGGGTGCCCATGCCCACCCCGCTGCGGCGGGCGATCTCGCGCACGTCCACCGCGGCGCCCTGCTCGGCCAGCACTTCGGCGGCGGCCTCGACGATCGCTTCCCGGTTGCGGATCGCGTCCACGCGCGGCGCGCGGCGCCGGGCGGTGCTTTCCGGTTCAGCCACTGCCATACGGCCGAGCATACCGCCTTATGTGGAGCACATGCTCCGCACTGCGCTACCTTGAGGAGCAAGTGCTCCGGATAGTGGAGGGGATGCCGTGTCCGCCCCGACCACGACCACCGCGACCGAAGCCAAGGCCCCCACCGTCGACAGCTGGAACGATCGGATCATCGCCGAGTTCCGGGCGAACGCCGGGTATGTGCCTTGGAGTAGCGAAGAGGATTTCGCCGCGGGTCGCCCCGTCCCACCCCGGATTCCCGGGTTCGACGAGCAAGGCATGCCGCTGATCTTGGTGCACCACATCGGGGCCAGGACCGGGCGTGAGCGGATCAGTCCGTTGTTCTACCAGCCGGTCGGCGATGGCTGGGCCGTCTTTGGAACCCACGGTGGCAGTCCGCAGCATCCGGTCTGGTACCACAATCTCATGGCGAACCCGCAGGCCACAGTCGAGGTGGGCACGGAAAGAGTGCCGGTCGTAGCTCGGCTCGCCAGGGGCGCGGAGCGCGAGCGGATCTGGGCGAAAGAGGTAGCGCTCGTCCCGAAGTTCGCCGAGTTCGAGGCAGCCGCGGGCAGGCAGATCCCCGTCGTCGTGCTGGAACGTGTCCACGCACAAGCCGCCACCCCGCCCCTCCCCGAGAAATGATCCCGCCAGCCTGCTGGAGCGACCTGAACCAGCTACGCCCCGTCCGCACAGCGAACTCGTGACACCGCAATTCGCGATGCCCTCAGTATTTCGTTGAGGCGCAACGGGTCTAGTGGTGGTTGAACAGCCCGGCGCGCGGGACCTTCCAGTCGGCCGCAACTCCGCTGCTGTCCGCCGCATCCTCGACAAGCTCGTCGTCACCGGACTGGCGATCTCGCCGGCGAACGACCGCGCCACTGGCCTCGGCCGAGGAAATGCCACGATTTTGAGACTGATCATGGTGGCATCGTGGTGAGTTCTTCGCTCGTGCGCTGGTTTTCGCGCCAATCGGCGTGTTTGCGGATGGCATTGAGCACACAGGCGGGGCGGGGGTCAGTCAGGTCGGTAGCGGGCCCTGATGTGGAAGCGTTCGCCCTGGGGGCCGAGGATGCTCAGGAACTCGACTGGCTGCGAGTCGGCGTTGCCGAACCAGTGCGGGAGGTGGGTGTCGAATTCGGCGACCTCACCGGCGGTGAGGACGAGGTCCTGATCGCCGAGCACCAGGCGCAGCCGCCCGTTGAGGACGTACAGCCAGTGGTAGCCCTCGTGCGAGCGGGGATCGGGTTCGAGATCGTGCGGGCCAGCCGGGAGGATCTGCTTGAACGCCTGCAGCCCGCCGGGTTTGCGGTTCAGCGGGATGGCGGTCATGCCGTGCCGGGTGATCGGCCGGGGGTACACCCGGGGGTCCCCGCTGGCCGGGGCGCCGACGAGGTCGTCGAGCGGCACCTGGTAGGCCCTCGCCAGGGGGAGTAGCAGTTCCAGGCCCGGCTTGCGGTGTCCGGACTCCAGCCTGGACAGCGTGCTGACCGGAATACCGGTGGTCTCCGACAGGGCGGTCAGGGTCGCTCCGCTGCGGCGGCGCAGCTCGCGCAGTCGCGGGCCGACCATGCCGAGCACGGCGTCGAACTCGGTCCCCATGCCTCCACTGTGCCCGCACTTTTGCGGTTTCCGCAAAGAACGTTGCCAGCTCGTCGCCGGTGGGGGCAGGTTGGCGGCGGAGGTGGTCGCGATGACCCGACAAGTCCAGTTCGGCACCGGTGGCCGGCAGGACGTGGTGATCGTCCACCAAGCCCCGACTACCGAGGCAAGGACAATGGACGCACAGTTCTGGGACGAGATGTACCGCAGCCGCGACCAGGTCTTCAGCGGCAACCCCAATGGAGTGCTCGTCACCGAGGTCACCGACCTGCTGCCAGGGCAAGCGCTCGACGTGGGATGCGGGGAAGGCGCCGACGCACTCTGGCTGGCCCGACACGGCTGGCAGGTCACCGCGGTGGACATCTCCCGGACCGCACTGCACCGCGCCGCCGCCACGGGCACGGATCTGGCCGGCCGCGTGGCGTGGACACGGGCCGACCTGACCGCCATGTCGCCCCCGGCCGGCGCGTTCGACCTGGTCTCCGTCCAGTACTTCCCGCTGCCACGCCAGCCGGGCCACACCGCGCTGCGTGGACTGCTGGCCGCCGTCGCAGCCGGCGGCACTCTGCTCATCGCCAGCCACGACCTCGCGGACCTGTCCCCACGCAACGGCTTCGACCCCAGCGACTACTACCAACCCGAGGACATCGCCGGGCTCCTCGACGAGGACTGGACCGTCCTGATCAACGAAACCCGTCCGCGAACCGCTCCCGCACCCGCGGGCACCCACCACACTCGCGACACCGTCCTGCGAGCACGACGCCTCCGGTAACCCCGTCAGCACAAGGCACTGGCCGCTTGCACCTCGGTGAGCGTTCGCCGCGCGAGTTCACCGAAGTTGTCGCTGTTGTTCGTGTCGCTCCAGCGCTCATAGGCGATCTTCCACGCGAGCGCGCCCAGTTCGGCGGCCACGCGCGAGGTCAGGTCGGCAACGCCGCGGCGCTTGAGCGCGTCGATCATCGATGCGGTGAGGCCGAGTCCCTTCAACGCCTCGCGTTCTCGCAGTTCCGGGTTGGCGGCGATCACTGCCGACCGCCGGGCGCCGAACTCGCGACGATCGGCGGTGAAGGCTTCCCTCCCGATCACGTCCAGAGCATGCGCCACCGCTTCGAGCGGGCTGGCCCCAGCTGGCGCCGCGTCGATCCCGTCGACGAGTAGTCCGGTCATCGTGCCCCCGCCGAAGAGCACCTCCCGCTTGTCCGGGAAATGACGGAAGAAGGTGCTCTTCGTGAGCCCGGCGCGCTCCGCGATCTCGATCACCGTCGTGTTCTCGTAGCCCCGCTCCTCGAACAGCTCAAGGGCAGCGACAACGAGTCGCTCGGATGCGTGGGGTTGCCAGCGGACCATGGGAACAGCGTACGGGACTTGGTCCCGTCACTCGTGTACCGTGATGGGACCAAGTCCCGTCACGCTGCCTGCTGGAGGTACTCATGAGCCGAGCTGTTGTCTATGAGACGTTCGGAGGTCCCGAAGTACTGGAGTTGCGGGAGATTCCGGAACCGCATGCCGGGCCGGGCGAGATCCGCGTCCGCGTAACGGCCGCCGGTCTGAATCCCATGGACTGGGGTATTGCCTCGCGGCCCGAGGCGGCGGCGCGGTTCGGCATCACCGTGCCCTCCGGCTTCGGTTACGACTTCGCCGGGGTCGTCGACGAGGTCGGAACCAGCGCCACGGGTTTTGCTGTGGGCGACCGTGTCCACGGCGGCGCGCTGGGTAGAGCCGCTGCCGATTTCGTGGTGGTCAGGACGCCCACCGAGGCGACCGAGGCGCTCTGGCATACGCCGGAGGGCATCAGCGACGAGGTGGCGGCCACGCTTCCGGTGGCCGGTATGACCGCCGCCGCCGCGTTGGCGGCGGTCGATCTGCGGTCCGGCGACACCGTCCTGGTCGGCGGTGCCGCGGGCGGTGTGGGCGTGTTCGCCGTACAGCTCGCGAAGCTCGCCGGTGCCAGAGTGATCGGGACCGCCGCGGCGAGCACGTTCGAGTTCCTGCGCCAGTTCGGTGCCGAGCCCGTGGCCTACGGCCCCGGACTGGCAGACCGGGTACGGACCCTGGCTCCGGAGGGCGTGACCGCGGCAACCGACCTGTTCGGCATCGAAACGGCCGAGGCCGCGCTCGCGCTCGGCGTGCCGCCCGAACGGATCTCCACGGTCGCCGCGGGTCCCAATCCTCCCGGCGGCGTGCGCGCGACCGGCGGTATCGACGCGGGCCCGGACGCCATGGCGCGGATCAGCGACGCGATCCTCGCCGGCACGATCACCGTGCCGATCGCCGCGACCTTCCCGATCGAGCAGATCCGCGATGCCGTGACACTGCAAGCCGGACGCCACGTCCACGGCAAGCTCGTGATCACGCTGTGACCTCGTCTCCGCTGAACGCTGCGTCATCCCCTGCCTGTCGGGACGGGAACCGTCACCCCGATTCCACAAACAGGAGATGTCTGATACGGGCAGATATGAGGCTCGACAGCGCAAGCGCTCAACTGGTCGTGGAGTCGTGGTTGGTCTCGGCAGGTGGTTGGGTGGCGTAGACCTGGCGCCAGTGCTTGGCCGAGCGGACTAGGTCGTCGCTGACGCGGTGGAGGAACTGGCTCATGTTCTCCAGCCGGGCGCCGACGGGAGTGGTGGCACCGAGTCTTTGGGCGCCACTCCTGAAGACGGCGGCGATCTGCGTATCGACGCGCGCACTGGCCATGATGGCTTGGAACCATACGTCCTCGTCGATGACGTAGCGTTCCGCGCGGCGGTGGGGGTCGCGTTCGCGTTTGATGATTTTTATTGCCTCCAGGTGACCGACGGCCGTGGAGACGGAGGCGGGGCTGACGTGCAGTCGTTGCACGAGTTCGGCCGAGGTGAGGCTGCCGCTGTCGGTGGTGACGAGTGCGGCGAGCACTCTGGCCATCATCCGCGGGAGCCCGGTCTGGACGAACAGTTCTGTGCTGTGTGCGGCCACCCCGTTCACGATCCGTGGATCACGCCCGCCGAGGTCGACGCTTCGCGGTGGCGGGCTCAGCGGAGTGGTTCCGCGCCGGTGCGCGTGTCGTGTGCTGGCCCGGTGGGCCTGGTCGGCGTGGTAGCCGCCCGGCCCGCCGTTGCGCATCACCTCGCGGGTGACGGTCGAGGTCGGCCGCCCGATGCGGCGGCCTATCGCGGCGTAGGTCAGCCCGTCACGCAGTCCCGCGGCGATCTGCCGCCGGTCCTGTTGGGTGAGCCTTTCTCCAGGCATCTGTGTCCCTGGCTCCTCGATGTCGGGAACAGCTTGACGCAACACGATCATTGCATTAGGCGACAGGACCGCGCAACGAATCAAGCTCTCTGAGCTGCGAATTTGGGCTTTACTTCAGCAGAAGCTGATTGACCCGATCGCGTAGGCAACGTAGCTTTTGCCATATCGGAAATATTCTGAGAGCAAAGGCACCGGCATGACCCACACCGATATTCAGCAGGTACTCGACTGGGCAGTGGCCGAGGTCGGTATCCCCGGCATCGTCACCGAGGTCAAGGACGGGGACCGGACCTGGTTCGGCACTGCCGGCGTGGCCGACATCAAGACCGGCGCACCCCGCCAACCGGGGGAATACGCGCAGATCGGCAGTGGCGGCAAGGCATTCATGGCCGCTGTGCTCCTGGACCTCGAGGCCGAGGGGAAGCTGAGCATTGACGACCCGGTGAACACGTGGCTGCCGGGCGTGCTGGACGTCAACGGCTACGACGGCAACAAGATCACCATCAGGCACCTGCTCAGCAACACCGGTGGTCTGTTCGCTACCGGCCTGGCACCGGAACTGACCAATCGATACGCCACCCGTGCCGCGTTCCTCGAGCATCGCTTCGACGAATTCACCACCGAAGACCTGTTCAGGATGACGGTTTCCCAGCCGCCGGTCGCAGCGCCCGGTGAGCGCTTCCGGTACGCCAACGGCGGCTTCTACCTCGCCGAGGCGATGATCGAGAAGATCACCGGCAACAGCTTTGCCGAGGAAGTCGAGCGCAGGATAGTGCGGCCGCTCGGACTCACCCATACCTACGTGCGCCCCGCCCGGGATATGGGATACCGCGATCCGCACCCGCGCGCATACTCCAAGCAATTCTTCAAGGACGGCGTCGACATGGCCGCGGTCACCCCGGAGAACTGGGAGTCGTTGCTCGAGGAGCCCGGACTCGAGCCGCTTGACGTCACCGAGTTCAACACCTCGTGGCTCCCCGGCAACATCGTCTCCACCACCGGCGACATGATCCGCCTCGTCAGCGCACTGGCAAGCGGCATTCTGCTGCCGCCGGCCCAGCACCGCCAGATGTGGACCACGGTCTCCACCGAAGGTAGCAACTGGCTGCCGCACACCCGATACGGCCTCGGCCTGTTCGAATTCGACAAGGCCGCCACCGGTGGCCGGACGCTGCGCTGCGTGGGCGGCAGTTACTGGGGATCCATGTTCTTCACGGCGAGCACCGCCGACGGCGAGCACACCATCTCCGTCCAGACCAACATCGAGTTGAGGTCCTGGGAGGTCCTCCGCAGGATCTACGAAGCGGGGTTCGGGATTTCCATCGGCGCGTAAAGCGTGCGGCCAGCACAGTTGGCGCCGACTGCCGGCGCCCCAGTGGCGCAACCCGGCCGAGGTGCCGGGTCGCGATGGGGGACGGGTGGGGCGGCGGTGGGGTGCACTGCGTTCCCCGGTGCGCGCAGGCAGCGCCGATCAACCCAACGTCTCCCACCGCGTCCGCTCCTGACCAGCACTTTTCCTTCACGAAGTGCCAGGCGGTGCCACATGACACCACCGCTGAGCCATCATGGCTTGCATTGGTGCCACTCGTGTGCCATTGTGGTGCCATGGACATGGCCTCGTATGTGAACGACCTCGGACGTGAGTTCGCCACGCTCGCCGAAGTCGACGGTGACGAGGCCCGTGCGCTGGTCGAGCGCCTGAGCGGGTCGCTCGAGACGGCGATCCGGATGACGCTGCTGGACGCGCTCTCCGCCGCCGCGAACGAGATCACCCGGGACCTGGCCCCAGGTTCGGTGGAGCTGCGCCTGCGCGGACGCGATCCGCACTTCGTCGTGACCTCGCCAGCGGCCGAGGACGATCCCGCGACGGTGGGCGGCGGCGCACTGATCGACGAGGACGGCCCGAGCTCGCGGATCAACGTGCGTCTCCCGGAGCAGCTCAAGGCCGCGATCGAGGAGGTCGCTGCCAAGGAGGGGCGCTCGGTCAACGCTTGGCTGGTCCGGGCGGCCTCGGCCGCACTCCAGCGCGCCGACCGCGAGCAGCGCCCCAGCGGCAAACAGCCCCAGCAAGGCCTCACCGCCTGGGTGCGTTAACCGCACCGCTTTCCACCACACCACGTCCCCGACCTGCGGGGATGTGTCACCTACCCATGATGAGGGGACAGTCATGCCCAAGTTCGACACGCCCGAACCGATTTCCGTCACGCTCGAACTCGGCGTCGGCAACGTGCGGATCACCGCGAGCGACCGCACCGACACCATCGTCGACGTGCGCCCGAGCGACGAGACCGATGAGTCGGACGTGCAGGCCGCCCAGCAGGTTCGCGTCGACTACGCGAACGGCCTGCTCCAGGTCACGGGGCCGAAGGCGCGCGTTTTCGACTTCTCCCGCAAGACCAGGTCGGTGGAGGTGTCCATCGACCTGCCCAGCGGTTCGCAGGTGTCTGGCGAGGTGCAGTTGGGGGACCTCAGCGGCACGGGCTGGCTCGGGGAGTGCGGGTTCAAGACCTCCACCGGGAACGTCCGGCTCGAGCGGACCGGTCCACTGCGTGTGGACACCGCGGCCGGTCACGTCACCGCGGACGGCATCGCGGGCAACGCCGAGATCCACACCGGCTCCGGGAAGGTCCGCATCGGCGAGGTCGAGGGCTCCGTGGTCGTCAAGAACTCCAACGGCGACACCACGATCGACGCGGTCACCGGCGACATCCGGGTGCGCGCGGCCAACGGCGACATCTCCGTGAACCGGGCCGGCGCGGGGGTCCACGCGAAGACGGCCAACGGCGGCATCCGCCTCGGCGAGGTGGCCCGCGGCTCGGTCGAGCTCGGGACCGCGATGGGCGACCTGGAGATCGGCATCGCCGAGGGCACCGCCGCACGGCTGGATGTGCACACCGGGTTCGGGCAGGTGCGCAACCTGCTGGACAACACCACCCGGCCCGAGGGGTCCGCCGAGACCGTCGAGGTGCGCGCGCACACCTCGTTCGGCGGCATCACGATCCGACGTTCCTGATCCACCTCTGGCCCTGGCGGCCTCGTTCGACCACCGGGGACGCCGCGGTCGACCTGGTGTTCCGCTCGGTCAGCGATTGCGGCCCGCAACAACCGCCATGAAAGGATTCCCAATGAGTCAGACGGCTCCCATCCCGCACGGCCTCCCCATGGAACGCGATGCGGGCCCCTTCAACCCGCCCCGCCGCATCACCCGGCTGCGTGAGGCTCGCCCGGTCAGTCCCATGGTTTTCCCCGACGGTCACCAGGGCTGGCTCGTCACCGGCTACGACGCGGTCCGCCAGCTCATGGCCGACACCCGGTTCAGCTCCCGCCAGGACATCGGCGTTCTCCACGTGCCGTACGAGATCCCCGGCATGCCCGTGGCCACCGAACCGTCCCCGCAGATGCCGGGCGTGTTCATCGCCATGGACCCGCCGGACCACGGCCGGCTGCGGAAAAGACTCACCGGAGCCTTCACCGTCAAACGCATGAGAATGCTCGAAGAGCACATCAACGACATCGTCGAGCGGCAACTGGACCACCTGGCGCGACTGGCCCCGCCGATCGACCTGGTCGCGGAGTTCGCGCTGCCGGTGCCCTCGCTGGTGATCTGCGAACTGCTCGGCGTCCCCTACGCGGACCGGGAGAACTTCCAGGTCAACTCCGCCAAGTTCCTCGTCAGGGACCAGCCGCTCGACGAGAAGATGGCCGCGTTGGGCGCGTTGACCGGCTACCTCGCCGAACTGGTCACGCGCAAACGCGCCGAGCCCGGCGAGGACATCCTGTCCGACCTGGCCCGCCACGAGGACCTCACCATCGAGGAGCTGACCGGCGTCGCCTTCCTGCTGCTGCTCGCGGGCCACGAGACCACCGCCAACATGCTGGCACTGGGCACCTTCGCGCTCCTGGAGAACCCCGAGCAGCTGGCCGAACTACGCGCCGACCCGGAGCTGCTGCCCGATGCCGTCGAGGAACTCCTGCGCTATCTGTCCATTGCCGACATCTTCTACCGCTACGCCACCGAGGACATCGAACTCGGCGGTGAAACGATCGGCAAGGGATCGACCGTCGTCGTCTCGCTGCTGGCCGCCAACCACGATCCCCAGCGCTTCGACAACCCCGACACCCTGGACATCCACCGCAAGGCCCGCGGTCACCTGTCCTTCGGCCACGGCATCCACCAGTGCCTCGGCCAGCAACTGGCCCGCATCGAGATGCGCGCCGGTTTCGGGGGACTGCTGCGCCGCTTCCCGACCCTCAAGCTCGCCATCCCCGCCAGCGAGGTGAAACTCAGGACCGACATGAACATCTACGGCGTCCACGAACTGCCGGTCACCTGGACGGAAACAGCGCGGTAAACCCCGTCACCTGTGCGGGAACGCGCCTTCATGAACCAGGCCACGCCGAGCAGGCAGCACCGGTCGACGAATCCGTCGGGGACGAAGTCGGCCGCGGGGCTGCCTGCTCGGCCAGGGGCGCCTCAAGGGCTGATCGGCACGCGGCGTGGACCGCTCACGGGCCACTCGCTCGCACTGCCACCGATCAGTTGGGCTCCGCCGCGCAGGCGAGGTCGTTCGCTGAACGTTGTCCAGTGGTCAGGAACCTCGTCACCGCGTTGTTCGCGCACTTGTTCTTGCCGAGCAGGTAGACACCGTGACCGCCCTGATCGGCTGTCACCATGCGGGCCCGCTCACCGAACGCCTGCCGCAGCTGCTGGGCGCCGACCAGCGGCGTCCCCGGGTCGCGGAGGTTCTGCACGATGAGCACGTCCGACGGGCCCTGGTCACCGATGCGCACCTTCGGCTCGACCGGATCGGACGGCCAGAACGCGCACGGCTGGATGTTCGCCGCGGCCGCACCGAACATCGGGTACCGGACCCGGTCGACCGCGACGTTGTGCTGGTAGGTCTGGACCGACCTCGGCCAGCGCGAGTCACCGCAGATCACGTAGCGGTTGCTGGAGATCGCGTTGTCCGGGTCCGGCGTGAGGCCCTCGAGCGGGGGCAGCGGCTGGTTCGTGTCCAGCGCCCGCCAGAGCTCGGCCAGCTTGGGGAGTTGCGCGTCGCCGTAGAGGTATCCGAACGTGCCCAAACGGAACAGCGCACCGTCGACCCCTGGGACCGGTGTCCTGTCCAGCCGCGCGGCGAGCTCGAAGTACTTCGCGGTCACCTGCTCCGAGGTGCTGCCCAGACCGTACTCGGGGTGAGCGGCGGCGAACTTCGCGAAGTCCGGGAACCGGTCCTGGAAACCCCGGGCGAACAGGCGCCCGCCCGCGGCGTCCCAGCCGTCCGGGCCCACGTTGCTGTCGAGCACGATCCGGTCGCTGTGCTGCGGGAACAGCGTCGTGTACACCGCGCCGAGGTAGGTGCCGTAGGAGTAGCCGTCGTAGGAGAGCTTCGGTTCGCCCAGCGCGGCCCGGATCCGGTCCATGTCGCGTGCGGTGTTCGCGGTGGTGATGTGGGGCAGCATCCACGCCGTCTTCGAGGTGGCGCACTGCCTGGCGACGGCCTTCGCTTGCTCGGCCCACTTCGCGACCTCGGCAGCGGTGTTCGCGTACGGCGGGATGTTGCCCCTCATCTTCTGCTGCGGCGTCAGATCACAGGTCACCGGCGTGCTGTGGCCGACACCGCGCGGGTCGAACCCGATCACGTCATAGCTGTCCCGCACGCTCTGCGGCAGACCAAAGGCCACGAGGTCGACCGGGAAGTGCAGTCCTGCCCCACCGGGACCGCCCTGATTGGTCAGCAGCACGCCGCGGCGCTGCGACGGGTTCTTGCTCGCCAGGCGGGAGACCGCGATCTCGATCTTCCGCCCGTCCGGGTTCCGGTAGTCCAGCGGGACCTCGAGCGTCGAGCACTCCAGACCGGGCGCGGCGACATCTGCTGGGCACGGGCCCCACCGCACCGTGCTCGGCGTGGCCGCTGCCGACACCCCCGGGACCACGGCCGCCGCGACGGTGACAGTGACGGCAACCAACACAGTTCTCCGCATCTGACTTCCTCCCAGGCGGCGCACCAGGGCGCCGCGATCAACGGATTGAAACGATGGCGCGCACGCTGTCTCGGGGAGAGCGGTGGCGTGCACGAGTGGGCACCGGCCAGAGCGAGCACGGCACCTGCTTGGTCGTGACGATCGGCCGCTAGCGGTTCATGCGGATCAGGACGTCGATCTGGGCGGGGTTGTAGAGCTCGTGGATGGCCTGGGCGATCGCGCACAGGGCGAAGTCCTCACCGCGCGGTGCGCCGGCGCACATGTCCCGAGCGCTCGGGAATTCGGTGAACATCTTCCGGGCCTGCGGTGTCAGGTAGAGGCGTTCGGCCAGGTCTTGGCGGGTCTGCTCGTGGGCATCAGCGGGTAGGTGATCGAACTCGGCGAAGACGGGATCCAGTTCGTGGGCCTGTAGCGCTTCCGTCTGGCGCAGGATCACGGCGAGTTCGCGGCGTGTCCGTTGCAGCCGTTCGATGGTCGCCGCCAGCTCGGAGTCCAGCTCGCGCGGCGTTTGCTCGGGGTGCTCGTCAGCATCGCCCAGCTCAGCGACCTGGGCCAGCGAAAGCCCGAGCCCGGTCAGGCGCTTGATCCGCAGCACGCGGACCAGGTGGGCCACGCCGTAGCTCTTGTAGCCGTTGGCCCGGCGTTCAGGCTCGGCGAGCAGGCCGACCTCGTGGTAGTGCCGGACCGCGCGCACGGTGGTACCAGCCAGTTCGGCGAGCTGCCTGGTACTCCACCCCACGACGGTCACTCTCCCGAGAACCGGACTCCCCGGCGCGGACGCGCCGACACAGCACAGTCGAAACCATGCCGCTGCGGCATGGTCAAGGGAGTTGACTCAGTGGTGGGACCCTACGAACCGGGCGCTCGGTCACAGCGCGAGGCGCAGTCGCAGGTAGCGGGTGCCGCTGCGGCCCGGCCGGGAATGGCCGTCCGGCCGCCAACCGTGGTTGGCGTAGAAGGCGCGCGCCCGCTCGTTGCGATCCCACACCTCCAGGACCCCCACCGACACTCCCAACCCGTGCCAGGCATCCACGGCCGCGCGATGGAGCTGGCTGCCGATGCCACGGCGCCAGCAGTCCGGCCGCACGTGCAGCTGGTACAACTCGCCCACCCCAACGGGATCCACCACGGTGTCGTTCGGGGGACCGAGCAACACGATCCCCACGATCTCCTCGCCCAGTTGGGCGCACAGCAGCGTGCTGTCCGCCCGATCGCACAGCCCCGGGTAGATCCTCCGCAGCTCGGCGGCTCGACGGTCCAGGTCCGCCTGGTCGACGAAACCCCGGTAGTACGCGTTGCGCGCCTGGACGTGCACCTCAGCGATGGCCTCGGCGTCCTCGACCCGCGCCGCGCGCACCGTGACACCAGCGTTGTCCATGACCAGTGGACGCGCCGCCCCCAAGCGGGGTTGGCCGCCCGCCCGCCAGGTTCAGCTGCGACTCGACGCCCAGCGGACCGGGAACGTGGTCCCGTTCTTGACCGCCCAGCCGACGGTCACCCCGGCGGCGTTGACCGACCTGGCGACACTGGTGTCGCCGCCGGGCAGGTCTCCCAGGAGCGTTGCGGCCGCGTTCGGTGCCCAGGTGGCCGCGTGCCACCGCACACCGCCGTCGCTGGTGCCCGAGGCGCCGAACACGGTCCCGCCTGCGCTGATCCGCGCCGTGCCGCTGGTGTGTCCGGGGGCTGCCTTGAGGATCGTGGCCGAGCCGTCGAGGCCCCACTGCGTCGCGTCGAGCACGCCCTGCCGCTTGGTGTAGCCGGCGATCACGCCGTCCTTGCTGATCCCGAGTGCGGCCCCGTTGGCGGAGCCCAGCTGGGCGATGACCCCGTCGGCGCTCCATCGCACAGGGCGGATCCCGTTGGGGCCACTGGAAGATCCGACGACCACCCCGTCGGCGTTGATGCCCCAGGCGTAGCTCGCGCTGTCACCGGGCAGCGTGCCCAGGTCGGTGGCGGTGCCGTCGACGCCCCACCGCACGGCGTGCTGGTCGAACCCCGAGGTGTACGAGTAGCCAACGGCCACACCGCTGTCGTTGACCGCCTCGGCCGAGGCGGTTCCGCCATCGGGGAGCGCCCCGAGATCGGTGACGGTGCCGTCGGCACCCCACCGCACGGCGTGCCGCCCCTGCTGGCCGCCGGAGGAATCGCCGACGACCACCCCGCTGGCGTTGATGCCGTTGGCGGAGCTGTCGGTGTCGCCCGACCACGCGGCGAGGGGCGCGACCGTGCCGTCAGCGCTCCACCGCACCGCGTGGGACCGGTTGCCGTAGGAGCTGCCGACGGCAACGCCGTGGTCGTTGATCCAGCTCGCGGTACCGCCGGTGTCGCCGGGCAGCGGGCTGAGCTGGGTCACCGGCACGTCGGCCGAGGCCGGTGGCGCGGCAGCCAGGCCGGTTGAGGCGGCGAGGGCCATACCGAGGACCAGAGTCCGACCGAATCGCATTCCCACAGCTCCCCCTTGTGATCGTGCCCCGCCGCGCTGGCGGCACAGTGCGATTCTGCCAAGGACGAGGTCTCCTCCGGTGGTGATTCCACGAACACGTGACGGGTGCTCAACTCGCGCCCCAGCGGCGAAAATGCGTACCGGCGGCAGGCTCCGACCGGTTAGCTTGCCCGGATGCCTGACCTGCCGACACTGCTGTCCGCCTACGACGAGCAACTGCGCCCCGCGGAGCGGGTGAACCTGCCGCCCGGGGTGCACGCCGAGCCGGACGGACCGGTCGTGCGCGTGGTGGGGCAGCACCAGGGCTTCATCAGCAGTCCGCGCGATCTCGGGGTGCGCGGTGCCGCGCTGGACGAGTTGATCGTGCGGCAGCGGGAGTTCTTCGCGGCGCGCGCGGAGGGCGTGGAGTGGAAGACGCGCGGGCACGACCTGCCCGAGGAACTGCCGGAGCGGCTGGTGGCCGCGGGGTTCGCCGCCGAGGACCAGGAGACGGTGCTGGTGGGCTCCGCCGGGGAGCTGGCGGGTACGGATCCGTTGCTGTCCAACGAGATCACGGTGCGCGAGGTCAGCGCGGACGCGGACATGCACCGGATCGCGGAGCTGGCTTCCGAGGTGTGGCAGCAGGACCGGAGCTGGCTGGGGGCGCAGCTGATCGCCGAGGTGCGTGGCGGCAACACGGTGGTGGTGGCGGCCGAGGCGGCGGGCCGGTTCGTGTCGGCCGCACGGCTGGAGTTCGTGCCGGGCACGGACTTCGCCGGGTTGTGGGGCGGTTCCACGCTGGAGCGGTGGCGGGGCCGCGGCATCTACCGGGCGCTGATCGCGGCGCGGGCGCGGCTGGCGGCGGCCCGCGGGGTGCGCTACCTGCAGGTGGACGCGTCCGAGGACAGCAGGCCGATCCTGCAACGCCTGGGGTTCACGGCGATCACCACGACCACGCCGTACGTGTGGACCCCGTGACGGTGTCCACACGGTAGGTGCGAACCTCGGCAGAGCACATGTCCGGACCCCCGGCTACGGTCGGGTGGGGGACCGAGGGACCTGGGAGGTCAGGACATGGGCTCAGCGATCGCCGTCACGGGGGCGAGCGGGCAGATCGGCGGGCGGGTCGCGCGGCGGCTGGCGGAGGCCGGGGTGGCGCAGCGGCTCATCGGCCGGGATCCGTCGCGGCTGCCGGAGCTGACCGACGCCGTGCAGGCACCGCCCGCCGCCTACGGGGACGGGGAGGCGATGCGCCGGGCCTTCGAGGGGGCGGGCACCGCGCTGCTGGTGTCGGCGCACGAGGCCGCCGACCGGGTGCGCGAGCACATCACCGCCGTGGACGCCGCGGTGGCGGCCGGGGTGGAGCGGATCGTGTACATCTCGTTCCAGGGTGCCGCCCCGGAGGCGACCTTCACCTTCGCCAGGGACCACTGGCACACCGAGCAGCACCTGCGGGCGAGCGGGCTGCGGTTCACGTTCCTGCGGGACAGCTTCTACCTGGCGGCGCTGCCCGCGATGACGGGCGCGGACGGGGTGATCCGGGGCCCGGCGGGCACCGGGCGGGTGGCCGCGGTGGCGCACGACGACATCGCGGACGTGGCGGCGGCCGTGCTGCTGGGCGAGGGGCACGACGGGGCGACCTACGAGGTGACCGGGCCGGAGGCGATCACGCTGGGCGAGGCGGCCGAGGAGCTGAGCCGGTTCACCGGGCGGGTCGTGACCTACGAGCAGGAGAGCCGGGAGCAGGCGTACGCCTCACGGGCCCGGTACAACGCGCCGGACTGGGAGGTGGCGGGGTGGGTGACCTCCTACGAGGCCATCGCCACCGGCGAGGTGGGTCAGGTGAGCAGCACGGTGTCCCGCATCGCCGGGCACGAGCCGCAGTCGCTGCGCGAGTACCTCGTGCGCAATCCTGACAGTTATCGGCACATCACCGGTCAGGGGTAGGGCACAGTGGGCCGGTGACCGCTGGCCCCACCCTGTTCATGGACCTCCGCCCGTTGCGGGAGTCCCCGGCGTTCCGCAGGCTCTGGCTGGGTTCGGCGCTGTCCTCGACCGGTGGCGTGATGACCACGTTCGCGGTCTCGTTGCAGGTCTTCATGCTCACCGGTTCCTCACTGGCGGTCGGCGCGGTGGGGTTGGCGACCGCCCTGCCCGGCATCGTGTTCGGCCTGCTCGGCGGTGCGATCGCGGACGCCGTGGACCGGCGCAAGCTGGTGCTGGTCACCAACAGCGCCATGGCGGTGGTCTCCGCGCTGCTGGCCGTGCAGGCCTTCGCCGGGCTGAACCAGCTGTGGCCGCTGTACACCCTGGTCGCGGTCCAGTCCGTGCTGAACACTGTGAACTCCCCGGCGCGCAGCACGTTCGTGCCGAGGCTGTTGTCCCCGGAGCGGTTGCCCGCCGGGATCGTGCTGTCCATGTTCACCTTCCACCTGAGCGTGACGGTGGGGCCCACGCTCGCCGGGCTGGTGACCGCGGCCTGGGGCCTGAAGCTCTGCTACCTGCTCGACGCGGTGAGCTTCGCGGCCGCGCTGTACGGGGTGTTCCGGTTGCCGCCCATGCCGCCCGAGGGCGGTGCCACCCGTGCCTCGCTGCGCTCGGTGGGCGACGGGCTGCGGTTCATCCGCCGGAGCAAGGTCCTCACCGGGGCGTTCCTTTCCGACATGAACGCCATGGTGCTGGGCATCCCGATCGCGGTGTTCCCGGCGATCAACGCGGAGCGGTTCGGCGGTTCGGCGCAGACCCTGGGCCTGTTGACGGCGGCGGTGGCGGCGGGCGGTGTGCTGGGCACCGTGCTGTCCGGGCCGGTGCGCCGCGTGTCCCGGCACGGCCTTGGCATGCTGGTAGCCGGGTCGGTGTGGGGTCTCGCGCTGGCCGGGTTCGGGCTCGCCCACGACCTGTGGCTCGCGCTGACCCTGCTGGGGCTGGCCGGGGCGGCGGACGTGCTCTCGGTGGTGTTCCGCTCGACGATGGTGCAGGTCAGCACCCCGGACGGGTACCGGGGGCGGATCAGCGCCGCCGAGTACGTGGTGGGCGGGGTCTGCCCGCAGCTGGGCAACTTCCGGGCGGGCGCGGTGGGCTCGCTGACCTCCTCCGGCTTCAGCGTGGTCAGCGGCGGCCTGGCCACCGTGCTCGGGTCGGCGCTGATCGGCTTGGCGCTGCCCGCGTTCACCCGGTACCGGGCCTCACGCGAGCCCGCGCACTGAGTGCGGCGGCACCCGGTCCCGCCAGGGCGCGGCCTGCTCCAGCTGGGCGGCGATCCGGAACAGCAGGTCCTCCCGGCCGTAGGCGGCGACGAACTGCACGCCGATCGGCAGCCCGTCCCGGCTCTGGCCCAGCGGCAGGCTGATCGCGGGCTGCCCGGCGATGTTGAACACCGCGGTGAACGGCCCGTAGTCGAAGATCGAGCGGATCCAGCCGGTCACGGTCTGGCCCGGCTCGTCCTGGCGCAGCGTGCCGTGCGGGGCGGGCAGTTGGCCGAGCGTGGGCGTCACCAGCAGGTCGTGGCCGGTGAAGAAGGCGCCGACCGACCGGCTCACCCGGTTCTGCGCGTGGAAGGCGTCCATCAGGTCGTACACGGTGAGGTCGGCGACCTCCTCGAACAGGCGCCGGGACACGGCCTCCATCTCGTTGGGGTCCGGCGGGCGCGGGGCCTGGCGGAACGTGCTGGCCAGGAACGCCATCTCGGCCGGGACCATGCTGGTGATCACGTCCTCCCAGTCCAGCGCGGGGCTGCCCTGGCTGACCACGTGCCCCAGGTCGGCCAGCAGTTCGCCCGCCGCGACCGCCGCCGCGGCGACCTCGGGGTCCACGGCCACCCCGGACCACGCCTCGGTGCTGAGCGCGACCCGCAGCGGGGCCAGGTCGGCGGACAGCTCCTCGGCGTAGGGCCGGACCGGCGGCGGGGCGGTGTACTTGTCGCCGACGCCGGGCCCGTGGATGGCGTCCAGGAAGTGTGCGGCGTCGCGCACCGTGCGGGTCAGCGCGAACTCGTAGGACAGGCCGAACACCGGCTCGCCCAGGTCGGGGCCGCAGGGTGTGCGACCGCGGCTGGGCTTGAGCCCGACCAGCCCGCAGCAGGAGGCGGGCACGCGCACCGAGCCCGCGCTGTCGTTGCCGTGCGCCACCGGCACGGCCCCGGCGGCGACCAGTGCGGCGGCGCCACCACTGGACCCGCCGACCCCGTGGTCGAGGTGCCAGGGGTTGCGGGTGGGGCCGTGCTTGACCGGCTCGGTGGCGAAGCTGATGCCCAGTTCGGGCGCGGTGGTCAGGCCGAGGGTGACCAGCCCCGCCGCGCGCACCCTGGTCATCAGGTCGCTGTCGTGCCTGGCCAGTGCCCGGCGCACGCCGCGGCTGCCCATGGCGAAGGGCACGCCCTCGGCGACCGGCCCGCTGTCCTTGATCAGGAACGGCACCCCGGTGAAGGGGCCGTCGGCGCTGTGCTCGAGCGCGGGGGAGAACAGGGGCAGCGCCAGCCCGTTCACCTGCTTGTTGGCCAGGTCCAGCGCGTGGCGTGCGGTGCGCTCGACCTCGGCCGGGCTGACCTCGCCCGCGCGGATCAGCTCGCGGAGGCCGATGGCGTCGCGGCTGGCGTACTCGTGCGGTTCCACCAGTTCACTGTCGGGCTGACGGCCCGCGGGCGAAATCCCGAGATCTGGGGGGTGGGCCGGGGCGATACTGGGCGGGTGAGCAGCGTCGGGCAGTTCGGTGCCGAGCTCGCCGAACGGATCGGCGGGGTGATCCCGCACGAGAGCTACATCGTGGTGGGGCAGGACCCGGTCAGTGGGGCGGGCTGCTTCATGGCTGGCGGTCACGAGTTCCTGCTGCCGACCCGCTACCAACTGGAGGTCGAGCAGCACGGCAACCTCGGCGTGCGACCTGCCCCGATCGCCCGGTTCGGGCCACGCACCCCGGGGCCCGCCTACACCCGGCACACGCGCGAACTCATGGCGGCTGAAGGCTTCCAGTGCGCGCTGCGCATCAGCCTGGGCTGGGGCGAGCTGGTGCTGCTGCGCGAGGTCGGCGGCAGGCCGTTCTCCGTGGCGGAGGGCCAGTCCGCTGTCCGGCTGATCCCGGCGCTGGCCGAGCAGCTGCGTGCTTTTGTTGCCGCCCAACCACTTCGTTCGGCGCGGTGCGAGCTGCCGCCGGGCGTGGTCGTCCTGGACGGGTCGGACCGGCCCACGGCGGTGACCCCCGCTGGACGGCAGATGCTGCGCGCGATGGCTCAGGACGAGAGCCGCACGGACGAGGAGCTGGTGGCCAACCTGTGGAACATCGCCTGCCTGGCAAGGCGTTCCGAGGACGGCTCGGCGATCAGCCGGATCCCGACCGCCGAGGGCTGGCTGTCGCTGGAGGCCCAGCTGACCGGTGGGGCGGATCCCGGCGAGGTGGTGGTGACGGTGCAGCCCGCGTCCAGCGTGGCGTTGCTGCCCGCGGTCTCCGCGTGGTTCGGCCTGACCGCCCGCGAGCAGCAGGTGGTGCGCCAGGTGCTGGAAGGCTTGCCCGCCAAGCACATCGCGCGTCGGCTGGAGCTGTCCCCGCACACCGTGAACGACCACCTCAAGGCGATCTACCGCAAGACCGGGGTGTCCAGCAGGGAGGAACTCATGTCCGGTCTGGCGAGTTGACCCGCAGCCCGGCGATGACCAGTTCCAGTCCGTGCTCGAAGTGCTGCTCCGGGTGCGGCCCCGGGATGTGGCCGACCGTGGCGTGCAGGTTCGGGTGCAGCCCTGGGTCGATCGCGGCGATCAGCCGGTCCGGGCCGGAGTCGTCGGCGATCTGCTCCTCGGTGGTGTGGCCGACCACGTAGTGGGTGATCGTGTCCACGGCCCACACCGCGTCCCGGTCGGCGAACCCGGCCGCGCGCAGGGTGCCGATCATCGCCTCGCCGTAGGCAAGGGCGTTGGGCAGCGGGAAGAAGGAGCCGGAGAACAGCCGGGCCCCGTCGCGCCGGGACAGCAGGGCGCGGCGCAGCCGGGCGGCCAACTCGGCGAGCCTGCGGTCCCAGGACAGTTCCGGGTCCAGGCCGGTGGTCACCCCGTGCAGCAGGGCGTCGGCCATCGCCTCCAGCAGCGCCTGCTTGCTGCGGAAGTGCCAGTAGGTGGCGCCGTTCTGCACGCCGAGGGCCAGCGCCAGCCTGCGCATCGTCAGGTTCTCGATGCCCGCCTCGTCGAGCAGGTCGAGCGCGCCCGCGAGCACCTGTTCCCGCGTCAGCCGCATCGGGTCCTCCAGAACTCGGGTTGACGTCCGCACCCAGTATGACCAAGACTTCAACACCGTTGAAGTTCGGGAGGGGGCAGGATGCGCGTCGTTCGCTTTCACCAGTACGGCGGCCCGGAGGTGCTGCGCGCCGAGCAGGTCGAGCGCCCGGAGCCGGGGCAGGGCGAGCTGCTGGTGCAGGTCGGCATGGTGGGGGTCACGCTGCCGACCGTGCGGCTGACCCACGGCGGCCCGGAGCTGCCGCACGCCCCGGGCGGGGACGTGGTCGGCCGGGTCGCGGCGATCGGCGCGGGAGTCGAGGGCTGGCAGGTCGGCCAGCGCGTGGTGGGCCTGGCCTTCGCCGGGGCCTACGCCGAGTTCGCGACCGTGTCGGCGGCCTTCGCCACGCCGGTGCCCGAGGACATCGCCGAGGCCGACGCCCTGGTCCTGGTCCGCAGCGGCCAGGTCGCGTTCGCGGCCCTGCACGTGGGCGGGGTGCGGGCCGGGGACGAGGTGCTGGTCACCGGCGCGGCGGGTGGGGTCGGCCACGTGGCGGTGCAGCTCGCGAAGGCGTTGGGTGCCAAGCGGGTGCTGGCCGCGGTGGGCGGCGCGGGCAAGGCGGAGTTCCTGCGCGGGCTCGGCGCCGACGAGGTGCTGACCTACCAGGAGATCGCCGGGGACACGGCGGACCTGGTGCTGGACGGGGTCGGCGGCGAGGTGCTGCAGCACGGGCTGCGGGCGCTGCGGCCACTGGGCAGGCTGGTGACCTACAACGCGGTCGGCGGCCCACTGGAGGTCAACGAGCTGCGCATGCGCACGATCTCGGTGATCGGTTTGGCCATGGCCCACTTCGCCAGGCTCCGGCCCGAGGTCTATGCGGCCAACCGCGAGCGGCTCTGGGACCTGGTCCGCGGGGGTGCGCTCCGGCCAGCGGTGCACGGGGTGCTGCCGCTGGCCGAGGCCGCCCAGGCGCACCGGATCATCGAGTCCCGGGCGAACCTGGGCAAGGTGGTGCTCAGCCCGACAGCCTGCTGAGCAGCTCGGGGTGCTCGGCCAGCGACTGGGCGAGGATCGCGTCGCTGACGGGCTTGCGCGCCGCCAGGTCCACAGTGGACCAGTCGATCGGGCCCAGCGGCGGCTGCGGGTCGTACTCGATGAGCAGCTGGACCTCGGCGGCGATCTCCTTGCCCGCCAGGCGTTGCACGAGGTGCAGCGCCATGTCGATGCCCGCGGCGACCCCGGCCGCGGTGATCACGGGGCCGTCCTCCACCCAGCGCTGCGCCACCGGCGTGGCACCGTACTTCGCCAGCAGGTCGCGGAACATCCAGTGCGTGGTGGCCCGCCGACCCGCCAGCAGACCGGCCGCCGCCAGCAGCAGCGAGCCGGTGCACACCGAGCCGATCACCTCGGCGCCCTCGGCCAGCCCGCGGATCCTGGCCAGCAGCCGCTCGTCGGCCAGCCCTTCCAGCGTGGGCTGGAGGCCGCCCGGCAGGACCACCGCGTACGGGTCGGTGATCTGCTCGTAGGTGTGGCTCGCCGCCAGCAGTAGCGGCAGGTCGGTGTACACCGGGTCGAGCGACTCGCCGACCACCACCGTGCGGTGGTCGGGCACCAGCCGGGAGAGGGCGTTGAGCACCTGGAGCGGTCCGACCAGGTCCAATGGGGTGCAGCCGGGGTAGAGCACGAACGCGATGTCCTTCATGGCACGACCTTCCCGGGCCGCCGCACCCGGCGGCAACGTCCCGCGCACACGGTGTCCGAAATCTTGGTATCCCTGTCTTCCGGACGGCGCTGCTACCGTCGGCTGCCATGCGCAGAGTCGTGGTGCTCGGGTACGACGGGGCCGAGCTGCTGGACATCGCCTGCGTCACCGACTCCTTCGACATGGCGACCCGGCTCGGCGCCGACCCGGGCTACGCGGTGGAGTTCGTGACGATGGGCGGCAAGCCGGTGCGCTGCTGCTCGGGCCTGGTGCTGGCGGCACACGGTGCGCTGGAACGGGTGCGCGGGCCGCTGGACACGCTGGTGATCGCGGGCGGGTCCGGGCACGACGCGGCTGCGGCGAACCCCCGGCTGCTCGCGCACGTCCGGCGGCTGGCCAAGGAGAGCCGCCGGGTGGCCTCGGTGTGCAGCGGGGCCACGGTGCTCGCCGCCGCGGGCCTGTTGGACGGGCGGCGGGCCACCACGCACTGGATCTACGCGGAGCTGTTCGCGCAGCGGTATCCGGCGGTGGAGGTGGACCCGAAACCGCTGTACGTGCGGGACGGCGAGGTCTACACGGCGGCGGGCGTGACCAGCGCGCTGGACCTGACGCTGGCGCTGGTGGAGGCCGACCACGGGGCGGAGTTGGCCCGCCGCGTGGCGCGGATGCTGGTGACCTACCTGCAACGACCCGGCAACCAGGCGCAGGTCAGCATGTTCGTGTCCGCTCCGCCGCGCGAGGACGGGCTGGTGCGCAACCTGGTCGGGCACATCGGTCAGCACCTGGACGCGGACCTGGGCACGGCGGCGCTCGCCGAGCGCGCTGGCGTCAGCGAGCGGCACCTGACCAGGTTGTTCCTGGAGCAGGTGGGCATGCCGCCCGCGAAGTACGTGCGGGCCACCCGCACCGAGGCCGCGGCGCAGTTGCTGGTGTCCACCACCCTGCCGCTGGCCGCGGTGGCCAGGCGCTGCGGGTTCCGCTCCACCGAGACCCTGCGGCAGGCGTTCGTCGGCAGCTACGGGATCTCGCCGTCCCAGTACCGGAACCTGACAGGATCTGTCAGGTAAGCCTGTCAGGGTCGTACCCATGAGCGAGAACAGCTACACGTTCACCAACTGGGACGAGAAGACCAGCAGCAGCGAGGACGGGCACTCGGTGGCCCACGCCGCCGTCACCTTCGTCTACTCCGGGGCGATCACCGGCACCGGCACCTCGAACCTGCTGATGCACTACCGGCCGGACGGCACCGGCACGTTCATCGGCCTGGAACAGGTCACCGGCACGGTCGACGGCCGCCAGGGCAGCTTCGTGCTCTCGCACCGGGGCCACTACGGCCCCGACGGGATCCACGACGAGATGGCGGTGGTCGCCGGTTCCGCCACCGGGGACCTGACCGGGTGGACCGGGACGCTGGTCGCCGACGCGACCGAGGGCCAGCAGGAGGTGCCCTACTCGCTCACTTGCCCGTGACCAGGTGCACCACGAGGATGCCGATCGCGGGCGAGGCCGCCAGCGCACCCACGCTGAACAGCACCCGGGTCGCCACGTGGTTCTCGTCCTTGATCAGCAGGTTCTTGCACTGGGCGCACATCTTCAGCCCGGTCCAGGGCGCCCCGCAGTACGGGCAGCCCTTCGCCTCCAGGTCGGTCCTGGTCTTCCTGCGCACCAACAGGAACTCGAAGACCCCGGCCGCGACCCAAGCGATGATCATGCCGATCAGCCACGGCGTGGACGCCTCAAGCCACCTCACGGTGGCCATGCTCGCACAGCTTGTAACGTCGAGGCGTGTCGGATGGGTACGCGGTCGTGGACGTCGAGACGACGGGGTTCGCGGCGAGTGGTCGGGATCGCGTCATCGAGGTGGCCGTGGTGCAGGTGGACCGCTCCGGCGAGGTGACCTCCGAGTGGTGCACCCTGGTCAACCCCGGTCGCGACCTCGGCCCGCAGCACATCCACCGGATCACCGCTGCCGACGCGCGCCGGGCGCCCGCCTTCCACCGGGTCGCGGGCACGCTCGCCGCGCAACTGGCCGGCCGGGTGGTGGTGGCGCACAACCTGTCCTTCGACGCGCGCTTCCTGGCCGCCGAGTTCAACCGGCTCGGCGTGCCGGTCCCGGTGGCCGCCGAACTCGGCCTGTGCACGATGGAGCTGGGCGGCCGGTACCTGCCGGAGCGCACCGGCCGCTCGCTGCGGGCCAGCTGCGACGCGGCGGGGGTGCGCATCGTCGACGCCCACTCCGCGCTGTACGACGCCCATGCCGCGGCGGGCCTGCTCAGCCACTACCTGCGGATGGCGGGCAGGCCCGAGCCGTGGCGGGACCTGCTGGACTCGGCGCGCGGCTGGCGCTGGCCAGTGCTGCCCGCCGAACTCGCCGAGCAGGTGCGTCGGCGCAGGGCGGCCGAGCAGTGGAGCCCGCCCACCGACCTGCCCTCGCTGCGGGTCGGCGACCTGGTGGTGTTCACCGGGCAGACCGAGGCCCCGCGTCAGGACCTGGTGGACCGCGCGCTGGCACACGGCCTGCGGGTCAACGCCGGGTACGTCACCAGGCAGACCCGGCTGCTGGTCGCCGCCGACCCGGACTCGATGTCGGTGAAGGCGAACACCGCCCGCCGCTACGGGGTGCCGATCGTCAGCGAGGCCGTTTTCGGTGATCTGTTGACCTGAACTGCCCGGATCGTGACCAAAGATCACCGGTACGAGTGTGGTCGGACACTTGAACTGCGTACTACCTGCGGAGCAGGCTAACGCTCGAAGCCTCCCCGATGCGGAAGGTGCGAACGATGAGTGCCGTGGACACGGCGGCACCTGCCACGACAGGGACCATCTGGGACGAGTTGGTCTCGGAACTCCCGGTCGGGGTGCTGCTGCAGGACGAACAGGGCGGGGTCCTCGCCGCGAACGACCTCGCCGGGAGCCTGCTCGGGCTCAGCCGCCACGACCTCCTGCACGGCAGCAGACCTGCCGGGTGGGTGGCCTGCGACGACTCCGGGGCACCGCTTCCGCACAGCGCCGAGATGACCGCACAGGTGTTACGCGCCGCCGGCAGGCTGACCGTGCCGATGGTGGTCTTACGCGACGGCCTGCCGCACGCCCGGCTGTGGGTGGACTACCAACCGGTCCGCCACCGCGGGCGGCCCTGCCTGCTGGTGCTGCTGCAACCCGTGCACACCGACGTGCCGCACAGCAGGGGACTGCTCGATCCGCTGACCGGCCTGCCCAGCCGCGCGCTGCTGCTGGACCGGCTCGACCAGTCGCTGACCCGCTCGCGCACGAACGGCTCGCTGACCAGCCTGGTGCTGGTCGACGTGCACCGGCTCGCCGAGGTGAACGCCGAGTTCGGCTTCGACACCGGGGACGACCTGCTCACCGTGCTCGGTGGCCGGTTGCGCACCGGCCTGCGCGCCGACCACACGGTCGCCCGCTACGGCGGGGACGAGTTCGCCGTGGTGGCCGAGCACCCGGACGGCACCGGGGAGCCGATCGCCGCGCGGGTGCGGGAGCTGACCGAGCGGGCGGTGCGCCTTGGCCGGGTGCGGTTGCGCCCCAGGGTGCGGGTCTGCTGGGCGACCAGCGACGGGTCGGCCCCGGTGCACGCCGTGGTCAGCTACGTGGAGAACCGACTGCGCAACGGCTGATCCCGGACATGCCGCTGGGCCCGGGGAGCGGATCGCTCCCCGGGCCCAGTTCGTTCAGCTAGCTAGCTCACATGCCAGCCACGTGCGGGATGACCTTGATGCCGTCGGTCTTGGGCAGCTGCAGCAGCTGGGCACCCTCGGGGGCACCCGGCAGCACGCCGGACAGCGAGGGCAGGTCGCGCTCCTGCTTCGGGGCGGCGGCGGGCACGCCCGGCAGCTTGATCCCGTTCAGCAGGTTGGCACCCGGCAGGTCGCGCTCCTGGGCACCGCCCGGCAGCTTGGCCAGCTCACCGACGTGCACCAGCTGGTCCAGGATGGACAGCCCGCCCATGCTGGGCAGCTCGCGGGCGCCCATCAGGCCCTGGCCGCTGACCGGCAGGTCCACCAGCGCGTGCTCGTTGCTGGTGGTGACCGAGGTCAGGTTGTTCTCGTGGGTCACGGCCTGGCCCAGAACGCGCAGCGGCACGTTGACGATCTGCGCCACGACGCCCGCGGGCACGTTGCCGTTCACGCCGGACAGCGTGTTCGAGGCACCGGCGGTCGCGTGGCGACCAGCGGTGGCAACGTCGGTCAGGTTGGTGCCACCGGTGCCGGTGATGCCGACCACGGAGGCGGCGTCGCCGAAGACCTGCGCCACACCGGCCACCGGCACCTGCACGATGTCACCGGCGCCGGAGCCGCTCAGGCCGTTGGTGAAGATGTCCCCACCGGCCAGGTCGGCGGTCTTGTTGTTGCCTGCCTGGAACGCGTTGCCAGCGCCACCCACGGCGTCGTGCACGACCTCGGCGTTCACCGCGGCGGGCACGGACACCACGTCACCGGCCAGCGAGCCGGCCAGCCCGGAGGTGGCCGAGTCGCCACCGGCGGTGCTGATCTGGGTCAGCGCGCTCTTGGACCCGGCCTGCCCGGCGGCGGCCACGGAGTCGGCCAGCACCTGGGCGTCGGCCACGTAGGGCACCTGGGCGATGTTGCCGGACACCGCGCTGAAGTGGCCGTCCGTCTTGGTCACGCCACCGGCGAAGTTGCCGGTCCACGCGGTCGCGTCGGAGGCGGCGTTGCCAGCGGCACCCACGGCGTCGCCGTTCACCGCGGCGTTCACGGCGCCGGGCACGTTGGCCACGTTGCCGGACACCGAGCCCAGCGCACCGCTGGTGGTGGTGTCGCCACCGGCCGACGGGTCGATGTAGCCCTTGGTCAGGGAGGCGGCCAGGCCGCCCGCGGTCACCGAGTCACCGAACACGGCAGCGGTCGCGGCGGCGGGCACGCGGGCCACGTTGCCGGAGATGCCGCCACCGACGCCCGAGGTCTCGGCGTCCTTGCCCGCGGTGTCCCACACCTTGGTGTCGTCCTTGGCGGTCGCGATGCCCGCGGCGGACACGGCGTCACCGAAGACCTGCACGACCGGAGCGGCCGGGACCTGCGCGAGGTTGCCCGCGACCGAACCGAACTCGCCCGTGGTCTTGTCGGCGCCACCGGCGGTGGAGCTGGTCATGTTGCTGGCCAGCGCGTTGTCCACCGCACCAGCGGCGGCCGAGAGCCCGGTGCCCTGGATGGCACCGGCCACCGGCACGTCCGCGACGTTGCCGGTGATGGCACCGCCGTGGCCGTCGGTCGTCGCGCCGCCACCGGCGACGGAGGTGGTGACGCCCTTGGCGATGGCGTCGCCGTTGCCCACCAGGTTGGCGGTGTCACCGAACAGCTGGGTCGGCAGGGACACCGGCACCTGGGCGATGTTGCCCGAGGCGCTGCCCTTGGCACCGTTGGCGTGCGTGGCGTTGCCCGCGGTGGAGGTGGTGTCGGAGTTCGCGGTGCCGCTCACGTTCGCGACCCAGCCCACGGCGTCACCGAAGACCTGGACCGGGGCCGACACCGGGACGGCGGCGATGTTGCTGCTGACCGTGCCACGGTCGTCGTTGGTGTTGGCGATGTGGCCCGCCTCGACGTCCTTGACCTCCTTGGCCAGGCCGTCCGCGTTGCCGCCAAGGGAGCCACCGGCGCCGAAGACCTCGGCGGGCAGGGCCACCGGCACGAAGGCGATGTTGCCGCCGCCGACCGCGTCGTTGCCCAGGGTGCCGTTGTAGCCGCCGTCGTTGACCTTGGAGTCGTTGCTGGCGGTGCCCGAGGCGTTGCCCAGCAGCGAGGCGCCGCTGCCGAACACGTCGGCGGCACCGGCGATCGGGGCCACCGCGTCGTTGCCACCAAGGGTGGACTTGTCACCGACGGTGTAGGTGTCGCCACCCGCCATCATCGTGACCTTGTTGATGTCGCTGCCCGCGGCGGTGCCGATGGCGGTGACGCCGTTGCCGAACACCTCGACCGGCAGGGCGACCTCGGGGTCGACCAGGTTGCCGGAGATGGTGGACTTGGTGCCGTCGGTGTGCGAGGTGCCGCCGGCCTCGACGTTGTTCTCGGTCAGGCCCTTGGCGATCGTGTTGCCCGCGCCGGCGATCGCGTTGCCCGCGAGCAGCACCTTGGTGGCGATCGGGGCCTGGACGATGTTGCCCGCGCCGGTGGCCGGGTCGCCGTTGGTGTGGATCCAGCCCAGCTCGGTGTTGTCACCGGCGAGCACGTCGGCGCCGCTCTTGGAGGTGGCGTCCCCGTTGCCCACGAAGGCGATGCCGTTGCCGTTGGCCTCGACGGGCAGGCCCACCGGGACCGCCACGACGTTGCCGCCGAGGGTGGAGCTCTTGCCATCGGTGCGGATGACGCTGCCCGCGGCGGTGTCGGCGTGCGCCGAGCCCCTGCTCTCGGCGTTGCCGCCCACGGCGATGGCGTTGACCGCGGCCTGCACCGGGATCGCCCCGGCGACGTTGACCACGTTGCCGGTGAGCGTGCCCTTCTCACCGCTGGTGATGATCGGGGTGGTGCCGACGTGGCTGACGACAGTCGAGGAGCCCTCGGCTTCGGCGTTGCCGAGCGCGGCGATCGCGTTGTTGGTGATCTGCACCGGGGCGGTCAGGTCGACGGCGACCTCGTTGCCCGCGATGGAGCCCTTGCGGCCGTCGGTGACGGTCGGCGACTGGGCCGAGCAGTCCATCGTGGAGTGGCTCACCGAGCTGGCGTTGCCGGTGGCGGCGATGGCGTTGCCCGAGATGTCGATCGGGATGCACACGTCGACCGGGATCGTGTTGCCGCGGCTGATGTTCTGCCCCGGGTCCACCGCGATGTTCTTGTTCTGCGAGGACAGCGGGTGCGCCTGCAGCGACTTCGTCAGGTCGCGGGTGTTGATCGTCTGGTCGACAGCCGGGGTGCTGACGCCACCGAGCGCGGTACCGATGGTGTTCTGGTCGATGTGGACCGGAACCTTGACGTTGACGTCCGCCAAGTTCGGGGTGGGGACACCCAGCGGGTTCACCGAGGTGCCGGCCTCGGAGGCGTTGGCAACGCCTGCACCGATGACCAGCAGTCCACCGGTGACGAGCGCGGCCTGGAAACCACGCTTCGCCCACGTCTGCATTTTATCTCCTTCGGTTGTCCCTTGCGGGAGCTAGCGAGGTGGCCGGGACTTGGGGGTTAGTCCGGGGCTACGGCCACCGTTTTCGGAAGTGGGATGCACCTCGGCTGAGGACGGGTACATCCCGGGTCGCTAGCGCGGCTGGAACGGCGCAGGAGAATGCGCACGGACCGGAAAACGGTGCGGACACACAGTGTCCTGCTACCGCCAGCCGCGCGCGGGAATCAGTCAGGCGTGATGCCGGGCTGCTTGCCGGGCATCACGGACACCGACTGCGAGATGGCCTTGATGGCACGGATCGCAGCGGCGCCGAGGGTGTTACCGAACGAAAGCCGGTCGGTCGAGGTGGGAGAACCGGGTGAACCGGCACCACCGTGACCGGCACAGCACGGTGCCGAGGGAACCGAGGACGGGTCCGAGGGCACGGGTGCGGAGTTCCTCGGGCCGGGCTGGTCCGAGCTCCGTGCGGGCAGCGTGTGCGGCCCGTGCTGCTTGTGCGCAGCGGAGAAACCACCAGTGGTGGCGCCGAGCACGGCCTGCGGCAGTACGCGCTGGACCGGAGCACCGGTCACGGCGGGCACGGCCTGCTGGCCGGTGGTGGGTGCGGGAACGACCTGGTCACCGCTGATCACGGGGATCGGCAGCTTCACCTTCACGGGAAGCTTGGCCAGGGGCAGCTGCACCACGTGCTGCACCAGGTCGACCGAGTCGCCGACCAGCTCTCCGGCCTCGCCGGTGACCAAGTGCTGGCCGACCCGGTCGAAGTCCTGCTTGAGCTGGTTGGTGAACCGCTCCACGTCGGCGGCGTCGGGCAACTGCCCCGGTGCCGCCAGCGCCTGGTGCTGTCCGTGCAGGGCCTCGTCGGTGGACTTGACCGCAGGCTTGGCCGCCGTGGCGACCGCGCGCGCCATCTCGTGCACCCCGTCGTCCGCTGATGCGGTTTCCGGCGAGTGGCTGGTCGCGGTGTTCACGTCGGGCAGTGCCAGCAGGTCGTCCTGGTGGACGGTGCCCGCGGACGCGGTGGCCGCGGAGAAGGCCCACGCGGCGGCGGTGATGCCGACCGCACCGCCGATGGTCAGCAGTGCACGGGAGAGCACGCGCCGCACGCGGCCGCCCTCCACATTCGCACGCTGTTCCACCGGCACGGGTTCCTCTCGGGGTCACCACTGGACTGAGATTTCGCCGACAAGATTCGAGGTGATCGAGCGACCACGCTCCGTCGACAACGATCACCTTGTCAGCTCGGCGGGCCGTGCACAGCCCCGTGCGGCCAACATCCCCGGAAAGTGTGAACCGAGCGCTGCTGGGTCACAGCGGATACCTTGATCGGGTGACTTCTGCGCGGCCGAACCGCTCCGAGGACGTCAGTCCCCTGGTCCCGAAGGCGCTGCGCGTGAGCGCCGCGCTGAGCTGGCGAGTGCTCGTGATCGCGGGGGCGATCTGGTTGCTGGGCTGGGTGATCGGCTACCTGGGCGTGGTCGTGATCCCGGTGGCCGTCGCCCTGCTGCTCGCCGCGCTGCTGGCGCCCGCGGTCGGCCAGCTGGTGCGCTGGAAGGTGCCGCGCGGGCTGGCCACCACCGTGGTCGTGGTCGGCGGGGTCGTCATCGTGGTCGGCGTGCTCTACGGGGTCATCAGCGCGTTCGTGTCCGGTCTGCCGGAGTTGCAGTCCAAGGTGGCCGACAGCGTGAACGCGATCCAGGCCTGGCTCGAGGGCCCCCCGCTGAAACTGTCGCACGACCAGTTCCTGAACCTGCCGGAGAAGCTGATCGGCCTGATCAAGGACAACCAGCTGACCATCACCACCGGGGCGCTGAGCACCGCCGCCACGCTGGGTGAGCTGGTGACCGGCGCGCTGCTCGTGCTGTTCACACTGATCTTCTTCCTGCACGACGGCGCGGGCATCTGGTCCTTCCTGATCCGGGTCGTGCCCGCCGACGTGCGCCCCCGCGTGGACGTGGCGGGCCGCCGCGGCTTCTCCTCACTGGTCCGCTACGTGCGCGCCACCGCGGCCGTGGCCGTGGTCGACGCCGTCGGCATCGGCATCGGCCTTGGCATCGTGGGCGTGCCGCTGGCCGTGCCGCTGGCCGCACTGGTGTTCCTCGGCGCGTTCATCCCGATCATCGGCGCGGTCATCGCGGGCACCGTCGCCGTGCTCGTCGCCCTCGTGGCCAAGAGCTTCGTGTCGGCGCTGATCGTGCTCGCCATCGTGGTGGCCGTCATGCAACTGGAGAGCCACATCCTCCAGCCGCTGCTGCTTGGCCGCGCCGTGAAGCTGCACCCGCTCGCCGTGATCCTGGTCATCGCCAGCGGTTTCACCTTCGGCGGCATCGCGGGCGCGCTGATGTCCGTGCCGGTGCTGGCCGTGCTCAACTCCGGCATCCGCTCGCTGCTGCACGACCAGGGCGTGGACCCCGCCGAGGTGGACCCGATCCGGTCCACGGACACGGAGCCGGGCGAAAAGCAGTAGCGCCCACCGCCGAGTTATCCACATGTGGATCTTCAGCAAGATCAACTGTCGGGGTGGGGCGGTAGACTGGTGACGGGGACGCCCCCCTGGGAGTGGCGGGGGATGCACTAGTCAGCTGGGGAATCTCAGGCCATGGCGACGAGGTTGCGGCCGAAGCCCTTGGCGGACAGCAGCGCCGAGTCGGCGGCGACCAGCAGGTCGGCCACGTCGTAGCCGAACCGGTCCGAAGTGGAGACGCCGATGCTGACGGTCAGCCCGGACAGCTCGTGGGCGTAGCCGTCGGTGGCGGTGGTCGGCACGCGCAACTGGGCGATGGCCATGCGGACCCGCTCGGCCACGGACTCGGCGACCTCGGGGCAGGTGTCGGGCAGCAGCACGACGAACTCCTCACCGCCGAAGCGGCCGACCAGGTCGCCGCGGCGCACGTTGCCGCGCAGTTCCAGTGCGACGGCGGCGAGCACGGCGTCACCGGCGAGGTGGCCGATTTCGTCGTTGACCCGCTTGAAGTGGTCCAGGTCCAGCAGCAGCATCGCGGTGGACTGCTTGCGCTGACGTGCCCTGGCCAGTTCCTCGCGGGCCATCCGGTCCCAGTGCACGGCGTTGGCCAGCCCGGTCTTGGCGTCGCGCTGCGCGAACCGGCGCCACTGCGGCAACTGCGCGGCCCGCTCCAACAGGAACATCGGTGGCGCGGCGAGCAGGCCGCGCGCGGGCTCCACCGCCACGGCGAAGGCCATCAGCGTGCCGATGCTGCACGCGACGATGCCCAGCACCACGTCGATCGGCACACCGAGCACCTCGTCAGCGGCCGAGGAGGGCGCGCGCAGCCAGAGGCCGAAGGCCACCAGCAGGGCGCGGGCCAGCAGCAGCACCGTCCCGCTGAGCAGCAACATGCCGAGGTTCCAGCTGGGCCGCTCCCAGCCGAGCACGGCCCGCGCCGCGAACGTGGCCAGGGTGGTCGCGGCCATGGTGAACAGCCAGCGGTGCGAGTCGGGCCGTACCCCGAGCACCCCGTACAGCGCGGGCCCGAGCAGCAGCAGCGCGAGCAGGTTCGGCGGTAGGGCGAGCACGCCCGCCGACAGGTAGCTGATGTGCAGTGCCCAGGGATTGCGCTGACTGTCCTTGGACAGCAGCGCGGCGACCGCGGTGCCGACGATCACGACCAGACCGGTTCCCGCGATCACCGAGAACCGGACGACCTGTTCGGCGTTGGGCCTCGGTGTGGAGACGAGCACGTACGCGCCGACCGCCACCGCGGCTGCGTCGACGACGAGCCAGTAGAGCAGTGCGGTTTTCCGCAATCTCCACAACGGCCACTCGCGCAAGTACTCACCCTCCCCGTGCGGGGACGTACCGGAAGCAACGACTGCTGGTGGGGATCGCGTCCGACACCGCGCCACCAGATCATCTTGAGCCTGACACATCGGACCACGGGGCAGAAGACGCCCACCCAGGGGTTAGCCCAGACCACCCGGTCACGGCACTATTGGCCCGGGAGGGAGCACACCGTGAGAGAACACCCATCCGTTCCGGGGACAGTTCGCCAGGAGGATCCGGCGACACCGTTCTGGCGCGGCACCGTTCTACTACGGATTGTCACGTTGGTGTTCGCGGTGAACACCATCTGGTTTCACCAGAACGACTACAAAATGCCCGGCCTCGCCTGGCTCGTCGCCGGGGTGATGACGGTGTGGACGGGTGTGCTGACCTATTTCTACGGCCGTGAGGACGGCCGCCGGGGTTGGCTGGTCGTGACCGATCTGGTGCTCAGCTGTGCCCTGATGTTCTCCTCCATCCCGATCGTGGGCGCCGACCAGTTGCGGTTGCAGGCACCGCTGATCACCACCCTGTGGTCCAGCGGGCCGGTGGTCGCGGGCGCCGTGCACGGCGGGCGCACCTGGGGCATCGTGTTCGGCTGCCTGGTCGCGGCCTCGAACCTGTTCCCGCGCGGCTACTTCGACGTCTACCTGGCCGAGGACACGGTGCTGCTGATCGGCGCGGGCCTGGTGGTGGGCATCGCGGCGGACGGGGCGAGGAGGTCGGCGGAGCGGGTGCGGCAGGCGCTGCGGGCGGAGGCTGCGGCGGCCGAGCGGGAACGGCTGGCCAGGTCCATCCACGACGGGGTGCTGCAGGTGCTGGCCAGGGTGCGCAGGCGCGGGCTGGAGGTGGGCGGTGAGGCCGCGGAGCTCGCGGTGCTGGCGGGGGAGCAGGAGATCGCGCTGCGGGCGCTGATCGCGACCGGGCCGGTGGCGACGACCCCGGACGGGGAGACCGACCTGCGGCCCAGGTTGCAGTTGCTGACCACGGGGCGGACGCAGATCTCGGTGCCGCCGACCCAGGTGCTGGTCCCGGTGAGCACGGCCACCGAACTGGACGCCGCGGTGCGCGAAGCTCTGTCCAATGTGGATAAACATGCCGGGGAGGGTGCCCGCGCCTGGGTGCTGCTGGAGGACCTCGGCGGGGAGCTGGTGCTCAGCATCCGCGACGACGGCGGGGGCATCCCGGAGGGCAGGCTCGCCGCGGCCGAGGCCGAGGGCCATCTGGGTGTGAGTCAGTCGATCCGGGGACGGGTGGTGGACCTGGGTGGCACCGTTGACCTGACGACCGGTCCCGGCGAGGGCACGGAGTGGGAGCTGCGCGTTCCCGTGGGGAGGACGAAGTGAGCGTGTCGGTGATGGTCGTGGACGACCACCCGATGTGGCGGGACGGCGTGGCGCGGGACCTGGCCGAGCGGGGGTTCGAGGTGGTGGCCACCGCGGCCGACGCCGAGTCGGCGGTGCGCATCGCCAAGGCGGTGCGGCCCGAGGTGGTGCTGATGGACCTGAACCTGGGCGAGCAGTCCGGGGTGAGCGCCACGCAGGGCATCACCGCGGCGCTGCCGGACACCAGGGTGCTGGTGCTCTCCGCCAGCGGGGAGCACAACGACGTGCTGGAGGCGGTGAAGGCCGGGGCCTCGGGCTACCTGGTGAAGTCGGCCTCCGCGGCGGACCTGGTGGCGGCGGTGCGGGAGACGGCGGCGGGCAACGCCGTGTTCACCCCGGGACTGGCGGGGCTGGTGCTCGGCGAGTACCGGCGCATGGCGGCGGCACCGGCCGGGAGCGAGCCAGCCCCGGAGCTGACCGAGCGGGAGACCGAGGTGCTGCGGCTGGTGGCCAAGGGCATGACGGCCCGGCAGATCGCCACCCGGCTGACGATCTCACACCGGACGGTGGAGAACCACGTGCAGTCCACCCTGCGCAAGCTCCAGCTGCACAACCGGGTCGAGCTGGCCCGCTACGCCATCGAGCACGGGCTGGACGCCGAGGGCTGAGACCTGTCCGGTTGTGTCCTTGCCGGGCTCGGCCGGGGCTCAATACCGTGGGTGGGCCGCCACAGTCCCTGCCGATTCCCTGCTCGGCTGGTGTCGACCCCTGACAACGTTGTCACCGGTTGCGGCAGGCCCTGTCCCTGTGAGGGCTCATGTTCCTTCGACGACTCGTCCCCGCAACGCTGGCCACCCTGCTCCTGCTCGGTGCATCGGCACAGGCGGCGCAGGCCGCCCCGGTCGGATCGGCCGAGTTCAGCGCCGAGCAGCAGAGCGCGGCGCTGGCCTTCTGGACCCCGCAACGGCTCGCCTCGGCGACGGGCGCCGACACCGGTGCGGCGATCGCGGCCACCTCACCCCAGCGCTGGACCGGCGGCGGGCTGATCAGCAGCACCGCAGGCAAGGTGTTCTTCCACAACCCGAAGACCAACGGCACCTACGCGTGCTCCGGCGACGCGTTGAACAGCGGCAACAGGTCGATCGTCGCCACGGCGGGGCACTGCGTGGTGGACACCGACGGCACGGCTTACGACAACTGGGTGTTCATCCCCGGCTACGACCACGGCAACCGGCCGCACGGCACGTTCGCGGCGACCTCCCTGCACTGGGAGTCGCAGCGCATCGGTGACTCGGACGCGGCCTGGGACGCGGCCTTCGCCACGGTGGGCACCGTGAACGGGCGCAAGCTGGTGGACACCGTCGGCGGCCAGGGCATCGGCTTCGACCAGGCCCCCGGCCAGCAGGTCTACTCCTTCGGCTACGGCGGCTCGGACGCCGAGGGGCGCGGTGAGCAGCTGAACTGGTGCACCGGCACCGAGTTCAACCCCGGCGGTCACGCGGGCGGCGGGGTGTGGGGCATCCCGTGCGTGCAGACCGGGGGCTCCAGTGGCGGGCCGTTCCTGCAGAACTTCGACCCCGCCACCGGAGTCGGCACCCAGATCGGCAACATCAGCATCAGCGCGGGCGACTCCGAGTACCACCCGTACTACGGCTGGGAGGCGCACGCCGCGTACGACGCCGCCGACCGCGGCTAGTGCGCGCGCCGCGGGGTCAGCGCTGCCCGCGCCGCGAGCCTGGCGTGCTCCGGGTCGTGCGCGGCCAGCGCTGCCTTCGCGGCGAGCTGGCACTGGTCGGAGTGCACCTCGGCCAGTCCGGCGCCGACGCGGGTCAGCGCCGAGGCGTTCATGGACAGGCTGGTGACGCCAAGCCCGACGAGCACGGCGGCCAGGTGCGGGTCGGCCGCGGCCTCACCGCAGACGCCCGCGGGCTTGCCCACCTCGGTCGCCGCCTTGCCGACCAGCGCGATCAGCCGCAGCAGCGCGGGCTGCCACGGGTCGTTCAGCGCGGCCACGGCGCCGACCTGGCGGTCCGCGGCGAAGGTGTACTGGGCCAGGTCGTTGGTGCCGAGGCTGACGAAGTCCACGGCGTCGAAGACCTCGCGGGCGGTCAGCGCCGCGGCGGGCACCTCGATCATCACGCCCGCCCGGCGCAGCCCGGCGGCCCGCGCGCGCTTGACGAACCAGTCGGCCTCCTCGGCGGTGGCCACCATCGGCGCCATCACCGACACCTCGGCGCCGGTCTGCTCGGCGGCCCTGGCGATCGCTTCGAGCTGGCGGTCCAGCACCCCGTTGTTGGTGAAGGCCACGCGCAGCCCGCGCACGCCCAGCGCCGGGTTCGGCTCCGGCTCGGGGGCGAGGAAGGCCAGCGGCTTGTCGGCACCGGCGTCCAGGGTGCGCACCACGACCTGCTTGCCGGGGAACGGCGCCAGCACCGCGCTGTACGCCTTGACCTGCTCTTCGACCGTGGGCTCGTTGGTGGCCGACAGGTAGCAGAACTCGGTGCGGAACAGGCCGACGCCCTCGGCACCGGCCTCGGCGGCTGCCCTCGCGTCGGCGGCCGAGCCCACGTTGGCCAGCACCTTGACCCGCGAGCCGTCGGCGGTGATGCCGATCCCGTTCCAGACGGCCTTCCTCCCCGAGGAGGCGGCCAGCACCTCGACCCGTCCCGAGGGCACCTCGACCACGCCGGTGTCCCCGTCCACGACGAGCCCGCGCAGCTCGCCGACGGAGAGCAGGCCGGTGCAGGCGACGACGGCGGGGATGCCCAGTGCGCGGGCCAGGATCGCGGTGTGGCTGGTGGGCCCGCCCTCCTCGGTGACCAGCGCGAGCACCTTGCTCGGGTCCAGTCCTGCCGTGTCGGCCGGGGCCAGGTCGCGGGCGACCAGCACGCTCGGACCGGTCAGCGCGGGCACGCCGGGCGGGTCCACGCCGAGCAGTTCGGCGACCACCCGGTCGCGGACGTCACGGATGTCCCGGACGCGTTCGGCCATATAGCCACCGGCGGCGGCCAGCGCGGTCGCGAAGGTCTCGGCGGCCTCGTGCACGGCGCGCGCCGCGGGCAGCGAGCGGCCGGTGACCAGCTTCTCCGCCTGGGAGATCAGCGCCGGGTCGGCGGCCATGGCGGCGGTGGTCTCCAGCACCGCCTTGGCGTCTCCCGAGGCGGCCTCGGCTCGCTCGGTGAGCCGGGCCGCGACGGCCTCGGTGGCCGGTCGGATGCGCGCGGCCTCGGCCGCCGGATCGGTGGGGGCCGGTGTGGACGCCGGTTCCGGCAGCGGGTCCGCCACCTGGACAACGGGGCCCGAAGCCCGCCCCGCACTCACACCGACACCCTTGAGCCGCGTGCTCGACATGGTCTAGACCATACCCTCCGAGTCGGGGACCTCACCACGGGTTGGATAGGACCGTTGTGTGCCGGGTCGGGTGACGGACACGGCCGCCACGCGCACCGCGTAGCGCGCGGCCGTCACCAGGTCCGCCCCCTCGGCGAGCCGGGTCACCAGTGCGCCGACGAACGAGTCGCCCGCGCCGGTGGTGTCCACGACCCGCACCTGTGGGGAGGCCACCTCGGTGCTGCCGCCCGCCTCGACGACCAGCGCCCCGCGCCCGCCCAGCGTGACCACAACCGACTTCGGCCCGAGCCCGAGCAGCCGCTCCGGCTCCAGCGGACCGTTGAGCAGCCACTGCGCCTCGTGCTCGTTGACCACCAGCGGATCCAGCGCCGCAAGCGTTTGCGGGGACAGTTCCGCCACCGGTGACAGGTTCAGCACCGGACGAACCCCGGCCTCGGCGGCGATCTCCACCGCGCGCTCCACCGCGGGGATCGGCACCTCCAGCGAGGCCAGCAGCACCCGGGCCGCCGCGATCGCGTCGGCCGCCGAGTCCACCTGCCGCACCGTCACGTCCGAGTTGGCCCCCGGCGAGACGACGATCGTGTTCTCCCCGTCCGGGGTGACCGTGATGTAGGCGGCCCCGCTGGCGCGGTCGGTCACCCGCACCAGGTCCATCCGGACCCCGGCCTTGCCCATGGCGGTGCGCAGCAGCTCGCCGTTCTGGTCGTCACCGACCGCGCCGAGCAGCGCGACCTCGGCCGCCAGCAGGGCCGCGGCCACCGCCGCGTTCGCGCCCTTGCCGCCCGAGGCCAGCACGGTGTCCGAACCCAGCACGGTCTCGCCCGCACCGGGTCTGCGCTCGACCCGCACCACCACGTCCACGTTGGCCGAGCCCACGACCACGATCTGCGCTGTCACAGGTCCGAGCCTGCCACGGATGTCGGCCGAACCGTGATCGGAGCTAGGTAGGCATACGCATCCATTTTGGACGCCGTGGCCTCATCCTGTCTGCCATGACCACTCCTGACCCGCTGGCCGCACTCGCCGCGGAGTTGGACCAGATCGGCCACCGCCTGTACGCGGTGAGCCAGGAACTGCGCCGCCAGCAGCAACTCGCCGCGCGGCCGGTGGCACCACCCGTGCAGCCGATGGCCCCGCCGCCCGTCATGCCCGCGCCCGTGGCCCCGCCTGCCGTCATGCCCGCGCCCCAGCCCGTGCCGCCGGTGGTGCACTACCCGACGCTGCCGCCCGCACCGCCGCAGGAGTCCGTGTACGAGCGGTTGAGCAAGGACGGCGCGGGCAGCAAGGTGCTGGCCTGGGTCGGCGGGGCGGTGACCCTGTTCGGCATGGTGCTGCTGCTGGTGCTGGCCGTGCAGCGCGGCTGGCTCGGCCCGCTGCCCCGCGTGCTGTGTGGGGCGGGGCTCGGCGGGGTGCTGGTCGCCGCGGGGCTGTGGGTGCACCGCTCCCCGGCAGGCCGGGCCGGGGCGTTCGCGCTGGCCGCGACCGGGTTCGGCGTGCTCTACCTGGACGTGGTCGCGGCCACCTCGCTGTACGAGTTCCTGCCGAACTGGGCCGGGCTGCTGGTCGGACTGGTCGTCGCCGCGGCGGGTCTGGCGTTGGCCGCCCGCTGGGACTCCCAGCCGCTGGCCGCCTTCGTGGCCCTGGGCTGCGCGGTGTGCGACCCGATCCTCACCCAGGGCTTCACCCCGCTGCTGGTGGCCTTCCTGATCGTGCTCCAGGTCGGCGCCCTGCCGGTGCACCTGCTGCGCAGCTGGCCGGGACTCGCCCTGGCCACCGGCCTGCCCCCGCTGATCGGCGCCCTCTTCAGCACCGTGAGCTCGCTGCGCCAGCCCGCCGACGGGCACGCCATCGCCGCGGCCGCACTGGTCGCGATGCTGGTCGGACTGGTCGTCGCGGTGATCACGCTGCGTCGCCGCACCGAGGACGCGGTGCCGCTGGTGCTGATGACCACGGCCCCGCTCACGCCGATGGCCGCCGCCGTACTGCTGCCACGCTGGGAGGCCGCCGGGCTGGCCGGGATCGTCGTGCTGGCGATGGCCGGGATCGCGCTGGCCGACCGGTGGCTGACCAGGGCCAGCACGCTGATCGGCACCACCGTGGGTGCGCTCGCGCTGGTGCAGGCCACGGTGATCGCCACCGATGGCGCGACCAAGGCGGTGTTGCTGGTCGCCGAGGCCGCGGCACTGGCCGTGCTGGCCACGGTGGTGCGCCGCCGCGAGGTCGTGCTGGCCAGCGCGATCCTCGGCGCCATCGGGGTGCTCGTCGGCTTCGGCCGGGTGCCGCCGACCCTGCTCCTGCTCGGCCACCCGCTGGACGTGGTGGCCTCCGGCGCGCTGCTCGGCGCGCTCACCCTGGCCACCGCCGTGCTGCTGCCCGTCGCCGGTGTGCGCAGCGGGCTGATCGGTACCGCGACCCGCGAGCCGGTGCCCTGGGTCCTCGCCGGGTTGGTCGGCCTCTACGGTGCGGCGGGCACTGTGATCTGTTGCGCACTTCTCGTGTCCCCGGACCGCACCGGGTTCCTGTTCGGACACGCTGTGGTCACGGTTTCGTGGACAGTTGGTGCCGTGCTCCTGCTGCTGCGCGGGATCGCCTCGGCGGCCCTGCGTGCGACCGGGTTGGTGCTGGTCGGAGCCGCTGTGCTGAAGTTGGTGCTGTTCGATCTGGCGGCACTGGACGGCATGGCCCGGGTCGCCGCTTTCCTCGTCGCCGGTTTGCTACTGCTACTGGCAGGCACCCGGTACGCCCGTTTGGTCTCAGGTGGACGAGTCATAACGGATGAGTCGCAGGGTGTAACAATCCAGGCGCAGGACTGATATGCAGGTGTGGACCACGGAGGAAATCCTCTGTGGTGGGGTTCATCCCCTGGGTCCAGTCGTGGCAGATGGATCCATGAGAGGGACCTCAACCAGGGCCCCGGTGCCGGTCGCGTAGCCCCCCGAGCGACTGACGCCGGGGCCTACCTCTGTCCGGGCATCACCCAGAACGGTGGCCTGGCGCGGCGCTCGATCAGCCCGGTCTGGACAATGCACCCATGCGCGTCACCCGCCGGGTACAGGTCGTGCTGGCGGTCGCCCTGCTCGCGTTCGGCGCCACGGCGAGCCAGGAGACCTCGCAGGCCACCGACGTGCGGGCCGCGGTGAGCAGCACCAGCGCGCAGCGGGCCTACCTGGTCGGGCAGGGCAGCGAGTTGAAGGTCCTGGACCTGACCAGCGGCCGGGTGCTGGCCACGGTGGACACCAACGCGATGACCACCGGGCTCGCGGTCAGCGGGGACGGCCGCACCGCCTACGTGGTCAACGGCTGGATCGGCACCATCACGGTGGTGGACACGGTGGCCGCACGGGTGGCGCGCCGGATCAAGACCAACGCCCAGCTGGACTCCGCGGTGGTGCGCCCGGACGGGCAGCGGCTCTACGTCACCGGGACCATCAGCGGCCAGGGCTACGTGCTGTCGGTGGACACCCACACCAACACGCTGGCGGCGGCGGTGCAGGTCGGCGCCAGCCCCACCGGGCTGGCGATCAGCCAGGACGGCAGCCGGCTCTACGTGGTGAACAACCAGGGCGCGAGCATCACCGTCGTGGACACCAGGGTGGCCACGCCTTTGGCCACGATCCCAGTACCCGACCTGCCGCAACAGGTGGCGCTGAGCCCGGACGGATCCACCGCCTACGTGACCCACGCGGGTGGCTCGCCCACCGGGAACGGGGCGGTCACGGTGATCGACAACGCGAGGAACCGCGTGCTCGACGACGTGGCGGTGGGCGTGGGCGCCTTCGGGATCGCGGTCAGCGCGGACGGGCGCCAGGTCTACGTGTCGAACCTCCAGGACGGCACGGTGACCGTGCTGGACGCGGTGAGCCGGACCGTGCAGGACAGCGTGCTGCTGCGGGCGCGCGGGATCGCCACCGCGGCCGGGGACCGCCACGTCTACCTGGCGACGGGCAGTTCGGCCACGGTGCTGGACGGGGACACCGGCCTGGTCGGCGGCCAGCTGGACCTGGTGGGTCTGGCCGGACGCCCGTTCACCGCGAGCACCATCGTGCTCGGCGGCACCGGCTGAGCTGAGCTGTCAGCGGGCCTGCGGCAGCAGTTCGGGCGCCTCCCTGGCGACCGCCGCGAGCACCTCGGCCGCGGAGGGGTTGACCATCCACGTGCTGCCCACGTTGACCGTCGGCACGGTCTCGTTGCCGTTGGCCGCCGCCCGCACCGCGGCGGCGGCGTCCGGGTCCTGCCAGATGTCGAGCTCGCGGTAGGCCAGGCCGCTGCGCTGCAGACCTGCCCGCAGCATGTCGCAGAAGGGGCAGCCGGGGCGGACGTGTACCAGGACTTCAGTGCTCACGCCCAACCCCAACCAGGTTCCGACTGGCGTTATTCCGGCGCCTCGTTACGCTGGGGATCGCCGCCGGCACAGGGGGTGATCATCGTGGCGCCGACCGCCGCGTTCCGATTCTCGGCCGACGAGGTCCTGCCCGCGTTGACGTTGTTCCGCCAGGCGCTGCGGACAGTGCAGCCGCAGGTCAGGGACGCGCGACACGCACTGCGCATGGACCCGGTGGCCGCCGACCCGGTGAGCAGGGCGGCAGCGCGCGCGTTCACCGCGCACGGCCAGGACTCGGCACTGCTCGCGCTGACCAGCTACCAGGACCGCCTGCAGGCGGTGGTGGAGGCGCTGACCACGGCCGCCCGCCAGTACGGGCACACCGAGGACGAGATCGCGAGGACCTTCCGTGGCTGACCTGCCCGAGCTCACCGAGCAGCTGAACTGGTTGGCGGTGCCGCACGAGCAGTTGTGGCGCGAGATCAACACCGGGCCGGGGCCGGGGGCCGTGCTGCCCGCCGAGGACTTCTACCGGCGCGCGGGCCAGGCGGTGGCCGAGGCCCAGCAGTGCTTGCAGGACGGGCTGACCCGGCTCACGGCGGGCTGGCAGGGCGCGGCGGCGAGCGAGGCGGCGGCCGCGGTGCAGCGCCTGCACGACTGGGCGGGCGCGGTGCAGCAGGGCATGGCGGCGGCGGGCAGCGCGGCGGCCCAGCAGGCGCAGCACTACTCGGACGCGCGGAGCAAGATCCCGGCGCCCAACGGGGCCGCGGCGCAGCCGACGACCACGGGGCCGGGGGTGGCGGTGGCCAACAACGCCGATCACGACGCGGTGGAGAAGGGGCAGGCCGACGCGCACCGCAAGGCGGCCGAGGCGATGGCCACCTACCAGGCGCAGTCCGCGGAGACCGTGGGCGCGCTGCCGGACTACGGGCCCGCGCCGGACTTCGCGGTGCTGGTCGGCACCAGCACGGTCGTGGCGGGCGGCTCCGCCTCGAGCGGGCACGCGATGGGCGCCGGGCCGCTGGGCGGGCCTGCCGAGGACCGCACCCGCTCCTCGGCGGCGAGCCCGCTGATCCCGGGCCAGCAGGTTCCCGCGGCGCACACCTCCACGGACCTGAGCCACGCCGCCTCCATGGCCGCGCACGCCGGGGGCGCGCCCCAGCCGCACGTGCCCGCGCAGGGCCCCGGGCTGGGCGCGGGCCCGCAGGTGGGCGTCGCGGCGGGTGCCATCGGCGGCGGGCTGATCGGCGGGGTGCTCGGGTCGGCGGCACGGGCTCGTGGCGAGGACAACTCCACGCGCAAGCAGGCCGGTGGCGCGACGAGCACCGCCAACGTGCGGGAGGTCCAGCAGGCGGTCGGCTCCCGGCACTCCGATGGGGGCGGCGGCATCATGCAACCGGCCAGCGGTCGGCACCGTGCGGAGGACGCCGAGCACGACAACAAGTACGGCATGGCCGGGGACGAGCTGTTCCACCACGACGAACTGGTGGCCCCCACGGTGATCGGCGAGGGCGGTGAGGACGAGTGACCGCCGTGCTGAGTACCGCCGCGTACCAGGTGTTGTGGGAGCAACTGGGCCTGCCGGACATGCCCACCGTGCTGACCGTGCCGCCGCGCGGCTTCACCGAGCGGGACCGCCGTGCGGTGGTGCGGGAGGCGCAGCGCGAGCTGGCCGGTGCCGATGCGCGCACCGCGGAGCTGGTGGCCCTGTTGCACAGGCCGAGTCGTGCGGTGGACGTGCGCATGTACGTGGACGGCCCGATCCGCGCGCTGGCGGCGGCCCGCGGCGAGGCCGGGGTGCTGGCGGTGCTGCACGAGGGCCAGCTCGGGCTGGACCCGCTGCCCGGCGGGGCGGTGGCCCGCGCGGCCGTGGACCTGCTGCCGGTGGTGCCCGCGGGGCCGGGCCGGTCGGTGTCCCTGCCCAGCACGATCCTGCGGGCCGCCGGGTGTGGCGGCGGGACCGTGGACGGCAAGGGCTTCGAGGTGGCGTTGCGCGCACAGGGTGTGCCGGCGGAGGACGCGCGCGAGCTGCGGCTGATGCTGGACGGGGTGGTGAGGCGCGGCACGTTCGGCGTCACCGTGGCCGACGAGCTGGGTCGCGAGCACCGCGCGGACCACGTCGTGGCCTGGTCGGACACCGAGCGCGGCCGGTACCTGATGGAGGACAGCCGGGCGATGGACGGCCGCGGCTGGACCACGGTGGCGCCCGCGGACAACCGGCGACTGGTCGGCCAGGTGCAGCGCCTGCTCACCACGACGAGCGCCACCTGGGCTCAGCCCCAGGGCTGATCGCGCGCCGCCGCCACGGCGATCCTGGTGTCCGGCCGGTTCTGCGGCTGACGCAGCGAGACCACCAACTCGACCCCCAGCGCCTGCGCGATCCGTTCCAGCACACGCAGGGTGGGGATCGCGTTGGCCCGTTCGAACCGGGCGATCGCCGGTTGGGTCATGTCCGCCGCGGCCGCCAGCTCGGCCTGCGTCCAGCCACGTTCGATGCGCATTCTGCGAACATTCCTGCCCAGTTCGCCAGCCCACTCGAACGCGTGATCCTCTCGCATCGCCAACCTCATTCATACCGAGAAGAACATAATTGCTGCTGAACGATTCGACCGGTACAAGAAAGGCGTCCCACGCGCCGGGGAGCGTGGGACGCCTTTCTCGCGCTCCAATCAGCCGAGGTGGGTCAGGCCGAGCAGGCCGCGGTAGTCGCCGTAGGTTCCGAGGTCGAGGTACTCAGCGGGGTGGGCCAGGTTGGCCGGGTCGCAGGTCCGCGTGAAGTCCCCGTAGATCCCCAGGTCGCAGTACTGCTTGGGGTCGTTGAGGGTGTCCAGGTCACACAGCCTGGTCAGGTCGCCGTAGACGCCCAGATAGCACAGCGAGGTGATACCGGAACCGTGGGACGGAGTGTGGGAAACAGGTGAAGCGAACGCGGGAACGGCAGTGGCGAACAGAAGGGCAACGCCCGCGATACCGGCGGCAAACGTCTTGCGAAGCATGAGGGGTGGCTCCAGGGAATAGGGGTGTCGGCACTGACACCCGATCGAGTGGAACGAGGCGAAATGCTATCGGTCCACACATTAAAAATATAACCCGGAAGAAGGGCTTCACCCTGACGTGTCACTCAAGCTGAACATGTCGAACGCTTTGTGATCAAACAGAACGAGACCGGTATGTGCCACCCCCTGCGAGTCACTCGATCGAGCGACTCGCAGGGGAAACGGTAACGTCAGTGCACGGGTTCGGGTTCACGGGAGTGCGAGGCAGGCTCATCTTCGGCATCCTCGGACTCCTTGATGCCGACCCGCTCCTGGAACCTGCGCAGCGGACCCGGCGCCCACCAGGATGCGTCACCGAACAGCCGCAGCACCGCGGGCACCAGCAGCATCCGCACCACGGTGGCGTCGAGCACCAGCGCCACGATCATGCCGATCCCGATGAACCGCATGGTGACGATCTCGGACAGGCCGAAGGCTCCGGTCACCACGATCAGCAGCAGGGCGGCGGCGGAGATCATCCGGCCGGTGCGCACCAACCCGGTGCGCACCGCGTCCGGGGTGGACATGCCCTTGTTGCGGGCCTCCACCATGCGGGAGAGCAGGAAGGTCTCGTAGTCGGTGGACAGCCCGAACACCAGGGCACCGATCAGCACCATGACGCCGATCTGCATGGGCGCGGGGGTCACGTTCAGCCAGCCCGCGCCGTGGCCCTCCTGGAAGACGAAGGTCAGCACGCCGAAGGTGGCCGACAGGCTCAGCGCGCTCATCACCACCGCCTTGATCGGCAGCAGCACCGAGCCGAAGGCCAGGAACATCAGCAGCAGGGTGGCGCCGACCAGGATCGCGATCATCCAGGGCAGTCGGTCGAAGATGGCCTGCGTGCTGTCGGCCAGCTTGGCGGTGAAGCCGCCGACCATCAGCTCGGTGTTCGCCGGGTGCGGCAGGGCGCGCAGCGAGGTCACCGCGTCTCGGGCCTGGTCGCTGAGCGGGTCACCGGGCAGCTTCACGCTGAGCACCACCACGTCGCCCTTGGCGCCGACCGGGTGCACGTCGCTGGCGATCCCACCCGCGTCGGTGACCAGCTTGCCCACCGCGGCCTGGTCCGGGGCGGCGCCGTTGGTGCTGCGCAGCACGACCTGGGCAATGCTGTTGCTGGTGGACGGGAACGCCGAGTTGATCGACTCGATGGCCTGGCGGCCGGAGTCGCTTGGCGGCAGCTGCTTCTCGTCGGCGGCGCCGAACTTGACGTTCAGGAAGGGCGAGCCGAGCACGAGCAGCACCGCCACGATGGGCAGCACGACCAGGGTGGGCCGCTTCATCACGGTGCCCGCGAGCTTGTTCAGCCAGCCCGGCTCGCTGTCGGCGCTCCTGCGCCACGGCACGGCGAGCCGGTCCACGTTCTTGCCCAGCACGCCGAGCAGCGCGGGCAGCAGGGTCAGCGACACCAGTGCCGCGATGGCCACCGCGGACATGCCGCCGTAGGCCACCGACTTGAGGAAGTCCAGCGGGAACACCATCAGCCCGGCCAGCGCGATCACCAGCAGGGTCGCCGAGAACGCGACGGTACGGCCCGCGGTGGCCACGGTCCGGCGCACGGCCTCCGCGGTGCCGCGACCGGCCGCCAGCTCCTCGCGGAACCGGCCCACCGTGAACAGGCCGTAGTCGATGGCCAGGCCGAGCCCGAGCAACGAGGCCACGTTGACGGCGAAGGTGTTCACGTCCAGGCCCAGGGACATCAGCCGCAGCACGGCCAGCGCGCCCAGGATGGACAGGCCGCCGACCAGCACCGGGAGCAGGGCGGCGACGGCACTGCCGAAGATGATCACGAGCAGGGCCAGGACCACCGGCAGGGAGATCAGCTCGGCCAGCTCCACATCGGACATGGACCGGTCGGTGATCGCCTTCTGCAACGGGATCAGACCGCCGACCTGGGTCTGCACCCCGTCCACGGCCAGCTTGTCGGCGATCGCCGCGTACTGGGTGATCTGCTCGGACTGGTTGGTCGAGGCCAGCGTGATGGTGGCCAGGCCGTGCTGCTTGGTCGCGTCGGCAAGCTGCGGCACGTGGGTGTTCCAGTACGAGACGACCTTGCCCACGTCCGAGCCGGGCAGTGCCGACAGCCTGTCGTTGATCTTCTGCGCCAGCTGCGGGTCGTCGACGGTCCTGCCCTCGGGCGCGGTGTAGAGCACCACCACGTCCCCGCCCTGCTTGCCGATCGAGTCCTCGATGACCTTGTCCACGTGCGCGGCCTGGCTGCCCGGGTCGTCGTAGCCGCCCTGGGTGAGCTTGCCGAAGACCCCGGCTCCCCAGGCGCCACCGATCACGGTCAGCAACACCACGGCGATGATCACCACCCACCGCCGCCGGTGCGCGAGCGCTCCCCAGGACGCGAACATTCGGCCTCCTTGGATGTACCGTTGCCTGCGTTACCGCAGCCGGTGAACACCGTTAACCAGCACGACGGTACGGAGAGTTAACGGCGTTTACAACCCGATGGGGTGAACTATGACGGAGGCCACGCGCCGTGACCGCCCTCGCGTCGACACTGAGCGCGAGATCCGCAGGGAGGCGCGTCGCCTGCTCGTGGAGCAGGGCCGGGAGGCCGTGACCCTGCGTGCCATCGCCCGGCACCTCGGCATCACCGCGCCCGCGCTGTACCGCTACTACGACTCGCGCGAGGACCTGTTGCAGCGCGTGATCGACGACGTCTGCCTGGACCTGGCCGCCGAGCTGACCGCCGACCTGGTCGCCGTCGGCGAGGAGGACATGCTCGGCGGGGTGTTCGCGGTCTGCCGGGGCTTCCGCCGCTGGGCGCTGGCCCACCCGCAGGAGTTCACCCTGGTGTTCGCCTCACCCGCCGAGCAGGAGCCCGAGGCCGCACCCTGCGCGTTCGGTGGCGCGGGCAAGCTGGTGCAGCCGGCCAAGGACCAGTTCGGGCGGATCTTCCTGAGCGTGGCGAGCAAGGTGCTGGCCACCCACCAGCTGCCCGCCCCGTCCGACGAGGAGGTGCCCGAACAGCTGCGCGCGGACCTCAGCGGGTTCCGGGACACGCTGGTGCACACCCTGGTCCAGCAGGGCATCGAGCTGCCGGACCAGGCACTGAGCCTGGGCACGGTCTACTTCATGTTGCAGTTCTGGGTGCGCCTGTACGGGCACGTGGCCCTGGAGGTCTTCGGTCGCTTCCCGTTCGCGGTGTCCAACGCCGAGCCGCTGTTCGAGTCCATGCTGACCGAGCTGGCCGGCGCCATCCAGGCGGCCTGATCAGACCGCTGGTACCGACTCGGCCAGCCACCCGGCCTGACGCAGGTGGTTCCAAGCGAGATCGACGTGCCTCGACGTGAACACCTGGGCAGGAATGTGGCTCCATCCGGAGATCACCGCGTGCGCTTCCGCAGAACTCCCGGCTGATCCTTCGAGGAAGGTGAACAGGGTGGTCGCGAGCAGTTCGAGCTCGTAGGTGCTCTCCCAGCCCTCGACGAGCCGGAGCACCTCCTTGATCGTCCTCGCGGTGGCCTCGTCGACAGCCGCGTCCGCCTTCTGCACGGCCTCCGGTATGAGCACGATGGGACGCAGTTCGAGGACCTTGTCCGTGGCGTCGCCGTATCCGAGCACGTAGTGGCCCTCCCACTCCTTGAGCTCACGCTCCAAGCCGTGGGAGTAGGGGCCGTACCGGGCCCGCACGAAGGTGTACCGCGACTTTCCTTCGTGCACTTGCGCGAGGTAGACCAGCTTCTGGATCTCGATGCGGGCCAGCGCATCTGAACGATCGGCAATGCGAAACGGTGCCGATCCGCGCAGGAAGTCCGCCATCAACGCCAGAAGCGCAGCCCGCTCAGTGGTGAGCTCGGGTGCCTGACTGCGGTTGGGCATGTCTGCGGGAGCGGGGGCTCCAGCAGGAGCAAAGAGGACCACGTCAACGTCAAGATCACCAAGAGCCGCGACAAGAGCCGGCCGCACGTCTGCCCACTCCAAGCCACCATTGCCGCAGCCGAGCGGCGGGACCGCTACGGAGCGGATCCCCAGAGCACGCACCGTGTCAGCAAGCGCTGAGGCGCCCGACACAACGTCCTCGAACTGACTCGGATTACGCCAGTGGCGCTTGGTGGGCACGTTGAGTATCCACCGAGGACGCTGCCCCTCTCCACGATCCACGACATGCACCGAGCCAGGTGTCACCTCACCCGCGGCACATGCCCGCTCGTACGGACCGACGATCTCGGGGAACGCCCGCTTGAACTGGAGCGCCAAGCCCTTGCCGAGCACGCCAACGCAGTTCACCGGGTTGACAAGCGCCTCGACGTCCTGGCGCAGGAGGTTGCCCTCGCCAAATCTGATCACGCTCACCACCCGGTCTCGTCGAAGTACCAGTTCGGGAAGACGCACAACGGTATCCGGCTCAGCAACGATCCGCTGATGTGACGCTGCACAAGCTGCTCGGTCAACCGGGTTCGCACGACGATGGCGGTCAACAGTTCCAGCGGAACGCTGCCGTGTACCAGCAGTTCCGCCATTCGGCGTTCTTTGCGATCGAGTTCGTCAAGGGTGTTGCGCCAGAACTGGTCGCTCATGAGCGACCAGTCGACCAAGTCGTCGATAGCCCCAACACCGGGGCTGAAAGCAGCGGTCATCTTCGCGGCGTTCCGGTCGGTGACGACGACCTCACCGCGTGCAGCCAGCATATCTGCCTCGGTGACGAGGTAGATGAGCTGGTCTTGCACCCGACCGAACCGCGCGAATGCCTTCCGGGCCACCTCGAAGAGCATCGGTGACTGCGGGGCGAAGTAGAAAGGGACGTAGTCACCCACCACGCCGCCCGGTTCAACGGAAACCGGCGTGTCACGACGCCGCTGTTTGATGGCAGGGTTGCCCGTCTCAGCGAAGGAGGTCCCGCTCTGGCGTAACGCACAGTCCGAGAGCAACGCACCACGCTGGATCATGGCCGGTAGGTTGTCGACCTTGGTGAAGTGGAAAACCCTCCGCTTGGGCGGGCCGACGAACGTTTGCCACTTCATCCGCGCAGACTACCCACCAGCCATGACACGACGGATCAGGCGACGATGTTGACCAGTCGGCCCGGCACCACGATGACCTTGCGCGGCTCCTTGCCGCCCAGCTGCTCGGCGATCTTCTCCTCGGCCAGCGCCGCCGCCTTGACCTGCTCCTGGTCGGCGTCGGCGGGCACCACGACCCGGGCGCGCACCTTGCCGTTGACCTGGATCGGGTACTCCACGGTGGCCGCGACCAGGTAGCGCTGCTCGGCGACCGGGAACGGGCCGTGTGCCAGGGACTCGCCGTGGCCCAGCCGGGACCACAGCTCCTCGGCCACGTGCGGGCACAGCGGGGCCAGCATCAGCACCAGCGGCTCGGCCACCGAGCGCGGGGTGACCGCACCGGACTTGGTCAGGTGGTTGTTCAGCTCGATCAGCTTGGCGCCCGCGGTGTTGTAGCGCATCTCCGAGTAGTCCTCGTGCACGCCCGCGATCGTCTTGTGCAGCAGCCGCAGCGTGTCCTCGTCGGCCGGGTCCTCGCTGACCCGCAGCTCGCCGGTCTCCTCGTCGACCAGGTTGCGCCACAGCCGTTGCAGGAAGCGCTGCGCCCCGACCACGTCCTTGGTGGCCCAGGGCCGGGACACGTCCATCGGCCCCATGGACATCTCGTACAGCCGGAAGGTGTCGGCCCCGTACCGCTCGCACATCTCGTCCGGGGTGACGACGTTCTTCAGGCTCTTGCCCATCTTGCCGTACTCGCGGCTGACCTCTTCGCCCTCGAAGAAGAACTTGCCGTCCCGCTCCTCGACGCGCTCGGCGGGCACGTACACCCCGCGCGCGTCCTTGTAGGCGTAGGCCTGGACGTAGCCCTGGTTGAACAGCTTGCGGTACGGCTCGTCCCCGGTGACGTGGCCCAGGTCGAACAGCACCTTCTGCCAGAACCGGGAGTACAGCAGGTGCAGCACCGCGTGCTCCACACCACCGATGTACAGGTCCACACCGCCGGGGTCGTTCGCCCCGTGCTGCTCGGTGCGCGGGCCCAGCCAGTAGCGCTCGTTGACCGGGTCCACGAAGCGGTCGGCGTTGTCCGGGTCCACGTAGCGCAGCTGGTACCAGCAGGAACCGGCCCAGTTCGGCATGGTGTTGACGTCACGCCGGTAGGTCTTCGGCCCGTCACCCAGGTCCAGTTCCACCTCGACCCAGTCGGTGGCGCGGGACAGCGGCGGGGAGGGCTCGCTGTCGGCGTCCTCCGGGTCGAAGGTCCTGGGGGAGTAGTCGTCCACCTCGGGCAGCTCGACGGGCAGCATGCTCTCCGGCAGGGCGTGCGCCACCCCGTCCTCGTCGTACACGACGGGGAAGGGCTCGCCCCAGTAGCGCTGCCGGGAGAACAGCCAGTCACGCAGCTTGAACTGCACGGTGCCCTCGCCCGCGCCCTGCTCGGTCAGCCACTCGGTGATGGCCTTCTTGGCCTCCACCACGTCCATGCCGTCCAGGAACCCGCTGTTGACCGCGGGTCCCTCACCGGTGAACGCCTTGCCCTCGAAGCCCTCGGTGGGCCGCACCGTGCGGATGATCGGCAGCCCGAAGACCTCGGCGAAGTCCCAGTCGCGCTGGTCCTGGCCGGGCACGGCCATGATCGCGCCGGTGCCGTAGCCCATCAGCACGTAGTCGGCCACGAACACCGGGATCTTCGTGCCGTTGACCGGGTTGGTGGCGTAGGAGCCGGTGAAGACCCCGGTCTTCTCCTTGTTCTCCTGGCGGTCCAGCTCGGACTTGCGCGAGGCCGCCTTCCGGTACGCCGCCACGGCCTGCGCCGGGGTCGCCGCGCCGCCGGTCCAGCGACTGTCCACATCGGACGGCCACTCGGCGGTGGCCAGCTCGTCCACCAGCGGGTGCTCGGGGGCCAGCACCAGGTAGGTCGCGCCGAACAGGGTGTCGGGCCGGGTGGTGAACACCTCGATGGCGTCGAAGCGGACCCGCGCGCCGTAGGAGCGGCCGATCCAGTTGCGCTGCATGGACTTGACCTTCTCCGGCCAGTCCAGCCGGTCCAGGTCGTCCACCAGCCGGTCGGCGTAGGCGGTGATGCGCATCATCCACTGGCGCAGGTTGCGCCGGAACACCGGGAAGTTGCCGCGCTCGCTGCGCCCCTCGGAGGTGACCTCCTCGTTGGACAGCACCGTGCCCAGGCCGGGGCACCAGTTCACCGGGGCCTCGGACAGGTAGGCCAGCCGCTGCGAGTCGACCAGGCGGCGCCGCTCGTCCGCGGGCAGGTCGGCGTACTTCGCCGCCAGCTCGGCGATCGGCCGGGCCCTGCCCTGCTCGGTGTCGTACCAGGAGTTGTAGATCTGCAGGAAGATCCACTGGGTCCAGCGGTAGTAGTCCGGGTCGATGGTGGAGATCCGGCGCCGCTCGTCGTGGCCCAGCCCCAGCCTGCGGATCTGCCGCAGGTAGGTGGCGATGTTGTCCTCGGTGGTCTTGCGCGGGTGCTGCCCGGTCTGCACCGCGTACTGCTCGGCGGGCAGGCCGAAGGCGTCGAAACCCATGGTGTGCAGCACGTTGCGGCCGGCCATCCGGTGGTAGCGCGCGAACACGTCGGTGCCGATGAAGCCCAGCGGGTGGCCCACGTGCAGCCCGGCGCCCGAGGGGTACGGGAACATGTCCTGCACGAACAGCTTGTCCGCGGGCACCCCGTCGCCCGCGCTCAGCTTGCCGACCGGGTTCGGCGCGTAGAACGTGCCGTTGTCCTCCCAGTACTCCTGCCAGCGCTTCTCCACCGCGTCCGCCAGCGCGGCGGTGTACCGGTGCGCGGGCACCTCTTCGGTGCCGACCTCGCTGCTCATCGCGACAACCCTCTCGTCGTACCTGCCCCGGAACAACACAAAACCCCCCAGCCCGATGGGCATGAGGGGCTGCCGCGCCGACCTTCTCGCCAGTAGGTCAGCGCGGCTGGATAAGGAGCAGGCGGACCGTGCTCATGCCAGCAAGGGTAGCGCACGGGTCGACCGGCTCATGTCCGGTCGACCCGTGCCCCGCTAGCGGACCGCCAGCGCGATCACCTGCGTGATCTGGCCCGAGCTGAAGTTGTTGTCGCTGACCAGCAGCAACGTCCGCTCACCGCTGGGCAGCCTGGGCCCCCAGGTGATGCCCTCCACGTTGTCCACCTTGGCCAGGCCCACCTGGTCCAGGTCCACCAGCAGCTTCTTGCTCACCGGCCGGACCGTCCTGCCCGCGATCGAGTCCACGTCCTTGATGTTCGTGGCCCCGGCGGTGTTGATCTCGTACACCCGCACCTTGTTGCCCACGCCGGTGGCGTAGGCCCGCTCGACCATCAGGTAGCGGGTCGGGTCCCAGGGGTCGACCGCCACCATGCTGGACACCCCGTTGGTGTCGGTGGTGTTCGGCGGCTTCGGCGTGGCGAACAGCGGCTCGATCGGGTACGCGTACTGCGCGAGTACGTGCCCGAACCGGCTCTGCACGGTGATCCGGCTCAGCGCGCCCGCGCTCGGCGTGGGGTTCGGCCCGTCCTGGATCAGCGGGTCCTCCAACTCGCTGACCAGCAGCGAGCCGCCCGCCGCGTAGGTGATGCCCTCCAGCGTGAGGTTGCGCTGCGGGCCGGTCTGCTGTGCGCTCATGTGCTCGTTGGCGGGAAGCGGCAGCTGGCTCACGAAGTGGCCGTCCCGGCCCGCCTGCCGGATCGAGGGGTCCAGCAGCAGGTTCGGCGGGACCCGGTCGCCCTCCTGGCTCCACGTGATGTTGCCGGTCCAGGGGTCGACCCTGGCCTCCTCCGGGTCCACCGTGGCGTCGGCCTGGGAGCAGGGCGTGGCCTGGCAGTCCTTCAGCGGCGGGTAGGTCTTGCCGTCCGGTCGCAGGAACGGGTGCGTCTCGGTGAAGTCCACCGCGTGCACGCCCCGGGCGTCCACGTCGATGCGGGCCCGGTAGAAGCGGGCCGGGTTGATCGCCGAGCGGTCGTCACTGATGAAGACGTAGTCGCCGGTGCGCGGGTCCCGGTCGATGCTGGACAGGCCGCCCACGGTGGTGCCCTGGAACGGCAGGTTGAACGGCACGATCTGCTCGCCGAGCAGGCGCACCCTGGGGGCGCTCGCCCCGGCGGCCGCCGAGCTGAGCCCGGCCACCAGCAGGGCGGTCACCGTGACGGTGAGGCAACGTCTGAACATGGCGTGCAGCACATACGACCGGGGTGAAGGATGGGTGGACATCCGATAACGCCTACCCTCCTTCGTGTGAACCTCGCAGTGGGCACGGTGTCAGGCGTGGTCGCGCTGGTCGGCGCGGCACTGGTCGTGGTCGGTTTCCTGGGGCTGCGCGGCGGTCTCAAGCGCAACCGCTTCCTCGGTGTGCGCACCCCCGCCGCCCTCGCCAGCGAGGAGGCGTTCCTGCTGGCCAACCAGGTCGCCGGGCTGCCCGTCCTGGTCGGCGGCGCGGTGGGCGTGCTCGGCTCCGCCGCCGCCATCGCGCTGGGCGGCTCGCTGCTGCCGCTGCTGATCGGACTGGTCGGCATGGCCGTCATCGTGCTGGCCGGTGCCGGGCTCGGCGCCAGGGCCGCCGCCGCGATGCCCGAGCCGGAACCGGCCCTGCCCGCGGGCTGCTCGGGCTGCGCCTGCGGCGGCTGCAGCCTGGTCAAGCGCTAGTTGTCCACAGCCGCCGAGTTGTCCACACCTGGATCTTCAGCAAGATCAACTGTCGGGGTGGGGCGGTAGACTGGTGACGGGGACGCCCCCAGGGAGTGGCGGGGGATGCACTGAGTAGGTGGCTCAGTTGCGCAGCACGTCGCCGGGGTGGGTGGCGTGCAGTGCGAGCGGCATGCCCTGGCGGCGCAGCACGCGGCCCCACAGGTCCACGTTGGGCGGGGTGAGCACGTCCGCGGGCAGCCCGGCCACCACGAACCAGTCCCCGCGCTCGATCTCCCCGGCCAACTGGTTGCTGTCCCAGCCCGCGTACCCGGCGAACACCCGCAGGCCGCGCACCTTCGAGGCCAGCGCCTCGGGGTCGGAGTCCAGGTCCACCATGGCCACCGGGCCGCGCACGGCGATCACGCCCTCGGTACTGCCAGCGTCCTGCCCGGTGTTCAGCGCGGCCAGGCACAGCGCGGTCTTCTGGTCCACCGGGCCGCCGACGAACACCGCCTGCGGCTTGGTGACGTGCGGGCCCCAGGCGGGCAGCACGTCGTGTACGGCGACCTCGCTGGGCCGGTTCAACACCACACCGAGCGTGCCCTCATCGCGGTGATCGATGATGTACACCACGGTTCGGCGGAAGTTCGAGTCGAGCAGGCTCGGTGCGGCAACCAGCAGTGAGCCCGGCTCCACGTCGCGGTCTGGTCGCACCAGGCCATGATCCCACTGCCGACGTGTGATCCGGTGGCAGCCCGCCGGGCACGTAGGCTCCTCGTGTGGCGTCCACCACGAGAACCGATCCGCACGCGGTGCGCAGAATGCTGGCCAGCGCGGACTTCCGGCGCCTTCTGCTGTGCAGGCTCGCCTCGCAGTGGGCCGACGGCGTGTTCCAGGCCGGGCTCGCCGGTGCGGTGCTGTTCAACCCCGAGCGGCAGGCCGACCCGCTGGCGATCGCCGCCGGGTTCGCGGTGATCCTGGGCCCGTACTCGGTGATCGGACCGTTCGCGGGCGCCCTGCTGGACCGCTGGGACCGGCGCAAACTGCTGATCATCGCCAACCTGGTGCGGGCCGTGCTGGTGCTGCTGGCCGCCGCCGCGGACGGGTTCGGGCTGGAGAACGGGCTGATCTACGCGGCGGCCCTGCTGGTGATGGGGGTCAGCCGGTTCATCGGCTCCGGGCTGTCCGCGGCGCTGCCGCACGTGGTGGAGCCGCGCGACCTGGTCAGCGGCAACTCGATCGTGGCGACCCTGGGCGCGGCCACGGCGGCGATCGGCGGGGCCTGCGCCTTCGCACTGCGTGCCGTGCTCGGTTCGGGCAACCTCGGTTCGGCCCTGGTGACCTCCACGGCGGTGCTCGGGGTGGCGCTGTGCTGCCTGCTGGCGGCCAGGTTCGCCGTGGGGCAACTCGGCCCGGACGAGATCAACGAGCCCGCGGCCACGGTGGTCGCCGTGGCCAGGGGGCTGGCCGACGGCGGACGGGCCGCGCTGCGCGTGCCCTCGGTGGCGGCCGGGTTCATCGCGCTGGTGGCGCACCGCATCGCGTACGGCGGCGCGCTGCTGGTGATCGTGCTGCTGATGAAGTACAGCTTCCACAACATGGGGCCGCTGCGCGCCGGGGCGGCCGGGCTGACCGAGGCGGTCGCCGCGGGTGCGGCCGGGCTGCTGACGGCCGGGCTGCTGACCCCGCGCCTGGTGCGGCGGTTCGGCCGGGCCGCCGTCGTGTCCGGTGCGATGGTGCTGGGCTGCGCCGCGCTGCTCGGGCTCGGCCTGCCCATGCTGCTGCCGACGATCCTGGTCGCGGCCTTCGTGATCACCGCCTGTGGCCAGGTCGTGAAGCTGAGCGTGGACGCCGCCATCCAGCGCGACGTGCACGACGACTCACGCGGCCGGGTGTTCTCCGTGTCCGACACGCTGTTCAACATCACCCAGGTCGCGGGCGCCGCGCTGGCCGCCTGGCTGGTGCCGATGGACGGCCGGTCCCCGGGCATCGTGCTCGGCGCCGCCGCGCTGTACCTGCTCGGGCTGGGCGGCTACCTGCTGGTGCTGCGCGCCCACCCGAGCAGCCCGCGCTGAACCTCAGGGTTGGCCAGGGGCCTCGATGCCCTGCTCACGCGCCCAGCTGACCAGTTCGGCCACGGCCTCCTCGTGGCTGAGCGGGCCGCGGTCCAGGCGCACGTCCTTGAGGTGCTTCCACGCCTTGCCCACCAGCGGGCCGGGCGGCAGCCCAAGCAGCTTCATGATCTCGTTGCCGTCCAGGTCCGGGCGCACGCGGGCCAGGTCCTCCTCGGCCGCGATCCGCGCGATGCGCTGCTCCAGCTCGTCGTAGGAGCGCTGCAGGTTCTGCGCCTTGCGCCGGTTGCGCGTGGTGCAGTCGGCCCGCACCAGCTTGTGCAGCCGGGTCAGCAGCGGGCCCGCGTCGGTCACGTAGCGGCGCACCGCGGAGTCGGTCCACTCGCCCTTGCCGTAGCCGTGGAACCGCAGGTGCAGGAACACCAGCTGGGACACGTCGGCGATGACGTCCTTGCTGTACCGCAGCTCACGCAAACGCTTGCGGACCATTTTGGCCCCGACCACCTCGTGGTGGTGGAAGCTCACCCCGCCGCCCGACTCGAACCGGCGCGTGGCCGGCTTGCCGATGTCGTGCAGCAGGGCGGCCAGTCGCAGCACCAGGTCGGGCCCGTCCTGCTCCAGGTCGACGGCCTGCTCCAGCACGACAAGCGAGTGCTCGTACACGTCCTTGTGCTGGTGGTGCTCGTCGATCTCCAGCCGCATCTCGGGCAGCTCGGGCAGCACGATCCGGGCCAGCCCGGTGTCCACCAGCAGCTCGACGCCCCGGCGCGGGTGCGCCCCGCAGAGCAGCTTGGACAGCTCGGTCTGCACGCGCTCGGCGGTGATCCTGGACAACTCCTCCGACATGGCCGTCATCGCCTCGACCACGCGTGGCGCCGGGCTGAACCCGAGCTGGCTGACGAACCGGGCCGCCCGCAGCATGCGCAGCGGGTCGTCGGCGAAGGACTCCTGCGGGGTCGCCGGGGTGTCCAGCACCTTGGCGGCGAGCGCCTCCATGCCCCCGTACGGGTCGACGAAGCGGCGCTCGGTCAGCTCCACCGCCATGGCGTTCACGGTGAAGTCCCTGCGCAGCAGGTCCGCCTCGATGGAGTCGCCGAAGGTCACCTCGGGGTTGCGGGTCACCCGGTCGTAGCTGTCCGCGCGGAAGGTGGTGATCTCCAGCGTGGTGCCGTGCTTGGTCAGGCCGACGGTGCCGAAGGCGATGCCGGTCTCCCACACGGCGTCGGCCCAGCCGCGCAGGATGGCCAGCACCTGCTGTGGTCGTGCGTCGGTGGTGAAGTCCAGGTCGGTGCCCAGCCTGCCGAGCAGGGCGTCGCGCACGCTGCCCCCGACGAGGTAGAGCTGGTGACCGGCCGCGGCGAACCGCTTGGCCAGTTCCTCGGCGACGGGGGAGATGCGCAGGAGTTCCACCACGGCGTTCTCACGGAGACGCGCGGCGCTGGACGAGTTCGAACCGGACACGACGCACCAGGGTACGGGTACGACGCGCGGTGACCGACCGCTGTCGCGCCGCAACGACCAGCACACCGCGCAGCGCACTACCATCGCGTCATGTCCCCGTCGTCCGGTCGCTCCGGCGGAACCAAGCCGGGGCGCCGCAGCAGGCGCCGGGGCAGGCGCCTGCGGACGGTCGACGAAACCTCCGCGGGCGGCCTGGTGTTGGATGTTGATCACGGCAGCGCGGCGGTGATCGGACGGCTGGACCGGCGGGGCAGACTGCTCTGGTCACTCCCCAAGGGCCACATCGAGACCGGGGAGACCGCCGAGCAGACCGCGGTCCGCGAGGTCTCCGAGGAGACCGGGATCGACAGCAGGGTGCTCCGCAAGCTCGGCACAATCGACTACTGGTTCGTGGCCGAGGACCGGCGCGTGCACAAGACCGTCCACCACTTCCTGCTCCAGGCGGTCGGTGGAGAACTGTCAGACGAGGACGTGGAGGTCACCGAGGTGGCTTGGGTGCCGCTGGGTGAACTGGACGAGCGGTTGGCCTACGCCGACGAACGCCGCCTGGTGCGGCTGGCGCTCGACCTGCTGGCTGGGCGCACGCCCTCCACCGACGAACCGGAGTCCGCGTGAAAAGGGTGCTGGCGGCACTGGCGGCCGCCGCCTTCACGGTCGTGCTGTCGCCCGGGGCGTACGCGGCGCCGCCGCAGGCCTCCGACCAGCAGAACCGGATCAGGATCGACGTCAACCCGCTGCACCCGCAGCTGGTGACCAGCGACCAGCAGGACACGCTGTCGGTCAGCGGCACGCTGACCAACGTCGGTGACCGCAAGGTGGACCGGCTGGACGTGCGGCTGGAACGCGGCGGCAAGCTGGACGAGAACGGCCTGCGCGGGGCGCTGCAGAAGCCCACCCCGACCAACGAGGTCAGCACGAACTTCCTGAACCAGGTCGCCTCGCTGGCGCCGGGCCAGAGCGTGCCGTTCACCCTGAACGTGTCGCTGCACGGCCAGGCCGGGGAGAGCCTGCTGATCAACGAGCCGGGCGTGTACCCGCTCGTGGTCAACGCCAACGGCACCCCGGACTACGGCCAGCGGGCCAAGGTGGGCCAGTCGCTGACCCTGCTGCCGGTGCTCGGCGTGCCCGGCGGCCCCTCGCTGCCCAAGCCCGCGAGCCCGGCGAAGCTGACGGTGCTGTGGCCGCTGGCGGACCGGCCCAGGGTGCTCGACGAGAGCCAGCCGAACGCCCCGGTGCTCACCGATGACGACCTGGCCACCTCGCTGGCGCCCGGCGGGCGGCTGGACGCGCTGCTGGGTGCCCTGGAGTCGGCGCCGAGCGGGCTGACCGGCTCGCTGTGCGTGGCGGTCGACCCCGACCTGGCGGTCACCGTGCGCGGCATGACCGGGGACTACCAGGTGCGCGGCGCCGACGGCGAGAACCACCCCGGCAAGGGGCAGGCCGCCGCGAGCAGCTGGCTCAGCCGCCTCAAGCAGTACGTGCAGGGCAAGTGCTTCTTCGCGCTGCCCTTCGCCGACGCCGACATCACCGCGCTGAACACCGCCAACGCGCACGGCCTGATCGGTTCGGCCGTGTCCGAGGGCAACAGCAACCTGCTCAAGGACCTGCTGGGCGCCAGCCCGGTGCAGCACCTGGTGTGGCCGATCAACGGGCAGGTCGACGCCAAGACGGTGACCGACCTGGCCGGTGCGGGCGTGCAGGACGTGCTGGTCTCGGGCGCGGTCGTGCCGGGTGCGGACCCGGTGCGACTGGGCTCGGACAAGGGTCCGCGTGCGGTGCGCACCGACGACCTGGTGGCCGCGGCACTGGCCAGCGGCTCGGGTTCGGTGCAGGCCGCGCTGGCCGCGGCCCAGCTGCGGGCCTCCTCGGGCCAGCCGCTGGTCGTGGCGCCGCCGCACCAGTGGACCGTCTCCTCCGCCGACGCCAAGGGCCTGCTCGACGGCTTGCAGTCACTGGTGTCCCAGCAGTACCTGGCCGCGGGCAGCCTGTCCCCGCTGCTGGCTGGCGCCGTGGCGGGCAAGGTGGCGGACCCCCAGTACACCCCGCCGTACGCGCCGAACATGGACGCCGTGCAGGAGAAGGCGTCCGCGGCGACCGACCTGATCAACTCGATGGACCAGGACGCCTCGCTGGCGGTCACCCCGCAGGCGTTCATGGCGCCGGTGGTCAACGACCTGGTGCGCAGCGCCTCCGGGGCGTGGGCCGGTGACGAGGCGGGGGCCAGGCAGTCCCTGGAGCACGCGAACGAGCTGATCGACGGGGTCCGCCAGGGCGTGTTCGTGGTGCAGCCGACCAGCCCGATCAGCCTGGCCTCCGAGGACGCCCCGCTGCCGGTGCGGGTCACCAACCGGCTGCCGGTGCTGGTGAAGGTCAAGGTGCGGCTGTCCAACACCACCGGCATCAACCCGGACGAGGTGCCGGTGCAGCTCATCCCGGCGCGCAACTCCCGCGACGTGCAGATCCCGTCCAAGGTGGTGCGCACCGGGCAGTTCAGCGTGGACGCCACCGTGTACACCCAGACCGGCAACCACCGGCTCGGCTCCTCCGGCCGGTTCGAACTGTCCTCCACGGCGGTGGGCGTCACCACCTTGGTGATCACCGGCTTCGCCGCCGCCGCCCTGTTCGCCCTGTCCGGCCTGCGCATCTACCGCAGGCTCAAGGCCTCCCGGGCCCGCCGCGCCGAGGCCGCAGCCCCTGTCGAACCGGTGCCCAGCGAGCTCGCGCCCGCCCCGGTGCACGCCAAGCAGCACGTGGAGCAGAGTTGACGGCGAGCGCCGCCGCCGAGGTCACGGCCCCGATCGAGAAGCCGGAGCAGGAACCGTCCATCGCCAAGGCCAGCGGCTCCATGGCCGTGGCCACGCTGATCAGCCGGGTGACCGGTTTCGGCTGGCGGCTCGGGCTGACCGTGCTGCTGGGCATCTCGGCGACCCAGGACGCCTACAACCTGGCCAACACCTTCCCGAACATGATCTACGAGCTGTTCGTCGGCAACGTGCTGAGCAGCGTGATCATCCCGGTGTTGGTGCGGGCCCGCGTCGAGGACGAGGACGAGGGCCAGGCGTACACCCAGCGCCTGGTCACCATGGGCACGGTGATGCTGCTGGTGGTCACCGTGCTCGCGGTGGCACTGGCCCCCGTGCTGACGGCCACCTTCACCAACTCGGACTTCAAGCGGCCCGAGCTGGTCACCGCGTTCAGCTACCTGGTGCTGCCGGAGATCCTGTTCTACGGGGTCAGCGCCCTGTTCAGCGCGATCCTCAACGCCCAGAACATCTTCAAGGCGCCCGCCTGGGCACCGGTGGCCAACAACCTGATCATGTTCGGCACGCTGGCCGCCTACGTGGTGGTGCCGGGCAACCCGGACCTCAACCCGTTCCACATGACCGACGCCAAGTTCCTGGTGCTGGGCATCGGCAGCACCCTTGGTGTGGCGGCACAGGCCCTCGTGCTGGTGCCCGCCCTGCTCAGGAGCGGGTTCGCGCTGCGCTGGCGCTGGGGCTGGGACCGTCGGATCGGTGAGTTCGGCGGGCTGATGCTCTGGGCCTTCGGCTACGTGGCTGTGAGTCAGGTCACCATGTGGGCGATCTCCAAGGTGGCCACCGGGGCCACCGACGGCTCCCTGTCGATCTTCCTGCAGTCCTGGAACCTGTTGCAGGTGCCCTACGGGGTGCTCGGCGTCTCCCTGCTCACGGCGATCATGCCGAAGATGAGCAGGGCGGCGGCCGAGGGCGACAACGGGGCGGTGCTGGACTACCTGTCCCAGGGCAGCAGGCTCAGCGCGGTGCTGCTGGTGCCGATCAGCGGGGTGCTGACCGTGCTCGGCCCCGCCGTTGGGGTGGGCCTGTTCGGCTGGCGCCAGCAGGGCGACGGCCCGTTCCAGCTGGGGCTGGGCCTGACCGCCTCGGCCTTCCTGCTGCTGCCCTACGCGATCACCCTGCTGCAACTGCGCGTGTTCTACGCCTTCAACGACGCGCGCACGCCCACCGTGCTGCGCACGATCATGGTCGTCTTCCAGGTGCCCGCGACCTTCGCCTGCGTGCTGCTGCCCACCAACCTGGTGATCTTCGGCATCTGCTGCGTGAACGGCCTGAGCTACGTGCTCGGCATGGTCATCGGCGAGCTGTGGCTGCGCCGCAGGTTCGGCAAGCTGGGCAGCAGGCGGGTGGTGAAGACCTACGTCAAGACCGCGGTCAGCTCGGTCTGGGGCGCCGCGGCGGCCCTGGGGGTGGCGCTGGCGGTCAACCACTTCGTGCCCAACGGGATCCACCACGTGCTCGGGGCCTGGCTGGCGCTGGTCATCGGCGGACTGGTCGGCCTGGCGTGCGCCTTCGGCATGATGACCTTGCTCAGGGTGAGCGAGATGCAGCCCGCGCTGAACCGAATCACCCGATTCGTGCGTCGCTGAGGGTGCTGGCGTCCCCGGCCTCCCGGGGCGGATTCACGTACGCTCGTTGCGAACGGGAGCAGCAGAGAGCGCGGGGTTCGTGACTAGCAGGCCGACAGAGGTAGCCGTCCCAGGCAGGGGAGGGTCCGGGCAGCCGGGACCTGCCCTGATGCCGGGCGGCGTCGTCGGCGACGGCAGGTACCGCCTGCTCAGCTACTCCGGCGTGGACCAGCGCTGCGACGCCCAGCTGTGGCGGGCCCGCGACGGCCAACTCGGCCGTGACGTGGCACTCACCGTACTGGTCGGCACCCAGTCAGACGCGGCGCAGGCCGCCAGGGTTCGACGGACCCTGGAGCGGGCCACGCACGCCGCCAGCTACGCGCACCCCGGGGTCTCGCGCATCCTGGACGTGCTCAGCCCCGGCAGCGGCGTGTCCAGCAAGGAGCACGTGCTGGGCATCGTGGTCGCCGAGTGGACCAACGGCACCGACCTGATCGACCTGATCGCGGACGGCCCGCTGCCCCCGGCCACCGCGTCCCGGCTGCTCGAGCCGCTGGCCGCCGCCGTGGAGGGTGCCCACCACGCGGGGCTGGTGCTGGGCACCGAGCACCCGCAGCGCATCCGCGTCACGCCCGAGGGGCAACTGCGGCTGGCCTTCCCGGGGCCGCGTGCGGAGGCCGTCTCCCGCGACGACGTCAAGGGCCTCGGCGCGATCCTGTACCTGCTGCTGACCGGCCGCTGGGCCCTGCCGGGTGGCCCCGAGGGCATACCTGTGGCGCCGATCGGGCCGAATGGCAGCGTGGTCGCGCCGCGCAGCCTGCACCCGGTGGTGCCGCACGCGCTGTCCACGGTGGCCGTGCGCAGCCTGGAGGACACCAGCGTCGGCGGCATCCGCACCGGGGCCGCGATCCTCCAGGTGCTCGACGAGATCGCCGAGGCCGAGGCGGAGACCGGGCTGATCCCCGCGGTGCCGGAAGAGCCCGAGGACGACGTGGTGTGGACCACCCGCCGCCCGGTCAAGGACAAGACCCGCAGCCGCAAACTCGCGGTGGGCGTGGGCGTGCTGGCGCTGGCCACCCTGCTGGTGCTCGGCTGGATCGCGATGACGATCATCGGCTTCTTCAGCGACTCGAACAAGAACGACGGCAGCCCCCCGCTGGTGATCACCCAGGCGGTGGTGCCCTCCAGCCAGCAGGGCACGCCCAGCAGCACCGGCACGCCGGCCCAGGCCGGTCCGGTGAAGCCGAGCAGCGTGGCGGTCTTCAACGTGGCCGGGGACCCGGACAGCCAGAACAAGGCGACGCTGGCCACCGACGGGGACCCGAACACCGCCTGGCGCACCGACCGGTACGTGAGCAACTTCCCCGCGCTCAAGCCCGGCATCGGGCTGATGCTGACCTTCGCCCAGCCGGTGAAGCTGGCCCAGGTGACGATCACCTCGCCCAGCGAGGGCACCGTGGTGGAGATCAGGACCGCGGCCACCGACAACCCGGAGCTGTCCCAGACCCAGGTGGTCGGCAACGCGACCCTCGGCAAGGGCGAGACCCAGGTCCCGGTGAAGATGACCGCGCCGGGCCAGCGCGTGATCGTCTGGCTGACCAAGCTCACCGACGGCGGCAGGTTCTACAGCGCCCAGATCAACGAGCTCAAGTGCACGGCAGCGGCCTGACGATCATCGGCTGACCTATATCCTCAGCCGGTGACCGCAGCCGCCAGCTCGGACGCCGACCTGATAGCGGCCCACGCCGCCGGCGATCCGCATGCCTTCGCAGAGGTGGTCAGGCGACATCGGGACCGCATGTGGGCAGTGGCACTGCGCACCCTGCGCGACCCCGAGGAAGCGGCTGACGCGCTCCAGGAGGCCTTCATCTCCGCGTTCCGCGCGGCCGGTGCGTTCCGCGCCGAGTCGCAGGTGACCACCTGGCTGCACCGGATCGTGGTGAACGCCTGCCTGGACCGGATCCGGCGCAGGCAGGCCCGCCCGACGGTGCCGCTGCCCGAGCCGGGTACGGGGGCCGCCGAGCCCGCGCTGCCCAGAGACGCCGTGTCGGACCTGCAGACCAGAATGGTGGTCCAGGACGCGCTGGCCGAGCTGCCCGACGAGCAGCGCGCGCCGATCGTGCTGGTCGACGTGGAGGGCTACTCGGTGGCCGAGACGGCCAAGCTGCTGGGCATCGCGGAGGGCACGGTGAAGAGCCGCTGTGCCCGTGGCCGAGCGAAGCTGGCGAAACTTCTGGGGCACCTGCGGAACCCGAGTGCAGATGCGAACGTCCCAGGTGACACAAGGGCTGTGCATCAGCAACGTCACTGGGAGGGCCGATGACCGGGGATGAGCGGCGGAGCGGGCCGCCGTGGTCTGTCGACCTGCTGGCTGACCTCCACGCCGGCGTGCTCGACCAGGCCGAGGAGGCCGAGTTGCGCGCGCTGGTCGCCGGGGACGCCGAGGCGCTGGCGGTGCTCGGCGCGCTGGACGCCACCCAGGCCGAGCTGGCGAACCTGCCGACCATGCGCATGCCCGAGGACGTGGCCGCGCGGATCGACGCGGCGCTGGCCGCCGAGGTCGCCGCGAGCAGACCGGCGCCGATCGCGCCCGTGGTGGACATCGAGGCCGCCCGCAGGCGGCGAAACCGCAGGCTGGGCTGGGGTTCCGGGCTGGTCGCGGCGGCGGCCGTGGCGGTGGGCGTGACCATGTTGGTGAGCACCACCGGCACGCCGACCAGCGGCTTCCCGCAGGCCGTGCCAACCCCGGGCAACGCCACCTCCTCCGAACCGCGTACGGAGCCGCCCAACGGCCCGCTGCTGCTCCAGAACGAGGACTACGGGGCCGCGCTGCCCAAGGTGCTCGGCGCCAAGGACGCGGGTGCGCTGGACAGCCCGCAGAAGATCACCGCCTGCCTCCAGGCCAACGGGGTCAACCCGCAGGTCAGCCCGCTGGGCGTGCGCCGCGTGGAGGTCAAGGGCAAGCAGGGCGTGATGTTCCTGCTGCCGACCGGCAAGGTCATGCGCACCCAGGTGCTCGTGGTGGAGCCGACCTGCGCGGCGGGCAACCCGGCCACGATCGCGAACAGCGTCATCGGAGGCTGAACGGTTGACGCACAGCTGGGCCAGGACCGGCGGTCCCGGCCCAGCTGCACACCCCCAGGCCGGAGAGCGGCCGGTGAAGTCGCGTTTGTCGAGCTTAGTCCTGATCCGGCCGGGGTGGAGCGCTGTCTGTTCACTGTTCCCACCTGGTCAACGTGCTCGTGAACGCGTGTGGCACCGTCGGCGTACACACCTTCGAGCAGCACGCCGACGCGGGGAGGCAGGGTGAGCGGATTCCCCGGCTCGTTCTGGTGGGGGACCGCGGCATCGGCCACCCAGACCGAGGGCGCCGCGCCCGCATCGGACTGGCGCGCGTGGGAGCTGGCCGGGCGGGCACCCGAGTCCGGGGACGGCAACGGCTTCGCCACCCGCTACCGCGAGGACTTCGCGCTGCTGGCCGACTGGGGGCTGACCCACCACCGGCTGTCCCTGGACTGGGCCCGGCTGGAGCCGGTGCGCGGGCAGTACGACCGGGCCGCCGTCGAGCACTACCGCGAGGTGCTCGCCGCGGGCAGGTCCGCCGGGCTGCGGATCTGGGTCTGCCTGCTGCACTCGGTGCTGCCGCGGTGGTTCGCCGAGGCGGGCGGCTTCCTCGCCCCGGACGCGGGCCAGGTCTGGGCGCGGCACGTGGACTTCGTCGCGGACACCTTCGGCGACCTCGTGTTCGGCTGGAAGCCGGTGAACGCCCCGGCCAGCTTCGCGGCCCGCCGCTACCTGACCGACCAGTTCCCGCCCGGCCACGTGTCCCGCCAGGAGTTCGCCGCCGCACTGCGGGCGGTCCACCTGGCCACCGTGCACGCCGCCCTGCGCCTGCGCGGCGGGGGTCAGCCGGTGGCCAGCGTGCACGCGCTGGCGCCGATCTCGCCCGCCGACCCCTCGCCCGGCGCCGCGGACGCCGCACGGGCCCTGGACGGGGTCGTGTGGGGCTCCTGGCTGGCGCTGGCCCGCAGCGACGCGTTCGCCGAGGCGTTCGACCACTACGGCTTCTCGTACTACTACGCCATGGCGGTGGACGCCGCGGGCGGCCTGCACCCGCACCCGTCCGGGCTGCCTGTCGGCCCGCAGGGCTACGTGCGGTGGGCAGAGGGGCTGGGCCTGGTGCTGCGCAGGCTGGGTGAGGAACTGCCCGGCCGGAGCTTCCTGGTCAGCGAGCTGGGCTGGGGCGGAACCGATGACCTGGCCCGTACGAAGTACCTGCGTGCGGCGCTGGCCGAGGTGCGCGGGGCGCTCGGGCGCGGGCTGGACCTGCGCGGGGTGTTCTTCTGGACCGGGATCGACAACTACGAGTGGCTGCACGGCCACCGGGTCCCGTACGGGCTGTTCGACCTGGGCAGGCAGCCCAGAGGCAGCGCGCACGCGATCCGCGAGATCATTACCAGGACTTGAACAGCCCCCCTCCTGTCGGCCGTGTCACTCCGGACGGCGGCGGCGGAATTCTGGGCACCTACCATCGCGTTGACGAAGACAAAGCTGATACGGAGGTCCTGCCAGTGGCTGCGGAGTCGGAAGGCATCCGGAACCTGATCGTCGTCGGGTCCGGTCCCGCGGGGTACACGGCGGCGGTATACGCGGCTCGTGCCCAGCTGGAACCGCTGGTGTTCGAGGGCACCCAGTACGGCGGCGCACTGATGACCACCACCGAGGTGGAGAACTACCCGGGCTTCCGCGACGGGATCATGGGGCCCGAGCTGATGGAGCAGATGCGCGCCCAGGCCGAGCGGTTCGGCGCCGAGCTGCGCGCCGAGGACGTGGAGGACGTGCAGCTGGCCGGTGAGGTCAAGTACGTCACCGCGAACGGCGTGCGCTACGCGGCCAGGGCCGTCGTGCTGGCCATGGGCGCCGCGGCGCGCTACCTGGACGTGCCGGGGGAGCAGCGGCTGCTGGGCCGGGGCGTGTCCGCCTGTGCCACCTGTGACGGCTTCTTCTTCCGGGACCAGGACATCGCCGTGGTCGGTGGGGGCGACTCCGCGATGGAGGAGGCCACCTTCCTGACCCGCTTCGCGCGCAGCGTGACCATCGTGCACCGGCGCGAGGAGTTCCGCGCCTCGCGCATCATGCTGGAGCGCGCCAAGGCCAACGAGAAGATCAAGTGGCTGCTCAACGCCGAGGTCACCGAGGTGCTGGGCGAGACCACCGTCACCGGGGCCACGGTGCGCGACACCGTGACCGGCGCCGAGTCCAGGCTCGACGTGACCGGCCTGTTCATGGCGATCGGCCACGACCCGCGCAGCGCGCTGGTCACCGGCCAGGTCGACGTGGACGGGGAGGGCTACGTCAAGGTGCGCGAGCAGTCCACGTACACCAACCTGGACGGCGTGTTCGCCGCTGGCGACCTGGTGGACCACACCTACCGGCAGGCGATCACCGCGGCGGGCTCCGGCTGCGCCGCGGCCATCGACGCCGAGCGCTGGCTGGCCGAGCACGCCGCGAGCGACGAGCCCGCGGCAGCGGCCGCCGCCAACTGACCTGATCACCACGCAGTACGACGAGGAGAGAACCATGGCCGGCAACACCGTGACCGTCACGGACAAGTCGTTCGTCGAGGACGTCCTGCAGAGCGACAAGCCCGTGCTGGTCGACTTCTGGGCCACCTGGTGTGGCCCGTGCAAGATGGTCGCGCCGGTGCTGGAGGAGATCGCCGCCGAGCACGGCGACAAGCTCACCGTCGCCAAGCTGGACATCGACGCCAACCCCACCATCGCCAGGGACTACCAGATCATGTCCGTGCCGACGATGATCCTGTTCCAGGGCGGCAAGCCGGCCAAGCAGATCGTCGGCGCCAAGCCGAAGGCCGCGATGCTGGCGGAGTTGTCCGACGTGCTGTGACACACCTGGGAGCAACCCGACCGCGTGGCCTGTGCGTCTTACCATCGACGTACAGGCCACGCGGCCATTCGGGCTAGGTCGGTAGTGGTCCGAACGCTCTGCGTAGCCCTGTGTGGAGCATTGTCACGGGCAGGGCACAATAAAGCGTCGCAAACCGCGCCGGTGTATCCGGCGCCCGATCGAGCGAGGGGTGCATGCAGGTACTCCGCCGCGGTGACGTCGGTCCGGCTGTCGCCGAGATCAGGACGACTCTCACCGCGCTCGGGCTGCTGCCCGAGACCAGTGCTGGAGCTGAGGTGTTCGACGTGGACGTCGAACACGCGGTTCGGGCTTTCCAGCAGCAGCGGGGCCTGATCACCGACGGCCTCGTCGGCACGGCGACCTATTCCGCGCTGCGTGCCGCCACCTTCCAGCTGGGTGACCGTCCACTGGCCTACCTGGTCTCGCACCCGATGTCCGGGGACGACGTGGCCACGTTGCAGGAGCGGCTGCTGGAGCTCGGCTTCGACGCCGGGCGGCACAGTGGCGTCTTCGACCTGCGCAGCGAGCAGGCGTTGCGCAACTTCCAGCGCGAGTACGGGCTGACCGTGGACGGCATCTGCGGGGCCGAGACGGTGCGCGCGCTGCGCCAGCTCAAGCCGAAGGTGCGTGGCGGGCGGCCGGTGTTCCTGCGCGAGCAGGAGCAGGTCCGCAGGGCCGGTCCGAGGCTGCGCGGCAAGCGGATCGTCATCGACCCGGGCCACGGCGGCCGGGACCGCGGCGTGGTGGTCGGCAGCCTCAGCGAGGCCGACCTGGTCTGGGACCTGGCGCGCAGGCTGGAGGGCCGCATGCAGGCCACCGGCATGGAGGCGCTGCTGTCCCGCGGGCCCAACCAGTGCCCGCCCGAGTCGGAGCGGGCCCGTTTCGCCAACGAGGCGGGCGCGGACCTGATCCTGTCCCTGCACGTGGACGCCAACCGCTCGCCCAACGCGCGCGGCCTGGCCAGCTTCCACTTCGGCACCGGCAACGGCACGACCTCCACGGTGGGTGAGGCCCTCGCCGGGTTCATCCAGCGCGAGCTGGTCGCCCGCACCGGCATGCCGGACTGCCGCTCGCACCCGAGGACCTGGGACATCCTGCGGTCCACCCGCTGCACGGCGGTGCGGGTCGAGGTCGGCTACCTGACCAACGAGCTGGACCGGGCGCTGCTGTCCGACCCGACCTTCCGGGACACCGTGGCCGAGGGCATCCTCGTGGCCGTGAAGCGGCTGTACCTGCTGGGTGAGAACGACCAGCCGACCGGCACCTTCACCTTCGGCGACCTGCTCAAGCACGAGCTGGCCAAGGCCGAGTAGGTAGATTTGTCGACAAGGCCCCCGTGCTGCGGCGCGGGGGCCTTGTTCGTGCTCAGGCCGGGCGCAGCGTGGGCTCGGAGCTGCCCACCCCGGTGATCGTGACGGTGCCGAGCAGGCGCTCCAGCGCGGCCTCCACGTCTTCCTTCCAGGACAGCGCGGTACGCAGCTCCAGGCGCAGCCTGGGCCAGCGCGGGTGCGGGCGCACCGTCTTGAAGCCCACGGAGAGCAGGAAGTTCGCCGGGATGACGCAGCCGTTGGGCTCGTCGATCGAGCCGTCGCCGAAGGCCTCGACGGCCTTCACCCCGCGCTTGGTGAGGTCCTTGGCCACCGCCTGCACCAGCACCCGGCCCAGCCCGCCACCGGCGAACTCGGGCAGCACGTGCAGGGAGGTCAGCAGCACCGCGTCGGCGGAGACCGGGGCGGTGGGGAAGGCCACAGCCCTGGGCACGGCGCTGGGCGGGGCGTAGAGCGCGTACCCGGCGGGCACGCCGTCCACGTAGATGACCCGGCCGCAGGAGCCCCACTCCAGCAGCACGCTGGAGATCCAGGCCTCCTTCTCGAAGTCGGTCTGGCCGTACTCCTCGGCCTGCTCCTTCAGGTGCGGCGCGAGCTCCCAGAACACGCACTTGCGGCACCGCTTGGGCAGGTGCTCCAGGTTGTCCAGTGTGACGCCCACGACGCGCCGCGACACAAGACCTCCCTGAGCAAGGACAGCAAGCAGACTTCACCGCCCGTGTCACCCACGGGAACCCGGACCAGCATAGGCCGATGTGACGAGCGTCGGAAGCAGGCGGCCCCGATCGGGACGGCGGTTACACTCGACTGATCTATACCCTCCGGATGGAGTGCGACGGTGACAGCCCCCGGTTCTCAGCCCGCCCAGCAGGGCGCCCGCAGCCTTGACCCGCACCTGAGCCGCTACGCGGCGCGCACCGCGGGCATGACGGCATCTGAGATCCGAGCGCTCTTCGCGGTGGCGAGCCGCCCCGAGGTCGTCTCCCTGGCCGGTGGCATGCCCTACCTGGCCGCCCTGCCGCTGGACGCGCTGTCGGCGGACATCGGCCGACTGGTGGCCACCGAGGGCCTCACCGCGCTGCAGTACGGCTCCGCGCAGGGCATGCCCGAGCTGCGCGAGCAGATCTGCGAGGTCATGGCCCTGGAGGGCATCCGCGCGCACCCCGACGACGTGGTGGTGACCGTGGGCTCGCAGATGGGCCTGGACATGGTCACCAGGGTGTTCTGCGACCCGGGCGACGTGGTGCTGGCCGAGGCCCCGTCGTACGTGGGCGCGCTGGGCACCTTCTCGGCCTACCAGGCGCAGGTCGTGCACGTGGAGATGGACGACGCGGGCCTGGTGCCCGAGGCGCTGCGGGCCGCGCTGGCCGCCGTGGCCGCCTCCGGGCGCCGCGTGAAGTTCCTCTACACGATCCCGAACTTCCAGAACCCCGCAGGCGTCACGCTCTCGGTGCAGCGCAGGACCGAGGTCCTGGAGATCTGCGCCCAGCACGACGTGCTCGTGGTGGAGGACAACCCGTACGGCCTGCTCGGCTTCGACGGGCAGACCTACCCGGCGCTGCGCTCGGTCGAGGCCGACAACGTGGTGTACCTGGGCTCGTTCTCCAAGACCTTCGCGCCGGGACTTCGGGTGGGCTGGGTGCTCGCCCCGCACGCGGTGCGCGAGAAGCTGGTGCTGGCCGCCGAGTCGGCGACCCTGTGCCCGCCCGCGTTCACCCAGGCCGTGGTGACCCGCTACCTGACCCAGCACGACTGGAAGGGCCAGATCAAGACCTACCAGGAGGCGTACCGGGAGCGCCGGGACGCCACCCTGTCGGCGATGGAGCAGCACCTGCCCTCGGGCTGCACCTGGACCAAGCCGGACGGCGGCTTCTACGTGTGGCTGACCGTGCCGGAAGGCCTGGACACCAAGGCGATGCTGCCCAGGGCGGTCACCCAGCGCGTGGCGTACGTGCCCGGCACGGCGTTCTACGCGGACAGCTTCGGCAGCAGGCAGATGCGCCTGTCGTACTGCTACCCGACCCCGGAGCGCATCCGCGAGGGCGTTCGTCGCCTGGCGGCCGTGCTGGAGGGCGAGATGGAGCTGCTGAGCACCTTCGGCACGGTGCACCGCCGGAACCTGAGTGGGCCGCAGACGCCGACTCCGGACACCGCCTGATCCTCCATTACGGTGACCGGCATGTCGGATCGCTGGGTTGCCGTGTTGTCGGGTGGGCTCTCGCACGAGCGTGACGTGTCGCTGCGCTCCGGTCGGCGGCTGTCCGCCGCGCTGCGCACCGCCGGGCTCACCGTGGAGGAGTGGGACGCCGACGGCGGACTGCTCGACCGGCTGCGCGCCAACCGGCCGGACGCCGTGGTGGTCGCCATGCACGGTGGCGAGGGCGAGAACGGCTCCGTGCAGTCGATCCTGGAGATGCTGGACGTGCCCTACGTGGGCACCGACTCGCGGTCCTGCCGTCGCGCGTGGGACAAGCCCACCGCCAAGTCGGAGCTGGCCAGGGTCGGGCTGAACACCCCGGACTGGGTGGTGCTGCCGCACAGCACGTTCCGCGAACTGGGCGCGCAGGCCGTGCTGGACGCACTGGTGGAGCGGCTCGGCCTGCCGCTGATCCTCAAGCCGGACCAGGGCGGCTCGGCGCTGGGCACCCAGGTGGTGCGCGAGGCCGCCGAGCTGCCCGCGGCGATGGTGGGTTGCCTCGCCTACGGGGACACCGTGCTCGCCGAGCGGTTCGTGCCGGGGGTGGAGGTGGCCGTGGGCGTGCTCGAGGGGCCGGGTGGTCCCGAGGCGCTGCCCGCGGTGGAGATCAGCCCGCAGTGCGGGGTCTACGACTACACCGCTCGCTACACCGCAGGGCTCACCGAGTTCCACGCCCCGGCCCGGCTGAGCCCCGCCGCGGCCGAGGAGGTCGGCGCGCTCGCGGTGGCCGCGCACCGGCTGCTCGGTCTGCGCGACGTGTCCCGCACGACCGCGATCGTCGGCGAGGACGGGGCGGTGAACTTCATCCAGGTGAACGTCTCGCCCGGACTCACCGAGACCTCGCTGCTGCCGATGGCGCTGGAGGCGGCGGGCCGATCACTGGGGGAGGCCTTCGCCGAACTGGTCGAGCGAGCGGTGGCCCGGGGCGGGCGCTGACCCGCCCCGAACGCCTTCGTCACCGTGACGTAAGTACCTGGGGTTAGAGGTTGTCCGTTGAACGTGTCCGTTTTGTCGCATCGGGCGCGATCAGCGAGACGATGCGCTCCAGGTCGTCCACCGAGCCGAACTCGACCACGATCCGCCCCTTGCGACGGCCGAGGTCGACCTTCACCCGGGTGTCGAACGCATCGGACAGCCGCTCCGCCAGGTCCTGAAGACCGGGCGCCTGGATCGGCTTGCGGGGAGCGGCCTTCGGCTTCGCCGGGGCCTCGCTCTTCGCGAGCGTGACGGCCTCCTCGGTGGCCCGCACCGACAGCCCCTCCGCGACGATCTTCGTCGCCAGGTCCTCCTGCGCCCCCGACTCCTCCAGCCCGAGCAGCGCGCGGGCATGGCCCGCCGAGAGCACGCCCGCGGCCACCCGGCGCTGCACGGGCAGCGGCAGCTTCAGCAGTCGGATCGTGTTGGTGATGACCGGTCGGCTGCGGCCGATCCGGCTCGCCAGCTCCTCGTGCGTCACCTCGAACTCGTCCAGCAACTGCTGGTAGGCCGCCGCCTCTTCGAGCGGGTTCAGCTGCGCGCGGTGGATGTTCTCCAGCAGCGCGTCCCGGAGCATCGAGTCGTCCGCGGTCTGCCGCACGATCGCCGGGATCGCGTCCAGCCCGGCGCGCTGGGATGCGCGCCAGCGGCGCTCGCCCATGACGAGCTCGAACCGGTCGTCGCCCAGATCCCGCACGACGATCGGCTGCATGAGCCCGAACTCGCGGATCGAGTGCTCCAGCTCGGCCAGCGCCTCCTCGTCGAAGACCTGGCGCGGCTGCTTCGGGTTCGGCGTGATCGCGGTGATGGTGATCTCGCGGTAGACCGCACCCGCCACCTCACCGCCTCCGGCGCTGCCGTTCGCAGCTGCCGGTGCCGGGGGAGCGGTGGCCACGGGGGCGCTGCCCGCCGCCGTGACCGGTGGCCCCTGGGGGATCAGTGCGGCGAGCCCGCGACCGAGCCCGCCCTTCCGCTCAGCGGCGTTCATGCGGTTCCTTCTTCAGCGCCACGCGTGGCGATCTCCCGTGCGGCGTCGAGGTAGCTCATGGCGCCCCGCGAGCCCGGGTCGTAGGAGAGCACGGTCTGCCCGTAACCCGGCGCCTCGGAGACCTTCACGCTGCGCGGGATGACCGTGGACAGGCAGGTGTCGCCGAAGTGCCCGCGCACCTCGCTGGTCACCTGGTCCGCCAACTTGGTCCGCCCGTCGTACATGGTGAGCAGGATGGTCGAGACGTCCAGCGCGGGGTTCAGGTGCGCCTTCACGAGCTCGATGTTGCGCAGCAGCTGGCCGAGCCCCTCCAGCGCGTAGTACTCGCACTGGATCGGGATCAGCACCTCCTTGGCGGCCACGAGCGCGTTGACCGTCAGCAGGCCGAGCGAGGGCGGGCAGTCGATGAACACGTAGTCCACGCCGAGCTGGTCCAGCGCCTCGGAGTTCAGCGCCTCCTTGAGCCGGGACTCACGGGCCACCATGGAGACCAGCTCGATCTCGGCACCCGCCAGGTCGATGGTCGCCGGCACACAGTAGAGGTTCTCGGACTGGTTGCTGACCGCCGCCGCGTCCGCCAGCGAGATCTCGCCGATGAGCACCTCGTACACCGAGGGCGTGCCGGAGCGGTGCTCCACGGCGAGCGCGGTGCTGGCGTTGCCCTGCGGGTCGAGGTCGATCACGAGCGTCTTCAGCCCGTGCAGTGCCAGCGCGGCGGCCAGGTTGACCGTGCTGGTCGTCTTGCCGACGCCGCCCTTCTGATTGGCCACCGTCATGATGCGACGACGAGTGGGGCGGGGGAGTTTGAGGGATTCAGGGTGCAGCACCTTGGTGGCACGTTCGGCCTCGGCGGCGATCGGGGTCCACCCGGCACCCTCGCCGGACATCACCGACTGACTCGTGGCTGGATTCATCGGGCGTAGTACCTCTCCGGCTCCGACGGGGCCGTCGTGTGCCTCTGCGGGTCGCACTGTTTCACGTGGAACATCGGTCGCCTGGTTCTGCGACGGCTGCACGCTCACCCATCCTTCCGTCTCCGGCGCCCGCCGTCACGACGGCCCGCTGACTCGTCCCGCTCGACCACCACCACGGTGGTCGGGACCTCCAGCACGGCGTCTCCACAGGACACCACTCGCTGCCGGCTTCCGCCCGCCTTGCTCACTGCCTTCGCATCGCGCGCCAGCTCCTCGGCGGCGCTGGCCCCCTTGAGCGCCAGCAACTGGCCGCCCGGTCGTGCCAGGGGCAGGCACCACGCCGCAAGCCGCTCCATCGGGGCCACGGCGCGGGCGGTCACCACATCGCTGCCGCCCAGCCGCTGCCGCACCGGCGGCTCCTCGGCCCGTCCGCGCACCACGTCCACGGCGAGCCCCAGCGTCTCGACGACCTCCTCCAGCCAGGCCACGCGACGCGCCATCGGCTCCAGCAGGGTCAGCCGGAGATCCGGACGAGCGATCGCCAGCGGGATGCCTGGCAGCCCCGCGCCTGAGCCTACGTCCACCACCCGACAGTCGGCGGGCACGAGTTCGGACAGCACTGCCGAGTTGAGCACGTGGCGGTCCCAGAGCCGGTCCACCTCGCGGGGACCGATGAGACCGCGCTCCACTCCATGGTCGGCGAGCATGGCGGTGAACTTGATGGCCAGAGGTGCCCGGTCGCCGAACACCCGCTCAACCACGTCCAGCGGTACCTGTTGTACCTCGGTCATGTGCTCCCGTCCCGCTGCCTGTTTCACGTGAAACCGTCGACTGCCATCTTCCCCGACCGACGGTTCCACGTGAAACACGGTCACCGGATCAGGAGCTCGATCTGGGCGGTGCGCCCCAGGTGCTCCGCCCATCCGAGGGGAGTGGAGTCGTACTGGTCATCGCGCAGGGCGGTGTCGGCACCCTGTCCCAGCAACCACTCGACCATCGCGCCGTGGTCCGCCAAGACCGCGAGGTGCAGCCCGGTCATGCCGAGGTACGGCCGGGCGTCCACCTCGGCCCCGTGACGGCACAACCACTCGGCTGCGGCCACCCGCCCGTTGTAGCAGGCGAGGGTGAACGCCTCGCCGAGAACCTCGGCCGGTTCACCACTCGGGGGGGAGTCCGGGCGGCCAGCCAACGTCCGACAGGTTGGGCCGCTCGGTGAACGCCTCCGGCCGCAGTCCGCCCCGTGAGTCGAACCACCGGGGGAGCAGGTCCACCCGCCCGGCCCCAGCCGCGAGGTACAGCGCGTCGGGCACGACCGCGACCGCCGCGAGCAGATCGCCAGCGGCGGCGCACCCGTGGTAGACGGCAGTCTGCAAGGCGGTAATCCCACCTTCAGCGAACCGCTCCACCGGGGCGCCCGCGTCGAGCAGGAGGCGCACCAGCTCGACCTGGTTGAAGCAGGAGGCGATGTTCAGGGGGCCGACCAGATCCACCGAGCGCTCGATGAGCACCGACAGACAGTCGGCCCCGACCTGGTCCGGCAGCGCCAGCCGCTCGGGCGCATGCAGTGGTTGGGCGATCCGTACCAGCAGCGACTCGGGGCTCAGGCTCGGGTCGGCTGCCAGCAGGGCAGCCAGGCCCGCGGCGTCCTCGTCGGCGATCAGCTCGGTCGCCCGCAGCACGTTCGCCACCGGCGGGGCGGCGTACTCGCGTCGGGCCCTGGTCGCGTCGGCCACCAGCTCGCGCCAGGTCGGGTAGCCGTACTCGCGGGCGATCACGACGCGCGCGTCGGGCAGACCGATCGACGTGTGGTCCGGCAGGTGCGAGTGCACCCGGCGGGCGGCCTCCGGCAGATGGGCGGCCCAGTCCTCGAGCAAGCGCTGCGCACGCTCCTCGTACATCGACACCGCGGCGACGCCGATCCGGTGCACGGTGCGCACGGTGCGCGGGGACTCGAACTCACGGCGGAAGCGTGGCCAGCTCCGGTGGCCGTGCTCGGCGGCGATCACGTGCAGCGCATCGCTGAGTTGGAAGCGGACGGTGGCGCGGGCACCGAGCACCGCCTCGGCCCGGGCGAGGGCCTCGGGCTCACCGAGGTGGAACTCGCGCAGCAACCGCTTCGCCTGCTTGCGCTGGAACTCCAGGGAGCCGCGGGGGAGTGGCGGATCGGATGGCATGACGTCCTCCAGGTGCCCGCCGTCCGCTTGCCGGGCCGGAGATCGTCACCGTGACGGAAGACCTCGGGGTGGTGCTGAGGTGGGAGAGTCCCTGCCCGCGGACCGGAAGCGCCCTCCAGCGCTTTCCCCACTCTACAAAGAAGGGCGGCCCGTTTCACGTGAAACGGGCCGCCCTGGGAACTCGGGTCGAACTACGACTCGCGGAACACCACCACGCGACGCTGGGGCTCCTCGCCCTCGCTCTCGCTGTAGGTGCCCTTCACCGCGGCCACCGCGTCGTGCACGACCTTGCGCTCGAACGGGGTCATCGGGTGCAGCCGCACCTTCTCGCCAGTGGACAGCACCTTCTCCGCCGCCGACTTGCCCAGCTCCTTGAGCTCGGTCCGACGCCCCTCACGCCACTGCGCGATGTCCAGCATCAGCCGGCTACGGGTGCCGGTCTCCTGCTGCACCGCGAGTCGGGTCAGCTCCTGCAGGGCCTCCAGCACGGTGCCACGCGGGCCGACCAGCTTCTCCAGCTCCTCGCCGCCGTCGATGCTCACGATGGCGCGGCCGGCCTCGACGTCCAGGTCGATGTCGCCGTCGTAGTCCAGCACGTCGAGCAACTGCTCGAGGTAGTCACCCGCGATGTCGCCCTCCTGGACGAGCAGGTCCTCGGTCGACGCCGACGAACGGGTCTCGGCGCTCTCCTCGGCCTCAGCCGTCTGCACCGTCTCCGACACGGTCTCTCCTCTCCAGATCTCGTCGGCGTCAGCGACGCTTCCGGGTCTGCTTCTTGCTGGGGGTTCGGCCCTGGATCGGACCGGGGGACTGGTCGGCGCTGTCCGCACCGTTCGTCGACTCGACCGACTCAGCGTCGGTCTGCACAGCCGAAGCGGGTTTCGCCGGTTGCTGCGCCACCTTCTTCACCTGCTGGATGGGCTTCTGCCCCGGCTTGGGCGCGAGGTTGTTGCGCTGCTCCTTGGCCTTCTCCTTGGCCGCCGCCTCGTCCCGGTCGATCTTCCGGTAGACGACGTACTGCTGGAACAGCGTCCACCCGTTGTTGCTCAGCCAGTAGAGCAGCAGACCCATCTGCAGGAAGGCACCGAAGATCAGCACGCCGAAGGGGAAGACGTACAGGGTCACCTTGTTCATCAGGCCGGTCTGCGGGTTCGCCGTGACCGCAGCCGTCTGACGCGCCACGTTGTGCCGGGCGGTGAGGTGGGTGGCGATGCTGGCCACGACCATCAGCGGGATGGACACCAGGATGACGGTGAACCGGTCCACGTGCGGCACGAAGGCGTCGAGCTCGTTCTGCGGGATCGTGATGTACGAGGACAGCGGCGCGCCGAACAGACGCGCGTGCAGGAAGGACTGCACGTCGGCGCTGGGGATCCAGTAGTTGTCGATCTGACCGTTCTGCTCGGCGGTCAGGCCGGGCCGCATGAACGAGCGCAACACATGGTTCAGGCCGATGAAGACCGGCACCTGCACCAGCATGGGCAGGCAGCCGCCGAGCGGGTTGACGCCGTGCTCCGACTGGAGCTTCTGCATCTCCTGCGCGAGCTTCTGCTTGTCGTTGGCGTACTTCTTCTGCAGCTTCTTGATCTCAGGCTGGAACTCGGCCATCTTGCGCATCGACTTGACCTGGTGCACGAACGGCTTGAACAGCAGCAGCCGCAGGCTGAACACGAGGAAGACGACCGACAGGGCCCAGCTGATGCCGCTGGTGATCTCGCCCTCCGGGAGGAAGAACGAGAAGAACTTGTGCCAGACCCATAGGATTCCTGACACCGGGTAGTAGATGAAGTTGAGCACTGAGCTACTCCTCGGCAGCCATGTCGGGACCAACGCCGGTGCGTTCCTGCCGCGGTGGCACGGGGTCCAAACCTCCAGGATGCCAGGGTCCGCAACGAAGCAGCCGGCGAACAGTCAGCCAGCTGCCACGCAGCGCACCGTGGACGGTCAACGCCTCCACCGCATAAGCACTACAGCTCGGGTAGAAGCGACAGCTCGGCGGGAGCAGCGGCGAGATCCACCGCTGGTACCCCCGGATCGGCAAGAGCAGGACTCTCGCGGCCGCGGTCACGCGGATCCGCCGAAACCGAGCTTGCGCAGCGCGGCGTCCAGGTCGACGCCGAGCTCGGCACTGGTGGCCGTGCCCGCTGGGCCGAGCGCCCGCACGACGACCCCGGTGCCCGGCGGCAACTGCGCCAGGCGGTCCGCGACGAGGTGGCGCAGCCGCCTGCTCACCCGGTGGCGCACCACGGAGTTGCCCACGGCCTTGCTCACGACGAAGCCCACCCGGGTCCGTTCATCGCGGACCCAGGTGGGCGTGGTCGGTGCTGAGTTGTCCACCGGGCTCGTCAGGGCGTGCACGACGAGCCGGGGCCGACCTGCTCGTCGGCCTCGGCGTACCACCAGGCCGAACTCCTGGCTGCTGGTGAGCCGAAAGGCCGCGGGCAGCACGGCGCGGGCTGATCTCGGCCTGGATCAGGCGGACAGGCGGTCGCGGCCCTTGCCGCGGCGCGCGGCGAGGATCGCGCGGCCCGCGCGGGTCCGCATGCGCAGCCGGAACCCGTGGGTCTTCGCGCGACGACGGTTGTTGGGCTGGAAGGTGCGCTTACCCTTGCTCACTGTCTCGGTCTCCCGGTGCTCACTGCCAAGGCTTGGTGCTGTGGCAATCCCGCTGCGCAGATCTGGTCTGGCAGGTCTGGTGGCGTCCCCTGCCAGCACACGGCCCGTGGCCGTACTTCACGATGGTTCGTGGCGGCCGCGCACTTCTGCACAGCACGCACTGTCACGGGCGCGCGCAAGAGCACCCGCTGCCAGCGGGAGACTGTTCGAGGGTACGCAGCAACCGGCCCGTGTTCAAATCGGCCCCGGTACCACTCCACCGAGCGACACCTGCGCCCCACCACGGTACTGCACCGGCCGCCCACCTTGTGGCGGCTGCCCAGCCTTGTTAGCGTGCTCCACCGCGGTTCACGAGTCCTGAAGACTCTCGAGCTCGGGCACACCGAAAGCCGAACCGTCCGCCGGCGAACGCGGGGCCGCCCACAGCCCCCGAAGGGTCCCGGCGTACCTTCGTGCACAGTTGTGGACAACTCTGTGGATGCACGGCCCGTCTGTGGATGTACGGGCGAGGTGTCCACAACCATCGCGCGCCCCCTCACCACGGGGTTGTCGTGCGAGCGAACTGCCAGCGAGGGGAGGGGAGCACTGTGGTGTCCGACGACCAGACCAACCTCGGTCAGGTGTGGGACCAGGTCGTCCAGGAGCTGCTCGCCGCGGGGGCACTGTCCTCTCTGCAACGCGCCTGGATGCGGGTGACCCGGCCGATCGGACTGCTGGACGGGACCGTCCTGCTCGGTGCGCCCAGCGACTTCGCCAAGGAGGCGATCGAGCGCGCCCTGCGCGACCCGATCACCGCCGCGCTCTCCCGCAGGCTCAACCGCCCGGTCTCGCTGGCGGTCAAGGTCGACACCGTGGTGCCGCCCGCGGCCTCCACCCCGCCGCCGGTGCCGCAGCCGCCCCCGCTCAACGGTTCGCCCCGGCCGCCCGCGGTGGCGCCGATGGAGCAGACCGCCCCGATGCCGGCGATCCCCGCCGAGGACTCCTCGGCCGCGGAGGACGACGACGCCACCGAGGTGGACGAGGAGCGCGAGGCCCTCGCCACGGTGCACGAGATCTGGCCCACGTTCAGCGGCAACCCCGCCGTCCAGCCGAGCAGCCAGACGAACTCGCAGACCAGGCTGAACGAGAAGTACACGTTCGAGACCTTCGTGATCGGTGCCTCCAACCGGTTCGCGCACGCCGCGGCCGTCGCGGTGGCCGAGGCACCCGCCAGGGCGTACAACCCGCTGTTCATCTGGGGTGAGTCCGGGTTGGGCAAGACCCACCTGCTGCACGCGGTCGGGCACTACGCCCAGCGGCTGTTCCCCGGCATGCGCGTGCGGTACGTGTCCACGGAGGAGTTCACCAACGACTTCATCAACTCACTGCGTGACGACCGCAAGGTCGCCTTCCAGCGCCGCTACCGGGACATCGACGTGCTGCTCGTCGACGACATCCAGTTCCTGGAGGGCAAGGAGGGAACGCAGGAGGAGTTCTTCCACACCTTCAACACCCTGCACAACGCGAACAAGCAGATCGTGGTGTCCTCCGACCGGCCGCCCAAGCGGCTGGAGACCCTGGAGGACCGGCTGCGCACCCGGTTCGAGTGGGGCCTGATCACCGACATCCAGCCGCCCGAGCTGGAGACGCGGATCGCCATCCTGCGCAAGAAGGCCGCGCAGGACCGGCTGGCCGCGCCCGCCGAGGTGCTGGAGTTCATCGCCGCCAGGATCGAGCGCAACATCCGCGAACTGGAGGGGGCGCTGATTCGCGTCACCGCCTTCGCCTCGCTCAACCGGCAGCCGGTGGACGTGCAGCTGGCCGAGATCGTGCTGCGGGACCTGATCCCGGACTCGCACGCGCCGGAGATCACCGCGCCGACGATCATGGCGGTGACCGCCGAGTTCTTCGGCGTGTCCATCGATGACCTGTGCGGGCCTGGCAAGACCAAGGCGCTGGCCCAGGCCAGGCAGATCTCCATGTACCTGTGCCGCGAGCTGACCGACCTCTCGCTGCCCAAGATCGGACAGACCTTCGGCGGCCGGGACCACACCACGGTGATGCACGCGGACAAGAAGATCCGCAAGGAGATGGCCGAGCGCCGTCGCATCTACGACCAGGTGCAGGAGCTGACCTCGCGCATCAAACAGCGCGCGCGCAGCTGACCCACCCCTCCTTCCAACACGGGGGCGAGCGGACCACCGCTCGCCCCCGTGCCATGTCCTGACCCACCCCGATCCCGCCGACACCTTTCTGTTGACGGTGCCCGGTCGCGCGCCGAGCCCGGTGAGAAACCCCCTGGCCGACGCCGGATCTTTCTGAGCTGGGTCCTGGGCCGCGCAACGCACTCCCTATAGAAAGGTGTCGGGTCGGCCGGTGATGCCGGCCGCATCACCCCGGCGAGCGCCAAACTTTTCCCAGTGAGGTGTCGCGCCCGGCCAGGACCCCCGGCCAGAAACAGGTGGGCGGTCGCGCGGGGTCCGGGGCGGGGCGGCAGACTTTTCCCGCAGCCACCGACGCCGCGCCGGGTACCCGAACCAGAAAACTCGGCGCCGTCCGCCCGGGTCCTCACCCCTGTCCACGGCTCCGAGCCGCCCGCGACACCTCACCGAACGCCGGACTTTTCCCCGCTGACCCCCGCGTCGCGCCCGGTACCCCGGCCAGAAAACTCTGCCGCGCAACCACCGTCGCGTGAACTTTTCTGGGGTGGGTACCCCCTCGCGGGACCCGGTTCCTGAGAAAAGTTGTCCACAACTGCCCGCTCCGGGGAGACCCAGGCCACTTTTGGGTCTGTGGAAAGGCTCGCCACCCTGTGTAAGACCTGGGGACGCGCGGACCCACATCTGGGGACAGCTGTGTGGACAACTCGGCCCAACTGTGGACCGAACGGAGCAGCCCGGAAGTTGTCCACGGGGTAGCCGAGTTGTCCACCGGTGACTGGGGGTACTTGCCCACAGGGTCGGACGTCACCTGAACAGCGCAAACGGGGTCTGTCCACACAATCCACAGCCCCTACTGCTGTTACGAGTTTTCTCTTCGAAGAGGTGAAAAGAAGAAAAACAGGGGGTGGCCTGGAGGTGGGGACTACTCGCCGGTGCGAGAGGTCGGCCCCGACATGACGAGAGGCCGTCACACGCTCTACGGTTGGGACCCCTCCTCCAGAGCCTGGATGCGCCAGCCCGACCACACGTGGGTCGTGGCCAACCGGAAAGGACGCCCCCATGAAGATCCGCGTCGAGCGCGACGGACTCGCGGACGCCGTCGCCTGGGTCGCGCGCAGCCTGCCGTCCCGGCCACCGGTCCCGGTGCTGGGCGGGGTGCTGCTCGACGCTGGCTCCGAGGAGGGCGACACCGGCGAGGCGCTGACCGTCTCCGGCTTCGACTACGAGGTCTCCGCCACGGTGGGCGTCCCCGCGACGATCGCCGCGGGCGGCAAGACCCTGGTCTCGGGGCGACTGCTCGCCGACATCACCAAGGCCCTGCCCAACCACCCCGTCGAGATCTCCGTGGACGGCGCCCGGGTCGCGATCACCTGTGGCAGCGCCAAGTTCAGCCTGCCGACCATGCCGGTCGAGGACTACCCGCAGCTGCCCGCCATGCCGCAGCGCGCCGGTGCCCTCCCGGGTGAGATCTTCAGCTCGGCCGTGTCCCAGGTGGCTGTCGCCGCGGGCAAGGACGACACCCTGCCGATGCTCACCGGCGTCCGGGTGGAGTTCAACGGGGACAAGCTGACCATGGTCGCCACCGACCGGTTCCGCCTTGCCATGCGCGAGTTCGAGTGGCAGCCCGCCGACCAGGTGGAGACCGCCGTGCTGGTCCCGGCGCGCACCCTGGCCGAGGCGGCCAAGACCCTCGGCAGCAGCGGCACCACGGTGGAGCTCTCGCTGGCCTCCGGGGACGGGCTGCTCGGCCTGTCCGGCACCGGCCGCCGCACCACCACCCGCCTGCTGGACGCGGAGTTCCCCAAGTACCGCCAGCTGCTGCCCGCCGACCACGCCTCCGCGGCGATCATCGAGGTCACCTCGCTGGTCCAGGCGATCAAGCGCGTCTCGCTGGTCGCCGAGCGCGGCACCCAGGTCCGGCTGGAGTTCACCGAGGCCGGTCTGCGGCTGTCCGCCGGTGGGGACGACGAGGGCAGCGCCGAGGAGGAGCTGCCCTGCGAGTTCACCGGCGAGCCGGTCACCATCGCCTTCAACCCGGGCTACCTGCTGGACGGCCTGCAGGCGGTAGGGACTGATCGCGCACACTTGTCGTTCACCACACCGAGCAGGCCTGCATTGATCAAGCCGGTCAGCGAGGATGGAAGCGTGGTGGAGGGCTACCTCTACCTGCTGATGCCGGTGCGCCTGCCCGGCTGAGCAGCCTGCTAACACGGGAGGACTGCGATCGTGCAGCTCGGACTCATCGGCCTTGGCAAGATGGGCTTCAACATGCGCGAGCGGTTGCGCAAGGCCGGCCACGAGGTCGTCGGCTACGACCGCAACCCCGAGGTCACCGACGTGGCCTCACTCGCCGAGCTGGCCAAGGCACTGGACGCACCGCGCACGGTGTGGGTCATGGTGCCCTCGGGCGAGCCGACCAGGCAGACCGTGCGCGAGCTCGGCGACCTGCTCGACGCGGGCGACCTGGTCATCGACGGCGGCAACTCGCGGTTCACCGACGACAAGGCCAACGCCACGCTGCTCCACGAGAAGTCGATCGGCTACCTGGACTGCGGTGTGTCCGGCGGCGTCTGGGGCCTGGAGGTCGGTTACGGCCTGATGGTCGGCGGGGAGCACGAGCACGTCGAGCGGGCAATGCCGATCTTCGACGCGCTGCGCCCCGAGGGCCCGCGCGAGGAGGGCTTCGCGCACGCGGGTCCGGTCGGTGCGGGCCACTTCGCCAAGATGGTGCACAACGGCATCGAGTACGGCCTCATGCAGGCCTACGCCGAGGGCTTCGAGCTGCTGGAGGCCTCCGAGCTGGTCACTGACGTGCCCGCCACGATCAAGGCCTGGCAGCGCGGCACCGTGGTCCGGTCCTGGCTGCTCGACCTGCTGGTGCGCGCGCTGGACTCCGACCCGGAGCTGGACGACCTGCGCGGCTACGTGGAGGACTCCGGCGAGGGCAGGTGGACCGTCGAGGAGGCGATCAACCACTCGGTGCCCGCGCCGGTGATCTCGGCGGCGCTGTTCGCCCGGTTCGCCTCGCGGCAGGAGGACTCGCCCGCGATGCGTGCCGTCGCCGCGCTGCGCAACCAGTTCGGTGGGCACGCCGTGCAGAAAGCCTGATGTACGTCCGCCACCTACAGGTCGTCGACTTCCGTTCCTGGGAGCACGCCGACCTGTCGTTCGACCCCGGCGTGAGCGTGTTCGTCGGCAGGAACGGCCAGGGCAAGACGAACCTGGTCGAGGCCATCGGCTACGTGGCCACCCTGGGCTCGCACCGGGTGGCCACCGACGCCCCGCTGGTCAGGATGGGCTGCGCGCGGTCCGTGGTGCGCACGGCCGTGGTCAACGCGGGCCGCGAACTGCTGGTCGAGCTGGAGATCACGCCGGGCAAGGCGAACCGGGCACGGGTCAACCGCGGTCCGGTTCCCCGCTCGCGCGACGTGCTGGGCATCCTGCGCACCGTGCTGTTCGCGCCGGAGGACCTGGCGCTGGTGCGCGGCGATCCCGGTGAGCGCAGGCGGTTCCTCGACGACCTGCTCGTGGCGCGGGCGCCCCGGTACGCCGGGGTCCGCTCCGACTACGAGCGGGTGCTGCGCCAGCGGGGCGCGCTGCTGAAGACCGCTGGCTCGGCCCGGCGCGCCGGTGGCAGCGGGGACATCCGCACGCTGGAGGTCTGGGACGGCCACCTCGCCGCGCACGGCGCACAGCTGCTCGCCGGGCGGCTGGACCTGGTCGCCGACCTCGGGCCGTTGGTCAGCGCGGCGTACGCCGGGGTCGCACCGGAGTCGCGGCCCGCCGAGATCCGGTACCGCTGCTCGCTGGGTGAGTCGCTGCCCGAGGGCTACGGCGTGCCGGGAGGTCCGCGCGCGGACATCGCCAGCCTGGAGGCGGCCTTGCTCACCGAGCTGGCCAGGGTCCGCCCGCAGGAGATCGAACGCGGGGTCAGCCTGGTCGGACCGCACCGGGACGACCTGGAACTGGTGCTCGGCGCGGCCCCGGCCAAGGGCTACGCCAGTCACGGAGAGTCGTGGTCCTTCGCACTGGCGTTGCGGCTGGGTGCGTACGAGTTGCTGCGCGATGATGGCGCCGAACCGGTGCTCGTGCTCGACGACGTGTTCGCCGAGCTCGACCGCAGGCGCAGGCAGCAGCTGGCCAAGGTGGCCGCGGCGGCGGAGCAGGTGCTGGTGACCGCTGCCGTTGCCGAGGACGTGCCCGAGGAACTTGCGGGTGCCCGCTACGAGGTCCACGAGGGCGAGGTGAACCGTGTCGGCTGAACCGCCCGTCAATAGGCCACTCGGGGTGAACAAGCGAGGTGTGTCCCATCGCACAACTGGGGACAAACCTGTGGATGGTGTGGATAACTCGGTCACTCCGGGGCGTCAGCCAGGCTCTGGAGCCTCGGAAAATAGGACAAATGGCCTAAATGACCCCGAGAACTCCACAGCTGCGTCACCCGGTGGTGGACAACCCGCGCGGGGGATCGAGGGCCTGCCGGAGGGACTGAAGGGCTCCGACCTGGCCCGCGCGGCCCTCGAATCGGCCCGCGCCTCGGTCAAGGCGCGGGGCGCCGGGCGCCGGGGCAAGCTGCGTAACCCGAGCGCGGGCAGTGGCCGCCGGCGCCGGTGGTCGGGCCCCGGCGCGGACGACCGGGACCCGCAACCGCTGGGCAGGCTGGCCGCCCGGATCGCCGCGGAGCGGGGCTGGACCGAGCAGCTCTCCGGCGGGCAGGTGTTCGCGCGGTGGGCGAAACTGGTCGGCGAGGACGTGGCCCAGCACGCGAAGCCCATCACCCTGCGTGACGGCGAACTCGTGGTGCAGGCCGAGTCCACGGCCTGGGCCACCCAGCTCCGACTGTTGCAGCGCCAGCTCTTGCAGCGCATCGCGGCGGGCATCGGGCCCAACGTGGTCAAGCGGCTCAAGGTCCAGGGGCCCTCGGCGCCCAACTGGCGGTTCGGGCCGCTGCACGCGCCCGGGCGAGGCCCGCGCGACACGTACGGCTGACGATGTTTCACATGAAACTGCGACGCGCCGGTCAGTGAGCGTCGGAGAGGAACGTAGCCGGACCGAGTGACGCCCGCAGCCACGCGGACCTATGTTCACTCGGTTCAACGCCTCTGTGACGATCTCAGGTGGGTCCTTGGCGCGATTTGGGCGAGGTCGACCGGTACACTCAATGGAGGAGTGAACCCGGGAGCGCCGGATGGTCGTCCGCGCCGGTTCGCACACCCGTCCCGCGTGGCGTCCCAGAGGGAGACATCGAGGCTCGTGGCTGCCAACAAGAGTGAGTACAACGCGTCGTCCATCACCGTGCTCGAGGGCCTCGAAGCCGTTCGCAAACGACCGGGTATGTACATCGGCTCCACCGGCGAGCGCGGTCTGCACCACCTCATCTGGGAGGTCGTGGACAACGCGGTCGACGAGGCCATGGCCGGGTACGCCAGCAAGGTCGAGGTCGTGCTGCGTGCCGACGGCGGGGTCCAGGTCACCGATGACGGCCGCGGCATCCCGGTGGACGAGCACCCGGTGGAGAAGCGGCCCGCAGTCGAGGTCATCCTCACCACGCTGCACGCGGGCGGCAAGTTCGACAGCGACTCCTACGCGGTCTCCGGCGGTCTGCACGGCGTCGGCGTCTCCGTGGTGAACGCGCTGGCCACCCGCATGGAGGTGGAGATCTGCCGCGACGGCTTCCAGTGGCGCCAGCGGTACGAGCGCTCCGCCCCCGCGCACGCGCTGGAGAAGCTGGCGCCCACGGACAGCACCGGCACCGTCATCACCTACTGGGCGGACCCGGACATCTTCGAGACCACCGTCTACAACCTGGAGACGGTCGCGCGCCGCCTGCAGGAGATGGCGTTCCTGAACAAGGGGCTGACCATCGTGCTGCGCGACGAGCGGGTCGCCGACGAGGACACCGAGGCCGACGCCGAGGGTCAGGTCGCCGCCATCAAGGAGCAGGTCTTCCACTACCCCGGCGGGCTCGAGGACTTCGTCCGGCACATCAACAAGAGCCGCGAGGAACTGCACAAGAAGGTCATCGCCTTCGACGCCAAGGGTGACGACCTCGAGGTCGAGATCGCGATGCAGTGGAACACCGGCTACTCGGAGTCGGTCTACACCTTCGCCAACACGATCAACACCCACGAGGGCGGCACGCACGAGGAGGGCTTCCGCGCGGCCCTGACCCGAGTGGTCAACGAGTACGCCAAGGACAAGAAGCTGCTCAAGGAGAAGGACGGCAACCTCAGCGGTGAGGACATCCGCGAGGGCCTGGCCGCGATCATCTCCGTGAAGCTCAAGGAGCCCCAGTTCGAGGGGCAGACGAAGACCAAGCTGGGCAACACCTCGGCGAAGTCCTTCGTGCAGAAGGCGTGCAACGAGTGGCTGGCCGACTGGTTCGACCGCCACCCGGCCGAGGCGAAGATCATCATCAGCAAGGCGGTGAGCTCGGCGCAGGCCCGGCTGGCCGCGCGCAAGGCCCGCGAACTCGTGCGCCGCAAGGGTGCGCTGGAGATCGGCGGCCTGCCCGGCAAGCTCAAGGACTGCCGCTCCACCAACCCGGAGGAGTGCGAGGTCTACATCGTCGAGGGTGACTCCGCGGGCGGCTCGGCCAAGGAGGGCCGGGACTCCATGTACCAGGCGATCCTGCCGATCCGAGGCAAGATCATCAACGTGGAGAAGGCGCGCATCGACCGCGTGCTGAAGAACGCCGAGGTGCAGAGCATGATCACTGCCTTCGGCACCGGCATCCACGACGAGTTCGACATCGCCAAGCTGCGCTACCACAAGATCGTGCTGATGGCCGACGCCGACGTGGACGGCCAGCACATCCGCACCCTGCTGCTCACCCTGCTGTTCCGGTTCATGCGTCCGCTGATCGAGCACGGGCACGTGTACCTGGCGCAGCCCCCGCTGTACAAGATCAAGTGGGGTCGCGGCGCCGAGCCGGAGTACGCCTACTCCGACCGTGAGCGCGACGGCCTGATGGAGAGCGGCCTGGCCGCTGGCAAGCGCATCAACAAGGACGACGGTGTGCAGCGCTACAAGGGTCTCGGCGAGATGAACGCCGCCGAGCTGTGGGAGACCACGATGGACCCGGCGAACCGGGTGTTGCTCCAGGTGACCATGGACGACGCGGCCACCGCCGACGAGCTGTTCAGCGTGCTCATGGGCGAGGACGTGGACGCACGCCGCTCGTTCATCACGCGCAATGCCAAGGAAGTGCGGTTCCTGGATGTCTGAGTTCGAGCAGTACCGCAGCGGGGCCAACGCGTGTGAGAGGAATGGCCAGTCGTGACTGAGACCTTGTCGCCGGGCAACAGCGGCCGCACCGAGCCGGTCGACATCCAGCAGGAGATGCAGAGCTCCTACATCGCGTACGCGATGAGCGTGATCGTGGGGCGTGCCCTGCCGGACGTGCGCGACGGTCTCAAGCCGGTGCACGTGCGCGTGCTGTACTCCATGTTCGACTCCGGCTTCCGCCCCGACCGCGGCTACAACAAGTGCGCCCGCGTCGTCGGCGACGTGATGGGCAACTACCACCCGCACGGCGACTCCTCGATCTACGACGCGCTGGTGCGCCTGGCCCAGCCGTGGGCGATGCGCTACCCGCTGGTGGACGGCCAGGGCAACTTCGGCTCCCCGGGCAACGACCCCGCCGCCGCCATGCGGTACACCGAGTGCCGCCTCACCCCGTTGGCCATGCACATGCTGGCCGACATCGAAGAGGAGACCGTCGACTTCCGGGACAACTACGACGGTCGCATCCAGGAGCCGACCGTCCTGCCCTCCCGGGTGCCGAACCTGCTGATCAACGGCAGCGCGGGCATCGCGGTCGGCATGGCGACCAACATCCCGCCGCACAACCTGCGCGAGGTCGCCGACGCGGTGGTCTGGGCGCTGGAGAACCCCGAGGCGGAGGACGAGGAGACCCTCGCCGCCGTCATGCAGCGCGTCAAGGGCCCCGACTTCCCGACGTACGGCCTGATCCTGGGCACCAGCGGGATCGAGGACGCCTACCGCACCGGCCGCGGCTCGGTGCGGATGCGCGCGGTGGTCGAGGTGGAGGAGGACAGCAAGGGGCGCACCATCCTGGTGGTCACCGAACTGCCCTTCCAGGTCAACCCGGACAACCTGGTGGAGAACATCGCCACCCTGGTCCGCGACGGCAAGCTCACCGGCATCTCCAACATCGCCGACGAGTCCAACAGCCGCATCGGCATGCGCATCGTCATCACCATCAAGCGCGACGCGGTCGCCAAGGTGGTGCTGAACAACCTCTACAAGCACACCCAGCTGCAGTACTCGTTCGGCGTGAACATGCTGGCCCTGGTCGACGGCGTGCCGCGCACGCTGCGCCTGGACCAGATGATCCGGCTGTACGTGAAGCACCAGATCGAGGTCATCGTCCGGCGGACCAGGTACCGCCTGCGCAAGGCCGAGGAGCGCGCGCACCTGTTGCGCGGCCTGGTCAAGGCGCTGAACATGCTGGACGAGGTCATCGCGCTGATCCGCCGCTCGCCCACGGTGGACGAGGCGCGCAGCGGCCTGATCGAGCTGCTGACCGTGGACGAGCTCCAGGCCAACCACATCCTGGAGATGCAGCTGCGCCGCCTGGCGGCCCTGGAGCGGCAGAAGATCGTCGACCAGCTGGCCGAGATCGAGCTGGAGATCGCGGACCTGCAGGACATCCTGGCCCGCCCCGAGCGGCAGCGCGCCATCGTGCGCGACGAGCTGACCGAGATCGTCGACAAGTACGGCGACGACCGGCGGACCCGGATCATCCCCTTCGACGGCGACGTGTCCATGGAGGACCTGATCGCGGTCGAGGACGTGGTGGTCACGATCACCCGCACCGGCTACGCCAAGCGCACCAAGACCGACCTGTACCGCTCGCAGAAGCGCGGCGGCAAGGGCGTGCAGGGCGCCGCGCTCAAGCAGGACGACATCGTGGCGCACTTCTTCGTGTGCTCCACCCACGACTGGATCCTGTTCTTCACCAACATGGGCCGGGTCTACCGGGCCAAGGCCTACGAACTGCCCGAGGCCAACCGCAACGCGCGCGGCCAGCACGTGGCCAACCTGCTCGCCTTCCAGCCCGGTGAGGAGATCGCCCAGGTCATCGAGATCCCGAACTACGAGGTCTCCCCGTACCTGGTGCTGGCCACGAAGAACGGCCTGGTGAAGAAGTCCAAGCTGGCCGACTTCGACTCCAACCGCTCCGGCGGCCTGATCGGCATCAACCTCAAGGAGGACGACGAGCTGGTCGGCGCCGTGCTGTGCAGCTCGGACGACGACCTGCTGCTGGTCTCCGCCGGTGGCCAGTCGATCCGCTTCCACGCCACCGACGACGCCCTGCGCCCGATGGGCCGCGCCACCTCCGGCGTGCTGGGCATGCGCTTCAACAGCGGTGACGAACTGCTGGCGATGGGCGTGGTGCAGGAGGACAAGTTCGTGCTGGTGGCCACCGACGGTGGCTATGCCAAGCGCACGCCGATCGAGGACTACCCGGTGCAGGGCCGCGGCGGCAAGGGTGTGTTGACGATCCAGTACGACAGCAAGCGTGGCAGGCTGGTCGGTGCGGTCATCGTCGACGACGAGGACGAGTTGTACGCCATCACCTCCTCTGGTGGAGTGATCAGGACCAGCGCCGTCCAGGTGCGCAAGGCCAGCAGGCAGACCAAGGGGGTGCGCCTGATGAACCTCGACGAGGGCACCACCCTGGTGGGGGTCGCACGCAACGCGGACGAGCCCCAGGACGTCTCCGAGGAGGGGACGGTCCCTGCCGAGCAGGAGCAGGCAGAGGCCGAGTAAACCGATCAGGGACCAGCACGCCAACGACCCGAGGACTAGCTCGTGACTACTCCGGAGACCCCGGACAAGCCGGAAGCCAAGGCCGAGCAGGACGCCGAGACCAAGTCGGTCGCCACCGACAGTCCGGCCCCTGTTGAGCAGGCAGCCCCGGCGGCGCCGTCGACCAATGGCGCGAACCACGAGCAGGAGACCAAGAAGATCGAGGTCGGCAAGCCCGCCGAGGGGGCGGAGACCTCCTCGGCGCCGCCGCCCTGGCAGCGGGTCACCGCGGACAACGCCGCCATCGAGGCGGAAACCGTGCAGGCGCCGACGGTCTCGCCCGTCGCGCCCAGTGCGTACCCGCAGGCCCCGGCGGGCTACAGCGCGCCCGCCGTGGACACCAGTTCGCAGGCCACCACCAACTTCCGGCCCGTGGTCACCGGCACGGCCGCCGCCGCGGCGACCCCCGGTGCCGCGGCGGCCGGTGCGGCCGCACGCACCTCCGTCAACCTCGGTGGCGCCGGGTCCGCACGAGGCGGGGCGGCCCCCACCGCGCTGCGCAGGCCGGGGCGCGGGCCCAGGCGGGCCAGCCTCCAGGTCAAGCGGGTCGACCCCTGGTCGGTGCTGAAGTTGGCGCTGGTGCTGGGTTTCGCCATGTTCCTGGTGTGGATGGTCGCCGTCGGCGTGCTCTACGGCGTGCTCCAGGGCATGGGCGTGTGGAACAAGCTGAACGGCACCTACAACGACCTGGTGCAGGGTGGGGACACCAGCGGCGGTGACCTGATCAACGTCGGCAGGGTGTTCGGGGTCGCCGCCGTGGTCGGCCTGGTGAACGTGATCCTGTTCACTGCGCTGGGCACGGTGAGCGCGTTCATCTACAACGTCTCCGCTGACCTGGCCGGAGGCATCGAAGTCACCCTCTCCGAGAGGGAGTGACCCGGTTTGGGATCACCGCCACTCGTGCGGTAAGGTTTCTCCCAGATCGAGGGCCCATAGCTCAGGCGGTTAGAGCGCTTCGCTGATAACGAAGAGGTCGGAGGTTCAAGTCCTCCTGGGCCCACGGAACGATTCGGTTGAATGTGCCCGCGCTGCGCGCGGGCCTTCATCGTTCCGGAGTAGTTCTGGGGCTCTCGCCCCAGACCCCAAGCCAGAGGGCAAGCCCCCTGGACCCCCGTTCTCTACGGGGTGACGGAACTTCGGTGGTGACCGGATCGTTGTATCGTGGGGGACGGCACAGTCCCCATGCTCAGGGGCGGAAGCGCCAAGGAGGCGACTCGACGTGAAGAAGTACATCGCTATCGCGGCCGTGGCTGCGGTTGTCCTGCTGTTCGTGCGCCGTCAGCGCTCGGCGAAGGCAGAGGCCGACCTGTGGCGCGAGGCGACGGCGCCGACCGACTGAACACCAGCTTGGTCCGAGGGCGGGCGGCCTGAATGATCGCTCGTCCTCGGGCACGGGGACGTAGCTCAATTGGCAGAGCACCGCCTTTGCAAGGCGGGGGTTAGGGGTTCGATTCCCCTCGTCTCCACTCGCTTGTGGGCGCTCCGTGTTCGCAGAATGCGCGAACCGGGGCGCTCGTCTTTTGTTCTGGGGGGCGACCCCCAGACCCCCGACCCGGGGCTCTCGCCCCAGACCCCGAGCCAGGAGGGCTTCGCCCCCTGGACCCCCGGTGGCGAGCCTGCGGCCGCCTTGGCGAGCAGCCGACCCCGGAACGCGTGGGGTCCGGTCCGCGTAGAGGATGGGGGAGTGATGCGACGAGTGGGTGTGGTCGGTGGTTTCCTGGTCCTCGGGCTGGCGGCGTGCTCCTCGCCGGGCAGCCAACCGGCGCCGACCAGCACGACGGCGAGCAGCAGTGCACCGGCCACCACCAGCGCGGCGGCGGTACCCGGCACGCCGCAGCCGGCGGCTGACGGGCAGTGCCCCTACCTGAGCTCGGAGTTCGTGGCGGACGCCAACGGGGAGAAGGTCACCAAGGTGCAGGTGTCGGCGGACAAGCCGCACCCGGCCTGCTTCTTCTACAGCTTCGGCAACAGCAAGCAGGTCACCGTGCAGGTGTACGTGGGTGACGCGGCGGCGGCCAAGGGGCTGGTGGACCGGGCGGCCCCGGTGAAGACCTCGGACAAGGCCGAACTGACCGGCGGCTGGGAGGGCGGCTCGCTGTCCGCGGCCAGCGGCGCGGTCTACGCGGTGGCCAAGGGCGGCTCGGCGGTCGTGGTGAACACCGACCAGAAGCAGACGATCAAGGCGAAGCAGATCGTCAAGCAGGCGATCAGCGCGCTGGGGCTGTGAGCAGGGGAGGGGGCTGGTCACCCAGCCCCCTCCGCACTCAGTGCTCGATGGCCTTCTCGGCACCGGCGCCGGTCAGCGCGCGGACCTCCATCTCGGCGTACTTGGCCGCGTCGGCCTTGTCCTTGGACAGCACCGTGCCCAGGTAGCCGAGCAGGAAGGACACCGGGATCGACACGATGCCCGGGTTGGACAGCGGGAACCAGTCGAAGTGCGCGTCCGGCCAGATCGAGGTCTTGGTGCCGGAGACCACCGGCGAGAACACGATCAGCACCACGGTGACGATCAGGCCGCCGTAGATGCTCCACACCGCGCCCGAGGTGTTGAACCGCTTCCAGAACAGCGAGTACAGGATCGTCGGCAGGTTCGCCGAGGCCGCGACGGCGAAGGCCAGCGCCACCAGGAAGGCCACGTTCTGGCCGTTGGTGACGATGCCGCCGATGATCGACACGATGCCGATCACCACCGCGGACCAGCGGGCCACCTTCACCTCGGACTTCGCGGCGTCCCGCGAACCCTTCTTGATCACGTTCACGTACACGTCGTGCGCGAACGAGGCCGATGCGGTGATGGTCAGCCCGGCCACCACGGCCAGGATCGTCGCGAAGGCCACCGCGGCGATGAAGCCGAGCAGCACGGGCCCGCCCAGGGCCTGCGCCAGCAGCGGGGCCGCCGAGTTGACCTTGCCGGGGGCGGCGTTGATCTTGTCGGGGCCGACCAGCGCACCCGCTCCGTAGCCCAGCACCAGGGTGAACAGGTAGAACACGCCGATCAGGCCGATCGCCCACACCACGGAACGACGCGCCTCCTTGGCGGTCGGCACGGTGTAGAAGCGCATCAGCACGTGCGGCAGGCCCGCGGTGCCCAGCACCAGCGCGATGCCCAGGGACAGGAAGTCCAGCCGCGAGACGCCGGTCGCCCCGTACTGCTTGCCGGGGCCGAGCAGCGCCTCACCGGACTTGCCCCCGTGGGCGACCGCGTCGCCGAGCAGCGAGGACAGGTTGAAGCCGTAGTGGCCCAGCACCCAGACCGTCATCGCGGCGGCGCCGACGATCAGCAGTACCGCCTTGATGATCTGCACCCAGGTGGTGCCGCGCATGCCGCCGATCAGCACGTACACGATCATGATCACGCCGACCACGGTGATCACCACGGCCTGGCCGACCCCGCTGGTGACGCCCAGCAGCAGGGCGACCAGCCCGCCCGCGCCGTTCATCTGGGCCAGCAGGTAGAAGAAGGTGACCGCCAGGGTGGAGATCGCCGCTGCGGTGCGCACCGGGCCCTGCTTCATCCGGAAGCTGAGCACGTCGGCCATGGTGAACTTGCCGGTGTTGCGCAGCAGCTCGGCGACCAGCAACAGGGCGACCAGCCAGGCCACCAGGAAGCCGATGGAGTACAGGAAGCCGTCGTAGCCGTTGATGGCGATGGCGCCCGCGATGCCGAGGAAGGACGCGGCCGACAGGTAGTCGCCGGAGATGGCGATGCCGTTCTGCGGTCCGGTGAACGCGCGGCCCGCCGCGTAGTAGTCGGTGGCGGTCTTGGTGTTGCGGCTGGCCCGGAACACGATCACCAGCGTGATCAGCACGAACGCGCCGAAGATGCTGATGTTCAGCAGCGAGTTGCTGCCCTCGACGCCCTCGGCGAGAGTGGTCGTCCTCATGCCCGGTCCCCCTCGATCTGGTCGCGGATCCGCTCTGCCGCGGGATCGAGGTTCCGGTTGGCGTACCGGACGTAGAGCCAGGTGATCACGAAGGTGGACACGAACTGGAGCAGTCCGAAGACCAGGCCCACCGTGATGTTGCCGAAGAGCTTGGTGGACATGAACCCGTGGGCATAGTCCGCGAGTAGTACGTAGAGCAGGTACCAGGCGAGGAACAGCCCCGCCATCGGGAACACGAAGCCGCGCAGCCGACGGCGGAGCTGGACGAACTCCTGGCTGGACTGGACCGCGCTCCAGTCGGTGTCCCCCTCGACGGGGTCGACCGGAGTGTCTTGTGTGGTGCCCACGGATCCTCCCAAACGGGTTCGTTTACGCGCGCGAACCTAGGGTGGCCGAGGTCACATCGCAAACCCCCATTTGGGCACAGTCCCGCAACCGAGGGCAAAGATCGCCATAACGGCGTTGTAAAACTTGGGGCGGGCCGGTGTCAGCGGCTGACTCGCCCGTTCTCGGTCTGCCTCTCGCCCCTGGACGGCTCGGGGATCGTCACGGCCTCGTCCTCGCGGACGTCCTCCAGCCGGACCTCCTTCGGCCTGCGCGAGAGCACCACCAGCGCGGCGGCGCCCGCGGCGGCCACGAGCAGCCCCACGATCCACGGCCACCGGCGTGCCTGCCGCCGCGTCGCCGGTTCGAGGTTGCTGGCCAGCGCCTCGGCTGCCTGCCTCGTCTGCGCGGCCAGGTGCTTGCGCGTGCGCCGGGTCGCCCTGGTGAGCTCCTGCTTGGCCTCGCCGACGACCTCCTCGGCAGCCTCCCGGATGGCCTCGCCGACCTTGGACACGGCCTCGACCTGCTTCATCGCCAACTCCACCAGACTCGTCTCGATGTGCATCGGACCCACCCATAGTGCCCCTGCGGCCGGGATCCCGCCGTGGATGGCACGATGGATGACGTGGCAGACAGCTTGGATACCGTCGTCGGGGCGACCCTGCACACCACGCAGGGTGACATCCGCCTGTACCTGTTCGTGAACCACACGCCCAAGACGGTGCGCAACTTCGTCGGGCTGGCCGAGGGCACGAAGTCCTACTCGGACCCCAACGCCAAGGGGGAGCTCAGCGGCCCGTTCTACGACGGGTCGATCTTTCACCGGGTGATCCAGGGCTTCATGGTGCAGGGCGGCGACCCGACCGGCACCGGGCGCGGTGGGCCCGGCTACGAGTTCGCCGACGAGTTCCACTCCGAACTGCTGTTCGACAAGCCGTACCGGCTGGCGATGGCCAACGCGGGGCGCAACACCAACGGCTCGCAGTTCTTCATCACCGTGGGGCGCACCCCACACCTGAACATGAAGCACACGATCTTCGGCGAGGTGCGCGACGAGGAGTCCCGCGCCGTGGTCGACGCGATCGCGAGCGCGCCAACCGACGGGGACGACCGGCCGCTGACCGAGGTGGTCATCGAGAAGATCACGATCGACCACGAGTGACTCGTGACTGACCCCAGCACCGGCCTGCCCGGCTGCGTCCGGCACCCGGACCGCCCGACCGCGCTGAGCTGCACGCGCTGCGAGCGGCCCGCCTGCCCGGCCTGCCTGCGCGACGCGGCCGTCGGCCAGCAGTGCGTGGACTGCGTGAACGAGGGCCGCACCGCCGTGCGCCAGCCGACCACCGTGGCCGGTGCCCGGCTGCGCGGCCAGGCCGTGCTGGTGCCTGCGCTGATTGTGGTCAACCTCGCGCTGTTCGCGGTCACCGCCTACCAGGCGCAGAGCATCGCCAACAACGCCCGCTCGGACCTGTTCCAGGACTGGGCGATGGCCCCAGGCCTGGTGGCCTTCACCGGCGAGTGGTGGCGGCTGCTCACTGCGGGCTTCATGCACATCGGGCCGCTGCACCTGGCGGTCAACATGGTGTCGCTGTGGCTGATCGGCCGGGACCTGGAGCGGCTGCTCGGCCCGGTCCGGTTCTTCGCCCTGTACTTCCTGTCCATGGTGGGCGGCAACCTCGCGGTGTTCCTGTTCGGCGAGCTCGGCCAGCCGGTGGCCGGTGCGTCCACCGCGCTGTACGGGCTGATGGGCTGCTACCTGGTCGCCATCGTGCGGCTCAAGCTGGACCCGAGGCCGATCCTGATCACGCTCGGCATCAACGTGTTCATCACCTTCACGGTCACGAACATCTCGATCCTGGGCCACTTCGGCGGGCTGGTGGCCGGCGTGCTCGCCTCGGCGGCCATCTTCTACGCGCCCGCGCGCAACCGGAACCAGTGGCAGACCGGCACGCTGCTCGCACTGACCGTGCTGCTCATCGCCCTGTTCGTGACCAGGGACCAGCAGCTGGTCAGCCTGATCCAGTCAGGGGCGTAGCGCCCGCAACTGTTCGACCACGTCCACCGGGTCGGCACCCAGGTCCAGCCTGCCCAGGATGACCAGCTCCTCGTCCGGCAGCACCGTGAGCTCCAGCGAGCTGACGGTGCGGCCGAGCCTGCGCAGGTGGTCCACGCGGACCCGCACCTGCGGCCAGGGCCAGCTGCGCCTGCCGAACAGCCCGCGCACGGTCAGCCCGTGCTCGTCCGCGCTCAGCCGGGGCCTGGCCACCGTGCCGTGCAGCGAGAGCAGTGCCAGCAGTAGTGCGACCACGCCGAGCAGCAGCCTGCCGGGCGGGTCCTGGGCGGACAGCACCACCCAGAGCACCGCTGCCGCGGTCAGAGCCCAGCCCAGAGCCACCAGCGAGACCTGCGGTGACCAGCTGCGTTGCGTCACGTCGACCAGCCTTCTCTCACCAGGTCCAGTGATCAAGCTTGCTCGGGGGTGTGGACAACTGAGGCCGACTACCGGCGCTTGTGCCTTTTTGCGCAAGGTTGTCCACAGGAGTTGTCCCCAGTGGGGATGACTTACATCGATGTGGTTCGGTGACGCCCGGGTGAACTTTCTGAACTCCGGGCGAACAAGAGAGGACCCGGACGTGTGAGCCGTCCGGGTCCTCGCAACGCTGGGTGTGAGCGCCGTCTCAGCGCCACTTCATGGTCATCAGCAGCCCGATGATCATGAGAGCGAAGCCGATCGCGAAGTTCCACGCGGCCAGCGGCTCCATGAACGGGATGCCGGTCGGGACCAGGTAGTACACCACCAACCAGGCGAGACCGAGCAGCATGATGCCCAGCATCGCCGCCACGTACAACGGGTGTGACGGCCCAGCGAGCTTGGCCTTCACCGGCGTACGCCGGTCCGTCGGTGGCGTGTAGACCGTCTTCTTGCGGACCTTCGACTTGGGCATCTTTCCTCGCCTGACCTCGCGTGCCGAGCAACATGCGTGGTCGCCGAGGAGCAACCACTGCCAGGTGCAACACGTTAACGTAATCGAGGAGGTCAGCGAACCACTAGTTGGGGCGCGCAGTCACGGGAGGTTCGTCCTTGAACACCATGCCGCCGCCACGGGGCGGGCGACCGGCTGGCTGGCGTCCGCGCCCGGGGCCTGACCAGCCCACCGAGTTCATCCCACGCATCGACGTCATCGAGCACGACAACGGCGCTGACCAGCCCACCAGTGAGCTGTACACGCACCGGTCCGCCGCCGAGGACGACACGGCCTTCGTGGACGACATCCCGTACTACGAGGAAGACGAGGAAGACGAGGCCCCGCCGCCACCGAAGGAGACCGGCCGCAAGGTCGTGCGCACCATCGGCGAACTGTTCATCACCGCTGGCATGGTCATCCTGCTGTTCGTGGTCTACGAGGTGTACTGGACCGACCTGATCTCCGCGGGCAAGCAGAACCAGGCCACCTCCTCGCTGGACACCCAGTGGAAGGACACCGTCGGCGACCCGGGCAACCAGCGCGGCACCCACTACGACCTGACCGAGGGCCAGGGCTTCGCGAAGATCTACATCCCGGCGCTCGGGCCGGACTACCACTTCACCCTGGTGGAGGGCACCACCGACGCCGACCTGGACATCGGTCCCGGCCACTACAAGGGCACCGCGCTGCCGGGGGAGCCGGGCAACTTCGCCGTGGCCGGGCACCGGGTGGGCAAGGGCGCCCCGTTCAACGACCTGGACCTGGTCAGCTCCTGCGACGCCATCGTGGTGGAGACCAAGACCGACTGGTTCGTGTACCGCATGATGCCCAAGGCCGAGGAGCGCGCGAGCTGGGACACCTCCGGCAAGGGCACGCAGCCGCGCTGCAAGGGCGTCAAGATCGGCGGCGCCTACAGCGGCGTGGTCGGCCAGGAGACGGTGCTGCCCTCGCAGGGTGACGTGATCGCCCCGGTCCCGCACCAGCCCGAGGCCAAGCTCCAGGCGGACAAGATCGTCAAGCTGATGACCCTGACCACCTGCACGCCGAAGTTCTCGGCCTCGCACCGGCTGATCCTGCACGCGGTGCTGACCAACTCCTACCACAAGGACCCGGCGCACCCGGACGTCACGCCGACCGAGCTGAAGGAGACGGACTGACGTGTACGGCTGGATCTGGCGCCACCTGCCCGGCCCCGTCGCGCTCAAGGTGGTCGAGGCTCTGCTGCTGGTCGCGGGCATCGTGGCCCTGCTGATGCTGGTGGTCTTCCCGTGGATCGAACCGAAGCTGCCGTTCAACCAGGTCACCACCGGCTAGCCACGTAGCCTGGGCACCATGCGCGTGCTGGTGGTCGACAACTACGACAGCTTCGTCTACAACCTGGTGCAGTACCTGGCCCAGCTGGGGGCCGAGTGCGTGGTGCGCCGCAACGACGCGGTCGAACTGGCCGAGGTCGACGGGGTGGACGGCGTGCTGATCAGCCCCGGGCCCAGCACCCCCGAGCGCGCGGGCGCCAGCACCGAGGTGATCCGGCACTGCGCCGAGCGGGGCGTGCCGGTGCTCGGCGTGTGCCTCGGCCACCAGGCGATCGGCGTGGTGTTCGGCGCGACCGTGGACCGGGCCCCCGAGCTGCTGCACGGCAAGACCAGCCTCGTCCGGCACACCGGCACCGGCGTGCTCGCCGGGCTGCCCAACCCGTTCGTGGCCACCCGCTACCACTCGCTGACCGTGCTGCCCGAGACCATCCCCGCCGAGCTGGAGGTCACCGGCCGCACGGAGAGCGGGGTGGTGATGGGTATGCGGCACCGCGAGCTGCCGATCGAGGGCGTGCAGTTCCACCCCGAGTCGGTGCTCACCGACGGCGGGCACCGCATGCTGGCGAACTGGCTGGCCACCTGCGGCCACCCGGTGCCCGAGGAGCGGGTGGCCGAGCTGGAGGAGGGCATGCGCCGACTGGCCGCCGCGGCCTCGGTGGGCTGAGACGCGAAGAGGGGCGGCACCGGATCGGTGCCGCCCCTCTCGTGTGTTCCGGACTAGTTGTTCGAGCTCGAGGTCGTCGTACCCAGCCCGAACTTGTAGACCCTGATGTTGATCGAGCTGTTCTGGCTGACCGAGCTGCCCACCGAGGGATCGAAGTCGGAGATCTTGCCGACCTGGGTCGGGTCGGTGGTGTTGACCTCGGTGGTGCTGAAGTTGCCCTTCCAGCCGAGGGCCTGCAGGGCCTGCTGGGCCTCGCTCTTCGTCTTGCCCGCGATGTTGATCATCGTGAACTGGTCGCCCTGCGAGACGAACAGGGTGATCGTGGTGTTCGGCTTCTGCTTGCTGCCGCCGTCGGGGTTCTGCTTCACCACGATGCCAGCGGGCTGGGTGCTGGAGATCGTCTGCTTGCTGACCTTGAACCCGGCCTGGGTGAGGTTCGCCGAGGCGGCCTCGTAGGTCTGGTTGCGCACGTCGGGCACGGTCTGCGACTCGGGCGCCTTGCCCAGCAACAGGGTGATCTGCGTGCTGGGGGTCGCGCTGGTGCCCGCGGCCGGGTTGGTGGAGCTGACGTTGCCGACCAGGGCGGGGTTGTCGGTGGCCTCGGTGCCGGTGTTCGGGTTCACGTTGAACCCGGCCTCGTTGAGGATCTTCGTGGCGTCCGCCTGGGACTTGCCGGACACGTCGGGCACCGGCTTGGCCTGCGGGGCCGCGCCGATGGTCAGCGTGATCTTCGCGCCCTTGTCGGTCGCGGAACCGGCGGCCGGGTCCTGCTTGATGACCTTGCCGATGTCGTCGGTGCCGCAGGCTGCCTGCCCGCCGTTCACGGGGGTCGAGCAGGCCACGGTCTCGGACACGACGTTGGTCCAGCCCGCGTCGTGCAGGGTCGAGGTGGCGACGGTCTGCTTCATCTTCGTGACGTCCGGCAGCGAGTTCGCAGTCGACCCGCCACCGCCGCCGAGCAGCTGGGTGGTCAACCAGGCCGCCAGCGCCAGCACCGCGATGCAGGCCACCACGACGCCACCGATGGTCAGCGCCTTCTTGCGCCGCCTGCGCCGCTCCTCGGCCTCCTCCGCCTCGGCGTCGTACGGGTCGTAGGAGGACTCCTCCTCGGCCGGGGCCGGGCGGTGCCTGCCCACGACCTGGGTGCGGGCCGAACCATTGCCCATGATCGAGGTGCGGTCCTCGGCGGTCATCACCGCGGGCGCCGACGGCCGCTGCCCGGACAGCACGCGCACCAGGTCGGCGCGCATCTCGGCGGCGGACTGGTAGCGGTTCGCCGGGCCCTTGGCCATGGCCTTGAGCACGATCGAGTCCAGCGCGGGCGTCACCTGCGGGTTCACCGAGGACGGGGCGGGCGGCTCCTCCCGCACGTGCTGGTAGGCCACCGCGACCGGCGAGTCCCCGGTGAACGGGGGCTGCCCGGTCATCAGCTCGAACAGCACGCAGCCCGCCGCGTACACGTCGCTGCGCGCGTCCACCGCCTCACCGCGCGCCTGCTCCGGGGACAGGTACTGGGCGGTGCCGATCACCGCGGCGGTCTGGGTCACCGCGGCCTGGCCGTCGTGCACGGCACGCGCGATGCCGAAGTCCATCACCTTGACCGCGCCGGTCTTGGTGATCATCACGTTGGCCGGCTTCACGTCGCGGTGGATGATGCCGTGCCGGTGGCTGAAGTCCAGCGCCGCGCAGACGTCGGCCATGACCTCCATGGCGCGCTTGCCCGACAGCGGGCCCTGCGTCTTGACGATGTCGCGCAGCGTCCTGCCGTCCACGTACTCCATGACGATGTACGGCAGCGGCCCGTACTCGGTCCTGGTCTCGCCGGTGTCGTAGACGGCGACGATCGCGGGGTGGTTCAGCGCGGCGGCGTTCTGCGCCTCACGGCGGAAGCGTTCCTGGAACTGGGGGTCCCTGGCGAGATCGGCGCGCAGCACCTTGACGGCGACGTCCCGGCCGAGCCGGACGTCGCGTCCTTTGTGGACCTCCGACATCCCGCCGTAGCCGAGGGTATCGCCCAATTCGTAACGGTTGGAGAGCAGCCGCGGAGTGCTCATCACCGCACCTCGCTGGAGCTCGGTGCAGCGCTTCGCGCGGGCACTGCGCTGAATGACTCGCTCGCAAGCTCGCTCATCGGTGCGTCGTCTCGTTCCTCGTCAGCGGTTTTCTCATCATGCCCCCGTACTCCACGTCAACCACCAGGACCCCGTTCCGAGCACAGCACCGCCACCGTCGACCGGGCCGCAACCAGCCCGTTCGGTGTCACGCCGCTGACCCAGCACCGCTGCGGGTCCGTGGGCTGCCCGCCCGTCGCCGTGCGGACCTCCGGCGACAAACCCTGCTGCCGCAGGCGTTCCTCGGCTGCCGCGGCGGTCGTACCCCGGTACGCCGCCTCGTCCACCGTGACCGCCTGTGGCACGTCTCGATCACTTCCCATCACCCCGGCCGTCGGGTGCTGCCCCGTGCTGCCGGAGCCGGGCGCCGTGCCGCCGGGTGAACCCAGCCAGGCGTGCACACCCCAGGCGGCCAGCAGCGCGACGAGCACGGCGACCAGCACGGCGAGCAGCACCCACAGGCCGACCCGGTTGGGGCGGTTCTGCGGCGGCGGGCCCAGGAGGAAGGTACCGGTGCCCGGACTCATCGGAGCGCCCGCAGGGGGACCCTGCTGCGGAACCACCGGAATGGACCCCATCGGGGTGGCGGACTGCGGATAGCTGGGCGGTCCACCCGGCTGACCCTGCACGTGCATCGGCGCGGCCACGGCGAGCCCGGACGGGGTGGGCAGCGGCAGACCGGCCCGCACCGCGCCCACCGCGGCGGCGAACTCCCCGCCGTCCCGGTAGCGCTGGCGCGGGTCCTTGACCAGGGTCGCCTCGATCAGCGCCCGGGTGCCCGGCGGCACGTCGGGCGGCAGCGGCGGGGCGATCTCCCGGATGTGCATCATCGCCACGGTCACCGCGTTCTCCGACAGGAACGGCCGGTGCCCGACCAGGCACTCGTAACCGACCACGGCCAGCGAGTACACGTCGCTGGCGGGCTCGGCCTCCTGGCCGACGGCCTGCTCCGGCGCGATGTAGTGCGCGGTGCCCATCACCATGCCGGACCGCGTCACCGGTGCCGCGTCGGCCGCCTTGGCGATGCCGAAATCTGTGATCTTCACCTTGCCGTTCGGTGTGACGAGAATGTTGCCCGGCTTGACGTCCCGGTGCACGTAACCGCGTTCGTGCGCGGCCTGCAGCGCGGTGCCCGCCTGCTGCAGGATGTCCAGGGTCCAGTCCGCGCGCAGCCTGCCGTTGCGGGCGATCAGCGCGGCGAGCGGGTCGCCCTCCACCAGTTCCATCACCAGGTAAGCGGTGTCCTGCGGCCCGTCGGGCACCGAGGCCGTCTCGCCGTAGTCGTGCACCGCGGCGATGCCGGGGTGGTTGAGCGAGGCGGTGGTCCGGGCCTCGGTGCGGAAGCGGTGCAGGAACTCGGCGTCCCCGCTCAGCTCCGGCTTGAGCACCTTGATCGCCACGGCGCGGTCGAGCCGGGAGTCGGTCGCCTCCCAGACCTCACCCATGCCGCCCACGGCGATGCGCCGCACCAACCGGTACCGGTCGGCGAGCAGCTGCCCGGAGGTGAGCACGGTCAGCCCCCCGACAGGTAGGCGTTGATGGTGGCCCTGCCGATGCCCGCCGCCACCGAGCCACCCGTGGCCGCCAGGCCGCGGTCCCCGCCGTTCTCCACCACGACACACACCGCGATCTGCTGGTTGTCCGCGGGCGTGAAGGCCACGTACCAGGCGTGCGGCGGGGTCTGCTTCGGCGTGGTGCCGTGCTCGGCGGTACCGGTCTTGGAGGCGATCACCCGGCCGGCGACCTTGCCCTCGCCGCCGGTGTGCTGCTCGGACTGGATCATCATGTCGCGCAGCTGGTTGGCCACGTCCTTGCTCACCGCGGGACCGCCGGGGGCCTCCTCCGGCGAGAACGAGGAGATCGAGGACATGTCCGGGGCCAGGATGTCCTTGACCAGCTGGGGCTGCATGCGCACCCCGCCGTTGGCGATCGTGGCCGCCACCACCGCGTCCTGCAGCGGGGTCAGCGCCACGTCCCGCTGGCCGATGCCGGTCTGGTAGAGCGCCGCCTGGTCCGGGATGCTGCCGACGGTGGAGGGCACCACCGACAGCGGGATGCTCAGGTCGGTCTGCCCGATGCCGAACTTCGCCGCCTGCGCGATCAGGTTGTCCTTGCCGACCTTGCCCGCCAGCGTGGAGAACGCGGTGTTGCAGGAGTACTTCATGGCGACCGTCATCGACACCTGGTTGTTGCTGCTCTCCGGGCACGCCTGGTTGGCGAAGTTCGCCAGCGGCGTGCTCGTGCCCGGCAGGGTGATCGAGGCGTCGGCGGGCAGGCTCGGCGTGGTCGCGTCGGCGGTCCCGTTGCTCAGCGCGGCCGCGCCCACCACCAGCTTGAAGGTCGAGCCGGGTGGCAGCTTCTCCCGGATGGCCCGGTTCATGCCCGACTGGTTCTGGTCCTTGTTGAGCTGGTCCATCAGCTTGCTCTGGTCGGTGGACGAGTGCGAGGACAGCGGGTTCGGGTCGTAGGAGGGCGTGCTGACCATGGCCAGGATCTCGCCGGTGCTCGGCTTGATCGCCACCACGGAACCGGTGTAGCCCTTGGCGGTCATCGCGTTGTACGCGGCGGCCTGCGCCTTCGGGTCGATGGTCACCTTGACGTTGCCGCCGCGCGGGTCCCGCCCGGTGATCAGGTCGGACAGCCTGCGCACGAACAGCTTCGGCGAGGACCCGTTGAGCACGTCGTCCTCGGCGCTCTCGATGCCCGAGGCCCCGTACAGCGAGGAGTAGTAGCCGGTGATCGGCGCGTACATCGCCCCGTTCGGGTACTGCCGCAGGAAGCGCTGGGAGTCCTTGGTCTCCACCGAGTTCGCCAGGATCGTCCCGGTCGAGCTGACGATCTGCCCGCGCTGGCGGCTGTACTCCTCCAGCAGCGAGCGGCGGTTGGACGGGTCCGAGGCGTAGGTGTCGGCCTTGATCACCTGCACGTAGGTGAGGTTCGCCAGCAGCAGCAGGACCATCACCATCATGGCGAGGCCCACTCGGCGCAGCGGCTTGTTCACGACGGGCGCTCCACGAGGACGGTGTTCGCCTCGGCGATCGGTGCCTGCGGCTTGGGACGGGTGGCCTGCGGCCTGCGCGCGGCGTCGGAGATGCGCAGCAGCAGCGCCACCATGATGTAGCTGGCGATCAGCGAGGACCCGCCCGCGGACAGGAACGGCGCGGTCAGACCGGTCTGCGGGATCAGCTTGCTGATGCCACCGACCACCACGAAGACCTGCCACAGCAACAGGAAGGCCAACCCGCCCGCGAGCAGCTTGCCGAAGGTGTCGCGCACGGCCAGCCCGCTGCGCAGACCGCGCATGGCCAGCAGCATGTAGACCAGCAGCATCGCGGCCAGGCCGATGAAGCCCAGCTCCTCGCCGAACGCGGCCACGATGAAGTCGCTCTGGATCACCGGCACCAGCTCGGGGTGGCCCGCGCCCCAGCCCGAACCGGCCACACCGCCGCTGCCAAGGCTGAACAGGGACTGCACCATCTGGAAGCCGTCGTTCTGCGCGTCGGCGAACGGGTCCACCCAGTTGGTGACGCGGGTCTGCACGTGCGTGAACAGCTTGTACGCCACGGTGGCCCCGCCGATGAACAGCACGACGCCGATCCAGATCCAGGCGGAGCGTTCGGTGGCCAGGTAGACCATCACCAGCACCGTGCCGAAGAACATCAGCGAGGCGCCGAGCTCCTTCTCGATCATCAACACCACGATCGCCACCGCCCAGGCGATCAGCAGCGGGCCGGTGTCGCGCAGCCGGGGCAGTTCCAGGCCGAGCACCTTGCGCCCGGCGATGGTGAACAGGTCCCGCTTGGACACCAGGAAGGCCGCCACGAACACGATGATCAGGACCTTGGCGAACTCACCGGGCTGGATGGACACCGGGCCGAGGATGATCCACAGCTTGGCGCCACCGGCGCAGGAGATGCTGCACGGCAGCACACCGGGCAGCACCAGCAGGAACAGCCCCGCCAGGCCGAAGGTGTAGCCGTAGCGGGCCAGCGTGCGGTGGTCCTTGACCAGCCACAGGGTGAGGGTCATCACCACGAGGGACACCGCGGTCCAGATCAGCTGCTTGGGCGCCGCGTTGGAGTAGGAGTCCCCGTTGTTGAAGGCGCGCAGCGCCAGCACCGGGTCCAGCCGGTACAGCATCGCGATGCTCAGCCCGTTGAGCAGCGCCGCGCACGGCAGGATCAGCGGATCCGCGTACGGGGCGAACTTGCGCACCGCGAAGTGGGCCCCAGCGCACAGCACCGCGTACCCACCCACGTAGAGCAACAGGTTCGGGTTCAGCGACTGGGTCTGGTTCTCCGAGATGACCACCAGCGCCAGTGCCACCAACCCGGCGACGAAACCGAGCATGGCCAGCTCGGTGCCTCGTCGGGTCGGCGTAGCGGACGGCTGGCCCGACACGTTCATGTGTGTCGTCGCCGCGCCCAGTACGCCGGGCGGCAGGGACATCAGCCGACCTTCCTGCAGTTGCGCCCCGGCACCTGCGGCTCACCGGGTGCGCTGGACTCCGTCGTGGCGTGCGTGCTCGTCGCCGCGGCGCCGGTCGCGGTCGCCGACGAGGGCGGCACAGTGGTAGACGTCGCCGAGGTCGTGGAGGTTGGCTGCCCGGCCGAGGTGGGCACGGGCGTGGCGGAACAGGGCGCGAGCAGCGCGTTGTGCCACAGCCGCTTCACGGTGTCCCGCGCGCCCTCCAGGCCCTGCTTGTCCGCGATCACGCCCTTGCGCACGTCCTCGCGGGCGGACTCCTGCAGGTCGTCCAGGGTCAGCGCCTGGCAGTTCTGCTGCGCCGCGTCCAGGCAGGAGGACTCCGCGACCCGGTGCAGCGCGACGCCGAGCACCGGCCCGCCCTTCACCCCCTGGAAGATCACGACCTTGTTGTCCTCGGTCGCGCCCACGTAGTACTGGCTGAGCACCCACCAGGCGGTGCCCGCGGCGCCGATGCCCAGCACGGCGAGCACGACCACGATCCAGACGGCCAACCGGACCCGCTTGCGAGTCCTCGCCTTGGGGTCCGGTTCCGGTGGCTGCGCGGCGAGCGGCTGCGGTGGTGGGGTGCGCGCCGCCGTGATCGCCCCCGCCCGCGAGGCGGGGGAGTCCGGTGGCGGCTGCTCGCTGCTGCCGTCGCCCGCGGCACCGCCGACGATCGGCGCGTCGTCGCCGAAGTCCACGTCCACCACGTCGGCGATGATCACCGTGACGTTGTCGGGGCCACCCGCCTTGAGCGCGAGCTCGATCATCCGGTCCGCGCAGGCCTGCGGGTCCGGGATCTTGATCGCCTCGGTCAGCGTCTCGTGGCTGACGTAGGAGCACAGGCCGTCGGAGCACAGCAGGTACCGGTCGTTGGCCCGCGCCTCGCGCACCGCCAGGCTCGGCTCCACCTCGTGGCCGGTCAACGCGCGCAGCAGCAGCGAGCGCTGCGGGTGCACGTTGGCCTCCTCCTCGGTGATCCGCCCCTCGTCGATCAGCGACTGGACGAACGTGTCGTCGTGCGTGATCTGCGTGAACGAGCCGTTGCGCAGCAGGTAGGCGCGCGAGTCGCCGACGTGCACCAGGCCGAGCCGGTTGCCGGAGAACAGCACGGCGGTCAGCGTGGTGCCCATCCCGTCCAGGTCCGGGTCGTGCGCGACGAGCTCGGCGATGGCGCCGTTGCCGTCGAGCACCGCGCCGCGGAGCTGGTCGAGCAGGTCGTCGCCGGGTTCGTCGTCGTCCAGCGGGGCCAGGGCGGCGACGACCACCTTGCTCGCCACCTCACCGGCGGCGTGGCCGCCCATGCCGTCGGCGAGCGCGAGGAGACGCGGGCCCGCGTACACCGAGTCCTGGTTGTTGGAGCGAACCAGGCCACGGTCACTGCGGGCGGCGTAGCGGAGGACGAGGGTCATGTGCGCAGCTCGATCACTGTCTTGCCGATTCGGATCGGGGCACCGAGCGGGACCCGGAGGGGTGCCGTGACCTTCGCCCGGTCCAGATATGTTCCGTTCGTGGAGCCGAGATCCTCCACGTACCAGTCGCTGCCCCGCAGGGACAGCCTCGCGTGCCGGGTGGAGGCGAAGTCGTCGTCCAGCACCAGCGTCGAGTCATCGGCCCTGCCGACGAGGATCGGTCTGCCGTCCAGTGAGATGCGGGTGCCCGCGAGTGCTCCCTGCGTGACGACGAGCTGCCGTGCCGTCTTCCCCTTGGCAGGCTGCTTCGTCCCCTTGCGGAAGACCCCGGGCACCGCGGCTCTCAGTCCGGATGCGGCGTAGAGATCGGAGCGGACCACGCGCAACGCGGCCAGCACGAACAACCAGAGCAGGGCGAGAAACCCTGCTCTGGTCAGCTGCAAAACCAGCTCTGGCACCTGTTGTGACCGCTCCCGCTCGTTACCGCCCCGCCGCCGACCTCTCAGCCCTGCGTGCGGAACACGATTGAAGAGTGGCCGACCCGGACGACGTCGCCGTCCGCGAGCTGCCAAGTCTGCACCGGAGTGCCGTTCACCGTGCTGCCGTTCGTGGAGCCGAGGTCCGCGAGCATTGCACTCTGACCATCCCAGGTGATCTCCAGGTGCCTCCTGGAGACCCCCGTGTCGGGCAGCCGGAAGTCCGCGTCCTGGCCGCGGCCCACCACGTTGCCGCCCTGCTTCAGGTTGTACGTGCGGTTCGAGCCGTCGTCCAACTGCAGGACCGCGGTGATCTGGCGCGGGCCGCCGGGTGCGCCGCCGGGAGCGCCGTACGGGTCGGGCTGGCCGTAACCGCCCTGCTGCCCGTACTGGTCGTAGCCGCCCTGCTGGGGGTAGCCGCCGCCCTGCTGGCCGTACTGGTCGTAGCCGCCGCCCTGCTGCGGGTAGCCCTGGTCGTAGCCGCCCTGCTGCGGGTACCCGCCGCCCTGTTGGGGGTAGCCCTGGTCGTACCCACCTTGCTGGGGGTAGCCCTGGTCGTACCCGCCGCCCTGCTGCTGCGGGTAACCCTGGTCGTAACCGCCCTGCTGGGGGTACCCGCCGCCCTGCTGCCCGTACTGGTCGTACCCGCCCTGCTGGGGGTAGCCCTGGTCGTACCCGCCGCCCTGCTGCTGCGGGTAACCGTGCTGTTGGCCCTGCCCCTGCTGACCCGGGTGCTGTCCGTACGGGTCCTGCGGTGGGTACTGGCCCGGTGGCTGGCTCATGGATCGGTCTCCTGCGGTGCGAGGTGGTGCTGGCCGTCGGACATCCGGGTCGACGGACGAGCTGGTTCGGAACTGTCCCGTGTGCAGCGCCTCGGAGCGCTCCAGGGAGACTACGACGTCACCATAGGTGTCCCATCCGTGCTCTGCGAGGTGCTCGCGGACGCAGTCCTCCAGCAACTCGGTGATTCGCTGTTCGTCCTGCTCCGCGCCCGCCAGGCGGTCGTGATCAGCAGGTCCGAGCAGCACCCGGTAGTGGTTCGGTGCGAGTTGGTGGCCACCTGCCAGCTCGCGGACGTTGAGCTCGCCCTCGCGCTGTAGCGCCTGTGCCACCTCCTGCGGGACGACGCTGCCCCCGAACACACGCGCGAAGGCGTTGCCGACAACGCCCTCAAGGCGGCGCTCGAAGCGCTGCACACGACCCACTTCACTCCTCCACGTGACGACTCCCTGGCACCGATCGTATCCGTGTGCGCGAGGCGGGACACGGGCCAATTAGGAGTCCGTGCCACGACCGTGCTAGGGTTCTTCCTGTCACCGAGGGCGAGTGGCGGAATGGCAGACGCGCACGGTTCAGGTCCGTGTGTCCGAAAGGACGTGGGGGTTCAACTCCCCCCTCGCCCACTCCGCGAAAGCAGGGGCTTAGTCGCAAAAAGCGCGACTAAGCCCCTGCTTCGTTTTTTTGTTCTGGGGGGCGACCCCCAGACCCCCGATCCCCCGATGTGGGGGCGCTGCCCCCGCGCCCCCTATCGGTTGTGCGGCATGGGAAATGGGTGATGTCGATCACTTGGGGGTGAGGGTGGCGGCCCATTCGTCCCAGGGGGCGGCGGCCTCGTGCCAACCCGTGGTCAACACGTGTTCGGCGAATCCACTGTCAGGTCCGTGAGTGGGGCGCAACACGAGGCACGCGGCCCCGGACAACGGGTGATCGGCACAACGCGGACCGGCCTCGTCGGTGATGGCCAGGTAGTCCTCGTTCGGGTGATGAATGCGGAAGATGTCACCGGGCAGCCCGAACACGGGGTGGATCAGCTTGCTGGCCACCTGGGGCAGCGACGGGCCCAGTGGCCACTCCACCTTCGCCGTGGCGCAGCCGTTCGCCCATGAGCTGAACCACAGTGCGTCCCCGAAGACCAGCGCCCTGCGCAGCAGCGCACTGGTCAGGTGGGCGGGCCCCGGTGCGCGGTGCCTGCTGGCGAGCACCTCGGCCTCCTGCGGGGTCAGCGGCTGCACGTCGTTGCCGAGCCAGCGCACCCCGCCGCTGACCGGTGCCGCCGACTCCACGAAGGCCATGGCGGCGAGCCATTGCCGGTAGGAGACGTTGGAGATCAGGACGGTGGCGGGTGGGTCGGTGTCGACGAGGTAGAGCTCGACGTGGCGTCGGTGCAGGCGGGCGCGGAGGCCCGGTAGGCCCAGGACGTCGTCGGTGGTGATGCGGGGCATCAGTTCGAGCATGAGTGGGGCCAGTGCGGGTGGCTCGATGTGCAGGACGAGGTCGCCTGGGAGTGAGCGGACCATGCGGAACACGCGGGCGGGTCGCAGCAGGTCGGCGGGGCGGCGGAGGTGGAGGTAGTTCACGGCGCGTCCGGCGGCGGCGAGGATGCCGGATTCGAGTTCGCGTTGGTCCCGGGTGGTGGCGTCGGGCAGGACTGCTTGGCGGATGCGGGCGGGCAGCGGGGGCAGGCTGTTCTCGCCGAGGGCACGGGTGACCCAGTTGTGGGCCAGCGTTGAGAGCAGCTGGGCGCGCTCGTCGGGGTCCAGCAGTTGTCCGCCCTGGCTGATCGCGGGCAGCACGGAGGAATCGGTCTCCCCGGTGTAGCTGGAGCGCAACTCGGCGAGACGACGGATCAACGACGTGCGGTTGGGCATGTGTCCTCTCATCTGGCCGCCCGGCTCGGCGATGGGAGAACGACGCGGGACAGGACTGAAAGGGACCTGGTTCTTGGGGAGTGCGCACCCTTCGGCGGTTTTTCCACCCGGCGCCGGGACTGAGGTGGACCAGCCAGGCACCGCACGGGTGCCGGGAACGGACTGTACCGGTTTTGTGACCGCAGGTGCGCAACGGCACGCCGACCGCTCACCGACGACGACCGGTCGGGGCGTCCGGTCGTCCTGGCGCGACGAACGGTCAGTGGTCGGCACCGGTGCCTCGGCGCCCATCCGCTCAACGGGAGGGCGCACGCCTGGCGTGCTGTCCGCGCTGCGGCCCGTGAGCGCTACCGACAGCGCCCGCAGGCGCCCCTGCCTGCGGCTATGCGCCGGGATTGGCCAGGTCATCGTCTGAGTAGCGAGGCACGACCGCCCACCGCCGCCATTCACACGAACGGCAGCATCGCCGGGCCGAAGTCGGTTGCCCCGTCATCGACCGGTCACCGACCGCATGTTGCCGCCAGTCGCAGGAGGGCATCTTCAGGTGAATCCGCGCCGGTCAGACCTGGTACTCCAGTAATGCAAGAAATTCGAACGCGACGGCGCAGTCGTCGAGGCTGAGATGAGGAGGCGAAGTTCGTGAGCCGCCCAGCAGGCAACACCGCCGCAGGCAACACGGCAGCAGTCCACAAGAACGCCAACGCGCTGCCGACCCGCGCCGTTCCCGCGATCGAACTCCCCGCACCCGCCGACCAGCTCGCGGCGCAGGCCGTCGAGCGCCTCGGCTGGAAGGGCGTCGTGCTCCCGCAGCTGACGCTGCTGGGCCGCAAGGTCGTCGTGGTCGCGGAACTGCTGCCCGACGCGCACGCCGAGCGGTTGTGCTTCGGCTGCGGCCCGGTCGTCGACCGCACCACCGTCGCCACCTGGGTGTGGCCGGAGCTGGCAGGCCGCGTGCCGCCGCCCGCCATCCGCATCGTCGGCGTGGTCGCCGTCGCCAAGCACTGGCGCACCGGGCTGGCCTCCGCCGTGCCCTTCGCCCTGCACGGGGACGCCGCCGTGGTGCTGCCCTCCTCCGTGGCGCTCACCGACGACTACCTGACCAACTGCCTGCCCAGGGCTCGCCGCTACGGGGTGTCCGTGGTGACCGCCGACCCCGACGGCTCGGTCTCGCTGGACCTCGCCGGCCCGCAGGAGCACCTGCCCGCCGAGCAGACCGCCGTCTCCCGGTGGGTGAACGAGGTCGTTTACGAGCAGGTGCTGGCCACCGCCAGCTGAACTAGGGTCGGGCACATGCGAGTGGTGATCGCGGGCGGACACGGCAAGATCGCGCTGGAGCTGGAGCGGCTGCTCGCCGCGAGAGCGGACGCGCCGGTCGGGCTGGTGCGCAACCCCGACCACACCGAGGACCTGCACGCCGCGGGCGCCGAGGCCGTCGTGTGCGACCTGGAGCGGGCCGGGGCCGATGAGCTCGCCGGGCACCTCAAGGGCGCCGACGCCGTGGTGTTCGCCGCAGGTGCCGGACCCGGTAGTGGGGCCGACCGCAAGGACACCGTGGACCGCGCCGCGGCCGTGCTGCTGGCCGAGGCCGCCGAACTCGCCGGTGTGCGCCGCTACCTGCTGGTCAGCTCGATGGGTGTGGACCGCGCCCCAGCCCCCGGCACCGACGAGATCTGGGCCGCCTACCTGCGCGCCAAGCTCGCCGCCGAGCAGGAGGTCAGCGCCAGGGACCTGGACTGGACCGTGCTGCGTCCCGGTGGGCTCACCGACGACGCGCCGACCGGACAGGTTCACCTCGCGCCGCCCTCGGTCCCCAGGGCCACGGTGACCCGGGCCGACGTGGCCGCCGTGCTGGTCGCGCTGCTGGACGAGCCGCGCACCGCGGGGCAGGTGCTGGAACTGGTCAACGGCGAGGTGCCGATCAGCTCGGCGGTCCGGTCGCTGCTCAACTGAACAGCATCTTTCCCCGCCCTGAACCTGTTCAGTGAACCCCCCACCCTCACCGGGGGGCGTCCCCGCATCCAGTCTACCGCGCACCCCCGTTGTGGATCATGCTCACGCACAGCCTGTGGACAACTCGGCCAGCTGTGGACAAACGTTTGCGCATACCCGGAGCTGGGCGAATCCCTTGAGTGGCGACTCAGTAACACACAGGTGTGCACACTGACGCAGGGTCACGGCTGGCCGAGCACGCGGTCCAGGTACGCGTTGCGGAACACCCCGTCGGGGTCCACCGCGGCGCGGACTTTCCGAAAGTCCTCGAACCTCGGGTACCGCTCGGCGAGGTCCTCGGCGCGCAGGGTGTGCATCTTGCCCCAGTGCGGGCGGCCGCCCACCGCGCCGACGATCGACTCGAAGCGGTCGAAGTAGTCCCGGTAGGGCATGCCGAGGTACTGGTGGATCGCGATGTAGGCGGTGTCCCTGCCGTACGCGGTGGACAGCGGGATGTCGTCCGCGGCGGCAACTCGCACCTCCACCGGGACGATCACGGGGTGCTTCAGCGTGGGCATCGAGGCGCGGAACTCGCGCAGCACCTCGTGCAGCGACTCGCGCGGCACGGCGTACTCCGACTCCACGAACCGCACCCGCCGGGGCGTGGTGAACACCCGGTGCGACACGTCGCTGTACGAGCGCTCGGACACCAGGTTGGCGACCATGCGGTTCAGCGCGGGCACGGTGGACGGGATCGCGCGGCCGAGCCGGCAGACCAGGCCGAACGCACCGTTCTCCATGAGCTCGTACTCGTAGAACCGCCGAGCCCGCGACATCGGCTCCGGCGCGGTGCCCGCGGGCAGTCGCGTGTTCCGCTTCACCAGCACGCGGTCGCCGTGCGGGAACCAGTGGAACTCCACGTGGTCCTCGGACCCGGTCAGCTCGTCGAACCGCTCCAGGATCTCGTCCAGCCGACCGGGGTACTCCCTGGCGTGCAGCACGAACGAGGGTACGCACTGCAGGGTGACCGTGCTGATCACGCCCAGTGCGCCGAGGCCGACCCGCGCCGCGCTGAACAGCTCGGGGCGTTCGTCGGGGGAGCAGCTGACCACGGACCCGTCGGCGAGCACCAGTTCGAGCCCGCGCACCTGCGTGGCCAGCCCGCCGAGCCGGGCGCCGGTGCCGTGCGTCCCGGTGGAGATCGCCCCGGACACGGTCTGCGTGTCGATGTCGCCGAGATTGGCCATGGCCAGGCCGAGCCGGTCCAGTTCGGAGTTCAGCTGGTGCAGCGGGGTGCCGGAGCGCACCGTGACCAGCCCCGTCGAGCCCTCGGCACTGACCAGCCCGGACCACTCGCCGAGGTCCATCGCCACGCCGTCGGTCGCGGCGACCCCGGTGAACGAGTGCCCGCTGCCCCTCGGGCGCACGGTGAACCCGTCCCTGGCGGCGTTGCGGACCGCCTCGGCGATGCCCTCCACGCTGCCGGGCCGGGCCACGTGCACCGGGTGGCACCGCTCAGTGCCCGCCCAGTTCTGCCACGGCGCGGGACGTGCCGACCTGGTGCCCGTCGGGATGCGTCCGACCATCGTTGCCCTCCGCGATCGTGTGATCCGGTGCACACAAGTTAGGTGAAAAGTATTCACCTTTCAAGGTGTTCGGTCGTACCGTGCAAGGGTGTCACCGCAACAGCAGCGCGTCCGCTACGACGCCGCCACCGAGGGCATCGACCCACCGCTGGCGATCGTCGACCTGGACGCCTTCGACCACAACGCCACCGAGTTGGTGCGCAGGGCGGCCGGTCGGCCGATCCGCGTTGCCAGCAAGTCGGTCCGCTGCCGCACCCTGCTGGAACGGGTGCTGGAGCTGCCCGGCTACGCGGGTGTGATGGCGTACTCGCTGGACGAGGCGAGATGGCTGGTCGCCGAGGGAGTCAGCCAGGACGTGCTGGTCGGCTACCCGACGGTGGACCGGGCCGCACTGCAGAAGCTGGCCGTGGACGAGGCGGCGCGGGCCGCGGTCACGATCATGGTCGACTCCGTGCGGCACCTGGACCTGGTCGACGCGGCGCTGGGCGGCGGACACCCCGACATCCGGGTCTGCCTGGAACTGGACGCCTCCTGGCGGCCCCTGCGCGGTTCGCGGGCGGTGCACGTCGGGCCGCTGCGCTCGCCGGTGCACACCCCGGCCGATGCCCTCGCGCTGGCCAAGCAGGTGCTGGCCAGGCCGGGGTTCACGCTGGTCGGCATCATGGCCTACGAGGGGCAGATCGCCGGCATCGGCGACGCCCCGCCCGGCAAGCCGCTGCGCGCCGCGGCCGTGCGCTGGATGCAGCGCCACTCGGCGAGCGAGCTGGCCGGGCGCAGGGCGGAGGCGGTGGCCGCGGTCAGCGCGCTCACCCCGCTGGAGTTCGTCAACGGCGGTGGCACCGGCAGCCTGGAGCGCACCGCCGAGGAGAGCGCGGTCACCGAGCTGGCGGCGGGGTCGGGGCTGCTCGGGCCCACCCTGTTCGACACCTACCAGGGCTTCCAGCCACGGCCCGCCGCACTGTTCGCGCTGCCGGTGGTGCGCAGGCCGGGGCCGCACTCGGCGACCCTGTTCGCCGGGGGCTACCTGGCCTCCGGGCCGATCGGTCCGGACCGCGTGCCCACCCCGTACCTGCCGACCGGGCTGAAGCTGACCGCGCTGGAGGGCGCGGGCGAGGTGCAGACCCCGGTGGTCGGCAAGGCCGTCGCGCAGCTCGGGGTCGGCGACCGGGTGTGGCTGCGGCACGCCAAGGCCGGTGAGCTGGCGGAGCGCTTCCGTGAGTTCCACTTGGTCCGCGGTTACCAGGTCGAACGCACGGCCCCCACCTACCGGGGCGAGGGCCACGCGTTCGGCTGAGCCGGGTGCTACTCGGGGTCGCCCAGCCGGGTCGACAGGTAGCCCTTGATCATCGATTTGGCCTCGTCGACCACCTTCTGGTCCCCGCTGTCGTTGCGCCGGAAGGCGAACTTCAACACCCCGTCGGCGGCCTCGATGGCCACCGCCACGGGCAGGGCCAGCTCGTCCATCGACCGGTCGAAGCGCTGCGCGATGATCGCGGCGAGCCCCTCGGCGATCACGGTGTTGTTGTCCTTGCCCTCGTCCAGCAGGCGGGTGTCCACCACGTCGCCGAAGTGCAGTCTGCTGAACGCGGGCACCGTGCGGTGCATCTCCACGTACACGTCGAACATCGAGTCGACCGCGTCCCACCAGTGGTCCAGCTCGGTGGACTCGAAGCGCTGGACCACCACGGCCATGAACCGCTCCAGGTTGCGCAGGGTCAGCGCCTGCACGACCGCCCGCTTGTCCGGGAAGAACTGGTACAGGGAGCCGACCGCCACCCCGGCCCGCTCGGCGATCAGTGTTGTCGTCACCCCGTCGTAGCCGACCTCCTCGATCAGTGCCGCGCAGGCCTCCAGCATGCGTTCCACGCGCTGGGCGCTGCGCTGCTGCACCGGCTTGCGACGCAGGGGAGTCACCTCCGTGACGATGGCCGACCCCGTACGCAGGTCATCGGACTTGACGTTCGACCCTGCAAGAAGGTCTTTGGCGGACACGCTGACTCCTCGAGTGACGGCGATAGGAGGTCATCTTGCCGGTGACCCCGGGCAGGCACTTCCCTGTGACGTCCAACACGCCTAGGATCCGAACAAGTTTCACGTCTACCGGCGGGTAACGCCAGTAACTGAGGTGGTGCCATGACTGAGCCTGCCCTCCCGTCCTTCCCCGATGGCTTCTTGTGGGGTGTCTCCACCTCGGCGTACCAGGTAGAGGGTGCCGTCTCCGAGGGTGGCAGGGGACGATCCACCTGGGACACCTTCTGCGCGACACCCGATCGGGTGTACTCCGGTCACACCGGGGACGTGGCCTGCGACCACTACCACCGCTACCCCGAGGACATCGCGCTGATGTCCCAGCTCGGCGTCGACGCGTACCGGTTCTCCATCGCCTGGCCGAGGATCCAGCCCGAGGGCACCGGACCGGCCAACGCCGAGGGGCTCGGCTTCTACGACCGGCTGGTGGACGCGCTGTGCGAGGCGGGCATCGCGCCCGCAGCCACGCTCTACCACTGGGACACCCCGCAGCCGGTCGAGGACGCGGGCGGCTGGCTGTCCAGGGACACCGCCAAGCACTTCGCGGACTACGCGGCGCTGGTGGGGGAGCGGCTCGCCGACCGGGTGGCGATGTGGATCCCGCTCAACGAGCCGATGGTGACGACCGTCTACGGCTACGGGATCGGCCAGTACGCACCGGGCCAGTTCCTGCTGCTCGACTCGGTGCCGACCGCGCACCACCAGAACCTCGCACACGGGCTGGCCGTGCAGGCGCTGCGCGCGGCGGGCGCACGGCAGATCGGCACCGCCAACAACCACGGCCCGATCTGGTCGGCCACCGACTCGGCCGCCGACCGGGCAGCCGCCGACTACGCAAGCGACCTGCTGAACTGGCTGTTCGCCGACCCGGTGCTCGCCGGCAGCTACCCCGAGCAGTTGCACCCGCTGCTGCCCACCGGGTTCGCCGAGGACCTGCCGACCATCGCCGCCCCGCTGGACCTCTACGGGGTCAACTACTACGAGCCGACCCAGGTCAGCGCCCCGTCCGAGGGCAACCCGCTGCCCTTCGACCTGGGCGCCGTCGAGGGCTACCCGATGACCACCAACGGCTCGCCGGTCGTGCCGGACGGGTTCCGGCAGTTCCTGCTCGAACTGCGCGACCGGCACGGGTCCGCGCTGCCACCGGTGTACATCACCGAGAACGGGTGCAGCTACGACGGGGTGGACGACCAGCAGCGCATCGAGTTCCTGGACGGCCACCTGCGCGCGCTGCACGCGGCGATGCGGCAGGGCGTGGACGTGCGGGGCTACTTCGTGTGGTCCCTGCTGGACAACTTCGAGTGGTCCAAGGGCTACCAGCCGAGGTTCGGCCTGGTCGACGTGGACTACACGACCCAGTGCCGTACCCCGAAGTCCTCCTTCCACTGGTACCGGGCGCTGATCGGGGGTACCCGCTGATGGCCCAGGCCGCTGAGCTGGACGGAGGACCGTTCGACGACGGAGACCGTGCGCTCACCGAACCCGTGACCAAAGTCCGCGGCGGCTGGACCACCCTGCTGTTCCTGGCCAACCTCGGGCTCTGGCTGGGCATCTACGCGCCCATCCAGGTGCTGCTGCCGGAGCAGGCCGAGTTGCTCGCCCACAGCGACAAGGAAGCGGTGTTCAGCCTGGTCACGGGCATCGGCGCGGTGGTGGCCCTGTTCGCCAACCCGGTGATCGGCGCACTGTCGGACCGCACCTGCTCGCGCCTGGGCAGGCGCCACCCGTGGACCCTGCTCGGCGCCGCGCTGGGTGCGGTCGGCCTGCTCGTGCTGGCCGCGGCGCCGAACGTGCCGGTCATGGTGCTCGGCTGGTCGCTGGTGCAAGCCGGGTTGAACGGCATGCTGGCCAGCCTCACCGCGGCGCTGCCCGACCGGGTCCCGGTGGACCAGCGGGCCGAGATCGGCGGCTTCATCGGGATCAGCCAGATGCTCGGTACGGTGGCCGGTGCGGCACTGGTCTCGGTGGTGATCACCGGCATCTCGCCTGGTTACGCGGCCTGTGCGGTGCTGGTCGTGCTGGGGGCGCTGGCCTTCGTGCTGTGCACCCCGGACGCCGTGCTGCCGAGGCGGCTGCGGCCGGACGGCCGGTTCCGCGAGGTGGTGGCGAACCTGTGGATCTCGCCGCGGCGGCACCCCGACTTCGGCTGGGGGTGGGGCACCCACTTCATGGTCAACTTCGGCAACGCCCTTGGCACCCTGTACCTGCTGTACTTCCTGGCCGACGCCGTGCACTACCCGGACCCCACCACCGGTCTGCTGATCCTGATGGCGCTGTACGGGGTCGCGCTGATCATCGGCGCGCTGGTCGCCGGCCGGATGTCGGACTCCTCGGGGCGCCGCAAGCCCTACGTGGTGGCGTCCTCGCTGGTCATGGCCCTGGCCGCGGCGGTGCTCGTGGTGTCGCAGAGCTGGCCCGCCGCACTGGTCGCGGCCCCACTGCTCGGGGTCGGCTTCGGCGTCTACTGGGCGGTGGCGCTCGCCGTGCTCACCCAGGTGCTGCCCGCCGCCTCGAACCGGGCCAAGGACCTCGGTGTCATCAACGTGGCCAACTCGCTGCCCCTGGTGATCGCCCCGGTCGTGGCCGGTCTGGTGCTCGGCACCACCGGCGGCTACCCCGCGCTGTTCGCCCTGTCCGCCGTCGCCACGCTGGTCGGCGGCTTCATGGTCACCAGGATCAGGGCCGTGACATGAGGACGGCGTTGGTGCCTGTCCGGGGAAAACAGACACCAACGCCGAGTTTGGTGACCGCGGGCCGGTGCCGGTTGGGAGGCGTGGTGCACACAGCACCGGCCCGCGGGAGCTTGTGGAGTTTTAGGCCGACGACCCGGTACGTCTCGGTCGGGGGTTCGGGCGTCTCCGGGTCGTCGGCCGTTGGCGGTGGTCCGGCTCGTCCGGGGTCGGGGTTTCCCGGACTGGCTGGAACCGCCAGCTAGTGGGCAGCCAGCGCGGTTCGGTGTGCTCCTCGCTGAACGGGGGCTGGCTGCTCCTGGTGGCTGAGCATGTGTCGTGCTGGGCGGGCGGCGAGGCCGCCGGCAACCAGGTGCTCGTAGGCGGCACGCCAGACCGAGCACGGGGACTTCTGCTGCCTCCAACGGGTCGAGCACTCGGGGCAGTTGCCACGCTCGTCGGGCTCGTGCGCGGCGAGCAGTGCGCGCCAGCCGTCGGTCAGCCGGGGCAGTTCGGAGCGGGCGACGGAGAGCAGCGAGGGGGCGTCAGCCTGGTTGGCCAGCTCGGAGAGCATGTCCAGGCGTTCCCACACCGCGTTCCTCAGAACCTGGCCGAGAATCTCGTCCACGGAAGTTCACCGTCACCTTTCCGCCTGGTCGGCGGCCTCGCGCAGCGCCGTCCTCAGCTGGCCGAGTTGGCCAGCGGACAGCACCGCGGTCTCGCCAGGAGGTCCGACGAGGACCACCTTGCCCTTGTCCACGACGACGGTCAGGCACCGCTCCCGGTTAACCACATCGCTGCAGTGGATGCGCCATGCGCGCCGGGTGCCGACGGAGGGGGTGGCAGCTCGCTCGACCAGATCCACGCTGCTGTGTCCCTCCGTGCTCGACCGCTTACGGAAAACTAGATTGGGACCAGTTGAAACGTAGTGGGGTGTCACAGCGCTGATCGGTGGGAGATGCACGGTGAACGGTCAGCCAGGTTCGGCCCGACCGATCAGCCCTGCCGATCAGGGCTTCACCGCCGGGGAGAAGTGCCCTTACTCTTCGGATGACGCCCGTCGAACCGTGAGGGGGCGGAATTGAACACCATCGGTTCCCAGAGCTCTCCAGTTACGCCGGACAACTGGGAGCGCCAGGAGATGCGCGACGCGCTGGCTGCACGGGACGTCAGTTCCGTCTACAAGCAGCTGCGACGGGTTGGCGTGTCCCAGCGTCAGATCGCGGCCCTCACCGGCCAGTCCCAGTCCGAGGTCTCGGAGATCCTCAAGGGCCGCCAGGTCATGGCCTACGACGTGCTGGCCAGGATCGCCGACGGCCTCGGTGTGCCACGCGGCTACATGGGCCTGGCCTACGACGAGGCCACCGCGCTCAAGGTGGTCGGCGGGGCGGACGAGGCCGAGCAGCGTGAGGACGAGGAGGCCAAGCGCCGCCGGTTCCTCCAGCACGCGGCCTCGGTGACGATGGGCGCCCAGGTACTCGGCCCGGAGAGCGGCGCGTGGGTGCCGACCGCGGCGCAGACACCGACCCCGAACCGGATCGGACTGACCGACGTCCGGCAGATCGAGGCGGCCACGCGAGCGCTGCGCTCGCTGGACTACCAGTACGGCGGCGGCTTCTGCCGCGACGCCGTGGTCGCCCAGCTGTCCTGGACGCGGCAGCTGCTGGAGGTGACCGCCTCCGACGTGGTGCAGAACAGGCTCTACAAGGCCGTGGCCGACATGCACAGCCTGGCCGGGTGGACCTCCTTCGACACCGGCCTGCTGGACTCGGCGCGCACGCACTTCGCGAAGGCGCTGGAGCTGGCCAAGCTCGGCGGGGACAACGGCCTGGTCGCCAACATCCTGTACCGGATGGGCCGGGTCTACCTGCACAACGACGCGGCCGGTGAGGCGCTGAAGATGTTCCAGCTGGGCCAGATCGCGGCCCAGGAGTCGGGGTCCGCGCTGACCGTGGCCGTGCTCTGCGCGAACGAGGCCTGGGCCTACGGCAGGCTGAACCGGCAGGACCAGGTGCAGCGCATGATCGGGCGGACCCGCGACGAGTTCGAGCGGGCGCAGGGTGAGGAAGCGCCCGGCTGGGTCAAGTTCTTCGACGTCAACGACCTGCACGGGATGATCGGCTCGGCGCTGAGCGCCCTGGGCGAGTTCGAGGAGAACCGCCTCAAGTACGCGCCGCTCGCGGTCAACGAGCTGATCAAGTGCAACGACGGCTACGAGAGCAACATGCAGCGCACCCACGTGTTCGGGCTGAGCATGCTGGCCGAGAACCACATGCGGGTCGGTGACGTGGACCAGGGGGTGAAGGTCGGCAACCAGGCCATGAAGCTGGGCGATGCGATCAAGTCCAAGCGCATCTCGGACCGGCTCAAGCCGCTCCAGCTGGAAGCGAGCAGGCGCAAGAACAACTCGGCCGCGCTGGACCTGGCCGAGCGGATCAAGGTGTATCGGACGGTATGACCACTGTGACGGCTTCGGTGTCTGACGGGCGATCGACGAGGGAACGGCTGCGGGCCGTCCTCGCCAAGGCGTGCGAGGAGGTGGGCCTCGACGCGACAGGTGCGGAGCTCATCCGCTTCGTGAACAACGCCGTGTTCCGGCTCGCCCGGCACCCGGTCGTGGTGCGGATCGTGCTGACACCGGGCCTGCGGCACCGGGCCGACAACGTGGTGAACGCGGCCAAGCTGCTCGCCGACTACGGGGTGCCCGCCGTGGAGCTGCTGCCCGACGTGCCGCAGCCGCTGCACATCGGCGTGCACTCGGCCACGTTCTGGCAGGAGGTGCCGGACACCGGCGAGGAGCCCACCGTCGCCGAGCTGGCGGTGCTGCTCAAGCAGATGCACGAGATCCCGGTGGAGGACGCGAGCCTGCCGGAGTGGAACCCGATCGACGACCTGCGCAGGCGGATCGGTGACGCCGAGGGCTGGGACCCCGATGACGTGGAGTTCCTGCTGCGCCGCTGTGACGAGGTGGAGGCCCGGCTCGGCGAGGTCCGCTACGAGCTGCCCCGCGGGGTGGTGCACGGGGACGCGCACCTGGGCAATCTGATCACCACTCCCGGCGGCACGGTGCTGTGCGACTTCGACACCACCGTGCTCGGCCCGCGCGAGTGGGACCTGGTGCCGATCGCGGTCGGGCAGCTGCGGTTCCACCACACCGTCAACAAGCACGCCCAGCTGGCCGAGGCGTACGGCTTCGACGTCACCCAATGGGATGGTTTCGCGGTGCTGCGCGAGGTGCGTGAGCTCAAGCTCACCGCCGCTGTCCTGCCGATAGCCCGCAGCAACCCGAACATCCGCTCGGAGCTGCGCCGCCGGCTGCGCTCAGTTCGTGCCGGGGACATCTTCTCCCGGTGGGCCCCCTACCGGTAGCGTCACATCCCGGTAACGCAATTTCGGCCCCGAACGACTCCAGAGGCATCACGACGTCCTCGGGGGGCGTGCGTACGGCGGCGAGGTGGGCTGTCACTGTGATGGGCTTTGGTAGAAGGCGTTTCTTCGCGTGGACCGGGTGGCGGGCCAGGCGTGCCCTGCGCACCGCGCAGCTGCTGGACGAGGTGGTGGACAGCCAGCTGCCGCTGCTGCCCGCGCTGCCCGAGGCCAGGCGCCGAAGGTCCGCCGACTACCTCGCCGAGCTCGTCATGCTCTCCCAGGCGTACCGGCACTACGCGGCGGGCTGGATCGACCGCAAGGAGCTGGAGCGCAGGGGACAGGGCGTGCTGGGCAGGCTGACCACCCTGCGCAAGCAGCCATCCGCCGCGCAGGTCATCGACCGCGACTGACGCGGTTGTGCAGGGAAAACCTGCCTGGAAGACCTGATCGCGGGCGCTGCCCTACCAAAGTTGCCGGGGCTTCTACCAAAGTTACGGCGATCTGGTCTATGTGTCGATGCGATCGGCACTCGAAAAGGGAAGTATTCATCTCGTGACTTCGAACCAAGCAGCGATTGCACAGGGCAACTACGTCGGTGCGACCACGGACGAGTTGTCCCGCAAGACGGGTGCGGACAAGGTGGCTGCTGGTGTCAGCCAGAAGGCCCTGTTCCAGCGCCGGGGTGATGTGACGCTCTACGACGACAAGCTGGTTCTCAGCCAGTGGAGCGACAGCGGCGACCTCGAGCTCACGCGTGCGGACATCAAGTCCGTGAAGACGGAGTTCACTGAGCACTACGGCCGTTTCATCGGCGGTCTGCTCAACGCCGGTAAGCCCCTCATCATCGACAGCACGGTGCAGGGCGAGTTCTACCTCCTGATCAACCGCAAGGAATTCATGGAGACCACTGACGACCGCCAGTGGGAGAAGATGATCAAGGAGTGGCTGAACAACGGCTGAGGAAGCCTCCCGCAGACTCCCCTCCTGCGGGAAACCCTCCGCGCCTGCCGGAACGCCTCGCCCGGGTTGATCGCCGTGGCACGGGTGTTACTTGTCGGTATAGTTACCGCGAGTAGGTAGGCGCGGAGGTGTCCTCATGGCGTTGGCGTACGAACGGACCGGCTCAGGCGAACCGCTCGTCCTGCTGCACGGTGTCACTCACCGCAGGCAGGCCTGGGCACCGCTGGTGGACCGGCTGGCCCCGCACCGCGACCTGATCATGGTCGACCTGCCGGGCCACGGCGAGTCCCCCACACTGGATCCCTCGGCGGGTACCGCGCTCGACCAGACGATCGACCAGCTCGGACGGTTGTGCGCGGCCCTGGGGGTGTCGCGTCCACATGTCGCGGGCAACTCACTGGGTGGTCGACTGGCTCTGGAGCTGGCGGTACGTGGCCAGGTCCGGTCGGCGACCGTGCTGTCGCCGGCCGGTTTCTGGCGTGCCAACTGGGACTTCAGCTACACCAAGGCGGTGTTCGGCACGATGCGCGGCATCGGCCGGGTCATCGAGCCCGCCGTGCCGAAGCTGACCCGCAGCGCCCTCGGCCGCGGCCTGATGTACGCCGCGATCGTGGCGCACCCGGGCAGGCTGGACCCGGACCAGGCGCTGCACGACTACGAGGCGTTCAAGATCGCGTGGCCCGCCTACAAGGCGATCGTCAAGGAGGGCACGCCCTTCGCCGGGCAGATCCCCGAGGACATCCCGGTGACGATCGCCTGGGGCACCCGGGACAGCCTGCTGCTGCCCTACCAGGCGAAACGCGCCCGCCGTGCGCTGCCCGCCGCCCGGCACATCCCGCTGCCCGGCTGCGGTCACGTGCCGATGAGCGACGACCCCGCACAGGTGGCATCGGTGCTGTTGCAGGGCAGCGCAAGCACTCAGGCCGCCGGCATCTGAGCGATCGGACTCTCGCCCGGCAGGTCGGTTCCCGTCGCGCGCGGGAGAGTCACGCCACGGGAGCGCGGGTGAGCACCACGGCCAGCCCGTAGGCCAGGCCCATCACCGCGACCTCCAGCGAGATCCAGCTGACCAGCGCGGACACCCGCTGGTGCTGCACGATCAGCGGCAGCAGCCGGAACCGGATGTTCGCGCCCAGCGCGGCGAGCACAGCGAAGCAGGCCAGCTTGCCCAGCACGATCCAGCCGTAGTGGGTGGTGAACAGGCCGCCGACCGGGTCGACTCCGGGCGTCTCGTAGAGCGTGAGGAAGGCGTTGACCAGGCCGGTCACCCCGACCACGGCGATGCACAGGGTGGCCAGCTTGGAGAACTTGGGCAGCGCGGTGGCCAGCAACGTCCGGTTGCTGGCCACCAGCACACCCAGTGCGGCCAGCCCACCGGTCCAGCCCGCCGCCGCCATGACGTGCAGCTCCATCGAGACCATGGTCAGCCCGTGCCCGCCCCAGGCCAGCCCGAAGTTCGAGGCGTGCCCGGTGACCGGGATGGGCAGCAGGCCGAACACCGACAGCACCACCCGCAGCTCGGCGGGCACCGACTCGCCGTGCCGCACGGCCAGCACGGCGAAGCCCAGGTAGATCAGCGCGACCACCGCGCTGATCACCAGCGCCTGGCCCGCGCCGATGGTGCGCACGTAGTCCACGATCGAGCCGATGGTCGGCCCCTGGTCCGGGTGCAGGTCGGCGGTCTGGAACACCAGCGACAGCAGGGCACCGACGACCCAGCCCGCAGAGGTGATCACCGCGGCCCTGCGGGCCAGCCGCAGCACCGGCTCGGTCTGCGTGGGCCGGTCGAAGCCGAGCAGCATCGGCAGCAGGCTCAGCCCGACCGTGCCCAGCGCGGACACGTCCAGCAGCACCCGCACCAGCGGCAGCCCGAACCGGACCACCACGCCGGGTTCGGCCACGCCGGGCACCGGTGTCTCACCGGTCAGCGAGGTGCCGATCAGCGCCCCGGCGACGGCGGCCAGCACCAGCCCGCCGACCAGGCCGTACCCGTTGCGCGCGGTGGTCCGGGTAGCCGTCACTTCGACTCGTCCTCCTTGCTGCTGCCCGCCCGCAGCGCCACCACGACACCGACCGCCAGCAGCAGCACGCCGCCCACGACCCAGGGCCACACCGGCATGCCGCCGCCGTCAGCGGACGCACCCGGCGAGGCCGCCGCGGTGCTGCTCGGCGTGGCCGGGGTGCCGGTGCCCGCCTTGCTGAGCGTGAACTTCACCGCCCCGGACACCGGGTGGCCGTCGGCGGACAGGATCCGGTACCCGACGGTGTACTCGCCCGCCGCGCCCAGCGGCCGCACCGGGGCCGAGATCGAACTGCCCGCCACGGTGGCGGCCCCGCCCTCCCACCGGGTGCCGCCCGGGCCGTTCACCGTGACCACGTTGAAGTCGCCCGCCTGGATGGGCAGGTCGAAGTTCAGCGTGACCTGGCTCGGACCCACCTCGACGGAGGCGCCGTCCTTGGGATCGCTGCTGATCAGCACGTTGTGCGCGAACGCGGGCACGGCCAGGCCCAGCATCGCCCCCACCGCCAGCAGCAGGGACACGGCGAACCGCTTCACTCGGACTTGCTCCCCTCGGCACCGCTCGCGGCGGGCCTGCGGCTGCGCAGCACGGCACCGGCACCCAGCCCCAGGCCCAGGGCGCCGACCACCAGTCCGGCACCGCCCAGCCAGCGGGCCGTGTCGTCGGTGCCCGCGGTGCCCGCCGCCGTGGGGGCCGAGCCGCCCGCCGCGGCGGAGTCGTGCCCGGACATGTCCATGGTGCCGGGGTCGTTGGCCTTGGTCGCCAGCTTGATCGAGGGCGAGGGGTGCTCCGGCTCCTGCTGCCCGGCCTTGGGCGTCGGGTCGGTCCAGTTGACGACCTTGCCGCTGTCGTAGGTCTGCACGGCGGGGAAGGTCAGCACGTCGGTGTCGTCGGGCAGCGGGCCCGCGGAGACGTCGAACTCCTGGAACTCACCGGGGTTGATCCTGGTGCCGGGGTCGGCCGTCCAGGTGATCGTCTTGACCGCCTTGCTGACGTCGGCCTTGTTCTCCTTGATCGGCTTGGGCAGGTCGGCGATCTCGACCTGGGCCTTCCAGCCCGGCACCGGCTTCACCGAGGCGCCAGGGACCGGGTAGTCCTGCGAGAAGTTCACGACGACCTTCGTGGTGCCGGCGGTGGGGTCCTCGTTGGGCACCTTGAAGGTGATCTTGGCGAAGCCGCCCTGGACGGCCTTGGCGGTGTTCGCGGTGACGTGGGCCGAGGCGGGCAGGGCCGACAGCAGCGCGGCGATGCCTGCCACGGCGAGGACGCTGCCGACGCGCGCGGAGGTGCGCAGAGTGGACACGGGGCTCTCCTGGGGACGTGAGGGGACGGCCGGCGCGCTGACCGGTCGTTGTCGGGGGATTACGCGGATCAGGAGAGAACCGGCGGGCCCCGGCGCGTGCACACCCTGCGCAGCAGCACGTCGAGCACGTGCCCGGAGTGCGTGGGCACGGCGGGGCGCGGGGCGGCGAACGGAGGTGGGCACAGCGACAGGGCGAGCGGCACCAGCCGGGCCACGGCCGAGGCCACGGCGACCACCGCCGCGTCCGCCCTGGCCAGCAGCGCGGCCGTGAGCAGCACCGCGATCACGTGCGCGCACAGCATGACCTGGGGCACTGTGATGTAGTGCTCACCGCCCATCACCGACAGCAGCGAGTGCTGGGCGAGTTCGGCCACGCCCAGCGCACCCAGGATCGTCCAACTGCCGCGGCCCCGGTCGGCCAGCGCGGTACCGGCCAGCCCGACCAGCAGGGTCATCGGCAGCGCGGGCAGGACCTCCGACCAGCCGCCACCGGACACCCCGTGCGCGGTCACCGCCAGCGCGGTGGAGCTGGTGGCCAGCATCCCGCCGCGCAGTGCACGCACCGCGCCGCGGATCGGGGGATGCCGTCGCGCCACCCGATGAGAGTAGGGGTTCACCTCGGCAACCGGGGGACACCTACGTGTTTGAGGACTAGACCAAACGGGTAGGGGTAACCCATGAGCTTTGCCGACTACGTGGCGTCGCGCTGGCAGGAACTGCTGGTCGACGCCGCACAGCACGCCAGCGCTGTGATCCAGTGCACACTGATCGCGGCGGTGCTCGGCGTGGCCCTGGGTGTCGCGGTTCACCGCAGTCCGGCCGGGTCCGCGGTGGCCACGGCGTTGACCAGCGCCGTGCTGACCATCCCGTCCTTCGCCCTGCTCGGGCTGCTCATCCCCGTGCTGGGCCTGGGTGTGGCGCCCACGGTCACCGCGCTGGTGCTCTACGCGCTGCTGCCGATCGTGCGCAACACGATCGTCGGGCTGGCCGGGGTGGACCCCGCGGTGCTGGACGCAGCCAGGGGCATCGGCATGAGCCGTGCGGGGGTGCTGACCAGGGTGCAGTTGCGACTGGCCTGGCCCGCGGTGCTCACCGGGATGCGGGTGAGCACCCAGCTGCTGATGGGCATCGCGGCCATCGCGGCGTACGTGAAGGGGCCGGGCCTGGGCAACGTCATCTTCAGCGGGCTGTCCCGGGTGGGCAGCGCCAACGCGATCAACCTGGCACTGGCGGGCACGATCGGTGTGGTGATCGTCGCGTTGGTGCTGGACGGGGCCTACGTGCTGCTCGGCAGGCTGACGATTTCGAGGGGTGTGGCGTGACCGGAGAAGGCACCGTCAGCGGTGTGGAGATCTGCCTGGACCAGGTGACCAAGCGGTACCCGGGCAGCCAGGTGGCCGCCGTGGACGAGTTCAGCATGACCATCCCGGCCGGTCAGGTCGTGGTGTTCGTCGGGCCGTCCGGCTGCGGCAAGACCACCACCATGAAGATGATCAACAGGTTGATCGAGCCCAGCTCGGGGCGGATCACCATCGGCGGCCGGGACGCGCTCTCGCTGAACCCGGACAAGCTGCGCAGAGGCATCGGCTACGCCATCCAGCAGGCCGGGCTGTTCCCGCACATGACCGTCGGCGAGAACATCGGCCTGGTGCCCGGCCTGCTCGGCTGGCAACAACAGAAGGTGCGCGCCCGCGTCGAGGAGCTGCTCGACCTGGTCGGGCTGGACCCGGCCCAGTTCCGGAACCGGTTCCCGCGCCAGCTCTCCGGCGGCCAGCAGCAGCGCGTCGGCGTGGCCAGGGCACTGGCCGCCGACCCGCCGGTGCTGCTGATGGACGAGCCGTTCGGCGCCGTGGACCCGATCACCAGGGGCAACCTGCAGGACGAGCTGCTGCGGCTGCAGTCCGAGCTGCGCAAGACGATCGTGTTCGTCACGCACGACTTCGACGAGGCGGTCAAGCTCGGCGACCGGATCGCCGTGCTCGGCCCCCGGTCCAGCATCCTCCAGTACGACACGCCCGAGGCCGTGCTGGCCAACCCCGCCGACGACACGGTGGCCGGGTTCGTCGGCGCGGGCGCCTCGCTCAAGCAGCTCACCCTGCTGCGGGTCAAGGACGTGGACCTGGACGAGGCGGTCACGGCCCCTACCGACGAGGATCCCGCCGCCCTGCACGTGCGGCTCACCATGCAGAACAGCAAGTACGCGCTGTTGCTCGACGCGCGCAGGCGGCCGGTGCGCTGGGTGCACGTGCGCGAACTGGTCGGCGGCGGTGCGCTGAGCACCCTGGGCAGGCCGGTGGAGGCGACCGTCACCCAGCGGTCCACCCTGCAGGACGCGCTGGAGGCGATCCTCACCGAGGGCGGGCACGTGCCGGTCACCGGGCAGCACGGCGAGTACCTGGGCGTCGTGCGCATAGACACGGTGATGGACGTGATCCGCACCCTGCGGGAGGAGCACGAGCATGACCACGACTAATCCCAGGGCCGAGCGGATCCGGCTGTTCGCCCAGCCGGTGGTCGTGCTGGTCGGGCTGGCCGCGGTGCTGGGCGTGATCGCCTCGGGGCCGCTGGACGACATCGAGCAGCGCAACATCAACGTCAGCACCATTCTCGGCCTGACCTGGCAGCACCTGCTGCTGTCGGTGGCCGTCACGGCGATCGTGGTGCTGGTCGGCGTGCCGCTGGGTGTGGTGCTGACCCGTCGCTGGGCCAGGCCGGCCGCGCCCTTCGTGCTGGTGCTGGCCAACATCGGCCAGGCCGCGCCCGCGATCGGCCTGCTCGTGCTGTTCTTCCTGGTCACCGGCGCGACCGGGTTCTGGATCGCGGCGCTGCCGATCGCCCTGTACGCGCTGCTCCCGGTGCTGCGCAACACCATCGTCGGCATCCAGCAGGTGGACCCCTCGCTGGTCGAGGCCGGTCGGGGCATCGGCATGTCGGCCTCGGCGGTGCTGCGCCGCATCGAACTGCCGCTGGCCGTGCCGCTCATCCTGGCCGGGCTGCGCACCTCACTGGTGCTCGCCGTCGGCACGGCGACCCTGGCCTTCTTCGTCGCGGGCGGCGGACTGGGCGTGTTGATCGACACCGGGGACAAGCTGGGCCGGTACTCGGTGCTGGTGACCGGCGCGGTGCTGGCCATGGCGCTGGCACTGCTCGTGGACTGGCTCGGTGCGCTCGCCGAGCGCTACCTGGCTCCGAGGGGGTTGCGATGAGCGAGCTTGCGAGCGAATCAATCGGGCACAGGGCGGTGGTGCGGCGTGTCGTAGGACTGCTGCTGGTCGGTGTGCTGCTCGGCGGCTGCGGGTTGAGCTCGGGCTCGGCCGTGCCGGTGCGGGTGGGGCCGGGCTCGATCAAGGAGGTGCCGGAGCTGCGCGGGGTCGAACTGGCCGTGGGCTCCAAGGACTTCACCGAGAACATCGTGCTGGGCTACCTCGCCGAGCTGGCGTTGTCCGCCGCGGGCGCCGAGGTGCGCGACCTCACCAACATCCAGGGCTCCACCAGCGCCCGCAACGCGTTGAAGGCCGGGCAGATCGACCTGACCTGGGAGTACACCGGCACGGCGTGGATCAGCTACCTCGGGCACAACGACGTGATCACCGACCCTCAGGAGCAGTTCACCAAGGTCCGCGCCGAGGACAAGGCGCACGGCATCGACTGGATCGCCATGTCCCCGGTCAACGACCGCTACGCCATCGCGATGACCAAGCAGGTGCAGGACAAGTACGGGGTGCACACCCTGTCCGACCTGGCCGCGCTCGCCCGCCGCGACCCCTCGGCCGCCACGTTCTGCCTGGAGACCGAGTTCGCCAGCCGCAACGACGGGTTCCCCGGCATGACCAAGCACTACGGGATCGACGTGCCGCCCGGCAACGTCAAGATCCTCGGCACCGGGGCCGTCTACCAGGCCACCAAGGACGCCAGCGCCTGCAACTTCGGCGAGGTGTTCACCACCGACGCCCGGATCCTGTCCCTGGACCTGGGCGTGCTCGCCGACGACAGGCACTTCTTCCCGCAGTACAACGCCGCCGTCAACGTGTCCTCGAAGGTGCTGGCCGAGCACCCGCAGATCGAGCAGGTGCTGCGGCCGGTCGCCGAGCGGCTGGACAACGACACCATGCTCAAGCTGAACGCCCAGGTCGACGTGCAGGGCAAGGACCCCGCCGACGTGGCCAGGGACTGGCTGGTCGAGCAGGGTTTCGTCACGATGCCCAAGCAGGCGCGGCCCTGAGGCTGTCCACAGGCGGCGAGTTGTCCACATGTGGATCTTGAGCAAGATCAGGTGTCGGGGGTGGGCGGTAGACTGGTGACGGGGACGCCCCCCAGGGAGTGGTGGGGGATTTGTTCCTCAGCTGGAAGCGTTGCCCAGCATGTTGGCGCCGGTGGAGCCGGGGTCCGTGCTGGTGAAGGCGCCCCGCACGGACTGCTGCCACTCCTCGCGGCTGATGCTGCCGTCCCCGTTGGTGTCGATCTGCTTGAATGCGCCGATCGCCGCCGCGGCGCCCACACCGGCCCCGCTGTAGAGGGCGACGACCTCGGTCTGGTTGAGGACCCCGTCGCCATTCACGTCGGCGGCGTCGAAGATGGTGTCGGCCGCGGCGGCGATCACGTCGAGGTAGTTGGGGTCCGACAGCAGCCCCTTCTCCACGGCGGCGACGAACTCCTCCCTGGTGATCCGGCCGTCCCCGTCGGCGTCGGCCCCGGCGCGGATCTGCTCCCACCACGCCTCGTAGGCCTTGGTCACGGCGGCGTGGTGCGGCGAGGACTCCTCGTGCGCGAACACCTCGGTGATGCCCTCGCCGACGGAGGTCAGGTCCTCCCGTTCGATCAGGCCGTTGCCGTCCTGGTCGAGCACGTCGAACATGGACTGGATGTTCTTGAGCTGGAGCTCGCTCAGCATGCGCCCTCTCCCGGTGTGGTGATCGTCTGCCGACGACGTTATTGGGGCGCGGACGGACCGGACAGACCCATCAGTGTTGGACCTGAGCACACCAAGGGATGAGTCAGACGCCGAGCAGGCGCAGCAACTCCTCCTCCACGCGGTCCAGCTCGGCCGACACGGCCCGGTGCGCGGCCTTGCGGCGGCTGGTGGGCATGGTCTCGGCGGCGCGCACGGCGGCGGCCAGCTGGGTCAGCGTGTGCTCTGCGGCCTCGGCGAACCCGGCGTGGCCGGCGGCGCGCAGGTCGGGCAGCGCACCCGCGACCCCGGCGATCCTGGCGTGCAGCGCGCCGCCGCGCCCCGAGTACGAGGCGAGCTGGTCCACCTCGACCCCGAGGCGGCGTGCCCGCATGCGGTCGTAGGAGTTGCGCACGGCACCGGCAGCTTTCAGCGCGTACGGGGCGACCACCGGGACCACGGTGGGGCCGACCACCTTGGCGATGCCGAGCAGGTTCTTGGCACGAGCAGGCGTGAACCGGGGTTTGCGTGCTGCCACGCCGGGGACTCTAGTCCGCCCGGTGGAGATCCACCGGGCGGTGAGCACGCATGTCGGTGGGCGGGCTTAGGCTGCTTGGCGTGACGTCCTCGGTGCTGCTCGACGCTGGTGTGGTGACCCGCTGTCGGCGACGCGTGCACCTGGAGAGCGACCCGTCCATGGTGGACGCCCCGAAGGCCCCGCCGGACCCGTCCGGGGAGCAGCGGCGCGCGGACGCCATGGCGCACCGCAGGCTGGTGGCCGACCGGATGGCGAAGGTGGTGGGCTCGGACTGGACCGAGATCCCGCTCGACGCGCGCACGGCCGACCGGGAGCGAGCCACCCTGGCCGCGCTGGCCGCCGGAGCGCGCTACGTCTGGGCGCCGGTCCTGCCGCGCGACCTCGGGGGCGGCCGTCGCGGCGGCATCGACCTGCTGGTGCGGGTGGATGGCGGCTACGTGCCGGTGCTCGTGGTGCGGCACAAGATCACCGATCCGGGCAGTGGGGCGCGGACCACCCCGGTGGGCGAGCCGACCCCGATCGGCATGCGCGCCGACCCGCGGCGCAAGGTGCGCCCGCAGCCGCGTGACCAGCTGCGGCTCGCGCACGCCCAGCGCATGTTGCAGGCCGCGGGCTTCGCGGCGGGCGGCCGCAGCTACGGCGGCGTGATCGGCATGGACGCCGACGTGGTGCTCTGGCACGACCTGGACGCGCCCACCTGGCCAGGGGGCCGCACCGCGCTCTCGGAGTACGACAGCCGCTTCGGCGACCGGCTCGCCGTGGCCACCGCGGCCTCGATCGGCGCGGAACCGCTGGCCAGGCCCTCGCGCATCGTGGAGTGCCGCAGCTGCCCGTGGTGGCCGGTGTGCGAGGTGGACCTGCGTGAGGCCAGGGACGTCAGCCTGGTGGTGCGCGGCGAGGACGCGGTGCAGCTGCGCAAGGTCGGCATCACCACGGTGGACCAGCTCGCCACCGCCGACCTGCGGGACGTGCCGCTGGTCGGCATGCCCCCGCAGGACGCCGTGGTGCTGGCCAGGGCCTGGCTGCGCGACCTCACCGTGGTGCGGCGGGTCCGCGAGGTCACCGTGCCGCGCGCGGACGTCGAGGTCGACGTGGACATGGAGAGCTTCGGGGACGCGGGCGCCTACCTGTGGGGCTGCCTGGTCAGCGGGGCCGACGTGGGCGAGCCCCTCGGCTACCGGCCGTTCGTCACCTGGGACCCGGTGCCCTGTGCGGACGAGGCCCGGTCCTTCGCGGAGTTCTGGAACTGGCTGATGGGCGTGCGGCTGCGGGCCACCGCGCGCGGGCTGAGCTTCCGCGCCTACTGCTACAACGAGCTGGCCGAGAACCGCTGGCTGATCGCCTCCGCGGACCGGTTCGTCGGGCAGCCCGGCGTGCCCACGGTCAAGCAGGTGCAGGCGTTCATCAGCTCGGACGCCTGGTTCGACGTGTTCGGCAGCGTCCGCGACCAGTTCCTCTGCGCGCACGGCAAGGGGCTCAAGACGATCGCCCCGATGGCCGGGTTCCACTGGCGCGACCCCGAGGCCGGGGGCGAGAACTCCATGCGCTGGTACCGGGACGCGGTCGGCATGGACGGGCTGCCCGCCGAGCACTCCCAGCGGCACCGGCTGCTGGAGTACAACGAGGACGACGTGCGGGCCACCCTGGCGCTGCGGGACTGGATGGCGTCCCCGGCGATGGGGCGGCTGCCCTACGCCGGGGACCTGTGACGACCTAGCGGGGCGCCATGCGCAGCGCGCCGTCCATGCGGATCACTTCGCCGTTGAGGTAGTCGTGCTCCACGATGGCCACAGCCAGCTGCGCGTACTCGGCGGGCAGGCCCAGGCGCTTCGGGAACGGCACACCGGAGGCCAGCCCGGCGCGGAACTCCTCGGTGACCCCGGCGAGCATCGGGGTGTCGATGATGCCCGGGGCGATGGTCATCACCCGGATGCCGGAACCGGACAGGTCACGGGCCGCGGGCAGGGTCAGCCCGACCACGCCGCCCTTCGAGGAGGCGTACGCCGCCTGCCCGATCTGCCCGTCGTAGGCGGCGACCGAGGCGGTGTTGACCACCACCCCGCGCTGCCCACCGTCCAGTTCGGGGGTCTTCGCGATGGCGGCGGCGGTCAGCCTCAGCACGTTGAACGTGCCGATCAGGTTGACCTCGATGACCTTGCGGAACACGTCCAGGTCGTGCGGGCCGGTCTTGCCCACCACGCGGCCCGCGGTGCCCACCCCGGCGCAGTTGACCACGATGCGCAGCGGCGCGTCCCCCGCGGTCACCGTGTCCACGGCGGCCTGCACCTGCTCGCCGCTGGTCACGTCGGCGGCCAGGTAGGTGACGCCCTCCACGGTCTCGGCGTTCTCGATGGACTTGGGCAGGTCCAGGGCGAACACCTTGGCCCCCCGCGCGGCCAGCGCGCGTGCGGTCGCGCCGCCGAGCCCGGAGGCACCACCGGTGACGATCGCGGCGTTGTCAGAGATCTGCATGCCGGGAGGCTACGACCTGACCGGCTCACAAGTCCTGGTTGGTGGGCCTCTCCGAGAGGTGCAGCATCGCCAGCAGCGGCAGCGCCACCACGAGCGCGAGGCCGCAGAACATCAGCGCGAACAGCAGGATTTCCATGTAGACCACTGTGCTGTGCTCCGGCCCGCGCCCGCGTCGGCCGCGAGGGGATTGCTCGCCTGCTACCGGGGGATGATGAGCATCACACTCCGCTACGACCTGGGTCGGACCCCCACTCAGGGGCATCCCCCACCACTCCTCGGGGGGCGTCCCCAGTTCCAGTCTACCCCGCGCACCCCCTAGTTGATCTTGATGAAGATCCACGTGTGGACAACTCGGCGCCTGTGGACAACTGGCTCAGCGCCTGCCAGGCGGGCAGATCTCGTCGATCACGTCCAGCTCCTCGGGCAGCGGGGTCCAGTCCGCTGCCTTCGCGTTCGCCCTGACCTGGTCCGGGTTGGTCGCCCCGCAGATCACCGAGCCGACCGTGGGCTGCGCGGCCAGCCAGCCGATCGCCAGCTGGGCCATCGGCATGCTGCGCTCCTCGGCGAAGGCGCGCAGCTTCTCGATCCGGTCCCAGGGCGCGTCGGCCAGCAGCCGGTCCCGCCCGGCCAGCCTGCTGCCCGCGGGCGGCTGCCCCTCCCGGCTGTACTTGCCGGTCAGCAGGCCGTTGGCCAGCGGGAAGTACGGCAGCAGCCCGAGACCGAACCGCTGGCAGGCGGGCACGACCTCGCGCTCCACCTCGCGCTCCAGCAGGGAGTAGTGGTTCTGCGCGGACACCGGGGCGGCCACGTTCGCCGAGTTCGCCGACCACGCGGCGTCGGCCAGCTGCCACCCGGCCAGGTTGCAGTGCCCCACGTAGCGGATCTTGCCCTCGTGCACCAGGTCGTCCAGCACCGACAGGGTCTCCTCCAGCGGGGTCGCCGGATCGGGGCGGTGCAGCTGGTACAGGTCGATCCAGTCGGTGTTCAGCCTGCGCAGGGAGGACTCCACCGCCCGCCGCACGTAGCGCCGCGAGCCGCGCGCGCCGAAGTCGGGGCCGTTGACACCCTGCATGTCCACGCCGAACTTGGTGGCGATCACGGCGTGCTCGCGGCGCCCCGACAGGGCCTGCCCCAGAAGCTCCTCGCTGCGACCCCTGGGCGCCCCGTAGACGTCGGCCACGTCGAAGAACATCACCCCGTTGTCCAGGGCCGCCTCCACCACGGCCCGCGCCCCGGCCAGCGACTCCGTCGCTGTACCCGGCCTGCCGAGGTTGTTGCAGCCGAGCCCGACCGCGCTGACGACAAGACCCGAATCACCGAGACGTCTCTGCTCCACGGGCGGCACCTTACGTCCGTGTGCGGGTTAACGTCACCGTCCGAACTCGTGACGGACGGTTCGAGTTATGCGCGTCTTCAACTGCGCCTGCCACCTTCACTGCGATGGCCCTGCTACCGGTTCGGGGTGGTGCGAGGTGTTCGCTCGAAGGATCGCGGTGGTCGGCACCGGGTACGTCGGTCTGACCACGGGAGCCTGTCTGGCCTCCCTCGGTCACCGGGTGGTCTGCGCGGACGTGGACGTGGCCAAGGTGCACAGGCTGCGCGCCGGGCACGTGTCCATCCTGGAGCCCGGACTGTCCGAACTGGTCAACGAGGGGCTGGCCGCGGGGCGGCTGGAGTTCGTGGTCGGTGCGGCGCAGGCCGTGGTCGACGCCGAGGTGGTGTTCCTGTGCGTGCCCACCCCGATGGGCGCGGGCGGCGCCGCCGACCTGGCCGCCGTGGAGTCGGTGATCGCCGAGGTGCGCACCGTGCTGCCGGTCGGCTGCGTGGTGGTGAACAAGTCCACCGTGCCGGTCGGCACCGCGGCCAGGGTCAGCGCGCTGCTCAAGCGCAAGGACGTGCCGGTGGTGTCCAACCCGGAGTTCCTGCGCGAGGGCACGGCCGTGCGCGACTTCCTCAACCCGGACCGGATCGTCGTCGGCTGCGACACCCAGGACGCGGCCGAACGCGTGGCCGCGCTTTACGCCCGGTTGGGCGCGCCCACGGTGCTCACCGACGCGGCCAGTGCCGAGCTGGTCAAGTACGCGGCGAACTGCTTCCTGGCCATGAAGCTGTCCTACGTCAACGCGATCGCCGAACTCTGCGAGCGGCTGGGCGCGGACGTGGCCGACGTGACCGAGGGCATGGGCTACGACCGGCGCATCGGCCAGTCCTTCCTCCAGCCGGGGCCGGGCTGGGGCGGGTCCTGCCTGCCCAAGGACACGCACGCGCTGGTCCAGGTGGCCGGTGCGGTCGGCTTCGACTTCCCGCTGCTCACGGCCACCATCGACACCAACACGCGGCAGCGCGAGCGGGTCGTGTCCAAGATCAGGCACGCGGCGGGCGGCAGGCTGCGCGGCAAGCGGATCGGCCTGCTGGGCCTGGCCTTCAAGGCGGGCACCGACGACCTGCGCGACTCACCGGCGCTGGCCGTCGCGGAGCTGCTGCTGGCCGAGGGGGCCGAGCTCACCGGCTACGACCCCGGTGTGCGCGGCGAGGTCCCTGGCGTGCGGGTGGTGGACGACGCGTACGCCGCCGTGAAGGGCGCCGACGTGGTCGCCCTGCTCACCGAGTGGCCGGAGTTCCGCTGCCTGGACTGGTCGCGGGTGGCCGAGCTGGTGGACTCCCCGCTGGTGGTGGACACCCGCAACCACCTGGACCCCGACGCCCTCCAGCGCTGCGGGCTGACCTGGTGGGGTGTGGGCCGCGGGCCCGCGAACCCCTTGCAGGTGCTGGCAGCCGTGGTGTGATGGGGGAGTGTTCACCACTCGCCCTGAACTGGCCGGCACGGTCGGCATGGTCGCGTCCACCCACTGGCTCGCCTCGGCGGCGGGCATGGCCGTGCTGGAGTCGGGCGGCAACGCCTTCGACGCGGCGGTAGCCGCGGGCTTCGTGCTCCAGGTCGTGGAGCCACACCTGGTTGGGCCCGGCGGTGAGGTGCCCGCGGTGTTCGCCACGGCGGGCGATCCGCGGCCGAAGGTGTTGTGCGCACAGGGGGTCGCCCCGGCCGCCGCCACGATCGAGCACTACCGGGACCTGGGTCTGGACCTGGTTCCGGGCAGCGGGCTGCTCGCGGCCACGGTGCCCGGCGCGTGGGACGGCTGGCTGACCCTGTTGCGCGACCACGGAACCAAGTCGCTGCGCGAGGTGCTTGGCTACGCCATCGGCTACGCGCGGGACGGATTCCCGCTGGTGGAACGGATCCCGGCCACGATCGCCACGGTCGCAGACCTGTTCCGCGAGCACTGGACCACCTCCGCCGACCTGTGGCTGCCCGGCGGCCGGGTGCCCGCGCCCGGCTCCCGCATGCGCAACCCCGTGCTGGCCGACACCTGGGAGCGGCTGCTCGCCGAGGCCGAGTCGGCGGGGGCCGACCGCGAGGCGCAGATCGAGGCGGGGCGCCGCGCCTGGTACCAGGGCTTCGTCGCCGCGGAGATCGAGTCGTTCAGCCGCAAGGCGTTCCGCGACGACTCGGGCCGCGACCACCCAGGCCTGCTCACCGGTGCGGACCTGGCGAACTGGTCCGCCAGCTACGAGGACCCGGTCACCGCGCAGTTCGGGCCGTGGACCCTGGCCAAGTGCGGTCCCTGGTCGCAGGGACCCGTGCTGCTCCAGCAACTGCTCCTGCTGGACCGGTTCGCGGACCGCTTGTCCTATGTGGACGGTTTGCCCACGGCGGAGACCGTGCACCTGGCGGTGGAGTGCGCGAAGCTCGCCTTCGCCGACCGCGAGGCCTGGTACGGGGACAGCGCGGACGTGCCGATCAACGACCTGCTGTCCACCGGGTACGCGGCGGAACGCGCGAAGTTGATCGGCGACAGGGCTTCCCTCGAACTGCGCCCCGGCGCACCCGGTGGGCGGGTGCCCCGGCTCGCGGAGTTCATCGCGCAGGGGCGGGGCATCGGCGGCGGTGAGGCGGCCGTGTCCGGGGCGCTGGGCGAGCCCACGGTGAGCCGGGACGGCCGGGTGCGCGGGGACACCGTGCACATCGACGTGGTGGACCGCTGGGGCAACATCATCTCGGCCACGCCCTCGGGTGGCTGGCTGCAGTCCTCGCCGACGATCCCGGCACTGGGCTTCGCCCTGGGCACGCGGGCGCAGATGTTCTGGCTGGAGGAGGGGCTGCCCGCCTCGCTGGCGCCCGGCCGCCGCCCGCGCACCACGCTCACGCCCTCGCTGGCGCTGCGCGAGGGCGAGCCGGTGCTGGCCTTCGGCACGCCCGGCGGCGATCAGCAGGACCAGTGGCAGCTCTGCTTCTGGCTGGCGCACACCCTCGGCGGCATGAACCTGCAACAGGCGATCGACGCGCCCGCCTGGCAGAGCACGGCGTTCCCGAGTTCGTTCTACCCGCGTAGCTGGCAGCCCGGTGAATTGGTGGTGGAATCGCGACTGGGCGCCGAGGTGATCGGCCAGTTGCGCGAGCGCGGGCACGGGATTGTCGACGCAGGACCCTGGGCGTTGGGTCGCTTGTCCGCGGTTTCACGCGATCCAGCGACGAAGTTGCTCCGTGCAGGAGCTAACGCCCGCGGTATGCAGGGCTATGCGGTAGGGCGTTGACCCGAACAGCGTCACCCTTTTTGCCGTCACTGGTCCGCTGTCGCTTGTGGCACCATTTTCCGCCAAGCGACAGCGCACCGGGGGGAACCGATGGCGGAACTCTACGGGCGTGCGGGTGTCGAGCGGCTGATCGCGGAGTGCCTGCGCAGAGACAGGGCGAGCCTCGGTCGAAGACGGGGTGCCGACCTGCCGGTCGTCACGCTGGTGGGGCCGAGGGGAAGCGGTAAGACGGCCTTTCTCGCACATCTGCACGAGGATTGCCGGGGCAGACTTCCCGTGGTCAGGGTGGACCTGGACGGGGTTGCCGAACGGCCGACCAGGAAGATCATTTCGGAGCTGGCCTTCGAATTGTCGGCGAAGTGCGGGCAGTTCGGTCAGATCGCGTTCCCGCATCTCGCACTCTGCCTTCTGATGGTCGGAAGTGCACTGCCGCTGAACAGTCGTTCACAGGCGATCAGGATGGTCAATGAGTTGTTGCGCAAGCAGGACCCATTGGAGCGTTCCGCCGATGAGATCGAGGAACTGCTGCGCCTGGTGACCGCGACCGGTGTGCCCTCGTGGACGGGTTCGGTGCTGAAGCTGTTGTGGGGTGGGCTCGGCTGGGTCAGCAGGCGGCGCAGGCTCACCTTCGGGGCCCGGCTGTCCAAGGAGGCCAGCGCCGCGCCGCCGGGGCCGTACGGCGCCCTGCTGGACATGATCAAGTGGCACGCACACGGTGCCGACCAGGAGCTCGACGACATGTTCTGCACCGCGTTCCTGCTGGACATGCGCCGGGCCTACCGCGGCCTGTGGCGTTCCGGCCAGCGCACCACGAACTGCCTGGTGCTGCTGGACAACGTGGACTCGGTGAGCGGTCGCAAGCTGCTCGCAACGCTCATGCGGGCCAGCCGCGACCCCGAGATGCCCGACCCGTTCCTCGTGGTCTGCACCAGTCGCAGCTGGCTCCGCGAGTGGGACTCGCACTGGCACAGCCCGTCGGCGTCCGCGCGCAAGCGCGGCCGGGCGGTTCGCACACCGGAGCAGGCCACGCTCGCCGACTGGTCCCCGGCGGGTCGCGGGCGCGACGCGCGCTGGTACCTGGTCGCCGCCAGGGACCTGAGCCTGGACGAGGTGGGCGACCTGCTTACGGCGGACCGGCGGGACACGGTGCAGGACGAGGAGGACGCGCGGGTGGTGCACCGGCTCACCGGCGGGCTGCCGTGGGCGGTGACCAGGCTCAGCGCCGCCATGGCCGAGACCGACCGGGACGAGGTGTCGCTGCGCGCGGCCTTCGCCGAGCTGGTTCCGGTGGCGCGACGGGAACTGTTGTACGGCCTCACCGCTGAGCAGCAGCGCCTGCTGATCAACACCTCGGCCACACCGACCGTCGAGCGGGGCGGGGCGACCGAGGACCTGGGCGCGGACCGTCCCGGCGCCCCCGGCGACCCGTACGGGTTGCTGGGGAATCGGTTGCTGCTGGCCGAGAACGGTACGGGGATGCACCCGTGGATGCGCAGGGTGCTGCTGCACGAACTGACGCGGCTCAACCGCGGGCGGGCGAACAGCTGGGAGTCGGTGCACCGCAGGCAGTGCACGCGGGCCAGCCAGTTGGTGCACGTCAACTACCACCGGCTGGCGCTCGGGGAGTTCAAGGAAGTCGTGCAGCACCTGGAGCGCGTGTTCACACACGAGTCCGACGAGCAGTGGCTGACCCAGCTGGACGCGATCACCGCGGCGCCCAACGCGCTGCCCCAGGACAGGAGCGCGTTCGACCAGGCGGCGGCGCTGGTCAGGGAGTCCGGGGTGGACCCGGCCACCGGGTGGCTGGTGGCCTCGCTGTGGATCAACGCCGACCCGCTGGGCGACCCCAGACGCACGCTGTGGCAGGAGATCGAGTCCGGCTACCGGGACCTGGCCAAGCGGCACAACTGGTCCCGGGTGCTGCTGGACCGGGCCGAGGAGTACCGCAGGTGAACCAGAACCCGATCATCCCGGTGCCGAAGTCCTTGCTGTCCAAGGCGTTGCGCACGATCGCCCTGGTGCTGCCCGTCGTTCTGGTGTTCGGGGTCGGTGGCTACCTGTGGTTCACCCGCGGCCACTGCGCGGACGGGGTGGACGCGGCGAGCACCGGGGAGTGCGTGGGCGTCACCGATGGCAGCTACCACTTCTCCGAGGACCTGGCCGAGGTGTCGGACCTGATCCTCAAGCAGAACAAGGAAGTGCTGGCCAGCGGCAAGCCCTACGTCAGCATCGCGGTCATGCAGCCGACGCTGCCCACCGACCAGGACAGCAGCACACCGGTGGCGGTGCGGCACGAGTTGCAGGGCGCCGCGCTGGCGCAGGTCGTGGCCAACACCTCCGGCAGCCTGCCGCGGATCAGGATCCTGATCGCCAACACCGGCAGCCGCAGCGACCAGTGGCGCCCGGTGGTCGAGGACCTCAAGCGCCGGGCGGTCGGCGAGGACCACCTGGTGGCCGTCTCCGGGCTCGGGCAGAGCCTGACCAGCACCCACGACGCCGTGCTCAGCCTGTCCCAGGCGCACATCCCCTCGGTCGGGTCCAGGATCACCGCGGACAACTTCAGCGGCATCCCCGGCCTGGTCCGCATCGCCCCGTCCAACTCGGACCAGGTGAAGGCGGTCGTGGCGTACCTGCACCAGTCGACCACGCAGGCGATGCTGGTGCAGGACGTCAACGCCACCGACAACTACTCGGCCACCATCGCCAGCGCGTTCGCCGCCAACTTCCCGGACGCCGAACACCGCCTGGTCGGCCAGACGGAGAAGTTCGACTCCTCGCTGAGCGGTGTGGTCAACACGTTCCAGCAGATGTTGTCGGACATCTGTTACAACTCCCCGGACGCCATCTTCTTCGCGGGGCGGGGCAAGGCGTTGGGCGATTTCGTCAGCAGGCTCTCCGGCAGGCAGTGCACGGGCAAGCACCTGACGGTGGTCGCGGGGGACGACGCCACGAACCTGACCGACCCCGGCGAGCAGTTCCGGCAGGGCCTGGCCACGAACGTGACCCTGCTCTACACCGGGCTCGCGCACCCGGCCACCTGGACCACGAGGCCCGATGCGGTGCAGTCGCAGGCGGCGGCCGTCTTCCGGGGCTGCCGGGACACCTGTTACGGCAGCCTGTTCCAGGCTGACCGGGACTCGCTGGACGACGGGGTGGCGATCATGGCCTACGACGCGGTCGCCACCGTCGTGAAGGCGACCCAGCTGATCGCGAACCAGGGCGGGTTGTCGGTCGGCCCGGCCGATGTCGAGCAGGAGTGGAATCGACTGCACGACAGCCAGGCCGTGCCGGGGGCCAGTGGCTGGATCTCGTTGGACAACTCGGGCAACCCGATCGCGAAAGCCGTGCCGATCCTGCGCCGCGACCCCACCGGCAAGGTCGACTTCGTGCAACTGTCCTCCGCCAGAAGCGGGCAGCCGATGACCCCCGGACGTTGACCGGAGCGCCGGTTCCACGTGGAACAGTGAGTAGTGACAGGCGTCACTGTGGATCAACGCTGTCGAGTTATCAGACGTCTACTGATTACACAAAGTGACTGGAGGGAATTCTCTTGAGGACGAGCACCACGCGCTCCGCAGCCGCTCTCGTGATGGCCGCGATCCTGGTCGGCAGCACCGCGGGGGTCGCGACCGCCGCACCCGCGCCGCACTACAGCACGTGCTCGGCCGCCGACCTCAACGGCACACTCGGTCAGATCGACCCCGGGGTCGGTCAGCGCGCCTCGTTCCTGACGCTGACCGCCAACCAGGGCGCGAGCTGCACCCTGTCCGGCTACCTGCTCGACCCGCGTTTCGTGGACGGCAACGGCGCGCTGCTGCCCACCCGCGCCGAGCAGGAGGGAGCCGCCGCCCCGCCGGTGACCGTGGGCCCGGGCCACGCGGCCGAACTGCCGCTGCGCTGGACCGGCATCCCGGTCGCCGACGGCGACGACCCGGACGCGCCCGCGCCCGCCGCCCTGGAGTTCTCGCTGGACGGCGTGCGCGGGCCCGTGACGGTCACCTGGACCGGCGGCCACGTGTTCAACGGCGGCCACCTGATGGTCGGGTCCGTGCGCGGCTGAACCGCTCAGGCCCAGGTCCAGCTCAGCCCGTAGATGCCGGGTGAGACGTCGACCTGGGCCAGGTGGGCGGGGTGCGCGGCGTCGACCCGCACCTCGCCCAGCACGTCCTCAGCCGAGGTCGGCGAGTCCATCCGGTACGACTGGCAGCTCGCGGGCAGCGCTTCCGGCGAGAAGTGCACCTCCTGTAGGTGTTCCGAGGTGCGCTGCATGAACCGCCGGTCGTAGCGGTCGTCGGGCACCGTGTCGGCGAACTCGAACTCGTACTCCAGGATCGTCGTCTCGCCCTCGGCCAGCTGGCGGTCGAACACCAGCTCGGCGATCAGGAACGCGTCGGCGGCGACCGAGCGCACCCGCCCCACCCGGCAGTACCGGGTGGAGGTCAGCGCGGGCGGCGAGCCGCCGGGAATGCCCCGCAGCATCGCCACGGTCCGGCCCACCCGCTGCTCACTGGCCCGCAGCACCTCGCGGATCTGCAGCCTGCGGTTGATCCGGTCCGGGCCCACGTGCAGCGCCTCGTGCAGGCTCAGCCTGCGCAGCGGCGCCCGCGAGGGCATGTCCAGCCAGGTCAGCAGCGGTTCCAGGTAGCTGACCCCGCCCCACATCTGGCCGACCGTGGGGTCGAGCCAGCGGCCCCGCGGTCGGCGCGGGCCCAGCAGCCCGGCCAGCGCCCCGGGCTCCAGTTCCAGCACTGTCTCGAGCACTGCCAGGCCGCGCAGCGAGTCGGGGCGCTCCGGCCTGCTGCGGCCGTTCTTCCAGTAGGACAGGGTTGTGGTGCTGATCTGCACGCCCTGATCGGCCAGTGAGCACTGCAGTTGGTGCAGGCTCAGCCCGCTGGCATCGACGGCCAATGTCAGCGCGCGCTCGAACGGTCCGTGCTCCAGGGCGTCTTCGAGTTGTCGGAGGACCCTCATCGGGCTCATCACTCACCTCACCACCGGATCGTGCAGGGTGTGACCCGGTACGAATTCGGAGTGTCAGCGAGACGGCCGTCACGCGCAAGCGCGGCACCCGATCAGCCGAAGAGAACCCGTTCCAGCGCGGCCTTGGGCTTTGCCCCCACGATGGTTCGCGTGACCTGCCCTTTCTCGAACAGCAGCATGGTCGGCGCGGCCATGACCTGGTAGTCGCGGGCGGTCCCCGGACTGGCGTCCATGTCGAGCTTGACCACGCGCAGCCGCTCGGCGTGCTCCTCGGCGATCTGGGCCAGCACCGGTCCCACCATGCGGCAGGGCCCGCACCAACTCGCCCAGAACTCCACCAGCACCGGCTTGTCGCTGGTCAGCACCTGTTCGCCGAAGTCGGCGTCGGTCACCTCGGGCAGCATCGTCTCTCCCCTGAACACCTGTCGATGGACCTGGCCAGTTGTGTGCGCACCGCCTGCAACCGGTCGATGCAGTCGTCGATCTCGGCGAGCTTGCGCCGGTAGACGGCCACCGAGTCCGGGCAGGAGTCCCCGCTGGCGCCGCCCGCCCGCAGGCAGGCCACGAACGGCCGGGTGTCCTCCAGCCCGAAGCCGATCGCCAGCAGCGAGCGGATCTCCCGGACCGCCCGCAGATCGGCCTCGTCGTACTCGCGGTAGCCCTTGGCGTCCCGCCGTGCCGACAGCAGGCCCTGCTCCTCGTAGTACCGCAGCGACCTGGTCGAGGTGCCGGTCAGTTCGGCGAGTTCACCGATGCGCATGGACCGAAGCTAGACCTTCACACCGACGTCAAGGCCAGGGGCGAAAACCCGGTGTGCGCCGGGGCCGCCGGGGCTAGCCTGCGCGCCGTGGACACGCAGATCACCGAGTACCTGCTGGCGGGCCGCGACACCCGGATCGGGCCGTTCCTCGCCGGGTTCGACGCGCACAGCGACAACCCGTACGTGAACTACGCGATGCCGGAGATCGGTGCCGAGCCCACGTCCGCCGAGGTCGACGTGCTGGTCGCCGAGTTCCGCTCCCGCAACCGCAAGCCGCGGCTGGAGTACGTGCCCGCCAGCGCCCCCGCCGTGCGGCCGCGGCTGGAGTCGGCCGGGTTCGAGGTGGAGCAGCTGCACCCGCTGATGACCTGCACCCCGGAGTCGGTGCCCGAGATCGAGCTGGACCCCGAGTTCGAGGCGCTCACAGTGACCTCCGACGAGGATCTGCTGGCGCTGCACACCGCGCTGTGCGAGGCGTACGGCAGTCCCGCGCCCGAGGCCACCGACGTGGCGAGGACCCGCGCCATGCTCAACCGTGGCGGCATGGCGATGCTGGTGCGGACCCGGTCCGGCGAGCCGGCCGGCGGCGGCATGTACACCGCCCCGATCGCGGGCGCCACGGAGATCGCGGGCATCGGCGTGCGGCCCGCCTGGCAGCGACGTGGCATCGCCGCGGCCGTCACCAGCTACCTGACGCGCACGGCGTACAACGCGGGCCTGGACACGCCCTTCCTGACGGCCGCGGGTGAGCGTGAGGCTGCGATCTACAACCGGGCCGGGTTCACCACGACCGGGCGCATCCTACACATCTCGCTACCCGGCTGACCTGCGCAGACTTGAGTTGTCCCCAGGCGGCGAGCTGTCCACATGTGGATCTTCAGCAAGATCAACGGGGTGGGGCGGGCGGTAGGCTGGAAACGGGGTCGCCCCCCAGGGAGTGGCGGGGGATGGACTGGGTGGGTCAGGCCGTCGCGCCCGGTGGGGTCCACAGCTGGAACGGGTTCAGGCCGTTGGGCAGCAGGTCGGGGGCCGAGCCGCACTTGGCCAGGGTGGGGGCCGTGGGGGCGCCGGGCAGCGGCAGCTCCAGTAGGCGGTCGATGGTGTCGGAGAGGGTGCCCTCGTACAGCCAGACGGCGCGCACGTGCCGGGTGGAGGCGTGCACGGCGGGAATGCGTCCGGCGCGGGCCTCGGTCTCCGAGCGGAAGACCAGCGAATCCAGGTAACCCCGCAGGTGCCGGAAACCCATGATCCGGTCCAGTTGGCCGTCGGCATCGGGCAGGTTCATGAACTGGAAACCGCATTCACGCAGTTCGGCGAGCTTGCGCAAGGCCCTGTCCACGGCGGCCTACCGACCTGTCGGCTTCGAGGGTCGGTCGTAGAGTGCGACGACGATCCGGACCAGTAACACCAGACTGGCCACGACCAGTGCTGCCACCTGCAAAGCCACTGCCGCCTCCAAGGTTGATGCCCCCACGACACCCGGCGGTCCTTGGTGCCACCGAGCCCAGGAGAACGGTCGCAGAGATTCACCCATTCGGGGAATACAGGTGCTGTTAACAGTTTAACTAGTAGCCACTCTCAGTAGCCTGGGAGCGCATCCACAGAGATTGGTCGTCACGGAAAGAAACTGAATGCACACTTAAGTGATGCGTATCACATGAGTGGGTTACCGTCCCGTATGGTTTACGTTTGTCATTCGTGACCACCGTGGCCCGCGTCAGCGTCGACGCAGACAAGACCCTGCTCGCCGTCGAACGGCGCATCCTCTGGCTGGCGACCTCGATCGTGCACCACGCCAACCACCTCAGGGGCGATGCCTCCGGCGTGAAGGTCGGCGGCCACCAGGCCAGCTCCGCCTCGATGGCCTCGATCATGACCGCGCTCTGGTTCACCGGCCTGAGCGCGCAGGACCGGGTCAGCGTGAAACCGCACGCCTCGCCGGTGCTACACGCGATCAACCACCTGCTGGGTGACCTGGACACCGAGTACCTGACGAGGTTGCGGGACCTGGGCGGGCTCCAGTCCTACCCCTCGCGCACGAAGGACCCGGACACCGTCGACTTCTCGACCGGCAGCGTGGGCATCGGTGCGACAGCCACGATCTGGGCTGCGCTGGCGCGGCGGTACGTCGACGCGCACTTTGGTGGCGGCAAGCAGACCAGCCCGAACGGGCGGATGATCGCGCTGCTCGGGGACGCGGAACTGGACGAGGGGGCGGTCTGGGAGGCCGTGCTCGACCCGCAGGTCGTGCGGCTGGGCGAACTGCTCTGGGTGGTCGACCTCAACCGCCAGTCCCTGGACCGCGTGGTGCCCGGCATCGCCTACGAGCGGCTCGCTGGCATGTTCCGCTCCGCCGGGTGGGAGGTGCTGACCTGCAAGTACGGGCCCGTGCTCGAGGAGCTGTTCGGCCGGGACGGCGGGGAGCTGCTCCGCCAGCGCATCGACGGCATGCCCAACGCGGAGTACCAGCGGCTGCTGCGGGTGCGCGGGGAGGAGCTGCGGGCCAGGATCGCGGGCGGCACACCGGATCCGGCGCTGGTGCGCATGCTCGCCTCGGTGGACGGGCCGACCCTGCACAGCGCGGTGCGCGACCTGGGTGGGCACGACCTCGGCGGGCTGACCACGGCGTTCCAGCAGGCCGACCCGACCAGGCCCACGGTGGTCTTCGCCTACACGATCAAGGGCCGCGGGCTGCCCACGGAGGGCCACCCGGCGAACCACTCCGCGCTGCTCACCCCCGACCAGTACGCGGAGCTGGCCCGTTCGCTGCACACCGAGGTCGGCGACCCGTGGCGGCCGTTCGAGGTGGGCTCGGCGGAGGCGGAGCTGTGCGGGCAGGTCGCGGAGAGGTTGCGGCGGCCTGACATCGCGAGGACCGCGCCGCCGACCGTGCCGGTGGAGGTGTCGGCGGGGCATCGCGGCTCGGGGCTGTCCACGCAGGCGGCGCTGGGGCGGCTGCTCACCGATCTGCGCAGGGCGGCGCCGGAGGTGGCCGCGCGAGTGGTGACGGTGTCGCCGGACGTGGCGTCCTCCACGAACCTGGCCGGGTGGCTGAACAAGGTGGGGGTGTTCAAGGCCGACGAGGTCGGGCCGGAGGACTGGTTCGCGGACGACCCGGAGACCCGCATCCGCTGGGCCGAGAACACCACCGGGCAGCACGTGGAACTGGGCATCGCCGAGGTGAACCTGGTCGGCGCGCTGGGGGAGCTGGGCGCCACGTGGAGCCGCTGGGGCCAGCCGCTGATCCCGATCGGCACCATCTACGACCCGTTCGTGAACCGCGCGCTGGAGCCCTGGACCTTCGGCATCTACGCGGGCGGCCAGTCCATCCTGGTGGGCACGCCCTCCGGGGTGACGCTGGCGGCCGAGGGCGGGGCGCACCAGAGCGTCATCACCCCCTCGGTCGGACTGGAGCACCCGGGGGTCGTGGCCTACGAGCCCGCCTTCGGCCAGGACCTGGAGTGGACCCTGTTGCACGCCATGCGGTTCGTGGGCAGGCCGGACGGGTGCAGCGCCTACTTCCGGCTGTCCACCCGGCCGGTCGACCAGTCGCTGGCGGAGGTGCCCGCGGCCGACCGCGAGCAGCGCAGGCGGCAGGCCGTGGCGGGCGGCTACCGGCTGCGGGCCCCCGAGCGGGTGGACGTGGTGATCGCGGCGATGGGCGTCACGGTGCCGCAGGCGGTGCGGGCCGCCGAGGAGCTGGCCGAACACGGGATCTCGGCCGCGGTCAACGTGGTGACCAGCGCGGACCTGTTGTTCCGCGCCACGCGGGCGCGGACCGGGCTGCCGACGGGCGGGCCCGCCGAACTGGTGGACGAGTCGGTGCTGGACGTGCTGCTGCCACCGCGGGAGCGGGCCCCGCTGGTGACGGTGCTGGACGGCCACCCGCACACGCTGGCGTTCCTCGGCGCGGTGCGCGGGGTGCCGACGACCACGCTGGGCGTGACCGGGTTCGGCCAGTCCTCGACGGTGGCCGACGCCCACCGGCTGCACGGCATCGACGTCACAGCGATCAGGGATGCGGCTTTGGACCTGGTGGACTGAGCAGGTCGGTTAGGGTGCCCGAATGCAGCGTTCGGGGGAAGACACGCAGCCGATACCCAGGCACGAGTCGTGGCTGCCCACCGACCACCCGCTGTACCGGCCCCGGCACGGCAGGCAGCGGTTCTCGCTGATCAGCGCGCTGGTGTTCTTCCTGACCCCGGTGGTGGGCCTGGTCCTGTTCGGCCCACCACCGTCCATCGAGAACCGGGCGGTGCACCAGTTCCCCAGCCTGTCCCAGGGCTGGGGCTTCTTCACCGGGCTGGCCCCGTGGGCGGTGGACAACCTGTCCTTCCGGCCGGGGGCGATCTCGCTCAACGACGCGATCAGCCGCGGCCTGTTCGGCGAGGCCCCGATGCTGGGCGGCGGCGAGCCCAACCAGTCCGGGCCGATCGCGCCCGCGCCGACCGGCCCCCAGTCCCCGCAGAGCGGCACCACCGACATCGAGCCGCCGCCGGTCGCTGGCTTCCCGCGCGTGGTGGAGGGCAAGAACGGCTGGATGTACTTCGGCGTGGACATGCAGAGCCGCTGCCAGCCCACGGTGCCGCTGGACCAGGTGCTGAGCAACCTGGCCCGGCTCAAGTGGGCGGTGGAGAACTCCGGCCGCCGGTTCGTGTTCGTCGTGCCCCCGGACAAGTCCACCCAGGAACCGGAGAACCTGCCCGACCACTACGCGGGCAAGTCCTGCTCGGAGGCGTTCGGCCAGCAGTTCTGGCCCCGCCTGGTGTCCGAGACGGGGGCGCTCGACCTGCGCGAGGCCCTGCGCGCCGAGGCGGCCAAGCACGGCGGCCACGTCTACTTCCCGCAGGACACGCACTGGACCTACGACGGCGGCCTGGTGATGACCAAGGCCATCGCGGAGAAGGTGCTGCCCGGCACCACCAGCACCTGGCGGGTGGCGCAGACCGGCACCCGCGACGGGGTGGCCGACCTGCCGCCGATGATCGGCCGCACCGGGGTGGACAACATCAACACCTACATGCTGGCCCCGGACGGGCGCACCGACCGCAGCCCGCGCACCACCCCGGACCCGCGCACGGTGGCCACGTACACCACCAACAACCTGCTCACCGGCATGATCCCCGGCAAGACCACGCTGGTCTCCGACTCGTTCACCAACTTCGCGATCCCCTTCGTGGGTGCGGCCTTCGCCGACGTCAGCATCGCCAACGTGGCCCTGGTGCAGGCCGACCCGAACGCCGAGGCGCAGCGCATGGTGGACAGCGACACGGTGGTGGTCGAGGTCGTGGAGCGCAACATCACCTCGGGGGTCAGCCCGATCGTGCAGCAGCCCATCGTGGACACCCTGGTGCAGGCCCTGCTCGCACATCCGCGAAGGTGACCTGGGCGGCCCGGCCCATTGGTTACAGTGCTGCCCGTGCGAACAGAAGGTGTCATCGCCCTGTGGGGTAGCAGTGACCTGCCAGGCGTGGGCGACCAGGTGTACCCGAGGGTGCTGGAGCGCGAGCTGCACAGGCGCCTACCCGGCTGGGGCATCCCGCTCTACACCCCGCTGGGCGCATCCCGGCCGAGCGTCTCCGACGGCGGGATCGTCGCCGTGCGGCTCACCGGCAAGCACACCGCGCACGTCAGCGTGCTCTGCCCGAGCTTCGCGCTGGGCGCCGACCTCGGCGCGCTGTACGGCACCGAGGAGGCCAAGGCCGCGGCCCCGTGCTTCGCCACCGAGGCCGCACCGACCGTGCTGTCCGCGGGCGTGCGCCTGGCTGGCAAGACGCCGACCGTGCTGGCGGTGCGCGACGCCCGCTCCAGCGCACGGGCCGGTGGCCACGTGCCGATCGTGCCGCACCTGGGTGTGCTCGCGGGCAACCTCGTGGAGCGCCCCGCCCTGTTCGCACGGCAGCGCCAACTGCGCCAGCTCGGCGAGTTGCCCGCCGACAAGGGCTTCCTGCTGCTGCACCTGACCGCCGACCTGGTCGCACAGGTGGACCTGCCCGCGCTGCGTGCCGCCCTCGGCGACCGCGAGGTGCTGGTCATGCCCACCGGCCCGGTTCCCGGTGAGCTCGGCGACCGCGTGCTGCCCGCCGACCTGGCCTTCGAGGACCGGATCGCCGCGCTGGCCGCCGCCGACGCCGTGATCGCCGCCGACGAGCACGTGGCCGCGGTGTGCGCCGGTCTCGGCGTGCCCTTCGTGCTGCTCGACCCCAGCGGGGAGGAGCGCTGGCCGGTGCAGGAGTTCGCGCCCAGCCGCGTGGTCGCCGGGGACGTGCCCGCGCTGGTGCAGGCCCTGGAGTCGGTCGCCGCCGTGGAGGCCGACGCAGCCAAGGCCGCGGCCGGTGCGCACCTGGACTCGTTGGCGATCGCCGCCGAGAACCTGTTGGCCGCCGGTGGCGAGGACCCGCAGCGGCGGATCGTCGACCTGGTCGAGGAGAACGAGGCCCTGCGGGTGGCCCACTCCCAGCTGCGCCAGCGCCAGGTCCACGAGCGCCAGGTGCTGATGGACCAGGTCGTGTCCGTGCACAACGACTTGGACAAGCTGCGTGCCGAGCTGGACCACGAGCGCGAGCTGCACCGCCAGCTGGCCGACCGGCACCAGGCGCTGGCCGCGCAGTCCGGGCACGCCGTGCGCGAGCTGGACGCGTTGCGCAGGACCAAGTTGCTGCGCTGGTCCCAGCCGTTGCGCGAGGCGTACGGGAAGATCAAGAACCCGTGACCGGGGCGCCGCGGATCACCTTCGTCCTGGTGTCCTACGGCGGCCGGGACCTGGTCGTCCAGTGCCTGCGCCTGCTCGCCGAGCACACCCCGCAGCCCCACGAGGTGATCGTGGTGGACAGCGCCTCGCCGGACGGCACCGGCGAGTGGCTGGAGCGCAACCTCACCGGGGCCACCGTGCTCCGGATGAGCGAGAACCTGGGCTTCGGCGCGGGCTGCAACCTCGGCGTGCAGCGCAGCCGCACCGAGCTGGTGTGCTTCCTCAACGCCGACGTCGAGCTCGGCGCGGGCTGGCTGGACCCGCTGCTGGCCGTGCTGGACAGCAAGCCGGAGGCCGCCGCCGTGGCCCCGGTGATGCTCAACCAGGACGGCACGGTGCAGGAGGCGGGCAGCATCATCGGCGGGGACGGCTGGTGCCGCGCCTGGGACGAGGCCCCGCTGTTCCCGCGCGAGGTGGACTACGCCTCGGCGGCCTGCCTGCTGGTGCGGCGGCGTGCCCTGCTCGAAGCGGGCGGCTTCTCCCCGGAGTACGAGATCGCCTACTTCGAGGACGTGGACCTCGCGCTGCAACTGCGCAAGCTCGGCTGGCAGACCTGGGTCGAACCGGCCTCGCAGGTGCTGCACGCCCGGCACGGCAGCGCGGGCTCGGAGCGCGCGCTGGAGCTGATGCGGCTCAACCACGGGATCTTCCAGCGCCGCTGGACCGAGGAGCTGTCCCGGCGGCCGGCCGTCACCGCGCTGCCCGCGCAGCAGCACCGGCTGTGGTGGCTGCGCGACAACCACACGCCGTACCGGGTGCTGCTGATCGACGACCGCGTGCCGCAGGCCGACCGGGGACGAGGCGACCCGCGCACCCAGGCTGTGCTGGACGCGTGGGTGGACGCCTGCCCGACGGCACGGATCACTTACCTGGCAGCACTTCCTGACCTGGCCGAGCAGTACGCGCCGAGCCTGGCCGCACGCGGGGTCGAGGTCGTGTGGGGCGTCGAGGACCCGGTGCGCTGGGGCTGGCAGCGGGCCGGACTCTACGACGTGATCGTGGTGTTCCGGCCGCACAACCTGGGCCGCATGGGCATTCCCGTTGCCGAGAGCCAGCCGCAGGCCATCCGGATCTACGACTCGGAGGCCCTGTTCCACCGCAGGCCCGAGCAGCACTTCGAGACCGCCACCGACCCGGACGCCCGCCGCCGGTTCGCGTTGGAGGCCGCCGAGCTGCGCGCCGAGGAGGTCGAGGCGTTCACCTGGGCCGACATCGGGGTGTGCGTGAGCGAGGAGGAGGCGCACTGGGCCTCGCGGGTCGCGCCCGGCACGCCGATGCACGTGGTCTGCTACCCGGTGCAGGTGCCCGAGCAGGTGCCCGGCCTGGAATCCCGCTCGGGGCTGGCCTTCTTCGGCGGTTTCGACGGAACTCCCGGCACCCCCAACGAGTACGCGGTGCTCGCGCTGGCCAACGAGGTGCTGCCGAGCCTGCTGCGCACCGACCCGGACCTGCGGCTGCGCGTGATCGGCGCGGACCCCTCGCCTGCGGTGCTCGCCCTGCGCAGCGAGACGATCGAGGTGGTCGGCAAGGTCGCCAGCCCGGCGCAGTGGCTGGCCAAGTCGCGGCTGCACGTGGTGCCGATGCGCTACGGCGCCGGGGTCAAGATCAAGTTCGTGGACTCGATGGCCGCCGGTCTGCCCTTCGTGACCACCCCGGTCGGCGGCGAGGGCCTGCACCTGGGCTGGACCGCCAAGCACCTGGTCGGCAGCTCGCCCGCCGAGCTCGTCGAGCTCTGCCAGCGCATGCTCGGTGACGACGTGCTCTGGACCGAGGTGCAGGCCGCCCTGCTGGAGACCTGCCGCGAGCACTTCTCCGCGCGCCGGTTCCGGCACGACGTGGACGCCGTGATGGCCGCCTGCGGGGTGCTGCCACCCCGCAGGTGATCAGTCCAGGGTCGGCGGCCTGCGCACCGGGTTCGGTTGCAGGCGCCGGTTCTTGGCCTGGCGGCGCAGCACGGTCGCCAGCAGGTACCGCTCCACCCCAGCCGTGTCCGGCTTCCCGCGCAGGACTCGTGCCAGCAGGGACAGGGCCGCGCCCCGCGCGTGATCGGCCAGCGTGAGCCGGAGCAGGTCGGCGCGCGTGTGCTCGCCGAGCCGGTCCCGGTTGCGCAGCAACAAGGTGCCCGCGAACTGCGCGAGCCCCGGCAACTGGTCCACCGCCGCCCCGTCGAGCAGCCGCAGGTCCTCCGCGCCGAGCAGCCGGTCCCGGCCGATGCCCGCCAGCAGCACGGTCAGCGTGCCCGGGCTCCACGGCGGCTGCCAGTGCGGCACCTCGCCACCCCGCTGCCGGTACGTCTGAAGTGGACGGTCCACGAAGGACAGTCGTCCCGCCGCGAGTGCCGCCACCGCCAGCCAGTGGTCGTGCGACATCGACGGCGGGGTCAGCGGGAACGGCAACACCCGCTCGCGCACCAGGTCCGCGCGCACCATCGCCGCCGCGCTGGTCACCGTGTTGAACAGCAGCAGGGACTCCAGGTCCTGCCACTGGTTGGGCCGCTCACCCCACAGCGAGTCGGTCAGCACGTGCTGCCGCTCGTCGAGCAGCCGCGCGTCGGAGTACACCAGCTGCACCCGGTCCTCGGTGAACCCGGCGAGCAGGGACTCCAGCTTGTCCTTGTCCCACACCACGTCCTGGTCGCTCAGCGCCACGAACTGGGCATCGGCGGGCACCAGGCCCAGCGCCCGTTCGGTGTTGCCGAACATGCCCACGTGCCGCTCGTGCTCCACCAGCACGAAGCGCTCGTCGCCCGCGATCAGCTCCCGCACGGCGGCCCGCGCCCGCGGGGCCGAGGCGTCATCGCTGATCAGGCAGACCCAGTTGGTGTGGGTCTGCGCCCGCAACGCGTCCACCTGGGCCGACAGCAGTTCGGCACTGGGCTGGTGCGCGGGCAGGCACACCGCGACCCGCGGACCCGTTCCGTGCCAACGAATCCGTGACGGCTCGGCCCCGGTTCCCGCGTGCAGGTGCAGCGCGGGCAGCTCGCGCTCCAGCACCGTGCCGTCGGTGAGCCGGACCCGCAGCAGGACCTGCACCACCCGGTCGGCCTCGACCGCGGTGAGCGGGATCCGCGCGCGCATGCCCGAACCCTGAGCGACGGCGATGCCGAGCTGGGCCTCCAGCGCGTGCACCACGTCGACCCGCTTGTAGCCGTAGCTCGCGCGGTGTTCCGTGCCGTCCACGACGATCGACAGCGAGCTGATCGGCAGGTCGGTGTGCACCGCCCAGCCATGCACGTCCAGCACCTGACCACGCCCGAGGTGCACCGGTTCACGAGGCAGCTCGATCGCGTGGTGCAGCCCGTGCTCCCGGGACGGCCGCGCCTGGCCGCGCACTCGTGCCGCCGCCAGCGGGACCACGGAGGGCGCCAGCCGGCCCAGCCGCCGGAGCACGCCGTCCGGCTCCTCCCCGTTGCGGCCCAGCGCCAGGTCGCGAACCCCGCGCGCGGCCCGCGCCGCGGGCCACAGGTAGCGGTGGCCCGCCCGCACCAGCGAGGAGTTCTCCAGCAGGTCCAGGCGCGCCCTGGTCCGCACCAGCCGTTCGGTCAGGGCGTGCAACTGCCCCGCGGTCTGCGCGTTCCGCTCCTGCGCCTCCCGTGCGGCCTGCCGCTCGCGCTCGGCCTCGCGGTTGACCTCGGCCAGCTCGGCGAACACCATGCCGATCCGGTCGTCCATCCGGTCCAGGCTCGCCCGCGCCATGCCCAGGGTGTGCCGCAGCTCCGCCTTGTCCTGCTCGGCACCGGCCAGCTCCTCGGCGGCCTGCTCGCGGCCGCGTGCCAGCTCCGCGCGCAGCCGGTCCAGCTCGGTCCGGGCCTCGGCCAGCTCGCCGAGCAGCTCGTCGTGCCTGCGGAAGGTGTGCCGGATCGTGTCCAGTCCACCTTGGACAGTCCACAGTGGAATTCCAGGTACGCGGTCCAGTTCGGCGCTCATCGAGCGGACGGCCTGCTCCGGGTCCACCCCGGTGACCAGTTCCTGGAGCGCGGCCTCGGCCCTGAGCAGTTCCGCACCGCGCCGGTCCAGCGCCGCCGTGAGGCCGATCGGCTCGCACAGCTCGCGCAGCAGTCCGCGCATGGTGGTGTCCGCGGGCCACGGGTGCGGCGCTCCGCTGGCGGCCAGCTCGCGGCTGAACTCCAGCAAAGCCCGCAGCAGAGCCAGTTCCGCGTCCACCCCGGTACCGGCCCGCCACTCGCGGTCCACCCGGATCGCCTCGCCGTCCGCGCGGACGATCACGTTGCCGGGGTGCGCGTCCAACAGGTCCGCGGGCAGTACGGGCACGCCCTCGCGCCCCGGCAGGTACGGGTGCCGCTCGTCCTCGGCGGTCAGCGGGCTGGCCTGCGCGAGGCAGATGTCCTTCCACGCCACCAGGAGCCGTTTCAGCTCGGCGAGGTCACCGCGGTGCAGCGCGTCCAGCAGCAGCTGGTCCACGGGACGGCCCGGCACCCACGGCTCCTCGGTGGGCGCCTGCTGCCGCAGCCACCGCATCGGCTCGGCGGCGGGGGAGTGGGTGGCCCGCAGCACCAGGTCCGGGTCCAGCCTGCGGGTGCGGCGCCAGTTCGGCCGCCGGTTCCCGCTGACCAGCCACGCCAGCCCCGGCTCGGTGACCGCCGCGACGGTCTCGGGGCTGCGCCCGGCCACCACGAGGAAGGACGGCGCCACCTCGGCACCGAAGCCCTCGCCGGTGACCAGCCGGTTGAGCACCCGCCCGGGACCGGCCGCCAGGCCACCGCCGAACGCGCCCTGCAACGGGTCGCGCACCAGCTTGTCGACCAGGTCCACGGCATCGGCGCGGTCGAACACCTCGGCGTCCAGCACCACCCTCGGGTGCTTGTAGTCCGGGTACGGCAGCAGCCAGCGCTGCGCCGTGAGCCCGGCGCCCGCGAGCAGCTCCGCCAGCCTCGACCGGGTCCAGGTGGTCGGCACCGCGCGGTCACCGGGGTAGTCGGCCAGCCCGATCCACGCCTTGCCGTGATGGTCCTCGTCGCGGCCGAGCAGGTAGCCGAGACCGAGCTGGTTCTCGATCGCCAGCACCACGGCACCCGACTCGGTCAGCGCGCCGGAAACCAGGCGCAGCAAGGCTTCCGGGCCGTCACCGAACTGCGGGCTGTACTCCAGGACCCCGCACAGCAGCGCCAGGTCCACCGGCTCGGCCCCGGCGAGCTCGCGCTCCACGGCGCCCTGCACGATGCGCACCCCGGGCAGGTCCCGGCACCGCTCGCGAGCCGCCGCGGCCCGGTCCTCGGCGCCCTCGACACCCAGCACGTCCAGACCGGCCTCACCCAGCGCCCGGCTCAGCACGCCGGTGCCGCAACCCAGGTCCAGCGCCCGCGCGCCGGGCCGCAGCCGCAGCGGCGCGAGCAACCCGAGCCGCTGCGGGGAGAGGTGGTAGCTCAGCTCCCACGAGCGGATCTGCCGTGCGAGTTCGGTCGAGCCCGCGCTGACGTCGGTGGCCGCACGCAGCGCGCGCAGGACCGCCGACTCAGCTCCGTCCGCGTAGTTGATCCCGCTCGGCACGGGCCCGGTGCTCAATGGTTCGCTCGCAAGCTCGCTCACTGAGCCACGGGGTACTTCGCGGTCTCCGCGGACAGCAGGTCGCGGAACGCCCGCTCGGCGGCCGTGGCGTCCTTGCCGAACGCCTCGACCCGGACCACCACCCCGTTGGAGATGTAGTGCGCGCGGTAGGCCGTGCCGTTGGGGTCGGTCAGGAACCGGGCGCGGGTACCCGCGGGTGCCCCGGGCACCTCCTTGTAGTTGGCCTTGACGAACACCTCGTCGATCGAGTCCAGCAGCGCCTTCGGGTCACCGCCCTGGCCCGGGGTGAACGCCCACACACCGGTGGTCGTGCCGTCCTTGACCGCGGTCACCGCGGCGACCTGCGTGACGCCCTTGGACTTCAGGAACGGGCCCTCGGACTCGGTCGGGATCTTCGCCAGCACCGCGGCGTCGATGGTGACCGTCGCGTTCAGCCCGATCGTGCCCTGCATTGGCACGAACGGGCCCTTCGGCAGCTGCGGGCCGGTGCTCGTGGTCGGCGCGGCCTGAGTAGTGCTCGCGCCCTGGTCCGGGTTGGCCTCCGGCTTCGAGCCGGAGGTGGTGAAGAAGTAGATGCCACCGGCCAGGCCCAGCACCACGACGACCGCCACCACGATCGCGATGATCTTGCCGCGGTTGCCCCCGCCGCCCGAGCTGTCGAACACCTCGGGGCCCTGGCGAGGCCAGCTCGCCTTGCCGAAGTCCGGCGGCAGGTCGTTGTTCGACCAGGGCGCGGTGAAGTCCCCGGACTGCTGCGGCTGCGGTGCCTGCTGCGCGGCCCACGGCGGCGGGGTCTGCGGGCCCTGTTGGTAGCCGCCCACGTTCGGCACCACCTGGGTGCGCTCACCCTGCGGCACCTGCTGGCCCGCGCCCGGCACCACCTGGGTGCGGTCGGCGGAGTCGGCCGGGGGCGGCTGCTGGTCGGAGACCGGCCGGATCACCTGGGTCGTCTCGGCCGGGCTCTGCCCCGCGGGCGGCTGCCAGCGGAACGGCGCGGCGAACGGGCTGTTCTGCTGCTGGGCGGGGGCCTGCTGCTCCTGCTGCCCGCCCTGCTGGGCGAGGCTGAGCAGCTGGTCACGCCGCTGGCGGTAGTCCTCGGCGGTCACCCGGCCTTGGGCCAGCTCGTTGTCGAGCTGCTGCAGCTCCTCTTGCCAGGACATCGCCAACCCTCCGGATCGTTCAACTCACCGCATGACATTGTGCCGAACCGCCCCGGCCCGCCTCCGGCGACTCGGCACTGAGGAAACAGGGTTGTGACCTGGTAGGTCACCCCACCGCTATGCCCGTGACCGTCCTGCGTGTCGCGTCCTGCACGGCCGAGGCCACCGCCTGCTCGTCGGCGGGCGCCGCCTGCGCCGCCGCGATCACCAGCACCGACCGCCCCGAACGGTAGAGGGCACGGAACTGGGCGCCCTGGCCAGTGACCGATCTCACCACGCTGACCCCCTTCGGCACCTCGCTGACCTGCGCCGGGGTGAAACCACCCAGCTTCTGGAAGTCCAGCAGGTCATTGAGCAGGGCCTCGGCCCTGGCCTGGTCCGAGGAGTTGAAGGCGAACACCAGGTAGAAGGTCTTCTGGTCCCCGGAGCCGGTGAACACGGCGTCGGTCACCGAGTTCTTCGCGAGCAGATCGGCCTGCGCGCTGGTGAACAGCCCCTTCTGCACCCCGTCGTCCAGGCTCAGCTTGCCCTTGTCCGCACGGGCCGTGCCGGGCAGCTGCGGCAGCTTGTCCACCGTGACCGCCTGCGCCACCACGGCGTTGGTCGGGACCCCGGCGGACTCCGTCGGGCTGGTGCCACCCCCCGTCCCCGGCCCGAAGCCGAACCACCAGCCCACACCCAGGCCCAGCACCACGACGACCACCAGCACCAGGCCGCGCCCCGAGCGCCGCGGGCGAGTCGCCCGCACGCTGAACACGTCGGCGTCCAGACTCGGCTGCGACTGGTAGGGCGTGCCCGGCATCGGCAGGATGGGCTGCTGCGAGGGCGCGGGCTGCTGCGGTTGCTGCGCGGGCTGGGGCTGGGGCGCCAGCGGGGACCAGGGCGGCACCACCTCGGACTGACCCGGTTGGTCGGCGGGGCGCATCACCGGCGTGTTCGGCCCCGGCGGCATCCCGCCCGAGGCCTCCGCCAGCAGGTGGTCACGTCTGCGCCGGTAGTCGGCGGGGGAGATCCTCTGCTCCCGCAACGCGGCGTCCAGCTCGCGCAGCTCCGATTGCCACGTCATCGCACCGCTCCTCAACTGCCGACACCACTGGGTGACATGGTCGCTCACATCGTCGTCAGCCGCCCGCAGCGCCCGGTTGTTGCGGGGTGCTTACGGATCGCCGTAGGCCGGTCACCGGCTCGTACAGTGGTCGTATGGCGTGGTTCGGGCGTGACAAGCAACAGATGGTAAGCCCTGCCGATGCGTTGGCGGGCCGGAAAGCGACGATGCCGGTCACGGCTGCTCATGCCGTGTTCACCGACCGGCCGATCCAGCCGCCCTTCCCCGAGGGGCTGCACACCCTGGTCGTCGGCATGGGCTGCTTCTGGGGCGCCGAGCGCAAGTTCTGGCAGACCCCCGGCGTGTGGACCACCGCCGTCGGCTACGCGGGCGGGTACACGCCCAACCCCAGCTACGAGGAGGTGTGCAGCGGGCTGACCGGGCACACCGAGGCCGTGCTCGTCGTGTTCGACCCGGCCGTGATCAGCCTGGACGGGATCCTCAAGGTCTTCTGGGAGGGGCACGACCCCACCCAGCGGATGCGCCAGGGCAACGACGTCGGCACCCAGTACCGCTCCGCCGTCTACTGGACCGCACCCGAGCAGCAGCCCGTCGTCGAGGCCAGCCGTGCCGCCTACGACAAGGCACTGGCCGCCGCCGGTCACGGCGCCACCACCACCGAGCTCGCGGCGCTGGACACCTTCTACTACGCCGAGGACTACCACCAGCAGTACCTGTCCGAGGCCAAGAACCCGCACGGCTACTGCGGCCTCGGCGGTACGGGTGTGAGCTGCCCGGTGGGGCTCGGCATCGGCGAGGGGTGACAGCTTCCGGCTTCGGTATAGCATCGATGGTATGAGCTGGGGTACTGTTGAGCTGGAGCCGGAGGTACGGGATTGGCTGGAGAACCTGCCCACAGCTCACTTTGCGACGGCGGCGTTCTACATCGACCTGCTGGCCGACCAGGGGCCACTGCTGGGAGAGCCGTACACCCGGCAACTGGACGGCAAGCTGCGCGAGCTTCGGTTCCACCTGGACGGCGAAGCTGTGCGGGTCACGTATTGGATCGCATCGGGGAGGCGGATCGTGCTGCTCACGGTGTTCCGCAAGACTCGCATGCGGGAAGAACGCGAGGTGGATCGTGCGCGACGTGCATTGTGACTGTGCATCGCGCAGGAGCACACCGTGGATGCGCACGACGGGGAGTGAAGGCAATGGCCGGTAGCGATTGGCGGCAGCTCCGTGATGAGCGCATGGCGGAGCCGGGAGCTGAAGAGGCGTATCAGGCGGCACGGCTTGCGTTCGAGCTGGGCAAGGCCGTTCGTGAGATGCGGGAGCAGCGCGGCTGGACGCAGTCGCAGCTCGCCGAGACCGCAGGGATGACCCAACCCGCCGTCGCTCGATTCGAGGCGGGGGGAACGGTTCCGACCATTCCAGTGCTTGAACGGCTCGCTCGTGCGCTGGAGGCGAAGCTCGTTGTGCAGCTGACGCCGGGTAGCTCAGCTGCCTGATCGTGGCCTCCGGTGCGAGGTGCTGTTGCGCTCACGACATGACTACCACCAGCAGTACCTGTCCGAGGCCAAGAACCCGCACGGCTACTGCGGCCTCGGCGGTACGGGTGTGAGCTGCCCGGTGGGGCTCACACCTGTCGCGGAGTGACATGCCACCGCCTCACGCCACCACTTCGCGATAGCATGCTTGTATGACCACAATGACACTGCGGGTGCCGGACGAACTGGACGCCGCACTCCGCGCGGCGGCCGACGCGGAGGACGTGTCGATCAACAGCTTCGTGGTCGAGGCGATCAGGGAGCGGCTCGAGGCTTTGCGACACGCTTCCGTGATGGCCGTTGCTCGCAGGGTCGTCACGAAGGATGCCGAGATCCTTGACCGGCTGGCCAAAGCGTGACCCAGTACCTGACCACAAACGATCTCGTGGCGATCGCGCACTTGACCATGGGTGGGAAAGCGTTGATCCGGGACGCAGGGTTGATCGACTCTGCGGCTCACCGGCCGCAGGCGACCGCGTTCGGCCAGGACGCCTACCCGGATCTTCACGTGAAGGCAGCCGCGCTACTGCACTCCGTTCTGCGCAATCACCCGTTGGTCGACGGCAACAAGCGCCTCGCATGGGTCGCGTGCCGCACGTTCCTGGCGCTCAATGGTGCTGACTTCACACCTGACGTGAACGAGGCGACCGAGTTCGTGCTCGCTGTGGCCGCGTGCGACGAGGACGATCTCGACAAGATCGCGTCGGTGCTGCGGGCCCGGACCGCCTGAACGGGAAGAGGCGGCGATGGCTGGGCATGGCGATTGCGGCGGTGGCGCCGACGACTTGCTTCGCGGTTCGGCGGCCTGAGCCGTCCCGCCACCCCGGGCCGCTGGGCCGGGGCGGCGGGATCGGTGGCTCAGGGCTGGCGGGTGCGGTGGCCCACCACGGTGTACAGGAACGTGCGGTGCCCGCGTGCGGGGGCGTGGTGGTAGGTGACCTCGGTCTTCTCGAAGCCGAGCACGCCGAGGAAGCGCTGGATGATGGCGGGGCTCATCATCCACCAGGTGTCCGCGTAGGCCTGGTCCTCGTGCCGGGGCAGGAACACCATCTTGGCCTCGCCGAGCGCGGTCAGCGTGGCGGTCTCCTCGCCCTGCGGCCCCTGCGCGTCCACGATGTTGGGCACCAGGTGGAAGTCGGTGGTCGGGTACAGGTCGGTGACGATGATCTTGTCGGTGACCAGCTTGGAGGCGCTGTGCAGCGCGGCGAACGGGTCGCGCACGTGCAGCAGGATGCTGGCGAAGGTGGCGATGTCCACCGGGCCGATCTCCTCGGGCACCGTGTAGATGGTGCCGTAGGTGACCTTGGCCCGGGACTTGTTCGCGGCGTGGTTGAGCCAGAAGCCGTTGTTCAGCTTGCGCAGGTGGCTGCGCCGGTTCTCGTCGGCCTCGGCGTAGTCCATGCCCGCGAACGGCACGGTGTCCCAGGAGAAGTCCTCGGACAGGTCGCGCACGACGACCTCGGCGCCCCGGCTCTCCATGTACGTGGTCAGGAACCCGCTGGCGGGGCCGAGTTCGAGCACCCGCTTGCCCGCGAAGTCCACGCCGCCCAGGTACTGGTATTCCTTGCCGCGCAGATCCCACTCACCCTCGACCGTGCCGTGACCGGGAATGTCCATCGTGTGGTAGAAGTAGCAGTCCGAGATATCGGTGACCTCGCGCGGCTCCTGGTAGATGCCGCTCGTCTGGCTTTCCTTGCTCACTGTTTCTCCTGCGGTCATCGTCCGTTCCCGGCTGCCACTGCCCGGACAGACTAGTCGGCGGACCGTCCGGCTCGGACCGACAACGGGCAACTCGGACGAACTCGCAGCTCAGCGGTCAGGTCTGCGCCTGCTGGCGGCTCGTGACCGGGCCGGCACGAGGCGTGTCCGCGTGCGGCGAGCCCTGCCCGAAAGGGCGGGTGAATTGCACCTAAGTGCATTGTTCTGCTCTTTTGTGCGACGGGGTGTTGTCAATTGTTGTGTGCGGACGTGCGCAACCGGCTATCGTTCGCTCGTGCCTGGACTTGTGCCGTTCACCGACAACTTCCACGACCTGTCCAACACCGAGGGCTACCAGTTCGAGTTCTACTGCGAACGGTGTGGCAACGGCTACCGGTCGCCGTTCCAGCGGGACAAGGTGGAGATGGGCCGCGGCCTGCTGCGGGTGGTCGGCTCCCTGTTCGGTGGCGCGGCCGAGGACATCAGCCGGTCCGCGGAGCAGTGGCGCTACGACCGCGCGACCAACTCCCCGGCCAAGGACCGCGCGCTGGGCACGGCGGTCGAGCAGGTCAGGGACAACTTCCGGCAGTGCAGGGGCTGCGGCGACTGGATGTGCGCCGCCCTGTGCTGGAACGACGAGATCGGTCAGTGCCTGCGCTGCTCACCGGTGCTGGCCGAGGAGATCGCCCGCGCGCAGGCCGAGGCGCAGGTCCAGCAGGTCCGGCAGAAGGCGTACGAGACCGACTGGACCGCGAACGTGGACATGTCGACCAGGGCCAAGCTGAACTGCCCGAGCTGCAAGGCCAAGGTGGACGGCGGCAAGTTCTGCTCCGCCTGCGGCTCACCCATGGCGGTACCGGTGCCCTGCGGCGGCTGCGGCTCGCAGAACAACAAGCTCGGTGCGGTCTTCTGCTCGGACTGCGGCTCGAGGCTCTGAGTCCCGCACTGCCCGAGGTCGACGCGGTCTGACCTGCTCGGGCACACTCGGTGGTACTACGTCGAGGGAGGCGTCGTGCCACTGTCCACCGCCGTCCGACGCAGCTGCCTGGAGTTCCTGCAGCCTGACGAGCAGATCGACTACGTCTTCCCCGCGATCTCGGCCGGCCCGCCGGGGATGATCAGCGTGCTGGTGGTCGTCAGCCGGTCCAGGATCACCGTGCTGGCGTGCAAGCAACTGCGCCGCAACGAGCCGGACTCGGTGTGGGCCAGCTTCCCCAGGACCTCCCGGCTCACTCCGGTGGAGGAGGGCGCCGGGCCGGTGATCTCGTTGGGCAGCATGCTGTTGGAGATCGACGACGAGTACCTGTCGGTTGTGCGGGCGGCCGACGCGGAGATGTCCGGGGACGAGTTCCTGCCGCCCGACCCGCTGCCCGACCTGTGAGAGGACGCCACCGTGCCGCGTGTGACCGCCAACGGCATCGAGATCGAGTACGAGACCTTCGGTGATCCGGACGACCCGGCGATGCTGCTGGTGATGGGGCTGGGCGCGCAGTTGACGCTGTGGGACCCGGAGTTCTGCCGGCTGCTGGCGGAGCGCGGTTTCCACGTGATCCGGTTCGACAACCGGGACATCGGCCTGTCCAGCAGCCTGGACGACCACCTGCCGGTGCTGGACGTGCCCGCGGTGTACGCGGGCGACTTCAGCACGGTGCCCTATGGCATCGGCGACATGGCCACCGACGCGGCGGAGTTGCTGTCCGAGCTGGAGGTGGACCGCGCGCATGTGGTCGGCGCCTCGATGGGCGGCATGATCGTGCAGCGCATGGCCATCGACCACCCGCACCGGCTGCTCAGCGTCTGCTCGATCATGTCCACCACCGGCGACCGCGCGGTGGGCCAGGCCACGCCGGAGGCCATGGCGGCCCTGATGCAGACCCCGCCGACCACCCGCGAGGAGGCCGCGGCCAACGCGGTGCGCGCGGCGCAGGCCTTCGGCTCGCCCGGGTTCCCGCTGGACGAGGCCAAACTCGCCGAGCGCGCGGCGGCCTCCTTCGAGCGGTCGGTGCGGCCCATGGGCTTCCAGCGGCAGCTGGCGGCGATCGTCTCCGCGCCGGACCGCACCGCGGACCTGCGCGAGGTGCGGCTGCCCACGCTGGTGATCCACGGCGAACAGGACAAGCTGATCGACGTCAGCGGCGGGCGGGCCACCGCTGAGGCCGTGCCCGGTGCCGAACTGCTCGTCGTGCCCGGCATGGGCCACGACCTGCCGCCGGGCGCGTGGCCGCAGATCGTGGACGCGATCGCGGGCAACACGAAGCGGGCCCAGACCGACTAGCCCCGCCCCGATCCGGGTGCGGACCGTCCTCAGGGCGGTGACATCCGCACCTGGATCGAGGTGCCCGCCTCGCTGGAGCGCATCAGCACCGCGTCACACAGCTCGTGCACCAGCCACAGCCCACGCCCACCGCACTGGTCCACCGCGGGCTTGCGGTGCCCGGCGAGCGGGTCGGTGATCCAGCCCTTGTCGCTGACCTCGCACACCAGCGCGGTGCCCTCGCACCACAGCCGGAACGTCCCGCTGCCGCCGCCGTGCCGCACGCTGTTGGCCGCCAGCTCGTGCACCGCGAGGACCAGGTCCTCGGCGCGCTCACCGGTCAGGCCCTGCGCCCGGGCGCGTCCTGCCACCAGCTCGCGGATGCCCACCAGCCCGGCGAGGTCGAAGTGCACCTCCTCGTGGTCGGTGGGCGGTTCGGGCAGCGGGTCTTCGTTCATGTGCTTCCCATGCGGTTGCGGCGGGCTCGGTCCACGTGCACAGGATGCCCAGTGTGCGCCGCTGTCATGCCACCGATCACCCGGACAGTATCGGCCTGACCGGCCTGTCCGCCGAGTGACCGAATTTGGTCTAGACCTTGACACCCCCGAATGTGGTCTAGTCCAATCCCTGTGACGTGCGTCGCATCCACGCGGAGGTCAGGCATGGCACGCAGATCGCTGGTCCACCTGTTAGCCGGGGTCACAGTGGCCGCACTGGTCACCACCGGGCTCACCGCCCAGTCCGCGACCGGTGCACCGGAGGCCCCGAACCTGGCCGCGAACGCCGGGTTCGAGTCCGGCCTGTCCGGCTGGATCTGTTCCGGGGGAGCCGCCGTCAGCACGCCGGTGCACTCCGGCAGCGGGGCGGCCTCGGCCACCCCCGCCGGCCAGGACTTCGCCCAGTGCTCGCAGGTCGTCAGCGTGCAGCCCAACTCGCAGTACTCGCTCTCGGCCTGGGTGCAGGGCAGCTACGTCTACCTGGGCGCCACCGGCACCGGCACCACCGACCCGAGCACCTGGACCTCGGCCGCCACGTGGACCCAGCTGTCCACCAGCTTCACCACCGGCCCGTCCACCACCAGCGTCACGATCTACGCGCACGGCTGGTACGGCCAGCCCGCCTACTACCTGGACGACGTGTCGCTGACCGGTCCGGGCGGTACTCCGCCGACGACCACCACGACAACGACCACGACCACCACGACTCCGCCGCCGACCACGACCACCACCACGACGACTCCGACGCCGAACCAGGGCCTGCCCGCCCACGCGCTGGTCGGCTACCTGCACGCCAGCTTCGCCAACGGCTCGGGCTACCTGCCCATCGCCAACGTGCCGGACCGCTGGAACGTCATCGACCTGGCCTTCGCCGACTCGGCGGGCAACGGCACGGTGGTGTTCAACCGCTGCGGGGCGAGCGAGTGCGCGGGGGTGGAGAGCGACGCGGCGTTCCTGGCCGGGGTCAAGGCCCAGCAGGCCAAGGGCAAGAAGGTGCTGATCTCCATCGGCGGGGCCAACGGCGAGGTGCAGCTGACCTCCTCGGCCGCGGTGGCCAACTTCGTCAGCTCGGTCAGCGCCATCATCGACAAGTGGGGCCTGGACGGGGTGGACGTCGACTTCGAGAACCAGTCGGTGAAGCTCAACGCCGGTGACTCGGACTTCAAGAACCCGACCACGCCGATCGTGGTGAACCTGATCTCCGCGCTCAAGCAGCTCAAGGCTCGCTACGGGGACAAGTTCGTGCTCACCATGGCGCCGGAGACCTTCTTCGTGCAGCTGGGCTACCAGTTCTACGGGCCCGGCCCGCAGGGCGCCCAGGACGCGCGGGCGGGGGCCTTCCTGCCGGTGATCTACGCGCTGCGCGACGCGCTGACCCTGCTCACGGTCCAGGACTACAACTCCGGGCCGATCATGGGCCTGGACAACCAGTACCACCAGATGGGCGGGGCCGACTTCCACATCGCGATGACCGACATGCTGCTGACCGGCTTCCCGGTGGCGGGCAACACCAACAACCGGTTCCCGGCGCTGCGTCCCGACCAGATCGCCATCGGCGTGCCCGCCAACCAGAACGCGGGCAACGGCTGGATTCCCACCGCCCAGCTGGACCAGGCCCTGGACTGCCTCACCAAGGGCAGCAACTGCGGCGGGTACGTGGTGCACGGCACGCACCCCGACCTGCGCGGGCTGATGACCTGGTCGATCAACTGGGACAAGTTCGACAACTGGGAGTTCCAGAACAACTTCAGCTCGTACTTCGGCGGCTGAGCGCGGCGTGGTGCCCCGCCGACAAACCCGGCGGGGCGCCAGGTCCGTGCAGGTAAGCTCGGGATCCGGGGCGCAGCAACGCAACACTGGAGGCCGCCATCAGCAAGGGAGAGCTGCTCGCCGAGGGCTGGATCCTCGCGCAGAACGCCAAGGCGTTCGTGGAGGTGGCCAGCACGTTCGCCGGGCAGCAGCTCGACGAGGGCGACTGGCGCTCGGTGGACCTCGGGCTGATCACCAGCGACTCGACCTCCGAGGACGGCTGGTACGAGATGCCCCTGGAGGGCGACACGGAGGTCACGCTGGCCTTCGCCACCAGCCCCGGCACCGACGTGCTCAGCGTGCGCGTGTGGGGCAACGGTTTCGGTGACCTGGCCATCCGGTTCGAGACCGCGTTCATGATCTTCGGGATGTACCGGCTGGAGGGCTAGCCGAGCAGCAGCAGCACCTGCAGCTCGCCGACCAGGAAGCCGATCACGGCGCCGACCGTGATCAGCTTCCACTCGTCCTGGCGGAACGCCGGGCGCAGGATGCCCTCGAACTCCGTCGGGCTCAGCCTCGTCATGCGCTCCACGATGGTGTTGCGCACGTCCAGCGCGTCCTCGGCGTAGTGCTCGGCGCTGCGGGCCGCGGCCGGGATGTGCTCGATGGCCTTGGCCGCCGCGGCGACCTTCATCTCCTGGTACCTGCGCGAACCCACGGCCGCCACCACGAACGGCTTGACCAGCCCGGTCTGCGCGTCCACCGAGCGCTGCACCTCGTTCTGGATCAGCGTGAACAGCCGGTCCGACTTGGGGCCGCGCAGCACCTCCTCGACCACGTTCGGCACGGTGATCACCTCGCGGGCGATCAGGTCCCCGTAGTCGGCGGCCACCTGCTCGCGGCGCTTCTGGAACAGGCCCTGCCAGGTGACCAGCCCGAGATAGCGCTTCGGCTCGCGCGGGAAGAAGATCATCTTCAGGGCGAGCCAGTCGGTGAACCAGCCGACCAGCAGGCCGAACAGCGGCATGATCAGCGGCTGGTGGGTCAGCGCCCACACGCCCAGCTGCACCAGGCCCAGCGCGAAGCCGAAGTACGTGCCGCAGCGGGCGATGAAGCGGAACTCCGGCTTGGCGATGTCCCGGATCAGCCGGTTGAGCAGCACCTTGTCCCTGGACAGGTTGGTCACCGCCATGTGCCGGATGTCCAGCACCCCGTCGATGTCCTCGATGATCTCGGCGAGCAGGTTCTTGACGATCTTCGGCGCCTCGGCCTGCACCTGGCGGATCAGCAGCCGCTGCGCAGCGCCCGGCAGCATCTCCCACAGGTCCGGCTGGTACTGGGACATCACCTCGCGGGTGATCGCCTCCACGGCGTGCAGCAGCGGCTGCTCCACCTCGCGCGCGATCCGCTCCGGGTCGAGCCTGGCCACCACCTCGCGCGGGCTGAGCAGGTTGTTGATCAGCGTGTCGGTGGCCGTGGCCGCCATGCGCTCGGCGTTCTTGGGCAGGATGCCCTGCCAGCCCAGCACCGGCTTGATGCCGACGAACTCGATCGGCTCGAACATCATCTTGATCGCCACGCGCTTGGTCACGTAACCCACGACGGCAGCGATGAACGGCATTGACACGTAGACGGCGAGGTCATGCCAGCTCACGGTGGAGAACCTACCTTCGTTGGGACTTGGTTCGGCAGTCCTTCCCGGCGTGTTCAGTCACGGTCTACGTTCATCCATGAATCTTCTTCACAAAACCGTGAGGGGGTTGTCTTGCGACTGAACCGACGGGGCTTCCTGGGCGGCATGGGGGCTGCGGCCCTCGCGCTCAGCCTTCCCGCGACCGCGCTGGCCACCACGCGTCAGCGCGCGGTCCGCACCGCTGGCACCACGCTGGACACCGTTGCCATGCCGCTGGGGGACAGTGGCTACCGCCGACTCACCGCCGGTCCCGGTTGGCCGCTGCTGGTCCGCGAGGACCTGGGCACCGGCAGCCCGGGCCGGGACGACCGGCGCACCCCGCTCGCCTCCTTCGTCCAGTTCACCGACCTGCACCTGGTCGACGCGCAGAGCCCGGCCCGGTTCGAGTACCTGCACCCGCTCGCCGGTGCCGGTGCGCACCGCGTGCAGGAGACCCTGTCCGCGCTCGGTGCCAGCTCGCTGGTGCAGCGGGTGAACAGCCTCGCCTCCGGCCCGTACACCGGGCGCCCCTTCGACTTCGTCGTCGCCACCGGGGACAACACCGACAACCACGAGCTGGTCGAGCTGGACTGGATGATGTCGGTGCTCAACGGTGGCACCATCACCCCGAACACCGGGGACCTGAGCCGGTTCGAGGGCGTGCAGAACTCCGGCAGCAAGCTGTTCTGGAACCCCGAGTCCCCGCTGCTGGACCGGTACAAGCAGGCCGGTTTCCCGCAGGTCCCCGGCTTCCTCGCCGCGGCGACCCGGCCGTTCACCGCCCCTGGCCTGCGCACGCCCTGGTACTCGACCTTCGGCAACCACGACGACAGCGTGGAGGGCACGCTGCCCGCCAACATCGCGCTGCTGGACAAGCTCTACACCGGCGGCGTCAAGATCGAGGGCATGGACGACTCGGCCGCCGAGCGCCTCGCCACGGCGCTGGCCGAGGGGGACCTGGTCACCGCCATCGCCGTGCTCACCGCCAACATCGGCTCGGTCCGCGAGGTCACCGCCGACCCGCGCCGCAAGCCGTTCACCCCGGCCCAGTACATCGCCGCGCACCTGGACCCCGCCAACACCGGCCCCGGCCCGGTCGGCCACGGCTACCGGGACACCGGCACCGCCTACTACTCGTTCCAGGTGGCGCCTGGGGTGCTCGGCATCAGCCTGGACAGCACCAACCCGGCCGGTTGGGCGGAGGGCTCGCTCAGCACCCGCCAGCTCACCTGGCTGGAGGGCCTGCTCAAGTCGGTCAGCTCCCGCTACTACGACGCCGACGGCCACCTGGTGCGCGGCGGCTCCGGCGACCAGCACGTGCTGATCTTCAGCCACCACACCAGCGGCTCCATGACCAACCTGCTGCCCGATCCCGCCCGCCCGTGGGAGGGCAGGCACAGCGGCGCCGAGCTGGTCGCCCTGTTGCAGCGCTTCCCCAACGTGCTGGCCTGGGTGAACGGCCACACGCACGTCAACAGGATCACCGCGCACGGCCACGAGGTGCCGGAACGTTCCTTCTGGGAGATCAACACCGCCTCGCACTGCGACTACCCGCAGCACGCCCGCGTGATCGAACTGGTCGACAACCGGGATGGCACCGTCTCGCTGTTCACCACCCTGATCGAGTCAGCCGCCGGCTACCGCACCGATTTCGGCGACCTCTCCCAGGCCGGTCTCGCCGCCCTCTACCGCGAGCTGTCCTTCAACGACCTGCACGCCTCCGCCACCCGCCTCGGCACCGCCCCCGACCACAACACCGAGTTGATCCTCCCCACCCCCACTACCGTCCGCCCGTAGCCGCCCAGCCCCGAACCAAGTCCCCGCCCCGTAGGGCCATTCCGTGGGGGGCTTGGGGGGCTCGGCCCCCCAAAACAAAAGCGAGGGGCCTGTCTTCGTGCTCTCCACGAAGACAGGCCCCTCGGACACGAGCGGACGACGAGACTCGAACTCGCGACCCTCACCTTGGCAAGGTGATGCGCTACCAACTGCGCTACGTCCGCAACGCCGTGCTGTGCACAGCATATCCCATGCCGAGGGGTGCCTTCACGCGGGGTGTCCCGCGACCCCCAACAGCCGGTCCACCTCGGCCAACCGGTCCGCGGGCAGCCGCCACTCCCACAGCGGGCGGACCTTCGCCGTGACGGCGGGGGACAGCCGGTCGGCGACCTCGTGTCGCAGTTCCCACGCGTCGAAGACGTGCTCGTAGAAGCTGACCACCGCGGCGTTGGACAGGAAGCCGCCCGGCTGGTCGAAGCACCACTGGGCGAAGCCGTAGGACCGGTTCAACAGGTCCTCGTCGGCCGCCCGGTGCGCGTCCACCGCGAGTTGCAGCACCTCGAACAGGAAGACGTGGCAGGACCACGAGTCGCGTTCGAGGTAGTCGCGCAGTTCGGGGAACCGCGCCGACGCCTCACCACGCCACTCCACCACGAGAGAAGGCTACTCACGGGGAGGGCCTTCTCCGGCCGGGGGCGCGAAGCTGACGTCGAGCCGTGACCGGTCCGACACCCGTGGTCAGCACGACCGTGTGAGGCCGATCGGCGGTATGAGGCCGACTTGTCCTCCCAGTATGAACAACTGGGGTTGCCTACCCCTGTTACGTTTGGTTACACCTGATAGTGGGGTCGTACCTCACACTTTCGGTGGCCTTTCCCAGTGAGGGACGGCGCCGACCTGGGCGAGAGGGGCGGAGATGGCAGAGTTCAGCCGCCCGTCTGCGGGGAGGTCCGAGGACGACCGCGCGCTGCTGGACCGGCTGCGAGCAGGCGATGACAGCGCCTTCGGTCAGCTGTTCTCGCGGCACGCCGACGCCGTGCGCAGATTCGCGATGCAGCAGGTCAGGGATGCCGCCGAGGCCGAGGACCTGACCGCCGAGGCCTTCTTCCGGGTGCTCCAGGCGTTGCGCAGGGGATCCGGGCCCACCGACCACGTCCGCACTTACCTTTTAACAGTTGCCCGCCGCGTCTCCTGGGAGTGGAGCGCGCGGCGCAGGGACGTCCCGGTCGAGGACGAGGAGCTCAACCGCCGTGCGGAGCCGTGCGCGGACACCTCGACCCGGCTGGCCGAGAGCACGCTGATCACCAGGGCGTTCACCAGCCTGCCCGAGCGCTGGCGCAGCGTGCTGTGGCAGGTCGAGGTGGAGGGCGAGCGGCCGGCCGTGGTCGCCCCGCACTTCGGGCTGAGCGCGAACGCGACCGCCGCGCTGGCCCGCCGGGCGCGGGAAGGCCTGCGCGCCGCGTACCTGCAGGCCCACCTGTCCGAGGAGCACGGCGCCACGGGCTGCCGCTCGGTCCGGGACAAGCTCGGGGCCTACACCGCGGGCACGATCAAGGGCGTCGAGGGCAGGCGGATCCGAGCCCACCTGCGCGGCTGCGAGTCCTGCCAGTCGCTACAGGGCGAGTTGAGCGAGGTCTGCTCCAGCCTGCGGGCACACGCCGGACTGCTGCTGCCCGCGGTCGGGGTCGGCCTGGCCGCGACCGTCACGCACGTCGCCGCCGGAGGCGCCGGTGTCGGCGCGGTGACCTCGGGCCTGTTCGCGAAAAGCGCCGTGTTCGCCGCCCGGCTCAAGCTGGTGCTGACCGCTGGTGCCGTGGCCGCCGTTGGCGTCTTCGGGCTCACGATCGGGCCCTGGCTGTCCAGCACGAACCTGTCCATCCCCAAGCCGAGTAGCGACCAGAACGAGGCGCAGGTCTGCCTGCCGACCACCGTGCAGGACTCGCCCGGCCAGCCGACCGGCGCCAACGGCCCCGGCACCGCGATCGCGGCCACCCAGGTGCCCTCGGCGCCGGGGGGCACCGGCGGTGGTCAGGCCCAGCGGCGGCCCTCGACTGGCGGCATCCAGCAGATCGCGTCCAACAATCAGCAGCAGTCCTCGGTGGACCAGCCGACCTGGCGCAGCGGGACCGGGGACGACGGCCTTCAGCACACCACCGTGAGCACCGACCCGGGGGTGACGGTGCTGGAGCGGCCGGTCGACCCCGGCGATCCCACCGAGGAAACGGTGATCACCGGGCCGACCATCATGGTGATCCCGGTGACGACCACCACGAAGCCGACGCCGACGACCAAGCCGACCACGACGGGCAAGCCGAAGCCGACCAAGGGCACCGGCAAACCCGCGCCGACCAAGACGGCGGTCCCGACGACCACGACCACGACGCCGACGGTGACCACCACACCGCCGCCGACCAGCCCGAACGGGGAAGGTGACCGGGGTCACTGAGCGCGATCGGCGCAATACCGACAGAATGCGCCGTGACGCTGTGCAGTGAAGTCGACCCGGACGGAGTCCTGGTGCAAGGCAGTTTCACCCTTCGGGCCCAACCGTCTCGCGCTACCGTTGAGGCACGCTCCAGTGTCGAGGCAGCGATCGCGAGGAGGCGGTGATGACGCGCCTGGTACGGGGTGCGGACGGGCGGATGTGGACCGTTCGCGCGCGGATGTCGTGGGCGAACACCGACACCGCTGACGACTTCGAGCACGATGTCGCCGGTGGGCACGGCCCCGGCATCGGCATGATCATGATCTTGGCGATCCTGGCCATCGTGCTGATCGTCTGGACACCGGCCGGTGTGGTCGTGCCCGCGTGGCTGCTGCTGGCCCTGGCCCTGGTCTTCCTGTTCTTCCCGGCCCGCTGGGCCCTGCGCAGGCCGTGGACCATCGTCGCGGAGACCCCCGGCGACCTCGACGAGCACCCGCCGGAGCGCTGGGTCGGCACGGTGCGCGGCGTGCTCAACGTGCGCAACGAGGCAGCCAAGGTGGCCCGCAACATCGAGGTCTACTCGCTGCCCAACGTGGACGGGCCGCTGCAACCGGTCGACTAGGTGATACTGGGCAGGTGCCTGAGCTTCCCGAGGTAGAAGCACTCGCCCACCACCTGCGCGAGCACGCCGTCGGGCGCACCGTCGCCCGGCTCGACGTCGCGTCCCTGTCCGTGCTCAAGACCGCGAGCCCGCCGTGGACCGCGCTGCACGGCAGGGCGGTCACCGGTGCCGGACGGCACGGCAAGCACCTCGACCTGGACTGCGACGGCCTGCACCTGGTCGTGCACCTGGCCAGGGCGGGCTGGCTGCGCTGGGCGGACACGCTCGCCGCGGCCCCGCCCCGACCCGGCGGCAAGGGTCCGCTCGCGCTGCGCGTGCACCTCGGGCCGCCCGGCACCGGCCCCGGGTTCGACCTGACCGAGGCCGGTACCAAGAAGGGCCTCGCCGTGTGGGTCGTCGCCGACCCGCAGGAAGTCCCCAGCATCGCCCGGCTCGGCCCCGACGCGCTCTCGCTGGACCGCGAGGCGCTCGCCGCCCTGCTGGCCGGTCGCACCGAGCGCCTCAAGACCGCGCTGACCGACCAGTCCCTGCTCGCCGGGATCGGCAACGCCTACTCCGACGAGATCATGCACACCGCACGGCTCTCCCCGTACGCCACCGCGGGCAAGCTGTCCGAGGAGGCCGTCGACCGCCTGCACGAGGCCATGACCTCCGTGCTCGGTGACGCCGTACAGCGCTCCGTCGGCCAGGGCGCCGCCCGGCTCAAGGGGGAGAAGCGCTCCGGCCTGCGCGTGCACGCCCGCACCGGCCTGCCCTGCCCCGTGTGCGGGGACACCGTGCGGGAGGTGTCCTTCGCCGACAAGTCCTTCCAGTACTGCCCCACCTGCCAGACCGGCGGCAAGCCCCTCGCCGACCGCAGGCTCTCCCGCCTGCTGAAGTGAGGCGCCAGCCCCGTGATCAGGCGTCGGTGACCAGCACGACCTCCAGGGTGCGTGGGCCGTGCACGCCCTCGACCCGGTCCAGTTCGATGTCGCTGGTGGCCGAGGGCCCGCTGATGAAGGTGAGCGGGCGCAGCGGGTCGAGCCGGGCCAGTGCCTCGGGCACGGTGCCGACGACCTGCGAGGCGAGCACGACGCACAGGTGGTAGTCGGGCAACAGGGTCAGCGCACGGCGGCCCTGGGCGAACCCGGCGTCCAGCACGATGGTGCCGGTCTCGGCGATGGTCACGGCGGACCCGGTCAGCACGCCGTCGGACCCGTCCAGCTCACCGATCGACAGCGTCGGGGAGTCGAGCAGCCAGTCGACCCCGGGTACCTGCCAGGCGGGCGGCAGGTCCACAGGTCCGATGACTCGCCGGGCCCCGCGGGCGGCGAGCCGGGCGGCGATGGTGCTGGTCAGCGCGTCGGCGGTGACGGCGTGCACCTCGGCGCGGTAGTCGGCGATCCGTTCGGCGGCCAGTGCGAGCAGGTCGCCGAGCGGGCGGCTCGCGTGGTAGTCGCGAGGGATCGTCACGGGTGCGGGCCGGTCGGCCAGCGCGGACCGGATCCTGCCGAGCACGGTGCTGCGGGCATCAGCCACGGGTTCGCCTCCACCAACTCCGGAACGACTCCGCGGGCGGCGCGGGCACGTCGCGGGCGGCGGTCCACTTCGAGCCGGGCCAGGGCAGTGCGCTGATCCGGCCGCCGCGGGCCAGGTACCGGGCCAGCGAACCGGCCTTCTGCGCGGCCTCGTAGCGCTTCGGGTCGGCGAGCACCCAGCCGAGCGCGGCCATGGCCATCGCCTCGGGCGTGCGTTTCCCCTTGGCCTGCACGGCTTTCGCCCGCAGGTGCACGAGCACCTCGGGGATGTTGATGCGCACCGGGCAGACCTCGAAGCAGGCCCCGCACAGGGAGGATGCGTAGGGCAGCGAGGCGGCCTGCTTGTCGTGCATGTCGTTGACCAGCTGCGGGGTGAGGATGGCGCCGATCGGTCCCGGGTACACCGAGCCGTACGCCTGGCCGCCGGTCCGCTCGTACACCGGGCACACGTTCAGGCAGGCGGAGCACCGGATGCAGCGCAGGGCCTGCCTGCCGGCGCGGTCGGCCAGCGCGTCGGTGCGCCCGTTGTCCAGCAGGATGAGGTGGAACTGCTGAGGTCCGTCGCCGGGCGTGACCCCGGTCCACACCGAGGTGTACGGGTTCATCCGCTCCGCGGTGGACGAGCGCGGCAGCAGTTGCAGGAACACCTCGAGATCGCGCCAGCTGGGCACCAGCTTCTCGATGCCCATCACGGTGATCAGCACTTCCGGCAGGGTCAGGCACATGCGGCCGTTGCCCTCGGACTCGACCACGACCACCGAACCCGTGTCGGCGACACCGAAGTTGGCCCCGGACACGGCGACCCTGGCGGACAGGAACTTCGCCCGCAGGTGCCGGCGCGCCGCCTCGGCCAGTGCGCGCGGCTCGTCGGAGGCCGGCGCCTCGGCCATCTCCCGCTGGAAGATCTCCCTGATCTCCGAGCGGTTGCGGTGGATCGCGGGCACCAGGATGTGCGAGGGCCTGTCGTGTCCCAACTGGACGATCAACTCGGCGAGGTCGGTCTCCACGGCGCGCACCCCGCCTGCCTCGAGCGCCTCGTTCAGCCCGATCTCGGCGGTGGCCATGGACTTGACCTTCACCACCTCCTCGGCCCCCGCGGCACGGGTGAGCCGGAGCACGATCTCGTTGGCCTCCGCGGCATCCCGGGCCCAGTGCACCACCCCACCGCGCGCCGTGACGGCGGCCTCGAAGCGCTCGAGGTAGGTGTCCAGGTTGGACAGGACCTCGTCCTTGACCGCCTCACCCGCGAGCCGGAGCTGTTGCCAGTCGGGCAGTTCCTCGACGGCCTTGGCCCGCTTGTCGCGGATCGTGTGCGTGGCCTTGCGCAGGTTGCGCCGCAGCTGCGTGTCGCCCAGCGCGGCACGTGCCGCCACCGGGAAGGCCGGGGTGCCCAGCCAGGTCACCGGGTTGGTGCCCAAGGCTCCTCCTCAGTGCTGGCAAGGATCTCCGCGAGGTGCAGGGTGGTCACGCCGGTGCGCAGCCGGGACAGGCCGCCGCCGATGTGCATCAGGCAGGAGTTGTCGCCCGCACTGAGCACCTCGGCGCCGGTGTCCAGCACGCAGCGCATCTTGTCGCCGAGCATCGCCGTGGAGGTGTCGGCGTTCTTCACCGCGAAGGTGCCGCCGAAACCGCAGCAGGACTCGGCCTCCGGCAACGCGACGAGGTCGATGCCGCGCACCGCGCGCAGCAGCTCCAGCGGCTTGTCGCCGACGCCGAGCATGCGCAGCGAGTGGCAGGTCGGGTGGTAGGTGACCCGGTGCGGGAAGTAGGCGCCGACATCGGTCACGCCGAGCACGTCCACCAGGAACTCGGACAGTTCGTACGTGTGGGTGAACGCAGGGGCGCTGCCGTGCAGTTCGGGGTGCACCTCGCGGATCATGCCCCCGCAGGAGCCCGAGGGCGCGACCACCGCGTCGTAGCCCGCGAAGGTGCGCGCGTAGTCGGCTGCCAGCGGCCTGGCCGCGTCCCGGTAACCGGTGTTGTAGTGCATCTGCCCGCAACAGGTCTGCTCCATGGGGAACTCGACCGTGCAGCCCAGCCGCTCCAGCAGCCGCACCACGGCACGGGCCGTCGCGGGGAAGAAGGTGTCGGTCAGGCAGGTGGCGAACAACCCGACCCGTGGGGCTCCTGGCACGCCGACCACCCTGCCTGCCAAATCATCGGATGTCTACCGGAGCGATCGGTCCGGACGCAAAGTAGTCGACCGTTCACCGATCAGCGGGTGCCGTCAGCCTGAAGGGAGCTTGCCGACCGGCCCGGTTCAGCGCAGCATTGCCTGGTGGTCGAGCTCCTGACCGAGCAGACAGTGCTCGGCATCATCGCGACGCTCGCCGTGCTCGGGCTCTTCGTGCTCCTGTGCCGCGCACGGCGGGTGAGCACGTCCGTGGACGAGGCCGTCGCCGATGCGCTGCACCGCATGTCCAAGGCCGCACCGGACCTGCGGGAAGGTCTCACGCCCGACGCAGCCGACAAGGCGTGCAAGAACCTGGTCGAGCTGCTCAAGTGCGTGGCGGTCGGCATGACCGACGAGCGCGGTGCGCTGCTGTCCTGGGACGGTGACGCCAACGAGCACTACGTGGACCTGCAGGACGCCATCGCCAAGGCGATCAGCGGGGAGAAGCGCGAGTTCGTCGAGCACGACACGCTGGAGTGCAACGACAAGGGCCAGTGCAAGATGCGCCAGGCGGTGATCGTGCCGCTGACCGTGGAGAACAAGACCAGGGGCGCGCTGATCATCGTCGGCGGGGTCGGCAGCAAGCGGCTGTACCGGATGTCCCTGGAAGTCGCCCGCTTCGTGTGCACCGAGCTGGAGCTGGGCGAGTTGCAGGAGCACCGGCAGCGGCTGATGCAGGCCGAGGTCAAGGCGCTGCGGGCGCAGATCTCCCCGCACTTCGTCTACAACGCGCTGAACACGATCGGCTCACTGGTACGCACCGACCCCGAGCACGCCCGCGAGCTGTTGCAGGACTTCGCCGAGTTCACCAGGTACTCCTTCCGCACCAACGGCCTGTTCACCACGCTGGCCGAGGAGCTGCGCAACGTCGACCGCTACCTGACCATCGAGCGCGCTCGCTACAACGAGCGGCTCAACGTGCGCCTGCGCATCTCCCCGGAGGTGCTCAACGTGGTCGTGCCGTTCCTGGTGGTGCAGCCGCTGGTGGAGAACGCGGTGCGGCACGGGCTGGCCAACAAGCCGGGCGGCGGCACGGTCACCGTGGTCGCGCAGGACAACGGCGGCGAGGCGCTGATCAGCGTGGAGGACGACGGCATCGGCATGGACGCCGACCTGCTGCTGGACGACCTCAAGGACGCGCACAAGACCGGGGCCCACGTGGGCATCGGCAACATCAACAACCGGATGCGCACGGTGTTCGGGGACGACTACGCGCTCATGGTGGAGACCGCGCCCGACGCGGGCATGAAGGTCACCATGCGGGTGCCGAAGTTCAGCCCCGGCGTGCGACCGGTGCTGGCCGTGGTGCAGGACGACCCGGCCGCCGACGGCGAGGGCGAGGGCAACCGCCCCGAGCCGGACGGGCGACGGGGACGGCTCAGCCCGGTCCGCTGAGGGGGCCCGCACGCGTAGGGTCGCTTGTCATGACTGGTGCCGCGGACAAGCTGACCGAGAAGTTGGTGTCGAGGTTGCCCCTGATCGGGGACCGGGTCGACAAGTCGCCCGTGGTCTCCGTCGTGCGGCTGCACGGCGTGATCACCCCGACCCCCTCGCCGGTGAACCGGGGCAGCATCAGCCTGAACGCGGTGGACTCGGCGCTGACCAAGGCGTTCGGGCACGAGCGGCTGGTAGCCGTGGCGCTGACGATCAACTCGCCGGGCGGGGCGCCGACCCAGTCCGCGCTGGTCGCCGAGCGGATCCGCGAGCTGGCCGACGAGAAGCGCGTGCCGGTGCTGGCCTTCTGCGAGGACGTGACGGCCTCCGGCGGCTACTGGCTGGCCTGCGCCGCGGACGAGATCTACGCGCACCGCACCTCCATGGTGGGCTCGATCGGCGTGATCAGCGCGAGCTTCGGCCTCAACGGGCTGCTGGAGCGGTTCGGCGTGGAGCGCAGGGTGCACACGGCGGGGGAGAACAAGCACCGGCTCGACCCGTTCAGCCCGGAGAAGGAGGAGGACGTCCGCTGGCTCAAGGCCATGCAGGCGCAGCTGCACGAGCAGTTCACCGACTGGGTGCGCGAGCGGCGTGGGGACAAGCTGACCGGCTCCGCCGAGGAGCTGTTCTCCGGTGAGGTGTGGACCGGGGTCAAGGCGCTGGGGCTGGGGCTGGTGGACGGCCTGGGCTCGGCGCGCCAGGTGGTCAAGCAGCGCTTCCCGGAGGCCGAACTGGCCCTCGCCGAGCCGCGCAGGCCGCTGTTGGCCAGGCTGGGCCTCGCCTCGGCCGCGCTGGCCTCGCCCGCGGATCGCCTGCTGGCGGCGGTGGACGCGGTTGAACAACGCGTGGCCTGGTCGCGTTTCGGTCTGTAGCTGGCCTGCTGCACGGGGGCCAGCTTCACCCGAATTGGCGGGTGGTCGAAGATGGACACAACACCGGTCGATCGGCAAGATTGCGCGGCACAGTGAGCATTCAGGACACCACGCCGGGTCTCCTCGTGTTGGCCGTGGACGACGAGGCACACGGGCTGGACGAACTGACCTACCTGCTGGACCAGAACCCGCAGGTCAGGCGGGTTATCGGCGCGTACGACGCCGCGGAGGCGCTGCGCGTCATCCGCGGCTCGGACCCGGAGACCAAGCAGCGGCTGGACCGCGGGCTGTGCCCCGTGGACGCCGTGTTCGCCGACATCTCCATGCCCGGACTGTCCGGTCTGGAGCTGGCCCAGGTCATCAACGCGTTCCGGGAGAAGCCGCAGCTGGTGTTCGTCACCGGTCTGTCCGAGGAAGCGGTCACCGCCTTCGAGCTGGGCGCGCTGGACTACATCGTGAAGCCGCCGCAACAGGCCAGGGTGGACATGGCGGTGGACAGGGTGGCGAAGTTCCGCGCACTGACCGCAGCCCCGCAGACCCCGGCGGGCGGCCTGCCGGAGCAGCGCGAGGACGACGAGGTCATCCCGGTCGAACTGGCGGGCACCACCAAGCTGGTGCCCCGCTCCAGCGTGCGCTACGTGGAGGCCCAGGGCGACTACGCCCGGCTGCACACCGTGGAGGGCAGCCACCTGGTGCGCATCCCGCTGGCACAGCTGGAGGAGCGCTGGGCCGACGCGGGCTTCATCCGCATCCACCGGTCCTTCCTGGTGTCCCTGCCGCTGGTCACCGAGCTGCGCATGGGCTCGTCGGGCTACACCGTGGTGGTGGGCACCGGCACCGACGAGAAGGAACTGCCGGTCAGCCGCAGGCACACCCGTGAGCTCAAGGACCGCCTGGTGCGCCAGCCCAAGCACGGCTGGGGCAACGGGACGTGACCGGTGAGGGCGAGGACGGGGGGCAGCAGGAGGGCGTGACGCGCAGGCCGCAGCGCCGCAAGAAGGTCGTCCTGGCCGAGAGCAAGGCCACCCGCGGCGTCGCCCGCACCATCGTTGAGCTGGAGGAGCAGACCAGCGTCGGCGAGCACCTGGTGCGCAGCCTGGTCCGCGCCCAGTTCCGCACCGCGCTGACCATGGCACTGCTGACCATGGTGACCCTGGCGAGCCTGCCCCTGCTGTTCTACCTGTTCCCTGATTTCGCCGACCTGACGGTGTTCGGTATCCGGCTGTCCTGGGTGTTGCTCGGGGCCGCCCCGTACCCGCTGATCTACGGCATGGGGGTCTGGTTCGTGCGCAGGGCGGAACGGCACGAGCGGGACTTCGTCAGCATGGTCGATCGCTGAGCGGGGCCACGTGACCTTCAACCTGTGGGCGTGCGCGTGCATCGTCGTGGTCGTCGTGCTGACCTTCTACCTGGGGTACTACGGCTCCCGCACGGCCAACACCACCAGGGACTTCCTCGTCGCCAGGCGTAGGGTCTCCGCCAACCAGAACGCGGCGGCGATCTCCGGTGAGTTCCTGTCCGCCGCCTCCTTCCTCGGCATCGCCGGGCTGGTCCTCAAGGAGGGGCCGGACCAGCTCTGGTACGCCATCGGCTTCACCGCGGGCTACTTCGCGCTGCTGCTGTTCGTGGCCGCCCCGCTGCGCCGCTCCGGGGCGTACACCCTGCCGGACTTCGTGGAGGCCCGGCTCGGCTCCAAGGGCCTGCGCGGTGTGGCGGCCATCGTCACCGTGGCGATCGGCTACATCTACCTGATCCCGCAGTTGCAGGGCGCGGGGCTCACGCTGGCCACCGTGGTGCCCGGGACCCCGGAGTGGGCCGGGATCGTGCTGGTCACCGTGGTGGTGATCGTCAACGTGCTCTCCGGCGGCATGCGTGCGATCACCCTGGTGCAGGCCTTCCAGTACTGGGTGAAGGTCTTCGCGATCACCGCGCCCGCCTTCGTGCTGTTCACGGTGTTCGTGGTGGGCGGCCCCCCGGAGGGCCAGCACGACCTGACCTCCACCAAGATCCCGGTCTTCACCGCGGACACCACGGTCACCCTGGACGACTCGGTGCGGATCAGGGTGGTGGAGCCGATCCGGCTCGAGGTCAACGGGGTCGTCGACGGCATGCCCGCCAACGGCAAGGCGATCTGGCTCAGTGGGGTCAAGGACGTCTCCGCGCACACCAGGCTGAGCTTCCCGGCGGGCGCCACGGTGCCCATGGTCGAGGGCGCCACCGTGCACAACTCCGACTGGCTGCGCCCGCAGTCCGGTGGCCGGTCGGCCCTGTTCAACACCTACTCGCTGATCTTCGCGACCTTCCTGGGCATCCTGGGCCTGCCGCACATCCTGGCCCGCTTCTACACCAACCCGGACGGCCGGTCGGCCCGCCGCACCACCCTGCACGTGCTGCTGCTGCTCGGCGCGTTCTACCTGTTCCCGGCCCTGCTGGGGGCGCTGGCCAGGCTGTACGAGCCGGGGCTGCTGGTCACCGGCCGCACCGACACGGCGCTGCTGCTGCTGCCGCAGGCGATGCTGCCCAACGTGTTCGGCCAGATGATCGGCGCGCTGGCCGCCGCGGGCGCGTTCGCCGCGTTCATGTCCACCTCCTCCGGGCTACTGGTGAGCCTGGCCGGGGTGGTGTCCACCGACGTGTCCCGCGGCCGGGTCCGCGACTTCCGCTGGTCCACCCTGCTGGTGATGGTCGTGCCGGTGGCCGCTGCCCTGGGCCTGCGCTCGCATGACGTGTCCCTCGGTGTCGGCATGGCGCTGGCCATGGCCGCCTCCACCTTCTGCCCGCTGCTGATCCTGGGCATCTGGTGGCGCGGGCTGACCTGGATCGGCGCGGGCGCGGGCATGGTGGTCGGCGGGGTGTGCGTGGCCTGCGCGATGATCACCGACATCGTCAGCGGCTACACCGGGGACTGGGCGCCCGCCCTGTTGCAGCAGCCCGCGCTGGTCACGGTGCCGCTCGCCTTCGGCACGATGATCATCGTCAGCAAGGCGACCCACCGGCGCCGCCCCGAGGAGGTCAACCGGATCATGCTGCGGCTGCACGCCCCCGACCCGCTCGGCTTCATCAAGGACCGGGATGTGCTGCGGTTCGGCGAGGGCCAGTCCGATGGGCGGCACCGCAGGCTGGCCATCCGCTCCAGGCTCCGGGCACGACGTTCCTGACAACGGGGAGCAACCCTTTACACCCGTTCGACGTCACCCCTTGGGATGAGTCTGTGTGGCAGCGGAAGGACGTTGGCGTGGCACAGCGTGACGAGAGTTTCGCCGAGTTCTTCACCAGCAGGTTCGACTCCGCCCGCCGCACCGCACACGCCCTGTGCGGCAACTGGCTGGAGGCCGAGGAGATCGCGCAGAGCGCCTTCGTGAGCATGTACGGCCGGTGGAACAAGGTCCGCATCGACAGCGCGGACGCCTACCTGCACACCGTGCTGACCAGGACCTTCCTGGACACCAAGCGGCGCGGCAGGCGGCGCGAGCAGGTGGTCGCCGACCCGCCCGACCAGGCGGTGCAGCCGGACCTGTCGGCCTCCGAGGACCGGCCCTCCCTGCTCGCGGCGTTGCAGGAGGTGCCGCCGAGGCAGCGCGCCGTGCTGGTGCTGAGATTCGTGCGGGACCTGTCCGTCGAGGAGGTGGCCGAGACCCTGGGCTGCACCACCGGGACCGTCAAGAGCCAGACCGCGCGTGGCCTGGCTACCCTGCGTAAGGCGTACGGGGCTGTCACCGGGGACGTCCTGTTGTTGCAGGTGGCGGGGTGAGGCTGGTGGACAGGCACGACGAGGAACTGCTCGCCGCCCTGCGCGCCGAGCTGGACGCCCCGGCCCCGCCCGTGCGCACCCAGTTGGACGAGGTCCTGCGACGGGGCAGGCGCCGGGTGCGGGCACGCAGGCTGGTCGCCGCCGCCGGGGTGGTGACGGTGGTGGCCGGGGTCGGGCTCGGCTCCGCCGTGCTGCGCGGCTGGCAGGGGCCCGGTGAGGCCCCGGTGGCCAGCCCACCGACCACCGTGGTCGCCTCGACGGGCAACCTGCCGTCCGGCTGGGGACCCGCTCCGGTGACCGCCAGTCCGGCGTCCCCGGAACCGGGGGCCAAGGTGACCTGCGGTCACTGGGTGACGATGCCGGACAACTCGAGGGCCCCGGAGCTGGACGGCGCCCTGCTGGCCAAGGTGCTGACCGAGACCGTGCAGCGGGTGGCCCCCTCGGCCAAGGTCGCGCTGACCAACACCGACTGGTCCTCCTCGCTGAAGCGGTCGGACGGCCTGCTCGGCACGGTCTGGATCGACATCACCGACTCGGGCGGCCCCGGCAGCCTGTTGACCGAGGTCAGGGCCTACGCCGGGGCGCCAGCCGAGGCCGCCGACGCCGAGGCGTTCGTCTACGGCGGCTGCACCACGCCGCTGCGCAAGACCCTGTCCAACGGCACGGTGCTTCAGCTCTACGGCGTGAACAGCGACGACCCCGGCCACCCCTCGCAGGCGCTGCGGGTCTACACCGCCAACCGGCACCTGTACGTGCTGGTCGCCGAGGGGTTCGGCAGCGTCAACTGGACCAAGGACACCGGTCAGCTGGCGGTGCCCAAGGGGGTGGGGCGGCGCTCGGTGCCGCTGACCCAACAGCAGTTGACGCAGGTCGGGGACTACCTGGCCACGCTCGGCTGACGCCCTCACAGCCGACCAACGGGGCGGCGTGGCAGCATTTGCCGCATGATGCCGCTGCAGGTGCCGACCGTCGCGGTCGAGGAACTGCCCGAGGACGCCGTGCTGCTCGACGTGCGCGAGGACGACGAGTGGCAGGCCGGGCACGCCCCCGAAGCGCTGCACATCCCGCTCGGGGACCTGACCGCCCGGCTGGCCGAGGTACCGCAGGACAACGAGGTGTACGTGATCTGCCGCAGCGGCGGCCGCTCCGCCCGTGCCACGGCGTACCTGAACCAGAACGGCTGGGACGCCACCAACGTGGCCGGGGGCATGGGGGCCTGGGCCGCGACGGGCCGCACGATGGTCGGCGAGCACGACGGCGTCGAGCCCGAGGTGATCTGACCGTGCACCCCCAGCGGCAGTGGGAGTGGGTGGCCACCCCGCCGCCCCGTGCGCTGCCGCAGTCAGGTTCGCGGACGGGCCGGTTCCGGCGGCCCTCGCCGTACACCGGCCCGCCCTCGTACCCGGCTCCGCCGCGCTGGGGCTTCCCCCGGCTGTCCTGGCGCTGGCCGGTGTCCGTGCCCACGGGCGGCTCCACGGCCAAGCCGGTGGACCAGTTGCGCATGCTGGCCCGCAACGCGGCGCTGACCCTGTGGCTGACCGCCGCCACGCTCGGGCTTGCCGCCGTCGGTGAGGGCTGGCGGTTCGTGCTGCTGCTGCTCAGCCGGGACGGTGCGCTCTCCCGTGAGGTCCTGGCCTACTCCGACGCGCTGGTCGTCACCGCCGGTGTCGTGTCGGCCGTCAGCGCCGTGGCCTCCGCGCTGCTCGCACTCGGCTGGCTGCTGCGGGCCAGGCAGGTCGCCGCCACCGCCGCCGACCAGGTGCCCGCCCGCTCCCGTCGCCAGGTGCTGTTCGGCCTGCTGGTTCCCGGACTGAACCTGGTGCTCGCCGGGTCGATCCTCGCCGAGCTGGAGCACACCGCGGCCCGCCAGCCCGCCTCCGAGCGCCCCAAGCCCTCCCGGCAGCTGCTGTGGTGGTGGGGAGCCTGGGCCCTCAGCCAGGTGCTGTTCCTCGTGACGATGCTCGTGCTGTTCCTGGACGGCAGCGTGCAGGGCATGGCCAACGGCGTAGAGCTGCACCTGCTCGCCGACCTCGTGGCCGCGTTCCTCGCCGTGGCCAGCGCCCAGTTCATCGCCCGGATCACCACGTTGCTCGAACCGGTCGACCTGACCACCGTGCACCGGCTGCGCGTCCTGCGCGTCACCGACAGCCCCGCGCCCCCACTGCGCGCCGTCCGGGCGCCCGGGTCGGTCCGCTGACCTACTCCATCCCCCGCCACTCCCTGGGGGGCGACCCCAAGTCCAGTCTACCGCCCGCCGCCCGCAGTTGATCTTGGCGGAGATCAACATGTGGACAACTCGGCGGCTGTGGACAACTCAGCTCGTCAGGTGCAGCGAGCGCAGGCCGCGGATGACGAACTCAGCGCGTCGAGCTGGGGTTTCGGCGAGCTGGGCGGTGGGCAGGCGGCGTGTCAAGGCCGAGAGTGTGGCGCCGATCTCCAGGCGGGCGAGCGGGGCGCCGACGCAGTAGTGGATACCCGCGCCGAAACCGAGGTGGGCGTTAGGGGAGCGGCCCACGTCCAGGGTGCCGGGGGAGTCGAAGACGAGCGGGTCGCGGGCGGCGGCACCGAGCAGGGCGGCGATCTTCTCCCCGGGTTTCACCACGTGGCCGGCGATCTCGACCTCGGTGGCGGCGGTGCGCTCGAACAGTTGCAGCGGGGAGTCGAAGCGGATCAGCTCCTCGACGGCGGTCGGCAGCAGAGCCGGGTCCTCGACCAGGCGCTGCCACTGGTCGCGGTGCCGCATCAGGGCGAGCACCCCGTTGCCGACCACGTTCACCGAAGCCTCGTGCCCGGCCATCAGCAGCAGTACCGCCGTGGCCACCAGCTCGTCCTCGGTCAGCCGGGCGCCATCGGTGTCGGTCTCCGCGACCAGGTCGCTGACCAGGTCCGACCCGGGCTGCCTGCGGCGCAGCGCGATCAGCTCCCGCAGGTAGGCCACGAACTCGGCGGCGGCGCGCTCGGCGGCCTCCCGGGTCTGCGGCGGCAGGCCGTACTCGTAGAGCTTCACGATCGCGTTCGACCACGGCTGCAACAGCGCCCGGTCGGGGCCGGGTACGCCGAGCAGTTCGGCGATCACCTCGACGGGCAGCGGGCCGGCCACCTCGACGAGCAGGTCGGCGCTGTCCCCGGCCTCGATCTTCTCGGCGAGCCCGTCCACCAGCCTGCCGGCCAGCTCGGCGACCCACGGGCGCAGCCGCTCCACGTGCCCGCGCGCGAAGGCGCCCGCGATCAGTCTCCGCAGCCGGGTGTGCTTGGGCGGCTCGCTCTCCAGCAGCGAGTTGCGGTGCAGCAGGTTGACCGCGGCGAACTGCTCCACCGGCTTGACGTCCGACCAGACCCGGCCCAGGCCGCGGTGGCGCAGCACCGCCGAACACGCCGAGTGCGACACCGCGACGGCCATGCCGAGCCCGGGGTGGTCGTGCACCTCGCCGACGGCGCGCAACGCGTCGAACGCGGGGTAAGGGTCGGCGAGGAACTCGGGGTCCTGCGGTTCGAACATTGTCATGCACTGCACGCTAAGTCGCACACCGAGCCGAGGTCCAGGGCGGAATGGTCCGCACCCCGTCACCTGCGGTTCACCCGCTTGCCGCATGATGCGGCTGTGCACCGCCCCGAGATCGTCGCGCACAGGGGTGCCTCCCAGCACCGTGCCGAACACACGCTCGCCGCCTACGCCCTGGCCCTGGAGCAGGGCGCGGAGGGGCTGGAGTGTGACGTGCGCCTGACCAGGGACGGCCACCTGGTGTGCCTGCACGACCGCACCGTCAACCGCACCTCCAACGGGCGCGGGGTGGTCAGCGAGCTGACCCTGGACCGGCTCAGCGAGCTCGACTACGGGCAGTGGCACCACGAGTTGCCGGACTCCGCGGACGAACTGGTGCACGAGCCGTTCGCGGTGCCCTCCGCCGACCCGGCCGAACGCGGGCTGCTGACCCTGGAAGCGCTGCTCGGGCTCATCGCCGACACCAGGCCGAGCGTCAAGCTGTTCGTGGAGACCAAGCACCCGGTCCGCTACGCCGGGCTGGTGGAGGCCAAGCTCGTCGCGCAACTGCACCGGCACGGGCTGGCCACGCCCGCGGCCAAGGAGGAGTCGCCCATCGTGGTGATGTCCTTCTCCACCCGCGCGGTCCGCAGGGTCCGCGAACACGCCCCGAAGCTGCCGACCGTGCTGCTGCTGGCCCGGTTCACGCCCGGCAGGGGCTCGGGGGAGCTGCCGCCCTGGGCGGACATCACCGGGCCGGGCATCCACATGCTGCGCAACGACCCCGACTACGTCGCGCGCAGCGCGGAGCGCGGCCACGACACGTACTGCTGGACCGTGGACGAGCAGGCCGACATCGAGCTGTGCCAGCGGCTCGGCGTGCGCTACCTGGCCACCAACGCACCCGCCAACACCCGGCGACTGCTGGGCCAGGGACCGTCGGCTACCGTCGCCCAGTCCTGAGCACCAGCACCTGGAGGAACCGTGGCCAAGCGGACGGCTGTCAAGCGCCCGGCGGTCAACAGCACTGACGGCGTCAACCCCAGGCAGCCGTGCCCCTGTGGATCGGGCAAGCGCTACAAGGCGTGTCACGGCTCCGCGGGCGGCCCCGCCGACGTGATCATCTCCCGCCCGTTCGAGGGGCTGGCCGCCGAGCCGGAGCTGATCGCGCTGCGCGAGTTCGTGCCCTCCGCCACCGCCGCCCTGCCGCTCGCCGGGGACGTGCCCCGCCAGGTCACCCTGGCCACCGTCCTGCCCATGGCCGCGGCCGCGCTGGTCCGCAGCGACGGCGTCGCCTTCGTCGGGCTCCAGGTGCAGACCCGCTCCGGGGACCTGAGCCGGGACGTGGCGCGGGCCATCCGGTGGGCGCTGACCGCCGAGCCCGGGGACGCGCTGCCGATCGTGGGTGTGGACAACGGGGACGAGCCGGGCCGCCTTCAGGACCTGCTGGTCGCCGACCAGCCGCTGGAGCCGGTGCTGCACGAGGACTTCGCCTGGTGGCTGCCCGAGGACACGCAGGCCACCGGGGACGTGGCCCTGTCACTGGAGCGGGCCAACGCCGCGATCATGCCCAGCGCGCGGCTGTCGGCCCCCGGGGTGCACGCCGCCTACTGGGTGGACGCGGGCGACAAGGCACACCTGCGCTGGGTCCGCCCCGAGCCGGAGGAGCAGCTGCTCAACGCCATGGCCAAGCTGGCGGCCCGCAACGAGCTGAACCTGGGCGAGGGTTCCCGCTACGCCGGGTCCTTCCGCGCGCACGGCCTGTCCGTGCCGGTCTGGGACCTGGACCCCGAGCTGCACTCCAGCGAGTGGGCCGCGGGCGCCGAGGCGCTCAGCGCCCGGCTGACCGGGGCACTGGCCACGGCGGACGAGCAGCTGACCGACAGCGAGCGCCGCGCCCACGACGGCCTGCGGGGCCGCCAGGTCACGCTGCGATAGGGCACTGCGGGGCCGCCAGGTGACGCTCCGCTAGTTGCCCACAAGAGTTGCCCACAAGCCCGCCAGTTGCCCACAAGCGCAGTTGCCCACAAGAGCAGTCTGGTTGTCCACAGTTGTCCCCAGGCTGTCCACAGGAGGATGTGGATAACTCATGATCCTGCACATCTGCTCACAGGCGGAGTGGGCGGTCGCCGAGGAGGAGGGCGTGCACGCCCCCGCCTCCCTGGACGAGGTCGGCTTCGTGCACTGCTCCGACCCCGGCACGGCGCACATCCCCGCCAACGCGGTGTTCGCCGGTCGCACCGACCTGGTGCTACTGGTGATCGACCCGGTCAGCCTGGACGCCACCGTGCGCTGGGAGCAGGGCGTGCCCGAGCACCCGGCGGGCATCCTGTTCCCGCACGTCTACGGGCCGATCAACACCTCCGCGGTGCTGGCCGTCGTGGACTTCCCGCCGGACGAGTCGGGGGTCTTCGCGCTGCCCAGGGAACTGGCCGAGCAGTAACCGAGCACAGTGGTCCGGTGGCGGTCCCCGCGACGCCGCCGGACCACCGCCGGGTCAGACCTTGCCGCCCGCGACCTTCGGCGCGGTCGGGTCGTTGCCCTCCTCGCCCACGGACTCCCTGGCCAGGAAGTCCTCGATGTGGAAGACGTTGTCCCCCGCACGGTCCACGGTGTGCAGCAGCGTGGACATCGAGGAGACCTCCTCGACCTGCTCCTTGAGGAACCACTGCATGAACTGCTCGCCGAGGTAGTCGCCCTCGTCGCGGGCGGCCCTGGCCAGCGTGGTGATCTCGTCGGTGACGGTGCGCTCCTGCTGCAGCGCCAGCTCGACCGGCTCGCGCACGGAGTCGAACTCGTTGCGCACCTCGCCGACGCCGGGAATGGCCACGGTGATGTCGTTGTCCAGCAGGTACTGGACGATCATCATGGCGTGGTTGCGCTCCTCGAGGGACTGGCGGTAGAAGTGCGCCGCCAGCCGGGGCAGGTCCTGGCCGTCGAACCAGACCGCGATCGCCGTGTACTGCTGGGCGGCGGTGAACTCGTTGCGGATCTGCGCCCGCAGCAATTCGTGGAACTTCGTGGTGCCGTTGTGGGGGGACATGCCACAACCGTACTCCGAATGGGTCTGGTATTCGCAAGTAAGGATGTGCTATTGACCCGCCCTGGTTATCCTCACCTAATTCCGGCTGTGGACAACCTGGGGACAACTGTGCGCAACCTGGTGACAGGAGTTGTGCAACTTCCGGTCGCAGAACGCGAAAGCCCCGGTGAGCTGCGGGAACTCCGCGAGCCGCACCGGGGCAGGCTGTGCACCGAACCTGTGCACTGGTTGTGGACAACTCCGCCGGATCAGGCTCCGGCGAGCACGTTGGTCCGGTCGTAGACGGTCAACGCACCCATTGCCCGACCATTCAGCTTCTGCAACTCCGGGTGCAGGTCCTCGATCACGGTGCAGGGCAGTGCGAGCACGTCCGGTCGTACCGTGACGATCTTCGGGTGGCCGAGCACGACCTCGTCCCACTCGACGTCCTCGGAACAGCCCGAGCGGTCGACCACGAAGCCGACCGTGTTGTCCGCGTCCTCGCCGAACAACTCGGCGATGCCCTGCACCAGTTGGTTCTGCTCGACCGAGGACAGGCCGTCCAGGTCGAACTCCTGCGCGACCACGTCGCCGCCGACCCTGCGGAACCGGCCGTACAGCGCCGTGTCCGCGTCCAGCCAGAACTCCACGTCCAGCCGGGTGATCTCGGTCAGCGAGAGTCGGCCCAGCAGCGCGTTCCGGTCGGTGTCCTCGGACAGGGACAGACCCAGTGACTCGATCCTGGCGACAGTTCTCGCGGCGCGGTCGGCGGACCAGCCGTTCTCGTACCAGTGGATGAAACCGCTCACCCTGGTGGCTCCTCTTTGTCTCGCCTGCTGTGCCGCCATGTCTACCCCGTCACCCGATCAGGGGTTCACCTCGGGGGCGCCGTGGTACCGGCCCCCATCCGGGCGGGCCAGCCGCCGGCCAGCGGACGGGTCCGCTGTTGCAGGGCCATACCGCCGTACGGGTAGTCCACGGACACCTCGCTGGCCGCGGTCAGCCGCTGCTCCTCCTTCTCGGTGAGCACCAGGTCCACCGCGCCGAGGTTGTCCGCCAACTGCTCGACGGTGCGCGCCCCGAGGATCACCGAGCTGACCGCGGGACGGCCCGCGACCCACGCCAGCGCGATGCGGGACGGGGTGGAGTCGCGCTCCTGCGCGATCTGCCGCAGCGTGTCGACCACGTCCCAGGTCCGCTGCTCCTGGGTGCGCCCGGCGAAGAACAGCGCCATGCGCTCCTCGGCCAGCCGGGTGTCCTCGGCGGGCTTGGCCCCCTGCTCGTACTTGCCGGTGAGCACCCCGCCCGCCAGCGGGGACCAGGGCAGCAGGCCGAGCCCGTTCTCCTCGCAGGAGGGCACGATCTCCCACTCGATCTCCCGGCACAGCAGGCTGTACTGGGGTTGCAGGGTCACCGGCCGGGCGAACCCGCCGAACTCGGCTACGTCCACCGTCTTCTGCACCTGCCAGCCGGTGAAGTTGGACAGTCCGACATAGCGGATCTTGCCCGCGCGCACCGCACTGTCCAGGAAGGACAGGGTTTCCTCGATCGGGGTCACCGGGTCCCAGGCGTGCACCTGGTACAGGTCGATGGCGTCCACCGCGAGCCTGCGCAGGGAGGCGGTCAGCGCGCGGTCGAGGTGCCGCCGGGACAGACCCGCCCCGTTGGGCTCCTCGCTGGTGGGAAAGCGGCCCTTGGTGGCGAGCACGACGCGGTCGGTGATCTCGTCCGGCCGGTCGGCGAGCCACCGGCCGATGATCTTCTCGGACTCCCCGCCGACGTAGACGTCCGCGGTGTCCACGAGGGTGCCGCCCACCTCGACGAACCTGTCGAGCTGCGTGAACGAATCCGCCTCGCTGGTGGTGTTGCCGAAGGTCATGGTGCCCAGCGCGAACGCCGAGACCGAGCAGCCACTACCACCCAGATTGCGATACTCCACAATGGACTCCCAGGGCCATGATTCGGTTGTCTCCCTTCCATCATGGCCCTGGAGTTACTCCACAGCGGCCCTAATTCAGCGGGTCCCGCAGCACCGGGCAGGACATGCAGCGCGGGCCGCCGCGCCCCGAACCCAGCTCGGAGCCGCTGATCCGCAGCACCTCGACCCCGGCCTCCTCCAGGCGTGCGTTGGTCTCCACGTTGCGCTCGTAGGCGATCACCACACCCGGCGCGACCGCCAGGGTGTTGTTGCCGTCGTCCCACTGCTCGCGCTCGGCGGTCACCGAGTCCAGCCCGGTGTCGATCACGCGCAGCCGCTCGATGCCCATCGCCTCGGCCGCCGCCGACAGGAACGGCGCGGGGCCGTCCACCAGCACCCCGCCGCTGCCGTCGGGGCGCAGCGAGTAGGCCGACAGCGTGTCGCGGATCGCCGGGTACATCACCACGGCGTCCACGTCGACCATGGTGCAGACGGTGTCCAGGTGCATGGTCGCGCGTTCCTGGGCGATCGGCACCGCGAGCACGGTGTGTGCCAGGCCGTCCATGAACACCGAGCGGGCGAAGGACTCCGCGCCCGCCGGGGTGGTGCGCTCACCGACGCCGATGGCCATCACGCCGGGGGCAAGCAGCAGCACGTCCCCGCCCTCCAACGGGGCCGAGTGCGCACCGTAGGCGCGGGAGGTCTTCGCGAAGCGCGGGTGGTAGGCGTAGATCAGGTCGGTGATCGAGGACTCGCGCCGCCGTGCGGGCATCACCAGCGAGGACACCGCGACGCGGTCCGCGACCCAGGCCGAGGAGTCGCGGGTGAACAGCAGGTTGGGCAGCGGGTCGATGACGAAGTCGTGCGGGCGGTGCATGTGCCGCACCAGCGAGGCGCCCTCGGCGGCGGGCAGCTCCTCGAAGGTCATGCCCGCCATCAGCACGTTGGCCAGTTCCTCCTGCCCCACCGTGGACAGGTGCGAGCGCAGCGAGTCGGCCAGGTCGATGCCCAGCCTGCGCTCGTCCACCGAGGCGTAGATGCCCGCCGACCGCGCCCGCTGGTCGTCCAGCGCGGTCATCAGCAGGTCCGCCAGCAGCAGGACCTCGACCCCGCGCGAGCGCAGCACCGCGGCGAAGGCGTCGTGCTCCTCCTGGGCCCTGCCGACCCACGGGATGCCGTCGAACAGCAACTGGTCGTTGTTGCGCGGGGTGAGCCGCTTGAGTTCCAGGCCGGGGCGGTGCAGCAGCACCGTCCGCAGCGGACCGACCTCGCTGTCGACCCTCGGCGTGGGGTGCTCGTCCGTGGCGGAGCTGATGTGGGAGGTCACGGGGTTGAGGGTAACCACGCGACGGTTGAATTGTCGCCCCTCAAGTGGGTGTGACGGTGATTTCAGAAACAGAATGCACTTGTGACAAGCGATTCGTTAATAAGTTCACGCTTCTGAGCAACGAATCGTTGCATGCGCCGTTCGGGTTCACTACAGGCCGGGTACAACCCCTCGGAGCAGCGCGTATCCGACGAAGGAGACCACGTCGAGCAGGGTGTGTGCGAGGACCAGCGCCCACAGCCGGTTCGTGCGCTGCCACACCCGGCCGAACACCAGCCCCATGACGATGTTGCCGAGGAACCCGCCGAAGCCCTGGTACAGGTGGTACGAGCCGCGCAGCACGGCCGCGGCCAGCAGCGAGCGGTTCTCGCCCCAGCCGAAGCGGCGCAGCCGGGTGATCAGGTAGCCGACGACCAGCACCTCCTCGGCCCAGGCGTTGCCGAAGGCGGAGAGCACGAGCACCGGGACGCGCCACCAGGTGTCGCCCAGGGCCGAGGGCACCACGGTGAGGTTCACGCCCAGCGCCCTGGTCAGGAAGTAGAAGGCCAGGCCGGGGATGCCGATCAGCGCGGCCAGTCCCAGCCCGCCGAGCAGGTCGCGGCCGGGGCGCGTGCGGTCCAGCCCGATCTTGGCCAGCCCGATGCCCGCCCGCCACAGCAGGTACGCACCGAGCGCGCCCCAGGCCAGCAGTTGCAGCACGCTGGCCAGTTGGGCGAGCAGGTCCAGCAGGCTGATCGTGGACTGCTGCACGTTCAGCGCCACGCTCTGCTGGTTCAGCGGCTTGGGCTGCAACAGCGAGTTCAGCAGCGAGAGCAGGCTGCGCAACCCGGAAAGGCCGAGCGTCATGCTGAAGACGATCAGCAGTTCCAGGGTGTAGCCACGGCGCTGAACCGGGTCGGTGACCAGGTCGTCGCTGACCCGCGCGGGGGCCAGCCAGCTGCGGAGGGTGCTCGCCACGCGGCGGACGCTACCCCGGTTCCCGTGTGTCAGCCGTAGTGGACCTGGGCCATGAACGGGCAGCCCAGCAGCCTGCGCAGCTCGGCGGCCAGTTCCTTGGGCGTGGTCACCGGGTGCGCGAAGGCGATCCGCACGTCGTGGTCGCCCTCCACGGCCTCCACCCGCAGGCGCAGCCCGAAGCGGTCCAGTCCCAGCGGCCGGACGTGCCCGCCGCGCAGGTGGTCCGGCAGGTGCCGGCACAGCAGTTCCACCACATCCCGGTGGGACAGTTCAAGGTGCCGCAGCCAGCCGTCCTCGTAGTGCGCGAACGGGTCCGGCTCGGCCTCGCTGAACTCGCTGGGCCGGATCGAGCTGGTGCCCTCGGCGTCGGCCACCACCATCGAGGCCGGGGTCAGCCGCAACACGGTCGCCCCGTGGCCCGCGTCCAGCAGCCTCGGGTCGGGGCGGCGCTCCACCACCTCCAGCACGGCGGCCCTGGCCTCCTCCCCGGTCAGTGCGCGCAGCCAGCCCGTGATCCAGAGCAGTCCGCGCACCGGCTCCCGCAGCGGCACCGGGGCCGCGTCGGTCAGCTCCAGCATCGCGGTCAGCTCCCCGCGCGGCGCCTGCCAGGTGGCCGAGACCAGGGGGTGGTCGTCGTCCAGCAGGAGGGTCGCCGAGCCGTCCGTGTGCACGTGGTGCAGCAGCGGGCTGACCCGCTCCGCCTCGGCCTCTGCGCTGGAGCAGTGCCCCAGCTCGGGGCCGGGCGAGGGCACCAGGGCGGCCTTGCCGCCGCGGGCGGCGATCGTCCGCGCGCGCTCGGCCGAGTTCGGTGCCTGGGGCCGACGGGTGGCCTGGGTCATCACTCACCTCCTGAACTTAGGCGAGCCTAACCTGAGTGGGGTCTGCTGGAAACCCCACCTTCGTCAGGTCCCCCACCAGGAGGATGGACCGCGGCCGAGTTCTTCGCACCTGCTAGCGGCCCACCCCCATCCCGGCCTGCTCGGCCCAGGCCCCCACGTCCTCCCGGCGCAGCGCGGTGGCCAGCAGCTCGGGGAACCGGTCCGGGGTGCACGCGAAAGCCGGGGCACCCAGCGCGGACAGTTTCGCCGCGAGCTCGTGGTCGTAGGCCGGGGTCCCGCTGTCGGACAGCGCCAGCAGCACCACCACGGTCACCCCGCTGGCGACCAGTTCGCGCACCCGGCGCAGCAGTTCACCGGCCACCCCGCCCTCGAACAGGTCGCTGATCAGCACCACGACGGTGTCGGCGGGACGGCGGACCAGCGACTGCCCATAGGCCACCGCGCGGTTGATGTCGGTGCCGCCGCCGAGTTGGGTCGCGAACAGCACGTCCACCGGGTCGTCCAGGCTCTCGGTCAGGTCGACCACCTCGGTGTCGAACACCACCAGCCGGGTCTCCACCGCGCGCATCGAGGCCAGCACCGCGCCGAACACCGCCGAGTAGACCACCGACTCGGCCATCGAACCCGACTGGTCCACCAGCAGCACCACGTCGCGCAGCGAGGCCGTGCGGCTGCGCCGCTGCTGACCGCGCAGCCCGTCGACCACCAGCGTGCGCTGTGCGGGCTGGTAGTTCTTCAGGTTCGCCCGGATCGTGGCCGACCAGTCCACATCGGACAGTCGTGGCCTGCGGGTGCGCCGGGACCGGTCGATCGAGCCGTGCACCGCGGCCAGCACCCGGTCGGCCAGCCTGCGCTCGATCTCCGCCACCACCTTGCGCACCACCGCGCGGGCGGTCTCCCTGGTGCGCGCCGGGATCGCCCGCGAGAGCGAGACCAGGGTGCTCACCAGGTGCACGTCCGGTTCCACCGAGGCCAGCAACTCGGGCTCCAGCAACAACTTGTTCAGCCCGAGCCGGTCGACGGCGTCGCGCTGCATCACCTGCACCACGGAGGTCGGGAAGTAGTCGCGCACGTCCCCGAGCCAGCGGTGCAGCACCGGGGCGCTGCCCGCCAGGTTGGCGCCCCGCTTGCCGTCCCCGCCCTCGCCGCCGCCGTAGAGCGCGGTCAGTGCCGAGTCCCTGCGCTGGTCGTCCGCACCCAGCCCGCCCAGCTGCCCGGCCGCCCCGCCGAGCAGCAACCGCCAGCGCCGCAACCGCTCCTGCTCGTCCGTCATCGGCCAGCCCCCTCCAGCAGTCCCCGCACGTGCGCGCTCAGCCGCTGCGCCCTCGGCTCGTCCCACGCGCCGTCCCCGGCCGAGATGCCGCCGCCCCCGGTGGCCACCCGCTCGCCCAGCGTGCGCCGCTCGGCCGCGCTGAAATCGCTGACCGCCTTGCGCAGCAACGGGACCGCGTCCGCGAACGCCTCCGCCGACAGTCCGGTCAGCCAGCCGTCGATCAGGTCGAACAGCCTCGGGTCGGCGGCCAGCAGCGCCGCGGACCCGCGCAGGAACCCCGTGACGAACATGGTCGCCCCGCCGGCGGTGGACACCGCGCGGTGCAGACGTGCCGCCACCCGGTCGGTGTCCAGATCGCCCGCCTCCCACAGCAGGCGGGTGGCCCGCCCCGCTGGCAGGCCGTGCGCCTCGTCCAGGCCGACCAGCTTCAGCAAGGCGTTGCGCCACAAGGACTTGTGCTCCTCGTCGGCGGCCAGCCCGGCCGCCTCCTGCGCCGCGTCCAGCGCCGTGACGAGGTGTTCGGCCGTCTCGTCGTCCACGCCCCGACAGGCCAGCGGCAGGCCCACGGCGCCGCGGGCCAGCAGGCCGTGCAGGGCGAGCCGGAGCAGCTCGGGATCGGTACCCCGCACCGAGCCGTAGCGGACCGTGCCCGCCAGCGAGGGCAGTGCCGAGAGCAGTTCCACGGCGTCGGTGGCCGCCGCGGCGCAGCGGTCCAGCGCCCGGCGGGCGGCGGTCACGGCCGCGGGCAGCTCGCAGCCCACGGCGTACCAGAGCACGTCGGCGGCCTTCGCCACCTTCTCCACCGACCCGGCTCGCTGGTGCAGCACCAACTCGGTGGCCGCCGCCACCGTCGTGCCGTGCCGTGCCGCGGCGGCCACCGCGACCGCCATGCTCGGGTCCCACCTGACCCGCCACGCCTCGGCGAAGGTGCCCAGCCCACGTGTGCTGTCCGGCTCGCCCCACTGCACGTCCAGCACCCGCAGCCTGCGCAGCAGCTTGGACCGCTCGCGGTCGGTGTCCTTGCGCAGGTCCAGCCGCAGCTGCCGTTCGGTGGCGCTGGCGGGCAGCCGGAGCCGCCGCTGCAACCGCTCCAGGTCGGCGGCCAGCGGGGAGCGCGGCACGCCCGCACCGACCTCGCCCAGTTCCTCACCGATCACGAGTTGTTGGTGCACCAGGCGCAGCGGGGTGTCCTCGCCGCCGCACAGCACCGCGAGCGCCGCCTCGCTCACCTCGGCCAGCCCCGGGGACGGCCGCCCGCGCAGTGCCGCCAGCGCGTCGGCCAGCCGGACCGCCTCGACCGCGCTCGCCGTGGACGCGGGCAGGTCCTCCGCGCGCAGCACCTGGCAGGCGCGGGCGAACCAGCGCGGCACGGCGTCACCGGCCTCGGCGCGCTCCCACAGGTGCGCGTACCAGCCCGGTGCGGCGATGCCCGCCCCGTAGCCACCGGCAGCGGCCAGCCTGCCGTGGCTCCAGGGCACCCACGTGCCCGACACCTTCTTGCGGGGTAGCCCGCGCAGCAGCGCGTTGTCCGCGGACACCGTGGGCAGCTCGCGCAGCGCGGGCGCGTGCCAGGCCCCGCAGACCACCGCGATCGGCCCGGTGACCTCCTTGAGCCCCTGGCGGATCACCTGCCGCATCTGGGCTTCCCTGCGCAGGGTGCGCGGCCCCACGTGGTCCTCGAACTCCTCGCGCAGCGCGGTCATCGCCTCGGTGACGGCCGTGGCCAGTGCCAGCGGGTCACCGGCCCCGCTGTGCTCGACCACGTCCTCCCACCAGCGCTCCGGGTCGTCGAACCCGGCCGCCTCGGCCAGCACGCCGAGCGGGTCCACACTCACCGGGTCCGGCTCGTCCTCGGCGCCCAGTGTGGCCGCGGCGGGCAGGTCGGCGAAGCGCAGCGGCACGCCGTTGTGGTGCGCCCAGCACATCGCCTGCCACTCGGGGGAGAAGCGGGCGAAGGGCCAGAACGCGGCCGTGGACGGCTCAGCCTCGTCGTGCATCAGCAGCGCGACCGGGGGCACGAGCTCGCCCACGTGCTCGACCAGCCCGTCAGCCTCGGGCGGCCCCTCCACCAGCACGAGCTCGGGCCGCAGCGTCTCCAGCGCGGCGAGCACCATCCGCGCGGAACCCGGCCCGTGGTGGCGGATTCCGAGCAGGCTGACCCGCTCGGGCAGTGCGGGCATCAGGCGTACCCGCTGGTGTCCAGGTCGTGGCAGGCCCGGTACAGGTCACGCCACTCCGGCCGCTCCTTGACCACGGCCTCCAGGTACTCCTGCCAGGCCGCGGTGTCCGAGACCCGGTCCTTGACCACGGCGCCGAGCAGCCCGGCGGCCAGCTCGTCGGCACCGATGTTGCCGTCCCCGAAGTGCGCGGCCAGGGACATGCCGCTGGTCACCACCGAGATGGCCTCCGCGGTGGACAGGCTGCCGCTGGGCTTCTTCAGCTGAGTGCGACCGTCCACAGTGGACCCGTTGCGCAGCTCGCGGAACACCCGCACCACGCGGCGCACCTCGTCCAGGGCGGGCGGGGCGGCGGGCAGTTCCAGCGCGCGGCCCAGTTGCGCGGCACGGGTGCTGACGATCTCCACCTCGTCGTCCTCGCTGGCCGGTGGCGGCAGCACCACGGTGTTGAACCGGCGGGCCAGCGCCGAGGACATCTGGTTGACCCCGCGGTCCCGGTCGTTCGCGGTGCCGATGACCGTGAAGCCCGGCACCGCCTGCACGTGCAGGTTCAGCTCCGGCACCGGCAGCGCCTTCTCGGACAGCACGGTGATCAGCGAGTCCTGCACCTCGGCGGGCATCCGGGTCAGCTCCTCGACCCTGGCCACCGCCCCGGTCCGCATCGCGCGCAGCACCGGCCCCGGCACCAGCGCCGCCTCGCTCGGCCCCTCGGCGATCAGCCGCGCGTAGTTCCAGCCGTAGCGCACGGACTCCTCGCTGGTGCCCGCCGTGCCCTGCACGATCAGCGTGGAGTCCCCGCTGATCGCGGCCGCAAGGTGCTCGGAAAGCCAGGACTTGGCGGTGCCCGGCACACCCACCAGCAGCAGCGCCCGGTCGGTGGCCAGCGTCGCCACCGCCACCTCCACGATGCGCCGGTCGCCCACGTACTTGGGCACGATCTCGGTGCCGTCGGACAGCGTGCCGCCCAGCACGTAGCGCACGACCGCCTGCGGGGACAGCCGCCAGCTCGGCGGCCTCGGCCGGTCGTCGACCGCGGCGAGCGCGGCCAGCTCGCCTGCGTACTGCTGCTCCGCCGAGGGGCGCAGCACGGGTTCCGAGGTCACCGCCGCACCTCGCTTGCGCTCGGCGCAGCGCCGCCCCCGCGGCCTGTGCTCGATGGTTCGTTCGCAAGCTCACTCACGGGAGTTCCTTCCGGTCGTTCTCGAACGCGTCGCGCAGTTCCACGCGCAGCCGCAGCACTGCTTGTTCGTTGGTGTGTTCCGGCCACCGCTGGGCGATGCGCGGCCAGTGCTCGTCGAGCACCCCGACATCGCCCCTGGTGAGCAGCACCGGGGGTGGGCGGCCGGTGCGCCAGCCCGGGGTCACGGCGTTGCCGAACCGGTCCAGCAGCACGGCGGTGATGTCCGGCGGCCAGGGCCCCGGCAGCTGCGAGCAGCCGTGGTCGAGCATGTCGTACTTCCAGCCGCCCGAGACCGCCACCAGCACCTCCGCCGCGGTCCGCCCCGGCAGCGCGTCGATGGCGTCCAGCATGGCCATGCCGGTCAGCACCTGGCTGGCCGCCACCGCCCAGGGCACCGGGTCCGCCGCCAGCGGCAGCGCCTCGGCGATTCCTTGCAGCAAGGCCTTGGCCCAGTGTCCGGTCAGCACCTGCTCCACGTCCCAGAACTCCGGCGACACACTGGCCGCCGCGCCGCGCAGCCTGCCCGCGAGGCCGCTCTCCGTGCTGCCGTCCCGGATCAGGTCCCGCAGCTCGGCCTCGTCCGGCTCGGTGTCGTACCGGCCACCCGGCAGCACCTCGGCGCAGGGCAGCCCCTCGCGCAGCCGGTCGGCGGCCCGCTGGGACAGGGCCGAGCCGGGCAGTCGGCGCAGCAGCCGCACCGCCACGTCGTGCACCCCGGCCGCGCGGTCGTCCAGCGCGGCCTCCAGCAGCGGCTCGTCCGCCGCGCCGAGGCCGACCTCCAGCGCGTTGACGAGCAGTTGGCGGTCCGAGGCCCTGCGCTGCTCGGGCAACTGCTCGGCGACGAGCTCGCGCACCGCTGCCGGATCCTGCCTGCGGGCGGCCCGCAGCGCGGTCAGCCGGCGGCCCGGCGGCGCGTCCAGGTCCACCGGCTCGTGCTCGGTGCGGCCCCGCGCCCAACCCCAGTCGGCGGCCACCTCGGCGAGCCAGCGGCCACGCACGCCGAGCACCAGGTTGATCGCGGGCCGCAGGGTGGCCCGCGCCGCGCCCAGCGCCAGCAACTGGGGCAGGTGCGCGGGCGCGGCGACCACTCCGTGCCTGTTCGCGGTGGCGCACCACTCGGTGAGCAGCGCGTCGTCGTCCCAGCTGAGGATCTGCGCCAGCACCGATCGGGCCGCGGGACCGGTCGAGGGCTTGACCTCCGCGGGCGCGCTCGGGATCTCCGTGATCGGCTCACCGGGTACGGGCAGGCGGGCGCCGAACCGGGCGAGCCCGAGCGCGGCGACCTCGGCGAGCAACTCGTCCCGGCTGACCCCACTGCGCCGCGCGCCGACCAGCAGTTGCTGAACTGCTTGCTGCCACTGGGTTTCGATCGCACTCACGAGCCCACCTCGCTAGCGCCCTGCGCTCTCGCGACCGCTCCTGTGCCCAATGGTGAGCTCGCAAGCTCGCTCTCGGGCGCTCCTCGCTGTGCTCGTCGGCCTGAGAGCAGGCTCCCTGTGTTTATTGGTGAGCTCGCAAGCTCGCTCACAGCAACACCTCCGGTGCTCCGCCCGGCTCGGCCACGGCACAGAGCTGCAACGCCACTCCGTCCCACAGGCCCAGCGCGTCGAACGGGGCGCCGCCGCCCGCGGCCAGCGCGCGGGCCAGCGGCTGCCCCCAGGCCACGGGCAGCGGGTACGCCGACTCGTCGACCAGCACCAGCTGATCACCGGCCCTGGCGGCCCGCACCGGGCCGCAGCACAGCGGCACGAGCCGCTGCCACGGGTCCTCGACCAGCAGCGGCTCCACCTCGGCCAGCGCCGCGGACCACGTGCGGGGCAACGGGATCGGGCCCGCCGGGCCGGTACCGCTCACCTCGCCGACGGCCACCCGTCTCGGCCGCCCGCCGGGGTACGGGTGCAACACGGCGGCCAGTTCCGCACCGGGGGTCAGCGCGGGCGCTGGCACCGCACCCCCGGCCGCGTGCTTCGCCACGACCACCCACTCGGCCCGTGCCCGCCCCCACGCCCACTGGCGCACCGTGCGCACCCGTCCGTCGTCGCTGTCGGCGCGCAGCAGCACCACCCAGTCGTCCGACCAGGACTCGCCCGCGCGCACCTCCTCCTCGGTGGTGGTGAAGCCGATCCGCGTGCGCACCACCTCGTCCTCCCCGGTGGCCAGCACGGCCAGCAGGTGCAACCGTCCGATGTGGTCGGCGGCCTCCTCGTACCAGCGGGGGCGCTTCGCCGCGACCACCGAGCGCAACTCGGCGGTGGCCGCCGCCACGCCGGGCGCCTGCGCGTCGATCATCCGGGCGAAGATGCCCTGCCACCACTGGGTTTCCTTGCCCGGCAGGGCGGCGAGCCCGCCATCGGCGAGGTCGGCCAGCCAGTCGTGCAGCCCGGAGATGCCCGCCCGCACGGCCTGTTCCCTGCGTTTGGTGGGCTTGGCCGGGCGCCGCGCAGCCTCGGTCTGCCTGGCCCGTCGACCGGTCAGCCACTGCTCCACCCACTCCGGCCGCGCCGCCTCGGGCAGCACCTCCCGGGCGTGCAGCAGTTGCAGCGCGACCGCGTGCTTGCACGGGAACTTCCTTGACGGGCAGGAACAACGCGTGGCCCGGTCCAGCAGGTCCACGCACACCAGGTACGGGTTCTTACCGCTGCCCGAGCACTCGCCCCACAGCGCGCCCTCGGCCCGGCCCGCCCCGTGCCAGCTGGCAGGCACGGCGAGCTTGGTGGCACCGGTGGCCACCTGCCGGTCCGGCGCCAGCGCCAGCACCGCCTCCACGTCCATGGCACGGACGGTACGGGTCTGGTCTGACAGTCCGGTGTTCCCGCTGGTCACGGTCTGGCCTCGCGAGGTGCGCCGACCCGGTCGCCCTGGTAGGAATCCGCGGGTGGACCCGAGGGGGAGCGGCATGTCCGAGACGACCGAACAACCCGTGCTGGCGGCAGGCCCGGTGCCGGTGTGGCGCCCGCCCGCCGACCGCCCGGCCGGTCAGGACAACGCCGTGGCGGTGACGATGACCGCGCTGGCCAAGGCCCCGGCGCGCATGGTCCGCTCGATCCTGCTGCTCGCCGGGTCGGCGCTGGTGCTGGTGCTGGCCTCGCGCGGCATCAACCTGTTCTCCGGCCTGGTGCTGGCGATGGCCGCGCTCACGCTCGTCTCGTACGCGACCTTCCAGGCGCGGGTCGGCCAGTGGCTGCCCGCGATGCGGCGGCTGCTCGGCGGTGTGCCGGAGCGGGTCCGCGTGCGGGTCGTCGCGCACCAGGGCAACCAGACCGTGCTCGCCGTGCAGGACGGCGCCGTGCACCTGCGCGTCGGCCTGGTGACCTCGGGTCTGCGCCAGGTGATCCAGCGGGCCAACGAGGTGTGGCTGATCGGGCCGGACGCCAACGGTGACGCCGTGGTCTTCGCGGACGCCTTCCCGGTGCCGCTGCCCGCGAGGGTCGTACCCGCACCGACCGGGGCCACGGTGGACCCGCTGGACGCGGGCACCTCGATGCATCCCGCCGAGGACAAGCTCGCGGTGTGGGGAGCGCTTCGCGTGCGCGCGCGGGTGCGCAACTCGCTGCTGAGCGCGCTCGTGGTCGTACTGGTCGTGTTCGCGGCCTACGGGTTGGTCGGCGACCTGCTGCCGCCAGGCGCTGCTGTCGGCGCCGTGGTCGGCGTGGTGGTCGTCAGCCTCATGATGCTGGCGGGCAGTCGCCAGGTGCTGCGCCTGCCCACCCTGCTGCGCGCCGCAGACCAGTGGACCTCGTTCCCGGTCGTCGTGCAGTCCTGGCTGCCCAGGCAGGCCGGCGGGCCGTGCCGCCTGGTGGCGTACCTGCCGGACGGCACACAGGTGCCCGTGCTGCTGCCCCGTGCGACCGTGGACGTGGTCGCCAACATCAGTGCGACGGGCACCCTGTGGGTCGCGGGCACGCCGCAGCGCGGCAGGTTCTGCGCCGTCGGCGTGCCCGGTTACCCGATCATCGCGGTGGCCCGGGTCTGAGTCAGGACCAGTCCGGCCCGCGCCGAGCCCAGGACCAGGCGTACCTCGGGTCCTCGCACGCCTGAGCCGCCTCACCGAGCTCCAGCGGCCGGAAGGTGTCGACCATGACCGCCGTCTCGTCGAAGTAGTCCACGCCGAGCGAGGCCTCGACCGCACCCGGCTGCGGGCCGTGCGTGCAGCCCGAGGGGTGCAGGGACAGTGAGCCGAGGCCGATGCCCGAGCCCTTGCGCGCCTCGTAGTTGCCGCCCACGTAGAACAGCAGCTCGTCGGAGTCCACGTTGGCGTGGTTGTAGGGCACCGGCACGGACAGCGGGTGGTAGTCCACCTTGCGCGGCACGAAGGAGCAGACCACGAAGTTCGGGCCCTCGAAGGTCTGGTGCACGGGCGGCGGCTGGTGCACCCGGCCGGTGATCGGCTCGAAGTCGCGGATGTTGAACACCCACGGGTACAGGCAGCCGTCCCAGCCCACCACGTCGAACGGGTGGTTGGCGTAGGTGAACCGGGTCAGCCCGGCGCGGTGGCGCACCACCACGTCCACGTCCTCGCCGTCCACCAGCAGCGGGGAGACGGGGCCGCGGATGTCGCGCTCACAGTAGGGCGAGTGCTCCAGGAACTGGCCCTTGGCTGACAGGTACCGGCGCGGCGGACCGACGTGGCCTGTGGCCTCCAACACAAGCAGGCGCATCGGCTCGGCGCCTTCGGGGACCACCCGGTAGGTGCAAGAGGTCGGGATGACGACGTAGTCCCCGTCGCCCACGGTGAGCGCGCCGTAGATCGTCTCGATCGTCCCGGCGCCGGTCTGCACGTACAGCAGCTCGTCGCCCGCGGCGTTGCGGTACAGCGGGCTCGGCGTGTTCGCGGCCACGAAGCAGATCGTGACGTCCGCGTTGCCGAACAGGGTGCGCCGACCGGTCACCGCGTCGACCGCGCCGGCATCGGCCCAGGTCAGCTCCTGGGACCGGTAGTGGCGGGGCTTCAGCGGCAGGTTCGGTGTGGTTGCCCCGCGGTGGTCGGCAAGCGTTTGCGCGTCCACGATCGCGGTGGGTAGGTGCCGGTGGTAGAGCAGGGCCGAGTCGGAGGAGAAGCCCTCGACTCCCATCAGTTCCTCGGCGTACAGACCGCCCTCGGGGGTGCGGAACTGGGTGTGCCTCTTCGGTGGGATCTCACCCACCTGGCGGTAATGGGCCATCGCTCTCACAAACTCCCGCGAGGTGTCCGACTATCGGACATCTTTGTTCAGTTGCCGGTACACCGCTAGCGTGTCACCCGTGTCAAGCGCTGTAGAACTCCGTGCGCCCGGTCCACGCGGCACTCCGCCCCTGCTAGCGAGGCTCGTAGACGACGCGGCGCTGTTCCCCCCGGGCAACGCGACGATGGTCGACGCCGTCCGGGGGCACCTGGACGCGCGCACCGGCGAATACGCCGGCGTGCTGGGCCTGTTCCTGTGCCCGGCCTCCCGGCTACCCGAGCTCATCACCGAGCTGATCAAGGCCAAACCGGTCAAGCCGGTGGCCCTCTCACTGGTCATCGACACCGGTCTCGGCGGGGTGCCCAAGGCGGTGTCCATCGTCGAGTCCCGCGCCGAGCTGCTGTCGCTGCGCATGGTCGAGATGCCCGCTCCCTCCGACGTCGACGAGGTGTGGCTCGAGCGCGTCTCGGAGTTCGTGCCGGAGGACGTCATCCGCGTGGTCGAGCCGCGCAGGGGTGGCGCCGAGTGGCTGGACGGGGTCGGCCGGGTCATCGAGCACGGCAGCTGGCCCAAGATCCGCTGCGGTGGGCTCAGCCAGGAGGCCTTCCCGAGCGTCGACCAGGTGGCCGACTTCCTGTCCGTGGTCGCCAGCGGCGGGGTGTCCTTCAAGGCCACGGCCGGGCTGCACAACGCGGTCCGCCACACCGACGAGGAGACCGGGTTCACCCACCACGGCTTCCTCAACCTGCTGGTGGCCACGGCCCGCGCGCTGTCGGGCAAGGACGTGCGCGCCGCGCTGTCCGAGACCGACGGTGAGGCGCTGGCCGAAGAGGCCAAGGCGCTGTCCGATCCCGCCGCGCACGCGGTGCGGGGCGTGTTCGCCTCCTACGGGTCCTGCTCGCTCGGCGAACCGGTCGCCGACCTGGAGAAGCTGGGGCTGCTATGACGTGGATCGAGGACCCCGCGTTCGCCTCGGACCGGCCCTTCGGTCCGCAGACGCTGCCCTACGGCGTCACCGGTGACGGCGTCGCGGTGCGGGTGGGCGACCACGCGCTGCCGCTGCGGCCGATCGCGAACTCGTTCAGCGAGCGGCTCACCGACCTGGTCTCCGCCGACACGCTCGACCCGCTGCTGGCCGCGGGCCGCCCGGCGTGGAGCGAGCTGCGGGCCCGGTTGACCGAGCTGGTCAACGACACGGTCGCCCCGCGCGGCGGCACGCTGGTCCCGCTGGCCGAGGTGAGCAACCGGCTGCCGTTCACGGTCGCCGACTACGTGGACTTCTACTGCTCGCGGCACCACGCGGAGAACGTGGGGCGGATCTTCCGGCCCAATGACGCGCCGCTGCTGCCGAACTGGACGCACCTGCCGGTCGGCTACCACGGCAGGGCGGGCACGGTCGTGGTGTCGGGCACCGACGTGGTGCGCCCCAAGGGCCAGCGCAAGGGTGAGCACGGGCCGGTCTTCGGACCGAGCGTGCGCCTGGACATCGAGGCCGAGGTGGGCTTCGTCTGCGGTGGGCCGGTCGCCAGCCAGGTGCCCACCTCCGCCGCCGCCGAGCACGTGTTCGGCGTGGTGCTGGTCAACGACTGGTCCGCCCGCGACATCCAGGCGTGGGAGTACCAGCCGCTCGGGCCGTTCCTGGGCAAGTCCTTCGCGACCTCGGTCGGCGCGTGGATCACCCCGCTGGAGGCGCTGGCCCTGGCCCGCGTCGAGCCGCCCGCGCTGCCCAACGAGGTGCTGCCTTACCTGGTCGAGGACCAGCCGTGGGGCCTGGACCTGTCGATCGAGGTGAGCTGGAACGACACCGTGGTGTCCGAGCCGCCGTTCGCGCAGATGTCCTGGACCTTCGCCCAGCAGCTGGCGCACATGACGGTCAACGGGGCCACCGTGCGCCCCGGGGACTTCTTCGCCTCCGGCACCGTGTCCGGCCCGGAGAAGTGGCACCGCGGCTCGTTCCTGGAGCTGACCTGGTCCGGCAAGGAGCCGGTGACGCTCAAGGACGGCTCGCAGCGTTCCTTCCTGGAGGACGGGGACACCGTGGTGATCACCGCGACGGCGCCGGGCGAGGACGGCTCCGTGGTCGGCTTCGCCGAGGTGGCCGGCACCGTCCTGGCAGCCGACTAGCCGTGGCCGCGTCGGCGACGCGCGAGAGCTCGCTGACCCTGGAACGGGGTCTGGCGCTGCTGCAGGCCGTCGCCGACGCGGACACCGAGGCGCCGAGCATCAGCGACCTCGCCATGGCCATCGGGGCCTCCAGAGCGGCCGTCTACCGGCTGCTGGTGCCCCTACAGGCGCGCGGGCTCGTGCGCCGGGACGGCTCCAAGGTGCGGCTCGGTCTTGGTGTACTGCGGCTGGCTGAGAAGGTGCTGCCGCAGCTGCGCATCGCTGCCTCGCCCGCACTGCGCGAACTCGCCGAGAGGGTCGGCGCCACCGCGCACCTGACCGTGGCCGAGGGCAACGAGGCGCAGGCCGTCGCCGTGGTCGAGCCCTCCTGGACGATCTACCACGTGGCCTACCGGGTGGGCACCCGGCACCCCGTGCACCGCGGCGCCGCGGGCAAGGCGCTCGCCCTGCCGCCCGGCAGTCCCGGCTGGGTCGACAGCACCGGTGAGTTGCAGCCAGGGGCCTACGGCGCGGCCGCCCCGGTGCGCGGTGTGCCCTCGCTGCGCGCCAGTGTCGGTGTGGTGTCGATGGAACCGCTCGACCTGGAGATCGTCGGCCCGCTGGTGGTGCACGCCGCGGGCCTGGTGACCGCGGCCTTGCGGTAACGACTACTGCATCCCCCGCCACTCCCAGGGGGGCGACCCCGCTTCCAGCCTACCGCCCGCCCCACCCCGTTGATCTTGCTGAAGATCCACATGTGGACAACTCGCCGCCTGTGCACAACCCGGCGGCCAGACCTCAGCCGAAGATCGTCTCCCAGGCCGCGATCAGCGCGAACACGCTGAACAGCACACCGGCGACCCGTTGCACAAGGTGCGGTTTCACCCGGTCGCGAATCTTGCGGCCGATCAGCACGGCGGCACCGGCCACCACGACCAGCGCCAGCCAGGAACCGATGCCGATCATCAGCGGGTCCCCGTAGTGCGCCGTCAGACCCGCGGTGGCCAGCTGGGACGCGTCGCCCCACTCGGCGGCGAACAGCACGCCGAACGAGGTCAGCGCGGAACGCCAGAACGGCACCGGTCCGTTGCCGGAGCGGGCGGCGTCCTGTTCGCCGTCCTCGACGCGGGCGAAGCCCTCGCGCAGCAGCATCACCGCGCCGATGCCGAACAGCAGGGCGACCACGCCGGTGACCAGGTTCGTCGGCAGCAGGGTCAGCAGGCTGCCAAAGGCGACCGCGACGACGCACTGCACCAGGAACGCCACGCACACACCCAGGAACACCGGCGCGGCGCGGTAGCGCGTGGTGAGCACGAGCGTGGCCACCAGCGTCTTGTCCGGCAGCTCCACGGCCAGCACGACGGCGAACGCCGTCAGCAGCATGAGCAAGGGTGAAGCCATGAGGTCCCGAGTCCTTCCCGTCCGGCCCGGACGGGGGGAGTGGCGGAACGCACGACCCCGACCGGGTATGCGTCTACCCGGCCGGAGGTCTCGTTCGCCCGCGCTGACGCGGGTGAGGCACCGGATCCCCGTGAGGATCAGTATGTCGATGCTCTCGCCAGACCGCTGTTTCCAGCGATCGTGGGAACTACTCCCCTCAGGCGCAATCATTGTAACCGGCTCATGGGTTCGCCGCCCACCGTGACCTCGGCCACCGGGACCTAGGTCCTCCGCGAACGGGACGCTCGCACCTGAGCGGAACCCGGTTCCCGCTGGCACAGTGATGTCGTGGACGTTCTTGATGTCGCCAGGTGGCAGTTCGGAATCACCACCGTCTATCACTTCCTGATGGTGCCGTTGACCATTGGGTTGTCCATTGTGGTCGCGATCATGCAGACCGCCTGGGTGGTCACCGGCAAGCGGCACTACCTGGCGATGACCAAGTTCTGGGGCAAGCTCATGCTGGTCAACTTCGCCATGGGCGTGGTGACCGGAATCGTCCAGGAGTTCCAGTTCGGCATGGCCTGGAGCTCCTACTCGAAGTTCGTCGGTGACGTTTTCGGCGCACCGCTGGCGATGGAGGGCCTCGTCGCCTTCATGGTCGAGTCCACGTTCCTCGGATTGTGGATCTTCGGCTGGGAACGGCTGCCGAAACGCGTGCACCTGGCCTGCATCTGGGCCGCCTCGTTGGCCTCGACCGTCTCGGCCTACTTCATCCTCTCGGCGAATTCCTGGATGCAGCACCCGGTCGGCATCGAGTTCGTGGACGGCAAGCCGAGGCTGAACTCGATCTGGGCACTGCTCACCAACAACACCGCGCTGGCCGCGTTCCCGCACACCGTCGCGGGCGGCTTCGCCGTCGCGGGCACCTTCCTGGTCGGCATCTCGGCCTGGCATCTGTGGCGCAAGCACCGCGACTCCAGCGCCGAGGACCCGGACCGCCGCGTCTGGTCCAGCTCGCTCAAGCTCGGCGCCTGGATCGGCATGATCTCCTTCGCCGCCGTCGCGCTGACCGGGGACGCGCAGGGCAAGCTCATGTTCGAGCAGCAGCCGATGAAGATGGCCGCGGCGGAAGCCCTGTGCCACACCGAGGCCCCGGCGAGCTTCTCCGTCTTCGCCTACGGGGACGTGTCCAGGCAGGACTGCGAGAACGTCAAGAGCATCACCGTGCCCGCGCTGCTGTCCTTCCTGGCGCACAACGACTTCTCCACCGAGGTCAAGGGCGTCGGCGACCTCATCCACCAGTACCAGGCCAAGTACGGCAGCAACTACCCGGTCGACCCGAAGCTGGGCGAGCTGTCCGGCAAGCCCATCGACTACGTGCCGGTGCTGCCGGTCACCTACTGGGGATTCCGGTTCATGATCGGGTTCGGCGGCATCGCCGCGGCCGCCGCCCTGCTCGCGCTCTGGCTGACCCGCCGGGGACGCATCCCACGGACCAAGTGGTTCCCACGCTTGGCACTGCTCTCCATCGCGACCCCCTTCCTGGCCAACAGCTTCGGCTGGATCTTCACCGAGATGGGCCGCCAGCCCTTCGTGGTGGTGCCCAACCCGTCCGGAGTGGACGGTGTCTGGATGTACACCGCGCAGGCCGTGTCCTCGGGGGTGTCGGTGGGGGAGATGCTCACCTCGCTGATCGCGCTGACCACCGTGTACGGGGTGCTCGCGGTCGTGGAGGTGTACCTGCTCGTGCGGTACGCCAGGGCCGGGGTCGCCGGTGTGATGCCGCCGCCGACCGACACCGAGAAGTCCGAAGACGTCCTGGCTTTCGCCTACTGAGGGAGGGGTGCACGTGGATCTGTCGACCATCTGGTTCTGCCTGATCGTCGTCCTGTGGTTGGGTTACCTCTTCCTGGAGGGCTTCGACTTCGGGGTCGGCATCCTGCTCGGCCTGCTCGCCCGCGACAACACCGAGCGACGAGTCATGGTCAACACCATCGGCCCGGTGTGGGACGGCAACGAGGTGTGGGTGCTCGTGGCCGTCGGCGCCACCTTCGCGGCATTCCCGCCCTGGTACGCCACGATGCTGTCCACCGCCTACCTGCCGGTGCTGCTCATCCTGCTGGCGCTGATCGGGCGCGGGGTCGCCTTCGAGTACCGCGGCAAGGTGGACAGTGCGCGCTGGCGTCGCCGCTGGGACGTGGTGATCCAGCTCGGTTCCTGGATCCCGCCGCTGGGCTGGGGCCTGGTGCTCACCGCGATGGCCACCGGCCTGCCGCTCACCAAGGACGGCGCGCTGTCCGGTGGCCCGCTCGCGCTGTTCACCCCGCTCGCCCTGCTCGGCGCGCTCGCGGTGGCCGGGTTCAGCATCCTGCACGGCTCGGTGTTCCTGGCGCTCAAGACGGAGGGCGAGATCCGCCAGCGGGCAGGCGGTTTCGCGCTGCGCATCGGCCCGCTGTGCCTGGTCCCCATTGCCGTGCTGCTGGTGCTGCTCCAGGTCCGGCAGGGCAGCGCCTGGACCCTGGTCCTCGCCGCGGTCGCGTTGCTGGCCGGGGTGCTGGCGCTGGTGCGCCTGCGCGCCGGGCGTGAAGGCCAGTCCTTCGCCCTGCTCGGCGTGTTGCTCGTGGGCGTGGTCGTGGTGCTGTTCGGCTCCGCCTTCCCCGCGGTCATCCCGTCCACACTGGACCCGGCGTACTCGCTGACCGTGGCCAACTCGGCCTCCAGCCCGTACACCCTGGGGGTGATGACCTGGGTCGCCGCCTTCGGCACCCCGGCCGTGCTGCTCTACCAGAGCTGGACCTACTGGGTGTTCCGGCGCCGCATCGGCACCAAGCACATCCCCGAGGTGCACGTTCCGTGACGACTTCTCCCGGGCGGCCTTCCCGCCAAGCTGACCGCTCGAGGAGAGGCCCGCTCGGCGCGCTACCGGGTCTGTCCCGGTCAGCGCGCCGAGCATTGGTCACCTGCGCCGTGCTCGCGGTGCTCACCGCCGCCGCCCTCGTCGCCCAGGCTTGGGCCCTGGCCACGCTGCTCGCCTCGGTCGCCGCAGGGCACACCGACCAGGTGGGCGGACCGCTGGCCCTCGCCGCTGCCGCGGTGCTCGCCAGGGCGGTGCTGAGCTGGGCCACCGAGACCGCCGCCGCCCGCGCCGCGGCCGGGGCCAAGGAGGAACTGCGCGCGAGGGCGCTCGACCGCGCGTTGGACCTCGGCCCGGAGTGGATCGCCGAGCGCGGGTCGGCCGAGCTCACCGTGTTGTCCACCAAGGGCTTGGACGCCCTGGACGCCTACTTCACCAAGTACCTGCCCGCGCTGGTCACCGCCGCCGTGGTGCCCGCGCTGGTCGGCGCCTGCATCCTGGTCGCCGACCCGACCTCGGCCCTGCTGATCGCCCTCACCGTACCGCTGATCCCGCTGTTCGCCGCGCTGATCGGCAAGTTCACCGAGCACCGCGCCGCACGGGCCGCCGACGCCACCGCCCGGCTCTCCGGCTACCTGCTGGAACTGGTCCGCGCCCTGCCAGTGCTCACCGCGTTCCGCCGTGCCCCCGCACAGGCCGAGGCGGTGCGCAAGGTCGGCGAGCAACACCGCAAGGCCACCGGCGCGACCCTGCGGGTGGCCTTCCTGTCCGCCTTCGCGCTGGAGACCGTGGCCACCCTGTCCGTGGCGCTGGTGGCCGTGGACATCGGCCTGCGGCTGGTCGCGGGCAGCCTCGGCCTGGCCACCGGCCTGCTGGTGCTGATCCTCGCGCCGGAGTGCTACCTGCCGCTGCGTGCCGCGGGCGCCGCGTTCCACGCCAGCGAGGACGGGGTCGAGGCGGTCCGCAGGGTGGCCGAGATCGGCACGCGGGACCACGAGGGCACCGCGGAGGCCGGTACCGGCGCGATCGTCGTGCGCGGGCTCGGCGTCCGGCGCAGGGACCGGCTCGCGCCCGAGGACCTGTCGTTCACGCTGCGGCCAGGCCAGATCCACCGGCTCGACTCGCCGAGTGGTGCGGGCAAGTCCACGACACTGGCGGTGCTACTCGGTTTCGTGCGCCCGGACGCGGGCCAGGTGACCGTGGACGGGGTCGACCTGTCCACAGTGGATTTGTCGACATGGCGCCGACAGCTCGCCTGGATGCCGCAGCGGCCCGTCTTCAGCGCCGACACGGTGCGCGCCGAACTCGACCTCATCGGCGGCGACATCCTCGGCGCCGCAAGCAGAGTCAGCGCCGAACCCCTGGTGGACCGGCCACTGGCAGAGCTGTCCACGGGCGAGCGGCAACGAGTCGCCCTCGTGCGAGCACTGCTCAGGATCGAGCAGGGCGCGCGTTGGCTGCTGCTGGACGAGCCGACGGCCCACCTCGATCCGGCCACCGCGGCACGGGTCATGTCGGTGATCACCGAGGTCGCCGCGAGCGGGGTGGGCGTGCTGCTGGCCACGCACCGGATCGCCGACCAGGACCAGCCCGCGCCGCCCACCGCGCCGGTGCTCGCCGCGAGCAGGCCGAGCACCGGCCAGGTCCGCGCCCGCGTGCGTGACCTGGTCAGCTGGCGCCTGCTGGCCGGGGCCGCACTCGGTGTCGCCGCCGTGGGCTGCGGCATCGCGCTCACCGCCACGGCGGCCTGGCTGATCGCGAGGGCCGCCCAGCAGCCGCCGATCCTGACCCTGTCGGTGGCCATCGTCGCCGTGCGGACCTTCGGGCTCGGCAAGGGTGTGCTGCGCTACGTGGAACGGCTCGTGACGCACGACGCCGCGTTCCGGCTGGGCGGCGAGCTGCGGGTGCGGCTCTGGCAGGCGGTGGTCCGGCTCGGGCCCGCGCGCACCACAGCGCTGCGCCGCACCGACGGGGTGCAGCGGCTGGTGGACGACACCGACGCCGTGCGCGACCTGGTGCCACGCGTGCTGATCCCACCGCTGGTCGGCGGCCTGGTGGCGATCGGTGCGGTCGTACTGGAGTCGGCGGTGCTGCCCGCCGCGGGGCTGGCGCTGGGCATCGGCCTGCTGGTGGCGGGCGTGGCCGGTCCGGCGGTGGCGCTGCTCGTCGAGCGCAGGGCCAGCACCGCCTTGGCCGCTGGGCGCCGTGACGTGGCCGCCAAGGTGCTCGTGCTGTTCGACGCCGCAGCCGACCTGATCGCCTACGGCACGCACCGCCTGCGCCGCAGCGAACTCGCCGCCGCCGACAGCGCGCTCGCGGCCACCGCACGCCGTCAGGCGTTCGGCGCGGGCGCGGCCGGTGCGGTGGTGACGGCCGCCATCGGTGCGGCCACCGTGGCCTGCGCATGGCTCGCGGCGAGTGCCGTCGCCGCAGGGCAACTCGACCCGGTGCTGGCGCCCCTGGTGGTGCTGGTGCCGTTGGCGGCCGCCGAGGCGGTTGCCGGACTCCCCGTGGCAGCCCAGCAGTGGGGTGCACTCAGGTCCGCCCATCAGCGGGTCACTGAGCTGCTCGGGGACCGCCCGGAACGGGACCGTCCCGACATGGGACTTCGGGACGCTCCCGTTCCGGGCGAACACCTGCACCTGCACGAGGTGACCGCGCGCTGGCCCGGTGCCGGGGCCCCCGCGCTGACCGGGGTCACCCTGGGGCCGATCAGACCCGGCACGCACGTGGCCGTGGTCGGGCCGTCCGGCGCGGGCAAGTCCACGCTGCTGGCTCTGCTGCTGGGTTTCCTGCCTGCCGAACAGGGCGAGCTGCGACTGCCTGGTCGGGTGTCCTGGTGCCCGCAGGAGCCCCAGCTGGTGTCCACCACGATCCGCGAGAACCTGCGCCTGGGCGACCCGGCGGCCAGCGACCAAGCCCTGCGCGAGGCGCTGGTGGCCGCCGAGCTACCGGGCTGGGCGCACCGGCTGGACGTGGTGCTCGGCGCCGGGGGAGCGACCGTCTCCGGCGGTGAGGCCCAGCGGCTCGCGCTGGCCAGGGCGCTGCTGCGGGCCGAGCACGCGGACCTGGTGCTGCTGGACGAGCCCACCGCGCACCTGGACGAGCCGACAGCGCGTGTCCTGCTGGACCGCCTGCGTGATCGACTCGCGGGCCGTACCGTCGTACACGTCACACACCGACCCGAGGAGGCGGAGCTGGCCGATCTGGTGATCGAGGTGAGCCTTGGCACGATCCGGGTGCGCGAGCGAGAGGCGGCCTAACCTCGTATGCGCATCATGGACCCCACGCTTGCCGGCCGAACCCTCCAGGTCGCCACCGAGATCACCACGGCAGCGCTGTCCGGTGACGACCCGGACGCCGTGCTGCCGTTGGTCGTCCGGGGCGCGGCCGAGCTGGCCGCTGCCCATCTGTGCCTGGTGTCGGTGCGCGGGGAGGACGACCGGCTCACCGTGGAGGCCGCGCACGGCGGCACCAATCCGGTCGGCATCGTGCTCTCCGCGCGGTCCGCGGCTGCCAGGGTCGCCCGCAGCGGCATCCCGGTCGTGGTGGACGACCTGACCTCCAACCCGGTGACCGCCCCGTTCGTGCCCCCGCAACTGCGCATCTACGGGCCGTTCGCCGTGGTGCCCTTCGGCACGAGGGAGCGCAGGCTGGGCGCGCTCGCGGTGTACCGCAGGCGCGGGCACGTCCCGTTCACCGCCACCGACATCGAGATGCTCACGGCCTTCGCCGCACAGGCCGGGCTGGCGCTGGTGCTGGCCGAGGGCTGGACCGCCCGCCAGCGGCTGGCCGTGTACGAGGAGCGCGAACGCATCGCCCGCGACCTGCACGACGTGATCATCCAGCGGCTCTACGCCGCCGGGGTGCAGCTCGACCTGCTCGACCGCAGGCTCGCGGGCAAGCTCACCGACCAGGAGGCGCAGCGCCTGGCCGACGCCGTGGACCAGCTCGACCAGACCATCGCCGAGGTGCGCGGGCACGTGCGCGCCCTGCGCAGCGGCGACCCCTCCGACACGAGCACCGCCACCGACCTGCTGGAGTCCGCGCGGTCGGAGGTCAACACCGCGGGGGAGCTGCTGGGCTTCCAACCCGAGCTGCTCATCGAGGGCGACATGGTGGACGTCCCGGTGGCCGTGGCGGACAACGCGCGTGCGGCGCTGCGGGAGGCCCTGTCCAACGTGGTGCGGCACTCCGGGGCCAGTGCCGTGACGGTGGAGTTGCAGCGCGGGGAGCACGGCCTGCGACTGCGCGTGGTGGACGACGGCTGCGGCATCCCGCCGGACGTGACCCGGCGCGGCCTGCGTCACCTGGAGGAGCGGGCCACCTCGGTGGGCGGCCGGTGCGTGGTCGACTCCTCGGCCCGCAGCGGTACCACGGTCGTCTGGGAGGTACCAGTCGGTTGAGGCTGGTTGTGGACAGCTGGCGAGTTGTCCACATGTGGATCTTCAGCAAGATCAACGGGGTGGGGCGGGCGGTAGGCTGGAAGCGGGGTCGCCCCCCTGGGAGTGGCGGGGGATGCAGTAGTCGTTACGACTAGCCAACCCTCACCGCTGGGAGCGTTTGGCGACCCAGGCGGCGGCCTGGGTGCGGCGTTCCATGCCCAGCTTGGCCAGCACCGAGGTCACGTAGTTCTTGACGGTCTTCTCGGCCAGGAACAGGCGTTCGGCGATCTGCCGGTTGGTCAGCCCGTCGCCGATCAGGTTCAGCACCTTGCGTTCCTGCTCGGTGAGCGCGTCCAGCTCGTCGGTGGCGGCGGGGCGGCGCATCCGCTCCAGCACGCGGGCGGTGGTCACCGGGTCCAGCAGGGAACGGCCCTGGGCCACCTCGCGCACGGCCTTCACCAGGTCCTGGCCGCGCACCTGCTTGAGCAGGTAGCCCGAGGCACCGGCCATGATGGCGCCGAACAGCGCCTCCTCGTCGTCGAAGGCGGTCAGCACCAGGCAGTGCGGGCCCTGCCAGTCGCCCTCGGCGAGGCCGCGCAGTTCGCGGCACAGGCTGACCCCGTCCCCGTCGGGCAGCCGCATGTCCACCACGGCCACGGCGGGCCGCAGCGAACGGGCCAGCACCAGCGCTTCCTGGACACCACCGGCCTCGGCGACGACCTCCACCCCGTCCTCACCGTCGAGCAGGTCACGCAGCCCCCGGCGCACCACCTCGTGGTCATCGACGAGCAACACTGTGACGGACACCCACCCACGGTATCCGTTGCGATGACCGGACGTGCCACTGTTGAGCCGTGGCCGACGACACCCTACGAATCAAGCACATCGCCAATGCCGACCGCCCCGCGCTGGGCCGGCTGATGACAGAGCTGTGGGGTGGGGCGACAGTGGTGGTACACGGGACGGTCTTCCGCCCCGCGGCGCTGCAAGGACTGCTCGCGGTGCGCGAGACCAGGCTGGTCGGCCTGGTCACCTTCGACACCGCGGGCGACACGCTGGAGATCGTCACCCTGGACGCGCTGGTGCGCGGCATGGGCATCGGCTCCGAACTGGTGGCCGCCGTCGTCGGCGAGGCGCGCAGGCGCGGACTCGCCCGAATCACGGCGACCACCACCAACGCCAACCTGGACGCGCTGCGGTTCTACCAGCGCAGGCAGTTCCGCCTGCTCACAGTGCGCCAGGGCGCGGTTGACGAGGCGCGCAGACTCAAACCGCAGATCCCCGCCACGGGGCCCTACGACATCCCGCTGCACGACGAGATCGACCTGGAACGCCTGCTGTTCAGCCCGAATACCTGATCCTGGCCAGTTCCCGCACCTCGCCGATGGTGGACCACTCGTCCCCGCCCAACCTGGCCAGCGGGCGCAGCCGGTCGATGGACGGGTGCCCGTCGATGAGCACCCGCTCGTCGACGGCTGCGTGCAGCACGGTGCCGAACACCACCGTGGAATCGCCCAGCAGCAGCGTGCTGTGCAGGGAGCACTCCAACGCCACCGGGGACTGCGCCACCCGGGGCGGCCGGACCCGCGCGCTGGGCTCCTTGGCCAGCCCCAGCTCGGCGAACTCGTCCACACCGGGCGGAAAGTTGGTCGCGCTGGCGTTGATCTGCTCGAACAGCGGTTCGGGAGCCAGGTTCACCACGAACTCGCCGGTGTCCTCGATGTTGCGCAGGCTGTCCTTGCGGCCGACCGAGGTGAACTGCACCACCGGCGGGGTCACGCAGGACACCGTGAAGAACGAGTGCGGCGCGAGGTTGTCCACGCCCGCACCGGAGGTGGAGGACACCCAGGCGATCGGCCGGGGCACCACCACGGCGGTCAGCAGCCGGTAGAACTCGCGGGCGGGCAGGGCCTGGGGATCGAAATCAGTGCGCACCACCCCAGTGTGCAAGCCGACCGGCTCAGCCGCTCGCGGTCGGCAGTTCGCTGAAGACCTCGTCCCAGGCGGCGGCGACCTGCCGCGCACAGGTCACCGGATCGACCTCGCCCACGCCGGTGCCCAGACCGGGCATGGCGACCGTGCGCACGGCGGACCGCACGGGGACACCGCTTTCCAGGCGACCGTGCAGCCAGAGCCGGAACACGGCGCGCGCCGCCAGGTACGGGTGCACGGTGTCGGCGGGCAGCTGCTCACCGGGCTCACGCATGGTGGGTGCGCTGATCATCCATTCGGGGGCAGGCTCACCCGTTGGCACGATGAGCGCCTCGCCCACCGGCAGCTCGCCACCGTGGTAGGCCAGCACCCCGCTGCGCACGTGCTGTTCTACGTAGGGGAACGCGCGGGAGTAGAGCGCGTCGATGCCGCCGCGCATCCAGCCGAAGGAGTTGGCCGGGCTCACCACGGCCTCGGCCTCGATGTCCAGCACCGAACCGGGGTGCACGCTGATGCCCTCACGGCTCTCGGCGACGGTCTTCCAGGCCGCCGCCAACGGCGCTTCGACGGCACACAGCACGAGCTTGAGCAGCGGAGCGGTCGTGTCGCCCTCCGTGTCAGCGGTCACGACTCAAGCATTGCAGGCCACCGACACGGCGCGTAACTGGGGAGGCCACCGTCCGAGTGGGTGATCTACGCCTCAACGAAGCGCGGGTCGACGGTGGCCGTAGGGTGGTGAGGTGCCGCGCATCGCCTATTTCGGACCCCAGGGAACCTTCACGGAGCAGGCGGCGCGTGCGCTGGCCGACCCGCGGGAGCACGAGCTGCTGCCGCTGGACACGATCCCGGCCGTGGTCGCCGCGGTCCGCTCCGGCGAGGTCGCCGCGGGCTGCGTGCCGGTGGAGAACTCCGTGGAGGGCGCGGTCCCGGCCACCATGGACGCGCTGGCACTGGGCGAGCCGGTGGTCGCGGTGGCCGAGCACGTGCTGCCGGTGCACTTCAGCGTCCTGGTCCGGCCGGGCACCGAGGCCGCGCAGATCCAGACCGTGGCCAGCCACCCGCACGGGCTCGCCCAGGTCAGGGGCTGGCTGGAGGCGAACCTGCCCAAGGCCACGGCGATCGCGGTCAACTCCACGGCGGGAGCGGCCCGCGCGGTGCACGCGGGGGAGTACGACGCGGCGGTCAGCGCACCCGTTGCCGTCGAGCACTACCCGCTGCACGAGCTCGCCACGGGCGTGGCCGACGTGGCCGACGCGGTGACCCGGTTCCTGCTGGTCACCAGGCCCGGCGCACTGCCCGCACCGACCGGGGCGGACCGCACCTCGCTGGTGGCCGTCGCGGTCAACCGCACCGGCGCGCTCTCCGGGCTGCTGCACGAGCTGGCCCTGCGGGAGATCAACCTGACCCGGCTGGAGGCCCGCCCCACCAAGGACCGGTTCGGCGAGTACCGGTTCTTCCTGGACGTGGAGGGCCACCTCGCCGAACAGCGCATCGCCGACGCGCTGGCGGCCCTGCACCGGCGCTGCCTGGAAGTGCGCTTCCTGGGCTCGTACCCGCGCACCGACGGCACGCAGACCCAGGTCGCGGCGCCCACGCGGGACGAGGACTTCGCCGCGGCCACGGACTGGGTGGCGGCCGTGCGGCGGGGTGAGCGCGCGTGAGCGAGCCATTCAACGCAGCGCCGGTGCGAACGCGCTCGCTGAGCGCTGGCGAGGTGAGGGCGTGAGCACGCTGCGACTCGTCCTGGTCCGGCACGGGCAGACCCCGTCGAACGTGGTGCACGCACTGGACTCCAAGCCGCCCGGCCCACCGCTGACCGAACAGGGGCAGCAGCAGGCCGTGGCCGTCGGCCGTGTGCTGGCCGGGGAGCCGGTGTCGGCGGTCTACTCCAGCGTGGCGGTGCGGGCACGGCAGACCGCCGCCGCGATCGCCGAGCCGCACGGGCTGGACGTGGTGGTGGTCGAGGGCGTGCACGAGGTGTTCGTCGGCGACCTGGAGTGCCTCAACGACGAGGACTCGCTGCGGACCTTCTTCGGGGTGTTCACGAAGTGGACCTCCGGGGAGGACCTGGACGCGCCGATGCCCGGCGGCGAGTCGGCCAACCAGGCGCTGGCCCGCTTCCTGCCGGTGGTCGAGCAGCTCCGCCAGCGGCACGCCGACGGGGTGGTGGTGCTGGTCAGCCACGGGGCGGCGATCCGCCTGGCCTCCTTCGCGCTGGCCGACAACATCCCGGCGGAACTGGCCGAGACGCACCTGCTGCCCAACACGGGACGGGTCGTGCTGGAGCTGGACCCCACGGCCGCGGGCGGCTGGCGCTGCCTGGAGTGGGCCGGCGTGCCGCTGGGGTGATCAGCCCCAGCCGAGTTCGTGCAGGGTGTGGTCGTCGATGCCGAAGTGGTGCGCGATCTCGTGCACGACGGTGACCGCCACCTCGTCGACCACGTCCTGCTCGGTCTCGCAGATGTCCAGGATCGCCTCGCGGTAGAGGAAGATCCGGTCCGGCAGCGCGCCGCCGTAGTCGTAGCCCCGCTCGGTCAGTGCGACGCCGTGGTAGAGCCCGAGCAGCGTCGGGTCCTCCTCGTTGCGCGGCTCGACCAGGATCACCACGTTGTCCATGGCCTCCGCGAAGCGCGGCGGCACCAGGTCCAGTGACTCACCGACCAGCTCCTCGAACCGGGCTGGGCTCATCGAGAAGGCCACTAGTTGCCCGAGCCCGAGTCCTGCGGGGTGTTGGTCGGCGCGTTCTGGGTGCTGCTGGGCACCAGTTGCGGGCCGACCCCGCGCACCGAGTTGGTGATCTTCTGGAGCCCGGAGCCGTCCGGCAGCTTCTGGCCCACCTTGCAGTTGACCTTGGTGGAGCCCAGGTTCCAGCTCTCCTGCTTGATCGTGTCCCAGGTCACGCCCAGGCCGACCTTGGTCAGGTCGAAGCCCTTGGTGTAGGCGGTGGTCATCTTCTCGCAGGCCTGGGACAGCGCGGCCTTCTGCTTGTCCTCGGTGGGGTAGGCGTCCTGGAACTGAGGCTTGAGGTCCACCACGCCGATGATCTCGTAGGCGTGCGCCTCGGTGCAGGCCACCGGGTCGCCCAGGTCCTTGCCCTCGATGCCCAGGCAGGTGCCCTCCGGGTACACCGGGGACTGGTCCGCCTTGGTCGCCGAGCCGGTGGTCGGCTGGAGCTTGCCGCGCGGTCCCGCCGCCTGCAGCCCGCAGCGCACCTGCCGGGCGCCCGCCGACCACTGCTGCTCCTTGGGCTTGAGCGCCCCGGTGCTGTACTTGCCGTTGGGATCGAGCTTGTCCGACATGTACTTGGCGGTGACCGGGGTGCACTTGTCCTGGGAGATCTTCTGCCACAGCGTGCCGTCGGGGAAGGGGGCCCCGGACGGGTAGCTGGCGGTCAGGTCCACCGTGCCCGCGATCTCGAACAGGTGCTTCGCCGAGCAGTCGACACGGCTGATCTCACCGTTGTCCGCCCAGGTCAGGCAGCTGCCGTCGGGTGCGTCGAAGGCCGCGTTCGCGTCCGTCGCGGCGCCCGCGGGCATACCCTTGATCGGCCACGAGAACAGCGTGCTCGTGGTCAGTACGACCAGCGCCCCGAGGACGGCGCCGACCATCAGCAGACGGGTCTGGCCGGTCTGCCGCTTTGGATGAAACCACTCAGCGAGTTCTGGCATCAGAACCCATGATGCCTGTGCCGGCCAGTAACCGACACTGGGTACCGTCTCTGGCAGGAGGAGCCGATGGCCGACGACACACCCGAGGACGAGGTCAAGCCCGAGCGGACCGAGGAGAACAAGCCCAAGCAGGGCAGCGTCCGCTTCCAGGACTCCTCGACCAAGCCCAGGCCGCCGACACTGGCCGAGAAGCGCGCCCGCGAGCGGGCCGCCGCCGAGGAGCGCGAGCGCCAGGAGGCCGAGGAGGTCGAGCAGGCGCAGCTCGCCCGCAAGAAGAAGATCCGCAAGCGGGCGCTGATCGGTGGCGGGGTCGGCGTGGGGCTGGTCGGCGTGATCGCCGCCTCCTACGCGCTGTCCGGTCCGTCCACCAGCGTGACCGCGCGGTGCACCGACAACAGCGGGGTCGTGGTCGACGACCAGTACTGCAACGTCAACTCGGCGTACTACTCGTCCAACGGCGGCTCGTACAACCCGGGCACCGGCTGGTTCCTGTTCTCCGGCGGGCGGCAGTACCACTACTACTACGGCGGCAGTGGCAGCATCGGGCAGCGCGCCACCGGCGGCACCATCACCGCGCCGAGCAGCGGCACCGAGGTGAAGTCCTCCAGCGGCCAGACCATCCAGCGCGGCGGTTTCGGCGTGAAGGGCGGCAGCGGGGACAGCGGCAGCAGCGCGGGCAAGAGCGGCGGCAGCAGCGGCGGCAAGAGCGGGACGAGCGGGGGCAGCTGAGTGCACCGGGAGACCTCCAGGCCACGGCCTGGGTGGCAGCAGATCGTCGCCGACCAGGGGCTGGTGTTCGGCTCGCCCTCGGTCGGCGTGAACGGCACGCAGCGCCCGTACTGGGACGAGTCGGCGCACTACGTGTTCGAGATGGACGAGATCCTCTCGCTGGAGGCCGACGTCGAGCTGCTGCACTCGATGTGCCTGGAGGCGGTGGACACGGTGGTGACCACCGAGCGCTACCGGGACTTCGGCATCGCGGAGTGGCTGTGGCCGGCGATCGCCGAGTCCTGGAAGCGCAGGGACCCGCACGTGTACGGGCGCTTCGACCTGCGCTACGACGGTTCGGGCCCGGCGAAGATGCTGGAGTACAACGCGGACACGCCGACCTCCCTGCTGGAGGCCTCGGTGATCCAGTGGAACTGGAAGACCGACGTGTTCCCCGAGGACGACCAGTGGAACTCCATCCACGAGAAGCTGGTGGAGCGGTGGCGCGACCTCGGCAACCTGCTGCCCAACAACGAGCTGCACTTCACCTGGTCCGAGGGGGACACCACGGGTGAGGACCACCTCACCGTGGCCTATCTGCAGGAGACCGCGGCCGAGGGCGGCATGGACACGGTGGGACTGTCCATCGAGGACATCGGCTGGGACACGTTGCTCAAGCGGTTCGTGGACCTCGCCGAGTCCCCGATGAACACCGTGGTGAAGCTGTACCCGTGGGAGTGGGTGGTCGAGGAGCAGTTCGGCCGCCACGCCGTGGAGACCCTGCCGGGCACGCTGTGGGTCGAGCCGCTGTGGAAGATGCTGCTGTCCAACAAGGCGTTGCTGGCCGTGTTGTGGGAGATGCACCCCGGCCACCCGAACCTGCTGCCCGCGTTCCTTGGCGACCCGGGCTTCCTCACCGAGTACGTGCGCAAGCCGCTGCTGGGCAGGGAGGGCGCCAACATCACGATCGTGGCCCCGGGCTACGAGACCGAGACCGGCGGGGTGTACGGCCGCGAGGGCCACGTCTACCAGCTGTTCGACCCGCTGCCGGAGTTCGACGGCTACCGGCCGGTGCTCGGTGCCTGGGTGGTGGACGACGCCGCCGCGGGCCTGGGCATCCGGGAAAGTGTCGGACTTGTGACCGACGACGGGGCCTCTTTCGTTCCACATCGGATAGTCGAGTCGTGAATACTGACCAGCCGTGACCCTCGCGACTCTTGGCCAGGGCGTCGGCGCGATCGCGCTCTACGCGGTGATCGGTCTCGTGCTGATGCTGATCGGTTTCTACGTGATCGACTGGACCACCCCAGGCAAGCTGTCGAAGCTGGTCAGGGACGGTCGTCCGAACGCGGCGGCGGTGACCGCCTCCGGGCTGCTCAGCGTGGCGCTGATCGTGCTGGTGGCGATCTACAACTCGCCCGCGAAGCTGTCCGAGGGCATCGTGTCCGCGCTGGTCTTCGGCCTGATCGGGATCATCGTCCAGGTGATCGCGATCCGCGTCTTCGAGTTCGCCATGCGCATCGACATCGGCGCCCTACTCGCCGCGGAGGAGTTCTCGCCGGTCAGCGTCGTGGTGGCGGCCGCGCACCTGGCCCTGGGGCTCGTGGTGGCCGTCGCGATCAGCTGAGTAGATTTCACGGCGTGATTGACCTCAGGACACTGCGCGAGAACCCGGACGTGGTGCGCGCTTCGCAGCGCGCACGTGGTGAGGACCCGTCGTTGGTGGACAGCCTGCTGTCCGCCGACGAGAGTCGCCGCTCCGCGGTGTCCCGGGCGGACTCCCTGCGCGCCGAGCAGAAGCAGCTGGGCAAGCTGGTGGGCAGGGCCCAGGGCGAGGAGCGCACCGCGCTGCTGGCCAAGGCCAAGGAGCTGGCCGCCGAGGTGAAGGCCGCCGAGGCCGAGCAGTCCGCCGCCGACCAGGCGCTGACCGAGGCGCACAAGCGCATCGCCAACCTGGTCGAGGACGGGGTGCCGCACGGCGGCGAGGACGACTACACCGTGCTCAAGACCGTCGGCCAGCCGCGCGAGTTCGAGTTCACCCCGCGCGATCACCTGGAGCTGATGGAGGGCCTGCGCGCGGTCGACATGGAGCGCGGTGCGAAGGTCTCCGGCTCGCGGTTCTACTTCCTCACCGGCATCGGCGCGCAGTTGCAGCTCGCGCTGATGAACATGGCCATGCAGCAGGCCGTGGCCGCTGGCTTCACCATGATGATCACGCCCTCGCTGGTCCGGCCCGAGATCATGGAGGGCACCGGCTTCCTCGGGGCGCACGCCACCGAGGTGTACCGGCTGCGCGAGGACGACCTGTTCCTGGTCGGCACCTCCGAGGTGCCGCTGGCCGGGTACCACGCCGACGAGATCATCGACCTGTCCGGCGGTCCGCGCCGCTACGCGGGCTGGTCCTCCTGCTACCGCCGCGAGGCCGGGTCGTACGGCAAGGACACCCGGGGCATCATCCGGGTGCACCAGTTCGACAAGATCGAGATGTTCTCCTTCTGCGCGCCGGAGCAGGCCCGCGAGGAGCACCAGCGCCTGCTGGCCTGGGAGGAGGAGATGCTGGCCAAGGTCGAGGTCCCGTACCGGGTCATCGACACGGCCAGCGGCGACCTCGGCGCCTCGGCGGCCCGCAAGTTCGACTGTGAGGCGTGGGTGCCCTCCCAGTCGGCCTACCGCGAGCTGACCTCCACCTCGAACTGCACCACCTTCCAGGCCAGGCGGCTCAACATCCGTTCGCGGGACGCCGACGGCAAGCCGCAGACCGTGGCCACGCTCAACGGCACCCTGGCCACCACGCGTTGGATCGTGGCGATCATGGAGAACCACCAGCAGCCCGACGGCTCCGTGGTGGTGCCGCGGGCGCTGCGCCCGTACCTCGGCGGTCAGGACGTGCTGACCCCGGTCAAGTAGTCGGCAGCGGGGTCGCCCACGGGTGACCCCGCTCCCTTTTACCCGCGGTTTGAGACGTGGCTGTCTCATTTGATGTATCTTCGTCTCATGGCGACGGATCGGGTGCGGGTGCTGCGGGCGACGGTGCGGGTGCTGGTGCGCCAGCCGAACGCGCCCATGGACGAGCTGGCCAAGGCCGCGGGCATCAGCCGGGCGACCCTGCACCGGCTCGTGCCCAGCCGCAACGCACTGGTCAAGCAGTTGGCGGAGCTGGCGCTGGCCGACGCACGGGCCGCGATCGAGCGGGCGAGGCCCGAGCAGGGGGAGCCCGTGGCGGCCGTGCGCAGGCTGGTGGCGGAGCTGGTACCGATCGCCGACCTGTGGGCCTTCCTGATGGGGGAGAACCAGATCGCCGGCGACCCCGAGATGGACCAGCTCTGGGCCGAGCTGGACCTGGCGCTGATCGGGCTGTTCCGGCGCGGGCAGGAGAGCGGGGCGTTCCGCGTGGAACTGCCCGCCGAGTTCCTCACCGACGCGCTGAGCTCGCTGCTCGCGGGCACCGGCTGGGCCGTCCAGCACGGGCGGCTGGCCGCCAAGGACGCCAACCGGGTGTTGACCGAACTGCTGCTCAACGGGGCCGTGCGGAGGAACCAGTCATGAAGTCGCGTTGGGTCGCACTGAGCACGCTGGTGCTCGCGGTGCTGCTGATCGCCGTGGACGCCACGGTGCTGAGCCTGGCCGTGCCCTTCCTGGCCAGGGACCTCAACCCCTCGGCAGTGGAACTGCTCTGGATCGGTGACGCCTACTCGTTCGTGCTGGCCGGGCTGCTGGTCACCATGGGCACGCTGGGCGACCGGATCGGCCGCAAGCGCTTGCTGCTGATCGGTGCCACGGCGTTCGGCCTGCTCTCCGTGCTGGCCGCCTTCGCGCCGAGCGCCGGGGTGCTGATCCTCGCGCGCGGCCTGCTCGGGGTCGCCGGGGCCACGCTCATGCCCTCCACCCTGTCGATCATCCGTAACCTGTTCACCGACGCCAAGGAGCGCAGCCTGGCCATCGGCGTGTGGGGCGCCATGGCCTCGGCGGGCGCCGCGGTCGGCCCGCTGGTCGGCGGCTTCCTGCTGGAGCACTTCTGGTGGGGCTCGGTGTTCCTGATCAACGTCCCGGTGATGCTGGTGCTGATCACGGTGGGCGCGTTCGTGCTGCCCGAGTCGTGCAACCCCGAGCCGGGGCCGTGGGACCTGGTCGGCGCCGTGCTGTCCCTGGTCGGCGTGGTCGGCGTGGTGTACGCGATCAAGGAGTTCGCCGCCAACGGGTTCGAGCCGAGCACCCTGGTCGGCGCCGCTGTCGGCGTGCTGGCCCTGGCCCTGTTCGTGCGGCGCCAGCTGCGGCTGCCCGTGCCGCTGGTGGACGTGCGGCTGTTCGCGCAGCGGCGGTTCACCGGGGCCGTGCTGTCCACCTTGCTGGCCATGTTCGGCCTGGCCGGGGTGGCGTTCTTCTTCTCCCAGTTCCTCCAGCTCGTGCAGGGCTACGGCCCGATGGAGGCCGGTCTGCTCGAACTGCCCGCCACGGTCGGTGCCGTGGTCGCCGGGCTGGTGGCCGGTGCGCTGGCCAGGGCCTGGTCCGCCGCCCGCGTCACCGCCGCCGGGCTGGGCGCGATGGGCGCGGCACTGGTCGGCACGTTCTGGCTCGGCCCGCAGACCCCGTACCCGGTGATCGGCCTCGCCCTGCTGGTGATCGGCTCCGGGGCGGGCGTGGCGTTCACGATCACCGCCGACCTGGTGCTGAGCAGCGTGGCGCCCGAGCGGGCCGGTGCCGCCTCCGCCGTCTCGGAGATCTCCTACGAGCTGGGCACGGCCCTGGGCATCGCGGTGCTCGGCTCGGTGCTGACCGCCGTGTACCGCGCCGACCTGCGGTTGCCCGCCGGGCTGCCCGCCCCCGCCGTCGAGGCGGTGCGCGACTCGCTGGCCAGCGCCTCCGGCCTGCCCGCCGAGGTACGCGCCCAGGTGGTGGACACCGCCCGCGAGTCCTTCGTCGCCGGGCTGCAACTGGCCGGGCTCGCCGCCGCCGTGCTGCTGGTCCTCGCCGCCATCGCCGCGAGGACGCTGCTGCGCGACCGGGCCGCGACCCACTGACACGCAGCCGCTAGAGCACCAGCGGGGACACGACTTCGACGAACCTGGGCACGGTGCGGGCGGTCAGCCAGTCGGGAAGGTCTCGCCCTCGGGGCCGAGGTCGTAGTCCTCGGCATCCTGGGTCAACTGCCGTACCAGGGCGCGGCGACGCTGGTACTCGGCCACCTCGGAGAGCGCGACGCGGTGGTGGGCTCCGACCATCGTGTCCGCGAGCGCGCCCGAGTCGATCAACCTGGCCACGTGCTGCCGGGACACGCCGAGCACCTTGGCGACCTGGGTGGTGGTCAGCATCGTGTCGTGCGCCGCGACAGTGACCGCCTGACCCTGCGACAGGGCGCCCGCCACCTGCCTGAGTCCAGCGCGGCGATCAGCATCCGCAGGTCGTGTGCGCGTGCGGGGTCTTCCGGCGGCTGCACAATGTGCCACCGGCTGACACGCAAAGGCCCCCGCGCGCTCGGACTGCCCCTGTCCTCGCACGCGGGGACCTCTCGTTCCCCTCACCCCGGTCTGCAAGCGGTATGACGCTCGGTCTCGCGAGGCGGTTCCGCAGTGACCTGGGGTACACACGATCAGGTGAAAAGTTTGGGTAGTACCTCGGCGGCGACTTCCTCGAGTACCGACTCGGCGCCCGCGTACACCCCGTCGTGGCGGGGCCAGGGGGCGAGCACGTCGGTGAAGCCCAGCTCCGCGGCCCTGCCCAGCACGTCCTCGAAGAACTCCCTGCTGGACAGCGAGAACTGCGGGCAGGCATCGGACTGCAGGTAGCGGTCCAGCGTGGCGGGCTCACGGCCGACCGAGGCCAGTGCCTCGTCCATGCGCCGGCAGGCCTCGCCCACCGAGCGCCACCAGCTGTCCAGGCTCTCCCGGTCGGTGCCGGTCGTCACCCAGCCCTGACCGAACCGGGCCGCCAGCCGCATCGTCCTCGGTCCGTTGGCCGCGATCACGAACGGGATCCTCGGCAGCTGTACGCAGCCGGGGGCCGACCTTGCCTCCACGGCGGCGAAGTGCTCGCCCTGCCAGGTGGTGCTGGGCTTGGTCAGCAGCGAGTCCAGCAGTTCGACGAACTCCTCGAAGCGGCCGGCTCTGGTGCCCGCGGAGATCTGCTCCGCGCCGAGCACCTCGGTGTCGTAGCCCAGCCCGCCCGCCCCGATGCCGAGCGTGAACCGGCCGTCGGAGATGTCGTCCAGCGTGGTCAGGTCGCGGGCGAAGGGCACGGGGTGCCGGAAGTTCGGCGAGGCGACCATCGTGCCCAGCCTGATCCGTGAGGTGACGGCCGCCGCCGCGGTCAGCGTCGGCACCGAGCCGAACCACGGTCCGTCCACCAGCGAGCGCCAGCCCAGGTGGTCGTAGGTCCAGGCGTGGTGAAAGCCGTACTCCTCGGCTGCCCGCCACTTCGGCTCGGCCACCCACCAACGATGTTCAGGGAGGATCACAATGCCAACGCGCACAGCTTCGGACAGTAGCGGGACGCTGAGGGGGCCGCCGGTCAGGCACCATGGACTGGTGCAAAAGCCACTTCTGGTCGCCTCCGACGTCGACGGAACCCTGCTCACCCCCGACGAGCGGATCTCCCCGCGTACGGCCGAGGTGATCGGCAGGGTGCTCGCATCGGGCACCCCGTTCGTGCTGGTCACCGGCCGCCCGCCGCGCTGGGTCCCCCGCGTCGCGGTGGAGGCCGGGGTCAGCGGCTACGCGGTGTGCGCCAACGGGGCCGCGCTCTACGACATCGCCGCCGACCGGGTGTTCCGGGTGCACGGCCTGGACCCGGTGCAGCTGAGCGACCTGGCCACGGCACTGGCCACGGCCGTCCCCGGCTCCCTGCTGGCCACCGAGCGGGTGGCCGAGACCGCGATGGGCGAGGCCGAGCGGCAGTTCCTCGCGGAGCCGGAGTACCAGCACCCGTGGCCCAACCCGGACTCGGCCGCGGCCAGCCGGGGCGAGGTGCTCGGCAAGACCGCGATCAAGCTGCTGGCCAGGCACCCCGGCATGACCAGCCAGGAGATGGCCACCGCGGCCACCGCGCTGCTCGGGGACCAGTTCGCCGTCACCTACTCCAGCAACAACGGCCTGATCGAGATCGCCGCCGCCGGGGTGACCAAGGCCACCGGCCTCGCCGAGGTCGCCGAACTGCTCGGGGTCGAGCGCGGGGACGTCATCGCGTTCGGCGACATGCCCAACGACGTGTCGATGCTGTCCTGGGCCGGGCACGGGGTGGCGATGTCCAACGCGCACCCGCAGGCCAAGTCCGCGGCCGACGAGATCACCGGCAGCAACAGCGAGGACGGGCTCGCGCTCGTGCTCGAGCGCTGGTTCTGAGCCCGTCCCCGCGTCGTCGCTAGCGTCCGCCGGTGAGCGCCGCCCGGCCGCTGCCCCGGTGCCCGGCGTCGCGCTGGTTCGGCGCGCTCGGGTTCGGGCTCAGCGACAGTCCGCCGCCGAACCGGCCGGACTCGGTCCACCTCGGACCGCCGACCAGGTCCCCGACCAGCCCGTTGCCGCTGGAGTCGATGATCGGGTTGCCCTGCTCGTCGAAGTGCAGCAGCGCCAAGGTGTTGCCGTCAGGGGTGTACGGACCGGTGGGCACGCCCTCCCAGGTGCGGGCGATGTCGGAGCTGCGCACCTCGTCGATCTGACCGCCGAAGAAGTAGCCCTGGCCCAGGTACTGCGGGTTGTGGGCGCCCACGGCGAGCGGTTCCCCCGTGCGCTGCACGGACAGGCCTACCGCCGGGACCTCCTCGGTCTTCGCGCCGTTGATCCACAACGCCAGGGTGTTGCCGTCGTAGGTCACCGCGGTGTGCGTCCACGCGTTGGCGGGCACGGTGGCCTGGGACTGCACCGTGATCCAGTTGCCCGAGGTGGTCAGGAACTCCCCGTACAGGTGGCCGCCGCGCAGCCACAGACTGCTGGTGGTCTTGGACACCAGGCCCACGTACCGCTTGTCCACGGTCCGCTGGTCGGGCCGGATCCACGCCTCCAGGGTGAACGCCTTGTCCGGCCGGTTGAGCACGGGGCTGTTGAACAGCTCGCCGTACTGCGGGCTGGGCAGGGTCTTGGCGATCTCGTCGAACTCCCCGGTGACCCGGCGCACGTCGGCGTCCCGCGCGGCCACCGGTGAGGGCCAGAACGACTGGTCGAGCAGGTACAGCAGGGTGCCGATCATGATGGGCGCGTTGGTCCAGCCGGTCTCCACCGCGTACGGGCCCCAGCCCACGTCGGCCCCGCTGCCGTAGTACTCCCAGTTGCCGTAGTCGAAGGCGCGCATCCAGGTGCCGTTGAGCGTGGGGTCCGCGCTCTGGATCTGGATCCTGCTCAGGTAGTCGATCAGGTTCAGGTCCAGTGCGCGGAACGTGCCGATACCCGTTGCCTTGTAGGCGATCCACAGGTTCATGGCGAGGAACCCGGTGGTGTAGAGCTGGTCGGTGACCTTGTCCCCGTTCTGCTGGATCACCGTGCTCTCGTAGGTGCCGTAATCCTCGTTGCTGCGCGGGTTGACCCCGTCCCATTCCGGGATCGCCCCGGTCGCCGGGTCCTGCAACCTGGCGTAGAAGGACGCGAAGTCGGACAGCACCCGGTAGTACTTGCCGTTCCCGGTGTAGTGGTAGGCGGCGGCCAGCACGAGCAGTGCCCGGCCGTACTCCTCGGAGCGGCTCTTCTCCATGCCGATGTTGGGCAGTTGGGACAGGAAGAAGTCCACGCTGTTGAGCGCGGTCCTCAGGTACTTCTCCGCGCCGGTCGTGGCATAGGCGTAGAACAGGGCGGCGGCGGCCATGCTCTGGTAGTGCGGGTCCGAGCCGAACTGCGGGCTCACCGCGAGGTGCGCGATGAAGTCCCAGCTCACCCCGAGCATGTCGGTCCCGGGCCCGACGTAGGGCTGGATGCCGTCCGCGCGGGCGGTCCGGTTCAGGCTCTCCACCGAGCGCAGGGCCTGCACCATGTGCCGGTCGTTGGGCACGATCTGGGCGTACACCTGGGTGAGCAGGCTGATCCAGCCCTCGTCGTCGCGGAACACGTACTCCTCGGGGGTGTGCGCCCCCGGCCAGTAGCCGCGGGTCTCGAACAGCCCGTACAGCGCGTCCTGGGTCGGGATCTGCATCCGCCCGTACACCTGGTCCATGATGTTGGACGCGGTGTTGGTGTACTGGCGGTTGCCGGTGAGCTGGCCGTAGAGCTGGAACGCGTAGGCCGTCTCGGTGACCCCGTCCCCGCGGATGTCGGGCTTGAACGGGTTGCGCCCGTCCGGCCCGATCTCGGAGCTGAACCCCTCGGCCACGGCGGCGGACCCGTCGCCGCGGCCCAGCATGACCCCCGACCGCTGGTACCAGTCGACCGCCTTGGCCAGCATGGAGCGGTAGGCCTGGTCGCGGTGCTGCACCGTGATCGGCACGGTGGTCGCGGAGATCGAGTTCTGTGCCCGCACGGTGAACAAGTGGGTGCCGGGGGCGAGGCTGACCTGCGGGGCGGCCAGCGCGCCGTTGGCCGCCGAGCGCGGGGCGGGCAGCGGCTGGCCGTCCAGGGTGACCACCAGCGACTGGTCCCTCGGCGACTCGATGTTCAGCGTGACCGGCGTGTTCGGCTCGGCCCAGACCCTGGGCGTGGTGTACGCCTTGATCGGGGCGTAGGCGCGCAAGGCCTTGCCGCGCACCGAGTCCGGCAGCAACTGGACCGCGATGTTGACCCACAGCTGCTGCCAGCGGGCGCTGAGCACGTAGCGGCCCTGCAGGTAGTTCGACATCGCGCTGGTGGCGTAGAACAGCTGCCCCGGCCCGTGGTCGGCCACGATCAGCGCGGGCCGGGCGTCCGCCGAGGGCCCGAACACGGCGGTGCCGACCCCGGCCACCGTGCCGTAGCTCAGCGGAACCGAGGAACCCTCGGGTGCGCTCATCGGCAGGTAGTACGAGTTGTGCTCGTCGAGGATCGCGTTGTTGCCCAGGCCGTTGCCGAAGGCCGAGTCCCCACTGACGTAGACCCGGGGGAAGGTGGCCAGCACGGGGGAGACGGCCGACTGGACCATCGCCCCGGTGTCGCCGGTGGCGAACTCCACGTAGACCCGCTTGCCCTGGTCCATGAAGCGGGCGAGGTTGGTGGCCGCGGCGCCGCCGAGCTGGGTGGGCCGGGACGGGTAGCCGTCCGCGGTGACCAGCACCGCGTCCACCCCGTCCAGTGAGGTCGAGCCGAGTTGGCTCAGGGGTCTGACCACGGTGTTGACGTTGATCTGGTTGAACAGCCGGGTCATGTCCACGGTGTGCGCCCCGCCGAACACGGCGACGGTGGCCACCGCCTCGGCGGGTGCCGCGGACGCGGCGGGTGCCAGTGGGATGCCTGCTGCCAGTACCAGCACGGCTGCCGCGAGCGTTCCTGTCGGGTTGGCCATCGCGCATCCCCTTCCCACGGCCTCGGGCCGTCTAGTCGACCCTTCCGCGCAGATCCAGTTCGATCTGCTCCAGCGAGCGGCCTCTCGTCTCCGGGATGAGCGTCGCCGTGAAGATCACCATCACCACGCACAGACCGGCGTAGAGCCAGAACGTGCCTGCCGTGCCGAGGCTGGTCAGCAGGGTGAGGAAGGTCAACGAGACGAGGAAGTTCATGCCCCAGTTCGCGAAGAGAGTGGCGCTCATCGCGGTCCCGCGCACCTGCAACGGGTAGATCTCAGCCGGAATGATGAACACGACCACGTCCAGGCTCGCCGCCACGGCCGCGATGTAGACCACCACGCAGACCAGCGAGATCGTGGTCGCCGCACCCGAGCTGCCCAGCAGGGTGATCGAGCCGGCCATGACGATCAGCGCCACCGCCATCACGGCGACACCGACCAGCAGCAGCGGGCGCCGCCCGACCCGGTCCACCAGCGCCATGCCGACCACGGTCATCAGCAGGTTCACCAGGCCGATGCCCACGGTGGCCAGGATCGCCGCGGAGGTGCCGAGCCCGACGTTGGAGAAGATCGTCGGCGCGTAGTAGATGACCGTGTTGACCCCGGTGGCCTGGCCGAGGATCTGCAGGCCGATGCCCGCGATCAGCGCGGGCCGCAGCCACCTGCCCGCCAGTTCGCGCAGCCGGACCCTGCCCTCGGCGCGCACCGCGCGGATCCGCTCGATCTCCTGCTCCGCGTCCGCGGTGCGGTCCACCAGCCCGAGCACCGCGCGGGCCTGGTCGAGGCGGCCCTTGCTGACCAGCCAGCGCGGGGTCTCCGGCAGGAAGTACATGCCGACGCCGAGCAGCACCGAGGGCACGACGGCCACCAGGAACATGGCCCGCCAGTCCCGGTTGGCCGCGAAGGCGTAGTCCACGGCGTAGGCCACCACGATGCCGATCGTGATCATGAGCTGGTTCACCGCGACCAGGCGCCCGCGCAGGTGGGCGGGGGAGACCTCGCTGATGAACACCGGGACCAGCGCCGAGGCCGAGCCGATCGCCAGTCCGAGCACGCCCCTGGCCAGTACCAGCATCTCCGCCGAGGTGGCGGTGCCCGCGAGCACGGCGCCGACCGCGAAGACCACGGCGGCACCGATGATCGCGACCCGTCTGCCGTACCGGTCGGCGAGCGGGCCCGAGCCGAGCGCGCCGAGCATGGCGCCGACCAGGATCGCGCTGACCACCAGCCCCGAGCTGAGCGGGGTGAGGCCGAACTCGTCGGTGATGAACAGCAGCGCGCCGGAGATGACACCCGTGTCGTAGCCGAACAGCAGCCCGCCGACGGCCGCGACGGTGGCGATCCCGTACACGACCGAGCCAGGGCGGGGGCGCTCTCGCTCTGTGGCCATCGTGGGCCTCCCTTCCACTCAATGGTTCGAGAAGGTCCCCAGATTGGTCCGTAACAATCTATACTTCGAACCTGTACAGAGCGCAACGCCGCCGTTCGTGTCTGGATTGGTACGTACCTATATGACGATTGGTAGCAACGTTCCGAAGTACGAGCGGCTGCGCAGGCGGCTGCTCGCCGACGTGGAGAAGCTGCCCGCGCACGAGGCGCTGCCCACGGAGCGTGACCTGGCCGCCCAGTACCGGGTCAGCAGGGCCACCGTGCGGCAGGCGCTGGACGAGCTGGCCAAGGCGGGTGCGCTCTACCGCGTGCAGGGTGCGGGCACCTTCGTGGCCGACCAGGTGATCTCCAAGTCGGTCTCGCTCACCTCGTTCAGCGAGGACATGGCGGGCCGGGGCCTGCGGCCCAGCTCACGGGTGATCACCGCGGACCGCATCCCCGCCGACGGCCCGATCCGGGAGGACCTCCAGCTCGGACCGGACGAGCAGGTGGTGCGGCTGGTCCGCGTGCGGCTGGCCGACGAGGTGCCGATGTGCCTGGAGATGGCCTACCTGCCCGCCGGGCGCGTACCGGACCTGCTGGAGCAGGAGGTGGGCGGCTCGCTGTACGAGATGCTGGGCGCCGAGGGCCGGCCGGTGGTGGCCGACCAGGTCGTGGAGGCCGTGGTGCTCGGTGAGGGCGACGCCGCGCTGCTGGGCGTGCCGCCGGGCACGGCCGCGCTGCGCGTGCTGCGCCTGGCCAGTGATCTGCGCGGGACCCCGGTGGAGCGGACCGTCAGCATCTACCGGGCCGACCGCTACGACATCCGGTTCACGGTGACCAGGGAGCAGCCGTGACGGCGCGCTGGGCGGTCGGCGTGGACGTGGGCGGCACGAAGATCGCCGGTGCCCTGGTGGGCGCGGACGGGGTGGTGCGCGGGCGCACGGTGGTGCCGACCCCGGCGCGCGACGGGGCCCGCGCCGTGCTGGCCGCCATGGCCGAGCTGGTCCGGGCCCTCGCGGCGGGCACACCGGTCGTGGGGGTGGGCGTGGGCACGGGCGGCGTGGTCGACGCCGCGACTGGCACGGTGCTGTCGGCCACCGACCTGCTGCCGGGCTGGGCGGGCACGGATGTGGCCGGGGAACTGCGTGCGCTGACGGGGCTGCCGGTCCGCGTGGACAACGACGGCAACGCGCTCGCGCTCGGGGAGCACCACTTCGGCGCGGGGCGCGGGCTGCGCGACGGGGTGTACGTGACGGTCGGTACCGGGATCGGTGGCGGCATCGTGCTCGACGGGGTGCTGCGGCGTGGCGCCACGCACAGTGCCGGGGAGCTGGGGCACCTGCCCGTGCCCGGGGCCGAAGGCCGTCGGTGCAGCTGCGGGGCCACCGGCCACGTGGAGGCCGTGGCCTCGGGTCCGGCGATGACCAGCCGGTACCGGGAGGTCACCGGCGAGCAGGTCACCGACCTGCGTGCGATCGCCGAGCGCGCGCTCGCCGGGGAGCAGGCCGCCTCGGCCGTGCTGGCGGAGGGCGGGGCCGCACTGGGTGCCGCGCTCGCCGGGCTGGCCAACGCGCTGGACCCGCAGGTGGTCGTGCTCGGCGGCGGGGTGGCCGAGATCGGCGAGCCCTTCCTGGGGCCGGTGGAGCGCGCGCTGCGCTCGGCCGCCCTGCCCGGACCGTCCCGGGTCGCGCTGCGGCCCGCTCTGCTCGGCACCGACGCGCCACTGGCAGGCGCGGCCGTACTCGCATTCGAAGGAGAGCGATGAAGGAGAACCTGCTCGCGGCGATCCGCGGCGGCCTCGTGGTGTCCTGCCAGGCCGCCGCCGGGCTGCCGTTGCACGGACCGACCTTCATGGCGGCGATGGCCAGGTCCGTCGCGCCCGCGGGCGCCGTGGGCATCCGGGCCAACGGGGTGGCGGACGTGCGCGCGATCCGCTCCGTGGTGACGCTGCCGCTGATCGGGCTCTGGAAGGACGGTGACACCGGGGTCTACATCACCCCGACCGCGGGGCACGCCCGCGCGGTGGCCGAGGCGGGCGCCGACGTGGTCGCCGTGGACGGCACTCTGCGGCCCCGCCCGGACGGCCGCGGCTTCGCCGACACCGTGGCCGCCGTGCACGAGCTGGGCAGGCTGGTGATGGCCGACGTGGCCACCGTGGACGAGGGGCTGGCCGCCGAGCAGGCGGGTGCCGACCTGGTGTCCACCACGCTCTCCGGCTACACGGGTGGCCCGGTGCCCACCGGGCCGGACCTGGACCTGGTCGCCGAGCTGGCCAAGCGGCTGGCGGTGCCGCTGGTCGCCGAGGGCCGTATCGCCAGCCCCGAGCAGGCCCGCCGGGCGCTGGAGGCGGGGGCGTGGTCGGTCGTGGTCGGCTCCGCCATCACCGCGCCGCAGACGATCACCGCCCGGTTCGTGGACGCGCTGGCCGCGCGCTGAGCCCGCGCAGGGCCGCGCGGTGGTGCCGCTACCCTTGGCACCGTGTCCACGAAGTCGTTTAGCGGTCGTGCTCTGATCGTGGTACCCGCTTGGAACGAGGAAGCAGCCGTCGGGGAGACCGTGCGCGAGATTCGCGCCGCCCTGCCGGACACCGACATCCTCGTGGTCAGCGACGGGTCGACCGATCGCACGGCCGAGGTCGCCAAGCGCGCTGGCGCGCTGGTGCTCGACCTGCCCTACAACCTCGGTGTCGGCGGCGCCATGCGGGCCGGGTTCCGCTACGCCGTCCGGCACGACTACGACGCCGCCGTCCAGGTCGACGCGGACGGCCAGCACGACCCCACCGAGGTGCCCGCCCTGCTCGCCGAGCTGGGTCGGGCCGACGTGGTGATCGGCGCCCGGTTCGCCGAGGGCGGTGGCGAGTACAAGGCGAGGGGCCCGCGCAAGTGGGCCATGAGCGTGCTGGCCGTCGTGCTGTCCTGGGTGGCCAAGACCAAACTCACCGACACCACCTCCGGCTTCAAGGCCTCCGGCCGCCGTGCGTTGCCGCTGTTCGCCGAGTACTACCCGGTGGAGTACCTCGGTGACACCATCGAGTCGCTGGTGATCGCGGTGCGCGCGGGCTGCGCCATCGTCCAGGTGCCCGCGCACATGCGCCCGCGCCGGGCCGGTACGCCCAGCCACAGCCCGATCAAGTCCACCGTCTACCTGTTCCGCGCCGGGTTCGCGCTGCTGCTGGCGTTGATCCGCAAGTGGAACGTGTCCGTGCGCAACGAGGAGCCCGCCGTCGCCGCCGGGGTCGGCCTGGTGCAGAAGGAGGCGGCGAGGTGAACGGCACGACCGCCTACATCGTCGGCATCATCGGCAGCGTCATCATCCTGGGCCTGATCATCGAACTGCTGCGCAGGCGCCAGCTCACCGAGAAGTACGCGGTGCTCTGGCTGGTGATCGGCATCATCATCCTGGTGCTGACCTGCCTCGGTCAGGACGGGCTCACGATGCTGGCCCACTCGGTGGGCTTCTACGTGCCCTCGAACCTGTTGTTCTTCCTGGCGATCCTGTTCCTGCTCGGGGTGACCCTGCACCTGTCCTGGGAACTGTCCAGGGTGGAGGACGAGACCCGCAAGCTGGCCGAGGACCTGGCGATCCTGCGCCTGGAGGTCGAGCAGCTCACCGAGCAGCGGCAGGGCGAACGCAGGGAATGAGCAGCACCCACGTGGTGGTGATCGGTGGCGGGATCGTCGGTCTCGCCACCGCGCACGAGCTCGCCGTGTCCCGAGGACACCGGGTCACGGTGCTGGAGAAGGAGAACGACTGGGCCGCGCACCAGACCGGTCACAACAGCGGTGTGGTGCACGCGGGCCTCTACTACAAGCCCGGCTCGCTCAAGGCCAGGATGTCCGTGGCGGGCAACAAGTCCATTGTGGACTTCGCGCGGGACAACGGGATCGCGGTCCAGGTCTGCGGCAAGCTGGTCGTGGCCACCGAACCCGGTGAGCTGGACCGCCTGCGGGTGCTGGCCGAGCGGGCCGCGGCCAACGGGGTGCCCGCCAGCTGGCTCACCCCCGAGCAGGCCCGCGAGTTCGAGCCCGAGGTGTCCTGCCTGGCCGCGCTGCGCGTGCCCAGCACCGGCATCATCGACTACCCGGCCGTGGCCAGGGCGTTCGTCCGCCGCCTCACCGAGCGCGGCGCCGACCTGCGCACCGCGAGCCCCGCGCTGGGCATCCGCTCCCGCGCCGACCGGGTCGAGGTCGCCACGCCCGGCGGTGTGCTGCGGGCCGATGTCCTGGTCAACTGCGCGGGCCTGCACAGCGACCGGGTCGCCGAGCTGGCCGGGGTCCGCCCGCAGGTCCAGATCGTGCCCTTCCGCGGCGAGTACTACGAGTTGCGGCCCGAGCGCGCCCACCTGGTGCGCGGGCTGATCTACCCGGTGCCCGACCCGGCACTGCCCTTCCTTGGCGTGCACCTGACCCGTGGCATCGACGGCGGGGTGCACGCGGGCCCCAACGCCGTGCTGGCGCTCAGCCGCGAGGGCTACCGCTGGCGGGACGTCTCCGTGCCCGACCTGGCCCGTGCGGCCGGGTTCAGCGGCACCTGGCGGCTGGCCGCCAAGTTCCCCCGCGTCGCCGTGGACGAGATGCGCCGCTCGGTGTCCCGCAAGCGGTTCGCGGCCAGCCTCGCCCGGCTCGTGCCCGCCGTGGGCGCCGCGGACATCGTGCGCGCGGACGCCGGAGTGCGGGCCCAGGCCGTGCGGCCGGACGGCTCGCTCGTGGACGACTTCTGGTGCCAGACGGCCGCCCGCCAGGTGCACGTGCTCAACACCCCCTCGCCCGCGGCGACCAGTTCGCTGGAGATCGCCCGCCACCTCGCCGACCTCGCCGAGGAACAGGTTCAGTAGTCCTCCGCTGGTCGGCGGTATCGCCGTTGCGTGCATTCCGCCGAATGGTCGCTGGGGCCTTGGGCATAAGGGATTAATTTCCAGTCGATCGCTATTTTAGTTGTGTCCAGAAATAACGATCGCGTTTCTTGGGGCTCCTCGCTGACCTGCCATGCAACGCGGGGCGGTGCCGCGCGTCCTCTACATAGATAGCTGGTGGCGGGACTGTAAGTGGAGCCAAATCAGGTCCCGCACTCACCGGCTCTATTTGTCGATCCTTTTTGTCGGCGGGAATCCCGTGGGGGGACTCTGAAGTGCTGTCTGAATACTTTCTTGTTGCCGTCTATCTTGTTGTGATCGCGGTACCGGGCCTGCTGCTCGGTTTCGCGGGCGGTTTGCGCGGGTGGCTGCTCGCCGGTGCCGCCCCACTGCTGACCTACGGGGTGGTGGGCGTGTTCGGCCCGCTGCTGCCGAAGTTCGGCATCGACTGGTCCCCGGTGACGCTGGCGTTGAGCACCGCGGTCCTGGCGGCACTGGTGTTCGGTATCAGCACCGTGCTGCGCGGTCGGTTCGAGGTCGCCGAGCAGCGCGCTCCCTGGCGGCTGGTCGACCACCTCGGCGTGCTGGCGGCCCTCGCGGTCGCCGGGCTCGTCGGCCTGTTCGCGGTCAAGCGCGCGTCCAACGGCTTCACGCTCGTGCCGCAGTGGTGGGACGCGGGCTACCACGCCAACGCCATCCGGTTCATCGCCGACACCGGCAACTCGTTGCCCTCGGCGCTGAAGGTGCTCAGCCACCCGGACGTGTCCAGCTACTACTACCCGAACGCCTACCACGTGCTGGCCGCGACGGTCCGCCAGCTCACCGGCGCGGACGTGGTGGCACTGCTGGACATCAGCAACGGCGTGGTCGTCGGGTTGTTCGCGCTGGCCAGCATCGTGATGGTCAGGCAGTTCAGCAACAGCCCCGCGCTGTGCGCCGCGGCCGGGGTGCTGTCCTGCGCCGTCACCTCCTTCCCCTACGACGTCATCGTGTGGGGCCCGATCTTCCCGTTCGTCGCGGGCGTGGCGTTCATCCCCGCGTTCTTCGCCGTGTTCGGCCGGATGCTGGACACCCGGTCGGCCGGTGCGCTGCTGCTGACCGCCGTGACGATGGTCGGCCTGCTCGCGGTGCACCTGAGCATCGCGCTGGCCGCGTTCGTGATCGGCCTGTTCCTGTTGGCACAACGGTGGATCACCAACCGCAGGACCGCCCTGCCCGACCTGGCCCTGCTCGGCGTGCTCGGCCTGGCGGCCGTTCTCGTCGGCGCCTTCCAGTTCTCCGCGATCCTGCAAACCGTGGCCAACGCCGGTGACGTGCTGTGGCCCGCCACGTACTCACCCGGCGACGCGGTGGGCAGGCTGCTGACCTCCTCCAAGAGCCGGGACCTGCCGCAGTGGTGGTTCACCGCACTGCTGCTGCTCGGCCTGATCGGCTTGCACAAGGCCAAGTTCCGCTCGATGCTCTGGTGGCTGCTCGGCGGCTTGGCCTTCACCGGACTGACCGTGCTGGACGCTGGGTACAACACCACGCTCTCGCACGTGCTGAACTCCCCGTGGTGGAACGACTCCTGGCGGCTGGCCGCGATCGCCACGCTCGGCCTGATCGGGCTGGCCGCGATCGGCCTGGTCACCCTGCGTGATGCGCTGATCTCCTTGCTGGGCAAGGTTTCCGCGGGGTTGAAGGACCGGCCCGCGCTGACCGGGCCGGTGGCCGTCGGCCTCGTGCTGGTGCTGCTGGGACTGCTCACCCACGGGCTGTACCTGGGCCGCAACACCGACCGCCTGCGCGACCTGTGGCGGGACGGCCCGGTGGTGGACAACACGAAGATCCAGGCCCTGCACTGGATGCACGACAACATCCCGCAGGGGGCCGTGGTGGCCAACGACTCCCACGACGGTTCCACCTGGATGTGGGCCATCGACGGGGTGCGACCGCTGTTCGGATCAGCGCAGATCGGTCCGCAGGAGCAGACGGCCGACGGGCTCAACCGCACCACGGTGCTGGACAGGCTCAACGAGCTGGACGGCAACCCCGAGGTGCGCAAGGCCTTGCAGCAGTTGAAGGTGCGCTACGTGTTCGTCGGTGAGGGCAGCGTGGACGGTGCCGGCGGACGGGCGAAGGGCTTCCGCGACCTGGAGCAGGTCAGGTCCCTGCGGCCGATCTTCCACAACGCGCGGGCCACGGTCTACCAGCTCGCGGACTAGAGGGCGGGCGGCCTTGTCATGAAGGTGCCCTTTGAGACGTTCAACGTCGTGAAGGGCACCTTCATGACGCCGGCCCACAAGAAAGGCCCCGGCCGAGTGGCCGGGGCCTTCCCGTTGCGGTGCAAGCAGATCAGCAGTAGCCCAGCTGCGACAGGGTGTCGGCGATCAGCTCGGAGGGCTGGTACTTGTCCAGTGCCGAGGGGCGGCGCCGGGACTCCGGGTCGCTGAGGAACTCGCGCAGCGGCTCGGTGCGCATCCCGGTCAGCAGGATGTTCTCGCCAAGGCCCTGGTGCCGCTCGGTGCGCTCGCGGTGGATCGCGCAGGGCACGCCCAGGTAGGCGCACTCCTCCTGCAACCCACCGGAGTCGGTGACCACGAACTTGGCGCGGGTCAGCACCGGCAGGAAGCCCAGGTAGCGCAGCTTCGGCCGCAGGATGAACCGGTCCTCGTCGAAGAGCCGGTACAGGTCCAGGGACTCCAGCCGCTCGCGCTCGTGCGCGCCGACCAGGTACAGCAGCGGCAGCCGGGCGCTGGCCTCACGCAGCAGCTCCAGCACCTCGCGGAACTTCTCCGGGCGCTGCAACAACTCGAAGCGGTGCAGGGTGACCAGCCCGAACTCGGCGGGCAGGTCGTCCACCGCGGGGGTGGTGCCCTCCGCCAGCCGCAGCGCGTCGATCACCGTGTTGGCACCGGTGTCCACCACGACGCCCTTGACCTTGCGCAGGTTGTGCACCTCGCGCGGGGTCGGCGCGAAGTGGATGTCCACCAGGTGCGCGGCGATCCGCCGGTTGGCCTCCTCCGGCAGCGGGCTGAGCAGGCTGCCGCTGCGGGTGCCCGCCTCCACGTGCGCCACGCGGGCGCCCAGGATGCGGCCGATCAGCGAGCCGTACGGGGTGGTGAAGGTGTCCCCGTGCACGACGACCAGGCCGGGCTTGCCGTCCTCGGTGAGCACCTGGCGCAGGTGCTTGCGCTGGGACAGCACGGACCTGGCCACCGACATCGCCCAGCCGGGCACCTGGGAGGGCTTCTCCAGGTTGCGGGCGGTGCCCTGCGGGACCAGCCACAGGTCGGGAGCGGGCAGCCGGAGGTCGTCGAGGGTGTCGGCGACCTCGTCCACGTGCTGAGCGGTGAACCAGAGCTTCGGCTTGCCGCCCCTGGCCACGACCGCGTGGTACACGGGGGCGATTTTGATCAGTTCGGCAGTGGTGCCAACGATGAAGGCAATCACGGATGGGGACCCTTAAGCCGGGGACCGGGGTACCGGGAGGATACTGTCAGGTGTGATGAGCTGGAGCAACTCACCTGACAACCAGGAAAGCCTAGCAGGGCGGCTGAGCCTGAGCGTGGTGATCCCGGTCTTCAACGAGGAGCAGTGGATCACGCGTTCCGTCACGGCCCTGCTCACGGCCGCCGAGAAGGCGTCCTGGCCGATCGAGGTCGTGCTGGTCGACGACGGCAGCACCGACGACACCCCGGCCCGGCTCGCCGAGCTGTCCGCGCAGCCCGGTGTCGTGGTGGTCACGCAGGCCAACTCGGGCCGGTTCGCCGCGCGCCAGGCCGGTCTGCGCAGGGCCTCGGGAAGCCAGGTGCTGCTGCTGGACAGCCGGGTGATCGTCGACCCCGATTCCCTGTCCTACCTGCGGGAACAGCTCACCCAGCACCCCGACCGCGTGGTCTGGAACGGGCACGTGAACGTGGCCACCGACGGCAGCCCGTACGGCGCCTTCTGGTCCGGCCTGGTCACCGTGGCCTGGCGCCGCTACCTGGCCAAGCCGGAGCTGATGTCCTTCGGCGCCGAGGACTTCGACGCCTTCCCGAAGGGCACCGGCTTCTTCACCGCCCCGCGCGAGGTGCTGCTCGCGGCGGCCCAGTCGTTCTCCTCGCTGTTCGACGATCCCAAGCTGGCCAGCGACGACACCCGGATGATCCGGTCGATCGCGGAATCGCACCGAATTCACATCAGCCCCTCGTTCAGTGCCGAATACCACAGCCGCGATTCGCTCCAGAAATTCGTGCGGCACGCGTACTTCCGCGGCACCACATTCATCGACAGCTATCTGGACTCGCCGGGACCGGTGCGCAAGGCCGCCGCGGTCGCCGCCGCCGCCGGGGTCGGCGGGCTGGTGCTGCTGGTCAAGCGGCCCAAGACCGCGCTGGCCATCGGCGTGGCCGGTTCGGCCGCCGCTGCCGCCGTGGTGCGCCGCAGCGGGGGCAGCACCGGGCAGGCCAAGGCGGTCGGCACGCTGCTGCCGCTGTTCGCCGCCTGCTTCGGTGCGGGCGCGGTGCGCGGCCTCACGCTGGCCGTGCGGAAGCGGCTGGGCAAGTGAGCTTGGCCGCGGAGGACGCTCCGGTCAGCGGCAAGTCGGTCGGCACCGTCTCGATCGCGATCCTGGTGGCGACGGGCCTCGGTGCGGCCATCACCCTGGCCTTCCCCCGGCTGCTCCCGGCCACCGAGGTCGAGACCTTCCTGGCCTTCTGGGGCCTGCTGATGGGGCTGGGCTCCGCGCTCAACCCGTTGGAGCAGGAGGTCTCCCGGCTCTCCGCACTGGCCAGGGGCGAGGGCAGGCCCACCAGCGGGGCCGCGTTGCAGACCGCCGCTGTCGCCGGTGGCCTGATCATCCTGGTCTCGGTGCTCGTGCTGCTGCCGCCGGTCACCAACCGCCTCGTCGGCGGGCACGGGGAGCTGGTGCTGATCGCGGTCGTCGGCGGGCTCGCCTTCACCGCGCAGTACTGCGTGCGCGGGCTGCTGGTCGGTCAGGACCGGATCCGGCTCTACGGCGGCATCATCGTCACCGAGGCGCTCATCCGGCTGGTGCTGATCGGCGTGGTGGTGCTGGCCGGGCTCACCGGGATGGTGTGGCTCGCGGTGGCGGTGGCGCTGGGCTCCTTCGCGTGGCTGGCCTTCGCGGTCACCTCGGCGCGGCTGGTGGACTGGCGCGGCGGCTGGCAGCCCTGGCGGGCCGTGGCCGGGCGCATCGTCATCCTGATGATCAGCGCCGGGCTGACCGCCTGCGTGATCACCGGTTACCCCGTGCTGGTCAAGCTGCTGGCCTCCAGCGGGGAGAGCACCGCGGTCGGCGCCCTGTTCTCCGCGCTCACCCTGGCCCGGCTGCCGTTGCTGCTGTTCTCCCCGGTGCAGGCCATGGCGGTGCCCGCCGTGGTCCGGCTCTCGCACAGCGAGGACGGCCGCAGGCAGCTGCGAGCCCTGTTGGTCAAGATCGTGCTCGGCGCCCTCGGGCTGGCGCTGGTCGGTGCCGCGCTCGGTGGGTTGATCGGCCCCTGGATCCTGTCGGTGATCTACCCGAACCTGGCGCCGGTGGCGGGCTGGGCCGTGGCCGGGTTGGTCTGGTCCTCGGTGCTGATGGCCGCGGTCCTGCTGTTCGCCGCGGTCATGGTCGCCAACACCCGGGTCGACCACGTGCTCATCACCTGGGGCGTGGTGGTCGCGGTGAGTGCGTTGCTGCTGCTGTTCGCCCCCGGCGACACCGTGTTCAGGGCGGTGCTGGGGCTGGCCGTCGCGCCGACTGCCGGGCTGGGCGTCGCGGTGGCGCTGGTGCTGCGCCGCCGCTGAGCGGGACTCGCTCACCGCCGGACGGGACTCGCCCGGCGGTGAGCGGGACTCAGCAGGCGGTGAGCTGGTACAGCTTGCTGGAGCCGTCGCTGTCCACGAGCCGGAAACCGGGTCGGTTGCCCGGGTCGGCGATGCCCGGGTACAGCTGCTTCGGCGCCTCGATCCAGGGCCAGAACAGGCCCTTGCCGATCAGCATGTAGTTCACGCCCAGCTGCTTGGCCACCGTGCACACCTTGGGGTCGCGGCCCGCGTCCACCAGGTGGTCGGCCAGGTACTTCTGCGGTTCGGGCACGTCGAAACCGAGCTGCGGGGACATGACCCGGCGGCCCGTGGTCGCCCAGAGCAGGGCGCTGCCGTCCCACGGGTCGTTGGCCACCACGGAGCCCGCCGGGATCTTGTCCTTGACCCGCTGGAAGAACGCCAGCTCCGAGTCGTCCACGAGCGTGAAGTCCGGGTTGCGGCCCTGGGTCTGGTAGACCGGCGCGAGCACGTCCGCGTGCTCCCTGGCGTACAGCCCGCCGGTGGCCGCCACGACCACGGCCGTCAACCCCGTCGCGAGCCACGGCACCAGCGACGGCCTGGCCTTCAGCAGGGCCGTGGCCGCGCAGACCAGTGCGGCCACGGCCAGCGGCACGCCGGTGATCGGCAGCATCGCGGCCAGCCGGAACGAGTCGTTGTACCAGTAGCCGGTCAACCGCTGGCTGCCGTGCGCGTTCACCGAGGCGGTCAACACGTAGAGCACGCCGGACAGCGCGTGCGCGCAGACCACCCAGCGCAGTGCGGGGCGCCGGATCGACAGCACCGCGCCGACGACCACCAGCACGGAGACCACCCACAGCGCGGGCTTGAGGTTGGGCGAGTTCAGCAGCACGTCCCGCGCGGCCTCCAGCGGGGACTCGAAGGGCGGCCAGTAGGTGCGCCGCACCGGCAGGAACACCGGGGTCGTCACGACCCACAGGCCGACCAGCGCGTAACCGAGGAACACCAGCAGCATGTCGATCGTGCCGCGAGCGCCGCGACCCTCGGCGCGCAGTCGTGCCCTGCGCCGCAACATGCCTGCCATCACCACGAAGAAGCCCAGTGCCGCCATGGTGAACACCACGTTGGGGTGGGCCAGTCCGGCGCCCGCGAAGCAGAGCGGCAGCAGCAGCCAGGCCCGGCCCCTGCCGATCACGTCCTGTTCGGCCACACCGGCGATCGAGGCGGTCAGCGCCAGGCCGACCGGGGCCATCGCCATGCCCAGGGTGTTCGGCCACAGCACGCCGAAACCGAGCAGTCCCCACGGGAACGCGGTGAAGGCGATGCTCAACACGCCGGTGCAGACCATCGCGGCGGGCGAGCGGCCGAACAGTTGGCGGGCCAGCAGCATGCAGCCGATCGGCCAGGCGACGAGCGCGGCGACCCCGGCGAGCAGGTTGGTGGCGGCGGCGATGGACGTGCCGGTGCTGAGCACCACCAGCGAGACCAGGTCGTGCCAGGCGGCCGGGTAGAAGGCGCCGGTGACACTCGGCGAGGTGATCGAGCCCAGGGACAGCGAGGAGGCATTGCCGGTGTCCAGGATGGACGCGACCACGTTGTAGTGGAACACCGAGTCGAAGGACTGAGCCAGGGTCTCCACCCCGCCGAACCCGGGCACCAGGCCGAACGCGCCGAGCACCGCGGTCGGCACCAGCACGAGCAGCGCGGCGCCGAGCACCCAGCCCGGATCCGGTTCCCGCCGCGCGGTGCGGCGGCGCAGCAGCAGACTGCCGAGCCCGGCGAGCAGGGCGAGCACCAGGTGCACGCCGATCACCAGCGGCACCGACCAGTGCACACCGGCCTTGCCCGCGGCCACGGCGGTGAAGGCCGTGACCGTGATCGTGATGGTCGGCGCGGTCGCGAGCGCGGCGATCCCGCGCAGGCCGAGGGCGTAGCTGACCGGGAGTCCGGGCAGGATCAGCCAGGCCGCGCACACGAGCACAACCGGCACAGCGTCGAGCCAGGTCATGGGGGACCGCTCCATCAGCATCGGTGGCCGTCAGGCCAGCGCCGAAGCCACGTCCAGGTGGAAGGGCAGTCCGAAGTGTATGAACCCGCGACCTGCGAGGATTTCCGGGTTCAGCCCGTGCCGCAGGCGGTGATCCGGAACAGCTTCATCGGGCCGTCGGAGTCCAGCAGTTGGAATCCGGGGCGCCTGCCTGGGTCGATCGTGCCCGGGTACTGCAACCGCCTGCCGTCGGCCGACCAGAACGTGCCGTCCCCGATCACCAGGTAGCCGACGCCAAGCTGCTTGGCGTACCGGCAGACCTGCGGGTCCCGCGCGACGTCCACCAGGTGCTGGGCGAGGTAGGTGTAGGCCGGGTTCGAGTCCAGCAGCAGCTGCGCGCCGATCGTCTTGCGGCCGATCAGCGAGGGCATCATGACCGTGCCGTCCCAGGGGTTGTTGGCCACCATGGCATCGGCCGGGATCTTGTCCTTGATCCGCTGGAAGAAGGCGAGTTCGCGGTCGCTGACCAGTGTGCTGTCGGCGGAGCGGCGCGCACCGGCGTAGATCGACTTGATCGACTCGGCGTGCGCCCCGAAGTACAGGCCCTTGGTGGCCACCACGAGCAGCGCGGCGAGGACCACGGTCAACCCGGTGACCGAGCGCAGCAGCCCGCCCAGTCGCGGCAGCTTGCCCCACTCCGTGGTCTTGGTGGCGGCCCACAGCAGCGCGGCCACCACCAGCGGCACGCCGGTGATCGGCAGCATGGCGGCCAGCCGGTACGAGTCGTTGTACCAGAAGCCGGTGAACTTGGCGGTGTCCGGCCGGTTCATCGAGGCGGCCACCACGAACAGGAAGATCGACAGCGCGTGCCCGGCGACCACCCAGCGCAGCGCGCGGTAGCGCTTGGCCAGCACGATGCCGACCAGCACCACCGCGGACAGCGCCCACAGGGCGGTGCGGTTGTTCTGCGCGTTGAGCAGCGCCTCGCCGACCGCCTGCGCGGGCGACTCGAAGGGCGGCCAGTAGGAGCGGCGGATCGGCTCGAACACCGAGGCGTGCGCCGCCCACCACCACACCGCGCCGAAGAGCACGACCACCACCACCGGGCCGACGAACGCGCGCGCCCTGCGGCCTTCCCGGTACAGGCCGATCGACCGGCGCAGCGCACCGGTCAGCACGGCGAAGAAGCCGATCCCGGTCATGCTGAACACCACGTTGGGGTGTGCCAGGCCGGCGGCCACGTAGCTGATCCCGAGCAGCGGCCAGGCGCGCGCCTTGCCCAGCGCGTCGTCGGTGGCCAGCCCGGACAGCGAGAGCACCGCGGCGATGCCGATCGGGGCCACGGTCATGCCCAGGGTGTTCGGCCACAGCACGCCGAAGCCCAGCAGGCCCCACGGGAAGGTGCTGAACGCGATGCTGACCACCCCGGTGCAGGCCATCGCGGCGACCGAGCGGCCGATCACCTGGCGGACCAGCACCATGCAGGACAGCGGCCAGACGACCACCGCGAGCACCCCGGCCATCAGGTTGGAGGCGGCGGGGATGCCCGCGCCGGTGCTGAGCACGGCGAGCGAGACGAGGTCGTGCCAGGCGCCGGGATAGAAGCTGCCGCCGAGGCCGGGCAGCCCGAGCGTGCCGAGGGTCAGCGAGGACGCGTTGCCGCTGTCCAGGATGTAGCCGACCGCGTTGTAGTGGAAGACGGTGTCGAAGGTCTGCGCCAGCTCCTCGGGGCGCCCCATGCCCTTGACCAGGATCACGCTGCCGATCACCAGTACCGGCACCAGGCCGAGCAGGGCGGCGACCAGCAGCCCGCGCGGGTCGGCCGGGCGGACCACCTGGAACCGGCGGCGCAGCAGCAGGGCGCCCAGTCCGACGAGCACGGCCAGCACCAGCACCGACACCAGCGGCACCCAGATCGACCAGCCGATGCCGAGCTTGTTGGCGGCCACGGCGGACACGCCGGTCACGGCCACGGTGACCGCGGGGGCCACGCCCACCGCGGTGATGCCGCGCAGTCCGGCCAGGTAGGTGACCGGGAGTCCGGGCAGGATCAGCCACGCCGCGCACACCAGTGCCAGGGGCACCGCGTCGAGCCAGGTCATGAGAGGTTTCGCTCCATCGCCGTCCGTAGGCCAGTGGCCTGCTGCCCCGCACACGTGCGGGGTTGCGGCCCCCGGAAGTCGTGCACACGGACCGCGGATCTCCCGGCACCGGGCCGGGCCTCCCCCGGGACAGGACGATACCTGGACGATCAGACGGACCTGCCCGCGCGGAGGCGGTCGGCACAGCCCCTGGGGTGGGCCGCGCCGACCGCGGTGTGGTGTCCGGGCATGGGGATGCCGGTCACCGTGCATTCTGGAATGGGCGCGCGAAATCATTCCCAACGGCATTTCCTGCCGCGTGAATGAGCGGATAAGCGCAGTTCCTTGCTGCTAGACTGCGGAGTTGTGTTGTACCGCTCACCAGAACTGTGCGGGCCCTCCCCCCGAGTCCATCGGGATGCCCCCCTGGCACCCCGATGGACGTGACCCAGCATAGAGCAAGGCCAGGTCAGGCTGTCAAGTAAAGTTGCCTGAACACGTGTCCCGGTGAGGAGCCCCACATGTCCCCTGCTGGCAGCCAGCGCACGCTCGCGCAGGCCCTGACCACTCTGATCGCCAAGAAGGCGGAACGGGACGGCGAGGCCAGCGTCGCCGACCAGGCGATCGGCGAGGCCATCGGAAAATCCAGGACGACCGTCTGGAAGCTGCGCACCGGCCAGGAGGTCAATCCGAAGATCGAAACGCTGGAAGCGCTCGCGAAGTACTTCGGCGTGAAGGTCACCTATTTCCTCGACGACGAGAAGGCCGCCATGGCCGACGAGCAGCTCGACGCGCTGGCCGCCGCCCGCAGGTTGCAGGAGGCGGCCGAGCGCAACGGGGTCCGCGGGCTCAACGCCCGGCTCGGCAGCCTGTCCCCGGACGGGCTGGCCGCCGTCGCGCAGCTGATCGAGAAGCTCGGCGACTCGGAGGGAGTGCGCCATCGGCCAGGCGGCTGACCTGCGGCGGATGATCGACCGCACCCTGGACGAACTGGACTGGTCCACGCCGTTCGACGTGGACCACCTGCTGGACCAGATCGCCGAGCGCAGGGGCAAGGCCATCTCCCTGCTGCCCGCCCCGCTGCCCCGCGACGGCGCGGGCGGACTGGTGATCGAGCGGGAACGCGACATCGTGATCGTCTACGACGAGGCCCTCGCCCCGCTCCAGCAGGAGCACGTGGTCATGCACGAGGCGGCGCACGTGCTGTTCGCGCACCGCGGCGTGACCCTGGAGGACCTCACCGACGAGGAGCTCACCGAGCTGGACCCGGACCTGGTGGACAGCGCGCACCGCTTCGCCAAGCGGGACGGCTACTCCGGGCTGGACGAGAAGGTGGCGGAGATCACCGCCGCGCTGATCTGGCTGCGCGCGGGCGTGTCCCGCAGCATGATCCCGGTCCGGCACAGCAGTCCCGAGATCGCCGCGGCCAACGAGCGGTTCGTGGCCGCGCTGATGCGCCGGGGGACCAGGTGATCGACTACGTCATCCAGGTGACCGCGGCCATCGCGGCGCTGTGCGCGGGCTACATGATCCGTTCGCTGGTGCGCAACCCGCGCAACCCCGCGCTGTGGGGCGCCGTGCTGGCCATGGTGTTCCTGGTGCTGGGCATCCTGCTCGGCGTGGCCGGGTTCGGCGCCCAGCGCAACGTGCCGCTGCACCCGCTGGACTGGTGCGTCTCCGTCGCCTCCCACGTGGCCACCATGACGGGCGGCTACATGGCGGTCCTGCTCTTCCTGTTCTCCATCAACGAGCGCGCCACGGCCTGGCGCAAGGCGCGTCGGCACGGGTTGGTGCTGCTGTGCGCGGTCGTGCTGGCCGTGGGCTTCGCCTCGCTCGCCCCGCCGATGGACTACACGGAGGGCTTCTCCGCCCGCTACGCGCACGCGCCGTGGACCTCGGCCTACATCATGGTGTTCACCCTCTACCTGAGCACCGCGGTCGGCACGATCGCCGTGCTGTCCTGGCGCTGGTCGCGGCTGTCCACCGAGCCGTGGATCCGTCGCGGCATGGTGGTCGGCGGCATCGGCGACTCGATCGCCGTCGTGTACTGCTGCTTCAAGGTCGGCTACATCGGCACCTCGGTGATCAGCGGGGCGGTGCTGTTCAAGGAGGGCGACGTCACCGCCTGGTTGATCGGCGCCGCCCTGCCGATGGGCCTGATCGGGCTGACGGTGCCCGGCTGGGGACCCGCGCTGTCCGCGCTGGGCCGCTGGCTGCGCAGGCACCGGGCGCACCGCGCGCTGCACCCGCTGTGGCACGCGCTGACCGAGCCGTTCCCGCACGTGCGCATGGGCCTGGACCCGTCCCGGTTCAGCGAGTGGCTGGACCGCCGTTTCCCCGGCAACCGGCTCGCGCGGCGGCTCGGCACCGCGTGGAACGAGCGCTGGGCCCCGCACTGGGCGGACATGGACCTGAGGCTGCACCTGCGGGTCGTGCAGATCTGGGACGCTCGCCGCGCGCTGCTGGACCACTGCGACCCGGCCGTCTACCAGCGGGCGCTGCCCGGCGGCCCGGACCGGGCCGAGGCCGAGATGCTGGCGGGTGCGCTGCGCCGGCTCCGCGCCGGGGACCCGCCGCCCCTGGGCGACAGGTCGGCGATCCCCACCGGCTCCGACTCCACCGACCTCGCCGAGAACGTGCGCTGGCTCAGGCGTATCTCACGCCGCTACCGCGCGCTCACTCCGGCGTGACGCGGCTCACCGCTGCCGTCATTTCCCGCAGGTGTCCTCGCGGTTGCCACTTTCGGTCAAATCACATCCGAGTTCGACCACGTTGGGTAGTTGACTGAGGTAGGGTCCTTGCGGCGGCCGCTGTGTCGTGGCAAAACCGGGTTGCGGTAGCCTGGCTCGCCGTGAGCTTCTCGGGCTATGACCTGATCATCGTCGGTTCTGGATTCTTCGGCCTCACCGTGGCCGAGCGAGCTGCCACGCAGCTGAACAAGCGCGTGCTGGTGCTGGAGCGCCGCAATCACATCGGTGGAAACGCGTACTCCGAAGCGGAGCCGGAAACCGGGATCGAGGTGCACCGCTACGGGGCGCACCTGTTCCACACCTCCAACAAGCGGGTGTGGGACTACGTGAACCAGTTCACCGAGTTCACCAACTATCAGCACCGGGTCTTCGCGCGCTACCGCGACCAGGTGTATTCGTTCCCGATGAACCTGGGGATGATCAACCAGTTCTTCGGTCGTTCGCACACCCCGGACGAGGCCCGCGAGCTGATCGCCAAGCAGGCGGCCGAGATCGACTCGGCGGACGCGAAGAACCTCGAGGAGAAGGCGATCTCGCTGATCGGCCGTCCCCTGTACGAGGCCTTCGTGCGCGGCTACACCGCCAAGCAGTGGCAGACCGACCCGAAGGAACTGGCCGCGGCGATCATCACCCGGCTGCCGGTCCGCTACAACTTCAACAACCGGTACTTCAACGACACCTACGAGGGCCTTCCCGTCGACGGTTACACCGCCTGGCTGGAGAAGATGGCCGACCACCCGAACATCGAGGTCCGGCTGGACACCGACTACTTCGAGGTGCGCGACCAGATCCCCGAGGGCACCCTCACGGTGTTCACCGGCCCGCTGGACAAGTACTTCGACTACAGCGCGGGTGAGCTGGGCTGGCGCACGCTCGACTTCGAGACCGAGGTCCTGCCGGTCGGCGACTTCCAGGGCACCTCCGTGATGAACTACAACGACGAGGGCGTGCCCTACACCCGGATCCACGAGTTCCGGCACTTCCACCCGGAGCGCGACTACCCGACCGACAAGACGGTCATCGTGCGCGAGTACTCGCGGTTCGCGGAGTCGGGCGACGAGCCCTACTACCCGATCAACACCGAGGAAGACCGGGCGAAGCTGGCCGCCTACCGCGAGCTCGCCAAGCGCGAGGCCGCCGAGCGCAAGGTGCTCTTCGGTGGTCGACTCGGCACCTACAAGTACCTTGACATGCACATGGCGATCGGCTCAGCGCTGAGCATGTACGACAACAAGATCGCTCCCTACCTGACCGAAGGCCGTTCACTGGACGGCTCACTGGAGGACTGACGTGACCGATCAGACGAGGACTGACCAGCCGGCCGCGCCAGCCAAGGCAGCGGCCGACAGCAAGGCCAGCGCTTCGTCGGGCACCGTGCTCCAGCGCATCATCCTGCCGCGCGACGGTGACCCGCTCGACGTCCGGCCGCTGTACCTGGACGAGTCCAAGAACACGCACAGCCATGTGTCGGGTCGCTGCGAGGTCACCGTGCCCCGCTCGGCCAAGGTGTCCTTCGGCTCGTACTTCAACGCCTTCCCGGCCAGCTACTGGAAGCGCTGGACCCGGGTGGGCGAGGTCGTGCTGCGGCTGACCCTGCGCGGCTCGGGCCGGGTGGACATGTACCGGTCCAAGCCCAGCGGCGAGCACGTGCACCTGGAGGGGCGCACGATCCGCAGCCCCAAGCAGTGGACCCAGGTCGACCTGCGGGTCAAGCTGACCCCGTTCGAGGACGGCGGCTGGATCTGGTTCGACCTGTTCACCGACGACTCCACGCTGGAGCTCAAGGACGGCGCCTGGACCACCGACGAGCAACTGCCCGAGCAGAAGATCGCGGTGGCCATCACCACCATGCGCCCGGTGGACGCGGTGATCGCGCTGCGCACCCTGGGCGAGGACCCCGCCGTGCTCGCGGTGGTGTCCAAGGTGTTCGTCGCCGACCAGGGCGCGGTCAAGGTGCGCGACACCGAGGGCTTCACCGAGGCTGCCAAGGCGCTCGGTGACCGGCTCCAGGTCATCGAGCAGCCCAACCTGGGCGGCTCGGGTGGTTTCGGCCGCGGCATGTTCGAGTCGCTGGTGAACACCGACGCCGACCAGATCATGCTGATGGACGACGACATCCGGCTGGAGCCGGACGCGCTGCTGCGGTCCAACGCCTTCGCGCGGGCCGCGACGCAGCCGGTGGTCGTCGGCAGCCACATGCTCAACCTGCAGGCCAGGTCCCGGCTGCACACCATGGGCGAGGTCATCGACCTGGGCTCCTGCTTCTGGCGGGCGGCTCCCGGCGCGGTGACCGACCACGACTTCGCCAGCAAGTCGCTGCGCAAGTCCAAGAAGCTGCACCGGCGCATCGACGTCACCTACAACGGCTGGTGGATGTGCCTGTTCCCGCGTGAGGTCGTCGAGCAGACCGGCATGCCGCTGCCGCTGTTCATCAAGTGGGACGACTCGGAGTACTCGCTGCGGGCGCTGCACAAGGGCTACCCGACGGTGAGCCTGCCCGGTTCGGCGGTCTGGCACATGCCCTGGACCGACAAGAACGACGCCACCGACTGGCAGGCGTACTTCCACACCCGCAACCGGCTGATCCTTGCCGCGCTGCACAGCCCGTACGACGTGCGCAAGACCCTGGTGCAACAGGGCCTGAAGCTGTCGCTGCGGCACCTGCTGTCCATGGAGTACTCCACGGTCGCCCTCCAGCAGAAGGCGATCGAGGACTTCCTGGCAGGTCCGGACCGCCTGTTCGACTCGATGCGGACCGCGATCGGTGACGTGGCCCAGCTGCGCAAGAAGTACACCGACGCGCAGACCCTGCCCTCGGCACGGGAGTTCCCGCCGCCCACCTTCGACATGGTGCGGGCCGAGCAGATGCTGCGTCCCCCGGTGAACCCCGCCGTGATCGCGGTGCGGGCCTTCGAGGCGCTGCTGCACAACCTCAAGGAGCCGGAACCGGCTGCGATGGACCGCCCGCAGATCAACGTTCCGGCGAACAACGCCCGCTGGTTCCTGCTGGGCAACCTGGACAGCGCCACCGTGTCCAACGCGGACGGCAGCGGCGTGTCCTTCCGCCGCCGCGACCCCAGGGAGTTCCGCGAACTGGGCAAGCGGGTCATCAACAACTACCGCAGGCTCGCCCGCGAGTGGCCGCGGATGAAGCAGGTGTACCGCGACGCCCTGCCGGAGCTGACCTCGGTCGAGTCCTGGCGCAAGGTGTTCGAGAACTGAGTTCGGTGAGAAGCAGGAAGGCCCCGCACACGGTGTGCGCGGGGCCTTCTCTCACTTCCGGTAGAAGCGTTCGTGCCGACCTTGCAGCACGAGCTTCACCCACTGCGCGAACGCCTTGGGATCCTTGCGCACACCCAGGAAGTACAGGCCGAAGCGGATGAACTCCAGCGCGCCCAGCTTGCGCATGCCCGGCTGGGACAGCAGGTAGCCGCGGTTGCGGTAGGTGTAGTACCGCTTGATCTGGTCCTCGGGGTCCTGCGCGTGGAACCGGCCGCCCAGCATCGGCTTGAACTCGCCGGAACCGTTGGGGTGCAGGTAGGTCGTGCGCAGGGTGGTGCCGAAGGGCAGCCCGCTGCGGATGAGCCTGCGGTGGATCTCCACCTCGTCCCCGCGGAAGAACAGCCGGTAGTCCGGCACGCCCACCACGTCCAGCGCGCTGGCGCGGAACAGGGCGCCGTTGAACAGCGAGGCGATACCGGGCAGGAAGTCCTCACCCAGTTCGGAGGTGCCGCGCTTCCAGGTCAGGCCGCGGCGCAGCGGGAAGGCCAGCTGGTTCGGGTCGTCGATGTCGGCCACCACCGGGGACACCGCGGCCAGCTTGCGCCGCTGCGCCTCCTCCAGCAGGACCTGCAACACGTTCTCGTCGGCGGGGCGCCCGTCGTCATCGCCCAGCCACACCCACTCGGCGCCCAGCGCCAGCGCGTGCAGCATGCCCAGCGCGAAGCCGCCCGCGCCGCCGAGGTTGCGGTGCGAGAGCAGGTACGTGGACGGGATCGGGCAGGACTCGACGATCTCCTTGGCGGACTGCTCCGGCCCGTTGTCCACCACGACCAGGTGGTGCAGCGGCACACTCTGCGCCGCCATCACCTTGAGCGAGTTGGCCAGCAGCTCGCGGCGGTTGCGGGTGACCACAACCGCGACCACGGCTCCCTTGGGCAGCGGCGACGCGGCGGTCACGCCGGGTCCCCGTTCGGCAGCACCGGCAGCTGGCCCAGCCGCTCCAGCTGCTCGTGCGACATGCCCTCGAAGGGGTCGCGGCCCTTGTACTCGGTGAGCACCTCGCGCAGCGAGCCGCGCATCTTCATCTGGCCGTGGTCCATCCAGATCGCCGAGTTGCACAGCTCCATCAGGAACTCGTCGGAGTGCGAGGCGAACACCAGCAGACCGGAGCGCTTCACCAGGTCGTTGAGCCGGGTGCGGGCCTTGTCCAGGAAGGCCGCGTCCACCGCGCCGATGCCCTCGTCCAGCAGCAGGATCTCCGGGTCGATGGAGGTCACCACGCCCAGCGCCAGGCGCACCCGCATACCGGTGGAGTAGGTGCGCAGCGGCATCGACAGGTAGTTGCCCAGCTCGGAGAACTCCGCGATGTCCTCGACCCGCTTCTCCATCTGCTTGCGGGTCATGCCCAGGAACAGGCCACGGATGATGATGTTCTCGTACCCGGAGATCTCCGGGTCCATGCCCACACCCAGGTCGAACACCGGGGCGACCCGGCCGTTGATCCGGGAGGAGCCCCGTGTCGGCTCGTAGATGCCCGCGAGCAGCCGCAGCAGCGTGGACTTGCCCGCGCCGTTGTGCCCGACCAGGCCGACCCGGTCACCGTGCTGCAGCGAGAGCGTGATGTCCCGCAGTGCCTCGATGATCGGGACCCGGCTCTCGGTGCCGATCTTGCCGCCCGCCTTGCCGAGCACGGCCTTCTTCATGGATCGGGACTTCGCGTCGAAGATCGGGAAGTCGACCGAGGCGTTCCAGACGTCGATGCTGACCATTTCCAAGCCTCACTCAGACCCAGTAGGAGACGCGCGCGCGGTAGTTCTTCATGGCGAACATGGCCAGCACCCAGCCGACCACGGTCATACCCAGCACCACGACCCAGCTCTGCCAGACGATCTGCTGCCCGAGCAGCGGTGCTCGCAGCACCTCGACCAGGTGGAACAGCGGGTTGAACTGCAACACCAGCGCCGCGGTGTCGGCGTGCGTGCCGAGCGTGTCCAGCGACCAGACGATCGGCGTGCCGTAGAACAGCAGCTGGATGATGGCGTTGATGACCTGCGGGATGTCGCGGTAGCGGGTGCTGATGATGCCCAGCAGCAGCGCGACCCAGGCCCCGTTGAGCGCGATCAGCAGGAAGCCGGGGATGGCCAGCAACATGGACCAGCCAAGGCCCGGATGGACCGTGACCGTGGCCCCGGGCGTGATCTTGTCCGTCAGCGTGTAGGCATGGCTGATGCTGACGAAGAAGACGCCCGCCACGATCACGTAGATGACCATGTTGTGCAGGAACATCAGGGTCTGCCGCCACACCGTGCGCAGCACGTACACCGACAGCGGCGCGGGCAGGTGCTTGATCAGCCCCTCGTTGGCGATGAAGGTGTCCAGTCCCTCGATCAGGCAGCCGTGCACGAAGTTCCACACGATGAAGCCGACCGTGACGTACGGCAGGAACGTCGCCGGGTTGTTGCCGAACAACAGGCCGTAGAGCAGGCCGATGCCCAGCGCGGTCACGCCCATGCCGATGGTGATCCACAGCGGGCCGAGCACCGACCGGCGGTAGCGCTGCTTGATGTCCTGCCAGCCCAGGTGCGCCCAGAGCTGGCGCGCGTTCAGGCCGTCACGGATGTCCCCGAAGGCACGCGCCCAGGTCCGGCTGGACGAGGCGATCGGCTCCACGGGGCGGTCGATGGTGCTGGAGGGATGCACGACACGGAAGAGTACCGGCGTCCGAACGTGTTGCTACGCGTGGGCGTGTCACGGAGCGGTCTCCACCGCTTACCTGTTCGTAGTAAAACGGGCACCCGGCGTGGTCACGCCGCGCCGGGTGCCCGTCGCTCACAGGTACTGACCGGTGCTGCGGATGTGCGGGCCCTCGTGCTCCCCACCACCCGAACCGGGCGGCAGCGCGCCGCGGCGCATCTGCTCCAGCTGCACCCTGGCCGCCATCTGCTGGGCGAACAGCGCCGTCTGGATGCCGTGGAACAGGCCCTCCAGCCAACCGACCAGCTGGGCCTGCGCGATGCGCAGCTCGGCGTCGGAGGGCGTGGAGTCGTCGGTGAACGGCAGGGACAGCCGCTCCAGCTCCTCGCGCAGCTCGGGGGCGAGGCCGTCCTCCAGCTCGGCGATGGACGCCTTGTGGATCTCCCGCAAGCGATTGCGGCTGGCCTCGTCCAGCGGAGCCGCCCGCACCTCCTCCAGCAACTGCTTGATCATCGTGCCGATGCGCATCACCTTCGCGGGCTGCTCGACCAGGCCGCTGACGTCCTGGCCGCCCTCGCCGTCCTCCCCGCTGGGGATGCGCGCGGAGCCCAGCTGAGCACCGTCCGGCCCGACAACCACGATGTGCTGCTCTTTCTCGATCTTCCCGGACTCGCCGTCGTTGGGCAGGTTCATGCCCCCTATCCTGGCCCGGTCATCCGGGTGATGGCGAGCTGCCCGTGAATTTGGCCCGATACCCACTTTGGGTCGTCATCCGACCCGGGGGTAGCGCGATTTGGCGTCCTCCGTACGGTGTGTGCCATGGCGTTCGACGTCGCTCGGGTACGTGGGCTGTTCCCCGCGCTGGGCGACGGCTGGGTGCACCTCGACGCACCAGCAGGTATGCAGGTGCCAGAACAGGTTGCTACCGCCGTTTCCACCGCGCTGCGCGCCCCGGTCTCCGGACCGGGCGGCATCTTCCCCGCCTCCCAACGGGCGGAGGCCATTGTGGACGCCGCCCGCAGGGCGGTGGCCGACCTGGTTGGAGCCGACCCCGCTGGTGTCGTGCTCGGCCCCAGCTCCGCCGTGCTGCTGCAACGGCTGGCCGACGCACTCGGCGACGGCTGGCTGCTGGGCGACGAGGTCGTGGTGTCCAGACTGGACCACCCGGCCAACGTCTCGCCCTGGCAACGGGCCGCCCAGCGCTCCGGGGGCACGGTGCGCTGGGCCGAGGTGGACATCGAGACCTGCGAGCTGCCCGCCTGGCAGTACGACGGGCTGGTGTCGGCCAGGACCAAGGTGGTGGCCATCACCGCGGCCTCCGGCTCGGTGGGCACCCGACCCGACCTGGCCAAGATCTCCGCGACCGCCCGGGACGCGGGCGCGCTGGTCGTGGTGGACGCCTCCTCGGCGGCCCCGTTCATGCCACTGGACATCGTGTCCATGGGTGCCGACGTGGTCGCCGTCTCGGCCAACTCCTGGGGCGGGCCCCCGGTGGGCGCCCTGGTCTTCCGCGACGCCACCCTGCTGGACCGGCTGCCCTCGGTGGCGCTGGAGGCGGGCGCGCGCGGCCCGGAGCGGCTCGAACTGGGCCCGCACGCCTACCCGCTGCTGGCCGGGCTGGTGGCCTCCGTGGACTACCTGGCGGCGCTGGACGACGCCGCGGTGGGCCCGCGCAGGGAGCGGCTGCTGTCCTCGCTGGGCTCGGTGAAGTCCTACCAGGCCGGGTTGCTGGCGCACCTGATCAACGAGCTGCGCTGGTCGCGCAACGCCATGGTGATCGGCGACGCGATGCGCCGGGTGCCCGCGCTGGCGTTCACGGTGTCCGGGGTCAAGGCCAGCGAGGCCGTGGAGCACCTGGCCGGGCACGGGGTGTGCGCCTTCGCCGACTCCGGGCAGACCGGGGTGTTCTCGGTGCTTGGCGTGGGCGAGATCGGCGGTGCGGTGCGCATCGGGTTGGCGCACTACACCAACGCCATGGAGGTCGACCAGCTCATCAGAGCACTCTCCGAACTCGGCTGAGCCGTGGACCAGCGGGAGTTCGCCGACCTGGCGGCCTGGTTGCGCCTGGCCCCGTTGCTGACCGAGTACCTGCCCTTCACCGCGGGTGAGCTGGCCCCGTCCTGCCTGACCGCGCTGCTGGACGAGGTACTCGTCGGGGCGCGCAGCGTGCTGGTGGAGTGCGGCTGCGGCTCGTCCACCGTGGTCATTGCCCGGTTGCTGGCCCGGCGCGGTTTCGGGCACCTGCTGTCCCTGGAGGACGACGAGCGGCGCGCGGCCTTCGTGAGCAGCCAGCTGCGGCGCGAGGGCCTCGGCCACGTGGCCCGGGTCGTGCACGTGCCGCTGGGCAAGCACCCCGCCGCGCTGGCCAAGACCGGCTGGTACGCGCCACAGGTCGTGCACCAGGAGGTCTCCGACTACGTGGACCAGCACGGACTGGTCGACCTGCTGATGGTCGACGGCCCCTCCGGCGAGGACCTGATCCGCTACCCCGCGCTGCCCGTGCTGCGCGGGGTGCTCGCCCCGGGCGCCAGCGTGCTGCTCGACGACGTGGGCCAGCCGGGCGAGCTGACCGTGCTGGACCGCTGGCGCCGCGAGTTCGGCCTGCGGTTCCGCACCACCACCCCCCGCCTCGCCTGCGCCCGCCTCACCCCCTGACCCCGCGAGTCCCGCTCTGGGGAGCGCGAGTCCCGGCCCGCCGCGTGCGAGTCCCGCTCTCCAGCGCGTGAGTCCCGGTTTGGTGTGGCTGAGTCCCGCTCTGGAGGGCGTGAGTCCCGCTCAGCCGCGCGCGAGTCCCGGTTTGGGGCGCGTGAGTGCCGGCCAGCCGCGCGCCGGGCTCGCTCTCCCCAGCTCGCATCACACCTTGAGCAGCACCTTGCCGAAGGCCTCGCCGTTCTCCAGCGCCTGGTGTGCCGCGCTCGCCTCGGCCATGGGCACGACCGACCCGATGATCGGCCGCACCCTGCCCTCGGCCACCAGCGGCCACAGCCTGGCCCGCACGTCGGCCACGATCTCGGCCTTGCCCCCGCTGCCCGTGACGGGCCGTCCGCGCAACCCGGTCGCCGCCACACTCGCCCGCTTGGCGAGCAGCTTGCCCAGGTCCAGCTCGCCCTTGCGACCGCCCTGCATGCCGATCACGACCAGCCGCCCGCCGGTGGCCAGCACGTCCACGTTGCGGTCCAGGTAGGAGCCGCCCATGTTGTCCAGCACCACGTCGGCGCCGTGCCCGTCGGTGGCCTTGCGCACCTCGTCCACGAAGTCCTGGTCGCGGTAGTTGATCGTCACGTCGGCGCCCAGCTCCGCGCAGCGCGCCAGCCGCTCCGCCGACCCGGCCGTCACGGCCACCGTCGCGCCGAGGGCCTTGCCGATCTGGATCGCGGCGGTGCCGATGCCGCCCGCGCCGCCGTGCACGAGCAGCACGTCACCGGCGCTGAGCCCGGCGAGCTGCACCACGTTGGACCACACCGTGCAGACCACCTCGGGCAGACCGGCCGCCGAGACCAGGTCCACGCCACCGGGCAGCGGCAGCACCTGTTCGGCGGGCACCACGACCTGCTCGGCGTAGCCGCCACCGGCCAGCAGGGCGCACACCTGGTCGCCGACCTGCCAGCCCGTCACACCCTCGCCCAGCGCGGCGACCGTGCCCGAGCACTCCAGGCCGGGCACCTCGGAGGCGCCGGGCGGCGGCGGGTAGAAGCCCTGCCGCTGCAACAGGTCGGCCCGGTTCACCGCGGAGGCGGCGACGGTGAGCAGCACCTCACCCGGCCTGGGGCTGAGATCGGGCACTTCGGTCCACCGCAACACTTCCGGGCCACCGGGCTGGCTGATCGTGATCGCGCGCATGCCCCGACGGTAATCCGCTCGCAGTCTGTCCGCGCTGCGGGCACCATCACGTCATGGAGCCTTGGCCGCTGTGGAACCTGGTGCTGCGCACGCCTCGCCTGGAGTTGCGCCCGGACGAGGACGCGGGCCTGGCCGAACTCGGCAGGCTGGCCGCTCGCGGCGTGCACCCGCCGGAGGAGATGCCGTTCGGAGTGCCGTGGACCGACGCCCCTGCTGAGGAGATCCCGCGCAACGTGATGCAGTACTTCTGGGGACAGCGCAACTCGCTGACCGCGGCGCGCTGGACCCTGAACTTCCTGATCAGACTGGACGGCCGGGTGATCGGCATGCAGGGCGTCGACGGCACCGACTTCGCCATCACCAGGGAGGTCACCAGCGGCTCGTGGCTGGGCATGGCGCACCAGGGCAAGGGTTACGGCACCGAGGCCCGTGCCGCCGTGCTTGGCCTCGTGTTCGACCACCTGGCCGCGCGACGCGCCCGAACCTCGCTGTTCGTGGACAACCAGGCCTCGTTCCGCGTCAGCCGCAAGCTCGGTTACGTCGAGGACGGCACCTGGAGTGACGTGCGCCGTGGCAAGGCCGCGACGCAGTTGCGCATGGTGGTCACGGCCGAGCGGTTCGCCGAACACCGGCCTGGCTGGCGCCCCGAGGTGACGGGTCTTCAGCCGTGCCTGCCGCTGTTGGGCACCGGGCACTCGGCCGACCGCGACGGCTGAGCGCCGCAGTCGGCCAACCACCTCACCGGCGGCGGTGTGCCAGCAGCTTGGGAACCAGGACCAGCCCGACTCCGCCGATCAGGAGCGCGGCCGCCAGCGCGGCCAGCCAGCCGCCGCTGAAGCCGGTGTAGGCAAGGCTGTCGGAACCAGTCGCGGTGGTCGTCGTTGTGCTGGCGGCTGTTGTGGTCTCGGTGGTGACAGCCGTGCTCGTGCCAGTGGTGGTGGTTGCTGAGGTCGTGGTGGTTGTCTTGGTCGGCGGGGTCGTCGTCGTGCCGGTGGCAGTGGTCGTTGCGGTGGTGGTCTTCGTCGTGCTGGCGGTGGTCGTGGTGGTTGTCTGCTGCTGACCGCAGGCGAACCAGTGGCTGATCCCCGCCGGATTGCCGCTGGGCACCAGCGGTGGGTGCAGGTTGCTCCACGGCAGCGCACCGAGACCGGTTGGCAGGTAGGTGTTGTACGCCGGGCCGCCCTTCACCACGATCCCGGTCACCGTGGTCCCTGCGGGCACCGCCGTGACCGTGATGTAGGTGTCGCCGACGGTGGCCGTCACCGAGATGGCCCCGCCGGCCAGTCCGGCCTCCACACACGTGACGACGTTGCCCGGGTACGCGGTCGCCAGCTGGTCGCCGGACTGGGGCGGGTCCTCGGGCACGGCGCCCGCCGCGGCGGCCGCACCGGTCATGCAGGCGGCGACCAACGCCGCTGTCGTCAGGGATCTTCGAACCGTCGACTTCATGGCGTGCTCCAGCGCATCGGGGTGCGTTCGGAACCGGATGATGCGCGCGGTTCGTCCACTCCGGACGGTGCGGTCCCCAGGGCTTGGCCGGTTCGTTAGCGCTTCGTTAGCCCGAACGGCCGATGTCGCTGATCCGATGCGGTGAGTGAGCGATCAGCCCAGGTCGGTGGCCCGGAACGTGTCGCAGTTGGCCGGGTTGCCCGAGGAGTAGCCCGCCTTGAACCACTTCTGCCGTTGATCGGACGTGCCGTGGCTGAACTTGCTGGAGTCCACGTGCCCGTTGCCCAGGTTCTTCTGGATGAAGTCGTCACCGATGCGCGAGGCGGTGTCCAGCGCGTTGGCGATGTCCTGCTCGGTGATGTTGCTGATCAGCGGCTTGCCGTTCTTGCCGGGCGTGGACTTCGCGTGGTTGGCCCACACGCCCGCGTAGCAGTCGGCCTGCAACTCCAGCCGCACCGAGCCCGAGGTCGGACCGGTGTCCTTGCCGACCTGCCGGTTGGTGCCCAGCAGGTTCTGCACGTGGTGGCCGTACTCGTGCGCCAGCACGTAGCCCTCCACGAACGGCCCGCCGGTGGCGCCGAAGCGGCTCTGCAACTCCGAGAAGAAGCTCTGGTCGATGTAGACCTTCTGGTCGGCCGGGCAGTAGAACGGGCCCATGCCGGTGGTGCCGGTGCCGCAGCCGGTCTGGATCCGGCCGGTGAACAGGTTGGTGTTGGACTGCTTGTAGGTCTTGCCGGAGCGGGAGAACTGGTCGGTCCAGTACGCCTGGATCGAGTTGACCAGCGCCACCTGGCGGCAGCTCTGGTCGGTGTTGGCCTGCGCCCCGGTCTTGCACTCCGCACTGATCTTGGAGTTGTCCGGGGCGCCGTTGCCCCCGGCGACCGGTCGCGCGCCCCCGCCACCGAAGTGGCTGATCACCAGGTACAGCACCAGCCCGATGATGCCCAGGCCGCCACCGCCCAGCGCCAGGCCACCACCCAGCCCCATGCCGCCGCCACCGCCGCCGCCACCCGAGCCCCGGTAGTCGGAAACCTGTGAGGTGTCCAGCTCGGAGTCGTCGTTGAACTGCACGGTGCCTCCCGATCGACTTCTCGCCCACTTCGGGCCGCCGCCGACCACGATAGGCGCCCCGACGCGCCTGGGTGCGGTGACCTCGCAGTTCGCGAGAGGCCACCGCACCCAGGTTCTCCCATCGGAACGTGGCTGGAGCGATCGTTTGGGCGAGGTGGCGCGGAGCCCTGCCGTGGCGCTGGAAACGCCGCCGTATACAAGGCTCAACAGCGTCGACGTGCGCCAGAGGCAACCGACACCAAGCGGCGCCCGCGCACCCGAGACCTAGCCAGTGCTGCTCACGGTCGCGACCGGACCGGCACCGACCAACCCGATCGCGGGGGTGCAGCCGAGACGCTCACCGCCACGATGAAGCGATTTCGTCATTGCACCACCTGGTCCCTTCTGGCTGTTCGCTGGGCCATCCGTGTCATTCGAGCATGCGCCGATGTGCCATTGATCACAACCCTTTGTCGTTCCCTGGACAGGGGGAATCGTCCTGTGACGCTCAGTTGCCGCAGCAGCGGTCCGGCCACCACCGACAGCAGCACCAGCCCCGCGCCGAGCAACTGCGGCCCACCCAGCGACTGGCCCAGCACCAGCCAGCCCAGCAGGGTGGCCACCACGGGGCTCGCCAGCGACAGCAATGAGGTCAGCGCCGCGGGCAACCGGTGCACCCCGGCGAAGTACACCGCGTAGGTCAGTGCGGTGCCGATCAGTGAGAGCCACGCGAAGCCGCCCAGCTCGCGCAGGCCGATCGCGGGCAGGCCGCCCTCGGTGAGCAATGCCAGTGGTACCAACACGACCGCGCCGCCCAGCAACTGCCAGGCCGTGGAGGTCAACTGGTGCACCGGCATGCCGTCCCGGCCGGTCGGGCGACCCCAGCGCCGGGTCAGCACCATGCCCAGTGCCATCACGCCCGCGGTGCCCAGTCCCGCCGCGACGCCGACCGCGTCGAAGGCCGCCGAACCCCGCAGCACCAGCAGGGAGACGCCCGCGACCCCGACCAGTGCGGCGAGCACCATCGCCAGGTGCGGGCGCTCGCGCAGCAGCAGTGCGGCCAGTCCGAGCACCAGCAGGGGTTGCGTGGCGCCGAGAGTTGCCGCGACGCCACCCGGGAGCCGTTGCGCCGCAACGAACAGCAGGGCGAAGAACGCGCCGAAGTTGAGCGTGCCGAGCAGCAGCGATCTGAGCCACCAACTCCCCGATGGCAGGCCAGGCCGTAACGCCAGCAGCACCAGCCCCGCGGGCAGGGCTCGCAGCGCCGCGATCCACATCGGGTGGCCCGCGGGCAGGAACTCCGTCGTGACCAGGTAGGTGGTCCCCCACAGGGCGGGGGCGATCGCCGTGCGCAGCAGCAGGCCGATCGGTCCCATGACTGACTCCTCGCCATCAAGTAGCTTGCCACTAAGCTTTCTACTGTCCGGTATAGGTCGGATGCAAGCAACTTGCTGTCGAGTTAGCTGTGTCCGTGCACACGGAAGGGGCCTCCCGCGGGCGAGAGGCCCCTCCGAGCAGGGTCAGGACACCCTGGTGATGCGGTCCGCCGCAGGTGGCGCCAGGTTCTGGTGCGCCGTCAGGTAGCCGGTGAACGCGTCCAGGTCGATCGCGCCGCCCACCGTGTTCGTGCCCGACTTCAGCACGCTGAAGCCGTCACCCCCACCGGTCAGGAAGTTGTTCGCGGTCACCTTGTACGTCGCGTCCGGCTGCACCGGCTGACCGGCCACCGTGATCGCGCTGACCTTGCTGCCCACCGGGGCCGATGCCGACCAGGTGTAGTGCAGGCTGGACGAGACCTGCAGCATCTTCACCTGCACCGTGCCGTTGGGCTGCGGCTGCCACTGCTGCTCCAGCACCGCCTTGAGCTGCGCCCCGGTCAGCGTCGCCGTCTGCAGGATGTTCGCGAACGGCTGCACCGTGAACGCGTTCGCGTAGGTCACCGTGCCGTCCGGCACCCCGGCCGTCGTCGACTTGAACACCAGGTCGGCCCGGATGCCACCCGGGTTCATCAGCGCCACCTGCGCCCCGGCCGACTTCGTCGCGTCCAGCTGGGCGTCCCCGATCACGTCACCCAGCGCCGACTCGCCCGCCGCGTTCTGCGCGGCGACCACGTCCGAGGTGACCGTGCCGACCGCCTTGTTCGCGATCGGCGCAGCCTTGGCCACCGCCGAGTCCACCAGCGCCTTGGCCGCCGGGTCCGGGACCACGTCCCGCGTCACGATCTCGTTGTGTGCCACCGTCTGCGCGCGAATGACGTCACGGGTCCTCGGATCCACCTTGATGTCCACCACGGACAGCAGCCGGCCGAAGGAGGCGCCCTGGATCAGCGGCCTCGGGTTGCCCGCGGGATCCTTGACCACGCAGTTGTACTGCTGGTGGCTGTGCCCGGAGAAGATCACGTCCACCTTCGGCGAGGCCTGCTGGGCGATGGCCAGCGCCGCGCCCGGGGTCTCCCGGCAGTCGTTCGGGCCGCCGCCCTCGGTGCTGTCCCCCTGGTGCAGCAGCACCACGATGGACTTCACGCCCAGCCGGTCCAGCAGGTCCGCCGAGCGGTTGATCGCCTGCACCTCGTCGCCGAACTTCAGGCCCTTGATCGCCTCCGCGGAGGTCACCAGCGGCAGGTCCTTCAGCGGCACGCCGATCACGCCCACCGGAACGCCACCGGAGAAGTCCACCGTGAACGGCAGCGCGGCGGGCAGCCCGTTGTCGAAGGTCATGTTCGCGGCCAGGTACGGCCACTTCGCGCCCGGGAAGGTCTTCTCGAACTGGCAGCCGTCCACCGGGCTACACCCGCCGAACTGCTTGCGGACCAGCTCCTGGTAGCCCTTGTCCAGCTCGTGGTTGCCCACGGCCGAGGCCCGCACGCCGATCTGGTTGAAGAAGTCGATCGTCGGCTCGTCGTGGAACAGGGCCGAGGCCAGCGGTGAGGCGCCCACGTTGTCCCCCGCCGAGAACAGCAGCGAGTTCGGCGCCTGCGCGCGCAACTGCTTCACGTGCGTGGCCAGGTACGCCGCTCCCCCCGCCAGCACCGAGGTGCCGTCGGACAGCGTGACCTTGCCCGACGACCCCGCGGGCGGCTCCAGGTTGCCGTGGAAGTCGTTCATGCCGATCAGGCGGATCGACACCGGCCTGGGCTGGTGCGAGTCCGGCGCCGCGATCGCCGCCGTCCCGCTCAGCGCCAGTGCCGCCGCCGTCGTGACGGCCAGCGCGCCGAGGCGTCTGGTGACAGTCATGGGGTCCCTTCCCGTTACTGGCCCGACTCCCCGTTCGGGCGTACGCGTGCGGCAGTGTGCCCCGTGACCTCGTCCGACACCAGAGAAGCGGGTGAACCGCGCGTGACGGTTGGGGCAGGAATAGCCTGCTCACGTGACGGCTGGACAGGCTGAGCCCCGGTGGCTCGACGAGGGTGAGATGGCAGCGTGGCGCGCCTACCGGGTGGCCAGCATCCTGTTGGAGGGCCAGCTCCACCGCGAACTCGCCGACACCAACGACATCACGCTCGCCGACTACGAGGTCCTCGTCCGCCTGTCCGAACGCCCCGACAAGCGCATGCGGATGAGCCAGCTCGCCATCGAGGTCGCCTCCTCCAAGAGCCGCGTCTCACACCAGATCGCCCGCATGGAACGCGCGGGCCTGGTCAGCCGCAACGAGTGCCCCAGCGACGGCAGGGGCGTGTTCGCCGCGCTCACCGACCTCGGCATGGCCAAGCTGCGCGAAGCCGCCCCCACCCACGTCCGCGGCGTACGCAGCCACATCGTGGACATGCTCTCGCCCGAGGAGCAGCAGGTGCTCGCCCAGGTCTTCGAACGGCTCAACGCCCACCTGCGCCAGGTCAATCCCGAGTGACCACTCCCGGCGGCGCCAGCTAGGCTGACCGCCAGAGGAAGCGTGGCAGAGCGGCCGAATGCATCCGCCTTGAAAGCGGACGTACCGAAAGGTACCGGGGGTTCAAATCCCTCCGCTTCCGCGATTGGGGGACGTGTGCCCGCGGAGAGCGCGGGCCGGGTCGCTCCAGGTGTTCTCCGGGGCTCTCGCCCCGGGCCCCAAGCCAGGAGGGCTTCGCCCCCTGGACCCCCGCGATTGGGGGACGTGTGCCCGCGGAGAGCGCGGGCCGGGTCGCTCCAGGTGTTCTCCGGGGCTCTCGCCCCGGGCCCCAAGCCAGGAGGGCTTCGCCCCCTGGACCCCCGGGCGAGCCTTCGGCCGCCCTCGGAGGGGTGTTGCCTTCCCGGGTATCCCGGGCGCCCTCCGGTGCCTCCATTTGTAGGTGGGTGTTCGGCTGCCTGCTGGGGGCGCCATTTGGGGGCGATCCGTGTCGATGACAGGGATTGTCTTGTTGCGAACGGGTGGTCGCCCTTTGGGGCGGGGGATCTGGCTATTGGGGTGTGTGGGCGGGCGAGGGGTGTTGATGGGCGCGGGGGCTGTGCGAGGGTTTCTCGTGTTGGCGCGGCTGGGGTAATTCGAGGGCGTATCTCGTGATTCCCGCGTCGACATGAGGAATGGGGATGAGCGTGAAGCTGAGAATGCGTGGCCTGGTGGCAGGCCTGGCCGCGGTGGCGGCTCTGGTCGGGGTGACGGCGACGGCCCCGGCGGCGCAGGCGAGCACCTCGGGCGTGAAGATGGCAGTGGTGCGCGTCTACCTGGACGTCACGGGGCTGTCCAGCACCAACATCTGGACCCCGGCCTGGGTGGACTCCGTGCAGACCTCACCGCAGGGCGGCACGGTCTACAACAGGCTGTGGCGGCTCTCCCTCGCCGGTGGCGACGGGGACCCGACCCACCTGGAGAACCCGGGCGACTTCCAGAACACCTGGAGCCGTGTCGTGCTGGAGGGTGTTCCGGGGCAGGGCGCCGAACTGGACTGGAACACCATGCGCGTACTCCAGTTGACGCTGGATCCGCAGAACACCCCGCCCGGTCGGCAGAAGTGCGTTTCCATCGGTCACGCCGATGTGTGGGGCCAGGACACGAACAACTACTACCACCACCTGGCCGAGGACAAGAACGGATTCACGTTCTGCGACCGTCGCGCCTGGAACATCGGGGTTTTCCCCGCGTCCTGATGAATTGCCGAGAACTGGCGGCCGGAGCGGATTCCGGTCGCCAGTTCTCAGTACCAGCCGGTTTCGCGCTTGATGAAGTTCAGGTCGACCGTCTCGGTGTAGCCGTTGTCCCAGCGCACGGTCGCCTGGTCCGACAACAGCCCGTGCTCGACCTCCAGGACCTCGCCCTCGGTGCCCTTCGGCACGGTGGGCAGCAGCGAGCCGCCGATGTGCCGCGTGGCGCTGACCCGGTTGCCCCGGTGCAGGTCCTCGAACACGGAGTAGCCATCGTCCAGGCTGCCGCCCACCTGAGGTGCGGCGCTGTGGTGGCCGGACGACCCGGAACTCGGCCGCCACGGCTCGAAGTCGTCGGTGACCGCGTCGTGCGCCGACTCGGCCCACCGGGGTCCGTACTCGTCTCCGGCCTCAGGTCTGCTCATGACGCCTCCCGCTTCGAGTATCACCCCGAGCGGATCTCTTTGCGTGTAACGGTTTCCGAGGAGCGGGCCAAACCAGGCCCGGCCCCGTGGTGTCGGTCACGCTCCCAGGGCGTTGAGCAGCGGCTACGGTGAGCCCAGGCCACGGCTGAACCGAGCAGGGGGAAAGACGTGAGCGGTACCGGCGCCAGGACAGCCGACAGCAAGATCTTCTTCCGGGAGTTCCTCAGGTCGCCCCTGGTGACGGCCTCGGCGATCCCCAGTTCCCGTCAGCTCGCCGAACAGATGATCGCGCCTATCCCGGAGCACGGCGATCCGGTGGTGGTGGAGCTGGGGCCCGGAACGGGCGCGTTCACCCGGGCGATCCAACGCCGCCTGGCCGGTCGCGGACGGCACATCGCGATCGAGCTGAACCCGCGCCTCGCGGGCGTGCTCGCCGAGCGCTTCCCCGAGGTCGAGGTGCTGATCGGCGATGCGTGCACGATCCCCGAACTGCTCGCCGAGCGCGGGCTGAGCGCCGACGTGGTGATCAGCGGCCTGCCCTGGGCCGCCTACCAGGGACCGTTGATCCCGGCCATCGCCGAGGCCATGGCGCCCACCGGCACGTTCACCCAGTTCACCTATGTGTGGACCCGCTGGGCCGCGCCTTCGCGCAGACAGCTCGCCGGGCTGCGCGGTGCGTTCGAGGAGGTCGTGCTGAGCCGCACGATCTGGCAGAACGTGCCGCCGGCGCTGGTGTACGTCTCGCGGCGGCCGCGTACCGCATGAGCTGGCTCGAAGCGCTGCTCATCGCAGGTGCCGGGCTGTTCGCGGGCGGGATCAATACGGTGGTCGGCTCGGGCACCCTGGTGACCTTCCCGGTGCTGCTCGCCGTGGGCCTGCCGCCGGTCACCGCGAACGTGTCCAACAGCCTCGGTCTGGTCCCCGGATCACTCACCGGCGCACTGGGCTACCGCGATGAGCTGGTCGGTCAGCGGCCGCTGCTGGTCCGGCTGGCCATCGCCTCGGGGCTCGGCGCGGTGGTCGGTGCCGTGCTGCTGCTGACCCTGCCCGCGGGCGCGTTCAAGGCGGTCGTGCCGGTGCTCGTCGCGGTGGCCCTGGTGCTGGTGGTGATCCAGCCGCTGGTGGCCAAGCGGGTCGCCGAGCGCACTGAGCGGGCCTCGGCGCACGGCGGTCCACTGCTGCTGGCCGGGATCTTCTGCACTGGCGTGTACGGCGGATATTTCGGTGCCGCCCAGGGCGTTTTGGCGCTCGGGATGATGGGCATCCTGCTCGGCGAGCGTCTGCAGCGGCTCAACGCGATCAAGAACGTGTTGACCATGACCGCGAACCTCGTCGCCGGGGTCGTGTTCGTGTTCGTGGCACACGTGGACTGGTTGGCCGTGGTGCTGCTGGCGGTCGGCTCGATGCTGGGTGGGGTGGTGGGCGCGCGGATCGGCAGGCGGCTGCCGCCGTGGGCACTGCGCGGATTCATCGTGCTCGTGGGCATCGTGGCGATCGTCAAGCTGCTGACGTGATGCCGTTGCTGCGGCGAACGGCCCAGGCTGGCGGGAAAACCCACGCCAGGCGAGCACCGAGGGAGTGATAGTTGATCCGTAGGGTTGGTCACGTTGACTGGAGTTCACCCCAGCGTGGTTGGGTGGCGGTATGAGGGACACCAGGACTGAGATCCTGTCGTTGACCGATGGCCGTGAGCTGCGTGTGACCGTCGCCGAGCCGGACGGTACCGCGCGGGGCGGTCTCGTCGTGCTGCACGAGGCGCTGGGGGTCACCGACACAGTGCGCCTGCTGGTGGGCACCCTCGCCGCTGAGGGCTGGCTGGTGGCCGCGCCGCATCTGTACGAGGAGGCCGACGAGCTGCCCGCCGACGCCGTGCGCGAGCGGCTGGACACGCTGTCCGGTGAGGCGGCACTGGCCGACGTGGACGTGGCCTGCGTGTGGCTCGCCCAGCGGGGCATCACCGCCGACCGGATCGGGGTCATCGGGTTCGACCTCGGCGGCACCGCCGCGCTGGTGGTCGCGACCCGGCGGGCGCTGGGCGCCGCGGTCAGCGTGGCCGGTGGGGGCATCCTCAGCCCGCTCGCCGAGGGCCTGCCCGCGCTGGTCGAGGTCGCGGGCGAGCTGAGCTGCCCGTGGCTGGGCATCTACGGGGACAAGGACGAGGCCGTGTCCGTCGAGGAGGTCGAGAAGCTGCGCGAGGCCGCCGCGGCGGCTCCCGTGGCCACCGACGTGGTGCGCTTCGCCGACGCCAACCACCGCTTCGACACCGACCACCAGGCCGCCGCCGAGGCGTGGCAGCGGACCTTGAACTGGTTCGACTCGCACCTGCGCTGATTCACCTCCACGGGGGACGCGCAGTCGATAAAGTCCGGTGCTGTGGAAGGGCAATCGCGCACCGGGGTCGAAGCGTCCCCTGTGGACTGGATGGTGTTCCCGCACGAGACGCTGCACCGGATCGCGGCCGGACACGGAAGGCTGCCCGCGCCGGTGCGGGTCGAGGACCCTTTCACAGTGCCCGAAAACCGGCCCGAATGGGCGTGGCAATCGGCAGAACTGTTGCTGGAGAACCACTTCTGGCGGCTCGACCGGCAGTACCAGGCACACCTGCAAGCGGCGCTGACCGTGCAGCGGTTGCGCCGTGGCTGAGCGCCGCATCGAGCTGAGCGAGGCCGAGCTCTTCCTGCTGTGGTGGGCGATGCGCCTGCCCGAACCGCCGACCCCGCTGCTGGTACCGCACATCGGGCCGACCGCCGAGGACCGCGAACGCCTCGTGGCGCAGGCCTCGGAGTCGCTGAGCGGCCGAGGGCTCGGTGTGGTCCGCGGTCCCGCTGACGACCTGCTCGCCGCGCTGACCGCGCTCGCCGACCCGCCCTACTCGGTGGACCTCGTGTTCTCCGGCCGGGAGGGCGCCGGCCGGGCGATGGTCACCCCCGAGGTGGTCGCCGTGCTCGTGGACGGCCGGGTGTGGCTGACCCCGATCAGCGCCGACACCGTGGTGCGCGCCGTGCTGGAGGTCGTGCCGCCGCGCCAGGCCGGTGAGGGCCACGCCGTGACCCTGGCGCTGGCCGACTACCGCGAGGCGTGCCAGGCCGGTGCCGCAGAGGGCGACGAGGCGTTCCTGCACGTGCTGCGGGCCGCCGGGGTGCCCGCCCAGGAGGCGCAGACCCTGCTGCGCGCGCTCACCGGACGCCTCGGCGGTGGCCAGGCCAGCGCTACCAGCCGTGACCGCTTCGGCGGCCTCGTGCGGGAACCCGAGCCGCTGACCTGGCTGGACACCGCGCGGGGCCGGTACGGGCTGCGTCGCCGCGGCGAGTGGGTCACCGTGCTGCCGATGGACCACGAGCGCCTCGACACGATGATCACCGAACTGATCGGCCCCGTGCTGAGCTCCTGACCACCAGGCAGCCCCCGCCACTCCTCAGGGGGGCGTCCCCCAGCTCCAGTCTACCCGCCAGCGCGGCTAGTGGATCTTGGTTGGGGGCTGCCTGTGGACAACTCGGCGCCTGTGGACAACTGGCCCTCAGGCCAGGGTCGCGGGCACCAGCAGTTCCGGTTCGGTGGCCGCGCGGACCTCGTCCACGGTCACGCCGGGGGCGAGTTCCACCAGCTCCAGGCCCTGCGGGGTCACGTCGAGCACCGCGAGGTCGGTGATGATGCGCTGCACAACCCCCCGTCCGGTGTACGGCAGGGTGCACTCGTTGAGGATCTTCGGCGAGCCGTCCTTGGCCACGTGCTCCATGATCACGATGACCCGGCCCGCACCGTGCACCAGGTCCATGGCCCCGCCCATGCCCTTGATCAGCTTGCCGGGAATGGCCCAGTTCGACAGGTCACCCCTGGCGGACACCTGCATGGCGCCCAGGATCGCGATGTCGATGTGCCCGCCGCGGATCATGCCGAAGGACAGCGCCGAGTCGAAGAACGCGGCGCCGGGCAGCACCGTGACGGTCTCCTTGCCCGCGTTGATCAGGTCCGGGTCGATGGCGTCCTCGGTCGGGTAGGGACCGGTGCCCAGGATGCCGTTCTCGCTGTGCAGGATGACCGTGACGCCCTCGGGTAGGTAGTTCGGCACCAGCGTGGGCAGCCCGATGCCCAGGTTCACGTACTGGCCGTCGGACAGCTCAGCCGCCGCCCTGGCCGCGATTTCCTGCCTGTTCCAAGCCATTACTGGGCCTCCCGCACGGTACGGCGCTCGATCCGCTTCTCGCTGTCGGTCACCACGACCACCCGCTGCACGAAGATGCCGGGCAGGTGGACCTGCTCGGGGTCCAGCTCGCCCGGCTCCACCAGCTCCTCGACCTCGGCCACGGTGACCTTGCCGGCCATGGCGCACAGCGGGTTGAAGTTCATCGCGGTCTTGTCGAACACGAGGTTGCCGTGCCGGTCGCCCTTGGCCGCGCGGACCAGCGCGAAGTCGGTGACGATCGCCTCCTCCAGCACGTACTCGCGGTCGCCGAAGGTGCGCACCTCCTTGGCGGGTGAGGCCACGGCCACGCCTCCGGTGGAGTCGTAGCGCCACGGCAGCCCGCCCTCGGCGATCATCGTGCCGCCACCCGCGGGCGTGAAGAACGCCGGGATTCCGCAGCCGCCCGCGCGCAGCCGTTCGGCGAGCGTGCCCTGGGGCACCAGCTCGACCTCCAGCTCCCCGGACAGGTACTGGCGGGCGAACTCCTTGTTCTCCCCGACGTACGAGCTGGTCATCCGCTCGATCCGACGATCGCGCAGCAGAATGCCAAGGCCCCAGTCGTCGACCCCGCAGTTGTTGGACACCACTCGCAGGCCGTCAACGCCCGCACCGTGCACCGCGCGGATCAGGTCGCTGGGAATACCGCACAACCCGAAACCGCCCACGGCCACGCTCGCCCCCGCGGGTAGGTCGCTGATCGCGTCAGCGGCGGAGGGCCGAACCTTGTCCATTCCTGCTCCTCTTTCACACCTCGTGACGGACGGCACACCTCGTGAGCACGCTAGTCCGTGTCGAAGATCGGGCTGTGGCCACGCTAACCAAGCCGTGCAGGCCGGGTCTACCGCCGAGCGTCGGCCCCGCACTGGGCATCGATCCAGTAGCGATGCGTGTCCCCCTGCCCCCGATCGGGGCATCAGCGCAGGTAGCGGCGTTGTCAGGGGGCCGTTTTGGTTCTTGAGGACATGTTGTGTAGTCTTATCGACGGTAGCCGAGGGCTCCGGGAGGCTTCGCCTAGTCTGGTCTATGGCGCCGCACTGCTAATGCGGTTTGGGTTTATCGCCCATCCCGGGTTCAAATCCCGGAGCCTCCGCGACGTCTGACTTCGGTCAGGCGACAACTGAACACGCGCCCGTAGCTCAACGGATAGAGCATCTGACTACGGATCAGAAGGTTAGGGGTTCGAATCCCTTCGGGCGCACGCGAGGCGGAGGCCCCTGTTTGCGGAGATCGCAAACAGGGGCCTCGCTTCATTGTTGTGGGGCTCACGCCCGACGCCCCAAGCCAGGAGGGCTCCGCCCCCTGGACTCCCGGATCGGCGCGGCTTCGGCCGCCTGGCGGGGGCGCCTTCTTGGGTGGAGTTCCGGCGAACGCGACAGGTGGAGTGTCAGGGACTGCTTCACTGTGCGGCATCGGTTGACGTCCGGGGGGAGCGGATCGATGACGGTGGACCGGCGCAGGTTCCTGCAGGTGCTGGGGGCGGGCGCGGCAGTGCTCGGCACGAGTGGGGCGGCAGGGGGCGGACCGCGCTGGGAGAGGCTGCGGGCACGGATGTCGGGTCCGGTCCTGCTACCGGGTGACGCAGGCTACGAGCAGGTGAGCACCGGCTACCTCAGGCTGTACGACCGGCAGCGCCCGGCGGCGGTGGCGCGCTGCGTGCGGGCGGAGGATGTGCAGGCGTGCGTGGAGTTCGCGGCGGCGAACCGGATCCCGGTGGCGGCGCGGGCGGGCGGTCACAGCTACGCGGGGTACTCCTCGCCCGACGGCGGGCTGGTGATCGACCTGCGGGCGCTGAACTCGGTGGACCCACTGCCGGGTGGGCGTGCCGTGGTCGGTGGCGGAGCCCTGCTGGGTGAGGTCTACACGGAGCTGGGCAAGGTGGGCCGGGCGCTACCGGGTGGCACCTGCGCGACGGTGGGCGTCGGCGGGCTGACCCTCGGCGGCGGTATCGGGGTGCTCAGCCGCAAGTACGGGCTGACCTGCGACCGGGTGACCTCGATGCGGGTGGTGACGCCGGACGGCTGCCTGCGGACCGCCGCACCGGGTTCTGAGCCGGAGCTGTTCTGGGCGTTGCGCGGCGGGGGTGGCGGCAACCTCGGAGTGGTCACGTCCTTCACCTTCAGCACGGCGCCCGCGCGCGAGGCCTCGGTGTTCACGCTGACGCTCCCGATCAGTGCGGTCGGCGCGATGCTCGCGGCGTGGCAGGACTGGATCCCGACGCTGCCCGACGAGATGTCGGCGGCCCTGGGCGTGCCCGGCGGCGGTGCTGCCACGTTCGCCGCGGAGGGCTGCTTCGTGGGCACCGCGCGCCAGGCCCGGCCGTGGGTGGACGACCTGATCCGCAGGATCGGCAGCCAGCCGCTCACCCGCGAGGAGCAGGACCTGACTCACGTGCAGGCCATGCAGCACTTCGCGGGCTGCGCGGACCTGGGCGGCGCGAGCTGCCGTCCGAGCTGGGGCGGCCAGGTCGGCGGCTACCCGCGCAACTCCTACGTGGGCGCCTCGCGCATGCTGACCGCCCCGCTGCGTGACCCGCAGGCGGTGGCCGACCTGATCACCGGCCCCGCCGGGCTCTACACGATCTTCGACACGCTCGGCGGGGCCGTGGGCAGGGGCGAGTCGGCGTACCCACACCGTGCTGCCCTGTCGATCATCCAGGTGCTGCACGACGTGGGCGGCGCGGCCGGTGACGAGCCGACGGTCCGGCACACCGTGGGCCAGGTCCGTGACGAGCTGACCCGGCACACGGGGGCCACCGGCTACGTGAACTACATGGACCCGCAGATGCCCGACTGGGCGCACGCCTACTACGGAGCGAGCCTGCCGAGGCTGCGCCGAGCGGCTCGCCGGTACGACCCGGACCGGGTTTTCGCCTTCCCGCAAGGACTTGTCGGCTAAGAGGTGCGTTCGCGGGTTTCGCCGAGCACACGTTCGGCGATGCCAGGGCGACTCGCGGCGCCAGGCGGCGGGACGATCGTCACGCCTGCGTGCGTGAGCATGTCGAGGTTGAGCGTCCACGCCGTGCGGGATCGCTGTTCCCACAACCGGAACGCCTGGCGGACGTGCTCGTCGGCTTGGGACTGGGACATGCGCGCGACGGCCATGAGGTGTGTGAACGCCTGGTCCGCGAGTCCCATGACCTGGGCCAGCCCGAAATGCGTGCTCCGATGGCAGTCCGTGCACAGGCAGATAAGTCTGCGTAGCGACTGAACGCGCGCGTGTTCGTCATACGCCCAACGTTCGTGTACCTCCAGCCAACGCCGAGACGGTCTGTCCTCGGCACGGCCGCACGCTTCGCAGCGACTCTGGGCACGCTGAACGACCATGCGCCGCAGCCTTTCCCAATCCCGCTGGTCCACGCACGAGCGGACGTTGGTGAACCAGCACGACCTCGGCACCAGGTCGACGAACAACCCGGAACCGAAAGTCCGATCCTCACCGGGAAGCAGGTCAGGCACCTCGGGCAACGCCTCCCAGCGCGCCAGCCCCGCGATGCCTGGGCGTGGTGCGTACCACCGCTTCGCCGCGGCGTCCCAGCGCGCGCCCAGAGCCTTGGCCGCGTCCTTCTCCTGATAGGGCACGTCCAGCCAGGCACGTCGGTCGGCCATGTCCACCCCTGGGCACTCACCTCGTCGATTTCAAGATCCACGCTAGTCACGGCGAGCGCCGGCCTCTCCCGGATTTTGGGGACTGCCCTTGGGCATTGCTGCCACCCGAGAGCTGGCTAAGCGGTGCGTTCCTGGGCCTCGGCGAGGTCCTCGGCGGTGGGGGCGTCGTCCTGGCTCAGGCTCAGCCGCCAGTAGCCGGTGAAGTCCACGGACTTGCGGTCCACGCCGCGGTCGGTGACGAGGTGGCGGCGCAGGGCGCGGACGGATCCGGCCTCGCCGGCGATCCAGGCGAACAGGGAGCCGCTGGGGAACTCGGTGGCGCGCAAGGCATCGAGCAACAGGGTGCTGTGCCCGGCTGGCGTGGACCCGCGGTGCAGCCAGTGCAGGTCCACGGAGGCCGGGCTGGTGAGCGGCAACTCCTCGGCGGCGTCGCGCACCTCGACGAAGACGAGGGCGTGTGCGGTGTCGGGCAGGGATTCGAGCAGGGAGCCGATGGCGGGCAGTGCGGTCTCGTCACCGGCCAGCAGCAGGGTGTCGGCCTTGCCGAGGGGACGGGCGTAGATGGCGGCGGGGCCGTACCGGCCGAGCAGGTCACCGGGCTTGGCGGCCAGCGCCCAGCGGGTGGCGGGCCCGCCGTGCTCGTGCAGGACGAAGTCGATGTCGATCACGGCGCGCTCGGGATGGTGGGCGCGCACGGTGTAGCTGCGCATCCAGGGCCGCTCGGGTTCGGGGATGGCCATGAACGCCTGGTACCAGCGCAGGACGTCCTCGGGGTCCTGCTCGGGCAGTCGCGGCGCGGTCTGCCCTTCGCGGGGGAACAGCAGCTTCAGCTGCTGGTCTGGCCAGGTGGGGAACTCGTCCAGCCCGGGGCCGGAGAAGCTCACGCGCAGCATGTGCGGGGTGAGCCGCCGCACCTCGGTGACCTCGATGAGCGAAACAGGTACTGCCAGCAACGGAAATCCCCCTAGGACAGGTACTTGCGCAGGTGCTGCGCGGTGAGCGTGCCGCCGGTGGCCACGAGTTCGGCGGGCGGGCCGGTGAACACGACCCGGCCGCCGTCGTGCCCGGCGCCGGGCCCCAGGTCGATGATCCAGTCGGCGTGGGCCATCACGGCCTGGTGGTGCTCGATGACCACCACCGTGTTGCCCGCGTCCACGAGCCGGTCCAGCAGGGCCAGCAACTGGTCCACATCGGCCAGGTGCAGGCCGGTGGTCGGCTCGTCCAGCACGTAGGTGGCGGCCTTCTCGGCCATCCGGATGGCGAGCTTGAGCCGCTGGCGCTCGCCCCCGGACAGCGTGGTCAGCGGCTGGCCCAGCCCGAGGTAGCCCAGGCCGACGTCGGTGAGCCGGTCGAGCACGGCACGGGCCTGGCCGGAGCCGAAGAACTCGCGGGCCTGCGCGACGGACATGGCGAGCACCTCGCTGATGTCCTTGCCACGCAAGCGATAGGTCAGCACCTCGGCGGTGAACCGCTTGCCCTCGCACTGTTCGCAGACCGAGGCGACACCGGCCATCATGGCGAGGTCGGTGTAGACCAGCCCGATGCCCTTGCAGTTCGGGCACGCGCCCTCGGAGTTGGCGCTGAACAGCGCGGCCTTGATCCCGTTGGCCTTGGCGAAGGCGGCGCGGATCGGGTCGAGCAGGCCGCTGTAGGTGGCCGGGTTGCTGCGCCGGGACCCGCGGATCGCCGACTGGTCGACCACCACGACGCCCTCGTGCTTGGGCAGCGAGCCGTGGATCAGTGAGCTCTTGCCGGACCCGGCCACGCCGGTGACCACGGTGAGCACGCCCAGCGGCACGTCCACGCTGACGTCCCTGAGGTTGTGCAGGTTCGCGCCGGTGATCGACAGCTGGCCGCGGGCCTTCCTGGGTACCTCCCGCAGCCGCGCGCGGTGGCCGAGGTGCCTTCCGGTCAGCGTGCCGGAGGCGCGCAGGCCCGCCACGGTGCCCGCGAAGCACAGCTGGCCACCGGCCGCACCGGCGCCGGGGCCGAGGTCGACCACGTGGTCGGCGATCTCGATGGTCTCCGGCTTGTGCTCCACGACCAGCACGGTGTTGCCCTTGTCCCGCAACCGGATCAGCAGGTCGTTCATGCGCTGGATGTCGTGCGGGTGCAGGCCGACCGTGGGCTCGTCGAACACGTAGGTGACGTCGGTGAGGCTGGACCCCAGGTGCCGCACCATCTTCACGCGCTGCGCCTCACCGCCGGACAGGGAGGAGGACTCGCGGTCCAGGCTCAGGTAGCCCAGGCCGATCTCCACCAGCGAGTCCAGAGTTCCGCTCAACGTGTCCAGCAATGGAGAAACGGACTCGTCTTCTATAGATCGCACGAATTCGGCCAGGTCGCTGACCTGCATGGCGGCGCACTCGGCGATGGTGCGGCCGTTGACCTTCGAGCCGCGCGCCGCGGCGTTGAGCCGGGTGCCCGCGCACTCGGGGCAGGTCCCGAACACCACGGCCCGGTCCACGAAGGCCCGGACGTGCGACTGCATGGAGTCCCGGTCCTTGACCAGGTACAGCCGCTGCACCTTGGTGATCAGGCCTTCGTAGGTGAGGTTCGAGCTGCCCACCTTCACCTTGGTGGCGGGCTTGTGCAGGAAGTCGGCCCACTCCTGCTCGCTGTAGTCGCGCAGCTTGCGGTCGGGGTCGACGAAGCCGGAGTTGACGATGGTCTGCCAGTACCAGGAGTCCACGGCGAAGTTCGGCACGGTGATCGCGCCCTCGTTCAGCGAGAGGTCCCGGTCCACCAACTGGTCCACGTCGATCTCCGAGACGCGGCCGAGCCCTTCGCACCGCTGACACATGCCCTCGGCGCTGTTGAAGCTGAACGCCGTGGCGGGGCCCACCTGCGGCACGCCCAACCGGCTGTAGAGGATGCGCAGCACGGTCTGCGCGTCGGTGGCGGTGCCCACGGTGGACCGCGAGTTCGCGCCCATCCGCTCCTGGTCGACCACGATGGCCGCGCTCAGGTTGCGCAGCGAGTCCACCTCGGGGCGGCCCAGGCTGGGCATGAACGACTGGATGAAGGCCGTGTAGGTCTCGTTGATCAGTCGCTGGGACTCGGCCGCGATCGTGCCGAACACCAGCGAGGACTTGCCGGAGCCGGACACCCCGGTGAACACCGTGAGCCTGCGCTTGGGGATGTCCAGCGAGATCCCGGTCAGGTTGTTCTCCCGCGCCCCGCGCACCTCGATCACGTCGTGGCTGTCGGCCGGTAGGTGCATGCACCCTCTCCTGATAGTTTATGACGTATAGAGATGGCTCGACGAAGTTACTTTATGCTGTAAGGAGTTGCAAGTGGTCGTCTACGCCGCACAGGGTGACGCGCGCCGCTCGATGGCACTGCTCTGGCAGGGCGGGGCGGCGGGCACGCGTTCGGGTCCCGGGCCGAAGCCGGGGCTGAGCGTGGACGCGATCGTGGCGGCGGGCATCGAGGTGGCCGATGCCGAGGGCATGGCGGCGCTGTCCATGCGGGCGGTGGGCGAGCGGCTCGGCCGCACCGCGATGGCGCTCTACACCTACGTGCCGAGCAAGGCCGAGCTGCTGGACCTGATGTACGACCGGGTGCTGGCGGAACTGCCCACCGAGTACGACCTGGCGGCCGGGTGGCGTGCGGCGGCGGCGAACTGGGCCGAGGACGCGTGGGCGTTCTACCTGCGCCACCCGTGGGTGCTCCAGGTCTCGCAGGCGCGTCCCGTGCTGGGGCCCAACGAGTACCGGATGCTGGAGACCGTGGTCACGGTCCTGTCCGGTGCGGGGCTGCCCGCGTACGTGCTGCGGCGGGTGGTCGGGCTGCTGTTCCACTTCGTGCGTGGCACCGCGCAGACGGTCGCCGAGTCGCGGCACGCGTTCACGGCGACCGGGGTGTCGGACGAGGACTGGTGGTACGCGCGATCAGCCGTGCTGCTCGAAGTGGCGCCCGACTTCGCGCAGCGATTCCCGACGGTGACCCGCATGGAGAGCGAGGGCGCCTTCCAGATGCGCGACGAGACCGTGCCCTACCTGGAACAAGAAGCCCGCGAGACCTTCGAGGTCGGACTGGCGGTCGTCCTGGACGGCATCGAGGCCGCCGCGCGCCGAACATGTGAAGGAAATTCAGAAAGTTTGTGATACGGGCGGCGGACCTGCCGCTAGCCTGCGGTCGGGATGCCGACGAAGGAGTGCGGACAATGATCAAACTGGGGATCGTGGCGGCCGCGGTGGGTGCGGTGCTGGTGGGCGCGGCTGTTCCGGCGGCTGCCGCCCCCGCGGCGCTGCCCAGCTACGAGCAGTGGCAGGCGGACGTCAAGAAGGTCATCGACCCGGCCATCCCCTGGCTGCAAAGCCGCGTGGCGCAGGGTGGTTCGAAGCTGGCGATCGTGCTGGACATCGACAACACCTCGCTGGAGACCCACTACCACTTCGGCGCGGCCAACAAGCCCGTGCTCGCGGTGACTCAGTGGGCGCACAGTCACGGCGTGTCCGTGCTGTTCGCCACCGCCCGACCGGACATCCTGCCCAGCCTCACCCGCTGGCAGCTGACCAACGCCGGGTACACCGTGGACGGCCTGTGCCTGGGCAAGCTCGGCGACAGCGGGCCCGCGGCAACCAAGCAGCGCTGCCGCAAGGAGTACACCGACTCGGGCTACACGATCACCGAGAACATCGGCAACCGCCCCACCGACATGGCGGGCGGGAACTACGAGAAGGGTTTCCAGCTCCCGGATTACGATGGTCAGCTGAGCTAACCTCGGGTCAATGAAGTGATCCACATCAATTCTGTCTGTCATGTCGCGATCGGTCGCAAAAGTAGGCCGTGAAACGAGTTACCACAAAAAACCGCCAACCGCGCGGCGTTTCCGCGCAAGAAATCGCAGCCCTCCGCCTGCCCAACAATCCCTGTCAACCAGCGACGTCGACGAAGCCGACATGCCAGCGGTCCACGGTCATCTCCCATAACCCGGTGTCCGGATCATGTCGCCAGACCGGTCGTCCCGGCGAGTCTCGTCGATCCCCAACACCGCCACCGGATCGGGCTCGGCCGCCAGCACGGTGGCGGCGTGCGCGGCGAACGCGGCGGCGACCACCGACCAGGACAACCCATGATTGCGGGCTGATTGGACGATCGTGCGCCCACCATCGGCGACTGCGGCCCTGTCGCCTGGCGCAGCCGGGTCGTGACCCGAGCCCAGGCCGGTGCCTGATCGACGCGCTCGGTGAAGGTCTTGCGTGGATAGTCCGCCTGGCCGCAGATCCAGCGGCGTTCACGCCACCTCAGGTCCATCATCCGACCGGTCACGGGCAGGTCTCGTGGCCCAGTGGTGACCCATTCCTTCATCCGTGACGCGTCCACCCCGCAGTTCGGGCATGCTCGCGCCCGCTCATCAGCGGTTTCCGGGTACACCGCCAGTCCGTTGTCGCGGTCGTCGGCGACCGCGACAACGGCCAGGTCCTCCAGCCCCAGCAGCCGGGTCGTATTGTTGTGCATTCCCGTGGCTCTTCTGTTGTGATCATCGTGCCTCGACAACAAGAGTGATCATCGAGTGAGCCACGGGCCCTTACGCCGGGCACCGGACGGTCAGTCGGACCGCAGGGCAGCCACTCCAGCCATCAGACCCCGATCAAGTTCGAAGAGCTCTGAACGGAGAAGCCCCGCCCAGGTGGACGGGTTCCGCGATTGCCACCGGGCATGCATCTCAAGTGGTACCGGTCAGTCCAACGGGGGCAGTCCACCCTCGGCGAGATGGAGGCCGGGTAGGAGAGGGACGCCGTTGTCCAGGGAAAACCCGACGGACCACAGCGCGAGAAGGAACCCTAGAATCCGTCGTGTTCCTTTATCACCCTCCTGGTCGCAGCGAAGAGCATTCCGATGTTCACCGACTTCGGGCACACCACGACAGCGACGACGTCCTCATTCCGATTGTTTCGAATGAACAGGTGTGTCAAGTTGCTGCTGTTGACCAGGATCTCCTGGAAGTAGTGCTCGGCACTGCTGATACCTCGACGCTCCTTGAAGATGTCCTCGATCATCGTGACCGTGCGACCTTGAAAGAGGTCGAGCGTTGCTCCTGCCAACAGATCAAGCACCTCGGAAGGGTGGCTGTCGGTCGTATCGTAGGTCAGGAGCATGCCGGTTGACATGTCGACAACACCGGACGCCAAGCAGTCAGGCACTTCCTTCCGCAGACTCTTGACTATGGCAGCCACGCGTTCCGACATGCCCCGCTGATTACTTCCCGAAGTATTCAATTTCCTCTTCTTCGCTTGCGCATTGTCGACTGGCATACAAAAAGGGGATGGAATTGCTCTGTGTTGCCTCACTCAAGAGGCGGCCAGAATCGAGCCAATGCACTCGATGACAGGCTGGGATTCCAATTGGAGTAGTCCGATGTCCAATCCTTCGTCCCCAAGTACGACCATAAGCGCGGACCGGCCGATGGCGTACACTGCCATGCACCCGCCGCTGTTGTACACCACGGTCTGACGGAACGTGCCCTGACCGATCGCGGTGGCGGTCCTACGAGCGAGCCCCAGGTCAGCGGCAGCGAGCGCGGAGACGCTCTCGATATCGACCGTGTCCGCGGCGTCGGCCACGATGAGAAGGCCGTCGACTGCAGCTATCAGCGTGTCCGTGATTCCGGCTACCTGTTCCCGTAACGCGTGCAGCTGGGCGGCAAGCGCGTCATGGCTCAATGCCTTTCCTTTCTGGTTCGGAGAGATTTCCGATTGTTCCTGTTGTCGGTGTCGACGACGGGCCCGCCCTTATCTTTCTGAGTCGTCGAGACAGTGGCAGCCAGTCCGACGGCTTGAGAGCTTTCTGGTTCTTGGCAGTGCCGCTCGCCCCTGGGTGGCGCTGTGGCAGACCATCCGTCGAGCCACCATCGGCAACCGCGACAGGACTGCCCTCACCGCTGGCGCGCGGTGCCACGGTGCACGCGTTGGGCGAAGCCGTCACGGAGGTACCCGGGACGACCTCCACCAAGCCCTCGCTGAGCATCCGCGAGATCTCGACCGTGACCGAGTAGACGCTACGGCCGATCAAGAAGGCGATGTCCCTCGAACTGCGCCTGCCGCTGGCGTGGGCGAGTATCTCCTGACGAGCAGCGGTCAGGGTGCCCGCGGAGAGGTCGATTCCCCGCACCGGCACCACCCGTTCCCGATACGGCGACACGGGGAAGGGCAGCGAGGCGAGTGCTTCCAGTCGCCGTGCGGCCTCCCGCAGCAGCCGGTCCGTGTCGATGCCGTCCGCCGTCGGCAGCAGGACATCGAGCGGCTCCTTGAGGACGATGCATTCCTCGATCTTGCCCGCGAAAGCGGCAAAGGCTCCGTCCTGCGCGGCCATCATCGAAATGACCTGGAGCTCAGTGGATTTAATACTGCCCCGCGCGACGAGTTCAGCCTGATGAGACCGCATTTCGGCGCCGACGCGCAGGGCCGCAGTCCAATCCGATTCACTGATCCTACCGGAGCGCAGCAGCAGCGCATCCACTCCCGGAGCCCCCGGGCTACTTACTGCAACTACAACACCTCTTCGCAGATGGAAAACTCCGCCGGGTCTACCGGTAACGTGCAGACTGCCGGAAACTCCGTTCGCTCGACACTGGGCCAGGGCACGCGCCAGACGATCAAAGGCTGCTCGCAAATGGGTTTGGTTGACGTCGGTCACCGCACTCCTCTGCTACGCTCAAGCGAGTGTAGGCACAGTGCCCAACTCGCCACATCCAGCCGCCACAACAAACTTAGATGCGCCTTAGTTGTGCAGCCGATTGCCTTTCGGAACGAATAGGATCTACCTCCGCGACTTTGACACGCGCAGGCCGGTAACTGTCCTGACAGTCCGACCCCGCCGACTCCAGTCAACGTGCGGACACTGCCGTCAAGGCTGGACACAGTCCCGACTCCTACTAGATTACTTAGCGTATGCGTCACAACTTCCCGAACAGGGTTGAAGCTACGCCGATCGCATACTTTTTGAGCATCTGGATGTTACGCACAGCAGAGAATCATCACACGATCGAGTGATACTTTGTGATGACCTACCCTCTCGGGTGATCGGAGCTAACGAAAGTGACTCCTCATCCGACCGACAGATGTACCGGCACCATGTGACAAGTCTGTGAGCTGTGGACCATGACAAGTCCGCAGAGCGCCACTGGTGCTGCCGAGTCTCGATCTACGAGCACGTCATGGCCGCCAAACTGACGCAAGTCGTCGACGATCACCGCGGTTCGTTCGAGGTGACGACGGAGACGCACTTGTACCTGGCGCGCCGATGCTGATCAGCGACACCCCGCCCTGCCGGCCTCCAGGCGAGCGACCGGGACGAGCGGTTGGCACAGCACCACAGACAGCGGAAAATGACCAAGAACCCGTTGCGACGGTCCGGATAATCCATAACCCCAGGTTGCCAACCCGGAGTTATGCCTACTTCAAGTGAGTTGATCTCGCCGACCTTTCACGTGAGCCGACCGTGTTCGAAATGCGTGAGCACGAGTGCAGCCTTGACGATGTCGCCGATCTTGCGAGGGCTGGCGGTGATGTGGCGTAACGATCGCCAGCGGCCGGTCAGCAGCGCGAACCCACGCTCGCCGAGGCAGCTCAGGCTGCGCAGCAACGCGTTGTAGGTGCGCGTGTCCACGTCGAGAGCGCGCTTGTTGGCGGGCTGTTTGACCGGGGTGAGCACGCCGATCCCGGCACCGTCGTAGCCGCTGTCGACCAGTGTGGGCAGGTCGAGTTGGGACGCGGCCCAGTACAGGGCGCCGAGCACGTGGCCGCGAGCCGTGGTCAGGTCGTGCACCGAGCTGGGCATCACATCGGAGACCCACAACGGGAAACCGTCGGGCGCCATCACGGCCTGGATGTTGCCGCCATGCTCGCGGGCCTTGCCCGAGTACCAGGCGTCGATCTGCTCACCGCGGACGCTGGTGGTCTGCTCGCCCAACCGGTCGCTGGCAAACAGCTTGCCGTCCAGCACGACGTGCGTGGCGCCGTCGGCCTTGGCGGTGCGCAGGGCCTCGTGCAGGTCCGGGGCTTGGGCGGCCACCACATCGATCACCTCGGCCAGGTAGCGGTAGCCAGTGGCGCGTGAGATGCCGTGGTCGCGGGCGAGCGCGGGAACATCGCGGCTCTCGCGAAACCAGCGCAGCGCGAACACCGCCTGTCCGAAGCACGTCAGCGCCCGGCTATGGCGTGGAGTGCGACGTTCGCGCCGCTCCGCGTGAAGCAGACGGCCGAGGTAGTGAGCGAGTGCGTGGGGCACGTCGAGGATGGCACGACAGGCAATCACGTGGAGTCCCTGGTGCGTGGAACGTCTTTGGCGAGAGTTCTTCTACCAGGGACTACACGCCCGTCTCCACGCAATCCTCCGTCTTCACGCAGCTCAGACCCATCCGCGCGCTCACCAGCCTGATTTCGGTGAGATCAGCTCAATGCTCGGGTTTGAGCGGTCATTCGCGGTGGCGGCCTGCTTATTCTTCCGTGCGGCAATTCCCGTCGTGCTGAGGAGAAGACGCACCGATGAACCTCAAGGGCGCCTGCGCCGTTGTTCTCGCCGCCACCGCGCTGACCGCGACCGCACTGTCCGGCACCGCCTCGGCCGCGCCGTCCACCCTGCCCAGCTACTCGCAGTGGCAGGCCGACGTGAAGCAGGCCGTCGACCCGGTGATCCCGTGGTTGCGGGACCGCGTGGCGCAGGGTGGTTCGAAGCTGGCGATCGTGCTGGACATCGACAACACCTCGCTGGAGACCGAGTACAACCCCGGTAGGCCGAACAAGCCGGTGCTCGCCGTGGCCCAATGGGCCGACCAGCACAACGTGTCCGTGCTGTTCGTGACGGCCAGGACCAGCTCCTCCTCGGCGCGCTCGCAGCTGGGCAGCGCGGGCTACCCGGTGGACGGGATCTGCACCCGCCAGTCCGGTGAGGGCACCGCCGAGGGCAAGCAGCGCTGCCGCCGCGAGCTGACCGAGGAGGGCTACACGATCACCGCGAACATCGGGAACCGGTCCACCGACCTCGAGGGCGGCGACTACGAGCGGGGCTTCAAGCTGCCCGACTACGACGGTCAGCTGTCCTGAACGCTGATGCCCCGGCGCGGTAGCGGGCTGGAGTAGACCACGCTCGTCGTGACCGAACCGAGCCCGGCGATGCGGCCCGTGATCTCCTCCAGATGCCGCATCGACCGGGCCAGCACCTTCAGCACGAAGCAGTCCTCCCCGGTGACGTGGTGCGCCTCCACGACCTCCGGGGTGCTGTCCAGCAGCGCGTGGAACGGCCGGTAGTTGCCGGTGGGGTAGCGCAGCCGCACGAAGGCCATCACCTGAAGCCCGACCCGCTCCGGGTCGATCACGGCCGAGTAGCCCGCGAGCACACCCGCCTCCTCCAGTCGCCGCACTCGCTCGGTGACCGCACTGGGCGACATGGCCACGGCGCGGGCCAGGTCGGCGTAGCTCATCCGGCCGTCCCGCTGGAGCTGCTCCAGGATGCGCCAGTCCGTACTGTCCAGGGATTCCACGGTCATATGGCCAAGATGCCGTGGATTGTCGGTTCAGTCCAGGCAGAACCCCGCTTAGCGTCAGTGCCGTGAACTTCTTCGAAGCCAAGCTGGCGCACCAGACCGACGTCTCCGACGTGCACACCGCGTTGGAGTCCGGCGAGCCGGGGTTCGTGCTCGTGGACAGCCGCGACCAGCACGCCTGGCGGCAGGGACGCGTGCCCGGCGCACTGCACCTGCGCGAGGTGGAGGACTCGCTCGACCCGGCCGTTCCCGTGGTCACCTACTGCTGGGGCCCGGGGTGCAACGGGGCGACCAAGGCCGCGCTCCGCCTGAGCCGCAAGGGTTTCCAGGTCCGGGAGATGATCGGCGGCTACGAGTACTGGGTGCGCGAGGGCCTGCCGGTGCGCACCGACCAGGGCACCAGCAGAGGCGAGCCGGACCGGCTCACCGCCCCCGCACACCAGGTGGAATGCGGTTGCTGAGCAGTTAACCTCCCGTTCGTGGCAGTAGTTCTCGACGGGACCGCGCTGACCGGTCAGGACGTGGTGGCGATCGCCGTCGGCCGGGTGCCGGTGAGCGTGGACGCGCTGGCGCGCGAGCGGGTGCGGCAGGCCGCCGCGCTGGCCCAGGACGTCAGCGGGCAGCGGCAGGTCTACGGCCGCACCACCGGGGTCGGCGCGAACCGGGTCATCGGCGTGGACCAGCAGGACGTGCCCGCCTTCGGCCGCAGGCTGCTGCGCAGCCACGCGGGCGGCACCGGTCCGTTGATCACCGAGCCCGAGGCGCGGGCCATGATGGTCATCCGCGCCAACCAGCTGCTCGCCGGGCACTCCGGGGTGTCCGAGCACGTGGTGGACGCGCTCGCGCTGGCGCTCAACGCGGGCTGCTACCCGCAGGTGCACTCCGTCGGGGCCATCGGCACCGGCGATCTCACGGCGCTCGCCGAACTGGCGCTGACCCTGGTCGGCGAGCTGCCGTGGGCCGGGCCGCACCCGCTGCCGCCCATCGAACTGGCCACCTCCGACGCGCTGGCCTTCCTGAGCAGCAACGCGTTGACCATCGGGCAGGCCACGCTGGCCCAGGCCCGGATCTCGGCGCTGCTCGACCAGACCTGCACCACCGCCGCGCTGAGCCTGCTCGCCGTGGACGGCTCGGTGGAGCCCTTCGCCGAGGTCGTGCACCAGGCGCGGCCGCACCGGGGCAGCGGCCAGGTGGCGCAGCGGGTCCGCACGCTGCTCGGCGAGATCCGGCACGTCCCGGCCCGCGTGCAGGACCCGTTCGGGCTGCGCTGCTTCCCGCAGGTGCACGGCGAGGCCGTGGACGCGGTGGCCGCGCTGGACGAGGTGCTGGCCGTCGAGCTGAACGCCGGAGCGGAGAACCCGCTGGTGTCGGTCGTGGACGGGGACGTGTTCCACCACGGCGGCTTCCACAGCATCACCCTCAGCCTCGCCCTGGACCGCGCGCGACTGGCCGTGCTGCAAACCGCGCAGCTGTCCGCGGGGCGGCTGGCGATGCTCTGCGAACCCGCCTACACCGGGTTGCGGCCCTTCGCCGCCGACGAGCCCACGGGCAGCTCCGGGCTGATGGTCATCGAGTACACCGCCGCCGCCTCACTGGCCAGCGTGCGCTCCATGGCCATGCCCGCCGTGCTCGGCCACGCCACGCTGTCCCGCGGTGTGGAGGAACACGCCAGCTTCTCCGCCCAGTCGGCGCGGATGACCGGCGAGGTCGTGCCGCACTACGTGATCGTGCTGGCCTGCGAGCTGATCGCCGCGGTGCGGGTGCTGCGCATGCGCGGGCTGCGCCCCGAGGGCAGCCAGGACCTGGTCGCCGCCTTCGACAACGCGGTCCGCACCCTGCCCCCCGAGACCGAGGACCGCCCGCTGACCATGGACCTGATCACCGCGAGCGCGCTGCTCACCGGTGAGCACACCGAGGTCCCCGACCAGCTCAGACGTGTTGCCGATAGCCCTCGGTGAGCTGCTGCTCGGCCTCGTCCAGGTAGACGGCGAGCATGCGCTCGGCCCCGGCCTGGTCCCCGCTGGCCAGCACCTCCACGATCTCCCCGTTGCGCGTGATGTAGGGCTCGTGGAAGCGCCGCGGGTCGCCCATCACGTGGAACACCAGCCGCAGCTCGGCCAGGATCCCGCGCATCATCTCGTCCACCCTCGGGCTGCCCGCTAGCGCGCACAGGGCCTGGTGGAAGCGCAGGTTGTGGGTGCCGACCGCGACCCAGTCCGCCCGCTCGGCGGCGCGCACCGCGTCCTGCACCACCGCCCGCACCGCGGCCAGCTCCTGCTCACCGAGCACGGCGTAGCGCAGCGCCCCGCACTCCACGACCTTGCGCAGCCGGTACAGGTCGGTGACGTCCTGCTCGGTCAACGTCCGCACGAACACGCCGCGGTTGAGCTCGTGCGCCAGCAGCCGCTCGTGGGTGAGCAGCCGGAACGCCTCGCGCAGGGTGTTGCGGGAGACCCCCAGCGCCGAGCCGATCGCCTCCTCGGACAGCCTCGTGCCCGGCGGCAGGTCGCCGACGATGATCCGGGTGCGCAGCACGTCGGCCACCCGCTCGGCCGTGCTCACCCGCTCCAGCTGCCCCCGGTCGGCCGCAAGCAGCTCCACCGGCCCACCGCTCAGCTCGGCCACGACGTTCCCTCCTCGTACCGCCGCCGCGGGCGCCGAGTCCGTGCCGCGAGGTGGCGTGAAGGGCACCTTCAGGACGTTGAACGTCGCGAAGGGCACCTTCACGGCACGCCGTGGGTGGCTCGGTCGCCGGATGAACCCAGGCGGACACCAGACCAAGTCAACCCCGAAGGTCAACAACGTTCAACTGTGCCCATGTCGGATTGTTGAACAGGTCACCGGATCGGGTGCAGCAAGGTTCGCCCTGGAGTGGAGAAGACCCCTGCCACAGTGATGACTGCTGCTTGACCGGGCGCGCGAGGCCACGGGTGTGGCGGGGATTGGGCACCTCGCCACACCCGTAGCACGGATACCGTGGGCCGGTGATCGGCAATCGCGCGACCCACTGGATCGCCCTGCTCGTGGTCGTGGTGTGCGTGGGACCGGCGGCCTCGATCTGGCTGTCGATCATCGTCGCCGGGGCGATGGCCTTCCCGCACCTGCCCGAGGGCTTCGTCTCCGGCGGGCTGCTCTCCGTGGGCGCGCTCGTGCTCGCCGCGCTGGCGGTGTCCCAGCTTGGCGCCCTGATCCTGTGCCGCGTCCCCGGCCGGACCATGCCCCGGCTGTCCGGCGCGCTGTGCGCGGTGCTCGGCGCCCTCGCGGGAGTGGTGGCCGCGATCCTGGTCTGAGCCCCACGATCGCTGGCGCTCAGCAGCACGAAGTCGCGATGTCCCACCGCTGCTGGGCAGCCCTACCTTGGGCTGATGGACGAGCGAGCCGAGGTGGTCGTCATCGGAGGCGGGGTCGTCGGCCTGTCGGCGGCCTTCCACCTCGCCGAGGCGGGCGTGGACGTGCTGCTGCTGGAACGCGACGAGCTGGGCGCGGGCAGCACCTGCCGTGCCGCGGGCGGGGTGCGTGCCCAGTTCTCCGACCCGGTGAACATCGCACTGGGCCAGCGCGGGCTGGCCGCCTTCGAGCGCTTCGGCCAGCGGCCCGGCGGCGAGATCGACCTGCGGCAGAACGGGTACCTGTTCCTGCTCGACGACCCCGAGCACGTGACGGCGTTCGAGCGGAACGTGGTGCTGCAGAACGAGATGGGCGTGCCCAGCCGGATGCTCACCGTGGCGGAGGCGCGCGAGCTGTCCCCGCTGGTCGCGGCGGAGGGGCTGCTCGCCGCCGCCTATTCGCCGACTGACGGCCACTGCACGCCGGAGGCCGTGGTGCAGGGCTACGCGCGAGGAGCCCGCGCGCACGGCGCCCGGATCCGCCAGCGCCGCGCGGCCACCGGCATCGAGGTCCAGGACGGCCGGATCACCGCCGTCCGCACCGACCAGGGCCGCGTCATGACCTCGGTCGTGGTGTGCGCCAGCGGGGCCTGGTCGGCAGCCGTGGGCGAGATGGTCGGCATCGACCTGCCCGTTGTGCCGCTGCGCAGGCAGATCGTGGTCACCGAGCCGATCGCCGACCTGCCGCCCGGCCTGCCGATGACCATCGACTTCGGCACGACGTTCTACTTCCACGAGGAGGGCAGGGGCCTGCTGGTAGGCATGTCCGATCCCGAGCAGGAACCCGGTTTCCTGCTCAGTCCCGACGAGGCCTGGCTGCCCAGGCTGGCCGAGGCCATCGCGCGGCGGGCACCCGCCCTGTCCGAGGTCGGCATCGCGCACCGCTGGGCCGGGCTGTACGAGATGAGCCCCGACCACAACGCGATGATCGGCGAGGCGGCCGCGGTGAGCCGGTTCCTCTACGCCACCGGCTTCTCCGGGCACGGCTTCCTCCAGGGCCCCGCGGTCGGCGAGGTGCTGCGCGACCTGGTGCTCGGGCACCGGCCGGTGGTGGACGTGTCCGCCATGTCCGCGCAGCGGTTCGCCGCGAGCACCCAGCGCCCGGAGCTCAACTGCGTCTAACCTCGGTTGTCATGCTCAACCCCATCCACCTGCGCACGCTCACCGAAGCGGTGCGGTCGGGGTCGTTCGCCGAGGCCGCGCGGGTGCTGGGCTACACCACCTCGGCCGTGTCCCAGCAGATCGCCATGCTGGAACGCGCTGTCGGCGCCCAGCTGTTCGAGCGCTCCGCGCGCAGCGTGCGGCCGACCGCCGTCGCGCAGCGGCTGGCGGTGCTGAGCAGGCACGCCCTCGCCGCGCTGTCCGAGCTGGAGCACGAGGTCCGTGCGCTGACCCGCGGTGAGGCGGGCACCCTGCGGCTGGCCAGCTTCGCCACCGCCAACGCGCGCGTCATGTCCGCGGCGCTGGCTGCCGTGGTGCACCGCAGGCCGGGGGTGGACGTGTTGCTGGACGAGGGCGAACCGGACGAGGTGCTCGCCTCCGTGCTGGACGGCGAGCGGGACGCCGCCGTGGTCTTCGGCTACGACCTGGATCCCCGTAGCTGGCCCGCCGAGCTCGTGCAGACCCCGTTGCTGGCCGAACCGTTGGTGCTCATCGCCGCCGCGGGCCGCGAGATCGGCTCGCTGACCGAGGCCGGACCCGAGCACTGGATCTGCACCCGTGCCGACACCGCGGGCGCCCGCTCCCTGGAACGCCTCTGCGCCGCGGCCGGGTTCGCGCCACGGATCACCTTGCGCAGCAACGACTACGGAGTCGTCTGCGAGCTGGTTCGCCGGGGGCTCGGCGTCGCCGTCGTGCCCAAGCTGGCGCTGGAGCACGACACCGGCCTGGTCGTGCGACCCTTGCCGGAGCCCGCGGCCCACCGCCGGATCCTCGCCCTGCACCGCCCCAGCAACACCAATCCCCTGCTGCCCGTGGTGCTCGACGCCCTGGCCACCGCCTGCGAGCAGGTCGCCGCGGGCTGGGACAAGTCGTAACGACTAGTGCATCCCCCGCCACTCCCAGGGGGGCGACCCCGTCACCAGTCTACCGCCCACCCCCGACAGTTGATCTTGCTGAAGATCCAGATGTGGACAACTCGGCGGGTGTGCACAACTCAGAGCTTGCGCATCCGGACCCGGCTGATCGAGTGGTCGGAGTCCTTGCGCAGCACCAGCGCGGCGCGGCCCCTGGTCGGCCGGATGTTGCTGAGCAGGTTCGGCTCGTTGATCTCGGTCCAGATCTGGGTCGCCCGCTGTACGGCCTCCTCGTCGGTCAGCGTGGCGTACCGGTGGAAGAACGAGGCCGGGTTGGAGAACGCGGTGTGCCGCAGCGCGAGGAAGCGCTGCACGTACCACTGGCGGATGTTGTCGATGTGCGCGTCCACGTAGATGGAGAAGTCGAACAGGTCGGAGACCGCCAGCCGGGAACCGGGCTGCAACACGTTCAACCCCTCCACGATCAGGATGTCCGGCTGCCGGACGACCTGGCGCACGTCGGGCACGATGTCGTAGCTCAGGTGTGAGTAGACCGGGGCCTCCACCGCGTGCGCCCCCGCCTTCACGTCCGCGACGAAGCGGACCAGCGCGCGGCGGTCGTAGCTCTCCGGGAAGCCCTTGCGGGTCATCAGCCCGCGCCTCTCCAGCTCGGCGTTGGGGTACAGGAAGCCGTCCGTGGTCAGCAGGTCCACCCTGGGGTGGTCCGGCCAGCGCGCCAGCAGGGCTTGCAGGATGCGGGCGGTGGTGGACTTGCCCACGGCGACGCTGCCCGCCACCCCGATGATGAACGGCACCTTCTCGGCCGCCTCGCCGAGGAAGGTCGTGGTCGCCGCGTGCAACCGCTGCCTGGCCGCCACCTGGAGGTTGATCAGCCGGGACAGCGGCAGGTAGATGTCGGCGACCTCGTCCAGCGAGATGCGCTCGCCGAGTCCGCGCAGCCGCTGCAGTTCCTCGGAGGTCAGGCTCAGCGGGGTGCTGGCCCGCAGTTCCCGCCAGTGCTGACGGCCCAGTTCTACGTAGGGGCTGAGGTCGCGGACGCGCGTCACCCGCTCAGTTTCCCCATTGGTGGCCGGTTCAACATCCCGGAGGACACGTGATGTTCACGACGCGGCCGCGCGCGATCTTGCAACTCGAACGGAGTAACCACCCGAATGGAGTGGTCTCCGTTGGATAACGATCATATCGCGAACTGTTGAAGCAGCTCTGGTGCTCGCTGTAACTGAATCGTTTCCAACTGCGGAAACATCGATCCGTGGTGGACCGCATGATGCGTGGCCGAGCGCGCCGTGAACCGCATTTCGCTCACGCTCGGTGATTGCTGAGCGTGGCTCGGGTCCAACCGTCCCGTGTGGAGCGTGGAGAGCGCTCCCAGGAGGCGGTTCAGGAGGTGGATTCCCACAGGTGGGAGGCCCTGTGGTGATCGTTGGCGGGTCGACTGCCCGTGACGTTCACCCTATCGAGTACTGTGGCGCCGCATTCCTTGCTGGCGAGCTACACGAACGCCACTTCTGAGCCGTTCGGAGTAAGCACCGCGAGGTCGAATACATCAGTTCGTGTGGCGTTCGAAACTTGGTGTAACGCCGCTGAGTAGGCAGTCCGTCGGGGACCACTGCTAGCCAGGTTGAAGGAGAGTCATGGCATCCCGGTTCCACCCGCTCCGTGTGGGCGCAGCTGTGCTCGGTGCGTCGGTTGCCCTCATGGCCGCTGCGGCCCCGATGGCCATCGCGGACGATGGCAAGGACAACCACGGGCACGCCAAGCCGCGTGACGGCAAGCGCGACACCCCGCTGGCCAGCGTGGACGAGACGCACGGCTACAACGTGGTCCTCAAGGGCGACAAGTTCGCCACCGAGCAGACCCTCCTGATCCCGCTCAAGGTCGAGAACACCAACGTCCTGACCTACTGCGTCGAGCTGAACGTCGAGATCGACGGCAAGGTCAAGATGACCGAGGTGCCGTGGGACAAGTACCCCTACGACCCCTCGCAGCACGGTGCCCCCGGCTTCAAGCAGAACAGCCAGCTGATCAACTGGGTGCTGCAGAACAGCTACCCGAACGTCACCCCCGATGCGCTGGGCGCGGCCATCACCAAGGCGGGCGGCACGCTGCACGACGGCCTGAACGCCCACGAGGCGATCACCGCCACCCAGGCCGCGATCTGGCACCTGTCCGACGGTGCCGACCTGGACGAGAACAACGCCACGCCCTACAACGGTGCCGAGGCCGGTGCCGACGTGGTCGCCGCGTACAAGTACCTGCTCAAGAACGCCAAGGCGGTGCAGGAGCCGACCCCCGGCCTGTCCCTGCTGCCCAGCGAGAAGACCGGCAAGACCGGTGAGCTGATCGGGCCGTTCACGGTCAAGACCACCGCGAGCAAGGTGGACCTGAGCAAGAACCTGCCCAACGGCGTGACCCTGACCGACAAGGACGGCAAGGCGATCGACAAGGTCGTCGACGGCACCGAGATCTACGTCAAGGTCCCGGCCGACGCCAAGGAGGGCAACGGCGGCTTCTCCGTTGACGCCGAGGCCCACCTCAAGGCGGGTCGCCTGTTCGTCGGCGCCGACGCCAAGGGCAACGCGCTGACCCAGTCGCTGATCGTTGCCAAGCCCACCGACGTGAAGCTGCACCAGGAAGCCAAGGCGAACTGGACCGTCGCCCCCGTGGTGACCACCACCACGCCGGTGCCGAGCACCACCACCAGCGCCCCCGCACCCAGCACCCCGGTGACCACCACCACCCCGGTGCCGGTCCCGGTGCCCGCCTCCAACGACACCCCGCTGGCCTACACCGGTGCCTCCGTCATCGGGGCCATCGTGGCCGGTGTCGTGCTGGTCGGTGCCGGTGTCGGCGCGCTGTTCTTCGTGCGTCGCCGCAGGGCCAACTGATCACCCCGCTCGACTGAGCACTGAGGGCCTCCCGGGCTGTGTTGGGAGGCCCTCAGTGCTGTCGACGGTGTGATCGGGGCACCCGTTTGGGTACGCTCCGAAGTCAGGTCTGAAACGACGCGAGCAACGGCCGAAGGTGGACTGTGAACCTCCCGAACACCACTGAGCGGACCCCCTCCGAGGGGCGGAACCACCCCGCTGCCCCGCTCGGCAGGCGTCCCATCATGGTCACCTGGCAGGCACTCACCGGCCCCCGCCTGGAGTCGGCGCGGCTGGTGCTCTCCGAGAGCCGGATCAAGGCGTCCGGGCGCGTGGTCGCGGCCAGGTCCGGCGACCACGAGGCCTACAACGCCTCGTTCGAGCTGTCCGTCGGCGAGGACGGGGTGGTGTCCCGGCTGTTGCTGCGCAGCGCCACCGCCGAGGACGAGCGGCAGGTGTCCATCAGCCGCACCGAGGACGGGGTCTGGCTGGTCGACCGCGGGCGTGGGGCCGAGCGCAGCGAGTTCGAGGGCGCCGTGGACGTCAACGTGGAGAGCAGCGTTCTGTTCAACGCCTTACCGATCCGCAGGCTCGGACTGCACCGCGAATCCGGGGAGCACGAGCTGCCGGTGGTCTGGGTGTCCCTGCCCGACCTGTCCGTGCGACTGGTCCGTGAGCGGTACCGGACCGTCTCGTTGTCCGACACCGGCTCCGTGGTGTCCTTCGCGCGCGACGAGTCGGCCAACGACCTGACGGTGGACCCCGACGGCCTGGTCATCGACTACCCAGGGCTCGCCAGCCGGGTCTGATCGCTCTGCGTGGCCGATCGCTGCACTCCGTGACGGGTGCGGGATGATCGGCCCGGTGAGCGTGCACGTGTTCGTCGACGAGTCCCGCCGGGGAGCCACCTACTTCCTGGCCGCCAGCCACATGCAGCCGGACAAGCTGGGACGAACCAGGACAGCTCTGCGCTCCCTGTGCCTGGGTGGCCAGCGCCGGATCCACTTCAAGGACGAGGGATGCGCACGCCGCCGCGAGATCATCGCGCGGCTGGAGTGCCTCGGGCTGCGGGTCGCGATGTACACCAGTCAGGAGCCCGGCGAACTCGCGCGGGAGAACTGCCTACGCGGCCTCGTAGCCGACCTGGTCGAGGCCAACGCACGGCGCCTGGTGCTGGAGAGCCGGGCCAGCGGTGATCGGCTCGACCTGCGAGTACTCCGCACCGCGATGGGCCACCACGCGCGTCGGACCGGCCTGGTCTACGAGCACCTGCGCCCGCACGAGGAACCGCTGCTCTGGGTGCCCGATGCCGTCGCCTGGTGCTTCGGTAGCGGAGGTGACTGGCGGCGACGAGTCGCCAAGCTGGTCGTGCGCTGCGTGGACACCGATCTGCTCTAGACAGCGCGAAGCCCGAACTTCCGTCGTCCGGCGGTCGTTCGGGCTCACTTCCTCGGCTTACGGGCCGCGGCTGGCTCCACTCTACCCGACACGGGCAAGCTCAGAGGGTCTTCACCACGGCCACCGTGCCGTCCAGTGAGGTCAGCCTGCCGCCCCGGTTGCCCAGGTCGCGCAGGGTCGCCATGGCGTTGTCCGCGGTCAGGTCCACCTTGACCGCCTGGCGCGGGCCGGACCGGTGCTGTTCCAGTTCGCGGCGGGCCAGGTGGCCAGCGTTGACGGTGGCGGCCAGCCCGCCGGTGGAGGCCAGCGAGCCGCGGGCGGCGCCGAGCCGGCCGAGCGCGTCGTCCACGGCGTCCAGCAGCGCGGCCCGGTTGCCCTCGCACATGGCCTGCACCAGTTCGGGCCTGCTGGAGGCGACCCGCGTGCCGTCACCGAAGGACCCGGCGGCCAGCGCGAGCGAGAGCGGCCCGCCGGAGGCGCCGACCGAGGCCAGTACGGCGGCGAGCAGGTGCGGCAGGTGCGAGATGCGGGCCACGGCGTCGTCGTGCGCGGCCGAGGAGGTGGGCACCACGTGTGCCCCGCAGCTCAGCGCGAGCTGCACGACCTCGGCCCACACCTCCTGGTCGGAGTCGTCCTCGGTGGTCACGACCCACGGTGCGTCCCGGAACAGCTCGGCCGACCCGGAGGCCCAGCCGGAGCGGGAGGTGCCCGCCATGGGGTGCCCGCCCACGTAGCGCGCGTACGGGTTGATCTTCCGCACGGCCTCGGTGACGGCGCCCTTCACGCTGGTGACGTCGGTGAGCCTGCACCCGGGTGCGAAGGCGGCCACCGAGCGCAGCACCTCGGGTAGCGCCGTCAGCGGCACGGCGAGCACGACGAGCGCGTCCTCCTCGTCGGCCCGCCGCAGCGCGTCGTCCAAGCTGGCCTCGACGGTGAACCCCGCCGCTGTCGCGGCCTCGGCGTCGGCTGTGGAGGCTGTCGCACCCCACACGGCCCTGCCGGCCGCGCTGGCAGCGCGCAGCACCGAACCCCCGATCAGTCCCAACCCGAGCACGCAGACAGGCAGCACGCGCACCATCCTGCCGCCAACTCGTGGTTCAGCGAAACCACCCCAGGCTCAGCGGAGCGCGTCGAGTGCGAACGCGGCGTACATCGCCACCCCGTGCTCCATCGCGGACTCGTCGAACACGACCCGGTTGGAGTGGTTCGGGGCCGCCTGCTCGGGCTCCACCGCGGGCGGGCAGGCCCCCAGGAAGGCCATCGACCCGGGCACCTGGCGCAGCACGTAGGAGAAGTCCTCGGAGCCCATCATGGGCTGCGCCATCGGCTCGCTGCACCGGCTGCCGAGCACGGTGCTCGCCAGCCCCAGCACCTTCGCGGCCACCTCCTCGTCGTTGACGGTCACCGGGTAGCCGCGCTCGATCTGGAAGGTGGCCGCGCAGCCGTGCGCCGCCGCCACGTGCTCGCACACCCGCTTGGCCTCGGCGTGCACCTGGGCCCGTGAGGCCTCGGAGAAGGTGCGGATCGTGCCCTCCAGTTCGGCGACCTCCGGGATGATGTTGCTGGTCGTGCCCGCGGCGATGCGGCCGACGGTCAGCACGGCCGGGTCGAAGGCGCTGATCCGCCGGGTGATCATCGTTTGCAGCGCGCCGACCATGGCCGCCGCCGCGGGCACCGGGTCCAGCGCGTTGTGCGGCATGGAGGCGTGCCCGCCCCTGCCGACCACCTTGACCCGGAACACGTCGGCCGCCGCCATGATCGCGCCGGGCCGCGAGGTGATCACCCCGGACTTCAGCGTGGACGTGATGTGCAGGGCGAACGCCTCGTTGACGCGCACCCCCGAAGCGCCGAGCACGCCCTCGTCCAGCATCAGCTTGGCGCCGTGGAAGCCCTCCTCACCGGGCTGGAACATGAACACCACCCGGCCGGTCAGCGCCTCCCTGCGCGAGCACAGCAGGCGGGCCGAGGACGCGAGCATGGCCACGTGCGTGTCGTGCCCGCAGGCGTGCATGGCGCCGTCCACCTCGGAGGCGAAGCCGCAGCCGGTCTGCTCGGTCAGCGGCAGCGCGTCCATGTCCCCGCGCAGCAGCACGGTCGGGCCGGGGCGTGCCCCCTGGAGCACCGCGACCACGGAGTCGCAGGACTCGCCCTTGGTCACGGTCAGCGGAAGACCCTCCAGCGCGTGCAGCACGGCGGCCTGCGTCCCCGGGAGCCGCAACCCCAGCTCAGGGTGTTTGTGCACCTGCCTGCGCAACGCGACCGTCCTGGGTTGCAGGGCTCGGGCCGCCTCGATCAGCCCGGTGAACCGCGGGTCACTGGACTGGGTGCGGGCGGGGCGCGCAGCGGAAGTGGTCATCCCCCGATGGTCCCACCTGATCGGCCTCGTGGCTGGGCACAGATCAGCGGCCTGAGGGGGATGGTGCTTCCGGGTGATGGGCTAGGCGCATACGGTATGCGCATGTCGGTGCACGAGCCGCTAGGGGGCTTCGGCGTCGCGGTCGTCCGTGAGGACGGCAAGTGGCGTTGCAGCTCGATGGACAGCACCGCGCTGGGGGAGCTCGACGCGGCGATAACCGAACTGCGCCGGATGCGCTCCACCGGCGCCGTCTTCGGCATGCTCAACGTGGACGACGAGTTCTTCGTCCTGCTCAGACCCGGTCCAAGCGGGGTGTCCCTGCTGCTGTCCGACGCCGCGGCGGCGCTGGACTACGACATCGCGGCGGACGTGCTCGACCTGCTGCGGGTCGAGCCGCCGGACGAGGAGGACGACGGGCTGTGGCCCGAGGGTGACCTGGGGCTGCTCGCCGACCTGGGGCTGCCCGACGGGGAGCTGCACGTGATCGTGGACGAGGTCGACCTGTACCCGGACGAGCAGTTGCAGATGATCGCGCAGCGCTGCGGCTTCGGCGCCGAGTTCAGTGCGCTGGTGGATCGCGTGGAGCAGTGAGGCCGGGGGACGAGGAGCTGGTCCGTGCGGCGCTGCGGGCGGCCCGGCTGTCCGGCTCCGACGTGCCGATCGGTGCGGTCGTCGTCGGCCCGGACGGCACGGAACTGGCCAGCGCGTGCAACGCCCGCGAGTCGCTGGGCGACCCGACCGCGCACGCCGAGGTGCTGGCGCTGCGCGAGGCGGCCCGGCGGCACGGGGACGGCTGGCGGCTGGAGGGCTGCACGCTCGCGGTGACGGTCGAGCCCTGCACGATGTGTGCGGGCGCGCTGGTGCTGGCGCGGGTGGCGCGGGTCGTGTTCGGGGCGTGGGAACCGAAGACGGGCGCGGTCGGCTCCCTGTGGGACGTGGTGCGCGACCGGCGGCTCAACCACCGGCCCGAGGTGGTCGGCGGGGTGCTGGAGCAGGAGTGCGCGCAATTGGTGGACGAGTTCTTCCGCCACCATCGAATGTGACCCCAGTCACAAGTTCGTGAGGTTGTGCGCGCACCGGGCATCTCTCCTCTGTCCGGGTCGGAAGCAGTCCGGCCCCTTCCCACTGGAGGAACCACCATGAGCGTCTTCGACAAGGCCAAGGACAAGGCCGAGCAGCTCATCGGCGAGGCCAAGGAGAAGATCGGCGAGCTCACCGGCAACGACAAGCTCCAGGCCGAGGGCAAGAAGGACCAGGTCGTCGGCGAGGTCAAGGAGGCCGGTCACGACCTGCGCGACAAGGCCGCGGGCGTGGTGGACGAGGTCAAGGACAAGCTGTCCGGCAAGTAACCCGTGCGGGGGAGCAGTCCCCAGCGGCATGAGCGGTCCACTGTCACCATGGGCTCATTCCCGTTCACAGGGAGTGGGCCCAGGTGCGCTTGAGGAGGTGAGTGGTGTCGGACCTCCAGCAGGAGGAGACGTCCAGCGCGGACATCGACGACGCCACGCTCGCCACCAGGGCCGCCGACGGGGACGTCGCCGCGTTCGAGATGCTGCTGCGCCGCTACCAGGACCGGGTCTTCGGCCTGGCGTTGCGCATGCTGGCCGACCGGGCCGAGGCGGAGGACGTCACCCAGGAAGTCTTCGTGACGGCGTGGCGGCGGCTCGGGGAGCTCGCCGAACCCGCTGCCGTGCGGACCTGGCTGTTCCGCATCGCGCACAGGCAGTGCCTCGTGCTGTTGCGCAAACGCAAGAGCCGCAAGACTGAACCGACCGATACCGTGCCCGAGACCGCGGCCGTCACACGACACGATCCGGAGCGCGCCGCGCAGACCGGGGCGGGGGTGGAGGCTTTGCGCAAGGCACTGGCAGGCCTGCCCGCCCCGCAACGCGCGGTCTGGCTGCTCGCGGAGGTCGACGGCCTGTCCTACGCCGAGATCGCTGGCGTCGTCGGCGCCTCCGAGCAGTCGGTGCGCGGCAGGTTGTCGCGGGCACGGGCGAAACTGGCGGAGGTGATGCGCGCATGGCGTTGAACCCGCCCCGCCGTCGTTTCCCCTCGACCGGACGACTGCCCTGTGGGCGTTCGGTCGACGCGCTCTGGGACTCGGTGGTGTCGGGCGCCGAGTTGGACCACCACTCGGCGAGTTGCCCGCACTGCCAGACCGCGCTGGACGGTCTGCGTGCGCTGCACTCGGCGACCAGACAACTCGTCGACGAGGAGGTCTCCGCCCCGCCCAGCCTGCTGGAGCGGGTCATGCGGGTGGTCCGCACCGAGGCGCGCAGCGGCGAGACGGTGCCGCTGGTGTCCGGCCCCGACCCGGCCCGCATCTCGACCAAGGCGGTGGCCGCGGTCGTGCGCTTCGCCGTGGACACCCAGCCCGGCGCCGTGCTGCGCGCGCGGCGCTGCGAGGTGCACGCCCCGGTGGACGCCGTTGACGTGCTGGACGTGCGTGTCGAGGTGCTCGTGCCCGAGGGGTACCGGCTGCACGAGGCCGCGCTGCGGCAACGGATCGAGGCGGTCGTGTCCGCGCACGTGGGAATGCGGCTGCGTGAACTCACCCTCGACGTGGTCGAGGCGGACACCAGGGAGGGGGCGACATGACCACTGCGCTCGGCGGTGCGGTGGAGGTGGCCGAGGGCGTGGTCGTCGAGTCGCGGGCGATCGCGCGGCTGACCGCCACCGCCGCGCGGTCGGTGGACGGCGTGGTCAGCCTGGAGCCGACCCTGCTCGGCTTCGTCGCCGACCTGGGCAGACAGCTGCGAGACGTGATCACCGGCCGGGACGTCGCAGACCCCGTGGACGGGATCCAGGTCAGCGCCGAGCCCGCCGCCGTGCGGCTCGGCGTTGCGCTGTCCGTTGGCGGGCGGCCAGCGCGCGAGGTGTCGGTCGAGGTCTCGCGGACCGTGCGCGACAACGTGCAGCACAACCTCGGCGTGCGCGTGGACGAGGTGCGGGTCACCGTCGTCGACGTGGCGCTGATCCCGCCCGAGGCGCGCGTCCCGCAGCAACAGGTCGCGGCGGTGGCGCCGTGACCGAACCCGACACAGGCGAGGACCTGGCCACAGCCGTGCGGGCCGTGCTCGCCGAGGTCGGCGGCCTGCACCCGGCCGTCGCCGAGGACGCGCCGATCACCAAGGTGCCCGGCGTGGACGAGCCGTGGATCACAGCCACGGCCGACCGGTTGGTGGTGAGAGTGGTCGCCGACGCCGAGGCCATGCCCGTGCTGCCCAAGCTGCTGCTCGCCCGGCAGGCCCTGACCAGCGCCTTCGAGCTGGACGTCGAACTGCGGCTGGTGGACCTGGTCGATCGACCACCCGACGAATAGGCCCCCGACCGGTCCTGTATTGTTCTCCCCGGTGACGTGTCCGAGCGGCCGAAGGAGCGCGCCTCGAAAGCGCGTGAGGGGCAACCCTCCGTGGGTTCAAATCCCACCGTCACCGCTCAGGGTCGAAGGGGCCTGTCCGCAGAAGGCGCGGACAGGCCCCTTCGCCGTTTGTTCTGGGGGGCGACCCCCAGACCCCCGGTGTGGGGGCGCTGCCCCCACGGCCCCCGATCTGGGGGGCGGGCCTCGGACTCGGGGTGGGGTGGGGTGGGGCGCAGACTCCGGGTGGCGGGCTTGGGGGCAAAGGGGGCGTGGGCGTCCAAACAGGACGTGAACTGCCCGGCCGATCGGCTGGCCTGCGTGAACCTTCGGCGAAAAGCCTTCACTGGCTGAGGATCGCGGGAGAGGATGCCCCGACCACTGATCGAGGAGGACGAGGGTGACCCCATCTCCGCACCGCCGCAGAGCCCTGGCCGGCACGGCGGTGACCGCGCTGCTGACCGCAGGGCTGGCCGTCACGGCACCGCCCGCGGGCGCGGCACCGAGCGCCGACGCGCTGATCGCCGAGGTGTACGGCGGCGGCGGCAACTCGGGCGCGACCCTGACCAGCGACTACGTCGAGCTGGCCAACCGGGCGGCGGCGGCCGTGTCGGTGGACGGCTGGAGCGTGCAGTACCTGCCCGCGGCCCCGAAGCCGACGAGCACCTGGCAGGTCACGGCGCTGACCGGCTCGATCGCGGCGGGCGGCAAGTACCTGGTCGGTGAGGGCAAGGGCGCTGGCGGCACGGCGGCGCTGCCCGGCCCGGACGCCAGCGGGACGATCAACATGTCGGCGACGGCGGGCACGGTGGCGTTGGTGGCGGGCAAGGACCCGCTGACCTGCCTGACCGCGGCGGACTGCGCGGCCGACAGCAGGGTGCGCGACCTGGTGGGCTTCGGCGGCGCGGTGGTCCGCGAGGGCAACGCGGCCCCGGCTCCGGCCAACGCGACGGCGCTGGCCCGGGTGGCGAGCCTGGCCGACACCGACGACAACGCCGCGGACTTCGCGGTGGGCGCCCCGGCCCCGGTCAACAGCAAGGGCGAGACCGCGCCGGGTGGCGGCGGGGACCCGACCGACCCCGGTCAGCCGGGCACGGCGCGGATCCACGACATCCAGGGCACCGGCCGCCTCTCGCCGCTGGACGGCAAGCAGGTCACCAACGTGCCGGGCATCGTTACCGGCGTGCGCAACTTCGGCTCCAGCAAGGGTTTCTTCTTCCAGGACCCGAACCCGGACAACGATCCGCGCACCAGTGAGGGCCTGTTCGCCTACACCGGTTCGGCGGCGATCACGGTCAAGCCGGGCGACTCGGTGCTGGTCTCCGGCACCGTGCACGAGTTCTACCCTGACGAGAAGGGCACGAGCTCGGCGTACCAGTCGATCACGGAGCTGAGCAGCCCCAAGGTGTCGGTGGTCTCCTCCGGCAACGCCCTGCCCGCTGCCGAGGTGATCGGTGCGGACACGGTGCCCGCGGCCTTCTCGCCCACCGGCGGCAACATCGAGACGCAGGCCCTCCAGCCGGACAAGTACGCGCTGGACTACTACGAGTCCCGCGAGGGCATGCGCGTGCAGGTCACCGACGCGCGCGTGGTCGGCGCCACCGACAAGTACAACGAGCTCTACGTGACGAGCAAGCCCGCGCAGAACCCGAGCGAGCGCGGCGGCACGGTGTACCTGGGCTACCAGGACCCGAACAGCGGTCGGCTGGAGGTCCAGTCGCTGATCCCGTTCGCGCAGGTGCCCTTCCCCAAGGCCAACGTCGGCGACAAGCTGACCGGCAGCACCGAGGGCCCGCTGGACTACACCCAGTTCGGCGGCTACGCGCTGCAGGCGACCACCCTGGGCACGCTGGCTCCGGGCAACCTCCAGGCGGAGACCACCAAGCGGCAGACGGTGGACGAGCTGGCGGTGGCCACCTACAACGTGGAGAACCTGGCGCCCGGCGACGCGCAGGCCAAGTACGACCGGCTGGCCACCAACCTGGTGCACAACCTGGCGACCCCGGACGTGGTGTCCCTGGAGGAGATCCAGGACAACTCCGGCGCGGCCGACGACGGCACCGTGGCGGCCGACCAGACGCTGAAGAAGTTCACCGACGCCGTGGTGGCCGCTGGCGGTCCGCAGTACCAGTGGCGGGAGATCGACCCGGTCAACGACGCGGACGGCGGCCAGCCCGGCGGCAACATCCGCATCGCGTTCCTGTTCAACCCCAAGCGGGTCTCCTTCGTGGACCGGCCCGGTGGGGACGCGACCACTGCCACGCGGGTGCTCACCAAGAACGGCCGCCCGCAGCTGTCGGTCTCCCCGGGCCGCGTGGACCCGGCGAACCCGGCGTGGAACGCCAGCCGCAAGCCGCTGGTCGGCGAGTTCTCCTTCCAGGGCCGCACGGTGTTCGTGATCGCCAACCACCTGGTGTCCAAGCTGGGTGACCAGCCGGACGTGGGCCGCTACCAGCCGCCGACCCGCGGCTCCGAGGTGCAGCGCGGGCAGCAGACCGCCGCGCTGCGCGCCTTCGTGGACCAGATCCTGAAGGTGGACGAGAGGGCCAACGTGGTGATCCCGGGCGACTTCAACGACTTCCAGTTCTCCTCCTCGCTGGCCACCCTCACCGCGGGCGGCAAGCTGCGGGACCTGGTGGCCGAACTGCCCGCGGCGCAGCGCTACAGCTACGTCTACCAGGGCAACTCCGAGGTGCTGGACCACATCCTGACCAGCACCGGCCCGCGGGGCGTGGGCTACGACGTGGTGCACGTGAACTCCGAGTTCTACGACCAGGCCAGCGACCACGACCCCCAGGTGGTGCGGCTGCGGCCGAGCACCAGCATCGGCTGGCTGGACAACCTGCTCGACCTGGTGCACTGCTTCGCACCGCCCGCCCCGTAACAGCAGCCCCACGTGGGGGCCCACAGCCGGGGCCCCCACGTGGCACGCTGGGGCCGTGGTGGAACAGAGGGCGGGCCAGGTGCTGGCCGCCAACCTGAAGGTCCTGCGCGAGCAGCGCGGGTTGTCGCTGTCCGAGCTGGCCAGGCGCTCCAACATCGCCAAGGGCACGCTGTCCCAGCTGGAGTCCGGTGCGGGCAACCCCACCATCGACACTGTGTTCAGTTTGTCGAACGCGCTGACCGTACCGGTGTCCACCCTGCTCACCCACCGCGCCGACCCGGACGTGGTGCTGGTGCGTTCGGCGGGCATCGAGGTGCTCAGCAGCAACGCCGTGGACCTGCGCATGCTGCGCAGGCTGGACGTCACCGAGACCGTGTTCGAGGTCTACGACCAGCGCGTACGGCCCGGGCAGCGCCAGCACTCCGAAGGTCATCCCGGCGTGGAGCACGTGGTCGTGACCGAGGGCCGGTTGCGGGTCGGCCCGCCGGAGGACCCCTACGAGCTGGGCCCCGGGGACTACGTCAGCTTCCCGGCCAACCGCCCGCACATCTACGAGACCGTGGACGGCCCGGTGACCTCGGTGTTGCTGCTCCAGTACCCGGTCGACTCCGGACCGCCGACACTTGACGTGCACCACCTCGCGCCGTAGCGTTCATTTTATTGAACGGAGGTGGAGCGGGTGGACGCGGTGGTCGTGGGTGCCGGGGTCATCGGCGCCGCCTGTGCCGAGGCGCTGAGCGCGGCGGGACTGCGGGTCACCGTGCTCGACCGCGGGCCGCTCGCCTCGGCCACCACCGCCAGCGGCGAGGGCAACGTGCTGGTCTCCGACAAGGAACCCGGACCCGAGCTCGCGCTGGCCCAGGCCTCCCGGCGGTGGCTGCCCGACCTGCTCGCCGGGCTGGCCGAGGAACTGGGCCCCAGACTGTCCGAGGTGGAGTGGCAGCCCAAGGGCGGGCTGGTCGTGGCCACGGCGGAGGAGTCCGCGGGGCCACTGCTGGAGTTCGCCGCCGAGCAGCGCGCCGCCGGGGTGCGCGCCGACCGGATCAGCCCCGAGCGGGCCCGCGAACTCGAACCGCTGCTCACCGACCACGTCACCGCCGCCGTGCACTACCCGGACGACGCCCAGGTGCAGCCCGTGCTGCTGGCCACCACGCTGCTCGCCGCCGTCGAACAGCGCGGTGGCCAGCTCCTGCCCGGTGTGACGGCCACCGGGCTGCGGCCCGGTGAGCTGCTCACCGACCGGGGACCGATCCCGTGCGAGCTGGTGGTCAACGCCTGCGGGCCCTGGGCGGGCGAGTTCGCCGCGCGCTGCGGTGCGCCGATCACCGTGCTGCCGCGCCGTGGCGTGGTGCTGGTGACGGCTCCGCTGCCGGAAGTGGTGCGGCACAAGGTGTACGACGCGGACTACGTGGGAGCGGTCGCCAGCGGGGACGCCGACCTGCAGACCTCCACCGTGGTCGAGTCCACGCCCGGCGGCACCGTGCTGATCGGCTCCAGCCGCCAACGCATCGGGTTCGACGACAGCCTCCAGGTGCACGTCCTGCGCGAGCTGGCGCGCAAGGCCATCGCGCTTTTCCCGTTCCTGCACGGGGTTCCCGTGATGCGGGCCTACGGCGGTTTCCGCCCGTACACCCCGGACCACCTGCCGGTGATCGGCCCCGACCCGCGTGTGCCAGGGCTGTGGCACGCCACCGGCCACGAGGGCGCGGGCATCGGGCTGGCCGCCGCCACCGGGCGCCTGCTCGCGGAGTTGGCCACCGGCCGGCCGCCGCACGTGGACCCGATCCCGTTCCGCGTCGACCGGCCGGGGGTGGCCGCGTGAACGTCACCGTGGACGGCACGCCGATGACCGCTGAGCCGGGGCGGACCGCCGCCGCCGTGCTCATGCTCGCCGGTCGGGACGCGGGCGTGTTCTGCGGTATCGGCGTGTGCTTCAACTGCCTGGTCGAGGTCAACGGAGAGCGGGATGTCCGCTCCTGCCAACGGGTTCTGGTCGACGGGGACGAGGTGCGCACGCGATGACCGTGGTCGTGGTCGGCGCGGGACCGGCCGGGGTCAGCGCCGCAGTATCCGCCGCGCGGGCGGGCGCCGAGGTGCTGCTGGTCGACTCCGCGCCACGCATCGGCGGCCAGTACCGGCGCCAGTCCTTCCGGCAACCGGAGCAAAGGGTCCAGCACCCGCGCGTGCGCCACCTGCCCAACACCACGGTGTGGGCCGTCGAGGGCAATCGCCTGCACCTCACGGGAAACCGCGTGGTCACGGCCTCCGCCCTGGTGCTGGCCACCGGGGCCTACGACCGGGCGCTGCCCTTCCCGGGCTGGGACCTGCCCAACGTCTACACCGCTGGCGCCGCGCAGGCCCTGGCGAAGGGGCAGGGCATCGCCGTGGGCAAGCGGGTCGTGGTCGCCGGGACCGGCCCGTTCCTGTTGCCGGTGGCCAAGTCCCTGCTCGAGGTCGGCGCCGAGCTCCTCGGGGTGTTCGAGGCGAACGCGCCGAGCCGGAACTGGCTGCGCGAGCCGGCGGCCCTGCTCGCCGGGCACCGGAAGGTCCTGGAACTGGCTTCGTACAGCCGAGTTGCCCGCTACTACCGGCAGCGCACCGCCGTGGTCGCCGCGCACGGCAGCGAGGTGACACTGGCCCGGCTGGACGAGCACTGGAACGTGCTGCGGACCTGGCGGGTGGCCGCCGACGCGGTCTGCGTGGGCTACGGCTTCGTGCCGCAACTGGAACTGGCCGTCGCCGCGGGATGCCGTCTGCACAACGGTTTTGTCGCCGTGGACGCCGAGCAGCGCACCTCGGTGCCCTGGGTCTACGCCGCCGGGGAGCTCACCGGCATCGGCGGTGCGGAACTCGCCGCGCAGGAAGGCGTGCTGGCCGGGTCGGCGGCGGCGGGATCGCCGTTGCCGGGCCGCGTGGACCGCCGGTTCGCCGAGGCGCTGGCTCGCGTGTACCCGGTGAAACCCGGTTGGCGCGGCTGGCTCACCCCGGACACGGTGATCTGCCGCTGCGAACGGGTCAGCTACGACTCGCTCCAGCGCGCTGCCGAGCAGCGGGCCGCCCGCGGTGTGCGCTCGCTCAAGCTGGTCAGCCGCCTCGGGCTCGGCCGCTGCCAGGGCCGCATGTGCGGCCGCAACGCCGCCGACCTGGTCGAGAGCCTGGACGCCGAGGCGTTCGCCCGCCGCCCCATCGCCACCCCACTCAGCCTCGGTGAACTCGCCGCTACGCCAGAGGAGTTGTCATGACCCAGGACTTCGCCGGAGTTGTCGTCGCCACGGCGCTGCCGTACGCCGAGGACCCCAGCGCGCCCGCCGGGCTGCGCGTGGACCTGGAGCGCTACGCCGAGCACTGCCGCTGGCTGATCGACAACGGCTGCCAGGGCGTCGGGCCGAACGGCTCGCTGGGTGAGTACTCCTCACTTACCGACGAGGAGCGCAGGGCGGTGGCCCGCACCGCGGTCGAGGCCGTGGGCAAGGACGGGCTCGTGGTCGTCGGCGTGCACGCGCCCGGCTCGCACCAGGCGCTGCGCTGGGCCGAGCAGGCCGCCGAGGACGGGGCCGACGGGCTGCTCTGCCTGCCGCCCACGATGTACCGGGCCAACCACGCCGAGGTGGTCGCCCACTTCGAGGCGGTGGCCAGCGTGGGGCTGCCGGTGATGGTCTACAACAACCCCATCGACACCAAGGTCGACCTGACGCCCGAACTGCTGGCGGAGATCGCGCAGCTCGACAACGTGACCGCGGTCAAGGAGTTCTCCGGGGACGTGCGGCGCGTGCTGGAGATCCGCGAGCAGGCACCCGGACTCGCGGTGATCTCCGGGGCCGACGACGTGCTGTTGGAGAGCGTGCTGATGGGTGCCACCGGCTGGTTCGCTGGCTTCCCCAACGTGTTCCCCGCCGAGTCGGTGGAGCTGTTCACCTTGGCCCGCAACGGAAAGCTCGACGAGGCCCGCAAGCTGTACGAGCCGCTGATCGCCGCGTTCCGCTGGGACTCGCGCACCGAGTTCGTACAGGCCATCAAGTACGCCATGGACCGGGTCGGCCGCTACGGCGGGCCGTGCCGCCCGCCGCGCGGGCCGCTGACCCAGGAGCACCTGGCCCGACTGGACGCCGACCTCGCGCGTGCGGGCATCTGATGCGTGCCTCCCGCTGTTTCAGCGCGGTCGACTCGCACACCGAGGGCATGCCCACGCGGGTCATCACCGGCGGCGTCGGGCCGATCCCCGGTGCCACCATGGCGCAGCGCCGCGAGTACTTCGTGCGGCACATGGACCACATTCGGCAGCTGCTCGTGAACGAGCCGCGCGGGCACGCCGCGATGAGCGGGGCGATCCTGCAACCGCCGCTGCATCCGGACGCCGACTGGGGTGTGCTCTATATCGAGGTGTCCGGCTGCCTGCCGATGTGCGGGCACGGCACGATCGGCGTGGCCACCGTGCTGGTCGAGACCGGCATGGTGGAGGTGGTCGAGCCGGTGACGACCGTGCGCCTGGACACACCCGCGGGCCTGGTCGTGGCCGAGGTCTCGGTGCGCGACGGGCACGCCGAGTCGGTGCGGATCCAGCTCGTACCCGCGTACGCGCACGAGCTGGACGCCGTGGTGGAGGTCCCGGGCCTCGGCGAGGTCCACTACGACATGGCCTACGGCGGCAACTTCTACGCGATCCTGGACGCCGGGCAGCTGGGCATCCCGTTCGACCGCGCGCACAGTGACCGCATGCTGGCCGCTGGACTGTCCATCATGGACACGATCAACGCGGTGCGCCGACCGGTGCACGTGACCGATCCGGGCATCGCGGGCTGCAAGCACGTGCAGCTCGTCGCGCCGGGCCTGCACGGCAGTGATTCCCGCAACGCCATGGTGATCCACCCCGGCTGGTTCGACCGCTCGCCCTGCGGCACGGGCACGTGTGCGCGCATGGCTCAGTTGCACGCGCGCAACGAACTGCCGCTGGGGCAGGACTTCGTGAACGAATCGCTGCTCGGCACGCGGTTCACCGGCCGGTTGGTGGACAGCGTGTCGTTGGGGGATCGACAAGGCGTGATCCCGACTATCGCCGGGCGCGCGTGGCTGACCGGCATGGCACAGTACCTGGTGGATCCGACAGACCCGTTCCCGAACGGGTTCATCCTGTGAGGAGCGTGCGATGACCGACCGGCCGGCGAGGCGGGACCCGAGCAAGCTGGTCGAGGCCAGCGGATTCCGGGCCTCGGTGGGGGACGGCTGGGGCGAGGCCGCCCGCGAGGTGCGGCTGACCCCGGGCGCCCGCGAGGCAGCGGCGGCCCACCGGGCCAAGCTCAGCGCGGAGTTCCCCGGCCAGCGCATCGTCGTGGCCGCGGGCCGCGCCCCGGTGCGCGCCAACGACACCGACTACGACTTCCGCCCGGACAGCGACTTCTCCTGGCTGACCGGCTGCCACGCCGAGGGCGCCGTGCTGGTGATGCAGCCCACCGCGGGTGGGCACGACTCGGTGCTGCTGCTGCGGCCCCCGGCCCGGCCCGGCGACCCGGAGTTCTTCGGCAGCGCCCGCGACGGGGAGCTGTGGATCGGCCCGGTGCCCGGCCTGCCCGAGTGGGGCGAGGCCCTGGGCCTGCCGTGCCGCCCGGTGGAGGACCTGGCCTCCGTGCTGCGCGGCCAGCACCCGCCGGTGCACGTCACCGCCGGGGTGGAACCGATGCTGGACGCGCTGGGCCTGGGCAACAGCACCGGTCTGCGTAGCACCCTGTCCGAGCTGCGCCGGATCAAGGACGACTGGGAGGTCGGCCAGCTCCAGGCCGCCGTGGACGCCACCGTGCTCGGCTTCGCCGAGGTCGCGGGCGAGCTGCCCATGGCGATCAAGGGCGGCGGTGAGCGCTGGTTGCAGGGCACCTTCGACCGCAGGGCGCGCACCAGCGGCAACGCCCCGGGCTACAGCACGATCATCGCCGCCGGCCCGCACGCCCCGGTGCTGCACTGGGTGCGCTGCGACGGGGAGGTCACGCCCGAGCAGCTGCTGCTGATGGACGCCGGGGTGGAGGTCAACACCCTCTACACCGCCGACGTGACCAGGACCTTCCCGGTGGGCGGCAAGTTCAGCGAGCCGCAGCGCCAGGTGTACGACCTGGTGCTGGCCTCGCACGTGGCCGCCATGGCCGAGGTCAAGCCGGGGGCGGCGTACCGCACCTTCCAGGCCACCGCCATGCGCGTGCTCGCCGAGGGCCTGCACGACTGGGGCCTGCTGCCCGTCTCGGTGGACCAGGCACTGGACCCGGACGGCCAGCACCACCGGCGCTACATCGTCTGCGGGGTCGGCCACTTCCTCGGCCTGGACGTGCACGACTGCGCCAGGGCGCGGGCCGAGCACTACCACGACGGCAACCTGGAGGTCGGCATGGCGCTGACCGTGGAGCCCGGGCTGTACTTCCACCCCAACGACCTGACCGTGCCGCCGGAGCTGCGCGGCATCGGCGTGCGCATCGAGGACGACCTGGTGGTCACCGAGACCGGCAACCGGGTGCTGTCCGACGCACTGCCGATCACCGCCGACGGGATCGAGCAGTGGGTGGCCGGCTGCCTCAGGGGCTGATCAGGTCCAGGGCCAGCTGATCGGAGGACACCGCGGCCGCTGACTCGCGCACCTGACCGGAGCGCAGGCAGCGGCCGCAGGTCACCGGGTCGTTCGTCGGCTCGAACCGGGTGAAGTCCCAGGTCCCGGTGCCCACGTGGCAGGCGGGCGCCGGGATCAGCACCCCGCCGATCCACTGCTGGGAGTGCACCGCGTGCACCGTGGTCGAGCTGCCCAACCGCCCGTTGCGCCGCTCGAAGCGCTGCCGGGCGTGGGCGGCGGTCGAGGACAGCAGCACGCTCAGCGGATCGGTCACGTGCTCCAGGATCGCACGGGGCACCGACAGTCGGCGCCTATCATCGACTCGTGGCGGACTGGCGGGCACGAGCACTCGTCGTGTTCGCCGTGCTGCTCTGTGGGGCCCTGGTCTGGGCCGGTCCCACGCCCTGCCCGCACAGCGGCGGCACCGCCTCGGGCGCCCGCGTACTGGCCGTCGCCCAGCTCGCGGTGGCCACGCCGGGCTGCGCGCCCCGTGCTGAGCGGGCCGAGTTCCGCGTGGATCCGCCCGCACCTGCGGCGCAGGTCGCATCCCTTGTGCGGCACGAGGTCCGACGCCAGCCGGAGCTGCCGCCACCCCCGGTGCGCCCACCCGTGCACGTGGCGCAGCCCGCCTTGATCTCGGTGCTCCGCATATAGGCCGTCCGGCGAACCCCGTTCCCGGTCGACCTACACCTCGGAGTACCCCGTGCACCTTGTCTCGTCCCTGCGCGCCCTGGACTGGGCGCCCAAGCTGGTCCTGCGCGTCACCGTCGGCTTCATGTTCCTCAGCGGAGCCGTGGGCAAGCTCGCCGACCTCGGCGCGTTCGCCGCCACCTTCGGTGAGTCGGGCATCCCGCTGCCCGGCGTGACCGCCCCGGTGGTCGCCGTGCTCGAACTGCTCGGCGGCCTCGCGCTGGTCCTCGGCCTCGGCACCCGGCTGTTCGCGCTGGTGCTGGCCGTCATCATGCTCGGCGCGCTGGTCACCACCATCGCGCCGCCGCTGCTGAGCAAGTACCCGGACCCCTGGCACTTCCTGAGCAACCTGTTCTACGCGCCCGAATGGCTGCTGCTGGGCCTGCTCGCCTGGTGGGCCTGCACAGGGTCAGGTCGCTACGGCCTGGACCAGCTGCGGGCCTAGCGGCTCAGCCCGTGCTGCGGTCGGGAACGCGGGTTGTCCGGCCGCAGCACCGCAACCCCGCCGTCCAGGTCGACCCCGTTGCGCGGCGGGGCGCCCTGGGCCTCCTCGTCGCACATCATCGACATCGACTGCTGGTGGTCCAGTTCCACCCGCTTCGTGCCGTAGAACATCGCCGTGACCTCGTTGAGGTATGTCGCCGCTATCGGGGCGCCCTTGCGCTTGCGCCGTCCCTGCCGCAACAGCTCGTACACCGCCACTGCCACGACCGCCAGCACACCGCCCGGGATGCTCCACGCCAACAGGGTCTCCACACACCACGAACGCCCCGTGCGCCGGTGGAGTTCCTACCCGGCGGGCCAGGCGCTACTGCCCTCAGGTGGGGGCCTAAGGGGGCGGAGCCTGCCTGGTTTAGCCCGGGCGCATGGTGTGCCGCGCTCCCCGCAGGTGGGGGTCCAGGGGGCGAAGCCCTCCTGGCCTGGGGCCTGGGGCGAGAGCCCGGAAGCGTGGCGAGCGAGGGGCGTCTGCGCTCTCCGTGGTGGGGGCCTAAGGGGGCGGAGCCTGCCTGGTTTAGCCCGGGCGCATGGTGTGCCGCGCTCCCCGCAGGTGGGGGTCCAGGGGGCGAAGCCCTCCTGGCCTGGGGCCTGGGGCGAGAGCCCCAGAAACGCGACGAGCGAGGCGCGTCTGCGCTCTCCGCAGACACGCCTCGCCCACTCGCGAGCGGAGGATACGGGATTTGAACCCGTGAGGGGTTTAATCCCCAACACGATTTCCAATCGTGCGCCCTAGGCCACTAGGCGAATCCTCCGTCGATGAGCTTACCGGAGCCCACCTTGACCAGCCAAAACGGCTGGTGAGCGGCGGTGTGCGGGCCGACTGGTGACCGTGTGTGCAACCCGCTGGGCCGTTTGCGTGATCCTGCGGGTGTCCCGGTGAAGGGTCTCGATCTTGCCAGTCCGCTGTTCGATACTCGGCGGCAACGCAGTTCGTGGCGCGAGGAGTGGACATGGCACAGGGCACCGTGAAGTGGTTCAACGCCGAGAAGGGCTTCGGCTTCATCCAGCAGGACAACGGGCCCGACGTGTTCGCCCACTTCTCCGCCATCCAGGCCACCGGCTACCGCTCGTTGGAGGAGAACCAGCGCGTGGAGTTCGAGGTCGTGCAGGGCCCCAAGGGTCCGCAGGCGGACCGGATCCGCGTGATCTGAGCCTCCCGCGCGATCCCGGCGCCGCCGCGGTGATCCGTGGCAAGGTGGAGGGGTCGCCGCGAAAGAGGGGGTACGGGTGGCTGGGTGCAGGGACTGCACGGCGTGCACAAGGTCCTTCGTCGTGAAGGTCTTCCGCACAGTGTTGTTCGTCTGGTGGGTGTGGCTGTTCAAGCTGTTCCGGCGGACCTGTCCGCAGTGCTCGCACGTGATGGCGAAGCACCAGCGCAGGGCCGACGGGTCGTTCCGCGACTAGCGGGCTAGGAGCGCGCGCGGGTCCCGGCGTACACGTACTTCCAACGTCCGTGCGTCGGCTCCGCGGGCCGCTCGTAGACCACCACCGGCGAGGCGGCCAGCGCCTGCTTGAGTTTCTGCCGGTCGCGCTCCTTGGGCAGCTGCGGGAATTCCCAGCGGGGCAGCACCGGAACCCCGTCGTTCTGCGCGGGCACCTTGATCGTGCGCCCGTCCTCGGGCCCACCGAACAGCTCGATGTCTATCTCCGTGCGCGTGTTCTCCGCCATGGCGCCGCATCATGCTCCCGTTCGACGAAGACCGCCCGCCGGAACACCGGGTTGGGCGACGCGCTACACTGATCGTGGACCTCGTGCGGCGTCCATCTCGCGAACCTCCCCAGGGCCGGAAGGCAGCAAGGATAAGCGGGCTCTGACGGGTGCACGGGGTCCCCTTTCGTTTGGAGTGATCCCCGGTCGCCTGGCGGCTCCCGGGGATCACTCCAGGTTTGTTTCTGGGGGCCGAGCCCCCAGACCCCCACGGTCGCCTTCCGGCGGGTGGGCGGTCTCTCCTCCGGTGTCAGGGGTGGGCGGTAGGGTCACGGGCGTGGCGCTCGCCCTCTACCGCAAGTACCGGCCGTCGACCTTCGGTGAGGTCGTCGGGCAGGAGCACGTCACCGACCCGCTGCGGGTGGCGCTCTCAGCCGGCCGGGTCAACCACGCCTACCTGTTCTCCGGTCCGCGTGGCTGCGGCAAGACCTCCAGCGCGCGCATCCTGGCCCGCTCGCTGAACTGCGTGCAGGGCCCGACCCCCGACCCCTGCGGGGAGTGCAACTCCTGCCGAGGGCTCGCGCCGGAGGGCTCGGGCACGGTGGACGTGGTCGAGCTCGACGCGGCCAGCCACGGCGGTGTGGACGATGCCCGCGAGCTGCGCGACCGTGCCTTCTACGCCCCGGCGGAATCGCGCTACCGGGTGTTCATCATCGACGAGGCGCACATGGTCACCACGCAGGGCTTCAACGCCCTGCTGAAGATCGTGGAGGAGCCGCCGGAGCACCTGATCTTCGTCTTCGCCACGACCGAGCCCGACAAGGTGCTGCCGACCATCCGTTCGCGCACGCACCACTACCCGTTCCGGCTCATCCCGCCGGGCACCCTGCGCGGGCTGCTGGAGAAGATCTGCGGGGACGAGGACGTCAAGGTCGAGCCCGCCGTGTACCCGCTGGTGATCAAGGCGGGTGGCGGCTCCGCCCGGGACACGCTCTCGGTGCTGGACCAGCTGCTGGCCGGTGCGGGGCCGGAGGGCGTCACCTACGAGCGGGCCATCTCCCTGCTGGGCGTCACCGACGTGGCGCTGATCGACGACATGGTCGGCGGGCTGGCCGCCGCCGACGGCTCGGCGGTGTTCGCCACGGTGGACAAGGTGGTGGAGGCCGGGCACGACCCGCGCCGCTTCGCCGCCGACCTGCTGGAACGCCTGCGCGACCTGGTGCTGCTCTCCGCGGTGCCCGACGCGGCCGACCGCGGGCTGGTCAACGCGCCCCAGGACGAGCTGGCCGCCATGCAGGCGCAGGTGCAGCAGCTGGGCGCGGCCACGCTGTCCCGGTACGCCGAGATCCTGCACACGGGCCTGGCCGAGATGCGGGGTGCGACCGCGCCGAGGCTGCTGCTGGAACTGCTCTGCGCGCGCATGCTGCTGCCCGCGGCGCAGAGCTCCGATGCCGCGCTGCTGCAACGGCTCGAACAGCTGGAGAAGCGCCCGGCTGGCGCGGCCCCGGCGATGGGCGGCGCACCTGTCGAGTCGGTGGCCGCCGCACCGGCTGGTCGCCAGTTCCAGCGGCCCTCCCAGCGCGCCGCCGACCCGGCACCGGTCGAGCAGGCCCCCGCACCGGTGGCTCAGGCGCCCGCCGCGCCGCCGACCCCGGCACCGGCCGCCCGCCAGGAGCCGGTCGTGCGACGGCCCGAGCCCGCGCAGGCACCGCAGCCCGTGGCGGAGGCGCCGCGACCGGCGTCCCAGCCCGAGCCCGCACCCGTGGCCCAGGCGGACCCCGTTGCGGCACCTGGTGGTCTGGACGCGGTGGGCCTGCGCAGGCAGTGGGCGCAGCTGCTCGCGGCAGTGCAGAGCAAGAGCCTGCAGGCCATGCTGATGAACGCCACCGTGCAGTCGGTGGACGGCAACTCGGTGGTGCTGGCGCACACCGCGGCCCCGCTGGCGCGTCGCCTCGCCGACCAGCGCAACCTGGACGGCATCGCCGCGGCGCTGTCCACGGTGCTCGGGGGCCAGTGGCAGGTCCAGTGCGTGCACGGTGAACCCGCGGGCGGCCCGGGCGCCATGGCGGCCCCAGTCAAGCAGCGGCCACCGGCGCCGACCCGGCCCAGCCAGGCCAGCCGCCCGCCGACCCCGCCGCCAGCTGCGGCGCCGACCCGGCCCGTGGCGCCCGCAGCGCCCGTGGTGGACGAGGTGCCGCCCCCGCCGGAGCCCCCGGAGGACATCGAGGACATCCCGCTGCCCCCGGAGCCGGACCCGGAGCCGGACAGCGAGGACGAGATGATGGCCGAGGCGGCCATGGTCGCCGAGCCCGGTGCGGCGCTGGACCGCCCCGACCCGCACGAGACCCTGCTCAAGCTGCTCGCGGACGAGCTGGGCGCCAAGCCGATCGAGAGGAAGGTCGGCCCCTAGCCGGACCCGCCGCGCTCGCTGCGCCCTTGATCCGGTCCAGAGACCGGCACGAAGACGCGGGCCCGGCGCGCCCCTAGCCGCGCAGCACCCGATCCAGGAACTCGATCGCGGCCGGGTAGGCGTCCAACTTGTTGTCCTCGTTTGCCAACTGGTGGCCCTCGTCGGCGTACACCCGCAGTTCGCACTCGATCCCGTTGCGGCGCACGGCTTCCGCGAGTTGCTCGGCCTCGGCCACCGGCACGCGCGGGTCGTTCGCCCCGTGCACCACGAACAGCGGGGCACGGATCGCGTCCACGCTGTTCAGCGGCGAGGCGCGCTCCAGGAACTCCAGGTCGCGCTCCAGCGAGCCGTACTCGCGTTCGCGCGCGGCACGCCGGTAGCCGGAGGTGTTGCGCAGGAAGGTCACCAGCGAGGAGATGCCCACGATGTCCACGCCCGCGGCCCAGCGGTCGGGCTGGAACGCGAGTCCGGCGAGCACCAGGTAGCCGCCGTAGGACCGGCCCCACAGCGCGATCCTGTCGGCGGGCGTGCCCTGCTCGGTGAGCCAGTCGTGCAGGGTGATCAGGTCCTCGATGGACTCCAGCCGCTTGTCCACGTCGTCGGCGGAGTAGTACCGCTTGCCGTAACCGACAGATCCTCGGATGTTGGGCACCAGCACGGTGTGCCCGGCGGCGACGAGCCCCTGCACGAGCGGGTCGAACCGCTGCACGGACTGGCCCTCGGGGCCGCCGTGCAGGAACAGCACCGCGGACTCGCCGTCCCCGTAGCGGAAGCACGGGATCCGGTCGGCCACGCGATGCAGGGTCGGCTCCGCGGGCACCTGCTGGTCGAACTGGGCCCGCGAGTCGGTGAGCGCCTTGACCGACCCGGACTCCACGTCCACCAGCAGCACGTCACCGGGTGTCGCGGGGGAGCTGAACGACAGGGCGAGGAAGCGCGAGTTGGGCGACCACACCGGTTCGGGCAGCGGGTAGGCGACCCAGCCCGCGGCGGGCAGCGGGACCTCGCGCAGCTGCTCGCCGGTGGTGCTGTCGTGCAGGGTCAGCCAGGCGGCGCCGTCGGCGTTGGTGAGCACCAGCAGCGTACGGCCGTCGGGGGACAGCCAGCCGGTGAGGTCGTGCTGCTCGGAGGCGACCAGCCAGCTCCACTGCTCGGTGGCCAGGTCATAGCGGGCGATGCCGGTGAGGTCCCGGCCGCGGTTGGTGGTGACCACCAGCCCGCTGGAGTCGGCCAGCCAGTGCGGGTGGGAGTGCACGGCGTGCTCCTGCGCGCCGGTCAGCGCCACCACGTGTTCGGCCTCGGTCTCCGGCATGGTGTCCACCAACACGAGCCGGCTGGACATCGGCAGGTCGGTCGGCACGACCACCGCCACGTAGCGGCTGTCCGGGGAGGCGGTGGCGGCCGAGGTCATGCCGCCCTGGTCGTAGACGGTCTCCTCCTCCCCGCTGAACACGTTGCGGATGACCACGTCGAAGTCCACGCCGTTGCGCCGGTTGGTCAGGTACACCACACGGCCGGGCAGCGCGGCCATCAGCCGGTGCACGTGGCGCGGGTCGTGCGCCAGCGGCTCGTAGCCCTCGGACCCCAGGCGCAGCAAGGACAACTGGCCCCGCTCGTTGCCGCCCTCGGCGTGCTCCACGACCACCGCGCGCTCGCCGCTGAGGTAGCTGCCGGAGCAGCCCCCGCGCAGCGCGGTCAGCGGGGTCGAGGCCCCGTCCGGCGCGAGTTCGACGAGCTGCACCGAGCCGGTCTCGTCGGACCCGGCCAGCACCCGCCCCTCGTCGTCGACGTCGAACGCCTTCCAGGTGTGCAGTGCGAGCCCTCGCCTGACGTCCAGCCCCATGCGTCCACACTGGCACACTCGCTACCCTTGCAGGTGAGCCACCCGACGAGAGGACTCTCCGTGCAACCCGGCCAGCCCAACATGCAGCAGATCCTCCAGCAGGCACAGCAGATGCAGCAGCAGCTGATGACCGCCCAGCAGGAGCTGGCCGACGCCGAGGTGACCGGCACGGCGGGCGGCGGCCTGGTGACCGCGACCGTGTCCGGAGCGGGCGAGCTGAAGTCCCTGGACATCGACCCGAAGGTCGTGGACCCGGAGGACACCGAGACCCTGGCCGACCTGGTGGTGGCCGCGGTGCGCGACGCCAACAACAACGCCCAGCAGCTGGCCGCGCAGAAGATGGGCCCGCTGGCCGGTGGCCTCGGCGGCGGCCTGGACCTGGGCGGGCTGAGCCTGCCCGGCTTCTAGGTGCCCGCGTGTACGAGGGACCCGTACAGGACCTGATCGACGAGCTGGGCAGGCTGCCCGGCGTGGGTCCCAAGAGCGCCCAGCGCATCGCCTTCCACCTGCTCGCCGCCGAGCCCGCGGACATCTCGCGGTTGCAGGAGGTGTTGCAGAAGGTCAAGGAGGGCGTGGTGTTCTGCCAGGTCTGCGGCAACGTCTCCGAGGAGCAGACCTGCCGGATCTGCCGGGACGCCCGCCGCGACCCGACCGTGGTCTGCGTGGTCGAGGAGCCCAAGGACGTGGTCGCGGTGGAGAAGACCCGCGAGTTCAAGGGGCGCTACCACGTGCTGGGCGGCGCGCTGGACCCGCTGTCCGGCATCGGTCCCGACCAGCTGCGCATCCGCGAACTGCTGGGCCGGATCGGCAGCGACGACATCAAGGAGATCATCCTCGCCACCGACCCGAACACCGAGGGCGAGGCCACGGCCACCTACCTGGTGCGCATGCTGCGCGACTTCCCCGGGCTCACGGTGACCCGGCTCGCCTCCGGCCTGCCGATGGGCGGGGACCTGGAGTTCGCCGACGAGCTCACCCTCGGGCGGGCGCTGTCCGGCCGCAGGACCGTGTGAGGATCATCGCCGTGGACGGGCCGTCCGGCGCGGGCAAGTCCAGCTACGCCGCGACGCTCGGCCTGCCGGTGGTGCCGACCGACCACTTCGCCACCTGGGAGGACCCGGTGGCCTGGTGGCCGCGCCTGGTGCACGGCGTGATCGAACCGCTGCTGCGCGGGGAACCGGGCCGCTACCGGCGCATGGACTGGAGCGGCGGCGTCCCCGTGCTCGGCGCGGAAGTGCTCGTCGAACCGACGGACACCCTCGTGGTGGAGGGCGTGTCCTCGGGGCGCAGGGCCGCGAGCCGTTGGCTGTCCCAGTTGGTGTGGGTGGACGCGCCGGACAGCCTGGAGCGGGCCGTGCGCCGCGACGGCGAGGCCTCCCGCGCGAACCTGGTGCGCTGGAAGGAGTTCGAGCGCGGCTGGTTCGCCGTGGACCGGACGCGCGAGCGGGCCGACCTAGTTCTCGCGGGCTAGCTCCAGGGCACGTTGGGCCCGTGCGCGGGCGCTCGGGTTGGCCTCGTCCCCGTACACGGCCAGCGCCTGCTCGGCCAGCTCCACCGCGCGTGGGCGGTCGCCCAGCTCGCGGTGCGTGTCGGCCAGCCCGATCAGCGCCTGGGCCTCCCCGTGCCGGTTGCCGATCTCCCTGGCGATGCGCAGGGACTCCAGGTGGTGGCGCATCGCCGTCTGGTGCTCCCCGCGCCGGTTCTCCACCCGCCCCAAGGTGTCCAGCGCGTTGGCCTCGGTCCGCCGCGACCCGGCCTCGCGGGCCAGTTCGATCGCGTGCAACGCGTGCTCGCGGGACTCGTCCAGCTCCCCGCGGTCCAGGTACACCATGGACAGCGTGTCCATCAGGCTGCACCGGCCATCCGGGGAACCCAGTTCGGTGCGCAGGGCCAGCGCCCGGTTCAGGCTGTCCAGGGCCGCGTCGACCATGCCCAGCTCCCGGTAGCCCATGCCCAGGTTGTTCAGGCAGGCCGCCTCGTTGTAGCGCAGCCCCAGCCTGCGGAACGTGGCCAGCGCGCGCTCCAGCAGCTCGATGGACTCCGCCGTCTCACCCAGTTCCTGGCGCAGCGTGCCCAGCTTGAACAGGGTCGTGGCGTGCCCGCTTGGCGAGTCGGCCTCGCTGGTCAGCGCCAGGGCCTCGGTGAAGCACTCGGCGGCCCGCACCAGGTCCCCGCGCTCCCCGTACACCCCGCCCAGGCTGTTCAGCGCGGTGGCGGTGCCCAGTTCGGAGCCGACCTCGCGGTAGCGCTCCAGCGCCACGGTCAGGTGCTCCACGGCCTCGTCGTACCGGCTGAGGTCCCAGTTCATCGTGCCCAGCGCGTGCCGCATGGCGGCCTCGGCCAGCCGGTCGTCGGCCTGCCTGGCCGCGCGCAGCCCGATGCGCGCCGTGGACAGCCCGTCGGCGTTGTGGCGGTGGAACCGGAAGTAGCTGTGCAGCGCGTCGGCCAGCCGCCAGGACGTGGCCAGCGGGCTGGTGTCGGCGGCCCGCTCCACCGCGGCGGTCAGGTTGGCACGCTCCGCGCTGAGCCAGGCCAGCGCCGCCGCCCGGTCGGTGAAGGCGGGCACGTGCACCTGCACCCCCGCGCCGGGGACCGGCAGCCGCAGGTCGTCGGGGGACAGCGCGTGCGCCGCCGCGGCCGAGGTGTGCAGGTAGTAGGCGAACAGCTCGGTGAGCGCCGCTGAGCGGGCCTGCGGGGTCTCCTCCACCTCGGCGCGCTGCGCCGCGTACAGCCGCAGCAAGTCGTGGAACTGGTACCGGCCGGGCACGTGGTGCTGCACCAGGTTCGCCGCGGTGAGCCGGTCCAGCAGCCGCTGCGCCTCGCCCACCCGCAGCCCGGCCAGCGCGGCGGCGGCCTCCGCGGTGAAGTCGTGGCCGGGCACGATGCCCAGCAGGCGGAACAGCTGCCGGGCCGCGGGCTTGAGCGCGTGGTAGGACAGGTCGAACGCGGCGTGCACGGCCGCCTCCTCGTCCCCGTCCACGGCCAGCGCGCCGAGCCGGTTGCCCGAGCGCAGCTCCGTCACGTAGTCGGCCACGCCCTGCCTGCCCGCCACGTTGGCTGCGGCGATGCGCAGCGCCAGCGGCAGGTACGCGCACAGCCGCACCAGGTCGGCCACGGCCGCCGGCTCGGCGGCGATCGCCTCGGCGCCGAGCATCTCGGTGAGCAGCCGCAGCGCGTCCTGCTCGGCCAGCGCGTCGATGCCCACCGGGCGCGCGCCCTGCAACGCGGTCAGCCCGAGCAGGGTGTCCCGGCTGGTCACCAGCACCGCGCAGCCGGGGCTGCCGGGCAGCAGCGGGCGCACCTGCTCCGCCGCGGCGGCGTTGTCCAGCACCACCAGCACCCGGCGGCCCGCCATGCACGAGCGGTACAGGGTGATCTGCTCCTCGACGTCCAGCGGGATCTGCGAGGGTGGCACGCCCAGCGCCCGCAGGAACCGGGTCAGCGCGTCCACCGTGCTCATCGGCGGGCAGGGCGCGTAGCCGCGCAGGTTCACGTACAGCTGCCCGCCGGGGAAGCGGTCGCTGACCTGGTGCGCGACGTGGATGGCCAGCGCGGTCTTGCCGATGCCGGGCGGCCCGGACAGGGTCACCAGCGGCACGGCCGTGTGCGAGTCGTCGGCCAGCAGCCGGTCGGCGACCCGCCGCGCCACCTCGCCGCGGCCCACGAAGTCCACCAGGTCGCGCGGCAACTGGGAGGGCACGGCCCGCACCTGCGGGCGGGGCGCCCGCTCCGGCGCGGCCAGGCCCGGGTCGTCGCGCAGCACGGCCTGGTGCAGTGCGCGCAAACGTTCGCCAGGGCCCACCCCCAGCTCCTCGGCGAGCAGCCGGGAGACCGTGCGGTACGCCTCCAGCGCCTCGGCCTGCCTGCCGCTGCGGTGCAGGGCCACCATCAGCTGGGCCCAGAACCGCTCCTGGAACGGGTACTCGGTGGTCACCGAGCGCAGGGTCGGGATGAGGTCGGAGTGCCTGCCCAGTCCCAGGTCCACCTCGATGCGCTGTTCCATCACCCGCAGCCGCTGCTCCACCAGGCGCTGGATCTCCTCGCGGTGCAGCACGGGGGAGGGCACGTCGGCCAGCGGCTGCCCACGCCACAGCCCCAGCGCCTGCACGTACAGCTCGGAGGCGCCGGACAGCTCTCCGGTGGCCAGCAGCGACTGCGCGTCGGCCGCCAGCTCGCCGAAGCGCAGCAGGTCCAGTTGAGCGGACTCGACGCACACCTGGTAGCCGTCGGAGGCCGTGCGGATCACCGAGGGGTCGCCGAGCACCTGGCGCAGCCGCATCACGTAGGTCTGCAGGGTGGCCCGCGCCCGGTTCGGGGTGTCGCCGTCCCAGACCCGGTCCACCAGCTCCTCCACCGACACGACCCGGTTCGCGCGCAGCAGCAGGCACGCGAGCAGGGTGCGGTGCTTGGCCGCCCCGACTGGTACCACCCGACCGTCCACAACGACCTCGAGCGGCCCCAGGATGCGGAACTGCACGGCCACGGAGCACCCCTTCCTGTCCGGCCCCTCCCCGTAGATTCTGCACGCGACCAGCGGGTCTTTGGGACGTTTGGCGTTCGGACGCGTCAACTGGGCACGGTGCGCTGCCCGCGCTGTGTAGCCGGATCGTGATGCTCGTTGCCACTGGCGGAACAACCGGAACGGTCTAGTGTCGGCGAACACACCCTGTGAATTCGGACATGGCCATGAGGGGCGAGTGATGAGACAGACACGGACGGTGCACCGGCGATGGCTCGTGGCAGTCGGCATGGTGACCGTGAGTGCGGTGGCGTTGACCGGTTGCGCTCAGTCGCAGCGCGGAGATCAGGGTGGCGGGGGAAAGACCGGGGGCACGCTGAACTTCGGCCTGGAGGGGCAGCCCAAGCTGTTCGACCCCTTCTACGCCAACGAAGGGGCCACCTTCACCGTCACGCACCAGATCTTCAACAACCTCGTCACGTTCAAGCCCGGCACCACCGAGCTGACCGGTGACCTGGCCAGCAGCTACGAGACCGCGGCCGACGGCCTGAGCTACACCTTCCACCTGCGCGCGGGCGTGAAGTTCACCGACGGCACCACCTTCGACGCCGACGCGGTGTGCAAGAACTTCACCCGTTGGTACAACCAGACCGGCGCCGGCCAGAGCGAGGCCGTGTCCCAGTACTGGGTGGACAACGTCGGCGGCTTCGCCGACGGCAAGGACCCCTCGCTGTACAAGGGCTGCCAGGCCAAGGACACCTCCACCGCCGTGGTCTCGGTGACCAAGACCTCCTCGCAGTTCCTGGACCTGCTCGCGGAGGCGCCCTTCGCGATCCAGAGCCCCACCGCGATGGACAAGGGCAAGGCCAACGAGGTCAAGCAGCAGGGCGACTCGTTCACCTTCCCGGATTACTCGAACGCCCCCGTGGGCACGGGTCCGTTCAAGCTGGCCAAGAACGACGTGGCGAACAAGACCATCGAGCTGGTCCGCAACGAGGACTACTGGGGCGAGAAGGCCAAGCTGGACAAGATCATCTTCAAGGTGATCGGGGACGAGACCGTCCGCAAGCAGGAGCTGCAGTCCGGCGGCATCGACGGCTACAACCTGCCCAGCCCCGCCGACTGGTCGGCACTGGAGACCGCGGGCTACCAGGTGCTCAAGCGTCCCGTGTTCAACGTGCTCTACCTGGGCGTCGGGCAGAAGAACAACGCCTCGCTGCGGGATCTGAAGGTCCGCCAGGCCCTCGCCTACGCGATCAACCGCGACCAGCTGGTGAAGACCCAGCTGCCCGCGGGCGCCAAGGTGGCCACCCAGTTCCAGCCGGAGAACGTGGACGGCTACGCCAAGGACGTGCAGGCGTACAACTACGACCTGGCCAGGGCCAAGCAGCTGCTGAACGAGGCGGGCGCGAGCAAGCTCTCGGTCAACTTCTACTGGCCCAGCGAGGTCACCCGGCCGTACATGCCCAACCCGCAGAACATCTACACGGCCATCGCCAACGACCTGAAGGCCGCGGGCATCACGGTCAACGCCATCACCAAGCCGTGGAACGGCGGTTACCTGACCGACGTGGACCAGGGCAAGGCCGACCTGTTCCTGCTCGGCTGGACCGGTGACATCCCGGCACCGGCCAACTGGACCGGCACGTTCTTCGCCTCCACCACCAACCGGTTCGGCATCGGCAACTCGCCGTGGGGCCAGCAGCTGGTGGACTCGCTCAAGGCCGCCGACGCCGAGCCGGACACGGCCAAGCGCACCGCCGACTACCAGGACATCAACAAGAAGCTGATGTCGGACTACCTGCCCGGTGTGCCGCTGTCGCACTCCCCGCCCGCCATCGTGTTCAAGAAGGGCATCACTGGTTTCGTGCCCAGCCCGATGACCTCCAGCGAGGAGTCCTACGCGTCGGTCAGCCTCGGCTGACCCGGCCGTCTAGTCCCGAACGGATACCCACCACGTGCTCCGATACACCGTGCGCCGGCTCGGCCAGCTCGTGCTGGTCGTGCTCGTGCTCTCGCTGCTGATCTTCGCGTGGTTGCACTCGTTGCCAGGAGGGCCGGTCTCGGCCCTCCTGGGCGAGCGCGCGACCCCGGAGTCCACCAGGGCCCTGACCATCCAGCTCGGTCTGGACCAACCGATCTTCGTGCAGTACTGGAAGTTCCTGCTGCGCGCGCTGTCCGGCGACTTCGGCGTGTCGCTGGGCGTTCAACCCGGCGCCAGCGTGGTCGACGTGTTCCTGACCCGCTTCCCCGCCACCATCGAGCTCAGCGTCTGCGCGATCATCCTGGCGATCGTGTTCGGCATCCCGCTGGGCTACCTGGCCGCCCGCAGGCGCGGCGGCTGGTTCGACAACCTGAGCATCGGCGCCTCGCTGATCGGCGTGGCCGTGCCGGTGTTCTTCCTGGCCTTCCTGCTCAAGTACATCTTCGCGGTGAAGCTGGGCATCCTGCCCAGCCTGGGCCGCCAGGACGCCATCGACGCCACCAGGGTCACCGGCTTCTTCGTGCTCGACGGCCTGCTGACCCAGGAGTGGGACGCCTCACTCAACGCGCTCAAGCACCTGATCCTGCCCTCGATCGCGCTGGCCACCATCCCGTTCGCGGTGATCTTCCGGATCACCCGGGCCGCCGTGCTCGACGTGCAGGACGAGGACTACGTGCGCACCGCGGAGTCCAAGGGCCTGACCACGCGGGTGATCCGCGCCAGGCACGTGCTGCGCAACGCGATGCTGCCGGTGGTGACCACCATCGGCCTGCAGACCGGTGCGCTGCTGGCCGGTGCCGTGCTGACCGAGGGCGTGTTCAACTTCCCCGGGGTCGGCGACGCGCTGGCCACCGGCTTCCGCCAGCACGACTACCCGATGCTGGAGATGCTCGTCCTGGTGGCCGCCATCGTGTACGTGCTGGTCAACCTCCTCGTCGACCTCTCGTACGCGCTGATCGACCCGCGCGTGCGGGCCAAGTGAGGGGCTGACAATGACCATCACCTCCCGCAAGGCGCGCATCGACAAGCTCGCCGAGAACGGCGACGCGGGCGTCAGCCTGGTCGCCAGCGCGTGGCGGCGGCTGCGGCGCAGCCCGGTCTTCCTGGTCGGCGCCGCGATCATCGTGGCGTTCGTGCTGATCGCACTGCTGTCCCCGCTGCTCGCCCCGCACGACCCCAGCGCGACCCTGCTGCTGGACCAGGTCTCCAAGGCACAGAACAAGATTCCCGACCCGCAGCCCGGTTACCCGCTCGGCGGGGACGACCAGGGCCGCGACTTCCTCTCCCGGCTGCTCATCGGCTCCCAGCAGACGCTGATGGTCGGTGTGCTGGCCACCCTGTTCGGCCTGGCGGGCGGTCTCGTGCTCGGCACGCTGGCCGGTGCGCTCTCCGGCTGGGTGGACACCGTGGTGATGCGGATCGTGGACGTCATGCTGTCCATCCCCAGCATCCTGCTGGCCGTGTCCATCGCGGCGCTGTTCGTGCACCCCAACCAGTACACGGTGATCGTGGCGGTGGCGATCGTGCAGATCCCGGTGTTCGCCCGGCTGCTGCGCGGTTCCATGCTCGCCCAGCGCGCCAGCGACCACGTGCTGGCCGCCCGGGCACTGGGCGTCAAGCCGGGGGCCATCGTGTTCCGGCACATGCTGCCCAACTCGCTGTCCCCGGTGATCGTGCAGGCCACCATCGTGCTGGCCACCTCGATCATCGACGCGGCCGCGCTGTCCTTCCTGGGCCTGGGCAACCCGGACGACTCGGTGCCCGAGTGGGGCTCCATGCTCGGCCGCTCCCAGGGCCTGCTCGACAGTCATCCCGAGCTGTCCTTCTGGCCAGCCTGCTGCATCATCGTCGTCGCGCTCGGCTTCACCCTGTGCGGTGAGTCGCTGCGGGACGCACTCGACCCGAAGAACAGGCGGTGAGTCCCAGTGGCACTGCTGGAAGTCCGTGACCTCACCGTGCAGTTCCGCCGCAGGGGCGAGGAGCCCTTCACCGCGGTGGACGGGGTGAGCTTCGACGTGGACCCCGGTCAGACGATCGGGCTGGTCGGCGAGTCCGGCTGCGGCAAGTCGGTCACCTCGCTGGCCATCATGGGCCTGTTGCCCCGCAAGGGGAACCAGGTCACCGGCTCGGTCCGGTTCGAGGACACCGAGCTGCTGAGCCTGTCCCAGTCCCAGATGCGCGACCGCCGCGGCCGTGACCTGGGCATGGTGTTCCAGGACCCGCTGTCCTCGCTGAACCCGGTGGTGTCCATCGGCTTGCAGGTCACCGAGGTGCTGGAGCGCCACCGGGGCATGGCCCGCAAGGCCGCCATGGTGGAGGCCACCGAACTGCTGGACAAGGTCGGCATCCCGGACCCAGGGCGGCGGCTGTCGGAGTACCCGCACCAGCTCTCCGGCGGCATGCGCCAGCGCGCGCTGATCGCCATGGCGCTGGCCTGCCGTCCCCGGCTGCTGATCGCCGACGAGCCGACCACCGCGCTGGACGTGACCATCCAGGCGCAGATCCTGGCTCTGCTCAAGGAACTGGTCACCGACACGGGCACCGCGCTGATCATGATCACGCACGACCTCGGTGTGGTCGCCGGGCTGTGCGACGAGGTGAACGTTCTCTACGGCGGCCGGGTGGTCGAGCGGGCGGCCCGGCACGAGCTGTTCGCCGAGCCGCGCCACCCGTACACCCACGGCCTGCTCGCCTCCATCCCGCGCCTGGACGCACCGCGCGGGGAGAAACTGGTGCCCATCAAGGGATCCGTGGCCGACAACATCCCGTGGGACGGGGCCTGCGCCTTCGCCCCGCGCTGCCCGAACGCGCTGGACACCTGCACCCAGGTCACTCCCGAGCAGGAGTCCCTGGCCAACCGGCTGCTGCGCTGCCACAACCCGGTGGAGGTGACCGCATGAGCGAGCCGCTGGTGTCCGTCGAGGACGTGAAGGTGCACTTCCCGATCAAGCGTGGGGTGGTGCTGGACCGCACGATCGGCTACGTGTACGCGGTGGACGGGGTCAGCCTGACCATCCAGCGCGGCGAGACCTACGGGCTGGTCGGCGAGTCCGGCTGCGGGAAGTCCACGCTGGGCAGGGGAATGCTGCGGCTGGTCGAGCCCACCGGCGGCCGGGTCGTGTTCGACGGAACCGACCTGTCCGCGCTGCGGGGCGAGAACCTGCGCCGCATGCGGCGCAGGATGCAGATGGTGTTCCAGGACCCGCTGTCCTCTTTGGACCCGCGCCAGTCCGTGGAGTCCATCCTCGTCGAGGGCATGCGCGCACACGAGCTCGACAAGGGCCGTGAGGAGACCGGCAAGCAGTTGCGGGAACTGCTCTCCGCGGTGGGGCTGCCCTCCACCGCGCTGCGCAAGTACCCGCACGAGTTCTCCGGCGGACAGCGCCAGCGCATCGGCATCGCCAGGGCGCTGGCCGTCAAGCCCGACCTGATCATCGCCGACGAGCCGGTGTCCGCGCTGGACGTCTCGGTGCAGGCACAGGTGGTCAACCTGCTGGAGGACCTCCAGGAGCAGTTCGGCCTGACCTACCTGGTGATCGCGCACGACCTGGCCGTGGTGCGGCACATCTCCGACCGGGTCGGCGTGATGTACCTGGGCGGGCTGGTCGAGGAGGCCGGGTCCGACGAGCTCTACGCCGAACCGCTGCACCCGTACACCAAGGCGCTGTTGTCCGCGGTGCCCGTGCCCGACCCGCTGGTGGAGGACCGCCGCGAGCGCATCCTGCTCACCGGCGACCTGCCCTCACCGGCCGCCCCGCCAACGGGCTGCCGGTTCCACACCCGCTGCCCGTGGCGCCAGGCGGAGCGCTGCGACACCGAACGCCCGGTGCTGCGGGAGATCCTTGGCGGGCATCGAGTCGCCTGCCACTTCGCCGAGGAGATCCGCGACGGCAAGATCCGCCCGCACGAGGTGGAGCCGGTGCTGGTCCACCCCGACGAGGTGCTGATCGCGCCCGACGCGGGCTAGTGCAGTTCCCGGAGGAGCTCGCCGACACCACCGGCGAGCACCTCCGGGGACGCGGGCTGGATCACCATCCACAGCTCACCGGAGGCGTTGGGCTTCTTGCGCACCAGCCAGCGCCCCGACTCCAAATCCATGTACGTCAACGGTTCCGCGGAGCGCCGCCGACGACCCGTGGCATCGCGCAGGGCCGCGTAGAAGCGACCGCCGCCCAGCCTGGGCTCGGTGAGCAACCGTTGCAGCGCCCGGCCCGTGGTGTCCGAGTCGCCGCTGCTGGACTGCAGCCAGCCCTGCTCCTCGTTGCCCGCACTCGCCTGCTGGCCACCACCGGCCACCCGGTCCGCGTCCGCCACCGGCATCGACAGGGACTGGCCCCGGCCGGGCGGTGCCGGCGGCAGCAGGCCCACCGCCGCCTCCACCAGCTTGTCCGGCCCGATCGGGCGCAGGTGCAGCGCCTGCTCGTCGAGCACCGCCAGCACCCCGCCGTTCGCCTCACCCGCCGCGACAAAACCGATCGCGTTGCGGTTGTGGTAGCCGACCCTGCCGTGCACCTCCACCGGCGGCATCGTCAGCAGTTGCATGCTGTCCAACAGGTCCTGGTGCACGGTGGTGCCGTTGGCCAGCCCCGTGCGGTTGAGCTCCTCGAAGGCGCGGCGCTCCCACGCGGGGAACTCCTCCGCCGACACCGGGTCCGGGGAGAAGGACAGCATCCGGTGCTGCTCCGCCACCCCGTAGCGGTTGCGCACCGCCTCCCAGGCGTTCCTGGACAGTGAGACCGGCCCACGCAGCACCGCTTCAGCCCCCGATCACCGGCGGAACCGTCGGCGGCAGATCACCGACGATGTCGTTCGCGTTGTCCTCGTTCACCAGGTAGGCAGCCGACTTGTGCTCCCCGTCGTCCTGCTTCTTGCCACCCCGGCCCTGCGCGCCCGCGCCCATGCCCGGAGCACCCGCCGCACCGGCCGCGCCCCGTGCGCCCGCGCCCATGCCGCCGCGCGCCGCCTCGGCCTCCGCCGCGGCACCCGCACCGGCCATGCCGCCCGCGCCCTTCGTGCCCCCGGCGCCACTGCCGCCCGCGCCACCGCCCGCGCCGTAGCCGCCCGCGCCGCCGAACCGCCCGCCGCCGGCACCGCCCGCTCCGCCTGCGCCGCCGCCCGCGCCGTAGCCGCCTGCGCCGCCGAAGCCGCCCGCCGGGCCGAAACCACCCATGCCCGCCGCCGACGGATCGCCGTAGCCGCCGCCCGGGTAGCCGCCCGTTCCCCCCGGGTAGCCCGATCCACCTGTGCCGCCCGGGTAGCCGCCCGCGCCCTGCGTGCCCGTGCTGTTGTCCCACGGCGGCACCGTCTGCAAGCCGTTACCCGCCTCCCCGACCGGCATTCCACCCGGCACCCCACCCGGCAGACCGCCCGGGATGGTGCTGCCCTGGCCCTGCGAGCCCGCGCTGTGCGAGCCGCCGCCCGTGCCGTAGCCCCCGCCACCGAGGGTGCCGCCGTTGGGATTCCCGCCACCCTTGTAGTGCGGGTCGACCGGGCCGCCGCCCCCGTCCACCGTGATGGGGCCCGCCGAGTACTGGTCGGTGTTCGCGAACTGCGGTGGGCTGCCCGCGTTCGCGCCGGTCGAGTTGCCGTAGTCCAGCAGCGCCTTGTTGTTGGCCGCCTTGATCTGGTTGTTCTTCTCCACGTCGTCGTCGTGGTCGGTGTTCCAGAACGCCACCGGCTCGTACCAGGGCTCGGGGCGGACCTCCACCTCCTTGACGATCTTCGACTGCGCGCTGGTGAAGTGCGCCGCCTGCGTGTTGAGCATCTGCGCCGACTGCGTGCACATGTCGTGCCCGTCGCCCATCGACTTCACCAGCGGCTCGAACGCGCTCTGCATCTGGCCCGCCGCGCTGCCGCTGTACGAGGACCTGATCCCCGCCAGCGCCGTCGTGAACGCCTGCTGGTGCTGGCTGTACTCGCCCGCCAACTTGCCGAAGATGCCGGCCTGGGTGTTCAGCTGGGCGGCGCCCGCGATCTTGTCCCCGTGGAACTGGTCATACACGCTTCCCGCGGGTATGCCGCACATCGGCGAATAGTGAACACCGGCCACCCTGATCAACCCCCGTTCTTGATGTTCCCGATCAGCGCCGTGAGCAGCGCATCGCTCACCGTGCACATGTCCGTGTAGTGCTCGTAGTCCTTCGAACTGCCCTGCGCGTAGACCGTGACGAATGCCTTGTCGGAGACAGCCGCTTCTGACTGGCAGTCACCGGTCTGCGGCCCGTTGGAGCCCTGAGACACGTGGTAGGCGGGGTATCCCGCGATCTGGTCCACCTTCTTGTTGAAGGGGAAGCTAGCGGCACCGTTCTCCATTCCCGACGGACCGCCCTGATCAGGGAAGAAGGTGACGCTGATCGAGGGCTTGTGACCGTCAACGGGGTGGTTGATGCAGGAGATGGTCTTGTTCTCTGAGACGTTGTTCTTCTTGCGCACGTCACCCATGTAGGGAGCGAGCTGTGCCGCCGTGAGCGCGGTACACGGGTCCTGGGAGATCTTGCTGATGTCCAGCGGGTTGGCCACCGACGGTGCGCTGCTGCTGGTAGTGGTTCCGGCGCTGCCATTCGTCGGGCCAGGGTTCCCCGGCTGCGGACTCGAGCAACCCGCCAGAGTGATCACGGCGAGACCGAGGCAGGCTGCTGAAACTCGCGAAAATCGCACTTGTCAGGACCTCATCGTGTTGTCGTGCTCGGTTTCCTTGTACTTCTTGACCGCAGCCGTGACCTTGTCGATCAAGCTTTGGAGTTCGTCCTGCTTGGCCTGGTTCCACTCACGGTGCGCGTCGACGAGCTGTTTGCCCATTGAGCCGAAGGCATTGCTGTAGTCATCGTGGCCCGGAGAGGCGATGTTGAGGCGACTGGCTGTGCCGGTCATGGTGTCCCCAAGGGCGTCCTTCTGGTCCTGCAACGCCTTGATGAACTTGTCGGCGTCGTCGAAGTCGATGCTGTAGCCGCCGCCCACGTCAATCGATGCCATGGCTCACCCCTACCTGCGACTGCTGGCCCTGGGGGAGTGTATCCAGGTGGGGGCTCGCCCGTGGGGGAAGTGGCGCGGTCTCACGCCGCTACCCACCGATCGGACCACTGAATCGATCAGCACCCTTGCGCGCATGGGTGAAGTCGAGGTCACGCAGAGTAAAGCTTGCGATGTGAATGGATTGGCGAAATCCACCGGCTGAAATCGCTACTGTGGGCCCGCTCAGAGGCGGCGCGCCTTGGGGCGGAAGATCCAGCACCGAGGTGCTCACCCCGACTGGTACGGCCGGGGACCGGGCTCCAAGATGACACGTTGAAGCAACGGGAACCATCAGGACCTGGGCGGCGTCGTACTGCCCGACGTGAGGGGATGGCATGACTGAGCCGGATTTGAGCCCAGAGCAGCGGCAGGCGCAGGTCGCGGAGTTGCGGCGCCAGGCCACGGGGGCGATCGAGGGATTGCGCGCGCAGATGGCGGCCGTGAAGCAGGCGCAGGAGCAGGCGCTGGCCGCGACGGGGGAGGCGACCTCCCGTGACGGCAGCGTGCGCGTGGTGGTGGACGCGACGGGTGTGGTGACCTCGTTGACGTTCTCGCCCTCGGCCTTCGAACGGTCCACACCGGACAAGCTCTCGCAGACCGTGGTGGCCACCATCCAGACCGCGGCGACCCAGGCGCGCGCCAAGGCGGCCGAGTCCCTGGCCCCGGTGCGCGCGGGCAGCGAGGAGGTGCTGGCGGCCGCGGGCAGGGGCACCGGCATCGACGCGGACAAGCTGACGATCCCGGCCGTGCCGCGCACCGCTGCCGACCCCGGCGACCAGGCCGACCCGTGGCGTCAGGCGCAGTCCGCGCCGCCGCAGCAGCAGGCACCGCAGCAGCAGAGCTACCCCTCCGCCCCGCCAGCCTCCCGCGGCCCGGCGAGTCCGCCGCCCGCGCGTCCGGTGCGCCAGGACCACCCGGACGACGAGGACGGCGACGGCTCCGTGCTCAACGAAAGGCCCTGGTGACAACTGATGGGTGTGGTTCTCCCTGGTGAGGTGACCTGGGTCCTCGACCTGATCGGCGTCACCTGGCCCAACATCGACGAGGACGAGCTCAAGTCGGCGGCCGAGGAACTGCGTTCGCTGGCCGAGGAGCTCAAGGGGCACAACGGGGACGCGAAGTCCGACATCGAGGAGATGTTGGGCGTCAACTCCGCAGAGTCGCTCGAGCTGTTCGAGGCCCTGTGGAAGAAGATCGCTGACGGTCACCTGGAGCAGCTCGGCCAGGGACTCGACCTGCTCGGCACCGGACTGGACATCGCCGCGGTCGTGATCGAGGCGATGAAGCTGGCCGCCATCGTGCAGCTGGTCGTGCTCGCCGCCGAGATCATCGCCGACCAGGCCGCCGCCGCGTTCACCTTCGGTGCGTCCGAGGCGCTGGCGGCGGCGCAGACCGCGCTCACCAGGACCATCGTCAAGGAGCTCGAGCAGACCGCGATCCAGACCGTCGAGCAGCAGCTGCTACAGGCGGTCGAGGGGCCGATCTTCGCGGCGCTGGAGAGCGCGGCTGGTGAACTCGCCGGTCAGCTGCTCGGCAACGCGCTGGGCACGCGCAGCGGGGTGGACCTCGGCGCGGTCGCCGACGCCGGGACCGAAGGCTTCAAGCAGGGCGTCGAGGACTCGGAGAACCAGCTGGAGGGCATGGCCAACAGCGTGGTCAACGACCCGGTCGGTTCGCTCGAGGGTGCCGCCACGGGGCAGGGCATCCCGACCGGCGACGAATGATGAGCAAGATCCACACCAACCCCGGGCACATGCGCAAGTCCGGGAACAAGCTGACCGACTTCGGCGGCAAACTGGCCGCAGGCGGGGAGAAGCTGAACTCGGCTGGGCAGAACCTGGTCGCCCACGCCAGCCGGGACTCCTCGGGCTTCGGCGCCGTGATCACCAAGGCGTTCGGCAAGGGACTACAGATCACCGGCAAGGTGTTCGGCGAGGGCGGTCGTGTCGTCGAGACCGCGGGCAAGCACCTGGGCACCACCGCGGACCTGCACGAGGAGGCCGACCACAACGGCGCCTCCCTGCTCAACAAGCACCAGCCGCACGACAAGACGGTCAAGCTCGGTGCCAAGGGCGGCACCCACACCGCCTCCGCCAAGTCCGGCGGTGGCGGCAAGGGCCGCACCGTGGACAAGCTCCCAGGCGGCGGTGGCGACCACCACGAGTCCGGTTCGACGGCGCCCAGCGGCGCCAAGAACCACAAGGTGGACAAGCTGCCCGGTGGGGGTGGCGAGCGAACCCGCATGAGCGGAGACCTCCGCGAGGGCAGGTCGGCCGCCGAGGAGCTACCGGACATCCTCAAGCGGCACGGTGTCTCGCAGGCCGAGTTCGACTCGATGCGGCACCGGATGAACCAGCCCGGAGGCACTGCGAACGTCTCGCACGAAGAGGCGATGAAGTTCCGCAGGATCCGCGAGGACATCCCGCTCGAGCGCAACACTCCGGTCCAGAAGGTGTTGAACCCCCAGGCCGCCCACGACTACCTGTCGAACACGCGCAACGAGCACTTCGACGCCAACCGGGCTCGCGGTTGCTTCGCCCGCATGTCCGACGCGCGGCAGATGAGCACGCCCGCGGAGTTCCACGACGGTCTGCGGCTCGACTTCAAGGGCACCCCCTTCTCGAAGGACATGGAGTCGGTGCACGTCCTGCGCAGCGAGGTGGGTGACCCGAAGGACTACCCGATCCCGTTCGGTGGGCCGAACCAGAAGGGCGCCGACAACATCGGCGGCAAGAACGTGTGGGGCGAACCCTTCACCGGCAACGGGTACACCGGCTCGAACGACCACCTCGTCCCGGAATGGGACCGCCAGGACTCCCCGCTCCGCAACGGTGACACGATCCACGAGATCGACAAGCACGGCAACGAACGCCTGGTCGCTCGCTACTCCAAGCGGCACGGATGGGTGAGGGTGTGAACGACTGATGGCTGAGCTCGATGAGGACTACTTCGCGGTCATGGGCGGTCAGCGGTACGAGGCCGCGCTGACCTCGGAACCTGATTGCGTGGACCTGTACTGGGACGGCCCCAATCCGCCTGTTGAGGGTTTCGAGGTGGACGTGCCCGGTTCGTACATCAGGCACACGCCGCTCAGCGAGGTGGAGGGCGTGTACCGCCGGGCGTGGTACTGCGACTACAAGGGCGAGCCGTTCAAGGTGACGTCCGATCTCGGCGACAAGCTGGCGCTCTACTACCTCGGCGGCAATGAGTTCCGGGCACGCGAGATCGGCCTGGAAATTCAGGAGAAGTTCGTCGCAGTGGGTGTGGCTCCGCGCAACGAGGTGCAGAACCTGCACGAGGTGGTCACGCAGATCTGGCCCGAGACCGAGGGCGAGGTGAGCTCCGAGCCCAGCAGCAACGGGTCGGTTGACTGATATGACCCGGGTACGGGGCGTTGCCGCTCTTGTTGGCCACGAAAGCTGTTGTGTGGCCTAACGTTCGCTGAGGTGGTGCCGACCTGTGGCGGCGGAGCGCTGACCGGCCTCGAAGGCGAGGCGCACGCGCAGGTCGGACACGTTCAGCGCGCCCTCACCGGCATCGGCGTGCTGTGGCCGCGAGCCGAAGAAGCGGTGTCTGAGAACGACTCCCGCGGAGAGCACGAGGATGAGGCCGAGCGCGATCAGGAGGGCGAGCACTGTAGTGCTCCCCATGACTGGGCGGCCTCCCACAGCGCAGCCTGCACGGCGAGCGGGTCTCCTGGCCGCCAATCTGTCCACTTCGGACTGATCCACCAGGTGAGCGCGCCGCCGGGAACTCTGGTGGGCGGCAACGGGGTGAAGGATCCGGTGCTGATCAGCTCGACGCCCGGCAACTCGGGGTGCAGCGGCACGCCCGGGGTCACCAGGAAGCGCATTCGTTCGGGGGACAGGGAAACCGGCGCGATGCTGCGCAGCAACGGTCCGGTCCTGGTCGCCGCCACGCCCAGCACCAGTGGTGCTGAGATGACGTCGAACTGCTCGCCGGTCGGGGCGAGTACCGCGTAGGGAGCGACGTTCCACCAGGCGTTGACGCGCCGGAAGTTGTTGGTGGGCTTGGAGAACAGCGGTTCCAGTTCGGTCGCGGGCAGTGCGGCGTGCCCCCTGGTGTACCTGGCGCCGTCCCAGGTCGCGCCGGGGACCAGCCGCCAGCCGGCCAGGTGGGCGTAGTCGCAGGCCGCGTCGTGTGCTCGGCGCTTCTGCGCCGACTCGTGTTCGGGCATGAGGCCACGCTAGCTAGATGGATAACCGGTAGGCTACCCGCTAGGTGTCCCACGATCGGGTGGGAGTGCGCTGGCATCCCGCTCCGCCCGGCAGGATGGAGCGCTGCCACCACTGCCAACGGAGGTACTCGCATGGGGCAGGCCGCCGTGACGGCTTACCGCGAACTGCTCGGTGTTGTCCTGCGCAGCTGCCGGGAACGGGCTGGGCTCTCGCCGACCCAGACCACCAAGACGCTCGGCTGGTACAGCGGGGTCAAGATCGCCAAGATCGAGGCGGGCGCGGTCAAGCTGCCCGAGTCGGAACTGGCTGACCTGCTGCGGATCTACCGGGTCGAGGAGCGGGACGCGGCCCGGCTGCGGGTCTTCGGCGAGCTGGCGCGGCAGCGGCCGGACGCCCGCGCGCACTCGCCGGTGAGCACGTTCCGCGCCTTCGTCACCGAGTCGGCGGAGATCCGCTGCTACACGGAGTCGGTGGTGCCCAACCTGGCGCAGACCGAGGACTACGCGTACAGCCTGCTCGCGACCTCGCTGAGCACCCCGCCGTCGGAAGTGGGCCGCACCGCGCGGGAAAGGGTTGCGGCGCAAGAGGTGTTGAGCTCGCCCGGCGCGCCACGGCTGCACCTGGTCACCGCCGAGCCCGCGCTGCTGCGGCCGGTGGGCGGCCCGCTGGTGCACCGCGCTCAGCTGACCCACCTGCGCGGTCTCGCCGACCTGCCGAACGTCACCTTCCAGGTCATCCCGCTCGACCGCGGTGAGCACTCCGGCCTGGGGGTCCCGTTCACCCTGATCCGGCTGGCCGTGCCCGAGTTCAGCACCGTTCACGTCGAGAACCTCACCGGCGCCACCTACGCGGACTCGCCTGCCGAGGTCGACGCCCACGGGTTGGCCTTCCGCAGGCTGACCGAGGCCGCGCTGGACGCCGAGCGGTCCCTGGCCCTGCTCGACCGGCTCATCGCCGCCTAGGCCACGAGCAGTGCTCCGCGCAACGCGTCCAGGGAGATGCCGACCACGTCGGCCACGGCGGCCACGGTGAAGAACGCCGGGGTGGGCACCCGGCCGGTCTCGATCTTGCGCAGGGTCTCCACCGAGATGCCCGCCTTCGCGGCCACCTCCACCATGGTGCGGTCGGCCCTGGCCTCGCGCAGCAGCCTGCCCAGGAGCTCGCCGCGGGCTCGCTCGGACTCGGTCAACGGCACTCGGACCACGAGCCCATAGTAATACCGGTATAGTTATTGGTGTGATCGAACTGAAGACGCCAGAGGACCTCGGCGCCATGCGCGCCGCGGGCAAGATCGTCGCGACCGCCCTGGCGGCGGTCCAGGAGCACGCCGGGGTGGGTGTGTCGCTGACCGAGCTGGACGCGGTCGCCGCACGGGTGCTCGAGGAGTCCGGCGCGGGCTCCTCGTTCCTGAACTACCTGCCCGCCTTCGCGCCGACGCCCTACCCCGCGGTCGTCTGCGCCAGCGTGAACGACGCGATCGTGCACGGCATCCCCACCGACTACCGGCTGCGCGACGGTGACCTGGTCAGCATCGACTTCGGCGCGCACCTGGACGGCTGGCACGGGGACGCGGCGGTCAGCTTCGTGGTCGGCACCCCGCGCGAGGAGGACCTGCGCCTGATCGAGACCACCCGCGGCGCGCTGGACGCGGCGATCGAGGTGTGCCGCCCCGGCGCGACGCTGGGCGACATCGGCAACGCGATCGGCCCCGTCGCGCGCTCCGCCGGGTACGGGATCCTCGCCGAGCACGGCGGGCACGGGGTCGGCCGCAGGATGCACGAACAGCCGCACGTGCCCAACGAGGGAAGCGCTGGCAAGGGCATGCGGCTGCACCCCGGGCTGGTGATCGCCATCGAGCCGATGTTCACCGCGGGCGGGCGCGACGAGTACCGCACGGACCGGGACGGCTGGACCCTGCGCACCGCGGACGGCAGCCGGGCCGCGCACGTGGAGCACACCATCGCGATCACCGAGGACGGTCCGCTCGTGCTGACGGCCCTGTGATGCTGCTCGAACGGGCACGTGCCGAGCTGGTTCGCACCTGTCGGCGGGCCGTGGACGAGCGGCTGGTCGTGGGCACGGCGGGCAACTTCAGTGTGCGGGTCGGCGATCTGGTCGCGGTGACGCCCAGCGGGCTGGACTACCACGCGCTGACCCCTGACCTGGTGGGGGTGCACGACCTGGACGGCACACCGGTTGAGGCCCCGCTGCGGCCGACCAGCGAGCTGCCGATGCACCTGGCGGTCTACCGCGCCACGGCGGCGTCGGCGATCGTGCACACGCATTCGCCCGCGGCGGCGGCGCTGTCCTGCGTGGTGCGGGAACTGCCCGCCGTGCACTACTACATCGCGCTGCTCGGCGGGCGGGTGCTCGTGGCGCCCTACGCGCCCTTCGGCACTGACGAACTGGCCGCCAACCTGGTCACGGCCCTGGGGGATCGAGCGGCTTGCCTGCTCGCCAACCACGGCGCGGTGACGGTCGGGGCCGATCTCGAGCAGGCGTACCAGCGAGCGGGTCACCTGGAGTGGATCAGCGAGGTGGCCCTGCGCGTGCTGGGCACCGGGCAGCCGGCAGCGCTGCTCACGCTGGAGCAGATCAGCATCGCGGCGGACAGTTTCGCCACGTACGGGCAGTCAGCTCCCGACCAGCTGTAGGGCGGGCTGTGGGTCGGGCTCGGGTGCGTGCTGCTGAGCGCGCCGCAGCGCCATCCCGGTCGGCACGCTGATCAGCGCACCCACACCCAGCGACACGAGCAGGGCGAGCACCAGGTTGTCGTCGGTCAGCGTGCCACCGATGTAGCCCAGCGCCGTGGCGTACAGGCACCAGAGCGTGCAGCCGATGGCGGAGGCGGTCAGGAACCGGCGCAGCGGGAAGCGCAGCGAGCCGCAGAGCACGGCGCCGATGGTGCCGCCCGCGGGCAACCACCTGGCCGCGATCAGGATGGGTTCGCCGGTGCTGGCCAGCCTGGCCGCGGTCCAGTCCAGCACCGCGGCGCCCGCGGAGCGGCGGCGGAACCGGTTCATCGCGGGCAGGCCGAGCTTGCGGCCCACGCTGTAGTTGATCAGGTCGGAGAGCACGCAGGCCACCGACGCCACCAGGACGACAGCGGGCAGTGGCAACTTGCCCGATGCGGCGAGCACGCCGCAGGAGATGAGCACCGGCTCGGTCGGGGCGAACGGGACGAGCGCGACCAGGAACACCAGTCCCAACGCCGCTGCCACCGTGTCCGGAACGCTCATGCCTCCAGTGAACATCCGGATTCGGCCGAAGGGGCGACATCTCAGGGACCCCTCAGCAACTCGACAGGACGGGGACAGCTGGCGGCCGCTTTCGGGCACACTGGGCACAAGGGATAGTCAATGGAAGGATTCGGGGCCTTGCACATCGACCAGTGGATCGCGGCGATCCCACCGCTAGCGGTGTACCTCACGATCGGGCTGATCATCGGGTTGGAGAGCCTCGGCATCCCGCTCCCTGGCGAGATCGCCCTGGTCAGCGCCACGCTGCTGACCCTGCACCCGAGTTCGGCCGTGCAGTGGGAGTGGATCGCGGTCGCCGCGATGACCGGTGCCATCGTCGGTGACTCCATCGGCTACTCCATCGGCCGCAAGTTCGGCAAACCGCTGTTCGTCTGGCTGGGCAAGAAGTTCCCCAAGCACTTCGGCCCCAACCACCTGGCCACAGCGGAACGCGCGTTCGAGCGGTGGGGCATGTGGGCGGTCTTCTTCGGCCGGTTCATCGCCCTGCTGCGCATCTTCGCGGGCCCGCTCGCCGGTGCGCTGAAGATGCCGTACGCGAAGTTCCTCACCGCCAACGCGCTGGGCGGCATCTGCTGGGCCGGTGGCACCACCGCCGCGATCCACTACCTGGGTGAGGCGGCCTCGCACTTCCTGTCCCAGTTCGCGTGGATCGGGCTCGGTGTGGCGCTGCTGTTCGGCATCGGCGTCTCGCTGTTCATCAAGCACAGGGCCGGCAAGGCGCACGTTAGCACCGAGGACACCGCGATCGAGGCCGCTGACAAGCACTGATCGTGAGTTGTCCACAGGCACCGCTGTTGTCCACAGGGAGCCGATTTGCGGGCTCGCGGCGGGGCGGCGGCGGTAGACTTGGCTTGGGAGCGCCCCCCAGGGAGTGGCGGGGGATGTAGGTAGGGCAGCGGAACGAGACATCACTGTGGGCCCCGGCATTATGCCGGGGCCCACAGGTGTTTCAGCAGGTCAGCGGGCTGCGCGGTTCACGGCGGAGACCACGGCGCGCAGCGAGGCGGTGACGATCGAGCTGTCCACGGCCACGCCCCACAGGATCCGGTCCCCGGTGGCGCACTCCACGTAGGAGGCGGCGCGCGCGTCGTCGCCCGCGGTCAGCGCGTGCTCCACGTAGTCCATGACCCGCACGTCGAAGCCGACCCCGGCCAGCGCGTCCACGAACGCGGCCAGCGGGCCGTTGCCCACGCCGGTGATCTCGTGCTCCTCGCCCTCGACGCGGACCACCGCGGTGATCCGGTCGTGGCCGTCCCCGTCGTCCTGGATGCGGTAGCGCTCCAGCTCCAGCGGGCTGACCCGGCCCAGGTACTCCCCGGCGAAGGCGTCCCACATCTGGCGCGGGCTGACCTCCCCGCCCTCCGAGTCGGTGACCTCCTGCACCACCTTGGAGAACTCGATCTGCAGGCGGCGCGGCAGGTCCAGCTGGTGCTCGGTCTTCATCACGTAGGCGACCCCGCCCTTGCCGGACTGCGAGTTGACCCGGATCACGGCCTCGTAGCTGCGGCCCACGTCCTTCGGGTCGATCGGCAGGTACGGCACCTCCCACGGGTGGTCCTCCACCGGGTGCCCTGCCCGGTCGGCCTCGGACTTCAGCGCGTCCAGGCCCTTGTTGATCGCGTCCTGGTGGCTGCCGGAGAACGCCGTGTACACCAGGTCACCGCCGTACGGGTGCCGCTCGGGCACGGGCAGCTGGTTGCAGTACTCCACCGTGCGGCGGACCTCGTCGATGTCGGAGAAGTCCAGCTGCGGGTCCACGCCCTGGCTGAACAGGTTCATCGCCAGGGTCACCAGGCACACGTTGCCGGTGCGCTCCCCGTTGCCGAACAGGCAGCCCTCGATCCGGTCCGCGCCGGCCTGGTAGCCCAGCTCGGCGGCGGCCACCCCGGTGCCGCGGTCGTTGTGCGGGTGCAGGGACAGGATCACCGAGTCCCGGCGCTCCAGGTTCCGGCTCATCCACTCGATGGAGTCGGCGTACACGTTGGGCGTGGCCATCTCCACCGTGGCGGGCAGATTGATGATCACCGGCTTGTCCGGGGTGGGCTGCCAGATCGCGGTGACGGCGTTGCAGACCTCCACCGCGTAGGACAGCTCGGTGCCGGTGTAGGACTCCGGCGAGTACTGGAAGCGGAACTCGGTGTCCGGCTGCTTGGCGGCCAGCTCGACGACCAGCTCGGCGGCCGAGGTGGCGATCTTCTTGATGCCCTCGCGCTCCTCGCGGAACACCACGCGCCGCTGCAGGATCGAGGTGGAGTTGTAGATGTGCACGATCGCCTTGGCGGCCCCGCGCAGGGACTCGAAGGTCCGCTCGATCAGCTCGGGGCGGCACTGGCTCAGCACCTGGATCGTCACGTCGTCCGGGATCGCACCGTCGGTGATGATCTCGCGCACGAAGTCGAAGTCGGTCTGGCTGGCGGCGGGGAAGCCGACCTCGATCTCCTTGAAGCCCATGCGCACGAGCAGGTCGAACATCTTGCGCTTTCGGGCAGGGGACATCGGGTCGATCAGCGCCTGGTTGCCGTCCCGCAGGTCCACGGCACACCACAGCGGGGCGCGCTCGATGCGCTTGTCGGGCCAGGTGCGGTCGGCTACGGAGACCGGTTCCACCAGCTCGTGGAACGGGCGGTAGCGGTGCACCGGCATGGCGCTGCCCAGCTGGGGATTCCACACGGGCTGCCCGGGCGAAGCGGGCCGGGAGGGCTTGCGGATGCGGCTGGTGGTGGTGCTGAACTCGCTGGTCATCGGGGTTGCTCCTGCGTACCGGGTGACAATCGACCGGCGGCAGCGCTCAACTCCGCGACGGGGGGCCGGTCTGGTCAGACCCCGTCACGGCAGCGAAGCAGGAGGGTGGAACCCACGGGGCGAGCCTAACCACAACCAGCCGGATAGTGAAACCGAAGTCCACATGGTGGATCGTGGTTAGCTGGGTGCATGGGCTCTGGGGGCAAGAAATCCGGCGGCGTCCTGTCGACCGTCATCAACCTGTTCGGCGTGCTGACGGCCCTGGTGATGGTCGTGCACGTGCTGCTGGTGCTGACGAAGGCGAACACCGGCAACGTCTTCTTCACGATCGTGGAGAAGTGGGCGAACCTGCTCGTGCTGTGGTGGGGCAACGTCTTCAAGCCGGTGGACGCGCCGGGCAACGTGGCGCTGAACTACCTGCTCGCGGCTGCCTTCTGGCTGCTGGTGACCCGCATCGTGGCCAGGATCCTGCGCTGACCCCGGTGTAGCGGCCACGTACGGTGGGTACACCTCGCTCAACTCCACCCGATCGGGTGGATCTGACCTGAGCGAGGTGGGTTCGACATGGCCACTCACGTTCGCGGCGGCCGATCCACGGCCGCCACCGTGGTGCGCATGATCGGCACCGTGCTGGCGCTCATCCTGGTCGCCCGCATCCTGTTCCTGCTGCTCGGGGCCAATCCCGACAACCAGATCGCGGCCACCGTTGGCCGCTGGGCCGACACGGTCGCGCTGTGGTTCATCAACCTGTTCGACACCGGGAACCACGCCTTCAGCGTGCTCCTCAACTACGGGCTCGCGGCGGTGTTCTGGCTGGTCGTGACGGGTCTGATCGCTCGATTGCTGTACCGCGCGGGATGATCGCTACTCGCGGGTAGCGTCCGCGCAGGTCAGCGTGCCAGACTGCCGCGCATGGCCCAGCACTCGGAACGCACCGCAGGACAGGTGCGCGGCAAGGTCGTCGGCGTCCTGGCGGGTGTACTGCGCTGGATCGGCACACTCGCCGCCGTGCTGCTCACCGCGCACGTCCTGCTCACGGTGTTCGGCGCCAACCCGGACAACCCGATCACCACCTTCGTCCGGTCCTGGGCCGACCCACTGGCGCTGGCCTTCCGCGACCTGTTCACCCCCGCCGACGCCAAGCTGCGCGTGCTCGCCAACTACGGGCTCGCCGCGGTGTTCTGGCTGGTCGTGACCTCGATCGTGGTGAAGCTGGTGCGCCGGCTGGGCTGAGCCGCTACAGCGCGGGCGTACCCCAGGACCCGGCGAAGGCGATCTCGGCCAGCGGCTTGCGCTCACGTGGTGCGATCTCGCGTTCCCGCAGCTGCTCGCTGAGCTGGTCCAGCGAGCCCAGCGCCCCGATCGCGACGGCCACCAGCGGCTGGGCCTGCTCGGGCAGCCCGAACGCGGCCCGCACCGCGTCGGGGTCGAACCCGGCCATCTGGTGCGCGACCCAGCCGTCGGCCAGTGCCTGCACGACCAGGTTCTGCACGGCCAGGCCAAGCCCGTACTCGGCGGCGGGCATCGGGCGGCCCGTGTCGTCCACGGTCATCACCACGCCGACCAGCAGCACCGAGGCCTCGCCCGCCCAGGTCTGGTTGCCGGGCCGCAGCGTGTCGAAGATCCGCTGGAAGGTGCTGTCCCCGCGCCGCCCCACCAGGAACCGGGAGGGCTGGAGGTTCGCACAGGACGGGGCCCAGCGGGCGGCCTCCAGCAGTGCGCGCAGCTGCGGCTCCTCGATCTCGGCCGCGGGGTCCAGCGCGCGGGGGCTCCACCGCTCGCTGATCAGGGGGTGCAGGTCCGCACTGGCGACGGCCCGCTTGTCGACTTCGGTCCAGGAGAGATCTGTCACGCTCAGATAGCGTAGGGCCAGGCGGTCAGCGAGTACGCGCCGAACCATGCCGAGGCCACCGCCACGCTCGCCACGGTCAGCAGCACGGTGCCGGGCCTGCGCTTGGCGAGACCCACCACGATCGGCAGCAACAGGGTGAAGGCGGGCACCATGAGCCGGGCCTTGGAGTTCATCAGCCCGTTGGCGCCCAGGTCCATCGCGAGCACACCCACCGCGTACACCACCAGCGGCCACTGCACGCCCCGGCGCAGGCACACCACCACCAGTGCGATCGCCAGCACGACCAGGCCCACGGTGATCACTTCCAGCACCGACCGGCCGGAGGCCAGCGCGTCCAGCGCGAAGCGGATCGTGGCCCCGCCGCCGTCGAACACCGAGCCCCAGCCCTGCCGCTGCACCTCGAACCAGCCGTCCAGCCGACCGGTGCGCGAGGCGACCCACAGCAGGTAGCCGACCAGGCCGAGCGGGGCGAGCAGCCCACCGAGCCAGGGGCGCCAGCCGTCCTGGCGGCGCAGCACGGCGACCAGCGCGGCCAGGCCCACGGCCAGCACGAGGGCCCCCGCGGTCGGCCGGACGAGCCCCGCCGCGGCGCAGCACAGCCCGGCCAGGGGCCAGTTCCGCTCCAGCACGCCGACCAGCGCCCACGCGGCCAGTGCGCAGAACATGGCCTCGGAGTAGGTCATCGACAGGGTGACGGCCATCGGCGAGGCCGCGAACAGGGCCACCAGCAGCAGCCCGGCCCGCCGCGAACCGCCGGTGACCCGCGTGCCCAGCCGGAGCAGGCCGTAGGAGCAGACCAGCCCGGACAGCACGGTGACGAGGAACGCGGCGTCCACGAGGGACAGTCCGGGCAGGTTTGCGAAAAGCCTTACCACGGTGGGGTAGCCGGGGAAGAACGCCAGCAGGTTGTCCGGGTTGTGCCGCCCGTGCGCGTCCACGAGGTCGGCGGGTGCCCCGTCGTAGCCGCCCGAGGCCAGCCCGAGGTACCAGTGCCCGTCCCAGGATGTGAGAGCCGCCGTGACGGTCCGGTGGTTGCGCTCCGCCATCCACGCCAGCACCAGCAGGCCGACCCCGCGCACCGACAGGAAGACCAGTGCGGGCGCGGTCAACCGCAGCACCTGGCGCCAGGTGGCGGTCTCGGACACCGGCCGGGTGGCCCCCACCACCGGCGGTCGCGTCATCTCAGTGGCGGACACCCCGCGAGGGTAGCGCCGGTCACCGACGGGTGATGGGAGCTCGCATCGCAGGTAGGCTGCCCTGGACATGCTTGAGCCCGGTCACGAGGAGGTTCGGTCAGTGGCACTCGTCGTCCAGAAGTACGGCGGTTCGTCCCTCGAAAGTGCCGACCGGATCAAACGAGTGGCCGAGCGCATCGTGGCCACCCGCCGGGCGGGTTACGACGTCGTGGTCGCGGTCTCGGCGATGGGCGACACCACCGACGAGCTGCTGGACCTGGCGGGCCAGGTCGCCCCGGTACCGCCCGCCCGCGAGATGGACATGCTGCTCACCGCGGGTGAGCGGATCTCAATGTCCCTGCTGGCCATGGCCATCCACGCCTTGGGACTGGAGGCCCGGTCCTACACCGGCTCGCAGGCCGGTGTGATCACCACGGCGGTGCACGGCAACGCGCGCATCATCGACGTCACCCCGGGCCGCATCCAGGACGCGGTCAACGACGGGGCGATCGCGATCGTGGCCGGGTTCCAGGGGGTGAGCCAGGACAGCAAGGAGATCACCACGATCGGCCGTGGTGGCACGGACACCACGGCGGTCGCGCTGGCCGCGGCGCTCAAGGCCGACGTCTGCGAGATCTACACCGACGTGGACGGCGTGTTCAGCGCCGACCCCAGGGTGGTGCGCGACGCGCGGCACATCGGTCAGATCACCTACGAGGAGATGCTGGAGATGGCGGCGTGCGGCGCGAAGGTGCTGCACCTGCGCTGTGTGGAGTACGCCCGCCGCTACGGGGTGGCGGTCCGCGTGCGCTCCTCGTTCAACAACAAGCCGGGCACCCTGGTGACCGGGTCGATGGAGGACCTTCCCGTGGAGCAGGCGATCATCACCGGCGTCGCGCACGACCGGTCGGAGGCCAAGGTCACCGTCACGGCGGTGCCGGACCACCCGGGCGTTGCGGCGAAGATCTTCCGGGTCGTCGCGGACGCCGAGCTGGACATCGACATGGTGGTGCAGAACGTGTCGCAGGTGGCCACCGGCCGCACCGACATCACGTTCACGCTGCCCAAGTCCGACGGGCCCAAGGCCGTTGCCGCGCTGGAGAAGGCCAAGCCGGAGATCGGCTTCGCCCAGGTGCTCTACGACGACCACGTGGGCAAGGTCTCGCTGATCGGCGCGGGCATGCGCTCGCACCCCGGTGTCACCGCCACCTTCTGTGAGGCGCTGTCCCGCGCGGGGGTCAACATCGAGATCATCTCCACCTCGGAGATCCGTATCTCTGTCATCTGTCGGGACACGCAGCTGGACGACGCGGTGCGCGCGCTGCACGATGCCTTCGAGCTCGGCGGCGACGAAGAGGCCGTCGTCTACGCGGGGAGTGGGCGATGAGCGAGCGTGCGAGCGAATCATCCAACGCGGTGCCGGCGCGAAGCGCTGCGCCGAGCGTCAGCGAGGTGCGGCGATGAGCAACGGTCCTGTACTGGCTTTGGTCGGTGCCACCGGAGCGGTCGGCACCGTCATGATCGACATCCTCAACGGTAGGGAATCCGTGCCGTGGGGGGAGATCCGGCTGATCGCCTCGGCGCGTTCGGCGGGCAAGAAGATCACCGTGCGCGGCGAGGAGCTCACCGTGCTCGCGCTGGCGCCCGAGGTGTTCGACGGCGTGCACGTGGCCATGTTCGACGTGCCGGACGAGATCTCCGCGCAGTGGGCGCCGATCGCGGCCGAGCGCGGTGCGGTGGCCGTGGACAACTCCGGCGCCTTCCGGATGGACCCCGAGGTGCCGCTGGTGGTGCCCGAGGTCAACGCCGACAAGGTGCGCCAGCGCCCGCGCGGCATCATCGCCAACCCGAACTGCACCACGCTGTCGATGATGGCGGCGGTGGGCGCGCTGCACCGCGAGTTCGGGCTCACCGAGCTCGTCGTGGCCTCCTACCAGGCCGTGTCGGGTGCGGGCGTGGCCGGTGTGGAGCGGCTCTACGCCGAGCTGTCCGCCGTGGCGGGCAAGCAGGTCGGCGTCACCGCGGGCGATGTGCGCACGGCGCTGACCGAGGCCGGACTGTCCCAGGAGGACTCGCCGTTCCCCGCCCCGCTGGTGCTGAACGTGGTGCCCTGGGCGGGTTCGCTCAAGCAGGACGGCTGGAGCTCCGAGGAGCTCAAGGTCCGCAACGAGTCCCGCAAGATCCTGGGCATCCCGGGGCTGAAGGTCTCCGCGACCTGCGTGCGGGTGCCGGTCGTGACCACGCACTCCCTGGCGGTGCACGCGGTGTTCGAGCGCGAGGTCACCGTGGAGCAGGCGCACAAGGTGTTCGCGGCCCAGCCCTCGGTGGTGCTGGTGGACGACCCGGCCGCGGGCGTGTTCCCGACCCCGGCGGACGTGGTGGGCGGTGACCCGACCTACGTCGGACGGGTGCGCCAGGCCCTGGACTTCCCCAACACGCTGGACTTCTTCGTGTGCGGTGACAACCTGCGCAAGGGGGCCGCGCTCAACACCTACGAGATCGCCGAGGCGCTGGCGCCCGAGTTCTCCTGACGTGTCCGGAGTCGTACTCGGTGTCGACCTGGGCACCACGGCGACCAAGGTGGTGGCGACCCGCTCGGACGGGCGGGTCGTCGCCGTCGCCGAACAGGGTTACCCGCTGCGCACCGACGAGCGGGGCACGGCGGTGCAGGACCCGCACGAAGTGCTTGCCGCAGCGAGGAAAGCGCTCACCGAGTGCGTGGCCCGCGTCGAGGAACCGGTGCGCGGGCTGTCGTTCAGCTCCGCCATGCACACCCTGCTGGCGCTGGACGCCGAGGGCGAGCCGCTCACCCCGGCGCTGAGCTGGGCCGACAACCGGGCCGTTGCCGTGGCGAAGCGGCTGCGCGCCGACCACGGGCGCGAACTGCACGCCGCCACCGGCACGCCGGTGCACCCGTCCTTCCCGCTGGCGAAGCTGGTCTGGTTCGCCGAGCACGAGCCGGACCTGCACCGCGGTGCAGCGAAGTGGGCCGGGCTCAAGGACTTCGTGCTCAGCAAGGTCACCGGACGGCTGCTCACCGAGCACTCCAACGCCTCGGGCACCGGGCTGATGAACTCGGAAACCCTTGACTGGCACGAACCTTCGCTGCGGCTGACCGGGCTCACCGCCGACCGGCTGCCGGAACTCGTCGCGCCGACAGAGGTCCTGTCGCTGACCATGCCCGTGGACGGTCTGCCCAGCGGCCTGCCCGTGGTGGCGGGCGGCGGGGACGGGCCGCTGGCGAACCTGGGTGTCGGCGCTGTGCTGCCTGGCATGGCGGCGCTCTCGCTGGGCACCAGCGGGGCGCTGCGGGTGATCCGCGAGCACCCCGGGGTCGACGACAGGGCAAGGGTCTTCTGCTACGCGCTGGCCGAGGGCCTGTGGGTGCTCGGCGGGGCCGTGAGCAACGGCGGGGTCGTCGCGCAGTGGGCGGCCGAGACCTTCGACGTGCCGGTGGCCGACCTGCTGGCCGAGGCCGAACAGGAGCCCTCCGGCGCGGGCGGCCTGGTCGCCCTGCCGTACCTGCTGGGGGAGCGCGCGCCCTGGTGGGACCCGGACCCGCGCGCGGTGCTGCTGGGGCTGCGCCGCGAGCACGGCCGTGCGGCGATCACCCGCGCGATGGTGGAGGGCGTGGCCCAGCAGTTGGCGCTGGTGCGCGACGCCGTCCTGGACACCGGTGCGGCCGTGGACACCGTGCGGGTCACCGGCGGGGCGTTCAAGGGTCCACTGTGGACAAAGGTCGTCGCTGCCGCCCTCGGCCACGAGCTGGAGTTCGTCGAGGGCTCGGAGGGCTCAGGGGTGGGGGCCTGCCTGCTCGGCTGGCGTGCGCTCGGCGAGCTGCCCTCCCTGCGCGCCGCCGCCGAGTTGATCACCCCCGACCACACCGCCGCCCCCGACGAGTTCGCCAGCAGGCGCATGGCCAAGGCCAGGCCCGCCCTGGAGCGCATCCACGCCGCCGTGCGCGACCTGGACCTCTGACCGCGCGCCGCCGAGCACCCGCCCGCCCAGCAGCAGGGCCAGGCTGGCGGCCAGCAGCCCGGCGATCCCGATCGTGACGAAGCCCCACGCGGGGGTGCTGCGGTCCACCACGGCGCCGACCAGCGGTGAGCCCACGGCCACGCCGATCGTCAGCGCGGACTGGTAGATGCCCATGGCCTCACCCCGCGCGGACTCCGGGCTCAGCCGCACGACCAGGCCCGAGGTGGCGGCGACCGTCGGCGCGCAGAGCAAGCCGCTGGGGATCATCAGCAGCGCCAGCGCCCACCAGTTGCCCGCGAGGCCGACCGGCACGGTGAACAGCCCGATCAGCCCGATCAGCAGCACCGGGTGCAGCGGGGTGCGCCGGGCACCGTGCACCAGGCCGCCGATGATGGAGGCCAGGCACCACAGCGCGATCACCAGCCCGGACCAGGAGACCTCGCCCGTGGTGTTGAGCACCGACACGATCGCGACCTCGGTCCCGGCCATGACCATCACCACCGCCGAGGTGATCACCAGCACCGCGATCATCGGGCCGCGCAGCCAGCTGCGCCTGGGCACGGGCTCGGCCCGCGCCGCGTCCTCGCCGCGCACCGGCGGGTTGACCAGGTAGAGCAGCACCCCGCTGAGCACGATGGTGCTGCCGATCGTCAGCAGCGCCGTCACCGTGGACAGGCTGGTCGCGATCAGCACCGAGATCGCCGGGCCGACCATGAACGCCGCCTCGGTGAAGACCGAGTCCAGCGAGAACGCCGTGTGGTGCTGGGCCGGGGGCACCAGTGCGGCGGTGGCCTGCCTGGACACCGACATCACCGGCAGGGTCAGCACGCCCAGCACCAGGGAGAGCACGACCAGCGCCGGGTAGGGCAGCCACGGGGCGGTGCCCCAGAACAGGACCTCGGCGACCGTGGTGAGCAGCAGCATCGCGCGCAGCCCGCGCCGGTCCACCAGCCTGCCCAGCAGCGGGCCGCCGATGGCCATGCCGATCGTGGAGGCGGCGCCGACCAGCCCGGCCGCGGCGTAGCCCATGCCCAGCCCGAGCACCACGTGCAGGGTGAGCGCCACGCCCGCGCCCGCGACGGGTACGCGCGCCAGGAACGTCACGCAGATGAGGGTGCGGACGCCGGGCTGTTTGACCACCTGGAGGTAGGACGCTAGGGCCACCCGGTGATGTGACCGCGAGCACCCTCGGTCACGCAACCCATTTCCATCGGGGGACAAATCGGACCCGATCGTTTTCTTGACTCATTCCAGATTACGTGGTGTGCTGGTGGGGCCATGACACCCGACGCTTCGGTACCGGACACGCTGCGGCAGCGCCTCAGGCAGGCGGGGCTGCGGGTGACCGCACCACGGCTGGCGGTGCTCGAATGGCTGGCGGAGCACCCGCACGCCACGGCCGACCAGGTGGCCACCGGGGTGCGCGGCCAACTCGGCTCGGTGTCCACGCAGGCGGTGTACGACGTGCTCGGCGCCTGCGCGCGGGCGGAGCTGGTGCGCAGGATCGAGCCCGCCGGGCACCCGGCCCGGTTCGAGACGCGCACCGGTGACAACCACCACCACCTCGTGTGCCGCCGTTGCGGTCGCACCGAGGACGTCGACTGCGCCGTGGGCGCGGCGCCGTGCCTGGAACCCTCTGATGGCAAGGGTTTCGCGGTCGACGAGGCCGAAGTCGTCTTCTGGGGGCTGTGCCCCGACTGCCTGGTGGCCTCCCCCACCACGGCAGCCCACCACCACGAGGAGGGAAGAGCGTGACCCAGCGGTACACCACCAACAACGTGGGCATCCCGGTCGCCAGCGACAACGACTCGTTGACGTTGGGGCCCAACGGACCGATCCTGCTCCAGGACCACTACCTGATCGAGAAGAACGCGCAGTTCAACCGCGAGCGCGTGCCCGAGCGGGTGGTGCACGCCAAGGGGGGTGGCGCGTTCGGCACCTTCGAGGTGACCGAGGACGTCAGCGGGTTCACCAAGGCCGCGGTGTTCCAGCCGGGCACCAGGACCGAGACCCTGCTGCGGTTCTCCACGGTCGCCGGTGAGCTCGGCTCCCCGGACACCTGGCGCGACCCGCGCGGTTTCGCGCTGAAGTTCTACACCACGCAGGGCAACTACGACCTCGTCGGCAACAACACCCCGGTGTTCTTCATCCGCGACCCGATCAAGTTCCCGGACTTCATCCGCTCGCAGAAGCGCCGCGCCGACAACCACCTGCGCGACCACGACATGCAGTGGGACTTCTGGACCCTGCGCCCGGAGACGGCGCACCAGGTGACCTGGCTGATGGGCGACCGGGGCATCCCGAGCAGTTGGCGCCACATGAACGGCTACGGCTCGCACACCTACCTGTGGCAGAACGCGGGCGGGGAGAAGTTCTGGGTCAAGTACCACTTCAAGACCGACCAGGGCATCGACTTCCTCACCCAGGCCGACGCCGACCGGCTCGCCGGTGAGGACGGGGACCACCACATCCGCGACCTTTACAACAGCATCAAGAAGGGCGACCACCCGAGCTGGACGCTGTACGTGCAGGTCATGCCGCACGACGACGCGGCGGACTACCGGTTCAACCCGTTCGACCTGACCAAGGTGTGGCCGCACGGGGACTACCCGCTGATCAAGGTCGGCACGCTGCGGCTGGACCGCAACCCGGACAACTACTTCGCGCAGATCGAGCAGTCCGCGTTCGAGCCCGCGAACCTGGTGCCCGGCATCGGCCCGTCCCCGGACAAGATGCTGCTGGGCAGGCTGTTCGCCTACCCGGACGCGCACCGCTACCGGATCGGCCCGAACTACGCCCAGCTGCCGGTCAACGCCCCCAAGTCGCCCGTGAACTCCTACGCCAAGGACGGCGCGATGCGGTACAGCAACCCGGCGGACCCGGTGTACGCGCCGAACTCCTACGGCGGCCCGCACGCCGACGCCGAACTCGCGGGCGAGACCGCGTCCGCCTACGGCGCGACCGGTGAGGTGCTGCGCACGGCCTACGCCCTGCACTCCGAGGACGACGACTTCGGCCAGCCGGGCACCCTCGTGCGCTCGGTGCTCAACGATGACCAGCGCACCCGCCTGGTCGGCAACGTGGCCGGGCACCTGTCCAACGGGGTGAGCAAGCCCGTGTTGGAGCGCGCGCTGGAGTACTGGCGCAACGTGGACAAGGACCTGGGCGACCGCATCGCCGACAAGGTCAACCCGAGCTGATCTGAGCGCTCCCACCACAGGAAGCGCCGACACGCACGGTTTCCCCGCGTGTCGGCGCTTCCGGTACTGCGTGTCGGACGTTCCGGTACAACCTGAGGGTAGGTCAGGTCAGCCAGTTGCCCACCGGGTAGTCGTGCAGTTCGGCCGGGTCCACGCTCTTGCGGCGCGGACGGCCGTTGCGGCCGATCGCCAGCCCGGTGCGCAGCGCGCCCGCGGCCTCGAACACGGCGTCGCGGAAGCCCTGGCCGATCCCGGTCATGCTGGCGTAGCCGTGGATCAGCCCCTCGTGGCGGCGCAGCACCACCGGCACGCCCGCCTCGGCCACGCGCTGGGCGAACTGCTCGCCCTCGTCGCGCAGCGGGTCGAACCCGGCGGTGGCCAGGTACATCGGCGGCAGCCCGCTCAGGTCCCCGGCCAGCAGCGGGGACATGCGCGGGTCGGTGCGGGTGTCCGGGTCCGGCGCGTACTGCTCCATGAACCAGTCCATCGCCTTGCCGGTGAGGAAGAAGCCCTCGCCGAACAGCTTGCGCGAGGCCGTGTCCGCGGTGGCGTCCACGGTGGGGTAGAAGGCCAGCACGAAGATCGGCCGGGCCCCGCTGGTGGCCTGCTGGGCGGTGACGATGGCCAGGTTGCCGCCCGCGCTGTCCCCGCCGAGCGCGATCATCTTCGGGTCGATGCCCAGCGAGTCGGCCTCGGCAACGGCCCACTTGAACGCGGTCAGGCAGTCCTCGACGGCAGCCGGGAACGGGGCCTCGGGCGCGAGCCGGTAGTCCACCGAGAGCACCCGGACCCCGGAGTGCTTGGCCAGGAAGCGGCACAGGTTGTCGTGGCTGTCCACGCTGCCGATGGCGAAGCCGCCGCCGTGGAAGTAGATCAGCAGCGGCGAGCCCTCCGGCAGCCGGGCGGGCCGGTACAACCGGGCGCGGATGTCACCTTCGGGGCTGGGGATCAGCAGGTCACGGGCGTCCACGGGCTGGATCGGCTCGCCGGAGACCAGTTCGCGGCTGGCGTCCAGCGAGGCACGGGCCCGCGCGGCCGAGGTGCTGTTGAGCAGCTCGGTGCCGCTGAGCTTCTGCAACTTGAGCAGCAACTGGGCGTCGAGGTCGAGCTGCTGGCCGTCCAGCCAGACCGGCTTGCCCGCGAGCAGTCTGCGCACCGGCCGCGGCAGGGCGAACAGCCCCCGCACGACCTTCGCCTGCCACCGCATCGGGATCGAATCGCCCAGCCCAGCCATCCGCGACCTCCGCTCGCCCGACCTACCGTCGGTAGGTTACCCCGCTGTAATGCCCGTGGCGAGGCTGGAGTTGACCTCCAGTTAGGTCGAGGTCGTAGCCTGGCCCTGCCCCGATCGGACCAGTTCCCGCGGGCAGTACGGCCTGGTTACCGGGCACAGCACGCGGTTCGCCCTCGACAGCGGCGGACGAGGTGGGAGGATCGCCTGTCATGACGGTCAGGGTGGTTGGCATCGGCGGGTCGCTGCGGCCCGGCTCGCAGTCCGAGCTCGCGCTGAAGGTGGCGCTCTCGGGTGCGCGGGAAGCCGGGGCCACGGTCACCGCGCTGACCGGCGCCGACCTGGTGCTGCCCTTCTACGACCCGTCCGAGTCCGAGCGGCCGGAGGCGGCCAAGCGGCTGGTGGACCTGCTGCGCGAGGCCGACGGGGTGGTGCTCGTGTCGCCGGGCTACCACGGCTCCCTGTCCGGGCTGGTGAAGAACGCCCTGGACTACGTGGAGGACCTGCGCACCGACGTGCGGCCCTACCTGGACGGCAGGGCCGTTGGCTGCGCGACCACGGCCGCGGGCTGGCAGGCCAGCGTGACCACGCTGAGCGCGCTGCGGGCCATCGTGCACGCGCTGCGCGGCTGGCCGACCCCGCTGGGCTCGGCGATCAACACCGTGCAGGTGCGCTTCGACGCCGAGGGCGGGTGCAGCGAGGAGCAGGTCGCCGAGTCGCTGCGCACGATCGGCAGGCAGGTGGTCGAGTTCGCCACCCGGTGAGGTCTGTCACCAGCGGGAGTGGATCTCGAGGTGCGTGGCGTTGCACGGGGCAGCAGGCTGGGGCCTGCACCCCGTACTCGCTCGAAGAGGAGCAACGCCATGTCAGTGCTGTACACCGCGGAGGCCGTAGCCGTCGGGGAAGGCCGCAACGGGGAGGTCCGCTCCTCCGACGGGGTCATCGACGAGGTCCTGGCCGTGCCGAAGGAGCTGGGCGGCCCCGGCGGCGACAAGACCAACCCCGAGCAGCTGTTCGCGGCGGGCTACGCGGCCTGTTTCCACAGCGCGTTGCAGGTGGTGGCCCGCCAGCAGTCGGTGAAGCTGGGCGAGACCTCGATCAACGCCAAGGTCAACCTGCACTCGGTGGACGGCGGTGGCTTCCAGCTGTCGGTGGCGCTGTCCGCACACCTGCCGGGCCTGGAGCAGGGCCAGGCCGACCAGCTGGTCGCCGGTGCGCACCAGATCTGCCCGTACTCCAACGCCACCCGCGGCAACATCGAGGTCGCCCTGGAGGCCACTGTGTGAGGTAGTGCGGTGTCCAAGACCCTCGTCGGGTGATTTCGCGATCCAGGTGGGTGGATCGGCGTGCCGGCCCCGCGTCTTCATACTGGTTGTATGGGGGCGCGGGGGCGGTGCGGCGAGGCGCCGCCTGGGCGCGGAAGGACCGGCGAGGGTTGCCGGACACCGCACTAGTGTCCTGCGCCGGAAATCCGCCTACAAAATCGGGCGAGTGACTCGAGGATCTCTTCGGCGGTCTTGGTCCAGATGAACGGCCGTGGATGGGTGTTCCAGTCAGCGATCCAGACGCGGATGTCCTTCTCCAGCGCTTGGACGCTGCGGTGGGTACCTCGGGTGATCTTCTGGTCGCTGAGAAAGCCGAACCAGCGTTCGACCTGGTTGATCCACGATGATCCGGTCGGGGTGAAGTGCATGCGGAACCTGGGGTGCTTGGCCAGCCAGGCCTTGATCGCCGGGGTCTTGTGAGTGCCGTAGTTGTCACAGACCAGGTGGACGGCCAGCTCCGCCGGGACCGTCTTGTCGATCGTGATGAGGAACTTCTTGAACTCGGCGGCCCGGTGCTGACGATGCAACTCGGCGATCACCGTGCCATCGGCGACGTCGAACGCGGCGAACAGGCTGGTGATGCCATTGCGGGCGTAGTCATGTGTGCGCCGCTCAGGCATACCCGGCATCATCGGCAGCACCGGCTGGGAGCGGTCCAGTGCCTGGATCTGACTCTTCTCGTCCACGCACAGCACCACCGCCCGCTCGGGCGGATTGTGGTATAGGCCAACGACATCGACGACCTTCTCCACGAACAATGGATCGGTCGAGAGCTTGAAGGTCTCGGCACGGTGGGGTTTGAGCCCGAAATCGCGCCAGATCCGGCCGATGGTCGACTTGCTCAGCCCGGACTTCTCCGCCATCGACGCCCGAGACCAGTGTGTGGCGTTGCGCGGGGTCTCCTCCAGAGTCGCCACGATCACCTCTTCGACCTGGTCCACCGTGATCGACGGCGGACGGCCCGGCCGTTCCTCATCGACCAGGCCCTCCAGCCGATGCTGGAGAAATCGCCTGCGCCACTTGGTCACCGTCGACGGGTGAACCCGAAGATCCTCGGCGATCTGCTTGCCTGGCAGGCCGTCCGCGCACGCCAGCACAATCCTGCACCGCTGTGCCAGCACCTGCGACGACTTCGCCCGCCGCGCCCACCGTTCCAGCGTTACCCGCTCCTGCTCGGTCAACGTCACCTCAGCAGGAGGACGTCCAATCCGCGCCATCAACCCAGACTAGACTTATGTGGCGGATTTCCGGCGCACGACACTAGCTTGCCCGCAAGCTACTCACCCCCGTGCGATGATCCGGCCATGGACGACGTGGACCGGATCATCGCCCAGTGGGCCGTCGAGCGCCCCGAACTGGCCACGCTGCCGATGGCCGTGTTCGGCCGCGTCTTCCGCATCGCCAAGCTGGGCGGGGAACGCGCCGAGCAGGCCTACGCCGAGTTTCGGCATCGGCCGAGGCGAGTTCGACGTGCTGGCCACGTTGCGCCGCTCCGGGGACCCGTACCGGCTGACCCCCGGCCGCCTCTCGGCCACGCTGATGCTGACCACCGCGGCATGACCGGTCGCCTGGACAAGCTGGAGCGCGCGGGCCTGGTCAGCCGCTCACCCGACCCGGCCGACCGGCGCGGGCAGCTGGTGACGCTGACCGAACGCGGTCTGTCCATTGTGGACGAAGCCGTGGTGAAGGGGCTCGACGTGCAGCGCGAGGCGCTCGCCGAGTTCTCCGAGGCCGACCGCGAGCAGCTGGCCGACCTGCTGCGGCGCCTGCTGGCCGCGATCGGCTAGTGCGGTGTCAGCGGGCTGCTGGACACCGCACTAGCTGGCTCTGCGCCCCGCGGCCAACGCCTGTTCCACGTCGGTGCGCGGCATCACCGCGAGCACCTTGTCCAGCGCGGCACGGGCCCGCGCCGTCGAGTCTCTCGTCGCGCAGCGCGCGCAGCGCCACGACCACGGCGATCGCCTCCCCCTGGGTCACCGTGATCGGCGGCAGGGCCCGGGCCTGTTCCAGCACGTACCCGCCCTGCCTGCCGATCGATGCGGAGATGGGCACCCCCGCCTGTTGCAACATGCTGATGTCGCGCAGCACCGTGCGCACCGAGACGCCATACCGCTTGGCCAGCGACCGGGCACTGCACGGGACCGGCGTCGACTCCCTCAACTGCTCCACGAGCGCGTGTAACCGATCCGTTCGATCCACGCACAGCACGTTACGGCCAAGGTCTGACAGTTGCCTCCGTATTTCACACTCAGCCGAGCACCCGGCGTGTGAAGTCCACCTCGATCGCGGTCTGCTTGATGGTCTCGGCGACCACCAGGGAGCCGTGACCAGCCTCGTAGCGGTACACCTCGTACGGGGCACCTCGCTCGGCCAGCCGGTCCAGGTAGTTGTCGATCTGCCTGATCGGGCAGCGCGGGTCGTTCTCCCCGGCCAGCACGATCACCGGTGCCCTGACCTGGTCCACGTAGGTCAGGGGTGAGCACTGCTCGTACAGCTCGGGCAGGTCCTGCGGGGAGCCGCCGAACAGTGCCCGGTCGAAGGCACGCAGCGGTTCCATCTCGTCCTCGTAGGCGGACACGTAGTCGGCGACCGGCACCCCGGCCACCCCGGCCGCCCAGCGCTCGGGCTGCACGCCCAGCGCGAGCAGGCTCAGGTAGCCGCCCCAGGAGGCCCCGTTGATCACGCACCGGCCGGGTCGGCCAGTCCGCTGGCGACCGCCCAGTCCTGCACCGCCGCGATGTCCTCCCAGCTCGGTCAGCCCGGGCCTGCCCTCGATGGCGTCGCGCCACACCCGAGCCGTAGCCGGTGGAGCCGCGGTAGTTCACGTGCACCACGGCGAAACCGGCGTCCCAGCCACACCGCGCGGTAGGCCGAGAACCGGTCCTCGTCGGCGGCGTGCGGGCCGCCGTGGATGGCGAACACCGTGGGCAGCGGGCCCTCCGGCGCGTCGGCGGGCCGGGCCACCAGCGCGTGCACCTCGCCGCCGGTGGTCGGCACGAAGGCGTCGGTCAGCGGGCTCGGAGTGCGGGGCCTTCTCGCCTGGCGGCTCCAGCAGCCACGCGGTCCGTGCCGTCGGTGAACAGCGCGCGCACCACCGAGGGGCGCGACGCGTTGGACCAGGAGTACTCCACGGTGCCGTCCGGCCGCGTGCCCGCCGAGCCGATCGTCCCGTTAGGAGTGTGCAAAGTGGACAGAGTGTGGGTGTCGAGGTCGTAGCGGTGCAAGGTGTTGCGCGACTGGTGGGTGTGCGCGATCAACAGCGCACGGCCGTCGGTGTACCAGTCGGCGGAGACCTCGCCGGGCAGGTCGATCACCAGCTCGGTCTCGGTGTCCGCGCGCACGTCCCAGATCAGCAGCTCCTC
>JACJID010000004.1 GCA_014138725.1 Kutzneria viridogrisea | reverse complement strand
ACCGAGCCGATCGCGGAGGCCTTGCGGTCCTTGCGGACCTTCGTGTCCCCGTTGACGGTGTAGGTGGCCTTGAACCCATCCTCGCTGGTGACGCTGATCGCGGTGGCGGACACGGCGTCCACCTTGCCGCGCTGCACGTCCACGACCCTGTGCTGCTTGCCGCGCAGCGTCACCTCACCGTGCTCGGCGCGGGCGAGCAGACCCGCCTTGCCGTGCTTGTGCCCCTGTCCCTGCGCCTGTCCCTGTGCGGGCTGGGTGCCGTTGCCCGCGGCGAGTGCGACCCCGCCGCCCATGCCGAGCAGTCCCGCCACCGCGACGCCCGCGGCCAGCGCCATCTTCGTTCGGTGTGTCATGCACACCACTGTGAACGCCGCTGCTGAACCAGACCTGAAGACCTGGTGGGCACCACCTGGGCTGAGCAGGCCCGATCCGGCTTCTTGATCAACAAGGCCGACCGGTGCTCCGAGCCGTGGCCGCACCCCATAGGGTGTGCCCCGTGTCGGGTGTCGACTACTACGAGCTGCTGGGCCTGAGCCGTGGCGCGTCCGCCGCGGAGGTCAAGTCGGCCTATCGCGTGCTGGCCAAGGTCATGCACCCGGACGCGGGCGGCACGGCGGGCACGTTCCGCCTGTTGCAGCAGGCGTACGAGACGCTCAACGACCCGGCCCGGCGGGCCGACTACGACCGGGACACCGAGGAGGAGTCCGAGTCGCAGCCGGTGCGTCCCCAGCCGCGCCGCGCGCCCCGCCAGCCGCGGCAGCCCAGGGACTTCGGTGAGGACCCGGACTACGTGCCCAAGCTGCCCAGGATCGACCCGAGGGGAATTCCCTGGTGGCAGCAGGTGGACCCGAGGGAGCGGGTGCGCCACCTGCCGCAGTCCGGCCCCGGCCACGCCCCCGTGCTTGCCACGCTGAGCGCGCTTGCGCTGCTGCTCACCGTGTTGCTGCTGGTCGAGCTCACACCGTTGCTGCTGGCACTGGTGCTGGCACTGGTCGCGGCGGCGATCGTCGTGCTGGTGCGGCTGGGCCGCGGTTACCTGGCCGCGCAGCGGGAGCACCGCGAGTTCACCGCCGAGTTAGGCGGCACCACCAGTTTCGGCCTGCCCGACGACCGCGCCGAGCGGCTGACCGCCGAGCTGCTGGCCAAGTACCTGACCCGGCTGCCCGGCGTGCGGGTGTTCCACGGACTGGGACTGCCGGGCTCGGTGTTCTCCGACGTGGACCACGCCGTGCTGTGCGGCAGGCGGCTGGTGCTGATCGAGTCCAAGCTGTGGCTGCCCGGGCACTACGAGGCCGAGGAGGACGGTTCCCTGTGGCGCAACGGCCACCCGTTCCGCGGCGGCGCGATCCGGCTGCCCGAGGGGGTCGAGGCCTTCGCCGAGATGCTGCCCGAGGTGGAGGTGCGCGGGGCCGTGCTGATCTACCCGAGCCGCAAGGGGGAGATCACCACCGGTGAGCCGCCCGAGGTGGCCGCACCGCCGATGAGCCCGCACCGGTTCGTCGCCGAGCTGGGCGCCTGGCTGGCCGTTGAACCATCCACTGTGGATAGAGAAGTGTTCAGGGCTGTGCTGGACCGCGTCGTGTCCTGAGCACCGCTCGGTAGGCGGGCCGCAGCAACTCGGTGACCTCGTGGCCGCGCAGGCTGATCGGCAGCGGGTCGAGCTGGTCGAGCACCGCGTCCGGCACCTCGGTGCGCAGCGGCTGGGGCAGCGCTGCCGCGGGCGGGTTCTGCCTGTGCCAGAAGGAGTCCAGGCACGCCATGAGCGGCTTGTCGCCCGGCGCGACCGTGGGCACGCCCGCTCGCCCGCGCAGTTCGCGCAACCGCTCCAGCAGCGCCTCACGCCCGCGCCCGCGCCAGGCGAAGACCTCGAACGGGTCGCTGTCGAACCGCTCGGCCAGCACGTGGCAGGCGGCACCGGCGTGCTGGCACGGCACCTCCCACTCCGGGCAGGTGCAGTCCATCGACAGCTCGCGCATGCTGCTGGGGAACAGGCTGAAGCCCAGTTCGGCGAACAGCTGCTCGATCTCACCGGGCACCTGGCCGTCCAGCAGCTTCGCGGTGAACAATGCCTGCTCTGCCAAGGCGTTCTCGATCCGCGCCCACTGCGGGCCGGTGAACGCCTTCACCCCGATGCGGGCCCGGTGCGGGGACAGCTGCGAGCCCTGTACCTGGGCCACGACGATGCTGGTGGACAGCGACAGGCTCAGCACCTGTCCGGCGCGGGCGAGCTTGCGGCCCTGGCGCAGGCCGTGCTCCATGCCCAGGTTGACCAGCGCGGCGAGGAAGCGCGCACCCAGTTCAGTCACCGACAGCCTCCTGGGACAGCGCGAACAGCTCACGCAGCTGCCCGGTGGACAGCTCGGTCAGCCAGTCCTCGCCCGCGCCGACCGCGAGCTGGGCCAGCGCCCGCTTCTGCGTGATCATCTCGTCCACGCGCTCCTCCAGGGTGCCCACGCAGACGAACTTGCGCACCTGCACGTCGCGGCGCTGCCCGATGCGGAAGGCCCGATCGGTGGCCTGGTCCTCCACCGCGGGGTTCCACCAGCGGTCCAGGTGGATGACGTGGTTGGCCGCGCTGAGGTTCAGCCCGGTGCCGCCCGCCTTGAGCGAGAGCAGGAAGATCGGCGGGCCGCCCGGGGACTGGAAGCACTGCACCATCGCGTCGCGGTCGCGCTGCGAGGTGCCGCCGTGCAGGTACAGCACCTCGGTGTCGAACCGGGCCCGCAGGTGCGGCACGAGCAGGTCGCCGAACTCGGTGAACTGGGTGAAGCACAGGGCCTTGTCCCCGTCCGCGAGCACCTCGGTGAGGATGTCCTCCAGCCGGGCGACCTTGCCCGAGCGACCGGCCACCGGGGAGCCGTCACCGAGGAACTGCGCCGGGTGGTTGCACACCTGCTTGAGCTTGGACATGGTGGCCAGCACCAAGCCCTTGCGCCGGAAGCCCTTCGTCGTCGCGATGCGGTCCAGCATCTGGTCCACCACGGCCCGGTAGAGGCTGGCCTGCTCGGTGGTGAGGTTGCACAGCTGGCGCAGCTCCAGCTTCTCCGGCAGGTCGTCGATCACCGAGGGGTCGGTCTTGAGCCTGCGCAGGATGAACGGGCCGGTGGCCCGTCGCAGCCGGGTCGCGGCCTCGGCGTCGGCGAAGCGCTCCACCGGAACCCCGTAGCGGGCGCGGAAGGTGTGCACCGAGCCCAACATGCCGGGGTTGACGAAGTCCAGGACGGACCACAGCTCGGCGAGCCGGTTCTCCACCGGGGTCCCGGTCAGCGCGATCCGGTTGCGGGCGGGCAGCGCCCGGATCGCCCGCGACTGGGCGGAAGCGCTGTTCTTGATGTTCTGCGCCTCGTCCAGCACGAGCCGGTCCCAGTCCACAGTGGACAGGTTCGCCGCGTCCTTGGTGGCCGTGGCGTAGGTGGTGATCACGAGGTCGTACCGGCCGAGTTCTCTGCCCGGCAAGCGGTTCTCCCCGTGGTGGGCGTGCACGGACAGGCCGGGGGTGAACCGGGCCGCCTCCCGCTGCCAGTTGCCGATCACCGACATCGGGCAGACCAACAGGGTCGGCCCGGAGCGCGGCATCGCCTCCAGTGCGAGCAGTTGCACGGTCTTGCCAAGGCCCATGTCGTCGGCGAGGCAGGCGCCCAGCCCCAGCCGGTCCAGGAACGCCAGCCACGCCAGGCCGCGCCGCTGGTAGGGCCGCAGCGTGCCGGTGAAGCCTTCCGGGGTCGGCACCGGTTCGAGCAGCCGCTCCGCCTTGCCCGACACCAGGTCGGCGAGCCAGCCCGTGCCCGTGACCTCGTTGACCGGCAACGGGGTCTCGTGTTCGGCGCGGAACAGCACCTCGCGCGGGTTCATCCGCCCGCTGCCGTAGCGGCGCAGGAACTCCAGTCCGGCGTCGAGCCGCTCCTGGTCCAGGTGCAGCCACTCGCCGCGGATCCGCACCAGCGGCACCTTGGCGCGGGCCAGTTCCGCCAGCTCGCCCTCGGTCAGCGGCTGGTCCCCGATCGCCAACTGCCAGCGGTAGTCCACCAGCACCTTGAGCGCGAAGCCCCGCTCCTGCGCCACGACCCCGGCCGCACCGGGGCTGTCCACCTCCAGCCGCAGTCCCAGCTCGTGCGGCTGCCGCCAGCGCGCGGGTACCATCACCCCGAAGCCCGCCTGCACCAGCAGGGCGGACCGGCTCAGGAACTCGTGCGCCCCAGCGGTGTTCATCCGCAGCTCGACGGGCTTGGCCTCGCGCAGCGCGTGGTCCAGCGCGGGGTAGAGGCGGCTCGCCCGGCCGAGGTCGGCCAGCAGTTGTTCCTGTGGCTGCTCGATCCAGCGCAGCAGCACGTTGTCCGCGGCCCGCCACACCTGGTCGGCCCCGACGAGCACACTGGGTTCGTCCACGGCCTGCAACCCGAACTCCAGCAGCCAGCCGCCCTCGGCGTCATCGTGGTCGTACTCGGTCTGCTCGGGGGAGCGCAGCCGGAAGCAGAGCCGCACCGGGTTGTCGTTGATGCCGCTGGCACGCCAGGCAGCCAGCTTCCCGGCCAGCGCGGGATCCGCCGTGACCTCCGGGTCGCCGGTCAGGGCCGTCAGCCAGGACTCGACCGCGCGGTCGGCGGCGGCGACCCGTCCGCGCCGGGGCGGCGTGAGCCTGAACCTGCCCAGTGCGGCGCGGACCTGGCTGTCCACCAACGAGTTCACGGCCGCGGTGAGGACCTGCTCGCTGCCCCGGCCGTCCAGCAGTTCGGGCTCCACCTGCTCGGCGCGGCAGGCGGGCGGCATCGCCTCGCGCAGTGCCGCGAAGCGCGCTGAGTCCACACCGGACAGTGCGGGCAGCCAGCGCGCCTGGGAACCGTCCACAACGGAGGGCAGGAACCTGCCGCGTGCCACCAGGTTGGTGGCGTACGCGGCCACGTCGGCGAGGTAGGCCGCCGAGGAGCCCAGTTCGTGCTCGCCAGGGTCCTCGAAGAACTCGGCGTCCACCAGGCAGACCGGGACACGCCACGGGCGCAGCAGCGTGCCGGTCTCGAAGGAGGCCACCGGCCCGTGCTCGTCGGAGGGCAGCAGGACCGTCACGACGCCGGGAGCGCCGAGGTCCAGCGGCACCGCGAACGGGTGCTCCCGCCCGGTCGCGGCACGGGGCAGGCCGGGGTCCTCGGCCCACACCGCCAGCTCGCCGGAGCCGGTGATCAGCCCGTGCAGCAGGGACAACTCAGTCGACCGCCAGCTTGGCCACGGTCCGGTCCAGCGCGGCCAGCTCGGCCGGGGGCAGTTCCAGGATGACCGAGGGCGGCTCGTTGATGATGCCCTCGGCGACCTTGGAGGCCGCCTGCCCGGCCGCGGTGACGGTGACGATCTTGCAGCGGCGGTCGTCCGGGTGCACGCTGCGCTCCACCAGCCCGCGCCGTTCCAGGTAGTCCACGACCAGGGTGGTGTAGGGCTTGTCGGTGGACAGCTGCTCGGTGAGCTCGCGCATGGTCAGCGGGCCGCGCGCGATGCGGCGCAGGGCCTTGACCTTGATGAAGCTCATGCCCAGTTCGGCGCACACCTCGCGGCGGCGGTCGTGCTGCTCCAGCACCAGTGCGCGCATCCGCTGCCACACACGGCTCGCCGCCTGCTCACTCATGCCGTTCTCACCACGACCTTCGGCTGTTCCGGGCTCAGGTGGGCGGCCGCGCGCTCGGCGGTCCGACGTGCCCACCGGCCGGTGGTCAGGATACCCAGTGCGAGCACGAGCACCCCGCAACCTGCCATGACCCACCAGCCGAGGTGGCTCGCCTCGGGCAGACCGGTGGCCAGCGGGCCGGTCACCCGCGCGGTGACCACCGAGCCCAGCACCGCCACCCCCAGCGAGGAGCCGACCTGGCGGCTGGTGGAGGCCACGGCGGCCGCCGTGCCCGCCTGCGAACGGGGCATGCCGGACACGGCCGTGTTGGTGATCGGCGCGTTGAGCATGCCGAAGCCGATGCCGAACAGCACGTAGGCGGTCACCAGCAGGGCCAGCGGCGTGTCCGCGCTCAGCCCGGTCAGTAGCAGGCCGCTCAGGATGATGCCGATCGCGGCGACGACCAGTGGCAGGCGTGGCCCGCGCGCGCCCACGATCCGTCCGGAGATGGGCGCCAGCACCGCGGTCATCACGGCCATCGGCAGGGTCAGCAACCCGGCGTGCAGCGCGCTGTAACCGCGCACGTCCTGCAGGTACAGGGAGTTGAGGAACAGGAACCCGGCCAGCGCGGCGAACCCGCTGATCGCGATCAGGGTCGCGCCGGAGAACGGCACGCTGGTGAAGAAGCGCAGGTCGATCAGCGGCTCGGCGACCCGGCGCTCGTAGAGCAGGATGCCGATCAGCGCCAGCAGCGCGACCGCGAAGCAGCCCACGATCTGCGGGGAGCCCCAGCCGGTGGACGGGCCCTCGATGATGCCGTACGTGAGACCGGTCAACAGGACGATCACCAGCAGTTGCCCCACCGGGTCCATCCTGCGCGGGCGTGCCGCGCGCGACTCCGGCACGAACAGGGCCGCCAGCACCACCGCGGCCACGCCGACCGGCACGTTGATCCAGAAGATCGACCGCCAGCCCACCGAGCCGACCAGCGCCCCGCCGACCACCGGGCCCAGCGCCATGCTCAGCCCGACCACCCCGCCCCACACGCCGATGGCCCTGGCCCGCTCCCTTGGCTCGGTGAAGGTGTTCGTGATGATCGACATCGCCACCGGGTTCAGCATCGAGCCGCCGACGGCCTGCACCATGCGGAACGCGATCAGCGAGCCGGTGTTCGGCGCCACGCTGCACAGCAGCGAGCCCAGGCTGAACAGCACCAGCCCCACCTGGAACGTGCGCCGCCGCCCGAACCGGTCCGCGGTGGACCCCGACAGCATCAGCAGGCTCGCCAGCACCAGGGTGTAGGCGTCGATCGTCCACTGCAGACCGGACACCGAGGCGTCGAGGTCCCGCTGGATGTCGGGCAGGGCCAGGTTCACGATCGTGCTGTCCAGGCCCACGATGAACAGGCTCAGGCAGCAGATCGCCAGCACCAGCAATCTGCGCCGGTGAGTCAGTTCCGGCAACGGATACCCCCGTAGTTAGTTCTACATCTGTAATTGTTTCCAGAGTATAACTAACTGGGCCGGGTGGCCACGGTGATTCGGTTCACCGGCTCAGGGGCGCGCCTCCAGTGCGGTGACGCCGGGGCCGTTGAGCGAGGCGAGCGCCGCCTTGCGGCCGCACATCGCCAGCAACACCGACCGCAGCGGGCCCAGTACCTCGGGCCCGGATCCGGTCTGCCAGTCGCAGTCGGTGGCCTGCAACCGCAGGCCCGCGATCCGCCTGCGGCAGCCCACCAGCGGCTGTGCGGTCCTGGCGAAGTCGGCCGCCCTGACCAGCGCCTCCGGCACGTGGTCGGCGGTGAGTCCCAACGGGAACAGGATGTCCTCCCCGTGCACCACCGCCTCCAGCAGCAGGGTCTCGATCGGCCCCGGCGGGTGGTCGTGGCTGGTCGCCAGCCCGGCGAGGCGCTCGAGCAGCGCGGGCACCGGCCGCTCGCCGTAGCGGGCCGCGTCGGCGGCGGTCATCCGGTGGAAGGCCAACCCGTGCCGCAGCAGGCCGAACACGAACCGGCGGGGCGTCATCTCGGCGGTGGACACCAGGTGTGCCAGCACGTCCCTCGCCAGCCAGCCCGCGCAGAGCGAGGGCGAGTCCCACTCCGCCTCGGTCACCCCCGCCAGTCCGTCCACCAACCGTGCTCGCTCGGTCGCGATGAGTCGCCAAGTGTCCACTGTGGACTCCGTTCTCCGCGGGCGCCCCAGAGCATCGCCAGCGGGCGCGGACCGTTACGCGAGGAGCGTGGACAGTCTGCTGGTGGGTCGTGCAGGCCAGGTGTCGCGCGCTGCCGTGCGTTCGTGGACCGGGTGTCGCCAGTGCCCGCGGTCCGTTACGCCAGCAGCGCGGACAGTCCGCGACTCGGCCGGTAGCCCAGGTCCCTGGCGGCTGCGGACGAGTCGTAGACCCGGTCGATCCGATCGGGCAGCCGCCAGCCCCGAGCGGCGAAGGCCGCCCGCGCGCCCGGCACCCTGCGGTCGATCACCGAGGGCGCGTCCTGCCACAGCGCCACCCCGTCGCCCGGCTCGAACACCGTTGGCCCCGCGATGGTGTACACCCCGTCGGCGCCCGGCGTGCTCAGCGCCAGCAGGTGCGCGTCCACCACATCGGCCAGGTCCACACCCCGGTGCAGCCGGTGCACGGCCGTCACCTCGGGCGGCTCGGGGAAGCAGCGCGCGATGCGCAGCACCACGTTCGGCAGGCCACTGGCGCGGACCACCCGCTCGGCGGCCAGCTTCGTCACGTCGTAGACGTCACGGGGACGCGGCGCCAACTCCTCGGTGACCCAGACCGCCGCGTCGGTGCCGACCAGCGCGTGGCCGTACACCGAGGTGCTGCTCGTGTAGACGAACCGCCGCACCCCGCGGTCCGCGGCCCGCCGCACCAACCGGGTCGTGGCGTGCACGTTGACCCGGTGGAACTCCGCGTCCGGCAGCACGCCCACGTGCGGGGCGTGCAGTGCCGCCGCGTGCACCACGGCGCCCACCCCGTCCAGCGCCTCGCCCGGCTCGTCCAGGTCGGCGAGGTGTGTGGTCTCCGGGCCGGGCCGCACGTCCAGGCCCCGCACCAGCCAGCCGCCCGCCCGCAGCGCCCCGGCCACCGCCGAGCCCACCAGCCCCGAACTGCCCGTCACCAGCACAATCGAGTGATCCACTCGACCCAGTGTGCCCGACCGGGAGTCGCGTGAAGGTGGCTTTCGCTGCGCCCAGCGCAGCGAAAGCCACCTTCACGCCACGGAGAGGGGTCAGGGCTTGCGGGCGACCCCGGCGTAGACGTGGGAGTTCAGGTCGGGCTCGTCGGCGAAGTCGCCGGAACCGCCGGTGCGCCACAGGCCGCAGCCGACCACGCCGGGATCCAGCAGTTCCATGCCCTCGAACAGGCGGACCACCTGGGCGTGCGTGCGGTAGGCGAGCTGGTCGGGGCTCTTGGCGCGCTGGATCACGTCGGCGGCCTCGCTGATCTGGTCCTGCCGCTGGTCCGCGGTGACGTGCGAGATCGCCAGGTAGCTGCCGGGGCAGATCGCGTCCCGGTAGCGCCCGACCAGCCCGTACGGGTCGTCCTGCTCGGGCACCCAGTGCAGCATCATCACCATCAGCACGGCGACGGGCTCGTCCAGGTCCAGCAGCCGCTTGGCCTGCTTGCTCTCCAGGATGGCCTCGGGATTGCGCAGGTCCTCGCGCAGCACGTCGGCGTTCTCGTTGCCCGCCAGGATGAGCTGGCTGTGCGCCACCGCGATGGGGTCCTTGTCCACGTACAGCACCCGGCTCTCCGGGGCGGAGCGCTGGGCGATCTCGTGCACGTTGCCCACGGTGGGCACGCCGGAGCCGATGTCCAGGAACTGCCGCACACCCGATTCCACCAGCACGCGCACGGCTCGGGCCAGGAAGGACCGGTTGAGCCGGGCGATCTGCCTGGACCCGGGCACCGCCTTCTCCGCCTGCTCGGCCAGTTGCCGGTCCGCCGTGAAGTTGTGCGCCCCACCGAGCATGTAGTCGTACGCCCGCGCGATGCTGGGAATGGAGGGATCGACCTCCGGGGGAACCCACGCCGCCTGATCGGTCACCGCCGACACCTCCTGAATCCGACTCGCAGGGTAGCCAACCCCGATCAGGCGCGGTCATGACCCGATCGGGTGCTCCCGTTCCCCCAACGAAACCAATACGGTTGGTCGCCTCACCCGATCCCGCGAGGAGCGCGGATGCCTGCCCAACTCAACACGCTCGACGCCGTGCCGATCGCACCGGGGCGGTGGCCGCTGTTGGGACACACTCCGTCGCTGTTACGGCGCCGGTTCGGGTTCACCTCCTCCCTGCGCGAGCACGGCGACCTGGTGAAGATCTACCTCGGCCCACTGGCCACCTACGTGGTGACCAGCCCGGACCTGGTGCACCAGGTGCTGGTCACCGACGGTGCCAGCTTCGACAAGGGCATCATGTTCGACCGGTTCCGGCCGTACTTCGGCAACGGCATCGCGATGTCCAACGGCGGCTTCCACCGCAAGCAGCGCAGGCTGGTGCAACCGGCCTTCCACCGCGAGCGCATCGCTGGCTACACCGCGGCAATGTCCGGCAAGGCCGCCGAGCTGTCCGGTTCGTGGTCAACCGGACAGGTGATCGAGTTCGACCTCGCCATGCAGGAACTGGCGGTGAACATCGTCGGCGAGACCCTGTTCGCCACCGAACTGGGCGCCCAGGCCATCGCCGAGGCGCAGCGCTCCATGCCGGTGGTCATCAAGCAGGGCATGGTGCGGGCCCTCTCACCCGGTTTCGTGGAGAAGCTGCCCATCCCCGGCAACCGCCGGTTCGACCTGGCCATCTCCCGGTTACGGCGGATCGTCGGCGAGGTCATCGCGGCGGGCCGTGCCGAGGGCGCCGACCGGGGCGACGTGCTGTCCATGCTGCTGCTGGCCCGTGACGCCGACACCGGGGAGGGCATGGACGACGGGCAGGTCTACGACGAGGTCGTCACCCTGCTCACCGGTGGCATCGAGACCACCGCGCTGGCGCTGGCCTGGTTCTTCCACGAGGTGGGCCGCGCACCGGAGATCGAGCGCAGGCTGCACGCCGAGGTGGACCAGGTGCTCGACGGCCGTCCGGTCACCATCGAGGACGTGCCGAAACTGGTCTACACCCAGCAGATCGCGCAGGAGGTGTTGCGCGCCTACCCGATCTGGCTGCTGATGCGCAGGGCCAGCGCCGAGGTCGAGCTGGGCGGGGTGCGCCTGCCGGTGGGCACCGAGGTCACCCTCAGCCCGCACGCACTGCACCACGATCCGCGATACTTCCCGGATCCCGACCGGTTCGATCCCGATCGCTGGGCGCCCGAGCGCGACTCGGGTCCGCCCAAGGGGGCCTACGTGCCCTTCGGAGCCGGTGCGCGCCAGTGCATCGGCAACGTCTTCGCCCAGACCGAGATCGTGGCCGCCGCGGCCACGATCGCCGCCAGCTGGCGGCTGGTGCCCGTCGCGGGCAGGCCGGTCAGGCAGAAGGTCACCGGTGCGGCGTACCCCAGCCAGCTGCCCATGACGGCGCAGCGGCGCAACGTCTGATCAGTCCACTTTGGAGGTAGTTTCCGTTGCGATTCCGCCGTGTGACGCGCGTGCTCGCCCTCGGGCTGGCCGCGCTGGGCATCGGCCTGTGCACCATGCCCGCGCAGGCCGAGCAGTCCGCAGGCACCACCTGCCAGGACCTGGACCTGCCGGTGACGCTGGTGGGCACCCAGCAGACGATCTACGGCAAGCTGTGCACCCCCGCCGGCGCGCACACCGTCCAGGTGCTGGTGCCGGGGGCCTCGTACAACAGCAGCTACTGGGACTACCCGTACACCCCGGAGACCCGGTCCTTCCGGCTGGCCATGAACCGGGCCGGGTACGCCACGCTGACCCTGGACCGGCTGGGCACCGGCCGCAGCAGCCGCCCGGCGAGCCTGCTGCTGACCTCGTTCAGCCAGGCCGACGTGGTGCACCAGGTGATCCAGGCGCTGCGCGCGGGCCGTGGTGCGCCGCGGTTCGGCAAGGTGGTGCTTGGCGGGCACTCGGTTGGCTCGGCCATCACGATCATCGAGGCGGGCACCTGGCACGACGTGGACGCGGTGCTGGTCACCGGGCTGACGCACGGCATCAACGCGCTCGGCGCCGTGCCGATCGTCGGCTCGCTGATCCCGGCGAAGCTGGACTCCCGGCTGGCCAAGGCCGCCGGTGACCTGGGCTACCTGACCACCGCTCCCGGCACCCGGTACGCCTCCTTCCACAAGCCCGGTCTGCCGGTGCCCGGGGTGGACGAGGCCGACGAGGCCACCAAGGACGTGTTCGCGCCCGGCGAGGTGGTGGACACCGTGTTGCTCGGTGCGGTGCTGCCCTACTCGCGCAAGATCAACGTTCCGGTGCTGCTGGTGATGGGCAACGACCCGGCGTTCTGCGGCGGGCTGACCGCCCCGGACTGCGGCAGCGCGGAGAGCCTGCGCAAGGCCGAGGCCCCGGACTACTCGGCGGCGGCCCAGTTGCAGACCTTCGTGCTGCGCGACTACGGGCACGCGCTCAACCTCGCCCCGGACGCCCCGCTCTACCAGGCCGCCGTCGCGAGGTGGGCGGACACCACGGTCGGGCACTGAGCTCTCGGCGCCCTCCCCGCGAGGACCTGGGGAGGGCACCGACGTCAGTGCGGCTGCTCCACCGGGATGCCCCGGTCGGCGGCGGCCTTGGCCAGCGCGCGGTCGTAGGTGATGAACGAGGCCAGGTCGGGGCCGATCTCCAGGGCGCACACCAGGTGTATGGCGTCCAGCGAGCCCAGGTGCGGGTCATCGGCGAACATGCCCGCGCGCAGCAGGGTGTCGGTGTCCACGACGAGCTGGTCCACGCGGTCGAGTACCTCGGCGGCGGCGGTGAGCCGCTGGTCCAGCACCGCCGGTTCGACCCGCAGTTCGCGCTGCGCGGTGTAGCAGCTGCGACGCACCACGCGGATCACTTCGGTCAGCGCCAGCTCGGAGGTGACGACCTCCTCGTCGTGCCCGCGCAGCCTGGCGAGCAGCGCCGCTGTCTCCTGCTCGGTGATGACCAGCTTCACCAGTGCGCAGGAGTCCAGGTAGATCACGAATGCTCCTGCTGACGCATCCGCAGCAGCACCTCGGACAGCGGCTCCTCCTCGGCGGCAGGTGCCAGCGACTTCAGCTCGGCCAGGCCCGGCCTGCGGCGTGGGCGCAGCCGCCCGGAGGCGATCAGTTCGGCGCGCAGCCGCTCCGCGGGGGTCAGCGGCACCAGCCAGGCCACCGGCACGCCGTTGCTGGTGACCGGAACCGGCCGGTCGAAGGTCCGCACGTGCTCGGCCGTCAGCTTGCCCAGCTCCCGCATCGTCAGGGTCAGCTGTGCCTGCTCCTCGGTCACGGTGGCGTCCACTCGCCGAGAGCCTTGGTCCAGCCTTTCCACGGGGGACATGCCCGACACTTTAGCACTGCGTGGGGCTGTGTGCCCGAGTGTCGGGCACGGTCTGGAACGCCGGGCGCTGTGCGAGACTTCCCGCATGAGTGAGGTCGGTCGCCGTTACCTGCAGGAACTGATCATCGCCGAGCTGGCGGTGCGCCCCGGCTTCGATCCCGCGCAGGAGGTGGAGTCGCGCGTGGGCTTCCTGGTCGACCAGCTGACGAGCTCCGGTGCGCGCGGCTACGTGCTGGGCATCAGCGGCGGGGTGGACTCCAGCACTGCGGGCAGGCTGTGCCAGCTGGCGGTGGAGCGGGTGCGGGCGCAGGGCGGGGACGCCAGGTTCGTGGCCATGCGGCTGCCCTACGGGGTGCAGCAGGACGAGGCCGACGCGCAGCGCGCACTGGCGTTCATCCAGCCCGACGAGGTGCTGACCGTGGACGTCAAACCGGCCAGTGACGCCATGCGCGACTCGGTGCTGGCCAGCGGGGAGTCCTTCGGTGAGCGCGCGGACTTCCTGCACGGCAACATCAAGGCCCGCCAGCGCATGATCGCCCAGTACGCGGTGGCCGGGGCCCGCGGCGCGCTGGTGGTCGGCACCGACCACGCCGCCGAGGCGGTGATGGGCTTCTTCACCAAGTACGGGGACGGGGCCTGTGACCTGACCCCGCTGACCGGGTTGACCAAGCGCCGGGTCCGCGCGCTGGCCACCGAGCTGGGCGCCGACCCGGGGATCGTGCACAAGGTGCCCACCGCCGACCTGGAGACCGACACGCCCGGTCTGCCCGACGAGCAGGCCTTCGGCATCACCTACGAGGACATCGACGAGTTCCTGGAGGGCGGCGAGGTCTCCGCGCACGCCTACGAGGTGATCGTGTCCTGGCACCGGCGCACGGTGCACAAGCGCGCCGTGCCGATCGCCTTCGCCCCCGGTGGCGGCCACGCCGAACCGGCACTCGTCTAGGCCCGGCCGAGGCACCGGCACGCGGGGCCCCACAGCCCCGCGTGTCGGCGCTTCCCGTACGGCGTGTTCGCGTTTCGCGGGCGGTTTCCCAGTCGGTGGGAGCATGTGCGGCAAGCGCGAACACGCGGCACCGCAACGTCCGACACGCGGGGGTTGGCCGGTGCTGGGTCAGGCCCAGGGGAGGCGCTGGGAGAGGACCCGGCCCAGCACGCCGAGCTTGGTGCCCAGCACGTCCAGTGGGCGAACCCCGTGCTGTGCCAGGAAGAGCTTGGAGGCGCGGCGGTCGACGAACCAGGGGAAGACGCTGGCCGGGTCCTCGAAGCCGCCGAACAGCGCGGTGCCGATCGAGGGGTGCCGCGAGGCGGCCAGCATCACGTCCCGCTGGAAGTCCCGCAGCGGCTCGAGCAGCAGCTCGCTGAACTCGTTGACCAGCCTGCCGTACTCCCAGAACTGGTCGAACTGCTCGGTCAGCCACGCGGCGTCGAAGGGCCGTTCGCCGCGCGCGGTGATGCGCTGCGCGAAGAAGCGCGCCATCCTGGTCGCGTTGTTGGCGCCCTGCCCGGCGATCGGGTCGTTGAGCACCACCGTGTCGCCCAGTCCGAGCACGTGCCGCCCGGACGGCAGCACCGCGACGGGTTCGCGCACGGTCGGTGACACCGCGCCGGTGAGCCAGCACTGGTCACTGGTCGGCGTGGCCGGGTCGAGGACCTCGTTCTCCCAGGGCAGCAGTTCCCGCACGACCCGGCGCAGCGCCGCCACGGCCTGACCCGTGCCGCGCACCCCGGCGAACCGGTCGGCGGGACCGCCAGGCACCGCCTCCAGCAGCACGTTGCGACAGGGGCCGACGTCCTTGTCGTAGAAGGGGATCCAGAACACCTCGACCACGCCGGGCACGAAGGAGAAGCGCAGTTCGTTGGCCTGCGGACCGCTGTCCAGCCCGCAGTCCCGCAGGCACATCATGAACAGCGCGCGCCGCGGCCCCGCGCCGCTGCACCGGGACCGGTCGGGCCGGAACAGCGCGCCGACCGGGCCCTGCCTGCCGGTGGTCACGACCACGAGGTCGTGCGTCGCGGCGATCTCGTCCAGGCGCTGCGGGGTCACCGTCTCGATCACCACCCGCACCCCGCGCAGGGCCAGCTCCCGCATGCCGTGCGCGAACTTCAGCCGCTGGTCCACCGCCAGCGCCGGGGTGCGCATCGGGGCGTTCACCGACAGCGCGACCATGCGGCCCGCGATGCCAAGGTCCAGCCGGGCCGTGGTGATCGGCGGCGCCTGCTCGCGCCAGAAGTCCAGTCCCAGCTTGCGTTCGTAGGCGACCTGGTCCCCGAACAGGCAGGCGCTCGGCCTCGCCCGCCCGGCGAGGTACTGCTCGGGTGTGCGATCGGAGTACAGCGTGACCTGGTGCCCGTCCCGGTGCAGTGCCGCTGCCAGCACGACGCCCGCCTGTCCCGCACCGACGATGCCGATCGACCGCACAGCTGCCTCCCCGTGGCGCTGGTCCGTTCGCTCGATGGTTGCGGTATTCGGCCCTCTGTGGGATGCGACATCCGGGTGATCATCCGGTGACCCCCGCGCAGACATCGGGTTGATCATGGCTGGTTATCTTGACCTGGCCTGGATTTCTGGTTAGACATCGGAGGTCTGATTCACCGTGGCTGCGCCGCCCGGCTGCTGACTCCCGACAGGAGCGGTTGATGTCGCTGCCCATCTCCCGGCGGACCCTGTTGGCCGGCGCGGCCGGACTGGCCGGGTCGCTGGCCTTCCCGATGCCCCCGAGCCCACCCGGGCTGGAGGACACTATGGCCGCCGATCCGGCGTGGGCGGCCTACCTCGGCGACCTGGACCCGGTGTGGCGCAAGGTGCCGACGAGCTTCTACCAGGCGCCGTTCCTGGGCAACGGCGGACTGGGCGCGGCCGTCTACCAGACCGGCAGCGCCAAGCGCCTGGCCTTCAAGCTGGGCGACAGCAGGGTGCGCGACCACCAGGGCACCGGCGGCACGAACTTCGGCAACGCCCGGCTGCCGGTCGGCGAGCTGACGCTGAGCACCGCCGGGGACCTGACCGCCGTGGACCTGCGACTGTCGCTGTTCGACGCCGAACTGTCCGGCACGATCACCACCTCCAAGGGCGTGCTGGGCCTGCGCGCCTTCGTGCACGCCACCAGGGACGTGCTCGTGATCTCGGTGAACCCCAAGTCCGGCAACGAGAAGGTGGCCTGGACCTTCACGCCCGCGTTGGCGCGCAGCCCGAGGCTGGACTTCAAGCCCGCGCCGGAGGGGCTCAGGACCAACCCGCCCGCCGCGCTGGCCGGGACGACGTGCACCCAGAACCTCGTCGCGGGTGGCCAGACCGTGACCAGGTGGCAGGGCACGAACACGCTGCTGGCGACGGTGGTGCACAGCTTCCCGGCGCGCGACGCGGCGGCGCAGGCGGGCAGGAACCTCGGCGCCGCGGCGGATCTCGGTCTGGACGGGCTCACCCAGGAGCACCGCCGTTGGTGGCACGCCTTCTACCCCAAGAGCTTCGTGTCCGTGGCCGACACCAGGCTGGAGAGCTTCTACTGGATCCAGCTCTACAAGCTGGCCAGCGCGACCCGGCGCGACCGCCCGGTGCTGGGCACCTGCGGGCCGTGGCTGGAGCCGACCCCGTGGCCGGGCACCTGGTGGAACCTCAACGTGCAGCTGGAGTACTGGCTGGTCAACGCCACCGGGCACACCGAACTGGACTCGCTGACCGCCTCGCTGGACGCCCACCGGGACAACCTGGTGGCCAACGTGCCCGCGCAGTACCGGTCCGACTCGATGGCCATGGCCCGCACCAGCCAGGAGGACCTGGCCACCGGCACCGCCCCGGTGCCTGGCGGGGACGGGGACCCCGAGGTCGGCGACCTCACCTGGGCACTGCACAACGCCTGGCTGTCCTACCGGCACAGCATGGCTGACGGGGTGCTGCGGGACCTGGTCTTCCCGTTGCTGCGCAAGGCGATCAACTACTACCTGCACTTCCTGGCCAAGGACCCGGGCGGCACCTACCACCTGCCGAGGACCTTCTCCCCGGAATACGCGTCCACAAAGGACTGCAACTACGACCTCGCGCTGATCCACTGGGGCTGTGCCACCCTGCTGGCCGCGAACAAGCGGCTCAAGCTGGGCGATCCGCTGGCCGCCAAGTGGCAGGACGTGCTGGACCACCTGGTGAAACCCCCGCAGGACGCGACGAACGGGTTCTGGATCGGCGCCGACGTGCAGCTGACCTCCTCGCACCGGCACTACTCGCACCTGCTGTGGTTCTACCCGCTCTACCAGCTCGAGGTCACCGACAACCCCGCGAACCGCGCGGCGCTGACCAGGTCGATGGCGCACTGGCTGGGCTACACGGGCGCGCAGCAGGGCTACACCTTCACCGGGTCGGGCTCGATGTACGCCGTGCTGGGGGAGGGCGACAAGGCGCACGGGCAGCTGTCCACCCTGCTGGACAAGTACGTGCAGCCCAACACCATGTACAAGGAGTCCGGGCCGGTGATCGAGACGCCGCTGTCCGGGGCTCAGACCATGCACGACATGCTCGTGCAGAGCTGGGGCGACACGATCCGGGTCTTCCCCGCTGTGCCAACGGCTTGGGCGGAGGTGACCGTCCACAACCTACGGACCGAGGGCGCGTTCCTGATCAGCGCCGTGCGCAGGGCGGGGCGGACCCAGTTCGTGCGTGTCCGCAGCCTCGCAGGGGAGCCGTGCCAGGTCGTGCCGGGCGACCTGGCCGGCCCCTACGAGGTGCGCTCGCTCACCGACGGCAGCGCCGTGCCCTGGCAGCCGGGCAGCGGCGGCTCCCTGCGGCTGCCGCTGTCCCGTGGCGATGACGTGGTGATCGTGACCAGGGGCACCGACCCGCGGCTGCGGATCGCCCCTGCCGCGAGCAACACCAAGCGGTACTGGGGACTGCCCTGATCAGGCGGCCTCGTCGATGCTGAGGCCCTCGGTGCCGGTGATCCGGTAGCCCACCCCGCGCACGGTGTCCAGCATCGCGGCCGCCGAGCCGAGTTTGCGGCGGATGCGGCGCACGTGCACGTCCAGCGTGCGGGTGTGCACCTCCTCGGGCAGGCCCCAGATCTCGGCGAGCAGGGTGGTGCGCAGGTGCACCCGGTTCGGCCTGCGGCACAGGAACAGCAGCAGGTCGAACTCCAACCGGGTGAGGTCGACCAGCGCGCCCTCGTGCTCGACTCTGCGGTCGGCCACGTTGATGCGCAGTCGCGAGCCCAGCGGTCGCCGGGGCGCCGGAACCGTTGGTGCGGTGGGGATCGACACCGTGAGCGGGTTGCCGCCCGCTGCGGTGCGCACCGCCTCGACCACGCGTGCGGCCAGGTCGGGGGCCTGCCCGGCGTCGGTGGTGATCCGGATCAGCACGCTGACCTCGGCCGTGGCCGCGGTCGGGGTGCTGCTGGGGGAGAACTGGTACGGCATGGCGGCTTCCTCTGGCCAGGCGGACGGGGGTGGGGCCTCGCGGTCAGCGACAGCCCTGCACCACGACACGCGCGAAGTCCACGTGCCGCCGTCTGGTCAGCGATGTCATCACAGCAGCGATCGGACCAAGTTCCGCCCGGCCTGTCAACGGCCACCCACCATGTGGAACACCTTGTGGACCACCTTCACTCGCCTGCCGTCCAGGTGTGCTGGGCCAACCGGGCCACGTCCTGGTCCGGGTGGGCGCGCAGCTGCCGCAGCACCGCGCGCCAGGGTGGGGACCAGCCCGCTCTCGGCCCGCAGCGGGCCGCCAGTGCGCGGGCGAACAGCCCGCCCGCCCGGTCGACGCGCTCGGCCAGCCGCTGGGCGTGCGGCAGCACCAGCGCGGGGTCCACCTCGTTCGTGCTGTGCGCCAACGCCTCGGCGACCTCGGCGGTGGCCAGTGCCCCGCCCAGCTCGCGCGCGGCCAGCCGGTCCACGTCCGGCTCGTGCCAGTCCAGCGTGGCCGCGTGCAGCCGGGCCGCCAGCGGCTCGGGCAGCACCTCGTCCAGCGCGGCGATCGCGTCGGCGGCACCGGCGCGGTCCCACTCCGCGAGCTGGATCATCCGGGTCACCAGCAGGTCGAGTCGTTGGCGTGCGGGCAGATCCCGCTCGCGCTCGGCGTCCGGGCTCGGCGGTGCACCCCGCAGGGAGTCCACAGTGGACTGGAGCAGCTCGGGCTCCGCGCAGGCCAGCAGCCCGAGCACCGCCCCGCGCCAGCGGTCGGTGGTGCTCAGGTCGGTGACGCGCCGCGCGAGCAGGCGCGCCGCCCCGGGCGCCCACGGGGTCCAGTCGGCCAGCCGCAGGGTGGCCCGGTCGCGGGCGTGCGGATCGGCCGAGTCGGCCACCCGCGCCACGATGCCCGCGTACCACTCGCGCCAGCCCGGCGCGATCCGCAGCGGCTGCCGGTTCACCGCACGCACGGCCACACTGCCCTGCATCGTGCTGGCCTCGCTGAGGATGTGCCGTGCCGCCGGGTCCTCCAGCAGCTCCAGGCAACTCGCCGCGATCGTGCCCAGCACGTGCTCGTGCTGCCCGTGCGCGCCCCAGGCCGAGGCGAGCAGGTCCACCGCACCCGGCACGCGGTTGTGCGCCAGCAGCCGCACGGCCTGCTTGCGCACGCCCACCCCGCGGGCGGCCAGCAGTGGGGCCACCGTGCCGCCCAGCCGGTCCGGGCTGATGTGCCGGGCCGCCCTGGTCACGCAGTAGACGGCCACGTGCGCGTCCGGCCCCTCGGTGCTGGCGAGCAGGTCGGCCAGCACCTCCTGCGGGCGGGTCGTGCGCCCGGCCGCGGTCAGCGCCGCCCGCCGCACCACCTCGTTGGCGCAGCCCAGGTAGCGGCCCACCTGCTCGGCCCCGGCCCCGGGCACCTCGCCGATCGCGAGCACCGCCCTGGCCCGCTGCCGGTCGGGCGCCGACTCGCCGCCCGCGTGCAGGTGTTGCAGCTCCACGTAGGCCGCGCGCTGCATGCCGGTCCAGCGGCGCAGCCGGGACCTCGGCGCGCTGGGCACGTAGATCACCTTGCGGTCCCAGAACCGCCCGCCCGGCGGCCGGCCGGACAGCCCCAGGTAGAGCAGATCGGTGCGGGAGTGCGCGATCACGTCGAACACCTCGGGCACGGTCACCGCGGACCGCTCCCTGGTGAGCACCTCGGCCACCCGCTCCGCCCTGGTCCCCGCGGGGGCCAGCCAGTGCGTCACCGCGCGCCGGACCACGCTGTCCCGCTTGGCCTGCACGGCCTGGGCGAGCCCGTCCTGCAACCGGGGCATGCCGTGCGCCCGCCTGCCCAGCGACTCGACCAGCGCGAACAGCAGGTCGTACTCGCCACGTGCCTGCTCGGCGTCCAGGTACCTGCCGAGCCGGTCGACCAGGGCGTGCTCCTGACCCCGCGGCAGCACCTGGTCCAGCCGCCCGAGGTCCACCGGCCCGCCGTGCCCGGCCACCGCCGCCAGCGTGTCCAGGGTGAACTCCACCAGTCCGCGCGCGGCCAGCTTGCCCGCGAGCTCCGCCAGCGCGCCCAGGATGCTCGCCGAGCAGTCCCGTGCCGCGAGCGCGTCGCGCACCAGCCCGGTCAGCGCGGGCACGTGCTCGGGGCGCAGCTGTTCCGCGGGCAGCCTGGCCAGCGCGTTCAGCACGACCAGCCGCACCGGCTCCTGCTCGCCCGCGAGCCGGTCCAGGTCGGCGAACAGGCTCGTCAGCGCCTCGGGGTCACGGGTCCGGCCCGCGCACCGCACCAGCAGCCGGTAGCCCAGCGCGCGGTCGGCCGAGTCCGTGCTCCGGGTCAGCTCGCGCAACCGAGGCGCGCTCTGCTCGTAGGGCAGCGCGGAGACGACCGTCGCCAGCCGCAGCGGCTGGTCGGTGACCGCGCGCAGGCGGCTCATCCGTTCAGCCTCGCGGACCCGCCGCGCGTGGGGCAGCACGTCGAGCAGTTCGGGGTCGAGCACCGCCGTGCTCAGGTCCACCCCGTCCATGGCCGCGTCGAACACCGCCTCGCGCTCGCTGGGCGGCACGGCGCCGAGCAGGCTGACCAGTGCCGAGGTGTCCTCACGAACCGCGCGGGCCACCCGGTGCACGCCGCCCGCCCTGACCAGTTGGCGCCGCACGGCCCTGCGCCCCACCAGCTCGGTCAGCTGCGAGCGGTGCTCGGGTCTGGTCAGCAGGGCGACCGCCCGCGCCGGATCGGCCGCGATCAACGTGCCGATCCGGTGGCTGACCAGCCGGTCCGCTGGTCCGCCCGTCCAGCTCAGCTCCAGCAGCCGCAGCACGCGCAGCGGGTCGTGGTCCACGGTGGCCGCGATGCCCGCGCCGCGCTCGTGCCACCAGGTGGTGAACTGCCCGCGCGGCAGCTCGGCCAGCTCGCGCTCGGCCTGGTCCAGCACGGCCCCGGGGTGCCTGCGCGCCAGTACCGGCCAGTTGCGCACCGCGTGCGCCAGTTCGGGCAACAACCGGGCGGCCTGCTCGGCACCACAGCCCGGTAACAGGATGGCTGCCTCGGCATCGCCCCAGCGGGTGCGCACCCGGTCGATCAGCTCGTCGGCCAGCGCGGTCCTGCGGTGCGTGCGGATCGCCTGGTACAGCGCGGTGCGCACGCCGCGCGGGGCCTGGTCCACCAGATGGCCCACCTCCGCGCCCAGTCGCACCGACAGCGCGATGGCCCGTATCGCCAGGTCCGCGTCGGGGTCGGTGGTCCGCGCCGCGAGGTAGGCCAGCGAGGCCCTGTCCCTGGTCGCGACCGCGATGCGCAGGCCGAGACAGCGCTCGTAGTAGCCCAGTCCGGACAGCTCGGACAGCAGTTCGGCCAGCTCCGGTGTGTCCGCGAGGTGGCGGCACAGCGCAAGCTGCTGGCCCCGTTCTCGATGGGTCAACGGCTCGACGGTCTTGATCAGGTCCTTCACCCGCACTCCACCCATGCTGCCCGAACCGGAGTCTTCGCGGGGTCAAGAAATCCGCCGCAAACCAGGACAGAACCTGACCGCGTTGACTCCTAGAGTGGTGTTTGTCGAGGTCAACGAACTGTGGGAGGACAACCATGCCGGCACTGGTCGAGACGGTCGCGGACGAGCGGACCGCTCTGCTTGCCTTCCTGGCCGAGCAGCGCGCCGGGCTGCGCCGTGCGGTGCTGGGGCTGGACGAGCGGCAGGCCGGTCAGCGGCCGACCGTGAGCGCGCTGACCCTGGGCGGGCTGATCAAGCACGCGGTGCACGTGGAGCGGTTCTGGATCGACGAGGTGCTGCGTCAACTGCCCGCCGGGGACAAGCCCGACTGGGCCGCGCAGTTCGAGATCGGCGCCGAGGAGGACCTGCCCGGTTGGCTGGCCGCCTACGAGCAGGCCGCCGCGCACACCGAGCGGATCGTGGCCGAACTGCCCACCCTGGAGGTCACCGCCCCGCTGCCGCGGGCGCCGTGGTTCCCCGAGAACGCCGTGCGCAGCGCGCGGTGGATCCTGCTGCACCTGATCGAGGAGACCGCGCGGCACGCCGGACACGCCGACATCCTGCGCGAGTCCCTGGACGGCAGGACCGCGTACGAACTGATGGCAGCGGCCCAGTAGGACATGTCATGAAAGTGCCGTTCGAGACATCTAGTGTCTGGAACGGCACTTTCATGACACGGTTGACATGCCCTGGGCACCCTGCCAGGGCGGGAGGTGGAGCCATGTCCGTCGGGGATCGGATCAAGGCCGCGCTGGCACAGCCCATCCGGTCGGAGGACGAGGACACCTTCGACATCCACGAGGCACTGGCCGAGGTCCTCGCCTCCGCGGGCTTCACCGCGGCCGACTGCGGGGGCACCGTCGAGTTCCTCGGCGCGGACCCCGTCGTGCCCAGCGTCGTGCGGCTCGGCGCCGCGCCCGCGATCGGGCTGGTCGCGAAGTCGGTGGCACTGGCCGCACTGTGGCGTCACCGCGGCGGACCCGGCCAGGACATCAGCATGGACCTGCGCCAGGCCCCGCACCGGCTGTGCCCGTTCTACGACCGGAAGTGGGAGAAGCTCAACGGGCTGAGCCCGGAGAACACCGGCGACCCGCAGAGCCCGCTGTCGCTGAGCTTCTACCGCGCCGGTGACGGGCGGTGGGTGATGCCGCTGAACATCTACCCGAAGCTGAAGTCCAGGACGCTCAAGCTGCTGCGCACCCACGACGAGGCCACGGCCATCGCCAACGCGGTCGCCCGCTGGAACGCCGCCGACCTGGAGGAGGCGGGCGCCGAGGCGGGCATCGTCATGCCGATGCTGCGCACCACCGAGGAGTTCCTGGAGACCGAGCAGTTCCGAGACGTGCTCGCGGACCTGCCGCTGATCGAGATCGAGAAGATCGGGGACTCCGCGCCCGAACCGCTGCCCGCGGGCGCCACCCAGCCACTGGACGGCGTCCGCGCACTGGGCATGGGGCACGTCATCGCGGGCGCGGGCATCGGCCGGGCCCTGGCACTGCACGGTGCGGACGCGCTCAACCTCTGGCGCCCCACCGAGTACGAGAGCGAGCTGATCTACGCCACCGCGAACGTCGGCGTGCGATCGTCCACACTGGACTTCGCCCGCAGCCCCTCGGCCATGGCGCGGGTACACGAGCTGCTGCGCACGGCCGACGTCTTCTACGCCAACCGCCGCCCCGGCCTGGTGGCGGGCCTGGGCCTGTCGCCCGAGCGGGCCGCCGAGATCCGCCCTGGCATCATCCACACCACGGTCAGCCTGCACGGGGAGCGCGGGCCCTGGGCCAACCGGGTCGGCTTCGACCAGACGGCGGGCTGCGTCACCGGCATGATGACCCTGGAGGGCACCAGGGACCAGCCCGTGCTGCCGCACATCATGGTGGTCAACGACTATCTCGTGCCCTGGCTGGCCACCACCGGCATCGCCGCCGCCCTGATGCGCCGCGCCACCGAGGGTGGCAGCTACCGCGTGCACATCTCGCTGACCCGCATCGCGTTGTGGATCATCAGCCTGGGCGTGTTCGACAAGCAGTACGCGCACTCCGTTGCCGGGACCGGCGAGCGGCACGCCTACCTCGACCCCGAGACGTTCACCGCCGAGACCCCGCTCGGGCACTACCAGGGCGTGACCGACCAGGTGCGCATGTCCCAGACCCCGGGCGAGTACCGGACCGTGCTGGTGCCACGCGGATCGAGCCGCCCGGAGTGGCTGCCGCGCGGGTAGGTGGGGGTTGCGCCCACTAGGCCGGGACTCGAGTGTGGGGCTGGGCAGGGTTCGCGTGCGGGTGAGCGGGATTCGCGTGTGGCTGGGCGGGGTTCGCGTGCGCCAGAACTGGTTTCGTCTTCGACCGGGCGGGACTCGCGTGCGTGCGGGCGGGACTCGCGCGCCGCTGGGCGGGACTCACGTGAGGCTGGCCGGGACTCGCGCCCGCCAGGCCGGGATTCGCGTGCGGGTGACCGGGACTCGCGCGCCGCTGGCCGGGACTCGCGCGCACCAGGCCGGGGTTCGGCCCCGCCAGGCCGGGACTCGCGTGCGGCTAGTGACTCGCCTCAGGACCTTGACCGTGTCTCGCCGCCGACCACCCAGCCACGCCCGCCGACGCGGGCCGTGTCGTGAAAGTGCCGTTCAGGACATCCGGTGTCCTGAACGGCACTTTCACGACACCGCGGCCTCGGCCCGGACCGGATACCAGGTCAACGATGCGCGACGCGCCGCTAGTCCAGGTGGGAGGTCTCGTTGAAGCCCCGTACGACCCAGCGGGGGCCGGTCACCACCAGGCGGGAGATCGCGCCGTTGTCGCTGCCGGTGAACGCGAACGGCTCGGACCCGGTGGCCATCGCCAGCAACTGGCCGATCGCCCCGCCGTGGCTGAACACGGCCAGCCGCTGGCCGGGGTGCGCCGCGGCGAGCCTGCCCACGGCCGCGCGGAGCCGGTCGGCGAGCCGCTCGGTGGGCTCGGCGCCCGGGATCACGTCCCAGCGCTGGGTTTCCCGCATCCGGACCGCCAGCGGGTGCTGCTCGGCCACCCGCTGGCGGAACAGGCCGCCCTCCCACTCGCCCAGGTGGACCTCGCGCAGGTCCGCCTCCACCCGGGGCGCCAGCCCGAGTCGTGCGGCGAGCGGGGCGGCGGTCTGCACCGTGCGGCGCAGGTTGGTGACGTAGATCGCGTCGAGGTGCTCGGCGGCCAGCCGGTCGGCCACCGCCTCGGCCTGCCGCAGGCCCTGCGGCGCCAGCTCGGGGTCGCCCTGCCCGCCGACCAGCGGGAAGGGCCGGTCGGTGCGGGCGGGCTCGGACTCCCCGTGCCGCACCAGGACCAACTCGGTGGACCCTGGCGGGGCCTGGAAGCGCGGTTGCCGGTACTCGGTGGTCACGTCATGGGAGGGTAGTTCAGCGTCCGCCCGCCCAGACCTGGTCGAGCACCTTGCCCGCGGCGTCCTTGGCGGTCACCTGGTAGCGCGCGTCCTGGGCGGTGATCAGCCCCCACACCGCGAAGGTCCGGTTGCTGATCACGGCCTGGCGGTCGGGCTGACCCTGCTGGCTCAGCGTGATCGAGGCGACGGCCTCGTCGTTGACCACACCCACCAGCGCGGACACGTTCAGCTTCGGGTCGCGGTCCGGCTTGATGTCGACCATCAGGTTGTAGCCGCGGAAGACCGTGCTCGCGACCGGCACCCGCTCAGTGGTGTCCAGTGTGTAGAACAGCGGGCTCGAATGGGAGTCGCAGACCCCGAGCACGCTGCCGTAGCGGCCGAGCTGGATCGTGTGTCCGGGCATCGTGTCGATGAGGGCGCCCGGCTGCCAGTTGCCCGCGTCGGCAGGTGGGTGCAGCGAGGCCGCGTCCAGGCAGGAACCCAGCCGCCGACCGCTGTCCGAGGTGCGCTCGCCCGGCGGCTTCGGCTGGTCCACCGTGGCTTGCGCCTTCGGCGGCAACTCGGCCTCGCGGAACCGCTGGGTGAGCCCGCTGACCGTGTCCTTCAGCACGAGGTCCCCGCCGGACATGGCGTTGGGCGCCAGGAACAGCGAGGCCACCACCAGACCGGGCACGGCCTCGCTGAAGCCGCCCGAGTGCTCCCGGATGAGCGACACGTCGCGCACCCCGGGGGTCAGCACGCCGGCGAGGCTGCCGTTCGCGGTGCGGAACAGCACCTGGCCCACCCCTTCGTGCGGGTAGTCCGCGACGGGCGTGGACAGGCTGACCGAGCTCGCGGTGAGTTCGCAGAAGAACGGGCCTGTCGGGCCACGGAAGGCGATCAGGGTCACGCCGTCGAGGCTGCTCGTGACGATCGGCTGCCACTGGTCCCGCGGCGGGTGCACGCTGGTCGCGGCCCGCCCGCAGCGCTCGGAGTCCAGTGCGGCAGCCCAGCCCTCGCGGGCGTTGTAGCTGTTGGCGCCCGCGCCGCCACGCGCCCAGGAGCTGGTGGTCGTCGTGCTGGCCGCGCCAGGGGACAGCTTGTCCGCGTGCTGCAAGGTGCTGGCCACCACGGTGGCGCTCGCCGCCAGCACGACCACCGAGGCCGCGATCAGCAGCGGCGCCTTGCTGGCGCGCGGGCGCTGGGCGATCCCGCTGAGGATGCGCTGCCGGGCGCTGTCGCGCACCGAGTCGGGCAGCGGCAGGTCCGGGAGGTCGAACGGGTCAGTCATCGGACTCCTCCCCGGTGAGCTTGCGCAGGCGAGAACGGGCACGGGACAGTCGGGAACGGACGCTCACCTCGGTGATGCCCAGCAACTGGGCGGCGTCCTCGGTGCTGACCTTGCCGAGCAGGCACAGCTTGACGGCCTCCCGCTCCGAGGCGGGCAGTTCGTCCACCGCGGCGAGCACCCTGGCCAGCCGCTGCCTGGTCGCGGCGTGCTCGGCCAGCTCCTCGGCGTGGTCGCGGCCGACGTCCTCGCTGAGCAGCTTGGGCACCAGCCGCAGGAACCTGCCCAGCCGCCGGTGCTCGTTGCGCGCCATGTTGGCGGTCACCGTGTACAGCCACGGCAACGCGCTGTCCCGCACCAGCACCACCTCGGCTCGCCTGCGCCACGCCGTCAGGAATGTGGTCGACAGCAGGTCCTCGGCCGCGGCCCTGGAGGCGGTCAGCCGGTACCCGTAGTTCCACACCGCCTTGGCGTGCCGCTCGTAGAGCACTGTGAACGCCGAGTGGTCGCCGACCGCGACGAGCTCCCAGAGCTCCCGGTCCGACCTCGCCTCGGAAGTGCCCACCCCGAGTGGATCGGCCAGTGCATTCACCCCCCGAATCAACGCTGTCACACCTGGTTGTGGTCGGTCCGCCGCCGGAGTTGCCTGTGATCGGGGTCACAATGATTGACGAGTGTGGTTCAGACCACACACACTGACCGTACCGCCTCCACCGCCTACGTGTGAGGACGGACCATGCGCCGACGAAGCGCAACCACCCTGCTGGTGGCCCTGCTCTCGCTGCTGTTCATCCACCCTGTCGCCACGGCCGCACCGGCCACGTTCACCCATCCCGGTGTGCTCGTCAGCCGCGCCCAGCTCGACTTCGTGCGCGGTCAGGTCACCGCAGGGGCCCAGCCCTGGAAGTCGGCCTACGACCAGATGCTGGCCAGCCCGTACGCCTCGCTCTCGCGTACCCCCAAGCCGCGCGCGGTGGTCGAGTGCGGGCCGTACTCCAATCCGAACATCGGCTGCACCGACGAGCGCCAGGACGCGCTGGCCGCCTACAGCCTGGCCCTGGCCTGGTACGTCACCCGCGACAGCCGGTACGCCGAGAAGGCCATCGCCATCATCGACGCCTGGTCGGGCACGATCACCAGTCACACCAACAGCAACGCGCCGTTGCAGACCGGCTGGGCCGGTTCGGCCTGGCCCAGGGCGGGGGAGATCCTGCGCTACAGCTACACCGGCTGGTCGGCCGCCAGCATCGGCCGGTTCTCCACGATGCTGCGCAACGTCTACCTGTCCAAGGTCATCGGCGGTAGCAACAGCAACGGCAACTGGGAACTGGTTATGCTGGAGGCCGCCGTCGGGATCTCGGTGTTCCTGGACGACAAGGCCAGCTACGACAAGGCGATGGCCAAGTTCCGCGACCGGGTGCCCGCCTACGTCTACCTGTCCAGCGACGGCCCGCTGCCCAAGACCACCCCGGGCAGCGGCCTGAACACCCGCGACAAGATCATCAGCTACTGGCAGGGGCAGAGCACCTTCACCGACGGGCTCGCCCAGGAGACCTGCCGCGACTTCACCCACACCGGCTACGGGCTGGCCTCCATCTCCGACGTGGCCGAGACCTCCCGCATCCAGGGCGTGGACCTGTACTCCACCGACGTCGGCGAACGGTTGCGCCAGGCCCTGGGCTTGCACGCCAAGTACGAGCTCGGCGCGGCGGTGCCCTCCTCGCTGTGCGGCGGCCACCTCAAGCTCGGCCTCGGCCCGGTCACCGAGGTTGGCTTCAACGCGCTGCACACCCGGCTCGGCATCGCCATGGCCAACACGCAGACCCTGACCGAGCGCAACCGCCCCGCGGGCACCAACGCCCTGTTCGTCGCCTGGGAGACCCTCACCCACGCCAACAACCCGAACTAACCCCGGGTGCCATGAAAGTGCCGTATGCGGCATCAGATGCCGCATACGGCACTTTCATGGCATGTCACTGCGCGCGGAATCCGCCGGTCACCACGCGCTGGGGCTTGTGCGGGAAACGCCGCCGGGCGTACTCCTGTGCGGCCGAGCCCTCCTGGACGTAGAGCGGCTCCACCTTGTCCTGCAGGGGTTTGAGCACGGTGGCCAGGAACTCCTTGCGGTCCTCGAGGTACGGGTTGATCACGTCCTCGCCCGCGGGGCACACGGCCATGCAGTAGGCGGCCTTGTAGTTGGGCTTGAACGACAGGCTCTGCCACATGCTGGCGTTCTCGGCATCGCTGACCCGCTCGCGGAACTCGGCTCCACTGCCGCTGTCGGCGACGGTCTCCACCCATTCGGTGAAGCCGCCCATGAATTCGCGGTAGTTGTGCGTGGCGCAGGCCCTGAAGTCGAAGGCCCCGTCCTTGGCGATGGCCCCGATGGGACAGGCCGCCACGCACAACTTGCACTCCAGGCACGGGTTGTAGTCCAGGCGCTGCCCGTACTCGCTGACCTCGGCGTCGACCAGGATCGTGGCCAGCAGGACGAAGTTGCCGAATCTGGGGTGGATCACGTTGCGGTGTATGCCCATCGCGCCCATGCCCGCGGCGACGGCCACGGTCTTGTGGGCGACCACCCAGATCCGGCCGGGGTAGCGGTCCATCTCCATCGGGAAGGTCGCGGAGGGGTTGAGCGCGCGGTACCCGGCGTCCTCCAGTGCGCGCACGACCTCGCGGGCCGCGTCGTTGATGACCTCGCCGGTGCGGTGGAACTCCTGGTTGGCCACGCTGCGGGCCGGGGTGCGCACATCCTCCCGGTTCATGCGCGCCACCAAGGAGATCAGGGCCTTCGTGCCGGGCATCGCGGCCAGGGCGTGGGGTTTCTCCCCGGCCAGGTCGGGCTGGTCCAGGGACACCGCGGCGGCGTCGTCCGCGCCGCAGGCAAGGCACAGCTCGCGCAGCCAGGCGGCGTCGATCACCGGCGGCGGCTGCCGCGTGCCCCTGGCCCGCACCGCGCGCACGGTCGGGTGCTCGGCGAGCTTGGCGGGCAGGCCTTGGCCCATGGCGGCCACCTCCAGTGAGTTCGATTGTCCAACTCACGGTCCCATCGAGTGGGTTGGAAATCAAGACTCACTGGAGGGTGGCTGCCGTCACGCTCACTCCTCGGCGTAGGACTGCGCGGTGACCTTGCGCAGCACCGGCCCGCAGGCCACCGCCGCGAGCAGCGCCACCACCAGGCCCAGCACCACGGGGGTGAGCAGCCAGGGGCTGAGCACGGCCTGCTGCCGCAGCAGGGTGAGCAGCCCGCTGCCGACCAGCACCCCGGCCACGCTGGCGCCGACCGTGGCCACCAGCGCGGGCAGCATGGCCTCCCAGCGCAGCGCCCTGGTCAGCACCCGCACCGGCGTGCCCGCGGCGATCAGCGCCCCGAAGGTCCGCCGCCGATCCACCACCGACCCGGCCGCGGCCACCCCGGCGCTGACCCCGCCGAGGATCGCGGCGATGGACAGCCCGATCACCGTGGCCCGGCGCAGGTCACCGCTGATCGTGTCGGCCCTGCCCTCGTACTGCCCGTTGCTGTACAGGCTGACCCCGGGCAGGTTGCGCGCCAACAGGGTGTGCACCGCGGCCTGGTCGGCGGCCTTGCTGGCCACCGCCACCGTGTCGTACACGGCGGTCAGGCCGGGTAGCAGCGCGGGATCGATCAGCACCGCCGAGGAGCGGCCCGGGTGGTACTCGCGGATCTGGGTGCCCGCGGGCAGCGCGACCGGCGTCCGCTCCGAGCCGCGACCGTACTGCCGGAACTCCAACGGCTCGCGCCGCTGGTACGGCACGTACACCGCGGGACCGGGCTGGCAGTCGGTCCCCGAACCGCCGAAGACCTTCGCGGCGTCCTGGCAGGTCACCACCATGGCGGACATGCCGCGCTCGGCGCTGCCCAGCGTGCCCTCGACGATCGGCACCACCGCCGCGTCGATGCCGCGCGCCCGCAACTGGTTGCGCAGGGACTCGATCTGCTCCGGGGTGGACCCGCCGGTGTTGGCGACGAACACGTTGTCCCGGATAGTGCCGTCGGTGTGGCCGATGCGGGCCTCGATGCCGGGCAGCATCACCAGCGCCATCGAGCCGGTGAACACCGCGAGCACCACACCCGCCGAGGCGCGGAACGCCGCCTTCGGGTCGTCGCGCAGCCGGCGCCCGGCCAGCAAGGTCGCCGGAGACCGCCAGCGGCTGGTGAACAGCTTGCCCACCAAGGAGGTCACCAGCGGACCGGCGAACACCAGCGACATGGCCACGAAGGCCAGGCCCACCAGCACGACCAGGGTCGTGCCGCCCTGACCCCTGGCCACGTTCAGCCCCATCACGAACACCACGGCCGCGGCCACGACCACCAGCAGCCGCGCGGGGTTGGGGCCCTTGCGGCCCACCTGCTGCGCCGCGCCGAGCGGACGGCTCACCACCCGCCGCAGGCCCAGCACGGCAGCCGCGACCACCAGGGTCGGCGCCAGCACGGCGACGGCCACCAGCAGCGCCGGGTTCGGTGTGAAGTCGGTGGGGAACCACGGGCCGCCGTCCCAGGAGATCAGCGCCGTGAGCGAGCGCAGCGGGAAGTCCAGCGCGATGCCCAGCACCGTGCCCACCACCGCGGCGATCGCCGTCTCGACCGCGGTCATCGACACGACCTGTTGCGGGGTCGCCCCGGCCAGTCGCAGCGCCGCGAGCCTGCGCTCCCGCCTGGCCGCGGTCAGCCGCGCGGCGGAGGCGACCAGCACCAGGCAGGGCGCGACCAGCACCACGAGCCCGATCTGGGTCAGCAGCACCAGCAGCTCGTCCACCGTACCGGTGCCCGGCTTGGACTCGAACCCGTCCACGGGCGAGCCGCCGGGCAGCTCCGCCGGCTTGTGGCCCACCATCGCCACCAGCTCGTCGGGGAAGCGCAGCGCCTCGTCCCCGAACTGGCCGATCACCTTGCCGGGGAAGCGATCCGCCAGCTGGTCCGGGGGCAGCGAGGCCGCCAGCTTCGCCAGACCGGGGGACAACAGCACCTCGCCGGGCCCGGGCAGCCGCGGGATGCCCGCGGCCACCGGCACCTGAGACTTCAGCGCCGCCACGTCCAGCCGTTCGATGCGCTGCCCGTTGTAGTCGTCCCTGGTGTTGACCACCAGCGCCGCAGCCGAGGGGTTCGCCGGGCCACCCACGCCGACGGAGGTGCGCCAGGTGACCCGGTCGGCCCGGGACTGCATGGCGTCCGGCCCCGCTCCCAGCCACAGGACCACCGCGACGCCCACGGCGACCCCCAGCGCCATGAACACCGCCGACACCCTGCTGCGCGAGTCGGCGCGCAGCACCTTCAACGCCAGTTGCACCGGGTTCACGCGGGCACTCCCGTCGCGATCAGGCCGTCTCGGATCTCCACAACGCGGTGCGCCCGCGCGGCGATCGCCGGGTCGTGCGTCACGATCACCACGGCCGCGCCGGTCGCCGAGGCCGCCTCCAGCAGCGCGCTGACCGTCTCCTGGCCGGTGCGCGTGTCCAGCGCCCCGGTCGGCTCGTCCGCGAAGATCACCTTGGGCCGGTGGGCCAGCGCGCGGGCGATGGCCACCCGCTGCGCCTGCCCGCCGGACAGCTCGCCCGGCCTGCGCGAGGACAGGCCCAGCAGCCCCAGCTTGGCAAGCCACTCGCCCGCCGCCGCCATGGACTCGCCCTTCGCGCGGCCCGCCAGCAGCATCGGCAGGGCCACGTTCTCGTCCGCGGTCAGCTCGGCCACCAACATGCCGGACTGGAACACGAAGCCGAACTCGGTGCGCCGCAGCTTGCTGCGCTCGGCCTCGCCCAGCCCGGAGATCGGCCTGCCCGCGAGGAACACCTCGCCGCCGTCCGCGGGCAGGATGCCCGCCAGCACGTGCAGCAGCGTGGTCTTGCCCGAGCCGGAGGGCCCGACGATCGCCAGCACCTCACCCGCCCCGATGGAGATGTCCACCCCCGCCAGGGCGTGCACCTCCCCGTACCGCTTGACCACAGCCCGCCCGATCAGGATCGGTTCCACCACGTCGTCCTCCTCCTCGAACCGTTCGGGGGCAATACTGCCCAGTGGAGGGGCCCGCCCGCCTCGGCCGCCGGGCCGGTGATCACCTCGGGCGCATCGGCCGAATGACCGATGCGTGCCCGGCCGCGAGGCTGAGGCCCGCTCGGCGCCCGGCGCCGTACTGTGTCCGCTGTGGACACCCCGTTCATCGGTTGGCAGGCGGTGCTGCGCAGGCAGTGGCCGATCCTGGTGGCGCTGTCGGTGCTGATGGTGATCGAGTGGGGGGTGCTGCCCGAGCGCTACGGCGGCCGGGCGGCGGCGGTGCTCACCGCGCTGCCCACCGCGCTGCTGATCGGGCTCGCCGTGCTGGCGGTCGCCTACCCACTGGCCAGCGCACTGGGCGCCGCCGTGTTGATCATCGCGGTGACCTCGGTGGAACAGACCCTGCGCATCGTGCTGCACACCGAGTTCAGCCCGGTCTCGCCGGTGCAGACGGCCGCCTGCATGGTGATCATCGCCGTGCTGGTCCGGCTGGCCCCCCGCAACGCCGTGTGGGGCGGGCTGGCCGCGCTGGCCTTCGCGGGCATGTTCGCCGCGATCCGCCAGGCGCTGGTCAGCGGCTGGCGCCCGCAGGACCCCAGCCAGTCCTTCCCCGCCCTCATGCTGGTGGTCCTGGCGATCGGCACCGGCCTGTACTTCCGGGCCCGCGACACCGACCGGGACCACACCATCACCAGCGCCGTGGCCGCCGCCCAGCAGCAGGAGCGGATCGCGCTCGCCCGTGAACTGCACGACGTGGTCGCCCACCACGTCACCGGCATCGTGGTGCAGGCGCAGGCGGCGATGACCGTGTCGGGCAAGGACCCGCTCGCGGCGCACCGGCTGCTGCCCGGCATCGCCGACGCGGGCACCGAGGCGCTGGCGGCGATGCGGCGGCTGGTCGGCACGCTGCGCGAGGAGAACACCGCCGACGCGGCCACCACCGACCTGCTCTCCGACGTGCGGGCCACCATCGAGCAGTCCCGCAACCTGGGTGTGCCGATCCGGGACGAGGTGAGCCTGCCTCGCCCCATGCCCGGCGAGGTGGCCCGCTCCGTGCTGCGTATCCTCCAGGAGTCGTTGATCAACGTGCACAAGCACGCCGTGACCGCCACCCTGATCACCGTCCAGGTCGCCGCGGGGGAGCATTGGGTGCGGGTGGTCGTCGCCGACGACGGGGCCGAACCGGCCCGTGATCCGGCCGGTGGCTCGGGTGGGTACGGTCTGGTCGGCATGCGGGAACGCGTCGAGCTGCTCGGCGGCCTGTTCTCCGCGGGACGGACCGGGGACCGGGGCTGGCAGGTGCTCGCCGAGCTGCCCCTGACGGAGGTGCGCAGGTGACGATCCGGGTGCTGATCGCCGACGACCAGGAGATGGTGCGCGTCGGCTTCCGGATGATCCTGGAGAACGAGCCGGACATCGAGGTGGTCGCCGACGTGGCCGACGGGGTCTCCGCCGTGCGGATGGCCCGCGAGCTGCGGCCCGACGTGTGCCTGCTCGACATCCGCATGCCCGGGATCGACGGGCTGGCCGCCACCAAGCAGCTGGCCGGACCCGGGGTCACCGACCCGGTCAAGGTGGTCGTGGTGACGACCTTCGACCTCGACGAGTACGTGCACAGCGCGCTGGGCCACGGCGCCAGCGGGTTCCTGCTCAAGGACGCCGGGCCCGCGCTGCTGGTGGAGGCCGTGCGCGCCGCGGTGCGCGGGGACGCGCTGATCTCCCCGCAGATCACGGTGCGCATGCTCGCCCGCTTCACCGAGACCGCCCCCGCGCCCGCGGCCAGCCCACCCGTGCCGCTGACCGACCGCGAGGTGGAGGTGGTGCGGGCCGTGGCCAAGGGCCTGACCAACGCCGAGATCGGCGGCGAACTGTTCATGTCCCTGTCCACGGTCAAGACCCACCTGGCCTCGGTGCAGACCAAGGTGAACGCCCGCAACCGCGTGGAGATCGCCGCCTGGGCCTGGCGCTGCGGCCTCATGACCTGACCGAGCCCCGCCCTGAGCGCTCTGGGGTGCGCGAGTCCCGGCCTGGAGCCTGCGAGTCCCGTCCACCTGTGCGCGAGTCCCGTTCTGAGGAGCGTGAGTCCCGCTCTGGGGTGCGCGAGTCCCGCTCTGCCGCAGCTGAGTCCCGGTCTCCTGCGCCCGAATCCCGCTCTCCCGTGTGCGACTCGCGGCTCCGTCAGAGTTGGTGCCCGTCCGCCGAAGCCCTCAACACCCGCTCAGCGGGATTCGCGCGCCAGTGAGCGGGACTCGCGTGTGGGTGAGCGGGACTCGGGGTACTTGGGGGTAGGTGGATTGCCCGGGAATGCATTTGTGTGACGATGGGTGTCGGCGTGTTCGCTGACCGTGATGCGGCGGCCGATCATTATTACCGGCAAGTATTCGCCGCGTGGTGCAAGTCGATGTGGTAAAGGCCCTTTTGGGCGGGCGTGTGAGACGGCTCATAATGGGTCGCGACGTGCTGATTGCGGGTTTCGCCCCGCCGTTTTCCAGGTCTTTCTCGCTCCAGATAGTTCGGCAGCTATGGCTGCTATAGGAGCTTGTCCGCTTGACGGTGGAATCCGGTTCACATAATTTTCTGACCGCGAACGCAACGGTCGGGGCTGGGGAGCCCGTCGGATGCCGGTGTCCGTTTCGCGAGTTTCGGTGACTAATAGGCTGGGGGAGCTGTGTCTTTGGTTAACATTGATGTCACGTTACGTGACGGTGGCTACCGCAACAGATTCGAGTTCGACCTGGATTACGCCCGCACCCACGCGCGGTTGAGCGTGGCGGCCGGGTTCGACTGGGTGGAGATCGCCTATCGCAAGGGTTCGTTCAAGCCGGTTGCGGACCTGGGGCTGACCGGTCGGGGCGATGACTCCTACATCGCCGCGATCGCCGAGGAGATCGGCCCGGAGCACGTGGGCCTGATCCTGCACCCGCGCAACATCGACGCCGGGGACCTGCCCGCGATGCACCGCGCGGGCGCCCGGCTGGTGCGGGTCTGCGTGCCCGCCGGTGACCCGGGCCCCGCGCTGGACACCGTGCGGCAGGCCAAGGAGGTCGGCTTCACGGTGTGCGTGAACCTGACCCGCGTCTCGCAACTGCCCGCGCGCAAGGTGGTCGAGGTGGCCGCCGCCGCGGCCGACGCGGGCACCGACGTGGTGTACCTGGCCGACTCGAACGGCAGCCTGCTGCCCGCGCACACCGCCCGGCTCGCCACGCTGGTGAAGTCGGTGGTGCCCGGCGAGGTCGGCCTGCACGCGCACAACAACCTGGGCCTGGCCATGTCCAACGCGATGGCCGCGGTGGACGCGGGCGCCACGTGGATGGACTCCTCGGTGCTGGGCATGGGCAAGGGCCCCGGCAACCTGGTGGCCGAGCAGTGGATCGCCTACCTGGACCGGATCGGCGGCGACCGCTACGACCTGGGCACCATGCTGCACCTGGCGGACCTGCTCGGCCGCAGCGTGCCCGAGTCGGCGCCCTCGCTGCCGCTGCCCGATCTGGTGCTGGGGCACTTCGACCTGTCGGTGGAGGAGCGCGGCAGCATCGCGCACTCCGACCACCGGCAGTCCGTGCACGCCGCGCGGGCGCTGGCCGGTGCCGCAGCGGGATGACCGACTCACGTCCGCATGCACTGGTGTTCGCGCCGGTGCTGCCGCAGTGGGACGAGGGACGCTTCTTCGCCACGGTGACCGGCGCGCTGGAGGCGTTCGGCTGCCGCGTCACCGTGGTGGACACCCTTGCCCTGCTTGAGGATTCCATGACCGAGGTGAGCCAGCTCGCACGGAGCTGGCTGCCCCGTATGTCCGAAGTGGACCTACTGGTGGGCAACGCGCTGGGCGGGGCGGTGGCCCAGGCGCTGCTGCCCGACCTGAGGCCACCGGCCACCGTGCTGGTGTCCGCGCCCACCCGGGCCGACCGCGTGCTCGCGGAGCGACTGTCCACTGTGGCCGACCTGGCCGCCGAGGGCGACCTGTCGCGATCACTCGCGGTGCTGGGCGAGCTGGTCACGGCCGAGGGCGTCGAACCGCCTGTGCACCAACCGGTTCCGGCCGATGAGCAGGCGTGCCGCCGCATCGCCGGTGGCATGCGGCTGCTGCTGGAGGTCGACCTCACCGAGCAGGTGCTGTCCTACGAGGGGCCGCTGATGCACCTGGTCGGCGAACGCTCCCGGTTGGTGACCACCGCGCACCTCGCTGCGGCGGCCCACCACGAGGTGGTCGAGGTGCCCGGCGCGGGTATGCGCCCGCACAGCGACCGCCCCGAGTTCGTCACCGATCACCTCACCCGGTTCGCAAAGGAGAACCTGACCCCATGAAGAGCGTTGCGGTGCTGCCAGGGGACGGCATCGGACCCGAGGTGGTCTCGGCGGTGCTGCCGGTGCTGGACCGGATGGGCCTGCCGCTGGAGTTCCGGTTCGGCGAGGTCGGCTGGACCAGTTGGTGTGAAACGGGTAACGCCGTCCCACAGTCCACTTGGGACCTTCTCGCCGAGACGGACACCTGCCTGCTCGGCGCGATCACGAGCAAGCCGCTGCGCGAGGCCGAGGCGGAGCTGGCCGAGCACCTGCGCGGTACCGGCCTGCGCTACGTCTCGCCGGTGGTGCAGCTGCGGCAGAAGCTCTCGCTGTACGCCAACGTGCGCCCCGTGGCCGATGTGCACGCGGACCGGTTCGCCTTCTCGGTGATCCGGGAGAACACCGAGGGCCTCTACGCGGGCCTGGACTTCCACGGACTGGGCCCGGCACTGTGGGACGTGGTCAAGGACCACCCCAACGCCGCCGCCACCGGTCCGGAGCTGACCAGCGCCACGCTGCGGCTGCAGACCCAGTTCGGCATCGACCGCTTGCTGCGCTTCGGTTTCGAGCACGCCAGGCAGAACGGGTACCGGCTGCTGAGCCTGGCCGACAAGCCCAACGTGCTGCGGGAGAGCAGCAACCACCTGCGTGGCAGGCTGGAGCTGATCTCCCAGGAGTACCCGGAGATCGAGACCGAGATCCTCAACGTGGACGCGCTGGCGCTGTGGATGGTGCGCAGGCCGGAGCGGTTCGGCGTGATCGTGGCCGAGAACATGTTCGGCGACATCCTGTCCGACCTCGGCGCCGGGGTCATGGGCGGGCTCGGGCTCGCGCCCAGCGGCAACATCGGTGAGCACGGCAGCTACTTCGAACCGGTGCACGGCAGCGCGCCGAGCATGGCCGGTCGGCAGAAGGCCAATCCGATGGCCCTGTTCCTGACCGCGAGCCAGTTGCTGCGGCACCTGGACCTGCCCGCGCCCGCCGAGCAGATCCGTTCCGCGGTGCGTGCCGTGGCCCGTGCCCGCCGCGCGGTGACCTACGACCTCGGCGGCACCGCGACCACGCCGGTGGCCGCCGCCGCGGTGGAGAAGGCGTTGTCGGGCACGGTGGAGGTCCGCCAGGCCTCGGTGATCGCCGTTGGCGACGAACTGCTCAGCGGGGCGATCGCCGACACCAACAGCACGGCGGTCAGCAAGCTGCTCGACCAGGCCGGGTACCAGGTGCGCAGCCGGGCCACCGTGGGCGACACGCTGGCCGACATCCAGGACGCGGTCCGCGCGCGCATCGGCGTGGACGAGGTCGTCGCGGTGCTCGGTGGCCTGGGTCCCACCTCCGACGACGTGACCCGTGACGGGGTCGCGGCGGCCTGCGGGCTGCCGCTGGAGTTCAGCGAGCAGGCCTGGCAGGCCGTGTGCGCGCGGCTGGAGTCGTTCAACCTGCCCGTGCACGAGGACAACCGGCGCCAGGCCCAGTTCCCGGTGGGCGCCGAACTACTGCCCAACGCCAACGGCACGGCCTGGGGTGCCCGCGTGGAGGTGTCCGGCACTACCGTGCTGATGCTTCCCGGGCCGCCCAAGGAGTGCCTGCCGATGGCGGAGAACGCGGTGGCCGCGCTGCCCGGCGCGACACGGTCGGAGTCCAGCCGGTGGCGGCTGCTCGGTGTGATCGAGGGGGACATCGCGGCCGACGTGGACGCCGTACTGGCCCCGATCGGCGACCAGGCAAGGGTTTCCTACCTGTGGAGCTATCCGTACGTGGACGTCACGGTGAGCAGGCCCGCCGGGTCCGCGCCGCTGCCCGAGGGGCTGGAGCGGGTGCTCGGCCCGCACACGGTCAGCAGGGACGGCCGTGACGCCTTCGCGGAACTGGCCGCCGGTGGACCGTTCACGCTGTCCACTGTGGACTTGGACTTCGCGGAGAAGGAGTTCCTCAGCGGGGTCGGCGACACCGGGACCGGCCCGGAGCTGTCCATCACTGGCGGCGCCGAGTGGTCGGGCGGACCTACGGAGTTCTCCGGCACGCTCGCGCTGACCGCCGAGGTCACCAGCGGCGGACGTACCAGCACCTACCAGCTCTCGGTGCCCAAGCGCGGGCCGGAGGTGGCCGACAACGCCGCCGCCTTCTTCGCCTGGAGCGCCGCACGCGCACTCAACGAGGGGGAGAAGCCAATGAGCGAGCTTGCGAGCGAATCATTGAGCACAGGGTCAGCGCGAAGCGCTGCGCCGAGCGCCAGCGAGGTGCGGCGATGAGTGATCTCGTCGCGCGACTGTCCGCTTTGGACACGGCAGCGGTCTCGGATGCCTTGGACAGCCTGGGCATCACCGGGGTGCTGCCCGGCATCGCGGCGCGGGTGCCCGGCAGCAGGGCCTGCGGCACCGCCTACACCGTCACCTACGGCCCGGTGCGCGGGGACGGCCCGAAGTTCCGCAACGCCGCCAACTACCTCGACGACGTGCCCGAGGGCTCGGTGGTCGTGGTGGACAACGGGGGCAACACCAGTTGCACCAACTGGGGCTCGCTGTTGACCGCGGTGGCCAGGGCTCGCGGGGTGCGTGGCACCGTGCTGCACGGGTCGGCCCGCGACCTGGCCGAGATCCGCGCGGCCGGCTACCCGCTGTTCAGCACCGGGATCACGATGGTCAGCGGCAAGAACCGGGTGGAGCTGAGCGAGGTCGGCGCCACCGTGGACGTGCACGGCACCCGTGTGCGGCCCGGTGACATCGTGCTCGCCGACGACAGCGGCGTGATCGTCGTGCCCGCGGAGCACGCCGAGGAGGTGGCCGAGCGCGCGGAGCGGGTGGAGGCCACCGAGCGGCGCATCGCCCAGGCCGTGGCCCAGGGGCGCAGGCTGGACGAGGCGCGCGCCGAGTTCGGGTACGCCACCCCGTGGCAGGACAAGGCCGCTGCCAGTGCCTGAGCCACTTGGCCGGTTCGTGGACCTGCACCACCACGCGGGCGCGGACCTGTACCGGCGGCGGCGCTCGGTGCTGGCCACCGGGCGCCGCTACGCCGAGCTGGGCGGCTGGGTGGTGGTGAAGAGCCACCTCGGGTCCACCGCCTCGGCCGCGTGGGAGGCCCGCCAGGAGGGCCTGCCCGTGTCCGGCTCGGTGACGTTGAACCACGTGGGCGGCGGGCTGGAGACGCGCACCGTGGAACGCGCGGTCTACCAGCACGGGGACGACGGACCCGCCCGGCTCGTGGTGTACCTGCCGACACTGGTCGGCGGGGCGCACGCCTCGAAGCTGAACCGGGTGCCGTTCCACCCGCTGCTGGACGTACCCGGGCTGCGCGGCACCCCGATCAGCGCCGAGGGCAGGCTGCTGCCCGAGGTGGTCGAGGTGCTGCGTGCGGCCCGTGACCTGCCGGTGGTCCTCGCCACCGGGCACGCGGTCCGCGAGGACATCCTTCGAGTCGTGGACGAAGTCGTGGCGCTGGGGCTGGACCGCGTGCTGCTGACCCACCCCACGCACCCGATGTGCGGGCTGACCGACCGGGACCTGGCCCAGCTGTCCGGGGTGCCCCAGGTGTACGTGGAGCTGACCGCGCTGACCAGGTTGCTCGGCCACCACGACGGACCGAGGTTCAGCCAGGTGCTGCACGCCCACCCGCGCGTGGTGCACAGCTCCGACCTCGGCCAGCCCGACCAGCCCGACGTGGCCGAGTGGCTGGAACTGTCCGGCCGCTGGTTCGCCGAGGCCGGGCTGACCGCGGACCAGGTCGCCAAGGTCACCGCGGGCGACCCGAGCCATTTGCTGGCTCTTTGACCAACTCTGAGACAAACCAGGAATCGATCACAGGGGAGTAGTTGTGCCGCTGATCCACGTCAACCAGCCGACCGGGCAGACCACCGAGCAGAAGGCCGCCATCGTGCGTGAGCTGACCGAGGCGTACGTGCGCGCCACCGGCGGCAAGCCCGAGTCGGTCTGGGTGACCATCGAGGAGACCGCCAAGGACAACTGGGGCATCGCGGGGGAGACCCTGACCGCGCGCGCCGCCAAGGCCGCCAAGTAGCACCAGCACGCCCCGAGGCCCGCCCCGCGCCATCACGCGGGGCGGGCCTCGGCGTCTCGTGGGAACGGCCGCTGACCTCGGTTTTGAGTTTTCCTTGATAGCGCGGACACAGCCTTGCCCGGTCAACAGAGCTCCTCTCCCGGAAGGCAGCACCGTGCAGACCACAGCTCCGCGCCCGCTCGCCCGTCTCATCGCCGCGGTGGCCACCGCCGGCGTCGCCGCCGTGTCCCTTGGCGGCATGAGCCTGGCCACCGCACCTCCCGCCGCCGCGGCAGTGGCCAGACCCGCCGTGGCCAACTCCACCGCGGACGGCCCGATCAGCCGGAGCGAGGTGATCACCCGCGCGCAGTCCTGGATCGACCAGCACGTCCCCTACAGCCAGACCAGCTCGTACACCAACCAGTACGGCACCTACCGGCAGGACTGCTCGGGTTACGTGTCGATGGCCTGGCACCTGAGCGGTTCCCGTTGGACCGGCAACCTCGGTGAGGTCATGCACGACGTCGCCCGGTCCGACCTCAAGGCCGGGGACGTGTTGTTCCGGCACGACTCCACCCAGCAGCACGTGGCGATCTTCCTGCGCTGGAGCGACTCCGCGCACACCCAGCCGGTGGTGATGGAGGAGTACGACTACGGGCACAACGCCGAACAGCGCACCTGGCCGGCCAACTACGCGAACTCCTTCGCTCCCAAGCGGTACAACCGAATCATCGACGACTCCGGTGCGCACGTGACGGTGGTCGGCGACAGCGGCTCGCGGGTGATGTACGCCCGTGGCTCCGCCGGGGACGTCATCGCGAGCTGGCAGTCTCCGGGTTCGGACGGCTACTCGCCGTGGGCCACGTTGGGCGGCAGCGTGACGGGCAACATCACGGTGACCGGTGCTGCCGGTGCCCGCGCGCTGTTCGCCCGCGGCTCGGGCGGTGACGTGGTGGCGAGTTGGCAGTCCCCGGGGTCTGACGGCTATTCGCCGTGGACGTCCTTGGGTGGCAACGTGTCCAGTGACATCACGGTAGTTGGAGATGCGGGTTCACGGGTGCTCTACGCACGCGGCTCGGCTGGTGATGTGGTGGCGAGTTGGCAGTCCCCGGGGTCTGACGGCTATTCGCCGTGGGTGTCGTTGGGTGGCAGTGTGACGGGCAACATCGCGGTGACCGGTGCTGCTGGTTCGCGGGCGCTGTTCGCCCGCGGCTCGGGCGGTGACGTGGTGGCGAGTTGGCAGTCTCCGGGGTCGGATGGCTATTCGCCGTGGACGTCCTTGGGTGGCAACGTGTCCAGTGACATCACGGTAGTTGGAGATGCGGGTTCACGGGTGCTGTACGCCCGTGGCGTGAACGGTGATGTAGTGGCGAGCTGGCAGTCTCCGGGCTCGGACGGGTACTCGCCGTGGGTGTCGCTGGGTGGCAACGTAACGGGCAACATCACGGTGACCGGTGCTGCCGGTGCTCGCACGCTGTTCGCCCGTGGCGTGAACGGTGATGTGGTGGCGAGCTGGCAGTCGCCTGGTTCGGACGGCTACTCGGCTTGGGTGTCGTTGGGCGGCAGGGTGACCGGCGATGTCACGGTGACGGGCGCGGCTGGTTCGCGGGCGTTGTTCGCGCGCGGTGGCAACGGCGACGTCACCGCCAGTTGGCAGATCAACGGTGCTGGTGACTACTCGCCCTGGACCAGTCTCGGCGGCAGCCTCGCGGGCTGATCCGCTCCACAGCAAGTAATTCCGGATCCACAGAGGGGACAACTGTGTCTACGCAAGGAAATGCCAAGTTCCGCGGTGCCGTGGCAGCCGGTCTGGCCCTGGCCGGGGTGGTGGGCCTGAACGGGGTCGCCGCCGCCGCACCCAGCGCAGCCAGCCAGGACCGCGCCTACGCCCAGCACCAGCGTGCCCTGGCTGACATCGGCTACACCGCGTGCCACGCCGGTGGCCCGACGGCCCAGGACGGCGCGCTGGCCAACTCGTTGCGTGGCAGGCTGCACGCCAAGATGTCCGGCGGGCTGTCCGCCGAACAGGCCTCCTGCGCCAGAGCGATCGTGAACAGTACGCTCAACGCCGGGTACAACAGCCACGCCGCCGTGATCGAGGTCGCCGCGACCATCGTGGAGACCAGCATCCTCAACCTCAACGGGGGCGACGCGACGAGCGTGGGCCTGTTCCAGATGCTCGCGGACAAGGGCAGCTTCGCCCAGCGCACCGACCTCTGGTACGAGACCAACTGGTTCCTCACCACGATGTCCCGTACCTACCCCAACAACTCCTGGCAGACCAAGCCCGTCGGCGAGGTGGCCCAAGGCGTGGAGCGCTCCGCCTACCCGGACCGCTACCAGCCCAACGCCGAGGACGCGCAGACCATCGTCAACGCGGTCCTGGCCCAGGGCACGACCGCGCCGGTGCGCGTGACGGTGACCGGTGACGGCGGCTCCCGCGCGATGTTCGCCCGCGGCTCCCGGGGTGACGTGATCGCGAGCTGGCAGATCAACAGCGGCGGTGACTACTCGCCTTGGACCTCGTTGGGCGGCAACGTGTCCAGCGACATCACCGTTGTTGGCGACGTGGGTTCGCGGGTGCTCTACGCACGCGGCTCGGCTGGTGATGTGGTGGCGAGCTGGCAGTCTCCGGGGTCTGACGGCTACTCGCCGTGGGCCACGTTGGGCGGCAACGTGACGGGCAACATCACGGTGACCGGTGCTGCCGGTTCGCGGGTGCTCTACGCCCGTGGCGTGAACGGTGACGTCGTGGCGAGTTGGCAGTCTCCTGGTTCGGACGGGTACTCGCCGTGGACCTCGTTGGGTGGCAACGTGTCCAGCGATGTCACGGTGGTTGGTGACGTGGGTTCGCGGGTGCTCTACGCCCGTGGCGTGAACGGTGACGTCGTGGCGAGTTGGCAGTCTCCTGGTTCGGATGGCTACTCGCCGTGGGTTTCCTTGGGTGGCAGCGTAACGAGCAACATCACGGTGACCGGCCCTGCCGGTGCCCGGACCCTGTTCGCCCGTGGCGCGAATGGTGATGTGGTGGCGAGCTGGCAGTCCCCGGGGTCTGACGGGTACTCGCCGTGGACCTCGTTGGGCGGCAAGGTGACGGGCGACATCGTCGTCCTGGGTGACGCGGGTGCGCGGGTGCTGTATGCCCGTGGTGCCAACGGTGATGTGGTGGCGAGCTGGCAGTCCCCGGGCTCCGATGGCTACTCGCCGTGGACCTCGCTGGGCGGCAAGGTGACCAGTGACATCACGGTGGCCGGTCCTTCCGGTGCTCGGGCGTTGTTCGCCCGCGGCGCCCTCGGCGACGTCACCGCCAGCTGGCAGTCCCCGGGGTCGGACGGCTACTCGCCGTGGACCTCGCTGAACGGCAGCCTGGCGAGCAGCTGACCACAGCGGTCGGCCCCGGCCACCCGGCCGGGGCCGACCTGCTGCTCAGATCCTGGTGAGCGCGGGCCGCCGCCTCGGCTCGCCCGCCTCCCTGCTGCCGAACCGCTGGAAGACCGCCAGCGCCGCCGCCCACGCCGAGTCCGCCTCCGCGTGCCTGCCCAGAGCCTCCAGAACCGTTGCCAGATCACGGAGACTGCGACCGTGCCACAGCGGGATGTCCAGGGCGCCCCACCACTCCAGGGAACGCTCCAGATAGGACAGTGACTCGGTGAGCCTGCCCTCGGCCAGTTCCAGCTCACCGAGCGTGCGCAGCACCAGCGCCTGACCGAACCCGTCCTGCATCTCGTTGCGCAGGGCCAGCGCCTCGCGCAGCTGCTCGCGGACCGTGGCGCCCAACCCCTGCCGGATCCGCACCTTGGCCAGCGCCTGGATGGCGTAGGGCAACATGGTCGGATCGCCGAAGGCGCGCAACAACTCCAGCGCCCGTTCCACGTTCTCGGCCGCTTCCCCGTAGCGGCCCGCCGCGCGGTGCGCGATGCTCAGCGACCGCAGGACCAGTGCCTCGGCCTGGGTTTCGCCGAGCTCGCGGTAGATGCGCGCCGCCTCGGTGCAGGCCGCAACAGCCCCGTCCAGGTCGCCGAGTTCGGTCAACACCATGCCCCTGCTGTGGCCCGCCCTGGCGGCCAGCTCGGTGCCCGGCACGATCAGCGGCACTGCGGCGTCTACAGTGGACAGTGCTGCGGCGAGTGCCCCGCACTCGCGCTGGACCATGCTCAGCGCCAACCGGCTGCGCACCTGCCCGTCCAGGTCGCCGATCTCCACGTGCAGCGCGAGTGCCTGCTCGTAGTAGTCCACGGCCTCCTCGTGCCAGTCCTGTTCGGACCGCAACCAGCCCAGCCCGCTCAGCAGCTGCGCCTCACCGGACCGGTCACCCGCCCGGCGCGCGCACTCCAGCGCCACGCGGTGCGTGTGCCACCAGAGGTTGAACTGGTTGTGCACGGAGAAAGTCGAGGCCGACAGTGCGACGGTGAGCCGCACCGCCACCGCTGTCAGGTCCAGTTGGCAGGCGCGCTCGACCATGTCCACCAGACTCGCCTGTTCGGACTCCAGCCAGGCCGCCGGATCGCGCAGCAGCACCGAGACCGTTCGCTCCGGCAGGTACTCGCAGTGCTCCTCCGCCACGCCCACCGGCTTGCCTCGTTCGTGCACCCGTGCGGCGGCCCGTTCGACAAGCGTGAGCCAGCACCGCGCCACCCGGTCCACCGCGGCCACCGCCACGGGCCGCTGCTCCTCCTGCTCCGCCCGCTCATGGGCGAAGGCCCGGGTCAGGTCGTGCAACCGGTAGCGCGCCGCACCGGACCCGTCCACCCCGACGGTGTCCACCAACTGCGCGTCGGCCAGCGCCTCCACCACGTCCTCGGCCAGCGCCAGCGGCACGTCCAGCAGGGCGCCCACCAGCCAGGCCCCGAAGTCCAGTCCGCCCAGCCAACCCAGCCTGCGCAGGGCCGTGCGCTCCTGCTCGGCCAGCCCGGCGTAGCTCAGCGCGAGACTGCCCCGCACCGCCAGGTCGCCGATCGACAACTCGTGCAGCACCCGTTGCTGCACCCGCAGCCGCCGCACCAGGTTGGCCAGCGGCCAGGTGGGCCGAGCCGCCAGCCGGGCCCCCGCGATGCGTACCGCCAGCGGCAGGTACCCGCACAGCCGCACGAGTTCGCTCGCCCGGTCCGGCTCGCGAGCGGCCCGGTCCGCGCCGACCACCCGCCGCAACAGGCCCACCGCCTCCTCCTCCGGCAGCACGTGCAGGTCCACCTGGTCGGCCCCCTCCAGCGCGGTGAGCCGGGTCCGGCTGGTGATCAGCACCGCGCAGGGCGCCCCGCCGGGCAGCAGCGGGCGGACCTGCCGCTCGTCGGTGGCGTCGTCCAGCACCACCAGCACCCGCCGGTCGGCGAGCAGCGTCCGGTACAGCTCCACCCGCGAATCCAGGTCGGCGGGCATCGCGGTGTCGGCGACCCCGAGCGAGCGCAGGAACCGGACGAGCACCTCGGACGGGTCGGTGGGGGCCTGGTGCACCCCGCGCAGGTTCGCGTAGAGCTGCCCGGCCGCGAACCGCTCGCGCAGCCCGTGCGCCACGTGCACGGCCAACGTGCTCTTGCCCGAGCCGGGCTTGCCGGAGATCGCGCACACCCGCAGGGCCGCACCGCCCCCGGCCGCGTCCAGGCGCTCGCGCACCAGGCCGACCTCCTCGGTGCGGCCGGTGAAGTCGGCGATGTCGGGCGGGAGCTGTTGCGGGGCAACGAGTTTCGGGGGAGCGGGGGGTGCGGGCGCCGAGGGCGGGGTAGCGGCGATCTGGCCGCGCAGCACCTTCTCGTGGATGGCCCGCAGTGCTGGCCCGGGGTCCACCCCGAGTTCCCGGGCCAGCACCTGTCTGCCCTCCTGGAAGGAGGTCAACGCGTCCGCCTGTCTGCCGGCCAGGCACAGCGCCGTCATCAGGTGCCCGCGCAACCGTTCCCGCAGCGGGTACTCCTTGACCAGCGCGGACAGCTCGCCCGCCAGTGCGGGGCCCCGGCCCAGGGTGATCGCCACCTCGAACCGGTCCTCCAGCACGCCGAGGCGCTCCTCGGTGAGCCGGTCCCGCTCGGCCTCCGCCCAGTCGCCCTCGGTGCCGCTCAACACGGTGCCCCGGCACTGGGCCAGGGCCTCGTCCAGCAGGTGTGCCGCCTGCTCGAACCGGCCCTCCTGGATCGCCCGGCGTCCCTCGGCGGCACGGGACCCGAACACGCCGAGGTCGACCTGCGTGCTCGCGGCGGCCAGCCGGTACCCGCCGGGGGTGCGCAGGAGCACCTCCTCGCCCGCGGCCGCCGACAGGCTGCGGCGCAGGGCCGAGACATAGGTGTGCAGCGAGGCCCTGGCGCGTTCGGGGGCGTCGAGCCCCCACAGCGCCTCGATGACCCGCTCGACCGGCACCGCACGGCCGAGTGAGCAGGCGAGCAGTGCGACTAACGTGCGTGGTTTCGGTCCGCCCAACGGCACCAGTGCGCCGTTCACGCGAGCCTCAACCGGGCCGAGAACCCGGAATTCCATCTGTCCCCCCTGGGCATGGTCGCTCGTCAACGCGTGTGCAACACGGGTTCGAGCTGGACGCAGGGGGGACGCCCATTCGGAGAACCGGGCTCAGTGTAGGCGGACCGGGCCCGGGATCAACGGGGTTTCGCCGCGATCCGTCTCACAGCCGCGGCGTGCGCCCCGCCGCGCAGCGCCGCGAGGCCGAACCGCTCACGGGGCGCGTCCCCGTCGGCGATGCGGTGCCAGACCAGGTGCGGATCGGCGCCGACGCTGGTCGCCGGGCGCAGCGCGACCAGACCGGGCACCGAGCGCAGGGTATGCGTGAACAGCGCGTGCCGGTCGCTGTCCACGGTGTGCAGCCGGGGCTGCCAGCCGCGGTCGGCCAGTTCGGCGAGCAGGCCCTTGGCGTAACCGGGGGCGCGGCGCTGGTCGAACCACAGCAGCCGCTGGCCCGCCAGGTCGGCCCAGCTCAGCTCGGCGCGTGCGGCCAGCGGGTGTTCGGTGTGCGTCACCACACCCAGCTCCTGCTCGCTGACCGTGGCGACCTCCACGTCCTCCTCCTCGACCGGCAGCCGGACGATTCCGAAGTCCAGTTCACCGGAGCGCAGCAGTTCCACCTGCCTGCTGGAACTCTCCGAGCGGAATACTATTGATTCCCGCGGCCCGGTCACCGCATTCTCGATATCGGTCAACAATGCCGGGACAACGCCCGCGCACACACCGGCCCGCACCACCCGCGCGGCCGAACCGGCCTCGGCGAGCACCGACTCCAACTCCTCCAGTATCCGCTCCACCCCGCGCCGGAACACCTCCCCGCCCGTGGTCAGCTCCACGCCCCTGGCGTTGCGCGCGAACAGGGTGATACCCAGCCGTTTCTCCAGTCGCTGGATGAGCTGGCTCAGGCTGGGCTGGGCGATGTTCAGCTCCTGCGAGGCCGCCGAGATCTTGCCGGACCTGGCCACCGTGAGGAAATATCTCAGGTGCCGTATTTCCAGACCGTCCAGGTCCTCCATTAATTCCCCCAGATCAGCGCGCCGAACAGCGCACATAGCTTAGCACCTATGGCTGTCATAGCAGCTGAGGACTTCGACACGTCCCCATTTGCGACCTAGCCTCGACGATGAATCGGCGACCACTTGAAGGAATGCCCATGGCCCCGCAAGCGCCCGCGACACTGACCGCGCCCGAGTCCGCCGCGCCCGTGGCCGGGCAGCCCCGTTCCCCCTTCGCCTTCTGGGTGGTGACCGCCGCAACCGCGCTCGCGCTGGCCGCCAGCGGCACGCCCTCCCCGCTCTACGTGGACTACCAGGCGCGCTGGCACTTCTCCGCCGCCATGCTCACCGTGATCTACGCGCTCTACGCGGGCGGTGTGGTGATCACCCTGCTGTTCGCGGGCGGGCTGTCCGACCGGATCGGCCGCCGCCCCGTGCTGCTGGGCAGCGTGCTCGCCCTGCTCGGCAGCCTCGTGGTGTTCCTGTTCGCCGACAGCACCGCCTGGCTGTGCGTGGCGCGGCTGGTGCAGGGCCTGGCCACCGGCGTGTTCACCGGTGCCGCCGGTGCCGCGCTCACCGAACTGCACCCCAGGCGGGACGCCCGGATCGCCGCACTGGTCAACAGCACCTCCACCTCCATGGGCATCGCCTGCGGGGCGGTGCTCGCCGGCGCGCTGGCCCAGTGGGCGCCGTTCCCGTTGCAGACCCCGTACCTGGTGCTCATGGCCATCGGGCTGGTGCTGCTCGCGGTGATCGCCGCCAAGGTGCCCGAGACGGTGCCGGTGCGTGCGCCGATCCGGGTCGGCACCCTGCTGCGGCCCCAGCGCATCCACATCCCCGCCTCGATGCGCGGGCAGTTCGTGCTCGGCTGCCTCGGCGTGCTGGCCGCCTGGTCGGTCGGCGGGCTGTACCTCGGACTGGGCGGCAACCTGGCCAAGGAGTTGTTGCACATCAACAACCACCTGGTCGCCGGGTTGGTCATCCTCACCGTGCAGGGCGTCGGCGGGCTGTCCCAGCTCGCCTGCACCAAGCTCCCCGCCCGCACGGCCTCCGTGCTCGGCTGCGTCGCGCTGATCACCGGCATGGCCCTCGTCGCCTGCTCGGTGCTGTTCACCAGTGCCGTGCTGTTCCTGCTCGGTGACGCCGTGACCGGTGTCGGCTTCGGCCTGGCGTTCATGGGTGGCACCCGGCTGGTCACCCAGGCGGCGCCCGCCGACAAGCGCGGTCAGGTGCTGGCCACGTACTTCGTCATCGCCTACCTGGCCATCTCCCTGCCGGTGATCGGTGCCGGTGTGGTGTCCACCCAGATCGGGCTGTCCGCCACGTTCTACCTGTTCGCCGCGGTCATGGCCGTCATCGCGCTGATCACCCTGGTGAGCACGGCCCGCTCGAAGCGCTGACCCGCCGCGGGGCGTCAGGAAAGTGCCGTATGAGACATCAGATGTCTCATACGGCACTTTCCTGACATGGGCGCCGCCCGCAGCTCGAGACTGTTCACGACTTATTTTTAGTCGTGTATTGACAGGGTGTTGTGACCGTCGTTACATTCCGGCCAACGGTCGCCCACCCCGCCGCCACGGGGCATCCCCCAGTGCAGCGAGGAGGGTCTTGTGGTTGCAGGACGAGGAAAACGCGCCGTGGTGGCGGCTTCGGTCACCGGGTTGGCGCTGACCGGCGCGGCCCTGGTGACCGCGCCCAGCGCCGCCGCCGCGATCTCGCCGACCAGTTGGTTCACGGTGGTCAGCAACAGCAGCGGCAAGTGCGTGGACGCCCGCGGCGCGGCCACCGCGAACGGCACGGTCGTGCAGCAGTACAGCTGCAACAACTCGGTGGCCCAGCAGTGGCGGTTCCCGGCCACCAGCGACGGCTACGTGCGCGTGGGCAACGGCAACGACGTCAACCAGGTGTGGGACATCACCGACGTGTCCAAGGCCGACGGCGGGCTGACCCAGCTGTGGAACTACGCCGGTGGCGCGAACCAGCAGTGGCAGCCGGTGGACGAGGGCGGCGGCTCGTTCCACTTCGTCAACCGCAACAGCGGCAAGTGCCTGGACGTGCCCAGTGCCTCGACGGCCGAGGCCGTGCAGTTGCAGCAGTACGCCTGCAACGGCACCTCGGCCCAGTCCTTCACGCTCAAGCAGGTCGGCGACCAGCCGCCACCGCCGGCGGGCACGCCCGACTTCGGGCCGAACGTGTTCGTCTTCGACCCGTCCATGTCCTCCTCGGCGATCCAGAGCAGGCTGAACTCGGTGTTCGCCGCCCAGGAGCGCAACCAGTTCGGTACCAACCGGTACGCGGTGATGTTCAAGCCCGGCACGTACAGCAACGACGTGAACGTGGGCTTCTACACGCAGGTGCTGGGCCTGGGGGCTTCCCCGGACAACGTGACGATCAACGGTGCGGTGCACGCGGAGGCCGACTGGTTCGGCGGCAACGCGACGCAGAACTTCTGGCGTGCCGCGGAGAACCTGTCGGTCACGCCGAGCTCGGGCAGTGACCGGTGGGCGGTCTCCCAGGCGGCCCCGTACCGCAGGATGCACGTGCGCGGCTCGCTGCAACTGGACGACGGCGGCTGGTCCAGTGGTGGCTTCATGGCCGACACCAAGGTGGACGGCCAGGTGCGCTCGGGCTCCCAGCAGCAGTGGCTCACCCGCAACTCGCAGCTGGGCAGCTGGAACGGCTCGAACTGGAACATGGTGTTCGTGGGGGTGAACGGCGCGCCGGGCAACAGCTTCCCGAACCCGCCCTACACCACGGTGGGCCAGGCCCCGGTCGTGCGCGAGAAGCCGTTCCTGTACGTGGACAACGCGGGCGCCTACAACGTGTTCGTGCCCGCGCCGCACAGCAACGCCAGCGGCACCACCTGGACCAACGGCCAGGCGGCCGGCAGTTCGATCCCGATCAGCCAGTTCTCCATCGCCAAGCCGGGCGACTCCGCTGCCAAGATCAACGCGGCTCTGGACGCGGGGCAGAACCTGCTGTTCACCCCCGGCATCTATCACCTGACCGACACGATCCGGGTCACCCGCCCGAACACCGTGCTGCTCGGGCTGGGGCTGGCCACGCTGACCCCGGACAACGGCTCCACCCCGATCAGCGTCGCCGACGTGGACGGGGTCAAGGTGGCCGGGCTGCTGCTGGACGCGGGCCAGACCAACTCCCCGCTGCTGATGCAGGTCGGCGCCCCGGGCTCGACCGCGGACCACTCCGCCAACCCCACCTCCCTGCACGACGTGTTCTTCCGGATCGGCGGGGCCGGGGTCGGCAGGGCCACGCAGAGCCTGGCGATCAACAGCAACAACGTGATCGGCGACCACATGTGGCTGTGGCGGGCCGATCACGGTGACGGGGTCGGCTGGGGCACCAACACGGCCGCCAACGGGCTGATCGTCAACGGCGACAACGTGACGATGTACGGCCTGTTCGTCGAGCACTACCAGCAGTACCAGGTGATCTGGAACGGCAACGGCGGGCGCACCTACTTCTTCCAGAACGAGATGCCCTACGACCCGCCGAACCAGGGCGCCTGGATGAACGGCGGCACGCAGGGCTACGCCGCCTACAAGGTGGCCAACTCGGTGACCAGCCACGAGGCGTGGGGCCTGGGCAGCTACTGCTACTTCAGCAGCAACCCGAGCGTGGTCGCGGCCAGGGCGTTCGAGGTGCCCAACACCTCCGGCGTGCGCTTCCATGACATGGTCACGGTGTCCCTGGGCGGCACCGGAACGATCAGCCACGTCATCAACAACACCGCGGGACCGTCCAACTCCGGCAACAGCGTGGTGAACCTGGTCAGCTACCCCTGACCGGGACCGTCCCGTCGTGGTGTCACGCAGCGTCACGGCGGGGCGGTAAACCTACTCTCGAGTGAGGTCTCTCTCACTCGACCAAGTGCAGACCAAGGTCGATGGTGATCTCCACCCGCGGACCTCCGTGGTGGACGTTGGGCGGAAGCGCATCTGGGTACTCCCAAAGCATTGTTGAGTAGTACCCGACCGTGGAGCCGCCATCATGGGATCGCAGGAAGTACTCATCTCGCCGCCGTCCTCTGGTGGCGCGTCCGCTCCGCCAGACCAGCGCCGTGCACGCACCGTGTCGGTGCCGCACTACGCCTGGGGACCGGTGTCCCTGGTCGCCGGCGGTGTGGCGGTGTTGTTGCTGCTCACCGCGGGTCGCTGGGGCCTGTCCGGGGACGAGCTGTACTTCCTGTCCGCGGGCAAGAACTACCCCGCCTGGGGCTACCCCGACCAGCCGCCGATGCTGCCGATGCTGGCCCGCGCCATGGACGTGCTGTTCGGCGACTCGCTGCTGGGCATGCGGCTGCCCGCCATCGCGGCGACCCTGGTCGCGGTGTTCGCCACCGCCGCGATCAGCCGTGAGATGGGCGGTCGCACCAGGGCGCAGGTGCTCGCGGCGCTGACCGTGGCCACCTCCTTCCAGTTCGTGCAGTCCGGTCACCTGCTGGCCACCTCGACCATCGACCCGCCCTGCTGGGCGCTGGTCGCCTGGCTGGTGGTCCGCTGGGTCCGCACCCGAGGGGGCTGGGCACTGTTCGGCGCGGCCCTGGTCACCGCGTTCGCCCTACAGGTCAAGTTCCTGATCCCGATCTGGTGGCTGGCCATCGCCGCGGCCGCGCTGGTCTTCGGCCCGCGCAACCTGGTGACCCGCCCGGCGCTGTGGATCGGCGCGATCGTGGCCGTGGCCGTCAACGGGCCCACCCTGTGGTGGCAGGCCCAGCACGGCTGGCCGCAGTTCGAGATCGCCTCCTCGATCTCCCACCTCTACGCGGGCGGCGGGCGGTTCGAGCTGCTGCCGGTGACCCTGCTCTCCGCCGGGGTCGGCGGGGCGCTGCTGCTGCTGTACGGCCTGTGGAGCCTGCTCAGCTCCGCCAAGCTGGTCCAGTACCGGTTCCTGGGCTGGGCCGTGCTGGCCACCACCGCGTTCTTCCTGGTCACCGGCGGTCAGGTCTACTACCTGGCCGGGATCTACGCGGTGTGCTGGGCGGCCGGTGTCACCGCGTTGCAGCACCGCCGCGACTCCTCCGGCCACTCGATCTGGCGCTGGGCCGCCGTGCCGATCTACGTGGTGGGCGCCGCGCTGGTGGTGCAGAGCAGCTTCGCCGACGCGACCTCGCCGATGCCCGCGCAGGCCAACGCCGTGATCGACGTCTACGAGCAGTTGCCAGCCGCCACCCGCGAGCACACCGTGATCATGCCCGTCTCGCACGGCCTGGCCGGCGCCGTGGACCGGTACGGCCCACAGCGCGGGGTGCCGCGCTCCTACAGCGGGGCCCAGGGCTACTGGTACTTCGGCGCCCCGCCCGAGTCGGCGCGCAACGTGGTGTTCGTCGGCTACAAGCAGGAGATGCTCCAGCGCTACTTCACCTCGGTGCAGCAGGTCGGCACCGTGCCGGACGTCGGCACCGGCGACCCCGGCGACGAGGGCAAGCCGATCTGGGTGGCCACCGGCCTGCGCACCACCTGGGCCGACACCTGGCCCGCCTTCCGCATGATGAAGCTGAACGTGGACTGACCCCCCACCCCGCGAGTCCCGCTCTCCGGCGCCCGAGTCCCGTCCACCGGCTGCTGAGTCCCGCCCACCGGTCGCCGGTGGGCGGGGCTTGCCGTTTGTCTGGGCGGGATTTGTCCTGGTGTGGGCGGGATTCGCGTGCTCCAGGGCGGGACTCGTCGTTACCTGGGCGGGATTCGCGGACCGGTGGGCGGGATTCCCGCTCCCCGGAGCGGGACTCGTGTGCTCCAGGGCGGGATTCGCGGTCGCCTGGGCGGGACTCGCGGGGGCGTAGCCTGCTGGGGTGGATCCGAAGACCTGGGCCGCTGACGAGGTGCGGCGTTACCTGTCCGACGGGATCGACGCCAGCGACACCGAAGGGGCGTCGGGCACCGGCAAGCGTGCGATGGTGCTGGGTTCGACCGGGCCGTTCGCGCAGTTGGCCGGGCGCAGGGCGCTGGAGGCCGGCGGCAGTGCCGTGGACGCGGTGATCGCCACCTCGCTGGCGCAGATCGCACTGGCGGCGGGCTCATGGGTCAGTTACGCGGGCGTGTTCGTCCTGGTGCACTGCCAGGCGGGCCGGACCGACTCGCTCAGCGCGGGTTTCGCCACCTTCGCGGAGGAGGACGACCCGGCGAGCATCCCCAGGGCGCCGGAGCCCAGCGGGCGCACGGCCCTGGTGCCGGGCTTCATGGCCGGGGTGGCGGCGGCCCACGAGAGGTTCGGCGTGCTGCCGTGGCCGGACCTGTTCCAGCCCGCGATCCACGTTGCGGAGCAGGGGTTTCCGGTCGGCTTGGTGCGTGAGCGGCAGTTCGCGATGCGCGCTGACGTGCTGCCCGAGTCGTTCCGGGCCAAGCGCGGCGAGCTGTTCCGCCAGCCAGAGCTGGCCGAGACGCTGCGGGGCGTGGCGGCCGAGGGCGCCGACTGGATGTACCGGGGTCCGTGGGCGCGTGAGTTCGTGGACGTGGTGCGCGCGGCGGGCGGCAAGGCCACTCTGTCCGATTTGGACACCTATGAGCCGGTCTGGTCCGAACCGCTGCGCGTGCGGTTCCACGGGCACGAGGTGCACACCGGGAGCAAGTCCCTGGTGCAGGCGTTGCGCGCGGCCGAGGGCGTGGGCGATCCGCTGACCGACCCGCAGGCCCTGTACGAGCTGATCGGCATCTCACGGCAGAGCACGCGCCCGGGCAGCCACTCGGACTTCGTGCTCGCGGTGGACGCCGAGGGCAACGTGGCCGCCGCGTGCCACTCGATCAACACCAGTCTGTGGGGCTGTACCGGCCTGTTCGCCGGGGGCGTGTCCATCCCCGACGCGGCCTCGTTCCAGCAGCAGGTCCTGGCCGGTCTCGGGCCGGGGCAGCACGTGCCGTTCCCGGCGAACCCGGCGATCGTCCTGCGCGGGGGCCGTCCGGTGCTGGCCTCCAGCAGCATCGGAGCGGGCCTGCACTGCGCCACCCTCCAGTGCCTGCACGCGGTGCTGGGACTGGGTGTGCCGGTGGACGAGGTGGTGCGGCGGCCCCTGTTCCACGGCCCGGACTACCTGGCCGGGGACACGGTGAACACCCCGCTGGAGGACCGGATCAAGGGCAAGCGGGTCGGTTCCACCTGGCAGCAGGCGCTCGCGCGGGCACGCGAGTCGGGGGTGCCGCAGGAGCAGGCCTGGGACGCCGTGATGGCGGCCATCCCGCAGGTGATCGAGGACCGGTTCGACCCGGAAGTGGTGCGGCGCACCGAGGAACTGGGCCAGCGCCTGTCGGTGCGGCCGATCACCGAGCGGACCATTCCGCGCGGGTTCTGGGGCGGCATCGGCATCGGCGACCGGCTGACCGGCGGACGCACCCCGTTCTCCGGGGGCCGGATCGAGGGGATCTGAACCGCGCTCCATGCTAACTGATCGTGACCCGGGAACACGCTCACGGCGTTGATCGCGAGGTTCGGCTGGCGACCTCGACCCTGACCACGCCGAGCACCGCCTCCGCGATGATCTGGGCGACGTGCCGGTCGGTGTCGTCGTCCAGATCATCGATGATGTGCACGACCCCGTCCTGGACGGTCACGGTCCAGCGGTCCGCACCGCCGTAGTCGGCCAGCCGGGAGCAGACCGCGCTGCGGATCACGGCGTCCTCCCTGGCGATCACGCGGAGCAGGTCGCGGCGGGTGACGATGCCGACGACCTCGGCGCCGTCCACCACGGGCATGCTGCGCACGTGGTCGTCCAGCATCATGCGGGCGATCGCCGAGCAGTCGGTGCCCGGGGGAATGGCCACCGCCGGGGTGCTCATCACCTCCCCGACGGTCGCGGCGGGCTGGGCCTGCTTGGTGACCGCGCCCCAGATCCGGGAACGTGGGTCCACCGGGACGCGGTCGCGCAGCACGTCGGCCTCGGTGACCATGCCGATCAGACGCCCGTCCTCGTCGACCACCGGCGCGGAGGTGAAACCCTTGTCCGCGAGCACGGCGGCGGCCTGTTTGACCGGTAGGTCCTGGCGCAGCACCACAACCGGGCTGCTCATCACGTCCTGGGCCCTCACTGGACGACTCCTCGTGTTCTGCGGGGTGGGACGGCCGCCCTCCGCGGTGTCCTCCTCGGCTCCACGATGGGTGGTGGACCCGGTCCGCCGACACGGCACAAAGTCCCTTGGCACTGGGCCGTTCTCCGCTCCCGATCGCGCCCACCGCGTGCCGCGCGCCAAGGCGTGTACTGCTACTGCGGTCTGAAGACTTGTTTGGACAGTCCACAAGCGACTGTCACCCGAAGTTCCTGGCGATGACCACCGGGCATTCGGCGTGGTGCACCAGGGCGTGGCAGGTGGACCCGAGCAGCGCCCCGGTCAGGGTGTTCCGCCCGCGCGAGCCGACCACGAGGAGCCGGGCGTGCTTGGACTGCTCGACCAGCGCGTGGCCCGGCCGATCGTTGACGAGCAACCGCTGGACGGCCACCTGCGGGTACTTGTCCTGCCAGCCGTTCAGCCGTCTGCCGAGCAGTTCGCGCCCCGCCGCCACCATCGCGTCGGTGTCGGTCCCGATCACCACGACCCTGTTCCGCCAGGTGTGCACGGCCAGCAGCGGCACGTCCCTGCTGCGCGCCGCGTCGAAGGCGAACTCGATCGCCTCCTCGCTGGTCGACTCGTGCACGCCGAGCACCACCGGCCCGTCGGTCGGTGTGCCGGAGCGCACCACGGCGACCGGGCACCTGCCGTGTGCCGCCAACGCCATCGCCGTCGAGCCGACGACCATGCCGGTGACGCCGCCGGTGCCCCGTGATCCCAGCACGAGGAGCTGGGCGGTGGCCGACTGCTCCACCAGGGTGCGCACCGGCGTCAGGCGGGTGAACACGGTGGTCACCTCGACGCCGGTCACCGCCTCGCCCGCGGCCTTCAGCTCGGCCCGGCACTGGGCCACCAGCGCCTGGTCGAAGGACTTGGGCAGCGGCACCAGGTGCGGCACGTCCGCCTGCGGCGGCGGACAGGCCCGCACGACCACCAGGTCGGTCCCCCTGCGGGTGGCCTCCCTCGCCGCCCACCCGGTCGCCCGTGCGGCCGACTCGGAGCCGTCGTGGCCGACGACGATCGGTTTGCTGATCATGGGGTCCCCGTTCGCTCGGCTCCGCCGTCGTGCGCGTTCCTCCATGCCACAGCTGGCGGGATTGGTCAGGCAGAGTCGAAAGACCCGCCGCGGCCGAGTCCTGCGGCCCGCCTCGCGCCCGCCGGGCAGGGGCGAAAGACCCTGTCGCGTGGAACCCGCCGACCCTGGGGGGCCGCTGGGGCACGCGGTGAGGATGGCGGGGCGGAACCGGGCTCACCACCACTTCGACGACAGGAGTGAGCATGCGAGCGGACAGGGCGAAGCAGGTCCCCGAGATCGGGGTGGAACTGCACGACTTGGCCCCGGATGAGGTGGCAGCGCAAGTGCGCGAGCGGATCGGTGGGCTCGCCCGCTACACACAACACCCGATCATCTGGGCCACGGTCTGGTTCTCCGTGCCGACCGGGCGGGCTCGGGCCAAGGGTGCGATCGTCGCGCACGCGGTGCTGCAAGTGGGCGGCACGCAACTGCTGGCCTTCGCCGCGGGCGCCTCGGTGGGCGACGCGACCGAGCGGGTGCGGACCGCGCTGCGCGGGCAACTCGTCGCCCTCACCCGTCAGCGCAGGCGCAGGGCGAGCAGGACGGCACCTGAACTGCCCACGCAGGCCACGGGGACGCCCGAGCGGGGCCGCTCCCGGCACCTCACCGGGTGACCCCGGCGAGGAAGTCGACCTGTCTGGCCACGGCCACCGCGTGGTCGGCGTACCGCTCGTAGTACCTGCCGACCAGTGAGACGTCCATGATCGATCGTGTGCCGGGGTTGGCGCGCAGCAGTGCGGTGTCCAGCTCCAGCCGCAGGTGGTCCATCTCGTCGTCGTCGTGGTCGAGCAGCCGCTCGCTGTGCCCACCGGGGTAGCCCACGCAGTCGCGCACCTCGCTGACCAGGTGCTGGGCCACCGCGCTCATCTGCCGCACTATGCCCTGCAACCCCGGTGGGACCACGGGCAGGTCCCCGCCCCGCAGCGCCGTCTCGGCCACGTGCCTGGCGAGGTCGCCCATGCGTTCCAGTTCCACGCACATCCGCAGCGTCGCGACCAGGTTTCTCAGGTCGGCGGCCACCGGGTGCTGGGTGGCCAGCGCCGCCAGCACCCGCTCGTCGATCTCCTGTCGCAGCGCGTCCACCACCGCGTCGTCGGTGATCACCTGCTCGGCCAGTTCCGGGTCCGGAGCCAGCAGAGCGGTGGTCGCCCGGCCCATCGCGGCCTCGACCAGTTGCAACATCCCGATCAGCTCCTGGTGCACGGTGTCACACATGGGGTCACGCATGGGGCCTCCTGTGCTCGTCGTCAGTCGCGGCCCAGGCCGACGCGGCGTGGACGGCGGCCCCGACTTGCCGCTCACGGCCCACGGTGCCCGGTGTGCGCCGCACCCGGCAGTGACGAGCGCACCTCACTGTCAGGGACCAAGTCCCCTGGCCACTCGGTGGGGTGTCGGCCCGCATCGCCTGGAAACGGACAGAGTTGAGACCGCAGTCTCACGAGCGCAACGGTTGCGGCGCGGGCCGCGGGTGTCGGCAATCCACCCGCTACCCGGTGAGCGACTGGATGCCGATCACCGAGACCAGCGCGAGGCGTTCGGCGTCCTCGGTACCCGGCTCGGCCGTGTAGACCATGATGCGCAGGTCGCTGTTCGCCACGGTGAGGATGTCGCAGTCCAGGGTCAGCGCGCCGACCTCCGGGTGGTCGATGGTCTTGCGCGCCGCCACGTGCCGGCTGACCTCCCCGGAGTCCCACAGCTCGGCGAACAGCGGGCTGTTCTCGCGCAGCTGCGCCACCAGCCCTCGCAGTCCTGGGTCCGCCGGGTACCTGGCCGCGGCCGCGCGCAGGTCGGCGACCTGCCCCGCCTGCAACGCGCGCCGTGACTCCGGGGTGAGGCGCACCCTGCTCCCCGGGCCGAGGAAGCTGCGCCACACCCCGTTGCGCTCGAAGCCCCGCCACCCCGACGGATCGCCCATCAGCGCCGCGTACTGCGGGTTGGCGAGCAGCAGGGTCCAGGTCGCGTCGTAGACGGCCACGGGCGTCCCGGTCAGCCGGTCCAGCAGCCGGTGCACGCTCGGCGTGATGTGCGTGGGCACCACCTCCGGGCCCGGCGCCACGAGACCTGCCAGCTCGAACAGGTGCGCCCGCTCGGCGCCCGACAGCCGCAGCGCCCTGGCCAGCCCCGCCACGACCTGCGCCGAAGGACTGGTCGCGCGCCCCTGCTCCAGGCGGGTCACGTAGTCGGCCGAGATCCCGGCCAGCAGCGCCAGCTCCTCGCGGCGCAGCCCCGCCGCACGCCGCTGCCCGCCGACGGCCAGCCCGGCCGCCTCGGGCGAAACCCGGTCGCGCCAGCGGCGCACCGCCGCACCGAACTCCGCCTTGGCCATGCCCCCAGTGTGCACCGGGGCGCACGGATCTTCCTGGTACCGCCAGTCCCAGGAAGATCCGTCGACTTGTTGTCCACATCGGACTCGACAAGGCTCGTGGCAGGACAGCGCCGCCATGTCCGCCAGCTCAACCCCTCGCTCTGAAGGGAAAACCGACGATGACCAAGCTCGCACTCGTCACCGGGGCCTCCTCCGGCATCGGCATGGCCTTCGCCCGCCGCCTCGCCGCCCAGGGCTACGACCTGGTTGCCGTCGGCCGCCGCAAGGACCGGCTCGACGCGCTCGCCGCCTCGCTGCCCCAGGTCGAGGTCCAGCCCCTGACCGCGGACCTGTCCACCGCCGAGGGCGTGGACGCGGTCGCCGAGGTCTGCGCCACCCGGCCGCTGACCCTGCTCGTCAACAACGCCGGGGTGTCGCACTACATGCCGCTCTCCGAGTTGCCCGCCGACAAGGCGCGCGAGCTGGTCACGGTGAAGGTCCTCGCCCCCACCATGCTGACCCGCGCCGCCGTGCCGGGCATGCTCGCCCGCGGCGAGGGCTCGATCGTCAACGTGGCCGGGATGATCGCCTTCAGCGGCCCCGCCCCGCACACGCTGATGCCCCGGCGGGCGGTCTACGCCGGGACCCTGGCCCACCTCGTCGCGATGTCCCAGGCCCTGCACGCGGAGTTGGCCGGTACCGGGATCAAGGTCCAGGTGCTGTGCCCCGGCGTGGTCGCCACCGAGTTCCACGAGCGCCAGGGCCTCGACCTGAGCGCGGTGCCCCGTATGTCCGCTGACGACGTGGTCACCGCCGGTCTGCGCGGCCTGGAACTGGGCGAGGTCGTCTGCGCCCCAGGTGTCGAGGACGCCAGCCTGCTCGACGCGGTGTTCCAAGCCGATCTGGCGGCGTTCGGCGCCCAGAGCCCCGAACTGGCTTCGCGCTACCGATGATCACCCCGTCGAGTTGACGGACCGTGGCGCCTCCCATATCGTTCCGTTCCGGATTGGAACGATATGGGAGGTTGTCATGCGGACGATGGTCGTCAGCTCGCCCGAGGAACTGGCCGTTGTGGACGCGCCGGAACCGGTTCCCGCGGCTGGTCAGGTGCGCATCGAGGTCGACGCCGTCGGTGTGGGCTACCTGGACGTCATGGCCCAGCGGGGCCAGTACCGCACCACCCTCGACGCGGGCGCGGTACCGGGCGCGGAGGTCGTCGGCCGGGTGGCCGCGGTCGGGCCGGGCACACCCACGGGGCTGGTCGGGAATCGGGTGCTGGCCGTGATGCCGGACTTCGGGGGTTTCGCCGAGCAGGTCCTCGCCGAGGCGGACGCGGTCTTCCCGGCCCCGGACGAGCTCGACGCGGCCGAGGTGGTCGGGCTGGGCCTGAACGCGATCGTGGCGGAGCTCGGGCTGCACCGCGCGGGGGTGCGCGCCGGAGACCGCGTGCTCGTCCTCGGTGCCGGTGGCGGGATCGGTGTGCTCGCCACCCAGATCGCCCGCGCCCACGGAGCCGAGGTCACCGTCATGACCTCCTCCGAGGCTCGCGGCGAGCGCTTGCGCGCGCTGGGCGCCGCGCACGTCGTCGACCGCAACCGCACCGGTTCGCCGGAGGGCGAGACGTACGACCTCGTGGTGGACCCGATCGCCGGTCCGGCGCTGGGCAAGCACCTCCGGCTGCTGCGGCCCAACGGGCGCTACGTCCTGTGCGGCGGCGCCGCGGGCATTCCCGACCCGCAGGCCCTGCTGTCGCTGTTGGAGGACTTCCACAAGTCACCGACGCTGTTCGCCTTCAGCCTGACCGCGGTCAGTGCGCGGGAACGCCGCCAGTCCTGGGAGCGGATCATGGGGTTGCTGGCGGAGGGCAGGCTCGTGTCCGTGGTCGACCAGAGCCTGCCGCTCGCCGAGGCCGGTGCCGCGCTCGAGCGCGTCGCGGAGGGAAAGCCGTTCGGCAAGGTCGTCCTGCACCCCCGGTAGGCTGCTCGCACTCTTCGGTGCGATTCAAGGGAGGACAGCGGTGGCCCGCCCACGGGACGAGCGGATCGACCAGGCCGTGCTGTCCGCCGTGACCGAACTCCTGCGGGAAGTGGGCTACTCGGCGCTGACCATGGAGGCCATCGCCCAGCGGGCGGGCACCACCAAGCCCGCGATCCGCCGCCGGTGGCGGAGCCAGCGGCACCTGGTCATCGAAGCCATGGCCAACGACCGGATCGGGGTCGTCGAGGTCGACACCGGCTGCACGCACTGCGACCTCGTCGAGCACATCCGAGCGCTCCAGGACGGCATGGCCGACCCGGCGTTCGCCCGCGTGCTCCCGGCACTCGTGGCCGACCTCGCCGATGACCCGGAACTGCGCAAGAGCTTCCTCGACGTGGTGTGGGAACCACGGCGGGCGGCGTGCATCGTGACCCTGGAGCAGGGCTGGCGGCGCGCAGAGTTGCGTCCCGGCCTCGACGTGGACCTCGTCCTGGACCTGTTCGCGGCGCCGATCGTGTTCCGGGCGCTGTTCGGGCACCGGGAACTGGGGCCGGAGTTCCCACGGGAGGTGGCGAACGCGGTGCTGCGCGGGGTGGGCCTCGGCGGCGAGTGCCGCCGCGAGAACAGCGGCCAGCACCCGTAGTCTCAGCCCGTGACGGTTGCGGCGCGGATGAATCGCCTGCCGATCACCCGTGGGCACCGGTTGGCGACGGTGGCGGTCGGGTGCGGGCTGTTCTTCGACTTCTACGAGATATTCCTGGCCGGTGTGCTCGGGGGCGTGCACGGCGCGCAGTTCCACCTGGGCAAACCGGCGCAGGCCCTGGTGCTGTCCTCGGCCTTCCTGGGCATGTTCGTGGGCGCGCTGACCCTCGGGCGGATGGCGGACCGGCTGGGCCGCAGGCGGGCCTTCCTGCTCAGCACGGCGGTCTACTCGGTGTTCTCGCTGGTGGGCGCGTTCAGCTTCGACCCGGTGGTGCTGGTGCTGGCCCGGCTGTGCGCCGGGTTCGGCATCGGGGCGGAACCGGCACTGGCGGACACCTATCTCGGTGACCTGCTCCCGGCGCGCGACCGGGGGCGGTACACCGCGCTGGCCTACACCTTCGGCTTCCTCGGTTTCCCGGCGGTGGGCTTCCTGGGGCAGTGGCTGGTGCCGATCGCGCCGCTGGGCATCGAGGGCTGGCGCTGGATGTTCGTGCTGGGAGCACTGGGTTCGGTGCTGGTCTTCGCGCTGCGTGCGGGGCTGCCCGAGTCGCCGAGGTGGCTGGAGGCCGTGGGCCGCACCGAGGAGGCGGAGGCCATCGTGCGGCGCTTCGAGGCGCAGGCCGGGACCCCGCTGCCCGATCCAGTCGAACCGGCCACAGTGGACACCAGGCAGGACGGCGGTCTCGGTGTGCTGCTGCGCCCGCCCTACCGGCGGCGCACGATCATGATGGTGGTGCTCCAGGTGCTGCAACCCGTTGGCTACTACGGGTTCGGCACGCTGGTGCCGCTGGTGCTGGTGGCCAAGGGCTATCCGGTCGTGCAGTCCCTGCTGTTCAGCGCGGTGACCTTCCTGGGCTACCCGATCGGCTCGGCCCTGTCGGTGCCGATCGTGGAGCGGATCGAGCGCAAGCACCTGGTGATCGGCTCGGCACTGGGCATGGCGGCGTTCGGAATCGCCTTCGGCTCCGCCACGAGCACCACCTGGATCGTGCTGCTGGGCTTCGGCTACACCGCGGTCAGCAACGTGTTCTCCAACGCCTTCCACATCTACCAGGCGGAGATCTTCCCGACCGCGGTGCGCGGCACGGCGGTCAGCGGCATCTACTCGCTGTCCAGGCTGGCAACGGGGTTGATGCCCTTCGTGCTGCTGCCGCTGGCCCAGGACAGCGGCCTGTTGTTCGCGCTGATCGCTGGCGCGATGGTGCTGCTGGCCCTGGACGTGGCAGTGCTCGGGCCACGCACCACCGGCGTGGCCCTGGAGGAGCTGAACTCAGTCCAGCCCTCCTAGTTCCTTCTCGATCAGGTCGAACATCTCCTCGTCGCTGGCCAGCTCCAGGTCCAGGTCCTCATCGGTGACGGCAGGGCTGCCGCCGCCGAACTGGGACAGCAGGGCCTGCAACCGCCCGCCGATCTTGGCGCGCAGCTCCCCGTCCGGGGCGGAGTTGGCCAGCGCGCGCTCTAGCTTGTCCAGTTCGCCCAACACGTCCAGCTCCGGCACGGCACCGGCGAGCAGTTCCTCGCGCAGGTGCGCGGCCAGCGCCTTGGGCGTCGGGTGGTCGAACACCGCCGTGGAGCTGATCGTGCACCCGGTGGCGGCGTTGAGCCTGTTGCGCAGCTCGACACCGGTCAGCGAGTCGAAACCCAGCTCCTTGAACGCCTTGCCGCCGCGCACCGAGCTGGTCCCGCTGTGCCCCAACACGTGCGCGGTCTCGACGTGCACGAGTTCGGTCAGGGTGTGCAGCTGGTCCTCCTCGCTCATGCCGAGCAGCCGCTGCACGAGGTCGTTGCCCTGCTGGGGAACCTCGGTCGCGGGCTCCTCCTGCAACTCGGGCAGGTCGTGCAGCAGCGGACGCGGCCGGGCGAAGCTCAGCGCGGGGGCGAAGGTCTCCCACACCACATCGGCCACGATCAGCTGGGTCTCGTCGTCCTCGACGGCCTGTTGCAGCGCGCTGATCGCCAGCTCGGGGTCCATCACCGGAACGCCGTGCCGCCGGTGCTTGTCCTCGGTGGCCGGGTCGACCATGCCGCCGCCACCCCAGGCACCCCACACGACCGAGGTGGCCGTCCTGCCCCTGGCCCGGCGCTGGAACGCCAGCCCGTCCAGGAAACCGTTGGCGCTGGCGTAGGCGGAGGACCCGCCGTTGCCCCAGACCGCCGACACCGAGGAGAACACCACGAAGGCGTCCAACTCGCGGTCGGCCAGCAACTCGTCCAGGTACATCGCGCCGCCACGCTTGGCCCGCCCGAACTCGGCGAACTCCGCCAGGCTCATCCTGGACAGCGGCATCTCCTCCTGCGCGACACCCGCGGTGTGCACCACGGCGTCGACCTCCTCGGCGGCGAGCAGCTTCGCCAGCGCCTCACGATCACCCGTGTCGCAGGCCGCGATCGTCACCCGTGCGCCCAGCTCGATCAGCTCCGACTCCAGCTCCGCGGCGCCCGCGGCCTCCCGCCCGCGACGGCTGGTCAAGATCAGGTGCTCGGCGCCCTGCCGTGCCGCCCAGCGGGCCACGTGGCCGCCCAGCGCACCCGTTCCGCCGGTGACCAGCACGGTTCCCCTTGGCTGCCAGCCGTTCCCGGCGCGCAGGCGCGGTGCGTGCACCATGCGGCGCGCGTAGGTCCCCGAGGCGCGGATCGCGAGCTGGTCCTCACCGGCCGGGTCGGCCAGCACGCGGACGAGCTGGGCGATCGTGTCGTCGGTGTGGTCCGCCGGGATGTCGATCAGGCCGCCCCAGCGGTCGGGGTGGTCCAGGCCGAGCACCGCGCCCAGGCCCCAGGTCGAGCCCTGCGCGGCGCTGGTCACCGGGTCCTCTGGGCCGGTGGACACGGCACCGCTGGTGACGCACCAGATCGGGGCGCTGTGCCCGGCGTTGACCAGTTCGACGGTGGCGGCGGTGCCGCGGGTCATCGACGGGTGCACGGGATGGGGCAGCTCGTCCAGCGACAGGAAGGACAGGATGCCGTCGTGGTGGCCAGCGATGCTGGTCCAGTCCTCCGTGACGGTCAAACCCTGTGTGCGCAGGGCATCGGCCAGTGCGGAGTGTCCCATGGGGACGATCGCCAGCCAGTTGCCGGTCAGCGCCTTGCCGCCTGCCGTGACGGGCTTCCACTGGATCCGGTACCGCCAGGCGTCGACCTTGCTGGTCGGCGCCGACCCGGCCTTGTCGTAGAGCCAGTAGCGCTGGTGCTGGAACGCGTAGGTCGGCAGCGGGACCACCTCGCCCTGCACGATCCGTTCCCAGTCGGGGGAGAAACCGTGAACGTGCAAAGTGGACACCGCACTGGTGATGGCGAAGACCTCGTCGCGGTCCTTGCGCAGCGCGGGGACCAGTACGGTCTCACCCTCGGGCAGGCTGTCCTGGGCCATCGCGGTGAGCACCCCGCTCGGGCCGAGCTCCAGGTACCGGCTCACCCCCAGCTCGTGCAGCTTGGTGATGCCTTCGTGGAAACGCACGGCCTCGCGGACGTGGCGCACCCAGTACTCGGGGGTGGTGGGGTCGCCCTCGGTGTTGCCGAGGATGGGAATGATCGGAAGTGAATAAGTCAATTGGTCAGCTAGTGACTTGAACTCCGCCAGCATGGGGTCCATGCGCGGGGAGTGGAACGCGTGGCTCACGGTGAGCCGCCGGGTCTTGCGGTCGGCGAACTGGTCGGCAATCGCTTGCGCGGCGTCCTCGTCCCCGGAGACCACGACCGAGCGCGGGCCGTTGATCGCCGCGATCGACACCCGGTCGGTCAGCAGCGGACGGACCTCGTCCTCGGTGGCCTGGATCGCGATCATCGCGCCACCAGTCGGCAGCGCCTGCATCAACCGGCCACGAGCCGCAACCAGCTTGCACGCGTCCTCAAGGGACAGAACGCCCGCGACGTGCGCGGCGGCGAGTTCACCGATCGAGTGTCCGATCAGGTAGTCCGGGGTGAGGCCCCAGGACTCGACGAGCCGGTAGAGCGCGACCTCGATGGCGAACAGGGCCGCCTGCGTGTACTCGGTCTGGTTCAACAGTTCGGACTCGCCGAACATGACCTCGCGCAGCGGAATGTCGAACCGGGCCAGCACCGCGTCCAGCGCGTCAGCGAACACCGGGAACGCCTCGTACAGTTCACGGCCCATGCCCGCGCGCTGCGCACCCTGCCCGGAGAACAGGAAGGCCGTGCGTCCGGTTCGGGCCGAGCCGGTGATCACGTTGGGGGAGTTGTCCAGTGCCGCAAGCGCTTGCGTGCCGGTGTTCAGCACCTCGGCGAGCACCACGGCCCGGTACTCGAAGCTCGCGCGGGTACTGGCCAGTGAGCGGGCCACATCGGCCGGGCGCAGCTGCGGGTTGGCGAGCAGGTGCTCGCGCAGCGCATGGGCCTGGTCCCGCAGCGCCTCGGGGGTGTGTCCACTGAGGACCCACGGCACGAAGCCTTCCGTGGCGGCAGCGGGCTCCACCGGTTCGGGCTCGGCGGGCTGCTCGATGATGACGTGGGCGTTGGTGCCGCTGATGCCGAACGCCGAGATCCCGGCGCGGCGCGGGCGGCCCTCGGCGGGCCACGGCCGGTTCTCGTCCAGTAGCCGGACCTTGCCGGTGCTCCAGTCCACGTGCTCGGTCGGTGCCTCGGCGTGCAGGCTGCGGGGCAGCACCCCGTGCCGCATGGCCTCCACCATCTTGATCACGCCGGAGATGCCGGACACGGTCTGCGTGTGCCCGATGTTGGACTTGACCGAGCCGATCCACAGCGGCTCGTCCCGGTCCTGGCCGTAGGTGGCCAGCAGGGCGTTCGCCTCGATCGGGTCGCCCAGGGTGGTGCCGGTGCCGTGCGCCTCGACGGCGTCCACTTCGGACGGTCGAAGGCCCGCGCTGGCCAGCGCCTGGCGGATCACCCGCTGCTGGGCGGGACCGCTCGGCGCGGTCAGGCCGTTGCTGGCCCCGTCGGAGTTGACGGCCGACCCGCGCAGCACCGCCAGCACCGGGTGCCCGTGCTGCCTGGCCTGGGACAGCCGCTCCACCATGAGCACGCCGACGCCCTCGGACAGGGCGAACCCGTCCGCCCGCGAGGAGAACGGCTTGCAGCGGCCGTCCTGGGCGAGCCCGCGCTGGCGGGAGAAGCCGAGGAACTGGGAGGGGGTGGCCATGACCATCGCGCCACCGGCCAGCGCCAGCTCGCACTCACCCTGCCGCACCGCCTGGGCGGCCAGGTGCAGTGCGACCAAAGTGGACGAACAGGCCGTGTCCAGGGTGATGGCCGGGCCCTCCAGGCCGAGCACGTAGGCGATCCGGCCGGAGGCCACGCTGGACACGTCTCCGGTGACCAGGTAGCCCTCGTCCCCGTCGGGGGAACGCCGGTTCGGGGCGCCGTAGTACTGCTCGGTCAGCCCGACGAACACGCCGGTCCGGCTGCCGCGCAGGGACTGCGGGTTGATGCCCGCCCGCTCGATGGTCTCCCAGACCGTCTCCAGCAACAGGCGCTGCTGCGGGTCGGTGGCCAGCGCCTCGCGCGGTGAGACGCCGAACAGTTCGGCGTCGAAGTCCCCGCTGTCGTACAGGAAGCCACCGGTGCGCACGTAGGTCGTGCCGGGGGCGTCCGGGTTCGGGTCGTAGATCCCGGTGAGGTCCCAGCCGCGGTCGGTGGGCATGCCGGACATCACGTCGGCGCCCTCGGCCACGATCCGCCACAGGTCCTCGGGGGAGCGCACCCCGCCGGGCAGTCGGCAGCCCATCGCCACGATCGCGATCGGGTCCTCTGTGGACGCCGCGACCACCGAGTCGTCCTTGACCGCCTGAACGGATCCGAGCACCTCGGAGCGCAGGTGGGCGGCCAGCGCCTCGGGCGTGGGGTGGTCGAACACCAGCGTGCTGGGCAGCCGCAGGCCGGTGGCCTCGGTGAGCCGGTTGCGCAGGTCCACGGCGGTCAGCGAGTCGAAGCCGATGTCCTTGAACGCGCGCTCGGTGTCGACCAGCGCCGGGTCGGCGTGTCCGAGCACCTTGGCGGTGTGCTCGCGGACCAGTTCCACCAGCACCCGGTCGACCTCCGCGGCGGGCAGGCCGGACAGCTTGCCGTGCAAGGAGGAACCGGTCTCCTCCTTGACCTCGGCCTGCGACAACCGCGCGGTCTCGGGCAGTTCGTCCAGCAGCGGGCTGGGCCGCAGCGTGGTGAACGTGGGCACGAACCGCTCCCAGTCCACCTCGGCCACGGCGATGAACGTGTCCTGGTGGTCCAGGGCCTGGCGCAGCCCGGCGATCGCGGGCTCGGGGTCGATCACCGGCACGCCCCGTCGCCGGAGCACGTCCTGCAACTCCTCGGCGATCATGCCGCCGCCCGACCATGGGCCCCAGGCCACCGACAGCGCGGGCACCCCGCGATCCCGCTGCTGCTGGGCGAAAGCGTCCAGGAAGGCGTTGGCCATGGCGTAGGCGGCGTGGTCGGCGACGCCCCAGGTCCCCGAGATCGAGGAGAACAGCACGAGCGCGTCCAGTTGGGTGCCGTCCAGCACCTCGACCAGATTCAGCGAGCCGGTGACCTTCGGCGCGGCGACCTCGGCGATCTCCTCGGCGGTCAGGCCTTCAACCGGGGCGAGCGGGGAGATGCCCGCGGCGTGGATCACCGTGCGGATCACCGAGCCCTGCGTGGTCAGGCTCGTCACCAGTGCTGCCAGGGAATCCCGGTCGGTGACGTCGCACGCGGCGACCACCAGTTCGCAGCCCTGCGCGGCCAGTTCGGCGGTCAGCCCGTCCGCGGCCCGGCCGCTGCGACTGGTCAGCACGACGTGCGTGGCGCCCTGACCGGCCAGCCAGCGGGCCAGGTGCGTGCCCAGCGCGCCGGTCCCGCCGGTGATCAGCACCGTGCCGCGGGGCTGCCAGCGGCGTGCGGGCGGCGCGCCCTCGGTCCGCGCGTGCACGATCCGGCGGCCGAACGCGCCGCTGGCCCGCAACGCGACCTGGTCCTCGATCCCGCCCAGCACCGCCCACAACCGCGCGGTGGCCCGCTCGTCCAGCCGCTCGGGCAGGTCGACCAGGCCGCCCCAGCGCTTGGGGTGCTCCAGGGCGATGACCCGGCCCAGGCCCCACAGCTGTGCCGCCAACGGGTTGGTCAGCGGATCGGCGTCCCCAGTGGACACGGCGCCACGCGTGCCAACCCACAGCGGGGCCTCGATGCCCGCCGCGCCCAGGTCCTGCACCAGCTTGACGGTCTCCGACGGGCACTCCAGCAGGGACAGCACCCCGGCGGGGTTCAGGCCGTCCAACGGGGCGTTGACCAGCACCTCGGCCCCGCTGCCCTCCAGCAGGCTCGTGTCGGCGCCCTCCGGCGCGATGACCAGCCAGGTGCCGGAGAGCCTGCCGGGGGCGGGGTTGAGCGGCTTCCAGGTGATCCGGTAGCGCCATGAGTCCACAGTGGACTCCTCGCGCTGGAGCCTGCGCCAAGTGGACAGCGCGGGCAGCACCTCGCCCAGCGCGGACTGCTCCACGGCCAGGCTGGCCGACAGCGACTCCAGGTCCTCGCGTTCCACGGCCGCCCAGAACGCGGCGTCCACCGGGTCGGCGGCGCTGCGCGGCTTGGGCGCCTCCAACCAGTAGCGCTGCCGCTGGAAGGCGTAGGTCGGCAGGTCGACGCGGCGCGCGTCGGCCGGGAAGATCGCGGACCAGTCCGGCTCCACCCCGCGCACGTACAGCTCGGCCAACGAGGTGTAGAACCGGACCAGCGTGCCCTCGTTGCGCCGCAGGGTGCCCACGACCGTGCCGTCCACGACGTCCTGGAGGCCGGAGGTCAGCACCGAGTGGGAGGACACCTCGACGAAGGTCGTGTGCCCGCTGTCGGCCAGCCCACGAACGGCCTTCTCGAACAGCACGGTCTGCCGCAGGTTGGTGTACCAGTAGCCCGCGTCCAGCGCCCCGGTGTCGATCCAGTCCCCGGTCACCGTGCTGAAGAACGGGATTTCCGCGGTGCGCGGGCTGATCGGGGCGAGCACCTCGGCCAGCCGGTCGGCGATCAGCTCCACGTGGGCGGTGTGCGAGGCGTAGTCCACCGGGATGCGGCGAGCCCGCTCGCAGGAGGCCACCAACTCGTCCAGGGCCTGCGGATCACCGGCCACGACGATCGAGGACGGGCCGTTGAACGCCGCGATGCTGATCCGCTCGTCCAGCAGCGGCTCGACCTCGGCCAGCGGAAGAGCCACCGACACCATGCCGCCACGACCCGCCAGCACCTCGGCGATCGCCTTGCTGCGCAGGGCAACCACGCGCGCGGCGTCCTGAATGGACAGTGCGCCGGCCACGCAGGCCGCGGCGATCTCACCCTGTGAGTGGCCGACAACGGCGTCCGGGGTGATGCCGTGTGAGCGCCACACCTCGGCCAGTGACACCATCACGGCCCAGGACATGGGCTGCACGACATCGACCCGCTCGAACGCGGCGGGATCGCTCAGCGAGGACACCAGGTCCCAGTCGACGAACTCGCTCAGCGCGGCGGCGCACTCGGCCATGCGCGAGGCGAAGGCAGGCGAGGAACCGAGCAGGTCCACGGCCATGCCGACCCACTGCGAGCCCTGGCCGGGGAAGACGAACACGCGTTTGCCCTGCGGGAGGACAACTCCGTCCACGCGGACGTCACCGATCAGCACCGCGCGGTGGTCGAACTCCGCACGGCCCGTGGCCAGCGAGTAGCCCACGTCCACCGAACGCTGGCCGCTGACCTCGTTCCGCAGGCGATCAACCTGCTCCTGCACGGCTTCCGCGCTGCGGGCGGTCACCGGCCACGGCACCACCGCGTCCTCGCCGACCGGTTCGGGCTCGGTCGCGGGCGCCTGCTCGATGATGACGTGGGCGTTCGTGCCGCTCACGCCGAACGAGGACACGCCCGCGCGACGCACCTCGCTGTCCCAGGGCTGCGCGGAGGTGAGCAGCTCCACCTTGCCCGCCGACCAGTCCACGTGCGAGGACGGTTCGGTGACGTGCAGGGTCTTCGGCAGCACCTCGTGGTGCATGGCCTGCACCATCTTGATGACGCCCGCGACACCGGCGGCGGCCTGGGTGTGCCCGATGTTGGACTTGGCCGAGCCCAGCCACAGCGGCCTGTCCCGGTCCTGGCCGTAGGTGGCCAGCACGGAGTGCGCCTCGATCGGGTCGCCGAGCGTGGTGCCGGTGCCGTGCGCCTCCACGGCGTCCACATCGGACGGTCGCAGCCCGGCGTTGGCGAGTGCTTGCAGGATAAGGCGTTCCTGGGACGGGCCGTTCGGGGCGGTCAGCCCGTTGGAGGCTCCGTCCTGGTTCACCGCGGACCCGCGCACCACGGCCAGCACGCGGTGGCCGTTGCGCTGGGCGTCGGACAGCCGCTCCACCAGCAGCATGCCCACGCCCTCGGCCCAGCCCGTGCCGTCGGCGCTGTCGGAGAACGCCTTGCACCGGCCGTCCGGGGACAGCCCACGCTGGCGGCTGAACTCCACGAAGATGCCCGGCGAGGACATGACCGCCGCGCCACCGGCCAGCGCCAGCGAGCACTCCCCGTTGCGCAGCGCCTGGACCGCCAGGTGCAGTGCCACCAGGGAGGAGGAGCAGGCCGTGTCCACGGTCAGCGCGGGACCCTCCAGGCCCAGTGTGTAGGCCAGGCGCCCGGAGGCCACGCTTGCGGTGTTGCCGGTCAGCAGGTAGCCGTCGAAGCCCTCGGCGCCCTGGTGCAGCTGGGGGCCGTAGTCCTGGGACATGGCGCCGACGAACACGCCGCTCTGGCTGCCGCGCAGGGTGGTCGGGTCAATGCCCGCGCGCTCGAACGCCTCCCACGAGACCTCCAGCAGCAGGCGCTGCTGCGGGTCCATCGCGGTGGCCTCGCGCGGGGAGATGCCGAAGAAGGCCGGGTCGAACTCGGCCGCGTCGTGCAGGAAACCACCGTGGCGCGCGTAGGAACTGCCCTGGTGCTCGGGATCCGGGTGGTACAGCTCGCGCAGGTCCCAGCCGCGGTCGGTGGGGAACTCGGAGATCGCGTCCACCTCGTCGGCGAGCAGCTGCCACAGCTGCTCGGGCGTGCGCACCCCACCGGGGTAGCGGCAGGCCATGCCGACGATGGCGATCGGTTCCTCGCTGACCTTCGCGGCCACGACCTGCCGGGCGAGGTTGCGCTGACCGGACAACTGGTCCTGTAGGTGCGCGACCAGTTCGGTTGGCGTCGGGAAGTTGTAGAGCAGTCCGGAGGGCAGCCGCAGACCGGTCGCGGTGCTGAGCCTGTTGCGCAGCTCCACGGACATGACCGAGTCGTAACCGGCGTCCTTGAACGTGCGCTTCATCTGCACCGCGGACGCGTCGCTGAGGCCGAGCACCGCGGCCACGTGCGCGCGCACCAGCTCGGTCGGGTCCTCAATGGACTGACTGACCTGCTGCTCGGTCGACTCGCCGACCCAGTAGCGCTGCCGCTGGAAGGCGTAGGTCGGCAGGTCGACCAGCTTCGCCTTGTCCCCGAAGCACTGCGACCAGTCCACCGGCACACCGCGCACGTACAGTTCGGCGGCCGAGGTCAGCAGCCGGTCCAGGCCGCCGTCCCCGCGCCGGGTGGAGCCCACGACGACCGGGTTGTCCACCTCGCAGGCGTCCAGGGTCTCCTGCGTGGCCAGGGTCAGCACCGAGTGCGCGCCCAGCTCGACGAACACCGTGTGCCCGGTCTCGGCCAGCCCGCGCACGGCGTCGCGGAAGCGCACCGTGTGTCGGATGTTGCTGTACCAGTACTCGCCGTTGAGCTTGCTGTGGTCGATCCAGTCGCCGGTCACGGTGGAGAACATCGGCACCTGGCCGGGACGCGGCGTCACCGAGGCCAGGTCGGCGATCATCCGCGCGCGGATCACCTCGACCCTGGCGGAGTGCGAGGCGTAGTCGATCACGACCACCCTGGCCCGGACGCCCTGCGCCGTGCACTGCTCCACCAGTGCCGCCACGTCCTCGGGACTGCCCGAGACGATCGTGGAGCTCGGGCTGTTCACCGCGCCGATCGACAGCGCGCCGGTCCAGGGGGCGATCAGCTCCTCGACCCGCTCCACCGGCAAGGCCACGGCCGCCATGCCACCCTGGCCCGAGAGCTGGTCACGGATCGCCTTGCCCCGCAGGGCCATCACCCGGAAAGCGTCCTCAAGGGACAGTGCGCCCGCGACGTGGGCCGCGGCCACCTCACCCTGCGAGTGGCCCACCACGGCGTCGGGGGTCACGCCGAGCGTGCGCCACACCTCGGCCATGGACACCATCACGGCGAAGGCCGCGGGCTGCACCACGTCCATGCGTTCCAGCGAGGGCGCACCGGGCACCTGGCGCAGCACCTCCAGCAGGGACCAGTCCACGAACTTGGCGCACTCCGCCGCGCACTCGGCCATCTTGGCCGCGAAGGCCGGGGACTGCTCCAGCAGCTGCTCGGCCATGCCGATCCAGTGCGAACCCTGTCCAGGGAAGGAGAACACCACCTTGCCGCCCGCGTCGGCCACACCCTCGGCCAGGTGGTTCCACGGTTCGCCTGCGGCCAGCGCCCGCGCACCGGCCAGCAGCTCCTCGCCGGTGCCGACGACCACGGCCCGGTGCTCGAACGCGCTGCGCGAGCTCGCCAGCGAGTGGCCGACGTCCACCGGGTTCAGACCGTCCACATGGGACACGAGCTTGGCGGCCTGCGCGCGGACCGCCTCGCGGCTGCGGCCGGAGATCAGCCACGGCACCAGCGCGGGCTCGGCCTCGGCTGCCTGGCTGGGCGCCGGTCCCTCGCCCAGCACCACGTGGCAGTTCGTGCCGCCGATGCCGAAGGAGCTGACGCCAGCCAGCAGCGGCCCCTCGCCCGGCCAGGGCTCGAACTCCTGCTGCACCTGGAGGTTCAGCTCGTCCAGGGGGATGCGCGGGTTGGGCCGCTCGAAGTTGATGCTGGGCACGAGCTGGCGGCGGAACACCGACAGCGCGGCCTTGACCAGGCCGACGGCACCGGCCGCGGCCTCCAGGTGGCCGACGTTGGTCTTGACCGAACCCACGCGCAGCGCCGATCCGGTGCGTCCCCTGCCCAGCACCGCGCCCAGTGCGGCGGCCTCGATCGGGTCGCCGACCTTGGTGCCGGTGCCGTGCAGCTCCACGTACTGCACCTGGCCCGGGTCCACCCCGGCCTTGCGGTACGCCGCCGCGAGCACCCCGCGCTGCGCCCGCACACTGGGCACGACCAGGTCCTCGTCGGCCCCGTCGTGGTTGACCGCGCTGCCACGGATCACGCAGTAGACCCGGTCCCCGTCGGCCACCGCACGGGCCAGCGGCTTGAGCAGCACCACGGCCCCGCCCTCACCCCGCACGAACCCGTTGGCGCGCTCGTCGAAGGTGAAGCACCGGCCGTCCGGGGACAGCCCGCCGAACTCGCTGAGCACGGCGTTGCTCTCCGGGGCCAGGCTCAGGTTCACGCCACCGGCCAGCGCCAGTTCGGACTCGCCCCGGCGCAGGCTCTCGCAGGCCAGGTGCACCGCCACCAGCGAGGAGGACTGCCCGGTGTCCACGGTCAGGCTCGGGCCGTGCAGTGCTAGCACGTGCGAGACCCGGTTGGCGATCACACCGCGGTTCACCCCGACCAGGGTCTGGTGGCCAAGGGCGCCCGCCTGGTGGGTCAGCGTCTCGTAGTCGCCCCAGATCGCGCCGAGGAACACGCCGCTGTGGCTGCCCCGCAGGGCGTCTGGCAGCAGGCGGGCGTCCTCGACGGCCTCCCAGGCCAGCTCCAGCGCGAGCCGCTGCTGGGGGTCCATCGCGGCGGCCTCGCGCGGTGAGATGCCGAAGAAGGCCGGGTCGAACCGGTCCACCTCGTCCAGGAACCCGCCCCACTCGGCACCCCAGCGCTGCTTCGGCGGACGGCCGACCGCGTCCCCGCCACTGGCGAGCAGCTCCCAGAACCGGCCGGGGTCGGCCGCGCCGGGCAACCGGCACGACAGCCCGACGATCGCGATGTCGCCACTGCCGCCGAGGTCCTGCGCTGTGGGGTCACCCATGCCTGGCAGTATGCGGCGAAATGGGCCCTGACCAGCGGCGTGTGCCGGCTGTTCTAAGTAAAACCCTACAGCGAGCGGGCCGCCTGGCCGACGAACTCGGCCTCGCCGCGGACCGGGCCCACGTAGCGGTCGAGCAGGCCGGGCAGGTACTCCGGGCCGAAGCCGATCTCGTTCCACTCCGGCACCAGCATGCGCAGCCGCGCGGTGGAGGTCCTGGTGGTGGTGACGTAGACGTCCTTCATGGTGCGGCTGGCGCGCACGCCCAGCCGCTGCTCGATGCCGTCCACGATGCGCTCGATCGGTTCCAGCACACCGGAAGCCACGTTGATCACCTGGTGCCGCACCCCGATGGCCAGCACGCCCTCCAGCGCCTTGACCATGTGCCGCACGTCGAGCAGGTCCCGGTGGGCGTTGCGGTGCAGGGTCACCTGGCCGGTGCGGACCTGCGCGGTCAGCGAGGGGATCAGCTGGTGCGGGCGCTGGCCCTCGCCGACGATGTGGCTGAGCCGGAACACCAGCCAGTCCGCCCCGGAACTGGCCAGCACCGCCTCCATGGACAGCTTGTGCCTGCCGTAGGCGGAGATCGGGTAGACCGGCCCGTCCTCGTGGCCGGAGCAGCCCTCCGCCCCGTACATGGAGTCCGAGGCGGTGGAGAAGAACACCAGCGTGCGGCCCGTGCGCTTGCAGCGGCGCACGGTCTCGTGCACCAGAGCGGCCTCGCGGTCGAAGTCGGCGATCTCCGCGCTGGTGGTCCTGGTGACCCCGGCGCAGATGACCGTCGTGTCGGGGTGGCGGTCGCCGAAGGCCGCCTCCAGGTGCCGCGACAGGAACCCCTTGCCGATGATTTCCACTGCCACTCCGTTTCGTCTGCCGCCGACGGGGGCGGAGGGGGACACGCCTGCTGTCGAATACGTTGCCGAAAAAACGTGATTAGCCAAGACCGAGAGTGGCAGTGACGAGGGAAGTCTCGCCACGCGTATTGCGGGGTGTCAACGGAATCTGGTGGGATGACTAGTGTTCGTAGCCCTGGTCGCCGGTCAGCTCCGCGGCGTCGGCGAGCAGGGCGAGGTCCAGCCGGTTGCGCAGCCTGAGCTTGACCAGCAACCGCGAGACGTGCGCCTTCACCGCGGCCACCGACATGGACAGCTCCACGCCGATCACCGGGTTGGACTTGCCCTGGCCGACCCGCTTGGCCACGGCCAGTTCGCGCTCGCCCAGTTCGGCAAGGCGGCGCCGGGCCAGCTCGCGGGCCTCGTCCTCGGCGGGCTCGGCCAGCCGCGCGATCAGCCCCCGGGTCACGGCGGGGGAGAGCACCGGCTCACCGCAGGCCGCCCGGTGCACCGCGCGCACGATCTCGGCCGGCGAGGTGTCCTTGAGCAGGAAGCCGGTGGCCCCGGCGCGCAGTGCGCGCAGCACGGTGTCCTCGGTGCTGAACGAGGTCAGCATGATCACCTGCGCGTGGTGCGCGCGGGCGCACAGCCGCTCGGTGGCGGTCAGCCCGTCCACCCCGGGCATGCGCACGTCCATCAGCACCACGTCCGGGGCGTGCTGGCTGACCAGACCGGCGACCTGCCCGCCGTCCTCGGCCTCGGCCACCACCCTGATGTCCCGGTCGGCGGCGAGAATGGCGCGCAGTCCGGCTCGCACCAGCGGGTCGTCATCGACGATCAGTACCGACACCGGCGCGGTCATGGCTGCCCTTTCCGCCCAACCGGTCCTGCTCCCGGTGCTCGACCCGATCAACCAGACAAACGCTAACAGCGGCCACTCGCGGCGGTAACGAACGAAAGTCGACAACCCTGGTGGGGGCGTCCCGTGCCCAGTCGGGAAATATCGCTACCTGGGTAGGGGGAGCATCGACCTAGGGATACTTGTCTCCGATACGGTGCAGGTGCTAATTGATCGGCGATAATGGTTGACGAATCATGACTGATAGGCTCGGGGCAATGTCGCAAAGCACAGAGGTCGAGGTCGAACTGCGGCCGCCGCTGCACCAGGTGAATCCGCGCGCACGCTGGTGGTGGACGGCGCAGGCGCTGCTGACCTCCCTCCTGCTGCTCGGCGTGGAGTACCTGGTGTTCTCCTGGTTCTCCGACTGGGGGCCGACGCCCACCGCGATCACCACCTGCTCGGCGGTGCTCGGCCTGCTCTACCTGCTGGTCATGCCGCACTGGCGGTTCCGGGTGCACCGCTGGGAGACCAGCCGGGACGCCGTCTACACCTCCTCGGGCTGGCTCTGGCAGGAGTGGCGGGTCGCCCCGCTGTCGCGCATCCAGACCGTGGACATGCAGCGCGGGCCGCTGCAACTGCTGTTCGGCCTGTCCAGCGTCCGGGTCACCACCGCCTCGGCGGCGGGCCCGGTGCGCATCGAGGGGCTGACCCCGGACGCCGCGCAGGGCATCGTGCGGCACCTGACCCGGCGCACCCAGGACACGCCGGGGGACGCCACGTGATCGGCCAGTGGCAGCGGCTGGACCGCAGAACCCTTGCGGTGCACCTGAAGTGGCTCGGCCCGCCGATCGGCTCCGTCGCCCTGTACGCGCTGTTCACCGGTGGGGACTTCAACCGCGACGCGCTGATCCGGCTCGGCGTGCTGACCTGCTGCTTCCTGCTGGTGAGCTGCTTCGAGGCGGTGCAGCTGCTGACCACCGGCTACCGGGTCACCGAGGAGCTCTTCGAGCTGCGCAAGGGATTGCTGCTGCGCCAGCACAAGTCGATCCGGCTGGAGCGCATCCGCAGGGTGGACCTGACCGCCAACCCGATCCACCGGGTGCTGGGCATCGCCGTGGTGCGCATCGGCACGGGTGAGCACCACTCGCACGGGGCCCAGGAACTCAAGCTCGCCTCGCTCTCCCGCGCCGCGGGCCAGCAGCTGCGCGAGGAGTTGTTGCAGCGGGCCAACTCCGCGGCCACCGAGCCCGAGCAGGCGCCCGAGGACGGTGTGCTGGCCAAGCTGGACTGGGCCTGGATCCGCTACGCCCCGCTGACCGCGTGGGGCGTGCTCAGCATCGTGATCATCGTGGGCGCGCTGACCAGGGTGGTCGACTGGTTCGGCGTGCACATCGAGGTCCTGCTGGACGCGGTGATCCGCTTCTTCGGCACCGCCTCGACCACGGAGGTGTTCGTCACCCTCGGCCTGGTGACCCTGGTGCTGGGCGTGCTCAGCAGCCTGGTCGCGTTCGTCGAGGAGTGGTGGAACTACCGCCTGGAGCGGCCCAACAAGCACACCTACCGGGTGCGCAGGGGCCTGCTGACCACCCGCCAGGTGGCGATCGACCGCCGCCGGATGCGGGGCGTGGAGGTCCGCCAGCCGCTGCTGATGCGCCTGGCCGGTGCCGCCCGCGTGGAGGCCATCGCCACCGGGCTCACCGGCGGCCACGAGGAGCACACGAAGATCCACGTGCTGACCCCGGCCATCCCCAAGCCGGAGGCCGACCGGATCGCCGCCGCCGTGGCCGAGCAGTTCCCCTCGCCGACCGCGTCCACCCGGCTGACCGGACACCCCAAACCCGCGCTGCGCCGCCGTTTCGTGCGCGCGGCCTGGGTCGTGCTCGGCGTGCTCGGGCTGCTGGTGCTCGGCGGGCTCACCGTGTCGCCGAACCTGCTCACCGCCGCGTGGATCACCGCCATCCCGCTCGTGCCGATCTGCGCCGCGCTGGCCGTGGACGCCTACCGCGCGCTCGGGCACGGCCTGACCGGGGCCTACCTGGTAACCCGGTACGGGGCGATCACCCGCAGCACCGTGGCCGTGCGCACCGACGGCGTGATCGGCTGGCGGGTCGTGCGCTCGCCAACGCAGCGGCTGTCCGGGCTGGCCACGGTGTCGGCCATCACCTCGGCGGGCAAGCGCGGGTGCTACAAGGTGCGCGACGTCGGCGTTTCCGAGGGACTGTCCTTCGCGGACGAGGCGGTGCCCGGACTGCTGGCCCCCTTCCTGCGCCGAAGGTCTACCCCCACCGCGACCCCGGTCGGTACCGAGGAGGATGTGACGACACGTAACATCCTCGACCGTGCACAGTGACGAGGGCAGAGTGACCGGGCCCGACCATCCCGGACTGTTGCCCGCGGGCCTGGGCGGCGACCCCGGCGATGACGGGCCCCTCCAGCCCCGGTCCGTGCGCGACTGGATCGTGGACACGCTGTGCTTCCTGTTCGCCGCGGCGGCGGGCTCGGTGCCGTTCTTCGTGAACTCGCTGGACGACAGCTTCCCCGAGTCGCCCGCGTTCAACCTGCTGCTGGGCATGCTGGCCTGCGGGGCGGTCTGGTTCCGGCGCCGCTGGCCGGTGGCCATCGCGCTGCTGCTGATCCTGCTGTCGGTGCTCTACCCCACGGTCGCGGGGGCCAGCTTCGTCGCGATGTTCACCGTCGCGGTGCACCGCAAGATCGGTGTGGCCCTGGCGCTGACCCTGCTCAGCATCGGCTCCTCCCTGCTCGAGTTCAGGATCAACCCGATCGACCCGGAGACCCCAACCACCTACTGGACGGCGGTCGGCTTCGCCTCCGCGCTGACCGTGCTCGCCGTGGGCTACGGGGTGGCCATCCGCGCCCGGCGGCAACTGGTGATGTCCCTGGCCGAGCGGACCCGCCGCGCCGAGACCGAGCAGGAACTGCGCGTGGACCAGGCGAAGCTGCGCGAGCGCGAGCGGATCGCCCGCGAGATGCACGACGTGCTGGCGCACCGGCTGTCCCTGCTGAGCATGCACGCGGGCGCACTGGAGTTCCGGCCCGACGCCCCCGCCGAGGAGATCGCCAAGGCGGCCGGGGTGATCAGGGCCAGCGCGCACCAGTCCCTTGTGGACCTGCGCGAGGTGATCTACGTGCTGCGGGACCCCGAGTCCATCGGCGAGCCGCAGCGTCCGCAGATCACGCTGGCCGATCTTCCCGACCTGGTACGGGAGAGCGAGCAGGCGGGCATGGACGTCGCGTTCGTCATGGACGTGCAGCACGTGGAGGACGCGCCCGCCGGGTTGGGGCGCAACGCCTACCGGATCGTGCAGGAGGGGCTGACCAACGCGCGTAAGCACGCGCCGCAGGTCACCGTGCACGTCCAGGTCAGCGGGGCCAAGGCGGAGGGGCTGGTGATCGAGATGCGCAACGCGCTGCAGGGCACGCGGCCCAGGCAGGCGGGCGGTGCCGTGCCTGGGGCGGGCGCGGGTCTGGCCGGGCTGACCGAGCGGGCGACGCTGGCCGGTGGCCGGTTGGAGCACGGACGCACCACTGCCGGGGAGTTCCGGCTGTGGGCTTGGCTACCCTGGCCGTCATGAACGAGCAGCAGCGGTCGCCGATCCGGCTCCTGATCGTCGACGACGACCCGCTCGTGCGCAGTGGCCTGCGCACGATGCTGGGCGGCACGGCCGAGCTGGAGATCGTCGGCGAGGCCACCAACGGTGCCGAGGTGCCCGCGGCGGTGGACAAGCACCGGCCGGACATCGTGCTGATGGACATCCGCATGCCCGAGGTGGACGGTCTGGTCGCCGCCCAGCAGCTGCGGCGCAGGGCCGATCCGCCCGAGGTCATCATGCTGACCACGATGGACACCGACGAGAACGTGCTGCGCGCGCTGCGGGCCGGTGCCAGTGGTTTCCTGCTCAAGCACACCCCGCCCGCCGAGATCGTGGACGCGATCCTGCGCGTGTCCGCCGGTGAGCCGATCCTCTCGCCGACGGTGACCAGGCAGCTGATCAACCACGTGGCCGACGACGCCGCGCCCAGCCGCCAGCGCAAGGCACTCGACCTGCTCGGACAGCTCTCCGAGCGCGAGCGCGAGGTGGCGATGGCCATCGGCGAGGGCAAGACCAACGCCGAGATCGCCTCCGAGTTGTTCATGAGCGTGCCCACGGTCAAGGCGCACATCACCCGTCTGCTGGCCAAGTTGGACCTGAACAACCGAGTGCAGATCGCCCTTTTGGCCCACGATGCGAACAGTGCGTGAGTCGCGCTACGACCAAAGTCGTAACGGCAAGCTACCCTTGGCACCCGGTACTAGCCCATTGCCCACTGTGGGCTGCTGATCATCAGCACCACAATGGTGCGCATGGCAGATCTCACCGTCGACCCGGACGCGTTGCTCGCGCGGGACGGCTACATCGCCACTACGGCGGCCGACCTGGCCGTCACCAGCAAGGCGGCGTTCGCCAAGGCGATGATCAACCAGAAGGTGCTGTTCCCGAGGCGGGGCACGGCCAGCCTGTACGGCAACCGGCTCGTGCTCGGCGACTGGGACAGCACCGGTGACGTCAGCATCTACCCGAGCCAGATCCTGGACATCAGCCACGAGTTCACCGAGCTGTACGGCCGGTTCATCGGTGGCGGGGTGCGCAGGTTCGGGGCTCCCGTGGTGCTGCGGTTGAAGAACGAGGTCGAGGTCTACCTGCTGCTCAACTACCGCTGGTTCGTGGAGCGCTCCGACAACGTCCGCTGGTACGGCATGCTCGCCCAGTGGATGCGCACCGCGCACAACGCCGGCCTGGCCGGCTGAACCGGCAACACCGAGGAAGGTGCACATCGTGGAACAGTGGCGTCTGATCGCAGGCGGGGCCGCCGGAGTCGTCCTGCTCATCTTCTTCCTGTGGACGGTCTCCGCCTCGTTCGGACTGGCCTCTGTCTGGAAGAAGGTGCCCAAGAACTCCAAGGAGAACCGGCGCATGGGCCGGGCGCACACGCTCAACGTGATCGGGCTCGGCGGCATCGCCGAGGCGAAGATCATGATGCAGGAGGGCGTGCAGCAGTGGACGGTCATCGGTGTCGCCGTGGTCATCCTGGTGATCGGTGTATCGCTGGTGATCTCCGCGGAGAACCGCCTCAAGCGTTCCGCCTGATCCCTGCTTGACGGCGCCGCGAGGCCCGCCCATCCGCGCGATGGGCGGGTCTTCGCTGTTCCCCCAACAAACCCGAGTCCCGCTCTGGGGCAGCCGAGTCCCGTCCTGGGGAGCCCGAGTCCCGCCCTGGGTCCGTGGTCGGCGTGTCGGTGACCGGGACTCGCGTGCGGGAGAGCGGGACTCGCGCTCCGGTGACCGGGACTCGTGCTCCGGTGGGCGGGACTCGCCGGGTGCGGGGTGAGCCGGGCCGTGAGAGGGTGAGAGGAGAAGTCTCTCAGCGTGTCGGCGCGCGGAGGTGCGGGCATGGCGGCTCCACTGGGACCGGACTCCCTGGCCTGGCGGCTGGGCTTCGACCGCAGGGCCCTGCTGCTGGCGGGCAGGTCGCTGCTGATGCAGGTCATGCACCCGGTGATCGGCGCGGGCGTGCACGACCACTCGGTGTTCCGCACCGACCCCTGGGGCCGCCTGGAGCGGACCGTCGGCTCGCTGGTCACCCAGTTGTTCGGCGGCCCCGACGCGGTGGCCGAAGGTCAGCGGCTGCGCGAGACGCACAGGTCGATCCGGGGCACCGGGTTCCACGGGGAGCGGTACAGCGCGCTGCACCCGGAGCCGTACGCCTGGGTGCACCTGTCGATCTTCAGCTCCATGCTGGAGTTGTACGGGCTGTTCGAGCAGCCGCTGACCGGCGCGCAGCAGCGGCAGTTCTACGCGGAGTGGCGGCAGGCCGGTCTGGTGCTGGGCGTGGCGCAGCGCCGCATGCCGCCGACACTGGGGGAGTTCCACACCTACCTGGACGGCATGATCGACACCAGGTTGGCGCCGAACCCCGCCGCACAGGACCTGTTGGAGTCGTTGACGTTGAACGACGTGCCGCCGCCCCCGTGGCGGCTTTTCCCGAAGGCGCTGTGGGCCCCGCTGCGCCCGCTGGGCCGCTTCGCGCTGTACGACACGACCGTCGGCACGCTGCCGCCCGCGCTGCGCGAGAAGCTCGGTCTGGAGTGGACGGACGTGCACGAGCGCAGGCTGCGCCGGTTCGCGGCAGCGGTGCGGGCCACCGCCCCGCTGGTGCCCGAGCGGCTGCGGCAGTACCCGTTGGCGTACCGGGCGAGGCGGGCCGCCCGCGGGGTCCCCGCGTGACGGCCGACCTGCTGGCGCTGATCCGCGACGCCTCAGCCGAGGAGCACACCGAGATCCTGGACGCCGCGCTGGCGGCCTTCCTGGACTACGGGATCCGGCGTACCAGCATGGCGGAGGTCGCGCGCAGGGCGGGGATCAGCCAGGCAACGCTGTACCGCCGGTTCACGCAGAAACCCGAACTGGTCCACGCGGTGACCCTGCGGGAGGCACGCCGCTTCGTCACCGCCGTGGACCGCGGGGTGGACCAGTCCGCTGGGGCGCGGGAGCAGGTCGTCGAGTTGTTCGTGGCCTTCCTGCACGGCCTGCGCCGCCAGAAACTGTTGGCACGACTGCTCAAAACCGAGCCGGAGGCCGTGTTGCCACTGCTCACTGTGGACGGTGCGGCCCTGCTGGGCATCGGCACCGACTACCTCGCCGAGTTCGTGGTGCGGCTCCAGCGCGCTGGCCAGGTGCCCGGGTTCGCGCCGGAGCCGGTGGCCGAGATGATCGCCCGCGTGGCGCTGTCCCTGGCGCTGACCCGGCGGACCCGGATCCCGGTGGACGAGGTGGCCGCCGCGCGGGAGTTCGCGCGGCGGCACATCGTGCCGGTGTTCGGCCTGGCGCAGCTGTCTCAGACGCCGACCGGCTCGGGCTGAGCGGCCTGCTTGCGGGCGCTGCGCTTCATCGCCGCGGCGGAGATCACTCCCAGCAGCAGCACCAGGATCGGCAGCACCATGGTCTGGCTCATCGCCGTGGTCAGTCCGTTGTGGACGGCCTCGGTGATCTGCGGGGGCGCCTGCCCCGCGGTGCTGGAGCCGAACTCGTTGGCGGAGTTGGCCATGCTGTCCAGGAACCGCTGGCGCATCGCCGCGGGCAGCTTGGCCGCCTCCTCGGTCATCGCGGCGGTGATCCGCGCCTGCAACAGCACGCCGACCGCCGCGCTGCCCAGTACGCTGCCGATCTGGCGCGCCGTGTTGTAGATGCCCGAGGCGGTTCCGGTCAGCTTCGGCGGCACCGAACCCATGGTGAGGTTGCTCATCGGTGTGAACACGAAACCGATGCCCAGCCCGGACACCAGCAGGCCGGGCAGCAGGGTCCACGGGTTGCCGGTTGGCGTGGCCTGCAACGCCACGACGACCAGCCCGGCCGCGGTCGCGACCAGCCCGAACATCACCAGGTACTTGCCGTTGACGCGGTCGGACAGGCGGCCGACGAAGGGCGCGACGACCCCGGACAGCAGCGAGGTGGGCGCGGTCAGCACCCCGGCCATGAGCGGGCTCAGGCCGATCACGGTCTGCAAGTAGATGATCAGCGGCACGAACATGCTGGTGATCGAGAAGCCCACGGCAACCGAGGTGAGGCTGCCGGCGGAGAAGCCCCGGTTGGCGAAGACCTCCAGCGGCACAAGGGGTTCACGGCGGTTGAACCGCTGCCACACCACGAAGGCGACCAGCAGGGCCAGTCCGGCGCCGATGAACTCGAACACGCCCGCGTCCCAGCCGAACTGCTGCCCGTTCTGCAGGCCGAACACCAGGCACAGCAGCCCGGCCCCGGACAACAGGATGCCCAGCACGTCGAAGGAGTGCGCGTGCCTGGGCTGCCAGTCGGGCACGAGCACGGCGGTGGCGGCCAGCGCGACCACGCCGATCGGCACGTTCACGTAGAAGATCCACTGCCAGCCCAGGCCGTCCACCAGCAGGCCGCCCAGCAGCGGGCCGGCCACCGTGGCCAGGCCCGCGACCGCGCCCCACATGCCCATCGCCGTGCCGCGCCTGGCGGGCGGGAACAGGTGGCTGATGAAGGCCAGGGTCTGCGGGGTCATCAGCGCGGCGCCCAGCCCCTGCACGGCGCGGGCGGCGATCAGCCAGCCGACCGAGCCGGACAGCCCGCACCACAGCGAGGCCCCGGTGAACACGGCCAGGCCGACCAGGTAGAGCCGTTTGGGCCCGAACCGGTCGCCCAGTCGGGAGGCCAGCAGCATGGGCACGGCGTAGGCCAGCAGGTACACGCTGGTGACCCAGACCACCGCGTTCAGGCTGGCGTCCAGCTCGCGCAGCATCGCGGGCATCGCGATGGACACGATCGTGCTGTCCAGCAGGATCATGAAGAAGCCCAGGCACAGCGCGGACAGCGCCGCCCACGGGCTGGTCGTGCGGGTGGTCATGGTGTTCCGTTCTCGTGGGCGGTCCTGGGCTGCCACCGCAGCCGGCCGCTGTCGATGTCCTCGATGAGCCGCCTGGTCCAGGCCAGCTCGAACGCGCGCAGGTCCCGCACGTACTGGAAGTCCAGCCAGTAGATCGGCGGCAGCGCCTTGCCGGTGAGCTCGGCGTTGATCAGCTCGTCCACCGAGGACTGCTCGACCAGCACCTGCTCGCGGCGGCGCAGTTGGGTCAGCGCCTGCTCGCGGTCCAGGTCGTTGACCACACCGAGGCCGCTGGTGAACTCGGGGTACTCCTCGGCGACGCTGCCGATGATCTCGCTTGCCCGCGCCACCAGCGCGGCGCGGCCCGCCTCGGTCATGCCGTACACCGTGCGCTCGGGCCTGCGCCCGTCCCGCTGGGTGTCCACCACCTCGATCAGTTCCTGGCCGTGCAGGCGTTCCACCGTGTGGTAGAGCGAGCCGGCCTTCACCTTGACCCGGCGGTCCATCTGCCGCTCACGCATGAGCTGGGCGATCTCGTAGGGGTGCATCGGCCGCTCGGCGAGCAGTTCGAGCACTGCCAGCGCGAGTGGGGTGAGTTTCGCGGGCGCCACCGGGTGCTGATCCTCCGTGTCGTTTATTCCACGTGGACTATACGGAGTGGGCTACCGAGAAGTCCAGCGCCCGGATCAGGAATGTGCTGGACACCTCCGTACGTTGGAAGGAGGTAGGCACGCGTGCGAGGTATGAGGGAGGACTCTGGTGGGGCGGGATCCCGAGGAGCTGTACTACGAGGTCGAGCCGGGTGTGCCCGAGCTGGACGGGGCCGTGCTCCTGCACCACTTCGACGGGTTCATGGACGCGGGCATGGCGGGCAAGCTCGTGGTCGAGCACCTGCTGGAGCGGCTGGAGCACCGCGTGGTGGCGCGTTTCGACGTGGACCGGCTGATCGACTACCGCTCGCGGCGGCCGCTGATGACCTACGCCACCGACCACTGGGCCGACTACCAGACGCCCGAACTGGTCGTGCACCTGCTGCACGACCTGGCGGGCAGCCCGTTCCTGCTGCTGACCGGGCCGGAGCCCGACCACGAGTGGGAACTGGTCGTGCAGGCGGTGCGCAACCTGATGGACCGCTGGGGTGTGCGCATGGCCACCTCCTTCCACGGCATCCCGATGGGCGTGCCGCACACCAGGTCGCTGGGCGTCACCGCGCACGGCACCCGCCCCGAGCTGATCGGCCGGCACGAGCAGATGCCCAACCGGCTCCAGGTGCCGGGCAGTTTCGCCGCGCTGCTGGAGTTCCGGCTCGGCGAGGCGGGCCGCGACGCCTCCGGGTACGCCGCGCACGTGCCGCACTACCTGGCGCAGACCGCCTACCACGCCGCCGCCCTGCGGTTGCTGGCGGCGCTGGGCCAGGGCACCGGTCTGGACCTGCCCGAGCAGGCCCTGCGCGAGGCGGCCAAGCGCACCGACGTGGAGATCGACCGCCAGGTGGAGGGCTCGGAGGAGGTGGCCGACGTGGTGCGCGCGCTGGAGCGCCAGTACGACACCTTCGCCGAGGCCGCGCAGCGGGAGAGCCTGCTGACCGAGGACATGGAACTGCCCACGGCGGAGGAGTTGGGCACGGAGTTCGAGCGGTTCCTGGCCGAGCAGAGCGGGACCGAGGGGTAGCCTCACGCCAATGGCGACCATGGTCACTTTCCACGCCCACCCCGACGACGAGTGCATCGGCTGCGGTGGGGTCATGCGCAGGGCGCACGAGCAGGGCCACCGGGTCGTGCTCGTGGTCGCCACCAGGGGTGAGCACGGCGAGGTGGCCGAGGGCTTCCTCGCCGAGGGCGAACCGCTGTGGCAGCGCAGGGTTGCCGAGACGCACGCCTCGGCGGAGATCCTCGGCGTGCAGCGCGTGGAGTTCCTGGGCTACGTGGACTCCGGCATGATGGGCAGGCCCACCAACGAGGAGCCCGGCTCGTTCTGGACCGCCTCGGTGGAGCAGGCCGCGCAGCAGTTGGCCGCGATCCTGCGCGAGGAGAACGCGGACGTGCTCACCTGCTACGACGACAACGGCGGCTACGGGCACCCGGACCACATCCAGGTGCACCGCGTCGGCATGCGCGCGGCCGAACTCGCTGGTACGCCAAGGGTCTACCAGAGCACGATGAACCGGGACCACATGGTGCGCGGCATGAAGGCCTTCGCCGAGCAGGCCGCCGCGGCGGGCATCGAGATGCCGCAGGTCCAGGAGGACGTGCAGTTCGGCAAGCCCGAGTCCGAGCTGACCGCGGCCGTGGACGTCACTGAGTTCCTGGAGTACAAGCGCAAGGCCATGCGCGCGCACGCCAGCCAGATCAGCGAGCAGTCCTTCTTCCTGGCCATGCCCGAGGAGGGTTTCCGCTACTCCTTCGGCACCGAGTGGTTCATCCGCGCTGGCCAGGGCCCCGGCATCACCGAGACGGACCTGATGGCAGGTCTGTGAGCAGCCGCTCGAAGGCCTGCTCGGTGACGATCGGGATGCCGTAGGTGCGGGCCTTCGCGGCCTTGCCGGAGGCCGAGTCCGGGTCGGCGGCGATCACCAGCCTGGTCCGCTTGGTGACCCCGCCGTGCACCCGCAACCCGCGCTCGCGGGCCACCTGCTCCCACTGCTCGCGCGGGCGCACCGAGGTCTGCCCGGTGAACACCACCTGATCACCGGGCAGCAGCCGGAAGCGCTCGTGCGCGTCCCCCTGGCCGAGGGTCTGCTCCAGAGCCAGTTCCACGTCCTGCTCGGCCAGTCCCAGCAACCGCGCCACCAGCACCAGGTCCGCGCGTTCGGCCGCGGTCACCACCTCGTCGGCCCAGGCCGCGCGGGCCAGCCCCAGCAGGTAGTTCCAGTGCAGGCCGAGGACCTGCTCGCGGTCCAGCCCCAGCGCGGTGGCCGTGTCCACCAGCGCGTCCTGCTCGGTGTCCGAGACGTGCCGGTCCAACAGGGCGTTGTCCAGCACGGCCAGGTAGGCGTCGGCGTTGGGCGGCTCGGTGACCCGGGGCAGTCGGTCCACGAGCCGGGCCAGGAAGTGGATCGGCGCCCTGGGCGTGTGCCCGCGCAGCAACCTGCGCCCGCACGGCTCGGGCAGCACCGGCCACGGCCACACCAGTGCCTGGTCCACCAGGTGCTGCCAGGTGGACCCGTTGTCGCGCAGGAAGTAGCGCAGCAGACCGGCCGCCGCTCGCGCGTCGTAGAGCGCCGAGTGCGCGTTGGTCAACGGCACGCCCGCCACCGCGCAGCACGCGGCGAGCTTGCGGCTGGGGGAGTCCAGCAACTCGGTGGCAAGCCGCATCGTGCACAGCCCCGGCGCGACCGCCAGCTCGGCGACGCTGCCCAGCCGCGCGTACTCCGCCTGCACGAAGCGCGCGTCGAAGGGCAGGTTGTGCGCCACGAGCACCCGGCCCGCCAGTTGTGCGGCGAGATCACCGGCGATGTCGGCGAAGGTCGGCGCCAGTCTGGCCTGCGCCGCGGAGATCCGGTGGATGTGCTGCGGCCCCATGTCCCGCTGCGGGTTGACCAGCGTGCACCACTCACCTTCCGGTTGGCCGCCCGCGTCCAGCCGCACCACCGCCACCTCGACCACACGGTCGTGCCGGTCCGCTGACAGCCCCGTCGTCTCCACGTCGATCACCGCGAACCCACCGGCCATGTCCTTGATGTCGCCACGCCGTGGCACTCGGTTACCGTTTCCGCGCGGTCACGCCCAAAGGGCCTAATGTCGTTCGGGTGCATTCTCTGCCCGTGCGCCTGGTGCCGATGGCCTTCGCCCTCGGCTACCTGTTGGTGATCGGCGAGGGCCTGGTGACCGCCCGCGGCTGGCTCTGGCTCGCGCTGTCCTGCGCGGTGTTGCTGGCCGTTCCACGGTTCCCGCTGCTGTCCGTGCTGGCCCAGTGCGGACTCGTGCTGGTCGCGGGCAGACTGGACCCGCCCGCCTCGGACGCGGTGTTGTTGCTGCTGCTGGTGTCGGCCGCCGAACTGCCCGTGCGCCGCCGCGGCTGGCCGCTGGCACTCGGCGTGCTGGCGGCCCTGGCCGCCGTGCTGCTCAAGCTCGGCAACTGGCGGCTGGACCAGGCCCCGCCCGCCTTCTACCTGGCCGTGTGCAGCATGGTCGCCGCCCCGGTGCTGCTCGGGCTGTACATCCGCTCGCTGCGCGCACTGGCGGTGGCCGCCCAGGAGCACGCCCGCGACGCCGAGGCCCGGGTGCGCACCACCGAGCGCACGGCCCTGGCCAGGGAGTTGCACGACATCACCGCGCACCACCTGTCCTCCATCGCGCTGCGGGTGACCGCCGCCCGCTACGCCCACCCGGAGTTGGGCGACCCGCTGAGCGAAGTACTTGACGACGTGCGTCAAGCCGCCACCACCAGCCTGCGCCAGGTGCGGCAGATGCTCGACCTGCTGCGCGACCCGGGCATGACCGACCGGGAACTGGCCCCGCTGCTGAACCCCACCAACCTGGCCGGTGCGCTGGCCGAGCTGGAGCGGACCCTGCGCGAGGAGTTCCGGGTGGACTGGCACGTGGACGACCTGAGCCGGGTCGAGGCGGTGCAGGGGCTGGCGGTGCTGCGGGTGACCCAGGAGAGCTTGACCAACGTCGTCAAGCACGGGGCGCCCGGCGGCAAGGTGCGGGTGCGCGTGACGACCCGCGAGGACGCGGTGGAGGTCGACATCCTCAACGGCACGCGGGCACTGGCCCAGACCGGCACCGGCTGGGGGCTGGTCGGCATGCGGGAGCGGGTGGACCTGCTCGGCGGCACGCTGCTGGCCGGGCCGACCACCGAGGGCTGGCGGGTCCGGGCGCTGGTGCCCGCGGTGCCCTCGTGACCGGGGTGCTGCTGGTGGACGACCAGCCGATCGTGCGTGCGGGACTGCGCATGCTGTGCCAGAGCGCGGCCGACCTGGAGGTGGTGGGGGAGGCCGGGAACGGCGAGGTGGCGCTGCGCGCGGTGTGCGCGGACGCGCCCGAGGTGGTGGTGATGGACCTGCGCATGCCGGTGATGGACGGGGTGCGCGCCACCGAGCTGATCGCCCGCGACCACCCCGGCTCGCGGGTGCTGGTGCTGACCACCTTCGACGAGGACGAGCACCTGTACGCGGCGCTGCGGGCCGGGGCCGCCGGGTTCCTGGCCAAGCACGCCGAGCCGGAACGGGTGCTGGCCGCGATCCGCGCCGTGGCCGCGGGCGAGACCGTGTTCAGCCCGGAGGTGTTGGCGCGCATCGTGTCCCGGGCCATGGGCACTGGCACGCGTGCCGAGTTGCCCGCGCTGACCGAGCGGGAGTGCGAGGTGCTGGCCCTGCTGGCCACCGGCGCGTCCAACGCGGAGATCGGCGAGCGCCTGTTCCTGGCCGTGACCACGGTGAAGACGCACGTGTCCGCGCTGGCGGCCAAGACCGGCTGCGCCAACCGGGTCCAGCTCGCGGTGCTCGCCGTGCGCGCGGGTCTGGACCTGTAAGACGCTGATCTTGGGGCAAAGGTTGCCTGACCGTGGGCAGGAACACCGCAGGTCAACCCCGGTGCCGGGCCGACGTCTTCCTCTTCGACAGGCAAGTCGGGGAAAGGACAGCTCATGAAGATCACTCGGGTACTGGTCGGTGGCAGCCTGCTCGGCGCGATGGCCGTGCTGGCCGCGGCGCCCGTCGCGATGGCCGCGGAGGGGCAGCCCCGCGCCGTGGTCGCCGCCGACACCACCACCTCGGCGCCCATCACCACGGAGAGCACGACGGCTCCGAGCTCCTCCGCCGCGCCGACGACGACCGTCACCACCAGCCCGTCCAGCAAGGCGCCCAGCTCCACGGTGACCCGCGCGCCGAGCACCACCGCCAAGTCCGGTGAGGTGCCCAAGGGCGCCCCGCAGACCGGTGGCGGCGGCACCGCTGACGAGGGCGGCAACCTCGGCCTGATCGCCATGGGCGGCGCCGTGGTCCTCGCCGGTGGCGGCGTCGGCGTCTGGGCGCTGCGGCGCCGCGCGACCCAGGGCTGACCGCCGTGCACCCGCAGTTCCCTGGCCGGGACCCGCACCCGGCCAGGGCGTTGCCGGTACCGCCCCGCGGCCCGGTCGGCGGTGCGCGGCCCGTGCCGCCCCCGGCGTGGCCGCAGGCGGGTGGGGCTCAGGCACAACAGGGTTCGCCGCAGCCGGGTTGGCCGCAGCGGCAGACCGGCTCGCAGCCGGGCGGCCTGCAACAGGGTTGGCCGCAGGCCGGAGGTCGGCAGCCGCAGGGGTGGACGCGGGCAGGCGGCCCGCAGGCCCAGGGCGGGCAGCGGGGTTGGCCGCACCCTGACGCGCGCGGCCAGCGCCAGCCCGGCGGCTCGCAACCGGGTTGGCCGCAACCGCAGGCGCACCGCCCGCGGCAGCCGCGGCCCGAGCAGCGGCGACCGGACTGGCGCCAGCCCCAAGCCGTTGCGGCTCAACCGGTTCGGCGCGAGCCGACCCTGCGGTTCCAGCAGCCCAAGGCTTCCCGGCAGCGGTCGGTGCGGCCGCCGCGCAGGCGTCGCGGTGGGGCAGGGGCGGTCGCCGCCCTGCTCGTCCTGGTCGGGCTGGGCATCGTGGGCTACGGCTTCCGCGACGAGATCACGCACGCCGTGGCGGCCGTGGGCTTCACCAACTCCGCAGGCAGCACCGGCGAGCCGATGGCCAAGTCGACACCGCTGCGGGTGCGCATCCCGAGCATCGGGGTGGACTCCTCCCTGGTGTCCTTGGGGCTCAACGCGGATCAGACCGTGCAGGTGCCCCCGGTGAGCCAGCCGATGCAGGCGGGCTGGTACGCCAACGGTCCCACGCCGGGGGAGAAGGGTTCGGCCGTGCTGCTGGGGCACGTGGACGGGGCGAACAAGGAGGGCGTGTTCTACCGGCTGCGCGAGGTGACCGCGGGCACCGAGATCCTGGTGCCGCGCCAGGACGGGACCACAGCACGGTTCGTGGTGTACAAGGTCGAGCAGGCGCCCAAGACGAACTTCCCGACCCAGGAGGTCTACGGGGACAACGGGAAGCCGGAACTGCGCGTGATCACCTGCGGCGGTTCCTTCGACCACAGCGCGGGCAGCTACCGGGACAACACGATCGTTTACGCCGCGTTGGCGCCCTGAGCGCTCCCCGGCACTGTTCATCGACTGGACGCCCGGCGGACCCGCCGCGTCCACCTCCGCTGGTGAGACTCCCGCGGTGCACCACCGGGTGCGCTGAGGAGGAACGATGAACCGTCGAGGGATCGCCGCCATCGCGGGGACCGTCGCACTGACCCTGTTGTCCGGCGGGACCGCGCAGGCCGCCGGTCACCCGCTGGGGACCGTCGCCGACAGCTACCGGGTGCGCGCTGGCCAGACGCTGACCACGCACGGCCGAGGTGTGCTGGGCAACGACCGGGGCAATCCGCTGACCGTCGTCTCGCACACCGCCCCCGCGCACGGCTCGCTGGACATCAACCCCGACGGTACCTTCCGCTACACCCCGGCCGCCGGGTTCACCGGGACCGACAGCTTCACCTACACCGCCAGCGACGCGGTCCGGCTGTACCGCACGAACCTGCCCGCGCTGGCCACGGTCGGCGGGGTGCCGATCACTGGCGGCGGCTATGGGTCCGGGCTGACCCCGGTGCCCGGTTCCTGCGACGAGTTCTACGGCCTGACCGACCGCGGCCCCAACGTGGACGGGCCTAACGGGGTCAAGATCGAGCCGCTGACCTCGTTCACGCCCAGCATCGGCCGCTTCCAGCTCGTGGACGGCAAGGCCGTGCTGCGCAGGAAGATCCCGCTGCGCGCGGCCGACGGCACCCCGTACAGCGGACGGGTCAGCACGGCGGCGAACACCGGTGAGTCCATTGTGGACATCAACGGGGTCCCGCTGGCCGCCGACCCCAACGGCTACGACCCCGAGGGGATCGTGGCCCTGCCCGACGGCACGTTCTGGGTCTCCGACGAGTACGGCCCGTTCATCACCCACTTCGACCGCAACGGCCTTGCCCTGCAACGGCTTTCGCCCTTCGACGGCTCGCTGCCCGCCGAGCTCGCCAACCGCGTGCCGAACAAGGGCATGGAGGGGCTGACCATCACCCCGGACGGCCGGACCCTGGTCGGCATCATGCAGTCCGCCCTGCAGCAGCCCGACCTGACCAAGAAGCCCGCGAACGTCACCACCCTGCGCATCGTGACCTACGACCTGCGCAGCAAGGCCACGCACGAGTACCTGTACCTGCTCGACGACCCGAAGACCCACAGCGGGGCGGTCAGTGAGATCACCGCGCTGAGCAGCACCACGTTCCTGGTCGACGAGCGTGACGGCAAGCCGGAGCCCGGCGCGTACAAGAAGCTGTTCAAGATCGACCTGGCCGGGGCCACCGACGTGGGTCCGGCCGCCGCGGGTTACGACGCGGGCAAGGGTGGCCTGCTCGTCGGCCCCGACAAGCACAGCATCGACGCGTACGTGGGCACCGACGACACCGCCACGGCCACGGCTGACCTGGCCAAGGTCGGCATCAGGCCGGTGGCCAAGTCGCTGCACCTGGACCTCGGCGGCCTGGTCACTGGCCTGGACCCCAGCGGCGGCTTCTTCGGTCACGACAAGGTGGAGGGCGTGGCCGCGATCAACGGTGGTCGCACGCTGGTGATCAGCAACGACAGCGACTTCGGCATCGACGGCATCACCAACTCGACGGCGCCGTACCAGTTGCACGTGAAGAGCCAGCCCAACGGCCGCCAGGACGACGGCGAGTTCCTCGTGGTGGACACGACCCGCCTGCCCGCCGCGACCAGCACCGCCACCGTGACGATCACCGTCCGCTGAGGCCGAACGCCCCGGGGCGAACCAGCGCGTGTCGGCGCCAGCTGTGGCGCGTGTCGGCGCTTCCGGTACGGCGAGTTCGCGCTTCCGGCCCGGTTTCCCACCCCGTGGGAGGCCGTACCGGGACGGCGAACACACCGCACGGGAACGTCCGACACGCGCCACCGGAAGCGCCGACACGCGCTTTGGTTGCGTGCCGCTCAGCAGTCCAGTCGGCGGCGGCCGGCGAAGCCCAGGTCGGCGCGGTGGTACCAGGCCAGTTCGGTGTCGCCCTCCAGCCAGCACAGCAGGACCGGCACCCCGTCGAGATCCGCCGGGAAGTCGACCAGCAGCGGGGCGAAGCCCTTCAGCTCGGCGCCGGTCTGCTGCACGGTGGTCATCAGGTCGTCCAGCCGGGCCTGCGCCGCCTTCATCTCGGGCAGCCCGCCCAGCGGGGTCGGCGGGCCGTCCGGTGCCAGCGAGGCGCACAGCTCGGCGGCGTCGGCGCGCAGCCGCACCAGCTCGTCCAGCACCGGCAACAGCCTGGCCAGTTCCTCTCGGGCCTCGGCGACGGTGAACAGTCCCATGTGCACATCGTGCCCCCGGCTCAGCGCCAGGCGAACACCGGCTGCTCCAGGTGGGCGACCCTGGTGTGCCGCCCGTGCAGCGCGACCTCGCGGAACTGGTGCAGCACCGCCGCGGTCGGCGCGTGCACCAGGCTGCCCACGAGCGGCAGCTGCACCACGGGCCGGTCCGACTCGGGGATGCGCAGCAACCTCGGCGGCACGTCCAGTTCCGCGAGCGGGATCAGGAACACCTCGGCCACCTCCGCCGGGTTCGGGTCCAGCACGGCCTCGGCGACCCGCAGCACCACGGGAGTGATCACGTACCCGGAACGGGTCGGGTAGTCGTCGAGCAGCCCCAGCACCTGCTCGCGGCCCGCCCGCACGCCCAACTCCTCGTGCAGCTCGCGCAGCGCGGCGTCCACGGCGTCCTCACCCGGGTCCAGCTTGCCGCCCGGCAGCGCGAACTGCCCGGGGTGCGCGCGCATCCGTGACGGCCGCAGGGTCAGCCAGACGCCCTCCGCCGGCCCGTCGCCGACGAGCACCACGGCCACCGCCGCGGCGCGCAGGCCGTGATCGGTCACGGCCACACGTCGGAACTGGCGAACCCGTTCGTCCACGAGGTCCCGGTGAGGCATGCTGCCACCATGCCAGATCCGTCCGGTGCGACCGCGTGAGAGCCAGGCTCCCGCTGCTGCTGTCGCTGGCCGCCCTGCTGCTGCTCGCGGCACTCGCGGCTCGCGGCCGCTCGCCCGTGACGTTCAGCGCGCCGACCTTCCAGCCCGCGCCGATCACGGCCACCGGCACCACCAGCCCCCAGCCGGACGGCTACCCGCCCACCGCGGTCGGCGGCGTCATCGACCTGTTCGCGCTGGTCCTCATCCTGGTGATCCTCCTGCTCGGTGCCGCCGGACTTGTCGCCCTGCTCCGGCTGCGGCCCAAACTCCGCGTTCGCGGCACGGCCGACCCGGTGACCACCGAGGACTCCGCGCCGACCGCGGTCAGCGGCGCCGTGCTCGCACAACGGGCCCGCAGGGCCGCGGCCCAGCTCCGCGCCCGCGAGGGCGGACCGCCCGGTGACCGCGTGATCGCGGCCTGGGTCGGGCTGGAGGACAGCGCGACCGCCAGCGGCACGCCCCGCCGCCCGCAGCAGACGCCCACCGAGTTCGTGGCCGCCGTGCTCGCCGCGCACCAGGTCGACGCCCAGGCACTGGCCCGGTTGCGCGCCCTGTACGTGCGGGCTCGCTTCGACCAGTCGGCGCAGGTCAGCGACGCGGACGCGGAGTCCGCGGCCCAGGCGCTGGACCGGGTCGCGATAGATCTGGCGGCGGCGCGGTGAACCCGCTGATGAGCTGGCCGCGTGCGATCGCCTCGGCGGTCGGGTGCTCGGCCGTGGCGCTGACCTGCCTGAGCTGGTTGCTCGGCGCACCCGTGCTCTGGGCTGCGCTGCTGACCCTGCCGATCGGGCTGTTGGTGTTGGTGCTGGCCCGTTCCCCGATGACCAGTGAACCGGCCTGGCAGCCCCTGCCCGCCACCGACGGCGCCCTGTCCACCCCGCAGGCCAGCGCGCTCAGCGGGCGCCTCGCCGATGCCGCCACCGACGCGGGCCGGTTCCGCAGCCGGATCCAGCCCAGGCTGCGCGAGCTCGCACTGGCCAGACTGCGCCAAGCCGGGGTCGAGGACCTGACCGATCCACGCGCACAATCCCTGCTGGGCGGCGAACTGCTCGCCCTGCTCACCGATCGGGGCGCCCGCATGCCTGGCCCCGAGGAGCTCAGCACCCTGTTGGCCCGACTGGAGGAACTGTGACCACTGTGGACGGAGCAGCCGTGACCGAGGTCGCGGCGGTCGGCGACTCGGTGCTCACCGCCGTGGGCGAGGTCGTGGTCGGCAGGCGGCGCACCCTGCGGCTGGCGGTCGCCGCTGTGCTCGCCGGGGGACACGTGCTGCTGGAAGACGTGCCAGGACTGGGCAAGACCCTGATGGCGCGCAGCCTCGCCCAAGCACTGGGCCTGGAGTTCCGCCGTTTGCAGTGCACCCCGGACCTGCTGCCCGCCGACGTCACAGGCTCCTTCCTGTACGACCCGGCCGGACGCGAGTTCACCTTCCGGCACGGCCCGGTGTTCGCCGGGCTGCTGCTCGCCGACGAGATCAACCGCACCCCGCCGAAGACCCAGTCGGCGCTGCTGGAGGCCATGCAGGAACGCCAGGTCACCGTCGAGGGCCGGACTTTTCCCCTGCCCAGGCCGTTCCACGTGCTGGCCACCGCGAATCCGGTTGAGTACGAAGGCACCTACCCGTTGCCCGAGGCTCAGCTGGACCGGTTCCTGCTGCGACTGGACGTGGGCTACCCACCCGCCGCCGAGGAGCTGGAGGTGTTGCGCCGCAGGCTTTCCCGCCAGCGCGAGGAGACCGAGATCGCACCCATGGTGGACGCCGCGCAACTGGCCCGCCTGCAAGCCGGGGTGGAGCAGGTCCGGGTGGACGAGGACGTGCTGCGCTACTGCGTGGACCTGGTCGCCGCCACCCGGCAGCACCCGGCCGTCGAGATCGGCGCCTCGCCGCGCGGTTCGCTCGCGCTGACGCTGGTGTCCCGCGCGCTCGCGGTGCTCGACGGGCGCGACTTCGTCGTTCCCGAGGACGTCAAGGAGTGCGCCGTGGCCGGGTTGGCGCACCGGCTCACACTGCGTCCCGAGACCTGGACCTCCGGCACCACCGGCGTGGACGTGGTCACCGAACTGCTGGACAAGGTGCCCGGCCCGAGCAGCACCCGGGCTGCCCGGTGACGGTGCTCGCGCGGGCGAGGCGGGTCCGCGAGGCCCTGCTCGGCGGGCGCAACCAGACCTGGCACGCCACCGAGGCGCTGCGCCGCGGGCTGCTGCTCGGTGTCGGCCTGGTCGTGGCGGGTGTGTTGGCGCACAACGTGGTTCTCGCCCTGCTGGGCGCCCCGCTGCTCGCCGCCAGCGTGCTTGCCTTGTCCACCAAGCCCTCCGGAACGCCGAAGGTCACCGTGCTGCCGGTCGCACGGACCGGGGAGGCCGGTGAGACCGCGCTGGCCACCGTGCGGGTCGATCCGGGCCACGGCGCCGAGCTGCTCGCGATCAGGTTGCCGGACAAGGGAAATCCTGGACCCGGCCCGGTGCACCTGCTGCCCGCCTCGGTCGCGGAGATCGCCTGCGGGCTGTACCGGCGGGCCTGGGGCGAAGGCGTGGACCTGCGCCTGGACCACCTCGTCGCCGGTCCGGACGCGTTGATCGTGCACGGCCCGATGGTCGGCCGGGAGGTCAGCCGGGTGCTGCTGCCGCCCGTGCGGGAACTGCCCGCCGGGCCCGTTCCCGCCCGCCCCGCCGGGTTGGTCGGCGTGCACCGCTCGCGGCGGCCCGGCGACAGCACGGACCTGCGCACCATCCGCCCGTTCCAGCCCGGCGACCGGATGCGCCGGATCGACTGGCGTGTTTCCTTGCGCAGCAACGACTCCATGCCGTACGTGCGGGAGAACCACGCCGAGTCGGACGCCGATGTCGTGCTGGTGCTGGACACCCGGTTCGACGTGGCCGCCGAGATCGCGGACTGGTCGCTGCCCGCGCGCGGAGCCGCCGTGCGTCCCGGCGGCAGCCTGGACACCGCCGTGCGGGCCGCCGCCTCGCTGGCCGCGAGCTACCTGCGCCAGGGCGACCGGGTCGGTCTGGTCGACCTCGGCAGGCCGCGGCTGTACGTGCGGCCCGGGGCCGGTCGGCGGCAACTGCTGAGGCTGCGCAACCAACTCGTCGTCTGCGCGCGGTCCGCGGGCTGGTCCTCGCGGCCGGTGCTCAACGCCCACCAGGTGTCCGGCGGCGCGCTCGTCGTGGTGCTGTCCCCGTTCCTCGACGACGCCGTGGTCGGTGCCACTGTGCAGGCCGCTCGTCGCGGCAACCTCGTGCTGGCCATGGACGTGCTGCCCGCCGAGTTGGTCGCCGAGCCCGAAGACCGTTGGGGGGAGCCGGTGCGGCAGATCATCACCCTGGAGCGGCGTGTTCGGCTGGACGCCTTGCGCGGTCACGGAATCGCGGTGCTGCCCTGGTCCAGTGCCGAACAGGGCCTGCACGTCCTGCGCCCCGGTGCGAGGCGGTCACGGTGACTGACGCGCTGATCAAGGTGTGTGGCCAGCGGGACTCGCGCTCCCCTGGCCGGGATTCGCGCGCGGCTATGCGGGACTCGCGTGCCTCAGGCCGGGATTCGCGCGCCCTTGGCCGGGACTCGCGCTCCCCAGAACGGGACTCGGGGTGGGGCGGGTGAGGGGGCGGGGCGTTCCGGGGTGGAGGTTGCGGGCGGCGGTCGGCGTGGTCGGCGCGTTGATCGTGCTTGTCCTTGCGGTGCAAGGGGTTACGGCTGTCCTGATTGGACTGGTCGGGTTCGTCGCGGTGGCGGCTGTGGCGCTGCCGGGTTCGCCCGCTGCGATGCTGCTGATCGGCGTGTCGGCGGTGGCCACGGCGGTGTTGCCGGGTGAACCGTTGCGCTGGGAGGTGCTGGTGCTGATCCCGCTGGTGCACCTGCTGCACCTGAGCTGCGCACTGGCGGCGATCCTGCCGCGCGGGGGCAGGCTGCACCTGGCGGCGTTGCGCGCGCCGGTGCGCCGCTTCGCCTTCGTGCAGGCGGGCGCGTTCGGCCTGGCGGGGTTGGTGGCCCTGTTGCCCTCGGACCGGGCGGATCCGGTGGTCGAGGTGCTGGGGCTACTCGGCGCCGCTGGTCTGGTGCTGCTCGTCGCGGCGCTGCTGCGGGACCGCGATCGGGTCGGCTGACCGCCTGCGCCCGGCCAGTGCCCGCGCGGTCCCGATCAGCAGGGTGCCGACCGTGGTGCCGACGAGCACCCAGTAGGAGTCCACAAGCGACTGTCCGGCCGCGATGACCACGCCGACCCCGTTGCCGTGGCCGGGCGCGGTCATGGCCAGCACCACCGCGGCCATCACCAGCGGCGGCTGCACGACCGGGCCGAACAGGTTGCGCCTGCGCACCAGGCACACGGCCAGTAGGCACCCGGCCACGTAACCGCACTGGAACACGGGTCCGAGCTTGTGATTGACCTGGTTGTCCAGTACGGCGGCGAGTACTGTGGTGCCCAGCGCGAGCAATACCGCAACCCACCACCGCAGTCCAGTGGCCCTGCCCTTCAGTTCCTCCACGACTGGATGACGCAGATGTCGGCCGAGTGGTTGCACGGCCGCACGATCAGGGGATCGACCGGGTGGGACGGCCGCGGTGGCGGCATCCTGGACCCGGGTCGGTGGTCGGAGGGACGGGACGCGTGGAGCACCGTGCTGGACGGGTGGCGCTGGGCGCCGCCAAGATCATTGTGACGATGGCCTCGGTGGGTGTGGTCGTGCTGGGCTGCTACGGCTGGACCGTGGTGCGCCAGGTGCAGACCGGCACCGCGACCGACAACGTGATCGCCCCGCCCTCGGCGAGCACGACACCGGTGCCGAAGGCGCCCGGACAGGACATGAACATCCTGCTGGTCGGCCTGGACAGCCGCACCGACGCGCACGGCAACCCGCTGCCGCGCTCGGTGCTCGACGCGCTCAACGCGGGGACGGACGACGGGCAGCTCAACACCGACACGCTGATCGTGGTGCACGTGCCGGGGGACGGCGGCGCGGCCAGTGCGGTCTCGATCCCACGTGACTCCTATGTGGACATCGCGGGCGGCTTCGGCAAGCACAAGATCAATTCTGCCTACGCCTACGGCATGAACGCCGAGGCCGACCGGCTGCGCGCGCAGGGCGACACCGACCAGGCCGCGATCGGCAGGCAGTCGCTGACCGCGGGGCGGCGCAACCTGGTGCAGACGGTGCAGAACTTCACCGGGGTCAGCATCGACCACTACGCCGAGGTCAACCTGTACGGTTTCGACCAGATCAGCCAGGCGCTGGGCGGGGTCCCGGTCTGCCTGAACAAACCAGTGCACGACTCGTACTCGGGTGCGGACTTCGCCGCGGGGGAGCAGACCCTGTCCGGGGTCCGTGCGCTGCAATTCGTGCGGCAGCGCCACGGGCTGGCCAACGGGGACCTGGACCGCGAGCGCAGGCAGCAGGCCTTCCTGGCCTCGGCGGCACACCAACTGCTGTCGGCGGGCACGTTGACCGATCCCGGCAAGCTGTCGGCGATCATCACGGCGGTGCAGAACGCCGTGGTCGTCGACCAGGGCTGGGACCTGTTCCAGTTCGCACAGCAGGTGCAGGGCATCGCCGGGGCGAACATCACCTTCGACACGATCCCGATCGTGGACATCGCCTACTGGACGCCTGCCGACGGGGTCGCCGTGCAGGTGGACCCGGCGCAGGTGCGGGCGTTCGTGGCGGGCCGGTTCGACCGGGTGAAGCCCACGAGCACCACGCCGCCGTCGTCGTCGAGCAGCACCCCGGCGACCTCCTCGAAGCAGGTCCCGCCCAGTTCCTCAACGGCACCGCCACCGGTCACCGCGAGCGGGGTCACCTGCGTCGATTGACAGGTGCCCGGGGTCACATTAGGTTCCACGGCGTCTTCGGATACGTGAAGTGTATTCATGTATGTGAACACCGTGGGAGGGTGTCATGCCGCTCAACCGCAGGGGTCTGCTCCAGGCCGGTGCCGTGGCCGCGCTGGTCTCGGCCGTGGGCGGCACGCGTGCCGCCGCGGCCACGCAGGCCACCGACGCCGAGCGGATCATCGCCGCCTACCGGGAGTTGCAGGTCGGGGCCAACCGGGACTCCGCGGCCCGCCGCGGTGCGGTCGCCGCCCTGGACCAGGCCGCCGTGGAGTACGAGGCGGCCATGACCGTGACCGGGGACCAACTGTGGGCCGACCTGCCCACCGGGCCGGGCAGCACCTACTTCCCCACGATGTACTACCGGCTGCGCACGATCGCCGTGGACTGGGCGACGGCGGGTTCGGCCCTGTCGTCCAGACCCGACCTGCCCGCGCGGTTGGCCACCGCCCTGGAGACCTTGTACCGCACCCAGTACAACGAGAACACCGCCGAGATCGGCAACTGGTACTCCTACGAGATCGGTGTGCCGTACTGGCTTGTGCAGACCCTGGTCTGCCTGACCGACCACCTGTCCGAAGTGGACTTGCGGCGCTACCTGCGGCCGGTGCTGCGTTTCGTGGCCGATCCCAACCGGCGCACCGCGACTCCCGGACTGGTGGAGACCGGTGCGAACCGCGCGGACAAGTCGCTGATCGCCGTGGTCTCCGGTGCGCTCAACGGGGACCCGGCCCGGGTGGCGGCCGGGATCGCCGCCGTCACCGACACCGCCGGCGGTGGGGCGGCCAACCTGGTCGCCAGGGTCACCAGCGGGGACGGCTACCACCCGGACGGTTCGTTCATCCAGCACGACGTGGTGCCCTACCCGGGCCACTACGGGCTCGTGCTGCTCTCCGCCCTGGCCGGGCTGATCCACGTCACCGAGGGCACGGCCACCCAGCTGTCCGCCGAGGTCAGGCAGAAGGTCTGCGAGACCGTGGCCGACGTGTACGCGCCCTTCGTGTTCGCGGGCTCCATGATGGAGCCGGTGCGCGGCAGGATGCTGTCCCGCCAAGGGGAAACCGCCTTCGACGCCGGTCACCAGCTGACCGCGGCCGTGGTGTTGCTGGCCAGGCACGCACCCGAGCCGACCCGCGGCGCGCTGACCGCGCTGGCGGCTCGGTGGATCAAGGACGACACCTGGGCGCCGTACCTGGCGGTCACCGATGTCAAGCGCTTCTCCGGTGGGCTCCAGCCGGTCGGCGTGCCCGAGGTGGAGTACGCCGAGCAGTTGCTCGCCGAGGGGCGCCGCGCGGCCGAAGTCGTTGCGGCACACCGGGTCTTCCCGCAGCAGGACCGGATGGTGCACGTGACCCCGCGCTGGTCGGCCTCGCTCGGGGTCGGCTCGACACGGATCTGCCGGTACGAGTCGATCAACGGCATGAACCTGCACGGCTGGTACACCGGGGACGGGGTGCTCTACACCTTCCTGCCGGGGGACCAGGGCCACTACAGCGATGCCTACTGGCCGACCGTGGACCCGGCCGCACTGCCCGGTACGACGGTGAAGGACGGGCAGCCGCCCGCTTTGCAGGCCACGCCGACCACGAGCAGGTCCTGGGTGGGTGGCGCCCGCTGGGACGCCGAGCACGGGGCGCACGGCCTGGACCTGGTGTCCCAGGACGGCACGCTCACCGCGCGCAAGTCCTGGTTCTTCACGCCCGAGGGCGTGCTGTGCCTGGGCGCCGGGATCACCGACGGCTCCGGCGCCGCCGTGCACACCACGATCGAGAACCGCAACCTCGGCGCCAACGGCACCCGCCGGTTGCTGGTCGACGGCCGCCCGCTGACCGACGGGCAGCCCACGGAGGCGCACTGGCTGCACCTGGACGGCGTGGCCGGGTATGTGTTGCTGGACAAGGCGAAGCTCACGCTCAAGCGTGAGGACCGCACCGCGAGCTGGTTCGACGTGGACACCGGTGCGAACACGCACGGCACCACTGTGCCGTACACGCGGCGGTACCAGAAGGTGCTGATCGAGCACGGCGTGAAGCCCACTGGTGCCAGCTACGCGTACGCCGTGCTGCCGGGCGCGAGTCCTTGGCAGACAGCGGCTTTGTGTGGCCGGTGGCGAGTACTGGCCAACACCGCCGAGGTGCAGGCCGCCCAGTTGTCCCGAGACCTGGTCGCCGCCTCGTTCTTCGCCGCGGGGGCGGTGCGCCAGGTGGCGGTGAGCGGGCCCGCCGCCGCGGTGTGGGGCCGGGACCGGTCCGGATGGACCCTGGCGATCGCCGACCCCACGCAGCAGCAGGACACGATCCGGGTCACCGTGACCGGAGTGGGCCGTCACCTGGTCAAGTCGGATCCGAGTGTGGTCGTGGTGTCGGCGGGGCGCCAACTGGTGCTGGACGTGAAGGTGGCCGGTTCACGTGGCGCCACGCACTCGGTCACGATCAGCTAGTCGTTCTAGTCGTTGCGCATCAACAGCATCGTGACAAAACCGAGTGTTCCTCTATAACCGTTGAGCCAGGCGGTGCGATGCCGGGCGGCTTCCTCCAGGGCGTCCGCCGCCGCCTCGTGCCCGGGGTTGGTCAGCGCCCACCGGGTCAGCGAGCCGGTCCAGTTCCACTCGTAGTCGTCCCACTCGTCCAAGGTGCTGGTGTGCGCGTAGACCACCTGCCACCCCAGCTTCTCCACCAGCTCCACGGTGCCGTGCAGGTCGCGGTACTCCTCGGCGGTGCAGTCCAGTGCCCGCAACGTCGCCTCACCCGGCGGCCGCTCCCAGAAGCCCTCGCCGATCAGCATGGTCCCGCCCTCGGCGAGGTGTTCGGCGCAGCCGAGCACGGTCTCACGCAGCCCGCCGAAAGCGTGCGTGGCACCCACACAGAACACCGCGTCGGCCCTGCGCTCGCAGCGGTACTCCTTGGCGTCCAGGCAGTGCAGGGTCAGCCGGTCGGCCAGGCCGAGCTCCTCGGCGGACCGGCGGGCCGCCTCGACGGTGCGCGGACCTGAGTCCACGCCGACACCGGTCGTGCCGGGACGCTCGGCAAGCAGCCGTTGCAGCCAGGTGCCGGTACCGCAGCCCAGGTCCAGCACGTGCGAGTCCGGCGCGACCACGGCCCGGGCCATCAGCTTGTGCACGTTCGCGTCGTTGACCGGCGCCGAGATCGGGTGATCGGCGTGTGCCAGCATTCCCCTGAGTTCACGATCCACGCCTCACGGTATCCGGGGAGACAACCAGTTTTCGGCCGCCGCCGTCGCACTCGGCGCACGATCGCGCTGGTCTGTGGACAAGTTCGGGTTCGAGCTCCAAAGAGCGAGGAGGCGGCGGCTCCGCTCGAACTGCTCGGATTCGGAGTACGCGAGAAAATCCACTCGAATTGCCGCGTGGCTGGTTTGTAACAGGCCTCGCACCGCGTAAGCTGAAGAGTGAGTCCGCGATGGTGCGTGGCTCTGCCCAGGACTTACCGCAACGGAGTGACCATGGCACAGAAGACCATCGTTCAGCTCATCGATGACCTCGATGGTGGCGAGGCCAGTGAGAGCGTGACTTTCGGGCTCGACGGTGTCGAGTACACCATCGATGTGTCTGACACCAACGCCACGCGGCTGCGGGAACTGTTGGCCCCCTTCGTCGAGAAGGCGCAGCGCCTCGGTGGTCGCAAGCAGCGCGGCGGCTCGACCAGGACCGCTGTGAAGGCCGGTGGTGATCGCGCGCAGAACCAGGCGATCCGCGAGTGGGCGCGCAGCCAGGGCGAGACCATTTCCGACCGGGGTCGTATCCCGGCCGACCTGGTGCACCGCTTCGAGGCGGCGCACGGGGCCTGAGGCCCGATTCTTCTCCGGCGACCGACCCGTCTTTCCCCCGTTCGGGGGAAGGTGGGTCGGTCGTTTTTGTGTCCGATTCGACAATGACTGCCGAACGCGTCGTCAGTTCGCTTCCAGCAGGTACGCGGTTGCCCACCAGTAGTCGTACAACGCTTCCGGTTCGGCCACCCGGAATCCCGCGGCGAGCAGGTCGGCAGTCCAGTCGGCAACGCCCTGTTCGGTGTGCAGCCGGTCCGTTCCGGGGCGCAGCGCGTCCAGCAGCACCGGCACCAGGAAACCCTGGCGCACGAGGTTGCCCGCGCCGGGATACTCGGCCAGTCCCAGCTCGTAGCGGGTCAGTACCCGCTCGAACCAGCTCGGCTCCAGCGGGTGGGCCGTGCGGGGCACGTCGAACTCCACGAGCAGCAGCCGCTCGGTGCGTTCCCGCAGCCAGGACAGGGTGGCCACCCGTTCATCGGCCGGGATCGACAACATCGCGAAGGTCTCCTGCACCAGGTCCCAGCGCGCCGCCTCGGGCGGGTCGGCGAGGAACTGGTCCATGCGCTGCTCGAACGCCCGGAACGGCAGCCCGCGCGCGGTCAGCCCGGCAGCCGTCACCGCCAGCCGGGCCGCGGACGGCTCCAGCACGTCCACCCGGCCGACCTGCCCGGTCAGCGCGGGCAGCAGGGCGAGCCCCTCGCCGGTGCCGAGGTCCAGCAGGCTGTCCGGCCGGTACCGCCGGTAGCGCTCGGCCAGTGCCCGGCGGGTCGCCTCGTACAGCGGCACGTTGCCGCCGCCGTGCACGAAGGCCGTGAACGCCTCCGGCGCGGAGTAGACCTCGGCCCGGTCCTCGGCCACCAGGTAGCGCAGGCACTCGGCGAACACCAGGCTGCCCGGGTCCGCCTCGTGCGCCCTGCGCACCAGGTCCACCGCCTGCCCGCGCCGCTGCTGGGCCAGGGCCACCACCGCGGCGTAGAACAGCTCCGGCCCGGTGCCCGCGGGTTCGCCCGCGCTGGCCCCGCTCCGGAATGCCGCCCACTGCTCGGTGATCGTCACGTCGCGTGCCCTATCGGCCGATCGTGCGGCTGCGCCCGCGGAACTCGGCCAGCACCTCGTCGTCCTCCCTGCGGACCGTGACGTCGTAGATGCCGTTGCGGCCGTAGCTGGTCCGCTCCTGGGCCTGGGCCACCAGCACGTCACCCAGCCTGCCCGGCCCGATGAAGTTGATCTCGGCGCCCGCGGCCACCGTGACCGGCCCGTGGCTGTTGCACGCGCAGGCGAAGGTCGTGTCGGCCAGCAGGAACACGTAGCCACCGTGCGCGATGCCGTGCCCGTTGACCATCTGCTCGGTGATCCGCATCCGCGCCGTGGCCTGACCGGGGCCGGTCGCCAGCAGTTCGATGCCCAGGGCACGGGAGGCCTCGTCGGCGGCGAACATCACCTGCGCTGGGTCTTGATCTTGCTGTGACACGGGGCCAGTCAAGGGGTCGGTGTGCTCGCTGTCAAGCCGTGCTAGCGTCGACCACGTGCAGCGCGCCATGTCGACTACGACGCCGGAGAGTGTCCCGGCGCGCTGACAGCTGTCTTGACCGCGAAGCCCCGGGGCGAGTGCCCCGGGGCTTCCGCTTGTGGTCACTCGCCTCACCCCTGTGAGGAGACCACCGTGCACGACCACCGCAAGCTCGGCCGCGAACTGGACCTGTTCGACACCGACCCGCTGATGGGAGCGGGCCTGCCCTACTGGCTGCCGGACGGGGCGGTCGTGCGGCACACCCTGGAGGAGTACGTCCGCGAGGCCGAACGCCGCGCGGGCTACCGGCACGTGTACTCGCCGGTGCTCGGCAAACGCGAGCTGTACGAGATCTCCGGGCACTGGTCGCACTACAGCGAGGACATGTTCCCCCCGATGCGGCTGGGCGGGGAACAGGTCGTGCTGCGGCCCAGCCTGTGCCCGCACCACGCGCTGATCTACCGCTCCCGCGCGCACAGCTACCGCGAGCTGCCGCTGCGCATGGCCGAACTCGGCGGCATGTACCGCGCCGAGCTGTCCGGCGTGCTCGGCGGCCTGACCCGGGTCCGCGCGATCCAGCTCAACGACGCGCACATCTTCTGCACCCCCGACCAGGCCGTCGACGAGGCCCGCGCAGCCCTCGAGCTGATCCGCCAGGCGTACCGCGCGCTGGGCATCGAGGACGCCCGCTACCGGCTCTCGCTGCCCGGGGCTGGCGGCAAGTACGTGGCCGACCCCGCCCTGTGGCAGCGCGCCACCGCCCTGCTCGCCGAGGTGCTCGACGGCTCCGGCGTGCCCTACGAGGCCGTCGAGGGGGAGGCCGCCTTCTACGGCCCCAAGATCGACGTACAGGTCGCCGACAGCGCGGGCCGAGAGTCCACCCTGTCCACCGTGCAGATCGACTTCCACCAGCCCGCGCGCTTCGACCTGCACTACATCGGCCCGGACGGGGCCAGGCACCGGCCGGTCATGGTGCACCGCAGCGTGATCGGCAGCGTGGAGCGGGCCGTCGCGCACCTGATCGAGCGGCACGGCGGCGCCCTGCCCGCCTGGCTCGCGCCGACCCAGATCGCCGTGCTGCCCGTGTCCGAGGCCGAACTGCCCCAGGCCGCCGACCTCGTCCGGCGCTGCGTGGAACGTGGGCTGCGCGCCGAACTCGCCGGGCCGGAACAGGGCTCGCTCGGCGCCCGGATCCGCTCCGCGCGCCTGGTGCCGTACCAGGTGGTGATCGGCGCCAAGGAGGCCGCCGCCGACCTGCTCGCGCCCCGGCTGCGCTCAGGTCAACGGCTCGACGCCCTGCCCGCGAACCGGTTCCTGACCCGGGTCGAGGCACTGGTCGGCGCGCACAGCACCGATCTGTGGGACGCGTAGATCTCGCCCCGCCAATGTCGCGGGCCGTTCGCTGCGCGTCTCGGCGGTGCCACGAAGGTGCCGTTCAGGACGTTCAATGTCCCAAGGGGCACCTTTGGGACGTGCTGGGGTGGGGTGGCGGCTCAGCACTGGGTGCCGTGAAGGTGCCCTTTGGGACGCTCAGTGTCGTGAAGGGCACCTTTGGGACGTGGGCGCGTGGTTCGGGAGCCTGTTTTGGGCCCGTGCCGCCGTGTCGTCAAGGTGCCGTTCGGGACGTTCACCGTCGCAAAGGGCACCTTCATGGCAGTGGGGCGAGCGGGCCGCCGTGCGACGCGGCGCCCCGCCAATTGTCGCGTGCCGTTCAGGACGCTCAACGCCGCGAACGGCACGCGACACGCCTCAGAGCAGGCCGTGTTTGCGGACGTAGTCCTCGAAATCCGCTCCGGTGCACGGAAGGCGCATGCCGCTGTCCCGCAGCATGTCGACGAGTGTCCCCGCGGCAACGGGGGGCAGCCGGTCAGCCCGGCAGAACTGCGCCAGGAGCCACACCGTGCCGTGCACCCTCATGCCGTAGTTCCTGGCCACGCGAGTGGCTTCCCGGTCGTCGGTGATGGCGATGCCGTCACAGGACTCGGCAAAGGCGAACACCGATGCCTCGCCCGCGCCTCGTCCCTTGTGCCCCACGCGCCGCAACCACTTCGTGAAGACCCTGAGATCCTCGACCCCGGAACTCGGGGCGACCTTGAGCCAGAGCAGTTCCAGAGCGGTGTCGGCGTGCGGGTTCTTCGCGGCCCCCTGCTTGATCTCTTCCCTGACAACGGTTGTCGTGTAGCAGTCGTAGTCGCTCAACAGATCACCGAGAACGTCCAGCCTCTCGATGATGGCGAAGTGCGAGATGCACATGGTGTCGAAGACGAGAGTGTCGAACGGCCGCTCCGGCGACATGACTACGGTTCGACCTCCGCGTCCGGTTCGGCGGGCGGGAGGTCCTCGTCGGTGAGTTGGCCGTGCATCATCTCGACCAGGCGTGGCCAGGTGAGCTTGTTCTGCCGCCAGGCGCGCATGGCCCCACGCGCGTAACTGGGCGGCACCCGGACCGATTCCAGGTCCGGCTGCGGCGCCCAGCCCAGTGCGTCCATGATCTCGGCGTGTGTCGGGTTGTTCTGGCGCAACCTGGTCGCCACCTGCCTGTCGAGGCACTCGGCGTGCACCGCTTGGTGTATCGCGGTCGACCAGGAGGTGCGGTAGGTGGCTGCCAGGTGGATGAGCTTCTCTCGGGTCACGTGCGCTTGCGCGACCACTGCCGTGGGCAGCAGGAGCTCCGCCGCGAACGCGTCGATGACGGCTTCCCGGTCATCGCGCGAGGTGCTGATGCCGAGGTCCGTCGAGTACTCGTCGGCCAGTACCAGGTGACCCAGTTCGTGCGCGCCGGTCGCCCGTCGGCGTCCCGGATCGCCGCTCTTGCTCACCACCGCCACCGCGACGTCCCCGTCGACCAGTGAGGCGCCGTCTCCGGGCAGTTCGGTCACCAGCACCAACTGGCCCGCTCGTTCGCAGACCTCCATCAGTGTGCCGATCGGTTCGGTGCCGATGCCGAGCTGGTCCCGGAGCCAGCGGGCCGCCTCCCTGGCCCCCGCCTTGTCCTGGACCTTGCCCTGGTACCTGAGCACCGGGGGCGGTTGCAGCACGTCCAGTTCGATGAGCTGACGCACGTCCCGGAGCCACGCCTGGAGGGTTGCCTCAAGGCGGTACTGGTCCTGCGCCGCATCCGTCACGTAGTCACCCGCGACACGGGCGCGACGTGACATCACCTGTGGCGGTTCGCGTAGGAAGTGGTCCACGGGCACACCGAGGGCCGTGGACAACTTGATCAGTTCCAGGGCGTCGAGGCGGCGCCTGCCCGCCTCGATCTTCGCGATCATCGTGCGGTCCAGTGCGAGCTGTTGGCCGAGTTCGTCCTGGGACAGCCTGGCGGCGACGCGCGCTTCACGCACGCGCTCACCGACGCTCGCCCACTCCGAGGCCCCAGTCATGGTGCGATAATCGCACGTCCGGTGGTCCGGCAGGCTCTCCACAGCGCGCTGCCCATGGTTTGTCACTGTACTGTCTAATTGACAAAAAGTGGACACTTTGGTACCGTTTCGGCATGCAGACGCATTGAGCAGCGGTGTGCGCGGGAGTTCCTCCCGTGGGTCTTCGCCGGTCGAATGTGGCGAGGAGGCTGGATGTCGACCACCGTGGACGGATTGACCGCAGAGCTGAAGGTCGTTCGCAAAGGCCGGGGACTGCGCGGGATCGATGTCCACGACGTGGGGCCGAACCTGCGTGAGCTGTGCGGTGTTCTCGCCGAGGACAGTCCTCCCGTCGTGCGGGACAAGCTCGCGCGCCGGTTGACCGCCTCCGCCGATGGCCTGCCCGCGGACCTCCGGCTCGCCGTGCTGGCCGCGTTGTCACTGATCCCCGAGGTGGACAGCCCGTTCCTGAACGAGCGGGTCCAGTGGCTGTCCGGCCAATTCCAGCGCGACAGCCGAACGGTGCGGCGGAAGATCGATCAGGGCATCACGGCCCTCGCCGAGGCCGCGGCGTCTGGAATGGCGAGCACCGCGTTGCCCGGCGGTACGGTGAACGCGCGCTGGCACACACGTCACCTCCGGGCCGCCGTGGTGGTCGGCGCTCCCCGGATCGAGTCCTTCGAGGCCCGCCGGGTGCACGTGTCGGAGGACGGACTCGACGAGCTCGACCTCGCGATGACCGTACCGGCGCCCGCCTCGCTCAGCGGTACGGCCTCCCCCGCGGACCTGGGGGTCGACGTGCTCTTCGGTGGGCGACTGGTGGCGAAGCACATGGAATCCGCCGACCGGTTCGGCTTCCACCTGAGGCTTCCTCGCCCGCTGCGCGCGGGCGAGGAACACGAGTTCGCGCTGCGGATCAAGCCCGCGCCGCACTGGGAGGTCGAGCCGCACTACGTCTGCGTCCCCAAGTACCCGTGCGACAGGTTCCAGCTCAGTGTCCGGTTCGCCGCAGGCACCATGCCACAGGCGGTTCACCTGCTCGCGGGCGTGTTCCAGCGCGACGTGGACGACACGGGCCCGGTCGTCGGTGAAGCCGTGCGGCCAGATGCCGTGGGCGAGGTGCACGCGCAGTTCCGCGACCTCACCCCCGGGCTGGCCTACGGCCTGCGCTGGAGCCCCTGAGCCGCCTCCTCCTGCCCCACCAGGTGGTCGACCAGGCCGTAGTCGAGCGCCTCCTCGGCCTCGAACCAGCGGTCCCGGTCGGCGTCGGCGGTGATGCGCTGCACGGTCTGGCCGGTCTGCCGGGCGGTGATCTCCGCGATGCGCCGCTTCATCTTGCTGTAGACATCGGCTTGGATGGAGATGTCGGTGGCCGAGCCGCGGAGGCCCGCCGAGGGCTGGTGCATCACGATCCTGGTGTTGGGCAGCAGGTAGCGCTTGCCCGGTGTGCCGGAGGAGAGCAGGAACTGGCCCATGGAGGCGACGAAGCCCATGCCCCAGGTGGACACGTCCGGCTTGATCAGCCGCATGGTGTCGTAGATGGCCATGCCCGCGCTGACCGAGCCGCCGGGGGAGTTGATGTAGAAGGTGATGTCCCGCTCCGGATCCTCCGCGGCCAGCAACAGCAGTTGCGCGACGAGCCGGTTGGCCACCTCGTCGGTGACCTCCGAACCGAGGAACACGATGCGGTCACGCAGAAGCCGCTCGTAGACCGGGTCCTGGGAGGACTGCGCGCTTGCCAACTGACTCGTCATGTCTGCCGCCTTCGATCGGTGTCCGCTGCGGGATCGACCGTATTCGGGCGGGATCGGTGTGGGGTCGGGAGTTCGCCCACAGCGTGCGGCGTTCGCGGTCAGCTGATCCGGGTGGCGAACGGCTCGGTCACCAGCTCCCCGGGTAACCCGGCGGCGGCTGGCGGAACCGCTGGTGCTGCCTGGCGACCGCGAGCTTGATCTTGCCGAACCCGTACAGCAGGTAGCCCAGCACCAGCAGCGCGGCGATGAACCCGATCACCGTGCCCGGGAAGCTGGACTTGGCCGGGTTGAGGAAGCTGCCGTACAGCTTGACCTTCGCGGCCACGAAGAAGATCAGGTACGCCAGCGGGAAGGCCAGCCAGGTGAGCGGGTGCCACCACTTGGCGGCGGCCTGGTTGCGGCCAATCGCCAGGAAGTCCACGAGCACCGCCAGCGGGGTCAGCACGTGCTCGAACAGCGACCACATCGGGGCGATCGAGCCGCGGATGATCACCAGGTAGGTCACGCACACCAGCAGGGCGAGCACCGTCATCGCCCCGCGCCACCACGGGGACACCGGTTCGTGCCGCCTGCCGCCGGTGAACAGCGGGTAGCACAGCAGTCCCGTGTAGACGATGCCGACGACCAGGCTTGCCTGCTGGCTCAACGCGAGCATCGGCTTGGAGAGCACGCTGACCGCGGCGCCGAACCCGGTGAACGCGCAGGCGACGATCACCAGCCGCCACAGGCTGACCCCGACCAGCACACCTGGCGGCACGCCCGGTTGGGGCGGCGGCTGCGGGAGGAACGGCGGCTGTGGGTACTGCTGGTAGTACTGGGGTTGCTGGTACGGCTGTTGCGGGTACTGCGGTGGTTGGTACTGCGGCGGCTGGTACGCCATGTCGCCCCCTGGGTGCTCGTTCCGGCTCATCATGCACCCTTTGCCCGCCATTGGTCTGCTGTTGTTAAGGTGTTGATCTCAACGTCGTGGCACCGGACGAGTGTGGCGCTGGCCGGTCGCAACCGGTGTCCCCGAGTGCCAGGAGTCGAGCCATGACGAGAACCCGGATGGCCGGGATCGTGCTGTCGGTCCTCGCGATCACCGCTGTCACCGCGCTGCCCTCGGCGAGCGCCGTGCCGGACGGTGCCGCGAAGGACGGCGCCGCAACCGCTGAGCAGCAGGCCCAGCGCGGTCCGCTGGTGATCGGCCACCGCGGCGCCTCGGGCTACCGGCCCGAGCACACCCTCGCCTCCTACGAGCTGGCCGCCAGGATGGGCGCCGACTACGTGGAGCCCGACCTCGTGTCCACCAAGGACGGTGTGCTGGTCGCCAGGCACGAGCCGGAGATCGGCGGCACCACCGACGTGGCGCGGCACCCCGAGTTCGCCGCCCGCAAGACCACCAAGCTGCTCGACGGCGTGCCGACCACCGGCTGGTTCGCGGAGGACTTCACCCTCGCCGAGCTCAAGACCCTGCGCGCGGTCGAGCGCATCCCCGCCGTGCGCCAGCACAACACCGTCTACAACGGGCGCTATCAGATCCCGACCTTCCAGGAGATCATCGACCTGGTGCGGCGGCTGGACCGGGAACTGCACCGCGACATCGGCATCTACCCGGAGACCAAGCACCCCACGTACTTCCGCAAGGCCGGGCTCGAGCTGGAGCCCAAGCTGGTCGAGGCCCTCAACCGCAACGGGCTCAACCGGCCCGGCGCCAAGGTGTTCGTGCAGTCCTTCGAGGTCGGCAACCTCAAGCAGCTGCACCGCCAGCTGCGGGTGCCGCTGATCCAGCTCACCTCGGCCACCGGCAAGCCCTTCGACTTCGTCGAGTCCGGTGACCCGCGCGGTTACGCCGAGATCACCTCCGCCGCAGGTCTGCGCGAGGTCGCCACCTACGCCCAGGGCATCGGCCCGGACAAGAACCAGGTCATCCCGCGCGACGCCACCGACCACCTCGGCCAGCCCACCTCGCTGGTCCGCGACGCGCACGCCGCCTGCCTGAAGGTGCACCCCTACACGTTCCGCCCGGAGAACACCTTCCTGCCCGCGGACTTCCGGTCCTCGGCCAACCCCGCCGACTACGGCAACCTGTTCGGTGAGATCGAGGCGTACCTCAAGGCCGGGGTCGACGGCTTCTTCACCGACACCGCCGACATCGGTGTCACCGCCCGCACGGAGTACCAGCAGCAGGGCTGACCGCCCTCAGCCGAGCTCGCGGGCCACGCGGTCCGCGAGCTCGGCGAACGCACACCTGGCGCACCCGCCCCGGGGCGCGGCCAGCGCCCGTCCGGGTGCGGTGGGCGCCTGCGCCGCACCGCCGCCCACCTGGCATCCTTGCCCCATGACCCGCAAGTTCTGCCTGGCCCAGGACCCCGACTCCGACGCGCTGCTCGCGGCCGACCCGGCTGCGCTGCTGCTGGGCATGATGCTCGACCAGCAGATCCCGATGGAGAAGGCGTTCAAGGGGCCGAAGGTCATCGCGGACCGGATGGGCGAGCTGGACGTGCACCGGATCGCGGCGGCCGACCCGGAGGAGTTCGCGGCCCTGTGCGCGACCCCGCCGGCGGTGCACCGGTTCCCGGGGTCCATGGCCAAGCGCTTGCAGGCGCTGTGCCAGGCCCTGGTTGAGGAGTACGAGGGCAAGGCCGAGGCCATCTGGAAGCGGGGCAGGCCGAACGGCGCCGAGGTGCTGCGCAGGCTCAAGGCGCTGCCGGGGTTCGGCGATCAGAAGGCGCGGATCTTCCTGGCCCTGTTGGGCAAGCAGTGGGGTGCGAAGCCCGCCGGCTGGCGTGAGGCCGCGGGGGCCTACGGCGAGGACGGGGCGCGGCGCAGTGTGGCCGATGTCGTGGACGCCGTCACGCTGGGCGAGGTCCGGGAGTTCAAGAAGGCGGCCAAGGCGGCGGCGAGGAAGTCCTGACCTGCTCCGGCAGGTGGCGGGCCTGCCGGAGCGCGACTCGGTCAGTGACAGGTCAGCACCGGCTCGGCCCAGTCCCCGTGATCGTGGCCAGGGCCGTCACCGGCCTCGTCCACGACCAGGTCCAGCACCTGCCCGCCGGTGGTCGCCAGGTCGAACGAGGCGGTCGGCGAGGTGCCGGTCAGCACCGGGGTCGTGCCGAGCACCTGGCCGTCGACCAGGACCCGGAACGACACCGAGCCAGCGCCGTTGGTCTCGTCGTCCACGCCGACCGTGGCGGTGAACCGGTCGCAACGGCCTGCCAGGTAGAACTGCGCGTCGCTGGGGGCGTTGGTGCCCAGACCGTGCTGGAACACCTTGCCCCGCAAGGTGATCGGCCGACCGTCACCCGGTTTGTCCTCACCGACGCTGGTGTCCCGCTCGATCGGGCCCCAGCCGTTGCTCGCGGACAGCCAGGGCAGGGCGCTGACCTGGTTGACCCCCGCTGGTGGCGCGGGCGGGACCATGCCAAGGACACGGGTGTCCCCGGCCGAACCCTCCCGGTACCGGACCTTCGCGGACACGGCGTTCACCTGCCGCACCGGACCGACCTTGACCGGCACGGTGAACTTCACCGACTGACCGCTGCCGATCGTGTGCACCACCGGCGGCGTCGCGGCACCGGCCGTCCAGCCCTCGGGCAGCGCCAGTGCGGCCGTGACCTCGGAAATGGGCCGTTTTCCTTGGGGCACGGTCACTGTCGCGGTGACCGTCGTCTGCTGCCCTGAGGTCACGGTGCCCGGCGTGTCCAGTGCCACGCGCACCGAGGACTCGGGCATCGCGTAGCGGCGGGCGTCGTAGCCGGGGCTCGGGTTGAGCGCCACCGTCAGCGGTGAGGCGTAGCTGCCGTAGTTGACCAGTCGGACCTTGCCGAGGCCGCCGGTGCTGCCGTCGGTGTTCCACACGGCGATGGCGATGCTGTTGGCCCCGTGCGGGTTCAGCACCCCGTTGGGGACGGGAAAGCTGTGCTGCGGCCCGGTGTCGTTGACGTACTGGCCCAGCTGCCAGCCGTTGACGAACAACAGTGCCCGGTAGTGGCGGGACGGGCTGTCCGCGATCTCCAGTCCGATCGAGGTGTCCTGGCCCTGCGGCAGGTTCAGCGTGGTGCTCGTGCGGTACCAGGACACGCCTGGGGTCGTGTCGTTGGCGGGCAACGAGACCCGGGCCCAGGACTGGTCCGGGTAGCCCGGCAGCGACCACCCGGCGCGCTCCCCGTAGAGCCCGCCGGTGTTGAGCGGACCGCGCACCGGGTCCAGGCCGTCCTCGCCGCCGCGGACGCCCTGCAGGCGCCAGGTGATCGGCGTCAGCGGGGCGCCGGTCAGCGCGGCACCGAGCAGCCCGCGTGCGGACTTGTTGCCGTTACTCGGGTTGTAGTCCTCGTCATGTCCCATGTTGACGGTCAGCACCGAGACCACGTTGTCGCCCTGACCGAGCACCGTGCCCGCAGGGAAGGCGAACTCGTGCCTGGCGTCGGCTGAGGAGCCGAGGAACCGGCCGTTGAGCCAGACCGACACGGTGCCCGCCGGTCCACCGCTCTGGCTGGACAGGGTGAGGCCGGTTTCCTTGCCGGAGGAGTGGAACCGGCCTCGGTACCAGGTGTTGCCGGTGTGGAAGTCGTAGTCGTCGGCGAACAGCACCGGCAGACTGGCCGGGGTGGTCTTGCTGTTCGTGGTGGTCTTGGTGGCCACCGGCCAGCTCGAGTCGTCGAAGCCCGGCTGGCTCTCCGGCGACTCCTGCTGGTGCCGCCAGTTGTCCAGTGCGGGCACGCTGACCGGCTTCGCGGTGGGCAGGGTCACCGCCAGCGTGCCGCTCGGCATGCGCTGACCCTGAACCGGATTGCCGTTCCAGGACAGGGACTTCGCCGCGGTGAACACCTCGGCACCACCCTCGGTGTCGGTGTCCCCGGTGAGCGCGAGGCGATCACCCTCGCCGGTGGCGGTGCGCAGCAGGTGCGTGCCGCGCACGAGTACCGGGCCGCTCGCGGTGTCCAGTCGCCAGAACGACTTGGCGCTGTCCTTGTCGGCGAGCAGCAGCAGGAGCGGTCGTGCCCCGCCGGTGATCAACACGCGGGTGAGGCCCTGGTGGTCGTAGTCCAGCCGGAGATCACCGCGTTGAGCGTCCCAAGTGGACTGAGCCGTCCCGTCGAGCACCGTCACCGTGGGCTTGGCGGCGTAGTGCAGCACGGTCTCGCCCACCGTGCCGCGGTCGCCGTAGAGCACCGCCACGTCACGGTCGCCGATCGTCGCGTTGGTCATGATCTCCGAGGTGGAGTACCGCATCGGGCTCGCGCCGAGGTCGTAGCCCGCCACGAGGATCTTCGACTGACGGCCGTCCAGGGTGATCGTGGCCTTGGGGTCCTGCGGCACCACCGGGTACCTGCCCGCGGCGCCGAGGTCCAGCGCGAGGTGCGTGCTCGTCTTCGCGGTCGAGGTCGAGTCCTTGTGCCGCACCACGTGGAACTGGGTCCCGGTGTCCGGATTGGACCGAGCGGTGTCCACGATCTCCGGCGACTCGGGCTGCGCGACGGCCAGCTTGTCGGTCTTGGTCAGCGGGGCGACGGCCTGCGTGAAGTAGCCGATCAGCTTGTCCTGCGCGTACTTGGCGTCCAGCTGCCGCGACTCGGTGATCGCCGCGCCGTAGTCGTAGGAGGTGTAGTTCTGCGGGATCGCGCTCCAGCCCCAGGAGGTCCCGCCGTAGAGCATGTAGAAGCTCTGCGCGGTGGCGCCCACCGCGATGTTCTGCTTGTAGAACACGTCCGCGAACTGGTCGTTGATCAGCTGGGCGCACTTGCCGTAACCGGGACCGCCCCACGGGTCGAACGCGCCGCCCTGGAACTCCGCGGTGTAGAGCGGTTTTCCCGGCACGTGGTCGTAGGAGATGTCGGGGACCCCGTTCCACTTCGTCGGGTTCGAGCAGTCGAAGCCCTGCGGGTAGGAGTCGGCCCCGTCCACGTCCAGCGCCCCGTCCCCGGAGTTGAACGTGCCGTTGTTGTTGCCGGTCAGCGGGACCTTGATGCCGTCGGCCCGCGCCTTGGCCTCCAGGTGCGCCATGTAGGTGCGGCCGTCGGGCTTGCCGTTGTAGTACTCGTTCTCCACCTGGTAGGCGATCACCGTGCCGCGCCCGTCGGTGAGCTGGTGCCTGGCCAGGATCTGGTCGATGCGCCCCTGCCACTCGTCGGAGTACCTCAGGTAGGCCGGGTCGGCGGTGCGCGTGTTGCCCGGCCTGGTGCTCAGCCAGGTGGGGAAGCCCCCGCCGTCCACCTCCGCGTTGATGTAGGGCCCGGGCCGTGCGATCACGTACAGCCCGACCTCCGCCGCGATGTCGAGCAGCTTGTCCACGTCGCGCACCCCGGTGAAGTCGTAGCTGCCCTCCTTCGGCGAGTGGTAGCCCCAGTCGAAGTACAGCGAGGTCGCGTTGAAGCCCGCAGCCTTCATCTTCTGCAGCACGTCGCGCCACAGGTCCACGCTGGGCAGCCGGTAGTAGTGGAACTCGCCGGACCACAGGTAGGTCCGCTTGCCGTCGACGAGGAAGGAGTACCCGTCGTAGCTGACGCTGTGCTGGGCCCTCGGCTGCTCAGCGGCCTGCGCGGCCGGGGCGGGGCCGGGGTGGAGGAAGGACAGGACCAGCGCCGCGGCGACCAGCAGGGTCAGCACACGCGCGCGCCGAAGCGAAACCGGCAGGGTCATCTTTGACGCTCCGTTTCAACAAACCTCAACACTGTCGGTGTTCGTACGTGTCGGTTCTTGTTGATTCTCGCCTACCATGGCAGCCGGATCGGTGCTGGTCAACCCGCAGGTCGGCGGGTTCGGACCGGCTCGCGCCCATGAACCATCCGGACCAATCCGGTGGCGCCCCTCCGGCTCAGCGGTGCCGGGTAGCCGCTGGTCCGCCACTCGTGGCGCATTGCTGCACATTGGTTGCAACAAAGCCGCGCTGAACCTTTGTCCGTTCGGGCGCGAAGAGAGCGGTGACCCAGCCCGGTTCGAGATCACCTGGAGCGCGGATCATGCCCAACCACTTGTCCCGCCGGGGTTTGCTGCGTGGCGCGGCAGCACTCGGCGCGGTCGGTGTCGCTGGAGCCGTTGCTGTGCAGTCGTTCGACAGCTCGGCCTCCGCGGCATCGGAATCCGCCGCCGGCGAACCGATCGTGGCCCACCTGCGCGACGCGGGCACCGGCGAACTCGACCTCTACGTCGGGACCCGGCGCGTGCGGGTGCGCGACGCCGAGCTGGCCGCCCGTCTGAGCGCGGCAGCTCGCTGACCACAGAATGTGAGGATATTTCTTGTCATCGCACCGCGAGGCCCCGGAGATCGCCAAGGACCCGGTGGCCGACAGCTCCGACCTGTACGCCTTCATCAGCCCCGACCGGCCCGACACGGTCACCCTGATCGCCAACTACGTGCCGATGCAGACCGCGGCGGCCGGTCCGAACTTCTTCGAGTTCGGTGAGGACGTGCTCTACGAGATCAACGTGGACAACAACGGGGACGGCAACCCGGATGTGGTCTACCAGTTCCGGTTCACCACCACCCTGCGCAACAACCGGACCTTCCTCTACAACACCGGCCCGATCCAGTCCCTGGACTCGCCCAACTTCAACCGCAGGCAGTTCTTCACCGTCACCAGGGTGCAGCGCGGCGGGAACAGCACGGTGCTCGGCCGCGATCTGGCCAGCCCGCCGTGCAACATCGGCCTACTGTCCACTCCGGACTACGGGACCCTCGCCGCCGCCGCCGTGCACGACCTCGGCGGTGGCCGCAGGGTGTTCGCCGGGCAGCGCGCCGACGGCTTCTACGTGGACCTCGGCGCGATCTTCGACCTGGGCACGCTGCGGCCGTTCGCCAACGTGCACAACCACTTCGGCCTCGCCAAGTTCCCCTCGGCCACCGGCGGGGTGAACACCACCAAGGACCTCAACGTGCACTCCATCGCGTTGCAGGTGCCCATCACCGACCTCACCTCCGGCCGCGGCCCCGTGGACGCGAGCCGTCGCGAGGCCGTCATCGGGGTGTGGACCTCGGCGAGCAGGCAGCAGGTGCGCATCTGGGACGCCGAGGCGGGCAGGCACGTCAGTTCCGGCCCGTTCAGCCAGATCTCCCGGCTGGGCAACCCGCTGGTCAACGAGGTCATCGTGCCGATGGCCAAGAAGGACCTCTGGAACCGGTCCATACCCGCCTACGACAAGCAGTTCGCCGAGTTCGTCACCAAGCCCGAACTGGCCGGTCTGCTGCCCACGCTCTACCCCGGTGTGTTCCCCAACCTGGACGCGCTGAACAAGACCGGCAAGCCGCGCGCCGACCTGGCCGCCATCCTGCTCACCGGCCTGCCCCCAGGTGTGGTCGCCGGGTTCCAGAACAACACCGGCACCACCCAGGCCGACATGCTCCGGCTGAACACCGCCGTGCCGCCGAACACCGCCAAGCCCAGCATCCTCGGCGTGCTCGGCGGGGACCTCGCCGGGTTCCCCAACGGGCGCCGCGTGTTCGACGACGTGGTGACCGTGGAGTTGCGCGCCATCGCCGGGCTCACGGTCCCGTTGGTGGACAAGGGTTTCACCCCGGACAAGGCGGCCGGTCAGCTCACCGACGGGCTCACCCCCGACAACCTCACCGTGCCGTTCCTCAACCACTTCCCGTACCTCGGCGTGCCGCACAGCGGCTTCGACACGCCCGCGCACTGAGGAGGCTCGACCCACCGTGTACGACGGCCTCGTGCTCGACATCGGCGGCGACGTCGGTGCCCTGATCATCCACGCCGGGCGTGAACTGCTCGAATGCGAGATCGAGCTCAGCCCGATCGGCCTCGACGACGCCCGCTTCCACAATGTGGTCCACGACCGGTGGATCGCCGGCCAGATCCACTACTGCGCCGTGTTCCCCGCCGTCACCGCGGGCAACTACACAGTCTGGTGTGACGCCACGACCAAGCACGGGACCGTGCTCGTGCACGGGGGAGAGGTCGCCGACTACCACTGGGCCCGGCTCGACCACGGCTGACGGCCTCCGTTCAGCCCTGGGGAAGCGGTCGTGCCGGGAGCATCATCGGAGGTGAACTGCATTCCGTGTGAGGGGGAGGAACCATGTACGGACAGTTCTTCGTCGTGCTGGCCTCGGTGGTGGCGATCTCGGCGGCGCCGCCCTCGTTCACGCCCAAGGCCAGCTACCCCACCAGTCCCGAGCCGTACTCGCTGGTCACGGCGGACTTCAACGGCGATGGCCGGGTGGACCTGGCCATCGCCGCCAGGGGCGCGAACACGGCCGGCAGCGTGGTCTCGGTGCGGCTGGGGCGTGGCAACGGAACCTTCGGCCCCAGCACGGACACGCCCATCGGCGCTGTGCCCTACTCGTTGGTGACGGCGGACTTCAACGGGGACGGCCGCGCCGACCTGGCAGTGCTCAACCAGGGCGACCGGACCGTGTCCGTGCTGCTCGGCCGCGGCGACGGCACCTTCCAGCCCAGGACCGACATCCCCGTTCCGGGTACTCCGTGGGGCCTGGCCGCGGGCGACTTCAACCACGACGGTCACCCCGACCTGGCCACCACCGGTGGCACCGAGGACCTCGTGTCCACGCTGCTGGGCCGCGGTGACGGCACCTTCGCCCCGGCGATCGCCTCGTCCACCCGAAGTGGGCCCCAGTGGGTGGCCGCAGGTGACCTGAACGGGGACGGCCGCACCGATCTCGTGGTCGTGGTCGGCGGCAACACGGCGCAGGTGTTGCTGAGCAACGGTGACGGCACCTTCACGCAGAAGGCCGCCTACCCGACCGGGCCGGGCAGCATGGCGCTCTCGCTGGCCATCGCCGACCTGAACGGGGACGGGCGGCCCGATCTCGCCATCGGCAACACCGGAGCGCTCGTGCCGCTGCTCGGCAACGGTGACGGGACGTTCCAGGCCGTGGCCGAGGTCCCGGTGACGGCCAGCCTCAACGCGGTCGGTGTCGCCGACCTCAACCGGGACGGCCACGCCGACCTGGTGCTGGGGCTGGCCGGTGCGCAGAACCAGAACTGGCTGGAGGTGTTGCCGGGCAACGGTGACGGCAGGTTCGCCGCCGCGATCAGGTTCTCCGCGGGCGGCACGGCCGTGGCGATCGGGGACCTCAACAGGGACCGCTGGCCCGATCTCATCGGCCTGGACTACTACGCCAACACCGCCTCGGTGCTGCTCAACACCACCAAGCACTGAGCGAGCTCAGCCCGATGCGGGGCGGGCAGGCCGCAACAGCCCCGCGATCTGGCTGACCAGTTCGTACGACCTTCGCCGGTCGCCGTGGTCGAACACCGGAGTGGTGATCATCAGCTCCTCGGCCCCGGTGTCGTCGAGCACGGCCTGAAGGCGTTCCCGCACGGTGTCCGGCGATCCCACCAGGACGCTGCCGGAGCGCGCGGCGATCTCGGCGCGGTCCTGCTCGGTGTAGGAGCGGGCGGCGGCCTCCTCCGGGCTCGGCAGCAGGATGCGCTGGCCACGCACCCTGCTGAGCACCTTCAGCCTGGTGGATCCGGCGAGCCACTCGGCGCGCTCCTCGGTGTCGGCGGCGATGACGGACACGCTGACCAAGGTCGACGGCGTGCCGGTCGGGGACTGGAACAGCTCGCGGTAGGTGTGCACCGCCTCGGCAGCGCCACTCGGGTTGAGGTGGTGGGCGAACGCGTAGGCCAGGCCGAGCGACCCGGCGAGCCGCGCGCTGGCGGTGCTCGATCCGAGCACCCAGATCGGCGGCGTGTTGCCGATCGCGGGGACCGCCCGCACGGACTGCTCCTGGTCCGGGGCGAAGTAGCCGATCAGCTCCGCCACCTGGTGGGCGAAGCTCTTGGCGGTGCGCTCGTGTTCGCTGCGCACCGCCTCCGCTGCCCGGCGCGGGCCGCCCAGCGCCCGGCCGACGCCCAGGTCGATCCGTCCGGGGTGGAACGCGGCCAGGGTGCCGAACTGCTCGGCCACCACGATCGGCGCGTGGTTGGGCAGCAGCACACCTCCCGCGCCCACCCGCATGCGGCGTGTCGCGTCCGCCAGGCGGCCCACGACGACGGCGGGGGCGGAACTGGCCACGCCGCGCATGCTGTGGTGCTCGGGGACCCAGTACCGGTGGTAGCCCAACTCGTCGGTGAGCACGGCGAGATCGACGGTGTTGTGCAGGGCCTGCCGCGCGGTGGAGCCTTGCACGATCGGGGAGGTGTCCAGTACCGAAACACGCACCTCAGCGTGCCGACACCCGACCATGCTCGTCGTCCTCTCGGATCACACCGCGTTTGGTGAGCTCCTCGCTCACACCGATCATCCACCGCGCCCTGCCGCGCCAGTCCGGGAAGTCGGGCTCGATGCGAGGATAGGGCGGCTCGGTCTGCCCGTCGGCGGATCCGCGCCGGTCGAGGGCCTCGGCGATGACCCCCGCCGCGATCCCGGGAACGCTGGTGTCCCCGCGAACCTCAGGGCAGTCCCGCGCCAGCTCGGCGAGGCCGTCGGTGATCTCCACGGTGATCGTCTCGAATTCCTCCTCGCCGCCGTGATCGAGCGCGATGTACGGGAATTCCGCCACCAGAACCCGCCACAGCGGCGTCATCCTGCGGCTGTAGCGCGCCCGCAGCGCCCGGTCGTACCGGGTCCGCACCGAGACGAACGCCGTGGCCAGCGGGGCCAGGGCCAGACCGAGGGCCAGCAGGAGCTGTCCGCCGAGCTGGCCCGTGGAGTACATCGTGTGGAAGAGTTCGAGGTCCGCGCGCGGTGCGAAGGCACGAATTGTCTGCTGTACCAAGGAGATCGCGTCCACGCCGAGCGCCATGCCCGCGCTGCCCACGATGACCAGCCAGAACGCGGCCCGCGCCCACGGGTGGCGCAGGCGCCTGCGCAGCGCGCTGGCCCGCCGGACCCCGACGAACCACACGGCCAGGGCATACCCGTCGACGCTGAGGTAGAAGACGGCGTGCTGCCAACTGCGGTAGGCCTCGGCGGAACCGGGGAAGGCCCAGGTTCCCGGCGGAGCGGTGTCGTGCACCACCACCATGACGGTGATGGCGGCAACCAGCAGCCCGAGCTCGACCAACGCGGCCCGCTTGCGACTGGCCAGGGGCCTTTCGTTGTCCGCCAACAGGAAGTACGCGGAGAAGCAGTACGCCATGGCCATCCAGCAGCCATTGATCACGTTGGGCCATGCGCCGCCGAACATCGCCTTGACCGCGGCGAGTGCCGGGGTCTTGATGCCCACGGTGGCGGCGACCGCGAGCAGGACCAGCCCGGGGCACAACACCCGCAGCGCGAGGTCCTCGCGGCGCCGCGCCAGTTGGACGAGCTCCCAGAGCGCGATCGCCACGAGCGCCCCGCCGGTGAGCCACCGCAAGGCCAGGTCGACACTCATGACGAACGATCCCGTGCGACGAAGCCGAAGGCCGCCGCGATGCTCTGCTCGGCCGGTCCGGCCGCCACCGGCAGCAGGTTGGGGCGCGTGCGCTCGCGGGACATCCGCGACAGCGTCCTCGCGCCGACCTCGGCCTCCCACTCCCGCCGGTCGGCGTACGCCCCGTGGTCTGCCTGCCCGGTGTCCGCCGCGGGTGCCGCCAGGCCGCAGGTGAGCGATTCACCCGCGTCGAGGTGGCCGCGCGCGAGGTGGATGATCTCGTGGTAGATCACCAACTCCTGCTGGGAAGCCGGTGCGGTGCGCTCGACCAGGATGTAGTCCGCCCGGCGCTTGGTCACGAGGTGGCCGACACCGGTCGTCGCGCCGAGGTCGGTCGGGCGGACCTCGATCCGGCGGCCGCGGCGCTCGCCGAGGCGCAGGCACAGCTCGTGCGCGTCGAACGGCGGGTGCAGGCCGAGTTCGTGGACCAGGTCGTGACACCACGCCCGGAGCTGCGCCTGGCTCATCGATGGCGTCATCGATGGTCCGCAGTCGCGACTGGGCGCAGCATCGCCCGAGCCTAGCGAAGCGGAGCGGACGGTGCGCAGGGCTTTGCGCAGTTGTTCGCCTCGTCGGGTGGCCGACAGGAGCGGTGTGCGGCAGATCAGGTAGGCCCGGACCCCGCAGTCGCGGAGCACGAGCTCGAGCAGCCGGTCGCGGGCCGCGTCGACCTCGGCCGGGTCCTCGCCGAAGAACTGCGGTCGCACCCCGAAGAAGGCCGCGAGCGCCGTGAGCTGTTCCTGGCTGGCCGGTTCGCCCGCACGCAGGCGCTCGACCGCGAGCGGGCCCCCGGCCCCGAGCACCGCCCCGACCTCGGCGTTGGTCCAGGGCCGCCAACCCGGGGGATCGGCCACCGCGACCACGTCGAACAGCCAGTTGAGCCGGTCCGCCACCCCGTCAGCGGCGGTCACGCCTCAGCCCTTCCGTGCTGTCTGCCCTGCGCCGTCCTCGTCCTCCTCGTCCTCGGCGACCAGCGCCCGCGCCAGTGCCCGCATCATCGAGGCCTGCTCCCGCGCCGTCCTCGCGCTCACCGCGGCGCCCCGGTGGGCCATCTTGGTGACCCCTGAGTCGCGCATGGCCTGCTGCAACTCCTGGGTCGCGGCGCGGAGATCGTCCTGTGCCTCGCGGTTGGCCGCGAGCGCGGCGCGCAGCTGTGCCGCGCGCTCCGCCAGCTCGCGCTCCACCTCCTCGGCCACCGCCGCGTCGGTGAAGTAGCCGACCTGGACCTCGAAGAACGAGGCCACCGCCTGGAGGGTCTTCAGCGTCGGGTTCCGCTTCACCCCGCGGCGCAGCTCGCTGAGATGGGACTCCGACAGCTCCCACCCGGCCGCCTTGCACGCCGTCACCACCTCGCGGTTGGTGTACGTCCGCTCCGGCGCCGCCGTCGGGCGCCGCACCTCGAACAGGCGGTTGAGCCGGTCGCTCAGGGTGGGCGGTGGTGTCTCGTGGTCGGTGCTCATCCTTGCTCCCCAGCTCGGCGTTGCAGGACAGAATGCCACTGCCGCGACATCCAGACCAGCGTCCACCAGTGCCCATTCGATCATAATTCTACTACGCCTCAGCGTAGCAGACTGTCGTTACCGTCCTGTACTGTTTCGCTGTGGCGGTGAGGGGCCGTCAGGTGGATCGCATCGATTACGCGGGGGAGGGGAGCGGTCCGGCGGGTGTGGGGTGCGCCGGACCGCTCCCGTACGCCCCCGCCCGGCAGGGCGTCCGCCTCACGGGCGCCTGCGGTATTCGCGCACCGCGAGCGGGGCGAAGACGGCGATCATCGCGGCGATCCAGAGCAGCGCGCCCGCAGCGCTGCCCGCGACCGGGCCGCCGATCAGCAGGCCACGACAGGTGTCGGTGACCAGGGAGGTCGGGTTGACCTCCACGAAGACCCGCAGCCAGTCCGGCATGGTGCTGGCCGGTGCGAAGATCGAGCTGGCGAACTGCAACGGGGTCAGCCAGAGGAAGCCGATCGTCTGCACGGTCTGCATACTGCGGATGCGCAGCCCCACGTAGGCGGCGATCCAGCACAACGCGATGCCGTAGAGCGACATGAGCAGCACGGCGCCGACCGCGGGCAGCACACCGGTCTGCACCCGGAAGCCGATCACCAGGGCGAAGCCGAGCACCACCAGTTGGCCGAGCACCAGGCGGCAGGCATCGGCCAGGATGCGGCCGGTCAGCACGGCGGAGCGCGCGATGGGCAGGGACCGGAACCGGTCCATCACCCCGGAGCCGAAGTCCAGGTTGAGACCGATGCCGGTGGCGATCGAGGCCACGGTGACCGTCTGCGCCATGATGCCGGGCATCAGGTACTGCTGGTACCCGGCCTGCCCGCCGCTGATGGCACCGCCGAGCACGTACAGGAAGACCACGGTGAACAGCACCGGGGTGAGCGTCGCGGCGAGCAGTTGACCCGGATCGTTCTTCACCTGCACCAGGTTTCGGCGCGCGACGGCCAGCGAGTGGCGGGCCAGTGCCCGCTGCCCGGTCATGCCCGCACCTGCGCCGCGTCACCGGAACCGGCCGGTTGTGCGCCGGTCAGCGACAGGAAGACCTCGTCGAGGCTGGGCACGTGGGTGTCGATCCCGGCGATGGGTAGCGCCGAGCTGGCCAGCGCGCCCACCGCCGTGGTCAGTTCGGCGTCACCGGCGATCGGCATGCGCACCAGGCCCGCCCCGGCGTCCAGGCTGGCCCCGGCCAGCCCGGCACCCGCCAGCGCGCGGAGCACCTGCGCGAGGTCGGCGGCGCGGGTCGGCCGGATGTGCAGCACCTTGCCGCCCACCCGGGCCCGCAACTGGTCGGTGGTACCAGCCTCGATCACCCGGCCGTTGTCCATGACGACAACGGAATCGGCCAGTGCCTCGGCTTCCTCCATGTACTGCGTGGTCAGCAGCACCGTGGTGCCGGTGGCGACCCGGGCCCGCACCGCCGCCCACAGCGCGTTGCGGCTACGTGGATCCAAGCCGGTGGTCGGCTCGTCCAGGTAGAGCACGCGTGGCTCGCCGACCAGGCTGGCCGCCAGGTCCAGCTTGCGGCGCATGCCGCCGGAGTAGCTGCGGGGCAGTTGCTTCGCGGCCGCGGTCAACCCGAACTGCTCCAGCAGTTCGTCCGCGCGGGCCCGCGCCCTGCGCCGTGGCAGGTCGGTCAGCCGCCCGACCAGGTACAGGTTCTCCCAGCCGGAGATGTTCTCGTCCACCGAGGCGTACTGCCCGGTCAGCCCGATCAGCCTGCGGACCAGGTCGGCTTCGCGGACGACGTCGTTGCCGCAGACCGTGGCGCGCCCGCCGTCGGGCCGCGTCAGCGTGGCGAGGATCCGCACCACCGTGGTCTTCCCGGCGCCGTTGGGGCCGAGCAGGCTCAGCACGGTGCCAGCCGGGACCTTCAGGTCCACTCCGTCCAGTGCGCGCTTGTCCCCGAACTGCTTGACCAAGCCGACGGTTTCGATCGCGGTGTCCACCTGGTCCTCGCTTTCCTCGCTGCGAACATTGTCACTTTTCCTTGTACAGTAACGATTGAAGAGTGGAGTTCCAATGTGGGGGGAACCAGTGTCTTGCGTGACAACGAAATCGGTCCGACCAACACTGGCCTGGTGGCCGGTCGTGGCCGTGGCGTCGGTCGTCGCGGTACTGCTGCTCGCGGTCAGCGGGCAGTACGGCTACTTCGGGGACGAGCTGTACCACCTGGCGGCCGGGCGGCACTTGCAATGGGGGTACGCCGACCAGGGACCGCTGACCCCCTTGGTGGCCAACGCTGTGGACGCGATGTTCCCGGGATCCGTGGTGGCCCTGCGGGTACCGGCCGCCCTGCTGACCTGGGCGCTGGTGGTGTTGACCGCGGCGACGACGATGGAACTTGGCGGTGGCCGTAGGGCACAGGTCATGGCCGCGGCGGCTTGCGCGATCTCCGCGAACACGCTGCTGTTCGGCCACGTCCTGCACACCGTGATCATCGACCTGTTCTGCTGGACGCTGCTCGGCTGGCTGCTGGCGCGCTGGGTGCGCACCAGGGATGACCAGCTGCTGCTCGGCTGCGGTGTGGTGGTCGCGGTCGCGGTGCAGAACAAGTGGCTGATCGCCGCCTTCTGCGCCGCTTTCGCCGTGGTGGTGCTCCTTGCCGGGCCGCGCGAGCTGCTGCGCAGGCCGATGGCGTTGGCCGGGGCCGGTGTCGCGGCGATCTCCGCCGTGCCGGGTGTCTGCTGGCAGGCGGCTCACGGGTGGCCCCAGCTGTCCATGGCCGAGGAACTCGGTGGGCAGGCGGTGTTCGGGCTGCCGCCGTGGCTGCCCTTCGTGCCGATGGTGTTGCTCTACAGCGGTTTGCTGTTCGGCGGTGTGCTCGCTGCTTACGGTTGTGTGCGGCTGCTGCGCTCGCCGGAGCTGGCCGGGTACCGGTTCCTGGCCTGGACCACGCTGCTGGTCGCGGCGATCTTCATGGCAGCGGGCGGTCGCTACTACTACGTGTCCGGCCTGGTCCCGTTGCTGTGGGCGGCGGGCGCGGTGGAACTGCGGCACCACAGGCCTTCGGCGTGGTGGCGGTGGACCCTGTCCTGGCCGGTGCTCGTGCTGTGCGCGGCCGTCGGGGTCGCCCAGCTGCCAGTGCTGCCGCGCGACCAGTTGCCCGCCTGGGACTTCTTCGGCCGCTACAGCACCGGCTGGCCGGAAGTGGCCCAGCGCGTCACCGCCGCCTACCACGCGTTGCCGCCCGCGGAGCAGCGCGGCGCGGCCATCATCGGCGACACCTACTTCCTGGCCAGTGCCGTGGCCGTGCTGGCCACCGATGTGCCCGCGGTCTACAGCCCGCACCGCGGTTACGCCGATCTCGGCACGCCTCCCGAGTCCACCGGCGTGGTGATCTACGTCGGTGGCGAGGAACAGCGGCTGCGTCACGACTTCGGCGAGGTCCAGCTTATGTCCGTTGTGGACAATCCGGCTGGCGTGCCGTCGACCAACGACCACGTACCGGTCTACCGCTGCACGCAGCCGCGGCTGCCGTGGCCCCAGCTGTGGCCGCAGCTGGGCCGGTTCTGACCGCCCCGCCCCCGCGTCACGCCGCGGGGTTGGTGTACAGCTGCCCATCCGACCAGATGTAGCGGGTGCCGCCCCACTGCGCCGCGGAGGCCACGTCCGGGAAGAAGCCCCGGCCGTTGAGGTTGGCGCTGGTGTTGCACAGCACGGGGATGCCGCTCACCTCCGCGTAGGCCTGGAGGATCCGGCCGGTCGCGCTGGCGGCGGACGGGTCGATGGTCTGCAACCGTGCGCTCCCGTCCAGGTGCAGGATGGCGGGCACCCGCTCGGTCCACTCGGCCCGCACGTGGTGTTCGAACAGCATGTAGGGATCGCTGCCGCCCGGGGTGAACACCTCGGCGGCCCGCGAGGTGAGGCAGATCGGCGCGACCGGCCGGTAGGAGGCGCGGTCCTTGATGGTGTTGAGCCGGTCCTTCATGCCCGGATCGGTGGCCGGTGCGAGGATGCTCCGGTTGCCCAGCGCCCGCGGCCCGATCTCGGCCCGGCCGGACAGCACCACGACCGGTTCCCCCTCGGTGTGCAGCAGTCCGGCGAGCTGCCGTTCGTCGCACGGCTGGACGCGCCATCCCGCCGGAACCGGACCGGGAACCAGTTCGGGTCCACTGTAGACATCCCAGCGCAGCGCGGAAGGGCCGCCGGAGCGGAACATCTCGCAGCAGGCCGTGCCGATCGCCGCGCCCGCGTCGTTGGGGAAGGGCGGCACCCAGATCTCGCTGAACAGTCCGCTGTTGCGCAGCAGGCTGTTCCACTTGATGTTCAGCGCGCAGCCGCCCGCCATCGCCAGCGGTGGGCGCTGCCCGGGGAACCTGCGGCGCATCAGCGTGGACAGCGCGTCGAGCAGCCGGTGCCCCAGGTAGGCCTGGAAGGTGGCGATGAGATCGGCGTTGGACAGCCCTGGCAGCACCTGGTCACGGTTCCCCGCGACCTGCTGCCCCAGCGCCCGGGCGTTCTCCTGCTCGACGCTGGAGAAACCGGAGATCAGCTCGTCGAACACCGCGAACGCGGACTCCTCGACGCTGCCCAGCGCGGCGTAGGCCATGGCCTTGCCCGCGATGGACAGGTGGTACCGCACGGCCTCGTCCGGCGACATGTCAGTGGTGTCGCGCAGGAACGGCTCGAACTGCCCGCTGAAGTCGGCGAAGCTGTTGCCCGTGATGGGCAGCACCGGTGCGATCGCGGTCACCGTCCGGGTGTGGTGCCCGGCGTGGTAGAGGCGGGGCACCATGCCGCCGTCCCAGACCAGCACCAGCGCGTCCTGCCCGCGCTCGGCGAACGGGCTCGAGCAGTACGCCCCGAGCACGTGGTTGCTGACGTGGTGGTAGCTCACGTACCCCGCGGTCCTGCCGCCGAAGTCGTGCGCCTCGAACGGGTGTGGCCGCAGCGGCCCCTCCGCGCCGGTGCCGTCCAGGTAGGGCGCCACCGGGAGTTCGAATGGCTTGCCCTCCCTCGTGAGGTGGACCGCCGTCGAGCCGCCCGCGCCCTGCGTCCACCACCCGTCGACCACGAACCTGTCCACATCGGACAGTGCGATGCCCTCGGTGGCCAGCACCTCGGCCACCCGGTCGGTGTCGCCGAGCGCGCTGTAGCGCAGCCCGTTGCCGAGTTTCTCCACCTCGGTGCTGAACAGCAGTCGATCGTCCTCGATGACGGCGATCCCGCCGTCGTGCGATGCCTTGATCCCGCAAATCAACATTGGTCCGTCGCGCCTTTCTGCTCCGCATCGGCCGACTGGCCGGGATCGAGCTGCTCGTAGTACCCGGCCACGCCGAGCGGGGTTGACCTGCGGTAGAGCTGGCGCACGGGCAGCGCCGGGAAGCCCGCCTCCTGCAACACCAGCGACAACTTCGTGGCCAGCAGGGAGTTCCCGCCCAGTTCGAAGAAGTCGTCCGAAGGGCCGGTCGCCATGCCGAGCAGCTCCGACCACACCTGGCAGATCCGCTCGACCGGGTCGGCCAGCCGCGGCTCCTGCCGGACGACCTGGACGGGTCCCGGCCGGGGGCTCAGCGCCGCGAGGTCGAGCTTTCCGTTGGCGGTCAAGGGGAGTCGCGGGACGCAGCTGATCGTGGTGGGCAGCATGTACTGCGGCAGCCGCTGTGCGGCCCTGCGCCGCACCGCTAGCGGGTCGGTGCCCTCGGGCGCCACGACGAACGCGTGCAGCAGGGTGCCCGCGTCCACGTCGTGCTCGGTGGTGACGGCTGCCGCGGTCACCACCGGATCCTCCAGCAGCACCGCGGTGATCTCGCCGGTCTCCACCCGGTGACCGCGGACGCTGACCTGGTCGTCGAGCCGCCCGAGGTGCTCCAGCCTGCCGTCCGGCAGCAACCGCCCGAGGTCACCGCTGCGGTACCAGCGTGCGCCGCTGACCGGATCGGTGTGGAACCGCTGCTCGGTCAGGCCGGGCTGGTTGAAGTAGCCGAGCGCCACCCCCGCGCCGCCCACCCAGATCTCGCCCCGCACGCCGGGCGGCAACAACCTGCCCCTGGCGTCGCGTACTCGGACAGACCAGCCGGGTAGCGCGCCGCCCACGGCCCTGGACCCCTCGATCGCGCTGCGCCGGTCCAGGTGCTCGGCCGTGACGTGCACCGTGGTCTCGGTGATGCCGAACATGTTGACTAGTCGGCACACCTGCTCCGGCCGGTGGTCCAGCCAGGTGGTCAGCACCTTCGTGTTGAGCGTCTCGCCGCCGAACACCACCAGCCGCACGGCCAGTTCGCCAAGCAGTCGCGGGCAGGTCAGCAGCTGCCCGAAGGCGGTCGGTGTCTGGTTGAGCACCGTCACCCCGGTCCGGCGCAGCAGCCCGAGGAACTCCTCCGGCGCACGGGCCACCAGCGGCGGTACCACGACGAGGCGCCCGCCGGTCATCAGGCAGCCCCAGATCTCCCACACCGAGAAGTCGAAGGCCACCGAGTGGAACTGCGTCCACGTGTCGGCCGGTCCGAGCCCGAGGTCCCGCCGGGTCGCCTCGACCAGGCTGACCACGTTGCGGTGCGGCACCACAACGCCCTTCGGACGGCCGGTGGAACCCGAGGTGTAGATCAGGTACGCCGGATCGTCCCCCGTGGCACCGGGAGATCCGGTGTCGGTGCAACCGGACAGCTCCGCCGTGCCGAACACCGGCAGGTCCCCGGTGGCCGGGAACAGGTCGGCGGCGACCACGGCGGACAGCTCCGCATCGGCCGCGGTGTAGCGGAGCCGTTCGGCCGGGTGGTCCGGGTCCATCGGGACGTAGGCGGCTCCCGCTTTGAGGATGCCGAGCAGGACCGCGATCAGTTCGGCCGAGCGCGGCAGGCACACCCCGACGCGTGCGCCGGTACCGATGCCCTTGGCGCGCAGCGCGGCGCTGACCTGCTCGCCGCGCTCCTCCAGTTCCCGGTAGCTCAGTTCTTCGTCCTGATAGGACACTGCGATCGCGTCCGGGCGACTCGCGGCCTGTGCCGCCACCGCTTCGTGGATGGTCGGCCAGCGGGCGGGGGCCAGCGGCCCGCCATCTCCCAGCCGTGCCACGGCTTCCGCCTCGTCCGCGCCGAGCAGGCTCAGCTCGCCGATCGGCTGATCCGGCGCGGACACCAGCGCGGCGAACGCCGCCGCCACGTGCGCGCCGAACTGCCGCACCATCCCCGGGTCGAACCGCTCACCGGCGCACCGGATGGCCCCCAGCAACAGCTCCGGCCGGGTGCGGTCCCGCGTCACGTGCACCGTCACCGGGAAGTCGGCGAGCCGCCCCGGTTCGTACCAGCCTGGCTCGATCGCGGTGTCCAGGTGCAGGGCGACGGTGGCCAACCCGCCGTCCGCACCAGCGAGATCTTGGCTCAACTGGCGGCCGTGCCAGCAGCACCGGAACCTGGTCAGTGCGGCGCCCGCCGCGGCGGCGAATTCGCGTGCGCCGCACTCCTCGTCCACGGTGATCGGCACCAGGGCGATGCCCTCCGGCGCGGCCAGGCCGTCCGAGGTGAGCGCGCCGATGACGAGTTCGGTGCGGTTCTCGTACCGCGCAAGTGCGATCGCCAGCGCCGCGAGCACGGTACCCGCCACGGCACGCTGATCGCCCGGTGCGAGGCCGAGTTCGAACTCGACGCCGACCTGCTCGCCGCCGGAGGTCCGGCGCGTGCACCAGTCCAGGCTCAGCGGGTGGAAGCTGGCGCGCACCGCCTCGTCCAGGCTGTCCGGCGGGTCCTGCGCAGCGCGCTGGCAAGCCAGGTCCGCAGGAGGTCCGCCGCACAACTCGGCGGCCAGTGCCGCAAGCGCGGACCTGCCGAGCAGCGCCCGGTGTGCGACGAGGATCAGTTCCCGCCCGTCGCGGTACTGCGCGAGGGTCGCGCGCAGCAGCAGGCCACCGGCGGTGTGTAGGGGCCGCTGGAGTTCCCTCGCCCGCCACGCCGCGGCGCGATCACTGGACCGGTCCGCGGGTACCTCCTCCAGCCACACCCGGCACCGCGCCGCGTCCCCGCCCAGCGGTAACTGCCCGATCCGTTGCTGTAGAACGGTTTCCAGCTGGCTTGGCGTACTGCCCCCGTCGAGGACGCGCGCGATCGCGTGCACGCAGTCGCCGGTCGCACAGGACCGCCGTGCGTGGTCGAGCCGCTCACTGGCGGCAATCGCCGCAAGGCCCCGGTTCATCGTGCCCCCCTGCCGATGACGGACGCGGTCACCGCGTGGTGAACCCGCCGTCCACCGTGATCACCGATCCGGTCACCTGCTTCGATTCGTCGGAAGCCAGCCACAGCGCGGCCGACGCGACGTCCTCGGGCTCGACCAGCGAGTTCATCGGCTGGTCCCGGACGAACACCTGCTCGTGCTCGGCTCGCGGCACACCGAGGCTGCTCGCGATGGCGGCCAGCATGCGCCCCTCCACCTGCTCGCTGTCCCGCACCGAACCGGGGCACAGCGCGTTCACCCTGACCTTCAACGGCGCGAGGTCCAGCGCAGCGGCCTTGGTCAGCCCGATCAGCCCGTGCTTGGCCGCGACGTACCCGGCGAAGTTCCGGTAGCCGACCACGCCCGCGGTGGAGGACACGTTGATGATGCTGCCCGCCCGCTGACCGGTCATCACCGGCCCGACCGACCTGATCATCCGCCAGGCCCCGCTCAGGTTGACGTCGATCATCAGCTGCCACTGCGCCTCGGTGACCTCGTGCACCGCCGCCCCGGAAGGCGCCGCGATACCGGCGTTGTTGACCAGGACGTCCAGCCGCCCGAACCGGTCGACGGTGCTGGCCACCAGCGCGTCCGCCCCGGCCGCGTCGCGGACGTCCAGCCGCCGCACCAGCACCGAGGCGCCCTGCTCGCGGCACAGCCGCGCGGTGTGCTGGAGCTGGCTTTCGGTGCCGAGCGGGTACGGCACGCCCGGCAGGTCGGCCGCGATGTCGGCGAGCACCAGGTCCGCGCCCTGCGCCGCGAACGCGACCGCGCAGGCCCTGCCGAGGCCCCGCGCGGCTCCGGTGACGACCGCGACCTTCCGCTGGAGCCGCATCAGCCGTGCCAGCGCTGCCGGGGGCCTGCCTCGCGCACCGTGGCGGCCACGAGGTCGAGCACGGCGTCCGGGTCCTCGCTGAGGTACATGTGCCCACCGGCGGTGCAACTGGTGCGGAAGGCACCGCCGGTGGCGGCCTGCCAGCCTTCCGCTCGCCGCACCGGCACCAGGGTGTCCTGCTCGCCGAGCACCGCGGTGATCGGCGCGTTGATCTTGGCGCCCGGTTCCGCGCGGTACGCCTCGTGCATCTCGACGTCGGCGCGCAAGGTGGGCAGGATCAGCTCGCGCAGTTCCGGGTCGCGCAGCGCGGGGTGCTCGTAACCGGCGAACAGCTCGACCTGGTGGATGAACTCGTCGTCGGACAACCCGGTGGCCCGCTCCTCGCGGACGTACCACGGGTCGGGCGAGCCGCTGGCGAACAGGTGGCGCACGGCGAGCCTGCCCTCCGCCTCGAGCGCGCGGGCGAGTTCGAAGGCCAGGATCGCGCCGAGGCTGTGCCCGAAGAGAATGACGTCCCCGCCACCCACCTTGGCGGACACCTCGCGCATGAGGGCGCCGACCGCGTCGCTGACCTTGGTGCAGGGCTGATCGTCGATCAGGTTTTCCCGGCCGGGCAGTTGCAGCGCGCGCACTTCGAATTCCTTGCGACGGCGGCGCCACGGGCTGAACACGCTCGCGCCCGCACCGGCGAACGGGAGGCAAATCAGCGTGACATAGGTCATTGTCGGTCAGCTCTCTGTGTCCGGAGGTATGCGTGACGGTGCCCAAGCCCGTGATCGACCGCTATCGCCGCAATGCGTGCCCCCCGACCGCCAGCGCCACCTCTTCGCACCTAATCTCGCTCACCCTTGCACATGACGATGCCAACCTCAAGGGAAAGCGTCAGGCCACCGGTGCGGGCACTGACCCCGTTGGGCCACAGTGAACTCAGCGCACCGGGATGGGGTCGTACCGGCCCGGTCCGCGTCACCGCTGGACGAACCCCGTCACCGCAGGCATGATGGTGCACTGGACGAGGTCGGTGGGGGCGTTTGTCCAGGTAAGGGGGGCTTTGCGGTGATTTGTCTCGCTGGGGGTGCAAGCCGGTCGTCGGGGATGTCAGGCGCGCGGGGCTCCGTGCCGCCGACCTGCCGGGCACCTGGCCGCGCACGGACGCACGACCGTCCGACGACCGTGGCCGGCAGCTGGCCTGGTCCCGCACGCGCAAGACAGGGCTGTGCGCAAGAACATTCCAGCATGCACATCGCGCATGCCCGGCTGGTTGCGGATCCGCACACCTGCTGACAGTGCCCACTGAGGTGCGCCCGGGAAACCGCCCAGGGCGCGGGTGATGTCGCGCCCAGTCGTGGCGAATTCACCGAAAAGTGCACTGGACGAACCAGCGCCGGGACGGTCATTGCCCGCGATGGCCTTCTCGGCTGCGGCAAACCAAGACATTTGAGGGGAAGACACCGTGGCTCGACCTGCCGGGCTCCACCTGCCTTTGTCGGTTCCGCAACGCGGCATCTGGTTCGCTCAGAAGTTGAACCCCGAACCCCAGGTGTTCACGATCGGCTCGTACGTCGACATTCGCGGTGCGGTGGACGTCGGCGCATTGCGTTCGGCAGTCCGGCGAGCAATGGGGGAAACCCAGTCGGTGCACAGCCGCTTCGCCGAGCGCGACGGCGAGCCGTACCAGGTCGTCCAGGCCGACGAGGACTTCCCGGTCCCGGTGACCGACCTGAGCTCCGGGGACGACCCGTTCGGCACCGCGCTGGAGCTGCTGCGCGCGGGCGTCACCGAGCCGTTCGACCTCACCGCGGGCAAGGTCTTCGTCACCGGCCTGCTCGTCCTGTCGGCCACCCGCGTGCTGTGGTACTACCGCAGCCACCACATCGGGGCGGATGGGTTCACCGGCCTGCTGCTGACCAAGCGGGCGGCGAGCATCTACACGGCGCTCACCGGCGGCGGCGACCCGGACGAGGGCGTGCTGCCGGACTTCCCGCTGCTGCTGGCGGAGGACCAGCAGTACCGGGATTCCCCGCAACTGGAGCGGGACCGGCAGTACTGGTCCGGGCTGCTGGGCGACCTGGCCAGTCCGGCCACCCTGTCCCGACGGCAACCGGCCAGGGCGCGCACCCCGATCTGGCACGCGGCCGACCTGCCTGCCAGCGACGCGGCCCGCCTGCAGGACATCAGCCGTGACATGGGTACGCGCTGGTCCACGGTCATCACCACGGCCGTCGCGGCGTACGTGGCCCGCATGTCGGGTGCCGGGGACGCCGTCGTGGAGCTGCCCGTCACCGGACGCGTTGGCAGGCAGGCCCGTTCGACCCCTGGCATGATGTCCAACGTCGTCCCGGTCCGCATCGGCATGTGTCCCGGCGACACGCTGGCCGAGCTGGTGCGCCGGACCTCCGCCGAGATGCGCGACGCGTTCCGGCACCAGCGCTACCGCTACGAGGAGATCCGCCGCGACCTGGGCATCGCCGCCAACGACGTGCGGCCCTTCGGCCCGATGGTCAACCTGATGCCCTTCGGGCAGAGCGTCCACTTCGGACAGTGTGAGGGCACGATCCACGGCGTGTCCAACGGTCCGGTCGACGACCTCGCCGTGGTCGCCTACGGCGAGCCGACCAGCGCGGGCCTGCGCCTGGACATCGGCTGGAACAGCGCGCTCTACGGCGCGGACGAGATCGCCGCGCACGAGGCGCGGTTCAGCGCGTTCCTGGCCTCCGTGCTCCAACTGGGCCCGGACACCCCCGTCGGCCGGATCAGCCTGCTCGACGCCGCCGAGCGCAAGCAGGTCCTGGTGGCGTGGAACGACACCGCGCGGCCGGTACCGCAGAGCACCCTGCCCGACCTGTTCCAGGAGCAGGTCGCGGGCACCCCTGAGGCGACCGCGCTGGTGTTCGAGGGCCGGGAGTACACCTACGCCGGTCTCAACGCGAGGATCAACCGGCTGGCCCGCCACCTGGTCGCGCTGGGGGTCGGCCCGGAGCGGCTGGTCGGCCTGCTGCTGCCGCGCTCGAGCGAGCTGGTGATCGCCACGTTGGCGGTGCTCAAGGCGGGCGGGGCGTATCTGCCGATCGATCCCGCCTACCCGGCCGAGCGGATCGGGTTCATGGTCGGCGACGCCGAGCCGGTTGTGGTGCTCGCGACCGCGGAGACCGCCGAGGTGGTACCGGAAGCTGCCCGGGACCGCACCGTGTTCCTCGACGACCCGGCCACCGCGGCCGAGCTGGACGGCTACCGGGACGGCGATCTCACCGACACCGACCGGCTGTGCCGGCTGCTGCCGGAACACCCGGCGTACGTGATCTACACCTCGGGGTCGACCGGTCGGCCCAAGGGCGTCAGCCTGCCCGGCATCGCCCTGGTCAACCTGATGTCCTGGAACGCGCGCAACCTCCCGGTTGACCGCCCCGGGCTGCGCACCGCCCAGTTCGCGGCGTTGAGCTTCGACGCCGCCGCGCAGGAGATCCTTTCCTCCTTGCTGTTCGGCAAGACACTGGTGGTGACCTCCAGCGAGACCCGGCTCGACCTGGACAAGCTGGTCGACTGGTTCGCCTCCCACGGGACCGCCGAGCTGTACGCGCCGAACCCGGTGCTGGAGGGGCTCGCCGAGGCGGCGCTGGCCCACGGCCAGCGGCTGCCTGACCTCACCGACGTCATGCAGGCCGGTGAAGCCCTTGGCCTGAGCCAGGTCGTGCGGAACTTCTACCAGCTGCGCCCGGGCCGTCGGCTGCACAACTACTACGGGCCGACCGAGACGCACGTGGTCACCGCGAGCACCCTCCCGGAGTCGGTCGCGGACTGGCCCGCCATCGCATCCATCGGCAAGCCGATCGACAACACCCAGGTCTACGTGCTGGACACCGGCCTGTGCCCGGTGCCGCCGGGAGTGGTCGGCGAGCTGTACGTGGCGGGCGTTCAGGTGGCACGCGGATACCTCAAGCGCCCGGCGCTGACCGCCTCACGGTTCGTGGCCGACCCGTTCGGACCGGCCGGTACCCGCATGTACCGCACCGGGGACCTGGTCCGCTGGAACGCCGACGGCGAGCTGGAGTTCCTCGGTCGGGCCGATGACCAGGTGAAGATCCGCGGGTTCCGGATCGAACTCGGCGAGGTCGAGAGCGTGCTGGCCCGGCATCCCGCCGTGGGGCAGGTCGCGGTGGTGGCGCGGGACAACGGCGCCGCGGGCAAGCAGTTGGTCGCCTACGTCGTGCCCGCGGGCGGCAGCCTGGTCGACGTGTTCGCCCTGCGCGCGTTCACCGCTCAGAGCGTGCCGGACTACATGGTACCGGCCGGGTTCGTGGTGCTTGGTGAACTTCCGTTGACCGCCAACGGGAAACTGGACCGCAGGGCACTGCCTGCCCCGGAGTTCACCGGCGAGGAGTCCGGGCGCGAGCCGCAGACCTCGCAGGAGGAGCGCCTGTGCGGGCTGTTCGCCGAGGTGCTCGGTTTGGACCGGGTCGGCGTCGACGACAACTTCTTCGAGCTGGGCGGGCATTCGCTGCTGGCGACGCGCCTGCTGTCGCGGGTGCGTGTCGTGCTGGGCGCTGAACTGTCCATTTGGGACTTGTTCGAGTCGCCGACGGTTGCCGGGGTCGCCTCACGCCTGTCCGGTGGCGCCGCGGCCCGGCCACAACTGGTCGCGCGGCCCAGGCCCGATCTGGTGCCGCTGTCCTTCGCCCAGTCCCGTTTGTGGTTCCTGGATCGGCTGGAGCAGTTGGGCAGTGCCTACAACCTGCCGTTTGTGGTGCGGTTGAGTGGTGGGTTGGATGTGGGGGCGTTGGAGGCGGCGCTGGGTGATGTGGTGGCGCGGCATGAGGCTTTGCGTACGGTGGTTGTTGAGGTGGATGGTAGGCCGTATCAGCGTGTGGTGGAGGAGGTTGGTTTTTCGCTGTCGGTGACTCGGGTGACTGAGGCTGAGTTGCCGGTGTTGGTGGGGTCGGTGGTGCGGGCTGGGTTTGATTTGAGCCGGGATGTGCCGGTGCGGGTGCGGTTGTTCGAGGTGTCGGCTGATGAGTTCGTGTTGGTGTTGGTGGTGCATCACGTTGCGGGTGATGGGTGGTCGTTGACGCCGTTGGCGGCTGATGTGGGTCGGGCGTATCGGGCTCGACTGGCAGGCCAGACGCCAGTGTGGGTGCCGTTGCCGGTTCAGTACGCGGATTTCGCCGTGTGGCAGCGAGAACTGCTCGGTAGTGAGGATGATCCGGGCAGTCTGCTGTCGGCGCAGTTGGGGTTTTGGCGTGAGGTGCTGGCGGGGTTGCCGGAGCGCCTGGATTTGCCGGTGGATCGTCCGCGTCCTGCGGTGCGGAGTTATCGCGGTGACACCGTGTCGTTGTCGTTGGGCGCTGAGCTGCATGCTGGTGTGGTCGGGTTGGCACGGAGTCAGCATGCGACGGTGTTCATGGTCGTGCAGGCCGCTGTGGCGGTGTTGTTGACCCGCCTGGGGTCCGGGACTGATATCCCGATTGGTACTCCGGTTGCTGGCCGCGTTGATCAGGCTCTTGATGAGTTGGTTGGGTTCTTCACGAATACGTTGGTGTTGCGGACTGATACTTCGGGTGATCCGGGGTTCGGGGAGTTGTTGGGTCGGGTGCGGGAGGCCGATCTGGCGGCGTATGGGCATCAGGATGTGCCGTTCGAGCGGTTGGTTGAGGTCCTGAACCCGGTGCGGTCGTTGTCGCATCACCCGTTGTTCCAGGTGATGATCGCTGCCGGGAATCCAGCAGACATCGGGGTGGATCTGCCCGGTGTGCGCGCTGCGGCTGAGCCCGTGCAGTTGGGTGCGGCGAAGTTCGACTTGACTTTCTACCTCACCGAGCTGCCGGATGCTGGTGGGATCGATGTGGTGTTGGAGTTCGACACCGACATCTTTGATCGTGGCAGCGCTGAGTTGATGGTGGCGCGTCTGGCTCGCGTGCTGCGTTCGGTGGTTGCTGATCCTGGTGTGCGGGTTGGCCAGATCGACGTCTTGGATGCTGCCGAGCGGGAGCTGGTGGTGTCGGGCTGGAATGCGACGGCGCATGAGGTTGTGTCTGCGTCGTTGCCGGAGTTGGTGGAGTCGCAGGTTCGGCGGTCGCCCGATGCGGTGGCGGTGGTGTTCGAGGGTGTGGAGGTGTCGTTTGCGGAGTTGAATGCGCGGGCGAATCGGTGGGCGTGGTGGTTGGCCGAGCGTGGTGTGGGGCCGGGGTGTGTAGTTGGTGTCGTGTTGCCGCGTTCGGCCGAGCTTGTCGTAGCCGTTCTCGCGGTGTTGAAGGCCGGTGGTGCGTATTTGCCGGTGGACGTGGACTATCCGGTGGGTCGGATCGAGTTCATGCTTGCCGACGCTGGACCTCGGCTGGTGTTGGCTGTTGAGGAAACCTCGGGTTTGGTGCTCGCAGGTGTGGAGTGTGTGCTGTTGGAGGACGATCTCGTTGCCGGGTGTCGCGATGATGATCCCGGTGTGGTGGTTGGGTCTGTTGATCCGGCGTATGTGTTGTACACCTCTGGGTCGACTGGTGTGCCTAAGGGTGTTGTGGTGGGGCATGGTGCGGTGGTGAATCGGTTGTTGTGGATGCAGGACCGGTTCGCTCTGGCACCAGGTGAGCGGGTGTTGCAGAAGACGTCGTGTGGGTTTGATGTGTCGGTGTGGGAGTTGCTGTGGCCGTTGTTGGTGGGTGGTGTGGTGGTGTTGGCGCGGCCGGGTGGTCACCGTGATCCGGAGTACCTCGCGGGGTTGATGCGGGCGGAGCGGGTGTCGGTCGCCCATTTCGTGCCGTCGATGTTGCGGGCGTTCCTCGCGCAGGTCGGTGGTGGTGGGTGTGCGGAGTTGCGGGTGGTGGTGTGCAGCGGCGAGGCGCTACCCGCTGATCTGGTCGACCAGTGGGCGGCGGTGTCGGACGCGCCGGTATGGAATCTGTATGGTCCGACCGAGGCCGCGATCGATGTCACCGCCGCCGAATGCGCACCGGGTGCGGGTGTGGTGCCGATTGGTCGTCCGGTGTGGAACACCCAGGTGTACGTGCTGGATTCGGGGCTGCTGCCGGTGCCGCCTGGTGTGGCCGGTGAGTTGTACATCGCGGGCACGCAGTTGGCCCAAGGCTATCTGGGGCGTTCTGTTCTGACGGCGGAGCGGTTTGTGGCCAACCCGTTCGGTGTTGCGGGTGGGCGGATGTACCGGACCGGGGACCTGGTCCGGTGGGCCGCCGACGGTGAACTCGAGTTCGTGGGCCGGGCGGATGATCAGGTCAAGATCAGGGGTTATCGCGTCGAACTGGGCGAGATCGAATCGGTTCTGACTGGGTGTGCCGGTGTTGCCCAGGTTGTGATCGTGCTGCGGCGGGATGGCGTGGCCGATCAGCAGTTGGTGGCCTACTTGGTGCCTGCTGGCGGAGAACCGGTGGATGTGGCTGCGGTGCGGTCACATGCTGTTGGGTTGTTGCCGGAGTACATGGTGCCTGCGGCGTTCGTGGTGCTGGACGAGTTGCCGTTGACTGCGAACGGGAAGTTGGACCGTGCGGCACTGCCAGCCCCGGATTTCGGTGCTGGTGTCATGCCGTCGCGGGCTCCGCGTGACGCGCGTGAGGAAGTCCTGTGCGGGCTGTTCGCTGAAGTATTGGGGCTTGAGCTGGTTGGGGTTGAGGACAGTTTCTTCGCGCTGGGTGGGGACAGTATTTTGTCGATCCAGCTGGTGAGCCGAGCCCGGCAGGCCGGTTTGGGGTTCAGCCCGCGGGACGTGTTCGAGCGCAAGAATGTGGCTGGTCTGGCGGCGGTTGCCCGGGTGCTGGATGCGGATGCCGAGCCGGTGGCCGACATCGGTACTGGTGATGTGGTGGCGTTGCCGGTGATGCACTGGCTGGCCGACCTTGCTGGAGTTGATGGTTCTGCGGATCGGTTCTGCCAGTGGGTGCTGTTGCAGGTTCCTGCTGATTTGACTGAGCAGAACCTGGTCGCGGGTGTGCGGGTTGTGGTTGATCACCATGACGCGTTGCGCATGATCGCCCACCGGGACGAGCGGGCGGGGTGGGTGCTGCGGGTCCCCGAGGTGGGTTCGGTGGATGTGGCAGGCCAGGTTCGGCGTGTGCGGCTCGTCGCGGGTGAGGACGTGGCTGTGGTTGCGGAGCGTGAGTTGCATGCGGCGCAGGGTCGGTTGTCGCCCGAGCGCGGTGTGCTGGTGGAGGTGGTGTGGCTGGATGCTGGCCCGGGGGTGTCGGGTCGGTTGTTGGTGGTGGTGCATCACCTGGCGGTGGATGGGGTGTCCTGGCGGGTGCTCTTGCCCGATCTGGCTGCTGCGGTGTCGGGTGCGGGGTTGGCCCCGGTGGGGACGTCGGTGCGGCGTTGGGCGGGTCTGCTTGCTGAGCAGGCTCGGAGCCAAGCACGGGTAGCGGAGTTGCCGCTGTGGAGCCGGATTCTCGGCGAGTCGGGCATGTCACTGGGCGTGCGGGATCGGGCTGCGCCGGTTCGGTCGGTGGTGGTGGAGTTGCCGTCGTCGGTGACGGGGCCGTTGTTGGGTTCGGTTCCGGCGGCGTTCCATGCTGGTGTCGATGATGTGTTGTTGGCGGCGTTGGCGGTGGCGGTGGGTTCGTGGCGTGGGCAGGCTGGTCCGTTGGTGGTTGATGTTGAGGGCCATGGTCGTGCTGATGTTGGTGACGGGGTTGATTTGTCGCGGACTGTGGGTTGGTTCACCAGCATCTATCCGGTGCGTCTGGATGCTGGTGTCGTGGACTTCGCCGAGGTGTGCGCGGGTGGTCCCGCGGCGGGTGAGGTCCTCAAGCGGGTGAAGGAGCAGGTCCGTGCTGTTCCCGGTGACGGGCTTGGCTTCGGTCTGCTCCGGTATCTCAACCCGGAGACCAGCGCGGTGCTGGCTGGGCTACCGCAACCAGGAATCCTCTTCAACTACCTGGGGCGAGTAGATGCCTCGGTGGCGCAGGATTGGTCCCTGGCAACGGAAACTGCCAGCATTGAACCTGCGGCGTCGGACTTCCCAGCCAGCCACGCACTATCGGTCAACGCAATCGTGCAAGACGGTGTGCTGCGGGCGACTTGGTCCTGGCCCGGAGAACTGTTCGGGGAACAGGAAGTCGATGAGCTCGCGCAGCGCTGGGTCGAAGTGCTCACCGGACTGGCAGTCCACGCCGAGAAGCCTGGCACCGGTGGGTTCACGCCTGCCGATCTGCCATTGGTTGAGTTGAGTCAACCTCAGATCGAAGCGCTGGAGCAGACCTGGCGGGGAATGGACGATGTCCTGCCGCTGTCCCCGTTGCAGGAGGGGCTGCTGTTCCACGCCCTCTACGACGAGCAGGGACCCGATGTCTACGTCGTGCAGTTCGCCGTTGACCTGCAAGGCAAGGTGAACTCCGATGCACTGCGCTCAGCCGCGCACACCTTGCTGCGGCGGCATGCCAACCTGCGCGCGGGATTCGCCTATGACGGCCTTGGTCGCGCAGTCCAGGTGGTGTTGCGTGAAGTGGACCTACCGTGGTCAGAACATGATCTGTCCGCATTGGATGAAGCGGAACTGGCGGCCGAGATTGAGCGGATCACCGTTGCCGACCGGGCGCGGCGATTCGACACCGGAAGCGCGCCGTTGCTCCGGTTCATGCTGCTGCGCCTCGCTGAAGACCGCTACCGGCTCGTGCTGACCAACCACCACATCGTGCTCGACGGCTGGTCGATTCCCTTGGTGGCAAGGGAGTTGTTTGCGCTCTACGTGACCGGTGGCGAGGACGTCGACCTGCCGCCGGTCGTGCCGTACCGCAACTACCTGGCCTGGGTGGCCGCGCAGGACGCTGAGGACGCTCGCAGGCACTGGCAGCGAGTGCTCGACGGGGTGGACGGACCGACGTTGATCGCGCCGCCGGACCCGGCGCGGGCGCCAGTCGTGCCCGACGAGATCACCGTTGCGGTTCCTGGTGATCTGGCCGGGCGGCTGGTGGATGTCGCGCGGGAGTGCGGAATCACGCTGAACACTCTGATGCAGGCCGCATGGGGCATTGTGGTGGGCCGGATGACCGGGCGCACCGACGTGGTGCTCGGCGTCACTGTGTCCGGCCGTCCCGCCGAGCTCACTGGCGTGGAGTCCATGATCGGCCTGTTCATCACCACGCTGCCGGTGCGCCTGCGACTGGCGCCCGGGGATTGCCTGCGCGATCTGCTGACCGAGCTTCAAGAACAGCAGTTCGCGCTCACCAGCTACCAGTACCTCGGGCTGACTGATGTGTTGCAGCAGGCCGGTGGCGGCGAGCTGTTCGACACCAGCTTCGTGTTCGAGAACTACCCGGTCGGCCCAGCTGGCAGCGCCGAAGCGCTCGGCCCGGACCTGCGGATCACCGGGTTCCACGGTCAGGACGCCGCGCACTACCCGATGAGCCTGGTGGTGCACCCGGATGACGGCCTCAGCCTCCGCCTGATCTACCGGCCCGACCTCTTCGACGAACAAGCCGCGTACACGGTCATCGACCGGTTGCTGCGGGTACTGGACACTGCGGTTGCTGATCCTGGTGTGCGGGTTGGTCAGGTCGACGTGCTGGGTGCTGCCGAGCGGGAGCTGGTGGTGTCGGGCTGGAATGCGACGGCGCATGAGGTTGCGCCTGCGTCGCTGCCGGAGCTGGTTGAGGCGCAGGTTCGGCGCACACCGGATGCGGTGGCGGTGGTGTTCGAGGGTCAGCAGTTGAGTTATTCGGAGTTGAATGCGCGGGCGAATCGGTGGGCGTGGTGGCTGGTCGAGCGTGGTGTGGGGCCGGGGTGTGTAGTTGGTGTTGTGCTGCCGCGTTCGGTGGAGTTGGTGGTGGCCGTTCTTGCGGTGTTGAAGGCTGGTGGTGCGTATTTGCCGGTGGATGCTGACTACCCGGCGGGTCGGATCGAGTTCATGCTTGCCGACGCCGGGCCTCGGTTGGTGCTGGCTGTTGAGGATGCCTCGGGTTTGGTGCCCGCGGGTGTGGAGTGTGTGCTGCTGGATGACAGTGTCGTCGCCGGGTATCGCGATGAAGATCCCGGTGTGGTGGTCGGGTCGGGTCATCCGGCGTATGTGTTGTATACGTCTGGGTCGACTGGTGTGCCTAAGGGTGTTGTGGTGGGGCATGGTGCGGTGGTGAATCGGTTGTTGTGGATGCAGGACCGGTTTGCTCTTGCTCTGGGTGAGCGGGTGTTGCAGAAGACGTCGTGTGGGTTTGATGTGTCGGTGTGGGAGTTGTTGTGGCCGTTGTTGGTGGGTGGTGTGGTGGTGTTGGCGCGGCCGGGTGGTCATCGTGATCCGGAGTATCTGGCGGGGTTGATGCGGGCGGAGCGGGTGTCGGTCGCCCATTTCGTGCCGTCGATGTTGCGGGCGTTCCTCGCGCAGGTTGGTGGTGGTGGGGGTGTGGAGTTGCGGGTGGTGGTGTGCAGCGGCGAAGCGCTACCCGCCGATCTGGTGGACCAGTGGATGGCAGTGTCGGACGCGGCTCTGTGGAACTTGTACGGTCCGACCGAGGCCGCGATCGATGTCACCGCCGCCGAATGCGCACCGGGTGCGGGTGTGGTGCCGATCGGCCGTCCGGTGTGGAACACCCAGGTGTACGTGCTGGACTCGGGCTTGCTCCCGGTACCGCCGGGTGTCGCCGGGGAGCTGTACATCGCAGGTATGCAGCTAGCGCAGGGCTATCTGGGGCGTTCTGCGCTGACGGCGGAGCGGTTCGTTGCTGACCCGTTTGGTGTTGCGGGTGGGCGGATGTATCGGACCGGGGACCTCGCGCGGTGGACCGCCGACGGTGAACTCGAGTTCGTGGGCCGTGTGGATGATCAGGTCAAGATCAGGGGCTACCGCGTCGAACTGGGCGAGATCGAATCGGTTCTTGCGGGGCATGTGGGTGTGGGTCAGGTTGTGGTTGCGGTGCGTGATGGTGTGTTGGTGGGGTATGTGGTGCCGGATGTGGTGGTGGCGGGTGGGGTGGTGCGGTGGGGTGAGTTGGAGCGTGCGGGTCGGGTTGTGGGTGTGCCGGTGCATGAGTTGTCGGGTGGGTTGGTGGTGGCGGGGCGGAATCGGTCGAATGTGGAGTATTTGTTTGATGAGATTTTTGTGCGGGGGGAGTACGCGCGCGGTGGGGTGGTGGTGGAGGAGGGCGCGTGTGTGGTGGATGTGGGTGGGCATGTGGGGATGTTCGGGTTGTTTGTGGGGCGGGTGCGGGGTGTGCGGGTGTTTGCGTGTGAGCCGATGCCGGAGTCGGCGGAGTTTTATCGGTTCAACGCGTATTTGCATGGTGTGGATGCGGTGGTGACCACTTGCGGTGTGTCGGACGCGCCGGGTCGGGCGGTGTTCACGTATTACCCGGAGATGTCGTTGTTGTCGGGGCGGTTTGCTGATGAGGGTGTGGAGGAGGCGATGTTGCGGCGGGTGATCGGCAACACCGCTGGTGGGGGTGGTGGGGATGAGGGTGTGTTGGGGGAGTTGCTGGCTCAGCGGCTGCGGGGTGAGCCGGTGGAGGTGGAGTTGCGGACGGTCTCGCAGGTGATTCGGGACTTCGGGCTTGAGGTTGTTGACCTGTTGAAGGTGGATGCGGAGAAGAGCGAGCTCGCGGTGCTGCGGGGCATCGAGGAGGAGCACTGGCCGTTGATCCGGCAGGTGGTGGCGGAGGTGCATGACGAGGACGGCCGGTTGGCCGTGGTGACCGGGATGTTGGAGGAGCGCGGGTTCAGTGTGGTGGTGGAGTTGCCCGAGGGGCTGGAGGGCACGGGCATGTTCCAGGTGTATGCCACCCGCCCCGGTCAGGTCGCCAGTGGTGTGCGGCAGTCTGTTCCCGTCCAGCGGTGGTTCACGCCGCAGCAGTTGACCGCCGACATCCAGGTTCAGGCGGCGCAACGGCTTCCGGAGTACATGGTGCCCTCGGCACTGGTCGTACTCGACGCACTACCCCTGACCGCCAACGGAAAACTGGACCACAAAGCACTACCAGCTCCGGACTTCGCTGATGTGGTTTCAGATCGCGAGCCGGGGAACGCACGTGAGGAGATCCTGGCCGGTCTGTTCGCCGAAGTGCTCGGCTTGGACCGGGTCGGCGTGGACGACAGCTTCTTCGCCCTCGGCGGCGACAGCATCGTCTCCATCCAGTTGGTGAGCAAGGCGCGCCGGGCCGGGCTGCGGATCACTCCGAGGCAGGTGTTCGAGCGGAAAACCGTTGCGGCGCTTGCTGAAGTGGTGGCCAGCGCGGACAACGAACTCGGTGCTGGCACCACAGAGCCGACCACCGGGGACTCGCCGCTGATCCCGATCATGCATGCCCTGTACGAACACGGCCGGAACCTCGACGGCATCAGCCAGTCGGTTTTCCTCGCCACCCCAAGGGAACTCGACCTGGCCCGGCTCGTCGAACTCGTGCAAACCCTGCTCGACCAGCACGACGCGCTCCGATCGCGCTTCACACGCGCCACCAAGCCCGGGGACACCAGCGCGTCCTGGCACATCCCGCCAGCCGGTGACGTCAAAGCAGATGACCTCGTTCACCGGGTCGACGTCTCCGACCTCGGCCCCGGCGAACGCGCCGCCAGCTACCGGCAGTGGGCGGCACAGGCCCGTGAGCTCCTCGACCCCAGTGCTGGCATCGTGCTGCAGGCGGTGTGGTTCGACGCGGGCCCGCACGAGCACGGCCGGTTGCTGCTCGCCGTGCACCATCTTGTCGTGGACGGGGTTTCCTGGCGGATCCTGCTGACTGACCTGGCCGAAGCATGGCGCGACCTGTCGGCGGGCAACCCGGTGCAGCTGCAACCGCTGGGCACGCCGATCCGGCACTGGGCCCTGTCGCTGCGGGAATGGGCGGCCCAGCAGGAACACCGGCTGGCCGAGGTGGCCAGCGCCATTGGCACCGGCGACCGACTGCTGACCAGCCGCGCGCTCGATCGCAGCAGCGACGTGGCCGCTACCGCGCGAACCATGACCGTGCAGCTGCCGGAAGGACAGACCGCGGCGTTGCTGACTTCGGCCCCCGCCGCGGTGCGCGGCTCGGTTTCCGACGTCCTGCTGACCGCGCTCGCCATCGCGGTCGACCGGTGGCGGCGGCGTACCGGGCGCTCCGCGGACGCGACCGTGCTGGTCGACGTCGAAGGCCACGGACGCGATGGTTTCCCCGGCAGTGAAGCCGATCTCACTCGCACCGTGGGCTGGTTCACCAGTATCTACCCGGTACGGCTGGCAGCAGGCGATCCGCGCAACCCCTTGGCCGCGCTCAAGCAGGTCAAGGAAACCCTGCGGGCGGTGCCCGGTGGCGGCCTCAGCCACGGTGTCCTGCGCTACCTCAACGAGGACACCGCGAGCGTGCTCGCCGACCTCCCGCGAGCCCAGATCGGCTTCAACTACCTCGGACGCCTGCCCGCCTCCGACGGTGCCACCGGGGATTGGACCGCTGCGCCGGAAATGGAGTTCCTGACCGGTGGGGTGGACCCGGACATGCCACTCGCGCACGGTCTGGAGATCACCGTGGTCACCCGTGACCACTCGGGCGGCCCGCGCATGGACGCCACCTGGACCTGGGCGGGGCAACTCTGGCCGGAACCTGAAGTCGCTGTGCTGGCAGAAGAATGGCGCACGGCACTCGGCCAGCTGATCGAGGTTTCCCAGGGGACAGGCGGGTTCACGCCCTCGGACCTCCCGCTGGTTCACCTCTCCCAGCAGGAGATCGAGCGGATCGAGGCCGGGTGGCCGCAGGTAGCGGATGTGCTGCCGCTGGCCCCGTTGCAAGAAGGCCTGTTGTTCCACGCGTTGTTCGACGAGCAGGACGTCGACGTCTACCTGGTGCAGTTCTGGGCCGATCTGGCCGGGGAACTCGATCTCGTGGCCCTGCGGTCGGCCGCGGCGGCGTTGCTGCGCAGGCACGTCAACCTCCGGGCCGGGTTCGCCGTGGACGGCTTGGACGAACCGGTCCAGGTGGTCGTACGGGAAGCCGCGTTGCCGTGGGCGGAGCACGATCTGTCCAGTTTGGACGATGCGGGGCGCGCGGCCGAACTCGACCGGCTGACCGAGCACGACCGGGTGCGGCGATTCGACCTGGCACAAGCACCGCTGACCAGGTTCACGCTGGTACGCCTTGGCGGCAACCGGTACCGGTTCATCATGACCAGCCACCACCTCGTGCTGGACGGGTGGTCGAATTCGTTGCTGGCCAAGGAGTTGTTCGCGCTCTACCGCGCGGGTGGCGACGAGTCCGTGCTGCCGAGGGTGACCCCGTACCGGGACTACCTGGCCTGGGTGGCCGAGCAGGACCGGGAGGAGGCGCGGCGGCATTGGCGGGAACTGCTCGCCGGTGTGGACGGGCCGACGCTGGTCGCCCCGCAGGACCAGCACCGGGCGTCAGCTGTACCCGATCAGCTCGCGATCAGCTTGCCCGCTGGCCTCATCACACGGCTGACCGCGCTCGCCAGGGAGCAGGAGGTCACCCTGAACACCCTGCTCCAGCTGGCGTGGGGCATTGTGCTCGGGCAGTTGACCGGGCGCACGGACGTGGTGTTCGGCGTCACCGTGTCCGGCCGTCCCGCCGAACTCGCCGGTGTCGAGTCGATGCTGGGCCTGTTCATCAACACCCTGCCGATCCGGTTGGGGTTGCGTCCCGGGACACCGGTCACCAGCCTGCTTAGCGACTTGCTGCGGCAGCAGGCCGAGATGACGGCATGCCAGTACCTCGGCCTGACCGAGGTGCACCAGCTGGCCGGTGCCGGCGAGCTGTTCGACACCGATTTCGTGTTCGAGAACTACCCGATGCAGATCGGCGACGAGCCGGGCACCGGACTGGAGATCACCCAGCTGCGGGGACGCGATGCCGCGCACTACCCGCTCACTCTGGTCGCGATCCCCGGTACGCAACTGCTGCTCCGCCTGGACTACCGGCCCGACCTGTTCGACGAGCACTACGCCCGATCCGTCCTGGACCGGTTGGTGCGCGCGTTGCAGGCCGTCGCGGACGACCCGGTGCAGGCAGTCGACCGGATCGACGTGCTGGACCGGGCCGAACGGGACCGGTTGCTGACGACCTGGCAGGGCACCAGCCGGGCGGCCGCCCCGGGGACGTTGGCGGAGTTGTTCCAGGCGCGGGCGCAGTCGCGTGCCGAAGCGACCGCAGTGGTGTGTGCGGGCGAATCGCTGTCGTACCGCGAGCTGACCGAGCGGGTGAACCGGCTGGCGCGTCTGTTGCTCGCGCGCGGGGTGGGCCCGGAATGCCTGGTCGGGGTGGTGCTGCCGCGTTCGCTGGACGCGGTGGTGGCGATGCTCGCGGTGGTGCAGGCCGGTGCTGGATACGTGCCGATCGACCCCGGGTACCCCGCGGAGCGAATCCGGTTCGTGCTGGCGGACTCGCGGCCGGTGGTGGTGCTCACCGACACCCTGACGGCATCGGTGGTACCGGCCGGGGTTCGCCTGCTGCTGCTGGACGATCCGGAAACCGGCGCGCTGCTGGCGGAGTTGCCCTCCGGGGACATCGGAGTTGCCGAACGCGGCGCACTGGCACCGGATCACGTGGCGTACGTGATCTACACCTCGGGTTCCACCGGCGTACCCAAGGGTGTTGCGGTGTCGCATGCCAGCGCGGTGGCGCTGTTCGGCGCGGCGAATGAGATGTTCGAGTTCGGCGTCGACGACGTGTGGACGGTGTTCCACTCGTTCGCGTTCGACTTCTCGGTGTGGGAGCTGTGGGGACCGCTGCTCAGCGGCGGCCGGGCGGTGGTGGTGCCGTTCGAGGTGAGCCGGTCACCGCGGCAGATGTGGGATTTGCTGCGGGAGCAGGGCGTCACGGTGTTGAGCCAGACGCCGTCGGCGTTCTCCGGCCTGGTCGAGGCGATGGAGCAGCCGGGCGCGCTGGGGTCGCGACTGCGCTACGTGGTGTTCGGTGGCGAGGAACTGCGCTTCGACCGGCTGGCCAGCTGGTTCGCCCAGTACGGCAGCGGCGGCCCGCGCCTGGTGAACATGTACGGACTGACCGAGGCCACCGTACATGTGACGCACCAGGTGGTCACCGAGGCCGGTGGTGGGCGCAGCGCGGTGGGGCGGGCATTGCCGAACCTGCGGACCTACGTCCTCGACGCGGCATTGCGTTTGGTGCCGCCAGGTGTGGTCGGCGAGCTCTACGTTGCTGGCGTGCAGTTGGCCCGGGGCTACCTGGGGCGTTCTGCGCTGACGGCGGAGCGGTTCGTTGCTGATCCGTTCGGTGCCATGGGTGGGCGGATGTACCGGACCGGGGATCTGGTGCGGTGGTCTTCGGGCGGCGAGCTGGAGTTCATGGGGCGCGCGGATGACCAGGTGAAGGTGCGCGGGTTCCGCATTGAGCTGGGTGAGATCGAGGCGGTGCTGAACCAGCAGCCAGGAGTCGGCCAGGCCTCGGTTGTGCTCCGTGACGACGGTGCGGGCCAGCAGTTGGTGGCGTACGTCGTGCCCGCCACAGGAGTTGTGCTCGATGCCGATGTGCTGCGCAAGGCTGCTGCGGACTTCCTGCCCGGCTACATGGTTCCGGCGGCCTGCGTGATGCTCGATGCACTGCCCCTGACCGCCAACGGGAAGTTGGATCGGAAGGCGTTGCCTGCTCCAGATTTCGGTGTTGGCGTTGGTGTGGTGTCGTCGCGGGGGCCGCGTGATGCGCGTGAGGAGATTTTGTGTCGGCTCTTCGCTGATGTGCTGGGGCTGTCTGTGGTGGGTGTTGATGATGATTTCTTTGATTTGGGTGGGCATTCGTTGTTGGCGACGCGGTTGGTGTCGCGGGCGCGGGTGGTGTTGGGTGTGGAGTTGTCGATTCGGGATTTGTTCGAGTCGCCGACTGTGGCGGGGTTGATGGGTGTGGTGGGTCGTGCGGGTGGGGTGCGTGCGGCGTTGGTGGCGGGGGTGCGTCCTGAGTTGGTGCCGTTGTCGTTCGCGCAGCAGCGGTTGTGGTTCCTGGATCGGTTTGAGGGGTTGGGTGCGCGGTACAACGTGCCGTTTGTGGTGCGGTTGAGTGGTGGGTTGGATGTGGCGGCGTTGGAGGCGGCGCTGGGTGATGTGGTGGCGCGGCATGAGGCTTTGCGTACGGTGGTTGTTGAGGTGGATGGTAGGCCGTATCAGCGTGTGGTGGAGGAGGTTGGTTTTTCGCTGTCGGTGACTCGGGTGACTGAGGCTGAGTTGTCGGTGTTGGTGGGGTCGGTGGTGCGTGCTGGGTTTGATTTGAGCCGGGATGTGCCGGTGCGGGTGCGGTTGTTCCAGGTGTCGGCTGATGAGTTCGTGTTGGTGTTGGTGGTGCATCACGTTGCGGGTGATGGGTGGTCGTTGACGCCGTTGGCGGCTGATGTGGGTCGGGCGTATCGGGCTCGGCTTGCGGGTCAGGTGCCGGGGTGGGTGCCGTTGCCGGTGCAGTACGCGGATTTCGCGGTGTGGCAGCGGGAGTTGCTGGGTAGCGAGGATGATCCGGGCAGTCTGCTGTCGGCGCAGTTGGGGTTTTGGCGTGAGGTGCTGGCGGGGTTGCCGGAGCGCCTGGATTTGCCGGTGGATCGTCCGCGTCCTGCGGTGCGGAGTTATCGCGGTGACACCGTGTCGTTGTCGTTGGGCGCTGAGCTGCATGCTGGTGTGGTCGGGTTGGCACGGGGTCGGCATGCGACGGTGTTCATGGTGGTGCAGGCCGCTGTGGCGGTGTTGTTGACCCGCTTGGGTGCGGGTACTGATATCCCGATTGGTACTCCGGTTGCTGGCCGCGTTGATCAGGCTCTTGATGAGTTGGTTGGGTTCTTCACGAATACGTTGGTGTTGCGGACTGATACTTCGGGTGATCCGGAGTTCGGGGAGTTGTTGGGTCGGGTGCGGGAGGCCGATCTGGCGGCGTATGGGCATCAGGATGTGCCGTTTGAGCGGTTGGTTGAGGTCCTGAACCCGGTGCGGTCGTTGTCGCATCATCCGTTGTTCCAGGTGATGGTGGCGTTTACTGGGCCGGAGCGGGTGGAGGTGGATCTGCCGGGGTTGGTGGTTGCGGCGGAGCCGGTGCAGTTGGGTGCGGCGAAGTTCGATCTGACGTTCTTCGTGACCGAGCGGCCGGATGCCGGTGGGATTGATCTGGTGTTGGAGTTCGACACCGACATCTTTGATCGTGGCAGTGCTGAGTTGATGGTGGCGCGTCTGGCTCGCGTGTTGGGGTCGGTGGTTGCCGATCCGGGTGTGCGGGTCGGTCAGGTCGACGTGCTGGGTGCTGCCGAGCGGGAGTTGGTGGTGTCGGGCTGGAACGCGACCGCGCATGAGGTCGCGGCGGCCACGTTGCCGGAGTTGGTCGAGGCCCAGGTGCGGCGTACGCCGGATGCGGTGGCGGTGGTGTCGGAGGGGCAGCGGTTGACCTACGCGCAGCTCAATGCGCGCGCGAACCGGCTCGCCCATCACCTGATCGAACGCGGAGTCGGGCCGGAGCGATTGGTTGCCGTCGCGATTCCAGCTTCGGCCGAGCTGGTTGTCGCTTTGCTGGCGGTGCTCAAAGCGGGCGGCGCTTACGTACCCATCGACCCGGCATATCCGTTGGGGCGCATCGAGTTCATGCTCGCCGATGCGCGTCCGGTGGTTGCGTTGTCCACTGTGGATGTTACAGGCGCCTTGCCCGGTGGTGTCGTGCCGGTGCTGGTGCTTGACGGCGAGGACGAGCTGGTCGGATATCGCGATGATGATCCTGTTGTCGGCGTGCGGGCGGTTCCAGGTAATCCGGCGTATGTGATGTACACGTCTGGGTCAACGGGAACGCCGAAGGGCGTCACGATCGAACATCGTGCGCTGTGCCACTACCTGTTGTGGGCCCAGGATCGCTACCCGGGGCTGGCCGGTGCTTCGCTGGTGCATTCCTCCGTTGCGTTCGACCTGACTGTCACGGGCTTGTTCGGGCCCCTGATCACCGGTGGCCTTGTGCAGCTGACTTCGCTGGCAATGGCGGGGAACGACACTCCGGATTGGTTGGTGCAACCGACGTTCGTGAAGGCCACGCCCGCACACGTGCCGCTGCTGACCGCGTTGTCCGACGGGTTCTCGCCGACCGGTGAGCTGGTGGTGGGTGGAGAGCAGCTGTTGGGCGAGGTGTTGCAGGAGTGGCGGCGTCGGCACCCGTCCGCGACGGTCATCAACGAATACGGGCTGACCGAAACAGCGGTCGGGTCAACGGAGTTGCGGCTCGAACCTGGGGATGTGACGCCGCCGGGCAACGTGCTGATCGGCCGTCCGGGCTGGAACACCCAGCTGTACGTGCTGGATTCGGGGCTGCTGCCGGTGCCGCCCGGTGTGGTCGGCGAGCTGTACATGGCTGGCATCCAGTTGGCGCGCGGCTACTTCGGTCGTGCTGCGCTGACGGCGGAGCGGTTTGTTGCTGATCCGTTCGGCGCCGGGGGCGGGCGGATGTACCGGACCGGAGACCTGGCGCGGTGGATCGCGGACGGTGAGCTGGAGTTCCTGGGTCGTGCGGATGACCAGGTGAAGGTGCGTGGGTTCCGCATTGAGCTGGGTGAGGTCGAGGCGGTTCTGGCTGGGTGTGCCGGTGTCGGGCAGGTTGTGGTCGTGCTGCGGCGGGATGGCGTGGCTGATCAGCAGTTGGTGGCTTACTTGGTGCCTGCCGCTGGAGAACAGGTCGATGTGGATGCGGTGCGGTCACATGCCGCAGGGCTGTTGCCGGAGTACATGGTGCCCGCGGCGTTCGTGGTGCTGGACGAGTTGCCCCTGACTGCGAACGGGAAGCTGGACCGTGCGGCACTGCCAGCACCGGATTTCGGTGCTGGTGTGGTGTCGTCGCGGGGTCCGCGTGATGTGCGGGAAGAAGTCCTGTGTGGGCTGTTCGCCGAAGTCCTGGGGCTTGAGCTGGTTGGGGTCGAGGACAGTTTCTTCGCCTTGGGTGGGGACAGCATCTTGTCGATCCAGCTGGTGAGCCGGGCCCGGCAGGTGGGGTTGGGGTTCAGTCCGCGGGAGGTGTTCGAGCACAAGACTGTGGCTGGTCTGGCGGTGGTTGCCCGTGCGTTGGACGCGGACGCCGAGCCGGTGGCCGATATCGGTACTGGTGATGTGCTGGCGTTGCCGGTGATGCACTGGCTGGCGGAGCTTGCCGGAGTTGGTGGTTCTGCGGATCGGTTCTGTCAGTGGGTGTTGTTGCAGGTTCCCACTGACTTGACCGAGCAGAATCTGGTCGCGGGTGTGCGGGCTGTGGTTGATCACCATGACGCGTTGCGCATGATCGCCCGCCGGGACGAACGGGCGGGCTGGGTGCTGCGGATTCCCGAGGTGGGTTCGGTGGATGTGGCAGGCCAGGTCCGGCGTGTGCGGCTCGCCGCAGGCGATGATGCGACTGCGGTTGCGGAGCGGGAGTTGCACGCGGCGCAGGCTCGGTTGTCGCCCGAACGCGGTGTGCTGGTGCAGGTGGTGTGGCTGGATGCCGGGCCGCAGGTATCGGGCCGGTTGCTGGTGGTGGTGCATCACTTGGCAGTCGATGGGGTGTCCTGGCGGGTGCTCTTGCCCGATCTGGCCGCTGCGGTGTCGGGTGCGGGGTTGGCCTCGGTGGGGACGTCGGTGCGGCGTTGGGCGGGCTTGCTTGCCGACCAGGCTCGGAGCCAGGTGCGGGTGGCGGAGTTGCCGGTGTGGAGCCGGATTCTGGGTGAGCCGAGCACGTCGTTGGGTACGCGGGATCGGGCTGGCAAGGTCCGGTCGGTGGTGGTGGAGTTGCCGTCGTCGGTGACGGGTCCGTTGTTGGGTTCGGTTCCGGCGGCGTTTCATGCTGGTGTCGATGATGTGTTGTTGGCGGCGTTGGCGGTGGCGGTGGGTTCGTGGCGTGGGCAGTCTGGTCCGTTGGTGGTTGATGTTGAGGGCCATGGCCGTGCCGATGCTGGTGACGGGGTTGATTTGTCGCGGACTGTGGGCTGGTTCACCAGCATCTACCCGGTGCGCCTGGACGCTGGTGCCGTGGACTTCGCCGAGGTGTGCGCGGGTGGTCCCGCGGCGGGTGAGGTCCTCAAGCGGGTGAAGGAGCAGGTCCGTGCTGTTCCCGGTGACGGGCTCGGCTTCGGTCTGCTCCGGTATCTCAACCCGGAGACCAGCGCGGTGCTGGCTGGGCTACCGCAACCAGAAATCCTCTTCAACTACCTGGGGCGGGCCGACGTGGTCGACTTCGGCGACTGGGCTCCGGCTCCCGAAGCCGTCGCCGTGGAACCTGCCGCGCCGGACCTCCCGGCCAGCCACGCCCTGATGATCAATGCCGCCGTGTACGGCGGAGTGCTGCGGGCGACGTGGTTGTGGCCCGCGGAACTGTTCACCGAAGACACGGTGCGCGAACTCGCTGACGCGTGGGCAGGCGTGCTGACCGGGCTGGTCAACCACGCCGAACACCCCGACGCGGGTGGTTACACCCCATCGGACATGCCGTTGGTGACCCTCACCCAGGAGGACATCGACGAGTTCGAAGACCGAGGTTGATCCCCAATGAGCCGGCGAGACCTGCCGAGAGGTGCAGACCAGTGAATTCCCGGATCGAAGAGATTCTTCCCCTGGCGCCGTTGCAGGAGGGTTTTCTCTTCCACGCCCTCTACGACGAGCAGGGGCCCGACGTCTACCTGGTGCAGCTCTCCGTCGAACTGCGCGGTGCCCTGGACGTCGCGGCGTTGCGGGCCGCCGCGGCCACCCTGTTGCGGCGGCATGCGAACCTGCGCACCGAGTTCCGGCCGAGGAAAACCGGCGAACCCGTGCAGGTGGTGTTGCGTGAGGTGGATTTGCCTTGGCAGGAGCACGACCTGTCGGGGGCGGATGCTGCGGAGCTGGATCGGCTGATGGCGGCTGACCGGGTGCGGCGGTTCGAGATGGACAAGCCGCCGCTGATCCGGTTCATGTTGTTGCGGCTGGCCGAGGACCGCTACCGGTTCGTGGTGACCAACCACCACATCGTGCTGGACGGCTGGTCGACTCCGTTGCTGGCAAGGGAGTTGTTCACGCTCTACCTCGCGAAGGGGAACGACAGCGACCTGCCCAGGGTGACTCCCTACCGGAACTACCTGGCCTGGGTTGCTGATCAGGACAAGGACGTGGCGCGCCGTCGCTGGCGGGAACTCCTGGCCGGAATCGACGGGCCGACCTTGGTCGCACCGGCTGATCCGGCGCGGGTGCCGGTGGTTCCGGACGAGGTTGTCATCCCGTTGCCGGGCGGGCTCACCGCGCGGTTGACGGAGTTGTCCCGGCAGCGCGGCGTGACGATGAACATTCTGGTGCAGGCGGCATGGGGCATTGTGCTCGGCCGGATGACCGGGCGCACGGACGTGGTGCTTGGCACCACGGTGTCCGGGCGGCCCGCCGAACTGACCGGTGTCGAGTCGATGATCGGGCTGTTCATCAACACCCTGCCCGCGCGGTTGCGGCTGGATCCCGCGCGCCGGTTGAGCGATGTCCTGCGCGAATTGCAGGAACAGCAGTCCAAGATGACCGCCTACCAGTACCTCGGGCTGACCGATGTGCTGCAGCAGGTCGGTGGCGGCGAATTGTTCGACACCGACTTCGTGTTCGAGAACTACCCGGTCGGCCCGGCCAGCGGCTGGGACCTCGGACCCAACCTCCAGATCTCTGATGTGCGCGGGCAGGATGCCGCGCACTACCCCATGTGCCTCGTGGTGATCCCGGGCGAGGACATCCGGCTGCGCCTGGTGTACCGGCCCGACCTCTTCGACGAGTCGGCGATCCGGGGCGTGCTGCGGCGGGTGACCCGTGCCATCGAGGCGATGGTTTCCGACTTCGACCGGCCGATTGGCCGGATCGACGTGCTCGAGCCGGACACCCGCGACCGGATGGTGGTGGAGTGGAACGCCACGAGTTGGCCGGTGCCGTTCACCACGCTGCCGGAACTGTTCCAGGCCCAGGTGCGCAGCAACGGGTCGTCTCCCGCGGTCGCCTGTGCCGGGCACACGCTCACGTACGCGGAGCTGAATGCGCGGGCCAACCAGTTGGCGCGATACCTGATCGGCCGGGGAGCGGGGCCGGAACGACTGGTCGCGGTGGTACTGACGCCGTCGATCGACTTCGTCGTCGCCGTGCTGGCAGTGCTGAAGACCGGTGCCGCCTACCTGCCCGTCGACCACACGTATCCCGCCGAGCGCATCGCGTTCATGCTCAACGACGTCCAGCCGCTGGCAATCCTGTCCTCGGCCGAAGCCGTCGCCGCCGTTCCAGCGGGCGCAACCGCGCCGGTACTGCTGCTCGACGATCCCGATGTCGTCACCGAACTCGCCGCGTGCACCACCAACGATCTGGCTGATGCCGATCGCATTGCCCCGTTGTCGCCGGGGAACCTCGCCTACATCATCTACACGTCCGGTTCGACCGGGACACCCAAGGGCGCTGCCATCGAGCACAGCGCGCTGTGCCATTACCTGTTGTGGGCCCAGGATCGCTACCCGGGGCTGGCCGGTGCGTCGTTGGTGCATTCTTCCGTTGCGTTCGACCTGACTGTGACGGGGCTCTACGGCCCGCTCATCTCCGGTGGATGCGCGCAGTTCGCGCCGCTGGAGCGCCTCCCCGATTGGCTGCGGCGGCCGACGTTCGTCAAGGGAACGCCTTCGCTCGCACCGATGCTGGCGAACCTGCCCGGGGAGTTCTCGCCGACGGAGCAACTGGTGCTCGGCGGGGACCTCCTACTCGGCGAGGCCCTGCGCGAGTGGCGGCAGCAGAACCCGGGCGCGACTGTGCTCAACGAGTACGGGCCAACGGAAACGACGGTCGGTTGCGCGGAGTACCGCATCGAACCGGGCAGTCCCGTGCGAGACGGCGACATCGCACTCGGCCGACCGATTTGGAACACCAAGTGGTACGTGCTGGATTCAGGGTTGTTGCCGGTGCCGCCGGGAGTGGCCGGTGAGTTGTACATCGCGGGCGCGCAACTCGCCCGGGGTTACCTGGGTCGTTCCGCTCTGACGGCGGAGCGGTTCGTTGCTGATCCGTTTGGTGTTGCGGGTGGGCGGATGTATCGGACCGGGGACCTGGCGCGGTGGACCGCGGACGGTGAGCTGGAGTTCGTGGGGCGTGCGGATGATCAGGTGAAGGTGCGCGGGTTCCGCATTGAGCTGGGTGAGGTTGAGTCGGTTCTTTCGGAGCACCTGGCTGTTCGGCAAGTTGCGGTTGCGGTGCGTGATGGTGTGTTGGTGGGGTATGTGGTGCCGGATGTGGTGGTGGCGGGTGGGGTGGTGCGGTGGGGTGAGTTGGAGCGTGCGGGTCGGGTTGTGGGTGTGCCGGTGCATGAGTTGTCGGGTGGGTTGGTGGTGGCGGGGCGGAATCGGTCGAATGTGGAGTATTTGTTTGATGAGATTTTTGTGCGGGGGGAGTACGCGCGTGGTGGGGTAGTGGTGGAGGAGGGCGCGTGTGTGCTGGATGTGGGTGGGCATGTGGGGATGTTCGGGTTGTTTGTGGGGCGGGTGCGGGGTGTGCGGGTGTTTGCGTGTGAGCCGATGCCGGAGTCGGCGGAGTTTTATCGGTTCAACGCGTATTTGCATGGTGTGGATGCGGTGGTGACCACGTGCGGTATCGCTGACGCGCCGGGTCGGGCGGTGTTCACGTATTACCCGGAGATGTCGTTGTTGTCGGGGCGGTTTGCTGATGAGGGTGTGGAGGAGGCGATGTTGCGGCGGGTGATCGGCAACACCGCTGGTGGGGGTGGTGGGGATGAGGGTGTGTTGGGGGAGTTGCTGGCTCAGCGGCTGCGGGGTGAGCCGGTGGAGGTGGAGTTGCGGACGGTCTCGCAGGTGATTCGGGACTTCGGGCTTGAGGTTGTTGACCTGTTGAAGGTGGATGCGGAGAAGAGCGAGCTCGCGGTGCTGCGGGGCATCGAGGAGGAGCACTGGCCGTTGATCCGGCAGGTGGTGGCGGAGGTGCATGACGAGGACGGCCGGTTGGCCGTGGTGACTGGCATGTTGGAGGAGCGCGGGTTCAGTGTGGTGGTGGAGTTGCCCGAGGGGCTGGAGGGCACGGGCATGTTCCAGGTGTATGCCACCCGCCCCGGCCAGGTCGCCAGTGGTGTGCAGCAGTCTGTTCCCGTCCAGCGGTGGTTCACGCCGCAGCAGTTGACCGCCGACATCCAGGACCTGGCGGCGCAACGGCTTCCGGAGTACATGGTGCCCTCGGCACTGGTCGTACTCGATGCACTGCCCCTGACCGCCAACGGGAAGTTGGATCGGAAGGCGTTGCCTGCTCCGGATTTCGGTGTTGGCGTTGGTGTGGTGTCGTCGCGGGGTCCGCGTGATGCGCGTGAGGAGATTTTGTGTCGGCTCTTCGCTGATGTGCTGGGGCTGTCTGTGGTGGGTGTTGATGATGATTTCTTTGATTTGGGTGGGCATTCGTTGTTGGCGACGCGGTTGGTGTCGCGGGTGCGGGTGGTGTTGGGTGTGGAGTTGTCGATTCGGGATTTGTTCGAGTCGCCGACTGTGGCGGGGTTGATGGGTGTGGTGGGTCGTGCGGGTGGGGTGCGTGCGGCGTTGGTGGCGGGGGTGCGTCCTGAGTTGGTGCCGTTGTCGTTCGCGCAGCAGCGGTTGTGGTTCCTGGATCGGCTGGAGGGACTGGGGGCGCGCTACAACGTGCCGCTGGTCTTGAGGCTGACTGGTCGGTTGGACGTGGCGGCGCTGGAAGCGGCACTGGGTGACCTGCTCGCGCGGCACGAGGCCTTGCGCACGGTGATCCAGGAAACCGACGGCACTCCGCGGCAGTGGGTGGTCAGCCCGGACCTGGCCCGGCTGGAATTGCCGGTGACTCGGGTGACTGAGACCGAATTGCCGGTGTTGGTGGGATCCGTGGTGCGGGCTGGGTTTGATCTGTCTGCTGAGCTGCCGGTACGAGTGCGGTTGTTCCAGGTGGGGCCTGATCAGTTCGTGTTGGTGTTGGTGGTGCATCACGTTGCGGGTGATGGGTGGTCGTTGACGCCGTTGGCGGCTGATGTCAGTCGGGCGTATCGAGCTCGGCTTGCGGGTCAGGTGCCGGGGTGGGTGCCGTTGCCGGTGCAGTACGCGGATTTCGCGGTGTGGCAGCGGGAGTTGCTGGGTAGCGAGGATGATCCGGGCAGCGTGGCGTCGGTGCAGTTGGAGTTCTGGCGTGGAGCGTTGGCGGGGTTGCCGGAGCGCCTGGATTTGCCGGTGGATCGGCCGCGTCCGGTGGTGCGGAGTTATCGCGGTGACACCGTGTCGTTGTCGTTGGGCGCTGAGCTGCATGCTGGTGTGGTCGGGTTGGCGCGGGGTCAGCATGCGACGGTGTTCATGGTGGTGCAGGCCGCGGTCGCGGTGCTGCTGACCCGCCTGGGTGCGGGTACCGATATCCCGATCGGTAGTCCGGTCGCTGGCCGAACTGATCAGGCTGTTGACGACCTGGTCGGGTTTTTCGCCAATACGCTCGTGCTGCGGACTGATACCTCGGGTGATCCCGGGTTCCGTGAGTTGCTGGGTCGGGTGCGGGAAACCGATCTGGCCGCGTACGCACATCAGGATGTGCCGTTTGAGCGGTTGGTTGAGGTTCTCAACCCGGTGCGGTCGTTGTCGCATCATCCGTTGTTCCAGGTGATGGTGGCGTTTACTGGGCCGGAGCGGGTGGAGGTGGATCTGCCGGGGTTGGTGGTTGTGGCGGAGCCGGTGCAGTTGGGTGCGGCGAAGTTCGATTTGACGTTCTTCGTGACCGAGCGGCCGGATGTCGGTGGGATTGATCTGGTGTTGGAGTTCGACACCGACATCTTTGATCGTGGCAGTGCTGAGTTGATGGTGGCGCGTCTGGCTCGTGTGTTGGGTGCGGTGGTTGCTGATCCGGGTGTGCGGGTTGGCCAGGTCGATGTGCTGGGTGCTGCCGAGCGGGAGCTGGTGGTGTCGGGCTGGAACGCGACCGCGCATGAGGTCACGGCGGCCACGTTGCCGGAGTTGGTTGAGGCGCAGGTGCGGCGTACGCCGGATGCGGTGGCGGTGGTGTCGGAGGGGCAGCGGTTGACTTACGCGCAGCTCAATGCGCGCGCGAACCGGCTCGCCCGTCACCTGATCGAACGCGGAGTCGGCCCAGAACGCGTCGTCGGCCTGGCGCTACCACGGTCGATCGACCTGGTCGTCGCCATCCTCGCCGTGCTCAAGGCCGGTGCCGCCTACTTGCCGATCGATCCGGGATATCCGGCCGGGCGGATCGAGTTCATGCTCGCCGATGCGCGTCCGCTGGTTGTTCTGTCCACTGTGGATGCCGTGGATGCTTTGCCCAGTAGCGTCGTGCCGGTGTTCGCGCTCGACGATGCGAACGGGTTGGCAGGGTATCCCGATGATGATCCTGTTGGTGTGCGGGCGGTTCCGGGTAATCCGGCGTATGTGATGTACACGTCTGGGTCGACGGGAACGCCGAAGGGCGTCACCATCGAACACCGGGCCATTGTGAACCGGTTGGCATGGATGCGCGCCAGGTACGGGCTGCGCGCCGAGGACCGCGTGTTGCAGAAGACTCCGTTCACCTTCGACATCTCGGTGTGGGAGCTGTTCTGGCCCCTGGTCGACGGCGCGACGCTGGTGGTGGCCAAGCCGGAAGGGCACCGGGACCCGGGCTACCTTGCGGAGATCATCCGCCAGGAACAAGTGACGATTGCTCACTTCGTGCCGTCCATGCTGCACCTGTTCCTACAGGAGCCGCCAGTGCGGGATTGTGTTGGCCTGCGGCAGGTTTTCTGTAGCGGTGAGGCGTTGACGGCGGAGCTGCGCGATCAGTTCCACGCAGTGTTCGATGGCCCGCTGCACAACCTCTATGGCCCGACGGAGGCGGCGGTCGAGGTGTCGGCGGTGACGTATTCGCCTGCGCCGGATTCGCCCCAGGTGACTATCGGCAAGCCGGTGTGGAACACCCAGCTGTACGTGCTCGATCGAGGGCTGGCCCCAGTGCCGCCGGGTGTGGTCGGCGAGTTGCACATCGCTGGTGCGCAGCTGGCTCGCGGTTATCTCAAGCGCCCGGGTTTGACGGCGGAGCGGTTTGTTGCTGATCCGTTTGGTGCTGCGGGTGGGCGGATGTACCGGACCGGGGATCTGGCTCGGTGGACTGCGGACGGTGAGCTGGAGTTCCTGGGTCGTGCGGATGACCAGGTGAAGGTGCGCGGGTTCCGCATTGAGCTGGGTGAGATCGAGGCGGTTTTGGCTGGGTGTGCCGGTGTCGGGCAGGTCGTGGTGGTGGTCCGGCGGGATGGGGCGGCTGACCAGCAGTTGGTGGCTTATCTGGTGCCCGGTGCTGGAGAACAGGTCGACGTGGCCGTGGTGCGGTCGCATGTGGCTGCTGTGTTGCCGGAGTACATGGTGCCCGCGGCGTTTGTTGTGCTGGGCGAGTTGCCGGTGACTGCGAACGGGAAGCTGGACCGTGCGGCACTGCCAGCACCGGATTTCGGTGCTGGTGTGGTGTCGTCGCGGGGTCCGCGTGATGTGCGTGAGGAGGTCCTGTGTGGGCTGTTCGCCGAAGTCCTGGGGCTTGAGCTGGTTGGGGTTGAGGACAGTTTCTTCGCGCTGGGTGGGGACAGCATCTTGTCGATCCAGCTGGTGAGTCGGGCCCGGCAGGTGGGGTTGGGGTTCAGTCCGCGGGAGGTGTTCGAGCACAAGACTGTGGCTGGTCTGGCGGCGGTTGCCCGGATGCTGGACGCGGACGCCGAGCCGGTGGCCGATATCGGTACTGGTGATGTGCTGGCACTACCGGTGATGCACTGGCTGGCGGAGCTTGCGGGGGCGGAGGGTTCTGCGGATCGGTTCTGTCAGTGGGTGTTGTTGCAGGTTCCCACTGACTTGACCGAGCAGAACCTGGTCGCGGGTGTGCGGGCTGTGGTTGATCACCATGACGCGTTGCGCATGACCGCCCGCCGGGACGAGCGGGCGGGCTGGGTTCTGCGGATTCCCGAGGCGGGTTCGGGGGATGTGACAAGCCAGGTCCGGCGTGTGCGGCTCGCCGCAGGCGATGATGCGACTGCGGTTGCGGAGCGTGAGTTGCACGCGGCGCAGGGTCGGTTGTCGCCCGAGCGCGGTGTGCTGGTGGAGGTGGTGTGGCTGGATGCTGGGCCGCAGGTGTCGGGTCGGTTGCTGGTGGTGGTGCATCACCTGGCGGTGGATGGGGTGTCCTGGCGGGTGCTGCTGCCTGACCTTGCCGCTGCGGTGTCGGGCGATGTGTTGGCCCCGGTGGGGACGTCGGTGCGGCGTTGGGCGGGGTTGCTTGTTGAGCAGGCTCGGAGTCAGGCGCGGGTGGCGGAGTTGCCGGCGTGGACGAGGATTCTCGGCGAGTCGGGTACGTCGCTGGGGGCAGGGGATCGGGCTGGTGAGGTCCGGTCGGTGGTGGTGGAGTTGCCGTCGTCGGTGACGGGTCCGTTGTTGGGTTCGGTTCCGGCGGCGTTTCATGCTGGTGTCGATGATGTGTTGTTGGCGGCGTTGGCGGTGGCGGTGGGTTCGTGGCGTGGGCGGTCTGGTCCGTTGGTGGTTGATGTTGAGGGCCATGGCCGTGCCGATGCTGGTGACGGGGTTGATTTGTCGCGGACGGTGGGTTGGTTTACCAGCATCTACCCGGTGCGCCTGGATGCTGGTGTCGTGGACTTCACCGAGGTGTGTGCTGGTGGTCCTGCGGCGGGTGAGGTTCTCAAGCGGGTGAAGGAGCAGGTCCGTGCTGTTCCCGGTGACGGGCTCGGTTTCGGGTTGTTGCGGTATCTCAATCCGGAGACCGGTGCGGTGCTGGCTGGTCTGCCGCAGCCAGAAATCCTCTTCAACTACTTCGGGCAGGTCGGCGCGCTGGACACCGGTGACTGGGCGCCGGCACCCGAAATGACAGCAGTGACACCGGCCGCGCCGGACGTGCCAGCCGCCCACGCGCTGACGATCAACGCGTCGGTGCACGAAGGAGTGCTGAACGCAACGTGGTCATGGCCAGCGAAGCAGTTCACTGAAGAAGAGATCCGTCGGCTGGCGCAGGACTGGCTGCACGCGCTGACCGGACTGGTCGCCCACGCCCAAGATCCCGGTGCTGGCGGCCACACGCCTTCAGACATGCCACTGGTGGACCTGAGCCAGGACAGTCTCAATCTGCTTGAGCAACAATGGGGAAGGCGCTGACCGGTGAACTCGCGAATCGAAGAAGTCCTGCCGCTGTCCCCATTGCAGGAGGGCTTGCTGTTCCACGCCCTTTACGACGAGCAGGGGCCCGACGTCTACGTGGTCCAGCTTTCCGTTGAGCTGCAAGGCTCCTTGGACGTTGGGGCATTGCGGGCCGCCGCGGCCACCCTGTTGCGCCGTCACGTGAACCTCCGCGCTGGTTTTGCCTACGAAGGGGTCACCAAGCCTGTCCAGGTGGTGTTGCGTGAGGTGGATTTGCCTTGGCAGGAGCACGATCTGTCGGAGGCGGATTCGGCGGAGCTGGATCGGCTGATGGCGGCTGACCGGGTGCGGCGGTTCGAGATGGACAAGCCGCCGCTGATCCGGTTCATGTTGCTGCGGCTGGCCGAGGACCACTACCGGTTCGTGGTGACCAACCACCACATCGTGCTGGACGGCTGGTCGAGCTCGATCGTGGCACGGGAGTTGTTCGCGCTCTACGCGACCGGCGGCGACGACAGCGGCCTGCCCAGGGTGACTCCCTATCGCAACTACCTGGCCTGGGTTGCCAAGCAGGACAAGGAATTGGCGCGCCGTCGCTGGCACGAGCTGCTTGCAGACGTGACTGGCCCGACGTTGGTTGCGCCAGCTGATCCGGCGCGGGTACCGGTGGTTCCGGACGAGGTCGTCATCCCGTTGCCGGACGGGCTCACCGCGCGGTTGACGGAATTGTCCCGGCAGCGCGGCGTGACGATGAACATCCTGATGCAGGCGGCCTGGGGCATTGTGCTCGGGCGCCAAACCGGAAGCACGGACGTGGTGCTCGGCGTCACCGTGTCCGGCCGTCCCGCCGAACTCACCGGCGTGGAGTCCATGGTGGGCATGTTCATCAACACCCTGCCGGTGCGCATGAGTCTGGACCCCGCGCGGCCGTTGTCCGATCTGCTGACCGATTTGCAGCAGCGGCAGGCTGAACTCACCAACTATCAGTACCTCGGGCTGACTGATGTGTTGCAGCAGGCCGGTGGCGGCGAGTTGTTCGACACCGACTTCGTGTTCGAGAACTACCCGGTCGGCCCAGCCAGTGGCTGGGACCTCGGCCCCAGCTTGCGCATCACCGGTGTTCGTGGTGAGGACGCGGCACACTTCCCGATCAGCCTGCTCGTGCTTCCCGGCGATGAGGTCCGGATTCGCCTCAGCTACCGACCGGACTTGTTCGCGGCGGACGCGATCAAGGCTCTGTTGCAACGGTTCACGAGTGTGCTGCAGGCCATGGTTGCTGATCCGAGTGTACGGGTTGGCCAGGTCGACGTCCTGGATGCTGCCGAGCGGGAGCTGGTGGTGTCGGGCTGGAATGCGACGGCGCATGAGGTTGCGCCTGCGTCGTTGCCGGAGTTGGTGGAGTCGCAGGTTCGGCGGTCGCCGGATGCGACGGCGGTGGTGTTCGAGGGTGTGGAGGTTTCGTTTGCGGAGTTGAATGCGCGGGCGAATCGGTGGGCGTGGTGGTTGGCCGAGCGCGGTGTGGGACCGGGGTGTGTAGTTGGTGTTGTGCTGCCTCGGTCGGTCGAGCTGGTCGTGGCCGTTCTCGCGGTGCTCAAGGCCGGTGGGGCGTATTTGCCGGTGGATGCGGAGTATCCGGTTGGGCGTGCGGGGTTCATGCTCGCCGATGCCGGACCTCGGTTGGTGCTGGCCACGGCGGACACTGTGGGTTTGGTGCCCGAGGATGTGGAGTGTGTGCTGCTCGACGATGATCTCGTCGCGGGGTGTCGCGATGAAGATCCCGGTGTGGTGGTTGGGTCGGGTCATCCGGCGTATGTGTTGTATACGTCTGGGTCGACTGGTGTGCCTAAGGGTGTTGTGGTGGGGCATGGTGCGGTGGTGAATCGGTTGTTGTGGATGCAGGACCGGTTCGCTCTGGCACCAGGTGAGCGGGTGTTGCAGAAGACGTCGTGTGGGTTTGATGTGTCGGTGTGGGAGTTGTTGTGGCCGTTGTTGGTGGGTGGTGTGGTGGTGTTGGCGCGGCCGGGTGGTCATCGTGATCCGGAGTACCTGGCGGGGTTGATGCGGGCGGAGCGGGTGTCGGTCGTCCATTTCGTGCCGTCGATGTTGCGGGCGTTCCTCGCGCAGGTCGGTGGTGGTGGGTGTGCGGAGTTGCGGGTGGTGGTGTGCAGCGGCGAGGCACTGCCGACCGATCTGGTCAACCAGTGGGCGGCAGTGTCGGACGCGGCATTGTGGAATCTGTATGGTCCGACCGAGGCCGCGATCGACGTGACCGCTGCCGAATGCACGCCGGGTGTGGGTGTGGTGCCGATTGGTCGCCCGGTGTGGAACACCCAGGTGTACGTGCTGGACTCGGGCTTGCTCCCGGTACCGCCGGGTGTGGCTGGTGAGTTGTACATCGCGGGCGCACAGTTGGCTCAGGGTTATCTCGGTCGTTCTGCTCTGACGGCGGAGCGGTTTGTGGCAAGCCCGTTTGGTGGTGCGGGTGGGCGGTTGTACCGGACCGGGGACCTGGTCCGGTGGACTGTGGACGGTGAGCTGGAGTTCGTGGGCCGGGCGGATGATCAGGTCAAGATCAGGGGCTACCGCGTCGAACTGGGCGAGATCGAAGCGGTTCTGGCTGGGCACCCGGCTGTTCGGCAGGCGGCGGTCACGGCACGCGAGGACGGTGCCGGTGGCCAGCAGCTGGTTGCTTACATTGTCCGGCGCAGCGCAGCCAGGGACGCGTCGCGCGAGCAGCGATCCGTCAGCAACTGGGCCTCGGTTTACCGCTCCATCTACGAGGAAACCGGGCGCATCCCCTTCGGCGAGGACTTCTCCGGCTGGTCCAGCAGCTACGACGGGAAACCCATTCCGCTGGAGCAGATGCGGGAATGGCGTGCCAACGCGGTGCAGCGAATTCGGGAGCTCAATCCCCGCCGGGTACTGGAGATCGGCGCCGGGAGCGGCCTGCTGCTGTCGCAACTGGCCCCCAAGTGCGAGGAGTACTGGGGAACCGACCTGTCGCGCGAGGCGATCGACGCACTGCGCTCACACGTGTCCGCTGACCCGCGGCTGGCCGGGCATGTCGAGCTGCGGGCGCAACCCGCGCACGACTTCGACGGCCTGCCAAGCGGGATCTTCGACACGATCGTGCTGAACTCGGTGGTGCAGTACTTCCCGAGCGTGGACTACCTCACCGATGTCCTCGGCAAGGCCGTGGAACTCCTCGCGCCTGGTGGTTCGGTGTTCATCGGTGACGTGCGCAACCTGCGGCTGGTCCGCTGCTTCCACGCCGCGGTCGAGTACCACAAGAACGAGGGGCACGGCGCACGCTCGGCGCGACGCGAATTGGTCGCGCAAGCCGTGCTCCGCGAGCGGGAACTCCTGCTCGACCCCGACTTCTTCGCCGCGTGGGCGGAATCGGTCGGCGCGATCACGGGTGCTGACATCCGGCTCAAGCGCGGCACGCACCAGAACGAGCTCACCCGTCACCGGTACGACGTGGTGCTGCACAAGGAAAAGAACTCGGTGCTGCCGGTAGCGGACATCTCCGCGCTGCGCTGGGGGACCGATGTCACCGATATCAGCGGCCTGGTCAACTACGTGACGAACAAGCGGCCGGACACGCTGCGGGTGACGGGCATCCCCAATCTCCGGCTCGCCGATGAATACCACGCCATGGCCGCTATCCAGGGCGTTGCGGCCCGGCGCATCGAGGACGGCCAGGACCCGGAGTCCTTCCACGAGCTGAGCCAGCGTGTCGGGTACACCGTGGTGACCACCTGGTCCCCGGGCGCGGGCGCGGAAGGCAGCTTCGACGCCGTCCTGGTCGCGCCAGGCCAAGGCGCGGATCTGGCGCACACCTGCCGTCGATCCAGCGACCTGGCCCTCCAGCCCTCCGCGTACGCCAACGAACCGGCGATGCCGGACGATATCCGCGACACCGTGGCCGAGCTGCGCGCGCATGTCGCCGAATCCCTGCCGAACTACATGGTGCCTGCCGGATTCGTGGTACTGGCGGACCTTCCCCTGACACCGAGCGGGAAACTGGACCGCCGCGCCCTGCCGGCCCCTGATTTCGGCGCCGAGGTGTCAGGCCGGGGACCCCGTACGGCGCAGGAGGAAACCCTGTGCCGGTTGTTCGCCGAAGTGCTTGGCCTGGACCGGGTCGGCGTGGACGACAGCTTCTTCGCCCTCGGCGGCGACAGCATCCTGTCCATCCAGCTGGTCAGCAAGGCCCGGCAAGCTGGCCTGACCATCACGCCCCGCAACGTGTTCGAGCACAAGACGGCGGAGCGTCTCGCCGTGATCGCAGTGCCAACCGGCCAGGCACTGCCGCCGGTCCCGGACTCCGCGACCGGCGAGGTGTTCGCCACGCCGGTCATGCACTGGCTGTGGCAACGGGGCGGGTCGGCAGACCGGTTCAGCCAGTGGGTACTGGCGCAAGTACCGGCTGATCTGGGGCAGGACCGGATTGCCGCAGCGCTGCAAGCTGTTCTCGATCACCACGACGTGCTCAGGATGATCGCGCGCCCCGGCCGGGACCTGGCCTGGTCGTTGACCGTGCGGGCACCCGGGGCCGTCGATGCCAGGTCGCTGGTGCACCGAGTGGACATCACCGGCCGCGAGGACCTGCTCGACGTGCTGCGGGAACAAGCCAATGCCGCAGTGCGGCGGCTGTCCCCGGCTGACGGGATCATGGCCGACGTGGTGTGGTTCGACGCTGGTCCGGATCAGCCGGGCCGGTTGCTGCTGACCCTGCACCACTTGGTGGTCGACGGGGTGTCGTGGCGCATCCTGTTGCCGGACCTGGTGGAAGCCTGGCAGGCTGGGGAGCGGACGCGGCTCACCGCGGTCGGCACCTCTTTCCGTCGTTGGGCTGGTCTGCTCGCCGGGCAGGCCTCCAGCGCACAGCGGGTTTCCGAATTGCCGCTGTGGAAGGACGTGCTGGCCGACACCGGACCCGTGCTCGCCGCGCGGGCGCTTGACCCCGGTCGTGACCGGGCCGACCGGGTGCGCGCGCTGTCCGTGCGGCTGCCTGCGGAGATCACTACGCCGTTGCTGAGCACGGTTCCGGCTGCCTTCCACGCCGGGGTCAACGACGTGCTGCTGGCCGGGCTGGCGATGGCGATCACGGCGTGGCGGGCGAGCCACCGCGGTACGGGCACAGCCGTCGTGGTCGAGGTGGAAGGGCACGGCCGCGAAGACCTGGGGTCCGATGTGGACGTATCCCGCACGATGGGCTGGTTCACCAGTGCCTACCCGGTGCGCCTGGACACCGGCTTCGCAGGGTTCGACGAGGTGTGCGCCGGTGGCTCGGCCGCGGGTGGGGTGGTGAAGCGGGTCAAGGAGCAACTGCGGGCGATCCCCGGCAACGGCATCGGCTTCGGGATGTTGCGCTACCTCAACCCGGAAACCGCTGAGGCGCTTGCGGAACTCGGTACTCCGGAGGTGCTGTTCAACTACCTCGGCCAGACCGGCACGCTGGCGACGGGTGAGTGGTCCCTCGCCCCGGAAGCCGCCGCCCTGGCACCGGATGCTCCGGACCTGCCCGCCGCGCACGCGTTGACGATCAACGCGGGCGTGCACGGCGGGGTGCTGACCGCGACCTGGACCTGGCCCGAGGAGCTGTTCACCGAGGACGAGGTGCACGACCTGGCGCAGAGCTGGACCCGTGCGCTGACCGGCATCGCGGTGCACGCCCAACAGCCGGGCACCGGCGGGTACACGCCTTCGGACATGCCGCTGGCAGACCTGAGCCAGGACGAGATCACCAGGATCGAGGCGCGCTGGCCGGAGGTCGAGGAGGTCCTGCCGCTGTCGCCCCTACAGGAGGGGTTGCTCTTCCACGCCCTGTACGACGAGCAGGGGCCGGACGTCTACGTGGTGCAGCTGGCGGTCGACTTGCAGGGCGAGGTGGACGTCGACGCCCTGCGCGCTGCTGCCGCGACGTTGTTGCGGCGGCACACCAGCCTGCGCGCCGCGTTCGTGCACGAAGGTGTGCGCAAGCCAGTACAAGTGGTGCTGCGCGAGGCCGAGCTGCCGTGGACCGAAGTCGATCTGTCCAATTCGGACGAATCGGCCGTCGACCGGTTGACCGCGGACGACCGGCTGCGGCGGTTCGACGTGGGCAGCGCTCCGCTGATCCGATTCACCTTGGCGCGGTTGGGGAACGGGCGGTACCGGTTCCTCATGACCAACCACCACCTCGTGCTGGACGGCTGGTCGGGGCCGCTGGTCGCGCGCGAGTTGTTCGCGCTCTACGCGACCCGCGGTGACGACAGCGCGCTGCCGGCCGTGACCCCGTACCGGGACTACATGGCCTGGCTGGCTCAACAGGATCCGGCGGAGGCCAGGCGGTACTGGCGCGAATTGCTCGACCAGGTTGACGAACCGACCCTGGTCGCGCCCGCGGAGTCCGCGCGGGTGTCGGTCATCCCCGAGCAGATCGCGGTGACCGTTCCCGAGGAGCTCAGCACGAGGCTGACTGCTTTGGCCCGGCAGCGCGAGATCACCCTGAACACCGTGCTCCAGGCGGCCTGGGGTGTGGTGCTCGGGCGCCAGACCGGGCGGTCGGACGTGGTGCTTGGCGTCACCGTGTCCGGCCGTCCCGCCGAACTCGCCGGGGTGGAATCGATGGTGGGGCTGTTCATCAGCACCCTGCCGATGCGGTTGCGGCTGGACCCCGCTCGCCCGCTGGCCGAGTTGCTGGACGAGGTGCAGCAGCAACATGCGGCGCTGACCGCCTACCAGTACCTGGGGCTGGCCGAGATCCAGCAGTTGGCCAGTGCCGGTGAGCTGTTCGACACCGGCTTCGTGTTCGAGAACTACCCCATCGGGCCGGGCAGCGGCTGGGACCTCGGCCCCGACCTGCGGATCACCGGGGTGCACGGGCAGGACGCCGCGCACTTCCCGCTGAGCCTGGTGGTGCTGCCACACCGCGAACTGCGGCTGCGCCTCGGTTACCGGCCGGACCTGTTCGACGAGCCCGCCGCCCAGGCGATCTTGCAGCGGCTGCTGCGGGTGCTGGCGGCGATCGCCGAGAACCCGCGCACCGCCCTCGGCCAGGTGGACACGCTCGACGTGGTCGAACGGCGCCAGGTCTTGCAGGAGTGGCACGGTGCCGCGCGGGACGTGCCGGTGGCCACGCTGGCGGAGTTGTTCCAGGCACAGGTTCGGCGGGCACCCGATGCGATGGCAGTGGTGTGCGAGGGCGAGGCGCTGACCTACGCGGAGCTGAACGCACGGGCCAATCGGCTGGCCCGGAGGCTGATCGAGTGCGGCGTACGACCGGAGAGCCTGGTCGCAGTGGTGTTGCCGCGCTCGCTGGACCTGGTGGTCGCCGCGTTGGGCGTGGTGAAGGCCGGTGGCGGGTACGTGCCCGTCGATCCCGCCTACCCCGTCGACCGGATCGGCTTCATGCTCGCCGATGCGCGGCCTTCGGCCATCGTGGCCACGGCTGGGTTCGCCGGAGCACCCGATGGCGTTCCCGTGCTGGCACTGGATGATCCGGCAACGGCAACGCGTTCCGCCGAGGACCTCGCAGACCACGAGCGGGGCGGCGAGCTGCGGCCCGGCAACACGGCGTACGTGATCTACACCTCCGGTTCGACCGGAACGCCCAAGGGCGTTGTGGTGTCGCACGCGAATGTGACCGCTTTGTTCGGCGCGGTGTCCGGGCTGTTCGACTTCGGCGCGGAGGACGTGTGGACGTTGTTCCACTCGTTCTCCTTCGACTTCTCGGTGTGGGAGCTGTGGGGTCCGCTGCTGCACGGTGGGCGGCTGGTCGTGGTGCCGTTCGAGGTCAGCCGGTCGCCAGCTGAGTTCTGGGCGCTGCTGGTGGCCGAGGGCGTGACGGTGCTGAGCCAGACCCCGTCCTCGTTCTCCGGGCTGATCGAGGTCGAGCGGGCGGCGGGCACTGCGGACGGCTCCCGCTTGCGCTACGTGGTGTTCGGCGGCGAGGCACTGCGCTTCGACCGGTTGACCGGCTGGTTCGACCGCCATCCCGGTACCGGTCCGGAGCTGGTCAACATGTACGGGCTCACCGAGGCCACGGTGCACACCACCCACCGCGCGGTGCACCGGTCCGGCGCCGGGCGCAGCATGATCGGGCGCGGGCTGCCGAACCTGCGCACGTATGTGCTGGACGCGGGCCTCGCTCCGGTGCCGCCAGGAACGCCTGGTGAGCTCTACGTGGCGGGGCCGCAACTCACGCGGGGATACCTGGGCCGGCCGGAGCTGACCGCGCAGCGGTTCGTCGCGGACCCGTTCGGTCCGGCGGGCACGCGGATGTACCGGACCGGGGACCTGGTCCGTTGGGACCGTGACGGCGACCTGGAATACCTGGGCAGGGCCGACGACCAGGTCAAGATCCGAGGTTTCCGGATCGAACCCGGCGAGGTCGAGAACGTGCTCGCTGGCCACGACTCGGTCGCCCAGGTCGCGGTGGTCGCACGCGAGCACGGTGTGGCGGGCAAGCAGCTGCTCGCCTACGTCGTGCCTGGCGAGGACAGGGCCGTCGAGGTGGATTCGCTGCGTGCGTTCGCGGCGGAATCCCTGCCCGACCACATGGTTCCGGTGGCCTTCGTCGTACTCGGCGCGCTGCCGGTCACCGCCAACGGCAAGATCGACCGAAAAGCACTGCCCGCGCCCGAATTCCGCCGCGCGGTGTCCGGGCGCGCACCGCGCACGCCGCAGGAGGAACTGCTCTGCCGCCTGTACGCCGAAGTGCTCGGCCTGGACGGGGTTGGCGTCGCGGACAACTTCTTCGCGCTGGGTGGCGACAGCATCATGTCCATCCAGCTGGTCAGCCGGGCGCGCGCGGCGGGCTGGGGCATCACCCCGCGCACCGTCTTCGAGCACAAGACGGTCGAGGCCCTCGCGGCGGTCGCGGTCCGCCTCGACGAGCAGGCCGAGCCGGAACCGGACATCGGTTCGGGCGAACTGCCCGCCACCCCGATCATGCGCTGGCTGTCCGAACAGGACGGTGTGGCGGACCGCTTCAGCCAGTGGGTCCTGTTGCAGGTTCCCGCTGGCCTCGGTCTGGACCGGATCACCGGGACCGTGCAGGCGGTCATCGACCACCACGACGCCCTGCGGATGGTGGCACTGCCCGGTTCGCTGCTGCGAGTGCGGCCACCGGGCGCGGTTGCCGCCCACGAGCTGGTGCGCCGGGTGGACATCTCGGCCGCCGAGGACGTGGCCGCTGCGGTGCAGGCGGAGTTGCACGCCGCGCAGGACCGGTTGTCCCCGGCCGCGGGAGCCTTGCTCGAAGCGGTGTGGTTCGACGCGGGGCCGAACCAGTCGGGGCGCGTGCTGCTGGTCGTGCACCACCTCGCGATCGACGGCGTTTCGTGGCGGATTCTCCTGCCAGACCTGGCAAAAGCCTGGCAGACCGGTACCGCGTCGGCATTGGAGCCGGTGCGGACCTCGCTGCGCCGATGGGCGGAGTCGCTTGCCACTCAGGCCAGTTCGCCGCAGGTCGTTGCGCAGTTGCCGCTGTGGCAGCGTGTCCTGGCCGATCCCGGCCCTGTACTGGGTTCCCGCGCGCTCGACCCGGCACGGGACCGTGCCGACCGGGTTCGTTCGTGCACCGTGGAGTTGCCCGCTGAGACCACCACTCGCCTGTTGGGTGAGGTGCCTGCGGCCTTCCACGCCGGGATCAACGACGTGTTGCTCACCGGCCTGGCCGTGGCCATCGCCGAGTGGCGCGGCACCGTCGGCGACGAGCCGGTACTGATCGACGTTGAGGGTCACGGCCGGGAGGACATCGGTGCCGGGCTGGACGTCTCGCGGACGGCGGGCTGGTTCACCAGTCTGTACCCGGTGCGGTTGCAGCCGGGTGCCCGGCAGTTCGCCGAGGTGTGCGCAGGCGGGCCCGCCGTGGGTGAGGTGCTGAAGCGGGTCAAGGAGCAACTGCGGGCGATCCCCGGCAACGGCATCGGCTTCGGGCTGTTGCGCTACCTCAACCCGGAAACCTCTGAGGTGCTTGCGGAACTCGGCACCCCAGAGGTCGTCTTCAACTACCTCGGCCGGGCTGGGGCACTGGACACCGGTGACTGGTCGCTTGCTCCGGAGGCGGGCGCGGTCCGGCCAGCCGCACCGGACTTGCCCGCCACGCATGCCCTGGCCGTCAACGCCGCGGTGCACGACGGCGTGCTGCGTGCCACGTGGTCCTGGCCGGAGGAACTGTTCGACGAGCGGGAAGTTGGTGAGCTCGCACAACACTGGTGCGACGCGCTGACTGGTCTCGTTGTGCACACGGGGAAACCAGGGGCCGGCGGTTTCACGCCATCCGACCTGCCGCTGGTTGAAGTGAGTCAAGCTCAACTTCTCGCGATCGAGGAGCGGTGGCAGGGGATCGAGGACGTCCTGCCGCTGTCCCCGCTGCAGGAGGGCTTGCTGTTCCACGCCCTGTACGACGAGCAGGGCCTGGACGTGTACCTGGTGCAGCTGTACGTGGACCTCCAGGGAAACCTGGACGTCACCGCGTTGCAGGCGGCTGCGCAGGCCCTGTTGCGCCGCCACGCCAATCTGCGGGCGAGCTTCACCTACGACGGCCTCGACCGGCCGGTCCAGGTGGTGCTGCGCGAGGTGCCCCTGTCGTGGACCGAACACGATCTGTCCGCAATGGACGAACGTGAGCAGCAGGCTGAGCTCGACCAGATTACCAACGCGGACCGGGTGCGGCGGTTCGACATCGGCGCCGCACCGTTGATCCGGTTCACGCTGATCCGCCTCGGCGACCGGTACCGGTTCGTGGTGACCAACCACCACCTCGTGCTGGACGGCTGGTCGAGCCCGTTGGTGGCACAGGAACTGTTCGCGCTCTACCTCACCGGCGGCGACGACGGCGCGCTGCCCCGGGTGACCCCGTACCGGGACTACCTGGCCTGGGTCGCCGGGCAGGACCGGGAACAGGCGCGGGAGAGCTGGCGGGCGGCCCTCGACGGGCTGGCCGGACCGACGTTGATCGCGGTACCGGATCCGGCGCGGGAGCCCATCGTCCCGGAGGAGGTCACCCTGGTGCTGCCCGGCGGCCTCGCCGACCGGCTGACCGAGCTCGCCCGCGGCCGCGAGCTCACCATGAACACCCTGGTGCAGGCCGCGTGGGCCATCGTGCTCGGACGGATGACCGGGCGGTCGGACGTGGTGCTCGGTATCACCGTGTCCGGTCGGCCCGCGGAACTGGCCGGTGTCGAGTCGATGATCGGGCTGTTCATCAACACCCTGCCCGCTCGGGTGCGCCTGGATCCGGCCTGCTCGCTGGGAGAGCTGCTGGACGGCCTACAGCGGCAGCAGGCCGAGCTCGCCGCCTACCAGTACCTCGGACTGACCGAGATCCAGCAGGCGACGGGCCTGGGCGAGCTGTTCGACACCGACCTGGTGTTCGAGAACTACCCGCTGGGCCAGGACACCGGCTGGGACGTCGGCCACGACCTGCGGTTCACCGATGTGCGGATGCTCGACGCCACGCACTACCCGATGAGCCTGCTGGTGATCCCGCACGAGGAACTGCGCCTGCGCCTCGGCTATCGCCCGGACCTGTTCGACGAACAGCAGGCGCAGCAGGTGATCGAGCGGCTGGTGCGCGTGCTGGCGACGATGGCCGCCGATCCGAACACCCCGATCGGCCAGGTGGACGTGCTCAGCCCGGCCGAGCGCGAACTGGTGCTGGGACAGTGGAGTCGGACCGGTGCGGCCACACCGGCGGCAACCCTGCCGGAGCTGGTCGAGGACCAGGCGCGGCGTAACCCGACGGCGCTCGCGGTGGAGTGCGAGTCCGGGACGCTGACCTACGCCGAGTTGGACAGCAGGGCCAACCAGCTCGCCGGATACCTGGTCGAGCAGGGAGTGGGACCCGAGCAGGTGGTTGCCGTGGTGTTGCCGCGCTCTGCCGAACTGGTGGTGGCGGTCCTCGCGGTGCTGAAGGCCGGCGGTGCGTTCGTCCCGGTCGACCCGCAGCGCCCAGCCGACTGGATCACCGAGGTGTTCGACGACGCGCAGCCACTCCTCGCACTGGCCACAGTGGACAGTTCGATCTCCGTGCCCGGCGCTGTCGAGCAGGTGCTGGAACTGGACGAGGAGGGATTCGTCGGCGAGCTGGCTAGCTACCCCGACGAGGCCCCGGCGGACGAGGAGCACAGGTCGCCGCTGAACACCGCTTGCCTGGCGTACTCGACGGATTCGACTAATGCCCCGGACTGCTTGGTCGTGCCCCTGGGCGCTCTGCCGCAGTGCAGTGGTCTGGACCCCCTGCTCGCAGGCCTGTTCGGCTCCTTGGCGTCGGGGGAGCGCGCGTGCGTCGAGGCACCCGCTGCCGGGGTCGCCGGGCCGGGCAGCCTCGTGTACGTGCTGGACGCCAACTTGGCGCCAGTGCCGCAGGGGGTCGTCGGCGAGGTGTACGCGGCCGGCGAGCAGTTGCCGCGCGGGTACTTCGGCCGGTCCGGGCTGACGGCCCAGCGGTTCCTCGCCGACCCGTTCGGCCCGCCCGGTGGGCGCATGTACCGGACCGGGGAACTGGCGCGGTGGACCGAGGACGGTGCACTTGCCGTGTTCGGCCGGGTTGACGACCAGGTGGAGCTCCGCGGGTACCGCATCGAACCGGCCGCCGTGGAATCCGCGCTCGCACGCCACCCCTCGGTGGCCAGCGCCGCGGTTGCGGTGCGGGAGAGCGCGCCCGGGGAACAACGCCTCGTGGCGTACGTGGTTCCCGCCGATGGTGGCCAGCCCAACCTCACCGAGCTGCGGCAGTACATCGCGAGCATCGTCCCGGAGGCGTTGATCCCGACCGCCCTGGTGACCCTCACCGAATTCCCGGTGACCCCGGGCGGGCGGCTCGATCGCGCGGCGCTGCCCGTCCCGGCCGCGCAGGACAGCGGAGTGCGCCGCCACCCCTGGACCCCGCGGGAACGAGTGCTGTGCGACCTGTTCGCGGAGGTGCTCGGCCTGCCGGAGGTGCTCATCGACGAGTCGTTCTTCGACCTCGGCGGGTACTCACTGCTGGGCACCCGCCTGGTCGCGAAGATCCGTTCGACGCTGGGCGAGGAGCTGTCCGTCCGGGACCTGTTCGCCAGCCCCACGGTGGCCGATCTGGTGCGGCGGTTCGGCAACCAGGCCGGGGGAGACGACGGACTGCAGGTGATCCTGCCGTTGCAGACCGCTGGTACGGCCCCGATCGTCTTCTTCGTGCACCCCGGTGGCGGGCTCAGCTGGTGCTACGCCGGTCTGGTCAGCTGGCTCGGCCAGGACGCCCGGCTCTACGGCGTCCAGGCTCGCGGGCTGGACGGCGAGAGCACGCTGCCGGAGAGCATCGCGGACATGGTGGCCGAGTACGTGGCACGGCTGCGCCAGGTGCAGCCGGATGGGCCGTACCGGATCGCGGGCTGGTCCTTCGGCGGGAAGCTCGCGCACCTGATCGCGGTCGAGTTGCAGCGGCAGGGCGCGCGGGTGGACCTCCTGGCGGTGCTGGACAACTACCCGCACCAGACGGCGCCGGAGGAACCCAAGCCTGCCGAGCAGGACGTGCTGCGCGCCATCCTGGAAAGCCTTGGCCAGCCAGCTGAGCAAACCGGTTCCGGCCCGTTGCAACGCGCGGAGGTCGAGGAACTGGTCTACCAGGCGGGGCAGCACGTGGCCGGGGTCGACAAGGGCCGGATTTCCGCGTTCGTCGACATCTACCTGAACAACTGGGCATTGGCCCAGGAGGTCACGCGCGGGGTGTTCCGCGGGGACCTGTTGTTCTTCACGGCCGTGCGTGGTCGGCCCGCTGACCTGCCGACGCACCACGCGTGGCGGGACTACGTCGATGGAACCGTGGTGAACCACGACATCGCGTGCTCGCACGACGAGATGATGAACCCAGAACCACTCGCGGAGATCGGCACGATCCTCGCTGGTGAATTGCGCAAACACAACTGAGAGGAAGCAGAACCATGACGAACCCCTTTGACAGCGAGGACGGCTCCTTCTTCGTGCTGGTCAACGACGAGGGGCAGCACTCGCTGTGGCCCGCCTTCGCCGAGGTCCCCGCCGGGTGGACGACCGTCTTCGGCGAGGCGGACAAGCAGGCCTGCGTCGACTACGTGGAGACGAACTGGACGGACATGCGGCCGAAGAGCTTGATCGAAGCGATGGACAAGTAGTGGGTGAGCGGCTCTACGCGGCAGGCGCGGACTGGGTCTTCCAGCTCCGCGCCGACGCCGCCGCCCACGTGCGGCAGGTCGCGGATTGGCTCAGTGCCCAGCACGGGGAGGTCGACCACTGGGCGTGGGTGGCCGCGGCCAGGGCCGCCTGGGAGGAACTGCCCGGCGCTGTGCGGCAACGGTTCCGGGACTTCCGCAGGGACTCCGGCAGCGCCGCGGCACTGGTGCTGCGCGGCCTGCCGATCGGGGACGTGCCGGGAACCCCGTCTGCCGGGGATTCGGTGCAGCGACAGACCAGCATCCCCGCGGCTGTCCTGGTGATGGTGGCGTGTGGTCTCGGCGATCCGGTCGCCTACGCGGCGGAGAAGCACGGCGCGCTGGTCCAGGACGTGGTTCCGGTCCCCGGCAAGGAGGATTTCCAGGGCAACGCGGGATCGGTGCGGTTGACCATGCACAACGAGAACGCCTTCCACGCGCATCGACCGGACTACGTGATGCTGCTGTGCCTGCGGCCCGATCACGAGCGGGTCGCGGGCCTGCGCGTGTCCTCGGTCCGCGGCGCACTGCCCAAGCTGTCCCCGCGCACCAGGGATGTGCTCGCTCAGCCGGATTTCCGCACCGATCCGCCGCCGTCCTTCGGCGATGGCGGCACCCCGGAACGGCACGCCGTGCTGCACGGCGATCCCGCCGATCCGGACCTGCGCGTGGACTTCACGGCGACCACGGGGCTGACCGCCGACGCGGCCAGCGCGCTGCGCGAACTGGAGGCCGCGCTGGAATCGGTGGCCAGCGACGTACGCCTGGCGGCCGGGGACCTGGCCATTGTGGACAACCGGGTCGCGGTGCACGGGCGCACCTCGTTCCGGCCGCGCTACGACGGCCGCGACCGGTGGTTGCAGCGCACCTTCGCGGTCGCTGACCTGCGGCGCTCGCGAGCGTTGCGCCGGCTCGACGGATACGTGTTGTCCGCCTAGCGATCGGAGAAGGTGACCTTGTACGACATCATCGTGGTCGGCGGCCGGTGCGCTGGCGCCTCGGCCGCCATGCTCGCCGCGCGGGCGGGCCACCGGGTGCTGCTGCTCGACCGTGCCCGCATGCCCAGCGACACCGTGTCCACGCACTTGGTGCACCAGCCGGGCGTGGCGCTGCTCGCCGAGTGGGGCGTGCTGGACGCGGTCGTGGCCACCGGGTGCCCAGCCATCACGCAGAGCGCCTACCACGTGGCCGACGTGCACCTGCACGGGTCGTCGATGGCCAGCGGGGGACAGCACGCCGCGTACGCCCCGCGGCGCTACCTGCTCGATGAGGTGCTGCTCTCCGCGGCGGTGGCGGCGGGGGTGGAATTCCGTTCCCAGGCAACGGTCACCGGGCTGCTCCTCGATGAGCACGGGGTGTGCGGGGTCCGCTACCGGACGCAGAGTGGGCAGGTGCACGAGGAGCGCGGTCGGCTCGTCGTCGGCGCGGACGGGATGCGCTCGGCCGTGGCCCGCTTCGCCGGGGCACCGACCGTCGTCGAAGACCCCACGCTGACCTGCGTCTACTACTCCTACTGGAGTGGGCTGCCGCCCAGGTTCGAGTTGTTCGAGGACACTGACCGGTTTGCCGGGACAGTGCCGACCAACGACGAACTGTCCGTGGTGTCGATCTACTTCCCGCAGCCGGAGTTCGAAGCGGTCCGCAGGGACGCCCGCCGCATCTACGTGGACAACGTCGCGCGCATGGTGCCAGGGCTGCGCGACGCCACGGTGACCGACGACCGGTTCGGCAAGCTGCACGCCGTCGGCGACCAGCGCAACTTCTTCCGGCAGGGGACCGGTCCCGGCTGGCTGCTGCTCGGCGATGCCTGGCACCACAAGGATTCGATCACCGCGCGCGGCATTTCCGACGCCTTCCTGCAGGCGGACATGTTCGGCAGGCAGGTCGTCCCGCACGTGGCGGATCCGGTCGCGCTGGCCGGCGCACTCGCGGACTACGAGGCGATGCGCAAGGAGAAACTGACCGAGTCCTACCGCAACACCCTTTCCGTTGCCAGGCTCGACATCCAGCAAGAACGCATCCAGCTGCTGAAGTTCATCGAACGCGACCCGCAGCTGGTGGACAGGTATTTCTCGGTCGTGTCCGGAACGCTCTCCGTGGACGAGGTCTACTCGCCCGAGCTGTTGTCCGGCGCCGCACGGGGCAGGGGGATGGTTACTGATGACTGACACCGCACTGGACGGGATCGCCGCCGCCTACCACGAGAACGGGTGGGTTGTCCTCGAGGAGGGGATCGGCGAGCAGGTCCTGCGCGACCTCCGTGCCTCGGTGCGCCGGATCAGCGCGATGGAGCGCGAGGAGGTGGTGTGCGAAAAGGACAGTGACGTCGTGCGCGCGCTGCACGGTTGCCACCGCTTCGACCAGGTCTGCGCGGCTCTGGTCCGGCACCCGCGGCTGGTCGGCCTCGCCGAGCAGCTCATCGGCGACCGCGTGTACGTGTACCAGTTCAAGGTCAACGTCAAGAACCCGCAGGTCGGTCAGCGCTGGCCGTGGCACCAGGACTTCGCGTTCTGGTCCATTGAGGACGGTATGCCCGAGCCGCACGCGGTCAACATCGCCATCAACCTGGACGAGGTGCACGAGCTCAACGGCCCGCTGACCGTGCTGACCGGCTCGCACCGGCTGGGCATCATCCGGGCCGCCGACCAGCCCGAGCGGGCCGCCGGTGGCGACTGGCACGAGCACGTTTCCGCGGACCTCACGCACAGCGTGCCCGCCGAGCGCGCCGCCGAACTCGCGGCCAACCACCGGCCCGCACAACTGCTCGGCCCCGCCGGGACGATCTCCGCCTTCCACCCCAACCTGGTGCACTGGTCCTCGGACAACCGCTCCGACGATCGGCGCACCGTCTTGTTCGTCACCTACAACTCGGTGCGCAACGCCCCGCGCAACGTCACCCGCCCCGCATTCCTCGTGGACCGCGACACGACCCCCGTCACCCCCGCGCTGTCCGTCTGACCGCCGGACCTCGCCAACTCGAGCAGCCGCCGCGCAAAGAGCCCCCTCACCACGTTTCCCCTGGTGAGGGGCTGTTTGTGCTGAAAGTATCCGCTCAGGGCCCGGGGTCGCACCCCCACAACGCGCGACGAGCGCCCCGGTTCGCGCTTTCCGCAACCGCAGCTCATGCGGCCACCCCCGTAGCCGGGGGTCCGGGGGCGAAGCCCTCCGGGCGGGGCCCGGGGTCGCACCCCCACAATGCGCGACGAGCGCCGAGGTTCGCGCTTTCCGCGAACACGGATCGCCCCAAGCGAGTGCCCCCGGGCCGGCTCGTACAGCATCCACACGAACCCATGCCCGCCGTGAACTGCTGGTTTCCGCCACGGTTGACGTCCTCCTGCGCCGCCGCCGTCCGACCTGTGGTGCACGATGAACGCCGAGAACGTCATCCTCAGGTTGACGCCCGTTGCAGGCCGACGGCCTGGCCTGCGGCGAGGTCGATCGTCGACGAAGTCATGTCTGTCATCAAAGACCTCGCCACCGCCGTCGTCACCCACGAATACATTTCGCCGAACAAGTAGCCGACCAAGTCCTCTTCCTCGACGCCAGCCCTATCGTCAAGGGTGGCCCCAGTTCGCAGGTGATCGGCAACCCTCAAGAAGGGCGGGCCCGTCGCTTCCTATACCGCATCTTCAACCCCGGCTGACGACGAACCGGGCCCGACTAGAATCACCGGCCGGGCCCAGCACAACCTCATCCACTTTCCCTAGACTGGGCGCGGTCGCCGGTGCCGCCACCTCCGCCAGAACGGGGGAAGGTCTGGATGACGGGCATATTGGTTTCTCCTCTCCTAGAGGTCGTCGACCGTTTGTCGGGCCGAGTCTGTGATCCGCAGCAGACGGAGGCACTCCGTACGCAGCAGGTCGGCCGACCTGCCCGGGACGGAGGTGACGCGTCGGACTACCGAGGCGCTGGGACGCGCCGTCCAGTCAAATTGAGCCCCTAGTGACACAGCCGGATCCAGGAACCTGCCGTACCGGGCGACGGCCTCACCCAGCGAGTCCGGCGCGGTGGAGGGCACCGGGTTGGCCAAGTACACCGGTTTCCCGGTGGCTGCGGCATAGGCGGTCAGCGCACCGTGGTCGCCCACGACGTAGTCCGCTGCCGCGATAGGGACCTGCCAGCCCTGCCCGAGACGCAGGAACCGCATTCGGGCCCGCACCAGTGGCCCGGCCCACGCCAGCACTTGGCGTCTGCCATGCCGTACCCACACGTCGGGGTGCAGGTGGCAGATCAACCGGTCGCCTGATGTCGGCAGATCGGCGGCGATCCGCCCGAACAGGGCCGGTGACCTGCCGAGCAGCGAGTCTGGTCCCCGGGTCGACAACACGATGCCCAACCGCTGGTCGCGGTGGACCCCCAGGCGCTCGCGATGGGCGTCCCGGTGGGCGAGGGCGTCGAGCAGGTAGTCGTACGCGGGATCGCCGATGACGACGGCGTGTCGCCTGGTGCCTGGCGAGGCGGCTTGGAGCGCGGCGACGGCGGCGTCGTGCGGCAGGCCGATGACCACCGTGTCGGGGTCGACCGCCCGTTGGCGGAGCAGGCCGTTGAGGGCGGGGACACACCGCCTGCCGTTGTGGTCGACGATTTCACCATCCGTGGATACCTCGGGCAGCAGCAGCAACGCTCCCCGCAGCGTGCCGACGCTGGTCGGACTGGCTGCGATCACCAGGTCAAACCGCTCGAGTGCAGCGCGTTCCCACGGGGTGGTGAGCGCGTCAGTGCCGATGAGAAAGTCCGCCACCCGGTTGTCGGCGGGTCCGGGGGACTGGGTGAACACGACCTGGACGCCTGGCAGACCCTCGACTGCGCGGGCGGCCGCAAGTACCCGCTCGCCCGCCGCGACGCTGTGCACGACCACCAGCACCACCCGTCGTACCCCATACGTCTGCACACCGCCCGCGGCTGCCCACCACGGCGTCAAGCGGTGCGGATTCCGCAATCCCATCTTGCCTTCCCTCCTGGGCGCTGATTCTGACAAGGACAGCGTGGTGGCTGGGCGTGGGGGAACCGTGGGGAAAGCGTGGGGAGTTGGGACGGGCAATCCGGGCAGCGGACGAGGTGTGGTTCACTTGATCGCGATGGGCGAGCCCGTGATCGACCTGCAGGTCCTTGGTGCCGTGCGACTGCTGGTGGACGGCATGCCGGTGCGGTTGGAGCCGCGCCTGCTCACGGTCCTGGCGATCGCAGCGGTCTCCGGCGGCAGAGTCGGTTACGACGAACTGGCCAGCCGCTTCGGGACGAAATCCCCAGCCACCCTGCGTTCCTACGGCGCGAAGCTGCGGGCCTGCGCGGGTGTCGAGATGGTGAAGAAGAATGAGCGTTCAGTTCTACGACTGGCGTTGAAGCGGGAGGAGGTCGATCTCTGGCGTTTTCGTGACAAGGTCGTCGGAGTGAAAGGGCTGCTAGCGCACCAGAAGCTGCCTCTTCTCTTCGCGGCGGCGGAGTTGTGGCAAGGTCCTCCGCTGGCCAACTTGGAACCGCGGTGGGTGAGTCGAGAGACGGTGGAGCTGCGTGCCGAGGGACGTCGGGCTTTCCTGGAGCTGATCCGGCTCTGCGCGGAACAGGAAGGTGAGGAACAGGCCGCCGCCCACGCGGAGCGTGCCGACGAGCTGTTCGTGGACGACGATGAGATCCGGTCTGCGTTGTGGCACATGTGGTCCCGGTGCGGTCAGGCGCAGGCGATCATCGATGATCTGCGTAGACGGGAAGAGGCGCCCAGAGAGTCGGGTCCACTGCACGCCGCGCTGCGTGTGGAGGCCAAGTCGCTCGTCGCCGAGGCGCGGCTGGTGTCCAAGGCAGTGCCGGCGGGATCGCCGCACCAGCTGCCGCCCGTCCGAGCAGAGTTGCGCGATCGCGATTTCGAACTCGCCGTGCTGGGAGAGTTGACCGCCCCGGACAGCGAGGTCCGGGTCGTCACCGTCTACGGGCTGGGCGGCATGGGCAAGACGGAGCTGGCGGTGAATTGGGCGCACGGTGTGGTCGAGCACTTCCCGGACGGGGTCCTCTTCGCCGACCTGCGGGGCTTCTCCCCTACGGGGCCGGTGGAGCCTGCGGCCGTGCTGAAGGGGTTCGCCAAGGCTCTCGGTATCCCGGGAACTGGCCTGGGCGGTGGCGACGTGCTGGCTGCGTACCGGACAGCGGTGAACACCCGCGCTGTGTTGGTCGTCATCGACAACGCCCGTGACCACCGGCACGCCGCGGACCTGGTGGCGGCGGGCGAGCACAGCCGCACGGTCATCACGACGCGGGCGGCCGTCACCGCCCCAGCCGTTGTGGGCGCGCGGGTGCTGCCTTTGCGCCCGATCACACTCGACTCGTGCTTAGAGGTGTTGCGCGATGCTGTCGGTACCGCTCGGGTTACGGCGGAGCCCTTCGCGGCCCGCAAGCTCATGGAAGCGTGCGGCGGAATTCCGCTCGCGGTCAAGCTCGTCGTTGCGCAGGCCCGCCTGAACCAGGGCTCCACCCTGGAGAGGTTGTTGGCGAGACTGGGCTCGGCGGCCGCGTTGGTGGGGGCGAAACCCGATGGGGAGACGGCGTTGCGTGATTCACTGAGCTTGTCCTACGCGCCGCTTTCACGTGGAGCGGCCAAGGTGCTACAAGTCATCGCGATCTACCCCGGTCCCACCGTCCACCGGGATGTCGTCGTCTTCCTGTCCGGACTTCCGAAGCATACTGCAGAAGACGCCGTCGATGAACTCGTGCGCGGCAACCTGCTGGACCCGTTGGCGGACGACCGGTTTGGTCTCCACGACCTGGTCCGGGCGTTCGCCTTGGAACGCGCGGCCGAGGAACGGTCGGAATCGGAAGTGGCCGAAGTACGGGAGCGACTGCTGGGGTGGTTGTTGACTGCCGCCCGGCAGTGCGACCGCGCACTACGTTCGGGCCGGGAACTCCCGGACGACCTTGTTGCGGACGAAGGCGCTCCGCTTCCCGCCCCTGCGGACGAGGCCGGCGGGACGCAATGGTTCGACCGCGAGCACGACACACTGGTCGCGGTACTGGACTCGTTGGATTTCCGACCGTTCACAGCTTACCGGTGGCGTCTGCCACTCGCGTTGTGCTGCTACCACACCCGCAACGGCCCCTGGCTCACCGCGGAACGCCTGCTGGTTTCGGCGTGCGAGATCGACAAAGACGAGCTGGCCGAGCGGGAACGCATCCGGTACCAAGCCGTCTGCCGCCGGGTGCTGGGCAACATCCAACGCAAGCTGCACAAGACCGGTGCAGCGGAGCGCAATCTGACGACCTCGATCACCCTCGCCGAACGCATCGGCGACCCGCTCGAAGTGGCCCACGGGCACCAGCAGATGGGTGTCCTCCAAGAGGACATGGGCCGGTGGGAGGCGGCGCGCCACCACGCGACGACCGCCGGACGTCTCTACGCGGACATGGCGGACGAGCGCGGCGTGGCGGCCGCCCTTCCCACCGAGATCCATTGCCACCTCGAGTTGGGGGAACCAGAGCGCGTGCTCAGTCGGGAGGCTTTCGCCGTCGAGCTGATGGTGCGGGCGAGCACCCCGTACAACCGGGCGGCCCTGCATCGTGTCCTGCTGAGTTGCCACATGCAGTTGAAGCGCTACACCGAGGCAATCGCCCACGGAGAGGCGGCACGTGCCTGCTATATCGACTCGAGGGCGCCGATCAACGAGGCGCGGGTGCTCGACGGGCTGGCCCAGGCCTACCGGGCAGTGGGGCGCGCTGAGGACGAACGAGACGCGCTGCTGAGCTGTGTGGCCATCTACGAGCAACTCCAGCCCAAGGACTCCCAGGACAAGCAGATACTCGAGCCTGAGGACAAGCGGATACTCAACGCTGCGAGAAGCCGGATCAAGGAGACGGCCGAGGGCAGTGCCTGAGGTGCTTCAGTTCCCGGAGTACCCGGCGGTGGAATCGTCCGGCGACTCGGGGTCGGGTGCGTCCTCCTCGTCCGCTTTCCTCATCGGCAGGATGTACTCCTGTGCCTTCTGGGCGAGGTGCAGCGGCAGCGGTCGGCGGAGCGCGTCACGGTAGTCCGGGGCCTGCCGCAGCTGGTGGACGGCCATTGCCAAGGCGTGTGGATCGTCGCCGTCGCCGAGGTGGCAGCTGAGCACCGCGATCTCCACGAGGTCGGGGTTCCATGCGGGTTGGTCGACATCGATAGTCCATTGACCCGCACGTTCGCCCTTGCGGAGCTTCCTGCGGTTCAGCTTGTGCGCCTCCACCGCAGAACTTTGGGCGGTGGAGGCTTTGGGGGTGGTGCTGTAGAAGACCCTGTCGTCCTCCTGTCCACCGCTCTCCCACAGGTTGGCGGGCAGACCGTTCACCCCTTCGGAACTGGCGAGACCCCACCACTGCGGAGTCTCCTGCTGGTCCCCGGTGCGCAGTCTCACCAGCCGTAGCCAGGGGTTCGGGCGGCCTGCGGGCGCGAGGCCGGTGCGGATGAGGTCCCGCTCCACCCGGCCGTCCTGCACCCACGTCCACAGGAACCTGATGTTCTGCGCGTCGACAAGGAGAACGGTGGGTCTTCCGCGCACGTGTTCCGAGGAGAGCACCCGGTGCAGGAACTCCTCCGTCGCGGCCCGCTGTTCATCCAGGTTCCGTGACCAGTCGAACCACGGTGCGTCGTGGTCGTCCGCGTCGGCCAGGTCGTGGTCGGAGACCGCAGCGAGGGCAGGGAGCCGGGTCAGGTAGCGCGGGTACGCCGTCCATGCCCCCATCCCAGCGACCGCCTCGGCGTCCCAGCCCAGCACCGCGTCCGGTCCGTCGGCCCCGGGGCGCACCAGCACGGCGACCGGAAACTTCCCTTTGGCCGAGTACGCGGTGCTGCCGCGAGCTTTCGTCGCCATCCAGACAGCGAGGTACTGCGTCCGGGCGGGTAGACCGGCCGGAACGTCGGTGAGCGGAACGACCACGGCACCCAGCTGCCGGATCGCGTCCACCCAGGAGGACTCGGCCGCGGCGGCCAACGACTTCACCGCGCGGGAAGACATAGGGGAGACGATGAACTGGGTCACGACCCCGCTGTCCGCCGCGCCGAGCCGCAGCGCGAACTTGGGATCGTTCATGCTGCTGAACACGGTCTTGCCCGGGATCTCCACGATCGCGACCGATGGCACCGCCGCGTTCGCGCCGTCTTTGGCCAGGAACTCACCCATGTCCGCACGGCGCTTGCGGACCGCTTGGGCGGCCCGGTCCGCCCGGCCTTTGGGAGGCTCCTGGACCACCCCCAGGCTGTCCGCCAATCCGTTGTCCATGCGCAGGCAGCTCAGCGTCACCACCAGCTCCGGTGTCTGCCACCGCAGCACAACGGGGTGGCCGCGGCCGCTGCGGTCGTGGGCCTGCGCGCTCACCTGGCTCGCGCCGCCATCCCCGTTGAGGCCGAGTACTGCGGCGAGGGCGGCTACGGCCGCGTCGCGGGTCTGCTCGGAGCGCCACAGCAGTCGGGGGGTGAACTCCGGTGTGCCGGACCACTCCGCGTAGAGTGTGGCCAGCGACGCGCGTCGGGTGCGTTGGAGTATGACCTTGGCCGCCGCGGTCCGCTCGCGGGACCCGCTTTGGCGGGCATTGGCCGGCTTGTTGGCGGGTAGCGGTGACCGGGTGAGGTCGGCGACGCGGACCAGGTCCGGTACTAGTGCCTGCTCAGCCCACTCAACCAAGCGCGACCGCTCGTGGGACATGAAGCCCGCGCCGACACCGTGCTCACCCATGTGCGTGTTGTGCACGACCAACGCGTCGACCCCCCGCTCGCCCTCGAACCACCGTCGCGGTTCGCTGAGCAGGCTCGCAGGTTCCGGGAAGGGCCGGGTGCGAAGTGCGAGCCGCGCCATCAGCAGCGCGGGGTCCCCGGTCCGCCACACATGCCCGTCTCCGCGTTTGACCACATGCGCCACGCTGTACCGGTCGCTGACCGGGACGTCGGGAAGCCATGGTGCCAGCGGGCGCAGGTACACAGCGCTGCCCCGGCGGAAACCCAGGCGCAGCAGCCCGGTTTTCGGCTCGGGATGTGTCGCCCACCGACGCACGCCGAAACGCAGGTGCACCCGGGGACGCGGGTGGAACGGCACCGTGTGCAGGGTGACGGTGGCGACCACCGAGAACCACCATCGCCGCTTGTGCTCGTCGTCATAGGGGAGAGGCTGGGACATCAGCTCCGCACCCTGCTGACGGGCTTGGCGTGCCACGGAGCGGAACCGCAGCAAGTGCTCGCCGGAGTTGTAGGGCTCTAGGTCCTGGATACGCTGGGCGAAGTGCTGCGTTGCGAGCAGGTACTGCACGCCCGCTGGCTGTGCGGTCCCGCCGCCGCTGAGCTCGCACCGCAGCAGCGGGACCTCCTTTCGCTGCCAGACAGGTGCGTGGTCGCGTAGCGCTTCGCACACCTCGGCGACCGCTTCCGCGTGCTTCGGTCCGGGCTGCAGCTCCTCGATCCAGTAATCCAGGACCCGCAACAGGACCGGGACCGGCAGCGGCTCGTCGGGCGCGTCCACCGGGCAATACAGCCACGTCCGTGGTCCCGCGTCGGCCGCGACCGAGCGCGGCAGTACCCCGAGGCGCATATCCAGTGCCTGGAGTAGGGAATCCAAGCGGCGGGTCGGCGGTACCAGCGCACGGGCACGGCCCTCCCGGGTCAGGTTGTAGAGGTCGAGCACCCGTGCGGCGACCTGTTCGGGGAACTCCAACGTGTGAAAGCCGACGGTGAGTCCGTCTTGGTCCCCGGTGGGCTCGTATGCCGCCCGGCGGATCGCCGTGTAGCGCTGGGCCATGGGTCACCCCTCCCCGGAGTCGGTGACAGCGCTATTCAGGTCGACTTGGTCGAGCATCTCGCACAAGGCCAGGTAGACGGGCTTGTAAAGCAGATCCGCAAGGTGCGCGTCCGCCAGGTCGACCCCGTCGTCGTCCGGCCTCGGGGCGAAGTACGGGCGCAGGGCCTCCCGAATGCCGTAAAGCAGGCTGGTCCGGACGTGGTCGCGCCGCACGGCTGACCGCCGGGCCACGGGTGCCTCCGCCGCAGCGCGCCTGCGGGCGAACTGCGCGTCGACGAACACGACCCGGGCGGCGACCCCGCCGCGGACGAGTCTGCCGATCACCTGCCAGAGGACGACCAACTGGTCCCAAGCGAAGGACCGCATCTCTTCCCGGCTCAGCGCGGAGTACGCGTACCGGCGGGTCAGCAGCCGCCCCCACCTGCTGCGCGCCATGGCCCGAAACTCCTGGGCGGCGGCGTCGAGTGAGTCGTGCGCGGTCACTAGTTCGGTCAGCGACGCAGGCTCGGAATCCGCCGGCTGGTATAGGCCGCGGGTGAAGCGGCTCTCCCAGTCGTTGACAGCGAGCACGGAGAGGCCGACGTCGGTGGGCACGGGATGCGGCCTGGTGAGCAACAGCGCCACGCCGAGCGCCGCCTCGTTGGTCTCGTGGTTGAGGATGTTGTGCCCTCGTTCGATGGCGAGCATTGGCGCGACGAGTACCCGGGCCATGGAGTCGGTGGCGAAGAGCCCCACGTCCCCGCGGCGTATCACCCCGGCCCGACCGAGGTCATCCGCGCCGCCGCTGACTGCTTCGGTGAGGTCGGCGTTGTCCGCCACGAGCGCCTTGACGTGGCCGTGCCATTCGGGCATGGCGTTCAACTGGTCCGCTGCGGCTTGGGCGTCCTGGTAGTTGCCGACGAGAAGCAGGGCGCGGTGCCTGTTGGGGTCTTCGACCGCCTGGATCTCCTCCTGTAGCGGCGACATCCCGCTCGGCCCTGCCTTGCCGAGCTTGTCCACCAGGGCCCGCAGAACCGACGGCCGGACCTTGCGGGACTGCCCGGAGAGGCTGATGGGCTCCCCGTCGTCGTCGTAGAAGAACCGCGTAGTGAAAACGGTGTCTCGCAACCGCTGCTCGGCCTCGGGTGACGGCCGGAGGACTGCGCCAACCGGGATGACGACGTGCGCTCGGGTGGATGTCCCGGCCCAACTGGTACCCGACAGCAGCAGCACGTGCGGGCCCCCGCGGCCCGCAGCGGTGTCGGCACCCAGTGCGGGAAGCGAGAACAGCAGTTCCCGGCCGACCCCGGTGCACCGGAAGAAGCGCAGCGTTCCAGTCATCCCGTCACCTGTGGCGTCCTGCTCGTCGACGACGTACTGAAAGCCCAGGACGTTGCCCATGGGGGACTCCGGCACGAGCGGCATGTAGTCCATCGGCGGTCTGCGGACCAGCTCGTTGTCCGTGGAGTCCAGTCGCATCGCGTCCTCGACCTGCGGCCACAGGTAGGTCAGCCGGTCCAGCCGGTGGTGCAGGGCCGACAGCAGCAACGTGAACTCCAGCTTGCGCACGAGGGAGTCGTCCTCTGCTGCTGGGCTGGGCTCGGTGTCCGTGCCGATCGCCCGCAGCTCGTTGAGCACCACGCCCAACCGTCTTGCGGCGGCCTGCGGGTTCAGCGTGTGCAGCAGGTCCTGCGTCGCTGCGGCCAAGCGGTCGGCCACGGTGCCGTAGGGGCCGTCATCGCCCAGCGGGTCGTCGCGGAACTGGTCGAACGCCACTTCAACCTGGCTGCGCGGTGACCTGGGGTCGTCCGCCGGGGCTGCTGGGTTCTCCGGCTCGGTGGCGGACTCGCCGTCGTCCGCTGAGTCGTCTGCCGGAAACAGCTCGGGCAGGATCTTCCCCTGCAGTGTCCAGGAGTTGAAGTACTCGATCCCCACCCACTCCCGCAGGTCCTTGTCCGCGATCAGCATCGAGTAGAGCAGGTTCGTGGCGCTGGTGACCACGGACAGCGCCACCTCCCAGTCCCGCACCTTGCGGTTGGACAGCTGCAGGCGGCCTGCTTGAGAGAGCTCGCGGATGTTGTGCGTGTGCAGGGTGTCTAGCCACGAATGAGGACCGCGGGACACGAGCGTGGCGGTAGGCGCGAACACCATGTCCAGGTTCATCATCACCCGGTCCGCTTCGTCGACGACGATGATGTCGCTGCGCAGGCATGCCAGTTCGAGTTGGCGCAGGCGCACCCCGCTCAGCTCGGAGGGGACCGGGCTCATGACCAGCGACGCCATCGTGGCGATCCACACGCCTGCGCCGACCTGATCGCGAGCAGCGCTGTGCTTCGGGCACCTGTGCCACAGCGGACAGCCCGACGGGCGCGGACGCCGCCGGTCGTCGGTATGGCCGTCCGCGTCGTAGAGCCGCGAGCACGGTGCGTCGACCGACCGCACCGGCCTTTCCGTGACGCGGAGGGCGTCGAGCGGGCAGGCGGTGCTCAGGTTTCCGAACCCGTTGTCTTCGTGGTGCCCGGCCAACAGCAGATGGCCTTTCGCCGCCAACCTGCGGTGCAGACCCTCGACGTGCTGCTCGCGTGTCGAGTACCCGATTATCGGCACGACCGCTCGCTCGCCGAGGAAACCGCGCAGCTCCTCCACAGTGCGCAGCTGATCGGCGACATCACTCACCACCAGCGTGATCCGCAGCGGCTCGTTCCGGCGGACCGCCCAGACCGCGAGCACCTTCATCAGCGTGCTCTTCCCCACCCCGACCATGCCGACCGCGTGCAGGAGCCCGTCGAGCCGCAGCACTTTGTCTTTGGTGTCTTCGATGAAATCGTGTCCGTGCGAGTCGCGGACAAGCAGCCGGGTGGACTGGATACTGGTGTGCCAGTTGGCCCGCCCGTCTTGCTCGGCGCACCCATCCATCCACGCGGCGGTCTCCTCCAGTTCGGCCCAGGATATGGCCAGGGGTGCGCCGTTCGTCGCAGTACGGGCCGTCAAGTCGTGCTGCGGGGACGTTCCCGGCTGGTCCGCGATGTCGTCCGGGATCTCGACCTCCACGCGCTCGTCGCGGTCGAAATAGTGGTAGCGGCCTGCTCCCGCCGGTGCGAGATGCCGATCGACTAGGTCGGGCAGCGTTTCCAGTGCCCGGTCGTAGACCTCGAACCGCTTGGTCAACGCGGTCGTCCCCGTCCACTCGAACGAGTCGCGGTCCTTGGCGAACCGGAAGGCGCGGAGACTGGAGTCCACTTCTTGGTAATCCCGAAGCGCCTGGATCCATGCACCCCGCCTGCGCAGGGGCCACAGGCGGTGCCGGACGCAGGTGATCATCCAGTGCTGCTCCGGCTTATCCGCCAGGCCTGCGACCTGGGCGAACGGGTAACCGCCCAGCAGTGCCCACACCGACGTCGGCGGCTGGCCCTTGTCGATCCGGTGCAAGAGGGTGAGGCCCAACTCGACCGGGCACAGCACCTCCAGCGGCAAGCTCAGCCTAGTTTGCCTGAGCTCATCGGCGATCTCGGAGTACCACTTCTTGCTACGCATGCCCGCTCTCCTTGCTGTGGCGGCGGACCATGTCAGTGAACTCCTCCTCTGAGCACACCTGCGGGGTTCCGGTCGCCACGGTGGCGTGCTCGCGGACTACCCGTAGGTAGTCGGGGTCGGCGTCGACCCTGTACTGGGCGACGACCCAGATCGCGGTGTCCGCGCCGTATCGGGACATCGCGACCGCGATTGCCCTGCCGAGCAGTACCGGGCTGTGCCAATCGACGATGAGCGCGGTCCACGCGTGTACACCGGGCAGCTCCACCCGCAGGTCGCCGGGTCCGTGCACCGGCCAACGCCTGACCGTCACCCCGGGTAGCTTCAGGCTGTTCGCTATGCGCAGAACCGTTCTGCCCGGGCCGGAGACAAACTGCCGGTGTTTTCTGCCCATCTGCATCAAGACCTTGGCATCCCAGTCCAGTGGAGCACCGGGGGACACCGCGCCTCCCGTCCCGCACTCCTCCCGCTCGCACCACCACGAGCCTGCGGCTGTCAGACGCAGCGGGGTGCTGCAGTTCGCACAGGGGAAGACCGCGCCGTCAATCTCGTACTCAAGCCCGATCGGGTGGTAGAAGTCGCCCAGGTGCTCGTCCAGCGCACCCAGCCTGTTGGCAAAACGCACGTTGTTGAGCAGATCGTTGGTGAGCACCGGGTGCGTCGCCAGCACGCCTCGCAACGTGCCGTACGCCGGAGCCTGGCTGTATTCGCTGGCGAGATCGGTCATCGTCGCCATCCGGCGCGATGCCTCCTGTAGTGGGTTGTCGGTCTCCGCGCAGAGCGCGATCTCATGGCAGAGCGCGGTCGGCGCACCTGACTCCGCGTCGACGAGGAACCCGTCTGCGGGGTAGACGCCGTCGGGCAGCGTCAACGGCCAACCTCCCAGGTGTCGCTCGTAGCCCCAGCGGACCAACCCCGGTACGGACTTGGGCGGGCGGGCGTATCGGCGCAGGCAGTGCAGCACGATCCGATCCAGAGCACGCTGGACCGTCGCCGGATAGGGCATCTGGAACACGGTCAGGTCGCGGAGCTCGTCGATCGTCACCAAAGCGCTCGCCACCGCGCCGAGCAGGTGCTCATCCTGGTTGTCACTGGTCACGAGGCGGGCCTCCTGCCTGCCCGGCCACGTACTGTGAACCCGGCGCGCACCAACGGCGGACCTCGCAGCCCGCGCAATCCCGTCCGGGTGTCGGCTCGTAGGCGGTGTCGGCCAGCAGCGGGCTCACCATCCCGCCAATGACCTCGCGGGCTTCCGCCACGACGACTGGGTTTCCGGGGTCCAACTCCTCCAAGGCACATCCGTTCGGGCGCAGTTGCTCGAGCTCGACCCGGGACCGTGCGGCGTCGCGCCCCAGTGCCCCGGAAGCCAGCATCAGGACCGCCAGAGCCAACTGGGGAACCTGCTGCAGCAGGGGGCGGTCGCGGGGCAGCCTGTGCATCGAGGTCTTGGTCTCCCGCCACACCCAACCGCCCGACCGCGGGTAGAGGAGATCAGGAGCGGCGATGAACACCACGCCCAGCCTCTCGTCGTGGACGACGACGAGGTTCCGCGGCTCGCCGTCGTGCTCCTCGACGTCGGGGAGTGGGCATAGCGCGGAGTGCTGGGCCAGCATCCGGCTCGCTGTGCTGCGGCTCTCCTCGGAGAGCGCGGTGACGGCACCGTCCAACGGCTGGTCGGGCCCGCACCGACGGTGTTGGGAAGCACCTGTGTGACGATCCCGCAAGGCGGTGTCGACGGCCCTGCCCACGACGATCGGCTGGCTCTCGACGGTCTCGACGTCGCGGATGTGCAGCTGCATCAGCAGGTGGTATCGCGCCGGGCAGGACCGGTAGTGTCGCAGGTCAGTGACGGAGAGCGCTCGCTTTGGGCCGGGGACGGCGGGGACGTCCGGCAACAGGTCGACCGAGGGCAGTGCGACACACCCAGACGTCAGCATGCACTGCGCACAGTCCCCACCCGCTCGCCGTTCAGTGCCGTCGACGACCGCGATGAGTCTCGGCGCGACCTCGTTCTGAGCACGCTGGCGAACCTGCTCAACGGTCCATTCGGGGAACTGCTCGGCGACCGGCGACATCGCCCCGAACACGACCACACGCACGCGTTCCGGTAACGCCGGCCCGCCGAACGCGGCGACATTGGCCGCCGCCGCGTAGACGACCGAGGGCCGCTCCTTCGGAGTGGTGAGACCCAGTAGCCACATCTCCCGGACGGAACCGTCCTCGGACTGGTACCGGCGACCCCAGCAGGTCTGTTCGTAGCGGCGCACATCACGGTGGTCCGGGGGATCTCGGTGATGCACAACCACCCACTCGGATCGTACGGGACGTGGGCACCGAGTGGTAGCAGTCGCCTGGTGGGTCCGCCAAGCGGCACGGTAGTTGCGGAAAGCCTCGACCGACCAGGAAATCAGGCCAGGGTGAGCAGGAGCCGCACGGGAGCTGAATACTCCTCGCGTTTGCAGGAGTTCCTCGACGACGGCCTCATCGTCGTGTCCGGCGAACTCGACCCGGTCGAGAGCGGCCATGAGGGGGCCCAAGGTGAAGTGGCACAGCGCGGAAGCACCATAGGCGCGGGCCCGCCACGCTGGGCGCACCTTGATCGCCAGCGCCTGAGGGCAGCCCGAGGAACCGGCGTCGGTCGCGCTGACGCGGACCACCTGTCCTCGACTCCCCGTACCATCCCGATGGTGCGTGCCCCTGTGCTCTCCCGGCCTCATCGACGTGATTATCGGCGAAAGCGCCGGAAAGTTACGTGGATCGCGAGATTCAGTCGGCTAGAGTTCGCTTCCATGGCGAGTGGAGCGGACAGGCCCCGGGGGCGGCGACTGGTTCCCGGCATCGTTGTCGGCCACCAGTTTCAGGTGCGGGAGGAACTTGGAGAGGGCGGTATGGGGGTCGCTTACCTCGCGCGGGACCTGCGGTCAGGGAAGGAAGTGGTTGTCAAGGTCCCGCAGTTGCCGGGAACGGTTGATCTGGATCCCGGTGCCTATGAACGAACCATGAAGAGGTTCACCCAAGAGGGTCGGTTGCTGCGCAAACTCGACCACCCGAACATCCCAGCAGTGGTCGGCGACGGTGAGCACGGGTCGGTGCCCTTCATAGCGATGACCTACATTGAAGGAAAGAAGCTGACCTGTTATCGGAAGGTCAACCTGCCCAGGCGAACCGAGTTCGCCGCGATCGGCACGTCCGTCGCGAGGACGTTGGCCGCCTGCCACAGGGACAAGGTCCTGCACCGTGACTTGAAGCCTGACAACCTCATGGTCGGCGAGAACGGCGTGGTTTATGTGATTGATTTCGGCATTGCCTTGCCGTTGGACGGGGACGCCTCGAGGTATACCAGGAATTTCGTTGGAACCGACGCTTACGCGGCGCCGGAGCGGTTCCGCAACCGCGAGCAGGTCGTGCAATCCGATTTATATAGCCTAGGCTGCGTATTCTACTTCCTGCTCACCGCTAGGCCGCCGTTCATCGAAGAAGGCGGGAAGTCATTGGAAAAGCAGCACCTAGAGGACCCGCCGGTACCACCGTCACGGCACGGCAGCCGGCTGCCCAGCGATCTAGAGGGCCTGACGCTGGGCTTGTTGGAGAAGGACATAGAGGACAGGCCGGAGATCGGAGACGTGCTCACCACCCTGGAGCCGTACCTGCCCGTCAACGGGGCACCCGAGCCCAATCCTGTGCTCCAACCCGACGTGACGATTCCCTATCGCACCCCGGACAAGGTCCGTCCACCGGAGGCGCCCGCCAAGAGCCGAACGCGCGCCACACAGCCGTTCCGCGCCCGGCAACGGCACGATTTCCTCACTGATACCGACATCACCGCGACCATCCAGCGCGCTACCACCGAACACGGTCGTGGCGACACCGCTGCCGCCGCCCAAACCCTGGCCGACCTCCATCGCCGCGCGATCGAGAGCTTCGGGATCGGTAACCCCAAGCTGGACCCCATCGAGGCGGCACTGGACCTCCTGGGCGGCCGTTGACTGCCGCCCGCGAAGCCCGGATGCCCCGACTATCGCGGCCAACCGGGTGGTTGCGCCTGCCAGCTCAGCCGCCCCGCATCCCAGTCCACCATGCCTGGACGGTCCGGGGACAACTTTGTCACCGCCCAACCATGCGTGTGTTCGAGAACAGCTGGCATGGGCAGGCCCTGGGCTGCTGCCCGGCTGAGTTGGTGCGCTGCGAGCGCCGCACGGGCACGCACTAGGCCCATGGGTGAGCCGCTTACCACTGCCGCCACGGCAGCACCGGTACCCGCGCACTCACCAAACCCCGAGACCTTCACAGTATCGCCAAACCTCCGCTGACAGCACCTCCATGGGGCACGTACTGGACCTGGTTTGACCTGCAGAAGTATTTGATCAGTTGAGTGCCCCCGGTCAGATTCGAACTGACACTGGACGGGTTTTGAATCCGTTGCCTCTGCCAATTGGGCTACGGGGGCCGTCTGCGTGGTGCTGATCGTAACCCGCTGGGGGCGGTGCGGGTGCGCCGGGGGTCCGTTCGGGTGGCCAGCTGCTGGTCAGGGGTGTATGCCTGATCACGCCCTCGGGGTGACTCGTGTGGGCGGCCAGCTCGGTAAAATGCGTTTTCCGCCCCCGATCGACCAGGAGGAGCACGGTGACCCAGCAGGCTGCCGAGGCCCAGGCTCAGGCCCAGGGCGCTGCCCGTCGCGTGCTTGTCGCCGAGGACGAGGCGTTGATCCGGCTCGATCTCGTGGAGATGCTCCGTGAGGAGGGCTACCAGGTCGTCGGGGAGGCCGGTGACGGCGAGGAGGCGATCCGGCTGGCCGGTGAGCTGCGGCCGGATCTGGTGATCCTGGACGTGAAGATGCCGAAGGTGGACGGTATCGAGGCGGCCTCGGCGATCGCGGGGCAGCGGATCGCGCCGGTGGTCATCCTGACGGCGTTCAGCCAGCGCGAGCTGGTGGAGCGGGCGAGGGACGCGGGCGCCATGGCCTACCTGGTGAAGCCGTTCGCCAAGCGCGACCTGGTGCCCGCGGTGGAGCTGGCGATGAGCCGGTTCACGGAGTTGCAGGCGCTGGAGAACGAGGTGGCCAGCCTCAACGAGCGGCTGGAGACGCGCAAGGTGATCGAGCGCGCGAAGGGCCTACTGATGAGCAAGCAGGGGCTGACCGAGCCGGAGGCGTTCCGCTGGATCCAGCGTACGGCGATGGACCGGCGTACCACGATGAAGGCGGTGGCCGAGGCCGTGGTGGACAACATCACCTGACGGTGAGCTGGGTCAGCTCGGACACGGGTGGTGCGGCCAGGTCGGCGGCGTATTCCCGGGTTTCGAGCACGTGTGGGCCGGGGCCGAGCACGTCGGCGCCGAGTACGAGGCTGTAGCGCCCGCCGAGTCCGGGCCCGTCGAGGTCGGTGGGCAGCCCGAGCACGAGTCGGCCGTCCAGCCACAGCTGGAGGCCCGCCACGCCGGCGACCCCGCCGCTGTCCCACTGGGCGACGGTGCCGGTGAGCGTCACGTCGATGGCCACGCGCTGGCCGCGGGACAGCTCGCCGGGGTCGATCGTGGCGCCCGCGGCGTCGTGCACCGTGGTGGCGATGGTGGGCAGACCGTCCACAGTGGTCTCAGCAGCACCGGGTCGTGTCGACGTGCCGGGCACGGGCCCACCTGGCTGGATCTCCAGGTAGCCCTCGACGACCGTCGCGGTGACGGGATCGCCGGTGTACCGCACGGTGTACGGGCTGAGCGGGTCCGGCCCGCCGGGTGCGAGCAGTGCCGCGGGCAGGTCGGCGTACAGGGTGACCTCGGCGCCGGCGGGCACACCGGGTCCGGGCACGGCGCGGGTCAACGGCAGGCGGTTGTCGCCGAGTTGCAGCACCAGCCTGCCGGGGTCGAGCGCGCTGCCCGCCGACACGGTGAGCACGGCGCGCGCGGACCTGGCGCCCAGCAGCGGGGCACGGGACACGCCGATGTCCGGGGCCTGGTCCGCGCTGCCGAGCACGCGCTGGGTCGCGGGCACGATGGGCACCTCGTAGAGCTCGGGCATGGGCGCCGCGGGCCCGGAGAACCCGGCGGCGTCCACGTGCACGCGCGACTTCACCCCGGGCGGCCCGTTGAAGCCGAACAGCACCGAGGCGGACTTCCAGTCGGGCAGCACACCGCCGGTGGCGATCAGCTGGCCGTCCTGCGACACGCGCACGCCGGAGGTGGTCAGCACGACCTCGAACCGGTGCAGCACACCGACTCCACGCCGCGGCGCCGGCTTGGCGCCACCCGCGTCGGCGATCTTCGGCACGGTGTCGGAGGCGAGCACGCGGGCGCCGCTGTCGTTGACGACCACGCGCACCGTGCCCGAGGGCAGCGGGGCGTTGGGCGCCGAACCGATCCGGTCCACCGGCCCGGGGACGAGGTCCACGACGAGTTGTCCCGACGGCCCCGCGGCGTCGGTGATCACGGTGGCGCGGCCGAGTTCGCCGGTGCCGGGCACCGGGTCGTGCAGTAGCAGCGGGCTGCGCGCCCGCAGCACGGCCTGGTCGGTGCCGCACAGGAGCCCGAACACGAGCTGTCCGCGCCTGTCGCCTGTGCCCGGGTTCGCCTCCACGCAGCCCCGGTAGCCCGACACGTGCCAGCGCGAGCCGGGTGCGTCGGTGCGCAGGCCGGAGTCGTCGGCGAACTCGTCCAGCAGCCCGGTCAGCGCGGAGCGCCAGCCGGTGTCGCCCCGCCCGCGCGGGGTCGCGGTGATCTCGGCCGGTTCCGAACGGCGTCCGTAGGCGTCCACGGCGCGAACTCGCACTACATATGCGGTTCCCTCGGCCAGATTGCCGATCATGAACTCAGGGGGGATGGTCAGTTCGGAGTGTTCCGACTCGCCCGTTCGGCTCCAACGAACTTCGTACCCGATCGCGTTGACTTCTGACCAGTTCAGGCGTAGACCGCCGGGTGCGGAAGTGGCCACAAGTCCAGTCGGTGCGGGCGGGGGGCCACTTGGTTGCGGGGCGAGAACGTCATCGCTGGTGAATCTGTCAACTCGACGCGGTGTCGAATTGTCCATGGTTTTGGTGGCGGAGGGTGCACTTTCCACGTTCTGCACCGTTCTCACCAGCAGACCGGCCGTGACCAGCAGCGCGACCGCTCCCAGTGCCACGACCACGCGTTTTCGGGGCACCATTGGGGCGACGCTAGGCCACCCGGGGCTGCCGCGCCAGACGGTGTTGTCAACTTGAAATCGGCATTTCCCCGTGCGGCGGTTCTGTTACACAAGTGGCGTTGTGCACCGGCCTGATTGCGGAGGGTTCTCATCACGTTGCGGTCTGGTCACGAGACAGGCCCGCACGATGACTGTGACGTGGTTCATCGCCTAACTTCCGCGCAACCCCAAAACCAGGACGGGGTCAGACGGTCCGCGCGTATCACGCGACCGGGCGTTTGAAGATGAAGGGACGTCACGTGCGTAACCCGATGTTGAAGGGTGCCGTGCTGCTCGCCGGCGCCTTGCTGCTGGCAGCCTGTGGTACGAACAAGACCGAGAGCGGTGGCGGCGGCGGTTCGGCCACCTGCGACACCAGCAAGGGTTCGCTGACCGTCGGCGTGGTGGCCCCGCTCAGCGGCAACCTCTCCGCGCTGGGGCTGGGCATCCGCAACTCCGCCCAGCTGGCCGTTGACCAGGCCAACGCCAAGTGCGCCGTGAAGGGCTACAAGCTGGTCCTGGACCCCGAGGACGACCAGGCCACCCCGCAGATCGGCGCGCAGGCCGCGACGAAGCTGGCCTCGGACCCCAACGTGGTCGGCGTGGTCGGCACCCTGAACTCCTCGGTGTCGCAGAGCGTGCAGCCGATCCTGGCGCAGAAGAAGGTCGTTCAGGTCTCCCCGGCCAACACCAGCCCGACCCTGTCCAAGGGCGCGGACCTGACCAACCCCAAGCGCCAGTTCGACACCTACTTCCGGGTCTGCACCACCGACAACTACCAGGGCCCCTACGCGGCGGACTACCTGGTCAAGAAGGCGGGCAAGAAGAAGATCGCCGTCATCACCGACGGCAAGACCTACGGCAAGGGCCTTGCCGAGGAGTTCATCAAGCAGGCCACCAAGGACGGCGCGCAGATCGTCGACCAGGAGACCGTTGGCGAGAAGGACACCGACTTCTCCGGTGTGCTGTCCAAGGTCAAGCAGGCCACCCCGGACGCGATCTACTACGGCGGCGAGTACCCGGCCGCGGGCCCGCTGAGCAAGCAGGCCGCCGGGCTGGGCCTGAACGTGCCGGTGATGGGCGGCGACGGCATCTTCGACCCGAAGTTCATCGACCTGGGCGGCAAGGAGGGTGACCTGGCCACCTCGGTCGGCGCCCCCACCGAGGACCTGCAGAGCGCCAAGGACTTCGTGACCGCCTACCAGGCCAAGAAGAACAAGGACGAGTACGGCGCGTACGGCGCGTTCTCCTACGACGCGGCCAACGCGATCATCGGCAGCCTGGCCAAGACCCTGGGCGACGGCGGCACCTGGAGCGACTCCCAGCGTGACGCCCTGCTCAAGAACGTGGGCAGCTACAGCGCCCAGGGCGCGACCGGCTCGGTGGCCTTCGACCAGTACGGCGACAGCACCAACAAGGTGCTGACGGTCTACCAGGTCACCAGCGGCAAGTGGAAGGCCAGCCAGTCCGGGGCCTTCGAGGGGTGAGCGGCAGCTACTGACCTGAGTGACCACGCGGCGGGGGCGGGTGTGAGCCCGCCCCCGCCGCACATGGAGGTAGACGTGTTCGCAACCCTGATGCAGCAGATAGCCAACGGCATCGTGTTCGGCGCGCTGATCGCACTGGTCGCGCTGGGCTACACGATGGTGTACGGCATCGTGCAGCTGATCAACTTCGCCCACGGCGAGGTGTTCATGGTCGGCGCCTTCGGCGGCCTGGCCACCTACACCTGGGTGCTGCCCGCCGATGTCAAGCAGATCTGGTACGTGGCCCTGCCGCTGATGGTCCTCGGCGGTGTGGTGGTCTCGGTGCTGATCTCCCTGGCCATGGAGCGCATCGCCTACCGGCCGCTGCGCAACGCCCCCAGGCTCGCTCCGTTGATCACGGCGCTGGGGGTCTCGGTGTTCCTGCAGGAGGCCGTCCGGCTGTTCTACCCGAACGCCACCTCGGCGCAGCCCTTCCCGGCCACGTTCATCACCACCCCGCTGGTGATCGGACCGGTCACCGTCCCGGCCAGCGGCATCCTGCTCGTCGCCGTCTCGATCGTGCTCGCGATCCTGCTGCAGGCCTACGTCAACCGCTCCCGGATGGGCCGGGCCATGCGCGCCACCGCGCAGGACCCGGACACCGCGCGGTTGATGGGCATCAACCCGGACCGGGTCATCGTGGTGACCTTCGCGATCGGCGCTGTGCTGGCCGGTGTGGGCGGGGTGCTCTACGGGGTGTACATCAACAACATCGACAACCAGATCGGCTTCCAGAACGGCGTGTTCGCGTTCACCGCGGCCGTGCTGGGCGGCATCGGCAGCATCCGCGGCGCGGTGATCGGCTCGTTCGTCATCGGCCTGGTCAAGAACCTGGCCGACGTGCTGCTGCCCGGTGGCACGGCCTACGACTACGTGTGGATCTTCGTGCTGCTGATCGTGGTGCTGGTCTTCGCGCCGCAGGGTCTGTTCGGCGAGGCCGAGAGGGTGCGGGCATGAGTGAGGTCTCAACTGCCGGTAGGACCGGCCTGTTCCGCCCGCTGTCCACCGCGGGCGCCGTGGCGACCGTCCTCGGCGCTCTGCTGCCGTGGGCGACGTTCGTGTTCAACGAGGGCCCGTACCCGGCCAAGGCCACGTTGCAGTTCTTCGACGCGCCCTTCGCGCTGTCCGGGTTCCGGCTGCACCTGATGCTGTTCGGCCTCGCCGCGCTGGTGGTGGGCTTCACCAGGCTGCCGGGCCGCGGCCGGGTGCTGCGCGCGCTCGGCTGGGGCGTGCTGGCCGTGTCCGCGGTCAACACCGTGTTCCTGATCTCCAACGGTGGCGGCTTCGGTGCGGTCAGCGCCTCCGACGGGGCGTTCGCCTTCGGCTGCTACGTGGGTCTGGCCGGTGGCGCGCTGCTGGTCGCCGACAACTGGCACGCCTCGGCGGAACCGTTGCCGCGCTGGAAGTTCAGCCTGCCGCTGTGGGCGGCGTGGTTGGTGCTGCTGGTGTCCTTCGGCGCCGTGCTGCTGCTGGTGGCCGCCACGCTCACCGCGGGGGGGCTCGGCGGCGCCGCCGACCCGTACGCGGGACCGGTGTTCCTGTCCTTCCTCGGCGCGGCGGGCGGTCTGCTCGGCGGTCTGCACGGGACGGGCCTGCTCAGCTGGATCGGCGAGCTGTCCGAGAAGCACCGGCTGTTCAGCGTGCTGGTGCTGCTGTTGTGCGCGCTGGGCCTGCCGCTGACCTCAGCGGGCAACGAGTACTGGATGACCGTGGCCGCCAACATCGGCGTCTACGCGGCCACCGCCATCGGCCTGAACATCGTGGTGGGCCTGGCCGGTCTGCTCGACCTCGGGTACGTGGCCTTCATGGGCATCGGCGCGTTCGTCGCGGCGAACCTGTCCGGTGCCGCGGCCTCCGCGCTGGGCATCCACGTGCCGTTCCTGCTCGCGGCCGTGATCGCTGCGGTGATCGCGGGCATCTTCGGTGTGATCGTCGGTTCGCCGACCCTGCGGGTGCGCGGTGACTACCTGGCCATCGTGACCCTGGCCTTCGGTGAGATCTTCCGCAGGGCCGCGCAGAACAACATCGGTGGGCTGACCGGTGGCGCCAACGCCATCCCGAACATCCCGCAGGTGGAGCTGTTCGGGCTGGAGTTCAACAACCCGGTCACCATCGGCGGCCTGCAACTGCCGGGCGGGGTGCTGTACTACTTCCTGATCGTGCTGCTGGTCGCGCTGACCATGGTGGCCTTCGGCAACCTGAAGAACAGCCGGATCGGCCGGGCCTGGATCGCCATCCGCGAGGACGAGGACGTGGCCCGCGCGATGGGCATCCGCACCGGCAAGGCCAAGATCCTGGCCTTCCTCACCGGTGCCACGCTGGCCGGTCTGGCCGGTGCGGTGTTCGCGCACAAGACCGCGACCGTGTCCTACGAGAGCTTCCAGTTCCTGGAGTCGGTGACCCTGCTGGCCGCGGTGATCCTCGGCGGCATGGGCACCATTCCCGGTGCGGTGCTCGGCGCTGCGCTGCTGTTCGTGCTGCCCGAGAAGCTGCGGGAGTTCAGCGACTACCGGCTGCTGCTGTTCGGCCTGGCGCTGGTCCTGATCATGCGGTTCCGGCCGCAGGGCCTGGTGCCCGACCGACACCGCAGGGCGGAGCTGGTCGCCGAGGACGTCGAGCTCCCGGCGGCACCGAAGGAGGCCACGGCATGAGTTCCGCACCGGCGCTGCAGGCGCGTGAGGTGTCGATGGTCTTCGGCGGCCTGCGCGCGCTCAACAACGTGTCACTGGAGCTGGCGAAGGGCCAGATCGTCGGGCTGATCGGGCCCAACGGCGCGGGCAAGACCACCTTCTTCAACTGCCTGACCGGGCTCTACACGCCCACCTCGGGCCAGGTCCTGCTCGGCGGCACGCAGCTGCCCGGGGACCCGGCCGAGGTCACCACCGCGGGCCTGGCCCGCACGTTCCAGAACATCCGGCTGTTCCCCAGCATGACCGTGCTGGAGAACGTCCTGATCGGGCGGCACGTGCGGATGAAGCAGGGCCCGCTGTCCTCGCTGCTGCACGGACCGGCCTTCCAGCGCGGCGAGCGGGCCGCCAGGGAACGGGCCCGTGAGCTGCTGGACTTCGTGGGGCTGAGCCGGGTCGAGGACGAGCTGTCCCGCAACCTGCCCTACGGGGACCAGCGCCGCCTGGAGATCGCCAGGGCGCTGGCCACCGACCCCTCGGTGCTGCTGCTGGACGAGCCCACCGCGGGCATGAACCCGCAGGAGACCGAGGCCGCCCGTCAGCTGATCTTCCGGATCCGCGACACGGGCATCTCGGTGGTGGTCATCGAGCACGACACCAAGTTCATCTTCACCCTGTGCGACCGGGTGACCGTGCTCGTGCAGGGCGAACTGCTGGTGGAGGGCACGCCCGAGGAGGTGCGCGGGGATCCCAGGGTGGTCGAGGCGTACCTGGGCAAGCCACCCGAGGAGGTGCAGGCCGTGGTCGAGGAGATCACCCACGGGTCCGCGGAAGGAGCCAGCGGTGAGTGACACCGTGCAGACGGGCAAGCCCCTGCTGGAGGTGCGCGACCTGTGCGTGGCGTACGGGGCCATCGAGGCGGTGCGCAGCGTGTCGTTCACCGTGCAGGCGGGCCAGATCGTCAGCCTGATCGGCAGCAACGGCGCGGGCAAGACGACCACCCTGCGGACCATCTCGGGGCTGCTGCGCCCGCGCTCGGGGCAGATCCTGTTCGAGGGCAGGCCCATCCACACCCAGCCGGCGCACGCCATCCTGGGCATGGGGGTGGCGCACTGCCCCGAGGGCAGGCGGCTGTTCCCGAAGATGACGGTGGAGGAGAACCTGCTGCTGGGGGCCTACACCCGCAAGGACGAGGGCATCGCCGAGGACGTCGAGCGGGTCTACGACCTGTTCCCGGTGCTCGGCGAGCGGCGCGGCAACAAGGCCGGGCTGTTCTCCGGCGGTGAGCAGCAGATGCTGGCCATCGGCCGGGCCATGATGTCCCGGCCCAGGCTGCTCATGCTCGACGAGCCGTCCATGGGGCTCTCGCCGATCATGACCCAGCGCATCTTCGACACCATCCGGGACCTGCAACGGTTGGGCACCACCGTGCTGCTGGTGGAGCAGAACGCGCTGGCGGCACTGGCCCAGTCCGACTACGCCCACGTGGTCGACCTGGGCCGCACCACGATCGAGGGCACCGGCCACGACCTGCTGGCCGACCAGCGGGTGCGCGACGCCTACCTCGGCGAGAACTGACCTGTCAGCGTGCCGTGAAGGTGGCTTTCACTGCGCCCAGCGCAGTGAAAGCCACCTTCGCTGCGTACGGGGGCCGGTCTACCGCAGCCGGGGTCGCCCGATCAGGTGGTCTTCGGCTGCTCCCGCAGGACGCAGGTCAGCCGAGCGGTGCACACGCGGCGCTCGTGCTCGTCGCTGATCACGATCTCCATGGTGGCCACCGTGCGGCCCACGCTCAGCGGGATGCACACGCCCGTGACCAGGCCGTCCTTGGCCGAGCGGTGGTGCGTGCAGGACAGCTCCAGGCCCAGCGCTATGCGGCCCATCCTGGCCGCCTGCTGGGCAGCCGTGATGGACCCCAGGGTCTCGGCCAGCGCCGCGCTCGCCCCGCCGTGCAGCAGGCCGAAGGGCTGGCGGTTGCCCGCCACCGGCATGGTTGCCACCATGCGGTCCGGGTTCCAGTCGGTGATCTGGATGCCCAGCTTGTCCGCCAGCTGCTCCACCGTGGGCAGCACCATCTCCACCCCGTCGGCTCGGGTCTCAGTCACCGCCACCTCCGCTCCTTGTCAGTGCCCCACCCTAGACTCGCGGCGTGACCGAGCCCGCAGCACGTCAAGACCAGTCCCGCCTGCTCCTGCTCGACGGCCACTCACTGGCCTACCGAGCGTTCTTCGCGCTGCCCGCGGAGAACTTCCGCACGATGACGGGGCAGACCACGAACGCGGTCTACGGGTTCACCTCGATGTTGATCAACTTGCTGCGCGACGAGCAGCCCACGCACCTGGCGGTGGCCTTCGACGTCTCGCGGGTGACCTTCCGCACCGAGGCCTACGCCGAGTACAAGGCGACCCGCTCGGCCACCCCCGACGAGTTCCGCGGCCAGGTCAGCATCATCCAGGACGTGCTCGGCGCGCTGGGCATCCCGGTGCTGACCAAGGACAACTACGAGGCCGACGACATCATCGCCACGCTGACCACCCAGGCGGGGGCCGAGGGCTTCTCGGTGGCCATCTGCACCGGCGACCGGGACGCGCTGCAACTGGTCACCGACAAGGTGACGGTGCTCTACCCGCGCAAGGGCGTGTCGGACCTGACCCGGTTCACCCCCGACGCGGTGCAGGAGAAGTACGGCCTGAGCCCCGCCCAGTACCCGGACTTCGCCGCGCTGCGCGGGGACCCCTCGGACAACCTGCCGGGCATCCCCGGCGTGGGGGAGAAGACCGCCGCCAAGTGGATCCGCGAGTACGGCTCCCTCGGCGAGCTGGTCGACCGGGTGGACCAGGTCAAGGGCAAGGTCGGCGAGTCGCTGCGCGCGAACCTGTCCAACGTGCTGCTCAACCGCCAGCTCACCGAGCTGGTCCGCGACGTGGAACTGGAGCTGCGCCCCGCCGACCTCGCGCTGCGCGCCTGGGACCGCGACCAGGTGCACCGCCTGTTCGACGAGCTGGAGTTCCGGGTCCTGCGCGACCGGCTGTTCGCCACCCTGTCCAGTGCGGAGCCGGAGGCCGACGAGGGCTTCGAGGTCAGCGGCGGCGTGATCGCCGCGGGGCAGCTCGCCGACTGGCTGGCCGAGCACGCCCGCACCGGGCAGCGGGTGGGCCTGGCCTTCCGCGGCAAGTGGGGCGGCGGCACCGGGGACCTGGAGGGCCTCGCCCTGGCGGCCGCCGAGGGCGAGGGCGGCTACCTGGACGTCACCGCGCTGACCGAGGCCGACGAGCAGGCGCTGGCCGCGTGGCTGGCCGACGCGTCCGTGCCGAAGGCCGGGCACGACCTGAAGGGGCCGCTGCACGCGCTGCGGGCCCGCGGCTGGCAGGCGCAGGGCTGGACCGCCGACACCGCGCTGGCCGCGTACCTGGTGCGGCCGGGCCAGCGCTCGTTCGAGCTGGACGACCTGGCGCTGCGCTACCTCAAGCGCGAGCTGCGTGCCGAGGAGGACAACGGGGACGGCCAGCTCTCGCTGCTGGGCGACGAGGAGGCCGACGCCGAGAAGGCGGCGACCGCGCTGATCGTGCGGGCCAGGGCGGTGGCCGAGCTGGCCGACGCCCTGGACGTGGAGCTGGGCAAGATCAACGCCGCCCGGCTGCTCACCGAGCTGGAGCTGCCGCTGCTGGGCGTGCTGGCCGAGCTGGAGGGCGCGGGCATCGCCGTGGACCTGGAGCACCTCACCGAGCTGGAGGTGCACTTCGGGGCGCGGGTCAAGCAGGCGGCGCAGGACGCGTACGGGGTGATCGGCAAGGAGATCAACCTCGGTTCGCCCAAGCAGTTGCAGGTCGTGCTGTTCGAGGACCTCAACATGCCCAAGACCAAGCGCACCAAGACCGGCTACACCACCGACGCCGAGGCCCTGCAGAACCTGTTCGAGCAGACCGCGCACCCGTTCCTTCAGCACCTGCTGGAGCACCGGGACGCGACCCGGCTCAAGACCACTGTGGACGGTCTGCTCAAGTCGGTGGCCGAGGACGGGCGCATCCACACCACGTTCAACCAGATGATCGCGGCCACCGGACGGCTGTCCTCCACCGAGCCGAACCTGCAGAACATCCCGATCCGCACCGAGGAGGGGCGCCGCATCCGGCACGCCTTCGTGGTCGGCGGGGACTACGCCGAGCTGATGACCGCCGACTACAGCCAGATCGAGATGCGGATCATGGCCCACCTGTCCGGGGACCAGAGCCTGATCGAGGCGTTCAACTCCGGCGAGGACCTGCACACCTTCGTGGCCTCCCAGGCCTTCGCCGTGCCCGCCGAGGAGGTCACCGCCGAACTGCGCCGCCGGGTCAAGGCCATGTCCTACGGCCTGGCGTACGGCCTGTCCGCGTACGGCCTCGCCTCGCAGCTGCGGATCTCCAACGAGGAGGCCCGCGAGCAGATGGACGCCTACTTCGCGCGGTTCGGGGCGGTGCGCGACTACCTGCACTCGGTCGTGGAGAAGGCCCGGCACGAGGGCTACACCGAGACCGTGCTCGGGCGCAGGCGCTACCTGCCCGACCTGAACAGCGACAACCGCCAGCGCCGGGAGATGGCCGAGCGCATGGCGCTCAACGCCCCGATCCAGGGCAGTGCCGCCGACATCATCAAGGTCGCGATGCTCGGGGTGCACAACGCGCTGGCCGCCTCCGACCTGCGCAGTCGCATGCTGTTGCAGGTGCACGACGAACTCGTGCTGGAGGTCGCCGAGGGCGAGCGGGCCGCCGTGGAGGCGCTGGTGCGCGAGCACATGGGCAACGCGTACACTCTGGACGTACCTCTTGAGGTCTCCGTCGGTGTCGGCCGCTCCTGGGATGAAGCCGCCCACTGACCCCCGTGCTGAGCGGGACTCGCGCTCCAACCCTCGCGAGTCCCGCTCTCCTGCACCCGAGTCCCGCCCTGGGGCACGCGAATCCCGCTGTGCAGCGGTTCAGACCGCTGACGGGCCGGGCGCGCAGGCCGCCCACCGGCAGGCGCAGGGCCGCCCAGGTGCGGGTAGTCACCCGCCGCCCCTCACCCCGTGACGATCCCGCTGAGGATCTCCACGACCGCACCTGGGCGCCGGAGGAAACCGCTGTGGCTGCTCTCCACGGAGTGCACCTCGAACGGGTTGGCCGGAGTGAGCGCGTCGGCCTCGGCGATGTAGAGGTTCTGTGCCGCCAACGGCATGGACCTGTCCTGGGTCAGCCGGACGAACGTGCGGGGGATCCGGCCCCAGGTGTCCTTCTCGGCCCGGTGGTCCCATTCCGGATCGTTCTGCCACAGCACCTCGTCGGGCTGCGAGCTGCCGATGGCCGCGAGGAACTCCTGATCACTGAGGTCGGCGCCGATCGCGTTCTTCAGTGCCGCGATCGTCGCCCGGTCGGCGCCCCGCCAGTTCAACCGGATGAAGCCGAGCTCTGCCGGGTTGCCCAGGATGATCGACGCCGTGGCGGGCATCAGGTCGGTGCTCGCCCACTCGGGGCGGGTGAGGTACTCGCCGGGCGCCCGGTCCACGGGGCACTGCGCGGCGATGTAGACGAGGTGGTCGACCAGGTCGGGAACGGCGTTGCCGACACCGGTGAGGACGAGCCCGCCGAAGCTGTGGCCGACGAGGACGACGGGTCCGTGCTCACGAACCCGGCGCACCACGTCCACCACGTGCCCGATCATCTGCGCGGCGGTGACTTCAGCCGCGGCCGAGGGCTCGGCGGCGAACGCCACCAGGTCCTGCACGTGGTACGCGGCGGAGAACCCCGCACCGCGCCCGGGCAGGTCCACCGCGAGCGTGCGGTGCCCGCGCAACGTCATCTCCTGCTGGATCCGCGACCAGGAGCGGGCGCCACCACCTGATCCGTGTACGAACACGTAAGTCGGAGTCACGGGAGTCAGTGTGTCCGAGGATCGAGCGCCGAACGGCGGTTGCGCCCCTCAGGGCTGATGACCCGGCCCATTGGGGTTGCGCTCGCTGACCCCTCGGACTAACAGGATCACCGACTCGCGGACCTCCTGCTTGCTGCGCTGCGGCTGGAACACCTGCCAGTCCAGCGCCACCACGAGCAGGGTGCCGAACAGGGCCGCCGAGGCGGTGCCGACCTGGACCTCGGGCGGCAGCGCGCCCACGTCGGCACGGCGCTGCACCACCTGCTTGACGATCGCCACGATGTCGTCGCGCAACAGGCTCAGCGTGCCGTGCCACTGGCCGGGCGTCCGCCACATCTCGCTGACCAGCAACTGGGCGAAGGCCGGGTACTCGGCGAAGAAGTCCAGCGCGCCGTCGACCAGCGCCTCCAGCGCGGCGGCGGTGTCCTCGACCTCCTCGGCGGCGCGCAGCCGGGTGGCCAGCAACTGCACCCCGTGCCGCAGCAGGGCGTCGACCATGCCGTCCTTGCTGCCGAAGTTGTAGTACACGGTGCCCTTGGCGACACCTGCCTCGGCGGCGATCTCGTCCACCGTCACCCCGGCCGCACCACGCTCGCCCACCAGGCGCAGCGCGGCGTCGAACAGCTTCTGCTTGGTCGCGGTGGTGCGACCGGGGCGGGGTTTCACAGCACCAGTTCCGGCTTCAGGCGAGACACGGTCCACACCCTTTGCTTGTACGCGGCCAACGTGGACAGCGCCAGACCCACCAGGAGGTAGCCGCCGATGACAGCGATGTCGGCGCCCATCCCGTCCAGGCTGCCGCCGTACAACAGGTGCCGCATCCCGTCGACCACGTAGCCCAGCGGAAGCGCCAGGTGCAGCGGCTGCAACGGGGCCGGGATCGTCTGCCAGGGGAACGTGCCGCCCGCGGTGGTCAGCTGGAGGACCAGCAGCACCAGGCCGAGGAACTTGCCCACGGCGCCGAGCAGCGCGTTGAGGCCGTGCAGCATGGCGGTGAACGCCAACCCGGTCAGGACCAGGAAGCCGAGCGTGCCCAGCGGGTTGGCGGGGTGCACGCCGACCAGCGTGGTGACCACCGCGAACAGCAGCACCACCTGGGCCGCGCTCAACAGCGCGGCGGGCAGCCACCCGCCCAGTGCCACCACGAGCGGGTGCTGGTTGGCGGCCAGCGCGCGGCGGGACAGCGGGCGCAGCAGCAGGAACAGCACGAACGCGCCGATCCACGTTGCCAGGCCGAGGAAGAACGGGGCGAGCCCGGCCCCGTAGGTGCCAGCGGTGGACTGGCCCAGGGTCTGCACGGCCACCGGGTCGCCAATGGTGTTGGCGGTGGCGGTGCGGGTCGGGTCGTTGGGGTCGGGGATCTTGTTGATGCCCGCGTTGAGCCCGTCGCGCAGCTGCACGCTGCCGTCCACGAGCTTCTTGGTGCCGGTGGAGAGCTGGGCCGCACCGCTGGCGAGCTTGTCCCCGCCGTCCACCGCGGTCTTCTCCCCGTCGCGCAACTGCACGGCCCCGGCGTCGGCCTTGGCGATGCCGTCCGCCAGCTGGGGTGCGGACCCGGCCAGCTGCGCCGCACCGGCGGCCACCCTGCGCGAGCCGTCGGCGAGCTGGTTGAGCTGCCCGGACACGCCCTGCACCTTGCCGTTCGCGTCGTCGATCGGCTTGCGGGCCTGGTCCAGCACGCTCAGCGCCTGGTTGACCTGGTCATCGGTCAGGCCCAGCGCGTGCAGCTTGGCCGAGATCGCGCTGCGCTGGTCGTTGAGCCCGTTGACGAACTGCTGCGAGGCCCCGGCCAGCACCTGGCCGCCCGCCGCCACCTTGGCGTTGCCGTCGGCGACCTGCTGCGCCCCGTCGGCCAGCTGCTGGGACTTGGCCGGCAGCTCGGCGGTACCGCTCTTGAGCTGGTCCAGACCGGAGGCCAACTGGGTCGCCCCGTCGAGCAGCTTGTGCTGCCCGGTGGACAGCTCGCTGCTGCCACTGGCCAGCTGGGTCGCGCCGTCGTTGGCCTTGGCGATGCCGTCGGCCAGCTGGTTCGCCCCGTCGGCGGCCTTCGCGGTCTGCTCGCGGATCGTGGAGAAGCCCAGCAGCAGTTGGTCGGCCGCCTTGCTGCCGACCTTGGTCGCCACCGCGGCGCGCACCGTCTCCACCACCTTGTCGGCGATGGTCCGCGCCACGTAGTTGTTGGAGTCGTTGGTGGTCAGCTTCAGCACGCCCTGGCGCGGCTTGAAGTCCGCGGAGGAGGCCAGCGCCTGGGAGAAGTCCTCGGGCAGGGTCAGCGCGAAGGTGTACTTGTTGTCGCGGACCCCGGCCTCGGCCTCGGCGTCACTGACCCGGTGCCAGTCGAACTTCGGCTCGCGCAGCAGCTCGTCGGCCACCTCGTTGCCCGCGTTGAGCTGCTTGCCGTTGACCTCGGCGCCCTTGTCGTCCACGACCAGGGCCACCGGCAGGGAGGTGAGGTTGCCGTACGGGTCCCAGTTCGCGTACAGGTACATCGCCCCGTACAGCAGCGGCACCAGCACCAGCGCCAGCACGGCGATCTTGGGCAGTCGTCCCGCCGTGATCCGGCGCAGTTCGTTTGCCGCGAGGCGTAGCGGACTCATCGCCGCACCTCGCTGACGCTCGGCGCAGCGCTTCGCCCGGGCCCTGCGCTCAATGGTGAACTCGCGAGCTCGTTCACTGCTCTTCCTCCTGGTGCGAAGCGAAAGCGAGGGTCGGCGGCTGTTCCTGCACGCCCAGCCGCGCGGCGGGCACGTCCAGCAGCCGGGCCGAGGTCTCCGAGCACAGCACCACCACGCCGAGCCCGCGCTCGGCCTGTCGGCAGGCGGCCGACCACCAGGTGTGCGGACCGGCCCCGTGCCGGTCGGGCAGCACCAGGGTCAGCACGCGAACGCCGGGGCGCTGGGCGGCCAACTCGATGAGCAGCCCCGTGCGCAGCTCGGCGGGCACCGACTCGAACCGGGTGCGCTGGTGCTGGCGCGCGTCGTGGGCGAGCAGCCAGTCCGACACCGCCTTGCGGCCCGCGGGCTGCCCGGCCATGGCCAGCTCCTCGCCGACCACCGTGGCCAGCGTGAGCGCGTCCTCCGGCGCGGACACCTCCGGGGCGTCGACGAGCGCGACCGCTCTGCGCAGCGCCGGGTCGTTCGCGGCACCGTCCAGGTGCACGGTGCCGACGCTGGGCCGCATCCGGCCGGACACGGCCAGTGCGAACGCGGTGTGTCCGGTGCCGGGCTCCCCGGCCACCAGTGCGAGCTCGCCCTCCCGCACGCGCAGCGAGGTCGGGTGCAGCAACGGGCCGTGTGCTCCGTCGACGCCGACGCTCTGGGCGTGGATCTCCACCAAGCCTCCTTGAACTGACTGGTCAGTACAAATAGTTGCGTACACCAACCGACCAGTGCAACTCCGACCACTGTGATCCGAACTCTAGGCCGTACGGGCTACCGCAACCCGGCGGCGGGCCGGACCTCCCACTGGGTCCACAGCGGCCGGTAGCCCTGCCTGGGCCAGAACACCGAGGAGAGCGGGTTCGCCGGGTTGTAGTGCAGGTAGTGGGCCGTGGCGCGGTGCCGCAGCGCGACCTCGTGCACCACGGCCATCAGCTGCTGGCCGATGCCGCCGCGGCGGGCGCCGGGCAGTACGGAAAGGCAGCCCACGTAGCCCCAAAGACCCGGCCGCAGGTGCCTGCTGGTGCCCAGCGAGGGGGTCACCGGCACCACGGCGCACTCGGCCAGCGCCAGCGCGACCCCGTCCTGCTCGGCCAGCCACAACTCGTCGGGACGGATCAGCCGGTCGGCGAGCATGACTCGCTTGAGCTGTTCGGCGTCCGGGCGCAGCACGGCGGCGCCGACCATGGCCGAGTAGCGCAACTCGGCCATGGCCAGCTGCACCGCGACCTCCAGGTCGGCTGGGGTCGCCCGGCGCACCTGCACGCTCAGCGGGCGCGGCGGCACCGGGTTCGCCGGGCGCACGGCCACCACCGTCAGCGGTTGCAGGCCGTGGTCCAGCAGCGCCCTGCTGGCCGCCACGTCCCGGCTCGGCCAGGTGAGCACGCAGGCGGTGTCCCCGTCGAGCGCGCCCAGCCCGTCGAGGTGGCGCCGCCAGGCCCGCAGCAGCGCGTCCATGCCCGCGGTCCCCGCGTCGCCGAGTAGCGGGTGCAGCTCCCAGGTGCGCCGCGCCGACCACAGCGAGTGCGCGGTGCCGGGGCCCGCCACCGACTCGGTGACCACCCCGGCCACCCGGCGCCCGTCCGGCAACGCGGCCGTGATCACCTCGCCGGGGCCGGGGTGCTCCGGATCGGGCAGTTGCGGGTCCACCGAGGCGAACCACTCGGCCTGGGCCGAGAGCAGTCGGTCGGTGACGGTCATGCCGGGCGGCGGCAGCGGAAGATCGCCGTGCCGGGGAACAGCCTGCCGCGCAGCGGGCTCCACTGGCCCCACTCGCGGGTGTGCCCCTGCGGCCACTCCGGCTCGACCAGGTCCTCCAGTACCAGCCCGGCCCCGGTGATCGCCCGCACGAAGTCGCCCAGCGTGCGGTGGTGCTCCACGTAGGTGGCCCGGCCCTGCTCGTCCACCTCCAGGTAGGGCGTGCGGTCGAAGTAGGACTGCACGACGGTCAGCCCGGTGGGGCCCGGGTCGTCCGGGAAGATCCACCTCATCGGGTGGGTGACGGCGAACACCCACGGGCCGCCCGGCCGCAGCACCCGGGCCACCTCGCGCATCACCGTGCCCACGTCGGCGACGAAGGGCACGGCGCCGAAGGCCGAGCAGGCCGCGTCGAAGGAGCCGTCGGCGAAGGGCAGCTGGTCCGCGCTGGCCTGGACCAGGGGCAGTGCGATGCCGGTCTCGGCGTTGCCCGCCCTGGCGTGCCGCAACATGCCCGCGGAGATGTCCAGCGAGACCGCGGCGGCCCCGGCGGCCCGCAGCCAGCGCCCGCAGGAGGCCGAGCCGCAGCCCACCTCCAGCACCGACCGGCCCGCGACCTCGCCGAGCAGCCCCAGCTCGGCCTCGCGCAGGCCCTCCGGGCACCACACCATGTCGGCGAGGCCGAGGAAGTCCCCGTGCTCGGACTGGTAGTCGTCGGCGTCCGCGTCCCACCAGGCGATACTCGCCGCCCGGGACTCGGCGGGGCCCACTCCGCGCTTGGCACTGCCGGTCGTGCCGAGGGCGCCCTCGGCCCCGGCGTAGCGCGCTTCCGTGCTCACACTGCTCCTTCTGGGGACCGGGTTTGCCCGGTCATCACGGGTCCGCGTACGATATTGGCCGCGTAGTAGGTTTCGCGTTGCCTTGCCGGGGTGTACCGCCTGGCACCTCGAAGTTCGGGCACCGCACGAAAGCTCACAGCACACAACTTCAGGCCACTCAATCCAATCCGTACCGGAGCAACCCACCTAATGTCCACCGACACCACCACTGTCCCGGCTGCTACCTCGCCGAAGCAGATCGCTATCAACGATATCGGGACGGAGGAGGACTTCCTCGCCGCCATCGACAAGACGATCAAGTACTTCAACGACGGCGACATCGTTGAGGGCACCATCGTCAAGGTCGACCGGGACGAGGTCCTGCTCGACATCGGCTACAAGACCGAGGGTGTCATCCCCTCGCGCGAGCTGTCGATCAAGCACGACGTTGACCCCGCCGAGGTCGTCAGCGTCGGTGACGAGGTCGAGGCCCTGGTCCTCCAGAAGGAGGACAAGGAAGGCCGCCTGATCCTGTCCAAGAAGCGCGCGCAGTACGAGCGTGCGTGGGGCACCATCGAGGCCCTCAAGGAGAAGGACGAGCCTGTCAAGGGCACCGTCATCGAGGTGGTCAAGGGTGGTCTCATCCTCGACATCGGGCTGCGCGGCTTCCTGCCGGCCTCCCTGGTCGAGATGCGCCGCGTGCGCGACCTGCTGCCCTACGTGGGCCGCGAGCTCGAGGCGAAGATCATCGAGCTGGACAAGAACCGCAACAACGTGGTCCTGTCCCGCCGCGCCTGGCTGGAGCAGACCCAGTCCGAGGTCCGCAGCGAGTTCCTCAACCAGCTGCAGAAGGGCCAGGTCCGCAAGGGCGTCGTGTCCTCGATCGTCAACTTCGGTGCCTTCGTGGACCTGGGTGGCGTCGACGGCCTGGTGCACGTCTCCGAGCTGTCCTGGAAGCACATCGACCACCCCTCCGAGGTCGTCGAGGTCGGCCAGGAGGTCACCGTCGAGGTGCTCGACGTGGACATGGAGCGCGAGCGGGTCTCGCTGTCGCTGAAGGCGACGCAGGAGGACCCGTGGCGCCAGTTCGCCCGGACCCACGCGATCGGCCAGATCGTGCCGGGCAAGGTCACCAAGCTGGTTCCGTTCGGTGCGTTCGTCCGCGTGGACGAGGGCATCGAGGGCCTGGTCCACATCTCCGAGCTGGCCGAGCGCCACGTGGAGATCCCGGAGCAGGTCGTCCAGGTCAACGACGACGTCATGGTCAAGGTCATCGACATCGACCTGGACCGTCGCCGGATCTCGCTGTCGCTGAAGCAGGCCAACGAGGGCTTCACGACCGAGACCGAGTTCGACCCGACCCAGTACGGCATGGCCGCCGAGTACGACGCCGAGGGGAACTACATCTACCCCGAGGGCTTCGACCCGGAGACCCAGGACTGGCAGGAGGGCTACGACAAGCAGCGCGAGGAGTGGGAGCGGCAGTACGCCGAGGCCCACACGCGCTACGAGGCCCACATGAAGCAGATCGCCAAGGCCGCCGAGGCCGACGCCGAGGCGCAGGGGGAGACCAACTACTCCTCCGGCTCCACCGAGGCGCCCGCCCAGGGCGGCGGCTCGCTGGCCAGCGACGAGCAGCTGGCCGCGCTCCGCGAGAAGCTGTCCGGTGGCGCCTGAGCGTCGCCGCTAGCTAGCTAGTTCACACGATCGAGGGCCTCACGCCACCCAGGTGGCGTGAGGCCCTCGTCGTGTTCCGGGGTCGGGCGCTACCTTCACGGTCGTGATCCGGATTGTCGCTGGTGGGGTGCTTGTCGGGATGTTCGCCGTGACCGCGTGCGGCGGTGCGACACCGCCGGCGGCCCAGCCCCCGGCGCCGAAGGCCGCGGCCCCCGCCGCCCGGCTGGCCGACCGCCCGCTGCCCACCGACTGCGCCCTCGTGGCCGCCGCCGAGGACGTCACGAAGGCACTGGGCCGCGAACTGCCAGGCACCACCAACCGGGTGCTGGGCCTGCCGGTACCGAAGATCAACCGCACCGGCCGGGTGGACTGCTACTACGGGGTGGGCACCAACGACCCGGTGACCGCCGCCCCGGTGTCGATCGGCGTGGCCACCTACGGGGACGAGGCCTCAGCCAGGGAACGGGTCGCGGCGACCGTGGACGCGGCCAAGATGGCCGGGGATTCCACCGCGGCGACCAAGGTCGGCCCCGAGGACGCCACGCTGGTGGCCGCGAAGGACACGCGCACGCTGGTCGTGGCGCACGGCAAGTCCACAGTGGTGGTGGACGTGCGCAGGGACCTGCTCGCGGAGGACAAGGCGGGGCCCGCGCTGACCGCGCTGGCGGTCCGCGCCCTGACCGAGTCGACCGGCCCCGCACCGCGCTGACAGAATCGGATCATGCTGCGTGTGGGGCTGACAGGCGGGATCGGCGCGGGCAAGTCCACGGTGGCCGCGAGGCTGGCCGAACTGGGCGCCGTGGTGGTCGACTCGGACAAGATCGCCCGCGAGGTGGTCGAACCGGGCACCTCCGGGCTGGCCGAGGTGGTCGCGGCCTTCGGCGAGCAGGTGCTCACCGCGGAGGGCGCGCTGGACCGGCCCGCGCTGGCCGCCAGGGTCTTCGGCGACGACCAGGCCCGCGCCCGGCTGAACGCGATCATCCACCCCCGGGTGCGCGACCGCGCCGTGCAGCTCAGCGCCGAGGCACCGGCGGACGGCATCGTGGTGCAGGACATCCCGCTGCTGGTGGAGAACGGCATGGCGCCCGCGTTCCACCTGGTGATCGTGGTCGACGCCGAGGTCGAGCAGCGGGTCCACCGGCTGACCACCGCGCGCGGCATGGCCGAGGCCGACGCGCGGGCCCGCATCGCCGCCCAGGCCACGCCCGAGCAGCGCAGGGCCGCCGCCGACGTGTGGCTGGACAACAGCGGCACGCCCGAACAGGTGCTGGCCGCCGTGGACGAGCTGTGGGCCGCCCGCCTGCTGCCCTACGAGGCCAACGTGCGGCTGGGCCGGTACAGCCCGCGTGGCGCGCCCGAGCTGGTGCCCTACGACCCGAGCTGGCCCGAGCAGGCCGCCCGGGTCGCCGCCCGGATCGGGCTGGCCACCGGCAAGCGGGTGGACCACATCGGCTCCACCTCCGTGCCGGGGCTGGCCGCCAAGGACGTGCTGGACCTCCAGCTGACGGTCGAGTCGCTGGCCGAGGCCGACGCGCTGGCCGCCCAGCTCGGGCAGGCGGGCTTCCCGGTGGTGCCCGGGCTGGTGCAGGACACCCCGAAGGACGGGGAAGATCCCGGCGACTGGCTCAAGCGCACGCACTGCGGTGCCGACCCGGGCCGGTGGGTGAACCTGCACCTGCGGGTCGCGGGCTCACCGGGCTGGCGCTTCGCCCTGCTGTTCCCGGCCTGGCTGCGCGCCGACCCGGCCGCCAGGGCCGAGTACGAGTCGGTCAAGCGGGAGCTGGCCGCGCGGTGCGAGTCGATCGCGGAGTACGGGGACGCGAAGGACCCCTGGTTCGCCAAGGCCCACGCCCGGGCTGGGGCGTGGGCCGAGGGGGCAAGCTGGTCCCCGCCTGGCTGAGCCGCGGTCGTGGCCGGGCGGGGACGACCACTGCGGCGTTGCCCGTGACGCGCGACGGGCAAGGAAGTCCTTACAGGGGCGGCCAGACGTCGTAGATGTCCAGGTGGTTGAGCCAGGCGTTGACGTCGTGCCGGAAGTGGCTGATCTCCTCCAGCGTGCGGTGCACCGTGCGCAGCGCCAGGTCGGCGTCCCCGGGGCGGAGCACCCGGCCGGCCACGGCGGCGGCGAACTCCTCGGAGCGCACGATCCTGGCCGTCGTGCCGCCGGGAACCGCCAGTCCCAGCAGCAGGTCGGTGGTGCGCCACGAGCGGGTGTCACGCTGCACGTGGACCGCCGTGAGGGTGGACGGGGCGACCCTGCCGTGCCGGGAGCGCGGCCGCTGGTGGGTCAGCCGCAGACCCAGGTCCGGGATCAGCCAGGTGACCTCGCTGTCCGCGAACGGATCTTCGGGTGTGGGGCACTCCATGCGCAGGCCCCAGCGTTCGACCTGGCAGGTCGTCAGGTGCCGAGTCACGCCTGACGAGTAGCTGCGCACCGCCGTGAAGGTGTCGACTACGTCTACCAGCTGCGGAGTGATGACCGTTCCCACGCGACCCGAGGGTAGCCGTAGGTGTTCGTGTGGTGACCGTCCGGGTCGATTCGTTACATCACGTGTTGTGATTCTTCCGATACCGATCGGGTTGCGAGGGGGTAGTTCAACCAGATGGCTCTTGACGCTCCGTGCGCTCATCGCGTAGAGCCTGAATCGGTTCGCCAGTCCAGCGGCACGCCCTCCTCGGCCAGCCACCGCTGAATGTCGTAACCGTGCGCGGCGATACCGCCGACCGCCCGGTAGGTGATCGCCAGCGCCCGTTCGGCGGCGTCCCGGCCGAGCAGGCCCGCGTCAACCGCCTCCAGCAGCTCGTCCACGTCCAGCACCTGCACGCCCCGGCCGGTGCGCACCAGCAGGTCCAGGTACAGGTCCGTGGTGCGCCAGCGGTCCTGGCCCGGCTCGACGTCCACCACGTCCACGTAGAACTCGTAGTCCCGTTCGTTGCCCTCGGTCCAGGACTGCCTGGTCACGCGCAGGCCGTGCGCGGGCAGCAGCCAGGACTCGAAGTGGCTCAGTTGCGGGTGGCCCACCACCGGCCGGGACATGTAGAGCGCGTCCCCGCGCAGCCGGTAGACCTCGACCTGGCGCACGTGGCCCTTGGGATCGGTGTTGGTCCGCGCGGCCAGGTCGAACACCTCGACCTTGGGCGGGTGCGGGTGGGCCGCCGTCGCGACACCCTCCGCACGCTGGCCGCGGTCCTGCACGGGCAGCTGAACGGTCATGTCGAAATACTCGGCGCACACGGGTCCGTTCGGGATCCTCCGACTGAGTCATTTCTTGCGGCACGCAGGTGACTCTGAGTGGCCCTGACCTGCGGTGACGCCCTGGCAACCGGCGTAGCGCGGCCATTTGTCGGTACCCCGTCCTACTCTGGGGGGCGTGGCAGACACACCGGTCATCGCGAGCTCCCAGTTCCGCCCCGTCAGCGACATCCCCCGCGCCGACGGCCGCTTCCGCGTGGTCTCGGACTACCAGCCCTCCGGGGACCAGCCCGCGGCCATCGCCGAGCTGGAACGCAGGCTGCGCGCGGGCGAACCGGACGTGGTGCTGCTGGGTGCCACCGGTACCGGCAAGTCGGCCACCACGGCCTGGCTGGTGGAGAAGTTGCAGCGGCCCACGCTGGTGATGGCGCCGAACAAGACCCTGGCCGCCCAGTTGGCCAACGAGCTGCGCGGGTTCTTCCCGGACAACGCCGTGGAGTACTTCGTCAGCTACTACGACTACTACCAGCCCGAGGCGTACATCCCGCAGACCGACACCTACATCGAGAAGGACTCCTCGATCAACGAGGACGTGGAGCGGCTGCGGCACAAGGCCACGATGAGCCTGCTCACCCGGCGGGACACCATCGTGGTGGCCTCGGTGTCCTGCATCTACGGCCTGGGCACCCCGCAGTCCTACCTGGACCGCTCGATCGAGCTCAAGGTCGGCGGGGAGATCGAGCGCGACATGCTGCTGCGCGCGCTGGTGGACGTGCAGTACACCCGCAACGACATCGCCTTCGCCCGCGGCACGTTCCGGGTGCGCGGGGACACCGTGGAGATCATCCCCGCCTACGAGGAGCTCGCGGTGCGGGTGGAGTTCTTCGGCGACGAGGTGGATCGGCTGTACTACCTGCACCCGCTCACCGGGGAGATCGTGCGCGAGGTGCAGGAGCTGCGCATCTTCCCGGCCACCCACTACGTGGCCGGGCCCGAGCGCATGGAGCGGGCCATCGCCGACATCGAGGCGGAGCTGTCGGACACGTTGGAGCGCATGGAGAAGCAGGGCAAGCTGCTGGAGGCCCAGCGGCTGCGCATGCGCACCAGTTACGACATCGAGATGATGCGCCAGGTCGGGTTCTGCTCGGGCATCGAGAACTACTCGCGGCACATCGACGGGCGCGAGGCCGGGTCCGCGCCCGCCACGCTGATCGACTACTTCCCCGAGGACTTCCTGCTGGTCATCGACGAGTCGCACGTGACGGTGCCGCAGATCGGCGGCATGTACGAGGGTGACGCCTCCCGCAAGCGCAACCTGGTCGAGCACGGGTTCCGGCTGCCCAGCGCCCTGGACAACCGGCCGCTGACCTGGGAGGAGTTCCAGGACCGCATCGGCCAGTCGGTGTACCTGTCGGCCACGCCGGGCCCGTACGAGATGGGCCAGTCGGGCGGGGAGTTCGTGGAGCAGGTCATCCGGCCCACCGGCCTGATCGACCCCGAGGTGGTGGTCAAGCCGACCGAGGGTCAGATCGACGACCTGGTGCACGAGATCCGGGTCCGCGCCGAGCGGGACGAGCGGGTGCTGGTCACCACGCTGACCAAGAAGATGGCCGAGGACCTCACCGACTACCTGCTGGAACTGGACATCCGGGTGCGCTACCTGCACTCCGAGGTGGACACCCTGCGCCGCGTGGAGCTGCTGCGCCAGCTGCGGCTGGGCGACTACGACGTGCTGGTCGGCATCAACCTGCTGCGCGAGGGCCTCGACCTGCCCGAGGTGTCGCTGGTGGCGATCCTGGACGCCGACAAGGAGGGCTTCCTGCGTTCCACCACCTCGCTGATCCAGACGATCGGCCGTGCCGCCCGCAACGTCTCCGGCGAGGTGCACATGTACGCCGACACGATCACCGCCTCCATGCGGGACGCGATCGAGGAGACCAACCGCCGACGCGAGAAGCAGGTCGCCTACAACACGGCCAACGGCATCGATCCCACCCCGCTGCGCAAGAAGATCGCCGACATCCTCGACCAGGTCTACACCGAGGCCGAGGACGAGGACGCCGTGCCGGTCGGCGGTTCGGGCCGCAACACCTCGCGCGGCAAGAAGCCCACCGGCGAGGCGGGCGGGCGGGCCTCCTCGGGCGTGCTGTCCGACAAGGACGTCAAGTCCATGCCGCGCGCCGAGCTGGCCGACCTGGTGCAGCAGCTGACCGACCAGATGATGGCCGCCGCCCGTGACCTGCAGTTCGAGCTGGCCGGTCGGATTCGTGACGAGATCGCCGACCTGAAGAAGGAGCTGCGCGGCATGGACTCCGCTGGCATCAAGTAACCCTGAACGAGGTGACTGCACACCGCATGCGCGCAGGCGACCTACCCGTGGGGTTCGCTGGTCTGCGACCAGCGAACCCCACCCCACGGAGCGCGAGTCCCGTTCTGGGCAGCGCGAGTCCCGCGTTGAGGTGGCCGAGTCCCGGTCAGCGGGGCCAGAGTGCTGGGCTGGGGGGCGCGAGTCTCGGCCCGCCGGGCGCGAGTCCCGTTCCGGTGAGCGCGAGTCCCGTTCTGGGCGCGGCGAGTCCCGGTCTGGCGGGCGCGAGTCCCGTTCTGGGTAGCGGGAGTTCCGGCCCTGCGGGCGTGAGTCCCGTCCTGGGGGCGGCGAGTCCCGGTCAGCGGGGCCAGAGTGCTGCGCTGGGGGCGCGAGTCCTGGCCTGGGCAGCGCGAATCCCGCCCCGGTTAGCGCGAGTCCCGCCCTGGAGGGCGACGAGTCCCGCCCTGGGCAGCGCGAGTCCCGCCCGGGGGACGGCTGTGTCCCGAGCGGTGCGAGCGCGAGGTATTCGCCTCAGTGGACAGAGCCGCTCCGGTGGGGCTGGCGCGACGGCCGGTCAGTCCGCGGTGATGACCTTGGTGCCCGCCAGCCAGTCGTGCAGTGCGCGGCGCTGGGGGTGCACCAGGGCCAGGCCGATGGTGATCGGCACCAGCAGGTACACCGCGGCCAGACAGGTGGTCGCCCACTGGGCGGGCACGAAGTTGAGCCAGAGCCTGCTCAGGCCCCAGTGCGCCAGGTACCAGGGCAGCAGCTTGACCACGGTGCGCAGCACGAGCCGGGGCAGACCCGCGCGGCTGCCGTCCGCGCGCACCACGCGCAGCCCGACCCGGCGCTTGCCCCAGGACGCTTGCAACTGCCCGGTCTCGCACAGGATCAGGTAGGCCGCCACCGGTCCCAGCCCGACCACCAGCGTGATGGCGTCCACGGTCAGCTCGTCCTGGGTGGCGTTGAGCCCCGACAGGCCCAGGGACCGCAGGCCGAGCGCGACCCCGCTGAGCGCGAGCAGCCAGGTGAGGACCACCAGGCAGTCCATGAGGCAGGCCTCGGTCCTGGCGCGGGAGTCCACGGACGTGCGCAGGGGGTGGATCACGCTCACCCCCTTACCAACCGGATCCGAACTTTGCTTGATCCTTTTGTACCAATCCGCCCACCCGGAGCGCCAGGCGAGGTCACCCCGGAACGGTACGTGATCCGCGTAGCCTGATGGAGTGGACCGGACCCCCGCCAACCAGGTGCGCTGGCTGTCCCTGGACGACGCACAGTTGCTGACGGCTGTGAGGGCAGCTCGGATGGCCCTGCACGAGGACCCGATTGCCGCCCACCGCCTCGACCTCGCCGCCGAGCACCTCGAACTGGCCCTGTTGCGACCCACCACCATGTCCGCGCTGCTGGACGCCCAGCGTGCGGACTTCACCCTGGTCGAGGAGCTGATCCAGGAGGCAGCCGAGCAGGACCCCGACTTCACCGAACTGCGCGTGGACCCCGCACGGTTCAGCCCGTTCTTCGTCGGCGGCCCGCTCGGTGACCTCGAAGCCAACATCGAGGCCCTCAACCAGGCCCGCCACCAGGCGGGCACCCTGCTCGTCGAACTCGGCCACGCCGCCTGAGCACGAGTCCGGGCGGCGGGGGAGCCCCCGCCGCCCGGAGAGTTCTCAGCTCACTCCTGGGTCAGCTCCACCTCGGTGCAGTTGTCGTCGACCTTCTGCCAGGTCGCGTCCAGCCCGCCTTCCTTCACCCATACCGTGCCGTCGGTCCGCACCACGCCGATCCGGCTGCCGCCGAGGGCGATCTGCTTGCCGTGGTCGTCCACGGTGGTCCACGGGGATTCCAGCGCACCGTCCTTGACCCGGAAGACCCCGTCCTTGCGCAGCACGCCGATCCGGTTGCTGGACAGTTCCAGTTGCACCGCGTTGTCCTCCTCGGCGAACCAGGGCGCGTCCAGGTTGCCGCCCTTGACCTCGGCCCGGCCGCTGTCGGTGATCACGCCGACGCGGCTGTTGGTCAGTGCGATCTGCACGCCGCGGTCCTCCACGTGCTTCCAGGTCGCGTCCAGCCCGCCCTCCTTCACCTTGACGGTGCCGTCGGCGCGCAGCACGGCGACCCGGTTGCTCGACACCGCGATCTGCTTGACGGCGTCGTCCTCCATGACCCAGGCGCTGTCCAGGCCCTCCTTCACCTCGGCGGTGCCGTCGGACCTCAGTGCGCCGATCCGGCCACCGGACAGGCTGAAGTCGGTGACGTGCTCCTCGACGATCCGCCACGGCGTGTCCAGGCCGCCCTCCTTGACGGCGAGCACGCCGTTCGTGCGGAGGGCGGCGATCCGGTTGCCATCGACCTTGAACTTGGTGCCCAGGGTCTCCTGCGTGGTCCAGGCGCTGTCGAGGTTGCCCTCCTTGACCTTCACGTCCCCGTTGCGGAGCACGCCCACGCGCCGGGGCACACTGCCCACCCCGACCGGGCTGGTGAAGCCGCTGATGGTCTGACCGGCGATGGAGGCGCCGACCCGGCCGGTGCCGGAGGAGTAGGCGACCACGGAGTTGCTGGCGGTGGTGCCGTTGAAGTTGCCGTTGATGACCTGGATGGACCCGTCGCCGCGCACCTCGGTGACCAGGCCGACGTGATCGGCGTAGCCGCTACCGGCGTAGTTGTAGACCACTGCGTCGCCCGGCTGCGGGCGGTAGCCGCCATCGGTGTGCAGAGTTCCCTTGCGCTGACCGTAGGTGTAGAAGGAACCGGCCGCCGCGGTGAGCCCGTCGACCTGGGCACCCTCGTTCTGCCACACCCACTTGGCGAAGTCCGCGCACCACTCCTCGGGGGTGCAGCTGCCGTTGAAGCCCTTGCCGCCCAGGCTGTTGATGTCGCAGTTGTGCTTGCCGAGGTTGGCTCTGGCCAGGTTCACGATGTCGGTCACCGTGGCCGCCTGCGCGGGTAGCGCGAGGATCGTGGACAGTGCGCCCGCGAGCACACATGCGCTGGTCAGCGCGCCGAGAGCGCGCCGGATCTGCTTGTGAGACATGGGTTTCTCCTAGAAGATCAGTGGCGGTCGCAGCGGATGCCGCCGGGCAGCGAGCCGTTGTAGTAGGCGAGGGCCTTCTTGAAGTCGTCGCAGCGGCGCTGCGCCTCGCCGGGGTCGAGACTGGTCGAGTAGCCGATGGCGCCGTCGACAGCGCCCATGTCCAGGCGGTCGGCCATCGGGTTGATGTTGCGGGCGACCGTCCAGTACCAGCGCGCGAGCGGTGCGCTCCACTGCAGGCTGGCCGCGTCCCCCGGCGAGTTGAGGAAGTCGTGCCCGAAGTACCGCCCCGCCGATCCGTAGTTGGAGCTGCCGGTGATCTGAATGAAACCGCGACCCCGGTACTGGGCTGTCTGGCCCGCTTCTCCTGCGCTGTAGACGAATCCACTCTCGTGCTTGAGGGTGGCCAGGAAGGCTGCCTTGCGCGCCGGGGTGGTGATTCCGCCCGCGGCCATCTCCGTGTTCAGGCTGGGCAGTCCGGCCCGGACGATGTCGGTGGCGTACGCGTTGCCGTAGATCGCGGCGATGTCGGCCATGCTCACCTGGGAGCCGCCGCCCGAGGGGGTCGCGGAGGCGAGCCGCAGCGTGGTGACGGTGTCGTCCTCCAACTGCCAGCGTGCGTCCAGGCCGCCTTCCTTCACGTACGCGGTGCCGTCACCGTGCAGCGTGCCGATCCGGTCACCCGCCAGCACGATCTGCTTCGTGCCGACGTCCTCCACGACCCAGGGCGCGTCCAACCCCCCTTCCTTCACCTCGGCCGTGCCGTCGGTGCGCACCGCGCCGATCCGGCGTCCCCACAGCGCCAACTGCGTGACGTTGTCCTCCTCCTGCGCCCAGGGCGTGTCCAGGCCGCCTTCCTTGACCTCGGCGCGGCCGGTGTCGCGCACCGCGCCGATCCGGTCCTCGGACAGGGCGATCTGCACGACGTGGTCCTCCTGCAGCACCCACTGCGAGTCCAGTGCGCCGTCCTTGACCTTGAGGTCCCCGTTCTCACGCAGCACCGCGATCCGCGCGCCCGCCACGGCCAGTTGCCTGACGTGGTCGTCCTCGGGAGTCCAGGTGGCGTCCAGCCCGCCGTCCTTGACCTCTGCGGTGCCGTCGGCGCGCAGCGCGCCGATCCGGGTCCCGGACAGGCTGAAGTCGGCCACGTGGTCCTCCACCACGACCCAGGGGGCGTCCAGTCCGCCCGCCTTGACCTCCAACCTGCCGTCGCTGAGCAGCGCGCCGATCCGGTCACCGTCGATCTGGAACTTCGTGGCTCCGCGCTCCTGCACCGTCCAACCCGCGTCCAGGCCACCTTCCTTGACCTTCACCGCACCGTCCCGCAGTACGCCGATCCGGTGTCCGGCCGCGGCCAGTGGTGCTGCCGCGGCTGTGGGCAATGCGGCGCCTCCCGTGACAACGCCGGTCAGCGCGGTCAGGACCACGACACTGCGCAAGGCAGTCATCTGTACCCCTCAAGAGTCTGTGAATCGGGCAGCACGAGGGCACACCGCGGTGCGCCTGGTTGTGCCGGCTGGGGCCAGCGTGCTGCCGAGAACTCAACAAAAACTCAAAGTGGATTTTGAGATGGAGTGCGAGGATTCCCGCGGGACCCGCGCAGCGCAGAGCGGGTCTGAGGCAAGGGTCGGCAACCGCGTTCCCCGAGGCGGGACTCACCCGCGCGACAGCGGGATTCGCGTGAGGCTAGGCGGGACTCGCCGACGGGTGACCGGGACTCGTGCTCCGCTGGGCGGGACTCGCGCTGGCGTGAGCGAGACCGGGGCGTCCAGTGGTTGGGCCCGCGCTCCGCACGGCGGGATTCGTGCTCCGCTGGGCGGGACTCGCCGACGGGTGGGCGGGACTTGCCGACGGGTGGCCGGGACTCGCTTGAGGCTAGGCGGGATTCGTGTGGGGCGGAGCGGGATCTGCACACGGCAGATCGGTCCGCCACTCCGGAGCGGACCCGCTCGCACTCGGGGCGTACCGGCCCGGGACTCGCGCCCCGCTGGGCGGGACTCGCCTACGGGTGGCCGGGACTCGTGCTCCGCTGGGCGGGACTCGCCGACGGGTGGGCGGGACTCGCGGAGCGGGGGTTAGCGGACCTCGCCGGTGAGGATGGCGCCGAGGTCGAAGCGGGCGGGCTCGTCGAGCTGGTCGTAGCGGCACGAGTCCGGGTCGCGGTCGGGGCGCCAGCGGACGAACTGCGTGGTGTGCCGGAACCGGGGTGCGGGGTTGGCGCCCTCGGTGTGGTCGTAGGCCACCTCGACGACCCGCTCGCGGCGTAGCGGCAGCCACGTGGCCTCGGCGCTGCGCCAGCGGTTCACGGCGCCGGGCAGTCGGCGGCCGTCGCCCGCCTGGTCGCCGAGCCACGGGTGGTCGAGCTCGCCGCGGTCCAGCAGCGGGCTGAACTCCTCGGCGAGCTCGCGGCGCCGCGCGGCGGTGAACGAGCCGACCACCCCGGCGTGGTGCATGACCCCGTTGGCGTCGATCAGCCCCAGCAGCAGCGATCCCACGGCGGTGCCGGGCTCGGTGTTGGTGTGCCAGCGCAGACCCGCCACCACGCAGTCGGCGGTCCTGCTGTGCTTGACCTTGACCATGGTCCGCTTGTTCGGGGTGTACGGCCCGTCCAGGGGCTTGCCGATGATCCCGTCCAGACCGGCGCCCTCGAACAGGGTGAACCACTCGCGGGCCACGGCCGGGTCCTGTGTGGACGGCGTGCGGTGCACCCGCTCACCGGCGCCGACCAGTTCGACCAGCGCCTGCCTGCGCACCCGGCCCGGCTCGTCGAGCAGCGAGCGGTCCCCGCTGGCGAGCAGGTCGAAGGCGATGAACCGGGACGGGTTCTCGGCGGCGAGCTTGCGCACCCGGCTGGCGGCGGGGTGCACCCGCTCACCGAGTGCGTCCCAGTCCAGGCGACCGTCGCGGTCCACGACCAGCTCCCCGTCCAGCACCACCCGGTCGGGGCACTCGGCGCGGACGTACTCCTCGGCCTCGGGGAAGTACCGGTTGAGCGGCTTGCCGCTGCGTGACTGGAGCACGACCTCGTCGCCATCACGGAAGACCAGGCAGCGGAAGCCGTCCCACTTGGGCTCGAACATCAGGTCCGCGCCTTCGGGCACGCCGTCGACGGGCGAGGCCAGCATCGGCTGGACGGGAGGGGTCACCGGGAGCGCCACGCGCCCATCTTGCGCTACTGGACGCGTTGGCGCTCGACTGTTGCCAATTCCAGGTGCACCGCGGTGGGCAGTTCCGCCACGCCCAGGCAGGACTTGGCGTTGCCCAGCACCTTGTCCAGCTCCTGCCAGACGGCCCGCACCTCGGCGCCGTCGGTCAGTGAGAGCCGGATGCGCAGGGCGGGGTGCTGCTCGTCGCCGACCAGGCGGACCCGGGCCTTGGCGACCCCGTCGATGCCCTCGGCGTCGGAGCGGACCGCCTCGGCCACGGCGCCGGAGACCACCCGCAGCCCGTTGCCCGCGGTGCGGTCGAGCACCAGGTCGGGGCGCAGTTCCACGCGCAGCGAGCGGAAGGCCCAGCGCAGCCCGAGCACGAACAGCAGCACGCCGAGCGCGATGGCCACGCCCTTGGTGACCTCCGGGTACTGGCGCAGGAAGTCCAGGGCGATGGGGTCGGCGACGGGCCGCTGCGCGCGGAACTCACCGAGCAGTCCCATGCCGACGACAACCGCCGCGGCACCGGCGAGCAGGGCGAGCACGCCGGTGGTACCGGTGAGGCCGCGTTCGAGCCGGTAAGACCGAGCGCGAGCGGCGTCGGAGAACTTACTCATCGGCGATCCCTCGGTGAGTCGACGACCACGGAGACGCTGGGCGTGTGGGGTAGCGGCAGGGCGCCGACCACCTCGCGGGCCAGTTCGGTCAGCCGGGGCCGCAGTTGGTCCTCTGTCTTGAGCGCGCTGGTGGCCCGCACGCGCACCCTGCGGCGGCTCGCGGTGACCGAGGCGCCGGTGACGCCCTCCGCGGCGCGCACGCTGTTGCCCACGGTGCGGGCCAGCGATCGCGGGGAGGTGGTCACGGTGATCTCCGGGGCGGGCGCGTTGAGCCGCACGTCGCGGCGACGGGCCGCGGCGGCGAACAGCACCAGCAGCAGCCCGGCGGCGGCCACCGACCAGGCGGTGATCCGCACCGGCAGGCTGGCCCAGTTCACCGTGCCCAGCAGGCGCAGCCACTCGTGCCAGGGCACCAGCAGCGGCGGCGAGCCCGGCTGGACCCACCACCAGGTGACCTCGGTGGCCAGCAGCCCGCCCGCGGCGGCGATTGCCAGGCCGAGCAGGCAGGACAGCAGGCGGACGAGTACTCGCACCGGCTCACTCCACTCGGTTTCGACTGATGGGGGCCGCCAGCAGCGCGGATACCACGACGTCCACCGAGCGGACCCGGTAGCCGGTCAGGCGCTGCACCTCGCCGCTGACCTGCTCGCGGACCGCGGCGACGGTCTCGCGCACCTGGGCGGGGTAGCTCAGGCCCAGTTCCAGCCGCAGGTCGACCTCGTTGCCGCTGCCCGACACCTTGGCGCTGGCGCCCCGCCTGCCCGCGCGGGCGGTGCCCGGGGCCAGGTCGGCGGCGTGCTCGGCCAGCTTGCGGACCACGCTCGGGTCGATCCGCAGCGAGCCGCGCTCCTCCGGATCGCCCGCGCTCACTTGTCCCGGCCCCTGCCGAGCACGTCGCCGAGGTCGATCTCGCCGTCGAGCACGCGGCCGACGACGAAGCCGATGATGCCCACGGCCGCGGTGACCAGGAAGGCCACGAAGCTGAATGAGGCGGCCAGGCCGAGCACCAGCCCGGCGAGCAGACCGATCTGGGATCCGTTCACGTGCGAGTCTCCTGTTCGTGTGCCGGACCGGGGGGCGGGGCCTGGTGGTCCCCCGACGAACCACCAGTGCCCCCGCCGCCGGTCAGGCTGGTTCCGCCACCATGAGGTCGGCGACGGTGATGTCCACGGGAACTGTGCCCGCTACTGCCTTGACCCGCTCGCGCAGCTGCTCGACCACCTCGGGGATGGGGTGGCCCAGCAGCAGCACCACGGCGATCTCGACGGGGGAGCCGGGTCCCTCGGTGAGCACACCGAGGACCCTGCGGCCGGGCAGCGGCGAGGCCACCACGCCGAACTCCCCGCCGTCCAGGCGGTGCACGGCGGGGTGCGCCAGCACCGCCTGCGCGATCAGCTCCGCCAGCTCGGCCACCTCACTCGACCCGGGAGGTCTGCTCGGTGGGCTCCTCGTTGTCCTCGGGCAGGTGGATGTCGTTGACCGCGATGTTGACCTCGATGACCTCCAGGCCGGTCATGCGCTCCACCGCGGTGATCACGTTGCGGCGCACCGCACGCGCCAGCTCCACGATGCCCGCGCCGTACTCGACCACGATGTCCAGGTCGATCGCGGCCTGCTTCTCGCCGACCTCCACGGCCACACCCGAGGTGCTGACCGTGCCCGCGCCGGGGATGCGCTCGCGGATGGCGCCGAACGCGCGGGAGACCCCGCCGCCCATCGCGTACACCCCGGAGATCTCCCGCGCCGCCATGCTGGCGATCTTCTGCACGACCGAGGAGGCGATCGTGGTCTTGCCGAGTGTGTTCTCGTCGGCCAGCCGCGCGGGAGCCGAGCCCGCCGCGCGAACGGCCGGAGTGTTGTCCACAGTGGACTCGGACTTGGTCGCGCCTGTCTGCGCCATGGGACGGACTCCTTCCGAAGGGACCTGCCTGTGCACGTTCGCCGCCAGGTTCGTCTCGCGGCCGTGCACTGGTTCAGATGTCCCGAGGAACGAGGACGTCTCGCCTGTTCACTCGAATGGAGTAGTTGGGTGCACGTCCACCACGTGCACGCTGATCGGCGGCACACCCTCGCCCAGTTCGCGGGCCAGGCCCTGCCGCAGGTGCGTGCGCAGCTGGTCGGCCAGCTCGCCGACCGGCACGCCGAAGCGCACCGCCACCAGCACCTGCAACCCCTCCTCGTCCCCGGCCACGGCGCGTACGTGCACCGAGCCGTGCGCCGAGGCGAAGTCCCCGGCCAGCCTGCGCGCGAGGATCAGCACGGTGCGCTGAGAGATCCTCAGCTTGCCGCGTTCCTGGTCCACCTCCACCGGCTCGGCCGCGATCTGGCCGCGCAGCCCGCGCACCGAGGCCAGCACCCGGTCCACCAGCCCAGGCGGAGTCAGTACCGGGGCCTGGGCCGCCTGCCGCACCAGCTCCCAGCGGGCCCGCAGCTCGGGCAGCTCGGCCTGGCAGTGCGGGCAGGTCCGCGCGTGCGCCGCCAGCCCACCAGGGGCAGCCGCCGGGTCGCTCACCAGTTCCAGCAGCTCGCCGACCTGGTGGCCGCAGGGCAGCACCCGCTCACCGCCATCCATGGTCACCGCAGCTCCTTCAGCTTCGCGAGCAGAGCCACCCTCGCCCGGTGCAGCCGTGAGCGCAAGGCGGGTACCCCGATGTCCAAGACGGCGGCGACCTCCTCGTAGCTCATCCCCTCCAGTTCGCGCAGCACCAGTGGCACCCGCTGGGACGGCTCCAGCGTGGCGATGGCCCGCAGCACGGCGTCCACCTGCTCGCCGCGCAGCGCCTCGCCCTCCGGCCCCACCCGGGTGTCGGCCAGCAGCCGCGAGTTGGTGTCCTCCAGCACGGTGTCCAGCGGCACGGTTTGCTTGCGCCGCCGCAGATGTAGCAGCGCGGCGTTGGTCACCACCCGGTACAGCCAGGTGGTCGGCGCGGACTCGCCGCGGAACCCGGACAGCGCGCGCCAGGCCGACACCCAGGAGTCCTGCACCACGTCCTCGGCCTCCACCGGGTCGGCCACGATGCGCAGGGCCACCCGGTACATGCGGGTGGTGTGCCTGCGCACCAGCTCGTCGAAGGCCGCCAGGTCACCCCCGGCCGCCGAGCTCATCAGCTCGAGGTCGGACCTGGTCTGGGCGGGCACCGGTGTCACCGCGCCCGGCGGTAGCGCAGCATCAGGAAGCCCTCCTCGTGCAGCACCGAGGCCAGCTCCAGCACGCGGGGCACCTCGGGCAGCAGGCCGTGCGCCACGCGCGGGGCGTCGCCGCCCGCCAGCAGCGGGGACACGGTCAGGCACAGCTGGTCGACCAGGTCCTCGGCGACCAGCGAGCCGAACAGCCGGGGGCCGCCCTCGCAGCTGACCCGGCGCAGCCCACGAGCGTCCAGTTCGGACAGTGCGGCGCGCAGGTCCACCTCCTGCTGCCCGGCGACGACCACGTCCGCACCCGCCTCGGCCAGCGCCTCGCGCCGCCGCGCTGGCGCCGCCGCGCAGGTCACCACCAGCGGGGGCACGAGCGTGTCGGTGAGCAGGGGCGAGCCGGGGTCCACCGAGCAGCGCGCGCTGACCACGGCGATCGGCGGGATCGGGCTCAGGCCAAGCCGTTCGCGGCGCTCGGTGCGCAGCTCGCGGGGCTTGATCCCGTGGTAGCCCTCGACTGTGGCGGTGCCCACACCGACCAGCACCACGTCGGCCAGGTCCCGGCTCAGCGCGAACACCCGCTTGTCCCCGGGGCTGGACAGCCCCTCCGACACCCCGGTCACCGAGGCCGCGCCATCGCTGCTGGCCACGAAGTTGACCTGGACCCACGGCCGGTCCAGCGGTGCCGGGTAGTCGTACATCCGTTCCAGCACCGCGTCGGTGACGTCCTCGTCGCCTGACGGCCACAGCCTCTGCACGGAGCTATCCCAGCACGCCGTTAGGCTCGGGGCATGACCGCCCCGCGTTTGGCCGACCGCTATCCCCAGATCGGGGCAGACGAGATGGTCGACGCGATGGCCCCGCCGCCCCGGTTCGGGCAGGTCAGCTTCGCCAGCTACCTCCCCAATCCCGAGGAGCCCAGCCAGGCCGCCGCCGTGCGCGCCGGCGAGGCCTTCGCGCAGCGGGTCGCCGCGGCGGGCAGGGGCAGGACGTGGTTGCGGTCACTACTGGGTGGTGGCAGGCCGACCGAGACCAAGCTGGGGCTGTACCTGGACGGCGGGTTCGGCGTGGGCAAGACCCACCTGCTGGCCTCGCTCTGGCACGCGGTGCCCGGGCCCAAGGCGTACGGCACCTTCGTGGAGCTGACCCACCTGGTCGGTGCGCTCGGCTTCCCGGAGGCGGTGCGGCGGCTGTCGGAGCACCGGCTGCTGGCCATTGACGAGTTCGAGCTGGACGACCCGGGCGACACGATGCTGGTGACCCGGTTGCTGTCGGAGCTGATGGCCGCGGGCGTGTTCGTGGCCGCGACCTCCAACACGCTGCCGGACAAGCTGGGGGAGGGGCGGTTCGCCGCCGACGACTTCCTGCGCGAGATCCAGAGCCTGTCCGCGCGGTTCGAGGTGGTCCGGGTGGACGGCCCCGACTACCGGCACCGCGGGCTGCCCGAGGCCCCCGACCCGATGTCGGAGGAGCAGCTGCTGGCCAGCGCCGAGGCCACGCCGGGCGCGACCCTGGACGAGTTCGACGCGCTGTGTGCCCACCTGGCGAAGCTGCACCCGTCCAAGTACGGCCGCCTGGTCACCGACGTGGCCGCCGTGCACCTCAGGGGCGTGCACCAGGCCCCGGACCAGGACGTGGCGCTGCGGCTGGTGGCCTTCGCCGACCGGCTCTACGACCGGGCAGTGCCGGTGGCGGTGTCCGGGCAGCGGCTGTCCGAGCTGTTCACCGAGGAGATGCTGCGCGGCGGGTACCGCAAGAAGTACCTGCGCGCGGTGTCCCGGCTCGTGGCGCTCTCGCGTGAGGTGCCGGCCCCCCAGAGGTGATCGTCACGGGTTGACCTCGAAGCCGCGTTCGTCCACGGCCTCGGCGATGTCCTGCGGCCTGCCGTGCTTGACGAAGTGCTCGATGCCGACCTTGACGAACAGCCCGCGCGCGGTCAGCGCCAGCGGCCCGTCCACCGCGTTGAGCCTGCCCTCGGCGCTGACGTAGAGCTTGCGCCCGGCCAGCCCGTCCACCTTCGCCAGGATGTGCAGGGTGGAGTCGACCGGCACCGGGCGGCGGAAGTCGGTCTCCAGCCGCCCGGTCACCGTGGTCGTGTGCAGCAGCCAGTTCAGCGAGCCCAGGGTCTCGTCGAACGCGGCCGCCAGCAGCCCGCCGTGCGCCAGGCCCGGTGCGCCCTGGTGGTGCTCGGTGACCTGGAACAGCCCGGTCACCGTCAGGCCCTCACCCGCGCGGATCTTCAGGTGCAGCCCGGCGTCCACGTCCCCGCAGCCGAAGCAGCGCTGGTAGTGCACGGGCAGTTCGGTGCCTGGCGCGGGTGCCTTGGGGTGCCTGCTCGGCAGCTCCGCGTCGGCGGGCAGTTCGATGCTGTTCACGAGGCAAGTATCACCGAGCGCTTGCTCGTCACCGCGACGCTCCCCAGCGCGAGCAGTCCGAGCAGCGCGCTGACCCAGGCCACCGAGGGGTAGCCGAGCCCGCCGCCGATGGCCAGTCCGCCCAGCCACGGGCCCGCCGTGTTGCCCACGTTGAACGCGGCCGTGCTGGCCGCACCGGTCATGCTGTTGGCCCCGCCGGAAGCCGCGAACACCCTGGCGTTGAGCGCCGGGTTGACCCCGAAGCCCGCCACGCCGAACAGCGCGATCAGCGGCACCACCAGCAGCGGGCTGTGTGCCGCCAGCGCGAGCAGCGCCGTCACCAGCAGGGTCGCCGCGATGCCGATCAGCAGCGTGGGCCTTGGCCGTGCGTCGGCGCTGCGCCCGCCCAGGCTGATGCCGACCAGCGCGCCGATCCCGAACAGGGCCAGCACCCCGGGCACCCAGGCCGCTGGCAGGCCCGCCGACTCGGTGAGCAGCGGCGCGAGGTAGCTGAACGTGCAGAAGATCGCGGCCTGGGTCAGCGCGATCGTGCCCAGCGCCAGCCACACGCGCGGCTTGCCGTAGATGTGCAGCTCCTCGGCGAGCCTGGGCGGTTCGGCCTCGCGGGGGCTGGCCGGGACCAGGGCCACCAGCCCGACCGCCGCCACCGCGGACAGGGCCGCCACCGCCCAGAAAGCCGCCCGCCAGCCCGCGAGTTGGCCGATCACGGTGCCCGCGGGCACTCCCACGATGTTCGCGATGGTCAGGCCGCCGACGACCACCGCCAGGGCCCTGGCCTGTGCCCCTTGCGGCGCGAGGCGTACCGCCGTGGCGGCGCCCACCGCCCAGAAGCCAGCACAGGCCAGGGCGCTGACCACGCGGGAGGCGAACAGCACCCCGTAGCCGGGGGACAGCGCGCCGAGCACCTGCCCGAGCCCGAACACCACGATCAGCCCGATCATGGTGGTGCGCGGTGGCAGGCGGACCGTGGCCATGGCCAGCACGGGCGCGCCGACCACCATGCCCACGGCGAAGGCGGAGATCAGCAGCCCAGCGTCCGGAATGGACACACCCAGGTCACCCGCGAGGGCGGGCAGTAATCCGGAGAGCATGAACTCGGAGGTACCGAGCGCGAACACGCTCAGCCCGATCACGTAGACGGCAAGGGGCACAACAGCTCCTCGTTATGTATCAATCAGTTTAAAACTTGGGTGCGCTTCGTTGCGCTGGGGTGGAACGGATTTAGAGCGCGCTCATGGCGATGTCCACCACGCTGCACAGGGTTTCGGTGCTCGCTCCGCTGCTGGACAGCACGCGGAGGCCGCCGATCGTGCCGTGTACGAACTGCGCCAGTGCGAGCGCGTCCTTCTCGCGGGTGATCACGCCCGCGCGCTGTCCTTCTTGGACTGTCGCGCGGATGGCCTCGATGAGCTGGTCGAAACCCTTGCGCAGCACGGCCTTGACCTCGCTGTCCCGGCTGCCCAGTTCGATGGAGGCGTTCACCGCGAGGCAGCCCCTGTCGTCGTGGGCCGCCTGGGTCAGCAGTGCGCGGATCTTCTCCCGCGGATCACCTTCCGCGGCGAGCACTTCCAACTGGTTGCCGGTCGCCGTCTCGTGGTAGCGCTGGAGGCTGCGCCGGTACAGCTCGTGCTTGCTGCTGAAGGTGTTGTAGATGCTGCTGCGGCCGAGCCCGGTCGCCTCGCACAGGTCCTGTGTGGACGTGGCCTCGTAGCCGGTCGCCCAGAACGCGGTCATCGCCGCGTCGAGCGCCTGCTGCTCGTCGAACTCCCGTGGCCTGGGCACGCGAGCAGCCTAGCATGTTTTGGAACGGTCATTTCAATACCGTGTGCCGCTCCAGCCCGGCGATGATCAACTCCAGGCCGAACTCGAACTGCGCGTCCCCGCCGGCGGTCCGGCGCAGCGCTGCCGTGTGCGCGACCAGTGCGGGGTGGCGCTTCGGGTCCAGTCCGGTCATCGTGTCGCGGATGTGTCTGCGGCGGTCCGGGTCCTCGTGCTCGGCGGCCAGTTGGACCTCCAGCGAGGTCACGCCCAGCACGTGCCCGAGCAGCATCGTGTAGGTGCGCGCGGCCGTCTCCTCGTCGAAGCCCGCCTCCGTCAGCGTGCGCAGCAGGGCCTCGGCCGCGTCGGCGGCGTCGCGCCCGGACGGCGGGCGGGTGGACAGCAGGTGGATCAGGCACGGGTGGTCCAGGATCAGCTGCCGCAGCCGCTGGCAGATCGTGCGGACCCGGTGCTGCCAGTCCCCGTGCAGGCAGGTCAGCGAGGCCGTGTCCAGCAACTGCCCGCGCACCGCGTCCAGCAGCTCTTCCTTGCCACGGAAGTAGGTGTAGAGCGTCATCGGGCCGACGCCGAGCTCCTTGGCCAGCGCGCGCACCCCGAACGCCTCGATGCCGCCCTCGTCGAGCATGCGCAGCGCGGTGTCCACCACCAGCTCCCTGCTGAGGGTGTTGCGCGGCGCTCGTGGGCGTGGCGGCATGCCGTACAGTGTACCGTACGGTGTACTAAACGTGAGGAGAAACCAGTGCGCGCGGTCCAGGTCACCGAGTTCGGCGGTCCCGAGGTGCTCAAGGTGGTGGACCTGCCCAAGCCGGTCCCGGCGCAGGGGCAACTGCTGGTGCGGGTGGACCGCGCCGGGATCAACTACGCCGACACCCACCAGGCGGAGAACTCCTACCTGTCCCAGCAGTCCCTGCCGTTCGTGCCGGGCGGCGAGGTGGTCGGCCACACCGAGGACGGCCGCCGCGTCGTGGCGCTGACCACCGGCGGCGGCTACGCCGAGTACGCGCTGACCGTGCCGCAGCTGGCCTTCGACGTGCCCGAGGCGGTGTCCGACGCCGACGCGCTGGCGCTGATCGTGCAGGGTGCCACCGCATGGCACCTGCTGAAGACCTCCGCGCGCCTGGTGGCGGGCGAGTCGGTGCTGGTGATCTCGGCCGCCGGTGGTGTCGGCTCACTGGCCGTGCAGCTGGCCAAGCTGTGGGGCGCGGGCCGGGTCATCGGTACCGCCTCCACGCAGGACAAGCGGGATCTCGCCGTGTCGCTGGGCGCCGACGTGGCCATCGACGCCGAGCCGGAGGGCCTGGTCGAGCGGATCATCGAGGCCAACAACGGCTCGCGCGTGGACATCGTGCTGGAGATGACCGGTGGCGAGGTGTTCGACGCCTCGCTCTCGGCGCTGGCCAGCTTCGGCCGACTCGTCGCCTACGGCGCGGCCTCACGGGAGACCGGCTCCCCGGTGTCCCCGTCCAAGCTGATGGCGCACTCCAAGTCGGTGGCCGGCTTCTGGTTGCAGGACTGCTTCCGCCGCCCGCAGATGATGCGTGAGGCCATGGCCGACCTGTTCGACCTGGTCGCCGCCGGTGACCTCAAGCCGCAGCTGGGCGGTGACTACCCGCTCAGCGAGGTGGTGCAGGCCCACCTCGACATCCGGTCCCGCAAGACCGCGGGCAAGCTCATCCTCGACCCGACCCGCTGAGTCCCGCCTCAACCCGCGCGTGTCGGACGTCCCGGTACCGCGTGTCGGCGCTTCCGGTACGCCGTGTTGCGCCGACACGGCGTACCGGAACGTTCGACACACCGTACGGGAAACGCCGACACGCGGGTCACGAAGCGCCGACACGCGGCGTGAGCCGTCAGAGGGGGAGGGTGCAGACGGGGGTGGGGGTGGCCAGGGGCTTGCCGGTTGGGGTGAGCGCCCCGCTGGCCTGGTCCACGGCGAAGCTGGTGACCGTGCCCGAGTTCTGGTTCGAGGAGAACAGGAACCGCCCGCTGGGGTCCAGCCCGATGTGGCGCGGCCACTTGCCCCCACAGGAGGGCGAACCGGTCAGCTTGAGCTTGCCGTCACCACCCACCGCGAAGATCGACACCGTGTCCGAGCCGCGGTTGGAGACGTACACGAAGCGGCCGTCGGCCGACACGAGGATCTCGGCTGGGTAGTTGCGGACCCCGGGCACCGGCACGGCGATCGCGGGCACCTCGTCGATCGGGGTGAGCAGCCCGTCCGCGTAGCCGCAGGTGATCACCGTGCTGCCCAGTTCCGTTGCCACGTAGGCGAACCGCCCGTTGGGGTGGAAGGCCAGGTGGCGCGGGCCCGAACCGGCGCGCAGCTTCACCTGGTGGCGCAGCGCCAGCTTGCCGGTGCCCAGGTTCAGCTCGTAGGCGTACACCGAGTCGGTGCCCAGGTCCACGGCGTGCACGTAGCGGCCCGCGGGGTCGGGCAGCACCTGGTGGGCGTGCGGGCTCGACTGGCGGTCCGGGTCGGGGCCCGAACCCTTGTGCCGCACGAGGTCGCTGCGCGCGCCAAGCCCGCCGTCGGCGCGCACGGGGTGCACCGCCACGCTGCCGGAGTCGTAGTTGGCCGACACCACGTACTTGCCGCTGGGGTGCACGCACAGGTGGGTCGGCCCGGCGCCCCCGCTGGACTGGCTGTTGATCGTCTTCAGCTTGGTCCCGGACACCGACAGGGCGGTGACCTGCCCGTCGGACTGCTCGTTCACCACGTACAGCCGCTGCCCGTTCGGGGACAGTGCCAGGAACGAGGGGTTCGCCACGGGCAGCACCTGCGTGCCGCTCACCTGACCGGTCGCCGGGTCCCAACTGGCCAGCCCGATGCCCTTGCCCGCGTTCGCACCGTCGGTGTAGGTGCCCACGAACAGTGGCCGGGTGGCTCTGGGCCCCGCCTGTGCCGGCGTGTCCATCAGCACCGCTCCTGTCAGTCCGACCCCGGCCGCGCCGAGGAGGCTCAGTCCGAGGAATCCGCGCCGATCCAGTCCTGCCACCAGAGCACCTCCTGTGATCTCCTTGCGGGCACTGTGGCCTAGACCACTGGCGGTCCACAAGATGCGCAACGAATGTTGCATCGGGCGCAATGGAAGCTGACAACTGTCCGAATGCAACAGATCAACGGTCGAGGTTCACAAAGGCGCAACAAACAGGTGCTGAACGCAACGGTGACCGGATGAAATCTCCGCCAGGAGCCATCTAGCCTTAGCGCATGACCGCCACGATCGACCACCCCGCCACCGAGGTCCCCAGCACCCCGGCCGAGTACGTCGCGCTCGACGAGCAGTGGAGCACGCACAACTACCACCCGCTGCCCGTGGTCATCGCGCACGCTCAGGGCGCCTGGGTGACCGATGTCGACGGCCGCAGCTACCTGGACTTCCTGTCCGGCTACTCCGCCATGAACTTCGGACACCGCCACCCCGACCTGGTGGCCGCCGCCGTGGAACAGCTCGGCAGGGTCACCCTGACCAGCCGCGCCTTCCACCACGACCAGTTCGGCCTGTTCTGCCGCGAGCTGGCCGAGCTGACCGGCACGGAGCTGGTGCTGACCATGAACTCCGGGGCCGAGGCCGTGGAGTCCGCGATCAAGGTCGCCCGCAAGTGGGCGTACCAGGTCAAGGGCGTGCCGGAGGGCACCGCCGAGATCGTGGTCGCCGGCTCGAACTTCCACGGCCGCACCACGACCATCGTGTCCTTCTCCACCGACGAGGTCGCGCGCAACGACTTCGGCCCGTTCACCCCCGGCTTCCGCGTCGTGGGCTACGGGGACGCGGCGGCGCTGGAGGCCGCGATCACCGAGCGCACCGCCGCCGTGCTGATCGAGCCGATCCAGGGTGAGGCCGGGGTCGTCGTGCCCCCGGCCGGTTACCTCGCGCGGGTCCGCGAGCTGTGCGACCAGCACGGGGTGCTGATGATCGCCGACGAGATCCAGTCCGGGCTGGCCCGCACCGGCGAGCTGCTCGCGCTGGACCACGAGGGCGTGCGCGCCGACCTGTACACCCTGGGCAAGGCTCTGGGCGGCGGCATCATGCCGGTCTCCGCCGTGGTCGGCCGCGCCGAGGTGCTGGGTGTGCTGCGCCCCGGCGAGCACGGCTCCACCTTCGGCGGCAACCCGCTGGCCTGCGCCGTGGGCCGTGCCGTGGTCAAGCTGCTGGCCACCGGCGAGTTCCAGCAGCGCTCGAAGGAGCTGGGCGGGTACCTGCACGGCAGGCTCAACGAGCTGGTCGGCCGCGGGGTCGCCGAGGTGCGCGGGCGCGGCCTGTGGGCCGGGGTGGAGATCGCGCCCGGTGGGCCGGAGGGCCGGGTGGCCTCCGAGGCGCTGGCCGAGCGCGGCGTGCTGTGCAAGGAGACGCACGACACCACCCTGCGCGTCGCGCCCCCGCTGGTGATCACCCGTGAGGAGCTGGACCGCGGCGTGGACGCCATCGCGGAGGTCGTGGCCCGCTGAGGGTCTTCGCCATGAAAGTGCCGTTCGTGGCGTCAGGTGCCACGAACGGCACTTTCATGGCACACCGAAATTCGCGTGCCGCCGACCCCGTCCCCGTGACAGGTTGACCGGGTGAGTGAGCTCTCCATCACCCGGCTCGGCCCGGAGCACCTGGACGACCTGCTGGCGCTGTCGGTGGACCGCGAGTGGCGGCACGAGCAGCGCAAGTGGCCGCTGCTGCTGGAGATCGGGCAGACCCACGGCATCTGGGCGCCCGACGGCGGGCTGGCCGGTGCGGTCGTGCTCACCCGGTACGACCAGCGCCTCGCCGCGATCGGCATGGTGCTGGTGGCTCGGCGCTACAACCGGCAGGGACTCGGCCGCCGGCTGATGGCGCACACACTGGCCGCCAACGAGGGTGGTGTCACGGTGCTGCACGCCACGGCGCAGGGCAAGCTGCTCTACGACACGCTGGGCTTCCGGTCCACGGCGACGGTCATGACGCACGTCGGCGAGCTGGCGCCGGGCGCCGAGGACCTGGGCCACAGCAGGCCGTTCACCGACGCGGACGCCGAGTCCGTGCTGGCGCTGGACGCGGCGGTGCTCGGCGCGGAGCGGGCCTGGCTGCCGCGCTTCCTCAAGTTCGCCGAGCGGGTCCGCGTGGTCGAGCGGGCCGGGGTGGTCACCGGTTATGGCGCGGCCTGGCGCAACGTCGGCGCGCTGGTGCTCGGACCGCTGGTCGCCGCCGACCTCACCGAGGCCCGGTACCTGGCCGCGGACCTGCTCGCGGGCAGTGACCTGCCGGTCCGGCTGGACCTGGACCGCCCCGAGCTGGCGGAGTGGGCCGCCGCGCACGGTGCACCGGAGTCCTTCCGCACCGACCACATGGTGCACGGCGGGGACCTACCCGGTGACCGCTCACGGCTGTTCGCCCCGGCGATGCAGGCGGTGGGTTAGCGCTCGGTGATCTGTGGCGGGGACGGGATCCGGTAGCCGGAGCTGCCGAAGTTGCGCTGCAGCGAGGCCTTCCACGCCCCGGAGTCCATCATCTTCTGCAACGCGGCGTCGACCTTGGCCTGGGAGACCGTGTCCCCCTTGCGCAGGCCGATCCCGTAGTACTCCTTGGTGAACGGCTTGCCCACAACCCGGAGCAGTTCCGGGTTCTGCGCGGCCAGCCCGGCCAACACCAGGTCGTCGGTGGTGACCGCGTCCACGATCCCGGCGAACAGCGCGGTGACGCACTCGGTGAAGTGCACGTACTCCACCAGTTTCGCGCCCTGGGCGAACTTGTCCCGGACGTCCTGCGCCGAGGTGGAACCGGCCACCGAGCAGAGCTTCTTGTTGTTGTTCAACGACTCGGGGCCGGTGATGTCGGTGGAGGTCAGTCGCACCAACAGGTCCTGGCCCGCGACGAAGTAGGGGCCCGCGAAGGAGATCTGCTTCTTGCGGTCATCGGTGATGGAAAACGCTTCCACCACCATGTCCACCTTGCCCTCCTGCAGGTCCTTGGCCCGGTCGCTGATCACCGTGGGCGCCCAGGTGATCCCGCTCGCGTCCACCCCGAGTTCCTTGGCTACGTAGGTGGCCACGTCGATGTCGAAACCGCTGTGCCCGCCGTTGAGGTCCTGGAAGCCCAGCCCGGGCTGGTCAACCCCGATACCGATGGTCAGCTTGCCCGAGGACGCCTTGCCCGCAAGGGAGTTGCCGTCCGCGGTCGGCCCGCACGCGGTGAGCAGGACCAGTGCGGTGAGCAGTCCGGATAATCGGACGACAGCCTTGCGCGGCATGGGGAAGTCCTTCGCGAACAGGTCCTGCGGCGGCAGCGCGGCCACGATTTCCCCTGGCCGCAACGGATGCGAAGAACCTAGGTCGTGATCGCGACCACGTCCACCGGAATGGTGAGAAAAGTTGTCTCGTGACCGATCACGTGGAGAACTTTCAGCGAACCCTCCGCACCCGGGTCTCATCCCACACGGGCTCGTCCACCTCGGTGACCTCCCCGTCCGAGCGGAACAACAGGAACCGGTCGAAGGTGCGGGCGAACCAGCGGTCGTGGGTCACCGCGACCACCGTACCGGTGAACTCCTCCAGCGCGTCCTGCAGTGCTTCCGCCGAGGTCAGGTCCAGGTTGTCGGTGGGCTCGTCGAGCAGCAACAGGGTCGCCCCGGTCAACTCCAGCAACAGGATCTGGAACCGCGCCTGCTGCCCGCCCGACAGTGTCTCGAAGCGCTGGTCCCCGGACTCGGCCAGGCCGTAGCGGGACAACACCGACATCGCGGCGCCACGGGACAGCCCCGAGCGGTCGCCCTCCCCGTGCCAGAGCACGTCCACCAGCGTGCGGCCCACCCACTCGGGGTGCTCGTGGGTCTGCGCGAACAGTCCCGGCACCACGCGTGCGCCGAGGCGGCACTGCCCGGTGTGCTCGACCTGCCCGCCGTCGAGCAGCCGCAGGAAGTGGCTCTTGCCCGAGCCGTTGGAGCCCAGCACGGCCAGCCGGTCGCCGAAGAACACCTCGAAGTCGAACGGCTTCATCAGGCCGGTCAGCTCCAGCCGTTCACAGGTGATCGCGCGGATCCCGGTGCGCCCGCCGCGCAGCCTCGGCTTGACCTCGTGCTTCTCCGGCAGCTCCGGCGGCCGCGGGGACTCCTCGTACTTGCGCAGCCGGGTCTGCATGGCCCGGTAGCGGCTGGCCATGTCCGGGCTGCTCGCGGCCTGCTGGCGCAGGGTCAGCACGAGTTCCTTGAGCCGCTGGTGTTCCTCGTCCCAGCGCTTGTGCAGCTCGGCGACCCGTACCCAGCGGGCCTCGCGGGCCTCGTGCCAGGTGCGGAAGCTGCCGCCGTGCACCCAGGTGGTGCCCGCCTCCAGCGTGATCACGTGCGTGGCCGCGGCGGCGAGCAGTTCACGGTCGTGGCTGACCACCAGCACGGCTTTCCCGGTGTCCGCCAGGCGTTGTTCCAGCCAACGCTTGCCCGGCACATCCAGGTAGTTGTCCGGCTCGTCGAGCAGCAGCACCTGTTCCTGCCCGCGCAGCAGGGTCTCCAGCACGAGCCGCTTCTGCTCCCCGCCGGACAGGGTGCGCACACCCCGGAACTTGGCCCGGTCGAACGGCATGCCCAGCGCGGCGACCGTCACCGTGTCCCAGAGCACCTCCACGTCGTAGCCCCCGGCCTCACCCCAGGCGGTGATGGCGTTGGCGTAGCGCATCTGGGTCGGCTCGTCGTCGGTCTCCATCAGCGCCAGCTCCACCGCGTCCAGTTCGGCGGCGGCCCTGCGCAGCGGCGGGGGCGCCACCGACAGCAGCAGGTCGCGCACGGTCTGCTCGTCGCGGACCGAGCCGATGAACTGGGGCATCACGCCGAGGCCGCCCTGCACCACCACGCCGCCCTCACGTGGTGGCAGCTCGCCGGAGAGCATGCGCAGCAGGGTGGTCTTGCCCGCGCCGTTGGCCCCGACCAGCGCCGCGGTGCTGCCCGCCGCCACCCGGAAGGTGACGTCCCGGAACAGTTCGCGCCCGTCGGAGAGTTGATGCGCCAGCCCGCTGGCCTCGAGGAATCCCACGGAAGCACATGATGCCGTGAACAGGCACCCGGGCACGAACTAGTTCGGTGTGTCGACTGTCAACTGTCAACAGTTGAGCGATCCGGGGCAGAGGTACTGCTTCGCGGGCATCGTGCTGCTGTGCGCCCAGGCGTGGAAGAACCCGGTCAGGTCCTGGCCTGACCGCTGGGCCATGAACTGCTCGAACTGCGGCCAGGACGCGTTGCCGTCGCGGAAGTGCTGCTGGAACGCCTGGAGCGTGCCGAAGAACTTCTCGTCGCCGACGGTGCGGCGCAGGGCGTGCAGCATGAGCGAGCCGCGGTCGTAGAGCGCGTAGTCCAGCGGCCGGTCCTTGCCCGGGTCGTACAGGGTGACCTGCCAGTAGGCAGGATCGCCCCGGTGACTGTCCACAATAGAGCGATAGCTCCTGTCCAGGTCCGCGCCCTTGTGCTCCTCCCACAACTGCCCGGCGTACTGGGCGAAGCACTCCGCGAGGCAGCCGTCCCGCCAGTCGCTGAACGAGACGTTGTCGCCGAACCACTGGTGCGCCAGTTCGTGCACGGCCGAGGCGTCGAAGAACTGGCCCTCGTAGGTGGGCCGGGTCTGCGTCTCCAGCGCCGGGCTGCCGCTGGACCGGGCGTCCACCACGATGGACCCGGTGGACTCGAACGGGTAGGGCCCGAACCTGCTGGACAGGAACTGGATGATCTCCGGGATCCGCTGTTCGGCGACCGGGTCGATCGTGGTGCCCTGGCCGTAGGCGTTGATCACCGGCTTGCCGTCGGGCAGCGTGGAGTTGTGCACGGTGAACTTGTCGGCGGCCATGGTGCTCAGGTACGAGGCCATCGGGTGGTCCTCGTGCCAGCGGTAGGTCCGGTGCCCGTCGTGCTCGGTCACCGGTCCGGGTAGCCCGTTGCCGATCACCGTCCACGCCGAGGGCACGGTGGCCGTCAGTGCGAAGGTGGCCTTGTCCGAGGGGTGATCGTTGACCGGGTACCAGGCCGTGGCCGAGTGTGGCTCCCCGCTGACGCTCACCCCGCCCGAGTGCAGCTTGTGCCAACTCTCGCCGACCGGCTTGCCCTCGTAGCGCACCCGCACGACCATCGCGCCGTTGCTGGGGATCCGGTGCCGCGGAGTGACCACCAGCTCGTGCTGACCCTCGCGGTCGACCTTCGCCGCGGGCACCCCGTTGACAGTGACCCCGGTGACCGTGAACCCCTCCAGGTCCAGGTTGAACCGGTCCAGGTTCTGGGTGGCCCGCGCGGTGATCGTGGTGTCCCCGCTGAGGAAATCGGCCGTGGCCGGGTCGAACACGACCTTCACCTCGTAGTGCTCGGCCCGGTAGCCCCCGTTGCCGTCCTGCGGGAAGTACGGGTCACCGACCCCGTCCGCGCCCGGTGTGCCGCCCACCGAGCCCGCGATCAGCGCTGCCGCCAGCAGTGTGTTCCACACGGGGCGAGAGCCTGCCGCGCCGGTGTTCTGATCCTGTGACGATCGTGTGGTGAACTGCCCGCCGCGTCCCGCTCCGGCGGCGTCATGAAAGTGCCGTTCGAGACACTAGATGTCTCGAACGGCACTTTCATGGCAAGGCACTGGGGTCAGGTGGCCTGGATTTTGGCGGCGGCGCGGAGGGTGGCGGGGGAGACGCGGCTGAGCAGCAGCGCTGCCTTGGACTCGACGGTGACGGGCACGACGGGGCGGTTGCGGCGCACGGCGGTGAGGATCTCGGCGGCCACGCCCTCCGGCGGGAAGTTGCGGCGCGCGTAGAGCTGGGAGGTGCGGGCCTGCTTTGCGGCCTGCTCGGCGGCGCTGACCCCGGAGAACGTGGTCGTGCGGGTGATGTTGGTCCGCACGAGGCCGGGGCAGATCGCCGAGACGCCGATGCCGTGCTCGGCCAGTTCGGCGCGCAGGCAGTCCGACAGCATGAACACCGCGGCCTTGCTCGTGGCGTAGGCGCCGAGCACCTTGGACGGCAGGTAGGCCGCCGCGGAGGCCAGGTTGACGATGTGCCCGCCCTCGCCGCGCCGCACCATCAGCTCGCCGAAGGCCCGGCAGCCGTGGATCACACCCCACAGGTTGACGTCGAGCACCTTGGTCCACTGGGCGCTGGTCGTGTCCAGGATCGTGCCGGAGTGGCCGATCCCGGCGTTGTTGACCACCACATCGGGCACGCCGTGCTCGGCGGCGACCTGGGCCGCGAACTGCCGCACCGCCTCCTCGTCGGCGACGTTGACCTGGTAGGCGTGCGCACGGGTACCGGCCAGTTCGGCGGTCTCCTTGGCGGTGACCGGGTCCAGGTCGCACACCACGACCTCGGCGCCCTGCTTGGCGAAGGCCAGCGCGGTGGCCCGCCCGATGCCGCTGCCCGCACCTGTGATGACCACCAGCTTGTCCGCGAACGGGCTGCGCGCGGCGCGCACCTGGTCGCGGCGCAGCGCCAGGCTGGCCGGGGCCCCGTCCACGTGGCCGACGAACTCCCGCACCATGCGGGTGATCGCCTCGGGGTGCGTGACCGGAGCCCAGTGGCGGGCCATCACCTTGCGCAGCCACAACTTCGGCACCCAGCGCTGTAGCCCCTCGGCCAGGGCCATCGTCGCGTACCGGTCGCCGACCGGCTGGATCACCTGCACCGGCACGGTGGTGCGCCGCTCGCGAGGGTTGCGCAGCCGCGGGATGAAGTTGGCCCGGTACAGGGAGATTCCGTGCACGCCGTCGGAGGTGATGGTCGGTGCGGGGTGGCCGGGCCGCCGCCGCACACCCTCCAACCGGGCCAGCACCTTGGCCCAGTTGCGGCCCAGCCCGAGCCGCCACGCGGCCTTGGCCAGCACGGGCAGGTGGAAGGCCACGATGTACCAGGAGTGCAGCTGCTGGTTGATCAGCTGTCCGAGCACGCGGGGCGTGGGCCTGCGGCGCATCCAGTGGCCCACGTGGTCCAGGCACGGGCCGGAGATCGAGGTGTACGAGGCGATCCGGTGCTCGTTGCCCGGTTCGGTAACGGCCTCCCACGCCTGGATCGACCCCCAGTCGTGGGCCACCACGTGCACCGGCTGGTGCGGGCTGACCGCGTCGGCCACGGCCATCAGGTCGGCGCCGAGCAGCTCCAGCCGGTAGCCGTCCTGTGTGGACGGTACCTGCGAGGCGCCCGCCCCGCGCACGTCGTAGCGGACCACGTGGTAGTCCTCGGCGAGGGCCTCGGCCACCTCGTCCCACACCGCGTGCGTGTCGGGGTACCCGTGCACCAGCAGGACCGTCTGCCGTTCGGGGTCGCCCTGCTCGAACACGGCCAGCCGCACGCCGTGCGAGGTCACCGTGCTGGTCTTCATCGGCCCTCCCGATCTACAGGTCCAGTACCAAGCGCCCGCCGTCCGCACGGGACACGCACACCAGCGCCTCGCCCTCGGCGCGCTGCCTGTCGGTCAACCGCCGGTCCCGGTGCTCGACGACCCCGTCGAGCACGCGCACCCGGCACGTGCCGCAGAAGCCCTGGCGGCACGAGTAGGCGACCCCGGGCAACTGCTCGCGGATCACCTCCAGCGCGGAGCGGTCGGCGGGTACCTGGAGCACCACACCGCCCCGTCCCAGCTGCACCTCGAACGGCTTGCCGTCCACCACCGGCGGCGGGGCGAACCGCTCGAAGTGCAGTGCGCTGGCCGCGCAGTCACCGAAACCGGCCCGCACGGTGGCGAGCATCGGGGTCGGTCCGCACACGTACACCGCACCGTCCCGTGGTGCGTCGGCGAGCAGGTCGGCGGCGGTGGGCACGCCGAACTCCTCGTCTGGCCGGACCAGCACCCGCCCGGCGGGCAGCTCGTCCAGGAAGGGCATGGTGGCCCGCGACCGTCCTGTGTAGACGAACCGCCAGTCCATGCCCAGCCGGTCGGCGGCGCGCACCATGGGCAGGATCGGCGTGATGCCGATGCCGCCCGCGAGGAACAGCGCGCTGCCGTGCGGCACGAACGGGAAGGCGTTGCGCGGCCCGCGGACCACCACGTGCCTGCCGGGGGTCAGTTCCTCGTGCACCTCAACGGATCCGCCGCCGCCATCGGTGATGCGCCGCACGGCGATCCGGTAGGAGTCGCGGTCTGCCGGGTCTCCGCACAGGGAGTACTGCCTGCGACGGCCCGAGGCCAGGTGCAGGTCCAGGTGCGAGCCAGGGAACCACTGGGGCAGCGCGGAACCGTCCGATGTGGACATCTGGATGCTGACCACGTCCTCGGCCTCGACGCGGCGGTCGACGACCTCCAGGCGCAGCGCGCGTTCCAGCGGGCCCGCCTGCTTGCGGCTGCGCCCGAGCAGCGGCAGGGAGCGGGTGTACACGTCGGTGAACACCGCGAGTCCGCGGAGGAAGCGGTCCGGCATCAGTGCGCGGCCCGCGCTGCGGGAGACTGGGCCAGGTAGGCGACCGCCTGCGCGGTGGAGCCCTCCTGGTCGGGGTAGTAGCCGGGCCGGAAGTAGCGGGCCAGCGAGCGCAGCAGGCTGCCCCCGCTCGGGCACAGGCCGCGCTTGGCCGCGCTGCGGAAGTCGCGCCAGCGGGGCTTGCTGCCGGGCGGCAGTTCGGGGTCGTTGGCCATCAGGAAGCGCACGCCCTTGATCCACATGATGGTCAGCACCGGGCCCGCGATCAGCATGGCGCGCACGCGGCGGAAGTAGCGGCCGTCGAAGTGGCGCATCACGTCGTAGGCCACGCAGCGGTGCTCCACCTCCTCCGCGCCGTGCCAGCGCAGCAGGTCCAGCATGGTGGGGTCGGTCCTGGCCCGGTCCAGCCCGGGGGAGTTGAGCACCCAGTGGCCGAGCAGGGCGGTCACGTGCTCGATGGCGGCGATCATCGCCAGCCGCTCCACCAGGTACTCGTGCCGGGCGCGCCCGGTAAGCTGGCGCTTCTCACCGAGGATCCGGCTGAAGATCCACCCGACCTGATCGGTGAACGGCGTGGGGTCCAGCCCCTTGGACGGCAGGTGTCGCAGCACCCCGTCGTGTGCCTCGGCGTGCACGGCCTCCTGCCCGCAGAAGCCCAGCACGTCCTCGCGCAGCCGGTCGTCCCCGATCAGCGGCAGCGCCTCCTGGAAGGTCCGCACGAACCAGCGCTCGCCCTCGGGCAGCAGCAGGTGCAGCACGTTGAGCAGGTGGGTGCTGAACGGTTCGCCGGGCACCCAGTGCATCGGCAGCTGGGACCAGTCGAACTGCACGTCACGGGCGTGCAGGAGCAGGCGGTCGGGTTGTTCGGGCAGCGCGGACACGGGCCGTCCTCCTATCCGCTTAACTGTAACTTGAGGTAACAGTAATGCCAGGTAACACTCAAAGACAACCAGATCGGCTGATGCGGAGGTATCCCCGAACAGTGGTACGCAGGTGCCATGGGTGCTTTCACGGCGTTGCTGCTCAGCTCGGCGCTTCTCCTCCCGGCGCCTGGACCAGCGCAAACGCACTACGTCGCACTGGGCGACTCCTACGCGGCCGGGGTCGGCGCCGGGGACTACGACCCGAGCAGCGGCAGCTGCGAGCGCAGCTTCAACGCCTATCCGGCGCTGTGGGCTCAGGAGCACCGCGATGCCTCCGCCCAGACCGTGGCGTGCAGCGGCGCCAGCACGGCAGAGGTGCTGAACGGGCAGCTCGGCGCGCTGGGGCCGGACACCACGCTCGTGTCGATCTCCGTTGGCGGCAACGACATCGGGTTCACCGAGGTGCTGACGACCTGCGTGCTTGGCAGCGACTCGGCCTGTAAGGCGAAGGTGGACGGCGCGGTGGCAGTGGTCAACGGCAGGCTCGGCGCGGACCTGGACAGGACCTACCGGGCGATCCGCGATAAGGCCCCGGCCGCCAAGCTCGTCGTGGTGGGCTACCCGCGGCTGTTCGAGGACGGCCCGTGCGGCGGCGGGCTCAGCGCGGCCAAGCGCTCGGCGCTCAACGCGGGCGCCGACGAACTCGCCCGCGTGACCTCGGAGCGGGCCACCGCCGCGGGCGCCGTGTTCGCCGACGCGCGGCCGGTCTTCGCCGGGCACGGGGTGTGCGGCGCGCAGCCGTGGATCAACAGCGTGGTGTTCCCGGTGGACGGCTCGTTCCACCCGAACGCCGAGGGGCAGGCGGCGTACCTGCGGGTGCTGGACGCGTCATGAAAGTGCCGTTCCTGGCGTCCAACGCCAGGAACGGCACTTTCATGACACCTCACACCGCGGGGATCACCGACTCCCCGTAGCTGGCCAGCGTCTTGTCGCGCTCGTCGTGCATCAGGTAGAGCGCGAACTGGTGCACGCCGATGGACGCCAGCTCCTGGAGCCGGTCCACGTGGGCCGCCTCGGGGCCGACCAGGCAGAACCGGTCCACGATCTCGTCGGGCACGAAGTCGGTGGACGGGTTGCCCGCGCGACCGTGGTGCGAGTAGTCGTAGCCGGCACGGCCCTTGATGTAGTCGGTCAGCGCCTTGGGCACCCCGCCGCCGTCCCCGTAGCGGGCGACCAGGTCGGCGACGTGGTTGCCCACCATGCCGCCGAACCAGCGCATCTGGTCGCGCTGGTGCGCCAGGTCGGTGCCCACGTAGGCCGGGGCCGCCACGCACATCGTGATGGCCTCCGGGTCCCGGCCGACCGCCCGCGCCGCGTCCTTCACGGCGCCGATGGTCCAGCGCGCGATGTCCGGGTCGGCGGTCTGGAGGATGAAGCCGTCGGCCTGCTCGCCGACCATCTTCAGCGCCTTGGGCCCGTACGCGGCCATCCACATCTCCAGCTTGCCGTCACGCACCCACGGGATGCGCACCGGCGTGCCGTGGTGCGCCACCTCGCGGCCCTCGGCCAGCTCCTTGATCACGTGCATGGCCTCGCCGAGCGTGGCCAGGGTCGCGGGCTTCTGCCCGATCACCCGCCGCGCGGAGTCACCCCGCCCGATCCCGCACACCGTGCGGTTGCCGAACATGTCGTTGAGCGTGGCGAACAGCGAGGCCGTCACCGACCAGTCGCGGGTGCTCGGGTTGGTCACCATCGGACCGATCACCAGCCGCTGGGTGGCGGCCAGCACCTGCGAGTAGATCACGAACGGCTCCTGCCAGAGGATGCAGGAGTCGAAGGTCCACCCGTAGCCGAAGCCGCTGTCCTCGGCCACCCGCATGAACTCGACCACCTCGCGGGCGGGCGGGTCGGTCTGCAGCACAACACCGAAGTCCATTGTGGACCCTTCTCAGTTCAGGTACTGGTTGAGTTCGCGGGACAGGAACCTGCCGTGGCCCCGGCCGCCGTGGAAGCCGCTGCCGTCCACGACCACCCTGCCGCGGGAGAGCACGGTGTCGACCCTGCCCTTCAGTCGCATCCCCTCGTACGCCGAGTAGTCCACGTTCATGTGGTGGGTTTCGGCGGACAGGACCTGGGTGGCCTCCGGGTCGTAGACGAGGATGTCGGCGTCGGAGCCGGGGGCGATCACACCCTTGCGGGGGTAGAGGCCGAACATGCGGGCGGGGGTGGTGGAGGTGACCTCGACCCAGCGGGACAGGGAGAGTTCGCCGCCGACCACGCCCTGGTAGATCAGGTCCATCCGGTGCTCGACCCCAGGCATCCCGTTCGGGATCTTGGAGAAGTCCCCGCGCCCCAGCTCCTTCTGCTCCACGAAGCAGAACGGGCAGTGGTCGGTCGAGACCACGGACAGGTCGTTGGTGCGCAGCCCCTGCCACAGCTTGGGCTGGTGCTCCTTGTCGCGCAGCGGCGGGGAGGCGACGAACTTGGCGCCCTCGAACTCGGGCTTGGCCAGGTCCTCGATGGACAGGAACAGGTACTGCGGGCAGGTCTCGGCGAACACGTTCTGACCGGTGTCCCGGGCCGCGGCGACCTCGGCCAGCGCCTGCATGGCCGACAGGTGCACGATGTAGAGCGGGGCACCGGTGACCTTGGCGAGCTGGATCGCCCGGTGCGTGGCCTCGCCCTCCAGCTCCGGCGGGCGGGTCAGCGCGTGCTGCACCGGCTCGGTGCGGCCCTCGCTGAGGGCCTGGGCCACCAGCTCGTCGATCGCGATGCCGTTCTCCGCGTGCATCATGATCGTGCCGCCGTTGCCCCGCGCCCGCTGCATGGCGCGCAGGATCTCCCCGTCGGTGGAGTAGAAGACACCGGGGTAGGCCATGAACATCTTGAAGGTGTTGACCCCCGCGTCGATACAGGCGTCCATCTCCTTGAGCGTGCCGTCGTTCACGTCCGACACGATCATGTGGAAGCCGTAGTCGATGGCGCAGTTGCCATCGGCCTTCTCGTGCCACTTGTCCAGTGTGGACAGCAGCGAGCTGCCCTTGGCCTGCACGGCGAAGTCCACGACCGTCGTGGTCCCGCCCCATGCGGCGGCGATCGTACCGGTCTCGAAGGTGTCCACCGAGGCCGTGCCGCCGAAGGGCATCTCCATGTGCGTGTGGCCGTCGATGCCGCCGGGCAGCACGTACTTGCCCGTCGCGTCGATCACCGTGTCGGCCTGCCCCGCCCAGCCGTCGGGGGCGGTGACGGCGAGGATGCGCTCGCCTTCCACGACCACGTCCGCGCGCACCGAGCCCGTGGAGCTGAGCACGGTGCCGCCCTTGATCAGGATGCTCATCACCGCACCTCGCTAGCGCTCGGTGCAGTGCTTCGCACCGGCCCTGTGCCCATTGGTTCGCTCGCAGGCCCGCTCACGGCTTCACCAGCGAGTCGTAGCTGTCGGGGCGGCGGTCGCGGTAGAAGGCCCACAGGTCGCGGACCTCCTCCAGCAGGCCCATGTCCAGGTCCCGCACCACGATCTCCTCCTCGGTGTCCGAGGCGGCCGCGCCGATCAGCTGCCCGCGCGGGTCGGCGAAGTAGGTCTGGCCGTAGAACTCGTTCTCGCCCAGTGGTTCGACCCCGACTCGGTTGATCGTGCCGACGAAGTACTCGTTGGCCACCGCCGCCGCTGGCTGCTCCAGCCGCCACAGGTACTCAGACAGGCCGCGGCTGGTCGCCGAGGGGTTGAACACGATCTTGGCCCCGGCCAGGCCCAGCGCGCGCCAGCCCTCGGGGAAGTGCCGCTCGTAGCAGATGTAGACCCCGATCCGGCCCACCGCCGTGTCGAACACCGGGTAGCCCATGTTGCCGGGGCGGAAGTAGAACTTCTCCCAGAAGCCCTTCACCTGCGGGATGTGGTTCTTGCGGTGCTTGCCCAGGTACCTGCCGTCCGCGTCGATCACGGCCGCGGTGTTGTAGTAGACCCCCGGCTGCTCCTGCTCGTACATCGGCACCACGAGCACGACCCCGTGCTGGCGGGCCACCTCGCACATCAGCTGGGTGGTCGGGCCGTCGGGGATCTGCTCGGTGTAGGAGTAGTAGTCGGTGTCCTGCACCTGGCAGAAGTACGGACCGTAGAACAGTTCCTGCAGGCACACCACCTGCGCGCCCTGCGAGGCGGCGGTGGCGATCGCGTCCACCGCGTTGCGGATCATCGACTCCTTGTCACCGGTCCACCGCTGCTGGATCAGCCCTGCCCTGACGATCTGTGCCACGTGATCTCCTGACTGTTCGGTGTCCAAGGGGACAAGGTATTGCGGGCGATCAGTCCTCGCCCACCGGCAACGGGGTGACCCTCGGCGCGCTGCGCTGCACGGCGGGCCGCGACAGCAGCAGGTACACCAGGAAGGCGCCGATCAGCCCGGCCACCCAGCTGTAGTCGTAGAGCGGCTTGAGCAGCGGGATGAGCCCGTGCTCGGGGAACGGGCCCTGGCCCGGCGCGGAGTAGGCACCGCCAACCGCGAGCACGGCACCGACCACAGTGGACACCAGTGCCCGCCAGTTCCAGCCCCCGCTGAACCAGTACCGGCCACCGGGCCGGTACAGCTCCACCAGGTCCAGCTCGGTGCGGTCGACCACCCAGTAGCCCGCGACCAGCACCCCGGCCACCGCGGCCAGCACCCCGCCGTAGAAGCCCAGCCAGGTGAAGATGTAGATGTGCGGGTCGGAGATCAGCCGCCAGGGCTGGATCAGCACGCCGAGCACGCCGGTGATCAGCCCGCCGGTGGCGAAGGTGATCCGGCGCGGGAAGGCGTTGGAGAAGTCGTAGGAGGGGCTGACCACGTTGGCGGCCAGGTTCGCCGAGACCGTGGCCAGCACCAGCGCGACCAGCGCGACGACCACCAGCACCGGGCTGTCGAAGCGGCTGGCCAGCTGTGCGGGGTCCCAGATCGCGGTGCCGTACAGGGAGACCGCGCCGGAGGTGGTCAGGATGGCCACGATCGCGATGAACGACATCGTGGTGGGCAGGCCGAGCACCTGGCCCCACAACTGCTTGCGCTGGCTGCCGCCGAACCGGGTGAAGTCGGGCATGTTCAGTGAGAGCGTGGACCAGAACGCGATCATCGCCATCAGCGAGGGCGCGAACACCGCCCAGAACCCGGGCCCCCAGCCCAGTTTGGAGGGCTCGGACAGGATCGGGCCGAAGCCGCCCGCCTTGATCAGCACGTAGCCGAGCAGGATCAGGAAGCCCACCGAGACCAGCGGGGCGGTCCAGTTCTCGAACCGGCGGATCGCCTCCATGCCCCGCCAGATGATCAGCATCTGCACCACCCAGAACAGGGCGAAGGACAGCCACATGGTCCAGTGCTGGCCGAGCAGCACGGTCGAGTCTGTCCAGCCGGGACCGGACAGCTTGCCCACGATGACGTAGACCGCCTCGCCGCCGACCCAGGTCTGGATGCCGAACCAGCCGCAGGCGATGAACGCCCGCAGCAGGGCGGCCAGGTTCGCCCCGCGCAGGCCGAAGAAGCTGCGCGCGAACACCGGGAACGGGATGCCGTAGCGGGTGCCCGCGTGGCTGTTGAGCAGCATGGGGATCAGCACGACCAGGTTGCCCAGCGTGATGGTCAGGAAGGCCTGCACCCAGTCCATGCCCAGCGCGATCAGTGAGGCGGCCAGGGTGTAGCTGGGGATGTTGTGGGCCATGCCCATCCACAGCGCGAAGAAGTTGTAGGTGCTCCACGTGCGCCGCGTGAGCGGGACCGGCGCCAGCTCGGGGTTGTAGTAGGGGCTGTCGGCGATCCGCGCGTCGTCCACCAGCTCGACTCGACCGTCCGGGTGCTCAACCTGGGTGCTGGGGGCCATGGCTGCTCCTGAGGTCACTCGGGCGCGAAGCCAGTATCGTCGGCGCCCTCTGCCCGGTTGGGCAGTGTCACAGTGTCCACGGTTCACGCCCAGTGCGCACAGTCTGTGCAGCACGGAACCGGGACTACCGCCCACACGTCCCTGACAAGGTGATGACGAGGCGAAAACTGCTGGTGGCGGGGGCAGGGATCGGCCTGCTGGGGGCAGGGCTGGCCGTCGTCGAGGAGGTGCCGCTGCGCAGGGCCCTGGGCCTGGTGGGGCCGGACGGGGTGGTGCCCGACCTGGCCCCGGTGCCGACCTCGGTGCACCGGTTCCACTCGGCGGCCCGCGGCCGGGAGGTCACGCTGGTGGCGATGGTCCCGGCGGCCGACCTGCCGGTGTGCGTGGTGCTGCACGGGCGTGGCAACAACGCCCAGGGCATGGTCGAGCTGGGCCTGCCCCGCTTCCTGGCGGCCCAGCCCAGGTGCGCGCTCGTCGCGGTGGACGGCGGGGACTCCTACTGGGTGGCCCGCGATCCGTCCGACGACCCGCAGGCCATGCTCCGCGAGGAACTTCCCGGCTGGCTCACCGGGCTGGGCCTGTCCGCGCCACGGGCCGCGCTGGGCATCTCCATGGGCTGCTTCGGCGGCCTGGAGTACGCCCGTGACCTGCCTGCGGCCGCCGTACTCAGCCCCGCCCTGTTCCGCTCGTGGCCGGACGCGCGCACGATCGACGGGTTCGCCGACGAGGCGCAGTGGGCCGCCCACGAGCCGCTGCGCCACCTGGACCGGCTGCCGCCCCGGCTCGGTGTGTGGTGCGGGCTGGAGGACCCGTTCATCGACTCGGCACGGCTGCTGCCCGCCACGGTGTCGGCCTTCGACCACGGCCTGCACAACGAGGGCTACTGGCGCCGTGTGCTGCCCGACGCCCTGCGCTTCCTCGGCCAGGTCATCCCGGGGTAGTACGGCCGGATCGTCGTCCCGGCTAACGCGCGCGGACCCACGCGGACTGCATCGTTGAGTACATGAGGCGCTTGGTGATCGGACTGTCAGTGGCCGCCGTGCTGGCGATGGGCGGCGTGGCCGGGGTGTTCCTCAGCGGGCTGAGCACGGAGGCCACGGCCAACACCGCCGACGGCAAGGTCGCCAGGGCCACCGTGGAGCAGACCCTGGGCGACAAGCTCAGCACCTTCGACGGGCGCAGGCCCGACCACGTGACCTGCGCCGGGGACCTGTCCGCGCTGCCCGGCACGCAGCTGAACTGCACCGCGACCTACCCCGGCGACAGCGCCGACCGCCTCGTCGTCTCGCCGACCGGTTCCCGGGACGGCCAGATCCGCTACGACTTCGTGGTGCTGGCCAACGGCTGATCAGCGCAGGGTCTTGCGCAGCTCCAGCACGCGCTGCGCCGCACCGAGGAAGGCCGCCTGGTCGAGCTGGCCCGACTTGAACGCGGCCGTCAGCGCCCCGCCCGCGGCATCGCCCTGCCCCGAATCCCGCGCCGAGCACAGGATCAGGTCCATGCCCGCCTTGGCCGCCCGCACCGCCCGCTGCTCGGTGCCGCCGAACGCCCTGAGGCCGCCCGCCTCCAGCGCGTCGGTCACGGTGACCCCCTGGTAGCCCAGCCTGCCCCGCAGCTCCTCGCCGACCACCTTCGGCGACAGGCCCGCGGGCAGGCTCGCGTCCAGCGCCGGGTAGGTCGCCCAGGACATCATCACCAGCTTGGCCCCGGCCGCGATCGCCTCGCCGTAGGGCTTCTCGTCCACCGAGCGCAGCTCGTCCAGGGACTCGTTGATCGTCACCGGGGCCTCGTCGGTGTTCTCGCCCGCCGCGGCGGGCCCCAGCCCCGGGAAGTGCTTGACGGTCGCCGCCACACCCGCCTGCTGCTGGGCCGTGACGAACTGCTTGCCCAGCGCGGAAACCGTGTCCGGGTTGGTGCTGTACGAGCGCTGGGCCTGGTCCAGGAAGTCACCCGGCTTGCGGTACACGTCCAGCACCGGCGACAGGTTGAGGTTCATGCCCGCCGCGGTCAGGTTCTGCGCGGCCCCGGTACCCGCCTGTGCCGCCAGGTTCACCCCGTCAGGTGACTGCCCGATCTGCTTCTCGGACAGCTCGGGCGCACCGGGCAGCCGCCGCACCTTGCCGCCCTCCTGGTCGGTCATCAGCAGCAGCGGGGCCTTCACCGGGCTCTGCGCGTTGGCGTCCTTGAGCTGTTGCACGGCGGTGGGCAGCTGCGCGGTGATGTTCTCGCCGAAGAAGATGACCCCGGCCGCCTGGCCCGCCCTGATCTTGTCCAGCAGGCTGGCCGGTGGCAGCGCCCCCTTGTAGGAGTAGACCACCCGCTGACCCGCCAGTTGCTCCGGGCTGAGGCCGGTGGCCAGTGAGTTGCCCGTCAGCTGACCCGGCAGGCCGACCAGTGCCAGCGGTCCCGCCGTGGTCAGCGCGACCACCAGTTTCGCCCAAGCAGGTGTGCTCACCATGTGCCCAGTCCACCACATCCACCGTTGCCTTCTCGTGACCTGGGTGGCCCGGACGGCGGGCGCCGAACGGGCAACGGCTGGGCCCGAATCGGTCATAGATCGTCCGCGGGCCGTGCGCGGCACCAGCTCGGCGCCGAAAATACGGGCAAGAACCGGGCGGCTCGGGGGTGCCTGTGGCGCTGGCCACAGTGTGTCTTCGGTGTGAACCTGTTCCCCACGCCCGAACGGGCACAGGGGACGCCCGAGTCCGGCGAGGAGGAACAAGCAGATGCAGGCCGACGAGCGTCAGCGACACATCCTCGACCGGGCACGCGAACACGGACGGGTGGATGTGGCCGACATCGCCACCGAGCTCAACGTGGCCCCGGAGACGGTGCGCAGGGACCTGCGGCTGCTCGACGAGCACGGCCTGGTCCGGCGCACGCACGGCGGGGCGACCCCCGTGGAGACCGCGGGCTTCGAGACGGGTCTGGCCTACCGGTCGACCTCACGGGTCCAGCAGAAACGCCGCATCGCCAGGGCCGCCGCCGAGCGGCTGGGCGACGCGGAGACGGTGTTCGTGGACGAGGGCATCACCCCGCAGCTGGTGGCCGAGGAACTGCCGACCAGCCGTCCGCTCACCGTGGTGACGGCTTCCCTGCCCACGGCCGCCGCCCTGTCGGCCGTGCCCACCACCACGGTGCTGCTGCTGGGTGGCCGCCTGCGTGGCCGCACGATGGCCACCGTCGACCACTGGGTGCTGCGCATGCTCGGCGAGATGGTCATCGACCTGGCCTACGTCGGGGCGAACGGCATCTCCCGCGAACACGGGCTGACCACGCCCGATCCCGCGGTCGGCGCGGTCAAGGCCAAGGCGATGGAGGTCTCCCGTCGCAGGGTCTTCGTCGGCATCCACACCAAGTTCGGCGCGGCCAGCTTCAGCCGGTTCGCCGAAGTCGGTGACTTCGAGGCCATCGTCACCGACACCGCGCTGCCGCCCGCGGAGGTCAGCCGCTACGCGGCGCTGGGCCCGAAGGTGATCAGGGTCTGACGCCCGCTCACTCTGCTGCGAGGAGAACACTGCAATGGCGACATCGGCGTCGCACCGCGCCCTGGGCGCGGCACTGGCGGTCACGGTGGTGGCCGCGACGGCCACCGCGTGCGCGGGGGCGGGCGGGGGCATCGGCCCCGGCGACAGTTCCTCGATCAACGTGCTGATGGTCAACAACCCGCAGATGCTGGACATCCAGAAGCTCACCGCCGAGCAGTTCACCCAGCGTACCGGGATCAAGGTCAACTACACCGTGCTGCCGGAGAACGACGTCCGGGACAAGATCAGCCAGGAGTTCTCCAGCCAGGCCGGTCAGTACGACGTGGCCACGATCAGCAACTACGAGGTCCCGTTCTACGCCAAGAACGAGTGGCTCGCCCCGCTGGACTCGCACATCGCCGCCGACCCGGGCTTCGACCAGGAGGACGTGCTGCCCTCCATGCGCCAGTCGCTGACCGCTGACGACGGGCACGTCTACGCCGAGCCGTTCTACGGCGAGTCCTCGTTCCTCATGTACCGCAAGGACGTTTTCCAGGCCAAGGGCCTGACCATGCCGGAGAACCCGACCTGGCAGCAGGTCGCCGACCTGGCGGCCAAAGTGGACGGTGCCCAGCCCGGTATGCGCGGCATCTGCCTGCGCGGCCAGCCCGGCTGGGGCCAGCTGTTCGCCCCGCTGACCACGGTGGTCAACACCTTCGGCGGCACCTGGTTCAGCAAGGACTGGCAGGCCCAGGTCAACTCCCCGGAGTTCAAGCGGGCCACCCAGTTCTACGTGGACCTGGTGCGCGCCCACGGCGAGGCGGGCGCCCCACAGGCCGGGTTCGCGGAGTGCCTGAACAACATGACCCAGGGCAAGGCGGCCATGTGGTACGACGCCACCTCGGCGGCCGGTCTGCTGGAGGCCCCGGACTCCCCGGTCGCGGGCAAGCTCGGCTTCGCCCAGGCTCCGGTGGACCGGACCAAGAGCTCGGGTTGGCTCTACACCTGGGCCTGGGGCATGCAGAAGGCCAGCACGAAGCAGGACCTGGCGTGGAAGTTCATCTCCTGGGCCTCCAGCAAGGACTACGAGAACCTGGTCGGCAGCAAGCTGGGCTGGTCCAGGATTCCCGACGGCAAGCGGTCCTCCACCTACCGCAACCCCGACTACCTGAAGGTGACCAACGCCTTCGCCCCGCAGACGGAGAGGGCGCTCACCTCCGCCGACCCGCGCAATCCCGGCGTGCAGCCCAGGCCAACGGTGGGCATCCAGTTCGTGGACATCCCCGAGTTCACCGAGCTGGCCACCCGCATCTCGCAGGACGTCAGCGCGGCCATCGCGGGTAGCTCCACAGTGGACGAAGCGCTGGACAGCGGCCAGGAACGGGCCGCACGAGTCGCCGCCAAGCACAAGGGAGGACAGTGATGACGACCCAGGCTCTGGCGGCGCCGAGGCGGATGGCCGACTGGGCGCGGCGGGCACCCCTGCTGCCCGCGCTGCTGTTCATGATCGTGGTGACCCAGCTGCCCTTCGTGGCCACGCTGGTGATCTCCTTCCTCCAGTGGAACGCCCTGGATCCCAAGAGCAGAGGCTTCGCCGGGCTGGACAACTACGCCACGGTGATCGTCGACCCCGACCTGCGCTCCTCGGTGCTGTCCACCATCGTGCTCACCGTCAGCGTGGTGCTGGTCAGCCTGGTGCTCGGCCTGGGCCTGGCCCTGTTGCTGGACAAGAAGTTCCGCGGCCGCGGCGCGGTGCGCACCATGCTGATCGCGCCGTTCCTGGTGGTGCCGGTGGCGGCGGCCCTGCTGTGGAAGCACGTGCTGTTCAACCCGGAGTACGGCCTGTTCAACGGGGTGCTCACCTGGATCTGGGGCCTGTTCGGCGGGGCGACCCCGCCGCAGCCGGACTGGATCAGCTCCATGCCCAAGATCGCCATCGAGGCCTCCCTGGTGTGGCAGTGGACCCCGTTCATGATGCTGATCCTGTTGGCGGGCCTGCAAAGCCGTCCGATGGACGCGATCGAGGCAGCCAAGATGGACGGTGCCACCGGCTGGCAGGTGTTCCGCTACCTGACCCTGCCGCACCTGCGCCAGTACCTGGAACTGGGCGGGCTGCTTGGCTCGATCTACATCGTGCAGAACTTCGACGCGGTGTTCACCATCACCTCCGGCGGGCTGGGCACGGCCAACCTGCCCTACACGATCTACCAGACCTTCTTCCAGGCCCACGACTACGGGCAGGCCTCGGCGGCGGGCGTCGTGGTGGTCATCGCCTCGATCATCATCGCCACGTTCGCGCTGCGCGTGGTGTCCTCCCTGCTGCGGAACGAGGTGCAGTCATGACCACCAAGCAGGCGTGGCGGCCGTGGGGCGTGCTCGCGTGGTTCGCCGGCATCCTGTTCGTGCTCCCGGTGCTGTGGATGGTGCTGACCTCGCTGCACAGCGAGTCCGACGCGGCGACCAACCCGCCCTCGATCGCGGCCAAGCTGACCTTCCAGGGCTACGCCGAGTTCTTCGGCGCCACAACGGGTGTCAGCCCCTGGCCGCCGCTGCTCAACTCGGCCAGCGCGAGCATCGGGTCCACCGTCCTGGTGCTGCTGCTGTCCGTCCCGGCGGCCTACGCGCTGTCGATCAAGCCGGTGCGCAAGTGGTCGGATGTGCTGTTCTTCTTCCTGTCCACCAAGATGCTGCCGGTGGTCGCGGGCATCCTGCCGATCTACCTGGTGGCCCAGTACACCGGGATGCTGGACAACATCTGGTTCCTGATCCTGCTCTACACCTCGATGAACCTGCCCATCGCGGTGTGGCTGATGCGCTCCTTCCTTGCCGAGGTGCCCAAGGAGATGCTGGAGGCCGCCGCCATCGACGGGGCGAGCCTGGTCACCACCCTGCGCAAGGTGGTCGCCCCCGTCGCCATGCCCGGTATCGCGGCGACCTCGTTGATCTGCTTCATCTTCAGCTGGAACGAGTTGCTGTTCGCCCGCGTGCTGACCGGTGTCGTCGCGGGCACCGCCCCGGTGTTCCTGACCAGTTTCGTCACCAGCCAGGGCCTGTTCCTGGCCAAGGTGTGCGCTGCCGCTACCGTGATCTCGTTGCCGGTTCTCGTGGCCGGGTTCACCGCCCAGGACAAGCTGGTCCAGGGCCTGTCGCTAGGAGCCGTCAAGTGAGAGCAGCTGTCATCAGCGGTGTCGGTCAGGTCGAAGTGACCACTGTGGACGATCCGACTCCCGGCCGCAGGCAGGTCGTGGTGGACGTGGCCGCCTGCGGGCTGTGCGGCACCGACCTGCACATCCTCCAGGGCGAGTTCGCGCCCACCCTGCCGGTGATCCCGGGCCACGAGTTCGCCGGGGTGGTGGCCGAGGTCGGCGCGGAGGTCACCGAGGTCAAGGTCGGCGACCGGGTGGCCGTGGACCCCTCGCTGTACTGCCACGAGTGCCGGTACTGCCGGGTGGGCCGCAACAACCTGTGCGAGCGCTGGGGCGGCATCGGCGTGTCCACCGCGGGCGGCGCCGCCGAGTACGCGCTCGCCCCGGTGGCCAACTGCGTGAAACTGCCCGACCACGTGCGCACCGAGGACGCCGCGCTGATCGAGCCGCTGTCCTGCGCGGTGCGCGGTTACGACGTGCTGCGCAGCCAGCTGGCCAGCCGCGTGCTGATCTACGGCTCGGGCACCATGGGGCTGATGATGCTGCAACTGGGCAAGCTCACCGGCGCGGCGAGCATCGACGTGGTGGACCTCAACGAGGACCGGCTGTCCACCGCCCGCCAGCTCGGGTGCAGCACCGTGGCGACCACCCCCGACGAGATCGACCGGCCGGGCGGCTGGGACGTGGTCATCGACGCCACCGGCAACGCGCACGCCATCCAGGACGGCATCGACCGCGTGGCCAAGGGCGGCACCTTCCTCCAGTTCGGTGTCTCCGACTACGCCACCCGCGTGCAGGTCTCCCCGTACCGGATCTACAACGAGGAGATCACCATCACCGGCTCGATGGCCGTGCTGCACAGCTACGAGCGGGCCGCCGACCTGTTCGCCACCGGGGTGCTCGACCCCGAGGTGTTCATCAGCGACCGCCTGCCGCTGGAGCAGTACCCGGCCGCACTGGAGCAGTTCAAGGCGGGCAAGGGCCGCAAGATCCAGGTCCTGCCCTGACGGCGTGGGCCGCTCACCCCGTGCTCACAGGGTGAGCGGCTCGGTGGGGTAGTCGTCGGGGCGCAGCGGGCGCGGCTTGCGGCGGCGCACCACGGGCACCGGGACCTTCTCCTGCATGGCGATCAGCGCGGCCAGCACGGTGGTGATCGGCACCGAGGCGACCAGTCCGATGCTGCCCACCAGGGTGCGCAGTAGCTCCTGGGCGATCGTCTCCAGGCCGAGCACCTCGCCTACGCCCTTGCCGGTGGCCGCGTAGGCCAGCAGCAGCGGCAGCCCGGCGCCCGCGTAGGCCATGACCAGCGTGTTCACCGAGGAGGACATGTGGTCACGGCCGATGCGCAGGCCCGCCGCGTACAGCTGGCGCCAGCCCAGCTTCGGGTTGGCCCGCCGCAGTTCCCACACGGCGCTGGTCTGGGTGACCGTCACGTCGTCGAGCACACCGACCGAGCCGATCACGACCCCGGCCAGCAGCAGCCCGCGGGCGTCGAAGCCGTGCCCCAGCACCTGGAGCAGGTTGCTGGTGTCCTCGTTCAGGCCGGTCAGGCTGGCCACCACCGTGAACAGCCAGCCGAGCAGTCCGATCAGCCCCAGGCTGACCAGCGTGCCGACCACGGCCGTCGAGGTGCGCGCGGACAGGCCGTGCGTCAGGTACAGCACCGCGAACATGATCAGTGCCGAGCCGATGATGCCGACCGCGAGCGGGTCCTTGCCCGCCAGGATCGCGGGCAGGATGAACAGGGTCAGCACCACGAAGGTCAACGCCAGTGCGAGCAGCGCCTTGGCCCCCTGCCAACGGCCGAGCGCCAGCACGGCGGCGGCGAACAGCGCGGCCAGCACCAACAGCGGGCCGCTGCGCTGGAAGTCGGCCAGTTGGTACGAACTGGGATCCCTGGCGTCACCGCCGTTGTAGGACAGCACCACCTTGTCGTCCACGGAGAACCGCGGGGTGGACGGCTCCACCGGCATGGGCTCGGTCACGGACTGCCCGTCGTCCAGCCGCACCGTGACCTCGTCGCAGCGCTTGCCGCTGCCCCCGGGACAGTCCACGGACTGCACCCCGGTCACCACGCCGTACACGGTGGTGGTCGGTCCGCCCTGGGTGTTGGCCACCGGCGTGCCACCCCACGGGTAGAGCACCAGCGCACCGACCACTGTGGCCAGCACCAGTGGCAGCAGCAGGCCGATGACCAGTTTGCGCACCTTCGCCGAGGCCGGTGTGCTGGGTCCGTGCGAGTGGCCGTGCCCGTGGGTCATGCCGGTAATCGTGGTGCACGCGAGTGGGCCGCCCGTGACCTGGGTGCCACGGGCGGCCCTTCCCCCTCGGGGGTTAGTACTAGCTCAGGCGGGCCTCGGCGTAGGCGGCCATGGCGTCACGCAGGTACTCGGCCAGCCCGGGGCGGACCGCCTCGATCTGCGAGCGGAACTCCTCGGTGTCCGCGTACATCTCGCCAAGCCCCCGGTAGGAGTGCTTGTTGGGCGTCCACGCCTTGCACACGAAGGCGTAGTGCCCGGCCAGCACGTCCAGCGCGCGCTCCTCGGTCACCGCGACCCCGGCCTCGGCCAGCTCCGCGACCCGCCTCAGGATCGCGGGCCACTCCGCCAGGAACTCGGACTTCTGCTGGTCGGACCAGTCGCGCATGCGGCCCTTGGACTCGTCCAGGTGCTCCTGCACGCCCTCGCCGAAGCGGGCCCGCAGGTACGCCTCGTACTCCTTCTGCCGTTCGCTGTCCACGTCGAAGCCCTCGAACAACCTGTCGGCGGCCATCTCGTTTCCCCCTTCCAGTTGACTGATCGTCTCGGAGACGGTGGCGGCCAACCGGGCGTAGCGCTCCTGTTCGCGCAGCAGCCACTTGTGGTGCTGGCGCAGCGCCGCCACCTGGTCGTGCCGCGCGTCCACGATCTCGGCGACCTGGTTGAGCCCGAGCCCGAGTTCGCGCAGCAGCAGGATCCGCTGCAACCTCAGCAACTGCTCCTGCTCGTAGTAGCGGTAGCCGTTGTTCCCGGTCCACGCCGGGACCAGCAGCCCGATCCGGTCGTAGTGCCGCAGGGTCCGGGACGTCACCTTCGCCATCCGCGCCACCTGTGCCGTTGACCAGCTCATTTCCGCTCCCTCCGCCTCACGGGACCCAGGTTAGAAGTTGACGTAACGTCAAAGTCAACCCGAGTTCCGGGCAAGTCGCTCGACAGCCCGGGGAGGATGCGGGCATGCACGTGCACCTGGAGACCGACCGGCTCGTCCTGCGCCGGTTCACCGAGCGCGACGCCGACCTGCTCGTGGAACTGGACAGCGACCCCGAGGTCATGCGCTACCTCGACACCGGCAGGCCGACCCCGCGCGACGTCGTCGAGCACGAGGTGCTGCCGCGCATCCTCGCCGGGTACCGGCAGCACGAGCGGTTCGGCCGCTGGGCAGCACTGGACCGCGCCGACGGCCGGTTCCTCGGCTGGATCGCGCTCGGACCACCCGGTGAGCGGGGCTGCGAACTGGGCTACCGGCTGCGTCGCGCCGAATGGGGCAAGGGGTACGCCACGGAGGGCGGGCGCGCCGTGATCGGCCTGGGATTCGGTGAACTGGGCGTGCGGCGTGTCTACGCGGAGACGATGTTCGTCAACGCGGGATCCCGGCGGGTGATGGAGAAGTGCGGGCTGAGCTACGTGCGGACGTTCCACGTGGACTGGCCGGATCCCTTGCCGGGCACCGAGTTCGGCGAGGTGGAGTACGCGGTGACGGGTGAGGAGTGGGAGAGGGATGGCGGGGTCTTACGGGGTGCTGGGGGGTTGGGGGCGTAGGGGGTGAGGGGTGGGAGTGTGGGCGCGTGTCGGGCGTTCGGGGGTGGTGTGTCGGGCGTTGCGGTGCCGCGTGTTCGGCGTTCCGGTGCGGTGTGTTGGACGTTCGGGTGGGGTGTGTCGGCGTTTGCGGGGTGGTGTGTCGGGCGGTCTGGTACGGCGTGTTCGGCGTTCCGGTGCGGTGTGTTGGCGGTTGGCGGCGTGTCTCGGTCTGAGGTGGGTGAGTTCCGTTGTCTGGTGTGCGAGTCTCGGTCTGGGGTGGGTGGTCCCGGCTGCTGTCGCGTGTTGGCGTTTGCGGGGTGTACACGGGGTGTGTCGGGGTTGGGGGTGTGGGGTTGGTTTGGTGCGGGTCCCTCGCGGCGGCCTTGGATCGGGGTTTCCGGGGCATGGGGGGATGCCCCGATTCGCCGACGAGCGTAAGGCCGCCGCTACCCGCACCAAACCAACCCCGGGTTGGTGGGGGGTGTGCGGGGGTTGGTGGTGCGGTACGCGGGGGTTGAGGTGCGTGTCGGACGTTGCGGGGTGGTGTGTCGGCGGTTGGGGTGCGATGTGTCGGACGTTGGGGTGTCGCGTGTTCGGTGTTCTGGGGTGGTGTGTCGGACGTTCCGGGATGGTGTGTCGGTGGTTCCGGGGGTGCGTGTCGGACGTTCCGGTGCGGCGTGTCGGACATAGCGGGATGGCGTGTCGGCGTGTCCAGGGCAGTGTGTTCGGCGTTCCGGTGCGGTGTGTCCCGCTGACTGGGGCGCGAGTCCCGGTCTGGGGTGAGTGAGTTCCGTTCTCCGGCAAGCGAGTCCCGTGCTGGGGAGGGTGAGTCCCGGGCTGAGGGGCGCGAGTCCCGTTTTGGGGTAGGTGAGTCCCGGGCTCCGGTGGGTGAGTCTCGCTGACTGGAGGGTGAGTCCCGTTGTGGGGAGCGTGAGTCCCGCTCTGAGGAGGGTGAGTTCCGTTCTGGGGTGGGTGGGTCTCGTTGACTGGCTCGGGTTGGGTTTTGGGTGTGGTCACCCACATGGGTAGCCATTGGTGTGCAACGGTTTTGGTGCGAATAGTGGAGTAGAATTGTTGGCATGACAGCATTCGTGGAGACTCCGCCCGCCGAAGGGTTGTGGCGGTTGGGGGACGCGGAGCTGTTGGGCGAGTTGCAGGACGCGGAAGTGGTTCTACGGCAAGCGTATGCGCGGGTGTTGGAGTTGGTCGCGGAGGCGGATGCGCGGGGTGTGGCGGAGCGGGTGGGGTATCCGAGCCTGGCAGAGTTGCTGCGCGGTGTGCTCTGCGTGAGCAAGAAGGAAGCCAGGCAGCGGATCGCGCACGCGGGCGTTCCGGTCGCAGTTCCACTGGAGCCGGAGCAGTTGTCGGTGATCGACCGGGTGCTGCGGGAGTTGCCGCCACACGTGGATCAGACCGAGCGCGGGCACGCCGTGGAGGTCCTGGCAGCAGCGGCCCAGCACCTGGATGCCTCCAACCTGGTGCCGCTGGGCCGGGAGATCGTCAACCGGCTGGACCCTGACGGGGCGCTACCGAGCGAGGACGAACTCGCCCATCCCCGACGGGAGTTCCGGTACGACACACGGCGGGACGGGTCAGTACGGTTCCAGGGGTGCCTGGACGCGGAGACTGGCGCACTGCTGGGGGCCGTGCTCAGCCCGCTGGCGAAACCACACGGCGCAGGCGACACCCGCCCCCTGCCCGAACGGCAAGGGGACGCGTTCGCGGAACTGCTGGAGACCAGCTCCACGCCGACGGAGGGTGGGGAACGCCCCCACATCGCGGTGACGATCCCGCTGACAACACTCCAGAACGGGCTCGGCACCACCGAACTCGCCCCATCAGCGATCCGCCGACTCGCCTGTGACGCGAAGGTGATCCCAGTAGTACTGGGCAGCAACTCCGAACCCCTCGATATCGGGCGGATCAGCTACACCGTGCCGCCCCACCTCCGACGAGCACTGATCGTCAGGGACAAGCATTGCGCCTTCCCGGGGTGCAGGCGACGGCCGAGCAGTTGCCATGCACACCACATCATCCACTGGGCGGACGGAGGAGTGACGGCGCTGGCCAACCTGGTGCTGCTGTGCGGGATGCACCACCGACTGATCCACCACAGTGGCTGGACAGTGCGGATCGTCAACGGCAGGCCGGAGTTCACCCCGCCGAGCTGGCTCAGGCGAAGACCGGGTGGGTGACTCTCGACTTTCGCGTTGCGATCGAACACCCGTTCGCTGAGCCGTTGACCGTCGGGTGCCCGCTCATCACGCTCAATGCGGCATGTGCGGGTGTTTCGGTGCCTGGCGGGGATTTCCAGGGATGGGCATGGGTTGATGCCTGGGTCAGGGTTAGTGGCGTCGCAGGGTGCGGTAGGGCGGGCGGCCGTAGGCGGCGCGGTAGTAGTGGGCGAAGCGGCCGGGGTGGAAGAAGCCCCAGCGGGCGGCGACCTCGGTCACTGTCACCCCGGTGGTGGGGTCGGTGACCAGCAGCTCCTGGTGGGCGTGGTGGAGGCGGACCTGGCGGAGGTAGCCCATGGGGGTGGTGCCGCGATGTCTGCGGAAGGCGTACTCGACGGCCCGGATGGTGGTGTGCGCGGCGGCGGCGATGTCGGCGGCGGCGATGTCGTGCTGGACGTGGTCGTCGATGAACGCGATGGCGCGGCGCAGCGTGGCGGGGTGCGCGTCGTGGCGGTCCTCGATGGTGGGCTCAGCCAGGGCGGTGTTGGGGAAGGCGGCAAGGATTGACGCGGCCAGCAGCCGTCCGGCCGTGCCGGCCACCAGGGGCTGGCACATGGTCTCGGGCTGGTCGCGCAGGCCGGCGGTGAGGTAGTCGAGGGTGGCCGTCACGTGGCGGCTGGGGGCCGGGCTGTGCGGGCGCAGGCTGGTGAAGCGGATCGGCGTGTCCCGTCGGGTGTCGGCGGTGGCGGCGACCTGGCCCAGCGTGGCGAAGGGCAGGATGGTGCACTGGACGGCGCCGTCACACCACTGCGCCCAGTAGGCGCTGCCGTCCTCCGTCCTGTTGTTCAGGAACACCTCGCCGGGACCGAACCTGTGCTCGGCGCCCTCGCAGCGGAAGTCCAGCGTCGTGCGGCACTGGGTGACCAGCAGCGACGCCGTCAGCGGCGACACCGTCAGCGCCATCTTGTCGGGCTGCGCGGCGATATTGACGGAGAAGGCGTCGGCCGCCATCCGGGTGTGCCGGTAGAAGTAGCCGATCTTGCGGCCGGTCAGCTGTATGCCGATGCCGTACAGGCCCGTCAGGAACTCGCCCGCCTGGTCGTAGTCGGTGGTCTCGAACACCACACGGTCGTGTGACGCGGACGAGGCGGCCATCGCCACCACTCCTCTACTCCGCATGGACGTGGAAACCATGCCCAACAGGACGCCGCATTTTTCACGACACGAAACGTCCGAGGCTAGGGCCATAAGCCCCCACACGGCCCCTGCCGCCACGTCCTCATCGGCAGAACGAGGACGCCCGGCTGGCGCGCACTGTGGCACCACCGCCAGATCGGCGGCCCCCGGGCGATGGCCACCTCACCCGGCGGTCAGGCGCCCAGTCGCCGCTGGCGCTCCCGACAGGCCGACCACCAGCCCGAGCCACCAAGACTTGATCCTCCACCCGCAGCACGCGCCACCAAACGCGGCCGGCGTAGTCGATCGCTCATCGGCACGAGCGCGCGTTTCTGACGATCATCGGAACGCCGTTGGAGTCCTTCGATGTCCGCGCGCGATCCCGAGCGCGTCCGTAGCCCGGCGTGTCGCGCGATCGTGCCCTGCTGGCGAGCCACCATCGCAGTTCGGGTTGCCTGCCGCGGAGGGCGTTGGTGTCGATGCCGTGTCTGCCGAGGTCCGTGTCGCAACTGCTGGAGGTGTTCCGGCCCTGCTTCTCCGCGCGGATCTACACCACGTTCGTCGCGCTGGTGACCGGTTTGATCGCCGCGCCCGCGCGACGGACGGTGTGCGGCATGCTCACCGCCGCACGGATGGCCGGGGTGTGGCACCACAGTCGCGCGCACCGGTTCTTCGCCACCGCCCAATGGGGCCTGAACCAGGTCGGGCTGACCATGGTCGGGTTGGTGGTTGGCTGGCTCACTCCCGCTGGCGCACCGCTAGTGGTCGCCGTTGACGACACGCTGTTCCGGCGCGCCGGCCGCAAGGTCCACGGCGCGTTCTGGGCCTACGACGGCTCCCGGAAAGTGGCCGCTGGCCAAGAGAAACTGTCTCGCGGCCCTCGTCGTCGAGCTTCCTTTCCTGGAACGCCCCACCGTCCTACCGGTGCTGTTCGGACTGTGGCGGCCGGGCGGGCCGACCACACCCACGCTGGCCAAGGAACTGATCACTCTCATCACGGGCATTCGGCCCGACCGCCGTGTCCACGTCGGCACCGACGGCGCCTACCTGTGCCGCACCCTGCGCCACCTACCAAGCAACGTCACCCTCACCGGCCCGCCGCCCCGCCACGCCGGACTCTACGAACTCCACCCCGACAGTGCCCAGGCGCAGCAATCGCGGCGGAGGGGCCGTCCCCGCGTCCGTGCCCAGTTGGTTCGGGTGATCGCCGTGCGCGAACCCCGCACACCCGGCTTCGCCGTGGTGACCACCGACCTCACCACCTCGACAGCGCAGATCATCGAACGCCATGCCGCCCGTTGGGCCATCGAGATCGCGTTCCACGACGCCACACACCTCACCGGAGCAGGCGAGGCCCGTAACCGCACCCGGCGGACCGTCGAGCGCACCGCGCCGTTCGTCATACTCGTCCACACCCTCGTCGTGCTCTGGTACCACCTGGCTGGCCACTCACCCAAGGTCGTCACCGAGCACCGGCGCAGCGCCCGCTGGTACACCACCAAGACCCACCCCAGCTACCAGGACATGCTGATCAAGCTTCGCCGCGTGCTCATCGCCGCCCACTATCGTGCCGACCTGGCCGGCGATCCCACCCCCCGAACAAATCCATGCGATCCGCCTGGCCTGGGCAGACGCCACAGCCTGACCGCGAAACTCAAGGTGACCAGGTTTGACACAAATTCGAACGCATGTTCGAATGGCGGGGTGCGATGGGATGAGCAGCGACCAGACCGTGAACCGCCTGCCCTGCTGGGCCTGTCCGGGCTCGTCAGGTCGGTCCGGTCACCGGAGTTCGCGGGGGTGGTGTTCCACGAGGTGCGGGCGAAGACCGTGCTGAACAAGGTGCCCGGGGACTCGCCGATGCCCTTCCGCTGGACGGTGAACCCGTACCGGGGCTGCTCGCACGGCTGCACGTACTGCTTCGCGCGCAACACGCACACGTACCTGGATCTGGACGCGGGGCACGACTTCAACAGCCAAGTGGTGGTGAAGGTCAACGCGGCGGAGGTGCTGGCGGCGCGGCTGAACTCGCCGCGCTGGACGCGGGAGCACGTGGCGATGGGCACCAACACCGATCCGTACCAGCGCGCGGAGGGGCGCTACCAGTTGATGCCGGGCATCATCCGAGCACTGGCGGACTCGGGCACCCCGTTCTCGATCCTCACGAAGGGCACGACCCTGGCCAGGGACCTGCCGCTGCTGGCGCAGGCGGCGACACGGGTGCCGGTGGGGCTGGGGGTGTCGATCGCGCTGGTGGACCGGCACCTGCAGCGCAGCCTGGAGCCGGGCACGCCCAGTCCGCAGGCGAGGCTGGAACTGGTGCGCAAGATCCGTGACGCCGGGTTGCCCTGCGGGGTCTTCGTGGCGCCGGTGCTGCCCGCGTTGACGGACTCGGTCGAGCACCTGGACTCGTTGCTGGGCGAGATCGCGGCGGCGGGGGCCACCGGGGTCACCGTGCTGGCGCTGCACCTGCGGCCCGGCGCCAAGCAGTGGTTCGCCCAGTGGCTGCGCCGCGAGCACCCGGACCTGGTCGAGGGCTACCGGGCGCTGTACGGCACCGGCAGCTACGTGGACAAGCGCTACCGCGCGTGGCTGTCAGCGCGGGTGAAACCCTTGCTGCGCAAGCACGGTCTGGCCTCCGGCCAGGGCACGGCACGGGGCGTGCCAGGGGCCGATCAGGAGGCGACGTGGCCAGCGGGCGCGTTGCCCACGGACCCGGCCGTGCCTGCGCAGCGGGTCGACCAGGAGCAGCTGACCCTGTTGTGAGGTCAGGGTTTGCGGCCCACGGCACCGATGATGCAGTGCTGCACGGGGTCCAGCGGCTTGACGCGGGGGCCGTCCGGCCACCAGTCGACGCACCGCACCAGGCCGGGGGCGACCAGTTCCAGCCCGGGGAACATGGACGCGATCTCGTCCATGGTGCGGAACCGGCCGCTGCCCATCGGGCTGTGCACGAACATGTCCTCCATGCGGCGGGCCAGTTCGCTGTACTCCTCGGTGCCAGGGTCGTAGAAGTGGGTCAGCCCCACATAGGAACCCGAGGGCAGCGCGTCGACGTAGGCCTTCATGATGTCGCTGGGCGCGCGCTCGCCGTCGTAGTGGTGCAGGGTGCCGAACTGGAACAGCGCGATGGGCTCGGAGAAGTCGAGGTACTTGCGCACCACCTCGTTGGCGAGGATTTCCTCGGGCTGGAAGATGTCGGCGGCGGTGAAGTGCGTCTGCTCGTTCTCCTCCAGCAGCGCTCTGCCGTGCGCGAGCACCACCGGGTCGTTGTCCACGTAGACGACCTTGGCCTCGGGCTGCAACCGCTGTGCGACCTGGTGGGTGTTCTCGGCGGTGGGCAGGCCGGAACCGCAGTCCAGGAACTGGGTGATGCCGGTCTGGCTGGCGATGAACCGGGTCGCGCGGATCAGGAAGTCGCGGTTGTCCCACGCCAGCTGCGAGGCCTCCGGCGCGACCTGCTGGACCCTGCGCAGCACCTCCCGGTCGATCTCGTAGTTGTCCTTGCCATTCAGAAAGGCGTCATAGACCCGCGCGATACTCGCTTTCGTGGTGTCGATGTACACGGGAATTGCTTCCTCTTGACTGGGCATCAGTGTCTCACCATCTCCTCGCGATATCGCCGACCAGCCGATCACCGGGGGCACAGCGTATGGGTGGTGGCTGCCGTGGTAAATGCTGGCGCGTTGTCGGCGTGGCGGCTGGCCGGTGTAGGTTGGAGCGCCCGTGGCGTGCCCCCGAGCAAGATCGACCCGGGGTGCGCGGTACGGCCTGGAGGCCCTGTGCAGCGCTGGGAGGAGCGGTAATGGCGGCTGGTGGTTCCGCCGAGTCGGCTGGTGCGGGCGGTCCCACCGCACGCCGGATCATGCTCGGCGCGCAGTTGCGCAGGCTCCGTGAGGCCGCGGAAATCACCCGAGCGGACGCGGGCTACTCCATTCGTGGTTCCGAGTCGAAAATCAGCAGGCTGGAGCTGGGGCGGGTCAGTTTCAAGGAGCGGGACGTGCTGGACCTGCTCAAGTTGTACGGCGTGAGCGATCCCGGCCAGCACGAGATGTTCCTGGCGCTGGTCAAGCAGTCCAACGAACCGGGCTGGTGGCACCGCTACAACGACCTGATGCCCGACTGGTTCCAGGACTACGTCGGCCTGGAGGAGTCCGCGTCGCGCATCCAGAGCTATGAACTCCAGTTCGTGCCCGGGCTGATGCAGACCGAGCAGTACGCGCTGGCCATCGCCAGCAGGGGGCGTCCCGATGCGGCCAGCGCCGACGTGGAGCGCCGGGTCGCGCTGCGCATGCAGCGGCAGAAGTTGTTGTTCCGCCCCGACGCACCCCGGTTCTGGGCGGTGATCGACGAGTCGGTGCTGCGCAGGCCCATCGGCGGCAGGCGGGTGATGTTCGACCAGATCGAGCACATCCTGGACCTGACCAGGCGCTCCAACGTGGTGCTCCAGGTCGTGCCGTACGCGCTGAGCGGGTACGGGGCCGAGGGAGCGTTCACGTTGCTGCGCTTCGCCGAGGCCGAACTGCCGAACCTGGTCTACATCGAGCACCTCAGCGGCGCGTTGTACCTGGACAAGCGGGCCGAGTTCGAGCTGTACGGCCGGATGATGGACCGGCTCATGGTGGACGCGCTCACCCCCGAGGGCAGCAGGCAGATGTTGATCAAGGTGCGCGACGAACTTTAGGCCCTGGTTGGGAAACCACCCCGATGGCCCAATTTTGGTCGAACGCGATGCACGTGCATGTGCCAGTGCCGCAGCCCGTGCTACCTTCGGTCGGCACGGCCCGATGCACGTGCATTTGCACCCAGAGAATGCAAAATCGGAGGGGGCGGCCATGGCTCAGAAGATCCACAACGGGATGTCGGCCAGCGACCTCGCCGGGGCCGTGTGGCGCAAGAGCGCCCGCAGCGGCGCGGTGGGCAATTGTGTCGAAGTCGCATCATTAGGTCCCGCGGGGATCGCGGTGCGCAACTCGCGATTCCCCGAGGGGCCGGCGCTGGTGTACACGCAGGCGGAGATCGCAGCCTTCCTGGCTGGTGCGAAAGAGGGCGAGTTCGATGACCTCCTCGGCTGAGTCGGCACACTCAGTGGAGACAAGATTGCGGGAGCTACTCGATCGTGGCTTCCAGTTCATCAATCCGTGTGATTCCAGTGGGGAGATCACGGCAGTGGTCGGGGTCCGCGCCCACGACAACGTCACCGACGTGCTGTGGCTGCGCGACGAGAACGACGTGCTGGCCATGCGGATGCCCAGCGAGGAAGAGGACTTCCTGTCCCCCTCGCAGGTCCTGTGGAGCTCGGAGGGCGCTGCCCACCGCGTGCTCGCGGAGCTGATCGAGCTGCCCGACGACCGCACGCCCGGCATGCTGCTGCGAGTCGGCGCCGCCTGAGACTTGGTCACTGTCCGCGATCCGACCTGACCGCGCGGACCAGTGGCTCACGGTAGGTCGCACGGGGGTCGCCAGTTGCTTGCAGCGTGACTGGCGGCCTCCGTGCGACTGGCCTGGCTGTCCAACAGCACCCGATGCACCCGCTCGAACTCGAGTTCGTCCAGGGCGGTCGCCTCCTCGAGCAGTGCCAGCACGGCGCCGCCGCCCGCGGTGGGCCGCACGGTGGCCGGCACGCCCGTGGGCAACGGGGGCAGTGCGCCGGCGCGCTCCGCGCCGAAGTAGGTCCACCAGCCCAGCAGTTCCGGCCACCGGCCGACCGCGGGCACCTGTTCGCCCAGTGGGTCGCTGAGCAGGCGCCACACCTGTTCGTCGGACCACTCGTCGCTCACCCGCCCGAACAGGGCGCCGTGCCGCTCGGCGGTCGTCAGCCAGAGTTCGGTCACCACGGGGTGCAAGGTCCCCTCGGCCCTGCGCGACATGCTCATCGACACCTGCCTGCCAGTGACGTACAGGTCGAGTTCGAGCGTGTCGAGGTGCCCGGCCGCCTCGGCCCCGCGCACGAAGTCGAGCACGGCGGCGTCAACCGCGCGCGCGTCGCGCAGCCACAGCGTCCAGTCCCAGGAGGAGCCCACGGGCGCAGTCTACCGGTACAAACATTCAGTCTTGACTGTTTGTTAGTAGCGGGGCCACACTCGGCTGCATGGCCCCCGAACTGACCAGGCAGCGGCAGGCCGACCGCAGCCGCGAGACGCGGCGCAAGCTCATGGAGGCCACCGTCGAGTGCCTGGTGGCGCACGGCTGGTCGGGCACCACGACTACGGCGGTCGCCGAGCTGGCCGGGGTCTCCCGGGGCGCGCAGCTGCACCACTTCCGCACCCGCAACGAGCTGGTCACCGCCGCGGTGGAGCACGTCGGCGCGCAGAGCGCCGAGCAGTTGCTGGCACGGGCCGACGCGGTGCGCGCCAGGCCGGACCGCACCCGCGCGGTGGTGGAGCTGATCGCCGACTTCTACGCCAGCCCGATGTTCACCGCGGCCCTGGAGCTGTGGGTCGCGGCCCGCACCGACCCCGACCTCAAGCAGGTGGTGGTGGCCCTGGAGGTGCGGCTGGGCCGCGAGTGCCACCGGCTGGCCGTGGACCTGCTGGGCGCCGACGAGTCCCGCGCGGGCGTGCGCGAGGCCGTGCAGGCCACCCTCGACCTGGCCAGGGGCTTGGCGCTGGCCAACCAGTTGACCGATGACTCGCGGCGCCGGGCCAAGATCGTCCGCCGGTGGGCCGCGATGCTCGACAGCGCACTTGTGGAGGAGCGGTCGTGACCGATCTGACCGGACTGCTTGCCGACCTGGAAGCCGAGAGCGCCGAGGTGGACGCGCTGGTCGCCCCGCTGAGCGCGGACCAGTGGCAGCGGCCCACCCCCGCCGCCGGGTGGACGGTGGCCCACCAGGTGGCGCATCTGGCCTGGACCGACCGGCAGGCGCTGCTGGCGGCCACCAACCCGGGGGGCTTCGCCGAGGCGCTCAACCAGGCCTTGGCCAATCCCACCGGGTTCGTGGACGAGGCAGCCGAGGCGGGCGCCCAACTGCCGCCCGCCGAACTGCTTGCCGACTGGCGCTCGGTGCGCGGCGAGCTGCTGACCGCGCTCAGGGCCGTCCCGGCGGGGGACAAGCTGCCCTGGTTCGGGCCGCCGATGAGCGTGGCCTCCATGGCCACCGCGCGGATCATGGAGACCTGGGCGCACGGCCAGGACCTCGCCGACACCTTCGGGATCCACCGCCAGCCGACGGCCAGGCTGCGCCACGTGGCGCACATCGGCGTGCGGACACTCGGTTTCTCCTTCCAGATCAACGGATCCGAGCCACCCAGCGAGCCGGTGCGGGTGGAGTTGACCGGGCCCGACGGCACGCTGTGGACCTGGGGCCCCGAGGACGCCGCCAACCGGGTGAGCGGGCCCGCACTGGACTTCTGCCAGCTCGTCACCCAGCGCCGTCACCGCGATGACCTCCGGCTGCTGGTCAGCGGTGAGGCCGCCGACCGGTGGCTGGCCGTGGCGCAGGCGTTCGCCGGTCCGCCCGGTGCCGGTCGCAAGGCGGGGGAGTTCGCGTGACCGACGTACTGCGCGTGGGCAACGCCTCCGGCTTCTACGGGGACCGGTTCTCGGCGTTCCGCGAGATGCTCGAGGGTGGGCCGCTGGACGTGCTCACCGGCGACTACCTGGCCGAGCTGACCATGCTCATCCTCGGTCGTGACCTGCTGAAGAACCCCGAAGGCGGCTACGCCAAGACCTTCCTGCGCCAGCTGGAGGGATCGCTGGGGCTGGTCGCGGACCGCGGCGTGCGGGTCGTCACCAACGCGGGTGGGCTGAACCCGGCCGGGCTGGCCGAGGCGATCGGCAAGCTGGCACGGCGACTGGGCATCGACGTGTCGGTGGCCTACGTGGAGGGTGACGACCTGCGCCCGCGCGCCGAGGAGTTCGGCTTCGGCGGGGTGCTGACCGCCAACGCCTACCTCGGTGCCTGGGGCATCTGCGAGGCGATCAAGGGCGGGGCCGACATCGTGGTCACCGGGCGGGTCACCGACGCCTCGCTGGTGGTCGGACCGGCCGCCGCGCACTTCCGCTGGGGCCGCGACCAGTGGGACGCGCTGGCCGGGGCCACCGTGGCCGGGCACGTGCTGGAGTGCGGTGCGCAGGCCACCGGCGGCAACTACTCCTTCTTCACCGAGATCGAGGACCTGGGCCACCCCGGTTTCCCGCTCGCCGAGCTGCACGCCGACGGCTCGTCGGTGATCACCAAGCACGCCGGTACCGGTGGGGCCGTCACGGTGGAAACCGTTACGGCACAACTGCTCTACGAGATCGGTGGCCCGAACTACCTCGGCCCCGACGTGGTCACCCGGTTCGACACCATCCAGCTCAGCCAGCAGGGCGCCGACCGCGTGCGGATCTCCGGCGTGCGCGGTGATCCGCCGCCCTCGGAGGCCAAGGTGTGCCTGAACCGGATCGGCGGCTTCCGCAACGCCACCACGTTCGTCCTCTGTGGACTGGACGTGGACGCGAAGGCGGACCTGGTGCGCCGCCAGCTGACCGAGCGCGTCGGGGCTGAGGGCGTGACCTGGGCCCTGGCCCGCACCGGTGAGCCCGGGGCGGACACCGAGGAGGCGGCCAGCGCGCTGCTGCACGTCACCATCAAGGACGCCGACGGCAAGCGGTCCGGCCGCGCCTTCTCCCAGGCCGCGATCGAGCTCGCGCTGGCCTCCTACCCCGGCTTCCACGTCACCGCACCGCCCAGCGACGCCACCCCGTTCGGCGTCTACTCGGCCGCGTATGTGCCGCAGCAGGCGCTGGTGCAGACCGCCATCTTCGGCAACGGCGCGCACATCGACGTGCCCTCGCCCGCGCTGACCGCACCCGTGGCGCAGACCCTTCCCGATGACGGCCCCGAGCGGTACGAACCCTTGCTGGGCAGGCGAGTCCGGCTCGGCGAGCTGTTCGGCGCGCGGTCGGGGGACAAGGGCGGGGACGCCAACCTCGGCGTCTGGGCCCGCGACGACCTGGGCTACCAGGTGCTCAGCTCCGCGCTGACCACGGCCCGGCTGCGCGATCTGCTGCCCGAGCTGGCAGGCCTTGAGGTGCACCGGTTCCCGCTGCCCAACCTGCGGGCCGTCAACTTCGTGATCAAGGGACTGCTCGGTGAGGGCGTGTCCTCCAGCACCCGTTTCGACCCCCAGGCCAAGGCCCTCGGCGAGTGGCTGCGATCCATCGAGGTGGACCTGTGAGTCCTTTTGAGACAGACGAGCGGCGCCAGCTGCGCGAGACCGTGCGGGCCTTCGTGCAGCGCGAGGTGCGGCCCAACCTGGACCAGTGGGAGCGCGACGGCGAGCTGCCCCGTGCCCTGCACCGCACCGCGGCCGACATGGGCCTGCTGGGCATCGGTTTCGACGAGAAGGTCGGCGGCAGCGGTGGCGATCTGCTGGACACGGTCGTGGCCACCGAGGAACTGATCCAGGCGGGCGGCTCCTCCGGGCTGGTGGCCGGGCTGATGACGCACGGCATCGCGGTGCCGCACATCGTGGACGCGGGCGATCCCCAGCTGATCGACCGCTTCGTGCGGCCCACCCTGGCCGGGGAGAAGATCGGTTCGCTGGGCGTGACCGAGCCCGACGGCGGCTCGGACGTGGCCTCGATCCGCACCCGTGCCGTGCGGGAGGGCGACCACTACATCGTCAACGGTGCCAAGATGTTCATCACCTCCGGTGCCCGCGCCGACTTCGTGACGACCGTCGTGCGCACCGGTGGGCCGGGACACGCCGGGATCAGCCTGCTGGTGGTGGAGCGCGGCACGCCGGGCTTCGGCGCGAGCCGCCGACTGGAGAAGATGGGCTGGCACTGCTCGGACACCGCGGAACTGTCCTTCGTGGACGCCCGCGTGCCGGCGGCCAACCTGGTCGGACCGGAGAACGGCGGCTTCGCCCTGCTGATGAACCAGTTCCAGGTGGAGCGGATCTCCCTTGCGGTGCAGGCCTACGCCACCGCGCAGCGCTGCCTGGACCTGACCGTGGACTACGTGCGCAACCGCGTCACCTTCGACCGGCCGGTGATCACCCGCCAGGTGGTCAAGCACCGGCTGGTGGAGATGGCCCAGCGCATCGAGCTGGCTCGCACCTATGCGCGCGAGGTGGCGGTGCGGATCGCCGCCGGGCAGGAGGTCGTTGCGCAGGTCTGCATGGCCAAGAACGCCGCGGTGGCCGCCTGCGACTACGTGGTCGACGCGGCGGTGCAACTGCACGGTGGCGCCGGGTACCTGCGGGAGTCCGAAGTGGAACGGCACTACCGAGACGCGAGGATCCTGGGCATCGGTGGCGGTACCACCGAGGTGCTCACCGAGCTGGCCGCGCGCCGGATGGGGTTCGCCTGATGACAACACTGAAGTCCACTGTGGACACGGCTGCCGACGAGCATCTCGCCAACCGCGAGGCGATGCTGGCCAAGCTCACCGAGCTGGACGCCGAGCACGCCAAGGCGCTGGCCGGTGGCGGTCCGAAGTACGTGGAGCGGCACCGCAAGCGCGGCAAGCTGCTGGCGCGGGAGCGCATCGAGCTGGTGCTGGACCAGGACTCGCCGTTCCTGGAGCTGTCCCCGCTGGCGGCCTGGGGCACCGACTACCAGGTCGGCGCCAGCATCGTGATCGGCATCGGCGTGGTCGAGGGCGTGGAGTGCCTGATCTCGGCGAGCGACCCGACCGTGCGCGGTGGGGCCAGCAACCCGTGGACCCTGCGCAAGACCTTGCGGGCCAACGACATCGCCATCGCCAACCGGCTGCCGGTGATCAGCCTGGTGGAGTCCGGCGGCGCCGACCTGCCCAGCCAGAGCGAGATCTTCATCCCCGGCGGGCGGGTCTTCCGGGACCTGACCCGGCTGTCCGCGGCGGGCATCCCCACCGTGACGGCCGTGTTCGGCAACGCCACCGCGGGCGGGGCCTACGTGCCGGGCATGTCCGACTACGTGATCATGGTCAAGGAGCGCTCCAAGGTGTTCCTGGGCGGCCCGCCGCTGGTCAAGATGGCCACCGGCGAGGAGGCCGAGGACGAGGCGCTGGGCGGCGCGGACATGCACGGCAGGCAGTCCGGGCTGGCCGACTACGTGGCCGTGGACGAGGTCGACGCGCTGCGGCTGATCCGCCAGGTGGTGTCCCGGCTGAACTGGCGCAAGCACGGTCCGGCGCCGGCTGCCGAGTACGCCGAACCGCTGTTCCCGGCCGAGGACCTGCTCGGCCTGGTGCCCACGGACCTGCGCATCCCGTTCGACCCGCGCGAGGTCATCGCCCGCATCGTGGACGGCTCGGAGTTCGACGAGTTCAAGCCCCGCTACGGCGACAGCCTGGTCACCGGCTGGGCGCGGCTGCACGGCTACCCGATCGGCATCCTGGCCAACGCGCGCGGTGTGCTGTTCGGCCAGGAGTCGCAGAAGGCCACCCAGTTCATCCAGCTCGCCAACCGCGCGGACACGCCGCTGTTGTTCCTACAGAACACCACCGGCTACATGGTCGGCACCCAGTACGAGCAGTCCGGCATCATCAAGCACGGCTCGATGATGATCAATGCCGTGGCCAACAGCCGGGTGCCGCACCTGACGGTGGTGATGGGCGCCTCCTACGGGGCGGGCAACTACGGCATGTGCGGCCGGGCCTACGACCCGCGCTTCCTGTTCACCTGGCCCAACGCCAAGTCGGCGGTGATGGGGCCCGCCCAGCTCGCCGGGGTTCTGTCCATCGTGGCCAGGCAGGCGGCGGTGGCCAAGGGACAGCCCTACAGCGAGGAGAACGACGCCGCGATGCGGCAGATGGTGGAGACCCAGATCGAGGCCCAGTCGCTGGCCCCGTTCCTGTCCGGGCGGCTCTACGACGACGGCATCATCGACCCCCGCGACACGCGGACCGTGCTGGGACTGTGCCTGTCCGCGATCCACGGCGCCGAGGTCAAGGGCGCCGAGGGCTTCGGCGTCTTCAGGATGTGAGTGGGATGATCACGCGACTTCTTGTTGCCAACCGGGGCGAGATCGCCCGCCGGGTGTTCCGGTCCTGCCGCGCGCTGGGCATCTCCCCGGTGGCGGTCTACTCCGACCCCGACGCCGACACGCCCTTCGTGGCCGAGGCCGACCACGCCGTGCGGCTGCCCGGAGCGACGCCCGCGCAGACCTACCTGCGCGCCGAGGCGGTGATCGAGGCCGCGCGCGCGGCCGGTGCCGATGCCGTGCACCCCGGTTACGGCTTCCTGTCGGAGAACGCTGGGTTCGCCCGCGCCGTGCTCGAGGCCGGGTTGACCTGGGTGGGTCCCTCGCCGGAGTCGATCGAGGCGATGGGCTCCAAGGTCGAGGCGAAGAAACGTGTTGCCGCCGAAGGTGTTCCGGTGCTCACCGAGCTGGACCCGGCGACCGTCACCGAGGACGACCTGCCGGTGCTGATCAAGGCTTCGGCCGGTGGCGGCGGGCGCGGCATGCGCGTGGTGCGCGTGCTCGCCGACCTGCCCGAGGAGGTCGCGGCGGCGCGGCGCGAGGCCGAGTCCGCCTTCGGTGACGGCACGGTGTTCTGCGAGCCGCTGCTGGAGGGCGCGCGGCACGTGGAGGTGCAGGTCCTCGCCGACTCGCACGGCACGGTGTGGGCACTGGGCGAGCGCGAGTGCTCCATCCAGCGCAGGCACCAGAAGATCGTCGAGGAGACGCCGAGCCCCGCTGTCACGCCGCAGATCCGCGAGCGCCTGTTCACGGCGGCGGTCGCCGCGGCCCGGTCGATCTCCTACTTCGGCGCGGGCACGGTGGAGTTCCTGTTGTCCGCCAAGGGAACCATCCACTTCTTGGAGGTCAACACCCGGTTGCAGGTCGAGCACCCGGTCACCGAGTGCGTGTACGGGGTGGACCTGGTCCGCTGGCAGTTGGCCATCGCCGAGGGCGCGGCGCTGCCCGAGCAGCCGCCGACCCCGAACGGCCACGCCATCGAGGTCCGGCTCTACGCGGAGGACCCGGCGCACGACTGGCGCCCGCAGAGCGGGACCCTGCACCGGTTCGTACTGTCCGATGTGGACGCCGAGTTCGCCGTGCCGAGCGGGTACGGCCTGCGGCTGGACAGCGGGGTCGTGGACGGCACGGTGGTCGGCGTGCACTACGACCCGATGCTGGCGAAGGTCATCGCGTGGGGCCCCGACCGGGCCTCCGCCGCGCGCAGGCTCGCCGCCGCGCTGGCCTCGGCGCGGATCCACGGCGTGCTCACCAATCGCGACCTGCTGGTGAACGTGTTGCGGGACAAGGCATTCCTGGCTGGGGACACCGACACCGGCTACCTGGACCGGATCGGCCTGGACCTGCTGGCCCAGCCGCTGGTGCGCGATGTGCGGCCCAGTGCGCTGGCGGCGGCGATCGCGCTGGCGCACGCCGGTCGCGGGCGGCTGCCGCTGGGCTGGCGCAACGTGGCCTCCCAGTCGCAGCGGCGCGGCTTCCTGCTCGGCGAGGAGCGGATCGACGTGGACTACCGGTTCGACCGGCTCGGCGCCCTGGTCGTACCCGAAGGGCCGCAACTGGTTCGGGCCAGCGCGGACGAGGTCGTGCTGGAGCTGGACGGCCTGCGGCAGAGCTTCGCGGTGTCCCGGCACGGTGAGGTCGTGGTGGTGGACTCGGCGCAGGGCTCGGTGAGCCTGGGCGTCGTGCCGAGGTTCCCCGACCCGGCGGACAAGGTGGCCGAGGGCGCCACGGTCGCGCCGATGCCCGGCACCGTGGTGCGGGTCAGCGTGGCCGAGGGCGCACAGGTCAGCGCGGGCGAGGAACTGCTCGTGCTGGAGGCGATGAAGATGGAACACCGGGTTGTCGCGGCGGCCAGCGGGGTGCTCGCCCAGCTGGTGGTGCGGCCCGGGCAACAGGTCGAGGCGGGCGCCGTGCTCGCTGTCGTGGAACCGTCGGAGGGCAGCCAGTCATGAGTTTCACCGAGAGCGAGGAGCGCCAGGCGCTGCGGTCCGCGGTGGCCGATTTCGGCGCGCGCTACGGGCACGAGTACTTCAACGCCAAGGCCAGGGCGGGGGAGAAGACCACTGAGCTGTGGACCGAGGCGGGCAAGCTGGGCTACCTCGGCGTGGCGGTGCCGGAGGAGTTCGGCGGTGGCGGCGGCGGGATCGGCGACCTGGCCGCGGTCTGCGAGGAACTGGCCGCGGTGGGCTGCCCGATGCTGCTGATGGTCGTCTCGCCCGCGATCTGCGCCACGGTGATCGCCCGCTTCGGCACCGAGGCGCAGAAGCAGCAGTGGCTGCCCGGGTTCGCCGACGGCACGCTGAAGATGGCCTTCGCGATCACCGAACCCGACGCCGGGTCCAACTCGCACCGGCTGTCCACCTCGATCCGCCGCGAGGGCGAGGAGTGGGTGCTCAACGGCCGCAAGTACTACATCTCCGGGGTGGACGAGGTCGACGCGGTGCTCGTCGTCGCGCGGCACGTGGACGACAAGGGCCAGCGGCTGCTGCCGTCCCTGATGATCGTGCCCACCGACGCGCCCGGCTTCGAGTTCCAGCCCATCGAGATGGACATCGTGTCCCCGGAGAAGCAGTTCACCCTGTTCTTCGACGAGGTGCGCCTGCCCGCCGACGCGCTGGTGGGCTCGCCCGACGCCGGTATCGGCCAGTTGTTCGCCGGGCTCAACCCCGAGCGGATCATGGCCGCGTCCTTCTCCACGGGACTGGCCCGCTTCGCCATGGCCAAGGCCACCGACTACGCCCGCACCCGCAAGGTCTGGGACACGCCCATCGGCGCCCACCAGGGGCTGGCCCACCCGCTGGCGCACTGCGCCGTGCAGATCGAGCTGGCCAGGCTGATGACCCAGAAGGCCGCCGCGCTCTACGACTCCGGTCAGGACAAGGCGGCCGGCGAGGCGGCGAACATGGCCAAGTACGCGGCGGCGGAGGCGGCGAAGGACACGGTGGACCAGGCCATCCAGGTGCACGGCGGCAACGGCCTCGCCACCGAGTACGGCCTCGGCGCGCTGCTGGGGGCGACGCGGGTGGGCCGCATCGCGCCGGTCAGCCGCGAGATGATCCTCAACTTCGTGTCCCAGCACACCCTGAAGCTGCCCAGGTCGTACTGACCCACCCCGACAAGCCCCGCGTGTCGGACATTCCCGTGCGGTGTGTCGGCGCTCCCGATACGTTTTCCCAGCTGGTGGGAGTTTGTACCGGAACGTCCGACACGCCGTACCGGAGTGTCCGACACGCGCGGTCTTGACCGGTACTGATCGGCGCGCGCATCCTGCTGGGCATGTCGTCCCACTGGCGCAGCGTGGCACTGGTGACCGCACTACTGGCGAGCGTGCTCCCGGCTGCCGCGGCGGCCAGCCCGCCGGGCGGGGGCCATGACGTGATCGCGAACCTGTTCGAGTGGCCGTGGACCTCGGTGGCGGCCGAGTGCGGCAATCAGTTGGGCCCCAAGGGGTACGGGGCGGTGCAGGTCTCGCCGCCGGAGGAGTCCGCGAGCGTGGCGGGCCACCCGTGGTGGGAGGTGTACCAGCCGGTCAGCTACCAGCTGACCAGCCGCATGGGCAACCGGGAGCAGTTCGCGGCGATGGTGAGCGCCTGTCACGCGGCGGGCGTCAAGGTGTACGCGGACGCGGTGATCAACCACATGGCCGGTCAGGCCAGCACGGGGTACGGGGGCAGCACCGCCCCGGACAAGTACACCTACCCGGGGACGTACTCCTCGGCGGACTTCCACCACCACCCCGACCCGTGCCCGCAGCCGGACGGGCAGATCCACAACTACGGCAGCCAGGCCGAGGTCCAGGAGTGCGAGCTGGTGCAGCTGGCGGACCTCTACACCGAGCACGACTACGTGCGGGGCAGGATCGCGGGTTACCTCAACGACCTGCTGTCGCTGGGGGTCGACGGGTTCCGGGTGGACGCGGTCAAGCACATCAACCCCAGCGACATCGCGGGCATCGAGTCGAAGCTGTCCAAGCCGACCTACCTGTACCAGGAGGTGATCTACGGTGCGGGCGAGGCGGTGCAGCCACAGCAGTACGAGGGGACCGGCGACCTGCTGGAGTTCCGCTACGGCACGAACCTCAAGGCGAAGTTCGCCAGCGGCAACCTCGCCGACCTCAACGGGTTCGGGCAGTCCTGGGGCATGGAGCCCGGCAACAAGGCCGTGGTGTTCGTGGACAACCACGACACGCAGCGCAACGGCAGCACCCTGTCCTACAAGGACGGCGCGATCTACCAGCTGGCAACGGTGTTCGGGCTGGCCTGGGACTACGGCACGCCCACCGTGATGTCCAGCTTCGACTTCAGCGGCAACGACCAGTCCCCGCCGAGCGCGGCCAACGGCATGGTGTCGGCGGTCACCTGCGGCAGCGGCTGGCAGTGCGAGCACCGGCAGCGCTGGGCCGCGAACATGGTGGGCTTCCACAACGCCGCGGCGGGCGCGCCGGTGGCCAACTGGTGGTCCGACGGCAGCAACCAGATCGCGTTCAGCCGGGGCGGCTCCGGGTTCGTGGCGATCAACAAGGAGGGCGGCACGCTGTCGCGGGCCTTCACCACGGGGCTGCCCGCCGGTGACTACTGCGACGTGCTGCACGGCGAGCTCAGCGGTGGCTCCTGCACCGGTCCGGTGATCAGCGTGGATTCCTCGGGCACGGCGAGAACCACGGTCGGCCCGATGGACGCGATTGCGATCCACGTGGGCGCGCGCATTTCCGGGGCACGGGTCGCGGCGACATTCACCGAGAACGCCAACACCTCGTGGGGGCAGAACGTCTACGTGGTCGGATCAATTCCGGCATTGGGCGGCTGGAACCCGGCCAACGGCGTCCCGCTGTCCTCGGCCGGTTATCCGAACTGGTCGGCAACGGTCTCGCTGCCCGCGAACACCTCCTTCCAGTACAAGTACGTCAAGCGGGGGCAGGATGGTTCAACGGTCTGGGAATCCGATCCGAACAGGTCCGCGAGCACCGGTTCCTCCACCGCGCTGAACCTGGCGGACAGTTGGCGCTGACAGGCTTGTCACCGGGCTGACAACGGTTGCTTGCGACCAATGGAATGACTCACATACTCGCGGTTTGTTGTGGTACCACTGGCTACTGTTCCCGCACTCCAGGTATTCCTCGGCGTTGGACAGGAGAATCCAGTGGGCCGTCACAGTCTCAAGCGCGTGCCGAAGACCAGCCCGTTGTCGGTGGTGGTCGGCGGTGGACTGGTCGCGGGCACCCTGCTGTTCCCGTTGGCGAGCACGGCCAGCGCGGCACCCGCCCCGGTGCAGCCCAAGGTGGCCGACGCGCCCGCGCTGGACCCGATCGACATCACCGACTTCACCAGCACCGGCATCGAGGTCGGCGAGAAGGCGGGCAGCGACCTCGGCGGCTTCGTCGGCGGCACGGTGGGCACCGTGGGCGATGGCTTGCTGGGCAACAAGAACGGCGAGGGCAAGCAGGCCGGTGAGCAGTTCGGCAAGCTCGGCGGCAAGTTGGGCGGCGGGGTGGCCGGCGGGGCCTTCGGCGGCGCGATCGACGGCGGCATCGGCGGGGCCACCGGCACCGCGACCGGTACCGCCAAGCCCGCCAGCGAGGTGGGCAGGGCCGTCGGCGGCGCGGTGGGCACCGCGGCCGGTACCGCCATCGGCGGGGCCATCGCCGGACCGGCCGCCCCGGTGGGCGGCGCGATCGGCAACGCGGGCGGACAGTTCGCCGGTGCCGTGGCCGGTGGCGCCTTCGGTGGTGCCGTCGACGGTGCGGTGCGCGGATTCCAGGACGTCACCGGCGGTGGCCTGCCGCTGCCAGGACTCCCCGGCCTGGTGGCCGGGGGTGGGCACGCCAGCCAGGTGTGATCCACGACGCGGCACGCCCCGGTCCGCACGCCAACCCCCGATAGGCGTGCGGAACCGGGGTGAGCCCGCGCGTAGGCTGGCCGTCGTGCGCAATCCCCGTCGAGCAGTGCTGCTGATCTGTGCTTCCCTCGCCGTGCTCACCGCGGGCTGCGGCAGTGAACTGGGACCCGCTCAGCGCCCCGCGGTGAAGGTCGGCGCCGAACTCCCCGATCTCCAGGTGAAGCTGCGCGCCCTACAGGCCGACCAGTGCCAGAGCGTCACCGCGGAGACCGTCTACCCCGAGTGCGACCGGTTCGTCACCGAGGTGGTCAACCTGTCCGCGGCCATCAAGGCCGCCACGGAGAAGAGCACGCGGGCCACCGACATCGCCACCGCCGTGGACAAGCTCGCCAGCGCGGGCGGCGACTACCAGCGCGGGCAGTGCGGTGCCAAGGGGGCCAGCCCGGACACCCAGGTCTGCGCGCGCGACCTGGGCACCGTGCGGGACCAGTTGATCGTGCTCAGCTCCGCCATGGAGCAGGTCGCGGGGCACTAAGCACGTGGCCAAAAGTCTTGTCCGAAACCTTCGGGTAGCCAGGGGCTGGTCCAGGGCGCGGCGGTGATCAGGTTCTGTTCGGTGCTCCGGTCGCGGAAGTAGGCGTGTGCCTGTCGGACGCGGCCGGCCATCGTGGCTGGCGCGGTGTTGGCGATGTGGTGCTTGAGGCCGGCCCAGACGCGTTCGACGGGGTTGTCCTGCGGGCTGTATTTCGCGCCCTCGATCAGTAACAGGCGCGGGTGTTCGGCCAGCCAGCGGCGAGTGATCCCGCTGTGATGGGTGCCGCCGTTGTCACAGATCACCGCGACAACAGGGGCGTCGGGGTAGGCGTCGAGTACCTGTTGCAGGAAGTAGCAGAACACCACGGAGACGTTCTTGACGGAGACGTGGTGGTGCCAGGCGCCGGTGGTGAGGTCGATCGCGCCGTGGATGGTGCGGCGGATGTTGCTGCCGGGAGTCAGGATCCGGTGACGCAGGCCGGTGGGCATCCAGCACGATCGGACCCGCGGCAGCAGGTCGAGGTGGGTTTCGTCCTCGGCCAGAACCACGGAGCCGGTGGGGAGTGCGGCGAGGCGGGCCTGGATCGTGGCGCAGGTCGTGTCGTGGTCGGGGTCGCCTTTGGCGATCAGCCGGGGACGCCGCCAACTGGCGTGTTCACGCAGTCGCCGGTAGAAGGTGCGCAGGCTCATTTCGGGGCGTCGGGCGGCGCGCCACAGTCGTGCGGTGGTCCAGGCTTTCGGGGTGTGCAGCAGGGTGTGGATGCGGTGTCCGAGCGTGGGGCTGCCCAGGCGGGGGCGTCCGCTGCGGGGTCGGTCGGGTAGCCCGTTGATGCCGTCGCGGGTGTGTCGGGTGATCCAGCGGCGCACCGTGACCGGCTCGTAGTGCAGAAGTTCCGCGATCTCGGGCGCGCTCATCCCGGACGCGGACAGCAAGACGATGACGATGCGGGTGGCGACTCGCCAGGGTCCGTGCAGCGCGGTGACCAGTTCGAGGTGCTGGGCAGGGGTCAAGTCGGCGTAGACATGCGCGGGGCGCATACTGGTGGAGGCCTCGTCGTGGTGGAGTCTGGTGTGGTAACCGAATCCAACCCGACGAGGCTCTTCACGTTCACGGCAAGGTCAACTCACGCGAGTTACAGACACAACTTCTGGCAACCTGCTTAGAGCGGGATTCACCCAACGGCTGAGCGGGACTCGCGGGCACCAGAGCGGGACTCGCGGGTGGGGTTGGCGCTGACCAACGCCGCCAGCGCGGTCAGGGCGCAGCCCAGTACGAGCACGGCCACCGGGCCGAGGCCGTCCAGCACGGTGCCGCCCGCCAGTGCGCCGAGGGCGATGGCGAGGTTGAACGCGGCGGTGAACAGCGCGGATCCGGTCTCCGGCATGTCCGGTGCCACAGTGTGCAACCAGGTTTGCAGGCTGACGGACACGCCGCCGTAGCCCAGGCCCCACAGCACGAGCAGGCCGATCGCCGCGGGCTGGCCCGCACCGAACAGCACCAGTAGTGCGAGCACGGCGGCGATCAGCGCGCTCAGGCCGAGCACGGTGCCGCGCGCCGACCTGCGGGTCAGGGCGCCCGCGAGGAACGTGCCGCAGATGCCCGCGACCCCGTAGACCAGCAGCAGCACACTGATCGAGTCGGCGGCCACCCCCGAGCGCTGCTCCAGCAGCGGGCGCACGTAGGTGTAGGCGGCGAAATGGCCGGGGACCAGCAACATCGTCACGACCAGCGGGATGCGCAGCCGGCGCGCGCCGGTCAGCCGCACCGATCCGCCGCCGGGCAGTGGGGGCAGCAGCACGAGCAGGGCGGCCAGCACGACCAGTGCCAGCACGCCGACGGCGAGGAACGCGGCGCGCCAACCGGCGAACTGGCCGACCAGCGTGCCAGCGGGCACGCCGAGCACCGAGGCGGCGGCGATCCCGCTGAACACCAGCGAGGTGGCCAGGCCCGCCGACCGCTCGGGCACCAACCGGGCTCCGAGCCCTGCGGCGATCGTCCAGAAACCGCCGATGCACAGGCCGACCAGCACGCGGGCGGCGAGCAGCAACGGCAGGGCGGGAGCCAGTGCCGACAGCAGGTTGGCGGCGGCCAACAGGGCCATGAGCGCGCACAGCACGTGACGGCGGTCCCAGCGGCCGATCAGCACCGCGACCGCGGGCGCGCCCAGGGCGGCGACCAGGCCGGGGACGGTCACGGTGAGCCCGGTCGTGCCCTCGGCGGCGCCCAGGTCCGCCCCGATCACCGGCAGCAGACCGACCGGCACCATCTCGCTGGTGACAACGCTGAAGGTGCCGATGGCTACCGCCGACACCGCGAACCAAGACCTGATCATGGCTCAAGGCTCGACCGCGGGCGGGCCGGGAACAACGACGAAGATCGCAACCTTGCATTAGTCGGACTCATCGATCAGGGGGACGACGTGACCGGACTGGACCTGCGCGAACTGGAGTGCGCACTGGTGCTGGGCGAGGAACTGCACTTCGGGCGGACCGCCGAGCGGCTCTACCTCTCCCAGGGGCGGGTCAGCCAGCTGCTGCGCTCCCTGGAGGACCGGCTCGGCGCGCGGCTGTTCGACCGGACCAGCAGGCGGGTGCGGCCGACCCCGTTCGGCGCGCGGTTCCTCACCGAGCTGCGGCCCGCCTACACCGGTCTGCACGGGGTGGTCGAGCAGGCGCGGGCCGCCGCGCGCGGGGTGCTCGGGGTGCTGCGACTGGGGTTCGTCGGCATGTTCGACGAGCCGCTGAGCGAGCTGACCGGCACGTTCGGTCGGCAGAACCCGGCCTGCCACCTGGAATTCGTCGAACTGCCGCTGTCCGACCCGTTCGGCGCCGTGCGCCGGGGCGAGGTGGACGCCGCGCTCGTGCTCGGACCGGTGCACGAGCCGGACCTCATGCTCGGCGCCACGTTCGCGCGCCACCCGCAGACCCTGGTCCTCGCGGCGCGGCACGCCCTGGCCGCTCGCGAGGCGCTGTCCGTCGAGGAACTGGCGGGCTGCCCGCTGATCGACGTCGCCGGTCCCGCGCCGCGCTACTGGCGGGAGTCCATGGCACCCACGAGCACTCCCGCCGGGCTGCCCATCCCGCGCGGCCCGCGGATCAGCACCCTGCAGGAGGGCCTGTCCATGATCGCCGCCGACCGCGGGGCCATGCTGTTCTGCGCGCCGACCGCCGCCGCCCTGTGGCGCCGGGACCTCAGCGTGGTGCCGGTGACCGGGCTGCCCGAGGCCAGCCGCGCGCTGATCTGGCACCGTGACGCCGAGACCGCGGCACACCGCGCGCTGGCCCAGGTGATCGTGGACCACGAACGCGCAAGTCATGAAGGTGCCGTTGAGACACTAGATGTCTCAAACGGCACCTTCATGACATGTTGGTCACACGAAGGCGCTCAGCCCGGTGATCGCCCGCCCGGTCACCAGCGAGTTGATCTCGCGGGTGCCCTCGTAGGAGTAGACCGCCTCGGCGTCGGCGACGAACCGGCCCACGTTGTAGTCGAGCACGATCCCGTTGCCGCCCAGGATCTCCCGGGCCCAGCCCACGGCCTCGCGCATGCGCACGGTGCACAGGGCCTTGGCCAGTGAGGAGTGCTCGTCCCGGTAGACGCCCTGGTCCTGCAACTGCGACAGCCGCACGACGACCGCCAGCGAGGAGGTGACGTTGCCGAGGATCTTCACCAGCAGGTCCTGCACCAGCTGGAAACCGGCGATGGGCTTGCCGAACTGCACGCGCTGCTTGGCGTAGTCCAGTGCCAGCTCGTAGGCACCCATCATGACGCCCACGGCCTGCCAGGCCACGCCGCCGCGGGTCTGCCGCAGGATGTCGGCGGTGTCGCGGAAGCCGTGCGCGTTCTGCAGGCGGTTGGCCTCGGGCACCCGGCAGTCGGTCAGCGTGATGTCGGCGTTCTGCACGGTGCGCAGGGCCATCTTGTGCTCGATCTTGGTCGCGGTGAAGCCGGGCGTGCCCTTCTCCACCACGAAGCCCTTGACCTTGTTGTCGGCCTCGTCGCGGGCCCACACCACGATCAGGTCGGCGAAGGTGGCGTTGCCGATCCAGCGCTTGGCCCCGTTGAGCACCCACTGGTCACCGTCCCGGCGCGCGGTGGTCTCCAGGCCACCGGCCACGTCGGACCCGCCGTGCGGTTCGGTCAGCGCGAAGGCGCCGATCTTCTCCATCCGGGACATCGCGGGCAGCCAGCGCTGCTTCTGCTCCTCCGAGCCGCAGCGGTTGATGCTGCCCATGGCCAGACCGCTGTGCACGCCGAAGAACGTGGCCAGCGAGGGGTCGACCCGGTTCATCTCCAGCGCAAGGAACCCGGTGAGCAGGCTGCGGGCGCCACGGTAGGCCAGCCCGGCGATGTCCAGTTCGGCGAAGCCCTTGACGATCTCGTGCGGGAACTCGGCGTCGGCCCAGGCCTGGTTGGCGATCGGGGCCACCTCGTTCTCCAGGAACTTCCTGGTCCTGGCCACGATCTCGCGCTCTTCCCCGGTCAACAGGCCCTGGAAGTCGTAGAAGTCACCGGTGCTCATCAGTTGACACCACCCTTCAGCTCGATGATCGCCGACTGCAGGCGATCCCGCATTTCGCACAGCTGCTCGTAGTTCTCCAGCGGGTACTCCCGCTCGGCGGCCTCGGCCAGCCGCGCCGCGGTCTCCGGCTCGATGTCGGTCATCAGGTGCGCCATCATGTGGCGCAGCCCGCCGGGGCCGCCGCCCAGGTGGAAGGCCTGGAACGGGCCGACCGTGGCCCAGCGCACGCCCACCGAGTTGGTGACGATCTCGTCCAGTTCGGCGACGGACACCACGCCCTGCTCCACCAGGCTCACGCACTCGCGGAACAGCACGTGCTGCAGGCGGTTGGCGACGAAGCCGTCGACCTCCTTGTGCACCAGCACGGGGACCTTGCCCAGCGAGCGGTAGAACTCGCGGGCGCGCCGCACCAGCGCATCGGGGGTGGCGGGGCTGGGCACGAGCTCGACCAGGGGCAGGATGTGCGGCGGGTTGAACGGGTGCCCGACGATCAGGCGGCCGGGCTCGGCCATCTTCTCGCTCATCGCGCTGGCCACCAGACCCGAGGTGGACGACAGGATCAACGCGTCGGACGGGGCCGCCTTCTCGATGGCGGCGAACAGGTCCTGCTTGAACTCGATGCGCTCGGGGCCGTTCTCCTGCACCACCTCGGCCTCGGCGACCGCCTGCTCCACCGACTCGGCGAGCAGGGCGCCCCGCGGCACGACCTGGGCCAGGTCCGGCCGGGGGTCGCTGACGGTGACGGTGTGGCCCCTGCTCAGGAACAGGGTGGCCCAGGACAGGCCGATCGTGCCCGCACCGATGATGGCGATCTTCATGACCGCGCCTCCGTGAGGTAGTCGTGCACCGGCCGGACACCGGACAGGGTGAGGTCGGTGAGGATGTGGCTGGCCGAGACGACCTCGAGCACGGGCAGGTCGGCCAGTGGGGCCAGCGCGTGCTGGAACAGTTGCAGGCGGGCCGGACCGGTCCAGGCCTGCTTGACCACCACGTCGGTGATCCGCGTGCGCACCAGCTCGCAGACCCTGGGCGTGCCGTCGTAGCCCGGCACGATCTTGAGCATGTACGTGGGTGTGGTGATCTGCTCGCGGGCGGCGTCCAGGTCCAGCGCGTGGTGCTTGTAGCCCATCGTCGCGGTGGCGACCCGCAGCGTGCCGTAGTCCAGGGTGCCGACCAGCGCGCCGCTGTCGGTGAACAGCTTCGGTGTACCGGCCACCTTGGGGTAGGCGGCGATCTCCCGTCCTGCCACGGTGGCCCCGAAGTTGTCCAGGTACATCGCGTGCAGGTACTCGCCGCGCTCGGCGCCCAGCCGGACCGGGATCACCTGGCCCGCCTCGGTGTACGGGCCGAAGGAGGTGACCTCGTTCATCTTCATGACCTCGAACCGGACCAGCGGTTCGTCGATCTCCAGCGGCTCGGGCACCACGGCGCGCAGCGCGTCCGGGTCCGTGCGGTAGACGATGTTGAGGTACTCGCGGTCGGTGAACCGGGCGGCGGTCCTGGCGTAGGCGGGGCTGGCCAGCGGGGTCGTCAGTGCCCGCACCACCTGTTCTGCCTTCATCTCAGCGCCCCTTCCAGACTGGTGTGCGCTTCTCGGCGAAGGCTCGGGCGCCTTCGCGGACGTCTTCGGAGGAGGCCAGCGAGGCGGTCAGCTCGCGCTGCGCGGTGAACGCGGTCGCGTCGTCGACCCCTTGGCTGGCACGGACGATCTGCTTGACGGCGGCCAGCGCGAGCGGGGCGTTGCGCCGCACCCGTTGTGCCAGCTCGATCGCGGCGTCCACAGTGCTCTGTCCACTCGGGACGATCCGGTTGACGAGGCCGAACTCGGCCGCCCTGCCCGCGGGCAGCGGGTCCCCGGTGAGCAGCAGTTCCATGGCCAGGTGGTGGGGGAGCCGCTGCGGCAGGCGGATCACGCCGCCAGCGCCGGCCACCAGCCCGCGGCTGACCTCGGGCAGCCCGAACCGGGCATCCTCGGCCGCGACGATCAGGTCGCAGGACAGGGCCAGCTCGAAGCCGCCGCCCAGGGCCCAGCCGTCCACCGCGGCGACCAGCGGCTTGCGCACGGTGGCCTCGGTCAGGCCGCCGAACCCGTTGCCCGGCACGGAAGGCGACTCACCGGCCAGGAAGGCCTTGAGGTCCATGCCCGCGCTGAAGTTGCCGCCCGCCCCGGTGAGCACGCCCACGGCGAGCGAGCCCTCGCTGTCCAGTCGACGCACGGCGGCGGCGATGCCCTGTGCCACCTCGGCGTTGACCGCGTTGCGGGCCTGCGGCCGGTCGATCGTGATGACCAGTACGCCGTCGCGGTCCTCGGTGCGCACGCTCATCCCACTCACCTGCTCACCGTGACGCCGGCCGTGGCCAGCTCGCGCAGCTTGTCCGCGGAGTAGCCCAGCTCGGTCAGCACCTCGTCGTTGTCCTGGCCCAGCTTCGGCGCGTGCCTGCGCACACTGGCCGGGGTCGCGGAGAACCGCACGGGCGAGCCGATGACCCGGTAGGTGCCCTCGGTGGGGTGCTCGGCGGTCTCCAGCAGGCCGACCTCCCGCACGTACGGGTCCTCGGTGACGTGGTCGAGGTCCAGCACCGGGGCGAACGGGATGCTCAGCCGGGCGCAGGTCTGCTCCCACTCGGCGGTGGTGCGCTCCTTGGCGAAGGTCTCGATGTAGTCGTAGAAGTCGCCGAAGTGCTCGGCCAGCGCGGCGGAGTTGGCCCAGCGCGGGTCGGTGACCAGTTCGGGGTGGCCCACCTCGGTGAAGAAGTCGGCGATGTTGCGGGCGCTGTAGGGCAGGATGCAGGCCCAGCCGTCCTTGGTGGCCACCGCGCGGTGCCCGGGGGACAGCGAGCGGGAGAAGCCCATCAGCCCCACGGCGGGCTCGTAGGTCTGGCCGGACAGGTGCTCCACCAGGTTGAAGGCGAGCATGGTGTCGGTCATCGGCACCTCGACGTGCTGGCCCTGGCCGGTGCGCTGCTTGTGCACCAGCGCGGCGAGCACGGAGTAGACGATGGTCAGGCCGCTGACCTTGTCGCCGAGGATGGTCGGCATGTACGTGGGCGTGCCGGTGGTGCGGCGCATCAGGTCGGCGGTGCCCGAGGCGGCCTGCACGATCTCGTCGTAGGCGGCCCGGTCGGCCAGGTCGGAGTCCTCGCGGAAGCCCTGCGCGCTGCAGTAGATCAGCCGCGGGTTGGTCTCGGCCAGCGACTCGTGGTCCAGGCCAAGGCGCTTGAGCGCGCCCGGCCGCATGTTGGTCACCAGCACGTCGGCGGTGGCCACCAGGTCCAGGAAGACCTTCTTGCCCTCGGGGTTCTTCAGGTCCAGCGAGATCGCGCGCTTGTTGCGGTTGACGTTGAGCGCCAGCGGGCCCATGCCCTCGTTGCGGTAGGGAGCGCTCAGCCGGCTCATGTCCCCGGCGGGCGGCTCGACCTTGATGACGTCGGCGCCCAGGTCCCCGAGGATCTGCGTCGCGTACGGGCCCATGACCACTGTGGCCAGGTCGATGACCCTGATGCCCTCCAGTGCCCCCATGGTCGCTGTCATCGTGCGCCTCCTTGCTCGATCGCTACACCAAGAAAGTTATCGCTGGGCAAGTAGTTTACGCAATGTGATACGGTGATACCTATATAGATAGGAGGTGGGCGGGATGACCAGACCGCACCACAGGGCGGTGGACCGGATCGCGGCGATCCTGGAGGCCGTGGTGACCGAGCCGGAGGGACTGAGCCTGACCAAGCTCGCGCTGCGGCTGGACGCACCGGTCTCCTCCATCCAGAAGCTGGTCAACGGGCTGGCGGCCGTCGGCTACCTGGACGAGCAGGACCACCGGTTCCGGCTCGGCGCGGGCGCCTACGTGCTGGCGCTGCGCTCGGGTCTGGTCCCGGTGCAGTCGATCACCCATGGCTACCTGGAAGAACTGCACCAGCGATCGGGCGTATCCGCCGTGCTGGCCATACGAACGGGTGACACCTCGGTCTACGTGGACTGGGCGGGCACCGACGACCCGTTCAACTACCTCAGCGTGCAGCAGCTGCGCACCCCGCTGCCGGAGACCGCGGTGGGCCGCGTGCTGCTGGCGCACCTGCCCGAGCGCGAGCGCTACGCCGTCGTCTCGGCGGTGCACCCCGGGGACGCCGGAGCCGCGCTCACCTTGTTGGCGGACCTGGAACGGTTGCGCGCCAACGGGTACACGATGGGCGACAGCGGGCCGATGCTGCGCGGGATCGCGGCGGTGGCCATGCCGGTGTGGGAACGTGGTTCCGTGGTGGCCGCCGTGGCGCTGGCCGGACCGCACGAGAACGTGGACGGGCGCCTGGACGAACTGGCCAAGCTGCTCGGGGACGCGCTCGCCCAGTGGGCGCCGCGATCAGTCGATTGAGAACAGCTGGGGCGAGCTGTGCACGGTCAGTGTCGGCGCGGAGAAGTCCACGTACGGCGACCACCGGTCCAGCCGCCGCGACAGCCGCGCGGCCCCGGTGAGCCAGTCCTGGCCCAGTTCGCGGCGGATCTCGTCGTTGGCCAGGTACTGGCGCAGCCGGGACACCAGGATCGAGAACCCGTCGGTGAACACCGGCAGCCCGAGGCGGGTCGTCTCGGCGAAGTGCCGCATCGCCAACTGGTGGTCACCGTCGGTGGCGGCATGTTCCCCGGCGAGCACGGCGGCGTCGGTCAGCCAGGGCCAGTCCGCGCGCAGCCGCGCCACGGTGTCCGCGGACAATTCGCGGATCCGGCCCAGCCGGGCCAGCACGTAGCCGGTGAGCACGGTGCGGGTCGGTTCCTCGCCCTGCTTGTGCTCCAGCAGCAGCGCCGCCTGACGGGGCTGGTTGCCCGCCAGGTACCGGTACGCGGGCAGCAGGTGCTCGTCGGCGGGCGCCGCGAGCACGCGGGGTGCCGCCCCGCCCATCTCGAAGGTCACCTGCACCCGCCCCGACCACGCGGGCAGCGCGACCGTTAGCGGTGCGGCCAGCGGGCCGACCGCGCGCAGGAACCAGGTCCCCGGCCCGGCGACCTCCGGGGTCACGCCGAACCGGCCGCGGGTCAGCCGCGCCAGCGAGTCCACCGGGGTGGCCGAGGAGAACTCGCGCATCCCTCGCATGGACAGCACGTCCAGCGCCCACCCGGCGGGCAGACTGTCCACTTCGGACTGAACCGGGTGTGGTCGCAGCCCGAACGCGTCGGGGTCCAGGTCGAAGCGCACCTCCTCGCGCGCGGAGTCGGCCAGGCACGACCCGTCCGGCAGCCGCAGCAGGACGGAGAGCTCACCCGGCGGCACCTCGAAGGCCAGCGGCGACTCGCTCAGGCCCGCACCCAGCAGTCGGCGGTGCTCGTCGCGCAGCTCCACGGGTAGCACGATCCCGTTGCTGCGAACGGTGAACCGCAGCGGGGCAGCGGGTCGCGGGCTGGCCTCGGCACGGCGCAGCACCGCGCCGTCGAACCGGCCGCCCGCCACGACCCGCCGCCCCAGGTCGGCCACCAGCGTCTCGGCGCTGATCTCGGTGTGCTGCCTGGAGTTCAGGCAGGCCATCAGCTCCTGGGCGAACCCCGGTGAGGTGCCCGCGTAGACCGGCGGGGGCGGGGTCTGCGGGGACTTGTCCGGTTCGGGCAGCAACCGCCCACTGCCCAGCGCGGCGTACTTCACGAACGCGCGTGGCCGGATCGGGCTGAGGTCCACGAAGTAGAACTGCCGCCGGGGCATGCCGGGCCGGGACATCACCCGGTGCACGTTGTCCACGTCCAGCGAGTGGTCCAGCGGCACGTCCGGCGCCGGGAAGTCCTGCAACAGCACGGTGTGCGCGGTGGCGGAGTGCGTGATCCCGTGCCCGGCCACGTAGAGCAGCGCGGTGCCCTGCTCGTCCCCGGTGCAGTCCAGCCGCCACTGCGTCAGCGCCGCCTGGACCTCCAGCGTGCGCGCGGAGCGGAACCGCTCGTCCAGCGCGGAGATCGCCGGGTGCTGCGACTCCTTCGCCGAGGGCGCCAGCAGCAGGCGGATCGTGGCCAACGGCACGGCGGGCCGGAACCGCTCAGGATCGGCCAGCCACTGGGCGAAGCGCAGGGCCGCGAGCGCGGGTGTGCCCACGCGGCGCAGGCCGAAGTTGCTCGGCCGCCGGTCCGCGCGGGGCGAGAGGTTCGTGGTCAGTCCGTCGTAGGAGCTGACCCCGATGACCAGGGCGTGGGTGGCGGGCCCCCGGCCGGTGGTCGATCTGTTGTCCAGCCAAGGGCTCACACCCCGTTAACTGATGACAGGGCGCATTTCGTTAGCTCGGCCGGCCGCATCGAGACGAACGTGTGACCGGGCCGCGACCTGCGTCGCGACCCGGTCACCATGTGTCACCGCAGGCGTTTGCCCACAGGCGCCGAGTTGTCCACATGTGGATCTTCGGCAAGATCAGGTGTCGGGGTGGGGCGGTAGACTGGACTCGGGGTCGCCCCCCTGGGAGTGGCGGGGGATTGTCCAGTCGTTACGACTAGCCCCCGCCGATCAGCCCAGGCCGCCGCGCATGGCGGCGATCAGCTCACCGTTGGCGGTGTCCCCGCTGGCCTCCCAGAAGAAGGCGCCGCCGAGGCCCTGGTTCTTGGTGTAGTTCATCTTGCCGGAGATGGTGCTGGGCGTGTCGTAGCTCCACCACTGGTTGCCGCAGTGAGCGTAAGCGGTGCCCGCGACGGTGCCGTTGGCCGGGCACTTGGTCTTGAGCACCTTGTAGTCCTCGATGCCCGCCTCGTAGGTGCCGGGGGCGGCGTCGGTCGCGGAACCACCGGGCGTGGCCTGGCTGACCCCGGTCCAGCCCCGGCCGTAGAAGCCGATGCCCAGCAGCAGCTTGTTCGCGGGCACGCCCTTGGCCTTCAGCTTGGCGATGGCCGAGCTGGTGTCGAAGCCCTGGGTGGGGATGCCGTTGTACGAGGTCAGCGGCGAGTGTGGCGCGGTGGGACCGGTCTTGGCCCAGCCGCCGAAGAAGTCGTAGGTCATCACGTTGTACCAGTTGACGTACTGCGCGGCGCTGGCGTAGTTGGCCTTGTCCAGCTTGCCGCCGGAGGTGGCGTCGGCGCTGATGGCCGCGGTCACCAGCGCGCCGGAGCCGAACTTGGACCGCACGGCGGACAGCACCTTGGCCAGCGCCTCGGGCCCGCTGCTGTCGCAGTTGAGGCCGCAGGCGTTGGGGTACTCCCAGTCGATGTCGATGCCGTCGAAGACATCGGCCCAGCGCGGGTCCTTGACCAGGTTGTAGCAGGAGCTGGCGAAGGCGGCGGGGTTGGCCGCGGCCTGGGTGAACCCGCTGGACCAGGTCCAGCCGCCGAAGGAGAACAGCACCTTCAGGCCCGGGTACATCTTCTTGAGCTTGCGCAGCTGGCCGAAGTTGCCGCGCAGTGCGCCCGCGTCCCAGGTGTCGGCCTTGCCGTCCACGCTGTCGGCCGCGGAGTACGCCTTGTCGTAGTCGGCGTAGCTGTCGCCCAGGGTGCACTGGCCGTTCGCGGTGTTGCCGAAGGCGTAGTTGATGTAGTTCATCTTGGCGGCCGACCCGCTGGTGACCAGGTTCTTCACGTGGTAGTTGCGCTGGTAGACGCCCCACTCGGTGAAGTAGCCCAGCACCGTCTTGCCCGCGGTCGGTGCGGCGGGTGCGGCCTGCACGGCCGTGTCGGGCGTGGGCTGCGCCGTCGAGGTTGGCGCGGCCACCGTGGCGGTGACCAGACCGGCCAGCAGCGCACCGCCGACCGCCCAGGTCCTGCGCTTGAGTCCGAACATCCGTAGCTCCCTTGGTGAGCAGGGGAGGCGATCGACCGGTCGGCGGCAGGGAGACCGGTCAGAACGCCCGAAAGGGACGAAACGTGTCGCAACTCACCGTATTTGGTTTAGACCACTTTAGTCAACGGTCATGAACCGCGCACCACCAGACGCACCGGCTCGTGGGTCGGAGTCGGACACGCCGAACAGCTCCGAGTCCCGGACCGCGTCCGGGGACTGGTCCACCAGTCGGGTGATCCTGGGCGCCAGCCCGGCCACCACCGGGCAGGGGTCCGGCCGGGTCGCCGGGTCGAAGAGCACCCGTGGGGTAAGGGCCAGCGGAAACCCGGTGGCCCGGATTGGCTAGCCTTGGCAGCTCAGGTAGTCACCCGAACCAACCGAGGAGAGCAGTACCCGTGATGCGCACGCACGAAGCCGGGACGCTCCGAGCCGAGCAGGCCGGGCAGTCCGTCACCCTGACCGGGTGGGTCGCGCGCCGCCGTGATCACGGGGGTGTCATCTTCATCGACCTGCGGGACGCCTCGGGTGTGGCCCAGGTGGTCTTCCGCGAGGGCGAGATGGCCGAGCGCGCCCACCGGCTGCGCGCCGAGTACTGCCTCAAGGTCACCGGCGAGGTCGTGATCCGGCCCGAGGGCAACGAGAACCCCGAGCTGCCCACCGGGCAGATCGAGCTGACCGTCACCGAGTTCGAGGTGCTCAGCGAGGCCGCCCCGCTGCCGTTCCAGATCGACGACGGCCAGGAGCCCGGCGAGGAGGCCCGGCTGCGCCACCGCTACCTGGACCTGCGCCGCTCCGGCCCGGCCAAGGCGCTGCGCCTGCGCAGCAACGCCAGCCGCATCGCCCGCAAGGTCCTCGACGAGCGCCAGTTCCTGGAGGTCGAGACCCCCACGCTGACCCGCTCCACCCCCGAGGGCGCCCGCGACTTCCTGGTGCCCGCGCGCCTGTCGCCCGGGTCCTGGTACGCCCTGCCGCAGTCCCCGCAGCTGTTCAAGCAACTGCTGATGGTCGCGGGCATGGAGCGCTACTACCAGATCGCCCGCTGCTACCGGGACGAGGACTTCCGCGCCGACCGCCAGCCGGAGTTCACCCAGCTCGACATCGAGATGAGCTTCGTCGAGCAGGACGACGTGATCGAGCTGGGCGAGGCCGTCGTCGGCGCCCTGTGGAGCGAGCTGGCCGGGCACGAGATCAGCCTGCCCGTCCCGCGCATCACCTACGCCGACGCGATGGCCCGCTACGGCACCGACAAGCCGGACCTGCGCTTCGGCCTGGAGCTGACCGAGCTCACCGAGTACTTCGCCGAGACCCCGTTCCGCGTGTTCCAGGCGCCCTACGTGGGCTGCGTGGTCATGCCCGGCGGGGCCGACCAGCCGCGCCGCACCCTGGACGGCTGGCAGGAGTTCGCCAAGCAGCGCGGGCACAAGGGCCTGGCCTACGTGCTGGTCGGCGAGGACGGCACCCTGGGCGGGCCGGTGGCCAAGAACCTGTCCGAGACCGAGCGCGAGGGCCTGGCCAAGGCCGCGGGCGCCAACCCCGGCGACTGCGTGTTCTTCGCCGCGGGCGACCCGGACGGGGCCCGCGCGCTGCTGGGCGCCGCCCGGCTGGAGATCGGCCGCCGCATCGGCCTGATCGACGAGTCGGCCTGGTCCTTCGTGTGGGTCGTGGACGCCCCGCTGTTCGAGGCCGTTGACAAGATCGGCGACGACGTGGCGGTGGGCAGCGGCAAGTGGACCGCCGTGCACCACGCGTTCACCTCGCCCACCCCGGAGTGGGTGGACCGCTTCGAGGAGGACCCGGCCAACGCGCTGGCCTACGCCTACGACCTCGTCTGCAACGGCAACGAGATCGGCGGCGGCTCGATCCGTATCCACCGCCCCGACGTGCAGAAGCGCGTGTTCGCGCTGATGGGCATCGGCGAGGAGGAAGCCCAGGAGAAGTTCGGCTTCCTGCTGGAGGCGTTCAAGTACGGCGCCCCGCCGCACGGCGGCATCGCCTTCGGCTGGGACCGCATCACCATGCTGCTGGCCGGTGCCGACTCCATCCGCGAGGTCATCGCCTTCCCGAAGTCCGGCGGCGGCTACGACCCGCTGACCGCCGCGCCCGCGCCGATCACCGCGCAGCAGCGCAAGGAAGCCGGCGTGGACGCCAAGCCGGTGGTCAAGGGCGAGCAACAGCAGGGCTGAGCTCTGCTCCGTACGGGGGACACCGGCGTCTGAACGGCGCCGGTGTTCACCGGGATGCACGAACCCGTTACCGCACTGTGTTGATCCGCGGTAATGCTCGCTACTAGGTTCACAAAACTGTGCTGTGCGCCAGCGCGGGCCCCTGCGCGAACGGGTGCCGGGGTTGCGCTGCACGGCCCATTGTGTCGATCGCCTGGACTCGGCCCGTCATCTGGGGAGTAGGGTCGGAAGGGATGAGCGTGGAGACCACCGCCGGCCCCGCCGACGTCAACGGTGCACTGGACCCCGAGGTCGCGGACGCCGTGGCCGCGGCGGAAGCGGTGCTCAGCAGGCGCTTCGGTGCCGCCGTGCGGCTGGCCGACCCGGAGGACCTCGGCGGCAGCGGCAAGGCCACCGTGCTGCGGGTGCGGGTGGCGGCCACGCCGTTCTCGCTGCCGCGCACCCTGGTCGTCAAGCGCTACCAGCCCTCGCCCGTCGGCGAGGCGGTTGACCCGTTCCCGCACGAGGCCGTCAGCTACCAGCTGTTCACCGCGCTGGGCCAGGACGACCGGATCTGCCCGGAACTGGTCGCCCACGACGGGGCCAAGCGGCTGATCGTGCTGGAGGACCTGGGCCGCGCGCCGACCCTGGCCGACAAGCTGCTGGGCCACGACGCCCGCGGCGCCGAGCGCTCCCTGCTGGCCTGGGCCCGGTCCCTGGGCCGGCTGCACGCCACCACCGCGGGGCGTGAGGCCGACTTCGACGCGCTGACCCGCCGGCTGGGCGCCCGGCCAGGCCAGGACCCGATCGCGCTGCGCGTCCAGGCGGCCCTGTCCGAGCTGCCCGCCTTACTCCGCGAGGTGCTCGCGGTGGACGTGCGGGAGCAGGCCGTGGCCTACGCCCGCGCCGCCGGTGCCCTGCTGACCAGCACCAAGCACCGGGCCTTCAGCCCCTCCGACGCCTGCCCGGACAACCACCTGGTCACCAGCAAGGGCCTGCGGGTGCTGGACTTCGAGGGCGGGTGCGTGCGGGACGTGGTGCTCGACGCCGCGGCGCTGCGCATCCCGTTCCCGCTGTGCGGCTGCTCGTTCCGGCTGCCCGCGGGCATGACCGAGGCGATGATCGCCGCGTGGCGCGCCGAGGTCAGCCAGGTCTTCCCCGACCTGGACGAGGACGAGGTGCTGATGCCCCGGCTGCTGGAGGCCCAGCTGCTGTGGGTGTGGCTGTCGACCTGGTTGTACCTGCCCAGGCCCGGTGAGGCCGACCGGCCCGTCACCAGCAGGCTGGCGTCCCCGCGCCGCAGCAGCGCCCTGCACGCGCGCTGGCTGCGCCTGCGTGACGACGCGGGTCGCCTGCAGGAGGCACACGTCGCCGATCACGCGGACGCCGTGGCCAGTGCCCTGGAGGCCCGCTTCGGCGCCGACACCGTGCAACTCCCGCTCTTCCCCGCCTTCAGCTGACCCCCCACCCCGCGAGTCCCGCTCTGCGGGGCGCGAGTCCCGTCCTCAGGACCGCGAGTCCCGCTCTGCCGCGTCCGAGTCCCGCCCTGGCGTGCGGCAGAACTGTTCGCGAAGCCGTCCCCGCCGTGTCACCCGGTTCTCACCGCGGGTGATTGTGCAGCCGTGATCGTGGACGGGTGACGGTGCACGCGATCGGGGATGCCTATCCCACCCGGCGCGAGGTCGGGACGTTGGTGGTGCTCGGGGACTCCACGAGCGTGGGGCTCGGCGATCCGCTGCCGGGCGGCGGCTGGCGCGGGTTCGGCCCGCTGCTCGCCGAGGCGCTGGGCGCGGAGCTGGCCAACCTGTCGTTCACCGGGGCCAGGATCTGCACGATGCGCAGCGACCAGCTGCCGCAGGCGGTCCTGCTGCGACCGGACGCGGTGGTGGTCGTCGCGGGCATGAACGACACGATGCGCGCGGACTTCGACCCGGCACGGCTGCGCCGGGACCTGGACCACGTGGTCGGCGAACTCCAGGCGGCCGGGGCGGTCGTGGTGCTCGCGCGGTACCACGACCACGCGCGGGTGTTCCGACTGCCGGGGCCGATCCGCCGGGCGCTGCGCAGGCGGATCACCGACCTGAACGCGGTGGTGGACCGGGTGATCAGGGACCGGGGGGCGGCCTGCCTCGACCTGGACGCCCTGCCCGGTGCCTACGAGGTGTCGGCCTGGAGCGTGGACCGGCTGCACCCCTCCGAGCTGGGGCACCGCCTGCTCGCGCGCGGGTTCGCCGAGCAGTTGGCGCTGCACGGGGTGCTGGTGCCCGGCGAGGTGAGCACGCAGTGCTCCGGCGGGCGGAAGATCACCATGCTGCACCACGTGTTGTGGTTGGTGTTCAAGGGAATTCCCTGGCTGTGGCGGCGTGGCACCGACCTGGTGCCGTACGTGGCCGGGGTGCTGCTGCGGTCGGTCACCGGGGCAGCGGAACGACCGGTCGTGGCGGCGACCACGACCGTGGTCGAGCCGGAGGAGCCGATCGGGCAACTTGGCTGAAGACCAAAGAGGGGGTGGCCGTTCCCTGCGCGGGTGGGCGACGGCCACCCCCTCGGCACACCGGGACTCGCGTGCGGCTGGGCGGGACTCGCGCTCCCCAGGCCGGGACTCGCGCGCGGGGGAGCGGGGGTGGTTAGTCTGCGGGCATGGCGTTGGTAGATCGAGTGTTGCTGGGGCCCGGACCGTCCAATCCGTACCCGGAGGCGACCGCCGGGCTGGCGGCCCCGCTGCTGGGACACCTGGACCCGGAGTTCCTGCGGGTACTGGACGAGACCTGTGAGCGGTTGCGCACCGTGTGGGGCACCGCCAACCGGCGCACCCTGCCGCTGTCGGGCACCGGCTCGATCGGCATGGAGGCGGCCTTCGCGAACTCGGTGCGCCCCGGCGACGTGGTGGTCGTCGCGGTGAACGGCCTGTTCGGTCAGCGCATGGTGGACGTGGCGGGCCGCTACGGGGCCGAGGTCGTGCCGGTGGAGCACGAGTTCGGCAGGCCGGTGGACGTGCAGCGGGTGCTGGACGCGCACCCGGCGCCGAGGCTGGTGGCCGCGGTGCACGCCGAGACCTCCACCGGCGTGCGCAGCGACATCGGCGCACTGGGCACGGCGGTGCACGAGCGGGACGCCGACGCCCTGGTGCTGGCCGACTGCGTGACCTCGCTGGGCGGCATCGAGGTCGCCGCCGACCAGTGGGGTGTGGACCTGGGCTACTCCGGTACGCAGAAGTGCCTGGGCGTCGCGCCGGGCCTGGCCCCGTTCACGGTGTCCGAGCGGGCCTGGCAGCACCGGGTGCGGCGCCCGCCGACCTGGTACCTGGACCTGGGCCTGATCGGGGACTACGTCAGCGGCTCGGCCGGTGGCGGCAGGACCTACCACCACACCGCGCCGGTGGCCATGATCGCCTCGCTGCACGCCGCGCTGGGCCGGGTGCTCGAAGAGGGCCTGGACGCGGTGTTCGAGCGGCACCGCGCCGCGGGCGAGCGGTTGCAGACCGGGCTGGTCGAGCTGGGCCTGGAACTGTTCGCGCAGGAGGGGCACCGGCTGCCCGAGCTGACCACGGTCCGGGTGCCCGAGGGCGTGGACTCGGCCAAGGTGCGCCACCGGCTGCTCACCGAGTACGGCATCGAGATCGGCGGCGGGGTCGGCCAGTACGCCAGCACGGTCTGGCGGATCGGCTTGATGGGCCACAACGCCCGCCTGGACCGCGCCGAACTGGTCCTCGCCGCGCTGCGCCAGGTGCTCTGACCCGTCAGGAACTGGCCGCCCGGGCCGTGCCGGACGGGTCGGCGACGCAGGAACCGAGCAACTGGGCCATGTCCGCACCGGCCCGGTCCGCGGTGGTCCGGCGCATGCCCGCGTCCAGGCAGCGCCGGACCACGGCGGGCTGCTCGCGCCACAGCCGCAGGCCGCGGCGCAGCAGGGTCGACACCGGCTTGCGCGCCTCGGCCACGTCGCGGGTGAACCGCCGCACGAAGGTGGTGGCCGCGCGCGGGGCGAGCACCAGGGCGTCGGCCAGCACCCCGGCCTCGCGGCAGTCGGCCACCAGCCGGTCGGCGAACAGGCCCTCGGCGAAGAACAGGGGAGCACCGGCCAGCACCACGTGGCGGCTGCCCACCCTGCGGTCCTCGCCGATGGAGTAGATCGGCGCGGCCACCCGCCCGGTGGCCGCCAGCTCGATCACCGCGCCCAGCGCGTCGTCGGCGTTCCACGCCTCGGGGTGGTCCCAGTCGGCACGGCCCGAGGCGTCCCGGGGCAGCGCGGGGTCGTCGCCCTCGCGGTAGAAGTCGTCCAGCCGGAGCACTGGCCAGCCCAGCTGCTCGGCGAGGGTGGTCTTGCCGGAGCCAGACGGCCCAGCGAGCAGCACTACGCGCGGGTGAACGGCGGTGGTCGACACGGGTAACAAGTCTCCCACATCCAGCCTGTCAGTCCCTACAGGTAGCGTCGGCCCAATGAACGACGCGCTGTTCGACGGGGGCCTGTTCGGCGCCGAGGTGGAGGAGAAGGGCAAGGCCAAGCTCGCCGAGAACGCGCCGCTGGCGGTCCGCATGCGGCCCAGGTCCCTGGACGAGGTGGTCGGCCAGCAGCACCTGCTGGGCCAGGGCGCCCCGCTGCGCAGGCTGGTGGAGGGCGCGGCCCCCGCCTCGGTGATGCTCTACGGCCCGCCGGGCACCGGCAAGACCACCCTGGCCACGCTGGTGTCCCAGGCCACCGGCCGCCGGTTCGTGGCGCTCTCGGCGCTGTCGGCCGGGGTCAAGGAGGTGCGTGCCGTCATCGAGGAGGCGCGTCGCCGACTGGGTCGCACCGCCGAGGCCACCGTGCTGTTCATCGACGAGGTGCACCGGTTCTCCAAGACCCAGCAGGACGCCCTGCTCGGCGCCGTGGAGGACCGCACCGTGCTGCTCGTGGCGGCCACCACGGAGAACCCGTTCTTCTCCGTGGTTTCCCCGCTGCTGTCCCGCTCCCTGGTGCTGCAACTCAAGTCCCTGACCGACGAGGACGTGCGCGAGGTCGTGCGGCGGGCCGTGGCCGACGAGCGCGGGCTGGGCGGCAAGCTGGGGTTGGCCGCCGACGCCGAGGACCACCTGGTGCGGCTGGCCGGTGGCGACGCGCGGCGTGCGCTGACCGCGCTGGAGGCCGCCGCCGAGTCGGCCAGTTCCACCGGTGCCACCGAGATCGACCTCGCCACCCTGGAAGCCACCGTGGACAAGGCGGCGGTGCGCTACGACCGGGACGGGGACCAGCACTACGACGTGATCAGCGCGTTCATCAAGTCCATCCGGGGCTCGGACGTGGACGCGACCCTGCACTACCTGGCGCGCATGATCGAGGCGGGGGAGGATCCGCGCTTCATCGCGCGCAGGCTGGTGGTGCACGCCAGCGAGGACGTGGGCATGGCCGATCCCACCGCGTTGCAGGTCTGCGTTGCCGCGGCGCACGCCGTGCAGTTCATCGGCATGCCCGAGGGGCGGCTCGCCCTGGCGCAGGCCGCCGTGCACCTGGCGACCGCGCCCAAGTCCAACGCGGTGATCGTGGGCATCGACGCGGCGCTGGCCGACGTGCGCAAGGGCGCGGTGGGCAACGTCCCGCCGCACCTGCGCGACGGGCACTACGCGGGCGCGGCCAAGCTGGGCAACGCCCAGGGCTACCGGTACCCGCACGACGTGCCGGAGGGTGTGCTGACCCAGCAGTACCCGCCGGACGACCTGGTCGGCACCGACTACTACCAGCCGACCTCACGCGGGGCCGAGCGCGCGCTGGCCGAGCGCGTGCCACGGCTGCGCAGGGTCATCCGCGGTCAGGACTGAGGCTGTGCCGCCCTGGCCGCCTCGGTCTCCAGCATGCGGTGCGCCAGCAGCGCGCCGCCTGCCGTGGCGGCGGGCATGACCACGATCGCCACCAGCGGCACCAGGCACAGCAGGTAGCAGGGCAGCGCGAAACCCAGTGCCATGGCGCGGTTGCGGCCCAGCAGCGCGCGCCGCGCCGCCAGCGGCAGCCCGCGCCGGGTGAACGGCACCACGGTCAGTTCCAGGCCGAACAGCCACGCGTTGGTGCAGGCCGCGACCACCGGCACCACCGTGCTGCCCACCACCGGGATGAAGTCGGCCAGCATGAACACGGCGTCCACCAGCACACCCGTGCCGACCACCTTGGCGTTGTCGGCGGTGTCCTGCCACCAGGTGGTGACGTCCTGCTCGGGCACCCCGCCGAGCTTGCGCTCCACGTGTTCGGCGATCCGCTCGTAGAACGGGGCGCCGATGGCCAGCGTGACCGCCGCGAACACCAGCAGGCCCACCGCCGCCGTGGCGACCACGGCGGAGATGCCCAGCCCGGTGCGCAGCAGTTCGCGCGCGGTGGAGTCCCAGGAGTCGGCGAACGGGGTGGCCCAGGCGATCAGGTCCGGGGCCCACACGGCCAGCGCGATCACCGCCGCCACCAGCAGCGAGCCGGTGATCAGCGCGGGCAGCGCGCCGAGCAGCAGCAGGCGCGGACTACGCAGCACGATGCCGAAACCGCGCAGCAGCATGCCCAAACCGGACAGGAAGTTTCGAACCACCCCCGGAGTCTAAGGAGTGCGCGACCCGCCCGCTGTTGTTCACCAACCGGTCGCCCGGCGTACACCTGGTGCCCGAAGCATGTGCGGCCATGGAAATCCCGAGAACTGGGGTGCCCGAGCAGCTCGCCGAGCGGCTGTCCATGGCTGAGCAGCACGAGTACCTGCGCACGCGTTTCGGCCGCCGCACGGTGCTGCGCGGCGGTCTGGCCACGGCGGCGGCCGTGGCCGCGGGACCGGTGTTCCTGCCCGGTCTCGCCTACGCCGCCGGGGACAAGGTCACCCCCATCGCCAAGCACCTGGCATTCGGCCGCAACCCGAGGACCCAGATGCGCGTGGGCTGGCAGGTGCCGGTCCCGGTGCGCAAGCCCTTCGTCCGCTACGGCACCGACCCGCGCCACCTGTCCGAGCGGATCCCCGCCGAGGTGCGCGCGCTGCACTCCGAGGTTCCCGGGGTCATCGCGCCCTACGACCAGTACTACCTGCACGCCGAGCTGTGCGACCTGCGGCCCGGCCACACCTACTACTACGCCGTGGGCCACGACGGTTTCGACCCGGCCCGCGGGGACGGCGGCACCGGTGCGATCTCCACCTTCCGCACCGCCCCGCAGCGCTGGTTCCCCGGGCGCCCGTTCACCTTCACCGCCTTCGGCGACCAGGGCGTCAGCACCGACGCGCTGGCCGAGAACGGTGTTGTGGCCCAGCAGAACCCGGTGTTCCACCTGCTGGCCGGGGACATCGCCTACGCCGACCCGAACGGCGGCGGGCTGCCCATCGGCTCGGTACACGACGACACCCACGACACCTTCGACCCGAAGGTGTGGGACGCCTACCTGACCCAGATCGAGCCGGTCGCCTCGAAGGTGCCGTGGATGGTCGCCACCGGCAACCACGACATGGAGGCGCTCTACACCGACCACGGCTACGGCGGCCAGCAGTCCCGCTGGGACTTCCCCGGCAACGGGCCCTCGGGCTGCCCCACGGTGTACTCGTTCATCTACGGCAACGTCGGCGTGATCTCCTTGGACGCCAACGACGTCTCCTACGAGATCCCGGCCAACCTGGGCTACAGCTCGGGCAGCCAGACCGCGTGGCTCAAGCGCAGGCTGAGCTACCTGCGCTCGCAGGCCGACGTGGACTTCATCGTGGTGTTCTTCCACCACTGCGCCTACTCCACCACCAAGAGCCACGCCTCCGAGGGCGGGGTCCGCGAGCAGTGGGTGCCGCTGTTCGACCGGTTCAAGGTGGACCTGGTCATCAACGGGCACAACCACGTCTACGAGCGCAGCGACGCGCTGCGCGGTGGCGCGGTGGTCACCGAGGTACCCATCGGCGGCACCGTGCGGCCCGACCGGGACGGCACCGTCTACGCCACCTGCGGCTCCGCCGGGCGCAGCCTGTACTCCTTCCCGGCGCCGGACAGCTATGCCGGGCACGAGATCCCGTTGCGGGACGTGCCGACCTACTACTGGGCCAGGGGCAAGCAGAAGGTCACCGAGACCGTGCACTGGTCGCGGGTCCGCTACACCGGGTACGCCTTCGTCGCGCTGGACGTCAAACCCGCCTTCTGGGGCCAGCAGACCAGCATCACGGTGCGCACGGTGACCAACAGGGGGCAGGAGATCGACCGGTTCACCATCGAGCGGACCGCGGGCCTGCACGTGGGCATCGACCTGGGCCGGGCCCAGGCCAACGCCTCGGTCGGCGGGGACATCGGCGACCTGTAGTGGGTGGCGGTGCCGCCCAACTCCGCGTCGGCCAGGTGCGGAAATGGGCGGCACCGAGCACCTGCCGTCGACTAGGTTGCGCGGATGCCCGAGGACAACCGCGCCGCCGAGATCGACCTGTTGACCCTTCACCTGCAACGGATCTACGTGTTCCCCGAGGTGGCGGAACGCGCGATCGCACTGCTGCGCGAGCGGTCCGCCGCGAACGCCTACGCCGGGCTGGACGACCAGCGCTTCGCCGAGCTGGTCACCGAGCACCTGCTCTCCGTCAGCGGGGACAAGCACCTGCGACTGCTGCACAGCGTGGAGGAACTGCCCGAGAACGAGGACCCCGAGTGGTTCGACGAGGACCTGTACCGGGCTGAGGCCGAGTTGTCCGGGCACGGCTTCGACCGGGTGGAGCGGTTGGCGGGCAACGTGGGGCTGCTGGAGACGACCCGCCTGTTCGATCCCGACATCTCCGGTGCCGCCGCGGCCGCGGCCATGAACCTGCTCGCCGGTACCGACGTGCTGCTGCTGGACCTGCGGCGCAACGGCGGCGGCAGCCCCGGCATGGTGGCCATGCTGTGCAGCTACCTGTTGGAGGGCTCGGTTCACCTGTGCGACATGTACTTCCGGGCCGAGGACCGCACCAGGCAGTCCTGGACCCTGCCGTACGTGCCGGGTCCGCGGTTCGGCCACTCGAAGCCGGTCTACGTGCTGACCAGTGCGCAGACCTTCTCCGGTGCGGAGGAACTGGCCTACAACCTCCAGCAGCTCGAGCGGGCCACGCTGATCGGCGAGGTCACGAAGGGCGGCGCCCACCCCGGCAACCGCCAGCGCATCGGCCCGCACCTGCGTGCCGCCGTGCCCGCCGGGCGGTCGATCAACCCGGTCTCCGGCACGAACTGGGAGGGGGTCGGGGTGCGTCCGCACCTCGAACTGCCCGCGGAACAGGCCTTCGACCGGGCCTACCGGCTCGCCCTGGAGCACGTGCTGGGGCTGGGCGAGACCGGTCCGCGCCGGGTGATCGCCGAGCAGGCCCGCGCGGCGCTGGCCGGGCTGGCCCGCGGATAGTGCCACCGCCCGCCCGGCAGGGCAATCGGCTGGTCGGCGGCAGTCCTCGTCAGTCGGTCGGCGAGTGTTGCCCGGTCAATTCCGTCGATATTCTCGATTGTCCAGCTGAGGACGATCGGGGGCCGAAATGGCCGCACCGCGCTATTTCGCATTCAAGCAGAGTCGGGACCAGGAATTCATCTTCCAGCTCACCGACGAGGGAAGGATCGTCGAGGCCCTGGACATCCTGTCCGGCAAGGAGAAGTTCAGGGTCCACGTGATGGGCAAGATCATCAAGCGCCCGGCGCCCTACAACCTGAAGTGGAGTTACCACCTCGACCCGGACACCATCACCTTCTTCGAGTTCGCGATCGATTTGTGCGATGCCGACATGCAGTACATCGAGGATCACCTGGACGAAGTGTGCGGGTCATTCCTCCCCGGCTGTCACTGGTGTCCGTGGGATTCACGGCTGCTCCGCGAGGTCACGCCACCTCCTGAGGGTGACCGCGCAGTGTGATCAGTCCAGGTCACAAGCACCCCAATGACCGATAACCTTGAACCGCCCGCTGACGTACGGTTGCGCTGTCTCAGCCAACCGACTCTCTGCGAGGTCATGCGATGGCTCAGGAACTCAAGGACACCACCCCGGCCAGCGGTCTGCTGCTCGGCGTCGAGACGCTGTCGGTCGCGGTGGACCGCGGCAAGGCCAACGGTGCCGTGGCGGACAACGACGGCAACGACTGAGTGGGCGCCGTCCCCTCGCTGGCTGACCTCGTCGCTCCCGTCGAGGTCAGCCAGTTCTTCGCCACCACACAGGGCCGCACCCACCAGGTGTTCCCCGGTCCTGCCGGCCGGTTCGCCGACCTGCTGCCCTGGTCGCAGCTGAACCGGGTGCTGCGCCAGCACCGGCTGGAGTTCCCCCGGCTGCGCCTCGCGCTGGACGGCGAGGTCGTGCCCGCGCACAGCTACACCGAGATGGTCGAGTCGCGCCGCGGCGGGCCGGTGCCCAAGCTGCTGGCAGCGCCCTTCTCCGAGAAGCTCCGCGCGGGCGCCACCCTCGTGCTGGACTCCGTGCACGAACTGGTCGAGCCCGTCGGCGAACTGGCCGCCCGGCTGGAACACGAGCTGCGCGAACGGATCCAGGTCAACCTGTACGCGGGCTGGGGCCGCACGCACGGGTTCGACATGCACTGGGACGACCACGACGCGTTCATCGTTCAGATCGCGGGCCGCAAGCGCTGGCGGGTGCACGGGGTGACCCGGCCCGCCCCGTTGCAGCGCGACGTGGAGCTGCCGCCGCGCCCGGAGGGTGAGCCGCTGGCGGACTTCGTGCTGGAGGACGGGGACGTGCTCTACGTGCCGCGCGGGCACTGGCACGACGTGTCCGCGCTCGGCGAGCAGTCCCTGCACCTGACGATCGGCGTGAACCGGGCCACCGGGGTGGACCTGGTGGCGTGGCTGGCCGACCAGGTCCGCGCGGAGGAGCTGTTCCGCGAGGACCTGCCCCGGTTCGCCTCCGAGCAGGAGCGGGCGCAGCGGTCGGCCGTGCTGCGGGCCCGGCTGGGCGAGCTGATGGCCACCGACCTGGTGGACCGGTTCCTGGCCGACCGGGACGCGCAGGCCCCGACGCACACGCGGATCGGCCTGCCCTTCGCGGCGACCAGCGAGCTGCTGCCCGCCGAGGACGAGGCGCTGGTGCGGCTGCTCGCGCCGCGGGCGGTGCTGGAACGCGGGCAGGGCACGGTCGCGCTGGCGGCGGGCGGTCAGCGGCTGGTGTTCGCGGAACCGGCCGGGGTGGTGCTGTCCGCCCTGCTCGGTGGCGGACCGGTAGCCGTGAAATCCCTCGTGGAGGTGGCCAGTCCCACACTCGATCGGGGGACTGTGCGAGCTTTGCTCGGCGAGTTGGTCACACACGGGATGCTGGCACTGGGCTGACCGTGTAAGGTTAGGTATGCCTAACGGGTCCGAGGTCGGTGACACGCTGCCCGGCTGTGCCGCCGTCATGAGACTGCTGGGCGGCAGCCCCGCCGGGACCGCGGCGTACATGACCTCCTGGCTGCTCGTCGAGCAACCGGGACCGTGGACCGCCGACGCGCTGGAGCGGGTCTGCGACGAGGTCTTCCCGGCCCAGCGGATGGATGCCCTGCGCGCCGCGGGCCTGCGCCCACTGCTGATCCGCAGGCCGGGGCGCCACCGCAGGGAACCCGGGGCCCCGCGCACCGTCTACCTGGCCAGCGGCCTGCCGGGCGGGCGCTGGCTGGAGCGGCTGGAGATCGCCGACCTGGCCGAGTTGGCCGCGCTCGACCTGGAGGCCGTCACGCGTGGTCGGGGCGGGCACGGCACGCCCGTGGCCGGTCCGCTGTTCCTGGCCTGCACGCACGGCACCAAGGACATGTGCTGCGCCGTGCTGGGCCGCCCGGTGGCCGCCGCGCTGGGTGAGAACCACCCCGGCCGGGCCTGGGAGGTCAGCCACGTGGGCGGGGACCGCTGGGCGGGCAACCTGCTCGTCGTGCCGGACGGCTACCTGCACGGGCAGCTCAGCCCGGACGAGGCCGCGCTGGTGGCCAAGTCGGCACTGGCCGGTCAGGTGCAGCTCGACCAGTTGCGCGGGCGCACCTCCGCGCCCACCGCCTACGCCCAGTACGCCGAGATCGCCGTGCGCAGGCGCGCGGGGCTGCGCGGGCTGGACGAGGCGATCGCCGTGGGGGAGAGCCGCCCCGACCCGGTGGACGAGAACCTCCGGCTCGTCTCGGTGCGCACGCCCGAGGGCGTGTACGAGGTGGCGGTGCGCCGGGGCCCCGCGGTCGACGGCGCGGCGAGCCGCTGCTCGGCCCGCATCGCGCCCGCGGGCTACTCGGTGCTGAGCGTGCACCTGCTCGCCACCGTCTGAACCCCCATCCCAGCAGGGCACCGAATTGTCGTGGCGGTAACCTGATCAGCACTTCGCCGGGCAATAGATGATCTTGCTAGGAGGGTTCGTGTCACCAGAGCAGATCGCCGCGCTCGTGGCAGCCGGTGCCTTCGTGCTGCTGGTGCTGGTGCTGTTGTGGGTGCTGGTCAAGCTGGGGCGCACGCTGGACGAGGCGACCACCGCCATCCGCAAGGCGCACGAGAACAGCGATCCGCTGTTCCTGGAGGCCAACACCACCTTGACCCACGTCAACACCCAGCTGGAGCGGGTGGACGGCATCACCGCGAACGCCCGTGCCGTCAGCGGCAACGTCTCGGCGCTGACCTCGCTGTTCACCGCGACCCTCGGCGGTCCGCTGGTGAAAGCGGCTGCGCTTTCCTACGGGATCAGCAAGGCTGTACGGGCACGGCGCAAGGCAGCCGCCCCGGCAGAGGGCCCGGGCAGGCGCGTGCGCAGGACGAAGCGGGGGAGGCGCTGATGAGTAGGTTGTTCTGGCTCGGTCTCGGTGTCGCCGCCGGGGTCGTCATCAGCCGCAAGGTCTCCGAGCTGACCCACAAGGCCACCCCCGCCGGGGTCGCCGAGAACCTGGGCGACGCCATGCGCGAGATGGCCGGTGCCCTGGGCTCCTTCGGCGCCGACGTGCGGGCGGGCATGGCCGAGCGGGAGTCCGAGCTGTCCAGGTCCGTGGAGGACAAGACGGGCTTCCGGCCCGGTTTCACCGGTGGCGAGTCCTGGTCGCCGACCCGCGACGCGCGAGCGCGCCGGGCGGACGGGCGCTGAACCCGTTCGTCCGCCGTCCCGCGTCCTGACCCAGACTCATCCCGAGGAACCACCGTGAAGACCCACGAGATCGTCAAGCGTTTCCGCGAACACTTCGAGCGGGCCGGGCACACCTACGTGCCCAGCGCCTCGCTCATCCTCGAAGACCCCACGCTGCTGTTCGTCAACGCCGGCATGGTGCCGTTCAAGCCGTACTTCCTCGGCGAGGCCCCGCCGCCGTACAAGCGCGCCACCAGCATCCAGAAGTGCGTGCGCACCCCGGACATCGACGAGGTCGGCAAGACCACCCGGCACCTGACCTTCTTCCAGATGGCGGGCAACTTCTCCTTCGGTGACTACTTCAAGGAAGAGGCCATCCGGCTGGCCTGGACCCTGATCACCAACCCGCAGGACCAGGGCGGCTACGGCTTCGACCCGGAGCGGCTGTGGGTCACCGTCTACCTGGACGACGACGAGGCCATCGAGCTGTGGCAGAAGGTCGCCGGGCTGCCGCCGGAGCGCATCCAGCGCCGGGACGGCAAGGACAACTACTGGGACATGGGCGTGCCCGGTCCCGGCGGTCCCTGCTCGGAGATCTACTTCGACCGCGGCCCGGACTACGGGCGCGAGGGCGGCCCGGTCGCCGACGAGGACAGGTACCTGGAGATCTGGAACCTGGTCTTCATGCAGGACATCCGCGGGGAGCAGAGCCCCAAGCTCGGCCACAAGCCGATCGGGGAGCTGCCCGCCAAGAACATCGACACCGGCATGGGCGTGGAGCGGGTCGCCTCCCTGTTGCAGGGCGTGGACAACGTCTACGAGACCGACCTGGTCCGTGCCGTGATCGCCAAGGCCGAGGAGCTGTCCGGCCGCCGCTACGGCGCCGACGAGACCGACGACGTGCGCTTCCGCGTCATCGCCGACCACTCGCGCAGCGGCATCCTGATCGTCGGCGACGGGGTGACCCCCGGCAACGAGGGCCGCGGCTACGTGCTGCGCCGCCTGCTGCGCCGCATCGTGCGCTCGGCCCGCCTGCTGGGCGTCACCGAGCCGGTGCTTGGCCAGTTCGCCGCCGTGGTGCGCGACGAGATGGGCCCGGTCTACCCGGACCTGGTCACCAACTTCGAGCGCATCCTGTCGGTGGTGCAGAACGAGGAGAACACCTTCCTCACCACGCTGACCGCCGGGTCGAAGATCTTCGACTCCGCCGCGGGCGAGGTGCGGGCCGCCGGGGCCACCACGCTGCCCGGGGACAAGGCGTTCCAGCTGCACGACACCTACGGCTTCCCGATCGACCTCACCCTGGAGATGGCCTCCGAGCAGGGCCTGACGGTGGACGAGGACGGGTTCCGCAAGCTGATGGCCGAGCAGCGCGCCCGCGCCAAGGCCGACGCCGCCTCGCGCAAGACCGGCCACGGGGACAAGACCGTGTACCGGGAGCTGCTGGAGCTGGGGGCCACCGAGTTCACCGGCTACGAGGAGCTGGCCAGCGAGGCCACCGTGCGCGGCATCATCCGCGAGGGCCAGCGGGTGCGCTCCGCCGCCGAGGGCGAGATCGTCGAGGTCGTGCTGGACCGGACCCCGCTCTACGCCGAGTCCGGTGGGCAGGAGTCCGACGCGGGCGTCATCACCGCCGACGGCGTGGAGCTGGAGGTCGTCGACGTCCAGAAGGTCAACCGCAAGCTGTGGGTGCACCAGGTGCGGGTGCGCGCGGGCGAGCTGGCCGAGGGGCAGCGGGTGCTGGCCCAGGTGGACCAGGAGTGGCGGACCGGTGCCCGGCAGGGTCACTCGGGCACGCACGTGGTGCACGCCGCGCTGCGCGAGGTGCTCGGGCCCAAGGCCCTGCAGTCCGGTTCGTACAACAAGCCGGGCTACCTGCGGCTGGACTTCGCCTGGACCGGCGGCCTGTCCCCGGAGACCCGCAGCGAGATCGAAGAGGTCTCCAACCTGGCCGTGCGCAAGGACCTCCCGGTCAAGATCAAGTACGGCACGATCGCCGAGGCGCAGCAGCTGGGCGCCATCGCCCTGTTTGGCGAGACCTACGACGAGACCGTGCGCATGATCGAGATCGGCGGCCCCTGGTCGCTGGAGCTGTGCGGTGGCACCCACGTGGAGCACTCCTCGCAGATCGGCCCGATCACGCTGATCGGTGAGTCCTCGGTGGGCTCGGGCGTGCGCCGCGTCGAGGCCTACGTGGGCATGGAGGCCTTCCGCTACCTGGCCCAGGAGCGGGCCCTGGTGCAGAACCTGGCCACGATGCTGAAGGTGCCCGACGCCGAGGTGCCCGGCCGGGTCGAGGCCCTGGTCGAGCGGCTGCGGGTGGCCGAGAAGGAGCTGGAGAAGCTGCGCTCGGCCCAGCTGCTGTCCTCCGCGGGCGCCCTGGCCGAGGGCGCCGAGGACCTGGGCGGCACCGCGCTGGTGGCCGCCTCGATCCCCGGGGTGTCCGGCAACGACCTGCGCACCCTGGCCACCGACGTGCGCAACCGGCTCGGGTCCCGTCCCGGCGTGGTGGCGCTGTTCGCCCCGGAGCAGGACAAGGTGGGCTTCGTGGTGGCGACCACCGAGGCCGCCAGGTCCGCCGGTATCGCCGCGGGCAAGCTGGTGCCGGTGTTCGGACCGGCCATCGGGGGGCGTGGCGGCGGCAAGCCGGACATGGCCCAGGGGGGCGGCGGCAACCCCGGCGGCGTGCCGGAGGCCATCGCGGCCCTGCGTGGTGAGCTGGGCAGGAATGGCGCGTAGCAAGGCCAAGTCGACGAACGGGCCGGTCGGGCCGAAACCCGACCGGCCCGGGGTCGACGACCCGGGCCGTGGCCGCAGGCTCGGGGTGGACGTGGGTGCCGTGCGGGTCGGCGTGGCGCTGAGCGACCCGTCCCCGATGCTGGCGACCCCGCTGGTCACCCTGGAGCGGGAGACCAGCGTGCAGCGGCTCGCGGAGCTGGCCGCCGAGCACGAGGTGGTCGAGGTCGTGCTGGGGCTGCCGCAGACCCTGGCGGGCAAGCACGGCACGGCCGCGCAGATCGCCGTCGACTACGCGGCGGCACTGCGTGAACGACTCGACGTGCCGGTGCGTCTAGCCGATGAGAGGCTGACCACGGTCACCGCGACCCGGGTGCTCGCCGAGCGGGGCGTGCGTGGCCGCCGCCAGCGTGCCGTCGTGGACCAGGCCGCCGCCGTGGAGATCCTCCAGGCGTGGCTGGACGCCAGGTCGGCTGCGCTGGCACGGGCGCAGGAGGAGAACCAGTCGTGACCAAGGACGAGGCCGAGGTCCAGCACGAGGACTTGGACCTGTTCGACAGTGCCGAGGAGCCCGCCACACCGGCCAGGCGCCCGCGGCGCAAGCCGGTCGTGCTGGCCGCTGTCGTGGTGGTGCTGCTCCTGCTGTGCTGGGGCGCCTACTACGGCGCGGGCAGGTTCCTGGGCATCGGCTCGTACGGGGACTTCGGCGGGGACGGCGGGTCCGATGTGCTGGTGCAGGTCCGCGACGGGGCCTCGACCAAGGCCATCGGCGAGATGCTGGCCGACAACGACGTGGTGCGCACCGGGCGGGCGTTCGTCAACGCGGCGGGCAGCGACGACCGGGTCGGCGCCCTGCAACCGGGCTTCTACGTGATGAAGACCGAGATGTCCGGCAAGGCGGCCGTGGCCAGGATCGTCGACCCGGCCAGCCGGGTGGGCAACCTCCAGGTCAAGGCCGGGCTCCAGCTGGACGACACCCGCAAGCCCGACAACTCGGTGAACCCCGGCATCCTGTCCCTGCTGGCCAAGGCGAGCTGCGCCACGCTCGACGGCAAGCAGACCTGTGTGCCCGTGGAGGAGTTGCGCAAGGTCGCCGAGACCGCCGACGCCACCGCGCTGGGCGTGCCGGACTGGGCGCTGTCCTCGGTGGCCAAGGCCGAGCCCAAGCACCGGCTGGAGGGCCTGATCCTGTCCGGGGTGTACGACGTCAAGCCCGGGGCCAGCGCCCAGGACCTGCTGCGCGCGGTGATCACCAGCTCGGCGACCAAGCTGGCCGACGTGCCGAAGCTGTCCGAGGACACCGGATTCACCCCGTACCAGGTGCTGGTGGTCGCCTCGCTGATCGAGCGCGAGGCCATCGAGTCCGACTTCGGCAAGGTCTCCCGGGTCATCTACAACCGGCTGGCCGTTGGCATGCCGATGCAGGACGACTCCACCATCAACTACGTGCTGGACCAGCCGCTGCTGGCCACCAGCGACGCCGACCGCGCGCGGCCCGGCCCGTACAACACCTACCTGAACACCGGGCTGACCCCGACCCCGATCTCCTCGCCGAGTCAGAAGGCGATGCAGGCCGCGGTCAAGCCCACCGAGGGCACCTGGGTGTACTTCGTGAAGTGCGACAAGGAGGGCAACTCCTGCTTCGCCACCACCCAGGCGGAACACGACGCGAACGTGTCCAAGGCGCGTGCGGCGGGGATCTTCTGAGGTGAGTTCCCGACGCGCCGCCGTGCTCGGCTCGCCGATCGAGCACTCGCTGTCCCCGGTGCTGCACCAGGCCGCCTACGCGGCGCTCGGGCTGGACTGGTCCTTCGAGCGGATCCGCTGCGAGGCGGCCGAGCTGCCCGGGCTGGTGGACGGCTCGGGGCCGGAGTGGGCCGGGTTCGCGGTGACCATGCCGGGCAAGCGCGCCGCCTACGAGCACGCCGTGCAGCGCAGCGAGGTGGCCGACCTGGTCGAGGCGGCGAACACGCTGGTGCCCCGCGAGCAGGGCGGCTGGTTCGCCGACTGCACCGACGTGCAAGGCATCTGCGGGGCCGTGCGAGCCGCGGGCGGCTGGCCGGAGCGGGGCGCCGGGTCGGCGGTGCTGCTCGGTGCGGGTGGCACGGCCACGGCCGCCGTGGTCGCGGCACACCTGCTCGGCGTACAGCAGGTGACGATCGTCGTGCGCGATCCCGCGCGGGCCGCCGAGGCCGTGCGCTGCGCCGAGAAGGTCGGTGTGGGCGTGGCGGTGCGGGACTGGTCGCAGACCCGGTTCGGCGAGCTGTGCGCGGCTGCCGACCTGGTGGTCAGCACCGTGCCCTCGGCGGCGGTGGTCGACATCGCCGAGGACCTGGCCCGCGCCAGGTTCGCACTGGACGCGATCTACCACCCGTGGCCGACCCCGATCGCGGACGCGGCGGCACGCCGTGGCACGCGGCTGGTCACCGGCCTGGACATGCTGCTGCACCAGGCGTTCACCCAGGTGTGGCGGTTCACCGGTGAGCAGGCACCGAAGGCCGAGATGCGCGCCGCCCTGCACTCCGCGACCGGTGGGCTGCTGCCGCTGCCGATCTGAATCCCGGCAAATCGCACGCGCGGGACGTGCCGGGTTGTTACCGTTCGCGAGTATCGTTCGTTTTCTCTGGACGGCAGGTGACCCGTGTTCGGCAAGTTCTCCCTGGTGCTGGCGGCTGCCAGCGCGGCCCTGGTGCTCTCCGCGTGCGGATCGCCCACCCCGCCCAACTGCACCAAGCAGCAGGAGGCGGTCAGCAAGGCCGAGGCGGCCAAGAAGACCGCTGACACCGAGCGCAAGTCCGTCGAGGACAAGGCGGCCGGGACCCAAAGAGCCGTGGACGAGGCCAAGAAGGTCTCCGACAGACTGGACGCGGACTACAAGCAGGCCGATGCCACGGCGGGCACGGACGCGGCCTCCTCGGCGCGGGTGGCCCAGGCCGCCGCGGACTCGGCCGAGGCGATCGCCAAGCTGGCCGAGGCCCGCGAGGCCAACACCAAGGCCCAGGCCGACTCGGCGCAGGCCGTGGCCAAGGTGACCGAGGCCGACGCCGCGCTCAGCGAGGCCAAGAAGGCCGTGGAGACCTGCACAAAGGGCTGATCTCCCGTTGACAGCCGACCGTGTGCGGGCGATCCTGTCGGCCAGCTGATTGGTGTAGACCAACTGCCTGGCCGACAGGAGACGCACATGTTCGGTTCCAGACGCTCGGTGGCCGCCGCGATGGCGCTGGCGGTCGCGGGCACGCTCGCCGCGGCGCCCGCGACCGCACTCGCCCAGCACGACCAGTCGGTGGTGTCCGCGTACTTCGCGGGCTGGGACGTCTACGGGCGTGGCTACCACGTCAAGGACATCCCCGCCGACAAGATCAACGTCATCCAGTACGCCTTCGCGGCGCCCACCTTCGACAAGGCCACCGGGGCGGTCGGCTGCTCCGTGCTGGACCCGTGGGCGGACTACCAGCAGCCCTACCCCGCCGACCTGGCCGTGGGCGGGGTCGCCGACGACGCGGCCGATGCCAACCAGCACCTGTACGGCAACTTCAACCAGTTGCGCAGGCTCAAGGCCGCGCACCCCGGCCTGCGCGTGGAGATCTCGGTCGGCGGCTGGACCAAGTCCACCTGGTTCTCCTCGGTGGCCGCCGATGCCAACCGCCGCAAGCAGTTCGTACAGTCCTGTGTAGACACGTTCATCAAGGGCGATCTGCCCGGTGGCGGTTGGCCCGCCTCCGCGGGCGGTCCCGGTGCCGCCACGGGCCTGTTCGACGGCATCGACGTGGACTGGGAGTACCCGACCCAGGTCGCCGGGGGCAACGTGGACCCGAGCCCGGCCGACCGGCACAACGCCACCGAGCTGTTCACCGAGTTCCGCCGCCAGCTTGAGGCGCAGGGCGCCCGCGACCACCGGCACTACCTGCTGACCGCCGCCCTGCCCGCGACATCCAAGGCGGGGCAGTACTACGAGCTGCCCCAGGCCATCGCGCAGCTGGACTGGGCGAACCTGATGACCTACGACTACAACGTGCCGGGCGGCGGCATCGCGGCTCCGGACACCCTGCTGCGGCCGGACCCGCGCGACCCCAACGCCAAGGACCTCACCGGGAACACCATCGGCACGGTGGCCTACTACCTGGGCCGCGGCGTGCCCGCGAACAAGATCGTCGTCGGGGTTCCCTTCTACGGCAACCAGTACCTGCGCACCGGCGGGCTGTACCAGAAGGCCGACAACAGCGGGCTGGACCCCAACAGCCTGGCCTGGGACGCCAAGCCCCAGCCGACCTACCACGACCTGGTGGACACCGCGCACGTGGTGGGCGCCAACGGGTTCAGCCAGCACTGGAACGCCTTCGCGGGCGAGCCCTGGCTCTACAACCCCGCGCAGTCGCACAACCTGTGCGGGCAGTTCAACGCCGACGGCAGCTGTGCGAGCCCGTACCAGGTGAGCACCTCCACGCTGATCACCTACTCCGACCCGCGCTCGATCGGCGAACGCACCGAGCTGATCCGCTCCTGGCACCTGCGCGGGGCCATGGCCTGGGAACTCAGCCAGGACTCCAACGACCACGCCCTGATCAACGCCCTGTCCCCGCTCCTGCACTGACCCCGCTGGCCCCGCGTGTCGTACGTTCCGGCCCCGCGTGTCGGCGCCTCATGACCCGCGTGTCGGCGCTTCCGGTACGGCGTGTCGGCGTTTCCGGTACGGGCTCCCGCACACTGGGAAACCGCCCGCCAAGTGTCGACACACCGTACGTGAGGCGCCGACACACCACCCGGGAAGCGCCGACACGCGGGGCTGTTGCCCAGGGTCGGTCGCCGCGGGCCTCAGAACAGGGTGGTGCGTACCGTGCTCGGCGGGGCCAAGTCCCTGCGCAGGAAGCACTCCGTGCCCAGCAGGTCCTGCCTTACCCGCTCGGGCAGCCCGGCCAGCCGTGCCGCCCCGGCCCCGCGTGCGGTCTCGCTCTCGTGCGCGAGCAGGGCCGCCCACTTGCGGTCCACCCAGGGCCGCACGTCCAGCCGGAGGGCCACCTGCTCGTCGGGCACCCCCGGCACACCCGGTCCCGGCGCGGGCACGTCCCCGCCGAACAGCGTCCGCCAGGCCCCGGCCACGGCGCTGCGCGGCAGCACCGCGAGGTAGAGCGCCCCGACCTGCCACGGCTCGCCCGCCTCCGGGTACAGCTGCACGCAGTTCGCCGCCTCCACCGCCGCCAGCGTCACGCGGTGCGCCCGGATGTGGTCGGGGTGCCCGTAGGTGCCGAACGCGTCGTAGGTCACCACCGCCTCGGGGCGGAACTCCCGCAGGTGCGCCACGAGCCTGCTGACCGCCTCGTCGAACGGGGCCGCGCAGAACGTGTTCTCCCCGCCCATGCCCGAGTCGCGGTAGCCCAGCAGCCGCGGCTCACCGGCCCCCAGGATCTCCAGCGACCGCCGCAGTTCCTCGACCCGGGCGTCGCCCTGCTGCCACGTGCAGGTCACGACCCCGGTCCGCAGCCCCTGCTCGGCGCAGCTGGCCAGCAGCCCGCCGGTGAACAGCGCCTCGTCGTCGGGGTGGGCGTGCACGCACAACACGCCCGGTGTGCTCGTCATGGTCGACTGACGCCCCGGACCGGCCGGGGGTTGCACGCCAGGAGGGGTCACCGGCACGCCGGTGACCCCTCCTGGTCGAGTTCGTCAGTCCTGGTCCAGGTCGGTGGCGATCAACGTCGCCACCGCCTCCAGTGCCTGGTCCGCGCCGTCGCCCTCGGCCGCCAGCACAACCTCGTCACCGTGCATGGCGCCCAGTGTCATCAGGCCAAGCACGCTGGCCGCGTCCACCGGCTCGCCCCCGTCCTTGCGGATGGTGACGCCGACCTGCTGCTCGGCCGCTGCCTTGGCCAGCAGCGCGGCAGGACGTGCGTGCAGGCCGACCTTGGAGGCCACGGTGACCCGTCGTTCCGGCATGTCTTTCCCTTCCCTAGCGGCTCGACCGGGTGGTCAGGCCTTGTGACTCTTGGGCTCGATCACCGCGACATCGCCGTCGAGCTGCTCCTCGCCCTCCTCCTCGCGACCCGGCGTGCGCATGTTCCACTTCTTGATCACGAAGGAGAACACGAAGTAGTAGATCGCACCGTAGATCACGCCGACCAGCAGTAGCAGCAGCGGTTTCTGCGCGATGCCGAAGTTCAGCAGGTAGTCGATCGCACCGGCGGAGAAGGAGAACCCGTCGTGGATGCCCAGTGCGTTGGTCAGCGCGTGCGAGCTACCGGTGAGCACCGCGTGGATCAGGTACAGCGGCCAGGCCACGAACATGAAGGAGAACTCGATCGGCTCGGTGATGCCGGTGAGGAAGGAGGTCAGCGCGGCGGAGATCATGATGCCGCCGACGACCTTGCGCTGCGAGGGCCGTGCGTTGCGCCAGATGGCCAGCGCCGCGGCGGGCAGGGCGAACATGAAGATCGGGAAGAAGCCGGTCATGTAGCTGCCCGCGGTGGTGTCCCCGTGGAAGAACCGCGTCAGGTCACCGGTGTAGTCCTTGCCGTCGGCGCCGGTGAAGTGACCGGACAGGAACCACACCACCGAGTTGATGACGTTGTGCAGGCCGAAGGGCACCAGCAGGCGGTTGACCACACCGTAGATGCCGCCGCCGACGACCGGGTTGTTGGACACGAAGTTGCCGAAGGCGGTCAGGCCCGCGTTGAAGATCGGGTACAGCAGGCCGAAGATCACGCCGAGCACCATCAGCACCACGGAGTTGATGATCGGCACGAACCGGCGGCCACCGAAGAACGCCAGGTACGGTGGCAGCTTGGTGCGGTAGAACCGCTGCCACAGCAGGGCACTGACGATGCCGACCACGATGCCCGCGAGCACACCGTAGGGCCAGCTGCCCGGGGGAATCGGCGCGTCGCCGACCTTCTTCGCCTCCACCGGGGCGAACACCTGGATGACCTGGGTGAACACCACGAACCCGACCGCGGCGGCCACCGCTGTCGACCCGTCGCCCTTGCGGGCGAAACCGACCGCGATGCCGACCGCGAACAGCAGCGGCAGCCAGTTGAACAGGCCACCGCCCGCCGCGGCCAGCACCCCGGCGACCTTCTGCATGAACGGGTTCTTGAAGCTGCCGAGCAGGTCGTCCTGGCCAAGGCGCAGGAGCAGGCCTGCCGCGGGCAGCGTCGCGATCGGCAGCATCAGGCTGCGGCCGAGGCGTTGCAGCCCCGCCAACCCCTTGTTGCTGCCCGCGACCGTGGGGGCGCTGGCACTCATCGGTTTCCTCCGTGGGGAAGCGGACCGGAACCTGGGGTGCCCCGGTCCAACTGCATGGTTACCTGGTAGAGATCGCCCCGGTACCAGGACGTCATGTCCTCGACCGGCTGTGCGTCTGCGGTGGAGATCCGCCGGAACACCAGCACCGGGGAGCCGGTGCGGATGCCGAGCAGGCGGGCGGTCTCCCGGTCGGCGCCCTCGGCCCACACGGTCTGCCTGCCGTGGTTGAGCTGGACCCCGTAGTCCTCGGCCATCAGCGTGTACAGGGAGCGGCTCAGGTCCGCGCCGAGCAGGCCGGGCAGCTTGCGGCGGTTGTACCAGCCGCGCTCCACGGCCAGCGGGGTGCCGTCCGCGCGGCGCAGGCGGAACAGCTGGTAGGCCGTCTCGGTGGGCTCCAGGCCCAGCGCGGTGACCACGGCGGGCGGCGGGGCCAGTTCGGCGCAGGAGAGCACCTCGGTGCTGGGCTCGTGGCCCCTGCGGCGCATGTCGTCGGTGAAGGACTCCAGGTAGAGCTGGACCTCCATGCGGCGCTGGGCGGTGAACGTGCCGCGCCCGCGGGCCCTGGTCAACAGGCCCTCAGCGACCAGTTGGCCGACCGCGGCGCGGACCGTCAGCCGGGACACCCCGTACTGGTCGGCGAGGTCGCGCTCGCTGGGGATCGGCGACCCCGAGGGCAGTTCGTGCTCGGCGAGCCTGCGCAGGATCTCCCGCAGTTGGGCGTGCTTGGGCTTGGGTCCGTCGACGATCCGGTTGGTGGTGTGATCCACTCCCTCGAACTGGGCCACCACCCCTCCTCGAATCCTCGTTCTCGGCCCCTGGGGTCGATCCCAGTCGCCGATATTGGTACGTTCCGGTCTAGACCAGTTGGTGCGGGGAGGATGCGCCGCCGGGCGACCGGGTGTCAACTACCGTTACGCGTTCGTACTGCGTGATGGCACCATCCGGCCGACACGCGTACGACTGGCGGCCGGTTGTGCAACGACGAGCGAGAGCAGGACGAGATGGCTGACGACAGGGCGGCGAAGATCCTGGCCGCGATCGGTGGTCCCGACAACATCATCGAGATCGAGCCGTGCATCACCCGGCTGCGTTGCGAGCTGGAGGACGGCTCGAAGGTGGACGAGGCCGCGCTGAAGGCCGCTGGGGCTCACGGCGTGCTGCGTGCGGGTTCCGTGGTGCAGGTCATCGTGGGCCCCGAGGCCGACACGATCGCCAGCGACATCGAGGACCTGCTGTGACTCTCACGGTGCTCAGCCCGGTCAGCGGTGAGGTCGTGCCGCTGAGCGAGGTGCCGGACCCCGTGTTCGCCCAGGCCATGGTCGGCCCGGGCATCGCCGTGCAGCCCGAGCGGACGGCGGGCGACGCGGTGTCCCCTGTGGACGGCACGGTCGTCACCCTGCACCCGCACGCCTTCGTGGTGGCCACCGAGAGCGGCGCCGCGGTGCTGGTGCACCTGGGCATCGACACCGTCAAGCTCAAGGGCGAGGGCTTCACCCTGCACGTGGTCAAGGGTGAGACGGTGCGCGCGGGACAGCCGGTGATCGGCTGGAACCCGGCCGAGATCGAGCAGGGCGGCCGTTCGCCGATCTGCCCGGTGATCGCGCTGGACGCCTCGGCGGAGTCCCTGGTGGACGTGCACGAGCCCGGCCCGGTCAAGGCGGGGGAAGCGCTGCTCACCTGGCAGCGTTGAGCGTCCTGGACGAGCGAATGTGCCTTTCAGCCCGGAATCGGGGCTGAAAGGCACATTCGTCCACGCAGTTCTTGGTCGGTCCGGTGTGGACGGGCAGCGTGGAGGTCGTGCAGACCGACATCCCGTCCCAGGTGGACGTTGAGCCCGGCTCAGCCCACCGGGACCTCCGAGGGGCGCTCGACCGCCCGCGTGGCCCGCAGCGAGGCCGCCGCGGCGGCCAGCGCCAGCGCGCCGAAGCAGGCCGTGATCACGGTGAAGGCGTGCGTGCCCGGCCCGGGCCCGGGGACCTCGGCCATGCCCAGGTACGCCGTGCCCGCCGCCGCCACGCCCACCGCGCCCCAGATCTGCGCGTTGGTGCTGATCACCCCGCTGATGTCGGTGGCGTACCGGGTCGGGGTCGCCGCGGTCAGGTGGGTGATCAGCGAGGCCGAGCTCAGGCCGAGCCCGAACCCGCCCACCCCGAGCACGGCCAGCAGCAGGGCGTCCCCGCCGTGCCCTGCCGCCACCACGGCGCTGGTGGCCAGGTAGGCCAGCGCCAGGATGCCGCAGCCCGCCGCGGGCAGCACCGGCACGAGCCGGGACGGCAGCCGGGGCAGCAGCGGCCCCGCCACGCCGAAGGCGGCCACCCAGGTCACCAGCGCGAAGCCCGAGTAGGCGGGACTGAGGCCGAGCCCGCTCTGGAGGTAGACCGCCAGCACGAACAGCAGCGCGAGGTAGGTCAGGGTGCTCGCGCCGTGCGCGACGAGCCCCCACCGCACCGCGGGGCGGTTCACCAGCGACAGGTTCACCAGCGGGTGCCCGCCGCGCGCGGTGGTCCTGCGCTGCACCAGCACGAACCAGCCGAACGCGGGCAGGCTCGCCAGCAGGCACAGCCAGGTCCACACCGGCCAGCCCGCCTCCCGGCCGAACACCAGCGGCACCACGGCCAGCAGCAGGGCCAGCGAGAGCACGGCCACCCCGAGCAGGTCCAGTTGCCTGCCGCGCCCCGACCTGCCGTCGACCGGCAGATAGCGGATCGCGGCGGCCAGCAGCGCGATCCCCAGCGGCACGTTGATCAGGAAAATCGGCCGCCAGCCGCTGCCGAACAGGTCGGCGGACACCAGCACCCCGCCGAGCAGCTGCCCGAGCACCGCACCCCCGGACAGGGCCAGGCTGTAGTAGCCGATCGCCGTGGCCCGGGCGCCGCCCTCGAAGTTCAGCTGGATCCCGCTGAGCACCTGCGGCACCATCAGCGCCGCCGCGGCGCCCTGCACGACCCTGGCCGCGATCAGCCAGCCCGTCCCGGGAGCCAGCCCGCAGGCCAGCGAGGCCAGCACGAACCCGCTGAGCCCGAGGATGAACAGCCGCCGGTAGCCGTGGATCGCGCCCAGCCGCGCGCCGGTGATCAGCAGCACCGCGTAGGCCAGGATGTAGCCGGAGACCACCAGTTCCAGCTCCCCGCCGCTGGTGTGCAGGGTGTCCTGAATGGACGGTGCCGCGGTGTTCACGATCGCCAGGTCCACGTTGACCATGAGCTGACCACTCAGCAGCACGGCGAGCAGCCACCGCGCGCCGACCGGCAGTGCGTTCACGGTCGCGCCCTCGTGCCGTCCAGCACCGGCGGCCAGGTCATCCCGACGAAGTCCGCCACCACCAGGTCGGCCTCGGTGAGCTGGGAGCCGGGCCGGGTGGTGGTCACCGCGACGCAGGCCGCGCCGGCGGCCTTCGCGGCGGCCACCCCGGCGGGCGCGTCCTCGAACACCACCGTGTCCTGTGGGGACACCCCCAGGTGCCCGCAGGCGGTGAGGAAGCCCTCCGGGTGCGGCTTGCCCTCGGTGACGTCCTCCGAGGCGACGATGACCGCGAACAGCTCCGCCAGACCCAGTTCCGCCAGCAGGCCGCGCACGTCGTCCCGCCGCCCCGAGGACACGATCGCCGCGGGCACCCCGGCGGCGTGCACGGCCCGGACCAGTTCCGGTGCGCCGGGCACGGCCACGGCGCTGGGCACCTCCGCGACCGCCCAGTACCCCATGGCCTCCTCGAACAGCCCGTCCACGGTGCTGTCCACCGGGAACAGGTGGACCCGTTCGGCCAGCACGTCCTGGCCCCGCCTGCCGGAGAAGGTCTTGAGCTCGGCCTCCTCCAGCGGCAGGCCGTACGTGGTGAACAGCCGCTGCCACGCCCAGCGGCTGCGCGGCTCGCTGTCGGCCAGGGTGCCGTCCATGTCGAACAGGGCGGCCTTGAAACCAGTGCTCATGCGCGATCCTCCAGCGCGAGGTAGAGGTCCTGCCAGGGGCGGCACCGCTCGAAGGCGGCGCTGGCCGCCGCCACGGCCACGTCGTTGCCCCGCCGGGCCGCGATCTGCAACCCGACCGGGACCCCGTTGGCCGCACGGCCCACCGGCACGCTGGCTGCCGGGCTGCCGATGAAGTTGAACGGGCTGGTCATGGACCAGCCGACCTGCTCGTCGACGGGCTCGCCCGCCACGGTGGCCGGGCCCTTGGTCGTGCGGGTCGAGTCGTTGGCGATGCCCGTGACGCAGTTGACCGGGCTGACCACGAGGTCGTAGTCGTCGAACAGGTCCTCGAAGGCGTCGAGCACCTCGGTGCGGACGATGTCGTCCATCTTCGAGTCCACCGCCGAGGGCTGCGCGCCCAGCGTCGCGCTTTCGACGAACTCCGGCGCGATCCGGTCCCGCCACTCGCCGAGCATGTCCAGCCCGTTGCGCCGCGAGTACTCCACGGACTCCGCGTGGGCCACCTTCAGGTAGCGGCGCCACACGCTGGTCAGTTCCCCGTGCGGCAGGGGCAGTCGGAAGTCCACCTCGTCGACCTCGGCACCGGCCTGCGCCAGCACCGGCACGGCCGCGCGCACCAGGGCGTCGACCTCCGGCTCGACCGGGTAGCCGCCCAGCGTCGGCGTGTAGGCCACGCGCACGCCCGCCAGAGAGCGGTTCAGGTGGTCGCCGAGCCGGTCGTGCACCGGGAAGGAGTAGGGGTCGCGGGAGTGCGGCCCGGACATCAGGTCCAGCACCAGGGCCGAGTCCTCGACCGTGCGGGTCAGCGCGCCGAAGCACACCATGGGGTTGAGCCTGCGGAAGGCGTTGGGCCGGGCGGGCACCGCCACCCGGCCGAACGTGGTCATCAGGGTGAACACGCCGCAGAACGAGGCGGGCACGCGCAGCGAGCCGCCCGCGTCGGAGCCCTGGGCGATGGGCACCAGGCCCGCGGCCACCGCCGCCGCGCTGCCGCCCGAGGACCCGCCCGCGTTCATCGCCAGGTTGAACGGGGTGCTGGTCGGCCCGAACAGGCTGTTGTCGGTGGTGGCCTTGTGCCCGAACTCGGGGGTGTTGGTCTTGCCGACCACGATGGCCCCGGCGCGGACCAACCGCTCCACGCACTCCACCGTCTCGGTGGGCACCAGGTCGGCGTACACCGCGGAGCCCCGGGTCATGCGCACCCCGGCGACCGGGTCGAGGTCCTTGACCGCGATCGGCACGCCGTGCAGCGGGGGCAACGGCTCACCGGCCAGGACCGCGTGCTCGGCGCGTTGGGCGGCGTCGAGTGCCTGCTCCGGGCACAGGGTGACGAAGGCGTTCACCTCCGGGTTGCGCTGCTCGATGCGTTCCAGACAGGCCTTGACCACTTCAACCGGCGACACGTCCCGCCGCCTGATCATGTCTGCCAGCCGGGTGGCCGGCATGTGAGCGAAGTTGTCCACGATCGGAGAACACCACCTGTAGTCGTTCGGTTGCAGCTGGTCTCAGCTGCCGTTTCCGGTCAGGCGAACCTCGTCGCCGGTTGACGCGCGGCCACCGCGGACCACCGCGGCGACCACCCCGAGCACCAGGTCCGCGTGCTGGGCTATCGCCCGCAGCACGCGGTTGTCGCGCGGCAGTCCGCGCGTGGCGTTGTTGACCATTCCGCAGCGCCGCATCGGCGCCAGGACCTCCAGTTCCACCTCCGGGCCGATCCGCACGCGCCGGCCCAGCCAGTGCCGGTACCCCGGTTCGGCCCCGGGCCGGCCACGCACCAGCACGGTGGGCCGCAGCCGCTCCGCCGCGACCGCGACCCCGGACAGCCGCTCCACGTGCTCGATCGCGGCGCTGCTGACCAGGTGCACCGGGCCGTCGTCGAAGTGCGAGGACCCGCACTCGCGCCGCAGGCCCAGTGGTGTGCCGAAGGCGGCACTGAGCACCGAGTCGATCTCCGGGGTGTCGCCCCGGTGCTCGGTGCCGTCGGCGAGCGTGATGACCGGCACCTCGCCGACGCACCGCGCGCTGGCCAGCGCGATGCCGGGGACCCGCCGGAAGCGCGCCGAGGTCTTGCCGCTGCCCAGCCTGCCGTCGGGCAGCCGCAGTGCCCACAACCGGTCCTGCCGCACGCCCCGCGCGTCGAAGTCCACAGTGGACAGAAGCTCGCCCGCCATCGACTTCACCGGGTACCGGCGCAGTTGTTCGACCCAGCCGATCCGCACGGGCTGACCACCTCCCCGGCCCGCTCAGCCGCTCACGAGCAGGCGCACGCCGAAACCCAGGAACACCAGGCCGAGCAGGACCTCGGCCGCCCGCGTCACCGAGGGGACCACCAGGTACCTGCTCAGCCAGTGGGCCAGCTGGATCCAGATCACCAGCCAGGCCAGGCCCATCGCCAGGTAGACGGCCGCCAGCAGCACCACCGCCGAGGTCGCCCCCGGCCCGGTCGGCACGAACTGGGGCAGGAACGCCACCAGGAACAGCCCCACCTTCGGGTTGGACCCGGTGCACGCCAGCCCCTGCCAGAAGGCCCTGCCGTGCTGGGGCGGGGCGCTCGCCCCGGGCGCGTCGGCGGGGGTGCGCAGCGCCGAGCGCAGGGTCAGCACCCCCCAGCCGAACAGCACCGCCGCGCCCACCCAGCGCAGCGCCGTGAACAGCCAGGGTTCGGTCTGCAACAGCAGGGCCAGCCCGGCCAGCCCGATCGCCGCGTGCAGCGCCCCCGCCGTGATCATCCCGGCCGCGGCGGCCAGCGCGGGGCCCTGCCGGCGGTCCCTGAGCAGCATGCGCGTGATCAGCAGCAGGTCCGGGCCGGGAGTCATGATCACCAGGAGCGAGCTGAGCAGGAACCCCGCGCTGATCATGTCGGTACGGCCTCGGCGAGGACCTCCAGGCCCGCCTCCGCGCGCCGCACGGCCGCCTCGTCGGCGAGCACCTGCTCCCGGTCGGGGTGTGCGAGCACGACGAAGCCCAGGTCGAAGGTGGCGAACAGGTCCTCGGTGACCCCGATGCGGTCCCCGGCGCGCACGTTGATCACCGACTCGTGGTGGCTGGCCAGCTCCCCGATCGCCGACAGCGAGGCGGCGCTGCGCACCACGCCCGCGGTCCGGCTCATCAGGAACACCACCCGCACGTGCCTGCGCAGCTGGTAGTCCCCGGGGATTTCGCCCTGCCCGGTGAAGTACCGGACCGCTCGGTCGACCTGGCTGTCCCCGGTGGCCGCGCGGCAGTACCGCGGGTGGCCACCGCCGTGCGGCCGCACCCCGACCTCGATCAGCCGGGGACCGTCCGCAGTCAGCATCAGCTCGACGTGCGCGGTGCCGTACCACAGCCCCACCGCGTCCAGCACCTGCTTCGCGTACGCGGTCACCACCGGGACCACCGGGTCCTCGGGCGCCAGCCACACCAGGCTCTCGTACACCGCCATGTGGACCCCGTTGTCCACCTTGCCGTAGCGGCACACGTCGGCCACGGTGTGCTCACCCCCGTGGCTGAACAGGTCCACCACGTACTCCGTGCCCACGGCGTACTCCTGGACCAGCAGTTGCTCGTTGACCAGGCCGAGCCGGTTCGGCCGACCGATCTGGCCCTCGAAGACCTGCTGCCAGCCCCGGCCGCCCGGCACCTTGGTCACCCCGTCGGTGCCCGCGCTCTTCGGCGGTTTGACCACCAGGTCCCGCCCGGCCAGCCCGGACTCGGCGATCCACGCGGCCACCCGCCCCGGGTCGTCCGTGCAGATCTGGGGGATGGTCGGCAGCCCGGCCCGCGCCACGGCCTCGGCCATCGCGCCCTTGTGCCGCCGCGCGTCGGTCAGCTCGGGCACGTTGGCCTGCTCGGGCAGCACCGCCGCGGTGAGGCGGTCGGCCAGCTCCACCCCGGACTCGCAGCCGGGCAGCACGCACAGCGGGTCCAGCTCGCGCAGCCGCCGCTGGGTCTGCGCCAGGTCACCGTGGTGCGTGATGACCTCCGGGTAGTCCTGCGGCCGGAACGAGGCCGCGTACACCTGCGGCGGGACCGGGCTGGAGACCAGCGCGAGGACTGGCACCCCCGCCTGCTGGAAGGCGGGGGCGAACAGCGCGCCCGAGGAGTACGGGTCGACGATCACCGCCGGACGGCGAGCAGTGCTCAACTGCGGTCCTCCAAGGTCTTGCCCGCGAGGTCCGCGGACAGTGGCCGGTGGGTCAGGTGGTGCGGTGTTCCCGCGTCGTGCGGGAACACCGCCGTCGCCCGGTTCCCGTTGCGCACCACGGGCACGCCCGAGCTGAGCGCCCGGCGGACCGAGCTGGCCCGCTCGTGCCAGGGGCACACCAGGCGGGCCCGGTCCGGCTCGACCGTGGCCAGGTGCAGCGGGCCGCCCCGGTGCGGGCAGCGGGCGGGCAGCACGAAGGAGCCGAGCCGGGACCGGGCGTACACGTAGGGCATGTCCTCGACGGTCACGCAGTTGCCCGCACCGCTGACCGCGAAGCTCAGGACAAGCATTTCTCGTAGTCCCCCACCGAGTGGATCTCGTACACGCACTCGTCCGACTCGATGATCGCACCGTGCAGCCGGTTGCGGTTGATCACGGTGCCCTCGCCCGCCTCCAGGATCTGGAAGGAGTTGAACCCGCTGACGAACCGCATGGTCCCGGACACGATGTGGCACAGCTCGTCGCCGTTGTGGCAGTGCGTGTTGGACAGTTCGCCGTGCGGCTCCACGATGTGCGCCACCGGCGCGCTCACCCGGCCGCTCTGGATGGCCTCCCACACCGGGGCGTGCAGCTCCTTGTTGCGCGGCCCGCCGTCCATCCAGGCGATCTGCCTGGCGAAGTCCTCGTCGGCGATCTCCGCGATCACCTGGAACTCCTCGAAGCCGCGCACGATCTCCGGGATGACCGCCTCGCCGCAGGCCTCCACCACCGGGAGGATGATCTTCTCCAGGGCCATCCGGCCGTGGTGCTGGTCGATGTGCACGTGCTCGGTGAAGTACTGGGTGTCCACCGTGCCCGGGAACACGTGCCGCAGCAGCTCGTCCGCGCGGCGGCAGAAGTCCACGAGCGTGGTCTCGGTGTAGTACAGGGCCCCGAGGTAGCGGAAGAACAGCTCGTGGTTCTTGCCCAGGTAGTGGAAGTAGTTGTTCATCATCAGGCTGCTGGACAGGTAGTACTGCCAGTAGTGGTGCACGTCGGTCCGCAGGCCGACCGACTCCAGCGTGCGCTCGAACAGCTTGCTGTGCTTGGTGTCGTGCACCCCGTAGCCGTACTCGTCGATGATGACCTTGAACCACTCGGACTGCGCCTCGCCGTAGTAGCCCAGGGCGTTGCGGATCATGGGGGAGGCCTCGGACAGGAAGTCGGGGGCGAACTGGATGAGCCACATGCGCGCGGCCCGCTCCGGGTCGCTTGAATTCCTGATAGCGCTTTCCGGCTTCGACGGCTCCTGGGGACGGTCTTCCAACGTCCGGAGGAATGCCTCGAGGGAATCCTTGGTCCACTTGCCGGACACCTCGACCTCGGTGTCCAGGAAACCGAAGACGTGACGTTCCAGCGCGGGCCGGACCATCTCACCGAGCACGCGGTTGGACGAGCTGTAGAAGTTGGTGAAGTCCGCCCACTTCGCCGGGTCGGAGAGCCCGGACTTGGGGAAGAAGACCAGATCGGTCTCGTAAATCGTGGTGAGGATGCGCTGAGCGGCCAGGTTCTCGTAGTCCAGGATCTCGTCCCGGCCCAACACGCGATCGAAGTCCAGGTGTTCGACCACCTGTGGCCGCAACTGCCTGCGGTACGGGTTGTCGTCGTTCTCCCACTCCTCGTTGTCGAGGTAGAGGGGATTGCTGGTGTACCGCTTGACCGCTTCCCTGAGGTCGGCGCCTCCCAGTTCGAAGGGGCGGTACGGTCCCACGTTGCTCATGGTTCTCCCCAGTTGAATGGTTAGGCCACACTCGCGAAGAGTTTCGTGTCGTCCCACTGGATCGTCACGTCCACGGTGCGCAGAGCACGCACCGGAACCGGCTCCGCGAACGGGATGAAAGCCTGCATCCAGTGCGACCCGATGTTGTCGGGCGAATTCCTGAGCACGATTCCGCCGCCCAGGTCCATCTCGAACCACGCGACGACACCGTGCGCGGTCCCGTCCGCGACGGGATGCAGCGGCACGCGCCGCTGCCCGTTGTCCAGGTCGCCGTGCTCGATGTCGAAGTCGACCAGCTCCGCGTGCTCGCTGAGCACCCGGTGCGGCCAGGTGGACAGCCGGACCGGGAAGTGCCCGCTGGTCGCCGTCACGTTGAGGGCCCTCATGTCGAAGCCCGCGGCCACGGTGACCCGGTTGAACCCGGCGACGACCTTGCTCTCCAGCAGGGCGCCGCGCAGCCTGCCCGAGGGCGGCATGATGCGGCCGCCCGGTGCGAGCAGGTGTTGCCTCGCGTGCCGCATGGTCGGCAGCAGGCCCTCGCCGATCAGCCCGCAGTCCACGATCTCGGACACGATGAGGTCGGCCCGGTCCGGCAGGTCCCGGCCGGCCACGAGTTCGGTGGACATCGCGGGCACGACGGTGATGAACTCCGACATCCCGTGCTCACCGATCACCTGTCGTGCGATCTCGGCGAGAATGGGATTCGCCTCGCAGGTGGTCACCTTGGTGGCCCCGGCCTGCACGGCCATGAGCGCGAGCAACCCGCTTCCGGAACCGATGTCCAGCACGTGCATGCCCGGTTTTATCTGCCGTTCCAGCGCCACGGCGAGTGCGTCGTTGCGTTCCGCGTCGTTCAGCATGGCGAAGTGCCAACGTGGAATTGACCGCTGTGATACGCGGGTGACCGTTTCGGTCTTGTTCTGCTCCGAATGGAGCGCCGACAGCGCCTGGAGGTTCATGTCAAGCGCCTGCTGGACCTGTGCGTGGCTCGCCTTGGCGGCAGCGAGTAGTAGCCGGTTGGCGGCAAATGGTGCAGCGTCCAACTCCGCCTGCGAATAACTGTCAACTGGCAAACGTGTGCTGTCGCTCAAATGTCATCCCCCCTAGGGCGCCCTGCTGTGGGCGTCGCGAAATGCGCCGGACTGTGCCCGGCGTACCGGAGTGTGTGCGATCTTCAGTGCACTACGTATGATGAACGTGCGGCAAAGGATTCCCCCTGATTCCGCGAATAATCGCAGCCCCCAAGTTGGATCCATCGACGATAACCAGATCGTCTACTTCATCGTCCCAAAAGCAGTCTTTTTGTCAACTACCGATACCTGTTGGTGACCGTATGGAGCAACCGGGGGAGGGGCGTGACTCCGCTGCGTGACTCGAACTGTCGCGTCCCGAGCGTTCTCTCCGCCACCTGAGCTAGGCCGACCGTAGCGGGGTGCAACCACATCGCGGGCTCTGGTGTTCTTGCGTGCATGGAGGAGGAGACGGACGAGGCGCTGCTGGCTGGTCTGGCCGAGGACCTGGACGCCGGGTTCCACCGCCTGGTCCGCGACCACGAGCCGTTGGTGCACTCGGTCGTACTGCGTGCCTCCGGACGGCCCGAGGAGGCCGAGGACCTCGCCGCGGAGACCTTCCTGCGGGCCTACCGAGCCCTGCGCGGCTACGACCGCGCGCGGATCCTCGCCCTGCGCCTCAAGCCCTGGCTGCTCACCATCGCCCTCAACACCTGGCGCAACGCCGCCCGCGACGCCAGCAGGCGCCCGCACCACGTGCCGGTGGCGACTCTGCCCGAAAGGCTGCACGAAGGGCCCGGGGTCGAGGAGCTGGTGGAAAGCGGTGAGAGCCAACGTGAACTCGGTGCCCTGCTGGCGGATCTGCCGCAGGCACAACGAACAGCGGTGGTGCTGCGGCACGTCGCGGGGCTGTCGATGACCGAGGTGGCCGCCGTGCTGGGCTGCCCCGAGGGCACCGCCAAGTCCCACGTCTCCCGGGGACTGCGGCGATTGCGCCTGCTGTGCGCCGACGGGCCGCCACCGACCGCACTGCCCGAGCCCACAGGCAGGAGGGACCGGCGATGACGACCGACGGATCCGACCCCCTCGCGCGGGCGCTCGGCGAATTGCTCGCCGCCCCGCCGACCAGCCTCGTGGACCGCGTCTTCAGCCGGTGGATCCGGGTACCCGGTCCGATCGGCGAACTGTACGTGGCCAGCACCGATCGGGGGATCGACTGCGTGCTCCCGGCCGAGTGCGCGCCCGGTGGCAGCGCGGAGTTCCTTGCGCACTACCGAGATCTGCGCGGTCGGCCGCTGCTGCCCGCCGAACGGCCGCCCGCGGGCCTGCTTCCGGCCCTGCGCAAGGGATCCGCCCGGTCGCTGCGCTTCGACCTCGATGGCCTCAGCCAGTTCGACCGGGAGGTGCTCGCCGTGGTGCTGCGCATCCCGTCGGGGCAGACCCGGCCGTACAGCTGGGTTGCCCGCGAGGTGGGCCGCCCGTCGGCGGTGCGCGCGGTCGGGTCCGCGCTGGTGCGCAACCCGGTGCCCGTGCTGGTGCCCTGCCACCGGGTCACCCGCGCGGGCGGCGTCCTCGGCGAGTACGTGTTCGGGACGCCCATGAAGGAGTCCCTGCTGCGGGCGGAGAACCTCGACCTGGAGGAGGTGCGGTCGCTCGCGCGGGCACGCGTGCACTTCCTGGGCAGCGACACCACGGGCATCGTGTGCTTCCCGACCTGCCACCACGCCAGGCGGATCACGGCCCCGCACCGGCGCGGGTTCCGCAGCGTGGAGCAGGCCGCCGACGCGGGGTACCGGCCCTGCCGCCACTGCCGTCCCGGCCCCGTCGACCAGCCCGCCTGAGAGGACCGCCCGTGACCGCACCGCTGCTGACCTTCGACACCACCGTGGGGCCGTTGACGATCGGCGCCTCCGACACCGGGCTGACGGTCTGCTCCTTCGACTCGGCCGAGGAGGTGGCTGGCCGTTACCCGCTCGAACCCGCCACCGGTGCGGCTCCGCAGTGGCTTGAGCTCGCCCGTGAGGAGATCGGTGCCTACCTCGACGGGGCGTTGCGCGAGTTCACCGTTCCGGCCGACCTCCGGTACGCGCACCTCGGCGACCGGCGGATCCTGGCCGGGCTGGACTCGGTGCGGTACGGCCAGACCACGACCTACGGCCGGTTGGCCGAGTCCCTGGGACTGCCGCCGACCGCGGCCCGCGCCGTCGGCCGGGCGATGGCCCTCAACCCGGTGCTGATCGTGGTGCCCTGTCACCGGGTGCTCGGCGCGGGCGGCGCACTGATCGGCTACGCGGGTGGGCTCACCGTCAAACGGCGGCTGCTGGACGTGGAGGCGGTCGACCGGACTCCGCAGCTCGACCTGTTCTGGAACAGCTGACCGCCCGTTCCGAGCGAATGGCACATTCGCCCACGAACCTCTTGGGGTGCCAGCGGTTCCCGATCCACAGTGGACCCATGGATCTCCGGACCTGGACCGCTCTGCTCGCGTTCGTGACGGGCCTGCCCGCGGGCGCAGCCGGACGAGTGCTGCTCAGACGCCTGCGTAGAGGGACCCGCGTGCCGCCACCGTGGTGCGAGCTCGCGGTGGCCGGGCTGTGGGCGCTGGCCGGATGGCTGCTGCCCGCGTGGTGGCTGCCCGTGCCGCTCGCGCTGGCCTGGTTCGGCGTGCTGCTCGCCGCCACCGACCTCGCCCACCGCAGGCTGCCCGACGCGCTGACCCTGCCCGCCTACCCCGTGGTGGCCCTCGCCCTGTGCTGCGCCGCCCTGATCGGTCCCAGCTCCGGCCTGCTGCCCCGCGCGCTGCTCGCCGGAGCCCTGTTCTTCGCCGCACACCTGGTGATCCGGCTCGCGTCCCCCGTGGCCCTCGGCGCCGGTGACGTCAAGCTGTCCGGAGTGGTCGGCGCCGCGCTCGGTGCCGTGTCCTGGCCCGCCCTGCTGGTCGGCGCCCTCGCCGCCGCCACGATCACGGCCCTGCTCACCCCGCTGACCGCCCGCGGTGGCCTCACCCCGCACGGCCCCGGCCTGCTCGCCGCCACCTACCTCCTCACCCTCGTCCCGCCCTGACCCACCCCACCGCGAGTCCCGCCCAGCCGACGGCGAGTCCCGCCCAGCCGACGGCGAGTCCCGCCCAGCCGACCGCGAGTCCCGTTCTGCGGGCCGCGAGTCCCGCTGTCCGGCCCGCGAGTCCCGCGAGAAGTCCTTGGTGTGACAGCGGTCCGATCCCGCGCGGCACACCGAGGTCCGGGCGGAACGGTCAGTTGAGGCCGGATTCCTGGGCCAGGATGGCGGCCTGCACCCGTGAGCGCAGGTCCAGCTTGGCCAGCACGCGGGAGACGTGGGACTTGACGGTGGCCTCGCTGATCCGCAGGCGGCGGGCGATCTGCTGGTTGGACAGCCCGGCGCCGAGGCAGGCGAGCACGTCGCGCTCGCGGTCGGTGAGCTGGTCGAGGGCGGGGCGGGTCCGCGGCGCGGGTGCGGTCGCGGCGAACGCCCCGAGCAGCCGGCGGGTCACGCCGGGGGCGAGCACCCCGTCCCCGGCGGCGACCAGCCGCACGGCCTCCACGAGCTGCGGGGCCTCGACCGACTTGAGCAGGAACCCGGCGGCACCGGCCCGCAGCGCCCCGTACACGTATTCGTCGAGATCGAAGGTGGTGAGCACGAGCACCTCGCACACGCCCTGGCCGACCAGTTCGGCGGTGGCCTGGATGCCGTCCACACCGGGCATGCGGACGTCCATCAGCACCACGTCCACGTCCAGCGCGCGGGCGTTGCGGACGGCGGCGGCACCGTCGGCGGCCTCACCGACCACCGAGATGCCCTCGGCGCGGTCCAGGATGAGCGCGAGACCGGTGCGGATGGCGGCGTGGTCGTCGGCGACGAGGACCCGGATCGTCACGCGGGCACCGCCACGAGCGGCAGCACGGCGTGCACCCGCCACACGGGGCCGTCCGGCCCGCAGGTGACCCAGCCGCCGACGGCCTCGGCGCGCTCGGCCATGGTCGCGGTGCCGGTCCCGCCACCGGGCACGGGCCCCGGCGAGCCGGTCAGGTCGTTGCTGACCTCGACCACGAGCTGCTCCTCCTGCCAGGTGATGGTGACCGCGGCGTGGGCGCCCGCCGCGTGCTTGGCGGCGTTGGTCAGCGCCTCCTGCACGATCCGGAAGGCGACCAGGTGCACCGCGACCGGCAGGTGCGGCGGCAGGTCCACGCTGGTGTCCAGGCGCAGCCCGGTGGCGCGGGCCGAGTCGATCAACCGCGCCAGCTCGGACAGCCTGGCCGGGGCCGTCGGCGGGTCCTCGGCGTGCCGCGAGCGCAGGATACCGATCATCGCTCGCATCTCGGTGAGCGAGGCGAGGCTGTTCTCGCGAATCGAGCGCAGCACCCGGCGGGTGGTCTCGGCGTCCTCCGGGCCGGTGGACAGCACGGCCTCGGACTGGATCGCGATGGCCGACAGGTGCCCGGCGATCACGTCGTGCAGGTCGCGGGCCATCCGGTTGCGCTCGTCGGTGACCGCGGCCTGTCGGTCCAGCTCCGCGATGACCTGGGCCTGTTCGGCGCTGACCCGGTGCGCCTCGGCGGCCTCGCGGTGCCGCCGCACGCTCAGCGCCCACCACATCGGCACCAGGGAGATCGGGACCAGGCCCAGCGCCGTGAGCAGACCCGAACGCCAGTCCGGCCGCTGCACGGCGGCCAGCACCGCCACGCCCACGGTCAGGACGTAGATCGACACCTCGACCGGGCGCTGCCAGCGCGCGGAACTGGTCAGTACCAACTGGTACAGGAACTCGCAGACCACCAGCAGCATGGGCAGCGAGAACGCCGTAGCGGGGGCCAGCAGCGCGGCGAGCGGCCACAGCAGCAGGCCGACCGCGGGCAGCCGGGTCCGCAGCAGCAGGCCGAGGCAGACCACCGCGAAGGCGCCGAGCACCCGCGGGGTGAGCGGGATCGTGCCGTCCAGCGCGAGGAACCCGCACCCGGCCAGGTAGGCGCAGGGGGCGAACACCAGGTCGAACCGGCTCGGTCGGATCAGCGGCACCGGGCCATCACAGCACAGGCCGTGACCTGCGCACCTCGTTCGAAGGTGGCAGACGGGGTGCGACGAAGTGATGAGACGGCGCTGCGACCGATCGCCGACGACGTGTCGCCGCGCGGTCTGGAGGCTGGCGGCATGTCCACCATCCAGGGCCGACTCACGGCCGTCGACATGCTCCGGGGCATCGCGATCCTGGGCACGTTGGGAACCAACATCTGGCTGTTCACCAGCCCCCACGGTCCCGTCAGCGGGCTGGCCGAGGGCGGCACAGTGCACGCGGTGCTGCTCTACCTCTGCAACGGCAAGTTCCTGGGCCTGCTCACGGTGCTGTTCGGCGTGGGGCTGGAGTTGCAGTACCGGTCGGCCCGGCGCGACGGCAGGCGCTGGCCCGGCTGGTACCTGTGGCGCAGCGCCCTGCTGCTGGCCGAGGGCGCCGCGCACTACGTGCTGATCTTCGAGTTCGACGTGCTGATGAGCTACGCGGTGACCGCGGTGCTGGTGTCCTTCCTGGTGTCCAGGAGCACGCGGGTGATCAGGACGTGGATGATCACCTTGGGCGGGCTGCACGTCCTGTCGATGGGCCTGATCACGGCCTACCTGGTCAGCGCGGGCGACTTCACGATCTCGGCGGGCGGGACCACGCTCTACAGCGCGGGCAGCTGGCCCGACCAGGTCGCGAACCGACTGCACAACCTGTTCGCCTTCCGCCTGGAAGCGGTCTTCATCCTGCCGATGTCCACGGTGCTGTTCCTGGCTGGGGTCCTGCTGCTGCGCGCGGGCGTGTTCCAGGACACGGCCGTCGGCGCCCGGTTGCGCACCAGGCTGGTGGTGGTCGGCCTGGGGGTGGCCGCCCCGCTGAACCTGCTCACCTCGCTGGCGGGCGGCGGCTGGTTCTTCGCCGACCGCTACCTGTTGCCGCCCCTGGTGGCCCTGGGCCTGCTCGGGCTCGTCACCAGCGTGCTGCTGCGCCTGCGCGCCGAGCCCGGTGTGCTGCGCAGGGGGCTGACCTCGGTGGGCCGCTGCGCGCTGTCCTGCTACGTGTTCCAGAACCTGGTGGCCAGCGTGCTCTGCTACGGCTGGGGCCTGGGCCTTGCCGCGAAGCTGGACGCCTTCCGGCCGTGGTGGGTGCCCCTGGCCTGGGCGGGCATCGGCGCGCTGTTCATGAGCCTGGCCACGTGGTGGCTGCGCAGGTTCGGGCGCGGGCCGCTGGAGGCGGCGTGGAACTGGGCCTACCGCGCCCCGCAGCGTCAGCTCGTCGGCTGAGAACGACGCGTGCCGGGGATGCGTGCCTGGCCGGTGTGAAAGGATCGGCGCCGTGTTGCGCTGGATCACCGCAGGAGAGTCACACGGCCCCGCGCTGGTGGGCGTGCTGGAAGGCATGGTCGCCGGTGTGTCGGTCACCACCGAGGACCTCTCGGTCCAACTGGCCCGCCGCAGGCTCGGCTTCGGCCGCAGCCCGCGCATGGACTTCGAGACCGACCAGGTGGAGTTCCTCGGCGGCCTGCGCCACGGGCTCACCCAGGGCGGCCCGGTGGCGGTGCGCATCGCCAACGCGGAGTGGCCCAAGTGGGAGAAGGTGATGGCGGCCGACCCGGTCGATCCCGCCGAACTGGAGGGCTCGGCCCGCAACGCGCCGCTGACCCGGCCCCGCCCCGGCCACGCGGACCTGCCCGGCATGCAGAAGTACGGCTTCACCGAGGCGCGGCCCGTGCTGGAGCGGGCCAGCGCCAGGGAGACCGCCGAGCGGGTCGCGCTGGGCACGGTGGCCCGCAACTTCCTGCGCCAGGTGCTCAACGCCGAGGTGCTCAGCCACGTGGTGTCCATCGGGGCCGCCGAGTGCTCCCCGGACGCCCCGCTGCCCAGGCCCGAGGACCTGGCCGCCATCGACGAGAACCCGGTGCGGGCCTTCGACCCCGCGGGCACCGAGGCCATGGTCGAGGAGGTGGAGGCCGCCAAGAAGGACGGGGACACGCTCGGCGGGGTGATCGAGGCGATCGTCTACGGCCTGCCGCCGGGCCTGGGCTCGCACGTGCACTGGGACCGCAGGCTGGACGCCCGCCTGGCCGGCGCCCTGATGGGCATCCAGGCGATGAAGGGGGTCGAGGTCGGCGACGGCTTCACCACCGCGCGCCGCCGGGGCAGCCAGGCGCACGACGAGATCGACCGCGGCCCCGGGGTGTCCGGGGTGACGCGGCGCTCCAACCGGGCCGGTGGCCTGGAGGGCGGCATCACCAACGGCGAGCCGCTGCGGGTCCGCGTGGCCATGAAGCCGATCTCCACGGTGCCGCGCGCACTGGCCACTGTGGACGTCACCACCGGCGAGCCCGCCGTGGCGATCCACCAGCGTTCGGACATCTGCGCGGTCCCGCGCGCCGGGGTCGTGGTGGAGTCGGTCGTGGCGCTGGTGCTGGCCGACGCGGTGCTGGAGAAGTTCGGCGGCGACTCGCTGTCGGAGACCCGGCACAACGTCGAGGGCTACCTCAAGTCCTTGCAGGATCGCTGGTGAGTCCCAGGGCCGTCGTGGTCGGGCCGCCCGGTGCGGGCAAGACCACCGTCGGGGAACTGCTCGCCGCGGAGCTGGGCCTGCCCTTCCGGGACGTGGACGCCGACATCGTCCGCACCGTGGGCAAGCCGATCTCCGACATCTTCACCCAGGACGGCGAGCAGGAGTTCCGGCGCATCGAGGAGCAGGCGGTGCTCGCCGCGCTGGCCGAGCACGACGGGGTGCTGGCGCTGGGCGGGGGAGCGGTGCTGTCCGCGGCGACCCGGCTGCTGCTGGCCGACCATCCGGTGGTCTACCTCAGCGTGGGCATGGCCGAGGGCGTGCGCCGCACGGGCCTGGCCGCGAACCGGCCGCTGCTGGTCGGGGTGAACCCGCGCGCGACGTTCAAGGCGCTGCTGGACGCCAGGGTGCCGCTCTACCAAGAGGTGGCCACCGTGGAGGTGGACACCGACGGCCGCGAACCCGACGAGGTGGTGCGGGCCGTGATCGAGGCGCTGACTGGCCAGGGAGGACAGTGATGGCCCAGGAACCGGTCCGCATCCGGGTCGCCGCCGAGCGGCCCTACGAGGTGCTGGTGGGCCGCGGCCTGCTCGGTGAGCTGGTGGAGGTGCTGACCGGCACGCCCACCGTGGCGATCCTGCACCAGCCGACGCTGACCGCGACCGCCGAGGTGGTGCGCGAGGAGCTGGCCGCGGCCGGCATCGACGCGCACCGGGTGGAGCTCCCCGACGCCGAGGACGGCAAGGCGCTGGCGGTGGCGGGGTTCTGCTGGGAGGTGCTGGGCCGCATCGGCCTGGACCGCACCGGGGCCGTGGTGGCGCTGGGCGGCGGGGCGACCACCGACCTGGCCGGGTTCGTGGCGGGCACCTGGCTGCGCGGGGTCCGCGTGGTGCACGTGCCGACCACCCTGCTGGGCATGGTGGACGCCGCGGTGGGCGGCAAGGCGGGCATCAACACCGAGGCGGGCAAGAACCTGGTCGGGGTGTTCCACGAACCGGCCGCCGTGCTGGTGGACCTGGCCACGCTGGAGACCTTGCCCGCCAACGAACTCGTCGCGGGCATGGCCGAGGTGGTCAAGGCCGGGTTCCTGGCCGATCCGCGCATCCTGGAGCTGATCGAGGCCGACCCGAAGGCCGCCGTGGACCCCACCGGTGAGGTGATCGGCGAGCTGGTCTGCCGCGCGATCCGGTACAAGGCCGAGGTGGTGTCCGGGGACCTGCGCGAGTCGGGGCAGCGGGAGTTCCTCAACTACGGGCACACCCTGGGCCACGCCATCGAGCGCCGCGAGCGCTACCGCTGGCGGCACGGGGCCGCGGTCAGCGTGGGCCTGGTGTTCGCCGCCGAGCTGGCCAGGCTGGCGGGGCGGCTGGACGACGCCACCGCGGACCGGCACCACAGCGTGCTGACCGCGCTGGGGCTGCCCACCGCCTACGAGCCCGGTGCGTTGCCCCAGCTCATGGAGGGCATGCGCAACGACAAGAAGACCCGCGCGGGCATGCTGCGTTTCGTGGTGCTGGACGGGCTGGCCAAGCCGGGCCGGCTGGAGGGCCCGGACCCGAGCCTGATCGCCGCGGCCTACTCGGTGATCGCGGGCGAGGACACCGCGGATCGGCCGGTGCTGCTGTGAGGGTGCTCGTGCTCAACGGGCCGAACCTGGGACGGCTCGGCACCAGGGAGCCCGAGGTCTACGGCTCCACCACCTACGCGGACCTGGTCGAGCTGTGCCGCCGCGAGGCCGCCGAACTGGGCGTCGAGGTGGACGTGCGGCAGACCGACCACGAGGGCGAGATGCTCGGCTGGCTGCACGAGGCCGCCGACTCGGGCACCCCCGTGGTGCTCAACCCGGCCGCGTGGACGCACTACTCGATCGCCGTGCGGGACGCCTGCTCGCAGCTGACCGCGCCACTGGTCGAGGTGCACATCTCCAACGTGCACAAGCGCGAGGAGTTCCGCCAGCACAGCTACATCTCGGCGGTCGCGGACGGCACGATCCTGGGCCTGGGCGTGCAGGGTTACGCCCTGGCGCTGCGCTGGATCGCGACGCACCCCGCGTAACTCACACGGGTGGGTGGGGTCCCTAGACTGGACCGGCACATCCCTCACCCACTCGTGGAGGTCCGCCCGGGCATGCCGATCCGACCGCATCGGAGGGTGAGCGGCGCGGTGGCCGCCGTGCTGCTGCTGGCCGCCTGCGGCAACGCCGAGGGAACGCCCCAGCCGGGGCCCCGCGTGGAGGGGGTGCAGCCCACGGCGCAGGCCCCGGCCCCCGCGCTGCTGGCCACCGACCGGGTGCGCAGCAGCCCCGGCGTGATCGTCTCCGGCGGGCCTGACGCCCCGTACAACTACGGCCCCACCGTGCTGGTGGACGACGGCTCGTACCGGATGTGGTGGTGCAGCCAGCTGCCCGGGGTCGGCGTGCCCGGGGACGACGTGCTCTCCGCGAGCGCGCCCGCGCTGGACGGGCCGTACGGCGCGCCCACCGTGGACCTGCACGGCGGCGGCTCGGGCTTCGACGCCAAGCACACCTGCGACCCGTCGGTGATCAAGGTCAGCGGCTCCTACTACCTGTACTACACCGGCGCGGCCGGGGAGCAGCCCTTCGGCAACTCCATCGGGCTGATCACCAGCGCGGACGGGGTGCACTGGACCAAGCTGGGCCACCCCGTGGTCGAGCCGTCCATGCAGGTACACGGGGAGAACACCTACGGCGCGGGCCAGCCCTCCGCGCTGTACCTGGACGGCTGGGTGTACCTGATGTTCACCGACACCACGGGCGCGGCGGCCGGTCCCAAGGGCACCGGCCAGTTCGTGCTGCGCTCGAAGGACCCGACCTTCGCCACCGGCACCCAGGCGCTCACCCCGAACGGGTTCGCCGAGGTGTCCGGCACGCGCTCGGCCCGGACCACCTCGATCTCGGACAGCAACAGCTCCGACTGGATGTGGGTGGACGCCCTCAACGCCTTCGCCGTGGCCCACGAGGCGCTGAACCAGGGCACCGTCATCACCTTCTGGAACCGGGACTTCACCGCGCACCCGTACGGGGACGTGCTGGTGGCCGGGCCGTGGCAGGAGGGCGCGGGCCTGGTGCGCAGGGCCGACGGGCACGCGCCCGCCTCGGCCCAGGACCGCTGCGGGCGGGTGCCGATCGACCTGGTGCGCGCCGTGCGCGAGACCAGCGCGCCCACCGACCTGACCCACTTCGGCCTGGACCTGCTCGGGGTGCACGCCTGCCAGCCGCCCGCGACCCTCGACGGGGTCGCCATGCCCAGCTCCGACCGCACGATCGACCTCGTGCTGGCCGGGCACCGGGTGCGGGTGGACCGCCGCGCGGTGGCCGAGCAGTTGGCCGTGCGCGTGCTGGACGGGCCGGTGCCCTCGGCCGAGGCGCTGCCCCTGGCGGGCCGCATCGCGCCGGGGGTGCCCGCCCTGCACGCCCCGAACCGGCCCTACGGGCTGGTGCTGGACGGCAGGCTCTGGCCGATCGGTCCGGACCCGGTCGTGGTGCGGGCCAACTCCTCGCCGGTCACCGAGACCAGCGACCAGCAGTGGGACGCCTACCCCAAGGGGCTAGACCTCACGGTGCTGCGCGACTGACCTGCGCCCCACCAGGCGGCCCAGGCCCAGGCCGAGCACCGCGGGCACCAGCACCAGCAGGGCGGTGAACGCGGCGCCACCGGTGATCGCCGCCCACACCGACTCGACCCCGGTCTGGTCCACCAGCAGGCCCTGCAACAGCACGCCGAGCACCCCGGAGACCGGCCCGGCCAGCAGCGCGGCCCTGAACCACTCCATGGCGGGCCGCTCCAGGCCGCGCCAGGCGTCCAGTCCGGCCCAGAACACGGCCACGCCCACCAGCAGGCCCAGCGACACCGGGCGCAGCACCGACAGCCAGTCCGGGTGTGCCGCGCGCAGCGCCGCCACCCCGGTCTGCACCAGCGCGTGCACCGCCGCGACGACAGCCCCGCGCACCAGCCAAGCTCGCATCAGGCCAGCCTAGGCGGTCGGCGCCGATCTCCCCAGGTACACTTCCAGCCTTGAGCACGACCTGATCCCGGCCGCGTGCCGGCGGGCTGGTCGGTGCCGACCAACCCCCGGGCCAGCCTCTGGCGGCCGACCACGACTACAGGAGAGACCACCACCGTGGCCACCACCAACGACCTCAAGAACGGCCTGGTGCTCAACCTCGACGGCCAGCTGTGGACCGTCGTCGAGTTCCAGCACGTCAAGCCGGGCAAGGGCGGTGCGTTCGTGCGCACCAAGCTCAAGCACGTGCTGTCCGGCAAGGTGGTGGACAAGACCTTCAACGCGGGCACGAAGGTCGAGACCGCGACCGTGGACAAGCGCTCCATGACCTTCCTGTACAAGGAGGGTACGGACTTCGTGTTCATGGACACCGACACGTACGACCAGATCAACGTGCCCGCGGCGACCGTGTCCGACGCGGCCAACTACATGCTGGAGAACACCGACGCCGTGGTGGCCGTGCACGAGGGCACCCCGCTGTTCGTGGAGCTGTCCACCTCGGTGGAGCTGCTCATCCAGCACACCGACCCGGGCCTGCAGGGCGACCGCTCCACCGGTGGCACCAAGCCCGCCACCCTGGAGACCGGCGCCGAGATCCAGGTGCCGCTGTTCGTCACCACCGGCGAGAAGGTCAAGGTGGACACCCGCGACGGTCGCTACCTCGGCCGGGTCTCCAGCTGACATGGGTGCACGCAGCAAGGCCCGCAAGCGTGCGGTCGACGTCCTCTACGAGGCGGACCTGCGCGGGGCCGACGCGGTGACCCTGCTCTCCGAGCGGGTCGGGTCGCCGGACGTGCCGCCGGTCAACGACTACACCATCTCGCTGGTGGAGGGCGTGACCGCGCACCGCTCCCGGATCGACGAGCTGCTCTCCGAGCACGCCGAGGGCTGGACCCTGGCCCGCATGCCCGCAGTGGACCGCGCCGTGCTGCGCATGGGCGTCTACGAGCTGCTGTGGGTCTCCGACGTGCCGGACGCGGTGGCCATCGACGAGGCCGTGGAACTGGCCAAGGCACTGTCCACGGACGACTCGCCGCGGTTCGTCAACGGCGTGCTGGACAGCATCGCGCGCATCGCTGAGCACCTCAGGGCCGCGCTCTAGTACGAGGCGGCGGCGAAAGCGGCGTCATCCCCTCCGCGGATGACGCCGCTTTCGCGCGACATGCTCAATCCTCCTTGGACGGCCGTGCCTCGGGCGGCAGCACGCCCCAGTCGATCAGCTGCTCGGTCAGCTCGCCCGGGGTCATGTCGTAGATGATCGCCAGCGAGCGCAGGTCCTCGGTGCGGATGGACAGCACCTTGCCGTTGTAGTCCCCGCGCTGGCTCTGGATGGTGGCCGCGTAGCGGGCCAGCGGGCCCACCTTCTCCGCGGGCAGCTGCTGGAGCCGCTCCAGGTTTATCACGATCTTGGTGGCCGGTTCGGCACCGGAGGGCACCCGGCCCTCGGGCAGCAGCTCGGCTACCGGAACCCCGTAGAAGTCGGCCAGCTCGGCCAGCTTCTGCACGGTGACAGCGCGATCGCCCCGCTCGTACGAGCCGACGACGACGGCCTTCCAGCGACCGCCGGACTTCTGCTCGACGCCATGCAGTGACAATCCCTGCTGCTGGCGGATGGCGCGGAGCTTGGCCCCCAGCGCCTTGGCGTAATCGCCCATGTGGCGGTTCTCCGTTCATTCGCCCCGTCGGCCGGTAGCCATGACCGCGGGAAGCCTCAGATCAATACGCAGAGTAATGGTCGCTCGCTGTCGTCACCAGGTCAAGCTGATGTCACTGCGTCATGCGGGGGAGGAGTGCCTTACCACCCGGAAGGGCTACAGAGCGTGGCTGGTAGCGTAGCCGCCGAGCTCGGCAAACGCCGGGCTGACACGACGTCCTTTAAGGACCCGTCCGGTGAGGCGGGGAAGGAGGTCCACCGTGGCGCCGCGTGTTCGCGGCGCGGCGGACCCGGCTGACGAGCGCGAGCTGCTCTCAGCCGGTGACGTCGCGCGCACGATCGCCCGAATGGCCCATCAGGTCATCGAGAAGACCGCACTGGACGGCCCGGCAGGCCGCTCGGTCGTGCTGCTGGGTATTCCCAGCAGGGGGACCCCGCTGGCACACCGCCTCGCCGACCGGATCGCCGAGTTCTCCGGCGTGCGGGTTGGTGTCGGTTCCCTCGACGTGACCCTCTACCGCGACGACCTGCGGCGCAGGCCCAACCGCCCGCTGGAGTCCACCACCCTGCCCGAGGGTGGCATCGACGACAGCCTCGTGGTGCTGGTCGACGACGTGCTGTTCTCCGGCCGGACCATCCGCGCCGCCCTCGACGCCCTGCGCGACGCGGGCCGTCCCAGCGCCGTGCAGCTCGCGGTGCTGGTCGACCGGGGTCACCGGGAACTGCCCATCCGCGCGGACTACGTGGGCAAGAACGTGCCCACCGCCCGCAGCGAGGACGTCGCCGTGAGCCTGTCCGAACTCGACGGCAGGGACGGCGTGTTCCTGCGACGGGGAGCAAGTTCGTGAAACATCTGCTGTCCACAGACGGCCTGGATCCGGCCACCGCCACGGCGGTGCTGGACACCGCCGACACGCTCAAGCGCACGCTGCTGGGCCGCGAGGTCCGCAAGCTGCCCACGTTGCGCGGGCGGACCGTGGTCACCCTGTTCTACGAGAACTCCACCCGCACCCGCGTGTCCTTCGAGGTCGCGGGCAAGTGGATGAGCGCCGACGTCATCAACGTCTCGGCGGGCGGCTCCTCGGTGAACAAGGGCGAGTCCCTGCGCGACACCGCGCTGACCCTGTCCGCGGCCGGGGCCGACCTGGTGATCGTGCGGCACCCCGCCTCGGGCGCGGCGCACCGGCTGGCGAGCTGGCTGGAGGGCACCGGCACCGCCGTGGTCAACGCCGGGGACGGCACGCACGAGCACCCGACCCAGGCCCTGCTGGACGCGGCGACCCTGCGGGAGCGGCTCGGGGAGATCTCCGGGCGCCGCATCGCCATCGTCGGGGACGTGCTGCACAGCCGGGTCGCGCGCTCCAACGTGCACCTGCTGGCCGCGCTGGGCGCCGAGGTGGTGCTGGTGGCCCCGCCGACCCTGCTGCCCACCGGGGTGCACAGCTGGCCCGTCACGGTGTCGCACGACCTGGACTCCGAGCTGCCCGCGCTGGACGCGGTGATGCTGCTGCGCGTCCAGGCCGAGCGCATGCACGGCGGTTTCTTCCCGTCGGCGCGCGAGTACTCGATCGCCTACGGCCTCAACGAACGCAGGCTCGCCCTGCTGCCAGAGCACGCCGTCGTGCTGCACCCGGGGCCCATGCTGCGCGGCATGGAGATCGCCTCCGCGGTGGCCGACTCCCCGCGTGCCGCCATCACCGACCAGGTCCGCAACGGGGTGCACGTCCGCATGGCCGTGCTGTACCACCTGCTTGCGGGAGAGGAGGAAGCGGCGTGAACAGCCCGCTGCTGATCAAGGCCGTCCGGCTCTACGGCGAGGGTGATCCCGTCGACGTGCTGGTCCGCGACGGGGTCATCGTCGAGATCGGGCAGTGGCTGGACGCCGCGAGCACCCAGGACCTCGACGGGGTCCGGGTCCTCGACGCCGACGGGCTGGTCGCCCTGCCCGGCTTCGTGGACCTGCACACGCACCTGCGCGAGCCGGGCCGCGAGGACACCGAGACCATCGCCACCGGCTCGGCCGCCGCCGCGCTGGGCGGCTACACGGCCGTGTTCGCCATGGCCAACACCGACCCGGTCGCCGACAACGCCGTGGTCGTGGAGCATGTGTGGCGCCGGGGCCGCGAGGTCGGCCTGGTCGACGTGCACCCGGTGGGCGCGGTGACGGTCGGCCTCAAGGGCGAGAAGCTCGCCGAGCTGGGCACCATGGCCGCCAGCAAGGCCGGGGTGCGCGTGTTCTCCGACGACGGCCTGTGCGTGGCCGACCCGCTGATCATGCGCCGTGCCCTGGAGTACACCCGCTCGCTGGACGCCGTGATCGCCCAGCACGCCGAGGAGCCCCGGCTGACCGTGGGCGCCCAGGCGCACGAGGGGGAGCGCGCCGCCCGCCTGGGCCTGGCCGGGTGGCCCGCCGCCGCCGAGGAGTCGATCGTGGCCCGGGACTGCCTGCTGGCCAAGCAGGTCGACGCCCGGCTGCACGTCTGCCACGTGTCCACCTCGGGCACCGTGGACGTGCTGCGCTGGGCCAAGGCGCGCGGCACCAAGGTCTCCGCCGAGGTGACCCCGCACCACCTGCTGCTCACCGACGAGCGGCTGGAGGGCTACGACCCGGTCAACAAGGTCAACCCGCCGCTGCGCACCGAGTCCGACGTGCAGGTGCTGCGCGAGGCGCTGGCCGAGGGCGTGCTGGACTGTGTGGCCACCGACCACGCGCCACACGCCGTGCAGGACAAGGACTGCGAGTGGTCCGCGGCCCGGCCCGGCATGCTCGGTCTGCAGACCGCGCTGTCCATTGTGGTCAAGACCCTGGTGCGGCCCGGGCTGCTGGACTGGCGCGGCGTGGCCAGGGTGATGAGCGAGCGGCCCGCCGAGATCGCTGGGCTGCCCGACCAGGGCCGCCCGCTGGCCGTGGGCGAACCGGCCACGCTGGTACTGGTCGACCCGAGGGCGCACTGGGTGGTGCGCGGCGCGGAGCTGGCCAGCATCTCCGGCAACACCCCGTTCGAGGGCATGGAGTTGCCCGCCGTGGTGCACACCACCATGCTGCGCGGGCGGGTCACCGTGACCGAGGGGAAGGTGCAGTCGTGATCAGGGCGCTGCTGGTGCTCGCGGTGTTCGTGTTCTTCGCGCTGTGCGTGTTCGGGATGTGGTGGGGCTACCGCAACCGTGCCCGCCACCAGGCCGCGGTGCTGCCGAGCTTCCCGCCCGTGCCCGCCGACCTCGGCGAGGAACTGCTGCCCGCGGCGACCGGGGTGTACGTCAGCACGGTGACCGACGCCAGCTGGCAGGACCGCGTGGCCGTCGGCGACCTGGGCTTCCGGTCCGAGGCCACGCTGCGGCTGTACCCGCAGGGCCTGCTGTTCGACCGGGTCGGCGCCGAGCCGGTGTGGGTCCCGGTGGACGCGGTGCGCGAGGCCAACGTGGGGCAGGGCCTCGCGGGCAAGGTCATGTTCAGCGGTGACGGCCTGCTGATCGTCCGGTGGGAACTGGACGGCACAGTGCTCGACAGCGGTTTCCGCGGTGACGACAAGGACGTGTACGAGCAGTGGGTTGCCGCGCTCCGGCAGCTCGCTGGCAATCCGGGTGTGGGAGGTGGCGCGCGATGAGCGTGCGCGAGCAGGCTGCATTGGTACTGGAGGACGGCAGGGTCTTTCGTGGTGAGGCGTATGGGGCTGTCGGTGCCACGGTGGGTGAGGCGGTGTTCTGTACCGGTATGACCGGGTATCAGGAGACGTTGACTGATCCGTCCTATCACCGGCAGATCGTGGTGGCGACCGCGCCGCAGATCGGGAACACCGGGTGGAACGACGAGGATGACGAGTCCGCGCGGATCTGGGTCTCCGGCTATGTGGTGCGTGACCCCGCGCGGGTGCCCTCGAACTGGCGGTCGCGGCGCTCGCTGGACTCCGAGTTGGAGCGCCAGGGCGTGGTGGGCATCAGCGGGGTGGACACCCGTACCCTGACCCGGCACCTGCGCGAGCGCGGCGCGATGCGCTCAGGGGTGTTCTCCGGCGCTGAGTTGTCCGATGTGGACACGATGGTGGGGCGGGTGCAGGCCAGTCCACAGATGGCCGGGGCGGACCTGGCCGGGGACGTCACCACCCCCGAGCCCTACGTGATCCCCGCCGTCGGGGAGCGGCGGTTGCGGGTGGCGGCGCTGGACCTGGGGATCAAGGCGAACACGCCTCGGTTGATGGCCGCCCGGGGTATCGAGGTGCACGTGCTGCCGCTGAAGTCCACTGTGGAGGATCTGCTCGCGGTGTCCCCGGACGGGGTGTTCCTGTCCAACGGTCCCGGTGACCCGGCCACGATGGATCACGCCGTCGCACTGACCCGGCAGGTGCTGGAGCGGCGGTTGCCGTTGTTCGGGATCTGTTTCGGCAACCAGATCCTCGGCCGGGCGTTGGGCCGGGAGACCTACAAGATGCGGTACGGGCATCGGGGTATCAACATCCCGGTGATCGACACCGCTACCGGCAAGGTGGCGATCACGGCGCAGAACCATGGCTTCGCTCTGGAGGGCGAGCCCGGTGAGGTGTTCGACACCCCCTACGGGTCCGCGGTGGTCAGCCACTACTGCCCCAACGACAACACCGTGGAGGGCCTGCGCTGCCAGGACGTGCCCGCCTTCTCCGTGCAGTACCACCCCGAGGCGGCCGCGGGCCCGCACGACGCCGCCCCGCTGTTCGACGAGTTCGTGACCCTGATGGAGCAGGCTCGATGACCGGACCGGCTCCCGACCTCCGGCAGATCGAGCACCTGCGGATACGCAACTACCGGGCTCTCAAGGACCTCACCCTTGGCGGGCTGACCCCGGTGACCGCGTTGCTCGGCCCGAACGGCAGTGGCAAGTCCACGGTGTTCGACGCCCTCGCGTTCCTCCAAGAGGCGTTCACCAAGGGCTTGGCCGAGGCGTTGGGGCGACGTGGCGGAATCGCGGAGTTGCGCACCAGGGGCGCCGAAGAGCCGATCAGCATCGAGCTCGGTTACCGTGACTCGGGGCGCGAGGAGTTCTTCGTCTACAGGATCGACGTTGATGAGGAAGAGGGCTCGCCCGTTGTGGTGCGGGAGACGCTGGTCTCCGCTGAGGGCACCGTGTGGCTCGACTTCACCCGGGGCGACGGCCACGTGCTCGCCGAGGCGGCGGACACCGAGGAACCCGCCGAGGATATCGAGCACATGGTGCTGGGCGGGCCGGCGGTGCTGGCCGCGGCCGCACTCGGTCAGCTCGCCCGGTACCGGAGTGCTGTCGGCCTCAGTCACCGCGTCGCCCGGTTGCAGGTGTCCAGCCCCGATGTCGAGCGGATCCGCGTCAGCACGCCCAGTCGCACTCCCGAGGTGTTGTCCTCGAGCGGGGACAACCTCGCGAGCGTGGTCCAGCGCTTGCAGACACGCCGACCGGAAGTGTGGGAGTCCATCCTGCGTTCCCTGCGGCGCTACGTCCCGACGCTGCGGGACGTCATCCCTGAGCGGCTCGGTGACGGGCGGTGGATCGTGCTGGTCAGCGAGTACGGCGTGGACCAGCCGATCCTGCCCGAGCACGTCTCGGACGGCACGCTCAAGCTGCTCGGCTACCTGGTGGCAGTGCACAGCGAGGCCTGGGTCCTGTTGCTGGAGGAGCCGGAGAACCACGTCCACCCCCAGGTCCACTACAGGTTGGCCGAGGACCTCAGGTTGTCGGACCAGCCCGGTCAGGTCCTCGTCGCCACGCACTCGTCCTACTTCGTGGACGCGCTGCGGCCGGAGGAGGTCTGGGTGTTCTATCGCGACGAGCAGGGGTACACGCAGGCTCGCCGTGCCGCCGACCTGCCCGAACTCATGGCGATGGTGGAGGCGGGCGGACTGCTCGGAAGCCTGTGGACGGAAGGGTTCTTCGGGCTCGGCGACCCCCTGACCAGGTCCGGGCGACCGCGGTGAGCCATCTCGCTGTCGCCCTGGCGATCCTGGTCGAGGAGCCGTCGGCCAAAGTGGCCCTGGACGTCCTCGTTCCCAGGATCGTGCCGGGAACGTCCTTCTCGGTCCAGGACTTCCGGGGTAAGCCCGACCTGCTCAAGCGGTTGCCGGGTGTCTTCCGCGGTCTCGCGATCAGGATGTCTTGGGAGGAGATCAGGATCGTCGTCCTCGTCGACCGCGACGACGACAACTGCGTCGAGCTCAAGCAGGTGCTTGCCGACTGCGCGGCCGAAGCGGGATTGCCACAGCACGTCGTGCTCAAGCGGATCGTCGTGGACGAGCTGGAGGCCTGGTTCTTCGGCGACGTGCCCGCCCTGTGCGCCGCCTACCCCAGGGTGTCACGGGACCTGGCCGGACAGGTGAAGTACCGCGATCCGGAGGAGATTCCCGGCAAGGCGTCCAAGGCACTGGAGCACCTCCTGCAGTCCAGTGGCTACCACCCGCGCAAGCTCGCCAAGGTCCGGGCTGCCACTGACATCGCCGAGCACATGGACGTCGAGTCCAACCGCTCCAAGAGTTTTCAGGTTTTCCGCGACGGGCTCCGTCGCCTGGTAAGTGAGGGATCCCATGCCCAAGAGGACTGATATCGCGCACGTGCTGGTGATCGGCTCGGGGCCGATCGTGATCGGGCAGGCGTGTGAGTTCGACTACTCGGGCACCCAGGCCTGCCGGGTGCTACGGGAGGAGGGCCTGCGGGTATCGCTGGTCAACTCCAACCCGGCCACGATCATGACCGACCCGGAGTTCGCCGACGCCACCTACATCGAACCGATCACCCCGGAGTTCGTGGAGAAGGTCATCGCCGCGGAGCGCCCGGACGCGATCCTGGCGACCCTGGGCGGGCAGACCGCGTTGAACACCGCGGTGGCCCTGCACGAGCGCGGGGTGCTGGACAAGTACGCCGTCGAGCTGATCGGCGCGGACATCGACGCCATCCAGCGGGGTGAGGACCGGCAACTGTTCAAGGACATCGTCCGCTCGATCGGCGCCGAGGTCCCCCGCTCCTCGGTCTGTAAGTCCATGGAGGAGGTCCGGGCCACCGTCGCCGAACTGGGCCTGCCGGTGGTGATCCGGCCCTCGTTCACCATGGGCGGCCTGGGCTCCGGGATGGCCCACACCCCGGAGGAGTTGGAGCGGCTGGCCTCGGTGGGCCTGGCCGAGTCCCCGGTCACCGAGGTGTTGATCGAGGAGAGCGTGCTGGGGTGGAAGGAGTACGAACTCGAGCTGATGCGCGACCGCAACGACAACGTGGTCGTGATCTGCTCGATCGAGAACATCGACCCGATGGGGGTGCATACCGGGGACTCGGTGACCGTGGCCCCGGCGATGACCCTGACCGACCGCGAGTTCCAGCACATGCGCGATGTGGGGATCCAGGTCATTCGCGCGGTGGGGGTGGATACCGGGGGCTGTAACATCCAGTTCGCGTTCCACCCGCAGACCGGGCGGATGGTCGTCATCGAGATGAACCCCCGCGTCTCCCGCTCCAGTGCACTCGCCTCGAAGGCGACGGGGTTCCCGATCGCCAAGATCGCCGCGAAGCTGGCCATCGGCTACACCCTGGACGAGATCCGCAACGACATCACCGGCCAGACCCCGGCCAGTTTCGAGCCGACCCTGGACTATGTGGTGGTCAAGGTCCCGCGGTTCGCGTTCGAGAAGTTCCCCGGCGCCGACCCCACCCTGACCACCACCATGAAATCGGTGGGCGAGGCGATGTCGATCGGCCGGAACTTCAGCGAGGCGCTGAACAAGGCGCTGCGGTCGATGGAAACGAAGGCGACCGGGTTCTGGACCCGCCCCGACCCCGACACCACCACCCTCGCGGGCACCCTGGAGGCCCTGCGCACCGGGCACGACGGCCGCCTGTACACCGTGGAGCGGGCCCTACGCCTGGGCGCCACCGTGCAGCAGGTGCACGAGGCCTGCGGCATCGACCCCTGGTTTGTGGACCAGATCGCCGCGCTGGTGGAGTTGCGCGCGGAGCTGGTGGGCGCCCCGGTGCTGGATGAGGCCCTGCTGCGCCGTGCCAAGCGGGCCGGCCTGTCGGATCCGCAGATCGCGGCGTTGCGCCCGGAGCTGGCCGGGGAGGACGGGGTCCGCACCCTGCGCCACCGGCTGGGGGTGCGGCCGGTGTTCAAGACCGTGGACACCTGCGCCGCCGAGTTCGCCGCCCACACCCCGTACCACTACTCGGCCTACGAGTCCGACCCCGCCGCGGAGTCGGAGGTCAGCGCCCAGCGGGAGCGGCCCAAGGTGCTGATCCTGGGCTCGGGCCCCAACCGGATCGGGCAGGGCATCGAGTTCGACTACTCCTGTGTGCACGCGGCGATGGAGTTGCGGCGCGCGGGCTATGAGACGGTGATGGTCAACTGCAACCCGGAGACCGTGTCCACCGACTACGACACCTCCGACCGCCTGTATTTCGAGCCGTTGACCTTCGAGGACGTCCTGGAAGTCGTCCACGCCGAACGAACCTCCGGCACGGTGGCCGGGGTCATCGTCCAGTTGGGCGGGCAGACCCCGCTGGGCCTGGCGCAGCGCCTGGCCGATGCCGGCGTGCCGGTGGTGGGCACGTCACCGGAGGCGATCCACCTGGCGGAGGACCGGGGGGCGTTCGGGGACCTGCTCACCAGCGCGGCGTTGCCCGCGCCGAAGTACGGCACCGCGACCTCGTTTGCCGGGGCGAAGCGGATCGCCGATGAGATCGGGTACCCGGTGCTGGTGCGGCCCTCCTACGTGCTGGGCGGGCGCGGCATGGAGATCGTCTACGACGAGGCCAGCCTGGCCGGGTACATCGCGCGGGCCACCGAGGTCTCCCCGGAACACCCGGTGCTGGTGGACCGGTTCCTCGATGACGCCATCGAGATCGACGTCGACGCCCTGTGCGACGGCACGGAGGTGTTTTTGGGTGGGGTGATGGAGCATATCGAGGAGGCCGGGATCCACTCCGGGGACTCCTCCTGCGCCCTGCCCCCGATCACCCTGGGCCGCACCGACCTCGACGCCGTCCGCCGCTCCACCGAGGCCATCGCGCACGGCATCGGGGTCCGGGGCCTGCTGAATGTGCAGTACGCCCTCAAGGACGACGTGCTCTACGTCCTGGAGGCCAACCCGCGCGCGTCGCGCACGGTGCCGTTCGTGTCCAAGGCCACCGCGGTCCCCCTCGCGAAGGCCGCGGCCCGGATCGCGTTGGGTGCCAGCATCGCCGAGCTGCGCGCGGAGGGTCTGCTGCCCGCGGGGGATGGGGCGGATCTGCCGGCGGATTCCCCGGTGGCGGTGAAGGAGGCGGTGTTGCCCTTCCACCGGTTCCGCACCCCCGAGGGCCACGGCGTGGACTCGTTGTTGGGGCCGGAGATGAAGTCCACCGGCGAGGTGATGGGCATCGATTTCTCCTTCGGGCAGGCCTTCGCCAAGTCCCAGACCGCCTCCTACGGGTCGCTGCCCACCAGTGGGCGGGTGTTCGTGTCGGTGGCCAACCGGGACAAGCGGGCGATGGTGTTCCCGGTGAAACGGTTGGCGGATCTGGGGTTCGAGGTGTTGGCGACCTCAGGCACCGCGGAGGTGCTGCGGCGTAACGGGATCGCGTGCACGGTGGTCCGCAAGCACTTCGAGGGTGAGGGCACCATCGTGGACGAGATCCTCGCCGGCCGGGTGGAGATGGTGATCAACACCCCGTATGGCAACCACGGCCCCCGCGTGGATGGCTACGAAATCCGCACCGCCGCCGTCGCCCGCGACATCCCCTGCATCACCACCGTTTCCGGTGCTGCCGCCGCCGTGCACGGCATCGAGGCGCTGATCCGCGGGGACATCGGCGTGCGGTCCCTGCAGTCCCTGCAGGAGCGGCTGCGGGACGGCCGGGCATGAGGGCGCCGTTCGGGGCCAGGCTGACCGAGCGGGTGGCCGAGCGCGGGCCGCTGTGCGTGGGCATCGACCCGCACCCCGGCCTGCTCACCGACTGGGGCCTGACCGTGGACGCGGCCGGGCTGGAGCGGTTCGCGCTGACCTGCGTGGAGGCCTTCGCCGGGGAGGTCGCCGTGGTCAAGCCGCAGTCGGCCTTCTTCGAGGCGCACGGCTCGCGCGGCGTCGCGGTGCTGGAGCGCGTGCTGGCCGAGACGGCCCAGGCCGGGGCGCTGACCCTGCTGGACGTCAAGCGGGGCGACATCGGCACCACGATGGCCGCCTACGCCCAGGCCTACCTGGCCGAGGGCTCCCCGCTGGCCGCCGACGCGATCACCGTCTCGCCGTACCTGGGCTTCGGCTCGCTGGACCCGGCACTGGACCTGGCCGGGCAGACCGGGCGCGGGATCTTCGTGCTCGCGCTGACCTCCAACCCGGAGGGTGCCTCCGTTCAGCGCGCGGTAGACACCACTGGGCGCACGACCGCACAGGCCGTAGTGGACGCCGCGGCGGCCCGCAACGCCGGTTCGGTACCGCTCGGCTCGGTCGGACTGGTGGTCGGCGCTACCGTCGGACGGAGTGGTCTCGACCTCTCGGCGCTCAACGGGCCCCTCCTGGCGCCTGGTTTCGGCGCCCAGGGGGCCACCGCGGCCGATCTCCGGGCCGTTTTCGGCGACGCGCTGCCCGCCGTTCTGCCCGCCTCCTCGCGCGACGTGCTCCGGCACGGGCCGGATGTGGCGGCCCTGCGCGCGGCGGCGCTGCGCACGGGGGAGTCCGTCGCGCAGTTGCTCTGATCCGGTGTCAGGCAGGGGGCTTTGGGGACACGCTGCGTCCCCAAAGCCCCTTGTCAGCACGCCCGGAAGTGCAGAAATCACGATCTTGGACCGCTATGTCGTGCCTCATAGCACACGCTCTGTGTAGCCCGCATCACCGGAGGCGGTGATCAGGCTGTCGGGGGTACTTGGTAGTACTTCCTCCACGTCGCGATTCCCGATTCCACGCCAGGAACACCCAACCGGGTGGGTCCGGTGTCACCGCATTGGTTTGCGTGGTGACCGCACGGCCCCGCGTTGTCCCCGGTGTGGCGTGGTCGGTACGGTCGCGGCACCGATCCCACTTCTACACAACCAAACCACGGAGGAGATCGTGGCCCTTCCCCAGCTGACCGAGGAGCAGCGGGCCGCAGCGCTGGAGAAGGCGGCTGCCGCCCGTCGGGCCCGAGCTGAGCTCAAGGAGCGCCTCAAGCGGGGCGGTACCAACCTGAAGGACGTGCTGATCGCCGCTGACAGCGACGAGGTACTGGGCAAGATGAAGGTCTCGGCGCTGCTGGAGTCCCTGCCGGGCGTCGGCAAGGTCCGGGCGGCCCAGATCATGGAGCGGCTGGAGATCGCCCCCAGCCGTCGTCTGCGCGGCCTGGGCGACCGTCAGCGCAAGGCGCTGCTCACCGAGTTCGGTGGCGAGTGAGACCGAACAGGTGACCGGAACTGAGCGGCGGCCGGGCCACGCGGCCCGGCCCCGCCTCACCGTTGTCTCCGGCCCCTCCGGGGTCGGCAAGTCCAGCGTGCTCGCCGAGCTGCGCCAGTTGGGGCCCGAGGTGTACTACAGCGTCTCGGTGACCACCCGGCAGCCCAGGCCCGGCGAGGTCGACGGACAGCACTACCACTTCGTGCCGCTCGAGGAGTTCAAGCGCATGGTCGCCGAGGGCGAGCTGCTCGAGCACGCGGAGTACGCGGGCAACCACTACGGCACCCCGCGTGGTCCCGTCGAGCAGGCCCTGGACCAGGGCGTGCCGGCGATCCTGGAGATCGAGCTGCAGGGCGCGCGGCAGGTGCGCAGCGCCATGCCGCAGGCCCAGCTGGTGATGCTGATGCCCCCGTCCTGGGAGGAGCTGGTGGTCCGGCTCACCGGCCGGGGCACCGAGGACCCGGCCGTGGTGGCCCGGCGGCTGGAGGTCGCCAAGGGCGAACTGGCGGCCGAGGAGGAGTTCGACGAGGTCGTCGTGAACTCCGATGTTCGGACCGCCGCCCGCGAGTTGCTAACCTTGGTAGTCGGCTCCCACACCGGTGCCTGACGCCACGACCGATCCGCAGGAGCGTTGCGAGTGACCATCCCGTCCCACCTTGCCGCCGTCGGGGAGCCCGCCAGCACCCCGGAGGGCATCACCAACCCGCCGATCGACGACCTGCTGGAGCAGGTCAGCTCGAAGTACGCGCTGGTGATCTACTCGGCCAAGCGCGCTCGCCAGATCAACGACTACTACGCCCAGCTCGGCGAGGGCCTGCTGGAGTACGTGGGTCCGCTGGTCGAGCCCGGCCCCCGCGAGAAGCCGCTGTCCATCGCCCTGCGTGAGATCCACGCAGGCATGCTCGAGCACACCGAGGGCGAGTGAGCCAGGACGTCGATCCCGAGTCGCGGCCGAGGGTCGTGCTCGGGGTCGGCGGTGGCATCGCCGCCTACAAGGCGTGCGAGGTGCTGCGCAGGCTCACCGAATCCGGCCACCGCGTCCGCGTGGTGCCCACCGAGGCGGCGCTGCGGTTCGTCGGCGCGGCCACCTTCGAGGCGCTGTCCGGCCAGCCGGTGGCCACCGGCGTGTTCGCCGACGTGCCCGAGGTCCCGCACGTGCGCATCGGGCAGACCGCCGACCTGGTCGTGGTCGTGCCCGCCACGGCGGACCTGCTGGCCAAGGCCGCGCACGGCCTCGCCGACGACCTGCTGACCGCCACCCTGCTCACCGCGCGCTGCCCGGTGCTGATGGTGCCCGCGATGCACACCGAGATGTGGGAGCACGCCGCCACCCAGGCCAACGTGGCCACGCTGCGCTCCCGCGGCACCGTGGTCGCCGAGCCCGCCAGCGGGCGGTTGACCGGTGCCGACACCGGCAAGGGCCGCCTCGCCGAGCCCGCCGAGATCGTGGAGCTGGCCAGGCTGCTGCTGGCCGAGCCCACCGCGCTGCCCCGTGACCTGGTCGGCCGCAAGGTCGTGGTCTCCGCGGGCGGCACCCGTGAGCCGCTGGACCCCGTGCGCTTCCTGGGCAACCGCTCCTCGGGCAAGCAGGGCTACGCGCTGGCCAGGGTCGCCGCGCAGCGCGGGGCCGAGGTCACCCTGGTCGCGGGCAACACCGCCGACCTGGCGGATCCCGCGGGCGCCCGCGTGCTGCGCGTCGGTTCCGCCCGCGAGCTGCGCGACGCGATGCACGCCGAGTCCGCGGGGGCCGACGTGGTGGTGATGGCCGCCGCTGTCGCCGATTTTCGGCCGGTTGCCCTGTCCGACTCGAAAATCAAGAAGTCCGGGCAGGAACCGGCCCCGATCAAGCTGACCACCAACCCGGACATCCTGGTGGAACTGGTCAAGGCCCGCCCCGCCGGTCAGGTCGTGGTGGGTTTCGCCGCCGAGACCGGGGACGCCACCGGGGACGTGCTGCACCACGGCCGTGCCAAACTGGGCCGCAAGGGCTGTGACCTGCTGGTGGTCAACGCGGTCGGCGACGGCAAAGCGTTCGAGGTGGAGGACAACGCGGGCTGGCTGCTGGCCGCCGACGGGTCCGAGACCCCTATCCCACATGGCTCGAAAACGCAACTGGCGGTCGCGGTGTGGAACGCGATCTTGCCCTTGCTCGATTCTTGCGCTCGTCTTGAGTGACCCCAGGTACTGTGAACGCCGAAACCTGGGGCTGGCTTGACATGCGAAAACTTGATGTACAAGAGCGGGCGGCGCACGCCCGCCCTGGATGGTTGCGAGGAGAGTCGTGAGCCAACACAGCCGGAGGCTGTTCACGTCGGAGTCGGTGACCGAGGGGCACCCCGACAAGATCTGCGACGCGATCAGTGATTCGATCCTCGACGGCCTGCTGTCCAAGGACCCGCGCAGCCGCGTTGCGGTGGAGACCCTGATCACGACCGGTCAGGTGCACGTCGCGGGTGAGGTGACCACCGAGGCCTACGCGGACATCCCGACCATCGTCCGCGAGAAGATCCTGGAGATCGGCTACGACTCCTCGGCCAAGGGCTTCGACGGCAACTCCTGTGGCGTGAACGTGGCCATCGGGTCGCAGTCCCCGGACATCGCCCAAGGCGTGGACACCGCCTACGAGTCCCGGGTCGAGTCCGCTGAGGACGAGATCGCCCGTCAGGGTGCCGGTGACCAGGGTCTGATGTTCGGCTACGCCTGCACCGACACCCCGGAGCTGATGCCGCTGCCGATCGCGCTGGCGCACCGCCTGTCGCGGCGGCTGACCGCGGTCCGCAAGAACGGTGCGCTGCCCTACCTGCGCCCGGACGGCAAGACCCAGGTCACCATCGAGTACGCCGGTGACCAGCCGGTGCGCCTGGACACGGTGGTCGTGTCCTCGCAGCACGCCGAGGGCATCGACCTGGACAAGCTGCTCGCGGTGGACGTGCGCGAGCAGGTCGTGCTGCCGGAGCTGGCCGAGCTGACCCTGGACACCGAGAACGTGCGGCTGCTGGTCAACCCGACCGGCCGGTTCGTCATCGGTGGTCCGATGGGCGACGCGGGCCTGACCGGCCGCAAGATCATCGTCGACACCTACGGTGGCATGTCCCGGCACGGTGGTGGCGCGTTCTCGGGCAAGGACCCGTCGAAGGTGGACCGCTCGGCCGCGTACGCGATGCGCTGGGTGGCCAAGAACGTCGTCGCCGCGGGCCTGGCCACGCGTGCTGAGGTGCAGGTGGCCTACGCGATCGGCAAGGCCGCACCGGTGGGCCTGTTCGTGGAGACCTTCGGCACCGAGACCGTGGACCCCACGAAGATCCAGCAGGCGATCTCCGAGGTGTTCGACCTGCGTCCGGCCGCGATCATCCGCGACCTGGACCTGCTGCGCCCGATCTACGCGCAGACCGCGGCGTACGGCCACTTCGGCCGTACCGACGTGGACCTGCCCTGGGAGAGCACCGACCGCGCCGCCGCCCTGAAGACCGCCGCTGGCGCGTGAGGACCGGTTCCGCACCGACATCTGCCGCTGGTGGTCCCGACCACCAGCGGCAGATGCCTGTTCAGGTCGCGGACCAGCTCTACGGTCGGCTCCGCGCGGAACTGGGCCCCGGCCCCGTGCTCGATGTGGGCATTGGCACCGGAGCGGTCTCCGCCGAGCTGGTCGCGCGCGGCGTGCCCGTGCTGCTGCTCGACGTGGTGGACATGCGTGGCCCGCACGCCCCGGCAGCACCCTTCGTGCTGGGTTCGGCCTGCGAGCTGCCCATCGGCGCCAAGTCGGTGACCGGCGTGCACCTCGCCCGGGTCCTGCACCACGTGCCCGACTGGCGGTTCGCCCTGGCCGAGGCCCTGCGCGTGCTCGTCCCCGGCGGGGCGCTGTGCCTGACCCTCGGTGGGCGGCTCTACGCCAACCAGTTGGCGAGCCTGCGCGACCAGGTCTTCGACGCGGGGGAACGGCTCGGCCTGCGTGGCGCCCACCACGTGCACGAACCACGTGGTGTCGAGGCCGTCGACGCCGAACTGGGCATTGAGCCCGAGGTCGTGGAGTACCGGTTCGACGTGACCGGCACACCCCGGCAGGCCGTGACCGACGCCGCCAACCACACCTACGCCTGGCAACCGGGCCAGGACCTGACCGTGCTGCGCCCGGTGGCCGACCAGGTGCTCACCGAGTCCGGGCTCGACCCCGACGCGCCGATCACCCACGAGCGAGTCGTCTCGTACCGGATCTACCGCAAACCCGGCGAGTCCCGCCCTCAGTAGCGCGAGTCCCGCCCTCAGTAGCGCGAGTCCCGCTGGCCCGCACGTGAGTCCCGCTTTGCGGAGGCCGAGTCCCGTCCTGTCGCGCGTGTCGGCGCTTCCGGTACGGCGTGTCGGACGTTCCGGTGCGGCGTGTTCGTGGTTCAGCGCACGGCCAGGCGTACCCGGTAGGTCCACCACCAGGGGCGGGGGCCGGTGCCCATGCGGCGGGTCGCCACCTCGCGCAGGCGGGTCAGGCCGATCTCCTGTTCGGACCGACACTATGGACAGTCCACAGTGGATTTGTGTACATGGCCAGACTCCGTCAGCCTTCGGACTGGCGTAGTCTCCTCGCGTCTCGGGGTGCGTCAACGCTCATTATTCGATAGGGTGTTCGATATGACGATCTCGAACAAGATCGAGTTGAGGATCAAAGCCCTGGAAGCTCGGCTGGCCGAGCATGAAGGCGGCAATATCGCCGCCTGGGAACAGGTAAGCAAGGACGTCACCCAGTTGCGGCACGACGTTCAGGAAATCCTGACTCTGTTGCGGGGCCGCACTCCCAGTTCAGCCGACTGAATCCTCGTCGTCGCGGAGCGGGTAGCGGTACAGGCGTGACCAGATCGGCCGCCCTGGGCCACTCGATCCCCGTGGCTGCTGCGGCGGGTAACTCAGTGCCACCTCACCCCATCCACCGCGTGCAACGCACTCCCGTTGCCGTCTGGGCTCCTCATCGTCAGTCATCGGCTCCAGGGTCTTTCCTGGGGTCCGGCTGAATCGGTCGGGGCTGCGGCGCCGGGTTCTTGCTGACCGGCGTTCTCTGAGCTGCCTCCTTTCCGTGACCGCTGGTTGGTCCGGTGCCGGCACCACCCTTACCGGCCGCCATATGGGGCGATGAAGGAAGGTCCGTCCCCATGCCCGTGATCAATCGATAGCCAATCATCAGAACCCCCAATTATGAGACTTTCCCAGTTTGGGTTATGAGCCTTTTCTGTGCTTCCCGTCGGATGAGTCGAGTTCGTCTCCGCGCTGCTGATGGACAATCAGACTCAGGCCCGTCAGGAAACTCGGGTTGGTGGCTGAGGCGTCGGTGTACGCCTCACCCGGACCCAATAATCAGGTCGACAACCGGCGGCCAATTCGCGCGTCCTCCACGTACGGCCACAGCACCTGCAACCAGATAGCCAGGCAGGCAATAGACGTCAGGACGATGAGGGACCCCGACAAGAGCAGGCGCCGAAACTGCGCCAGGTCATCATCCATGGACACGAGAAACCCTCTCCCTGTTGGATTGGTAGGGCCGCGCCGAACGAACCGGGGGGCCGTTCGGCACGACCACGGCACCAACGTAGAAGAAGGTCACTGGCCGATGCGAGTTCTAGTCTCGAAGACGCATAAAGCCATCAGAGATCGATCTGAGGAAGCCTCGCGCCGAGTCTCCATGTTCGGCTAAACCAAAGAAGAAGTCGAAGACGTCGGAGTAGTAGTTGACGTCCTTCAAGTCTCTCAAGACGAGCCGCCCCGAGAAGAGTTCGGCCGTTACCAGCTTCTTGTCGTAGAGAACAAAAGTGTGGAACGCTCCATCTGGCACGTGGGCTGACAGGGGGAGCACGCTGAGACGCACGCTGGGAAGCTTGGAAACTGCAATCAGGTGGTCAACCTGTAGTCTCAGTACGGAGGGGCTGGAAAGCCTCCACCGGATCGCGGATTCTGTGAGCAAGAAGTCGAAGCGCTTTTCATTGTTGTGTAGGACTGACTGACGCCTCAACTTGCGCTCAATCGCTTTGGATGTGTCGCCCTCGACCGGGTTGACGGGAGGGTTCATTGCTGCTTGCATGTAGTCGTGGGTTTGCAGAAGTCCTGTCACAAGACTCGGCAAGAAGTGTCGAATATGCCGAGCTTCGGACTCAAGTGTGGCCAGTTCGGCTTGCCGATGTTGCAAACCTCTTCGCACTGAGGCTCGTACGCTTTGATACTCCGCGCTTGCAACTCGTGCCAGCTCCAGAACGTGATCGGCCGTCTCGGTGTCGACTTTGAGAGCTTCGAGTATCAGTTGGACGTCCATGATGGACGCCCGAAGGCGACCATTTTCAATGCGCGATATTTTGGATTGACTCATGCCGCAGCGGATCGCCAGCCTTGCGCCTGACAATCCAGAGGCTTTGCGAAGCCCCTTGAGTGCCGATGACAAGGCGTGGCGGTCCTGGCCGGTCTGCGAAGGGTCGAGTGTCAAGCCTTGCTGTACTCCTCGAAAGGCACGGAATTGGCAAGCGTCAAATCGCGCCACCGGACGTACTCCGCTGGATCAATCCCTTCGAGAAGTTCTCGCCCCAGCTGTGTGCCATCCTCCCCGTAGTGCATGAGGACAACTTGCTTACGATCGAACAACCAGAAGTCCTGTTTCGGTAGTTCCATGCCACTGCTGTCGGCTGGGTCGAGTATGTGAATCTCTTCTCCGGCTTCCACCGAGTAAGCGTAGCCTGCAAACTCGTACCGTAGATAGTCGGTCAGGGGTGGCGTGACTACGTGAACCCGGATGACTCGACGCCCAGAATCTCGGTAGGCGCGAATGCGAACCAGCCACGGATCATCGGGGCCTAGTTCGAGCTTTCCTGTACGAAGGAAGCTATTGAGCTCCTCTTGCTCGCCTGGCACCGAGTAGACCTGATGGGTTTCAAGCCTAAACGCCTCGTGCTCGTAGGAGTCGAAGATGTGGCGCCATTGCTTACCATCCAAGCGCACGCACAGCCTCCTTGAGCAGGCTCGGTGAAATTTCCACGATGGCCTCGCCGTCCGGCGTCTGGCGTTCAATGATGGCGCCTTGTATTGCAATGTTTCCAGTGTCGGTGCGGAACACGGCAGGGCAGTCATCGGAGCGGCAATCACCGGCGAGCTTTGTAAGTTCCATCTCTGCCTCCTTCGGTGGTCCCCGACTTCGCACGCTACGCAGGCTGGGGAGTCGCAATCAAGATCAACAACAGCCCGATTCGCGAACGTGCATAAACCCGACCTGAACGCAGTAACCGCAGTTCAGGTGCCCCTACGGGCACGAAGGTTCGACACTGGCCCCCAGCACTGGACGGCGCCGAGGGCTCTGCGGAGGCCGAGTCCCGTCCTGTCGCGCGTGTCGGCGCTTCCGGTACGGCGTGTCGGACGTTCCGGTGCGGCGTGTTCGTGGTTCAGCGCACGGCCAGGCGTACCCGGTAGGTCCACCACCAGGGGCGGGGGCCGGTGCCCATGCGGCGGGTCGCCACCTCGCGCAGGCGGGTCAGGCCGATCTCCTGTTCGGTCGCGCCGTCGGCGAGCAGCGCCACCACCCCGCCCTGGCTGTTGGCGACACCGAGCAGGCGTTCCACGTCGCCAGAGTCCTTGCTGTGCAAGCAGACCTCGGCCACGTGGCGGAACAGGCCGCTGGCGCGCAGCCGGGCCAGGTGGTCCGGCTTGTCGGCGTAGGGCGGGCGCAGGCCGCGCGCCACCTCCAACTCCTGCTCCAGCCGGTTGAACTCCCGGTAGGCTTGGTCGACCTCCCAGTCCACGGCGGGCGGCCAGTCGCAGTCGAAGGCGGCGAACACGCCGCCGGGCCGCAGCAGCCGGGCGACCTCGGGCAGGGCGCGGTCCGGGTCGAACCAGTGCAGGGCCTGCCCCGCCGTGACCACGTCCGCGCAGGCGTCAGGCAGACCGGTGCGCTCGGCCGTGCCCTCGAGCACGGTCAGGCCGCGCGCCACGGCGATGGCCCGCATCTCGGCGGAGGGCTCGACACCGATCGCGCGCGGCCACAGCGCGGTGGCCAGGCCGGTGCCCGCGCCCAGGTCCACCACCTCGGGGTCCTCGGCGGCGATCCACCCGCGCAGCAGATCGGCGATCTCGGCGGGCGGGCTGGGCCGCACACGGTCATAGAGCTCGGCGAAGCCGGAGAAGCGTGTCACGGAGTCGGCCATGCACCCAAGCTAGCAGTACGCGCGTACGGTTTGCTAGAGCTTGCTCATCACGTGCTTGACCCGCGTGTAGTCCTCCAGCCCGTACACGGACAGGTCCTTGCCGTGCCCGGAGGACTTGAACCCGCCGTGCGGCATCTCCGGGGTGAGCGCCCCGTGCGCGTTGATCCACACGCAGCCGAAGTCCAGTTCCGCGCTGACCCGCATGGCCCGCGCGTGGTCCCGGGTCCACACCGAGGCGGCCAGGCCCTGTGGCACCCCGTTGGCCATGGCCAGCGCCCGCTGCTCGGTGCCGAAGGACTGCACGGTGATCACCGGTGCGAACACCTCCTCGCGCACGATCTCGGCGTCCTGGTCGAGACCGGAGATCACCGTTGGCGCGTAGAAGAAACCGCGCTCGCCGAGCCGGTGCCCACCGCAGTGCACGGTGGCCGTCGCGTCCACGCGGGCCACCAGCGCGCACACCCGGTCCAGTTGTGCCCGGCTGTTGAGCGGGCCGGTGCGCTGCCGCGCGGCGATCTTCGTCAGCTCGGTGACCAGCTCCTCGTGCACCCGCTCGTGCGCCAGGACCCGGGACGCCGCCGTGCAGTCCTGTCCCGCGTTGTAGAAAGCCGCCGCGACGATCTGCTCGGCGGCGTGCCGCACCTCGGTGTCCTCGAAGACCAGCACCGGGGCGTTGCCGCCCAGTTCCAGGTGCGTGCGCTTCAGCCCGGCGCCCGCCGCGACCTGCTCACCGGCCCGGGTCGATCCGGTGAGCGCCACCAGCGCGGGTACCGGGTGTGCCACCAGCGCGCGTCCGGTGTCCCGGTCACCGCACACCACGTTGATCACGCCCGCGGGCAGGTGCTCGTTGGCCAGTTCGGCCAGCAGCGCGGTGCTGGACGGGGTGGTGTCGGCGGGCTTGAGCACCGTGGTATTGCCCGCCGCCACCGCGGGCGCGATCTTCCACACGGCCATCATCAGCGGGTAGTTCCACGGGGTGATCTGCGCGCACACGCCCAGCGGCTCGCGGCGGACCACCGAGGTGTGCCCGGCCAGGAACTCGCCCGCGGCCCTGCCCTCCAGGGTGCGCGCGGCACCGGCGAAGAAGCGTAGCGCGTCGGCGCAGGCCGGGATCTCCTCGTCCAGCACCACTTCCCGGGGCTTGCCCGTCTCGGCGCACTCCACCTCGGCCAGCCGCTGCGCGTGGTCCTCCACGGCCGAGGCCAGTCCCAGCAGGGCGGACTGCCTGCCGCCGGGCGTGGTCGCGCGCCAGGACTCGAAGGCCCGCGCCGCCGCCCGCACCGCGTCGTCCACATCGGACGATCCGGATAACGGAGCCGATCCGATCACCGCCCCGGTCGCCGGGTCCACCAGCTCGCTGGTGCGACCGTCCACGGCGGACAGTCGCCTGCCATCGATCACGTTGTGCACCATCAGGTCCGCTCCAGTGAGGTTGATGATCAAGTCGGAGGGTAGCGGTCTACGCGTGGGTAGGTGCGAACATTCGCGGCGCGGCGCGGAGAACGAGTACGGTGGGGCCGTCCGACTCCAGCGCCCCGGTCAGGTCGGCGGCCAGCGTCTCCGGGCTGGTCGTGGCCGCTGGCACGCCGAAAGCCCTGGCCAGGGCCACGAAGTCGGGCCGGTGCAGCTCGGTGCCGAACGGGGTGGCCATGTACTCGCGCAGGATCCCGTAGCCCCCGTCGTCCACGATCAACCACGTGACGCGGCTGCCGTGTTGCGCGGCCGTGGCGAGTTCGCCGATGCCGTACATGGCCCCGCCGTCACCGGAGACGGCCAGCACCGGACCGCCGGTGGCGCTCGCGCCCAGCGCTGCCGGGAACGCCCAGCCCAGTCCGCCCGAACCCTGCGCGCTGTGCATGCCGCCCGACCGCGGGTCCCAGGCAGACCAGGCCCAGTAGCCAAGGATGGTCATGTCCCAGAACGTGGCGACCTCGTCCGGGACCGCTTCCCGGATCGACCGCAGCAGCCCGCGTTCCAGGTCCAGCCCCTGGCCGTCCAGTCGGGCGCGGACCTTGTCGAGCGTTCCTCGCACGTCCTGGTTCTGGCGTGGCCGGTCGACCAGCTCGGTACTGAGTCGATCAAGGAAAACGCTTGCGTCACAGTGGATGCCGAGCGCTGGATAGTTGGCCTCCAGCTTCGCGGGGTCCGCCTCCACCTGGATCACGCGGCCACGCGGGCGCATCGTGCCGTAGTTGGTGGACAGCTCGCCGAGCCCGGAGCCGAGCACCAGCAGCACGTCGGCCTGCTCCAGGAACTCCGTGGTGTGCCGGTCCTCCAGCCATGATTGCAGCGACAAGGGGTGCGTCCACGGGAAGGCGCCCTTGCCGCCGAAGGTCGTGGCCACTGGGGCACGCAGGCGTTTGGCCAAGTCCAGCAAGGCATCCTGCGCGCAAGCCCGCACCACCCCGCCCCCGGCCAGGATCACCGGCCGCTGTGCCCCGTTGAGCAGCCGGGCCGCCTCGCTGATCAGCTCGGGCCGTGGCCACGGCACCACAGGTGTGGTGTCCACTGTGGTCACTGGGGGTAGATCAGTTCGTGACAGCAGGATGTCCTGTGGGATCTCCACCCAAGACGGTCCACGGGGGACGGACATTGCCGTCTGCCAGGCGCGGGCGATCGCCGAGGGGATCTGCGAGACCGCGCGCACGACCTCCACCGACTTGACCACCTCGCGGAAGCTTGCCTGCTGGTCGGGCAACTCGTGCAGGTAGCCACGCCGCCGCCCGCCCAGCCCGTCGCTGGGGACCTGGCTGCTGATGCCGAGCACCGGCGAACTGGAGCAGGCGGCCTCCTGGAGACCGGCCAGGGTCAACAGGGCGCCAGGCCCGGTGGACACCACGAACGGTGTCACCTGGCCGGTGACCCGCGCGTGCCCGTCGGCGGCGAACGCGGCGGCTGGCTCCGTGCGGCTGCCGAGGTAGCGCAGGGACGAGCGGCGCAGCGCGTCGAACAGGCCAAGGGCGTGCTGCCCCGGTTCGCCGAACACCGTGCTGGCGCCCAGTGTGGTCAGGGTCTGCACGACCAGGTCCGCGCCGATCCGGTTCACGAGCCGGTGCCCATCGCGAGCAGGCTCACCAGGTCGTAGGCCACGTGCGAGGCCGCGATCGAGGTGATCTCGGCGTGGTCGTAGGCGGGCGCCACCTCCACCACGTCGGCCGACACGAGGTTCGTCCCGGCCAGCCCGCGCAGGATCTCCAGCAGTTCGCGGCTGGTCAGCCCGCCCGCCTCCGGGGTGCCCGTGCCGGGGGCGTGCGCCGGGTCCAGCACGTCGATGTCCACCGACACGTACAGCGGGCGGTCGCCGATGCGTTGCCGCAGCCCGCCGATCACCTCGTCCAGGCCCTTGCGCAGCACGTCGGAGGCGGTGACGATGCCGAAGCCCAGCGCCAGGTCCTCGGCGAGGTCGCCGCGGCTGTAGAGCGGGCCGCGAATGCCCACGTGGCACAGGGCCGAGGTGTCGAGCAGGCCCTCCTCCACCGCGCGGCGGAACGGCGTGCCGTGCGTGTAGGCCGAGCCGAAGTAGGAGTCCCAGGTGTCCAGGTGCGCGTCGAAGTGCAGCAGGGCGACGGGCCCGTGCCGCTGGGCGACCGCGCGCAGCAGCGGCAGTGCGATGGTGTGGTCCCCGCCGACGGTGATCAGGCGGGCGCCGTTGTCGAGCAGTTCGCCCGCCTCGCGCTGCACGGTGCCGATCGCCTCGCCGATGTCCATCGGGTTGCAGGCGATGTCACCGGCGTCCACGACCTGCGCCCGCTCGAACGGGGACACGTCCAGTGCCGGGTGGTACGGGCGCAGCAGGCGGCTGGCCTCGCGCACGGCGGCCGGGCCGAACCGGGCCCCCGGCCGGTAGGACACGCCGGAGTCGAACGGCACACCGACCACGGCGACGTCCACAGTGGACACCTGGTCCAGGCGGGGCAGCCTGGCGAAGGTGGCCGGTCCGGCGAAGCGTGGCACGCGGGAGGAGTCGACGGGGCCCTGGATCACGGGGTTTCCTTTCGCGGCAGGCTGACCGAGACGTAGCCGAGCAGGCTGGCCAGCAGTCCGAAGTAGACGGGTTCGTTGGCGTCCAGGCCGTAGACGAGCATGCTGACCACCACTGCCACCGATCCGGCGATCATCGAGACCACCGCGCCCGCGGTGCTGCCGCGCCGGGACACGAGCCCGCCGAGGATGGCCACGAGCAGCCCTCCGACGAGCAGGTTGTAGGCCACGGTCAGCGCGGCCACCACGTCGTCCACGAGGATCGCGATCAGGATGATCAGCACGCCGAGGGCCAAAGTGGACAGTCGCTCCGCACGGACCCCGCCGGAGGCGCTCCGGCGCAGTGCGGCCCAGATGTCGTTGCGGGCCACGGTGGAGCAGGCGATCAGCGCGCCGGAGGCGGTGGACATCATCGCGGCGAGCGCGGCGGCCAGCACCAGCCCGCGCAGACCGGTGGGCAGCAGCCCGGTGACGATCGTGGCGAACGCCTCGTCGGGGTGGGGCAGGTTCGGGTACAGGGCCTTGGCCGCGCAGCCGATCAGCGCGCCGGCCACGGCGTAGACCAGGCAGTACAGGCCGGAGGTCAGCCCGCCCGCGGTGGCCACGGCGGGGGAGCGGGCGGTGAACACGCGCTGCCAGATGTCCTGGCCGATGAGCAGGCCGAACACGTAGACCACCAGGTAGGTGACGATCCGGCCGGTGCCGATGTGGCCGAGGTCGAAGTACTCGGCGGGCAGCTTCGTGCCGAGCCCGCCGAAGCCGCCGACCGCGACCAGCGCCACCGGCAGCAGCACGAACAGGATGCCCACGGTCTTCACCACGAACTGGGCGATGTCGGTCAGCGTGATCGACCACATGCCGCCGAGCACCGAGTACAGCACCACGATCGTGCCGCCGAGCACCACACCAGCCACTTTGGACAGTCCGAACAGGACTGTGAACACCGTGGCGTAGGCGATGGTGGAGGTCACCGCCAGCATCAGGGTGTAGCCCCACATCACCACGCCGGAGATCACGCTGGTGGACCCGCCGTAGCGCCGGTCCAGCATCTGCGCGACCGTGTAGACCTCCAGTTTGACGATCTTGCGCGCGAAGAACGCCGACAGGGCGAGGATGCCCAGCCCGATGGTGAACACCAACCAGGCCCCGGACAGCCCGTACTGGTAGCCCAGCGCGACCCCGCCGATGGTCGAGGCCCCGCCGAGCACCACCGCGGACATCGTGCCGGAGTACATCGCCCAGCCCAGCCGCCGCCCGGCGACCAGGTAGTCGCTGCGGGTGGTGGCCCGGCGCATGCCCCACCAGCCCACGCCCACCATGCCCAGCACGTAGGCCGCGATCACCGCGTAGTCCAGACCCATTGGGCAACCGTAGGAACTGGTGGGCCGCGTCACATCTGGATGAAGTGCACAATCTGGTGCCATGGCGTTGTCCGAACTGTCAGTGCCCCTGCGCACCCTGCTGGCGCAGCCCGAGCTGCGGCTGCACCTGGTCAGCGGCCAGGAGGCGGTGGACCGGCCGGTGCGCTGGGCGCACGTCAGCGAACTGCGCGAGCCCGCGCCCTACCTGCTGGGCGGCGAACTGCTGCTGACGGTGGGCCTGGACCTGCCGCAGGACCTGGACCGCTACGTGCGCAGCCTGGTGCGGGCCCAGGTCAGCGCGCTCGGGCTCGGCCTGACCCCGGTGCACGAGCAGGTGCCGCCCGCCCTCGCGCAGGCCTGCGCCAAGCACGGGCTGCCGCTGCTCACCGTGCCGGAGGCCACGCCGTTCCTGGCGGTCAGCCAGGCCGTGGGCGCCGCGCTCGCCGAGGCCCAGCACGCCGAACTGCGCTGGCTCACCGGCACGCAGGCCGCGCTGACCAAGGCCGCCGCCAGGGCCAACCCCGCGCAGGCCGTGCTGCGCGTACTGGCCGAGGTCCTCAGCTGCTGGGCGACCCTGCTCGACGGCACCGACGCGGTGCTGGCCCAGGTCGGCCGGGTCGGCGCGGTGGACGCGGAACTGCTCGACCTCGCCCGGCGGGTGCGCGAGGGCAGCGGGCCGCGGGCCGCCAGCACCGAGATCGGGCGGACGCACGTCGTGGCACACCCCGTGGACCCGGCTGCCGTGCTGCTGGTCGGCGTCCCGCGGGCCGTCACCGCGACCGACCGCGCGGTCCTCGCCGTGGTCCAGGCCCTGCTCGGGCTGGCGGGCCGCGAACACGGTCGGCTCGCCACCCGCGTCCTGCTCGGCGACGGGCGGTACCGCGTGCTGCGCGGCCGGCGCGTCGGCCCCGGCGACCCCGCACTGGACACGCCGTTCGTCGAGATCACCGGCAACGAGCTGCGCGCCGTGCTGCCCGAGGACTCGGTTCCCGACCTGCCCGCCCTGCACGCCTCCGGCTGGCTGACGGCACTGAGCCTGCCGCACCCCGTCGCCACGCTGGCCGCCGCGGACCGCGAGGCGAGCCGCCTGCTCGAACGGGTCCGCGCCACCGGGCGGCCCGCCCGCGCCGACGCCGACCTGGTGGGCCTGATCGACCCGCACGCCGCCCGCGCGCTGCTCACCCCGTTGGACGGGCGGCCCGCGCTGGTCGACACCCTGCGCACCTGGTTGGTCCACAACGGAAACTGGGACCGCACCGCCACCGCGCTCGGCCTGCACCGCAACAGCGTCCGCCACCGCATCGCCCAGGTGGAGAAGGCGCTGGAGGTGGATCTGTCCGATGTGCAGCGCCGCGTGGAGCTGTGGCTGGCGCTGACCGCGTTACCCGCCAGGTAATCGCCCAGCGCCAGGACGCGGTGGTGCTGGGCGAGATCCGGCAGACCGCGCGGGCGTTCGCCGCGCCGGGCACGTCATGAAGGTGCCCTTCGCGACGATGAGCGTCCTGAACGGCACCTTCGTGGCATGTGGGGGGCGGGGTGAGCGGCCCGCTTCCGGCCCGTCCAACGTCTCGAACGGCACCTTCGTGACATCGGCCACGAACTAGGCTCACACCGTGAACTGGGGGGCTGCGGTCGGGTTCGGGCTGGCGGTGTTGCCGATCTGCCTGACGCCGGGGGCGAGCTTCACGCTGGTGACCCAGCGGGTGGCGGCCAACGGGCGCTGGGACGGGGTGCTGGTCATCCTGGGCACGGCCACCGGGCTGTGCACGCACGCGGCGCTGGCGGCGTTGGGGCTCTCGGCGCTGGTGATGCGCTCGGCGGAGGCGTTCACGGTGGTGCGGCTGTTGGGCGCGGTCTACCTGGTGTACCTGGGGGTGAGCCTGCTGTGGTCGAGCCGGGCCAAGGCGCCGCGACGGCTGCCGTGGACCGGGCACGGCAGCTACCTGCAGGGCCTGTTGGGCAACGTGCTCAACCCGAAGGCGGCCTCGGTGTACCTGACGCTGGCGCCGCAGTTCCTGGACCCGGCCAAGCCGATCGGAGTCCAGCTGGCGGTGCTGGCGGCGGCGCATGTGGTGGTCGCGGCGAGTTGGCTGCTGGTGTGGACCTTCGTGGTGTCGGGGGCGCGCACCGTGGTCCGCAGGCCGGGGTTCCGCCGTGTGCTGGACCGGGTGACGGCGACCGTGTTGATCGTGCTCGGGCTGCGCACCGCCGCGCCGCGCTGAACCGGTCTCTGGTAGACCACAGTCATGGCCACCAGCAGCAAGAACGACCGCAGAGGCGAGCGCAAGCCGGCGGCCACGCTGCCGGTGGCGCGCGTCTGCGTGGACGTGGCGCTGCCCCACCTGAACCGGCTGTTCGACTACCTGGTGCCCGAGCAACTGGCCGATGACGCGGTGGTGGGCTGCCGGGTGCGGGTCCGCTTCCACGGCAAGGCGGTGGACGGGCTGCTGTGGGAGCGCGCCGAGGACACCGCGTTCACCGGCTCCCTGGTGTACCTCGAACGGGTCGTCTCGCCGGAGCCGGTGCTCAGCCCGGAGATCGCCGAGCTGATCAAGGCCGTCGCCGAGCGCTACGCGGGAGTGCTCACCAACGTCGTGCGGTTGGCCATCCCGCCACGGCACGCGCGGGTCGAGGCCAAGTCCGCGCCCGAACCCGCACCGCCGCCGCCCGCGCCGGAGTCCGAGGGCTGGTCGCGGTACCCGCGCGGGCGTTCCTACCTGGACGCGATGGCCGCGGGACGCCAGGCGCACGCGGTCTGGCAGGCGCTGCCGGGGGAGGACTGGCCCGCGCGGCTGGCCGAGGTCGTCACCACGGTGGCCGCCACCGGGCGCGGCGTGGCCGTGGTGGTGCCGGACCACCGCGACGTGGCGCGCGTGCACGCCGCCTGCGTGCAGCTGATCGGTGCGGACGGGGTGGTCGCCCTGTCGGCCGATCTGGGGCCGAGCGAGCGCTACAAGCGCTGGCTGCTGCTGCGGCGCGGCGCCGTGCGCGTGGTCGTCGGCACCCGTGCCGCCTGCTTCGCCCCGATCGAGGTCCCCGGGCTGCTGGTGGTCTGGGACGACGGGGACAGCGGGCACGCGACCCCCTTCGCCCCCTACCCGCACGCCCGCGACGTGCTCGTGGAGCGGGCGCACCTGACCGGGGCCAGCCTGCTGGTGGCCGGGTTCGCCCGCACCGCCGAGGCCCAGTTGCTGGTGGACAGCGGGTGGGCGCACGAGATCGTGGCCGCGCGTGAGCAGTTGCGCGCCGCCGCGCCCCGCGTGGTCGCGGTGGGCGAGACCGACGAGCAGCTCGCCCGCGACGAGGCGGCCCGCACCGCCCGGCTGCCCGGGTTCGCCTTCGACGCCGCGCGCGCCGCCCTCAAGGCGGGGGCACCCGTGCTGGTGCAGGTGCCGCGCCGCGGCTACGTGCCCGCACTGGCCTGCGCGCAGTGCAGGACCCGCGCGATGTGCCGTCGCTGCGCGGGACCGCTGTCGCTGCCCGGCGGCCAGGACGACGGCATGCCACGCCCGGCCGCCTGCCGCTGGTGCGGGGCCGCGGAGGCGGCGTTCCGCTGCCCGGCCTGCGGGTCGCGCAGGCTGCGCGCGGTCGTCGTCGGATCGCGCCGCACGGCCGAGGAACTGGGCCGCGCCTTCCCGGGCTTCGCGGTGCGCACCTCCGGCGCGGGCGAGGTGCTCGCCGAGGTGCCCGACGCGCCCGCGCTGGTGGTGTGCACCCCGGGCGCCGAGCCGGTCGCCCAGGGCGGCTACGGCGCGGCGCTGCTGTTGGACGGCTGGGCCATGCTGGGCCGCGCGGACCTGCGCGCCAGCGAGCAGGCGCTGCGGCACTGGATGACCGCCGCCGCCCTGGTCAGACCCGGGGCCGAGGGGGGCAGGGTGGTGGTCATCGCGGAGTCCGCGCTCCCGGTCGTGCAGGCGCTGATCCGCTGGGACCCGGTGTGGCACGCCAGCCAGGAACTGGCCGGTCGCACCGAGCTGGGCTTCCCGCCCGCCGTGCGGATGGCCGCGGTGGACGGCTCGCCGGACGCGGTCAACGCCCTGCTCGAGGAGCTGAGGTTGCCGCCATCCGGCGAGGTGCTCGGGCCGGTGCCGATCGGCCGGGTGGACGCCGAGGGCAACAGTGAGCAGGAGCGCGCGCTGGTCAGGGCCGTGCGCGGGGAGGGGCGGGCGCTGGCCGCCGCGCTGGCCGAGGCGGTCTCGGTGCGCACGGCGCGCAAGGACCCGGACTTCGCGCTGGTGCGCATGGACCCGCTCGAACTCTTGTGAGCGCGGGCTCCACCGGAGAGGGTGGAGCCGCTCAGTCGCCTACTCGAGGAGACGTGTTGCGTACTTCCAGGATGGTGGCGGTGGCGACCGCCGCCGTGGCCGCCGCTGCCCTCGTCGCGCCGAACACCGCTGCCGCCACGCCCACCAAGAGCCCGGTGGCCACCGGGTACGGCGGGGTCGTGGCCAGCGTGGACCCGGACGCCTCGGCCGCGGGCATCGAGGTGCTGCGCAGAGGGGGCAACGCCGTGGACGCCGCGGTGGCCACGGCCGCCGCACTCGGCGTCACCGAGCCGTACTCGGCGGGCATCGGCGGTGGCGGCTACTTCGTCTACTACGACGCGGACACGCACGAGGTGTCCACCTTGGACGGACGTGAGACCGCGCCGAAGTCCGCTGACGACAAGCTGTTCGTCGAGAACGGCAAGCCGCTGCCCTTCGCCGAGGCCGTCACCAGCGGGCTCTCGGTCGGCACGCCCGGCACCCCGGCGACCTGGCAGAGCGCCCTGGACCGCTGGGGCTCCATCGACCTGGACGAGGCGCTGCGGCCCGCCGAGCGCATCGCCAGCAACGGGTTCGTGGTCGACAGCACCTTCCGTCAGCAGACCGCCGACAACGCCGAGCGGTTCTCCGCCTTCCCGGCGACCCGCGCGCTGTTCATGCCTGGCGGCCAGCCGCCCGCGGTCGGCACCGTCATGCGCAACCCCGACCTGGCCCGCACCTACCAGCTGCTGGGCCGTGAAGGGGTGGAGGCGCTGTACCGGGGCGATCTCGCCAAGGACATCGTCAGCACCGTGCGGCACCCACCGGTGGACCCGGCCTCGACCAGGGTGGTGCGCCCCGGCAAGCTCAGCACCGAGGACCTGCGCGCCTACCACACGATCCGCCGCGACCCCACGCACGTGCGCTATCGGGGGCTGGATGTCTACGGCATGGCGCCCTCGTCCTCGGGCGGCACCACCGTGGGCGAGTCGCTGAACATCCTGGAAGACACCGACATAAAGCACGCCAGCCAGACCCAGTACCTGCACCACTTCCTGGAGTCCAGCCGCCTCGCCTTCGCCGACCGCAACCGCTGGGTCGGCGACCCCGCGGTCAACTCGGTGCCGACCAGGCAGCTGCTGTCCCAGCGCTTCGCCGACAGCCGTGCCTGCCTGATCTCCGACAGCAAGGCGCTGACCAGCCCCGTCGCCCCCGGTGACCCGCGCGACCCGGAGGACTGCGCGGACACGGGCACGGCCGCGCCCACCCCGTACGAGGGGGAGAACACCACCAACCTCACCGTGGCCGACCGGTGGGGCAACATCGTCGAGTACACGCTGACCATCGAGCAGACCGGCGGCAGCGGCATCGTCGTGCCGGGGCGCGGGTTCCTGCTCAACAACGAGCTGACCGACTTCTCGTTCAGCCCGGTCACCCCCGGCGTGCCCGACCCGAACCTGCCCGGCCCCGGCAAGCGCCCGCGCTCCTCGATCTCGCCGACGATCGTGCTGCGCGACGGCCAGCCCTGGTTCGCCACCGGCAGCCCCGGCGGAGCGACGATCATCACCACCGTGCTCCAGGTGCTGACCGAGCGCATCGACCGGGGCCTGCCGCTGGTGCGGGCCATCGCCGCGCCCAGGGCCAGCCAGCGCAACGGGGCCGCAGCCGACGCCGAGCCCGCCTTCCTGGCCGCCCCCGAGGCGGCACAGCTCAGGGCACTGGGCCAGAAGTTCGCGACCAGCGCGGAGATCGGCGCCGCCACCGGGGTGGAGCGGTTGCCCGACGGCCGCTGGCAGGCCGCCGCCGAGACCACCCGGCGGGGCGGCGGCTCGGCCATGGTGGTGCGCGCGGGCTGACCCCTCGTGCCATGAAAGTGCCGTTCCTGGCACCTGACGCCAGGAACGGCACTTTCATGGCACCACTAGACTGAGTCAGTTCGCCATCCGCCCGCCCAGGGAGAACTGTGACCGCTCAGCCGATCCGGCTACTCGGTGACCCGGTGCTGCGCAGCCGCGCCACCGAGGTCGTCGACTTCGACAAGGAGTTCCACGGCCTGGTCCGGGACATGTGGGACACCATGGAGGCCACCGGCGGGGCTGGGCTGGCCGCCCCGCAGATCGGGGTGGACCTGCGCGTGTTCACCTACCACTGCGACGGGCACGCCGGTCACCTGGTCAACCCCGTGGTCGAGGTGCTCGGCGAGGGCTACCAGGACGGCCCCGAGGGCTGCCTGTCCATCCCGGGCGTGTCGGTGGACTGCCGACGCCACCTGGAGGTGGTGGCCACCGGCTGGAACATGTACGGGGAGCCGATCGAGGTCACCGGGGACCACCTGCTGGCCCGCTGCGTGCAGCACGAGGTGGACCACCTGGACGGGGTGCTCTACGTGGACCGGCTGGAGCCGAGGGCCCGTGAGTTCGCGCTGCGCGCCGCCGGGGGTGAGCGCTGATGCGCCTGGTCTTCGCCGGTACGCCCGAGGTCGCGCTGCCCTCGCTGCGCGCGCTGATCTCCTCCGACCGCCACGAGGTGGTCGCCGTGGTCACCCGCCCGGACGCGCCCGCTGGTCGGGGCAGGGGACTGGTCCGCTCCCCGGTCGCCGCACTGGCCGACCAGCACGGCATCGAGGTGCTCAGCCCGGTCAAGGCCGGTGACCCCGAGTTCCTGGACCGGCTGCGCGAGCTGGCCCCCGACTGCTGCCCGGTGGTGGCCTACGGCGCCCTGCTGCCGCAGCGCACGCTCGACGTGCCCAGGCACGGCTGGGTGAACCTGCACTTCTCGCTGCTGCCCGCCTGGCGCGGGGCCGCCCCCGTGCAGGCCGCCGTGCGCAACGGGGACGAGATCACCGGGGCCAGCACGTTCCGCATCGTCAAGGAACTGGACGCCGGACCGGTGTTCGGCGTGGTCACCGAGCCGGTCGGGCCCACCGACACCTCAGGTGAGCTGCTGGGCAGGCTGGCCGAGTCCGGCGCGCGCCTGCTCACCTCCACTGTGGACGGTATCGAGGACGGCACACTGCTCGCCGTGGAGCAGCCCGCCGAGGGCGTCAGCTACGCGGGCAAGATCACCGTCGAGGACGCGCACCTGGACCTGACCGCCCCGGCCATGGCCGTGGACCGGCTGGCCCGCGCGGTCACCCCGGAGCCGGGGGCCTGGGTGGTGTTCCGCGAGGAGCGGCTCAAGCTCGGGCCGGTCACGGTGTCCGATGTGGACGGACTGGCCCCCGGCGAACTGCGGGTGGAGAAACGCCGGGTGCTCGTGGGTACGGCCACCACCGCCGTGCAGCTCGGCGAGGTGCAGGCACAGGGCAAGAAGAGGATGGCCGCCGTCGACTGGGCGCGCGGTACGCGGATCGGAGCAGGGGAGCAGTTGGCGTGACGGAGCGCAACCACGGCGGCAGGCAGCAACGGCCGTCGCGTCCCCGACGCCCGCACCCGCCCGCCCGCAGGGTGGGCCCACGCCGCCCGCCGCAGGAGGACCCGACCAGGCAGGTCGCCCTGGACGTGCTGCGCGCGGTGCGTGAGCGCGACGCCTACGCCAACCTGGTGCTGCCCAAACTGTTGCGGGAGCGCAAGCTCAGTGGGCGCGACGCCGCGCTGGCCACCGAGCTGACCTACGGCGCCGCCCGTGCGCAGGGCCTGCTCGACGCGGTGCTGGGCGCCTGCGCCGACCGGCCGCTGTCCGATGTGGACGGTCCGTTCCTGGATGCCATGCGGCTGGGCGCGTACCAGTTGCTGCGCACCAGGATCCCCTCGCACGCCGCAGTGGCGTCCACTGTGGACCTGGTGCGCGCCAACCACGGCTCGGGCCCGGCCGGGTTCGTCAACGCCGTGCTGCGCAAGGTCTCCGAGCGCGACGAGGCCGCCTGGATGGCCGAGCTGGCGCCCGAGGCCGAGCAGGACCCGGTCGGCCACCAGGCGCTGGTCAACGCGCACCCGAAGTGGATCGCGCAGGCCTTCGCGGATGCACTGGCGGACAAGGGCGAGGGGCTGGCCGCCGCGCTGCGTGCCGACGACGCCCGCCCCGCCGTGCACCTGGCCGCCCGTCCCGGCGAGGTCACCAGCGAGGAGCTGGCCGCGATCACCGGCGGGGACGTGGCCCCGTACTCGCCCTACGGCGTGCACCTGGAGGCCGGTGCGGGCGATCCCGGCGACCTGGAGCCGGTGCGCGAGAAGCTGGCCGCCGTGCAGGACGAGGGCAGCCAGCTGTGCGCGCTGGCGCTGACCCGCGTGCCGCTGACCGGCACGGACGAGCGCTGGCTGGACCTGTGCGCCGGGCCCGGCGGCAAGGCGGTGCTGCTCGCGGCGCTGGCCGGGTTGCAGGGCGGCACCCTGGACGCCGTGGAGAAGGCCCCGCACCGTGCCGATCTGATCCGCAGCGCGACGCAAGGTCTGCCGGTGACCGTGCATGTGGCCGACGGCCGGGAGACGCCGTTCCAGCCGGGGACCTTCGACCGGGTGCTGGTCGACGCCCCGTGCACCGGCCTTGGCGCGCTGCGCCGCCGCCCGGAGGCCCGCTGGCGGCGCCAGCCCTCCGACGTGGCCGACCTGACCAAGCTTCAGCGCGAACTGCTGCTGTCCGCGCTGGAACTGGTGCGCCCCGGCGGGGTCGTGGCCTACGTGGTGTGTTCCCCGCACCTGCGCGAGACCGTGGGCGTGACCTCCGACGTGGTCCGGCGCACCGGGGCCGAGCAGATCGACACCCGTGAGTACTTCCCGGGCGTGCCCGAGCTTGGCAAGGGGCCCGCGGTCCAGCTGTGGCCGCACCTGCACGGCACCGACGCCATGTTCTGCGCCCTGCTGCGCCGCCCCAACTGACCGCGAGTCCCGCCCTGGGGAGCGCGAGTCCCGCTCTCCCACAGCCGAGTCCCGCCCAGCGGTCACACCCCCGCTGGGCCGGGGCGAGGTTATGTTGTGCGCGCACAACACCTTGCCCCGCACAGACCGGAGGAGCTCCGTGTCCACCCTGCCCCGCCGCACCGTCCTGACCGGTGGCGCCGCCGCCGTGCTGGCCGCCGCCGGTTTCGCCGCGACCTCCGCGCCCGCCTCGGCCGACCCCGCGCGCCGCCCGTTCCGGCTGACCGTGATGGGCACCACCGACCTGCACGGCCACGTGTTCAACTGGGACTACTACGCGGGCAAGGAGTACGACGACGCCAAGCACAACGACGTCGGTCTGGCCAAGGTCGCGACCCTGGTCGAGGCGGTGCGCAAGGAGCGCGGCAGGCGCAACACCCTGCTGATCGACGCGGGCGACACCATCCAGGGCACCCCGCTGGCCTACTACTTCGCCAAGGTCGCGCCGATCAACCGCAGGCGCATCCACCCGATGGCCGCCGCGATGAACCAGATGGGCTACGACGCCGCGGCCCTGGGCAACCACGAGTTCAACTACGGCATCCCGCTGCTGCGCGCCTACGAGCAGCAGCTGGACTTCCCGCTGCTGGGCGCCAACGCGCTGGACGCCACCACCGGGCGGCCCGCCTTCAAGCCGTACGTGCTCAAGACCGTGTTCCCCGCGGGCGCCCCGCCGGTGCGGGTGGGCATCCTCGGCCTGACCAACCCCGGCATCGCGCTGTGGGACAAGGCCAACGTCGAGGGCAAGATGAGCTTCCCCGGCCTGGTCGAGCAGGCGGCCGTCTGGGTGCCGAGGATGCGCCGGGCCGGTGCCGAGGTGGTGCTGGTCGCCGCCCACTCCGGGGCCGACACGTCCTCCTCCTACGGCGACGCCCTGCCCTACCCGGAGAACGCCGCCACCCTGGTCGCCGAGCAGGTGCCGGGCATCGACGCGATCCTGGTCGGCCACGCGCACGTGGAGATCCCGCAGCGGCTGGTCACCAACAAGGCCACCGGCAAGCAGGTCGTGCTGACCGAGCCGTTGCTGTGGGGCGAGCGGCTGAGCCTGATCGACGTGGACCTGGAGTGGGGCTGGCGGGACGGCTGGCAGGTCAGGGCCGTGTCCTCGCAGGTGCTCAACTCCAACACCGTGCCCGAGGACCCGAAGATCACCAAGCTGCTCAAGTCCGACCACGAACTGGTCGTCGGCTACGTGAACTCCCCGGTCGGCACCTGCACCCAGGCCATGTCCTGCGCCACCGCCCGCTACCAGGACGTGCCCGCGTTGGACTTCATCAACCACGTGCAGGCCGACACCGTGAAGCAGGCCGTTGGCGGCACGCTGCCGGTGCTGTCCATCGCCGCCCCGTTCAACCGGGACGCCGCGATCCCCGCCGGGCAGGTCACCATCCGCGACGTGGCCGGGCTCTACATCTACGACAACACCCTGCTCGCGGTGAAGCTGACCGGCGCCCAGGTCAAGGACTACCTGGAGTTCTCCGCCCAGTACTTCAAGCAGCTGCCCGGCCCCGGCAGCTACCCGGCCGAGGCCGTCACCAACGCGCCGACCCCGACCGCCGTCAACGGCACCCCGGACTACAACTACGACGTGGTCTCCGGCCTGGACGCCCCGCTGGCCTACGACATCGACGTGACCAAGCCGGTCGGGCAGCGCATCGCCAACCTCACCTACGCGGGCAAGGCGCTGGCCGCCGACCAGCAGTTCGTGGTGGCCGTCAACAACTACCGGCAGTCCGGTGGCGGTGGCTTCCCGCACATCAGCAAGGCCGAGGTGGTCTACAACCGCCAGCTGGAGATCCGCCAGCAGCTGATCGACTGGACCAAGGCCGCGGGCAGCATCGACCCCGCCAGGTTCGCCACCGTGGACTGGAGGCTCGTGGCGGGGAGCACGCCCATCACCGTCACGGGCTGATCACCGGATCGTGCAGTATGTCCGGGTGACTGGCACAAGGGGTGGGGCGCTGCACCGGGAACTGTCCGGCAGGCAGGTGGGCATGATCGCGCTGGGCGGCGCGATCGGGACCGGGTTGTTCCTCGGGTCCGGACTGGCCATCTCGCTGGCCGGGCCCGCGGTGGTGGTGGCCTACCTGGTGGCCGCGCTGGTCGCACTGGCCCTGGCCTACGCCCTGGCCGAGATGATCGTCGTGCACCCGGAGGCGGGCGGGTTCGGCGCCGTGGCCCAGCGCTACCTGGGCCCGCTCGCCGGTTTCGTGCAGCGTTGGATGTACTGGGCCGCGGTCGCCGTGAACCTCGGCAGCGAGGTGGTGGCCGCGGGCCTGTACGTCCGGTTCTGGTGGCCGCAGCTGCCGCTGTGGCTGCCCGTCGTGGTGTTCTCCGTGGTGATGCTGGGCATCAACGCGCTGGCCGTGCGGTTCTTCGGCGAGTTCGAGTACTGGTTCGCCATGATCAAGGTCGCGGCCATCGTGGTGTTCGTGCTGCTCGGCCTGACCTACGTGGTGGTCGGCCTGCCCTCCCGTCCCGCGGTGGGCTTCGGCGGGCTGGTCGAGCACGGCGGCTTCGCCCCCAACGGGCTGGGCAGCGTGTGGCTCGCGCTGACCGTGGTGACCTTCAGCTACCTGGGCACCGAGGCCGTGGCCGTGGCCGCCGCCGAGACCCGCGACCCGGCCCGGTCCGTGCCGCGCGCCGCCCGCGGCATGGTGGTGCGGCTGCTGCTGTTCTACGTGCTCGCCACGCTCATCGTGGTCACCATCGTGCCCTGGCAGCAGGCCGCTGGGGCCGACGGCGTGGAGCAGAGCCCGTTCGTCACCCTGTTCGCGCTCGCCGGGGTGCCCGCCGCGGCCGGGATCATGAACTTCGTGGTGCTCACCGCCGCGCTGTCGGCCATGAACACCAACCTGTACGTCAGCTCCCGCATGGCGCACTCCCTGGCGCTGGACGGGTTCGCGCCGAAGTGGGTGGGCCGGGTCAGCCCCAGCGGCAGCCCGCGCAACGCGCTCGCGCTGTCCGCGGGCGGGCTGGCCGTGGCCGCACTGGTCTCCGTGGTCTCCCCGCAGCGGGCGTTCCCGATCATGCTCGGCCTCGCCCTGTTCGGGGCGCTGGTCACCTGGCTGCTGATCTTCGCCAGCCACCTCGCGTTCCGGCGGGCCCGCGCCGGGCAGCCCCGCCCCGCCGTCCGCCTGCCCGGTGCGCCGGTCACCACCGTGCTCGCCATGGCCTTCGTGCTCGCCGTGCTCGTGACGACGGCCTTCACCGAGCAGTTCGACACCGCCTGGAAGGCCGGGATCCCGTTCACGGCGCTGCTGGTGGTCCTGTACTACGCGGTGCGGCGGCGCAGCTCACCGGCGGCGACTGGTCACCGCGTCGAGGTCGATCCGCAGTGAGAACGGCTCGCTCGTGAGGAACTCCCCGGTCACCGCGGGGGCTTCCTGGTACGCCCCGAACTCCTCGATCAGGTGATACGCGGTGAGGCTGACCGGCGGTTCCAGGTCCACGACCCAGTAGTGCGGGATGCCCGCCTCGGCGTACTCGACCGGCTTGAGTACGGTGTCGGTCATGCGCGAGCCAGGTGAGATGACCTCCACCGCGATCAAGACGTCCTCGGGGTAGAGGCGCGGCGCGCTCTGATCGATCAGCTCGCTCCTGGTCACCACCACGTCAGGGACTCGCACCCCCAACGGGAACCCCGGCCGGAGCACGAGGTCCATCTCGATGGCGGCCTCCCACTCCGGGGAGAGTTGCTCGTCGAGGTGGAGCGCCAACTGCTTGGCAACCCGGCTGTGGAGTCCGACAGGGCGCGGCGACACGATGAGCACACCTTCCAGGACCTCGTACCGACGGCTGGTGTCCTCGGGGAGTGCGGTGAACTCCTCCAGGGACAGCAGGTGGTCCGGCCACGGCACTGCTGTCATCTCATCTCCCGGCCTGTCCGACTGTGACCCACAGCCTATCGGGGCACGCCGCTCACGTGCGGATTCATTCGCGCCGGACAACTAGACTCACCAGTCGTGTCACAGTCGCCGCTGATCGCCCCGAGCATCCTGTCCGCCGACTTCGCCCGGCTGGGCGAGGAGGCCGCCGCAGTGTCCACTGCGGACTGGCTGCACGTGGACGTCATGGACGCGCACTTCGTGCCGAACCTGACCCTGGGATTGCCGGTGGTGCAGTCGCTGCTCAAGGCGACCGACATCCCGCTGGACTGCCACCTGATGATCGATGACCCGGACCGCTGGGCGGTGGGCTACGCCGAGGCGGGCGCCTACAACGTCACGGTGCACGTGGAGGCGGCGGCGGACCCGGTCGGGATCGCCAGGGACCTGAGGGCCGCCGGGGCCAAGGCCGGGCTGTCGATCAAGCCGGGCACCCCGCTGGAGCCCTACACCGAGGTGCTCAGGCACTACGACACGCTGCTGGTGATGTCGGTGGAACCGGGCTTCGGCGGGCAGTCGTTCATGCCGGAGGTGCTGGACAAGGTGCGCACCGCGCGCAGGCTGGTGGACACCGGGCACCTGACCCTGGTGGTGGAGATCGACGGCGGCATCAACGCCGACACGATCGAGCAGGCGGCCGAGGCCGGTGTGGACTGCTTCGTGGCGGGCTCGGCGGTCTACGGGGCGCAGGACCCGGGCAAGGCTGTCGAGGCGCTGCGCGCGCAGGCGGCGAAGCACCGCACGCGATGATCGAGGCGGCGATGCGGGCCGCGATCGCGGCCAGCGAGCGGGTACGGGGCACGACCAGCCCGAACCCGCCGGTGGGCGCCGCCCTGCTCGACGCGGCGGGCCAGCTGGTCGGGGTGGGCGCCACGCGGCCACCGGGCGGGCCGCACGCCGAGGTCGTGGCGCTGGCCGAGGCGGGGGAGCGGGCCCGCGGCGGCACGGCCGTGGTGACCCTCGAACCCTGCGCGCACCAGGGCAGGACCGGGCCCTGCGCGCTGGCACTGATCGAGGCGGGTGTGGCCGAGGTCGTGTTCGCCACCGCCGACCCGAACCCGAAGGCGGCCGGTGGCGCCGAGCTGCTGCGCGCCGCGGGAATCACCGTGCGCCAGGGGTTGTTGGCGCAGGACGTGGAACGAGGACCGCTGCGCGCGTGGCTGCACTACGCGCGGACCGGCCGCCCGCACGTCACGTGGAAGTACGCGGCGAGCCTGGACGGGCGGGTCGCCGCCGCCGACGGCACCAGCCGGTGGATCAGCTCGGCGGACTCCCGCGCGCAGGTGCACCTGCTGCGCCGCCAGGTGGACGCCATCGTGGCCGGTCGCGGCACGGTGCTCGCCGACGACCCGCAGCTGACCGCCCGCGCCGAGGACGGCTCGCCCGCCGAGCGCCAGCCGCTGCGCGTGGTGGTCGGCACCGGGGACCTGCCGCCCGCGGCTCGCGTGCTGGACGACAGCGCGCCGACCGTGCACCTGCGCACGAACGACCCGGACGAGGTGCTCGCGGAGCTGGCCGCCCGCGGCGTGGTGGACGTCCTGCTGGAGGGCGGGCCCAGGCTGGCCGGGGGTTTCCTGAAGTCCAGGCGGGTGGACCGCGCGCTGGTCTACATTGCGCCCAAGCTGCTCGGGGCCGGGCCTGTGGCGCTGGCCGACGCGGGAGTGTCGACCATCACCCAGGCGCTGCACTGGAGCGTTGAAGAAGTCACCATGAGCGGACCCGACGTGCGGATCTCCGCAGTGCCGGCCGAGGAGTAGGTAGGGAGCCCGTCGTGTTCACCGGGATCGTCGAGGAACTGGGCGAGATCGTCGCCGTGGAGCAGCTGCCCAACGCTGCCCGCCTGACCGTGCGGGGTCCGCTGGTGACCTCCGACGCCAGGCACGGCGACTCGATCTCCGTCAACGGCGTGTGCCTGACGGTGGTGACCTCCGGCGAGGGGCAGTTCACCACCGACGTGGTCAACGAGACCCTGCAGCGGTCCAGCCTGGACAAGATCCACGAGGGTGACCGGGTCAACCTGGAGCGCGCGATGGCCGCGGGCCAGCGGCTGGGCGGGCACATCGTGCAGGGCCACGTGGACGGGGTCGGCGTGTTCCTGTCCCGGGACGAGGTCGGGCTGACCAGGTTCGGCATTCCGGCCAGGCTGTCGCGCTACTTGGTGGAGAAGGGCTCGATCACCGTGGACGGCGTCTCGCTGACCGTGGTCGAGGCCGGGGAGGACTTCTTCAGCGTGGCGCTCATCCCGACCACGCTGGAGTTGACCACGCTGGGCCGCCGCGAGCCCGGTGACCTGGTCAACCTGGAGGTCGACGTGCTGGCGAAGTACGTGGAGCGGCTGGCGACCCCGCACCTGGCCGCGCTCAAGGAGGAGTCCCGTTGATCACGAACCCGAGCACCGACCTGTCCGTGATCGACCTGGCCATCGCCGACATCGCGGCGGGGCGCCCGGTGGTCGTCGTGGACGACGAGGACCGCGAGAACGAGGGCGACCTGATCTTCGCCGCGGAGAAGGCCACGCCCGAGCTGATCGCCTTCATGGTGCGCTACACCTCCGGCTACATCTGCGTGTCGCTGACCGAGCAGGACTGCGACCGGCTGGACCTGCCGCCGATGTTCCACACCAACCAGGACCAGCGCGGCACCGCCTACACCGTGACCGTGGACGCCAAGCAGGGCGTGAGCACCGGCATCTCCGCAGCCGACCGGGCCCGCACCATCCGGCTGCTGGCCGACCCGGGTTCCACCCCCGAGCAGTTCACTCGGCCCGGCCACGTGGTGCCGCTGCGCGCGCGGTCCGGCGGGGTGCTGCGCAGGGCCGGGCACACCGAGGCCGCCGTGGACCTGTCCCGGCTGGCCGGTCTGTCGCCCGCGGGCGTGCTGTGCGAGATCGTCAGCCAGAAGGACGAGGGCGACATGGCCCGCCGCGACGAGCTGATGGTCTTCGCCGAGGAACACGACCTGCGGATGATCACCATCGCGGACCTGATCGCCTACCGCAGGCGCAAGGAGAAGCACGTGGTGCGGGTCGCCGACGCGCGCATCCCCACCGCGCACGGGGACTTCACCGCCGTGGGCTACGACTCCACCCTGGACGGCATCGAGCACGTGGCCCTGGTCTACGGGGACCTGTCCGACGGGGAGGACGTGCTGGTCCGCGTGCACTCCGAGTGCCTGACCGGGGACGTGTTCGGCTCGCTGCGCTGCGACTGCGGCCCGCAGCTGGACGCCGCGCTGGAGGCCGTGGCCGCCGAGGGCCGCGGCGTGGTGCTGTACATGCGCGGTCACGAGGGCCGGGGCATCGGCCTGCTGCACAAGCTGCAGGCGTACCAGTTGCAGGACAGCGGGGCGGACACGGTGGACGCCAACCTGGCCCAGGGCCTGCCCGCCGACGCCCGCGACTACGGCATGGGCGCGCAGATCCTGTGCGACCTGGGCATCAAGTCGATGCGGCTGCTGACCAACAACCCGGACAAGAGGGTGGGCCTGGAGGGTTACGGCCTGAAGGTGGTCGATAGGGTTCCGCTGCCGGTGTGGCCGAACCCGGAGAACCTGCGCTACCTGCGGACCAAGCGGGACCGGATGGGCCACGACCTGCACCACCTGGAGCAGTACGAGGCCAGCGGATCGGACAGCGAGGTTCAAGGATGAGCGGCTCGGGGCGCCCGGCCATCGAGGTCCCGCAGTGGTGCGAGGACCTGCGACTGGGCATCGTGGCGACGCGGTGGCACGCGAGGATCACCGACAACCTGCTGGAGCGCGCCGTGGCCGCCGCCGAGCAGGCGCGGGTCAAGGAGCCGACCGTGGTGCGCGTGGCCGGGGCGGTTGAGCTGCCGGTCATCGCCCAGGCGCTGGCCAAGCACCATGACGCCGTGGTCGCGCTGGGCGTGGTCATCCGCGGCGGCACCCCGCACTTCGAGTACGTGTGCGACGCGCTGACCTCCGGGCTGACCCGGGTCTCGCTTGACGAGTCCACCCCGATCGGCAACGGGGTGCTCACCTGCGACACCGAGCAGCAGGCCCTCGACCGCTGTGGCCTGCCCGACTCGGTGGAGGACAAGGGTTTCGAGGCCTGCGTGGCCGCGCTGGACGCCGCACTGGCGCTGCGCTCCATCCAGCGGCCGTGGACCGAGCGGGGCTTCGAGTGAGCACCTTCCGCCCGCACAAGGTGCGCCTCGTCGCCATCCCGCTGGCCGCGCTGCTGGTCGTGCTGTTCGTGGTGATCGCCGTGCTGCTGCGCAACACCCCGACCGGGGCCTACTTCGGCACCTCCGACCAGATCGCCATGGCGCTGGTCGGGGTGCTGCTGGCCTGCGGGGTGCTGCTGCTGACCCGGCCGAGGGTGCGCGCCAACGCCGAGGGCATCGAGGTGCGCAACCTGCTCGGGGCCACCTGGTACTCCTGGGACCAGGTGGACGGGATCAGCTTCCCGGACGGCGCGGCCTGGGCCCGGCTGGACCTGCCCGCCGACGAGTACGTGTCGGTGATGGCCGTGCAGGCCACCGACCGGGACCGCGCCGTGGCCGCCATCCGCGAGCTGCGCGGCCTGCGGAAGCAGTCCAGCACCGCGAACTAACCACTCCAGCCCCCGCCACTCCCTGGGGGGGCGACCCCGATTCCAGTCTACCCGCCCCCACCCCGAGCGGATCACGAAATGCCGCTGCCTGTGGACAACCGCGTGATTGTCCACAGGCAGCGAACAGCCCCTTGACTCAGGCGCTGCGGATGACCCGGATCGCGTCCTGCACCTCGCGCACGGCGTGCAGTTGGCGGTAGTGGGCCGACTCGGTCACGAAGTCCTGCAGCTTGCGCCGCACCCGGCCGGAGCGCAGCCGGGCGACGGTGGGCAGCACGGACTGGATCAGCTCGCAGGCCGCCTCCGGCTCGCCGGTGGCCAACCGCGTGCGGGCCAGCCCGATCACGTCGAACACCCGGTTGCGCACCCGCGACGGATGGCGCAGCGCGAGCGCGCGGCGGATGTGCCGTTCCGCGAGCGGGGCCTGCGTGGGGTCGTGCTTGGCCAGGTCCCGTAGCCGGGCGCCGATCACCCCTTCCATCTCCGCCTCGTCGAACGAGGCCAGCCAGTGCGGCTCCTGGCCGCGGTCGCGTGCGGCGAAGCACTCCTGGGCGTGCCCCACGGCCCGGTGGAACTCCTGCACCCGCCCGAGCAGGGCGTAGGCCCACGCCTCGCGGGTGTGCAGCACCGAGCGCAGGGTCGGGGTGGCTCCCCGCCGTGTGCCGTACTGCGCGAGCTGCACCAGTTCCAGCCCGTCCTCGGGACGCCCGAGGTCGAACATCTGCCGCGCCATCGAGGCAAGGCACATCGCCCCGAACGGCTCGTTGCGGCTGGCCTTGGCCATGCGCACGGCCAGCACGTAGTAGCGCTGGGCCGAGTCGTGCAGCCCCGCGTCCCAGGACATGCCCGCGGCGATCTTGGCCAGGTCCGCGCCGACGAAGAACGCCTGCTGTGTGGTGGGCGAGTCGGGTGCTCTGCGCAGCCGCTCGGACAGTTCGTTGAGCTGGCCCAGAACCGCCTTGCGGGCCAGGCCCGCGCCGCCGCCGTTGCTCCAGCCGCGCAGCCCGTCGGCCACCGTGCGCATGGCCGCCAGCTCGTCCTCGCTGACCGCCCCGCTCGGTGCCCACTTCGCCAGCGGCTGCAACGGCGTCAGCCAGTGCTGCATCGGCTCGACCAGGGAAGGTCCGACGGCCACCGCGGCCGCCCCGGTGAGCGCCGCTCGTCTGCTGAGTGTCAAGTCGCTCCTCGTCACCTCTTCGACGGACCGGGCAGTGCTCAGCGCGTCCCAGGACGCGAGGAACACGTCCGGGGCCGTGGAGCTTTCTGGACCTCGGGGTCTGGGAGGGCCGTTGCGGTCGAACCACAGTCGTTCCGCGGGCACGGCGAGCACCTCGGCGAAGTGCTTGAGCCGGTCCATGCGGTCGATCGGGTTCTCCCCGTTCTCGTACCGCGACAACTGCGCCTGACTGATGCCCAGCCAGCTGGCCATCCGGTCCTGGGTGATGCGGTGGGGATGACCGGGGTGGTGCCGGTAGGCTGCGATCAGCGCACCCATGTCCTGATCGGCGAAGGGCTCCGACAGCACGGGGTGGTCCCAGAACCCGTCCGGCAGCGGTGGCGGGCCGAAGATCTCCTGCCGGGCGTTTCGACGGCAGCGGTGGCACAGCCGGTCGGAGTTGTCCGCAGCGAGCAGAGCGCCACAGGAGCATGCACGACCCGATCTGGCTTGCCTTAACCCAACCGGTTCCATGGCCTCGCTCCCGTCACTGAGCGTGTTCACAGTGTAATCGCTGGTCGCGACCTGTCTATTCACCTGATGCATGAAACAGACCGGGCTTGATCCGGGAATGTCATGCAGCAGGTGAATTGGACCGATCCGCTTCGGGGGTGGTGACCCGGTGGCCGGCGGCGCACCCTGTCCCTCCAACCGCAGGCGGAGCCGCCCGGAACGACCTCCGGACGGCACCACCACTCGGACCGCCCGACACGGGAGGACGTGCGCCATGACCACCACCACGAAGCCGGCGATGAAGCCGGCGCACGCGAACGCGCAACTGCCCGACCACAGTTTCGGCCGGACCGTCGGCGAGGTCGTGGCCAACTACCGGATGCTCGGCTGGCGGGTGAACGTGACCGAGCAGGGGGTGCTGCTGCCGCTGGGCCCCACCACCACCGCCCTGGTCATGCCCGCCAGGATCGGTTCGGCCGTGCTCGCCGAGCTGCGCGCCAGGATGCTGGCCGGGCCCACACTGGTCATCCCCAGCCCGCAGGAGAACTGGCTGTTCCTCGCGGAGTTGGTCGCGCTGCTGCCCGCCCAGCTGCGCAGCCCCTCCCAGATCAGGTTCGTGCGCTCGCCGCACAGCATCCTGCTGCCGCCCACGATGACCCCGTACGGCCGGGTCCGCTGGGCCAACGCCCCCTCGTTCAGCAGGCACTGGCTGCCCCCGTTCACCGCCGTGCTCGCCGTGGCACGGCAAGTTGCCAGCAACTCCCGATGAACCTCTGATGGTGGCTGTCCGTGGTACATGGTGAACTGCGCTTTCCCACCACGTGAGCACGGAGGCACCAGCGTGAACATGCCCGAGGCCGTCACCAACCCCACTCGCAGGCAGGCGATCTGCGGCCTGGTGGCCGCGCTGGTCGCAGGCGGTGCCGTCACCACCGCCTGTTCCAGCGGGCCCTCAGGCGGCGGTGGCACCTCGGGCGGTGGCGGCACCGGCACCGGTGGCGCCGCCACGCCCGGCACCGTCCTGGCCAAGGTCGCCGACGTGCCCGTCGGCGGCGGCCTGGTCACCGGCGGTGTGCTGCTCGTCCAGCCCACCAGCGGGGAGGTCAAGGCGTTCAACGCGACCTGCCCGCACGCCGGGGTCATCGTCAGCCCGCCGCAGGGCGCCACCATCACCTGCCCCGGTCACGGCAGTCAGTTCGACGCCGCCACCGGCTCGCTCAAGAAGGGCCCCGCGACCACCGGCCTGACCCCGGTGCAGGTCAAGGTCGACGGGGCCAACGTGGTCGCCGCCTGACTCCGCGGGCGACCCACCGCGTCGGCCGGAAGGTGGCTTTCACTGCGTTGAACGCGGCGAACGGTCCTTTCGCGGCACGTCCCGGCGATGCCACGAAGGTGCCCTTCGCGGCGTTGAGCGTCTCAAGGGGCACCTTCATGGCGGTGCGACGCGGTTCCGGCTCGCCCACCTCGTCGTGTCCCGAAGGTGCCCTTCGCGGCGTCCACCGTCCCGAAGGGCACCTTCATGCCGCCGACCGGGGGAGGATCCGCCCGGCCCCTGGGGTTGTCGGACCCCGCCCGTAGGCTGGTGAGGTGGCGGACCCGTCTACCTACCGACCAGCGACTGGCACGATCCCGGACGCGCCGGGCGTCTACAAGTTCCGCGACGCGACGCGTCGGGTGATCTACGTGGGCAAGGCGAAGAGCCTGCGCAGCAGGCTGTCCTCGTACTTCGCCGACCTGTCCACCCTGCACCCGCGCACCCGGCAGATGGTGACCACCGCGGCCGGGGTCGAGTGGACGGTGGTGGGCACCGAGGTCGAGGCGCTTCAGCTGGAGTACTCCTGGATCAAGGAGTTCGACCCGAGGTTCAACGTCCGCTACCGCGACGACAAGTCCTACCCGGTGCTGGCGGTGACCCTGAACGAGGAGTACCCGAGGCTGCACGTCTACCGGGGGCCGCGCCGCAAGGGTGTGCGCTACTTCGGGCCGTACGCGCACGCCTGGGCGATCCGCGAGACCCTGGACCTGCTGCTGCGGGTGTTCCCGGCGCGGACCTGCTCGGCGGGGGTGTTCAAGCGGCACGGGCAGATCGGCCGCCCCTGCCTGCTGGGCTACATCGGCAAGTGCTCGGCGCCCTGCGTGGGCAAGGTGTCCGCGGACGAGCATCGCGCGATCGTGGCGGACTTCTGCGACTTCCTGGCCGGGCGCACCGACGCGATGGTGCGCAGGCTGGAGCGGGACATGCTGGCGGCCTCCGAGGAGCTGGAGTTCGAGCGGGCCGCTCGGCTGCGCGACGACGTGGGCGCGCTGCGCAAGGCCATGGAGAAGCAGGCGGTGGTGCTGGGCGACGGCACGGACGCCGACGTGGTGGCCTTCGCCGAGGACGAGCTCGAGGTGTCCGTGCAGGTCTTCCACGTGCGCGGCGGGCGGGTGCGCGGGCAGCGCGGCTGGGTGACCGACAAGGTCGAAGAACCGCTTGCGGGTTCGAGCATCAAGGTCGAAGAACCGCTTGCGGGTTCGAGCGTCGATGCGCAGGAGACCGGCGTCGGCGGGCTGGTGGACCAGTTCCTCAGCCAGTTCTACGGGGACCAGGCCGAGCTGTCGGACAACACCGAGGCCGCGGCCAGCCCGGTGCCGCGCGAGGTGCTGGTGCCCGAGCTGCCCGAGGACCACGAGGCGATCGAGGAGTGGCTGTCCGGCCTGCGGGGCGCCAGGGTGCAGCTGCGCGTGCCGCAGCGCGGGGACAAGCGCGCGCTGATGGAGACGGTGCAGCGCAACGCGGCCGAGGCCTTCGCGCAGCACAAGCTGCGCCGGGCCGGTGACCTGACCGCGCGCTCGGCGGCCCTGCAGGAGTTGCAGGACGCGCTGGGCCTGGACAGCGCGCCGCTGCGCATCGAGTGCACCGACGTCAGCCACGTGCAGGGCACCGACGTGGTGGCCTCGCTGGTGGTGTTCGAGGACGGGCTGGCCCGCAAGTCCGAGTACCGCCGGTTCGCCATCCGCGAGGGCGCCGAGGGCGGGGACGTGGGCTCGATCGCGGAGGTCGTGCGCCGCCGCTTCGCCCGCTACCAGGCCGAGACGGCCCAGGAGACCGACACCGACCGGCCCGGCATCGACCCGGAGACCGGCAAGCCGCGCCGCTTCGCCTATCCGCCGAACCTGCTGGTGGTGGACGGCGGCGCCCCACAGGTCGCGGTGGCCGCGGACGTGCTCGCCGAACTGGGCGTCACCGATGTCGCGGTGATCGGCCTTGCCAAGCGGCTGGAGGAGGTCTGGGTCCCGGGTGAACCCGATCCGGTGATCTTGCCGCGCACCAGCGAGGCGCTCTACCTGTTGCAGCGGGTTCGCGACGAGGCTCACCGGTTCGCGATCTCCTACCACCGGCAGAAGCGCTCGCAGCGGATGACCACCTCGGCACTGGACGAGGTGCCCGGGCTCGGTCAGACCCGCAAAGCCGCCCTGCTCAAGCACTTCGGCTCGCTGCGCAAACTGCGGCAGGCCAGCGTCGAGGAGATCAGCGAGGTGCCCGGCGTCGGCCGGCGCACCGCGGAGGCAGTGCACGCCAGCCTGGCGAAACCAGAAGGGGTTCAGACGTGAGTACATCAGCCGGTGCCGAGAAGTCCGGCATCGAGGTCGCGGTGGTCACCGGTCTGTCCGGTGCCGGTCGCAGCACCGCGGCCAAGTGCCTGGAGGACCTGGGCTGGTTCGTGGTGGACAACCTGCCGCCCGAGCTGATCTCCACCATGGTCGAGCTGGGCGCGCAGGCCCGCGGCGCGATCACCCGCGTGGCGGTGGTCATGGACGTGCGCAGCAGGGCCTTCACCGACGACCTGGCCGCGATCATCAAGGACCTGGACGCCCGCGGCTACAAGCCGCGCGTGCTGTTCCTGGAGGCCACCGACGAGGTGCTGGTGCGCCGGTTCGAGGCGGTGCGGCGCAGCCACCCGATGCAGGGCGACGGCAGGCTGGCCGACGGCATCATCGCCGAGCGGCAGCTGCTCACCCCGCTGCGTGAGGAGGCCGACCTGGTGCTGGACTCCAGCTCCCTGTCGGTGCACCAGCTGCGGGCCAAGATCGAGGACAGCTTCGGCAGCGAGACCAGCGCGCGGACCAGGGTCACCGTGCTGTCCTTCGGCTACAAGTACGGCCTGCCGATGGACGCCGACCTGGTGATGGACGTGCGCTTCCTGCCCAACCCGTTCTGGATCCCCGAGCTGCGCGAGCAGACCGGCCTGGACTCCGACGTGCGCAACTACGTGCTCAGCCAGGAGGGGGCCGAGGAGTTCCTGGACCGCTACCACGAACTGCTGCGGCTGATCGGCGCGGGCTACCGGCGCGAGGGCAAGCGGTACCTGACCTTGGCGGTGGGCTGCACCGGTGGTAAGCACCGCAGTGTGGCGATCTCCGAGGAACTGTCCGCCCTGCTGGCCGCCGAGGACGGCATGGCCGTCAAGGTCGTGCACCGGGATCTGGGGCGGGAATGATCCCCGTGCAGCCGACCGGTGTGCACGACCGACCGCTGCGGGTGGTCGCCCTCGGCGGTGGCCACGGGTTGCAGGCCACCCTGCGCGCCCTGCGCCTGCTCACCGATGACGTGACCGCCGTGGTGACCGTGGCCGACGACGGCGGTTCCTCCGGCCGCATGCGCCGCGAGCTGGGCCTGCTGCCGCCAGGGGACCTGCGCAAGGCACTGGCCGCGCTGGCCGCCGAGGACGACGGCGGCCAGCTGTGGAGCACCGTGTTCCAGCACCGCTTCGGCGGCAGCGGGGCGCTGGCCGGGCACGCGGTGGGCAACCTGCTCATCGCGGGCCTGCTGGAGGTGCTCGGCGATCCGGTGCTGGCACTGGAGGAGGTGGCCAGGCTGCTCGGGGTGCGGGGCAGGGTGCTGCCGATGTGCAACGAGCCGCTGGACATCGAGGCCGAGGTCACCGGGCTGGACGAGGACGCCAGCGCGGTGCGGCGCATCCGGGGCCAGGTGGCGGTGGCCACCACACCCGGCCAGGTGCGGCGGATCCGCCTGTACAACGGGCTGACCAACGGCAACGGTCATCCGAACGGGGGGCGTTCCGCCCCGCCGAAGGCCTGCCCGCAGGCGGTGGAGGCGGTGCTGGGCGCGGACGTGGTGCTGCTCGGACCGGGGTCCTGGTTCACCAGCGTGCTGCCGCACCTGCTGGTGCCGGAGTTGCACGAGGCGTTGGTGAGCACTACCGCATCCAAGGTGGTCGTGCTCAATCTTGTCCCCCAACCAGGTGAGACAGCCGGTTTCTCACCCGAACGGCACTTGGACGTACTCTGCCAGCACGCACCGAGGCTGCGCGTGGACGCCGTCGTCGCGGACGTGGACTCGGTGCCCACCCCGGAACGGCTGCGCACCGCCGCGGCGTCACTGGGTGCGGTCGCGCACCTGGCCACCATCACGGCGGGTGGGCGGCCGGACCGGCACGACCCCGCCGCGCTGGCGGTGAGCCTGCGCGACGCGCTGCGGTACCACCCGCAGCACGACCAGAGAGTCTGAGCAAACAGGAGGAGAACGCCCGTGGCGATGACCGGCGCGGTGAAGGACGAGCTGAGCCGCTTGGCCGTGGCCAAGACGTGCTGCCGTCGCGCCGAGGTGTCCTCGGTGCTGCGCTTCGCTGGGGGCCTGCACATCGTGGCCGGGCGGGTGGTCGTCGAGGCCGAGCTGGACACCGGATCGGCCGCGCGCCGACTGCGCAAGGAGATCCACGACCTGTTCGGCCACCACTCGGACGTGCACGTGATCACCTCCGGCGGGCTGCGCAAGGGCACCCGGTGGGTGGTCCGCGTGGTCAAGGACGGCGAGGGTCTGGCCCGCCAGACCGGCCTGCTCGACCCGCGCGGCCGCCCGGTGCGCGGGCTGCCCGCCCCGGTGGTCTCCGGCGGCACCTGCGACTCGGAGGCGGCCTGGCGCGGGGCGTTCCTCGCGCACGGCTCGCTGACCGAGCCGGGCCGGTCCAGTGCGCTGGAGGTGACCTGCCCCGGCCCGGAGGCGGCGCTGGCACTGGTCGGCGCGGCCCGGCGCATGGGCATCCAGGCGAAGTCCCGCGAGGTGCGCGGCGCGGACCGGGTGGTGGTGCGCGACGGGGACGCCATCGGCGCGCTGCTGACCAGGCTCGGCGCGCACGACAGCGTGATGGCCTGGGAGGAGCGGCGAATGCGCCGCGAGGTGCGGGCCACCGCCAACCGGCTGGCCAACTTCGACGACGCCAACCTGCGCCGCTCCGCGCGGGCCGCGGTGGCCGCCGCGGCCAGGGTGGCGCGTGCGCTGGAGATCCTCGGCCCGACCGCGCCCGACCACCTGGTCACCGCGGGCAACCTGCGGCTGAGCAACCGGCAGGCCTCGCTGGAGGAGCTGGGCCAGCTGTCCGAGCCGCCGATGACCAAGGACGCGGTGGCCGGACGGATCCGCCGCCTGCTGGCGATGGCCGACAAGCGGGCGCACGAGCTGGGGCTGCCCGACACCGAGTCGGCGGTGACACCGGACATGCTGGAGGCGGAGGAAGCCGACGCCTAGGCATGCCCGCGCCCGCCTTGCGGCCGAATGGGGCAGGCTACGACGATGACCTGTTGTCCTGCTCGTGTCGGGGGCCGGGAGCGGTGAGACGAGATGCCCGTCGATGAACAGTTGGTCGATCGGATTCGGGAGCGGTTCCGCAGGGCCGGTCACCTGAGGCAGTTCCGGCGTGGGGACTTCCTGTGCACGGCGGGCACAGCCAGCGACGAGGTGCTGCTGATCGAGTCGGGTTCGGTGAAGGTCGTGCTGCACGGCCAGAACGGGGCCGACTCGATCCTCGGCTTCTACGGGCCCGGCGACGTGCTGGGCGAGCTGGGCGTGGTGTGGGAGCGGCGGCGCAGCGCGAACGTGGTGGCCCGCACCGCGGGCACGGCCACGCACGTGGACGCGCGGACCTTCAAGAACATGCTGACCGACGGCTCCGAGGTGCTGCGCTTCGTCAATGCCCTGTTGCAGAAGCGGTTGCTGCTGGCCGACCGCCGCCAGGAGCGGCTCGCCTCGATGGAGGCGCCGGTCCGGGTCGCCAGGCAACTGCTCGACCTGGCCAGGGTCTTCGGCGAGCGGGTGGAGCGCGGGTTGCAGGTGAGCGGGCTGACCCAGTTGGAGCTGGCGCAGTCGGTCACCGCCTCGGCCAAGACCGTGGACCTGGCGCTCAAGCAGTTGCGCGCGGACGGTCTGCTGCGCACCAGGCGGTGCCAGTACCTGTTACCTGACCCGGAGTTGCTGGAACGCAGACTCGACGACCCGGATTGGCGTCCAGGCAGGTGATCGGTTTCCCGGAAATGCGGGAGACCCGGTAGCAGGAGGCGATTCAGACTCCACCTGACAACCGGTCACCCGTTCGGAGGTTTCGATGGAGCCAGTCGCGGAGTTCCGGGTACTCCTGGGCATCGATCTGATCGAGTCCGCGCGCACACCAGCACACCACCTGGCCGAACTGCCCAAGGTCCTCAGCAGACTGCTGGTCGCCGCCCTGGAGCGGGTCGGCATCGGTGAGGCCGCCGTCATCGACCGCCAGTACACCGGGGACGGCTGGCTGCTGGCCTTCCCCAGCGCGCTGCTGGGGGCCGTGGTGGACCTGAGCAGGCACCTCGACGAACTGGCCGCCGAGCACAACCGCTGGCAGAAGCCGGAGGTGCGCATGCGCATCGCCGTGGAGATCGGGCCGCTGCCCGCGGAACCGGGCTTCTACCAGGCCAACATCTCCCGGGGCAGGCTGCTGGACGCCCAGGTGTTCAAGGGCGTGGTGCGCCGCTGCTCCGACGAGCGCCCGGACGGCTCGCTGACCTCGGGCCTGATCCTGTCCGACTACGTGTTCCGCACGGTGTTCGGCGGGGACTACACGCAGCGGGTGCGCCGCACCGAGTTCGCACCCGTCCGGGTCAGCAACAAGGAGTACGAGGTCGCGGCCTGGGTGGCCGTGCCCGGGTTCGACGTGCAGTCCCTGGCCCGCATGGTCGACGGCGACCCGGCCCAGCCGCTGGTGGAGCCGCAGGTGGCCGAGGTCGGCGTGGTCAACAACCACATCACCGGGGACAACAAGGGCGTGCAGGCCCACACCATCCACGGCGGCGTGTCCTTCGGCCGCTGACCCGCGAGTCCCGCCCAGCCGCAGCCGAGTCCCGCTCAGCGGTTGTCGAGTCCCGTTGAGCGGGACAACCTGAGCACGTCGCGGCCCTGAAACCCGCCCGGCGTCAACCCCTCCTCGGTGAACCCCAGCGCGCGGCACACCGCCAGCGAGGCCGTGTTCCCCGGTTCGACCTGAGCCCACACCTGGCGCAGCCCGAGCTCGCCCGCCACGTGCAGCAGCACCGCGACCGCCGCCTTGACCAGACCGCGACCGCGTGCGGCGGGCACCAGCCAGTAGCCGACCGAGGCCGTGCCGCGCGCCCAGTCGATCTGGTCCAGGATCGCCATGCCCACGGCGCGGCCCCCAGCCCGGTCCACCACCGCGAGCGGGCAACCCCGCCCCGCGCGGGCCTTGTCCCACTGCCGGTGCAGCCACGCCGCACCGGCTTCCGCGCTGAACACGGCGGGCACGGTGGTGATCTGCGGGATGTACGGGTCCTCGGCGGCCTGCCGCACGGCGTCGAGATCCGCGAGCAGCCAGGGGCGCAGCACCACGAGTTCGCCGGGGTACGGCCCGATCGCGCGCAGGTCCCTCATCGGGCCCGCAGGTGGCTGAGTGCGGCGCGGACCCGGCGGTTGTCGTCCTCGCTGGGGTCCAGGTGCGGTTTGCTGAACACGGAGTTGATGTACTTGGTGACGGCACTGAGTGACAAGTGCAATTGCGCGGTTAGGCTGCCGATCATGGACGTGACCCAGGTGGGCACCGAGCGGGAGACCCTGTCGCAGTTGCTGGACAGCCTGCGCGCGACGGTGGTGGCCAAGGTCGACGGGCTCACCGAGGAGCAGGCCCGCAGCAGGCCGGTGCCCAGCTCCGCGATGACCCCGCTGGGGCTGGTCAAGCACCTGACCGCCGTGGAGCGCTGGTGGTTCAGCGTGGACTTCGCGGCCAACGGGGCCACCCCGCCCTGGCCGGAGGGCGAGCCGTACGACGGCTTCGAACTGTCCGAACAGGACACGCTGGCCAAGGCCGTTCCGGCCTACCTCGCCGAGTGCGCGGCCTCGCGTGAGGTCGTGGCCGCGGCGGGCCTGGACGACCTGGCCAAGGCCCCGCCGGAGGGACCGTTCACCCTGCGCTACGCGCTCAACCACATGATCCGGGAGACGGCCCAGCACTGCGGGCACCTGGACCTGATGGTGGAGGCCCTGCACTAGTTCGACATTGTCGAACGGGAGTACAGTGCGGTCATGCCTGGACTGATCCAGTCCGTCGAGCGCGCGGCGGCGATCCTGCGACTGCTGGCCGGGCCGTCCCGGCGGATGGGCGTCGCCGAGCTGGCCGCCACCCTCGGCATGCCCAAACCCACCGTGCACGGCATCCTGCGCACCCTGCAACACGTGGGCTTCGTGGAGCAGCACGAGCCGACCGGCAAGTACCAGCTGGGCGCCGCGCTGTTCCACATCGGCAGCAGCTACCTGGACGGCAACGAGCTGCGCACCAGGGCGCTGAACTGGTCGGACTCGCTGGCGGGCCGCAGCAGGGAGAGCGTGCGCATCGGCACCCTGCACGAGGGCAACGTGCTGGTGGTGCACCACGTGTTCCGGCCGGACAACAGCCGCCAGGCCCTGGAGGTCGGCGCCCTGCTGCCCGCGCACGCCTCGGCGCTGGGCAAGGCCCTGCTGGCGGCCAACTCCTACGCCACCGACGAGCTGCTCGCGGGGGAGCTCACCGGCTACACCGCGGCCACGCTGACCGAGCCCGCCGCGCTGCGCGCCGACCTTGAGGCCACCGCGAGCCGGGGCTGGGCCGCCGACCTGGAGGAACTGGTCGAGGGTGAGGTCTCGCTGGCCGCCGCGATCCGCGACCGCAGCGGGCTGGTGGTCGGCGCGATCGGCATCTCCGGACCGGTGGAGCGGCTGTGCGACGCCGAGCGGGTTCCGTTGGCCGAGCAGGTGTCCTACGTGCGTGAGGCGGCGCGGGCGATCTCCCGCGAACTCGGCGCGATCCCGTGGTGACGCGGTGAAGTCGTGGTTGACAGCCTCCGGGCTGAAAACCTACGTTTCCGCGCAAGGCGTACGACAATGTCGAACGACATTCGCGGATCTGGGTGCGCCGCCTCAAGGGAGAGGCCGATGACGGACAAGACGATCTTCTTCGGTGAGCTGATCGGCACCACACTGCTGGTGCTGCTCGGCAACGGCGTGTGCGCCGCCGTCACGCTGGCCAAGTCCAAGGCCCGCGACGCGGGCTGGCTGGCCATCACCTTCGGCTGGGGCCTCGCCGTGCTCGCCGGGGCCTACGCCAGCGCCCCGCTGTCCGGCGCCCACCTCAACCCCGCCGTCACCCTGGGCATCGCGATCCAGACCGGCGAGTGGTCCAAGGTGCCGCTCTACCTGTCGGCGCAGCTGATCGGCGCCTTGCTCGGCGCGGTGCTGTGCTGGCTGACCTACCTGGGCCAGTTCCGCGCGCACAACGGCCAGGTGCTCGGCGTGTTCTCCACCGGCCCGGAGATCCGCAACACCGCGCAGAACCTGATCACCGAGGTCATCGCCACCTTCGTGCTGGTCTTCGTCATCCTGGCCACCGGGCAGACCAAGGGCCTGGCCGTGTCCGGCACGGGCGTGCTGGTCGTCGCCCTGCTCGTGGTCGGCATCGGCCTGTCCCTGGGCGGCCCCACCGGTTACGCCATCAACCCGGTGCGCGACCTGGGCCCGCGCATCGCGCACGCCGTGCTGCCCATCCCCGGCAAGGGCGGCTCGGACTGGGGCTACGCCTGGATCCCCGTGCTCGGACCGCTGCTCGGTGGCGCCGCCGCCGGTCTCGTCGACATCGCCGTCTTCTGAGAGGACTCGACGTGAGTTCGTACATCGCCGCCATCGACCAGGGCACGACCTCCTCCCGCTGCATCGTGTTCGACCAGGGCGGCAGCATCGTCTCGGTGGCGCAGAAGGAACACCGGCAGATCTTCCCCCGGCCCGGCTGGGTGGAGCACGACGCCGAGGAGATCTGGGCCAACGTGCTGGACGTGGTGCACGGGGCGCTGAGCAAGCTGTCGATCACCGTGCACGAACTGGCCGCCATCGGCATCACCAACCAGCGCGAGACCACCGTGCTGTGGGACGCCGAGACCGGCAAGCCGGTGCACAACGCCATCGTCTGGCAGGACACCCGCACCGACGCGCTGGTCCGCGAGCTGGGCGGGGAGCAGGGCCAGGACCGGTTCCGCGAGCAGTGCGGCCTGCCGCTGGCCACCTACTTCGCCGGACCCAAGGCGCGCTGGCTGCTGGACACCGTGCCGGGGGTGCGCGAGCGCGCCGAACGCGGTGAGGTCCTGTTCGGCACCATGGACACCTGGCTGATCTGGAAGCTCACCGGCAACCACGTCACCGACGTGACCAACGCCAGCCGCACCATGCTGATGAACCTGCGCACCCTGGACTGGGACGCGGACCTGTTGCGGGAGTTCGGCATCCCGCGCGCGATGCTGCCGGAGATCCGCTCCTCGGCCGAGGTCTACGGCACCGCGCGCGGCACCCTGTCCGGCCTGCCGGTGGCCTCCGCGCTGGGCGACCAGCAGGCGGCCCTGTTCGGCCAGACCTGCTTCGAGCCCGGTGAGGGCAAGTGCACCTACGGCACCGGCAGCTTCCTGTTGCTCAACACCGGGGAGCAGCCCGTCGCCTCGCGGAACGGGCTGCTCACCACGGTGGGCTACAAGATCGGCGACCAGCCCGCCCGGTACGCCCTGGAGGGCGCCATCGCGGTCACCGGCTCACTGGTGCAGTGGTTCCGCGACAACGTGGAGCTGATCGCCAGCGCGCCGGAGATCGAGACCCTGGCGCGCACCGTGTCGGACAACGGCGGCTGCTACTTCGTACCGGCCTTCGCCGGGCTGTTCGCCCCGCACTGGCGCAGCGACGCGCGCGGCGTGATCGCGGGCCTGACCGGCTACATCACCAAGGGCCACCTGGCCCGTGCCGTCCTGGAGGCCACCGCCTGGCAGACCCGCGAGGTGGTCGACGCGATGAACGCCGACTCCGGCGTGGAGCTGACCACGCTGAAGGTGGACGGCGGCATGACCGCCAACAACCTGCTCATGCAGACCCTGTCCGACGTGCTCGACGCGCCCGTCGTGCGGCCGATCATCGCCGAGACGACCTGCCTCGGCGCGGCGTACGCGGCGGGCATCGCCGTGGGGTTCTGGGAGGGCACCGACAAGCTCCGGGACAACTGGCACAAGGCCGCCGAGTGGCTGCCCGCCATGGAGTCCTCGATCCGGGACAAGGGCTACCGCAAGTGGCGCAAGGCCGTTGCCCGGACCATGGACTGGATTGACGAGGACGACGAATGAGCAACGACATGAACGTCTCCGACCAGCGCGCCGCGACCCGGCAGCGCCTGGCGCGCGGCAGCTTCGACCTGGCCGTGGTCGGCGGCGGCATCCTGGGCATCGCCACCGCCTGGGCGGCGGCCCGCTCCGGGCTGCGGGTGGCGCTGGTGGAGCGCGGGGACTTCGCGGGCGGCACGTCCAGCGCCTCCTCGAAGCTGGTGCACGGCGGCCTGCGCTACCTGGCCATGGGCGACGTGCGCCTGGTGCACGAGAACCACTCCGAGCGGCGCGCGCTGGGCGACAGGCTGGCCCCGCACCTGGTCCGGCCGCTGCCCTTCCTGGTGCCGGTGTTCCGCGACGGCCCGCACTCCCGGCTCAAGCTGGGCGCGGGCGTGCTGCTCTACTCCGCGCTGTCCGGCTTCGGCGACGGCACCGGCAAGCTGCTGTCGGCGGCCAAGTCCCTGGAGATGGTGCCCGCGCTGCGCACCGAGGGGCTGCGCGGCTGCGCCATGTACTACGACCACCAGATGAACGACAGCCGGATGGCCGTCACCGCCGCGCGCGCCGCGGCCGAGTGCGGAGCCGTGCTGGTCAACCACGCCGAGGTCACCGGCTTCCGCAGGCTGGGCGGCCGGGTCAGTGGGCTGGAGCTGCGCGACCTGTTGGACGGCACCGAGTTCGGCCTGGACGCCAAGGTGGTGGTCAACGCCACCGGCCCGTGGCTGGACCACCTGCGGCGGCTGGAGAACCCGCACGCGGCGCCGAGCATCCGGCTGTCCAAGGGCTCGCACCTGGTGCTGCGTACCGAGCAGCCCTGGCGGGCCGCGGTGACCACGCCCATCGACGACGTGCGGGTGTCCTTCGCGATCCCGTGGGAGGGCCAGCTGCTGCTGGGCACCACCGACGAGGCCTACGAGGGCGACCCGGCGCAGGTGGCCTGCACCGAGGCCGACGTGGACCAGATCCTGGGCGAGGCCGGGCTGGGCATCCAGGCCCAGGCCCTGGACCGCGCGAAGCTGGCGTACTCCTTCGCCGGTCTGCGGGTGCTGCCCGGCGGGCCGGGGGAGACCAAGAACGCCAAGCGGGAGACCGTGATCACCGTGGGCTCCGGCGGGGTGATCAGCGTGGCTGGCGGCAAGTGGACCACCTTCCGCAAGATCGGCACCCAGGTGCTGGGCCACGTGGCCGACCGACTCGGCGGCCCGCACACCAAGCCCCTGGACGGCCCGCCCGCCCCGCTGCCGGGTGCGGCCCTGCCGGAGAACGTCACCCGTGGGCTGCTCGCCGAGCTGCCCGAACTGCCCCAGGACGTGGCCGCGCACCTGGCAACGCACTACGGCACCGCGGGCAACGAGGTGCTGGCCCTGGCCGCGGCCGACCCCCGGCTGCTGGACCGCATCCACCCGGACGGCCCCGACATCTGGGCGCAGGCCGTGCACGCCGTGGAACACGAGTGGGCATGTGACGTTGACGACGTGTTGCGGCGCCGTACCACTGTTTCGGTACGTGGTCTAGACACCCCGGCCGTCCGCGAGCGGGTCGGCGAGCTGCTCACCGCTCGCGGAGTCGCCTGACACACAAGGAAAACCCGCTATGGTCTGGACCAATGCTCTGCCAGGCGTGCTCCGTTCGGAGCAACCTCGACTGTCACGATACAGATTCTCGGCGGCCCCTGTGACCTGCGCGGCTTCGTAACGCTAGGGTTGCCGGGAAGGCAGCGTCGCCTCAATCACACACCGTCGAGAGTCGGAGGAGACACACCGTGACGGTTCGCGTAGGTGTCAACGGGTTCGGTCGTATCGGCCGCAACTTCTGGCGAGCGGTCCAGGCCAGCGGGCACGACATCGAGATCGTCGCCTTCAACGACCTGGGCGACGTCGCCACGATGGCGCACCTCCTCAAGTACGACAGCATCCTCGGCCGCCTGGACGGCGAGGTCGCGGTGACCGACGAGGGCATCAGCGTGGATGGCAAGACCATCAAGGCGCTGGCCGAGCGCGACCCGGGCAAGCTGCCCTGGAAGGACCTCGGCGTGGACGTCGTGGTCGAGTCCACCGGCTTCTTCACCGACGCCTCCGCCGCGCGCAAGCACGTGGACGAGGGCGGGGCCAAGAAGGTCATCATCTCCGCGCCCGCCAAGGGCGAGGACCTGACCGTGGTGCTCGGCGCCAACGACGACAAGTACGACGGCTCGCAGACGGTGATCTCCAACGCCTCCTGCACCACCAACTGCCTTGCCCCGCTGGCGAAGGTGCTGCACGACGCGTTCACCATCGAGCGCGGTCTGATGACCACGATCCACGCGTACACCCAGGACCAGAACCTGCAGGACGCACCGCACAAGGACCTGCGCCGCTCCCGCGCCGCCGCGCTGAACATCGTGCCCACCAGCACCGGTGCCGCCAAGGCCATCGGCCTGGTGCTGCCCGAGCTCAAGGGCAAGCTGGACGGCTACGCGCTGCGCGTGCCCGTGCCCACCGGCTCGGCCACCGACCTGACCGTCACCGTGGGCCGCGAGGTCACCGTGGACGAGGTCAACGCCGCCTACCAGGCCGCCGCCGACGGCCCGCTGGGCAAGTACCTGCGCTACAACACCGACCCGATCGTGTCCTCGGACATCGTCACCGACCCGGCGTCCTGCATCTACGACGCCCCGCTGACCAAGGTCATCGGCAACCAGGTCAAGGTCGTGGGCTGGTACGACAACGAGTGGGGCTACTCCAACCGCCTCGCGGACCTGGTCGCCCTCGTCGCTTCCAAGCTCTGAGGACGTCACCGTGAAGAACCTCGACGACTTGCTCGCCGAGGGTGTCGCAGGTCGGCGCGTCCTGGTGCGCGCCGACCTGAACGTCCCCCTCGACGGCGAGACGATCACCGACGACGGCCGTGTGCGCGCCTCGTTGCCCACGCTGCGCAGGCTCACCGAGGCGGGCGCCCGCGTGGTCGTGACCGCGCACCTGGGCCGCCCCAAGGGTGAGCCGGACCCGAAGTTCTCGCTGGCCCCGGTGGCCGCCCGGCTGGGCGAGCTGCTGGGCACCGAGGTGGCGCTGGCCGCCGACGTGGTGGGCGAGTCCGCCAAGGCCGTGGTCGGCGCGCTGACCGACGGTGGCGTGGCCCTGCTGGAGAACATCCGGTTCGACCCGCGCGAGACCAGCAAGGACGCCGCCGAGCGCGAGTCGCTTGCCGAGGACCTGGCCGCCCTGGTCGGCAGCGGGGGCGCCTTCGTCTCCGACGGCTTCGGCGTGGTGCACCGCAAGCAGGCCTCGGTGTACGACGTGGCCAAGAAGCTGCCGCACTACGCGGGCGGCCTGGTGCTGGCCGAGGTCGAGGTGCTGCGCAAGCTCACCGAGGACCTGGCCCGGCCCTACGTGGTGGTGCTGGGCGGGGCGAAGGTCTCCGACAAGCTCGGGGTCATCGCCAACCTGCTGACCAAGGTCGACCGGCTGCTGGTCGGCGGCGGCATGGCCTACACCTTCCTCAGGGCCCAGGGCCACGAGGTCGGCCAGTCGCTGCTCCAGGAGGACCAGCTCGACCAGGTCAGGGGCTTCCTGGCCAAGGCCGAGGAACTGGGCGTGGAGCTGGTGCTGCCGGTGGACGTGCTGGCGGCCAAGGAGTTCGCGGCCAACGCCGAGCACGAGGTCGTGCCCACCGACGCCATCCCGGCCGACCGGATGGGCCTGGACATCGGCCCGCGCAGCCGAGAGCTGTTCGCGAGCAAGCTGGCCGACGCGGCCACCGTGTTCTGGAACGGCCCGATGGGCGTGTTCGAGTTCGAGGCGTTCTCCGGCGGCACCCGTGCCGTGGCGCAGGCCCTGGTCGACTCGGAGGCCTTCACGGTGGTCGGCGGCGGCGACTCGGCCGCCGCGGTCCGCCAGCTGGGCCTGCCCGAGGACGGCTTCTCGCACATCTCCACCGGTGGCGGGGCCTCGCTGGAGTACCTGGAGGGCAAGGAACTGCCCGGCGTCACTGTTCTGGAGGGCTGATGGCACGGCTGCCGCTCATCGCGGGCAACTGGAAGATGAACCTCAACCACCTCGAGGCCATCTCCCTGGCGCAGAAGATCGCCTTCCGGCTCCCGGAGAAGTACTTCGCCAAGGTGGAGGTGGCCGTGCTGCCGCCGTTCACCGACATCCGCAGCGTGCAGACCCTGATCGACGGGGACAAGCTGCTGATCAAGCACGGGGCCCAGGACCTGTCCCCGCACGACTCCGGTGCCTACACCGGGGACGTGTCCGGGGTGATGCTGGCCAAGCTCGGCTGCACCTACGTCACCGTGGGTCACTCCGAGCGCCGCGAGTACCACCACGAGGACGACGAGCTGGTCAACAAGAAGGTGCGCGCCGCGGTCAAGCACGGCATCGTGCCGATCCTGTGCGTGGGTGAGCGCCTGGACGTCCGCGAGGCGGCCGGGCACGTCGAGCACTGCACCAGCCAGCTGATCGCCGGGCTCAAGGGCCTCAAGGCCGAGCAGGTGGCCAAGGTGGTGATCGCCTACGAACCGGTGTGGGCGATCGGCACCGGCAAGGTCGCCACCCCGGACGACGCCCAGGAGGTGTGCGCCGCGATCCGCGCCGCGCTGGCCGAGAAGTACGGCCAGGACGTGGCGGACGAGGTGCGCGTGCTCTACGGCGGTTCGGTGAAGTCCGGCAACATCAGCGAGCTGGTGAAGCAGGAGGACGTGGACGGCGCGCTGGTCGGCGGCGCCAGCCTGGACGCGGAGGAGTTCGCCAAGCTCTGCGCCCTGGCCGCTGGCGGCCCGCTGCCGTAGTTGTGCTCTCGGCGATCCTGGCGGATCGCGGCAGGTTCGCTGGTAACCGGTGCCGTTGGGCAAAACCGCTGGTCGGGGCCTCGTCCGAGTGTGGACGGGGCCCCGGCGTGGTTTCGTTGACCGAGTACGCACCGCCAATTGTCGACCGTGCTCCCGTGTTCGGAGCGCGAACGGGTAGCCTGTAGTGCCTGTACGCCTGACAGCGAGGATGAGATGAATCTGTTCCTGCAGATCCTGTTGATTGTGGCCAGCCTGTTGCTGATTCTGCTCGTCCTGCTGCACCGCGGCCGGGGCGGCGGGCTGTCCTCGCTGTTCGGCGGTGGCATGCAGTCCAGCCTGTCCGGTTCCAGCGTGGTCGAGAAGAACCTCGACCGCATCACGCTGTTCGTCTCGGCGGTCTGGATCATCAGCATCATCGGCATCGGCCTGCTCACCAAGCTGGGCGGTTGATCAGCCGTCGGGCTGTGCATTCTCTGGAATTACTGGGGCAAGACAACCACGCACTGTGGGGGTGTGAGGGTCGATGACCGGCGGTAACGCGATCCGCGGTACCCGAGTCGGATCGGGCCCGATGGGTGAGTCCGAGCGCGGCGAGTCCGCGCCTCGGCATCGGGTGTCCTACTGGTGTGCCAACAATCACGAGTCTCGGCCGTCCTTCGCGCTCGACGCGGAGGAGCCGGAGTCCTGGGACTGCCCGCGCTGTGGGCTGCCCGCTGGACGGGACCAGGCGGCTCCGCCTGCTCCACCGCGCAACGAGCCGTACAAGACTCACCTCGCCTACGTGAAGGAGCGCCGCTCCGACGCCGACGGTGAGGCGATCCTCGCCGAGGCGCTGGCCAAGCTGCGCGCCCAACGCGAGGGCGATTTCTAGGCGGACAAGGTGGCGTGAAGGTGGCTTTCACTGCGCTCAGCGCAGTGAAAGCCACCTTCACGGCGTTCTAGACGGCGTGGGCCGCGGGCAGGGTGCTCACTCCCAGCGGGAAGCGGGAGGTCACCACGAAGCCGCCGTCCACGCTGGGCGCCGCGTGGAAACTGCCGCCGAGCAACTCGGCCCGCTCGGTGAGCCCGACCAGCCCGTGACCCCCCGAGGGCAGGGCAGGGGTCCGCTGCCCTCGGGGGCGTTCGTTGCGCACCTGCACGAGCAGTTCCCGCTTGTTGGCCTGCACCAGCACCGAGGTGGCCGCGGCGGGCGCGTACTTGCCGACGTTGGTCAGCGCTTCCTGCACCGTGCGGTAGGCCGCCCCGGACACCGGCTGCGGCAGCTCGTCCAGCGGGCCCTCCAGGGTCAGCGTCACCGGGATGCCCGAGTCGGACACCATGCGCTCCAGGTCGGCCAGGTCCGGCACGCACTCGTCATCGGTGGGCGCGCGCAGCACGCCGACCAGCTGGCGCAGCTCCTCCAGGGTGCGGGTGGACAGCCTGCGGATCGTCTTCGCGATCTCCCGGGACGCCTCGTCCTGGGCCGTGACCTTCAGCGCGCCCGCCTGCATGGCGATCAGCGTGACCTGGTGCGAGACCACGTCGTGCATCTCGCGGGCCAGCTTGGTGCGCTCGTCGGTGCGGATGGCCATCGACTGGAGCGCCTCCTCGCGCTCGCGGATCGTTGCCAGCTCGCTGATCCGGCGGCGCAGCTCCTTGTAGGTGGTCACCAGCAGGCCCAGCGCCAGCGGGGCGCCCGCGTGGATCACGCCCCACAGCAGGTCGCGGGCCTGTTCGTTCCAGCTCTCGGCCAGGAACTTGTCCAGCGGCCAGGTCACGAAGTAGCAGAGCACCACCATCACGGTGCCGACCGCGGTCTGCCAGCACCACGTCCGGCGCTTGGCCAGCTCGTACAGGGCGATCATCCCGGCCAGCGCCGACCAGCCGGCGAGGAAGCCGGGCACGCAGATCAGCAGCACCAGGAACGGGTAGCGACGGCGCAGCACCAGTGCGGCCACCGCGACCCCGGTGAGCACGTAGGAGTACACCTCGGCGTTCTTCGGGAACACCAGGAACATGTCCAGCAGGGCGAACAGCATGAGGCCCACGTCGGCGAGGCCCTGACGGTGGCGCTTGCCGAAGGCCAGCACCGCGCGGCCGAATCTGGTCAGCAGGGGACCGCGCACGTCGCCGATGACCGCGGCGACGAGGCTGGGATCCGGGATCGCGTCCACGGCTTCGGTGACTCCTTCGTCTCCGGCCTGCCCCGAGGAGACACGGTACTGCTGGAGGGACGGATCGGCCCAGGTTGTGCCTGTGGACTGGCGTGGCAGCGGGAGACCTACCTCGTGTTCGGGCACAGCGGGGTCGGGCACGGCGTGACACGGCCTGTTTGGCACGACTCGGTCCTCCTCGGGCGGGCGAGTGAGTCTTGTGCTCTTAGACAGTCCTAACACCCGATCGGGACGCGCGCTGCCAAATGTCTGTGCATCAGCACACGTCAAGTCGCCGACATGTCACCCGCAGTGATGAACCCCGAGAAGACTGGGCCTTAAGGAGTAACGCAGCGTCACATTGCGAAGTTATGTCATCACTGTTGATGACTGTTGACCTGTAAACACCCCATGTCATGAAAGTGCCGTTCCTGGCGTTCAACGCCAGGAACGGCACTTTCATGGCACTGAGGGTGGGTCAGAGCTTGGCGGCCGCCGAGGAGTCGAGCAGCCACAGGGTGCGGTCCAGACCGCGGGCACCCGCGGCGGGGATCCGCACCTCGGTGGCACCGCCGAGGGCCAGCGCCACGGGTTCGGCCTTGGCCGAGCCGGTGGTCATCAGCCACACCTGCGTGGACCGCCGGATGGTGGGCAGCGTGAGGCTGACCCTGGTCGGCGGCGGCTTGGGGCAGTCGCGCACCGCCACCACGGCACGCGAGGTCTCGTGCACCCCGGGCGAGTCGGGGAACAGCGAGGCGGTGTGCCCCTCCTCACCGACCCCGAGCAGGCACACGTCGAACCGCTCGGGCAGCACGGCGGCGTAGTCCTCGGCGGCGGCGTCGGGGTCGTCCCCGAACCGGCCGTCGGAGGGCTGCACGGCGTGCACCCGCGCCGGGTCCAGCGGCAGGTGGTCCAGCAGCGCGGCGCGGGCCTGCGTCTCGTTGCGGTCGGCGTGACCGGAGGGCAGGAACCGTTCGTCGCCCCAGTACAGGTCCACCCGCGACCAGTCCACGGCGTCGCGGGCCGGGCTGGAGCGGACGTGCTCCAGCACGGCGTTGCCGGTCCGCCCACCGGTGAGCACCAGCGAGGCGGTACCGCGAGCGGTCTGGGCGTCCACCAGGCTGGTGATCAGCCGGGCGGCCGCGGCAGCGGCGAGCACCTCGCCGCTGCCGTGCACCACCACGTCAGGACTGCTCATCGCCGCACCTCGCTGGCGCTCGGTGCGGCGCTGCGCGCCAGCCCTGTGCTCGATGATTCGCTCGCAAGCTCGCTCACGAATCCGCCTTGGCGGTGACCTTCTTGGCCGCGGCCTTGCGAGCGGGCTTGGCCGTGTCCGGCTTGTCCGCCGCGGGCTTGTCGGCGGGGGCCTTGGCCTTGGCCTTCGGTGCCGCCGCCTTGGAAGCCGCCGCCTTCGGTGCCGCCTTGGCCGCGGCGGGCTTGGCCGCGGACTTGGCGCTGGGCGCCCTGCCCTTGACCACCTTGGCCGCCGCCTTGAGCGCCGCCTCGTAGATCTCGTCCGGGTCCAGCCTGCGCAGCTCCTCGGACAGGCAGTCGCGCACCGTGCGCCGTTGCAGCGCGATGCGCCGCTCGGGCTGCCCGGCCTGGGTCAGCGTGCCGGTCTTGCCGTCCGGCCGGACCAGCTCCACCGGCCCGGAGCGCCGCTCCAGGTACACCTGCACGATGCCCTCACCGGAGGTGGCCTTCGCTCTGGTCACCGGGATCTTCAGCGACCAGGCCAGCCACCCGGCCAGCAGTTCCGTGGACGGGGAGTCGGACTCGCCGACCACGGTGGCGCTGGTGATCTTCTCGAAGGGCGGCAGGTCCAGCGCGCTGGCCAGCTGGGCGCGCCAGTTGGTCAGCCGGGTCCACGCCAGGTCGGTGTCGCCCTCGGCGTAGGACTTGCGCCGCTGGTCCAGCGCCTTGATCGGGTTCTTCTCGGCGGCCGAGTCGGTGATCCGCCGGGCGGCCAGCTGGCCGATCGGGTCCTCGGCGGGCACCTCGGGCGCCTCCGAGGGCCACCAGGCCACCACCGGGGCGTCGGGCAGCAGCAGCGGCACCGTGCAGCTCGCGGCCTGCTCGGCCAGCGGGCCGTACAGGCGCAGCACGATCACCTCGCTGGCGCCCGCGTCCCCGCCCACGCGGATCTGCGCGTCCAGCCTGGCCGCCGCCTTGCGCGCGCCCTTGGCCAGCACGATCACCCGGCACGGGTGCTCGCGGCTGGCCTCGTTGGCCGCGGCGATGGCCTCCTCGGTCTTGGTGCCGTCGTCGGTGACGATGACCAGGGTCAGCACGCGGCCAAGCGCCACCGCGCCACCCTGCTCGCGGACCTCGACCAGCTTGCTGTTGACCTGGGAGGTCGTGGTCGAGGGCAGGTCGATGATCACGGGCGCCTCCAGTGACGACCAGTGCGGGCCAGCATCGCGTCGGCCGAGGGCGGGCCCCAGCTGCCGGGTGCGTACGGTTCGGGCGCGCCCTGGCTCTCCCAGTGCTTGAGCACCGGGTCGAGGATCTGCCAGGACAGCTCGACCTCCTCGTTCATCGGGAACAGCGAGGGCTCGCCGAGCAGCACGTCCAGGATGAGCCGCTCGTAGGCCTCCGGCGAGGACTCGGTGAAGGCGTGGCCGTAACCGAAGTCCATCGTGACGTCGCGGACCTCCATGGTGTTGCCGGGCACCTTGGAGCCGAAGCGCATCGTCACGCCCTCGTCCGGCTGCACCCGGATGACCAGGGCGTTCTCGCCCAGTTCCTCGGTGGCCGTCGAGTCGAACGGCAGGTGCGGCGCCCGCTTGAACACCACGGCGATCTCGGTGACCTTGCGGCCCAGCCGCTTGCCGTGCCGCAGGTAGAAGGGCACCCCGGCCCAGCGCCGGGTGTTGACCTCCAGGGTGATTCCCGCGTAGGTCTCGGTGATCGAGTCCGGGGCGAACCCGCCCTCCTCCAGCAGGCCGGGCACCTTCTGCCCGCCCTGCCAGCCGCCGGTGTACTGCCCGCGCGAGGTGGTCTCGTCGAACGGACCCTGGGCCCTGGTCGCCGAGAGCACCTTGACCTTCTCCGCCCGCAGCGCCCTGGGGTGGAAGGAGACCGGCTCCTCCATCGCGGTCAGCGCCAGCAGTTGCAGCAGGTGGTTCTGGATCACGTCCCGGGCCGCGCCGATGCCGTCGTAGTAGCCCGCGCGCCCACCAAGGCCGATGTCCTCGGCCATGGTGATCTGCACGTGGTCCACGTAGTTGGCGTTCCAGATCGGCTCGAACAGCTGGTTGGCGAAGCGCAGCGCCAGGATGTTCTGCACCGTCTCCTTGCCGAGGTAGTGGTCGATGCGGAACACCGACTCCTCGGGGAAGACGTCGTTGACCACGTTGTTGAGCTCCTTGGCGGAGCGCAGGTCGTGGCCGAAGGGCTTCTCGATGACCACCCGGCGCCACTGCTCGGAGTCCTGGGCGGCCAGCCCGGAGCGGGCCAGCTGCTTGGTGACCACCGGGAACGCGCCGGGCGGGATGGACAGGTAGAACGCGTGGTTGCCGCCGGTGCCGCGCTGCTCGTCCAGCTCGCGCACCGTCCTGGCCAGCTCGTCGAAGGCGTTGTCGTCGTCGAAGGTGCCCTGGACGAACCGGATGCCCTCGGACAGCTGGGCCCAGACCTCGGGCCGGTACGGGGTGCGGGCGTGGTCCTTGATCGCCTGGTGCACCACCTCGCCGAAGTCCTCGTTGGCCCAGTCGCGGCGGGCGAAGCCGGTGAGCGCGAAGCCCGGCGGCAGCAGCCCGCGGTTGGCCAGGTCGTAGATGGCCGGCATCAGCTTCTTGCGGGACAGGTCGCCGGTCACCCCGAAGATCACCAGGCCACAGGGGCCCGCGATCCGGGGCAGCCGCTTGTCCCGCTCGTCGCGCAACGGGTTGCGCCACGCGCGTAGGCCGCTAGTCAACGGGTGACCTCCTGCACAGCCTTGGTCAGTTCGACCAGGCCCGCGGCCCGGTCGGTCAGGTGCAGCCGCAGCACCGGGCGGCCGTGCTCGGCGAGCACCTGACCGTCCCCGAGCGCCTGGGCGTGTTGCAACACCCCGAGGGTGTACGGGCGGCCGGGCACCGCCAGGTCCTGCTCCACCGCGCCGGTCACCTGAAGGAACACCCCGTTCTGGTGCCCGCCCTTGTGGTACTGGCCGGTCGAGTGCAGGAAGCGCGGCCCCCACCCGAAGGTGGTCTGCAGGCCGGTGACCCGGCCCAGCGCGGGCCGCAGCACGGCGGCCGAGGCGTCGTCCAGGCGGTCCAGGTACGCCTGCACGGCCAGGTAGCCCGCCTCGGGGGCGGTGCCGATGAAGGCGCTGAGCACCTCGGTCAGCGTGCTCACCCCCCGCGGGAACCAGTCCCCGGAGGGGTACACCTCCACCGAGCCCACGACCAGCGCGGGCGCGGCCTCCTCGCCGCCCAGGGGCTTGTCCAGCAGCGAGCGGGCGGCCACCTTGGCGGCCTCCACGTCGGGCTGGTCGAACGGGTTGATGCCCAGCAGGCGGCCCGCGATCGCCGTGGCGTACTCCCACAGCAGGAACTGGCCGCCCAGCGGGCCGGTGGTGCTGATCTGTGCTGCGCCCTCGGCGGCACCGATGGCCACCGGGGTGGCGTCACTGCCCGCGTCGGCGAAGCCCACCGCGTCCGGGCCCTCCACGGCCACCGGCAGCAGACCGGTGCCCTGCTTGCCGGTGGACTCGGCGATCAACTGCTCCGCCCAGTCGGGGAAGCCCTTGATGCCAGAACCCGTGTCGGCCAGCACGACCTTCTCCGCGCCGCGGGCGTGCGCGGCACCCCACGCGGCGGCCAGCCACAGCGCCGGGTTGTCCGCCGAGTCGGCGGCCAGCTGCACCGCGGCCCGCGCCGCGTCCTGCAACAGGCCCTGGATGTCCACCCCGGCCAGCCCCGCGGGCACCAGGCCGAACGCGGTCAGCGCCGAGTAGCGGCCGCCCACGTGCGGGTCGGCGGTGAACACCTTGCGGTAACCGGCCTCCTTCGACGCGGCCTCCAGCGGGGAGCCCGGGTCGGTGACGACCACGATCCGGCTGGCGGCGTCGATGCCGTTGGCGGTGAACGCCGCCTCGAAGATCCGGCGGTGGCTGTCGGTCTCCACCGTGCCGCCGGACTTGGAGGACACCACGATCACGGTGCGGCTGAGGTCACCGGCCAGCGCGTCGGCCACCTGGCCCGCGTCGGTGGTGTCCAGCACCACCAGCGGAACGCCCGCGGTGGCGGTGATCACCTCCGGCGCCAGCGAGGAGCCGCCCATGCCCGCGAGCACGACCCGGTCCACGCCCTCGCCCGCGAGCTCGGCGGCCAGCGCCTCGATCTCGCCGACCAGCGGCATGGAGGACTCGTGCAACGTGGTCCAGGACAGCCGGATCCTCGACTCGGACTCGGCGTCGGGACCCCACAGGGTGGCGTCCTTCGCGGTCAGCTTCGAGGCCACCTGCTCGGCGACCAGGTTGTCCACCAACGGCTTGGCCTCCTCGGCCAGTCCGCTGTGGACGATCGTGACGGCGATCTCGGTGCTCACGCCCCCGCCTTCCGCAGCTGGCCGCCGACGGTCTCCAGCAGCTCCGCCCAGGACTTCTCGAACTTGTCCACGCCCTCGGTCTCCAGCACGGCGTAGACGTCCTCGATGTCGATGCCCGCCTGCTCCAGGGCGTCGAACACCTCCTGCGCCTGCTCACCGGTGCCGGTCACGGTGTCCCCGCGCAGCTGCGCGTGGTCGGCCACCGCGTCCAGGGTCTTCTCCGGCATGGTGTTCACCACGTTGTCGACCACGAGCTCGTCCACGTAGCGGGTGTCGGAGTAGGCCGGGTCCTTCACGCCGGTGGAGGCCCACAGCGGGCGCTGCGGCTTGGCGCCCGCCTGCTCCAGCGCGGTCCACCGCTCGGTGGCGAAGGTCGCCTCGTAGGCGGCGTAGGCCAGCCGCGCGTTGGCGATCGCGGCCTCGCCCTTGAGCGCCTGCGCCTCGGGGGTGCCGATGGCGTCCAGCCGCTTGTCCACCTCACTGTCCACACGGGACACGAAGAAGGAGGCGACGGACTGGATGCCGGAGATGTCGTGCCCGTTGGCCTTGGCCTGCTCGATCCCGGCCAGGAAGGCCTCCATCACGGCCTGGTAGCGGGCCACGGAGAAGATCAGCGTCACGTTCACGCTGATGCCCTCGGCCAGCACGCGGGTGATCGCGGGCAGACCCTCCACAGTGGCCGGGATCTTCACCATCAGGTTCGGCCGGTCCACGGTCTTCCACAGGTCCAGCGCCTCGGCCACGGTGCGCTCGGTGTCGTGTGCCAGGCGCGGGTCCACCTCGATGGACACCCGCCCGTCCTTGCCGCCGCTGGCCTGCCAGGTCTGGCGGAACAGGTCGCAGGCGTTGCGCACGTCGGTGGTGGTGATCTCGCGCACCGTGGCGTCGATGTCCGCACCGCGCGCGGCCAGCTCGCGGACCTGCTCGTCGTAGGCCGCACCCTTGGATAGGGCGCCCGCGAAGATCGTCGGGTTGGTGGTCACGCCGACCACGTGCTTCTCGCTGATCAGGGCCGCGAGGTTGCCGGTGTTGAGCCGCTCCCTCGACAGGTCGTCGAGCCAGATCGACACACCGGCCTCGCTCAGCGCGGCCAGTCGATTCGTTGTGCTCACTTGTTTCCCTCCAGTGCGGCGATGCTGCTGCGCGCAGCCTCGACGACGGCCTCGGTGGTGAACCCGAACTCGCGGAACAGGGTCTGGTAGTCAGCGGATGCCCCGAAGTGCTCGATCGAAACGATCCGCCCGGCGTCCCCGGCGAAGCGGTACCACGGCTGGGCGATACCCGCCTCGACGGTGACCCTGGCCCTGACCGAGGGCGGGATCACCTGGTTGCGGTAGGCCTCGTCCTGCTCGTCGAACCACTCCACGCAGGGCATCGAGACCACACGGGTTGCAACGCCCTCGGCCTCGAGAACCTTCCTGGCCGCCACCGCGAGCTGTAGCTCCGAGCCGGTGGCGATGATCACGACCTGGGGCTCACCCGAGGAGGCCTCGGCCAGCACGTAGCCGCCGCGCGCGACGCCCTGCTCGTCGGTGCCCTCCTGCACGGGCAGGTTCTGCCGGGTCAGCGCGAGGCCCACCGGCTGGTCGTGCCGGGACAGCAGCGCCTTCCAGGCCGCGGCGGTCTCGTTGGCGTCACCGGGGCGGACCACGGCCAGGCCCGGGATGGCGCGCAGCGCGGCCAGGTGCTCGATCGGCTGGTGCGTGGGGCCGTCCTCGCCAAGGCCGATCGAGTCGTGGGTCCACACGTAGGTGGCGGGCAGCTTCATCAGCGCGGCGAGCCGGACGGCCGGGCGCATGTAGTCGCTGAACACCAGGAAGGTGCCGCCGTAGGGGCGGGTCGGACCGTGCAGCGCGATGCCGTTGAGGATCGAGCCCATCGCGTGCTCGCGGATGCCGAAGTGCAGGGTGCGGCCGTAGGGGTTGGCCGTCCACTCCGCGGTGGAGATCTCGGTGGGACCGAAGGAGTCGGCGCCCTTCATGGTGGTGTTGTTGCTCTCCGCCAGGTCCGCGGAGCCGCCCCACAGCTCGGGCAGCACCTCGGCCAGCGCGCTGAGCACCTCACCGCTGGCCTTGCGGGTCGCCACGCCCTTGGGGTCCGGCGACCAGGTCGGCAGCTTCTCTGCCCATCCGGCGGGCAGTTCGTGCCCGTTCAGCCTGTCCAGCAGCGCCTTGCGCTCCGGGTTGGCGTTCGCCCACAGGTCGAAGGAGCGCTGCCACTCCACGTGCGCGGCGTTGCCCCGCTCCACGGCCTTGCGGGCGTGGGCCAGCACCTCCTCGGCCACCTGGAAGCTCTGCTCCGGGTCGAAGCCGAGCACCTTCTTGATCTCGACGATCTCGGCGTCGCCCAGGGCGGCGCCGTGCGCCTTGCCGGTGTTCATCTTGGTGGGCGCCGGGTAGCCGATCACGGTGCGCAGCACGATGATCGAGGGCCGCTCGGTCTCGGCCTTGGCCGCGGCCAGCGCCGCCTCCAGCGCCTCGACGTTCTCCCCGCCCTCGACGTGCTGCACGTGCCAGCCGTAGGACTCGTAGCGCTTGGCGGTGTCCTCGGACAGCGCGATGGCCGTGTCGTCCTCGATGGAGATCTTGTTGTCGTCGTAGATCAGCACCAGGTTGCCAAGGCGCTGGTGGCCCGCGATGGAGCTGGCCTCGGAGGTCACGCCCTCCTCGATGTCACCGTCGGAGGCGATGACGTAGACGAAGTGGTCGAACGGGCTGGTGCCCGGCGCCGCCTCGGGGTCGAACAGGCCGCGCTCACGGCGGGCCGCCATGGCCATGCCGACCGCGGAGGCCAGGCCCTGGCCCAGCGGGCCGGTGGTGATCTCCACGCCGGCGGTGTGCCCGTGCTCGGGGTGGCCCGGGGTCAGCGAGCCCCAGGTCCGTAGCGCCTTGATGTCGTCCAGTTCGAGGCCGTACCCGGCCAGGAACAGCTGTAGGTACAGGGTCAGGCTGGAGTGGCCGCAGGACAGCACGAACCGGTCGCGGCCGATCCAGTTCGGGTCGGTCGGGTCGTGCCGCATCGTCCGCTGGAACAGCGTGTACGCGGCCGGCGCCAGGCTCATCGCGGTACCGGGGTGGCCGTTGCCGACCTTCTGCACAGCCTCCGCCGCCAGCACCCGGATGGTGTCCACCGCGCGCTTGTCCAGCTCGGTCCAGTCCTGGGGAAGGTGTGCTGTAGTCAGCCGGGTGATCTCGTCAACTTCGGACACGGACCTGAGCTCCCACTCTTCTGCGTTGCGCGGGGGAGGGTCGGGTTCCTGGTCAACGAGGTCTTGATCGATCCCGTCGACCGGCCGTTCCCAGCCCGTCCCGCTATCTCTTGCTCATCCGCGGCCAGCCTAGTCCGGTACCGCCGCTCGTGTGATCCCAAGTGGCCCGCGGCGTGCCACCGGGTCGGGTGACCCACCTCTCGGCCCCCCTTGAGGGGTGGGGCACACCTGCGCGGTTACGATCCTTACCGGCCGGTGAACTTGATCGCCTGAGCCGACCCGAACTGCCTGATTCGAGGAGCGAGATGCCGTCGGTGACCCCCGTGGAGGGAACGCCGGGCAGTACCGCCATCGACGCCACCACCACTCCCAGTCGTCGAGTGCGCGATGTCGTCAAGGCCTACGTGGCCCTGATGAAGCCGCGCGTGATCGAGCTGCTGCTGGTGACGACGATCCCAGCGATGCTGCTTGCCCAGCGTGGAATCCCGTCGGTGTGGCTGGTGCTGGCCACCCTCGTCGGCGGCACGATGGCCGCGGGTAGCGCCAACGCGCTCAACTGCGTGGTCGACGCGGACATCGACGCCGTGATGAAGCGCACCAAGGCCCGTCCGCTGGCCACCCACGAGGTGCCGGTGCGCAGCGCCCTGGTGTTCGGCATCGCCCTGGGTGCCGCGGCGTTCAGCTGGCTGTGGCTGACCACCAACCTGCTGTCCGCCGTGCTCGCCGTGGTGACGATCCTGTTCTACGTCTTCGTCTACACCATGGGCCTCAAGCGGCGGACCTCGCAGAACATCGTGTGGGGCGGCGCCGCGGGCTGCATGCCGGTGGTGATCGGCTGGTCCGCCGTGACCGGCACCGTTGGCTGGCCCGCGCTGGTCATGTTCGGTGTCATCTTCTTCTGGACGCCCCCGCACTTCTGGGCGCTGGCCATGAAGTTCCGCGAGGACTACGCCGCAGCCAAGGTGCCCATGCTGCCCGTGGTGGCCAGTCGCGAGCAGGTCTCCCGGCAGATCGTCATCTACTCCTGGGTCATGGTCGCCTGGAGCCTGTTGCTGCTGCCCGCCACCAGCTGGATCTACGGCAGCTTCGCCGTCGTGTTCGGCGTCTGGTTCCTGGTGTTCGCCCACCGGCTGCACAACGCGGTCCGGCGCGGTGAGCCGGGCAGCCCGATGAAGCTGTTCCACATGTCCAACACCTACCTGATGCTGGTCTTCGTGGCGCTGGCCGCGGACGCCGTTGTCGGGCTGAAGACCTTCGGGCTGCCCTTCTAGGTCGGGTTGCCCGGGGGTGTTGTCCTGGGGGCGAGGTCCGGCCCGGACGGGGATCCGTGGCCTGGACCAGCGCCCGGGCGTGCGATTGCCGGGTCCGGCGCTCGAGGGCCAGCCGCCGGGGCGGTGGGACCGGGGTCCTCGGTGTGACAAATCGGGAAATGCATCGCGGACTACCTGGTTCTTTCGGTCGAGGCCATGAGTGCGGGGTCGGTATCCGGCTGGCGGTTTCCGACTGGGGCCGCCTGGGTGGCCTCTCTGTAGTCGTCATCGTTCTCGATACAGTTGGGCCGTTCGCCCGGTGGTTCAACGAAAGGTGCGACGCAAACCTTGTGCAACTCGTAGTGTGTTCTGGTCGATGCCGCTTTGCCTCCACATGCGGTTCGGTAACGTGGCGAGCGGAGCACTATTTGTTGAGTGGCCTGCGCGTGGCGAACTTTCTCCGCAATCATTGAAGTTCGAGAGAGAAAGGGGCAGTATCCAATGGAATCGACCAAGGGTGCTCAGGCTCCCCGTTCGGCCGAAGGCGGATGGGGTCAAGGCGGCGGATGGGGCCACGGCGGCCACGGCGGCGGCTGGTGGGGTGGCGGCTGGTGGGGCCACGGGCATTGCTGATCGGCCAGGTCTGCTGATCAAGTCTGCGGGTGTCGGCACCGTCCTCGGTGTCGGCACCCGCAGTTCTCTCCGGAATGGGCTCGCGCGAGGACAGGGAAGCAGCGAGGTCATCTCGTCGCGACTTCGAGGTCGCGGACCAACAGGAATGCGTGAGCTGTGCCGACAGGTGCGACTGCCGAAAAGATCGCCCCTTTGTGAGGTGATCGGTGAGCGGCTTCGTCCGGGTGTGAGAAGCGGGCCGAGGAATTCGTTGATCGGGTGCTGGGGTCGGGTAGTGATATCCGCTCATGCGTCGCACTCGCGAAATCGTCGCGGAAGGCCATCGCCGATTCAGTGGATTTTGGTCGGGGCGGCCGAAAACGATACCGGGCGCCGAAGGCGTTGCGGGATTTCGTGGTGGTGCGGTACCGGTTGGCCAGCCTCCTGTGTCCGAAGGACCCGTCAGAGCACGATCGCGGGGGTCGTCACCGAGCGGCCGCGCAGCGGGCGGACCACCAACTGGGCGGTGCCGGGTTTCACCCCGTCCAGCACGAACCGGCCGTCCGCGTCGGCGGTGGTGCGCATGCGGATCCGGGCGGTGCGCAGCTCGACCGGGTGCCCGGCGGGCGGGGTGAGCCAGCCGTCGATCCGCACGGTCCCGTCCCGGTTCGGTTGGACGCTGATCATCACCGTGACGGACTCCGCGTCGAAGGTGATCAGCCTGCGCTGGTCGGTGCCGCGCATCCCGGCGGCCAGCACCTCGCGCCTGCGGGCCAGCGGCTCGCAGGCGCCTGCCATGGACACGGCGAGCCGGATCCGCTCGACCAGGTCGACGGGCGGCGGGTCGGCCTGCGTGTACAGCTCGCGGACCTGGTCCAGGATCAGGAAGTCCACCTCGTCCAGCGGCTCGTTCGCGCTGGCCGGGCCCAGCGGTCGCATCGTGGTCACACCCATCCCCCTTCGGTCTCGGACGTGAGCAGGTCGCGCAGTTTCGCCAGGCAGCGGCCCCTGGTCGGGCCGATGCTGCCGCGGGGCATACCCAGCCGGGCGGCCACGACCCCGTAGTCGGGTCGCGGGGTGAAGGCCACCACCCGGATCAGCTCCTGGCAGCGCAGGGGCAGCCGGTGCACCGCCTGCCACAGGCGCTTGCGCTGGTCGGCGGCCAGCACCTGCTGGTCGGGGGTGCCCTCGTCGACGGTGCTGTCGGCGAAGCCCTCCTCGGCTGAGGGCAGTTCCTGGCGCTGCGCGTCGCGGGCCCGCCAGGCCTCGCGCTTGGTGGTGGTCACCAGCCAGGCGGTCAGCGCCGAGGGCGTGTGGATGCCCGCCAGTGAGCGCAGCAGGTTCAACCAGGTGGTCTGCACCACGTCGGCGCAGCTGGTGTGGTCCAGGCCCTGCGCCCGCGCGACGTGCCAGAGCAGCGGGGTCAGCTCCTCGACCAGTTCGTCCATGCCGTCCGGCCGCCCCGAGCGGGCCGCCTCCAGCAGTTCGGCGATCCGCTCGTAGCGGTCGTCGGTGTTCTCCTCGGGTATGCGGTCGCCCTGTTCGTGCACGTCTGCAGGTGGCGAACTCGGGCCTGCGCCCAGTCGGTCCACCGTGCCCCCCTCCGCCTCCGTGGTGCCCTGGTATTCAGGGAGCCGGCGGGCCCTCGGGGATACCTCCCGGTAGGTCACGAACAGGTAACGCGGGTGGCTGGGTTATCGTGCGCGCCATGCGCACTGCTGGCCTCGCGGCCGTGATCATGGTGTCCCTGCTGTCCGTGACGGCCTGCGGCGGCAAGTCCGACGCCGGGACCGGGGGCACGAACTCCCCGGACAAGGTCTGCACGGCCGATGACGTGAAGGTGGACGGGGCCTTCGGCAGCAAGCCGACGATCACCATCCCGGACAACTGCGCCCCGCCCAAGCAGCTGGTCAGCAAGGACCTGTCCGTGGGAACCGGCCCGGCCGTCAAGGTCGGCGACGAGGCGGACACGAACTACCACCTGGTTACCTGGTCGGACAAGAAGGTCGTGGACTCGGTGTGGAACCGCACCCCGGTCAAGCCCTTCCCGGTGGTGCCGGTCGGCCAGGCCGGCGTCATCCAGGGCTGGAACGAGGGCCTGGTCGGTCAGAAGGAGGGCGGTCGCCGCCTGCTGATCATCCCCGCCGACAAGGGTTACGGGTCGGACGGTTACCAGGGCATCAAGGGCGGCGAGACCCTCGTGTTCGTGATCGACGCGGTCAAGGTCGTCTCCGCGGGCAACTGACCTGCCGGGAAGAAAGCCGGTGCCCTCCGGTGTTGCCCCCGCTGGGGGGCTCACTGGAGGGAGAACCGGTGTCCGAGCAGGAACAGCCGTTGGACAGCGCGATTGACTTTGTCGCCGAGCACACCCGTCGCTACGTGGACAGCGATGGTGCGGACGGGCACGAATGGCAGCCCGGGGTGCCCACGCTGGTGCTGACCACGACCGGCCGCAGGTCGGGCAAGCAGCGCCGCAACGCGCTGATCTACGGCCAGGACGGTGACCGCTACGTCATCGTGGCCTCCTACGGCGGGGCGCCAACGCACCCGCTGTGGTACCTGAACCTGTCCGAGCAGCCCCGCGTGCACGTCCAGGTGGGCGCGGACAAGTTCGAGGCCGTGGCGAGCACCGCCGACGCGCGGGACAAGGCGAGGCTGTGGCCGCTGATGGCCGGTATCTGGCCCGCCTACGACGAATACCAGGCCAAGACCGAGCGGGACATCCCGGTTGTCCTGCTGACGAGGGCCTGACCGTATGGTCGTGCGGTGACCGGAGACGAAGAGGAGGCCGAGTTCGTCGCGGACTCGGTGGCTGAGCAGACCTACACCGTGTGCCACCACTGCGGCGGCATCGGTGAGGCCCCGCTGTCGGTGCTGGCCGTGCTCGGTGGTGTCGGCCGCAGCGCCACGGCCAACCGGGACTGCCGGTTGTGCTCCGGCGACGGCCGGCTGGCGGGCATGGTGCCGCCGGTGTGAGGCGATAGGATCTCCCGCGTCGCGACTGGCGTGTTCAGGTGGAATCGACCACCGGGGAGCGACTGTCCGGCGGCGTCGCGCGCCTGGGTACCGCCGCCGGAGCGGACGACCGACGCGGGAGATCCCACATGCACCAGCCTGCCCTCACCGCCCTCACCGGGTTCGACCCGGAACTGGCCGGACTGGTCGAGGCCGAGGCCAAGCGGCAGCACGACAAGATCCGGTTGATCGCCTCCGAGAACTACGTGTCCACCGCCGTGCTGGAGGCCACCGGCACGGTGCTGACCAACAAGTACTCCGAGGGGTACGCGGGGCGCCGCTACTACGAGGGCCAGCAGTTCATCGACCCGATCGAGACGCTGGCCGTGCAGCGCGCCAAGGACGTCTTCGGCGTGGACCACGCCAACGTGCAGCCCTACTCCGGTTCCCCGGCCAACCTGGCGGTCTACCTGGCGTTCCTCCAGCCCGGCGACACGGTGATGGGCATGGCCCTGCCGATGGGCGGGCACCTGACCCACGGCTGGTCGGTGTCGGCGACCGGCAAGTGGTTCAGGGCCGTGCGCTACGGGGTCACCAAGGAGACCGGCCGGGTGGACCTGGACGAGGTGCGCGACCTGGCCAGGGCCGAGCGGCCCAAGCTGATCTTCTGCGGGGGCACGGCCATCCCGCGCACGATCGACTTCCCGGCCTTCGCCGAGATCGCCCGCGAGGTGGGCGCGGTGCTGGTGGCCGACATCGCGCACATCGCGGGGCTGATCGCGGGCGGGGCGCACCCCTCGCCGGTGGGCCACGCCCAGGTCATCTCCACCACCACGCACAAGACCCTGCGCGGCCCGCGCGGCGCCATGCTGATGTCCGACGCGGAGCACGCCGCCGCGCTGGACAAGGCGGTGTTCCCCGGCCTGCAGGGCGGCCCGCACAACCACACCACCGCGGGCATCGCCGTGGCGCTCAAGGAGGCCGCGGCGCCGGGGTTCCGCGACTACGCGCACGCCATCGTGGCCAATGCCAAGGCGCTGGCGGAATCCTTGGTGGAGCGCGGTTTCGACCTGGTCTCCGGCGGTACCGACAACCACCTGATCCTGGTCGACCTGGAGTCCAAGGGCATCGCGGGCAAGCCCGCGGCCAAGGCCCTGGACCGCGCGGGCATCGAGCTGAACTACAACACCGTGCCCTTCGACCCGCGCAAGCCCTTCGACCCGTCCGGCATCCGGCTGGGCACCGCCGCGATCACCACGCGCGGCCTGGGTGTCGAGCAGATGCCGCAGCTGGCCCAGTGGATCGACGACACCGTGACGGCCGCGAACGCCGGGGACGAGGCGGGCATCGAGCGCATCGCCGCGCAGATCTCCGAGCTGCTGGCGGGCTACCCGATGCCGGGCTGGGCCTGACAGGTGTCATGACAGTGCCGTTCGAGACATCTAGTGTCTCGAACGGCACTGTCATGACATGGGCAGGTAGGCGTGCAGGTGGTGTGCGCCGTGCAGCGCGGCCGACCCGAACCGGCCCGTCACCGGGCCTGTCGGTGGTGCTGGATACGGTGCTGCCATGACCGCACACAACTACGCCACCGTCGAGGGGTCGTTGGAGCGGATCACCTACGCCAACGAGGAGACCGGCTACACCGTCGCCAAGGTGGACACCGGTCGCGGCGCGGGGGACCTGCTGACCGTGGTCGGTGCCCTGCTCGGCGCGCAGCCGGGGGAGAGCCTGCTGCTGCGCGGCCGGTGGGGCAGCCACCCCCAGTACGGCAAGCAGTTCATGGTCGACTCGTACAGCACGGTGCTGCCCGCCACCGTGCAGGGCATCCAGCGCTACCTGGGCTCCGGGCTGATCAAGGGCATCGGGCCGAGGTTCGCCGAGCGCATCGTGCAGCACTTCGGGGTGGACGCCCTGGAGATCATCGAGCACGAGAGCGCCCGGCTGATCGAGGTGCCGGGCCTGGGGCCCAAGCGGACGAAGCTGATCGCCGACGCCTGGGAGGAGCAGAAGGCGATCAAGGAGGTGATGCTGTTCCTGCAAGGGGTCGGCGTGTCCACCTCGCTGGCGGTGCGCATCTACAAGACCTACAAGGACGAGGCGATCCGGGTCGTCAAACAGGAGCCGTACCGACTGGCCGCCGACGTGTGGGGCATCGGCTTCAAGACCGCCGACACGCTGGCCAAGGCGGTCGGCATCCCGCACGACAGCCCACAGCGGGTCAAGGCGGGCCTGCAGTACACGCTCTCCCAGGCCAGCGAGGACGGCCACTGCTACCTGCCGCAGCCCAGCCTGGTCGCCAACGCCGTGGAGATCCTGGAGGTGCCCTCGGTCCTGGTCGGGTCCTGCCTGGACGAGCTGGTCGAGGAGGAGGGCCTCGTCCGCGACTCGCTGCCGGCCGACGACCAGGCGATCTACCTCGTTCCCTTCCACCGCGCGGAGATCTCCCTGGCCAACCAGTCGCTGCGGCTGCTGAACACCACCGCCGAGCGGCTGCCCGGCTTCGTCGGGGTGGACTGGGACAAGGCGCTGGCCTGGCTGCACGGGACCACCGGCACCGAGCTCGCACCCGAGCAGGAGCAGGCGGTCCGGCTGGCGCTGACCGAGAAGCTGGCGGTGCTCACCGGCGGACCGGGCTGCGGCAAGAGCTTCACCGTGCGGTCCATCGTGCTGCTCGCGCAGGCCAAACGGGCCAAGGTGATGCTCGCGGCACCCACCGGCCGCGCGGCCAAGCGGCTGGCGGAGCTGACCGGCTGCGAGGCGGCCACCGTGCACCGCATGCTGGAACTGCGCCCCGGCGGGGACGCCGCCTACGACCGGGACCGGCCGCTGGACGTGGACCTGCTGGTGGTCGACGAGGTGTCCATGCTGGACCTGTTGCTGGCCAACAAGTTACTCAAGGCGGTGCCGCCGGGTGCGCACGTGCTGCTGGTCGGGGACGTGGACCAGCTGCCCAGCGTCGGTGCCGGTGAGGTGTTGCGCGACCTGCTCGCCGCCGAGCCGATCCCGAGGGTGCGGCTGACCCGGATCTTCCGCCAGGCCCAGCAGTCCGGGGTGGTCACCAACGCGCACCGGATCAACGCGGGCAAGCCCCCGGTCACCGACGGGTTACCCGACTTCTTCCTGTTCCCGCAGGAGGACAACGATGCGGTCGGCGAGCTGACCGTGGACGTGGTGGCCAACCGCATCCCGCGCCGGTTCGGCCTGGACCCGCGCCGGGACGTGCAGGTACTGGCCCCGATGCACCGCAGCTCGGCGGGGGCGGGCGCGCTCAACGGGCTGTTGCAGGAGGCCCTGACCCCGTCCCGGCCGAACCTGCCCGAGCGGCGGTTCGGCGGCCGGGTGTTCCGGGTCGGCGACAAGGTCACCCAGATCCGCAACAACTACGACAAGGGGGTGGCCGGGGTCTTCAACGGCACCGTCGGCGTGGTCACCGCGCTGTCGGTGGAGGAGCAGGTGCTGACCGTGCGCACCGACGAGGACGAGGAGGTCGACTACGAGTTCGGCGAACTGGACGAACTGGTGCACGCCTACGCGATCACCATCCACCGCTCGCAGGGCAGCGAGTACCCCGCGGTCGTGGTGCCGGTCACCACCAGCGCCTGGATGATGCTCCAGCGCAACCTGCTCTACACGGCGGTGACGCGGGCCAAGAAGCTCGTGGTGCTCGTCGGTTCGCGCAGGGCCATCCAGCAGGCCGTCCGCGCCGTGTCCGCAGGTCGCAGGCACACCGCCCTGGCGCACCGCATCACCGCCGGCCCGATCATGGGAGGGTGACCAGACTCCCCGGGTGGCGCTGGACCTCGGCACGATCGATAGTCATCCTGTTGGTCCGGCCCGATCATCGCGCGGGCCGCCCGGCCAGGACGGGGGTGGTCACCAGTGGCGCTGGGGATGATCACCCGCGTGGGGGCGGTACCGAGAGTGCCCAAGCGGCTACTGCGCGCGCTGGCCCGGTTCGGCCGCAGCTCACCGGGCAAGCTCGCGGGCATCATGTCCGGTCTGCTGCTGCTGTGCATCCTGGTCGCCACGGTCACCGCCAGCGCCGTGCAGCGCAAGGGTGAGGAGATCACCGACCTGGCAGGCGGCAGCGAGCCGCTGAGCGTGGCCGCGCAGGACATCTACCGCTCGCTGTCCGACGCCGACGCAGCGGCCGCCAGCGCGTTCCTGTCCGGCGGGGTCGAGCCGCTGACCACCAGAGCCCAGTACAGCGCGGACATCGCCCAGGCCACCTCCGCGCTGACCCTGGCCGCGGGCACCGAGGTCGCGGGCAACCCGCTGCTGACCCTGTCCACCCAGCTGCCGGTCTACACCGGGCTGGTGGAGACCGCCCGCGCCAACAACCGGCAGGGCTTCCCGGTGGGCGCCGCCTACCTGCGTGAGGCCTCCGGGCTGATGCGCTCCACCTTGCTGCCCGCCGCCGAGCAGCTCTACCGAGCCGAGAACGCCCGCTTCGCCCAGGAACAGGACGCGGCGGCGCGCCTGCCGGTGGTGGAGATCCTGCTGTTGCTGTTCGTGGTCGGCTGCCTGTTCGCCGTGCAGGTCTACCTGCTGCGCAGGACGAACCGCCTGCTCAACGCGGGGCTCGTCGTGGCGACCGTGGCCGTGTCGCTGGCCCTGCTGTGGACCCTGACCTCGATGGTGGTCGTCTCGGTGCGCATGTCCAGCGCGCGCATCGACGGCTCCGACCAGGTCAGCGTGCTGGTGCAGGCCCGGCTGGCCGCCGTGCAGGCCAGGGCCGACGAGACGCTGACCCTGGTCGCCAGGGGCACCGGCCAGAGCTACCAGCAGGACTTCCAGACCGCGAGCACCCGACTGGGCGGGGCCGACGGCACCGGCGGGCTGCTCGGCCAGGCCAGGGCACTGGCCACCGACCCGGTGGTGCGCGCCGACCTGGACGACGCGATGCGCTACCAGCAGTCCTGGGTCAAGGCGCACGCCAAGATCCGCCAGGCCGACGACTCCGGCCAGTACAAGCAGGCCGTGGACATCGCGATCGGCGCCTCCGACACCAGCAGCGGCACGCTGTTCAGTCAGCTCGACGGCAGGCTGGTCGGCGCGATCAGCGCCACCCGGGGCGCCTTCAGCCGTGGCGCCGCCGATTCGCTTGCCGCGCTGACCTTCCTGCGCCCCGGCCTGATCGTGCTGGCCGTGATCGGGGGGATCGGCTCGGTGTACGGCTGCTGGCAGCGGCTGCGGGAGTACTGGTGAGAGCGCCGGGCGCGCTGGGCGGGCTGCTGCTGGCGGCCTCGCTGCTCGCGGGCTGCGCCGTGCCCAGCACGCCGCCACCGGTCGCGCCCAACGCCCTGCCCGCGCCGATGCCGCTGGGCGTCGGCGGCGGGCCGACGCCCACCACCGCCCAGCAGGCCCCCGACCGCAGCTGCGATCCGACCGCCAGCCTGCGCCCCGCGGGGCCGCTGCCCCAACCGGGACGGATGCCCGAGGGCTCCACCATGGCCAGGATCGTCGAGCGCGGGCGGCTGATCGCCGGGGTGGACCAGACCACCTACCCGTTCGGCTTCCGCGACCCGTTCACCGGGGAGCTGGCCGGGTTCGACATCGACATGCTGCACGCGGTGGCCGCGGCCCTGTTCGGCGATCCCAACCGCATCCAGTTCAAGGCGATCACCTCGGCGGAGCGCATCTCCTCCCTGCACCAGGGCAAGGTGGACATCGTGGCCAGGACGATGACCGTTGACTGCGCGCGGCTCAAGCAGGTCGCCTTCTCCACCGTGTACTACCAGGCGGGACAACGGGTCCTGGTCAAGAGTAATTCCACTGTGGACAGCATGGACGACCTGACCGGCCGCAAGGTGTGCGCTGCCAGGGGGTCCACCTCGCTGGACAACATCAGCACCGCCCCCGCGCGGCCCACCCCGGTGTCGGTGGACAACTGGACCGACTGCCTGGTGATGATGCAGCAGGGCCAGGTCGACGCCGTGTCCACCGACGACACGATCCTGGTCGGCATGGCGGCCCAGGACCCGTACACCAAGATCGTGGGACCGAGGTTCACCGACGAGCCGTACGGGATCGCGATGCCCAAGCAGGACGAGGACTTCGTGCGTTTCGTCAACGGGGTGCTCGAGAAGGTCCGCGTCGACGGCACCTGGACCGCCTCCTACCAGCACTGGCTGGGCACCAGGCTCGGGCCGGTGCCCGCGCCGCCGACCGCGAGATACCGGGACTGAGCATGGGGACTCAAGCGTGGGAGCCCGCGATGACCGGCGCGGTACCGACCGGGCTGGAGCAGACCGGCTGGGGCACCGACGGCTGGCGACCACCCAGCCAGCCCTCCCGCCCGCTGTCCGCGCGGGCGATCACCCGGGGGCGGCTGGGCGCCGGACTGGTCGAGGTGCCGCGCGTGCCCTATCGGGACCCGACCACCGCGGTGCTGGAGAACCCGGTTGTCGCGGAGTCCAAGCGGTTCTGCTGCCTGTGCGGCGGCAAGGTCGGCCGTGGGACGGACGGCGAGCCGGGGGCCACCGAGGGCTTCTGCCCGCGCTGCGGCACGCGGTTCTCCTTCCTGCCCAAGCTGGCGCCCGGTGATGTGCTCGGCGGCCAGTACGAGGTGCTGGGCTGCCTGGCCTACGGCGGGCTGGGCTGGATCTACCTCGCCCGTGACCACAACGTCAACGACCGCTGGGTCGTCCTCAAAGGACTGATCGACACCGGGGACACCGCCGCGATGGCCGCCGCCGTCGCGGAACGCCGGTTCCTCGCCGAGGTCGAGCACCCCAACATCGTCAAGATCTACAACTTCGTGCAGTACCCGGAGCCGACCACCGGCACGATGGTCGGCTACATCGTGATGGAGTACGTGGGCGGCAACTCCTTACGGGAACTGGCCTTGGCCCGTCGGCGGCCCGACGGGCTGATCGACCCGATGCCGCTGACCCAGGTGATCGCCTATGGCCTGGAGGTGCTGCCCGCGCTGGGCTACCTGCACGGACTGGGCCTGCTGTACTGCGACCTCAAGCCGGACAACGTGATCCAGACCGACGAGCAGCTCAAGCTGCTGGACCTGGGCGCGGTGCGGCGCATGGACGACTACGAGAGCCCGATGTTCTACACGGCCGGGTACGGCGCGCCGGAGCTGGGCAGGCGCGGGCCCTCGGTCGCCTCCGACCTGTACACGGTGGGCCGGATGCTCGCGGTGCTCAGCTTCGAGTTCCCCGAGTACCGCGGCGTGCACAAGCACAGCCTGCCCGGGGTGGAGCAGGTGCCGCTGTTCGAGGTCTTCGAGTCCTACCACCGGTTCCTGCTGCGCGCCACGCACGCCGACCCCGGCCGCAGGTTCGGCTCGGCGGGGGAGATGGCCGACCAGTTGGTGGGTGTGCTGCGCGAGGTGTGCGCGATCGGCGGGGACCAGCCGCCGCCCGGACTGTCCACTGTGTTCAGTCCGCAGCGCAGGACCTTCGGCAGCCAGGCCGAACTGGTCCCGCCCGATCCGGCCGAGGTCGCCGTCGCCCTGCCCGTGCCGCAGGTGGACACCGACGACCCGGCCGCCGGCTACCTGGCTACGATGACCGGCACCGATCCCGCGACCGTCATCTCCGGGCTGGACTCGGCGCCGATGATCACCGCCGAGGTGCAGCTGCGGCGTGCCCGCGCCCTGATCGACCTGCACGACCTGTCCGAGGCCGCCGTCGTGCTGGCCGAGGTCGCCGAGGACTCGCCGGGGGACTGGCGCGCCGAGTGGTACCGAGGACTGGTCGCCGTGGCCGACGGGCAGCCCGCGCAGGCCCGCGCCGCCTTCGACTCCGTGTACGACAGCCTGCCCGGCGAGCCCGCCGCCCGGCTCGCGCTGGCCGTCAGCGCGGAGCTGTGCGGGGACCAGCAGGCCGCGGCCCGCTACTACGAGCTGGTGTGGCGCACCGACAACACCTATGTCAGCGCCGCGTTCGGCCTGGCCCGCACCCGGCTCGCCCAGGGCCACCGCTCCTGGGCCGTGGAGATCCTCGACTCGGTGCCGGACAGCTCCAGCCAGCACGTGGCGGCCCAGGTCGCCGCCATCCACGTGCGGATCAGCAACCGGGCCGGCCGCGAGCTGGCCGTCACCGACCTGGTCGAGGCCGGTGAGCGGCTGCAACGGCTCAGCCTGGACGCCACGGCCCGCGCCCAGTTGGTCGCCGACGTGCTGAGCGCGGCGTTCGCCTGGGTGCAGGCCGGTGGCGACGGGGTCGCGATCCGCGTGCTGGACTGCCCGCTGACCGAGCGCGACCTGCGCTTCGGGCTGGAGGCCTGCTACCGCGCCCTGGCCCGCATGGCCGGCACCATCAGCGAGCGGGTCGCCCTGGTCGACCGCGCCAACGCCGTGCGCCCCCGCACCCTGACCTGACCCACGTACCCGCGCGTGTCGGCGCTCCGCGTACCGCGTGTCGGCGTCTCACGTGCGGTGTGTTGGCGCTTCGCGGGCGATTTCCCAGCAGCCGGGAGGATGTGCCGCAAGCGCCGACACACCGTCCCGGAAGCGCCGACACGCGGTGCCGCAAGCGCCGACACGCGCGGGTCAGGGCCTCAGCGGGACTCGGCCACGGCTGGACGGGACTCGCCCGCCTCAGAGCGGGACTCGCGGAACAGGGTGGCCAGCAACTCGTAGCTGTGCAGGCGGGCGGCGTGGTCGTGCACCATCGTGGTGACCATCAGCTCGTCGGCCTGGGTCCGCTCCAGCAGGTCGGCGAGCTGGGCGCGGGCCGTCGCGGGCGAGCCGAGGATGGTCGTGCCGAACCGGTCCTCGATGAAGGCCCGCTCCAGGTCGGTGTACGGGTACTCGGCGGCCTCCTCCGGCGTGGGCAGCAGACCCGGCTTGCCGCTGCGCAGGCGCAGGAAGGACAGCCCGCTGGGACCGGCGTGCCAGCGGGCCTGCTCATCGGTGTCGGCGATCACGGCGGAGGCGGCGACCATGGCGTACGGCTTGTCCAGCACCGCGGAGGGGCGGAAGGTCTGCCGGTACAGGGCCAGCGCGGGCAGCGTGTTCTCGGCGCTGAAGTGGTGGGCGAACGCGAACGGGATGCCCAGCATGCCCGCGACCTGCGCGCTGTACCCGGAGGACCCGAGCAGCCACAGCGGGGGCTTGTTGCCGGGCGCGTTCACGGCGATGATCCGCTGACCGGGCTCGGGCTGCTCGAAGTAGTTGAGCAGCTCGCCGAGTTGCTGGGGGAAGTCGTCGGCCGACAGCGGTCCCGCCGTGCGGCGCAGCGCCTGGGCGGTCGCGCCGTCGGTGCCGGGGGCACGGCCGATGCCCAGGTCGATCCGGCCGGGGTGCAGTGCCTCCAGGGTGCCGAACTGCTCGGCGACGACCAGCGGCGGGTGGTTGGGCAGCATCACCCCGCCGGAGCCCACGCGCAGGGTGGCGGTCGCGGCGGCCACGTGACCGATCAGCACCGCGGGCGCGGAGCTGGCGATGCCGGGCATGTTGTGGTGCTCGGCCAGCCAGAACCGGTGGTAGCCCCAGTCCTCGACGTGGCGGGCGAGGTCCAGGGTGTTGCGCAGCGCCTGCGTGCTCGTCGACCCCTCGGGCACTGGGGCCAGGTCGAGCACGGACAGCGGCACGTCGGCAGGAAGTGGTCCGGTCACGTCCTGGTGTAACGCCGCGCCGCCGCCCGTGCTTCCCGCGCTACGTGTGATCGTGCCCGCTGTTCGGCGGTGAGCCGCCCATCATGCGCAGCATGCCGACACCGCCGGTGCGCAGGAACCGGACCACCAGCACCGCCGCCAGCGCGAGGAACACCAGGTTGAGCCAGGTCGTGTAGTTCCACGAGACGCCCGACTCGACCATGGTCCCGGCCCGCCGGGTGGGCGTCAGCCCGGTCACGCCGAACAGCAGCTCCACGGCGTAGCCCGCGCCGACCGTGGCGGCGGTGAACAGGCCGAACAGCACCAGGGCCATGCGGGTGCCGTAGTAGCGGCGGTAGATGTTCAGGATCGGCAGGATCAGCAGGTCGGCGAACACGAAGGCGACGACCCCGCCGAAGCTGATGCCCCCGTTCCACAGCACCACCGCCAGCGGCACGTTGCCGATCGAGCACACGAAGCTGAGCACCGCCACCAGCGGGCCGACCAGCGGCCCCCACAGCGCGGACAGCACCGGGTGGCCGGTCAGGAACAGCTGCCGCCAGAACTCCTCGGGCACCCACGCCCCGATCGCCCCGGCCAGCAGCAGGCCGATCACCAGATCGCGCAGGATCGCCGCCCACTCCATGACGAACACGTGCGACACCGAGGTGAAGCCCTCGGCCGAGCGCAGCCTGCGCCACACCGAACCGCCCGCCCGCACCGACATGTCCATCGCGGCGTGGCCCTCCATGGCCCCGGCCACGCCCTTCTCGGCCTGCTCGCGGGCGGCGGTCAGCAGCCGCCCGCGGCGCAGCACCCGGCGCATCAGCACCGTGAGCAGCACGATCATGATCGGGCCGCCGAGGAACTCCGCCGCGGTGAACTGCCAGCCCAGCAGCAGGGCCAGTAGCACGCCCAACTCCACCACCAGGTTCGTGGAGGCGATCTCGAAGGCCATCGACGCGGTGAAGTTCGCGCCCTTGACGAACAGCGACCGGGCCAGCGCCACCGCCGCGTAGGAACACGAGGAGGAGGCCGCGCCCAGTCCGGCCGCCACCAGCAACGTCCTGGGACGGTCGTCGCCGAGCAGCCGGACCACCGTGGCCTTGCGCACCAGTGCCTGCACCACGGCCGACAGCGCGAAGCCCAGGATGAGCGCCCAGAGGATCTCCCAGGTCATCGAGCCCGCCATGGCCAGCGCGCGCCCCACCGCGTCGAGGACCATCAGCTGACCTTGAGCGTCAGCGCCGCGGTGTGCAGGGTGTCGTTCGTCTGGAACTGCACGAACAGCCGGTAGTTGCCCGACTTGGGCAGCACCGCGTGGAAGGACAGCTCAGCCCCGTTGGCGGACTCGGGGTGCAGGTGCGCGAACTCCAGGTCGCCCTCGTGGAAGGCCGACAGGTGTGCGCTGGTGCCGAGGTAGGGCTGCAGGTCGGTCACGGGCTTGCCGTCCTTGCTGATGGTCACCTTCAGCGAGTGTGCCATGCCCGCCATCGGCTCGCCCTCCAGCGACACCGTGTAGCCGTCGGCCTGCGCGCTGGCCGAGGCGGGCGGCAGCGGGGTGCTCGTCGCGGTGCCCGGGACCTGGGTCGGCTGACCGACGACCTGCTCCTTGCCGCCGGTGGTGAACGCGGCGTAGACCCGGTAGTCCCCGGGACCGGCCGGGGTCAGCGGGGCCGTCCAGGTGCCGTCGGCGGCCATCGTCGGGTGCACGTGCTGGAAGCCGGTGAGGTCCGAGCGGATCAGGTAGAAGTGCATCAGCTTGGTCTGGTCCGGCTCGAACTGCGTGACGGTCTTGCCGCCGCCGTCCACGATTGTGAACCGGTAGTCGGCGTTGTCCACTGTGGACGTGGAGGAGACCTTGTAGGTGCCCGCGTCCGGCATGGGCATGGCGGACATGTCGTGCTCGGCGGGGGCCTGCGAGCAGGCGGTGAGGGTGGCCAGCGCGGCGGCGGCCAGCAGGGTACGACGGAACAGCATGAGTGGAAGTCCTTACGTGCGAACGACAAACGGGACCGGGGTGAACTGGTCCTGTCAGGTCCGCGACACGGACAGGCGCAGCAGCAACTGCGCGCCGCTGGGCAGCGGGGGGCCGCGCGAGGGGCGGTCGGTCGACCACAGGCCGAGCACCAGGGCGAACGCGGTCAGCGCCAGGACGGCGAGCGCGAGCAGCGCGGAGCTGTCCGCGGCGTCCGGTTGGACGAACACGCACAGTTCGCCGCGGTGGTGGGCCGGGGCGGCCACGGGTCCGCTGTCGGCGTGCCCGGACATCGCGGTGGCCGACATGGCGGTGCTCCCGCCGTGACAGCCGGTGCCCACGGCCATCGGCAGGCCGTGCATGGCGAACACACCAACCAGCACGGCGAACACGGTGATCGTCCTGATCACCCACCGGTGGCGGCTCGCCCTGCTGTCCATCGCCACTGAGCGTACCCTGGGCGGGCACACCGGGTTGCGGACCACGTCGGCGGCCCTAGGGTGGTCTTCATGAACGATCAAGTGCTGCTCGTCACGGGTGCCTCCAGCGGACTGGGTGCGGCCACCGCGAGACTGGCCGCCAAGTCCGGGTACCGGCTCGTGCTCGCGGCGCGCGGTGCCGACCGGCTCGCCGCGTTCGCCGAGTCCCTGGGCGGTGGTCCGGACCAGGTGTTCGCGCAGCCCTGCGACGTGGCGGACTGGGGGCAGGTCAGCGCGCTCATCGAGCGGGCCGAGGAGCACTTCGGGCGGCTGGACGTGGTGTTCGCCAACGCGGGCATCGCCGTGACGACCTCGTTCCTCGGTGACGGCGGCACCCCGCCCGAGCAGTGGCAGGACATGGTGCTGGCCAACGTGTGCGGGCCCGCCTACACCGCGCGCGCCGCGCTGCCCGCGCTGGTGCGCAGCGGCGGCCACCTGGTGCTGACCGGGTCGGCGGCCGGGCGCGGGGTGCGGCCGGGCAGCCTCTACTCGGCGACGAAGTGGGCCGTTTCCGGGCTGGCACAGGCGATCCGGGCGGAGTGCGTGGGCAGCGGGGTGCGGGTCACCGTGGTGCAGCCAGGGTTGGTCGACACCCCGGCGATCCCCGTCGACCGCTACGGGGAGCCCAAGCTGGAGCCGGAGGACGTGGCCAGGGCGGTGCTCTACGCGGTGGGCCAGCCGCCGAGCGTGGACGTCAACGAGATCCTCATCCGGCCCGTCGGGCAGGCCGCCTACCGGTGAACGCCCTGCGGTAGGCCGAAGGGGAGACGCCGAGCACGGAGTTGAGGTGCTGGCGCAGCGAGGCCGTGGTGCCGAACCCGGCCTCGCGGGCGATCCGTTCCACCGACAACTCCGTGCTCTCCAACAGGTGTCGGGCCCGCTCCACCCGCTGCCGCAACAGCCACTGGCCGGGGCTCATGCCCGTCTCCTCGCGGAAGCGGCGCGTGAAGGTGCGCACGCTCATCCGCGCGGTCGCGGCGAGCCCGCGCAGGTCGACCTGCTCGTGCAGGTGCTCGGTGAGCCAGCGGCGGGTGGCCGCCGTGCTGGAGTCCACCACCTCCGGCAACGGCCGTTCGATGTACTGGCTCTGGCCGCCGTCACGCCACGCGGGCACCACCGTGCGCCGGGCCACCTGGTTGGCGATCTCGCTGCCGTGGTCGCGGCGCACGATGTGCAGGCACAGGTCGATGCCCGCCGCGGCGCCCGCCGAGGTGAGCACGTCCCCGTCGTCCACGAACAGCACGTCGGGGTTGAGTTGGACGCGCGGGTGCAGTGCGCGGAAGGTCTCCGTGTGCATCCAGTGCGTGGTCGCGGGCCTGCCGTCGAGCAGACCCGCCGCCGCCAGGACGAACGCCCCGGTGCAGATCGACACCCAGCGGGCCTTGGCCGGGACGCGGGCCAGCGCCGCCACGAGGTCCCCGGGCAGCGTCGCGCTGGTGACCAGTGGCCCCTCGCACGGCCCCGGCACGATCACCGTGTCCGCGCGTTCCAGCACCTCCGGGCCGTGGCCGGGCAGCAGCGCGAACCCCGCCGTGGTCCGCACGGGGCCGCCGTCCGCGGTGCAGGTCAGCACCTCGTAGGCGGTGCCGCCCAGCGCCTGGTCCGCCGAGTTCAGGACGCGCGAGGCGATGCCCAGGTCGAAGGCGACCACCCCGTCCAGTGCCAGCACGACCACGGTGTGCTTGCCGGTCCTCATGGCCCGATTCTTGCACATAGTGGCCTCCGGGCCACTCGTGCTCGATGGGGCCGAGCGCGTTTGCTGGTCGCCGTGTTGAGATCGAAGATCCACCGTGCTTGGGTCGTGGCCGCAGTGTCCTTCGTGGCGCTGGTCGGCGCGGCCGGGTTCCGCGCGACCCCCGGCGTGCTCATGGACCCGCTGCACCGCGAGTTCGGCTGGTCCATGGGCACCATCTCGGCCGCCGTGTCGGTCAACCTCGTGCTCTACGGGCTCACCTCGCCCTTCGCCGCCGCGCTCATGCAGCGCTTCGGGATCCGGGCTGTCGTGTCCGTCGCGCTGCTGGTCGTGGCGGTCGGCAGCGGGCTGACCGTGTTCATGACCGCCAGCTGGCAGCTCCTGCTCTGCTGGGGCGTGCTCGTCGGGCTGGGCACCGGCTCCATGGCGCTCGCGTTCGTCGCCACCGTGACCTCCCGCTGGTTCGTGCGGCACCGCGGCATCGTCACCGGCGTGCTCACCGCGGGCAGCGCGGCCGGTCAGCTCGTGTTCCTGCCCGTACTGGCCTCGATCGCCGCCGACTCCGGTTGGCGTGTCGCGGCCCTGGTGGTGGCAGGGGCTGCGCTGGTGGTGGTTCCGCTGGTGGCGTTGCTGCTGCGGGACCGCCCGGAGGACGTGGGGCTCGTGGCGCTCGGTGCTACGGAGCCCGCTGTGGTTGAGGCCGCGAGTGGTGGCGCGGCGCGGTTGGCGTTGCGGGCACTGTTCGACGCCGCGCGGACGAAGCCGTTCTGGTTGCTGGCGGCCGGGTTCGCCATCTGCGGGGCCACGACGAACGGGTTGGTCGGCACGCACTTCATCCCCGCCGCGATGGACCACGGCATGGGGGAGACCGCCGCCGCCAGCCTGCTCGCGCTCGTCGGCATCTTCGACATCGCCGGGACCGTCTTCTCCGGCTGGCTCACCGACCGGTTCGACTCGCGCGTGCTGCTCGGCGCGTACTACGGGCTGCGCGGGCTGTCCCTGTTCACCCTGCCCTCGCTGTTCGCGGGCACCACGCAGCCCAGCATGCTCGTGTTCATCGTCTTCTACGGGCTCGACTGGGTCGCCACCGTGCCGCCGACCGTCGCCCTGTGCCGCCGGTACTTCGGTGACCGCGGGCCGATCGTGTTCGGCTGGGTGTTCGCCTCCCACCAGGTCGGTGCGGCCTTCGCCGCAGTCGCGGCCGGGTTGGTCCGCGACAACCTCGGCAACTACGACCTGGCCTGGTACGTGGCGGGTCTGCTCAGTTGCGGGGCGGCGGGGTTGTCGCTGGCGATGATGGCGGGGCGGCGGCGGGTGCTTGTGGCTACGGGGTGACGGGGCGGTTTTGTCTGGGGCCCCTGGCGATGGGCGGTAATCGGGAGTCGGGGCGTGGAATGCCGCCCCGATTTCGCCGGGCAGCGTAGCCCATCGCCTCCCCCAGAAAAACCACCCCTGGGGTTTGGCTGATTGTTGGCGGCGGCCCTCTTTCGCCTGTTAGTGTCGGCTATTCGCTGCCGCGAGGCCTGCGTCCATCGTCACTCTTCGCGGGCGGCAATTGGCCTCCCTTTTTTCACCCTTTCGTTTCCGGCATTCGCTGCCGCGAGGCCCGTGCGTCCATCGTCACTCTTTGCGCGCGGCGATCGGCCGCCCTTTCACTCTTCCGTGTCCGGCATTCGGAGTAGAATTGGTGGCGTGGGGAAGGTGGAGATCGTGCGGGCAGTCTTGGCGGCTGAGGTTGCCAAGCGGACGCTCGATCACGCGCAGCTTCGCCTGATCGCGGAGTTGGATGATCCCCACGAGTTGGCATTGCTGCTGCACATTCCGTTGGGTGCCGCGCGGCGGAAACTGGACCAGGCTGCCGCGCTGGATCGGCTTCCCGTTGTGGCGGGGTTGCTGCGGGATGGGTTGGTGGATCTGGACCGGTTCGAGGTGGTGCGCAAGCGGACCGAGAACCTGGATGCGGAGCAGGCTCGGGCGGTGGATGCCGGGCTGACCGGGGCCGCCGAGTGGACCACCCAGGAACTCAAGGCCGAGACCGATCGGCTGGTCTGCCTGGTGGATCCGGTGGGTGCGCAGCGGCGGCACGTGCGGGCGGTGCGGAAGTCTTCGCAGGTGGGCTATCGGTCGATGCCGGATGGGATGGCGTTGCTGACCGCGTACCTGGATGCGGTGCCCGCGCGGGTGATCTTCGATCAGATCACCGCCGACGCGGAGAGCCTCGAAGATGACCGGTCCTGGGGTGAGAAGCAGGCCGATGTGTTCATTGACCGGATGCTGGGCAGCGGCCGACCGGTGACTGTGCACACCGATCTCACGATTTCCGCGAAGACGCTCATTGGACTAACTGAGGAGCCGGGGTACATTTCCGGGGTGGGGCCGGTGGAGGCGGCTACCGCGCGGGAGATCGCCGCGCAGGGGGACTGGCGGAAAGTTCTCGTGGATGAGGTCGGGATGCCGGTGGGGGTGGGACGGAAACGGTATCGACCACCTGAGGCGTTGAAGGAATTCGTGCGGGTGCGGGATCGGGTGTGTCAGGCGCCGGGGTGTATGCGGCCTGCGGCGCGGTGCGAGATCGACCATGCGCGGGGATTCGCCTCGGGTGGGGTGACGGATGCGCGCAATCTGGGGCCGTTTTGTGAGCTGCACCATTATGTGAAGACGATTGGGTTGTACCGGTTCACCCGAGAGTTGGATGGGACCCGGCACTGGACGACCCCGCTGGGGTTCGTCTACACGACCCGGCCCAAGCCCATCGCGGAACCCGACCCGCCCTGAGCAGCGGCTAGCCTGGCCACGTGAGCAGACAGGCGGAGGCGCGGCGCAACGACACACTGGTTTTCGACGCAGCCAGGGCCGTGCTCGCCGAGCTGGGGCCGGACGCCTCGATGGCGGCGATCGCGCGGCGGGCCGGTGTCGGCGTGGCCTCCCTGTACCGGAGGTACGCGAGCAAGGACGAACTGGTTCAGCAGCTGTGCATCCACGCGATGGAACAGCTGGTGGAACTGGCGCAGCAGGCGGTGGAACAGCCGGGGGACGCGTGGGCGGCCTTCACGGGGTTCATGCGGGACTGTGCCGAGGCGGGCAGCGGGGAACTGCTGCAACTGGCCGGTGTGTTCCCGGCGACCGACGAGCAGCTGGCCACCAGCGACCGGCTGGCGGAAGTGCTGGAAGCCTTGCTGGACAGGGCGATCGCGTCGGGGGCGATGCGCGCGGGCATCACGCCGGGCGACCTGTACCTGATCTTCGCTCAGCTCAGGGTGCGGGGCGTCGGCAGCGCCGAGCGCTCCGCCCTGCTGCAACGGCGCTACCTGGAGCTGATGCTGGACGGCCTGCGCGCGACCGGGCACCAGCAGCCGCCAGGGCCCGCGCCGAGTTGGCTGGAGGTCAAACGCTGCTGGCGCCCCGAGTTGTGAGGGCGGCGGGGTGCGGACCGTACCCCGCCGCCGGGTACTACTGGTGCCGCACGCGGTACGGGGGAACCGAGTTGCCCCGCAGCGCCAGCGCGTCGATGGACTCCGGGCGGTACCCGCAGGCGGGCAGCCGCTCGATCATCAGCGCGGTCGGGTCGGCGACCTCGTCGGCGCGCCCGAACAGGTAGGCCCACTCGTGCTCGTCGGAGCCGTAGTACGCCGTCGTGCCGAACGTCTCGGTGAAACGCCGCCACGAGGTCTGCAAAGTCTTGTTGCGCCACATGGTCTGGCAACCCGCCTGGGTCACCACCACGCCGCCCCGCGCCAGCACGGCCTTGCACATGCCGAGGAACTCGGTGCCGTACAAGCGGTTGTGCTGGGCTTCCTCCTCGCGCTCGTCGGGCAGGTCGACCAGCACGATGTCGTACCGGTCGGTGCCGTTCGCGGCGTCGAGCAGGAACTTCCACCCGTCGGCGTAGTGCACCCGGATCGGCCCGTCGCCGCGCTCGGCGCGGTCCAGTTCCTCCGGGGTGTAGCCGTAGGGCAGGTGCTCCGCGCAGAGCTTGACCGCCTGGGTGTCGATGTCCACGTGGTCGACCCGGGTCGCACCGGCGGCCACGGCCATCTGGCAGACGACGCCCTCGCTGGAGCCGACGACGAGCACGGACCGCACCTGGTCGGCCAGCAGCAGCGCGGGCACCATCAGTGCCTCGTGGTAGGTGAGCTGGCTGAACTCGGTGCTCTGCCGGTCGTTGTCGCAGAACAGCGACACGCCCTGGGCGGTCTTGGCGATCACGAGGTGCTGGAAGTCGGTGTCACCCTCCCAGACGACCTCGTCGAGGTCCCAGATCCGGGTGAGCCCCTGACCGGTGGGCTCGTGGATCTGCTTCGTGCGTTCGGTTGTGGTCACTGGGTCCTCACAATCTTCTTCGCTGGCAAGGGGGACACGACTACTCGTCCTCGCCGCGGCGGATGGTCTTCGCGTGCACCACGGGCGTGCGCAACGCCTCGGCGAGCAGCTGCACCGCGAACTCGGGCTTGGCCCGGTGCCCGCAGGTGAAGACGTCGACGAAGACCTTTCCGATCTCTGGGTAGGTGTGCAGGGAGGCGTGCGACTCGGACAGCAGTGCCAGCACGGTCACCCCCTGCGGCTCGAACTGCTTGGAGGTCACCTCCAGCACGGTGGCTCCCGCCTGGTCGAGCACGGTGGCCAGGATTTCCCGCAGCCTCTGCTCGTCGTTGAGCAGCGCGGCCTCGATGCCCTCCATCTCGGCGAGCACGTGCTGTCCGGTGAACGACCCCACGGTCTGCACCGAGCCCAGTACTCCGGTCATCTATCACTCCCATCTATTCCCAGGGCAGACCAGACCCCTGACAGGGCCTGGACGAAAGAGGTCGACCGCTCGCGCGCGGTCAGATGCAGTGGGTCGGCAGCGGCGCGAACCCGTTGAACGCTATGGAGGAGTAGCTCGCCGTGTAGGCGCCGGTACTGAGGAACTCCACGTGGTCCCCGGCGCGCAGCTCCATCGGCAGGCGGTACACGTTGTGCTGGTACAGCACGTCGTCCCCGTCGCAGGTGGGACCGGCCAGGTACACCGGACCGGTCGCACCCTCGCGGCCGGGCGTGGCCAGCAGGTAGGTGATGTACTCGTTCTCGGTCTCGGCCAGCCCGTTGTAGCGGCCCACGTCCAGGTACACCCAGCGGTGAGTGTCCTCTGTGGACTTACGGGAGACCAGCACGACCTCGCTGCGCAGCAGCCCCGCGTCGGCGACCAGGAACCGGCCCGGTTCCAGCACCAGCTGGGGCAGCGCGAGCCCGGCGGCGCCGAAGTGCTCGCGCACCGAGGAGGTGATCGCCCCGGCGTACTCGGCCAGCGGCGGCATGTCCTGGGTGTAACGGCCGGGCAGCCCGCCGCCGATGTTCAGCAGAGGCGGCTCGATGCCCTCGGCGGCCAGCTTCGCGGCCACGCCAGCGGCCTGCCGCACGCCCTCGTCCCAGGCGGACGGGGCGAGCTGCTGCGAGCCGACGTGGAAGGACACGCCACCCGCGCGCAGGCCCAGCCGCACGGCGTGGGACAGCAGTTCGGTGGCCATTTCCGGGGCGCAGCCGAACTTCTTGCCGAACGGGGTCAGCGAACCGGTGTCGGCCAGCAGCACGCGGCAGAACACCGAGGCGCCGGGCGCGTGCTCGGCCAGGTGCTCCACGTCGGCGAGGCTGTCCGAAGTGAACAGACGCACGCCCAGCTCGAAGGCCCGCGCGATGTCGGCGCGCTTCTTGATCGTGTTGCCGTAGGAGATCTGCTCCGGACGGGCGCCGCTGGCCAGGCAGAGCTCGATCTCGGGGATGCTCGCCACGTCGAAGCTGGCGCCCAGTTCCACCAACAGGCGCACCACTTCGGCGTTCGGGTTCGCCTTGACGGCGTAGTACAGCCGGGCGCCCGGCAGGGCAGCGGCCAGCTGGTGGTACCGCTCCCGCACCGTGGCCAGGTCGATGACCAGGCAGGGCGTGGGCGGTTTCTCACGGTCGAGGTACTCGCGGATGCGGGACATCGCCCCGGTTGGTTCCGTCTGTGACGGAGTGTGCGGCTGCACGGTGGTCGCCGTGATCGGCTGTGGCGCGTGCAACGCCCGGCAGGCGAGGCTGTCTCCCATTCCGCTACGTACCTTCCAGTCTCGGGTCAGTGGTTGCGTCGACCCGTTCGCCGCTTGGGTGGTCGCGGTGCTTCGGGGCGCACCGCGGCGAGTCATGGTAGATCCTCGAAGAGGCTGTTGGCGACCACCGCCCACCGGACGGCCGAATTCCTTCACGAAATCCGTAGGCCGGCGCGGTGGGCGGCTCACTCACGCGAGTGGTGGCGGTCACACGGTGACGCGCCAGTGGTCGTTGGCGTTGAGCAGTTCGAACTTCAGCGAGGAGCAGTCGTAGTCGCTCGGCCGCGGGTTGGTCGTTGGCGAGAGCGGGGAGTTCGAGGACGTGGCGGGGACCCAGCTGCCGCCGGAACGCAGCTTGATCGAGCTGCTCTCGAACACGGCGCCCCTGGCGTCGGAGCAGTAGTAGGCGTTGCCGGTCGAGTTGTTGTGCGTGGCGTAGATCTCGAAGATGTCCCAGCCCTCGTTGAGCTGGCTCTGGTCGCTGCCGCTCTGGGTGAACAGCACGTCCCAGGCGCTGGTCTTGTAGTTGTAGAGCGAGGCCGTCCAGGTGTTCTGCCTGGCGTTGGTCTGGACCTCCTGCACCGTGTAGGCCGGGTGACCGTTGACAGTTGTCGTGTAGGTGCTCACGAAGGAGCTGTCCAGGTACACGACCTTCGCCGGGGACACCGACTTGCACCAGTCCCAGGCCCACAGCTGACCGGCGTCACCGAGCCCGTAGGCGGTGGTGATCTCGATGCAGGAGTGCCCGGTGGGCTTCATGGTCGGCGCGTACACGGTGTCGCTGGAGTTGGACAGCCGCAGGCTCGGGGTGATGCTCTGGGTGACGACCATGCCGTCGCCGCTGCCGAGCTTGGGCTCGGGGCCCCAGAAGGTGTGCAGCTGCGCGGCCACCTGGGGCTTGCGGGCCGCGTTGTCGGCGACGCGCTGCCGGTGCAGCTTCAGGAAGTTGTCGGCAGCCGGTCCGGCGGCGTGCACGGCATCGGTACCCGACAACCCGGGCACGACGCCCTCACGGGTGCTGGCGTTGCCGGCGGCGGCGCCGGTGAGCAGGAGGCATAACGAGGTCAGGGCAACGAGAGCGCTTCGCATCGCGTTCCGTCCTTGTTCGCAGGGACTTCACCAAGGCGCGCGTCACCGACCGGCAGCGCTCAGGTGCCGGTGGGTCTCGTTGTGGAGCGCATGGTCGGTGCAGAGGTTGTTTCGCAGGGGTCACGCGCCAGCGCCGATGCTAGGGCCGGGTCACTCCAGGCCAGTACCCGTCGGAAGTCTGATGTTCAGTAGATCGAACGCCGCGCGCAGCACGGTGTCCTCGGACAGCAGCACGTGCAGCGCGGCCCCGCCCAGCGGGACGAAGCTGTCCTCGCTGGCCACGCGGGCGACTCGGCCGCTGAACCCGTTGTCCAGCAAGCAGGTCAGCACGGACTCGGACACCCCGCCGGTGCGCCGCGTCTCATCCACGACCAGCACCCGGCCGGTGGCGGTGGCCTCGCGCAGCAGGTCGGCCACGGGCAGCGGGGCGAGCCAGCGCAGGTCCAGCACGCGGGCACCGAGGCCGTGCTCGGCCAGGCGCCGCGCCACGCGCAGGCTCATCGGCACCCCGTTGCCGAAGCTCACCAGGGTCAGGTCGGTGCCGGTGCCGTGGGTCCGGCCGCTGCCCAGTGGCACGTGCCCGGTCGGCGGCCCGGCCAGCCAGCCGCCGTCGCCCTCGGTGTGCAGGTCCCTGGTGTGGTACAGCGCGATCGGCTCCAGGAAGGCGCAGACGCTGCCGTCCACCTGGGCCGCGGCCACGCAGGTGCGCAGCATCGCGGCGGCGTCCTCGGGGCGGGCGGGTGAGGCGATCACCAGGCCGGGGATGTCCCGCAGCGCGGCGATCGCGTTGTCGTTGTGGAAGTGCCCGCCGAAGCCCTTCTGGTAGCCGTACCCGGCGATGCGCACGACCATCGGGTTGCGGTACTGGCCGTTGGAGAAGAAGCGCAGCGTCGCCGCCTCGCCGCGCAGCTGGTCGGCGGCGTTGTGCAGGTACGCCAGGTACTGGATCTCCGCGATCGGCAGCAGTCCGGACACGCCGGTACCCAGCGCGAGGCCCAGGATGGACTGCTCGTCCAGCACGGTGTCGAACACGCGCCCCGCGCCGAACCGCCGCCGCAGGCCCCGCGTGACGCCGTACACCCCGCCCTTGCGGCCCACGTCCTCGCCGAAGACGAGCAGGTTCGGGTGCTGCGCGAGCAGGTCCGCCAGCGTCCGGTTGACCGCTTGCGCGAAGGTGACCGGCTCGTGCGGCTGCGCGGGCCGCACAGCCTGTGCCACCAGCTCGGGCCTGCGTGGCGCCAGCGGTGCGAGCACGGCGGCGGCGCTGTCCAACTGGGGTCGGCCGGCGGCGCGTTCCGCCCGCGCGCGGACCTCGGCGCGCTTGTCCTCGTACCGCCGCACGACCTCGTCCGGGGTCAGCGCCCCGCAGGCGATCAGCTGCTCGGCGGTGCCCAGCAGCGGATCGCGCGCCAACTCGGCGGCGGTCTCCTGCGGGGCCCGGTAGGCCGACTCCAGATCGGACCCGGCGTGGCCCATTAGCCGCACGGTGTGCAGGTGCAGGAAGGCGGGCAAGCGCTTGCGACGGACCCAGTCGGCGGCCTCGGCGGCGACCTGGCAGGCCTGCACCAGGTCGAAGCCGCTGGCGGAGAAGTAGCGCAGGCCGGGCCGATTGCCGTAGGCGCTGGCGATCCAGCCGTGCGGGGTCGGCACGCTGATGCCCAGCCCGTTGTCCTCGCACACCAGCAGCAGCGGCATCGGCAGCTTCTGGTAGCCGCAGTACACGGCGGTGTTGATCGCCCCGGCGGCCGTGGAGTGGTTGGCCGAGGCGTCCCCGAAGCTGCACACCGCGAGCGCGTCGGCGGGCCAGGGCGAGTCCACGCCGAGCTTGCGCGCCCGCTCGATGGCGAAGGCCACGCCGACCGCCCGCGGCAGGTGCGAGGCGATCGTGGAGGTCTGCGGGATCACGGCCGCCGCGTGGTTGCCGAACACCTTGTGCCGCCCGCCCGCGATCGGCTCCTCGGTGGCCGCCATCATGCCCAGCAGCACGTCGTCCAGCCCGGTGGACAGCCCGGCCTGCCGCACGCGCTCCAGGTAGAACGCCCCGGAGCGGTAGTGCAGCAGGGCCGGATCGGTGGGGCGCAGCGCGGCGGCCACGGCCACGTTGCCCTCGTGCCCGGCGGAGCCGATCGTGTAGTAGCCAAGGCCCTTGGCCCGGAACTCGCGGGCCACCAGGTCCAGGTGGCGGCTGCCCAACTGGGCGTCGAACAGCTCCAGCAGCCGCGCACGGTCGGCCACCGGGGCGGCGGGGCACGCCCGCAGTCCCGCCACCGCCGCCAGGAAGTGCTCGTCGACCTGCTCGGTCACCGGTACGCGCCGATCCCGGTGATCGCCTCGCCGAGCACCAGCGTGTGGATCTCGCTGGTGCCCTCGTAGGTCAGCACCGACTCGAGGTTGTTGGCGTGCCGCAGCACCGAGTACTCGGTGGTGATGCCGCTGGCCGCCAGGATCGTGCGCGCCTCGCGGGCGATGTCCAGCGCGACCCGCACGTTGTTGAGCTTGCCGAAGCTGACGTGCGCCGCCTCGCAGCGGCCCGCGTCCTTGAGCCGCCCGATGTGCTGCGCGGTCAGGAACGCCTTCTCCAGCTCCAGTGCCATGCCGACCAGTTTCTGCTGGGTCAGCTGGAAACCGGCGATCGGCCGGTCGAACTGGACGCGGGACTTGGCGTACCGCAAGGCGGTCGCGTAGCAGTCACGCGCGGCACCCACGGCGCCCCACAGGATGCCGAACCGCGCTTCGTTCAAACAGGACAGTGGAGCGCGCAGGCCACGACTGTCGGCAAGCACCGCGTCCTCGGGCAGCTCGCAGTCCTGCATGACCAGTTCGGAGGTCACCGAGGCCCGCAGCGACAACTTGTCCTTGATGTCACGGGTCGTGAAACCCTTGGTGCCACGGGGAACCAGGAAGCCGCGAACCCCGTCCTCGGTGCGGGCCCACACCACCGCGATCTCCGCGACCCCGCCGTTGGTGATCCAGAGCTTGCTGCCGTTGAGGACCCAGCCCCCAGCGGTGCGCTTCGCGGTGGTGCGCATCCCGGCCGGGTTCGAGCCGAAGTCCGGTTCGGTCAGCCCGAAGCAGCCGATCGCCTCGCCGGAGGCCATGCGCGGCAACCACTGCTGCTTCTGTTGCTCCGAGCCGAACTTGTGGATCGCCGTCATGGCAAGGGATCCCTGCACCGACACGAAGCTGCGCAGCCCGGAGTCCACCGCCTCCAGCTCCATGCACGCGATGCCGTACGCCGTGGCGCTGGCCCCCGCGCAGCCGTAGCCGGTCAGGTGCATGCCGAACAGTCCGAGCTTGCCCAGTTCCGGGGCGAGTTCGAGCGGGAAGGTGCCGTCGGCGAACCAGCGGCCCACGTGCGGGCGCACCTTGTCGTCCACGAACTCGCGCACGGTGTCGCGGATGAGCCGCTCTTCCTCGGAGAACAGCTCCGCCACGCCCAGCAGGTCGATCGGGTCCGCCATCACACGTCCAGCCGGTAGTCGAGGTCGGCCTCCGGCAGCGCCACCAGGTCCATCTGCGCCTTCTGGAGCTTGCCCGCGTAGTCCCAGTTCATCGACTGCCAGCGGGTGAACTGGTCGAGCACCCAGATCCCGGACTGGCGGCTGCCGTTGCCGGACAGGCCGTTGCCGCCGAAGGGCAGGTGCGCCTCCGCCCCGGAGGTGGAGTTGTTCACGCTGACCATGCCCGCGCGGCAGCGCTGCCGGAACCGGAACGCGTTGGCGGCGTCGGTGGTGTAGATCGCCGCGGACAGGCCGTAACCGTGCCCGTTGGCCAGTTCCACCGCCTCGTCGAACGTGTCGAAGCTGCCCACGCCGACCAGCGGCCCGAAGGTCTCGGTGCGGTACAGGGCGTCCTGCGCGGTCACACCGTCCACAATGGTCGGGTGCACGTAGATGCCCTGCTCCGGTGAACCGACAAAACCCTTGCGCGGGTTGGCATCGGTGATCCGGCCCGTCCCGGTGGAGCCGTGCACGGTGTGGTGCGGCTGGACCAGCTCCAGGTACTGCTCGAACCGCTCCGCGTACCGGGTGTCGATCAGCGGTCCGTACAGCACCTCCCGCATCGGCTCGCCGATCGCGGCCTGCTCCACGGCCGCGGTGAACCGGCGCAGGAACTCCTCGTGCACCTCGCGCTGCACGAAGACCGTGCCCAGCGAGGTACAGCGCTGCCCGGCCGAGCCGAACCCGCTGAACAGCGCGCCCTCCACGGCCAGGTCCAGCTTCGCGTCCGCCATGACCACCAGCGGGTTCTTGCCGCCCAGCTCCAGGCACGGCGATTGCAGGTGGCGTCCGCACAGCTCGCTGATCGCCCGGCCGACCTCGGTGGACCCGGTGAAGCCGACCTTGTCCACCAGCCCCTGTTCCAGCGCCTGGGACAGGCCCGTGAAGGTGGCCTCGCCGTTGGCCTGCACCAGGTTGAGCACCGAGGCGGGCACCCCGGCGTGCCAGGCCAGCTCGGCCAGCGCCTGGCCCACGGCCGCGGACAGCTCCGCGGGCTTCCACACCACGGTGTTGCCGCAGAGCAGCGCGGGCACCAGGTACCAGGAGGGCACGGCGGCCGGGAAGTTCGCCGCGGTGATGATCACGCTGACCCCGACCGGCACGCGGAAGGTGAACAGCTGCTTGTCCGGCATCTCGCTGGGCACGGTCTGCCCGTACAGCCGCCTGCCCTCGCCAAGGAAGAAGTCGCAGGTATCGATGATCTCCTGCACCTCGCCGAGGGACTCCGCGTAGGGCTTGCCGATCTCGCGGGTGATCAGCCGCGCGAGGGCCTCCTTGTTGGACTCGACCAGTCGGCCCCAGCGGTGCACGACCTGCCCGCGCACCGGAGCCGGGGTCGCCGCCCATGCGGGGAACGCCTCGCGCGCCGCCCGTGCGGCCTCGACCACGGCCGGTGGCCCGGACAGCGCCACCCGCGCGACCACGTCGGTGAGCTGAGCGGGGTTGAGCGAGGTCAGTTCTCCGCCCGCGGCGCCGGTGTCGGTGCTGCCCGCGATGACGGACGCGCACGCAAGAGGCTCGGCCATGGAGGTCCCTTCTCACTGTTCGGTGTGCCTTCCACCTTGGCGAACCCGCCCCGCCCCAGCCAAGCCCGGGAGCACGGGACCTCGTTCGGCTGAGGGCAAGCAGTCCTGCACCTCTGGGCCACGAGGTCGTGTTCTCCTGGCCTTGGCTGCCCGGTCCGCGCTCCGGCAGCCTGGGAGCATGTTCGAGCTGATGGACGAGTGGGGTCCGGAGAAAGTCGTCTGCGTGTCCGACACCCGCACCGGTATGCGCGGGGTGCTCGTGATCGACAACACCGCCCGCGGGATGGGCAAGGGCGGCACCCGGATGAGCCCGGGGCTGACCGTGGCCGAGGTCGCCCGGCTGGCCAGGGTGATGACCTGGAAGTGGGCCGGGGTGGACCTGTTCCACGGCGGGGCCAAGGCCGGGATCCGCTACGACCCGGCCCGCGCCGACAAGGAGGCCGTGCTGCGCGCGTTCGTGCGGGCGCTGTCCAACGAGGTGCCCGCCGAGTACGTGCTCGGGCTGGACGTGGGCATGACCGAGCGCGACGCCGCCGTCGTGCAGGACGAACTGCGTGATCGCGGCGCCGCCGTGGGTACCCCCGCCGAGCTGGGCGGCGTCCCGTACGACCAACTCGGCGTCACCGGGTACGGCCTCGCCGAGGCCACTGACGCCGTCACCGAGCTGACCGGCGCGCGGGTCGCCATCCAGGGCTTCGGTGCCGTCGGACGTGCCGCCGCCAAGCGGTACGCCGAACTCGGCGCCACCGTGGTCGCCGTGTCCAGCGCGCTGGGGGTCCGGCACGACCCCGACGGCCTGGACGTGGCCGCCCTGCTCGCCGTGCCCGGGGACCGGACCGTCACCGAGTACCGAGGTGGCCGGTTGCTGGCACTGGGCGAGGAACTGCTCGTGCCCGCCGAGGTGCTCGTGCCCGCCGCGACCCAGGACGTCATCGACGTCGACCTCGCCGGGCGGATCGGCGCCCGGGTCGTGGTCGAGGGCGCCAACCTGCCCACGACCCCCGCCGCGCAGCAGGTCCTCGCCGCGCGCGGGGTCACCGTGCTGCCCGACTTCATCGCCAACGCCGGGGGTGTGGTCGCCGCGGCGTACGCCATGGACGCCCGCTACTCCGCGCTGCGCCCCGACCCCGCCGCGATCTACGCCGTCATCGCCGACAAGCTGCGCGCCAACGCCGTCACCGTGCTGGACCACGCCCGCGCGCTCGGCCGCACCACCCACGAAGCCGCCCGCGACCTCGCCCAGACCCGCGTCCGCGAGGCCATGCGGTTGCGCGGGCGATTGCCGAACCCGTCATGAAAGTGCCGTTCCCTGCGTTGAGTGCAACGAACGGCACTTTCATGGCACGAGCCGGGGCACACTGACCAGGTGCGGGCAACCTCGCGGGCCTGGCAGGACCACTTCACCGAGCGGCCCTGGTCGCAGATCGCCCTGGCCTTCCACGAGATGGCCGCCGGACACCCGAGTTCCGCCACATGGCCGAGATCGTCGACAGCGTGCGCGTCTGCGGGGCCGATCGCCAATTGGCGGCACTGACCTCCATGCACGACTTGGTGGTCGCTGCCCGGCCTGTGCCCGAGGCCCCGCCGATCGCCGTCCTCGTGGTCCGATCACCCTCCTCCGGCCACGTGGGCTCGGGCCACGTCCTCATCGAGCACCGCTCGACCACCGGGCACGACGACCACCTCGTCCGGCCCAGTGTGGAGGCCGTCCCGCTCTTCTGGCGCCTCGTAGCCCAGAAGTTCGGGATCGAGCCCGTCCCAGTGGCGTGAAGGTGGCTTTCACTGCGCCCAGCGCAGTGAAAGCCACCTTCACGCCACGGTGCAAGCCCTTCACGCCACGGTGCAAGGCCCGCAGACATCCTACGTCTAGGATCGCGGCGTGCGTACAGTGCGAGATGCCTGCCGAGAGCTGATGCGGGCCTGGGGTACGACCACCGTGTTCGGCAACCCCGGTTCGACCGAGTTGCCGTTCCTGGGGGACTGGCCGGACGACTTCCGTTACGTGCTGGCCCTGCAGGAGTCCTGCGTGGTGGCCATGGCCGACGGCTACGCGCAGTTCAGCGGCGGCCCGGTGGTGGTGAACCTGCACTCCTCGGGCGGGGTGGGCCACGGGCTGGGCGGCCTGGTCACGGCGTACCGCAACCGCACCCCGCTGGTGGTCATCGCGGGCCAGCAGGCGCGTGAGCTGCTGACCGGGGACCCGTTCCTGGGGGCGATCGACGCGCCGGAGTTCCCCAAGCCGTACGTCAAGTGGAGCAATCAGCCCGCGCGCGCGGCCGACGTGCCCGCGGCGCTGGCGCGCGCATTGCAGATCGCGACCCAACCGCCGTACGGGCCCGTGTTCCTGTCCGTGCCGGTCGACGACTGGGACCAGCCCGCGGGGCCGGTGCCGCTGCGCCCGCGCACCGCCGGGTTCGGGCCCGACGCCGCGGCGATCGCCGAGGTGGCGCGGGCCCTGGACGCCAGCGAACGGCCCGCGCTGGTCGTGGGCGCCTCGGTGGACGCCGACCACGCGGTGGAGGAGGTGGTGCGGCTGGCGGAGCGGACCAGGGCGGCGGTGTGGGCGAGCCCGATGTCGCCGCGCTGCGCGTTCCCCGAGGACCACGCCCTGTTCGCGGGCTTCCTGCCCCCGGCCCGCAAGCAGCTCACCCAGGCGCTGTCGGCCTACGACTGCGTGGTGGCGCTGGGCGCGTCGGCGTTCACCTACCACGTGCAGACCCCCGAGGACGGGCCGGACCTGCCGCCGCTGCACCTGATCCACGACGACCCGGACGTGCTGGCCTGGGCCCCTGAGGGAACCGGGTTGCTGGCCACGCCGAAGCTGGCCGCCCAGGCGCTGTTGGAGCAGGTGACCGACAGCGGGCGGTCGGCGCCGTCACCGCGGGAGCGGGCGGCCGAGCCAGCGGCGCCCGCGGTGGGCGGCCTGATGTCGGGTGCCTACGTGCTGGCGGCGCTGTCCGAGGCGCTGCCCTCGGACGGGGTGCTCGTGGAGGAGATCCCCAGCCACCGCAACGACCTGCACGACCACCTGCCGATCACCTCCCGGGACCGGGGCTTCTTCACCATGGCCAGCGGCGTGCTGGGCTGGGGGCTGCCCGCCGCCGTCGGGGTGCGCATGGTGTCGGGGGACCGGCCGGTGGTGGCCGTGATCGGCGACGGTTCGGCGATGTACGGCATCCAGGCGCTGTGGACCGCCGCGCGGGAGCACGTGCCGGTGACCTTCGTGATCCTGGACAACACCCAGTACGGGGCGCTGCGTTCGATGGCCGACAGCGCCGGGGTGGCCAAGGTTCCCGGCACCGAGCTGGGCGGACTCGACTTCACCGCGCTGGCCAAGGGCATGGGCTGCGCGGCTCGGGCCGTGCACACGCCCGAGCAACTGCGCGAGGCACTGGCCGGGCTGGGTACCACGACAGTGCCCACCCTGCTCCACGTTCGGGTTGATCCGGGCTACGAATCGCTGTACTGACGGTAAAGTCGGCTCCAGCTCACGCGGGTGCCTCGATGGACGGAGTCCTCCAGAGGGTTCAGGAACCCACCGCGCCGTATCCACACCTCAACGGCGGCAAGGGTTTCCGATGCACCAACTCACTCCGCGCGGCGTGCCCTGCACGACCGGCTCGGGCACCGGCGCGACCACCACGGTGGTCCCCGGTCCCCGGGACGGCTGGGTCACGCTCGGCCTGGCGGGCCTGCCCGAGTTCACCGTCTCGCTGGAGCCCCGCGCGGTCGGCGCGTTGATCGCCGCGCTGCGCGAGGCCGACAGCATCGGCGTGCCCTGCCAGCACCCGGTACACCCCGAGCGCCTGCTCGGCGTGAACCCGCACCGCTGGTGGGAGCACGACTGCACCGGCCGCCCACCGATGGAGCTGTACCTGCTGCTGCCCAACGACCTACAGGTCGAGGTCGTGTTCGACAGCGAGGCGGTCAAGGCGTTGGCGGGCACGCTGGCCTGGGCCGCCGCCGTGTCCGGGCACCCGGGCTCGCGGGCCTGCACCGGGCCGACACGCGGGGACACGGTGCGGCGGCCTGGGTCACGTGCGCCGTGAAGGTGGCGTTCGCTGCGCCCAGCGCAGCGAACGCCACCTTCACGCCACGGGGCCGGGTGGGACAAATCCGGTGTGGGTCCGGCCCGGGGTCGGCTAGCTTGCGGGGATGAGCACTGTGGGGGCGCTGCGGCACCGGGACTACCGGTGGCTGGTGGCGGGGCGGGCGGTCAACTACCTGGGCAACGGGGTGGCGCCGATCGCGCTGTCCTTCGCGGTGCTGGACCTCACCGGCTCGGTGGCGGACCTGGGCGTGGTGGTGGGCACGCGGTCGCTGGCCAACGTGGCGCTGCTCCTGCTGGGCGGGGTGCTCGCGGACCGGTTGCCGCGCGGGGTCCTGTTGCAGGGCACCAACTTCGGCGCGGCGCTGTCCCAGGCGCTGGTGGCCCTGTCGGTGCTGACCGGGCACGCGTCCATCCCGCTGCTGATCGTGCTGAGCGCCTGCAACGGGGCGCTGGCCGCCGTGGCCATGCCGGGCTCGGCGGCGCTGGTGCCGCAGACGGTGCCGAAGGAGTTGCTGCGCCCGGCCAACGCGCTGAACCGGATCGCGAACAACACCGCGATGATCCTCGGCGCCTCGCTGGGCGGCCTGCTGGTCGCGGCCGTCGGCCCGGGCTGGGGCATCGCGGTGGACGCGGTGCTGTTCCTGTTGGCGGCCGGCTGCTTCGCCACGATCAGGATCGCGGCACCGGCCCGCGAGGCGAGCAGCGCGCTGGCCGACCTGCGCGAGGGCTGGACCGAGTTCACCGCGCGCACCTGGGTGTGGGTGGTGGTGCTGCAGTTCATGGTGGTCAACGCCGCCAGTTCGGGCGGGATCAGCGTGCTCGGCCCGGTGGTGGCCGACCACAGCTTCGGCCGGTCCGGCTGGGGTGTGGTGATGGCCGGGTTCACCGTGGGCGCCCTGCTCGGCGGCCTGCTGGCCACGCGGTGGCAGCCGCGTCGCGCCCTGCTGGTGGGTGTGCTGTTGACCTTTGTCAACGCCGTGCCGCTGGTGGCGCTGGCCGTGCAGCCGGGGGTGGTGGTGCTGGCGGTCTGCATGGGTCTGATGGGTGTGGCGGCCGAGGTGTTCACGGTGGCCTGGGACGTGTCCCTCCAGGAGAACGTGCCGCCCGACCGGCTGGCCCGGGTCTACTCCTACGACGCGCTCGGGTCCTGCGTGGCCCTGCCGCTGGGGGAGGTCGCGGCAGGGCCCGTCGCCGCGAGCGTGGGCGTGGCACCGACCCTGCTGGGGGCGGCGGCCCTGGTGCTCGCGGCGACGGGACTGGCGCTGTGCAGCCGCGAGGTGCGCGGCCTGGTGGTGCGGGGTCAGGAGCAGGTGAGCTCGGCGCCCGCCCAGTCGGCGTGATCGTAGGTGTTGCCGTCCCCGCCGTCGGTGACCACCAGTCGCAGCAGGCTGGCCCCGGTGAGGTCGGCGGTCAGCGCCTTGCCCCCGCTGCCCGCCCGCAGCACCCCGCTGTCGGCGACCTTGCGGCCGTCGGCCCACACCTCGAAGCTGACCGAGCCGTTGCCGTTGGCCTCCTCGTCCAGGCCGACCGTGCTGCGCACCGAGGTGCACCGCCCGCCGAGGTAGTACTCGACGGTGCTGGGGGCGTGCACGCCCAGGCCCTTGGCGTAGGACACGCTGCCGATCTTCATCGGGTGCCCGTCCCCGGCACCCTGCTCGCCGTTGCTGGTGTTGCGCTCCACCGGGCCCCAGCCGTTGTCCGCGCTGATCCACTGGTCGTCACCGAGTCCGCTGGTACCGCCGGGTTGCGGCGCCACCACGGCGACCGCGAGCTGGTAGTCCGAAGTGGACGATTGCGGCTGGTAGCTCGTGCGGACCGCCAGCGAGTAGGTGCCCGGCTTGGTGCCCGCGGGCGGGGTGAGGGCCCACTGCGTGCGCAGTTCCTTGCCAGGAGCCAGTTTCGGCGTGCTGGTGGCTGACTGCGGCTGCACGGTCCAGCCCTGCGGAGCGGTCAGTTGCACGCGGGCGTTGGTGGCGTTGGCGGCCCCGTCGTTGACGGCAACCGTGCTCAGCTTGGCGGCCTTTCCCGGCTCGGCGAGCACCGGCGCGCCGGGGTAGGCCACCGGGAACTCGATGCCGGTGCGCACGGCGGGCGGGTACTGCGGCCAGTTCCGGTCGTTGCCCACCCGCAGCAGCACCGTGCCGTGTGGCGGCACCACCGCGCCGATCGTGCCCGCGGTTTCGCGAGTGGTGTGCGTCCACAGGTCGCGCACGGTGTAGCCGCCTGCCTGGGGCAGCCCGACTTTCGCCGCCGTGGTGCTGATCGTGGCCGGTGCCGCCGTCTCGTTGAACAGGGCCACCGCGCGGTCACCGCCGGACAGCGGCTTGCTGATCACGTGCAGACCGGAGGCGTTGCTGATCTCCTGGCCCTGCGCGCCGAGCCGGTCCTGGTCGACGGCGATGACCTCCTTGTTGGTCAGGATCTCCATGGTGGCGGACGTGGCCTTGCGGATGTCCGAACCGATCAGCAGCGGGGCCGCCATGATCGACCAGAGGCTGAAGTGGCTGCGGTACTCGGTGTCGGTCATGCCCCCGTTGCCGACCTCCAGCATGTCGGGATCGTTCCAGTGGCCGGGGCCCGCGTAGGGCGCCAGCCCCACGTTCTGCTTGAAGATCGACAACATGCTGCCCCAGTTGTCGCTGATGTCCCCGGTGGTGCGCCAGGAGTTGCCCACGTCCTTCGCCCAGGTCCAGGGCTTGTTCTCGCCCCACTCGCAGAGGCTGTACAGGATCGGGCGGCCGGTGGCGGCCAGTGCGTCGCGCATCGCGGTGTAGCGCTGCTTGGCGTCCACGCCCTCGTTGTTGCAGTTGTCGTACTTCAGGTAGTCCACGCCCCAGGAGGCCCAGAGCTTGGCATCGGCCTTCTCGTGGCCCAGGCCGCCCGGGAACCCGTTGGTGTCACAGGTCTTGCTGCCCGCGCTGGAGTACAGCCCGAACTTCAGGCCCTTGCTGTGGACGTAGTCGGCGACCGCCTTGATGCCGTTGGGGAAGCGCACCGGATCGGGCACCAGGTTGCCCGCGGAGTCGCGCTGCGGCAGTGCCCAGCAGTCGTCCAGGTTGACGTACTGGTACCCGGCGGCCTTGAGTCCCTTGTTGACGAACAGGTCGGCGATGCCCTTGACCATGGACTCGTTGAACTCGGCCCGGCAGTGCGTGGCGTTCCAGTTGTTGAACCCCATCTGGGGCGTCTTGGCCAGACCGTTGTCCAGTGCTGGCGCCGCGACGGTGGCAGGGTGGGCGAGCGGTGCCGTGGCGCCCAGCAGCAGGGGGAGCGCCAGCAAACCGATCGCCGTCAACCGTGAGCGGACAGACATCGGACCTCCTTGTCCGTGACACACAACCGATCAGAAACGAACGAACTCGATCAGTGGTGCCCATCACACAGGGAACTCCCAGGTGGTGTCAATACACCACAAGTAGGTGTCACAGCAGTTCTGTGCCGGATATATCCGATGTTTGATCTTGTTTGATTCGCGAAGGTAAAGTCGCCGCACCAACGCCGTGAAGGTGGCTTTCACCGCGCCCAGCGCGGTGAAAGCCACCTTCACGGCACAACGGGGTGGGTCAGTGCAGGGTCCCGGCGGGAACCGACAGATCCTCGACCGTGTCCAGGCAGGTCCGCACGAGGGCGGCGAGGCCCTCGGCGATGGTGGCGACGGACATGCTCGGTGCGTCGGCGAGCTGCTCCGGGGTGTAGGGCACGTGCACGAAGCCGCCGCGCACACCGGGCAACTCCGTGGCGAGCAGGTGCATCAGCCCGTAGAACACGTGGTTGCAGACGAAGGTGCCGGCGGTGTACGAGACGGCGGCGGGCACCCCGGCGGCACGCATGGCGGCGACGGAGGCCTTGACGGGCAGGCTGGTGAAGTAGGCGGCGGGCCCGCCCTCGACCACCGGCACGTCCACGGGTTGGCTGCCCGCGTTGTCGGGGATGCGGGCGTCGTCGAGGTTGACGGCGACCCGTTCCGGTGTGACGGCGTGACGGCCACCCGCCTGGCCGGTGCAGATCACGAGCTCGGGGGAGTGCTCGGTGACGGCCGCGCGCAGGGCGTCGAGCGAAGTGTCGAAGGCGCAGGGCAGCACCGCGACGCGGATGTCCACACCGGACAGTGGTTGGCGCTCGCCGAGCAGGGACACGGCCTGCCAGGACGGGTTGACCCGCTCCCCGCCGAAGGGCTCGAACCCGGTCAGCAGCACGGTGCGCATCAGAACCCCAGCCAGTACATGATCGCGATGTTGCAGGCCAGCAAAGGGATCGCGGTCGGCAGCTGGGCCTTGATCGGCCCGTAGCGGTCCTTCATCTCCAGCAGCACGGCGGGCACGATGTTGAAGTTGGCGGCCATCGGGGTGCACAGGGTGCCGCAGAACCCGGCGAGCATGCCGACCGCGAACACCAGTGCGGGATTGCCGTGGAACTGCTGGATCAGCACCGGCCAGCCCACCGCGGCGGTCATCACCGGGAAGGCGGCGAAGGCGTTGCCCATGACCACGGTGAACAGGGCCATGCCCACGCAGTAGACGACCACCGCGGCCAGCAGCGAGCCGCCCGGCAGCAGCCCCGACAGCACGGTGCCGACCTGCTTGCCCACACCGGACTTGTCGAACAGCAGGCCCAGCACCGCCAGCATCTGCGGCAGCAGCACGACCCAGCCGATGGACTGCAACAGGCGGCTGCCCTCGCGCAGCGGCGCGCCCAGGCCCACCGGCTGCGCGGGCCGCACCAACACCAGGCCGACGGCGACGGCGATCAGTGCTCCGGCGCCGAGCCCGGTCAGCGTGGCGGTGCCCGCGGCCAGCAAGGGCTTGCCGCCCACGGTGATCGAGGCCAGCATCGTGGCGAACACCAGTGCCACCAACGGGATCATCAGCGCGGGCACGAACAACCTGTTGCCCAGCTTGGCTGCTGAGCTTTCCTGCTCGGCCTCGGTGGGCGCGGGCAGTTCCGCCTTGCGCACCGCGCCGAACCCGGCCAGCCCGGCGATCACGAGCACGGCCAGGCCCAGCGGCCATGCCGCCGCGGTCTTGGCCACCACGAAGGTGCTGTAGCAGAAGGACAGTCCCAGCAGGGCCCAGAAAGCCACCGCCCCGTAGCGCCTCTCCCGCCCGCAGAGCACCGCGTTGGCCAGGAAGAACAGCCCGCACAGCCAGTACAGCCACTCGGCGTCGATCATCGGGCCAGCTCCTTGGCGAGTCGGCGGTCCAGCCACAGCAGCCGCGCGGAGTGGATCACCAGCGCGCACACGGCGGTCGGGATGGCCCACAGCGCGATCTGCAGCGCGTCCAACTTGAGGTGGTAGGTGGTGTCCACGAAGCCGGTGATCAGCAGGATCGAGCCGACCGCGAGGAAGATGTCCTCACCGAAGAACAGGCCCACGGTGTCGGCGCTGGCCGAGTACGCCTTGACCCGCTCGATGGCCGGGTCGCTGAGCTCACCGTGCCTGCGCGTCGCGGCGCCCAGGGCCATCGGCGCGATCAGCGGGCGCAGGGTCTGCGCGGGCCCGCAGATCCCGGTCAGGCCCAGCGCGGCGGTGCCCTGCCGGATCAGCAGGTAGGTCGCGAGCAGGCGGCCGGTGGTCAGCACGCGCAGCTTGCCGATCAACCGGGTCGCCTGCTGCTGGAGGCCGAACCGGTCCAGCAGGCCGATCGCGGGCAGGGTGACCACGTAGATGGTCACCGAGCGGCTGCCCGCGAACCCGTTGCCGAAGGCGTCCAGGATCTGGCTCGGGGTGACGCCGCCGAGCACTGCGGTGACGATGCCGGACGCGGTGACCACCAGTAGCGGGTTGAGTCGCAGCGCGAACCCGACGACCACCAGTGCGACACCGAGCAGGACGAGCATCAGCGTGCTCCTCTCTCGGGTGGGGTGCTCGGAAGGCTAAGCCTTGTTGAACAATCCAACAAGGGGACAGGTTGCGAATTGTTATGCACCGACTTTCGGCGGGTGGCGCCCAGGGCTACCGTCCCGCTACACCGTGTTACCACTGGCCGTACAGACGGAAGGACCCCTGCTATGTCCCCACGCGTCATCGGCACCCTCCTGGGCGCGGTGCTCGGGCTGACCATGCTGGCCGCCCCGGTCGCCCAGGCCGCGCCCGCCGCGGTCGACTTCTCCGGCACCGTAGCGCTGAACAACTGTTCCGGCTCGCTGGTCAGACTGGCCTCGGCCAGCCCGAGCGACCCGGCCCTGGTGCTGTCCAACGGGCACTGCTACGAGGGCGGCTTCCCGGCCGCCGGCGAGGTGATCACCAACCGGAGCTCCTCGCGCACCTTCACCCTGCTCTCCGGCAGCGGCGGGCGGCTGGCCACCCTGCGCGCCACCAAGCTGCTGTACGCGACCATGACCGACACCGACGTGTCGCTCTACCAGCTGTCCACCACCTACGGGCAGATCCAGCAGCAGTACGGCATCAGGGCGCTGGAGATCTCCCCAACCCATCCCACCGCGGGCACCGCGATCAAGGTGGTCTCCGGCTACTGGAAGCGGATCTACTCGTGCGACATCGACGGGTTCGTGTACCGGCTCAAGGAGGCGGACTGGACCTCCAAGGACTCGATCCGCTACACCCGCTCGTGCAACACCATCGGCGGCACCTCCGGCTCGCCGATCGTGGACGCGGCCACCGGCAAGCTGATCGGGATCAACAACACCGGTAACGAGAACGGGGAGCGCTGCACGGAGAACAACCCGTGCGAGGTGGACGAGAACGGCAACGTCACCGTTCGGCAGGGCATCAACTACGGTCAGCAGACTTATCTGTTGGCCGCGTGCATGACCGGCAGCAAGGTGGACCTGAGCCTTCCCGGTTGTGTGCTGCCCAAGCCGTAGCTCAATTCCGTGAATCCGACGGCGGTGCGGTCGTGGCCCGGACGATCAATTGTGTGTCCAGTTCCTCCTGCCTGATCGCACCGCCGTCGCGGCCCAGTCTGCTCAGCAACAGGTCCACGCCCAGCCGCCCGGTCGGCTCCACCGGCATGGCCACCGTGGTCAGCGCGGGCTGGCACAGCGCGGCGAACATCAGGTCGTCGAACCCGGTCAGGCTGACCTGTCCGGGCACCGACACGCCCCGGTCGCGCAGCCGGGCCAGCACGCCCAGCGCCATGATGTCGTTGTACGCCACGATGGCCGTGACGCCCTCGGCCAGCGCCAGGTCCGCGGCCTGCAACCCGCCCTCGTAGCGCGGCGGGAACGGCCCCAGGTCGACCAGGTCCACCCCGTGCCGCTGCACCGCGGCCTTCAGGCCCCGCCTGCGTTCCCGGTTCGACCAGGAGGTACGCGGCCCGTTCAGGTAGGCGATCCGGCCGTGCCCCAGCGCGACGAGGTGGTCGATCACCTGCCGCATGCCCGAGCCGCTGGACATCAGCGCGGCGGGAATGCCGCGCACGCGCCGGTTGATCAGCACCAGGCTGGTGGCCCGCGCGAGCTCGCGCACCACCTGTTCCTCGAGGCCCGGCGAGCACAGGATCACGCCGTCCACCTGCTTGGCCATCGCCAGCACCAGGTCCCGCTCGGCGGCCGGGTCCTCGTCGCTGTCGGCCACGAACACCGCGTAGGAGGACTGCCGCGCCTGGGACTGCACACCCTTGAGCACCCCGGTGAAGAACGGGTTGTTCAGGTCGGGCACCACGATGCCGAGGTTGCCGGTCCGCCCGGTGATCAGCCCGCGCGCGGCCAGGTTGGGCTGGTAGCCCAGGTCCGCCGCCACCGCCAGCACCCGCTCCCTGGTGCTGGCGCGCACGAGCTCGGGGGAGGTCAGCGCGCGCGAGACGGTGGCCACCGACACCTCGGCCTGCCGCGCCACATCGCGGATGGTCACCGCCACCGACACCACTCCTTCCGGACAATGCGAACCTTACGCCGATCTTGTCTCAACTCGCGTCCGGTTCGGGGGTCGGCCCGTGCTCGGCGAGGAAGTCGAAGTCGCAGCCCCGATCCGCCTGCAACACGTGCCCGGCGAACAGGCTGCCGTAGCCACGGGTGTACCGCGGCGCGGGCGGTGTCCACTCGCAACGGCGCGCGGCCAGCTCCGCATCGGCCACGTGCAGGTGCAGCAGCCGCCGGTCGGTGTCCACTGTGATCAGATCCCCGTCGCGCACCAGGGCGAGCGGCCCGCCCACGTGCGACTCCGGCGCGACGTGCAGCACGCAGGTTCCGTAGCTGGTGCCGCTCATGCGCGCGTCGGAGATCCGCACCATGTCCCGGATCCCCTTGCGCAGCAAGCGTTGCGGGATCGGCAACATGCCGTGCTCCGGCATGCCGGGACCGCCGAGCGGGCCCGCGCCGCGCAGCACCAGTACCGAGTCCTCGGTGACGGGCAGGGTGTCCTCGTCGATGCGCCGTTGCAGGTCCGAGTAACCGTCGAACACCACCGCGGGCCCGGTGTGCCGCAACAGTTCCGGGCTGGCGGCGATGGTCTTGAGCACCGCCCCGTCCGGCGCGAGGTTGCCGCGCAGCACGGCCAGCCCGCCCCCGGTGGCCAACGGCCGGTCCAGCGGGCGGATCACCTCCTCGTCGAAGACCTCGGCACCGGCCAGGGCCTCGCCGAGGCTGATCCCGGCCGCGGTGGGCCGTTCCAGGTGCAGCAGCCCGCCCAGCCGGGCCAGCAGCGCGCGCAGCCCGCCCGCGTAGTAGAAGTCCTCCATCAGGAACCGCCCGCTGGGCCGCAGGTCGGCCAGCACCGGCACGGCCCGGTCGAAGTCGGCCGCCGACAACGTGATCCCGCTGCGGTTGGCCATCGCCACCAGGTGGATCACCGCGTTGGTGGAGCCGCCCAGCGCCAGCACCGCCGTCACGGCGTCGGCGTAGGCCCGCTCGTCGAGCAGCTTGGCCGGGCGCAGATCCTCGCGGACCATGTCCACCACGCGGATCCCGCTGGCCGCGGCCATCCTGGGATGCGCGGAGTCCGCCGCGGGGATCGAGGCGGCACCGGGCAGGGTCAGTCCCAGCACCTCGGCCACCGAGGTCATGGTGGAGGCCGTGCCCATGGTCATGCAGTGGCCGGGGGAGCGGGCCAGCCCCTCCTCCAGTTCGCCCCACTGCCGGTCGTCCACCAGGCCCGCGCGCCGGTCGTCCCAGTACCGCCACATGTCGCTGCCGCTGCCCAGCACCTCCCCGCGCCAGTGCCCGCGCAGCATCGGCCCGGCCGGTACGAAGATCGCGGGCAGGTCCGCGCTGGCCGCGCCCATCAGCAGGGCGGGGGTGGTCTTGTCGCAGCCGCCCAGCAGCACGGCCCCGTCCACCGGGTAGGAGCGCAGCAGCTCCTCGGTCTCCATCGCCAGCAGGTTGCGGTACAGCATGGCCGTGGGCTTCTGGAAGGTCTCCCCGCCCATCGAGCCCACCGGCAGCTCCACCGGGTAGCCCCCGGCCTGCCACACCCCGCGCTTGACCGCCTCGGCCCGCTCGCGCAGGTGGCTGTGGCACGGGTTGAGCTCGCTCCAGGTGTTGACCACCGCGATCACCGGCTTGCCCAGGTGCTCCTGCGCGCCGATGCCCAGCTGCCTGGTCCTGGTGCGGTGGCTGAAGGAACGCAGTCCGTCGGTGCCATACCAGCGGTGGCTGCGCAGGTCCTCGGGCCTCATGAGGGCGGCTCCTCTCAGTGGTCTGGACAGCTCCAGTGAAAACGTTTACTGTGTTTTCAGCAAGGGGTGCCGGACAGGCCCCCTCCCAGACCCCGGTGTGGGTTGGCTTGCGCGGCGGCTTCGCCAGCCCACACCGGCCCTTCACCCCCATCGGGGTATTCACAGAACTTGCCCGTGAGCCACAGGCCCGGTGCCTCTTCGAGCCACTCCGGCACGGTCACGCAGACCAGTGCGCGAAGATCCCCTAAGCTGGGGACCGTTATGGCCGAAGGACCGGGTAACGGTTCCGCAACCGGGTGTTTTGGGGCATCATGCCTGGTGGTTTCGGCCAGGCGGATAATTGATTCGCCAACCAATTCCGGATGAGGGGCCACCGATGGACGCGACGGGTCCGCGCACCGAGTTCAGCCGGGTGTGGATCGGCTACCTGACAGTCGGCGCCCTCATCCTGGTCGCGTACTACCTGGTGCCCGCCGAGGGCACCGGGCTGGCCGTCCGGATCACGCTGTACTGCCTGGACAGCGTCTCGGCCGCGGTCGCGGTGCTCTACGGGCTGTACCGGTACCGGCCGCGCCCCCGGCTGCCCTGGCTGATGCTCGGCCTGAGCCAGGTGGTCTACGCCATCGCGGACACCAGCTTCTACCTCGCGCACTACGCGTTCCAGGTGATGGACTACCCGGGCGTGGCCGACCCGCTGTACCTGTCGCACTACCCGCTCGTGGTGGCCGGCCTGCTGATGTTCATCCGCCGCCGCACCCCCGGCCGCGACCTGCCCGGCCTGCTCGACGCCGCGGTCATCGGCGTGGGCGCGGCCATGCTGTCCTGGCTCTACCTGATCGCGCCCAACGCCCGGCTGGACGCGCCGATGGTCGTCAAGATCACCTCGCTGGCGTACCCGGTGATGGACCTGCTGATGCTGACCATCGCGCTGCGGCTGATCCTGGGCGGCGGCCGTCGTCCCGCCTCGTTCTTCCTGCTGACCTTCAACCTGCTCGCCTTCGTCGCCGCCGACACCCTGTACGTCTCGCAGCAGTTGGACGGGGTCTACCAGGCGGGCAACTTCCTGGACGCCATCTGGCTGGCGGGCAACCTGGCCCTGGGCGCCGCGGCCCTGCACCCCACGATGGCCCGGCTGACCGACCCGTCCCCGGTGCGCGAGACCGCCATCGGCCCGGCCCGCATCACCGCGCTGTGCGCCGCGGCGCTGATCGCCCCGGTCACCCTGTTCGTGCGCAACTCCGCGGGGGACTTCACCGACATCTCGGTGATCGCGCTGGCCTGTGCCGTGCTGTTCGGGCTGACCATCGCCCGGCTGGCGGGGCTGGTCTCCGACCAGCGGCGGCTGGCCATCACCGACGCGCTGACCGGCCTGCACACCCGGCGCTTCTTCGAGGCCCAGCTGCCCATCGAGGTGGCCCGCGCCCGGCGCTCCGGAGGCTCGCTGGCGGTGTTCATCATCGACGTGGACCACTTCAAGTCCATCAACGACCACTACGGGCACCCGGCGGGGGACCAGGCGCTGATCGAGATCTCGGCCCGGTTGCGCGGGGCCTCCCGCGGCGGGGACGTGCTCTCCCGCTACGGCGGCGAGGAGTTCGCCCTGCTGGTGCCCGAGGCGAGCCTGAGCGAGCTGCACTCCATCGCCGAGCGGCTGCGCCAGCGGGTGGCCAGCAGCCCCGTGGCCGTCTCCGAGGACACCTGGATCGCCGTCACCGTCTCGGTGGGCGCCGCCTGTTTCCCGCTGCACGGGGACAGTCCCAACGAGCTGGTGGCCACCGCCGACCGCGCGCTGTACGTGGCCAAGGCCCGCGGCCGGGACCAGGTCGTGGTCGGCGAGGCGGCGGTGCCCGACACGAGCACCACCACCGACCACACCGCCATGATCGACTACCTCAGCCACGTGGCCGACGAGGTGGACGCCCAGCTGGGCGCGCACGACCACAGCCTGTGCATCAGCCGGTGGACGATGACCCTGGCCACCGCACTGGGCCAGGACGAGGCCACCGCCCGCAACGCCGAGCTGGCCGGGCGGCTGCACGACATCGGCAAGATCGTCATCCCGGAGGCGGTGCTGACCAAGCCCACCGCGCTGAACGAGGACGAGTGGCGGCTGGTGCGCCAGCACCCCGAGTACGGCTACCGGCTGGCCAGGATGGTGCCCGGCTTCGGCGTGGTGGCCGACATCATCCGCCAGCACCACGAGCGCTACGACGGCAACGGCTACCCGTCCCGGTTGGTGGGCAACGGGATCCGGGTCGAGGCCAGGATCCTGGCCGTCTGCGACTCCTGGGCGGCCATGCTGGTGGACCGCCCCTACCAGCCGGCGCTGAGCGTGGCCGCGGCCGCCGAGCAGCTGCGACTGGGCCGGGGCACCCAGTTCGACCCGGACGTGGTGGACCTGTTCCTGGACCTGCTGCGCGAGGGCAAGGTCGGCGAACTGCGCCGCCGCGAGACCACCAGCAGCGGCAACCTGGTGCTGCCCCCGAACATGTCATGAAAGTGCCGTTCCTGGCGTCAGGTGCCAGGAACGGCACTTTCATGACACGCGGCTTCAGGAGATCTCGGCCAGGGTGTTCCAGAACATCAGCTCGTAGGACTGCAACAGGCGGCCGTACTCGCGAGCCTGGTCGGTGCCGCGACCGGCGTCCAGCCCGGCCTGCACCACGGCCAGTGCCGCCTCGTCCCCGCCGGGCGCGGGCGTCGCGAAGAAGTCGAAGAAGCCACAGCCCTCGTCGTCGAAGCCGTAGTGCTCGCGCAGGGCGGCGGCGACCGTGCCGCAGTAGGAGCCCCAGGCGGAGAAGTTGGCGACCACGGCCAGCACCACGTCGCTGGGCTCGCCGTTGAGCGCCAGCCAGGCCAGGTAGGACGGGTAGGCCTGGCAGCCCGCGCGCGGCCGGTAGTCCCTGAGCGCCTGCTCGTCCAGGCCCGCCGCGGCGGCGAACTTCTTGAGGTTGTCCAGCGCCAGCACCTCGCCCGCGGCCAGGTCGCTGAAGAAGCTGCCCGCCGCCGGGTCCTGCGAGCGGGAGGCCAGCACCAGGAAACTGCGCCAGTCGCTGACGATGATGCGGTGCTGCTCGGCGGCCAGCGCGGCGATCGCGGCGCGCGGGGCGGTGCCCTGGGCGATCAGCGGGACAAGGCGGTTCTCGTGCTCGCCGGGGGCGAGGTCCTGCCTGGCGGCTGCCAGCAGTTCGCGTGCCGAAGCGGTCATTGCTGCGATGCTCCCTCAGACGTCACCGTGGTGTCGGAGCCGCCTGCCGAAGCCGAGCACCGTGGTGGCCAGCGGTCGCTTCGCGACGGCAGCGGCTAGGGCAGCGTAGAGCAGCCCGGCCAGCAGCCAGGTCTCGACCGGCACCAGACCCGCGGCGGGCGCGGAGTCCTGCCAGGGCAACAAACCGAGGCCCCAGGCGCCGAAGCCCACGGCCAGCGCCACCGACACCAGGCCGGGCCAGTTCGCGGTGGCCGCCTCGCGCCAGCTGGGCACCTGGTCCACCGGCCGGGTCAGCCCGGTCAGCCTCGGCAGCAGGAAGCGGTCCACGCACATCACCACCGTGATGCTGGGCAGTGCGATCGAGGACCAGCTGGCCACCTTGAAGAAACCGTCCTCCACGCTGGGGAACAACCAGGTGAACACGGCGGCGATCACGGCCATCAGCAGGCAGGTGTGCCAGCGGCGCCAGCCGGGCAGCTGGCCGAGCACGTTCTGCCCGCCGTTGATCATCTCGTAGTAGTTGCCGTCGTTGATCGACACCAGCAGCACCACGGCGACCACCGCGCCCAGCCACAGCGCGCCGAACAGCGAGTACTGCACCACGTAGCGGTAGGCGGGCCCGAAGTCGTACTGGCCCTGCCCGGACAGCTCGGCCATCATCCAGCCGCCCGCGACGAACAGCACCAGCCCCACGGCGAAGGCCACCGCGAACGCGGGTACCGGCCAGAACAGCTTCGGCTTGCCGTAGCGCCAGGTGTCCGGCTCGTTGCCCCACATCACCGAGCCGACGGCCACGCCGATCCCGGCCAGGAACGGCAGTTCCACGGTGCCGGCGGGACGGGCCGCCAGCGCCTGGCCCGGGGTGGTGGTCAGGCCCTTGACCACCAGGAACAGCACCCAGATGATCATCAGCGGGGCGGCCACCCAGCGCGCGAAGCCCGCGATGCCCTTGAAGCCGAACAGGTTGTTGGCGATGCCCAGCACCGCCAGCAGCACGCTGACCAGGGTGATGTGGCCCCAGCCGTACAGGCCGTCGAACAGGGTGGCCAGCAGGTTGAAGGCGAACGCGGTCCAGCCCGCCGCCACCCCCACCAGCAGCAGGGTGGCCAGCGCGGAGCCGATCCGGCCGAACACCGACCTGGTCAGCAGCGCGTGCGTCTGGCCGGTGGTGGAGCCCAGGTAGGCCGCGGGCAGGGCGTACAGGAAGTAGGCCACCGCGCCGATCGCGCCCGCGCCCACCGCCTCCAGCAGCGAGTAGCCCGCGTCGTGGTACTGGAAGCCCAGGAACAGGTACGTGAACCCGGCCGCGAGGGTCACCCACAACGCCACGAAGTGGTACTGGGAGCGGCGTTGGTCCATGGGGACCACACCTGCCGCGCCGGTTGAATAGTCGTGCTCCGCTGTTTCACCCACCGGCCGCGTCCTCCCACTAGCTGGTGGTCGGAAAGTTACTACACACAGCGTGACGTGTATCCCGGCGGCCAGCGCAAACCACTACCCCCAAAGGGCGCAGCGGTCGTCACGTTGAGCATTTTTTGGCCGGGGTACTACGGCTGTTCGAGTGAAGTTTGATCAAATTGCGGTCTCACGCAATCTCAGTAGGGCCAGAGCCAGCGTGAGCCGGAACCGGCCCGCCGGTCCGTGCACGGAAAAGCCCAGCGCCGTCTCGGCCCGTGCCAGCCTGGCCGCCGCCGAGCTGTGGTGGCGGTGTACCAGCGCGGCCGCCTTGCGCACCGAGTCGGTGCTGACCACCGCCGCCAGCAGGGCGAGCGTGTCCGCACCGCCCGGCTCGGTCGCCAACCGCCGCAGCGCCAGCACGTCGGGCACCGAGGACAGTTCGGGCTCGCCGAGCGCGTCGGCCAGCACCGCCAGCCCGCCCAGGTCCTCCCAGCGCACGACCTCGCTCTGCCCCGGCACCGCGAACCGGGCGGCGGTGCGGGCCGCCCGCCACGAGCGCGGGGCCTCGATGGCCGTCACCCGCGGACCGACCCCGACCGCGATGCCCTGGGGCGCCTGCCAGTCCTCGGCGACCAGCACGGCCAGCGCCGAACCCAGCGGGGCCTGCGGCTCGGGGCCCGGCCAGTGCCCGCCCGGCACGGCCAGCACCCGGATCGGCGCGTCCAGGTCGATGCCCAGCAGGTGCAGGGCCCGTGACCGCTCCGCCTCACCCGCCGAGGCGCTGACCGAAAGTTCAGTCAGCGCGGGATCGCCCAGCTCGGGCAGCCGGTGCCGGTTCTGCTCCAACAACAGACCGGCCGCGATGGCCAGCCGCTCCAGGATGAGCGGATCGAGCGCCGTGGCAGCCCCGTCGCGCTCCAGCCAGACCCGTCCGCCCCCGGTGAGCCCGGCACCCGCGGTCGGCCTCGGCGGCCCCGGCAGCGGCACCCCGTCCGCGTCCGCGCGCACCCGCACCCCGCTGGCGGGCACGTGCAGCCCGACCGGGCACTCGGTCAGCCGCGCCGTGCTGGCGACGAGCCGGTCCAGGCTCGCCCGCTGCTCGATCAGCGCGTCGAAGAAGCCGATCACCCGCACGGCGCTCGCCGCGTCGGCGTCCAGCTCGGACAGTCGCAGCACCAAGCCCTCCACGGCGACCAGGTTAGCCACGTGGCGGGTGCGGGCCGGTCCATTCGCGCCGCCTGTCGGCTGGGCCGGGGCCGGCCCGCGCCGGATCATGATCAGCATGAGCTACGCGATCGACCCCGAACTGACCCCCTGGCTGGCGATGCTGCCGCAGGGCACGACCTTCGACGACCCGGCCAAGGCCAGGGCGGGCATGCACGAGATGCGCGCGCACCTGCCGGCGTACACCCCACCGGTGCCGATGACCGTCGAGGACGTGCTCGTGCCGGGCAGCCCGGACGTCCCGGTGCGGGTCTACCGCCCGACCGGTCTGAGCGGCCCGCTGCCCGCGCTGGTCAACATCCACGGCGGCGGCTTCGTGCTCGGCGACCTGGACACCGAGCACCCCAACGCGCTGCAACTGTCCGCCGAACTCGGGGTGGTCCTCGTGTCGGTGGACTACCGGCTCGCCCCGGAGAACCCGTTCCCCGCCGGGCTGGAGGACTGCTACACCGCGCTGGAGTGGGTCGCCGCCAAGGCCGCAGAGCTGGACGTGGACCCGGCGCGGATCGCCGTGGCCGGGGAGAGCGCGGGCGGGGGACTGGCCGCCGCGCTGGCCCTGCTGGCCCGGGACCGGGGCGGGCCCGCGCTGTGCTTCCAGTACCTGGGCATCCCCGAGCTGGACGACCGGCTGGCGACCCCGTCGATGACCCAGTTCACCGACACCCCGGTGTGGCACCGGCCCAACGCCGAGCTGAGCTGGCGGTACTACCTCGGCGGGCAGCCCGCCACCCAGTACGCGGCACCGGCCCGCGCCGAGGACCTCACCGGCCTGCCCCCGGCCTACGTGTCGGCCTGCGAGTTCGACCCGCTGCGCGACGAGGGCCTGGTCTACGCCCACCGGCTGATCCAGGCCGGGGTGCCGACCGAGGTCCACCACTTCCCGGGGACCTTCCACGGCAGCGGCATGGTCCGTGCCGCCGCGGTGAGCAAGCGCATGGTCGCCGAAAAGCTCGACTCACTCCGCCGCGCCCTACACCCCTGAGTCCCGGCCTGGGGAAACCCGCGCGTGTCGGCGTTTCCGGTACCGCGTGTCGGCGCTTGCGGTACAGCGAGTTCGCACTTGCGGTACGGGCTCCCGCGATCTGGGAAACCGCGCGCCAAGCGCCGACACACCGCACACGAAGCGCCGACACGCGCGGCACGGGGTGGTCGCGCGCTGGGACTCGCCGAGTCAGGCCTGGTCGCGGAAGGCGGCGAGGAGTTGGTCGGCGGCGAGGGTGGCGGTCAGCTCGCCCTCGCGCACGGCCCGTTCCAGTTCGGGCGCCAGCGCGCGGACGGCGGGGTTGCCGTGCAGCTGGGACAGCAACTGGTCGTGCACCATGGACCAGGTCCAGTCCACCTGCTGCTTGCGCCGCCGTGCGTCCAGTTCCCCGCTGTCCTGCAACACGGCGCGGTGCTGCTCCACGGTCTCCCAGATCGTGTCCAGACCGACGTTGGTCAGCCCGCTGCACGTCACGACCTTCGGCGCCCACGAGGAGGTGTTCCCGGTGTGCAGCAAGCGAAGCGCACCGCTCAGCTCGCGGGCGGCCTTGCGCGCGTCGGGCTCGTGCGGGCCGTCCGCCTTGTTCACCGCCACCAGGTCGGCCAGCTCCAGCACGCCCTTCTTGATGCCCTGCAACTGGTCCCCGGTGCGGGCCAGCGCGAGCAGCAGGAAGCAGTCCACCATGTTGGCGACCGTGATCTCCGACTGCCCGACGCCGACCGTCTCGATCAGCACCACGTCGTAGCCGGCGGCCTCCACCAGCACCACCGTCTCCCGCGTGGCGCGGGCGACCCCGCCGAGCGTGCCGGAGGTCGGCGAGGGCCGCACGAAGGCGTTGTCGTCCACGGCCAACCGCGCCATGCGGGTCTTGTCGCCGAGGATGCTGCCCCCGGTACGGCTGGACGAGGGGTCGACCGCGAGCACGGCGACCCGGTGTCCGGCGCCGGTCAGGTTGGTGCCCAGCGCCTCGATGAACGTGGACTTGCCCGCGCCGGGCACACCGGTGATGCCGACCCGGTGCGCGCCGCCCGCGTGCGGCAGCAGTTCGACCAGCAACTGCTGGGCCAGCTCGCGGTGGTCGGGGCGGGTCGACTCCACCAGGGTGATCGCCCTGGCCAGCATGGTGCGCGAACCGTCGAGCACTCCCTTGGCGTACTCGCGGACGTCGATGGGCCTGCGCGCCATCAGCTCGCGTGGTCCAGCTGGGTGCCGAGCTGCTCCAACAGGTCCAGCGCGGCCTCGGCGATGACCGTGCCCGGCGGGAAGATCGCCGCGGCCCCCGCCTCGCGCAGCGCGGGGAAGTCCGCGGGCGGGATCACGCCGCCCACCACGATCATGATGTCCGCGCGGTCCAGCTCGTCCAGTTCGGTACGCAGCGCGGGCACCAGCGTGAGGTGACCGGCCGCCAGCGAGGACACGCCGACGATGTGCACGTCGGCCTCGATCGCCTGGCGGGCCACCTCGGCCGGGGTCTGGAACAGCGGGCCCACGTCCACGTCGAAGCCCAGGTCGGCGAAGGCCGTGGCGATCACCTTCTGGCCGCGGTCGTGCCCGTCCTGGCCCATCTTGGCGACCAGGATGCGCGGGCGGCGGCCCTCCTCCTGCTCGAAGTGGGCGACCCGCTCCTGCACGGCGGCGACGTTGCCGGTCTTGCCTGCCTCGTCGCGGTACACACCGGAGATGGTACGGATCTGGCTGGCGTGCCGCCCGTAGACCTTCTCCAGCGCGTCGGAGATCTCGCCGACGGTGGCCTTGGCGCGGGCGGCGTTCACGGCCAGCTCCAACAGGTTGCCCCCGCCGCCGGCCGCCTCGGTCAGCGCGCGCAGTGCGTCCTGTGTGGACTGTTCGTCGCGCTCCTCGCGCAGCCTGCGCAGCTTGTCCAGCTGCTGGGCGCGCACCCCGGCGTTGTCCACCTTGAGGACCTCGATCTGCTCGTCCTCCTCGACCCGGTACTTGTTCACCCCGATCACCGGCTGACGGCCCGAGTCGATGCGTGCCTGGGTGCGGGCCGCTGCCTCCTCCACGCGCAGCTTGGGGATGCCCGCGTCGATGGCCTTGGCCATGCCACCGGCCTGCTCGACCTCGGTGATGTGCGCCCAGGCCCGCCGCGCCAGGTCGTAGGTCAGCCGCTCCACGAAGGCGCTGCCGCCCCACGGGTCGATCACCCGCGTGGTGCCGGATTCCTGTTGCAGCAACAACTGCGTGTTGCGCGCGATGCGGGCGGAGAAGTCGGTGGGCAGGGCAAGTGCCTCGTCCAGCGCGTTGGTGTGCAGGGACTGGGTGTGCCCCTGGGTGGCGGCCATGGCCTCCACGCAGGTGCGGGCCACGTTGTTGAACACGTCCTGCGCGGTCAGCGACCAGCCGGAGGTCTGCGAGTGCGTGCGCAGGGACAGCGACTTGGGGTTCTTCGGGTCGAAACCCTTGACCAGCTTGGCCCACAGCAGGCGGGCCGCGCGCAGCTTGGCCACCTCCATGAAGAAGTTCATGCCGATGGCCCAGAAGAACGACAGCCTCGGCGCGAAGGTGTCCACGCTCAGCCCGGCGCCGATGCCCGCCCGCAGGTACTCCACCCCGTCGGCCAGGGTGTAGGCCAGCTCCAGGTCGGCGGTGGCCCCGGCCTCCTGGATGTGGTAGCCGGAGATGGAGATCGAGTTGTACTTCGGCATCCGCTGCGAGGTGAACGCGAAGATGTCGGAGATGATCCGCATCGAGGGCTGCGGCGGGTAGATGTAGGTGTTGCGGACCATGAACTCCTTGAGGATGTCGTTCTGGATGGTCCCGGCCAGCTGCTCCGGGGCCACCCCCTGCTCCTCGGCGGCCACGATGTACAGCGCCAGCACCGGCAGCACCGCGCCGTTCATGGTCATCGACACGCTCATCCGGTCCAGCGGGATGCCGTCGAACAGCTGGCGCATGTCGTAGATCGAGTCGATGGCCACCCCGGCCATGCCCACGTCGCCGGAGACCCTCGGGTGGTCGCTGTCGTAGCCGCGGTGGGTGGCCAGGTCGAAGGCCACCGACAGGCCCTTCTGCCCGGCGGCCAGGTTGCGCCGGTAGAAGGCGTTGGACTCCTCGGCGGTGGAGAAGCCCGCGTACTGGCGGATGGTCCACGGCTGGTTGACGTACATCGTCGGGTACGGGCCGCGCAGGTACGGGGCGATGCCCGGGTAGGTGCCCAGGAAGTCCACGCCGGCCAGGTCCTCGGCGGTGTAGAGCGGCTTGACCCCGATGCCCTCGGGCGCCTCCCACACCAGCGCGTCGCTGTCCTTGCCGGTGGCGGCCAGCACGGCCTTGCGCCAGTCGTCCGGGCCGCCCTGGACCTCCGGCTCGCCCAGGGGCACGTCGGCGAAACTCGGGATCATCGGGAAACCCCCAACTCGCGGTAGGTGTTGGTCAGGGTCCGCAGCGCGTCGCACCCGGCGAACACGAAGCCGTCGGCGCCCACCTCGGCCCAGGCCTTGGGGCTGCCCGCGAGCAGCACCCTGCGCGCGCCCGCCGCCTTGAGCGCGGCGATGGTCTCGGCGGCGCGCTCGGCGTAGACCTTGTCCGCCGAGCACAGGCAGGCGATGGTGGCCCCGCTGGCGGTGAACGCCGCGACCACCTCCTCGGCCCCGGCCGTGGCGCCCGCGGCGGGGGTCTCGATGCCGCCCGCGTTGAACAGGTTGGCGGTGAAGGTGGACCGTCCGGTGTGGACGGCCACCGGCCCCAGCGTCGCGAGGAACAACTGGGGGCGGTGGCCGGTCTCGGCCAGTACCGCGTCGGAGCGGTCCCGGAGCTCCTCGAAGTCCTGGGCGTAGCGCAGCACCGGCAGGCCGCCGCCGGGTGCCTGCGGGACCGGCTTGCGCTGTACGGGTTTCTCCGCCAGGTGGGGGAACTCGCTGACCCCGGTGATGGCGTCGCGGCGGTGCGCGATGTTGTCGCGGCGGCGCTGCCAGGTGGCCGCGAGCCGGTCGGCGACCAGCCCGCTGGACTGCGCGGCGGCCAGGCCACCGGCGCGTTCGATCTCCTGGAACCAGCTCCACGCGGTGCGGGCCAGCTGCTCGGTCAGGCTCTCCACGTACCAGGAGCCGCCCGCGGGGTCGATGACCTGCGCCAGGTGCGACTCCTCCAGCAGCAGCGCCTGGGTGTTGCGCGCGATGCGCCGGGCGAAGCCGTCGGGCAGGCCGATCGCCGCGTCGAAGGGCAGCACGGTCACCGCGTCGGCCCCACCTGTGCCCGCGGCGAAGCAGGCCAGGGTGGTGCGCAGCATGTTCACCCACGGGTCGCGGCGGGTCAGCATCGCCGAGGAGGTCACCGCGTGCTGGTGCTGCGCGCGGTGCGCGGGGGAGGCGCCCGCGACCTGGCTGACCCGGTCCCACAGCCGCCGCGCCGCACGCAGCTTGGCGATGGTCAGGAATTGGTCGGCGGTGGCCGCGTAGCGGAACTCGACCAGGCGGCAGGCGGTGTCCACGTCCAGCCCGGCCTCGGTCAGCGCGCGCAGGTAGGCGGTACCGGCCGCGATGGAGCAGCCCAGTTCCTCCGCGTCGCTGCCGCCCGCGTCGTGGTAAGGCAGCGCGTCGGCGACCAGCACCCGCAGCTTGGGGTGGCTGCGCGCGCAGTCCGCCGCCAGCCGCACGGCCTGGTCCAGGTCCAGGGCCGAGCCGGTGCGGGCCTGCCAGCCCAGCGGGTCCAGCCCCAGGTTGCCGGTGGCCTCGCTCGGGGTGACCTCGTTGTCCCGCAACAGTTCCAGGTACGCCCTGGTGGACTCGGCGAACTGCGCACCGGGTTCGAGCACGACCCCGGCCAGCTCCAGGTACACGCCGTTGAGGGCGTCACCGAGGCTCGCGACGGGCAGCCCGGACTCGCCGGTGACCAGCCACACCGAGGCCGCACCGTGCTCCAGGTCGGCGAGTACCTCGCGGTTGGTCACCGCGGGGTCGGGGTCGGCGTGCCGCTGGCGCACGTCCCACCCGGACAGGGCGGAGCCCGCGGGCTGGCTGCCCCGCACGAACGGCGCCAGGCCGGGTAGCCCGGCGGGCGGCACGGGGTCCTCGGCCGTGTAGAGCGGCTGGATGGCGATGCCCTCGTAGGTGGTGGTCGCCAGCAGGTCCTCTGCCCTCGGGTGCCCGTCCTCGCCGAGTGCGCCGGACTTGCGCAGCACAGCCTCCACCGAGCGTCGCCACTGCTCGCGCTCGACCGCCGGGAATTCCCCGGCCAGCGTGAGGTGTTCTGGCTGTTGCGGCACCTGCGTTGTCATGCTGTTCGCACTCCCGACGGCGATGTCATGACGCCCGATGGTAAGCGAGACCAGGGCGTTCCATAGGTGTGACCCTGCTCGCTCCGGACCTCGCTGAATCGTTACCATTCCGTCTGGGCGGCCATTGGCCAACCCCTAATTCCCCTACATTCCCGCCGATCCGGCATCTCGAAACCCCCGTTCCGGCCCTTTCCTCACCCGAACGGTTGATGGGACCCTGCTCAGGTCGTGCTGATCTTGGTGACGGAGGCGCAGAGGGTGGCGGCGAGGGTCGGTTTGGCGCCGAGGATCGCACGCAGCCGGTTGCTGCTGGTGTTCGTACTGGTCGTGGTGGCGGCCAGACTGGTCCAGGTGCAGGTGGTGGACGCGGCCACGCTCTCGCAGGCCGCGCAGAAGCAGCGGGCCACCCCGATGACGGTGTTCGCCCAGCGCGGGCAGATCACCGACCGGGACGGCCACCCGCTGGCCTACACCCGTGAGGCCAGAACCCTGTCGATGAACCCGCGCCAGCTGCGCGCCGACTGGCAGGCCGACCCCGAGGGGCTGGCCGCGCTGGGACTGGGCCGCACGTATGAGGAGTACACGCAGCGGCTCGCCGACTACGTGCACCAGATGGTCGGCGGGGAGGGGCTGCTGGGCGCCGTGCGCGCCGAGCTCGGCTACCAGGTACTGGCCGAGACCGCCGACCCCGGCAGCGCGATCCTGATCGCCAAGCGCTACCCGGTGGTGCGGGCGGAACCGCGCCTGGAGCGGGTCTACCCCAACGGGCGGCTGGCCGCCGGGGTGGTGGGCACCGCGATCTGGCAGTCCGGGGCCATGCACGGGCTGTCCGGGATCGAGACGGCCTGGGACAACCAGTTGCGCGGGTCGGATGGCAAGCGGGTGGTCGACACCGCCTCCGGCAGCGACTCGCTGGAACTGCCCGGTACCGACCGGGACGACAAGGTCGCGGTGCCCGGCTCGGGCCTGCGGCTCACCCTGGACACCGACGTGCAGTTCCAGGCCGAGCAGGCGGCGGCCGCCGGGGTGGTGGTGCTGGACGCGCGCTCGGCCGAGGTCTACGCGCTGACCGGCGGGCTCACCGCGATCGAGCCGGGACCGGTGCTGGGCGTGGTGCCGACCGCGGGCGCCGTGGAGTACGGCACGGTCACCTCGGACCGGATGGCGGAGCTGGTCGACCACTTCGGTGCCGGTCAGCACACCGGGATCGGGCTGCCCGGTGAGCAGGCCGGTGCGGTGCTGCCGCGTGAGCAGTGGTCGGCGGCGACCGCGGGGCAGGTGGCCAGGGGCAGTGGGCTGACCACCACGCTGGTGCAGCTTGCCGGGATGTACCAGGCGATCGCCAACGACGGAATCCGCGTGCCGCCGAGGGTGGTGGCCGCCGAGACCACCCCGGACGGCTCGGCGGTGGCCCAGCCCCGGCCCGACGGGGTGCGGGCGGTCAGCCCGGACACGGCGCGGGCGACCCGGGACCAGCTGCGGTTACCTGTCCTGACTGGATTTTCGGTCAGCGGCCTGGCCGGGGCCTGTGGGGCGGGCAGGCACTGCGGTGTCGCGGTGCTGCCCGCCGACCACCCGAGGTTCGTGCTGGCCGTGCAGAGCGAGGGGGACCCGATCGCGGTGCTGCACCAGCTCGCGGGCTACCTCGTGGAGCGCTTCGGCATCCCGATGACCTGACGGTCAGGCGGTGCGCAGCCACGCCGTCGTGTCCGGCGGCAGTTGGCCCTCACGCAGGGCACCGCTGGTCAGCAGGACCTCCTCGTGTGCCGGTAGGGCGATGCTGGCCTCGGAGAGGTTCACCACGCAGGTGAACGTCTCGTCGCGGGTGAAGGCCAGCACCCCGGCGGCCGAGTCCAGCCAGCGCAGGGACCCGTCGCCCAGCGCGGGCAGCGCGCGCCGCAGGGCCAGCGCGCCCCGGTACAGGCTGAGCACCGACTCGGAGTCGCCGACCTGCGCGGCCACCGTCAGCCCGGACCAGTTCCCCGGTTGCGGCAACCAGGTCCGCGCCGAGGTGCCGAACTCGTAGGGCGGTTGCGTGCCGCCCCAGGGGATCGGCACCCGGCAGCCGTCCCGGCCGGGGTCGCGGCCCTGGGTCCTGGCGAACACCGGGTCCTGGCGCACCTCGTCGGGCAGGTCCTCCACCTCGGGCAGACCCAGTTCCTCGCCCTGGTACACGTAGACCCCGCCGGGCAGGGCCATGGTCAGCAGCGCGGCGGCCCGGGCCCGCCGCAGGCCCAGCACCGGGTCGGTGGGCGCACCCTGTTGCCGGTCGGCGAACTCGAAGGAGGTGTCCGCGCGGCCGTACCGCGTCACGTGCCTGGTCACGTCGTGGTTGGACAGCACCCAGGTCGCGGGCGCACCAACCAGTGCGTGTGCGTCCATTGTGGAATTGATCACCGCGCGCAGCCGGTCGGCCCGCCAGGGACAGGCCAGGAAGTCGAAGTTGAACGCCGAGTGCAGCTCGTCGGGGCGCAGGTAGCGGGCGAAGCGCTCGGGGTCGGGCAGCCACATCTCACCGACGAACACGCGCGGGTCCTGGTAGCTGTCGGCGATCCGCCGCCAGTCGCGGTAGATCTCGTGCACCCCGTCCATATCGGAGAAGGGCAGCTGCCCCTCGGTGCGGCCGTGCACGTCGGGCAGCAGCGGGTCCTTGACCAGCCCGTCGGCCACGTCGATGCGGAACCCGTCCACGCCCCGGTCGAACCAGAAGCGCAGCACGTCCTCGAACTCCGCGCGCACCTCGGCGTTGCGCCAGTTCAGGTCCGGCTGCTCGGGGCTGTACAGGTGCAGGTACCACTCGCCGTCGGGCACCCGGCTCCAGGCCGGTCCGCCGAAGCGGGACTGCCAGTCGTTGGGCGGCCGCTGGCTGGCCGGGCGGAACCAGAACTTGTCCCGCTGCGGGGAACCCGGCCCGGCGGCCACCGCCTCGGCGAACCAGCGGTGCGCGTCCGAGCAGTGGTTCGGCACGATGTCGATGATCACGCGCAGCCCCAGGGCGTGCGCCTCCTCGATGAACTTCTCCGCCTCGGCCAGCGTGCCGAACGCGGGCTCGATGTCCCGGTAGTCCGAGACGTCGTAGCCGGAGTCGGCCATCGGCGAGGGATACCAGGGGTTGAGCCAGATCGCGTCGACCCCCAGTTCCGCGATGTGCGGCAACCGGGCCCGAAGCCCGGCGAGGTCCCCGGTGCCGTCCCCGTTGCCGTCGGCGAAACTGCGCACGTAGACCTGGTAGATCGCGGCTCCGCGCCACCACTGTTCGGACACGCCTCGTCCCTCCCCAGGGCGTTCAGCCCTTGACGCCGCCGGCGGTCAGGCCGGCCAGGATGTTGCGCTGGAAGATCAGGAAAACCGCGATCGTCGGCAGGCTGGCCAGCACCAGCCCGGCCAGCAGCAGGTTGATCGGGGTGTCCGGGGCGAAGCGCTGCAACGCCACGCTCAGCGTCTGCTTCGCCGGATCCGGGAACACCAGCAGTGGCCAGATGAAGTCCTTCCACGCGGCCACCACGGAGGTGATGGAGACCACGCCCAGCACCGGCCGGGACAGCGGCAGCACCACGCGCCACAGCGTGGTCACCGGCCCAGCACCGTCCAGTGTGGACGCTTCGAGCAGCTCGTTCGGTATCTGGTCGAAGAACCGTTTGAGCAGGTAGATGTTGACCGCGTTCGCCGCCGCGGGCAGCCAGATCGCCAACGGGTTGTTGACCAGATTCACGTGCAGCAGCGGCACATCGGTGATCGTCAGGTAGGTCGGCACCAGCACCGCCGAGGCGGGCAGCATCAACGTGGCCAGCATCAGCCCCAGCACCACGTTGCCCCACTTGGGCCGCAGCTTGGACAGGGCGTACGCGGCGGGCACGTCGAAGGCCAGCTGCACCAGCCAGGCCCCGGCGACCACCAGCACGGTGTTGAGGAAGTACCGGCCCAGGTCCATGAAGTCCCAGGCCTGGGTGAAGGTCCGCACGCCGAACTGCCCGGGCAGGACCGGCGGCGGCACGTGTGCCAGCTCGGCCGGGGACTTCATGGCCCCGAGGAACAGCCACAGCAGCGGGAACACGAACCCGACGGTGAACACGACCGCCACGAGGCCGAACACCAGCCAGTACAAGGACTTGCCGCGCCTGCTGTGCAGCTGCGAGGTGGAGACCAGCGTCCTCATGACTCCGCCCTGCGCGTGGCTCGCATGTACAGGAAGGAGAAGACGCCCAGCACCGCGAACAGCAGCAGGCTCAGCGCGCTGGCCGTGCCGAAGTCGTTGTACACGAAGGCGTACTTGTAGAGTAGCAGCAACACGGTCACCGTCGAGTCCTCGGGGCCGCCGCCGGTCATGACGTACGGCTCGGTGAACACCTGCATCGTGGCCACGATCTGGAGCAGCAGCATCACCAGCAGGGCGAACCGGGTCCGCGGCACGGTGACGTGCCACAGCCGCCGCCACAGCCCGGCCCCGTCCAGCTCCGCGGCCTCGTACAGGTCACCGGGAATGGTCTGCAACGCGGCCAGGTAGATCAGGGTGGCCGAGCCCATGTTGGCCCAGGTGGACACCAGCACCAGCGAGATCATCGCGGTGCCCGAGGAGTCCAGCCAGCTCAGCCCCGGCAGCCCGACCGCGTGCAGCGCGGTGTTGAACAGGCCGGGACCCGGGTCGTAGAACCACTTCCACAGCAGCGCGACGACCACGGGCGGCAGCATCACCGGGAGGTAGACGACCAGGCGGAAGTACGCCCTGCCGTGCCGGAGTTCGTTGAGCAGCACCGCGACGGCGAAGGGCAGGGCGAAGCCGAACACCAGGGCGAGCCCGGTGAACAGCGCCGTGTTGCGCCAGGCCGTCCAGAACAGCGGGTCGGCCAGCAGCCGCCGGAAGTTCTCCAGGCCCACCCAGTCCGGCGCGGTCACGAAGTTGACCTGCTGGAAGCTGAGCAGCACGCCCCGCACGATCGGGTACCAGGAGAAGACCGCGAAGCACACCAGCGCGGCGCACAACATCCCGTACGCGGTCAGGTTCTCGGTGATCCTGCGCCGCAGCGCCGCGGTGCTCACCGGATGGTCGCCAGCACGGAGTTGACCTTCTGCTCGGCGTCGGCGAGCAGCTTGGCGGCGTCGGCGTCGCGGTCGGTCAGCACCGCCTGCATGACCCCGTCGAGAACCGTGTAGACCTGCTGGGCGTTGGGCGGTTCCAGGTGGCCCTTGAGGCTGCTCGCCCCGTCCACGTAGGGCTGGAAGTTCTTCAGCGGCACGGTGGCGTACTTGGCCTTGACCTGCTCCTGCTGGGTGCGCGCCGCCCCGGTCCAGATGTCGGGCACCGGCGGCACCGGCAGGCCGATCGGCTGCGCCTGTTCCTTGTAGCTGGCCAGCTTGGCGTCGATGCGCTCGGGGTTGAGGTACTTCCACTGCAACCAGGTCAGCGCGGCCTTGATCTTGGCGGGGGTGGCCTTGGGATTGATCATGTACCCCTCACCGCCGATCAGCGTGCCCTTACCGCCGGGCATCGGAGCGAGGCCGTAGGTGGCGTAGTCGCCCTTGAACAGGTTGACCACCGTGGGCACGTTGTCCGGGGCCGCCAGGTACATGCCCAACTGCCCGCCGCCCATCAGCCGCTGCACGTCCTCGATTTGCAGCAACTGCTTGCTGCCCATGGTGTTGTCGGTCCAGCGCATGTCGTGCAGGGTTCGCAGTGCGGCCTTGCCCTTGTCGTTGTTGAAGTCGGCCTTCCAGGTGGCGCCGTCCTTGCGGGCGACCTGGCCGCCCTCGGAGTACAGCCAGCTGGTCAGGTGCCAGCCGCCCTGGTTGTTGGCGCTGTAGTCGGCGTAGCCGACCACGCCGTTGCCCAGCGCGCTGATCTTCTTGGCGTCCTCGCGGACCTCGTCCCAGGTCTTCGGAGGCTGGTTGGGGTTCAGCCCCGCCTTGGTGAACAGGTCCCGGTTGTAGAGCAGGCCCATCGTGTAGTTGGCCGTGGGCAGCCCGTAGAGCCTGCCCTTGTCGTCCCGGTACACGTCGAGCAGTTGTGGTTGCAGCTCCGAGACGTGCGGCACGTCCTTGACGTAGTCGGTGATGTCGGCGGCCTGGTGCCTGGCGATCAGCTGCGCCGGGTCGGTGAAGTAGGTGTAGAACACGTCCTCCAGCTGGCCGCCGGCCAGCTTGGCGGAGAACGTCTTCGGGTCCATGAAGCCCTCGTGCGTCTCCAGCCTGATGTTCGGGTGCGACTTCTGGAACTCGGCCACGTCGGCGTCGAAGTTCTTGCGCTCGAACGCCTGGGTCTGCGGGGGCTGGCCGTTGATCGAGATCGTCACGGTGCCGCCCGCGGCCCCGTCATCGGACGAGCCGCGGCAGGCGGCCAGGCTGAGGCCGAGCGCGGCCACCAGCACCGAGGACCCGGCGACTGTCAAGGACTTCGTTCTCATGGGCGCTCTCCGACTGCGAGGGTGGAGTGTGGCGCACACCATAAACACGACGAACGAATTGCCGCAAGATGTCGACGGGATTTCGCAACTTTTCGACTAGAGGCGGGAAGCGGGCGCCGTGGACCCGCGCACCACCAGCTCCGGCTCGAACAGCAGCTCCTCGGTGGAGGCCGGTCCGCCGTCGATCTGGCTCACCAGCAGGTCGACCGCCGCGCGGCCCATCGCCTCGATGGGCTGACGCACCGTGGTCAGCGGCGGGTCGGTGCAGTTCATGAAGGCCGAGTCGTCGAAGCCGACCACCGACACGTCCTCGGGCACGCGCAGCCCGGCCCTGCGCACCGCGCGGATGGCGCCAAGCGCCAGCGGGTCGCTCGCGCAGACGATGCCGGTGATCTCGTTGCGCAGCAGCCTGGTCGCCGCGGCCTGCCCGCCCTCCAGGGAGAACATCACGTGCTCCACGGCGTGCTCGGGCACCACCACCCCGGCCCGCGCCGCCCCGGTCAGGAACGCGGCGAGCTTGCGCTGGGAGGGCACGTGGTCGTGCGGGCCCAGCACCATGCCCACCCGCTCGTGGCCCAGCGAGAGCAGGTGGCCCAGCGCCTGCTCGGCGGCCACCGCGTCGTCGCAGGAGACCTTGGGGAAGCGCAGGTCGGACACGGCGGCGTTGACCAGCACCGCGGGCAGCCCGCGCTCGGTCAGCCGCCGGTAGTGCTCGTGCGAGGCGTCGGCCTGGGCGAACAGGCCGCCCGCGAACACCACCCCGGACACGTGCTGTTGCAGCAGCAGTTCCACGTAGTCGGCCTCGCTGACCCCGCCCGCGGTCCTGGTGCACAGCACCGGGGTGAAACCGCGCTGGGCCAGCCCGTTGCCCACCACGTCGGCGAAGGCCGGGAAGATCGGGTTCTGCAGCTCGGGCAGCACCAGGCCGACCAGCCGGGAGCGCTGGCCGCGCAACTGGGTGGGCCGCTCGTAGCCCAGCACGTCCAGCGCGGTCAGCACGGCGGCCCTGGTCGCGTCGGACACGCCGGGCTTGCCGTTGAGCACGCGGCTCACGGTGGCCTCGCTCACGCCGACCTTCTGGGCGACTTCGGCAAGTCGTCGGGTCATGGCCGCAAGCATACGACAACGTACGCAAAATTCTTGCAAGAACTTGCGTCCGCTGTCGCCGTGTTACCGCGGGGACAGCTTGCGCTGCGCGAGCCGGGTGAGCGGCTCCACGACACGTGCCGCCACCGGACCGATCACCGCCATCAACAGCACGTAGGCCGTGGCCAGCGCGGCCAGCTCACCGTCGACCGCGCCGGAGGCCACCGCCAGCCCGGCGATCACGATCGAGAACTCGCCGCGGGCCACCAGCGCCGCCCCGGCGCGCAGCCGACCCATCCTGGCCACGCCCACCCGGGACGCGGCGAACCAACCGGTGGCCACCTTGGTCAGTGTGGTGACCAGGGCGAGCCCGATCGCGGCGCCGAGCACCGGCGGGATCGACTTGGGGTCGGTGTTCAGGCCGAACACCACGAAGAACAGCGCGGCGAACAGATCCCGCAGCGGCTCCAGCAGCTTGGTGGCGTTCTCCGCGGTGGAGCCGGAGATCGCGATGCCCAGCAGGAAGGCGCCGACCGCGGCGGAGACCTGCAACTGCGAGGCCAGCCCGGCGACGAGCAGTGCGGCGCCCAGCACGCGCAGCAGGAACACCTCGGGATCGGGGCTGTCCACCACCGCCGAGACGTAGCGGCCGAACTTCAGCGCGATGACCAGCACCACGGTGATCGCCAGCAGCGAGACGCCCACCGCGGACAGCCCGCCCAGCAGGGTCACCCCGGCCAGCACCGCGGTCAGGATCGGTAGGTAGACGGCCATCGCCAGGTCCTCGAACACCAGGATCGCGAGGATCACCGGGGTTTCCCGGTTGCCCAGGCGGCCCAGGTCGCCGAGGACCTTGGCGACGATGCCGGAGGAGGAGATGTAGGTGACCCCGGCCATGGCCAGCGCGCCGATCGGGCCCCAGCCCAGCAACACCGCCACCAGCGCGCCCGGGGTCGCGTTGAGCGCCAGGTCCACCAGCCCGGCCAGCCAGGACCGGCGCAGCCCGGTGACCAGCTCCTGGGCCGAGTACTCCAGGCCCAGCAGCAACAACAGCAGCACGACCCCGATCTCGCCGGCCAGCTCGGTGAAGTCCCCGATGCCCTGCAAGGGGATCAGCCCACCCTGCCCGAAGGCCAGCCCACCGATCAGGTAGAGCGGGATCGGGGAGACCCCGATCCGCCAGGCGAACCGCCCGAGGATGCCCAGTCCGAAGAACACGGCGCCGAGCTCGACCAGGGAGACCGCGGTGTCGTGCATGCCGCTCAGCCCTCGGCGAGGATCGCGGCGGCGGCTGTCAGCCCGTCCTCGGTGCCGACCACGACCACCAGGTCGCCCGCGGCGAAACCGAACTCGGGTCCGGGGGAGGGGTGCACCGTGCCCGCGCGCACCACCGCCACCACCGAGGCACCGGTCCTGGTGCGCAGGGCGGTGTCGCCCAGTGTCGCCGCCGCGAAGGGCGAGCCGGGCGCGATGGGCAGCTGCCGGGTCTCGATGCCGGTGTTGCGGCCCAGGTGTGAGACCAGCTGCGGGGCGCCGAGCAGGCTGGACAGCGTGGCCGTCTCCTCAGCGGTCAGTGGGATCGACGCGGAGCAGGCGTCCGGGTCGTCGTTGCGGGAGACGATCAGCTCGAACCGGCCGTCCCGGTGTGTGATCACGCCCACCCGCTTGCCTGATCTGGTCTGGAAATCCTGACGAGTGCCGATACCTGGCAGCGGGGTCACCTCGACGTTCACGCCCACACCCTAACTGGAGCGCTTCACTGATGCCCGTCCGATAGCAAGGGGGCTCATGATGTGGGGATGAGCGGCTGGGTGCGTCCCGTGCGGGACGGATGGGTGGCGCGGGGCGGGGTCCCCGGGCCCGACGTTGACGAGTTCGCCGAGCCGGACCGGGTGATCGCCGCACTGGCCGCGGCGGGGGCCGAGCGCGGCTCCCTGCTGGCCGTGCAGCACCCGCACCGCACGCCCACCGCGCTGGCCAGCGGTTTCGGCCTGGCCGATGCGCTGCCGATCGCCCGCACCGCACTGGCGCACCTGCGCGCCAACCACTACCGGCGCGTGCACCAGGTGGTCGCGCCGTACCGAGTGGACGGTCCGGACGGCACGGCGCACGGCCTGCTGTGCGTGGTCGACCCGGAGGCGGTGGGCCCGGACGGGCTCAGCCGGGTGCGGCACACCGAGGAGGTCTACCCGAACGTGGTAGCCGAGCGCGCCGCCATGCTCGCCGGGCTGGGCTGCGCCACCAGTGCCGCGCTGCTCGTGCCGGTCGAGGGCGGTCCGGTGCTGACCCAGCTGGTCGACCAGACCTGCGCGGACCTCGGCGACCCCGCTGTGTCCATCGTGGACTCCGGCGGGCGGCGCCACCAGCTGTGGTTGCAGGGACCCGGCCCGCGCCAGGACGAGTTGATCGCCTGGGCGCAGGACCAGTCCCTGCTGGTGGCCGACGGCAACCACCGGGTCGCCGCCGCCACCGCTGCGGGACGGGGCGCCCTGCTCGCGCTGATCACCGGCGGACCGAGGCTGCGGGTCGGCGCGATTCACCGCGCGCTGGTCGGCACCGGGCTCGACGCCGCGGAACTGGCCCGCCGGTGGCGCGCCGCCGGACTGGCCGTCAGCCAGGTGTCCGACCCCGCGCCACCGCTGGTGCCCGGCGTGGTCGTGGTGCTCGCCGGGGACACCGTGTTGCGCGTCACCCTGCCCGATCTCGGTGCCCTGGAGCCGGAACCGCGCATCGACCACGGGCTGGTCGAGCAGTTGCTGGTCCGCGAGGCACTCGGGGTGGACCCGGACGGGCCCGCCCTGCGCCCGTTACCCGCTGGCCGCCTGCCGGGCCCCGGGGTGGACGCCGTGCTGCTGCTCGCGCCGGTGCCGTACGCCGACGTGCTCGCCGTGCACGCCGAGGGCCAGCGCATGCCCAGGAAGGCCACCTACTTCACCCCGAAGCCGCACAGCGGACTGTTGCTGGCCGACCTGTGAGCGGGTAGTGGCTGGCGGCTGGGTCCGCGCACACCAGCTCAGTGCGAGTCCCGTTGTGGGGAGGGCGAGTCCCGTTGCCTGGTGCGCGTGTCCCGTTGTGGGTGTGAGTCCCGGCTTCTGGTGGGTGTTGGAGTTTGCGGGGTGTACACGGGGTGTGTCGGGGTTGGGGGTGTGGGGTTGGTTTGGTGCGGGTCCCTCGCGGCGGCCTTGGATCGGGGTTTCCGGGGCATGGGGGGATGCCCCGATTCGCCGACGAGCGTAAGGCCGCCGCTACCCGCACAAAACCAACCCCGGGTTGGTCACCCACATGGGTAGTCGTTGGTGGGCAACGGTTTTGTGGTGGATTGGGGGGTAGAATTGTTGGTATGACAGCATTCGTGGAGACTCGGCCTGCCGCAGGGTTGTGGCGGTTGGGGGATGCGGAGCTGTTGGGTGAGTTGCAGGACGCGGAAGTGGTTCTGCGGCAAGCGTATGCGAAGGTTCTTGGGTTGGTTGCGGAAGCGGATGCGCGGGGTGTGGCGGAGCGGGTGGGGTATCCGAGCCTGGCGGAGTTGCTGCGCGGTGTGCTCTGCGTGAGCAAGAAGGAAGCCAGGCAGCGGATCGCGCACGCGGGGGTTCCGGTGGCAGTTCCACTGGAGCCGGAGCAGTTGTCGGTGATCGACCGGGTGCTACGGGAGTTGCCGCCACACATCGGTGCAGCCGACCGGGAGCAGGCTGTCGAGGTCCTGGCAGCAGCGGCCCAGTCGCTGGACGCCTCCAACCTGGTGCCGCTGGGCCGGGAGATCGTCAACCGGCTGGACCCCGACGGGGCGCTACCGGGTGAGGACGAACTCGCCCATCCGCGACGGGAGTTCCGGTACGACACACGGCGGGACGGGTCAGTACGGTTCCAGGGGTGCCTGGACGCGGAGACTGGCGCACTGCTGGGGGCCGTGCTCAGCCCGCTGGCGAAACCACACGGCGCAGGCGACACCCGCCCCCTGCCCGAACGGCAAGGGGACGCGTTCGCGGAACTGCTGGAGACCAGCTCCACGCCGACGGAGGGTGGGGAACGCCCCCACATCGCGGTGACGATCCCGCTGACAACACTCCAGAACGGGCTCGGCACCACCGAACTCTCCCCATCAGCGGTCCGCCGACTCGCCTGTGACGCGAAGGTGATCCCAGTAGTACTGGGCAGCAACTCCGAACCACTCGACATCGGGCGGATCAGCTACACCGTGCCGCCCCACCTCCGACGAGCACTGATCGTCAGGGACCAGCACTGCGCATTCCCGGGATGCAGAAGACGACCCAGCACCTGCCACGCACACCACATCACCCACTGGGCCAACGGAGGAGACACCGCACTGTCCAACCTGGTGCTGCTGTGCGGAATGCACCACCGACTCATCCACCACAGCGGCTGGACAGTACGAATCACCAACGGGCAGCCGGAGTTCACCCCGCCGAGCTTCGTCAAGCGAAGAAACTAGTCCACGCAAGGGATTCCGCCGCCGTCCACGGCGCCGCCCTGCGGGCCCTCGGTGGGCACCGGCACGGTGGTGGTGGGCGTGGCAGCGGTGGCACCGGCGAGGGCGGTGGGGGTGGTGAAGCCCTTGCCGATCCAGAGTGCGACGTGGCCGGGGGCGGCGGAGGTGCTGGCGGTGGCCTTGATGCCGCCGAAGAACTGGGCGAGCTTGAGGGCGTCCTCCTTGGCGCCGGTGCCGTAGAAGATCTGCGAGGAGGCCTGGGGGGCGACGGAGGTGGCCTCGCCCTTGGTGAAGCCGTAGCCGGACAGGGCGTTGGCGAGTTTGGCGGCGAGACCGTCCTCGCCGATGCCGTTGCGCACGTCCACAGTGGAGCCGCCGCCCTTGATGGGGGGAGGGGCGGGGGTCGTGGTCGTGGGGGCGGTCGGCGCGGCGGCGGGCGCGGGGTTGAACAGGGTCTGCACGAGGGCCTGGACGTAGGGGATGTCGATGAGGTTGATGTCGGAGCTGGGGTCGTTGGGGTCCTTGGCGTAGCCCTTGATCGGCAGGGTGTGGAACTCGATGTTGCCGCCGGTCAGGTTCTGCGCCTGCTGGGCGAAGGACAGCAGGTCCCAGCCCTTGTCGATGACCACGTCCTTGGTGGCGACGTCGATCATGCCCTGGAGCTTGCCGAGGTTGCCGAAGACGCCCTGCTCCTTGAGCTTGGTGGTGATGGAAGCGAGGAAGGCCTGCTGCCGGTGGGTGCGGTCGAGGTCGTTGTTGGGCAGGTTGTCGCGCTGCCGCACGAAGGCCAGCGCCTGGGCGCCGTTGAGGTGTTGGCGGCCCTGCTTGAAGTTGGCCCCGGCGTTGGTGTCGCTGGTGGCGTGCTTGAGGCACACGTCGATGCCGTCGAGTTGGGTGGCGAGGTCGTAGAACCCGGCGAGGCTGATCTCGGCGAGGTGGTCGATGTGGATGTTGAGCAGGGCCTCCACGTTCTTGCGCACGGACACGCGCCCGGCCTCGCGGGCCTTCTGCTCGAGGGTGGCGGGGTCGCGCTCGCCCTGGGCGTAGATCCGCTCCTGCTCCTGTTCCTTGGCCTTGCCGTACGCCTCCTTGAGCTTGCCCTTGGTGCTGCCGAGCAGCGGGCCGTCCACGAAGGTGACGTAGTCGTCACGGGGCACGGACACAGCCTGGGCCTTGCTGCCGTCGCCGGGCACGTGCAGCACGATCATGGTGTTGGTGTTGTAGCCCCCGACGCTGGAGTCCCCGGCGTGCAGGTTGTCGAGCACCTCCTTGGGTAGGTCCTCCCCGTTCATGCCCTTCCGGGTGGTCAGCCCCAGCACGAGGATGTTCTGCGTGCTGCCGGGTGGGCTGCTCTCCCCGGAGATCGCCTGCGAGGTGCCGAGCCCCTGCAACTCGCGGAAGGTGCCCCAGGCCAGCCCGGTGGCGCCGAGCACGAGCACGGAGACCATTGCCAGCGCGATCTTGCCGACCAGAGCGGCGACCGAGCGTCCTGCCACGTCAACTCCCCAACGACCAAGTGGTACTGCCTGCTCTACGCCGAAGTACGCGGCGAGGTTGCACGGGCTAGGGTCGGGGCATGGCAGTGCGAGCGGTGCGCGGCGCGACCCAGATCGAGGCCGACGAGCGGGAGCAGGTGCTGGCGGCGACGGCCGAGCTGGTGGCCGAGGTGCTCGGCCGCAACGGGCTGACGGCCGATGACCTGATCAGCGTTGTGCTGACCGCCACACCGGACGTGACCAGCGAGTTCCCGGCCTACGCCGCGCGCATGGCGGGGCTGGCGGACGTGCCGCTGCTCTCCGCGACGGAGATCGACGTGCCGGGGGCGATGCCGAGGGTGATCCGGCTGCTGGCGCACGTGGAGACGGACCTGACCCGCGCCGAGATCAAGCACGCCTACCTGCGGGGCGCGGCGGCCCTGCGCACCGACCTGCCACACTGACCCGGGAACCGGATTCGGCCGGTCAGGTGGTCACCAGGCAGAATGGTGGGGACACGGTCCTGCACTGCCTGGGAGGCGCGCGGTGGAACACGGAGAGTTGCTGGGTGTGGTGGCCCTGGACGGGCCGTCGGGCACCGGCAAGTCCACCGTCGCACGTCGGCTGGCCGGCTCGCTGGGCGCGGCCTACCTGGACACGGGCGCGATGTACCGGGCGGCCACCCTGGCGGTGCTGCGCGCCCAGGTGGACCCGACCGACGCCGCGGCGGTGACCGAGGTCGTCCAGCGGGCGCGGATCGGGCTGTCCACCGACCCGGGGGCGCAGGCCACCACAGTGGACGGTGCGGACGTGTCGGCGGAGATCCGCGGCCAGGAGGTCACCACGGCCGTGTCCCCGGTGTCGGCGGTGCCGCAGGTGCGGGCCCAGTTGGTCGCCGAGCAGCGGCGGATCATCACCGAGGCTCTGGACACCGTGGGCGGCATCGTGGTCGAGGGCCGCGACATCGGCACCACCGTGGCGCCCGACGCGGCGCTGAAGGTCTACCTCACCGCCTCCGCCGAGGCCAGGGCCCAGCGGCGCAGTCGCCAGGACAGCACGGACCTGAGCGCCACGCTGGCCTCCGTGCAGCGCCGCGACGCCTACGACTCGTCCCGGGCCACCTCACCGCTGCGGCCCGCCGAGGACGCGGTGGAGCTGGACACCACCGAGTTGGATCTGGCCGGGGTGCAGGCCGAGCTGCTGGCGATGGTGTCCGAGCGCGACATGCTCAAGGTGCCGACCGGGAGCGGCCGTGAGCGGTGAGCTGCCCGAGGGCTCCTGGCCCCGGCTGCACGGCCTCGCCCGCTGGCTGGGCACCTGGATCTTCACCCCGTTCTACCGGCTGCGCGTGCGGGGCGCGGAGAACGTGCCGCGCACCGGCCCGGTCCTGGTGGTGGCCAACCACAGCACGATGCTGGAGGGCCCGATCCTGTTCGCGGTGCTGCCGAGGCGGCCGGTCTTCCTGATCAAGCAGGAGATGTTCAGGGGCCTGCTCGGCAAGGGCCTGCGCAGGATCGGCCAGATCGCACTGCGCCGGGACGCCCCGGACCGCGGACCGCTGATGACGGCCGTGCGCGTGCTGCGCTCGGGCGGACTGGTGGGCATCTTCCCCGAGGGCACGCGCGGTGCCGGTGACGTGGACAGCGCGCACAACGGCGCGGCCTGGCTGGCGCGCAGCTCCGGCGCGGTGGTCGTGCCGGTGGCCTGCCGCGGCACGCTGCGCCCCGACGGCGCCAAGCGGCGCTTCCGCCCCGTGGTGGACGTGCTGGTCGGCGACCCCTTCGAACTTCCGGCCGACAAGGGCCGCGCCGCGTTGACCGCCGCCACCGAGCGGGTCCGCGGCGAACTGGCGGCTCTGGTCGCCGAACTCGACCGCCGGCGGGACAGTGGTCCCGGCATCGGCGCTAGCAAGGAGATCTCGTGACTGAGTTGGACGGCACCTGGAGCGACGAGGCCGAGTGGGCGGTCCTCGACGAGGGTGCCCTGGACGGTGAGTCCGGTGAGGCGGTCACGCCGCAGCCGGTGCTCGCCGTGGTCGGGCGGCCCAACGTGGGCAAGTCCACCCTGGTGAACCGCATCCTGGGCCGCCGCGAGGCGGTCGTGCAGGACGTGCCGGGCGTGACCCGGGACCGGATCAGCTACGACGCGCTGTGGAACGGCCGCCGGTTCACCGTGGTGGACACCGGCGGCTGGGAGCCCGACGCGACGGGGTTGCAGGCCTCGGTGGCCGCGCAGGCCGAGGTGGCCATGAACAGCGCCGACGCCGTGCTGGTCGTGGTGGACGCCACGGTGGGCGCCACCAGCACCGACGAGGCCGTTGCCAAGGTGCTGCGCCGGTCCAAGCGGCCGGTGCTGCTGGTGGCCAACAAGGTGGACGACGACCGGCTGCTGGCCGACACGGCCGCGCTGTGGTCGCTGGGGCTGGGCGAACCGCACCCGGTCAGCGGTCTGCACGGGCGTGGCTCGGGCGACCTGCTGGACGCGATCCTCGCCGCGCTGCCGGAGACCCCGCGCGACCTGATCGGCGAGCCGGTGGGCGGCCCGCGCCGGGTGGCGCTGGTGGGGCGGCCCAACGTGGGCAAGTCGAGCCTGCTCAACAAGCTGACCGGCGAGCAGCGCTCGGTGGTCGACTCGGTGGCGGGCACCACGGTGGACCCGGTCGACTCGCTGGTCGAGCTGGACGACGAGGTGTGGCGCTTCGTGGACACCGCGGGGCTGCGCAAGCGGGTCAACTTCGCCAGCGGCATGGAGTACTACGCCTCGCTGCGCACCAAGGCGGCGATCGAGGCGGCCGAGGTGGCCATCGTGCTGCTGGACGCCAGCGAGCCGATCAGCGAGCAGGACCTGCGCGTGCTGTCCATGGTGGTGGACGCGGGCAAGGCCTGCGTGCTGGCGATGAACAAGTGGGACCTGGTCGACGAGGACCGGCGCGGCCAGCTGGAGAAGGAGCTGGAGCGCGGGCTGGTGCGGGTGCCCTGGGCGGAGCGGGTGAACATCTCCGCGCTCACCGGGCGTGCCGTGCGCAAGCTGGCCCCGGCCCTGCGCACCGCGCTGACCTCCTGGGACTCGCGCATCCCCACCGGCATCCTCAACTCCTGGCTGTCCGACCTGATCGCGGCGACCCCGCCGCCGGTGCGCGGTGGCAAGCAGCCCAAGGTCCTGTTCGCCACCCAGGCGCAGACCCGGCCGCCGACGATCGTGCTGTTCACCAGCGGCTTCCTGGAGGCCGGGTACCGCCGGTTCATCGAGCGCAAGCTGCGTGAGCAGTTCGGGTTCGTGGGCACGCCGATCCAGGTGTCGGTGCGGGTCAGGGAGAAGAAGCCGCGCAAGAACTGACTGGGGGCGCAGTGGTCGACAGCTCGGGTGATGCGGTCCGCCTGGTGCTCGCCGCGGACGAGGTGCCGCTGCGCCTGGGCCTGCGCGTACTGCTGGAGGCCGGTGGCCGGATCGAGGTGGTCGCCGAGTCCGGTACCGGCGCCGACCTGCTGCCCGCCGTCCGCGCGCACCGGCCCGCGGTGGTGCTGCTGAGCACCGAGGGCCTGATCTCCGTGCGGTCGCTGCGCGGGCTGCCCGAGCCGCCGGTGGTCGCGGTGCTCGGCGACGCCGACGTGGACGAGGTGGTGGCCGCCGCGCTGGAGGCGGGGGCGCACGGCTTCCTGCTGTCCGACGCCGAGCCGGAGAGCCTGGTGCGCGCGGTGCTGGACCTGGCGGCGGGCGGGGTGGTGCTGGACCCGAGGGTGGCCGCGCGCATCATGCCCCGCCTGCGTTCCGCGGGCGCCCAGCTGGCCGAGACCCGGGCGCTGCGCGCGCTGAGCGTGCGGGAGCGGCAGGTGCTGGACCTGCTGGCCGACGGCCGGTCCAACAGCGCGATCGCCCGCGAGCTGGGCCTGACCGAGGCCACCGTGAAGAGCTACGTGTCCACGTTGTTGACCAAGCTCGGGGTGCGCAACCGCGTGCAGGCCGCGCTGATCGTGCAGCGCTGGCCCGCGAGCTAACGCCACCAGCGCTGGGCCACCGCGGGGTGTGAGCGCAGCCAGCCCAGCAGCGCGTTCTCCCCGTACGCGGCGAGCAGCGGGTTGTCCGGGTCCTCGGTGACCCCGGTGGACTGGGCGGCCAGTTCGGGCGGCAGGTTCAGCGGCCGGACCACGGCGTCCAGGCGCGGGGCCAGGAAGAACGCCGCCGAGTAGCGGTCCACGCCCGCGGGCGGGCTGACCACCCGGTGGTTGGTGGCCTTGAGGTAGCCCTCGGTGGCGATCTCCAGCATCTCGCCGATGTTCACCACGAACGTGCCGGGCAGCGGGGTCGCGTCGATCCACCGTCCGTCCGGGGTCTGCACCTGGAGGCCGCCGACCTCGTCCTGCTGCAACAGCGCGAGGTAGCCGTAGTCCTTGTGCGCGCCGACGCCCTGTTCGCCCTCGGTGGACTGCCGACCGGGGTAGTGCACCAGCTTCAGGTGCACGGCGGCCTCCTCGTCGAACCAGCCGTCGAAGTAGTCCGGGGACTGCCCGAGCGCGAGGGCCAGTGAGCGCAGCACGGCCAGGCTCACCCGCTGCGCCTCGGCCTGCCAGGCCAGGGTGGTCGTGCGCAGCTCGGGCAGTTCGGTGGGCCACTGGTTCGGGCCGATCAGCCCGAGGTACCGCGGGTCCTGCGGGCCCAGCCGCAGCGCTTCGCGCTCAGGGCCCACGTCGAGCTGCTCGCGCCAGTCCGCGCTGCCGCCGGTGTGCTCGGTGCCCACCCGGGTGTAGCCGCGGAACTGGGCGGAGCGCAGGTTCTCGATGGCCCGCAACCGATCGGGCGGCAGGGCGAACAACCGCCGGGACTGCTCGAAGATCCCGGTGACCAGTTCCTCGGGTACGCCGTGGCCCGCGACGTAGAAGAACCCGATGTCGTGCGCGGCTTCCAGCAGCTCACCGCTGTGCGGGCGGGTCAGGTCGATCACGGGAAGGGTGGCCATGGCCCGATGCAACCACTTGTGGCCGGGTGCGTCGACGTGGCCCACCTGCTGGACCCCACTTGCCACTTCGGCGAGGATCGGCGGTATGAGGATCTTGGTGGTGGGCGCGAGCGGCCTGCTCGGGCACCACGTCCGTGCGCAACTCCTCCAGCGCGGGCACGAGGTCACGGCCGTGGCCCGCACAGCTCGTGACGGCATCGACCGCGCTGTGGACGTGTCCTCGGCCGGTGCCGAGCGGCTGCGCGACCTGCTGGCGGGCCATGACGGGCTGGTGTTCGCCGGGGGCATGGACGACCGCGTCGGCCACAAGCGTCCCGTGGCCCCGGCACTGCACGCGGGCAACGTGGTGCCGGCGGTGGCGTTGCTGCGCGCGGCCGGTGAGGTGGGCTGCACGCGGGCGGTCGTGCTCGGCTCGTACTACACCTACTTCGCGCGGACCCGCCCCGACTGGCAGCTGGCCGCGAAGCACCCGTACGTCCGCAGCCGCATCGAGCAGGCGCGCCTGGGGCGTGCCGCCGCGGGCCCGGACCTGCCCGTGGCGGTGCTGGAGGTGCCGTACGTGTTCGGCAGCGCGCCGGGCCGGGTGCCGATGTGGTCGGTGCCGCTGTTCAAGTGGGCGCGCTCGCGGTCCCCGCTGTACGCCCCGCCCGGGGGCAGCCCGGCCACCAGCGCGGCGGCGGTCGGTGCCGCCGCGGCCGAGGCGCTGGAGCGTGCCAGCGGCGAGGACCTTCCCGTGGTGCAGGAGAACCTGACCTGGCACGACATGTTCGGCCGCATCGCCGAGGCAGTGGGCAGGCCGCGAGTGGTCCGCAGGGCGCCCGCAGGTGTGGTCCGGGCACTGCTGCGGCTCGGCGGCGCGGTGAACCGCCTCGCGGGCAACGAGCCGGGCCTGGCCATGAAGCACCTGGACGGCCTGCTGCTGGACGAGCTGTTCATCGAGCCGACGAGCCCGCGGTCGGTGGACGAGGCCATCGCGCAGACCGCCCGGGGTCAGACGTGGGCCAGCAGGGCGTAGGGCTCGTGCAGGGCGGGGTCGGTCAGCGGCTCCAGCAGCACCCCGCTGACCAGCGGGCGCACCGCGGCCTCCAGCGCGGCGGGCGGGATCATCTCCACCAGTACGAGCCGCCCGCCGGGCCGCAGCAGGCGGATCCACCGGCGCAGCGCGAGCAGCGGGTCCGGCTGCGCGGTGAGCACGTGCCTGCTCAGCACCACGTCGTAACCGCCGCGCTGCACGGGGATGTCGCTGACCCGGTGCCCGCGCGCGGTCAGCGCCGCGGACAGCGAGCCGCCCAGCGCCAGCACGTCGGCCGAGTCCTCGGGTATCCACGACCGCAGCCGTTCGGCCCAGGCGCGGTCGGTGGTGGCGGCGGTGGCGATCGACATGGCGCCATCCTGACAGCGGTCAGCGGCGACCGCCGTCCCAGCGCGCTACTCGAACTGGTGATCCTCGGGCTCGTCCCCGGTGACCTCCGGCCGGGTCAGCCGCAGCGCGCGCAGGCCCAGCTCCAGTTCCAGCCGCTGGTGCGGGTCGGCCAGCTTGTCGCCGACCAGGTCCTCGATCTGGTGCATGCGGTACCGCACGGTCTGCGGGTGGATCTCCAGCCGGGCCGCGATCTCGTTGATGCCGCCCCGGGTCTCCAGCCAGGCGAGCAGGGTGGCGGTCAGCCGCGAGCGCTGCTTGTCGGTCAGCCCGGCGAACGCGGCGAGCCCGCGCTGGGCCAGGTGCTCGGCGAGGAACTCGTCGGACAGCAGCACCAGGGTGGACAGGTGCTGCTCGCTGAACACCAGCCCGGCCGAGTCGATGATCCCGCGCTGGCACAGGGCCAGCGTGCGCCGCGCGCAGTCCAGTGCGGCCGCCGCTTCGGCCACCGGCACGGTGGGCCCCACCGCGGCCCGCCGGTCGCCCAGCCACTCGCTCAGCGCGATCAGCCGCTCCCCGGTGCCGGGCGCGAGCAGGCAGGGCTCCTCGCTCTCGAAGTCGACCAGCACGTCGTTGCCCAGCACGGAGATCGGCGGTTCGAAGTACTCCTCGCGGTACTCCAGCACCAGCACGCTGATCTGCTCGGGCAGCGTCCAGTTCGCGGCCAGCGCCAGCTCCTCGATGGCCCTGCGCGGGGCCTGCGGCTGGGCCAGCAGCAGCTTGAGCAGTTCCCGGCGCCTGCGCTCCACGGCCCCGCTGGCCTGGGTCTGCGCCTGGGTGTAGCCCTCGATGGCCACAGTGGACAGTTCGTCCACGTAGGCGAAGATCGCCTCGGCCAGTACCAGCAGGGTCTGCGTGGGGATGTGCTCGGTGCGGCCCACCTCGGCCACCCGCCGCCACGCCACCCGCGCGCCCACCCGCACCGCGGTCTGCAACGCGTCCATGTTGCGCCCGGCCAGGTACTCCAGCCGCCCCGCCTCGCGCAGCATGGCGTTCCAGTCCTCGCCCGAGGCCCGCGGGTCGGCCACGCTCTCGAAGCAGCGCCGGATCGCCCGCTCCACGATCTGCACCAGGTACTGCCCGAAGCGGCCGCTCAGCGGTACCGCGTAGACCGGTACCTGCTGTTGGATCTCACTGAGGATCTCCTTGGCCAGTCGACCCGCGCAGGGCGCCAACTGCCCGACCAGGCCCCTGGGCAGCTGCGCCCACAGCTCGGCCGGTGCGCTGCTCGGCGCTGTGCTGAGGTCAGCCGTCATGCTCGCCACCTCCGGTTCCGCTCCGGGCTGGCACAGTAACACCACCCCCGGCGCTGAATCGGTTCTTGTTCCCTGTCGACAGTTCGCGATCGGAGTTTTGACGATAGCTGACAACTATGCTGTCCTCTAATTTCTCGCGCGCATTCCTGTAGTTTTCTGCGCATTTTTACTGATGGGTAACCTGGGCTCTCCCCTCCTCGATTAGGGAGATATGAGAATGCGTGTGCGGAATGCTCGACTGTTAGCCGGGACAGCGGCGGGGGTGGTGTTGCTCGGTGTCGGAGTCGGTGCCGGGCTGAGCAGCGCGGCCCCGGTCAAGGTGGACAAGACCCTGACCTTCACCTGCCCGTTCCCGCTGATCGGCAACCAGGTGCTGTCCGTGCGGATCAGGGCGACCATCGACACCCCGGCCACCGTGGGCGGGGAGTTGAGGACCACTGATTTCTCCGCGACGGCCACCGTGCCGCCGACCGCGACCCAGGGGCTGAGCCTGGTCGGCGCGAGCACGGTGGAAGGCACCGCCGAGGCCGGGGTGACGCTCTCCGTGGCCGGTTCCCCGCTGGACATCAAGATTCCGGGGCTGTCCATTCCGAAGACCCCGGTGCCCGCCTCCGGGTCCTTCGAGACGGTGGCCTCCGGCTCGGTGCCGACCGCGGTCATCCCGAAGCCGGGCGCCTCCACGGTGACGGTGGGCAACTTCGCCACCACGCTGACCCCCAAGCGCCCCGACGGCACCGCGACCGGGCTGGGCACCTTCACCTCGGCCTGCACCCTGGACGCCGGGCAGGACGCCCAGCTGATCAGCTTCACCGTGGCCGACGCCCCGCCGACCAGCACCACCACCGCCCCGCCGACGACCACCACCACCACCACGACCGTGCCGACCACCACGACCACGGCGCCGACGACCACCACCACGACCACCCCGCCGACCACGACCACCACGGCGCCGACCACGACAACAACCACGGTGCCGCCGACCACGACCACGACCACGACAACCACGGCGCCCACCACGACGACCACGACCACGACCACGACGGCGCCCACCACGACCACGACGACCACCGCGCCGCCGACCACGACCACCACGGCACCGACCACCACCACGACGGCGCCCACCACGACCACGGCACCGACCACCACCACGACGACCAAGCCGACCACCACGACGACCGCGCCGCCGACCACGACAACCACGGCACCGACCACGACGTCAACGACCTCGGGTTCGGCCACGTCCACGATCGGCACGCCGACCAGCGAGCCGCTGCCGACCACGACGAGCACCGCGCCCGTGGTGCCGCCGGTGGACGGCAGCACGCCGACCACGCCGACCGGGTTGGCCTACACCGGGGCCTCGGTGGCGTGGCCGATCGGCCTCGGCGCGCTGTTGCTGTTGACGGGCATCGGGCTGCTGCTGGTGCAGCGGCGCCGGGCACGGGGCTGAGCTGGGGACCGGTGACGGTGAGCCGTCACCGGTCCAGTTCGCCCACCAGCTCCAAGCTGCGCCTGGCCCGCAGGGAGACCTCCAGGTCGAACCGCGCGCCGGGCGCGGCCAACTGGTCACCGAACAGCTTCTCCAACTGCCGCATGCGATAGCGCACGGTCTGCGGGTGGATGTCCAGCCGCTGGGCCAGCTCCTCGGCGCTGCCCCGGGTTTCCAGCCAGGCCAACAGGGTTTCGCTCAACTTGGTGTGCTGCTTGCCGGTCAGCTCGGCCAGCGGAGCCAGCGCCCGCTCGGACATCTGCCGCACCATGAACGGGTCCAGCAGCAGCCACAGCTGGGACATGTGGTTGTCGAACCAGGTCAGCCGCTGCTCGGCGAGCAGCCCGCGGCGGAGAAGTCCCAGCGTGCGGTGCGCCCAGACCAGTGAACGCTGCGCCTCGCCAAGCGGCACACCGGGTCCGGCCGCCGCACGCCAGCTGCGCGGCAGGCCCTCGGCCACCCGCGCCACCAGGTCACGGTCCTGATCGGACACCACCATGCACGGCTGCTCGCCCTCCAGGTCGACCAGCACCCGCGGGTCCACCTGCTGGTTCAGCGCGGGCTCGGTGCCCTCCAGCGCCACGACCAGCACCCGCTCGGGCACCGGCCAGTGCACCGCCTCGGCCAGCCCGGTCAGCGCGGGGGACGCACTGTCCACTCCGGACAGGATCAGCTCCAGCAGCTGTCGGCGCCTGCGTTCCACCGAACCTGCCTGGGCCGCCCTCGCCAGTGCGTGCCCCTCCACCGACAGCGCGGACAGCTCGTCGATGTAGGCGAAGATCGCCTCGGCGATCAGGCACTGGGTGCGGATCGGCACCCGGGCGTCCCGGCACAGCCGCGACACCTCCCGCCACGCGGCGCGGGCGCCGACCCGGTAGGCGGTCTGCAGCGCGTCCAGGCTCGGACCGACCAGGCCCAGGTCGCGGAACACCTTGGCCCGGTCGGCCTGCGGGGCGTCCGGGTCGGCCAGCCGGTCCACGAACTGCGCCACGGCCGACTCGATGGCCGCGGTCAGGTCGGCGCCGAACTGCGGGTTGCCCGGCCGGTACAGCTCCGGGACGCAGTGCTGCACCTCGGCCTCGATCTGCACGGCCACCTCGCGCACGCGGGGCCCCAGCAGCGCGGCCAACTGCGGGGGCAGCGCCGACCACAGCCCGGTCAGCGCCGACGCGGTCGCTCGGGTCACCGAGCCGACCACAGCAGGTGCTGGGCGCGCAGCGCGATCTCCAGGTCCAGCCGGGCGTCGGGGTCGGCGAGGCTGGGGCCGAACAGCTTCTCCACCTGCCGCATGCGGTAGCGCACGGTCTGCGGGTGGATGCGCAGGCGCTCGGCCACCTCCGGGGCGCCGCCCCGGGTTTCCAGCCAGGCCAACAGGGTTTCCGCGATCCGGTCGCGCTGCTTGGTGGTCAGCCCGGCCAGCGGGGCCAGCGTGCGCTCCACCAGCTTGGACACCAGGAACTCGTCGGCCAGCAACCACAGCTGGGACAGGTTCTCCTCGCACCAGGTCACCGGGCGGTCCGGGATGATCCCGCGCTGCACCAGGGTGATCGCCCGCCGGGCCAGTCGCAGTGAGACGGCCGCCTCGCCCAGGGACACCGTCGGGCCCACGCAGGCCCGCCAGCCCTGCAGGGACCTGGCGAGCTGGTGCAGGGCGCGCGGCGGGGCGGCGGTCAGCACGCAGGGCCGGTCGCCCTCCAGGTCCACCAGCCCGTCGACCTGCAACGCGGGCGCGGGGATGCGGTGCTGGTCGGCGCGCTGCTCCAGGGCGATCACCGTGACCCGCTCGGGCAGCCGCCAGCGGGCCAGCTTGGCCGCCTCGGCGATGGCCTGCGGGGAGGCGGGCGGCTCGGACAGGATCAGCTCCAGCAACCTGCGGCGGCGGCGCTCGGTGGAGCCCACCGCCTCGGCCTGTGCCGCGGTGTAGCCCTCGATGGACAGCGCGGACAACTCGTCCACGTAGGCGAAGATGGCCTCGGCGGCCACGCTGAACACCTCGGCGGGCAGCCGCTGCTGCTGGCCGAACGCGGCCACGTGCCGCCAGGCCACCCGCCCGCCGACCCGGTACGCGGTCTGTAGGTGGTCCAGGTTGCGGCCCTCGGTGAATTCGATTCGTCCCAGATGGCGGAACACACCCGCCCACTGCTCGTCATGCCGGGCCTGGGTCTCGGCGGTGTCCATACAGCGCAGAATCGCCTGTTCGATACTGCTGGTCATCACCTTGCCGAACTCACCGCGCAGTGGCAGCGCATAGGCGGGCACCGCCAGTTGGATCTCGCGGATCATGTCCCTGGCCAGCGGCTGCACGTGTGGCCGGAACCGTTGCACCAGGTCAGGGGGCAGCGAGATCCAGAGCTGGATCGCTCTGCCGCGTGCGTTGCCCTCCCCGAGGACCTCGGCGCTACGACGCGCCGTCGGGACTCGAGTGCCCAATTCCGTCGGCATGATCATCCCCTAGTCGCTCGCACAAAACGGGCTGCCGCGCTCTTGGCTACTGGTCGGTAATTTGTGACCGCGATCATAAGTTCGATCTACGTCAGCTGTCAAAGGCGAATTTTTCGTGACAGTTTCTCGTGTTTGTTGTATGTGATGAAACCGTACGACAGTTTTGTGCGATCCTGATAACTGTGCTCATCCCACAAAAACGCCGAGCGGTCTCGGAGCGTTGATGACAATCGGTGTTACGGCTCTTGTTCCACCGTGTTGCGGGTCATACCTTGCTGCCATGAATCCTCGCCTCCTCGCCGGTGCCGTGCTCGCCGTGCTGGCCCTCGGCGGCTGTGGCACCGCGGCGGCGCCCCCGCCCGACCCGGACGCGCCCGCGGTGGCCTGGGTGGACCAGATCTGCCAGTCGGCCAAGTCGGAGTCGCCCAAACTGGCGCAGGCCCCGACGGTGGACCCGGCCAACCCGCAGCAGGCCAGAGCCAGCCTGGTCGGCTACCTGGACACCGTGTCCGGCGCCGTGCAGTCCCTGGCCGAGGGCATCAAGAAGGCCGGTCCCGCCCCGGTGGAGGGCGGGCAGGAGGCCGTGGACAAGGCGCTGGGCGCACTGACCTCGGCCCAACAGAGCCTCGCCAAGGCCAAGACCACGCTGAGCGGCGCCTCGATCACCGACACCGCCAGCTACGAGAAGGCCGTGGCCGCGATGCGCGACAGCATGGCGCAGCTGGGCGACGCCGGCGACCCGACCGCCCAACTGCGCAAGAACAAGGCCCTGGACAGCGCGTTCGCCAAGGCCCAGCACTGCTCCTGAAGCCCGCGAGTCCCGCCCAGCCGTGCTCACACCGAGCCGATGATCTCCCGGGCGGCGCGCTGGCCGGACTCGACCCCGCCGTTCATGAAGCCCAGGGACTCGAAGCTGGTGTGCTCACCGGCCAGGTGCACGTTGCCCTGCCGGGTGCCTTCGTAGCCCGCGTAGCGGTGGCAGTACCCGATCGGGTAGCAGCTGTAGGCGCCGAGCGTGTTGGGGTCCAGGTGCCAGGCGGACAGCGTGGCGCGGCCCGTCCAGGCGCGGCGCACCCCGGGCAGCGCCAGGTCCACGTTGTCCAGGACCTGCTCGGCGGCCTGCCGCACGGTGCGGTCCTCGGCCCGCAGGAACGGCCCGGCGGGCTGGAACCGCCACGCGCCGTTGCCCCCGCCGTACTGGATGAGGATGCCCTGCTGCCCCGGCTGACCCCAGGTGGCGTCCCAGGTCTGCTGGAAGCCCAGGTCGGAGAAGGCCCGTCCGCTGGCGACCCCCGGCCACGGACCGCGGCCCTCGTACACGCGCGACCGCAGCTGCACGTTCAACTTGGTGCAGTACCCCATGCGCATCGCGGCGATGGCGCCACGCATGCGCGGGTCGAACCCGGCGCGGCCCAGGTCCAGCCGCTTGAGCACGGCCAGCGGCACGGTCAGCACCGTGTGGTCGGCCCGCACGGTGCGGGTGCGGCCGTCACAGCTGAAGGTCAGGGTCTGCGTGCCGTCGGGGTTGGCGGCCAGCGCGGTCAGCCGCCAGCCCAACTCCACGGTGCCCGGGGGCAGGCTGCCCGCGATCACCTCGGGCAGGCGCTGGTTGCCGCCCGCGATGTGGAAGCGCTCGTCGGACTGACCCCAGACCGAGGGGTCGTTCAGGTCGTCCTGCCCGGACAGCAGGTAGACGAGGTTGACCGCGGTCTGGTCCACGGTCTCCGCCCCGTACTCCACGTCGTAGGCGTCGTCGATGAACCGGCCGATCACCGAGTTGCGCCCGCCGGGGACCCGGGTCTCGATCCACTCCGCCACGCTCATCGTGCTCAGCTCGACCCCGGCCGCGGTGGCCCCGCGCCAGGTGGGCATCTCGCCCGCGGCGCGCAGGTCGGCCCGGACCGCCCGGTAGACCGGGCCGAAATCGGCGACCAACTGGTCCTGGCCGTAGTACGCGCCGCCGAAGTGCAGCACGTCGCGGCTGCCCGCGGGACGAGCCGCCGCGACGTCGACCAGCGGCAGCCCGAACCGCTCGCACAGCGCCCGGATCGACTTGTGCTCGGAGTCGATCAGCTCCCCGCCGTACTCGGAGGTCTGCCCGCCCGCCCAGTAGCGGCGCTCGCTGTACATGCGCCCGCCGACGCGGTCCCCGGCCTCGTACACGGTGCAGGGCAGTCCGGCGTCGCGCAGGGTGAGCGCCGTGCTCAGGCCGGAGATGCCCGCGCCGATCACGGCGACCCGCGGGGCGCTGTCGCGCAGGGGTGCCGCGGCGGCGGGCGCGGAGCTCGCGAGCAGCAGGCCGCCGCCGGCGGCAGCACCCAGGCGCAGCAGTTCGCGGCGGCTGAGTGCGCCCGCCCGCCGGGTCTCGCGGAACTCCGCGACGGGCATGCCCAGTCGTTCGGCGGCGCGGTGGTCAGCGGCGAGTCGGCGCAACTGGTGGAACGCACTGGAACCGGGCACCCGAGACCTATCTCAGACAGATCACGCCGAACGAACCGCCAAAAGGGTGAAGGCCCCGGAACGGGCGTTCACACCACTTGATCAACTGTGAATGTGAACAGTCGGACGGTCGGTTGCGACCGTTCGTCGCTGTACGCTGCGCGTTCATCGCGGCAGTGATCTACGGCACCTGGTGTTCGCCTGATCACCCGTTTGCAGGCAAAGTGCCGCGTGCTAGATTCGCCACCGCAATCGGAAGATCAACACGCCAGCGGTGGTCGCCCGAATCGCAGCGTTGATTCCGCACTTCGTGGAGAGCCGTGAAGAACAAGAGTGAAACCACCGCCGAGCACGGTTCGATCAGAACGCGGCTGGCCGGTGTTGTTCTGATCCCCAGCATCACGCTCATCGTGATGTGGGTGGCCGCCGCGTCGTACCTGGTTTTCGACGGTTTCTACGCACGTCAGGTCGCCTCCGGCGTGCGCGACGTGTCGATCCCGGCCGTCACCGCCCTGGGTTCGGCGCAGAAGGAGCGCCAGCTCAGCGTCGCCTACCTGGGGCGGCCCGCGATCGGCCTGCGCGCACTGCACGACCAGCAGCAGCAGACCGACCAGGCGCTGACCTCGATGAAGACCGCGATCACCGCGATCCTGGACAACGCGCCCGACGAGGTCGTGCAGCGGGTCCGCACGCTGAACACCAGCCTCGACCAGCTGCCCAGGATCCGCTCCGCGGTGGACACCGGCGGCATCGACCGCACCCAGGTGTACGCCTTCTACAACACCCTGTTGGACGCGGCGACCAGCCTGTTCGACACCCAGGCCCGCATCGTGCCCGACGTGACCGCCACCCAGGGCGGCATCGCGGCCACCTCGGTCTTCCGCGCCTCCGACCTGATGTCCCGGGCCAGTTCGGTGATCTCCGGGGCCTTCAGCACCAGCCAGCTCAGCACCGCCGACCACCTGGACTTCACCTCCCTGGTCGGCTCCTACCACGCCGAGCTGGACAAGACCGCCCCCTTCCTGCGCGAGGCGGTGGCCGAGAAGTACCGCAAGCTGACCGCGACCGACTCCTGGCACAAGCTGGTCGACGCGGAGAACGGGCTGATCGAGCGCGGGGCCTGGCCCAAGGGCACCACCAGCGGGCTGCCGATCTCCGAGTCGGACTGGGACCGGATCACCAACCAGGTCTCCAACGACCTGATCGCGATGACCGTCACGCAGGCCGACGAGGTCTCCGCCCAGGCGCTGTCCGACGGCAACGGCAAGCTGGTCGGCGTGCTGGTCGGCAGCATCCTGGCCCTGCTGGCCGCCATCGTGGCGATCATCGTGGCCATGCGGGTCTCCAGCACTCTGGTGGACAAGGCGCTGGTCACCCGCCTGGCGCGGCTGCGCGCCGAGGCACTGGAGCTGGCCACCCACCGGCTGCCCGACATCGTGCGCCGCCTGCGCGCCGGTGAGACGGTCGACGTGCGCGAGGAGATGCCCGACCTGAACTACGGCCGCGACGAGATCGGCCAGCTGGCCGTGGCCTTCAACGCCGCCCAGTACACCGCGGTGTCCGCGGCCGTCACCGAGGCGCAGGCCCGCGACGGCGTGCACAACGTGTTCCTCGGCATCGCCCACCGCAACCAGGGCCTGGTGCACCGCCAGCTGAAGATCCTGGACGCGATGGAGCGCGGCGAGGAGGACCCGCAGCGCCTGGAGCGGCTGTTCCAGCTCGACCACCTGGCCACCCGTGCCCGCCGCAACGCGGAGAACCTGATCATCCTCGGTGGCGAGCAGCCGGGCAGGCGCTGGCGCAAGGCCGTGCAGCTGGTCGACGTGCTGCGCGCCGCGGTCTCGGAAACCGAGCTGTACCACCGGGTCCAGGTCCAGCACGGGCCGGACGTGGCCGTGGTCGGCGCCGCCGTGGCCGACACGATCCACCTGATCGCCGAGCTGGTGGACAACGCCACCACCTTCTCCCCGCCGCGCTCCCAGGTGCTGGTCAGCAGCGTGCTGGTGGCCAAGGGCGTGGTGGTGGAGGTGGAGGACCAGGGCCTGGGTATGAGCGAGGGGGACCGGGACCGGGCCAACGCGATGATGGCCGACCCGCCCGAGTTCGACGCCATGGCGCTCAAGGCCGACTCCCGGCTGGGCCTGTTCGTGATCGCGCGGCTGGCGCACAAGCTGGAGATCAACGTCGAGTTCCGGGTGTCCCCGTACGGCGGGACCCGTGCCATCGTGCTGATCCCCACGCAGGTGCTGGCGCGCAGGCAGGATCTCGAGTCCGTGCACGAGCGCGAGGTGCCCGCCCAGCCCGAGCAGGAGCAGGTGGCCGACTCGCTGTCGGGCACCGAACTGGACGAGTTCTGGGCGCTGTCCCGCTCGCGGCTGGCCGAGTCGGTGCGCACCACCCCGCCGCCGGTGGTGGAACCGGTACTCGCCCCGCAGTGGCCCGAGCACGAGCCCGCCCGCGACGAGGGCCCGCACACCGACTCGCTGGCCATACCGCAGGGACGGCCCGAGGGCGTCAAGCCCCAGTTGCCGCAGCGCCAACCGCAGTCCAGCCTCGCCCCGCAGCTGCGCGGGGACCTCAACGACGAGTCCGAAGTGGACGGTGAGCCCGCTGAGCGCTCACCGGAGGAGGTCCGCGACACGATGGCGGCCTTCCAGCGCGGCACCCGGCTGGGGCGCGCGGACCAGGGCGTTCCCGTGGTCGGCGCGGACAACACGTGGGAATAGGGAAAGTCAGGACTGATGAACGACAAGGCGCACTCCGAGACCGACCTCAACTGGTTGCTGGACAACCTGGTGGAGCGGGTGGTGGACGCCAGGCACGCGGTGGTGCTCTCCGCGGACGGCCTGTTGATCGGCAAGTCGCGGGGGCTGTCCCGGGACGACTCCGACCAGCTCTCGGCGATGGCCTCGGCCTTCCAGAGCCTGGCCAAGGGCACCGGGCGGCACTTCGGCGGCGGCCAGGTGCGTCAGACGATCGTGGAGATGGAGCACGCGTTCCTGTTCGTCACCGCGGCGGGCCGGGGCGCCTGCCTGGCGGTGCTCGCCGAGGAGACCGCCGACGTGGGCCAGATCGCGTACGAGATGAACCTGCTGGTCAAGCAGGTCGGTGCCTATCTGACCGCCGCCCCGCGCAGTGCGGCGGAGCAGGGAGCCTGAACGTGGCGCAGCCGCCGGACCACTGGTTCGACGAGGAGGCCGGGCCGCTGGTCCGTCCCTATGCCATGACGCGGGGGCGCACCAGACCGGCCACCGGCTGGCTGGACGTGGCCACCCAGGTGATGGCCGTCGACTCCGGCGGCGACCCGCTCGGGCTGGGGCCCGAGCACCAGGCGATCCTGCGGTTGTGCCGCCAACCGCTGTCGATCGCCGAGCTGGCCGCGTACGTGGACCTGCCGCTGGTGGTGGCCAAGGTGCTGCTCAGCGACCTGATCGAACGCGGTGATGTTGTTGTCCGTGCCCCCGAGCAGGTCGCCAGCGCGCCCGGCCGGGATCTCCTCCAGGCGGTACTCGATGGTGTCCGTGCACTCTGAGCAGATCATCCCGGCCTCGGTGAAGGTGCTGGTGGCGGGCGGTTTCGGCGTGGGCAAGACCACGCTGGTCGGCTCGGTCAGCGAGATACCCCCGCTGAGCACCGAGGAGCTGCTCACCGAAGCCAGCTCCGGGGTGGACGACCTGGCCGGGGTCGAGGGCAAGACCACCACCACGGTGGCGCTGGACTTCGGCCGCATCACGGTCAGTCCGCGCATCGTGCTGTACCTGTTCGGCACGCCTGGCCAGGACCGGTTCTGGTTCATGTGGGACGAACTGGCCTACGGGGCCGCCGGGGCGATCGTGCTGATCGACACCCGGCGGCTGGAGGCCAGCTTCGCCGCCATCGACTTCTTCGAGCGCAGGCGCATCCCGTTCGTGGTCGCGGTCAACCACTTCGAGGGCTCCTACGACTACGAGGCCGACGAGGTGCGCAAGGCGCTGGCGATCAACGACTCCATCCCGGTCGTGGCGTGCGACGCGCGCAAGAAGGACTCCAGCAAGCTCGCGTTGATCAAGCTGCTGGAGCACGCGATGAGCCGGCTGCCCGCCGCCGAGCCGAAGGTGTCATGACACCGGTTCCAGTCGGCAGTTGAAGTGGCGCAGCAGGGCGGGGGAGTGGGTGAGGCGGTAGCCGGGGACGCTCTCGGGGCGCTTGGCGATCCCGGCGAGCACCTCGGCCACGTACTCGTAGTGGCTCTGGGTGTAGACCCGGCGCGGTAGCGCGAGCCGCACGAGCTCGTACGGGGCGGGGGCCACCAGCTCGTTGTGCTCGTCCAGGGTGCCCAGGTAGAGCGAACCCAGTTCGGCGCACCGGATCCCGCCCTCCAGGTAGAGCTGGCTGGCCAGCGCGTGACCGGGGAACCGGCCCGGCGGGATGTGCGGCAGCAGCCTGCCCGCGTTGAGGTACAGGGCGTGGATGCCGGGCGGTTGCACCACGTCCACCCCGCCGTCGTTGGCCAGCTGGGCCAGGTACGCGGTGGTGGCCGCACGCGAGCGCAGGTAGTCCGGCTCCAGCACCTCGCGCAGGCCCTGCGCGAGCCGGTCCAGCTCGTGCCCGGCCAGCCCGCCGTAGGTGCGGAACCCCTCCGTCGCGATCAGCACCAGCTCGCAGCGGTCGGCCAGCTCCTGGTCGCGCACGGCGAGGAACGCGCCCATCGGCGAGATGCCGTCCTTCTTCAGGCTCGCCACGGCCGCGTCGGCCAGGCCGAACGCCTCCTTGGCGACCTCGGTGGGGCTGTGCGACTCGTAGCCCGGTTCGCGCTGGGTCACCAGCCACGCGTTCTCCGCGAAGCGCGCGGCGTCGAGCACCAGCGGCACCCCGAACTCCCGGCACAGCTCGCGGGCCGCGCGCAGGTTCGCCATGGACACCGGCTGCCCGCCGCCCCCGTTGTTGGTGATCGTCACGATCACCATGCCGACCCGGCCGGGCTCCTCGGCCAGCGCGGCGCGCGCCGCGTCCAGGTCGAGATCCCCCTTGAACGGGTACTGGCTGTCCAGGTCCTTGGCCTGCGGGCACGGCAGGTCGCGCGCCTGGCAGCCGAGCAGTTCCACGTTGGCGCGGGTCGTGTCGAAGTGCGTGTTGCTCAGCGAGACCTGCCCCGGCTTGAGCAGCGCGCCGAACAGGATCCGCTCCGCCCCACGCCCCTGGTGCACGGGATAGATGTGCGGGAAGCCCGTCAGGTCGCTGACCACCTCGTGGAACCGGAACCAGGAGCGGGCACCGGCGTAGGACTCGTCACCCAGCGCGGCGGCGGCCTGCTGGGCCGCGGAGAACGCGCCGGTGCCCGAGTCCGACAGCAGGTCGATCGTGACCTCGTCGGCGCGCAGGTTGAACGGGTTGTACCCGGCCCGCGCGAGCGCCTCGGCCCGCTGCTGTGCGGTCAGGATCGGGATCGGCTCGACGACCTTGATCCGGTACGGCTCCATCAGCGGCATGGGGTGCTCCCTAGGGTCGGGGCTGCGGGGGTCGGCGCTTCCGGTACGGGGTGGGCGGTTGCGCTGTGGGCGGGACTCGCGGGGTCAGGCGTGGCTGTGGTGGCCGGTTCGGGAGCGGGCGGGGGTGGTGTGGAAGGCCTCGGTGGACAGGTACACGGTGAGGCCCTGGCGGGTGCTGCCGGTGCGCAGGGAGACGTGCGGGATCATGCCGACACCCTCGGCGAGCGGGCGGCGGGCGATGCCGCGCAGGGCCTGTTCGAGCACGTCGGGGCGCAGGCCCTGCTCGCGCAGCACGGTGCGCAGGAGGTTCAGGGTCACCTCGTCGTCGGCCACCGCCTCGCGCACGGGCACGTAGAGCGAGTAGTTGTCCGGTACCGCCGATCCGGGGTCGCTGAACGAGTAGCTGGAGATCAACGGGCGGGTGGTGAACGGCAGCGGGCCGCCCACTGTCCGGCAGAACGCGCTGACCTGCTCCGGGTCCACACCGGGTACCGCCAGGCAGGCGCGCTCGGCGACCTCGGCCCCCGCCTCGTGGTGTGCCACGTAGACCTTGACCCGGGCCTGCGCCCCGGCGTGCAGGTCCAGCGCGAAGAAGGCGAACCGGTCCTGCGGGCGGGCCAGCGCGTGGTGGGCGATCACCGGGTGGGCCGGCGCGAGGCCGAGCACGCGCAGCGCGTGGGCGACCAGCGCGGGTGCCTGGGCCCCGCCGCGCGCGTTGGGGTCGAGGTAGACCTTGAACTCGGGCTCCGGGCGGAAGATCACCGAGAACCACAGACCGAAGCCCTGGGCGTTCGGGGGCAGGAACAGTTCCCGCACGGCCTCGAACCGGTCCAGGGACAGCTGGTACCGGTCGGCCCAGGTCGCGAGCAGGCGCAGCGCGGCGGCCACCTGTCCGTCGCCCGGTCTGGCCACCGGGGCGCCGAGCATTCTCAGCGTCGGATTGCCAGCGGTGTCGAAAGCTATGGAGAATTCCACTGGAGTTTGGTCGTCGGAGATGTCCGACTGCCAATGCGGTGGCGTGCACAGCGGATGGGTGCCCGCCACGCCGAGTAATTCCGTGACCAGTTCTTCCGCGACCTGCGGAGTCCCCAGCCCGACCGCCGAGGCCAGGGCGCGCACCTGGTCGTTCGCGAGTCGGCGCAACGAAGGTTCGGTCGACGTCATGCCAGCTCCGGAATGCCGTGGGAAAAGTTCGTCCGGACGCTACAAGTCGTTACTCCGTGAGCGGTACCGCCTACCCGGTGATCAAACGTTCAACTGCGATGACGCAGTGCGATGTCAAGTGCTGTGTGAGAATTCGCAAAGCTATTGACAATTGTCTAGCGATGCCACTCAGAACCGCCCTGCGGGGGCTGGCTCAGCGCGGTGAAGATGCGCTGGATCACCTGCGGGTCCACCTCGCTGCGCTCCTCGCCGAGCTGTTCCGCCGCTGGTGAGCGGCGCTGCTCCCGGCGGGGCAGGCGTACCGAGGCGGCGTCCAGGCCGGTGGGCAGCGCGAGCTCGCACCACAGCAGGTTGCCGCGCCCCGCCAGCGAGACCACCCCGGCGTGGTAGCCGGACAGGGTCACCGGAACGGTGGGCGGGAAGGCGACCAGCATGTCCTCCACCTCGACCACCAGGCTGTCCCCGCGCAGCCGCAGCCGCACCGTGATCAGCCCGGGGGTGTGCAGGGCCGCGGTGGCCACCATGGACCCGACCAGTTCCCTGCCCACGTAGACGGCGGGCTCCAGCATCGCGCGGAGGTTCCACTCGGACAGTGCGAACCGGACGAACATCTCGGTGCAGCTCACCGCGGTGGGCAGCGCGATGAGCTGTAGGTCGTCCATCTGAGCGGTCTGGGCGTTCACCGAGATCCTTCCCGCGTGCGCGGCCTGTACGAGCTGTAAAACCTTCCGCCAAGACGGGTATCTTGCCAACCCCCGTCCGGCCGCTCGTCACAGGGCTGGTCAAGATCGAGAAGACCGGGGTTACGAATCGGCTCGCGCGGCGATGAGTGGGGGGAAGCCTACCGAGCGGAGGCCCCATGAGCGAGCTTGTGAGCGGGTTCGAGCAACAGCGCCTCGAACTGCTGGACTGGGTGGACGAGCTGGACCCGCTGCTGGCCCGCAGGCGGGCGGTGGAGTCCCGGCGCCGACTGGCCGCGGCCCGGCACCGGCTGTCCGCGGGCAGGCTCACGGCGGTGATCTGTGGTGAGTTCAAGCGGGGCAAGTCCACATTGCTCAATGCCCTGCTCGCCGAGCCGGACCTGTTCCCGGTGGACACCGTGTACGCGACCAGCCTGGTCATCGCCGCCTCCTACGCCGAGCGCGAGGAGGTGGAGGTGACCCTGGAGCAGGCCGACGGCTCGGTGCTGCGCAGGCGGATCGACCGCGCCGAGATCGCGGGCTACGCCACCGAGAGCGGCAACCCGCACAACACCAAGCGGGCCCGCATGATCACCGTGCGCACGCCCAATCCCCGGCTGCGCTCGGGACTGACCCTGGTGGACACTCCCGGGGTCGGCGGGGTGCACGCCGAGCACACCACCGTGACCACCGGGTTCCTGCCCGGGGCCGACGCGCTGCTGTTCGTGGTGGACCTGACCCAGCCGCTGACCGAGAGCGAGCTGGAGTTCCTGCGTAGGGCCAGCCGTTCGGCCCGGGTCACCGGGGACGAGGACGGCCTGCTGTTCGTGCTGACCAAGGCCGATGTCGGCGACTGCACCGAGCTGGCCGAGGACGCGCGGACCAAGTTGGCGGAGGTCACCGGCCGCCCTCGGGAGCGGCTGCGCGTGGTGGCGGTGTCCGCGCACGCCAAGCTCGCGTACCTGGCCCACGGTGATCCCGAGGACCTGGAGCTGAGCAACTTCGAGGAGCTGGAGCGGGTCATCTGGTCGGCGCTGTCGCGCAGGCGCACCACGGTGCTGCTCGGCGACGCACTGTCCGAACTGGACACCGCGGTGACCGCGCTGATCACCCCGTTGCAGGGCGAGCGGGCCGCACTGCGCGGCTCGGCCGAACAGGCCCAGCAGGACCTGCGCGAGCAGTTGCGGGCCCGCAGGCGGGAACTGGACCGGCTGGCCGAGGCGGGCAGCTGGCACGACCGGCTGACCACCGCGCTGACCGGCGTGCGCCGCGAGCTGCTGGCCAGGGCGGGCGAGGAGCTGGACGGCCTGTGGGGTGACGTGGACTCGTACCACCTGCTGCTGGACCGCTACCTGGACCACCCGCAGCAGCTGGTGGACAAGCTGGTCTCCGACGCGGCGGCCGTCATCGGCACGGTCAACGAGTTGGCCGTGCGGCGCACCGCGGCGGTGCAGCGCGAGCTGGTGCTGGCCAGCGAGCTGCCGCTGGCCCAGCAGCGGCTGGGTGGCCTGCCCCCGCCGCCGGTGCCCAGCCTGGAGGTCACCGGCGGCCAGCAGCGAACGGACCGCGGCGCCGAGGGCATCCGTGCCACCGAGAGCATGATCGCGGGCACCAGTGCGGGCGGCGCGCTGGGCGGGGTGCTCGGCGCGGCACTGGGTTCCCTGCTGCCCGGCATCGGCGCGGCCATCGGCGGGGTGCTGGGCAGCGCGCTGGGCACGCTGTTCGGCGCCCGCAACGGGTACCGGACCTCGATGGAGGCCAGCCGCGAGCAGCAGCGCAGGCAGCGCGCCCTGGCGTTGCGCCACGAGCTGGAACCGTTGCGGCGCAGCCAGTACCGGCACGTGCAGGAGGTGGTCGACGCCGTGCTCGCGGAGTTCGGCCAAGCGCTGACCGCGGAACTGCACAGCCGGGTCAGGGCCGCACAGCAGAGCGCGCAGGAGGAGTCCGAGCGGGTCCGCAACGCCGAGCGGGCCAGTCAGCGCGAGGCGGCCGAGCGACTTGCCGTGCTGGAGCAGGAACTCGCGCCGTTGCTGCACCGCCGCGCCACGATCGCCGACCGGGCCGCCGAGTACGGGCGGACCGGTGAGTGACGAGGCGTTACGGCGGCGCACCGCCGAGGCCTTCGAGCGGGCGCTGCGCCAGCTCGGCGGCTCGCCCGCACTGGAGGACGCACGGCTGAGCCTGCGCGACGCCGCCAGGCAGGTGACCCAGCCGATGCGCCTTGCCCTGGTGGGGCGGATCAGTTCCGGCAAGTCCACGCTGGCCAATGCCTTGCTGGGCAACGAGGTCGTGGCGACCGGGGCCCGCGAGCTGACCTACAACGTGAGCTGGCTGCGGCAGGTCGAGCGGGGCGGGCGGGAGCGGCTGGTGGTGCACCTGCGGGGTGGCGGCAGCCAGGAGTGGCCGCTGGCGGAGCTGGCGGTGCTCAGCGGGAACAACGAGGTGCTCACCAGCATCGACTACCTGGAGGTGTTGCTGGACAACGCCGAACTCGCCGCGTACGACCTGGTGGACACCCCGGGGCTGGACTCGCACCTGGGCGCCGATCAGGAGAACACCTTGCGCACCTTGCGGTTGACCGCCTCCGACGTGCGCAGGGCGACGATCTCGCACGCCGCGCGGGCGCACGCCGTGGTGCTGGTCTTCTGCCGTGGGCTGGCCGCGGGCGACGAGGAGCTGATGGCCGAGTTCCAGGGCGCGGCCTTCGGCGCGGCGACCCCGGTCACGGCCGTCGGCGCGCTGACCAAGGTGGAACTGCTGTGGCCGCAGTACCCCGACCCACTGGGCGAGGGCTATCGCATCGCCGAGCGCATGATGACCGTCTCCGGCGCGCGGCGCATGGTGTACGACCTGCGGCCTGTGGCCAGTAAGGTGGCCGAGGGCGCGGCGACCCTGACCGAGCAGGAGTTCGCCGACCTGCTCGCGCTGGCCGCGGGCGATCCCGCGCTGCTGGACCGCAGGCTTGCCCGAGGCCCGTTCTTCGCCAGCAGGCCGTACGAGGACCTGCCGGTACCGGCGCGGCGGCGGGCACAACTGTTGCGCAGGCTGGACCGCTACGGGGTGCACCTGGCCTGCGGGCTGATCCGTGCTGAGGGCGTGGATCGCTTGCCACAGTTGCGGAAGCTGCTGCTGGACCGCAGCGGCATGACGGAGTTCCGGCGGCTGCTCACCGGGCACTTCGGCAACCGCGCGGACCTGATCAAGTTGCGGCAGGCCGTGGACCAGGCCCTGGCCCTGCCCGCACGGCTGGACCTCGGCCCGGTGCAGCGGTTCACCGTGGAACAGGCCGTCGCGCACCTGCGCCAGGCGGAGTTGGACGAGCACGGGTTCGCCGAGCTGCGGGTGCTGCGCCAGCACTACAACGGGGAACTGCGCTTCGACCCCGCCGACAGCGCCGAGCTGGCCCGGGTCACCGGCGAACACGGCACCAGCACGGCGGCCCGGCTCGGCCTGCCCGAGGGATCGCCGCCGCAGCTGGTGCGGACCCGCGCCGCCGACCGCATCGCGCACTGGTCGGCGCGGGCGGTCGACCCCGCCTACTCCCGGGCCACCCGGCAGGCCGCGCAGGTGCTGGTACGCAGCTACGAGCGGCTCATCACGGGATGACCACCGCGGCGTGGGACTTCCACCAGTCCACCGCGTTGTTGCTGCTGCCCTCGATCACCGCGATGGTCCTCGTGCTGGTGTTGCCCCAGGTGATCCGGTAGGTGCTGCCGGTCGAGTAGCAGACCTTGGGGCCGATGGTGGCGTTGCTGTGGTTCCAGGTGCCGGAGAAGTCCTGCCCCGTGCAGCTGTCCGCGGAACTGCCGACGTGTCCTTTGTGGGCGGTGAAGTAGTCGCTGAACTCCGAGCTGGAGGAGAACTTGGCGAAGCCGATCTGCGTGCCCAGCGAGGGGGACTGGCTGCCGCAGGCGATCGAGTAGTCGGCGGCGGAGGCGTTGAGCAGGCTGAACTGGTAGCAGGTGCTCCACTGCACCCCGGAGTCGTTGCTGAGCGAGCCGAACAGCGAACTCCGCGCGGAGGAACTGGGACTGCTGCTGGACGTCGTGGTCGTGGTCGTCGTGGAGGTGTACGTCGGCGAATAGCTGTAGTTGTAGCTCGAGCTGTAGCTGGAACTGGAGCTGGCACTGGAACTGCTGTCGCTCGTGGTCGGCGAGGAGCTGGAGCTCGAGGAGCCGCCCGAGCCGGTGTTGTCGCGGAAGTGCACGAACAGCGCGATCGGCACCGCGATCGCGGCCACCGCCAGCGCCGTCGCCACCACCGGCGGGAACCGGCGCCTGCTCGGTTCCTCGGGCGCGTGTGCCGCGAAGCCGCCGGGCGCGGTCGGCTGCTCGCCGGTCTCGGGCGGGTTGCCCAGCAGCGGGCCGCTGGTGAGCAGCCACTGGTCGCTGACGATCGTGTCGCCCGGCCGCACGTGCCAGGCCGCCACCGAACCGGGCTGGTCACCGGCCCGCAGGTAGCGCAGCCCACCGCGGGGCAGCCGGGCCACCAGCAACACCTGGTCGGGGGCGTAGTCCTGACCGGCCCGCACCGCCAGCCGGGTCACCGTGGCCACCTCGCCGGGCAGTTGCCAGCCCACCGGCAGCTGCCCGGACTCCTCGCGCGGACCGCCGCCCCGCTCGCTCGCGGTGGCCACCGAGCGGGCGGCACCCAGCACGACCGCGCTGGCGGGGTCGGCGGTGGCCAGCACCGGCACGCGCAGCTTCGCCCGCAGCCGCTCGGCGAACCACGGCAGGCGGTGGCCACCGCCGACCACCAGGGCCGCCCGCAACGGGGAACTGCGCGACACGTGTGCCGCGAGCAGCTCGCCCACCACGGCGGCCATCTTCTCCTGCAACGGCGCGGTCAACCGCTCCAGTTCCGCCCGGTCCAGACCAACCAATCGCTTGAGCGGCCGGAAGTAGTCCTGCGGGCTGTCCGCCCCCGCCACCCGGTGCTTGAGGCCGCGGGTGAACTCCATCAGCTCCCGGCCCACCTCGTGGGTGTCGCCCAGCCCGGCCGCCAGGTGCGCGAACAGCAGCCGGTCCACCTGGTCCCCGCCGAGGTCCGGGCGGTGCGCCACGGCCAGCACCTCGTGCCCCCCGTCGGCGCTCAGCCGCACCAGGCTCGCGGTGAACCCCGCGCCGATGTCGTGCACCAGCACCAGGTCCCCGGGTACAAGCTCCTCGCCCTCGTACTTCGCCGAGGCGGCGGCCACCGCCTCGTCCAGCAGTTCGACCTCCTCGAACCCGGCCAGCTCCCCGGCGTCGACCAGCAGCCGCAGCCTCGGGTCCCCCGGCCGGAACTCGGTGGGGGAGACCAGCACCAGGCGGTCCAGGTCGGCCGACCCCAGCACCTGCTGTGCCCGCGTCCGCAGTGCGCGCAGCAGGTGGGCGATCAGGTCCTGCGGGGCGTGCGGTTCGCCCGCCAGCAGCACCCGCGGCTCGCCCAGGTCCTGGGTCAGCCCCGAGCGGAACGCCTCGGCGTTGCCCCGCCCCAGGATGACCGCCGCCGTGCCGACCAGCAGCCCGTCCTCGCCCGCGCACACCGCCGAGGGCCAGGCCCACGAGTCGCTCGCGCCCTCCTGGAGCAGCCGCGCCGAGTCCCCGACCACCAGCGCGGCCGAGCTGGTCGCGGTGCCGAGATCGACCACCAGCTCCGGTCGTTCGCTCACGCCCGGCCTCCCACCGCCGGGCGCACCGTCACCAGCCAGTCCGCCGAGGTGACCTCGTCCCCGGGATCGGCGTGCACGCTGACCAGTTGCCCCGAGTCGTGCCCGGCCAACATGCGCCACAGCGAGCCGTTGCCCAGCCGCAGCACCGCCAACGGCGCACCGGGCTCGAAGTTCTGGCCCGGGGCCACCAGCCAGCGCACGATCGTCGCGGTGTCCCCGGGCAGCTTCCAGCGCAGCGCCCGGGCCCCGTCGGCCAGCCCGCGCGGCGGCACGGTCCGCACCCCGGCCGCCGCCCAGCGGGCCGCCCCGTGCACCACGGCCACCGACGGGTCCTGCGTCAGCCGCAGCGGACGCCGCAGTTCGGCGCGCAACACCTGGGACACCAGCGGGATGCGCGAACTGCCGCCGACCAACAACACCGCGGCGATCTGCTCCACCAGCACGCCGGTGCTCGCGAGCAGGTCGCGGCAGCACCGCACCGTGTCGCGCAGCATCGGCGTGATGATCTGCTCCAGCTGGGCCCGGTCCAGGGTCAGCTGCTCGTGCAGCGGCTCGAAGTAGGTCGGCGCGGTCGGCACCTCGGTGAGCTGGTGCTTGGCCTCGCGCAGCAGCTCGTTGAGGTCCATCGCCAACGAGATCGCGTCCGCGTCGGCGGGCTGCCCGCCCAGCTTCGACCGGAACCGCTCGCGCAGCCACTGGTACATCGCGGCGTCGATGTCGCTGCCGCCGCAGTCCTCCAGTGCCGCGCAGCCCAGCACCTCGTACGTGCCGTCCGGCAGCACGCGCAGCACGGCCGTGTCGAAGGTGCCGCCACCGAAGTCGTACACGAGCACCAGCGCCCCCGAGGCGAGCGGGGCGCCCGCGATCGGCGCGAAGGCCGCCGCCACCGGCTCGGGCAGCAGCTCCACGTCGGCGAACCCGGCCTGCTCGCCCGCCTCGATCATCAGCGTGCGCCGCGGGTCCACCTCCCCGTAGCTGGCGGGCACCGTCAGCACGAGCCGGTCCAGCGCGGCACCGCGCAGCTCGCGCAGGGCCTGTGCCCGCAGTGCACTGAGCACGGCGGCCACCAGGTCGCGCGGGGCGAAGGCGCGCTGTCCCAGCCAGACCGGTGTGGACTGGCCAAGCACCCGCTTGAACTCGGTGCGGAAGTTCATCGGTTGCAGGCGCTTCATGTGCTCGGCCTCGCGGCCAACCAGCAGCCGTTCCCCGTTGAGGTACACCGCTGAGGGCCAGGTCCACGAGTTCTGCCCGGGTTCCTGGACCAGCCACACGTCCGCACCGGCGACCAGGGCCGCCGAGGACGTCGACGTGCCGAAGTCCACCGCTAGGACTGGTTGCACGAGCCACGACCCTCCTGTTGTTGTCGACCAGACACGTCGCCAGGAGGGGGAGAACGTTTCGCCCCGTGTGGATTGCGATTTGGTGACGGGACGGGGATTCACCCTGAGGGCGCAGGGTGAATCCCCGAGTTCATCTCAGCTGCCGCTGCCGTAGTCGCGGGTCAGCACTTCCAGGTTGTGGCCGTCGGCGTCGGTGAAGTAGACGCCCTGGCCCCCGTCCGCGGTGTTGATCTCGCCGGGCCGCTGGTGGTGCGGGTCGGCCCAGTACTGCACGCCGCTGGCGCGGATCCGGTCGAAGATCGGCCCGAACTCCTCGTCGCCCACCTTGAACGCCAGGTGCTGCGGGGGGATCTCGTCCTCGGTCTGCAGGTAGTCCAGGCTCACCGCGTTGCTCACCCGCACCACCGAGAAGGGGCCGAACGTGGTGGGCGCGGGCAGTCCCAGGATCCCGGTCAGGAACTCGGCCGAGGCCACCTTGTCGCGCGCCGCGACGATCGTGTGGTTGAGCTCGACTGCCATCGTGCTGCTCCCTCCAGTAGGTACCGCGTCACCGAGGTTAGGACTTCGAGCTAGGTGGAGGTCAAGCGCTCGCACAGCGGGGGCACAGCGATCGGTGGTTGGATACCAGCCGTGACCCGCCCGTGGACGCTGCGCACCAGGCTCCTGGTGGAACTCGTGCTGCTGCTCGCCGTGGTCTGCGTGGGCATCGGCGTGACCGCCGAGCTGGCGCTGCGCGGCTACCTGATCGGCCGGGTCGACGACCAGTTGACGCAGGTCAACCAGAAGGCGCACGACCGGCCGCCAGCGGACCGGCACCCGCCCGGCTCCTCCTGCGCGGCGTTCCCCCCGGGGCAGGGCACCGGCACGATCATCGCCCAGCTCAGCTCCAACGGGGTCAGCGCGCAGATCCAGGACAGCAGCGGCTGCGGGGTGCCGCTCACCGGTGCCGCCCAGCGCAAGCTGGTCACCGTGCAGGTCGACGGTCACGGGCACACCACCGACCTGCCCGGGCTGGGCGACTACCGCTTCGTCACCGCGCAGTCCCCGGACGGACAGGTGCAGCTGATCGGGGTGCCGCTGCGCGAGGTGCAGGACACGCTGGCCAACGTCGCGATCGTCATGACCGTGGTGGCCGTGCTCGGGCTGGTGGCCACCGGGCTCGGCGGGGCGCTGATCGTCGGCGTCGCGCTGCGCCCGCTGCGGCGCGTGGCGGCCACCGCAACCCGGGTGGCCGAGCTGCGCCTGGACCGCGGCGAGGTGGCGCTGTCCGAGCGGGTGCCCGGCACGGACCGGCGCACCGAGGTCGGCCAGGTCGGCACCGCGCTCAACCGCCTGCTGGGGCACGTGGCCGACGCGCTGGCCGCCCGGCACGAGAGCGAGACCCGGGTCCGCCAGTTCGTGGCCGACGCCAGCCACGAGCTGCGCACCCCGCTGGCCGCCATCCGGGGCTACGCCGAGCTGGCCGCCCGCCACCGCGAGTCGGTGCCCCCGGACGTCTCGCACGCGATGAGCCGCATCCAGTCCGAGTCGGCCCGGATGACCACGCTGGTCGAGGACCTGCTGCTGCTGGCCAGGCTGGACTCGGGCCGTCCGCTGAGCACCGCCGAGGTGGATCTGTCCCGGCTGCTCGTGGACGCCGTCAGCGACGCCCACGTGGCCAGCCCCGACCACACCTGGCGGCTGGAGGTGCCCGCCGAGCCCGTGACGGTCACCGGGGACCAGGCCGCCCTGCACCAGGTGGTGGCCAACCTGCTCGGCAACGCGCGCACGCACACCCCGCCGGGCAGCACCGTGACCGCGGGCATCGCGCGGACCGGCGGCGAGGTCGTGATCACCGTGGCCGACGACGGGCCGGGCATCCCCGAACCGTTGCAGGCCGAGGTGTTCGAGCGGTTCGCGCGTGGGGACACCTCGCGTTCGCGCACCGCGGGCAGTACCGGACTGGGGTTGGCGATCGTCTCGGCGATCGTGTCCGCGCACCACGGCACGGTTTCGGTCGACAGCGAGCCGGGCCGCACGGTGTTCACCGTCCGCCTCACAGCTCACGTATAGCATCGCCACAAGGTCGGCACAGCGGCCCGCCCGAGGCTGGTTGCCATGACGGTGGTACTGAACGACACACGCACAGCTGACCACCCGCGGTGGGCGAGACCGGCCCTGCTCGCGCTGCTACTGGGCACCGCCGTGCTGTACCTGTGGGACCTGGGTTCCTCGGGCTACGCCAACAGCTTCTACGCCGCCGCCGCGCAGGCGGGCAGCCAGGACTGGACGGCCTGGCTGTTCGGCTCCCTGGACTCGGGCAACGCGATCACCGTGGACAAGCCACCGGCCTCGCTGTGGGTGATGGGCCTGTCCGTGCGGTTGTTCGGCCTGTCCAGTTGGAGCCTGCTCGTGCCGCAGGCCCTGGAGGGCGTGGCCGCGGTCGCCCTGTTGTACGCCACGGTGCGACGCCGGTTCGGTGCCGGTGCCGGACTGGTCGCCGGGGCCGTGCTGGCGCTGACTCCGGTGGCGGTGCTGATGTTCCGCTTCGACAACCCCGACGCGCTGCTCGTGCTGCTGCTCGTGGCGGGCGCCTACTGCGTGCAGCGCGCCACGGAGACCGCCAGCGGCCGGTGGCTCGCGCTGGCCGGGGTCGCCATCGGCTTCGCCTTCCTCACCAAGATGATGCAGGCCTTCCTGGTGCTGCCCGGTTTCGGCCTTGCTTACCTTGTCGCCGCGCCCACCTCCTTGCGCCGCAGGCTGATCCACCTCGCCGGTGCCGTGGCCGCGCTGGTCGTCTCGATCAGCTGGTTCGTGCTGCTGGTGGAGCTGTGGCCCGCCTCCTCGCGGCCCTACATCGGCGGCTCCACGAACAACAGCCTGTGGCAGCTCGCCTTGGGCTACAACGGGTTGGGCCGGATCTTCGGCGGTTCGGGCCCGGGCGGTGGCGGCAACACCGCGTTCGGCGGCGCCACCGGCATCACCCGGTTGTTCGGCGCCAGCATGGGCACCGAGGTGTCCTGGCTGCTGCCCGCCGCGCTGATCGTGCTGGTGGCCGGACTGTGGTTCAGCCGCCGTGCGCCGCGCACCGACCCCACGCGTGCCGCGCTGCTGCTGTGGGGCGGCTGGCTGCTCGTCACCGGGCTGGTGTTCAGCTTCATGAGCGGCACCATCCACCCGTACTACACGGTGGCCCTGGCGCCCTCGATCGCCGCGCTGGTCGCGATCGGTGGCCGTGCCCTGTGGCGGGGCCGCGCGCACACCCCGGTCCGGATCACCTTGGCCGCAACGGTTCTGGTCACCGGGCTCTGGGACTTCGCCCTGCTGGCAAGGGATTTGTCCTGGCTGCCCGCGCTGCGCTGGGCCGTGCTGGTGACCTGCGTGATCGCCGCCGCGCTGATCGCCCTGCACGCCGACCTGCTCAGGCGGGCCGCCATCGCCGTGGTGCTGGCCTGCGCACTCGCCGGGACCTCCGGGTTCGGCATCGCCACCGCCGCCGTGCCGCACAGCGGGTCCATCCCCACCTCCGGCCCCAGTAGCTCCGGCGGCATGGGCATGCGCAGCAGCGCGGAGCTGACCGCCGTGCTCAAGGCCACCACCAGCACCTGGGCCGCCGCCACCACCGGTGACAACTCGGCCGCCGAACTGGAGCTCAGCAGCGGCAAGGCCGTCATCGCCATCGGCGGCTGGGACGGCAGCGACCCCGCGCCGACCCTCGCCCAGTTCCAGCGGTGGGTGGCCGAGGGCAGGATCAGCTACTACGTGTCCGGCGGCCGGGACCGGGGCTCCAGCGAGATCGCCAACTGGGTCGCCGCCCACTACACCGCGAAAACCGTCGGCGGCAGCACCGTCTACGACCTGCGGTAGCTACAGCGGCGGGTGCATCGCCTGGTAGGTGGCGATGCACCCGTCCGGCTTGCCGTCCGCGACCACCCGTCCCCTGTCGAACACCAGCACCCGGTCGAAGTCCGCCAGCAGGTCCAGGTCGTGCGAGACCACCACCACCTGCTGGTCCATGTCCCGGATCAGCCGCGCGATGCGCCGCCGGTTGCCCAGGTCCAGCAGGGTCGTCGGCTCGTCGAAGATCACGTGTGTCGGTTCGGTGATCAGCACCGCCGCGATCGCCAGCAGTTGCTTCTGGCCCCCGCTGAGCAGGTGCGCCGGGTGCTCGCGCAGCTCCGCCAGCCCGTACTGGGCCAGCGCGGCGTCCACCCGCCGTGCGATCTCCGCCTTGTCCTGGCCCCGGTGCTTGAGCCCGAACGCCAGGTCCTCGCCCACCGTGGGCATCACGATCTGCACGTCCGGGTCCTGGAACACGAAGCCGACCTTGCGGCGCACCGCCTTGCCCTGCTTGCGGGTGTCCAGCCCGTCCACCCTGACCTGGCCCTCACCGGGCACCAGCAGCCCGTTGAGCAGCCTCGCGAAGGTGCTCTTGCCCGAGCCGTTCGAGCCGACCACGCCGACCCGTCGCTCGCCCAGGCTCAGCGTGAGGTCCGCGAGCACCTGCCGCTGGCCGTACCAGTGGCTGACCCCGTCAAGCTCGATCACGCGGCACCTCGATCATCGGGTACGACTTGCGCACGGCCACCGCTGCCAGCGAGCCGATCACGGTCTTGACCAGGTCGCCCGGCAGGAACACCACCGAGCCCAGCACCGCCTTGTCCAGGGGCAGGCCCGCCGCCACCGCCATGTAGGGGATGCCGATCAGGTAGATCACCAGCGCCCCGCCCACCGCGTTGCACAGCAGCGCCCAGCCCAGGTTGTAGCGTCGCCACAGCCGTTCCGTGAGCAGGCCCACCACCAGCGCCCCCACCGGGTAGGCCAGGATGAAACCGCCTGTCGGCCCCAGTATCACGCCCAGGCCGCCCCGTCCGCCCGGCAGCACCGGCAGACCGACCGCCACCATCACCACGAACACCAGGATCGCCAGGCTGCCCCGGCGTGCCCCGACGATCGAGCCCGCCAGCATCACTCCCAGTGTCTGCGCGGTGACCGGGGCGGGCACCAGCGGCAGTTCGATGAGCGGGAAGAGGCCCAGCACCACCATGATTGCCGCGAACAGCGCCACATGGGCGAGATCCTTGGTCCGCACCGCCACATCATAGGCGGCTGTCGTCCTCGTCCACGCCACGCGCCTCCAGGGCCTCCCCGAGCCCGTCCGCCAGCCGCAGGGTCTTCACCAGCAGCGGGGTCAGGAACCTCGCGCTGTACTCCACGCCCCGTGCCCGCTGCGCCGCCCGCACCTGGTCCGCCTGCTCCTTGAGTACCGGGACGAACCTGATCGTCATCGCCACCACCAGCCCCACCCGCTCCGGCCGCACCCCCAGCCGCCGCAACGGCCCCAGCAACCTCTCCACCGCCGCCACCATCGCCGCCGTCCTCGTGGTCAACGTCACCAGCGCGGCCAGCGCCACCAGCACCACGATGCGCTCCGCCACCAGCACCGCGCTGCCCCAGTCCACCAGCAGCCCCTGCACCACGAAGATCACCGCCACGAACGGCAGCACCACCAACCACTGCCGCACCGCCATCCGCCACGGGATCCTCGCCAGCGCGTAGCACCCCGCCACCGCGACCAGCGCCCCGCCCAGCACCGGGATCGACCGCACGAAGAAGCTGCCGGTGCCCACCACGAACAGCACCAACAACTTGAGCCCCGCCGGCACCGCGTGCACTGGTGTCCGCGCTTCATGATGCAGGCTCAACATGGACCGCAGCCTACTGCCGTCTCCTGCTGAGCCAGCTCGGCGGCGTGAACTCCGGCCGCCCGTTGGTGATCCGCACTGTCCAGCCGCTGTGGTGGATGAGTCGATGGTGCATTCCACAGAGCAGCACCAGGTTGGCCAGTGCGGTGTCTCCTCCGTTGGCCCAGTGGACGATGTGGTGTGCGTGACAGGTGCTGGGTCGTCTTCTGCATCCGGGGAAGGCGCAGTGTTTGTCCCTGACGATGAGTGCTCGTCGGAGGTGGGGTGGCACGGTGTAGCTGATCCGCCCGATGTCGAGGGGTTCGGAGTTGCTGCCCAGCACTACTGGGAGGACCTTCGCGTCGCAGGCCAGTCGGCGGATCGCTGATGGGGCGAGTTCGGCGGTACCGAGCCCTGTTCGCAGGGTCTGGTATGGCACTGTTACTGCGATGTGGGAGCGTTCTCCGCCTTCGGTGGGGGTGGTGCTGGTTTCCAGTAGTTCCGCGAACGCGTCTCCTTGCCGTTCGGGCAGGGTGCGTGTGTCGTGGGCGTCGTGTGGTTTCGCCAGCGGGCTGAGGATGGCCCCCAGCAGTGCGCCGGTCTCCGCGTCCAGGCGCCCATGGAACCGTACTGACCCGTCCCGCCGTGTGTCGTACCGGAACTCCCGTCGCGGATGGGCGAGTTCGTCCTCACCCGGTAGCGCCCCGTCGGGGTCCAGCCGGTTGACGATCTCCCGGCCCAGCGGCACCAGGTTGGAGGCGTCCAGCGACTGGGCCGCTGCTGCCAGGACCTCCACGGCGTGTCCGCGCTCGGTCTGATCCACGTGTGGCGGCAGTTCTCTCAGTACCCGGTTGATCACCGACAACTGCTCCGGCTCCAACGCCACCCCCACCGGAACGCCCGCGTGCGCGATCCGCTGCCTGGCTTCCTTCTTACTCACGCAGAGCACACCACGCAGCAACTCTGCCAGGCTCGGATACCCCACCCGCTCCGCCACACCCCGCGCATCCGCTTCCGCAACCAACCCAAGAACCTTCGCATACGCTTGCCGCAGAACCACTTCCGCGTCCTGCAAATCACCCAACAGCTCCGCGTCCCCCAACCGCCACACCTCTGTGGCGGGTCGATCGTCCACGAATGCTGTCATACCAACAATTCTACTCCTCAATCCACCACAAAACCGTTGCCCACCAACGACTACCCATGTGGGTGACCACACCACAACCCAAGCCGGGCCAGTCAGCGAGACTCACCCACCCCACAACGGAACTCACCCTCCAGTCAGCGAGACTCACCCACCGGAGCCCGGGACTCACCTACCCCAGAACGGGACTCGCGCCCCTCAGCCCGGGACTCGCTTGCCCGAGAACGGGACTCGCCTCCCCAGCCCGGGACTCGCGCTCCGGCCAGCCGGACACGCCGCCCGCAACCGCCAACACACCACACCAGAACACCGAACACGCCGCACCGGAACGTCCGACACACCACCCCGGACACGCCGACACACCATCCCGCAACGTCCGACACACCACCCCAGAACACCGAACACGCGACACCCCAACGTCCGACACACCGCACCCCAACCGCCGACACACCACCCCGTAACGTCCGACACGCACCGCACCAACCCCCGCACACCGCCCACCAACCCGGGGTTGGTTTTGTGCGGGTAGCGGCGGCCTTACGCTCGTCGGCGAATCGGGGCATCCCCCCATGCCTCGGAAACCCCGATCACAGGCCGCCGCGAGGGACCCGCACCAAACCAACCCCACACCCCCAACCCCGACACACCCCGTGTGCACCCCGCAAACTCCAACACCCACCAGAAGCCGGGACTCACACCCAGAACGGGACACGCGCACCAGGCAACGGGACTCGCCCTCCCCACAACGGGACTCGCACCCCTCACGCCGGGACTCGCCCTCCCCGGAACGGGACTCGCCCTCCGGACACCGGGACTCGCGCCCCTCTGAACGGGACTCGCGCTCCGGACAGCGGGACACGCCGCCCACGACCGCCCAACACGCCACCCCGCAATCACCAACACGCCGTACGCGAACCACCAACACACCGCCCCGCTAGCGCCGACACGCCGCCCCGCAACCGCCGACACGCGCCGCATCTCCGCGGGCCGCCCGCCAACCTCGCCCACCGCCCCCACGCCCGAACCCCGCAGCACCCCGTCTACCCCCTCACGCCCCTCAACCACTCTTTCACTACTTAAGTAGTGATATCTGGTAAGGTTGGTTCGTACGGGGTAGTCAGGGAGGTGTCGGGTGGACCAGTCTGTGCCGCTGGCGGCGGCGGGGTTGGGCAAGAAGTACCTGCGTGGGTGGGCGCTGCGCGACTGCACGCTGAGCGTTCCGGCTCACCGGGTGGTCGCGCTGGTCGGGCCGAACGGTGCGGGCAAGAGCACGCTGATGGGCCTGGCCACCGGCATGACCAGTGCCACGGCGGGCTCGATCGAGGTGTTCGGTGAACGGCCGGGTGGGCGTGGCGTGCACCCGAAGCTGGCGTTCCTCGGTCAGCACAAGCCGCTCTACCCGCAGCTGACGGTGGCGGAGACCCTGCACCTGGGCGGGCGGATGAACCCGACCTGGGACCAGCACTACGCGCGGTCGCTGGTGGAGCGCGCGCAGGTGCCGCTGACGGCGAAGGTCGGCACGCTCTCCGGCGGCCAACGCACCCGCGTGGCGCTCGCGCTGGCCCTGGGCAAGCGGCCCGAGCTGGTGCTGCTGGACGAGCCGCTGGCGGACCTGGACCCGTTGGCGCGCCAGCAGACCCTGCACACCCTGGTGCGGGAGGCGGAGCAGACGGGGATCACGGTGGTGCTGTCCTCGCACGTGCTGGCGGAGTTGCAGGGGGTGTGCGACCACCTGGTGCTGCTCAACCGCGGCAGCGTCCAGCTCGACGGGGAGGTCGCCCACCTGCTGGCCGCCCACCGCTGGCTGGTCGGCCCGCCGGGGCAGCAGCCGCGCGGCCCGGCACCGGTTGTCGACGTGCAGAGCTCCGCACGGGGTACGGCCGCGCTGGTCCGGGCCGCCGTGTCCCAGGTGCCGGAGGGCTGGCGGGCGAGCGCGCCGAGTCTGGAGGACGTGGTGCTGGCGTACATGAGGTCCAACGGCGAGGGAGTGGCGGCGTGATCTGGGCGGCGTGGCGGCAGCAGCGGGCGCAGCTGCTGGTGATGGCGGTGACGCTGGTGGTCGGCGGCGCGGTGCTGGCCTGGCTGTGGACGGGCAGTCAGGGCGTGATCGAGCAGAACGGGCTCGGGCCCTGTGTGGCCGACGCGCACCAGGCGCAGTGCCGCAAGGGGGTGCAGGACTTCCAGGGGCGCTACTACGACCTGATGAAGTGCGCGCAGGTGGCCTGCCTGGTGCTGCCCGCGCTGGCCGGGGCCTTCATGGGCGCCCCGCTGGTGGCCCGCGAACTGGAGCAGGGCACCTACGTGCTGGCCTTCACCCAGTCCGTCGGACGGACCCGTTGGCTGCTGACCAAGGTCGCGGTCAGCCTGCTGCCGATGATCGTCCTGGTGGCGGCGCTGCTGGTGCTGCTGCGGGGCTGGATCGGCTCGGCCGGTCAGCTCGGTGTGGACGGGCAGGGCGCCTTCCAGTGGCTCAACTACGACACCAGCGGGTTCGTCTCGGTGGCCTACGCCGTGTTCGCGGTGACCCTGGGCGTGCTGGTCGGACTGCTCGTGCGGCGCACCGTGCCCGCCATGGCGCTGGCCCTCGGCCTCTTCCTGGTGGTCCGCCTCGTGCTGGCCGCGCTGCGGCCGGTCCTCGTGCCGTTCCACCGGGTCACCGGCGGCGTGGGGCAGCAGCTCGCCGCGGGCGAACGGGTGGCCGGCGCCGGCTTCCTCAACTCGGCGGGCCAGCCCATCACCGTGGACTCGCTGAAGATCCGCGACTGCACGGAGACCGGTACCGCGCTGGAGGCCTGCTACCAGAAGGCCGGGGTCGCCGGACAGTGGGCGGAGTACCGCGTGGCGGGGGATTTCTGGCCGTTGCAGGGGCTGGAGTCGGCGCTCTACCTCTGCCTGGCCGCGGCCCTGCTGGCGGCCGCGGTGTGGTGGCTGCGCGAGCGGGTGCGCTGACTTGTGTCAAATCCCTAGTGAATGCCTATGCTGGGTGGGTGATCGAGTACCGGATCGACAAACGGTCCGGGGTGGCCACCTACATGCAGATCATCCAGCAGACCAGGCAGGCGCTCCGGCTCGGCCTGCTGGTGCCGGGTGACCGGCTGCCCACCGCCCGCGAGGTGGTGGAGGCCACGGCGGTCAACCCCAACACCGTGCTCAAGGCGTACCGGGAGCTGGAGCGGGAGGGCCTGGTGGAGGCCAAGCGCGGGCTGGGCACGTTCGTGCGCAGGTCGCTGGCGACCGCGCAGACCGCGCCCGGCTCACCGCTGCGCCTGGAGCTGGCGGCGTGGATGGACCGCGCGCACCACGCGGGGCTGAGCCGCGAGGACGTGGACGCGCTGTACGGGGACGTGCGCGAGGAGCGCTATCCCACCGGCGAAGGGCAGTTCTGATGGACAGTGCGCTGAGCGCACACCGACTGGTCAAGTCCTACCGGGGCAAGCGGGCCCTGGACGGCTGCGAGTTCGCCGTGCCGGAGGGGGCGGTGACGGCCCTGGTCGGACCGAACGGCGCGGGCAAGTCCACCCTGCTCGCGCTGGCGGCCGGGCTGCTCAAGCCGAGCAGCGGCGAGCTGCGCGTGTTCGGCGAGCGGCCCACCGGGCGCACCCACCCGCAGGTCGGCTACCTCGCGCAGAACCGGCCGCTGTACGGCAGGCTCACCGTGGCCGAGACCCTGCGGCTGGGGCGCGCGTTCAACCAGCGCTGGGCCCAGCGGCGTGCCGTGCAGGTGCTGGACCAGGCCGAGGTCCCACTGGACGCCCGCGTGCACACGTTGTCCGAGGGGGCGCGCACCCAGGTGGGCATCGCGCTCGCGCTGGGCCGCGAGCCGGACCTGCTGCTGCTGGACGAGCCGCTCTCGGCCCTGGACCCGCTGGCCCGCGACGAGACGCTGCGGCTGCTGATGGGCGAGGTCGCCGACCGGGGCATGACCCTGGTGATGTCCTCGCACCTGCTCAGCGACCTGCACGACGTCTGCGACCACCTGGTGCTGCTGATCGGCGGGGCGGTCCGGCTCACCGGGCCGATCGAGGACCTGCTCGCCGAACACCGCGTGCTGGTGGGTCCTGCCTCGCGGGCAGCCTCGGTGGACGGGGTCGTGCAGGCCAGCAGCACCGAGCGACAGGCAACCCTGTTGGTGCGCGGGGAATCGGTGCCCGAGGGCTGGGCGGGGGAGCAGCCGACCCTGGAGGCGCTGGTGCTGGGCTACCTGCGCGCGGCCCGCGCCCGCTGACCGAGCCTGCGGATCACCAGCGCGGCGCCGATCTGTTGCAGCTGCTGGGGATCGGCCGGGTCGAGCCCGGTCAGCGCCACGGCGCGGCGCACCCGGTAGTCGATCGTGTTCGGGTGCAGGTGCAGGGTTGCCGCGGTGCGCCGCCGGTCCAGGCCCAGTCGCAGGTAGGTCTCCACTGTGGACAGCAGGTCCGGGTGCTGCTCCAGCGGGGCCAGCAGCCTGCCCAGCTCGTCACGGGCCGCGCTCGGTCTGGTCAGCTGGTACTCCAGCAGCACGTCGGCGAGCTGGTACAGGCCGGGCGGTCTGCCCAGCGCCACAACGAGTTCCAGCATCTCGGCGGTCTGCTGGGTGGCCGGGGCGACCTGGGCCGGTTCGGCCAGGACCCCGGCGGCGCGGACCGGTACCCCGGTGGCCGCGCCCACCTCGGCCACCAGCGCCGACCAGTCCGTGCCGGTCACCGGCAGCAGCACCGTGCCGCCGGTGGGGTCGAGCAGGGACAGCACCCCGTCGCCCGCCGACCGGCGCAGCACCTCGGTGGCCCGGTACACCTTGCGCTGCGCGGCCATCGCGGCGCCCACCCCGGCGACCCGCTCGTCGGTGTGCTGCTCGAAGGTCAGGCTCAGCACCAGGTAGCGCTCGGGTAGTTGGATCCCGGCGCGGGCGGCCGGTCCCTCGGGCGGCTCACCCCGCACCAGCGCGGAGAACAGGGTGTACCGGCGGTGCTGCTCGTCGCTGTCCATGCGGCGGCGCTCCTCCAGGTAGGCCGCCGCCACCGCGGTGCAGGCCCGCTGGATGTAGCCCAGCACGAGTTCGGTGCAGGCCAGCACATCCGCGAAGTCCTCGGGCCGCGCGTCGGTGACCATCGCGCGCCAGGTCTCCAGCATGCCCGTGCTGTACGCGGCCATCACGGCGTCCAGCGGGAAGCCCTCACCCGCGCGCTGGGCGGCCGAGGTGGTGATCGGCCCCGCCAGGTCGGCGAGGTCCGGGCTGGTCCGGTCCCGCAGGGACTGCGCGAACACCTGGAGGTTCGTCTCGGTCGCGCGGGAGATGTTGATCAGCTCGGAATCGGGGAGTCGTTGGTAGGCCGGGATCTCCCTGCCGAACTGGCGCACCAGCCGCTGGGCGAGCCTGCGCCGCTCGGTGAGCAGCCAGCGGTACAGCACGGTCCCGTTGATCGTCAGGTGTGCCTTGTGATCGGTCACAAGAACCGTCTACCAGCCTTGGACCCGTGCCGATAGTCAGCAACGAGGTTGATTGCCCAGGATGTGTGAGGGGAGTTCACTCCGGCGAGGGGACCTGTGATGGGGAACAAGACCAAGCGTGCGCTGGCCGTGGCCGCTGCCGTGGGGGTCGCGCTGCCGCTGCTGGCCGGCACGGCCACCGCGGCCCAGGGCCGTGACGAGCACGGCGAGTTCGTCAACGCCTCAGGGCACGTGAAGTACGAGGTGCACCTGCCGCCGGCCTACCAGCCGGGGCGGCAGCTGCCGGTGGTGGTGGCCCTGCACGGCTGCCTGATGAGCGGCTACCTGTCCAACTCGATGCGGGACACCAGCCGGTTCAACGAGGTGGCCGACGCCAAGGGGTTCATCGTCGTCTACCCGACCCAGGACCCGCTGCGCAATCTGGCGGGCTGCTGGAACGCGACCAAGCCGGAACACGAGCACCGGGGCAGCGGGGAGCCCTCACTGGTGGCCGGGGCCACCCAGGACGTGGTGTGCGACTACCACGCCGACCCCAAGCGGGTGCACGTTGTCGGCGCCTCCTCGGGGGCCGGGATGGCGGTGATCATGGCGGTGACCTACCCCGACGTGTACGCATCGGCGGCCTCGCTGGCCGGCGGGGAGTACGCCTTCGACAAGGTCGATCCGAAGGACCCGGACAGGGTGACCCCGGTGGACACCGCGAAGCTGGCCTACGCCGAGATGGGGCCGCGCGCCCGCCAGGTGCCGATGCTGGTCGAGCAGGGTGACGCCGACACGACGGTGCCGCCGGTCATGGCCGACCGCCTGGTCTCCCAGTGGGCTGCCCTCGACGACCTGGCCGTGGACGGTCAGCTCAACGGTGACGTGGACGACGTGCCCGACGCGACCGAGCACGTGGCCAACCCGGGGGAGCACCCGTACACGCACACCAGTTTCACCGCGCGCGGCGGCGGCGCCCCGCTGATCGAGAAGTACCTGGTGGCGGGGCTGGCCCACAAGTGGCCCGGCGGCGGCAAGGGCCGCTACGCCGACCCGATGGGCCCGAACATCTCCTCGATCATGTGGGACTTCTTCGCCACCCGGTCCCTGCCCTGAGTGGGACTCAGTCGGCCACCGCGACCGGTTCGGTGGCCGGTTCGGGGGTGGCCTCCGGTCGGCGCGCACGCTTGTGGGGCAGAGCCACGTTGTGCACGCCGGAGATCAGTTCGTGCAGGCCGAGTCGTCGCGGGTGCCACAGCAGGGCCACCGCGAAGGCCACGAACAGGCCGAAGGTCACCCCCAGCAGGGCGAGTACCGCGAGCACACTGGGCAGGTGCTCGCCGACCAGTTCGAGCAGCACACCCGGATTGTCCGCGATCCGGTCCAGCAGGCCGCCCGCCGCCGCGTAGGAGATCGAGATGGCCGCGGCGAGCACCACGCCCAGCCCGATCGGGATCGGCAGGAACGGCACCGACAGCACCAGCACGCGCACCGCCAGCCGCCAGGGGGCGGGCCGACCGCCGTCCGGTCCGACCAGGCGCAGCAGCAGGACCCACTTGCCCGGGGTGGCACCGGTCCACCAGGGCAGCAGCACGAACCACACCGCGACGGCCAGCACGGGTCCGAACAGGAACCAGTTCTTGCCCAGCAGTACCGCGCAGACCAACGACAGGAAGCCCATCAGGAACGGCAGCCCGGTGAAGTCCAGCAGCAGGGCGAGCAACCGCCTGCCCACCGGCACCGGACGGCGGGCCAGCGCCGCGTCGTCGAGGGTGTCCAGGGTGGGCAGCCAGCGGGTCAGCGGACCGGCCACCGCCCAGCCCAGCATGGCGCCCGCGGTGTTCACGGCCAGGTCGTCCACATCGAACAGTCGGTACGGGCACTCGTACAGGCCCCACACCCCGGTCAACTGGGTCAGCTCGAAGAACGCGGCGGTGCCGAAGCCGATCAGCGAGCTGGCCAGGAAGCCACGGCGGAAGTGGTAGCGCAGGTACACGCCCAACGGCAGCAGCAGCAACAGGTTCAGCCCGGTCTCGATCACCGCCGGGTTGTGCAGCACCAGCGCGTTCAGGCTGACCTCGCCCTTGGCCTCCTTCCAGATGTCGTTGAAGGTGTTGCCCAGCGTCAGCTGCGGATGCGCCAGCTCCGGGTACTTCGCGCAGACGTCCACCGAGGGGCCGGGCAGCGGCACGATGGTCATGCAGAACGCGGTCAGCGCGTAGAACAAGAAGCTGTAGAACGACAGGGTCCGCCAGCTCGACATGATCCCGTGCCGCCGGTACAGCACGATCGCCACCGGCACGAGCAGGAACAGGGCGAGCAGTGGGAACACGAACACCGCTGTCTTGATCGGCAGCAGGTAGGCACTGGACATGCGAGCGGGACTCCCGAAAGCCGACTGGATGTGGCTGGATGGTGGCAGAACCACTGGAGTCCGGCAAATCCCGGCTCAGCCGTGCTCGGGCAGCACGTGCGTCTCGTGCCGTGCCGCCACCGGCAGCCGCAGCCCGCTCGGTGCGCCCAGCGCCCGCGAGATGCCGCGCGCCGCGGCCCGCACCACCGGGATCAGCGCCCTCGGGTTGGCCCCCTTGGCCGGCACCACCACCGACAGCGCCGCCACCACGTTGTCCTCCTGGTCCCGTACCGGGGCCGCCACCGACAGGGACACCAGCTCCACCGCCCCGTTGCACACCGCGTACCCGTCCCTGCGCACGTCGGCCAGCGCCCTGCGCAGCTGCGCCGCCGTGCCCAGCGTGCGCTCGGTGAACCGGCGCAGCGGAGCCGCCAGCGCCTGTTCGCGCACCTCGTGCTCGGCGTGCGCCAGCAGCACCAGCCCGACGGCCGTGGCGTGCAACGGCAGTCGCCCGCCGACCCGCGACACCACGTGCACCGCGTCCCGCGCGGAAATCCGCTCCAGGTAGACCACCTCGGTCCCCTCGCGCACCGCCAGCTGTACGTGGTTGCGGGTCGCGTCGAACAGGTCGCCGAGGAAGGGCAGCGCGCTGGCCCGCAGCCCCAGCCCGCGCGGGGCCAGCGAACCGATCTCCCACATCCGCAGGCCGACCCGGTAGCGGCCCAGCTCGTCGCGCTCCAGCAGCCCGCCGGTGAGCAGCTCGCCCACCAGCCGGTGCGTGGTGGTCAGCGGCAGGCCCGTGCGCCTGCTGAGCTCCGACAGGGTCAGCAGCGGGCTGGTCTCGGTGAACGCCTCCAGGATCGCCTGGAGCCGCGCGCCAACGCTGACGATCGGCGCGGTCCTGCGTGGCACCGTGCCCACCTCCTCTTCCGTTCAACGGAAGACCGGCTCCCGTCGCCGAGTATGGACGTCATCCTGGGCACCGGCAACCAGCGAGCGAGCGGAGGCGGTCGGTGCGCACACAGGTCGGGATCATCGGGGCGGGGCCGGCTGGCCTGCTGCTGTCGCACCTGCTGCACCTGCGCGGCATCGACTCGGTGGTGCTGGAGGAGCGCGAGGAGCAGTACGTGCGGCGCAGGGTGCGCGCGGGCGTGCTGGAGAGCACCACCGCGGACCTGCTGCGCGAGGTCGGTCTCGGCGCGCGCATGGACCGCGAAGGCTTGGTGCACAAGGGGATCTCCCTGCACTTCGACGGCGAGGACCACTACGTGGACTTCGAGCGGCTGGTCGGCAGGACGATCACCGTGTACGGCCAGCAGGAAGTGGTCAAGGACCTCATCGACGCCCGCAGGCGCGCCCACGGGCAGCTGCTGTTCGAGGTGCGCGACATCGCCGTGCACGAGACCGGCTCCGACCGGCCCCGGATCACCTTCACCGACGCCGAGGGCCGTCCCCAGGAGCTGGTCTGCGAGGTGGTCGCGGGCTGCGACGGCTTCCACGGGGTGAGCCGCAAGTCCCTGCCCCAGAACGAACTCACCGTGTACGACCACACCTATCCCTTCGCCTGGTTGGGAATCCTCGCCAAGGCGGCGCCCGTGCGCGACGAACTGGTGTACGCCAACCACGAGCGCGGCTTCGCGCTGTACAGCATGCGATCGCCCGAGATCACCCGGCTCTACCTCCAGGTGGACCCCGAGGAGCGCATCGAGCAGTGGCCCGACGAGCGGATCTGGTCCGAGCTGCACACCCGGCTGCCCGCGCTCGCCGAGGGGCCGGTGCTGGAGAAGGGCATCACCGCCATGCGCAGCTTCGTGGCCTCCCCGCTGCGCCACGGCAGACTGTTCCTGGCCGGAGATGCCGCCCACATCGTGCCGCCGACCGGTGCCAAGGGCATGAACCTCGCGGTCGCCGATGTGTGGCTGCTCGCCTCCGCGCTGTCGGAGCTGTTGCTGCACAACAACAGTGCGCTGGTCGAGTCCTATTCGGACACCGCGTTGCGCCGGGTGTGGCGTGCCGAGCACTTCTCCTGGACGATGACCTCGATGCTGCACCGCCAGCCCGGCGCCACCCCGTTCGAGCGGCAGCTGCAACTGGCCCAGCTGCGCTACACCGCCAGCAGCACGGCCGCGGCGACCAGCCTCGCCGAGAACTACGTGGGCATGCCCCTCACCTCCCCGCTCTGAGCGCCAGCAGGCGCCCGGAGGGCTGCGGCACGTGCAGGTGCACCAGGCCCTTGCCGGTCTCGGCGGTCACCAGTTCGGGCGCCCGCTCGCCCAGCAGGGCGCGGGCGCTGGGCGTGATCGCCGCGACCACGAAGGTCACCTCGGGGTTGGACCGGTCCAGCAGTTCGCGCACCGGTTCGGCCTCCAGCAGCCGGTGCACCGCCGCACGGCTAGCGGGCGGTCCCACGTGCACGCCCACCCTCAGCCGGACGGCGGGTCCCCGGCCGAGCCGGTGCTTGTAGGCCAGTTCCTGCTGCAAGCCGTGCAGCAGTGGGCTCAGCAGCGCGGGCAGCAGCTCCGGGCGCAGGTCCACGCCTGGCCCGGTCGACCACAGCTCCCCGCACCCGATGCGCTGCAACGCGTCGTGCAGCAGCACCGGGTGCTCCGGGGCGGTGAGGATCATCGCCCGCTCGGTCGTGTGCTTCCTGGTCATGGCCCGAGCCTCGCGTGCGCGGGGGACCCGCACTGTCCGCCGCCGGACAACCTGAGAGTGATCTGGGTCACATTGTGTGACTGGTGTGCTCCGCGAGCCGGTCCGGGTCCGCCACCGACAGCGCGGGCCCCGGCGTCAGCACCCCGTCCCTGCGCAACGCCGCGATCGCCTCGCTCACCGTGCTGCGCGCCATGCCCAGCGCCGAGGCCAGTGCCTCCTGGGAGAACGGGATGCGCAGTGGGTCCGCCACCTCGCTGCCCGCCAGCGCCACCACCTCGCTGAGCAGCCTCGCCAGCTGCTGCGCGGGCCGGAAGTGCACCAGGTGTACGCCGTAGGGCACCGACTCGTACAACTTGCTCGTCAGGTAGTCGGTGAACGGGCTGTACAGGTTGTGCCTGGTCAGCAGCGGGGTGAACTCCGCCGCGGGCACCACGTGCGCCGTGCACGGCTCCAGCGCCACCACCGTCGCCGAGCGCACCCCCCTGCCCCGCGAGGCCATCTCGCCCACCAGGTCGCCCGCCGCCCGCAACGCCACCAGCAACTGCGACCCGTTCTCGTGCGCCCGCAACACCTTCACCCGGCCCACCGTCAGCACCAGCACGTGATCGCCCACCGCGCCCTGCCGCAGCAGTTCCTCACCCTGGCCGAACCGGCGCACCTGCCCGGCCGCCAGCAGGCGGTCCCAGTCCTGGACCGTCACCATCGCGCGGAACCCCCGGTGTTGCGCCACCGCTACGTCATATCGGGTTGCCGCGCCGCCCGCCGACCCCGCGCCGAACTTCGCCCGATCAGACCACGACGGTCATGAAGGTGCCCTTTGGGACGCTGGGTGTCCCAAAGGGCACCTTCATGACGTCACGGGAGCGGTCGCCGGGCCCGCAGCCGCGCCACGAAGGTGCCGTTGCGGACGTTGAACGTCGTGAACGGCACCTTCCTGGCACCGCCGAGACGCGCTGCGAAAGTGCCGTTCGCTGCGTTGAGTGCAGTGAAAGCCACCTTCCGGTCGTGGCAGGATCGGGCGGGTGATCGTGATGCGGGCGGGTGAGCACCGGAGCGTGCCGTGGCGCAACGGGGGCGGCAGGACGCGCGAGATCGCGGTGCGGGGTGCGGGCACGGACTTCGACTGGCGGCTGAGCCTGGCCGAGGTCGAACGGGACGGGCCGTTCTCGGTGTTCGAGGGCCACGAGCGGATCATCACGGTGGTGCGCGGGGCCGGCATGGAGTTGACGGTCGACGGGCAGCGGCACGTGGTGCGGCCGCACGAGCCGTTCCGGTTCGCGGGCGGGAGCCGGACGGGGTGCAGGCTGCTGGCGGGGCCGGTGGTGAACCTGAACGTGATGAGCCGGGACGGGGCGGCGGTGTCGGTGGGCGTCCCGGCCGAACTGGGCGGCGGCACGGTGGCAGTGGTGGTGCTGGACGGCGAGGTGTCGGTGGGCGGCGAGCGGCTGGGGCCCTTCGACGTGGCGCTGCTGAGCGAGGAGCCGGGGACGCGGGTCGTGGCGGTGTCGGCGGACCCGATGGTGGCGGTGGTGCGGCTGCCGAGCTCACCAGCGGCGTGAGCCCACCAGCGGCGTCGCGAAGGTGCCATTGCGGACACCCAATGCCGTGAACGGCACCTTCGGGACACGGGGCACGGGGCGCGGCGCCGTGCCGGGCCCGCGGCCACACGCCATGAAGGTGCCGTTGCGGACATTCAACGTCTCGAACGGCACTTTCATGACATGGCCGCGACACCGGCGCTACCCGAGCAGGATCACCAGACCGATCACGACGAACACCGCGGGCACCAGCCAGTGCGCGACCCGTTCCAGCAGCCTGACCACGGTGGGGTGCCTGCCGAGCAGGCGGGCGCCGTACACCCACACGGCGACCAGCACCAGGAACACCGCGATCGTGACGGCGGTCTGCGCGGGCGGGCTGGCGCGGAACAACGGGGTGTAGACCCCGATTGTCGGCCCCGTTGGCGATGGTCAGCCCGGCCACCGACAGCACCCCGGAGGCGGCGACCGGGGTCCGCTCGGTGTCCCGCCAGGCCCGCACCAGGCCGTACAGGCCCAGTCCGAGTGGGACGAGCCCGAGCAGGCCGAGGTAGTCCTCCGGCACGACCACCAGCCCGGCGGCGGCGACCAGGCTGACCGCCACCAGCGCCGTGAAGCCCAGGTACTGGCCGAGCCAGATGACCCGTCCGCGTAGGCCCAGCCACAGCGCGGTGAGCAGCACGAGGTCGTCGAGGTTGGTGCCGACGAACACCCCGGCCGCGCGGACGAGCTGATCCATCCGCTATTTGTACGTGGCCACCAGCTCCTGGACGAACTGGGCGTACTGGTCGGCGATCGCGGGCGAGGTGATGCGCAGCTGGTTCTCCGCGTTGCCCTCGGCGTTGGCGCTGAAGTTGTAGCTGCCGGTGGCCACGGTGTCGTCGCTGACCAGCACCTTGAGGTGCATGAAGTTGTGCACGCCGGTGGGGGAGTAGGGCTCGGACCGCTTGTCGGCCAGCTGCCCGGACACGGTCTTCCAGTCGCGCAGGGTGTCCGCGCTGTGCTCGCTCTTGGCCCAGGCCCGCGAGATCGGCCCCATCTGGCCGCTGTCGTAGATCCCGGTCAGGTGCACGCCCCGGTCGATGGCGGCCACCAGTGCCGCGAGCACGGTGTGCGAGGTGATCACCATGGAGGCGATCAGCAGCCGCTGCCGCGCGCTGCCGATCAACGAGACCAGGTCCGCGTCGATGGCCTTGCCCTCGCCCGGTGCGAAGGACCAGGCGATGCCCTTGTGCGCGCCGCGGTCGCCGTGCCCGGTGCCGCGGATGTCCCCGGCCAGCCACAGCTGCTCGAAGTCGGTGAGGAACGCGGCGGCAACCTGGGAGTCGTTGACCTGTAAGACGTTGTTCTCCTGGCGGGTCCACGCGTCGTCGGTGAAGTTCGTCGACCCGGTCCACACGGACTTGCCGTCCACCACGACGTACTTGTCGTGCATGAGCTTGCCGGACGGGGTGGTGATCGGCTTGAGCACCACCTCGCTGTCGCCGAGCTGCTCGCGCAGCCAGGCCGCCGTGCCCACCGGGGCGGGGTCGGCACCCAGCGCGGCGAAGGCGAGCGTGCCGTCCTCGGGTTTGCTGGCGTCGTAGGCGATTCGCACGGACACCCCGGTGCTCGCGGCGTGCACCAGCGCGTCCACCACGGGTTTGGCCAGCGCCTCGCCGAGCCGGAAGTCGTAGATGGCCAGTGCCACGCTGGTCTTCGCCGCCGAGATGAACTCGGCCAGCGCCTTGGCCACGCGGTGCGGTTGGTCGGCCTCGCCGCCGTGCTTGGTGTCGCGCAGCAGCAGGAGTTTCACGGTGTTCATGGCGTCCATGACAGACGCCGCGCACGGCGTGCGGGACCGCCGTCCGGGTACGGTGGATCGGTGACCGTACGCATCGAGCACACCACCACCTCCGGCACCTTCTCGCTGGACGGCCAGACCTTCGACGTGGACAACAACGTGTGGCTGCTCGGTGACGACGCGGAGTGCGCTGTCATCGACGCACCGCACGACGTCGACGCGATCACCAAGCTGATCGGCGGCAGGCGGGTCGTCGCCGTGCTGGCCACGCACGCCCACGACGACCACGTGCGGGTGGCCCCGGAGCTGGCCGCCGCCACCGACGCGCCCGTGCTGCTGCACCCGGACGACCTGCCCGTGTGGCGGCTGACCCACCCCGAGCGCGAGCCGGACGGGGAGCTGCGCGACGGTCAGGTGCTGGAGATCGCGGGGCTTGCCGTGCACGTGCTGCACACCCCGGGCCACGCGCCGGGGGCGTGCTGCTTCCACGTGCCCGCGCTGGGCGTGGTGTTCACCGGGGACACGCTGTTCCAGGGCGGGCCCGGGGCCACCGGCCGCTCCTTCAGCGACCACGACACGATCCTGGCCTCGATCCGCACCAGGCTGCTCACCCTGCCCGGGGAGACCGTGGTGCACACCGGCCACGGGCCGTCCACCACGATCGCCGCCGAGGCCGCGGCGCTGGGCTGATCAGGCGATGGTGCGCACCTGCTGGGACTGCACCAGCTTGCGGTAGACCTTCGGCGGAATCCCGTACGCGGCACGGAAGAGCCGGCTCACGTGCGCCGGGTCGGTCAGGCCCCACCGGGCCGCGATGGCCAGCACGGTGTGCTCGTTGAGCTGGGGGTTGGCCAGGTCGGAGCGCATCCGCTCCAGCCGCCGCTGCCGGATGTAGGCGCTGGGGGTGTCCTCGCGCTCGGCGAACAGCCGGTGCAGGTGGCGCACGGACACGTGGTGCGCGCGGGCCACCGACTCCACCGACAGTTCCGGGTCGCCCAGGTTCATCTCCAGGTAGGCCAGCACCCGCTCCAGCATCGTGCTGCCGCTGGGACTGTCCACCTGGGCGCTGGCCACCGTCATGCCCAGCATGCCGATCAGCGCGTCGGCCAGGTGCTGGCCGCCGTCCTGCTCGGCGTCGTCCAGTTCCTCGGCCAGCCCGTTGAGGAAGCCGCCGACCAGCCGCCGCAGCCCGCTGGTGGCCGTGATCGGCACGGCCAGCCGGTCGCGCAGCGCCTCGGCGGGCAGGCACAGCCGGGACTTGGGGATGGCCACGATGACCTGGCGCAGCGCGGTCCGGAAGTTGATCTCGTACGGGGTCGAGGTGTCGTAGAGCACGAACTGCCCGGGAGCCACCGCGCCCCAGCGGCGCTGCTGGTCCAGGGTCACCTCCCCGCCGACCATCAGCACCACCTTGTACGTGTCGCGGTCGTCCTGGTCGATGAACCGGCGGGTGCGCTGGACCAGCAGCGGGGGCGCCACCACGTTGACCACCTGGAGGCCGCCCACGGTGACGGCCCGCAACTCGCACAGTGTCCGGCTCGGCTCGCCGGGCACCACGCGCTGTGTCCCGCAGGAGGCCGAGGCGGCGGCCTCCAGCGCCTCGAGGTCGGAGGTGGGGGCGAGGTGGAAGCGCCGATCCGCACTGGGCATGAAGGTTCCTCAACAGGCAGTGCCGGTGTCCTGGCCAAACCTACTGAGACCAGGACCGGTACGCCGGTCGATTAGCCCGATCGTGCCTCAGTGCGGCAGCTTGACCACTGTCACGAAGAAGTCGTCGATCTGCCGGATCACCTCGATGAACCGGTCGAAGTCCACCGGCTTGGTGACGTAGGCGTTGGCGTGCAGGTTGTAGCTGCGCAGGATGTCCTCCTCCGCCTCGGAGGTGGTCAGCACGACCACGGGGATGCTGCGCAGGGTCTCGTCGGACTTGATCTCGGCGAGCACCTCGCGGCCGTCCTTGCGCGGCAGGTTCAGGTCCAGCAGCACCATGCCGGGGCGTGGAGCGTCGGCGTAGGGCTCCTCGCGGCGCAGGAACTGCAACGCCTGCACCCCGTCGGCGACCACGTGCAGGGTGTTGCGGATCTTGTGGTGCTCGAACGCCTCGCGGGTCATCAGCGCGTCGCCCGGGTCGTCCTCGACGAGCAGCACGTCGATCACGTCAAGCCTCTGGTTCACTGTTCTCCTCGATCGCGGGCAGGGTGAACCGGAACGTGCTGCCCGGCCCCTCGGTGGCGTCCAGCCAGATCCGGCCGCCGTGGTATTCGACGATCTTGCGGCACATGGCCAGTCCGATCCCGGTCCCCGGGTAGGCGTCCTTGGGGTGCAACCGCTGGAAGATCACAAAGATCCGCTCAGCGTACTCCGCCTCGATGCCCATTCCCGAGTCCGCACAGGTGAAGGTCCAGAACTCCCCGGTGCGCTCGGCGGTGAGGCTGACGCGGGGCGGGTCCTGGCCGCGGAACTTGATGGCGTTGCCGATCAGGTTCTGGAACACCGCGGTCAGCAGCGAGACCTCACCGCGCACCCGCGGCAGCGGGCCCGCGGTGATCTCGGCCCCGGACTCCTCGATGGCGGTCTCCAGGTTGGCCTTGGCGGCGGCCAGCACGGCCTCGGCCTCGATGACGACCTGTTCCCTGGTGACCCGGCCGACCCGGGAGAACGCGAGCAGGTCGTTGATCAGGCCCTGCATGCGCTTGGCCCCGTCCACGGCGAAGCCGATGTACTGGTCGGCGCGCTCGTCCAGCTGCCCCTTGTAGCGCCGCTCCAGCAGTTGGCAGAAGCTGGCCACCTTGCGCAGCGGCTCCTGGAGGTCGTGCGAGGCCACGTAGGCGAACTGCTCCAGCTCGGAGTTGGACCGGGTCAGTTCCTGGTGCAGCTGCTGGTAGGCGTCCAACTCGTCCAGGATGCGCAGGCGCATCGCGTCCACGTCCGAGGCCAGCCGCACGATCTCGCGCGGCCCCGAGCCCAGGACCTGGTGCTTGAACCGGCCGTCGGCCACCTGGCGCACCTCGGTGACCAGCCGGGACACCGGCCGGATCACGCCCAGGTGCGAGAGCACGGCCAGCAGCACCACCAGCGCGATCAGCACCCCGGCCAGCACCAGCCCGACCGTCACGATCTGGTCCCCGGCCGTGGCGAGTTCCGCCCGCGCCGAGGTGCGCGCCCCGGCGAGGTCGGCCTCCTGCATGGCAAGTTTCGCGCGCACCTGGTCGAACAGCGCCTTGCCCAGTTCGGGCGCGCCGGAACCGGTGCCCTCCACCACGGGCTGCGCGTACTGGGAACGCCAGGCCTGGGCGCTGTCCTCGATCTCCGCCAGCCCGGTCGCCGAACCGGCCAGCTCGCCAACGAACAGCGTGCGCAGGCTGTCGGCCGCGGCGGCCTCCTGCCGCTTGCCGTCCAGGTAGGGCTGGAGGAAGTCCTGGTCGCGCGCGAGCACGTAGCCGCGGATCCCGGTCTCCTCGTTGACCAGCGCGTTGGACAGCACCAGCGCCTGCCGGGAGGCCGGGTCGAGCTGGTCGACCACCAGCGCGCGGGCCTCGCCGAGCCGGTTGAGCGCCAGGGCCCCGACCACCACCGCGCCCAGCACGGCGGCCACCATCACGCCGACCACGACGAGGTACCAGCGGCGCAGGGACCAGCCGCGGGTCATCGGCGCTCCGTCAGCAGGAGCAGGGCCAAGTCGTCCTCCAGATCGCCTTCGTTGAGCCCGACCACCGTGGACACCAGGTGGTCCAGTAGCGAGTCCTGGGCGCGGTGCGCGGCGATCAGGTCGACCAGCCGCTCGGTGCCCAGCCGTTCGGCGCCCGCGCCGATGCGCCCCTCGATCAGGCCGTCGGTGTAGAGCAGCATCGCCCAGCCGGGCCGCAGCGGCAGGGTGAGCGCGGTCCACTTGGCGTCGGGCAGCACACCCAGGGGCAGCCCGGCGCGCTCGCGCGGCACGGGGCGCGGACCGCCGTCCTCGATCAGGATGGGGGAGGGGTGCCCGGCCAGGTACACCTGGGCCGCGCTCTGGTCGGCGGCGATGCTGGCCATGCACAAGGTGGTGAAGATGCCCTCGCGGTGCCGCTCGTGGATCAGCAGCTGCTGGAGGGTGTCCAGCACCTGCTCCTCGGCCTGCCCGGACAGGATCAGCGCACGCCAGGCGATGCGCAGGCACACGCCCAGCGCCGCCTCGTCCGGGCCGTGCCCGCACACGTCCCCGATCACCACGTGCAGCGAGCCGTCGGCGGTGGCCACCGCGTCGTAGAAGTCCCCACCCAGCTGCATGCGCTGGCGCCCCGGTCTGTACCGCGCGGCCAGTGCTGGCGAGCAGTCGGCCAGCAGCGGGGTCGGCAGCAGCCCGCGCTCCAGGCGGGCGCTTTCCTGGGACAGCAGCCGCTCCTCGCGCAGCTGCCGGTGGGCGTCCTCGGCCCTGCGGCGCTCCACCGCGTAGCGGATCCCGCGCAGCAGCAGCGATCCGTCCACCTGCCCCTTGACCAGGTAGTCCTGCGCGCCCACGGCGACGGCCTCGGTGCCCCGGTCCTCGTCGCTGTGCCCGGTGAGCACCAGCACGGCCGCCTGCCCGGCGTGGTCGAGCACCCTGCGCAGCCCGTCCAGGCCGCTCGCGTCGGGCAGGCCGAGGTCGAGCAGCACGCAGTCGGCCTGCGACAGGGCCTGTACCGCCTGGGACACCGTCCGCACGTGGGTGAGCCGCACCGGGGCGTTCACCTCGTCGAGCAGGGCACCGACCAGAACGGCGTCGCCCTCGTCGTCCTCGACGAGCAACACGCGCAGCGGATCCACCGGAGGAGCGTACCGAGTGGCATTTTGTTGAGCGCTCAACTATGCTGGATTCAGCACCCCGAGCCGACAGGAGCGAGACGATGGCCTTCGCAGTGACCAGTCCTCCGGCGTTGCTCACGCCGGGAGTGCGGATCCACCGAGCGGGTGACCGGTACCGCAGCAGGGCGTCCTGGCTGGATTCCAGGCACTCCTTCTCCTTCGGCCACCACTACGACCCGCGCAACACCCACTTCGGACTGCTGCTGGTGTCCAACGACGACGTGGTCAAGCCGGGCACCGGGTTCGACACCCACCCGCACCAGGACATGGAGATCGTCACCTGGGTGCTGCGCGGCAACCTGGTGCACCAGGACTCCGAGGGGCACAGCGGGGTGATCTACCCCGGGCTCGCGCAGCGGATGAGCGCCGGCACCGGCATCCTGCACTCGGAGAAGAACGACTCCTGGCGGCTCACCGGGCAGCCCGAGCACAGCGAGCCCGTGCACTTCGTGCAGATGTGGGTGGTGCCGGACGAGGCCGGGATCGACCCCGGCTACGAGCAGCTGGAGATCGGGGACGAACTGCTGCGCGGCGGGCTGGTGCCGGTGGCATCGGGCATGGCCCGGCACGCCGACCACGCCGCGATCCGCATCAAGCAGTCCGACGCGGCACTGCACGCGGCCAGGATGGCGGCGGGCGAGGTGGTGAGCCTGCCGACCGCGCCCTACGTGCACCTGTACGTGGCGCAGGGCTCGGTGGAGCTGGAGGGGGCCGGTGCGCTCGGCACCGGGGACGCGGCCAGGATCACCGGGGCGCAGGGGCAGCGGGTCACCGCGACCGAGCCCGCCGAGGTCCTGGTCTGGGAGATGCACGCTCGACTCGACGTCTGAGAGGACAAGGACATGCCGCAGCCTGAAGGTGCCGCGCTGGAGGCCGTGCGGGCCCGTCGCGAGCAGATCAAGGACAAGTACCTGCGTGCCCCCGGGCAGCGCCCGGCCACGCCCACCGCCGGTGTGCACCACCTCGCGCTGATCTGCCGGGACGTGGAGCAGACCGTGCGCTTCTACCAGGAGTTCCTCGGCTTCCCGCTGGTGGAGCTGGTGGAGAACCGCGACTACGCCGGGTCGAGCCACTTCTTCTTCGACCTCGGCAACCGCAACCTGTTGGGGTTCTTCGACTTCCCCGGGCACGACCACCCGGACTTCACCGAGACGATCGGCGGGGTGCAGCACCTGGCGCTGTCGGTGTCGGCCGAGCACTTTGCCGAGATCAAGGCGAAGCTGGACGCCGAGGGCGTGGACTACCTCGGGCCGGACCGTGGGGTGGAGGACAGCCTGTACGTGCGCGACCCCAACGGGATCGGCCTGGAGTTCTACCGCGAGGACCTGGGCGTGTTCGCCGGGGAACCGCTGCTGTAGCTCAGTCCTTGCCGCGCAGCACCGGCCCACCCGACAGGATGCCCGCGGCGGCCAGTATCCGCTGCGGGCTGTCGGTGTTGTCCGGCGCGCAGGCTCTGTCCAGCGCGAGCCGGCCCGCCGTCTTGCCCGCGTGCACGGGCACCACGAGCAGGCTCACCCGCCGCCGGTCCGCGCCCAGCAGGTGCACGACCGCGCTGTCCTGGGTGGGGAACCCCTCCAGTCGCACGATGTGGCCGGAGACCAGCGCGCTCCGCGTGGTGCTGTCCCAGCCCGCCAGCGAGTAGGACACCCGCCGCAACTGGCCCAGCCGCTCCGCCAGCGCCGCACCCAGTGCGGGCAGCTCCACGGTCAGCTCCCTGCTGCGCGGCCACCACGCGCCGTCCAGCGGCCCTGTGTGCGAGTCCGCCGACCGCAGCCGCAGGCGCAGCGGGTGGGTCGCGTCCTGGTCGGGCACGGCCTGCACGGGCGGGAAAGACGTCATGGCGCAGCTCTCGTCCCCGGTCGCCTGGCGACCGGTGTGGCCGATCGCCGAGAGCGGCGGTGGCCCGGCAGCCCCCACGGGGAGCGCGCTCGGTACCGGCAACGTTACGCCACCTTCGTCCGCCGCGGACCGTCCTGCGGTGATGGATTCGGCGTAGGGTTCGACGTACCGGGAGTTTCGTGCCGCCCGGTCCAGCCGAGGACGTGCGATGAGTCAGAACTACGAACAGCGCCGCACCACCGTGCAGACAGCTCTCACCGAGGCCAAGGCGCGTCCAGCCAAGGGCGGGACCATGGCCGAACTCGCGGCCCAGGTGCTCGACGCGCTCGACCACATCCCCGAGCAGGTGCGCTAGGCCAGCCCGAGCAGTTCCTCGATGCCGGTCACCCGGATGACCTTGAGCAGGTGCGGGCTGGGATTGGCCACGGTGTAGGCGATGTCGCGCCGCTGGGCGGCCTGCAGGCCGGAGATCAGCACGCGCAGGCCCGTGGAGTCCATGAAGTCCACCCCGGACAGGTCCACCACCACCGAGCCCACCCCGGGCCGGTCCAGCACCGCCTGCACGGCCCGTTCCAGTTCGGGAGCCGTGCCCAGGTCGACCTCGCCCCGCACGGCGATCCGCACCGCGCCCGTGCCCTCGCTGGTGATCTGCACCCGGCCAGCCTACTGGTGGCCGGTGAGCTGGTGCAGGGCCGGAACCAGCGCGTTGTACCGGAACACGTAGTCGCCGCGGGGCGCGGGTCCACCGCAGGGCGGGGTCGCGCGCGGGGCGCCCGCGAGCCGGGTGAACTCGCGCAGCGGCACGGTCTGCGGCGCGGTGGCCCGCACCTCGCCGCTGACCTCCGAGCGGATCAGCGCGAAGTGGTAGAGCCCGATCAGGTCCTCCAGCGTGACCCACTCGACCGGGTCGGTGCCCGCGGCGAACACGGCGAGCCTGCGCCGGACGGGTTCGCCGCGCGGGTACCGCAGGCGCACGGTCCGCTCGCCGCGGGTCACGGTGCACGCGTCCAGGTCGATCACCGCATCGGCCCGGTCCGTGACGACCTGGTGGCCCGCGGTGCTCAGCAACGCCTTGAGCGCCAGGCCGATCGGTTCCTCGGGCCCGGTGACGGCCACCCGCAGCGGGGAGTACGGCCCCAGCCTGTCGTGCGCGGCCAGGTCGGCGCGCACCTGCTCGTGCCGGTAGCGGAACATCCGGTGCAGGCGGGCCTCCACCAGCGGCTTGACCAGGCCGAGCAGCGGCAGGTCGTACTCCACCTCGTCGATCATCGTGGTGCCGCCGCCCGGTCCGGGCTCGAACCTGTGGTGGTGCTCCCACCTGCGGAACGGCCCGTGCTCCTGCACGTCCACGAACTCGTACGGCGGCCGGTAGCCCGTGTGCCTGGCCACCCAGCGCGGCGCCAGCGGGCCGGGCACGTCCAGTTCCAGCACCGCCCGCGAGCCCTCGGTGAGGTCGGCGGCCTCCTGCCGGATCCGCACCGGCTCCCAGGGCGGGGTCAGCCGCCGCATCGCGCCCGGCCGGGTGTGCCAGTCGAACACCTCGGCCACCGGCTGGGGCAGGGCACTGGTGGCCACGAACTTCGCCATGTCCCCAGTCTGCGGCCCGATCACCGGCCCGGCACGACGGGTCAGGGCAGCAGCAGGTTGACGTCCCCGAACTCGTGCCACAGGTAGCGCTCGCGCACCGCCTCGGCGTAACCGGCCGCCAGCGACTCCCGGCCCGCGACCGCCGCCAGCAGGTCCAGGTGCGAGGCCCTGGGCTCGTGGAACCCGGTGAGCAGGCCGTCCACCACCCGCACCCCGCGTTCCGGCGTGATCACCAGGTCCGTCCAGCCCCGGGCCGGGTGCACCAGCCCGCAGGACCCCACCGCGCTCTCCAGCGCCCGCACCGCCGTGGTGCCCACGCCGATCACCCAGTTGCCCGATTCCTTGGCCGCGTTGACGACCCGCGCCGTGCTCGCCCCGACCTGGTACCGCTCCGGGTAGGGCCGCTCGTGCGCCTCGGCCGAGGCCACGCCGGTGTGCAGGGTGATCGGCACCACCAGCACGCCGGCGGACACCAGCCGGGTCACCAGGTGGTCGGTGAACGGCCTTGCCGCGCTGGGCATCTCCGCGCTGCCGGGGTGCGTGGCGAACACCGTCTGGTAGTAGGGCAGGGCCCAGGGGCGCGGCACGTAGTCGTAGCGGATCGGCTGCCCGTGCCGCATCAGGTACGCGCTGACCGTCGGCAGTCCCGCGGTGTCCACATCGGACACCCACAACCGCCCCTGTGAGTACGGTTCCAGCAGCCGCACCGAGCCCCCGCCGACCAGCGGCAGCCGCTGCCCGGTCCGCCCGGTGGACCGGCGCACCTCCACCAGCCAGGTGCCGTCGGACTGTTCGGTGGAGAAGTGCACGGCGGCCTCGGTCCCGGCCACCGGCACCGCCGCGGGCATCGTGCCGGAGTTGTTCACCACCAGCACGTCCCCGGGCGCCAGCAGGTCCGGCAGCTCGGTGAACCGGTGGTGGCTCTGCTCCCCGGAGCCGCAACGGCTGACGAGCAGCCGCACCCCGTCCCGGTCCAGCCCCCTGGCCTCCGGCGGCTCGTGCGCCTCCAGTTCGGCGGGCAGGGTGAACTCCACAGTGCTCGTCATCGCTCGCTCCAGATCATGATCGTCGCACCGCCGGGGCCGCGCAGCTCGAAGCCGTAGTGGCCGCGCGGGTAGTGCCCCGGCGGGCGCAGCAGGTCGGCGGGATCGGGCTGCCACAGGCGGAACTCCTCGTCCACCGCGTGCGGACTGGCCAGCTCGAAGGCCATCGGCGCGGGGCGTGCGGGTCCCGGTGTGGTCAGCTCCAGGTAGGTCACCTCGGCCGCGCGCAGCACGACCCCGTCCTCAAAGCGGTCTACTTCGGACAGTCCTATGTGGTCGGTGTAGTACTCCGTCGCCGCGTCCAGGTCCTCGACCTGCCACGGCAGCCACAGCGCGCTGGCCCTCACAGCTTCACCCGGCCCGACTCCGGCCTGTCCGCCAGTAGCCGCAGGAACGCGGGCAGCACCGTCTCCGGCAGCGGCCGGTCGCTGATGTCCTCACCGGGGAACGCCTCCTGGTGCATGCGCGTGCGCAGGTCACCGGGATCCACCGCCCAGACCCGCAGCCCCGGCTCCTCCGCGGCCAGGATCCGGCTCAGCTGCTCCACCGCCGCCTTGGCCGAGCCGTAGCCGCCCCAGCCCTCGTACGGCCGCACCGCCGCGTCCGAGGTGATGTTCGCGACCGCGCCCCCGTTGCGCCGCAAGGAGGTCAGCGCGAGCTGGGTCAGCGCAAGCGGCGCCAGCACGTTGACCTCGTACACCTGGCGCAGCACCTCGAGCGGGTAGCGGGCCAGCGCGGGCTGCGGGCTGGGCCCCAGCACCCCGGCGTTGTTCACCAGCAGGTCCACCCCGCCCAGCCGGTCGGCCGCGGCCACCAGTTCCGCGCGGTGCGCCGGGTCGGTGACGTCCCCGGGCAGCGCCGTGACCGGTCCCGGCAGCTGTTCGCGGGCGGTGCGCAGTTCGTCGGCCCCCCTGGCGTCGACGACCAGCTCCCACCCCGCCTCGGACAGCCCGCGTGCCAGCGCCAGGCCCAGACCCCGCGAGGCCCCCGTGATGATCGCGACGGCCATGCCGCCACCTCCGTCCTCGTCGATCTCCTGTGCCCTCGACGCTAGGAGCGCGCGCCACGCGGGCCATCGGGCCGCCGGTCCGCGGGGTCTCGGTCCTTGGACCTAGGACCTCGGCCCGATCCGCCCGCACCCGCGACGGGGTACGGTGCTGGCGTGTCGGGTTGCGATCGTGAGGAACTGCGCGAGGTCAGTGCCGCGGTGCTGGCGGTCACCTCGCGGCTGTCGGTGCGCGAGGTGTTGCAGACGATCCTCACCTCGGCCCGCAAGCTGCTCGACGCCCGCTACGCCGCGCTCGGCGTGCCCGACGAGGCCGGGTCCTTCGCCGAGTTCCTCGCCGACGGCATCAGCGAGCAGCAGTGGCGCGACATCGGCCCGGTGCCGCGCCAGCACGGGCTGCTCGGCGTGATGTTGCGCGACCCCAACCCCGTGCGACTGCACGACATCCGCGAGCACCCGCAGTTCGGCTGGTGGCCCAAGGCGCACCCGGTGCTCACCGACTTCCTCGGCATGCCGATCACCGACGGTGAGGAGATCCTGGGCGAGCTGTTCCTGGCCAACAAGAACACCCCCGGCGGCTTCACCTCCTCCGACGAGGAGCTGCTGCGGCTGCTCGCCGGACACGCGGCCATCGCCATCGTCAACGCCCGCCTGTACGAGCGCAGCCGGGAGCTGTCCATTGTGGCCGAACGCAACCGGATCGCCCGCGAGCTGCACGACGCGGTCACGCAGAAGCTGTTCTCCCTGCGGCTGACCGCCGACGCCGCCGCGGCCCTGATCGAGCGCGACCCGGCCCGTGCCGCAGCCGAACTGGGCACCGTGCGCCGACTGGCCAGCGAGGCCGCCGCCGAACTGCGTGCCGTGGTGGTCGGCCTGCGCCCCGCCGACCTGGACGGCGACGGCCTGGACCTGGCGCTGCGCAAGCAGGCCGAGTTGCTCGACCGCGTGCACGAGGCCGAGGTGGTGTTCCGCGCCGAGCAGGTGCCGGTGCTCAGCGCGAGCCGCCAGGAGGCCGCCTACCGCGTGGCCCAGGAGGCGCTGCACAACGCGCTGCGGCACGCCAGCCCGCGTCGCATCGAGATCAGCCTGTCGGCGGCCTCGGGCACCGCCGTGCTCCAGGTGTCCGACGACGGCACCGGGTTCGACCCGGACCACTCCGCCTCCGCCGCGCGCAAGCTCGGCCTGAGCTCCATGCGGGAACGGGCCCGGTCGGTGGGAGGTCGGCTCACCGTGCGCTCCGAGCCCGGAGGCGGCACGCTGGTCAGGCTGGAGGTGCCCACCGGTGGCTGAGCCGATCCGGGTGCTGGTCGTGGACGACCATCCCGTTGTGCGCCAAGGACTTCGCACGTTCCTCGACGTGCAGGAGGACATCACCGTGGTCGGCGAGGCCCCGGACGGGCAGTCCTGTGTGGACCTGGCCGCCGAGCTGGCCCCCGACGTGGTGCTGCTCGACCTGAAGATGCCCGGCGGGGGAGGAGTCGAGGCCCTGCGGGGACTTCGTGCCGCGGGCAGCACCACGAGGGTGCTGGTGATCACCAGTTTCGCCGACCCCGCCGCCGTGCTGCCCGCGGTCCGGGCCGGTGCCGCCGGGTTCGTCTACAAGGACGTGGACCCGCCCGCGCTGGCCGCCGCGATCCGCGCCGTGCACGCCGGGCACGTCCTGCTCAACCCCGACGTGGCCAGCCTGCTCGCCGCGGGGGATCCCGCGCCCCAGGGCGTGCACCTCACGCCCCGCGAGCGCGAGGTGCTCGCCGAGCTGGCACACGGCCGCTCCAACCGCGAGATCGCCAAGGCGCTGCTGCTCGCGGAGAAGACGGTGAAGACCCACGTCAGCGCCATTCTCGCCAAGCTCGGCGTGCAGGACCGCACCCAGGCGGCCCTGCACGCCGTGCGCAGCGGGCTGATCGAGGGCTAGGGCCTGGCCGGGCCGTAGCCCAGGTGGAGGACCCCGTTGTCGTAGGCCTGCTGCTCCTTGAGCACGAGCTTGGTCGGGTCGACGCCCTCGGCCCAGAACCGCTTGCCGCTGCCGAGCGCGACCGGGTAGACGAACAGGTGCAGGTCGTCGACCAGGCCGTCGCGGAGCAGCGCGCGCACGAGCGTGCCGCTGCCCGAGATGTAGATGGTGCCCTCGGTCTCGTCCCTGAGCTTGCCGATCGTGCCGGGGTCGTAGGGGCCCAGGCGTGTCGAGTTGGCCCACCGCACCGCGGGCTCCTGCGAGCCGACGACGTACTTCGGCGTGTCGTTGAAGAACGGTGCGCCCGGGTCGTCCGCCACCGTGCGGGTGGACCAGGCCGGTGCGAACATCTCGAAGGTCGTGCGCCCCAGCAGGATCGCCCGGGACGCTCCAGTGATCGCCGCGAGGGTTTCGCCCATCCTCGGGTCGAAGCCGTACTCGAAGGTCCACTTCGGGTCCTCGAACACCCCGTCCAGGGTGATGAACTCGTGAACCGCGATGGTGCCCATGACCACGCCCTTTCCTCGCCTGCACCCTAAACTAACCCCGAGGGGCGTGCAGGGTCCTGCGCAGCCTCGGCCGGGACCTGATCGACTGGTGGAACCAGCTGTCCGGCGTCTCGTCCACCCGCACCCGTCCACCGGTGCGCTCGTGGCCGGTCTTCCAGTCGTTGATCGCCTCGAACACCGCGTGGTCCATGAAGTCCACGTGCAGGTCCAGCACGACCGGGCTGCCCGCCGGGATCGCCCGCAGTTCGCGCACCAGGCGGCCCACGCTGAGGAAGATCAGCGAGCCCTGCACGCCGACCAGCCACTCCCCGTCCCGCTCGACCACCCGCACCCTGCTGTGCACCAACCGGTAGAGCGCGCTGAGCACGGCGGCGGCCAGACCGATCAGCACCCCTTCCACCAGGCCCACCACGATCACGCCGCCGAGCGTGGCCGTGTAGACGAGGACCTCGCGGTGCCGCCACAGTCGGCGCACGTGCCCGACGCTGACCAGCCGCACCCCGATGACCACCAGCACGGCGGCGAGCGCGGCCAGCGGGATCATCTCCAGCACACCGCCGATGGTCAGCACCGCGAGCAGGATCCACACCCCGTGCAGCACCGTGGAGGCCCTGCTCCGGGCGCCCGCGCTGACGTTGGTCGAGCTGCGCACGATCACCCCGGTCACCGGCAGGCCCCCGCACGCGCCGGACAGCAGGTTCGCCGCACCCTGGGCGATCAGCTCGCGGTCGAAGTCCGCCCGCGGGCCGTCGTGCAGCTTGTCCACCGCCACCGCGGACAGCAGCGACTCGACGCTGGCCACCAGCGCGACGGTCAGCACCGCACCGAGCACCGCGAGCACCGAACCCGTGGGCAACTGGGGCAGTGCCAGTTCCCGGACCAGGTCGGCGGGCAGGTCGACCCTGGCGAGGTCCAGCCGGAACACGGCGGCCACCGCCGTGCCCACCGCGACCGCCACCAGCGAGGCGAGCACCGCGGGGACCTTGGGCAGCTTGGGCCACAGCAGCAGGACCGCCAGGGTCACGGCGCCGACCAGCAGCGAGGCCCAGTGCCCGGCGAACAACTGCGCCGGCAGCGCGGCGAGGTTCGCCAGCGCGGAGCTCAGGCTCCGTCCGCCCAGCACCACGTTCAGCTGCCCCACCGCGATGACCACGCCGATTCCGGCGAGCATGCCGTGCACCACCGCGGGCGACAGGGACAGCGCGAGCCTGCCGACCTTGCTCGCCCCCAGCAGCAACTGCACCACTCCGGCCGCCGCGGTGATGGCCGCGGTGGCCGGCCAGCCGAACTGGCCCACCAGCCCGGCCACGATCACCGTCAGGCCCGCGGCGGGACCGCTCACCTGCAACGGCGCTCCGCCCAGTGCGCCGCCCACGATGCCGCCGACGACCGCCGCGATCAGCCCGGCGATCAGCGGGGCGTTCGAGGCCGCCGCGATGCCCAGCGACAGCGGGAGCGCCACCAGGAACACCACGAACGACGCGGGCAGGTCTGTTCGCAGCATCAATCGCCAGGTGCTGCTCTCGCGCTGGTGGACACTCACTTGGCCCTCCCCGTCACTGTCCGTTAAATTCCCCGTGTCTGGATCGTCCCGCTCCTTCGGATCTGCCGACAAGCCGTGAATCAGACAAATTCCGGGCCGACGTTCGCCGAGGAATGTGCACGGGGTGCACACCTGGCCGCGCCGCCGAGACGTGGCGTGAAGGTGGCTTTCGCTGCGCTCAACGCAGTGAAAGCCACCTTCGCGGCGGCCGTACGGGGCGCGCCGTGTGGGACACTGGCCAGGTGGACCTGTCCGACCTCGTGCGGCTGCGCAAAGCGCGTGACCAGATGGACCGGGACTACGCGCAGCCGCTGGACGTGCCCGCGCTGGCCCGGACGGCGCTGATGTCCACGGGCCACTTCGCGCGGAGCTTCCGGGCGGCCTTCGGGGAGACCCCGTACAGCTACCTGATGACGCGCCGGATCGAGCGGGCCAAGGCGCTGCTGCGGCGCGGGGACCTGTCGGTGACCGAGGTCTGCTTCGCGGTGGGCTGCACCTCGCTGGGCTCGTTCAGTTCGCGGTTCACCGAGCTGGTCGGGGAGAGCCCGAGCGCCTACCGGGCCCGCGACCACGAGCCGGGCGCGGCCATCCCGGCCTGCTTCGCCAAGATCATGACCAGGCCGGTCAGGAACGGAGAAGCGGGATCGGCCGCCCGGTCATAGTGTGAGCGGCATGGACATCACGCTCTCGCACTGCTTCATCCAGGTGGACAACCACGAGGAGGCCTACGCCTTCTACCACGAGGTGCTCGGCCTGGAAGTGCGCAACGACGTCAAGTTCGAGAACATGCGCTGGCTGACGGTGGGCTCGCCGGAGCAGCCCGACGTGGACATCGTGCTGGAACCGCCGTGCGCCAACCCGAACGCCTCGCCCGCCGACCGGCAGGCCATCGCCGAGCTGATGGCCAAGGGCATGATGCGCGGGGTCGTGTTCGCCACCGCCGACTGCGACGCGACCTTCGAGCGGCTGCGCGCGGCCGGGGCCGAGGTGTTGCAGGAGCCGATCGACCAGCCCTACGGGGTGCGCGACTGCGCGTTCCGCGACCCCTCGGGCAACCTGTTGCGGTTCAACCAGAAGAAGGGCTAGACCGCACGCGCCCGCCGCTCGCCCCGCGCAGCAGCACGCCCAGTTCGCGGCCCACGCGCTGCAGGGGCAGGGTGCTGCGCTGGGCGCGGCTGAGCACCACGGCGCCCTCGATGGCGGCGACCACCGTGGTGGCGAGGGACCTGGCCCTGCGGGCGGGTACCCCGTGCGTGCGGAACATGCCCGCGCACAGGGATTCCCACTGCGCGAAGACCTTCGCGGCGGCCTGCTCCCCGTCCCCGTCCAGCGCGGCGGCCAGCACCGGGCACCCGGCCCGGCAGTCGTTGGACTCCAGGATCTCCTGCCACAGCGCGACGAACGCCGCCACCGCAGCCAGCGGATCGTGCTGCCGGGCGAAGTCCGTCATCGCGGCGCTGACCACCTCACCGGCGTACCGGGTGGTCTCCTCGACCAGTTGCGCCTTGCCGCCGGGGAAGTGGTGGTAGATCGAGCCGCGCGGCGCCCCGCTGTGCTCGATCACCTCGGACAGGGCGGTCGCGGCGACACCGCGCTCGCGGAACAGCACCGCGGCGCTCTGGATCATCAGTTCGCGTGAGGTGGGCACCGGGCCCCATGATAGCGCCCGGCGACCGGTAGGGGCCGTCGGCGGACTGACCCCTACCGGGTGTTACCAGTGTGGTCTCAGTCGGCCCAGCTGACCGGGACGTCGTGGCCCGTCAGCCGAGGACGCAGGCGGCGGCGCCGACCGCGGCCGCCGGGGACACGCCCACGACCCCGGGCTCCGCCAACGGGTTGCCGAAGATCCCCTGCATCACCGCCCCGGCGACCCCAAGTACAGCACCGACTACAAAGGACAGTGCGACCCGTGGGAAGCGCACGTTCCACAGCGTGCCGAACACCTCGTTCACCGGGATCCCGTACTGGCCAAGGGAAGCTGACAGCAGGCCCACGCCGACCACCGCCACCGCCAGCCCGCCGAACAGGACCGGCACGCGGGCGTTCACGAGGTGCCCGGCGCGTACGGCGCGCGGGCCAGCGCGTCACGGGCAGTGCGGGGGAGGGGTGGGCCGCCGGGGTGATGTCCTCGGCCAGCAGCGCGGTGGACGGCCCCTCGTGCGCACGGGGATCGGCCTCGGCCCGCACCTGGCTCAGCGGTGGGCGGTCCGCGGTCGCGGCTGGCTCGGTGGGCGACCCCGAAGCGCCCACCGAGCAGCCTGCCACGAGCACCAGCGCCGACACCCCGAGTGCGGCGATCCGGTGCACAGCGGCCCCTTTGGTTAGCCTGACCTAAGTAAGGCTAACCTAAACAAAGGGGAGGGAACTTCACAAGTGCCGTTCAGAGTGACTTGCGCGCCACCACCCGGTACGCGTTGGACCAACCGGGGCGCGGCCCCAGCGCGTTGCCGAGCTTGTCGGCGAGCACACCCAGCACCAGCATCGGCAGCGCCGCGAGGAACGCCAGTTTGCGCAGCACGGCCTTGGCCTGGCTCGGCTTCCGCGCGCGCCAGGGCATGTCCTCGCCCTCGATGGTCAGCGCGTTGACCAGCAGCACACCGGCGACCCGCGCGTCGATCGCCTCGTGCGCCTGCGCCCGCTGCTCGGCCACGACGGTGAAACCCGCCTCGGACAGCGCGGCGCGCAGATTGCCGATCGGCATCAGGTTCAGGTGCTGCGGTTGCAGCCAGGGCAGCCACCAGCGGCCCAGCACCCGGTTCCAGCGGCACTCCGGGTCGGGCAGCTCGATCGCCAGGTAGCCGCCCCCGGGCAACGCCTCGGCCGCCGCGGCCAGCTCCGCCTTCGGGTCGGTGGTGTGCTCCAGGTAGTGGTACATGCTGATCACGTCGTAGCGCCCGGCCAGTTCCGGCGCCAGCGCCACGAATTCGCCCTGGTGCGCGGTGTCGATCCAGCCCTGCTCGCGAGCCAGGTGCACGCCCTCGCTGAGGTCCAGCCCGTCGAACTCGGTGCCCGGCAGCGCTTGTGCGGCGTCACGGCAGAAGTGCCCGTGCCCGGTGCCCACGTCCAGCCAGCGTTTGGGCTCGGTCAGCGCCGCCACCATGTCCGCCCGCTTGCGGTACGACCCGGCACGGCCCTCGAAGGTGGAACTCATGCCCTGCTCGCCGAGCCCGTCGTAGCAGTCCCGGTAGTAGAACTCCAGCCCCGCCGGGGTCAGCCGGGGGTTCTGGAAGACGTGGCGGCAGTCCCGGCACTGCTCCAGCACGAACCGGCCCGGCTTGTGCTGGATCAGATCCGTCGTGCGCAGCCGGACCCGCAGCAGCGTGGACCCGCACCACGGGCACATGTCCGCCCGCGGCTCGAAGAACCGGTCCGTGCCCTGCGCCAGATCGGCGAGGTAGCTGGGCCGTTTGGCCGCGATCTCCTTGGTGCGTAAGTCCTGCTCGGTCATGGTGGCGGATGATAGCGGCTACAACTCGGTGTTGATGATCGCCTCCACCAGCACCTCGCCGTTCGGGGTCAGCGTGACCGTTCCGCCTTCCCTGTTGACAACGAGGAGTTCCCGTTGTTGCAGGGACTCGAACTTCGCCAGCCAGTGCGGGTCGAACAGGGACCGTCCGGCAAAGCGCGCCCGGTGCAGGTCATCGCGCAGCGGCTGCAAGGTGGACAGCGCCATCTTCACGGCCCGCGACTCCTGGGCCTGCGCGGAGAACCTGGTCGCCGAGCCCAGCGGCACGCGGCCCGCTTCGACGGCCTCGACGTACAGCTTCCAGTTCACGTCGGTGATCGCCTCGGAGCGGCGGCAACTGGAACTGCCGCCCAGTCCGATGGCGACCTCCGCCTCCTGCCGGTGCTGGTCCACCATGATGGACTTCCACACCTCAGGCCCGTGCCCCTCGCGGGCGAAGTACATCGTGGGGTGCTCGGTGTACCCGTTGCCGCGCAGGCCCTCCGTGAGCACCTCGCGCATCTGGTACTGCTCGCCCAGGGTCGGCCAGCGGTGCCCGTCGCGCACCATGCGGTCCCGGTACGCGGGTACCTGCCAGGCCGCGGGCTTCTCCCCGGCCACACCGGTCCGCGTCTCCGCGTAGGACTTCAGGTGCAGCTTGGTGCACACCACCGCCGTCAACTCGTGCTCCAGCACCACGTCCAGGTCGCGGCGCACGCTGTCCACCGTCTGGTCCAGCAGCCCGTACATCAGGTCGATGCTGATCCACTCGAACCCGGTGGCCTGCGCGTTGCGCACGAACGCGGTGCACATCTGCGCCGTGTGCTGGCGCCCGCACTGCTCCAGCACCGGGTCCTCGAAGGACTGCACCCCGCAGGACAGCTTCGTGCAGCCCAGTGACGCCAACAGTTCCAGCTTCTCGGGGGTGAACGTGCTCGGGTCGCCCTCGAAGCGGATCGCCGTGTCCGGGCCGAAGGCGAAGTTCTCCCGGTAGAACTCGATCAGCTGGCGGATCGCGTCCGGTGGCAGCAGCGAGGGCGTGCCGCCGAACACGTTGAACTCCCCGATCGGCGCGGTGCGCAGGTTCGGCACCCGCTCCAGCCACAGCTTGGCCTCGCGGATGTTCCAGTCCACCCACGAACCCGCCTTGTCCTCGCGGGTGAGCACCACCGGGTACTGGCAGAACCGGCAGCGGTAGGCGCAGGTCGGGATGTAGGACCACAGGTGGATCGGGGCGGTGTCGGCGAGTTGCTCGTCCAGATCGGACAGGAACTGCTCACCGGAGTAGCCCGGGATGTTGCCGGGGAACACGTGTGCGCCGAACGGGTCCTCGGTGACGTAGTCCAGCAGGTGCTTGTTGTCCGGATTGGACAGTGCGGCCAGCACTGCCGGTTCCGGGTGGGCCGGATCGAGTTCGAGCATCAGAACACTCCCCCGTTGCCGAAGTAGTTGTGCGCCTCGCCGGACTCGCGGTCCTCGCAGTAGTAGCGGACGAACTCGGTGAACCGCTCCGCTGGCACCTCGTCGAAGGCGGGCGGCAGCGGGGGCGGGTAGCCGATGTCCTCGCCAACGGTGGCCCGCAGCCGGGCGAAGATCTCCTCGGCGAACTCGAAGTACAGCCGGTAGGACGGGGTCTTGTAGGAGTGGATCGGGGTGAAGTCCACGACCCGCATCTCCTCCTTGATCTCCGCGATGCGCGCGCCCAGCCGCTGCGCCAGCGAGGGTGTGAAGAACTCGATCACCGCCGCGTCGTCGAGCAGCGAGGGGGTCAGCAGCACCGGCAGGATCGTGTTCTTGGGCGTGAAGTCCTTGATGGAGAACTCCCAGGCCTGCTGGGCCTGTTCCGGGGTCAGGTCCACGTCCCGCCCCGCGGCGGCCCGCGGCCGGATGTCGCGCATCACGATGATGCCGTCGCTGCCGTAGGCCCGGCCGGTGATCACCTCCTCGATGGCGTGGTCCACCCGCCTGGGGTTGATCTCCACCCGGGAGCGCGGTGAGTACACGATGTCCTCCCCGCTGCCGCGCACCCGGATGCCGAAGTCCCAGTCGTCGGACAGGTGGTTGACGAACCGCCCGCCCTGCAACTGGTAGAAGATCTCCACCCCGCCGACCTTCTGGTAGGCCTCCCGGTCCACGGCGAAGCCCTTGCCGTCGGGGAAACCGCCGAACAGGGCGAAGGTCACCGCCCGGCAGCGCAACGTGCGCTGGATCATCTCCCACAGCCTGGGGCGCTTGGTGAAGTGCGCGGCCTCGTAGTAGTAGTCGCACACCCCGATGGCGGCCTTGTTCGCCTCCATCGTGCTGAACAGTTCCCACAGCCACTTGCGGTCCACCTGGCAGTCCGCGTCGGCCGACACCAGGTAGAACCGGCGGCCCGGGTCGACCGGCGCGCGGGCCGCGGCGAAGTCCATGCCCGCCTTGCGCGCGCAGGCCACGCCCTGCTCCGGCTCGGACACCACGTGGATGGCCAGATCCGGGTTGCGCTCGGCGAAATCGCGCGCGATGGCCACCGTGTCGTCGGTGGAGTTGTTGTCCACCAACACCACCTCGTACAGCCCGTGGTCCAGCGGCCCGTTCTCCCCGTGCTGCTCGTAGAGCGAGCGCAGCACGGTGGGCAGGTTCTCCGCCTCGTTGTAGACCGGCAGCACCACGCTCATGCGGGTGCGCGCGGGCAGCACCGCCCTGGCCAGTTCCTCGGCCCTGCCCCGGCCGAAGTGCTCGGTCCCCAGCCGGTGGTTGAACTCCGCCATGCTCGCCCGCTTCCCTTCGTCCAGCAGCAGTTCGGCCACTTCGTCCACAAAGGATGGTGTGGGCAGGTCCCCGTGCGCCAGGTCCATCAGCACCGCCTGGAAACCCCTGTGCCCGTACACCGTCTCGTACAGCTCGTAGCGCGTGGCCAGGTACGGCACCCGCGCCGCGATGGCCTCGCCGATCGGGTTGCCGTAGCTCTCGTAGTCGTAGGAGGTAAGGAAGGACATGAGGTCGGCCGTGGCCAGCAGGTCGCGCACCGAGTAGCCCTGCGCCCGCACCTCGTGCGGGGCGAGCCAGCCGCCGAACACCACCCGGTCGGCCACACCCAGTTCCTGGGCCAGCGCGGTGAGCCGGTCGCGCTCCACGGGGGACTCGGCCGTGTCGCCCGCGACGAACAGGTGCGCCTCGCAGCGGTCGGCCAGTGCGGCCACCAGGTGCAGGTCCCGGTCGATCCGCTTCTGCTGGATCACCCTCGTGCAGCGCGCGATCAGCGGCACGTGCTCGGGAATGCCGTAGTGCCGCCGGAACCCGGGCCGGGCGTCCGCGCAGTGGCTGAAGGTGTTGGGCGCCACCACGATGTTGTCCAGCGGCCCGGCCCACTGCTCGGTCCGCCGACGGGCCTGTTCGTGCAGCGCCACGTACTGGATGTGCGGGGAGTTGATCGGTGCGACGGTGTGCGGGTACGGGAACTCGCCGTACTTGCCGGTACCCGGCTCGCTCTGCCACATCAGGTCGTGGTCGCGCCACAGCACGAACCTGCCCAGCCCGGCCCGCCGCCCGTACTGCTCGATCGCCTGGTAGAGCGCCCTGGTGTAGGTGATGTTCTCCGGCAGCGTGCCGTTCTCCACCAGCACCGCGGTCACGCCGAGCCGCTGCCAGGTGCGCAGGATGCAAGCGGCCAACCGGCTGGAAAGCGCTTGCACGGCGGGGAGCAGCCGTTCGTCCCCGCGTTGGACCACCTGGGTGAGTACCTCGGTGACGAACTCGGGCGTGTAGCCGGGGATCCGGTCCACGCCCTCGATCCGGTCCAGGTGCACCCAGTCCGGCAGCAGGTCGGCCTCGTCGCGGTAGGGGCGGAAGAAGGCGCCCTTGTCGGCCTTGACCTCGTAGCCGAGGTCCAGGTGCACCTGGTGGCCGCGCTCGTGGAACACCTTGGCGGTCTTGATGAACTCCACGACCAGGCCGGAGATCGGCGTCGCGTCGAAGGAGATTCCCCACAGCACCGTCACCCGGTCCACGCTAGTGTCTGTCGAACAGGGTCTCACCAAGTCACGCCCAGGGTCTGCACTTTGTTCCCGTTAGCGATGCGGGCAGGTGGCGACTCTGGTAGAGGGGAGCGTCATGACCAGGCCGGATCCGAGTGTGCTGGCGAGGATGTCACCGCAGGAGATCAACACCATGATGATGGCGAAGATCCGCGGTGAGGACCTGGCCCCCTACACCGAGGGCACCTACGTGCTGCGGGTGCTCAGCGTGCCCGGCCGGGTGACCGGCGAGCCCCGGCCCTTCCCGCTGGCGATCACCCAGTTGGACGGGGCCCGCTACCTGTGCGCCCCGGTGCGGACCCGCGACTGGGTGCGCAACCTGCTCGCCGCGGGCGGCTGCACCGTGGAGGGGGAGGGCGAGTACCGCACGGAACTGGCCGGTGCCCAGGAGGGCGCCCGGGTCATCGCCACCTACCTGGCCAAGCTCGGCCGCGAGTCGGCGCACTGGCCGTTCCCCTCCGGCTCCCCGGTGGAGGTCATCGCCCAGCACGCCGACACCACCGCCGTGCTGCGCATGGAACCGCGTTAGGTGTGGACTGTGCCCTCCAGGGGGGCACAGCACCGTGCGAGAAACCTTTTTGTGGTACCACCGCGCCATCTGCGGCGCTTGCTCCTCACGAGGTCACGAACGAGAGGTTCGACTTCAGTGGGGGAGATCCTGATGCGCGCCAAGCGTTTCTCAGTTCTTGTCATCATGACCGCGGTACTGACTGTTCTGGGTGGTCAGGCCTTGGCCACCGCTGCCCAGCCGCACGGTACGGCCACGCCCGCGAACTGTGGCTGGCAGCCCGCCAACGACGCGCGCCTCAACGCCTGGTTCCAGGATGATGGCGTGAACATTCGCAGTGGGGATTCGACCTCGTGCGCCTCGCTGGGGCTTGGCTACCAGCACCACTCAGTCACGGTGCACTGCTACAGCCGCCCGGGTGGTGGCGACCTGTGGGTGTACCTCACGGACAACAGCACCGGTGTGAGTGGCTGGAGCAGCCAGCAGTACGTGACGTGGCATGATTCCTTCACGACGATGTGCTGATCACAGCTGGCGGCGCGCGTAGTCGCCGATTCCCTCGTCGACCATGCGCAGCGAGCTGCCTGGACTTGGGGCGGGACCGCAGGTGGTCCAGCACGAGCTGCGCGGCCGCGATCCTGAGTTCGGGGTCGCTGGCCGCCAGCCCGGCCTCCTCGGCCAGGAGCCCGGCCAGTGCGAGATCAGGAACCCGGACGAGGGCAACAGGTCCTTGCTGGGCGCCTTCGGGGTCACGGCCTGACCGCCGTGACCGATCAGCTCGTCCTGCGGTGGCGGCGCACGGTCTCCTCGACCAGGTCCAGCACCGGCTCCAGGTCGTCGGCGGGCAGGCCCATGGCCAGGTGGGACACCAGGCCCTCCAGGACCAGTTCCAGGAAGTCGGCCAGGACCTCCACCTCGACGTCGTCGCGCAGCTTGCCAGCCTCCCGCTGGCGGCGCAGCCGCTCCTTGGTGGCCTCGGTCAGCTGCTGGGAGCGCTCGGCCCAGCGGGCCCGGAAGTCCGGGTCGGTGCGCAGCCGCCGGGAGACCTCCAGCCGGGTGCCCAGCCAGTCGGCGGGGTGCTCCTCGCCCTCGCCCCGTCCGCCGAGCAGGTCGCGCATGACCTGCACCAGGCCCTGCTCGGCGACCACCTCGGCCATGCGCACCGCGTCGTCCTCGGCCAGCGCGAGGAACAGCGACTCCTTGTCGCGGAAGTGGTGGAAGATCGCGCCCCGGGACAGGCCCGTGGCTTCTTCCAGTCGCCGCACCGTGGCACCCTCGTAGCCGTGGCGTGCGAAGCACGAACGCGCGCCGTCGAGGATCTGTCTGCGGCGGGCGTCGAGGTGGTCCTGGCTGACGCGGGGCATCAGACAATCCTCGCAGCTCAGGGCGTGGACTGGCAATCCGTACGTACGGATTGCATACCTCACGTGGTGGACATCATATACTGTGACTTCAGTGATGACTGAAAGCAAGGCCTTTCCGGGCTTGACGGCGCAACCAGGGCAATGCTCTGATTCCTCGTACGGTTAGGAAAGTTCCCTAATCCCTCCGCCGCCGCACCCTGCGACCCAGCTGGGAGGCATCGTGGCATCCCCCGTACCACCCCGATGGCGAGTGGCCCTGGCCTGCGCGATCAGCGCGGCGACGGCCTTCGCCGTGGCGCCCGCCGCACACGCGGCCAGTGCCGAGTACGAGGCAGAGAACGCGACGATCTCGAAGGGAGTGGTGGAGTCCAACCACGCCGGCTACTCCGGGACCGGGTTCGTCAACTACGACAACGTGGCCGGTAGCTACGTCGAGTTCACCGTGAACTCCGCGCAGGCCGGCAGCGCCCGGCTGGACTTCCGCTTCGCCAACGGCACCGGGGCCAACCGCCCGGTGGACGTCACCGTGAACGGCACCACCGCCACCAGCAACCTGGCCTTTCCCGGAACGGGTGACTGGACGAACTGGCAGGTCGCCGCCACCACCGTCAACCTCAAGGCGGGCGCCAACAAGGTGCGTGCCGCGGCCACCGGGGCCGAGGGCGGGCCGAACCTGGACAAGCTCACCGTCACCACCGGCTCCGGGGACAGCACCCCGCCGACCGCCCCGCGCAACCTCGTCGTCAGTGACATCGGCCCCAACTCCGCGACCTTCACCTGGCAGGCGGCCACCGACGACACCGGGGTCGTGCGCTACGAGGTCAACCGCGGCGGCAACGTGCTCAAGACCGTGGACGGCGCCACGCTGACCACCACCGTCACCACGCTGACGCCCAACACCGCCTACGACATCTCGGTGGGCGCCTTCGACGCCGCGGGCAACGCCTCGCAGCAGAGCAACGTCGTGCAGTTCACCACCCCGCCCAGCAACGACAAGACCCCGCCCAGCGCCCCGGGCGACCTGCGCAGCACCGGGGTCACGGCCAACAGCGTGTCGTTGGCGTGGAACGCCTCCACCGACGACGGCGGCGTGATCGCGGGCTACGACGTGTACCAGGGCAGCGGCAAGGTGGCGTCGACCAGCTCCACCGACACCACCGTGACCGACCTGGCGCCCAGCACCGACTACACCTTCACGGTCAAGGCCCGCGACCCCAACGGCAACAACTCCGCCGCCAGCAACGCGGTCACGGTGAAGACCACCGGCGGCGGCACCGGCGCGGGCGGCATTCCCGAGTACGACAGGGACATCACCAAGCTGGACCTGCCCTGGGGCATCGACTTCCTGCCGGACGGCTCGGCGCTGGTGGCCGAGCGGGACCGGTTCGAGATCGTGCGGGTCACTGCGGACGGGCAGAAGACCGTGCTGGGCAAGGTGCCCGGGGCGGTGACCACCAACGGCGAGGGCGGTGTGATGGGGCTGGCGGTCTCCCCGCACTTCGCCACCGACCACACCATCTACGTCGACCACACCGCCGCCGATGACAACCGCATCGTGAAGATGACCTACGACAACGGCAAGCTGTCCACCACCAGCACGCCGGTGCTCACCGGCATCGCCAAGAACCGGTACCACAACGGCGGGCGGCTGCGCTTCGGGCCGGACGGCAAGCTCTACGCCACCGCAGGTGACGCCAAGAACAGCGCCAACGCGCAGAACAAGAACTCGCTCAACGGCAAGGTGCTGCGGCTCAACCCGGACGGCTCCGCGCCCACCGACAACCCGTTCTACTCCAGCGGGGGCAACGCCCGGTACGTGTGGAGCATGGGCCACCGCAACCCGCAGGGACTGGCCTGGGATTCCCGGGGCCAGCTGTGGGAGACCGAGTTCGGCGAGAACAGCCAGGACGAGCTGAACCTGATCCAGAAGGGCGGCAACTTCGGCTGGCCCAGCTGCGAGGGCACGCAGGGCAACTGCGCTGGCTACGTGGCGCCCAAGCAGACCTGGTCCACCTCACAGGGCGGGCCCAGCGCCATCGAGATCGTCAACGACTGGATCTACGTGGCCGCGGTGACCGGTGAGCGGCTGTACGTGGCGAAGATCAACTCCTCGGGTACCGGCACGGACACGCCCAAGTCGGTGTTCGCGGGCAAGTGGGGCCGCCTGCGCACGGTGGTGAGGACCCCGGACGGCGGCCTGTGGCTGTCCTCCACCAACGACGACAAGAACGGCGGCAGCCCGAGCACCCTGGACAACGTGATCGTGCGGCTGAAGTTCCCCGGCGGCAACACGCCCGGTGCGTTCAAGCTGAGCAGCCCCGCGTTCGGCGAGGGGGCCACCGTGCCCGCCAAGTACACCTGCGCCGGTGACGGCAAGGCCGGGCAGGACACCTCGCCGCCGCTGACCTGGGGCGCCTCGGCCGGTGCCAAGGGCTACGCCATCGTGTTCGCCGACACCGCGAACAACGGCAACAAGCTGCACTGGGCGATCTGGGACATCCCGGCGGCCACCGGCTCGCTGCCCGAGGGGCTCGGCGCGGGCTACTCCGTGCCCGGTGGCGGCGGGGCCAAGCAGAAGGCCATGGGCAGCGGGGCCGACGCGCAGAAGTTCTTCGGCCCGTGTCCCGGCGGTTCCTCGCACCCGTACAGCTTCACCCTGTACGCGCTGAACACCGCCACGGTGCCCGGTCTGAGCGCGAGCTCGACCATGGCGCAGATCGAGAGCGCCATCAAGGGCGCGTCCACCACCAGCACCAGGCTGACCGCCAAGTCCAACGCCTCGGCGGGCTGACCGGAACGCGGGGCGGCCGGGCCCGATCGGCCGCCCCGCACTGGTCCGGACGGGTGGACCTCGACGCACCCGGCTAACGGGGACAAATGCGGCCCCGAACCTGTGGGGGACAAATCTCCGGCTGTGCTGCCACAGGAGCGAAGATGACCCACGGGCACGGCGGGTACCACGTGCACATCGGCGGGGACGTGAGCGGTCAGGTCAGCGTTGGTGACAACAACGTCCAGGTCCGCTCCTCGGAGCCGGTGACCGAGCAGGACCTCGCCCGGCTGCGTACCGAACTTGCCGAGCTGCGGGCACTGGTCCCCGCGGCCGCGCAGAAGATCGACGAACTCGACGAGGCCCTCACCGGGGGCGAGGTGGACCTGCCCACCGTGGAACACGTGCAGGGCTGGTTCCGGCGCAGGCTCCCGCAGTTCCTCGGCGCGCTGAACAAGGTCGTGCTGGGGCCGGTGGTGGCCAAGCTGGTCGCGGCGGGCGGGGAGCAGTTGGCCGCCGAGTTCACCCGCAGGCTCGGCTGATCCCGGTGGACGTGCACGTCGGCGGGGACGTGGTCGGCCAACTCGTGGTGGGGGACCACAACATCACGGTGTGGGCGGAGCAGTCGGTGGTCAGCCTGACACTGCCCGCACAGCGCCCACAGCCGGTGCGCCGCCCGGCGATCAGCCTGCTGCCACGCCATCCCGCGCGGCCGATCGGCCGGGAACAGGACCTGGACGCGCTGCGCGGGGCGTTGCAGGCGGCTCGGCTGGTGCAGTTGCACGGCCCGCCCGGCGTGGGCAAGAGCACGCTTTTCCGTTACGCCGCAGGGGACATCGCTGGATTAGGCCGGTCCGTGGTGTTCCTGTCGGCGGCCCACCGGGGTGTGCCGGACCTGCTCCAGGACGTGTTCGAGGCGTGCTACGACACGGCGGGCTATCGGCCGTCCACTGTGGAGATACGGCGGCTCATGTCCGGTGTGGACGTTCTGGTGCTGGTCGATGACCTGGAGTTGACGGCCGAGCAGCGCGAGGAACTGCTCGACGGGGTCCCTGACGCGGCAGTGGCCTTCACCTCGGTGCGGCGTGCACTGTGGACGGACGGGTACGCGCAGGAACTGTCCGGCCTGGCTTGGGAACCGGCCTGCACCCTGCTGGGCACCGTGCTGAACCGTTCGCTCGCCGAGCACGAACTGCTTGACCTCGCTCAGTTGTGGCGTGCCGCGGACGGCTCGCCGTTGCTGCTGCTCCGCGCCGCCGCGAGCGCCCGACCAGGTCCGGACGGCGCACTCGTGCTGCCCCGGGCCGCCGAGTTGGCGGAGCTCCTGCCGCGAGTGCTCGCTGGGTTGACCGCACCGGCCCGCGAACTCGTGTCGGTGCTGGCACTGGCCGACGCGCCTGTGTCGGAGGCGCTGGTGCCCTGGCTCGTCAGCGACCCGGGTCCGCTCAACGCCACGCTCGGCGAGGTGACCGCGCACGGCGTGGTCCTCGTGTCCGAGCGGGGCTGGGGGCTCGCGCCCGGTGTGCGCGCGGACCTGGTCGGCGGCATCGGCCAGCTGGAGTGGATCGCCGGGCGGCTGCGCGAGTGCTGCCGCCAGCTGCCGCCCGCACTGATCGCCGCGAACGCCACGCTGGTCACCGGATGCATCGACGCCTCGGTCCGGCTGGGCCGCCCCGATCTCGGCGCGCTGCTGGCCAGGGCCCTCGCCCCGGTCGCGGCCTGCTCCGCGCGGCTGGGCGCCTGGGAGCAGATCCTCGACCGGGGCCGGGCCGCCGCGGAACTGGCCGGTGATCGCGCGACCCTGGCCTACCTGACCCACGAGGGCGGGGTGCACGCGCTGGTCACCGGCAAGCGGGCCGTCGCGGCGGCGGCCATCGCGACGGCGGTCGCGCTCTGGACCGAGCTGGGCAACACCGCGCAGGCCGCGCTGGCCCAGCAGACCGCCTCACTGCTCGGCCACCTCGGCACGATCCAGGTCAGCGGCACGGCCAGCGCCGCGAGCCCGGCGCCCGTCACGGGTACCCCCGCCGCGCCCGTCACGACGGCGGCCAAGGCGGGGTTCGGGCTCGGCGCCAAGCTCGCCGTCGCGGGCCTGGTCGTGGCGGGTGTGCTGCTCGGCGGGTACTTCGCCGTCACCAGCCTCAGGCCCGCCAGCCAGTCCGGGGCGCTGCCGACGCGGTCGACGACAACCCCGCAGACCGCCAGCACAACCGCCGGTCAGCGCAAGGGCGTGCTCCCGGCGGACTGCCCCACCGACCCGTTCTTCGGCAGCTTCGACGGCAGAGAACCGTTGCTGGAGAAGAAGATGCCGGGCTCGGTGGTGTGCGTCTACCTGAAGGGGCAGTGGCAGTTGCTGGTGGGCGTCATCCCGGCGGTCGACACCGGTTCGGACATCCCGGGCATCCAGCAGGCGCAGATCCCCGGCACCGACAGCGCCTACCTGCTGTCCCCCGGCCAGGACGGGACCGGCGAGCTGATCGTCAACATCGGTGGCCGTTCGATGAAGGCGCAGTTCGTCGGCACCTCGGAGGAGGCGATCGCGGCCTTCGAACGGGTGCTCGGGGTCGGTTAGGGCTAGCCTGCGGTGGTGCGGCGCGTCATCGTGATGAGTTCGGTCTCGCTGGACGGCTTCTTCGAGGGGCCGGACCGCGAACTGGACTGGCACCTGGTCGACGAGGAGCTGCACGGCCACTTCAACGAGGAACTCGCCGCGATGAGCGCCTTCCTGGACGGGCGGGTCACCCACGAGCTGATGGCCGCCTACTGGCCGACCGCCGACGAGGACCCGGCGGCAAGCGCCCCGGAGGCGGAGTTCGCGCGCATCTGGCGGACCATGCCCAAGTACGTGTACTCGCGGACCCTGCGGCACGCCGACTGGAACACCACGATCCTGCGCGAGCTCGACGTTGCGCAGGTCCAGGAGCTCAAGGCGCTGCCGGGCGGTGACATGGTGGTCGGCGGGGCGGAACTCGGTGCGTCCTTCCGCGCGCACGGCCTGGTCGACGAGTACCGGGTCTACGTGCACCCCGTCCTGCTCGGCCGTGGCAGGCCGCTGTTCCGACCGGGTGCGGACAGGACGGACCTCCGGCTGCTCGGCACGCGGGTCTTCGGCAACGGCGTTGTCCTGCTCCGGTACGGCGTCGAGTCGTCAGGGAAGCGTTCGTAAGCGGTTCGTCACCCGTTCTTCGCGGTGCACTTGTCAGACCCCGCGTGTAGCGTCGATCGCACGGCGATTCGACTACAAGGGGTGGCGAAAGTGACCACACTGAGTAAGGCGACCGCCACCGATCCGGCTCCCGACTTACTCCGGGACCGTGCCAGCGCCGAGGCGTACGTGGCCTCGGTGTGCTTCAAGCACGGGCCACCGAGAGCTGTCGGCACCGAGATCGAGTGGACGGTGCACCACAGTGACGACCGATGTCGGCCCATCACGGCCGAGATCCTGACAACTGCATTGGGGCCACACGCCCCGGCCACGCTCCGACAAGACAGCCCGAACCTGCCGCTTCGCGGTGGTTCCCCTGTCACCGTTGAGCCAGGTGGCCAGGTGGAGATCTCCAGTCCACCGCGGTCCAACGCGACCGACCTGCTCGTCTCCACCTCCTCCGACATCTCCCACCTCACCGAACTGCTCACCGCCGCCGGCCTGGAACTGGGCCCGGGCGGCACCGACGCGCACCGCCCGCCGCGCAGGGTGCTGAACACCCCGCGCTACGCGGCGATGCAGGCCAGGTTCGACCGGTTCGGCAGCGACGGCATCACCATGATGTGCAGCACCGCCGGGCTCCAGGTCTGCCTGGACATGGGCGAGCGCGACCGGGTGGCCACCCGGTGGGCGGCGCTGCACGCACTGGGGCCGGTGCTGCTGGCGGTGTTCGCCAACTCCGCGCGACTGGGCGGGCGGTCCACCCCGTGGGTGTCCGCGCGCACGCGTGCGGTCCTGGGCACCGAGCCCGCGCGCACCCGGCGCGGGGCGGTCAGCGGGGATCCGGCGGCCGAGTGGGCCGCCAGGGTGCTGGACACCCCGCTGATCTGCTGGCGCCACGGCGGCCCGGACTGGACCGCCCCGCCGAGGGTGACCTTCGCGGAGTGGATCGGCGGCGCGCTGCCGGGCGTGCCGACCACCGAGGACATGGACTACCACCTGAGCACGATGTTCACCCCGATCCGGCCACGGGGCTACTTCGAGGTCCGCTACCTGGACTCGCAGCCGCCCCAGGACTGGATGGCCCCGGTGGCGCTGCTCATCGCCCTGTTCGAGGACGAGCGGGTGGTGGACGAGGCGCTGGCCGCCGCCCAGCCCGCCGTCGGGCGCTGGTTGCACGCGGCCCGGGTCGGCACGGCCGACCCGAGGGTCGCCGGGGCCGCCCGTGCGGTGCTGGACCTGGGGCTGCGGTCGTTGCCCCGGCTCGGCCTGCCCACTGACTTGCACGACGAGGTGACCCGCAGCCTGGACCGGCGACTGGCTGCCGTCCCTGCCCCGCACGGAGGTGACCTGCGGTGACGACGTTCGACCTGACCACCGAGGAGAAGCTGCGCGAGCACATCGCGCAGGCGCTGGAACGCTCCCGGGCCCGCAGCGTGCTGCTGACCGACTCGGTGGACGACGAGGACCTGGTGCGCCAGCACTCCAAGCTGATGTCCCCGCTGGTGTGGGACCTGGCCCACATCGGCAACCAGGAGGAGCTCTGGCTGGTGCGCGACGTCGGCGGCCGGGAGCCGGTGCGCTGCGACATCGACGAGCTCTACGACGCCTTCCAACACGCCAGGGCCGACCGCCCCGCGCTGCCGCTGCTCGACCCGGCGCAGGCCCGCGGCTACGTGCGCGAGGTCCGCGACAAGGTGCTCGACGTGCTGGAGCGCACCCCGCTGGAGGGCAGGCCGTTGCTGGACAACGGGTTCGCCTTCGGCATGATCGCCCAGCACGAGCAGCAGCACGACGAGACGATGCTGGCCACCCACCAGCTGCGGGTGGGCTCGCCGGTGCTGCACGCACCACCGCCACCGGCCGCGCCCGGTGACCGGCTGCCCGCCGAGGTGCTGGTGCCCGGCGGCCCGTTCACCATGGGCACCGACGCCGAGCCCTGGGCGCTGGACAACGAGCGGCCCTCCCACCAGGTGCTGGTCGAGGCGTTCCACATCGACACGACCCCGGTCAGCAACGGGGCGTACCTGGCGTTCATCGCCGACGGCGGCTACGAGCGCCCGGAGCTGTGGAGCGAGATCGGCTGGTCCCACCGGCAGGGCGCGGGCCTGGTCGCGCCGCGCTTCTGGCACCGCGACAGCGACGGCGGCTGGCTGCGCACCCGGTTCGGGGTGGTGGAGCCGGTCCCGGTGGACGAGCCGGTGGTGCACGTCTGCTACCACGAGGCGGCGGCGTTCGCGGCCTGGGCGGGCAAGCGGCTGCCCACCGAGGCGGAGTGGGAGAAGGCGGCCCGCTTCGACCCGGCCACCGGCCGGTCCCGGCGCTTCCCGTGGGGTGACGAGGACCCGACCCCGGAGCACGCCAACCTCGGCCAGCGCCACCTGCGCCCGGCCCCGGTCGGCGCGTACCCGCTGGGCGCCTCCCCGCTGGGGGTGCGCCAGCTGATCGGGGACGTCTGGGAGTGGACCAGCTCCGACTTCCGGCCGTACCCGGGTTTCCGGGCGTTCCCGTACCGGGAGTACTCGGAGGTGTTCTTCGGCGGGGACTACAAGATGCTGCGCGGTGGCTCCTTCGGCACCGACGAGGCGGCGGTGCGCGGCACCTTCCGCAACTGGGACCACCCGATCCGGCGGCAGATCTTCGCCGGGTTCCGGTGTGCCCGTGACGCCGACCCGGGGCTGGGGCACTAGTCCCGGTGTGCCGCCACCTGGGTTACCTGGGCCCCGCCGTGCCCTTGTCCGAGCTGCTGCTCGACCCGCCGCACTCGCTGCTGCGCCAGTCGTGGGCTCCTCGGGACATGCGCCGCGGCGGGACGATCAACGCCGACGGGTTCGGGGCGGGCTGGTTCACCGGGGACAGTGGTGAGCCGGTCCGCTACCGGTCCGCGGCCACGATGTGGTCCGACACGGCCTTCGCCAGCCTGGCGGGGGCGGTGTCGGCCACCGCCGTGGTCGCCGCCGTGCGCTCGGCCACCGTCGGCATGCCGGTGGTGGAGACGGCCTGCGCCCCGTTCACCGAGGGCCGCTGGCTGTTCAGCCACAACGGGGTGGTCCGCGGCTGGCCGACCTCGGTGGAGCTGCTCGCGCAGCGGCTGCCGGTGGCCGACCTGCTCACCCTGGACGCGCCCACCGACGCGGCCCTGCTCTGGGCGCTGGTGCGCCACCGGCTGCGCGCCGGGCAGGGCCCGGTGGACGCCATTGCCGCCGTGCTGCTGGAGGTGGCCGCAGCCGCCCCCGGATCACGGCTGAACCTGTTGCTGGGCAACGAGGAACTGCTCGTCGCCACGACCTGGTCGCACGCGCTGTCGGTGCGGCCTTCGGCGGGGGCGGTCACCGTCGCCTCCGAACCCACCGATGACGACCCCACCTGGGTCGCCGTTCCCGACCGCAGCATCGTGATCGCCACGACGTCCACTGTGGACATAAGGCCACTGGACGCACCGGACACAGGACGGCAGGACTGATGACCAATCCCGTGCTGGACAACCACCTCAGCGCCGACCACATGGCGCGTGCCCTGCGCGCCGACGTCAGGGCCGGGCTGTCGGGGCCCCGCAAGACCCTGCCGCCCAAGTGGTTCTACGACGCCACCGGCAGCGAGCTGTTCGAGCGCATCACGGAGCTGCCCGAGTACTACCCGACGCGGGCCGAGCGCGAGGTGCTGCTGGCCAGGGCCCCGGAGATCGCCGCGGTCACCGGGGCGGCGACCCTGGTGGAACTGGGCTCGGGCTCCTCGGAGAAGACCCGCGCGCTGCTGGACGCGCTGCTCGCGGGCGGCACGCTGAAGAAGTTCGTGCCCATGGACGTGTCGGTCAGCGCGCTGAGCGCCGCCGCGCGGTCCATCGTCGAGCAGTACCCCGGGCTGCTGGTGCACGGGGTGGCCGGGGACTTCACCGAGCACCTCTCGCTGCTGCCCGGGGACGAGCCCCGGCTGGTGGCCTTCCTCGGCGGCACGATCGGCAACCTGCTGCCCGGCGAGCGCGGCAAGTTCTTCGGCGCGGTGCGTGAGCTGCTGGGGCCGGGGGAGTGGCTGCTGCTGGGCACCGACCTGGTCAAGGACCGGCAGGTGCTGGTCGAGGCCTACGACGACGCGCAGGGCGTGACCGCGGAGTTCAACCGCAACGTGCTGCGGGTGGTCAACCGCGAGCTGGACGCCGACTTCGAGCCCGAGGCGTTCGAGCACGTGGCGGTGTGGGACGCCGAGCAGGAGTGGATCGAGATGCGGCTGCGGGCCACCCGCGCCATGACGGTCGGGCTGCCCGGTGCCGGGGTGGAGGTGCGGTTCGCCGCCGGTGAGGAGCTGCGCACCGAGGTCTCCGCGAAGTTCCGCCGCGAGCGGGTGGAGCAGGAGCTGGCCGAGGCCGGTTTCGAGCTCGCGCACTGGTGGACCGACACCGAGGGGCGCTTCGCCGTGTCCCTGGCTACCGCTCGGTAGGCTGCGGGCATGGCTGGCTTGCGAGGACTGTTCTCGGGTGTGGGCAAGACCAAGGGCTTCGCCGTGTTCGGCAAGGTCGTGGTGCCGCTGGACCGCGCGCTGCTGCGGCTGAGCGGTGGCCGGTTCGGCGTGGGCAACGCCGTGGGTCTGCGCACCCTGCTGCTGACCACCACCGGTCGCAGCAGCGGCCAGCCGCGCCAGGTCCCGCTGCTCTACGTGGAGCACGGCGGGGGCTACGTGGTGATCGGCTCCAACTGGGGCGGGGAGAAGCACCCGGCGTGGTCGGCGAACCTGCTGGCCAAGCCGGAGGCGGAGGCCTCGGTCGGCGGCCGGGCGGTGCCGGTGCGCGGGCGGCTGCTGGCAGGAGCCGAGCGTGAGCGGGTCTGGCAGCAGGTGGCCGAGTACTGGCCCGCCTACGACGCCTACGCCGACCGGGCCAGCCACCGCACGATCCGCGTCTTCCTGCTCGAACCCCGCTAACCCACCCGCGAGTCCCGCTCTGGGGCCCGTGAGTCCCGCCCAGGGGGCCGCGAGTCCCGCTCTGGCGCGGAGGCGCCACCGTCCCGCGCCTCCGCGCCGCTTGTGCCATGCTCGCTGGCAGACAGCAGGGAGCAGGCCGTGGCGGGACAACACGAGTTCATGGTGCTGGCGGTCACCTACGACCGGCCGGAGCCCAGGTTCACCGACCCACGCTTCGAACCGATCAAGGCCGCGCCCCCGCCGGGTTGCGAGCCCTTCGACTGCGACGGCCTGTTCGGGCTGCGCTGCACCCGGACCGCCGACACCCTGCTGGACGCCGTGGCCGAGGTCTGCAAGGAGGTGCTCGACGAGCACGGCATCACCATGACCGACCTGGGCATCGAGAAGCTCTGGGAGTGGTCCACCGACGGACGGGACGGGTTCGGCGCCACCATAGTCGGCCAGCTCCTGCTGATGGCCTCCTACCGCGCGCGGCTGCTCGGCTACGGCACCGAGGACCTGGTCCGCTTCCTGCGCACCTCCAACGCCACGGCCTGAACGATGAGTTCCGGTGGCCGCGCGGGTCTGACCTGACATGAGCGTTCAGGACACGATCGACGAGTTGGTCGCCGAGGGCGTGGAGACCGGCGTGCAGGTGGCCGTCTACGAGCACGGCGAGCTGGTGGTCGACGCGGTGGCCGGTCTGGCCGACCCGGCCACCGGGCGGGCGATGACCCCGGACACCCCGATCTTCAGCACCTCGACGGGCAAGGGCATGACCGCCACCGTGCTGCACATCCTGGTGCAGCGCGGGGTCTTCGGCTACGACACGCCGGTCACCGAGCTGTGGCCGGAGTTCGGCGCGCACGGCAAGCAGGCCGCGACCGTGCGGCACGTGCTCACCCACGCGGTGGGCGTTCCCGGGCTGCCCGCGGACACCACGCCCGAGGACCTGGCCGACTGGGCGCGAATGTGCGAGGTCCTCGCCGACGCGGAGCCGTGGTGGGAGCCCGGCACCCGGACGGGCTACCACGCCATCACCTTCGGCTACCTGGCGGGCGAGCTGGTGCGGCGCGGCACGGGCAAGCCGATCGACCAGGTGCTGCTGGAGGAGGTCGCCGCCCCGCTCGGGCTGTCCCAGGAGCTGTACTTCGCCGTGCCACCGGCCGAGCAGGCCCGCCTGGCCAGGCTGGTGCCGGGCGGTCCGCCGATGGACGAGGCGACGATCCGGCAGCTGACCGAGGCCATGCCGCTGCTGTTCAAGGCGGCGCCGCCCGCGCTGCAACCGAGCGCGGAACTGTACAACCGCACCGACTTCCTCTCCGCCAACGTGCCCGCGGGCGGCACCGTCACCGCGCGGGGCATCGCGCGCATGTACGCCGCGCCGCTGGGCGAGGTGGACGGCGTGCGGCTACTCACGCCGGAGACCCTGGACCTGGTCAGTGCCGTCGCCATCGAGGGCACCGACCAGGTCTTCGGCAACCCGGCGCGGCTCGCGCTCGGCTACGCGGTGATCGGCGGCGCCCTGGGCTGGTCGGGCGCCAACGGCAGCCACGCCGAGTTCGACCCCGCGACGGGCCGGACCTTCGCCGTCACCAAGAACCGGTTCGGGGCCGGGGATTTCAATACGGTCGAGCGGGTACGGGCCGCGCTGGCAGGCTGATCAGCCCGCGAAGGTCAACACGAACTCGTGCCAGCGGTCAGCCCGGACCTGGGGTGCACACGCCGGTGCCAAGACCCCGAGCCTCAGGTGGGGTTGCCGAAGAAGTCCGTCGCCCCGATGCGCGAGGCCGTGAGGTGGCCGTCAGCGCCGAGCACGACCAGGGTTTCCCGCGTTGCCAACACTGTTCCTCCCCCGGGCAGTGCGATTGCCTTGGCGGGCGCGGAATCCACGGTGAGCGAGCCGGTCACCGCCCCGGTCGCGAGTGAGACGGCGCTGAGCGCGGCACCGGTGTCGTTCACGGAACGGTTGTGCGCGACCAGCACGCTCCCGGCGCCGTCTCCGACCGCCCGCGGCCCGTCGACCACGACGGCCGCCTGCTGGAACACGGCGCCACCGATCGGGATCGCCCGGCCGTCAGCCGTGACGCGGACCAGCACGCGCCCGGGCGCACCTGCTGGCCGTGCCCGCACCTCGACGCGTTCGCCGGAGCCCAGGGTTGCCTGCGAGGCCGTGGCCCCCGGCGAGGTGATCCGCGCACGGTCGGGGGCCAGGGTGCTCGCCCAGGTGGTGGCGTCCTCCTCGGTCGGCTTCGCCACCAAGGTGTCCAGCGGGATGGCCAGGATGGTGCCGTCGGCGTTCATCGCCACCACCCGGTGGCGCCGCGCGTCGTACCCGTAGGCCGAGCGCTTGGCAACGAAGGAACCGCCCAGGCCCGCCACCCCGTCGCCCCTGGCGGCGATCGACCCGTCACGAATGTCCACAATGGCCAGTCCGGAGTCGGTGGCGAGGTAGGCGTAGCGCTGTCCCGCAGCCAACACCGTCGCCTCCCAGACCAGTCGGTCGGACAACTGGGTGTCCCAGCGCACCTTGCCGGTGGCCGGATCCGTGGCGGCCAGCCTTACCTGGAACATGTCCTCGGTCATCAACTGGAACATGCCGCGCGGGCCATGCCGCTCATAGGGCACCAGCACGAGATCGCGTCCGTCCACTGTGGCTGATCCGATGCCGGTCTGGACGGTGATGTCAGGCTCGGGCGCGACGAGGTAGGACAGGCCGAAGAACAGGAAGCAGAACAGCAGTGGCGGGAGGAGTAGCAGCGACAGCCCGGCGCGGCGGCGGATGGACGGTTTCTGCGTTCGGTACACGGCTCGCTCCTCGCTGCGTCTCGGTCATCGCGCGACCAGACTGGGGCCGCCGAACCGCCTACCGATCCCAGGAACCCCGCCCATTGGCGCGTGGCGTGACAGCGCCTCCACCGGGGCGGGGCTCGCAGGCCCCAGACCGGGACTCGCGGACCCCAGGCCGGGACTCGCGCTCCCCAGACCGGGACTCGCGCGCACGTGGGCGGGACTCGGGGGAAAATCGGTGGCGGGGGCGTGCGAGGCTGTGCGGGTGGGCGACTACGTGGCTGTCAACAGGGCGAACTGGGACGAGCGGGCGGACCTGCACGCGGCCTCGGCGGGGTACGGGTTCGCCCGTTTCGTGGCCGATCCGCACCACCTGAGCGACGTGGTCCGCTTCGACCGGCCCCGGCTCGGTGAGCTGCGCGGCCTGCGGGGCGTGCACCTGCAGTGCCACATCGGCACGGACACGCTCTCGCTGGCGAGGCTGGGCGCGCACATGAGCGGCCTGGACTTCTCCGGTGCGGCCCTGGCCAGGGCGCGCGAGCTGGCCGCGGCCACCGGCACGGAGATCGACTACCGGGAAGGCGAGCTGTACCAGGCGGTCGAGGTCCTCGGGGCGGGCGGGTTCGACCTGGTCTACACCGGCATCGGGGCGCTGTGCTGGTTGCCGGAGATCAACCCCTGGGCGCGGGTGGTGGCCGACCTGCTGCGACCGGGCGGGCGGTTGTTCCTGCGTGAGGGGCACCCCGTGCTGTGGGCGATCGACGAGACCCAGCCGCAGCCGACCCTGGGCTACCCGTACTACGAGCACGCCGAGCCGCTGGTCTTCGACGAGCCGCAGACCTATGTGGACACCGAGCGGCCGCTGGCGAACTCCGTGACGCACAGCTGGAACCACGGGCTCGGCGAGATCATCACCGCGCTGCTGGCGGCGGGCCTGCGGCTGACGGGCTTGGTGGAGCACGACAGCGTGCCCTGGCAGGCCCTGCCCGGGCAGATGAGCGTGGACGAGGCGGGGGAGTGGCGGCTGACCGACCGGCCAGAGAGGCTGGCCGCCAGCTACACCCTGCAGGCGGTCAAGCCATGATCTGCTCGGCGGCGGCGCTGAGCCCCACGGCGTAGGCCCAGTCGCCGCGGGTGTCGGCGTGCCAGGCGGTCCACCGGCCGCTGCCGTCGGTGCGCAGCAGCAGGAGCCGGTCCACGTGTTCCTCGGCCGCCTCCGGCACGTCCAGGTGGGCGGCCATCGCGCGGAAGTTCGCCCACCGGGCGGGGAGTTCGGCGCCGGGGTGCGGCGGCAGCACGAAGACCGTGCGGTCCAGCGCCGCGCAGGAGACGATCGTCTCCAACTCCCAGGACAGGCCCTCGGTGATCGTGGCCGGTGCGGCGCTGACCACGATCAGGGCGCTGGCCCTGATCCGCTCCTTGACCGTGTCCTGCCAGTCCTCGTGTGACAGCGACTCCCGTGCCGCGCCCAGCGGCGACCGGGACTGCTCGGGGTTGTTCACCGCGGTGACCGGCCCGAAGCTGGTCAGGTAGCGGACCAGCACCTCCTCGAAGGGCTCGAACTGCTGGAGGCCGACCTTGTCCAGCGCGGACTTGCGGGTCAGCGGGCTGGTGCGGACCGTCACCTCGTCGTCGGCGAAGTTGCGCAGGTAGATGATCGGCGCGCGGCTGTCGGTGCGCAGCCGCTCGCGGGTGTCCAGGGCCGCGAGCCGTCGTGCGTGGCGGTAGCAGGCGCTCATCGCCAGCGCGAGCAGCACGGCGGCCACGGTCAGGTCCGCGACCAGCACGGGAACCGACATGAGCCGCAGCGGGCGCAGCACCGTGGAGTCGGCGACCACGGTGGGGTCCCAGCGCAGGTCCGGGCCGATGGCGTCGGTGCCGATGAGCCGGAGCACGACCCCGACACAGAACACGTCCATGATCGCCAGCACGAGCAGCCCGACGGCGGCGCAGTACCAGAGCGCGGCGGCCCGCCGGTTGCGCCCGGTGCTCACCTGCGAGGCGGCGTGCCTGCCCCAGAGCCGCCTGCTGCCCGGCTGGTACCGGCGGCCGAGCACCAGCCGGTAGGCCAGGAAGGCGAAGGCGAGCCCCTTGACCACCGGGTCCAGCGGCACCGCGAACACCACCAGGAACGCGATCATCGTTGTCCAGAAGCGGATCCTGGCGTCACGGGCCAGTTTTCGCGCGCGCGGCCCGGTGTCCTGCCAGACCAGCTCCTCGCGATCAGCCGGGGCGGCCGAGGTGGCCCGCAGCCCTCGGCGGCGGTTGCGCAGCACGCCGACCAGTTGCACGAACAGGATCAGCCCGAAGGCCAGCAGCGAGCTGGCGGTGCTGAACTCGGTGAGCTGGGCGGTGGAGTCGACCGGTTTCACCGGCCTGCCAGGGGTTCCCGGCGTGCGCTGCCACTGGAGCAGCGCCAGGCTGCGCAGGGTGGGCGAGGGCGGTGCGCCCGCTCGCTGCGAGGAGGCCACGGTGACCTGGACCGTGAACTCGCCCCTGCGGAACAGGATCTGGGACAGCCAGGTGCCGTTGACCTGACCGCTGCCGACCACCCCGTACGGGATGCCGGGCAGTTGTTCGACCCTGAAGTGCCGTGCCGCGAACTCGTTGCTGACGTTGAGCTGGTGCAGTGCCGCCAGCCCGAAGGGGTTGCAGCGCTCGACGCGGACCGTGAAGCGGTGGTCCGGGTTGCCGTCGTTCCAGGTGCGCATGGCGTCCTCGCAGCGGTAGCCGCGCGCGGGGTCGCTGCCCAACTGGTCCGGGCTGTGCGGTGCGGGCTGGTCGGCCACCGGCAGCAGACCGGCCACGTCCTGGTCGGTGGCCAGCAGGGCGGCAGGGGCGATCGCGTTGTCCCGGTCGACCGGGGGTGCCGCCGCCATGCTGACCCAGGAGAGGGCGGCCAGCACCGCGAGCACGAGGCCGAACGAGATCCAGCGGGCCCTCACAGCGCCCTTTTGCTTGCCAGCGACCAGAAGTAGCGGCCGAGCGGGGTCAGGTGCACCTCGCGGTACAGGCTCGGCGCGGTGACCTTGCCAAGGTGGTCGGCGTCCCGTGCGTTGGCGAACAGTTGGGTCAGCTTGGCCCGCACCAGCGTCCTGGTCACTGGGCGCAGCGCCGCCATCTCGTACTCGTCGATACCGACGAGAACGGCACGTCTCATGTCGACTCCTCACAGCCACCGGGACTGTTCGGAGTGGCGGGGCGCTGTGTTACGCCCGGACCTGTGTGCTGGGTGACAATTCGTTCGAGCTATGTTTCTCAATTGTTTCGCGAATCATGCCCCGCTGTCGTGTGAACGCTGCCTTGGCACGATGTGACGAGAACGACGTGCGTTCACGGCGGCCGACTCCCACTTGTCCTTCGGGTAGCCCAGCACCTCGCTGAGCCAGCCCCGCCAGTACGGGCCGGGAATTCGCTTTCCCCGCTCCCAGCGCGACACCTCCTCGCGGGTGATCGCGTCGTTGTCTGACACACCGGCCAACTGAACAGCCAGCTCGTACTGTGTCAGGCCGTGTTCGGTCCGCAGGTGGACGATCAACTCCGAGATCGTGGACTGCACGAGAGACTCCTAGGACATGTTTGTGAGATTCGTGTTGCGTATTGCCAGCCTATCGAGCCCGGTCAAGTCCTTGCGTGCGCCGAAGCGGTGACTTCACGGACTTGTTTTCACAGTGCTCACAATGGAGCAACGCACTCATCCCGTTGTTGTGACCTAGGTCCCTGGAAAAGACGGCGGGGCCGCCCCGGCACTGCCGGGACGGCCCCGCTCACGCGGCCTGGTGGAACTCAGCCGTTGACCATCTTGCGCAGCACGTACTGCATGATGCCGCCGTTGCGGTAGTAGTCCGCCTCGCCGGGGGTGTCGATGCGCACCACGGCGTCGAACTCGACGACCTTGCCGTCGGTGCCGGTGGCGGTCACCTTCACGGTGCCGGGGGTGCGGCCCTCGTTCAGTTCGGTGATGCCGCTGAAGTCGAAGGTCTCGGTGCCGGTCAGGCCCAGGGACTTGGCGCTCTCACCGGCCGGGAACTGCAACGGCAGCACGCCCATGCCGATCAGGTTGGAGCGGTGGATGCGCTCGAAGGACTCGGCGATCACCGCGCGCACGCCCAGCAGGCTGGTGCCCTTGGCCGCCCAGTCGCGGGAGGAACCCGAGCCGTACTCCTTGCCCGCCAGCACCACCAGCGGCACACCGGCGGCGAGGTAGGCAGCCGAGGCGTCGAAGATGGTGGTCTGCTCGCCCTCGGCGAGGAAGTTGCGGGTGAACCCGCCCTCCACGCCGTCCAGCAGCAGGTTCTTCAGCCGGATGTTGGCGAAGGTGCCGCGGATCATGACCTCGTGGTTGCCGCGGCGCGAGCCGTAGGAGTTGAAGTCCCTGCGCTCGATGCCGTGCTCGGTGAGGTACTTGCCCGCGGGGGAGTCGGCCTTGATGGAGCCCGCCGGGGAGATGTGGTCGGTGGTGACCGAGTCGCCCAGCAGGGCCAGCACGCGGGCACCGCTGATCTCGGTGACCGGCTCCGGCCGCAGGCCCATGCCCTCGAAGTACGGGGGCTTGCGCACATAGGTGGAGTCGGCGGCCCACTCGAAGGTCTTGCCGGTGGGGGTGGGCAGCGACTGCCAGCGCTCGTCACCGGCGAACACGTCGGCGTAGTCCTTGGTGAACATCTCGGCGGTCACCGCGGTGGCGATGACCTCGGCCACGTCCTGCGGGGACGGCCAGATGTCGGCCAGGTAGACGTCCTTGCCCTCGGTGTCGGTGCCGATGGGCTCGGTGGTCAGGTCCAGGTCCATCGTGCCGGCGAGGGCGTATGCCACCACCAGCGGCGGGCTGGCCAGGTAGTTCATCTTGACGTCGGGGTTGATCCGGCCCTCGAAGTTCCGGTTGCCCGACAGCACCGACACGATGGTCAGGTCGTTGTCCTGCACCGCGGCCGAGATCTCCTCGGGCAGCGGGCCGGAGTTGCCGATGCAGGTGGTGCAGCCGTAGCCGACCAGGTGGAAGCCCAGCTTCTCCAGGTACGGGATCAGCCCGGCCTTCTCGTAGTAGTCCATGACGACCTTGGAACCGGGCGCCATGGTGGTCTTCACCCAGGGCTTGCGGTTCAGGCCGCGCTCCACGGCGTTCTTGGCCAGCAGGGCCGCGCCGATCATCACGGACGGGTTGGAGGTGTTGGTGCAGGAGGTGATCGCCGCGATGCCCACGTGGCCGTGGTCCAGCGTCGTCTCCGTGCCGTCCTCCAGGGTCACCGGCACGAGCTTGTGCGGGCGGGCCCCGTTGGCGCGGGAGTTGTGCGAGGGCGCGTCGCTGGCCGGGAAGGACTCCTTGAGCTCCTCGTCCACCTCGTCGTTCTTGACGTAGTCACGCACGTTGAGGTGGAAGCGCTCCTTGGCCTCCGACAGCGAGATGCGGTCCTGCGGGCGCTTGGGCCCGGCGATGGAGGGCACCACCGTGGACAGGTCCAGCTCCAGGTTCTCGGAGTAGACCGCCTCGGAGGAGGGGTCGTGCCACAGGCCCTGTTCCTTGGCGTACGCCTCGACCAGTGCGACCTGCTCGGCGCTGCGGCCGGTCAGCTTCAGGTAGTCGACGGTCTCGCCGTCGATCGGGAAGATGCCGACCGTGGAGCCGAACTCCGGGCTCATGTTGCCGATGGTGGCGCGGTTGGCCAGCGGCACCGCGGACACGCCCGAGCCGTAGAACTCCACGAACTTGCCGACCACGCCGTGCTTGCGCAGCATCTCGGTGATGGTCAGCACCAGGTCGGTGGCGGTGGCCCCGGCGGGCAGCTCGCCGTGCAGCTTGAAGCCGACCACGCGCGGGATGAGCATGGACACCGGCTGGCCCAGCATGGCGGCCTCGGCCTCGATGCCGCCCACGCCCCAGCCCAGCACGCCGATGCCGTTGACCATCGTGGTGTGGCTGTCGGTGCCGACCACGGTGTCCGGGTAGGCCTGGCCGTTGCGGACCATGACCACGCGGGCCAGGTGCTCGATGTTGACCTGGTGCACGATGCCGGTGCCGGGCGGCACCACCTTGAACTCGTCGAAGGCGGTCTGGCCCCAGCGCAGGAACTGGTAGCGCTCCTTGTTGCGCTCGTACTCCAGGTCCACGTTGCGCTCGAAGGCGTCGGGGCGGCCGAAGATGTCGGCGATCACCGAGTGGTCGATGACCAGCTCGGCGGGGGCCAACGGGTTGACCTTGGACGGGTCGCCACCGAGGCTGGTGACGGCCTCGCGCATGGTGGCCAGGTCGACCACGCAGGGCACCCCGGTGAAGTCCTGCATGATCACGCGGGCCGGGGTGAACTGGATCTCGGTGGAGGGGTCCGCCGAGGGGTCCCAGTTGGCCAGTGCGCGCACGTGGTCGGCGGTGATGTTCGCACCGTCCTCGGTGCGCAGCAGGTTCTCCAGCAGGATCTTCAGGCTGTACGGCAGGCGCTCCGCGCCCTCGACTGCGCTCAGCCGGAACACCTCGTACGAGGCGTCCCCAACGGTGAGCGTGCCACGGGCGCCGAAGCTGTCCTTGCTCGCAGGTGCAGTCACGTCAAACTCCATCGTGCGACGGCGCTGGTCAGTTCGGGATGTCAGGGTCCGAGTGTCGCGCACCTTGGTGGGGTGCGCCGCCGGGGCCCCGTGCTGCTTTAACAGTACGCTTGTCCTGTATACGGGTTCAAGTGGGGTCCCGCGCTCTGGCAGTATGGGTCGCGGGGGAGGGGTGTCCTTGATCACGGTGAGCGGGCTGGTCCAGCGCTACGGGCGCGGTCCCGAGGTGCTGCGCGGTATCGACCTCGAGCTGCCGCCGGGACGGCTCACGGTGCTGCTCGGCGAGAACGGCTGCGGCAAGTCCACCCTGTTGAGGGTGGTCGCGGGCATCGTGTCGCCCACCCGGGGGACCGTGCGCGGGCGGCCCCGTTCGGTGGCCTTCCTGCCCGAGCGCTTCCCCGATCAGCTCCGCCTCTCGCCAAGGGCCTACCTGCGCCACTTCGCGCGGATGAGAGGCGCGCCACACGGCGGCCAGGAGCAGGTCCTGGGCCGCCTGGGATTCGTCGGCGACCTGGACGCGCCCGCTTCGGAGCTGTCCAAGGGCAACGCCCAGAAGCTCGGCATCGCCACCGCCCTGCTCGTCCGAGGCTCACTGCTCGTGCTGGACGAACCCTGGGCCGGGTTGGACGTGGCGGCCCGCGCGGTGCTGGGCGAGCTGGTGACCGAGGCGGTGGCCGACGGGGCGACCGCGCTGGTGACCGACCACACCGGGCTGGCTGCAGCCCTGCCCGGGGCACACGTGCTGCGGATGCGCGAGGGCCTGCTGTGGCCCGAGGACGGTGCGGACCTGGTGGAACTGCTGGTGCGCTGCACACCCGAGGCCGCCGACCGAGTGGGCAGGCTGCCCGGGGTGCACGCGGTGCGGCCGGTGACGCCGTGATCCGCTACCTGCTGGCCGACCTGCTGCGCTCCCAGCGTTTCGTGCCGCCGTTCGTGCTGTTCGCGGCGTGCATCGGCGTGCTCTACGGCGGGGACCCCGGCAACGCCCGGCCGGTGTACGGGGTGTCCACGCTGCTGGTGTTCCCGCTGTGCGCCTGGCTCACCGTGATCGTGGCCAACAACGAGGACCCCGTGCAGCGGCGCATCACCGTCGCCGCCGTGGGCGGTTGGCCGCGCATGCTCGGTGGCCTGCTCGGCGCCGGCGCCGTGAGCGGCGGCGTGCTCGTGCTGCTCGCCGTCGCCCTCCCGCCGCTGATCAACTTCCACCACCCGTACCAGCTCGACGACCTGGTCCTCGCCCTGGTCGCACACCTGATCAGCCTGTGCGTCGGGCTGGCGCTGGGCCTGGTCTGCTCCCGGCCGTTGATCCCCACCACCGGTTGGTCCCTGCTCGCCGTGCTGGGCGCCTGCCTGGTGCTGATCGTCAGCAACGACGTGCCGCCCGTCGGGCCCACCGCCAAGCTGCTGTTCGACCCCGCCCGGCCCCCGGCCACGCTGTTCCTGCTTGGCCAGGGCGCCGTCGCGCTGGCGGTCCTGCTGCTCGCGCTGGGCGCCTGCCACTGGCTGGGTCGCCGGCGCGGGTGACCGAACCCGTCCGTGACCGGTCACGGACTACCTGATTGGCCGCCGCCGCGACGGGCCGTGCCGCCGTTCGGCCCACCCGCGGGAGGCCGCCAGGCGGGTGGGTTGCTGGAGACGGGTGATCGTGCTGCTCCCTTCGCGTACACGCGCACAAGGTGGCCCCGTGGGATTCCGACATTACGAGTGGGGGAGAGGTCAGTCGTCCACGACAGGGGAGGCACCCGTGACCAGGTCGAAGCACGACCCACGTCCGTGCCCGCAGGAACCCGACCTGCCCATTCCGTACCCCCGCAGGCCGCTGGTCCTCGCGGGCTGATCGCCCAGCGCCCGCGCCCCTGCCCCGGCGCTGGGCGGTGTCGTGAAAGTGCCGTTCGAGACATCTAGTGTCGCAAACGGCACTTTCACGACACCGCGCCGTCGTGCCGGTCCGCTCAGTACGATCACCGGCGATGAACAACGTCTTCGTGGCGGCCGGGCTGGCCTCGGTGGCCGCGGTCGTGGCACTGGTGGTGTCGGTGCTGCTGACGCCCTACCTGATCCGGGTCTTCTCGCGGCAGGGCTTCGGCCAGGAGATCCGAGAGGAGGGCCCGAGCAGCCACAAGTCCAAGCGCGGCACGCCCACGATGGGCGGCGTGGCGATCCTGGTGGCGATGTGGGCGGGCTACCTGGCGGCGCACCTGGTGATGCTGCTGGCGGACTCGGCCGAGCCGCCGACGGTCTCCGGGCTGCTGCTGTTGCTGCTGACCACCTCGCTGGGGCTGGTCGGCTTCCTGGACGACTTCATCAAGATCCGCAAGCAGCGCAACCTGGGCCTGAACAAGACGGCGAAGCTGGTCGGGCAGCTGCTCTCGGCGGTGGTCTTCGCGGTGCTGGCGGTGCGCTTCGCCGACGACCGCGGGCTGACCCCGGCCTCGCTGGACCTGTCGTTCATCCGCGACCTGGGCACGATCTCCTTCGGCCTGGTCGGCTTCGTGGTCTTCTGCTACCTCGTGGTCGGCGCCTGGTCGAACGCGGTGAACCTGACCGACGGCCTGGACGGGCTGGCCGGGGGCACCTCGGCGATGGTGCTGGCCACGTACGTGATCATCTCGTTCTGGCAGTTCCACAACACCTGCCTGAAGTCGGTGCCGGGCTGCTACGAGGTGCGCGACCCGCTGGACGTGGCGGTGGTGGCCGCGGCGGCCATGGCGGGGTGCGTCGGCTTCCTGTGGTGGAACGCGGCCCCGGCCAAGATCTTCATGGGCGACACGGGCTCGCTGGCGCTGGGCGGACTGGTCGCCGGGTTGTCCGTGGTCAGCCGCACCGAGCTGCTGATGGTCATCATCGGCGGCCTGTTCGTGGTCGAGGTCCTGTCGGTGGGCCTGCAGGTCGTGGTGTTCCGCACGAGTCGGCGACGATTGTTCCGAATGGCGCCATTCCACCACCACTTCGAACTCGGCGGCTGGCCGGAAACCACGGTCATCATCCGCTTCTGGTTGTTGTCGGCGACCTGCTGCCTGTTCGGCCTCGGTCTGTTCTACGCGGATTGGTCGACCGCACGCGGCCTGTGAACCGCTGGTTGGCGCGCGGGTCACCGCTTCCCCTTCACCAGGTGACCCGCGCGCCGGCTCGGGCGGCGCTGTTAACGCGTTGTGCCGGGTTGGGAACGTAGCGTGGCTGTCCACGTAATTCCCGATTTGTCACCCGAAGTTCGCAGCACGACCCCGGCGTATGTGTCATATGACACACACGAATGGAAGCCTTGCGGTTAGCCTTTTGCGACATGCACGCGCGCGTGGCCATTGGCCGCAACGGGGGCGCGCGGGGAGGAGGGGGCGTGACCGGAGCCGGCCGTCCGAGGCTGCCGATCCCGGTGCGCGACGAACTGGTCGACCTGCTGTTGGGTGTGGACGAGTTGTGGGAGGACAACGTCCGCGCGCTGCTGGAGTCCGACCTGCGCGAACGGCTCAGCCCGGAGTTCTACGTGCCCAGCCACAGCGCGGTGCGCCGCTACGTGCTGGCGCTGCTCGACCAGTGCCAGGAGCACCCCGGCGGGCTGCGCAAGCTGCTGGAGGCCGTGCGCGCGCTGAGCCCCGGCCACTATCTGCTGGACGAGATCGCCGACCTGATCGCGCTGCACGTGCCGCTGGAACTGCTGCTGCCCGCCGAGCGCACCGCATTGCGCCGCCTGCTCACCGGGCTGACCGTCGAGGTGGACGTGCTGGCGCTGCACCGCGCCGCGGTCGGCCCGATCGGACCGCCGCTGACCGTGCCGCCCACCGACCTGCTGGCCGTGCTCGACGAGCTGGCCAACACCATGTGCCCGCCGGGTCAGCTGCCGCCGCTGTTCGTGTTCGTCGAGCACGTGGCCTGCGCCGTGGACGGTGGCGGCTACACCGCGGCCGCCCTGCGCCAGTGGAACTCCGACGTGGCACACCGCTGCGAACTGCCCCCGCAACTGCTCGCGGTGGCCCGTGAGGGCGCCCACTCGCGGGTGGAGAAGCCGCCGGGCCGTCCCGCGCTGCTGGTGCAGGTCGAGGAGGACGGCCTGGACCCCGACCGGTACCAGCTCTCGGTCTGGCTGTGGTTCGACCACACCGCCTGCGAGAGCCTGTTCCGCGAGGACCGCACCTACGAGCTGTCCGAGATCCCGGACGTGATCGACCGCCTGCTGTTGGACTGCGGGGAGCGGCTGCCCGCCGCCGAGGCGGACCTCACCGTGGAGTTCATCCTGCCGCACCGGCTGCTGGTGGCCCCGGTGGACAACTGGTTGATCAGTTCGGACAGCCCGTTCCGCCGCGAGGTCGGTGTGGACTTCCCGGTCGTGGTGCGCAGCCTGGAGCGGCTGCGCAACCGCTCGCTCTCGCTGCGCGCCCAGTGGCGGGCCAAGTGGCGCTGGTTGCAGGAGCAGAGCGGGCAGCGACCGGGGGAAGGCGTGCGCTGGGTCGGCGAAGAGGAAGGCGCCGACCCAGCGCGCTTGTTCCGCGAACTGGCCGGGGAACAGCCGGTCTGCCTGGCCTGGGACCGGACCCCGACACCGGAGCACCAGAGCGCCGACTCGGTGCTCGGCGCCGCGATCTTCGCGGGCACCCCGGTGGCGCTGTGGTGCCGCGAGGACCACGGCGCGGGCGGCCACGAGCAGGCGGTGGAGCTGCTCACCGGCGGCTCCCTGCTGCGGCTGCCCGACCACGCGCTGCGCGCCCGCCAGGAAGCGGGTCTCGGCGGCGCGGACCACTGCGGCCACCACCTGAGCCTGCTCTGGGACGACCCGTCCCGTCTGCCCGAGCCCGACCTCGGGCTGTCCGCACCGACCGCGAGCGGAGGATCCACGCCGTGACTGGGGACCAGGACTGGCTCATCTACCGGGGTACCGGCGAGCCGCACGACGGGATCAAGCGGCTGCCGCCCCCACCGCGCTGGCGGGAGTTCGGCGGCGGCCCGCTGGTGGACCCGGTGCTGGGCGCGGACAGCTCGGGCGGTCGCCGGCTGGGCGAGCGGGAGCGGGCCGCCAGCTACCGGGCCGACCCCGAGGTGGTGGAGATCGTCAACGCGGCGCTGTACCTGCGCAGGCCGCTGCTGGTGACGGGCAAGCCCGGCACCGGGAAGTCCACGCTGGCCTACAGCATCGCGCACGAACTGGGCCTGGGTCCCGTGCTGCGCTGGCCGATCACCAGCCGGTCCACCCTGGAGCAGGGACTGTACCGCTACGACGCGATCGGCAGGTTGCAGGACGCCAGCCTGCGGCAGAACGGGGCGCGCACGATCCTGCGCCAGGTCGGCGGCGGGGACGCCAGCCCGCCCTCGATCGGGCGCTACGTGCGGCTGGGCAAGCTGGGCACCGCGATGCTGCCCCAGCGCAGGCCCAGGGTGCTGCTCATCGACGAGATCGACAAGTCCGATGTGGACCTGCCCAACGATCTGCTGAACGTGTTCGAGGAGGGCGAGTTCGAGATCCCCGAGCTGACCCGCCTGCCCGACGACCAGTCGGTGGTCGAGGTGATGATCGCCGACGGCACCGACCAGGTCGCGGTGCACCGCGGCCGAGTCCGCTGCAACGCCTTCCCGGTGGTGGTGCTCACCAGCAACGGCGAGCGCGACTTCCCACCGGCCTTCCTGCGCCGTTGTCTGCGCATCGACATCCGCACGCCCAACCGCGAGCAGCTCACCGAGATCGTGGCCGCACACCTTGGCGAGCACACCGTCGCCGAGTGCGCCGAGGTGATCGACCGCTTCCTGGACGACCGGCGCACCGGGGACCTGGCCAACGACCAGCTGCTCAACGCCATCTACCTGGCCACCTCCGGGGGCCGCCCGCAGGAGGAGACCCGCGGCCGTCTGCTCGACGCGCTGCTGCGGCCGCTCAACCAGCAAGGCTCGTGATGCTCGGCGAGCTGGTCGCCGCACTGGCCGCCGCCCGCGTGCAGCTCAGCGGTGAGGAACTGGCCGACGCGCTGTGGCTGGCCGGTCACCTCGACCGGTCCGAGCCCGCCGGCCCCGGCGAGCCTCCGGCGCGGCAGCAGGAGCCGCGGCCCGAGCAGCCCGCCGAGTCCGAGGCCGAACCGGGTACCGGTGCCAGTCGGCGCGAGCCCACCGGCAGTGGTGCGGGCCGTCCCGCGCCGGGCGCCTCGCAGGTCCCCGGCTCATCGGCCGCCGTGCACCTGCCCGGCCGGGAAGCCGGTGACCGGGTCAGCGGCCTTCGGCTGCTCAGCCCGGCCGCCCCGGCCGTACCGGAGAAGCTGGGGCTGTCCAGGGCGCTGCGACCGCTCAAGCGCCGGGTGCCCGACGCGCGGTCGCTGGTCGTGGACGAGGACGCCACCGCCGCGCGCATCGCCGACACGGGGGTGTGGCTGCCCGAGCGCACACCGGAGATGACGCGCTGGCTGGACGTGGCACTGGTGGTGGACGCCGGCGCCTCGATGCGGATCTGGCGCCGTGCCGCCGGGGAACTGCGCGTGCTGCTGGAGCGCATGGGCGCGTTCCGCGACGTGCGGGTGTGGGAGATGGACACCGGTGCGGCGCAACCGGTGCTGCGCAAGGCGAGCGCCCCGTCCGGTGCGCCCGCGCGCAGCCCGCGCGAACTGCTCGACCCCAGCGGGCGCCGACTGGTGCTGCTGTTCAGCGACTGCGTGGCCGCGGGCTGGCGGTCCGGGGCGATGAGTGAGCTGCTGACCACCTGGAGCGCCCACGGGCCGGTGGCGATCGTGCAGCCGCTGCCACAGCGGCTGTGGCACCGCACGGGAATCGTGCCGGTCCCGGTGCGGTTGCAGGCGGTCCAGTCCGGGCTGGCGTACCCGAAGCTGCGGTACCAGGCGCGCAACCAGGGCTTCGGTGCCGAGGAGCTGTCCGGTACCCCGGTGCCGGTGATGGAGCTGGACGCGCGCTGGATCTCCCAGTGGGCCGGCCTCGTGTCCGGGGACAACCGGGGCTGGGTCAACGGGGTCGTCATGCTCGCCGGGGACCGTCAGGCCGAGGAACCCCTGCGGCAGCCCGATGTCGCGCCATCGAGCCCGTTGGAACGCGTGCAGGCGTTCCGTTCCTCGGCATCGCCGGTGGCTTTCTCGCTGGCCGCCTACCTGTCCGCCGCCCCGCTGAGCCTGCCCGTGATGCGCCTGGTGCAGCAGACGATGCTGCCCGACTCGCGGCCCGCGCACCTGGCCGAGGTCTTCCTGGGACAACTGTTGCAGCGCATCGGTCCCGAGCAGACCGGTGAGCACCCCGACGAGGTGGAGTACGACTTCCACCCCGGGGTGCGGGAGACCCTGCTGGGCACCCTGCGCCGCACCGAGGCGCTGCGCGTGTTCGGCATGGTCTCCGAGTACGTGGCCGCCAGAATGGGGCAGCCACTGGACTTCGCGGCGATGCTGGCCGACCCGTTCGGCCATGGCGGGCCGCTGATCGGCGCGGGCAGCCGGCCCTTCGCCAGTGTCGTGCACAGCGTGCTGGAGGCGCTCGGGCCGCCCTACGCGCAGGCCGCCCGGCGGTGGAGCGAACTGCTGCCCACCGAGGACGGTGCGGAGCACAGTCCCTCGGTGGAGCTGACCCCGTTGGACGCGGTGGAGGGCGAGGAGCCACTGGAGGAGGCACCCGCCACCGTGCCGGTGCCCACCGAGGTCTGCCTGAGCTACCACCCCAGGGACCTGCCCTGGGCCGAGTGGCTGCGCTGGGAGCTGGACCGGCTCGGCTACGCCGTGGTGATCCGCCCGCTGGCCGAGGTGTCCAGTCCGGACGGTCTGCGCAGGCTCGCCGCGGAAGCCTTGGAGCACGGGCGTTTCGTCGTGTCGGTGATCTCGGCGGGGACCGTGGCGCTGCCCTATGCCGGCGAGGCCTGGTTGCAGGCCCTGTTGGACTCCCCGGGCAGCGGGCTGCGCGTGCTGGCCTGCACCGTGCACGCGGGCTTGTTGTTGCAGGAGATGGTGGAGCGCATCGACGGGGCCACCTTCGAGGACCGCGACGCCCGCACCGCGCTGTCGTCCATTGTGGACTGTCTGCGTCGGGCCGGTGCGCGACCCGCCCGCCAGGGACCGCCGGAACTGCTGCGGCTGCCCCCTCCGCCCTACCCCGGTGACGACACGCACCTGGCCGGACCCGGGGCGCAGGGCCCGGTGTGGGTGCTGGCCGAGGTGCGCTCCGCGGAGCGGGCCCTGCTGGCGCGCGGCGGGGCGGACGGGGCCGTGCGGCTGATCGACGTGCCCACCGGGCAGACCGTGCGCACCCTGGCGGGGCACACCGGGCCGGTGCGCGTGCTGGCGACCATCGCGGCGCGGCCGGGCGAGGAGCACACGCTGATCGCCAGCGGTGGCGTGGACGGCATCGTGCGCACCTGGGAACTGGCCACTGGCGTGCTGCTCAAGGAGACCCGGTTCCTGGAGGGCGAGGTGTGGGCGCTGGTCGCCGTGCGCTCCGGGGACCGCACCTACCTGGCGGGCACGGGCGCGGGCAGCACGATCCAGTTGTGGGACCCCGAGTCCGGGCAGCGGCTGCGCACGCTGACCCGGCGGGGCGGCCGGGTCTGGGCGCTGGCGGCGGTGCCCTTCGGCGAGCGCGAGCTGCTGGCCAGCGGCAGCGCGGACGGCACGATCCGGTTGTGGGACACCGACACCAGTGTCGTGCTGCGCACCATCCAGGCACACCGCAGCACGGTCTGGGCGCTGGCCACGATCACCGTGGCCGGGCAGACCCTGCTGGCAAGCGGCGGGGCCGACGGCATGATCCACCTGTGGAACCCGCGCTCCGGGGCGCTGGTGAACTCCTTCGTCGGCCACGTCAGCACGATCCGCACGCTGGCGGTCGTGCCCACCCCCGAGGGCGAGCTGCTGGCCAGCGGCAGCGCGGACAGCACCGTGCGGCTGTGGAACCCGCACACCGGCAACGACGGGGTGCAGCACCGGTTCGGCCACCACACCGGCGAGGTCTGGGCGATGGCCCCGGTCGAGGTCGGTGGCCGGGTGCACCTGGCCAGCGGGGGCGTGGACGGCACGATCCGGCTGGCCGACCCGGTGACCTTCCAGACCGACGAGCTCCAGTCGGTGCGCTCCAGCGCGGTGTGGGCGCTGGCCTCGGTGCAACTGCCCGACCGCACCCTGCTGGCCAGCGGCGCGCTGGACGGGGCGGTGCACCTGCACGAGCTGTCCAGCTACGCCGAGGAGCGCACGCTCACCGGGCACCGCAGCACGATCCGCGCGCTGGCGGCCGTGCCCGGCCCCGGCCCGGTGCTGCTGGCCACCGGCTCCGCGGACGGCACCGTGCGGGTGTGGGACGCCGACACCGGTGAGCACCTGTCCACCAGGGCCGAGCACACCGGCGAGGTGTGGACGGTCGCCCCGCTGCTGATCGCGGGGGAGCGGCACCTGTCCAGCGGCAGCGCGGACGGCACGATCCGGGTCTGGCCGGTGGACCGCTCTGGGCCGACCACCGTGCTGCGCGGGCCCAACGCCGAGATCGCCTCGCTGGTGGCCTTCGAGGGGCTGGCCGGTGCGCTGCTGGTCAGCGCGGACAGCGACGGCCGGGTGCTGATGTGGGACCCGGTCAGCGGTGAGGTGCACCGCAGGCTCGGGTCCGAACTGGCGGGTGTGGTGGCGCTGACCGTGGTGCAGGAGCGGCTCGCCGCGGGCTGCCAGGACGGCACGATCGCGCTGTGCGACCCGGACGGCTCGGTCCGCCTGCTCGACGGCGGGACCGGGTACGTCGGGGCGATGGCCCCGGTCCGCGTGGGCGGCAGGCTGCTGCTGGCCAGCGGGGGCTTCGGTGGTGTGGTGCAGTTCTGGGACGTGCGGGAGGGCAGGTTGGCCGGATCCTTCCACGCGCACGCGGGTACTGTTCGCGCGTTGACCGGGGTGCTGGTGGACGGCCAGCCGATGGTGGCCAGCGCCAGTGATGACGGCGACTTCCTGTTGTGGGACCCCGTGTCCCGGATGACGGTCAGGTGAGAAGTGCGGCGTCTGTCAGTGCTCGACTGGATCGCGATCGGGCTTTTCCTGCTGGGACTGGTGTTCCTGGCCACCGGGCTGCTGCCGGTCGGGCAGGCGCAGGCCACCGTGGCCAGGATCGCGCCGATCCTGGTGTTCCTCGGCGCGGTGATCGTGCTGGCCGAGCTGACCGCAGAAGCCGGGGTGTTCGACGTCATCGCGGTGCGGCTGACCATCCTGGCGGGCGGCAGTTTCGGCGCGCTGTTCGTGTTGTGCGTGCTGTTCGCGGCGATCACCACCGCCACGCTCAACCTGGACACCACCGCCGTGCTGCTGACCCCCGTCATGCTCGCGGTGGCCCGCAAGCTGGCGATCCCCGGTATGCCGCTGGCGATGACCACGGTGTGGCTGGCCAACACCGCGAGCCTGCTGCTGCCGGTGTCCAACCTGACCAACCTGCTTGCCATGAACCGGGTCGCGCTGAGCGCCCCGGAGTTCGCCGCCCGCATGGCGTTGCCGGAACTGGCCTCGGTCGCCGCCACCGCCGGGTGCCTGTGGCTGTTCTACTGGCGCCGCAAGCGCCGCGGCATGGACCGCTACGAGCCGCCCGCGCCCGCCCGGCCGCGGGACCGCGTGCTGTTCGGGGTGTGCTCGGCGGCCTGCGTGGTGTTCGTCGGCGGTGTGGTCACCGGTGTGCCGCTGGAGATCGTCTCCCCGGTCTGCGCCGCCGTGGTCGCACTGGTGTTCCTGCTGCGGTCCCGGTCCTCGCTGCGCTGGGGCCTGCTGCCCTGGCGGCTGCTGGTGTTCGTCACCGGGCTGTTCCTGGTCGTGCAGACCATCAGCGACCACGGGCTCGCCGGGGTCGTGCACGCCGTGATCGGCTCGGACCCCGGCGGGCCCGGGGTCTTCCGCGCCGCCGGTGCCGGTGCGGGCCTGTCGAACCTGCTCAACAACCTGCCCGCCTACGCCGCCGGCGAGGCCGTCGTGCCCTTGGCCAACCACGAGCAGTTGCTCGGGTTGCTCATCGGCACCAACGTGGGCCCGATCGTGGTGCCCTGGGCCTCGCTGGCCACCCTGCTCTGGTACGAGCGCTGCCAGTCCGCCGGGGTGTCGGTCAACTGGCGACGCTTCCTCGGCACCGGAGCCGTCACGGCGCTGGCCTGCCTGGTCGCCGCCACCGGTGTACTGGTGCTCCAGGCATGATCCGCGAGGACTCGTTGCCCGGCGGCCTGCCCTGCCTGACCGTTGGCTCCGGTACCCCGCTGGTGTACGTGCCCGGCACCGCGGTCGAACACCGCAACCCCACCGGACTCGCCCGCCGCATCGCCATCAGCACCCTCAAGCCCTTCGCTGACGCCGGGTTCGCCGTGCACCTGGTCAACCGCCGACCCGGGGTACCCGAGGGCTACGCCATGGCCGACGCCGCCACCGACTACGCCACCGCCATCCGCGAGCGGTTCGGGCGTCCCGTGCACGTGCTCGGCCACTCCAGCGGCGGATCCCTTGTGCTGCAACTGCTGGCCGACCACCCCGAGGTCATCGACCGCGCCGTCGTCGCCAGCGCCGCCTACCGGCTCGGACCCGTCGCCAAGCGGGCCCAACTGGGCTGGGCACACCGCCTGCGCGCCAACCGGCCCGGCTACCACCTGCTCGCCCCCGGCATCACCCGCAACCCCGTGCTGCGCCCACTGCTCACCGCGGCCATGTGGGCCGTCGGCTCGCTCACCAAGCCCCGTGACGCCACCGACCTCATCCGCATGCTGCTCGCTGAGGACGCGTTCGACGTCCACGACCGCCTGCCCACCGTCACGACCCCCACGCTGGTCATCGCCGGTGCCCGCGACTACTTCTGGACCCCCGACATGTTCGCCGAGACCGCTCGGCTCCTGCCCCGTGGCCGCCTCGTCCTGTACCCGAGGACCGGCCACAGCGTGAACGTCAAGCGCCAGTTCTACCGCGAGGTGGTGCGGTTCCTGCGCGCCGAGACACCATGAAGGTGCCGTTCGCGACACCCAACGTCCCGAACGGCACCTTCATGACACGTCGGCGGAGCCGGTCAGTCGCCGACCAGCGCCCCGAGCACGCGCACCACGGCCACGTGCAGGTCGGCCAGGTCCAGGGTGTCGCCCTCGGTGCGGGCGACCGCGGCCAGCAGGGCGCCCAGGCCGCCGTTGCGGTTCAGGCAGGTGCGGACGATCTCCAGCACGTCACGGCGCGGCACGGGGCTGCGGGCGATCGAGGTGCGGATCTGCACGGGCAGTTCCGCGAGGACCACACGGCGGCTGGCGTCCTCGCCCATCGCGGGGACGAGCAGCAGCGCGTCGGTGAGGGCGTGCACGGCGTCGGCAACGGCGATCCGCCCACCGGGGGACCAGTGCTCGCGCGCGGCGTCGAGCAGGGCGGGGGACTGGCGGATCGCGAGCACCAGCTGCCCGGCGAGGCGCTCACCACCGGGCACGGGCACGTCCTCGCCCAGCCACACCGGCAGCGAGGGCGTGAGCGCCCCACTGGGCAGCCCACCGGGCACGAACATCCACGCCGTGCCGGTGGTCTCCTTCTCCGACACCGACACGCGCAGGTAGTTCTCCGGCGCGGCGGCGGGCACACCGAGCACCACCTCGGCGTAGAACTGCTCGGAGGTGACCAGTGCCAGGGGGCCGCTGGCCTGGCGCAGCCCCTGCTTGAGCGGCGCGCAGTCCAACAGCCGGAACGCGTGGATCACGGCGGCGCTGGTGGCCCCGGCCCCGTCGAAGTGCACCTGCCCGTGGTGCAGCGCCACCCGCAACCGGATCCGGGCCCCGTCGGCGTGCCTGCTGTTGTGCAGGCGCAGCCTGGCCTCCATCGCCGTGGGCAGCGGGTGCACCAGCGACTGCTCGGGCACCTCGGGGCCCAGCAGCACCAGCGTGCCGTCCCCGGTGTCGTTGACGAAGCACCGATCCAGGTCCACACCGATCTCGGACAGCGACTCGCGCAGGATGGCCCGCAACCGGTCCCGTACCACTTTCCGGTGGTCCTCGCTGCGATCCGGACCGCTGAACCCCTCCACGTCCACCACCAGGATGCCCCGGTGCGCCGCGTGATCGTGCCCCATTCTTCACCACTTCCGTGGATTCGTCCTTGCGCCGCTCCGTATTGTCGACTGCGGCCGGCATCGGTCAACTTCGGGGAGGAGATCGAGCTGAGCGCCGCATCGAGCACGTTCTGGGCACGACTGTCGCCTACCGAGCAGGCGGCGGTGCGGGCCGCCGCGACCAGACGGCAGTTCGCGCCCAACGCGATGATCACGGGCCAGGGTGAGGACTCCAAGCAGTTCTACGTGGTGCTGCACGGGCAGATCCGGGTCATGGCGGGGTCCGCGCACGGCCGCGAGGTGGTGCTCGCGGTGTGCGGTCCCGGCGAGATCCTCGGTGAGCTCTCCGCCATCGACGGCCGGCCCCGCTCCGCCACCCTCCAGGCCGTGGACACCGTGGACGTGCTGCTCATCCCGGACGCGCGGCTGCCGAGCCTGTGCGACGCCTACCCGCGCATCGCCTGGTCACTGCTCCAGGTGGTGGTGCGCCGCCTGCGCGACACCGACCAGCAGCGCGCCGAGTACAGCGGCGGCACTTCCACCCAACGGGTCGTCGCGCTGCTGCTGGACCTTGCCGAGCGCTGGGGACAGCAGGTGGCCGACGGCGTCCGCATCGACACCCCTGCCACACAACAGAAGTTGGCGGAGACCGCGTCCACCTCGCGGGAGTCCATGGCCAGGGTGCTGCGTTCGCTGCGCGCGAAGGGCCTGATCACGACCGGGCGCAGGTGGATCGTCATCCACCGATTGGCTGATCTGCGCGCCATGGGGCGCTGAGTTCCCCGAGGTGTGTCACCTGACGCAGTAGCACAACCGCGTCGGGGATACAACTTCAGTACCGCCAACACAAGGCGGTACGAGGAGGGGACCGAAGATGAGCAGCCAGAACTTCCGCCCGGCGTCGAAGTCCTACGGCCGGGTCTTCGCCAGGGTCGTGTGGACCGCGCTGTTCTCCGCAGTGCAGCTGTGGGCCATCGTGGTACTGCTGACCCAGCTCCACGTGGACGGGGTGGTGGCCGTCGCGCTCGCCGCGGTGATCAGCGGCGCCGTGCTCGCCGCGCTGTCGGGCTGGCAGGAGGTGCGCGAGCACAGCAGGCTCGCCGCGAGCGAGGAGCAGCGCCCCGCCGAGCCGGTCGAGTGGACGAGGGACCACACGATCGAGCAGATCTTCCCGGTGCGCAAGCGGATCCCGGGCCGTGACGAGGTAGCTGTCTGACCACACACGACCACCTGGCCACCGGTGTCGGGGTGCCGGTCGGCCAGGTGTGCAGGGGGAGGGGGCCACGACGCCGGCGGAGCGATCCGCCGGCGTCGCGGTCTGAACTGGACACGGCGGCGCGGATGGCGTAGCCAAGGGGGATGACGAGCCAACAGGCCCTGGAGCTTGTCGGTGCCGCGCGACGGGTGTGCGTGCTGACCGGCGCCGGGGTCTCCACCGACTCGGGCATCCCCGACTTCCGGGGGCCCAACGGGGTGTGGACCAGGGACCCGGAGGCCGAGCGGATGTTCACGCTCAGCGCCTACCTGTCCGATCCGGACGTGCGCAGGCGGAGCTGGCTCAACCGTGCGGAGAACCCGGCGTGGGCCGCCCAGCCCAACGCGGCGCACCGCGCGCTGGTCGAGTTGGAGCGGTCCGAGCGGTTGCGCGCGCTGCTGACCCAGAACATCGACGGGCTGCACCAGCGGGCGGGCTCGGATCCCGGGCTCGTGGTGGAACTGCACGGATCCCTGTACGGCACGCAGTGCATGGACTGCGACGCGCGCGGGTCGATGGCCGAGGCGCTGGAACGGGTCCGTGCGGGTGAACCCGATCCGCCGTGCCTGGTCTGCGGCGGCATCCTCAAGGCGGCGACCATCTCGTTCGGACAGGCGCTGGACCCCGTGGTGCTGCGCAGGGCCAGGCAGGCGGCCATCGACTGCGACCTGCTGCTGGCGGCCGGGTCCTCGCTGAGCGTGGAACCGGCCGCGGGGCTGGTGGGGCTCGCGGCGAAGGCGGGCGCCGCCGTGGTCATCTGCAACGCCGAGCCCACCCCGTACGACGAGGTGGCCGACGCGGTGGTCCGCGAGCCGCTTGGCGAGGCGCTGCCGGAACTGGTCGCGGCCCGCTCGACACGCCCACTGGGACGATTCAGCACTTGGGGCGATCCCTCAACCTGGTGAACGCGGCTAGGGTCTGGGGATGCGGGTACCCCTCACCGTTGCGGATTTCCTGGACCGTGCCGAGACGGTCTTCCCGGACGGCACCGCCGTCGTCGACGAGCCGGTGCAACCGGCAGCGCCCGTCCAGACCACCACCTACCGCGAGTTCGGCCGCCGGGTCCGCGCCTGGCAGGCCGGACTGGACGAACTGGGCCTGGCCGAGGGCGAGCGGGTGGCCGTGGTCAGCCACAACTCGGCCCGGCTGATGGAGTTGCTGCACGCCGTGCCCGCCAGCGGGCGGGTCTGCGTGCCGGTCAACTTCCGGCTCAAGCCCGAGGAGGTCCGCTACATCGTCGAGCACAGCGGGGCCTCCCTGCTGCTGGTCGACCCGGAGTTGGACGAGGCCCTGGCCGGGATCGGCGCGCGGCACCGGGTCGTGCTCGGCGCGGACAGCGAGGCGCTGCTGCGCTTCGACACCGAGCCCAGGCCCTGGCGCGAGCCCGACGAGGACGCCACGGCGACCATCAACTACACCTCGGGCACCACCGCGCGGCCCAAGGGCGTGCAGCTGACCCACCGCAACATCTGGATCAACGCCGTCACCTTCGCCATGCACACCAGGGCCTGGGAGCGCGACGTCTATATGCACACCCTGCCGATGTTCCACTGCAACGGCTGGGGCATGCCCTTCGGGCTGGCGGGCCTGGGCGTCAAGCACGTGGTGCTGCGCAAGGTGGACGGCACCGAGATCCTGCGCCGGGTCGAGCAGCACGGGGTGACGCTGATGTGCGGGGCGCCCGCGGTGTGGAACGCCGTGCTGGACGCCGCCCAGTCCTGGACCGGGGAGATCCCCGGCCGCGACCGGGTCCGGGTCGTGTGCGCGGGCGCCCCGCCGCCGACCAGGACGATCGCCCGCATGCAGGACGAGCTGGGCTGGGAGTTCCAGCAGATCTACGGCCTGACCGAGACCTCCCCGCTGCTGACGTTCAACCGGACCCGTCCGCAGGACGTGGACCTGCCCGCCGAGGAGCGGGCCCGCAAGCTGTCGCGGGCGGGCGGACCGGCGCTGGGCGCGCGGCTGCGCATCGCGGAGTCGGGGGAGGTGCTGGCCCGCTCCAACGTGGTCATGGACGGGTACTGGACCAATCCGGAGGCCAGCGGTGAGGCGCTGGCCGAGGGCTGGTTCCACACCGGGGACGGCGGCTGGCTGGACTCCGAGGGCCACCTGGTGATCTCCGACCGGAAGAAGGACGTGATCATCACCGGCGGGGAGAACGTGTCCTCGATCGAGGTGGAGGACTGCCTGTTCAGCCACCCCGCGGTGGCCGAGGTCGCGGTGATCGGCGTGCCGCACGAGAAGTGGGGCGAGACGATCAAGGCCCTGGTCGTGCTCGCCGAGGGCGCGCAGGCCGGGGAGGCCGAGCTGATCGCGCACTGCAAGGCGCGGCTGGCCGGGTACAAGGCGCCGACCAGCGTGGAGTTCCGCGCGGCGATCCCGCGCACGGCCACCGGCAAGATCCAGAAGTACAAGCTGCGCCAGACCTACTGGGAGGGCCGCGACCGCCAGGTCAACTGACCCGCGAGTCCCGCTCGCAGGACCCCGAGTCCCGCTCAGCCGCAGTGGCTGGGCGGGACTCCTGCTACTCAGAGTGGCATTTGTGACACATGTGGTTGACGGTGGGTGAGTTTTTCCCGTGACGCCTGGCGGCAACGTGGCGGGAGTGGCACAGTCGAACCACGCCCGGTTGACGCCGTTCGGGTTATGCCTGATTGGGCCGAACGGTCTAGCGCGCGCGGGTCCGGAGGTGGTGGGAGATGAACCGAGCAACGGTGCTTCGCGGGCTGGTGGCGAGCGGTCTGGCGCTGGTACTCGCGCTGAGCACGGTGGGCATGGGGCTGGCCGTGCCGCCCCCGCCGAACAACCCCTCCGACTCCGACATCAGCGCGGGCCAGTCCCAGGTCAAGGACAAGGCCGCGCAGGTCGGGGACCTGACCAACCAGCTCGCCGCCGCCGACGCCCGGCTCACCCAGTTGCAGAGCCAGGTCGAGCAGAAGATGGAAGAGGTCAACAAGGCGCTGGTCGACCTCCAGGCCGCCCAGGAGGCCGCGCGCAAGGCCCAGGACGCCGCCAGCGCCGCCAAGGTGGAGGCCACCGCCGCCGGGGACGCCGTGGACCTGGCCCGGCACCAGCTCGACGAGTTCGCGGCGGCCAGTCTCCAGCAGGGCTCCGCGGTCGGCTCGATCTCCGCGCTGATCGACGCCAACGACCCGAAGGACCTGATCGACCGGGCCCAGCTGCTCAGCGACATCAGCCGGTCCCAGCTGCGCGCCATGGACGTCATGCAGCGCGCCAACGTGGACAAGGCCAACAAGGAGTCGGCCAGCCGCAAGGCCCTGGACCTGGCCAAGCAGAAGCAGGACGAGGCGGCCATCGCCAAGAAGCGGGTCGACTCCGCGATGGCCGCCGCGGTCGCCGCGCGGCAGAGCCAGGCCGAGCAGACCAAGCAGTTGCAGTCGGCCAAGGCCGAGGTGGAGAACCAGCTCGCCGCCGCCCAGGACAAGGTCAGCGACCTCCAGGCGCAGCGCCAGCGCTACCAGGACTGGCAGGAGCAGAAGCGCCGCGAGGACGAGGCCGCGGCACAGGCCGCCGCGCAGGCCGCCGCCGCACGCCCGAGCGGGGGCGGCGGTGGTGGCGCCCCGGCGCCCAGGCCGGTGGCCGCCCCGTCCGGCAGCCGGGCGAACATCGTGGTGCAGCGGGCGATGGCCCAGCTCGGCATCACCTACGCGTGGGGCGGTGGCACGCCGAGCGGCCCCAGTCGCGGCATCTCCGACGGGGGCGGCGATGCCGACTACTTCGGTGACTACAACCGGATCGGGTTCGACTGCTCGGGCCTGATGGTCTACGCCTTCGCCGGGGTCGGCATCTACCTGCCGCACTACAGTGGCTACCAGTACTACGCCGGGCAGCACGTGCCGCTGTCCCAGATGGCACCGGGCGACATGCTGTTCTACGGCAACCCCAGCAACATCCACCACGTGACCATGTACGTGGGCGGCGGTCAGATGATCGAGGCCCCGTACTCCGGCGGGGTGGTGCGGGTCGTGCCCGTGCGCTGGGGCGAGATCATGCCGTACGCCACCCGCATGCTCTAGGCTCCGGCCGTGGCCACCTGGGCGGACGTGCGCCGGATCGTGTCGGCGCTGCCCGAGACGAGCGAGACGACCTCACGCGGTCAGGCGCACTGGCGCGTGCGCGACAAGGGCGTCGTGTGGGAACGCCCGCTGCGCAAGTCGGACCTGAAGGCCCTCGGTGAGGACGCGCCGGACGGTCCGATCCTCGGTGCCCGCGTCGCCGACCTCGGCGTCAAGGAGGCGCTGATCGCCGACGACCCGGCGGTCTACTTCACCATCCCGCACTTCGAGGGCTACCCGGCCGTACTGGTGCTGCTGGAACGGATCGGCGAGGCCGAGCTGACCGAGCTGATCACCGAGGCCTGGCTGTGCCGCGCGCCGAAGACCCTGGTCAGGAAGTACCTCGAAGCGACATGACCTTCGCAGCCGTGGTGCTCGCCGGTGGTGGCGGCCGTCGTCTCGGCGGGGTGCACAAGCCGGGGCTGCTGGTCGGCGGCCGGACCCTGCTCGACCGCGCGCTGCACGCCGTGCCCGGTGCCGACCCGATCGTGGTCGTCGGCCCGCGCACGCCCACCGGTACGCCGGTGACCTGGGCAAGGGAGGACCCGCCCGGTGGCGGGCCGGTGGCCGGGTTGGCCGCCGGGCTGGCGCTGGTCGGTGACGCCGAGTTCGTCGCGGTGCTGGCCGCCGACCTGGCCGGGATCCGCCCCGGCACCGTGGCGCGACTGCGCGCCGCCGTGTCCCCGCAGGCGGACGGCGCCGTGCTGGTCGACGAGCAGGGGCACCCCCAGTGGCTCATCGGCTGCTGGCGGACCGGGTCCCTGCGCGCCGCGCTGCCCGCCGACCCGGCCGGTCGCCCGCTGCGCTCGGTACTCGGCGGGCTCGCGCTGGCGCGGGTCGCCGCCGAGCCGGGCGAATCCTCCGATGTGGACACGGTCGAGGACCTGGAGCGGCACCGCGACGCGCCGTGACGGGCTTTACAGTGTTCCTACCGCCGGTCGGGTTACCTAGCGTTGGCGGATCACGCCGTCACCTGCCCTGCCTTAGTAGGAGGATCGCCAGTGGCCGAAGCTGAGAACGCCGAGGGCGCCACGGCGCCGAGCACCCCGGCGCGCGACGCTCAGCTGCTCGAACGCACCGTGTTCGAGGTCAAGCGCGTGATCGTCGGTCAGGACCGGCTGGTCGAGCGCATGCTGGTGGGTCTGCTGTCCAAGGGGCACCTGCTGCTGGAGGGCGTGCCCGGTGTGGCCAAGACCCTCGCGGTGGAGACCTTCGCCAAGGTGGTCGGCGGCACCTTCAGCCGCGTGCAGTTCACCCCCGACCTGGTGCCCGCCGACATCCTCGGCACCCGCATCTACCGCCAGGGCACCGAGACCTTCGACGTGGAGCTGGGCCCGGTCGTGGCCAACTTCGTGCTCGCCGACGAGATCAACCGGGCGCCCGCCAAGGTCCAGTCGGCGATGCTGGAGGTGATGGCCGAGCGGCACGTGTCCATCGGCGGCCAGACCTTCCCCATGCCCAGCCCGTTCCTGGTGCTGGCCACGCAGAACCCGATCGAGAACGAGGGTGTCTACCCGCTGCCCGAGGCCCAGCGTGACCGCTTCCTGTTCAAGATCGTCGTGGAGTACCCCACGGCCGAGGAGGAGCGGGAGATCGTCTACCGGATGGGCGTGACCGCGCCGGAGCCGCAGCAGGTGCTCGGCCCCGACGAGCTGGTCCGCCTCCAGGACGTGGCCTCCCGGGTGTTCGTGCACCACGCGCTGGTGGACTACGTGGTGCGCCTGGTGGTGGCCACCCGCTCGCCCGCCGACCACGGGCTGACCGACGTCGCCGGGTGGGTCGCCTACGGCGCCTCCCCGCGCGCCAGCCTGGGCATCGTCGCCGCCGCGCGGGCGCTGGCCCTGGTGCGCGGCCGGGACTACGTGCTGCCCCAGGACGTGGTCGACGTGGTGCCCGACGTGCTGCGCCACCGCCTGGTGCTGTCCTACGACGCCCTGGCCGACGGCGTGCCGCTGGACCACATCGTGGCCCGCGTGCTGCAGACCGTGCCGCTGCCGCAGGTCACCGCCCGGCCCGGCAACGGCCAGGCCGCCCCGCAGCAGCCCGTGCCCGGCGCCCCGCTGCCCCCGCCGCCCGCCGGTGTGATCGGCAGGCCATGACCGACCCGCGTCCCCGCTGGGCCCCGCCCGCACTGGACGAGAACCGGCTCGAACCGGCACTGCGCACGCTTGAGATGGACGTGCGCCGCCGCCTGGACGGGCTGTTGCAGGGCAACCACCTCGGCCTGGTGCCCGGTCCGGGTACCGAGCCGGGTGAGGCGCGCACCTACCAGCCCGGTGACGACGTGCGCCGGATGGACTGGGCCGTCACCGCACGCACGACGGTGCCGCACATCCGCGAGACCGTGGCCGATCGTGAGCTGGAGACCTGGCTCGCCGTCGACCTGTCGGCGAGCCTGGACTTCGGCACGGCCGCCTGCGAGAAGCGCGACCTGGCCGTGGCCGCCGTGGCCGCCTTCACCCACCTGACCGGGGGCGGCGGCAACCGGATCGGCGCCGTGCTGTCCACCGGGGAGCGGATCGACCGCGTCCCCGCGCGGGGCGGTCTCGCCCACGCCAGGGGCCTGGTGCGCCGCGTCGCGCAGACCCCGCGCGCCCCCGAGGGCGTTCGTGGCGATCTGGCCGTGCTGCTGGAGCAACTGCGTCGGCCGCCGCGCCGACGGGGCCTGGTCGTTGTCGTCTCCGACTTCCTCGGCGAGCTGGACTGGCAGCGACCGCTGCGCGGGCTGTCCGCCCGGCACGACCTGGTCGCCGTCGAGGTGGTCGACCCGCGCGACGTGGACCTGCCCGAGGTGGGCACGGTCGTGCTCGCCGACCCGGAGAGCGGCAGGCAGCGCGAGGTGCACGTCTCCCCGTTGCTGCGCAGGGAGTTCGCCGCCGCTGCGGCCCACCACCGCTCCTCGGTGGCCGCCGGGCTGCGCCAGGCCGGGTGCGCGCACCTGGTGCTGCGCACCGACTCCGACTGGATCGCCGACGTGGTGCGGTTCGTGGTCGCTCGCAAGCGCAGGTGGTCCGGAGGGGTGGCGTGAGCGAGCTTGCGAGCTCACCATTGAGCACAGGGCTTCGGCGAATGCCGCCGCCGAGCGTCAGCGAGGCGGCAGCATGAGTCTTACCGGGTTCGCCGACCCGCTGTGGTTCCTGTTGCTGATCCTCGTCGCCGCGCTGGGCCTTGGCTACCTGTGGATGCTGCGGCGCCGTCGCCGCGACACGGCCCGCTACACCGATCTGTCCATGTTGGACCGTGTCGCCCCCGTGCGTCCCGGCTGGCAGCGGCACGTGCCGCCCGCGTTGTTGTTGGTGGCACTGGTGTTGCTCACCGTCGCACTGGCAGGTCCCACCGCTGAACTCAAGGTGCCGCGCAACCGGGCGACCGTCATGCTCACCGTGGACGTGTCCGAGTCCATGGCCGCCACCGACGTCGCGCCCTCCCGGCTGGCCGCCGCCCAGCAGGCCGCCAAGTCCTTTGTGGACAAGTTGACGCCCGGGGTCAACCTCGGACTCGTCTCCTTCGCCGGGTCCGCCACCGTGCTCGTCTCGCCCACCAACGACCGCGAGCAGGTACGCCAGGGCATCGACGCGCTCAAGCTCTCCCAGGGCACCGCCACCGGCGAGGCCATCGCCGCCGCCGTGCAGGCCGTGCAGTCCTTCGGCAAGCTGATCAGCGGGGTCGACGGCCCGCCGCCCGCCCGGATCGTGCTGATGAGTGACGGCAAGGAGAACACCCCCGCCGACCTCAACGCCGAGCGCGGGGCGTTCACCCAGGCCCGTGCCGCCAAGGCCGCGCAGATGCCCGTGTCCGCCATCTCCTTCGGCACCAGTGGCGGCAGCATCACCCAGGACGGCCAGTCCACCCCCGTGCCCGTCGACGAGGTGTCCATGCGCCAGATCGCCGCCCTGTCCGGCGGCGATTTCTACCGCGCCCAGGACGCCGGTCAGTTGCAGCAGGTCTACGGCACCCTCGCCGAGCAGATCGGCTACGAGACCAAGCAGGCCGACGCCAGCCGCTCCTGGCTCGTTCTCGGCGCCCTCACCGCCCTGGCCTCCGTCGCCGCCGCCCTCCTGCTCACCCAGCGACTTCCCTGAATCCGCACCGCTTCGTCATGAAGGGCACCTTCGTGACAGCACGGGGCGCACGCCTCGCCCCGCCCCACATGCCACGAAGGTGCCTTTTGGGACACCCAGCGTCATGAGGGGCACCTTCGTGACACCGGCCCAAGCCCGGCGCCCGCTCAGGTCCCGCGGCGCCGAGACGCGCGGCCCTCAGCCCCAGAACAACGTGCTGGTCAGCTCGGTCAAACGGGTGTTCGGGTCCACCAGGTACTCGACGCGCTGCTCGTTGACCTCGGCGTAGCGCTGTTCGCTCGCACGCGACGGGCGGACGGTCCAGTCGCCGCGGCCGTTCACGAAGTGGGGCAGGTAGCTGGCGTCCCACACGTGCCGCACGGCCTCGCCGAGCGTGGCGTCATCGGGCAGGGTGAGGGTCCACACGTGGCTGTGCGTGTCGTCACCGGCGTGCACGCTGACCCGGTCCACCTGGATCTCCATGCGGGCAGCGTATCCGGCTCGGCGGGACTCGGCTGACGGTTCAGCGGGACTCGCGGGGGTGGGGTCAGCCGTGCAGGGCGCGGTACGCCGCCGCGGCTCCGGGGTGCAGTGGCACGTCCACGGTGCCGATGAGGGTGCGCACGTCGAGGAACTGGGTGCCGAGCGCCTGCTGGGGCACGAGCTGGTCGGCGCGGTTGACCAGCACGCCGACCACGGCGGCGGCGACCTCGTCGGGCAGGGATGGCAGGCACACCAACAGGTTCGCGACGCCGATGGTGGGCACCTCGTGGACGAACTGGTAGCCGCCGCTGGGCACGGGCACCTGCTCGTACACGGCGCCGAAGCGGGCACGCATGCCGGGCAGCACCCCGTCCAGCGCCAGCAGGCGGATCCCGACGCGGGTGTCCAGTTCGGCCAGTTTCGGCGTGGGCACACCGCCGGACCACAGCACGGCGTCCACGGCGCGCGATTCCAGCGCGGCAACGGCATCGGCCAGCGCGAGGTGGCGCACGGCGAGCCGGATCCCGGCGACGTCCAGGATCCGCTCGCCGGTGAGTGAGGCGCCGGAACCGTTGGCGCCCAGCGAAATCGTGCGTCCGGCGAGATCGGCCACGGTCCGCACGGGGGAGTCGTTGCGCACGACCAGTTGCAGGTAGTTCTCGTACACGCGGCCCAGCGCGCACAGCTCCACCTTGCCCCGGAACGGATCCTGCCCGTTGACGGCGGCACGAGCGGTGTCGGTGAGCGCCAGGGCCATGTCGGCCTTGCCGCTGCGCAACAGGTCGATGTTGGCCAGGCTGGCGGGGGTCTCCAGCGCCTTGCCGTGCAGCAGCGGCTGGGCTGCGGACAACTGCTGGGCCAGCAACTGCCCGAACGCGAGGTAGAACCCGCCTTGTTCGCCGGCGGCGATGCCCACGGTGCGCTCCGACCCCTGGTAGCCCTCGGTGGTACATGCGCTGAGCAGGCCGATTCCCAGTGCTGCCAAGGCAGTTCGTCTGCCGACCTGTCTCATTCGCGCGCCTCCGGCAGCTCCACGACCACGGCGAACCCCTGCGGCTGGCGGTTCTCCAGCCGCAGGGTTCCCCCGCGCGCGGTCACCAGCGCCTGGGCGATCGGCAGGCCGAGCCCGGTGCCGCGGGCCCCTGCGGTGCTGGTGGAGCGCCAGAACCGCTCGGTGGCCATGGCCAGTTCCTCGGCGGGAAGACCAGGACCGTTGTCCGACACGGTGATCCGTACCGAACCGTCTATGTCCACACAGGACACCTCGATCCGTGCGCCGCGCCCCGAGTACTTGATCGCGTTGTCCACGGCCACGTCCAGCACCTGACCGAGATCGCTCTCCGAGCACTGCACGGCCAGGTCGGCGGTGATCTCCGCGGTCACCAGCTCGACCCCGGCCTGTTCCGCGGCGGGGGTCCACGCGTAGACCCCGGCCTCGACGACCTCGTCGGCCAGGCAGGACTCGCTGTCCCCGTCGGCGGCCAGCCTGGTGGCCGTGCTCTCCGCGGAGGCCATCGCCAGCAGACCGTCCAAAAGGGACTCCAGGCGTTCCACCTCGGCCACGGCACTGCGGTAGGACCGCTGCCCCTGCTCGTCCACGCGCGGGGCCAGCGAGTCCACCCGCAACCGCAGTGCTGCCATGGGGTTGCGCAGCTGGTGCGAGGCGTCGCTGATCAACCTGCGCTGCTGCTCGGCGGCTTCGCTGACGGCGTCGGACATCCGGTTGAACTGCTCGGCCAGCGAGCGCATCTCCCGAGGACCGGCCTTGCCGGTGACGTGCGCCCAGCGCTCGCCCTCGGTCATGGCGCGCATACCGCGGGCGAGCTCGGCCATCGGCCGCAGCACCCACCGGGACAGCGCGAGCACCAGCAGCACGCAGCCCGCGGCGGCGGTCAGCGCACCGGCCACGATGGTCGACCAGCCCTTGGCCACGTCCTCGGCGGCGGCCCGCACGGAGGCGCGCAGCACCACGGCGCCCGCGACCCGGGTGCCGGTGCCCACGGGGCGGGCGAGCAGCACGTCCTCGGTGGACCAGGGCTGCACGGTCGGCACCGGGGGCGCGGGCTCGTTGCGCAGGGCGCCGTCGATCAGGTTGGTGACGGCGGGGTCGTCGAGGTGCATGCCGCCGGATTCCACCACGGCCTTACGCGCCGCATTGGCGACCACGACCGGCTCGCCGTACAGGGAGGAGTAGCGCAGCACCTCCGCGACCAGCTGTCCCGAATCACCCGTGGTTTCGGCCTGTTGGGCGAGCACGGCGAACCGGTCCAGGTCGGCGTTGCGGCTGATCAGCAACTGCTGGGTGCGCTCGCTGGCGGTCACCATCAGCAGCGGCCAGGCGAACGCGGCCACGGCCGTCGCGGAGAAGGCCAGCAGCACCACGAGCAGCCGGGTGCGCACCGCTAGCCGTCCAACCGGTAGCCGAAGCCTCGGATGGTGGTGAGCAGCCCCGGGCGGCGCAGCTTGCCGCGCAACTGGGCCACGTGCACGTCCAGGGAACGGGAGATCGCCAGGTAGGCATCGCCCCACACCTCGTCCATCAGCTGCTGGCGGCTGACCGCGGTGCCGCGCCTGCTGGCCAGCGCGGCGAGCACGTCGAACTCCTTGGAGGTCAACGCGATCAGCTCGCTGCCCACGTGCACCTGCCTGGCGTGCAGGTCGATCCGCACGTCGCCGACCTGCACGGTGCCCTGATCGGCACCGCCCCGGGCGGTGGCCCGCCGGGTGACGGCCTCGATCCTGGCCAGCAGCTCGGCCAGCCGTACCGGCTTGACCAGGTAGTCGTCGGCGCCCAGGCGGAGTCCGCGCACCACCGAGCGCTCGTCGCTGCGCGCGGTCAGCACCAGCACCGGCAGGTCGGTGACCTTGCGCAGCTTGCGCAGCACGTCCAGGCCGTCCCCGTCGGGCAGCCCGAGGTCGAGCAGCACGATGTCGGCGTTGTGGTGCCGGGTCAGCGCGTCGGCGCCCCGGTGCAGCCGCGTCGGCTGGTGGCCCGCCGCACCCAGTGCGTCGACCAGCGCGCCCGCGACCCCGTCGTCGTCCTCGACCAGCAGCACCCGCATCAGTCGGTCCCCGCCAGGGTCAGCAGCATGCGCCGGGCCAGCTGCAACTGTGCCTCGGCCTGCTCGGGGCGCGGGTCCACCCCGGTGATCAGGGCCTCGCCGGAGAACAGGTGGACCATCATGTGCACCACGTTCTCCCTGTGCTCCGGCGGTAGCGGCGCGAGCACCCCGGCGTGCTCCGCGTCGGCGAAGATCGCCGAATAGTAGCGGTGGATCGTCGGCCTGACACGGGAACGCAGTTCCTGCTCGGTGCGTGCGGCGATCAGCACCTCGCGCAGCACGTGGGTCAGCGGGGACCCGGTGGCCTGGCGCAGGAAGCGCAGCGAGGCCGTGATCACGTCCTCCTCGGCGGCCAGCGCGGCCAGGTGTTCGCGGAAGTGCGCCAGGTGCCGCGCGACGACCTCCTCCACGGCGGCCACGACCAGGTCCAGCCTGCTGTCGAACTGGCGGAACATCGCGCCGACCGAGAGCCCGGCCCGCCCGCAGATCGCCTGCACCGAGGTGCGGTGGTAGCCCAGCTCCACGATGGCGCTGATCGTGGCGTCCACCAGCTTGGCCACGGTGGCCTCGCGGCGCTCCTGCTGGGTGCGTCGGGTCATGGCTGTGGATTCTCGCCGACGAACGAGCGAAATGGTCATTGACGGTGTCCGCCGGGGCGTGGTCCAGTAAGGAAACGATCACTTCCTATGTGATCGGCTCCTTCTCACCGTCGAGAGGACAACGACCCATGCGCGCTCTGCGATGGGCTGGACCCGTCGTGATCATGGTCGCGGCGCTCGTCTCCCTGCTGGCCGGTCCCGCCGCCGCGGCGACCAGCCAGGTCCGGTTCAAGGTCACCTACGGACTTGCCGGTGGCCTCGGCGCCATCCAGCACACGCTGGACCTGACCAGCTCCCCTCCTGGCAGCAACGACTTCTCCTGCAAGCCGGGCAGCCAACACCCCAACCCGGTCGTGCTGGTGCACGGCGCGGGCGCGAACCAGGCGCTGAACTGGCACGTGTTCGCGCCGATGCTGGCCAACAACGGGTACTGCGTGTTCTCGCTGACCTACGGGCTCAACGGGCGCGTGCCGGTCGGCGGCATGGCGGCCATGCAGACCAGTGCCAGCAAGGACCTCGCCCCGTTCATCGACAAGGTGCTCGCGGCCACCGGGGCCGCCAAGGTCGACCTGGTCGGCCACTCCGAGGGCACCGTCATGCCGCGCTACTACCTGCGCTACCTGGGCGGGGCGGAGAAGGTGGACAAGTACGTGGCGATGACCCCGCTCTACCAGGGCAGCAACGTGCTGGGCCTGGCCAACCTGTACCAGCTGGCGGAGAAGCTGGGGCTGCGCCCGGTGGTCGACCCGCTCATCGGCGCGGTCTCCGAGTCCGGCCCGCAGTTCCTGACCGGCTCGGACTTCCTCAACTCGGTCAACTCCGGCGAGGCGTTCCCGCACCAGGTGCACTTCACCACCATCGTCACCAGGTACGACGAGGCCGTGGTGCCCTACACCAGCGGCATCGCCCCGGCCGGTCCGAATATCACCAACCTGGTGTTGCAGGACCAGTGCCCGACCGACCTCAGCGAGCACGTCCTGGAGGCCGTGGACCCGGTCGTCGGCCAGGACATCCTCAACGCGCTGGACCCGGCGCACACCGTGCCGGTCAACTGCTTCGGCCTGCCCCGCAACAGCGGCTGAACCCGGGGGTGCCCGCCCGGCCGGGCGGGCACCCCGCCGCTACCATCCGGCACGTGCCCGACCGCCACCTGATCGACGTGCACCTGCTGCTGATCCGCGGTGAGCAGGTGCTGCTGAGCAGGCGCCGCGACCCGATCCCGGCCTTCGACGGCCAGTGGCACCTGCCCTCCGGCAAGCTCGACGCGGGCGAGTCGGTGCTGGCCGCCGCGGCACGTGAGGCGCTGGAGGAGGTCGGCGTGCGCATCGACCAGGCCGACCTGAGCCTGGTGCACACCCGGCACGTCACCGCCAGCGGCCTGGAACCGCGCCTGGGCCTGTTCTTCGCCACGACCCGGTGGGCGGGCGAGCCGGTCAACCGGGAGCCCGCGAAGTGCTCGGAACTGGGCTGGTTCGAGCTGCGCGAGCTGCCCACCCCGCTGATCGAGTACTCGGCGGGCGGCATCCGCGGCTACCTGGACGGGACCCCGTTCGGCCTAGCCGGGTGGCCCAACCCTAAGCGGCTGTAAACAAACCAGCCCGCGCCTTGCCCCGCCCGCCGGTGAGCGGTGATCGTGAGCCCGGTCACCAGGGAGGGCAGGGCAATGAGTCTGGACGTCAACGCGGACGTGAGCGGCAAACGGTCGGAGCGCCGGGTCATCGGCAACGTGCTGCGCGGGTCGATGGGCAACCTGATCGAGTGGTACGACTGGTACGCCTACACCGCGTTCACCATCTACTTCGCCAAGGTGTTCTTCCCCGCTGGCGACCAGACCGCGCAGTTGCTCAACACCGCGGGCGTGTTCGCGGTCGGCTTCCTGATGCGCCCCATCGGCGGCTGGCTCATGGGCCGCTACGCCGACCGGTTCGGCCGCCGCGCCGCGCTGACCCTCTCGGTCACGCTGATGGCGGCGGGCTCGCTGATCATCGCCTTCACGCCCGGCTACGCCACGATCGGCGTGGCCGCCCCGGTCGTGCTGGTGCTGGCCCGCCTGTTGCAGGGCATCTCGGTCGGCGGTGAGTACGCCACCTCCGCCACGTACCTGTCCGAGGTGGCCACCGAGGGCAAGCGCGGTTACTACTCCAGCTTCCAGTACGTGACGCTGACCGGCGGCCAGCTCCTCGCGCTCGGCGTGCAGATCGTCTTGCAACAACTCCTGAGCAAAGAGGAGATGGGCTCCTGGGGCTGGCGCATCGCCTTCGTCATCGGTGCGCTGGGCGCGGCCGTGGTGATGTACCTGCGGGCCACCATGGACGAGTCGGAGAACTATCTTCGCGAGTTGAACAAAGACGCGGCACGCGGCAACCGGGGCACGCTGCGCACCCTGTTGCAGTACCCCAAGGAGTGTCTGCTGGTCTGCGGGCTGACCCTGGGCGGCACGGTGGCCTTCTACACCTACACCACCTACCTGCAGAAGTTCATGGTGAACACCAGCAAGATCAACGAGGTCACGGCGAGCTGGATCAACTTCTTCGCCCTGCTGGTCTTCGTGGTGCTCCAGCCCATCGCGGGCCGGTTCTCCGACCGCGTCGGCCGACGCCCGCTGCTGCTGTTCTTCGGTGTCGCGGGCACCCTGCTCACCGTGCCGCTGCTGACCGTGCTCTCCGGCACCCAGCAGCCCGTGATCGCCTTCCTGATCATGCTGGGCTCGCTGGTGATCGTCACCGGCTACACCTCGATCAACGCCATCGTGAAGGCTGAGCTGTTCCCGACCAAGATCCGCGCACTGGGGGTCGGCCTGCCCTACGCGCTGACCGTCGCGATCTTCGGCGGTACGGCGGAGTACATCGCACTGTGGCTCAAGCAGGCCGGGCACGAGACGGTCTTCTTCTACTACGTCGCGGGCTGCATCCTGGTGTCGCTGATCGTCTACCTGACGATGCGGGAGACCTCGAAGGACTCGGTGCTCGACACGAAGGACTGAGTCCGCTCATGCGTGCCGGTCGTCCACGTGGGGAGGGGACGACCGGCACGTCTCACGTGCGCAGGCCCGCCACCAGCAGGTCGGCGACCAGGTCCGCGTGCCGCTGTGCGTCCACGGTGTCGCCGAACCGCCTGGCCAGCGGCTCGTTGCTGAACGGGGCGGCGGCCCCGTGCGCCAGCAGGAAGAACAGTGTGCTGGCGGGGATCTCGCGCACGTAGGTCTCGAAGAGGTAGTCCAGCCGCCCGCTGTCCAGCCCGGACTCGGTGTTCATCAGCCGCAACAGGTCGGGGTGCCGTGCGGAGAACAGCAGGAACCCGCGCACCGCCGCGCGGAGCTGGTCCAGCGGATCGGCAGACTCGTCCACCTCGAAGCCCACCTCGGCGGCCAGCCTGCCGAAGGCCCAGTCCACGGTGGCCCGCCACAGTTGTTGCTTGCTGCCGAAGCGCTGGTGGATCAGGTTGTGGCTGACGCCGAGCTCGCGGTTGAGGGTGCGGGGTCGGGACACGCCGTCACTGTACTGGCCGGTCTAGGATGCGGCGGTGAAGCGCGTGTCGCACCGCGAGTTGGCGGTCGCCTCCCTGGCCAGGCAGATGCTGCTGGAGCGGCAGTCGGTGCCGGTGGCCACGGCGGTGCGCAGGCTGGCCGCCCTACAGGCCCAGTACTCGCCATCCCCTTACGTGGCACTGTTCTCACGACTCGCGGGCTTCTCGCCCGCACAGTTGGAGGGTGCGCTGCGCCGGGGCAGCGTGGTCAAGTCCACGCTGATGCGCGGCACCCTGCACCTGGTGTCCGCCGCGGACTACCCGTCCTTCGCCGTGGCCTACCACCAGCAGGCTCGGGCCGAGTTCCGTGGCAAGTACCGCAACGCCGTGTGGGACGAGCAGGCGGTGCACCGCGCGCTGGTCGAGTTCACCGCCGTGCCCCGCAGCACCGACGAGATCCGCGAGCGGGTGGGGGAGCTGTGCGGGGACGTCATCGCCGCCAACGACCTGCTCAACTGCGCGCGGGCACTGGTGCCGATGCGGCACGTGTACCCGTCCGGAGCTTGGCGCCAGCACGGCAAGTTCTCCCTGGTGGCCTGGCCCGAGCACACCCTGCCGCCCGAGCCCGCGGCCACCGCTCTGCTGGTGCGCCGCTACCTCGCCGCATTCGGCCCGGCCAGCCGCGAGGACCTCGCCGCCTTCACCTACCTGCGCTACAAGCAACTCGACCCCGCGCTGGGCACGGACCTGGTGCGGCTGACCGATCCCGACGGCCGCGAGCTGCTCGACCTGCCCCGCGCCCCGCGTCCGGCCGAGGACGTCGTTGTGCCCGTTCGGTTCCTGCCCAAGTGGGACGCCGCGATCCTGTCCTACAGGGACCGCTCGCGCATCCTGCCCGCCGAGCACGCCAGCCGCGTGATCGTCAAGGTCAACGGCCAGTTCCTCGCCAGCTACCTCGTCGACGGGCTCGTCGCTGGCACCTGGACCGCCGTGCGCGAGGGGCCGGTCTCCACCGTCACCCTCACCCCGTTCACCGCCAAGGTACCCGCCGAGGTCGAGCGCGAAGCCCTTGGCCTGTCACGGTTCCTCGAACCCGACGCGGCCGATCACAAGGTCATCGCCCAGTTCTGAGCCACCTGGCCGCTGCCGTAGTCCGCGTGCTCGTACTCGTCCACCAGCGTGAAACCCGCGCGCTGGTAGATGTGTCGCGCCGTCGACAGCGAGTTGTCCGTGTACAGCACCATGTCCCGGTACCCGGCCGTCCTCGCGAACCTGAGGCACTCCTCAACCAGGCGCGACCCCAGCCCCATGCCCCGCGCCGCCGGTTCCACCAGCAACATGCGCAGCTGCGCCGTCATGTCGTCCTTGTGCACGCAGAACACGCAGCCCGCGCGCTGCCCGTCCACCTCCGCGATCCACCCGGCGTCCCTGCGCGGGTCGAACCCGGTGAGGTAGTCCGCCGCGATCCGCGCGACCATCGCCTCGAACCGCTCGTCCCAGCCGTACTCCTCCGCGTAGCGCACCCCGTGCCGGTGCACCACCCAGCCCAGGTCCCCCGGCCTCGGCGCCCGCAGCACGTAGCCCGCTGCCCGGTGGCCTCCGCCCAGCAGCCGCTGGATCCTGGCCATCGCGCCCAGCAGTTCGCGCTGCTCCTCCTCCGACAGGTCCGCCAGCAGCGCGCCGACCCGGTCCACCGTGCGCTCCTCCAGCAGGTCGTGCGCCTCGTGCCCCGGCCCCAGCAGCCGCACCACCTGCCGCCGCGCGTCCTGCTCGTCGCGCTGCCGGGCCACCAGCCCGTCCGCCTCGAACCTGGCCAGCAGCCTGCTCAGGTAGCCCGCGTCCAGGTCCAGCCCGCGCCGCAGTTCCGGTACCGGCACCGACTCCCGCTGCGCCAGTTCGAAGATCAGCCGTGACTCGGTCAGCGAGTAGGGCGTGTCCAGGTGCACCTCGCCCAGGGCGCCGACCACGCCGGTGTAGAAGCGGTTGAAGGCCCGCACCTCGCTGACCCGATCACCCATCGTTGACCACCTCAACAGATCCATTGACTGAGTCAACGATACGCGGGTGTCAAGCCTCGGGTGCCCCGGCTCCTCGCGCCGTGAAGGTGGCACGGAGGCTCGCTCGCCCCACCGCCATGAAGGGGCCCCTTGGGACGCCCAGTGTCGTGAAGGGCACCTTCATGACGTTGTGGGCCGCTATGGCTTCAGTGACGATCAAATCTTGCGGAGCGTAGGTCGTTCCTGTCATGAAGGTGCCTTTCAGGACGTTCAACGTCTCAAAGGGCACCTTCATGACGTTCGGGCGGTGGCGTGAGCCGCTCACGCCACCCGCTCAGCGGCGTAGGTCGAACGCCTCGGCGAGCAGGGTGGCGAGGTGGGTGCCGGGGCGGTCGGTGGTGTGGGCGAGCTGGGTGCGGCAGCTGAAGCCGTCGGCGAGGATCGCGGTGTCGGGGGCGGCGGCGCGCACGGCGGGGGCGAGGGCGAGTTCGGCGGCGCCGACGGACACCTCGTAGTGGCCGCGCTCGAAGCCGAAGTTGCCCGCGAGCCCGCAGCACCCGGCGTCGAGCACCTGGGCGTCGACCCCGGCGGCGGCCAGCACCGTGCGGTCGGCGTCCACGCCGAGTTCGGCGTACTGATGGCAATGTGGCTGCATCAAAGCCTTGCGGGGCAACGAGGGTGCGGGCCAATCGTCCACAGTGGGCGCGAGTTGCTCGGCGAGCGTGCGGGTCCGCCGGGCGAGGCGGCGCACGGCGGGGTCCTCGGGCAACAGCTCCAGCGCGTCGTTGCGGAGGAACGCCGTGCAACTGGGTTCCAGACCCACCACGGGATCGGTGCCGTCCAGCAGGCGGGCGGTGCGGCGCAGCACCCGGCGAGCCGTGCCGAGCTGCCCGGTGGACATCCAGGTCAGCCCGCAGCACACTCGCTGGCGGGGCACGGTGACGGCGAAGCCGAGGTGTTCCAGCACGGCGAGCGCGTCGGCGCCGACCTCGGGGGAGAAGCGGTTGGTGAAGGTGTCGGGGAACAGCACAACCCCTTGGGACACGGCTTTGTTCACGACTTGGGCCTGGAAGCTGCGCGGGGCGACGGCGGGCACGGTGCGTTCGGGTGCGATGCCGCCGAGGCGCTTGACCAGTGCGGAGCCGCGGACGGCGTTGATCAGCCGCGCGGGCGTGATCGCGAGCCAGAGCGGGAGCCAGCCCATGGAGTAGTGGGATGCGGGCCGCGGCCTGCCCCGGTAGTGCCGGTGCAGGAACTCCGCCTTGTACGCGGCCATGTCCACGTCCACCGGGCAGTCCCGCTTGCAGCCCTTGCAGGACAGGCACAGGTCCAGCGCGTCACGGACCTCGCGCGAGCGCCACCCGCCGGGCACGACCTCGCCCGCGAGCATCTCGAACAACAACCGGGCACGGCCACGGGTGGAGTGCTGCTCCTGCCGCGTCACGCGGTAGCTCGGGCACATCACCCCGCCGCCGGCGGCCAGGCACTTGCCAACGCCCACGCAGCGCCGCGTGGCGGCGGCCAGGTCGCCGCCGTCGGCGTGCAGTGCGAGCGAGGTCCTGGTCGGCAGCTTGGCCGGGGCGATGACCACGCGCAGGTCGGCGTCCAGCGGCAGCGGGTCCACGATGCGGCCCGGGTTCATCAGCCCGCGCGGGTCGAACACCGACTTGAACCGGGCGAAGGCCGCCATGACCTCCGGCGGGTACATCCTCGGCAGCAGCTCCGACCTGGCCTGCCCGTCACCGTGCTCGCCCGACAGCGAGCCGCCGTGCGAGACCACCAGGTCGGCGGCTTCTTCCATGAACTGGCGAAAGCCCGATCCGCGCAGGTCGAAGTCGATGCGCACGTGCAGGCAGCCGTCCCCGTAGTGCCCGTAGGTGGGGCCGCGCCTGCCGTGCCTGCCCAGCAGGGCGTCGAACTCGCGCAGGTAGGCGCCCAGCCGCTCGGGCGGCACCGCCGCGTCCTCCCAGCCCGACCACGCCTCGGCCCCGTCGGCGGTGCGGGTGACCAGCCCGGCTCCGTCCTCGCGGATGCGCCACAGGGCCCGGGCCCGAGCGGGATCGGACACGATCACCGAGCCGGTGGCACCCGGCATCGCCGCCACCACGCGGTGTGCCGCCTCGGCGCTGACGGTCTCCACGAACAGCCAGCTCTGGCCCACGGGCAGCGCGGCCAGGCCCGGGGTGTGCGGCTTGCGCATGCGCACCACGTCGACCAGTTCGCCGTTGATGCCCTCGATGGCCAGCGCGTCCAGGGACAGCAGCGCCACGACCTGGTCGGCGGCGGCGTAGGCGTCGGGGAAGCCCAGCACGACCAGGGTGCGCTCGCGGGGCAGTTCGACCAGCCGCAGGGTCGCGCCGAGCAACGTCACGCAGGTGCCCTCGCTGCCGACCAGCGCACGGCCAAGGTGGAAGCCGTTCTCGGGCAGCAGCTGGTCCAGGTTGTAGCCGGAGACCCGGCGGGTGAGCCGCGGGAACCCGGCCCGCACCGCCTCCGCCGAGGTGCTCATCAGCTCGCGCAGCGCGCCGTGCACGGGGGACTCGTCGGTGCCCGCGGTGAACCGGGTGCCGTCCGGCAGCAGCACGTCCAAGGACTCGACGTTGTCCACGGTCCTGCCGAAGGCCACCGAGTGCGCCCCGCACGCGTTGTTGCCGATCATGCCGCCGAGCGTGCAGCGGCTGTGCGTGGACGGGTCGGGGCCGAAGGTCAGCCCGTGCCGACCGGCTTCGGCGTTGAGCGTGTCCAGCACCACACCTGGCCGCACGGTGGCCAGGCGCCGCTCCGGATCAACATTTAGCACTTGGTTCAAGTGTCGAGAGAAGTCGAGTACGAGCCCCGTGCCGCAGGAGTTGCCCGCGATGCTGGTGCCCGCACCCCGGTTGGTGATCGGCACGCCCAACTCGGCCGCCACACCCACCGCGGCCACCACGGCCTGCGGGGTACGCGGGCACACCACCACCTGCGGGACGTGCCGGTAGTTGGAGGCGTCGGCGGCGTACACCGCCCGTGCGGTGGCATCGGCCAGCACGTCCCCGTCCACCTCGGCACGTAGCCGCGAGATCAACCCGGTCGCCATGTGCAATCCCTACCAAATCCGCGCGTCTTCTCTGGCCACGCCGATGCGTCGGCCGCAGGACCGTGCAGATAGCCTGCCCTGCAGACACCCCCAGCGAGTCGAGGAGCATCTGTGGCACGGTCGGTACTGGTCACCGGCGGCAACCGCGGCATCGGACTGGCCATCGCCAGGGCCTTCGCGGCCCAGGGCGACAAGGTCGCGATCACCCACCGGGGCTCCGGTGCTCCGGAGGGCCTGTTCGGGGTGAAGTGCGACGTCACCGACGCCGAGCAGATCGACACGGCCTTCGCCGAGGTCGAGGCGCACCAGGGCGCGGTCGAGGTGCTCGTGGCCAACGCGGGCATCACCGACGACACGCTGCTCATGCGCATGTCCGAGGACCAGTTCACCCGGGTGCTCGACGCCAACCTGACCGGGGCCTACCGGGTCACCAAGCGCGCCTCCCGCGCCATGCTGCGCGCCCGCTGGGGCCGGATCATCTACATCTCCTCGGTGGTGGGCCTGCTCGGTTCACCCGGTCAGGTCAACTACGCGGCCAGCAAGGCCGGGCTGGTCGGCATGGCCCGCTCGATCAGCCGTGAGCTGGGCACCCGCAGCATCACCGCCAACGTGGTCGCGCCCGGCTTCGTGCGCACCGACATGACCGACGCGCTGCCCGAGGAGCGCAAGCAGCAGATCCTCGGCACGATCCCGGCCGGGCGCTACGCCGAGCCCGACGAGGTCGCCGCCGCGGTCACCTACCTGGCCTCCGACGCCGCGGGCTACGTCACCGGCGCGGTGCTGCCGGTCGACGGCGGCCTCGGCATGGGCCACTGACCTCCACCACCACACGTACGAAAGGACCGGATGTGAGCGGACTGCTCCAGGGAAAGCGGCTGGTGATCACGGGGGTGATCACTGATGCCTCGCTCGGCTTCCACGTCGCCAAGGTGGCGCAGGAGCAGGGGGCCCAGGTCGTGCTGACCGGCTTCGGCCGGATGAGCCTGGTCGAGCGCATCGCCAAGCGGCTGCCCAACCCGGCCCCGGTGATCGAGCTGGACGTCACCAACCCGGAACACCTGGAGGCCCTGCCCGGCAAGGTGCGCGAGCACCTCGACGGGGTGGACGGGGTCCTGCACTCCATCGCCTACGGCCCGCCCTCCACGCTGGGCGCGGACTTCCTGGACGCGCCCTGGGAGGACGTGGCCACCGCGGTGCAGGTCTCGGCGTACTCGCTGAAGTCGCTGGCCGTCGCGCTGCTGCCGCTGATGAGCGAGGGCGGCTCCGTGGTGGGCATGGACTTCGACGCGCGCGTCGCGTGGCCCGCCTACAACTGGATGGGCGTGTCCAAGGCCGCGCTGGAGTCGGTGACCCGCTACCTGGCCCGCGACCTGGGCCCGCGCAAGGTCCGGGTGAACCTGGTCGCGGCGGGCCCGGTGCGCACGATGGCCGCCAAGTCCATCCCCGGGTTCACCGACCTGGACAAGATGTGGGCCGAGCGCGCCCCGCTGGGCTGGGACCCGACCGACCCCGAGCCGGTGGCCAAGTCCGTGTGCGTCCTGCTGTCGGACTGGCTCCCGGCCACCACCGGCTCGATGGTGTGGGTCGACGGCGGTCTGCACGCCGTCGGCATGTAGTCGCGTCCGGCCGGGGCGGGCGCAGCGCACCAGTGTGCCCGCCCCGGCCATGACCAAAGTCATGTGTCCCGGGCTCGATGCCCACCGCGCGCCCGGCCGTTACTGTCTGTCGCGTGGACTCCACCTCTCCAGCGCCAGCGGAGTCTCCATGGCCCGGTCGGGTCCGGTGGCTCGCCGACCGGGCCATCGATCCTGCCCGGCCGTTGTTCTGCGGCCTGGTCTTCTGGATCACCGTGCTGGTGCTTCCCGTTGCGGTGTCGGCGAACTACCTCAACCTGGAGCAGCCCTACGGCCTGTGGCCCGTGCTCGCCTGCTCGTGCGCGCTCGTGGCGCTGTGGTTGGTGCTGCCGTGGGAACCGACCGCTCCGCTGTGGCGCAAGGCGATGCACCCGCTGTTCGTCGCCGTTGCGCTGCTGCTCAACTTCGTCACCTCCTACAACACGATCGTGGTGTGGTTGCTGCTGGCGCTGGCCAACTGCACGTTCCTGTTCGGGGTGCGCGGTGCCGTGGCGTTGTGCACGGCGCTCATGCTGGTCTCCTTCGGCGGCTCGCTGGTCTACCCGGGGCACAGCCTGGTCTTCGCACTGGTCCAGGCGCTGGTCGTGCCCGCGCTGGCGGTGTTCGTGGTGGGCCTGGTGCACGCCGTCACCGAGGCGCGGGCCCGGCGCGAGGAGAGCCAGCGACTGCTCGGGGAGCTCGCCGCGGCACATGCCGAGCTGCGCGCGCACGCCGAGCAGATGCGGGACCTGGCCGTCGCCGAGGAACGGGCCAGGATGTCCCGCGAGATGCACGACTCGATCGGGCACTACCTGACCGTGATCAAGGTCGGGCTGACCAACGCGGAGCGCTTCCGCACCCTGCGCCCCGAGCAGGCGTGGGATGAGGTGCGCCAGGCCAAGGAGCTGACCGGCTTCGCGCTGGCCGACACCCGGCGCTGGGTGCGCGCGATGCGCCCGCTGGGGCTGGAGGGCGCCTCGGGCAGCGCCGCGCTCGCCGAACTGGCCCGCTCCTTCGACGGCACCGGGGTCCGGGTCGAATTCTCCGTGCGGGGACGCGAACTGCCGCTACTGGGCGACACTGAGCTGGTGCTGTACCGGGTGTTGCAGGAAGGACTGACCAACGTGCTGCGCCATGCCGGTGCGAGCCGGGCCGAGGCCGTGCTGCACTTCACCGAGGACCGGGTGAGCCTGGCCGTGAGCGACGACGGTGGCGGCACGGGCCCCGGGGACTGCGAGCGCGGGTTCGGCCTGTCCTCGCTGGCCGAGCGCGCCGAGTCCCTCGGCGGGGGCCTGGTGGCGCACAACGCCGATCGGGGCGGCTTCCTGCTGCGGGTCGAGCTGCCGGTGGCCCGGGCATGACCGCGGTGCGCGTGCTGCTGGTGGACGACCAGGTGCTGATGCGCAGCGGGCTGCGCAAGCTGTTGGAGATCGAGGACGGGGTCGAGGTCGTCGCCGAGGCCGCCGACGGGGTGCAGGCCCTGGCCGAGGTGGCCCGGCACCGGCCGCAGGTGGCGCTGGTCGACGCCCGGATGCCCAGGATGGACGGGGTGGAGCTGATCACCCGGCTGAGCAGGGACCACCCCGAGGTCGCCGCGATCGTGCTCACCACCTTCGACGAGGACGAGTACGTGTTCGGCGCGCTACGTGCCGGGGCGCGCGGCTTCCTGCTCAAGGACGCCTCCCCGGAGGAACTGGTCGCCGCGATCGCCAAGGCCGCAGCCGGGGAAACCGTGCTGGACGGCCAGGTCGCCGCCCGGGTCGTGGCCCAGCTCAAGGGACCCGGGCCGGTGTCGCACACCGTGCTGTCCACCCGTGAGGCCGAGGTGGCCAGGCTGGTCGCCGGGGGCTCGTCCAACCGCGAGATCGCGGCACGGTTGTTCATCACCGAGGGCACGGTGAAGAACCACGTGTCCAGCACCCTGCGCAAACTAGGCCTGCGCGACCGCACCCAGCTGGCGCTACACATGGCCGGGCACTGACCCGCCCCCGGCGAGTCCCGTTCTGCGGCGCGCGAGTCCCGCTGTGAGGCGTGCGAGTCCCGTTCTGTGGGGCGCGAGTCCCGCTCTGCGGCGCGCGAGTCCCGCTGTGTAGGGCGCGAGTCCCGTCCTGTGGCGCGTGAGTCCCGCTCTCCGGTTTGGGGCGTGCGGCTCAGCACGGGACTCGCGCGCCTGTGACCGGGATTCGTGCGCGGCTGGGCGGGACTCGCGCTACTCAGGACGGGACTCGCGTTTGGATCGGCCTCAGGGCAGGGCGCGGAGGGCGAGCCAGAGCTCGGCACGCAGGTCTGCGGAGTCCAGGCTGCGCCCGAGCAGCTGCTCCACCCGCCCGATCCGGTGCCGCAGCGTGTGCCGGTGCACGCCCAACCGGGCCGCCGCGGGGTCCCACTGCCCGTGCTGCCCAAGCCAGGCACGCAGCGAGGTCACCAGCTCACCCCGGCCGGTGGCGTCGTGCGCCAGCAGCGGCGCGAGCAGTGACTCCGCGAAGGCCCGCGCCGCGGACTCGTCCACCAGGTGCAGCACCCCGCCCGCGGCCAACTCGGCGAAGTGCACCAGCGGGGCGCCGGATCGCCGTGCCGCGCCCAGCGCGCGACGAGCCTGCTCGTGGGCACGGCCCAGATCCGCGTAGTCGGTCGGTTCCGACACACCGACGTGCACCTCACGCAGCTCGGCCAGGGGCGTGACCTCGGCGAGCAGCACGACCAGCTCCCCGTCTAGGTCGGCGTGGAACAGGGCGTCGCCCCGATCTTCGAGCAGGTCGATCGCCGCGCCACGGCCCGTGCCGCCGAGCACCGCCACGTGCAGCGGCGCCGCGGGCGGATCCCCCCACAACTCGCCCGCCACGGACAGCGCGAGCTCGTGCTGCCCGCCGAGCGCGAGCCGGAGCAGGCCGGTGCGCAGCGTGCGCTGCGCGGCGTCCAGGGCGTTGGACCGTTCGAAGCCGACGGTCAACAGGGCGGCCGCGGTGGTGAGCACGTGCTGCTCGGTCGGCGACAGGCGGTGCTGCCTGCCGACGGCGAGGAAGCCTCGCACCCGGCGGCCCGCGCCCAAAGCCTGCACGGTGATCTCGTTGCCGCCCAAGGAAAAGGTCGAACTGGACGGTGGTGCCGCCGCACGTAGTCTGGCCAGTTCGGGGCGCAGGGCCTCGGCGTGCTCGGCACGTCCGGTGCGGACGGCACCTCGGTGGTCCAGCAACAGCACCCAGGCCGACAGCCGCCTCGCGAGCTGACGCACGACCGCGTTCGCGCCATCGGTACGCACCGCGGCCGAGGTCAGCGCACGCTGTGCTTGGTATGCACGGGTTACCTCGGCGTACTGCTCGGCGGCCACTGCCGCGGCCACGGCCTTGCTGATCGCGATGAACGGCACCTCGCGGGGCACCTCGAGCACCGGCAGGCCCAGGTCCTCCGCCTCGGTGGCCAGCGCGGCGGGCACCCGCGACCAGGTCAGCCCGGTGCCCACGCCGAGACCCGCGACCCCAGCCGCGTGTAGCCGCCGCACGTACTCCACCTGCGCGGACCTGGTCCTGCCCGCGCCGATCCCGGTGGTCAGCAGCAGTTCGCCGCCCTCCAGGAAGTCCACCGGGTCGATCAGCTCGCTGGTGTGCACCCAGTGCACCGGCCGGTCCAGCCCACGCGCACCGGCCCGCACCACGAGCCCCAGCTCGGGGCGCCGCAGCAGGGCGGCAAGCGTGGTGGTCACCCGGCACCTCTGGACAATCCGGCCAAGACTGGAGGACAACTTGTCCAAACAGGCTACTTGGCCGGTGGCAGTGACGCCGACCACGCTGGCTGCACCCGACAGGAGGACTGGTTGATGAGCGCACCACCGCCCAAGCTCGCCGCCACGCTGGCCAAACGGCACCTGAGCATGATCGCCATCGCGGGCGTGATCGGGGCCGGGTTGTTCGTCGGCAGCGGGGCGGCGATCAAGCAGGCCGGTCCCGGCGTGCTGATCTCCTACGCGGTCGCGGGCGTGCTCGTCGTGCTGGTGATGCGCATGCTCGGCGAGATGTCGGCGGCCACCCCGGAGACCGGCTCGTTCTCCGCCTACGCCGACCGCGCGATCGGCCCGTGGGCGGGCTTCGCCATCGGCTGGCTGTACTGGTTCTTCTGGGTGATCGTGCTCGCGGTGGAGGCCTCGGCCGGTGCGGCGATCGTGCACCGCTGGGTGCCCGGCGTGCCACAGTGGACCTGGGCCCTGGTGCTGATGGCCCTGCTGACCGCCACCAACCTGTTCTCGGTCCGCTCCTATGGTGAGTTCGAGTTCTGGTTCGCCGCGATCAAGGTCGCCGCGATCACCGTGTTCCTGCTCGTCGGTGTGGCCGCGCTGCTCGGACTGGTTCCGGGCTTCGCCTCACCTGGCCTACACAACCTCACCGGGCACGGCGGCTTCCTGCCCAACGGCTTCCCGCCCGTGGTGGCCGCGATGTTCGTCGTGGTGTTCTCCTTCTTCGGCGCGGAGATCGCCACCGTCGCCGCGGGCGAGTCGGCCGACCCGGTGCACGCGGTCCGCTCGGCCGTGCGCTCGGTGGTGTGGCGGATCCTGGTGTTCTACCTGGGTTCCATCGCGATCGTGCTGACCCTGCTGCCCTGGGACGACGCGGGCATCGCCAAGAGCCCGTACGTGGCGGTGCTGGAGCGCATCGGCCTGCCCGGTGCGGGCGCGGTGATGGACGTGATCGTGCTGACCTCGGTGCTGTCCTGCCTGAACTCCGGGCTGTACACCTCCTCGCGCATGGCGTTCTCGCTGGCCGGTCGCAGGGACGCGCCCGCGCTGCTCGGTCGCATCTCCCGTTCCGGTGTGCCGGTCGCGGCCGTGCTGGTGTCCACTGTGGTCGGTTTCATCGCCGTGTTCTTCAACTACGTCTCGCCGGACACGGTGTTCCTGTTCCTCACCAACGCTTCCGGTGCGATCGCGGTGTTCGTCTGGCTGGCGATCGCCGTCTCCCAGCTGCGGATGCGCCGCCGCCTGGAACGTGAGGCCCCCGAGCGGTTGACCCTGAAGATGTGGGGTTTCCCCTACCTGACCTGGATCGCCATCCTGGCGATGGTGGCGCTGCTGGTCGGCATGCTCTTCGACGCCGACGCCCGGCCGCAGATGGCCCTCAGCCTGGTCGTGGCCGCCGTGGTGGTGGCCGTCGGCCTGTGGCGCCACCGCACGAGTTCCCGAGTGCCCGCTTTCACCGCCACCTCCCCAGGAAAGGACCAGTAGTGGCAACGCCCACCGCGCCCACCGCCCGCCGACTCGTCACCGAGATCCCCGGACCGCGTTCGCTGGACGCCCAGCGCCGCAGGCTCGACACCGTGGCCAAGGGCGTGGGCAGCGTGCTGCCCGTGTTCGTGGAGTCGGCCAGTCCCGGCCTGCTGCACGACGTGGACGGCAACACCCTGATCGACCTCGGCTCGGGCATCGCGGTCACCAGCGTGGGCGCCGCCGCGCCCGCCGTGGTCTCCGCCGTGCAGGAGCAGGCATCCCGCTTCACGCACACCTGCTTCATGGTCACGCCCTACGAGGGCTACGTGCGGGTGTGCGAGGAACTGGCCGAGCTGACCCCGGGCACGCACGCCAAGCGCTCCGCCCTGTTCAACTCCGGCGCCGAGGCGGTGGAGAACGCGGTGAAGATCGCCCGGCACGCCACCGGGCGGCAGGCGGTCGTGGTGTTCGACCACGCCTATCACGGGCGCACCAACCTCACGATGGCGTTGACCGCCAAGAACATGCCGTACAAGCACCGGTTCGGGCCGTTCGCGCCGGAGGTCTACCGGGTGCCGATGTCCTACCCGCTGCGGGACCCGCAGGGCCTGACCGGGCAGCAGGCCGCCGCGCGCGCCATCGACATGATCGACAAGCAGGTCGGCGCGGACAACCTGGCCTGCGTGCTGATCGAGCCGGTCCAGGGTGAGGGCGGCTTCGTGGTGCCCGCGCCCGGTTTCCTGCCGGAGATCGCCCGCTGGTGCGCCGAGCGCGGGGTGCTGCTGGTGGCCGACGAGATCCAGACCGGCTTCTGCCGCACCGGCACCTGGTTCGCCTGCGGCCACGAGGGCGTGGTGCCCGATCTGATCACCACCGCCAAGGGCATCGCGGGCGGTCTGCCGCTGGCCGCCGTCACCGGCCGCGCCGAGATCATGGACGCGGTGCACGGCGGCGGGCTGGGCGGCACCTACGGCGGCAACCCGATCGCGTGCGCCGCCGCGCTGGCCACGATCGAGGTGATGCGCGAACAGGACCTGTGCGCCAAGGCCGCCGAGATCGAGCGGATCGCGCTGGCCCGGCTGCGCGACCTGGCCGGGCGGTTCCCGGTGATCGGCGAGGTGCGGGGCCGCGGCGCGATGATCGCCGTGGAACTGGTCCGGCCCGGCACCACCGAGCCGGACGCCGACCTGACCGCCCGCATCGCGAAGGCCTGCCACGCCAGGGGAGTCGTCGTGCTCACCGCGGGCACCTACGGCAACGTGCTGCGCCTGCTGCCGCCGCTGGTGATCCCGCACGCGGTGCTCACCGAGGGCCTGGATGTGCTGGCCGCGGCCTTCACCGAAGTAGTCAGGTAACGATTGGATAACGCGGCCACTCGGGGCTGAGCGGATCACCGGTGCCCACCCGTAGTCCAGGACAGCGTTTGCGTTGGACGAGAGGTGGGTGACCGGTGATCACAGCGGCGATGCGGAGAAGGGCCGCGATGCTGGTGGTGGGTCTGGGCGTGCTGTCCGCGCCCCTGGCCGGGTGTGCCAGTGGCACGACTCAGGTGAGCAACACCGCCAACACCGGCAACCCGCTGGACGTGGGAACCGAGGTCACGCAGACCCAGTGGGGCCCGCTCGGGCCCGCCGACCGGCTGATGCTGGTCAAGGTGCGGCTGGCCGGTGCCTGGGAGCTGCCCTCCGGGGAGATGGCGCTGAAGAAGGGCGTCTCGCAGGCGGTGCGCGACGCCGGAACCCACCTCATCGACGGGCACACCGAGCTCAACGCCACCGACACCAAGATCGCGGCCGAGCTGAACGTGCCGATCCCCACCACCCCGCTGCCCGAGCAGCAGGGCTTCCTCACCGAGATGACCAACGCCAGCGGCACGGCCTTCGACAAGTTCTTCGCCGGGGTGCTGCGCGACCAGCACGGCGCGGTCTACCAGCTGCTGGCCCAGGTTCGCGCGGGCACCCGCAACTCGATGATCAGGGACTTCGCCAACCGCTGCATGGTGGTCGTGCTCGACCACATCACCATGATGGAGCGCACCGGGCTGGTGAACTACGAGGCGCTGCCCTCGCCGACGGCACCGCCCCCGGTGCCCGTGCCCACCGCCGCGCAGGTCACCTCGAACAACAACACCTCGCTGGGGGTGTTCGTGATCGCCGCGGTGATGGCCGCGGGCGCGATCGCCGTGCCGTTCGTGCGGCGGCTGCGCCCCAAGAAGAAGCCCTCGATCATCCCCGAGTGACGACCCCGTCGGGCGTTGCCCGCGGCGTGGGGTGAAGATGGTGCGGTGAGTGTCGACGCGTTGTTGCTGCTGTCCTTCGGCGGACCGGAAGGTGAGGCGGACGTCCGTCCGTTCCTGGAGAACGTCACCCGGGGGCGAGGTGTGCCGCCGGAGCGACTGGACGAGGTCGCCCAGCACTACCTGCACTTCGGTGGTGTGTCGCCGATCAACCAGCTCAACCGGGACATCATCGAGGCGGTGCGTGCCGAGCTGGCCGCGCAGGGCATCGACCTGCCGGTGTACTTCGGCAACCGCAACTGGCACCCGATGGTCGAGGACACCGTGGGCAAGATGGTCGCCGACGGGGTCCGGACCGCGTTGGTGTTCCCGACCAGCGCCTATGGTGGCTACTCGGCCTGCCGCCAGTACGACGAGGACATCACCCGTGCCCGCGCCAGCGTCGGCGACAACGCCCCGGACCTGGTGAAGCTGCGCCAGTTCTTCGACCACCCGCTGTTCGTCGAGCCCTTCGCCGACGCCGTGCTCGCCGCCCGCGAGCAGCTGCCGCGGGACGTGCCGTTCCGGCTCGTGTTCACCGCGCACTCCATCCCCGTGTCCTTCGACGCCACGGCCGGTCCCCGCGAGGAGGGTGGGCACCGCTACTCACGGCAGATCGCCGAGGCCGCCAGGCTCGTCGCCGCCGCGGCCGGTGTCGCCGAGTACGACGTGGTGTGGCAGTCCCGCTCTGGCCCGCCGCAGGTGCCGTGGCTGGAGCCCGACATCGTCGACCACATCGACGCCCTGCACGCCGACGGGGTCCGCGCGGTCCTCGTGTGCCCGGTCGGCTTCGTCAGCGACCACCTCGAGGTCGTCTGGGACCTGGACACCGAGGCCCGTGAGCGCGCCGAGGAACACGGCATGGCCTTCGCCCGCGCCGCCACCCCCGGCCCCGACCCGCGCTTCGCCCAGCTCGTCGTCGAGCTGATCCGCGAACACGTCGCCGACGCGCCCGCGCGCAAGCTGTCCGCGCTGCCCTCCGCCGGGTGCACCGCCAACGGCACGTTCTGCGCCACCGCCTGCTGCGAGCCGCCCGCCCGACGGCGCCCGGCGTGAGAGAACCGCTCGGTTTGTGAGGTCGTGCCCCGCGAGCAAGATCCACACCAATCCTGGGCACCTGCGCGGCTCGGGCGGCAGCTCGCGGACTTCGGCCGCAACCTTGGCCGCCCGGCACGTGCGGACCTTGTCCGGCCAGACCCGGATCTGGCGCTACCCATGAAATTGTGATGATCGACTTATCGGCACCACCACCCCTGACAACATCTCCTGGCGCTACACCTACGACCCCCTCGGTCGTCGTGTCTCGAAGCTACGCCTGACCCCTGACAACCAGGTCGCCGAACAGACCCACCCCAGCGGGCACACCACCACCTGGGACCACCAACCCGGCTGGCGCACCCCGGTCAGCCAACTCGACCAGTCCGGTGCGGGACAGCTCGCTAGCCGCGCTGTCGCGCCGCGTACAGGTCGCGCATGAGGGCGGCTTCGGCGCCGTGGTGCACCAGCTCGTCCAGGATGTGCAGGACGAACGCGCGGCGGGTGGCGGTGGCGTAGGGACCGCCGAGCGGGCCGATGGGTTCCTGGAGCGAGGAGTCGGTGCTGGCGGCCAGCACGGAACTCCAGGCGGCGTAAGCCTGATCGAGCGCGGACAGGGCACCGGCCGCGGTGGTCGGCTCGGCGATGGTGACGCCCGAGGGCTCCAGGCCGAGCCAGGTCCAGTTCCGCTCCATGGAGAGGAAGTCGACGATGTGGCGGAGCCGCCACTTCAACGTGGTGACCTCGGGCTGCCAGTGGAACTCCGCCTCGGTGAGCCCGGCCAGCCGGGAACTCAGCCGCTGCCAGACGTAGTCGGAGGTCTCGACGATGTCGTCCCGAGCGGAGTTCACACCCTCAGCCCCTGGAACGCCGGATGCCGGTGACCAGCGACCAGATCCCGGCCAGGGCCAGCAGCAGGCCGATGGTCAGCCACAGCTTGGACCCGGTCATGAAACTTCCGGTGACGTACCCCAGCCCCTGCAGGGTCCACAGCCCGCCGAGCAGCACGGCGAGCACGCCCAGCAGGGTGAAGACCCACGGCCGCACGGTCAGTGCCTCCCGGCGTGGTCGGACAGCACACGCACCGCCTCGTCGATGGCGGCACACCGGGCACGGCGCACGGCGTCGGACAGCGGGCGCAGCGCCTCGGCCCTGGCACGGGTGGCGGAGGCGGAGACCGCGCCACCGGGTGCGTCCCCGGCGGCGACCTCCAGGATCGCGGCGACCTCGGTGGCCCGCTGGAGCACGCGCAGCGACCGGGGCGGCATGCCCGTGGGCCAGGCCAGCCTCGGCTGGGCGGCGACCGCGTTCTCGATCTCCTTGCGCACGTTCGGCCGGTGCCGGGCCACGTCCAGGTCCACCAGGGTGGTCGCGGCCTGCCGCATCGCCCCGGCCAGCCCGTGCTCGGCCTCGCCGATCGGCACGTGCTCGGGCGGGGTCGCCGAGGGCAGGTCGAACACGGTCCAGCGGATCACCTGGTCGGCCACGAGCCGGGGCACGATGCCCACACCGGCGTCGGGCAGCACCACGGCCTGCCCCGCGCGCAGGGCGCAGGCGTTGAGCGGGCCGTTGCCACCCAGTCCTCGCACGTCGCCGGGTACCGGCAGGACGAGGCGGCCGTCACCGGCCTGTGTCCTGCGCAGCGCGGCCAGCAGCAGCGCCGGTGCGGCGGGGGACTCATCGGGGCCAGGGAGGTCGAGGGCGGTTGCGGTGCCGTCGTCATCAGCGACGACCTCGTGCAACTCGGCCCAGACCTGCAGGGCGTCCAGGACGTCGTCGGCCGCGGCTGCGCCGTGCAGCCAGGCTGAGGTCCAGACGACCAGCGTCGCGCTCGGACAAGACACGTCGGATGACATTACGTGGCCCAGCGGCGGATGCACACGCGGGGCACGCGGGTTTCGGTGCTGACACCACAGTTGTGGTGGCCGGAGCACCGTCGCGGTGCTGTCAGCCAACAGGTCCGACGCGGCGGATCAGCAGCTCCCGGAAGCCGTGCTCGTCGGAGGGCGCGGCGAAGGCGCGGTGCGGCACCGAGTAGACCGGGCTGTAGGGCCGGGAACCGGTGCGCAGGACGATACCGTGCTCGGTCTCCTGCCAGCCGCGCAGGGCCGTCCAGGCCAGCTCGCTGGGTGCGCTCGCGGGACCGCTCATGCGCAGCGCGAACTCGTCGGCGCTGGCCAGCACCAACTGGTTGGCGGGCAGGTTGTCGCGGTAGAGCAGCCGCGCCTGCCACGGCACGATCACCAGCACGGCGGCCGCGGCGATCATGCCGAGCGCGCCGGAGGACGCGTTGCCCGCCACCAGCAGCACAGCGGACATCGCGGCCAGCGCCGCTGCGAACCACGGAGCCCACCGCACGACCGGCGCGACGGCGCGCAGGGCGTCCCGCCGATCCGCCGGTTCCGGCTCCCAACTGAACTCGACGTACACGGGTCCTCCGTTAGCTGCGTCACACACAGGATGCGACAGTCTGCTCCAACCGAGTGATCGTTAGCCACCCCGCCGCGCCGATTCGTGACCTACTCCGATCCGTCAGACGCGATCAGAATTCGCATTCTTGATCGCGCTGTATGCTCACGGGCCGGTGCCGCGGAGTCAGGTGGTGAACGTGGGCGTGGGCGTTCCCGTACCGATTCGGGTGGAAATCCTCGGACCCGTCAGGGTTCTGCTCGACGGTGACGAACTCCCGCTCGGGCCGCCGTTGCAACGCGCCGTCGTGGCGCTGCTGGCGCTGCGCCCCAACCGTGCCGCCTCGCGCGCCGAGCTGGTTGACGCCATCTGGGGTGAGGACCCGCCCGCCACGGCTCAGGGCAGCCTGTCCACATATCTGTCGGCGCTGCGCCGCGTGCTGGAACCCGACCGGCCCAGCCGCGCGCCGGGCAGCGTGCTGGTCTCGGCCGGTTCCGGGGCCGGCTACCTGCTGCGACTGCCCGAGGACGCGGTGGACCTGCACCGTGCCGAGGCGCACCGCGAGCGGGCCAGGCAGGCCCACGACGCGGGCGGGTTCGACCTCGCCGCCGAGCGCTGGCGCGAGGCCCTCGCGCTGTGGCGCGGCCAGCCCTTCGACGGGATCAGTTGCCCGTTCGTGGTCGGTGAACGCACGCGGATCGACGAACTGCGGCTGGCCACCACGGAATCCCTGTCCGAATCCCTGTCGGCCGCCGAACGATTTGATGACGCTGTTGCGGAATTGGACCCGATCGTCCGCAGGCAACCGTTGCGGGAACGGCCGCGTGCGCTGTTGATGACCGCTTTGTACCGTTCCGGGCGCAAAGCCGAAGCGCTCGAGCTGTACGAGGAGGGCCGCCGCGTCACGGTGGAGCAGTTGGGCATCGAGCCGGGACCGCAGCTGCGCACCCTGCACGCCTCGATGGTGTCCGACGCACCCTCGGCGGCTCCGCCCTCGGTCCGGCCCAGGACCCCCGTGCCCGCCCAACTGCCGCACGACGTGCCGGGGTTCACCGGGCGCGAGCGGGAACTGGCCGCGCTGACCGAACTGCTCGCGGCCACCGACCGCCCGGTCGCGGTGATCTCCGCGATCGACGGCTCCGGGGGCATCGGCAAGACCGCGCTCGCCGTGCACGCGGCGCACCGCATCGCCGAGCGGTTCCCGGACGGCCAGCTCTACGTCAACCTGCGCGGCTTCGACCCGCGCCAGCCGCCGTTGCAGCCCGCGTCCGCGCTGGGGCAGTTGCTGCGCGGGCTGGGCGTGGACGCCGCGACGATCCCCGGCGAGGCCGACGAGTTGGCCGCGCTCTACCGCAGTCAGCTGGCGGGCAAGCGCATGCTGGTGCTGCTGGACAACGCCGCGAGCACCGACCAGGTGCGCCCGCTGCTGCCCGGCAGCCCGACCTGCTCGGTACTGGTGACCAGCCGCAACCGGCTGGGCGGGCTGGTCGCCAGGGACGGGGCGCACCGGATCACCCTGGACGTGCTCAGCCCGGCCGAATCGGTGTGCATGCTCGCCGGGCTGGTCGGCGACGCGCAGGTGCGGGCCCAGCGCGAGGCCGCCGCCGAACTCGCCGCGCTGTGCGGGCACCTGCCGCTGGCGCTGCGCGTGGCGGCGGCACAGCTGACCGACCGCCCGCACCTGACCCTCGCCGACCTGCGCGAGGAGCTGGCGGACGAGCGCGCCCGCCTGGACGTGCTCGCGGTGGACGACGAGACCACTGCTGTGCGCGCCGTGCTGTCCTGGTCCTACCACGCCCTCAAACCCGATGCGGCACAACTGTTCCGCCAGCTCGGGCTGCACGCGGGCGGCGAGTTCAGCGCCCCGGTCGCCGCGGCGCTCGCGGGCGCCCCGCTGGCCAGGACCCGGCGGCTGCTCGACGTGCTGGCCGCGGGCCACCTCATCGAGGAGGTCGGCCGCGACCGGTACCGGTTGCACGACCTGCTCAAGGTGTACTCGGCCGAGGTCGCCGTGGAGCACGACGGCGACCAGGCCCGTGCCGAGTCCGCCACCCGCATGCTCCAGTACTACCTGCACAGCGCGGACGCCGTGGACCGCGTGCTGGCCCCGTTCCGGCGGCGCCCACAGCTGCCCGAGGTGCCCGCCGACTGCGTGCCCGAGCGGTTCGACAACCCCGGTGCGGCCCTGGCCTGGGGTGAGCTGGAGCTGGCCAACCTGGTCGCCGCCGTCGAACAGGCCGCACAGCTGGGCGACACCTTCCACGCCACCCGCATTCCCGGTGCCATGTGGGCGTTCCTCGCCATCCGTACGCCCTGGGTGGAGTGGATGTCCAGTCACCGCACGGGAATCGCCGCCGCCTCGGCCGGTGGCGACCACTACGGCGAAGCCACCCTGCTGATCAGCCTCGGCTTCGCCTACCAGGAGCTGCACCGTCCGCAGCAGGCGCTGGACTGCCTGCTGCGGGCCAAGTCCGCGCACGACCAGCTGCCTGACCGGCCCGCCGAGGACGTCATGCTCGGTGCGCTCGGCGCCGCCTACTTCGGCATGGGCCGCATCGAGGAGGCACTGGACCACACCACCCGCGCGCTGGCCGGGTACCGGGCTCGCGGCGACCGCTGGGGTGAGGGCATGGCCCTGTGCAACCTCGGCGGGTACGCGCGGGAACGCGGGAACCACGAACAGGCCGTGGCCAACTACGAGCGTGCGCTGGAGCTGTTCGAGCAACTGACCGACCAGGCCTCGCAGCTCAAGGCGTACCGGGAACTGGGCCGTGCGCACGTGCGGTTCCACCACTACGACGCGGCCGCCGACTGCTTCCGCAGGGCTGCGGGCCTGTTCCGACGCTTCGGCGGGCGCGCGGGTGAGGGCTGGTCGCTGCACGAACTCGCCGACGCCCTGCACAACGGCGGCCACCTGGCGCAGGCCCGTGAGCAGTGGCGCGCCGCGCTGAAGATCCTGGACGAGGTGGACGACCCCCGCGCCGACCAGGTCCGCGAGCGGCTGGCCGCGACGCTCGCCTGAGCGCGATTCGTTCGCCCCTGGCCGGGATTCGCCGACGCCAGGGCGGGACTCGCGTGCACCAGGGCGGGATTCGCCTGCCGGTGGGCGGGATTCGCGCACCCCGGAGCGGGACTCGCGTGCACCAGGCCGGGACTCGCCGACGTCAGGCCGGGACTCGCGCGCCCCAGAGCAGAGGTCAGGCCAGGGCGCAGTCGGCGAGCAGGGCGTGGGCGGCGGCCAGGCCGGCGGCGGAGGGGTGCAGGGCCTCGGCGACGCGTGCGGCGAAACCCCGTGGGGCCCGCGCCAGGCGGGCCGCTGAGGCCACGGCGCCCTTCTCGGTGGCCAGCCACACGTGTTCGCGGGCGTGCAGGACCTGCACCAGGCAGCCGAGGGCACGGAACACGCAGCCGCTGACGAACAACCAGTCCCCGCGTTTGGCCGGGGTCTCGGCGTTGGCCAGGCTGAACCCCGCCTCCCAGCCGTAGACCCGCTCAATGGCCTCGGCCAGCTCCACGGGGTAGGGCCTCAGCTGGGCCTGCACGGCGGCGAGCTGGCCGCTGGGGTCGTGCAGCACCTGCGCGGTCGCCAGCTCGGCGAGGTAGCCGTGCGAGAAGTAGCCGAGCGGGTGGCCATTCTGCTGCTCGCAGCGCACCACCCCGGACCGCACCTCGGCGAGCACCTGCTCGACCCGGTCCAGGTCCCGCCACAACAGGTCGGTCTTGGCGCCGGGGGTGGCCAGCCAGGCCCCGCCGTCCACCCAGGGCCCCCACTCACCGGGCTCGGCGACCACCGAACCGGGGTGCTCCGCGGCGAGTTCGCGCAGAGCGGACAGGTCCAGTTCGGCCCCTCGGCGGTACACCCCGAGGTCGGCGTCGGAGTGCTCGTCGGCGGTGCCCCGAGCTCGGGATCCGCCCAGCACCACGCCGATCACGCCGCGCACGCCGCCGATCCGCGCGGCCAGTACCTCCAGATCGATCATGCTGACGAGTATCGCGGGTGGAGCAGCTCCACATCGACCGGCGGCCCGTTGTTGACTAGCGTCGAGGTGGTGAACGCCGTCCCCACACCTGCACCGTCGTTGCCGCGCACCGCGGGTGAGCTCCGGGCCGCGGGCCACCTGCCCCGCCCGGTCAAGGCCGAACTGCGCGACAACCTCGTCGCCGCCCTGCGCGCGGGCGCCGACCCGTGGCCGGGCATCGTCGGCTTCGACCGCACCGTGCTGCCCCAGTTGGAGCGCGCGCTGCTGGCCGGGCACGACGTGGTCCTGCTCGGCGAGCGCGGACAGGGCAAGACCCGCCTGCTGCGCACCCTGGTCGGACTGCTCGACGAGTGGACCCCCGTCATCGAGGGCGCCGAGCTGGCCGAGCACCCGCTGGAGCCGATCACGCCCGCCTCGCTGCGCCGCGCCGCCGAACTGGGCGACGAGCTGCCGGTGACCTGGCTGCACCGTTCCCAGCGCTACACCGAGAAGCTGGCCACCCCCGACACCTCCGTCGGCGACCTGATCGGGGACGTGGACCCGGTCAAGGTGGCCGAGGGCCGCGCGCTGGGCGACCCGGAGACCATCCACTTCGGACTCGTGCCCCGCGCGCACCGCGGCCTGGTCGCCATCAACGAGCTGCCCGACCTCGCCGAGCGCATCCAGGTGTCGCTGCTCAACGTCATGGAGGAGCGCGACATCCAGGTCCGCGGCTACACCCTGCGGCTGCCGCTGGACGTGCTGCTGGTGGCCACCGCCAACCCCGAGGACTACACCAACCGCGGCCGGATCATCACCCCGCTCAAGGACCGGTTCGGCGCGGAGATCCGCACGCACTACCCGCTGGAGCTGGACCAGGAGATCGCGCTGGTCGAGCAGGAGGCCCAGCTCGTCGCCGAGGTGGGTGAGCACCTGCTGGAGGTGGTGGCGCGCTTCGTGCGGTACCTGCGCGAGTCCAACTCCATCGACCAGCGCTCCGGTGTGTCCGCCCGGTTCGCCGTGGCCGCCGCCGAGACCGTGGCCGCCGCGGCGCTGCGCCGCTCCGCGCTGACCGGGGAGTCGCCCGCGGTGGCCCGCCCGGTGGACCTGGAGTCCATCCCGGCCGTGCTGCGCGGCAAGCTGGAGTTCGAGTCCGGCGAGGAGGGGCGGGAGCAGGAGGTCCTGCACCACCTGCTGCGCCGTTCGGTGGCCGACACGGCACGCGGCAGGCTGGCCGGTCTGGACCTGCGCTCGCTGGCCGAGGCCGTGGTGGACGGACACCCGGTGGCCACCGGCGAGCGGGTGCCCGCGGCCGAGGTGCTTGCCGCGCTGCCCGAACTGCCGGTGCTGCACGAGGTGGCCAAGCGGCTGGACGTCAGCCCCGGGCAGCCCGCGGGCTGGATCGCCTCGGCCGTGGAGTTCGCGCTGGAGTTCCTCTATCTGAGCCGACAGCTGGGCAAGGACGAGGAGGACGACAGGGCGGTCTACGGCTGATGGCCCGCTACCGCTACGGCCGCTGGTCCGGCGGCGCCGACCCGTTGGCGCCGCCCGCGGACCTGCGCGCCGCGCTGGACGAGCTGGGCCGTGAGGTCATGGAGGGCGCCTCACCGCAGTCGGCGCTGCGCGAACTGCTGCGCAGGGGCATGCCGGGCACCCGTGGCCTGGACGAGCTGACCCGGCGCGTGTGGGAGCGGCGCTCGCAGATCCAACGGCGGCACCGGCTCGACGGCACCCTGCAGGAGGTCCGGCGGCTACTGGACCAGGCACTGGAGGCCGAGCGGCGCGAGCTGTTCCCCGACCCCAGCGACGACGCGCGGTTCCGTGAGGCGCAGCTGGACGCGCTGCCGCCGGGCACGGCCGCCGCGGTGACCGAGCTGGCCGAGTACGACTGGCGGTCCGAGCAGGGGCGCGAGTCCTACCGGCAGATCCAGGACCTGCTCGGCGGTGAGCTGCTGGAGCAACGGTTCCAGGGCATGAAGCAGGCGCTGCAGAACGCCACCCCGCAGGACGTCGAGCAGATCAAGCAGATGCTGTCCGACCTCAACTCCCTGTTGTCGGCGCACGCCGCGGGGGAGGACACCGGCGAGCGGTTCGCGGAGTTCATGCGCCAGCACGGGCAGTACTTCCCGGAGAACCCGCGGAACACCGACGAACTCGTGGACGCGCTCGCGGCACGGTCGGCCGCGGCCCAGCGCATGCTGAACTCGATGACCGCCGAGCAGCGCGCGGAGCTGGCGCAGCTCACCCAGCAGGCGCTGGGCGACCCGAACCTGGCCGCGCAACTGGACCTGCTCGACGCGCACCTGCGCGGCATGCGGCCGGGGGAGGACTGGACCTCCTCGGGGCGGTTCCGGGGCAAGAACCCGTTGGGGCTGGGCGAGGGCGCGCAGGCCATGGCCGATCTGGCCGAGTTGGACGGGCTCGCCGAGCAACTCGCGCAGTCCTACCCCGGTGCGCGCCTGGAGGACATCGACATCGAGTCGCTGGTGCGCCAACTCGGTGACGAGTCCGGTGTGGACGCCCGCAGGCTGGCGGAGCTGGAACGCGAACTGCGCCAACAGGGTCTGCTGGAGCGGGCGCCCGACGGGGGACTGCGGCTGACGCCGAAGGCCTTGCGGCGCCTGGGGGAGACGGCGCTGCGCCAGGTCGTGGACCAGTTGCGCGGACGTGGTGAGCGCGACAGCGACCGGTCCGGCGCGGCGGGCGAGCCCACGGGTGCGAGCAAGCCTTGGCAGTTCGGCGACACCGAGCCGTGGGAGGTCTCGCGCACGGTGCGCAACGCCGTGCTGCGGACCGCCTCGGCCGGTGGCGGGCGGGTGCGCCTGGAGGTCGAGGACGTGGAGGTGGTGGAGACCGAGCAGCGGGCGCGCGCGGCCGTGGCGCTGTGCGTGGACACGTCCTGGTCGATGGTGCAGGACGGGCGCTGGGTGCCGATGAAGCGCACGGCGCTGGCGCTGCACCAGCTGATCCGCACCCGGTTCCGCACCGACGCGCTGGAGCTGATCACCTTCGGCCGACATGCGTCCACTGTGGACATTGGTGAGCTGACCGCGCTGGAGGGTGTGTGGGAGCAGGGTACGAACCTGCACCACGCGCTGCTGCTGGCCGGGCGGCACGTGCGCAGGCACCCCGACGCCCAACCGGTGGTGCTGGTGGTCACCGACGGGGAACCGACCGCGCACCTGGAGTCCGACGGCTCAGCGGAGTTCAACTACCCGCCGCTGCCCAGGACCCTGGCCAAGACCGTGGCCGAGGTGGACGGGCTGGCCAAGCTGGGCGCCTCGATCACGGTGTTCCGGCTCGGCGATGACCCGAGGCTGGCCTCCTTCGTGGACCTGGTCGCCCGCCGTGGCGGCGGCCGGGTGATCGCCCCGGACGAGGACGGGCTGGGCGCGGCCGTGGTCGGCGACTACCTGCGCAACCGGAGGTCCCGCCGGTAGTTCACCCCAACGAGACCCCCGCTCGGCTGGCGGCGGACCGGTACGGCCCCGACGATGGCCCACATGCGGGTGAAGACTGTCACGGCACTGGCGCTGGTGGTCCTGCTCAGCGGCTGCGGTGGCGGCGGTGCCACGGCCACGAGCGGCACGAGCACCACCACTCCGCCGACCAGCAGCAGCGCACCCGCCGTGAAACCGTCCTACAAGGCGGAACTGACCATTCAGCAGGCCGGGCTCGGCCTGCTGACGCTGACCAACTCGGGTACCGAGCCGGTGACCGTGCAGGGCTGGGTGCGGCTGACGTGGCTCAGTGCGAACGGCAAGGCGTTGCAGGTGCCCTCGCGCAACGTGAAGATCCCCGGCGAGGGGCCAGCGATCCCGCTCAAGCCGGGCACCACGGCGTTCGCCGGGGTCAAGTGGGAGGTCGGCGACAAGGCCGACGCCAGCGCCTACGTGGCCACCGGTCTGCAACTGACCACGCCCAGTGGGGCGGCGACCCTGCCGGTGACGCTGGTCGGCACGGACGGCAAACCGGCCACGAACTACCAGCTGGTGGCCAAGTCCGCGCAGATCGGTTCTCTGCAACCGAGTTCGCAGGGCGTGGTGGCGTTCTAGCCCAGGTGCCGCGCGAGGAAGTCCACGGCGCGCGGCCAGGCGCGTGCGGCGGGCTCGGGCTGGAAGAACTGTGGCGCACCGTGGTTGAGGAACGCGTGCCCGGCCTGCTCCTCCACGTGGATCTCGACGCCCTCCCGGCCAGCCACGGCCCGCTCCACGCGGGCCACGGCCTCGCGCGGGATGTACGGGTCGCTGCCGCCGAACTGGAACTGCACCGGGCAGCGCACCCGGTCGAGCAGGTCGACCTGGTCGGGCACGGTCGAGCCGTAGCAGGACACCACGACGTCCGGATCGGCGTGCGCGGCCAGTGCGAAGGCCAGCGAGCCGCCCAGGCAGAAGCCCAGCGCGCCGACCTTGCCGGTGACCTCGGGCAGCGCGCGCAGGTGGGCCACCGCGGCGGTCAGGTCGGCGACCCCGTCGGCGTGGTCGAACCGGCCCGCCACGGCCATCGCCGCCGCCACGCCCTGCTCGTCGTGCCCGCTGCTCCAGCCGGGATCGGTGCGCCAGAACAGGTCCGGCACCCCGACCACGTAGCCCATCGCGGCCAGTTCCGAAGCCACCGACCGCAGGTATGCGTCCAGCCCGAAGATCTCCTGCACCAGCACGAGCCCCGGCCCGCGGCCCGCCGCGGGCAGCCACACCGGGAGCTCGAAACCGCCCACCTCGTCCACGCGACTGGTCATGCCGGAAGTATTCCCGCAGGGGCGTGCCGACCACATCGTGGGCGGCTGGTTGACCCAGTTGGCTGGGTCCGGCTGCCCACCCCGGCATCACCCGATTAGGGTCGGACTCATGCAGACCTGGTCATCCACCCCGGTACCCCGGGTTCCCGGCACCCCCCGGCCCCTGCGGCTGCACGACACCGCCGCCGGCGAGGTCCGCCCCACCGCGCCGGGCGCGACGGCCACCATGTACGTGTGCGGCATCACCCCGTACGACGCGACCCACCTCGGGCACGCCGCCACCTACCTGGCCTTCGACCTGGTGCACCGGCTGTGGCTGGACAACGGCCACGAGGTGCACTACGTGCAGAACGTCACCGACATCGACGACCCGTTGCTGGAGCGGGCCGCGCGCGACCAGGACGACTGGGTGGTCCTTGGCATGCGCGAGACGGCCCTGTTCCGCGAGGACATGGAGGCGCTGCGGGTGCTTCCGCCGCGCGAGTTCGTGGGCGCGGTCGAGGCCATCCCGGAGATCGTGGAGGCCATCGGCAAGCTGCTGGCCAGCGGGGCCGCCTACCGGGCCGAGGACCCCGAGTACCCGGACGTGTACTTCGACCGCTCGGTGACCGGCCACTTCGGCTACGAGTCCAACTACGACGAGCAGACCATGACCCGGTTCTTCGCCGAGCGCGGCGGGGATCCGGAGCGGGTGGGCAAGCGCCATCCGCTGGACGCGCTGCTGTGGCGGATGGCCCGGCCCGGCGAGCCCTCCTGGGACAGCGAGCTGGGCGCGGGCCGTCCCGGCTGGCACATCGAGTGCTCGGCCATCGCGCTCAACCGGCTCGGCGACGCCTTCGACCTGCAGGGCGGCGGCTCGGACCTGGTGTTCCCGCACCACGAGTTCAGCGCGGCGCACGCCGAGGCGCTGACCGGGCGGCACCCCTTCGCCCGGCACTACGCGCACGCGGGCATGATCGGCCTGGACGGCGAGAAGATGTCCAAGTCGCGGGGCAACCTGGTGTTCGTCTCGCGCCTGCGTGCCGACCAGGTGGACCCGGCCGCGATCCGGCTCGCCCTGTTCGCCGGGCACTACCGCAGCGACCGGGCGTGGACCGACGCGCTGCTGGAGCAGGCCAAGGCCCGGCTGGCCCGCTGGCGGCAGGCCGTCGCGCTGGACTCGGGTCCCGAGGCCACCGACACCGTGGCGCGGCTGCGCGACCACCTCGCCGACGACCTGGACACCCCGGCCGCGCTGGCCGCCGTGGACGCGTGGGCCGAGCAGGCACTGACCCACGGCGGCTCGGACACCTCGGCCCCCGGCCTGGTGCGCACCGCCGTGGACGCCCTGCTGGGCATCGCGCTCTGACCCGAATGCCATGAAGGTGGCTTTCACTGCGTTGGGCGCAGTGAAAGCCACCTTCACGGCGTGAGCTCAGCGCCCCAGCGGGCCCTCACCACGCGGGCCGCCTGGGCCACCGCGACCGCGGCGGCGCAGGTAGCGCTCGAACTCCGCGGCGATGGCGTCCCCGCTGGTCTCGGTGAGCTGCGTGGTGGCGTCCCCGCGCTCCTCCAGGGCCCGCACGTAGTTGCGGACGTCCTCGTCCTCCTCCGCCATCTCCGTGACGGTCTGCTCCCACTCCTCGGCCTGCTCGGGCAGCGCGCCGAGCGGCACCTCCACGTCCAGGGCCTCCTCGACCCGGTGCAGCAGGGCCAGCGTGGCCTTGGGCGCGGGCGGCTGCGAGACGTAGTGCGGCACGGCGGCCCAGAACGAGATCGCGGGGACCCCGGCCTGCACGCAGGCGTCCTGGAAGACCCCGACGATGCCGGTGGGCCCCTCGTAACGGGAGTTCTCCAGCCCGAACTTGGCCGCGGAGGCCGCGTCGTAGGCCATGCCGTTGACGGGCACGGGCCGGGTGTGCGGGGTGTCCATGAGCAGCGCGCCGAGCGTCACCACGGTGGTCACCCCCAGCCGGTCCACGTGCTCGATGAGTTCCGCGCAGAATTTTCGCCAGCGCATGTTCGGCTCGATGCCGTGCACGAGCACCACGTCCACCGAAGAACCCGGCGGGCGACACACCGACAGTCGAGTGGTCGGCCACTCGATCCGCCTGGTGATCCCGTCGACCCGCTTCACGGTCGGCCGGGTCACCTGGAAGTCGTAGTAGTCGTCGGGGTCCAGTTCCGCCAGCGGGGTGGCGTCCCAGGTGAGTTCCAGGTGCTCGATCGCGGTGCTGGCGGCGTCGCCAGCGTCGTTCCACCCCTCGAAGGCAGCCACCATCACGGGGTCGGTCAGCTGTCGCTGGTCGGCCAAGGCGTCCTCGGGGCTGTAGTCCGGATCGGTCACCGGGTCAGCCTACGGCCCGTCCACCGCGGAGTACGTGCGGCGCACCCCTATGGGGTTGTGCGCGTGGCGAACGTGCCCGATGTGGCGCTGGCCGCACCGGGCGCCGAGGACCCCCGGCAGCCGGTGCCGCTGGGCTACCGTGGGTCGCGAGTGTCCCCACCACCTCCAGGGAGATCCGTGACCAGGCCGGCGGCGGTGTTGTTCGACATGGACGGCACCTTGATCGACTCCGAGAAGGTCTGGGACGTGTCCCTGGCCGACCTGGCCACCCGCCTCGGCGGCGTGCTCAGCCCGAGGACCCGGGACCTCATGATCGGGTCGAACATGGACAACACCATGCGGATGATGTTCACCGATCTGGGGCTGGAACTGGACGTCTGCGCGATGGAGGAGGGCTGCCGGTACCTGGCCAAGCGCACCGAGGAGCTGTTCCACGAGGGTCTGCCCTGGCGGCCCGGCGCCGCCGAGCTGCTGCGCGCGGTGCGCGAGGCTGGCGTGCCCACCGCGCTGGTCACCTCCACCGAGCGCGCGCTCACCGAGGTGGCGCTGGACACCATCGGCCGCGAGTTCTTCGACGTGACGGTGTGCGGTGACGAGGTGGACGGCCTGAACAAGCCGCTGCCCGAGCCTTACCTGAAGGCGGCGCGCCTGCTGGGCGTGGACCCGGCGGCCTGCGTGGCCGTGGAGGACTCGCCGACCGGGACCAAGGCCGCGGTCGCCGCGGGCTGCACGGTGCTGGTCGTGCCCTGCGACGTGGACGTGCCCGGCGGGGAGCGCAGGGTGCTGCGCGAGTCCCTGGTCGGGGTGGACGTGGCCCTGCTCGGCTCCCTGCTCTCCTGAGAGTTCGCTCAGCACCTGAGAGTTCGGGTGGAAAAACACCGCGCCTGCTGCCAGGCTGGCCGGTACTACCGGGGACGGGAACGGGCACCACGGCCGGCGGGGTTTCGGGGACCTTCGCGCCAGGTCGTGGTGCCCTCGGCGGCTACTGTGGGACGGTTTGCGCCCACGACACCGATGGAGGTACCCGGTGGTGCAGGTCCACGACCTGGCCGAACTCGTCGCCCACGCCCGTGAGCACTCGCCGTTCTACCGCGAGCTGTACGCCGGTCTGCCCGACGGCCCCCTCGCGCTGACCGAGCTGCCGCTGGTCGAGCACACCGCGTTCTGGGCGGCCAACTCCTTCCCGGACAGCCGGGTGCTCACCGGGCCGCACACCGACGGCATCGTGTTCAAGACCGGGGGCACGACCAGCGCGCCCAAGGTGTCGGTCTACACCCGGCCCGAGTGGGCACGGATGAGCCGCACCTTCGGCACCGGCCTGGCCGCGGCGGGACTGCTGCCCGGGGACCGGGTCGCCAACCTGTTCTACGCCGGTGAGCTGTACTCCAGCTTCGTGTTCACCCTGAACACCCTGCAGGACACCCCGGTGCCCAACGTGCAGCTGCCGATCGCGGGCAGCGCCCCACTGGACTTCGTGGCGCTGACCCTGCGCGACTTCTCGGCCACCGTGGTCACCGCGCCGCCGACCTCGCTGTGCCGCCTCGCGGTGCACCTGTCCGACACCGGCCAGCAGCTGCCGGACGTGCACCTGGTGCTGTTCAGCGGCGAGGCGTTCTACGCCGACCAGCGCGCCCTGCTGGCCTCGGCCTTCCCCAACGCCGAGGTGCGCTCGATCGGGTACGCCAGCGTGGACGCCGGGATCCTGGGCGCCCCGGTGGCCGGTGAGCCCGACGTGCGGGTGCACCGGGTGTTCACCGAGGACAAGGTGGTGGAGCTCCTCGACCAGGAGACCGGCCAGCCGATCGAGGTGCCGGGGCGGGCGGGCCGGGTGGTGGCCACCGACCTGACCCGGCGGCTGATGCCGGTGCTGCGCTACCCGGTGGGCGACATGGCCGAGTGGGTGGACGTGCGGCAGCGCACGTTCCGGCTGCTGGGCCGCGCCGAGGAGGGCGCCAGGGTCGGCCCGGTCACGCTGTACCTGGAGGACCTGCGCACGATCGTGGAATCGGCCACGGAGGGGCTGCGCGTCACCGGTATGCAGGTGGTGCTGCGGCGTAGGCAGGCCAAGGACGAGCTGGTGCTGCGGCTGGCCGGTGACCCGGTGGACCGGGAGGCGCTGGCCGCCCGGTTGGACGACACGCGGCCGATGTTCGCCGAGCACGTGGCCGCCGGGCTGATCCACCCGTTGGCGGTGGAGCGGGTGGCCACCGGTGAGCTGGAGGTCAACCCCCGCACCGGCAAGCTGGTGCGGTTGGTCGACCAGCGCTGAACGCGAGCGGGGGCGCCGGGCGTGGCGCCCCCGCCGCTGTGCACAGGCAGGGCAGGCCGGTACCGATGCTGCCGTGGTCGGTGGGGGGCGGCGAGGAATGCGGTGCGACGAATGCCCTGCATTGATCCTCCGCTTTTTGGAGTAGGGCGCTTCGACGTCAATCGCAAGCCCGCCACGCCGTTCCGTGTGTCGCGCCATGTAATGAACTGGCGCTTTTCTGGTTGTGGGTGCACATTCCGAGGCAGGGATGTATCTTTCGATAGTGAGGTCGGTCACAACCTTACGGTGAGCTGACCTGGGTATTTCCGGAACGGTCGTGGGTAGTTTATCGGCGGGCCGCTGTTTGATTTACCCGCCGGTAAGCAGTGTGATGGTGTTCGTTCCGCGGTGCGGGACGCCGGCGGCGACGTGACCGGAATTCACGTCTTTCGGGAGTTACCTGGTGAGGGCGTCCATCCAGCAGGGTTCGGAGCCCCGCCACGCTCGCATTCTCGGCATCGGCGCCTACCGGCCCCGGATGGGCGTGGGCAACGAGGAGATCGCCGGGCTGATCGACTCCACCGACGAGTGGATCCGCACCCGCTCGGGCATCCGGTCCCGGCGCTGGGCCAGCGCTGACGAGGGCGTGCTGGAGATGGCCGAGGCCGCCGCCCGCCAGGCGCTGGAGCGCAGTGGGGTGCCCGCCGAGCAGATCGGCTGCGTGGTGCTGGCGACCATCTCGCACTTCCGGCAGACCCCGGCCGCGGCCAGCGTGCTCGCGCACCGGATCGGCGCGGTGAACGCGGGCTCCTTCGACGTGTCCGCCGCCTGCGCGGGCTTCTGCTACGGGCTGGCCGTGGCCAAGGACTTCGTGCGCGGCGGCAGCGCCTCCACCGTGCTGGTCGTCGGCGTGGAGCGGATGACCGACATGATCGACCCCAGGGACCGAGGCACCGCGTTCCTGTTCGCCGACGGGGCGGGGGCCGCCGTGGTCGGCGCCTCGGCGGAGCCCGGCATCGGTCCGGTGGTGTGGGGCAGCGACGGGGAGCAGGCCGACACGATCACCCAGGACCGCAGCTGGCTGGAGTGGCGCGACGAGCTGGACAAGGACCCCGACGCGCCGTTCCCGGTGCTGAGCATGAAGGGGCAGGCGGTGTTCCGCTGGGCCTCGGTCAGCATGGGCGCGGTGGCCAGGCGGACCCTGCGGACCAGCGGGCTCTCGCCCGAGGACCTGGACGTGTTCATCCCGCACCAGGCCAACGACCGGATCACCGACGCGCTGGTGCGCTCACTCAGGCTGCCCGACTCGGTGGTGGTCGCCCGCGACATCGTGGAGCAGGGCAACACCTCGGCGGCCTCGATCCCGCTGGCCATGGACAGCCTGCTCGACTCGGGCCGTGCCAAGTCCGGGGACCTGGCCCTGCTGCTCGGCTTCGGTGCCGGCCTGAGCTTCGCGGGCCAGGTCGTCACCCTGCCCTGACCCGCGAGTCCCGTCCTGGCGCGCGCCAGTCCCGCTCTGGCGCGCGCGACTCCCGCTCACCTGTTTGTGGACACCCCATGCCCTCTGCGGTTCACTAGTCAAGTAACGAACCAACGAAGTGAGGGGGCTCTTCGTGTTCGACGACCGGAGCCCGATCTACCAACAGATCGCCGACCAGATCAAAGCCGACATCCTGCGCGGCACGCTGCACGCGGACGAGCAGGTCATGTCCACCAACCAGTACGCGGCCTTCTACCGGATCAACCCGGCCACGGCTGCCAAGGGTTTCGCGCTGTTGATCGAGGAAGGTGTGCTGTACAAGAAGCGGGGGATTGGCATGTTCGTCAGCCAGGACGCGAGGCAGCGGCTGCGGGAGCGCCGCCAGGAACTGTTCTACGTCGAGGTGGTCGACGCGATGGTGGCCGAGGCGCGGATGATCGGCATCCCGCTCGGCGAGATCATCGATCGGCTGCGGCGCGCCGAGGGGGAGCAGCCGCGATGACCTACGAGATCACGCTGTCCGGGCTGACGGTGCGCCACGGCGGCACCACCGCCGTGGGACGGCCTGTCCTGCACCCTGGCCGGGGGAAGGATCCACGGGCTGATCGGCCGCAACGGCTCGGGTAAGACGAGCCTGCTGTCCACTCTGGCGGCCTACCGCCCGGCCTCGGCGGGCACGGTGCTCGTGGACGGCGAGGACCCGTTCGAGAACCCGAGGACCGCGGCGGGCACCTGCTTCATCCGCGACGAGCCCGACCTGGTTCCGTCCACAGTGGACCGGGTCCTGCGCTTCGCGGGGCGGTTTCGCCCCACCTGGGACCACACCTACGCCCAAGCCCTGGCCGCTCGCTTCGGTCTGTCGCCGGACAAGCGGGTCGGCGCCCTGTCGCGGGGCATGAAGTCCGCGCTGGGCGTGACCATCGGCCCGGCCTCGCGTGCGCCGCTGACCATCTTCGACGAGTCCTACCTCGGTATGGACGCGCCCGCCCGGTACACCTTCTACGAGGAGCTGATCGCCGACTACGGCCGCCACCCGCGCACGGTCCTGCTCTCCTCGCACCTGATCGAGGAGGTCGACGCCCTGTTCGAGCAGGTGCTGATCCTCGACGGGGGACGGCTGCTGCTGCACGAGGACACCGACGTGCTGCGCGCACGCGGGCAGACCGTCACCGGGCCGGCCGAGGCGGTGGACCGGTTCGTCGCGAGCCTGACCGTGGTGGGGGAGAAGCGGTTGGGCGGTACGAAGGCGGTCACCGTCTACGGCGAGTTGGCCGAGGACAGGCGCAGGCAGGCCCGCGCCGAGGGGCTGGACCTGGGGCCGATCTCCGTGCAGGACCTCTTCGTGCACCTCACCCGCGAGCAGGGGAGCCCGCGATGACCCAGAACGCACAGGCCCGCCTCATCGCGAAGCTGGTCTACCTTTCCTGCCAACGGTTCCTGTTCTGGTTCCTGGCGCTGGCCGCGGCCGTGGCGGTACTGGTTGGTGTGCTCGCGACCGTTTCCGCGGCGCTCAACCACAGCATCTGGGAGAAGATCGCCGTCGGTGCGGCGCTGTACTTCCCGCTCGCCCTGGCGATCATGACCGTGCCGGTGCAACTGCGCGTGTACGTGGCCAACGACAGCACCCGGCGGGCCTTCACGCTCGGGGCCATCGGCGGCCTGGTGCTGACCGCTCCACCGGGCAGATCCCGTTGGTGTTGCTGGAAACCGCGGTGCTGCTGCTGGGACACGTCAGCAGCGGCATGCTGATCGGCGCCTGCTTCTACCGCTACGGGGTGCGCGGCCTGTACCTGCTGCTGCCCGCGCTGATCCCCGCCGCGGGCACGGAACTGCTCCTGTCGGCGGGCTGGCTCGGGGCCGTGCGCCTGCTCACCGTGCCGCTGCCCGTCGCGGCACTGGTCTCGGTGCTGCTGGCCGCCGCCGGGTTCGCGGCCACCGTGCCGGTGTTGCGCCGCACCGTGATCCGCACGGCCAATCCCGCCGCCAACCAACCCGGCTGGGCCATCGGCTGAGCGGGACTCGCGCTCGTGTGGGCGGGACTCGCGCTCCTCAGAGCGGGACACGCCGGGTTCTCGGCGTGTCCCGCTCACGGGCGTGTGAGTCCCGTTCAGCGGTTGTCGATCACGGCGAGCAGCTTGCCGCTGCCCGGGGTCCGGTCGAACGCCTCCGGCTCGGTCGGCTCCACGCGCAGCGCCAGCGTGCGGTCCTGGGTCACCGCCGCGTTCAGGTCGGGGTAGCCCGCCAGCAGGGCCTCGGTCGCGGCGCCCGGGTCGACCTTGCCGCGTTCCAGCCGCACCCGCAGCGTCTCCCCGTCGTGCGAGCCCTCCAGCACGACCTGCACCGCCCCGCTGTAGTCCAGCGCGTCCTCGGCGATGCTCGTGAACCGGCGGTAGTTGAGGAAGTACGTGCCGCTGCGGAACACGTCGCCGAACCGGCCCAGCAGCTCGAACCGGGGGCTGCGCCGCCCGCAGCCGCAGGCGCCGTCCACCCAGCGGCCCAGGTCGCCGATCTCGTAGCGGTCCAGCCGCTGCCCGCGCCGGGTGTGCGCGGTGAACACCAGCCGCCCCGTCTGGCCCACCGCCACCGGTCGGTCCTCGGCCACGTCGAGGATCTCCAGCGTCTGGATGCCGGTGAACAGGTGGTGCACCCGCTCCGGGCAGTGCGGGCACTGGTAGCCCAGCGGCCCGGCGTCGGCGCTGCCGTAGGCCGCCGAGCGGATCACCTCGACCCCGAACTCCTCGCGCAGCCAGTCCCGCTGCCGCCGGGGCATCTGCTCCCCGCCGAAGAAGACCTTGCGCACGCCCCGGTAAGCGCGCAGCGGCTCGGCGCCTTCCGCGAACACGCGCAGCAGGTAGTTCGGCATACCCAGCAGGGTGTTCACTCGATTGTCCACAATGGACTTGGCGACGGCGGCGTGGTCCTCGTGCGCGGCCATCGGCAGCTGCACCGCGCCCATCGTCTCCAACACCGAGAAGAAGCTGGTGAACCCGCCGTAGAGCTGCCCGCCGAAGAACAGGTTCATCGTGCGGTCCGCACCGGGCCGCAACCCGGCCGCCAGCAGGCCCTCCGCGCCGAAGCGCATGTGCTCGCGGTAGTCGTCCCAGCTGAACGCCGAGAGTTTGGGCGCACCGGAACTGCCCCCGCTGCGGAAGAACACCTCGGCGCGGTCCGAACCCCGTTGCAGCTGCTCGAACCGGTCCTTCGGCGTGATCGGCACGCGCGGCGCGGGCAACTGCTCGGCGGCCAGCAGGTCGTCCAGGCTCGCGTCCTCGGCGAACCGCTCGTCCAGTTGCACGTCCACGCGGCGGCTGTAGCGCTGTAGGGCGTACACGCCGTCGTGCGGCTCACCGTCGTAGCTGCCCAGCATGCCGCCGAGCGCGGTGACGCGCTGGGCCCCCGCGGTGAGCACGGCGCGGGTCAGCTCGGCGAGGTCCGGGCGGCTCGCCCCGATGCCGACTGTCTGGAGGTAGCGGCGCATCGGTCGCAGCACGCGGACGATGTCCTTGCGGGGCAAGGGCTTGACCCACACGGTCCGGTACAGCGGTGAGGCGCGCAGCGCGGGCCTGGTGTCGGCCAGCACGTGCCAGCTGCCGTCCGGCGCGGCATGCACCCGGGTCAGCCCCAGGTGCTCCTCCAGCCGGGCGAGCAGGACGGTGCTGGTGATCTCCGCCCGCTCCGCGGCACCCGGCTCGCCGGGCTCTACGACGGTGGCCGCCAGCACGCGGGCGAACCGCTCGCTGAACGCGAACAGGTCCTCCGGGGACTCGGTGTCCAGGTAGATCACCTGCGGACTGGAGCAGGCCTGCTGGTCCAGGCGGCAGATGTCCTCGGCCACACCCCGCAGCTGCTCGTCCTGGCTCCAGCTGTCGGCCGTCAGGTAGGCGAACGACAGTTTCGGCCCCCAGTCCACGAGCCGGCAGCCGGGCCGCACGTGCTCGGCGACACCGGCCAGCGCCTCCTCACCGCCCCAGGCCGCCACCGCGTCGGCGGGCGCGCACATCCGCGCCAGCCAGTCGGTCCGCGCCGAGGAGAAGCGCAGCACCACCAGCCGCCGCGCGATGCGCCCGGTCGGGTCCTGGTCGGCGAGGGCCGCCAGCAGGTGGTGGGTGAACAGCGGGTCCTCACCACTGGTCTTGACCACGTTGACGTTGCCCGCGAGCAGGCCCTCCACCACGCTCATCGCCCCGGCCGCTGGGGCGTTGCCCGGGGCCACGTGCGCCAGTACGCCCACCGGGACCCAGGCCTCGAAGACCTCGGCGCGGAAGTCGGCCCTGGCCAGGCGGCCGGGATCGGTCCCACCCAGCTCGCGGGTGAGCTTGCGCTCCAAGGACTCCCGGCCCATGGCCTCAACCAGGTCGGCGAAGGTGCGCTCCACCTCGGCCTCGGACACGCCGGTGCGACGCAGCCGTGCCGCCAGCTCACCGCGTGCCGGGCTGTCCACATCGGACAGCAGCTCGGCGAGCAGCGCGCAGGCGGAGACCACCACCAGCGGGCTCAGCCGCTGGGCCAGCGCGGGCTGCACGAGCTCGTCGAGCCGGTCCAGCCTGCGGTCGGCCTCGGCGTCGTCGATCCACTCGCCCTGCCAGAAGTGCTGCTGCGACTCGGTCATGACCGTCCCTTGAGGAGTTCGGCCGCGGCCACGGCGCAACTGCGGTTGCGGCTGACCCCGGCCCTGCCGTGCACGGTGAACCACGGGGTGGGCAGCCCGCAGCCGCACTCCTGCGGGGAGTGCAGGGAGGCGAGGTCGCCCATGAGCACGCTCTGCGCGGGCACCGAGGTGATGTAGGGCGAGACCAGTTGCAGGAAGCCGGGTTCGCCCATCGGCACCGGCTCCAGGTCGCGCACCGAGCGGATCAGCACCCGGGCCCAGGTGGGCACGTGCAGGTTGTGCCGCTCGCACTCCAGGTACAGCACGGCGTGCTCCACCGCGCCGAACCCGTCCCGGATGCGCGCGTCGGGGATGCCCAGCTGCTCGTGGATCCGCCGGTACAGCTCGGACTTGGCCACCTGCTTGTCCGCGTTGCCCTTCCAGCCGCCGCCGAAGACCACCAGCGAATCGGGGTGCAGCCGCACCGGGGGCAGGCCCAGCGCCCGCATCCGGTCCAGGGTGAACGACAGGAACGCGGGGAAGCCGAAGATCCGCACCGGGGCGCCCTCCTCGGCGAAGCGCAGCAGCGCGCGCACGCAGCCGAACACGTCGAACTCGTGCCCGGAACCGGTGTTGGGCAGCCCGTACTCCACCGAGCGCACCGGGGCGAAGTCGCACAGGTAGTCGTCGGTGAAGGAGGTGCCCAGGTTCAGCCCGGGACGCGGCTGGTAGCTGTAGAGCAGGTAGTTCACCGGCTCCGCGGAACCCAGCCAGCCGTGGTGGTCGAAGGTCCTGGCGACCATGCGCTGACCGCTGCGCAGGGTCCAGTCGTCGAAGAACATCTGCGACTTCTGACCGGTCGTGCCGGAGGAGGTCACGTGCAGCGCGATCTGCTCGGCGGGCAGCGAGGTGACCTCGTGCTGCTTGAAGAAGTTGGCGTGCACGTAAGGGAAAGCGGCCAACTCGGTCGGTTCCCCGCTGGCCCGCCACAGCGAGCCGAAGAACTCCGAGCGCTGTGCGTGCCAGGCGTTGGACTGGGCCATGGCCGCCAGGAACAGCTCATCGGCCCCGGCGCCCCACCAGTACGGGTCGGGCACGTCCAGCAATGCCTGGACCTGGGACAGCGCAACAGGATCCGGCACGCTCACCGGGTCGAGGTAGCGGCTCACCGGTACACCGCCCCCGTGTCCAGGTACCGCCGCTTCCACAGGTCCACGTACTGCTCGGTGAACGGCCGGAACGTCTCGTCGATGGCCAGGCCGCGGAAGTCCAGCGGCTGCATGGTCCTGGCCATCACCACGTAGTCGCGGAAGCCCTCCCCGTCACGGCGCATCGCCGGATAGGCCGCCGCGGGCAGGAACCCGTGCGCCAGCAACAGGTTCAGCTCCTCAAGGCAGTCCAGCGGCAGCAGGGTCTCCACGTAGCCCGCGCCGAGCCCGGCCAACTGCTCGATCAGGCTCTCCAGGTGGTCGGCCAGCGCCAGCGCGCTGGGCGCGGCCCCGATCAGCGTGCAGTAGCCGTCGCAGCGGCTCAGGTGCGCGTACAGCTCGTAGGACCCGTCCTCGGCGGCCACCAGCACGTTGGGGGAGTGGAACGGGTAGAACCGCCGCGTCGGGTCGGTGACCACCTCGCGGAACCGCCGCAGCACGAACTGCGGGGCGTCGACCAGTTCGGCGGGCACCGAACGGCCCGGCGCCGGGGCGGGCACGGCGTCGACCAGTTCGGGCAGGCGGTCCGGGCCGTCCAGCGCACTGACCAGGTTGGCCAGCGCGGCGGGGATGCGGGGCACGGGGTGCCGCCGCTCCAGCACCCCCTCGCGGTGCTTGGCCAGCAGCACCATCGTCTCCTGACGGGCCGCCTTGCGCAGGTTCGGCAGCATGCCCAGTGGCCGGAAGCCGTTGCGCAGGCAGATCCGCTGCGGGGCGGTGGCCGTGGTGCGCGCGGTGGCGTACACCGAGTCCACCTGGTGCCGCTGCTCGCTGAGCAGGGTCTCACTGAGCTGGCGGACCGCCTCGTGCGCGATGCCGGTGCCCCGGCAGTCCCGGTGCACCACCAGGCCCTGCAGCTTGCCCAGCCGGTCGGCGGGCTCCACCGTGGCCATGATCGAGGCGACGATCCGGCCGCTGCCCGGCTGCTCCGCCACCAGCCAGGTCGTGGTCGGGCGGGTGATCTCGGCCGCCATCACCACCGGGTCGGTGCCCAGTGGCAGCTTGTAGTCCTTGCCGTAGACGTGGCGGTACAGCGTCAACAGCTGGTCGATGTCCTCGAGCCGGGCACGGCGGAAAACCGCGTCCACTCTTCCTCCTAGGCGCGCAAAACCGGCCGAGGGCACAAAGCAACCCCGGCTGACTCAGTTGGTGAGAAGAATTCCCAGTGCGGCCTGGCAGAGTGGCACGCTGCGTTGACGCTACCCCGCGATGGCAACTGCTCCGTTTGGTTCATGACCCCGCTGAGCTGCGAAAATGGCGTTCGAGCGAGAGCGGGATCACCCGTGACCAGTTGTATCCGGGCACAAATCCCGGAATCTTCGCCCCTCGTGCGGATCGTTATGCGGGCGTTCGTATACCCGATTCGTCCCGAAGAAGGGCCGCAATCGCGCGCGCCGCTTCCCGGCCGGCCCGCGTCGCGCCGATCGTGCTCGCTGACGGGCCGTAACCGACCAGGTGCAGCCGGGCGTCGGCCACCACCCGCGTGCCGTCCATGACGATGCCGCCGCCGGGGCCGCGCAGGTGCAGCGGGGCGAGGTGGTCGATGGCCGCGCGGAAGCCGGTGGCCCACAGGATCACCTCCGCGCGCACGAACCGCCCGTCGTCCCAGGCGACGCCCTCCGGGGTGATCCGGTCGAAGACGGGCAGCCGGGTCAGCACCCCGCGCTCCCTCGCGGCCAGCACCTGCGGGGTCAGGCCCAGCCCGGTCACGCTCACCACGCTGGCCGGGGGCAGCCCGGCGCGCACGCGCTGGTCCACCAGTGCCACGGCGGCACGACCCGCCTCCTGGTCGAACCGCTCGTGCCACACCGGCGGCCGGCGCGTCACCCAGGTCGTGCTGGTGACCTCGGAGATCTCCGCCAGCTGCTGCACGGCCGACGCGCCACCGCCGACCACCACCACGTGCCTGCCCGCGAACTCCTCGGGCCCCAGGTAGTCGGCGGTGTGCAGCTGGCGCCCGGTGAACGTGTCCTGGCCCGGGTAGCGCGGCCAGAACGGCCGGTCCCAGGTGCCGGTGGCGTTGACCAGTGCGCGGGCCGCCCAGTCCCCGTGGTCGGTCCGCACCAGCAGGCGGCCGCCCTCGCCTTCGCGCACGGCGCGGACCCGCACCGGGCGCAGCACCGGCAGGTCGAACCTCCGCTCGTAGGCGGCGAAGTAGTCGGCCACGACCTCCGAGGCGGGCCGGTCGTCATCGGCGTGCCCCAGCGCGAGTCCCGGCAGGTCGTGGATGCCGTGCACCTTGCCCAGTCGCAGCGAGGGCCACCTGTGCCGCCACGCCCCGCCGGGACCGTCGTTGCCGTCGAGCACGAGGTGGCGCACGCCGAGCCTGCGCAGGTGGTAACTGGTGGACAGGCCCGCCTGCCCGGCCCCGACCACCAGCGCGTCCACCTCACGAGTGCCGATCACGACCCGTGCAACGGCCCGGACTGCCAGGTGCTTCCCCTGGCGGAGTCACGTTGGTCACAGGCAGGGACCCCGGAGCGGAAGCCGCCGAACGGAGGATGGGAGGATCACGTCCCGTGAAGACGTTCGACGAGCTGTTCGCGGAGCTCAGCGACCGCCAGCGGAGCAGGCCCGAGGGCTCGGGCACCGTGGCGGCGCTGGACGCCGGGGTGCACGCCCAGGGCAAGAAGGTCCTGGAGGAGGCCGGCGAGGTGTGGATCGCCGCCGAGCACGAGTCCGACGAGCGGCTGGCCGAGGAGATCTCCCAGCTGCTGTACCGGCTTCAGGTGTTGATGCTGGGCCGGGGGCTGGGCCTGGACGACGTCTACCGCCACCTATGACCACCACCGGGAGTGCACAGATGCTGCGCGTTGCCGTGCCCAACAAGGGCGCGCTTGCCGAGACCGCCGCCGCGATGCTGGCCGAGGCGGGGTACCGGGGACGCCATGAGCAGCGCGACCTCACGGTGCTCGACCAGCCCAACGAGGTCGAGTTCTTCTTCCTGCGCCCCAAGGACATCGCGATCTACGTGGGCTCCGGGGAACTGGACCTGGGCATCACCGGCCGCGACCTGGCCAGGGACTCCGGGGCCACCGTGGACGAGCGGCTGGAGCTGGGCTTCGGCGGCTCGCAGTTCCGCTACGCCGCGCCCGCGGGTCAGACCTGGGAGGTCAAGGACCTGCACGGCAAGCGGCTGGCCACCGCCTATCCCCGGCTGGTCCGCGAGGACCTGGCCAAGCACGGCATCGAGGCCGAGGTGATCCGCCTGGACGGGGCGGTGGAGATCTCGGTGCAGCTCGGGGTCGCCGACGCCATCGCCGACGTGGTGGGCTCCGGCCGCACCCTGCGCCAGCACAACCTGGTCGCCTTCGGTGAGGTCATCTGCCGGTCCGAGGCGATCCTGGTGCAGCGCAAGGGCGCCGAGGAGTGCGCGGCCAAGGCCCAGCTGACCAACCGACTCAAGGGCGTGGTGCTGGCCCAGCAGTACCTGATGCTGGACTACGACTGCCCCAAGGCCCTGCTGGACGTGGCGCTGAAGACGACCCCCGGCCTGGAGTCGCCCACGGTGGCCCCGCTGGCCGACGAGAACTGGGTCGCGGTGCGCGCGATGGTGTCCCGGCGCGAGGCCAACCCGGTGATGGACAAGCTGTCCGCGCTGGGCGCCAAGGCGATCCTGGCCTCCGACATCCGCTCCTGCCGCCTGTGAGCCCCGTGTCATGAAGGTGCCCTTCGAGACGCCCAACGTCTCAAAAGGCACCTTCATGACGGCCCGCGGAACGGGCCAGCGCGGTGAGGAAGCCCGCCGCCGTGCAGCCCACGCCCAGTAGCAGCGCGGCAGGGCTGCCACCGAGGTCGACCAGGCCGCCCGCGACCGCCGAGCCCAGTGCCATGCCCAGCGTGATCGCACTGGACAGCCAGGCGAAGCCCTCGGTGCGCGACCGCGCGGGGACCAGCTCCTGCACCAGCGTGTAGGAGCAGATCAACAACGGGGAGGCCGCCAGCCCGGCCAGGGCCGCGCAGGCCGCCATCACCGGGACCGAGCCCGCCAGCAGCAGCGGCACGGTGCCCACCGCCAGGCCCAGCGCCGCGATCACCGTGCGGCGGCCAGTGCTCGCCCGCCAGTGCACGGCCCCGTACACCAGGCCGGACACGAGACTGCCCGCGGCGATCATCGCCATCAGCAGACCAGCGGGACCCAGCCCACCGTGTTCCCCGGCGAAGGCGATCATCGACACGTCCAGGTCGCCGAAGTACGTCCCGGTGAGCAGGCCCAGGACGAGCACCAGCAGCAGGCCGGGCGAGGCGATCCGGCCACTACTGCGCGCGGGCTCGTGCCGGGGCGGCTCGGTGCCGCGTTGCAGCGCCAGCGCGATCCCGCCCAGCACGTACAGCACCAGCGCGCCGAGCAGGCCCGCGCCCGGGAACACCCCCACGGCCAGCGCGGTCACCAGCACCGGCCCCGTCACGTAGATGACCTCGTCGAGCACCGACTCCAGGGCGTAGGCGCTGGCCACGTGCGGTGTGCCCGCGGCGGCGGCACTCCACCGCGCGCGGGCCAGCGAGCCCATCGGCAGCGCCGAGACCCCGGCCAGCACCGCCGCGGGCGGCAAGGTCCACAGCGGGGCGCCCGCCACGGCCAGGCCCACGAGCAGCGGGGTGCCCACCACGTTGACGGCCAGCGCCCCGTAGATGATCGGTGCCTGTCCGCGGCGGTCCACCAGCCTGCCCACCACGGGTGCGACGGCCGCCTGGGACAGCACGAGCGTGGCCGCCACCGCGCCCGCCAGCGCGTAGGACCCGGTCAGCGCGGAGACCATCAGCACGCAGCCCACCGAGCGCATCGCGATCGGCAGCCGCGCGACCAGGCCCGCGCCGACGAAGCCCGCCGCGCCCGGCAGGCGGAGCAGCACCAGGTAGGAGCGCACTACAGGGGTCGGATCACGCGGCACGGATTGCCCGCGGCCAGCACCCGCTCGGGCAGGTCCCTGGTCACCACGCTGCCCGCGCCGACCACGGTGTCGGCGCCGATGCGCACCCCCGGGCAGACGATCACGCCGCCACCCAGCCACACGTTGTCGCCGATGCTGATCGGTGCCGCCGACTCCCAGCGCTCGCGGCGCAGGTCGTGCTCGGCGACCGGGTGCAGCGCCGTGAGCAGTTGCGCGCGCGGCCCGATGGACACGTCATCGCCGATGGTGATCGGCGCGCAGTCCATGAGAATCGCGTCGTAGTTGAGGAAACTGTTGCGGCCCAAGGTGATCAGGTACCCGTAGTCGCACTGGAAGCGGGGCATCACCCAGGAGCCCTCGCCGATGCCGCCGAGCAACTCGGCCAGCAGAGCCGACCGTTCCTCGTCCTGGTCGGCGGTCGTTGCGTTGAACCGGTCCAGCAGGCGCTGGCAGTGCTTGCGCTCGGCGAGCAGCTCGGGATCGTTGTCCCGGTAGAGCTCCCCGGCCAGCATGCGTTGCTTGTGCTCCCCCACGGGGGCCATTGTGCACGCTCAGCGCGCTCGCTGAGCCGCCGCGTCGACCGCCTCGCGCACCGAGGGGTGGATCTGGAACGCCGAGAGCAGCCCGGTGACCTCCAGCGGGCGCACCACCACCCGCTCCTGGCAGACCAGCCGCAGGTCCACCCCGCCCTGCTCGGCCTTGTCACGCACGGTGAGCAGCACGCGCAGCCCGCTGGACCCCAGGAAGTGCACCTTGTCCAGGTCCACCACCACGGCGCGCGCCCCACTGTCGACCGCCCTGGCCAGCTCGGCGTCGGCGGCCGCGGCCGTCGGCAGGTCGAGCTCACCGGTCACGTGCACCACCACGGCGTCACCGACCGATTCGCTGTCCAGTGCGATCAGCTCGCCGTGGTCGAAGGGAGCAGCGGGCATGAGGGGCTCCGTTCCGCCGGGCACTCCGTGCGCACCGGCGTGCGGGTCGGGTACCCCCACCCTAGTCGGAGCGGTCCAGTGCGGTCTCCACCCCCGGGTCCGGCTCCGGCCAGCCGGGGTAGGGCGGCGGGGTGCCGCCGAACTCCGGGCACAGCGCCTTGTGGTCGCACCAGTCGCACAGCCTGCTCGGGTTGGGCCGGAAGTCCCCGGTCCGGCCCGCGCGCAGGATCGCGGCCCAGATCGCCTCCAGGGTGCGCTCGAACCGGCGCAGCTCGGCCTCGTCCGGGGCGTAGGCCAGGTTCTGCCGGTCGGCCAGGTACATCAGCCGCAGCTGCCGGGGCACCACCCCGCGCAGCCGCCACAGCACCAGCGCGTAGAACTTCATCTGGAACATGGCCTTGGCCTCGCCGATCTCCCTCGGCGCTGCCCCGGTCTTGTAGTCGACCACCCGGATCTCCCCGGTCGGGGCCACGTCCAGCCGGTCGATGTAGCCGCGCAGCAGCACCCCGGAGGGCAGCTCGGCCTCCACCAGCAGCTCGCAGGCCTCCGGCTCCAGCCTGCGCGGGTCCTCCAGGCCGAAGTAGCCGGTCAGCATCTTCTGCGCGTCCTCGAGCCACCGGCCGAACTCCGGGTCCTGCTCCCCGCTGAACAGCTCGGCCAGCTCCGCGCGCTCGGCGAGCAGCCTGCTCCAGGACGGGTGCAGCAGGTCCTGTGCGGTGCTGGGCACCCGCTGGTCCGCGGGCAGCGCGAACAGCTGTTCCAGCACCGAGTGCACCACGGTGCCGCGTACCTGCGCCCTGGTCGGCTTCTCGGGCAGCCGGTCGACCGCGCGGAACCGGTAGAGCAGCGGGCACTGCTTGAAGTCGCTGGCCCGCGAGGGGGACAGCGCCGGCCTGCGCACTACGTGCTCGGACATGCCACGCACAGTAAGCCAGACCCCTGACAAGCTGGTGATCGACACCTCGTCACCCCGGCACAACACTCCAGGCAATACGCTGGCCGGCGATGACCACCACCAGCTGGCTGCGACGTACCAACCCTGACGGCGGACTGCTGCTGTTCAGGATCCGCTCGGTGCCCGTGGTGCTGGCCCCGTCCTGGTGGATCGGCTCCATCGTGGTCACGGTCCTCTACACGCCGATGGTCGGCCAGCTGCTGCCCGGGGTCGACGGGCTGGGCGCGTTCGCGCTGGCCGCGAGTTTCGCCCTGCTGCTGGGCGTCTCCGTGCTGCTGCACGAGCTGGGGCACTGCGTGGTCGCGCTGCGCTACGGCCTGCCGGTGCGCAGGCTGCGGCTGTTCCTGCTCGGCGGCATCTCCGAGGTCAGCCGCTCACCGGTCAAGCCCGCCCAGGAGGGCATGGTCGCCGCGGCGGGCCCGATCGTGTCGATCGCGCTGGCCGCGGTGTTCGGCGCCGCGGTGTTCCTGGTGCCCGACGGCGGCGCGCTGTGGCTGTTGCTGCTGGAGGTGACGCTGGCCAACGCCGCGGTTGCCGTGTTCAACCTGCTGCCCGGGCTGCCGCTGGACGGTGGCCGCATGCTGCGCGCCGCCGTGTGGGGGCTGACCGGGCAGCGCAGCACCGGTACCCGCACCGCCGTGGCCGGCGGCGGGGTCGTGGCGGTCCTGCTGCTGCTGTGGGCCCTGCTGCGCCAGGTCCAGGGCAGCACCGACCGCTGGCTCTGGCTGGGCGTGTGCGTGGTGACGGCCTGGTTCGTCATCGCGGGGGCGCGCGCGGAGCTGGTCGCCGAGCAGCAGCGCACCTGGCCGCCCGGCCTGACCCTGGCCGAGCTGGTCCGTCCCGTGCTGCAACTGCCCGCGGAGAGCCCGGTGGCCGACGCGCTGGCCGCAGCCGAGGGCAGGGGAGTGGTGCTGGTCCGCGCGGACGGGGTGGCCGCGGGCCTGCTCGACGAGCAGGAGGCCCAGCGGCTGGCCGCGATCGCCCCGCTGACCCCCGCCGAGCGGGCCGCCGACCCGATCCGGCCGGACACCGTGCTGCTGGACTCCGACCCCGGCGAGGAGATCATCGAGCGGGTCCGCACCACCGCCGCGTGGCAGTTCCTGGTCGTGGACGCCGAGGGCCGTCCCGCCGCGGTGCTGCGCAGGCAGGACCTCAAGGCGGCTCTGTCGGGGCGGCGCAAGGGCTGAGCAGGGCCTCTGCGAGGATCGTGGGCCATTCCCGATCCATCTTCGACGGAGGTTCTTCGCGGTGAGCACCGCCAGTGGCCCGTTCCAGCCCGGTGACCGGGTGCAGCTGACCGATCCCAAGGGACGGCACTACACCATCGTCCTGGAGCCCGGGCGGCAGTACCACACCCACCGCGGCGCCCTGGAGCACGACCAGCTCATCGGCATGCCCGAGGGCTCGGTGGTGACCTCCACCGGCAACACCTCCTACCTGGCGCTGCGCCCGCTGCTGCCGGACTACGTGCTGTCCATGCCGCGCGGGGCGCAGGTCATCTACCCCAAGGACGCCGCGCAGATCGTCATGTGGGGCGACATCTTCCCGGGCGCCCGTGTGCTGGAGGCCGGTGCCGGGTCCGGCGCGCTGACCTGCTCGCTGCTGCGGGCCGTCGGCGAGCACGGCAGCGTCACCTCCTACGAGGTGCGCCAGGACCACGCCGACCACGCCGTGCGCAACGTGGAGCAGTTCTTCGGCAAGGCCCCGGACAACTGGTCGCTGACGGTCGGCAACCTCACCCAGCACCCCCCGGCCGCCGAGGGCGGTGAGGTGGACCGGGTCGTGCTGGACATGCTCGCGCCCTGGGACGTGCTGGACACGGTGAAGGCCAGCCTGATCCCCGGCGGCGTGCTGGTGGTCTACGTGGCGACCACGACCCAGCTGTCCAAGGTCACCGAGGCCCTGCGCGAGATGCAGTGCTGGACCGAGCCGGAGTCCTGGGAGTCGCTGATCCGCCCCTGGCACGTGGTGGGCCTGGCGGTGCGCCCCGAGCACCGGATGATCGCGCACACCGCCTTCCTGCTCACCACGCGCAGGCTGGCCGACGGCGTGGTGCCGCCCCGTCCGCAGCGCAGGCCGACCTCAGCCGCCTGAGCCGCAGACCTTCCAGTCGTTGCCCTCCTTGACCAGGGTCAGCTTGGTCGGGGTGCCGGGCGTCTGCTCCATGGTGAACGTGCCGGTGCCGCCGTTGACCTGAAGCTGGCTGACCTTGGTCCTCGGCTTGCTGCCGCTGGGCTTGGTGCCTTGCAGGCTTGCCTTCTCCGAGCTGCAGATCGCGGGCATCGCCTGTAGCGGGTCGTCGGCGGCCACCGCGTCCACGAACTGCTGGGCCGCGGCGGCCGCCAGCGGGTCGGTCTGCGGCGCCGCGGCGGGCGGTGTGGGGGCCGGGTCCTTCTTGGTGATCAGGTAGATCGCCCCGGCGCCCAGCCCGAGCATCACCAGCACCCCGGCGATCGTGCCGATGATCACCCAGGTGTCCTTGCGTTTGCTGCTGGACCGGACGGTCGAGGAGTCGAACGGCGGCTGGCCGTAGCCGCCGGGCTGGTAGGTCACGCGTGTTGCTCCCGCTCGCTGCTTCGTGCCTGACTACTTCTTGGACGGGCAGATCTCCCACTTGCCGCTGTCCGCGCTGCGGACCAGGGCGATGGTGTCGTCCTTGGCGCCCTTGTCGTTGCCCAGGGTGCCCTCGTAGTGCATGGACACGGTGGACTTGTCGCCCTCGGTCTTGATGCCCTGGAAGCTGAACTTCAGCTGCGCGTTCGAGCCGATGATCGAGTCGGCCTGGTCCAGCCGCTTCTTGAGCGTGGCCTGGTAGGACGAGCAGGTCAGCTCCAGCACGCGGGGCTCGTCCTTGGCGTTGAGCGCGTCGATGACGGCGCGGCCGGTCTGCTCCGGGTCGGACTGCGCGTTCTTGGTGAAGAACAGGAAGTAGGCGCCCACACCGCCGCCGAGTACCAGCACGACCGCCGCGATCACGCCGATGATCAGCCCGGTGCGCTTGCGCTTGGCGGGCGGCTGGCCGTAGGGCTGGCCGAACTGCGGCTGCTGCTGTGCCCAGCCCGGGTTCTGCCCGAACTGCTGCTCACCCGGCTGCGGCTGGCCGTACGGCTGCTGCCCGAACTGCTGCTGCTCACCGGGCTGCTGACCCCAGCCTGGCTGCTGGCCGTACTGCTGGGGCTGCGGCTGGCCGTAGGGCTGCTGCGGGTTCGCCGGCTGTTGCGGGTAACCGCCGGGCTGCTGCTGCGGGAAGCCGCCGGACTGCGGGTAACCGGTGGGCTGCTGGCCCCACGGCTGCTGCCCGTACTGCTGGGGCTGCTGCCCGTACGGGTCGGGCTGGCCGGGCTGCTGCGGTGGGTAGGTCACGGTGCTGCATCTCCTCCTGATCGCACGGCCGGTCGATTATGCGCCCCGTTCAGGGGCATGTCTCGGGAAGGGGCTGTTCGAGGGACAACGGACCCGACCTCGCGGAAAGCTGGGACGATGTCAGCAGGCGACTGCTAGCGTCGGAATCGAGGTTCAGTCACGTTCTTTCTTGGGGGTTGTTGTGACATTTCGTGTTGCGCGTCGATCTGTTGTCGCTTGTGCCGCACTGACCGCTGGTGCTCTCGTGTTGCTCTCGCCGGCGCTCGCGCAGGCCGCCCCGGCGGCTCCGGCCACCGTCGCGGCCTGCGAGCAGATCGTCCACGACGCTGGCTACCCGGTCGGCGAGTTCACTGCCGCGGCATGCGGGGCGGGTGCGACCGGTGACATGGGGGTCTGCCTCGGCATTCTGATGAATCGGCAGGTTGACGGGGACCTCGCGTGGAAGGCGTGCCTCGCCGCGTCCACCTGATCGCCGAGTGGGGCCCGGCGACCGGCCGGCCCCACTGGTGCACGAACCCTTCAGCGAGTGGGGTAGGTCGGGTAGGTGTAGCTCGGGTACCCGGAGCTGTGGGTCGGCGCACTCGGGTACGTCGGGGACTCGCTGGTGCCGCCCCCTGTGCTGGACTTACCCAAGGACATGCCGCACAGCATCCAGGAGCCGATCTCCTTGGTGAGCGTCAGGTCGATCTGCCGGTCCTTGTAGAGCGACTGGTACTTGGACGGCACGCCGATCGCGGGGATCGGCGTGCCGTCGGGCGTGCTGGGATCAGTTGCCGTAGCTGGGGTAGGTCGGGTAGGTCGGGATCACCGAGCTGCCGTAACCCCCGTAGCCGCCCGAGCTGCTGGGCCGGGTGGAGCCGCTGGGGCTGGTGGAACCGCCGGAGGACAGGCCGCTGAGCCCGCAGACCTTCCAGCTCCCGCTCTCCTTGACCATCTTCATGGTGACGGTCCGGTCCTTGATCATCGAGGCGTACTTGGACGGCACGTTCTCGAAGTGCTGGGACACCTTGGCATCCGCCGAGCTGTCGCTCACGGAGGTGACCCCGACCAGGCTGGCCTTCAGCGTCATGTTGCGCAGCTCGGCGGGCAGCGAGGCGGTGAGCTTGCTCGGGTCCAGGTTCTTCATGGCGTTGTCGACGTCGTCCTGCAGCTTCTTGCAGGTGGCGGCGCGGATGCCGCTGGCGTCCTGCTTGTTGTACATGTCGACGATCGCCTGCGCCGCGTCCTCGGGGGACCCGCTGGTGCCGCCGCCGAAGGGCTTGACGAAGACGAACACCACGATCAGGGCCACGACCACGAGCACGCCCACCCCGCCGAGGATCCACGGCAGCGGGCTCTTCTTGCCGGGCACCGGCCCGCCGGGGTAGCCGCCGGGCTGGCCGAACTGCTGCCCGAACTGTGGCTGCTGGGGGAAGCCACCGGAGGGCTGCTGCGGGAACCCGCCGGAGGGCTGCTGCCCGTACGGGTTGGGCTGCTGCGGCTGCTGGGGGAACCCGCCGGTGGGCTGCTGCGGGTACCCGGGCTGCTGGGGGAACCCGCCCGCGGGCTGCTGCGGGTACCCACCGGGCTGCTGCGGCTGTTGCGGGAAGCCGCCGGGCTGTCCGTAGGGTCCGGGCTGGCCGGGCTGCTGCGGTGGGTAGGTCACTGGAGTCTCTCCCCCGAACTGGGTGTTGCACTGGTCAGGTAGGTCTGCGGAGCCCGGCGGGGTAGCTGTGCGCAACCACCCGATTGCCGGGGATGACCACCCTCGCGGCCAGCTATGGGCCGATTGGGTGAAGGGACGGTCATCACTTTCTCCTAGCACTGCCGGTGGCCGTTGGGGACACTGCCCGGACGACCTCGGACGACGAGCACCTGAGACGCACCGTAGTGGCTGACTGGTTCCCCCTGACACCGAGTTGGAGTAGTTCATCCGGCCGAGCGGGCGTTTCGTATCCGTTTCGGAACCCAGGCTCGGCCTGGGGGCCTCTCGGTTGTCGGTGATCGCCGGTACCGTGGGAAGACGTAACACGGGAGGAGGGTGCCGACATGCAGACCGACCGTCCCGGCAGCCAGCCCGATGAGGGTGGCGAGCTGAACAGTGGCATGACGGCCGCTGAGTTGTCCGCGCAGGTCAGGTTCCTCGAGGACGAGATCGCGCTGTTGCGGCGCAAACTGACGGAATCCCCACGACACGTCCGGCTGCTCGAGCAGCGACTGGCAGAGGCGTCCGAGCGCGTCAGTCAGCTGACCGAGCGCAACACGAAGCTGGTGGACACCCTCCGGGAAGCACGCAGTCAGCTCCTCGCGCTGCGCGAGGAGGTCGACCGCCTCGCGCAGCCACCCAGCGGCTACGGCGTCTACCTGGCAGGTCACGAGGACGGCACGGTGGACGTGTTCACCGCGGGCCGGCGCATGAGGGTGGCCGTCTCGCCCGCGGTCGACGGCTCCGAGCTGCGCCTGGGCCAGTCGGTCCGGCTCAACGAGGCGCTGACCGTGGTCGAGGGCGGCGGCTTCGAGCGCACCGGCGAGGTGTGCACGCTGCGCGAGCTGCTCACCGACTTCGAGTCGGGCGCGACCAGGGCACTGGTGGTCGGGCACGCCGACGAGGAGCGCGTGGTCTGGCTGGCCGACCCGCTGGTCGACGCCCCGCTCAAGCCGGGCGACTCCCTGCTGGTGGACAGCAAGGCGGGGTACGCCTACGAGCGGGTGCCCAAGGCGGAGGTCGAGGACCTCGTGCTGGAGGAGGTGCCCGACGTCGACTACGCCGACATCGGTGGCCTGTTCCGGCAGATCGAGCAGATCCGCGACGCCGTGGAGATGCCCTTCCTGCACGCCGAGCTGTTCCACGAGTACCAGCTGCGCCCGCCCAAGGGCGTGCTGCTCTACGGCCCTCCCGGCTGCGGCAAGACGCTGATCGCCAAGGCGGTGGCCAACTCCCTGGCCAAGCAGGTCGCGGCGGCCCGTGGTGACGACGACGGGCAGGCCAAGTCCTACTTCCTCAACATCAAGGGCCCCGAGCTGCTCAACAAGTTCGTTGGCGAGACCGAGCGGCACATCCGGCTGATCTTCCAGCGGGCCAGGGAGAAGGCCTCCGAGGGCACGCCGGTGATCGTGTTCTTCGACGAGATGGACTCGATCTTCCGCACCCGTGGCAGCGGCGTGTCCTCCGACGTGGAGACCACGATCGTGCCGCAGCTGCTGGCCGAGATCGACGGTGTCGAGGGCCTGGAGAACGTCATCGTCATCGGCGCCTCCAACCGTGAGGACATGATCGACCCGGCCATCCTGCGCCCGGGCCGGCTGGACGTGAAGATCAAGATCGAGCGTCCGGACGCCGAGGCGGCCAAGGACATCTTCTCCAAGTACCTCACGGAGACGCTGCCCATCCACGCCGACGACCTCGCCGAGTTCGCCGGCGATGCCAAGCGGTGCATGGAGGCGATGATCCAGCACACCGTCGAGCGGATGTACGACGAGTCCGACGACAACCGGTTCCTGGAGGTCACCTACGCCAACGGTGACAAGGAGGTCCTGTACTTCAAGGACTTCAACTCCGGCGCGATGATCCAGAACATCGTGGACCGGGCCAAGAAGGCCGCGATCAAGGCCGTGCTGGAGACCCGCGAGCCGGGCCTGCGCGTGCAGCACCTCGTCGACGCCATCATCGACGAGTTCGCCGAGAACGAGGACCTGCCCAACACGACCAACCCGGACGACTGGGCAAGGATCTCGGGCAAGAAGGGCGAGCGCATCGTCTACATCCGCACCCTGGTGACCGGCAAGAACCAGGAGTCGGGTCGCGCGATCGACACCGCCAACAACACTGGTCAGTACCTGTAGGTGAGCACTGCGGAGGCCCTGTCGCCAGGTCGTGGCGACAGGGCCTCCGTTTTGCCGTGCGCGCGGGTCCTCGGCCGATTAGGTTCGGCTGGGGGAGTGCACGGGGAGGAACTGGGGATGCTCGACAGGATCGGACTGGGGCTGGCGGCGCTGGGCAGACCGGCCTACATCAACCTGGGGCGGCAGGGCGCGCTGCCCGAGGTCCGCACCGTGCCCGCGATGCGGGCGGCCAGCTGGAAGGTGCTGGACGAGGCCTACGCGGCGGGGGTGCGCTGGGTGGACGCGGCCCGCTCCTACGGCAGGGCCGAGGAGTTCCTGGCCGGGTGGCTGACCGACCGGGGCCACGAGGACGTGGTGGTGTCCAGCAAGTGGGGCTACGCCTACGTGGCCGACTGGCGGCCCGACGCCGAGGTGCACGAGGTCAAGCAGCACAGCCTGGACCGGTTCGAGCAGCAGTGGGCGCAGAGCGAGGAACTGCTCGGCGACCGGCTGGCCGTGTACCAGGTGCACTCGCTGACCCTGGACAGTCCGCTGTTCAACGACCCGCTGCTGCTGGAGTCGCTGGCCGGGCTGATCGAGCAGGGCGTGCGGGTCGGGTTCAGCACCAGCGGCCCGCAGCAGGCCGACACGATCCGGCGGGCGATGGCGCTGCGCGTGCAGGGCCGCCCGCTGTTCTCCGTGGTGCAGTCCACCTGGAACCTGCTCGACCCCTCGGCGGGCCCCGCGCTGGCCGAGGCCTACGAGGCCGGGGCGCACGTGCTGGTCAAGGAGGCGCTGGCCAACGGGCGGCTCGCGGTGGACCCGCCCGCCGACCTGCTGGCCATGGCCGAGGACGCGGGCGTGGGCTGCGACGCGCTGGCCCTGGCCGCCGCGCTGGCCCAGCCCTGGGCGGGCACGGTGCTGCTCGGTGCCGCCAGCCCGGCCCAGGTGCGGGCCAACCTGGCCGCCCTGCACGTGCGGTTGCCCCCGTACGAGCGGCTGGCGGCGCTGGCCGTGCCCGCGCGGCGCTACTGGGCGGAGCGGTCCGCGCTGGCCTGGAACTGAGCCGATCGCGGGCCCGTCCAGGCCGACCACTACCCTCGGGCGAAGATCAGACCAATCCCGGAGGTGCAGCGGTGCGTCGCGCGTTGGTGGTCGGCGTGGGAGTCGCCGTCCTGGTGGCTGGCTGCTCCGGCAAGCCCAACGACCTGCGGCACTATGCCCAGGACGAGGAGCAGCCGACCACGACCGCCGAGGCCCCGGCGAGCACGACCGCGGTGTCGAGCAGCGCCAAGCCCACCGCGGACCCGCAGGCAGCGCAGCTCAGGGCCGTGGCCGCGGTGCTGACGGCCGAGTCGGTGGCCGAGATCGGGTTCAACCCGAAGGAAGCCGAACACGCGGCCAGCGTGGCCCAGTTGGAGACCTGTGCCGTACCGCTGGGCAAGCCGGTGTCCGGCGCCCAGATCGGGCTGGTCGGCTCCTCCGCGGTCACGACCCTGACCGAGTACGTGGGCAGCTACCAGGGCAGCACCGGCGCGCAGGTCGTGGCCAAGGTCAAGCAGGCGCTGAACGGGTGCAGGTCCTACCCGGGCGGCACGGTCACGCCGATCGAGCTGGCCAAGCAGCCCACCGGTGTGGACTCGCACGCCTCCTGGTGCGAGCACGGCCAGTCGTACAGCTGCTCGATGCTGCTGGCGAAGGGCGAGCTGGTGGCCAGGGTGCAGGTCGTCACCACCAGTGACGCCAAGGCCCGTGACCTGCTCGGCCAGGTCACGCCCATCGCCGCCGCCAAGCTCAACGGCTGAGCGGGACTCGCGCGCGGCTGAGCGGGACACGCCGAGTTGCCGGCGAGTCCCGCTCCGGGGAGCGCGAGTCCCGGCCTGGGGAGCGCGAGTTCCGCTCAGCGGGTCAGCGCGTACGCGTAGAGCAGAGCCGCCTCGGGCCCCAGCGGCGTGGCGTACGAGTACTCGCCGGCGCCGCCGCCCAACTCGGTGCCGGTGGTCGTGACGCCCACGACCCGGCCCCGGCCGGTGGCCGGGTCGAACTCGGCGAAGTGCGGTCCGCCGCTGGCGCCGTGCGCCATGTCGCAGCGCATCCCCCACAGCGCGGGCGTCTTCGGCGCCTGCTGGACCGGACCGGCGCAGTGCACCATGCGGGCGCCCAGCCACTTCGTCCCGGACTGCACGTGCGGGTAGCCGAAGGCGTGCTCGAACCGACCGCTGGCCGGAGGGGTGAAACCGATCCGCTGGCTGCCCACCACCTCGGCCACCGGCCTGCCGCCCGCCCGGTTGAGCACGGCGAACGCCGCGTCGTGCCCGGCCGCCGCCACGTCCTGCGAGGAGCTGCCGGTGTCCCAGTCGGTGGAGGTGATCATCGTCCGCGCGCTGAACCCGCCGTGCGGCTTGCTGCCGTTGCGGTAGCCCGGCACGAAGTAGACGTTGTGCCGCCACTCGTCCGCGCCGGTCGCGCGCAGGCAGTGCGCCGCGGTGACCACCGTGTCGCGGCCGACGACCGTGGCGGTGCAGCTGCCGTCGTAGCCGTCGCTGAAGGTGAAGAACAGCCGCCCGACTGTGCCGTCCACGGCGCCCTTGAAGCGCCAGACCTCGCCGGTGGTCGCGGTGTTCGGTGCTGGCGGGGTGTCCACGTCCGGGGTGGTGTCGTCCGGCGGGATGGGCGTGATCTCCGGGACCAGCGCGCCCGCGAGCCGCATCCGGTCCGGGGTCCAGTACGCGTCCACGGCCTGCTGCTGCTCGGCAGTGGTCGCCCCGCCGTGTACCGAGGGCCCGGTGGACGCCACGGCGGGTGCGCCGCCCAGCAGGGCCAGCGCGAGGGCGAGGCCGGTAACTCGTGTGATCCGCATGGGTCGATGCTGGCCAAGACCTGTGACGAACCCGTGATGGCGCTGTGCGGATCCGTCCAGCGCCAGAAGGTCCTCGCGTGTCGGCGCTGGGCGGGCGGTGTGTCGGCGCTGGGCGGGCGATTTCCCAACTCGTGGGAATTCGTGCCGCAAGGGCGAACACGCGGTACCGGAAGCGCCGACACGCGCTGCACTTGCGCGGGTCTCGGCCCCGGCTGAGCGGGATTCGCGCGCCCCAGGGCAGGACTCGTGTGCGGCTCAGCGGGACTCGCCGTGGGGGGTGAGGCGGTTCAGCCACTCGATGGCGATCTGCCTGCCGTCGGGCACGTAGTCCGAATCGGGGTCGGCCAGCGCGGCGATCAGGTCCGGCAGCTCCACCCACGCCCCGTCGATGATCTCCTCCGGCTGGTGCACCAGCGGGCCGTCCCAGCGCACCTCGTACACGAAGTAGTGGCAGCGCAACGGGGGCTGCTCGAACCGGAACGTGAACAGCTCCGTCAACGGGGCCCCGGTGATGCCCAGCTCCTCGGCCACCTCGCGTACCGCCCCGTCGTCGGGGTGCTCCCCGGCGTCCACGACCCCGCCCGCGAAGCAGTCGGTCATGCCCGGGTAGATGTCCTTGACCAGGCTGCGCCGGTGCACGTACACGCGGCTGCCGTCCACCGAGCGCACCAGCACCATCGTCGCGGCGTGCCACAGGCCCTCGGCCCGCACGCGCCGGCGCGGGGCGCTGCCCACCACCTGCCCGTCCGCGTCGTAGACCGCGACCAGTTCCTCGCCAGCCAGCACGCCGCTCATCCTCCCTGAACCCATGTCACCCGGATGGCGTAGTGACCTGGCGCACAGCACCACCCCCTGCAAGGAGCTTAGGTTGCCCAAGAGCCTCCGCGTCGTGGCCGCAGTCGCCACCCCGCTCGCCGTCCTCGCCGGACTCGCCGCGATCCGGCAGTCCGCCAGCGCCGACCCCCTCCAGCCCCAGCCCCGTGCCGCCGTGGCCGGTTCCCGGGTGGCCGACCTCGCCGCCGCCCCGCGCACCGGTGCGGTGCCCGCCGGGCAGCGCACCGCCGTGTCGATCAGCGTCGCCCCGCGTGACGGCGCCGCACTGGACGGCTTCATCGCCCAGGTCAGCGACCCGCGCTCGGCACAGCACGGCCGCTACCTGTCCCCGGCCCAGTTCGCCGACCGGTTCGGCGCCACCGCCGAGCAGATCGACCAGCTCACCGGCTACCTGCGTGGCCAGGGCCTGACCGTGGACTCGGTCAACCCCAACGGGTTGCTGGTCAACGCCTCGGGTCCGGCCTCCGCCGTGGAGCGGGCCTTCGCCACGAACCTGTCCACTCGGCGCGAGGCGGGCACCGGCCGTGAGTACTACGCCAACGACTCCGCGCCCACCCTGCCGACCGACCTCGCGACGGTGGTCACCGGCGTGGCAGGGCTGGACAACCGCCCGCGGGTGAACCACCCGCCGGTGCGACCGCGCGCCGACGTGCCCGGCATGAGCCCGGCTCAGCTCAAGGGCGCCTACAACGTCAACGGGCTCGGCGTGCGCGGTGACGGCCAACAGGTCGCCCTGCTGGAGTTCGACGGCTTCGAGCAGTCCAACATCGACGCCTACGACCGCCAGTTCGGGCTCAGCTCGCCCGCGCCGATCGTGCGCAAGGTCGACGGTGGCGTGCCGAAGCTGGGCGAGGGCCAGGTCGAGGTGGAGTTGGACATCGAGGCGATCCGCGCGATCGCGCCCAACGCGCGGCAGGTCGTGTTCGAGGGGCCCAACACCAGTCAGGGCCTGATCGACACCTACGCGGCGATCGTGAACAGCGGCATCCCGGTGGTCTCGATCAGCTGGGGCCTGCCCGAGCCGCAGCTGGCCCCGTCCGACGTGACCACCCTGCACAACCTGTACAAGCAGGCGGCGGCCCAGGGGCAGAGCCTGTTCGCGGCCTCCGGGGACAACGGCTCGGACGACGAGAAGAACGGCGGCCTCGCGGTGGACTACCCGGCCAGCGACCCGTTCGTGACCGGGACCGGCGGCACGCATCTGACGGTCAACCCGGACAACACCCGGGCGGGCGAGACCGGCTGGAGCGGCGCGGGCGGCGGCAACTCGGCGCTGTTCACCGTGCCGGACTACCAGGCGGGCAAGGGCAAGGGGCAGCGCATGGTGCCCGACATCGCGGCCGACGCCGACCCGGCCTCCGGGCTGACCGTGTTCAGCCAGGGCAAGTTCGGCGTGGTCGGCGGCACCAGCGCGGCGGCGCCGGAGTGGGCGGGATTCGTCTTGCTGTACAACCAGATCGCGGCCTCGAAGGGCAAGCCCGCGCTGGGCTTCGCCAATCCCGCCCTGTACGCCAAGGCTTCCAGCGGCCTGCACGACATCGTCGGCGGCAGCAACGGCGCGTTCCAGGCCGTGCCCGGCTACGACCAGGTGACCGGGCTCGGCAGCTACGACGCCGTGAAGCTGGTGGCCGCACTGCTGTCGTAGTCGCCTGCGACTGGGGTATCACTGGGCCGTCAGCCTGCGGACCGACGCAGGCTGACGGCCCACCTCCATAGCTTTGCCCCGTGAATCCTGTGACTGTGCTCCGGCTCGGCCTGTCCGAGTACCGCAGCCACCCCGGCCGCGCGCTGCTGCCGGGGCTGGCGCTGCTGGTCGGCGTGGCCTGCCTGGTGGCCTCCCTCGTGCTCGGCGACGCCATGGTGCGCGCGGTCAGCGACGGCTCCGAGCGCACACCCGCGCTCATCGGGCTGACCGTGGAGCGCGACACGAGGGCCGACCAGCCCGGCGATCTCGGCGCCGCGGCGGCGAAGCTGGGCGGTACCCCCGGCGTGCGGCGCGTGGTGCCGGTCCGCACCACGGAGGTGGACCTGCTCGACGCGAACGGTCGCGCGGGGCAGCAGCGGAGCGAGGCGGCCATCGATCCCGGAGACGACTCGCTGCGCCGCTACACACTGGCGCAGGGCAAGGCGCCCGCGGCTGACGGGGAGATCGCGGTCGACCGGGTCACCGCGTACCAGCGCGGACTGCACCCGGGTTCGACGGTCGCGATGGCCGACGCCGCGGGGCACCCCTTCGAGGTCACGGTCAGCGGGATCACCCAGCGCGGTTCCATGGGCGGCGAGTCCTTCCTGATCGTCGGGCCGCAACTGGCGGGCAAGCTGAACCCGAAGGCCACCACCACCGAGGTGGACCTCCAGGTGGACCCGGGCACCACGGCCGCCGCCGTGCAGCCGGCGGTCGGCGCGGGGCTGCGCGTGTTCAGCGCCGACCACAAGGCGGACCGCAGCGGCGCGGGCACCCTGGGCACCCTGCTGATGCTGTTCAGCCTGCTCGCGCTGGCGACCTCGGTGTTCGTCGCGGGCGCCACCTTCCGCGCCGTCTACCTGCAACGCCAGCGGCAGACCGCGCTGCTGCGCTGCGTCGGCGCCGACCGCGGCCCGCTGGTGGCCGCCAACCTGGTCGAGGCGTTGCTCACCGGCGCGCTCGCGGGTGTGGCGGGCGCACTGCTCGGCGGGCCGTTCGCCCAGCTGCTGGGCTGGGTCCTGGACGTCACGGGAGTGTCCCCGATGATGGGCGCGGTACAGCTGGAGCCCGCCCTGCTGCCCAGCCCCGGCCATGTCATCGTGGGCGTGATCGTCGCCTGCGTGCTCAGCGGGGCCGCCGCGCTGCGGCCCGCGATCGCCGCCGCCCGCGTCTCCCCGCTGGCCGCCCTGCGCACCGCCGAGCACGCCACCCCGGACACCAAGCTGGCCCGCCGCCGGGTCGTGCGCGGTCTGCTGCTGCTGGGCGTGGCCGGGGTGCTCGCGCTCGGGGCGCTGGCCACCACAAGGTCCGTCGCCTCGCCGTTCTTCGCCCTGTTCTCCGCGATCGCCTGCACCGCAGGGTTGTTCGGCTCCCTCGGCCCCACCGTGGTGCCCGCGCTCGGACGGGTCTTCGGTTCGGTCGCGGGCAGGCTGTTCGGCACCCACGCTCGGCTGGCCAGCGCCGAACTGGGCAGGGTGCCCGCCCGCGCCGCCGCCGTGGCCATGCCGCTGGTACTGGCCAGCGCCATCGTGGCCTTCACCGTGGTGACGACCAGTTCGATGCGCGACTTCGCCATCAAGACCGACTCACGCCCCCGGCCGGACGTGGTGGTCAGCGACACGGGGGACCGCCCGCTGCCGGGACAGGTCCTCAACGCCGTGCGGCAGCCGCAGGTCCGGGCCAGCGCGGTGCTGGGGCAGGTCACGCAGGAGGTCACGATGCCCGGTGGCCGGCGCGGTCCGAGCCGGGTGACGGTCGCGGGCGGCGACCCGGCGGCGCTGGCGGACTACCTCGGCAAGCCCGTACCGGGCGCCGACAGCGCGCTGGTGTCCAGTTGGCTGCCCGTCGCTGAGGGCGACCGGATCACCTTGGACGGCCTGCCCGGCGGCTCCCGCACGGTGACGGTCGCCGCCCTCGTGCCGAACGAGTTGCTCGGCGGCAACGGGGTGGTGCTCGGCGACCCGAACCTGGCCCCGGCCAGCTCCGTGCTCGTCGCGCTCAAGCCCGATGCCGATCCGGCGGCCTACCGGGACGCGGTGACCGCCGCACTGGCCGGTGCGCCCACCGTGCAGGTCAAGACGGCCGCCGACCACTCCGCGGAGTTGCAGCGCAACATGGACCTGGCCACCGTGGCGCTCATGGTGCTGCTGAGCCTGAGCGTGGCCGTGGCGGTCACCGGCATCGGCACCGCGCTGACCATCTCGGTCCGCGAGCGCCGCAAGGAACTGGCGCTGCGCCGTGCCCTTGGTGTCACCCGTGGGGGTGTACTCCTGGGCATCATCGCGGAGGCGGTGCTGCTCTCACTGGTCGGTCTGGTCGGCGGCGGGGTGCTCGGTCTGGCGTACGGGGAGCTGCTGATGGCCGGGGTCGGCGTCTACGTGCTGCCCTCGGCGCAACTGGTCCCGCTGCTGGTCGGCGGTGCTGTCGTAGTGGCGCTGGCCGTGTTGACCTCGGTGTTCCCCGCCCGGTTGGCGGCGAGGGTACGCCCGGCGGCGGGACTGGCCAGCGGGTGAGCTGGGTCACGGGGGCCACTTCTGGTGGCCCCCTCGCCCGGAGGTCGTAGGCTGCCCTCATGCGGCGGATCATGGGAACCGAGGTCGAGTACGGCATCGCCGTGCCCGGCGATGCGACGGCCAACCCGGTGTTGACCTCCACCCAGGTGGTGCTGGCCTACGCGGCGGCTGCCGAGATCCCCAGGGCCCGGCGTGCCCGCTGGGACTACGAGGTGGAGTCCCCGCTGCGCGACGCGCGCGGCTTCGACCTGGGCGCCCCCGGCGTGCCACCCACCGACCCCGACGTGGAGGACCTGGGCGCCGCCAACGTCATCCTGACCAACGGCGCCCGGCTCTACGTGGACCACGCGCACCCCGAGTACTCCGCACCCGAGGTCACCAACGCGCGGGACGCGGTGATCTGGGACAAGGCGGGGGAGCGGGTCATGGAGGAGGCCGCGATGCGCGCGGCCACCGTGCCCGGCCAGCCCCGGTTGCAGCTGTACAAGAACAACGTGGACGGCAAGGGCGCCAGCTACGGCACGCACGAGAACTACCTGATGTCCCGCAGCACCCCGTTCACCTCGGTGATCAGCGGCCTGACCCCGTTCTTCACCTCCCGCCAGGTGATCTGCGGCTCGGGCCGGGTCGGCGTGGGGCCCTCCGGTGACCACGCGGGCTTCCAGCTCTCCCAGCGCGCCGACTACATCGAGGTCGAGGTCGGCCTGGAGACCACGCTCAAGCGCGGCATCATCAACACCCGCGACGAGCCGCACGCCGACGCGGACAAGTACCGCAGGCTGCACGTGATCATCGGTGACGCCAACCTCGCCGAGTACTCCACCTACCTCAAGGTGGGCACGACCGCGCTGGTGCTGGACATGATCGAGGCCGGGCGACGGTTCGACGACCTGCGGCTGACCGACCCGGTGCGCGCGGTGCACACGATCAGCCACGACCCCACGCTCAAGGCCACCGTGGAGGTCACCGGCGGGCGCAAGTTCACCGGCCTGGACCTCCAGTACGCCTACCACGAGCGGGCGGGGGAGTTCCTGGAGCGCGAGGGCGCGGACCGGGTGTCCCAGCACGTGCTGAGCACCTGGGGCGAGGTCCTCGACGCGCTGTCCCGCGACCCGCAGGAGTGCGCGGACCGGCTGGACTGGCCCGCCAAGCTGCGGCTGCTGGAGGCCTACCGCTCCCGGGACGGCCTGAACTGGGCCTCGCCGCGGTTGCAGCTGGTCGACCTCCAGTACTCCGACGTGCGCCTGGACAAGGGCCTGTACAACCGGCTGGTGACCCGAGGCTCGATGAAGCGGCTGGTCAGCGAGGAGGAGGTCCGCGCGGCGGTCACGACCCCGCCGGAGGACACCAGGGCCTACTTCCGGGGCCGCTGCCTGGAGCGCTACCCGGCTGCGGTGGCCGCCGCCTCCTGGGACTCGGTCATCTTCGACATCGGCAGGGACTCCCTGGTGCGCATCCCCACCCTGGAGCCGCTGCGGGGCACCAAGGCACACGTGGGCGCGCTGCTGGAGGCCGCGAACACCGCCGAGGAGCTGGTGGACGCCCTGACCCGGGGTTAAGCCCAGGGCGTAACCGGGTAAGAGGTTGATCACGACCCGAGTGGCTGGCACCGAATGTCGGTGTCGCTGGGTAGTGTTCTTGTCAGGCACATCGCGTTGCGGGTGGGCCACCAGGAGTTCAGGGAGGCGAGATGTCCCAGGAGCAGGTCCAGAAGCACGGCGGCGGTGACGGCGACGAGTCCGCCGAGGGCGCGGCCCCGGCAGGCCAGGAACGTCGCGAGAAGCTCGGCGAGGACGTTGACGCGATCCTGGACGAGATCGACGACGTCCTCGAGGAGAACGCCGAGGACTTCGTCCGGGCCTACGTGCAGAAGGGCGGCGAGTAGCCGCCAGCGCAGTTCTTCGGTGAACGGTCGAGTGTGTTGCCGTTCGCGGTACAAGGCCGCGCCCGGTTTCACTACGGGAGGAGAGACAGCACGGTGAACCACAGGTCCTCTTCGGGTGCGGCGCTGCCCGCGGCTTATCTCAGCGCGGGCACGTCCTCCTTCGTCGACTTCCTGCGTGTGCAGGCCCCCGAACTGCTCCCGGTCAGCCGGGTCGCACCGGGCGCGCACCCGGTGGAGTTCACCCACGGCACCACCATCGTCGCGGTGACCTACAAGGGCGGTGTGCTGATCGCGGGCGACCGCAGGGCCACCCAGGGCAACGTGATCGCCCACCGGGACATGGAGAAGGTCTACGTCACCGACGAGTACTCGGCGGTCGGCATCGCGGGTACCGCGGGCCTGGCCGTGGAGATGGTGCGGCTCTACGCCCTGGAGCTGGAGCACTACGAGAAGATCGAGGGTGTCTCGCTCACCCTGGACGGCAAGGCCAACCGGCTGGGCACGATGCTCAAGGGCAACCTGGAAGCGGCCATGGCCGGTCTGGTCGTGCTGCCGCTGTTCGTGGGCTACGACGTGGAGGCGGCCGACCCCGACCGGGCCGGGCGCATCGTCACCTACGACGTCACCGGCGGCCGGTTCGACGAGCACTCCGGGTACCACTCGATCGGCTCGGGCTCGGTGTTCGCCAAGTCCTCGCTCAAGAAGCTGCACGACCCGGACGGGGACGCCGACGCCGCGGTGCGGGCCGCCGTCGAGGCGCTCTACGACGCCGCCGACGACGACTCCGCCACCAGCGGTCCCGACCTGGTGCGCCGCATCTTCCCGGTGGTCATCACGGTGACCGCCGAGGGCGCGGTGCGGCTGCCCGAGGAGCGGACCGCCGCCGTGGCCGAGGCCGTCGTCGCCGACCGAACCCGCGCTGCGCGCTGAGCCGGAGCCTTTCGTTGACCACCTCACTCCTGGGAGCCGCATCGTGACCATGCCGTTGTACGCCTCGGCCGAGCAGGTGATGCGGGACCGCTCCGAGCTCGCCCGCAAGGGCATCGCCAAGGGGCGCAGCGTCGTCGTGCTGACCTACACCGGCGGCGTGCTGTTCGTCGCCGAGAACCCCTCCTCCACCCTGCACAAGGTGTCGGAGATCTACGACCGCATCGGCTTCGCCGCCGTGGGCCGCTACAGCGAGTTCGAGAGCCTGCGGGTGGCCGGTGTGCGGCACGCCGACCTGCGCGGCTACCAGTACGACCGGCGGGACGTCAACGCCCGCGCGCTGGCCAACGCCTTCGCCGGTCTGCTGGGCAGCATCTTCACCGAGCAGCTCAAGCCGTTCGAGGTGGAGGTCTGCGTCGCCGAGGTCGGCACCGAGTACGGGCAGGACCAGCTCTACCGCCTCACCTACGACGGCTCGATCTTCGACGAGCCGCAGTACGTGGTGATGGGCGGGCAGGCCGAGGCGATCTCCACCGCGCTGAAGAACTCCTACCAGGAGGGCGCCGAGCTCGCCGACGCGCTGCGGGTGGCGGTCTCCGCCTTCGACGCGGGCAGCTCCGCCGCCACCAACGGCGCGGCCCGCCCGCTGGAGGTCGCCGTGCTGGACCGCTCGCGCCCGCGCAGGGCGTTCCGGCGCATCCAGGGCGCTGCCCTGGAGACCCTGCTGGCCAGCACCGCGCCCGCGGCGGAGCCTGCGGCCGAGGAGCCCAAGCCCGAGCAGTGACCTGAGGTCCCACGCGGCGCCACCCGTGCTCGTCGCGGGTGGCGCCGCCGCGCGTTCACCGCACTCGCCGCTGCCCGTGCTGCGCCAGTACCCGGCTCAGCGGCACGGCGGTGACGAACACGAACAGGGCGAAGACGTTCTGCGGCAACCAATTCGTCATCACGGCGAGGGCGGTCCACACGCCGCTGGCATACGGTCAGGACGCCGCGGGCGGTCCAGCCCAGTGCCCGCCACCGCGTCACGGGCGGAGCCTAGCTTTTCTTGCCACAACGCGATAATCGCCCGATATACGAGTTCCTTAGCATCCCGCCCATGCGAAGACTCTTGGCTGCCGCGGCAGCGGGATTGCTGCTGGTGCTCGGCACCGGCGCCCAGGCGGGTGCGGCCGAGCCCGGTTGGCAGGTGCACAACCCACCGACCACGATGGACGGCTGGTACACCGACCAGATCACCGCGTTCGGCCACGACTCGGCGATCGCGCTCGGCACCGAGTACTGGATCATCGGCAACCACCGCACGTACAAGCGCGTCTGGCAGTGGGGCGGTCAGCAGTGGACCACACTGACACTGCCCAGCGAGTCCCTCGTGCCCGGCGCGGTCACCGGGGTGTCGGCCACCGACGAGTGGGTCTTCGGCCGCGATGACAGCGGTGGCGCCACCAGGTTCCCGGGATACCGGTGGAACGGCGGGCGGTGGACCGAGCAGGGCTCGAAGGACTTCGAGGTGCTCGCCGCGCAGTCCAAGTCGGCCAGCGACCTGTGGGCGGCGGGTTCCGATCGCGGCGACGGTTTCTTCCACCCGCAGGTCGGCCACTGGAACGGCAGCAGCTGGTCGGTCACCCGGACCCCGGTGCCCGCCGGTTACTCGGGTTCGCTGACCGCCGTCCACGCCGTGTCGGCCACCAACGTGTGGGCGGCGGGGTCGATCAGCGCGGACGTGGCCAACGCCAAGTCCGAGCCCTACCTGGTGCACTGGGACGGCACCAGCTGGACCAGGGCCGCCCTGCCCGGGTTCACCGAGGACGTCAGGCTGACCTCGGTGCTGGTGCGCGCCAACGGTGAGGTGTGGGCCGGCGGCTACCAGTCGAAGTACGTCCCGGGCAAGGCGATCGTGCTGCGCGGGACCGCGCAGGGCTTCGGCCTCGTGCCGGTGCCGGACACCGGTGACACCCGGCTCACCGGCTTCGCCGAGGACGGCGGCACCCTGTACGCCGGGATCGGCGGCAGTGGCGACACCACCAACGGGCTGCTGAGCTGGACCGGTTCCGGCTGGCAGACGGCCACCGGCCCGACGGCTCCGACCCGGCGGGTGGGCGTGCTGACCGCCGTCCCCGGTGGCGGCCTGTGGGCCGGCGGGGCCGACAAGTCGGGCAAGCAGTTCCTCGCCCTGCGCTGACACCGATGTCATGAAAGTGCCGTTCCTGGCGTTCAACGCCAGGAACGGCACTTTCATGACAGCTGGGGCAGGTAGGTCACCAGCGCGGCCCTGCGGGCGGTGAACTCGAACCGGGTGGCCTGCTCGCCGACCTCCCCGTCGGTGGCGATGGCCACGGGGGCGCTGTGCACCGTGACGCGCAGCCGGGGCAGGTCAGCCTGGCGGTACACGTGGCTGCGGTGCAGGGCGCCCAGCACGGCGGCGAGGATGAACCGGGTCCGCGAGAGGGGCAGGTCGGCACGCAGGTAGCGCACGTCGAGCAGGCCGGTGTCCAGGCGCGCGCGGGTCAGCGGGGCGAAACCGCGTGGCAGGTACACGTTGTTGCCGACGAACAGCATCCACACCCGCAGCCGCTCACCGTTGATCGTGACGTCCAGTGGCCGGGCCTCGTGCAGGACGCGGATCAGCGCGTACGCCCCGGCGGGCCACTTGCCCCAGCGGTCGGCGTGCTTGTCGCGCAGCCGGACCAGGTCGGGGTAGCCGCCCAGGCTCGCGGTGTTGAGGAACAGCCGCGGCTCGGACCCGCCCACGGTCACCGCACCCAGGTCCACGGCGGCCCCGTCGCCGGCGCGCACGGCGGCGCGTGCGGTCTGCACGGCGTCCACGCCAAGGTCGCGGGCGAAGTGGTTGAGGGTGCCCGCGGGCAGCACGACCAGCGGCAGGTCGTGCTCGGTGGCCAGTGCGGCCATGGCGGCCACGGTGCCGTCGCCCCCGGCCACGCCCAGCGCCTTGGGGCCGTGCTCGCCGACCAGGGCGTCCAGGTCGGTGTCCTGGTCCAGCAGCACGACGGTCGCCGAGGGCCAGTTCTCGCGGACCTGCTCGGAGAAGTCGCCCTCACCGGGACCGGAGTTGGGGTTGACCACGAACAGCAGGCCCTCGCCCTGCTCGAAGGCCGGGACCTCGACCCGGCGCCGGGTCGGCGGCGCCTGCTCGTCCACCACCGGCCACCAGCGCCGCGTGAGCAGCCCGGCGGCCACCCCGACCAGCGCCCCGCAGGCCACGTCGGAGCCCCAGTGCACCCCGGTGTGCACCCGCGAGTACGCCACCGCGGCCGCCAGCGGGGCGACCACGGCCGCCGCCTTGGGCGATTCCAGCGCCACGGCGGTGGTGAACGCGGCGGCGGAGGCGGCGTGCCCGGAGGGGAACGAGGAGGAGGTCGGCCGCTTGACCAGGCGGCGGTGCTCGGCGACCAGTTCGGCGGCCGGGCGGCGGCGGGGCAGCAGGGTCTTGCCGACCGCGTTCGCGGTGAAGCTGGCGCCCGCGATCGCCGCGATGCCGCGCAGGGCGGCCCGCCGGGTTGGCCCCTTGCGCGCGGCGAGCACGGCGGCCACCGCACCCCACAGCAGGCTGTGGTTGGCGGCCGCGGAGATGACCTTGAGCACGGTGTCGGCGCGCGAGCGGGGCAGTGCGGCGCTGCGTTGCATCAGTGCGTGGTCCAGGCGGTTGACCGGGCGAAACCGGGGGCTCACAGGCGTCCAATCGGGGGTCGGCGACACCTACCGTTATGGGAAGGTAGTGGAAAATCCGCACGCTTCCCCGAACGGCGCACGGTCAGTTGGCCGACAACCGCCTACTGTGGAGAGATGCAGCGGCGGATCTTCGGCATCGAGACCGAGTTCGGGGTGACCTGCACCTTTCACGGGCAGCGTCGGTTGTCCCCCGACGAGGTGGCGCGGTACCTGTTCCGGCGCGTCGTGTCGTGGGGACGATCTTCGAACGTGTTCCTGCGCAACGGTTCGCGCCTGTATCTCGACGTCGGCTCGCACCCCGAGTACGCGACAGCGGAGTGCGACGACCTCACACAGCTGGTCACCCACGACAAGGCCGGTGAGCGGATCCTGGAGGACCTGCTCGTCGACGCCGAGCGGAGGCTGGCCGACGAGGGCATCGGCGGCGACATCTTCCTGTTCAAGAACAACACGGACTCGGCGGGCAACTCCTACGGCTGCCACGAGAACTACCTGGTCGCGAGGGCGGGGGAGTTCTCCCGCATCGCCGACGTGCTGCTGCCGTTCCTGGTGACCAGGCAGCTGATCTGCGGGGCGGGCAAGGTGTTGCAGACCCCGCGCGGGGCCGTGTACTGCCTGTCCCAGCGGGCCGAGCACATCTGGGAGGGCGTGTCCAGCGCCACCACCCGGTCGAGGCCGATCATCAACACCCGGGACGAGCCGCACGCGGACGCCGAGCGCTACCGCAGGCTGCACGTGATCGTGGGCGACTCGAACATGTCCGAGGTGACGACCCTGCTCAAGGTGGGCAGCGCCAACCTCGTGCTGGAGATGATCGAGCAGGGCGTGCAGTTCCGCGACTTCAGCCTGGACAACCCGATCCGGGCCATCCGCGAGATCAGCCACGACCTGACCGGGCGCAGGCTGGTGCGGCTGGCCGGTGGCCGGGAGGCCAGCGCGCTGGACATCCAGCGCGAGTACCACGCCAAGGCGGTGGAGCACGTCGCGCAGCGCGCGCCGGACCCGACCGCGCAGCGGGTGGTCGAGCTGTGGGGCAAGACCCTGGACGCGGTGGAGGCCCAGGACCTGTCCAAGATCGATCGGGAGATCGACTGGGCGGTCAAGCACCGGCTGATCGAGCGCTACCAGTCCAAGCACGGGCTGGAGCTGTCCAGCCCGCGCATCGCCCAGCTGGACCTGGCCTACCACGACATCCGCCGTGGCCGGGGCATCTTCGACCTGTTGCAGCGCAAGGACCTGGTGCACCGGGTGACCGACGACGGCGAGATCGAGGCCGCCAAGGACACCCCGCCGCAGACGACCAGGGCCAAGCTGCGCGGTGACTTCATCGCCGCGGCACAGGCCGCGGGCCGGGACTTCACGGTCGACTGGGTGCACCTGAAGCTGAACGACCAGGCACAGCGCACCGTGCTGTGCAAGGACCCGTTCCGTGCCGTGGACGAGCGGGTGGAACGGCTGATCGCCTCGCTGTGACCTAGGGGGCGGCCCGGTCCGGGCCGCCCCTGGCCAGCAGCCCCCGCATCTCCTCGGCCCGGCGGGCGTTGCCGGTCTCCTCGAAGACGGCCAGGGCGGCCCGCCAGTGCGCGACCGCCTCCCCGCTCCGGCCGAGCACCTCAAGGGCGTAGCCGATCTTGCTCAGGGTGAACGCCTCGCCGTCGCGGTCCCCGGCCTCGCGGCGCAGCCGCAGCGCGTGCTCGAACTGGTCGATCGCCTCCTGCGGGCGGCCCATCGAGGCGTAGGTCATGCCCAGGCAGTTCGTGGTCAGCGCCAGCCCGAAGGTGTCGCCCAGCTCCACGCGCAGGGCCAGCACGCGCCGGTAGTAGTCGATGGCCTGCTCGTAGCGGCGCTCGTAGCGGTGCAGGTTGCCCAGGTTGTTCAGCGAGACGCTGAGCCCGTTCGGGTCATCCAGCCGTTCACGCAGCGCCAGCGCCTCGGTCAGGTACTCCAGGGCCAGGTCGTAGCGGCGCAGGGTGATGCAGGTGCTGCCGAGGTTGTTCAGGGTGATCGCCTGCCGGTACCGGTCCTTGGTGCGCTCCCGTAGCCGCAGGGCCCTGCGGTAGTGCTCAAGCGCTTGCTCGTGCTCGCCTGCGTCCCGGCTGGAGGTGCCGAGGTTGTTCAGCGCGGCGGCCTCGCCGTTGCGATCACCCAGGTCCCGGCACAGGGCCAGCGCGCGGTTGGCCGCCGCCGCCGCGTCCTCGGCCCGCCTGGCCATCCGGTACGCGTCGGCCAGGCAGTTGTGCAGGTGTGCCTGCCCGAGCCGGTCGCCGCAGCGCCGCGCCGCCGCCAGGCCCAGCTCGAAGACCTCCACCCACACCGCGTCGAACACCATCTGCCGCTTGAAGTACGACCACATGGCGGCGGTCAGCTGCCACACCGCCCGGTCCATGCCGGTGACCTGCCGCACCAGGGCGATCAGCAGGGGGCGCTCGGCGGTGAACCAGGCCAGCGCGGCGGCGTGGTCGGCCAGCGGCAGCGGGTGGGCAGGCGGCGGCGCCCCGTCGCTGGACCAGGCGTTGGCGGCCGGGAACAGCAGGTGGTCGGCGGCCGAGGCGGTGTGCAGGGCGAAGCCGAGCAGCCGGTGCGGTGCCGCGTCGTGATCGCGCTCGGCGGCCAGCTCGCGGGCGTAGGAGCGCAGCAGGTCGTGGCAGCCGTACCGGTCGGGCGCCACCTGGTCGACCAGGTGCGCCTCGGCCAGCGCGGTCAGCGTGCGCCGTGCCCTGGCCACCGAGGTGTTCGCGAGCGCGGCCATGGCGTGCACACTCACCTCGGGCGCCGGTACCAGTCCGAGCAGGTCGAACGCGGCGGCCTGCTCGGCGCTCAGCGCCCGGTAGGACCAGGAGAACACCGCCCGCACCGCGCTGCGCTCGTCACTGCCCGCGCTCAGCGCGTCCAGTCGCTCCCGCTCGTCGGCCAACTCCTCGGCGACGACCGCCAGCGGGCCGCCCACCCGGTGCGCCACGATGCGCAGCGCCAGCGGCAGCCCGGCGCACAGCCGCACGATCTCGGCGACCGCCGCCGGCTCGGCCTCGGCCCGGCGCTCGCCGATGATCCCCCGCACCAGGGCCAGCGCCTCGGCCTCGGGCAGCAGGTCCACCGCCAGCCGACCGGCGCCCTCGGTGGTGGCCAGCCCGTGCAGGCTGTCCCGCGAGGTCACCAGCACCAGGCAGCCCGGTGAGCCGGGCAGCAGCGGGCGGACCTGCTCGGCGTTGTTGGCGTTGTCCAGCAGCACGAGCAGCCTGCGGCCCTGGCACAGCGCGCGGAACTGCGCGGTGCGCGCGTCCAGCCCGGCCGGGATCTGCTCGGCCGGTACGCCCAGCGCCCGCAGGAAGCCGTCCAGCACCTCGTCGGGGCGGGCGGGCTGTCCCGGGTCGTAGCCGCGCAGGTTCACGTGCAGTTGGCCGTCCGGGAACCGGTCGCGGACCCGGTGCGCCCAGTGCACCGCCAGCGCGGTCTTGCCAACGCCGCCCATGCCGTGGATCGCGGTGATCAGCACCGTGCCCCGGTCGGCGGGCAGCGCGTCCAGCGCGGCCAGGTCGCTCGCGCGTCCGGTGAAGTCGGGCAGTTCGGGTGGCAGCTGGCAGGGCACCGGCACGGTGTGCGTGACCTGCGTGATGTGCACCTGGTTGCCCTGCACGACAGTGCCGTGCACCGTGCCGGACACGCTGTTGTCCGCTCGCCCCTCCACGGGGAGCAACCTTACGAGAACCGACCAGATGTGCCTTTCACCCGAGCACCGGGAGGTCGCGCGGACGCACCGGGGCCGCACGGCGTTAGGGTGCCACCGTGTCCATAGTCCGTGCCGAGCGTCTGGTCAACCTCGTGTTGTGCCTGCTGTCCACGCGCCAGTACCTGTCCGCTGAGCGCGTCAGGACGATCGTGCCCGGCTACACCGACGCCGCCACACCCGAGGCGTTCTACCGGATGTTCGAGCGGGACAAGGCCGAGCTGCGCGACCTGGGCATCCCGCTGGAGACCGGCCGCAACACCGCCTTCGACCAGGCCGAGGGCTACCGGATCGCGCGCCGGGACTACGAGCTGGGCGACATCGACCTGGAGCCGGACGAGGCCGCCGCGGTGGCGCTCGCGGTGCGGCTGTGGGACTCCCCGGAGCTGACCGGGGCCGCCGAGGGAGCGCTGCTCAAGCTGCGCGCCGCGGGGGTCGACGTGGACCAGTCCACCCCCGCCGTGATCGAACCGAGGGTGCGCACCTCCGAGCCCGCGTTCGCCCCACTGCTGGCCGCCGTGCAGACCGGCAGTGTGGTGCGGTTCGACTACCGCAAGCCCGCGCCGGTGGAGGTGCTGACCAGGACCGTGGAGCCCTGGGGCGTGGTGTCCTGGCGCGGTCGCTGGTACCTGGTCGGCCACGACCGGGACCGCGAGGCCGTGCGCTGCTTCCGGCTGTCCCGCATCGTCGGCACCGCGCGGGCGGTCGGCAGGCCGGGGGTGGTGCAGCCGCCGGGCGAGGTGGACCTGATGCAGTTCGTGCGGGGCAGCGGGGACGAGCCGGTCACCGGCACCACCGCCCTGCTGTGGGTGGCCCGGGGCCAGGCCCAGGGCCTGCGCAGGCGCGCGAAGGTGGTCGGCACGCGCACCGTGGACGGGGTGGCGGGCGACCTGCTGGAGATCGAGCTGCGGCTGCCCGAATCGGCCGCGGGCTGGATCGCGGGGTTCGGCGCGGACGTGGCGGTGCTCGAACCCGAGGTGCTGCGCAAGGCCGTGTACGAACGGCTGCTCGGTGCGGTCGCGGCGGCGCGGAAGGTGGTGAACGGGTGAGCGAGCTTGCGCGCGAACCATTCAGCGCAGGGCCAGTGCGAATGCACGCGCCGAGCGGAGCGAGGTGCGGCGGATGAGTACGGCGGCGACGGAGCGCCTGGCCAGGTTGCTGGCGCTGGTGCCCTACCTGATCGCCCGGCCGGGCATCCGCGTGGACGAGGCCGCCGCCGACTTCGGCGTGTCGCCCAGGCAGTTGCGCCGCGACCTGGAACTGCTGTGGATGTGCGGGCTGCCCGGCTACGGCCCCGGCGACCTGATCGACCTGTCCTTCGAGGGTGAGACGATCACGGTGGGCTTTGACGCGGGCATGCGCCGCCCGCTGCGGCTGACCGGGGCCGAGGCCACCGCACTGGTCGTCGCCCTGCGCGCACTGGCCGAGACCCCCGGCGTGGCCGACGCCGACGCCGTGCAGCGCGCACTGGCCAAGGTGGAGGCCGCCGGCGGGGAGGCACGTCCCGCCGGGGTCGTGGTCGGGCTGGCCACCCGCGAGCCGGAGGCCACGCCCGAGGTGCGGTCGGCCGTCACCCAGGCAGTGCAGGGGCGCAGGGCCGTGCACATCCGGTACTACACCGCCTCCCGGGACGAGATCACCGAGCGCACCGTGGACCCGATGCGCGTGCTGCTGGTGGAGGGCCGCAGCTACCTGGAGGCGTGGTGCCGCAGCGCGCAGGGCGTGCGGCTGTTCCGGCTGGACCGGATCGACGCCATCGAGGTGCTGGACGAGCCCGCCGCCCCGCCGCCCTACGCCGAGCCCACCGACGTGTCCGAGGGCCTGTTCCGGCCCCAGGAGGGGCACCGCAACGTCGAGCTGGTGCTGGAGCCGGACGGGCGGTGGATCGCCGAGTACTACGCGGTGGAGCGGGTCACCGAGCTGGACGGCGGCCGCTGCCGGATCACGATGCGCTACACCGACCCGGACTGGGTGGTGCGGCTGGTGCTGGGCACCGGTGGCCAGGCGGTCGTGCTCAGCCCGCCCGAGTTGGCCGAGCGGGTGCTGCACCGGGCCCAGGACGCGTTGCGCAGGGCAGGTGACCAGCTCGACGGGTGATCCGGTTACCGTGTACCCGTGCCGTACCTGCCAAGTGCGTTGCTGATCATCCTGGGCCTTGTCCTGCTGGTGCTCGCCCTGTTGCGTGTGTTCAGGTCCTTGCGCGGACTGTCCTCGGCAAGCAGGCTTGCACGTGCCAGGTTCAGCGACCGCTCCGGCTTGTTGCGCGCGCGGGTGGCCGCACTGGGCGTGGCGATCGCGGAACGCAGGCGGAATCATTGGGGTCGCCGTGACGGCGGCGAGCGGGCAGGGGCGACACGGTGACGGAGCAGCCGTCAGGCAAGGGCACGGAGCGCAAGGCCAAGCGGCGTCGCCGCAGCCGTCGGCACAACCCCGACGGCACCATGACGCTCGTCGAGCACCTGTACGAGCTGCGCTACCGGCTCGGCCTCGCACTGATCGGCATCGGTATCGGCGCGATCTTCGGCTTCGTGTGGTTCGGGGTCAGCCTCGGGCCGGTGCCCTCGCTGGGCAGGCTGCTGCTCGCCCCGTACACGAGCCTGCCGAACAACCTGAAGCTGCCGGGCACCGAGGACAAGCTGCTGGCCACCGCGCCGTTCGAGCAGTTCATGGTGCGGTTGCAGGTCGGTCTGGTCGCGGGCACCGTGGTGTTCAGCCCGATGTGGCTGTACCAGCTGTGGGCGTTCATCACGCCCGGTCTGTACGCCAAGGAGAAGAAGTTCGCGCGGGTGTTCGTCGGCGCGGGCGCCCTGCTGTTCCTCGCGGGCGCGGCGCTGGCCTACTACGTGGTGCCCGAGGCGTTGCTGGTGCTGGCCAGTATCGGTTCCGGTGAGTTCGTCAACGCCTTCACCGCTGACAAGTACCTGTCCTTCCTGCTGGCGCTGATCCTGGTCTTCGGCGTGAGTTTCGAGCTGCCGCTGCTGGTGGTCATGCTCAACCGGGTCGGCATCCTGCCCTACGTCAAGCTCAAGAAGTGGCGCCGCGGCATCATCTTCGGCCTGTTCTGCTTCGCCGCGGTGGCGACCCCCGGCCAGGACCCGATCTCCATGTGCGTGCTGGCCGGTGCGCTGACCGTGCTGTTCGAGCTGGCCGTGCAGCTCTCCCGGCTCAACGACCGCAGGAAGAAGACCGAGGACGACTGGTCGGAGCTGTCCGACGACGAGGCCTCCCCGCTGGACCTGTCCACGCATCCCGAGCAGCCCACGCCCGAGTCGCAGCTGGCCGCCGAGGCCAAGCAGCGCTACGACGACGCCACATGAGGATCGCCCTACTGGTCTGCCCGGCCTCGGGGCTGGGCGCGGCCGGGCGCGTCGCGGGAACCGTGGCCGCGTGCCTGCGGCAGATCAGCCCCGACGTGCAGCCCTTCGTGGCCCGTGACGCCGAGGGCACCGCACGTTTCGCCCACGAGGCGGTGACCGGCGGCGCCGACGTGCTGGCCGTGCTCGGTGGGGACGGCGCCGCCCACGCCGCCGTGCAGGCCTGCGCCGGGTCCCAGACCGCGCTGGCGATCATCCCCGCCGGTACCGGCAACGACTTCGCCCGCGCCTTCTCGCTGAGCCTGGACGGGGTGGACGAGGCGCTGCGCCAGGGCAGCCGCCGCCAGGTCGACCTGGGCCGGGTCCGCGGCGGGGCGTGGTTCGGCACCGTGCTCTGCGCCGGGTTCGACTCCCGCGTCAACGAACGCGCCAACCAGCTGCGCTGGCCCCGTGGGCCGCGGCGCTACGACCTCGCCGTGCTCGCCGAGATCGCCCAGCTGCGGGCGGACCCGCTCGTGGTCCGCACCGAGCACGAGTCGCTCGAACTGGACGCCACGTTGATCGCCGTCGGCAACACCCCGTACTACGGCGGCGGCATCCCCGTCTGCCCCGACGCCGACCCCGCCGACGGCCTGCTCGACGTGACGATCGCCCGCCGGGTCGGCCGCGGCCAACTGGTCCGCATCCTGCCCCAGTTGCGGGCGGGCCGGCACACCGATCACCCGGCCGTCACCACGCTGCGGGCCAGGTCGCTGACGATCGAGGGCAACGACTGGGTCGGTTACGCCGACGGCGAACGCCAGCGCGAACTGCCCCTGCACCTGGACTGTGTCCCGAACGCCCTCACCCTCGTCGCCTGACCCAGCCCCACCGCGTGTCGGCGCTTCCTGCCCCGCGTGTCGGCGCCTCCGGTACGGCGTGTCGGCGGTTCGCGCATGGTGTGTCGGCGCTTCCAGTACGGCGAGTCCCGCTCTGGAGCGTGTGAGTCCCGCTCGCCGGTGGGCGAGTCCCGCGCTGGCGGCGGTCGGGTCGGTGGCAGGCCTGGATTCGGTGCGGAACCCCGCTCGCGCGGGGACGGCGCCTTTGCACCGCCGTACACATAGGTGAAGGGAATACCCCCGCTCGCGCGGGGAGGACGCTTCCTGACCTGCGGCGATGCGACAGCCCGCCGCAAACCCGCATCACTTCTCCCGCGCCGTCAACCGAGCACCTTCACAGACGACGCGCCTGGTGTCATGCCGCTGATCCGACCACGTGACGTCACTCTGCCAGGTCGCGGCCCCGGGTCTACCGTGGAGGTTCACCGGGTTGGCGCATCCGTCCAGTAGCTGCTCCTCGGTGGAAGAGGGTGAACGTCATGATCGATCATGACAGTGCAAGGCAGGAACCGGCCACCACGGTCGAGCCGGAGACGACCCCACCACCAGCACCGACAGTGAAAGTGCGCAGGACGCGGATCAGCGGGCTGTGGATCGGCATGATCCTGGCGGCTGTCGTGCTGCTGCTCCTGCTGGTGTTCATCCTGCAGAACAACCAGCCGGTGGACATCGCGTTCTTCGGCATGAGCGGACAGTTCCCGCTGGGGGTCGCGCTGCTGTTGGCGGCGATCTGCGGGGTGCTGCTGGTGGCCGTACCGGGTGGGGCGCGCATCCTCCAGTTGCGGCGCACGGTGCGCAGGGCCGGAGCCCGCCACGCCCGTTGAACCGGCGAGTCCCGCCGAGCAGTGGCCCAGGGCCGACCGCTCAGCGGGACTCGCTTGCCCCAGGGCGGGACTCGCGCGCCTCACACCGGGATTCGTGCTCCCCAGAGCGGGACTCGCGCTCCGGAGAGCGGGACACGCCGCCCGCGAAGCGCCGACACACCGCCCTGGAACCGCCGACACGCGTGCCCGCAAGCGCCGACACGCGGGGTGAGGCGGGTCAGGTGCGGGGGAGGACCTCGGGCAGGACGGCGGTGAGCTTGCGCCAGTCGGTGCCGACCACGCTCGCGCCCTTGGCGGCCAGCAGGGCGACCCGGTCCTTGGCCTGCTGCTCGGTCGGGTTCGTGTCGTCGATCGCCGGCTTGACGTTGTGGGCGTCAGTCATGACCAGGTAGTAGTGGTTGTTGACGTAGAACGAGGTGTCGATGCCGCCGTCGACGTACGAGCTCGCGTCCCCGTCGAAGACCACGAACCAGGGCCGCAGGTTCGTCTCGGAGTAGCGGGTCCGCGGGTCGCCCGCGGCGGAGTTGTGCACCGCGGGGAAGATCTGCGCCTGGTCGGCGTGCCCGGCGGCGGCCAGGTCGCGCAGGTAGCGGGCGTACTCCACGTCGGTCCACAGGTGGTCGGTGGGGTTGCCCTCCTCGACGGTGCCGGGAATGACCTCCACGATGACCTTGCCGGCCAGCGCGGAGCGGGACGGCCAGTTGTTGGCCCTGGCGGCGTCGTCCAGGGTGGCGTACTTGCCGCCCATCAGGTCGGCGGGCTTGAACACCCGTGAGCCCAGGCTGGTGCGCACGTAGTCGTCCAGGTGCGCGGGCCCCATGCCGATGGTGGCGTCGAACCCGGCCTTGAGCTCCAGCTTGACGGTCAGCGGTCCGGCACCGGGGTGCTGCGCCAGCCAGACGTTGACGTCGTCCAGGCAGTCGTTGAGGTTCTGGTCGCGGTTGCCGGTGTGCAGGTTCGCGGTGGGCGACTTGGCCTGCACGCAGTTGTTGTCGCTGCCCAGCGGGTTGCTGTGGCTGACGTTCCACTTCCTGGTGAAGATGTTGAACCAGGCGTCCAGTTCGATCATGCCCGCGCCCGCGTCCAGCGCGTCGGCGAGGTAGGTGTAGGCGCCCTTGTCGTAGGTGTTGTGCACGCCGACGGTCGTGGCCTCGGACAGCCGCAGCGATCCGGTGTCCGCCCCGGCCGTACCGGTGGACAGACCCAGGCCGGTCACGGCAAGCAGCGCGACCGCTACTGCGCTCACCCGCATAGCACTCTCCTTAGAGTCCCCAAGCAATGCGATGCGGTGTGGCGGCACCAGGCGGGACTCTACAGCGACGTGGCCCACGCCACGTTACTTGTCCGTCCGATAGTAGGAAGGCCTACTATTAGGTCAGGCCTACCCCCACAAGGAGTTCGCATGAGCGCCGCATTGCACCGGCCGGTGAACCCGGTTCGCTTCGTCACGGCCGCGAGCCTGTTCGACGGGCACGACGCGGCGATCAACATCATGCGCCGCATCCTGCAGTCCCAGGGCGCGGAGGTGATCCACCTCGGGCACAACCGCTCGGTCAACGAGGTGGTCAACGCAGCGATCCAGGAGGACGCCCAGGGCGTGGCCATCAGCGCCTACCAGGGCGGGCACGTCGAGTACTTCAGCTACCTGGTCGAGCTGCTGCGCGAGCGCGGCGCCGGGCACATCCAGGTGTTCGGCGGCGGTGGCGGCGTGATCGTGCCGCAGGAGATCGAACTGCTGCACTCCCGTGGGGTGGCGCGGATCTTCTCGCCCGCCGACGGCCAGCACATGGGCCTCGCCGAGATGATCAACACCATGGTGCGGGCCTGCGACACCGACCTCACCGAGCAGGTGCCCGCCAGCTGGGACGGCCTGTTCACCGGGGCGCAGGACGCGCTGGCCAGGGCGATCACGCTGATCGAGGCGGGCAGGCTGCCCTCGGCCGTGAGCGCGGGCATCACCGAGGCCGCCGACCGCCGCCACGTGCCCGTGCTGGGCATCACCGGTACCGGTGGCTCCGGCAAGTCCTCGCTGACCGACGAACTGGTCCGCCGCTTCCGCCAGGACCAGCAGGACAAGCTGCGCATCGCAGTGCTGGCCATCGACCCGACCCGCCGCCGCGGCGGCGGGGCGCTGCTGGGCGACCGGATCCGGATGAACTGCCTGGACGGCGAGCACGTGTTCTTCCGCTCGCTGGCCACCCGGCGGGCCGGGGCCGAGGTGCCCGACGGCCTGGCCGAGGCGATCGCCGCCTGCAAGGCCTCCGGCGCGGACCTGGTCGTGGTGGAGACGCCCGGCATCGGCCAGGGCGACGCGGCGATCGTGCCGTTCGTGGACATCTCGCTGTACGTGATGACCCCCGAGTTCGGCGCGGCCTCCCAGCTCGAGAAGATCGACATGCTGGACTTCGCCGACGCCGTGGCGATCAACAAGTTCGAGCGGCGTGGGGCCGAGGACGCCCGCCGCGACGTGGCGCGACAGCTGGTGCGCAACCGCGAGGCCTTCGGCTCCACCTGGCAGGACATGCCGGTGTTCGGCACCAGCGCGGCGACCTTCAACGACGACGGGGTCACCGCCCTCTACCAGCACCTGGTGTCCGAGCTGGCGGAGAAGGGCCTGGACCTTGCCGAGGGCGTGCTGCCCGCGGTGCAGGGCAAGGTGTCCACCTCGGCCGCGACGATCGTGCCCGCCGCGCGGGCCCGCTACCTGTCCGACATCGCCGACACCGTGCGCGGCTACCACCGCCACACCGAGGAGCAGGTCGCCGCGGTGCGCAGGCACGGTCAGCTCGCCGGTGCGGCCAAGGCGCTCGAGGCGGCCGAAAAGTCCACTGTGGACTTGGACGAACTGGTCGCCGGTGCCGCGCGCAAGGTGGACCGGGACACCGAGGACCTGCTCGCGCAGTGGCCCGCCACGGTGGAGCAGTACTCCGGTGACGAACTGGTGTTCAAGGTGCGGGACAAGGAGATCCGCACCCAGCTGACGCGGGAGACCTTGTCCGGCAACAAGGTCCGCCGGGTCTCGCTGCCGCGTTACGAGGACGAGGGCACGCTGCTGCGCTTCCTGCGCAAGGAGAACCTGCCCGGGGCCTTCCCGTTCACCGCGGGCGTGTTCCCGTTCAAGCGGGAGGGCGAGGACCCGGCGCGCATGTTCGCCGGTGAGGGCGACGCGTTCCGCACCAACAAGCGCTTCAAGTACCTGTCCAGCGGGTCGGCGGCCACCCGGCTGTCCACGGCCTTCGACTCGGTGACGCTCTACGGTCGCGACCCCGACACCCCGCCGGACGTGTACGGCAAGATCGGCACCTCCGGGGTGTCCATCGCCTCGCTGGCGGACATGAAGGCCCTCTACGACGGGTTCGACCTGACCTCGCCGACCACCTCGGTGTCGATGACGATCAACGGCCCGGCGCCCACGATCCTGGCGTACTTCCTGAACACCGCGATCGACCAGCGGGTGGACGCCTTCCGCGCCGAGCACGGCCGCGAGCCCAGCGCCGAGGAGCACGCCGAGCTGAGCGCATGGGCGCTGGCCAACGTGCGGGGCACGGTGCAGGCCGACATCCTCAAGGAGGACCAGGGCCAGAACACCTGCATCTTCTCCACCGAGTTCAGCCTGCGCATGATGGCCGACGTGCAGGAGTGGTTCATCGCCAACAAGGTGCGCAACTTCTACTCGGTGTCGATCTCGGGCTACCACATCGCCGAGGCCGGGGCGAACCCGATCAGCCAGCTGGCCTTCACACTGGCCAACGGCTTCACCTACGTGGAGTCCTACCTGGCCCGTGGCATGGACATCGACGACTTCGCGGCCAACCTGTCCTTCTTCTTCTCCAACGGCATGGACGCCGAGTACAGCGTGATCGGCCGGGTGGCGCGGCGGATCTGGGCGGTGGCCATGCGCGAGCGCTACGGGGCCAACGAGCGCTCGCAGAAGTTCAAGTACCACGTGCAGACCTCAGGCCGTTCCCTGCACGCGCAGGAGATGAACTTCAACGACATCCGCACCACCTTGCAGGCGCTGTGCGCGCTGTACGACAACTGCAACAGCTTGCACACCAACGCCTACGACGAGGCGATCACCACGCCGACCGAGAGCTCGGTGCGCCGCGCGATGGCCATCCAGCTGATCATCAACAAGGAGTGGGGCCTGTCCGCGAACGAGAACCCGTTGCAGGGTTCGTTCGTGATCGAGGAGCTGACCGACCTGGTCGAGGAGGCCGTGCTGGCCGAGTTCGACCGGCTCTCCGAGCGCGGTGGCGTGCTGGGTGCGATGGAAACCGGCTACCAGCGCGGCCGCATCCAGGACGAGTCGATGCTCTACGAGCAGCGCAAGCACGACGGCTCGCTGCCGCTGGTCGGCGTGAACACCTTCCTGCCCGAGCACGCGGAGGACGAGGCCTTCGAGATCGAGCTGGCCCGCGCCACCGAGCAGGAGAAGGCCTCCCAGGTGGAGCGGACCAGGCAGTTCCAGCAGGAGCACCGGGAGCAGGCCCAGCAGGCGCTGGCCCGCCTGCGCGCCGCCGCGGCCACCGACGAGAACGTGTTCGCGGTGCTGATGGACGCGGCCAGGGTCTGCACCCTTGGTCAGATCACCGAGGCGTTCTTCGAGGTGGGCGGCCAGTACCGGCGCAACATCTGAGCCCGTAACGCGGGCGCGGCAGGGCTCGATGTTGGGCTCGTGGATGCGCAGCTGGTCCGGATCGTCATCGGTGCCGCACTGGTCCTGATCGGCGGTGCCGTCATGCAGGGCGGGGTGCTGCGCAAGCTCGGCTGGGGGCCGGTTTCCGTGGTGATCCACGGGAACCGGCCCGCTCGCACGCCCAGAAGTGCTGTGGCCGTTGGCGTTCTGCTCACCGTGATCGGGATGGCCGTTGTGGTCACGGGATTCCTGCCTGCCGCCATGACAACGGGCTCGGTGCCCGGGACGCCGGAGGCCGCCCCGCCCGCAGCCTCCTCGCCGCCACGCACCTCGGCGGTCTCCCCGGGTGGCGCGAGGTCGGTGCGGGGCAGGTGGGAGGGCTCCCTCGGGGCGGTGAAGCTCGCCGTGACGCAGGTGGACGCCGCCAACGGCTTGGTGACCCTGCACCTGGAGGCGGTCAACAACAGCCCGGTCACCGTCATGCTGATCGCACCGGGCAACTTCACCGCCACGGACGACCGGGGCACGACCTACCACGCCGCGGCGATCCTGACCGGCTGGCCGTACCTGGTGCAGTCCGGACAGACCGCCAAGGGCACGATCAAGCTCGACATGCCGCTCACCGCCGGAGCCACCTCACTGTCGGTCAGCTTCGACTCCGTGATCGGCAGTCCGGTCTACGGCCCGCTGACCGTGGAGGACGTCGGACTGCCGAGGTGATTCGACTGCGTGCCCAGCGGTTCTGAGACTAACGTGGCCTGATGGTGTTGCGGGTGCGGGGAATCGTGCTGCCGGAGCGCGAGGAGCGGTCCTTCTGGATCGACGGGGAGCTGCTGCGTGCCGATCCCGTGCCGGGCGGGGAGTTCGTCGTGGACGGCGGCTGGCTGCTGCCCGGACTGGTCGACGTGCACACCCACCCCGGGCGTGCGGACCTCGACCAGCCCTTCAGTAAGGACGTGCTGCGCCAGCACCTGGTCGACCACCGGGACGCGGGCGTGCTGCTGGTGCGGACCCCGGGCTCCGACCAGCGCATCCCGGGCTGGGTGGACGAGGACCCCGAGCTGCCCAGGGTGCGGTCGGCGGGGCGCTGGCTGGCCACCCCGGGGCGGTTCATCGAGGGCCTCGGGCGGCACATCGGCGAGGACGAGGTGGTGCGGGCCGCCGTCGAGGAGGCGCAGGCCGGATCGGGCTGGTGCAAGGTCATCGGCGACTGGCGGTACGACAAACCCGCGCTGCCGCTGGAGATCCTCACCGCCGCGGTCCAGGCCGTGCACGCGGTCGGCGGCCGGGTCGCGGTGCACTGCCAGACCGCCGAGGGCAGCCGCAACGCCGTGCTCGCCGGGGCGGACAGCCTGGAGCACGGCATGCACTTGGACCCCGAGCTGATCGACCGGATGGCGGCCCAGGGCACCGCGCTCGTGCCCACGCTGAGCGTGTTCGGGGCGAGCGTGGACCGCAAGCGCGCCTCGGAGCCCGGCCCGCGCAAGGACTGGTGGCTCAGTGGTTGGGAAGGGCTCCTGACCAACGTCCGCGCGGCGCACGAAGCCGGGGTCACGGTGCTCGCCGGTACCGACAGCTTCCCCTGCGGCACGGTCGCCGGCGAGGTGAACTGGCTGGCCCAGGCCGGTGTGCCCGCCGAACAGGCGCTGGGTGCCGCCTCGTGGACGGCCCGCTGCTGGCTGGGACTGCCCGGACTGGTCGACGGCGGGCTCGCGGACCTGCTCGCCTACGACACCGATCCAACCGAGGACCTCGCGGTGCTGGCGCACCCGAGCCGGGTCGTCCTGAAGGGGCGAGTCCTGCGCTGAGTGGCGCAGACCACAGGTGAGTTCGGCCTGGCCGTGACAGACTCCGGTCAGGAGGTTGGCTTTGGCAACTGATGTGGCGGACGCCCGCACCGCGTGGATGGAGCCCGGCGCGTTCGAGGTGGCGCCCGGGGTGCACCGGATCCCGCTGCCGCTGCCCAACGACGGGCTGCGTGCGGTCAACGTGTACGCGGTGCGTGACGGCGACGGGCTCGTGCTGATCGACTCCGGCTGGGCCCTGGCGGAGGCCCGCCAGCAGTTGGAACGGGCTCTGGACCAACTCGGCCACGGGTTCGAGGACGTGCACCGGTTCCTGGTCACCCACCTGCACCGCGACCACTACACGCTCGGCGTCACCCTGCGCAGGACCTTCGGCACGAGGATCAGCCTCGGCGCGGGGGAGCAGCCCTCGATGGCGGCGATCCTCGCGGGCCGGGTGGAGGGCCAGTATCGGGACCTGGTCCGCTGGGGCGCGGGCGAACTCGTGGAACCGTTGCGGCAGGCCAGGTCGGGCGACCGCGAGGGCGTCGACGGGTACGAGCCCCCGGACGACTGGATCCCCGGCGCGGTGGACGTGCCGCTGGCGGAGCGGATCCTGCGCGCCGTGCCCACCCCCGGCCACACCAACGGGCACCTCGTGTTCCTCGACCCCGAGGCCGAACTGCTGTTCGCGGGCGACCACGTGCTGCCGCACATCACCCCGTCGATCGGCTTCGAACTGGCCCGTGCCGGATCCCCGCTCTCGGACTACCTGGAGTCCCTGCGGCTCGTGCGGTCCTATCCGGACATGCGGCTGCTGCCCGCGCACGGGCCAGTGACCGCCAGCGCGCACGCCCGGGTGGACGAGTTGCTCGCCCACCACGAGCGGCGGTTGGACCTCACCTGCGCCGCGGTGGGCGAGACCGCCAGCACGGCGCTGGAGGTCGCGGGGCGGATCGGCTGGACCCGGCACAACCGCAAGCTCGCCGACATGGACCTGTTCAACAAGTTCCTGGCCGTCGCTGAGACGGCCGCGCACCTGGACGTGCTGGTGCGGCTTGGCAGGCTGCGTTCATCCACTGTGGACGGTGTTGTGCGGTACGCCTGAGCTACTTCCCGGCCGGGACCCACTCCGGGCCCCGGCCCTCGGCCTCGTCGAAGACCAGCCAGGTCCGGGTCGCGCGAACGCCCTTCACGCTCTGGATCTGCTCCAGCACCACCTCGCGCAGCGCGGCGTTGTCCGGGGCGCGCACGAGTGCGAGCACGTCGAAGTCGCCGCCGACCATGGCCAGGTGCTCGATGTAGCGGATCTTGCGCAGCGCCCCGGCCACGGTCCGCCAGGAGTTCTGCTCGATGGTCAGCAGCACGTACGCGCTGGTGCCGAGCCCGGCGCGGTGCGGGGACACCTCGGCGGTGAACCCGGTGATCACGTGCTCGGACAGCAGCCGGTCCAACCGTGCGTAGGCGTTCGTGCGCGAGATGTGCACGCGTTCGGCCAGTACGCGGATCGAGACCCGGCCGTCCTTGTGCAGTTCCGACAGGATCGCCCGGTCGATCTCGTCCAACTGGGCGGCCGATCGTCCACCGGCCGTCGGTGTGGCGTGGGTCTCGAAGGACATGTTGTCTTCCCGTCCGCGTATTTCCAACAATCCATCGCTACTTCGGTCGCAGTGTTGAACATGTAGCTCAAAATGTCGAGTATCACGTGTCAAACGTCAGCGGAAGGGGTTCGTCATGTCCGACAGCGTCGTCCAGGACTTGTTGCCCTCCCCGACACCGGTGCGGCTGCTGGCCGAGGACGGCACGACCGTCGAGGGCTGCCCCACCGGCTACGAGCGGCCAACCGTGCCGCAACTGCTCGCGGCACACCGCAAGATGGTGATCGGCAGGCGGTTCGACGCCCAGGCCACGGCCCTGACCAAGCAGGGCAGGCTGGCGGTGTACCCGTCCAGCCACGGCCAGGAGGCGTGCCAGATCGCGGCGGCCGAGGTGCTGGGCCCGGGCGACTGGCTGTTCCCGACCTACCGGGACTCGGTGGCGCTGGTGGCCAGGGGAGTGGACCCGGTCGAGGTGCTGACCCTGCTGCGCGGGGACTGGCACTGCGGCTACGACCCGAAGGCGGTGCGCGTGGCGCCGCAGTGCACCCCGCTGGCGACGCAGGTGCTGCACGCCACGGGCCTGGCCAGCGCGATGCGCCGCAAGGGCGAGAACACCGCCGTGCTGGCGCTGATCGGCGACGGGGCCACCAGCGAGGGCGACTTCCACGAGGCGCTGAACTTCGCGGCGGTCTTCAACGCCCCGGTCGTGTTCCTGGTGCAGAACAACGGGTACGCGATCTCGGTGCCGCTGTCCAAGCAGAGCGCGGCGCCCTCCCTTGCGTACAAGGGCATCGGCTACGGGGTGCGCTCCGAGCAGGTCGACGGCAACGACACCGCCGCCATGCTCGCGGTGCTGGGCACGGCGATGGACCGGGCGCGCTCCGGTGGCGGCCCGTTCCTGGTGGAGGCGCACACCTACCGGCTGGAGGCGCACACCAACGCCGACGACGCGACCCGGTACCGCGACCAGGAGGAGGTGCGGGGCTGGCTGGCGGCGGACCCGTTGCCGCGCCTGGAGAAGCACCTGCGCGATGTCGGCGCCCTGACCGATGAGGACGTGCGGGCGGCCCAGGAGGAGGGCGAGCGGCTGGCGGCGGACCTGCGGCAGCGGATGAACGCCGACCCGCACCTGGACCCGATGAGCCTGTTCGACCACGTCTACGCGGTGCCGACCCCGCAACTGGCCGAGCAGCGCGATCTGCTGGCCACCGAGCTGAAGGCGCAGGAGGGCTGACATGGCCGCGACAAGCATGGCGCAGGCGCTCAACGCCGCCCTGCGCGACGCACTGAGCGAGAACGAGCGGGTGCTGGTCTTCGGTGAGGACGTGGGCCAGCTCGGCGGGGTCTTCCGCATCACCGACGGGCTGACCGCGCAGTTCGGGGAGCAGCGCTGCTTCGACACGCCGCTGGCCGAGGCGGGCATCGTCGGCTACGCGGTTGGGCTGGCCATGGGCGGCTTCCTGCCGGTGGTCGAGATGCAGTTCGACGCCTTCGCCTACCCGGCGTTCGAGCAGATCGCCTCGCACGTGGCCAAGATCCGCAACCGCACGCGCGGCGCCCTGTCCATCCCGATGGTCATCCGCGTGCCCTACGCGGGCGGCATCGGCGGGGTGGAGCACCACTGTGACTCCAGCGAGGTGTACTACGTGGCCACGCCGGGGCTCAAGGTCGTCACGCCCGCGACGCCCGCGGACGCCTACACCCTGCTGCGCGCGGCGATCGACGACCCGGACCCGGTCGTGTTCATGGAGCCGAAGAAGCTGTACTGGTCCAAAGAGGACACAGAGCTGCGCTACGACTCGGAACCGTTGGGGCGCGCGGCGATCCGGCGCAGCGGCAAGGACGCCACGCTGATCGCGTACGGTCCGTCCGTGCCGGTTGCCATGCAGGCGGCCAAGGTCGCCGCGGAGGACGGGCTCGACCTGGAGGTCGTGGACCTGCGCTCGCTGGTGCCCTTCGACGACGAGACCGTCACCGCCTCGGTGCGGCGCACGGGCCGGTGCGTGGTGGTGCAGGAGGCACAGGGCTTCGCAGGGTTCGGGGCCGAGGTCGCCGCCCGCGTGCAGGAGCGCTGCTTCCACTCGCTGTCGGCGCCGGTGATCCGCGTCGGCGGCTTCGACATCCCCTACCCGCCGCCGATGCTGGAGCACTCGCACCTGCCCGGGGTGGACCGGGTGCTGGACGCGGTGGACCGCCTGCAGTTCAGTGACGAGCCCGACGGCCGCTACCTGACCGGGGTGAGGGCATGACCGTGGAGCAGCTCTTCCGCCTGCCCGACCTCGGTGAGGGCCTGACCGAGGCCGAGGTGCTCACCTGGCGGGTCGCCGTGGGCGACACGGTCAGCATCGACCAGGTGGTGGTCGAGGTGGAGACGGCCAAGGCCGCGGTCGAGGTGCCGGTGCCCTACGCGGGAACCGTGCTGACCCTGCACGCCGACGCGGGCGCCGTGGTGGAGGTCGGCGCCCCGCTGATCTCCGTGTCGGGCGGGGACGCCGCCGCGGAGCGGTACCGCGAGGAGGAGAAGGCCGGTTCGGGCAACGTGCTGATCGGCTACGGCACCAAGGAAGAAGTGGTGTCCCGACGGCGGCGCGGCCCGAAGATCGCGCCGAGCGCGCAGGCCGTGGCGCCGAGGGTCCTCTCGCCGGTGGTCCGCAAGCTGGCCAAGGACAACGGGATCGACATCGCCACGCTCACGCCCAGCGGACCGGCCGGTGTGGTGCTGCGCAAGGACGTGGAAGCCGCGATCGCCAAGCCCGCGCCCCAACCCGTTGCGGCGCAGGCCGATGCCGAGCGCGTGCCGCTCAAGGGGGTGCGCAAGGCCATCGCTGACAAGCTCTCCCGCAGCCGCCACGAGATACCGGACGCCACGACCTGGGTGGACGTGGACGCCACCGGGCTGATGGACGCCAAGAAGGTGCTGGGCGTCGGGGTGCTGCCGCTGATGGCCCGCATCTGTGTCGCGGGGCTGCGGAAGTTTCCCGAGCTGAACTCCACAGTGGACACCGAGCGGCAGGAGATCGTCCGCCTGCGGGGGATCAACCTGGGCTTCGCGGTGCAGTCCGACCGCGGGCTGGTGGTCCCGGTGGTGCGGGGTGCCGACCAGCTCACCACGACCGAGCTGGCCGCCGAGCTGACCAGGTTGACCGAGGCGGCGCGCGCGGGCTCGCTGCGCACCGAGGAGCTGACGGGCGGCACGTTCACCCTGAACAACTACGGGGTGTTCGGGGTGGACGGCTCCACGCCGATCATCAACCACCCGGAGGCGGCCCTGCTGGGCGTGGGGCGCATCGTGGACAAGCCCTGGGCGGTGGACGGGCAGCTCGCGGTGCGCAAGGTGACCCAGTTGTCCTTCACCTTCGACCACCGGGTGTGCGACGGCGGCACCGCTGGCGGCTTCCTGCGCTTCGTGGCCGACTGCGTGGAGCGCCCACTGGTGCTGCTGGCCGGGCTGTAGCTCAGGGGTTGATGCCCGTCAGGGCGAAGAACTCCTGGCGGGACCGGGCGTCCGAGCGCAGCGTGCCCAGCAGGGTGGAGGTGACGGTGGAGGAGCCAACCGCCTGCACCCCGCGCAGGGTCATGCAGGTGTGCTCGGCCGCGATCACCACGCCCACGCCCTTGGGCTGCAACTGCGCGTGCAGCCAGTCGGCGACCTGCTTGGTCAGCCGCTCCTGGACCTGGGGTCGGCACGCGAAGTGCTCGACCACTCTGGCCAGCTTGGACAGGCCCAGGATGCGGCTGCCCGGCAGGTAGCCCACGTGCGCCACGCCCACGAAGGGCAGCAGGTGGTGCTCGCACACCGAGCGCAGCGGGATGCTGCGGGCCAGCACCAGCTCGTCGTAGCCCTCGTCGTTGGGGAAGGTCGTCAGGTCGAAGGGCCGCGGGCTGAACAGCTCCGCGTAGGCCTTGGCCATGCGGCGCGGGGTGTCGCGCAGGCTCTCCGACTCGGTGCTGATGCCCAGTGCGCGCAGGAACTGCCCGGCGGCCAGCTCGGCGGCGGCCAGATCGGGCTGACCCACCTCGGGCGCCACATGCAGACTCACGGCCAGCCTCCTCGTACTTTCTCCAACAAAGCTTGGACTTATTGACATCTCACCGTCAACAGCCAGCGGGTACCCAATTATCACCCATTGCTGTGAGCGATATCATGGACCCATGACGGTACGTCCTGGCATCGCGGCGGTGGCCGCGCTGGACGACGACCTGCGGCACGGCATGTACGAGTACATCCGGCGCGCGGGCAGGCCCGTGACCAGGGACGAGGCCGCGAGCTCGGTGGGCATCTCGCGCAAGCTGGCCGCCTTCCACCTGGACAAGCTGGTCGACGCGGGCCTGCTGAGCGCGCGGCCCGCCGACACTGCCGGGGCGCGACGCGTCGGGCGGCGCCCCACAGTCTACGAGCCCGCAGCTCAGGACGTGTGCGTGTCCATCCCGCAGCGCCGCCACGACCTGCTCGCCGAGTTGCTGGTCGACGCCGCGCTTGCCGAGCGACCGGGGGAGACCGCGCGCGAGGCCGGACTGCGGGTGGCCGCGGAGCGCGGACATGCCCTGGGCGCCGCCGAGCGCGAGCGCAGCAGGCCGGGCAGGCTGGGTACCGAGCGCGCGCTGACCCTGGCTGAGTCGGTGCTGGCGGGCTGCGGATTCGAGCCCGAGCGCAGCGCGCCCACCTGTGTGCGGCTGCGCAGCTGCCCGTTCCACCCGGTGGTGGCCAGGGCACCCGAGCTGGTGTGCGGGCTCAACCAGGCGCTGCTGAGCGGGGTGCTGGCGGGGCTGGCGGCCGGTACGGTCCGCGCCGAGCTGGTGCCGGGGGCCGGGGGCTGCTGCGTGGAGCTGCGCGGCTGAGGCCGCGCCCTACCGCCATGAAAGTGCCGTTCACTGCGCTCAGCGCAGTGAACGGCACTTTCATGGCACTGCCCGGGCCCCGCTCAGGCGGTTGAGCCCAGCGGGTGCGCGGCGAAGAAGGTCCACATCAGCTCGTTGGGGTCGATCCTGGGCGGGGTCAGGCCCTTGGCCATCGAGCCCGGGGTGCCCGGCCAGGCGTGCTTGCCCCCGCTGATCGTGTAGAGCCGCACCTGTGCCCCGCCACCGCAGCCCTGGTACGTGGTCGCGGTGACCAGCGGTTCCACCTGCTGGGCGCCCGGGGTCGGCGCGCAGCCGTCGGCCCCGGCCCAGCGCTGCGCGGCGACCGGCACGCTGTAGTCCCAGGTCGGGGACTTGCCCCCGTTGTACTGGTTGACCGTGTCAGCGGTGCCGTGGAAGGCCACCACCGGCACCGGCCGGGTGGGGCGGCAGCCGGTGGGCAGCCGCAGCCCGGACACGGGGGCGATCGCCGCCACGCGGGTGGACAGCTCACAGCCCAGCTGTGAGGTCATGCGCGCGCCACCGGAGAAGCCGGTGACGTAGACCCGCTGGCTGTCCCCGCACACCAGCTTCGTCACTGTCTCCACGGTTTCGCGCAGGTACTGCACGTCGTCGGGCGCGCCCCGCGGCACCGGCTTGCCGTCCACCAGCGGCACCCCCGGCACGTTCCAGGCGAAGCCGTGGGTGCGCCCGAGCGTGAACGGCACCCCGCCCTGTGGCGCGACCACGGCGAATCCGTTGCGGTCGGCGGTCCTGGTGATGCCGGTGGACTCCAACTGCTGCTTGGGGGTGCTGCCGCTGCCGTGCAGGTCGAGCACCAGCGGGATCGGCTTGCCCGCGCGGCGGCCGCGCGGCAGGTACACCAGCACCGGCCTGCGCTGCCCGCCGGAGAGCACGCTCTGGCTGCTCAACCCGGTCGGCACCTCGGAGGTCGGGCAGGGGCCGCCCTGCGTGGCGGGCAGGCCGCCCGCCTGTGGGGTCGGCGTGGGCGGCGCACCGATCGCCGTCGCCACCTGCCCGGGCTGCGCGCACGCCCCCAGCACCGCGACCGCGGCGAGGGCGAGCAGGAGCGCGGCGCGCGTGCGGCGCGGGGCGACGGTGGTCATCGGCTGGTTCGTCCTCGTGCTGGTCCGGGGTGGGGCCGACGTCCTCGTCGACGCTCGGTCGCCAGGATATCCGGCGAAACCCTCCGCATGGCTGTTGTTCCTGAGACGGCGTGCCCGGCAGGATGGTTGCGCCGCCACGGATGACATCGTTGTCATGTCTCTCTGTCACGCCTGGCCCTGTGCTCGTGAGCTGATCAGCAGCAGGCACAGGGTGGCCACCCCGGCGACCAGGCCCGCGACGAGCAGCATCGGGTCCAGGGTGGCGTGGGTCGAGGCGGCGACGGCCTGCGGCTGATCGCCGGCGGCGTGCTGCGGTTCCGGCTGCGCGGACGGTGTGCTGTCGGTGCTGGTCATCGGTGGTGCGGAGGAAGACCTGGGCGCTGCGGTGCTGGCGGGCTGGTGCGCCCTGGAGGCCACAGGCGGTGCGGTGGTCGGTGCGGCCAGGACGGTGATCTGTGCGCGCATGTCCGGGTGGATCGAGCAGTAGTAGGCGTACGTGCCCGGCTGGCGAAAGGTGTAGCTGAACGACTGCCCGGTGGAGAGCATGGGCGAGTGGAGGGCGACGGGCGCGCTGGTGGTGGTCACGTCGTGGGGCGCCTTGTCCTGGTTGGTCCAGGTGATGGTGTCCCCGGCGTGCACCGTCAGTGCCGCGGGCCCGAAGGCGTACTGGGCCATCGAGACCTGTTGTGCGGCGGCGAAAGCAGGGTGTGCTGGCCCCACGAGGAACCAGGGGGCCAGCAAGAGCAGCAGGGCGGGCGCTCGCCCGGCGGTACGACGGGTCATCGGTCGGTCTCCTCGGCGGTGATCCGGCGGACGATGCGACCCGCCCGCTGGCACGGTGGTGCTGCCGTGCCAGCGGGGCGTGGTGGGCCGATCAGCAGGTCAGCTGGTTGAACACCGGGGTGAGCATGTTCTCGATCAACACGGTGTGGGTCTTGACGTACTGGTCCACGTTGAGCAGGTCGGTGACCTGCTGGCCAAGGCCCTCCTCCAGGTGCGCTGCCTTGAGGTGGGCCAGCAACGGCGTCAGCACGTCCTTGACCGCCTGGTCGGCATCGCCGTTGAGGACGGGGGTGAGCATGTTCTCGATCAGCACGGTGTGCGTCTTGACGTACTGGTCGAGGTCGAGCAGGTCGGTGACCTGCTGACCCACCCCCTCCTCCAGGTGGGCCGCCTTGAGGTGGGCGATGAACGGCGCCAGCGCCGCCTTCACCGCGCAGCCACCGGAGGACGGGGGAGGCATCGGCATCGAGGTCGTGGTGGTGCCCGTGGTCGTCGTCGGCGGAGCGGTCGTGGTGGTCGGCGGCGGGGCGGAGCCGGTGACGGTGAGGGTGGCCTTCATGTCCGGGTGCACCGCGCAGTAGTAGGAGTAGCTGCCCGGCTTGGTGAAGGTGAAGGTGAAGCTCTGACCCTGTTGCAGGGTGGGTGAGTTGACCATCTCCGGACCGCTGCTGACGGTCACGGTGTGCGGGGCGGTGTCCCGGTTGGTCCAGACGACCGTGTCGCCCACCGCCACGGTCACCGCCGTCGGGGCGTAGGCGTAGTTCTTGATGTCCACCGCGATCGGGGCGGAGGCCGCGGACTTCGCCTCCAGCTCCGGCGAGTACTGGACCGCCGCCACCTTCTGCTGGCTCAGCACGGACTCAGGCAGCGCCGCACTCTGTGCTGCCAAGTCCACACCGGACAGTGCCGTGGTCTGCTGGTCGTTGCCGCGCATCGTGGTCAGCGCGAGGATCGAGCCGGCCACGGCCAGCAGTGCGATCGCGGGCAGCAGCACGCCGCCACGGCCGCGCCGTGTCGGTGGTGCGATCTTCTCGGCATCGGCGGGTGCAGGGCTGTGCATGGTGGAGTTCCTTTCTGGGTCGGGAGTTCAGCGGCCGGGACTGGCCGTGACGAGGAAGGCCGCTGCGAGCAGGACGATCAGGACCAGGACCGTCTCGGCGGCCACGGAGTAGACGAACGGGCGGACCGTGGCCGCGTCGCCGCGCAGCACCACGGCGAGGTCCAGTCGGCGCTTGACCCAGGACTTGCTGGCTTGGGCGGCAGCGAGGAGCACGAGCAGGATCGCCAGCTTGGTCAGCAGGATCTGGCCGTACCCGCTGTGCAGCACGGCGTCCACCGATCCGACCAGTTGCCAGGCCAGCACTGCTCCGGCGGCGAGGACCGCCAGCACCGAGATCAGGGCCAGCGTGGAGTAGCGCGGCACGACGACCGCGAGTTCCTGGGCCCGGCGGCGCGGCAGTACACCGATCAACAGCACCGCGAGACCGCCCACCCACAGGCACATCCCGGCCAGGTGCACCAGGTCGGCGATCTGGGTGATCCCGGCCTCGGCGGCATCGGAGGCGTGTCCTGTCATCCCGGTCGTGCGCAGCAAGCCCACGCCGATGGCCAGCGCCCCCACGCGCCAGGCCACCGATCGGGCCGCGTCCTCACCGCGGTGCAGCAGATCGGCGAGGACGACTCCGGCGAGGACCCACAGCAGGGCCTTGGCCACCCACACCCGTCCGAAGTCCAGGTGCAGGACCTGTTGCAGGAGTTGCCAGTCCACCGCGTCGATGATCGGCCGCTGAGTCGCCCAGACGCCCTCCAACCCGATTCCGGCCACCGTGCTCAGCAATCCGAACACCCAGCCGACGGTGAGCAGCCGCCGTGTTCGGCGCTCGCCGGCTCCGGCGGGCCACAGCAGTGTCACGAACGCCGAGCCACCCAGGAACAACGCGGTCGCGGTGTAGTCGAGGACGCGGGCGATCACGTACCAGGCCCGGGCCTCTGGAACCGCAAACGCTTGCTGTGCAAGGAGTTCGCCCATGGCCATCACGGCCCCGGAGTCGGAGTCGTTGTGGGGACGGTGGTCGACGTGGTCGGGCAGGCGCCGACAAGTGGTGACAGCAGGCCGTTGAGCGGCAGCGCCGTGGTCACCCCGGCCACCAGTCCACCGACCAGGGGGAGCCCTGGCTGCACCACGGGGGCCAGCAAGGGGCCGAGCAGCCCGGGGTGGCATGGGGTTTCCGGTTGCGGCGTAACCGAAGGCGTCGGTGTTGTGGTCGGCGGCTGCGCGGGCCAGGTGGCCACGGGCCCGGTCGGTGGCAGCGGCAGTTCGGTCATGATCGGTTGCCCGGTGCTCGCCTGGCCACGGGCGTCACCGGGGTACTGACTGTCAGAGGACTGCGTGCCGCCAGGCTGTGCGGGCTCGCTGGTCATCGGCGGGCTGGCTGATGACGGTGTCGACAGGCCACCTGCCTGGGCGCTGGTGCCACCGCCATCGGCCGCGTTGTGCACGCCGAGCCCGGATGCGAAACCCAGGACCACCACCACTGAGCCGACCAGGCTCGCGGCGACCACCTGTTCACGTCGTACCGGCATGTGTCGCTTCCGTCCACTTCGTCGACAGAAAGGAGTCTGTGGATACGCGATATGAGGGGAAAACACGTTCCGATCGATCTGTGACGGAGTCGACCACAAACCCGATTGCCGAGGATGACCGAACCGTGCCGACGCGGTAAACCTGATCTCACCGTGCGGGTTTCGGGGTGGTGAGGGCAACGTCGCCAGTTCAGAAACCCCTGTTCTGAGGCGTTGGGCCGGTTGTCGGGTGCACCTGCTGGACCGTTCGAGTGAACATTCTGGTCGCGGTGTGCCGGATTTGCGTTGTGCGGGCCTGTTAACGAGGAGGAAGCATCAGGTGATCTCCGGAAAACCCGCCGCAATCCCCGCGGTCCTAACCTGCGGGGAGCAGCGACTCCGGCTTCCACCAGGATCTGAGGGTGTCATGTCACTTCGCTGGGAATTCCGCGTCACCACGTGCACCGGCCTCGTCGCGGCACTCATCGGCCTGAACCTCGTGCTCGGTGTCGCGCCCGCGAGCGCGCACAACGTGCTCGTTTCCTCCGACCCGCCTGACGGGGCCTCGATCAGTGCCGGACCGAACCGAGTACAGCTCAGTTTTGACCTGCCGGTCGAACACGGGCTGACCACGCTAGTCGTGACCGGCCCCGACTGCGGCTCGCACTGGGAGGGTGGTCCGCCGACGGTCAGCGGAGGGGTGGTCTCGGCACCGTTGTCGCCCCTGGGGCCTGCCGGGCGCTACACCGTCGACTACCGCATCATCTCCGCCGACGGGCACCCGGTGTCCGGCCGGATCGGGTTCCAGTTGACCACGGCAGGTCGGGGCACCCCCGTGGCGGCGCTGGAGCACGCGGCGCCGGTCGCTCGGGCCTCCTCCGCCGACGAGGCCAGTGTGCCGCCGTGGGTCTGGCTCGCCGGTGTCGCGGCCGTGATCGCGGGCGGCGCGATCCTGGCGCATCGACTCGCACGCCCCGGTTCGTGAAGGTCCCGAACCGCGGCAGAGGGAGACGCGCCGCGAGGCCCCGGTAGCAGGGCCGGGACCTCGCGGCGTTCACCGTCCACTGTGGTCAGCCGACGTGCACCATCGGCCTGCGCTCGGGGTCGGGTTCCGCGCGCCGCAGCACCTCGCGGGTCACCGGCGGCACGTCACCTGAGCCGGAGAACATGTACTTGAAGAGGAACTGGAAGGGATTGCCCTCCGCCCAGGCGAAGTACACGTGCGGCACCTTGCCGGTGTCCTCGCGGATCCGCATCAGGATCGCGGCGATGGCGTTGGGCACCGTGGGGCTGTTCACCTTCAGGATCTTGTAGCCGAACCGCTCCTCGCCGCACACGTCCAGTTCGTCGGTGAAGTCCGAGGAGTCGCCGATGGTGATCTCCAGGAACAACACCGGGTCCCCGGCCGGGATGTGGTTGTCCTCCCGCTGCTCGCGCTCCTTGTCCACGTACTCGGCCTCGTCGCGGGCGTCCGGCTCGTTGGCGATGATCCGGATCTCGCCCTCGGCCGCGTGCTCGGCGATCAGCCGCCGCGCCGTCTCGTCGAACTGCACCTCGCTGAAGCGCAGTTCCAGCGAGCGGGTCGCCCGGGAGACGAAGGAGGTCACGATGATCGCCAGGATGAAGAAGGAGGCGATCTTCACGCCGTCCGGGCGCTCCACGATGTTCATCACCGTGGTGTAGGCGAACACCGCGGTGATCACGGCGAAGGCGATGGTGGCGGGCCGTTGCCGCCTGCGCACCGCCGACAGGGTCACCGCCAGGGCCGCCGAGGAGATCAGCACCAGCACACCCGTGGCGTACGCCCCGCCCTGCGCGTCCACGTTGGCCTCGAAGATGATCGTGATGGCGAAGGCGATCACCATGAAGACCAGCACCAGCGGGCGGCTGGAGCGCACCCAGTCCGGGGCCATGCCGTAGCCGGGCAGGTAGCGCGGCACGATGTTGAGCAGCCCGGCCATGGCCGAGGCGCCCGCGAACCACAGGATGCCGATCGTGCTCAGGTCGTACACGGTGCCGAAGGCGTCGCCGAGGTAGGAGTGCGCGAGGTAGGCCAGTGCGCGCCCGCTGGCCGAACCGCCCGACTGGAACTCCTTCTGCGGGATCAGCACGGTGGTCACGAAGCTGGAGCAGATCAGGAACACGCTCATGATCAGCGCCGCGGTGGTGAGCAGCCTGCGGGTGTTGCGGATGCGGCCCTCCGGCCTGGTGGCGGTGTCCCCGGCCGCCCCGCGCACCTGCGGCATGACGGCCACCCCGGTCTCGAACCCGGACAGGCCAAGCGCCAGCTTGGGGAACACCAGCAGGGCAACGCCGATCATCAGCCAGGGATTGCCGTACTGGCTGGTCAACAGGTTCTGCCAGGTGAGCACGACCTCGGGGTTGCCGACCACGTGCAGGATCGCCGTCACGACCACGACCACGTTGAGCGCCAGGTACACCCCGACCAGGGTCACCGCGATGCCGATCGCCTCGGTGAAGCCCTTGAGGAACACCGCGCCCAGCGCCGCGAGCAGCACCAGGGTGAGCAGCACCTGGTGGTCGCGCAGGAACTCCGGCATGAACGGGTTCTCCAGCGCGTGCGCCGAGGCGTCCGCGGCCGACAGGGTCATGGTGATCACGAAGTCGGTGGCCACGAAGCCCAGCAGCACCAGGACGAGCAGCTTGCCCTTCCACTGCGGCAGCAGCTTCTCCAGCATCGCGATGGAGCCCTGCCCGTTCGGGCTCTCCCGGGCCACCCTGCGGTAGATCGGCAGCGCCCCGGCCAGGGTGAGCAGCACGAGCACGAGGGTGGCCACGGGGGAGAGCACGCCCGCGGCCAGCGCCGCGATGCCCGGCTGGTAGCCCAGCGTGGAGTAGTAGTCCACACCGGTCAGGCACATGACCTTCCACCAGGGCTCGGTGTGCTGGGTGGCGGCCGGCTCCTCGGTGCTGCCCTGGCGCTTGTGCACCTGCGGGTGCTGGCCCTGCAACAGCCACTGCCCCAGGCGGTGCGGTGCCGGTCGTTTCGGCTCGGTGGTGGTGGCCACGGCGTTGCTCCCCAGAACTGGATCGATGCTGGCCGACAGCCTACGGATCAGGACCGCTTGACGCACTTCGTCAAGTACTTTACGGTCAGCGTCAAGTAGAGGGGAGCCCGGCATGACCACCAGCGAGGACCATGTGGCGCTGGTCGCCGACCTGGTCGAGGCGGTGCGGATCCGCGTGCTCGACCCGCTGTCGATCCTGCTCGGGCCCGCCGCCTCGGTGGACGCCCTGGCCGAGCGGCTGTCCTACGAGGCCGAGATGTGGGCGGCCCAGCTGCTCGACGGCACGGACGCCGTGGCCTGGCAGCGGCTGTCCACCCTGCTGGCGGCCCTGCACCCCGCGGACGAGTTCGACCCGCCCGTGCGGTGGTGGCAGACCCCGTTGGGACGGCTGGTGGCCCGGCGCTTCGGCTACCCGGGCCGGGAGCACGTCTCCTTCCCGGTGGCCGGGGCGATGCTGGGGGTCACCAGGCAGGGGGTGTTCGACCTGGTCAACAGGGGCAAGCTGACCCGGCACGCCGGGGGCGGGGTGAGCACCGACTCGGTGCGCGACAGGCTGCGGGGGACGCGATGACCAACCGGGTGGAGTACGGCGGAACCGGCCCGGACGTGCTGCTGCTGCACGGCCTGGGCGGGCAGGCGCGGGACTGGGACCGGTTCGCCGCCGAGCTGACCCGCGCCCACCGGGTGGTGGCGATCGACCTGCGCGGCCACGGGCGCTCCGCTGACGGCCCGTGGAGCTGGCGGGCCGTGCTGGACGACATCGAGCTGCTCGGCCTGGACAACCCCGCGGTGGTGGGCATGTCCCTGGGCGGCATGATCGCGGCCCACTGGGCGGCGCGGCACCCCGAGTGCCCCGGCGTGATCAGCTTCGACGGGCACCGGGCGGCGGCCACCGCGCCGGAGCACTACGCGGGCCTGCCCCGCGAACGGGTCCTCGCCGAGCTGGCGCGCCTGCGGGCCGCTTTCGACGCGCAGACCGCCACGCTCACCCGGCCCGGCGCGGACCTGCTCGCCCAGGTCGCCGACTCGTTCCGCCAGGACGACACCGTGGCCGTGCTCGCCGCGCTGCGATGCCCGGCTTTGCTTGTGCTGGCGGGAAAGGCCCTGCCGCAGGCCGCGCCCTTCGCCGAGCTGACGGCCGCACACCGACGCGGGTTGCTGCGCGACCTCGACGCGGCCCGCGCCGCCAACCCGCTGCTGACCGTGGTCGAGGTCGACGCCAACCACGGCATGGTCTTCGAGCAGCCCGTCGAGCTGGCGTCGCTGGCCGTCGAATTCCTTGACACGGCACGGAAGTGACGACCGGCCGAGCGGGATTCGCCTGCTGGTGAGCGGGATTCGCGCTATCCAGAGCGGGATTCGCGCTGCCCAGAGCGGGACTCGCGGTGGTTGGGGGACTGGAGCCCTCGTCCGGGGGGTAGGCAAGGGCTCCAGCGTGCCGGTCGCCAGGGGGGATTGGCGACGTGGCGGCACTCAGCTTAGAGCGTCCGCGGTGCGAGCGGGACCCCTATGCGCGATCAGCTCGCGACCGACAGCAGCTGTCCCAGGGCCGCCGCGACGTCCTTGGCGTTCTGCACAGCGGAAACCGTGCCGCCGGCGTCCTGGGCGATGCCCGCCAACTGGTCCCGCTGCGGGCCGTCGCCCAGGGCGATGAAGCTGATCGGCACCGGTCGCTTGGCGTCGCGGAGCTGACCGAGCTGGCTGCGCAGCTGAGCCAGGTCCGTGCCGCCTTCGTTGGCACTGCCCACGATGACCACGATCCGGTTGTGCTTGCCCGCCTGGTAGTTGGCCAGCACCGACTGGTACACCCCGAGCACCGAACTGTAGAGCTGCGCACCCTGGCCGGTGCCGAGCTTGCCCAGCGCGGAGTGCAGCTGGTCGGCGTGCTGGTCGGTCTGCACCACGGGGGAGAGCTGCCGGTACGGCTTGTCCCCGTCCAGGTTTGCCGAGTACTGCCACAGCCCCAGCGAGGCCCCGGCCACGGACCGGTCGACCTGGCCGACCAGCGCGTCGCGGACCCAGTCCAACCGGGTGCGGCCGTCCCCGCCGTCCTGGCCCATCGCGGCCGAACCGTCCACCAGCACCGAGATCAGGTCGCCGGAGGCCGCCGCCGCCCAGCCCGCGGAGATCTGCTGCGTGGTGGTGGCGTCGGCGGGGACCAGGCGCTGGGTGGTGGCGGGCCAGCGCATGCCGGGCGCCTGCTTGGGCCGATCCGAGGTGGCGTCCACGCGCAGACCGGCCGCGGCGAACAGCTTCTGCTGCGCGGGCTGGCGCAGGAACTCGCGGAACTGCTGTGCCGCCTTGCCCTGCACGGTGTTCACCCAGTTGCCCGCCAGGGTCACGAACGGGAAGTCCGCCTGCGGGCTCGCGCCGCCGACCGGCACCTCGTAGAGCGGGGTACCCGGTGCGGGCGCGCCGTCCCGGCCCAGGTTGCGCCGGTAGAGGTCCACCTCGGTGATCGGCACCGCGCTGTAGCTCGCGGTGGCGATGTCCCCGGCCCTGGACAGCCCGTCGAGCGCGTCCTGGGCGCTGGCGGGCGCGTTGGCCGCCCGCGCGGCGGCCAGCTTGCCGATCAGGTCCTTCACCGGCTGCTGGGCGAGCATGTCGGTGGTGACCGGCCCGAGCCCCTGCCCGGTGGCACCGGCCAGGGCGGACTGGATGGCCATGGCGCTGGCCGGGCTGTAGGCCGGGTCCGGCACGGCGATGCGGAACTTGCCCCACTGCGGCTTGCCGAACCGCGCCCAGCCCGCCGGGTCGGCGGTCAGCTCGGGCAGGTCGGTCCAGCGCAGCAGGTTGCCGGTGGTCAGCGCGTCGTAGGCGGGGGACTGGGTGGCCAGCACCACCGGGCTGCTGGCCACGGACTGGCCCGCGGCCCCGACCAGCGCGGTGTTCTGCGCGGACAGGCGGTTGGCCCACAGCGTGGAGTCGGGCAGCCAGGCCACCGGCTTGGGGCCGAGCTTGCTCTCGTCCCAGCTCTGAGTCAGGCCGGTGAGGATGGTCTTGGAGTCCACCGACTGCACCTCGACCCGCACGCAGTGGTCGTTGACCACCGGGTGCTGGTCGGTCCAGCGCTGTGCCCCGTCCCGGACCGGGTCGGCCACGCTGGGCGTGACGGCCACCCGCAGGCTGACCTCACCGCTGGGGCAGCCCGCCGCCTCGGCGGTGGCTCTGCGCTCCAGCACCCCGCCCAGCCAGGTCCAGCCCAGCCAGCCCAGTCCGAGCAGCACGACCAGGGCGACGATCGCGAGCGGCCAGCGTGCGACCCCGCGTCGGACCCTGGTCACGAGCGCGCGATGGCGAGCCATCCTGTCCCTTCCCCGCACGGCGAGTACCCGTCCCCCGAATGGGGGAGGAATCGAGGTTTGTCAACCTAACAGGTGAAACGGTTCGGTCAAGGTGAGTTGCTCAGGATGCCGACCAGTCCAACAGTGTGCCGCAGTGCTCGATGAGGGCCTGCCGCAGCGGGCGGGCGCGCTCGGCGAAGCTCGCCTGGGCGCGGACGTACTCGGCCCTGCCCTCCTCGGTCTCGATGCGCACCGGCTGGTAGCCCAGCTCGGACAGGTCGTACGGGCTGGCCCGCATGTCCAGTTCGCGGATGTCCACCGCCAGCTCGAAGCAGTCCGCGACCAGTTCGGAGGGCAGGAAGGGGTCCAGCTTGTACGCGGCCCGGTACAGATCCATGTTGTTGTGCAGACAACCAGGCTGTTCCAGCTCGAGCTGCCGCTGCCGGGTGGGCCGCACGGCGTTGAGCGGGCGCGCGGGCTCGGTGAAGAACCGGTACGCGTCGTAGTGGCTGCACTGCACGCGCTGGGACTCCACCACGCGGTCGGTGCCGCCGTGGCCCAGCCGCAGCGGCCAGCCCACGTGCCGGATCTGTGCAGGCTGGGTGCGGTACACCATTGCCCACTCGTGCAGGCCGAAGCAGCCCAGCCGGGCCCGCCGGGCGGCCGTGGCGGTCAGCAGCGAGCGGGAGAACGCGGCGTTGCGCCGACGGGGTTCGCCGAACTCCGCCACGTCCAGCGCCACCCCGCCGGCCACCTCGTGGTAGCCCCGCCAGGACAGCCGCTCCCGCGCACCGGGCCCGGCCAGCAGCACGCCGGGGCCGGGGTGCCAGCGCTCCAGGTGCGCGGGCCGGTGGCTGTAGTAGGTGAACAGGAAGTCGACCACCGGGTGCTTCTCGCCGCGCGACCTGCGCCGGGCGTGCGGGCCCGTCCAGCGGCTCACCCGGTCCAGGTGAGCCTGCTGGCGGGCCCGCCACTCCGGCTCGGCCAGCACCGTGAAACCCATGTGCTCCAGGCTATCCGGCTCAGCCGACGCGGCCGACGTGGGTTCCGTCGCGCACGGTGCCCACGTACTCCTCGACCAGGTCCTCCAGCGCGACCACGCCCAGCTGCTGCCCGTCGGTGCCGACCGCCTTGGCCAGGTGGCTCTGCGCGCGGCGCAGCGCCGACAGGGCCTCGTCCAGCCGCGCGTCGGCGGGCAGCTCGGGCAGCCCGCGGACCAGCGTGCGCGGCAGCGGGGTGGCCGGTGGCTCGGCGGCCAGGCCCAGCACGTCCTTGATGTGCACGTAGCCGACCAGCTTGCCCTCGGCGGAGCGGACCGGGAACCGGGAGAAGCCGGTGGCCGCCACCGCCGCCTCCACATCGCCCACGGTGGGCTCCGCGGGCACGGCGGTCACCCGCTCCAGCGGGACCAGCACGTCGGAGACGGTGCGGGCCACCGAGGACAGGGTCTTGGCCAGCCTGCGGTGCTCGGAGTCCTCCAGCAGGCCCTCCTGCCGGGACTCGGCCAGCAGCGAACCCAGCTCGTCGGGGGTGTAGGCCCCCTCCAGCTCGTCCTTGGGCGTGACCTTGATCAGCTTGAGCACGCCCTGCGCGATCACCGTGAACGCGCTGAGCAGCGGGCGGACCAGTCGGCAGAAGGCGAAGTGCACCGGCACCAGCCACAGCGCGGCCTGTTCGGGACCGGCGATGGTCAGGTTCTTCGGCACCATCTCGCCGATCACCGTGTGCAGGAAGGACACCACGACCAGCGCGATCGTGAACGCGATGCCGTGCACCAGCGCGGCGGGCAGGGCCAGCGGGGCGAGCGGGCGCTCCAACAGCCCGGCCACCACCGGCTCGGCCAGCGCGCCCAGCACCAGCGAGCAGACCGTGACACCCAGCTGGGCACCGGCGATCAGCAGCGGCAGTTCCTGCCCGGCGCGCAGCACGGTGCGCGCGCGGCCCACCCCGGCGCGGGCCATCGGCTCCAGCCGGTCCGGCCGGGCCGTGATGATCGCGAACTCGGCGCCCACGAAGAACCCGTTGCACAGCAGCAACACGAACGTCAGCAGGATCAGCAGCACATCGTTCATGCCGACACCTCCTGCGGCTGGGCCGGTTCGGCCTTGGAGACCCGCAACTCGGCCACCCGGTGCCGGTCCATGGCCATCACGGTGACCCGCCAGCCGTCCAGGCGGACCTCGTCGCCCACCTCGGGGATGTAGCCCAGGCTGCTGAGCACCATGCCCGCCAGGGTCTCGTAGTCCCCGTCGGGCATGCGGAACCCGGTGGCCTCGGCCACCTCGTCCTCACGCAGCAGGCCGGAGACCATCCAGCTGGCGGTGCCCAGGGTGCGCACCGGGGCGGGCTCCCGCCGGTCGTGCTCGTCGCGCACGTCACCGACGATCTCCTCGACCAGGTCCTCCAGGGTCACCATGCCCGCCGTGCCGCCGTACTCGTCCACCACGATGGCGATCTGTAGTCCCGATCCGCGCAGCCGTTCCAGCAGCGCGTCGGCCTCCAGGCTCTCCGGCACGGTCTGCACCGGCCGGGTCAGCGCGGACACCGGGGTGCTGGCCCGCTGCGCGGCCGGAACCGCGAAGGACTGCTTGACGTGCACGACCCCGCGCACGTCGTCCAGGTCCCCGTCGTGCACCAGGAACCGGGAGAACCCGGTGCGCCGCGCCACGTCGATCAGGTCCAGCACGGTGGCCTCGCCGCGCAGCGCCTCGATCTGCACGCGCGGGGTCATCAGTTCCTCGGCGGTCAGTTCGCCGAAGCGCAGCGAGCGGTCCAGCAGGGTGGCCATGCCCTGGTCCAGGGTGCCGTGCGCGGCACTGGAGCGGACCAGCGAGCCCAGTTCCTGCGGGGACCGCGCCGAGCGCAGCTCCTCGGCGGGTTCCACGCCGAACCGGCGCACCACCCAGTTCGCGGAGCCGTTGAGCACGGTGATCAGCCAGCGCAGCGCGGTGGAGAACCGGTACTGGATGCCGGCGACCGCGCGTGCGGTGGGCAGCGGCTTGGCGATGGCCAGGTTCTTGGGCACCAGCTCGCCGAAGACCATCGACAGGCTGGTGGCCAGCAGCAGGGCCACGGCCGCGGCGACGGCCCCGGCCGCCGGTTGCGGCAGGCCCAGCGCGGTCAGCGGCCCGGACAGCAGCCCGGCGATGGCCGGTTCGGCCAGGTAGCCGGTGACCAGGGTGGTCAGCGTGATGCCCAGCTGGGCGCCGGAGAGCTGGAACGACAGGGTCCGGTGGGCCTGCTGCACCCGCTTGGCGCGGGCGTCGGCGACCTGGCGGACGTGGTTGTCGACCTGGCTGCGTTCCAGGGTGGTCAGGGAGAACTCGGCGGCCACGAAGATCGCGGTACCCGCGGTGAGCGCGAGCACGGCGAGCAGGCCGAGCACATCTATCAGGGGTCCGGTCACCTCGGGCCTCCGGTGAGGCGGGTGTCCGGGTTGGTATGGCAGCCGGGGCTTTCCCCCGGCCCACTACTCCTGCCAGGTGACCGCGCATCGGGCACGGAAGGTGTCACTCCTCGAAACTTCAACAGCTCAAATGGGTCAGTCCAGTGTAGAGGCGTCCGGGAGCCTTCGGCCGGCAAGCCACGTACCTGTTACCCGGATCGTGCCCAAATCACACGCCTCGACCGCCGTGGGATCGCGGTCCAGGGCCACCAGGTCGGCGCTGTGCCCCACGGCCAGGCGGCCCCATTCGTGCTCGGCCCCGGCCTGCCAGGCGGCGCCCGCGGTCTGTGCCGTGAGCGCGGCGGTCAGGTCCAGCCGTTCGGCGGGCAGCCAGTCCCGCGCGACCGCCGTGCCGATGCCCAGCAGCGGGTCGGGCGGGCTCACCGGCCAGTCGCTGCCCAGGGACAGCCGGGTGCCCAGCCGGTGCAGGGTGCCCATCGGGTACTGCCTGGCCGCGCGTTGCTCGCCCAGCCGGGGGATGGTCAGCTCGGTCATGGTGGCGTCCCGGCAGGCCCACTGCGCCTCGAAGTTGGCGATCACCCCGAGTTCGGCGAAGCGGGGCAGGTCGGCGGGGTGCACGAGCTGCACGTGCGCGATCACCGGCCGCCGGTCCCACGCGGGGTTGGCGGCCCGTGCGGCGGCCACCGCGTCCAGGGCGGACCGCACCGCGGCGTCCCCGATGGCGTGCACGTGCACCTGGAACCCGTCGGCGTCGAAGGCCGTCACCGCACGCGCCAGTTCCTCGGGCGGCCACACCGCCATGCCGTGCGAGTGCGGCGCGTCCACGTAGGGCTCCAGCAGAGCACCCGTGCCGCCCTCGATCACCCCGTCGGCGAAGAACTTCACGGTGCGCGCCGTGACCAGCCCGCCGCCGTGCCGCCGGACCAGTTCGCGCTGCTCGGCGAACTCCGCGCGCTGCGCCCGCCAGCGGTCCGGGTCGGCGCGCTGGGCCAGGTCGGCGCGGAAGCCCAGCACGCCGCGGCGCACCGCCTCCAGGTACGGGGCCACCAGTTCCGGTTCCACCCAGGCGTCCTGCGCCCAGGTGACACCGACCTGGGCGTAGCGGCGGCCCGCGTGTTCCAGCGCGGCCACCAGGTCCGCCAGCGGCGTGCGCGGCACCAGGTCGAGCACCAGGTCGCAGGCGTGCCACTCCAGCAGGGTGCCCAGCGGGCTGCCGTCGGCCCGGCGGGTGATCCAGCCCAGTCTCGGATCGGGGGTGCGCGAGTCGACCCCGGCGCGGCGCAGTGCCTCGGTGTTGCACCACACCGCGTGGTAGTCGCGCGAGCGCAGCACCACCGGGCGGTCCGGCACGGCCGCGTCCAGCCAGCGCGCGTCGAACTCCCCGTTGGCGGCCAGCGAGGGGTCGTAGCTCGCGCCGACCACCCAGTCCGCCCCGGGGTTGGCCAGTGCCCAGCGGCGCACCTCGGCCACGATGCCGTCCACAGTGGACTGCTCGGTGACGCGCGGCCCGCGCGACTCCAGCCCGGCGAACAGGGGGTGCGCGTGGGCGTCGCCGAAGGCGGGCAGCAGCGCGCCGCCCGCCAGGTCCACGACCTCGGTCGCACACAGGTCGAGCGCCTGCTCGCCGAGGGCCACGATGCGCCCGCCCGACACGGCCAGCGCGGTGCTGCCGGTGCCCCAGACGGAGCCGTTGCGAAAGACGATCACACGCCCAGTGTGCTCTCCCGCAGCACCACCTCCGCGGCCATTTTCACGGTGCGCGGCTGCGGGCCGGTGTACTCGCCCAGCGCCATGTGCGCCGCGCGCACGCCCATCTCCTCCAGCGGCAGGCGGACCGTGGTCAGCGTGGGCGTCACGTCGCGCAGGGTCGGGATGTCCCCGAACCCGGCCACCGACACGTCCTCGGGCACTCGGCGCCCGGCGGCCCGCAGCGCCGCCATCGCGCCCAGCGCCATGACGTCGTTCACCGCGAACACGCAGGTCGCCGTGGAGCCGTCGGCCACCAGTTCGGCGGCGCTGCGGTAGCCGCCGTCCCTGCCGAACTCCCCGTGCCGCACCGAGGACTCGGGCAGGTCCACTCCGGACTCCGCCAGCCCGGCGCGGAACCCGGCGATGCGGTCCCGGCTGGTCAGCAGCTCCTCGGGGCCGCCGAGCACGGCGAAACGCCGGTGCCCCAAGCGGACCAGTTCCCGGGCCAGCGCGCGGGCACCCGCCTTGTTCGCGGGCACCACGGTGTCCGCGGGCAGCCTGGCCTGGGACACGCAGGCCACCCGCCCGCCCTGGGCGATGAAGGTCCCGATCTCCTCGGCCAGCCGCGCGGTCGCCGCCTTGTCGGTGGTGCGGCTGCCGATGATGACCACCGCCTTGGCCCGGTGCGCCCGCAGCACGCACAGCAGTTCGCGCTCGCGCTCGGTGTGTCGTGCCGTGGTGCCCAGCACCACCACCAGCCCCGCGTCCTCGGCCACCCGCGTGACCCCGGCGGCGATGCTGGAGAAGTACGGGTCGGAGATGTCGTGCACGACCAGACCGACGAGTGAACTGCTGTTGCGCGCCAACGCCTGTGCCGAGGCGTTGGGCAGGTAGCCCAGTGACTCCGCGCTGACCATGACCCGGTCCCGCAGCTCCTCGCTCACCTGGCGGTTGCTTCCATTGAGGACTCTGGACGCGGTGGCCAACGAGACCCCGGCGTGCTGAGCGACCTCGGCCAGCGTGATCTGTCGTGCTGCCACCCGGTTACCCCTTCCACGATCTGGCGTTCGGGGGAGAGTAGCGAGCTGACGTGCAAAAATTCGGACACTGTGATCGGTCAACGGTCGCATTCGTGGTTGTCGTGACAAATCCGCTCTGACGGCGTAACGCAGACAGGGCAACAACAACGATGAAAGAAACCGTTTCCTCAAGTGGTCTGGACCACTTTGTCCCACGTTCGGACGAGCGCCTGGACGGTGACGGCGATCGCGGGCCGCCTGCTGGCGCGCTCGCGCCACACCGCGAACAGTCGCCGGGTCGGCACCGGCCGCAGCCGCAGCGCGCGCACGGTCGGCGGCAGCGCGGCGCGGCCCAGCCTCGGCAGCAGCGCGATGCCCTGCCCGAGGGCCAGGAACTCCAGCTGCGTCTGGTACTCGGTGATCTCGTGCGCCACGATCGGCTCCACTCGGGCCTCGCGCATCGTGCGCACGAGCCAGTCGTGGCAGATCGAGCCCGCGGGCTGGCAGATCCACCGCTCGCCCACGAGGTCCTCCGGCTGAACCGAGCTTTGCTCAGCAAGCCGGTGCCCGGCGGGCACGAGCACGTCGGCGTGGTCCTCGCCCAGCGGGTGACGGGCCAGCGACTCGTCCACGGCCAGCGGGGTGTTGGTCCAGTCGTGCACCACCGCCACGTCCAGCTCCCCGCGCGAGACCATCTCCACCGCCGAGGGCGGGTCCACCTCCAGCACGCGCAGGTCCAGCTCCGCCTGCTCGGCGGCCAGCGCGGCGACGGCCGGGGGCAGCAGTCCCCGGCAGGCGGTGGCGAACGCGCCCAGCCGCACCCGGCCGACCGCCGCGCCCCGCAGCTGCTCCAGCCGGATCTCGGCCTGCTCCACCAGTGCCAGCACGCTGTGCGCGGTCCCGGCCAGCGACTGCGCGGCGTCGGTCAGCACCACGCCCCGGCCGCGGCGCTCCAGCAGCGTGGTGCGGGTCTCCCGCTCCAGCTTGGCGATCTGCTGGGAGACCGCCGAGGGGGTGTAGCCCAGCGCCGCCGCCGCGGCGTTGATCGAGCCGTGCACCGCGACGGCGTGCAGCGCCCGCAGCCGACCGAGATCAATCATGTAGCGATGCTAAACCGTACGATGAAGGACATTGTGCTGGTGCTAAATCCAGCCGTGCGCCGAGACTGCCCTGGTGAAACACGTGCACCTGCTGCTCGCCGTGTCCGTGGCCGCCGCCTGGGGCATCAACTTCGTGGCCATCGACTACGGCCTGGACAGCTTCCCGCCGCTGCTGTTCACCGCACTGCGCTTCGCGGTGGCCGCCGTGCCCGCGGTGTTGTTCGTGGGCCGCCCGCAGGTGGCCTGGCGCTGGGTGGTCGCGGTCGGCCTCGTGCTCGGCGCCCTGCAGTTCGGCCTGCTCTTCGTGGCGATCAAGGCCGGGGTGCCCGCCGGGCTGTCCTCGCTGGTGTTGCAGAGCCAGGCCCTGTTCACCGCGTTGTTCTCGGCCGTGCTGCTTGGCGAGCGGCCGACCCGCGGCCAGCTGCTGGGCATGGGCGTGGCGCTGGCCGGGATCGTGCTCGTGGCCACCGACTTCGGCGCCTCCGGCCCGCTGCCCGCCTTCCTGCTGGTGCTGGCCAGCGCGGCGAGTTGGGCCATGGGCAACGTGCTGACCCGTAAGGCCGCCCCGCCCGACTCGTTTCGCTTCCTGGTGTGGGTCAGCGTGGTGCCGCCGCTGCCGCTGCTCGCCCTGTCCGCGCTCACCGAGGACCTGTCGGCTCTGCACGCGCCCGAGCCTTCCTCGCTGGTGGCGCTGGGCTATGTGGCCTGGGTCTCAACCGTGTTCGGCTTCGGGGTCTGGACCACCCTGATCCGCCGCTACGGCGCGACCGCCGTCGCCCCGTACTCCCTGCTCGTGCCGGTGTTCGGCATGAGCTCCACCGCACTGGTACTCGGTGAGCAGCTGACGGTGTTGCGCGTGGTGGGCGCGGGTGTTGTGCTGGTCGGGGTGGGGCTCACCGCGCTGACGGGACGTCGCAGGACTCCCCCCGGTCGGCAGGACAGCAGCAGACTTGTGGAGGTGTCCTAGCTCACGAACTCACTGGTACGGATGTAACCCGTAACGAACGTACCGCTAGGGTGCGCTCCACCACATATCTGGTTACCCGTGAGTTAATCGTGAATGCACAGGAGGATCGCGTGACTGCGACCGCCACCGAGACGGAGGGCGTGAAGCCACCCCAAAAGGGTTTCTTCGGCCAGCCGGCAGGCCTCGGCCCGCTCTTCTTCACCGAGTTCTGGGAACGCCTGTCGTACTACGGCATGAAGGCGATCCTGGTCTACTTCATGTACAGCCAGCTCAGCGAGGGCGGGCTGGGCCTGGACAAGGGGTTGGCCAACTCGCTGGCCTCCTCCTACGGTGCCGCGGTCTTCATGTCCGGCGTCATCGGCGGCTGGCTTGCCGACCGGATCTTCGGTGCCCGGCGCGCCGTGCTCTACGGCGGCGTGCTGATCATGATCGGGCACATCGCGCTGTCCTTCCCGGGCGGTGTCGCGGCGCTGTACGTCTCGATGCTGTTCATCACCCTGGGCACCGGCCTGCTGAAGCCGAACATCTCCACGATGGTCGGCGGCCTGTACGAGCCCGAGGACCGCCGCCGCGACGCCGGGTTCACCATCTTCGTGATGAGTGTGAACATCGGCGCCCTGCTGGCCCCGCTGGTGGTCGGCACCATCGGCCAGAAGATCAGCTACCACCTGGGCTTCAGCGTGGCGGCCTTCGGCATGGCGCTGGCCCTGGTGTTCTACGTCCTGGGCAAGGGCAAGCTCGCGCTGGTCGGGGACAAGCCGGTCAACCCGGTTGGCGCCGACGAGCGCGGCAAGGTGATCACCCGCATCGTGATCGGCGCGGTGGTGGTGGCCGCGGCCTTCGTGATCTCCGGGTTGGCCGGGGTGCTCAGCGTGGACCGGGTGATCGACGTGATCACCGTGCTCGGCATCGTGCTGCCCACCTCGTACTTCGTGATGATGTTGCGCAGCAAGAAGGTCTCCGCCGTGGAGCGGTCCAGGGTGATCGCCTACATCCCGCTGTTCATCGGCACGGTGTTCTTCTGGATGATCGAGGAGCAGGGCTCCAACGTGCTGGCCACCTACGCCGACACGCGGGTGGACCTCGGCGCGTTCGGCTTCACCATGCCCTCCTCCTGGTTCCAGTCGCTCAACCCCGGCTTCATCGTGGTGCTGGCCCCGCTGTTCGCCCTGCTGTGGACCAAGCTGGGCCGCCGCGCGCCGAGCACCCCGGTGAAGTTCGCGCTGGGCGTGGTGTTCTCCGGTGCGTCCTACCTGTGGATGATCCTGCCCGCGCTGATCTACGGCCCGTCGCTCAAGGTGGTGCACCCGCTGTGGCTGGCGGGCAGCTTCCTGATCGTGATCCTCGGCGAGCTGTGCCTGTCCCCGGTGGGCCTGGCCGCGACCACCCGCCTGGCGCCGGTGGCCTTCGGCTCGCAGATGATGAGCCTGTGGTTCCTCGCCGACGCCGCGGCGCAGGCGATCTCCGGCCAGATCGTGGACAAGGTCAGCCCGGAAAGCGAGATCCCCTACTTCGGCATCATCGGCGGGATCACCGTGCTGGTCGGTGTGGCGCTGTTCTTCCTGTCCCCGTACATCAAGCGCAAGATGCAGGGCATCGACTAGGAGTGACGGTGTCCCGCCACGGCGGCGGTGTGGCGGGACACCCACCTCCAGAGTGCCGCACACCGCCGGCCCGTGGTGGGGATGTGACCCGATCGGGTAAGTGAGCCCCGTCTCTGTGCTCAGGCCACAGTGGACCGGGTGCGGGCCGTCACCGGCATGCGCAGCGGGCCGCGGATCGCCCGGGATGGCCTGCGTCGCACCGGGCCCACCAGCCGCAGCCCCGGCAGCCGGGTGAACAGCGCCCGCAGTGCGATGGCCCCCTCCATCCTGGCCAGGCTCGCGCCAAGGCAGTAGTGGATGCCCGAGGAGAAGGCCAGGTGGTCCTTGGCGTTGGGCCGGTCGATGTCGAACCGGTGTGGGTCGGCGAACACCTCCGGATCCCGGTTCGCCGCCGCCAGTAACAGGATCACCGGCGTGCCCTTGGGCACCACTCGGCCCGCCAGCTCCACCGGCTCCAGCGCGGTGCGCCCGCTGAACTGCGCCGGCGGGTCCAGCCGCAGCACCTCCTCGACCACGTTCGGCGCGCAGTCCGGGTCCTCGATCAGCCGCCGCTTCGCCTCGGGGTTGGCCAGCAGGGCCAGCACCCCGTTGCCGATCAGGTTGACCGTGGTCTCGAACCCGGCGGCCAGCAGCAGCCCCGAGGTCGCCAGCAGGTCCTCCCGGGACAGGTCCGGGTCCGCCAGCAGATGGCTCACCACGTCCTCCCGCGGTCGCGCGCGGTGGTCCTCGGCGACCTCGGTCAGGAACTCGTTGAGCTCCACGAGGGTCCGCCGCAACGTGTGCACCTGCCGCATCGTGCGCACCCCGTCGATGGCCCCGGCCAGGGTGGTGCCCCAGTCCATCATGCGCGCGTGCTCGGCGTCCGAGGCGCCCAGCAGCCCGCAGATGACCTTGATCGGTACCCGGGCGGCGAAGTCGGTCACCAGGTCGAAACTGGGCCGCTCGGCCAGTTCGTCCAGGAAGCCCGCCACCACCGACTCCACGATCTCGGTCTGCTCACGCAGCGCCCTGGGGCTGAACGAGGGTGCGGCCAGCCGCCGCAGCCGGGTGTGGTCCGGTGGGTTGCGCATGAGGAACGAGCCCTCGATCGGGTCCACCACGGGCAGCGGGCCGTGCCCGCGAAGGTCCAGGTCCAGCCCGGTCATCTCGCTGTTGGGCATCACCCCGAAGCGCGCGTCGCGCAGCACGGAGTTGGCCAGCGGGTGCGAGGCCGTCATCAGCGGGCCGAGCCTGCTGGGCACCAGCACGCCCCTGGCCCTGATCGACTCGTAGATGGGGTACGGGTCCGCGCTGCCCGTGTCCCGCACCAGCCGGGCCAGTGGATCGCCCAGCGCACCGAAGATCCCGGCGACCACCCTGCTCGCGAACAACGTCGCCGCCAACCGCCTGTCACCCATGACCGCTCCCTCCCTGGGCTTCCAGCGTAGTGCTTGACCGCGAGCCAGTGAATGGATGAGAATCTCGGCAAATAAGATGCTTGGCTGAGGGGGAGTTGTGGTCCGGCTGTCGAACGAGGACCGGGAACGCTGCGTGGAGCTGCTCAACCGGGCGGTCGCCGACGGGCGGCTGACCTGGACCGAGCACGCCGAGCGGGTGGAGACCGTCTACGCGGCCCGGATGGCCGAGGAACTGGCCCCGGTGCTGTCCGACCTCGGGCAGAGCGGGGTGCCCGCGCTGCCCGATCAGGGCGAGCACGAGGTGGCCGCCCTGTTCAGCAAGATCGTGCGCGTGCCCGACCTGAGCAGGCGCATCACCGTGCGCGCCGTGTTCGGGGCCGTGGTGCTCAACCTGGCCGCCGCCCGGCCGGGGGAACGCATCGAGGTCGAGGCATCCTCGTTCTGCGGCAAGGTGGTGCTGCTGGTGCCGCCGGGCGCCCAGGTCATCGACGAGGGAGCGGCGGTGCTGGGCAAACGGGCGCTGATGAATGGCGGTGGCAGTCCGGACGGTCCGCTCATCAGGGTCACCGGTACGACCAAACTGGGCAACCTCAAGGTGTACGGCTGACACCCGCTGTGAACCCCAATAGGCTGGAAACGCTTACCAGCCAAGGACTTGTTGGGGGATCGCTGTGGCTCGAACACCTGCACGGATCAGCAGACGCGGACTGCTCAGGGCCGGTCTGGCCGTGGGCGGGGTGGCGGTCGCCGCCCAGTTCCTGCCCGCGTACGGCGGCACGGCACGGCTGACCGAGGTCTTCCCCGAGTGGAGCCGGTTCGCGCGTATCGCCGACACCACCTTCGACGAGGACGCCGACCCGGTCCGCGACATGAAGCCGAAGATCGACGCCCTGCGCAAGCAGAACGTCAGCGTGATCGAGCTGGACACCATCCTGTCCAACTGGATCACCGACCAGCAGTTCACCGAGCACATGGGCAAGGTCAGGCAGTTCTGCGAGCTCGCGCACGCCGCGGGCATGCGGGTGGTCATGTACTACCCCTCGCTGGAGGTCATCAGCATCGGTGGCCGCATCGGGCAGTCGTTCTACAAGAACGGCCCGGGCAAGGACTGGGTGCAGCGTTCACCCGAGGGCAAGCCCAACGTGTTCTACGGGGATCTTGTCGTGTGGGTCGACCCCGACGACGAGAGCTGCTGGGTCAGCCCCAACTCGCCCTACCGCGACTTCTACCTCGCCCGCATCAGGCAACTGGCCGGCACCGGGGTCGACGCCATCTGGCCCGATGTGCCCATCTACTTCGACGGCGCCCTCAGCTGGTGTGACGCATCCTCCTGGGCCGCCTCGGCCTTCCGCGCCGACACCGGGCTCGCCCTGCCCGCCAAGCCCGACTTCACCAGCCCCGTGTTCCGCCGGTACGTGGAGTGGCGGCACCACACCCTGCTCGGCTGGCAGCGCGACATCGCCGCCGCCGGTCAGTCGGTGAACCCCCAGCTGGTGACCTTCGTCGAGACCGTCAGCATGGACTACCAGTACGGCACCCTCGTCGGCCTCGACGGCGCCTACCTGCGCACCTCCCCGGGCGTCAGCCACGTGTGGGAGGTCGACATCCTCGGCAACTACGACGGGATGCGGCACGCCACCGCCACCGACTGGACCTGCCTGATCTCCATGTACAAGTACGCCCGTGCCGCCAGCGGGGCCAAACCCGCCTGGGCCTTCAGCTACGGGTGGAAGGCCGACGACGCCTCCCTGGTCATGGCCGAACTGCTCGCCGCGGGCTGCAACCCGTTCGAGGTCAAAAGCCCGTACAAGTCCGACAGCACCGACCTCGCCATGCGCACCCGCATGTACGGCTTCATCGCGGCCAACCAGAACGCCCTGTACGACAGCGTGAACACCGCCGAGGTCGGCGTCTACCACTCCAGTGCCTCCCGCGACTACGTCGACCCCGGCGCGGGCACCGGCATGTACCTCAACACCGTCGCCCCCAAGGGTGTCAAGGACTGGTGGGCCACCGGCAGCCGCGAGGAGGGCGCCGACCACCACTCCTGGCTCGGCGACTTCCGCGGTGTCGTCAAGGCCCTCGTGTACGCCCATGTGCCCTTCCGCACCGTCACCAGCCCCGGCCTCGCCCCCGCCGACCTCGTCGGCCTCAAGGCCCTGCTGCTGCCCAACCTCCAGGCCGTGTCCGATGAGGAGGCCGCCGTGCTGCGCGGCTTCGTCGCGGGCGGCGGCACCCTCGTCGTCACCGGCCCCAACCCCACCGGCCTCGACCAGTTCGGCACCACCCGCACCGAGTTCGCCCTGTCCGACGTGCTCGGCCTGCGCCGCGCCGACCCCCTGCCCGCCAGCAAGCAGAACGGAACCTGCTGGTACCACAAGGACCTGCTCGGCCTGAACTACCTCACCAAGACCGACCAGGCCAGCGCCGACCTCCTGCTCGGCCCCGTCCTGCGCGCCGCCCCGCCCACCGTCGGCCTCGCCGCCGGTGACCCCCGCATCCACCTCGAGGTCAACCGCCTCGGCTCCGACCTCGTCCTGCAACTGGTCAACTTCACCCAGTTCGGCGACAAGCCCACCGAGTTCAAGGCCGCGCCCACCACCTGCACCGTGCGCGTCGACCTGCCCACCGGCAAGCAGATCGGCACCGTGACCGTCAGCTCGCCCGACAACCCCACCCCCGCCCCGCAGCCCGTGCCGTGGACGACCAGCGGTTCGGCCGCGACCTTCGACCTCACCCTGCAGCAGTACTCCCTGGTGCGGGTGATCTTCGCCTGACGAAGCTCGGCGGCGTGAATTCCGGCCGCCCGTTGGTGATCCGCACTGTCCAGCCGCTGTGGTGGATCAACCTGTGGTGCATTCCGCACAGCAGCACCAGGTTGGACAGTGCGGTGTCCCCTCCGTTCGCCCAGTGGATCACGTGGTGCGCGTGGCAGCTGCTTGGCCTTCGCCTGCATCCAGGGAAGGCGCAGTGCTGGTCCCTGACGATCAGTGCTCGTCGGAGGTGGGGCGGCACGGTGTAGCTGATCCGCCCGATGTCGAGCGGTTCGGAGTTGCTGCCCAGTACCACTGGGAGCACTTTCGCGTCGCAGGCGAGTCGGCGGATCGCTGACGGGGCGAGTTCGGTGGTTCCTGTGCCGGTTGTGAGCGTGTGCCAGTCGATGGTCACTGCGATGTGGGGGCGTTCCCCCCCCCTCCGTCGGCGTGGTGCTGGTCTCCAGTAGTTCCGCGAACGCGTCCCCTTGCCGTTCGGGCAGGGTTCGTGTGTCGTGGGCGTCGTGTGGTTTCGCCAGCGGGCTGAGGACTGCCCCCAGCAGGGCGCCGGTCTCCGCGTCCAGGCACCCCTGGAACCGCACTGACCCGTCCCGCCGTGTGTCGTACCGGAACTCACGTCGCGGATGGGCGAGTTCGTCCTCGCTGGGTAGCGCCCCGTCGGGGTCCAGCCGGTTGACGATCTCCCGGCCCAGCGGCACCAGGTTGGAGGCATCCAGCGACTGGGCCGCCGCTGCCAGGACCTCGACAGCCTGCTCCCGGTCGGTTGTACCGATGTGTGGCGGTAGCTCTCTCAGCACCCGGTTGATCACCGACAACTGCTCCGGTTCCAACGCCACCCCCACCGGAACCCCCGCGTGCGCGATCCGCTGCCTGGCTTCCTTCTTGCTCACGCAGAGCACACCACGCAGCAACTCTGCCAGGCTCGGATACCCCACCCGCTCCGCCACACCCCGCGCACCCGCCTCCGCGACCAACCCCAACACCCGCGCATACGCTTGCCGCAGAACCACTTCCGCGTCCTGCAACTCACCCAACAGCTCCGCGTCCCCCAACCGCCACAACCCTGCGGCAGGCCGAGTCTCCACGAATGCTGTCATACCAACAATTCTACTCCCCAATCCACCCCAAAACCGTTGCACACCAATGGCTACCCATGTGGGTGACCACGCCCAAAGCCCAACCCCGGCCAGGCTGCGAGACCCACCCACCCCAGCCCGGGACTCGCCCTCCTCAGAGCGGGACTCACGCTCCCCACAACGGGACTCGCCCTCCAGGCAGCGGGACTCACCCACCAGAGACCGGGACTCACCTACCCCAGACCGAGGCTCGCGCCCCTCAGCCCGGACTCGCGTTCCGGTCAGCGGGACATGCCGCACCCCAACCGCCAACACGCCGCACCGGAACGCCGAACACGCTGCCCCGGACACGCCGACACGCCATCCCGCAACGTCCGACACACCGCACCGGAAGGCCGAACACGCCGCACCGCAACGTCCGACACACCACCCCAGAACACCGAACACGCGACACCCCAACGTCCGACACACCGCACCCCAACCGCCAACACACCGCACCCGAACGCCGAACACGCGGTACCGCAACGTCCGACACGCACCGCAACCCCCGCACAACGCCCACCAACCCGGGGTTGGTTTTGTGTGGGTAGCGGCGGCCTTACGCTCGTCGGCGAATCGGGGCATCCCCCATGCCCCGGAAACCCCGATCACAGGCCGCCGCGAGGGACCCGCACCAAACCAACCCGCGTCACCAACCCGGCAGCACCCCGCACGCCCCACACCGGGACTCGTCCTCCCCAGCCCGGGACTCGCCCTCCCGAGACCGGGACTCGCCAACCGGTGACCGGGACACGCCGCACACCAACCGCAAACACACCACCCTCGAACCGCCGACACACCGCACGCCAACCGCCGACACGCCCCCCAACCCCCACCACGCGCTGCGCCGCGCAGCACCACGCAGCGCCCCTAGCCGATCTCCGCCAGCGCCTCCAGCACCTGGCCTTCCAGGCGGACCGCTCCGGCTGAGCGCGCGAAGGCCAGGGCCTCACCCAGTCGGCCGGTGGCCTCGCGGGTGCGACCCAGGCGCCAGCTGACCTTGCCCGCGGCCCACAGGGCGTGGCCCTCCACGTCGCGGTCCCCGGTCCGCCGTGCGCGGTCCAGGGCGCGGGCGACCAGGCTGGGATCGGTCTCGATCAGGCCGAGCGCCCACAGGCTGTGGGCGGCAAGCGCTTGCACGCCAAGCTGTTCGGCGAGGTCGAGCGCTCGGCGGGCGTGCGCTCTCGCATCGGTGAACCGGCCCGCCAGCCAGTGTACGAGCCCGAGTGCCCAGCGGACGTACCCCTCGGCGATCCGGTCACCGGCCCGCACGGCCAGCGCGAGCGACTGGCGCAGTGCCGAGCCCGCGGCCTGGCGGTGACCGGACTGCCACTGGGCGAGCCCGAGGCAGCGCAGGGCGTACACCTCGACGATGCGGTCGCCCGCGGCTTGCGCGGCGATGACGGCCTCGCGGGCGGCGCTCAGCGAGTCCGCGCCGCGGTCCAGCGCGCGGCACAGCGAGCTGATGGCGCACAGCACCAGCCCGGCGACCGGCCTGTTGCCTGTCCGCCGGGCGAGTTGCAGGGCGATCCGCGACTGGGCAAGGGCTTCCCGGTACTGGCCGAGGTGCGTCATGAGCAGCCCGATGCCCCACCGCGTCCGGGCTTCCCGCGCGGGCTCGCCGAGTTCCCGGTACACGGCCAGGGTCTGTTGCAGGACCTCCAGTGCCTCGCGGTAGCGGCCCAGCCGCCAGTGGTCCAGGCCGAGGTTGCCCAGCACGGTGGCCTCGCCGAGCCGGTCGCCGGTGTTGCGCGCGGTGCTCAGCGCCTGGCTGTACAGGGCGCGGGCGTCCTCGTGGTGGCCGCTGCCCGCCAGGTACCGCCACAGCACGGTGGCCCACTCGGCGGGGTCAGGCTGCGGGGTGAGCACCAGGTTGGCCCGCTCTGCCTCCAACCAGGCCAGCGCCGCCTCCTTGTCCGCGAACCGAGGCGAGCCGGAGGTCGTCACCCGCCAGGGGAACTCGGCGGTGGCCGCGATGGCGGTCTGCCGGTAGTGGGCGGCCAACCGCTGTCGCGCGGCACCGGCCTCGCCGTCGGACAGATCGCCCGCGAAGCGGCGCACCAGGTCGTGCATGCGGAAACGGTTGTCGCCGAACGGCTCGACGAGTCGCGAACTGACCAATGTGGACAGCAGCTGGTGGGCCGAGTCCAGGTCCGTGTCGGCCAGTGCCGCGATGGCGTGCACGTCGAAGGACGGTCCGCGGTGTGCGCCGAGCAGCCGGAACGCCCTGGCGGGCAACGGGGTCAGGTTCTGGTACGCGCGGGAGAGCACGGCGGCCGTGGACAGCGGCCGCGAGCCGGGCAGCGGGGTGACGGCGGCCAGCCGCAGGGTGAGGGGGAGCCGGGGGCAGCGGCTCGCCAGCTCCGCGCGGTCACGTCCGAGCAGCAGGACGGATTCCTGCTCGCACAACAGGTCCAGCTCGATCCGGTCGGCTCCGGTCAGTTCCGGCAGGCGCTCCCGGCTGGTGACGATCACCCGGCAGGTCGGGGAAGCGGGCAGTAGCGGGCGGATCTGCTCGGAGGTGCTCGCGTTGTCCAGGACGAGCAGCAGCCGCCGACCGTCCACAAGGGACTGGAACCGGGCGGCCCGTCGCGTCGGCGAACCGGGCACCCGCTCGCCGCTGACCCCGAGCGAGCGCAGCAGCTGGGTGAGCGCCGCGGCGGCGGGCAGCGGGGACTGCGGCCCGTCCCCGTGCAGGTCCAGGTACACCGTGCCGTCGGGGAAGGACTCCCGCGCGCGGTGCCCCCAGTGCGCGGCCAGCGCGCTCTTGCCGACCCCGCCGGGCCCGGTGATCACGGTGAGCCCGCTGCCGATGTCCAGCCGGTGCAGGGGGTCGGCCCGTCCGGTGAAGTGCTCGGCGTCCGGTGGCAGCTCGTCCGGCGGCAGGTGCCCGGAGCCGGTGACCAGTCGGCTGTGCGCCCTGCGCAGCTCGGAACCCGGCTCCACACCCAGGTTTTCGCTGAGTCGTTCGCGGATCGTGGTGTAGAGCAGGTGGGCGGCGGCCTGCTTGCCCGCGGCGGCCAGCGCCGTCACCAGGCGGGCGTGCACGCCCTCGTGCAGCGGCTGTTCGGGCAGCAGGGCCTCCAGGTACCGCACGGCCTCGGCGCCACGCCCGGAGCCGATCAGGTCCTCGGAGTGTTCCAGCACCAGGTCGAGCCGCCGGTTGCCCGCGCTGATCGCGGCCGGGTGGTTGCGCAGTCCCCCGGGCAGGTCGGCGAGCACCGGGCCGCGCCAGCAGTCCAGTGCCTCGCCCAGCCGGGTGTGCTTGGTGGCCAGCACCTCGAAGCGCAGCAGGTCCAGGTGCCGCTCCTCGGCGATCAGGCTGTACCCGGTGCCCCGGGACAGGATCACCGGCTCGGTCTCGCTGATCAGCTTGCGGATGCGGGCGAGGTAGGTGTGCACCAGGTTGGCCCAGGAGGTCGGCGGGCGATGCCCCCACAGCACGTCCACGACCTCGTCCCGGCTGAGGACCTCGTTGGGGCGCAAGGCGAGCAGACCGAGCAACGCGCGTTGCGCCGGAGGGCCCAGCGGGAGTTGCACCCCGTGCCTGCGCAGTGCCAGCGGCCCGAGCACCAGGATTTCCACGTCGCCGGACGGGCGGTGCTGGTCGGGCAGGCGCACGCCCAGCACCACCGCTATCCGGTGCAGCGAGTCGGGTTGCGGGCGGCTGGCCTGCCCGCGCTCGATCGCACGGACCGAGCGCACGCTGACCCCGGCCCGGTCCGCGAGTTCCTGCTGGGTCAACCCCGCGCGCAGCCGTCCGGCACGCACGAGTTCCCCGAGTGCCCCCATGCACGACCCCCAGTCGCAGCCTCCGGATCATCATGCCGCGTAGTGGTCCGCGACACGATCTTCACAGTTGACTGCGGCCGGGGCGTTCAGCCCAGCGGGGTGAAGTCCCTGCTGGCAATGAACTCCGGGCGGGGGCTGTCCGCGGCGAACGGGTCGGTCAGCGCGTTGTCCACGCTGTTGAACACCATGAAGATGTTCGACCGCGGGAACGGGGTGATGTTGCTGCCCGAGCCGTGCATGCTGTTGCTGTCGAACATCAGCGCCGAGCCGGCCTCGCCGGTGAACTGCTCGATGCCGTGCCTGGTGGCCAGATCGGTCAGCGCGGCCTGTGCGGGCACGCCGATCTCCTGCTCCTTGAGCGACTCCTTGTAGTGGTCGCTCGGCGTTGCCCCGGTGCAGGGTACGAAGGTGCGGTGCGCCCCGGGCATCAGCATCAGCCCGCCGTTGAACGGGTAGTTGTCGGTCAGCGCGATGGAGATGCTCACCGCGCGCATCAGCGGCATGCCGTCCTCGGCGTGCCAGGTCTCGAAGTCGGAGTGCCAGTAGAAGCCCTTGCCGGTGAAGCCGGGCATGAAGTTCACCCGGCTCTGGTGTACGTACACCTCCGACCCGAGGATCTGCCTGGCCCGGTCCAGCACGCGCGGGTCGGCGGCCAGCTCCGCGATGAGCCCGCTGATGCGGTGCACGTCGAAGATCGAGCGCACGTCCTGGGACTGCTTCTCCACCACGGTCCGCTCGTCGGCCCGCACGGACTCGTCGGAGCGCAGCCGGGCCAGCTCCGACTGGAAGGCGGCCACCTCCTTGGGGCCGAGCAGTTGGTCGACGGTGAGGAATCCCTTGGCGTCGTAGGAGTCCAGCGTCGTGTCGTCGATCGGCCCGCGCGGCGATCCGGACCAGACCGCGGGCTCGGCGCGGGGAATCGGCGCGGTCGGTGCCGCGGTGCGGGTCGGGTAGCGGTCCTCAACCGCGATGGTCATCTGCTGCCACTCCTCACTTGCCGGTGACTTCTGCGATCAGCGGGTACACGCCGTTCTCGTCGTGCACCTCGCGGCCGGTGACCGGCGGGTTGAACACGCACACCGTGCGGATGTCGGTCCTCGGGCGCACCTGGTGCCGCTCGTGGCCGTTGAGCAGGTACAGGGTTCCGGGCCGCAGCTGGTAGGTCTGGCCCGTCTCCTTGTCGGTCAGCTCGCCCTCGCCCTCGACGCAGAACACCGCCTCGACGTGGTTGGCGTACCAGAAGTCGTTGACGGTGCCCGCTTTGAGCAGGGTCTCGTGCACCGAGAAGCCCACGCCGTCACCGGCCAGGATGATGCGCTTGCTGCGCCAGTTCGGTGTGACGACGTCGCGCTCGGTGCCGTCGATCTCGTCCAGGGAGCGCACGATCATGGTCAGGTCCTCTCTCAGGCGCGCACGGCGTCGGCGAACAGTTGCAGCCCGTGGGCCAGGTCTTCCTCGCGGATGGTCAGCGGTGGCATGAGCTTGACCACCTCGTTGTCCGGGCCGGAGGTCTCCACCAGCAGGCCGCGGTGGAAGGCGGCGCGTGCCACTGCACCGGCCCGCTTGCTGTCCGCAAAGGACAGACCGCGCGCCAGGCCACGCCCCTTGGCGGTGGTGCCCGGCACCACCTCGGTGATCTCCTGGAGGGCGCGGCCGATCTGCTCGCCCTTGGCCAGCACGCCCTTCTCCAGCGCGTCGTCGGCCCAGTAGTTGTCCAGGGCCGCCTTGGCGGTGACGAAGGCGGGGTTGTTGCCGCGGAAGGTGCCGTTGTGCTCGCCGGGGTTCCACACGTCCAGGTGCGGGCGCAACAGCGTGAGCGCCATGGGCAGACCGTAGCCGCCGATGGACTTGGACAGGCACACGATGTCCGGGGTGATGCCCGCGGGCTCGAAACTGAAGAACGGGCCGGTGCGGCCGCAGCCCATCTGCACGTCGTCCACGATCAGCAGGATCTCGTGCTTGCGGCACAGTTCGGCCAGGCCCTTCAGCCACTCGAACCGGGCCACGTTGATGCCGCCCTCGCCCTGCACCGTCTCCACGATCACCGCGGCGGGCTTGTTCAGCCCGCTGCCGCCGTCCTCGAGCAGGCGCTCGAAGTACAGGAAGTCCGGGTACTGGCGGTCGAAGTAGTTGTCGTAGGGCATCGGGGTGGCGTGCACCAGTGGAATGCCCGCGCCGCCGCGCTTCATCGAGTCCCCGCTGACCGAGAGCGCGCCCAGGGTCATGCCGTGGAAGGCGTTGGTGAAGTTGACCACCGACTCGCGACCGGTGATCTTGCGGGCCAGCTTGAGCGCAGACTCCACCGAGTTGGTGCCGGTCGGTCCGGGGAACTGCACCTTGTAGTCCAGTTCGCGTGGATTGAGCACCAACTCGGCGAAGGTCTCCAGGAAGGCGCCCTTGGCGGCGGTGCTCATGTCCAGGGAGTGCACCACGCGGTCACTGGACAGGTAGTCGATCAGTGGCTGCTTGAGCAACGGGTTGTTGTGCCCGTAGTTGAGCGCTCCCGCACCCGCGAAGAAATCGAGGTACGGTTTCTGCTTCTCGTCGTACAGCCAGCTCCCGACGGCCTTGTCGAAAACCACCGGCCACGACCGGCAGTAGCTGCGGACTTCGGATTCCAGCGTCTCGAAGACGGTCATGGTCAGTTCCCTACTGGGTTGTGGTGGCGGGCCACGGTCCGATGCGGTGCAGTTCCTCCGCGTCGTGACCGTCGGGAAACAGGTCGGAGGTGAAGAGCGTGCTGCGCGCGTGGTGCGCGCCCTGCGCACGGGCGAATGCCGAGAACAACCGGTTCGAGGCGTCGTTGTCAGCCGTGATCGTCGTCTCCAGGAATCGAGCTCCCTTCGGCCGCACCCGTGTGACCAGCTCATCCAGCATCTGGCGGGCCAGGCCGCGCCCCCGGTGGGCGGAGTCCACGGCCACCTGCCAGACCACCAGCGTGTCCGGAGCGTCCGGGCGCAGGTAGCCCGAGACGAATCCCACGACCTCGGTGCCGACCCTGGCCACCACGGTGGTGTCCGCGAAATCGCGGGTCCACAGCAGATAGGCGTAGGGTGAATTAACGTCGAGTACCTGAGAATCGCGTGCGATCCGCCACAACAGGCGCCCGTCGCTCAGTTCGGGTCGGTCGATCACCGCCGTCCCGGCGGGGTTTGGAATGCCACCGACGTGTTTCGTCCGGATGTCGAGCATGCTGCCGAAACGTAGCAGGTCGGCCCCTGGGTCGACAGTCGCTCCCGACGCGGTCTTGACGCCGGGTGTGGTATCGCTCACGAGAAGTTGAGCTTTTCTGGTTTATTCGATAACGGCGGGCGCGCGAATCGGTGGAAATATCCGCACTGACCTGTGGGAACCCTGGCGCGCGCGGGCGGCGCGGAGCCGGGCGCGCGCGGGGCCGAGGCGCCCCGTTACCGCTGAGAGTGTGAGCCCCGTCACATCTAGTGTAAACGGGTGAAGCTCTGGCAACTCCCGAACCGAGGGGGTGTGAGGAGTTTGTAAGTCCACTGTGGACAGTGGAGAGTTCTGTGACCTGACGGGGGAGATTCGCCTGCATCGGGGCGGCCCGGTCAGCCGAGTGTGAGGGAAAGCCCTGATGTCCAGCCAACAAGAACGCCGCACGTTGCGTCGCGCGATCGCGGCCTCCGCGATCGGCAACGCCACCGAGTGGTTCGACTACGGCGTCTACGCCTACACCGCCGTCTACATCGGCAAGGCGTTCTTCCCCAGTGCTGATCCGACTGCGTCCACTTTGGGCAGTCTGCTGGTGTTCGCGGCCTCCTTCCTGATCCGGCCGCTGGGCGGCCTGGTCTGGGGACCGCTGGGCGATCGCGCCGGACGGCAGAAGGTGCTCGCCCTGACCATCCTGCTGATGGCCGCGTCCACGTTCTGCGTCGGACTGCTGCCCGGCTACGGCACGCTGGGCATCCTCGCCCCGATCGGGCTCGTCCTGCTGCGCATGGTCCAGGGCTTCTCCACCGGCGGGGAGTACGGCGGCGCGGCCACGTTCATGGCCGAGTACGCCCCCGATCGCAAGCGCGGGCTGTGCGGCAGCTTCCTGGAGTTCGGCACGCTCGCCGGCCTGACCTCCGGTGCCCTGCTGGTGCTGGTCGCCGAGACGGTCCTGGGCACCGAGGCGATGCAGTCCTGGGGTTGGCGCCTGCCGTTCCTGGTGGCGGCACCGCTCGGACTGGTCGGTCTCTACCTGCGTAGCAAGCTCAAGGACACCCCGGTCTTCCGCGAGCTGTCCAAGTCCGGTCAGGTGGAGGAGCAGACCGGTACGCAGTTCCGCGACCTGTTCAGCTACTGGCGCCCGCTGGTGCTGCTGATGGCCCTGGTCGTCACGCTCAACGTGGCCAACTACACGCTGCTGGCCTACATGCCGACCTATGTGGAGTCAGAACTCGGTCTGTCCTCGGGGGATTCGCTCAAGCTGGTCATCATCGGGCAGTTGGTCATGATGGTGCTGCTGCCGTTCTCCGGCTCCCTGTCCGACCGCGTCGGCCGCAAGCCGCTGTGGTGGGTGTCCATCATCGGGCTGTTCGTGCTGGCGATCCCGCTCTACAAGCTGATGGCCCAGGGCTATCCGCAGGCCATCATCGCCTTCGCGCTGCTTGGCCTGCTCTACATCCCCCAGCTGAGCACGATCTCGGCCATGTTCCCGGCGATGTTCCCGGCCCACGTGCGCTACGCCGGTTTCGCCATCGCCTACAACGTGTCCACCTCGCTGTTCGGCGGCACCGCCCCGGCCGTCAACCAGGGCCTGATCGGTGCCACCGGGGACAGCCTGGTGCCCGCCTACTACATGATGGGCGCCTGCGTGGTCGGCGCGGTGGCGCTGTGGTTCGTGCCGGAGACCAACGGGGCCTCGCTGCGCGGCAGGGAGATCCCCAGTGTGGACAACGAGGAACTGGCCCCGGCCAAGGTCTGAGCCTGGCCGGGGGACAGCCCCGTCCAGCGCTTGAACGCACGCCGGAACGCGCTGCTCTCGGAGAAGCCCAGCCGCCGCGCCAGTTCGTGCACCGGCTCGCGGCCCTCGCGCAGGCTGGCCACGGCCTCCTCGCGCAGCACCTCCTCACGCAGCGCGCGGAAGGACACGCCGTCCTCGCTCAGCCTGCGGCGCAGGGTGGCCACGCTCATCGCCAGCCGCGTGGCCACCTGTTCCAGGCTCGGCACGCCCCGGCGCAGTCCACGGGCCAGGGCGTGCCGCACCCGGGCGCTGATCGCGCCGCCGAGGTCGGGCCGGTCCAGGAAGACCAGCGGCGCCCTGTGCAGGAACGCGCGCAGGTCGGTGCCGCCGCGGCGGACCGGGCAGCGCAGGTAGTGCGCGGGGAACTGGGCGCTCGCCTCGGGGCCGGTCGTCACCGGGCAGCCGAACAGCGCCCCGCTGCCCGGCGGTGCCTCACCAGGGAAGGTGATGCGCCGCAACGGGATGTACCGGTCCACCGCCCAGCACGCGGTGCGGTGCCAGACGAGCAGCACGATCCCGGCTACGAAGTTGCCGGGGTCCGGCACCGCGCCCGCCCGGATCGACACCGAGGTGACGTGGTCCCCGCTCACGCACTGCACCGCCCTGGTGGGGAAGACCTCGCTACGGGCGAAGGCCCGGTGCAGTGCCCGGCCGAGGTCCTGTTCGCGCAGCGCCTGCACGCACATCCGCCCGAACGCGCCGGGTGCGCCGCGCGCGGGCAGCAGGCCGAGGAACTCGTCGCCGGTGACCCGCCGCAGTTCCAGCACCAGCTCACTGACCTGAGCGGCGCTCAACCCCGACTCGGGGTCGGCGGGCACGCCCGCGCGGCGCAGCAGCGGCCCCAGTTCCAGCCCGCCGTGCACCGCGCCCCTGGTGATCGCGCCGACGTAGGGCGCGGGGATGAGGTGATCGACCATCTCGGCTCCACTGGGGAGAACGAGGGTCGGCCGTCGCGGTGACGCCCGCCGCGTGCGGGTGATCTTGTCGGTGCCCGCTGCCATGATGTCGACACGTGGTGGAAGGAGCACGAGTGGGCGCGTGGGACACCGGGGCGTTCGACAACGACGCGGCGGCCGACTTCAGCGGGGACCTGGACGAGCTGGGCCCCGACGACCGGGTCGAGGCCGTGCGCGAGACGCTGTCCTCGGCGGCGGGGGAGCGGGAGCACCTGGACGGGGACGAGGGTGCGCGGGCGGTGGCGGCCGCGGCGCTGGTGGCCGCGCAGTGCCCGCAGGGTGACCCGGCCGACCCGATCTACGGGCCCAAGGAGCCGCTGCCCGACCTGCCGGTGGACCTGCGCCCGCTGGCGGTGCGGGCCCTGCGGCGGGTGCTGGCCGCCGAGTCCGAGCTGGCGGAGCTGTGGTCGGAGGGGGAGCAGGGGGCACACTGGCGGGAGGGGGTGCGGCGGTTGGTGAAGGTGCTGGCCGACAACTGAAGGGGGGCCGTCGGTGCACGAACTCGGCACCGAGGAGCAGGCGGTCCTGGACACGGTGGCGGACTTCGTGCGGCGCGAGGTCCAGCCGGTGGCCAGGGAGTTGGAGCACGCGGACAGCTACCCCGAGGCGCTGATCGAGCGCATGAAGCAGCTCGGGGTGTACGGGCTGGCCATCGCGGAGCGCTACGGCGGCGTGCCGGTGTCGGCGCCCTGCTTCGCGCTGGTCACCGAGGAACTGGCCCGCGGCTGGATGAGCCTGGCCGGAGCCATGGGCGGGCACACCGTGGTGGCCACACTCATCGGCCGGTTCGGCACCGAGCGGCAACGGGAGCGCTACCTGCCCCGGATGGCCACCGGCGAGCTGCGGGCCGCCATGGCGCTGACCGAGCCCGACGGCGGCTCGGACCTCCAGGCGCTGCGCACCACGGCGGTCCGGGACGGGCAGGGCTACCTGGTCAACGGCACGAAGACCTGGATCACCAACGCGCGCCGCGCGGGGCTGATCGCGCTGCTGTGCCGCACCGACCCGCGCGCCGAGCCCGCGCACACCGGAATCAGCGTGCTGCTGGTGGAGCACGGCCCGGGCCTGACCGTGTCCCGCGACCTGCCCAAGCTGGGCTACCGGGGTGTGGAGAGCTGCGAGCTGTCCTTCACCGACTACCGGGTGCCCGCCGAGGCCCTGCTCGGCGACCGGGAGGGCGCGGGGTTCGCGCAGATGATGTCCGGGCTGGAGATCGGCCGCATCCAGGTGGCCGCGCGGGCGGTCGGCGTCGGGCGGGCCGCCTTCGAGGACGCCCTGCGCTACGCCCAGCAGCGGGAGAGCTTCGGCAAGCCGATCTGGCAGCACCAGTCGGTGGGCAACCTGCTCGCCGACATGGCGACCAAGCTGACCGCGGCGCGCCAGTTGGTGCTGCACGCCGCCCGGACCTACGACAGCGGGCGGCGTGCCGACCTGGAGGCGGGCATGGCCAAGCTGTTCGCCTCCGAGGCCGCGGTGCAGATCGCGCTGGACGCGATCCGGGTGCACGGCGGACACGGCTACTCCACCGAGTTCGACGTGGAGCGCTACTTCCGCGACGCCCCGCTGATGATCGTCGGCGAGGGCACCAACGAGATCCAGCGCTCGGTGATCGCCCGTCAGCTGGTGGCCAGGGGAGGACTGTGAACGAGACCAGGCAGGAGCAGCGGACCGAGGCGAGGTACCGGCTTGTCGCCCGGCCCGAGGAGATCACGCACCTGGTGTGCTGCCGCGACGTGTCCTGGCGCAGGACGTTCTGCGGCGAGGAGGGGCTGGAGATCAACCCGGCCGCGCGGGAGGTCTGCGCGATGTGCATGGAGGAGGCCGCGGCCATGCGCCCCGACTGGTTGAGCGGCTCCGAGCTGCGCTGCCCGGTGGACGGCAACCCGTGTCCGGACGAGGCGGAGATCGACCGGCGCATCGCACGGGAGATCGAGTAGGACTTCCCCCGCACGGGTGAGCGGCGACCGGGCCGGGGGACCGGTGCTTGGCTAGGGTGCCTGCGTGAAGAGCTTCGCCAGGCCCTGGTACCGGCCCATGTCCGCGCGGTCCATGGACGAGCAACACCGGGTCGCGACCCCGTTGGAGCTGTTCTTCGACCTGTGCTTCGTGGTCGCCGTCTCGTTGGCAGCGTCCAGCCTGCACCACATGTTGGCCGAGGCTCACTTCGGGCTGGCCCTGCTGCGCTACGCCATGGTGTTCTTCGCCATCTGGTGGGCGTGGATGAACTTCACCTGGTTCGCCTCGGCCTACGACACCGACGACGGGGTGTACCGGCTGACCACCCTGGTGCAGATCGCCGGTGTGCTGATCTTCGCCGCGGGCGTGCCGCGCGCCTTCGACGAGGGCGACTTCGGCATCGCGGTGGTCGGCTACCTGGTGATGCGGCTGGCGATGGTCAGCCAGTGGCTGCGCGCGGCACGGGCCGACGGTCCGCGCAGGCGGTGCGCGCTGCGCTACGCCGGGGGCATCGTGGCCGTGCAGCTCCTGTGGGTGCTGTGGCTGGTGCTGCCCGTGAGCTGGGCGCCGGTGGCCTTCGTGGTGTTCGCCATCGCCGAGGTGTCGGTGCCGATCTGGGCCGAGCGGGCCGCGCCGACCACCTGGCACCCGCACCACATCGCCGAGCGCTACGGGCTGTTCACCCTGATCGTGCTGGGTGAGTCGGTGCTCGCGGCGACCACCGCGACCCAGTCCGCGCTGGCCTCCGGGCACGGTGGGCCCGAGGTGCTGGTGCTGGCCGGTGGCGGGCTGCTGATCGTGTTCTCGATGTGGTGGATCTACTTCGAGCGGCCCGCCCACCACCTGCTGACGACCCTGCGCACCTCGATCATCTGGGGCTACAGCCACCTGGTCGTCTTCGGTTCGGCCGCGGCCGTTGGCGCGGGCATCGAGGTGGCCCTGGCCTACCAGACCCACGAGGCGCACCTGTCCGGTTTCGCCGCGGGCATGGTCGTCGCCCTGCCGGTGGCGGTCTACCTGGCCGGGGTGTGGGCCCTGCACGTGCGGCCCTGTTCGACCCCGCTGATGAACGCCGCCTACCTGGTGGCCGTGCCACTGGTGCTGCTCACCCCGTTCACCGGCTGGGCCGTGCCCGCGACCGGCCTGGTGCTCGCCGCGCTGGTGGCCGCCAGCAGCGCCCTGGGCCGCTGACCCCACGCCGAGTCCCGCTCTGAGTTGCGCGAGTCCCGCTCTGAGTTGCGCGAGTCCCGCGCTGGCGCACACGAGTCCCGTTTTGGCGCACGGCGGTGTGCGTGACGGCCGGGACTCGCGCGCCTGTGGCCGGGACTCGCTGAGGGGTCAGCGCGCGGCGGTGGAGTCGCGCACGACGAGGTGGGTCGGGGCGGTGACGGTGGTCTGCATGCCCGAACCGCCGAAGGCCAGCTCCACGGCGAGCCGCCCGATCTCCTCCAGCGGCACGTGCACGGTGGTCAGCGCGGGCCACACGTCCACGGCGGTGGGCAGGTCGTCGTAGCCGACCACCGACACGTCCTGCGGCACCCGCAGCCCGGCCTCGCGCAGGGCGCTGACCGCACCGGCGGCCATCAGGTCGTTGGCGGCGGCCACGGCGGTGAACCGCTTGCCCGCGGCGAGCAGGTTCTGCACGGCCAGCTGCCCGGACCGGCGGCTGAAGTCCCCGCCGAGCACCAGGCCCTGGTCCAGTGGAACCCCGGCCTGCTCCAGCGCGGTGCGGAACCCGACGAACCGCGCGGTGGTCGTGGTCCGGCCCGCGGGACCGGTCAGGTAGGCGATCTCCCGGTGGCCCAGGTCGAGCAGGTGCTGGGTGATCGCCCGCGCCCCGCCCTCGTTGTCGATGGCGACCACGTCACCGGGTGCGGACGGACTGGGCGCGGGCCGACCGCACAGCACCAGCCGCGTGCCGTTGGTCTGCAGGCCCTTGGCGCGCGCGGCGGACTCGGTGCGGAACTCCTCGTCCTCCGGGGCCGCGCCGACCAGCACCACGGCATCGGCCCGGTGCCCGCGCAGCAGATCGAGGAAGGCGAACTCCTGGCTGGGCTCACCCTCGGAGTTGCAGATGATCGACAGCCGCCGGGTGCCCGCGGCCGCGGTCTGGATGCCGCGCGCGATGCCCGCGAAGAACGGGTCGGCCGCGTCGTTGAGCACCACGCCCACGATGCCGCTCGTGGAGTGCAACAGGGCGCGGGCGTGCGCGTTGACAACGTAGTCCAGCTCGCGGACCGCCTGCTCCACGCGCTGCCGGGTGGCCTCGGCCACCGGATAGTTGCCGTTGAGCACGCGGGACACCGTCGCGGGCGACACCCCGGCCCGTGCGGCTACCTCGACCAGCGTCACCGGCATCGACTACCCCGTTCCATCCCTTTCCGGCCTTTCCAGCAGGTGGTCACGGTATCGGCCGAGCAGCTCGCGGAGAACCTCACCCCCCGGGCGGCGCCACAGGTCCTCGCTGAAGATCTCCACCTCGACCGGGCCGCGGTAGCCCGCCGCGTCGGTCGCGGCCAGCAGCTCGCGCAGCGGCACGTGCCCGTCGCCGAGTTGCCCGCGCCCCACCAGCACGCCCTCGGGCAGCGGAGTCACCCAGTCCGCGGCCTGGAACAGCGCGATGCGGCCCGCCGCGCCCAGCAGGGCGATCTCCTCGTACACCTGGGGGTCCCACCAGCAGTGGTAGGTGTCCACCACGACGCCGACCTGCTCGGCGGGCAGCGGCGCGACCAGTTCGCGGGCCTGCCGCAGGGTGTTCACCACGCAGCGGTCCGAGCAGAACATCGGGTGCAGCGGCTCGACCGCCAGCCGCACGCCCCGCTCGCCCGCGTACGGCCCGAGCTCGGCCAGCGCCTCGGCCACCCGCAGTCGTGCCCCGGCCAGGTCGTGCGGGCGGTCCGCCAGACCACCGCTGACCAGCACCAGCACCGGGGCGCCCAGCTCGGCGGCCTGCTCGATCGCGGCCCGGTTGTCCGCCAGCGCGGCGGTCCGCGCGGCCGGCTCGGCGGCGGTGAAGAAGCCGCCCCGGCACAGGCTCGTCACCGACAGGCCCGCCGACCGCACGAGCCTCGCGGTCCTCGCCAGGCCGTGCTCGGTGACGGGTTCGCGCCACAGACCCACATTGGCCACTCCGGCGTCCGAACAGCCGGCAACCAGTTCCGCCAACGACCACTGGCGGATCGTCTGCTGGTTGACGCTGAGCCGGTTCACAGCGTCCGCGCCCGCGCCGCGGCCAGGTCCGGGTCGTCGAACAGGTCCAGTTGCTCGGCCAGTTCGTGGCAGCGCAACAGGTGCTCGCGGGTGCGGGCCCGCTCCAGGCCTTCCAGCAACACGAAGCGGTCCTGGTGCCCGGCCAGCCAGGCCAGGAACACCACCCCGGTCTTGTAGTACCGGGTCGGCGCCTCGAACACGTGCCGGGCCAGCTCCACGGTCGGGTCCAGGACCTGTCGGAACTCCGCGGCGCTGCTCGCGGTCAGCGCCCTGGCCGCCACGGCCGCCAGCGGGTCGAACACGCCGAGCAGCGCGTCGCTGTACCCGTGCTCGTCGCCCGCGATCAGCTCCGGGTAGTGGAAGTCGTCACCGGTGTAGCAGCGCACGCCCGCCGGCAGGGCACGCCGCAGCGCCACCTCGCGGTCCGCGTCCAGCAGCGAGATCTTCACCCCGTCCACGCGATCGGCGTTGGCCCGCACCACGTCCAGGAACACCGCGGTCGCCGCGTCCAGGTCGGTGCTGCCCCAGTAGCCGCTCAGCGCGGGGTCGAACATCGGCCCGAGCCAGTGCAGGATCGCGGGCCTGCTGACCTGGCCCAGCAGCGTGCCGTACACGTGGTGGTAGTCCTCGGCGCGGGCGGCCAGCCCGGCGAGCTGCCTGCTGGCCATCAGGACCGGTTGCGCGCCAACGTCTTCCACCACGTCGAGCTGCTCGCGGTACGCGTCGAGCACGGTCTGCACCGAGTCGGCGGCGTGGAGCTGGTCGGTGCCGACCCCGCACGCGATGCGCCCGCCCACCGAGGCAGCTTCCTTGGCGCTGCGGTGGATCAGCTCGGCGGCACCCACCCAGTCCAGGCCCATGCCGCGCTGCGCGGTGTCCATCGCCTCCGCGACGCCGAGCCCCAGCGACCACAGGTAGTGCCGGAACCGCAACGTGTTCTCCCAGTCCACGGCGGTGTGCGAGTGCGCGGCCACGTGGGCCGCGGCGAACACGACCCGGTTCACAGCCGCAGCTCCGGGACCGCCAGCCGACGGCCCTCGGCGGCCGAGCGCAGCCCCAGCTCGGCCAGTTGCACACCGCGGGCCCCGGCGAGCAGGTCCCAGTGCCAGGGCTCGTCCAGCACGACGTGCCGCAGGAACAGCTCCCACTGGTGCTTGAACCCGTTGTCGAACTCGTGGTTGTCGGGCACCTCCTGCCACTGCGCGCGAAAGTCCACAGTGGAGGGAACGTCCGGGTCCCACACCGGTTTCGGCGTCACGGAGCGGTGTTGCACCCGGCAGCGCCGCAGCCCGGCGACGGCGCTGCCCTCGGTGCCGTCCACCTGGAACTCCACCAGCTCGTCCCGGTTCACCCGGGTTGCCCAGGAGGAGTTGATCTGCGCGACGACCCCGCCGTCCAGTTCGAAGATCCCGTACGCGGCGTCGTCGGCGGTGGCGGGGTAGGTGCGGCCCTGCTCGTCCACCCGCTCGGGGATGTGCGTGGCCGTCACCGCCTGCACCGTCCTGATCGGACCGAACAGCTCGCGCAGCACGTACTGCCAGTGGCAGAACATGTCCAGCACGATGCCGCCGCCGTCCTGCGCCCGGTAGTTCCAGGACGGGCGCTGCGCGGGCTGCCAGTCGCCCTCGAACACCCAGTAGCCGAACTCCCCGCGCACCGAGAGCACCCGGCCGAAGAAGCCACCGTCCAGCAGCCGCTTGAGCTTGCGCAGCCCCGGCAGGAACAGCTTGTCCTGCACCACGCCGGTCTTCACGCCCCGCTCGGCGGCCATCCTGGCCAGTTCCAGCGCCTCGGGCAGGCTGTTCGCGGTGGGCTTCTCGCAGTAGACGTGCTTGCCCGCCTTGATCGCGGCGACCACGGCGTCGTAGCGGGCGGGGGTCACCTGCGCGTCGAAGTACACCTGCACGTCGGGCTCGTTCAGGGCCTCGTCCAGCCGGGTGGTCCAGCGCGCGATGCCGTGCTGCTCGGCCAGGTGGCGCAGTTTGTGCTCCGACCGACCGACCAGCACGGGTTCGGGCAGGACCGCCGTGCCGTCTCCCAACGGGATGCCGCCCTGCTCGCGCAGCGCGAGAACGGAGCGGAGCAGGTGCTGGCGGTGTCCCATCCGGCCGGTGACGCCGTTCATGGCGATGCCCACGGTCCTGCGTGTCACGGCCTCTCCCAGGGGGTGTAGAAAAGCCTTTCTGCCGATTTACGCTAGAAGTGGCGCGAGAAGCTGTCAACAACGATCCCGATCAAGCCCCACATTGGCCCAGCGGTACCGTCTGCCTGGTGGAACAAGGGAGTACCGGGCGCTGGGCCTGGCTGGTCGGCAAGGTCGCACTCGGCGTCACCGCACTGTTGGTGTTCGGTGCCACCGGCTACGCGTGGGTCTACTACGCCGAGTTCACCGAGGGGCTGACCCGTTCACAGGCGCTGGGCTCCGGCACACCCCGGTCCACCGACGGTGCGACCAACATCCTGATCATGGGCTTGGACAGCAGGCTGGACCAGAACGGCAACCCGCTGCCGCAGGCCGTCTACGACCAGTTGCACGCGGGGGACAGCTCCAACGGCGGCTACAACACCAACGTGCTGATGGTGCTGCACGTGCCCGAGGACGGCAGCAGGGCCACGCTGGTCTCCGTGCCGCGCGACGACTACGTCGCCCTGCCCGGCAGCCCGGCGGGCCAGGCCAAAGGCAAGATCAAGCAGGGCTACGGGCTGGCCAAGTACGCCCGCGAGCAGCAGTTGGCGGCCCAGGGCGTCACCGACCGGAAAACCCTTGAGGCCCAAGGCAGGGAGGCCGGTCGCAAGCAGACGGTGGACAGCGTGCGAGCCTTCCTCGGCGGCATCCCGATCGACCACTTCGTCGAGGTCACCCTGGTCGGCTTCTACGACCTGGCCCAGGCGCTGGGCTCGATCACCGTGTGCCTGCAGGGCCCCACCCAGGACAGCTACTCCGGCGCGAGGTTCGTCAAGGGGCAGCAGCAGCTCGACGCGGGCCAGGCGCTGGCCTTCGTGCGGCAGCGGCGGGACTACGTGCACCCCGAGCTGAACTTCACCGACCTGGACCGGGAACGCCGTCAGCAGGCGTTCCTCGCCTCCGCCTCGCACCAGCTCAAGAGCGCGGGCACCTTCGCCGACCCCGGCAAGCTCGCCGGGCTCGTGCAGGCCGCCAAGAAGAACATCGTCATCGACGAGGGCCTGGACCTGATGGACTTCGTGCAGCGCTCGCAGGGGCTGACCGGTGGCGGCATCACCTTCACCACCCTGCCCATCAAGGGGTTCGGCCGGATCAACGGCGAGGACGTCAACCTGGTGGACCTCGCGCTGGTCCGCGCCACGGTGCGCGAGCTGATCGGTGACCGCAAGCCCGCACCGACCACCCTGCCGCCCGCGATCGTCGACGTGGTCAACGCCGCGGGCATCGAGGGCGTCGCCGGGCAGGTGCAGAACGGGTTGGTGGGCAAGGGAATGACCAAGGGCAGCACCCACACCCACCCGCACCAGCTCGGCGAGTCCGCGCTGTACTACGGCAAGGGCGCCGACGAGGCCGCCAGGGCGGTGGCCGACCTGCTGGGCCTGAGCGCCGAACTCGACCCCGACACCACCGCCAACCACGTTCGGGTGGTCGCGGGCACCGACTTCACCCTGCCCGCCGTGCTGACCCCGACCACCAGCGCCGCGCCGACCACCTCGCGCCCCGCCGCCGCTGCCGCACCCGCGCCGGCCACCGCGCCCAGCGGGCCCATGGAGGCCATGCAGGGCGGGGACGTGCCCTGCGTGAAGTGACTCGAAAGTGCCGTATGAGACATCAGATGTCTCATACGGCACTTTCATGACATTCAGGGCGCCCGCAGGGCCTCGATCGCGCGCCGGACGCGCGGGTCGGCGGTGAACTCGGCCAGGTGCACCGAAAACGGGATCTTCCAGTTGGGGTACTCCGACACGGTGCCGGGCAGGTTGGGCTGGCGGGGCTCGCCGATCACGTCGTAGGGCGAGGCGAGCACGAACCGGCACGGGGTGCGGGCCAGCAGGGCGTGCATGGCCACGATCGTGTCCTGCTCGCTGGCGTCCTCGGCGAGCACGCCCGCACGGCGCATCAGCGCGAGCAACTCCTCGCGTTCGCGGGCGGCGTTGTCCTGTTCGGACTCGACGTCCCCGGCCAGCACACCGAGTTCGGCGCGGACCCGCACGTGCTCCCCGCGCAGGAACCCGGCCGCGGTGGGCAGGTCGTGGGTGGACACGCTGGCGGTCGCCAACTCCGGCCACCGCTGCGGCTCCAGCAGCGGCTCGCCGGGCACGTCCACGTCCCGCTCGAACCACAACACCGCCGAGGACAGCATGTTCCGCTCGTGCAGGCTCCGCGTGACCACCGGCTCCACCGTGCCCAGGTCCTCACCGACGACCACGGCGCCCGCGCGGTGCGCCTCCAGCGCGAGGATGCCGAGCATGGCCTCGGCGTCGTAGTGCACGTACGTGCCGCGGCGCGCGTCCCCGCCCGGCGGGATCCACCACAGCCGCCACAACCCCGCGATGTGGTCGATGCGCATGCCGTCGGAGTGCCGGAACACCGCGCGGACCAGGTCCCGGTACGGCCGGTACCCGGCGCGGGCGAGCTCGCGCGGGTGCCACGGCGGCAGCGACCAGTTCTGGCCCTGCTGGTTGAACGCGTCCGGCGGGGCGCCCACGGTGACGCCGGTGGCCAGCACGTCCTGCAGGGCCCACGCGTCGGCCCCGCCCGGGTCCACGCCCACCGGCAGGTCGTGCACGATGCCCACGGCCATGCCGCTGTCGCGGGCGGCCTGCTGCGCCTGTGCCAGTTGGCGGTCGCACAGCCGTTGCAGCCAGCCGTGGAACGCGATCCGGTCCGCCAGCTCGGTCCTGGCCGCCGCGACGGCGGGGTTTTCGGGGTGCCGCAAGGGTTCCGGCCAGTCGCGCCAGTCGGCGCCGTGCCGTTCCGCCAGCGCCGAGTACACCGCGAAGTCACTGTCCTCAGTGGACTTCTCCGCGTACGGCCAGAGCAGTTCCAGCGCGCCTATCTTCGCGCGCCACACCGCGTCGTAGTCGATCCGCGCCCAGTCCGGGCTCACCGCCAGCGCGTCGACCCGGGCCCGCGTGGACTCATCGGCCAGCGCGTACTCCGGCACCTCGTCCACCCGCAGGTAGATCGGGTTGGTGAACCGCCTGCTGGACGGGGAGTACGGGGAGGGCTGGATCGGGTGCACCGGCGCCACGGCGTGCAGCGGGTTGAGCAGCACCACACCCGCCCCGGTGCCGCCCGCCCAGCCGACGAGCTCGCGCAGGTCGGCCAGGTCACCGACACCCCAGGAGCGCGCGGAGTGCAGTGCGTAGAGCTGCACCATCCAGCCCCACGCCCGCGGCGGCTCGGGCAGCTTCGCGGGCGCCACCACCAGCGTGGCGGTCTGCTCGCCGACGTGCAGGGTGTGCCAGCCCAGCGGCAGGTCCGCGGGCAGCTCGCTGCCAACTGTCAACAGTTGACCGTCCTCGGTGCGGACCTGGCCGTCGCCGGGCAGCGCGCGGGTGTCGCCCGCGCGCAGCACGACGGTCGGCGGCAGCGCCTCGCCCGCGGCCTCGGCCCGCACTCGCGCCAGTTCGGCGCGAACCTGTTCCGGTGTGTCGGCCGTCACTCCGAGTTGGGCCAGCACGGCCACCACTACCTCGGCATCCACCTCCACCCTGCGCCGTTGGCTGCCCTCGTACCAGGTCGCGACCCCGTGCGCGGCGGCCAGTTCGACCAACAGATCATCCATGTGTCCACCTTGGCAGTGATCGGGCTAGCGTGAACGCCATGGACCTGAAAGCGACCCACAAGCTCGCCAAGCTGCTGGAGCCGATCCACTCCCAGATCTACTTCGCACCGGAGGCCGAGGAGAACTTCGTCGCGGCGGGGCTGCGACCGGGCCGCATGTGCTACTTCGCGGGCAGGGCCGCCCCGATGGGCGAGGTCGGACCGGGTGCGGTCGCCGCGACGTTCTACAACTTCAACCCCGAGACGGTGGCCAAGTACATCCCCAGGGCGTGGACACTGACCACACCCAAGGCCGTGGTCGAGGCTCGCTGGAAGGCCGCTGACGCCTCGCTGCGCAGGCTGCTGGGCGACGAGCTGGTCGCCTCCGCCGAGATGGCCGAGGCCGCGCAACTGGCCCGCGTCGCCAGCGAGGCCTGCACCCCGGATGGCCGCGCGCTCTACGCCGGGCACGCCGACCTGGAGTGGCCCGAGGAGCCGCACCTGGTGTACTGGCACGCCATCACCCTGCTGCGCGAGTTCCGCGGCGACGGGCACATCGCCGCGCTGGTGCAGGCCGGGCTGAGCGGGATCGAGGCGCTGATCGCGCACACCGCGGCCGGTACCGGCTTCCTGCCCGAGGCGGCCAAGTCCACCCGCGGCTGGTCCGACGAGCAGTGGGCCGCGGGCGAGGAGTCGTTGCGCGCCAAGGGCTTGCTGGACGCGGACGGTGCGCCCACCGAGCGCGGGACCGCGCTGCGCGCCGAGGTCGAGGACCACACGGACCGGCTGGACCTGGCCCCGTGGGCGCACCTCGGTGCGGAAAGGTGTGCCCGCCTGGGCGAACTCGCCCACCCGATCACGGTCACCGCGCTGAAGGCCGGGGCCTTCCCCGCAGGGGTGTTCGCCAAGAAGTGAGCCGCGCGAGGGTGCCTCGGGTTGGGCCGGGGCGCCCGCACCGCGTACCGGAACGTCCGACACGCGGTACCGCAAGCGCCGACACGCGGCACCGGAACGTCCGACACGCGCGGTCCTGCCCGGGACTCGTGCTCCGCTGGGCGGGACTCGTGTGCGGGTCAGCGGGACTCGCGGGGGTGTGTGACCCCGAACGCCGGCTGGTCCAAGCCGGCGTCCGGGGTCAGCCGCGCCGCAAAGTGGTGAACGGTGATGCCTTCGTCCATGACGAGTGGACCGGCACCAAGTCGGCTGTTGACCTCTCGCTCCGCGGCTGCCGACTCGGCCGCGGGGAACTGCTCGGTGATCCGGCTCAGCTTGGCCAGCAGGCGGTCGTGGCACAGCGCACGGCCGTCGCTCACGCGGTGGCGGACCACCTCCACCGGGGCGCAGACCTGCCACCGCAGCTCGGCACGGCAGTCGAAGCGGCCGTCGCGCTGGGCGGGCACGAAGGCCGCCAGCCGGGTGTGGTGCTCGCTGAGGTCGACCTCGTAGCGGCGGTGGTAGCGGGCCAGGATGCCCAGCCTGCCGACCTCCTCCAGCCGACCCTCCTTGGTGGCGCAGACCACTGCGACACCCCGCGGCGTGTCCGGACGGCCGCTGAACTGGATGCGGCGCACCGGCTCCTCGGCCAGGATCAACGACACCTCCTCCGGCACCGCTCAGACCAGCTCGGTCGCGGCCAGCACGGCCTGGGCCGTCAGCGGGGCGTGCACGGTGTCCTGCTCCTGCGACCAGCGCTGGGCCTGCGCGCGTACCCGCTCCTCGGCCCTGGGCGTGGTCGCCGCCTCACGCAGCAGCGCCGCGAAGGCCCGCCGCGCCAGCTCGTCGCGCTCGGCAAGGTGCGCCCAGCCGTCGAGCACCTGGGTGGACAGGCACGCGTGCTCGGGCGAGTCGAGCACGGTCCGCCACAGCTCGGTGATCACCGCGCGGTGCCGCTCCGGTTCCGCCAGCCGCAGCAGCAGCGGCCAGCGGGTGGCAGGCAGCTCCTGCGGGGCCCACACCAGGTCGGCGGCCATCAGCAGGAACGCCAGCGTGCCCGTGCCCGAGCGCGCCGCCGACGGGCTGGCCGTCCACTGCGCGAGCGTGGCCAGCACCCGGCCCGCCAGCTTGCCGGTACCGGCCTCCACCAGCTCGGTCAGGCTCGCGCAGATCGCCTCGACCACGGCCGGGTCCCCGCACTCGGCGAGCCGGTCGAACGCCTGGAACGCCGCGTCCCCTCGGTCGGCCCCGACCCCGCCGCCGTACGCCCGCACCGCGGTGGCGACCTGTTCGGCGGTGTCGGCGTAGCTCCACCGCTCCACCAGATCGCACACCGCGGCCCGCGTCGAAGGCGCGGCGTGTGAGGCGTCCAGCGCGATGGCTGCCGCCTCACGGTGGCGGGCGTCCTTGCTGCATCCCCAGGGCAGCAAGACCTGTTGCTGCAGGTAGTCGAAGTCCACGGCGGTCAGCGCGCCCGCCGCGGTGCCCGCGCGGACCCGCACCTCCTCGATCGGGTGGCCGCCCAGGTCGTGCAGCCAGTCCACGATCTCCCAGTGCGCCTCCGGGTGCTCCTGCCAGACGTGCCGCAGCACCAGGTTCGGGTACGCGGGCTCGCTGTACTCCACGACCTCCACGGGGGTGAGCCCCTGGTCGGTGCGCACGGTGGCCTTGCCGGTGCGGGCGCGCAGCCCGGTCAGCACGGTGCCGCCGACCGGGCCGTGCGGAGCGCCCAGCTTGCGGTTGAGCAGCCTGCCCACCTCGGCCACGGTGTCCGAGGGCAGGCCGTTGAGCACGGCCAACGCGATCGCCAGGCTGCGCGCCCGCTGATCGGGCAGCCCGGCGAACCAGGTGCCCAGTTCGCCGATGGCCTGCTGGGACAGCTTGGTGCGCACCGAGTCCACCGCGCAGTCCGGCTCGCGGGCGCTGTCGGCCAGCAGCCCGGCGAGCACGGCCGCGCGCCGCGGCGAGGAGTCCGGACTGGTCTCCTGCTCGATCAGCGCGGCCACGTCCTGGCGGGCCAGCAGGGCCTCGGCGGCCTTGGGCGTCGCGGCCATCCGCCACCGCAGGTGCCGGTGCACCACGGTCTCCGCGCGCGGCCTGCCGTGGATCTCGGTGAGGTGCTCGCCAAGGCCGCCGTCGGTGATGCCGAGGTCGGTGTCCACGACGACCACCAGCCGGGCGCGGGCGTGCCGCAGTTCGGTGTCCAGCCGGGCGATCTCGTGCCGGTCCAGCAGCCGGGCCAGGTTGGCCCCGCCGCCGACGAGCAGGTAGCCGTCACCCAGGCCGAGCCGTTCGCGGGTGAGCCTGCGCAGGTCCCGCGGGTGGCTCAGGCAGTGCAGCTCCTCGGCCCCGGTGCGGTCCAGCAGCCGGAATCCCGTGACGTGCTTGCCGTGCCCGGTGGGTACCCGGACCACCACCAGCGGGTGCTGTCTGGCGAAGGCCACCGTGTCCTCGAAGTCGTCCGGGGGCACGAAGACGGCGCGTACCTCCTCGCGGGAGCGTTCGTCGAGCCGGTAGCTCCACCCGGCCATCTTCGGCGGGCTGACCCGGTAGGTGTGCGGTGCGGGCCGTTGCGGCGCGGTGCCGCGCTGTACGGGGATGATCTCGACGGTGCCCACGCCGAGGCTGTCCAGCCCCTCGCTGCGCCGTTCGAGTTTGGCCGCGGTGCCACCCGGGCGTGCGGCGGCCGCCGAGATGCCCTTGCGCACCGGTTCGGTCATCGCCCTCTCGACTCGCTCCCGCGGGGGCGCCCGATGGCCACCCGTCCAGGAGTTAGTTATCCGGGAAGTGCGCGCGGCTCTGTGTCAGGTGACACACAAAGCCCGAGCAAATGTGTGACCTGCCTCACATTTTCGTGGATTCTGACTGGTCAGTCCACGTTTGGAACATCTCCGCATAGCGTCCTCCGGCGGCCACCAACTCGCCATGCGAACCGGTTTCGACCACCCGTCCGCCGTCCACCACCACGATCCGGTCGGCCTTCATCGCGGTGGACAGCCGGTGCGCGATCAGCAGTGCCGTGCGGCCCTGCAACAGCACGTCCAGCGCCGCCTCGATCCGGGTCTCCGAGCTGCGGTCGAGGTTGGACGTGGCCTCGTCCAGCACCAGCACGCGGGGCTGCGCCAGGAACGCCCGCGCCAGGGCCACCAGCTGCCGCTCGCCCGAGGACAGCGACTGCCCGCGCTCCTGCACCACGGTGTCCAGGCCGTTGGGCATGCGCTCCACGACCTCGGCCAGGCCCACCGCGCGCAGCGCCTGCCAGACCTGCTCCTCCTCGGCCTCGGGCAGGGCGAAGCGCACGTTGTCGCGCAGGGTGCCCGCGAACAGGAACGGCTCCTGCGGCACCACGCCCAGCTGGCGGCGCAGCGACTCGATGCCCACCCCGCGCAGGTCGTGCCCGTCGATCAGCACCCGGCCCTGGGTCGGGTCGTAGAACCGGGTCACCAGCTTGGCCAGGGTGGACTTGCCCGCCCCGGTCGGTCCCACGAAGGCCACCGTCTCCCCGCGGGCGATCTCCAGGTCCAGCTCGCGGATCACCGGCAGGTCGGGCTGGTAGCCGAAACCCACGCGCTCGAAGGTGATCTCGCCCTGCACCGGGGGCAGGTCCACCGCGTCGGCGGCCTCCGGCACGCTGGGCTCGGTGCCCAGCAGGCCGCGCAGCTTGACCACGGAGGACTGGCCCTGCTGGTAGGTGTTGTAGAGCTGCACCAGCTGCTGGATCGGCTGGAAGAACGCGCCCAGGTAGAGCAGGAACGCGATCAGCTCGCCGATGGTCAGCTCGCCGTCGGCGACCATGCCAGCGCCCAACACGAGCAGCACCAGCTGGCCGACCACGCCCACCACCTGTGTCGAGGGGCCGTAGGTCGAGTTGACCTGCGCGGTGTAGACGTTGGCCGTCAGGTAGCGGCCGGTCACCTGGCGGTGCCGCCGGATGTTGAGCCCCTGCCGGTTGTGCGCGGTGACGATCCGCACGCCCTGCAGGCTCTCCGACAGGTTGGCCAGCACCTCGGCGATGGTGTCGCGAACCCTGAGGTAGCCCTTGCTGGAGGCCGAGTGGAACCACAGCGAGGCGGCGGTCAGCGCGGGCACCACCAGCAGCAGGGTGATCAGCGCCAGCTTCACGTCGTAGGCGAACAGCACCACGGTCACCACGGCCATCGTCAGGCCCTGGATGGCGAACTGCACCAGCCCGTCCTGCACGAGCTGTTGCAGGTTCTCGATGTCGCTGGTCATCCGGGTCATGATCACCCCGGCCTTCTCCTCGGTGAAGAAGTCCAGCGACAGCCGCTGCAACTGGGTGAACACCCGCACGCGCAGGTCGTTCATCACCGAGGCGGCGATGCGGCCGGTGACCATCACCCGCGCGGCCGAGGCCAGCCCGGTGACCAGCACGCTCAGCAGGTACAGCACGGCGACCACCACCAGCGCGGTCATGCTGTGCCCGGTGATGCCCTGGTCGATGCCGATCTGGGTCAGCGCGGGCCCCGCCTGGTAAGCCGCCGTCTCCAGCACCACGAGCAGGCCCGCCAGCGCGGCCAGCGCCCAGTACGGCCGCACCAGCCTGCGCAGGCTCAGCCGCGCCCCGTCCGGGTCCTTGCGGGCGTGCGCGAACCGCGCCGTCGGCTCGGGGTGCTCCGGCTCGGTGGCCAGCAGCTTGTCCACCCCGTCCTGCAACTCCGGGGGGATGCCCGCGAAGGGCAGGCCGCCGGCCCCCGCCCTGGTCGCCGCGAAGGCGTTGCCCCCACCACCTGGCCAGGTCATGCCGTCGCCCCTGTCATGTCGTCGTCCGCCGCGGTGGCCAGCACCTCGGAGTAGAGCGGAGTGGTTGCCAGCAGTTCGGTGTGCGTGCCCTCGGCGACCACCCGGCCGCCCTCGACCAGCACCACGCGGTCGGCCAGGCTGATGGTGGACAGCCGGTGCGCGATCACCAGCGTGGTGCGCCCGGCCAGCAGTTCACCCAGCCCGGCGTGGATCCGCTGCTCGGTCTGCACGTCCACGGCGCTGGTGGCGTCGTCGAGCACCAGTACCGGCGGGTTCACCAGCAGGGTCCGCGCGATCGCGATGCGCTGGCGCTGGCCGCCGGACAGGGTGTAGCCGCGCTCGCCGATCACCGTGTCGTAGCCCTCAGGCAGTTCGGTGATGAACTCGTGCGCCCCGGCCACCCGCGCGGCCCGCTCGATGTCGGTGATGTCGGCGTCCGGCCGCCCGTAGGCGATGTTGTCCCTGATCGACTCGCTGAACAGGAAGGGCTCGTCCAGCACCACACCCACGGCCTCGCGCAGGCTGTGCGTGGTCAGCGCGCGCACGTCGATCCCGTCCACCCGGACCGCGCCGGAGCGCACGTCGTAGAAGCGGGGGAGCAGCCTGGCCACCGTGGACTTGCCGCTGGCGGTGCGGCCCACCAGCGCCACCGTCTCGCCCTGGTGCACGCGCAGGGAGAAGTCCTGGAGCACGTCGGGGCCCTCGGCGTAGCCGAAGCGCACCGAGTCGAACTCCACCTCGCCCGCGCAGCCGGTCAGCTCGCGGGCGTCCGGGGCGTCCACGATCTCGGGCTGTTCGTCGAGCACCTCGTAGAGCCGCTGCGCCGAGGCGGCGGCCCGCTGGCCCATCATGATCAGCATGCCGACCATCTGGAACGGCATCTGCATCAGCATCAGGTAGGAGTTGAACGCCAGGATGGCGCCGACCCCCAGTTCACCCTGTACGGCCAGGTAGCCGCCCAGCAGCAGCACGATCACCAGGCCCACCCTGGGCAGGTTCTGCACCGCGGGCGTCCAGCGGGCCCGCAGGTCGGCGTCCTTGACGTAGGCCCAGCGCAGCCTGTTCGCCGCGCGCTGGGCGGCCTGCAACTGGCGGCCCTCGGCGGCGAAGGACTTCACCACGCGGACCCCGTTGACGTTCTCGTCCACCACGGTGGCGACCTCGGCCAGCCGGGACTGGATCAGCCAGGACACCGGGAACATCGTGTTCTGCATGCGGCGGCCCGCCAGGAACACCAGCGGCATGGGCAGCATGGACACCAGTGCCAGCGGCACGTTGATCGCCAGCATGTAGCCGAATGCCACCACGGCGATGCCGCACTGCACCAGGATGAACGGGGCGAAGGTCAGGTACATCTGCACCGAGCGGATGTCGGAGTTGGCCCGGGAGATCAGCTGGCCGGTCTGCGCCCGGTCGAAGAACGGGAAGGACAGTCCGGTCAGGTGCTCGTACATGATGTTGCGCAGGTCGTACTCGATCTCGTACGCGGTGCGGAACAGCAGCAGCCGGGACAGGTAGCCGGTGACCAGGGTGGCCGCGGCCAGGCCGCCGATCCACCAGAGGTAGTGGCCCAGCTGGTCCCGGTGCGTGACGATGGCGTTGTCGATCGCGCCCTGCAGCAGGCTGGGTATCTGCACGCTGATCACCAGCCCGACGAAGGCCAGCGCCAGCGCCGAGCCGAACATCCAGCGGTGTGCCAGCACCACCGGCAGCGCGCGGCGCAGCCAGGAGCGGTTGCTGTCCGGGTTGATGCGCGCACGTGGCGCGCGGTATCCCCCTGGGTGGTCCATGCCGCCCAGCCTAGCAAGAAGTGAGCCTACCTCCGTACTTTGTTTTCACCGATGTACGGGGTTTCCCGGATGTCCGGTGTATGGCCAGGCCAGGAGCATGATCCTTGCCCGGGGGAAGGACGACGGGCCGGGACCGTCACACACGCGGGTGCGCTGGAGGGGCGAGATGGACGAGGAGCTGGCGCACGCAGTCGAGAGACTGGACCGCGCCGTGCAGGCGGTCCCGGCGACCGTTGTCAGCGCGCTCAACGGTTGGCGGCTGGTCAACCCGGAGCACGACCCGGACGATCCCACCAGCCAGGAGACCTACTCGCTGCCGCAGTGGCTGGTCAGCGCGTCGATGCGGGCCGGGCGCGCGGAGGCCATGGCCGCCGCCGCCCTCGAAGCGGTCAAGGCACTGGCCGCGATCCAGCCGGGACTTGATCCCCAGCAGGTCGCGGCGCTGATCGAACGCCGGGTCGACACGGCACTGGCCGGTTCCTGACCGCACCGACGTCGTGGGTCCCCACCGTGCGGGGGCCCGCGACGTCGTGCTGCGCGCCGGGCCCGCGCGTGTCGGCGCTCCCGGTACGGCGTGTCGGACGTTCCGGTACGGCGAGTCCCGCTCTGGGGTGCGCGAGTCCCGGTCTGGGGAGCGTGAGTCCCGCCCGGCTGCGTGTCGCGTGCCGTTGGCGACGCTGGGCGCCTGCCACGACCGCCGCGAAGGTGGCTTTCACTGCGCTGGACGCAGCGAACGGTCCTTTCGCAGCGCGCCGTGGCGGTGTCAGGAAGGTGCCGTTCACGACGTTGAACGCCGCGAACGGCACCTTCACGACATTCGGGTCAGAGCGGGCCCACGTCGGTGATGACCAGTGCGGCGGTGCCGGACTCGTCGGAACCGGCGAGGTCGACCTCGGCGCTGATCCCCCAGTCGTGGTCGCCCTCGGGGTCGTCGAACACCTGGCGCACGAGCCAGCGCTCGGGCTCGGTGGTGATGGTCAGGAAGGCGGGCCCGCGCGCGTCGGGGCCGGTGCCGATCCGGTCGTACTCCTCGTAGTAGCCCGACAGCGCCTCCTGCCAGGCCTGGGCGTCCCAGCCGTACTCGCCGTCGAGCTCGCCGAGTTCGTAGTAGTTGCGCAGCGCGGCCAGCTCCACGCGGCGGAACAGGGCGTTGCGCACGAGCACGCGGAAGGCCCGCAGGTTCAGGGTGACGGCGGGCGGCCCGTCGTCGATGGGGGTGGTGGGCTCGTCCTCGGGGTTGGTGAGCTTCTCCCACTCGTCGATCAGGCTGGAGTCGACCTGGCGTACCAGCTCGCCGAGCCACTCGGTGAGATCGGACAGCTCCTCGGTGCGGGCCTCGGCGGGCACGGTCTGCCGCAGCGCCTTGTACGCGTCGGCCAGGTAGCGCAGCACGAGCCCCTCCGACCGGGCCAGCGAGTAGTACTGCACGTACTCGCCGAAGGTCATGGCCCGCTCGAACATGTCGCGCACCACGGACTTGGGCGACAGCCGGTGGTCGGCCACCCAGGGATGCCCGCGCCGGTAGGTGTCGTACGCCCCGGTGAGCAACTCCTCCAGCGGCTTGGGGTAGGTCACGTCCTCGAGCAGCGCCATGCGCTCCTCGTACTCGATGCCCTCGGACTTCATCGCGCCGATGGCCTCGCCGCGGGCCTTGTGCTCCTGTGCGGACAGCACCTGGCGCGGATCGTCCAGAATGGACTCGATCACCGAGAGCACGTCCAGCGCGTAGCCGGGGGCGTCCCGGTCGAGCAGTTCCACGGCGGCCAGCGCGAACGGGGACAGCGGCTGGTTGAGCGCGAAGTCCAGTTGCAGGTCGCCGGTGATGCGCACGGTGCGGCCCTGCTCGTCGGGCTCGGGCAGCTTCTCCACGACCCCGGCCGCGAGCAGTGCGCGGTAGATCGCGATGGAGCGGCGGATCAGCCGCAGCTGGGACTTGCGGTCCTCGTGGTTGTCCTCCAGCAGGTGGCGCATCGCGGCGAAGGCGTCGCCCGGCCTGCCGATCACGTTGAGCAGCATGGAGTGGCTGACCCCGAAGCTGGAGGTCAGCGGCTCCGGTTCGGCCTCGACCAGCCGCTGGAAGGTGGGCTCGCCCCAGGACACGAAGCCCTCCGGCGGCTTCTTGCGGACCACCTTGCGCCGCTTCTTCGGGTCGTCCCCGGCCTTGGCCAGTGCCTTCTCGTTCTCCACGGTGTGCTCGGGGGCCTGCACCACGACCATGCCCACGGTGTCGTAGCCCGCGCGGCCCGCCCGCCCGGCGATCTGGTGGAACTCGCGGGCCTTGAGCAGCCGGGTGCGCGTGCCGTCGTACTTGCTCAGCGCGGTGAACAGCACGGTGCGGATCGGCACGTTGATGCCGACGCCGAGCGTGTCCGTACCGCAGATGATCTTCAGCAGCCCGGCCTGGGCCAGCCGCTCCACCAGCCGCCGGTACTTGGGCAGCATGCCAGCGTGGTGCACGCCGATGCCGTGGCGCACCAGCCGGGACAGGGTCTTGCCGAACCCGGAGGAGAACCGGAACCGGCCGATCATCTCCGCGATGGCGTCCTTCTCCGCGCGGGTGCTGACGTTGATGCTCATCAGCGACTGCGCGCGCTCGATCGCCGCGGCCTGGGTGAAGTGCACGACGTAGACCGGGGCCTGCTTGGTGTAGAGCAGTTCCTCCAGGGTCTCGTGCAGCGGGGTCAGCACGTAGTTGAACAGCAGCGGCACGGGCCGTTCGGCGTTGCGCACCACGGCGGTGGGCCGTCCGGTGCGCCGGGTGAGGTCGGTCTCGAAGCGGGTGACGTCACCGAGGGTCGCCGACATCAGCACGAACTGGGCTCTGGGCAGCTCCAGCAGCGGCACCTGCCAGGCCCAGCCGCGGTCGGGCTCGGAGTAGAAGTGGAACTCGTCCATGACGACCTGGCCCACGTCGGCCTCGGCCCCGTCGCGCAGCGCCAGGTTGGCCAGGATCTCCGCGGTGCAGCAGATGATCGGCGCCTCGGCGTTGACGCTGGCGTCCCCGGTCAGCATGCCGACCTTGTCCGCGCCGAAGGTCTCGCACAGCGCGAAGAACTTCTCCGACACCAGGGCCTTGATCGGCGCGGTGTAGAAGCTGCGCACGCCCTGGGCCAGCGCGGCGAAGTGCGCCCCCGCGGCGACCAGGCTCTTGCCGGAGCCGGTCGGGGTGCTCAGGATCAGGTTCGCCCCGGACACCACCTCGATCAGGGCTTCCTGCTGGTGCGGGTACAGCGCCGTGCCCTGTTCCTCGGCCCAGGCCGAGAAGGTCTCGAACAGGGTGTCGGGATCGGCGGCGTCGGGGAGCAGGTCGGTGAGCGTCATGATGGCACTGATCGTGCCCTGTACCGGGGGCCGCGCGCGAATCAGGGTCAGCGCAGCAGCAGGCGCACGGTCAGTTCCAGGCGGTTGGTCACGTCGCTGGCCGAGGCGCGCCGGGTGACCCAGGCGACCAGGTTGGACAGCCACACGTCGCCGATCACCCTGGCGATGGCCTTGTCCTCCTCGGTGGGCTCGGTGTGGCCCATGGCCCGGATGAACAGGGTCTCGATCAGCAGCGCCACCTGGTCCACCTCGGTCGCCGCGGAGGTGTCGGCGAACATGAAGGCCCGGGTCATCGCCTCGGTCAGGTGCGGCTCGCGCTGCATGCCCTTGGTGATCCGGCCCAGCACCGACAGCACCCGTTCGGCCGCGTTGTCCCCGGGGATCGGCCCGCGCTCGGCCCGCTCCAGGGAGTGCTCCAGCTGGGTGGCCAGCCCGGACACCAGCAGGTGGATCTTGGACGGGAAGTAGCGGTACAGGGTGCCGAGGGCGACGTCGGCCCGCTCGGCAACGGCGCGCATCTGCACCGCGTCGAAGCCGCCCTTGGAGGCCAGCGCGATCGTGGCCTCGATGATGCGCTTGCGGCGGTCGCGCTGTGCCGCCGAGCCCAGTTCCTCCTCGGTGAGCTGGCCGGAGCGCGCTCGTGGCGTCGCGGGCATCGATCCCCCTGCGGTGGTGTCGCGTGTCGACCGCGTACGTTACACGATCGAAACGTGTTTCATTTTCATATTGCATTGTACGTCAGGGGGTCGTGACGTGAAGTGAAACACGTTCTACTCTTGGCTGATGCCGATCGCCATCACGGACACCCAGCGCGACCTCGCCGAAGCCGTGCGCGCCTGCGGGAGCGGCTGGCCGGAGCTGACCGAACTGGGCCTGTTCTCCCTGTGCCTGCCCGAACCGGCCGGTGGGCTGGGCGGGCCGGTCGTGGACCTGGCCGTGGCCCTGTCCGCCGCGGCCGAGCGGCTGGCGCCCGGCCCGGTGCTGCCCACCGCGCTGGCCGGGCTCGTGCTCGGTCGCCACGACGGGCCGTGCGCGGTCCACTGTGGACCGTCCGAACTGGTCGCGAGGCCCCGCGCCGACGGCGGCCTGCTGATCAGCGGGCGGGCCCTGGCGCTGGGCGAGCCCGGTGCGCTGCTGCTGTCGGCCGGGGGCACGTGGGTGCTGGCCGAGGGCGGATCGCCGGTCGGTGGCGAGCCCCTGGACCCCAGCCGCCCGCTGACCGAAGTGGACCTGGACGAGGAGCTGGTCCCCGCCGAGCGGGTGATCGGCACCGCGCCCGTCACCGACCTGCTCGCCACGCTGGCGGCCGCCGAAGCCGTCGGCATCGCCGAGTGGTGCCTGCGCACCGCCGTCGAGTACGCACGGGTGCGCACCCAGTTCGGCCGCCCGATCGGGTCCTTCCAGGCGGTCAAGCACCTGTGCGTGGAGATGCTCTGCCGCGCCGAGCAGGCCGCCGCCGTGGCCTGGGACGCCGCCTGCGCCGCCGACCAGTCGCCGGGAGAACTGCCGCTGGCCGCCGCCGTGGCCGCGGCGATCGCGCTGGACGCCGCCGTGGACAACGCCAAGGACTGCATCCAGGTGCTGGGTGGTATCGGCTTCACCTGGGAGCACGACGCACACCGCTACCTGCGGCGGGCGGTGGCCTCGCGCCAACTGCTGGGCGGCAGCGCGAGGTGGCGGCGGCGGGTCGCCTCGCTCGCCGGGCAGGGGCAGCGCAGGACGTTGCACGTCGACCTCGCCGCCGACCGCGAGCCGGTCCGCGCCGTGGTGGCCTCGATCGCCGGGGCCGCCGACCAGCGCGTGGCGCTGGCCGAGTCGGGCTACCTGGCACCGCACTGGCCCAAGCCGTACGGGCTGGACGCCGCGCCCGCCGAGCAGCTCGTGATCGAGGAGGAGCTGCGTGCTGCCGGGATCGGCCGCCCGGACCTGGTCATCGGCTGGTGGGCGGTGCCCACGATCCTCGCGCACGGCACCGAGGCCCAGCGCGAGCGCTTCGCCGGGCCGACTCTGCGCGGGGACCTGGTGTGGTGCCAGCTGTTCAGCGAGCCGGAGGCGGGTTCGGACCTGGCCTCGCTGCGCACTCGGGCGGTGCGGGCGCCTGGCGGCTGGCGGCTGACCGGCCAGAAGGTGTGGACCTCGCTGGCTCGCGAGGCCGACTGGGCGATCTGCCTGGCTCGCACCGACGAGCGGGTCGCCAAGCACAAGGGCATCACGTACTTCCTGGTGGACATGCGTTCGCCGGGGATCCAGGTGCGCCCGCTGCGGGAGATCACCGGGGACGCGGTGTTCAACGAGGTCTTCCTGGACGAGGTCTTCGTGCCCGATGACTGCGTGGTCGGCGAGGTCAACGGCGGCTGGCGGCTGGCCCGCACCACGCTGGCCAACGAGCGGGTCGCCATGGGCGGCGGGAGTTCCTTGGGGAAGGAGGTGGAACGCGTTCTGGCTCATGAGCCGGGCGCTGAACATGCCGAGCGGATCGGCGCACTCGTGGCCCAGGGCCTGGCGGTCTCCCTGCTGGACCTGCGCGGCACGCTGAACCGGCTCGGCGGCCACGACCCCGGCGCCGGGTCCAGTGTGCGCAAGCTGGTCGGCGTGCGGCATCGGCAATCCGTTGCGGAAGCGGCATTGGACCTGCTCGGGCCCGCTGGTGCGGTGGCGGGGGAGTGTAGTCGCGAGTTCCTGCTCACTCGGTGCCTGAGCATCGCGGGCGGCACCACCCAGGTGCTGCTCACCCTGGCCGCCGAACAGCTGCTGGGCTTGCCCCGACAGTAGCCGCTGCGCTAAAACTGAAACACGTTCTACGTGAGGAGTCGGCGTGGACTTCACACTCGACCGCGAGCGGCAGGCCGTCGCCGAGCTCGCGGCCACCGTGCTCCGGCGGCCCGAAGACCAGGTGTGGCCCGGACTTCTGTCCGCCGGGCTGTGCTCGTCCGAACTGGACGTGCTCAGCGGCATGGCGGTGCTGTCCGAAGTCGGGCGCGCCGCTGTGCGGGTTCCCGCGCTGGCCACGATCGCCCTGGGCGTGCTCCCGTTGGCGCACAGCGGGATCCCGGTCCCGGACCGAGTCGTGCTGACCGCCGTCCCGCACGAAACCTCGGTCACCCTCACCGGCGGTGTGCTCACCGGCCACGCGGTCGGCGTGCCCTACGCGGCCACCGCACACCGCATCCTCGTTCCAGCGGGCGACACCACCGTTGCCCTGGTCGACCCGGCCGCACCCGGTGTGACCCTGCGCCCGAGCCACACCTCGACCGGTGCGCCGGAGTTCAGCCTGCACCTGGAGCGAGTCCGCCCGGATACGGTGTACCAGGGCGCACCAGCACTCGGTGAGCTCGCACTCGCGGGAGCCTGCGCGGTGGCGAGCGGGGCACTGGCCGGTGCGCTGGACCTCACCAAGCGACACGTGGCGACCCGCCACCAGTTCGGCAGGCCGCTCGCCGCCTTTCAAGCCGTGGCCCAGCAGATCGCCGATGTGTACATCGCCTGGCGAACCCTGCACCTGGCCACGTGGTCGGCCTGCTGGCGGCTGCACGAGGGGCTGGACGCCAGCGTGCAGGTCGCCGTCGCCGCGCACTGGCTCGCCGAGGAGTTGCTGCCCGCCGTGCGCACCTGTCACCACCTGCACGGCGGCCTCGGGCTGGACGTCACCTACCCGCTGCACCGCTACTACGCCCTGGCCAAGGACCTCACCCGGTTCGTCGGCGGCGCGGCCCAGCGGATCGACCACCTTGCGGAGGTGCTGTCGTGCACATCGAGTTGACCAGTGCCCAGCGAGCCCTGCGCGAGGAGCTGCGGGCCTACTTCGCCGGGCTGCTCTCCCCGGCGGAGCGGGCCGCCCTGCTGACCCAACGGCACGGCGAGGTGTACCGCGAGGTCGTGGCCAGGATGGGCCGGGACGGCTGGCTCGGCGTGGGCTGGCCGGTGGAGTACGGCGGTCGCGGGCTGGGCCAGGTCGAGCAGCAGCTCTTCGTCAACGAGGCGGCCCGCGCCGACGTGCCGCTGCCCTACGTCACCCTGCAGACCGTCGGCCCGACGTTGCAGCGGTTCGGCACCGAGGAGCAGAAGGCCCGCTTCCTGCCGGGGATCCTGGCCGGTGAGATCCACTTCGCGATCGGCTACACCGAGCCCGAGGCGGGCACCGACCTCGCCTCGCTGCGCACCAGCGCGGTGCGCCAGGGCGAGGAGTACGTGGTCAACGGGCAGAAGGTCTTCACGACGGGGGCGCACGACGCCGACTTCGTGTGGCTGGCCTGCCGCACCGATCCGGCCGCCGCCAAGCACAAGGGCATCTCGATCCTGATCGTGGACACGACCGATCCCGGTTACGCGTGGACCCCGATCATCACCTGCGACGGTGCGCACCACGTCAACGCCAGCTACTACCGCGACGTGCGGGTGCCGGTGAGCCGCCTGGTCGGCGAGGAGAACGCGGGCTGGCGGCTGATCACCACGCAGCTCAACCACGAGCGGGTCATGCTCGGGCCCGCCGGGCGCATCGCCGCGCTGTACGACCGGGTCCGCGACTGGGCCGCCAAGCGCGAGCTGCTGTCCGAGCCGGACGTGCGCCGCACCCTGGCCAGGACCGCCGCGTGCCTGCACGTCAACGAGTTGCTGAACTGGCAGGTCGCCGCCACCGACACCGTGCGGATCGCCGACGCCTCGGCCACCAAGGTGTTCGCGGCCAACCGGGTGCAGGTGATCACCGCCGCGCTGGAGGAACTGGTCGGCAGGCACGGCGACCCCGGTGAGCCGGACACCGCGGAGCTGGCGCACTGGCTGGACGTGCAGGCCAAGCGCAACCTGGTGCTGACCTTCGGCGGCGGGGTGGACGAGGTCCAGCGCGAGCTGATCGCCAGTGCCGGTCTGGGCCTGCCCAGGGTGCCCCGATGATCACCGACGAGGCGGAGCGCATCGCCGCGCTGGGGCCGAGTCCGCGCCGGCCAGCGCGGGACGCCGTCAACCCGGCAATGATCAACAACTGGACGGAGGCGCTGGGGGACGGCAACTCCGCCTACCCCGAGCTGGCCCCGCCCGCGATGGTGCAGGTGTGGACGATGCGCGGACTGCACCCCGCCGCCGAGGAGCACGACCCGCTCGCCGCGATGAGCGCGGTCCTGGACGAGGCCGGGTACACCTCCGTGGTCGCCACCAACTGCGAGCAGACCTACCACCGGTACCTGCGTCCCGGCGAGCACGTGTCGGTCAGCAGCGTCCTGGACGCGGTGGTCGGCCCGAAGCGCACGGCGCTGGGTGAGGGCTGGTTCGTGACCACGCGCAGCACCTGGTTCGTCGGTGACGAGCCGGTCGCCGAGATGCTGTTCCGCATCCTGAAGTTCAAGCCGGGCAACAAGAGCACGGCTTCGGCCCTCCAGCCCACCGTGAGCCGGGACACGGAGTTCTTCTGGCAGGGCACGAAACTCGGTGAGCTGCGCGTCCAGCGGTGCTCGGCCTGCGGTGTGGTGCGGCACCCGCCCGGCCCGATGTGCCCGCGCTGCAACGCGCTGGACCCGGGCTACGTCGTGGCGACCGGCCTCGGCGAGGTGTTCAGCTACGTCGTGCACCACCACCCGCCGGTACCGGGGCGCGAGCTGCCGTACGTGGTGGCGCTGGTCGAACTGTCGGAAGGGGTGCGCATGCTGGGCGAACTCGTTGGTGTGCCGCCGGACGAGGTGCGGGTCGGGTTGCCGGTGCGGGTCGGGTTCCGGCCCGTCGGCGAGTTCGTGCTGCCGGTGTGGGAGGCGCGATGACCGTGCTGCCCGAGCTGCGCGTCGAGGTGACGCCGACGTTCATCGTGAGCACTGCCTTGGCCACCAGGGACTTCCAGGACGTGCACCACGACCGTGACCGGGCGATCGCCCGCGGCTCCAAGGACATCTTCCTGAACATCCTGACCACGACCGGACTCGTGCAGCGGTTCGTCACCGACTGGGCGGGGCCGGGCGCGCTGGTGCGCGGCGTGTCCATTCGGCTCGGGGTGCCCTGCTACGCCTACGACACGCTGGTGTTCAGCGGGCGCGCCGTGTCCACTTCGGACGGTGTGACGACAGTGGAGGTCGTGGGCCGCAACAGCATGGGCGACCACGTCACGGGCACGGTCCGGGTGGTGCTGCCGTGAAGGGCGCGGCGATCGCCGGGATCGGCGCGACCGAGTTCTCCAAGGACTCGGGTCGCAGCGAACTCCGGCTCGCGGCCGAGGCGGCGTTGTCCGCGCTGGCCGACGCCGGACTGAAACCGTCCGATGTGGACGGCATGGTGTCCTTCACCATGGACACGAACTCGGAGATCGCGTTGGCCCGCGAACTGGGCGTGCCTGAGCTGAGCTTCTTCAGCCGGGTCAACTACGGTGGCGGCGCGGCCTGTGCGACCGTGCAGCACGCGGCGATGGCCGTGGCCACCGGGGCCGCCGAGGTGGTGCTCTGCTACCGGGCCTTCAACGAGCGGTCCGGGCACCGCTTCGGCCGGGTGTCCACCGCCGCCGCGCTGACCGTGGAGAACAGCTGGTCCTACCCGATGGGGCTCGGCACGCCCGCTGGCACGGTGGCGATGGTCGCCCGCAGGTACATGCACGAGTACGGGGCCACCAGCGAGGACTTCGGCCGGGTGGCGGTCACGATGCGCGCCCACGCCGCGACCAACCCGCGCGCCTGGTTCCACGGGCGGCCGATCACCCTGGCCGAGCACCAGAACTCGCGCTGGATCACCGAGCCGCTGCACCTGCTCGACTGCTGTCAGGAGAGCGACGGGGCAGTGGCCCTTGTGGTGACAAGCACTTCCCGTGCGCGCGACCTGCCGCGGCCACCCGTACTGGTCCGCGCCGCCGCGCAGGGCAGCGGTCCGGACCAGTACGTGATGGCCAGCTACTACCGCGAGGACCTGGCCGCGCTGCCGGAGATGAACCTGGTCGGCAGGCAGCTGTGGCGCCAGTCCGGGCTCGAACCGTCCGATGTGGACGTGGCCGTGCTGTACGACCACTTCACGCCGTACGTGCTGATCCAGTTGGAGGAACTGGGCTTCTGCGGCCGGGGTGAGGCGCGGCACTTCCTCGCCGAGCAGGGCATCGGGCTGGACGGGCGGCTGCCGGTCAACCCGCACGGCGGGCAGCTCGGCGAGGCCTACATCCACGGCATGAACGGCATCGCCGAGGCGGTGCGACAGGTGCGCGGTGACTCGGTCAATCAGGTGAACGGGGTTCGGCACGTGCTGGTGACGGCGGGCACCGGCGTGCCGACGAGCGGTCTGGTGCTCGGGGTGTGACACAATCGCGACAGTGAGCACCAGCATCGAGATCCACCGCGAGTCCACCGAAGAACTCATCGAACTGGACCTCTGGCCCAACGGCGCGGTCGCGACCGTGCTGGAGACCGAGGGTGAGCAGATCACCGGCTCGGTGATCCTGATCGACCTGGGCGCCGAGGACCCGGCGCTGAAGATCATCGCGGTGCCGGACGTGACGACCGACAACCTGGTGCCGCTGATGCGCGAGGCCGCGGGGCTGGCGCGGGAGGCGGGCGGCACGGTGCTGCGCTGGATCGCCGAGCAGGACGAGGGCACGGCGCAGGCGCTCGCCGAGCTGGGCGCCACCCAGGGCGAGGAGTTGGGCCGCACCTGGCAGGCCGACCTGCTCGCGGAGTGGACCCCGCAGGGTTCCGGCGCGGTGGTGGAGCTGCCGATCCCCGAGGACAGCGGGGAGTTCAGCTTCTTCCTGGGGCTCAACGACGCCGAGGGCGAGCTGTACGCCGAGTACGGGGTCGAGGTCGAGGGCGACACCGCCAGCCTGGTGCACAACCGCGATGGCGAGGGCACGACCGAGGAACTGGCGGCGCTGGTCTCCGCCGTGCTGACCAAGCTGAAGGCCGAGCACTCCGAGGTGCAGTTCGCGGAGACCTTCGCGGCCACCGAGGACGAGCAGCTCGCGCGGGCGCTGACCAGCCTGGGCTTCAGCCCGGTCCAGGTCAGCACGGTGGAGTTCCTGCTCCCGCTGTCCTAACTGGACGCCCGCTGGGTGGCGATCACCAGGGACACGGCGGCGAGGACCCCGGCCGCCGCGCAGCCGAGCCCGAACAGCTCGGCGGGCTCGCGCTGGGTCAGCACGGTGACCACCAGCCACACGGCCGCACCGAACACCGCGCCCAGCGGCACGGCACCGACCACAGTGGACGCACTGCGGCGGCCCCGGCGCACCCCGTGCAGCAGGGACTCCACGTAGGCCAGGGCGAACAGGCCGAACAGCACGGCCCCGCCGCCCATCGCGCTGGCGATCGGGGTCTGCTTGGCGGTGGCGGTGAACGCGCGGGTGACGGTCGGTTCGCCAAGGCGGGCAACGGAGATCTGCCCGGTGACCGTGCCGCCGATGATCCACCGGGCGGCGGGGGAGAGCTCGATACTCGCCTCGAACAGCCCGTCCGGGCTCAGCGTGACGGTGCGGGGCTCGGCAGTGCTCAAGGTGATCCCGGCGGCCGACAGGGCCAGCCGCACCTCCACCGGCGCACCCGGGGTGAACGCCCCGTCGATCACCACCGGGCTGCTCAGGTCGATGGTGACGCCCTGGCCCACCGGTGCGCCGTTCACCAAAAGCGTGCTGCTCTCGTTGTGCGGCAAGGACCTCGGCGCTGCGAAGGCGACAACGGCCAGCACGAGCAGCGCGGCGGCGGAGATCAACGCCGGGACCAGCGCGCGGCGGCGCCGGGCCAGCCGCACCGGAGGTCCGGCGAGGGTCTTGGGCGGTGCCGGGCTGCGCTGGCCGCCGAGCACGCGGGCGGACAGGTGCACGGGCACACCGGAGCGCTCCAGCCAGCCAGGCCCGAACGCCGTGGTGGCCGCGCTCGCGAGGTCGGCGGCGAACGCCTCGGCGTCGCGGTAGCGGTCCTGGGTCTCGCGGGCGATGCTGCGCATCACCACGCGCGCGATCGGCTCCGGCACACCGGTGATCTGCTGCGGCTCGCCGAAGATGTGCTGGCGCATCATGCTCAGCGCCCCGCGCGAGCTGTCGAAGGGCAGCGTGCCGGACAGCAGTTCGTACAGCACCGTGCCCGTGGAGTACACGTCGGCGGCCGGGGTCAGCGGGTTGCCCGAGGCCTGCTCCGGGGAGATGTAGGCCGGGGTGCCGAGCACCTCGCCGCCGTGGGTGACCAGGGTGGCGCCCTCGCTGATCACCTGCGCGATGCCGAAGTCGGCCACCTTGAGCACGCCCTGCCTGGTGAACAACAGGTTCTTCGGCTTCACGTCCAGGTGCAGCACCCCCGCGGTGTGCGCGGCGTGCAGCCCGGCGAGGGTGGCCAGCGCGATGGCGCAGGACTGCTCCGGGGTGAAGCCCCCGCTGTGGTAGCGCTCGAACACCGTTGCCCCGTCGAGCTTCTCCATCACCAGCAGGCGGTCGTGCCCGGTGCGCACGTAGTCGTAGACCGGCACGATGTGCGGGTGGTCCAGGCTGGCCAGCACCTTGGCCTCGCGGTCGAAGCGCTCGTCCATGCCCGGCTTGTCCACCAGCTCGCCGGGCAGCTGCTTGACCGCGACCTGGCGGCCCAGCGAGCGGTGCACCCCGGCGTAGACCACGCCCATGCCGCCGGAGCCGATCTTGCCGCCCAGCGCGTACTGGGGCAGCGCTGCGATCAGGTTGGCCGGAGCCGTCATGCGGGCAGCCTCTCGGGATCGGCGACGGGGTGCGGGGTCAGGTAGCCGAGCAGCAGGCCCACGGCGGTGGTACCGCCGATCACCGGCAGCTCGATCAGGGGTGCGGGCGGCACGATTCGCAGCACCGACAAGGTGATCACGGCGACCAGCCCGGTGCCGACCCCGGCGGGCAGGAAGCGCAGCGCGCGCCGCCAGCGGTTGGCGGGCAGCCGGTGCCTGGCCAGCGCGAGCAGTGCGGTCAGCCAGGCGACGATGGTCAGCACCAGCACGGCGATGCCGAAAACCCCGTACACCGAACGGATCGAGCCCTGCACGTCGGTGGTGGTGCTGGTGCTGGCCAGCAGGGTGCGCTGGGCGTCGAACACCTCCACCGTGCCGGGCAGCAGGCCGATCGCCTGCCCGTCCAGGTCGGCCATGTCCAGGCTGAAGGTCCTGGTGACCCGGCCGTGCGCGGGCACGTCGAAGGGGACCAGGGTGTCGTAGGCGAAGAAGGTCAGCGCCAGCGCCGTTCCCGACAGCCGTACGCTGCGCACCTTGCGCGGCACGTCCGAGCCGTTGGACACGGTGATCATCAGCTCGGCGGACTGCGTGGGGTTGATCGCCACGGTGCGGCCCGCGATGTCCTGGCCGTTGATCGTGACGCCCAGTCGCGGCGGCTCCTCGGAGCCGTCCGCGAGCGCGGGTGCGGCACCCGCCAGGCCGAGGACCGTGACGAGGGCAACCACTGCGGCGATGAGACGTCCCATGGGAAACCCCCGGTTGGGCAGGCGCGACTGGTCGGGAATGCTACAACCAGTCGCGGTCTCCTTCGATCGACGGATGTGGTGATGGGCATGGTTCGCCGGACGGTGACGGTCGCACTGCTCTGCGTGGGCATCGGGCTCGGTGCCGCACCGCTGGCCTGGGCCGCGCCGACGATGGGGCTGAAACCTTCCAGTGGCCCGGCGGGAAGTGCTTTCACCATCAGCTGGAGCGGGTTCACCCAGTGCCGGGTCATCAGCTTCACCTGGGCCGGGGCACCGCTGGTGAACGGCAGCCCGGGTACCGCCGGTTCGGTCGGCGCCACCGTGCCCGCGGATGCCAAGCCGGGGGTCTACGAGGTGGGTGCGGTGTGCGGCAAGGAAACCAGCGGCTCGCGCTTCGTCGTCACGGGCAGCACGCCGACCAGCACCACCCCGCCGCCGACGACGACGACCACGACGACCCCGCCGCCGACCACCACCGCGGTCCTCACCACGAAACCGCCCGCGACGACCACGACAACACCCGTAACGATCACGACCCCGCCGACGACGAGCAGCACGACACCGTCCACTTCGACCCCATCGTCCATCACCGACGTGCCCGAGCCGACCGGCGGCGGGCTCGTGCTCGACCACGGCAGCGTGCAGCCCGGCCAGCCGCTGTCGGCCAGCGGAACCGGTTGCACGCCAGGGCATGCGGTGATCCTGACCGCCGAGGGCGAGCAGGTCGGCAACGCCGTGGCCGACGACGCGGGCCGGTTCACCGCGCCCGTGGAGTTCAGCCGCATCCAGGCGGGACGGCACACGATCACCGCCGACTGCGGGGTGCGGCTGACCGGGGTGGTGGACCAGGTGATCACCAGCTCCTCCGGGGAGTCCAGCAGCACGCTGGTGATCCTGGTGTTCTTCGTGCTGGCGGGCGGGCTGCTGATCCGCTACCTCTGAGTCAGCACCGCGCGTCCAGCACCTGCTCGCGGGCCGCCGAGCGGCTGAGGTTCCAGCTGCGCCAGTCCTCCTCCAGCACGTCGCGCGCCATGCCGTGCAGGCGGCACCGCGCCCAGGGGGCGTCCACAGTGGCCAGTGCGGGCGCGGCGTCGGTGGACAGGCCGCCGAGGTAGTACGAGTCCAGCACGTGGTTGTGCACTGAGCGCGCGATGTTCTGCTCGGCGATGAGCCGTTCCGGGTTGATCGCGGCAAGTCCGAGCAGGGCGGCGACCGCCGTGCCGACAACCGCCTGCGCGAGCCACTGGCCACGCAGCCGGACCCCGGCCGCCAGCACGAGCAGGTAGACCGCGCCCAGCCACAGCTCGCAGGTCTGCACGAGCAGCCGCATCACGGTGAAGCCGTACGCCTCCTGGTAGGCCCACATGCGGGTCAGCGCCGAGGCGACGACCACGAGGGTCAGCACGGCGAGCGCACCGGGCAGGATTCGCAGCCACAGGCGGTCCCTCTCGGTCTCACGAGGCGCCAGCCGGGCCACGACCGCGATCACCACCAGGGTCAGCACGGTGATCGCGGCCAGCTGCCAGAAGCCGCCTCGCGCGTAGTCGGCATAGGACAGGTTCGCGGTGCGCAGCACGTACTGGCTGCCGCCGAACAAGGTGACGATCTGCACCGCGACGAAGGCGGCGAACAGCAGGACCAGCGCGCCGACCGGCAGCGCCCACTCCAGGCGGCGCAGGGAACTACGCGCCGGTGAGGACTGGTTGACCGCAGGCAGCGGCACGGCCAGCAGGTAGCAGGCGCCGACCGTGGACAGGCCGACCGCCAGGAACAGGAACAGCCACAGGAAGGTGTTGCCCCCGTTGACCTTCGGCACGGCGCTGAGCAGCAACTCGGCGAACGCGGCGTCGGCCCCGGCGAACAGCGCGCCGAACACCACCAGCAGTCCGAGGCTCACCGCCACCGAGGCCACCAGCCGTGGGTTCACCCGATGTCCCGACCGCCTGCCGAGCGCGGCCAGTCCCCGCCCGACCCAGCCAAGGCCGGACAGCGAGGCGAACGGGATCGCCATGCCGCCGAGCAGGATCCCGTGCAGGGTGCGGACCCGGGTGACCGCAAGCGAGAGCGATCCGCAGGAGGCCAGCGCGCACAACACGAACAGCCACTCCGCCGCACGGACCGTGCCGACACCCATCAGCGCCACCGCGGCCAGCGCCCAGGGCCAGTCCAGCGGCCGGTCCTGCCGCACGGCCACCGCTGCCACGGCGATCACCACGCCGGTCATCGCGATCAGCCAGCCGATGCCGGGCCGGTCCAGCCGCAGGGCGGTCGCCGCCACGACTCCGGCGAGCGCCGCGGCGGCGAGCACCTCGGGTCTGGCCCGGACGAGCTGCCAGCGGGGGACGTGCACCATCGTCACTTCTCTCTCCAGGGTGTGCGTCATCGCCATCCGCGCCAATGGCGGGGACGGTGGCAGGAACGTGAATGTCAGTTCGGGAGCGTGACCCGGATGCGGCAGCCGGAGTTCTCGGGCTCCACCACGGCGATCGTGCCCCCGTGCAGGTCCACCGCCCAGCGCGCGATCGCCAGCCCCAGGCCGGTGCCGCCGCCCTGGGCCCGCTCGCCGCGGGTGAACCGCTCGAACACCAGGGCCCGGTCGGCCGGGGCGATGCCCGGCCCCTCGTCGAGCACCTCGATGGACAGCCCGCCCTCGGCCTGCTCGGCGCGGACCCGCACCTCACCGCCCGCCGGGCCGTGCCGGGCGGCGTTGTCCAGCAGGTTCACCACGACCTGGTGCAGCCTGCCCCGGTCGGCGTGCACGGTGGCCTGCGGCGGATCCACCCGCACGGTGAACCGGCAGGCGGGTGCGGCCACCCGCGCCTCGGCCACCACCTCGTCCAGCAGCGGGCGCAGCGCGAACTCCTCGCGCCGCAGCGGCAGCACGCCCGCCTCCATCCGGGACAGGTCGAGCAGTTCGGTGACCAGCCTGCCCAGCCGTTCGGTCTGGGCGAGCGCGGTGCGCATGGTCGCCGGGTCGGCCGGGGTCACCCCGTCGACCACGTTCTCCAGCACGGCCCGCAACGCGCTGATCGGCGTGCGCAGCTCGTGCGAGACGTTGGCGATCAGCTCCCGCCGCTGCTGGTCGGCGTCGCCGAGGTCGGCGGCCATCTGGTTGAACGCCTTGGCCAACACGCCCACCTCGTCCCGTGCGGTCGCCCGGACCCGGCGCCGGTAGTCGCCCTGCGCCAGCGCGCGGGCGGCCGTGGTCATCGCGCGCAGCGGCCGGGTCATGCCGTGCGCCAGCACCTGCGAGGTGGCCAGCGCGATGGCGATGGCGATCACCGAGGTGGTCGGCGGCAGCCAGCCGATCTGCCACCAGAAGAACGCCAGCGCCGCCAGGCCGGAGCCGACCACCGTCAGGCCCAGCTTCATCTTGATCGAGCGCACCGGGTCCAGCGGGCGCGGCAGCCACTCGGACAGCCAGTCGGCGAACCGCGTCACCTGGGCACCTCCAGGGCGTAGCCGACCCCGTGCACGGTGCGGATCAGGTCCGCGCCGAGCTTGCGCCGCAACGCCTTGATGTGGCTGTCCACCGTGCGCGTGCCGGAGGACTCGGCCCAGCCCCACACCTCGGTGAGCAGCCGCTCGCGGGCCTGCACCGCGCGCGGCCTGCCCGCCAGGTGCACCAGCAGCTCGAACTCGGTCGGCGTCAGGTGCGCCTCGGTGCCCGCGCGGGTCACCCGCCGCTCCACCGGGTCGATCTCCAGCTCGCCCAGCACGATGCGTTGCGGGGGCGGCGCCGCCCGGCTCACCCTGCGCAGCAGCGCGTGCACCCTGGCCGCCAGCTCGCGGATGGAGAAGGGCTTGGTCAGGTAGTCGTCGGCGCCGACGGCCAGGCCGACCAGCAGGTCCATCTCGTCGTCGCGGGCGGTCAGCATGAGCACCGGCACCGGGCGCTCGGCCTGGATGCGGCGGCACACCTCCAGCCCGTCGAACCCGGGCAGCATCACGTCGAGCACGACCAGGTCCGGGCTCAGCCGCGCGGCGGCGGCCACGGCCGCGGGGCCGTCGTGCGCCAGGTCCACGGCGAAGCCCTCGGCGCGCAGCCGGGCGGCCACTGATTCGGCGATGGTCAGCTCGTCCTCGACCACCAACACCCGCCGTTGTCCCTCGTGCATGACGCCGACTCTAGGCAGCGGTCGTGGAGGAGCCGGGCGGAACCTGTGAAGGTCTTGTGGAGATCCCCGCAGGTGGGCCGGTCACAGCCCGCTACGATGCCCCGGCGATTGGGGTACGCCGGATGGGGGGACGCTCGGTGCACGGGTCAACACGGCTGGTTGCCGGCAGGTACCGGGTGCTCGGTGAGCTGGGCCGCGGCGGCATGGGCGTGGTGTGGCGGGCGCACGACCAGGTCATCGACCGGGAGGTCGCGCTCAAGGAGCTGGCCGTGCCCGCCTGTGGCAGCGAGCGGGTGCTGCGCGAGGCGCGGACCGCGGGCAGGCTGAACGACCCCGGCGTGGTCACCGTGTACGACGTGCTGGTCGACCAGGGCGTCACCTACGTGGTGATGGAGCTGGTGCGGGCGCCGACCCTGGCCGAGGTGATGGCCGCCGAGGGCGCGCTGTCGGCGGACCGGGTGGCCGCCATCGGCCTGCGCCTGCTCGCCGCCTTGCAGACCGCGCACAACGCGGGGATCGTGCACCGCGATGTCAAGCCCAGCAACGTGATGGTGCTGGGGGACGGCCGGGTCAAGCTGGCCGACTTCGGCATCGCCCGCGCGCTGGACGACCCGAGCCAGACCGCCAGCGGCGCGATCATGGGCTCGCCCGGCTACATGGCGCCCGAGCTGTTCCGAGGGGCCGGTCCCTCGCCCGCCGCCGACCTGTGGGCCCTGGGCGCCACCCTGTTCCACGCCGTGGAGGGGCGCGCGCCGTTCCAGCGCGACACCACCGCCGCCACCATGCACGCCATCATGTACGAGGAGCCCCGGCTGGAGCGCTGCTCCGGGCCGATGGCCAGCGTGGTCATGGGGCTGCTCACCCAGTCGCCCGAGCAGCGGCTCACCGCCACGCAGGTGCGGCAGCTGCTGTCCGCGGCCGGTGAGCAGACCGTTCAGGTGCTCGCGTTGCCCGGTGGCACGACCCGGCCCAGTGTGCCCTGGCAGTTCGAGGACGAGCCCGCGCCCGCTCGCCCGCCCCGCCGTCTGCTGCTCGTCGGTGGTGCCGCCGCGCTGGTCGTCGGCGTGGCCGTGGCCGCGGTGTTCCTGTTCCAGCCCAGTCCCCAGCAGGGCATCGCCTCCGCGGGTGAGGTCGTGTCCACCACCTCGGCGTCGAGTGCCAGCCCGGTAACGCCAACCAGCTCGTCAGCCGTTACCACGACCACCAGCACGGTGAGGTCCTCGGCCGTGGTCGCCCCGCCCAGCACGACCCCGACCCACACCCGGGCGGTGCTGACCCGGTACCGCAGCCAAGCCAGCGGCTGGCACTTCAGCGGGACGAGCCGCGTGCCGACCCCCGCCGGGTTCAGCGCGGAAGGCCCGCTCGGTGCGCTGCTCGCCACCGCCGAGCCCGGCACCAAGGCCGTCTACTCCTGCAAGGTCGGCGCCGGTGAGCGGTTCACCTCCGTGGACCAGACCGGCAAGTGCGAGGGCCAGCAGGTGGTCGGCCTGCTCGGTTACGTCTTCGCCCAGCCGCCTGCGGACACCCACAGCGTGCCGCTGTACCGGTGCAACCAGGGCGGCAACCACTTCGACTCGCTCAGTGCCGACTGCGAGGGCCCCAAGAACGTCAAGGAAGGCGTGCTCGGTTACCTGCTGCCGTGAGGGCCCCGGTCAGTGCCCCGCGGACTCGCCCTCCAGCGGGAGACCGGCCTTGACCCAGTCGTCGATGCCCTCGGCGTACTTGGTGACCTTGGTATAGCCCAGTTTCACCATCTCCCGCCCGACGAACTCGCTGTTGCGGCAGGGCGGGTTGATGCAGTACAGGGCGACCGGCGTGGACTTGTCGGGCACCAGCTTCGGGGCGAGGTCGTCGGTGGACTTGGCCGCGATGTTGTACGGGAAGCCGGGGATGTTGATCGAACCGGGCAGGTGCGAGCCGCGGTGCATGTCGGCGGGCAGCGTGTCGATCACGGTGATGGAGTGGTCGGCCATGCGCTGGCGCAGGTCCTGGCGGCTGATGTGCGCGACCTCGTCGGTGACCATGGGGTCGGAGGTTGTCCTGGGCGCGGCGGCGGGTGTGCTGGTGCCACAGGCGGTGAGCAGCAGACCGGTCACGAGCACGGCGACGGGCACGGCGTGGCGCGAGGACATGCCCCTCAGTCAATCGCGAACGCGATTGAAAATCCAGCCGCCGAAGGTAGCGGCCTGAGGGAGGCTCACAGCTGGTCGAGCCAGGTGGCGAGCCCGTCGAGCATCCGGGTGAGGCCGAACTCGAACAGCCTGGTCAGGTCGTAGTCGAACTCGTTGCCGGTCAGCTCGGCGAACAGCGGGAACCGCCCGGAACCGGCCAGTTCCCCCATGGCGGGCAGCTTGGTGTCGATGTAGTCGTCCACCGTCATGCCGGTCTCGCGCACGGCCTCGGACTCGAACTCCAGGTTGATCGCGGTGCCCCGCACGTGGCTGAACAGCATGATCGTCACGTACATGGTGTCCTCGGTGCCCAGCCCCAGGTTGCGCAGGGCGCCCAGGACCCACTCGGTCTGCGCGATCGCGTTCGGCGCGACCAGTGGCCTGCTCATCGACATGACCGGGGCCAGCCACGGGTGCCGCCGGTACACGGCCCACTGCTCGCGCGCGGCCAGTTCGAGGCGGGGGCGCCAGCCGCGCGGCGGCACCCTCGGGTACTCGATCTCGCCGAAGACCGTGTTCACCATCAGCACGACCAGTTCGTCCTTGCTGGGCACGTGGCGGTACAGCGACATGGTGGCCACGCCCAGCTCGGTGGCGATCCGGCGCATGGACAGGGCGGCCAGCCCCTCCTCGTCGGCGATGCGGATGGCGGTGTGCACCACGAGCTCGGTGGTCACCTCCTGGCCGGGGGCGCGGTCGCGCTGGCCGGGCCTGCCGAGGACCACGGTGCCCACGCCCGGCTCGACCCGGACGAGCCCGCGCTGGCGCAGTTCGGCGAGCACCTTGCTGGCGGTGGCCATCGCGACCCCCCAGCGCTGGGTGATCTGCCGGGTGGAGGGCACCCGGTCGCCGGGGCGCAGCTCGCCCGAGGCGATGCGCTGGCGCAGTTCGGCGACGATGCGGGCGTAGGGCGAGTCCGCTGCGGGCACTGAGTCCTCCCTCGGTGCACTAGTGCACGGGCCTGGCGCCGCCCATCGGCGCAGGTGGCACCTTGGTGCACTAGTGCATGGCACCAATTCCTTGCTGCTCAACAGTGTATTGCGCACTATGTACACCGTACAGACCCGACGGGGGAGGACCTCATGCGGAAGACAGTGTTGATCTCCGGGGCGAGCATCGCCGGACCCGCGCTCGCCTACTGGCTGGCCCAGTACGGCTTCGAGCCGACCGTGGTCGAGCGGGCGCCCGCCCCGCGTGCCGGGGGACAGGCCATCGACCTGCGCGGCACCGCCCGCGAGGTGGCCGAGCGCATGGGGGTGCTGCCCGAGGTCCGCAGGCGGCACACCGGGGTGCGGGGCATGTGCTACGTGGACCGGGACGGCCGCAGGCGGGCCGAGATGGGCACCGAACTGCACGGCGACTCCGGTGGCCCCATCGCCGAGATCGAGATCCTGCGCAGCGACCTGGTGGACATCCTGTACCGGGCGGGCAAGGACCGCACCGAGTACCTGTTCGACGACACGATCACGGCGCTGACCGAGCGGCCCGACGGGGTGCACGTGGAGTTCCGGCACGCGGCCCCTCGGGTGTTCGACCTGGTCGTCGGCGCGGACGGGGTGCGCTCGAACGTGCGCTCGCTGGCGTTCGGCCCGCACGAGCGCTACCTGGACAACGACGGCCACTACGTGGCGATCTTCGCCATGCGCTCGGAGATCGACCTGGGCGGCTGGCACCAGTTCCACGCCATGCCCGCGCGGCGCAAGGGCGAACTGGGCCGGTCCGCCGCCCTGTACCCGGTGGGGGACAACGGGGACGCCCGCGCGATGTTCTTCTTCAGCGAGCCCGACCTCAGCTACGACCGCCGTGACGAGACGGCGGGCAAGCGCGTCATCGCCGAGCGGTTCGCCGGTGAGGGCTGGCAGGTGCCCGCGATGCTGCGGGCCATGCACGCCGACCCGGACTTCTACTTCGCCCGGGCCGCACGGGTCCGGCTGGACGGCTTCAGCCGGGGCCGGGTCGTGCTGCTGGGCGACGCCGCGTCGGCCGGGTCGATCGGCATGGGCACCAGCCTGGCCATGGTCGGCGCGTACGTGCTCGCCGGTGAGCTGGCCGCCGCGGGCGGGGACCACCGGGTGGCGTTCCCCGCCTACGACGAGATCATGCGCGACTACGTGCGCGAGGCGCAGAAGCCGATGCCGGGCGGCACCAAGGCCTTCCTGCCCGCGAGCAGGTTCGCCATCGCGGCCCGCGAGCTGTTCATGCGGGCCCTGCCGTACCTGCCCTGGCGCAACGCGATCATCGGTGGCATGGACAAGACGGCGAACATGGTGCGGCTCAAGGACTATCAGCCCCTGGCGCCGACAGGGGCGCGGTCCAGCTCGGCCAGCAGCCCGCCCAGCTCGGACCGGTAGCGGCGCACCGAGTCCAGCTTGATCTCCTCGTAGCCGCGGACCAGGTCCGGCAGTTCCGCGATGCGCAACGCCAGCGCCTCGTCCGCACCACGCAGCCGCCGCACCACCCCGAGGTACTCCTCGACCAGCTCGCGCTCCACCCTGCGCAGGTGCGCGTAGCCGAACACGTCGAGCCTGGTGCCGCGCAGGCGGCGCATCGACCGCAGCGCCGTGAACACCGGGCGGGCGGTGCGCCCCAGCGCGATCTTGCGCCGCATGCCCAGCGCGCGCAGGATCGGCGGGTGCAGCAGGTACTTGGCCCGCGCACCGCGACCGAAGCGCTGCTCGGTCTGCCGGTGCAGCTCCGGGTCCAGGTGCAGGCGGGCCACCTCGTACTCGTCCTTGTAGGCCATCAGCTTGTACAGGTTGCGGGCCACCGCCTCGGCCAGCGGCACGGAGTCGGCGGCCACCGAGGCCACCACTTCCAGGTACCGCCTGGCGTAGCGCTCGTCCTGGTAGCCGATCAGGTCGGCCACCCGCAGCTCGGTGATCCGCAGCAGCTCACCGCGCAGGGCGTGCGCGGCGAGCAGTTCCCTTGCCGCGCCAAGGTGGCGCTGGGCGCGGGCCAGCTCGGTGACCTCGGCGGGCTGTTCGTCCACTGAGGACGGCCAGCTCGGGTCGATCACGAGCTGGCGGCCCGCGCGGAAGGCCTGCGTGGTGGTGGCCACGCCCACCCCGTTGATCTCGATGGCTCGCTCGATGGCGGCGGCGCTGATGGGCAGCAGCCCGGCCTGGTAGGCCGCGCCGATGACCAGGAAGTTGGCCGCGGTGGTGGCGCCGAACAGCTGCTCGGCCAGTGCCAGCGCGTCGAAGCTGAGCAGGCGCTCGGCCCTGGTCCGCTCGGCGATCGCCGCCAGCAGCGACCCGCCCTCGGGGAACACCGCGTGCGGATCGGTCACGGTGCGGCCGGTGGGCACCTCGCTGGTGGACACCACGGCGGTGCTGCGCACGGGCGAGCACCGCGCCAGGTTGGCCGGTGCCGTGGCGGCCAGCGCGTCGAATGCGAGGTAGGCGTCGGCGCCGCCCTCGCCGACGAACCCGGGCCGCTCACCCAGCGAGGGCCCGACCCGCAGGTGCGAGACCACGGCACCGGCCTTCTGGCTCAGCCCGGTCTGGTCCAGCGAGCGGGCGTCCAGCCCGTCCAGCAGCGCCGCGGTGGCCAGCACCTGGTTCGCGGTGACAACCCCGGTGCCACCGACGCCGACCAGCACCACGTTGGCCGCCACTGGACGGGCCGTCGGCTCGGGCTGGTCCGCGGGCAGCTGGGGCGCCCGGACCCTGGCCCGCGCCACCTCACCCGGCAGCACCGTCAGGAACGACGGGCAGTCGCCGAGCAGGCAGGAGAAGTCCTTGTTGCAGGAGGTCTGGTCGATGCGGGTCTTGCGGCCGAACTCGGTGTCCACCGGCTCCACGCTCAGGCAGTTCGACTTGCGCCCGCAGTCCCCGCAGCCCTCGCACACCGCCTCGTTGATCAGCACGCGCTTGGCGGGCTCGGGTGCCTTGCCCCGCTTGCGCTTGCGCCGGGTCTCCGCCGCGCACGCCTGGTCGTACAGGATGACCGTGGTGCCCGGCCGCTCGCGCAGTTCCCGTTGCACCGCTTCGAGATCGTCCCGGTGCCGCACGCGAACCCCTGGTGCCCAAGCGGTCGCGCGCGGGTACTTGCCCGGTTCGTCGGTCACCACGACGATGCCCGCCACGCCCTCGGCGTGCAGCATGTGCGTGACCCCGATCGGGTCCACGGCCCCGTCGGCGTCCTGGCCGCCGGTCATCGCGACCGCGCTGTTGTAGAGCAACTTGAAGGTGATGTTCGTGCCCGCCGCCACGGCCTGCCGGATCGCCAGGCTGCCGGAGTGGAAGAACGTGCCGTCACCGAGGTTCTGGAACATGTGGCCGGTGCCGCTGAACGGGGCGGCGCCGACCCAGGTCACGCCCTCCCCGCCCATCTGCGTCATGCCAAGGCTGCGGTCCATGAAGGTGGTCATCGCGTGGCAGCCGATGCCCGCGCCCGCGAGCGAGCCCTCGGGCACCACGGTGGACCGGTTGTGCGGGCAGCCCGAGCAGAAGAACGGGGTGCGGCTGACCGGGCTCAGCGACAGCGCCAGCCGCTTGGGCCGCAGCGAGCGGTGCGACAGGTCCAGGTGCTCCGCGCCGATCCGGTCCACCAGCAGGTCCGACAGGGCCTTGACCAGCCGGTCGGCGTCGAGTTCGCCGTGCACCGGGATCAGCTCGCGGCCCGAGGTGTCGGTCTTGCCGAGCACGCGCGGGCGCCGAGGCAGGTCGTACAGGGCGTCGCGCACCTGGGTCTCGACGAACGCGCGCTTGTCCTCCACGACGACAAGCTCGTCCAGGCCCTCGGCGAACTCGCGCACGCCCTCGGTGTCCAGTGGGTGCACCAGCGCCAGCTTCATCACGCGGATCCCGTGCCGTGGCAAGGAGTCCTCGTCCAGGCCCAGCCGGTCCAGCGCCTCGCGCAGCTCGACCCAGGCGCGGCCGACCGCGAGCAACCCCAGCCTGGCCGGCCCAGTCGCGCCGGACACCTCGTTGACCCCGTTGGCCCTGGCGAAGGCCACGGCGGCGGCCAGCCTGCCGTCCAGTACCTCGCGTTCCATCGCGATGGCGTCGGGGATGGTGACCCCGGGCTTGTGCGTGGGCTGCCACGGGCGGCCCTGCCAGCTGAACTCGGGCTCGCGCACGGTGGGCACCTGCCCCAGGTCGACCGCCTCGTAGGCGTCGGCCACGCTGGTCAGCACGGTGAAGCCGACCCACGAGCCGCAGTAGCGCGACATCTCCACGCCCAGCCTGCCCAGCCGCAGCACCTCGGCCACGGTGGACGGTGCGAGCACGGGCATGAACGACTCGGCCAGCGCCATCGTGGAGTTCGAGGGCAGGGTGGAGGACTTGCAGGCGGGGTCGTCCCCGGCGACCACCAGCACCCCGCCGCGCCGGGTGGTGCCCATCCAGCTGCCGTGCTTGAAGGCGTCGGCGGAGCGGTCCACCCCGGGGGCCTTGCCGTACCAGAGGCCGAACACGCCCTCGTAGCTCGGATCGGGCAGCTGCTGGGCCAGCTGCGAGCCGTAGACCACGGTCGCGCCCAGCTCCTCGTTCACCCCGGGGATGAACTTGATGTCGTGCTCGGCCAGCAGCTTCGCGTTGCGGGCCAGCAGCTGGTCCAGGCCGCCCAGCGGGGAGCCCCGGTAGCCGGAGACCAGCCCGGCGGTGCGCCAGCCGCGTTCGGTGTCGGCGCGGTGCTGGTCGAGCAGCAGGCGGCCCAGCGCCTGGACCCCGCTGAGCATGACCCGGCCCTCGCGGGCCGTGAGGGGGGTGGTGGTGGACACCTGGACCTCCAGAGCTTGAGCATCTTGGTCAGAGTTCAACCCTGAAGGCACTCGATGCGCAATATCCTGGTGATCAGATTGAGCGTTATGCTCAGGATCACGGATCAACGCGGCGCGGAAGTGAGCAGAACGGTGACCTTGAACACCCTGGACCTGCGGGTCCTGCGCGAACTGGTGCGCCGCCCCCGGATCGGCGTCACCGAACTGGCCAGCCTGCTGGGCATCGCGCGCAACACCGCGCACGCCCGCGCGAACCGGCTGGAACGCGAGCAGGTGGTGGGCCACCGGGGCCGGGCGGTGGACGTGTCGGCCATGGGCTTCGAGGTCACCGCCTTCGTCACGCTGGAGGTGGCCCAGGGGCGGCTGCACAGCGCGGTGGCCGGGCTCAAGACCGTGCCGTTCGTGCTGGAGGCGCACGGCATCGCCGGTGCCGGTGACCTGCTGGTGCGGGTGGTCGCGCGCAGCACGGGCCACCTGCACGAGGTGCTCGACGCCGTGCTGGCCTGCCCCGGCGTGCTGCGCAGCAACACCGCGATCGTGATGACCGAGCAGATCGCCTACCGGGTGGACCCGCTGTTCGACACGGTGGAGCCGGGCACGACCAGCCCGCTCTCGTAGGCCGCGACCACGGCCTGCGCCCGGCTGCTCAGCCCCAGCTTGCCCATCAGGTTCTTGACGTGCGTCTTCACCGTGGACTCGCTGAGCACCAGCCGCTGGGCGATCTGCGCGTTGCTCAGCCCGTTGGCGACCAGCCGCAGCACCTCGGTCTCGCGCGCGGTCAGCGAGGACAGCACGGTGCGGTCCACTGCGTTCACCTTGTGGTGCAAGGAGTAGGTCTCCACCAGGCGGTGGGTGATGGACGGGGTGATCAGCACGTCGCCCGCGGCCACGGCGTGCACGGCCGCCACGATCCGGTCCGGCGGGGTCTCCTTGAGCAGAAACCCGGCCGCACCGGCGCCCAGCGCGCGGTACACGTACTCGTCCAGGTCGAAGGTGGTCAGCACGAGGATGCGCGGGGGCGGCTCGGTGGGCGCGGCCAGGATCTGCTGGGTGGCCGCGATGCCGTCCAGCACCGGCATGCGGATGTCCATGACGATCACCTCGGGGCGGGTGGCGGCGGCCAGTTCCACGGCGCGGGCGCCGTTCTCGGCCTCGCCGACCACCTCGATCCCGGGCGCGGCCCCGAACAGCGCGATCAGGCCGGTGCGGATGAGGACCTGGTCGTCGGCCACGAGCACCCGGGTGGTCACGACACCTCCGCGTAGGGCAGCCGCAGCACCACGGCGAACCCGCCCTCGGGGCGCGGGCCCGCGGTGAGCACCCCGCCGTACAACTCGGTGCGCTCGCGCATCCCGGCGATGCCGCGGGGCGCTGTCGCGGAGTGGGCCGCGGCATCGCCCCGCCCGTCGTCGGTGATCTTCACGGTCAGCGTGTGCTCCCCGTAGTCGAGGTCCAGCCGGGCGGTGGCCGGTCCGGCGTGCTTGAGCACGTTGGTCAGCGACTCCTGCGCGACCCGGTACGCGCACAGGTCCGGTCCCGGTGGCAGCGGGCGCCGCGTGCCGGTGACCGCGAGGTCCACCCGCAACCCCGTGCCGCGCAGGCGATCCAGCAGACCGTCCAGTTCGGACAGTCCGGGCTGCGGGCTGAGGGTACCCGCCTGGTCCACGCGCAGCACGTCGAGCAGGCGGCGCATCTCGGCCAGGGCCTCGCGGCTGGTGGTGCCCACCGTGGCCAGGGCCTCGCGGGCCACGCGCGGGTCGGAGTCGATCACGTACTCGGCCAGCCCGGCCTGCAAAGAGATCACCGACATGTGGTGGGCCACCACGTCGTGCAGTTCGTGGGCGATGCGCCCCCGTTCCTCGACCACGGCCCGAGCCGCCTGCTCCGCGAGCCCCTCCACCCGCCGTGACCAGCGCTTGGTGCTCTCACCGAGCACGCAGGCGGCCAGGCAGTGCACCACGGCCGTGCAGACCTGCGGCCACACGACGTGGCCGCTCGTCAACGAGTAGCTGACCACCACCACGGTCAGCCCGGCCAGCAGCGCGAGCAGGGTCATCGGCCACGGCCGGACCACGGCCACCGAGAACAGGCCGATCAGCAGGCCCACCCCGCCGCTGGGGAAGTCCCCGTAGCCCAGCAGCAGGTAGGTGATCAGCGCGCCGCACATCACCAGCGTGATCGTCAGCGGGGCGCGCTGGCGCAGGGCGACCGGTGCGATGCACAGCGCGGCCAGCAGATAGCCCAGCCAGTCGGCGCGGACGGTGGACATCGTGCCGAGCGTGGCCAGGGACAGGCCGGTCAGCACCACCGCCAGCACCACGTCGGCCAGCACCGACCTGAGGATCACCCGCACTGGCCCACGGTAGCCGCAGCGGTGGTGCGCGGTCACCAACCCGTGGGCGTAGCCGCGGCTACCCCCAGCGGGGTAGCCGCGATCGACCACTGCGGAGGATGCCTCGCACCAGCCCACCTGTCTAACCTCGGCAGCACTCGATCACCTGGAGATGGGGGAGTGATGAGACGAACGTGGATCGCGCTGGTGGCGCTGTCCGGGGTCGCGCTGTCGACTGGGGTGGCAGCGGCCGCACCGCAGCACCGGCCGGACACCAGCGTGTTGCAGCGCGACACCGACAAGCTGCTCGACTACGGGGCACCCGGCGCGCTGGTGGAGCTGGACACGCCCAACGGCAACGTCAAGGTGCGCAGCGGGTACGGCAACACCGCGGCGAAGACCCCGGTGCCCTGGGACGCGCACTTCCGGATCGGCAGCTACACCAAGATGTTCACCGCCACGGTGGTGCTGCAACTGGTCGGCGAGGGGAGGTTGTCCCTGGAGGACACCGTCGACCGCTGGCTGCCCGGGGTGGTGACCGGCAACGGCAACGAGGGCACGAAGATCACCGTGCGGCAGCTGTTGCAGCACACCAGCGGCCTGCCGGAGTACACCCGGGCGATGGACTTCCTGGGTAACAAGGAGGGCTTCGAGGCCAACCGGCTGCGCGGGTTCACCGACCGACAACTGGTGGCGATGGCCCTGCGTTACCCGCCGGACTTCACGCCGGGCAGCAGCTGGGCCTACTCCAACACCAACTTCGTGCTGGCCGGGATGATCATCAAGCGGATCACCGGGCAGGACTGGCAGCACGAGGTGCGCGAGCGGATCATCGAGCCACTCGACCTGGACAACACCTCGGCTCCGCACAACAACCCCCGGGTTCCGGAGCCGCACGCGGTGGGCTACCAGCGGTTCAGCCCGGACGGCCAGGACATCGACGCGACCGTGCTCAACCCGTCCTGGGGCGACGCGGCCGGTGCGATCATCAGCGACACCGCCGACGCCAACAAGTTCCTGCGCGCGCTGGCCAGCGGCAAGGTGTTGCGTCCCGCGCAACTCGCGGAGATGCGCAGGACCGTGCCAGCGCACCTGTTCGACAAGGGCTGGCCCGGGGTCCAGTACGGGCTGGGCATCATGTGGATCCCCACCTCCTGCGGCGGCTACTGGTCGCACGGCGGGGACATCCATGGCTTCAAGACCCGCAACGGGGTCAGCGCCGACGGCAAGCGCAGCGTGGTGGTCACGATCAACAGCGACTCGCTGGTGCCCAAGCAGGGCACGCCCGCACCGCAGCACGACGTGAGCCTCGACCTGATCGAGCACGCCCTCTGCGGCACCTCCTGAGGTGAGGTGGCGGGGCGGGCCGTGCAGCCGCCCCGCCACGGCTCAGTTCGTCAGGGTCAGGTCGCTCAGGCCGACCGAGCCGGAGCCGGTGCGGTCGAACACCAGCGACACCGTGCGGACGTCCGCCCGGTCGATGCCCGAGACCTCATCGAGCGGGATTCGCACCTGCTGCAACAGGAAGTGCGCGCTGGACAGGTCGCCGCCGACTCCTTGGGGCGGGTAGGCCAGGGCGTGGGACTGCCTGGTCAGCGGCACGCTCGCCTCGTGACCGGCCCCGTCGGTGAACCGCACGCTGAGGTCCTGCGCCGCACCGGCCTTGTTGGCGGCGTCGGTGAAGTCCTGGGCCACGCGCAGTCGTAGCGTGGAAAACCCGTTGAGGTCGTGGGAGTCCAGCTCGGTGTCGATCCGCCCACCGGGCTTGGTCCACTTCGCCTTCACCATGTGCAGGCCCGCGTGCGGTTCCTGTGCCCAGCCGCCCCTTCGCAGCACGCAAATGGTGGAGCAGGCCGTCGCTGAGGACAGGCCGCTGACCTTGTTGCGCGCCTTGCCGTCCAGCCGGTTCACGTCCTGGCGCCGCGCGGCGGGCGCGTGGTAGCTCACCATTGCCTTGGCGTCACTGGACTCGCCCTGCCACAGGCCCTTCAGTGCCTGTTCGCCGCCCAGGTAGTAGCGGAAGAACCCGGCCACGTAGGTGATCCCGGCCTGCCGCTGCTGCTGCTCGGTGAGCCGGTTCGCGGGGTCGGAGCACGCGGCCTTGGGGTCGCCGTCCCAGTCGTCCCTGCTGCCGACCTTGCCGGAACCGGGCGACCACACCGTGTTGAAGAAGTTGTGGTTCGCGCCCATCACCGTCACCAGGTGCTTGCCCGCCTGGTCCCCTGCTCGGGCGTAGCGGGCGTCGTCGTAGTAGTGCGTGCCCTGTAGGTCGGCGACATCCCCGTCACAGTAGGGAAGCACGGTCGCGGTCGGCACGTCGGTGAGCACGCGCCGGTTGAAGTCCACCGGCGCCAGCGGCAACACTGCCCTGAGCTGGTAGCCCTCGTGTTTGCCGAGCGCGTGGTAGATCACGCCCTCGCCGCCACGCGAATGCCCCATGGTGCCGACACGGGTGAAGTCGATTGCGTTGTGCCATTTGGCTTCCCGCGAGGTTCGCTCGCGCCACAGCTGCACGTGCCTGTCCACGAGCTCGCCGCGCGCCCGCATGCCGCTGTCGTCGCGACCGCTGTCCCCGCTGTTCACCCCGTTCGCGCTGATCGAGACGACCACGTAGCCCCGGCTGGCCAACTCCTCGCCCAGGTAGTCGTAACCCTGGTAGCTGGGGATCGGTTTGCCCGGACAGGGCCAGTGCATGCTGGCGCGCCCGTTGACCTCGCAGGTCGCGTGCTGGCCGTGCAGGAACAGCACCAGCGGGTACGGCCCGTTGCCCAGATCCTTGGGGTGGTGCACGCGCCCGGTGAGCTCGATCTTCTTGCGGAAGCCCGGCACGGTGAACGCGTTGTCGCCCAACGTGTAGTCCGCGGACTCGACCTCGTGCGCGGTGGTGTTGCGCGGGGCGGCCGTGGCGGGCACCGCGAGCGCGGTCCCGATCACGGCGGCGGCCAGCGCGGCGCCGAGCAGTCTGTACCTGATCACTTGCCGACCTCCTGAAGTGTTCCCCTGCCCGCGATCCGCCCGGTCTCGCCGTACCGGTAGGCCACCGCCGTGCCCGGCGGCACCTCGGTGGTCAGCTCCACCGAGGCGGTGGCCAGGTCCTCGGCCAGTTCGCCGTAGCCGACCAGGCGGTCACCGAGCAGCACGTGCAGCCGCTCGCCGCGCGGCTCGAACGGGCCGTCCAGCACCAGCCGCCGTGCGCCGCCGGGGGCCTGCTCGACCCGTGCGTGCTCGGCCGTGGCCACGGGTTGCGGGGGAGAAGGAGGTGAGGGTTGCTCGACTTGTGTCATCGAACTCGGCGCCGGGGGAGTCGTGCTCGCCGGCGGTGTGCTGGCCGGGTGCCCGGCCGGGACGGTCGGAACCTCGCCCGAGCACGCGGACAGCAGCAGGACTTGACCGAATATCAAGGAAATGTGTCTCAGTCGTGAGGAGAAGTGCACGCGTGACAAACCTCCACCAGTGAGTAAAAGAACTTTTGGAAACTAACACCGGCGGTGGCGTGCGGCAGTTGTACTTTCGTCTGTTAGGCGGCACACACCTCTTGCTCGGCACCGACGAAGCCGACAGTTGGACAGCTGGGAGCGCGAGGTCCAGCGGAGGCTGGCCTTCTGCCAGGCGCTGCTGGCCAAGGAGGCCGACAACCTCGGCCGCGCGCTCACCGTCCGGTTCGCCATCCGGCGCGCCGAGGGCGATCTGGAATGGCTGGCGGGGGCCCGCGCCGAGCTGGCCGTCGAGTAGGCTCCAGGTCCGGTGACCGACTTCCACGTGAGCCTGGACGGCCGCGGCGACCTGGCGGACCGGATCTACCGCCAGCTGCTGGCGGCGATCCTGGACGGTCGGCTGCGCGCGGGCGAGCGCCTGCCGCCCAGCAGGGAGCTGGCCCAGCGCCTCGCGGTGTCGCGCAACACCGTGACCGTGGCCTACGACCGGCTCACCGCGGAGGGCTTCCTGGTCGGACGGGTGGGCGCTGGCACGTTCGTTGGTGACGTCGCGCCCGGCCAGGCCGAGGCCCGCGCCGCGCCCAGCGGCACCGGGATCCGCCCGCGCGAGCTGTGGCGCACCCTGCGCACCCCGTCGTCCACTTCGGACGCACCGCCCCGGTACGACTTCCGCGTGGGCACACCCGACGCGCGGCTGTTCCCGTTGCAGGTGTGGCGCAGGCTGCTCGCCCGCGAGCTACGGCACACCACCCTGGACGCCTTCAACTACGGGGACCCGGCCGGACATGCCGGTCTGCGCGCGGCCATCGCCCGGCACGTCGGCGTCTCGCGGTCGGTGCGGGCCGGTGCCGAGGACGTGTTGGTCACCCAGGGCGCCCAGCAGGCACTGGACCTGATCGGCCGCGTCCTGGTCGAGCCCGGTGAGGTGGTCGCGGTGGAGGAACCCGGCTACTGGCCCGCCCGCCTGCTGTTCCAGTCGCTGGGCGCGCGTGTGGCCGGTGTGCCGGTGGACGGCGAAGGCCTTGACGTGTCGGCGATCCCGGACGCGGCCCGGCTGGTCTACACCACGCCGTCGCACCAGTTCCCGACCGGGACCGCGATGTCGCTGGCCCGGCGCACGGCGCTGCTGGACTGGGCGCGCAGGCGGGACGCGGTGATCGTCGAGGACGACTACGACAGCGAGTTCCGGTTCGGCGACCGCCCGCTGGAACCGTTGCAGAGCCTGGACACCGCGGGGCGGGTGCTCTACGTCGGGTCCTTCTCCAAGACGCTGCTGCCGATGCTGCGGCTGGGCTTCGTCATCGCACCAGCCTCGTTGCGCACCGCGTTGCGCACTGCGAAACAGCTCTCCGACTGGCACGGTGAGCTGCCCGCCCAGGCCGCCCTGGCCAGGTTCATCGCGGACGGATTGCTCGGCAGGCAGGTGCGCAGGGCGAGCCGGATCTACGCGGCACGACACGAGCTGATCGTCACCACCCTGCACACCGAGTTCGCCGACCTGCTCGACCTCACGCCCTCGGCCGCCGGCCTGCACCTGTGCGCCCGCCTGCGCCAGGGGGTGAGCCTGGACTTCGAGCTGGCCCGGCGCCGCGGGGTCGCCGCCGAGGACCTCGCCGCCTACTGCGGTGAGCAGCCCGCCCAGCGCGGGCTCGTCCTCGGCTACGGCGCGATCGAGGTGGACCAGATCCCCGAGGGCCTACGCCTCCTGCACACCTGCCTCGCCCGCGCCTAACCCCGCGAGTCCCGCCCACCGGCGCGCGAGTCCCGTCTGCTGGCCCGCGAATCCCGCTCTGGCGCGTGCCAGTCCCGTCCACTGGCCCGCGAATCCCGCCCTGGTGCATCCCACTCTCGGCGGGTCCTCACGGGGCGGTGACGGCGGCGGCGATCGTCGCCGCGAGGAACAGCGCCTGCTCCAGTGTGCGGGGCACCAACGGGGTGGCCGGGCGCCCGCCGAACTCCAGGCCGCGGCGCGCGGCCGAGACGTTGGCCGGGAACATGACCAGCAGCAACAGGGTCAGGCACCAGGCCGCGAGCCCCGCGGTCGCCGGGACGAGCACGCCCAGGGCCCCGGCCAGTTCCAGCACGCCGGTCACGGTGACCAGCAGGGCCGGACTGGGCAGTCGCGGCGGCACCATCGCGATCATGTCCGCGCGCATCTTGGGCACGAAGTGCGCGACCCCGGTGAGCAGGAACATCAGCGCGACGCCGCCGCGCAGTGCCGGTGGCCAGGCGTCCAGTGCGGCCACGCCGAGTAGGCCGGTCAGTCTGAGCAGCACGAAGCCGCCGACCAGTGCGATCACGGGTGCCATCGGGGTCCCCTCTCTCATCTTGTCACCGACAAGATTGGGGGACGGATGTAAACTTGTCAATGACTAGATCCGAGCGGGAGGGTGCATGGCCTACCACCACGGGGACCTGCGCAGGGCGCTGCTGGACGCGGCGGTCGAGATGATCGAGGAGTCCGGGCCCGCCGCGCTGAGCCTGCGCGAACTCGCCCGGCGCGCAGGCGTCTCGCACGCCGCGCCCGCACACCACTTCGGGGACAAGCAGGGACTGCTCACCGCGCTGGTGGTCCAGGGCTTCGAGCTGCTCGGCCAGGCACTGACCGAGGCGGGCGAGGACTTCCACGAGGCGGGGCTGGCCTACCTGCGCTTCGCCGTGGACCACCGCGCGCACTTCGAGGTCATGTTCCGGCCCGAGTTGTACCGGGCCGAGGCCCCTGAGGTGCTGGCCGCCAGCGCCCGCGCCTCGGAGGTGCTCGACCACGGCGCCCGCGCGGCCGTCGGTGCCGGGCAGGACGCCGAGATGGCGGGGATCGCCGCGTGGTCACTGGTGCACGGCTTCGCCTCGCTCTGGATCAGCGGCGCCCTGCCCTCCCGGGTGGGCGAGGACCCCGTGGCCGCCGCCCGCCCGGTGGTGCACATGTTGTTCGGGCGGGGCGAGAACGGCGTGCCCCGCTGAACCGGCCCTGTCATGAAGGTGCCGTTGCGGACGTTCAACGTCCGCAACGGCACCTTCATGACACCGCGAGGTGGGCGCCTACACCGACTTCAGGTGCTCCAGCAGCATCGGGATGACCTGGTCGGGCACCTCCTCGGGCAGCCAGTGGCTGGCGCCGTCGAGGATCTCGAACCGGTAGGGGGCGTCCACGAAACCGGCGGTGCGGTGCGCGGCGTCCCGGCCCAGCGCCATGTCCCCGCTACCCCAGATGTACAACGTGGGCACGGTGATCTGACCGGCGGGTACGGTGAAGTCCTCGTCCACGGCGCGGTACCAGTTCAGCGTTGCGGACAGCGCACCCGGTTGCGACAGGCGCCGCACGTTGTGCTCGACCAGTTCGGCGGGCACCTTGCCGCCGTAGGCCGCGCGCAGCCGGGCGGCGCCCTCACCGAGCAGCGATGCCTCCGCCACACCCCCGGGCTGGCGGAAGAAGCGCACGTAGTCCAGGCGGTGGTACTGCTCCTGGTCGGCGGCCGAGGCCTGTTGCAGCGCAACGGGGTGCGGGGTCGCCAACACGGCGAGCGAGCGCAGCCGCTGCGGGTGCGCGGAGGCCAGGGCCCAGGCCACCATGCCGCCCCAGTCGTGCGCGATCAGGTGGAACCGGTGTGCGCCCTGGGATTCGGCGAACGCCAGCGCGTCGTCCACCAGGTGCTGCACCGCGTAGTCGGTGATCTTGCCGGGGCGAGCGCCCGGCGAGTAGCCCCGCTGGTCCACCGCGACCGCGCGGTAGCCCGCCTCGGCCAGGGCGTGCAGCTGTTCGGTCCAGCAGTCGGCGAACTCCGGCCAGCCGTGCAGCAGCAGCACGAACTCCCCGTCGACCGGCCCGGCGGCCAGCGCGTCGTGCACGTGCCTGCCGACGGTGATGGTGATCTTGTCCACAGCGGTCATCGGGCAGGCTCCTCAGCAGGGAAGGTGGGCAGGTGGGTGCATGCGGTCACGCTATGGCGCGGTCCCAGGTGGACACGGCCCTGCGGCGGGAACCCGGCGCCTAAGGGAAGCCGATCGCCGCTGTTCGCACAACTGGCCCCGGGTGGGCCCGGGGCCAGTTGGGACGGGCGCCCGCTCCGCGGCTGGTTCAGCCCTTGAGGATGGCCGCCACGGTCTCGTCCAGCGGGGTGGTGGCGTGGCCGATCAGCTCGCGCAGGTGGCCGGGGGTGGCCCCCAGATCGCCAACCGACACCGTCCGGTCGAAGTCCAGCAGCAGGTCGGCGATCTGCTCGGGCAGTCCGGCCCCGATCAGGGCGGCGCGGTGCTGCTCGGGGCTCAGGTCCTGGTAGACGACCTCGCGCCCGGTCAGCCCGGTCAGCACGGTGGCCAGTTCGTCGAAGTCCCAGGTGGTGTCACCGGACAGTTCGTACACCTTGCCCTCGTGGCCCGTGCCGGTCAGCACGGCCACGGCGGCCTCGGCGTAGTCGGCGCGGGCGGCCGAGGCCACCCGGCCCTTGCCCGCGCTGCCGATGAACGCGCCGCTCTCCGCACCCTGCGCGATGGTCTGCGCGTAGTTCTCGGTGTACCAGCCGTTGCGCAGGAAGGTGAACGGCAGGCCGGTGCCGCGGATGGCCTGCTCGCTGGCCAGGTGCTCGGCGGCAAGGCCCACGGAGCTGGTGTCGGCCTGCAGGACGCTGGTGTAGACCACGTGCCGCACCCCGGCGGCCTTGGCGGCCTGCGCGGCCGCGGTGTGCTGCGCGACACGCTTGCCGACCTCGCTGCCGGAGATCAGCAGCAGCTTGTCCGCGCCCTGGAACGCCCGCTCCAGGGACTGCGGGTCGTTGTAGTCGGCGACCCGTACCCGCACCCCGCGCTCGGCCAGGTCGGCGGCCTTGGCCTCGTCCCGCACGGCCACGGTGACCTGCTCGGCCGGGACCTGCTTCAGCAGGCCGTCCACGACCAGGCGGCCCAGCTGTCCGGTGGCACCGGTGACAACGATCATCTCACTCGCTCCTCGTTCGTAGCTCGTACTACCTACAAGATTGCACTAACTTTTTGATAGTGCAACCCCTGAGGAGTACGCTGAGGGCATGACCGAAACGGCCGAGTGGGTGGACGAGCACGGGCGCATCGCGTTCGACGTCTTCGCCAGGGCGTGCACCTCGCGCGCCACGCTGGAGCACGTGACGGGGCGCTGGGGGATCCTGGCGTTGACGGCGCTGCGCGACGGTTCACTGCGGTTCAACGCGCTGCGGCGGCGGGTGGACGGGGTCAGCGAGAAGATGCTCGCCCAGACCCTGCACGCGCTGGAGCGCGACGGCTTCGTGCACCGCGAGGCCCAGGCCACGATCCCGCCCCGCGTGGACTACACGCTCACCCCGCTGGGGGAGCAGACCGCGGCCAAGCTGTTCGACCTGATCCAGTTCGTCGAGGGCGCCATGCCCGAGGTGGTCGCCGCGCAGGAGCGCTACGACCGCGCGAAGGCCGAGTAGCGCCGGCCCCGCGAACAGCAAGAGGCCCGCACCCCGGGAGGGGGTGCGGGCCTCGATCGCATTACCGGCTCAGATGGCGCGGACCTGCTGGGCCTGCGGGCCCTTCTGGCCCTGGCCGATCTCGAACTCCACGCGCTGCCCCTCGTCCAGGGTCTTGAAGCCGTTGCCCTGGATCTCCGAGTAGTGCACGAAGACGTCGGGACCGCCACCGTCCTGGGCGATGAACCCGAAGCCCTTTTCGCTGTTGAACCACTTAACGTTGCCCTGCGCCATACCACTAACTCCCTGTAGCCGAGCCAGGCCCTCACACCGAGAAGCCCCGGTCTCTGACGTCCATCCTGCCATTACCGGGGCCAAACGTCTCGAACAGACTTGGTTTTGCGTGTCACTGACTTTCCCCCGCCCTCGTCACATGGCCCTCGACCTGCTGAAATGCACGAACAGGCTGCGCGATGCGGCGCGCATCGGCGCGTGACCACCACCCGGGAGGGCAGGGCGAATGACCCAGGACGGTTACTTGCTGGACAACCGGCAGGTCCAGGCGGGCACCCGGTTCGAGGCACTGGCGGAGCTGTTCGACCCCGGCACGCACCGGCACCTGGAGGCCCTGGGGCTGGCCGAGGGCTGGCGCTGTTGGGAGGTCGGCGCGGGCGGACCGGTGCTGCCGCGCTGGCTGGCGGCGCGGGTCGGCCCCGGCGGGCAGGTGCTGGTCACCGATCTTGACCTGTCCTGGACCGAGGGACTGGCCGACCCCGCGGTGCGCGTGCTGCGGCACGACGTGGGCGCGGAGGAGCCGCCGGGGGAGGGCTTCGACCTGGTGCACGCCCGACTGGTGCTGGTGCACGTGCCGGACCGCGCGCGGGCGCTGCGGTCGATGGTCCGCGCGCTGCGGCCGGGCGGCTGGCTGCTGCTGGAGGACGCCGACCCCGCGTTGCAGCCGCTGATCTGCCCGGACGAGCACGGCGAGCCGCAGCGGCTGGCGAACCGGCTGCGGGCCGGGTTCCGCGAGCTGCTCAGCGGTCGCGGCGCGGACCTGTCCTACGGGCGCAAGCTGCCCAGGCTGCTGCGCGAGGCCGGGCTGGAGCAGGTCCAGGCCGACGCGTACTTCCCGATCACCTCCCCGGCCTGTGCCGTGCTGGAGGCCGCCACCGTGGAGCAGGTCCGGGTCCACCTGGTCGGCGCCGGGCTGGCCACCGATGCCGAGATCGACCGCCACCTGGCCGCGGTGCGCGGTGGGGAACTGGACCTGGCCACCTCGCCGATGATCTCCGCCTGGGGGCGCAAACCGCTGGCCGGTTCACCTAATTAGCGTCTTGAACTAAGTCGTGGACCCGTGGTTCCGTCACCACGGGCCCACCGCACCGCCGCCCGGCGAGCCCACCCGTGATGCTCCCCGGTGAGAAATGAGGCGGTGGCGATGCGGCTCGCCCGGCTGTTCACCCTGCTGTGCGCCTGTCTGCTGCTGGCGGCGACCTCTGCCGTCGGCGGCACCCAGGCTGCCCCGTTGTTCAAGGTGCTGGCCTTCTACAACGGCACCTACGACCAGGCACACATCAGCTTCGTCAAGGAAGCCAACCAGTGGTTCCCGCAGACTGCGGCCCAGTACAACTTCTCCTACGAGTCCACCAACAACTGGGATCGGCTCAACTCGATCGACCCCGCCCAGTACCAGGTGGTGCTGTTCCTGGACGACTCCCCGCACAGCGCCGCCCAGCAGGCGGGCTTCCAGCGCTACGTGAGCAACGGCGGCGGCTGGTTCGGCTTCCACGTCGCCGCCTACGCGGACAACGCCAACGACTGGCCCTGGTACCACAACCAGTTCCTGGGCAGCGGCCTGTTCCACTCCAACACCTGGGGCCCGACCACGGCCGTGCTCAGGGTCGAGGACCAGACCCATCCGGCCACCAAGCGCCTGCCCGGCACCTTCACCTCGGCGGTCAGCGAGTGGTACAGCTGGAGCAACGACCTGCGCACCAACCCGAACATCAGGATCCTGGCCTCGGTGGACCCGTCCAGCTTCCCGCTTGGCACCGACCCCAACCAGTCCTGGTACAGCGGCTACTACCCGATCCTGTGGACCAACAAGAACTACAAGATGCTGTACGCCAACTTCGGCCACAACGCCATGGACTACCCCACCGACACCACGCTCTCGCACACCTTCTCCAGCGAGGTGCAGAACCGGTTCGTCATCGACGGCCTGCTCTGGCTGGGCGGGGCGAGCGGCAACCCCACCCCGCCGACCGACCCGATCAACACCGGCTCCTGGTACGGCCTGGCCAACAAGGGCAACGGCAAGTGCGTTGACGCGCGCTCGGCGGCCTCCGCCAACGGCACGGTCATCCAGCAGTACGGCTGCAACTCCAGCAACGCCCAGCAGTTCCAGTTGCAGACCACCAGCGGCGGCTACTACCGGGTCAACACCAGGCTCAACAGCGCCCAGTCCCTGGACGTGACCGGCGTGTCCACCGCGGACAACGCGCCGATCCAGCTCTGGTCCTACACCGGTGGGGCCAACCAGCAGTGGCAGCCCGTCGCCGAGGGCGGCGGCTACTACCACCTGGTGAACCGCAACGGCGGCAAGTGTCTCGCCGTGCCCGGCGCCTCGGCGGCGGACAGCGTGCAACTGGTCCAGTTGGCCTGCGACGGGGGCGCGGCCCAGTCGTTCAAGCTCACCGCGGTGTAGGTGTTCTCGCCTCGCTGACTGGCAGCTCGCACCGTGCTGCCGGTCAGCGAGGTGGATGGCGGCACACCACTGTCCTATCGGGACACAATGGGCGGTCCGCCGGAACTACACGCCAGCCTGCTGGGCCGACTCGGTCCCGGTGCTGCCGGGATTCGCGCGCAGCCGCGGCCGACGGCCCGCACCGAAGTGCTCGAAGTGCCACCACTCGTTGGCGTAGGTGCGGTACAGCCCGAACCGGTCTCCGTTGCGCTCCAACCACTTCGCGCCCTCGCTGGGGCGGATGTCCAGGGCCGTGCCCGCCACGTGCGCCGACTCCCCGGGCGGCAGTACCCAGGCGCGGGCCGCCGCCACCGACCCGTGCCGGGTGACCGCCTGCTCGAACAGCGCCAGCTGCTCGGCGTGCGGCCGGTGGCCCGAGGTGAGTCCGATGAGGACACCGTTCTGCCACAACGCGGCGCACCGTGCCCTGGCGAACGCCGCACCCGTCGCGGGCGTCAGTCCGGTCAGGTCCTCCGCTGGGTAGCGGATCCCCAGCGCCCACTCCGATGCCCGCTCGTGCGCCCGCCTGCCCCTGGTCACCACGAGTGCCGCGGGCAGGAACAGGACCGCCAGCAACACCGTGACCAGCCGGTACACCTGATCTCGAGGTCTCGCGCTGTGCATGGCGCCAGAGTGCGGTTGGGCGAGAACTGATCACATCAGCCGAGCGGCCGGGGCACATCGGCTGAACGGCCGAGAGTGCGCCGGAACCGGTGCGGAACCGGGTCAGTCGCTCAAGTGCACGGTGACGGTGACGCGGCCTTTCTCGTCACGTCGGGCGGTCGCATGTCCCGTGCGGTCGGTTCCGTTCAGCTGCAACGAAATCGGGCCACCCTCGCCCACGAAGTTGCGCCACCATGTCTTGGCCTCGGGGAGTTGAACGCCGATCGTGACGGTGTCGGCCGCGTGCCGGTAGGCCACCGGCGTGCTGAAGGTGCGCCCCGAGCGTCGTCCCGTGTAGGTGACGATCGTGATGTGCCTGCTCACCAGTCGGCCCCACCGGGGCGAGGTGCGCAGAGCGCTCACGCAGCCGTTGACACGGCTGACCGCCCGCTGGGGCAGCGGTCCTCGATATCCCACAAGACCTCCATCGCGGCAGGATTTCCAGTGATGATCGACGGTAGCAGCCCAAGTGGAGTACCCCGTCCGTTTGACCTAAAGTGAGAGAGATGAGCGCTGAGGCACCTCACATGCGGACCAGGTCGGGAGTCGAGCCCGATGAAGCGGCGGGATTGCGCGCCGACGCGGTGCGCAACCGCAACCGCATCCTCGAGGTCGCCCGGAAGCTGTTCGCCGAACGCGGGCTCGACGTGCCGATGGCCGCTGTCGCCCGGCACGCCGGAGTGGGCGTCGCGACCCTCTACCGCCGCTTTCCCACGAGGGAGTCGCTGATCACCGAGGTGTTCGCCGACCAGTTCGCGGCATGCGTGTCGGTCGTGGACGACGCGCTGGCCGATCCGGACCCGTGGCGAGGGTTCTGCACCGTCATCGAGAGGGTGTGCGCCATGCAGGCCGTCGACCGGGGCTTCAGCGCGGCGGTCGTCGCCGCGTTCCCCGGGGCGTTCGACGTCGAACAGGAACGCGACCGCGCCCTGCGTGGTTTCGCCGAGTTGACCAGGCGCGCCAAGGAGAACGGGCGGCTGCGCGCCGACTTCGCGCAGGACGACCTCACGCTGCTGCTCATGGCCAACTGCGGAATCATCGCCGCGACCGCCGAAACGGCCCCGGCCGCGTCCCGACGACTCGTCGCGTACCTGCTCGACGGTTTGCGAGCCGTCCACGCCGTTCCGGCCAAGCCCTTGCCGCCGCCCGTCCCGCTCAGCCTGCACGAGGTCTTCGGCTCACCGAGGCCGTGAGCGGATGACCTGTGCCCGCGCCTGCGCTGTGGGGCCTCGAAGTCTCACGGGCAGGCCGTGGCCACCCCGACAAGATCACCGCGAATGGACAACAGCTTGCCCGCCCGACTCCTAGGATCGGCCGGGTGGTGATGGCCAGCGAACGCAGGGACAGTGTGGTCGATGTCGGCGAAGCGCCACCGATCGATCCGCCACTCACAGTCGCCCCGGCGCTGCGGTTGGGGCCGCCGATGCCGACCGATCGGCTGCGCGGCTGGCTGGTCACCCTGTCGGTGAGTCTGCTCGGCGCCATCGTGCGGTTCTGGAACCTCGGCTGGCCGACCGACCGGGGCACCCCGGTGTTCGACGAGAAGTACTACGTGGTGCAGGCGTGGGAGATGCTGCGCAACGGCGGCTACGAGAACAATCCCGGCTACGAGGTGGTGGTGCACCCGCCGCTGGGCAAGTACCTGATCGCGATCGGCGAGTGGCTGTTCGGCTACGACGCGATCGGCTGGCGGTTCGCCTCAGCGCTGGCTGGCACGATCTGCGTCTTCCTGGTCGTGTGGATCGGCCGTCGGCTGACCCGGTCCACCCTGCTTGGCGCGCTGGCGGGGGTGCTGCTGATCTGCGACGGGGTCAGCCACGTGCAGTCGCGCATGGGCATGCTGGACATCTTCGGCGCGCTGTTCGTGGTGGTCGCCTTCGGCTGCCTGCTGGTCGACCGGGACCAGGTGCGCGGCCGGTTGGCCACCGCGCTGCACGAGGGCTGGGTCGCCGAGTCGGTCTTCGGCCCTCGGCTCGGGTTCCGCTGGTGGCGGTTCGCCGCCGGGGTCTCGCTCGGCCTGATGTGCGCGGTCAAGTGGAACGGCCTCTACTACATCGCCGCGTTCGGCCTGCTCACGGTGATCTGGGACGCCACCTCGCGCCGGGCGGCGGGGGTCGAGCGGCCCTGGGTCGGCGCGCTGGTGCGGGACGTGCTGCCCGCGTTGTGGGCGATCGTCGGTGTCGCCGTGCTGGTCTACCTCGGGTCGTGGTGGGCCTGGTTCGGCAGCGAGACCGGGGTGGACCGGCACGCGGTCGGCAACCAGGTCCAGGCGATCAGCTGGATCCCCGACGCGCTGCGCTCGTTCCTGTTCTACGAGGGCAACGTGCTGCACTTCCACGAAACGCTGATCACCGGCGCGCAGGGGATCGGCACCCACCCGTGGGAGTCCAAGCCGTGGACCTGGCCGATGGGTCTACGGCCGATGCTCTACTACATCGAGCAGACCCCCAGCCCGTACGCGGCGGGCTGCGGCTCCAGTCAGTGCGTCAGCGCGCAGATGTTGATCGGCACCCCGGCCATGTGGTGGCTGGCGTTGCCGATGATCGGCTGGTCGCTGTGGCGTGCCTTCGCCCGCCTGGACTGGCGGTACACGGCCGTGCTGGTGGCCTACCTGGCCGACCTGCTGCCCTGGTTCGTCGAGATCGACCGGCAGATGTTCTTCTTCTACACCACGCCGATGGCCCCGTTCCTGGTGCTCGGCCTGGTGCTGGCCTGCGGTGACATCCTCGGCCGCGCTCGCGCCGGTGCGGAACGCCGCGGTACCGGCTTGTTGGTGGTGGCCAGCTACGTCGGCCTGGTGGTGGCCAACTTCGTGTGGCTGTGGCCGGTGCTCAACGGGGTACCGATCAGCGCCGCCCAGTGGCAAGCCGAGCTCTGGCTCCCCAGTTGGCGCTGAGCCCTCGGTGCTGGAACCCCACAGCCCCACCGAGGTCGAGCGCGATACGGTCCTGCACCGCCGTGCTCAAGGCGCAATGACTGGTGCCCAGCCAGCGAGTCAGTGTGGTCGGCGTAGTCCGGCGATGAGGAGCTCGACCAGTCGACGTGCGTCGTAGCGGGAATCGTGTTCGGCGCCTATGCAGAGGTTCCCGACGCCGCGCATGAGCTCGTAGGCATCCAGATCGGAGCGAATCTCGCCGGAACTGGCCGCGGCGTCGAGCAGTTGGGTGCACACGGGCACGAGGCGGTCGAGGAAGTAGGCGTGCAGCGTGTCGAAGCCGGCGTTGTCGGACTGGAGCACGGCGGCGAGTCCGTGCTTGGTGACAAGGAAGTCAACGAAGAGGTTGATCCATTGCCCGAGCGCGGCGTGCGGGGTCGCGCTGGTCTCCAGCAGGGCGGGACCGGCCTCGGCGCAGGCCTCGACCTGGTGCCGGTAGACGGCGATGATCAGATCCGCCCGAGTCGGGAAGTGGCGGTAGATCGTGCCCATCCCGACCCCGGCCTTGGCCGCGATGTCGCGCACCGGCGCCTCCACGCCTGAGGTGACGAAGACCGCGGCGGCCGCGTCGAGCAGGGTCTCCTCGTTACGCCGGGCGTCCGCCCGCTTGGACCGGGCCGCGTGCCCCGCGCCCTCGTCGCTGCCGTTCACCGCGCTCCCTCCGCTGCCGAGCTTGCTAAGCGGAACCGCGTTCCGTATTGTTACCGGAGCAAGGTTCCGCTTGCTCATGATGTCAGAGCGCGGGCCCGGCAGCCAACCCGCTGCGCCGTCGCCACGCCTCACCCGCAATGGAGGAACACGGTCATGCAGTACCGCACCTTGGGCCGCACCGGTGTGCAGGTCAGCTCCCTCGCGCTCGGCGCGATGAACTTCGGCAAGCTCGGGCGCACCACCCAGGACGAGGCCACAGCTGTCGTCCACGCCGCTCTCGAGGGCGGGATCAACGTCATCGACACCGCCGACATGTACAGCGGCGGCGAGTCGGAAGTGATGGTCGGCAAAGCCATCGCCGGCCGTCGCGACGAGGTCGTGCTGGCCACGAAGGCGGGCATGCCCATGGGCGAGGAGCGCAACCACCAGGGCAGCTCGCGCCGCTGGTTGGTCACCGAGTTGGACGACAGCCTGCGCCGCCTCGGTGTCGACCACGTCGATCTCTACCAGATCCACCGGTGGGACCCGGCCACCAGCGACGAGGAGACGCTGTCGGCCCTGACCGACCTCCAGCGCGCGGGAAAGATCCGCTATTTCGGCTCCTCGACCTTCCCCGCGTACCGCCTCGTGCAAGCCCAGTGGGCCGCCCGCGAGCACCACCTGAGCCGCTACGTCACCGAACAGCCCAGCTACTCGATCCTGCAACGCGGCATCGAATCCCATGTGCTGCCCGTGACCGAGCAGTACGGGCTCGGTGTGTTGGTGTGGAGCCCGCTGGCCTCGGGCTGGCTGTCGGGCGCGATCCGCGAGGGCCGGGAGATCACCACCAGCCGCTCGACGTTCATGCCGCAACGCTTCGACACCACCATCCCCGCCAACCGGGCCAGGCTCGACGCCGTCGAGCAGTTGGCCAAGGTCGCCGCCGAGGCCGACCTGACCATGATCCAGCTCGCGCTCGGATTCGTGACCGCGCATCCCGCCGTGACCAGCGCGATCATCGGCCCCCGCACGCTGGACCACCTGCACTCGCAACTCGCCGCCGCCGACACGGTGCTCTCCGCCGACGTACTCGACGCGATCGACGCCATCGTCGCTCCCGGTGTCGACCTTGCCGCACACGAGAAGCACGACACCCCGCCCGCCCTGCTCGACCCGTCACTGCGGCGCCGCTGACCGTCCTCCAGTTCGCCGCGACCGTCGACATCGTCCCCCGGGGGACGGCTCGACTTCGGTATCGGCGCAGGCTCACGACTCAGCCACCCGATCGGCGAGGCGATCGATGCTGGCTTCGGGCACATCGTCCTCGGACTGCCAGCGCCCTAACCCGCCGAGCTCATCACTACGTCGGCCAGTCGCACAGTTACTGTGACCGCAAGCACATTGCTCTGATGTCACGGTCGCCGTGCGAGTGGTGTCCTCGAGGTGTGAGGTCGAGCTGACCGGAGGTGGTTCTGTTGGCGCGGGTGCTGGTTGTCGGCGTGGTGCGGACGTTGAGTGGTCTGCCGCGTCCTGGCGTGCGACCGCGGGTGGCGGCGGTGGTCGAAGAACGAGTTCGCCGTTGCACCGTCACCTCGATGCGGTTCCCGCGTGCCTACCGGTGGCTTCCCACTCCGATCCCAACCGCAGCCCGATGAGCGAGCGGGACGCGTTCGACCAGTTGCGGCCACTGCTGTTCACGATCGCCTACGAGATCCTGGGCAGTGCGGCCGACGCCGAAGACGTGGTGCAGGACAGCTATCTTCGCTGGCGCGACATCCACCCGGACGCGGTGACGCACCCGCGCGCCTACCTGGTGCAGATCGTCACGCGGCAGGCACTCAACCAGTTGCGGTCCGCACGCCGCCGCCGTGAGGACTACGTGGGCAACTGGCTGCCCGAACCGATCCGCACCGAGCACGACGCCAGTCACGACATCCTCCTGGCCGAGTCGGTGTCGATGGCCATGCTGCTCGTGCTGGAAACACTCGGCCCGACCGAGCGAGCCGTGTTCGTACTGTCCGAGGTGTTCGGCCACAGCCTCGTCGAGATCGCCGACATGATCGGCAAGACCGACACCAGCGTGCGCCAGATCGCGCACCGGGCCCGCCAACACGTTCAGGCCCGCCGCAAACGCTTCCAGCCCGACACCGGCACCAGCCGGGCGGTGGTCGACCGGTTCCTGCTGGCCGCCCGCACCGGGGACGTCCACGCCCTGATGGACGTGCTCGCCCCTGACGTCGTCCAGATCTCCGACGGCGGCGGGCACGTCGCCGCCGCTCGCCGCCCGATCTTCGGCGCCGAGCAGGTCGCCAAGTACGTGGTCGGGCTCGCCCAGCGCAGCATGGCGGACATGCACGCCGAGTTCGGCAGCTTCAACGCGCTGCCCGCGGTGCTGTTCCGGTCCGGTGGTGAGGGACGCCTCGACTCCGTCCTCATGGTCGAGCTGACCGGGGACCGCATCACCGGGCTGTACGCGGTCCGCAACCCCGACAAGCTGCGCACCGCCGAGGTGCCGCGCCCCCTCGACCGGCCCACGAACCGGGGCCCGAAGCCCGATGTGAAAGGAGTTTCGCCATGAAGACCGTCATCGTGTGCGCCTCCGCATCCCATGGCAACACCAAGCGGATCGCCGAGGCCATGGCCCAGGTCCTGGAGGCCGCCGTTGTCGACCCGGAGCAGATCGATGCGGCCGAGCTCGCCACCTACGACCTCGTGGGATTCGGTTCAGGGATCTTCTTGCGGAAGTTCCACCCACGACTGCGCCGGTTCGCCCAGTCGCTCCCGGAGGGGGAACGAGGCAGGGCGTTCGTGTTCGCCACCAGTGGATTGGCCGAATCGCGGATCCGGCCCTTCACACGGCCCCTGGTGCGGCTGCTCAAGCGCAAGGGCTTCGAAGTGGACGACACCTTCTCGTGTCGCGGGTTCGACACCTGGCTCCCGTTCAGGCTTGTCGGCGGTATCAACAAGGGACGGCCCAACGCCACCGATCTGGAGGCGGCGCGCACCTTCGCCGAAGGGCTACGAGCTCGGATCGGTGCCACGCCCTGACCGGTCAGCTCCCACACGCGGACACCGTGCCGCGTCGAGCAGCCAGCTGACCAGGTACTCGGCGAACGAGGGGCGGACCATGACCCAGTAGGTCGGCATTTCGTTCACCTGGTACAGCAGGACATTGGCCCGGGCGAGCAGGGTCTGCGCACATCGTTCGGGCCCGAACGCACGCGGGTGCAGGTCGATCGAGCAGCCCTGTTCGAGCACGTCCCGAGCCCGCGCGCCGGACAGCTCCAGCACGACCCGGTTGGCGGACACGTCGACCACGGAGCCAGGTTCGGTGCCCAACGCCTCGCGCAGCGCCCGCACGACCACCGGCGCGTCCCCGTCCGGGCCGACCACCAGCCACTCGTCGGGCCCGAGCCACAAGGTGTGCCGGTCGCCGGACACGACCACGGTGTTCGGCACCACCGGCAGTGGGGTGCCCAGCGACTGCGCGACCCGGTTCGCCGCGGTGCCAACGGGATCCAGGCGCAGGTCGACCTGACTCGGGAACGGCAGTTCGCGCAGCCGCACGCCCTCGCGGTGCACGTCCAGCCCGTCGAGCGGGCTGCGGCGCGGCTCAACCGTCACGGCGAGTCCCCTCCGGGTCGTAGAAGATCGGCTCGGTCACGGTGGCGGTGATGACGCGATTCCCAAGCGGGGCAAGCAGTTCCCGGCCGATCAGGTCACGACCGCCCGCGACCAGCGCCAGTGCGAAGGTCCGGCCCAGGGCGGCGCTGCGGTAGCTGGAGGTCACGTGGCCCAGCATCGGCACGGGCGGGGTCAGCGGCACGCCACCGGCCACCAGTTGCGCGCCCTCGGGCAGCAGATCGTCCGGGTCCACCGGCAGCAGGCCGACCAGTTGCCTGCGGTCGGGACGGGCCGTGTCGGGACGGGAGAACGACCGCCTGCCAACGAAGTCCTTGCGCTTGGACACGATCCAGTCCATGCCGAGGTCCTGTGGGGTCACCGTGCCGTCGGTGTCCTGCCCGACGATCACGAAGCCCTTCTCCGCGCGCAGCACGTGCATCGTCTCGGTGCCGTACGGCGTGGCGCCCGTGTTGGCGACCAGTTCCCAGGTGCTCAGGCCGTGCCAGGTGGCCACGTTGATCTCGAACGCGAGCTCGCCGGAGAACGAGACGCGCGCGACCCGGGCCGGGACTCCGTTGCACAGCACGGTGTCGCGGAAGGTCATGAACCCGAACGCCGCCGCGGACAGGTCCAGGTCCGGCAGCAGCGGGGTCAACGCCGCGCGGGATCCCGGCCCCACCACGGCGATCGTCGCCCACTGCTCGGTGACCGAGGTGAACCGCACGCGCAGTTCGGGCCACTCGGTCTGCTGCCACTCCTCGAACCAGTCCAGCACGGCGGCGGCGTTGCCGGTGGTCGTGGTGGTCAGGTACCGGTCCTCAGCCAGCCGCAGCACCACGCCGTCGTCGAACACCATGCCGTCCGCGCGGCAGAGCATGCCATACCGGCACGAGCCGATCGCCAGCTTCGCGAAGGCGTTGGTGTACATGCGGTTCAGGAACTCGCCCGCGTCCGGCCCCTGCACTTCGATCTTGCCCAGGGTGGAGGCGTCCATCATGGCCAAGCCGGTGCGGGCGGCTGTGCACTCGCGCAGCACCGCGGCCTGCGCGTCCTCCCCGGCGCGGGGGTAGTGGTGCGGGCGCTTCCACTGCCCAACGTCCTCGAACACCGCGCCGTGCGCCACGTGCCAGGAGTGCATCGCCGTGCGCCGGATCGGGTCGTGCAGCTCGCCCCGATCCCGGCCTGCCAGCAGTGCGAAGGAAACCGGCGTGTACGGCGGGCGATACGTGGTGGTGCCGACCTCGCCCGGGCTGCTCGCACCGAGCAGTTCGGCGATGACCCCGATCGCTGGGACCCCGCCCGTACGGCCCTGGTCCAGACCGGTGCCGACGGTCGTGTAGCGCTTGACGTGCTCCACCGACCGCAGGCCTGCCCCGGTGGCGCGCCGGATGTCGGCGACTGTCGAGTCCCTTTGCAGGTCAATGAACTGCAGGGTCTCGTCGCCCTCCACCATCCACACCGGACGGTGCGCCGAATCCGACTCGGCCGGTACTGGCGGCAGCTCCGGGGCGGTCCCGCCGCCGAACCCCGCGAGGTGTGCGGCACGCGCACCGGCCGCCGCGCCCTCGGCCAGGCAGGCGGCCAGCTCGTAGGTGGCGTTCGCGGCGCCGACGACCTCCAGGTCCTGCGGACAGGTGTCCGGCACGAAGGCGGCGATCCGCTCCTCGTAGCGGACCCTGCCCTGTGCCTGGGAGAACATGTGCACGGCGGGGTTCCAGCCCCCGGACACCGCGAGCAGGTCGCACGGGATGCTGCGGTCAGGTCCGATGTGGACGGCACTGACCCGGTGTCGTCCCTCGGTGCCGGTGACCGCTGACCCGGTGATCACCTCGACGCCGACCTGGTTCACCAGTGCCGCAGGTGGTTCCGGCCGACTGTCCACAATGGCCGATACGGTGATGCCCGCCGCGATCAGGTCCAGCGCGACCTGGTAGGCGCTGTCGTTGGTGGTGGCGAGCACGACGTTCTGTCCGGGGGCCACCGCGTACCGGTTGACGTACTCGCGGACCGCGGAGGCCAGCATCACCCCGGGGCGGTCGTTGTCGGCGAACACCAGCGGTCGTTCGTGCGCACCCGTTGCCAGCACGACACGTTTCGCCCGGACGTGCCACAACGTGTTCCGCTGCGCCAACACCACGTAGTTCTGGTCGTAGTACCCCACCGCGGTGGTCCGCGACAGCACCCGGGTCTCCGGGAACTCGGCGAGCCCGGGCCAGGACAGGTCGAACCCCTTGGTCGCCAACAGGGTGCCGCCGAGTTCGGTCCGCTCGTCGGCGAGGATCGTGCGCGCACCGGTCCGTCCGGCCGCCTGCGCAGCCGCCAGCCCGGCCGGTCCGCCGCCCACCACGAGCACGTCGCAGTGCACGTATCGCTTGTCGTGGCGGACCGAGTCGGTCGAGTCGGTCAGCCGACCCACGCCGCTGCGTCCGGTGGCACTCAGTCCGTCGTGCAGTTCGAGTGTGGTCGCGGGTAGTAGCGAGCCGTCCACCAGCACCAGCGCGTTGGGTTCGTCCACACCTGCTGTGACGATGCCCCGTGGCCGCCCGCGGTAGCTGCTCGGCGCCACTTCGAGCACCCCGTTGGCGATCAGCGCCGAGGCGAGGGTGTCACCCCGCAAGCCGGTGTACCGCTTGCCGTCATAGGTGAACCGGACCGGTGCTGCTCGGTCCACCCGGCCCCCGTTGGGCAGCCGGTGCGCGGTCACCGCTGCACCACGATCTGGTGCGTGGCGGTGTCGCGCACGAGGTTGAACCACCGTCGGCAGCCCGCGTTGTGGCACCAGCGCTCGGCGAACTCGCCCTTCGGGTTGTCCCGCACGAACAGGTACTCGGCCCACTGGGCGTCGGACAGGGCGTCCGGGGACTGCGGGTACGCGACGTGCGCCTGGCCGCCGTAGTGGAACTCGGTCTCGTCGCGGTCGCCGCACCACGGGCACGGGATGAGCAGCATCGCCGGTGATCCTCCTTCAGTGCGCGACGGCGGCGGCGCCGTGCTCGTCGATCAGCGCGCCGGTGGTGAACCGCTCCAGGGCGAAGGGCTCGTTGAGCGGGTGCGCTCGCCCGGTGGCCAGGGTGTGCGCGTACACCCAGCCCGAGGCCGGGGTGGCCTTGAACCCGCCGGTTCCCCAGCCGCAGTTGACGAACAGGTTGGCCAGCGGGGTCGCGCCGATGATCGGCGAGGCGTCCGGGGTGACGTCCACGATGCCGCCCCAGGTGCGGATCACGTGCGCCCGCGCGAAGATCGGGAACAGTTCCAGCGCGGCGGCCATCTGGCGCTCGATGACGTGCACCGAACCCCGCTGGGCGTAGGAGTTGTACGGGTCCACCCCGGCGCCCATCACCAGTTCGCCCTTGTGTGCCTGGCTGACGTAGACGTGCACGTGGTTGGACATGACCACGCACGGGTGCACCGGTTCCAGCAGTTCGGACACCAGCGCCTGCAAGGGGTGGCTCTGTAGGGGAAGACGTAACCCGGCGAGCCCGGCCAGCACGCTGGTGTGCCCGGCGGCGGCGAGCCCGATCCGGTCCGCCATGATCGGCCCGCGCGTGGTCTGCACGCCGAGGATCTTGTCCCCGTCGCGCAGGAAGCCGGTGACCTCGCAGTCCTGGATCAGGTCGATGCCGTGCTCGTCGGCCGTGCGGGCGAAGGCCCAGGCCACGTGGTCGTGCTTGGCGATGCCCGCGCGCGGTTGCAGGGTCGCGCCCAGCACCGGGTAGCGGACCCCGGGTGAGATGTCGACGATCGGGCAGAACTCCTTGACCTGGTCGGGGTTCAGCCACTCGGCGTCCACCCCGTTGAGCTGGTTGGCGTTCACCCGGCGCACGCCCTCGCGGACGTCCTGCGGGGTGTGCGCCAGGTTGAGGACTCCCCGTTGGCTGAACAGGAAGTCGTAGTCCAGCTCCTCGGGCAGGGCCTCCCACTGCTTGAGGGCATGCTCGTAGATCGCCGCGCTCTCGTCCCACAGGTAGTTGGAGCGGATGATCGTGGTGTTGCGGGCCATGTTGCCGCCCGCGAGCCACCCGCGCTCCAGCACGGCCACGTTGGTGATGCCGTGGTTGCGGGCCAGGTAGTACGCGGTGGCCAGACCGTGCCCGCCACCGCCGACGATCACGACCTCGTAGGAGCGCCGGGGATCGGGGTTGCGCCACAGGAACTCGGGGTGCTCGGGCAGCACGGCGGACACAGCGCCCCCTCTCGGCGGAGCCAGCCAGGTTGTTGCAGATTAAGCGCCGTGTTGCGCACTGCACAACACCCAACCGGCTGAGCCCCGCGAGTCCCGCTCTCCGGCGGTCGAGTCCCGCTCAGCCGGGGCCGAGTCCCGCTCAGCCGGTGAAGCCCAGGCGGGCGCTGACCTCCGCGGCGCCCCGCACGGCGGCCGCGGCGACCTCGGCGAACCGGTCGTCCACCAGCCGGTAGGCCGGGCCGGACACGCTCAGCGCGGCGACCACCTCGCCGTCCGCGCTGCGGACCGGGGCCGCGACCGCGTTGAGCCCGACCTCCAGTTCGCCGGAGGTGTAGCCCCAGCCGGACCGCTGGATGTCCTTGAGCGCCACCCGCAACTGGGCCGGGTCGGTGATGGTGAGGTCGGTGTAGGCGGCCAGCGGCTGGGCGAGCAGGTTCTCGCGCACCTCGCGCGGCTGGTAGGCCAGCAGCACCTTGCCGCTGGAGGTGGCGTGCAACGGGGTGCGCTGCCCGATCCAGTTCTGGCTGGCCACCGCGGCGGTGCCCCGGCTCTGGCTGACGTTGATCACGAACCCGCCGTCGAGGATGGCCACGTTCACCGTCTCGCCGACGGCCGCGGCCAGCCGCTCGCACACCGGGCGGCTCTCCCGGGACAGGTCCATCTGGGCGGTTGTCGCCCCGGCGAGTCGCACGATGCCGAAGCCGAGGCGGTACTTGCCCCGGTCGGTGGTCTGTTCGACCAGGCCCCGGCCGTCCAGGACGGCGACCAGGCGGAAGGCGGTGGACTTGTGCACACCCAGTTCGGCGGCCAGCTCGGTGATGCCGAGTTCGCCGTGCTGGGCCAGCAGTTCCAGCACCGACACCGCCCGATCGACGGATTGCACGAGTGCGGCCGGACCATTGACGGCACGAGCGTCACCGCTGCTAACCATGAGCAGACTCTAGTTGAGTCGCTGCCCTCTTGACGGCGGGCGCGGCCGGTGTCCACTCTGTTGCGTGTAACACAACCTGTTGTGCATTACGCAACGGAGGCGTCGATGGTCCCCGTGTGCAACGTCGACGACCTCCCCCACGGGGAGTCCGTCCGCATCGTCCACACCGACATCCCGATCGCGGTGTTCCACGTCGAGCAGGACGCGGGCGGCGGCTACTACGCCATCGACGACACCTGCACACACCAGGACGCCTCGCTGGCCGAGGGCTGGCTGGAGGGCTGCGCGGTGGAGTGCCCGCTGCACGCGGCCTGCTTCGACCTGCGCACCGGCCTGCCCAGCGGTCCACCCGCGACCAGACCCGTGCGGACCTATCCGGTGCTAGTGCAGGACGGAACCCTCTACGTGGTGGTGGACGCCCCGGCCGAGGTCGCGTAGTGCGCACCGTGGTCGTCGTCGGCGCCTCGCTGGCCGGGCTCTCGGCGGTGCGGGCGCTGCGCGCGCAGGGCTACGACGGTCACCTGGTGGTGGTCGGCGAGGAGCGGCACCAGCCCTACGACCGGCCGCCACTGTCCAAGGACTTCCTGGCGGGCAAGGCAACCGCGGGCTCACTGGACCTGCTCGGCGACCAGGACGAGGCGCTGGAGGTCCAGTGGCGGCTGGGCACCCGCGCCGTGCGGATCAACGCGGCGGACCGGTCGGTGCAGCTGTCCACTGAGGACTCGCTCCGCTGTGACGGCGTGGTCCTGGCCACCGGCGCGAGGGCACGTGCGCTGCCCGGTGGTGGGGGACTCGATCGGGTGCACTGCCTGCGCACCCTGGACGACGCCGTGGCACTGCGCGCGGACCTGCTGCCAGGTGCTCGGCTGGTGATCATCGGGGCGGGCTTCATCGGGGCCGAAGTCGCTTCCACGGCAAGGCTTCTCGGTCTGGACGTGACGGTGGTGGAGGCCGATCCGGTACCGCTGGCCCGCCAGTTCGGCCTCGAGATGGGCCAGTTGTGCGCTCGTCTGCACGGGGAGAACGGTGTGCGCCTGCTGACCGGTGTCGGCGTGCGCGAGCTCGTGGGAGCCAGCAAGGTGGAGGGTGTGCGCCTGGTCGATGGCACTGTCCTGCCCGCGGACGTCGTGGTCGTGGGCATCGGCGCCGTGCCCAACATCGAGTGGCTGGCCGGCTCGGGGCTCGTACTCGGCAACGGGGTGATCACCGACACCTCCTGCGCGACCAACCTCGGCCACGTCGTCGCGGTCGGGGACTGCGCGGCCGTGCACGGGGAGCGGGTCGAGCACTGGACCAACGCCCTGGAACAGCCCACCGTCGCCGCGGCGACCCTGTTGGCCGGGGAGCGCGGCAGGCACGTGCACACCGCGGCGCCCTATTTCTGGTCTGACCAGTACGGGGTGCGGATCCAGTTCGCCGGGCACCGCGCCCCCGGGGACGCTGTGCGCGTGGTGGAGGGGGACCCCGAGGAGCGGTCCTTCCTCGCTGTCTACGAGCGGGCGGGCGAACCCGTTGCGGTGGTGGCGATGAACCGGGCGAAGGCGTTCGGGCGCTGGCGGCGTCAGCTGGTCAGGCACTTACCCACGACTTGACGCAGTTCGCCGCACACACGATGCTGTTGCGGCATCAGCGCAGTGTTGCGGATAGAGCAACAGTGGTCGAAGCGAGGTGCCGGTGTCGCAGCTGTTCATTGATGGCAAGTGGGAGTCAGCAGAGGACGGCCAGACCAGAGCGGTGATCAACCCGTTCGACGGCAGCGAGCTGGCCCAGGTCGCGGAGGCCGCTGAGGCCGACTCCCGGCGCGCGATCGAGGCGGCGCGGCGGGCCTTCGACCACGGGACCTGGCCGAGGACCCCGGCGGCCGAGCGCGGCGCCCTGCTCGACCGGGTGGCCGACTTGTTGTTGCGCGACAAGGAAACACTTGCGCACAGCGAAACACTGGACACCGGCAAGACGCTGGGCGAGAGCCGCGCGGACGTGGACGACGTGATCCGGGTCTTCCGCTACTACGCGGCACTGGCCGACAAGAACCCCGGCCGCATCGTCGACACCGGCTCGCCCACGGCGCTGAGCCGGATCGTGTACGAGCCGGTCGGGGTCTGCGGGCTGATCACCCCGTGGAACTACCCGCTGCTACAGGCCTCCTGGAAGCTCGCACCCGCACTGGCCGCGGGCAACACCATGGTGATCAAGCCCAGCGAGCTCACCCCGCTGACCACGATCGCGCTGGTCGGCCTGCTCGCCGAGGCGGGCGTGCCCGAGGGGGTGGTCAACCTGGTGTTGGGCGCCGGTCCGGTCGCCGGGGCCCCGCTGGCCGACAGTCCGCTGGTGGACCTGGTGTCCTTCACCGGCGGACTGGTCACCGGCAGGCAGATCATGATCGCCGCCGCGGGCAACGTGAAGAAGGTCGCGCTGGAACTGGGCGGCAAGAACCCCAACATCGTCTTCGCCGACGCCGACCTGGAGACCGCGGTGGACCAGGCGCTCAACGCGGTGTTCCTGCACGGGGGACAGGTCTGCTCGGCAGGTGCCCGGCTCCTGGTGCAGGACACGGTGTACGACGGGTTCGTGGACGCCGTGGCCGAGCGCGCCGACCGGATCCGGCTGGGCAGCGGGCTGGTGGAGGGCACCGAGAGCGGGCCGCTGATCTCCGCCGCGCACCGGGAGAAGATCGAGGGCTACGTGGCCTCGGCGCTGGAGGAGGGCGCGCGACTGCTCGCGGGCGGGCGTCGCCCGGCCGACCCTGAGCTCGCCGACGGCTTCTTCTACCGCCCAACGGTCTTCGCCGACTGCCGGCGCTCGATGCGGGTCGTGCGCGAGGAGACCTTCGGCCCGATCCTGACCGCCGAGTGCTTCCACACCGAGCGGGAGGCCGTGGAACTGGGCAACGACACCGACTACGGGCTGGCCGGTGCGGTCTGGACCAGTGACGGGGACCGGGCCCAGCGAGTGGCCGCGGCGCTGCGGCACGGCACCGTGTGGATCAACGACTACCACCCGTACCTGCCGCAGGCGGAGTGGGGCGGCTTCAAGCAGTCGGGCATCGGGCGCGAGCTCGGGCCCGCCGGACTGGACGAGTACCGCGAGGCCAAGCACGTCTACCAGAACACCGATCCCCGCCCGCTCGGGCTGTTCGCCGGCTGAAGGAGGACGTCGTGACGCAGGAGCAGTACGACTTCGTCATCGTCGGTGGCGGGTCCGCGGGCAGCGCGCTGGCCAACCGGCTCTCGGCCGATCCCGGCAACCGGGTGCTGGTGCTGGAGGCGGGCCGCTCGGACTACCCGTGGGACGTGTTCGTGCACATGCCCGCGGCGCTGACCATCCCCATCGGCAACCGCTTCTACGACTGGAAGTACGAGTCCGAGCCGGAACCGGAGCTGCGCGGCCGCAGGGTCTACCACGCGCGCGGCAAGCTGCTCGGCGGGTCCAGCAGCATCAACGGGATGATCTTCCAGCGCGGCAACCCGATGGACTACCAGCGCTGGGCCGCCGACGATGGAATGTCCACTTGGGACTACGCACACTGCCTGCCGTACTTCAAGAAGATGGAGAACTGCCTGGCCGGTGCCGACGAGTACCGCGGCGGTGACGGCCCGCTGGTGCTGGAGCGGGGCCCGGCTGACGGGCCACTGTTCAAGGCCTTCTTCGCGGCCACCGAACAGGCGGGCTACCCGCTGACCAAGGACGTCAACGGCTACCAACAGGAGGGCTTCGCCCCCTTCGACCGCAACGTCCACCGTGGACGCAGGCTCAGCGCTGCCCGCGCCTACCTGCACCCGGTGCGCAAGCGGCCCAACCTCACGGTGCGATGTCGTGCCTTCGTGACGCGAATCCTCTTCGAGGGCAAGCAGGCCGTCGGCGTCGAGTACCGCAGCGGTGGCACGACGCGTACGGTGCGCGCGGGCGAGGTCGTGCTGTGCGGTGGCGCGATCAACACCCCGCAGCTGTTGCAGCTGTCCGGGGTGGGCAACGCGGCGGAACTGTCCGCGCTGGGCGTGGACGTGGTGCACGACCTGCCCGGTGTCGGCCAGAACCTCCAGGACCACCTGGAGGTCTACATCCAGTACGCCTGCACCCAGCCGGTGTCCATGGCGCCCTGGCTGAAGTGGTACAACCGGCCGTTGGTTGGTTTGCAGTGGTTGTTCCGCAAGGGACCCGGTGCCACGAACCACTTCGAGGGCGGCGGCTTCGTGCGCAGCAACGAGGACGTGGCATACCCCAACCTGATGTTCCACTTCCTGCCGATCGCCATCCGTTACGACGGCTCGCTGCCCGCCGGTGACCACGGCTACCAGGTGCACGTCGGCCCGATGTACTCCGACGCGCGCGGCACCGTGAAGATCACCTCCAAGGACCCCTCGGTGCACCCGGCGATCCGGTTCAACTACCTGTCCACCGAGCAGGACCGCCGCGAGTGGGTGGAGGCCGTGCGGGTGGCCAGGAACATCCTGGACCAGCCCGCCATGGACCCGTACAACGGGGGCGAGATCTCCCCGGGCCCCTCGGTGCGGACCGACCAGCAGATCCTGGACTGGGTCGCCAAGGACGCCGAGACCGCACTGCACCCCTCCTGCACCTGCCGCATGGGTGTGGACGAACTGTCCGTTGTGGACCCGCAGAACATGCGGGTGCACGGCCTGCGGGGACTGCGCGTGGTGGACGCCTCGGCGATGCGTTACGTCACCAACGGCAACATCTACGCCCCGGTGATGATGATGGCCGAGAAGGCGGCCGACCTGATCCTGGGACGCACCCCGCTGCCCGCGCAGCAGGTTCCGTTCTACCGACACGGCGCGCAGGAGCGGTCATGAGTGAAGACGGGCACGGCTTAAGGGAACTGGGCTACAAGCAGGAGTTCGAGCGCACGCTCGGCACCTTCCACACCTTCGCCGCGGGCATCAGCTACATCTCCATCCTCACCGGCACCTTCCAGATGTTCTACTTCGGCTTCGGCATGGGCGGACCGGCCAACTGGTGGAGCTGGCCGATGGTGTTCGTCGGCCAGCTGATGGTCGCACTGAGCTTCGCCGAACTGTCCGCGCGCTACCCGGTCGCAGGTTCGATCTACAACTGGTCCAAGCGGCTGGGCAATCCACACGTGGCCTGGCTAGCGGGCTGGATGATGCTGGTCGCCTCGATCGTCACCGTCGGCTCGGTGGCCCTGGCGTACCAGATCACCCTGCCGCAGATCTCCTCGGTGTTCCAGTTCGTCGGTGATGGCACCGGGGAGTACGACGCCCCGGTGAACGCCGTGATCCTGGGCAGCGTGCTGATCCTGTTCAGCACGCTGGTCAACGCGTGGAGCACCAAGCTGATGGCGCGCATCAACAGTGCGGGCGTGTTCATCGAACTGGTCGCCGCCGTGCTGCTGGTCGTGCTGCTCGCGGTCAGCGCGGTGCGGGGCCCCAGCGTGGTCCTGGACACCGCGGGCAAGGGCAGCGGGCACGACCTGGGCTACTTCGGGGCGTTCCTGGTCGGCTCGCTGGCCTCGGCCTACGTCATGTACGGCTTCGACACGGCCAGTTCGCTCGGTGAGGAGACCGTGGATCCCCGGCGCAACGCGCCCAAGGCGATCCTGCGCGCACTGGTCGCCTCCTTCGTGCTCGGTGGGCTGATCCTGCTGTTCGCGCTGATGTCCGTGCGCAACATCAACGCCCCGGAGCTGAGTTCGGTCGGCCTGCAGTACGTGGTGCTGGACGTGCTGGGACCCGTGGTGGGCAAGATTTTCCTGGTGGCCGTGGCGATCGCGGTGACCGTGTGCATCCTCGCGGTGCACACCGCGGCGATCCGCATGATGTTCGCGATGGCCCGGGACAACAACCTGCCCGCGGGCTCGCTGCTGGCGAAGGTGCACGGCAAGCAGAAGACCCCGGTGGTGCCCGCCGTGGTGGTCGGCCTCATCGCGGTGCTGCTGCTGGTGGTCAACATCGGCCAGCCGCAGATCTTCCAGATGGTGACCAGCATCGGCGTGATCCTGATCTACGTGGCGTACCTGCTGGTGACCGTGCCCATGCTCATCGCCCGGCTGCGGGGCCGGTGGCCGGGGGAGGGCGCGCCCAGCGGCGGGTTCTCCCTGGGGCGCTTCGGGTTGCCGGTCAACATCCTGGGCGTGCTGTGGGGTGCGGGCATGGCGCTCAACCTCGCGTGGCCCAGGTCGGAGGTCTACAACCCCACGCCGCCCTACCACTGGTACCTCCAGTGGGGTGCCTTCCTGGTGGTCGGTGTGGTGGGTCTCGGTGGCTTCGCCTACTACTGGTTCGTGTTGCGGCACAAGACAGGCGTGCTCGCCGAGCATGCCGCTGATGGCTCTTGACACCGGTCTGAACCGACCGGGACTCTGTTGCGTGTAGCACAACTCGTTGCACATCGCGGAACACGGGTCGAGGAGGGTGCCATGTCTGCGCAGCCCCGGGTGGTGCTCATCGGTGCAGGCATCGTCGGCTGCGCGCTGGCCGACGAGTTGACCGAGCGCGGTTGGACCGACGTGACTGTGCTGGACCAGGGACCCCTGTTCGCCACGGGCGGGTCCAGTTCGCACGCGCCCGGCCTGGTGTTCCAGACCAACCCCTCCAAGACGATGACCGAGTTCGCGCGCTACACCGTGGACAAGTACAGCTCCCTGGAGTTGGCTGGCCGTCCCTGCTTCACCCAGGTCGGCGGCCTTGAGGTGGCCACCACCCCGCAGCGCTGGGCGGACCTGGCACGCAAGCAGGGGCTGGCCACCTCCTGGGGCGTGCCCGGGTCGCTGTTGAGCCCTGCGGAATGTGTTGCGCTGTGCGCACTACTCGACCCGGAGCAGATCCTCGGCGGGTTCCACGTGCCCAGCGACGGGCTCGCCAGCGCACTGCGCGCCGGTGAGGCGCAGGCCCGGCGGGCGATGGCGCGTGGCGCACGCTTCCTCGGCGGGCAGCGGGTCGTGGAGATCACGCAGTCCGGCGGGCGGGTCACCGGGGTGCGCACCGAGCAGGACACCTTCGCGGCCGACATCCTCGTGTCCTGCGCGGGCTTCTGGGGTCCGGCCGTGGGCAGGCTGGTCGGGCTCACCGTGCCGCTCACCCCGCTGGCACACCAGTACGCCAAGACCGGTCCCGTGCCCGCGCTGGCCGGTGCCGAGGCGGAGGCCGTGGCGCCGATCCTGCGCCACCAGGATCGCGACCTGTACTACCGCGAGCACGGGGACCGGATCGGCATCGGCTACTACGGGCACGACCCCATGCCGGTGGCGGTGGATGGCCTGCCGCTACCCGGTCAAGCGGCGGTCATGCCGTCCATGCTGGAGTTCACGCCGGTAGACTTCGCGCCCGCGTGGCAGCACTCGGTGCGGCTACTGCCCGCACTGGGCCAGACCGAGGTCACCGAGGGCTTCAACGGGGTTTTCTCTTTTACCCAGGATGGGTTCCCGCTCATGGGCGAGTCCCGGGAGGCCGCCGGGTTCTGGGTGGCCGAGGCGGTGTGGGTGACGCACTCCGCGGGAGTCGCCAGGGCGATGGCCGAGTGGCTGGTGGAGGGCCGCCCGCGCACCGACGTGCACGAGTGCGACCTGAACCGGTTCGAGCAGTTCCAGCTGGCCCCGCAGTACGTGCTGGAGCGCGGCAAGCAGAACTTCGTCGAGGTCTACGACATCATCCATCCCTTGCAGCCCATGGAGTCCCCGCGCCCGCTGCGGGTGTCGCCGTTCTACCAACGGCAGCAGGAGCTCGGCGCGGTCTTCCTGGAGGCCAGCGGCTGGGAGCGCCCGCACTGGTACGAGGCGAACTCCCCGCTGTGCAAAGGGATCGACGTGCCACCGTGCGACGAGTGGGCGGCCCGCTACTGGTCGCCGATCGCCGCCGCCGAGGCGCGAGCCACCCGCGAGCGAGTCGCCCTGTACGACATGACCGCGTTGAAGCGGCTGGAGGTCAGCGGCCCTGGGGCGTTGGAGTTCCTGCAACGCATGACCTCCAACAACCTGGCCAAGTCAGTCGGCGCGGTGACGTACACGCTGCTGCTGGACGAGTTCGGGGGAGTGCGCAGCGACCTGACCGTGGCCCGGCTCGGTGAGCAGCACTTCCAGGTCGGCGCCAACGGCAACCTGGACCTGGACTGGCTCCTGCGACACGCGCCCGCAGAGGTCTCGGTCCGCGACATCACCGCGGGCACCTGCTGCCTTGGCGTGTGGGGGCCGCTGGCTCGCGACCTCGTGCAACCCCTGGTGGATCAGGACTTCTCGCACAAGGGGTTCGGCTACTTCCGGGCCAAGCGCGCACACCTGGGCACCGTGCCGGTCACCGCCATGCGACTGTCCTATGTGGGCGAACTCGGCTGGGAGCTCTACACCAGCGCGGACCAGGGCCTCAAGCTGTGGGACACGCTCTGGGCGGCAGGGCGCGACCTCGGCCTGGTGGCCGCCGGGCGCAGCGCCTTCAGCAGCCTGCGCCTGGAGAAGGGCTACCGGGCCTGGGGCACCGACATGACGCCCGAGCACGACCCGTACGAGGCGGGGTTGGGGTTCGCCGTGCGCATGGACAAGGACGACTTCCTGGGCAAGCAAGCGCTTGCGGGCCGCGAGACGCCCGCACGCAAGCTGACCTGCCTCACCGTGGACGACCCGAACTCGGTGGTGCTGGGCAAGGAACCCGTGCACGCCAACGGGTCCGCGGTCGGCTACGTCACCAGCGCGGCCTACGGGTACAGCCTCGGCCGAACCGTGGCCTACGCGTGGCTGCCCGCGGCGGTCGCCGTGCCGGGCACCGCCGTGGCCATCGAGTACTTCGGGGAGAAGATCCCGGCCACGGTCCGCGAAGAGCCGCTGTTCGACCCCGAGATGGCCCGCATCCGCCGTTGACCCAGGACGAGGTGACCGCGATGACAACCGCACCGGGTCTGCCCGACAGCCTGATCCCCACCCTGCCCGGGGCCAGCTACACCGATCCGCACGTGTTCGAGCTGGAGCAGGAGCGCATCTTCGAGCGGATGTGGTTCTGCACGGCCAGATCCGCCGAGGTGGGTCGGCCGGGACGGTACAGAACCGTCCAGATCGGACGCGAGAGCGTGATCGTCACCCGTGCCCGCGACGGGGCGGTCCGCGCCTACCTCAACATCTGCCGCCACCGCGGCGCGAAACTGTGCACTGAGGACAGTGGTGAGGTCAAGCGCGCCTTCCAGTGCCCGTACCACGCCTGGACCTACGGCCTGGACGGCAAGCTGATCGCGGCCCCGAACCTGACCAGGATGCCCGACGTCGACCGGGTCGAGTTCGGGCTGGTCACCGTGCACGTGCGCGAGTGGCTGGGCTACGTGTGGGTGTGCCTGGCCGAGCAGCCGCCGTCCTTCGAGCAGGACGTGATCGCGGCGTGCACCGAGCGCCTGGGCGACCCCGAGGCGATCGGGCACTACGAGATCGACCAGCTCCAGGTGGGCCGCCGCATCACCTACGAGGTGGCGGCCAACTGGAAGCTGATCATCGAGAACTTCATGGAGTGCTACCACTGCGCGACGATCCACCCCGAGTTGACCGAGGTGCTGCCGGAGTTCGCCGAGGGCTTCGCCGCCCAGTACTACGTGGGGCACGGCGCGGAGTTCGGCGAGGGCATCGAGGGCTTCACCGTGGACGGCGGCACTGGTCTGGACCGGATCCCCTCGGTGACCGAGGATCAGGACCGTCGCTACTACGCGATCACCGTCAAGCCGCAGGTGTTCATCAACCTGGTGCCCGACCACGTGATCTGGCACAGGATGTACCCGCTCGCCCCGGACCGCACGGTCGTGGAGTGCGACTGGCTGTACCTGCCCGAGGTGGTGGCTGAGGGCAAGGACGTGTCCCGCTCGGTGGAGCTGTTCCACCGGGTCAACGAGCAGGACTTCGCGGCGTGCGAGCGCTGCCAGCCGACGATGAGCTCGCGGGCCTACCGGCGCGGTGGGGTGCTCGTGCCCAGCGAGCACCACATCGGCGCATTCCACGACTGGGTCAGCGCCAGGCTGACCGCTGGGCGGGACTCGCACGCCTGAGGGCGGGACTCGGGCTCCGCAGGGCGGGACTCGCCGGGGGTGGGGTCAGGCGCGGCGCCAGGTGGACCATTCGCCAGCGGGGGTCAGTTGGCGGATCTCCCAGGTCCGGTCCCGGTTCCACTCCGTGGCCAGCACGCGCAGTCTGCCGTCGGCGAACTCGGTCACGGAGTGTGGCTCTCCGAGGTAGCTGTTCGGCCAGGGCACACGGCCCAGTCCGATCACCGGACCCCAGGCCCCGCCGGGTTCCCGCTGCACACGCATGTCCATTGAGGACGTTGGGCGTTTGCTGGAGGCGAAGGCGGCGAGTCGGCCGTCACGGGTGGTGAACACCGCCACGCCGCCCCCGTACGGGCCGGGCGCCAGGCCGAAGTCGCTGGCACTGGACCATTCCTGCCCGCACTGGGTCACCCGGTGCACCGTCCCGAACGAGGGCAGGAAGACCTCCAGCCGGCCCGCCGCGTCCTCGGCCGCGCACAACACGCAGGTGCGCGGCCCGACCGGCACCGGGCAGATCGGCTGCCACGGGCTGTACCGCCCGCCCGGTTTCTCCTGGGCCCGGTGCCAGGCGAACTCGGCGTCCCTCTGCACCTCGAAGGGCATTGCGGCGCAACGGAACTGGTCCACTCGGCCGTCGGACCTGCGCAGCGACAGCGGTCTGTGCCAGGTGTGCGCCTGGGTGGTGTCGCGGACGAGAACCAGGGTGGCCCAGTGGGACAAGGGTTTTCTCCGCATGGCTGGAACGTAGAAGATCTTCGCCTTTGCCTGCTGTAGACCAGATGGATGGCGCCGTTACCAGTCTACGTGGCGGACAGCGCTGCCGTCGGGGGCAACCGGGCTGCCCTTACCGCCGGGTAGACCCCGGCCACCGCGCCGACCAGCAACGCAGCCCCGAACCCGCCCGCCACGGCCGCCGGCGGAATCACCGCGGGCCATCCCTGACCGGCCGAGTAACACGCCGTGGCGGCTACTCCCAGTATAGTTCCGACAGTACCGCCCAATCCGCACAGTACGACCGATTCCGTCAGGAACTGGACACGGATCTGGCCCCGGTGCGCGCCCAGTGCCCGGCGCAGCCCGATCTCGCCGCGCCGCTCCAGCACCGACACGATCATCGTGTTGGCCACGCCCACCCCGCCGACCAACAGTGCCACCGCGGCCAAACCCAGCAGCAGGGCGGAGAACGCGCTCTCGGTGGCCTGCTTGGCGGCCAGCGCGTCCGAGGGCCGGCCCACCGTCACCAGCCCGGACTGGCCAGGCAGGATCGTCTCGGCGAGCACCCCGCGGACCTGTTCCACCCGTGACTGCTCGGCCCGCAGGTACAGCACGGTCGGGTGCCCGTCGAAGCCCAGCCGCTCGCGGGCGGCCTGCCAGCCCACCAGCGCGACGCGGTCCAGGTCGGGGGCCAGCGGGATCTGGTCCAGCACACCGATCACGGTGAACCAGCCGTCGCCGATCCACACCTGCTGGTCGCCGTGCGCCTCGGTGATGCCCAGCTGGCTGGCGGCGGCACTGCCGAGCACGACGGTGGGGAAGGCCTGGCTGACCTGGTCGAGGAACCGCCCGCTGTGCACCCTGCCGCCGACCGAGGCCAGCAACCGCGGGTCGGCCGCCAGCACCGGGAGCCCGGAGGACTGCTCCGGGGTGACCAGGTTGCTGCGGTTGATCGTGCTGTGCGTGTTGGCCACCGCGGTGGCGGTGCTCACCGGGCCGATCCGGCGCACCATGGACACCGCCTCGGTCGGCAGCGAGACCAGCTGCTGCGTGCTGGGGTCCTTGCCCGCCTCGGCCCGCAACAGGTTGGTGCCCAAGGCCTCCAGCCTGGTCATCAGCGCGCGCTGGCTGGACGCGGGTATGCCGACGACCACGATCATCGTCGCGATGCCGATCGAGATGCCCAGCGCGGACAGCGCGGCCCGCAGCGGTTTGGTGCGCACCCTGAGCAGTCCCAGGCGCAGCAGGTCGGTCAGCGTCATGCCGGGACTCCGATCGCCGTGCCGGTATCGGACACCACGTGGCCGTCGCGCAGCTCCACCCGGCGCGGGCAGCTCGCCGCGATCTCCCGGTCATGGGTGATGATCGCGATGGTCGTGCCCTCGGAGTTCAACTGCCGCAACAACTCCAGCACCGCCTGTCCGTTCGCGCTGTCCAGCGCTCCGGTCGGCTCGTCGGCCAGCACCAGCGCCGGGCGGTTGACCAGCGCGCGTGCGATGGCCACCCGCTGCTTCTCGCCGCCGGACAGCTCGTGCGGCCGGTGCCCGGTGCGGTGGCCCAGCCCCACGCGTGCCAGCGCCTCACGGGCCTGCCCGGTGCGCAGCTTGCGCGGCACCCCGGCGTAGAGCAGGCCGGTGGCCACGTTCTCGGTCGCGGTCAGCCCCTCGGTGAGGTGGAACTGCTGGAACACGAAGCCGATCGACCGCCCGCGCAGGGTCGACAGCCTGCGGTCGGACAGCCCGGCCACGTCCTGACCGGACAGTTCGACGGTGCCGCCGCTGGGCCGGTCGAGCGTGCCCATCAGGTGCAGCAGCGTGGACTTGCCCGAGCCGGAGGGGCCCACGATCGCCAGCAGCTCACCCCGCTCGATCCGCAGCGACACCCCGTCCAGCGCGCGCACCCCGCCGGGGTAGTGCCTGCTCACCTCGTGCAGTGCCAGCACCGGGCTCACGTCGCGATCACCACCTGCGTGCCCTCGACCAGCCCACTGCCGGTGATCTCCACTCGTCCCTGGGAGAACAGCCCGGTCTTGACGGCGACCAGGCCGCCGCCCCTGACCTGCACCGCGTAGCCGCCCTCGCGCAGGGCCACCAGTGCGGTGATCGGCACGGCGAGCACGCCCTTGTGCGTCTCGGTGGTGAACTGCACCCGCACGGGCGCCGACTCGAAGTTCCCAGGCTCATCCAAGGTGATCGTCACGGTCACCTTGGGGCTGGAGTTCGGGTCGCTGCCCTTGCCGGACTGCACGCTCGTGCCGACCTGCGCGACCGTGCCCAGCACCTGCTTGCCGGTCGGCAGGGTGACGCCGACCTTGGCATCCTTGGCGGCCAGCGAGACCTGGCCGGGGTCCAGCGGCACGGTCACCGCGGTGCTCGTGCCGGTGACCGACAGCAGTTCGCCCTCGGCGGGGTCGCCGAGCTGGGCCTTGACCGCCGAGATCCGGGACTTCGCCTGGAGCACGACAACATCGCCCGGGTCGACCGTGCCGGTCTCCTTGACCCCGTTGGCGCGCTGCCACTTCTTCACCGCGGCGCTGGTGGCCGCGGTGAACTCCTCGTCCACCGTGCCGGGGGAGTAGCCCAGCGCGGCGAGGTTGGCCTCCAGCACCTTGACGTCCTTGCCCTTGGTGCCCGGCGTGTCGAGCTTGCGGTACAGCGGTGTGTCGCCGAACAGGGCGAGCACCGGCTGTTCGTCCACTTTGTATAGAACCTTGCCCCGGTCGATCTCACCGCCCACCTGGGGCAGCCAGGTGATGGTGCCCGCCTTGTGCCCTTTGAGCGGGGTTTCCGCCCCGTAGCCCAGGGTTCCGGCCACCTCGCGGGTGTCGGACAGGTCGGCGCGCACGATCGCCACGGTCTGCGCCGGTGCCGGACCCGCTCCGGCGCTGGGCGGTCCGGTCGCGGTCCAGGTGTAGGCCAGCACGCCCGCGGTGGCCGTGACGGCGAGCACCGCGACCCCGGTCAGTACCCACTTCCTGCTCACTTGAAGGCCGCCAGCTTGCACTCGCGCTCGATCTTCGCGCCCTGTTCGCCGCCGATCGTGTTGCCCTCACCGTAGGTCCAGCCGATGCCGTCCGGGTCCACGCTGGTGTCCGGCACCTCGACGATCTTCAAGCCCCTGTCGTTCATGCACTGCACCCACTTGTGGAAGTTGTCCCGGTACTTGGGGCCCTTCGTGTCCAGCTCGGGCGGTTGCAACGGCAGCTTGCCCTTGCACGCCTGCGCGGCCTCCTTCTCCTTCGCCGGATCGGGTTTGCTCGGCACCTGGAGCTCTCCGTTGGGCCCCATCCGGCTGAGCGCCACGCCGTGCTGTTCGTAGCACCGGTAGTAGGGCTGCCAGACCTTGTTCGACTCGTCCTCGGTCATGTCCAGACGTAGCTGCGGCCTGCCCTCGGTGGGCGCGGTCGCGGTCGTGGTCGTCGCTGCACTGGTCGAGTCCGTTGTGGACAGTGACGCGATGTCTTTGTCGGGAGCTGGTTGTGTGCCGCAGGCGGTCACCGCGGCGACCGCGAGCAGTGCCGCGCCAAGGACGATTCTCATGTCGTCCAGGGTGATCGGCGCTTGTGATGAACCTGTTCGGGCTCAGTGACCGCTGGATGCGGGCAGCCGCAGGGTGAAGGTGGCGCCCTCGCCCAAGGTGCTCTCGGCCGTCACGGTTCCCCCGTGCAGCCGCACCAGGTTGCGCACGATCGCCAGGCCGAGCCCGCTGCCGCCGGTCTGCCTGCTGCGCGAGCGGTCCGCGCGCCAGAACCGGTCGAACACGTGCGGCAGATCCTCCGGCGCGATGCCGGGACCAGTGTCCCGCACGCTGATCACGACCTGCTCGCCGACCTGCTCGGCCCGCACGGTGACGTCCCCATGGCGCACGGCGTTGCCGACCAGGTTGCCCAGGACCTGCCGCAGCCGCACCGGGTCCGCCACCACCTCGGGCGAGTCGATCACCTCGGCGGTGACCTGTCGGCCCTCGGCCTGCCCCCGGTGCGCGGTGATCACCTGCTCCACCAGCTCGGCCACGGCCACCGGCTCGGGGTGCAGCCGCAGCTTGCCCGCGTCGGCCAGGGCCAGGTCCTGTAGGTCGTCCACGAGGCGTTGCAGCAGGATGCTCTCCTCCAGCAGCGAGGCCACCAGCGCGGGATCGAACTCGGCGACCCCGTCCTGTGCGGCCTCCAGCCAGCCGCGGATGTTGCCCAGTGGGGCGCGCAGCTCGTGCGAGACGTCGCTGACCATGTTCTTGCGCTGGCGTTCCAGGGATTCCCGGTGCTCGGACAGCTCGTTGAACGCCGCCGCCAACTGCCCGATCTCGTCCTTGCCGCGCACCCGGACCCGTGCCGAGGTGTCCCCGTCACGCATCCGTTGTGCCGCCTCGGTCAGCGCCCTGATCGGACGGGTCAGCCGGGTCGCGACCAGCACCGTGACGCCCACGGTCAGCAGCAGCACCACGGCCACCGTGCCCCCGATGCCCACCGCGTTCGCCGTGGACAGACCTGTTGTCGGCGCGGGGTTTCCCTGCGGGTCGCTGAGGAACAGCAGGGCGGCCGGGCTCACGAAGGGTGTCAGCTGCTGGCGACGGCCACTGGTGACGCACTCGGTGACCGGTTCCTGGTCCGAACCGGGGTTCACCCTCGGCTCGCTTGCCGTCCAGGTCAGGTCCAGCCGCAGCCGGATCAGGGCGTATCCCTTGTGCGCCAGGCAGTCGTTGACGAGTTGGTTGAGTTCACCCAGCGCCTTCTGCTCGCTGGGCATCGGCGAATCCACCGGAATGTCCACACAGGACACAGTGGGTTTGAGCTGGTCAATGCCGGGCGTGACGACCTTGGCGCGCCCGTTGGGCTGCTCGGCGACGAACGCCGAGAACCCCGCTCCGCGCAGGCACTGGACCTCCGCGTCGGCGGCACCGCGCAGCCTGGCCCGTTCCCGGTCGGTCAGCGCGAACGGGCCGACCGCCCTGGTATCGATGCGGTCGGCGGGCGCGTTGGGCACCAGCACGGGGTCCACGGCCAGCGGGTCGAGCGCCGCCGACGCGGTCTGCGGCAGGCTCACCCCGGCCGCGGACTGGGCGATGGGAGTGCGTGCGGGCGTGGTCAGCACGACGACCCGGCCGGTCTGCCTGGCCAGGTCATCGACCACAGTGGACACGCCGTCCCAGCGCGGGTGCGTGGCGGCGTAACCCAGCAGCACGTCGTAGATGTGCGCGTCGGTGGCCAGGGCCTTGCCCTGCTCGGTGCGGATCGCCCCGGAGGTGGACCGCACGGCGAGCCAGGCCGTCGCGGCGATCGAGCACACGGCGATCAGCACGGAGCTGGCCAGCAGGCGGACCAGCAGCCTGCGCCGCAGGTCAGGCCGGGCGGTCACTGAGCCGGTACCCCACTCCGTACACCGTGGTCAGGTAGACCGGGTTGCGCGGATCGCGCTCGATCTTCTTGCGCAGGTTCATCACCCGCACGTCGATGGTCCGCTCGGAGATGTAGCCGTCCACCCCGTGCGCCTGCTCCAGCAGCTGCCTGCGGGTGAAGACCCGCTCCGGCTGCGAGGCCAGCACCAGCATGATCTGGAACTCCGAGGGCGTGCACTCGATCAGCCGCCCGCCCACGGTCAGTTCGTGCCGCACCGGGTCCACCACCAGGTCGCCGACCACCAGCGGTCGTTCGGCGCGGGCCTCGGCACGGGTCACCCGGCGCAGCAGCGCACGCACCCTGGCCATCAGCTCGCGCGGGCTGTACGGCTTGGTCAGGTAGTCGTCGGCGCCCAGGTCCAAGCCCAGCAGCAGGTCGTCCTCGGTGGAGCGGGCCGTCAGCATGAGCACCGGCACGTGGTTGTGCTCGGCGCGCAGCACCCGGCAGACGTCCAGCCCGTCCACCCTGGGCATCATCACGTCCAGCACCAGCAGGTCGGGCCGCAGCTCACGAGTGCGCTCCAACGCCGCGCGCCCGTCGTGCACCACGAGCACCCGGTGGCCCTCCCGCTCCAGGTAGCGGCGGACCAGCTCGGCCTGCTTGGTGTCGTCGTCGGCGACCAGGACCTGTGCGCACAAGGGCGGCTCCCCTCCTCGTGACCATTATGGACAGCTCGCGGCGCGGCGGCCCGGCGGGAACGGGACCGTCACCAGGCCCGAACAGGTTCGTCACAACTCGCACTAAGTGAACCGCCATTCCGGTCATCCTGCCCGCCACTCGCGTCATGACGCGGTCTTGTGGTGTTAAGTGAACGAGGAATAGCCTGATCTGCACTCGATGGCGAGGAGGCGGACAGCCGTGTACCTGACCCAGCCGCTGCACAGGGCCTGCCAGCACAATCCCGACCTGCCCGCGACGATCTTCGGTGAGCGCACCAGGACCTGGGCGGAGTGCGCGGACCGGGTGGCCCGGCTGGCGGGTGCGCTGCACGGGCTTGGCGTCGGCGTGGGCGACCGGGTGGCGATCCTGGCGCTGAACTCCGACCGCTACCACGAGTACCTCCTCGCGGTGCCCTGGGCCGGGGCGGTGGTCAACCCGGTGAACATCCGCTGGAGCCCGGCGGAGATCGCCTACTCGCTGGTGGACTCGGGCACCGAGGTGCTGCTGGTCGACGACGTGTTCAGCGCGATGCTGCCCGCGCTGCGCCAGCAGTGCCCGCAGCTGCGCACGGTGATCCACTGCGGCGAGGGGCCGACCCCGGAGGGCGCCCTGTCCTACGAGGAACTGGTCGCGGCGCACGAGCCGGTGCCCGACGCCTACCGCAGCGGGGACGATCTCGCCGGGGTCTTCTACACCGGCGGCACCACCGGCCACCCCAAGGGCGTCATGCTCAGCCACGCCAACCTGATGGTGTCCGCACTGGGCAGCGCGGCCTGCGGGTTCGTGCAGCCGGGCGGGCGGCTGCTACACGCCGCGCCCATGTTCCACCTGGCCGACCTGGCCTCCTGGGTGGGCCGCAACCTGCTCGGCGGCACACACGTGATCATCCCGATGTTCGACCCGGTCAAGGTGATCGAGGCGGTGCAGCGGCACCGGGTCACCGACGTGCTGCTGGTGCCGACGATGATCCAGCTGCTGGTCGACCACCCGGCCGCACGCGAGGCGGACCTGTCCAGCCTGCGCCAACTGCTCTACGGGGCCTCGGTCATCTCCGACGCGGTACTGCAACGGACCGCCGCCCTGCTGCCCGAGGTGCGGCTCACTCAGGCGTACGGCATGACCGAGCTGTCGCCGGTGGCCACCATGCTGATGGCCGAGGACCACGAGGACCCGCAGCTGCGCCGGTCGGCGGGGCGCGCCGGGCCACACGCCCAGGTGCGGGTGGTCGACGCCGAGGACAACGAGGTGCCCACCGGCACCGTCGGCGAGGTCGTGGTGCGCGGCGGGCACGTCATGCTGGGCTACTGGAACAAGCCCGAGGAGACCGAGCAGGCGCTGCGCGGGGGCTGGATGCACACCGGGGACGGCGGCTACCTGGACGAGCGCGGCTACCTGTACATCGTGGACCGGATCAAGGACATGATCGTCTCCGGTGGGGAGAACGTGTACTCGGCCGAGGTGGAGAACGCGCTGGCCAAGCACCCCTCGGTGGCCTCCTGCGCGGTGATCGGCGTGCCCGACAAGGGGTGGGGCGAGCGGGTGCACGCCGTGGTCGTGCTGCTGCCCGGGGCCTCGGCGGGCGAGGAGGAGCTGCGCGAGCACTGCAAGCAGTTCATCGCCGGGTACAAGGCACCGCGCAGCGTGGAGTTCGTCGAGGCGCTGCCGGTGTCCGGGGCGGGCAAGATCCTCAAGCGGGAACTGCGCAAGGTCTACTGGAACGAGGCGGAACGATCGGTGCACTGACCCGGGCCCGCCGCCCCAAGGACCGCAAGCAGCAGATCCTGTCCGCGGCCTCGGTGTGCTTCCACGAGGTGGGCTACCACAACGTGAGCATGGCCGACATCGCTGGCGCGGTCGGCATCACGGCGGGCGCGCTGTACCGGCACTTCCGGGACAAGCAGTCCCTTCTGGACAGTGCGGTCAGTGATTCCTTCGAGCGGCTGTACGCGGTCACCTCGGCCGGTGGCGGGCTGGACGCGATGCTGACCCGGCTGGCCGAGGGCACCGTGCACGGCCGCGAGCTGGGCCTGCTCTGGGAGCGGGAGGCCCGGCACCTGCCCGCCGCCAACCAGCAGGTGCTGCGCAGGCGGTTCCGCGAGGTCAACCAGCGGCTGGCCGAGGGGATCGGCGAGCACCGCGCGGAGCTCTCGGCCGCCGACGCCGACTTGCTCGGCTGGGCCGTGCTCTGCGCACTGGGCAGCACCGCGCACCACACGGTCGAGCTGGACGTCCCAGTGCTGGTGGCGATGACCAGCGCGATCTGCGCGGTGCGGCTGCCGGACGCCGGTGAGGCGGCTACACCCCCGGGAGACACGGCCGGGCTGGCCCCGGTGAGCAGGCGGGAGGCGCTGCTCGCGGCGGCGACCCGGCTGTTCGGTGAGCACGGCTACCAGTCGGTGAGCATGGCCGAGATCGGCGCCGCCGCGGCCATCGCCGGGCCCAGCGTCTACAACCACTTCGCCAGCAAGACCGAGATCCTGCTCGCCGCGCTGAACCGGGGCACCGAGGCGCTCTGGCTCGACCTGCACGAGGTCCTGCGGGTGGCCACCAGCCACGGGCACGCGCTGGACCTGCTGGTCGACGGGCACGTGCGCTTCGCGTTGCGTCATCGGCAACTCATGGGCGCCCTGGTCACCGAAATCGGCAACCTGCCTCTCGCGGAGCGCAACCAGGTGCGCATGGCGCAACGCGAGCTGATCACCGAGTGGGTCTCGCTGCTGCGGGCGCACCGGCCCGAGCTGTCCCAGCGCGACGCCCACCTGCGGGTACGCGGCGCGCTGATCGTGATCGCCGACGTGGCGCGGACCCCGCACCTGGTGCGCGGCCCGGCCGTCGCCGGGCGGCTCGGCGCGGTGGCTCGCGCCCTGCTCTTCACCTGAACGCCCCAAGCCCTGCTTTACCATCGGCTCCCGTGACCGCCGTGCAGACCGCCGCCCCGGCCGACTCCGACCTGGTCGTGGACGTGGGCGAGGTGCCCCCGGCCGAGCCCCCGCCCTCGGCCGACCCGGTGCGGCGGCTGGGGCCGTTCCCGCCGACCGACCGGCTGCGGGGCTGGCTGGTGACCCTGTCGCTCACGGTGCTCGGCGGCCTGGTGCGGTTCTGGAACCTGGGCTGGCCCACGGACAAGGGCACCCCGGTCTTCGACGAGAAGCACTACGTGCCGCAGGCCTGGCAGATGCTGCGCAACGGCGGCTACGAGGACGATCCGGGCTACAAACTCGTGGTGCACCCGCCACTCGGGAAGTACCTGATCGCCACGGGGGAGTGGCTGTTCGGCTACGACGGCTGGGGCTGGCGGTTCGCCCCCGCGGTCGCGGGCACCCTGTGCGTGTTCCTGATCGTGCGGATCGGGCGGCGGCTGACCCGCTCCACCATGCTCGGCGCGCTGGCCGGGGTGCTGCTGATCTGCGACGGGGTCAGCCACGTGCAGGCCCGCATGGGCATGCTCGACATCTTCGGCGAGCTGTTCGTCATCGCGGCCTTCGGCTGCCTGCTGGTCGACCGGGACGTGGTCCGGTCCCGCCTGGCCACCGCGGCCAGTGAGGGCTGGGGCGGGGAGTCCCAGTGGGGCCCGAGGCTGGGCTTTCGCTGGTGGCGGCTGGCCGCGGGCGTGTCACTGGGGCTGATGTGCGCGGTCAAGTGGAACGGCCTGTACTTCATCGCCGCGTTCGGCCTGCTCAGCGTGGTGTGGGACGCCACCGCACGGCGTGCCGCCGGGGTGGAACGACCGTGGCTCGGCACGGCCGTCCGGGACGTGGCGCTCGCGTTGTGGGCGATCGTCGGCATCGCCCTGCTGGTGTACTTCGGCTCGTGGTGGGCCTGGTTCGGCAGCGAGACCGGGTTCGACCGGCATGTGGCCGCGAACGCGTTGAGCTCGCTGCTGGTCTACCAGCAGGACGTGCTGGCGTTCCACGAGTCGCTCACCAATGCGAACTACGGAACACACCCCTGGGAGTCCAAGCCCTGGACCTGGCCGATGGGCCTGCGCCCGATGCTCTACTACATCGAGCAGAGCCCAAGCCCGTACGCGGCGGGCTGCGGCTCCAGCCAGTGCGTCAGCGCGCAGATGCTGATCGGCACCCCGGCCATGTGGTGGCTGGCGTTGCCGATGATCGGCTGGTCGCTGTGGCGCGCCTTCGCCCGCCTGGACTGGCGGCACGCCGCAGTCATGGTCGGCTACATGGCCGGGCTGCTGCCCTGGTTCACCACGATGTCGCGGCAGATGTTCTTCTTCTACACCACGCCGATGGCCCCCTTCCTCGTGCTCGGGCTTGTGCTCGCCTGCGGGGACATCATCGGCAGGGCCAGGGCGGGCAGCGAGCGGCGCAACACCGGCCTGCTCGTGGTCGCCATCTACGTGGGACTGGTGGTGGCCAACTTCGTCTGGCTGTGGCCGGTGCTCAACGGGGTGCCGATCAGTGCCGCGCAGTGGCAGGCCGAACTCTGGCTGCCCAGCTGGAAGTGAGGCCGTACTGTCCGATGTGGACGATCTGGTGACCGGCCGGTCGGCGGAACCCGCACTGCTCAAGCAGATCGGCCACCGGCGCCGAACTCCCGCACCGTTGCGCGGCCTGCTCGTGGGTCGCGCCCGGTCGCCCTCGCCTGCGCTGGCGCTCCCTGCGGCGCAGCTGGCCTCGCACCCCGTGCCGCCCGGTCACCGCGCAACACCCACCGCAGGTCGGCGCCGGGCCGCGCCGCCTGAGTGATCACCTCGATGGCCGCCCGCCTGGTCTGCGGGCTGAGCCGGTCGACCCTGGCCGCCAGACGGCCTTCCGGCACCCCCAGTCCGTGCCGGAAGACCGCCCGCACGCCCACGGTAGGCCCGCAGGGCCGGGTTTTCGCCTCCTCAGTACACATCGGACACAGATGTTGCGCATTGCGGCAAAGGTTGCGGACACCGGGCTTGCCTGCCGCCCCTCGGCTGTAGTTCAGTGGAGGTTCGCTCGGAAAGGCTGGTGGCCCAATGCCTTCAGCGCCCGCACTGCTCGCAAGGCGGCGAGCCCGCCCGGTCACCGTGGACTCCGTCGAGGAACTCTCACCCGGCCTGCGCCTGGTCACCTTCACCGGTGAACCGCTGTCCGGGACGCCGTGGACCCCCGGCTGCGCGGTCGGCATCCGCGTCGGTCGGCGGGTGACCCGGCACTACACGGTCGCTGAGGTGGCTGGGGGCGGGTCCAGGCTGGGCATCGTGTTCCAGTTGCACCGGGGCGACGGTCCGGGGACCCGGTGGGCGCGCTCGCTGGCGGCGGGGGACCGGGTGGCGCTGCTGGGACCGCGCCGGCTGTCCAGGTGCCGCCGTGGCCTGGCGTACTTCCTGGTCGGCGACGCGAGCGCGGTGGGCCTGTTCCAGTCGCTGGCGGAGTCGGTGCCCGCCTCGGCCGAGGTGTGCGGGGTGATCGAGGTGCCCGCCGAGGACCTGGACGGCGCGAGCCTGTTGGTGCCCGGTGTGACGGTGGTGGCCAGCGCGGGCCGCCCGGGGGAGGCGCTGCTGGCGAGGCTGCGCGAGGAGCGCGTGCCCGTGGGGGCGGTGGCCCACCTGGCGGGCCACGTCAGGACGGTGCGCCGGGCGAGGCGGTATCTGCGGGGCAGGCGCGGGCCGGGGTTGCCGCGCGCGGAGGTCGTGACGAGGGCGTTCTGGACCGGACGGTGAGCGGGGCGAGGGGACCGGTGCTGGCGGCCCCCTCGCCCCTCGCGCCTACAGCCCGCCGAGCAGGATGTGGGTCAGGTAGGCGACGAGTGCGTCCAGCTGGGCGACGATCCCCATGACGTGCCTTCTTCCGGTGTAGGGAGTGCCCCTGATCGGGGCAGCGCCCAGTCAACGCGGGGCGTATTACCGAGACGTGTACGTGCCGTAATTGGGTGGTCACGGAATCCGAGGCTTGCTCGGCTCAGTGTGGGCGGTTGCGCACCCGTGCCGACAGGGCTGTCGAGGGCCTTGTCATCGGGGTGAGTCCGAGGGGCCGGAGGCCGAGGTTGGAAAAGGTTTTCCATTCCAACGGTACGGACAGTAGAAATGTCACGACCCGATGATCTGATCAGGTGATGCGGAACAATGCGTTCCGCTACCAGGTGTTACCGGTTTGCCTGGTGGGTCACGTCTGTTAGCGCATTTCGCAGTTCGTGTGACATCCTTGCACGGGTCCCGCCTAGTTGTTGTTCCACCCTGGGGAGCCGCTTATGTCGAACCACGCGCGTCAGGTGTTGATCGTCGGATTCTCCCCGCTGACTCGCATAGGAATCGCCCGGGTCGCTGCCCAGGTGCCTGAGGTCGGCTCGGTCCGTGCTGCCTCCTCGCCGACCGCCGCGCTTCGCTTCACCACCAGCAACCCCACCGGGTTGGTCGTGCTCGACCAGGCGGTCGACCCCGAATTCGAACTGGTAAGGAACCTTACGGAAACCAGGTTGTCCTGTCCGGTGGTGGTGCTCATCGCGAGCACGCCCGACGCCCAGGACCGGGCTCGGGCGGCCTTCGCCGCTGGCGCCTCCGAGGTCGCGCTGAACACCGCCTCCGCGGCCTATTTGGTGCAACTGTTCGGCGGCGCCTACCAGGGTGCGGTGCGGGCCGGTGAGGTCGAACGACCGGTGCGGCCGCTGTCCAGCCGGGAGACGGAAATCCTGGAGCTCATCGCGGACGGGTTGAGCAGCCGGGCGATGGCGGAGCGATTGTTCGTCTCTGTGGAAACCGTGCGCACTCACGCCAAGAACATCATCCGGAAGCTGGATGCCAACGGCCGGGCCGAGGCGGTCTCGATTGCGTATCGAATCGGAATCCTCGATTCCGATTCTCTGGAAACCGTGGGTGGTCACAAGGTGATGCCACCGGGGGCCTGAGCCCGGTCGGCGCGATTCCCCTGCCCCGGCCCTGGCGCCCGACTGGGTGTCAGGGCCGGTCCGCGTTCGCGGGAGCGCTCTCCCCGCCGGAATCGCTCGCGATGACCCGTGCGATGTGTTCGCCGAGCAGGGCCTGCACGTTGCGTTCCAGGGCGTGCCCGAGGATGCCCTGCACCGAGGAAGTGGCCAGCTGGCGCAGCCGTTGCAGCATTCCCGTGAATTCGTTCAGCTCCGCGCCGTCAGGCAGCCAGGCGCTGCCGTGCGTGTCGATGATGTGCGCGGCCCCGGTCTCCGCCATCAGCCGGGCCACCTCGTCCAGCGCGGGCAGCACGTTCTCGTACAGGTCGACCAGCTTGCCCAGCGGAAAGCCGTAGCCGAGCAGCTCCAGCACCGCGTTGAGCAGTTGGGGGCTGGGGACCCGGTACTGCTCGCCCTCGCGGCGCAGCACCCCCAGTGCCACCAGCCTGCCCACCAGATCCTCCGGCGCGTCCGCGAACAGGTCGGCGACCTCCTCGGCGGCGAGATGGGCCGGGATCTCGTCGGTCCACCGGCTGCCCAGCGCCTGCTCCAGGCCCAGCACGTCGGCGATGTCCTTGCCGGTCTCCCAGGCGGTGAGCAGCTCGCTGATCTGGGCGGTGGCGTAGCCGCGCTCCAGCAGCGAGCCGACCAGCTTGAGCCGGGCCAGGTGCGCGTCGGTGTAGATGCCGACCCTGCCCTGTCGACGGGGCGGCGGCAGCAGGCCGCGGTCCTGGTAGGCCCGCACGTTGCGGGTCGTGGTCCCGGCGATCCTGGCCAGCTCGTCGATCCGGTAGTCGGTCATCGCTGCGGAGTGTACCGGTGTGGATGGTGACAGTAGTCGATGTGACATTTTAGGCTGGCGCGATCGGGTGAGGAGCAACCAGGAGGTTCGGCATGGCGAAGCGGCTCGTGGTGGTGACCGGGGCTGGCTCCGGGATCGGCCGGGCCACGGCCCGGGCGTTCGCGGCACACGGGGCGACCGTGGTGTGCGCGGACCTCAACCTGGAGACGGCACAGGCCACCGCGGGCAGCACCGGGGTTGCCTACCAACTGGACGTGGCCGACGTGACGGCGATGGAGCGCTTCGCGGAGTGGGTGCGCGCCGAGCACGGCGTGCCGGACGTGGTGGTGAACAACGCGGGCATCGGCATGGGCGGCCCGTTCCTGGCGCACTCCGCCGAGGACTGGCGGCGGATCATCGACATCAACCTGCTCGGCGTGGTGCACGGCTGTCGCCTGTTCGGCGCGCAGATGGCCGAGCGGGGCCGGGGCGGGCACCTGGTCAACATCGCCTCGGCCGCGGGCTTCACCCCCAGTCGGGGGCTGCCCGCGTACTGCACCACCAAGGCCGCGGTGGTCATGCTCAGCGAGTGCCTGCGCGCCGACCTGGCCAGTCAGCGCATCGGGGTCAGCGCGATCTGCCCCGGCTTCATCTCCACCGGCATCTACCAGGCGTCCCGGTTCGTCGGGCTGGACGAGCAGGAACAGCGCAAGCGCGGGGACCAGGCCGCGGCCATGTTCCGCCGCATCGCGCCGGGGCCGGAGGTGGTGGCCAGGCAGATCCTGCGCGCGGTACAGCGCAACCGGCCGGTGGTGCCGGTGACCGTCGGGGCCTGGGCCACCTACGTGCTGTCCCACCTCGCGCCGCCGGTGATGCGGCTGCTGGCGCGGATCGGTCAGGACACGGCCCTGCGCCAGTTGGACCGGCAGCGCTGAATGTGTCATTGACGGATGTAACAGTGGCTGGTGTCATAGTCGCGGAGGTGGCTCATGGCACGTTCCGACTCGATCCCGTCCCGTGAGGTGACCGCGCAGCGACTGCTCAGGGCGTCCGTGCAGCACAGCTACGACCCGGCCGTCGACATCGACTGGCAGGCCCCGCTGCTGCCGGACGCCCTGTTCCTGCCCGCACCCCAACTGAGCCTGTACCGCACCGAACTGTGGCAGGGCATGAGCCACGGGCAGCGGGTGGAACTGTCCCGTTGCGAGCTGGCCAACTCGCTGTCCTTCGGCATGTGGGTGGAGTCCAGCTTCATCCAGATGCTGATCCGCCACTCGTTCTCCTTCGACCCCGCCTCGGCGCACCTGCGCTACGCGCTGACCGAGATCGCCGACGAGTGCCGCCACTCCACGATGTTCAGCCAGGTCGTGGCGAAGCTGGAGCGCGGCCCGTACCCGCCCAACCGGTTCGACCACCTGCTCACCACGCTGCTGCGCGGCTACTCGACCAAGCCGCTGGCCTGGGTCGCGGTGCTGTTCGTCGAGGAGATCTTCGACATGTTCCAGCGCGAGGGGCTCAAGGACGATTCGGTGCAGCCGTTGAGCCGCCAGGTGTTCCGCATCCACGTCATCGAGGAAGCCCGGCACATGCGCTTCGCCCGCGAGGAACTGGTCCGGGTCGTGCCCCGGCTGAGCAGGGCCGAGCGCGAGGCGCTGGCGATCTCGGTCGGCCTGGGCCTGGGGTTGATCGCCCGCGCACTGCGCAACCCCCGGATGTACGCCCAGGCCGGACTGGACCCGCGCGAGGCCGTCCGCCAGGCGGTGCGCAACGAGCACGTGCTGGCCAGCAGGCGCGACTCGGTGCGCAGGCTCAGCCCGTTCTACGAGGAACTGGGTCTGCTCACGCCGACCTCGCGCAGGCTGTGGCGGCGCTCGGGGTTCGCGGCCTGACCTCGGCGCCCGCTGCCCAAAACCGCCACCGCACCAACGGCGCCGCGTTCAGGCGCGGAGGATGTCGTGGTTGAGGCGGGCGATGGTGGTGAGCGGGATGCCCTTGGGGCAGGCGGCGGTGCACTCGCCGGTGTTGGTGCAGCCGCCGAAACCGAGCTCGTCGTGCGCGGCGAGCATGGACTCCGCGCGGGTGGCGCGTTCCGGTTGGCCCTGCGGCAGCACGCCGAGGTGGGTGGCTTTCGCCGCCGTGAACAGCATGGCGGATCCGTTCGGGCAGGCGGCCACGCAGGCGCCGCAACCGATGCAGGCCGCCGCCTCGAACGCGGTGTCGGCGTCGGCCTTGGGCACCGGCACGGCGTGGGCGTCAGGTGCGCTGCCGGTGGGGGCGGTGACGTAGCCGCCGGCCTGCACGATGCGGTCCAGCGCGCCGCGGTCCACGACGAGGTCGCGCACGATCGGGAACGCGCCCGCCCGCCACGGTTCGACGGTGATGGTGTCGCCGTCGCGGAACGCGCGCAGGTGCAGTTGGCAGGCGGTGGTGGCGCGTTGCGGTCCGTGCGGGCGGCCGTTGACGACCACGCCGCAGGCGCCGCAGATGCCCTCGCGGCAGTCGTGGTCGAACGCGACCGGGTCCTCACCGGCGAGGATGAGGCGCTGGTTGAGGACGTCGAGCAGTTCCAGGAACGACATGTCCGGGGTGAGGTCGTCCACCGGGTAGCCGACGAGCCGCCCGGGCGCGTCGGGGCCGGGCTGGCGCCACACCTTCAGGGTGAGTTTCACGCGTAGCTCCGCTGGCTGGGGGTGATGTGCTCGAAGGTCAGGGCTTCCCGGTGCAGCACCGGGGGTTGGCCGACGCCGGTGAACTCCCATGCGGCGACGTAGCTGAAGTCCGGGTCGTCACGCAGGGCCTGGCCGTCCGGGGTTTGGCTCTCCTCGCGAAAGTGGCCGCCGCAGGACTCGGTGCGGTGCAACGCGTCCCGGACGATGAGCTCGGCGAGTTCCAGGAAGTCCGCGACCCGGCCGGCGCGCTCCAGCGCCTGGTTGAGGTGCGCGCCGGTGCCGCGCACGGCGACGCGCTGCCAGAACTGCTCGCGCAGCGCGGGGATCGCGGCGAGCGCGGTGCGCAGTCCGGTCTCGTTGCGGGCCATGCCGCAGTGCTGCCACATCAGCCGTCCGAGTTCGCGGTGGAAGTGGTCGGCGGTGCGGTCGCCGCGCGCCGTCAGCAGGGTGGTGATCCGGCCGCGTACCTCGGATTCGGCCTCGGCGAGGACGTGGTGGTCGGCGGGCACCGGGTCGAACGGGCCGTCGGCGAGGTAGTCGCCGATCGTGGCGGGCAGCACGAAGTAGCCGTCGGCGAGGCCCTGCATGAGTGCGCTGGCACCAAGCCGGTTCGCGCCGTGATCGGAGAAGTTGGCCTCGCCGATGACGAACAGCCCGGGGATGGTGGCGCGCAGGTCGTAGTCCACCCACAGGCCGCCCATGGTGTAGTGCACGGCCGGGTAGATGCGCATCGGCTGGCGGTACGGGTCCTCGCCGGTGATGCGCTGGTACATCTCGAACAGGTTGCCGTAGCGGGCGGCCACGAGGTCCCGGCCGAGCCGGCGCAGCGCGTCGGCGAAGTCGAGGTACACGCCGCGGCCGCCGGGGCCGACGCCGCGGCCCTCGTCGCACACCTCCTTGGCGGCACGGGACGCGATGTCGCGCGGCACCAGGTTGCCGAACGCGGGGTAGCGGCGCTCCAGGTAGTAGTCGCGTTCGGCTTCCGGGATGTCGCCGGGGGCGCGGGTGTCGCCGGTGCGGACCGGCGCCCACACCCGGCCGTCGTTGCGCAGCGACTCGCTCATCAGGGTCAGCTTCGACTGGTGGTCGCCGCTGACCGGGATGCAGGTGGGGTGGATCTGGGTGTAGCAGGGGTTGGCGAACAGCGCGCCGCGCCGGTGCGCGCGCCAGATGGCGGTGGCGTTGCAGCCCAGGGCGTTGGTGGACAGGTGGAAGACGTTCGAGTAGCCGCCGGTGGCGAGCACCACGGCGTCCGCGACGTGGCTGGTGACCGTGCCGGTGACCAGGTCGCGCACCACGACACCGCGCGCCCGCCCGTCGACGACCAGCAGGTCCAGCATCTCGTGCCGGGTGTGCAATTCGACCGTGCCTGCGGCGACCTGCCGGGACAGCGCCTGGTACGCGCCGAGCAGCAGTTGCTGTCCGGTCTGGCCGCGCGCGTAGAACGTGCGGGACACCTGTGCGCCACCGAAGGACCGGGTGTCCAGCAGACCGCCGTACTCGCGTGCGAACGGCACGCCCTGGGCGACGCACTGGTCGATGATCTGGGTGCTGATCTGCGCCAGCCGGTGCACGTTGGCCTCGCGGGAGCGGAAGTCGCCGCCCTTGACGGTGTCGTGGAACAGCCGGTGCACGCTGTCGCCGTCGTTGCGGTAGTTCTTGGCGGCGTTGATCCCGCCCTGCGCGGCGATGCTGTGCGCGCGGCGGGCGCTGTCCTGGTAGCAGAACGCGCGCACCCGGTAGCCCAGTTCGCCGAGGGTGGCGGCGGCGGACGCGCCGGCCAGCCCGGTGCCGAGGACGATGACGGTGAGCTTGCGCCGGTTGGCCGGGTTGACCAGGCGCGCGGCGAACCGGCGGCGGTCCCAGCGCGTCTGGATCGGGCCGCCTGGGTCGCGTTCGTCCCGGATCGGCGCGCCCTCGACGAAATCGGTCACCTCAGCACCCCCGTGAGCACGGCGAACGGAACGGACAGGAACGCGGCGCAGATCGACACCGAGGCGGCCAGCGCCGCGATCCGGGCGGCGCGGCGCGCGGCGAGCGTGCTGCCCAGCGACTGGAGCGCGCTCCACACCCCGTGCCACAGGTGCAGGCCGAGCGCGAGGATCGCGGCGGTGTAGGCGACCACGACCGGCCAGCGCTGGAAGTCGGCGACGACGTTGCGGTAGTCCTCGCCGGGTACGCCGTGCGGGTTGAGCGTGCCGGTGGTGATGTCCAGGACGTGGTAGACGACGAACAGCAACAGCAGCACGCCGCCCCACCGCATGGTGCGCGCCGGGTAGCTGCCCTGCACGGTGGCACGGTGCGCGTAGCCGACCGGGCGGGCCTTCCGCGCGCGGCGGGCGAGCTGCGCGGCGGCGGTGACGTGCAGGACGAGCGCGGCCAGCAGCACGGCGCGCGCCACCCAGAGCAGGCCGCCGTAGCCGAACGCGGGTTGGGCGAGGGTACGCAGCCAGTGGCCGTACCCGTCCAGCGCGTCGGGGCCGAAGAAGATCTTGAGGTTGGCCAGCGCGTGCGCCACCACGTACAGGAACAGCAGCGCGCCGGTGATCGCCATGACGGCCTTCTTGCCGACCGTGGATCGCCACAGCCGCAACGGTTTCGAGGTACTGAGGACAACCACGACAACAACGCTAGGAGCCAGCGGAACCAGTCGTCCAATACATCGTCACGCTCGTGTCGATAGTCTGGGGCTATGACCTTGCAGCAGCTGCTGTACTTCCTGGCGGTGGCCGACACCCGGCATTTCACCCGCGCCGCCGAGCTGGTGCACGTGGCGCAGCCCTCGCTGAGCAAGCAGATCCGGGTGCTGGAGCGGGAGCTGGGGGCGGAGCTGTTCACCCGGGCGCGCGGCAACATCGCGCTGTCCCCGGCCGGGGAGGCGCTGCTGCCGGTGGCCCGCCGGATCATGTCCGATGTGGACACCGCGCGGCTGGAGGTGCAGGAGCTGGCGGGGCTGCGGCGTGGTCGGGTGCGGGTGGGCGCGCCGCCGAGCCTGTGCGGCAGCGTGTTCGCGGATGTGCTGGCCCGGTTCCACCGCCGGTACCCGGGCATCCAGCTGCTGGTGACCGAGGGCGGCTCGCGCGACCTGGTGCGCGAGCTGGTGCGCGGCGAGCTGGACCTGGCGCTGGTGATCGAGTCGCCCGCGGACGCGGACAGCGCGCTGACCACGACCCCGATCCTGCGGGAGAGCCTGGTGGTGGCCTCGCCGGTGGCCGCCGACCCGCTCGCCGACCGCACCGAGCTGCCGATCGGCGAGCTGCGACACCACCCGGTGGTGATGTTCCGGGAGGGCTACGACCTGCGGGAGGTGACGCTGTCGGCCTGCCACCGCGCCGGGTTCCAGCCGAGGTTCGCGGTGGAGGGCGGCGAGATGGACGCGGTGCTGCGGTTCGTGGAGGCCGGGTTGGGGGTGGCGATCGTGCCGAGCACGGTGCTGGCGGCCCGTCCGCTGCTGCGCGCGACCCCGCTGGCGCGCCCCGGATTGAGCCGCACGATCGCGTTGGCGCACCGCACCGACGCGGCTCCGACGGCGGCGGCACGCGCGTTCCAGGACACCCTGCTCAGCCACCTCGCCGACGCGGACACCCTGCCGCGCGGCGTGCGCCGGCTCCCGGCGGCGCGCCCCCGGACGTCGAAGCCCGGCCACGCGCCGAGATCACCAGGCTGAGAAGGACGATCGCGAACAGGAAACGGCCGAACGCGCGAAGATCCCGGACCTGCCGCGGCAACGGTGGCCCTGATCTTCGCGCGTCGGCGTGGTCGCGTTCAGGCGAAGAGTTCGCCGAGCAACTCGGGGTCGATGGGGATGGGAGCGGGGCGGTAGGCCGGCGGCTGCGTGCCCATCAGCTCGCGCACCAGGAAGTCCCAGCAGCGCTTGCGGACGTAGGCCAGGCAGTCGATGAACACGTGCTCGGCCCCAGGCACGATGAGCAGCTCGAAGTCCTTGTCGGCGGCGATGAGCCGGTCGGCCAGCCGCAGCGTGTGGTCCGGGTGGACCCGGTCGTCCATCTCGCCGTGGATGAGCAACAGCTTGCCCGCCAACCGGTCCGCGATGTCCACATTGGACGAGCGGGCCCAGGCCCCTGGGTTGTCCGCGCCGTCGTAGGCCTCCACGAAGTCCAGGCTGAAGTAGCGGGCGTCGTGGTAGCCGGACAGGGCGACGCCAGCCCGGTACACCTCGGGGAAGTCCAGCATCGCCCGGACGGTGGCGAACCCGCCGCCGGAGTGGCCGAACGCACCCACCCGGTCCAGGTCCATCCACGGCCGGGTCTGGGCCAGCTGCCGCAGCGCCGCGACGTGGTCGTCCAGGCCGCCCGCGTCGGCCAGGTGGCCGTAGGAGGCGTCGTGGAAGGCCTTGCCGCGCCCCGGGGTGCCCCGCCCGTCCACCGCGACCACCACAAAACCCAGCGCCGCGAGGGGTTCCGCGTCGAAGCCCATCCCGCCGGGGTCGAAGCACGGGTCGACCCTGGTGACCTGCGGGCCGGGGTAGATGGTGTCCACCACCGGGTAGCGCAGGGCGGGGTCGAACCCGCGCGGCCGGTACAGCACCCCGTAGATGTCCGTCACACCGTCGGCCGCCTTGACGCGGAACCGTTCCGGCGGCGTCCAGCCGGTGGCGGTGAGCTTGCTGATGTCGGCGCGCTCCAGCTCGACCAGCACCCGACCGGTCCAGGCACGGACGCGGGACACCGGTGGGGTGTCCACTGTGGACGCGGAGTCGATGAAGTACTCCATGCTGTCCGGCATTGTGACGATGTGGTCCAGCTCGTCGTCGGTGACCCTGGCGAAGCCGGAGCCGTCCAGACCGACCCGGCACACCGTGCGCCGGTACGGATCCTCGTCAACCAGCCCGGAGGCGGTGAAGTACACCACCTGCTCGGTCTCGTCGACGTACAGGATCTGCCGTACCGCCCACTGCCCGGAGGTGACCTGCCCGAGCAGCGCGCCGGTGCGCAGGTCGTAGCGGTACAGGTGGCCCCAGCCGTCCCGCTGCGAGTACCACAGCACCTCGTCGGCCAGCACCCGCACGATCGGCGGCTGGTACGTCCACTGGTTGGGCTCCACGCGGGTGGCCCCGGTCTCGCTGAGCACGGTGGTGACCTCGCCGGTGGCCGGGTCCAGCCGGTGCAGGGTGAGCGTGCGTCGGTCGCGGGGCTGGCTGAGGTAGTACACCGCCGAGCCGTCCGCCGCCCACCACGCCCACTTGAGCATGATCGGCGACACCATCGGCATGGGCAGCGGCTCGACCTGCGCGCGGACCACCGTGCCCGCGGCGAGGTCCAGCACGACGAGCTCGGCCAGCGGCATGGTCTCGTCCCCGGCGTAGGGGTAGCGCTGGGTGTGCGGCTGCGGGGCGCCGCCGTCGGCGGGCCTGGCCTCCGTCAGGTGGGTCTGCCGGACACCGCGCTCGTCGGTCCGATGCGTCAGCACCTTCGTCGAGTCGGGCGACCAGGCCACCGCGGGCGGCAGGTGCGGCAGGCCGAACTTGCGCAGCAGAGTGCCGTTGCCGAGGCACTCCGGGCTGGAGCCGTACTGGTAGTCGGGCGCGCCGTCGGTGGTCAGCGCCCACTCGCGGCCGTCGGACAGCGAGCGCGCCCACAGGTCGTGCCCCCGCTGGGACACCGCGAACTTCCTGTCCGGTGACGGCACGTCCAGCGGGTTGCCCGGCGGCGTGAACTTGGCCCGCTCGCAGGCGTAGCTGTCCAGGTGGCAGCGCCAGTACTCGTCGAACGCGAAGAACTCCACGGCGTTCCCGGCCAGCTCGATGGCCCGGAACGGTAACGCCTCAGGGTCGACCTGCTGCCCGGAGGCCGCGGCCAGCGCGGCGGCGAGCCGGGCGTGGTCGAAGGCCGGCTCGCGGGTGCCCGCCGCCGGGTCGACCAGCACGAACCGCTTACCGGTCCCATTGCTCACCCCGTACCAGAAGCGGGCTCCTCCGTCGAGCCACTGCGGCTTGATCTTGTCGCCGATGACGAGCTCACCAGGGCGGGCGGGTCGGCGGAGGAGCTGCTCCGCGGCCTGGTAGTCCTGAGTGGTGCTCATTCGTTTTGTCCTTTCTCAGTAACGGTTTTGGGCATGGCGATGCCACGGGTTCGCCATCACGGCGCAGGTGATCAGGGGCGCGCGGGATCGCGCGAGAGGAGCTCAAGCGAGGGCTGACTCGCGAGCGGGGTGAGGCGGGGGCCGACCAGGCGGTCAGAGATCAGGCGCGGACCGGGACGGTGTGGTCGGACTGCTCGGGGAAGTCGTTGGCTGCTAGCGGGATTTGCTTGTCTCGTTGGGTTTTAGGCCGTTATCGAGAGCCCACGCGGTTGAACAGTCGCTTCGACCAGAGGTAGCCGCCCAGCGCGATGACGGCGCACCAGACGAGCGCGATCCACCCGTTGTTCCCGATCGGCTTGTCCATCAGCAGGCCGCGCAGGGTTTCGATGATCGGCGTGAACGGCTGGTACTCGGCGAACCAGCGCAGCCCGGCCGGCATGGAGTCGGTGGGGACGAACCCGCTGCCGAGGAAGGGCAGCAGAACCAGCGGCATGGGCAGGTTGCTCGCGGTCTCGACGCTCTTGCTCACCTGGCCGAGCGCGACGGCGAGCCACACGAGCGCGAAGGTCACCAGCACCAGGAAACCGGCCGCGGCCAGCCACCCGCCCAGCCCGGCGGCGGGCCGGAAACCGACCAGCAAGGCCACGCCGATCACGATCACCAGGCTGAACACCGCCTGGATCACGCTGCCAAGGACGTGTCCGGTCAGCACCGAGACGCGGGCGATGTGCATGGTGCGGAACCGGGCGATGATGCCCTCGGTCATGTCCATGGCGATCGAGATCGCGGTCCCCTGGACCGTGGAGGTCACGGTCATCAGGATGATCGCGGGCGCCACGTAGTTGGCGTACTCGGCGCGCCCGCCGACCGCCCCGCTGTGCACCGGCCCGCCGAGCCCGGCGCCCAACGTGCCGCCGAACACGTAGACGAACAGCAGCAGGAAGACGACGGGCATGCCGACGAGCATCACGGTCATCGACGGGTACCGCAGCATGCGCTTGAGGTTGCGGCGCAGCATCGTCGCCGAGTCGCGCAGCGGATGGAAACGCAGGCCCGCCGGAGCCGGGCCGGTGAGGGTGTGGGTGCTCATCGAGTGGTCACCTTCTCGTTGGTGGAGTCGCCGGTGAGGGCGAGGAAGACGTCGTCGAGATCGGGGGTGTGCACGGACAGTTCGTCGACCTCGATGGCCCGGTCGTCGAGCCGGTCGATCAGGGTCTTCAGCGAGCGCAGGCTGCCGTCGCTGGGCACCCGCAGGGCGAGCGCGTCGTTGTCGCGCGTGGCCTGCCCCAGCAGGCCCATGGCCGCGTCGAGGCCCTGCGGGGCGGCGAACCGCAGCCGAACGTGCCCGCCGGGGATGCGGCGCTTCAGTTCCTCCGCGGTTCCCTCGGCGACCACCCGGCCGTGGTCGAGGACCGCGATCCGGTCGGCCAGCTCGTCGGCTTCCTCCAGGTACTGCGTGGTCAGGAAGATGGTGACGCCGCCGGCCACCAGGTCCCGGATGATCTGCCACATGTTCCGGCGGCTGCGCGGGTCCAGTCCGGTGGTCGGCTCGTCGAGGAAGATCACCTGCGGGCTGCCGACCAGGGTCATCGCCAGGTCGAGCCGCCGCCGCATGCCCCCGGAGTAGGTCGATGCCGGCTTCCTGCTCGCCTCTACCAGGTCGAACTGTTCGAGCAGCTGGGCTGCGCGGCGCCGGCCCTCGCCCCGGGCGAGGTGGTGCAGATCCGCCATCAGCAGCAGGTTCTCCTCGCCGGTGAGCAGGTTGTCCACCGCCGAGAACTGGCCGGTGACACCGATCGCGGCGCGCACCGCGTCGGGTTCGCGGGCGAGGTCGTGCCCGGCGACCTGGACCTCACCGGCGTCCGCACTGAGCAAAGTGGACAGAATCTTGACCGTGGTGGTCTTCCCGGCGCCGTTCGCGCCGAGCAGCGAGAAGACCGTTCCCCGTCGCACGGTGAGATCGAGACCGTCGAGCACGACCTGGTCACCGAAGGACTTGCGTAGCCCGGTCACCGCGATCGCCGACGATTGCCTGGTGGTCATGGTTTTCCCCTCCGGAAGGTCTTCAGGAACGGCGGATCGTGATGTCGCCGTAGGAGGTGCGCCCGCGCACCTCGACGGTCTCGTCGGGCTCCCCGGGGCTGCTGGCGGCCTCCAGCAGGTTGTGCACGTGCCCGAACCCGGTGTTCACCTGTAGCCAGGCGGCGGTACCTTCGGCGATGCCGACCTCCAGGTCACCCATCGCGGTCCCGAGCGTGACCGAACCGCGGACCACCTCGCCGATGCGGATGCTGCCGTTGGAGGTCTTCGCGTCGACACCAGCACCGGCCCGGTCCACGGAGATGTCGCCGTTGGCCGCGCGCACCCGCACGTCGCCGGTGACCGCCTCGATCGTGGTGTCGCCGTTGGAGTTCTTCACCACCGCGGCGCCATCGACCTCGCCGATCTGGACCTTGCCGGAGCCGGTGTAGATCTCGGCGTTGCCCGCGACGCCCTCGGCGGTGACGTGACCGGTCGAGGTGTCCAGGCGCAGCGGGCCGGTTCGTTCGACCCGGACGTTCCCGGTGGAGGTCTTGAACCTGCACTCCCCGAGCCGGCCCGCACAGTGGAAGTCCCCCACCTGCATCTCCGCGGACACCTGGGAACCACTGGGCAGTTCGATGGCCACGTCGACCGACCTGGTCTTGCGGGAGAAGTCGAAAACGCGCGCCTTCGGACCGGTGACCTGGAGCACGCCGTTGGTGTAGTCGACGCGGACCCGCTGTGCGGCCTGCACGTCGGACTCGTCGGCCGCGTCGCTCGGGCGGACCTCGACGACGGTGTCGGTCCGGTCGCTCGCGGTGATCCGCACATCGCCGACGCCGAGTTCGAGCGTGACGGAAATCGGTTCGGGCGTCTCGTAATTTGGCATGGCTGTCCCCTCAACATGGGTGGGTGAACAATCCCCGCAGGTCGGGGACGTGGTGTGTGGAAAGCGGTGCGGTTAACGCACCCAGCCGGTCAGGTGCTGCTTGGTTCGCTTGCCGCCGCTGCGTGGCTCGGGGCGCTGCTCGCGATCGGTCCGCTGCAGGGCGGTGGCCGCTGCCCGGACCAGCCAGGCGTTGACCGAGCGCCCCTCCTTGGCGGCGACCTCCTCGATCGCGGCCTTGAGCTGTTCGGGCAGGCGCACGTTGATCCGCGCGGCGGGGCCGTCCTCGGCGATCAGCAGGCCGCCGTCCGTCGCGCCGTCGACCGTCGCCGCGGCGTCCTTGGCCGTGAGCTCGAACGGCTCGTCGGGCTGCGAGGTCACGACGAACTTCGGATCGCGTCCGCGCAGGCGCAGCTCCACCGAACCCGGGGCCAGCTCCCGGGTGATCTCGTCGGCGGCGGCCGACAGCGCGTCCAGCAGAGTCATCCGGATCGCCGACTCGAGCGACCCGGTCAGGCGCTCGACCAACGCACGCGCCTCGTCACCACCGGCTTCGGCAAGCGTGGCGAACTCACGTCCGAGGTTGTTCACATACGAGGTCAAGTCCATGGCACCACTTTGGCACATCGATGGCACATGGGCAAGTCATGTTGGCTCACCGGAGGGTGTCATGTGGCACCACCTGGCGTGTCCGGATGAAAAAGTGCAGTTCAGGCGTGGTGCCGCACTGGTTTCCCCGTGCGCTCGGTCACCGTGCTGCCGTGACCCCCAGCAGGCGGCGCAGCGGCTCGGTGAGGCCCTGGGCGGTGACGCTCGGGTCGACCAGGTGCTGGATGGCCAGGCCGATCGCCAGGCTGATCGCGGCACGGGCCAGGGCCTTGGCGGGCAGTACCTCGGCCAGGCCCAGCGTGACGAGGTGGCGGTGCAGCGCGGTGGCGATCAGGTCGGCCACGGAGCGCTCGCGGTCGGCCAGCGCGCGCACCAGCGCGGGGTCGCGCCGTGCCTCCAGTGCGAACTCCAGTTCCAGTCGCGGCCAACCGCTGGCCATCACCTCGTCGCCCCAGACCTCGATGGCCACCAGCGTGTCCTCGAAGCCGTCGGTCCCCGCCATGATCGTGGTGACCTGGCCGACCACCTCGTCCTGGATCTGCTCCAACACGGCCAGCGCGAGTTCGGCCTTGCTCTCGAAGTTGGAGTAGACCGCCCCGCTGGAGAACCCCGCGGTGTCGGCCACCTTGGCGATCGAGGTGGCGCTGTAGCCCTCGTCCAGGAAGAGGCGCCGCGCGGTCTCCAGCAGCAGTTCGCGCGTGCGGGCCTGGCTCTCGGCGCGGGTCAGTCTCGGCACCGGCCGATCCTAGCGCCGCCCTCGCGGGGCCCCGGTGCGCTCAGCCGTGCGGCCGCAGGCAACTGGTCAGACCGTCCACCAGCGAACAGGTCGAATCCCGGTGCGCGGGCCGGTACCCGGCGGGCACCCCGTGCCGTGCGGTGATCTCCCGGTACGCCGTGACGGCGTCGGTGGGCCTGCGGCTCAGTGTCCCGTCCGCCCCGCTGTCCACTGTGTACAGACCGAACCGCGGCTTGTAGCTGCCCCACTCGTAGTTGTCGGTCAGGCTCCAGTAGTTGTAGCCGATCACGTGCATGCCGTCGGCGATCGCCCGCTGCACCCAGTACACGTGGTCGCGCAGGTGCTGGGCCCGGGTGTAGCCGTCGGGCCGCGCGGAGCCGTCCGGGCCCGCCATGCCGTTCTCCACCACGTACAGCGGCAGCTTCGGGAAGCGCCGCGCGTACTGGCGCAGCGCGTAGTAGATGCCGTCGGGCTGCGGGTCGACCTTCCACGGCGCGTGCACGAGGTCGGCGCCGAGGATGCTGGTGTTGTCCACACTCAGCCCGTAGTAGTAGTCCAGCCCGACGTAGTCCAGCTTGTCGGCGACCCGGTCCAGGAAGTCCTTGTCCACCATCTCGTTGACGCCGACGATGAACGCGACGTTGCTGGACACCAGCGCGCCCGGGTCCAGTTCGTGCACCAGGTCGTAGGCGCCGCGGTGGGCCTGAACGAGGTGGTCGGCGACCACCGACTTGTCCGCCTTGGTGTGCTCCACCTCCTGTGCGAGGTACACCGTCGGCTCGTTGATGGTGATCCACAGTGCGCCCTGGCCCCGGTAGCGCTGGATCACCTTGCGCGCGTTGGCGAGCCAGGCGGTGACCGTGCCCGGGTCGGACCAGCCGTGCCGGTCGGCGATCCAGCCGGGGTAGACCCAGTGGTCCAGGGTGATCATCGGCCGCATACCCGCCGCCTTGATCTTGCGCAGCACGTCGTCGTAGTAGGCCAGTTCGGTCTCGTCCCAGCGGTCCGGCGCGGGCTGGACCCTGGCCCACTCCACGCTGAACCGGAACACCTTGACGCCCAGGGCCGCCGCGCGCTGGATGTCCTCGGCGTAGCGGTGCCGGAAGTCGATCGCGTTCTGGTACGGCTCGTTGCCCTGCTGGGCGGCGTAGCGGCGCCAGTTGCTGTCCGGGGCCGAACCCTCGGACTGGAACCCGGAGGTCGACACGCCCCAGAGGAAGTCGGCGGGCACCGGGGCCGGGCCGGTCGGGGCGGCCTGGGCGTGCACGGCGGTCAGGCAGGTGGCAAGGCAGGCGATCAGCGCCGAGCGCATGAAGGACGGTCCTCCCAGTCGGATGATCACCAGCATGCCGCATCGGCCGAACGGCCTACGGCCGGGTCTTGCTGAAGCCATGAATCACTGGTTCACTTCTTGTGTGCCCTACCGACGCACCCCGAAAGTCCAGGCCCGCCTGGACGCCCAGCGCGAGGCGCTGCTCGAGGCCGCCGTGCAACTGCTGGCCGAACAGGGCTACGCGGGCTGCTCGGTGGCCGCGGTCGCCGCGCGGGCGGGAGTGGCCACCGGCAGCGTGTACCGGCACTTCCCCGGCAAGGCCGAACTGGTGGCCGAGCTCTTCCGGCGGGTGGTCAGCCGCGAGGTGGACGCCGTTGAGGAGGCCGCCGGTCAGCCGGGTGATCTCGTGCAGCGGACCGTCGCCGTGGTGGAGACCTTCGCCGGGCGGGCGATGAAGGCCCCGCGCCTGGCCTACGCCCTGCTGGCCGAACCGGTGGACGCGCTGGTGGAGACCGAGCGACTGGTGTTCCGGCGGGTGTTCCGCGACGCCTTCGCGGTCCGCGTGGCCGAGGCCGTCGAGGCTGGCCAGCTGCCCCCGCAGGACCCGCAGGTCACCGCCGCCGCACTGGTCGGCGCGGTGGCCGAGGTGCTCGTCGGCCCGCTGTCGGAGGGGGCGGCGCACCCGGACACGATCCCCTCACTGGTCAAGTTCACGTTGCGCGCACTGGGAGAACGCCATGCCACCGACGCATGAGGTCACCAACCAGGTCCCGCCGCTGGCCGGTCACGACCTCGCCGAGCACCCGGTCCTGTTGGAGGGCCTGCACGAGCAGGGTGCCGGGTGGGCCGAGCCCGAACTGCACGAGCTGGGCCTGCTCGGCGGCACCGAGCAGGCCCAGGAGTGGGGGCGGGTGGTCAACTCCCACCCGCCGGTGCTGCGCACGCACGACCGGTACGGGCACCGCGTGGACGAGGTCGAGTTCCATCCGTACTGGCACGAGCTGATGACCGTGGCCGTGCGCAACGGGGTGCACGCCGCGCCCTGGCGGCAGGACCGGCCGGGCGCGCACGTGGCCCGCGCCGCGAAGATGATCGTGTGGGGGCAGGTGGAGGCCGGGCACATCTGCCCGATCTCCATGACCTACGCGGCGGTGCCCGCCCTGCGGCACAACGCGGAGCTGGCGGCGCGCTACGAACCGCTGCTCACCTCGCCGGAGTACGACTTCGGGCTGCGCGAGCCCAGCACCAAGCGCGGCCTGATCGCGGGCATGTCGATGACCGAGAAGCAGGGCGGCTCCGACGTGCGCGCCAACACCACGCGCGCCGCGCCCGCCGGGGACGGCACCTACTCGATCACCGGCCACAAGTGGTTCACCTCCGCGCCGATGTCCGACGTGTTCCTCACGCTGGCGCAGGCCCCCGGCGGGCTGTCCTGCTTCCTGCTGCCCAGGGTGCTGCCCGACGGCACCCGCAACCGGCTGCACATCCAGCGGCTCAAGGACAAGCTGGGCAACAGGTCCAACGCCTCGGCCGAGCTGGAGTACGACGGGGCGGTGGGCTGGCTGGTCGGCGAGGAGGGCCGCGGGGTGCCGACCATCATCGAGATGGTCAACAACACCCGGCTGGACTGCGTGCTGGGCAGTGCCGCGGGCATGCAGGCCGGGCTGCGCCAGGCGGTGCACCACGCCCAGCACCGGTCCGCCTTCGGCGCCAAGCTGATCGACCAGCCGCTGATGACCAACGTGCTGGCCGACCTGGCCGTGGAGTCCGAGGCCGCGACCGCCGTGGCGATGCGCCTTGCCGGGGCCTCGGACCGGGGCGAGCACGAGTTCCGCAGGCTCGCGCTGGCGGTCACCAAGTACTGGGTGTGCAAGCGGGCTCCCGCGCACGCCGCCGAGGCGCTGGAGTGCCTGGGCGGCAACGGGTACGTCGAGGAGTCTGGCATGCCGCTGCTGTACCGGGAGGCCCCGCTGCCCTCGATCTGGGAGGGCTCGGGCAACGTGGCCGCGCTGGACACCCTGCGCGCGATGGCCCGCCAGCCCGGCTCGGTGGCGGCCTTCTTCGCCGAGATCGAGGAGGCGGCCGGGGCCGATCCCCGGCTGGACCGCGCGGTCTCGTTGGTGCGCAAGGAACTGTCCGATCTGGACGGCATCGAGTACCGGGCGCGGCGGCTGGTGGAGCGCATGGCCATGGTGCTGCAGGGAGCCGTGCTGGTCCGCTACGGCCACCCCGCCGTGGCCGACGCGTTCTGCGCCTCCCGGCTGGGGGAGGACTGGGGCGTGGCCTTCGGCACGCTGCCCACCGGCGTGGACACCGCGGCGATCATCGCCCGCGCCGGGGTACCGCGATGATCCGCACCGAGACCGAGGCGGGCGTGCGCTCCATCGTGCTGGCCAGGCCGGAGCAGTACAACACGATCACGCCCGAGCTGCGCGACGCCCTGGGCCGGGCCATCGAGGAGGCCGACGCCGACCCCGAGGTGCGGGTGATCCTGCTGCGCGCCGACGGACCGGCGTTCTGCGCGGGCTACGGCCTGGACTGGTCCACGCGGTCGCAGGCGGCCGAGGACAGCTCCGAGCGGGTCTGGGATTCGGCCGCGGACTACCGGGTGATGTCCAGCTTCGTGGACGTCTACATGAAGCTCTGGTACGCGGCCAAACCCACGATCGCCGCCGTGCACGGCTGGTGCATCGCGGGCGGCACCGACATGGTGCTGTGCGCTGACATCGTGGTGGCGGGGGAGAGCGCGACCTTCGGCTACCCGCCCGCACGGGTCTGGGGCACGCCGACCACCGCGATGTGGGTGTACCGCCTGGGTTTCGAGCAGGCCAAGCGGTACCTGCTCACCGGGGACGAGATCCCGGCGCGCAAGGCCGCCGAGATCGGGCTGATCCTGGAGTGCGTCCCCGACGACCGGCTGCTGGACCACGCCACCGCGCTGGCCCGCCGGATGGCGCTGCTGCCCGGCAACCAGCTGGAGATGCTCAAGCTGTTGTGCAACCAGACAGCCGAGAACATGGGGCTGTCCTCGACAAGGACCTTGGGCACGCTGCTGGACGGCGTGGCCAGGCACACCCAGGAGGGACGCGACTTCGTGGCCACCGCGGCCAGCGTCGGGTTCCGCCAGGCTGTGCGGCGCAGGGACGACCCGTTCGCCGACTACGGCTCACGCACCACGCACTCGAACGGAGCACCACGATGACCACCGCACCCGACCGGGAACGAGTGGCCCAACGGCTTCAGCGGTCCTCGGCCCGCAACTCCTACGACCCCGAGGTGGACATCGACTGGTCCGCCCCGATCCCGGCCGACCGCTACGCCAAGCCCCCGCAGCGCTGCTCGCTCTACGGCACGCGCATGTGGGAGGAGCTCACCGAGCCCGAGCGCATCCGGCTCAGCCAGCAGGAGGTCGTGTCCTCGGTCTCCTCGGGCATCTGGTTCGAGCTGATCCTCATGCAGGGCCTGGTCCGGCACGTCTACAACAGCGACCCCACCAGCGAGCACGCCCAGTACGCGCTGACCGAGATCGCCGACGAGTGCCGCCACTCCACCATGTTCGGCAAGGCCATCGCCAAGATGTACGGCAAGCCCATCGGCCCGAGCCGCGTCTCCCGCCGTGCGGGCCGGGTGTTCGGCGCGCTGGCCGGACCCACGCTGATCTTCGCGGGCGCGCTGTTCGTGGAGGAGCTGGCCGACGGCATGCAGCGCGAGATCATGCGCGACGACACGCTGCAACCGTTGAGCCGCATGGTGTCCCGCATCCACGTCACCGAGGAGGCGCGGCACATCAGCTACGCCAAGGACGAGCTGGTCCGCGCCTGCGCTGGCCTGAGCCGGTTCCAGCGGGCCAACCTCAAGCTGTGGCTGGCCGCGATGGCCTACACCGCGACCCAGGAGTTCATCCACCCCAAGACCTACGCCACGGTCGGCCTGGACCCGAGGGTGGCCTGGCGGGTGGCCAAGGACAACCCGCACTGGCAGGCCACCAAGATCCAGTGGGTGCGCAAGGCCGTTGCCCTGTTCGAGGAGCTGGACCTGATCGACGGTCCGGGCCGTCGGCTGTGGCTGGCCGCCGGGCTGCTGGAGCGCTGAGCCTTACCGGGCACCGAAGTCGAGGACCCCGCGCGGTTCGTGTGCGCGGGGTCCTCGACTTCGGCCCGCCTTCTCCGGCGCGCGTATCAGCCCTGGCAGCAGGAGTTCCTGCTGTGCGCCACATAGTGCGGGTCGTGCCACCAGAAGTCCCGGTTGGCCGGGTGCTCGGGCACGGCGGCCAGCACCGGGTTGGCCGCCACGGTCGCGCCGGTGGACTCGAACGGCTTGACCAGATCGTCCACAGTGAACAGTCGGCCGTTGCTCACCACCTTGCGCACGTTGGCCGCCTGCCTGATGTCGGCCAGCGGGTCCCCGCCGAGCACGAGCAGGTCGGCGTACATGCCCGGCTCGATCCGGCCCAGCGGCTCGCCCAGCACCTGACCGGCGTTGCGCGTGGCGGTGGTCAGCGCCTCGTGCGGGGTAAGGCCGTTGAGCACCATGGCGCGCAGGTTCATGTGCGTGCTCACGGCGGTGTGGTCGATCGGTGAGTCGGTGCCGGTGACCACGGTGCCGCCGCTGCGGATCATCGCGGCCACCTGCCCCACCTGGTGGCGCAGGTTGGCCAGGCTGGCGCTCTGGTCGGTGCTCTGCGCGGTCTTGACGGCCGTCAGCAGGCTGGCGTACTCCCACTGCGGGTAGAGGGTCCTCACCCGGTGGTCGGTGACCAGGCTGGTGTCCTCGCGGAACAGTGCGGAGGACACGAACAGCGTGGGCGTGCGCGCGGCTCCCGAGGCGTTGAAGATGTCGATGACGTCCTGGTAGCCCACGCCCAGCGCGCTCACCGTTCGGGAGTAGCCGAACCGGCTGGTGGCCCCGATGTGCTCCATGCCGTCCCCGCCGAAGGCGAAGGCCGGGTGGTGGTAGTGCGAGGTGGTCAGCACACCACGCCGGTGCGCCCACCGCACGACCTGGCGCTGCCACTCCGGCTTGAGCCGCACGTAGCACTTCATCAGGTCGTAGTCCAGGGCCTCGGCCCGTTCCAGCTCCAGCCGCAACTGCTCGTCGTCGAAGGTGGGCCGCATGAAGTTGTAGAACACCCGCGAGCCGTCGATCGCCTCACCGGTCGCGAAGTAGCGCGGCCCCACCCGCGCCCCGGACTGGATGGACTCGCGCTCCTCCACCATGTGGTACGCCGGGCTGCCCGGTGACCGCGTGGTCGTGAAACCCAGTGCGAGCCACAGCCTGCCCTGGCGCGCCCCGTAGGCGTAGCCCTGCATCTCGCGGTGGTTGTGCATGTCCACCAGGCCGGGCATCACCACGCCCTCGCGCGCGTCCACCAGTTCGCCGTCGTGCCCGTCGTGGCTCGGCTCCACCGAGCGCACCCGGTGGCCCTCCACCACGATGTCCACAGTGGACCGCAGCGTCTGGCTCGTGCCGTCCCACATGCGGCCCGCGCGGATCACCAGCCGACCGCGGTTGCGCACATTGGTCCAGCTCAACCCGGTGGGAATGGTCCGCGCCCGGCCGCCGTCCACGGGGACCAGCCGCAGCCGCCCGTTGTTCAGGTACAGCAGGTGCCGCGAGTCCCCGTGCCAGCTCGGCGCGTCGGTGACCTCGGTGGTGACCTGCCTTGGCTCGCCAGCGAAGGTGCCGTCCGGGTGCACCTCGACCACCCACAGCGTGCTGGCCACCACGAACGCCATCTTCCTGCCGTCCGGGGACCACACCGGGCCGTCGTCGCCGCGGGTCTGCAGGCCGCGGTCGGGCAGCGGGGCCACGTAGGTGCCCTTGCCGGTCGCCCGCTCGACGAGCAGGATCTCGCTCAGGCCCTCGCGGTAGCGCGCCGAGTACGGCTTGATCGCGGCCAGCGCGATGACCGAGCCGTCCGCGGACCAGGTGGGCCGCCCTGGCTCGAAGGTCGCCGCGAACACCTTGCGCACGGCCCCGCTGGCGACCTCCACCGTGTAGAGGGCGCCGGTCTGGTCCAGGAAGGCCAGGTGGCTGCCGTCCCGCGACCAGGACCCGGACAGGGCCGCGGCCTCGGGCAGGTTGGTGAGCTGCCGGTCCTGGCCGGTGGCCAGCTCGCGCAGCCAGATGTCCAGCTTGCCGCCGCGGTCGGTGGAGTAGGACAGGTAGCGGCCGTCCGGGGACCAGGCCGGGTCGGACTTCCACCACTGGTCCCTGGTCAGCGGCCGGGCGGGTTGCCCGATACGCATTGTGTAGATGTCGTTGAGCGCGCGGAAGGCCACCGACTCGCCGTCCGGGGACAGCACGGGGCTACCGATGCCGACCACTGGCTTGGGCCCGGTGGAGTCGAAGTCCCGCCTGCGCTTGACGTAGTCCGCCCGGTTGACCTCGATCGGTGCGGTGAATGGGATGTCCTGCCGCTGCGAGCCGCCCAGCGTGCGCCTGCGCAGCGCTCCGTCGGCGGCGTAGAGGTAGTCGCTGCCCTGCCAGGAAACCCGGAACGGGTACACGTCCTCGCCGGTGACCAGCGCCTTGCCCGCCAGCACCAGTTGGGCCGTGCCGCCGGTCAGCCTGCTGTAGACCACGTCCGAGCCGTCCGGCAGCCAGGTGGGGCCGTGCAGCACGTCCGTGGGCGCGCCGGTGACCAGCGTGGTGCGGCTGCCATCGGCCACCGTCACCACGTCGATGCGGGTGTTGGCCGTGACGAAGGCGATCCGCCTGCCGTCCGGGGACCAGGCGGGCTCGTACTCCTCCGCCGCGGTGTCGGTCAGCGGGGTGCTCGCCCCGGTGGCCAGGTCCAGCACGTGGATGCCGTAGCTGCCACCGGAATCCGAGGAGTACGCGATTTTTGTGCCGTCGGGGGACCAGCGGGGCTCGCGGTGGTCGAACGGCCCGTGCGTGAGCTGGCGCAACTGGCTGCCGTCCGCCCGGATCGTCCAGATGTTGAAGTTGCCGTCACGGTAGGACTGGAACGCCAGCGTGGTGGAGTCGGGGGACCAGTCGGGCTGCGCGATGTCGAACAGGTCGTCGGTCAACCGCTTCGCGGGGCCGCCGCCCGCCGGGACCAGCCACAGCACGCCGACCAGGTCCATCGCGATGGTGCGGCCGTCCGGGGAGAGCTGCCCCGCGATGTTGGTGCCCTGCCGCAGGGACACCGGCACACCTGAGCGGGACTCCTGTGCCTGGGCTGTCGCCCCCAGCGGGCCCAGTTCCACGCCGGTCAGGGCCACCGCCCCCACCACGCCCGCCAGGAACCCGCGCCTGTTCACACCCGACATGTCGCCCCCCGGAGCCGTTCCGTGACCGCCGGTGACGCCCGACGATCATGGCCAAGCTACCCGATGGGTGTTTGCCGCGTCACCGTTCGATTGGCGGAGCGACGTCCAGCGACCGCGCCCTGGCGAGGATTGGTCAAGCCGGTGCGGGAACTGCGTCAGCGCAGGTTCGTGCCGATCCCGGTGAGCGCGCGGACCTCCATCTCCGCCTGCTTGCCGGGATCCTCTCCGCGCCCGCCCAGGAACGTGGCCACGAAGCCGCACAGGAAGGAGAACGGGATCGACACGATGCCCGGGTTGCTCAGCGGGAACACCGCGAAGTCCAGGTCCGGGAAGATCGCGTTCCGGTTCCCGGACATGACCGGGGACAGCACGATCAGCAGCAGGCAGGAGCCCAGCCCGCCGTAGATGCTGGCCAGCGTGCCCGCGGTGTTGAACCGCTTCCAGAACAGCGAGTACAGGATGGTGGACAGGTTCGCCGATGCCGCGAGCGCCAGGGCGAGCGCCACCAGGAAGGCCACGTTCTGCCCGTTGGCCAGGATGCCGCCCACGATGGCCAGCAGGCCGATGGTGACCGCGGTGATGCGGGCGACCCGCACCTCACGCCGCGGTTCGGCCTTGCCCCGCTTGATGATGTTGGCGTACACGTCGTGCGCGAAGGAGGCCGAGGCCGCCAGGGTCAGCCCGGCCACCACGGCCAGGATCGTGGCGAAGGCGACCGCCGAGACCACGCCGAGCAGCACCGCCCCGCCGATGCGGAAGGCCAGCAGCGGGGCCGCGGAGTTCTCCCCGCCGGGGGCGCGCAGGATGACGTCCGAGCCGACCAGCGCGGTGGCCCCGTAGCCGACGACCAGCGTGCACAGGTAGAACACGACCATCGTCCAGATCGCCCACACCACCGAGCGACGGGCCTGCTTGGCGTTGGGCACCGTGTAGAACCGCATCAGCACGTGTGGCAGGCTGCAGATGCCCAGCACCAGTGCCAGCGCCAGGGACACGAAGTCCAGTTCGTTGCGGCCGTACTGCGCGCCGGGGGAGAGGATCCGCTCCCCGAGCCGGTTGTGCTCGGTGGCCCGCTCCAGGATCGCGGAGAAGTTGAAGCCGAACTTGCCCAGCATGAACACGCTGATCAGGGTCACGCACAGCAGCAGGAGCACGGCCTTGATGATCTGCACCCAGGTGGTGCCCTTCATGCCGCCGACCAGCACGTAGAAGATCATGATGATGCCGACAACGGCGATCACGATCGACTGGCCGGCGCGGTCGGTGATGTTGAGCAGCAGGGCGACCAGGCCGCCCGCGCCCGCCATCTGCGCGAGCATGTAGAAGAACGAGATCACCAGCGTGGAGTTGGCCGCGGCGGCGCGCACCGGGCGCTGGCGCATCCGGTAGGCCACCACGTCGCCCATGGTGAACCGGCCGGTGTTGCGCAGCATCTCCGAGATCAGCAGCAGCCCGACCAGCCAGGCGACCACCCAGCCCACCGAGTACACGAACCCGTCGTAGCCGTGCACCGCGATGCCGCCCGCGATGCCCAGGAACGAGGCGGCGGACAGGAAGTCACCCGACAGGGCGATTCCGTTCTGCGCCCCGGTGAACGCGCTGCCCGCGGCGTAGTAGTCGTCGGTGGTCTTGTTGCCGCTGCTGACCCGGTACACCACGTACAGGGTGATCGCCGCGAACAGCACGAACACCCCGATGTTGATCGCCGGGTTGCCGGTGGCCACCTGGTCGGCGGCGCCTGGGGTCACGGCCGCTCACCCGCCAGCTCGCGGACCAGCTCCACCTGGGGGTCCAGCCTGCGCCGCGCGTACCTGTTGTACCCCAGGGTGATCGCCACCGTGCTGACGAACTGGGCGAGCCCGAGCAGCATGCCGACGGTGACCAGCCCGAACACCTTGGTGGCCATGAACTCGTGCGCGTAGGCGGCCAGCAGCACGAAGGTGAGGTACCAGCACAGGAACAGCAGGCTCATCGGGAACACGAACAGCCGCAGTCTGCGCCGCAGCACGGCGAACTCCGGGGAGTCCTGGATCGCCGCGAAGTCCGGCGGGGCCGAGCGTTGCGGGGCGTGCGTCGTTCGAGTCACTGTTCCTCCACGACGGTCCCCCGTGACTGGTGTGCGGCGCCAAGAGTAACGGTGCTGGCGAACGGGTCAACGCCGGGTTCGTAGCCGGATGATCCCACCGCTGGCATTGTGTAGTGCAATGCAGCAGCACGCGTTGTTGGGTCGGGATCCAGTCTGCTCTGCCGTGTCGGCCTTGACACCTCTTTGACGACTGGAGTACACCCCACCCACCCCTGTGCCGTTGCGCCGCTCAGCCCAACGCTGACCGCCCGACCGCCGAATTCCGCCCAGGAAGGACGATCCGTGGTTCAGCCCAGCCCGGGACCGTGGTGGCGCCGTGCCGTCCGCTGGCGCAACTGGCCCGTGCTGGTCAAGCTGGCCGCGGTGCTCGTGGTGCCGGTGCTGGTGGCCGTCTCGCTCGGTCTGGTCCAGGTGCGCGGCGAGATCCGCAAGGCGGACGCCTACACGGCCGTGCAGAAGGTGATCGCGCTCGGGCAGCGGATCGGCCCGCTGACCACCCAGTTGCAGCAGGAGCGCACGCTGGCGGTGCAGCAGCCCACCCGGCCGACCCCCGCCTACCAGCGGCAGGGCGAGACCGTGGACCGGCTCGGCGCGGAACTGCTCGACCAGGCCAAGCGCACCCCGGGCCTGTCCGCGGCCTCGCAGGCCGCCGTGCAGGACCTGACGAAGCTGCTCGGCCTGCTGCCCTCGTACCGGCGCCCGGTGCTGGAGGGCAGGGACGACGGCACCGACGCGGTCAACAGCTACACCGAGGTGATCACCAGCGCGCTGAACCTGAACCAGTCGCTGCTGCTCCAACTGGGTGACCAGGAGCTCGCCGGTCCCGCCACCGCACTGCTGGACCTGGGCGGCGCGCTGGAACAGTTGCGCCTGCAACAGGCCCTGGTGCTGGTCGGCATCGGGCGCGGCCACCTGCTCGACTCCGAACTGCGCATGCTGGCCGCCGCAGAAACCCGTTTCCAGGACCGGATCGCCAACTTCCACGCGGTCGCCGCCCCGCAGTGGCAGCAGCAGTACCAGCAGGTCGTGGCCGGGGTGGACGTGGGCACCCGCAAGCAGCTGCTCCAGTTCGCGCTGAGCGCGCCCGCCGAAGCGCCCGCCACGGGTACCGGCAAGCCCAAGCCGGTGCCCACGCTGAACATCTCCGCCGACGAGTGGAACCGCACCTCCGAGGCGACCGCCACCCTGATGACCAGGGTGCGCATCGGGCTGGGCGATGAGATCGCCGGTACCGCACGGCAGTTGCAGGAGGACACCAGCGACCTGGCCGGGGTCGAGTCGGTGCTGCTGGTGCTCACCCTGCTGGTGGCCGGGGCGGTGGGCCTGGTCGTGGGCCGCTACCTGCTGCGCTCGCTGAGCACCCTGCGGCGCAGCGCGCTGGACGTGGCCGACCGCACGCTGCCCGAGGCGGTGGCCGCCATCCGCGACGGCCGCGCCGACCAGGTGAGCATCGAGCCGGTTCCCGTGCACACCAGCGAGGAGTTCGGCCAGGTGGCCCGGGCCTTCGACAAGGTGCACGGGCAGGCGGTGCGCTCGGCGGCCGAACAGGCAAGCCTGCGCAGCAACCTGGGCAACATCTTCGTCAACCTGTCCCGGCGCAGCCAGGGCCTGGTGGAGCGCCAGCTGCGGCTGATGGAGCAGCTGGAGCGGCACGAGGAGAACCCCGAGCAGCTGGCCAACCTGTTCAAGCTGGACCACCTGGCCACGCGCATGCGGCGCAACAACGAGAACCTGATGGTGCTCTCCGGCCTGGACCTGGCCCGCCGGTTCACCAAGCCGCTGCCGCTTGGCGACGTGCTGCGCGCCGCCGTCTCCGAGATCGAGCACTACCAGCGGGCCGTGGTGCGCTCGGCCCCCGAGGTCACCGTGGTCGGCTACGCCGCCGGTGACCTCGTGCGGCTGATCGCGGAGCTGCTGGACAACGCCACCGCCTTCTCCCGCCCGGACACGCAGGTGGTGGTCGACAGCGGGCCCGGCCCGGAGGACTCCGTGGTGGTGCGGGTGCTCGACCACGGCATCGGCATGGGCGAGGCGGAGCTGGCCGAGGCCAACAGCCGGGTCACCGCCGGGTCCGCGGTGGACGTGCCGGTGTCCCGGCAGATGGGCCTGTTCGTGGTGGGCCGGCTGGCCAGCAGGCACGGCTTCCAGGTGCGCTTCACCCCGCGCGAGGACGCCGTCGGGCTGCTGGCCGAGGTGACGGTGCCCGCCGAGCTGGTGGTGCGCGGCAGCCGTGACCGCAAGTTCGCGGTCACCGAGGTGATCCCGGTGGTGCCGGACGCCCCGGAACCGGTCGCCCAGCCGGAGCCGCCCGCCCCGCGCATCGCACCCGAGGCGCCCGCCAAGCCGCCCGCCGAGGAGGTGAGCTGGCCGACCGCCGAGCAGGCCGCCGCCTCGCGGTCCACGTGGTTCCGCTCCGACGCAGCGCACGCCAATACCCCGGAAGACTGCACAGAGGGCCACGTTCCGGTGACGGAGCAGGGGCCGGTCCAGTCAGCCGATCAGGTGAACCCGGCGGAGCCAGAACCCGTCTGGCAGGACCCGCGGTCCGACACCCCGCAGTGGCCGACCGCCTCGGTGGACGAGGGGCCCCCGACCGGACACACCCCCGTTGTCCTGCCCAAACGCGTGCCCAAGTCCGGGGTTTTCGGGGATGATGGCGGTCGGGGCGGGCAGCGGCCGAACGCCGCAGCCAGCCGTGACCCGAACCGTACGCGTGGATTCCTCGCCAGCTACCAGTCTGGTATCCGTCAGGGCCACACTGATCAGCCAGTGACGCACGACGACAACGAACGGGGGCAGCAGAAGCGATGACCACCGCACCCCAATCCCGGCAGGTCAACCAGTTCGGGTGGTTGGTGAACAACTTCGCCGAGCACGTACCGGGAGTGGCCCACGCGGTGGTCGTCTCGGTCGACGGGGTGTTGCTCACCTCCTCGGCGAGGCTGCCAGGTGAGCGCGCCGAGCAGGTGGCGGCGATCGCCGCGGGCGCGGTGAGCCTGACCACGGGCGCCTCGCGCTGCTTCGACGGCGGCGAGGTCCGCCGCACGGTCGTGGAGATGGAGGGCGGCATCCTGTTGTTGATGACCATCAAGGACGGGTCCTGCCTCGCCGTGCTCGCGGCACCGTCCTGCGACGTGGGCCAGGTCGCCTACGAGATGACAGTCCTGGTGGACCAGGTCGGGCCGATGCTGACACCCGAGCTGCGCGCTGAGCTGAAGGTCGCCAAACAGGCGCTGGACAGTCAACCCGTCTGAGGCGATCGATGAACAACTCCGGACACCAGTGGGAAGACCCCACCGAGAGCACGTTCGCGGACGTGCTCAACGGCTTCACCCTGAGCAGCGGCCGAGGCCGCCGGGGCGAGCCCGAGGCCAGGCGGCGCGACCGGGAGCAGGCGGCCGAGATCACCCAGCCCGCCGACCCCGTCCCGCAGGCCGAGGCGGAGACCGACGAGTCGGCGGCCATCGTGCGCGCCTACGCCTGGACCGGTGGGCGTACCCGGTCCGAGGTCCCGTTGCAGATCGAGACCCTGGTGTGCACCAGCGAGCTGGGCATGGCCGGTGGCGACCCCGTGCAGGCCGAGTACCGGGCCATCGCCCAGTTGTGCCGGCAGACCCGCTCCGTGGCCGAGGTCGCCGCCCTGCTGGTGATCCCGCTCGGTGTGGCCAAGGTGCTGGTCGGCGACATGGCCGGGCTGGGCCTGGTGCAGGTGCACGCCACCGGCTCCGGGGACGCCGACGCCCCGCCGAACATGGGCCTGATGGAGCGCATCCTCAGCGGGCTGCGCAAGCTGTGACGCGCACAACCCCGCGTGTCGGCGTCTCCCGTACGGTGTGTCTGCGTTTGGGGCGCAGCTTCCCAGTTTGTGGGATTTCGTCCTGGAAGCGCCGACACACCGTCCAGGAAGCGCCGACACGCGCTGCCCGGGGCTAGTCGACCGTCAGCAGGGCGACGCCGACGCGGGTCAGTTCGGCGCAGACGTCCTCGATCGGCACCTTGCGCCCGCCCAGGGACCACTCGTGCACCAGTTCGTTGACGGCCCCGATGAACGCCACGGCGGTCAGGCTGAAGTCGCGGGGCCTGGCCTCGCCGCGCTCCACGGCCCGCGCGGCCACGGCGGTGACCAGTTCGCTGGCCTTGCTGCGCCAGCCCATCCGGTGCTGCTCCACGGCCGGGCTGACCCCGACCACCTCCACGTAGGCGATGCGGGCCCAGCGCGGGTCGCTGGAGGTGGTGGAGATGTAGGCGCGGACCGTGCCCCGGATGCGCTCGGCGAGCGACCTGTCGTCCAGTTCGGCCAGGGCGGAGCTCGCGGCCTCGAACGCCTGGCCGGTGATCCGCGAGTGCAGCGCGAGCAGCAGGTCCTCGCGGCCGGGGAACTCCTGGTAGAAGTTGCGTGTGGACACACTTGCCCGTGCGCACAACTTCTCGATGGATGTCGCCGGGTAACCCTCTGTTCCGAACAACTCCAGACCGGCCTGCATCAGGCGTTCCCTGCGGTCGGCACGGCGCTGTTCGGCGGACTGGCCCGCGTAGTCGCGGCTGGGCAGTGCGGTCGGGACTGACGGCATGCGTTCTAGTTCAGCACATCTGGGCGTAGAGCGCGTCGATCACTTCGGCGTAGCGTCGATTGATCACTGAACGTCGCATCTTCGCCGTTGGCGTGAGTTCGCCGGCCGCCACGCTGAAGTCGGCCGCCAGCACGGCAAAACCCCTGATCCGTTCGGGTGGCGCGTAGTTGGCGTTGGCCTCTCGCACGGCCTGCTCGATCAGTTCGCGCACTTCGGGGTGCTGCGCCAACAGGGGGATCTGCTCGGGCAGACCCCGCTGCCTGGCCCAGGGCAGCACGGCCTCGCTGTCCAGCGTGATCAGTGCGACCGCAAAGGGCCTGCGGTCCCCGTGCAGTACCGCGTGCGAGATCCACGGACTGCGGCGCAGGTCGTTCTCGATGTTGGCCGGGGTCAGGTTCTTGCCCCCGGAGGTGATGATGATGTCCTTCTTGCGCCCGGTGATGCTCAGGAAACCGTCCTCGTCCAGCGCGCCGAGGTCCCCGGTGTGCAGCCAGCCCCCGTCCAGCGCCTCGGCCGTGGCCGACTCGTTGTGGTGGTAGCCGGGAAACACGTTGGCGCCCTTGGCGAGCACCTCCCCGTCCTCGGCGATGCGCACCTCGATGCCGGGCAGCGGCCTGCCCACCGTGCCCAGCCTGACCCCGCCCGGCACGTTGGCGGAGATCAGCGCGGTGGACTCGGTCATGCCGTACGCCTCGTAGACCGGGATCCCGCATTCGCGGAAGAACTCCAGGATCTCCACGGCGATCGGTGCCGCCCCGGTCAGCGCTTCCCGCAGCCTGCCGCCGAATGCCGCCCGCACCGCCTCGGCCAGCTGCTCCGGCGGCAGGGACTGGGCGCTGGCGATGCGGTAGACCTTCTCGAACAGCCTGGGCACCGAGGGCAGGTGCGTCGGCCTGATCTCGGTCAGCTCGGTGACCACCTGCCGCACGTCCCCGCCGAAGTAGCACAGGGTCGCGCCGCACTCGAAGGTCGTCAGCTGAACCATGCGCGCGAACAGGTGCGCCAGCGGCAGGTAGAGGTACACCGCGTCGCCGGGGCCCATCGTGGTGGCCCCGCTGATCGAGTCCAGCGCCGCGCGCCAGTTCGCGTGGGTGAGCAGGCAGCCCTTCGGTGGCCCGGTGGTGCCCGAGGTGTAGACGATCGTCGCGGGCTCGCTGACCCGCACCGGTTCCGGCGCGCGCCGGGCACCCGGCACGGCAAGCCCGTCCAGTTCCTCGATGCACACCACGAGCGCGAGCTCGGGCAGGTTCGCGCGCACCTCGGTGATCTTCGCGAGGTGGGCCGCGTCCTCGTAGACCACCGCGCGGGCACCGGAGTCCGACAGCACCCACTCGCACTCCGCCGCGGAGTTGGTCGGATAGATCGGCACGCAGACCGCGCCGCAGTGGGCGATCGCCAGGTCCACGACCGTCCACTCAGGACGCGTCTCGGACAGCAGCCCCACCCGGTCGCCGGGGCGGATCCCCGCCGCGCGCAGGCCCGCCGCCACCTCGTGCACCCTGGCCGCGAGGTCCACGTAGGACAGCTCCTGCCACTGGCCCCCGCGCTTGGCGCGGATCGCCGTTGCCGAGCCGTAGGCCTGCGCGGCGCGGTCGACCAGTTCGCCCACGGTCGCCGGTGGCTGGGGGAGGCGCGTCTGTGCGGTCACCGCTCGACGGTAACCACGGCCGAGCGAAACCGACAAGGTCGATTACCACTTTTGCGGGCGGGCGCGGGTGGTGCCTGCCGCGACACGGCAGGCACCACCTCCGCTCAGGACGCGGCGGCCCGCTCGGCGGCCTTGTCCGCCTGGAACCCGTCCTCGTCGCGGCCCTGTCGCCAGTAGCCGGAGACCGAGAGCTGCTCGCGGCCCAGCCCGCGCTCGTCGAGCAGGTGGCGGCGCAGGTCGCGGACGGCACCCGCCTCGCCGTGCACGAAGGCGTGCACCCGGCCGGGTGGGAACTCCAGGTCCTGCAACGCCTTGAGTAGCGCCTCGGCCCCGTCCTCGCGGTGCAGCCAGGTGATCGAGGCGTCACCGGGGGTGGACAGCTGCTGGCGCTCGCTCGCGTTGGCGACCTCGATCAGCGCGATCACCTTGGCGCCCTGGGGAACCGCATCCAGGGCGGCGCCGATCGCGGGCAGTGCGGCCTCGTCGCCGACCAGCAGGTGCCAGTCCGCGTCGGGGTCGGGGGAGTAGGCGCCACCGGGGCCGAGGAACTGCAACTCGTCGCCGGGCTTGGCCCCGGCCGCCCACGGACCGGCCAGTCCGGTGTCCCCGTGGCTGACGAAGTCGATCGCCAGGTCCCCGGTGGCCTGGTCGTGGTAGCGGATCGTGTAGGTGCGGGTCTTCGGCCAGGACTCGCGGGGCATGGTGGCGCGCACGGACTCGATGTCCAGTGGCTGCGGGTAGTCCACGCCGGGTAGCGGGAACAGTAGCTTGACGTACCGGTCGGTGAAGCCGTTGTCCACCGCGAGGTCCTCGCCGCCGAACACGACCCGGATCATGTGCGGAGCGACTCGTTCGGTGCGGCGCACCACGAGCCGGCTCACGCGACGCCGTTTGTCGTTCATGAAGTAAGCCTAGCCTAACCATCGGCAATCGTGGGCAACTCCTACGATGTCAGCATGACCGAGGAGCGTGAGGTTCTCACCTGGGATCTGTTCGGCACGGCCAGCCGCGAACTGGCCCACCAGGTGGCTGACGACGGGTTCGAGCCCGACCTGCTGCTGTCCATCGCCCGCGGCGGCCTGTTCGTGGCCGGCGCCCTGGGCTACGCGCTGGACGTGAAGAACCTGCACGTCATGAACGTCGAGTTCTACACCGGGGTGGACCAGCGCCTGGACCTGCCCGTCATGCTGCCGCCGGTGCCCAACGCCGTGGACCTGACCGGGGCGAAGGTGCTGGTCGCCGACGACGTGGCCGACACCGGGGCCACGCTCAAGCTGGTGCGCGACTTCTGCGCCGAGCACGTGGCCGAGGTGCGCTGCGCGGTGATCTACGAGAAGCCGCGCTCCGAGGTGAAGTGCGAGTACGTGTGGCGGCACACCGACCAGTGGATCAACTTCCCCTGGTCCACCCAGCCGCCGGTGGTCCAGCGCAAGGTCACGGTCCTGGACGCCTAACCCGGCGAGTCCCGCTCAGGGGCAGCTGAGTCCCGCTCCGCTGGGCGGGACTCGCGTGCGGCAGAGCGGGACTCGCCGGGGTGGGGTCAGCGGGAGATGTCGATCATCTCCTCGCGCGGCACCACCTTGATCCGTTCGCGGTCCTGTGCGGCGCCCAGCGCCAGCTCGTAGGCGTCCAGCCGCTGCCAGCCCGCCCAGGTCGTGACCTGCTCGCCGAGCCACTCCTGGGCCGCCGCGGGGTCCGGCTCGGCGCAGGGCTCCAGCGCCGACAGGTCGCCGAGCAGGCTGGTGACCGTCTCCAGCGCGTCGCCCTTGGTGTGGCCGATCAGGCCGACCGGTCCGCGCTTGATCCAGCCGGTGACGTAGACCCCGGGCATCGGCGTGCCGTCCAGGTCCAGCACGCGGCCCGCCTGGTGCGGCACGGTTCCGGTCGACTCGTCGAAGGGCAGGCCGGGCAGCGCCGTGCTCAGGTAGCCGACGGCCCGGTAGACCGCCTGCACCGGGAAGTCGTGGAACTCGCCGGTGCCGCGCACGGTGCCGTCCCCGGTCAGCGCCATGCGTTCGGTGCGCAGGCCCTCGACCCGGCCCTTGCCGGTGATCTCCACCGGGGCGTGCAGGAAGTGCAGGTGCAGTCGGCGCCCCCGCTCGCGGGGTTCCCGCAAAGCCCAGTCCTGCAAGGTCTTCACGATGGTCTTGGTCTGGTTGTGCGTGCGGACCTGCCGCAGGCTCTCCTCATCGAACTCGATGTCCTCCGGGTGCACGACCACCTCGACCCCGGGGCAGTGGTCCAGTTCGCGCAGCTCCAGCGGGGTGAACTTGGCCTGGGCCGGACCTCGGCGGCCGAAGACGTGCACGTCGGTGACCTGGCTCGCGCGCAGGCCCTGGTACACGTTGTCCGGGATCTCCGTGTAGAGCAGTTCCTCGGCGGGGCGGGCGAGTACCCGTGCCACGTCGAGCGCCACGTTGCCCGCGCCGATCACGGCCACGCTGCTGGCGGACAGGTCCCAGTCGCGCGGCACGTCGGGGTGCCCGTCGTACCAGGACACGAAGTCGGCGGCGCCGAAGCTGCCGGGCAGCCGCACGCCGGGGATGTCCAGCGAGCGGTCCCGGTCGGCCCCGGTCGCGAAGATCACCGCGTCGTAGTACCGGCGCAGGTCCTCCAGCTTGCAGTCCACGCCGAACTCGACGTTGCCGAAGAAGCGGATGTCGGGCCGGTCCAGCACGCGGTGCAGGGCGGAGATGATCTGCTTGATGCGCGGGTGGTCCGGCGCGACCCCGTAGCGGATCAGGCCGTACGGGGCTGGCAGGCGTTCGAGCACGTCGACCTGCACGGGGGTGTCCGACTTGGCCAGGATGTCGGCCGCGTAGATGCCGGCGGGTCCGGACCCGACGACGGCGACGCGCAGTGCACGGTCAGAGCTCAACATAAGGCCAGCCTAACCTAAATTAGGCTGGCCTTATGCGTATCGTGGCTCAGCTCACCGGCCACGACCGCGAACTCGACGAGCTGGTCAGTCGGTTCCGGCTTCCATCGCGGCGCGGTCGAGAATCTCGTCCCCGCCGGTGACCTCGCCGCGTGAGGCGATCGCCTCGGCGCCACCCTGCGGCATCGCGCCGATCAGCCCGGTCGAGGCCGCCTGGGCGGCACCGATGAGCGCGGGGTGGTTGGTGCCGACCATGCCGAGCCCCGCGTACTGCTCGAGCTTGGCGCGCGAGTCGGCGATGTCCAGGTTGCGCATGGTGAGCTGGCCGATCCGGTCCACCGGGCCGAACGCCGAGTCCTCGGTGCGCTCCATCGACAGCTTGTCCGGGTGGTAGCTGAAAGCCGGGCCGGTGGTGTCCAGGACCGAGTAGTCCTCACCGCGCCGCAGCCGCAGCGTCACCTCGCCGATGACCGCCGTGCCGACCCAGCGCTGCAACGACTCCCTCAGCATCAGCGCCTGCGGGTCGAGCCAGCGGCCCTCGTACATCAGCCGACCGAGCCGCCGCCCCTGGTCGTGGTAGCTGGCCAGGGTGTCCTCGTTGTGGATCGCGTTGACCAGCCGCTCGTAGGCCGCGTACAGCAACGCCATGCCGGGCGCCTCGTAGATGCCGCGGCTCTTGGCCTCGATCACCCGGTTCTCGATCTGGTCGGACATGCCCATGCCATGCCGTCCGCCGATCGCGTTCGCCTCCATCACCAGGTCGACCGGGGTGGCGAACTCCTTGCCGTTGATCGTCACCGGGCGGCCCTGGTCGAAGCCGATCGTCACGTCCTCGGCCGCGATCTCGACCGCGGGATCCCAGAACCGCACGCCCATGATCGGGTCCACGGTCTCGATGCCGGTGTCGAGGTGCTCCAGGGTCTTGGCCTCGTGGGTGGCGCCCCAGATGTTGGCGTCGGTCGAGTAGGCCTTCTCGGTGCTGTCGCGGTAGGGCAGGCCGTGCGCGAGCAGCCACTCCGACATCTCCTTGCGCCCGCCGAGTTCGGACACGAAGTCCGCGTCGAGCCAGGGCTTGTAGATGCGCAGGTGCGGGTTCGCGAGCAGGCCGTACCGGTAGAACCGCTCGATGTCGTTGCCCTTGAACGTGGAGCCGTCGCCCCAGATCTGCACGTCGTCCTCGAGCATCGCCCGGACCAGCAGGGTCCCCGTGACGGCGCGGCCCAGCGGTGTGGTGTTGAAGTAGGTGCGCCCCGCCGAGCGGATGTGGAACGCGCCGCAGGCCAGCGCGGCCAGGCCCTCCTCGACCAGTGCCGCGCGGCAGTCGACCAGGCGCGCGATCTCGGCACCGTAGGTCGAGGCGCGGCCGGGCACCGAGGCGATGTCGGGCTCGTCGTACTGGCCGATGTCGGCGGTGTAGGTGCACGGGAGAGCACCCTTGTCGCGCATCCACGCGACCGCGACCGAAGTGTCGAGGCCGCCCGAGAAGGCGATGCCGACGCGCTCTCCGGCGGGCAAGGAGGTAAGCACCTTGGACATGCTGGAAATTATGCACGTCGCCGTATGATCATGCAAATCTGCGGGTGATCAGTGCTCCAGCCGCAGTTGGAGCTGGGCGAACAGCCGCTGGTCCGGGTCGTCCAGTTCCAGATCGCCCAGCTCGCACGCCCGCCGCACGCGGTAGCGCAACGTGTTGGGGTGCACGTGCAGCCGGTGGGCCGCCGCGCGCACGTCCCCGAACGCCTCCAGGTAGGCCAGCAGCGAGCGGCCCAGTTCGGTGCCGACCAGCGCCGCAAGCTGGGGATCGCGAATGCGCGGGTGCTCGGCCAGCAGGGCCAGGGTCTCGCCGATCAGTACCCGCGTGCGCACGTCGGCCAGTGCGGCCACGTCCACCTCGGGCTGGTCCGCGATCGCCGCCAGCACGCGGTCCGCTTCCTGGCGCGAGGCCGCCACCTCGTCCAGGCCCGCCACCACGGAGCCGACCGCGGCCTGTGCGGGCACGCCCAGGTGTCGCCGGGTCGCGGCCAACGCCTCCCTGGTCAGGGCCAGCACCGAGGCGGGGTCGGTCAGCTCGGGCAGCAGCACGTAGACCCGGCCGCCCAACGCGGTCGCCAGCGCGCTGCGCCGGTAGGCCGCCGCGTGCACCGAGATGATGCCGATCATCTCCTCGCGGTGCAGCTCCAGCTCGGACCGGCTGCGGTCGGCCGCCCGCAGGGCGAACACCACCACGGCCGCGGGCTTGGCCGGGTCGGCGCCGATCTGCCCGGCCACCGCGCTCGCCGCGATCCGCCCGTCCAGCATCCCCGCCAGCAGGTTCTCCCGCAGTCGCAGGCCCGCGCTGGCGCTGTCACGGCGCCGCACCAGGTGCAGCGCCGCGAGGCGGGCCGCGCCCAGCAGAGCCCGGTCGGCGTGCTCGGTCAGCGGCTGGCTGCCCTCCTGCACCCAGACCGTGCCCAGCTGGCGGCTGCCCGCGTGCACGCCCACCGCGATTCGTCGGCGGATGCCCAGTTCGGGGCGCTCGTCGATGTGCACGACCTCCTCGCCGGAGCGCAGCCGCTCGTAGACCCCCCACTCCCGCAGCAGCGCCAGGTACGGTTCGGGGCCCTCCCGCCCCAGGATCGACAGCCTGCGCAGCTCGTCCACCTCGTCCCCGGCCCGCGAGTAGGCCAGCACCCGGCTGGCCATGTCCTCGATGCTGATGCTGCCCCCGGTCAGCGCCGCGATGGTCTGCGCCAGGGAGAACAGGTCGCCCAGTGACTCGCCCGCCTCCAGGTCCGCGCTGCCCCGGGCCGTGGCGACCACGTTGCGCGCCAGGGACTCCAGGTGCTCCCAGCGCACCTCGGGGCGGACCGCCAGCAGGGTGATGCCCGCCGTGACGGCCACCTCGCGCAGCGGCTCGGCCTCCTTGACGGCCACCGCCGTGGCGCCCCGCCGTGCGGCCTCGCGCACCGCGGGCGCAGCGGCCCGCCCGCGTGCCCCGATCAGCAGGGCCAGATCGCCGGGCCGGGTGTCCGGCATGTCCTCGGGGTCGGTGATCACCACGTCCAGGATCTCCGCGTCCAGCCCGCGCGGGGCGGCGAGCACCTCCACCAGCGGATCTCCGAGCGCGATCAGCAGTTGGCGCAGGCTGGCCCCGGTCGATGGCGTGGCGGTGATGGCAGCTCCTTGTCAGTTCGGACAAACTGGTGTCGAGAAGCTTATCCGTCCGGACAAAATCCGGGAGCTCGTCGCTGCTTAGTGTTCGTGGCGACGACGTCGTTGATGAGGAGTGCCAGTGGATGCCGTGACGCAGGTCCCGACGCCCGTGAACGAGCCGGTGCTGCAGTACGCACCCGGCAGCCCGGAGCGGGCCCAGCTGGAGGCGAAGCTGTCGGAGCTGGCCAAGGAGCAGATCGAGCTGCCCATGACCATCGGCGGCCAGCGCCGGATGGGCGGCGGCGAGCGCGTGGACGTGGTGCAGCCGCACAACCACCGCGCCGTGCTGGGCACCTTCGGCGGTGCCACCCACGAGGACGCCCGCGACGCGGTGAGCGCCGCCAAGCAGGCCGCCCCGGCCTGGCGCGAGCTGCCCTTCGACGAGCGGGCCGCCGTGCTGCTGCGCGCCGCCGACCTGCTGACCGGCCCGTGGCGGGCCACCCTGAACGCGGCCACCATGCTCGGCCAGTCCAAGACCGCCATCCAGGCCGAGATCGACTCCGCCTGCGAGCTGGCCGACTTCTGGCGCTTCAACGTGTCCTTCGCCCGCGAGCTGCTTGCCAAGCAGCCCGCGAGCTCGGCGGGGGTGTGGAACCGCACCGACCACCGCCCGCTGGAGGGCTTCGTCTACGCGATCACCCCGTTCAACTTCACCGCCATCGCGGCCAACCTGCCCACCGCCCCGGCGTTGATGGGCAACACCGTGGTGTGGAAGCCCTCCCCGACGCAGACCTTCGCCGCGCACCTGACCATGCAGCTGCTGGAGCAGGCCGGTCTGCCCGCCGGTGTGATCAACCTGGTCACCGGCGACGGCATCGCGGTCTCCGACATCGCGCTGGCCGACCCGGACCTGGCCGGGATCCACTTCACCGGCTCCACCAAGACCTTCCAGCACCTGTGGGCCTCGGTCGGCGCCAACATCGGCACCTACCGCGGCTACCCGCGCCTGGTGGGCGAGACCGGCGGCAAGGACTTCGTGCTGGCCCACCCCTCCGCCGACCTGGACGTGCTGCGCACCGCGCTGGTCCGCGGCGCCTTCGAGTACCAGGGCCAGAAGTGCTCGGCGGCCTCCCGCGCCTACGTGCCGCGCTCGCTGTGGACCAAGCTGCGCGACCCGCTCGCGGCCGAGGTCGAGGCGCTGTCCATGGGGGACGTCACCAACCTGGACAACTTCATGGGCGCGGTGATCGACCGCCGCTCCTACGACAAGCTGGCCGGTGTCCTGCGGCGCGCGCAGTCCGACTCCGCGCTGGAGGTCCTCGCCGGTGGCACCGCCGACGACGCCGAGGGCTACTTCGTGCGCCCGACCGTGCTGGTCGGCCAGGACCCGACACACGAGGTGTTCAGCACCGAGTACTTCGGCCCGGTGCTCGCGGTGCACGTCTACGAGGACGCCGACTTCGACAAGGTGCTCGGCCTGGTCGACAGCGCCTCCCCGTACGCGTTGACCGGCTCGATCATCGCCAACGACCGCGCCGTGATCACCAAGGTGCAGCAGGCCCTGCGCTTCACCGCGGGCAACTTCTACGTCAACGACAAGCCCACCGGCGCCGTGGTCGGCCAGCAGCCCTTCGGCGGCGGCCGGGCCTCGGGCACCAACGACAAGGCCGGTTCGGTGCACAACCTGCTGCGCTGGGTCAGCCCGCGCTCCATCAAGGAAACCTTCGTTCCGCCGACCACCTCCCGCCACCCCCACCAGGGGTGACCCGGTTCCCGCCGCCCCGTGCCATCCGCGCGGGGCGGCGGAACCCCTGATTCCCAAGCGAGGAAGCATGATGCGCTCCGCCCTGTTGGCCGCGGCCCGTTCGCCGCAGGCTCGCTCGTTCGTCGAGCGCACCCCGCTGACCAAGCCGGTCGTCTCCCGCTACGTGGCGGGCGACACCCTGGAGGAGGCCGTCCGCGTCACCGGCGACCTGCTCGCCGACGGGCGCAAGGTCACCCTCGACCACCTCGGTGAGGACACCACGGAGCTGGCCCAGGCCACCGCCACCGTGCACGCCTACGAGCGGCTGCTGGCCGAGCTGGGCCGTACCGGGCTGGCCTCGGGCGCCGAGGTGTCGGTGAAGCTGTCCGCGGTCGGGCAGTCGCTGCCCCGCGACGGCGAGAAGCTGGCCCTGGACAACGCCAGGCGCATCTGTGAGGCCGCCTCGGCGGTGGGCACCACGGTCACCCTGGACATGGAGGACCACACCACCACCGACTCGACCCTGGGCATCCTCGCCGACCTGCGGGTGGACTTCCCGTGGGTGGGCGCCGTGCTCCAGGCCTACCTGCACCGCACCGAGCAGGACTGCCGGGACCTGTCCGGGGCCGGTTCCCGCGTGCGGCTGTGCAAGGGCGCGTACAAGGAGCCGGAATCCGTTGCCTACCAGGGCAAGGACGAGGTGGACCTGTCCTACGTGCGCTGCCTGAAGGTGCTCATGAACGGCCAGGGCTACCCAATGGTCGCCTCGCACGACCCGCGGCTGGTCCGCATCGCGGCGCAGGTCGTCGCCGCCGCGGGGCGCACCGCCGACAGCTACGAGCACCAGATGCTCTACGGCGTGCGGCCCGACGCCCAGCGCGAGATCGCGGCCAACGGCACCACGATGCGCGTCTACGTGCCCTACGGCGACCAGTGGTACGGCTACTTCATGCGCCGCCTCGCCGAGCGCCCGGCCAACGTGACGTTCTTCCTGCGCTCGCTGCTCACCACGAACTGACCTCAAGCGCAAACACGGCGTACCGCAAGCGCCGACACGCGGTACCGGAAGCGCCGACACGCGGGGTCAACCCCGCGTGTCGGCGCTTCCGGTACCGCGTGTCGGACGTTCCCGTACGGTGTGTTCGCACTTGCGGTACGCGCCCTCAGCGGCGGCGGAGTTCGGTCGCCAGCACGGCGGCCTGGGTGCGGCGCTGCATGCCGAGCTTGGCCAGCATGTGCGACACGTAGTTCTTCACCGTCTTCTCCGCCAGGAACATGCGCTCGGCGATCTGCCGGTTGGTCAGCCCCTCACCGACCAGGTCCAGCACCGCCCGCTCCTGCTCGGACAGCTCCCGCAGCGGATCGGTGTGCTCGCGCTCGCGGCGCAGGCGGCCCAGCAGCGCCGAGGTCGTGCGCGCGTCCAGCAGCGACTGGCCCGCGGCCACGGTGCGCACGGCGGCCAGCAGGTCGTGGCCCAGCACCTGCTTGAGCACGAACCCGGCCGCCCCGGCCATGATGGCGTCGAACAGGGCCTCGTCGTCGGAGAAGGACGTCAGCATCAGGCAGTGCAGCCCGGGGTCGCGCGAGCGCAGCTCCCGGCACAGCTCCACCCCGTTGCCGTCGGGCAGGCGCACGTCCAGCACCGCCACGTCCGGCCGGGCCGCGGGCACGCGGGCCAGCGCCTCGGCCACCGAGGCCGCCTCGCCGACCACCTCCAGATCGGACTCGTCCTCCAGCAGGTCGGCCAGTCCACGCCGGACGATCTCGTGATCGTCTACCAGGAACACGCTTGTGGGCACGCGTCACCCTAGCCAGCGGCGTACACGGCGTGGCAGGGTCAAAAGTCATCAGTGGCCCAGGTGAACGACCGGTGGCTGTACGGCGTCAACACCGAGGAGCACACCCTCGACGTCGAGGACGGAGGACACCGTTGTGTTGACCCGGCGCCCGAACCGCCAATCCGGTGACCAGTGGAGCAAAACCGAGACCACCACCTTGCTCAACGCCGTGCGACACGCACCGGTGCTGCATCCGGAGCGGCCCTACGTGCTGCAACTGGGGGAGCGGACCGCCTCGCTGTACCAGCTGGGGGCCGCGCAGCGGCACGAGCGGGCCGGGATCAACCGGCTGGTGTACTGCGGCACGGCGCTGGCCAACCTGTTCCTCGCGGTGCGCAGCCTGGGCTGGCGGGCGACCATGGAGATCGCCGGTGACGGCATGGAGCCCGACCTGGTCGCGGTGGTCCGCGCGGTCGCACGGGCCGAGCCGACCGCCGCCGAGCTGTGGCTGCACCGGCGTGTCGAGCGCATGGACCCGTACTGGGCCGAGCCGAGCCCCTGGCCGGGTGAGGCCACTGCCCTGGACCGGCTGCTGGCCTCGAACTGGTGCCCCGGCACGGACCTGCGGCTGCTCAGCGACCGGTCCGAGGTCGCCGCGGCGGCCCGCCTGGTGCTGCACGCGGGGCGCAGGCTGGACGGTGACCGCTGGTGTGCCGACGAGTTGCGGCCCTGGCTGACCCCGCAGCCCAGCACGCTGAGCCCGGTGCCGACCACCGAGCAGCGGCCGGTCGCCACCCTGGTGGAGCCCTACGCCGACGCCGTGTGCGCGATCGCGGCCCGGCTGGTGTCCGGTCCGGTGCTGCTGGTCTGCACCAGGGGCGACACCCCGCGCGACCACGTGCTGGCCGGTGCCGCGGTGCAGAACGCCCGGCTGGCCGCCGCCGCGCTGGGGCTGTGGGTGCGCCCGGTGAGCAGGCTGATCCGCCTGGACGAGGTCCGCGCGGGCCTTGCCGAGCAACTCGGCGTGGACGGGTACGTGCACGCCCTGCTGCGGGTGGGCCTGCCGCCTGAACCCGAGAGTTGAGTCAGCTCGCCGACCGGTTCGGCGCGGCGCCCGAGGGGAGACGAACACCACGGGCGCGCGGGCGCCCCAGTCGCGGTAGAACAGTTCGGTGCCGGTGCGTGCTTGTGGGCCCGGTGTCGACCGCGGCGTGGAGGGCAGCGCATGACCGAGTACGGCTACTGGCAGGACGTCCCGACCCGGTGGAAGGACAACGACCACTACGGGCACGTCAACAACGCGGTGCACTACTCGGTGATGGACACCGTGATCAACACCTGGTTGATCGGGCAGGCCGGGCTCGACCTGGACGGGGACGGCCCGATCGGCCTGTGCGTGGAGTCGCACTGCGTCTACAAGGCCTCGCTGAGCTTCCCGGAGACGATCTCGGTGGGACTGCGCGTTGGCCACCTGGGCACCAGCAGCGTCAAGTACGAGATCGGGCTGTACAACCACGACCGGTCCACGCTGGTCGCCGAGGGCCACTTCGTGCACGTGTTCGTGGACCGGCTGACCCGCAAACCCACCCCGATCGCCGAGCCGATGCGCGGCGAGCTCGCGAAGCTGGTGAACGCATGAAGGTCAACGCCGCGGTGCTGCGCCGTACCGGGGGTCCCACGCCCTACGCGCAGGACCGGCCGCTGGAGGTCACCGAGCTGGAGCTGGATCCGCCGGGACGCGGGGAACTGCTGGTGCGCATCGGCGCCGCCGGGCTCTGCCACTCCGACCTGTCGGTGATCAACGGCTCGCGGCCCCGCCCGCTGCCGATGGTGCTCGGGCACGAGGCCGCTGGCGAGGTGGTCGAGGTCGGCCCGGACGCGGAGTTCGCGGTGGGTGAGCACGTGGTGCTCGCCTTCGTGCCCGCCTGCGGTGCGTGCCGGATGTGCCTGGCCGGGCGGCCCGCGCTGTGCGAGCCGGGCGCGGTGGCCAACCGCAATGGCACCCTGTTGACCGGCCAGCGGCGCTGGCTGGCCGCCGACGGTGAGCGTCCGCACCACCACCTCGGGGTGTCGGCCTTCGCCGAATACGCCGTCGTGTCGAGCAAGTCCGCCGTGCGCGTCGACCCTTCCCTGCCGCACGAGATCGCCGCCCTGTTCGGCTGCGCCGTGCTGACCGGGGCCGGGGCCGCCTTCCACAGCGCCGAGGTCAAGCCGGGGGAGCGGGTCGCGGTGTTCGGGCTCGGCGGGGTCGGGCTCGCCGCCCTGCTGGCCGCCAGGGCCGCCGGCGCCAGCTCGATCGTGGCGGTGGACCTGGTGCCCGGCAAGCGGGATCTCGCGCTGCGGCTGGGGGCGGCACACGCCGTCGCCGGGGGCGAGGACGCCGTGGAGCAGGTCCGCGAGCTGACCGTCGGCGGGGCCGACAAGGTCATCGACACCACCGGCAGCGAGCACGTGCTCGCGCAGGCCTACCGGGCCACGCGGATCGGCGGCACCACCGTCACGGTCGGCCTGCCGCACCCGGACCGGCAACTGGTGCTGCCCGCGCTGAGCCTGGTCGCCGAGGAGCGCACCCTGCGCGGCAGTTACCTCGGGTCCAGCGTGCCCCGCCGGGACATCCCGCGCTTCGTCGAGCTGTACCAGGCCGGTCTGCTTCCCGTGCAGGAACTCGTGTCCGGGCGGCTGCGGCTGGACGAGGTCAACGCGGGCTTCGACCAGTTGGCCGGGGGACAGGCCGTGCGCCAGGTCATCGTGCCCTGAGCGACAGCCCGATCGCGGCCCGGATCGCGGCCACGAACCGCTCGGGGGCGAAGTGCTCCGGATCGGTGAGCACCAGGCGGGCTGCCATCTCGAACAGGCTCACCACGGTGTGCGCCACGATGTCGGCGGCCAGCTCCGGCGGGGCGCCCACGGCGCGCAGCAGCCCCTGGGCCATCTGCTCGGCGCGGGCGAGCGTCACCGCGCGGGCCCGTTCGCGGGCGGCGTGGAACTGGGCGGGCATGTCGGCCATCGGCATGACGATGCAGTGCCAGCGGTCCGGCGACTGGCGCACCGCGTGCAGGAACTCGGCCAGCACGCGGGCGGCCAGCTCGCTCGGGTCCTGCTCCTCGACCCGCGCGGGCAGGATCGCCAGCAACTGGGCCAGCGCCTGCTCCTGCTCGCGGTGCAGCAGTGCCTGGAGTAGGTCGGCACGGCTGGCGAACACCCCGTAGACCACCGGCTTGGTGACCCCGGCCTGCTCGGCCACGGCCTCCATCGTCACCGCCTGGTGCCCCGAGGTCACCACCAGGTGCAGCGCGGCGTCGAGTACCTGGGTTCGGCGCTGCTCGGCCGGGACCCTCGGCGCGTAGGCGCGGCGCTTGCTCACTCGGCCTCCCACTGGACAAAGCTACTCCACCGTAGCATATTGCTACTCGACGGTAGTATTTCGAGGAGGCACAGGTGGAGATCAGGTCGCTGCTGCTGGACCCGAACCGGTACGACCCGGCGCACTTCGACCCGGAGACCCGTCGGCTGCTGCGGGCCACCATCGACTGGTTCGAGGCCCGCGGCAAGCAGCGCCTGGTGCGCGACTACCACGAGAAGGTCTTCTACCAGGACTTCCTGGACTTCGCCGCCGCCGAGGGCCTGTTCGCCACCTTCCTGACCCCCGCTCGCGACGCGGGCCCCAACGCGGACAAGCGCTGGGACACCGCGCGCATCGCCGCCCTGTCCGAGGTGCTCGCCTTCTACGGGCTGAACTACTGGTACCCCTGGCAGGTCACCGTGCTGGGCCTGGGGCCGGTGTGGCAGAGCGAGAACGCCGCCGCCCGCCAGCGCGCCGCCGAGGCGCTGGACGCCGGCGGGGTCGGCGCCTTCGGCCTGTCCGAGAAGGAGCACGGGGCCGACATCTACGCCTCCGACATGGTGCTCACCCCGGACGGCTCCGGGGGCTACACCGCCACCGGCGGCAAGTACTACATCGGCAACGGCAACTGCGCCACCACCGTCTCGGTGTTCGGCCGCGTCGACGGGGTCGAGGGCCCCGACCAGTACGTGTTCTTCTACGCCGACTCCACGCACCCCAACTACCACGTGGTCAAGAACGTGGTGCCCTCACAGATGTACGTGGCCGAGTTCCGGTTGCGGGACTACCCGGTGCGCGCCGAGGACATCCTGCACACCGGCGAGGCCGCGTTCTCCGCCGCGCTGAACACCGTCAACATCGGCAAGTTCAACCTGTGCTTCGGCGGCATCGGCCTGACCACGCACGCCCTGTACGAGGCGATCACCCACGCGCACAACAGGATCCTGTACGGCAACCCGGTCACCGACTTCCCGCACGTGCGCCGCCAGTTCGTCGACGCCTGCGCCCGGCTGACCGGCATGCGGCTGTTCTCCGACCGGGCCGTGGACTACTTCCGCAGCGCCAACCCCGAGGACCGCCGCTACCTGCTGTTCAACCCGATCACCAAGATGAAGGTCACCACCGAGGCCGAGGCCGTGCTCGCCCTGATCGGGGACATCGTCGCCGCCAAGGGCTTCGAGGCCGACAACTACCTGCCGCTGGCCAAGATGGACGTCAACGGCCTGCCGAAGCTGGAGGGCACGGTCGCCGTCAACCTCGCCCTGATCGGCAAGTTCATGCCCGCCTACCTGTTCCAGCCGCAGGCCTACCCGCGCGTCGGCACCCGCACCGACCCCGCCGACGACGAGTTCCTGTTCCGCCAGGGGCCCGCCCGCGGCCTGGGCAAGGTCCGCTTCCACGACTGGCGCGAGGTCTACGCCCGGCACGCGCACCTGCCCAACGTCGCCCTGTTCACCGAGCAGGCCAACGCCTTCGTCGAGCTGCTCAGCACCGCCGCGCCCGATGCCGCCCAGCAGGGTGACATGGACTTCACGCTGACCCTCGGCGAGCTGTTCACGCTGATCGTCTACGGCCAGCTCATCCTCGAACAGGCCGAGATCCTCGGCGTGGACTCCCATCTGGTCGGTGCCGTGTTCGACGTGCTCGTCCGCGACTTCTCCCGGCACGCCGTGGAACTGCACGGCAAGCGCAGCTCCACGCCCGCCCAGCAGCAGTGGGCCGTGTCCGCCCTGCGCAAGCCCGTCACCGACGCCGCCGCCTTCGACGCGGTGTGGCGGCAGGTGCTCGCCCTGTCCGGCGCCTACGAGATGAAGCCCTGAGGGAGTCGACCATGGCACAGGACTACGGCTTCTTCGGCCCCGACTCACCCACCTGGCAGGTCTGGACCAGCCCGACCGCGCTGATCGGCTTCCAGCGATCCGTTGTACTGGAACACTTCGACCCCCTGCTCACCGCCGCCGTCGCCGACCAGCGCGGCATCTACACCGACCCGATCGGCCGCCTCGACCGTACCCTCGCCTACTTCCTCACCATCGCTGTCGCCGACGGTGCCACCGCTGTGGCCGCCGCCGAGTTCCTGATGAAAGTGCACGCCAAGGCCACCGGTATCGACCCCGTCACCGGCAAGCGCTACAGCGCCAACAACCCCGCCTCGCAGCTGTGGATCCACGTCACCGGCTGGCATTCGGTGCTCAAGTGCTACGAGGTCTACGGTCCCGGCCGACTCACACCAGCCCAGGAGCGGCGCTACTGGGCGGAGTGCGTCATCGCCGCCGAGTTGCAGACCTGCAAACCCGCCGACGTCCCCAGTTCCCGCGAACAGGTCCGCGAGTACTTCGCCGCCGTCCGGCCCAACCTGTGCACCTCCGAACGCGCCAACGAGGGTATGCACTACCTGCTGCGCACCCCGCGTGCCCAGGGCAAGTCCCGGCTGTGGGCCATGAGCCGCCTCATGGCCCCCGCCACCATCGCCACCCTGCCCCGTTGGATGCGCCAACTCGGCAACTTCGACCAGCCCCTCGCCCTGGACCGCGCCATCCGCCCCGCCGTGCGCGCTGCCGTGCGCGTCGCGCGCTCACCCCGCGCCAAGCTCGCCGTACTGTCCGGCACGCTGCCCGCCACCCGGCACGTCCTCAAGCAGCACCTGTTCCGAGGCGTGCCCGACCGCCCCCAGACCACCACGCCCGCAGCGGCCCGCGCCGCCCTTGCGGTGCCATGAAAGTGCCGTTCCTGGCACCTGACGCCACGAACGGCACTTTCATGGCATGGCTCCTGGTGGTCACAGCCTCGGCGGCCCCTGCTCGACGCGGCGCAGCACCGGTGCCAGTGCGCCGATGTGCTCGTCGATCGGGCGCCGCTCATCCCACCAGGTGGCCCCCGCCTCGGCCAGCGGGCCGATCAGGTCGCGGGCCTGTGCCGGATCGGTCGGGCTGATCCCGCCGACGACCACGTCGAACGGGCGGTCCGCCCGCTCGGCGCGGTGCTCCCGCACGTAGCCGACCAACTCGCGGACCTCCTCGGCCGGCGGGGTCCACCCGTGCCGTGCGGAGGTGAACAGCGGCACCACCCCGTCCCAGCGGGCGGCCCGGCGCATCGGGCGGCGGTTCGGCCAGTACCCGGCGATCCAGACCGGCACCCGCGGGCGCTGCACCGGGGTGGGCAGCAGGCTCACCTCGTGCACCTGGTGGTGACGGCCCTGGTGCGTCACCACCTCGCCTGCCCAGTACCGGTCCAGCAGTTCCAGGCCCTCGTCCAGCAGTTCGGCGATGACCACGGGGTCGGTGGGCTCGCCGAAACTGCCGTACTCGTCCTCGACCGGTGCGCCCAGCCCCGCGCCGAAGATCGTCCGCCCGGCGCTGATCTGGTCCAAAGTGGACACCTGGCGGGCCAGCTGGTGCGGCCTGCGCCTGCCGACCGGGGTGACGAGCGTGCCCAGCCTGATCCGGCTCGTGGCCAGCGCGGCCGCGGTCAGCAGCAGCCACGGGTCGGCGAAGGTCTGTCGGCGGCTCTTGACGTGCACCACGTGGTCCCAGACGAACAACGCGTCCCAGCCCGCCTGCTCCGCGGTGGCGGCCAGCGAGGCGAGCGCACGCGCGTCGGCGAAGTCGCCGAAGTTCGGAACGTTGATCGAATAGCGCATGGTTCCGACCATACTGAGGCTGTCAGGGCATTTTCGGACTCAGCGGCGCAGGGTGGTCTCCCGCTCCATGTGCGACAGCTTCTCGGGATTGCGCACGGCGTAGAGCCCGGTGACCAGGCCGTCGTCGATGCGCACCGCCACGACGGTGTCGATCTCCCCGCCCTGCCGGAGTACCAGCGCCGGGTAGCCATTGACCTGCGCCGGCCGCAGTGAACCCATGGCGGCGATCCTGCCCAGCCCGGTGGCCAGCAGGCGGGCCACCTTGTCTGCCCCCACGACGGGCCGCAGGACGGCCTGCCTGACCCCGCCACCGTCACCCAGGAAGACGACATCCGGCGCGAGGATGTCGAGCAGGCCCTGCAGATCGCCCGTTTCGGCCGCCCGCTGGAACGCTTCGAGCGCGTACCGGGTCTCGCCCGCGGACACCACCCCGCGCGGCCGGCGCGCCGCGACGTGTGCCCGTGCCCGGTGCGCGATCTGGCGGACCGCGGCCGGGCTCTTGTCCACGGCTTCGGCGATCTCGTCGTAGGCGAGGTCGAACACCTCACGCAGCACGAACACCGCCCGCTCGGTCGGCGTGAGCGTCTCCAGCACCAGCAGCATCGCCATCGAGACGCTGTCGGCCAACTCGACGTCCTCGGCCACGTCGGGCGCGGTGAGCAGCGGCTCGGGCAGCCAGGGGCCGACGTAGGACTCCCTGCGGCGGCCGAGCGTGCGCAGCCGGGTGAGTGCCTGGCGGGTGGTGATCCGGACCAGGTACGCACGCTGGTTCTCGATGGTGTCGAGCTCGACGCCCGCCCACCGCAGCCAGGTCTCCTGGAGGACGTCCTCCGCGTCGGCGGCCGAGCCGAGCATCTCGTAGGCGACAGTGAACAGCAGGTTGCGGTGGGCGAGGAACGCCTCGGTGGCGGGGTCCGGGCGGCCGTCCTGGCTCCTGTTCCCGCCGCGATCCTCGGGCGCGGTCTGCGACGTGCCGACCATGGGTGGCTCCTGTTCACTCTCGACTGTGTCACCCACCAGACGCCGGGCCCCGCCGCTGTGTGACACCGAGAAGGTAGCCAATCCCCGTTGTGGCGCGCGTCACGTAGCCGCGCTGTCACAGGGATCGGCTCGACGGCATCTCGTGGTCGTTCAGTGCGACACCACGAGTGAGGACGAGGTCATGGACACCCGATTCGCCATGTTCGACAACGAGATCACTGCCAAGTTCGCCAAGCGGTTCGCCAACGCCAGCCTGGTGGTCCAGCAGTCCCCGCTGCCGAAGTCCACGCAGGAGCTGGTGTCGTTGCGCGCCAGCCAGATCAACGGCTGCGGTTGGTGCATCGACATGCACACCAAGGAGGCCGCGGCCGCCGGTGAGACCCCGGTCCGGCTCAACCTGGTCGCCGCCTGGCGCGAGTCCACGGTGTTCACCGAGGCCGAGCAGGCCGCGCTGGCGCTCGCCGAGGAGGGCACCCGGCTCGCCGACGCCCACCAGGGCGTGTCCGACCAGACCTGGGCCCAGGTGCGCAAGCACTACGACGAGGACCAGATCGCCGCGCTGGTCTGCCTGGTCGCCCTGATCAACGCGGCCAACCGGCTCGCCGTCATCGTGCACCAGCGTGGAGGTTCCTACGAGCCCGGCATGTTCGCCGCCGCGGTCAACTGATCGGCAGCCGAATCCGGCCCGGCCCGGGATCGTTCGATCCGGGCCGGGCCCGCGCACGTCAGGCCACTGTGTCCGGCGCGAAGTAGTCGCGTAGCAGCGCGATCCTCCCGTCACGCAGCCGGAAGATCTGCACCAGCGACATGGTCACGGTCTTCCCGGCCACGTCGAAGACGGTGTCGATCTCGGCGATGAACACCTCGGGGTCGGCGGTGTGGTGCAGCACGTAGCCGGACTTCGCCACGTCGACCGTGCCCCCGGCGGCCGGGCCCCGCGGCGCGCCGGCCGTGCGCTGGTAGTACGCGGCCATTCCGGCGCGGATCGCTTCCCGTCCGGCCAGGCGACTGGGGAACACGTGGCCGGCCGGGACGAGTGGCGCCTCGAACACCCCGTCCTCGGTGAACAGTTCGGCGAGCGCGTCGGCGTCGCGGGTCAGCGCTCCGGCATGGAGGTAGCGCCCGAAGATCTCCTGCGGGGTTGCGGACATGAGGCCTCCTTGGACGGTTCGCCGACCATGATCGCCGCTTGGCGGCCCGAGCGCACCGCCGATGTGCTCGATCGGCTTGACCGTGCCGTAGCGGCATGGTTTCAACTGCATGGGTCGGCGCGTCAGCGTCACGGGGAACCTGGGGCTGAAGTGCCTCAATTGATTCCGGCGCCCGAGTGCGCCGTCTGGAGGGAATTCAGGTGCGGAGAACCTTGCCCATTGCACTCGCGGTCGCCGCACTGGCGACGGCCGCGGTTCCGGCGGTGTCGGCGGCGGCGACGCCGAGCACCGTGAACTGGGGCCCTTGCCCGGCGGATGTCGCGTCGCCCGGCCTGGAGTGCTCGACTCTGGAAGTGCCGCTGGACTACCGGAACCCGGACGGGCGGAAGATCGAGATCGCGATCTCCCGCCTGGCGAGCAAGAACCCGTCGCAGCGCCGCGGCGTGCTGCTGACCAACCCGGGCGGTCCCGCCCCCGGGCTGAAATTCCCGGTCGATCTCATGTCCGCGCATCTGCCCCAGAGCGTGCTGGACAGCTACGACGTGATCGGGTTCGACCCGCGCGGCATCGGCCACAGCACGCCGGTGACCTGTGATCTGAAGCCGGAACAGGAGGTGAACGGCAACATCCCGCCCTACGCGAACACCGCGGCTGACGTCGCGAAGCGGGCCGAGGAGGTGAAGACCGTCGCCCGGCAGTGCGCCACCTCGAAGACGGCGTGGATGCTGCCGTACGTCACCACTGCCAACACCGCACGCGACATGGACCGGATCCGGGCCGCGCTGGGCGAGCCGAAGCTCTCCTACGACGGCTACTCCTGGGGCACCTACCTCGGCGCGGTGTACACGACGCTGTTCCCGCAGCACAGCGACCGGATCGTGCTCGACAGCAACCTGGGCCCAGGCGGCTGGGACGCCGCGGGTGAACGCCTGTGGGGCCAAGGTGTTCAGGACCGGTTCCCGGACTTCGCGAAGTTCGCCGCCGCCAACAACGCCGAATACCGCCTGGGCAGCACTCCGGAGCAGGTGACCGCGAAGTACTTCGAGCTCGCCGCGCGGCTGGACAGGACGCCGGTGCAAGGGGTCGACGGTGCGACGTTCCGGATGTTCACCTTCGGCCTCCTCTTCGGCAACCCGGGCCTGCCCAAGCTGGCCGAGTTCTGGCGGGCGCTGGACACGAACCAGCCGCTGCCACCGCTGGGCCCCGGGTCGGACGGCCCCCAGCAGGACCCGGACAACCTGATCTCCGGCCGCTACTACATGATCTGCGGTGACTCGCGCTGGCCCAAGTCGGTCCAGACCTACCAGCACAACGTCGCCGTAGACCGGATCCGGTACCCGATGTTCGGTGCGGCTTCGGCCAACATCCAGCCGTGCGCGTTCTGGCCGGACCCGATCGAGCCACAGGTGCGCATCGGTGACCAGGGCCCGTCGGACGTGCTCATGGTGCAGAACCTCCGCGACGTGCCGACACCGCTGCCCGGCGCCCGGCAACTGCGGCAGGCGTTCGGGGACCGGGCCCGGATGGTCACGGCCGACCAGGGCGGCCACGGCGTCTACCTGGTCGGCAAGAACAAGTGCGCCAACAACGCGGTGACGACGTTCCTGACCACTGGCCAACGCCCACCGCACGACCTCGCCTGCGCGGCAGAAGCCCACTGATCGATCGTTGGTGAGACCCCGCAACCCGTGCGGGGTCTCACCACGCGTGACGTGCCGGTCAGCGCGTGTCGTCCGGCAGCAGTGCGGACAGCCGGACCAGGACATCGAGCTGCGCCGGGTTGTAGATATCGCGCAGCGCCTCCCCGATCGTGCGCTGCACGTAGTGGGGGCCGCCGCGTACGTCCTCGCCTCGCAGCAGTCGTCCCTGGTGCTGCTCGCGGAGCTGCACGCTGTACGGCAGCATGCGCGCGGCCAGGTCGGCGCGGGTCTGCTCATCGGCGTCAGCGGGCAGGGCGTCGAACTCGATGTCCTCCGGCGTGCGCTCGTAGCCGCGCATCCATTCCGCGAAGGGCTCTCGTCCGCCGGGGCCGAGCAGCTGCGAGATGACCACCAACAGCGAGCGTTCGGCCTCGGAGACCTCGACGCCCTCGGGTACTGCCGCGAGCTCCGGCGGCAGCATGGCCGCGACCTTGTCCCGCAGTAGCGTGCCGATCTCGTCGCGGGCGCGCTGTAGGCGTTCGATGTCCGCGGCGAGTTTGGCGTCGAGCTCGCGCAGCGCGTCGTCGGAGGTCTGGTCGGTGTCGTCCATCTCGGTGATCTGGGCCAGCGAGAATCCGAGGTCGGCGAACCGCTTGATCCGCAGCAGGCGCACCAGGTGCCCCACGCCGTAGGACTTGTAGCCGTTCGCGCGGCGCTCGGGCTCGGGCAGCAGACCGACATCGTGGTAGTGACGCACCGTGCGCAGGCTGGTGCCGGCGAGTTCGGCCAGCTCGCGAGTGCTCCACGGCATGGTCTGCCCCTCCTGCGCAATCCGGACCTGCTGAGGCACCAAGCGGACACTGTGCCGCCACGGCATGGTCAAGCGCCGTCCCGATCATCTTCCCGCACGCCTGCTACGACAGCCGGGGCACTAGGCCACGATCCGCCGCGCCCCGTAGTAGTCGCGGCCCGCCTGCTCCAGCGGCACCACCTTGACCACCTGGCCGAAGTCGGGGGCGTGCACGACCTTGCCCTCACCGATGAACATGCCCACGTGGTGGATGTCCGCCGCGGTCCCGAAGAACACGAGGTCACCGGGTCGCAGGTCGCCGCGGGACACGGGGGCGCCCTCGGCGTACTGGGTGGTGGTGATCCGGGTGATCGAGACCCCGGCCTGGCGGTACGCCCACTGCACCAGCCCGGAGCAGTCGAAGGCCACGCCCGGGCTCTCGGCGCCCAGGTTGTACGGGGTGCCCACCTGGGACAGGGCCGCGCGCACGGCGGCACCGGCCGCGCCGGGGGCGTTGATCGGGCCGTAGGACACCCCGCGGTCCCCGCGCAACGTGGTCCGCTGCGAGCTGGACAGCTGGTCGAGCGCGGTCTGCGCCTCGTTCTTGGCGCGGGTGGCCTCGGCCTCGCGCCGCCCGAGGTCGTCCTTGACCCGCTGCGCCTGGGCCGCCGCCTCACTGGCCCGCTGCTGGGCCTGCTGCGCCTGCTGGTCGGCGGAGTTCGCCTTGTCCACGGCCGAGTTCATGCCGTCCAGGACCTGCCCGTTCTGCCTGCTCACCTCGTCCAGCAGCCAGCTGCGGTCCAGGAAATCCTGCGCGGACTGGCCGCTGAGCAGCGCGGACATGCTGGTGAACTGCGTGCCGCTGAAGGAGGCCGCGGCGAACTGGTCCACCTGGCCCCGGAAGCGCTCCTGCTCCGTGCGCGCGGCCTGCCCGGCCTGCTGCGCCTTGCCGACATCGGCCTTGGCCCGCTCCACCTCGGCCTGGCGGGCCTCCAGGTCGTGCTGTGCGAGGACGTACTTCTCGTGCAACTCCTCTGCCTGCTGCCCGGCCGCCTTGAGCTTGGCGACCGGGTCCTCGTTCGCGGGCGGGTCGGCCAGCGCGGGAGCCGCGGTGAGCCCGAACAGGACGCCGACCGCGCCCGCCACCCAGAACCGGTTTGCCTTGTTCATCGCGTGCACGGGTCCCTGACGCCGAAGCCGGCCCGGGGGTTGCACCGTGAACCCCGTGACTTGTACCGGCGTGTGAATGATCGAGGGGACTACGAGTTGGAGGCAGCAGTGGAATCGAGGCGATCCGCGCCGAGCAGGCGGGACTTCCTGCGTTCCGTCGGCATGACCGGTGGCGCGGGGGTGATGTTCGCCGCCATGGGGGCACTCGGCCTCGCACCGACCGCCGGGGCCGCCCCGGCTTTCCAGCCGCCGCGGGCCGCCGACTTCCGCCTGTCCGGGCGCGTGCCCGCCTCGGTGGTGGTCCTCGGTGGCGGCGTCGCGGGCCTGGTGGCCGCCTACGAACTGGGCAAGGCGGGGTACCGCTGCACGGTGCTCGAACCCCGGGACCGGGTGGGTGGCAGGAACTTCACCGCGCGGGCCGGTACCACCCAGACCGACCTCTCGGGGACCACCCAGACCGCGAGCTTCGCCGACGGGCAGTACATGAACTGCGGACCGGCCCGCCTCGCACAGTGGATGGTCACCCTGGACTACTGCCGGGAACTGCGCGTACCGATCGAGATCTTCCCCAACACCAACGCGGACGCCTACATCTACAACGAGCGGGACGGGATGGAGCCGGGAAAGCCGGTCCGGTTCCGCACGGTGCGGTCCGACGTGCACGGCTACGTCAGTGAGTTGCTGGCCAAGGCGTCCGCGCGCGGTGCCCTCGACATGGAGTTGAGCGGGGAGGACCGCGAGCAGCTGCTGGCCTTCCTGGAGGAGTGGGGCAGCATCGGTGGCGAGTACGACTACACGGGCGGCAGCCAGCGCGGGTACAGCGCCTACCCAGGTGCTGCCGGGGATCCGGGGCGGCCGCTGCACCCGGTTCCCGATGTCTCCGCGGTCTTCAGTTCGGCCGTGGGCAGGTACCTCTCCTTCGAGTCCGAGTTCGACCAGGCCATGGTCATGTTCCAGCCGGTCGGCGGCATGGACCGGATCCCCCAGGCGTTGGCAGGGGCCATCGGCGCCGACCGGATCCGGACCAGGTGTGCGGCCACCTCGGTCCGCCAGGAGGCCAACGGGGTCCTGGTCACCTACACCGACAGCTCCGCACAGCAGCGAGAACTGCGCGCCGACTACTGCGTCTGCGCCATGCCGCCGCACATCCTGGCCCAGTTGCCGCACAACCTCGGCCCCGAGGTGCAGCGGGCGCTCACCTCGGTCAGTCCCGCTCCGGCGAGCAAGCTCGGGCTGGAGTACCGCAGCAGGTGGTGGGAGACCGAACACCGGATCTACGGCGGGATCACCTGGACCGACCTGGACCTGCGGCAGATCTGGCACCCCGCCTCGGGCTTCCACGGGGACCGAGGCGTGCTCATCGGCTACTACAACTTCGCGCGCAACGCGGCGAAGTACGACGCGATGACCCCGCAGCAGCGTGTCGATCGGGCGGTCATGCTCGGTGAACGGATCTACGGACCGAAGTACCGGACCGAACTGGTCTCCGCGTTCTCCCAGTCCTGGATGACCACTCCGTACATCGAGGGCGCCTGGCACGACCTGCCGGAGGACACTCCCGACGCCGCCGTGCTGAAACCGGTGGCCCGGCCCACGGGCCGGGTGCTCTTCGCCGGGGACTGGCTGTCGTACGTGGATGCCTGGCAGCACGGCGCGATCCTGTCCGCCCGCGCGGCCGTCACCGCGCTGCACGGCCGAGCCCTGTCCCGGTAACGGATCCGCACTACGCTTGCCCGGTGCGCATCGTCTCGCTGCTGCCGGCGGCCACCGACCTCGTCGCGGTACTGGGCCGCGGCGTGGACCTGGTGGGCCGCACGCACGAGTGCGACTGGCCCGCCGAGCAGGTCGCGGGCGTGCCGGTGGTCACCGCCAGCGGCATCGACCAGGCGATGGGCAGCCGGGAGATCTCCGCCGCGGTGGGCGGGGCCGCGCACGGCGGTTCCTCGCTGTACCACCTGGACGCGGACCTGCTCGCCGAGCTGGCCCCCGACCTGGTGTTGACCCAGGACCTGTGCGAGGTCTGCGCGGTGTCCTACCGGCGCGTCTCCGATGCCGTACGGGTCATGGACACGGGCACGACGGTGATCAGCCTGGAACCCAGGACCCTGTCCGACGTGCTGGGCTGCGTGCGCGAACTCGCCGCCGTGCTGGGAGTCGACGCCCAGCCCGTGCTCGACGGCCTGCACGGCAGGCTGGACGCCGTACGCGCGGCCGTGGCCGGTAGACCCCGTCCGAGGGTGGCCGCCATCGAGTGGCTGGACCCGGTGTGGCCCGCCGGGCACTGGGTTCCCGAGCAGATCGACTGCGCGGGCGGCCAACCGCTGCTGGCCGCGCCAGGTGAGCACACCTCAGCCGTGGCCTGGGCCGAGGTGGTGCGGTCCCGCCCCGAGGTGCTGCTCGTGCTGCCCTGCGGGTTCCCGCCCAAGCGCACGCTGTCCGAGTTGCACCTGCTGACTGACCGTCCTGAGTGGACGGACCTGCCCGCGGTCCGGGACGGCCGGGTCTGGGTGCTCGACGGCCCCGCCTACTTCAACCGGCCGGGCCCGCGCGTGGTCCGCGGCGCCGAGGTCCTCGCGCAGGTGCTGCACGGGGTCGTCGCGGGCGAACCCGTGACCCGGTCGGAGGCGCTGCCGGTCAGCCGATGACCAGCGTGCCCTTGCCCGCCCGCTTGGCCGCGTACATCGCGATGTCGGCCTGGCTGAGCAGGCTGTCCCCGGTGGTCTCCGGGGACAGCTCGTCCCGGGTGACCAGCCCGATGCTGACCCGCACGCCGAGCAGGGTGCCGCCGATCGCGTAGGGCTGGCTCAGCGAGGCGAGCACCCGGCGGCCCAGTTCGTGCGGCTCGTTCGTGGGCCCGTCGATCAGCACCCCGAACTCGTCCCCGCCCAGCCTCGCCACCAGGTCGCCCTCCCGCACGCAACCGGCCAGCCGCTGACCCACCGCGCGCAGCACGGCGTCCCCGGTGGCGTGCCCGTACCGGTCGTTGACCCCCTTGAAGTCGTCCACGTCGATGAACAGCAGCGACAACGGGTGGTCGGCCCGGTCCAGCCGGTCCTGGAAGGCTGCGCGGTTGGCCAGGCCGGTGACCGGGTCGTGCGTGGCCTGGTACTCCAGCTCGGCCCGGCTGTCGACCAGGCTGCGCAGCAGGCGCACGTTGTCCGCCGAGGTCAGCAGCTGGCGCAGCGCCATCAGGGCCACCACTGCCAGCCCCAGGTACACCTCGGTGGGGCCCAGGTCGATGCCGGTGGCCGTGCCCACGCCGATGAACACCCCGGTGACCACCAGCGGCAGGAAGGGCACCAGCAGGTGCAGGTACGCCCCCGTGCGCAGCCGGTCGTCGCTGACCGCGGCGCGGGACCGCGGCGGCGGGGCCCACGGGGCCAGCGCGTACAGCAGGGGCGCCGCCATGAAGCCCGCGTCGGCCAGCGGAGGGATGGCGTTGGCCCCGTTGGCCACCAGGTAGGCGAACAGCCAGGCGGACCCGGACTGGGTCAGCGCGGCACCGAACAGCACCCACATCGCGGTCTGCCGTGCGGCGGGCCGGGTGCGGGCCAGCACGACCATGATCAGCATGACCACCAGGTACACGGCCGGGTGCGCCACCACGGTGACGAAGCCCGGGCCGGAGGAGGCCCAGGACCGGGCGATCTGCTCGGACAGCGTGATGGACACCAGGATCGCCAGCGACCCGGCCAGGATCAGCCCGTCCAGCAGCAGCAACGCTCGGTTGCGCTGCACGGCCGGGGGTTCCTCGGCATCGGGCTCGCCGCGGGCCATGGTCAGCACCGCGGGCAGCAGGAACACCGCGGTCATGATGAAGCCGAGCGGGGCGAGCGTGGTCGCCGGCAGCGCCACCCCGGCCAGCACCTGGCTGGAGATCCACGCCAGCAGGCCGATGGTCAGGCTGATCGCGCTGCACAGCATCCAACCGCGCCAGCGCCGGTCGTTGCCGCGTGCGCGGCGGGCGGTCCACGCGTAGCCGAACACCGCCAGGAAGCTGCACACCAGCTGCAACACGTCGTCAACGGCCACCGCGCCCGAGTGGGGCAGTACCCCGGGGTACACGGCGTAGACGCAGACGGCGAGTACGAGCGCGGCGGAACCGCACAGGATCATGAACGGTCGTGCCTTCATCCGCGGCAACCACCCCGGCGGCGCTCGTCATCAACTGGCCGTGAAGACAGAAGGGTACTGCTTCGGAATGGAGGAGCAACCCGTTCCGGGCCGAACGCGCCCTTTCCGGCCGAGTCGCTGGTCAAATTCCTGATCGCACTCGGGATGCGTGACCATTCACCCAGTTCACTGGTGCGCAAAATGCTGTCTGCAAGTGACCAGACCCGACCCGCGTGCCATGAAAGTGCCGTTCACTGCGTTGAACGCCATGAACGGCACTTTCATGGCATTCCAGTGCGCTGTGACTTCAGTGAGAATCGAAACTGACGAATCGACAGCGTGCCCAGTGGTGGACCTGGTGCGAACGGCGCGCGTAGTGTGGCGCGGCTGAATCGAGTCACCTGGGGAGGCGCGATGTCGCGTTGGGGTCTGACCCTGCTCACGGCCGTGGCGTTGGCGGCAACGGGGGCACCGGCGCTGGCGGACACGGCGCCCGGGGGACCGGGGACGAACTCGTACTTCGACCTGGGGCGCAAGGACTGCCTGGGCACGGCGCGCAACAACACCTCGAAGATCTGGTACACGGTGGCGAACGGCGTGCTGTCGGACGTCTACGAGCCGACGGTCGACAACACCAATGTGGGGACCTTGCAGTACGTGGTGACGGACGGGACGTTCACCGACGTGCAGACGCGCGACACGACCTACACCGTGGCGGCGGACAAGACCGGCATGGCCTGCACCGTGACGGCCACCAGCCGCAGTCACGGCTACCAGCTGGTGACCACGTATGTGACCGACCCGGCGCGGGACTCGGTGGTCATGCGCACGCGGGTGGACGGCCCGCCGAACCTGCGGGTCTACGCGCAGCTGGACGCGCACGTGAACGGCAACGGTGGCGGCGGCAAGGACAACGGCGGCGCGGACAGCGGGATCGTGGACGGCAACGCCGCCGTCGTGTACGACACGGGCACGGTGAGCCAGGCGGCCAACCGGGACTACGCGGTGCCGACGTACCTGGCGATGCAGGCGAGCTCGGGCAAGGCACCGAAGGTCGGCTACGCGGGCAGCCAGCCCGGTGCGAGCGCGGCGGCCAACGGGCACATCGTGGCCTCGCAGGAGGTCACTCCGGTGCGCGGCAAGGAGTTCACGCTCACGCTCGGGTTCGGGCGCACGCAGCAGCAGGCGGTGGACACCGGCCGGGCCTCGCTGGCGAAGCCCTTCGAGGAGCTGCGCGGGGACTACGAGGACGGTTGGCGGGACTACGACAGCGGCCTGGCCCCTGGAACGTCCACACTGGACGCGAACGTGCTGAAGGCCAGCGTGGACAAGACCTTCCCCGGTGCGGTGGCCGCCTCGCTGGCCAGCCCGTGGGGGCAGGCGGTGAACGCGGGCGCGCTCGTGGGCGGCAAGCCGGTGTACTTCGGCTCGTACCGGGAGGTGTTCGCCCGGGACGCGTACGAGGCGTTCACGGGCTTCCTGGCGGCGGGGGACCGGTCCACGGCGCGTGCGGTGGCCAGGTTCCTGCTCACCAAGCAGCAGCTGCCGACCGGGGAGATCCCGCGCAACTCCCTGCTGAACGGCAAGGTCGCGCCGGACACCGGCGGGGACCAGCTGGACGAGACGGCGTACCCGATCCTGATGGCGTACTTGGCGAACCTCCAGGACGACCGTCCGTTGTGGACTGACCATGTCAAGCCCGCCGCGGACTACCTGGTGTCGCACGGGCCTTCCTACGGAGTGGAGCGCTGGGAGGAGCAGTCGGGCTACTCGCCATCGACCATCGCGGCGGAGATCGCGGGGCTGACGGCCGCCGCGGCCGTCGCCCAGCGGCAGGGCGACGGCGCGGACGCACGGGTGTACCAGGCGGCGGCCGACGAGTTCCAGCGCTCGGTGAAGTCCTGGACGGTGACCAGCAGCGGGCCGTACGCGCCGAGGTACTTCACCCGCCTGACCAAGAACGGCGACCCGAACTCGGCGGTCCGCTACAACCTGGGCAACGGCGGGCCGACCGTGGACCAGCGGTCCGTTGTGGACGGTGGCTTCCAGGAACTGGTGCGGCTGGGCGAGCTCGCGCCGAACGACCCGGACCACCTGGCCTCCCTTGCGGTGCTGGACAAGCAGATCGCGGTGCGGACGGCCACCGGCACCGGCTACTACCGGTACGGGACCTCGGCGGCGCAGGGCAGCGCGGACGGCTACGGCGAGTGCTACCAGCCCAGCCAGAGCTCCTGCAAGGTCGTGGGCCAGCCGTGGCCGACCGACAACACCGGTACGGGCCACCTGTGGCCGGTGCTGTCCGGGGAGCGGGCCGAGTCCAAGCTGCTGCTGGGCGACCAGTCCGGTGCCAGGGAACTGCTGGACAGCATGGTGAACTCGGCGTCCGGGGTCGGGCTCGTCCCCGAGCAGGCGTGGGAGTCCCCGGACCTGGCGGCCTCCCCGTACGGCACGGACCCGGCCACGGCCTCGATCGGGTTCGCCAACGGCAAGGCCGCGGGATCGGCCGCACCGCTGACCTGGGCGCAGGCACAGCGCCTGCGGCTGCGCGCGGACCTGAACGCCAACAAGGTGCTGGACCGTCCCGAGCTGACCACGAGCCGGTACGTCAGCAATCCCGCTCCGGGCAAGGCCGAGGTCACGATCAGCTCACCGGCCGCGGGCAGCACCGTCTCCGGCGGCACGACCTCGGTCACCGGCCACACGGTTGCCGGGGCGGCGGTCACCGTGCAGTCGGCGGGCACCGACGTGGGCAGTCACGCGGCCACGGTCAGCACGACGGCCGGTGCGGACGGCTCGTTCACCGTGGCGGTCCCGGTGTCCTTCGGGGCCACGGCGCTGAGTGTGGGCGTCTCGGCCTCCGCCAACCGGACCGGGTTCGCGCGGGTCTCGGTGACCGGTGACCTCGTCGGCGGCACCTCCGTGCTGGACCAGGCCGACCCGGCCGGGGACGACCACGGTCCGGGCACCTACCAGTACCCGACGGCGGCCGACTTCGCCCCGGGTTCCTTCGACCTGACCAGGTTCCAGGTGATCAGCTCCGGGGACACGGTGTACCTGCGGACCACGCTGGCCAACCTGGTGCCCACCTTCGGGTCCACGATGGGCGCGCAGCTGCTGGACATCTACGTGGGCCAGCCGGGCAAGGCGACCTCCACGGCGGCGCCGCACCCCTCGCGGAACTACTCGGTGGGGCCCTGGAGCCAGCGCGTCGAGTTGCAGGGCTTCGCAGCCCCGGTGTGGGTGGACGCGGCGGGCAACCAGGTGGGCACCCCGACCGCGGCCGTGGCCTCGGCGGAAGGCCACACGATCACCGTGGCCCTGCCCAAGGCCCAGTTCGGCGACCCCGCCAAGGGCTGGACCTTCGCGGTGGTGCTCACCGGCCAGGACGGCTACAGCGCCGACCTGGCGCGCGGCTTCACCGCGGCCCCCAGCGGCTACCAGTTCGGGGTCTGCGCCGCGGGCGGTGCCGCGCCGGTCTGCCGGGTCGATCCGGGTTCGGTGCCCAAGGCGGTGGACGTGCTCACGCCCACCGGCACCGATCAGGCCACGGAGCTGGACCCGACCCGGGGCAGCGTGCTGATCAAGTCGGTCATCGTGCCCTGACCCGAGGGGCGCCGACCGGTCCAGTCGATCACGATCGCGCTGGCGTTGTCCCGGCCGCCGAGCGTCTCGGCCGCCGCGGTCAGCGCCCGCGCGGGCTGGTCGGCGTGCGCCAGCTCGCGGTGCATGGTGGCCGCGGGCACGATCTTGTGCACCCCGTCGGTGGACAGCAGCAGGCCCGAGCCCGCGGTGCGCACCTGGGTCCAGCCGATCTGGTCGGTGGTCGTGGTGCGCACCGTGTTGGTGACGATGTGCTCCATGTGCGGGGTGGTCGGCCGCAGCTGCGAGCGCAGGTAGGCGGCCACGGTCTGGTCCACGGTGAGCTGGGTGACCGAGTTGTCGTCCCACAGGTAGGCGCGGCAGTCGCCGACCCAGGCGATGCGGTACCCGGTGCTGACCCGGTCGGTGAACGGCACGGCCACCACGATCACGCAGTCGTCCCGGCTGTTGCGCAGTACCTGCTGCGCGGCGAGCACGGCCTGGATGGCCCCGTGCCCGCTGGGCGTGGCCACCGCGGCCTTGACCGCCTTGCGCGCGGCCTCGGCCGAGCCCGCGGTGTCCCCGATGCCGTCGGCCACGGCGAACACGAACTGCCCGCTGTCGGGGTCCCTGCGGCAGGCCACCGCGTCCGCGTTGGTCCTGCGCTGCCCCTGACCGCTGGCCGCGTCCCAGGCGGTGGTGCCCTGTACGAGATCGTTCACGCCGATCCCCTCCCCGAACCCGACGGTGGCACTGGCCCACCGTGCTACGACCAGGATCACGGACTTGCCTGTGAAGACGCTGAGACGGCCGTAGGTGGTTGCTGTGGGATTTATGCCGCCCTGTGATGGCCCGCCGGCCGCAGTGGAGGTCGTCCACCGGAGGGGCGCCCGCTGGGCCGGATGGTGGAGTCGTCGGCGGCGGTCGCCGTGTCCGCAGTTGAGGAGGGTAGGGCATCGCCGCGCCCAGGGGTGGGTGAACGGTCATCGGCGTGTCCGCGGTGCACCGCGTACAGCAGGCCCATGCCCACCACCAGCAGCCCGTGTGAGGCGACCCGGCCCAGCGTGGCCGTGCCGTCCAGCAGGTCGTGCACGGAGAAGGCGCCGAGCACCAGCAGGAAGCCGCCCAGCAGCGGCAACATGCCCGAGGCCGCCCGCGTGCGCAGGGCGGCCCACAACATGCCCAGGCCCAGCGCGAGGTTCCAGGCGGTGCTCTCGTTGAACAGGTGCGCGCTGCCCGCCATGTCCGGCATGCCCTGGTCCACGCCCAGCACCTCGGCCATGCCCAGGGTGAGCTGGGCCACCGCCACCGCGCCCAGCGCGGCCCTCGCCCACCAGCCCCGGCTCGGCGCGGGCAGCACGGCGGTCTCCAGCACCGGCCCGACCAGGTCCGGGGTCGCCGTCGCGGGCCGCACGCGCAGGGCCCTGGTCAGCGCGGTGGCGCGGGCCTGCCACTGCTGGCACGCCGGGCACTGGGCCAGGTGCTCGTCGGTCCAGGCTGCGGGCACCGGTTCCTGCTCGGCGTCCAGCCGGGCCGACAGCGCCTCGCGACAGGTTGCACACTCCACGTCCAGATTGTCGTACGGGAGTGCCTCTCAGTTCCCGTGGGGCGGTGGATTACCCTCCTGGACCGTGAGCTGGTCAGAGGCGCAGGACGCGCAGGTCACCGAGCTCGCCCTGGCCGCGGGCCGGGGCGAGGCGGGCGCGCTGGAGCAGTTCATCCGCGCCACCCAGCGCGACGTGTGGCGGTTCGTGGCGCACCTGGCCGACGTGGGCAGCGCCGACGACCTGGCCCAGGACACCTACCTGCGCGCGATCGGCAGCCTGCCGCGCTTCGCGGGACGGTCCTCGGCGCGGACCTGGCTGCTGTCCATCGCGCGGCGCGTGGTGGTCGACCAGGTCCGGTCCGCGGTGGCCCGCCCGCGCACCGCCGCCGGGGTGGACTGGGTGCAGGCCGCCGAGGGCGGCTCGCCCCGCGCCACCGGGTTCGAGGACGTGGTGGAGCTGAACCTGCTGCTGGAGGGCCTGGACCCCGACCGGCGCGAGGCGCTGGTGCTCACCCAGGTGCTCGGCCTGCCCTACGCGGAGGCCGCCGAGGTCAGCGGCTGCCCGATCGGCACGGTCCGCTCGCGCGTGGCCAGGGCCCGCGACGACCTGGTGCAGGCCATGCGGGAACCCAACACCGGCACCGGCTGATCACTTCAGCCGCAACGCCAGCTTCGGGCACAGGGCGGCCGCCTGGCGTGCGTGGTGTTCCACCGCGGCGGGCACTTCCGGTTCGCGCGAGCCGTCCCTGGCAAGTGGATAGCCCCACGGGTCGGTGGCCAGCACCTCGGGCAGCAGCTCCGCGCACAGCCCGCGCCCGTCGCACGCGGTCCAGTCGATGTGCAGTCGAGTCATCGTGTGCACCCGCCCCTCAGGTGCACGTCGACCTCGTTCTCGAAGGTGATCAGGGTGCTGCGCAGCAGTCGCACGCTGGCGTCCGGGTGGTGGCACGCGCCGCGGCCGGTCACCAGCCCGGCGAGGGTGTGCAGCGCTCGCACGGTGTCCGGCGTGGCCTGGCGGCGGGCCAGCGCACCGAGCAGGTCGGCGATGCGCGGCAGTCCGTTGCGGCACGGACCGCACTGACCGGCGCTCTGCCTTGCCAGGTAGGACATGACGCGCGCGGTCTCCACCAGGCCGCACGCCCCGGTCGGCAGGGCCATCACCACCCCGGCGCCACGGGACTGGTCGCTGTCCCAGGTGCCGTGGTAGCCGCCGACCAGCACGTGACCCCGCACGCCGCCCGCCATGGCGAGCAAGGTGTCCACGGCCGTGCCCGTCGGCACCTCGTAAACCCCAGGCGTGGCAACGGCTCCGCTCACGGTGGCCAAGTAGGTGCCCGGGGCCTCCCGGCTCCCGACGTCGCGGAACCAGTCCGCGCCGTAGCGCGCGATCTGCGCCAGGTGGGCGAGCGTCTCCACGTTCTGCACCAGGAACCCCAGCTGTGGCAAGGGTTGTTGCCGGTCCCGTGGCACGGCACGCCGCCCGGCGATGGCGTTGAGCACCGCGGTCTCCTCGCCCGCGAGGAACGTGTCAGGGGCCTCCACAATGGACACACGGTCACCCGGTCGCTGGGCCAGCGCGCGGCGGGCGTGTGCCGCCGCCGCGGGTGAGGCGTACAGGTAGCACCGGCTCGCGTTGACCGCCCGTGCGGCCAGCAGCAACCCGTCCAGCACGAGATGTGGCCTGCGCTGCAACAAGGTCAGGTCCTTGCGGCTGGCCGGTTCGCCCTCCGCCGCGTTGCCGATCACCACCGGTCGGCGGGTCCGCGCCACGGCGGCGAGCTTGCGCCAGGTGGGGAAGCCGCCGCCACCCCGGCCGGTCAGCCCCGCGGTGCGCACGGCGCTGATCAGGTCGGTGGCGCGGCCCGGCCACGGGGCGTCCGGTTCGGTCTGGTCGAGCAGCCGGACCACGCTGGTCGTGGTTGTCATCGGACCTCCACAGGTCTTGGGGCGCAACGCCAGATGAGTGCCGCCGCCACGGTCGCGGCCGACAGGGCGAAGACCGCCCACAGCCACAGTTGGCTGGTGTCGCTGCCCGTGCCGATCGCGTGCATCAGGGCGATCGGCCAGGTGGCGTAGGCAGCCCAGTGCACGAACCGCCAGGCGCGCAGGCCGATCCGTTGCCGCAGCAGGCTGGTGACGGTGATCGCCAGCAGCAGGTCGAGGGTGAGCGTGCCCAGCCCGAGCCAGAGTGGTTGGTACTGGCCGAAGAACGGTACGACCAGGTCCACCAGCCGCAGCTGGGCGTAGGGGTCGAACAACAGGGTTGCGATGTGCACCAACAGGAAGCTGACCGCCAGCATGCTGGCGTTGCGGTGCACGGCGGCCACCGCGAACCGGGGCAGGCCCACGAGTTGACGGCCCGAGCCGTTCACGATGCCCAGTGCGACCGAGATCGTCACCAGTGCCAGCGCGACCACGCCGCTGCCACGTCCCAAGTACCACAACGCATCCGTCGTCACGGCCAGCCTCCCAGGGTGCTGATCGACCCGTTGGCCGCGACCAGCCGGGCCGGAACCCCGTGTGCGCGCACCATTGCCGGGCCGCGCACCAGGGTTGCCGTGGACAGGGTGTTGGCGTCCACGCATCGATCGGCGACAACGCTGACACTGCGCCAGGTCCGTGCGGCGGGCAGGCCGGTCGCCGGGTCCAGCACGTGGTGCAGCAGCCGCCCGCCCCGGCGCCAGGTGCGGCGCACGGTGCTCGACGTGGCGATGGCGGCGCCCGCGGGCAGGGAGATCGTGCAGGGTTCGTCGTTTTCCGTGTCCTGCACGAGGATCTGCCAGCCGCCGTGCGGTCCCGGTCCGGCCGTGGCGATGTCCCCGCCGAGGTTGACCAGGACCCCGGTGCGCAGCTTCACCGCGATGTCGGTGGCGCAGCGGTGCGCCGCGTACGCCTTGGCGGTGGCGCCGAGGTCCAGGGTGATGCCGTGCGGGATCGTCAGCGTGGTGCCGGTCAGCATGACGTGCTGCCAGCCCGGTACGACTGTCACCGGCAGATCCCGGTCGTCCACGCGGATCTCGGCGATGTCGCGGTCGTAGCCCAGCGCGGCCATCGCCCCACCGACCGTCGGGTCCACGGCCCCGTCGCTGGCCTCGGCGGCGCTGAGCGCGGTGCGGACCAGTTCGGCCAGCAGCGGGCTGACCGGCGCGGGTGCCCCGGCGGGGTGGCGCGCCAGCTCCGAGTCGGGCCGGAACCTGCTGCACGCCAAGTCGATCGCGGCCAGCAGTCGCTCGGTGAGGACGCGGGCCTCGGGCAGTGCCGCGGGCTCGGTGACGAGGAGCCGCGCCGTGGCGCTCCACACCGGCCACTGCACGTTGGCGGTCATCACGAGCCGCCCGTGCGCGCGTGCGGCTGGCCGCCGCCGCTGTCCAGTTGCCCGCCGGACCAGGTGTCGGTGCCGCTGCTCTGTTGGTTGTCCTGGGTTGTCGTGCCGCTGCTCGGCGAGGCCACCGCCACGGCGACCGCTGCGGTACCCGCGATCCCCGCCGCGACCAGTGCGGCGGTGACCACTGTGACGGTGCTCAGCCCTCGTTCGCGTCCACTCATGCATTCACCGTCGAGGCGTTTCCTGTGCACAACCTGTGCGCCGCTTTTGTGCCCGCTATGAGTGCTCTGGTTGGTCATCCCCCTGTTGCGGTAGTCGCCCGATGAGGTTGCTCACAGTGTCCAGCCTGTGACTGCTCGCACATGACTAGTTCTTGACCTGGGATTTTGCCAGGGCTAACCTCGGGGGTGCGTGATCATTACGCTGCGGCAACTGCGCTTTAATGTTCTTTTAATGTCGGCCCATGAACGTAGCCGTCGACAATGACGTCGGGACAGAAAATCCGTCGCCGATTCTGGGGTGCTCGTTTCGATGAAACTGCTCTCGCTGTCCCAGCGCGCCCTACCAGTGGCGGGCTGGACCGCCCTGCTGCTCGGGTGCTGCGCACTCGGCCACTTCGCCAGGGTGGTCGGCGTACCCGCCGCCCACCTGCTGGTGCCCCTGCTGATCGGCGCGGTCGCCGCGCTGACCGGCCTGGTCCGCCGCCAGCTCCCCGTGCCCGCGAACCGGGCCGCCCAAGCCGTGGTCGGCGCCCTGATGGGCAGCTACCTCGACCCGGCCGCCATGTCCGCCGTCGCTGACCTGATCATCCCGTTGGTGCTGGTCACCGTGCTGACCGTCGCGATCTGCGTGGGCGTCGCGCTGCTGCTGTCCAGGTGGGCCGGATTGCCCAGGGCCGATGCCGTGCTTGGCCTGGTGCCCGGCGGATCGGCCGCGATCATCGCCTGCGCCGAGGACCTCGACGCGGACGGCAGGCTCGTCGCCTTCATGCAGTACCTGAGGGTCGCTCTGGTCGCGCTGACCGCCCCGCTGATCATGACGATGATCACCACCTCGGGCGGCACCAGCGGCAGCCCGCTGCTGCCGTCACTGGACCTCGTGTCCGCGCAACGCCTCGACGGCGGCCTGCTCGCACTGCTCGGCCTGTGCGTGCTCGGCGTCGGCGCGGGCAAACGCGTCGGCCTGCCCGCGCCCACACTGCTCGGCCCGATGCTGCTGGCCGCCATCGCCCAGTTCACCGGCGCCGTGCAGGGCTTCACCCCGATCGGACTGTTGCAGGACATGGCGTTCGTCGCCGTCGGGCTGGAGGTGGGCCTGCGCTTCACGCCCGCCGTGATCCGGCGCATCGGGCGCAGCTTCCACCACGTGCTGGCCGCCACCACGCTGGTCTGCCTGGCCTGCGCCGGACTCGCCGCCCTGATGTCCCTGGCGCTGGCCATGCCCTTCGCCGACCTGTACCTGGCCACGACCCCCGGCGGCATCAACGCCGTGCTCGCCACCGCCGCCTCGCTCGACGCGCAGGTACCGCTGATCTCCACCACACAGGGCCTGCGCCTGTTCGTCGTCGTGCTGCTCGTCCCGCCCGCCATCCGCTGGGCGGCCGCCCGCATCTCCCCACGCCCCCAGGAGGAACCCCGTGGACCCGCAGCAGCACTGGCAGGCTCAGCTCCAGTCCGGTCGGCGGCTTGACGTCGTGCAGTGGACGTCCGTCGGCGACGAACTCGTCGGCTACGTGGTCGACGGCGCGCGTGTCGTGCGGGCCGACTCGCTCACCGGGTTCGCCGGGTACGTGCGGCGCGCCCGAGTCGTGACGGCCCTGCCCGGCAACGGCTGGACTGTGTCGTACCGGATGGACGACGGCTGCGTGGAGAAGCGCGAGGTCGTGGCCTGGCTGGTGTACGACGACGGGACGGTGGTCGGACACGACGCGGACGAGGACGGACTGGTCTACCCGAGCTGTGAGGCGGTGAACTTCTCACACCTGGCGAAGGTGTGAGGTGAGGGTGTGGAGTGCGGGTCGGCGTGTGTTGGGGGGCGTGGCGGGGTGGTGTGTTGGGGGTTGGGGGCGTGTTCCGTTTGGAGGGGGCGAGTCCCGTTCTCGGGTGGGTGAGTCCCGGTCTCCAGAGCGCGAGTCCCGCTCTGGGGAGGGCGAGTCCCGGTCTGGGGTGGGTGAGTCCCGGGCTCCGGAGCGCGAGTCCCGGGCTGAGGGGCGCGAGTCCCGTTCTGGGTTGGGTGAGATCCGGTGTGGGGGCGCGAGTTCCGGTGAGGGGTGAGTCCCGTTGTGGGGGAGGGGCGTTGGTGGGTGGTGTGCGGGGGGTTGCCGGGCTGGTGACGTGGGTTGGTTTGGTGCGGGTCCCTCGCGGCGGCCTGTGATCGGGGTTTCCGGGGCATGGAAGGATGCCCCGATTCGCCGACGAGCGTAAGGCCGCCGCTACCCGCACAAAACCAACCCCGGGTTGGTGAGGGGCGTGTGTGTGGGGGCGGCACGTGGGGGTTGCGGCGCGTGTTGGCGCTTGCGGGGTGGTGTGTTGGGTGTGGCGGTGCCGCGTGTTGGGCGTTCCGGTGCGGTGTGTTGGGCATTGCGGTACCGCGTGTCGGACGTTCCCGTACCGCGTGTTCGGCGTTGCGGGGCGGTGTGTCGGACTTTCCCGTGCCGCGTGTTCGGCGTTCTGGTGCGGTGTGTCGGACGTTGCGGTGCCGCGTGTTTGGCGTTCCGGTGCGATGTGTTGGTGGTTGCGGGGTGGTGTGTTGGCGGTTGGGGTGCGGCGTGTCCCGCTGACCGGAGCGCGAGTCCCGTTGTGTGGGGGTGTGAGTCCCGCTCTGAGGAGCGTGTGTCCCGCTGACCGGAGCGCGAGTCCCGCTCTGAGGAGTGCGAGTCCCGCTTACCTGAGCGCGAGTCCCGTTGTGGGGAGGGTGAGTCCCGTTGCGGGGAGCGCGAGTCCAGGGTTGGGGTGGGTGAGTCTCGGGCTCCGGTGGGTGGGTCTCGTTGACTGGCTCGGGTTGGGTTGCAGGGGTGGTCACCCACATGGGTAGGCATTGGTGGGCAACGGTTTTGTGGTGGATTTGGGAGTAGAATTGTTGGTATGACAGCATTCGTGGAGACTCAGCCTGCCGCAGGGTTGTGGCGGTTGGGTGATGCGGAGCTGTTGGGTGAGTTGCAGGACGCGGAAGTGGTTCTGCGGCAAGCCTATGCGCGGGTGTTGGGGTTGGTCGCGGAGGCGGGTGCGCGGGGTGTGGCGGAGCGGGTGGGGTATCCGAGCCTGAGTGAATTGCTGCGCGGCGTGCTCTGTGTGAGTAGGAAGGAAGCTAGGCAGCGGATTGCGCATGCGGGGGTTCCGGTGGGGGTGGCGTTGGAGCCGGAGCAGTTGTCGGTGATCGACCGGGTGCTGAGAGAGCTGCCGCCACACGTGGATCAGACCGAGCGCGGACACGCGGTGGAGGTCCTGGCAGCAGCCGCCCAGTCACTGGACGCGTCCTGCCTGGTGCCGCTGGGCCGGGAGATCGTCAACCGGCTGGACCCCGACGGGGCGCTACCGGGTGAGGACGAACTCGCCCATCCCCGACGGGAGTTCCGGTACGACACACGGCGGGACGGGTCAGTACGGTTCCAGGGGTTCCTGGACGCGGAGACCGGCGCACTGCTGGGGGCAGTCCTCAGTCCGCTGGCGAAACCACACGACGCCCACGACACACGCAGCCTCACGGAACGGCAAGGGGATGCGTTCGCGGAACTACTGGAAACCAGCACCACGCCGACGGAGGGTGGGGAACGCCCCCACATCGCGGTGACGATTCCGCTGACAACACTCCAGAACGGGCTCGGCAGCACCGAACTCGCCCCATCAGCGATCCGTCGACTGGCCTGCGACGCGAAGGTCCTCCCAGTGGTACTGGGTAGCAACTCCGAGCCGCTCGATATCGGACGGATCAGCTACACCGTGCCGCCCCACCTCCGACGAGCACTGATTGTCAGGGACAAGCACTGTGCCTTCCCGGGATGCAGAAGACGACCCAGCACCTGCCACGCACACCACATCACCCACTGGGCGAACGGAGGAGACACGGCGCTGGCCAACCTGGTGCTGCTCTGCGGAATGCACCACAGGCTGATCCACCACAGCGGCTGGACGGTGCGAATGGTCAACGGGCGGCCGGAGTTCACGGCACCGGCCTTCGTCAGGCGAAGAGCGGGGTGAACCCTGACTTTCGGTAGGCCGGGTTCGAGCGTCGGGGATGACGCGCGCCGAGGGCACGGTGGCTCAGGCTTGGGTGACAGCAAGCCTGAAGGGACTGAGTGACATGGTGCTCGCGGATCAGCAGCAGTGGATGGCCTGGGGTGTCCTGGGTGTGGTCGTACTGGCGGTGCTGGGATACCTCCTGCTGTTCGTGGGGGCACTGGTCGGCGTGCTGCGCTCGGGGCTGGGGACGGGCATGAAGGTGGTGTGGCTGGTGTTCGCGTTCTGCGCGCCGTTCCTGGGCAGCATGTTGTGGTTCACGGTGGGCAGCAGGGACCCGGGGGCGGCGCGTCAGCACTGAGTGCTGAGCACAGTGGGGTGGTCGGGGGACAGGCCCCAGCGGTGCTGGTAGACGGCGAGCACGACCTGGGACACGGTCCAGGGCAGGGCGGGGTCGAGGGGCGCGGCCATGAGCTGCATGGGGCCCCAGGTATCGCCGTGCGGGGTGCGGTAGCCGGTGACGGGCAGCAGCAGGGCCCCGTTGCGTTCGTAGAAGGCGATGCGGCGCAGGCGGATCTCCTTCTCCTCGGGCGAGCAGTGGGGTTCCTGGGGGTCCTCGACGTCGAAGATCAGCATGGTGGAGTCGAGGTGCCGGGTGAGGGCGGTCCACAGCCGTGAGCCGAGGCCGCGGTTGCGGACCTGGGAGTCGACGACGAAGTAGCGCAGGAAGGTCCAGCCGGTGTCGCCGAGCGGACGCACGACGGCGAGGCCGAGCGGGCGTTCCCGCTCGGCGAGCACGAGGGCCTGCTGGCCGTCGGCGGGGTCGAGGAGATCGGCGAACGGGGCACGCAGGTGGGCGGCGAAGCCCTCCTCGTAGCAGCGGCGGACACGGTCGTGCTGGTCGGGGGTGATGGGGGAGAGCACGGCCTACCCGTCCAGTCCGAAGGCACGGCGGCCGTCGACGAAGGTGGCGAGCACCTGGATGTCGCGGATCCGCCCGGGATCGACAGCGGTGGGGTCCTCGGACAGCACGGTGAGGTCGGCGAGCTTGCCGGGCGTGACGGTGCCCTTGCGGTCCTCCTCGCCGGAGGCGTACGCGGAGCCGTAGGTGAAGGCACGCAGGGCTTCGGCGGCGCTGACGGCCTCGGTGGGGTTGAACGGGCGACCGGCCGAGGTGAGCTGGTTGACCATGTCGTGCATGCCGAGCAGCGGGGCGCCGTGCACCACGGGGCGGTCGGAACTGCCGGGCACGATGATGCCCGCGTCGAGCAGGGACCGTTGCCGGTACGCCCAGGGCACGCGCTCGGGGCCGAGGGCGCGCAGCATGCCGTCGCCGATCTCGTGGGCGAACCGGCCCTGCGGCACGGGGATCACGCCGAGTTCGGCGGCACGGGCGACCTGGTCGGGCCGGGACACGCCGAAGTGCTCGATACGGTGCCGGTGGTTGTAGCGCGGGAACCGGTCCAGGGCCTCGGCGTAGGCCTCGAGCACGAGGTCGATGGCGGCGTCGCCGATGGCGTGGGTGGCCACGCGCCAGCCGGAGCGGTGCGCGGCGAGAATGGTGGCGCGCAAGCGGTCGGCGTCGTCCTGAAGGTAACCGCGTTCGCCGGGGGAGTCGGCGAAGTCGTGGCACATGGCGGCGGTGTGCCCGATCAGCGAGCCGTCGGAGAACACCTTCACGGGGCCGATCCGCAGCCAGTCGTCGCCGAACCCGGTGCGCAAGCCGAGGTCCAGGCCGAGGGTGATGTCATCCTCGGCGTGGGCGGCCAGCGGGTGCAGTGCGTCGGCGGCGATCATCAGCTCGACCCGCACGCGCAGCCTGCGCTGTTCGCGGGCGGACTGGTAGGCGGCCAGCTCCACGGGGCTCTTGCCGATCCAGCCGCCGCCGATACCGGCCTCCACGCAGCTGGTGATGCCCTCGCGCAGGTACTGCTGCCCGGCCAGGTCGATGGCGTCCACGAGCGTGCTGACGGGGTAGGGCAGCACGAGCTCGTTGACCAGCTGCTGGGCCTGTTCCTGGAGCAGGCCGGTGGGGCGGCCCGCGGTGTCGGTCACGACGAGCCCGCCGGGCACGTCCACGGCGCGGTCGGCCATGCCGAGGTCTTGCAGCACAAGGGAGTTGACCACGCACATGTGGCCGCTGGTGTGCTTGAGCCAGACGCGCTGGCCGGGGGCGGCCCGGTCCAGGGCGTCGCGGTCGGGGTGGCCGCCGATCTTGTTCTGGTCGTAGCCGCTGCCGAGGACCCAGCCAGGGCCGCCGGACCGGTCGGCGATGGCGCGGTAGAGCTGTTCCAGCGAACCGATGCCGGGGGAGCGCAGGTCCACTTCGGACAGTGTGAGTCCGTACCAGGCCATGTGGTTGTGCGCGTCGTGGAAGCCAGGTGTGACGGTGGCGCCGTCCAGGTCGATCACCCGGTGCGCGGGGCCGTCCGCGTCCAGTGCGGCGATCCGGTTGCCCGAGATCGCCACCGAACGGGCACGCGGGCGCCTGCCGTCCACGGTCACCACGTTGGCGTTGACCAGCTTCAGGTCAAACACGCTCGCCCCCCTCGCTCAACGACGCGAAAACCTCGCGGTACCAGTCACTCCACGGCGCGGGTCGGCCGGTGTCCCGGTCCACCTTGACGATTGCCCGGTAGCCACGGGCGAACACAGTGCCCGCTTTGGGATCAGCACAGGTGAACCCGTAGACGGCACTGGTGGTGCCGATGCGCTGGCCGACCAGCTCCACGCGCATCGGACCCGGCGCGGTCATCGCGGCCAGGAACTCGACGTGCAGTTCACGCACGGCGTAGTGCAGGTCGGCGTCCCGGTCGGCGAAGGACCGCCACGACTTGCCCAGCTGCTCGAACAACGCCGACTGCGCTCGCTCCACGTGCACGGCGTAGCGCGCGTTGTGCAGGTTGCCGTTCAAATCCAGTTCGTCGAAGAAAACCTCGCTGTGCCAGGAGAAACTCACGTGGCGCTCCACTGTCCTGTGGTGCGGTCGAACACCGGGCCGTGCAGTGCGGCCAGTTCCGCCTTGGCCACGCGCTGCGAGGCGGTACGCGGCAGGTCCTCGTGCCGCTGCCAGTACCGGGGGACCTTGAACGAGGCGAGGCGTTGCAGGCAGAACTCGGCCAGCTCACTCGGATCGGCCTCGCTGACCAGGTGGGCCTTGACCTCCTCGCCGCGCAGCTCGTCGGCCACGCCGACCACGGCCGCCAACCGCACCTCGGGGTGGGTCAGCAGCACCTCCTCGACCTCGCGGGCGGCGATGTTCTCCCCGGAACGCCGGATCATGTCCTTGAGCCGCCCGGTGTGGTAGACGCGGCCCCGCTCGTCCATGCGGCCCAGGTCCCCGGTGTGGAACCAGCCCTCGCGGAACACCGGCTCGTGGTTGAGGTAGCCGTTCATCATGCCGGGGCCGCGCAGCAGGATCTCCCCGTCCACGATGCGCACCTCGCGGTTGCGGGTCGGCCCGCCGAGGCAGCCGGTGCCGACCAGTTCGTCGTGGTCGAGCTCGGTGACGCGCAGGTCCCCACCGGTCTCGGTCATACCGAACGCCTCGTACCAGCCGACACCCCAGCGCTGCTCCAGTTCGGCGTGCAGCTTGGGCGGGATCGCCGAGCACTGCACGGCCCGCACCAAGTGCGCGCGGTCCAGTTCGTCGGGTGGCATGCGCAGCAACAGGGTGGGCATGGCGCCCAGGCAGTAGAAGTAGGTCACCCGGTGCTCGCGGACCTTCGCCCAGAAGCTGGCTGGGTGGAAGCCGTCCAGCACCACGAGTTCGGCACCGGCCAGCAGCCCGGCCACGACGTTCCACTGTGGATCGATGTAGTGGAACGGTTGGGCCGTCAGCAGTACGTCGGACCCGGTCAGGCGCGGGAACTCCTCGACCATGCTGCCGCCGAGCACGGTCCAGTACCGGTGTGACAGCACGCATCCCTTGGGGCGGCCGGTGGTTCCCGAGGTGAACTGGATGTTGACGGTGTCGGTGGGCCGGGCCTTGTGGTCCAGTGTTTCCGGCAGGCCGGACTCCAGGTCGGCCACGTGCAGCACGCGCGGCCCGATCCCGGCCAGCAACTCGTCGAACTCCGGCGTGGTCACGATCGCGGCGGCCTCGGACTCGCGCAGTACGTGCTCGGCGTCGGCGCTGCGGTACTTCACGTTCAGCGGCACCATGACCGCGCCGAGCCGGGCCAGCGCCAGCCAGGTGAGCGGGAACTCGGCGGTGTTGCGCAGCATCACGGCCACCCGGTCGCCGGGCCGCACCCCGCGCTCGCGCAAGGCGTTGGCGTAGCGCAGGGTCCGCGTGCCGACCTCGCCGAAGGTCAGCCGCTCACCGGGGTCGAAGGTCCAGGCCACGCGCTCGGGCCAGCGCTCGGCGGCGCTGTCCAGGATGCTGACCAGGTCGGTGGTCACGACTCCCCCGTGAAGCAGGTCAGCACGGCGTGGTCCACCTCGGCCGCCATGGACTCCTCCAGCGTGCGGTCCAGCCCGCGGTCCAGCGCCTGCTTGGCCAGTGCCAGCGCGGCCCTGGGGCGCTCCCGCAGCTGGCAGGCCAGCTCCCAGGCGAGCTGCTCGTGCCCCTCGGCGGGCGTGACCCGGTTGACCAGCCCGAACCGGGCCGCCTCCGCGGCGCCGAGCCGCTCGCCCAGCAGCAGCAACTCCTTGGCGCGCATCGGGCCGACCAGCAGGGGCAGCAGCCGGGAGATGCCCCCGGTGACGCTCAGGCCCACGGCGACCTCGGGAAAGCCGAACTGGGTGTCCTCGGCGGCCACGACCAGGTCGCAGCCCAGGGCGAACTCGCAGCCCGCGCCCAGCGCGTAGCCGTGCACGGCGGCGATCACCGGGCCGGGGAACGCGCGGACGCGCCGGGTGACGTCCTGGATCCGGTCCACCCGCCGGTGCAGCCCCGACACGTCCTGTGCGGGCAGCTGCTCCTTGAGGTCGTGCCCGGAGCAGAACGCGCGCCCGCGCCCGGCCAGCACCGCCACCCGCGCGGACTCGGCCGTGGCCCGCTCCAGCGCGCCGACCAGCCCCTCGGTCAGCTCCGGCACCACGGCGTTGAGCCGGTGCGGCCGGTTGAGGTGGATCAGGGCCACCCCGTCCCGGAGCTCGTACTCGACAGCCACCGCGCCTCCCAGTTCCGATCGATCGATCGATCGACACGCTAGGATCGGTGCGAGCCGCTCGTCAAGGGGCGATAGGGTCGTTGCTTCGCAGAGGGGGAGGTGCCGTGGCGGACACCGAGGCCCGGATCCGCGCGGCGGCGATCCGGTTGTGGGCGGAGCGCGGCTTCCACGGCAGCGGCATCCGCGAGCTGGCCGAGGCGGCCGGGGTGTCCTCGGCCACGCTGTACCACTACATGGGCACCAAGGAGGACCTGCTCGCGGCGATCATGCGTGACGGCCTGCTGCGGCTGCTGGAGCTGGCCAGGGCGGCGGTCAAGCCCGCGCAGGGCACCGAGGAGCGGCTCAGCGCGCTGGTGCAGCTGCACGTGCTGACCCACGCCGTGCGGCCGGAGCAGACCCGGGTCGTGGACTGGGAGATGCGCTCGCTGTCCACCGAGCACGCCGCCGAGATCGTGGCGCTGCGGGACGAGTACGAGTTGCTCTGGCAGGAGGCGATCGACGAGGGCTGCCGCAGCGGCCTGTTCCGCCCCGCGCACCCCAGGGTGGCCCGGCTCGCGCTGCTGGAGATGTGCAACGGGGTCGCGCACTGGTACACCCCGGACGGCCCGCTGACCCTGGAGGAACTGGCCCTGCGGCACACCGAGATGGCCCTGGCGCTGCTGGGGGTCGCGGTCCCGGTCGGGGTGGACGTGGTGCGGCGCTGCCGGGACCTGATCACTCTGATGTGGACAGACTGACCCAGTCGGCCGCTTCCTCCACTGTGGACACGACATGGGCGGTGGGCAGCGCGGGCCTGCGCACGAGCAAAACCGGGACGCCGAGTTGCCGCGCTGCCACCAGCTTGGCGTCATCCCCGCCGCTGTCCTTGCTGACGATCAGGTCGATCCCGTTGCGCCGCAACAGCTCACACTCACCGTCCACAGTGAACGGACCTCGGTCGAGCAGCACCTCGTGCCGCACGGGCAACGGCCCGGTCGGCGGCTCGATGGACCTCACCAGGAACCACACGTCGCGCACCTGCGCGAACTGCCCCAGGTCCTGGCGACCCGTCGTCAGCAGCACCCGTCGGCCCAGTGGCGGCACGAGCTCGGCCGCCTCCGACAGCGAACCGGCCCAGTGCCAGCGATCCCCGGCCACCTCGCGCCAACCGGGCCGGTGCAGCACCAGCAGCGGCACGCCCACGGCCCGCGCGGCGCGCACGGCGGAGGCGGTGATGCGGGCCGCGAACGGGTGTGTGGCGTCCACGACGGCGCTCACCCGTTCGGCCCGCAGCCAGGCCGCGAGCCCGTCCGGGCCGTCGAAGCCGCCGATCCGCACCTCGCCGGCGGGCAGTCGCGGCTGGCTCACCCGGCCCGCCAGTGCCGACACCACGCGCAGTTCGGGGCGGGCGGCCAGGGTGTCGGCCAGCCGCCTGCCCTCGGCGGTACCGCCCAGCACGAGCACCGTGGACCTCACGGTGGCTGACGATAGCCTGGGCCGGTGCCCCGCATCGAACGTGACGACCTCGACCGCGAACTGGTCCTGCCCGAGCGCGTGACCCGCGTCGTGTCACTGGTCCCGTCGCTGACCGAGGCCATCGCGCACAGCGCGCCCGGACTGCTCGTCGGCGCGACCGACTGGTGCACGCACCCCGCCGACCTGGACGTGGAACGCCTGCGGGGCACCAAGAACCCCGACGTGCGGCGGATCGCCGAGCTGGCGCCGGATCTGGTCGTGACCAACAAGGAGGAGAACCGCAAGCTCGACGTGGAGCGGCTCACCGCCGCGGGGGTCCCGGTGTGGGTCACCCTGGTCGAGGACGTGCCCAGCGCCCTGCGGTCGCTGACCCGCCTGTTCACCGCGGCCCTGGGCAGGCCCGAACCGGACTGGCTGGTGCGGGCCCGCGGGCAGCTCGGCGGGCCGGTGCCCGAGCCGGTGGCCAGCGGGGTGGTCTGCGTGTGGCGTGACCCGTGGATGGTCGTGGGCAGCCGCAACTTCGCCACCGACCTGCTCGCCAGGGTGGGCGTGCGCAACGTGTTCGGCGAGCACGCCGACCGGTACCCGAAGCTGGACCTCGCCGAGATCACCGGCGCCGACCTGGTGGTGCTGCCCGACGAGCCCTACGTGTTCGGCGCCGAGGACGGGCCGGAGGCCTTCCCCGGGCAGCAGGTCCGGCTGGTCAGCGGGCGGCTGCTCACCTGGTACGGGCCCTCGCTGGCCGAGGCCGTGCCGCGGCTGCGCGAGCAGTTGCGGTTGGCCTGCTGAGCCGGTGCCACGAAGGCCGGATTGACACCGCGCTGACGGCTACCCAGCGTCACATCGGGTTTGCCGTTGGTCAGTGCCGTTCGGGTGGCCAGGGCGAGGATTTTCGTTACACGTTAAGCCGGGAGTGTCACCTATAAGTGTGGTGTGTCACGAGGATCGGTAGTGGATTTGGTGACGCTAGGTTAGAAATGCCGCTCGGGGGTGCTCGCTGCCACGGTCGTGTCAAGGACCTGCTGCGCGAGAGGGAACGTTGTCACCCGTCAAGGAGTGAGCAGGCTGACCACCACGAGTGGACGTCATGACAGAGTGGCCAACCGGGCTGCCTGGCTGCGGATGCGGCGGGTCGAAGGCTGGCCGCTGCGCACCAAGCTGGCGATGGTGCTGCTGATCCCCGCGCTGGCCGCGGTCGTGTTCGGCGCCGACCGGGTGTACGCGGAGCTCGTGCTCGCCCGCCAGACCGCGATGTTGCAGGACGAGGCGGCCGCCATGAACCGGGCCGTCCTCGTGGCGCACGGCCTGCAACGCGAACGGGATCTGTCGCTCGGCAACGGCGGTGCCGGGCTCGCCGAGCAGCGCAAGCAGGTCGACGCGGCGGTGGCGGCGTTCAACGCCGAGCTCGCCGGCCACCCCGATCTCACCGCCCAGGACGCGCGGATCGCCCAGGCGCAGGCACAACTGCGCGACCTGCCCTCGGCGCGAACGGCCTCGGACCGGCCCGCGACCAGCCGGCTCACCGTGTTCGGCAGCTACTCCACGATCATCAGCCCGCTGCTCGCGCTCGCGGTGGCGATCGAGGACCAGGCCGACGACGGGGACCTGCGGCGCACCGCGGGCGCGCTCGTCGACGTCGGCCGGGCGATCGAGCAGATCCAGTCCCAGCAGGCGGTTCTGGCTGGCACCACGGCGAACGGCGCGCTGTCCGCCGAGGCTCTCGCCGTGCTGCGCGTGGCCGAGGCCCGCCTCGACGACGCACTGTCCGACCTGCGCGCCACCCTGTCCGATGGGCAGGAGTTCGGCGCCGCGGTCGAGGGCAAGGCCCTCGACCGGCGCGAGCAGGCCGCGGACCAGATCCTCGCGCCGGACCAGCCCGCGGTCCGGCCCGCCGCGCAGATCGTTGCCTGGCAACAGGCCTCGCAGCCCGTCGCCGACCAGTTGGCCCGCTTCGAGACGGCGCTGTCCGGCTCGCTCAGCCAGGCGGTGAGCCAGCTCAGCACCTCCTCGAAGGCCAGCTCGTTGCAGGACGCGGCGCTGGTCATCGGCGCCCTGCTGCTCGGTCTCGTGCTGGCGCTGTACTTCGCCACCACCCTGCTCCGTCCATTGTGGATATTGCGGCGGCGTGCGCTGGACGTGGCCAAGCGGGAGCTGCCGGAGGTCATCGAGAACTTCGCGCGCTCGCCCGAGGTCTCGGCGCAGGTCCTGCCCGCCCAGGTCGAGGTGTCGACCACCGAGGAGATCGGCCAGCTGGCCCGCGCCTTCGACGAGGTGCACACCTCCGCGGTGCGGCTGGCCGCCGAGCAGGCGGCGTTGCGGCACAGCGTCAACGAGATCTTCGTGAGCCTGTCCCGGCGCACCCAGTCACTGGTGGACAACCAGCTCCGGATGATCGAGGACATGGAGGCCGAGGAGCTGGATCCCGACCAGCTCGACAGGCTGTTCAAGCTGGACCACCTGGCGACGCGGATGCGGCGCAACAGCGAGAACCTGTTGGTGCTGGCCGGTGCCTCGCTGCGCAGGTCCACCCGCCGACCGGTCCCGCTCACCGGGATGTTGCAGGCCGCGGTGTCCGAGATCGAGCAGTACACCCGGATCGTGCTCAAACCGGCGCCCGAACTCGTCCTGGTGGGCGACGCCGTCAGCGACGCCGTTCACCTGCTCGCCGAACTGCTGGACAACGCCACGACGTTCTCCCCGCCCCAGACCCAGGTCACCGTGGTGTGCACCCAGTACCGCCGCGGCGACCTGCGCATCGCCGTTGCGGACGAGGGAGTGGGCCTGTCCACCGCCGAGTTGGAGGAGCTGAACCGGCAACTGGCGACCTCGGCGCCGATCGAGGCGGCCGTGTCGCAGAAGATGGGGCTGTTCGTGGTGAGCAGGCTCGCCGCGCGCAGGGGCATCACCGTGCGACTGCGCAACAACATCGGCTCGGGCATCATCGCCGACGTCACGCTGCCCGGTGACGTGTTGCGGCCCGCGGAGTCCACGCCACCGGCCGTGTCGCCGCAGCGGGCCCTGACCGGCGCCTCCGCCGTGACGGCCCGCAAGCGGTACCAGGTGGAGGCGGCCGCCGCCGAGGACAAGGTGGAGCTGCCGCAACGACCGCCCGACGCGCCGCGCGCGAGCTGGCGCCTCGGGGGCACGACCGCACCGGCCCAGACGCTGGTCGAACCGGCGCCGGAGTCCGCGCCACCCAGTCGCCCGGAACCCGAGGAGCCCAGCGCCACGGCGCCCGAACCGCTCTGGCCGCGCGAGGAGCCCGCTGAACTCACGCCGATCTTCGACAGGATCTTTCCCGCCTGGTTCCGCGAACCGCCGCAGGGCGCGAGCGCCGAGGACGCGGGCTGGTCCCCGGCGATGGACGAGATCTGGCACGCGGGCGACCGCCTGGACGACCCGGTGGCCGACGGGTTCACCGCGGCCGGGCTGCCGCGCCGGGTTCGCGGCGCGCTGCTGGTGCGGGGCAGCGTGCGAGCCGCCGAGGACGAGGACCGGCCGCAGCCACCGCCACCCAACGGCGCCGAGCTCAAGCGGCGGATGGCCAGCTACCAATCGGGGATGAGACGTGTGCGGGGCGAGCACCCGTCGCAGGACAACGCAAGCAGGAGGAACGGTTCGTGACATCGACCGATCTGGCCAAGGCCGACGAGTTCGACTGGCTCATCACCTCGTTCACCAGGAAAACCCCGGGAGCGGCGCACACCGTGGTGGTGTCCAGTGACGGCTTGCTGCTCAGCGCCTCGGACTCGATCCCGCGGGATCGGGCCGAGCAGTTGGCCGCCGTCGTGTCGGGGTTGCAGAGCCTGACCAAGGGCGCGGCGACGATCTTCGAGGGGGGTGAGGTGGACCAGACGGTGGTGGAGATGCGCCGGGGTCTGTTGCTGCTGATGACGGTCAGCGAGGGCTCCTGCCTCGCGGTGCTCGCATCGCCTGACAGCGATATCGGCGTGCTGGCCTACGAGATGGCCGCGTTGCAGGGCAAGGTCGGCAAGCTGCTGACCCCCGAGCTCAGAGCCAGCCTGAAGTCGGTGCTGTGAGCCAGGGACAGATGACCGGTGGCCCGGTGCCGATGGGCTCGGCCAAGATCGTGATCGCCGGTGGCTTCGGGGTGGGCAAGACGACCTTCGTCGGCACCGTCTCCGAGGTGGCCCCGCTGCGGACGGAGGCCGTGATGACCGAGCGGAGCGCGGTGATCGACGACCTGTCCGGGACCCCGGACAAGCACACCACCACCGTGGCGATGGACTTCGGCCGCATCACCGTGGACGACTCGCTGGTGCTCTACCTGTTCGGGACCCCTGGCCAGAACAGGTTCTGGTTCATGTGGAACGACCTCACACGCGGGGCGATCGGCGCGGTCGTGCTCGTCGACACCAGGCGGCTGCGGGACTGCTTCGCCGCCGTCGACTACTTCGAACGGCTCGGGCTGCCGTTCGTGATCGCGGTCAACCACTTCGACGGGAAACGCCTGCACAGCCACGACCAGGTGCGCGAGGCGCTACGCATCCCGCAGTCGGTACCCGTGGTCGACTGCGACGCCCGTGACCGAGCCTCCGCGCGTGAGGCACTCGTCGAACTGGTCCAGCACGCGATGCAGCGCAGGGCCGAGACCACCAGCGAGGAATCGGTGCCGCTGTGAACCAAACCGACATGCAGCACTTCTCGATGGGCGTGTGGACCCTCGCGGTCGCCTACGCCACCTCGGTCATCGGTTCGCTGATGGGCCTGTCCTGCGCGTCCCGGGCCCGGCGGGAGCCGGCGCCGCGCAAGAAGGTGCTCTGGACGGTGCTCGGCGCGTTGGCCATCGGGGGCGTGGCGATCTGGCTGATGCACTTCATCGCGATGCTCGGGTTCGCGGTGACCGACAGCCCGGTCCGGTACTCGGTGCCGCTGACCGCGTTGTCCGCGGTGGTCGCCGTCCTGGTCGTCGGCATCGGACTGTCGATGATCACGTTCGGGCGGTTCGGGCTGCCGCGGCTGGTCCTCGCGGGCGTCATCGCCGGGGTGGGGGTCGCGTTCATGCACTACCTCGGCATGGCCGCGCTCGAGTTCCAGGGCGAGATCTCCTACGACCCGGTGCTCGCGGCGGTGTCCGTCGTGCTCGCGGTGGCCGCGGCGACGGCGGCGTTGTGGTGCACCGTGCGCGTCCGGTCGACCGCGGCCAGGACGGGGTCGGGGCTGTTGCTGGCCGTGGCCGTGACCGGCATGCACTACACCGGCATGGCGGGGGTGGCGGTGACCGTGGACTCGTCCGGGCCGGCGCCGACCGGTGCCGACGTGTTCGACCTGGTGTTCCCGGTCTTCGTGATCAGCGGCCTGATCATCGCCGGGCTGCTGTGGGCGCTGTTCACCAGCCTGGTCGAGCCTTTGGCGACAGAGCGCGCACCCACCGGCTGAGGGTCGGGATTCGCGTGCGGGTCAGCGGGACTCGCCGTGGCGGCCGACGATCGTGCCAGCGCGGTCGATGACGATCACCTCCACGGAGATGTCGGCACCGCGCAGCACACCGAGGGCGGTGTCCCTGGCGCGAGCCGCGACGAGGTCGCCCAGGGGCAGGCCCTCGCGCTGGCACAGGGTCAGCGCGCCGAGCGCGGTGTTGGCCGCCCGCACGGCGGTGACCAGTCCGGGCGTGCCGCCCGCCTGGTGCACCACCTGGGCCAGCATCTCGTGGTTGACCTGCGAGCGGCCGGAGTGCAGGTCCAGGTGGCCGTCGGCGAGCTTGGCCAGCTTGCCGATGCCGCCGGCGATGCTCAGCGCGGGCACGGGGTGGCCGCGCAGGTGCTTGAGCATGGCCCCGACGAAGTCGCCCATGTCCAGCAGCGCGTCCTCGGGCAGCCCGTACAGCTCGGTGACCACCCGCTCCGAGGTGCTGCCGGTGCAGCCCGCCACGTGCCGGTGCCCGGCCGCGCGCGCCACGTCGATGCCGCGCCGGATGCTGTCGATCCAGGCCGAGCAGGAGTAGGGCACCACCACCCCGGTCGTGCCCAGGATGGACAGCCCGCCGAGGATGCCAAGCCGGGGGTTCCAGGTGTGCCTGGCGATCTCCTCGCCGCCGTCCACCGACACCTCGACGACCACGTCGCCCGCGGCGCCGTGGGCGGCGGCCACCTCGGCCACCACCCCGCACATCAGCTGCCGCGGCACCGGGTTGATCGCGGGCTCGCCGACCGCGAGCGGCAGCCCCGGCTTGGTCACCGTGCCCACCCCCGGCCCGGCGCGGAACACCACCCCGGTCCCCGGCTCGCCCAGCCGCACCGTGGACCGGATCAGCGCCCCGTGCGTGACGTCCGGGTCGTCGCCCGCGTCCTTGACCACGCCCGCGGTGGCGTGGTCCGCGCCGAGCTCCTCCACGGCCAGCGCGAAGGCCGGGGTGTGGCCCTTGGGCAGCACGATGCCGACCGGGTCGGGGAACGAGCCGGTCAGCAGTGCCGTGTAGGCGGCCTTGGTGGCGGCGGTGGCGCACGCCCCGGTGGTCCAGCCGCGCCGCAGCCCGGTCGCGTCCCTGCTCATGACCCGCACATCATCCCGCACGACACCCCGTTCCCCCGAATGGGCGGCTCACTGGCGCCCCACGGCCCGCCGGGTTCCGGCAAGATCAGCAGCAGGAGCCGAAGGAGGTGGCCGTGTCCGAGGCCAGCATCGCCGAGTTGCAGGAGGGCATCGCCGAGCTGCGCGAGCAGGTCAGTGCGCTGACCGCGCTGGTGCAGCGGGGCGGGCACCGCAAGCGCGCGCTGGACGAGGTGGACGAGGAGCTGGCCGGTGCCGTGCAGGTGCTGGCCGCGGCCCGCGAGGCCGAACTCCGCCAGCTGACCGCCGAGCAGGCCATGGTGCTGCGCAGGCGCGTCATGGAGGTGCAGGGCCAGCTGGGCAAGGGCCGTTCGCGGCGGCCCGGCGGTGAGTCCTACGTGAACCTGACCCCCAAGCAGGTGCAGCCCAAGTGGGCCACCGTGGAGGCGGCCCAGCGCCTGGTCGAGGCCGACCTGCAGAAGCTGGAGGAGGCCGAGCAGGCCACCGGGCCCAGCAAGGACGAGATCACCGCCGCCCGGGGCAGGATCAGCCTGGTGACCAAGCAGCGGCTGGCCGCGCACGTGGGCGCGGGGGAGTCGCTGCCGCCGTGGTTGCAGGCCGCCGTGGGCTCCATGCCACGACCCGACCCCGAGCCCTGGGTGAAGGCCGCGCACCTGGTGCTGGCGTTCCGGGTGGAGCACGAGGTCACCGACCCGATCCTGCCGCTGGGCACCAAGCCAAGCGGGGACGATGCCTACAGCGCCCGCAGGGCCGCCGAGTACAAGAAGATCGCCGAGGAGTTGAACAAGCTGCACGCCTTGGGCGGGGCCAGCGAGTTCAAGCCCTGATGCTCAGCTTCACCGGACTGCACAACGGCGGCGGGCACCCGATCGCGAACCGGACCGACCTGTACTACAACGCCGAGGCCGACTTCGCCCTGACCGACGGCGAGCGGGTGCTCTACGCCGAGTCCTACTTCACGGTGGCCGAGCTGGCCCGCCAGCTGCTCGCCTGGGACGGCAAGGGGGAGTTCGGCTACCTCGACGACAGCATGATCGAGCACGGTGCCGTCCGTATCCGCCGCAGTGGTCAGGGCTGGCGGCTCGGCTCGGTGTTCGCCCCGGACTCGTGGACCCGCGAGGTCAGCACCCCGTGGCTGCGCAAGCACATCGCCGAGTTCCACGCCGCCGTGGACGCCGCGTGCCGCGCGGAGTTCGGCGTGCCGCTCACGGGCTGACCGGGGCGTTCCAGTCCAGCATGGCGAGCACCTCGGGGTCGACGGGCGGGCGCCTGGCGGGTGTGGCGGGGGAGTTGGTCGGGGCGGCGGTGATGCGGGCACTGGTGGCGATGTTCTGCTCCACGCGGGGGCGGCGGATCCGCTCGTAGGCCGCCAGCGCCGCCGAACTGAGACCCAAGTCTCGAATTGACTTGCCGAGCACCACGGCGTCCTCCAGGGCCATCGAGGCGCCCTGGCCGGTGGCGGGGGAGGCGGCGTGCGCGGCGTCGCCGATCAGCAGCACGCGGCCGTCCCGCCAGCGCAGGCCCTCGGGCAGGTCACGGGCGTTGGTGACCATCAACTGCTCCCCGGTGGCCGCGACGATGTCCGCGGCCGGGGTCTGGTCCGGGCTCACCAGGGGCAGCAGGTGCTCGCGCAGGCTCGCGGGCGTGGCAGCGGCGATCTCGGCACCGGAGAGCTGCTCGGCGGGCACGCGGAGGAACCAGTAGGTCTGCCCGGCGGGGGACACGGCGTAGCCCATCGAGGACCTGCTGCCGCGGATCATCTCGATCCGTGCGGGCTCGTGCGGCGGCGCGGCCTCGGTGGTGTAGCCGTAGTAGACCCGCTGGCCCGCGTAGCGGGGACGGCCCGCACCGGCCCGCACCACGGAGTTCAGCCCGTCCGCGCCGACGAGCAGCGAGCCGGTGGCCGTGCTGCCGTCCGCGAAGCTCGCGGTGACCCCGTGCTCGTCCTGGCTGATCCCGGTGAGCCGCTTGCCGTGCCGCAGGTCGATGCCGCGGCGGCCCGCCTCCTCGCGCAGCGCGGCGCCCAGCTCGGCACGCCGCAGGCAGCGCACGGGGTTCGCGGGGTCACCCATGGGCGCCGCGGCCAACTGGTCGCCGTTCTCGCCGGTCAGCCGCATCGCGGTGAGCGGGAAGCCGACCCGGTGCACCGGCTCGGCGCAGTCGATCTGCGTGAGCGCCCAGGTGCCGTTGCTGGCCAGGGTCAGGAACGCGCCGATGTCCTCGTCGGCCACCGGCTGGGCCTCGAACACGGTGACCTCGGCCCCGGCCTTGTGCAGGGCCAGTGCTGCGGCCGTACCCGCGATGCCGCCACCGATGACCAGCACCCCGGTCACGCCGCCCCCCTCGGGCTGATCATCGTCATGCCGGTCGGCGGGGCGGTGTGCATGCTGGCCAGCGCCGGTCCCGCCTCGTCCAGACCGATGGTGCGCGCGATGAGCCGGTCCGGGCGCAGCGTGCCAGCGCGGACCATGCCGATCATCGCCGGGTAGGCGTGCGCGGCCATGCCGTGACTGCCCAGCACCTGCAACTCCCAGCCGATGACCCGCTCCATGGGCAGCACGGCGGGGCCCGCGGCCAGGGGTAGCAGGCCGACCTGCACGTGCCGCCCGCGCCTGCGCAGGCCCAGGATCGAGGCGGCACAGGTGGCCGGGCTGCCCAGCGCGTCCAGCGAGACGTGCGCCCCGCCGCCGGTGGCCGAGACGATCGCCGCGGGCACGTCCGCGACGGCGCCACCGTCCACGCACACCTCGGCGCCGAACTCGGCGGCCAGCGCGAGCGCACCCGGCGAGAGGTCCACCGCCACCACCCGCGCCCCGGCCGCCGCCGCGATCATCACCGCGGACAGGCCCACCCCGCCGCAGCCGTGCACGGCCACCCACTGACCCGGTTCCACCCGGCCGTGCGCGACGACGGCCCGGAACGCCGTGGCGAACCGGCACCCCAGTGCCGCCGCGGTGGAGTAGCGCATGTCCTCGGGCAGCCGCACCAGGTTGACCTCGGCGTGGTCCACTGCCACGAACTCGGCGAACGAGCCCCAGTGCGTGAAGCCCGGCTGGGTCTGCCGCTGGCACACCTGCTGGTCACCGGCCGCGCACGAGGCACACCGCCCGCAGGCGCTGATGAACGGCACGGTGACCCGGTCCCCGGCACGCCACTGCGTGACCTCGGCGCCCACGGCCTGCACCACCCCGGCCAGTTCGTGCCCCGGCACGTGCGGCAGCACGCGGATGTCCGAGTCGTGGCCCTGCCAGCCGTGCCAGTCGCTGCGGCACAGGCCGGTGGCCTCCACGCCGATCACCACCCCGTCGCGCGCGGGCGCCGGATCGGCCACCTCGCGCACCTCGGGCATCGCCCCGAACTGCTCGTACACCACCGCGCGCATTCGATCACCGTAGCCTGCCGCGCAGCACCACCCAGGTCGTCCCGGCCTGCGCGGCCAGCACGATCGCCCGCAGCAGCACCCACCAGCCCGCGGACAGCCCCGCGCCCCACACGTCGTTGCCCAGGTAGGTGAACGCCGGACCCATCAGCAGCGAGCTGAGCATGAGGAACAACTCGGGCGCCACGAGCGTGACCAGCGCGGCGCGCACGAACAGGTTCTGGTCCGCGGTCAGCCGACGGCTCAGCACGGCGTACAGGCACAGCCCCGCGGTCGGCAGCACCGCCAGCAGCCCGCCGAGCACCCCGGTCGCGTCGGCCAGCGTGCTGCCGTACTCCTGCGAGGGGATCGCCACGAACAGCAGGAACAGTTGCAGAGCGGCGGCCCCGATGGGCACCCACGCCAGCGGGCGGACCGTGGGCGGCACCAGGTCCAACCTGCGCGGCACCTCGCGCAACGGCCAGAGCCGGATGCCCAGCGCGGCCAGGAACGCCACCACGGCGAGGAACTCCAGCCAGGCGACCGCGGAGGACCTGCCGTGCAGGGAGATCACCCCGTCGGCGAGGAAGAACGCGGCGTACGCGGTGACGATCCCGTGGCCGACGACCCGCTGGGAGCCCTCGCGCTCCATCAGCACCAGCCCAGTGGCGAGCAGGCCGAACAGCAGCACGTTGTAGAGCAGACCGAGCAGGCTGGAGGCGTGCAGCATGTCCCCGGTGATGCCCAGCGTGGTCGCGCACAGCACCACCGAGATCGCGGCGAGGGCCTGCCAGCGCCGCGCGAAGCCCAGGTCCGGCATGCCGACCGTGGCACGTGGCCACCAGCGGGCCGCGGGGCGGCACAGCACCGGCACGCTGAACTGCCCGATCTTCGTCGTGATCGAGATCGACCCGCGCAGCTCCCCGTACCCCTCGGGCAGCGCGCCGGGGTCCACGGTGACCCGCAACGCCGTGCCGGACTGCTCGATGCGCAGCCAAGGATCGGTGGTCGTTGCCCGGAAGTGCCTTGACAGCGCGGATCCGACCAGCTGCACCACCTGCTGCGGCTCCTCGGTGAGGTCCACCCCCGGCACGGTCGGCCGCAGCTGGGCCTCGGCGATCGCGTTGGCGGCACTGGTCTGCACGCTGATGCTGTCGTCAGAGGTCATGCGCTGCAACACCTCCAGCGCCCCGGCCGCCGCGGGAACGTCTTCGCCCAACAGGATCGCGCGCAGCTGAGACACGGCGCCGAGCCGGTCGTCCACCAGCGGGGCGACCGACTGCGCGGCCAGCTGCTCGGGCACGGGCTGCGCCGTGATCCGGCTGGCCGCGGGGGTCCACGCCACCCGGATCCGGCCCTGCACCCCGGACTCCCACTTGCTCGGGGTCTGCGCCGAAGTCCGTTGCCGCACCTGGGAGAGCACGTAGTCGAACAGCTCGGTGAGATCGACCTCCCCGTCCCCGTTGGCGTCCGCCTCACCGGTGGCCAGGCCCCGCACGACGGCGCTGGTGAACACCGAGGGCTGCTGCCCGGACCCGGCCAGCGCCTCGCCCTCGAAGGCGTACTGGGTCGCCGTGGTGGAGGTGATCACCACTCGGCCGCGGTCCTGCGGCTGCGGGAAGGACTCCTGCACGTCCACGGCGTCCGCGGCGGCGCGCACCACCGTGCCCTTGGCGAAGGCCCCGCCGTAGCAGCAGTCCAGCAGCAGCGCGATCCGGTTCGCCCGGCTGCCGGTCATCTCCTCGTTGACGAACCGGGCGGGCAGCCCGGTGGCGGTGAGCCGGTGCGGCTCGGTGTCCGCACCGGCCAGGTACAACTCGCCGTTGGCGCTCTTGAGGCCGTGGCAGGCGAAGTGCAGCAGCAGCACGTCGTCCCGCTCGGCCGTGGCGAAGAAGTCGGCCACCTCACCCCGGATGACGTGCGCGGGCTGGTTGTGGCTGACGGTCACCTCGAACGCGCCGAGCTGAGGATCGCCCAGCACCCCGGTGAGCGCCTGCACGTCGTGCACCGGGGAGCCGAGCTGCCGCAGACCGCTGTGGTCGTAGGTGTCGACGGCGATGATCAGCGCGCGGCGGGTCATGGCGCGCATGGTAGAGGTTGATCAGCAGCCCGTGGTCGACTTCGCGACCTGTTGCCCCGCCAGCAGGAACGCGCCCACCCCGTAGGCGGCGGTGTCGGTGGCCCTCACCGGCTGGTGGTCCGAGGGCTTGGCGCCCACGCCCTGCACGTAGCCCAGCAGACCGCTGGGCTGCAACGCCTTGGTGGTCAGCGCGGTCCACGCCTTGCCCACCACCGGCTTGTAGGTGGCCGCCGGAAGCAGGCCCGCGTTCACACCCCAGGCCAGGCCGTAGGTGAAGAAGGCGGTGCCGCTGGTCTCCGGACCCGGGTGGTCCTGCGGGTTGCCCAGGTTGACGTTCCAGAACCCGTCCGTGCGCTGCACCGACTTCAGCGCCGCCGCCATCTTGGTGAACACCCGCACGTACTCCGGGCGGCGCGGGTCGGTGGCGGGCAGTGCCTGCAACACCTTGGTCAGCGCGGAGATCGCCCAGCCGTTGCCCCGCGACCAGTACGTGTTGGTGCCCACGAAGTCCGCGTCCCGCCACCAGAACCCGGTGCGCTCGTCGAACAGGCCGTGCCCGCCAGCCTGCTTCTCGGTGTAGTGGAACAGCTTCTGCATCGCGGCCAGGTCGGCCTCACTGTTGTCCAGCACGCCAAGCCGTGCGAAGGAGGGCATCGCCATGTTCAACGCGTCCACGTAGTTCCAGTACGAGGTGTGGCCCTGGTTCACGCTGGCCACCTCCTCGGCGACCCGCTGGCGCAGCGCGGCCAGGCTCGGCGGGTCCGGGTGGAAGTAGGTGTACAGGTCCAGGTAGGCCTCGCCGGCCGCCTCGAAGTCGGGGAAGAACGGCCGCTTCGGGTCGGTCTGCAACCCGAACTTGTTGGCCTGGGCCCAGGGCAGGGTCTTGTGGTTGGACTCCCCGCTGGTGCGCACCAACGCCAGGTTGCCCACATGGAAGGTGGCGTTCTGCCAGGAGTTGCTCGCCTGGTCAGGGCCGTTGGCCACCCAGTAGGCGTCGGCGGCCTGCATCGGCGCGACCACCGGGCACTGGTGCGGCTCCGCCGAGGCGGTACCCACCAGGATCGTGCTGCTCATGACCAGCGCGGTGAGCGCGGCTGCGAGCTTCATGCGTCCTCCTCGGTGCACGACAGGACGCGGCGGTGCGGGTATTCAACCACGAACACGTGTAGTGGCGCTTCACGGTGAACGCAGTTCAGGTACCTGGACGCGGTGGCATTTCCGCTGGTAGTCCTAGGTGTATGAGCGAGATGTCGGCGCGGGCCGTCCTGACCACAACCCGATCCGTGCGGCGCAGGCTGGACCTGGACCGGCCGGTGGACCTGGCCGTGGTGCGCGACTGCCTGGAGGTGGCCCTGCAGGCGCCCAGCGGGTCCAACGCCCAGCGCTGGCACTGGCTCGTGCTCACCGACCCGGACCAGCGCGCCGCCGTGGGCCAGGTGTACCGGCGGGCCTGCCTGGAGTACCTGGACTCACCGGGGGCCGCCGGGCGGCTGCACGAGCAGGACCCCGAGCGCAGCGCCGTGCAGCAGCGGGTGCACTCCAGCGTGGCGCACCTGGCCGAGGTGATGGGCCGGGTGCCCGTGCTGGTGATCCCGTGCCTGCGGGTGCCCGGCGGCGGGCTGCCCGAGGGCAACCAGGCGGGCCTGTGGGGTTCGCTGCTGCCCGCCGCCTGGAGCTACATGCTCGCCGCCCGCACTCGCGGGCTGGCCACCGCGTGGACCACGCTGCACCTGGCCCACGAGCGCGAGGTCGCCGAGATCCTCGGGCTGCCCGCCGACGTGCACCAGGGCGCCCTGATCCCCACCGCCCACCACACCGGCACCGGCTTCAAGCCCGCACCCCGGCAACCCCTGGACGAGGTGCTGCACCTCAACAAGTGGGCGTGAAGGTGGCTCACCCGGTGGAGTTCAGCAACTGAGTGATCTTCTCGTCCGCGGTGGCCGCAGCGGCGGCGGGAGTGACCCAGCCGCTGCGGATGGACTGGAACATGTTCTGCACGATGTTCGCGTTGTCCACCGCCGACCAGCGGGGTGAGGCCGGGGTGAACCAGCTGTGCTGGGCCGCGGCCAGCTCCACCGCGGTGATGCCACCAACCATGGTCGACAGCGCGCTGCTGTTGGGCACCAGCCCGCTCTGCCCCAGCAGCCCCTCGTACTGCGTCCCGGTGATCAGCTTGATCCATTCGGCGGCCAGCGCGGTGCGCTGGGTCGTCTTGGGCACCACCAGGTTCGAGCCGCCGAGGAACACCGGGGCCGGTCCGCTCACACCCGGCAGCGGGAACACGCCGAGCTGCTCGCCCAGCTGCGGGTACTTCTGCGCGACCTGCGCCGCGGTGGAGCCCTGGCCGATGACCATGGCGGCCCTGCCGGTGCCCAGCTGGTCCACGTTGGTGGTCTCGTCGGCGTCGGCGGGCACCCGGGACACGGCGGTGGCCAGCGACAGCCAGTTCTGCAACCCGGTGACGGACTTGGCCGTGGAGAGCGCTCCCACCCATTTGCCGTCCCGCTGGGTGGCGATGGAGCCGCCCGCGTCGAACACGAAGGACAGACCGGCGTACTGGTAGCGGCCGGGCAGCGACAGCCCGGAGAAGTCGGGGGCCGGGTTGGCGGCCATCAGCCTGAGCGCGTCGGCGCGCAGCTCGGCCACGGTGCCGGGTGGCTGACCGAGGCCGGCGCGCTGCCAGAGGTCCTTGCGGTAGATGACCACGCGGGCGCCGCCGTAGTAGGGCACGCCGTAGAGCTTGCCGCTGGAGGTGCCCGCCTCGCGCAGGCCGGCCAGCCAGGTCTCGGAGTTCTCGAAGTCCCGGCCGCTCAGGTCGGTCAGCTTGCCGCCCACCGCGTAGGCGACCACGTCGCTGTTGCCCATCTCCACCACGTCCGGCGGGGTGGCACTGGCCATGCCCGCCTCCCACCGGGTGGCCCTGCCGGACCAGGCGATGGTCTGCACGGTGACCCGCACCCCGGGGTGCAGGGTCTGGAACTGCTTGTTCACCTCGGCGACCACGCCGGGCGGGGCGCTGTCGGCCATCAACCACACGGTCAGCGCGCCCGCTGGTGCGGATGGCTCAGCGGCGCTGACCGAACAGGCCGAAAGGCCCAGCAGGGACAGTGCGGCCAGGGCGCGCACAGATCTTCGTCTCATCGAACCCACCTCGTGCATTCGCGGGTATTCCGCGGTGCGCGCAACGGTGACCCCCGGTTCGCGCCGTGTCAATGCCTCCGCCCGCACGGGCGTGGGTATCCTCTACGGCGGCTGCCCCTTGCCGGCTTCGCGCCGTCGCAGCCGCTTGCCGCGGTGCCCTTTCGGGGAGCACGCAACCAGGAACGAGGAGATGGCGTGACCGTCGATGGCCGGGTAGTCGCTGGGCGTTACCGCTTGGGCCGACGGATCGGCAGTGGGGCGATGGGTGTGGTGTGGCAGGCGCACGACGAGCTGCTGTACCGGACCGTCGCGGTCAAGCAGTTGCTGCTCCAGCCGGGGCAGAGCGAGGCCGAGGCCGACGAGGCCAAGCGCAGGGCCATGCGGGAGGGCCGGATCGCCGCGCGGCTCCAGCACCCCAACGCCGTGTCGGTGTTCGACGTGGTCGACGAGGGCGACGGCATGCCGTGGCTGGTCATGGAGTACGTGCCCTCCAAGAGCCTGTCCGCGGTGCTCGACGAGCGCGGCAGCCTGCCACCGCAGGAGGCCGCCCGCATCGGCATGCACGTGGCCTCCGCGCTGGCTGCCGCGCACGCCGCGGGCATCGTGCACCGGGATGTCAAGCCGGGCAACGTGTTGCTGGGCGAGGACGGCACGGTGAAGATCACCGACTTCGGCATCTCGCGCGCCGCTGGCGATGGCACGGTCACCGCGACCGGCATGCTCGCGGGCACCCCGGCCTACCTCGCGCCGGAGATCGCCAAGGGACACGACCCGACCCCGGCCTCCGACGTGTTCTCCCTCGCCGCCACGGTCTACGCCGCCGTGGAGGGCGTCCCGCCGTTCGGCCTGAGCGACAACCCGTTGGCGCTGCTGCACAAGGTGGCCTCCGGGCAGATCACCCCGCCGCAGCAGGCCGGCCTGCTGACCACCCCGCTGATGGAGCTGCTCGCCGCCGAGCCCACCGAGCGGGTGGACATGAACGCCGTGCGCGAGGCCATGGGCGCGGTCGCCAGCGGCCAGCACGCCCCCAGCTTCGTCGCCCACCAGCCCGCGCCCGCCACGGTCGCCGCCCAGCAGCGCCCGCACCAGCCCCCGCCGCCGCGCCAGCAGCCACCCTCGCGGGCCACCAGCACCGCCGCGCTGCCCCCGGTGCGTCCCCCGCAGCAGCGCCCGGTGGGCGAGCCCGAGCCCTCGAAGCTCAACCGCGGCGCCGCCATCGGCGTGGCCCTGGCCGTGGTCGCCGCCGCCGTGGTCGGCGTGCTCGTGGTGCAGATGCTCAACTCGAAGCAGCAGAACAACGGCGGTACCGGTGGCGGTTCCCAGGGCGGCGGCACCTCGGCCACCAGCGGGCCGTCCACGACCGCATCGACGCTGCCCTCTCGCCAGCCGGTGACCAGCGATCCGACGGCTGAGCAGAGCGTGCAGCTCGTGCGCGACCTGTACTCGCAGCTCCCCTCGGGTGACCTGGCCGCTGCGTGGGCCATGTACACACCGGACTACCAGGCCAAGCTGGGGAGCGAGAGCGCCTGGAAGTCCACCCTGGCCAGCTCGATGCAGTCGATCAGCCTGAGCAATGTGCAGTCCAAGGGTGGCGATGTCTACGTGGTGGTGGCCGACGCGCACATCACCAAGAAGGACAACTCCAAGGTCAAGCAGCCGATGCTGTTCTCGATCCGCTGGGACGGCAAGCAGATCTTCGTCAACAACGAGACGAAGGTCGGCGCCGCCACCCCGGAGAGCTGAGCCGCACCGACCCGTACTGACATGTCATGAAGGTGCCGTTCGCGGCGTTCAACGCCGCGAACGGCACCTTCATGACATACGGCCTCAGCCCGCCAGGGCCTTCTCGATGGCCTCGATGACGGCGGGGTCCTCGGGCTCGGTGCGGGGGCGGATGCGGGCGGCCACCGAGCCCTCGGCGGTGACGAGGAACTTCTCGAAGTTCCACTGCACGTCACCGGCGGTGCCCTCGGCGTCGGCGCTGGCGGTCAGCTCGGCGTAGAGCGGGTGCCGGTCCGCCCCGTTGACCTCGATCTTCTCCATCATCGGGAAGGTGACCCCGTAGGTGGTGGAGCAGAACGTGGCGATCTCCTCGGAGCTGCCCGGCTCCTGGCCCATGAAACCGTTGCACGGGAAGCCCACGACGATCAGGCCGCGCTCGGCGTAGCGCTCCTGCAACCGCTCCAGTCCGGCGTACTGCGGGGTGAGCCCGCACTTCGAGGCCACGTTGACGATCAGCAGGGCCTTGCCGCCCAGCGCGGACAGGGTGGTGGTCTGCCCGTCGAGGGTGCGCAGCTCCACGTCCAGGATGCTCATGCCACCGAGCCTACCCACGGCCTGCGGGCACCGAGTCCAGCAGCACCTCGACGGTGGCACGGAAGCCGTCCCGGTCGAAGCCGACGGGGGCGATGCGCGGGCCGTAGCGGGCCAGCGCGGGGAAACCGACCGGGTCGGCGCCCAGGGTGATCACGCGGAAGGTCTCCAGGCCCTGCTCGACCTCGCGCGGGCCGCGGGTGCGGGCGGCGGCGTGCGCGGAGATCAGCGACACGGCCATCGTCGCCAGCCGCTGGTACCACTCGGGGACGCGCTCCTCGGGCACCCCGGCGTCGTGCAGGGCCTGCAACAGCTCCTCGATCACCAGCCGGGTGCCCGGCCCGCTGGCGGGGTAGCGGCTGAAGTCCGCGGCGAGCTGGGGCAGTGCGGCGTGCGCGTCCCATACGCGCAGCGCCACCTCGGTGATCCGCTCACGCCAGTCCCCGCGCCGCTGGTAGCCCGCCATGGCCTGGATCAGCACGTGGTCGATGACCGCGAGCAGCAGCTCGGTGCGGTTGCGGAAGTGCCGGTACAGGCTGGAGGAGTCGGTGCCCAGCTCGGCGGCCAGCTTGCGCATGCTGAACGAGTCGACGCCGCCCGAGTTGGACACCAGCTCCACGGCCGCGTCGAGGATGGTCTGCCTGCTCCACCGGTGCCGCATGCGGGCAGTCTATTGCGCGCATCTGTGCACGCACTATTGCACGCGGTGTGTGCATCGGCTTACATGGGCTGATGGCAGAGCTGCACGAGTTGACCGCACTGGAGCAGGCCGCGCGGGTGCGTTCCCGCGAGGTGAGCCCGGTGGAACTGGTCGAGCACCACCTGGACCGGATCGCCCGCCTGGACGGCAAGGTGGGCGCGTTCGTCACGGTCACCGCCGAGTCCGCGCGCGAGCAGGCCCGCGCGGCCGAGCAGGCGGTGCTGGACACGCCCGCCGAGCAGCTGCCCCCGCTGCACGGCGTGCCCACGGCGATCAAGGACCTGGACATCACCGCGGGCGTGCCCACGGCCTTCGGCAGCGCGCCGATGGCCCAGTTCGTGCCCCCGGTGGACGCGCACGTGGTGGAAGCGCTGGCCGGGGCGGGCATGATCAGCCTGGGCAAGACGGCTACCCCGGAGTTCGGGCTCACCCCGCACAGCGCCACGGACCTGGGCATCGAGACGCGCACCCCGTGGAACCTGGACCACTCGGCGGGCGGCTCCAGCGGGGGAGCGGGTGCGGCGGTCGCGGCCGGGTTCGTGCCGGTGGCCCAGGGCAGCGACGGCGGCGGCTCGATCCGCATCCCGGCCAGCGTGTGCGGGCTGGTCGGCCTGAAGCCCTCCTGGGGACGGGTCTCGGGCGGGCCGATGCCCGGCGACGCGGGCCGGTTGTCGGTGCGCGGCATGCTGACCAGGACCGTGCGCGACGCCGCTGCCACGCTCGACGTGCTGGCCGACTACGCGCCCGGCGCGCTGGTGCCGATCTCGCGGCCCGCCGACAGCTTCGCCTCCTACGCCGAGCGCGAGCCGGGCAGGCTGCGCATCGGCCGGTTCACCGCGGCGCCGACCGGGGTGCCGGTCGACCCCGAGTGCGTGCGGGCCTGCGAGATCGCCACCGACCTGCTCACGGACTCCGGGCACGTGGTGGAGGACATCACCTACCCGGTGGGCCCGGAGTTCAGCGGGCTGTTCCTCACGCTGTGGGCGGTGCTCGCCGTCGGCGTCCCGGTGCCGCCCGAGTCGGAGCAGGCGCTGCGGCCGGTGACCAGGACCCTGCGTGAGCACGGCAAGTCCGTGACCGCTGCCCAGTTCGCCGCCGCGCTCGGTGCCGTGCAGACCGCCGCGCGGACCATCCTCGACCAGACCGCGCAGTACGACGTGGTGCTCTGCCCGACCCTGGCCCTGCCGCCCCGGCCCGCTGGCTGGTTCACCGAGACCGGCGACCCCGCGGAGGAGTTCGCCCGCGCCGAGCAGTTCGTGCCCTTCACCCCGGCGCAGAACGTCACCGGTCAGCCCGCGATCTCGCTGCCGGTGCACTGGACCGAGGACGGCCTGCCCATCGGCGTGATGCTCGCCGGGCGGCCCGCCGACGAGGCCACGCTGATCTCGCTCAGCGCCCAGTTGGAGGCCCAGTGCGGCTGGGCCGACCGGCACGCCCCGATCTGGACCGACTGAGCCCGGTCGGCCGGTGGCGGGCGGGCCCACCACCGGCCACGGCCTCAGGAGGTCACGAGGGCGCCCACGCTGTGCGCGTCCAGCACTGCGCTGGTGAGGTAGCTCCAGGACAGGTTGACGAACCCGCCGTCACCCCAGCCGGTGCCCCAGGAGTTCTCCACGCGAACCCCCTGGGAGTTGTAGCCGATGATCGTCACCTCGTGGCTGCCCACCGATTTCTCGCTGGCGCCGGGCCGGTAGCTGTAATCCCGCGCGGCCTGGCCCTTCAGCTTGTCGAACGAGGGGTACACGTCGAAGGAGAAGATGACCGGGTTCCCCTGGGAAATGGCATTCTGGACATCGGTCCGTAATCCGCTCCCGGTACGCAGGTTGCTGTAGCCGGAGATGTGCCAGTTCCACGCGTTCGCGCGTTGAGCTCTCGTTGGCTGGGTCGTGTAGTCGTAGTCGCCCTGCCAGTAGTCGGACTCGGAGTCGATGCCCTGGTTGTAGGCGATGTCCAGGGTGTCCTCCGGCCAGGTCCCGACGTTCTGGCCGCGCACCAGCTGGGCGTAGCTGTACATCGGCGCGTTGGGGCCACCCGTGATGCCCTGCTCGTTCTCCAGCAGGCCCATGGCGCTGTGCGCGATGGCCCAGGACACACAGGAGTTGACCTGGCCCTGGTCGCCGGGGGTCAGCGCGTAGTCCGCCAGGGTCCAGCTGGCCGGTGCCGAGGCGGCGGCCAGCGCCGCCGCGCGCGCCGGGGCGGCCGCGGGCGCCGTCCGGTGGGAATGCGAGTGGCCGGTCTTGGCCCCCATTCCGTGCAGCGGCGCGGGAGCCGCGGATGCGGTGGGAGCGAGGGCGACGAGGCTTGTCGAAATGGCGGCCGCGAGCACGGCCTTGCCCACAACAGTTTTGAACATTGATCATCCTTCAGTGCAGGGAAGGGCTGCGCACGGTGGCCCACTGAATCGGAATCTGTCGTGCAGGGAATGCGTCTTGGCAATCAGGGAATGTGTGCGCTGTGATGGTTATACGCTCGGCGCGAGGCGGGTGGTGGCGCTTGTGCGCCACTGGCGCTGACACGCCACGGATGTCGAAGGGACGTGGTCGCCCTGGAGCCCCTGCCGCTTCAGTTGCACAGCCTCGGGCTGGGCGAGTTCGCCGCCGAGGTCTACGCCCACCTGCTGCACAGCGGGGCCCGCACACCGGAGGCGCTGGCCGCCGAGCTGGACCGGCCGGTCGACGGGGTCCGCGGGGCCGTGCTGGACCTGGCCGAACTCGGCATGGCGACCCTGCCCGCGCCGGAGCAGGCCGTGTCCCCGCTCGACCCGGCCTCCGCGCTCGCGTTGCTGGCCCGTCGCCGCGAGGCCGAGTTCGCCGTCGCCGCGCACAGCGCCATCGCCCGCTACGAGACCTACCGCCGCGGCACCGGAGTGGTGGCCGGACCCGAGGTGGTCGAGGTCCTCACCGACGACACCGTGCAGCGCGCGGTGATCGAGTTGCAGCAGAGCGCCGTGCACCAGGTGCGCGCGCTGGACACCGCGCCGTACGGAGCCCCCAGCTACGACAACCCCGCCGAGATCGCCAACCTGGCCCGCGGGGTGGTGCACCGGGTCGTCTACGCCCAGGCCTCGGTGGAGGACGCGCAGCGGTACCGGCAGAACATCCAGCCGTGCATCGCCGCCGGGGAGCAGGCGCGGGTGGTCGCCTCGGTCCCGGTGAAGCTGATGATCGTCGACGACCGGGTGGCGCTGGTCTCCTTCAGCTCAGCCGATTCCGACTACAACCGCACCGCCCTGCTAGTCCGCCGGTGCAGCCTGCTGCCCGCGCTGGCCGCCCTGTTCGAGGCGTGCTGGCGGGTGGCCACCCCGCTGACCGGAACCGGCGGCTCGACGCACGGGATCCACTCCGGGGAGCGGCAGCTGCTGAGGCTGCTCGCCGCCGGGGCCACCGACGAGATCGCCGCGCGCAACCTCGGCATCAGCAGGCGGACCGTCACCCGCAGGATCGAGCGGCTGATGGCGGTCACCGGAGCGACGAGCCGCTTCCAGCTCGCGTTGAAGGCCGTCGAGGAGCGCTGGATCTAGTGCGGTGTCCGAGGGTTGCCGGACACCGCACTAGCCTCGGGATTCCTGCCAGGCCTGGGTCAGCGCCTTGCCGAACAGCTCGGCGGGCTGCGCGCCGGAGACCCCGTAGCGCTCGTCGATCACGAAGAACGGCACGGCGGTGGCACCCAGCTGCTGGGCCTGCCGCCCGTCCTCGGCCACGGCCTGGGCGTAGGTGCCCTCGGTGAGCACCCGGCGGGCCTCCCGCGAGTCCAGCCCCGCCTCCTCGGCCAGCGCGACCAGCGAGTCGTGGTCGAACAGGGACCGCTGCTCGGTGAAGTGCGCCCGGTACAGCCGCTCGATCACCTTGTCCGCCAAGCCTTCCCGCGCGCCCAGGTGCACCAGCTGGTGTGCGTCCACGGTGTTGCCGGTGCGGATGCCCGTCAGGTTGTAGTCCAGCCCGTCCTGGGCGGCGGTCCGTTCCATGTTCGCCTCCACCGCCTCGGCCTCGGCGGGGGACATGCCGTACTTGGCGCTGAGCACCTCGACCTGGGGCTTGGACTGGCCAGCGGGAAAGCCGGGGTCCAACTGGAACGAGTGGTGCACGACCTCGACCTGCTCGCGGTGCTCGAACTCGGCCAGCGCGCGCTCGAACCGGCGCTTGCCCACGTAGCACCAGGGGCACACGAGATCCGACCAGATGTCCACGCGCACGGTGAATCCCTTCCCACGAAAGTACGAACCACATAGTACATACGTTCAGCCGATGCGATTTGTCCCGGTCCTCCCTAGGCTGCGCGCCGTGATGACCCGCACCCTGACTGTGTTGTCGGCGATCGGACTGCTGCTGGCGGCCCCGGTCGCGCAGGCCGAACCCGCGCCCACCAGCGAGCCCGCCGCGGCGGCAGACCCGGGCCAACTGGTGCTGCCGCACGTGGTGGTGACCGGCGCCGACCGGCTCAGCACCTGGCGGGCCGAGCGCGCGATCCGCGGCGCGGGCGGCACGGTGGTGTCGGCCTACCCGCAGGTCGGCGTCCTCGTGGCCTACTCCGCGCGCGAGGACTTCGCCGCGAAGGTCCGTGCCACGCCTGGGATCGCGGCCGTGGGCGCGACCCGCACCGCCAAGATCGCGGCGGGCTGGTTCGCGCCACGCCGGGACCTGGAGTACACCGGGCCCGCCGCGCCGAGCACCCCGCCGCCCGCCGAGGGCACGGCCTGGGACGTGCCCGCGCTGGGCCTGGCCAAGGCGCACGAGGTGACCACCGGCAGCCGACGCGTGATCGTCGGCGTGCTGGACACGGGCGTGGACGACACGCACCCCGACCTGGCGGAGGCCGTGGACACGCGCAACTCCGTGTCCTGCCTGTCCGGCTGGGCCGACCGGGGACGCGGGGCGTGGCGTCCCACCCTGGACGGCCACGGCACGCACGTCGCGGGCACCATCGCCGCCGCCGAGAACGGCTTCGGGGTCGTGGGCATCGCACCGGACGTGCGGGTGGCCGCGGTGAAGATGGCCGAACTGGACGACACCGAGACCCCGGAGAGCATGGTGTGCGGCTTCGTCTGGGCCGCCGAGCACGGGTTCCGCGTGGTCAACAACAGCTACCGGCTCAACCCGTGGCGCTACAGCTGTCCCGACCAGGTGGACCAGGCTGCGATCCGGCTCGCCGTGGGCCGGGCCGTGTCCTACGCGCAGCGCAACGAGGTGCTCGTCGTGGCCTCGGCGGGCAACGCGGGCATCGACCTGACCAACCGCAAGACCGATGACGAGAGCCCGTACGACAGCAGCCCGGTGCACCGGGAGATCAGCAACGAGTGCATCCGGCTGCCGCACGAACTGCCCGGGGTCATCGGCACCGGTGCCGTGGACGAGAAGCTGGCCAAGGCGAGCTTCTCCAACTACGGCATCGGGCCCGTCGCGCTGGCCGCACCCGGCGTGCGGACCTGGTCGACGTGGCCCGGCAACGGCTACCGCCCCGCCAGCGGCACCTCCATGTCGGCCCCGCACACCGTCGGTGTGGCCGCGCTGATCGCCAGCGAGCACCCGCGCTGGAGCGCCGAACGGATCAAGGCGCAACTGTTCCGCACCGCCACGCCCGCTGCCTGCCCGACCGGCTCGCCCTGCGTCACCCGTGACGGCCAGACCAGCTACTTCGGCCACGGTCTGGTCAATGCCGCGGCAGCCGTCGCTGAGGACTAGCACTCCGCAGGTTGTCGACAACTGGACAATGGGAACTTCTGGCCAGCACTCATGGCGGTACTGGCGCAGCTGAAGCTGTGCAAGGTTCAATCAAGTCGTCTTGTTCGGTTTGTCAAAAGTAGTCGATCACCCATGTGTCTCGGGTTTGTGAAGCGAATCGAGAACGGCAGTGGCGGCGAACGCGGACGATGTGATCGACCAGGCAATCTGTCAACTCGGCGAGGCGAAAACCCTGGAGGATGTCCAGGAAATCGTGCGCTGCGCCGCCCGCAGGGCGGTCAACGCGCACGGTGCCACCATGGTGCTGCTGGAGGGCGACCAGTGCTACTACCTGGATGAGGACTCGATGAGCCCGTTGTGGAAGGGGATGCGATTCCCGGCGGCCAACTGCATCAGCGGTTGGGCGATGCTGAACGGGGAGACCGTCGTCATCCCGGACATCCGCGTGGACTCACGAATCCCGCAGAAGGCCTATCGGCCGACATTCGTGCGCAGCCTGGTGATGACCCCCATTCGTCGCGAATCCCCGATCGGGGCGATCGGGGCCTACTGGGCACTGTGCCACTGCGCCACGGACGTCGAGGTGGGCGCACTGGAGGCGCTGGGCGCTGCCGCGGGCGAGGTGATGGTGCACCGCGGCCTGCCCAGCACCGCCCCGCCGTACGCGCCACTGGTCAACGCCTGCGTGCGACCTACGCCAGCGGCATCGGGGTCTCGTGCAGCCAGCGCCGGAACAGGGGCGCCAGCGGACGGTCGGTGTGGCGTTGGGCGAGGGTGGTGAACTGCTCGGTCGTGACGGTGCAGTGCCGGTTCACCAGGGTCCACTCGCGCAGCAGGGCGAAGAACGCGTCGTCGCCGACCTCCACGCGCAGGGCCTGCAACGTGAGCGCCCCGCGCTGGTACACCCGGTCGTCGAACATGCGGCGCGCGCCGGGGTCGGAGACCCGCAGGTCCTGGCGCTGGCGGGCCAGTTCGGAGCGAGAACGGGCCGCCAGCCCGGCCGCGGGCACGCCGCCGGAGCACTCCGACCACAGCCACTCGGCGTAGGTCGCGAAGCCCTCGTTGAGCCAGATGTGCCGCCAGTCGGCGACGGTCAGGCTGTTGCCGAACCACTGGTGCGCCAGCTCGTGCGCGACCAGGTGCTCGGCGCCGCGGTAGCCGTCCACGTGGTTGGTGCCGAACACCGACAGGCCCTGGGCCTCGATCGGCACGTCCAGTTCGTCGTCCACCACGACGACCGTGTACTCCTCGAAGGGGTACTGCCCGAACAGGGCCTCGAAGGCGGACATCATCTCCGGCTGCCTGCCGAAGTCGTGCCCGAACACCGGCAGCAGCCTGCCCGGCACGGCGGCGCGCTGGGCAGGCCCGAGGTCCACGAGCTCGTACTGGCCGATCTGCACGGTCGCCAGGTACGCGGCCATCGGCGCGGTGCTCTCGTACACCCAGGTCGTGGTGCTGGCGTTGGTGCGCTGCGAGACCAGCACCCCGTTGGCCACCACGGTGTAGGGCGTGGCGGTGGTGACCGAGATCCGGTACGCGGCCTTGTCGGCGGGCGTGTTGTTGCAGGGGAACCAGGAGGGCGCCCCGATGGGCTGGCTGGCCACGATCACGCCGTCGGTGAGCTGGTCCCAGCCGATCTCGCCCCAGTGCGCGCTGCGCACCGGCACCGGGGTGCCCACGTAGCGCAGGTCCACCACGAAGTCGGCGCCCGCGGGCACCGGCTTGGCCGGGCGCACGCGCAGCTTGCCGCCGCGGTGGGTGTAGCGGGCGGCCTTGCCGGAGACGGTGACCCGGCCGACCTTGAACGAGTCCTCCAGGTCCAGGCTGAACGCCGACAGCGAGGGACCGGCCGCCGCGGTGATCCGCGCGCGGCCCGACAGTCGGCCCGGCCCGAGCCGGTAGTCCAGGTCCAGGTCGTAGTGCCGGACCTGGTAGCCGCCGTTGCCGTGTTCGGGCAGGTAGGAGTCCATGCCACGATCGGCCCCGGCCACTGCGGCCGGGGCCTTGCGCTGCGCGTTCACCGCTTGGTCCGCCAGGCGGAGATCGGGTTGCCGAGCCAGCGCGTGTCCGACGGCACGCGCTCGCCCCTCATCACCAGTGACGCCGGGCCCACGGTGGCCCCCGCGCCGATCCCCGCCCCGGGCAGCACGATGCCGTGCGGGCCCAGGGTCGCCCCGTCCTCCAGTCGCACCTCGTCCATGCGCATGATCCGATCATGGAACAGGTGGGTCTGCACCACGCACCCCCGGTTCACGACCGCTCCGGCACCGATGTCGACCAGATCCGCCTCGGGCAGCCAGTAGGTCTCCACCCACGCGCCGCGCCCGATGCGTGCGCCGAGCCCGCGCAGCCACAGCGACATCACGGGCGTGCCGCCGACCCGGCCGGCCAGCAGCGGCACGGCCAGCACCTCGACGAAGGTGTCGGCCAGCTCGTTGCGCCACACGAAGGAGCTCCACAGCGGGTGCTCCACCGCGCGGAACCGGCCGACCAGCAGCCACTTCGCGGCGATCGCCAGCAGGCAGGCCAACACGCCACCGGCCGCCAGCAGCAGCCCGGCCGCCAGCCCCGCCACGATGAACCCGTACCGGCTCGCCACGGTCGCCACGGCGGCCACGGTCAGCACGGCCAGCGCGAACTTGGCCATCACCGGCAGCACCCGGCACAGCTCCACCAGCGCGCGGGCGATCACGAGCCGTCGCGGCGGCTTGAAGGTGCGGCTCTGGTCGCCCTCCTCGACGGCGCGCGGCAGCTTCATCGGCGGCATACCCAGGTACGAGCTGCCCGCCTTGGCCCGCTTCGGGGTGGCCGACAGCACGCCGACCAGCCCGCGGTTGGGCACCGAGCGGCCCGGCGCGGTCATGCCGGAGTTGCCCAGGAACGCGCGCTTGCCGATGCGCGCCTCGCCGATGCGCAGCCAGCCGCCGCCCAGCTCGTAGGAGCCGACCAGGGTGTCGTCGGCGAGGAAGGCGCCGTCGCCCACGGTGGTCATCGAGGGCAGCGCCAGCACCGTGGAGGCCTCGACCCTGCGGCCGACCTTCATGCCAAGCGCCCGCAGCCACACGGGGGTGAACAGGCTGGCGTAGAACGGGAACAGCGCCACGCGGGCCAGGTCCATCAGCCGCTCGGTGGTCCACGCCTGCCAGGCGATCCGGCTGTGCACCGGGTGGTAGCCCTCGCGCAGGCCGATGCTCAGCAGCCGGACCGCGCAGAGCACGACCAGCGCGTAGGCGGCCAGCCAGGCCAGGGTCGCCAGCGGCGCGGCCAGCAGGGCGCCGCCCAGTGCGGAGGACACCGAGGTGGCGCCGCGCAGGAACAGGCCGACGACGGCCAGCGCGGGCACCGTGGCCAGCACGGGCACCAGGGACAGCGCGCCGGTGGTCAGTCCGTAGGCCCACTGCCAGCGGCGGAACCGGGCCGGGCGGCTGGCGGGCCAGCGCCGGGTGGCCTTGCCGTCCCGGCTGGCGGGCACCCCGGCCCAGCGCTGACCGGCGGGCACCGAGCCGGTGACGCCCGAACCGGGCGCGATCTCGGCGCGCTTGCCGATGCGGGCCCCGGGGAACAGGGTGCTGCGCGCGCCGACCGTGGCGCCCGCGCCCACCCGGATCTTGCCGATGTGCAGCAGGTCCCCGTCCAGCCAGTGCCCGGACAGGTCCACCTCGGGCTCGATCGCGCAGCCCTTGCCCAGCTTGAGCATGCCGGTCACCGGGGGCAGCGAGTGCAGGTCCACCTCCTCGGCCACCTTCACGCCCAGCGCGCGGGCGTAGCGGGTCAGCCAGGCGCCGGTCAGCTCGCTGGCCCCGGTGAACTCGGCCAGTTTCTCGGTGAACCACAGCCGCAGGTGCACGCCGCCGCCACGCGGGTAGCTGCCCGGTTTGACGCCCCGCAGCAGCAGTCGCGCGCCACCGGCGGCGATGAGCGTGCGACCGGCCGGGTGGACCAGCGCCAGCCAGCCCGCCAGCACCCACCACCAGGACACGGTGGGCAGCCAGGTGAAGCCGTCCAGCAGGGACAGCAGGTTGCCCGCGGCGGCCAGCGCCACGGTCCAGCGCAGGCCCACCAGCGTGAACAGCGGCAGCAGGAGCAGGGTCTGCACCAGCCCGGCGCTGCGCGGGGTCGGCGTGACGATGCGCTTGCTGGCGGCGGCGCTGTCGAACTCGTCCAGCCGCGCGGCCATCGCCCGCACGGTCGGGTTCTGGTAGATGTCGCTGACCGAGGCGCTGGCGTAGCGCTGGCGGATCAGCCCGACCAGCCGCGCGGCGGCCAGGCTGCCGCCCCCGCTGGCGAAGAAGTCGGCCTCGGCCTCGACCGGGGCCACGCCGAGCACGGCGCCCCACTGCTCGGCGAGCCAGCCCTGGGTACCGGCCAGCGCGGGCGCGTCGGCGGAGGTGGGCAGCGGCCAGGGCAGCGCGTTGCGGTCCACCTTGCCGGAGGTGCGGGTGGGCAGCGTGTCCACCACCGCCAGCAACGGCACCAGCGCCGCGGGCAGGGCCGCGCGCAGCCGCTCCAGGGCGGCGGCCTGGTCGAACTCGGGCGTGGCCACCACGTAGCCGACGAGGATGGTGCCGTTGCGCACGGCGGCGGCCGCACCGATCACCTCGGGCAGCGCCTGTAGCGCGGCGTCCACCTCGCCCAGCTCGATGCGCCGGCCGCCCAGCTTGACCTGTTCGTCGGCGCGGCCCAGGAACAGCAGGCCCTCCGGCTCGGCGCGGACCAGGTCCCCGCTGCGATAGGCGCGCTCCCAGCCCATCGCGGGCAGCGGGGCGAACTTCTCGGCGTCCTTGGCGCGGTCCAGGTAGCGGGCCAGGCCCACCCCGCCGATCACCAGCTCGCCGCTCTCGCCCATCGGCACCAGCTCGCCCTGCTGGTCGACCACGGCCAGCTCCCAGCCGTCCAGCGGCAGGCCGATGCGCACCGGCCCCTGGTCGGTCAGCTGCGCGGCGCAGGCCACCACGGTCGCCTCGGTGGGGCCGTAGGTGTTCCACACCTCCCGGCCCTCCACGGCCACCCGCTCGGCCAGCTCCGGCGGGCAGGCCTCACCGCCGAAGATGAGCAGGCGCACCTCCTCCAGGGCCTCGGCGGGCCACAGCGAGGCCAGGGTCGGCACCGTGGACACGACGGTGATCTCGTTGTCCACCAGCCAGGGGCCCAGGTCCACCCCGGTGCGCACCAGCGAGCGCGGCGCCGGCACCAGGCAGGCCCCGTGCCGCCAGGCCAGCCACATCTCCTCGCAGGAGGCGTCGAAGGCCACCGAGAGACCGGCCAGCACCCGGTCGCCGGGGCCGATCGGCTCCTCGGTGAGGAACAGCCGGGCCTCGGCGTCCACGAAGGCGGCGGCGCTGCGGTGCGAGACCGCGACGCCCTTGGGCTTGCCGGTTGACCCGGAGGTGAAGATGATCCAGGCGTCGTCGTCCAGGCCGGGGGAGCCGACCGCGCCCATCGGGGTGCCGCGCCGGGTCAGCGCGCGGTGCTCGCCGAGCACGGCGCACACGTCGGCCTCGGAGAACACCAGCTCGGCGCGCTCCTCGGGGTCCTCGGCGTCCACCGGCACGTACGCGGCGCCCGCCGCGAGCACGGCCAGGATGCACACGTACAGGTCGACGGTGCCCGAGGGCACGCGCACGCCGACGCGGTCGCCGACGCCGATGCCCTCGGCGGCCAGCCGGGCGCGCAGCTGGTCCACCTCGGCGGCCAGCGCGCGGTAGGTCAGGGTGGTGGTGCCGTCGTGCACGGCGGGCGCGGCGGGGTGCAGCCGCGCGGTCTGCGCCAGCACGTCCAGCAGGGTGCGCGGCGCCGTGGTGGCGCCCGCGCGGAACAGGGCCTTGGGCCCGCTCCAGGTCTCGACGAGCTCGTGCGGGGGGTGAACTGCGGTCATCCAGCCTCTCCGATACACCGGGTTCGCCCGGCGTCGGGTGGTTAGGAAGTCCACTGTGGACTGTCCATCTCAGCATCACCTGTGCGGGCCAACGAGGGAGTTTACCCGGAATTCACCCGCCGTGCGGTGTTGGGGCCGTCACGTTCCCGGTTCCTCGTGCGAGGCAAGGATTTCCCGCCACCTCCGCTGAGCGCCTTCGTGCCACTGCTCGTGCCTGCGCTGGAACAGCCACAGCGCGGCCGCGCCCGGCCAGCCCGCGGGCAGCAGCCGCGCGGGCAAACACGGGTCCAGCGCGGGAAAAGCTCGCCACCGGTGCACCAGCCGGGTCTGCGCTTTCCACACCGCGTCACCCGAATCGGTGACTGGCGCGGAGAACTCCCCGGTGAACTCCGCGTAGCCCTCGGCCAGCGCCCGCAGGTCCCAGGCGTCGGCGACAAGTTGCTCCTGTTGGCCGATACCGCCGTAGCGGGCGGTGAACGAGCGCGCGCTGCCGGTCAGGCCCAACTCCGCCAGGATGCGCCGCACCTCGGGTTCCCGCGCGGTGTCCGGGGCGATCCACACCCCCGGTTCGGGTGAACCCAGTCCGGCCCAGGCCAACCGGGTCCGCACCTGGTTGCGCAGGTCCCGCCTGCTCTCCGGCACCGACACCAGCAGCACCAGCCAGCGGCCGTCCCACTCGGTGGGGTCGGTGCCGAAACCGTAGATGCGGCGGGTGCCCGACTCCAGCATCTCCCGTGCCGCCGCGCTCAGCGACCAGCGCGCCCGCCTGCCCACCTGCTCGGACTCCAGCCAGCCCGCCGCGGCCGTCCTGGAGAGCGCTTGCCTGGCCGACTTCTCCTCGATGTCCAGGCGTGCCAAGGCGTCCACGAAAACTGATGTCCACATCGGACGGTCGTGGTGCAGTATGTACTCGCCGAGCAGCGTCATGAGCACCGCCCGCGCGCTGGAGTGCCTCCCCGTGGCCACGTTGATCGATCCTAGTGGCCGGGCGTGTCATGAAAGTGCCTTTTGCGACACCAGATGTCCCGAACGGCACTTTCATGACACGGGCACGAGCGGGTTGTCGGTGGTCCGTGCCAAGGTGGACCCCAGTCGCCCACACCACGCCGAGGAGTCGCCGGATGCAGCAGCACGCCACGATCGCCGAGCTGGTCGGCAAGCTGGACCTGGACACCAAGGCAGGGCTGCTGGCCGGTCAGGACATCTGGACCCTGCCCGCGGTGCCCGAGATCGGCCTGCGCTCGGTGGTGATGTCCGACGGCCCGGTGGGCGTGCGCGGGGTGCGCTGGACCCCCGAGGACCCCTCGGTGGTGCTGCCCAGCCCCACGGCGCTGGCGGCCACCTGGGACCCCGAGCTGGCCCGCAGAGCCGGTCGGCTGCTGGCCCAGGAGGCCCGGCGCAAGGGCGTGCACGTGCTGCTGGCGCCCACGGTCAACCTGCACCGCACCCCGCTGGGCGGGCGGCACTTCGAGTGCTACTCGGAGGACCCGCTGCTCACCGGGCTGATCGGCGCGGGCTACGTGCGGGGTGTGCAGGAGGGCGGGGTGGCCACCACCGTCAAGCACTTCGTGGCCAACGACTCCGAGACCGAGCGCTACACCGTGGACGTGCGGGCCGAGGAGCGCACGCTGCGCGAGCTGTACCTGCGCCCGTTCGAGATCATCGTGCGGGAGGCCCGGCCCTGGGGCGTGATGGCGGCCTACAACGGGGTCAACGGCTCCACCATGACCGAGCACGCCCGGTTGCAGAACGAGGTGCTGCGGGCGGAGTGGGGCTTCGACGGGGTGATCGTGTCCGACTGGACCGCCGCGCGGGACACCGTGCGCGCCGCGCTGGGCGGCATGGACCTCGCGATGCCCGGCCCGCACACGGTGTACGGGCCCGCGCTGGCGCAGGCCGTGCGCGAGGGCGCCGTGCCCGAACAGGTCGTGGACACGATGGTGGCCCGCGTGCTGCTGCTGGCGGCACGGGTGGGCGCGCTCGACGGGGTGCCCTCCGGGTTCACCGCCCCCGAGGAACTCGACGGCAACGAGGTGGCCCGGGAGGTCGCCGCGCGCTCGGCGGTGCTGGTCCGCAACGACAACGCCCTGTTGCCGCTGCGTGCCGAGGACCTGCGCACCGTCGCGGTGATCGGTGCCGCCGCCGACGAGGCGCGGATCCTGGGCGGCGGCAGCGCCACGGTGTTCCCCGGCGAGGTCGTGTCCCCGCTGGCGGGCCTGCGCGCGGCGCTGCCCGGGGCCGAGGTGCGCTACTGCGTGGGTGCCGACCCGCGCACCACCCTGCCGCCCGCCCGGGACGGCTTCGAGCTCACGCTGGTCGCCCGCGACGGTGCGGGCGCCGAGCTGGCCTCCTACGCCGTGCCCGAGGCCGGGTTGACCTGGATCGGCGAGGTGCCCGAGGCGGTGGACGCCGAGCGGGTCCGCGCCGTGGAGTTCACCGGCACCTTCACCCCCGAGGTCGGCGGCTCGCACGAGTTCGGCTTCCGCGGACTGGGCGAGGCGGTGCTGACCGTGAACGGCCGCGTCCTGTTCGACGGGGTGAGCCTGCCGGAGGGGGACGACCCGTTCACCGCCGCCATGGACCTGAGCGAACGGCGGTTCCGCACCGACCTGGTCGCCGGGGAGACGGTGCGGGTGAGCCTGCTGCTGCATCCCCTGACGCTGGCCGAGGGCGGCGCTGGCCCGTTCGTGTTCGTGGTGACCGCGCTCGGTCACGCCGCACCGGGGCCGGGGCCCGACGCACAGATCGAGCAGGCCGTGGCGGTGGCCCGCGAGTCCGACGTGGCGGTGGTCGTGGTCAGCACCACCGAGGAGGTGGAGAGCGAGGGCTTCGACCGCACCGACCTGGCGCTGCCCGGCCGCCAGGACGAGCTGGTGCGCCGCGTGGCCGCCGCCAACCCCAGGACCGTCGTGGTGGTCAACGCCGGGTCGCCGGTGGAGATGCCCTGGCTGGAGCAGACCGGCGCCGTGCTGCTCAGCTGGTTCCCCGGCCAGGCGGCGGGCACGGCGCTGGCCGAGGTGCTGCTGGGCGCCCGCGAACCCGGCGGGCGGCTGCCCACCACCTGGCCGGCACGCCTGGCCGACGCCCCGGTCGTGCGGGTCAAGCCCGAGCAGGGCGTGCTCCACTACGAGGAGGGCGTGTTCATCGGCTACCGGGCATGGCAGCGGGCGGGCACGGCCCCGGCCCACTGGTTCGGCCACGGGCTCGGCTACACCGAGTGGACCTACGAGTCCGCGCGCTTCGACCCCGCGAGCCGCACGCTGGAGGTCGAGCTGCGCAACAGCGGGCCGCGCGCCGGGCGCGAGGTGGTCCAGGTCTACTGCGCCCCCGGCGAGCCCGATCCGAACCGGCCCGCCCGCTGGCTGGTCGGCTTCGCCCAGGTGCACGCCGAACCGGGTGAGTCGGTGCTGGCGCGGGTCACCGTGCCGGGTGACGCCACCCGGGTCTGGGACAGCGGGGTCGGCGGGTGGCGGCAGGACACGGGTCCTCACCTGCTGGAAGTCGGGAGGTCAGCGGGCGACCTGCGGCTGAGCGTGGGTACAGTCAACGGGCTGTAGTGGACATGTGGGAATGAGAGTGGTGCAGGTGGCTACCGGGCGGATTTTGCGGTTCGACGACGATCGGGGTTTCGGGTTCATCGCGCCCGATGCGGGCAGTGAGGACGTGTTCGTCCACGCCAACGACCTGCTGGACGAGAAGTCGGCGTTCAAGCCGGGCACGGCGGTGGAGTTCGAGATCGAGGAGGGCAACCGCGGCCTGAAGGCCGTGGACGTCCGCGCCGTCGGCGGTCGTCGGCCGAGCGGGTCGGGCGGGGGCTCCGGGTTCTCCGTGGAGCTGACCGAGACCCTGCTGGAGCGCATGCCCGAGCTGACCGGCGGCCAGGTGCTGCGCATCCGCCAGCTGGTGGCCGATGTCGCCCGCGACCAGGGCGTGTCCCTGTAGGTCGAGTAGCGGACAGCGGGGCTCGCGGGTGGACCACCCGCGAGCCCCGCTGTCTGTGGCGCACCGGGAAACGTGAGAGTCATTACGAACACGCACGGGGAACAACCGTTGCGAAACCTTGATCAGAGTGGCGACTTCCGGAATAGACTCCGGAAATGCTGCACGTGAACCTGCTCGGCATGGTCCGCGCGACCATGGACGGACGTGAGCTGGAACTGGGGCCACCCAAGCAGCGGGCCGTGTTCGTGCAGCTGGCGATCCGCCGAAACCAGGTCGTCTCCCGGACCGAGCTGATCGACGGGGTCTGGGGTGAGCGGCCGCCCGGCAGCGTGCGCGGCATCATCCACACCTACGTCTCCATGCTGCGCCAGACCCTGGCCGGTGAGCAGCGCACCTCCGCCAAGAACTCGGTGCTGGCCAGCGTCGGTTCCGGCTACCGGCTGGAACTGGAACCGCACAACCACGACGTGTGGCAGTTCGAGGACGCCTTCCAGCAGGCGGCCCGGTTGCGCGCCGAGAACGACGTGGTCGCGGCGATCGCCCAGTGGGACAAGGGGCTGAGCCTGTGGCAGGGCGAGCCGCTGGCCGGTATCCCCGGCCCGTTCGCCGAGACCGAGCGCAAGCACCTGGAGGAACTGCGGCTGTCGGCGGTGGAGGACCGCGCCGACGCGCTGCTGTCACTGGACCGCGAGTCCGATGTGGTCGCGGACCTGGCCGCCGCGGTGGCGGAACGCCCGCTGCGCGAGCGGATGCGGGCGCTGCTGATGGTCGCGCTGTTCCGGGGCGGGCGGCAGGCCGAGGCGCTGGAGCACTACGACCGGCTGCGCCGGATGCTGGCCGAGGAACTCGGGGTCAGCCCCAGCGCCGAGGTGCAGCAGGTGTACCAGCGCATCCTGGACAGCGACCCGGGCCTGGGCGGTCCGGCCGCGCGCCCGGTGACCCGGCACGCGCCCGCCGCCGCACCGGACCCCGAACCTCAGGGCCCGGCAAGGCCGCGCACCACCCGCAGCCCCTACCCGGGCCTGATGGCCTTCTCGGTGGGCAACGCGCAGTACTTCTTCGGACGGCAGCAGCTGACCGCGACCCTGGTGGACCGGCTGGGCGCGGACGGCCCGATCGCCGTGGTCGGCGCCTCCGGCTCCGGCAAGTCCTCCCTGCTGCGCGCCGGGCTGGTGCCCACGATCGAGGGCATGGACCTGGCCACGCCCCGGCGCTGGTCCTGGCTGCTGCTCACCCCGGGCAACAAGCCGGTGGAGGCGCTGGCCTCGGCGCTGGCGCAGGCCACCGGCAGGCCGGTGACCGAGGTGCTGCACCTGGTGAAGGAGGAGTCCAGCGAGCTGCGGGACCTGTTGGCGGACGGGGACAACACGCGTACCGAGCGGCTGGTCGTGGTGATCGACCAGTTCGAGGAGCTCTTCACCCAGTGCGAGCACGAGAGCGAGCGCCGGACCTTCGTACGGGCGCTGAGCGCGTTGAGCGCGCCGCCCGCCGCGCCCGCGTCGGTGGTCCTCGCCGTGCGCGCCGACTTCTACGGCCACTGCGCCCGCTACCCGGAGCTGGTGGCCTCGCTGGAGCGCTCACTGGTGGTGGGGCCGATGACCGCCGTCGAGCTGCGCGAGGCCATCGAGCGCCCAGCGGAACTGGCCGGGCTGGAACTGGAGCCCGGCCTGAGCGAACTGCTGCTGCGCGACCTGGGCGCCGAGGAGGACGCGGGCGGCATCCTGCCGCTGCTGGCCCACACGCTGCTGGCGACCTGGCAGGTCCGCGAGGGCAACCGGCTGACCCTGCACGGCTACGCCGGGGTCGGCGGCATCCACCGGGCGATCGCCACCACCGCGGACGCCACCTACGAGCGGTTTGACCCGTTCGGGCGGGACCTGGTCCGCCGGATGCTGCTGCGCATGGTGCACGTCGGGGAGGGGGTGGAGGTCACTCGGTGGCGCGTGGACCGCACGAGCCTGATCGAGAGCTCCGGTGACCCGGAGACAGCGGCCGCCGTGCTGGACGCGCTGGCCAGGGCCCGCCTGGTCACCCTGGACGAGAACACCGCGGAGATCAGCCACGAGGCGCTGCTGCGGTCCTGGCCCCGGCTGCGGCAGTGGATCGCCGACGACCGGGAGGGCCTGCGGCTGCACCAGCAGTTGGCCCAGGACGCGCAGTCCTGGCAGCGCGAGGGCCGCGATGACTCGGCGCTGTACCGGGGTGCTCGCCTGGTCATCGCGCGCAACTGGGCGGACAACCTGGCCGACGAGGGCGCGCTGGCCCCGGTCGAGCGGGAACTGCTCGACGCCAGTTCACGCCGGGAGGAGGCCGAGCAGCAGACCGCCGTGCGCCGGACCAGGCGCCTTCGCCAACTGGTGGCCGCGCTGACCGTTTTGCTGCTGGTCGCGGTCTCCGCCACGGTGTTCGCGCTCGTTGAACGGAGCACCGCGTTGGACGAGCGCGCGAACGCCACCTCGCGCCAGGTGGCGCTGCGCGCGAATTCGCTGCGGGGGGCCGACCCTGCGTTGGCCGCGCAGCTCAGCCTTGCGGCGTACCGGATCTCGCCCACCACCGAGGCCCGCAGCAGCCTGCTGACCACCTCCGGTGCGCCCGAGGCGACCAGGCTGCTCGGGCACACCGACGCCGTGGCCGCCCTCGCCTACAGCGGCACCCTGATCGCCAGTGCCAGCAAGGACAAGACGGTGCGGCTGTGGGACGGCAAGTCCCGGACCGCGCTGAGCACGGTGCGGACCCCGACCGCCGCCTACGGGGTGGCGCTGAGCGCTGACGGCAGGCGCCTCGCCGCGGGTGTGGCCGGGGGCTCTGTCCTGCTGTGGGACGTGAGCGACCCGCACAACCCGGTGGCGCTGGCGACCGGCAGCGGCCACGCCGACACCGTCGTCGCGGTCGCGTTCAGCCCGGACGGCAAGCTGCTGGCCAGCGCCAGCGCCGACAAGACCGTCCGGCTCTGGCGGGTCGACGGCTCGCACATCCAGCTCGCGGCCACGCTCACCGGGCACGCGAAGGCGGTCACCTCGGTGGCGTTCAGCCCGGACGGCAAGCTGGTCGCCAGCGGGGCGTACGACAACACGGTCCGACTGTGGAACGCAGCCGACGGCAGTCCGGTCGCCACCCTGACCGACCACACCAACGCCGTGACCGCCGTGGCGTTCAGCCCCGACGGCACGACGCTGGCCAGCGCGAGCTACGACCTGACCGTCCGGCTCTGGAACACCGCCGACCGAACGCTCAAGGCCAAACTGACCGAGGCGACCAGCTTCCTGGAGGCGGTGGCGTTCAGTCCCGACGGCAGGACCGTGGCCGCCACGGGCGACGATCACGAAACCCGCCTGTGGGACGTGGCCGCACAACTACAGGTCGCCTCGTTCACCGCGCCCGCGACGGTGCGGGCGGTCGTGTTCAGCCCCGACGGGACCCGGATCGTCACCGGCGCGGCCAACTGGGCGGTGACGGTGTGGGACGTGCGGGCCGCCGAGGTCAACGGGCACGCGCAGTCGGGCTGGGCCATCGGGTACGACAAGACCGGCAAGGTGCTCGCCAGCGGCCACTACGACGGCAAGGTGCGCCTGTGGGACATGACCGATCCACTGCGCCCGGCCGCGCTGGCCACCCTGGACGGGCACACCAATGCCGTGACCTCGGTCGTGTTCAGCCCCGACGGCAAGACCCTGGCCAGCGCCAGCTACGACCACAACGTGCGGCTGTGGGACATCGCCGACCCGGCGCACGCCCGGCAGTTGGCGACCATCCCGGCCTCCTCCGGGCAGTTGGAGTCCGTCGCGTTCAGCCCCGACGGCCGCATGGTGGCCAGCGCCGGGGACGACCACCAGATCCGGCTGTGGGACGTGTCCGACCCGACCGCCGTGCGGCCGCTGGGCCAGCCACTGACCCAGCACGGCGACGTGGTCAGCTCCGTGGTGTTCAGCGGCAACGGGGCGGCCCTGGCCAGCGGCAGCTACGACGGCAGCGCGCGCATCTGGGACGTCAGCGACCCGCTGCACCCGGTGGCGGGGGCGCGCATCGCCACCTCGCAGGCCGCGCCGATCCGCGGCATCGCCTTCACACCGGACGCACACCTGCTGGCCACCGCGGGCGACGACCACGCGGTGGAGCTGTGGGATGTCAGCGACCCGGCGCACCCCTCGGTGCTCAGCACGCTCAAGGACCACACCAACACCGTCACCTCCGTGGCGCTCAGCGCCGACGGCAAGCGCCTCGCCAGCGCCAGCTGGGACCGCACGGTGTCCACTTGGGACATCAGCGATCCGCGCGTCCCGGTGCAGACCGCGACCTTCTCCGGTCCGACCGACAACGTCACCGCGGTGGCGTTCAACCCGGTCGACGGCAGTGTCGCCGCGGGCGTGGCCAACGCACCGAACTCGGTGTGGCAGAACGACGTCGAGGCCGTGGCCAAGCAGGTCTGCGAAACCAGGGGCACACCGATCAGCAACGAGGAGTGGGCGAACTACGTCGCCGACGGGTCCCCCGTGGACCCCTGTTCGAGCTGAGCGTGCCGACACGGCGGGGACGCGTGCGCCCCCGCCGTGTCAGTGGAGATCAGTCCCAGTCCAGCGAGCTGCCGCTCTGGTACTCGATGACCCGGGTCTCGAAGAAGTTCTTCTCCTTCTTCAGGTCCATCGCCTCCGACATCCACGGGAACGGGTTCTCCGCGGGGCCGAACACCGGCTCCAGGCCCAGCTGGGCGCAGCGCCGGTTGGTGATGAAGTGCATGTACTGCTCGCACAGCTCGGCGTTGATGCCCAGCACCCCGCGCGGCATGGTGTCCCGGCCGTAGGCCACCTCCAGCTCACAGGCCTCGGCGAGCATGGTGCGCACCTCCTGCTGGAACCTCTCCGACCACAGGTGCGGGTTCTCGATCTTGATCTGGTTGATCGTGTCGATGCCGAAGTTCAGGTGGATCGACTCGTCGCGCAGGATGTACTGGTACTGCTCGGCGATGCCCACCATCTTGTTGCGCCTGCCCAGGGACAGGATCTGCGCGAACCCGGTGTAGAACCACATGCCCTCGAAGATCACGTAGAAGGCCACGAGGTCGCGCAGGAACGCCTGGTCGTTCTCGGGCGTGCCGGTGCGGAACTCCGGGTCCTCCAGGTGCTGGGTGTAGTCCAGCGCCCACGCGGCCTTGTCGGTGATCGAGGGCACCTCGCGGTACATGTTGAACAGCTCGCCCTCGTCCAGGCCGAGGCTCTCGCAGATGTACTGGAAGGTGTGGGTGTGCACGGCCTCCTCGAAGGCCTGGCGCAGCAGGTACTGGCGGCACTCGGGATTGGTCAGGTGCCGGTACACCGCGAGCACGATGTTGTTGGCCACCAGGGACTCCGAGGTGGCGAAGAAGCCCAGGTTGCGCTTGATCATCAGCCGCTCGTCGGCGGTGAGCCCCTCGGCGGACTTCCACAGGGCGATGTCGGCCTGCATGGACACCTCGGTGGGCATCCAGTGGTTGTTGCAGCCGGCCAGGTACTTGTCCCAGGCCCAGTGGTACTTCAGCGGCAGCAGCTGGTTCACGTCGGCGCGGCAGTTGATCATCGCCTTCTCGTCGACGGACACCCGTCCGCCCGAGCGGTCGATGCTGCCCAGGCCGGTCATGTCGATGGTCACTGGCAGGCCTCGCAGTCGGGGTCGGTGATGGAGCAGGCAACGGGGGCCTCGGGCGCGGGGACCGCGACCGGGGAGACGGCGTTGAGCTTGCCGTCGGTGCCGCGCAGGGTGGACTTCTCCACGTGCGTGGCGCTCTGCGAACGCAGGTAGTACGTGGTCTTCAGGCCGCGCAGCCAGGCCAGCTGGTAGATCGCGTCCAGCTTGCGGCCCGAGGGCTGCGCGATGTAGAGGTTGAGCGACTGGGCCTGGTCGATCCACTTCTGGCGGCGCGAGCCCGCCTCCACCAGCCAGGAGCTGTCCACCTCGAAGGCGGTGGCGTACAGCGCCTTGAGCTCGGCGGGCACCCGGCTGATCGAGCCAAGGCTGCCGTCGTAGTACTTCAGGTCGCTGATCATCAGCTCGTCCCACAGGCCCAGCCGCTTGAGGTCGCGCACCAGGTCCGGGTTGACCACGGTGAAGTCACCGGACATGTTCGACTTCACGTACAGGTTGCGGTAGAGCGGTTCGATGGACTGGCCGACCCCGCAGATGTTGGCGATCGTCGCGGTGGGCGCGATGGCCATCACGTTGGAGTTGCGCATGCCCACGGTGCGCACGCGCTCGCGCAGGCTGTCCCAGTCCAAAGTGGATGAACGGTCCATCTCAAGGTCGGCGCCGCGGGCGTCGGCCAGCAGCTGGATGGAGTCGATCGGCAGAATGCCCTGGCTCCACAGGGAACCCTCGAAGGACTCGTACCGGCCGCGCTGCTCGGCCAGGTCGGTGGAGGCCGAGATCGCGTAGTAGCTGATCTCCTCCATGCAGCGGTCGGCGAACTCCACCGCCTCCTGCGAGCTCATCGGCAGGCGCAGGGTGTAGAGCGCGTCCTGGAAGCCCATCAGGCCCATGCCCACCGGGCGGTGGCGCAGGTTGGACCGGCGTGCCTCCGGGATCGTGTAGAAGTTCACGTCGATCACGTTGTCCAGCATGCGGACCGCGGTGCGGACCGTGCGCTCCAGGCGGGCGTGGTCGATGCCCTCCGGGGTGACGTGCTGGGCCAGGTTGATCGACCCCAGGTTGCAGACCGCGACCTCATCTTCCGAAGACTTGCTTGCAGAGTCGAGAATCGATGCCGTGGTGTTCAGGGTGATCTCGGTGCACAGGTTGGAGGAGTGCACCACACCCGAGTGCTGCTGCGGGGAACGCAGGTTGCACGGGTCCTTGAAGGTGATCCACGGGTGGCCGGTCTCGAACAGCATGGTCAGCATGCGCCGCCACAGGTCCTTGGCCTTGACCCTGCGGTACACCTTGATCTCACCGCGGTCGGCGGCGGCCTCGTACTCGCGGTAGCGCTGCGCGAAGACGTTGCCGTAGCTGTCGTGCAGCTCGGGCACCTCGTCGGGGGAGAACAGGGTCCACTGGCCGTCGGCCCGCACCCGGCGCAGGAACTCGTCGGGCACCCAGTTCGCGGTGTTCATGTCGTGGGTGCGCCGCCGGTCGTCACCGGTGTTCTTGCGCAGATCGAGGAACTCCTCGATGTCCACGTGCCAGGTCTCCAGGTAGGCGCAGACCGCGCCCTTCCGTTTTCCTCCCTGATTCACTGCTACCGCCGTGTCGTTGGCGATCTTCAGGAAGGGCACGACCCCCTGCGAGGACCCGTTGGTGCCCTTGATGTGCGCGCCGATGCCGCGCACCGGGGTCCAGTCGTTGCCCAGCCCGCCCGCGTACTTCGAGAGCAGGGCGTTGTTGCTGATGCCGTGGAAGATGCTGGTGAGGTCGTCGTCCACGGTGGTCAGGAAGCAGGAGGACAGCTGTGGGCGGGTCGTGCCCGAGTTGAACAGCGTCGGCGTGGAGCACATGAAGTCGAAGCTGGACAACAGGGTGTAGAACTCGATCGCGCGAGCGTCCCGGTCGTCCTCGCGCAGCGCCAGGCCCATGGCCACCCGCATGAAGAACGCCTGCGGCAGCTCGTAGCGGGTGCCCGCGTGGTGCAGCAGGTAGCGGTCGTACAGGGTTTGCAGGCCCAGGAACTGGAACCGCAGGTCCCCGTCGGGTAGCAGGGCGGCGCCCAGCCGGGCCAGGTCGAAGGTGCCCAGCTCGGGCTCCAGCTGGCCCAGTTCGATGCCCTTGGCCACGAATTCGGCGAAGTAGCCCGGGTACAGCCCGGTCATCTCCGCGTGGCTGGCGGTGCGCGCCTGGCCGGCGAGGTAGCTCAGCGCCTCGGCCCGCGCCTTGTCCAGCAGCAGCCGGGCGCTGACCAGCGAGTAGTTCGGGTCGTTCTCGACCATCGTGCGCGCGGCCATCACCGGGGCGAGGGTCAGCTCCTCGGCGGTGATGCCGTCGTAGAGGTTGCGCCGGGTCTCGGTCAGCACGGCCGCTGCCGAGACCGCCTCCAGTCCGGCGCAGGCCTCGGTGATCACCAGCTCCAGGCGGTCGGCGTCCAGCGGCTCGACCGTGCCGTCCGGCCGGCGCACCGAGATCGCCGGGCGGCTCGGCGCCGCCTGCGGCTCCACCTCGCGGGCCTTGGCGTGCTCCTCGCGGTACAGCACGTAGGCGCGGGCCACCTTGTGGTGCCCGTCGCGCATCAGTGCCAGCTCCACCTGGTCCTGGATCTGCTCGATGTGCAGCGGGCGCTCGGGCCCGGCGTGGCGCATCAGTGCCAGCTCGACCTGGCCGGTCAGCTCGGCGACCACCTCGCGGACCCGGGAGGAGGCGCCCGCCTCGGCGCCCTCCACGGCGAGCCAGGCCTTGGCCAGCGCGGTGGAGATCTTGGCGGGGTCGAAGGCGGACACGTCGCCGTTGCGGCGGATGACGTGCACCGTCGAGGGTGTGTCGCCGGCGGCGGCCAGTCGGCCGCCCGCCTCGGACTGCACGGACATGAGGGAGCTCCAGGTTGTTCAGGGCAGGTGTGTACGCCCGGTGGCCAGGACGGCGGCCACCGGTGAAGTGGGGGAGTGCGGGGAGCCGGGCTCAGCCCGTGGGTGGTAACTGGGTCACGCCGGTCTCCTCGCTCGATCCGACCAAAGGCCCGGTCTCCAGCGGGTGCGGCGTCAGTGCGCGGCGCGGCCGCGACCTGTGCACGCTGCCCTCCCTCGGGACACCGGACGTGCGCGCCGGTGGCGCGCACACCGATGGCAGGTCTTCGGACTCGTGGGCGGCCGGGCGTACCCGGACCTACTGGCCGTCGCTTCCCAGGCTCACGCCCAGTGCTGTCTGACGGCGGTCGTTCCCACTCACCGCTGCGGGGCAGTCCCGGATTCGCACCGGGTTCCCTCTTGCCTCGCCGGGTTGAGCGCCCGGCGAACCATCGACGCGGCAGATACTACATGTAGGGGTGGGCTCTCGTGCGCAACCCAAGATGGCGGTGTGTCGGCGCGGGGTGACCGGGATCTCCTCAGGGTTCCGACGGTCGGCATCGACATAGTCGGACGTCCTACTCTATGGTCCGAAATCGAGCCGCGGTGCAGGGAAGCTGGTGCGAGTCCAGCGCGGTCCCGCCACTGTGACCGGGTGCAGCCCCGGGAGTCAGACACCGGCCGTGGCCGTCACGTGTTGTCCACGAGGATGGAGAAGACACGCATGGCAGTCATGCGCGAATTGACGCACTTCGTTGGTGGCAAGCACATTCCGGGCAGCTCTGGTGCCTTCGGTGACGTGTGGGACCCCAACACCGGTCAGGTCCAGGCGCGGGTGCCGCTGGCCGACCGGGCCGAGACCGAGGCGGCCATCGCCGACGCCGAGCGGGCTCAGCAGGAGTGGGCCGCCTGGAACCCGCAGCGCCGCGCGCGCGTGCTGCTGCGCTTCCTGGACCTGGTGCAGCGCGAGATGGACCCGCTGGCCAGGCTGCTGGCCAGCGAGCACGGCAAGACCGTGCCCGACGCGCGCGGGGACATCCAGCGCGGGCTCGAGGTCGTGGAGTTCGCCGCGGGCATTCCGCACCTGCTCAAGGGTGAGTTCACCGACGGCGCGGGCACCGGCATCGACGTGCACTCCCTGCGCCAGCCGCTGGGCGTGGTCGCGGGCATCACCCCGTTCAACTTCCCCGCGATGATCCCGCTGTGGAAGGCCGCCCCCGCGATCGCCTGCGGCAACGCCTTCGTGCTCAAGCCTTCCGAGCGCGACCCCTCCGTGCCGCTGCGGCTGGCCGAGCTGTTCCTGGAGGCTGGTCTGCCGCCAGGCGTGTTCAACGTGGTCAACGGCGGCAAGGAGGCCGTGGACACGCTGCTCACCGATTCCCGTGTGCGGGCAGTGGGCTTTGTCGGCTCCTCCGAGATCGCGCAGTACATCTACTCGACCGCCGCGGCGCACGGCAAGCGCGCGCAGTGCTTCGGCGGGGCCAAGAACCACATGATCATCATGCCGGACGCGGACCTGGACCAGGCCGTGGACGCCCTGATCGGCGCGGGCTACGGCTCGGCCGGTGAGCGCTGCATGGCGATCTCGGTGGCCGTGCCGGTCGGCGAGCAGACCGCGGAAGCCTTGCTGGACAAGCTGATCCCGCGCGTGCGGGCGCTGAAGATCGGCACCTCCCAGGACGAGACCGCCGACTACGGGCCGCTGGTCACCCGTCAGGCCGTGGACCGGGTCCGCGAGTACATCCAGTCCGGTGTGGACGAAGGCGCCGCACTGGTGGTGGACGGCCGCGACTTCGTGTTGCCCGGACACGAGAAGGGATTCTTCCTCGGCGGCAGCCTGTTCGACAACGTCGGTACGGACATGAGGATCTACCGCGAGGAGATCTTCGGCCCGGTGCTGTCCATCGTGCGCGCCGGCGACTACGAGCAGGCGCTGCGGCTGCCCACCGAGCACGAGTACGGCAACGGGGTGGCGATCTTCACCAGGGACGGGGACACCGCGCGGGACTTCACCCGGCGGGTGGACACCGGCATGATCGGCGTCAACGTGCCGATCCCGGTTCCCGTTGCCTACCACACCTTCGGCGGCTGGAAGCGGTCCGGGTTCGGCGACCTCAACCAGCATGGACCGGACTCGATCCGGTTCTACACCAAGACCAAGACGGTCACCACGCGCTGGCCAGCGGGCACCAGGCAGGGTGCCAGCTTCGTCATCCCGACGATGGCGTGAGCCCGGTGTTCACCCTCAGCGAGGACCAACGGGCCATCGCGGCCACCGCCGCGGAGTTCGCCCAGGAGCACTTGGCGCCCAACGCCGTGCAGTGGGACCAGGACAAGCACTTCCCGGTCGACGTGCTGCGCAAGGCCGCCGAACTGGGCATGGGCGGGGTCTACGTGCGCGAGGACCTCGGCGGCAGTGGACTGTCCAGGATGGACGCCGCGCTGATCTTCGAGGCGCTGGCCACGGGCTGCCCGTCCATCGCGGGCTACCTGTCCATCCACAACATGGTCGCCTGGATGGTCGACACCTTCGGCAACGACGCGCAGCGCGCCCGCTGGGTGCCCAACCTGTGCTCCATGCAGTCCCTGGGCAGTTACTGCCTGACCGAGCCCGAGGCCGGTTCGGACGCCGCCGCTCTGCGCACCCGGGCGGTGCGTGACGGGGACCACTACGTGGTCGACGGGGTCAAGCAGTTCATCTCCGGGGCGGGTACCTCCGAGGTGTACGTGGTCATGGTGCGCACCTCGGGCAACGGGGCGCGCGGCGTCTCGGCGCTCGTCGTGGAGAAGGGCTCGCCGGGATTGTCCTTCGGCCCCAACGAGAAGAAGATGGGCTGGAACGCCCAGCCCACCCGGCAGGTGATCTTCGATGGCGTCCGGGTCCCGGTGGCCAACCGGCTGGGCGCGGAGGGCGACGGGTTCAAGATCGCCATGCGCGGGCTCAACGGCGGGCGGCTCAACATCGGGGCCTGCTCCCTGGGCGGCGGCCAGGCCGCACTGCGCCAGGCGATCGCCTACCTGGAGACCCGCAAGGCCTTCGGCACCAACCTGATCCGCTCGCAGGCCCTGAGGTTCCAGTTGGCGGACATGGACACCGAGCTGGAGGCGGCCAGGACCCTGTTGTGGCGGGCGGCAACGGCCCTGGACTCCGGGGACCCGCGCGCGGTGGAATTGTGCGCCATGGCCAAGCGGTTCGCCACCGACACCGGGTTCGCGGTGGCCAACCGGGCGCTGCAACTGCACGGCGGTTACGGTTACCTGGCCGAGTACGGCATCGAGAAGCTGGTGCGGGACCTGCGGGTGCACCAGATCCTCGAGGGCACCAACGAGATCATGCGCGTGATCGTGTCACGCGGGTTGACGGGAGCGGCGTGATGGACACCGAGGACGTGTTGCTGCGCAGGGACAGCGGGCTGGGCCGGATCGTGCTGAACCGGCCGAAGGCCATCAACGCGCTGACCCACGCCATGGTGCAGCAGATCGACGTGGCGCTGGGGGAGTGGGCGGCCGAGGACGAGGTGCGCGCCGTGCTGATCACCGGCGTGGGCGAGCGCGGGCTGTGCGCGGGCGGGGACATCCGGTCCATCCACGCCGACTCCGTGTCCGGGAACCGGGCCTCGCTGGCGTTCTGGCGGGACGAGTACCTGCTCAACCACCACATCGCGAACTACGCCAAGCCCTACGTCGCGATCATGGACGGGATCGTGATGGGCGGCGGGGTCGGCGTGTCGGCGCACGGCTCGGTGCGCGTGGTCACCGAGCGGACCAAGCTGGCCATGCCCGAGGTGGGCATCGGCTTCGTGCCCGACGTGGGCGGCACCTACCTGCTCTCGCGTGCCCCGGGCGAACTGGGCACGCACCTGGGGCTGACCGCGAGCGTGGCCACCGGTGCCGATGCGATCCACTGTGGACTCGCCGACCACTTCGTACCCAGCGGGCGGCTGCCCGCCTTCCTGGAGTCCTTGGCGCTCAAGGGACCCGAGCAGGCCGTGGCCGAGCACGCGGTGGACGCGCCCGCCAGTGAGCTGGCCGAGCAGCGCGAGTGGATCGACGCCTGCTACTCGGCCGACACGGTCGAGGAGATCCTGAGCCGGTTGCACGAGCTGGGTGAGCCCGCGGCGAAGGAGGCCGCCGAGTCGATCAGCGGCAAGTCGCCCACGGCGCTGAAGGTCACCCTGCGGTCGCTGCGCCAGGCCAGGGCGCTGCCCGGCCTCGGGGCGGTGCTCGACCAGGAGTACCGGGTGTCCACCGCCTGCCTGGACTCCGCCGACCTGGTCGAGGGCATCCGGGCGCAGGTCGTGGACAAGGACCGTGACCCGAAGTGGGCCCCGTCGACCCTGGAGCAGGTCACCGACGTGGACCGGTACTTCGCCGTGCTGGGGGCGGCCGAACTGGGACTGGGGGAGCAGCGGTGAGGATCGGATTCCTGGGGCTGGGCAACATGGGTGGCCCGATGGCCGCCAACCTGGCCGCGGCGGGCCACGAGGTCACCGGCTACGACGTGGTGCCCGGACTGGGCACCGCGACCGACCCGGTGCAGGCCGTGCGCGATGCCGAGGTCGTGATCACCATGCTGCCCAGCGGCAGGCACGTGCTGGACTGCTACGAGTCCGTGCTGGCACACGCCAAACCCGGCACCCTGTTCGTCGACTGCTCGACCATCGACGTGACCGACGCGCGGGCCGCGCACCAGGCCGCGGTCCGGGCGGGCCACCGCGCGGCCGACGCCCCGGTCTCCGGCGGGGTGGTCGGCGCCACCGCCGCCACGCTGACCTTCATGGTCGGCGCGCGGGAGGAGGACTTCGCGCTGGCGGAGCCGGTGCTGTCCGCCATGGGGCGCAAGGTCGTCCACTGTGGACATCCGGGCGCCGGGCAGGCCGCGAAGATCTGCAACAACATGATCCTCGGCGTGTCGATGATCGCGGTGAGCGAGGCCTTCGTGCTCGCGGAGAAGCTGGGGCTGAGCGAGCAGGCGCTCTACGAGGTGGCCTCCACCGCCTCGGGCCAGTGCTGGGCGCTGACCACGAACTGCCCGGTGCCCGGCCCGGTGCCGACCAGTCCCGCCAACAACGAGTACCGGCCCGGCTTCGCCACCGCGCTGATGCTCAAGGACCTGGGGCTGGCGGCCTCGGCGGCGCGTTCCGCCGGGGTGGACGCCGAACTCGGTAGCCTCGCCGAGCAGGTCTACCGCCGCTTCGCCGAACAGGGTGGCGGGGGCCAGGACTTCTCCGCCATCGTCACCGCGATCAGGGAGCGCAGCGCATGACCGAGTACACGACCATCCGCACCGAGCAGGTGGACCGGGTCGGGGTGATCACCCTGCACCGGCCCGAGGCCCTCAACGCGCTCAACACCCAGCTGATGACCGAGGTGCTGGACGCGGTCACCGGCTACGAGCGGGACCCGGGCATCGGCGCGATCCTGATCACCGGCTCGGAGAAGGCCTTCGCGGCCGGGGCCGACATCAAGGAGATGCAGCCGCAGACCTACGCCGACACCTTCGCGGGCGACCTGTTCGCCGCCTGGGACCAGCTGGCCCAGGCGCGCAAGCCCACGATCGCCGCGGTCGCGGGCTACGCGCTGGGCGGCGGCTGCGAGCTGGCCATGCTCTGTGACGTGCTGCTGGCCGCCGACACGGCCAAGTTCGGCCAGCCCGAGATCAAGCTGGGGGTCATCCCGGGCATCGGCGGCTCGCAGCGGCTGACCAGGGCCGTTGGCAAGGCCAAGGCGATGGAGATGGTGCTGACCGGTCGCCTGATCGGTGCCGAGGAGGCGGAGCGGGCCGGGCTGGTGTCCCGGGTCGTGCCCGCGGCCGAACTGCTGACCGAGGCGCACAAGGTCGCGGCGACGATCGCGGGCATGTCCCTGCCGATCGCGATGATGGCCAAGGAGAGCGTGAACCGCTCGTTCGAGACGACCCTGGCCGAGGGCATCCGCTTCGAGCGCAGGATCTTCCACGCCACCTTCGCCACGGCCGACCAGAAGGAGGGCATGGCGGCCTTCATCGACAAGCGCCCGCCGGAGTTCAACCACTCCTGAGCGGGACTCACCACCCCCAGAGCGGGACACGCCGGGCAACCCGCGAGTCCCGCTCTGGGGCGTTCGAGTCCCGCCCTGGTGGCGGGGATCACCTCGCACCGCCTTAACGGTGGGTTATCGGTTGGTGGACGCATTGTTATCGTGACACCTGGGACGAGGCCCCAGGGGGATGGATGGACACCGTCGACACGGCGGCAGCGGTGGTCCTGCGCGGTGGCCTGTTGTTGGCCGTGCGCAGGCACGGGGCCAGCGAGTTCGGCGTACCGCTGGCTCGGGACCTGGCCAGCGAGACGGGGCTGTTGCTGCGCTCCTGGCGGCCGATGCACGGGCTGGGCGCCTGCCTGGCCGTGGCCGACGGGGTGGCCGCGCCGACCGGGGCCGTCGCCGAGGTCGCGTGGATCGACGACGCCTGCGAGCAGGACGGCATCGCGCTGGGCGAGCAACTCGGCGCGCTGGTGCCCGAGTTGAGGGCACGCGGCCTGCTACGGCGGCGGGCCGAGCTGACCGGCCGTCAGTCGGGGCAGCGGGTGGTGCTGGCGGTGGACCTGGACGGCACCACCGTGTTCGACGGGGACCGGCCCGGGCCGCGGGTGACCGCGGTGCTGACCGAGCTGGTGGAGCGCGAGGACGTGCGCGTGGTGGTGGCGACCTCGCGGGCCCCGCGCGGGGTGCGCACCCTGCTCGGGCCCTTGGCTGAGCGCGTGGACCTGTTGTGCTGCAACGGTTCCCTGCACGCCCACGAGGACCGCCTGACCCGGTTCGCGCAGCTGCCACCACAGCGGCTGCACCGCGTGGTCGGCGAGCTGACCGCCGAGGGCACGCCGTTCTACCTGGAGTACGGGGACCGGTTCGCGGTCAGCGGCGCGGGTTTCGCCTGGATGGACTACCCGGACCGCTGCGCGCTGCCCGCCGAGCCGGAACTGGCCGGGGTGGTGAAACTGGTCGTGGACGCCCCGGAACCGCCGTGGGGCGCGGCGCGGCTGCGCGAGCTCGCCGGGCCGGGCACGGAGCTGTGCCCGCACACCGACGGGGTGATCGAGGTGACGCCGGTCGGGGTCAGCAAGGCCACCGGCCTGGCCGCGCTGCTGGGCGGGCCGGCCGATCCGCTGGTGGTCTTCGGCAACGACCTCAACGACCAGGACCTGTTGGGGCACGCCGACATGGCGGTGGTGGTGGGCGATGGCCTGCCCGGGGTGGAGCGGGCCGGTCACGTGCGGCGGGTGGCCGCGCAGGACGGGGCGGTGGCGATGGCGCTGCGCCAGGCCGTCGGCTGAGGGCCTGGCGCAGCGCTCGGTTCACCGCGTCAGTAGCAGGTGATCGACAGCGAGAACGGGCGGTCGTCGTCCACCGTGTACGGGCTGGTGGAGGACGGGGTCGCGGTGCGCACGAACAGGGTGTTGCCGCTCACCGCGCCGACCAGGATCGAGGAGCTGCCCGGACCCGGGTCGCTGCCACCGTTGGTGTTCAGCGTGCCGTTGAGCGCGCAGTTGCTGATGTCACCGCTGGTGGTCAGGTTGTAGCGGCCCCGGCCGAACTTGTTGATGCCGGTGATGCCCTGGCCCGCCAGCAGCGCACCGTTGGCGCTGACCTTGGCCCAGCTGCTCGTCACCGCGGCGGGGGCCTTCGGCGCCGCCGGGCCCGCCGCCGCGCTCGTGCTGACGAACGCGCCGCCGAGCACCAGTGCCGCCGCCCCCAGGACCAGTGCCGTGCGTGCCGACTTGTTCATGTGGTTCCCTCCAGTTGTGGTGTTCCAGCACCTCGACCAGACTGGCTGGCGCGGGCCCCGCCGCGCGCTCCTCAAGGTGAGGCCGGACAGTCTTGATCCACTGCCCCGAAGGCCGGTTCCGGAAGGGACGGCGCTACCTTGCGCCTAGGCTGGCCGCCATGTATCGACGTCCAGGTCTGGTGTGCCGTGACCACCTGCTCACGGTGCCGTTGGACCACTCCGCGCCCACCGGCGCGCAGATCCAGGTCTTCGCCCGCGAAGTCGTTTCCTCCCAACGGGAACACGATGACCTGCCCTGGCTGCTGTACCTACAGGGCGGCCCCGGCAACAAGGCGAACCGGCCGGTGCCGACCAGCCCGTGGCTGCGGCGCGCGCTGACCGAGTACCGCGTGCTGCTGCTCGACCAGCGCGGCACCGGCCGCAGCACCCCGGCCACGCGGCAGACCCTGGCCGGGATGAGTCCCGTGGAGCAGGCCGGGTACCTGGGCCACTTCCGCGCGGACTCGATCGTGCGCGACGCGGAGCTGCTGCGCCGCCACCTGCTGGGCGAGGACGGCCGCTGGACCGTGTTGGGCCAGAGCTTCGGCGGGTTCTGTGCCACGACGTACCTGTCGCTGGCCCCGGAGGCGCTGGACGGGGTGGTGCTCACCGGGGGCCTGCCGCCGCTGCACGCCGACGCCGAGCAGGTCTACCGCGCGCTGTACCCGCGCGTGCTGGCCAAGAACAAGCTGTACTTCCGGCGCTACCCCGGTGACGAGGAACTGGCCGACCGGGTCGTGCGGCACCTGCGGCGCAACAAGGTCGTGCTGCCCGACGGGGCGAGGCTGTCCGCGGAGCGCTTTCTGTCGCTGGGCATCGACTTCGGCGCGGCCGCCCGCTTCGACGGGTTGCACTACCTGTTGGAGGAGGCGTTCCTGGGCGAGGAGTTGTCGGAGACCTTCGTGCAGGCGGTGGTCGCGGCCACGAGCTTCGCCACCCGGCCGCTGTACGCGGTGCTGCACGAGGCGACCTACTGCCAGGGTGGGGCCTCGCGCTGGGCCGCCGACCGGGTGCGCGCGGAGTTCGCCGAGTTCGACGCGGAGGCCGGGCAGGTCCGGTTCACCGGCGAGATGATCTACCCCTGGATGTTCGAGCAGGACCCGGCGCTGGTGCCGCTGCGGGCCGCCGCCGACCTGCTCGCCGAGCGCGCCGACTGGCCGCACCTGTACGACCCGGACCGGCTGGCCCGCAACGAGGTCCCGGTCGTGGCGGCGCTGTACCACGAGGACATGTACGTGGACCGGGACTTCTCGCTGGAGACCGCCGAGGCCATTCGCGGTACGCGCACCTGGGTCACCAACGAGTACGAGCACGACGGGCTCGCCGCGAATGGCGCAGTGCTGGACCGGTTGCTTTCCCTGTTGCACGGCCACGCCTGAACACACCGCCGAACGGCGGTTCCCGATGTTACTAAAGTACACCCGATCGGTGAACGCGCTCACAGCCCCCAGGTGGCGGCTGGACGGTCTGAGCACCCCTCGGTTACCGTCCATTCGTATATTCGAGCGGGTGTGACTGGGGCTGAATCGAGTGGTTGTTCTGTCAGGGCAGCGTCAAATACTGCTGGACGAGACCGTGACCGCCGACTCCCGACAACACGTACTGGCCGCCGAGCTGGTCGTCACCGGATCACTGCACGTGGAGCACGTGGTGGCGGCCGCTCGGCGACTGGTGTGGCGGCATTCGGCACTGCGTGCGCGCTATTGGTTCGCGCAGGTCGACTTCGAACAGGAAGTGGTCGACTCGGCCACTCCGGAAATCTCTTTCCAATTCGCGGTCAATCTCACCGGTGTCCGCCAGGTGCGGGAAAGAGAACTCGCCCGGCCTTTTGATTTCCTTCGGCCGGTCGTGCCACGTTTCGTGGTCACCAGCATCGGCGACACCCAGCACCACGTGCTGATCGTGGTGCACCAGGTGTGCTGTGACCACTGGGCGCTGAACCTGTTGGTCGCCGAGTTCGTGGAACTGTATTCCGCACTGGTCGGCGGCAGGTCGGCCGAGGTGGACCACCGGCCCCCGCAGTTCCACCACTACCTGGACCGCACGGCCGAGGTGGACCGGCAGTTGGCGTACTGGAAGCAGCGGCTGTGCGACGCGCCGCCGCTGTTGGCCGAGGTGCGCGAGCGGCAGCGGCCCGCCGCGGCCCCGATCCCGGTGCGGCTGCCCGACCAGGCCGTGCGGCAGGGCGCGAGCAGGGCCGGGGTCACCAGCCTCGACGTGCTGGTGACGGCCTGGGCCAGATCCCTTGGCGAGACCGCGCGGGCGCGCGAGGTGTGCGTGGCCGTGCCGGTGCCGGGGCGCACCGCCCCGGGCAGCGAGCGCACGGTGGGCCCGTTCGTGAACACGGTGGTGCTGAGACTCGGGTCTCGATTCTCCTCCGCTGACACGCACGAGGTCATGTGTCACGCCTGGCAGCACCAGGACGTGCCCTTCGACGAGGTACTACGGCACCTCGGCGGCGCGCGGCAGTCCCCGGCCCAGGCCATGATCGCGCTGCGTCCGCAGGCGCGGCGCACCTACGAGCTGCCCTCCGGTGCGGTCGCGCAGGTGCGCACCGACGTGCAACCGCGCCGCCTGGGCCGCTTCGGGCTGCTGCTGGACCTGGTGCCCGCCGATGGGGGCTACACCGGTTGGCTGTCCTACGGCCAGGACCTGGTGCGCCGGTCCGAGGCGCTCGAAGCGCTGCACCGGTTCTACCGCTGGGTGCACGCCGAGCTCAGTTGACCGCGCTGAGCAGGGTCCTGGCGCACAGGTCGCGGAGCTGCTCGCGGCTGATCTCCGGGTTGTCCAGCCAGTCCAGGCAGACCGTGGTGAGGAAGGAGAACCACCCGCGCACGGCCAGCCGCAGCACCTCCGCCCCGAGCTCGCCGGGGGCCAGCGCCGCCATGATCCGTTCCGCCTGCCGGGACTGGCCCTCCCGCACGATCGCGCGGATGCCCTCGTCCGCGCTGGCCGCGCCGCGGTGCACGGCGCGGAACCCGTGCTCGTGCTGCTGCACGTAGTCCAGGTAGACGTCCAGGGCCGCGGCCAGCCGCTGCTCGTTGGGCAGCGCGGGGTCCGGGTCGCTCAGCGCGTAGAGCTGCTCGGACTCCGCGCGCACGATGGCCGCGAAGAAGTCCCGCTTCGTGGCGAAGTAGTGGTAGAGCAGCCCGCGCGAGACCCCGGCCAGCTCGGCGACCTCCTCGATCCACACCTCCTCGTACGGACGCTGCGCGAACAGTCGCGCGCCGATGCCGAGCAGCTCGGACCTGCGCTGCTCGGGGCTGAGTCGTCGACGGGTGCTGGAGGTCATCACGAGTGAGCTTACTTGACACCGGTTCAACAAGGGGCACTATTGAACCCGTGTCGAATAGTCGGATGCCCCACCCGCGCTGGCGGGTACCGCTGGTCGGTGACGTGCTCGGCAGGACGCCGAGGACCCCGTTGCAGGACTCCATGCGCCTGGCCCGCGAACTGGGCCCGGTCTACGAGCGCAAGCTGTTCCGCCGCCGGTTCGTGATCGTCAGCGACGCGGAGATGGCCGCCGAACTGGCCGAGGAGCGCCGGTTCGGCAAGCACGTGCTGCCCGGGGTCGCCAAGCTGCGCGACCTGGCCGGGGACGGGCTGTTCACCGCGTACAACGAGGAACCGAACTGGCGCAAGGCGCACGACATCCTGCGCCCGGCCTTCACCCAGCAGGCGATGCGCGGCTACCACCCGCACATGCTCGCCGTGGCCAGGGAACTGCTCGCCCGCTGGGACGCCCGCGACCGGGTGGAGGTCACCCCGGACATGACCCGGCTGACCCTGGAGACCATCGGCCGCACCGGGTTCGGCTACTCCTTCGACTCGTTCCAGCGCGAACGGCCGCACCCGTTCGTCAGCGCCATGTTCGCCACGCTGCGCCACGCGCAGCGCAACCTGCTGCGGCCACCGCTGGTCGGTGACCTGCTGTTCCGCAAGGCGGACCGGCGCTACGACGTCGACCGTGCGTACATGGCCTCGGTGGTGGACGAGGTGATCCGCGCCAGGGTCGCCAGCGGGGACCAGCGCACAGACGACCTGCTCGGGCTGATGCTCAACACCGCGCACGCCGATGGCAGCGGCCCACTGGACGAGGTGAACATCCGCAACCAGGTGATCACCTTCCTGGTCGCCGGGCACGAGACCACCTCGGGGGCGCTGTCCTTCGCGCTGTACTACCTGGCCCGCAACCCCGAGGTGCTGGCCAGGGCGCAGGCCGAGGTGGACGCCGAGTGGGGTGCCGGTGGCGAGCCCGATCCGTCCTTCGAGCAGGTGGCCAAGCTGCGCTACGTGCGCAGGGTCTTCGACGAGGCGCTGCGGCTGTGGCCCACCGCGCCCGCGTTCGCCCGCCAGGCCAAGGTCGACACGGTGCTCGGCGGCCGGTTGCCACTGCGCGCGGGGGAGTGGGTACTGCTGCTGATCCCGATGCTGCACCGCGATCCCGTGTGGGGACAGGACGTGGAGCGCTTCGACCCCGACCGGTTCCTGCCCGAACGGGTCAAGGCCAGGCCGGCACACGTGTTCAAGCCCTGGGGCACCGGCGAACGCGCCTGCATCGGCCGCCAGTTCGCCCTGCACGAAGCGATCCTGGTGCTCGGACTGTTGCTGCACCGCTACGACTTCGCCGCGGATCCGGACTACGCGTTGCGCGTGCAAGAACTGCTCACACTCAAGCCTGAGGGATTCTCACTGACTTTGTCCGCCCGCAGGCCCACGGGTGCCGTGCGAGGTGGCAAGCTGGGGGTGAACAGTTCCTCGTGAAAGGCGTGAATCCCCGCTGTGGACACCGATTTCGAGGCAGAAGCAGGCGCCGCGGCCCGTGACGCCGGCGTTGACCTGCGCGGACTGCACGAACTCTCCGACCTCGCCGAGGTACAGGCCCTGTTCGAGAGCATCTGGCGGCCGGAACCGGGCGTCCCGCCGGTCACCGTGGAGTGGCTGCGCGCGTTCGCCCAGGCCGGGAACTACGTGGTGGGCGCCTTCCGCCGCGGTCAACTGATCGGTGCGTCCGTGGCGTTCTTCGGCCCGCCGCACGAGCGCAGCCTGCACTCGCACATCACCGGGGTCACGCCCGGCGGCCAGGGGCGCCGCGTCGGCTACGCGATCAAGCTGCACCAGCGTGCCTGGGCGCTGGACAACGGCGTCACCACCGTGCGCTGGACCTTCGACCCGCTGGTCGCCCGCAACGCCTACTTCAACGTCACCAAGCTCGGTGCGCACCGGGCCGTCTACCTGCCCGGCTTCTACGGGGACATGCCCGACGCCCTGAACTCCGGGGACGACAGCGACCGCCTGCTGCTCACCTGGGACCTCGCCGGGCAGCGGCCCGCCGCCGAGTGGGAGCCCGTGCCCGGTACCACCGTGGGCCTGTCCGTGGACGGGGACGAGCTGCCCGTGCGCGGCAGCCTCAACGGCCGGTTCGTGCTCGTTGCCGTGCCCCGTGACATCTACCAGCTGCGCCTGGTCCGCCCCGAGGCCGCCCGCGCCTGGCGTGGCGCCGTGCGCGAGGTGCTCGGTGAGCTGCTCGCCGAGGGCGCGGTGATCAGCGCCTTCACCCGGAGCGGCCGGTACGTGCTGGACCGCGGCGAGTCGGTGGCCTAGCCCGGGACCGCGCGTGTCGGCGCTCGGCGTACGGTGTGTCGGCGCCTCGCGGGCGATTTCCCAGCTGGTGAGAAGGCTTGCCGGACAAGCGAACACGCCGTACCGGAAGCGCCGACACGCGGTGCTGCAAGCGCCGACACGCGGGTCAGTGGGGGTGGGGCAGCAGGAGAGTGCCCGCGCGTTTGGCGGAGCGGACGATGGGCGCGGTCTCGACCTGTAGCACGCCGGGCAGGGCGCCGATGCGTTCGGACAGGTACGTGTAGAGCGCGTCGGCGTCACGGCACACGGCGAACGCGACCACATTGGACGGTCCGGTGGTCGCGGCGGCGAAGGCGATCTCGGCGTGCCCGGCCAGTGCCCGCGCCACCGTGGCCAGCTGCGCCGGGGCGACGGTGAGCCAGAGCACGGACTCGCTGTGGTAGCCGAACAGCCGGGAGTCGGTCTCCACGTCGAAGTACAGGACCTGGCCGCGGCGCAACTGGTCGAGTCGGCGGCGCACGGTGGACTCCGAGCAGCCGCCCGCCTTGGCCAGCCGTGCGTGGTCGGCGCGGCCGTCCTCGGCCAGTACGCGCAGCACCGCGTGATCCGGCTCGGTGAGCGTGACGTCCACTTCGGACGATCCGGTCCACTGGAGCGCGGCGACCTGGTCGGCTGACAGCGCCGCCGTCCGCCCCGGCCAGGCGGCCTCGTGACCGGCGATGGAGCGCAGCAGGCAGTGCGCCGTGACCGACAGGATGCGCGGCGAACGGGGCAGCTTGCTCAGCAGCACGGTGTCCTGTGCGCCGCGGGCGACACAGGTGATCTCCGTGCCGCCGGAGGTGAGGCTGACCCAGGACGTGTCCTCGCGCCGGGCCAGCGCGGCGGCGACCGTGGTCGCGGCGTCGGGGGCGCACTGCACCCGCAGGAACCAGTCCACCTGGCCCAGCCGCCGGGCGGCGGTCAGGCCGAGCACGCGCAGGGCCCCCGCCGAGCGCAGCCGGTGGTAGCGCCGCGCGACGGTCTGGTCGGAGACCACCAGCACGGCGGCGATGCGCGCGAACGGGGCACGCCCGTCCAGTTGCAGCGCGTGCATCAGTTGGCGGTCCAGCGCGTCCAGGGTGAGCGGCTCCACCTGGCAAACGCTAGCGTGACTGTTCACCCCGTGGTCACCGGAACCGGCGTTAGGGTGGCGCCATGGGGAGACTCAGGCAGGTACTGCTCGTCGCCGCGACCGCGCTCGGCCTCACGGCGCCCGGCGTGGCCCAGGCACAGGCGAGTCAGCAGCTGGTCGCCGTGACCGACCAGGCGGGCAGCGGAGCGATCCGCGTGTACGACGCGGCGGCGACCGACTGGAACGCGGCCGGTGCGCAGAAGTGGTCCTGGAAGCCCAGTTCCGCCAACGGCTTCGGCGATCTCACCGGGTACTGGGGTGCGCCGACCGAGGCCAAGCTGCGCACGGACCGCAGCGGGCACAAGGTGGTGGTGACCGCCGACTCCAAGGGGCTGGCGGCCGTGGTGAGCTATCCCAGCGGCAAGCGGGTCTGGGGCGGCAAGCCGGGCGGCAACACACACAGCGCCGAACTGCTGCCCGACGGCAACGTGGCGGTGGCCTCCAGCACCGGCAAGTTCGTGCGGGTCTACACCGCCTCGCAGGGACCGGCCGCGAGCAAGTACGTGCAGTACGACCTGGACCAGGCGCACGGCGTCTACTGGGACAGCGGCCGGAAGGTGTTGTGGGCACTCGGTCATGACGAGTTGGTCGCGCTCAAGGTCGGTGGCACGCCCGCCGCGCCCAAGCTGAGCAGGACCAGCAGCTGGGCGCTGCCCACCAAGGACGGGCACGACCTGGTGCCCAACCCTGCCAACGCCGACCTGCTCTGGGTGAGCACCGGCAGCGCCGTCTACGAGTTCAGCAAGGCGCAGAACAAGGAGGTGGCCACGCACGCGGTCAAGGGCGTGAAGAGCATCAACAGCATGGCCGATGGCACGGTGCTCACCACGCAGCCCAAGCCCGGCATGACCCCCGACTGGTGCACCGACACCGTGAACATCTGGCAGCCCATCGGTTCCTTCGAGCACAAGGGGAGCCGCACGGTGAAGTCGGTCAAGATGTACAAGGCCCGGGTCTGGTAGTCGCCACGATCTCGTGCAGCCTGAGCGCGAGCTGGATCTCCAGCGCGCGCTCGGGCTCCTGCCAGGACGCGCCCAGCAGGGCCGCGACCCGGTCCAGCCGCTGCACCACGGTGTTCACGTGCACGTGCAGCTCGTCCTTGGTGCGGTTGAGGTTGCCGCCGCAGGCGAAGTAGCCGCGCAGGGTGCGCACCAACTCCGTGCCGCGGCGGGCGTCGTAGTCCAGCACGGGCCCCAGCGTGGACCGCACGTACCCGCTCAGGTCACCGGGATCACCGAGCAGCACGCCCAGGAAGCCCAGCCCGGCGCTGTCCGATCCGCGACCGCGCTGCCCCAGCGACACCATGGCGCGCAAGCACTTCACGGCCTCCGTGTGTGCACGCGCCAATGCGGGCGGGCCGGTCACCGGACCTGCCGCGCCCACAGTCACCGGCTGGTCCAGTGCGTCACCCAACTCCTTGGCCAGCCGCTGCGCGAGCGTGCCCGGCTGGTCCTCGCCGACGACCATCACGACCAGATCCCCTTGCACACCAAGCAGGCTGTGCACCGGAAGCGCCCGTGCCGCCGCCGACCGCAGGCGACGCGGGTCGGCGGCCTCGGCCACCGCCACGCAGTGCCGCTCCCGCAGGTCCACGCCGAGTCGGCGGCCACGCGCCAGCAACCCGGCCTGGTCCCGGTCCGGGGCCGTGAGCAGGTCGGTGATCAGTTCACCGCGTACCCGGTCCTCGGCCTCCGCGACGGATCGCTGCAACAGCAACAACAACGCCGTCACCACACTCGCGCGCTCGAACAGCCTGCGGTCGGCGTCGGACAGCACTTCCCGCCCGGACAAGGTGATGCTGCCCAGCAACTCGGGACCCGCGAGCACCGCGCAGACCCACAGCCCGGCACCGGTCACCGCACGGCCGCTGCGCGCGGACTCGGCCACCAGCCCCGAATCCTGTTGGCGCGTCGGCGTCCCACAGCGCGCCAGCTCCACGCCGCCGGTGTCGTGCACGATGATGCCGCCGTCCAGCACGCTCGCCAGCGCGGCGGCGATCTGATCGCTGTCGCCGCCACGCAGCACCAGATCGGTCAGCCGGTCGTGTGCGGCCTCGGCCCGGCGCAGCGCCTCGTTGTGCGCGCGGATGGTCTCACCCGCGGTGCGCGAGTCCTCCAGCAGGCGGGCGGATTCCAGCGCGATCGCGGCGTGGTCGGCCAGCGAGCTGAGCAGGGACACCTCCTCGGTGGAGAACTCGCGTTCGGCCCGGTCACCGGCGTAGAGCACGCCCAGCACCTGCTGTCCCAGGCGCAGCGGCACGCCGAGGATCGCGACCAGACCCTCGTCGGTGACGGCCTCGTCGATCGGCGTGGTGTGGTCGAACCTCGTGTCGGCGGCGTAGTCCGCGGTGGCGTAGGGGCGGGCGGTCTGCGCCACGAGCCCGCCCAGGCCCTCACCCATGCCGAGCACAACCTGTTGGAACAGGGCCGAAGTCGAGCCCGCGGTGACCCGCATCGAGGTCAGCCCGGCAGCTGGGTCGTTGAAGGTCAGGTAGGCAAGGTCGGTGCGCAGCAGCATCCGCGCGCGCCGCACGATGGACTGCAACACGGCGTCGGTGCCCTGCAACCCGGCGAGGTCGCTGGCGGTGTCGAACAGGGCGGACAACCCGGCCGCACGCCGGTGGTAGCGGCTCAGCCGCTGCCGGATCCGCACCGCGATCGCCGTCGCCGCACCGGCCCGCACCTGGGCGAGCTGCTCGACCGGTGCCTCCCGGTCGAGCAGCTCCAACAGGTGCAACACCTGCTCTGCGTCCACGCGGCTCATGCTGTCACGGGTTGCTCCGCGAGCGAACTGCCCTTCGTCTCCCTGGCGACGCCGACCGCCAGCGCGGTGAGCAGTGCGCCCGCCGCGACGTACAGTGCGACCGGGGTCGAGACGCCGTAGGACTGCAACAGGGCGGTGGCGATCAGCGGGGCGAGGCCACCGGCCAGGATCGAGGCCAACTGGTAGCCGATCGACGCCCCGGAGTAGCGGACCCTGGTGCCGAACAGTTCGGCGAACAGCGCGGCCTGCGGGCCGTACATCGCGCCGTGCAGCAGCAGGGCGACGGTGGTGGCGAGGATGATCGTGCCGGGGGAGCGGCTGTCGAGCAGGGCGAAGAAGACGAACACCCAGCCGACCATGCCCACCGCCCCGATCAGCGAGACCGGTCGGCGGCCGATCCGGTCCGAGAGCGCGCCCCACAGCGGGATCGCGGCGAACTCCACCGCCGAGCCGATCAGCACCGCGTTGAGCCCCACCGACTTGGGCAGCTTCAGGGACTCGGTCACGTAGATCAGGATGAACGAGGTGATCACGTAGTAGGAGGTGTTCTCGCCGATCCGCGCGCCCATCGCGACCAGCACCTCACGCCACTGCCCGCGCAGCACCGCAACGATCGGCGCCCGCTCGGCGGTCCCGGCACGCGCTGCGGCCTCGGCGAACACCGGGGACTCCGCGATGGACACGCGGATCCACAGCCCGATGCCGACCAGCACCCCGGACAGCAGGAACGGCACGCGCCAGCCCCAGGCCAGCAGTTCGGCGTCGGACTGCACGGCGGCCAGCACCGCGAGCACCGCCGTGGCCAGCAGGTTGCCGCCCGGGGCACCGGCCTGCGGCCAGGAGGCCCAGAACCCGCGTCGGCGCGGATCACCGTGCTCCGAGACGATCAGCACCGCCCCGCCCCACTCCCCGCCCAGTGCGAATCCCTGCACGAGTCGCAACAGGGTCAGCAGCAGGGGAGCGGCCACGCCCACCGAGGCGTAGGTGGGCAGCAGGCCCATGGCGAAGGTCGCGCCGCCCATCAGCAGCAGGCTCAGCACCAGCAGGGTCTTGCGGCCCACCCGGTCGCCGAAGTGCCCGAACACCAGGCCGCCAACGGGTCTGGCGACGAAGCCGATGGCGTAGGTGGTCAGCGCCAGCAGCGTGCCGGTCAGCGGGTCGAAGGTGGGGAAGAACAGCTTGTTGAACACCAGCGCCGAGGCCGAGCCGTACAGGAAGAAGTCGTACCACTCCACGGTCGTGCCGATCAGGCTCGCCGCGACGATCCGGCCGATGTTCGGGCTACCGCTCATGATGCGCTCCAGGCTCCGTCGAGGGGGATCGATGCTCCGCTGACGTGCGCCGATGCCGGTCCGCACAGCCAGTTCACCAGGGCCGCCACGTGCTCCGGCTCGATCAGCCCCTTGACCGCCGATCGGCGCAGCAGGTCCTGCTCACCGCGCGCCGCCAGCTGCTCGGCCACCAGCGGGGTGCGCACGAAGCCGGGGTTGACGCAGTTGCTGGTCACGCCGTGCGCCGCGCCCTCCAGCGCGATGACCTTGCTCAGGCCCTCCAGCCCGTGCTTGGCGGCCACGTAGGCGGACTTGTGCGCGCTGGCCCGCAGGCCGTGCACGCTGGAGATGTTGATCACACGGCCCCAGCCGCGCCGGTACATGTGCGGCAGGCAGCGCCGGGCGAGCAGGAACGGGGCCGTGACCATCACGTGCTGCATCAGCGCGAAGGTCTCCGGCGGGAACTCGTGCACCGGCGCCAGGTGCTGCACGCCCGCGTTGTTGACCAGGACGTCCACCTCGGCGGGCAGCCCGTCGACCGCCGCCGGGTCCGCGAGGTCCACCACGTGCGGCACGCCGTTGATCTCCGCGGCGACCCGCCTCGCCGCCGCGGCGTCCCGGTCCACCACGTGCACTCGCGCGCCCTCGGCCGCCATCGCGGCGGCACACGCCGCCCCGATGCCCGAACCCGCCCCGGTGACCAGCGCGGTTCTGGTAACTGTCATGCCCGCAGACGCTAGGCAGACCGCCCGGCCCGCGACATGTGCCCGGCCACCACAACCGGTGCGCGGGCAGTGTGGCCGCGGGCTACTCCCGTGCCATGAAAGTGCCGTTCCTGGCGTTGAACGCCAGGAACGGCACTTTCATGGCATGTCAGGACCGCTCAGGCCTCGACCACGTCCGCGACGATCACCGTGACGTTGTCCGGGCCGCCCGCGCGCAGCGCCAGCTCGATCAGCCGGTCGGCGGCGGCCTGCGGGTCGAGGATGGACAGGGCCTCGGCGATCTCGGCGTCCACCACCACGTCGGACAGCCCGTCCGAGCACAGCAGGTACCGGTCACCGGGCTTGGCCTCGCGCACGCTCAGCGCGGGCTCCACGTCGTCCTGCCCGGTCAGCGCGTGCAGGATCAGCGAGCGCAGCGGGTGGTGCTGCGCCTCCTCCTCGGTGATCTTGCCCTCGTCGACCAGGGACTGCACGAAGGTCTGGTCCCTGGTGATCTGGCTGAGTGTCTGGTCCCGCACCAGGTAGGTGCGCGAGTCACCCACGTTGATCAGGCCGAGCCGGTCGCCCGCGAAGAGGATGCCGGTGAGCGTGGTGCCCATGCCCTCCAGCTCGGGATCGGCCGCCACCTGCTCGGCGATGCCCCGGTTGCCCGCCCGCATGGCCTCGCGCAGGGCGCCGACCAGGTCCTCGCCGGGATCCTGGCCGTCCAGCGGGGTCAGCGCCTCGATCACCACCTTGCTGGCGACCTCACCCGCCGCGTGCCCACCCATGCCGTCGGCGATCGCCAACAGATGCGGCCCGGCGTACACCGAGTCCTCGTTGTTGGTACGGACCAGTCCGCGGTCGCTGCGCGCGACGAAGTTCAGGACGAAGGTCATGATCCGAAGACGCCTGTGCTCATCGCCGGTTGCTCCCCTGCCTGGCCGCCGGCATGGCGGCGCCCTTGTGCGGACACCATCGTCACGGGTGAATACTACGAAACCCCGCAGTGGATCACTACCGATGGTCGCCGGAGGGTACGCCCGGGCACCGGTGGCCCGCACATCGAGGTCGCTGGTCACCACCGCGCGTGCCGGGGCGGCCACGCCCCGCTGCCGGTGGTCGAGATCACCCGCGGCGGTGATCCGCGGTGGCGGGGCACGTTCAGTCCACTGTGGACTGAACGACTGAGGTCCACTCAGGACATATCGGAAAGTGTTCTGTCCACAGCGATTGTGGCGTCCAGCTCCGCGTGCTCCGAGGGGTTCTCCACCCACCACTGGGCGTACAGCGGTGCCCGGTCCACCGCTGCCCGGTAGGCCCTGGCCACGCAGGCGTACAGCTCCCGTCGGTACGCCGAGCAGGGGCCCTCGGTGCGGGTGGCCATGTAGAGGCGGCAGCGCAGCGGGGTGTCGCGCAGCCTGCGCACCACCACGCCCTCGCCGTCGGTCGTGGTCGGCGCGGCCAGTGCCACCGCGCTCCCGGCGCGCACCAGGTCACGGGCGGCGCGGGCGTCCATCGCGTAGTGGCTGCGCCGGGGCGTGAACCCGTACCGCGCGCAGGCCAGGTCGATGCCCCGGCGCAGGCTGTCGGTGTCCGGCGGGGGCGTGACCCAGGCCAGGTCGCGCACGTCGCCCAGGTCCAGCAGCGCGCGGCGGGCCAGGGGGTGGGTCTGCGCGAGCATCAGGAACAGCGGCTGGTTGATCAGCTCGCGCAGCTCGACCCCGCGCGGCGGCTGCTCGGTCAGCCCGGGGAACTCGTAGAACACGGCCAGGTGCAGCTCGTCGCGGGCCAGCAGGCGCAGCAGGGGGCCCGCCGAGAGCTCGGTCCTGGTCCGCACCGGCCCGCGCGAGGCGAAGGCGCGCAGCTCGGTGAGCAGGTCGCCGAGGAAGCCGGTGTGCTCGATGCCCAGCGCCAGCCCGCTCCTGCGGCGGCCCGCGGACTGGGCCAGCGCGACCAGCTGCTCGGCACCGGTCAGCACCCGGGTGGCCAGCGCCACCACCTCCCGGCCCAGCTTGGTCGGCTGGCAGCCGGTGTCGGTGCGCTCGAAGATCGTGCCGCCCAGCAGCGCCTCGATCCGGTGCAGCTGGGCGGCCAGCGCGGGCTGGGTCAGGCCGAGCGCCGAGGCGGCCCTGGTCAGGCTGTGCGCCTCGGCCACGGCGCAGATCGTGCGGAGGTGGCGGAGCTCCAGTGCACTCACCCCCGCTGTGTACCACGGGCCGGGCCCCGCGCCCAGTGACGCTTTTTTGCGCGTGCACACGGCAGGCGTGGTGTGCCGCTATGAGCAGGTGACAAAAAAGCATCCTGTGAACCGGCAAATCTTGTCTCTGCCTTGATGCGTCGATACCGTCCGGCCACAGGTCGGACATCGGCGTCGGCGAAGGGGAGTCATCACCGATGAATACCCCTCGCTGGTGGCCGGTACTGGTCATTACCGCGCTGGTCGCATTCATTACCGCCCTGGACAACACGATTGTCGCCGCCGCCGCACCGTCAATCGGCCGGGAACTCGGTCTGGGTATCGGTCAGCTGCAATGGACCGCGCTGGCCTACATGATTCCGTTCGCGCTGTCGCTGCTGGTCAGCGGCGGGCTGATCGACCGCTGGGGGCAGCGCGCCACCCTGGGCTGGGGCCTGGTCGCCTTCGGCGCGGGCGCGCTGCTGTCCGCGCTGGCCCGCACCGCGCCCCCGCTGCTGGCGGGCCGGGTCGTGCAGGGCTGCGCGGCGGCCTTCCTGGTGCCCGGCACGCTCAGCCTGCTGCGCGGTGTGGGCTCGCAGCGGCGGCGCACGACCGGCACCGCGGTGTGGACCGCCGCGCTGGCGGTCGCGCTGGCCGCCGGTCCCGCCGCGGGCGGGCTGTTCAGCCAGTACCTGCACTGGAGCTGGATCTTCTACGGCAACCTGCCGTTCGCGCTCGCCGCGCTGGCGCTGCTGCCCCTGCTGAGGTGCACCCCGGCGGGCGGTTCCGGCAGCTCGGTGCGGGTGCTGCGCGGGCAGCGGCGGTTCCAGGGCGCACTGCTCGTGCAGGTGCTGTGGGGGCTGGGCGTCAGTGGGGTCGTGTTCTTCACCCCGCTGGTGCACCAGGACTGGGTGGGCCTGGACCCGACCGGTTCCGGCCTGCCGCTGGCCCTGGTCGCCGTGGCCCTGGTGCTGGGCGCCCCGCTGGTGCCCGGCGCCGTGGACCGGCTCGGCACCCGCAGCACCGTGGTCGGCGGGTTGCTGCTGGTCGCCACGGGGCTGCTGGCCATCGCGGCGGTCAACCACCTGCCCGAGATCGGCCCCCGCGTGCCCGGCCTGCTGCTCACCGGATTCGGCTCGGCCTTCACCGTGCCGCTGACCTCCTGGTCACTGGGACTGCTCGCCGACCGGCACGCCGGAACGGCCGCCGGAATGCTCACGGCCTCCCGTGAACTGTCCAGTGCCGCCGGGGTGGCGCTGATCGGTGGAGTACTGCTCGCGATCAGATCCCTGTGGATGATGGGTGGTTCCGCTGATCCCCCCGCATTGGCCGCCGGATACACCGCGGGACTGCTTACCGCCGCAGTGCTCCAACTGGCCGCAGCCGCCTTGGCCGCTCGAATTCTGCACGAGGATTTTGTCCGCCACGAGGTATTGGGGGCACAGTGACAACGGTCGATGAAAGCGTGCACGAGTCCTCGGCCATTCGGGCGCGGACGAGCCTGCCCGCGCTGTTGGCGGAATGGGCGGCGATACTGGGCGACCAACGGGCCGTGACCTACCTGGACCACGCCGCGGGGCACGAGGGCGTGCCGGTGTCCTGGAGCTGGCAGGAGCTGGACCAGCGGGTCAGTGCCGTGGCGGCCTGGGTGGCCAGCCGGGTCGGCCGGGACGAGCGGGTCGCGATCCTGGCCAGGCAGGGCCTGGAGTACGTGGCCGGGTTCCTCGGCGTGCTGCGCGCGGGCGCCATCGCGGTGCCGCTGTTCGGCCCCGACCTGCCTGGCCACACCGGGCGGCTGACCGCCGTGCTGGCCGACTGCCGCCCCTCTCTGGCGCTGACCACCCGCGCGGAGCTGCCCGGGGTCACCCGCTTCCTCGGTTCGGCGACCCCGGTGCTCGCGATCGACGCCATCCCGCCAGCCGTGGAGCACGAGCACTTCCACGTGGACCCGGACGACCTGGCCTACCTCCAGTACACCTCCGGCTCCACGCGCACCCCGGCCGGGGTCATGATCACGCACGCCAACGTGGTGGCCAACGCGCGGCAGGGCGTCACCGGCTACGGGCTGACCACCGGCCGCAACTGCACGGTCAGCTGGCTGCCGCTGTTCCACGACATGGGCCTGGTGCTGTCCATCGCGGCCCCGGTGGTCGGCGGGCTGCGCTCGGTGTTCATGGACCCGGTGGCCTTCATCGAGCGCCCCGAGCGCTGGCTGCGGGCGCTGTCGGCCAACCCCGGCGCGATCAGCGCCGCGCCCAACTTCGCCTACTCCTACTGCGCGAGCCGCGTGGACGAGCACACCAAGGCCCGGCTGCGGCTGGGCACCGTGCACGCGCTGATCAACGGCAGTGAGCCGGTGCAGCCCGCCGCGCTGGCCCGCTTCCGGACGGCCTTCGCCGCGAGCGGGTTCCGTCCCGAGGCGCAGCGCTGCTCGTACGGCCTGGCCGAGGCGACGGTCCTGGTCTCGGTGACACCCGCCGGGACCCCGCCCAGGCAGACGGCCTTCGACCGCGAGCGGCTCGCGGGCGGGGTGGCGATCCCGGTTCCCGGCGGCACCCCGCTGGTCTCCTGCGGGCGGCCCGCGGACCAGCAGGTGTGCGTGGTGGACCCCAGAACCCTGCGCGAGCTGCCCACCGGGCACGTCGGGGAGGTGTGGGTCAGCGGGGACAACGTGGGCGTGGGCTACTGGGGCCGCCCGGAGACCTCCGACGACACCTTCGCCGCCGCCAGGGCGGGCGAGCACCGAGGGCACTGGCTGCGCACCGGGGACCTCGGCGTGCTGCACGAGGGCGAGCTCTACATCACCGGCCGGATCAAGGACCTGGTCGTGGTGGACGGCCGCAACCACTACCCGCAGGACCTGGAACTGACCGTGGAGCAGGCCCATCCGGCGATCCGCCCGCACAACGTGGCCGCCTTCTCGGTGCCCGGCGCGGAGGGGGAGCGGGTGGTCGTGGTCGCCGAGAAGTCCCGGCACGTCACCGAGATCGACCCGGTGGAGGTGGGTATGGCGGTGCGCACGGCGCTCTCGGCCGAGCACGGGCTCTCCGTGCGCGAGGTGTTCCTGCTCGAACCGGGCGGGGTCTCGCGCACCTCCAGCGGCAAGGTGTCCCGTTCGGCCTGCCGCGCCCGCTACCTGGCCGGTGAGTTCGCGTGAACCAGCAGGAGTTGCGCCGCTGGCTGCTGGACTACCTGGCCGCCAGCACGGGCATCCCGGCCGACCGGCTCTCGGTGGACCGCCCGATCCAGGACTACGGCGTGTCCTCCCGCGACGCGGTGGCCCTGGCCGGTGACCTCGGCGCCGTGCTGGGCCGCACCCTGCCCGCCACCCTGGTGTGGCAGAACCCGACCATCGCCTCGCTGGCCGCCGAGCTGCTCGGCGAGCCCGCCACGGCCGTCCCGGTCACGGCCGGTGCAGCGGGCGAGCCGGTCGCGGTGATCGGCCTGGGCTGCCGCCTGCCCGGTGGGATCGAGTCTCCGTGGGCGCTGTGGCAGCTGCTGCTGGACGGCGGCGAGACGATCGGCGAGGTGCCCGCGGATCGTTGGCCGGACGCGGAAGTCCCGCGGCGGGGCGGGTTCCTGGCGGATGTGGCCGGGTTCGACGCGGGCTTCTTCGGCATCACACCCCGCGAGGCCGCGCTGATGGACCCCCAGCAGCGCATCCTGCTGGAGGTGGCGCACGCCGCGCTGGAGCACGCCGGTATCCGGCCCAGTTCGTTGCGCGGCAGCGGAACCGGCGTGTTCGTCGGCACCAGCGCGAGCGAGTACGGCGCGCTGAGCATGGCCGATCCGTCCACTGTGGATGCCTGGTCGGCCACCGGCGCGGCGCCCAGCGTGATCGCCAACCGGCTGTCGTACGTGCTGGACCTGCGCGGCCCCAGTTCGGTGGTGGACACGGCGTGCTCCTCCTCACTGGTCGCGGTGCACCAGGCGGTGCGCAGCCTGCAACACGGCGAGTCGGACCTGGCCTTCGCCGCCGGGGTGAACCTGATGCTGACCCCCGGCGTCACGGCCACCTTCGACCGCGCGGGCCTGCTCGCCGCGGACGGCCGGTGCAAGGCGTTCGACGCCTCCGCCGACGGCATCGTGCGCGGCGAGGGCTGCGGGGTGGTGCTGCTCAAGAGGTTGGCCGACGCCCAGCGGGACGGCGACCGCGTGCTGGCGGTGGTCCTGGGCAGCGCGACGAACTCCGACGGCCGGTCCAACGGGCTGATGGCCCCCAACCCGGCGGCCCAGGAAGCGCTGCTGCGCAAGGTGTACGACTCGTGCTCGGTGGAAGCGTCCACTGTGGACTACGTCGAGGCGCACGGCACGGGCACGCTGCTCGGCGACCCGATGGAGGCCGGTGCCCTCGGTGCCGTGCTCGGCCCGGGACGTGACCGCTCCCGGCCACTGCTGATCGGTTCGGTGAAGACGAACCTGGGCCACCTGGAGGGTGCGGCCGGGGTGCTCGGCCTGATCAAGGTGGTGCTGGGCCTGCACAACGGGCTGATCCCGGCGACGCGCAACTACACCGCGCCCAACCCGCACATCGACTTCGACCGCCTCGCGCTGAGCGTCGTGACCGAGCCCGTCGAGTGGCCGCGCTACGGCGGGCTCGCGCGCGCCGGGGTCTCCGCCTTCGGTTTCGGCGGCACCAACGCGCACGTCGTGCTCGCGGAGTGGCAGCGGCCCGCCAGTCCGGTTCTGTCCACACAGGACTGCCCTGAGGTGCTCGCCGTGAGCGCGCACACCGAGGACGCGGCACGTCAGCGCGCCGTGGACCTGGCCGATTTCCTGGCGGAGTCCAGCGCTCCGCTGGGCCATGTCGCCGCGGCGCTGGCCAGTCGGCGTGACCACCACGAGCACCGGCTGACCGTGGTCGGCGACGACCGGGCCGAGCTGGCCCGCCAGTTGCGTGATGCGCACCCCGTTGCGGCCAGCGAGACGGCAGGGGTCGTGTTCCTGTACTCCGGCTACGGCTCGCACTGGGCCGAGATGGGGCGCGGGCTGCTGGCCACCGAGCCCGCGTTCGCCGACGCGGTGGACGACCTGGACCCGGTCTTCGCCTGGGAGGCCGGTTTCTCCCTGCGCGAGCTGTTGCGCGGACAGGTACGGACCCAGGACATCGCGCAGTGCCAGCCAGCCCTGTTCGGCGTGCAGCTCGCGCTCACGCAGCTGTGGCGCGCGCACGGGGTCGAGCCCTCGGCGGTGATCGGGCAGTCCATGGGTGAGGTCACCGCCGCGGTGGTCGCCGGGGCACTGGACCTGGTCGATGGCCTGCGTGTGATGACCTCCCGCGCGGAGTTGTTGTCCCGCGTGGAAAGTGCGGGCAGCGGCACGATGGCCGTGGTGGAACTGTCCGAACAGGAACTCGCCGAGCGTTACCCCGACATCGAGGTGGCTGTCTACGCCTCGCCCACGCAGTGCACCGTCACCGGGGACGTGGACCGCATCACCGCGCTCGTGGCCGAGCTGTCCGCCGAGGGCAGGCTGGCCCGCAAGCTGAACTTCACCGTGGCCGGGCACTCGTCCGCCGTGGACGGCATCCTCGGCGAGCTGTCCGAACGGCTGACCGGGCTGCGCACCGCGAGCCCGCGCATCCCGTTCCACTCCACGGTGTCGCACGATCCGCGGTTCGACGCCGACTACTGGGTGGACAACCTGCGCCGTCCCGTGCGACTCGTGCAGGCCGTCCGCGCCGCGCTTGCCGAGGGCCACACCCGGTTCGTGGAGGTCTCCCCACACCCGGTGACCACCTTGGCCGTGGAGCAGACCGCGCCGGTGCTCGCGCTGCCCACCCTGCGCCGCGACGCCGACGAGCAGACCACCTTCCTCACCAGCCTGGCGGCGCTACACAGGTCGGGGCATCCCGAGGCGCTGCGCGGCCGGTACCCGAGCGCACCCGTGGTCGACCTGCCCGGCCCGCGCTGGCAGCACGAGCGCCACTGGCTACCGGCCCGCACCACCCCCACCGGCCAGCATCCGCTGCTGGGGGCGCACGTGGAGTTGCCCGAGGGCGACCGGCACGTGTGGCAGGCCGATATCGGCACCGACTCGCTCGCCTGGCTGGCCGACCATCAGGTGCACGGCACGCCGGTGCTGCCGGGTACAGCCTACCTGGAGATGGCGTTGTGCGCCGGGCGCACGGTCTTCGGCGGACCGGTGGTGGTGAGCGACCTTGAGCTGCACCAGGTGCTGGTGCTCGCGCCCAGTACCGAGGTCACCGTGTCCGTGCGGACCACCGGCGAGGTCACGGTGCTGGCCCGGCATGACGGGCGCTGGGTGCACCACGCCACGGCCACCGTGTCCCCGCTGGCGGACTCCGCGGTCGTGTCGCTGGAACCGGTGAGCACCCCGCTGGAGGTCGACCTCTACGAGGCGCTGTCCGCGGTGGGCATGGTCTACGGCCCGGTGTTCCGCGGGCTGACCGCGGTCTGCGCCCAGGACGGACGCGCATCCGCTGTGGTGCAAGCGGTTCCCGCCTACCAGGGCTGCGGCCTGCACCCGGCGCTGGCCGATGCCTGCCTGCACGCCCTCGCGGCGGCGGCACTGGGCGAGCTGGCCGGCGAGGTCCGCGCGTACCTGCCCATGTCCCTCGGGGCGGTCCGGGTGTTGGGCGATCCGCAACGCGTTGCGCGGTGCAACGCCCGCGTGGCCCGCACCGACAGTGCGGGCGAGGGCCTGTTGGGCGATGTGCAACTCGTTGCGGATGACGGAACGGTGCTGGTGGACATCGCCGCGGTGTACGTGCGGCGGCTGCCCCGATCCGAGGTGCCCGTGCCGCTGACCGACAAGAGCTTCGAGCTCCGGTGGCAGCCCAGCGAACCCCTGCCGGAGCCCGATCCGCGTCCGCGCACCTGGCTGCTGTTCAGCGAGGGCGAGCTGGAACAGGCGGTGGAAGCGGCCTGGCTGACCTCCCGGCTCGGCGAGCGCGGGGACAGCCTGATCTGGGCCTGCGCCGACGGGGAGCACGAACTCGGCGCGGTGCTGGAACACCTGGACGAGCGCGCCGACCTGCTGGTGGTGGTCGGTCCCGCCGAGGACGAGCTCGCCGCCGACCGCGCCCGCGCGCTGCTGCTCACCCTGTCCGGGCTGGTGCGCACGCTGTGCTCGGTCAGCGGCCACCCGCCGCGGCTGTGGCTGATCACCCGGCACGGGGCGGCGCTGACCGAGGACGAGCTGCTCGTGCCCGGTACCGCCTGCCTGCGGGCGATGATCAGGGTGCTGGCCTTCGAGCACCCCGAACTCCGCGCCACCGTGGTGGACCTGGACGCCGAGACGGCCACCGGCGACCTCTACGCGGAGCTGCACGCCGACCGGGACGAGGACGAGGTGGCCTGGCGGGCGGGCCGCCGCTACGTGGCCAGGCTGGCGCGCACGGCCGTCACCCCGGGCACCGCCCCGGTGGTGCGGCCCGGCGCCTACCTGATCACCGGCGGGCTCGGCGGGCTGGGGCAGCGGGTGGCCGGGTGGCTCGCCGAGCGCGGCGCCCTGCGCGTTGTCCTCTGTGGACGAACCGATCGGGACGTGGACTCGTTGCGCACCAAGGGCATCGAGGTCACGGTGGTGCTGGGCGACCTGGCGGCGCCCGGGATCGCCGAGCGTGCGGTGGCTGCCGCGACTGAGGGTGGCCTGCCACTGCACGGTGTGGTGCACGGCGCGATGGTCCTGGACGACCACGCCGTCACCACCATGGGGCCCGCCGACCTGGAACGGGTCTGGCGGCCCAAGGTCGCGGGCGGGCTGCGGCTGCACGCGGCGACCGAGCACCTGGATCTGGACTGGTGGCTGGTGTTCTCCTCCGCCGCCGGCGTGTTCGGATCACCGGGGCAGGCCGCCTACGCCACCGCGAACGCGTGGCTGGACGCGTTCACCCACTGGCGCCGTGCCCGCGGCCTGCCCGCGACCACCGTCAACTGGGGGCCGTGGGGTGCGGACAGGGACAACCCGGTGCTCGAACCGCTCGGGCACGCCGAGGGCCTGGAAGCGCTGGGGGTCGTGCTGTCCAGTGGACGCCATGCCACCACCGTGACCCGGCTGGACGTCACCAGCACGCTGGAGCTGTTCCCCGAGTTGGCCGACCGGCCCTTCCTGGCCGCGCTGACCAAGGGGGAGCGGCGGGGCAGCGCCGAGTGGTCCCCGCCCAGCCCCAACGCGCCGAACGCCCGCGCGCTCGTGCTGGACCGACTGTGCGTCCAGATCGCCGCGCTGACCGGGTTGTCCGTGGACCGGGTCGACCCGTCGGCGCCGCTGACCAGGCTGGGCATGGACTCGCTCATGGCGATGCGCGCCCGCGCCGCGGTGGAACGGGATTTCGGCGAGGCCCTGCCGATCACCTTGTTGCTACGCGGCGCAAGTGTCAATGAGATCACCGATCACCTGATCGGCAGGCCACCGACCACGGTGATCGGGCCGCGCGACCCGGCCGAGCGCTGGGTGGCCCAGCTGTGGCGGCAGTTGCTCGGCGAGCGGGAGTTCACCGTGCACGAGGACTTTCTCGCCGCGGGCGGGGATCCCGGGCTGCTGTGCGAACTGATCGCCGAGCGGACCGGGCAGGCCCCCGACCCGGCGGGGTTGCTGGCCCGTCCGACCATCGCGGGCATGGCCGACTTCCTGCGGGACACCGTGGACAGTGGCGCCAACGGGCCGGTGACCACGCTGCGGGCCACCGGCGGACGGCCCCCGCTGTTCCTGTTCCACCCGGCGGGCGGGCCGACCAGCGTGTACCGGCCGCTGGTGGCACTGCTGGGCGAGCAGCAGCCCTGCTACGGCTTCGAGCGGCTCGACGAGCACGACACCGTGCCCGAGCGGGCGGCCCAGTACGTGCGGCTGCTGCGGGAGATCCAGCCCAGCGGGCCGTACCGGCTGGCGGGCTGGTCCTTCGGCGGCTGCCTGGCCTACGAGACGGCCTGCCAGCTCACCGACGCGGGGGAGCGGGTCGAACTGGTCGCGCTGATCGACAGCATCCTGCCGCTGCCCACCGAGGAACCCGCGCACCAACTGGTGTTGCGCCGCTACGCCCGGTTCGCCGAGCACGTGCGGCGCACCTACGGGGTGGACTTCTCGCTGCCGCCGGAGCTGGCCGAACTGGCCGAGGACGAGCAGATCAGCCTGGTCATGGCCAGGCTCGGCGAGGTGCCCGGCATGAGCCCCGCGGTGCTGCGCCACCAGTACACGTCCTATGTGGACGCCAGATTGGCCGAACGCTTCCGGCCACGACCCTACGGAGGCAGAGTGCTGCTGTTGCGCGCGGAGGAGCCGCACCCGGTGACGGTGGAACTTGACCCGCGCTACCTGCGCACCGACGAGGCGCTGGGCTGGGACGCCCTGTGCGCCGACCTGTCGGTGGTCCGGGTGCCCGGTGACCACGTGTCGATGATCGACCCACCGCACGTGGACGTGCTGGGGGCCAGACTGGCCGGGGCGCTGGCCGCGGAATCCAGGATGCCGCTGTGAACCGCCTGCTGGCAGCGCTGATGCTGCTCGGGGTGGGCACGGTCGCGCCGCAGCAGCAAGCGCTTACCGCCGACGACGGGGCCAGCGTGGTCGTGCAGTCCCAAGTGGACGCTCGCACGCTCGACCTGACGATCAGCTCGCCCGCGCTGGGCACCAGCGCCCCGGTCCGCCTGCTGCTGCCCGCCCACTGGTACGACCAGCCCGACCGCACCTGGCCCGTGCTCTACCTGTTGCACGGCTGCTGCGAGGTCGCCGACTACCAGTCCTGGACGAGGTTCACCGACGTGGAGCGGTTCACCGCGGACAAGGACGTGCTGGTGGTCATGCCCAGCGACGGGCAGGCGGGCATGTACTCGAAGTGGGCCAAGTCGGTGCCGGACTGGGAGAGCTTCCACCTCACCGAGCTGCTGCAGATCCTGCGCAAGGGCTACCGGGCCGGTGGCCCGATGGCCGTGGCCGGGCTGTCCATCGGCGGGTACGGTGCCATGGCCTACGCGTTCCGGCATCCCGGCATGTTCACCGCGGCCGCCTCGTTCAGCGGCATCCCGGACACGACCCTGCCCGCCGTGCCGGAATTCATCCAGAGCGTGCTGGCGCGGGTCGGTTACGGCCCCTGGGACCTGTGGGGCAACGAGTTCCTCAACTACCAGACCTGGGCCGAGCACAACCCCAGCGCGCACGTGGACAAGCTGCGTGGCACCGCGCTCTTCGTGTCCTGTGGAAACGGTTTTCCCGGTCCGCTGGACCCGCCGACCGGGGCCGATCTGATCGAGCCGGTCGCCCAGGTGTCCTCGCAGGCGTTCGTGGCCGCGCTGCGCCTGGGCGGTGTGCCCGTCACCACGGACTTCTACGGCGGGGGCACGCACAGTTGGCCGTACTGGGAGCGCGAGCTGCACAAGGCCTGGCCGATGCTCGCCGCCGGGTTGCGACTCGGGTGACAACTACCGGTGAGCGCTTGCTCAGCTCAGTGCACAGTAATCGACTTCTGTCACACTGCGGGGGGAAATGGAAAAACATTCCCGTTCACGCGAGTATTGACACTTGTCAGTGCGCGAAAATAGCCTTGCCGAGGCTGGAGGTTTTCCGGGCATTGGGGTTGAACCATGGTCACAGATCTTGGCAGTCGCACTCTCGCCGTTCCTAGTGCACCCGAGGACGTTCCGGTCACACCCGTGGGATCGCCGACCACCTCGAAGATCCTGGGCTCGTTCCCGCTGCACATCGCCTCGCTGTTCCGGCCGTACGCGACCAGGCTGAGCATCGAGGTGCTGCGCGAAATCCAGCGCGGTGTGCCGGAGTACAACCGGCCGGTGGAGGGCAAGTTCGGCCGCATTCTCACCGAGGCCGTGCGGCAGTCGATCCTGCACTGCATTGACAGCGTGGGCAATCCGAATGTCCCTCAGGGAGACTGGGCGAACCTCTACAAGCACGTCGGCAAGATCGAGTTCCACGAGGGCCGCCCGCTGGAATGCGTGCAGACCGCGTACCGCATCGGCACCCGCGTGGCCTGGCGGCGCTGTTCGCAGATCGGCCAGGCGCAGGGCCTGGCCACCGGCACGCTGTGCCGCCTCGCCGAGGCGATCTTCGCCTACTGCGAGGAGATCTCGGTGATGTCGGCCGAGGGCTACGCCGAGGCGCGGACCCAGGCCAGCGGGGCCAAGGAGCGCATGCGCAGGCGGCTGATCGAGGTCATCCTGTGCGACCCCGGCGCGTTGCCCCGCGATGTGGCGCAGCTGGCCGAGGAGGCACGCTGGCCGCTGCCCACGCACCTGAGCGTGGTGGTCGTGGAACCCAAGCCCGACCACCACGGCATCGCCGCCCCGACCTTGCCCGACCAGGTGATCCACGACCTGGACCGGACCACCCCCGTGCTGCTCACCGCGGACCCGGAGCGGGACCTGGTCGACCTCGCGAGCGCCCTCCCCGGCTGGCGGGCCGCCGTGGGACCGCGCGTGCGGCTGACCGAGGCCGCCGCGTCCCAGCACTGGGCCGGGCGGGCGATCGGCCTGGTCCAGCGCGGGCTGCTGCCCGACGTGCCGCTGACCTGGTGCCGGGACCACCTGTCCACGCTCTGGCTGCTCGCCGACGAGCTGCTGATGAACGAGCTGGCCAAGCAGAGCCTCGCCCCGCTGCGCGGGCTGACCGTCAAGCAGCGCGCCAGGATGGTGGAGACCCTGGCCGTGTGGCTGGAGACCGGCGGCAGCGCCCCGAAGATCGCCGAACGGCTGGAGGTGCACCCCCAGACGGTGCGCTACCGCCTGCGCAAGCTGGACGAGTTGTTCGGGGCCCGCCTGCGCAACAGCCACGACCGGTTCGAGATGGAGGTCGCCCTGCGCGCCCAGCACCTGCTCGGCGACCGAACCGGCGACGTCCTCGACGAGCCCGAACCGAGCTGACCCCGGGGCCGGGGGCGTGGGCCGCCCGGAAGGTGACTTTCACTGCGCTCAACGCAGCGAAAGCCACCTTCACGGCGTGTGGGGGCGGCGGCGGCCCGTCGCTGGCCGGGACTCGCGCGCGGGTGAGCGGGACTCGCGCTCGCCTGGCCGGGACTCGCGCGGGTGGGGGCCAGCTCAGCTCAGGGTGGCGGCGTGGTCGGGGACGTGGTGTTGGGTCTCCGGGGCGGGGCGTTGGTAGTCGCCGTCCTTGCCGGGCCTGGGCAGCTTGAGCTCGGGCGCGCGCACCTTGGTGTAGGGCACGGCCGACAGCAGGTGCGCGATCATGTTGATGCGGGCCCGCCGCTTGTCCTCGCTCTCCACCACCATCCACGGGGAGTACGGCAGGTCGGTGCGGCTGAACATCTCGTCCTTGGCCTTGGAGTAGTCCTGCCAGTGCTTGATCGACTCCAGGTCCATCGGGGACAGCTTCCAGCGCCGCATCGGGTCGCCCAGCCGGTCCTGGAACCGCCGGTGCTGCTCCTTCTTGCTGACCGAGAACCAGTACTTGTGCAGCAGGATGCCGTCCTCGATGAGCAGCCGCTCGAACACCGGGCACTGGTCGAGGAATCGCTGGTGCTCCCCGGGGGTGCAGAAGCCCATCACCTTCTCGACCCCGGCGCGGTTGTACCAGCTGCGGTCGAACAGCACGATCTCACCCGCGGCGGGGAGGTGCTCCACGTAGCGCTGGAAGTACCACTGGGTCCGCTGGCGCTCGGTGGGCGCGGGCAGCGCCGCGATGCGCACCACGCGGGGGTTGAGGTACTCGGTGACCCGCTTGATCGTGCCGCCCTTGCCCGCGGCGTCCCGGCCCTCGAACAGCACCACCAGGCGCGAGCCGGAGCCACGCACCCACTCCTGCATCTTCACCAGCTCGGCCTGCAACCGGTACAGCTCCGCCTCGTACAGCTTCTTGTCCAGCCGATCACCCATGTTCGGCAACGTATTACGGACCGCCCGCCGCCGCCAACGCGGCTCGGGCCAGGTTGTGCAGGGCGAGCGCCTCGCCGTGCTGGTCCCCGGTCTCCCGGTAGATCGCGATCGACCGTTCGTGCGCGGTGACCGCCTCGGCCGGACGGCCCAGTGCCAGCAGGGTGATCCCGATGTTGTCCAGTGTGGACGCCTCGCCGTGCCGGTGGTCCAGCTCACAGCAGATGGCGAGTTCGACGTGTCCGGTGCGCAGCAGCGCTTCCGCACCACCCTGGTCGGCATCGAGGAGGGGTTCGTGGCCCGCAACCGGCGCCGCTGTCGGCCCTACCGCTACCTGCGGCCCGCACAGATCCCCAACAGCACCAACATCTGAGGTCGCGGCTACCGTCGGCACCATGACCGAGTTGATCGAGGACGAGGCGGAGCGCGCCGCCCGGCTGCTTGACGCCCAGGACAAGGCCGCGCGGCTGTTCGCCGAGGTGCGGGCGCGCGGCATCCTGGCGCCGGGGGTGCGCGAGAGCCAGGCCAGCGCGGCGATCCGCGACCTGGCCGGGGAGATGTTCGGGGTGCACCGCTACTGGCACAAGCGGATCGTGCGGGCTGGGGTGAACACCCTGCTGCCCTACCGGGAGAACCCGCCGGACCGGGTGCTGGCCGAGGACGAGATCGTGTTCTGCGACTTCGGGCCGATCTTCGAGCAGTGGGAGGCGGACTTCGGCCGCACCTACGTGCTGGGTGAGGACCCGGCCAAGCACCGGCTGTGCGCGGCCCTGCCGGTGGTCTTCGACGCGGGGCGGGCCTACTTCGAGCAGCACCCGGAGGTGACCGGCGAGCAGTTGTACGCGCAGGTCCGCACGCTGGCCGAGCAGGCAGGCTGGGAGTTCGGCGGGGAGATCGCCGGGCACCTGGTCGGCCAGTTCCCGCACGAGAAGATCGACGGCGCCAAGATCGAGTCCTACATCGCCCCCGGCAGCGACAAGCCGATGCGGCGCACCGATCGCAACGGGCAGACCGCGCACTGGATCCTGGAGGTTCACCTGGTGGACCGGGAGCGCGGGTTCGGCGGCTTCCACGAGGAGTTGCTCGACCTGGCCTGAGACCCGTGCGCTCCGGCGGACCCTAGGCTGGTGCCGTGCAGCGGGTCGATCTCGGGCAAGTCGAGTACGGGCAGGCGATCGCGGAGATGGCCGGGTGGGTGCGGCAGCGGCAGCAGGGGCTGATCGCCGACCGGCTGGTGCTGCTCAACCACCCGCCGGTGATCACCTACGGCGCGCGCACCCCGGCGGCGGAACTGCCCGCGCCCGGCGCGATCCCGCTGGTGCCGGTGGACCGCGGTGGGCAGGCCACCTACCACGGGCCGGGGCAGCTGATCGGCTACCTCGTGGTGAACCTGCGGGAACGAGGACCGGCCGACGTGGTGCGCTGGGTGGAGGACGGCCTGATCCGGGCGCTGCACGCACTGGGGGTCGCCGCGATCCGCCGGGACACCCCGCCGCGCGCGCAGAGCCTGGTCGGGGTGTGGACCCCGGACCACCGCAAGCTGGTCTCGATCGGGATGCGCATCCGCGGCGGGGTGACCAGTCACGGCTTCGCGTTGAACGTGACCTCCGACCTGGCCGCGTTCGAGGCGTTCACGGCCTGCGGGCTGCCGGAGGTCGCGATGACCTCGTTGGCCGAGCTGGCCGCCGAACGCGGCGTGACCGCTCCCGCCGAGGCGGCGGTCCGTGACGCCGTGGCCGAGGCGTTCCAGGCCCGCGCGTAGTTGTCCTGCTCTGTCCTGCTGCTTGCTCCGAAAGGCCTCTTGCAACGTTGTAAAGAGAGCGCTCCCATATGGGCATGGACACCGTTGACCGCCGTACCGTGCTCCGCCTCGCCGGGTTGCTGGCCGCCGGGACGGCGCTCGGCGTGCCCGCCTTCGGGGCCCCGCTGACCGCAGCGGCACCGCTGGCTCCCGCCCCGATCCGCCCACCCGCCACCCCGTTGGCCGTGCGCTCCATGTACCTGTCCACCTGGCAGCGCGCCGACACCCTGCCCGGTACCTGGTCGAGCTTCTGGAACGGCCGGACCGCCGCGCTGTGCGGGATCGTCCGCGTGGACGGCACCCCGTACGTCTTCGCGGGCGCACCGGGCATGGGGCTGGCCACCATGCGGCAGACCTCCTTACAGGTCACCGCGACCCGGTCGATCTACACGCTGACCGGCGGCGGCATCACGCTGACCGTCACGTTCTTCTCCCCGGTGGACCCCGCGGACCTGCGACGCCAGTCGGTGCCGCTGAGCTACGTCACGCTCAGCGCGGCCAGTTCGGACGGCCGTTCGCACAGGGTCAGCCTCTACCTGGACATCTCCGCCGAGTGGGCACACGGGGACAACGCCCAGCAGGTCACCTGGTCGCAGCGGCAGACCGGTGCCACCACCGCGCTGACCTTCACCCCGGCCACGCCCACCGTGCTGGCCGAGCACGGGGACCAGGCCTCCTGGGGCACGGTCGTGCTGGCCGGGGTGAGCGCGCCGGGCCTGACCTGGCAGGCGGGCCAGGACACCGTGGTGCGCGGCAACGCCGCCAACTCCGGCGCGCTGCCCGGCACCAGCGACACCGCCCAGCCGCGCGCGATCTCCGACCGCTGGCCGGTGCTGGGCCTGAACTACGACCTGGGCACGGTCGGCGGCACGCCGGTCAGCCGCACCGCTGTGCTCGGTCACGTGCGCACGCCCGCGGTCAGCTACCTCGGCACCCAGCTCAACCCGTGGTGGCGGCACTACTGGGGTGACTGGACCGCCATGCTGGACTGGTTCGTCGCCGACCAGGCCACCGCCAGCCAGCGCGGTACCGCACTGGACGACCGGGTCGCCGCCGATGCCCGCGCCGCCGCGGGGGACAAGTACGCGGCGGTCTGCGCGCTGGCCGTGCGGCAGGCGCTGGCGGGCACCGAACTGGTGGACCGCGACGGCTCGCCGTGGGCCATGCTCAAGGAGATCTCCTCCGACGGCAACGTGTCCACTGTGGACGTCACCTATCCGGCCTTCCCGGCGATGCTCTACCTGAGCCCGGACTACCTGCGGCTGATGCTGGAGCCGGTGCTGGACTACAGCGAGCGCGGCGGCTGGCCCAAGACCTTCGCCGTGCACGACCTGGGCTCCAGCTACCCCAACGCCACCGGCCACAACGACGGCAACGAGGAGGACATGCCGGTCGAGGAGTCGGCCAACATGCTGATCATGGCGGCGGCCCTGGTCCAGCACCTGCCCGCCGAGCAGGCCCGGTCCTTCGTGGCCGCGCACTACCGGATCCTGCGCCAGTGGGCGGAGTACCTGATCGGCAACGCGCTGGACCCCGGTTACCAGAACCAGACCGACGACTTCACCGGGTTCATCGCGCACAGTGTGAACCTCGCGCTCAAGGGCATCGTGGGCATCGGCGCGATGAGCATCGTGGCCACGGCCAACGGAAACACCGCCGACGCCCAGCACTACCTGTCCACCGCGCGGTCCTACATCAGCCAGTGGTTCGACAAGGCCCAGGACAACGCGGGCGACCACCTGAAGCTGGCCTACGACAAGGACAACACGTGGAGCCTGAAGTACAACGGCTATCCCGACGCCCTGCTGGGGCTGGACCTGGTGCCCGAGGGCGTCGCGGTCCAGGAGGCCGCCTGGTACCAGCGCAACGCCGGTGCCTACGGGGTGGTCCTGGATCCGCGCAACGACTACACCAAGGGTGACTGGGAGGTCTGGACCGCCGCCTGGCTGGCCGCGTACCCGGTGCGCGACACGCTGATCAACGGGGTCTACAACTTCGCCAACGGCACGAGCGGGCACTCCCCGCTGTCGGACTGGTACGTGGTGGCCAGCGGCAACGAGCGCGGGTTCGCCGCGCGCCCCGTGGTCGGCGGCATGCTCGCCCTGTTGCCCAGCAAGGCATCCGGGCCCACCAAGTGGGTGCGCATCCAGAACAAGCACAGTGGCAAGGTGCTGTCGGTGCTGAACATGTCGCTGGCCAACAGCGCCGAGGTGACGCAGTACGCCGACAACGGCACCACCGACCACCTGTGGGCGATCACGCCCAACGGGGACGGTACGGTGCACATCGTGAACCGGCACAGCGGCAAGGTGCTCGCGGTGCACGACCAGTCCACTGAGGACGGTGCGCACGTGCAGCAGTACGTGGACAACGGGACCCCGGACCACGTGTGGCGCATCGTGGACGCGGGCGGCGGCTGGTCGAAGATCGTCAACCAGCGCAGCGGCAAGGTGCTGGCGGTGCAGGACCAGTCGATGGCCGACTCCGCGCAGGTCACGCAGTACGCTGACAACGGGACGGAGGACCACCTGTGGCGCGTGCTGTCCTGACCGTTCTGCTGGCGGCGGTGCTCGGCACCGTCGGGGTGGCGCCCGCCACGGCCGCTGAGGCGGGCGCCACCGCCTTCCTCGACCACCCGGCCCTGCTCGGCAAGGTGGACGACCCGGGCTGGTACCAGCGCAACATCCCGTTCCTGGAGGTACCGGACAAACAGGTCCAGGACGTGTACTACTACCGGTGGCAGACCTACCGGGAACACCTGGTCTACACCGGGACCCAGTACGGCTGGCTGTCCAGCGAGTTCCTGAACCCGGTCAGCTACGGGGCGCCGTACGGGGGAGTGGTGGCCGCCGCCGGTCACCAGATCACCGAGGGCCGCTGGCTGCGCGACCAGAGCTACGTCCGCGACGACATCGACTACTGGCTGCACGGCCCCGGCCAGTTCGCCAAGCCGCGCACCGAGGAGCTGAACAAGGACGCCGCGGACTGGGCGCACGAGTACAGCTTCTGGGCGGCCAACGCCGTGTGGCAGCAGTACCTCGCCGCGGGCGACGCCGCGTTCACCGCCGCCGAGCGCCAGGCGCTGATCAGCCAGTACGACGGCTGGGCCAACCACTTCGACCAGGGGCTCGGCCTGTACTGGCAGGTCCCGGTCTGGGACGCCACCGAGTTCTCACCCTCCTCCTACGAATCCGCCGACCCCTACCACGGGGGCGCGGGCTTCCGGCCGACGATCAACGCCTACCAGTACGGGGACGCGCGGGCGATCGCCCGCATCTCCGAGCTGACCGGCGACCACGCCACGGCCGCCGAGTTCGACGGCCGTGCGGACCGCCTGCGCACCGCCATGCAGGCGCACCTGTGGGACCCGGCCAGGCAGTTCTTCTACGACATGCCCCGTGACAACAACCCCTCGCACGCGCTGCTGGGCACCCGCGAGGAAATGGGCTTCGTGCCGTGGATGTTCGACATGCCGCAGCCCTCGGACGCCACGGCCTTCGCACAGTTGCTGGACCCCAACGGTTTCCGCGCCGCCTACGGACCCACCACGACCGAGCGGCGCAGCAAGTGGTTCATGCACGAGGCGGCCAACTGCTGCCGCTGGGACGGCCCGTCCTGGCCGTACGAGACGGCGCAGACGCTGACCGGGCTCGCCAACCTGTTGCAGGACTACCCCTCGCAGCGAGTGATCACCGCGGCCGACTACGTGTCGTTGCTGCACACCTACGCGGCCACCCAGTACAAGGACGGCAAGCCGTACGTGGCCGAGGCGCACGACCCCGACCAGGCGCGGTGGATCTACGACGGGGTCAACCACAGCGAGGACTACAACCACTCCACGTACAACGACAACGTCATCTCCGGGCTGATCGGCCTGCGCGGCCAGGCCGGTGACACGCTGACGGTCAGGCCGCTGGCCCCGGCCAGCTGGGACTACTTCGCGCTGGAGAACACGCCGTACCACGGGCACAACGTGACGGTCCTGTGGGACCGCACCGGTTCGCGCTACGGCCAGGGACCGGGTCTGCACGTGTACGTGGACGGCAGGCTCGCCACTGTCCGGAGTGGACTTGAACCGGTGACCGTCCATGTTGGACCAACCGTCGTGCAGCCCAGGTCGAACCTGGTGAACGTGGCCACCAACAGCCAGCGGTCGGCCACCGGCTCGCAGCCCAGCGCGAGCTACACCTCGCCGTACGACAACCCGTGGAACGCCGTTGACGGCATCGTCTTCCGCTACGGCATCCCGGAGAACAGCCGCTGGACCAGCTACGCCTCACCCAACCCCACCGACAGCTACGCGGTGGACCTGCGTAACCCGGTGACCGTCGACGAGCTCCGGCTCTGGTTCTACGACGATGGGGGAGGGGTGCAGGTCCCGGCGAACTTCACCGTGCAGTACCGGACCGGCAGTGGTTGGGCTGACCTGACAACGCGGTCCGCGCCGGTGGGCAACGCCATGACGGTGGTCAGCTTCCCGCCGGTCAGCACCACCGGGCTGCGCGTGGTGGCGCCCAACCGTGGCGGGGGCACCGGCTGGGGCCTGTCCGAGTTCGAGGTGTGGGTGCCTCGACCCTAGTGCGGTGTCCAAGACCGTCGTCGGGTGATGTCGTGATCCAGGTGGATGGATCGGCGTGCCGCCCCCGTGTCCTCGTACTGGGTGTACGGGGGCGCGGGGGCGGTGCGGCGAGGCGCCGCCTGGGCGCGGCAGCACCGACGACGGGCGCCGGACACCGCACTAGCCCGTGCCGCCGGGCCGACCAGTGCGCGGTCGGCCCGGCGGTGCGCCAGAGTGCTACGCGGTCTCGGCGAGTCCGGTGAGGACTTCCGGCAACGGGCCCTGGTGCAGGACGCCCAGGCGCTGGGTGGCGCGGGTGAGCGCCACGTAGAGTTCGGCCGCGCCGCGCGGACCCTCGGCGAGGATCCGTTCCGGGTCCACGACCAGGACGGCGTCGAACTCCAGGCCCTTGGTCTCCGAGGCCGGCACCGTGCCCGGCACACCGGCTGGCCCGATCACGATGCTGGTGCCCTCGCGACCGGCTTCGGCCCGGACGAACTCCTCGATGGCAGCGGGCAGTTCCTCCTCGGTGACCCGCCTGGACCAGGGCTGGACCCCGCAGGCGCGGACCGACTCCGGTGCCTGGACCTCGGGCGCGAACTCGGCGAGCACCGCGGCGGCCACGGTCATGATCTCCGCAGGGGTGCGGTAGTTCACCGACAGCGACCGGTAGGCCCAGCGGCCGGGCACGTAGGGCTCCAGCATGCTGTCCCAGGAGGCCGCCCCGGCCGCCGACCGGCGCTGGGCGAGGTCGCCGACCACCGTGAAGGACCGGCCGGGGCAGCGCCGCATCAGCACCCGCCAGTCCATTTCGGACAGTTCCTGGGCCTCGTCGACCACGACGTGCCGGTAGGTCCACTCCCGGTCCGCGGCGGCGCGTTCGGCCAGTTCCCTGGTGTCGCGTTCCAGGAAGCGGTCGGCCAGTTCATCGGCCTGGATCAGGTCGTGGGCGAACAGGTGGTCCTCGTCGTCCATCATGTCCTCGCGCTTGACGAGGCTGTCCATCACGCGGGCGGCGTACTCGGCCTCGGCCTTGCGCTCCTGCTCGGCAGCCTGGTCGACCGACTTGTCGCGGCCCAGCAGTTCGACCAGTTCGTCGAGCAGCGGCACGTCCGACACCGTCCAGGCCTCGCCTTCGGCGCGCCACAGCGCCTCGTCGGCGCCTGCCGCGCGCAGCCGTTCACGAGAGGTGTACAGCGGCGCCAACAGGGATTGCGGCGTCAGCACCGGCCAGAGCTCGTCGAGCGCCGCGGTGAACCTCTCGTCCTCCGCGAGGTCCTTGAGCAGGTCCGCTCGCATCTTCTCCCACGCGTCGCGGTCCGATCTGGTCAGCCAGCCCTTGCCGATCCGGCCTATCGCCCGTTCGGTGAGCACGTAGGTGATGATCTCCGTGAACACCGAGCGCGCGTCGTTGTGCGGCTGCCCGCTCGCCCGTGCCTCGTCCCTGGCCCACTCCGCGGTCGCGGCGTCGATCCGCAGCGGGATGCCCGCCAACTCGATCGGCAGCGGGTCCTCCGGCAGCCGCTGCCGGTCGGCGATCGCCGCCGCGAGCACGTCGAGGATCTTCAGCGAACCCTTGAGCCGCGCGGCCTCCGGGGTGTCCTCGGCGGTGACGTGCAGGCCGGGCACGAGGTCGCCGGTGGTCGTGAACACCACGTTGGACTCGCCCAGCGAGGGCAGGACGCGGCTGATGTGGTTCAGGAACGCGGGGTTGGGCCCGACCACGAGCACCCCGTGCCGCTCCATCCGCTCCCGCTGGGTGTAGAGCAGGTACGCGACCCGGTGCAGGGCCACCACGGTCTTGCCGGTGCCCGGTCCGCCCTCGATGACCAGCACCCCGGGGTGGTCCAGTCGGATGATCCTGTCCTGCTCGGCCTGGATCGTCGCCACGATGTCGCGCATCCCGTCCCCGCGCGGCGCGTTGACCGCCGCGAGCAGGGCCGCGTCCCCGCGCTCGCCCTCGCCGGGACGGCCGAGCACCTCGTCGGTGAAGTCGAGCACCTGGCGCCCGCGGGTGTGGAACTGGCGGCGCCGACGCATGTTCTCCGGGTTCGCGCCGGTGGCCACGTAGAACGCGCGCGAGGCCGGTGCCCGCCAGTCCAGCAGCACCGGCTCGTACTCGTTCTGCTCGTCGAACAGGCCGATCCGGCCGATGTAGGAGTGCTCGCCCGAGATGGTGTCCAACCGGCCGAAGCACAGCCCGTCGTCGGCCACGTCCAGCCGCCGCACCTCCCGGGCCAGCGTGCGCACCTCGTCGTCACGTTCCAGCAGCGTCCCGCCGTTTCCCGCCAGCGCCGCGGTGTACCCGCGCTTGACCCGCGCGCGCTCGGCGTCCAGCCGCGCGTAGAGCCCGGCCACGTAACCGCGTTCGGACCGCAATTCCTCTTCGTACCCCTGAGCTGACACATTCCCCTCACGGCGGCTAGCTGATCGGCAAGGTCTGGACCTTCCCGCGCGGTTCACGCGGGCACTGGTGGCTTCTCTCGGTTGTGCATGTCGAGCAGCAGTTGCGCGGCGACCACGGCCCCGTCGGTACGGATCATCCCGGCCACGGCGGCCGCTCGCGCGCGGGTCTGCGGGGTCAGGGCCGTCCGGAGCGCGGCCGACAGGGACTCGAAGCCCGGGATCGGCCCGTCGTGCGCCGCGCCGATGCCCAACTCGGCCACCCGACCCGCCCAGTACGGCTGATCACCCGCCTGGGGGACCACCACCTGGGCGGCACCTGCCTGGGCGGCCGTGGTCGTGGTGCCCGCGCCGCCGTGGTGCACCACGGCGGCCACCCGGCGGAACAGCGCCTGGTGGTTCATCTCGCCGACGGCGAAGCAGTCGTCCTGTCCGTCGATCTGGGCCAGCTCGGCCCAGCCTCGGGACACGAGCACGCGACGGCCCTGCGCGTGGACCGCCTCGATGGCCACCCGGGCCGGGTCGGTCGAGCTGTGCATGGGCATGCTGCCGAAGCCCACGTACACCGGTGGCGCGCCCGCGTCCAGGAAGGCCACCAGGTCCTCCGGGAGCGGGCGAGTGTCGGGCAGCAGCCACGCGCCGGTCTGCACCACGTCGAGTTCCGCCGTCTCCTGCCACGGGTCCAGGACCGGATCCGTCGCCAGCCACGGCCGGTCGCCGAGGACGTAGTCGCGAACCCCGGCCACCGGGGGCAGGCCGAAGGACACCCGGTTGGTGTTGAGCGCCTCGCCGAACAGCGCGGTCGTGACCTGGACGTCCAGATCCCACAGCACGCGGTTGTCGGTGATCCCCGGCGGCAGCGGGTGGCCGGGGTAGGCCAGCGGCGGGTGGTGCGGCGAGGGCAGGACGATCTTCTGGAAGGCCACGAACACCGATCGGAGGTCCAGCTTCTCGGCCACCGACAGGGCACCGGCCACGGCCGGCAGCATGCCGGTCGCCACCAGCAGGTCGCAGCCCTCGGCCGCCGCGGTGACCGCCTCGAACTGGTCGGCGATCAACTTGGCCGCGCGCTGGGACAGGGAGGATGGTGGCGGTGCCGCGAGGGTCAGCTCGCGCGCCGAGGGGCCCACCGGCACCAGCGGCACCCCGATACCGGCCAGCCGCCGCGCGAAGTCCTCGTCCGGCGGCGCGCACACCCGCACCTGCGCGCCGAGTTCCATCAGGCGCACCGCGAGACCCACCAGCGGCTCGACGTCCCCCCGTGATCCGTACGTCGACAACAGCACCCGCACTCCGCTACCCCCAGTTTCCGCAGGTTGTGGCCTTGGCCCGAGGATTCTGAGGCATCACCGGGGCCTTGCCGCAAGCCCCCCGGTGCGCTATAAGTTGAACATGGAGGGGAGTGGGCAGCCTCCTTTCCGATCCCGGGCACACCAGTCGCGCTCACCTCGATGCCGGACGGCTCGAACCTGGGCGTGGCCGATGACTTGACGGCCTCAGGGGAGTGCGGGGACGGGTCCGCCTTGTACGAAGGTGACAATTCCTTGCTGCTTCTGGATTTCGGCGGGCTCGCCACGGCCAACGCGCACAGCCCGGCGGGCGGTCAGGAGCTGATCTCCTTTCCTGCTGCGCGACACCGGGCTGTCCACTGTTCCTCATCGCCCATTCTGAGGGCACCGTCCACACAGCGCCGCCAGCGAGCTCCCCGCGCGCTGATTTCCAAAACAGTTGCCGTGTGCGACCGATCACAACTCCAGGGCTGCCAGGATGATCATGTGCTAAACGTTTTCTGACGATCAGGGAAAGCGCTGCTGCTTCACCTCGCGAGAGGACGTCGATGAGCACTGCTGACGCCGTGACCGCCCTCGATTTCCTCGACACCGACAGATATCCGCTCACCGAGGTGGGCAGCGCGGCGTGGCGGGAAATCGTCGACCGCAGCAGAGCCGAACTGCGCGAGCTCGGGTGCAGCGTGCTGAGGGACTTCATGCGCCCGCAGTTCCAGGACCTGCTGCGCACCGAGTGCGCGGCCTTCGCGCCGCACGCCTACGCCAAGGTGGAACGGGTCAACGCGTACAACATCGCGCTGGACACCCCGCTGCCCGAGGACCACCCCGGTCGCACGATCATGGAGCGCGGCAACGCCTTCGTGGCGCGCGACCACATCCCGGCGACCGCGATCATCCAGCAGCTCTACACCAGCCCGGTGTTCCAGCGGTTCGTCGCCGACTGCTTCAGCCAGCCCGCGCTGCACGAACTCGCCGACCCGCTGTCCGGGCTCACGCTCAACGTGATCGAGCCGGGCCGCGCGCACCCGTGGCACTTCGACACCAACGAGTTCACCGTCAGCATGCTCACCCAGGAGGCCGGGGGCGGCGGGCGGTTCGAGTACTGCCCGAACATCCGGTCGGCCACCGACGAGAACCTGGACGCGGTCCGGGCGGCGCTGGCCGGAAAGAGCGACCTCGTGCGCCAGCTCGACCTGCGCCCCGGCGATCTCCAGCTGTTCCTCGGCCGGTACTCGCTGCACCGGGTCACGGCGGTGCACGGTGCGCTCGCCCGCCATTCGGCGATCTTCGCCTACAGCGAGCGCCCCGGCGTGGTGGGCAGCCCGGAGCGCACGAGACAGCTGTTCGGCCGGGTGCTGCCCGCACACCTGGCCGGATCCGTCCGTGGCGACGCATTGCTCGACTGAGTCAGGAGCCAGCCCGTGCCCTTGGACCAGACCGGCAAGATCTCCTTCGACGACATCTACACCGCACCCGATCCCCGCGCGTTCTTCGGCACCCTGCGCGGGCTCGACTACCAGATCCCGCAACTGGCCAAGCCGTACTTCAGCACGCTGATCGAGAGCTACCGCGAGGACCAGCAGGTCGCCGAACCGACCGTGCTCGACGTCGGGTGCTCCTACGGGGTCAACGGGGTGCTGAACCGGTGCGACACGACGATGGACGAACTGTTCGAGCACTACGGCGAAGCGGATTCGCTGGACCACGAGGAGCTGCTCGCGCGCGACCGCCAGCTGGTGCGGTCCAACGGCGGGGCCACCGGCGTGCGGTTCGTCGGCCTCGACGCCTCGGTACCGGCGCTGGAGTACGCGCACGCCGCGGGTTTTCTCGACGAGACGATCCCAGCCGACCTCGAAGCCAACGAACCGGACCCCGAGCAGCAGGACCTCCTGGACGAGGTCGACCTCGTCGTGTCCACCGGCTGCGTCGGGTACGTCACCGAGAAGACGCTGACCCGCATCGCACGCGGCGCACGGCCGTGGATGGCGCACTTCGTGCTGCGGATGTTCCCCTACGAACCGGTGGCGGAGGGCCTGGCCGAACTGGGATACCAGACCGCTAGCATCCACGGCGTGTTCAAGCAGCGCCGCTTCGCCTCCGCGGAGGAACAGGCGCAGATCCTGGACACGCTGTCCACAGCCGGGGTGGATCCGCAGGGGCTGGAGACGGAGGGCTGGCTGTACGCCCAGCTCCACCTGTCCTGGCCGCACGGCGCCGCCACCGGGCTGGAGTCCGCCCTGAGCACCCTTCGAGAACGAGGATGACCGTGAGCAGTCCGGAGTGGTCCACCCGCACCTTCGGCAACGAGGAGGGACTGCCCCGGGTCCCGTTGCCCACGCTCGAGGACACCTGCCGCCGCTTCCTGGAGTGGTGCGCCCCGCTGCTGACCCCTGAGCAGCTGGCGGAGACCGAAGCGGCCGTCGCGGACTTCCTGGCGCCGGACAGCCCAGCCCATGAACTCCAGTCCGCGCTGGAGGCCTACGACCGGTCCGCGGGTGTGCACAGCTGGCTGGACACGTTCTGGCCGTACCGCTACCTCGGCCGCAGGGACCGGATCGCGCTCAACGCCAACTTCTTCTTCCTGTTCAAGCAGTCCCCGCTCGGACAGGTCGAGCGCGCGGCCGAGCTGGTCGCCTCCGCTGTCGACCACAAGCTCAAGCTGGACGAGGAACTGCTCGCCCCGGTGGTCCTGCGCGGACAGCCGCAATCGATGGTGCAGCACAAGTTCCTGTTCTCCGCGACGCGGATTCCGGGCCAGGTGCTGGACACCGCGCGCACCCCGTACCGCGAGGACTGGCCGGGTCCCTCGGGCGCGCGGCACATCGTGGTGTTCTTCCGGGACACGCCGTTCCGGATGGAGGTGCTGGACCCGGTGGGACGCCCGCACACCCCGGAGCAGATCGCGGCCGGGCTGCGCGCGATCCAGGAGTCGGGCCAGGTCGTCGAGGACCGCGCGGCAGCGGCCGGGCACTTCACGACCAAGGCGCGCGCGGACTGGGCCTCGAGCAGGGCGGCCTTGCTGGCCGCGGGCAACGCCGATGCGCTCGACACCATCGAGACGGCGTTGTTCTGCCTGTGCCTTGAGGACTTCGCGCCCGCGGACACCCAGCAGGCGTGCGACGAACTGCTGCACGGCGACAGCGGGAACCGGTGGTTCGACAAGGCCGTCTCGTTCGTCGTGTTCCAGGACGGCAACGCGGGGATCAACGTCGAGCACTGCGAGCTGGACGGGACCACGATCCTCGCGTTCACCGACGCGCTGCTGAGCGGGCAGCGGTCCGCGCGCGAGGCGGCCAGCGGGGTCCCGGCGTTCGCGCCGGTCGAGTTCACAGTGGACGACGCGCTGCGCGAGGACGCCCGTGAGGCGGGCAAGTCCTTCGCCGCGTACGCGGACGCGACGGCCACGAAGACCGTGTCGTTCGACTTCGGCGCCAACCGCGCCAAGCAGCTCGGGATGTCGCCGGACGCCTTCGCGCAGATGGCCTACCAGCTCGCGCACAAGCGGGCCAAGGGACTGACCGGCGCGACCTACGAGTCCATCGCGACCCGGCAGTACCGCAACGGCCGCACCGAGGCGATGCGTGTGGTCACCCCCGAGGTGCTGGCGTTCGTCGCGGCCATGGACGACCCGGACCGCTCCGCCGACGCGCGGCGGGAGGCGCTGCGGGCTGCGGCGGCCAAGCACGTGGCGCGGGCGAAGGAATGCCAGGCGGGCGACGCGCCGGAGCAGCACCTGTGGGAGCTGCAACTGATCCAGAAGCGCCGTGGCGTGCAGCAGGCACCGGCCCTGTACAGCTCGCCGGGCTGGCTGGTCATGCGCGACGACTACCTGAGCACCAGTTCCGCGCCGTCCAACAACATCCAGTACTTCGGGTTCGGTTCGACCAGCCCGCAGTGCATCGGGGTCGCCTACGTGCTGCTGCCCGACCGCTGGAACCTCTACCTGAGCACGCCGCGGCACGTCGCCGAGGAGATGCACCGCTTCGCCGACGAACTCACCCGTGCCGTCAAGCAGTTGCAGGACCTGCTCGCCGGGTAAGCGCCATCAGCTCTCCTTCAGCCAGCGGCACTAGCTTTCGCTGGCATGGACATTCGAGGAAGGTCTTGGACGGTTGCGGGCGGTGCGCCTCCCCGGCGTACCCGCCTGATCGCCGCGGTGACGGCGCTGGTGCTCGCGGTGGGCCTGGGGGCCGCCGCGTGCGCCCTGCCCGGGGCGCAGGCCGCGCCGTCGGCCGAGCAGGCCAAGCCCAACATCGTGTTCGTGCTCACCGACGACCTGGCCACCAATCTCGTGCAGTACATGCCGCACGTGCAGGAACTGGCCAAGGCGGGCACCTCCTTCAGCAACTACACGGTCACCGACTCGCTGTGCTGCCCCTCGCGGTCCTCGATCTTCACCGGCCGGTTCCCGCACAACACCGGGATCTACACCAACGGCGGTGACGACGGCGGGTTCGGCACCTTCAACGGCAAGGGGGAGGAGAACGACACCACCGCGACCTCCCTGCGGCACGCCGGGTACCGCACCGGCATGATGGGCAAGTACCTCAACGGCTACCAGCCGGGCGGCACCGTGGATGGCCAGGCCAACTACGTGCCACCGGGCTGGGACGAGTGGGACGTGGCGGGCAACGGGTACCCGGAGTTCGACTACGACCTCAACGAGAACCACAAGGTCGTGCACCACGGTTCCCAGCCCAAGGACTACCTCACCGACGTGCTCAGCGGCAAGGCCTCGGACTTCATCACCTCCTCGGCCACGGCGCACTCGCCGTTCTTCCTCGAGGTGGCCAGCTTCGCCCCGCACGCCCCGTACACCCCCGCGCCGCAGGACGCCTCGTCCTTCCCCGGGCTCAAGGCACCGCAGGGCGCGGCCTACGACACCCTGCCCAGCGACGCCCCCGCCTGGCTCGCCGACCGCACCCCGTTGACCGACAAGGAGAAGCAGAAGATCGACACCGCTTTCCGCAAGCGGGTGCAGGCGGTGCAGTCGGTGGACCGGATGATCGCCTCGATCGAGGACACGCTGTCCAAGGCGGGGGTCGCCGGGAACACCGAGATCGTGTTCAGCTCCGACAACGGCTACCACATGGGGGAGTACCGGCTCACCCCCGGCAAGATGACCGCCTTCGACACCGACGTGCGCGTGCCGCTGGTGGTCTCCGGGCCGGGAATCCCGGCCGGGCGCACGGTGGCGGCTCCCGTGGAGAACATCGACCTGCGCCCGACCTTCGCGGAGCTGGGCAAGGCCGACACACCATCCTCAGTGGACGGTAACAGCCTGGTTCCGTTGCTCAGGAGGCAGAGCCCACCGGACTGGCGCACGGCCGCACTGGTGGAGCACCACGGGCCGGACACCACCCCCGAGGACCCGGACTTCCCGGCGGCCAACAGCGGCAACCCGCCGAGCTACCAGGCGTTGCGCACAGCCGACTACACCTACGTCGAGTACACCGGTGGCGCCAAGGAGTACTACGACCGCCGCACTGATCCCTCGGAGCTGCACAACACCGCGAGCAAGCTCCCAGCAGCGACGTTGACGATGCTGCACAACGCGTTGCAGGCCATGTCCGCCTGCCACGGCCAGGACGCCTGCTGGAGCGCCGCACACCAGGCGCACTGATCCGGCACGGCTGCCGGGCCGGTCAGCACGTGACCGGCCCGGCAGCACGAACTCAACGCCGCAGGCTGAACTCCTTGTCCAGTGCGGTGTTCAGCTCGGCGCCCACGGTGGGCCTGGCCGGGGCGGTGACCCCGGCCCAGCGGCGCAGCGCCGCGGTGGCCTGGGTGCTCTCGGCGCTGGTCAGCTGCGCGATGTTGGAGCCGTGGTTGCCGCCCACCGCCTGGTACCAGTAGGAGTCCCTGGTGCCCGGACCCAGCCGGAACGGCTCGGCACCCCACGGGTCGTTCTGCCCGTACACGAAGATGAAGTGGCTGGAGTTGAACTTCACCCACAGGTCGATGTCCAGCATCGTGAACGGGTCGAAGGAGATCTTGATCTCCTTGGGCACGAAGGTGCGCGCCGTGCTCGGCGGGTAGCGCAGCTCGCGCTTGAGGTGGTCGTAGCGCACCTTCGGGTACCCGAGCTGGGTGGCCGCCTGGTAGTAGTACGGCACGAACTTCTCGTTGCCCTGGTCGGTGTAGCCGCTGAACCCGTTGACCTTGTCGAACCAGCCCAGCACCTCGGCGTCGCTGGCGGTGGTCTTCGGGATGCTCGCGCAGTCGGCGGCCTTGCTGTACTGCCAGAACGCCCACGGCGCCTCGGCAACCAGGTACTCCAGCGCGTGGTCCACGTCGCCGACCAGGGTGAAGGTCTGCTTGTTGGCCTTGGCCCAGTCGGCGAACAGCGCGGTCAGCTTGTCCCTGCGGTGCAGTGCCTCGATCTGCAACGTGTGCATGTCGGTGCGGCACTGGTCGCTGCCCACCTTGGCGAAGAACCGGTCGTAGGCCGAGTCCTCGTCGTTGTTCACGTCGTCCGGTGCCACGTAGACCACCGAGCCGTCCACGTCACCGGGGTAGAACCGGTGGTGGTAGACCGAGGTCATGCCGCCCTTGCTGGCCCCGGTGGAGATCCACCTGCCGCCGTAGATCGCCTTGAGCGCGCCGACGATGCGGTGGTGGTCGGTGGCCCCCTGCCAGATGTTGAGGTCCGACCAGTCCGCGGGTTGCGGGCGGGACGGGGTGAAGAAGCGCTGCTCCACCGAGATCTGGTTGGCCTCGGTGAGCTTGGTCGGCTCCGAGAGGAACGGGCCCGCCGGCATGTTGTAGCCCGTGGTGTGCAGGATCATCGGCCGGTCGGTGGCCCGGTGCATCAGCGTCAGCCGCTGCTGGAAGGTGCCCGCCGAGGGGTGCCTGTGGTCCACGTACTGGGTGTAGCTGAGCACGAAGAAGCGGTAGGGCGCCGGAGCGGGCTGCTCCGACTCGACGGTCAGCCCCGGCACCGCCCTGAGCTTCTCCAGGATGTCGTCGGTGGCCGCACCCGCCGTGGGGGCGGCCACCGCCAACGAGGCCACGGCCAGCGCGGCCGCGGTCAGCACTCTGAACAAACGACGCATTCGTCCCTCTCCCCGGTCACTGAGGCATTCATCCTCAGTGACCGGGGCACAGGTCGGTACCCGTCACAAGTCGGGCTCAGAGCTTGGTCCACGCCTCGGTGAGCACCGAGCGCAGGACCTGCTCCATCTCGTCGAAGTGGCTCTGCTCACAGATCAGCGGCGGGGACAGCTGTACCACCGGTTCGCCCCGGTCGTCGGCCCGGCAGTACAGGCCGTTGTCGAACAGCGCGGTGGACAGGAAGCCGCGCAGCACCCGCTCGGACTCCTCCGCGGTGAAGGTCTCCTTGGTGGCCTTGTCCTTGACCAGTTCGATGCCGTAGAAGAAGCCCGCGCCGCGCACGTCCCCGACGATGGGCAGGTCGTGGAGCTTGTCCAGGGTGGACCGGAACGCCTGCTCGTTGGCCCGCACGTGGTCGTAGATGCCCTCGCGCTCGATGATGTCCAGGTTGGCCATGGCCACCGCGCAGGACACCGGGTGCCCGCCGTAGGTGGAGCCGTGCATGAACGTGGTGGTGCCCCGCAGGAACGGCTCCATCAGCCGGTCGCTGGCCAGCACCGCGCCCAGCGGGGCGTAGCCCGAGGTCAGGCCCTTGGCGGTGGTGATCATGTCCGGCTGGTAGCCGTACCGCTTGGCGCCGAAGTCGTGGCCCAGCCTGCCGAAGGCGCAGATCACCTCGTCGGAGACCAGCAGCACGTCGTGGGTGTCGCAGATCTCGCGCACCCGCTCGAAGTAGCCGGGCGGTGGCGGGAAGCAGCCGCCGGTGTTCTGCAACGGCTCCAGGAACACCGCGGCCACGGTGTCCGGGCCCTCCAGCACGATGGCCTGCTCGATCTGGTCGGCGGCCCACCGCCCGAACGCCACGTAGTCGTCCGCGTGCTCGGGGGCACGGTAGAAGTTGGTGTTGGGCACCTTCAAGGTGCTGGGCACCAGCGGCTCGAAGTCCTGCTTGGCACCGGGCAGGCCGGTGATCGACAGGGCGCCCGCCGAGGTGCCGTGGTAGGCCAGCGCCCGGCTGACCACCTTGTGCTTGGTGGGCTTGCCGACCAGCTTGTAGTACTGCTTGGCCAGCTTCCACGCGGTCTCCACCGACTCGCCGCCGCTGACGGTGAGGAACACGCGGTTGAGGTCGCCGGGCGCGTCGGTGGCCAGCCGCTCGGCCAGTTCCACCGCGGTCGGGTGCGCGGTGCCCCACAGCGGGAAGTACGCCAGTTCACGGGTCTGCTTGGCGGCGGCCTCGGCGAGCTCCTCGCGGCCGTGGCCCACGCTGACCGCGAACAGCCCGGCCAGCCCGTCGAGGTAGCGGCGGCCGTGCGCGTCCCACACGTACGCGCCCTCGCCGCGCACGATCACCGGGATCTCGGACTCGGTCCCGCCGTGCCGGGTGAAGTGCATCCACAGGTGGTCGCGGGCGGCGTCGGACAGTCGCCGCGCGTCTGGGGTGTTGCTCATGGCTCTCCTGCCAGACGCCGCTCGCGCCACTGAATCAGTAGTCGTGTACCGGACATGACTACGTTTATCGCATATCAAGGACGCGTATGCAACGGAATCCTTAGAACCAGGGGTTGCTCCACCCCAGGTAGTGACCGCCCCACCTGCTCTGGACGGTGCCGATCGTCGTCTTGCTGAGCCTGCCCTTGGCCACGATGTCGTTGGAGACGAACTCGCCGCCGCCGATGGAGATCATGACGTGCCCGTACGGGCTGTTGGGGATGCTGAAGAAGGCCAGGCCGCCCGCGGGTACGTCGGTGCCCGTGTGCTTGTACTTGGCGGGGGTCGAGCTCCAGTGCTGCGCGGCGCTGGCGTGCCCGCTGGCCGAGCGGCCGTAGGCCAGGCCCACCACGTGGTCGCAGCGGTGGTCGTAGTCGGAACTGGTGGCGCCGACGTGGCTCTTGGCCCAGGACACGGCCTGCGCGCAGGTGCGCGGGTTGCTGGTCGCCGGGCTGGAGCAGGACGCCGCCTGGGGTGCGGCGGGCGCCGCCACGGCAACGGTGGCACCGAGTGTCAAACCGAGAGCGGTGATTCCGGACGTGAGCAGGGTTCGTCCGCGGAACATGGTGGTCCTCCTGAGGTCAGAGCTTGGCGGCTACGTCCTTGCGGAGCTGGGGCAGCATCTTGTAGAGCACGTCCCCGGGGCAGTCGGTGTTGTAGTAGTCGCGGTGGCCGTAGATCGCGGTCGGCTTGATGTCGTACTGGGTGCAGATGTAGGCGCACAGGGACACCAGCGAGCTGTAGAGCTTCGCCGGTGGCTGCGTGGACATGTAGTTGCCCTCGTTCTCGATGCCGATGGCGATGTCGTTCTGGCCGGGGCAGTGCGCCGCGCGCACCATCTTGTGCCCGTCGCGCAGCGCGGCCAGGCTCTGGTGCCGCCCCTCGGTGACGTAGCCGCCCCGGCTGTTGGTGAAGTGCTGCCCGGTGTCGATCCAGTGGTTGTCGTCGATGTGGTGGTCCTGGATGGACCGGGACAGCGAGAAGGCGTGCGCCTGGCTGTAGTCGGTGCTGTTCGGGGTGTCGGTGTGGTGCACCAGGATCTTGGTCGGCCGGGAGTTGAGCACCGTGATCGACTCCGTGGCCGCGCGGGCGCCCCAGGTCGCGCAGCTGGAGATGGTCGGTGCGGCCTGCTCGGTGCCGAAGGCCGGGGCGGTGCCCAGTGCGCCCGCGCCCACGGCGGCCCCGGTGGCGGCGAGCATCCGCAGCAGGGTGCGTCTGTCGAGTGGTTCCATGGCAACAGGGTTGGGGCGCATCCCGTGACTGGGCAACAAAGAGTCACGGACCGTTGCAGATTCCTGCACGCCCCTTTTAGTATGGCCGCTGAACTAAGTCAGGGAGGACCTCGATGACCAGCACGCCCACCCCTGCGGACAGGTTCAGCTTCGGGCTGTGGACGGTCGGCTGGCGCGGGGCCGACCCGTTCGGCGACCCGACCCGCGAGGCACTGGACCCGGTGGAGGCCGTGCAGCGGCTGGCCGAGCTGGGCGCCTACGGGGTGAGTTTCCACGACGACGACCTGATCCCGTTCGGCGCCGACGAGGCCGACCGCACGCACCGGATCGCCCGCTGGCGCAAGGCACTGGACGCCGCCGGGCTCGTGGTGCCGATGGCCACCACCAACCTGTTCAGCCACCCGGTGTTCAAGGACGGCGGCCTCACCAGCAACGACCGCTCCGTGCGCCGGTTCGCGCTGCGCAAGGTGCTGCGCAACCTGGACCTGGCCGCCGAACTCGGCGCCGCGACCTACGTGCTGTGGGGCGGCAGGGAGGGCTCGGAGACCGACGCGGGCAAGGACGTGCGCGCCGCGCTGGAGCGCTACCGCGAGGCCATGAACATCCTCACCCAGTACGTGACCGACCAGCACTACCCGATCCGGTTCGCCCTGGAGCCCAAGCCGAACGAGCCGCGCGGGGACATCCTGCTGCCCACCATCGGGCACGCGCTGGCGTTCATCTCCTCCCTGGACCGGCCGGAGCTGGTCGGGGTCAACCCGGAGGTCGGCCACGAGCAGATGGCCGGGCTCAACGTGGTGCACGGGGTGTCCCAGGCCCTGTGGCAGGGCAAGCTGTTCCACATCGACCTCAACGGCCAGCGCGGTCCCCGCTTCGACCAGGACCTGATCTTCGGCCATGGCGACCTGCTGTCCGCCTTCTTCCTGGTCGACCTGCTCGAACACGGGGGCTACCACGGCCCCCGGCACTTCGACTACAAGCCGCTGCGCACCGAGGACCGGGCCGGGGTGTGGGCCAGCGCCGCCGCCAACATGCGCACCTACCTGCTGCTGCGCGAGCGGGCAGCGGCCTTCCGCGCCGACCCCGAGGTGCACCGCGCGCTGGAGACCAGCAAGGTCGCCCAGCTGTCCATCCCCACCCTGCGCCGCGGGGAAACCTACCGGGACCTGTTGGCGGACAACGAGTTCGATCCGCGGGCCGCGGGCGAGAAGGGCTACGGTTTCGTGGAGCTGAGCCAACTGGCCCTGGAACACGCGCTCGGCGCGCGCTGAGGAGGAACGGCATGGCACTGGTCGCGGGCTTCGACTCGTCCACGCAGTCGTGCAAGCTCGTGATCCGTGACGCCGAGAGCGGGCAACTGGTCCGGCAGGGCCGGGCGGCGCACCCCTCGGGCACCGAGGTCGACCCCGAGGCGTGGTGGCAGGCGGTGCGGCAGGCCACCGCGGACGCGGGTGGGCTCGAGGACGTGGCGGCCGTTTCGGTCGCCGGGCAGCAGCACGGCATGGTGTGCCTGGACCCCCACGGGCGCACCGTTCGGCCCGCGCTGCTGTGGAACGACACCAGGTCGGCAGCCGCCGCGGTCGACCTGGTGTCGGACCTCGGTGGGCCGCAGGCCTGGGCGCAGGCCGTGGGCAGCGTGCCGGTGGCCTCGCTGACCGTGGCCAAGTTGCGCTGGCTGGCCCGCCACGAACCGGACAACGCCGCCCGCACCGCCACCGTGTGCCTGCCGCACGACTGGCTCACCTGGCGGCTGTCGGGTCTTGACACCTTCCTGACCGACCGCAGCGATGCCAGCGGCACCGGCTACTGGTCGCCGTTCACCGGGAAATACCGCGAGGACCTGCTCGAATTGGCGCTTGGCCATTCCGTGCGCGTTCCGGAGGTCGCCGAGCCCGACTCCCTGCACGGCCGGTTCGGTGCCGGTGCCGGGGACAACGCCGCCGCCTGCCTGGGCGTGCAGGCCGAACCCGGTGACGTGGTGGTGTCCATCGGCACCTCGGGCACCGCCTTCGCCCGCAGCGACGCACCCAGCGCCGATGCCACCGGCACCGTCAACGGGTTCGCCGACGCCCAGGGCGGCTTCCTGCCGCTGGTCTGCACCCTGAACGCCGCCCGCGTGCTCGACGCCACCGCACGCACCCTCGGCGTGGACCTGGACCAGTTGTCCCAGCTGGCCCTGACCGCCCCCACCGGCGCCGACGGGCTGGTGCTCGTGCCTTACCTGGAGGGGGAGCGCACGCCCAACCGCCCCGATGCCACCGGCTCGCTGCACGGGCTGCGGCTGGACACCATGACCCCCGCCCACCTGGCCCGCGCCGCCGTGGAAGGCCTGCTGTGCAGCCTCGCCGACGCCGTGGACGCCCTGGTGGCCCAAGGCGTTCCCGTGCGCCGCGTGCTGCTGGTCGGCGGCGGCGCCCGTGCCGAGGCCGTCCGGCGCATCGCGCCCGCCGTGTTCGGCTGCCCCGTGGTCGTGCCCGAACCCAGCGAGTTCGTCGCCGACGGAGCTGCCAGGCAGGCCGCCTGGGCCCTGCTGGGCACGGACGAGCCCCCGCGCTGGAGCGCCCTGACCGCCCGCACCCACGAGGCCGAGCCCGCACCCGAGGTCCGCGCCCGCTACGCCACCGCCCGCGACCTCACTCTCCCCCGCCAGGACGTGTAGCCCCGCCTTGTGCCCGGCGAGTCCCGCTCACCGGCGCGCGAGTCCCGTCTACTGGTCGGCGAGTCCCGCCCGCCAGCACGCGAGTCCCACGTTCCGGTGCCGTGCGCGCCCGCACCGGCGCAAGCCGCTGGACGGCCCTGCCCCCTGCCCGCGACACTGTGCGCCGTCACTGGGGGTGAGAATGGCTCGTCAGGAGCGGCCGCTCGAGGAGGGGGACAGCGCGGTCCTGCGCTTCGCCGCTGACCTGCGGGAACTGCGCAGGCAAGCCGGGCAGCCGACCTACCGCGAGTTGGCCAGGCACGCGCACTACTCGCCGACCGTGCTCTCGGCAGCGGCGGCGGGGCGCAAGCTGCCGACGCTGGCGGTGACCCTCGCCTACGTGCGGGCCTGCGGCGGGCCGGTCGCCGACTGGGAGCAGCGCTGGCACGAGTTGCAGGAGCCTGAGCCCGCCGACGGGGCCGAACCGCCCTACGCCGGGCTGGCCGCGTTCCAGCCCGCGGACGCGGAACGGTTCTTCGGGCGGGAGGCGGTGACCGAGGACCTGCGGGGCAAGGTGGCCAGGCAGCGGTTCACCGCGGTGTTCGGGGCTTCTGGGGTGGGCAAGTCCTCGGTGTTGCGTGCGGGCCTGGTCGCGGGCGCGTCCGATCCGGCCAGCGTGGTGCTGTTCACCCCCGGTCCACGCCCGGTGGAGGAGTGCGCGGTGCGCATGTCCGGGCTGACCGGCAGGTCACCGGCCGCTCTCGCCGAGGAACTGACCGCCGACCCGGCCGCACTGCACCTGTGGGCCCGCGAGGTCGTGGCCGAGCAGGACCTGTTGCTGGTGGTGGACCAGTTCGAGGAGGTCTTCACGCTCTGCCGCGACCCCGCGGAGCGCGCGCGGTTCATCGAGGCGCTGCTGCTCGCGGCCCAGGCGGAGACCAGCCGGGCCCGGGTCGTGGTGGGCGTGCGCGCCGACTTCTACCCGCACTGCGCGCGGCACGCGGAGTTGGCGCGGGCGCTGCGCGACGGCCAGTTGCTGATCGGGCCGATGAGCACCGACGAGTTGCGCAGTGCGATCACGCGGCCCGCGGTGCGCGCCGGGTACACGGTGGAGGGTGGGCTGCTCGCGGAGGTGATCGCCGACGCCACCGGTCAACCAGGCGCGCTCCCGTTGGTGTCGCACGCTTTGCTGGAGACCTGGCGGCGGCGGCGCGGCTGCGCGCTCACCCTGAGCGGGTACCGCGAGGCGGGCGGCATCTCCCGCGCGATCGCCCGGACCGCCGACGCCGCGCACGAGGAGCTGACCCCGCGGCGGCAACGTGTTGCCCGGGAACTGTTCCTGCGGCTGACCGCCCTGGGCGAGGGCACCGAGGACACCAAGCGCCGGGCCGCTCGCGCCGAACTCGGCACCGGGCAGGACATGACCGCGGTGCTGGAGCACCTCGCGCAGCGCAGGCTGCTGACCGTGGACGCCGAGTTCGTGGAGATCGCGCACGAGGCGCTGATCCGCGGCTGGCCCAGGCTGCGCGAGTGGCTGGACGCCGACCGCGAGGGCCTGCGAACGCACCGGGCGCTGACCGAGGCGGCGCAGACCTGGCGGTCGCTGGACCGCGATCCCAGCGGCCTGCTGCGCGGCACCCGGCTGGCCACCGCGCAGGCGTGGGCCGTGTCGAGCGGGTTCTCGCTCAGCGCCGAGGAACAGGCACTGCTGGACGCGAGTACGGCGGCCGAGGACCTCGAGCGCACCGGGGAACGCCGCCGGGTGCGCCGACTGCGCCAGCTGACCGCCGTGCTGGTGATCTTGCTGCTGCTGGTGTCGATCAGCACTGTCGCCGCCGTGTCCAACGCGATCAGCACCGCGCAGCAACGTGATCACGCGCTGGCCCAGCAGGTGCTGAGCCAGGCCGCCGAGTTGCGTGCGGTGAACCCGGCGCTGGCGCTGCAACTGGGCATCGCGGCCTACCGGCTCGATCCTTCGGTGGCCTCCCGCAGCAGCGTGCTCGGCGCGCTGGCCACTCCGTACTCGACCACGCTCGGCGGGTTTTCCGCGTTGGTACAGACCGTGGTGTACGACCCGAAGGGCCACTTCCTCGCCAGTGCGGGCGACGACTCCTCGGTACACCTGTGGGACATCACCGATGCACACCATCCCGCAGAACTGCCCGCGCTGACCGGTCCGCACGGCGCCGTGATGTCCCTGGACTGGAGCGGGGACGGGCGCACGCTGGTGGCCGGTGGGCACGACGGCAAGCTGACCCTGTGGGACGTGTCCGACCCGCACCACATCGGCGCGTCGTCCACTGTGGACAGTAAGCTGAAGGCGGTCTTCTCGGTGCGCTTCTCCCCGGACGGCAAGCAGCTGGCCACCGCTGGCTACCAGCCCGACGGGGATTCCCTGCGGCTGTGGGAGGTCACCGCTCCGACGCGGCTGAGCCCGCGCCCGGAGTTGCCCAAGCTCGGCACCGTGATGTACTTCGTGCAGTTCAGCCCGGACGGGCGCACGCTGGCCTCGGTCGACTCCCAGGACTTGTCGGGGCACGAGGCCATTGTGTTGTGGGACCTCGCTGATCCGTCCTCGCCCAGGCTCATCCGGCGCCTCACCGACGGCCCCGACTACACCTTCTCCGTGGCCTTCAGCGCCGACAGTCGGGAACTTGCCGTCGCTGAGGTGAACAACTCCGTGCGGCTGTGGGACATCAGCTCCCGCGAGTCCCCTCGACCGGTGGGCACGCTCTCCGGCTACGCCAACGCGGTCCGCTCGGTGCAGTTCGTCGGCAGCGGCCGACTGCTGGCCACCGGCAGCGACGACTCCACGGTCCGGTTGTGGGACGCGACCGATCCCGATGCCCCGCAAGCGCTTGCCACGCTGACCGGCAGCGGTCGCACGCTGGCCATCGCCGCCAGCAAGGACGGCAGCACGCTGGCCATCGCCGCGCACGACCGGGTGGTGCGACTGGTGGACCTGAACCAGTTCGTGGAACCGGTGCGCACCAAGGGGGAGACCTACGCGATAGCCCTCAGCGGGGACGGACGCATGCTGGCACGCGTGGACCGCGACGCCGGAATCCACTTGCAGGACGGGAACTCCGTCCGCCAGCTGACACCGCTGGGCCTGGGCCCCGGGGCCGGTGGCACCGCGGTCGGGTTCGGCGCCACCGGTCACCTGCTCGCCGCCTCGTTCTTCGCGGGCGACAGCCAGGTCGTCGGGCTGTGGGACCTCGACCGCGGCATCGGGCCGGTGCGCATCACGGTGCCGCTGGACAGCACCTCCATCTCGTTGAGCGCCGACAGCCGCGTCCTGGCCGTCGGCACCTCACTGTTCGACCTCAGCGATGTCGAGCACCCCAAGCAGGTGGCCAAGGTCCCCGCGAAGCAGGGCCTGGTGTCCTATGTGGCCTTCAACCCGAGGACCCGCGCGCTGGTGGTCGGCAGCGACAGGGACACCACCCTGTGGGACACCAGCGATCTCACCGCGCCGCGCAAGACCGCCTCGCTCGGTGTCGCCTCCGGCGCCGGTGCGTACACAGTGGACGGTTCCACCCTGGCCGTCGCGGCTCGGGACAACTCGGTGCGGCTGTGGGACCTGGGCTCGAACACGGAGTTGGTCAAGCTGTCCGGGCACAGCGACGTCGTGCTGTCACTGGCCTTCTCCGGGGACGGCAGGCAGCTGGCCACAGTGGGCGAGGACCACACCCTGCGGCTGTGGGACCTCACGGATCGCCGTGCTCCCAAGGAGATCGCGACGATCGCCGCGCACGGGGACACGATCCGCGCGGTGGCCTTCACCCCGGACGGGCACACCGTCGTGACCGCCAGCGCCGACCACACGGTCCGACACTGGGAGACCGACGTGGACCTGGCCATCGCCCAGCAGTGCCGCCTGGTGTGGCCGGTCATGACCCAGGCGCAGTGGGAGCAGTACCTGCCCGGTCTGCCCTACGAACCACCGTGCCCAGAGGCGGCCTGACCTGCCCCAGGCGCAGGCCAGGCCGCCGTCGGCGCGTGGGTCAGCTCACGGAGAAGTCGTCCGCGTAGACACTGCCCTGCGCGTACCAGCCGTGCACGTACACCGTGATCGTGCCGCTGGCTCCGGTGGTGAACGGCACCGTCAGCTGGGTCCACCCGGAGGAGGAGGTCCACGCGCTGGCGGTTGCCCCGCCGCTCACGCCCACGTAGGCGAAGGTGCCCTGCACCCAGGCGGTCAGCTTGTGTGAGCTGTTGGGCGAGACGGTGATGGTCTGGCTGCACTCCCCGGTCTGGCTGCCGTTCGCGGCGGCCTGCAACGCGTGCGTGCCGGAGTGCGCCGGGCTCGCGACCACCGAGCCGCCGGGCTGGCAGGTCCACGGGCTGAGCGCGCCGGATTCCAGGCCCGCGTTGCTGATCGAGCCGTTCGGCGGGGTGGACCCGTTGACGGTCAACGCATAGCTCGCGCTGTGGCTGCCCGAGGCCGTGGTGCCGGTGACCGTGATCGTGTACGAACCCGGTGCCGTGGCGGAGGTCGTGGTCAGCGACAGGGTGGCCGAGCCGCCCGCGGTGACCGAGCTGGGGCTGACCGAGGCGGTGACGCCCGAGGGTGCGCCGCTGGTGGTCAGGCTGACCGACTGGGCCGAGCCCGAGGTGACGGCGGTCTGCACCGTCGCCGACAGCGAGCCGCCCGGGTCGACCGAGCCCGTTGCCGAGGACAGTGCCAGCGAGAAGTCGTTGGCTGGCGGGGGAGTGCTGCCGCTGGTGAACGGCTCGAAGGTGTGCGCGAAGTCCCAGGTGTTCTGCTGGATGCCCGAGCAGCTGTCCGAGCCGCCGGTGCCCGCGCAGCTGCCGTTGTCCCGCTGGATGGCCCAGAACGACAGGGTGTTGATGCCCTTGCTGACCGCCCAGCTCTCCACCTTCGGCGCGTCGGCCAGCGTGAACGTCTCGGCCGCGCCGAAGTCGTCGATGCCGATCATCTCGGTGACCCCGATGGAGCCCCACAGCTGCTCGTCGGTCTTGCTCGGGTAGAGCTGCTTGAGCTGGTCGTGCAGGCCCTGCGCGGCGGTCTGCGTGTCGGTGGCCATGTTGTGCGTGGCGTTGTCGTAGTAGTCGAAGGTCATGATGTTGGTGACGTCGACCCGCGCCCCGTTGCTGACCGCGTTGCGCAGCACGTTCAGCCCGCTGTCGGCCAGCCCGTGGGTGGTGGTCGGCAGGGTGTAGGAGAACTGGATCGACCGCCCGTTGGCCGCCGCCCAGTCCTGCACGACCTTGATCGCCTTGTTGCGGCGGTCGATGCCCGCGCTGTTGGTCAGCGAGTTGTCCTCGATGTCCAGGTCCAGCCGGGGCACGTCGTAGGTCGTGATCACCTTCTCGTAGGCGGCCGCGATCTGGTTGACGTCGGTGCAGCTGTCGGCGATCTCGGTGCCGGTGTTGTCCGCGGTGTAGCCGCCGAACGAGGGGATCACGTCCCCGCCGCCCGCCCGGATCGTGGCGATGTCCGAGCCGAAGGTGGACTGCGCCACCGGCATGCCCGTGTCGCCGTTCCAGTAGACGGTGCACGAGCCCTTCGTCGCGGCCTGCAGGAAGGCCAGCGTGAGGTGCTTGGCGCCCGACTGCTGGGCGATCGTCGCGGGCTTGTCGCCGGTCCACGCCTCGAAGTAGGGCGCGAACACGTGGGCGGGCAGCGCGGTGGCGGCCGGTGCCGCCTGGGACACGGCGGCGGTCAGTGGTGTGGTGGCCACGGCGATCGCGGCCACGGCGAGTAGGGCTCTGGACAAGCGCATGTGGTGCTCCCGCAGGGAAGGAGGGTGGCGGCGCCTCGTCACATACAATTGGACTAGACCACAGCGGCTGTCAAGACGGGGCTCGCGGTTTGGTCCTTCTGCCGCCACGCCCACGACGTTCGGCCCAGCGCTGCCCCACCCCTGGTCGGCGCGTGTCGGCGCTCCGCGTGCGGCGTGTTCGCGCTTGACGCCTGTTCTCCCACGGGGTGGGAGAACGGGCCGGAGCGCAGGACACGCGGTACCGGAAGCGCCGACACGCGGTGTGCCCCGGGCTGGGCAGGTCCCAGCGCGGGACTCACGTCCCCCAGCGCGGGACTCGCGCGCCGGAGAGCGGGACTCGCGGGCTAGTCGGCGGGACTCGCGCGCCGGAGAGCGGGACTCGCGGTGGGGAGCAGGATGGCGCTGGGGTGGTCGGGGTCGTGCCAGACCTCGATCGTGGCGGGGTACAGGCGGGTACCGGTCGGCAGTGGTTCGGTGCCGCCCAGGTTGCGGGCGTAGCGCGGGAAGGCCCCGGCGCTGACCAGTACCCGGATCCGCTGCCCGCGCCGGAACAGCTGTGCCGTCGGCGACAGCTCCACGCCGACCTTCGTGACCCCGTCCACCTCCGCGCGGACCAGGTCGTCGCAGACGTTGGTGGACCGCCCGCGCTCGTCGACCACGCAGAGCCGCACGAACAGGTCGGTGCTCGGCCGGTCGGAGCGGATCCACAGTTCGGCGCCGACCTCGCCGATCACCTCCAGGTCCCGCTCCAGCGGCGGTGAGGTGAAGACCAGCACATCGGCACGGCGCTCCAGCGGGGCGTTGTCGACCCGTCCTCCGCCGCGGGCCTCCAGCCGGGCGCCCCCCAGTGAGGGCGTGGGGTGGGCCGGGTCGTAGCGGAACCGGCTCGGCGCCGCGTCGGCGACCGGCGCGGCGGCCAGGCCGCCACCGGGTGCCAGGTGCCAGCGGCGCGCGGGGTGGTCCGCGGGCGGCCACTGGTCGAACTCGCGCCACCGGCCGGAGCCCATCACGTGCAGCCGCACGGGTTTGCGGGCGGGCACGGGCTGGTCGCGGCACAGCGCCCCACCCCAGTCCACGGCCTCGCGCACGGCGACACCGGCACCCTCCAGCGAGGCGTGCACCCAGGGGCCGATGGTCAGCCGGGGGTTGCGCCCGGCGCCGACCAGCGCCCGGTAGTCGCGCAACTGGTCGGCGAGGAAGATGTCGTACCAGCCCGCGATCGTGTTGACCGGCACGGAAACCGAGGCCACGTCGGCGCTGTGGTCCCACTGCCGCCAGTACGGGTCCTCGCGGTCGTGGTGCACGCACTCCTGGAAGAACGGCCACTGGCGGCCCAGCGCGACCTGGTCGGCCACGGCCAGTGGCAGCGTCCGCATGGCCCGCCGGATCCTGGCACCGTCCAGGATGGACCGGATCATGCCGAACGGCCGCTCCTGGGTCGCCGTGCTGACCGACCAGGACAGCAGGGTCTCCAGCTCGATCCGGCCGGGGCGCAGGAAGGCCAGCGCCAGCCGGGCCGAGGTCACGTGCGGGACCATGCCCTTGACGCAGGCCGGCGCACCGGCGGCCACCGCCCACTGGGTGTAGCCCAGGTAGCTGGGACCGGCCAGCAGCACGCTGCCGTCGAACCACGGCTGGCGGGTGACCCAGTCCAGGGTGGCCTGCCCGTCCTCGCGGTCCTCGCGCATGGCCAGGAACTCGCCGCCACCCGAGCCGAACGTGCCGCGCACGCTGGCCAGCACCACCTGGAAGCCGCGCTCGGCGTAGGCGCGGGCCAGCAGGGTGCCCGCCAGGCCGCGACGGCCGTACGGGGAGCGCATCAGCACCGTTGGCAGCGGCCCGCCGGGCTTGGCGGGTGCCCAGTGGTCGGCGAGCAGGGTCACCCCGTCGGCGGCCGGGATCGGCAGGTCGCGGCGGACCACGATGTGGCGCGTCTGCGGTGCGGGGAGCCTCAGCAGCCGTTGCAGGACACGGCTCGCGAACATCATCCGGTGAGCCTGCCACAGCGGGCCCTGGCGGGCAGCGCGTCGCGGTGGCGGCATGGGGCGCCTGCCGCTGCCCCGGGGACGGCCCGATGGGGCAAGGGGCTCGACGGACCGTGCGCAGGTGACTACCGCGCGTCAAACGGGCGAATTCGCGGATTTCCGCTGCTCCAACAGTGTGGTTGCTGGTGAACAGGGGTTCGGCGGGGCAGCGCGGGGGTAGGGACCTGGTGCACCCTGGGCGTACTGGCCCAAGAGGGGCAGGAGGTACCCGTCATGCGATCCAGCTCATCAGCACTGCCGCTGCCCGAGTACGACAGTCTCGCGCTGTCCGAACTGGCCGTGAAGATCCAGTGCCTGACCGCGCACGAGCTGCACCAGCTGCTGGGGTACGAGTGGGTGCACAAGCAGCGCGAGGACTTCATCGGGCTGTTGACCGCGCGGCTGAAGGAGCTCGCCTCAGGTGTGGCTCCCTCGGGTACGCCGGTGGTCTTCATCCCGGAACAGGCCACCAGCCCGGAGAACGATCCCGACGCGACAGTGAGCCGCGACACCGAGGGAACAGCCGGGCCCTGCCCCACGTTGTGATGGATGGTCGACGCCCGCTCCACCCGAGGTGGACGCGAGGCCCGCGCCACCGCGCGAGATGACCCCCCTCACATCCGCGGCGTTGGCGCGCACCCCGATGGGCAGCGCGAGCCGAGTGCGGGCGGCGTCGATCCAGCGTGGCTCCGCGTGTCCTGAACCCCCGCAGGTTCGCGGAGCCGCGTGCCCCGCCGGTGTGTACTGCGCCACTCGGAGGTAGGCCATTCATGCGAACCGACTTACCCGATCGTGCGTTTTCCGCGTGGAAACCGCGCGAACGGGGTAAGGAGTAGACGTCGCAGCACTGAAGTCGGGGAAGGGGCGCGGCGATGCACGGGGACCAGAACACCAAGCAGGACACCGTCGTGGAGGACAGAACAGCCGAGCACGGCAGGCACCGCGCGGACCGCGTGCACGACGCGGTCACCGTGGACCAGCTCAGGGACAAGGTGGGCCGGACGGCCCGCTGAATCGCGGGTGTGACGCAGGGAACCCCCGAAAGGGCCGTCACGAGTTCCGGAATACCACGTCTCCCTCCCGCGTTGGACAGGGAGCGGACGACCGAGAGGTGCCACCGGCACCCGGGGTCCGCTCTCCCGGACCGACCGAGTGCGGCGTACAGCCGCGCCCGTGGTGCGGGACCGGCGCAGACGAAGGAGGTCGTCGTGGTGGAGGTGCGCACGCCCAGGCAGCGGGCGGCAACTCGGGGTTCCGCCCAGGGCGAGCCCGACCTGGTCCGCCACTACCTGTCCGACATCGGTTCCACACCGCTGCTGACCGCACCCGAAGAGGTCGCCCTGTCGCGGCGTATCGAGGCGGGGGTCTATGCCGCCGAGCTGCTGCGCACCGGCGAGCTGGGCGGTCGCTCCGCGGCGGACCTGGCGGCGGTGGTCGCCGACGGGGAGCGCGCGAAGGACCACATGGTCCGCGCGAACCTGCGGCTGGTGGTCTCCACGGCGCGCAAGTACGCGCACCGCGGGCTGCCGTTCCTGGACGTCATCCAGGAGGGCAACATCGGGCTGATCCGCGCGGTCGAGAAGTTCGACTACGCCAAGGGTTTCAAGTTCTCCACCTACGCGATGTGGTGGATCCGCCAGGCCATCGAGCGCGGTCTTGCCGAGACCACGCGGGTGATCCGGCTGCCCGTCCACGTGGTGGAGCAGGTCAACAAGATCGCCAAGGCGGACCGCCAGCTGAACCTGAAGCTGGGCAGGGAGCCCTCCGTGGAGGAGGTCGCCGCCGAGGTGGGCCTGTCGGTGCAGCGGGTGCTCGAACTGCGCAGCGCCAGCCGCGAGGCGACCAGCCTGGACGCCACCGTGGGCGCCGACGGGGAGACCACGATCTCGGACCTGATCGAGGACACCGAGTCGGTCAAGGCCTCCGAGGCGGTGGAGCGCGAGCAGATGAACCTGCAGATCCGCGAGGTGGTGGAGAGCCTGCCCAGCCGGGAGGCACTGATCGTCACCCTGCGTTACGGCCTGCACGGCGGCAACCCGTGCACCCTGCAGGAGGTGGCCGAGCGCATCGGGTTGACCAGGGAGCGGGTGCGCCAGTTGGAGAAGGGTGCGCTGGCCCAGTTGCGGACCACCGAGCGCAGTCAGTCGCTGCTGGAGTGGGCCAGTTGAGGCAACTGGCTGCTCTTTCAACTACCTCATAGTAACGTTACCTAGTAGTAAGTTACGGTCTTCGGGTGCTTGCCACACTCCGATGGACCACGAACCCGACCGCCAGGGTGCTCGCGCTGTGCGCGACGGTCCTGGCGGTCGCCGCATGCGGACCGGCCACCCCGCCGGTCCGCACCGGCACCGGGGTCACCGACTCGACGATCACACTGGGTGTGCTCAGCGACCTGACCGGCCCGTTCGGACCGCTGGGCAAGGCCGTGGTGGAGGGCAACCAGCTCTACGTGGACCAGCTCAACGCGCAGGGCGGGGTCTGCGGGCGCAAGGTGGAGTTGCAGGTCAGCGATTCCGGCTTCAACACGGAGAAGGCCGCCAAGCTGTACTTCGAGATGGAGCCGAAGGTACTGGGCTTCCTCCAGGTGCTCGGCTCGGACATCACCGCCCGGTTGCAGCCCGACGTGGTGCAGCAGCAGGTGATGGTGGCGCCCACCTCCTGGTCCAAGGACCTGCTCGGCAACCCGTACATGGTCGTGGTCGGCACCACCTACGACCTGGATGTGATCAACACCATCGACTACGTGGTGCGCCAGGGGCAGTTGCACAGCGGTGACCTGATCGGGCACATCTACAACGACGACCCGCAGTACGGCGGCAACGCCCTACAGGGGACCCAGTTCGCCGCCGACCGGCTCGGGCTGACCGTACGCGGGGTGCAGGTGCCCTCCGCGCAGAAGGACCTGGCCCCGCAGGTGGCCGCGCTCAAGGCCGCGGGCGCCAAGGCCGTGCTGATCAGCACCTACCCGCAGCAGACCGCCTCGGCCGTCGGCGCCGCCGCCGCGCTGAACTACTCGGTGCCGGTCCTGGTCAGCGCCCCCGGTTTCGACCCGGCCGTGCTCACCGGTCAGCTCGGCGCCGCCTTCCAGCGCAACGTGCTGGTGTCCTCGCCCATCGCCCCGTTCGGCGCCGACCTGCCCGGGGCCCGCGAGGTGGCCTCGGCGTACAAGGTGAAGTTCCCCGAGGGCCGCCCGTCCATGGCCATGGACTACGGCTACGTGGTCGGCATCGGCTACGCGGCGATCCTGCGCCGGGCCTGCGCCGCGGGTGACCTGACCCGCGCCGGGGTGCAGAAGGCGTTCCACGAGACCACGAAGGTGGACACCAACGGACTGAGTGCCCCGCTCATGTTCTCCTCCAGCAACTACCCGTCCAGCCGGGAGTCCTTCGTGCTGCGGCCGAATCCGGCCACCCCCGGCGGGCTGGACATCGTGGAGGGACTGCGCGAGTCCGAACTGGTGCGCGCCCGCATCGGCTGACGCGCACCAGCCCTCCCCTCGCCGGTCCGCTGTGGACGAGGCCCCAGCCAACCGGATCCGGGGTGCCATCGACACTGGCGAAAGAGGTGAATGGGGAACAACTTTCGTAGGTGTTACCCTAAATCGGTGCCTGTGCGCGGGCCGGTACCGCCACCAGCCGTTAGCGTGCCCGCCATGCCCGCGCCGCGCTGGCGAGACGTCATGGCCACCCTGACGCCTTTCGCGATCGTGCTGAACATCATCGTGGTGCTGGTGCTCATCATCGACCCGGACTGGGAGTTCTCCGCCGTGGCCAGCACGCTCATCCAGGTGCTGCCCGCCGTCTCCCTGCTGTGGTACCGGCGGCACCCGGTCGGCGTGCTCGTGTTCAACGCGCTGACCTCGGCGTTCATGGCGGTCTCCGCGGTGGTCGTGCCCGACGTGTTCGTGCCGGTCACCGAGATGGACGCGCTGTGGGTGCCGCTGTCCGCGCCCTTCGCCATCGCCTTCGGCCTGCAACGCGGCCAGATGTCCTGGGTCGTGCGGCTCAGCGTGGTGCTGATGGTCGTGGTCGCGATGCGGCCCTGGCACGGCTCCTTCGTCACGATGACACTCGGCGCGCTGTTCACCCTGTACCCGATGCTGCTCGGGCTCTACCTCGGCGCCCGCCAGCAGCGCATGCACGCGCTGACCGACCGGGCCGAGCGCGCCGAGCGCGAGCAGCGGCTGATCGCCGAGCAGGCCCGCGCGGAGGAACGCATGCTGCTCGCCGGGGAGATGCACGACATCGTGACGCACCGCGTGAGCCTGATGGTGTTGCAGGCGGGCGCGATGGGCGTCACCGCCGAGGATGAGCGGACCAGGCGCGGCGCCGAGGAACTGCGGGCCACCGGCTGCCAGGCCCTGGACGAACTGCGCGAGCTGGTCGGGGTGCTGCGCACCACCCCGGGCTGCAACCCCGACATCGCCACCGAGGTGCCCGACCTGTCGGTGCTGGTGGCCGAGTCGGAGTCGGTGGGCATGCAGGTGCGGTTCGCCGTGGACGGCCAGCCGGGCAACGCCTCGCCGGTGGTCACCCGCACCGCCTACCGGATCGTGCAGGAGGGGCTGACCAACGTGCGCAAGCACGCGCGGGGCGCGATCGCCGACGTGCGCGTGAGTTACGGCTGCGACGCCGTGCGGCTCAGCGTCAGCAACACCGTGCCGCGGTTCACCCAGGACCCCGGACTCAGCGGCACCGGCGGCGGCACCGGGCTGCTCGGGCTGCGGCACCGGGTCGAACTGGTCAGCGGCAGCCTCACCGCGGGGCCGCTGGCCGACGGCGGGTTCGAGCTGCTCGCGGTGCTGCCCGCGCAGACCACGACTGTGGAGGGCTGATGACCGACTGCGTGCGGGTACTGGTGGTCGACGACGAGCCTATGGTGTGCGCGCACCTGCGCACGATCCTGGGCTCCTCGGACCGGCTCACCGTGGTCGACGTGGCGCACGACGGTGCGGCGGCCGTCGAGGCGGTGCTGCGGCACGAGCCCGACGTGGTGCTGATGGACCTGCGCATGCCCAAGGTCGACGGGGTCACCGCGATCGAGCACATCGTGGCGCTGCCCGCCCCGCCCGCCGTGGTCGCGCTCACCACCTTCGACGCCGACCAGCACGTGCTGCGGGCCCTGCGCGCCGGTGCCGCGGGCTTCCTGGTCAAGTCGACACCGCCCGAGGAACTGATCCGCCTCGTGTGCGTGGCCGCCGACGGCAACACCGTGCTGTCCCCGACGGCGGCCCGCCGCCTCGTGGCCGCCTCAGCCACCGGCTACGTGGCCAAGGAGCGTGCGCTGGCCCGGATCTCCGCGTTGACCGAGCGGGAGAACGAGGTCCTCACCTGCCTCGGGGAGGGCCTGTCCAACGCCCAGGTCGCCGCGCGGCTGCACCTGTCGGAGACCACGGTGAAGAGCTACGTCTCCAAGATGCTCGTGAAGCTGGACTGCGCCAACCGCACCCAGGCCGGGCTGCTGGCCTACGACGCGGGCCTGGTCAGTCGCTGAGGAGCACGTCCAGGTCCACCAGGACGGGCACGATCACGGCTCCCACGGTACGCCCTGACAATCGGCTGAGAACATCGCGTACCGGACACTTCCGGGCCGGTCCCGCCCGTTGTACGGGCATGAGCCTGATCGGAACCTTGCTCGGGTACGCCCTGACGGCGTTCCTGCTGTTGCTGGTCGTCCGCGTGGTGCTGGACTGGTTGGCCGTGCTGCCCGACAGTTCCGTGCGCGGCGGCAAGGCCCGCGCGCTGACCCACGCCTGGACGGAGCCGGTGATCGCACCGGTACGACGGGTGCTGCGCCCGGTGCGGGCCGGCGGGCTGTCGATCGACCTGGCGTTCACCGCGGTGTTCCTGCTCGCGCTGGTGCTGCGCGGGATCGCCTTCAGCCTGTAGTCAGCGCCGTTTGCGCCGCCGCAGGCACTCGTGCCGCCGGGCCCGGTGGGCCTGGCTGCCCTGGGCCATCAGCAGCAGCTCCTGGTCCACGCTGGGGCAGCCCTCGGCCATGGCGTGCTCGGCGGCGACGAGCTCGGCGATCTCGGCAAGGCGGGCCCGCACGAGGGCCTGGTCGGCCACCGGGCGGTCGTGGTGCATCATGCCGATGAGCCTGCGCAGCAGGCCACGCGATCGGGACACCAAATCATTGTCGCAGCAAGGGATGTCCGGCCGATTGCGCCGAAGGAGGGCAGTGTTACGGCCGCCACAGGGCGGTCACCCGCTCGGCCTCACGCAGCCCCTGCTCGCGGCCCGCACGCGCGGTGGGCTCGCGCACCGCGGGGTCCAGCGCGTTGACGCCCATCGCGGTGAGACTGGCCTCGTCCGGGGACAGCACCAGCACGCTCGCGCCCTGCTCGGTCAGCGCACGCACCTGCTCGTCCAGCGGGTTGTAGTCGGGCACGAGCAGCGCCCGCAGCACGAGCACCCGCTCGCTGCCCGCGGCCAGGTCGGCGTTCTCCGGGGAGCGCACCCCGCCGTCCACGTAGCGGCGCCCACCGATGGTCACCGGCGGCCACACGCCCGGTACGGCGCAGCTGGCGGCCACCGCGTCCACCAGGTCCACCCCGCTGTCCCGGTCGAAGACCACGAACTCGCCGGTGGACGCGTCGACGGCGGTCAGCGCCAGCCGCGTGGACGGCCACTCGGGGTTGGGCACCCGCTGGGCGATCACGGCCCGGCGTTCGGCCTCGCCGACGGTCTTCGCGGCCAGCGCCAGCTCGCCGGTCCGTCGCCACGACTCCTGCGGGTCCCCGTTCTGCGCCATGCTCTCGGCGAACAGCAGGGCCATCTGCTCGGGGTCGATCTCCGCGGGGATCTCGGTGACCTGCTTGGCCGGGTCGACCTGGCGGGCGAACAGCTCGGGCAGCTGGGTGCCGCTGGTCAGCTGGGCGCCGACGGCCGAACCCGCCGAGGTGCCGACCACGAGGTCCGCGCGCAGGTCCACCCCGGCCTCGGTCAACCCCGTGAGCAGCCCGATCTCCCAGGCGATCCCGGTCACACCGCCGCCACCCAGCACCACCGCACGCCCAGTCATGGCCTCGGATCATAGGGGCGAAGGTCACCGGTTCGAGTGCCACCCGGCGCTACCCGCCGGTACTGAAACCGGCGAACCTGGTCGGGTGAGTCTCAACGAGTCCACTGTGGACTCATCGGGCATGGAGGTTCTCGACCGCGCCGAGTGCCTCCGCCTGCTCGGTGGCGCGCTGCTGGGCCGGATCGTGTTCACCGACCGAGCCCTGCCCGCGGTGCTGCCGGTCACCTTCGTGCTCTCCGGCGGCATCATCCTGGTCCGGGTGGTCGAGGGCGGGGTGCTCGCCGAGGCCACCAACGACGCCGTGGTCGCCTTCGAGGTGGACAGCTTCGACCCCTTGGCCATGTGCGGTTGGAGCGTGATCGCGGTGGGGCGCACCAGGTCCGCGCACCCCAGGGAACGCGTCGCCGCCGAGCACCTGCGGCGGTGGGCCCCGCACCGGGCCGACCGCCTGATCGCGATCATTCCCAGGCTGCTCAACGGCAGGAGGTTGCGGGGGGTGATCGGCTGACTACCGTTGCCCTGCTGCGCGGGCAGGCCCCTGTGACCTCCGTTTGGCGGTCGTGCAAGGCTTTCTCGATCTGGATCATGTTGAGATCGCGGGGGCGGACGCGGAGTGCAGATGACGCAGCGTGGCACGCAACCGGGTGAGGCGGAGTTCGGGCGCCTGCTCGGGGAGGCCGTCGGCGCCAGGGACCGGTTGCAGTCCCTGCTTGACGCGGTACTCGAGGTATCCTCGGGTATTGAGCTGGAGCCGACCCTGCGCCGGATCGTGCAGGCGGCGGTGGACCTGGTGGACGCCCGCTACGGTGCGCTGGGCGTGCTCGGTGCGGACAAGGAGCTGTCCGAGCTGATCCACGTCGGCTTCGACGCGCGCACCACCGCCTCGATCGGACCGCTGCCCCAGGGGCACGGGCTGCTGGGCGTGCTGGTGCACGACCCCCGTTCGCTGCGGCTGGCCGACCTGTCCCAGCACCCGGCCTCGGTGGGACTGCCGCCCAACCACCCGCCCATGCGCAGTTTCCTCGGCGCCCCGGTGCGGGTGCGCGACGAGGTTTTCGGCAACCTGTACCTGACCGAGAAGCGCGGGGCCGCCGAGTTCACCGCCGACGACGTGCAGGTGCTGGAGGCGCTGGCCACGGCGGCCGGGGTGGCGGTGGAGAACGCCCGCCTGTTCGAGCAGAGCCGGTCGCGGCAGCGCTGGCTGGAGGCCAGCGCCGAGATCCGCGCCGAACTGCTCGCGGGCTGCTCGGCCGGTGACGCGCTGCGGCTGGTGGCCCGCAGGGTCTGCGACCTGGCGGGCGCGGACTGCACGCTGATCCTGATCCTCGACGAGCAGGCCGACGAACTGCGGGTCACCTCCTGCGCGGGGGACCGCGGCCAGGGGCTTGCCGGGCGCGTCCTGCGGGACGGGGACTCGCTGCTCGCCGAGATCACCCGGGACGGGGTGCCCCGGCTGATCCCCGACCTCGGCGCCGCCGCCGAGCTGGGCGGTCTCGGCGAGTGGTTCGGGCCCGCGCTCGCCGTCGGGCTGCGCTCGCCCGGCGGGCCATCCGGGGTGCTGGTCGCGGTGCGCGGCAAGGGCGCCCCGCGGTTCCGGCCCGACGAGGTGCCGCTGCTCAGCTCCTTCGCCGACCAGGCCGCCGTGGCCATGGAGTTCGCCGAGAAGCAGCGCGCCAAGTGGCTGCTCGCCGTGCTGGCCGACCGTGACCGCATCGCCCGCGACCTGCACGACCACGTGATCCAGCGGCTGTTCGCCACCGGGCTGGGGTTGCAGGGCACGTTGCGCCGCGTCTCGGACGCGCAGGTGCGCTCGCGCATCCAGAAGGCCGTCACCCAGCTGGACGAGACGGTGCGGGAGATCCGCACCTCGATCTTCGACCTGCACACCACCAGCGAGGACGGCGACGGCCTGCGAAGACGGCTGCTGGACGCCGTGGCGGAGCTGACCACCGACAGCGGGCCCACGCCCTCCGTGCGGCTGTCCGGTGCGGTGGACACGCTGGTGCCCGACACGCTCGCCGAGCACGCCGAGGCCGTGCTGCGCGAGGCGCTGAGCAACGCACTGCGGCACGCTAAGGCCACCGAGATGTCGGTGGCCATGGACGCCGGTGAGGAACTGGTGATCGTGGTCCGGGACAACGGGGTCGGCATCCCGAAGAACGTGGCCCGCAGCGGGCTGGCCAACCTCGAGGCCCGCGCCCGGTCCTGTGGCGGGTCCATGGCCGTGCGGACCTGGCACGGGGTGGGCACCGAGCTGATCTGGCAGTGCCCGTTGCAGTAGCGAGACGGGCCCGCTTCATGTGATCTTCCTCATTGGTCCGTGGTGCAGGGGTTTCCGCTGTACGGCAGACGGGTTGTCCAGGGTCGAACCGTGGACGCTGAACAGCGCGGTATGAACAATGAGCATCCGTCGAAAGGGGGACGACGGATGCCGCGTGGCGAACGCCCGCTGAGCTCGCAGGACACCGCGCTGCTGAGGTTCGCGGCCGACCTGCGACAGCTACGTGAGAAGGCGGGCAGCCCGACCTACCGCCAGCTCGCCAGGCTCGCGCACTACTCACCGGCCGCACTCTCGGATGCCGTGGCGGGCCGCAAGCTGCCCACGCTCGCGGTGACCCTGGCCTACGTGCGCGGCTGTGACGGGGACACCGAGGAGTGGCAGGCGCGCTGGCAGGAACTGGCCTCCGGCGAGGCCGCTCCAGCGCCCGCACAGGACGACGCGCCCTACGCCGGGCTGGCCGCGTTCCGAGCCGAGGACGCCGACCGGTTCTTCGGGCGGGAGCGGATCGTCCAGACCCTGCTCCGCCGGGTGGGCGACCGGCGATTGACCGGCCTGTTCGGCGCTTCGGGCTCGGGCAAGACCTCGGTGCTGCACGCCGGGCTCGTCGCCGCGCTGACCGGCGCGGGCCAGCCGGTGCTGGTGTTCACCCCGGGGCCGCACCCGCTGGAGGAGTGCGCGGTGGCGCTCGCGGCCTTCGCCGGTGAACCGGCCGCCGAGCTGCACACGGAGTTCGCGGCGGACCCGGTGAACCTGCACCTGAGGATCAGACAGGTGTTGGCCGCCCAGTCGCAGGAGACGGACCTCGTGCTGGTGGTCGACCAGTTCGAGGAGGTCTTCACCCTCTGCCAGGACCCCGTGGAGCGGTCCGCGTTCGTGGCCGCCCTGGTCGCGGCCACGCGGTCCGCCACCAGCCGGGCCAGGGTCGTTCTCGGCGCGCGGGCGGACTTCCTCGGCCACGTCGGGCAGTACCCGGAGCTGGTCGAGGCCCTCGCGGAGGGCCAGCTGCTGCTCGGTGCGATGGCCCCGGAGGAACTGCGCCAGGCGATCAGCCAGCCCGCGGTCCGCGCGGGCTGCCAGGTGGAGTCGGCACTGGTGGCGCGGATCATGGCCGACGCCGCGGCACAGCCAGCGGTGCTGCCGATGGTCTCGCACGCGCTGGTGGAGACCTGGCGCCGTCGGCAGGGCATCGCGCTGACGGTGGCGGGCTACGAGGCGGCGGGCGGGATCCACCACGCGATCGCCCGTACCACCGAGGACACCTACCGCGGCTTCTCCGCTCGGCAGCAGGAGATCGCGCGCGGCCTGTTCCTGCGCCTGATCGCGCTCGGCGAGGGTACCGAGGACACCGCACGCCGGGTCCGCACCGAGGAACTCGACCTGGCCGACCCGGGCACCCGGCAGGTGCTCGACGCGCTGGTCAGCGCCCGGCTGCTGACGGTGGACCAGCACAGCGTGCAGGTCGCCCACGAGGCGCTGATCCGCTGCTGGCCGCGTCTGCGCGACTGGCTGGCCGCGGACCGCGAGGCGCTGCGCGTGCACCGCCAGCTCACCGAGGCCACCCAAATCTGGGAGTCGTTGCGGCACGACCCCGGCGTGCTGTTCCGCGGCACCAGGCTGGCGCGGGCACGGGACTGGTCGCAGGCGCACGGTTCGGAGTTGACCGCGCGGGAGCGGGCCTTCCTGGACGCGAGCCTGGCCGCGGAGGCGGACGAGCTGTTCCACTCCCGGCGCAGGACCCGGCGGCTGCGGCAACTGGTCAGCCTGCTCAGCGTGCTGCTGGTGGTGGCGGTCGTCAGCGTGGTCGGCTTCGTGCACATGCAGGACGCCAACACCCGTCAGCGGGACCAGGCCCTCGTGCAGGGTGCGTTGAGCGAGGCGAACGCGCAGCGCGCCAGCAACCCGGCCCTGGCCGCACAGCTCGCGGTGGCCGCGTACCGGATCGAGGACTCGGCGCGCACCCGCAGCGGGGTGCTCAACGCGCTCGCCCAGCCCTACGCCAGCCGGCTGACCGACCACAACGCGCCGGTCCGGGCCGTCGCGTTCAACCCGCACGGGCATCAACTCGCCACTGCGGGCGGCGACCGCACCGTGCGGCTACGCGATGTCGGCGACCCGCACCACCCCAGGACCACCGCCACGGTGACCGGTGCCGGCACAGCCGGGTCGCTCGCGTACAGCCACAGCGGGCGCCTGCTCGCGATGAGCCACAACGACGGCACCGCGAGCCTGCTGGACGTGACCGACCCCAGCGCGCCGCGGACCGTGTTCGCGGCACCGACCCCGGCGGAGGCGGCCGGTGCCTACATCCGGCTCGCCTCGGAGTTCAGCCCCGACGACCGCACGCTGGCGGCCACCAGCAGCGGGAACACCGTGCGGCTGTGGGACGTCTCCGACCCCACCGCGATCAAGCCGCTGTCCGAGATCAGCGCCTCGTACAACGCGGTGGCGTTCAGCCGGGACGGTCACCTGCTGATCACCGCGGGCATGGGCAGCGTGACCGCGTGGGACGTGTCCGACCTGCGGCACCCGGTGGAGGTGGGCACGATCGAGGCGGGCAGCGGCCCGGTCATGTCGATCGCGTTCAGCCCGTTCGGGCGCCTGCTGCTCGTCGCGGCCAGCGACAACACCGCGCGGCTGGTGGACGTGTCCGATCCACGGCACGCCAGGCAGGTCTCACTGCTGGCGGGTCATTCGGGGGTGATCACCTCAGCGGCCTTCGGCCCGGACGGGCGCACCGTGGCCACCGGCGGGGTCGACCTGACCACACGCTGGTGGGACGTGTCCGACCCGGCCCACCCCGCCGTCATCACCGTGCTGCCAGGGCATTCCGCGCCGATCACCACCGTGGTGTTCAGCCCGAACGGCCGCGAGCTGGCCACCGGTGCGGAGGACGGGATCGTCACCGTGCAGGACCTGCCGCAGAGCGCGCGGCAGCACGGGGCCCAGGGCATGAACTTCGGTTCGGTCGATGCCAGTGGCCGCCTGCTCGCCACGCGTGCCAGCGGCGGGACCGCGCTGTGGGACCTGGGCAAGCCGGACGCCGGTGGCCCGGTGGGTGTCGTCCCCGGCGGCGGCGCTGCCGTGTCGGCGGAATTCGCCCAGGTCGGGCACCTGCTGGTCAGCTCGTTCGAGGACAAGTCCGTGTCGCTGTGGGACGTGGCCGATCCCCGTGCGCCACGTCGGCTCGGGTCGTTGCCCGGTGGATCGGCGGAGGTGCCGTTCCTGCGGCTGAGCCGGGACGGGCGCGTGCTCGTCACCACCGTCGACTCCCGGACCATCCGGCTGTGGGACCTCAGCGATCCGGGCAAGCCCGTGCAGCGCGCGGAACTGACCGACGCCCTCGCGCCCGCACTGTCCTCGGACGGCCGCACGCTGGCCACCCAGTCCAGCTCGGGGGAGAGCAAGCTGTGGGACATCAGCTCGCTGGACAGACCGCAGCCGCTCGCGAGTTTCGCGAGCAAGCTGGCGGAGTCCCCGCGCTCGTTCAGCACCGACGGGCGCCTGCTCGCGATCGGCAGGTTCACCGACAGCGGGGACTTCGTGACCCTGTGGGACATCAGCGACCGCTCCCACCCCCGCGAGCTGGGCTCGGTGCCCACGCCCAACGGGGCACTGGCCATCACCTTCAGCCAGGACGACCGGCGGCTCGCCGTGTCCACGCTCGGCGGTGGGCTGCACCTGTTCGACCTCGCCGACCCGAGCTCGCCCGCGCCGGTCGCGGATCTGCTCGCGGACACCAGCACGCTCACCTCGGTCACCTTCGCCGCCGACGGGCGGACGGTCGTCTCGGTGGACTTCGACAACGTGACCCGGCTCTGGGACACCGACCCGCACGCGGCCGTCGCGCAGATCTGCGCGGTCGCCTGGCCGGTGATCAGTGAGCAGGAGTGGGGGCGGTACTTCCCCGGGCTGGCGTATTCGCCGCCCTGCGGGTGAGGGGTGGTTTGACTCGAGACCAATTGCCACCCGGAAAAACTGCCCGTGGGGATTCACTCTTCGGTGTCGGCCATTCGGCGTAGAATGGTGACATGGGGCAGCGGGAGATTGCGGAGCGGATGGTGGAGGTGTGGAAGCGCCTCGCGTCCGCTGAATTCGATCTGCTCTGCTGCGCCGCCGAACTTGATGATCCGCACGAGATCGCCCTGTTGCTCCGCATGCCGTTGGGGAGGGCGAGGAGGCTCCAGGAACAGGCGGCGGCGCTGGATCGGCTGCCGGTGCTGGCGGGGTTGATGCGGGACGGGTTGCTGGACCTGGATCGGTTCGAGGTCGTTCGGAAGCTGACCGAGAACCTCGACTCGGCGAAGGCCCGCCGCGTGGATGCCCGGTTGGTTGGGGCCGCGGAGTTGAACTCGAAGGAGTTGACGGTCGAGGTCGGGCGGCTGGTGTGCCTGGTTGATCCGCTGGGGGAGGAGAGTCGGCACGTCAAGGCCGTGCGGCGGTCCGAGGTGCGCTACGTGTCCAAGCCTGATGGCATGGCGGAGTTGACCGCGTACCTGGACGCCGTGCAGGCTCGTTCGATCTTCGACCAGATCAACGCCGATGCCGGGACCCTGGATGACGACCGGTCGTGGGGCGAGAAGCAGGCCGATGTGTTCGTCGATCGGATGTTGGGCTCAGGTCGGCCGGTGACGGTGTGGACCGATGTCACCGTTTTGGTGCAGACATTGCTGGGGTTGACCGCCGACCCTGGGTACATCGCCGGGGTTGGCTACGTTGACGCGAACTTGGCTCGTGAAATCGCTGGCCAAGGGGACTGGCGGAAGGTGCTCACCGATGAGGTGGGAATGCCGATCGGGGTCGGACGTAAACGATATCGGCCGCCGAAGGCGTTGCGGGATTTTGTGATGGTGCGGGACCGGGTGTGTCAGGCGCCGGGGTGTCTGCGGCCGGTCGCGGAATGTCAGATCGACCACGCGCGGGGTTTTGCCTCGGGTGGTGAGACGGATGAGCGCAATCTCGGACCGTTCTGCGATGTGCACCACTGCCTGAAGACGATCGGTCGGTACCGGTTCACGCGGGGTGCGGACGGGATCCAGCGGTGGATCACGCCGTTGGGGTTCGAGTACAAGGCCCGTGCGCGGGCGATCGCCGAGCCCGGTCCGCCGTGAGGACGGCTCCTCCGGTCGCACACCGGGCCAGTGGCGCCAGTCAGGGGGAGAGCTCCTCCAGCCTGCGGGCGGTGGTCTCCTCGCCGAACACGATCAGCACGATGGCCGCTAGCATGCCCACGGCGGCCAGCACACCGAGTGCGACCGAGAACCCGGTGAAGCCGGTGGACAGCACGCCGACCAGGATCGGCCCCACGATGACGCCGAGGCGGATGAAGACCCCGGCGACGCTGCTGCCCAGCGCGCGGGCCCTGGTCGGGTACAACTCCGGCACGTACAGGTAGAGGCCGATGTTCGTGGCCGAGATGAACAGCGAGCTGACCGTCACGAACACCGCGACCAGCCCGCCGTCACGGGGGCCGGTCAGGGCCAGCACGGCCAGGGCCGCCCCGGCCCCGGCCAGGCCGACGGCCAGGCTGATCCGCCGTCCCGCCCGGTCGACCACGATCGCCAGCACACCCGCGCCGAGGAAGCTCGCGACCATCGAGTACAGGCTGTACCGCAGCGCATCGGCGAGCGGAACCTTGAACAGCCCGGTGTAGATGGCGGGCATCCACGAGGAGAGCGCGTAGTTGACCAGGAAAGCACTGAGGCAGACCACTGCCAGCACAACGGTCCTGCGCGCGTAGCGTCCCCGCGCGACCGGCTCGGCCTGCTCCGGCTCGACGGCGGGCGACTCCGGCGGTGCCACGATCGCGCTCGCCGCGGTGGCGGCCTCGATGCGCGCCATGACGGCCTCGGTGCGCGCCGAACCCCGTGCGGCCAGCCAACGCGGGGACTCGGGGACCCAGCGCAGCAGGGGGAACACCAGCAGCACCGGGGCGGCGCCGATGACGAACAGCGGGCGCCAGCCCCAGGCGGGGATGACCCAGGAGGACACCAGGGCGGCGCAGAGCAACCCGGCGGCGAAGACCACCTCGTAGCGCAGCACGAACCGGCCGCGCCGGGCGGCACCGACGATCTCGCTCATGTACACCGCGGCGGCGAGCACCTCGCCACCGATGCCCACGCCCTGCACGAAGCGCAGCACCATGAAGGTCTGCGGGTCGTCGACGAAGGCCATCAGCAGGCTCGGCACGGAGTAGAGCACGATGCACGCCACCACCGCTCGGATCCGGCCGATCGTGTCGGCCAGGGTGCCCGCCAGCAGTGCGCCGACCAGCATGCCCACCGCCCCAGCAGTGATCAACAGGGTGGCGGTCGCCTGGCCGAATCCCCACTGCCGCTGCAACACGGGCAGGGCATAGGAGATCAACAACTGGTCGAACCCGTCGAACAGGGTCGCGGTGCCGATCAGCAGTCGCACCATCAGGTGCCAGCGGGACAGCGGGAGCCGTTCGATGCGCTCGGCGATCTCGGGCAGGTGCACCGGGCGCACGCGCTCAGTGGTCCCGCTCGCTGGCACCGGGTTTGGTGCCCCACACGGACATCATGGGATAGCTGGACACCGCGAACCCCGGGTCCGCCAGCAGCCCGGTGAACGTGTCGAGCTCCGAGGCGCTCGCGCCGCGGTCGACCAGTGCCTCGCGCAGTTCGGCGATGTTGGCCGCCAGCAGCCGCGCGCCCGCGCCGCCACCGGGCCACTCCGCGGGGCACACCCGCTTGCTGCCGATGCCGGTCAGGCCGTTGCCCGCGTACAGCTCCGGCAGGCTCAGGGCCCACCTGGTGTCCGATCCCCTGGCCGTGAGTTCTGCCAGCACTCGGCTCTGCACCGCCCAGAACGCCTCGGCGGCACCGGTCCACGGCTCGCGCAGCACGACCTGCTCGTGGGGCAGGATCTCCTCCAGCACCAGCAGTCCGCCCGGCGCCAGGGCCTCCACCAGCTTGGTCAGGGCCTGGTCCCGGCCGGGGTGGTGGATGAGCACCAGCCTGCTGTGGATCAGGTCGAACTCCCCGGCCGGCAGGTCCTCGGTCAGCACGTCGTGCCGCCGCACCTCCAGGTTGTCCGAGGCGATGTCCGCCAGCAGCCGGGTGTCGATGTCGGTGGCCAGCACGTGCCCGGTCGGCCCCACGGCCCCGGCCATCCACCGCGCCACCGAGCCGCCGCCCGCGCCCACCTCCAGGCAGCGCCAGCCCGGTGCGATCCCCAGCCGGTCGAGCACGTCCGCGGTGTTCTCGTCGAAACTGGCCTCCAGCGAGGACATCCGCGTGGACGCCGCGGTCGAGGCGTTGTCGAAGGGGTACTCGCTCATCGCCGTTCTGCCACCTCTGTGTTGTGTGGTAAGCCGCGCCGATGTCGCGCAACCGTGTGGTCCTCGCGCCACCGGAGTATGCCCGTTCGACGGTGATCCGCAACCCCTCTTTGTGTCCGAAGCAAAGGGGTTTTCCTTGTGCTGGAATACTTGTCGGCGGTGACGGCATCCCCCGGCGGCAGCGCGAACCGTGATGCCGCACACTGATCGCGTGGGACCGACGAAGGCGGAGTTGGCGGCGGCGTACGGCAGCACGATCCCGGACGTGGTGGCACCGGGTCTGGACGTGCTCTTCTGCGGCATCAACCCGGGGCTGCTGTCGGCGGCCACGGGGCACCACTTCGCGAGGCCCGGCAACAGGTTCTGGCCCGCGCTGCACCTGTCGGGGTTCACGCCGGTGCAACTGCGACCGGATCAGCAGCGGGCACTGCTCGACCACGGGCTGGGGATCACCAACATGGTGGCGAGGGCCACGGCGCGGGCGGAGGAGTTGAGCGCGGACGAGCTGCGGGCCGGTGGTGCCGTGCTGACGGACCTGGTGCGCGGGGTGCGGCCGAAGGCGTTGGCGGTGGTGGGGCTTGGCGCCTACCGCACGGCGTTCGGCCAGCCGAAGGCGGGTGTCGGCGCGCGGCCGGAACGGATCGGTGACACCCTGGTGTGGGTGCTGCCGAATCCGAGCGGCCTCAACGCGCACTGGCAGTTGCCGGAGCTGGCGGCCGAGTTCGCCCGCCTGCGGTCGGCGGTCAGCTGACCCAGACGGCGAGCAGGTCGAGCATCGCCTCGGGGCGTTCCAGCTGGGGCAGGTGACCGGCTCCGGCCACCAACTCGAAGCGCGCACCGGGAATCGCCGCGGCATAAGCACGTCCGTACTCGGCGGTGACGATCCCGTCGCTCTCGCCCCACACCACCAGGGTCGGCACGCAGACCGCGCGCAGCCGTTCGCGCAGCGTCGGGTCGGTCATGGACGGGGCGTACCTGCCCAGCGCCACGCGGTTGGCCGCCATCGCGGCGCGCTGCTGCTCGTTCGGCTCGACCGCGAACGGCGCTGGGTCGTGGTAGCTCAGCGCCGCGAGTTCGGGCATTGACAGCCCGAAGATGTCGGTGACCGGCGCGCCCTCGACCTCGATGCCGACGGCGTTGACGAGCACCAGGCGGCTGATCCGCTCGGTGCCCAGCAGGGCGAGTTCGGCGGCGGTCCAGCCGCCGATCGAGGAGCCGATCACGGTCACCTCGCGCAGGTCGAGGCGGTCGAGCAGGTCCCGGTAGTGGCGGGCGAGCGCACGGGTGCTGTCCAGCTCGGCGGGGTGGTCGGTGCCGTCGAACCCGGGGTGCGTCGGGGTGAGCACCCGCACCCCGTGGCGCTGTTGCAGAGCTGTACCGAAGGCGGCCACCGACCGAGGCCCCGCGCCGCCGTGCAGGAGGAGAGTCGTCATGCCCAACATCCTTATGCAAGGATACTTAGATAAGCAAGCTGAGGTAGCCTGGATCGCGTGGAACCGACCTTGCAGGACGTGGGACTGGCCGTGAAGCGCGTGCAGAACCGGCACCACCGCACGCTGGACACGCGGTTGACGGAGCTCGGCGTCAGCCTGGCGCAGTGGGACGCGCTGCGGCACCTCGCGGCGAACCCCGAGGCCTCACTGCACGCCCTGGCGCAGCTGACCTTCCAGACCGACCAGTCCTTCGGCGCGCTGGCCGGGCGCATGGTCGAACGCGGGCTGATCGAACGGGTGCCGGGCCCCGGCCGGGCCCTGCGCCACCGGCTCACCGAGCGCGGTACACAGTTGCTGCGTGCGGGCGATCAGGTCGTGGACGCGGTGCTGGCCGAGTCCTTCGCACCCCTGTCGAAGACCGAACTCGCCACCCTGCACGGCCTGCTCATGCGGGTTCTGCCCGCTGCCACAGGCTGAACACGGCGCCCTGCGGGTCGCGGATCCCCGCCATGGGCCCGATCGGCGTCGGGGTGGGCGGGTGCTCCACGACCCCGCCCAACTCCGTGACGGCGGCGGCACTCCGCTCGATCTCGGCCGTGGCGAAGTACACCCGCCAGTGCGTGCTCACGGTCCTCGCCGGGTGCACGGCGGCCACCGGCTGCCCGTCCACCTCGAACATCGAGTACGGCATGTCCAGCACCTGCTCGGTCAGCACGCCCACCCCCAGCACCCGCTGGTAGAACGCCAGCGCGACCGCCACGTCCCCGGTGGTCAGCAGCTCGTTCCAGATCATCGTGCCCGGCTCGTTGACCAGCCCGGCGCCGAAGTGCGTGCCGGGCTGCCACAGCGTGACGGCGGCCCCGGCCGGGTCGACCAGCCACGCCGCCCGCCCCGACTCCTCGCCGGGCGGCACCGCGCCGACCGCGCCACCGGCCGCGCGCACCTCGGTCAGGGCGGAGTCCAGGTCGTCCACGGACAGGTACGTGTGCCAGGCGGGCGCACCGTCTCCAGTGTCGACGGCGGCCACCGGCTTGTCGCCCAGCAACGCCGTCGCGCCCTCGAACCGCCAGCCGAACAGCCCGCCGTAGAACGCCTGCGCGCGTACGGCCTCGGCGGTGCGCAGGTGCGCCCAGCACGGCGTGCCCTGTCGGTATTCAGTGCGCACTGGCATGTGGACCCCCGGTTCGGTCAGGACGACGGGCGCACGATCGGTCGTCGCGGGATCGGCAGCGACAGGATCATGGCGCTGGAAGTCTCGCCGTAGCCCCACAGTCGTTCCAGCACCCTGGTCAGCTCCTGCACGCTGGTCGCGGCGACGTGCACGATGGAGCAGATGTCCCCGGTCAACCGGACGATCTGCAGGATCTCCGGCCAGTCGGCGACCCGCTCGGGTTGCAGCGTGATGCAGCGCGGCCCGTAGCAGCGCATGCTCACCAGCGCCTGCACGTCCAGGCCGACCGCCGCGGGCTCCACGGTCGCCCGGTAGCCGGTGATCACCCCGGTCTCCTCCAGCCTGCGCACCCGCTGCGCCACCGTCGGTGCGGAGACCCCGACCCTGCGGGCCAGTTCGTTGAAGGAGGTCCGCGCGTCCTGTTGCAGCTCCTCCAGCAGCCGCCAGTCGAGATCATCGAGGCTCATTTGACGATTGTAAGTCGAAATCCTTGTCAGTCTGACGATCACAATTCCAGAACGTGAACGGGCATCACGTCGGCCATGGTCCGGGACCTGTTGGTGAGTCACCATTCTTGGCGTGATCACCAAGGACACCGCTGAGCCGAAACTGGAGTTCGCAGGGGCCAGTCCCTACGACCGCTACGTCAAGGCGTCCGTGCTCACCGCCTTGCAGGAGCCGTGGTCCGAGGACCCCGCCGAGATGGCGTTCCTGGTCACCACCCAGGTCATGGAGCTGTGGTTCACGCTGCTCGTGCACGAGTGGCGCACCGCCCGTGACGCGCTGGCCCAGGACCGCGCGCAGGACGCGCTCGCCGCGCTGCGCCGCAGCCTGCCCCAACTGACCGCGTTGAACGCGAGCTGGACGCCGATCGCCTCGCTGACCCCGGGGCAGTTCAACTCCTACCGGGCCGCCCTCGGTGAGGGCTCGGGCTTCCAGTCCGCGATGTACCGGCACCTGGAGTTCCTGCTCGGGGACAAGAGCGCGAGCCTGCTCCAGCCGCACCGGGGCGTGCCGCGGGTGCACGCCGAGCTGGAGGCCGCGCTGCACAGCCCGAGCCTGTACGACGCCGTGCTGGCCCACCTGGCGAGGCAGGGCTTCGAGGTGCCCGCCGAGGTGCTGGAGCGCGACCTGTCCCAGCGCTACGAACCGCACCCCGGGGTGGAGGCGGTGTGGACCCGGATCTATGCCGACCCCAGGCACGAGAAGCTGGTGGAACTGGGCGAGGCGCTGACCGACGTCGCCGAGCTGGTCGGGCGCTGGCGCACCGACCACCTGCTGGCCACCCGCAGGGCGATGGGCTCCAAGCAGGGCACCGGCGGCTCCGCTGGAGTTGCATGGCTGGAGAAGCGGGCCAATAAGATCGTGTTCCCCGAGCTTTGGACGGCACGCAGCTATGTCTGACCTCCGCGACTGGGCCGAGCAGGCCGACCTGACCGATCCGCTCGCCTGGGTGCGCGAGCGCTTCGACCTCGACGACGGCGTGGTCTACCTGGACGGCAACTCGCTGGGCGCGCTGCCCCGCGCGGTGCCCGCCAGGGTGGCCGAGGTGATCAGTCACCAGTGGGGGCGGCTGCGCATCCGCTCCTGGTCCGAGAGCGGCTGGTGGGACGCCCCGCAGCGGATCGGCGACCGGATCGCCCCGCTGGTCGGCGCCCGGCCCGGCCATGTGGTGGTCGGCGACTCCACCAGCGTCAACGTGTTCCGCGCCGTGGTCTCGGCCCTGCGCATGACCCCGGGCCGCACCGAGGTCCTGGTGGACGCCACGACCTTCCCCACCGACGGCTACATCACCGAGTCGGCGGCACGCATGACCGGTGCGAGGGTGCGCGCGGTGCGGCCCGAGGACGTGCCCGCGGAGCTGGGCCCGGACACCGCCCTGGTACTGCTCAACCACGTGGACTACCGCACCGGCCGGTTGTGGGACATGGGTGCGCTGACCGGGGCCGTGCACTCCGCTGGCGCCCGCGTGCTCTGGGACCTCTCGCACAGCGGCGGGGCGCTGCCGGTGGAACTGGACCGGCACCGGGTCGACTTCGCCGTGGGCTGCACCTACAAGTACCTCAACGGTGGACCCGGCGCGCCCGCGTACCTCTACGTGCGGCCGGACCTGCTGCCCGAGCTGGACCAGCCGCTGACCGGCTGGTGCTCGCACGCCGACCCGTTCGGCATGGAGCCGAGGTACCGGCCCGCGCCGGGCATCGCCAGGGCGCGCGCGGGCACGCCGGAGATCATCTCGCTGTTGACCCTGGACGCCGCCCTGGACGCCTGGGACGGGGTGGACATCGCGCAGGTGCGGCAGAAAAGCCTGGCGCTCACCGAGTTCTTCGTGCGCTGCGTGGACGAGTTGGTGCCCGGCCGGGTGCGCAGCGTGACCCCGGCCGACGAGTCGCGTGGCAGCCAGGTGTCACTGTCCTGTGTGGACGCCGAGACCGTCATGAGGGAGCTGATCGCCCGCGGGGTCGTCGGCGACTACCGGCCGCCGGACATCCTGCGCTTCGGCTTCACCCCGCTCTACACGCGCCACGTGGACGCCCTGCGCGCCGCCGAGGTGCTGGCGGAGGTCCTCTCGTGAGGACCGTCCGCTACGGGGAGCACGCCGACCAGGTGATCGACCTGTGGGAGCCGCCCGGCAGCGAGCAGCGGCCCGCCGCGGTGCTGGTGCACGGCGGCTACTGGCGGCAGACCTACGACCGGTCCTACCTGGTGCCGTTCGCGGAACACCTTGCCGCGCAAGGAATCCCGGTGGCGTCGGTCGAGTACCGGCGAGTCCGCGGCGCGGGCGGCTGGCCGGGCACCTTCGACGACGTGGCCCAGGCCGTGGACGCACTGCCCGAGCTGCTGGGCGGGCGGCCGCTGGTGCTGGTCGGCCACTCGGCGGGCGGCCACCTCGCGCTGTGGGCCAGCGGGCGGCACCGCCTGCCGCCGACGAGTCGCTGGCACCGGGACAGCCGCCCGCAGGTGGCCAAGGTCCTCGCGCTGGCCCCGTTGTGCGACCTGGCCAGGGCGCACGAGCTGGGCCTGAGCGATAACGCCGTGACGGAGTTGCTGGGAGCCCGGGTGGCCGAGCGGCTGCCGGAGACCGACCCGATGGCGTTGCTGCCACTGGACGTGCCGGTGGTGGTGCTGCACGGTGACGCCGACGTGCACGTGCCGGTCGAGCTCGCGAAGCGGTTCGCCGAGGCGGCGGGGGAGTCGGTGCGCCTCGTGGTGCCACCGGGTGTGGACCACTTCCAGTTCACCGACCCGGCCGACCCGGTGAGCGAGCTCGTGGTCCGCGAACTGACCTGACCCGCGAGTCCCGCTCTGGGGTGCGCGAGTCCCGCTCTCCAGCACGCGAGTCCCGCTTGGCCAGCCGCCGACCGATCGAAAATCCAGGGCTGCTGTTCCCCCACTCGGGTGGTATAGCGTTGACCGAGCCGAGGGATCGCTCTCACATTCGGAGCAGCGCCGATGACAGTGCCCGCAGTGCTCGATGCCGTGACGCCCGTTCGGATCGGGCTGCTGGGACCCGTGCGAGCCTGGATCGGTGAGCGGCTGGTGCCGGTGGGGCCGCCCCGCCAGCAGGCGCTGCTCGCCGTGCTGGCCACCAACGCCAACCAGGTGATCTCCCGCGCCGAGCTGATCGACGCCCTGTGGGGCGCCACGCCACCGGCCACGGCCGCGGGCAACGTGCACACCTACGTGGCCGGTCTGCGCCGCGTGCTGGAGCCGGACCGCCGCGAGGGCGCGCCCTACCAGGTGCTCGTCAGCGCGGGCTCGGGCTACTGCCTGCGACTGCCCGAGCAGTCGGTGGACGCCGAGCGGTTCGCGGCGGCCCGCCAGCAGGCGCGGACCCTGCTGGCCGCCGGGGAGGCCGCCGGTGCCCTGCGGGCGCTGGACCAGGCGCTGGGGCTGTGCGTGGGCACCCCGCTGGGGACGATCACCGGACCGTTCGCCGACGTCGAGCGGGCCAGGCTCTCGGAGCTGCGCCTGGACGTGGTGGAGGAGCGCGGCGAGGTGCTGCTGCGCATGGGGCGGCACGCGGAGCTGGTGGAGGAGCTGGCCGCGGTGCTGGCGGACCACCCGCTGCGGGAGTCGGCCAGGGCGCTGCTCATCCGCGCCCTGCTCGCCCAGGGACGCCGCGACAGCGCCGTGGAGGTCTACCAGGCCGGGGAGCAGGTGCTGTCCGAGCGGTTGGGTGTGCAGCCGGGACCGGTGCTGCGCGAACTGCACGACACGCTGCTGGCGCGGGACAAGCCCGCCGCGGCCGATCCGACCAGGGCAGTGCCCTCCCAGCTGCCGCACGACACCCGCCGCTTCACCGGGCGGGGCGAGGAGCTGACCCGGCTCAACGGCCTGCTGCCCCCGCTGACGGCACCGACCACCGGGGGCACGGTGGTGATCACCACCATCGAGGGCACCGCGGGCATCGGCAAGACCTCGCTGGCGGTGCACTGGTCGCACCGGGTGCGCGACCGGTTCCCGGACGGCCAGCTGTACCTGAACCTGCGCGGGTTCGACGTGGCCGGTGACCCGGTGAGCACCCACGACGCGCTGTACACCCTGCTGACCGCGTTCGGCGTGTCCTCGGAGAAGATCCCGACCGCCCTGGACGAGCGCTCCGCCCTGTTCCGCTCCATCGCCTCGGGCCGCAGGCTGCTGCTGGTGCTGGACAACGCCGTGTCCACCGAGCAGGTGCACCCGCTGCTGCCCGCGAACCAGAGCTGCGTGGTGCTGGTCACCAGCCGCAACCGGCTGGACGGCCTGGCCGCCACCGGGGACGCGCGCCAGCTCACCCTCGGGCTGTTCGGCCCGCAGGACTCCGCCGAGCTGCTCGCGGGCTACCTCGACCCCGAGCGGATCGCCGAGGACCGGGCCGCCTTCGAGGAGCTGATCCAGCTGTGCGCGGGCCTGCCGCTGGCGCTGAGCATCGTCGGGGCCCGCGCCTGGTGCAGCCCGAACCTGCCGCTGGCCCAGTTCGTGGACGAGCTGCGCGACGCCCACTTCCGGCTGGACGCCCTGGACACCGGCGACGACGTGAGTTCCAACGTGCGCGCGGTCTTCTCCTGGTCCTACGACGCGCTCAGCCCGCAGGCGGCCCGCATGTTCCGGCTGCTGGGGCTGCACGAGGGCGAGGACATCAGCGGGCACGCCGCGGGCGCGCTGGCCGACGTCACCGGGCCGGAGACCGAGGCGCTGCTCGAGGAGCTGGTGCGGGCGCACCTGCTGGAGGAGCGCGGTGACGGCCGTTACCAGTTCCACGACCTGCTCGCGGTGTACGCGCTGGAACGCGCCTTCGAGGAGGAGGACGAGGAGACCAGGCACGCGGCGGGCAGGCGGTCGGCCTGGTGGTACCTGCACGCGGCCAACTCGGCGGACCGGGTGATGATCCCGCAGAAGGCGGTGCACGACATCGTCGCGCCGCCGCGGCACTGGACCTTCGCCGACCCGGCCGACCCCGCGCAGTGCCGGGCCTGGTTCGCCGCCGAGGAGGCCAACATCGTCTCCGCGATCCGCCGCGCCGCGCAGCTGGGCGAGCACGGCGTGGCCTGGCGGCTGCCGCAGACGATGTCCAGCTTCTGGTACGTCTACAACAAGCGCTGGGACCTGTGGCTGGAGATGCTGGAGCTCTCCCTGCACCAGGCCGGTCTGGACGGCAGCACCTCCGGCATCGCCAACGGGCATGCGGCGCTGGGTGTGGTCTACAACGACCTGCGCCGCTACGAGGAAGCGGTGACGCACTACCGGCTGGCGCTGGAGGTCTACCCGGACACCGAGGACCGGTGGATGGAGGGCATCGCCACCAACGCGCTGGCCAACACCTACGTGGCCATGGGCCGGTTCGACGAGGCGATGCCCTGCCTGCGCCGGGCCGCCGAGCTGTTCGAGCGGATCGGCAACCACTGGGGCGCGGCCTGGGCCCTACAAGGCACCGCCTCGGCGTACCTGGCGATGGGGCGCCACGAGGAGGCACTGGACTACGGCCACCGCTCGCTCACCGCCTGGCGCGAGGTCGGCTACGTGCACGGCGTGGGCTCCGCACTGACCGTGCTCGGCCAGGTCCACCTGGCCATGGAGCGGTTCGAGGAGGCCGTCGACCACTACGACCAGGCCATCGAGGTGCGAGAGTCGATCGACGACCGGTTCGGCCTGGCCCGTGCCCTGCACAGCAGGGGAGTGGCCCTGCTCGGCTGCGGGCGGACGGACCAGGCACGGCAGTCGCTGACCAGGGCGCTGCACATCCTCACCGGCATGGGCGCCCCGGAGGCCGAGGAGGTCGCCCAGCGCCTGGCCGACCTCGACGGCTGAGGGTTCACGCCTGCCTGGTCGGCAGCACCACGATCTGCCGCAGGTTGACGTGCCGGGGGCGGCTGGTCACGTAGCCGACCACGTCGGCGATCTCCTCGGCGCTGAGCAGGCCGGTGGTCGTGAACAGGGCGTCGAGCTGCGCGACCATCTCGGCGCTGTCGAGGTGGTCGGTCAACTCGGTCTGGGTCGCGCCCGGCTCGATGTTGGTCACCCGCACGTCCTGCGGCCCCAGTTCGCTGCGCAGCGAGGCGGACAGGTGGGTCAGCGCCGCCTTGGTCGCGCTGTACACGGCGTAGTTGGGGAAGACCATGTGCGCCCCGATCGAGGAGATGTCGACCAGGTCGGCGGTGCGGCCCGCGCGGGCGGACTCCACCAGGTCGGGCACGAACGTCCTGATCACGCGCAGCGCCCCGACCAGGTTGGTGTCGATCATGCGCTGCCACTGGTCCTCGCGGCCATCGGTGATCGGGTTGGGCAGCATCACGCCCGCGTTGTTCACCACCAGGTCCACCGGCCCGAACTCGGCACGCACCCGTGCCGCGGCGGCGTCCACCGAGGCGGAGTCGGTCAGGTCCGCGGGCACCGCGAGCGCACGGCCCCCGTCGGCGATGATCTTGTCGGCCAGCGTGGTCAGCCGGTCGGCCCGCCGGGACAGCAGGGCCACCCGCGCCCCGGAGGCGCCCAGCAGCCGGGCGATGGCCTCGCCCATGCCGCTGGCGGCGCCGGTGATCAGTGCGGTGCGGTCGGTCAGGTTCTCGTAGGAGGTCATGGCGACAACCCTGCGGCCCGCGCCAGGCCCTACCCAGGGCACGGTTCTACCGTGGGTGTGGCAGTACCAGGTTGGGAGCGGCCGCTGCGGCGATACTGGTCGACGTGGCCCAAGACATCGGCGAGTTCCTGCGCTCACGGCGTGCCCGCATCCAGCCCGCCGAGGTGGGCCTGCCCTCGTTCGGGCGGCGGCGCGTCCCCGGCCTGCGGCGCGAGGAACTGGCCCAGTTGGCCGGGGTCAGTGTGGACTACTACGTGCGCCTGGAGCAGGGCCGCAGCCCCACGGTGTCCGACGCCGTACTGGACGCCATCGCGGGCGCCCTGCGCCTGGACGAGACCGAGCGGGTGCACCTGCGCAACCTCGTGCGGCCCGCCAAGCGGTCCCGGTCGGCCCCGCAGCAGCAGCGGGTGCGCCCGATCGTGCAGCGCACCATGGACATGATGGAGCAGGTGCCCGCCTTCGTGTTGGGCCGCCGCATGCAGATCCTGGCCTGGAACGCCCTGGCAGACGCGCTGTACGGCTACAGCACGCAGTCCCCGGAGTTCCGCAACTCCGCCCGGCACACCTTCCTGTGGCCGGGGGCCCGCGAGTTCTACCCGGACTGGCCCACCGTGGCCGCCGAGGCCGTGGCCCTCCTGCGACTGGACGCGGGCAACTACCCCGAGGACCCCGAGCTGGCCGCGCTGATCGGCGAGCTGTCCATGAAGTCCCCGGAGTTCCGCACGCTGTGGGCCCAGCACGCCGTCAAGCAGAAGACCAACGGCGCCAAGCGGATCAACCACCCGCTGGTGGGCGAGCTGGAACTGAGCTACGTGACCATGGCCCTGCGGGGGGACAGCGACCAGGTGCTGATCACCTACGCGGCACCGGCAGGCTCACCTGCCGAGGAACGCCTGCGCCTGCTCGCCAGCTGGCAGGCCACCGAACACCCCACCCGCGAGTCCCGCTCCGAGGTGGGCGAGATCCGCTGAGGTGGGCGTGAGATCCGGCTGCTGGTGGGTGAGGCCCGGCTGCTGGTGGGTGAGTCCCGGCTGCCGCAGCCGAGTCCCGCTTTGCGGCGCGCGAGTCCCGGTTTGGGGAGCGCGAGTCCCGCTCTGAGACGCGTGAGTCCCGCCCGCCGGTGGGCGAGTCCCGCTGAGTGGTGCGCGTGTCCCGGTCTGGAGTGTGCGAGACCCGCCCACCGGTGTGTGAGTCCCGGCTGCCGGTGGGGGAGTCCCGCTCTTTGCGGTGCGCGAGTCCTGCTCTGCGGTGCGCGAATCCCGCGCTGGGGGCGCAAGTCTCGCTGAGGGGTGGGCGCGTTCCGCCCGCTGGCGCGTGAGGCCCGGCCACCGGAGCGTGAGTCCCGGCTGCTGGTGCGTGGGTCCCGCTGAGAGGGGCGCGAGTCCCGCCCGCCGGTGCGCGAATCCCGCTGAGTGGTGCGCGTGTTCCGGTCTGGAGTGCGTGAGTCCCGCTCTGCGGCAGCCGGGTCCCGCTCTGGGGGTGCGTGAGTCCCGCTCTGCCGCAGCCGAGTCCCGCTTTGCGGCGCGCGAGTCCCGGTCTGAGGTGCACGAGTTGGCGGGCGAGTCCCGGCCAGCGGAGCACGAGTCCCGCCCGCTGGTGCGCGAGTCCCGCCCACCAGCGCGTGAGTCCCGCTCCCACGCGCGCCAGTCCCGCCGTGCGGCGCGCGGTCCCGGCCGACCGCGCGCTGCCGTTCGACGTTGATCAGACCGGGCTGGTGAAGTCCACCGGCGCGGTCCACGGGTCGCCGGGCAGGTAGCTGCCGCCCTGCCTCCGGTACTGCTTGCCCATCACCGGGAGCCAGGTGTTCACCGAGACCTCCGGGTCGTGCGGGGCGTAGGTGGTCCACATCGTGGTCTTGAAGTCGGCCAGCCCGGAGGGCTCCTCGGGGTAGGTCGAGTCGTCGCGGATGACGTAGCCCAGGTACTCGTCGCGGCGCACCCGGGTGTGGCCGGAGGCGTCGAGGTTGGCCATGGCGGCCAGGATCGCGCCGGAGGTGTGGTCCACGTGGTCCCGGTTCGGCGCGAGGTCCGTGTGGCCCCGCGTGGACTGGGTCCTGATGTAGTCCGGCCCGATGTCGTTGATCATCGCGCTGAGCATGCCCACGAAGGAGGACCGCGTGTAGCCGGGCCGGCCGTCGATCGGGTTGGCGACGAAGGACGGGTCGTGCAGCATCCGGTACAGGTCCCCGGTCGGGTCCTCCGGCGCGGCCGCGGCGTGGATGAAGCAGAACACGAGGTGGATGTCGGTGCCGTCGAGCTGGTTGGTGGCGACCTGGTGTCCGTTCCAGGTCTTCGCCTCGAAGCTCCAGCTGTTGGGTACGCCGGCGGCTTCGGCGTAGGCGGCGCGCGCACCCTGGATGCGCATGTCCGCGTAGTCCATGCCGCCGTAGGTTCTCCCCGTTCTGTACGGGACCTCACCCGCGGTCAGGTACACGGTCCACAGCGAACGGCCGGCGAAGATGTCCCCCCACAGGTCGGGGTTCATGAACAGGATGCAGTCGTCCTGGTGAGCGACGAAGCCGAGGGTCGTGGTCATGCCAGTCTCCTTCGAGTCGGCGAGTCGAGTGCAGCAGAGTAGGCACAATGGCACCCAGCAATTCGTTCTGTTGGGGCATTTCGTGACCTGCTCGTCAACCTGTCGACACAACGCCGGCTCCGGCGTGACGGTGTGCTGCCGCGCGGTGACCGAGCATGTACGTCCATAGTGGACGGACGGTTCGGCTCAGGACTCCCAGATGCCGACCGAGTCCAGGTGCCGCAGCAGGCGCTGTTCGCCGTCGGCGGCGTGGCGCAGGATCGCGGCCCTGGCGGCCTCGGCGTCGTGCTCGCGCAACGCGGTGAGGATCGCCGAGTGGTCGGCGACCACCTGCCGCCGCCAGTCCTCGTCGGCGGTGTAGAGCCGACCGGGCGCATACCGGCTGGCCAGCTCCATGAACCGGGCCAGCTTGCGCGACTGGGCGATCAGGTTGATGGCCCGGTGGAACTCGTACTCCTGAGCGCCCAGCGACTGGCTGCCCACGTGCGCGGCGGCGGCCAGGTCGGCGGCCATCCGCTCCAGGTCCAGCAGTTGCTGCTCGGTGATCCGCTCGGCGGCCCGCGCCATCAGCTGGGACGCGAGGTGGGCTTGCAGGCTGAACAGGTCCTGAACGTCCTGCCTGGTCAGCGGGGTCACCACGAAGCCGCGCCTCGGTTGCAGCTCGACCATGCCCTCGGCCCGCAGCGCCAGCAGGGCCTCGCGCACGGGCGTGACGCTGACCCCCAGCTCGGCGGCCACCGCGTCCAGCCGGACGAACTCGCGGGGCCGCAGCTCGCCGGACATGATGGATTCCCGCAGGTGGGCGGCCACCTCGTCGGACAGCTGTGGTCTGGGTAGCAGCGGGCTGGCCACGGTCCCTCCTCCTCAGTACTGTCTGTCCGGCCGGGAATAAGATATATGATATGTGAACCAGACGAGGAGGCCGGCGATGCGGCTGAGCGTGCCCCTGCAGTACGCGGGGAACCCCCGGGAACTGATCGAACAGGTCGTCGTGCTGGAACGGGCCGGGCTGGACGCGGTCTGGGTGGCCGAGGCGTACGGCTTCGACGCGCCGACCCTGCTGGGCTACCTGGCGGCGCGCACCGAGCGCATGCTGATCGGCCCGGGCATCCTGCCGATCTACAGCCGCACCCCGGCGCTGATCGCGCAGACGGCGGCGGGCCTGGACGCGGTGTCGGAGGGCCGTGCGCTGCTCGGCCTGGGCGCCTCGGGGCCGCAGGTCGTCGAGGGCTGGCACGGCGTGCCCTACGATCGGCCGCTGGGCCGCACCCGCGAGGTGGTCGACCTGTGCCGCCGCATCTGGCGCCGCGAGGTGATCGAGCACGAGGGCATCTACTCGGTGCCGCTCCCGCAGGGGCAGGGCACCGGCCTCGGCAAGCCGCTGAAGATCCTCAGCCGCCCGGTCCGCCCCTCGATCCCGATCTACCTGGCCTCGCTGGGCGACAAGAACGTGCGGCTGACCGCGGAGATCGCCGACGGCTGGCTGCCCACCCTGTTCCTGCCGGAGAAGGCCGACCAGGTGTGGGGTGCGGCCCTGCGCGCGGGCGCCGCCAAGCGGTCACCGGAGCTGGGGCCGTTGGACGTGGTGGCCGGTGGGCTGCTGGCCATCGGTGAGGACGTCACCGCGCTGCGCGAGTACGCCCGGCCCGTGGTGGCGCTCTACGTCGGCGGCATGGGCGCACGCGGCCGCAACTTCTACAACGACCTGATGCGCCGCTACGGCTACGAGGCCGAGGCGGAAAAGATCCAGGACCTGTACCTGGAAGGGCGCAAGGAGGAGGCCGCCGCCGCGGTGCCCGCCGAGTTCCTCGAGCTGAGCACGCTGATCGGCCCCGCAGGGTACGTCAAGGAGCGCGTCGAGGCGTACCGGGCGGCCGGGGTCACCATGCTCAACGTCAACCCGGTGGGCGCCGACCCGATCGGCGACGTGCGGCAGCTGCGCGACTGGCTGAGCTGAGCCGTGGACCGCTGGCACTGGCTGCGCCGGATCCTGTCGCTGGACCCCGAACGCGACCACCAGGAGATCTACCGGATCTCCGCGGGCTTCGAGTTCCCCTGGGACTACCAGCGCGCCCTGGAGTTCGCGCTGTACAAGACCTACTGCGTGCCCAGCATCTCCGCGCTGCTCGTGGCCACCGGGGAGTTCGAGCACAGGCCGCAGAAGCGCTACGACGACACGGCCCTGCTCATGGCGGAGCTGGCCGAGCACGGCTACGACTCCCCGCGCGGCAAGGAGAGCCTGCGGGTGGTCAACCGCATGCACGGGCAGTACCGGATCAGCAACGAGGACATGCTCTACGTGCTGTCCACGTTCATCTACGAGCCGATCGGCTGGCTGCACCGCTACGGCTGGCGGCGGCTGACCGAGCACGAGCGGCTCGCCGCGTTCCACTTCTACCGCGAGGTGGGCAGGCGGATGGGCATCCAGGACATCCCGAGCGGGTACGCGGAGTTCCGGCGGTGGGCGCGGGACTTCGAGCGGGACACGTTCCGGTTCACCGAGGACAACCGGCGCATCGGGATCTACACCCTGGACCTGATGTGCTCCTGGTACCCGGCCCCGCTGCGGCCCGCCGTGCGCCGGGCGGTGACCGCACTGCTCGAACCGCGGATGATCACCGCGTTCGGCTTCACCCCGGAACCGGCGCGGGTCACCGCCCTGGCCAGGGCCGGGCTGCGCGCCCGTTCCGAGTTCGTGCGCCTGCTGCCGCCACGCCGCGCGTCGCGCATGGCCAACGAACCGCGCAACCCCAGCTACCCGGGCTATCCCACCGGCTACACCCCCGCCGACCTCGGCGCGGGCGGCCCACCCCAGGGCATCGACCCCGCCTGGCTGCGCGAGTCCCGCTCTGTGGAGCGCGAGTCCCGCTCTGTGGAGCGCGAGTCCCGCTGAGCGGACGAGCCCCCGACGACAGCGGCGGCGCCACCCGGACCGGGTAGCGCCGCCGCCGTGCGAGTGGATCAGCCGTTCGGGGTCTCCGAGGAGCGCTCCACGACGTGGTCGATGAAGCCGTACTCCAGCGCGTCGCGCGCGGTGAACCAGCGGTCGCGGTCACCGTCCCGGGTGACCTCCTCCACGCTGCGGCCGGTCTGCCGGGCGGTGAGCTCGGCGATCTCCTTCTTCCACAGCGCGTACACCTCGGCGCGGATCTTGATGTCCGAGGCGGTGCCGCCGACCCCACCGGAGGGCTGGTGCATCATGATCCGGGCGTAGGGCAGCGCGAACCGCTTGCCGGGGGCACCGGAGGACAGCAGGAACTGCCCCATGGACGCGGCCAGGCCCATCGCGAAGGTCTGCACGTCGGGCTGCACGAACTGCATGGTGTCGTAGATCGCGAAGCCCGCGGTGACCGAACCACCGGGGGAGTTGATGTAGAGCTTGATGTCCTCTTCGGGGTTCTCCGCCGTCAGCAGCAGCAGCTGGGCGACGATGCGGTTGGCCACGTCGTCGTCGACCTCGGAGCCGAGCACGATGATGCGGTCGCGGAGCAGCCGGTCGTACACCGAGTCGGTGAGGTTCATCCCGGCGCCGCCGGAGCGCATCGCGATGTGGTGTTCCACTCTCTGTCCGCCTTCTCTAGTTTCAGCCTGGTACAGCTCGCACTGCTGATTCCTGCGCTCACTCTAGCCGAGCGGGGTGGTCGGGAGACCGGCGGCACGGCCGTGTTCGCCGACAGCAGGACGCCACCGGGTGGGGCAGGCGCTGACCTGCGGAGATGGAGATCGATTCCGGACGGGTCCGGCGTGTCGGACCGGCGCATTTCGATTTCGCGTGGATAACTGTTCGCGTTCGGCGAAATTGTCTCCCGGTTCGAATGTACCCGGAATTGCACTGTCCACACTGGACACAACACGTTAGGCTGGTGCCGCGGCGGTGCCCGCTCCGGGGAGGGGCACCGCCGCGGCCCGCCGCCTCACCAGGCGTAGTGCTCGGGCGCGGTCCGGTAGCCGGGGAAGATCTTGTCCAGCCGGTCCAGGTGCTCCTGGGACAGGGTGATCTCCAGGGCACGCAGGGCCCCGTCGAGCTGTTCGGCGTTGCGCGGGCCGACGATCGGCGCGGTGACCGCCCGCTGGTGCAGCAGCCAGGCCAGACCCACGTCACCGGGCTCCTCGCCCAGTTCCTCGCAGAAGTCCTCGTAGGCACCCAGTGGCTCGCGCAGCTCCTCGATGCGGGCCTTGACCCGATCGTCGTAGCGGCGCTTGCCCTCGCGCTGCTTGCGCAGCACCCCGCCGAGCAGCCCGGAGTACAGCGGGCTCCACGGGATCACGCCCAGCCCGTAGTGCTCGCAGGCGGGCAGCACCTCCAGCTCCACCTCGCGGCGGGCCAGGTTGTAGATGGACTGCTCGCTGACCAGGCCCAGGAAGTTGCGCTCGGCGGCCTTGGCCTGTGCCTGCGCGATGTGCCAGCCCGCGAAGTTGGAGGACCCGACGTAGAGCACCTTGCCCTGCGCCACCAGGGTCTCCAGCGCCTGCCAGATCTCCTCCCACGGGGTGTCCCGGTCCACGTGGTGGAACTGGTAGAGGTCGATGTAGTCGGTCTGCAACCTGCGCAGGGACGCCTCGCAGGCCCGGCGGATGTTCAGCGCGGACAGCTTGTCCTCGTTGGGCCAGCCCTCGCCCATCGAGCCGTAGACCTTGGTGGCCAGCACCGTCTTGTCCCGGCGACCGCCGCCGGTGGCGAACCAGTTGCCCAGGATCTGCTCGGTGCGGCCCCGGTTCTCGCCCCACCCGTACACGTTCGCGGTGTCGAAGAAGTTGATCCCGTGCTGGTGCGCCTGATCCATGATCGCGTGCGACTCGGGCTCCTCGGTCACCGGACCGAAGTTCATCGTGCCCAGGCACAGCCGGGACACACGCAGCCCGGTCCGGCCAAGATTCGTGTACTCCATAGGGCCATACTCCACCCGTGCCGCACTCGCCGCTGAACCTGGTGCACGACGAACGCCTGGCGCGGCTGGGGGTGACCCTGCACCTGAAGCGGGACGACCTGATCCACCCCGAGTTGACCGGCAACAAGTGGCGCAAGCTCAAGCACAACCTGACGGCCGCCCGCGAACAGGGGCACACGGCGCTGCTGACCTTCGGCGGCGCCTATTCCAACCACATCCGCGCCACCGCCGCCGCGGGCCACCACTACGGGTTCCGCACGGTGGGCGTGATCCGCGGCGAGCAGCACCTGCCGCTCAACGAGTCGCTGGCCCGCGCCACCGCGCACGGCATGACACTGACCTACCTGGACCGGCGGACCTACCGGCGCAAGACCGACCCCGGGCTGGTGGCCGACCTGCTCGCCCGGTTCGGCCCCGCCTACATGCTGCCCGAGGGCGGCAGCAACGCGCTGGCCGTGCGCGGGACCGCCGAGCTGCCAGCCGAGATCGACCAGGACTTCGACCTGATCTGCTGTGCGTGCGGCACCGGCGGGACGCTCGCCGGTATCGCCGGGGCGCTGCGGCCCGGTCAGCGCGCGCTGGGCTTCTCGGCGCTGCGCGGCGGGCAGTTCCTCGCCGGTGAGGTCGCCCGGCTGCAACTCGCCGAGTTCGGGCGGGTCGGCGACAACTGGGCGGTGCAGTGCGAGTTCCACTTCGGCGGCTACGCCCGGACCAAGCCGGAGCTGGTGGAGTTCGCCGCCGACTTCGGTGCACGGCACGGGGTGCGGCTGGACCTGGTCTACGTGGCCAAGATGCTGTACGGGATCTACGCCATGGCCGGGCGTGGGGAGATCGCCCCGGGCACGCGGGTCGTCGCGGTGATCACTGGTTGAGCGGGTGCCTGCTGGGAGCCTGCTGCCGGTCGCGGGGTTCGCGCTGACCAGGGCGGGACTCGGGTGTGCCAGGGCGGGACTGGTGCGCCCCAGGCCGGGACTCGCACTCCTGTGGACGGGACGCGCTCCTCAGTGTGGGACTGGCGTTCCCCAGGCCGGGACTCGCGCTTCTGCGGACGGGACTTGCGTTCCCCAGGCCGGGACTGGTGCGTCCCAGAGCGGGACTGGGCTGCGGTAGAGCGGGACTTGCGTTCCCCAGGCCGGGACTCGGGTCCTTCAGGACGGGACTGGCGTTCCCCAGGGCGGGACTGGTGCGCTCCAGTGCGGGACTCGGGCCCTCTGCGCGGGACTCGCGCTCCCCAGACCGGGACTCGCGCTGCTGTGGGCGGAACTGGGCTGTGGCAGCGCGGGACTCGCGCTCCTGTGGGCGGGCTCGCGTTCCTCAGCGCGGGACTCGTGCGCCCCAGGCCGGGACTCGTGCTCCCCAGTGCGAGGCTGGCGTTCCCGAGCGCGGGACTCGTGCGCCAGTGGGCGGGACTGGTGCTCCCCAGACCGGGACTCGCGCTCCTGTGGGCGGGACTCGCGCTCCTGAGACCGGGACTCGGCTGCGGTAGGGCGGGACTGGTGCGCCGTAGAGCGGGACTCGGGTTAGGGGGTTCGGTCGGCGATGCGCATGGTCCACCAGTAGAACTCCACCGGGTCGCCCAGGGCTGTCACGTGTGCGGCGGGGACCAGGGCTCCGCTGGCGGCCAGCAGCACGTCGTGGTGGTACAGCCCGGCCCAGTCCATGACCTTGGCGTTGAAGGCGACCATCATGCCGCCGACCCGGGCGCGGATCCGCTCCACCTCGGCGGAGTCGAGGCCTGCTCGCACCAGACGCTCGGCCACGCGAGAGCGGTGCTCTTCGTTGTGATCGGTGTCCACGTACGGCTCCAGCAGGTCCTGCCACACGGGTGGGCGGCGCACCTGCGGAATGCCGTTGACCTGGCAGAAGTCGCGGAGCCGATCGGCCTGCGCGACAGGCAGGAACAGGGTCTCGCCCTCGTGCGTGCGGATCTCGGGCATCGTGCCCGGCGACCAGTCGGCGTCCCTGATCCGCGAGGCGGACAGCTCGCCGGACGGGTGCACGCTGGCGCAGACGATCTTGTAATCGGTGAACCGGATGCGGTCACCGTCGAACACAGCCCCCATGGGGACAATCCTGGCACACCGGGCGGGCGGCCTGGCCGACGCCGCAGGGGAGCGAGCGCGCGCGACTCGCAGACGCCGACCAGGCCGCGTCGCCCCGGCGCGTCGGTGCGGAACCGCGGCGACATGTGTCAGCCCGGCCCACCGTGCAGGATGGGCCGGGCGGACTGGCTCCTACCGGGTGTGCCGGATCACACCCCTGAGGTCTGCCGGATCCAGCTGCGGCTCGCGGCCACGCTGGCGTAGTTCTGCGAACCCTGCGGGTTGGACCCGCTGTTGCCCGCGGTCGAGGCCACGCCGACCTGCACCCCGTTGGACACCTCGGGCCCGCCGGAATCCCCGTGCCAGGCGGCACCGTTGATGCCGGTGCTGGCGATCGCGCGCCCGCCGTAGGCGTCGGTGCTGCTGCCGGTCACCCGCACGTTGGCGGTGCGCAGCACCGAGGCGGGCGGGCTCTGCCCCTGGGTGCGGCCCCAGCCGTAGATCTGGTTGGTGGCACCGCGCGAGGGGTCCCCGCTGCCCAGCTTCATGTACGTGGTGGTCACGGCCTTGCTCAGGTGCAGCAGGGCGATGTCCCCGTTGGGCGAGGTGTACTGCTTGTCCACGGCCACCTCGGTGCCCTGGTCGAAGCGCACGTCACCGATCTTGACGTGCATGCCGCCGGAGCTCTGGCAGTGGTGCGCGGTCATCACCCACTGCGCGGCGATGATCGTGCCGGAGCACTCGAAGCCGTCGAACTCGCTGCCACCGGTGTTCCAGTAGATCTGCGCGCCCCACGGGGCCGAGCTGACCTCGGTGCCGCCGATGATGGTCGGGGCGGCCACGGCCTGCGCGGTCGTGATCCCGGTCAGCGCCACGCCGACCAGTGCGGCGGCCAGTGCTGTCTTGCGCATGACGAAGCCCACCTTACGTTGGCAGAACTGGGAGACACGCCGAGGACCGCCTCGCGCGCACCAGTGGCGCGAGGCGGTCGGGCGGGATCAGACCCCGGCGGTGTTCTTGATGAAGCTGCGGTTGCTGGCGACGCTGGCGTAGTTCTGCGTGCCCTGCGGGTTGGACCCGCTGTTGTTGCCGGTGGAGCAGACGCCGACCTGCACGCCATTGGCGATCTGCGGGCCACCCGAGTCGCCGTGCCACGCGGCGCCGTTCACGCCCTTGCTGGCGATGGCCTTGCCACCGAAGGCATCGGTGCTGGAACCGGTCACCTTGACGTTGGCGGTCTTGAGCACCGGGCTGGGCGGGTTGGAGCCCTGGGTGCGGCCCCAGCCGTAGATCTGGTTGGTGCTGCCCACCGCAGGGTCGGCGCTGCCGAGCTTGATGTAGCTGGCGTTGACCGAGCTGCTCAGGTGCAGCAGGGCGACGTCCCCGCTGGGCGAGGCGTACTGCTTGTCCACGGTGGCCTTGGTGCCCTGGCCCAGGTTCAGGCTGCCGACCAGCACGTACATGCCGGGCTTGTTCAGGCAGTGCTGGGCGGTGAGCACCCACTGCGGAGCGATGATCGAGCCGGAGCACTCGAAGCCGTCGGAGGAACCGGAGTTGGTCCAGTAGATCTGCGCGCCCCAGGGCGCGTTGCTTGCCGAGCCACCACCGATGATGCTCGGGCTGGCGGTGCTGGCCTGGGCGGTGCCGCCCAGCAGTCCGGTGGCCAGGGCTGCGCCGGCGAGGACGGCGGCGACAACGGACTTGCGCATGGCGAAGGTCCTTTCGGCGACTGTGCAGGGTGAGTCGTCGACGCCGGGCGACGGGCAGGAACCGCTTTCCCCCGGCGTGTATTCGGTTGTCCGTCCCGTGGGACGAGTAAACGCAAACTAACCCCGTGTCACCTACCTCGGACACCCGACGATGGTAGGTACCTGGATGCGTTTCGTACCGTCACAACCCTGCCAGCTTGCGGAAGTCCCAGCTCACCACCGAGTTCGGGCGCAGCCGCAGCCAGCCGTGCCTGCCGTCGTGGATCATCTGGTCGAGACCGAAGTACTTGGTGGCGAACAGGCGCTCCGGTTCGACCAGGTCAGGGCAGTCCAGGCCGGTACGCGGCGCCTCGCCGACGAACTCCACCTCGCCGCGCAGCTCCACCCCGCGCAGTTCCCCGTACTCGTGTCCGGCGTCGACCAGGACGGACACCCGCGGGTCGCGCGCGAGCTGGGCCCAGCGCTTGGCGCGGGTCAGTGATGTGAGCCACAACGCGCGCTCGTGCCAGAGGAACCACAGCGCCGTCAGGTGCGGCCCGTCGGCGCCCGCTGTGGCCACCCGGCAGGTGCGTTCCTGCGCGAGGAACGCGTCCACCTCCTGCTCGCTCATCGCGATGCGGCGTCCGCGCCGTTGCTCGGCCATCGGTGTCCTCTCGTCATCCTGTCCATCACCTGCTCGGCCTGCGCCACTACCCCAGCGACCAGTTCCGCGCAACTCGGCAGGTCCTCGATCACCCCGGCGACCTGACCGCTGGCCAGTACTCCGGCGCGGGTGTCGCCCTGCACGAGCCCCGCCCGCAGCAGCACCGGGGTGTTCGCTGCCATAACGACCTGCGCCCAGCTGAGGTTGCGCCGCCTGCGCATCGCGCGCCCCTCGCGGAGCAGATCGGCCCACCGCAGCCCGGTGAGTTCCCGCATCCGCACCGCGTTGGCCAGCGCCGTGAGCAGCGCACGCGGCCCGCTCGCCTGTTCCAGGCGCCGCACCAGTTCCGTGCGCAGCACCCGGTGCGGCACGCCGTCCACACGGGTCGTCACCACCGTGTCGTCCAAGCCGCAGGCCAGGTAACGCTGTTTGACCTGCTCGGGTACCGTGCTCTCCCTGGTGAGCAGGAACCGGGTGCCCATGGCGATCCCGGCCGCACCGTAGGCCAGCGCGGCGGCCAGCCCGCGCCCGTCGAAGAAGCCGCCCGCCGCGATCACCGGGATGTCCACGGCATCCACGACCCTGGGCAGCAGCAGGGTGCTCGCCACGCCCCCGGTGTGCCCGCCGCCCTCGCCGCCCTGCACGAGCACGGCGTCCACGCCCCAGGAAGCCACCTTCTCCGCGTGCCGCACCGCGCCCACCGAGGGGATCACCAGCACTCCGGCGTCCTTCAACCGGTCGATCAGCTCCGGGCGCGGGGCCAGTGCGAAGGACGCGACCCGGACCCGTTGCCGGATCAGCAGCTCGACGCGCTGCGTGGCGTCCACCGCGTCCGCCCGCAGGTTGACCCCGAACGGTCTGTCCGTGCGCTGCTTGGTCTCCGCGATGGCGGAGTCCAGTTCGGACAGTGTCATCGTGGCCGAGGCGAGTATGCCAAGACCGCCGGCCTCGGCCGTGGCCGAGACCAGGCGGGGCCCGGCGACCCAGCCCATGCCGGTCTGCACCACCGGGTGCCGCACGCCGACCAGCTCGGTCAGTGCCGTGCGGATCACAGCTTCTCCCTTGACCGCTGGGGATCCAGCTGCTCGATGAGCGCGAGTTCGCGCTCGGTGGGCTCGCGGGTCAGTCCCGTGCCGGAGGTGTCCAGGTCGAAGCCCGTGTTGTCAAGGACTTCCTGGACGGTCACGCCGGGATGCACCGACAGCAGGCGCATCCGGTGCTCCGGCGCGGGGAAGTCGAAGACGCCGAGGTTGCTCACCACGCGGTGCACGTGGTGGAACCTCAGTTCGGCCGCGTTGTTGTAACCGACACCCGACACGACGTCCACATCGGACACGAAGACCCGCTTGCTGTGCCGGGGAACCCAGTAGCTCGTCTTGTGGTTGGCGGTGTTGCCCGGTGCTCCGCGCACGCCGAGCAGTTGGCGGGTCGGCCGCGCGTGCTCGCCGATGCACGAGATGTTCTGGTTGCCGAACCGGTCGATCTGGTTCGCGCCCATCACCACGTGCCTGCTGCCGTGCGCCACCACGTCGAACACCTTGCGGTAGGGCAGCCAGCCCTCGACGCCCTCCGCACCGAGCAGGTAGGCCTGGCCGTCCGACAGCAGCAGATCCGGTTCCGTCGTGGCACGGGCGAGTTTGGCGCCCAGCAAGGGGATCGGGCCCATCGGGCTGGCCAGCACCTCGCCGTCGCCCGTGAACAGGTCCGCGCAGGCCGTCACGCACACGTCCGCGCGGCTCACGAGATCGCCGCCTCGTAGTAGCGCCGCTGCGCCGACTCGTCCCGCTCGTAGTCCGGCACGCAGGAGGTGAAGCCCGCCCCGCCGGGAGCCTCGACCACGCCGTCCACCATGAGCCGGTTGGTCAGCAGCGACTGCGGCGGGCCGCCCGCGATCAGTTCCGCCGTCGGCACGATCCGCTCGCAGGACAGGAACCGGCGCTTGGCGGCCAGGCAGAACAGGTCGTCGAAGTACGGGTCGGGCCCGAGGTACTGGCCGTTGCCGTGCCGGTCGGCGCGGTTGAGGTGGATCAGCGCCACGTCCAGCTCCAGCGCGGGCATGGCCACCAGCTCCTCCCCACCGTAGGGGGAGCGGATCGTCTTCAGTCCTGGGTTCAGGCGCAGCACGTCCGAGCCGAGCCCGGCGCGTATCGGCAGGAACGGCAGGCGGTGCGCCGCCGCCTGGAGTCCACAGTGGAGCATTCCCTCGTCCAGCTCGCGCACCGCGATCTGCCCGGACTGCCTGGCCCGCTGGAAGTTCGGGTCGTACGGGATGGTGTCCAGCGAGACGAACCCGTACACGAGCTCGGCCACCTTGCCCGCGGCGCAGAGCATACCGACCTCCGGCCCGCCGTAGGACACCACGGTGAGCCCGCGCACCGGGCTGTCCAGCAACGCCTGCACCAGCGCCATGGGTTTGCGCCGCGACCCCCAGCCGCCAATGCCCACGGTCATGCCGTCGGCGACCTGCGCGGCCACCTCGGCGGCGGTCATCGTCTTGTCCCGCATCAGCCCTCCAGGAACGCCTGCCTGGCCCGATCGGCCACCCCGGACAGGGTGAGCTCGAAGGTGAATCCCTGCTCGTAGCGGTAACTGCGGTGCACCGGCTGCGGGTCGATGCCGTTGATCGCCTCCTTGGCGCAGCGGATCACCCTCGGGTCCTTGGCCGCGATCTCCGCCGCCAGCGCCGAGGCCGCCGTGTCCAACTCCGCCGCGGGCACCACCTGGTAGACCGACCCGTGGTGGTGCAGTTCGTGCGCGCTGATCCGCCGCGCCGTGTAGTACAGGACGCGCATCAGGTGCTGTGGCACCAGTCTGGCCAGGTGTGTGGCCGCGCCCAGCGCCCCTCTGTCCACTTCGGGCAGTCCGAACGACGCGTCCTCGGTGGCGATCACCACGTCGGCGTTGCCGACCAGGCCCACGCCGCCGCCGAGGCAGAAGCCGTGCACGGCGGCGATCACCGGCACCGCGCAGTCGTACACCGCGCCGAAAGCCGCCGCGCAGCCCCGGTTCGCGCCGATCAGCGCCTCGTGCCCGTGGCCGTTCTGGATCTCCTTGATGTCCACGCCCGCGCAGAACCCGCGCCCCCGCGCGCGGAGCACGACCACGCGGGTGTCCGGGTCCTGCCCTGCGGAGTGCACGGCCTCGGCGAGGTCGAACCAGCCACGCACGGGCACCGCGTTGACCGGCGGGTAGTCCACGGTGACCGTCACGATCCCGGATCCGTTGCTGCTGCTGGAGATGCCCATGGGCCTTCTTTCCAACCTAGCGATTGCTTGGTACGGTAACAGGCGTCGGCGAGCCGAGGAAGGCCCCCATGCAGCTGAGCGGATCGGTGGTGCTGGTGACCGGCGGCACGCGGGGTGTCGGCGCGGGCATCACGCGGGCGTTCCTCGGCGCGGGGGCCACGGTGCTGACCTGCGCCCGCCGGCCGGCCGAGCAGCCCGTCACGGCTCACCTGCCCTGTGACGTCACACAACCCGAGCAGGTCAGCGCCGTGGTGGAGCAGGTGCTGGCCCGGCACGGCAGGCTCGACGTGCTGGTCAACAACGCCGGGGGAGCGCCGCACGCCCTCGCCGCGAGCGCCTCACCCCGGTTCCACGCCAAGGTGATCGGCCTGAACCTGGTGGCACCGCTGAACTTCGCGCAGGCGGCCAACGCCGTGATGCAGGGCCAGGACTCGGGCGGGGCGATCGTCATGGTGGGCAGCGTGAGCGGGCGCCGCGCCTCACCGGGTACGGCGGCCTATGGCGCGGCCAAGGCGGGGCTGGACAACCTGACGGCCAGCCTGGCGGTGGAGTGGGCGCCGAAGGTCCGGGTCAACTCGCTGGCGGTCGGGCCGGTGCGCACCGAGCTGTCCCACCTGCACTACGGGGACGAGTCGGGGCTGGCGGCGGTGGCCAGGACGATCCCGCTGGGCAGGCTCGCCGAGCCCGAGGATGTGGGGCGGTGCGCGGTGTTCCTGGCTTCCCAGCAGGCTTCCTACGTCTCCGGGGCGACCTTGGCCGTGCACGGCGGCGGCGAACTGCCCGCGTTCCTGGCCGCCAGCAACGCCGAGCACCGGGAGGTCCCATGAACAGGTCCGTGATCGTCACCGGCGCGGGCCGGGGCCTCGGGCGGGCGCACGCGCTGGCCTTCGCCGCCGCGGGCTACGGGGTGATCGTCAACGACGTGGACGCCGAGCAGGCCGAACGGGTCGTGGACGAGATCGCCGGTCAGGCGGTGGCCTGCGCCGGGGACGTGGCGGACTGGGACGGGGCGGCCAACCTGGTTGACCGCGCGCTGAGCACGTTCGGGCGACTGGACGTGCTGGTGAACAACGCCGGATTCGTGCGGGACCGAATGATCGTCAGCACCGGCGAGGCGGAGTGGGACTCGGTGGTGCGGGTCCACCTCAAGGGCCACTTCGCCCCGCTGCGGCACGCCGCGGCGCACTGGCGGGAGCAGCACAAGGCGGGGCGTCCGGTCGCCGCGCGGGTGATCAACACCAGTTCCGGCGCGGGCCTGCTCGGCAGTGTGGGCCAGTGCAACTACTCGGCGGCCAAGGCGGGCATCCTCGGGCTCACCCTGGTGGCGGCGGCCGAGCTGGCCCGCTACGGGGTCACCGTCAACGCCATCGCCCCGGCCGCCCGCACCCGGATGACCGAGCAGACCTTCGCCGAGCTGATGGCCGCGCCGATCGAGGGGTTCGACGCCATGGCGCCGGAGAACGTCTCCCCGCTGGTGGTCTGGCTGGGCAGCGAGCAGTCCGGGTCCGTCACCGGGCAGGTGTTCGAGGTGGAGGGCGGCCGGGTCGGGCTGTTGCACGGCTGGCAGCGGGGCCGGTCCGTGCGGCGCGACCACCGCTGGACGCCGGAGGAACTCGGCCCCGCCCTGCTCAGCCTGCTGGACGGGGCCCCGGCCCCGCTGCCGGTGTACGGGGCCTGATCAGACCGTCATCACCGGCTCGTCGACGAAGCCCACCTCGGCCAGCTCACCCGGCCGTAGGTCCACCGCCGCCGAACTGGGCAGGTCGCTGTCCAGCTCCGTGCCGTCGCCCAGCAGCACCGTGACCCGGGTGACCGGCCCGCGGAAGCTGGACCGCAGCACCTTGGCCGTGCCGTCCACGGCCGGGGTCAGCCGCACCGACTCGGGCCGGATCAGCGCGGTGACCAGCGCGCCGGGCGTGTTGCCGATCGGCCGGGCCAGGCGCAGCCGCTGACCGGCGATCTCCACCACGTCACCGGCCGGGCCCACCGCGCCCTCGACCCGGTTCATGGCGCCGACGAACGCCGCCACGAAGGCGGTCGCGGGCCTGGTGTAGACCACGTCCGGGCTGGCGCACTGCTCCAGGCGGCCCGCGTTCATCACGGCCACCCGGTCGGACATGCTCAGCGCCTCCTCCTGGTCGTGCGTGACGCAGAGCGTGGTGATGCCCAGACGCCGTTGCAGGCCACGGATCTCGTCACGCAGCTGGACCCGCACCTTGGCGTCCAAAGCGGACAGTGGCTCGTCCAGCAGCAGCACGCGCGGCTCGATCGCCAGCGCCCTTGCCAGCGCCACCCGCTGCTGCTGACCGCCGGACAGCTCGTGGGCGTAGCGGTTCGCGTGGTTGTCCAGCGCGACCAGTTCCAGCAGTTCGGCGGCGCGCTTGCGGCGGGCCGCCGGGGACACGCCCCGCAGCCGCAACCCGAACGCCACGTTCTCGCCCGCGGTCAGGTTCGGGAACAGGCTGTAGGACTGGAACACCATGCTCATGCCGCGCTTGTTCGCGGGCACCCTGGTGATCTCCTTGCCGTCCACCAGCACCGCACCGGAGTCGGCGTGCTCCAGCCCGGCCACGATGCGCAGGGCGGTGGTCTTGCCGCAGCCCGACGGTCCGAGCAGGCTCACCAGCTCACCCGGCGCGATCTCCAGGTCGAGCCCGTCCAGCGCGGTGACCGCGCCGTAGGTCCGGCGCAGCCCCGACAGCCGCACCGGGCTGCCCGTGGCGGTCTCGGTCGCGGTGCTGAGGGTCATCGGGACCTCCGGGTACGGCGGGCGCCGCGCTGGCCGAACACCGACATCAGCATCAGCAGCGCCCACGAGACGAGCAGGATCAGCATCGAGGCGGCGGTGGCCACCTGCGCGTCCTGTTGACCGGCCTGGACCGTCCAGACCGGCAAGGTGTTGAGCAGCAGCAGGTTGGCGATGGTGAACTCGCCGAGCACCATGGCCGCGCTGAGGATCGCGGCGTTGAGGATCGCGGTGCGCAGGTTGGGCACCACCACGCGCAGCAGCACGTGCGGCCAGCTCGCGCCCAGGTTGCGCGCGGCCTCCACCAGCGTGGTCAGCGGGATCGCCGCCAGCCCGCTGTCCAGGGTGCGGAAGGTGAACGGCAGCGCCAGCACCACGTACTCCAGGGCCAGGATCACGGGTGTGCCGGTGATCCAGTTCGGGAATCCCTTGAAGGCCACGAGCACCCCGTTGGCCAGCACCACGGCGGGGATCACCAGCGGCAGCACGCAGATGCTCTCCACCAGGCGGCGCAGCCGGGGCAGCCGCAGGTGCACCCACGCCGTGGTCGGCACCATCAGCAGCAGCGTGATCAGCACCGTGCCGACCGCCAACTCCAGCGAGGTCGGCATGTTCTCGGCGAAGCCGGGCTGCTCGAACAGCGCCGACCAGGTGCTCAGGTCGTGGGTGTCGCCCTTGCCCCGCAAGGAGAACTCCACCGAGGCGGCGACGGGAACCAGGAAGTACAGCGCGGCCACCAGCAACACCGCCCAGCCGAGGACCCGCCCACCGCGGCGGTGCCTGCGGCGCGGTCCGCTGGCGACCCGCACCGGATCGGCGACCAGGCTCATCGCAACCACCTCGCGGTCCTGCGCTGCATCAGCGCGTAGCCGGCCAGCGCCAGCCCGACGATCAGGATCATGCCCAGCCCCAGCGCGTTGCCCAGGTTCTCCTGGCCCACAGCCACGTTGCCGCTCATCAGCGAGGCGATCTGGATCGGCACCAGCGGGATGACCCCGTTGGTCAGCGCCGCCGCCGTGGCGTAGGCGGCGAAGGCGTTGGCGAACAACAACATCAGCGCACCCAGGAAGGGCGGCAGCAGCAGCGGCCCGCCGACCGTGCGCCAGTACTGCCAGCGGGTCGCGCCCAGGTTGGCGGCGGCCTCCTGCCACTGCGGGCGCAGGCCCTCCAGGGCGGGGAAGATCACCAGCACCATCAGCGGCACCTGGAAGTACACGTACACCAGCGTGATGCCCAGGAAGCCGAACAGGCTGAACCCGCTCATGTCCACGCCCAGCGACACCAGCCACTTGGTGACGATCCCCTGGCTGCCCACGGTGGCGATGAACGCGAAGGCCAGCGGCACCCCGGCGAAGTAGGCCAGCACACCGGAGGCGGTGGACACCACCTGGCGCAGCACCCCGCCCGCTGGCGAGGCGCTGACCGCGAAGGCGATGGCCAGCCCCACCACCGCGCCGATCACGGCGGTCAGCGCGGAGGTCTCGATGCTGACCACGAAGGCGTTGAGGTACGGGTCGCCGACCGCGGCGGTGAGGTTGGCCAGCGTCCAGTTCCCGGTGTCGGTCTGGAACGCGCCGACCGCCACCGCCACGGCGGGCACGCCAAGGAACACCAGCACGTATGCTAGGAACGGCAGCAGCCCGAGCAGGTCGAGCCGCCGCCGCATCCCGGATGCCCGGTCAGCCAACAGTCTTCGCCCAACTGTCGGCGATGACCTTCTTGGCCGCGTCCAACTGCTTCTCGCTCGGGAAGCTCGCCTCGCCGGTCACCTTGGGCAGGGCCTCCAGCGCGGTCTTGTCCACCGTGCCCGCGGCCTGCATCGCGGCCAGGGTCACCGGCCGGGCGGAGCCCTTCAGGTACAGGTTCTGGCCCTCCGCGGAGTACAGGTACTCCTGCCACAGCCGGGCCGCGGCCGGGTGCGGGGCGCTGGCGCTGATGGCCTGGTTGTAGTAGTTGGCGTAGTGGCCGTCGGTGGGCACGGCCACCTTCCAGTCCACCTTGCCCGCCAGGGTCTTGCTCGCGGAGACCTGGAGGTAGTCCCAGTCGATGGTGATCGGGGTCTGCCCGGACTGGATGGTGGCCTGGGTGGCGCCCACCGGGATGAAGTTGCCGTTGCGGTGCAACTCGCCGAAGAAGTCGATGCCCGGCTGGATGTTGTCGAAGCTGCCGCCCTTGGCCAGCGCCGCCGCGTAGACCCCGGCGAACGCGGCGCCCGCCTTGGTCGGGTCCCCGTTCAGCGCGACCTTGCCCTTGTACTCCGGCTTGGCCAGGTCGGCGAAGGAGGTCGGCGGGTTGGGCACCTTGGCCGCGTCGTAGCCGATGGAGATGTAGCCGCCGTAGTCGTTGTACCAGCGGCCGTCGGCGTCCTTCTGCGCGTCGGGGATGTCCTTCCAGGTGGCCACCTTGTACGGGGCGAGCAGCCCGCCCGCCGCGGCGCTGAGCGCGAAGGAGGAGCCCAGGTCCAGCACGTCGGGCGCGCGGTCCTGGCCCTTGAGCTGCTTGACGGCGTTGATCTCGTCCTGGCTGGTGCCGTCCGGGTTCGACTCGTTGATCTTGAGGCCGTACTTGGCCTTGAAGCCGTCCAGGATCGCGCCGTAGTTCGCCCAGGTGTGCGGCAGCGTGATGACGTTGAGCGCGCCCTCGGCCTTGGCGGCGGCGACCAGCGCGTCCATCCCGCCCAGGTCGGCCGCGCTCTTGGCGGTGGCGGCCTTGCTGTCCGAGCTGCCGCTGCTGCTGGCGGACCCGCCGCAGGCGGTGAGTCCGAGCACGGCGGCCAGCAGGCCGGCCGCCAGCGCGGTGCGGGATCTGTTCACGGTGAGCTCCACGAGTGCCGGTGGGGTTGGGGCTGCGCAGAGGCTCTGCCACGAAGCTGACCACTTGGCTAGATAAGTCCGAACATGACTGGACATCAGGGTGAACACGGGGTTTCTCCGGGGGTTACCGGCGGTGACCGCGCGATTGCTCGGATACGGTGCCCCACATGGAGCAGACGCTGTACCGGAGGGTCGCCGAGGACATCAAGGCGGCGATCGCCTCCGGTACCTACGAAGCCGGCGCCCGGCTGCCCTCGGAGAGCGAGCTCGCGCAGCGCTACGGTGCCTCGCGCGGCACCATCCGCCAGGCGTTCGCGGCACTGCGCGCGGACGGGGTGATCTCCTCGCGGCAGGGGGCGCGCCGCGTGGTGCTCGGCGGCCCGCGCGTGCAGAGCTTCGCCGAGCTGCTCAGCTTCTCCCGCTGGGCACGGGCGATCGGCGAGGTACCGGCCGGACGCGTGGTGACAATGGAACTTCGGGCAGCCACCGAGGAGGAACGGGTACACCTGGAACTGGGCGAGGGGGCGCGGGTCTACCACCTGACCCGGCTGCGGCTGCTGTCCGGGCGGCCGGTGATGATCGAGCGCAGCGCCTACCGCGAACCGGTCGGCGCCATGGTGGCGGGCATGGAGCTGGACACCGTGTCGATCACCGAGCGGTTGCAGGCCCTTGGCGTGATCTTCGCCGACGCCGAGCACCTGATCGACGCGGTGGCGGCCACCACGCAGGACGCGCGCCTGCTGGACATCCGCCCGCGCACCCCGCTGCTGCGCGAGCGGCGGCGCACCACCGATCCCTCCGGGGTGGCGCTGGAGTGGTCCGACGACCGGTACATCGGCGACGCCGTGGCCTTCTCGGTGCACAACTCCGCTCAGGCCAGCGCCTTGTCACGATTGCCGTCCATTCCCCGGCCAACGCCTGCCGAAGCCTGAAGATCGCGCGCTATCGTCGGGCGGTGAACAACGCTGGTGATCCCGCTAGACGTCGCTGGTGGCCCTTCGTGGTGGTTGCCGCACTGGCCGTGGTCGTGATCGTGGTGCTGCGCATGGTCACCGCGGGACCGCCCAGCCCGGACGCGGCGCAGGCGAAGTGCTCCGGCTCCGGGGTGCGGCTCGCGGTGACCTCCTCGCCGGAGAAGGCGGGCCTGCTCAAGCAGGTCGCCTCCGACTACAGCGGGCGGACCGTGGCAGGGCAGTGTGCCCAGGTCGTGGTGACCTCGGCGAACTCCGGCGCCACCATGGCCGCGCTGGCCAAGGGCTGGAACGAGGCCGTGGACGGCCCGAAGCCCGACGTGTGGACGCCCGCGGCCACCGCCTGGCTCACCCTGCTGCGCCAGCGGAGCACCCAGGACCACACCGTGCTCGCGGAGGGCACCCCGCAGTCGGTGATCAACGCCCCGCTGGTCTTCGCCATGCCCAAGCCGATGGCCCAGGCGCTGGGCTGGCCGGACAAGCAGATCAGCTGGAAGGACCTGGCCGCGCTGGCCGGTGACCCGCAGGGCTGGGCCCGCTACGGCCACCCGGAGTGGGGCGCCTTCCGGCTGGGCAAGACCAACCCGAACCTGTCCACCTCCGGTCTCAACGCCACCGTCGGCGCCTACCGCGCCGCGACCGGCACCACCTCGGACCTGACCGAGGCCGATCTGGCCACCGCGGGCGTGCAGAGCTTCGTGCGCACCGTGGAACAGTCCATCGTGCACTACGGGGACACCACGCTGACGTTCCTGGCCAACCTCCAGCAGGCCGACGACCGGGGTGCCGCGATGTCCTACATCTCCGCGGTCACCGTGGAGGAGAACTCGGTGCTGGACTACAACCTGGGCAACCCCAGCGGTGATCCGGCCACCGCGGGCAAGCACGCCAAGCCGAAGGTGCCGCTGGTCGCGGTGTACCCCGCGGACGGCACCCTGGTCTCCGACCACCCCTATGCCGAACTGAGCGGCCTGGACCCGGCCAAGAAGGCGGTGGCCGAGGACTTCCTGAACTACCTGCACACCGACGCCGCGCAGTCCCGGTTCACCGACCACGGCTTCCGTAACTGGCACGACGAGCCAGGTCCGCAGGCCACCAGGGAGAACGGGATCCTGGGCGATGCCAAGCTGTCCGTACTCAAGCCGCCCGGACCGCAGGTGATGGACAAGTTGCTCGCCTCATGGGCAACCCTGCGCAAGGCCTCCAACGTGCTGCTCGTGGTGGACACCTCGGGCTCGATGGGGGAACAGGTCAACGGCACCGGAAAGTCCAAGATGGACCTGGCCAAGAACGCGGCCACCACCGCACTGGGCCAGTTCGGGGACAAGGACAAGGTCGGCCTGTGGATGTTCGCCACCAACTACCGGGAACTGGTTCCGGTCGGCCTGGTCGGTGACCAGCGCGACACGCTCAAGTCCCGTTTGGACGGTCTGATCCCGCAGGGCGGCACGGGGTTGTACGACACCACGGCCTCGGCCTACGACTACGTCAAGGCACACCTGGATCCGAACGCGATCAACGCCGTGGTGGTGCTGACCGACGGCCGCAACGAGAAGGACGGCGGCCGGGACCTCAACACCCTGCTCGGCCAGCTGCACAGCGAGGACGCCAACGCCCCGGTGCGGGTGTTCACCATCGCCTACGGGGCCGACGCCGACCAGGACGTGCTGCGCAGGATCGCGCAGACCACCTCGGCGGCCGAGTACGACTCCTCCGACCCCGGCGGCATCGACGCGGTGTTCACCGCCGTGATCTCCAACTTCTGACGGGTTCCCATGCGACTGCGCAGTAAATTTCTCGGCCGGGAACTGGCCGACCGGTGGGGTCTGCTGATGGGGGTGGCCTCGGCCGGTGCCGCCTGGGCCGTGCAGTTGCCGGTGGCCGCCATCGCTGGGGTCGGTGTCGGAGTGTGGTTGCTACGCGCCGGATTCGGTGCCCTGCAAGGACGTTCGCCGAAGTCCGAGCTCGGCGCCGTGGAGGAGGGCTGGCTCCGGCGGGCCGCCCGCGCCGCGGAGAACTTCAGCTCGGCCGCCGCGGAACTGCCCGCTGGCCCGGCCACCGCGCAGGTCGGCGGTCTGCGCGAGCAGGTGGACCAGACGGTGGCCACCCTGCGCCGCCTCGCCGAGCAGTCCGCCACCACCGCGCGGGCCCTGCGCCGCATCGACGAGCCCGCGCTGCTGGCCGAACGAGATCGGCTGCTGCTGGCCGCGAACGGCACGCCCGAGATCGCACAGGAGGTGCAGCGCTCGCTGGACTCGGTGCACACCCAGTTGGCGGTCGGCGCCCGGCTCACCTCGGCGCGGGCGAAGGTGTTGGCACAGCTGGAATCGGGCACGCTCGGGTTGGAGAGCCTGGTGGCCAGGGTTGCCGAGCTGTCGGCGACCAGTACCGAGCCGCTGCTCGCGGGCGGGGCCGTGCTCCAGGACCTGGGCGACAGCCTGGAGGGCATCCGCCGCGGTGTGGTGGAGACCGCGGAGACGACCGCCCGCTCACTGGGCGAGTTGCGCTGAGGGCCTGGTCTGCGAGCGGAAGGTGTGCCCCAGTTCGGGCCCGAGCCCGAAGTAGTGCCGGAAGTTGTAGATCAGCGGGCTCCACCGCCGCGGGTCCACGTGCTGTGTCCCGGGCACGACCAGTTCGGGTGCGCAGTGCACCCGCAGCACCCGCGCCTCGATGATCGTGAACGACCCGTGCGCCGCAGGTCGCACCTGGATTGCCGTTGCCTCCAACTGGATCGGGCACTGTGCGACCCGGCTCGGCCGCACGAGCTCGGCCGGTTCCGGGTGCAGTCCGGCGGCGCCGAACTTGTCCGGCTCGAAGCGGAACACGTCACGTTTGGCCGCTGGTACGGGATCGCGCCCGGTGAGCGGGGCCAGCGCCTCGACCTGGGGCCAGAGCCGCGGCCCTGGCAGGTTGATCACCAGCTCGGGCCGCTGTCCGAGGTTGCGCGCGCTGTGTCCCTCGCTGCCGAGCCCGAGCACCACCGTCTCACCCAGCGCCCACGCCGAGGACATGGGCGCCAGGTTCGTCGTACCGTCGGCGTTCTCGGTGGACAGCAGCACCACGGGCGTGCCGAAGTACAGGATGCTCGGGGTGATCGTCACGTGCTCGGTCATGCCCCGACGGTAGGTCGCCGACGTGTCGGTGCCCGCCGACACGAACTCAGCCGCTCTGCGTGCCCAGCTCCCCGGTGAAGGTCAGCAGCTGCTTGACCTGCGCGGTGCGGGACTTGTCGATGCGGTCGGCGAAGTCCTTGACCTGCTTGCTCTGCCCGCTTTTGACCTCCTCCCGCGCCATTTCCGCGGCGTTGCCCTGGTGCCCGGACAACAGGTCCAGGAACCGGCGCTCGAAGTCCTGGTCGCCAGCCTTGGCCACCTCGTCGATGAAGGACTGGTCGGTCGCGGTCATGCCCGTGTGCCCGGACATCGAGCCGGACATGGCCAGCGGCTGCTTCCACTGGGTGAGCCAGGACTTCATCGTGTCCACCTCGGTGAGCTCGGTGGACTTGATCGCCGCGGCCAGGGTCCGCACCCCGGGCTGGGTGGCGCGCCGCGCGGCCAGGTCGGCGAGCTGCACGCCCTGGCCGTGGTGCGGGATCATCATCTGCAGGAACATCACGTCCTGCGCGTTGAACTCCGCCGTCGCCGCCGCGGGTGCCTGGTGCTGGTGCTGGTGCGGGGTGCTCGCGCAGCCCGCCGCGGCCAGCAGGCCCGCGGTGAGCAGCGCCAGTGCGAGTCGTGTCATCGGTGCCGCCTCCTGGCTGCGGGCGGGGCCGGATCACGGCCCCGCCCAACGGGTTCAGACCTTCTGCCAGAGCGCGGGCGTGGTCGAGGGCTCCCAGCCGGGCAGCGCGGTGTGCGCCTGCGAGCACTTGTACGAGGCGCCGTCGTAGGTCACCACATCGCCTGCCTTGTAGGCGTTGCCCGCGGTCCACGCCGTGCCGCCGGGCACCGCGGTGGTGGTCGTCGGCACCGTGGTCGTGGTGGTCGGCGGCGGGGTGGTGGTCGTGGTGGGCGGGGCGGTGGTGGTCGTGGGCGGTGTTCCGCCGCCCCCGTTGATGTCCACGTCGATGCAGTTGTAGAAGGCGTTGGCGGTGTCGGCGATGTTCCACACTGCCAGGATCTTCTGCCGCCCGCTGAACGAGCCGAGGTTGACCGAGTGCGAGACGGTGGCGCCGGGGATCTTGCCACCGTCGTTGAACTCGGCGACCTTGGTGCCGCCGATGAAGTACTGCCAGGTGCTGGTGGCGTGCCGCGCGGTGAGCACCCAGTTGAACGTCAGCGAGCTGTCGACCCTCGTCGCGGGCCAGCCCTTGCTCTCGTCGTCCAACTCGGCGAACTGGGCGTTGCCACCGCTGCAGGACCGCAGGCCCTTGGGGCCCTCCACGCTCTGCGGCTCGTACTGGATCTCTCCGCAGTTCTTCACCACGCCCTGCGCGCACAGGGCCTGCCTGCTCGGCGGGGAGGACACGTAGCCGTGTGCGCTCGCGGGGATGGCGGGCAGCAGGAGGAGCAGCACGGGGGCCAGGCCGATACCGGCCGCGAGTTTTCCTTTCAGGGACATGAGTCAGCCCTTTCTGGGCGGACTGCCAGCGCGCGTGCGCGGCGAGGAGCGGCACACACCACCGCGGTCGGGCAGGGAGCGGGGGACCGCATTGGCGGACGCTGTCAGTCTTCAGTTGCAGGGAATTTGGTCTGGACCATAATCCGGCAACTGGAAAGGGTCAAGACTGTGAACACGTGCCCCACCTGGTGTGCAACGAGCTCACCTGCGCAAGAGCGTTCTCCTTCACACCTTAACAACCGCAAGGGAAAACGCTGTAGTAAGGGGCAAGCCGCCGATCGGCCGCCGTACCGTTCTGCCAGATGCCAGGCGGTGCCTGGACCACGGCTCCCACCGTGCGGCGATCGGACCCGGCCGATCCTTGATGGACAGTGCGCGCGGGGAAGGGCTTACCGCACAACAACGTACCGAGCGCGGCTTCGTGCGGAGCGCCATGGACGAGCAGGACGGGGCACTCGCCGGGTTCGCCATGACCACGCTGCCCCCGCGACGCGGCCGAGGAGCTCAACCGCGCTTCGGGTCAGCGGGGGTGAGGTTGGTGAGCGGTGTCAGCGACTCGGCGCCGTGGCTGCCCGACCCGCGCCCGCACGTCGTGCCGGTGCGGGTCGGGCCGTGGCGTCAGCGTCCGCTGCCCACCAACCCACTACAGGCAGCCCCCACCCCGTCGCGGGGTGGGGGCTTGGCCCCCGCTAACGCGCGGCCAGCCGGGCCTCCAGCGCGGGCAGGTCGGCGAGGAACCACACGTGCCGACCTTCGTTCGACTCGTGGACGAAGTCCCGCAGTGCCGTGCTGCGCGCCACGTGCTCGCTGATGTCGCCGAGGATGACCACGTGCAGTCCGTACAGCACGAACTTCTGCAGCATCTCACCGGCCAGGCGGGTGCTCAGCGTGAAGAACCGCTCGTCCAGCCGGGACACCGGGATGACCAGCACGTCCGGGCGAACCGGGTAGAGCTCGCCTATCAGCTCGACGGCTTCGGCCTCGCTGGCCAGCACCGGGCCCTCGGCGGGGTGGACGTACACCTGCCGCTTCGTCTCAGACATGGTTCACCTCCTGGAGGAAGTCCCGCACGGTCTCGGAGTGGCCCAGCAGCAGGTGGCCCTCGCCGGGCAGCAGCCGCACCTCGGCCCCGGGCTGGGTGGTCGCCAGTCGGCGGGCGGTCTGTGGGGCGTCCAGCATCTCGTCCTGCTCGCCGAGCAGCACGAGCAGCGGAGTGCTCAGCCCGCGCAACTGCTCGTCGCTGAACACGGGGATCTTGCCCAGCCGCGGCCGGAAGTGCTGGAAGACCAGCAGCGGGAAGGCGTCCGGCGGGACCTCGAACCCGATGGCCGCCGACATCTGCTCCCGCGCGGCACCGCTGCCGAAGACCTTGCGCAGCAGGAACTTCAGGATCAGTCCGAACTTCTGCCGACCGATGCCCGTCGGGTTGAGCAGCACCAGCCGGTTGACTCGGCAGGGGCGGCGGATCGCGTGGTCCAGCGCCACCCGGCCGCCCAGCGACTCACCGACCAGTGACGCCTTCTCCAGCGACAGGGCGGCGAACACGTCGTCCAGCCAGAGCGTGTGCGCCTCGGTGTCCAGCGGGGGACGCGAAGGCGCGCTCAGTCCGGGCTCGCCGATGAGGTCCACCGCGTACAGGCGGAACTGCTGGGCCCACGGACCGATCCGGTGCAGCCAACTCGTCGCGGTGCCCCCGGACCCGTGCAGCAGCACCACCGGCGGCGCGTCCCGCGGCCCGCAGACCAGCACGAAGGTGTCGCCCTCGCGGGTGGACACCGTGCGCCGCTCGTGCGGCACCGGCCAACTCGCCAGCTCCTGCTCGTAGCGCTGCCGGACGAGTTGTTCTCCTGCGGTGGAACGGAAGATGTTCATGGTTTGCCCTCGACGAGTTCCGTGATGAGCCGCAACACCTCAGCGCTGCTGGACAGGCCGCCCAGCACGACGATCTTCAGACAGTCGCGGTTCGGATCGTGCATGGTGTCGATGCGCATGGGTTGATCTCCTTGGTCTCGTGTTTTCGCCCAGCCCAGGACCATCGCGGCCACCCGTGCCGCCTTGGTCGCGTCGATGCCCTCGATCTGCACCACGCTGGACACGTCGGTGTGCCGCTGTGTCCTGAGTGGACGGTCAGGCTGGCCGGTGAACGCCGCCAGGTCCTCGGCGGCGATCCGGTACTGCTTGCCGATGCGGACCGCCTTCAGTCGCCCCTCGCGCACGTAGTTGCGCACCGTGCGCACGTGCAGGCCCAACTGCTCGGCGACCTGCTCGACGGAGTACAGCTCCTGGGACATGACCGGTCGACTCCAACCTGACGCAAAATACTCTAACACTCCCTATTGAGTCATTCTATAGGGAAGTTTAGGGAAGGTTGCGACGAACTGGGTGAGCCACCCGAAGCCGCCGAGACCGTACTCGTCCAGCAACTCGGCCGCCTCGCCCGCGCTGGCCAGTTCGCGCAGGTAGGCGGCAGGATCCGTGGCGGCCAGCTGGGCAGAGGGCGGCTCGCTGACCACGCCCAGTGCGCCCAGCGCAACGCGTTGCGTGGTGAGGAACGAACGGCCCGGTGCCGCCGCCGCGCAGGCGTCCAGCGCCACGTGAGCGGTGATGTCAGTTGCGCCATCCGGCACAGGACGCACCTGGCGCCCGTCCCGGTACCCGGTCAGCGTGCCCCCGGCCGGGCGTGCACCGCGCAGGTGTGCGTAGTCCACGGCCACGGCGACACCCCGCGACATGTTCCGCACCACCTCGGCCCAGGCCGCGTCGCGCGGTGCGCCGACCTCGGCCCGGTCGCCGACCCCGGTGAGCGGCCACCACCGCGCCAACCAGTCCAGGTCGGCGGCGCTGGGCGGACCGCCCAGGCGTTGCTCGCCGCTGACCGGGTCGACCAGGACCAGTCGCGGGCCCTGCCCGGTCAGCTCCACGAGGTCCACCGGCACGTTGTCCAGCCACTCGTTGGCGATCACCAGCCCGGTGATGCCCTGCGGCACGTCCCGCCGCCAGCCGATCTCCGCGGGCAGCCCCTCCGGGCGGTGCGCCAGCTCCACGGCGGTCAGCCGCAGCCGGTCCGCCAGCCCGCCGGGCGCCAGCGCGGCGAGCCCGCACAGCAATTCGGCCCGCCCGGCGCCCAGGTCCACCACGTCGAGCGGATCGGGCTCACCCAGCGCCAGGTCGACCTCGTGCAGCAGCCGCGACACGGCGCCCGCGAACAGCGGTGAGGCGTGCACGGAGGTGCGGAAGTGCTGGGCCGGGCTGTTGCGCAGGAAGAAACCCGTCTCGCCGTACAGCGCGGCCTGCGTCGCCTCACGCCAGGACAGCCACATCCCGGTATTGAACCCCACGCCCTAGGGTTTGGTGGTGTGAGCGAGCAGAGGTGGAGTGTCGGCGCGGTGGCCAAGGTCGCCGGGCTCACGGTGCGCACGCTGCACCACTACGACGAGCTCGGGCTGCTGCGTCCCAGCGAGCGCACCGCCTCCGGCCACCGCAGGTACACCGAGCCGGACCTGCGGCGGCTCTACGAGATCCGACTGCTGCGCGAACTCGGCCTGTCCCTGGAGGAGATCGGCGGGGTGCTGGACCAGCCGGGGGCCCTGCGTCCGGTGCTGGCCGCCCGGGTGGACGAGCTGGACCAACAGGTGCGGCGGATCAACGCCCTGCGTCGCCAGGCCGAAACCCTGCTGTCCCACTTGGACAGTGCGGGCCCGTTCGCCACCGAGCGGCCGATGGCCCTGCTGGGGCAGCTCAGCGTGTTCGGCGAGTACCTCACCGAGGAGCAGGGGCGGCGCCTGGACCAGCACGGGGAGCAGCTCGACGCGGAGGCCAGGGAGTGGATGGAGGGGGAGTGGCCGGTGATCCTGGCCGAGCTGGCCGAGCACTTCCGCGCGGGCACCCCGGTGGACGATCCCGCGGTGGTGCGCTCCGCGCGGCGGTTGACCACGTTGATGGAGACCTTCACCGGCGGGGACGCCGAACTCAACGCCGCGGTGGCCAAGTTCTTCCGCGAGCACGGCACCGAGGTGATGCGCTCGCTGACCGGTGGGCCCGACCCCGCGTTCACCACTGGGCTGTGGGACTACGTGAGCCAGGCCTACTCCGCCCTGCGCTGACCCGGGTCGGCTCAGCCCGGTTCAGTACTCGTCGTGCAGCCGCCACCAGGTGTACGGCTTGGTCCGCGGCCAGCCCTCGGGCGAGTCCTCCCACTCCTCCTGACGCCCGAACGGGGTCAGGTCGAGCAGGTTGAAGTCCAGCCGGAGCCGGTCCACCCCGCGGCCGGAGGTGAAGTAGGTGCGGTACACGGCCTCGTCCTGGCGCAGGAACACGCTGAGGCCGAACCCGCCGCCGGTGCCGCAGTCCAGGCCGAAGCTCGTGCCGCGCGAGGAGTAGACCGGCACGGTCCAGCCCATGCGCTGCCAGAACGCGGTGAGCTGGGGCAGCGGCATGTCGGACACGCAGGCGTAGCTGGTGTCGCGGGCGTGCAGGTGCTCCAGGCGCCCGACGTTGTCGGTGAAGCTGGCGCAGCCCGGACAGTAGTCCTCCGGACCGTTGTCCATGAACTGGTAGACGATCAGCTGGCGGCGGCCCTCGAACAGGTCGGCCAGGCTGACCGGGCCCTCGGGGCCCTCGAACACGTAGGGCTGGTCCACCTCGACCATCGGCAGCCTGCGGCGCTCGGCGGCCAGCGCGTCCAGGGCGCGCGTGGCCTCCTTTTCCTTGACCAGCAACTCCTCGCGGGCCGCCCGCCACTGTTCCGCCGACACGATCGGTGGCACGTTCACGACTTCCTCCTCGCTGAGGTCCGGACCCGCGCCAGTATTCACCCCGGACGGCCCGCGTGCTTCAGGATCCGGCGCAGCACGGGCAGGAAGTGCTCCAGCGGGGGACTGGCCAGTGCCGGGTCCTTGGCGGCCTCGTCCCAGCGGCGCACCGCGACGGCGTCGGCGGCGTGCGGGCCCGCGGCGAACTCCCCGGCCTGCTCGGCGGTCATCGGGCCGCCCTGCAAGGACAAGGTGTGCACGGAGGCCGCCGAGAGCCGACCGAAGTAGTCCGGCTCCACGGCGCACAGGTACCGCTTCGCCGCGACGTGCAGCCGCACCGGCTCGGTCACCTCCGGCCCGAACCAGCGCGCGAGCCACGCCGCCCCGGCCTCGTCGTGGTGCTGGCCGGTCTCGGGCAGCACGTGGCCGATGTCGTGCAGCAGCGCGGCGGCCACGAGGTGGTCCGGCGCACCGGCGGCTTCCGCGCGGGCAGCGGCTTGCAGCATGTGCTCGGCCTGGGTGACCTCCTCGCCGAGGTAGTCCTGTGCCCCGGCACCGGCGAACAGTGCGGACAGCGCAACGAGCGGCTCCCTGCGCAACACCTCCACGCGGCTGGCCAGCGAGTCCAGGTCGGCGTAGCAGCCTTCGAGGTGCCGCCTGCCCGTGTCGGCGAACCCGGTGCGGGCGTGCAGCACCCTGGTGTTGTCGAAGACCAGGCAGTCGCCGGGGTTCAGCCGCATCCGCACCTGGTGCGCGGGCTCGGCGAGCAGTTCGGCGAACACGCGGTAGGCGCGGTAGAACTCGGTGATCTCCTCGGCCGACCAGCCCAGCGGTCGCAGGGACCGGTTGTTGAACCGGATCTCCCGGATCCGTCCGCGCGGATCCACCCCGATCAGCGGGCGGCTGGCCCGCAGCACCGCGTCCCGGTCGGCGAACTCGAAGGTCACCGGCGTGCCGCTCAGCGCGCGGAACGCCGCGGGGTCGCGCTCGCGCAGCACGGCGGCGGCGTGGAAGCCGTCCACCAGCGTGGTTTCCCCGCCCTCCACCGCGTTCTCCAGGCAGTGCAGCAGTTGCACGGTCGGCACCGGGTCGCGGTACGGGTTGTCGGTGTGCGGGCTGATCGGCAACCCGGTGAACGCCAGGTTGTTCGGTTCGGCCTCCACCCGTACGTGGAACAGGCGCCCGTAGTTGGTCTCGCGCACGTAGCCGAAGGACTCGGCCACGCGCAGCACCGCACCCGGCTCGACCGGCACCTCGCTCAGCACGGCGAATCCCCGGCACAGCACCGATTCCAGCCAGGGCAGCTCCGGACCGCCCCAGGTGAACACGGGCGGGTCGATGCTCGGCCACAGGTCCTTGGCCGACTCCACGCGGAAGTCCTGCTCACCACGTCCCGGCTGGTTCTCGTGCAGCCAGGCGCGGTCGAAGGTGCTGCGGTGGCCGTCGGGGCCGAACACCAGGTGCACGGCGAACTCGTCCTCGACGCGGTCGGTGACGGTGATCGGGTCGGGCAGATCGGTGATGCCGAACAGCTTCTGGCCGGTGCGCGGGTCCCGGCACTTGGCGCAGCGGCAGTTGTCGCGCAGCCAGACGGCGGGCAGGTCCATCCGCTCCTCCTCCACCTTGTACAGACAAGTCATAACCTGGCTGGACAAGGTGGCGAGCGGGTGTCGGCCGCGCGAACGGCGGGAGTCAGACGCGTGCCAAGATGCTGCCGGTCGCCAGTGCCCCGCCAGCGCACATGGTGATCAGCGCGGTGGACGCGTCCCGTCGTTCCAGCTCGTGCAGGGCGGTGGTGATCAACCGGGTACCGGTGCTGCCGACCGGGTGGCCCAGCGCGATGGCCCCGCCGTTGACGTTCACCAGTTCCGGATCCGGCCGGTGCACCGCGCTCCAGGACAGCACGACCGAGGCGAAGGCCTCGTTGACCTCGAACAGGTCCAGGTCGCCGATCTTCATACCGCTGCGGGCGAGCACGCGCTCGGTGGCCTGCACCGGACCGTCCAGGTGGTAGTACGGCTCCGCGCCGATCAGGCACTGCGCGAGGATCCGCGCGCGGGGCCGCAGCCCGAGCTGGCGCGCGCGCTCCGCGGAGGTCAGCAACACCGCCGAGGCGCCGTCGGAGATCTGCGAGGACGTGCCCGCGGTGTGCACGCCCCCGTCCAGCACCGGCTTGAGCCGCGCGAGCCCGTCCAGGCTCGTCTCGCGCAGACCCTGGTCACGGCTGACCCCCGCCACTGGGACGACTTCCGCGCGGTAGCGGTCCTCCGACCACGCGCGGGCCGCCCGGACCTGTGAGGCCACGCCGAACCTGTCCACGTCCTCGCGGGTGATGCCGCGCCGTTCGGCGATGCGCTCGGCGGCCAGGTACTGGTTGGGCAGGTCGATCGACCAGGAATCGGGCCGAGGTGAGGCATCGCCCACCGCGGCGCGCAGCGGCACCCGGCTCATCGCCTCCACCCCGCAGGCGATGCCCACCTCGATGGCCCCGGCCGCGATCAGCCCGGCCACCAGGTGTGTCGACTGCTGGGCGGACCCGCACTGGGCGTCCACCGTCATGCACCCGGCCTGCTGTGGCAGCCCGGCGTGCAGCCACGCGGTTCTCGTCACGTTGTTGGACTGCTCGCCCGCCTGGGTCACGCAGCCGCCGATGACCTGTTCCACGAGCACCGGGTCGATCTCCGCCCGCTCCACCACCGCCCGCTGCGCGGCCCCGAGCAGTTCGGCAGCGTGCAGCTCGGACAGCCAGCCTCCGCGCTTGCCGATCGGGGTCCGCACGGCCGCCACGATCACCGGGTCCGCCACTGGCCCACCTCCCGTTCTCCCGGTAAAAATAGAACAGGTTCTTGTTTTGGCGCAACGGGCGCGCTGCGTGGGTTTGCTGCCATCAGAGTGCCAGGGCTTCCCGTAGTTAACACTGTATGCTAGGAAGCTTTGTAGAACAGGTTCCACGTACACCGGCGTACGGGAGGCGATCATGATCCCCACCGGCTTCGACTTCACCGACCCCGACCTGTACGCCGACCGGGTGCCCTTCGAGGAGTTCGCCGAGCTGCGCGCCACGGCCCCGCTGTGGTGGAACGCCCAGCCCGAGGAGCGCAGCGGGGGCTTCCGCGACGGCGGGTTCTGGGTGGTGTCCCGGCACGCCGACGTGCGTGAGGTCTCCCGGCACAGCGAGCTCTACTCCTCCTGGGAGAAGGGCGCGATCGTGCGCTTCGCCGACGACATGCCCGCCGACCGCATCGAGCTGTTACGGCTGATCATGCTCAACCAGGATCCGCCGCAGCACACCAGGACCCGGGGCATCGTCTCGCGGGGCTTCACCCCCAAGGCGATCAACGGGTTGCGCGAGGCCCTGCGCGAACGCGCCGAGCTGATCGTCACCACCGCGCTGGCCAGTGGCAGCGGGGACTTCGTCACCGACGTGGCCTGCGAGCTGCCCCTACAGGCCATCGCCGAACTGCTGGGCATCCCGCAGCAGGACCGGCTCAAGATCTTCGACTGGTCCAACCAGATGATCGCCTACGACGACCCCGAGTACCAGGTGGAGCCGGAGGCGGCCAGCGCGCAGTTGCTGGGCTACTGCTGGGACCTGGCCGAGCGGCGCAGGCAGTGTCCCGCATCGGACATCGTGACGAAGCTGGTCCAGGCCGATGTGGACGGTGCGGCCCTCGGCTCGGACCAGTTCGGCTTCTTCGTACTGCTGCTCGCCGTGGCGGGCAACGAGACCACCCGCAACGCGATCACCCATGGCATGGCGGCCTTCCTGGACCACCCCGAGCAGTGGGAGCTGTTCAAGGCCGAGCGCCCGGCCACCGCCGCCGACGAGATCGTGCGCTGGGCCACCCCGGTGGTGGCCTTCCAGCGCACCGCGCTGGCCGACGTGGAACTGGGCGGGGTGCGGGTCGGCAAGGGGCAGCGACTCGGGCTGTACTACAGCTCGGCCAACTTCGACCCCGAGGTGTTCACCGACCCGCACCGCTTCGACATCACCCGCGACCCCAACCCGCACCTGGGTTTTGGCGGCAGCGGGGCGCACTACTGCCTGGGCGCCAACCTGGCCCGGCTGGAGATCGACCTGATCTTCAACGCGATCGCCGACCACATGCCCGACATCCGCAAGGCCGGTCCGCCGCAGCGGCTGCGCTCGGGCTGGCTCAACGGCATCAAGCACTTCCCGGTGCGCTACGCCTGAAAGTCCTGCGCCGCCTGGAGAAGGCCGATCGAGTTGCCCTCGGTGTCGGCGACCTCGGCCAGGCGGCCCCACGGCGCGTCCTGCGGGTCGGCCACGGTCAGCCCGGCCGTGCGCAGTTCGGCCACGTCGGCGTCCACGTCGCCGGTCAGCAACTGCACGTACACCGAACCGGGCGCGGGCCGGTCCAGCTTCGAGAAGTCGGTCAGCACCAACGTGGTCTGGCCGTGCTTCGGACCGACCATCAGGAAGCGCCCGTGTGGGCCGGGGATGTCCACGCGCACCTCGAACCCCAGCCTGCCCACGTAGAACTCGGCAGCCCGGTCCAGGTCGGTGACGGGCACGGCGAGGAACTGCACCGCGGTGATGTTCATGCCGCCGATGATAGGTCGGGAATTTCCGACGCGTCAACTCGTGGCGCGCAGCGTGCCCATCGCCCGGTCGACCTCCCAGAACGCGCGCATGGACCGGATCAGGCCGTCCGCGCCGACCCGGTAGACGAACACGCCCTCGGTGTCCACCCGGTGCCCGCTGGGCAGGAAGGCGCTGATCGTGCCGATGTTGGCCACCTCGCTGCCCGCGGCGAAGGAGTCGGCGATGGTGAACTCGAACCGCTCGGCGAGCGCGATCGCCTTGTCCCAGAAGGCCGCGATCGCCTCGTGCCCGTGGTGGCCGAGCCCCTGCGGGTCGAAGGCCGAGGGCCCGACCGGGTCCTCCACCACCCCGTCCGGCGCGAACAGCGCCAGCCAGCCCGCCTTGTCCCCGGCCACCACCGCCTCCATGGACCGCCAGGAGGCAGTCCTGGCCGGGTGCTCCACGCGCGAGGCCTGCCAGGTGATCACGACAGCTCCCCGATGACCGTCTCGCCGAAACGCCTGATCGAGTCCTGTTTGGACCCCAGGTCCCCGTCGAAGCCGATGCCCTCCGCGAGCCAGGGCATCACCAGCACATCGGTGACCCCGATCCCGGCCAGCTCCCGGTAACCGTCCACTCCGGACCTGTCAACGCAGACCGCCTGCACCTCGAACGGTTCCCGCTCACGACCGTACTCGGCGCGCAGCACCGCCAGCCGGTCGACGACCGCCCGCAGCTCCTCGAACCGGATCATCGCCGAGGTCCAGCCGTCCCCGACACGGGCCGCCCTGCGCAGGCCCGCCTCGGAGTGCCCGCCCACGTAGATCGGCACGGGCTCGGTCGGCGCCGGACTCATCCGCAACCGGTCGAAGTCGAAGAACTCCCCGTGGTGCTCCACCATGCCGCCGCCCAGCACGAGCCGCAACACGGTGATCATCTCGTCCACCCGTGGTCCTCGGCGTTCGAACTCCGTGCCGCACCAGCGGAACTCCTCCGGCGACCAGCCCAGTCCCACGCCGAGGCCGAACCTGTTGCCGGTCAGCGCGGCCACCGAGCCCACCTGGCGGGCCAGCAGCAGCGGGTTGCGCGACCCGAGCTTGAGCACCTGGGTGTAGAACCGGATCCGGCTCGTGGCCGCGCCCATCGCGGCGGCGGCGATCAGCGGGTCCACCCAGGGCGTGTCGGCGGTCCAGAAGCGCGTGCCGTCCGGGGTGTACGGGTAGTCGGCGGAGACCTTCTCGGAGTAGAACAGCGAGTCGGGCAGGGCGATGGAGCTGAACCCGGCCTCCTCGGCGGTTTTGGCCAGCGCGACCAGGTGGTCGATCGGGCTCATCGCAATCGACAGCGTGAACTTCACCGCGCACCCGGCCTCTCCGCTCCGACAACCCACAACGAGAAGTACTGCGAACCCCCACCGTAGGCATGACCCAGCGCGATCCGCGCGCCGTCCACCTGGTGCTCACCCGCGCGGCCCATCACCTGCATGGCGGCCTCGGCGAAGCGCAACAGCCCGGAGGCCCCGATCGGGTTGGAGGACAGCACCCCGCCGGAGGGGTTCACCGGCAGCCTGCCGCCCAGCGCGGTCTCGCCCGCCTCGGTGAGCTTCCAGCCCTGGCCGAGCTCGCTGAAACCCAGGTTCTCCAACCACATCGGCTCGAACCAGGAGAACGGCACGTAGATCTCTGCCACATCCACTTCGGACAGTGGGTCGGTGATGCCCGCCTCGCGCCACAGCGCGGCGGCGGCGTCCCGGCCCGCCTGGGGGTTGACCTGGTCGCGCCCGGCGAAGGTGGTCGGCTCGGTGCGCATGGCGGTGGCGTGGATCCAGGCCGCCGGCCGTCCACTCGCGACGGACTCGTCGGCGATCACCACGGCGGCGGCCCCGTCGGAGGAGGGGCAGGTCTCGTCGTAGCGGATCGGGTCCCACAGCATGGGGGAGGAGCGCACGGACTCCACGGTGATGTCGGGTTGTTTCAGGTGCGCGTAGGGATTGCGGGCTCCGTTGCGCCGGTCCTTTGCCGCCACGACCGCGCCGATGTGCTCGGGCGCACCGGAACGGCGGATGTAGGAGCGCACGTGCGGGGCGAAGTAGCCGCCCGCGCCCGCGCCGACCGGCATCGAGAACGGCGGCAGGATGGACAGCGCCCACATGGCGTTGGACTCGGACTGCTTCTCGAAGGCCACGGCCAGTACCGTGCGGTGCACCCCGGACTGCACCAGGCTGGCGGCCACGTTGCCCGTCGACCCGCCCACCGATCCCGCGGTGTGCACGCGCAGCAACGGTTTTCCGGTGGCGCCCAGTGCGTCGGCCAGGAACAGTTCGGGCATCATCACGCCCTCGAACAGGTCCGGGGCCTTGCCCAGCACCACCGCATCGATCTCGGGCCAGTCCACCCCGGCGTCGGCCATGGCCCGGTCGATCGCCTCCCGGCACAGCCCGGCCATGGACACGTCCTGCCGCTTGGCCGTGTGGTGCGTCTGGCCGGTACCGATCACGGCCGCGAGCTGCTTGGCCATCAGCGCCCCTCCATCACGCACACCAGGTTCTGCTGCAACAGCGGGCCGCTCGTGGCGTGCGCCAGCACCCGGCCCGCCGCACCGGAGTGGATCCGGCTCGCCGCCTCCCCGATGCGCGCCAGCCCGGCGGCGAACATCGGGTTGCCCGCCAGCGCCCCGCCCGAGGGGTTGACCCGCACCCGCTCGCCCAGCCCGAGTGCCTGGCGCAGCAGGATCTCCTGGTGGCTGAACGGTGCGTGCAGCTCGGCGAGTTCGATTCCTTCGGCGCCAGCGGCTTCGGCCGCCGCGACCGTGGACGGTGAGGTGGTCAGGTCGCGCGCGCCGAGGTTGGGCGTTTCGACCCGGTGCTCGATACCGGTGATCCACGCAGGTCGCGCGCACAGTTCGCCCGCGCGCTCGGCCGAGGCCAGCACCACGGCCGCCGCCCCGTCGGTGATCGGCGCGCAGTCGTGGGCCCGCAACGGGTCCGCCACGTACGGCCGCGCCAACAGCTCGTCCACGTCCCGTTGTCCGCGCGCGGCGACCTCGGCCATCTGCCGCTGCGTCCACAGCCCGGCCGCCAGCCCGAGGCGGGCCTGCAACCCGGCGACACCCACCGAGTCGGGCCACAGTGGTGCGACCAGGTAGGGGTCGAGTTGCAGCGCAAGGACACGCCGCAGGTCCCCGGCGGAGGACTTGCCGAACCCGTAGACCAGCGCGGTGTCCACCTCGCCGGTGCGGATCTTCACCCAGGCCTCGTAGAGCGCCCAGGCGGCGTCCATCTCCACGTGCGACTCGGCGATCGGTGGCCAGGCGCCGATGGCGTCCACCGCCGCGATGAAGGAGAACGCCCGCCCGGCCAGGTAGTCCGAGGACCCCGAGCACCAGAAGCCGATGTCGCGTTTGGACAGTCCGGTGGCGGCCAGCAGCTCGGCGAAGACCGGCACCAGCATCTCGACCCCGTTGGTGGTGCCGTGCGTGCGCCGCACGTTCGGGGCCTGCGCGAAGCCCACGACTGCCACCTCACCCGCCACGACGGCCTCCCTACAGGTGCTGGGCGAAACTCTCGTACGGCGCGTCCGGCTCACCGGTCGGCGCGAAGTGGTCGATGTTCTCCAGCGTGGTGCCCCAGCTCTCCCGGGGCCGCCACACCGCGCGCACCCGCATGCCCATGCGCACCTCCTCGGCCGCGCAGCCCAGCACCAGGTGCAGGAACGCGATGTCCGCCCCGTCCAGCAGCACGTAGGCCGCCACGTACGGGGGCTTGATCCGCTGGCCGAGGAACGGCACGTTCACCACGCAGAAGGTCGTCACCACACCGCGGTCGGGCAGTTCCACCTCGTCCTCGGTGGGCACCCCGTCGGTGGGGCAGGCCGGGCGCGGCGGGACGTAGACCTTGCCGCAGGCGGGGCAGCGCTGGCCGAGCAGCCTGCCTTCGGCGAGGCCGCGCAGGTACCGGCTCTCCTCGGGCGAGGCGCTGTGCAGGTAGCGCAGGTGCACCGGGCTGGTGATCATCGTGACGGGTTCGGGCGTGGCGGCGACCGCGCGCTCCGGCGCGTCCAGCGGCTCGAAGCACTCGATGTCGCGGATGCCGCCCACCGGTTCGGCGGTCCATCGGACGCGAACCCGCATGCCGATGGCCATCGCCTGCGGCGAGCCCGCGTCCACGGCGTGCAGCAGCGCCGTGTCGGCACCGTCGAGCTTGATCAGTGCCCAGGCGAACGGCCGCTGCAACGGTTGCCCGGCAAGGGGTTCGGGGATCCAGCTCCAGGTGGTGACGGTGCCCTCGGTGCCGACCTGGACGAACTCGGTGAGCGGTTGCGCGGTGACCGGGTCGTACTCCACGGGCGGCACGTGCACCCGGCCGTCGCTGCCACGCACGCCCAACACGCGGTGCTCGCGCAGCTCGGTGGCGAACCGGCCGAGCACCGGTCCCAGCGACCGGGTGTAGTCGAACCCCACGTCCAGCGGGGCGCTCAACGGCTCCGAGATCGAGGTCACCATGAAAGTGAAACACGTTCTAGACTGACCGGCAAGGGAGGTGCGCCGTGAAGCTGGCACTGCAACTGGGCTACTGGGGCGCCACGCCGCCGGGCAACGCCGGCGAGCTGGTGGCCGAGGCCGAGCGACTGGGCTGGGACGCCGTGTTCGCCGCGGAGTCCTGGGGCTCCGACGCGTTCACCCCGCTGGCCTGGTGGGGATCGGCCACGAACCGGATCCGGCTGGGCACCTCCGTGGCGCAGCTGTCCGCGCGCACCCCGACGGCCTGCGCCATGCACGCGCTGACCCTGGACCACCTCACCGGTGGCCGGTTCACCCTCGGCCTGGGCGTGTCCGGGCCGCAGGTGGTCGAAGGCTGGTACGGCCAGCCCTTCGCGCGCCCCTTGGCCCGCACCAGGGAGTACGTGTCGATCGTGCGCCAGGTGCTGGCCCGCGAGGCGCCCGTGCGCGGTGACGGCCCGCACTACCCGCTGCCCTACCGAGGGGAACGGGCCACCGGGCTGGGCAAGCCGCTGCGGGCGATCACGCACCCGCTGCGCGCGGACCTGCCGATCCTGCTCGGGGCCGAGGGGCCGCGCAACGTGGCGCTGGCGGCCGAGATCGCCGACGGCTGGCTGGCGGTCTACTACTCGCCCCGGCTGGCCGAGCAGTACAACACCTGGCTGGACGAGGGGTTCGGCGCGCGTGATCGCACCGGCTTCGAGGTGGTGGCCAGCGCCCAGGTGATCGTCACCGACCAGCCGGAACGGGCCGTGGCCGGCATGAAACCCGTGCTGGCGCTGTACATCGGCGGCATGGGCGCGCCGGAGCTGAACTTCCACGCCGAGGTGTTCCGGCGCATGGGGTACGCGGCCGAGGTGGCGGCGATCGGGCGGTTGTTCCGGGAGGGTGACCGGGAACGGGCCGCCGCGGCGGTGCCCGACGAACTGGTCCACGACATCGCGATCATCGGTACCGAAGGGCACGTGCGCGAGCAGGTGGCGCGCTGGGCGCGGGCCGGGGTGACCACCCTGCTCGTCGGCTGTCGCGGGGTCGACGAGCTGCGGGCCTTGTCGGAAGTGTGGAACACGTTCTAGATTTGACCGGGTGACGGCCATCGGACTGTGGAACATCGCCCGGGACCAGCCGGAGCTGGCGGCTGTGGTCGACCCGAACGGCGCGACGCTGAGTTACCGCGAACTGGCCGCCGCGGCGGACCGGTACGGACGAGGACTGCAGGCGATGGGCCTGCGCCCGGGGGACAGCCTGGTCGTGCTGCTGCCCAACGGGGCCGATCTGCTGGCGGTGTTCTTCGCGACCCTCCAGACCGGCCTGCACCTCGTGCCGGTCAACTGGCACCTGACCGGCGCCGAGATCGCCTACATCATCGGGGATTCCGGGGCGAAGGCCTTCATCGCGCACGAGCGCTTCACTGAGACGGCAGTCGCAGCAGGTGCACCAGTGCCGAAGTTCTCGGTGGGCGAGATCGCCGGGTTCCAGTCGCTGCGCGAACTCGGCGCGGCCGAACCCGTTGCGCGGCCGGAGATCCGCACGCTCGGCGCGCCGATGCTCTACACCTCGGGCACGACCGGCCGCCCCAAGGGAGTGCGCCGTCCGCTGACCGGGGCCGATCCGGACGAGGTGCCCGTGGCCGCCAAGTGGTTCTTCGGCATCTTCGGGCTCACGCCCTTCGACGGGCACGTGCACCTGTGCGGATCCCCGCTGTACCACACGGCCGTGCTGAACTTCGTGGCCAACTCCGTCCAGTTCGGGCACACCTGCGTGCTGATGGACCGCTGGGACGCCGAGCAGATGCTGCTACTGGTCCAGCAGCACCGGGTGACCCACTCGCACATGGTGCCCACCCAGTTCCGGCGGCTGCTCGCGCTGCCCGAACCCGTGCGCCGCGGCTACGACGTGTCCTCGCTGCGGGTCGCGATCCACGGTGCCGCACCGTGTCCCACCGAGGTCAAGCGCCAGATGCTGGACTGGTGGGGGCCGGTGATCACCGAGTACTACGCCGCGACCGAGGGCGGTGGCACCTCGATCACGGCGCAGGAGTGGCTGCGCAAACCGGGTTCGGTCGGGCTGCCCTGGCCGGGCTCGGTGGTCAAGGTGCTCGACGAGCGGGGTGAGGAGCTGCCCGCTGGCGAGATCGGTACGGTGTACATGCGCATGGGCGGCTCGACCTTCAGCTACCACGGGGACGAGGAGAAGACCCGCAACAGCCGGGTCGGCGACCTGTTCACCCTGGGCGACATGGGGTATCTGGACGCCGATGGCTACCTGTACCTGTGCGACCGGCGGGCCGACATGATCATTACCGGCGGGGTCAACGTGTACCCGGCCGAGGTGGAGGGCGAGCTGGTCTGCCACCCCAAGGTGGCCGACGTGGCGGTGTTCGGCATCCCGCACGCCGACTGGGGCGAGGAGGTCAAGGCCGTGGTGCAGCCCGCCGACGGGGTGTCGCCGGGCGCGGAGCTGACCGCCGAGTTGCTGGCCTACGCGGGGCAGCGGCTGGCGCGGTTCAAGCTGCCGCGCAGCATCGACTACCTGGCCGAGTTGCCGCGCGACCCGAACGGCAAGCTGTACAAGCGAAAGCTGCGCGACCCGTACTGGGCGGGGCAGGAGCGCGCGATCTGAGGCACTGCCCAGCCTCGGCCTGCGCGATCCGGGCGGGTCGGCTAGTTTCGCCTGGTGCCACCGCTGCTGCTGTTCGGCGACCAACTCGGTCCCCACTTCCACGAGGGCTACGACCAGGTGGTGCTGGTCGAGTCCAGTGCGGCGCTGCGGCGCAGGCCCTACCACCGGCAGAAGCTGCACCTGGTGCTGTCCGGCATCCGCCATCTCGCCCGCGAACTCGGCGATCGCGCGGTCCTGTTGCGCGCGAACACCTACCGCGAAGCGCTGCGCGAGTTCGGCCGACCCGTGCTCGTGCACGAACCCGGCTCGCACGCCGCCGAGCGGCTCGTGGCCGCACTGCGGGCCGAGGGCCTGGTGGACCGCGTGCTGCCGACCCCCGCGTTCGCCCTGTCCCGCGCCGAGTTCGCGAGTTGGGCAGGAGCCCGGACGAAGTTCCTGATGGAGGACTTCTACCGCGAGCAGCGACGGCGCTTCGGGGTGCTGCTGGACGGGGACGAGCCGGTCGGCGGCAGGTGGAACTACGACGCCGACAACCGGGAACCGCCGCCGAGGGGGTCGGCGCGACTGGGCGTGCCGCCGCCGTGGTGGCCGGAGGAGGACGAGGTCGACGCGGAGGTGCGTGCCGACCTCGACGCGCTGGCCGCGCCGACGACCGGTGTGGACGGGCCGCGCCGGTTCGCGATCACTCGTGGGGAGGCGCTCGCCGCGCTGCGCCAGTTCGTCGACCACCGGCTGGCCCACTTCGGACCGCACGAGGACGCCGTGCTGGGCAAGGACTGGGCCATGGCGCACTCGCTGTTGTCGGTGCCGCTCAACCACGGGCTGCTGCACCCGTTGGAGGTCGTGCGCGCGGCCGAGCGGGCCCACCGCGAACACGACCTGCCGCTGGCGGGGGTCGAGGGCTTCGTGCGGCAGGTGCTGGGCTGGCGCGAGTACGTGTGGCACCTGTACTGGCACCTCGGGCCGGAGTACCTGGCGCGCAACAACTTCCACGCCGAGTCCGAGCTGCCCGAGTGGTGGTCCCGGCTGCGTCCCGGCGGGGTCAGGGCCGCCTGCCTGCGTACGGCGCTGGAGGGTGTGCGCGACCGCGGCTGGGTACACCACATCCAACGGCTGATGGTGCTGGGCAACCACGCGCTGCAACGCGGTTTCGATCCGCGCGCCCTCAACGACTGGTTCGCCACGGCCTTCGTGGACGGCACACCCTGGGTCATGCCGGTCAACGTGATCGGCATGAGCCAGCACGCCGACGGCGGGGCGATCGCCACCAAGCCGTACCTGTCCGGCGGGGCCTACCTCAACCGGATGACCGACCACTGCGCGGGCTGCTGGTTCGACCCGAGGAAGCGAACCGGTGATCGGGCGTGTCCGTTCACCGCGGGGTACTGGGCCTGGTTGCAGCGGCACGAACAGCCCATGAGCCGCAACCACCGGATGGCCCGCGCCGTGCACTCGTTGCGCCGACTCGCCGATCGGGAACGTGTTCTCGCACAGGAAGGCGAACGCGAGATCTTCTGAGTGCGCATGCACTTCACCTGTCCGTGTGACTATCGCACCGCAGTGGACTCTCGTAACGTGGCGGCGTTCGTGACGCATGCCGTGTCCGGCCCTGAGCTGTCGACCGCGGTGCACGCCTCCACCCCAGGAGCTTCGACTGTGGCTGTCCCCCATCCGGTTGCGCGCGCCGGTGTGCTGAGCAAGAGGACGCTGGTGCTCGCTTCGCACGCCGTGGAGCGTGCGGCGCTGGCCAGTGCCGACCTCGACGACGCGATCGTGCTGGCGATGTTCCAGCGGCTGCCGTACTTCCGCCGCGAGCACGCCGTCTACGAGCAGATCGCCCGCACCGCCCGCACCACGGTGATCGGCATGGTGGACGACACCCGGCCCGACCTGCCGCACGGGGTCACCCCGGTGTTCCTGCGGCCGGAGGAACCGCTGGCCAGGGAGTGGTCGGTGGTCGTGCTCTCCGCCGAGTTCGGTGCCACCGTGGTCGCGCACGACCTGCAGGACGTCAACCCCGCCGAGTCCTCACTGGAGGCGGCCCGGCTGTTCCAGGGCCGCTGGGGCCTGCGCAGGGACGAGGCGTACGCGGAGGCCGTGCGGCTGCGCGACGCCCTGGGCGACCGGCTGCCGCCCTCGGCGCGCAACCGCGTGGAACAGGTGCTCAGCACGGTGGTCAACCCGCCATCGGCCGAGCTCGAACGGCGCGTGGAGGCGGCGCTGACGCACACCGTTGGCCAGTTGGAGCGGCGTGGCTGCGAGCTGGCCCGGCTGCGGGTGAGCCGTCAGGACGACCGCCGTGACCAGCGCGACCCGTGGACCGGCCTGCACACCCTGGACTCGGCGTACCGCTGGCTGGGCACCTCGGCGGCGGGCACCCTGCCGCTGGGCCTGACCCTGGCCCGAGTGGACGAGCTCGCCGGGCTCGCCGAGCACCACGACGCACGGTTGGCCATGCAGGTGGAGAACCACGTGGCCGACCTCCTGCGGGCACACCTGCGCCCGATCGACCGGGCCGTCCGCCTGTCGCTGACCGAGTTCCTGGTGGTCCAGCCCGCGCTGAGCCAGGACGGGCTGAGCGCGCACAGCGCACGGATCAGCGCCGACCTGGCCGCGTTGCACGCCAGGTACCCGTTCATCGGGGCGGTCCCGGCGGTGTGCACCCTGCGCACCACCGAGCGCCCGCTGCCGCTGGACCTGATGCGCGGCACACTCAACCGGAACTGGCCGCCGCGCACCGGGAGCCTGGCCGAGGCGATGGCCTGACCCCGGGCCGCGTCACCGGTCACATCACCGGCCGCGTCACCGGCCGCGTCACCGGCCGCGTCACCGGCCGCGGAACTCCGGTTTGCGCTTCTGTGCGAACGCGGCCGGTCCCTCCTTGGCGTCCTCACTGCGGAACACCGCCGTGCCCAGCTCGGCCTCCAGCCGGAACGCCTCGTTCTCCGGCATGCCCTCGGTCTCCCGCATCGTGCGCAGGATCGCCCGCACGGCAAGGGGGCCGTTCGCGGCGATCTGCTCGGCCAGCTCCAGCGCCCGGTCCAGGGCCTGCCCGTCGGGCACCACGTGGCCGATCAGCCCGAACCGCAGCGCCTCCTCGGCGGTGATGTGCCGCCCGGTCAGCAGCAGGTCGGCCGCCACGGTGTACGGGACCTGACGCGGCAGGCGGACCGCCGACCCGCCGAGCGGGAACAGCCCCCAGCGGGCCTCGGACACCCCGAACCGCGCGCTCTGCCCGGCGACCCGGATGTCGGTGGCCTGAAGTATCTCCGTACCGCCCGCGATGGCCGCTCCCTCCACCGCGGCGATCAGCGGTTTGCTCAGCCGCCGCCCCTTGAGCAGCGGCTCGATCACCGACAGGTCCCAGCCGCCCTGCCGGAACGAGTCCCCGGGATGGCTGTGCGCCATGGCCTTCAGGTCCGCGCCCGCGCAGAACGTGCCGCCCGCCCCGGTCAGCACGCAGGCCCGGATCGACTCCTCGCCGTCCACCCGGTCCCAGGCCTCACGCATGATCGCCATCATCGGCCCGGACAGCGCGTTGCGCGCCCCCGGCCGGTTCATCGTCACCACCAGCACGTGCCCGCGCTGCTCCACCAGGCAGTGCGGTGCCTCCTGCGTCGCCGTCATGCAAGCCTCCCAGGGGATTGCCCAAAACGGTAACACGTTCTAGTTTGCAGATGTGGCCCTCAACATAGCCGATCTCGTCGAGCACGCAGTCGATCTCGTCCCCGAGCGCGTCGCCGTCGTCTGCGGCGAGCGCCACGTCACCTACGCGCAGCTGGAGTCGCGCGCGAACCGGCTCGCCCACCACCTGGCCGCGCACGGAGTCGTGCCGGGCTCGCACGTGGGCGTCTACTCGCGCAACTCCGTGGAGATGCTGGAAACCATGCTCGCCGCGTACAAGCTGCGCGCGGTGGCCATCAACATCAACTACCGGTACCTGCACGCCGAGTTGCGCTACGTCTGCGACAACTCGGACCTGGTCGCGCTGGTGCACCAACGGCGGTATGCGCCGCTGGTCGCCGAGGTGCTGCCCGAGGTGGACTCGATCCGGCACGTGGTCGTGGTCGAGGACGGCTCGGCGGAGCCAGTCACCTACCCGGCGACGGAGTACGAGGCCGCGCTGGCGGAGTCCTCGCCGGAGCGCGACTTCCCCGAGCGCAGCCCGGACGACGTCTACATCCTCTACACCGGGGGCACGACCGGTCACCCCAAGGGCGTGCTGTGGCGCCAGGAGGACGTGTGGCGCGTGCTCGGCGGCGGCATCGACTTCGTGACGGGGGTCCCGGTCGCCGACGAGTGGCAGCAGGCCAGGCAGGGCAAGGACTTCGGCCTGGTCCGGTTGTGCGCCGCGCCGATGATCCACGGCGCCGCGCAGTGGGCCGCGCTGGGTGCGCTGTTCACGGGGAGCACGGTCGTGCTGGTGGCGCAGTTCGACGCGGCGCAGGTGTGGCAGGCGGTGCAGCGGCACCGGGTCAACGTGCTCGCCATCGTCGGCGACGCCATGGCCCGCCCCCTGATCGAGTCCTATCGGGACGGTCAGTGGGACGCCTCCTCGGTGGTCGCGATCTCCAGCAGCGCGGCCCTGTTCTCCCAGGCGGTCAAGGACCAGTACCTGGCCACCTTCCCCAACGTGGTGATCACCGACGCCATCGGCTCGTCTGAAACAGGTTTCACCGGCATCGGCGTGGTCGCACAGGGGCAGGAACACCGCGGTGGACCGCGCGTGAAGGCGGACCCGGACAGCATCGTGCTCGGCGAGGACGGCACGCCCGTTGGCCCCGGCGTGGTCGGGCGACTGGCCCGCGGCGGACACGTCCCACTGGGCTACTACAAGGACCCGGCCAAGACCGCTGAGCTGTTCACCGAGGTCGATGGCAAGCGCTACGCGGTGCCGGGGGACTTCGCCCGGCTGGAGCAGGACGGCACGGTGACCCTGCTGGGGCGGGGCAACATGTGCGTGAACACGGCGGGGGAGAAGGTGTTCCCCGAGGAGGTCGAGGGTGTGCTCAAGTCGCATCCCCACGTGTTCGACGCCCTGGTGCTCGGTGTGCCGGACGAGCGGCTCGGCCAGCGTGTGGCCGCGGTCGTGCAGCCCCGCCCCGGTCGTACCGTCTCACTGTCCGATTTGGACGCACATGTGCGTGGCCGGATCGCGGGCTACAAGGTGCCGCGCAGCCTGTGGCTGGTCGACTCGGTGAGCCGCCTGCCCAGCGGCAAGCCGGACTACCGCTGGGCGCGAAGGCACGTGGAGGAGCACGAGCCCGCGGTGCGCTACGAGGTGACGGCGGGTGAGGCCCATGCGCACCGAGCTGTGTGAGCGGTTCGGCATCGAGCACCCGATCTTCGGGTTCACGCCCTCCGAGCACGTGGCCGCCGCGATCAGCCGTGCCGGCGGCCTGGGTGTGCTGGGCTGCGTGCGGTTCAACGAGGCCGCCGAGCTGGACGAGGTCCTGCACTGGATGGACGCCAACACCGGGGGCAGGCCCTACGGCGTGGATATCGTGATGCCCGCGAGCGTTCCCACCGAGGGTGCGGCGGTCGACCTGGACGCGCTGATCCCCGCCGGGCACCGCGAGTTCGTGGACCGCACCCTCGAACGCCTCGGCGTGCCGCCGCTGCCCGAGGACGACCGGCGTGACGGCGTGCTGGGCTGGCTGCACTCCGTGGCGCGGTCCCACGTGGACGTCGCGCTGGCCCACCCGGTGCGACTGATCGCCAACGCCCTGGGCTCGCCGCCCCGGGACGTGACCGAGCGGGCACACGAGCGGGGTGTGCCGGTGGCGGCCCTGGCCGGTACCGCCGAGCACGCGCGGCGGCACGTCGCCAACGGGGTGGACCTGGTCGTGGCCCAGGGCTACGAGGCGGGCGGGCACACCGGGGAAGTCGCCAGCATGGTGCTGGTGCCGGAGGTGGTCGACGCGGTCGGCGGGCAGGTGCCCGTGCTCGCGGCCGGGGGCATCGGCAGCGGGCGGCAGATCGCCGCGGCGCTGGCGCTGGGCGCGGACGCGGTGTGGATGGGATCGTGCTGGCTCACCACCGCCGAGTACTCACTGTCCACATCGGACTCAGCTACCCAGCGGGCGCTGCTCGCCGCCGGGTCCGGGGACACCGTGCGGTCCCGGGTCTACACGGGCAAGCCCGCGCGGCTGCTGCGCACCAGGTGGACCGAGGCGTGGAACGAGCCCGGCGCCCCCGAACCGCTGCCCATGCCCTTGCAGAACCTGTTGGTGGCGCGGGCACACCAGCGTATCGCGCTCGCCGGTGACCCGGGGGTCGTGTCGATGCCGGTCGGACAGGTCGTCGGCCGGATGAACGAGGTGCTGCCCGTGGCCGAGGTCGTGCACCGGCTGCTCACCGAGTTGGCGGAAACCTTGGGCAGGCTGGGGGACATGCGGTGACCGGTCCGCACCCCGCCACCGGGCGACTGCCAGGCTGAGGGCGGGAAGGCTGCCGCCACCCGGGTTCCAGTAGTGGTCTCGACCATCCGGACGGCCCAGTCCCGGGCGCGCCTCGTCGCGCTGGGTGCGTGGTCCCGGGGACCCAATAGTGGTCAGCCGTATGACCTGATTGCTCGCTGGCGGCCAGTGCCGTGTGGCGACACAGTGGACGTGGCGCCCCCACCGGGTTCGCGCCGTGGAGCGGAGGACATCACCTGTGTCCGCCCGCCCCGTCACATCCTTCCCCTGTGCCCACAGTGAGGAGTCACCATGCGGGTCCCGTGTTCGCCTGCGGAGCTGGCCGGTCCGATCGACGAGCCACCCGTCCCGGAGCGGTGCGCCCCCCGCGGCAGCCTGACCCCCTATCTCGACCTGTTACCCGTGCCGCCCGTGCTGCGCCCCGACGGAGGGGTGCTCACGGTGCGGCTGCGGGCCAGTTGGCAGCGACTGCACTCGGAGCTGCCGCCCTCCGAGCTCTGGACCTTCGGCGGAAGCTTTCCCGGGCCGACCATCGAGGTGCGCCGGGGACAGCGGTTGTGGGTGGAGTGGCGCAACGAGATCAAGGGCACGCTCCCGGTGCTCGACGTGCGCACCACCGACCCCGAGGGACCGTCCAGGCCCGGCCACACCGAGCAGGACGAGGTGATCGCCGCGGCCTCCCTGCTGCGGTCGTGGACGGTGGTGCACCTGCACGGTGCCCGGACCAACGCCGCCAGCGACGGGTGGTCGTTCAACGCCGTGCACTCGGGCAACTCGCAGCTGGTGGAGTACGCCAACGACCAGCCCGCCACCGCGCTGTGGTACCACGACCACGCGATGGGCATCACCGCGCTCAACGTCATGGCGGGACTGGCCGGTGTGTACCTGATCCGCGACGGGGAGGAGGACGCGCTCGGACTTCCCCACGGGGACAGGGAAATCCCGCTGGTTATCTGCGACCGGAACCTGGCCACCACCCCGGAGGGCGAACTCACCGGCCGCCTGATGCGCAAGCTCTACCGCGATCCCTCCGGCGAGTACCCGTTCACCGGCCCGTTCACCCTCGTCAACGGCAGGATCTGGCCCTACTGCGAGGTCACACCGCAGTGGTACCGGTTCCGGCTGCTCAACGCGTCGAACTCCCGGTTCTACCGGCTGCGCCTGGCCGACGAGTCCGGCGCGGTGTTCGAGCCGGGGGTGCTGCGGCAGGTGGTCAAGCAGATCGGCACCGACAGTGGCCTGCTGCCCGAGCCGGTGGAACTGCCCGAGGGCGGGCTCGTGCTCGCCCCGGCCGAGCGCGCCGACCTGCTGGTGGACTTCAGTCAGTTCGAGGGCGGATCCGTGCAACTGCTCAACGACGCGCCGGACGCCGCGGCCAGCCCGCAGGTCATGCGGTTCGACGTGACCCGCTTCGCGGGGGCGGAGGACTTCTGCCCGCCCAAGAAGCTGTCCGCCTCCTTCGTGCGGCTGACCCACGACACCCTGCCCACCTCGCACGCGCACCGGTGGGTGCTGCTGACCCCGCCCCAGCTGACCGGGGGCCCCATGATCTGGGAGATGGTGGAAGTCGAGGAATCCTCGGTTACCCTGCCCCAGGACGGGGTGGTGCAGGTGCAGCTGCCGGGGCAGCCGCTGCGCACGCTCAAGCGGGTCGCCACCGCGTTCGAGGACACCGTCAACTACTTCGTCGTGCACGGCGGGTGGGAGCAGTGGAACCTGCTCAACCTCAGCGGCGCGGGCATGTCGTGCAGCCACCCGATGCACCTCCACCTGATGGCCTTCCAGGCGCTGAGCCGGGACAAGCTCACCGTCGGCGCGTTCACCAGGATCGGCGACACCGGGTTCGGCACCCTGCCCGGACAGCCGATCACCCACGACAGCCCCGGTGTGCTGGATGCCAACGAGCAGGGCTGGAAGGACGTGATCAGGGTGGGGCCGGGCGAACTCATCCCGGTCGTGGGCCAGTTCGACGGTGGCACCGGTGAGTTCATGTACCACTGCCACATCCTGGAACACGAGGACGACATGATGATGCGCCCGTTCGTCGTGGTGCCCGCCGACGTGCTCGCGCTGCACCCCATGGGCGGGCACGGCGGCCACCACTGACAGACACCGCGACCGCGGCGGGTGATCACTGGTCCCCCCGCCTGGTCCGCCCGCCCCCAGCGGTCGCGGGGGAACGGCCTGCCGCCGAGGCAGGCCGTTCCGTCACACCGGGGCCAGGTCAATGGCCTCCTCCCGGACTCCGGTCCCCGCAGCGGAAACTGGGCTGCGGGGCGCGGTGAACCGACCACCGTACGTGGCAGGCGCAGCGCGAGGGCTTGTCGTGACGGGGGTCAACGATGGTGAAGAGAATCGCCGCACAGCACAGGAGTCCGGTCCGGGGCACGGACGCACCGCTCTCGGCGAACGCGAAGCGGGTCACCGTGCTCGGCGCGGGCGTGGCGGGTCTGGTGGCCGCCCACGAGTTGGAGCGGCTCGGTCATCGGGTCGAGGTCCTGGAGGGCAGCGGCCGGATCGGTGGCCGGATCCACACGCACCGGTTCGCCGCGGGTCCACTCGTGGAACTGGGCGCCATGCGGGTACCGGCCGATCACCTGCGGACGATGCACTACATCGCCGAACTCGGTCTCGCCGACCAGGTCCGCGAGTTCAGGACCCTGTTCTCCGAGGACAACGCGTACTACGCAACCGATTCCGGTCCCGTGCGCCAGCGCGACGTGCCGCGCGTACTGCTCGAGGACTACCGGGCACTGCTGGCCGGTGCGGACTACCGCGAGGCAACCGTCCTGTTCGGTGCGCGGCTGCTGGCCGTCGGCGAGGCCATCGGGCCCGCGGAGTTCCGCAGGAGCCTGCGCGAGGAACTGGGCCGCGGTCTGCTCGACCTGGTCGACCAGGTCGATCCGGCCTGCTTCCTGCGTGGGCGGGACCAGGTCGACCTGCACGCCTTCTTCGCGGCGCACCCGGAGGCCAGGACCTGGTGCGGCGGAAGGCTTGCCCGGTTCATCGACGACGTGCTGAGCGAGACCAGCCCGCGACTGATCCGGCTCGAAGGCGGCATGGACCAGATCGTGCGCAGGCTCGGCGAGCGGGTCCGCGGCCCGATCACCTGCGGGCAGGAGGTCGTCGGCATCACGGTGCGCGAGCGGGACGTGCTGGTGGACCTGCGACTGTCCGACCAGGTCGTGACCCGGCGCTGCGACTACGTCCTGTGCACCATCCCGTTCGCCGTGCTGCGCAGGTTGCGGCTGCACGGCCTGAGCGAGAGCAAGATGGCCGCGATCCGGGGCGTGCGGTACTGGTCCGGCACCAAGATCGCCTTCCACTGCCGCGAGGCGTTCTGGGAGCAGGACGGCATCACCGGCGGCGCCTCGTTCACCGGCGGCCAGCTGCGGCAGACCTACTACCCGGCGGTGGAGGGCGATCCGGCCGAGGGCGCCGCACTGCTGGCCAGCTACACCATCGGGGAGGACGCCGACGTGCTCGGCCGCATGCCTTCCGCCGCAAGGCACGTGGCCGCGCTGCGGGAGTTGAGCATGACCCACCCCGAACTGCTCAGGCCGGGCATGGTCGTGGACGCGGTGAGCTCCGCCTGGGGCCAGTCCTGGTGGAGCGGCGGAGCGGGGGTGGCGCGCTGGGGCCAGGACGCCCTGTCCTGTGAGCAGGAGCGGATCGAGGCCGCCCGCCCGGAGAACCGGCTGTTCTTCGCGGGTGAGCACTGTTCCTCGACCGCGGCGTGGATCAACGGGGCGATCGAGTCGGCCGAGGAGGCCGTGCGCCGGATCCACCGGTACCAGCCCAGGCCGCACAGGATCGCTGTCTGCCCTACCGGGGTGCGCCCGTTGAACCCCGGCGAGGTGCGGTTATGAGCGAATCTTCCACCGCAGGGCCTGCGCGAAGCGCTGCGCCGAGCGCCAGCGAGGTGCGGCACGTGAGCGAGCTTGCGAGTGAATCATCTAACACAGTGCCCGCGCGAAGCGCTGCGCCGAGCGTCAGCGAGGTGCGGTTATGAGCGTGTTCGACCTGCCCCGCCTGCACTTCGCCGGGGTGGCCACGGCGAACCTGCCCACCGGCACCCGCGGCGGCACGGTGGACCTGGCCACCAACACCGCGCTCACCGCCGACGGTCCCTTCGACCCGAGCCGTCCCGCCGAGGAGTACCACGAACACCTGGACAGCCTGGGGCCGCGGCTGGACGAGCTGGGGCAGCCGCGCGAGGACGGGCTGTTCAGCGCGGCCAAGGGCAGCAACTTCGGCGGCAGCGGCCACTTCTCGATCGACGCGAGGATCGTCAGCACCGAGCTCTCCCCGGGCGTGATCCGGCGGGACGACCCCCTGGTGGGGCGCAGCGTGGACATGTGGGGGCACTACAACCCGTACCTGGCGACCACCGCCAACCGCGCCCGGGTGTTCGACGTGGACCCCGCCTCGGCATGGACCACCACGCTGATGGTCGGCAGGTTCTGCTTCGGGCGGCTGGGCCGTTCGCACGACGTGGGCTACGTGTTCGTCGGCGAGGTGCGCGGCATGCACGCACCGAGATGGCACAACCCCCTGCACGTCCGCGGCCTCGGCGGGCGGGACCACGCGCCGAGACTGGGCTGCTCCACCGTCTACCAGTTCGCGATCACCCAGGACGGGGGCATGGACTGGCTGGAGGGTGCCTCGGCCTCACCTGCCGCCAGCCTGCTGTGCGCCACGGTGGAGTCCGGGGGCGCGGGCGGTGTCATGGTGCAGTTCGCCCTCGGCGCGGTCGCGGTGCCCACCCGGCCGGACGCACCGGAACGCAGAGTGCTGCGCGGCACCATCGCGCCCTGGTGGGAGGGCGAGCCCCGTGGCTACCCGGCAGGTCGCCTGCTCGTGCCCGTGCCCGGCGGGCACCCGCCCCCGTTGCACAACCTCACCGTCCGCGTGGAACCCGGCTGGGCCACCCTGAACGCCGTGACCGCGGTGCCCGTCACGGGTCACGGGGCGCAGCCGGTGGACCTGGGCGACCTGGAGCTGCGCACGGCGGGCTCCGACCGGCTCGTCGCCACGGTGCCGCGCGAGGCGTACCTCGGTGCCGGCCGCAGCCTCACCAGCGGGATCATCGCCGTGCCCACGGCCGACCCGCTGCCGCGCACCGAGGACCACGCGCTCCTGCTGGTCGGGGTCGACTGGGACGGCAGGCGCGTGGACCTGTTGCGGGAGCGGGAGATCCTCGTGCAGGCCGAGGAGGCGTGCCAGATCCTGGACCACCCGCGGGACAGCACCGACGCCGAGCAGGACGTGGAGGTCGAGCTCCGCTCCTTCGTCCGGGGCGAACCCGGACCGGTCGAGGTCGAGGTCCACCAGTTCTTCAACCCCCGTGCCCTGCCCCGCGAGCGGGCGGCGCGGTCGGCCACGGCCCGCAGCCTGGACGTGCAGATCGTGCGGGTGCGCACGGGCGGGGCTGGCGAATGGGCGGGGACCTGCACCGTGCGGACCGACGACCGGGGGTACGGGCGGTTGGCGATCCGTGGTGCCCGGGCGGGCACGACGCGGCTGCTGCTGGCGACCGGCGCCGGGGACCTGCCCTGCGATCCGGAGCAGCCCGGATCCGCGCGACTGGGCCACGACGAGCTGGACGCGCTCGGCCACTGGTCGGCGGCGGGCTCGATCGCGGTCCGGGTGCTGCCCGACGACTGGCGGCTGGCCGAGGTGCCGCAGCAGGAGGCCACCTTCGACCTGCTGTACCGGGAGGTCTTCGCGTTCTACGAACTGTTCCACCCGTTCATGAAGGAGGAGGTGTTCAGCCTGGCCGACCGGTTCCGGGTGAACACGCACGCGCGGTTGATCTGGCAGATGTGCGACCCGCGCAACAAGTCCAAGACCTACTACATGCCGCCGACGCGGGACCTGTCGCAGCCCAAGGCCATGCTGCTGCTGAAGTTCCTGCGCGCGCAGTCCGGCGCGGGCGAGGTGCCCGCCCTCGTACCCGGCGGGACGCGGCCGGACTGGGAGATCACCACCCGCGGCGACCTGGTGCTCGCACTGCGGCAGGCGGTCACGATCGAACTCGCGGTGCTGTTGCAGTACCTCTACGCGGCGTTCTCCGTGCCGACCCCGGCCGCCGCAAGGGCCTACCACGAGCGCGGCGAGTGGACCGCCGACCGGGTCCGGCTGGCCTGCGGTGCCGAGGGCGAGGCGTTGCCGGGCGGTCTGCGCGGCGGCCTGTTCGCGGTGGCCCGTGAGGAGATGACGCACTTCCTGCTGGTCAACAACGTGCTCATGGCCATCGGTGAACCGTTCTACGTGCCCAGGGTGGACTTCGGCACGATCAACGCCCGGCTGGCCGTACCACTGGACTTCGCGCTGGAGCCGCTGGGGCTGGGGGCCCTGGAGCGGTTCGCGGCGATCGAGCGGCCCGAGTCCCTGGTGGGCGAGATCAGCGGCGCCGAACGGCACGAGCCCGCGCGCAGCCACCTCTACGGCTCGCTGAGCGAGCTCTACGCGGCCATCCGCGCCGGGCTGCAACGGGTGCCCGAGCTGTTCATGGTGGACCACGGGCGCGGCGGCGGGGAGCACCACCTGTTCCTGCGGGAGTCGATCAACGCCGTGCACCCGGACTACCAGTTGGAGGTCGATGACCTGAGCAGCGCGCTGTTCGCCATCGACGTGGTCACCGAACAGGGCGAGGGCGGGGTGCTCGGCCCCGCGGGCCCCGGCAGCGGCTCGCACTTCGAGGTGTTCCTTGGCATGTCCCGGGAGTTGGCCGCGGAACAGGTGCGCGGGCGCGACGGGCGGTTGCTGCCATGGAGCCCGGCCTACCCCACGGTGCGCAATCCCACGCTGCACGAGGGAGATCCGGCCAAGGACCTGGTCACCGACCCCGGGGCGCGGGAGCTCATGCGGCTGTTCAACCGGTCCTACTTCATGCAGTTGCAGCTGATGGTCCAGCACTTCAACCAGGTGCCCGACAGCAGCCTGCGGCGTTCGGAGCTGATGAACATGGCGATCGAGGTGATGACCGGCGTCATGCGGCCGCTGGCCGAGGTGCTGGTGATGGTCCCCTCGGGCAGGCGGGGCAGGACCGCGGGGCCGTCCTTCGAACTGGAGTCGGTGCCCGCGTACCTGCCGCGACCCGACGTGGCCGCGCGCGCCATCGCGCTGCGCTTCGCCCACCTGGCCGCCGCGGCGCGCCGGTGCTTCCTGGCGCCCGTCGGTGTGGTGGACACGCTGGAGTTCCTGTCCGGCGTCTTCACCGCCGAGCGGGGCGTCCCGCCGAGGAGGGCGAAGTGAGCGCGCACCACTGCGAGACCGACGTGCTGATCGTGGGCGCGGGGCCGGTCGGCCTGTCGCTGGCCATGGACCTGCGCTACCGGGGAGTGGACTTCCTGCTCGCCGAGGCGGGGGACGGCACGGTGGCCCACCCGAAGGTCAGCACCATCGGCCCGCGTTCCATGGAGCTGTTCCGCAGGTGGGGGGTTGCCGAGAAGATCCGCGACGCGGGCTGGCCCGGCGACCACCCGCTCGACGCCGCGTGGGTCACCAGGGTCGGCGGGCACGAGCTGTTCCGGCTCGCCCTGGGCACCGCCGACAGCCGCTCGCTGCCCGAGCACACCCCCGAGTCCAACCAGATATGCCCGGCGCACTGGCTGACCCCGCTGCTGATGCGCGAGGTCGGCGTGCACCCGGAGGGCCCGGTGCGCACGGAGTGCACGCTGGAGGACTTCAGCCAGTGCGAGGACGGCGTGCTGGCCGTGCTCAGGGAGGGCCTCGACGGCAAGCCCCTGCTGGTGCGTGCCCGGTACCTGGTGGCCTGCGACGGCTCCTCCTCGCAGGTGCGCAAGGCGTGCGGGATCGACGCGCCCGCCCGGCACGAGAGCCGCCTGTTCCGCAACATCCTCTTCCGCGCACCGAAGCTGCGCGACCAGCTCGGCGAGCGCAACGCCCTGGTGCACTTCCTGATGCTCTCCGCCACCCTGCGCTTCCCGATGCGGGCCGTGGACGGGTGCGAGCTGTACAACCTGGTCGTCGGGGCGGACGGCGGTGCCGGTGCCGAAATGGACGCGCTGTCCCTTGTCTCCCAAGCGATCGCGCTGCCGACCCCGGTGGAGGTGTTGTCCGACAGTCCCTGGCGGCTGACCCACCGGGTCGCCGACCGGTTCCGGCAGGGGCGGGTGTTCCTCGTGGGGGACGCGGCGCACACGCTCTCGCTCTCGGGCGGTTTCGGCATGAGCACCGGGATCTGTGGGGCGGCGGACCTGGGCTGGAAACTGGCCGCCGAGCTGGCGGGCTGGGCTGGGTCGGCCCTGCTGGACAGCTACGAGCAGGAGCGCAGGCCGGTCGCGCTGGCGAGCCTGGAGGAGGCGAACGGCAACCTGCTGCGCACGGTGCGCAGGCCGCTGTCGCCGCAGTTGCACCAGGAGTCCGCGGCGGGGGAACGGGCCCGCGCCGAGATGTCCCGGCACCTGGCCGAGTCGGACCTGCGCCGCGAGTTCGACGCCCCGCAGGTGCACTTCGGGGCCCAGTACCGCTCCCCGATCGTGCAAGTCGATCCCGCCGCGCCCGCCGGGGGCGACCAGCCGTGGCGGCAGAGCGCGGCCCCGGGGTCGCGCGCCCCGCACGCCTGGCTGCGGGGTGGAGTGTCCACATTGGACTTGTTCGGGCCCGACTTCGTCATGCTGTGCCGCACCGAACCCGAACGGCGCTGGCAGTTGGAGCACGCCTTCGCCCAGCGTGGTGTGCCGCTGACCACCGCGGTGTGCCCGGCGCCCGCCGTGACCCGCGTGTACGAACGCGCCCACGTGCTCGTCCGCCCGGACGGCCACGTCGCCTGGTGGGGCGACGAGCTGCCGCGCGACCTCGGGTGGCTGGCGGACAAGGTCCGCGGAGCGGGGGCCGGAGGATGAGGGCGACGGCGTTGGGGCGCGGGCTGCCGGGCCGCTTCGACCCCCGGGCCTGGGGACAGGCCGAGATCGCCGACCCGTACCCGGAGTACCGGCGCTACCGGGAGGCGGACCCGGTGCACTTCACCCCGGAGGGGCCGAGCGGGCGCTGGTACCTCTTCGGCTACGAGGACGCGCTCGCGGTGCTGACCGATCAGCACGGCTTCGGCCGCCGCGCCAGTGCGGTGCACGCCGAGGACGTGGCGGCCACCGCGCTCGTGCCCGCGCAGTGCCCGACCCTGCGGTCACTGGTCGAGGACTGGCTGGTGTTCCAGGACCCGCCCCGGCACGCCAGGCTGCGCTCACCGCTGGTGGGCAGGCTCTCCCCGCGCGTGGTCCTCGGGCTGCGCGAGCAGATCCGGGAGATCGCGCTCGACCTGGCCGCCGCCCTGCGCGGACGGCCGGTGGTGGACCTGGTCGGGGAGTTCGCCGCGCCGCTGCCGCTGCTGGTGATCGCCCAACTGCTCGGTGTGCCGGGGGAGCTGGTGGCCTGGTTCCGCCGCTGCGCCCTGGACCTGCAACAGGCGCGCGGCCCCGGCGCCGCGGCACGGGCCGAGGCGGCCGCGGTGGAGTTGGCCGCCTACTTCGGCAGCCAGGTGCGGGAGCGCCGCGGCCGGGACGCCCCCGATCTGATCACCCTCCTGGTGCGCGGCGGTGGGCAGGACGAACCGCTGACCGAGCACGAGATCGTGGCCACCTGCGTGCACCTGCTCACCGCGGGCCACGAGACGACCACGAACCTGATCAGCAAGTCGGTGCTGGCCCTGCTGCGCCACCCCGAGGCGCTCACCGCGCTGCGCGCCGACCCGGCGCTCATGCCCGGCACCGTGGAGGAGCTGATCCGCTACGACGGCCCGGTGCAGATGGTGCGGCGCTGGGCCTACCGGGACGCGGTGCTGCGCGGTCGGCGGATCCGCCGCGGTGAGGAGTTGATGCTCGTGCTGGGTTCGGCCAACCGCGATCCGGCCCGCTTCCCCGAGCCCGACGTGCTGCGCCTTGGCCGGGCGCCGGGCCGTCACCTCGGCTTCGGCTCCGGTATCCACCACTGCCTCGGCGCCGCACTGGCCCGGGTCGAGGCGGAGATCGGGCTCGGTGTGCTGCTGGCGGAGTTCTCCCGGATGGCACTGGCAGCCGAGCCGGTCCACTACGCACCGGACCTGGTCTTCCACGGCCCGGACCGCCTCCCGCTGGAGTTGGCGCCATGACCCCTGAGGCCCCATTTGTCGAGCTGTCCCTGGACCGCGGCGACGGCGACGACGATCTGCTCCCGGACCTGGTGGCACTGCGCGAGCACGGACCCGTGGTGCGAGTCCGCCAGGGGAGCGGTCACGCGTGGGTCGTGTCCGACCCGGACCTGGTCCGCGCGGTGCTGACCGATCCGCGGTTCAGCAAGGAGGGACGCCACGCGCCGCCGTGGTTCGTCGACGAGAGCGGCCTGATCGGCTCCGCGGAGACCGCCGCCGCCTCGGACATCGTCACCAGCGAGGGCGAGGAGCACGCGCGGCTGCGCAAGCTGCACCTGCTCGCGTTCAGCCCGGCCCGAATCCGCGCGTGGTCGGCGACCGTCGAGGCGATCACCGGGCGGTTGCTGGACGCGGTGCAGAGCGCGGGCGGGCAGGAACCGGTGGACCTGGTCGCCGGGCTGGCCTACCCGCTGCCGCTGGAGATCATCTGCACTCTGCTGGGGCTGCCCGCCGACACCCGCCCCGTGCTGCGCGGGGCCAGCGAGAAGATCTTCTACGGCGGCGATGCCTCGGTGCGCGACGAGGGCAGGGAGCTGCTCTACCGCACGGTGGCGGAGGTGATCGACCGCCACCCGCACCGCCTGGCCACCGGGCTGATCACCGACCTGCTCGCGCTGACCCGCTCGGACCCGCCCCAGGCCACGCTCACCGAGGTCAAGGCGTGGGTGCCCAGCCTGGTGCTGCCCGGCCACGAGTCCACGGCCAGCCTGATCTCCGCGGCGCTGTACGAACTGCTCGCCGGTCCCACGCACCTCGGCGCCACACCCGAGTTCGTCGAGGCCGTCGTGGAGGAGGCCCTGCGACGGCACCCGCCGTTCCCCCTGGCCACCTGGCGGTTCGCCGCGCAGCACTGCACGCTGGCGGGCATCGACGTCCCGGTGGGCACGCCGGTGCTGGTCAATCTCGCCGCGGCCAACCACGACCCGCGCGTGCACCCGCGCCCCGAGCGGTTCCTGCCGGACCGGCCGGTCATCGACCACGTGACCTTCGGGCTCGGCAGCCACTACTGCGTCGGCGCCGGACTCGCCCGGCTGGAGGCCCGCACCGCGCTGAAGGCCTTCCTGCGGCGGTTCCCCGAGGCCCGGCTGGCCGAACCCCCGGCAGCCGCCCGCTGGCAGACCGACCTGCTCAGCCGCCGCCTCATCGCACTGCCGGTGCTGCTCACGCCGGGCTAGCCGCGAGCGCGGCACCGATCCGGCGCAGTTGCGCCGTAGCACCGCCCAGGGCGAACTCGGTGCGCTTGGCGGCCACGAAGTAGCGGTGCAGCGGGTGGTCCAGGTCGATGCCCATGCCGCCGTGGACGTGCACGGCGGTGTGCGCGACCTGGTGCCCGGCCTCGGCGGCCCAGAACTTGGCGGTGGCCACCTCCGAGTCGGCTGGCAGCCCGGCGACCACGCGCCACGCGGCCTGCCACAGGGTGAGCCGGATCGCCTCGACGGCGACGTAGGCGTCAGCGAGGCGTTGCGACACGGCCTGGAAGCTGCCGATCGGCCGGTCGAACTGCACGCGGGTCCTGGCGTGCTCGGCGGTCAGCTCCAGGGCGCGTTCGGCCACACCGAGTTGCAGCGCGCACAGTCCGACCGTGCCCCGGGTCACCAGCCAGTCGGCGGACACCGCCAGCTCGCGGTCACGGGGCAGCGCGACAGTTGTCAGCTCCAGCCACGCCGCGCTGTCCCCGTCGACGATCTCCTGTCGTGCCAGGCGAACGCCCTCGTCCTCGGGCCGCACGAGGAAGACCTTCACCCCGTCCGGTGTGCTCGCGGGCACCAGGAACAGGTCGGCGACCGGCCCGGACGGCACGGTCGTCTTCGCCCCGGTCAGGCACCACCGATCCGCGACCAGTTCCGCTCGCGTCACGGGTTTGGCCGGGTCCTCGTTGTGCTCCTCGGACAGCGCCGCGGTGAGCACCAGGCCGCTGGGGGCCAGCCACCGCTCGCGCTGTTCGGGCGTGCCGAAGTGGGCGATCGCCGACGCGGCCTGCACCACGGAGCACAGGTACGGCACCGGCGCTACGTGCCGGCCGATCTCGACCAGCACGCTGCACTGCTCCAACAGGTCGAAGCCCGAGCCGCCCGCGGACTCGGGCAGGGCGGCGGAGAGCACGCCCGCCGAGCCGAGGACCGTCCACAGTGACCGGTCGAAGTGGTCGGTGCCGGACTCGACCGCCCGCAGGCGCTCCTGCGTCACGTGGTCGGCGAGGATGTCCCGGGTCAGCGCCGCCAGGTCCTGCTGCGCCTGGGTGAGCGAGAAGTCCACGTGCCAGCTCCTAACGCCGACCGACGGGCAGCCCGAGGCCGACCGCCGCGATGATGTCCCGCTGCACCTCGTTGGTGCCCCCGCCGAAGGTCAGGATCAACGAGGACCGGTGCATGCGCTCGATCTTGCCGTGCAGCACCGCCCCGTGAGACCCGCGTCTCACGCAGGCCGCGCTGCCCAGCACCTCCATCAGCAGGCGGTACGCCTCGGTGGCGAACTCGGTGCCGTACACCTTGGTGGCCGAGGCCTCGGCGGGGCTGGGTGCCTGCGCGACCGCCCAGGCGATCTTCCAGTTCACCAGCTTGAGGAACTCGACCTTGGCGTGCACCCGGGCCAGGTGCAGTCGCACCCACTCCTGGTCGATGATCCGCGTCCCGTCCGGGGACTTGGTGGCCTGCGCCCACTCGGTGACCTCGGCCAGCGCCAGTTGCACCGGGGCCGCGGAGGTCAGCGCCACGCGCTCGTGGTTGAGCTGGTTGGTGATCAGCGGCCAGCCGCGGTCCTGCTCGCCGACCAGTGCCGAGTGCGGCACCCGCACGTCCTGGTAGTAGGTGGCGCTGGTGCTGGGCCCCGCCACGGTGTGCACCGGGGTCCAGGAGAAGCCGGGCGTGTCGGTGGGCACGATCAGGATGCTCAACCCCTTGTGCTTGGGGGCGTCCTGGTCGGTGCGGCAGGCCAGCCACACGTAGTCGGCGTACTGGATCAGGCTGGTCCACATCTTCTGGCCGTTGATCAGATAGCCGTGTTCGTCCCGCACCGCCCTGGTGCGCAGGCTCGCCAGGTCGGTGCCCGCGTCCGGCTCGGAGTAGCCGATGGCGAAGTGCAGTTCCCCGGCCGCGATCCTCGGCAGGAACTGCGCCCGCTGCTCCGGGGTGCCGTAGCGCATGATCGTCGGCCCGATGGTGTTCAGGGTCAGGAACGGCACCGGGGCGCCCGCGATGGCGGCCTCGTCCAGGAAGATCAGCTGTTCCAGCATGGACCGGTCCTGGCCGCCGTGCTCGCCCGGCCAGCCGATCACCAGCCAGCCGTCCCGGCCCATCTGGCGCACGAGTTCCTTGTAGACCACGCCGTCCCCGTACTCCCCGCCGCCCGAGGCCAGGGCCGCGCGCCGCTCGGGGGTCATCAGCTCGGCGAAGTAGGCCCGCAGGCGCTGGCGCAACCGCTCCTGCTGTGGGCTGTACGCGATGTGCACCCGACCTCCCGGCACGCCGGTGGAACACGTTCTCGCCACCATAGACCTCCCCGTTGAGGAAGAACAGGTTCTAGTTCTGCTCGGCGGGCGCTACCGTGGCGGCATGAGGGTTGTGGTCGACCGGGACGTGTGTGAGGGCAACGGGGTCTGCGAGGTTCTCGCCCCCGAGGTGTTCGAGCTGGATGCGGACGAGGTGCTGCACATCGCGCAACCCGGCGAGGACGGCGAGCTGCGCTCGCGGGTGGTCCGGGCGGTGGCGAACTGCCCGCGCAACGCGCTGCGGACCCTTGCCTGAAACGAGAACAGATTCTAGTGTGAGCCGGGTAGCTGTGGGGCGAGCTCGACGAGGAGTGAAGCCGGTGAAGGCTGCCGTACTGAACCAGATCGGGGACGACAAGCTCGAACTGCGGGACGACGTGAGCACCACTGATCCGGGTCCCGAGGAGGTGCGGGTGCGAGTCCGCGCCTCCGGGGTCTGCCACAGCGACCTGTCGGCCATGAACGGCACGCTGCCCGCCCTGGCACCCGGAATCGTCGGTCACGAGGGCGCGGGCGAGATCGTGCAGGTCGGCAGCGGGGTCCGGCACCTCGTGCCCGGGGACCACGTGATCGTCACCTTCGTGCCACCCTGCGGCCGGTGCCCGAACTGCCTGCGCGGCCAGCCGCACCTGTGTTCGGTGCACGCCATCGCCTCGTTCAGCGCCCCGCGCTTCCTGGTCGGCGGCACACCGGCCTTCGGCTACGCCGGGCTGGGCACCTTCGCCGAGGAGCTGGTGATCCCCGCCGACGGGGCGATCAAGGTCGATCCCGAGGTCCCGTACGAGATCGCGGCGCTGGTGGCCTGCGGGGTGATGACCGGGGTCGGCTCAGTGCTCAACACGGCCAAGGTGGTGCCGGGGTCCAGCGTGGTGGTGATCGGCTGCGGCGGTGTGGGCATCTCGGTGATCCAGGGCACCCGGCTGGCCGGGGCCACGCAGATCATCGCGGTCGACCCGGTCACCGACAAGCACGAGACCGCACTGCGCTTCGGCGCGACGCACGCCACCACGCCCGAGGGCCTGCCCGCGCTCAACGAGCAGCTGGCCGGCTGGCTGGGCTTCGACTACGCCTTCGACGTGGTGGGCATCCCCGCCACGATCCGCTCCGCCTGGGACATCACCCGGCGCGGCGGCACGACCGTGATCGTCGGCGCCGGTCGCGCGGACGCCGTGGTGCAGTTCAACGCCCAGGAGCTGTTCCTGCACGAGAAGCGGCTGCTCGGCTCGTTCTACGGATCGGCCGACGTGCGCCGTGACTACGAGCGGCTGCTCGGGTTCTGGCGGGCCGGGCGGCTCGACCTGGAGGGCATGATCAGCAGGCGGCTGCCGCTGTCGGAGGTCAACGACGCGCTTGGCACCCTGCGCGCGGGCGCCCCGCTGATCCGCCAGATGATCACCTTCGACTAGGAGCCGGACATGGGCCTGCATGGCAAGGTCGCCGTGGTCACCGGGGCCGGGGCCGGACTCGGTCGCGCCGAGGCACTGGCGTTGGCCGCGGCGGGCGCCTCGGTGGTGCTCGGCGACGTCTCGCCGGACGCGGCGGATGTGGTGGACGAGATCGAGGCACTGGGCGGCAAGGCATTGCTGGTCAGGGGAGACGTGTCCGAACGGTCCACAGCGGACGAACTGGTGTCCACCGCGGTCGAGCGGTTCGGCGGCCTGCACGTGCTGGTCAACAACGCCGGGGTGCTGCGCGACCGGATGCTGTTCAGCATGTCCGACGAGGAGTGGGACACCGTCATCCGTGTGCACCTGCGCGGGCACTTCCTGCTGTCCCGCAACGCCTCGGCCTACTGGCGTGACAAGTCCAAAAAGGACGGCGCGCCGGTGTACGGCCGGGTGGTCAACACCTCCTCGGAGGCGTTCCTGCTCGGTTCGGCCGGACAGGCCAACTACGCCGCGGCCAAGGCGGGCATCGTGGCGCTGACCCTGGCCACGGCGCGCGGGCTCGCCCGCTACGGCGTGCGCGCCAACGCGATCTGCCCGCGCGCCCGCACCGCGATGACCGAGCACGTGTTCGGCCCCGCACCGCAGGGCCAGGACCCGCTGTCCCCGGAGCACGTCGCCCCGTTCGTGACCTACCTGGCCGGTCCGGAGGCGCAGGCGATCAGCGGCCAGCTCTTCGTGGTGTACGGCGGCATGGTGGCACTGGTCTCCGCACCCGTGGTGGAGCGCAGGTTCGCCGCGACCGACTTCACCGAACTCGGCGAGTACTTCGCCCAGCGCGACCCCGAACGTACCTTCGCCTGCACGGAAGTGCTGACCCTGTCCTGATTCTACGGAGGGATCCATGACGCTCACCGTGACGCCGCACCGGGAAGCGGTGGGGCTCAAGGACGGACTGCTGCACGTGGACGGCCGGTGGCGGCCGGGGCGGGAGGGTCGGACCTGGACCCACCACCACCCGGCGACCGGCGAGGCCGTGGGCAGCTTCGCGGTGGCCGAGGCCGCCGACGTGGACGAGGCGGTGCGGGCGGCCAGCAAGGCGTTCGAGGCGGGCCCGTGGCCCAGGACCAAGGCGGGGCAACGCATCGCGGTGCTGCTGCGCTACGCGGCACTGCTGCGCGAACACGCTGAGGAGCTGAAACGCTTGCAGGCACTGGACAACGGGGTGCCGTTGTCCTTCGGCGGGATCTACGCCACCTCGGTGGGCATCGCGGCCGACATCTTCGAGCACCACGCGGGCTGGATCGACAAGATCGGCGGCCAGACCCTGCCCGCGCACCAGGGCGGGGACCACCTGGCCATGACCTTCCGCGAGCCGATCGGCGTGGTCGCGGCGATCCTGCCCTGGAACGCCCCGTTCGTGCTGTTCGCGCAGAAGCTCGCGCCCGCGCTGGCCGCGGGCTGCACGGTCGTGCTGAAACCCTCCGAGTACGCCACGTTCTGCGTGGTGCGCATGGTGGAACTGCTCGCGGAGGCCGGTCTGCCCGAGGGGGTGGTCAACCTGGTGACCGGGCCCGGCGACCCCACCGGCGAGGCGCTGATCACCCACCCGCTGGTCGACAAGATCAGCTTCACCGGCAGCCGCGCCGTTGGCCAGCGCATCGTGCGGGCCAGCGCCGACACCATGAAGCGGGTCTCCCTGGAACTGGGTGGCAAGAGCCCGGCCATCGTGTTCCCGGACGCGCCGAACATCGGGCTGGCGGGCATGACCGCCATGGGTATGGTGACGGTGGGCCTGTCCGGGCAGGCGTGCGTGGCGCACACCAGGGCGCTGGTGCACCGGGACGTGTACGAGGAATTCCTCGGCGCGGCGCAGATGATGGCCGGGGCCGTGACCTTCGGCGACCCGTTCGACCCGGCCGTGCTGGCCAGCCCGCTGATCAACGAGCGCCAGCTCGGGCGCGTGCTGGGCTTCATCGAGCGCGGGCAGCAGCAGGGCGCGCGGCTGGTCACCGGCGGCGAGCGCATGGACGGGGACTACGGCGCGGGCAACTTCGTGACACCGACGATCTTCGCCGAGGTGGACAACTCCATGGAGATCGCGCGCGAGGAGGTCTTCGGCCCGGTGCTCACGGTGCTGCCGTTCACTGAGGAGGACGAGGCGGTGCGCATCGCCAACGACACGGACTACGGCCTGGGCGCGGGCATCTACACCGCCGACGCGCGCCGCGCGTTCCGGCTGGCGCGGCGGCTGCGGGCGGGCACGATCGGCATCAACGGGTTCCAGCTCGAACCGCACGTGCCCTTCGGCGGCTTCAAGCAGTCCGGGCTGGGCCGCGAGGGCGGGCGCAGCGCCTTCGAGGACTACACCGAGCTGAAGACCGTGCTCATGCCGCTGACCGACGAGATGATGTAGGCCCGCGCATGGCACGCCTGGCGGGCAAGACAGCGCTGATCACCGGGGCCGCGCGCGGCCAGGGCGCCGCCGCGGCCCGGCGCTACGTGGCCGAGGGCGCGCGGGTCGTCCTGGCCGACGTCCTCGACGACCTGGGCACCGCGCTGGCCGAGGAGCTCGGCGAGGCGGCGAGGTACCTGCACCTGGACGTGGGGGACGAGGGCGACTGGCAACAAATAGCGGAGGAGTTCGATCACTTCGACGTGCTGGTCAACAACGCGGGCGTGCTGCACTTCGCCGCGGTGGACCAGACCACGCTGGCCGACTACGAGCGGCTCGTGCGGATCAACCAGATCGGCACCTTCCTGGGCATGCGCACGGTCGTGCCGGGCATGAAGCGGGCCGGTGGCGGCTCCATCGTGAACGTGTCCTCCGTGGAGGGTCTGGCCGCGATGCCGTACCTGCTGGCCTACTCGGCGACGAAGTTCGCCATCCGCGGCATGACCAAGGTGGCCGCGGTGGAGCTGGGCGCGCACCGGATCCGGGTCAACTCCGTGCACCCGGGCGCGATCGACACCGACATGGTGCGCAGCGCGCTGGGCGGGCGGGAGGTGGACATGACGCCAGTGGTCAAGCGGGTGGCCCTCGGCCGTGCCGGGCGGCCGGAGGAGATCGCCGAGCTGGTGGTGTTCCTGGGCAGTGAGGAGAGTTCCTACTGCACGGGCGCCGAGTTCGTGGCCGACGGCGGGGCCACCGCCACGCACGCACTGGCCCTGCCGTGACGGCCCCGGTGCCGACCTTCTTCGGAGTGGCGGCCTTCCGCCAGGTCGGCCGGATCTCCGCGCTGGGCTGGGACGTGCTGCGCGCCGTGCCGCGCCGACCGTTCCAGTTCCGCGAGCTGGTGCGCCAGTCCTGGTTCTTCGCCAGCGTGACGATCCTGCCAACGGCCATGGTGTCCATCCCGTTCGGCGCGGTGATCGCCCTGCACCTGGGCTCGCTGACCAAGCAGATCGGCGCCCAGTCCTTCACCGGGGCGGCCAGCGCGCTGGCGATCATCCAGCAGGCCAGCCCGCTGATCACCGCCCTGCTGGTGGCGGGCGCGGGCGGGTCGGCGATGTGCGCGGACATCGGCGCGCGCACGATCCGCGAGGAGATCGACGCCATGGAGGTGCTCGGCGTGCCGCCGGTACGACGGCTGATCGTGCCGAGGGTGCTCGCGGCGATGGCGGTGTCCCTGCTGCTCAACGGTGTGGTCAGCGTGGTGGGCGTGCTCGGCGGCTACACGTTCAACGTGCTGTTGCAGGGCGGCACCCCGGGCGCGTACCTGGCCAGTTTCAACGCCCTCGCCCAGTTGCCCGACCTGTGGATCAGCGAGATCAAGGCCCTGCTGTACGGGTTCGTGGCCGGCATCGTCGCCGCCTACCGCGGGTTGAACCCCTCGGCCGGTCCCAAGGGGGTCGGCGACGCGGTGAACCAGGCCGTCGTGGTCACGTTCCTGCTGTTGTTCCTGATCAACGTGGTGTTGACCGGGATCTACCTGCAGGTCGTGCCGCCGAAGGGGATGTGACCGCCGTGGCCGACCTGCCGCTGGCCGACCGGGCCCTGTTGACCGTCGCGAGGCCACTCGACGGCCTGGAGCAGTTCGGCCGCCAGTTGGCCTTCCACGCCAAGGCCATCGCCTGGGCCCCGTACGCGATCCGCCGTTACCCCAGGGAGATCCTGCGGCTGCTCGGCGAGGTCAGCTTCGGCTCCGGTGCGCTGGCGATCATCGGCGGCACGCTCGGCGTGATGATCGGCATGACCCTGTTCACCGGCACGATCGTTGGCCTGCAAGGCTATTCCGCGCTCAACCAGCTCGGCACCTCCGCGCTGACCGGGTTCATCTCCGCCTACTTCGACACCCGCGAGGTCGCGCCGCTGTCGGCCGGGCTGGCCCTGTCGGCCACCGTCGGCTGCGGGTTCACCGCCCAGCTCGGCGCGATGCGGATCTCCGAGGAGGTCGACGCCCTGGAGGTCATGGGCGTGCCCAGCCTGCCGTTCCTGGTCACCACCAGGGTGATCGCCGGGGTCGCCGCGGTGATCCCGCTCTACGTGGTCGGCCTGCTCTGCTCCTACCTGGCCTCCCGCGAGATCACCGTGTGGTTCTACGGGCAGTCCGCGGGCACCTACGACCACTACTTCGCCCTGTTCCTGCCGCCGGAGGACGTGCTGTGGTCCTTCGGCAAGGTGCTGGTCTTCAGCTCCGTGGTGATCCTCGTGCACTGCTACTACGGCTACACCGCCAGCGGGGGACCGGCCGGGGTCGGCGTCGCGGTCGGCCGAGCCGTGCGGGCCGCCCTCGTCGCGCAGACCGTGCTGGACTTCTTCCTCAGCCTGGCCATCTGGGGCGCCTCGACCACCGTGCGGATCGCCGGATGAACCGCCAACGGCTGGGCTACCAGGCCCTGGGCGTGGTGTTCCTGCTCGTGGCCGTCCTGTTCGTGTCCTTCACGATCGCGTTGTACCGCAAGGCGTTCACCCCGGTCGTGCCGGTTCGGCTGGAGACCGACGCCGTGGGCAACCAGCTGCAACCCGGGGCTGACGTCAAGGTCCGCGGTGTGCTCGTGGGCGAGGTGCGAACAATCAGCACGAACGGTCGTACAGCTGTCCTGGACCTGGCCCTGCGGCCTGATCGCGTGGCCTGGATCCCGGACAACGTCACCGCCCGGCTGCTGCCCAAGACGCTGTTCGGCGAGCGCTACGTGTCCCTCGTGCCGCCGCCAGCCCCCGGTCGACCGATCACCGCTGGCGCCGTGATCAGCCAGGACCGCAGCAGCGCCGCCATCGAGATCGGCAAGGTGCTCGACGACGTGCTGCCAGTGCTGCGGGCCGTGCAGCCGCAGAAACTGGCCACCACGCTCAACGCACTCGCACAGGCCCTCGACGGCCGCGGCAAGCAGGCCGGGCAGTTGATGGTGCAGGCCAACGACTTCCTGCGCGAGCTCACCCCGGCGCTACCGGACCTGGCGGCCGACCTCGCCGCGCTGCCCGAGGTGGCCGACACCTACGCCAAGGCCGCGCCGGACGCACTGCGCGCGCTGGCCGACCTGACGACCACCAGCAGGACCTTGGTGGAGCAGCGCGACAACCTGCGCACCCTGTACGCGGCCGTCACCACCACGGCGGTCGACCTGGGCAGTTTCCTGCGGGTCAACCAGGCCAACCTGATCGGGCTCACCGCCTCCGCGCGGCCCACCCTGGAGGTGCTGGCCAAGTACGCGCCGGAGTACCCCTGCGTGCTGGGACAACTCGCCGACCAGGTGCCCACCGCCGACTTCACCTTCGGCAAGGGCACCGACCACCCGCAGATGGGCAAGTTCACGCTCACCATCACGGCCAGTCGCGGGGCCTACCAGCCCGGGGGCGACACCCCGAGGTACCAGGACACCCGCGGGCCGCAGTGCTATCAGAAGGCCAGTGGCGGCAACCTGTTCCCGCAGTACCCGCCCGGTGGGCCGATCAGGGACGGCTCCACCAAGCCCGCGGCGGCCAGCCTGCCGGGCTCCCCGGCCGAACAGCAGCTGGTGTCCACCTTGCTCGCTCCCGGTCTGGGCGGCTCGCCGACCAATGGTCCACAGTGGAGCGCCCTGCTGATGGGGCCGTTGCTGCGCGGGGTGGAGGTGGGCCTGCGATGAGGGGCACGCTCGCCGCCGGGATCAAGATCAGCGTGTTCGCGCTGGTCACCGTGCTGCTCACCGGGGTGCTCGCGGCCACCATCGCCAACACCAGCCTCGGCTCCACGACCGCGTACCAGGCCCTGTTCACCGATGTCACGGGCCTGAACCCCGGCGACGACGTGCGCATCGCCGGGGTTCGGATGGGCCAGGTGTCCCGGATCGAGGTCACCGACCGCAAGTACGCGCGGATCACCTTCGAGCTGGCCGCCGACCGCAAGCTGCCCGCCGCCACGACGGCCACCGTCAAGTACCGCAACCTCGTGGGGCAGCGCTACATCGCGCTGGGCACCGATGTCGGTGACGCCAATGCCGTGCTGGCCCCCGGCTCGGTGATCCCGCTGGAGCGGACCCAGCCCGCGCTGAACCTGACCGCGCTGTTCAACGGGTTCAAGCCGCTGTTCCAGGCGCTGTCCCCGCAGCAGGTCAACCAGCTCGCCGGGGAGCTCATCCAGGTGCTGCAAGGCGAAGGCGGCACGATCACCAGTCTGCTCACGCACACCGCCTCGCTCACCGGGGCCATCGCCGACCGGGACCAGGTGATCGGCAAGGTGATCGACAACCTGACCACCGTGCTGGCCACGGTCAACGCCCGCACACCCGAGCTGGCCGGGTTGATCACCGACATGCAGCAGCTGGTCACCGGGCTGGCCGCCGACCGGGCACCGATCGGTTCGGCGATCAGCGCGCTGGACGGGCTCGCCTCGGCCACCGCCGGGCTGCTCGCCGACGCGCGCAGGCCCGTGCAGCAGGACATCGCTGGCCTGGCCTCCGTCTCCGAGCTGCTGAACAAGAGCGATCCGAGCCTGGACGCGTTCCTGCACAAGCTGCCAGGCAACCTCCAGGCCTTCACCCGGACCGCCAGCTACGGCAGCTGGTTCAACTACTACCTGTGCCGGATGTCGGGCACGGTCAAGATCGGCGAGCTGGGCCTGTCCGTGCCGATCGTGCCGTTCCCGGACCCCCAGATGCCCGCGAGGTGCGGACCGTGAGACGACGTGACGCGCGCAGGGAGACGGTGATCGGCCTGGTCACCGTACTGACGCTGGGGCTGGGCGTGCTCGCCGCGTTCAACGCCGAGGACCTGCCGATCATCGGCGGCGGCACCACCTACAGCGCCTACTTCAGCGAGTCCGCCGGGCTCGTCACGGGCAACGAGGTGCGCGTCGCCGGGGTGAAGGTCGGCGAGGTGCGCCGGGTTTCCTTGGCACGCAACCAGGTGCTCGTGGACTTCCGGGTCCGCGACACCTGGATCGGCGACCACAGCACCGCCTCGATCCAGATCAAGACCGTGCTCGGGGACAAGTACCTCGCCCTCGCCCCCGAGGGCACCGCCGCCCAGGACCCGCGCCAGCCGATCACCAAGGACCGCACCCTGTCCCCGTTCGACGTCACCGACGCGATCGACCAACTGGCCAGCACCGTCGGCGCGATCGACCCGGACAAGCTGGCCACCAGCTTCCAGGTGGTCGCCGACTCGCTGCGCAACGCGCCCGGACCGCTCAAGCAGGCGCTGAGCGGGCTCACCGGGTTGTCGCGCACGATCGCCTCCCGCGACCAGCAGCTCACCGGCCTGCTGTCGGGCACCAACCAGTTGACCTCCACCGTGGCCAGTCGTGACGACCAGATCGGCAAGCTGCTGGCCGACGGCAACCTGCTGCTCGGCGAGGTGCGCAACCGCAAGCAGGCGATCAGCTCGCTGCTGACCGGAACGCAGAACCTCGCCGCCCAGCTCAGTGGGCTGGTCGCCGACAACCAGGAACAGCTCAAGCCCGCGCTGAACCAACTCGACCAGCTCACCGGGGTACTCGCCCGCAACCAGGACAACCTCAGCCGCGCACTGGCCTCGCTGGCCCCGTTCGTCCGCGTCTTCAACAACACCATCGGCACCGGCCGCTGGTTCGACGGCTACATCTGCGGGCTGCTGCCGCCCGCGCAGACCACGGCCGGGCTGGAGTTCAACCCCGGCGGCTGCACCACACCGTTGGTCGGTGGAAAATGAGACCCGCGTCGCTGTTGGCCCTTGCCTGTGTGGTCGCGCTGCTGCTGGCCTCCGCGTTCTGGTGGGTGCGGGGCGCCAGCGCCACCCGGATCACCGCCTACTTCGACAAGGCGATCGGCCTGTACGCGGGCTCGGCCGTGCGCGTGCTGGGCGTCAAGGTCGGTCAGATCGACTCCGTCGTGCCGCAGGGCGGTCAGGTCCGCGTCGAGTTCACCGTGGACAGTGCGGTGGAGATCCCGGCCGCGGTGCACGCCGTGGTGATCGCCCCCAGCCTGGTCAGCGACCGGTACGTGCAGCTCACGCCCGCCTACGACAGCGGCGCCAAGCTGGCGTCCACGGCCGTGATCCCGCGTGAGCGCACCGCCAGCCCGGTGGAGCTGGACCAGTTGTTCCGCAGCGTCAACGACCTCAGCGCCGCGCTCGGCCCCAACGGGGCGAACAAGTCAGGAGCCCTGTCCAACCTCCTGTCCACCGCGGCCGCCACGCTGGCGGGTACCGGGGAGGACCTGAACCAGGCGATCAAGCAGCTCAGCTCCGCCTCGGCCACGCTGAACACCGGCAAGGACGACCTCTTCGGCACCGTGGACAACCTGAACAAGGTCAGCACCCTGCTGGCGGCCAGCGACGACCAGGTGCGTCAGCTGGACAGGCAGCTCGCCGATGCCTCGGGTTTCCTGGCCGCCGACCGCGACCAGTTCGGCGCCGCGCTGACCTCGCTCGCCTCGGCGCTGGGCCAGGTGCAGAAGTTCGTCACCGACAACAAGGGGCTCGTGCAGTCCAATGTGGACAAGCTGACGGCGGTGTCCAAGGCACTGGTCGACCAGCGTGCGGCGCTGGCCGAGGTGCTTGACGTGGCGCCGACCGCCGCCACCAACTTCATCAACGCCTACGACGCGGCCTCCGGCTCGATCGCCGTGCGCGGCAACATCAACGAGCTCACCTACCCACCCACGATGATGCTCTGCCAACTGCTGCAACGCTCCACGCCGACCCAGCTGCCCCAGGTGCTCGGCGACCTGTGCAAGCAGCTCGCCCCGTTGCTGGACGGCACCCTGCACCTGCCATCGGCGGCCGACATCCTCGCCGCACTGCAACAGGGAAAGCTGCCGCCGCTGCCACTGCCGATCGGCGGTGGCCGGTGAACCGTCGCGTGTGGACACTGCTGCCGCTGACCGCGTTGCTGGCGGGCTGCGGATACTCCGGCCTGTACGACACGCCCCTGCCCGGCGGTGCCGACCTGGGCGATCATCCCTACCGCGTCACGGCCGAGTTCGCCGACGTGCTCGACCTGGTCCCGCAGGCCAGCGTGAAGGTCAACGACGTGCCAGTGGGCAGGGTCGAACGCATCGAACTGGCTGCGGACAACAAGACCGCGCTGGTGCACCTGGCCGTCAACGGCTCGGTCGCCGTGCCCGCCGAGGCCCGTGCCGAACTCGGGCAGTCCAGCCTGCTGGGGGAGAAGTACGTGCAGCTGGTGGCCCCGCCGAACGGCACTGGGCGGCTCGCCGACGGGGCGGTGATCAGCAAGGAGCGGACGAACCGCAGCCCCGAGATCGAGGAGGTGCTCGGCGCGCTGTCGCTGCTGCTCAACGGCGGCAACCTCGGGCAGTTGCAGAGCATCGTGCGCGAGCTGAACTCCGCAATGACCGGCAACGAGGCGCAGATCCGCTCGTTCCTGTCCTCAGTGGACTCCGTGGTGGGCACCCTGGACGGCCAGCGGGACAGGATCGTCAAGGCCATTGACGCGATCAACAGGCTGTCGGCCGCGGTCGCCGCCCAGCGGGACGATCTGGCCACCGCCCTGGACCACCTCGCCCCTGGACTGCAAGTGATCACCCAGCAGCGCGACCAGCTCACCAGCATGCTGCGCTCGCTCGACGCACTGTCCACAGTGGCCGTCGACACCGTGCACAAGACCCGTGCCGATCTCGTCGCCGACCTCCAGCAGCTCGCGCCGATCCTGGGTAAGCTCGCCGAGACCGGGGCCAAACTGCCGATCGCCGTGCAGTACCTGGCCACGTACCCGTTCACCGACTACGCCGCCAACGCGATCAAGGGCGACTACTTCAACTCCGACATCCGCTTCGACCTGGACCTGTCCGGTCTGGTGCGCGCGCTGACCGCGGGCAACCAGCCGCTGATCCAGGTCCCGAGCCCGGTCAGCCCGCCCAAGCCCGTGCCACTGCCACTGCCCAGCCAGCCGGTGCCCCAGCGCAAACCCGGGGGCACCCTGCTCGACCTGCTCGGCTCGCTGCTCGGGGGTGGCCGGTGATCGCTCGCCGAACCCGTTGGCAGGTAGCGGTTTTTGTGCTGATCGCCGTGGTCGGCCTGACCTATGCGGGGGCCCGCTACGCCGGGCTGGGGCGCTACCTCGGCGACACCGGCTACCAAGTCCGCCTGCAACTGGCCGACTCCGGCGGGATCTTCACCAACGCCGAGGTGTCCTACCGGGGCGTCACGGTCGGCCGCGTGCAGGCGCTGGACCTCACCGGCTCGGGCGTGGAAGCCGTGCTGCGCATCGACTCCTCGGCGCCGCCGATCCCCGCCGCGAGCAAGGCCGTGGTGGCCAACAGGTCTGCGGTGGGGGAGCAGTACGTGGACCTCGAACCCGGCGAGGACAAGCCGCCCTACCTCGTCGACGGCTCGGTGATCCCGCAGGACCGCAGCACCTTGCCGCCCGGCGCGGACCAGGTCCTGAGCAACCTCGACTCGCTCGTGCGCAGCGTGCCCGCCGACTCCCTGCGCACCGTGGTGGACGAACTGGACAAGTCCTTCGCCGGGACCGGACCGGATCTCCAACGGCTGCTGGACAACGCCCGCTCGCTCACCGACACGGCCAACCGGCACCTGGCCCAGGCCAAGCAGTTGCTGTCCAGTGGCCGCACGGTGCTCGACACGCAGCGCCAGGACTCCGCGCTCATCACCTCGTTCAGCTCCTCCCTGGCGTTGATCGCCCAGCAACTGCGCAAGTCCGATCCCGACCTGCGCGCGCTGATCAGCGTGACCCCGGCCGCCGCGCTGCCCGTGGACGACATCCTGCGCGGCTCCGGGCAGAACCTCAGCGTGTTGCTGGCCAACCTGTTCACCACCACCGCGATCACCTCCAGCAGGCGTGCGGGCATCGAGGAGCTGCTCGTCGCCTACCCGGTGATCACCGCGTTCACCCCCGGCCTGTCCCCGGACGGCACCGGCCACCTCGGACTGATCCTGAACTTCTTCAACCCGTCCCCCTGCACCAAGGGCTACGAGTCCACAAGGGAGCGGCCCGCCAACGACCTGAACCCGTTGCCCGCCAACGACAAGGCGTACTGCGCCGAGCCGCCGAACAGCCCGATCGCTGTGCGCGGATCGCAGAACGTGCCGTACGGCGGGATGCCCCAACTCAGCGGCGGGACCCCGGCTGCGGCACAACAGCAGCCGCTGCCCGGCGCGCTCGGCGCGTTGCAGGACCCCGGGCCCCGTGACCTGGCCCAGCTCCTGGGGGTGAAATGAAGGTGCTCGCGCTCGTGACCGTGCTGGCCGCCGTGTGGTTCGGCTGGCAGTGGTGGTCGGCCGCCACCAACGGCGACCTCGCCTACGCCCAGGCCCGTGACTCCGTGCTCGCCGCGGGACAGCGACAGGTGATCACGCTGAACACGCTCGACTACCGGTCCGCCGAGGAGGGGCTCACCCAGTGGCAACGCGTGTCCACCGGGGATCTGTTGGACGAGCTGACCCGCAACCACGACAGCGACCTGCGCACCACCCAGTCGACCAGGACCACCACCACGGCGAAGGTCCTCGGCGCCGCCGTGAGCCGCCTCGACCTGCGAGCCGGGACCGCCGATGTGCTCGTCGCCGTCGAGGTCACGGCAACTCCCGAGGGCGGCAAGCCCAGTGTGCGCCGCAGTCGTTTGGACGCCGCCCTGACCAAAGCCGGTGACGACTGGAAAGTCCGTGCCGTGCAGGCGATCGGGGTGAGCGGGTGAAGGCGCTGGTGGCGGTGGTCGTGCTCGCGGTGTCGGCCGCGGTCTGGTTCGCGGTGTCCGCAGGGCAGGTCCGGAAGATCGACAACACCGCGCTGGTCGACACCGCCACAACCGCCGCTGTGGTGGCCAAGGTCGGCGAGGCCGTGCAATCGGCGTTCTCCTACGACTACAACGACACCGCGCGCACCGAACAGGCCGCCAGGAACGTCCTGATCGACTCCGCTGTGCGGCAGTACGAACAGCTGTTCGGCAAGGTCCGTGAGCAGGCCACCGCGCAGAAGCTCGTGCTGGTGACGGCCGTGCGCTCCGTCGGTGTCAGCGAACTGTCCGGTGACCGCGCCACCGCGCTGGTGTTCCTCGACCAGCAGGCCGTGCGCGGGGACAACAATCAGCACACCTCGGTGTCGGCCCAACTGTCCGTTGTCGCGCGCAACGTCGACGGCACCTGGAAGATCGCCGAACTTACCGTGCTGTGACTAGGCTTGGTCCTCGTGCCGACGACGCGTTTCTCCAGTGACGACGAGGGCATCGACGCCTTCTACGCCGACCTGGCCGAGCACGACCTGCAACCGCTGTGGGAACTGACCGGCCTGATGACCGCCGAGCCGAACCCACGGGCCGTGCCGTTCGTGTGGCGCGGCAAGCATCTCAGCGCACTGGCTGAACGCTCCGGCGAGCTGATCACCTCCGACCGGCGCGTGCTGTCCCTGGCCAATCCCGGCCTGGCTGGCGCGCCGTACGCGGTGCCCACCCTGTGGGCCGGGATCCAGTACCTCAACGGTCGGGAGGTCGCACCCGCGCACCGGCACTCGCCCTCCGCGCTGCGCTTCGTGTTGTCCGGATCGGGGGTGTTCACCCTGGTCGACGGCGATCCCATCGCCATGGAGGCCGGTGACCTGGTGCTCACCCCCGGCTGGACCTGGCACGAGCACCACAACACCGGTGCGGAGCCGATGGCCTGGCTCGACGGGCTCGACGTGCCGCTGGTGCACTACCTGGACGCCGTGTTCTTCGAGCCCGGTGACGGCAGTCCCGCCGACGCCACCGCCGAGCGGTCCGATTCCGAACGGCGCTACGGTTGCGCACCCGGCATCGTGCCCGTCGGCGAGGTTCCCGTGCGCCCCCACTCCGCGCTGCTCACGTACCGGTGGGCTGACACCGACCGTGCGCTGACCGCCCAACTCGACCAGGACACCGGCCGGTCCGCCGTGCGGTTCGTGGACCCGGTGAGCGGGCGCGACGTGCTGCCCACGCTGCGCTGTGAGATGCACCGGTTCCTCGCCGGGAACCAGCCGCTCACCCGGCAGCGCGTCGGCTCCGCGGTGGGCGTCGTGCTCCGCGGCAGCGGATCGATCGCCCTCGGCGACACCCGGCACGAGGTCGCCGCGGGCGACGTGTTCGCGATTCCCTCGTGGACCCCCGTCACCGTGTCCGCCGAATCCGATCTCGACGTCTTCCAGTACAGCGACGCACCGGTGCTGTCCGCGCTCGGCCTGTACCGCGAACGGAGCTATTCGCCGGAGTTCTGACCCCGATAGGAATTGCGTCTTTGACCTCTGCGGGCCGTAACCACAGACTCGGTCGGGTACACCGAATTCGAGGAGTGGAATCCCGTGCTGAACAGAACTGCCCCGTTGGTCGCCGCTGCCGTGCTCGCCGCGCTGTCGCTGGGCGCCTGCTCCCCGGCCGAGCAGCTCCCCGACTCGACACCCGGTGTGCTGCAACCCCTGTCGCTGACCGTCGACTCCTCGCTCGCCCAGGACAAGGCCCGTGCCGCCGTCCGTGCTGCCCAGTACTTCGACACCTTCTGGAGCACCGGCCGCCGCGAATGGCTCGACCGCTCCCTGGCCGCCGACTTCACCGACCTGACCCTGCCGCTTGGTCGCCCGCAGGGAATTCCCGGCCCGCTCGCCGCCTCCGAGGGTTTTCACACCGCGATTCCCGACCTGTCCGCGGAACTGACCCAGGTTCTCGTCGTCGGCGATTCCGTCACCGCGCGGCTCCGGTTCCGTGGCCATTTCACCGGCACGTTCGGCGGCAGGACCGGCACCGGGCAGGCCGTCGACTTCATCGCCACCGATGTGTACGGCATTCGCGACGGGCGGATCGCCACCAATGCGCACATCGAGGACAACCTCACCTTCATGAAGCAGATCGGTGCCGTGAGCTGAGGTCTGGTGCCCCGCCCCTCGCCCTCCCTGTCAGGGCGGGTCCGGCTCCGCGATGGGCTTGGGCCGGGTGGTGTAGACGAACCCCAACGGAGTCGTCCAGTGCCGGGTCCCATCCAACTCTCGGGTGAACCGATACAACCCAATCGTCTTCACATAATGGTGCACCTCGCAAAACGGCCCAAGATTGCACGCCTCGGTCACCCCACCCGAGGCAAACCCCCGCGCGTGGTCGATCTCGCACCGCGCCGCAGGCCGCATACACCCCGGCGCCTGGCACACCCGATCCCGCACTCGCACGAATTCCTTCAACGCCTCAGGTGGTCGATACCGTTTCCGTCCCACCCCCACCGGCATCCCGACCTCATCCACGAGGACTTTCCGCCAGTCCCCCTGCGCGGCGATCTCCCGGGCCGTAGCCGCCTCCACCGGCCCGACCCCGGAAATATAGCCGGGCTCCTCGGTCAACCCGATAAGCGTCTTCACGGAAACCGTGAGATCGGTGTGCACGGTGACCGGTCGGCCACTGCCCAGCATCCGATCGATGAACACATCGGCCTGCTTCTCACCCCACGATCGGTCATCATCGAGGCTCGCCGCGTCAGCGGTGATCTGATCGAAGATCGCCCGCGCGGGCACCGCATCCAGGTACGCGGTCAGCAACGCCATCCCATCCGGCATCGACCGACAGCCCACCTGCGAAGACTTCCGCACCGCCCGCACATGCCGCCGCTGCGCACCCACCGGATCCACCAGGCAGACCAGCCGATCGGCCTCGGCCTTCACCTCCTGGGTGGTCCACTCGGCGGCCCCGGCCAGCCCGGCATCCACCGCCCGAGCCTGCTCCGCGTCCAGGTTCTCGGTCCGCTTGCGCACCACCTCGAACCGGTCCAGATCCACCCGCCCGTTACGCAGCAACCCCGCCACAACGGGAAGCCGATCCAGCGCGGCCGCCTGTTCCAGTTTCCGCCGCGCAGCACCCAACGGAATGCGCAACAACAATGCCAACTCGTGGGGATCATCCAACTCCGCAATCAGGCGAAGCTGCACGTGATCGAGCGTCCGCTTGACGACCTCAGCCGCCAAGACTGCCCGCGCGATCTCCACTTTCCCCACGCCACCAATTCTACTCCGAATGACCGACACGAAAGGATGAAATGGTGACCGATTGCCGTCCGCGAAGAGTGACGATGGGCGCGCGCGCCTCGCGGCGCCGAATAGTCGACGCGGAAGAGTGAAAGTGGGGCGATTGCCGGACATGAAGAGAGGCGATGGGCGCACAGACCTCGTGGGACCGAATGCCGGACACGAACGGGCGAAAAAGGGCAGCCAATTGCCGCCCGCAAAGAGTGGCGATGAACGCGCGCCTCGCGGCACCGAATCCCGGACACAGAAGAGCGGAAAAAGGGGCGGCCGCCAACAATCACCAAACCCCAGGGGTGGTTTTTTCTGGGGGAGGCGATGGGCTACGCTGCCCGGCGAAATCGGGGCGGCATTCCACGCCCCGACTCCCGATTACCGCCCATCGCCAGGGGACCCAGACAAAACCACCCCGACACCCCGCACCCCCGGCACGCCCCCACCCCCTAGTCACCCACCTACCCGCTCCCGTATAGTCGGCGCCGACTAGTTGGGAGCGACTGTGAAGCGCAAGATCAGCAACCCGCTGGCACTGGCCGTGCTCGGCCTGCTGCTGGAGCGGCCCATGCACCCGTACGAGATCGGGGTGACGCTCAAGGAGCGCTACAAGGGAGGCAGCTTCAAGATCACCAACGGCTCGCTGTACGACGTGGTCCAGGCGCTGGAGCGCGAGGGCTGGATCGGCGAGCGCGAGGTGGTCAAGGACGGCAAGCGGCCCGAGCGCACGATCTACCAGCAGACCGATCTCGGCCGGGCGGAGTTCGTCCGGTGGGTTGACGAACTCCTGCGGGTGCCGATCAACGAGTACCCGAAGTTCGTGGCGGCGGTGACCTACCTCGGAGCGCTGCCCAAGCCGCAGGCGATCGACGCGCTGAGCGAGCGCGCGGGCCACGTGCGCGAGCACATCGCGAAGAGCGAGGAGGTGCTGCGTGCGGTGCTGGAGGACCGCGGCACGCCGCGACTGTTCATGATCGAGGTCGAGTACGCGCTGAGCATGGCGCGGGCCGAGTTGGACTGGATCGGCGCAACGATCGAGGAGATCGCCGACGGCACGCTGCTGTGGCCGACGGACGAGGCGTGGACCTGGACACCGGAGGGGGAGCAGTGAGGGATGTGGTGGTCGTCGGGGCCGGACCTGCCGGGCTGATGCTGGCCTGCGAGCTGGCAGTGGCTGGTGCCGACGTGGTGGTGCTGGAGCGTGCGGAGCAGCGGTCCCCGTTCTGCCGGGGGTTCAACCTCAACGCGCGCAGCCTGGACCTGCTGGACCGGCGCGGACTTGCCGAGCGGTTCCTGGCCGAGGGGCCGAAGGTTCCGGTGACGAGCTTCGGGGGTTTGGCCACCCCGATCGACCTCACGCAGTTGGGCTGGGATCACCCGTACACGCTCGGCATCGCGCAGACCCGCGTCGAGGAGCTGCTCGAGCAGCGTGCCATCGAGCTGGGGGTGACTGTCCTGCGCGGACACGAGCTGCGCGCCTTCCAGCAGGACGGCGAGAGCGTGACGATCAACGACGGAGAGCTGACCGCGCGCTGGCTCGTCGGCTGCGACGGCTCGCGCAGTACGGTGCGCAAGCTGGCGCGGATCCCGTTCCCCGGTACGGATGCGGCCAACCACTGGCTGCTCGGTGACGTCGTGCCCACCGACTTCGGTGCGATGTCCTTCGGTGTGAACAACGGTCCGAACGGGACTGTCGTGGTGATCCCGCGACCTGGCTACGTGCGCGTGCTCGTGGACGACCCGGTGACCGAGCGCACGGAGGAGCCGACCCTCGCCGAGTTGCAGTCCATTGTGGACCACAACCTGGGCAGGCACGTGGAGCTGACCGACCCGATCTGGATCGGGCGCTTCAGTGACGCCGCACGGCAGGCAGACGCGTACCGCAGCGGTCGTGTTCTGCTCGCGGGCGACGCCGCGCACATCCATCCGCCCGCAGGCGCCCAGGGCGTGAACCTGGCGCTGGCCGACGCCACGAACCTCGGCTGGAAGCTCGCCGCGGTGCTGCGCGGTGAGGTCTCACCTGACCTGCTGGACACCTACCACAGCGAGCGGCACGCCGCCGGTGCCCGCGTCCTGCTGCACACCCAGGCGCAGGCCGTGCTTGGCGCTACGGACAGCCGGTTCGCCCCGGTCCGGGAACTGTTCGCCGAGCTGGGGGAGCTGGGCCAGGTGCGGAGATACCTGGCGGAGCTGGCCACCGGCGTGGAGACCCGGTACGACATGGGCGCCCCGGTCGAGGACGCACACCCGTGGTTGGGCAGGCTCGCGCCGAACCTGGACCTGCTCGTCGACGGACGACCGACCACCCTGTCCCGCCTGCTGCACGGCGGACGCGGCGTGCTGCTCGACTTCGCGGGTACGCAGCAGGTCACGCCCTGGCTGGACCGGATCGACCTGGTTCATGCGTCCACTGTGGACGACACGGGACTGTCGGCGCTGTTGATCCGGCCGGACGGCTACACGGCTTGGCTCGCCACCGGGAACACGCACCAGCCCGGACCGCTGACCGACTCGCTCGCCCGCTGGTTCGGTGCCCCGGCGGTGTGTGCGGCATGAGCTCGGTGGTGGTCGTGGGAGGCGGCCCCGTCGGGCTGATGCTGGCCTGCGAGCTCGCGCTCAACCACGTGCGACCGATCGTGCTGGAACGGCTGACCGAGATCGACCGCAGGCCCAAGGCGGGTGCCGTCACGGGACGCGGTGCGGAGCTGCTGGACCGGCGCGGGCTCACCCCGCCCGACGCCGGGGCGTGGCCGTTCACGCCGCGACCAGTGCACCCGGACAGCTTGCTGGCCAAGGGAAAACCGGGCGCGGGCCACTTCGCGGGCATGTTCGTGCTCACCGGCGGTCCTGGCACGGTGATGATTCCGCAGCAGCAGCTGGAGGCCGACCTCGCCGCCCGTGCTGTCGAACTCGGTGTGGACCTCAGGCGCGGTCACACTCTGATCGACCTCGGCACCGTGCAGGGACCCGATGGCCGGTACGAGCTGGACGCGGACTGGATCGTCGGCTGCGACGGGGGTCGCAGTTCGGTGCGCAAGCTCGCCGGGTTCGGCTTCCCCGGCACGGACGGGATCAGCACCGGCTACCAGGCGGTGGTCGAACTGGACGACCCGGAGTTCCACCCGCACGGCTGGTTCCGCAAGGAGCACGGGCTGCTCGTGCACGGCCCGATGCCGGGACGCGTCATGACCCTGGAGTTCGACGGGCCGCCGCCCCACCGTGACAGCGAGATCACCAGGGAGGAGCTGCAACGCAGCCTGCGCAGGCTCAGTGGCACGCAGGTGCAGGTCACCGAGGTGCGGGCCGTCACCCGGTTCACCGACAACGCCCGCCAGGCCGACTCGTACCGGAGGGGCCGGGTGCTGCTCGCCGGGGACGCGGCACACGTGCACTCGCCGTGGGGTGGGCCGGGGCTGCGACTCGGCCTGTGCGACGCGGTGAACCTGGGCTGGAAGCTCGCCGCGGTCGCGCGCGGGCTCGCCGGTGCGGACCTGCTCGACACCTACACCGTCGAGCGGCACCCGGTGGCCGCCCGCGCACTGGAACTGCAACGCGCCTCGGTGGCCCTGCTCAGCCCCGGCCCGCACGTGAGCGCGTTGCGGGACGTGGTCAGCGGCCTGCTCGACCACGAGGACGCCAACCGGTGGCTGACCGCCGCGATGGGCGATCTCGACCTCGGACCGTTCTGTCCGGATCTCTCCCTGGACGGGGGACCTCGGGTCGGCGAGTTGCAACGCACCGGACGCGGCCTGCTGCTCGACCTGGCCGACGACCCGGGGCTGCGGGCCGTCGCCGAGGGCTGGTCGGATCGGGTGGAGGTGGTCACCGGCCGGTGCGAGCAGGTCTCGGACCGCGCGCTGCTGGTCCGCCCGGACGGTCAGATCGCCTGGCGCAGCGGGGATGCCGAGCCGCTGCGCGAACAGCTCACCCGCTGGTTCGGTATATCGCACTCGTGACGACCGTCATTGATGCGTGATACCGTCGGAGCATGAGCGGGTTCCGAGGTTCCGTGCCGTTCACCGAGGACTGGCGGCACTTCCAGGTCGAGCGCGCGGACGGGGTCGCCACGGTGACCCTGGACCGGCCCGACAAGCTCAACGCGCTGACCTTCCAGTCCTACGCCGACCTGCGCGACCTGCTGACCGAGCTGCCGCACCGGGGCGACACCCGCGTGCTGGTACTGCGCGGCCAGGGCCGCTCGTTCTGCTCGGGCGGGGACGTCAACGAGATCATCGGCGAGACCCTGGACATGGCCCCGGACCAGTTGCTGGCCTTCACCCGGATGACCGGCGAGGTCATCCGCGGGCTGCGCGAGTGCCCGATCCCGGTGATCGCCTCGATCCAGGGCACGGCGGCCGGTGCGGGCTCGGTGCTCGCACTGGCCGCCGACTTCCGGGTGGTGGCCAGGACCGCCAAGTTCGCGTTCCTGTTCACCAAGGTCGGGCTCAGCGGGGCCGACATGGGCGCGGCCTACCTGTTGCCCCGCCTGGTCGGGCTCGGGCGGGCCACCAAGCTGCTCATGCTGGGCGACTCGCTGCCCGCCGAGGAAGCCGACCGGTACGGCCTGGTCAGCGAGCTGGTCGAGCCGGAGGACCTGGACGCCGCCACCGACAAGCTGGCCAGGCGCCTGGCCGAGGGCCCGTTCCAGGCCTACGCGCAGACCAAGGCGTTGCTCACCAAGGAACTGGACATGAGCCTGTCCGGTGCCCTGGAGTTGGAGGCGATGACCCAGGCCCTGCTGATGAACACCGAGGATTACCGGGAGTTCCACGCGGCCTTCAACGCCAAGCGTCCGCCAAAGTGGCAGGGCCGCTGACATGTTCGCCCTCACCGCCGAGCAGCGGACCCTCACCGGGCGGGTCCGCGAACTGGCCCGCACCGAACTGCGCCCGCTCGCCGAGCAGGGCGCCGAGGGCGCGGTCAACCGCCCGCTGGTCAAGGCCCTGGGCGAGCACGGGCTGCTCGCGCGGCTGTTCCCCGGCGAGCGGCAGGTGGCCGCGCTCGACCTGTGCCTGCTGCGCGAAGCGCTGGCCCAGGAGTGCACCGAGGCCGAAACCGCGTTGGCGTTGCAGGGACTGGGCACCTACCCGGTCGTGCAATCCGGGCAGGATGAGCAGATCAGCCGCTGGGTGCCCGCCGTCGCCGCGGGTGAGGCGGTCGCCGCCTTCGCGCTGACCGAACCCGCCGCGGGCTCCGACGCGGCGGCACTGGAACTGGCCGCCGAGCCCGATGGCGCGGGCTGGCGGCTGACCGGCGAGAAGGTGTGGATCTCCAACGCGCCGGAGGCCGACTTCTACACCGTCTTCGCCCGCACCACCCCGGAGGCGGGCGCCCGCGGTGTCAGCGCCTTCCTGGTACCGGCGGACCGGCCCGGGCTCACCGGCGAGCACCTCGACCTGCTGGCGCCACACCCGATCGGACGCCTGCGCTTCGACGGCGTTCCGGTCGGCCCCGGGGACCTGCTCGGTGAGCTGGACCGCGGCTTCCGCGTGGCCATGGGCACGCTGAACCTGTTCCGGCCCAGCGTCGGCGCGTTCGCCGTCGGCATGGCACAGGCCGCGCTGGACCTCGCGGTGGCGCACACCGCCGAGCGCAACGCCTTCGGCGCCCCGTTGAAGGACCTGCAAGCCGTGTCCCACCCGCTGGCCGAGGTCGCGACCCGGCTGGAGGCGTCCCGGTTGCTGGTCTACGCCGCCGCGAGCGCCTACGACCGGGGCGAGGAGCAGGTCGCCGCGAAGTCGGCCATGGCCAAGCTGATGGCCACCGAGACCGCGCAACTGGCCGTGGACACGGCGATCCAGGTGCACGGGGCCCGCGCCCTGCAACGCGGTCACCGGCTGGAACACCTGTACCGCGAGGTGCGTGCACCACGCATCTACGAGGGCGCGTCCGAGGTGCAACGCACGATCATCGCCAGGGCGCTGTACGGCTGAGGAGGCGGGCATGCGCATCGCTTGTGTCGGCGGCGGTCCGGGAGCGCTGTACTTCGCGGCGCTGATGAAACAGCTCGATCCCACGCACGAGATCACCGTGTGGGAGCGCAACGCGGCCGACGACACCTTCGGCTTCGGCGTGGTGCTCTCCGACGAGACCCTGGGCGGCATCGAGCACGGCGATCCCGTGGTCTACAAGCGGATCTCCGCCGAGTTCGCCCGCTGGGACGACATCGACGTGCACTTCCGCGGCGAGGTGATCACCTGTGGCGGCAACGGGTTCGCCGCGATCAGCCGCAAGCGCCTGTTGCAGGTGCTCCAGGAACGGTGCGCGGACCTCGGCGTGCTGCTGCACTTCAACTCCGTGGCCCCCGACCTGGACCTGTTGCGCGCCAACCATGATCTCGTGCTCGCCGCCGACGGGGTGAACAGCGGCACCAGGTCCGCGCTCGCCGACCGGTTCCAGCCCACTGTGGACACAAGGCACTGCAAGTTCATGTGGCTGGGCACCGACCTGGTCTTCGACTCGTTCAAGTTCCACGTTCTGCGGACGCCTTTTGGTGTCATGCAGATCCATGGCTACCCGTTCGACGCGAAGATGAGCACGTTCATCGTGGAGATGCACGACCGGGTGTGGCGCCGTGCCGGGTTCCACGCGCCCGACCTGCCGCCCGGTCGCAGCGACCTGGTCAGCGTGCGGGCGTGCCAGGAGCTGTTCGCCGAGGTCCTGGACGGCCACGAGCTGGTGCCGAACAACTCCAAGTGGATCAACTTCAGCACCGTGCGCACGCAGACCTGGCACACCGGCAACGTGGTGCTGCTCGGCGATGCCGCGCACACGGCGCACTTCTCGATCGGTTCGGGCACGAAGCTGGCCATGGAGGACGCGCTGGCGCTGGCCGCCTGCCTGCACGAGCAGCCCGACCTGCCGACCGCGCTGGCCGCCTACGAACAGGAACGGCAACCGGTCGTGCTCAGCACACAGCGCGCCGCGCAGGCGAGCCTGGAGTGGTTCGAGGACCTCGGCCGGTACACCCAGCAGGAGCCGAAGCGGTTCGCCTTCAACCTGCTCACGCGGAGTCGGCGCGTCACCTACGACAACCTGCGCCTGCGCGACCCGGAGTTCGTGGCCTCGGTGTCCGATCCGGACACACCGCCGATGTTCACCCCGTTCCACCTGCGGGAGCTGGAACTGCGCAACAGGGTAGTGGTGTCCGCAATGGACATGTACTCCGCCGTGGACGGCGCGCCCGGCGACTTCCACCTGGTGCACCTCGGGAGCAAGGCGCTGGGCGGTGCCGGGTTGGTGATGACCGAGATGGTGTGCGTCAGCGACACCGGACGGATCACCCCTGGCTGCGCGGGCCTGTACCGGCCCGAGCACGTGCGGGCCTGGCGCCGGATCACCGATTTCGTGCACTCGGGCAGTGACGCTGCCATCGGTGTCCAATTGGGACACTCCGGCCGCAAGGGTTCGACCAGGCTCATGTGGGAGGGCATCGACCAGCCGCTGCCGGAGGGCAACTGGGAACTGGTCGCCCCCTCCGCGCTGGCCTACCGGCCCGGGGTCAACCAGGTGCCGCGCGAGCTGACCGCCAACGACCTGGTGGAGATCCGCGCGCAGTTCGTGGACGCCGCGATCAAGGCCGAGCAGGCCGGTTTCGACCTGCTCGAACTGCACTGCGCACACGGCTACCTGCTGTCCAGCTTCCTGTCCCCGGTGACCAACCAGCGCACCGACCGGTACGGGGGCAGCCTGGAGGCGCGCCTGCGGTTCCCGGTCGAGGTGTTCGCCGCGGTCCGCCAGGTGTGGCCCGCGCACAAGCCGATGACCGTGCGCATCTCGGCCACCGACTGGGTGGACGGCGGCACCACCGCGGCGGACTCCGTGCGCATCGCCGAGGCCTTCGCGCTGGCCGGTGCCGACGCCATCGACGTGTCCACCGGCCAGGTCACCCCGCAGGAGCGGCCCGCATTCGGCCGCAGCTACCAGACCCCGTTCGCCGACCGGATCCGCAACGAGGTGGACATCGCCACCATCGCGGTCGGCGCCATCTCCTCGCACGACGACGTCAACTCGATCATCCTCGCCGGGCGGGCCGACCTGTGCGCGCTGGGCAGGCCGCACCTGTACGACCCGCACTGGACCCTGCACGCCGCCGCCGAACAGGGCTATTCCGGGCCCGCCGTGCGCTGGCCGCCGCAGTTCGCCGCGGGCAGCCGCAAGCCGCAGACCGGTCGCACCGACGGACCGCGCCCCCGACTGGAACTGATCCGCCAGGGCCAACCCGGCACCCGCCACGACCGCTGGCGCCCCCACTAACCCCGCGAGTCCGGCTCTCCGGCTGGCGAGTCCCGCTCTCCGCGGTGCCGTGAAGGTGGCTTTCGCAGCGCCCAACGCAGTGAAAGCCACCTTCACGGCACACTCCGCTGAGCCGCCGACATGACATGAAGGTGCCCTTCACGACGTTCACCGTCGTGAAGGGCACCTTCATGTCACCACTGGAGCGAGTCCTCAGCGGGACTCGGCGCGGGGTGCGAACTACCTCAGCGCCAGCTGGATCCCGCCGCGGGCGATGTTGATCCCCTTGAACGCGTCGTTCACCGGGCTGAAGCCCTTGCTGGGGTTGGAGAGCAGGACGTTGCTGACCACGGTGCGGCCGCGGTTGTCCCGGACCAGGTAGTTCAGCGTGAGCACACCGGGCTCGGAACCGCCCTTGAACCAGACGGTCGGGTACTGGGCGTGGTCCAGGCTCAGGCCCGCGTCGTTGATCGACAGGGCGTGGTCGATCTGCGGCTGGTTCATCCCGAGCAGGCCCGCGTAGGCACGGCACAGGTCGTTGGGCGAGGCGAACCACTCGACCTGGTCGATCTTCTTGGGCTTGGTCCACATGGTGAACAGGCTCAGCGGAACCTGTTCGGTGGCCCTGAGCGCGGCGGCCTTGGCCGGGCGGGACAGGGCCAGGTACTGGTCCAGTTCGGCGTCGGTCTTGATCCCCTTGAGCACGAACAGGTTCCGCGTGGTCATGAACGGGATGGTCGCGCTGGGCCGGGAGTTGCCGAACCGGAACAGCTGCCGCTCCACAGCTGCCGTGCCCAGCCGGTGGATGAGGTGGTCGGTGGCGGTGTTGTCACTGAGCGAGATCATGTAGTCGGCGTACTGCGCGAGGGTGTACTCGGTGCCCGCGGGCGAGTTCTGGAGCACGCCGGAGGGCAGGCTCTTCCAGTCCTCGCGGATGGCGAGCTTCTCGTCCCAGGACGCCTTGTGCTCGGTGACGGCCTGCCCCAGCGCGCCCAGCACGTACAGCTTGAACGCCGAGCCGAGCGGGCGCTGGGTGTTGGCGTTGACCCCGTGCACCTCGTGGCAGCGGCCGTCGGAGTCGATCACCGAGGAGGTGTACGACACCCGCGAGTCGAACGCGCGTAGCTGGGAATCCAGTTGCGACCACGAGGTCGGTGTCGGGCCGACCGGGGTCGGGCGCAACCCGTCGAGCAGGCCGTTGGTGTCGGTGTGCACCGTGACCAGGATTTCGCCCGCCCCGCCGGTGGCCGTCGCGGCGGCCGAGTTCGGCTGGTCCTGCTTGACCTGACCGAACTCCAGCGGGCCCAGCTGCGTGAACGTGGCGTTGATGCCCGCGGTTCCGCCGGCGGCGTTGAGCAGGCCCGGTGAAAAGTGGTGCTGTAGCTCGGAATCGGAAATCGGAGCCCGGTTGGTGGCGTCGACGAACCAGCGCAGTTGGTCCACCGCCGTGGTCGGTGGGGCAGCGAGGGCACCGGGTGTGGTGCCGAGTAGTGCGGTCAGCGCGAGCGCGCAGATCAGGGCTAACTTCCTCACGAATTTCCCCCTTCGATCAGATGCGGTCCAGCGGCAGGACGTGCAGACCGGCGACCTGGCCGTTCGCGCGGAAGGTGACGTGAGCCACCCGCTCACCGGCCTCGAACTGCATTGGCACGTAGACGTTCGTGTACTCGCCGTACTGGCGCACGTAGGGCGTGCCCATCTGTTCGTACATGCCCACGGTGCCGGCGATCTGCGCCCTGGCACCCTCCAGGAGCGCGACGTCGACTGCCTCGTTCATGCGGTCGTCGAAGTCGCGGCTCACGGCCTCCCAGCGCGACTCGATCAGGTCCACCACCAACTGCACGGCGCGTTCCTGCGCGTCGGGCAGCGCGGGCTTGTCCATGGGCTGCCCCGTCTTGGGGTCCACCGGCCTGCCGAACCGCTGGAACGCGGCCTGCCTGCTGGTGCCCAGGAGTTCGCCGATCTCCTGCCAGGTGTGGCCCGCCTCCCGTGCCCGGTCGACCGCCTCCCGCACCGCCTCTTCGGCGACACGGGCCCGCTGCTGCGCCTCGGCGATCGCGGACAGGAGGTTGCTTGCCACGATGTCAACACTGGCTTGACGCGGCGGAGCTGTCAAGCCTGTATTGACGCCGGACCGCTCGCGGGCACGTCGTGCCGCGCTGCGGCAGGTGGCGTCGCAGAAGCGTCGCTTGCGTCCGGAACCAGTGTGCTCGGGGAGTGGTCGGCCACAGGCTTCGCAGGTCATGCCCTCAGCCTACAGCACGAAACATCAAAACGTGCCGTGGCTTGCGGCACGGAATGGGCGGCTACCATGGGTGCATGACCGACGTGGTGGTCGTCGGCGCCGGGCCGAACGGGCTAGCGGCCGCGGTGGTGCTCGCGGCGGCCGGGCTCCAGGTGGAGGTCCACGAGGCGGAGCCGACACCGGGTGGGGGAGCGCGCACCGCGGAGCTGACCCTGCCGGGCTTCCGCCACGACGTGTGTTCCGCGGTGCACCCGCTCGGGCTCGCCTCCCCGTTCTTCCGCGCGTTCGACCTGGCGGCACACGGGGTCGAGCTGCTGCGGCCCGACTTGTCCTTCGCGCACCCGCTGGACGGGGGACGAGCCGGGCTGGCGTGGCAGGACCTGGACCGCACCGCGGCGGGCCTTGGCCGCGACGGGCCCGGGTGGCGCTCGCTGTTCGGGCCGCTGGTGGACCGCTGGCGATCCGTTGTGGCCACAGCGATGTCGGACCTGCGCACGCCGCCCGCCGACCCGATCACCGCGCTGCGACTGGGGATTCGCGCGCTCGAACAGGGCAGTCCACTGTGGAACGCCAGGTTCCGCGAGGACCTGGCGCCCGCCCTGCTCACCGGGGCGGCGGCACACGTGATCTCCCCGCCGAGGGGGCCGCTGCCCGCAGCCGCGGGCCTGCTGCTGACGACCCTGGCGCACGCCGTGGGCTGGCCGCTGCCCAGGGGCGGCACCCAGGCCATCACCGACGCCATGGTGCGGGCGATCCAAGCGCGGGGCGGCCGGGTGGTCACCGGCCACCGGGTCGACTCGCTCGCGGAACTGCCCAGGGCCCGTGCCGTGCTGCTGGACCTGACGCCAGCGGGCTTGCTGCGCATCGCCGACCTGCCCGCGAACTACGCCCGCTGGCTGCGCGCCTACCGGTACGGCGGGGCCGCGTGCAAGGTCGACTTCGCGCTGTCCGGGCCGGTGCCGTGGCAAGCGGCGGGCTGCGATCGCGCGCCGACCCTGCACCTGGTGGGCGCCCGCGCGGAGGCCGTGGCCGCGGAACGGGCAGTGGCCGCTGGGCGGCACGCGGAGCGGCCCTACGTGCTGGTCGCCCAGCCCGGAGTGCTGGACCCGAGCCGTGCGCCGCGGGGACGGCACACGCTGTGGACCTACGCGCACGTCCCGAACGGGTCCACTGTGGACGTCACGGCGGCGATCACCGCGCAGCTGGAGCGGTTCGCGCCCGGGTTCCGGGACCTGGTCCTGGCCAGCAACGTGATCACCGCCGCCCGACAGGAACGGCACAACGCCAACTACGTGGGCGGGGACATCGGGGCCGGCGCGCTCAGCCCGTGGCAGACCGTCATGCGGCCGGTGCCGCGCTGGGACCCGTACCGGACCCCGATCCCAGGTGTCTACCTGTGCTCGGCGGCCACCCCGCCAGGGGCCGGGGTGCACGGCATGGCCGGGGTGCACGCGGCGCGGCGCGCGCTGCGGCAGCGGTTCGGCATCACCACGGACCCGTTGCGCCTGGTCCGGGGCAGCTGAACGGGTCGCCGGGGGTGGGCTCCCCGTCCGGGTCGAAGAACCGGTGCAGGTCGGCCGCCAGGGTGCTGGTCTGCGCCCCGGCCTCCAGCGAGGTCCGCACCTCGGCGGCCCAGTGGCCGGTGTCGGAGTGCCGCCACGGCCTGGCCTGCCAGGTCAGCGTGACGTGCCCGCCCGAGCCGTACTCGGCCCGCACGGCCAGGTCGCGGTCGGGGCTCTGCCAGGACCGCTCGCCCGTCCAGCCGGTGAACTCGGCCGCGAGCTGCTCGAAGAACAGCGCCGGGTGGTCGTTCGGGAACACCGTCAGGTCGTGCAACTCCGCGCGCATGCCGACGCCACCCAGCTGCACACAGCAGCGGATCACGTAGTGATCTGATCTGCGGCGGTTGCTCAGACGTAGGTATTCACAGGAGTCCCCGGTCAGCACGAGCTGGGACTGCTGGTCGGCAAAACAAGTCACGATCGATAACCTAGGCCAAGTTGAGACCGGCGTCTCACTCGGTCGCGTGATTCGAGCGTGGTTCGCGTTCCGTCGAGGCGGTTGGGCCGTCTTACCGCTACAGGCGCGAGCGGAAGGAGAGGCCGTCATGAGTGAGCAGCCCGGCACCGTCGAGGTCAGTGTCACGGTGGGCCTGCGGGGCCCGCTCAGCGGTCCGGTGCCCGTGCGGACCGACCTGCGCTACGACCCCAGCGATCCGTACGCGGTGACCGCCACGTTCCACCACGGCCGCGGCGAGGTCAGCTGGATCTTCGCCAGGGACCTGCTCGCCGACGGCCTGCTCGCCGCGACCGGGGACGGGGACCTGCACATCAGCCCGATGGTCGAGTCCGACGTGGTGCTGCTCGTGCTGACCACCCCGGAGGGCGCCGCCGTCATGGAGGCCTCAGCCGAGGAACTGGCCGAGTTCCTGGACCTCAGCTACGAGCAGGTGCCGCCCGGTGACGAATGGGCCCAGGTCGACTTCGAGGACGAACTGGCCAAGCTGGTCCTGGGCAGCTGACCCCCACCCCGGCGAGTCCCGCTCTCCTGCACGCGAGTCCCGCTCAGCCGAAGGCCGCTGAGCGGGACTCGCGCTTCCCAAGGCGGGACTCGTGCCCGGCTCAGCGGGACTCGCCGTCGGGTGGGGTCAGCCGAACCACAGGACGGAGTCGACACGGGTGGGGTCGGCGGCCCTGAGCAGTGCGAAGGCCAGTCCGGCGGTCCCCGCGAACAGCGAAGCGGTCAGCGTCGAGTAGTGGCTCTGCGGGGCCTTCGTGGCGACGAGCCGGACCGCGTCACCGACCCGCGCCGAGAGCTCGCTGGACACGACCTCCTGCTCGACGCGGAGCAAGGCGTCGACGGCACCGGGAGTGCCGCAGCACAGGCCCGGCGCGACCTCGGCCAGGACGTCGGCGGCCGGTGCCCGCAGCGCCTCGGGCACGCGGTCGGCCAGGAAGGGCAGCCCCAGCGCGTCGGCCACCGCGAGCCTGGCGAGCAGCGCCCCGGACCTGCCGTTGCACCAGGCCCAGCTCGTGCGGCGATCCGGTTCGACCTCCACCAGGCGGGCATCGCGCCACCCCTGGTTCTCGGCGAGCCAGAAGGTGTTGTCGAAGCGCAGCGCGCCCTGTACGGCGGTGACGGCCTGCTCGTCACCGCGAAGCGCCGCCCACCGCGCGAGTGCCATGGCGATGCCGACCGCCCCGTGGCTGGCGTTGGGCATCGGATGTCCCCCGGCCACGGGCCAGTGCGTGCCGTGCTCGTCGTGCACGGCGCGGGCAAGCAGTTCCTGAGCGAGCAGGTTCAGCACGGCGCCCAAGCGGGTGCTCGGTTGGCGGTCGTGCAGTGCCAGCAGCGCCAGCAGCATTCCCGCCCGCCCATGCAGCACCTCGTCGAGTTCGTCCTGCCGCGCCAGTACGGGACCGTGCTCGACCGCGAGCCGCCCCGCCGCGTCGAGCAGCGCCTGGTCCCCGCTGGCATCGGCCACCCGGACCATCGCGTAGAGCAGGCCGCCGAGCCCGCGGCCGAGCCCGCCGCTTCGCCGCAGGCTGGCCGGTGTCTGCCCGCGCACGATCGGGCCGAAGACGCCGGTGGCCAGCCGCACCCAGTCCGGTTCCCCCGCGTGGCGCCCGGCTTCCGCGAGCAGCAGGGCCGTTCCCGCCGCTCCCTCGTAGAGCGACTCCCGATCGGCGTGCACCATCGTCGCCCCGAATCCGGCGGCGTAGCCCACGTGCACCCAGTGCGGGTCGGCCTCGGGGGAACGAATCGCCTCGGCGAGCAGCGCGGCGACCGCGTAGGCGTGCTCGCGCAGCGCGGCTGTGCCGGTCGAGCGGGGTACCGAGTCGGCGACGTCCCGCTCCCGGTGCAGCAGGCGTTCCCGGATCGAGGCCACCTGCAACCGCTGGTCGAACGCGTCCAGTGCCGCCCACCGCGCGCGGGCGCCCTCCTCCGCCGTGGTCAGGAGCGGAACCTGGCCCAGGTGCGCGGTACCGGCTCCGACCTCGAACCTCGGGATGTCCCCGGCGAGCAGGCTCGCGGTCTCGTGGTCGGCCAGCGCGAGCACGCGGTCGAACCGCTGGGCGGCCAGGTGCCGCAGGTCCCTGCTGATCAACTGGGACCTGGCCTCGAAGGACCGCAGCGGTTCCGGGTTGAGTGAGCGGGACAGCACGGTGGCGTAGTCCATCGTCGGGCGGGCGAGTAGCCGCAGCCTGCTCGAGGCGAGCCCGGCGAGCAGCCCGCCCGCGCCGAGGTGCCGCGCGCGGTGGCCGCGGAGGTACCGGTGGGTCGACTCGAAGCCGGCCACGATCGACTCGACGAAGTCGTGGGGCAACGCGGGTTCACCGTTGAGGGTGGGCAGGTTCGGGAACCGCTCCGCCGCCAGGCGCACGAAGCGCACCTGGAGGTCGTCCGAGCCCCTGGCGCAGGGCACGAGGTCGCGGATCGGGCTCATCGCGTAGGCGCACAGCGCGCCGATCTCGTACTCCTCGGCGACCTCCGCACCGCTGGCGGGGATCGGTGAGCGCATGGTCAGCGGCAGCATTCCCAGTTCCAGCACCGACTCGCGGGCCTGGAGTCCCTCCAGGGAGAGGTTCTGCTCGAAGGCCAGCCGTGACTGGCCCTGGCTCGACACCGCCAGTCGTGCCCGCAGCAGGGGCTCGGCGTCGATGACCACCGGGTGCTCCCCGGACACGATGACGTTCTCGTGGTGCAGGTCGCAGCTGCCCAGTGCGTGGGCGAGGGCCAGTAGGGCGCCGTAGCGCAGGTAGCAGCGGTGCACCGCCTCAGCGGTGGCGCACGGTGCCGGTGCGAGGTACTCCATGAACCCGTAGCCGGTGAACCCGGCGGTCCGCAGCTGCCGGACCGGCAGGCCCAGGCTCGCTCCCACGATATCGGTCACGGCCGCGGTCCAGCCGATCTCGCCGTCGATGGAACGCGGCTTGTAGACGACCTTCCGGTCACTGAAGGAGAGGATGGCGGCGGTTCGTCCCCCGTCGTGGGGATCGGAGATGCCGAACTGGGCGCCGGTCAGCGGTCCCAGCGCCACGGCCCGGCAACCGGCCAGCTCGGCCACGGCGGCACGGTGCTCGTGCACCCGCTCGACGAGTTCGACGACAGCGGCCAGCCAGTTCTGCCTGGCGACCTGGACCAGGCGTGCCATCTCGGGGTAGGGCCCCTGCTCCGAGAGCAGCTGCTCGGACCGTTCCCAGGCGATGTAGCTGTCCAGGACCCGTCGGCTCGCCCCGCGCCCGGCGTCGCCCGGGGGTGCCTGCGGCGGTCGCCACAACGGCTCGACGATCAGGTGGAAGCTGGAGAAGCGCTGGATGACGACCAGGTTGGTCAGGCGGGCGAGTATCTGGCGGAACCAGTCGAGGGAGTCGGCGACGACCCCGGTGACGACCTGCCTGCCGCGCAGCGTGAGAATATCGATGACATCCCTGCGCGCGGCTTCGAGAACGGGGGCGAGCACTTCTGGGATGACCGGTTCCTGCGCGATGCGAACGGCTTTTTCCAAGGAGTAGACCTCCTCGTGACCTGCCGGCGCGGACTGTACGTCGACCAGCGATTCCACGGTGCCTTCCTCCTCCTCGTGGACGGCGCTGGGGCGGCGCAGCCCGAAGAACGGTGCGGCGCCGTGCGGGAGCGGAAGAATCCTCCCGCACGGCGCCTCGTACTACTTGTGAGTGATGCAGGTGAGGGAGGCCAGCGACCCCGCGCAGATCGGTGTGGTCGGCGTACAGGTGGTGCACTCCCAGGTCGAGGCCGCGGCGTTCTGCGTCAGCGTCCGCAGCGAGATGTCGCCGCCCAGGTGGGGGAGCAGGACGATCGTGTGGATCTTCGGGGTGTCCTCGATGATCCTGAGCTCGACGCCGTCGGGGACGTGGATGCCGTGTTGGGCGAGCACGGACTTGGGCGTCTCCAGCAGTCGCTTTCGCAGCGACTCGTCAATGGCGCTCTCGATCCGCAACTTGTCGAGCTGGGAGATGGGTAGAGTACCTGGCCAGTCCATTTCTTACTCCTTGCGCTCGCGTGAAATTGAGCATGGAGCATCCGGTCGCATGCGAACGACTGTCTCGCCCCGAAATGCCACGGCCGAAATGACGGCTTGGCAACCATTTTGATCGACTTCGACAGGTGTGGCTTCCTAAGAATAGGTGAGGAAATTGGGCTGCGAAGGTGTCCTCGTGCTTGGCTCCGGTGCGCTGGTTCCGCCCAGTTGGTTGGATCTTCCAACTCAGTCGTCCGCGTGCTAAGTTGGAAAACAAGACTTACCGATTCGGTGGCGGCCATGCCGGACGCGGTGATCGTCGACGCGATGCGGACCCCGGTGGGCCGGGGCAAGCCGGGCGGGGCACTGTCCGGTCCGCACCCGGTGGACCTGTACGCGCACGCGATCCGCTCGCTGGTGGAGCGGACCGGCGTGGACCCGGCGACCGAGAGGGTGCTGCGCAGGGCGGGGCTGTCGCTGGCCGACATCGACGTGTTCGAGGTCAACGAGGCGTTCGCCAGCGTGGTGCTGGCCTGGCAGGCGGAGACCGGGCCGACCTGGCCAAGGTCAACGTGCACGGCGGGGCCACCGCGATCGGCCACCCGTTGGGCGCCAGCGGCGGGCGGCTGATGACCACCCTGCTGTCGGTGCTGGAGCAGACCGGCGGCCGGTACGGCCTGCAGACGATGTGCGAGGCGGGCGGACTGGCCAACGCCACGATCGTGGAGCGGCTCAGCTGACCCGCTCGCGCAGCGCGAAGCGCTGGAGCTTGCCGGTGGCCGTCCTGGGTAGTTCGGCCACGAACTCCATCGTGCGCGGGTACTTGTACGGGGCGATGCGCTGCTTGACGAACTCCTGCAGCGCAACGACTTCCGGGCTGCTGCCCGGGACGGGGACCACGAAGGCGTGCACGCGCATGCCCCGCTGCTCGTCGGGTGCGCCGACCACCGCGCACTCGGCGACGCAGGGGTGGGCCAGCAGCGCGTCCTCCACCTCGGCCGGGGCGATGTTGTACCCGGCGGAGATGATCATGTCGTCGCTGCGGGCCTGGTACCAGTAGTAGCCCTCCGCGTCGCGCAGGTAGGTGTCCCCGGTGATGTTCCAGCCGTCCTGCACGTACTCCAGCTGGCGCTCATCGGCCAGGTAGCGGCAGCCGGTCGGCCCGCGCACCGCGAGCCTGCCCGGCACCCCGTCGGGCAGCGGCCTGCCCTCGGCGTCCAGCACGGCCGCCTCGAAGCCCGGTACCGGGCGCCCCGTCGCGCCGGGCCGGATGTCCCCGTCGGCCGCGGAGATGAAGATGTGCAACAACTCCGTGGCGCCGATGCCCTCGATGATGCGTACCCCGGTGGCCTCCAGGAAGTCCTGCCACACCGTCGCGGGCAGCGCCTCGCCCGCCGACACGCAGCGCCGCACCCCGGACAGCTTGTCGGCGACCCCGGCCGCCAGCACCGCGCGGTACGCCGTGGGCGCGGTGAACACCACGGACACCCCGTGCGCCGCGATGATCTCCGCCAGCTCGGTGGGACTCGCCCGCTCCACCAGCAGGCTCGCCGCACCCACGCGCAGCGGGAAGATCACCAGCCCACCCAGCCCGAAGGTGAACGCCAGCGGGGGAGTGCCGGTGAACAGGTCCTCGGCCTCGGCCCGCAACACGTGTCGTCCGAAGGTGTCGGCGATCGCCAGCAGATCCCGGTGGAAGTGCATCGTCGCCTTTGGACTGCCCGTGGTGCCGGAGGTGAACGCCAGCAGCACCACGTCGTCCGCGGCCGTGTCCACCGCGGTGAAATCGCCCGTTTTGCCGTCACAGCGCCGGATCAGCTCGCTGAACTCCAGCACCGCCGTCCCGGTCGCGGTCAGTTCGTCCAGTAGTCGGTCCTCGCACAGTGCCAGCGAGGGCGTGCTCAGCGCGCAGACCTTCGCCAGTTCGGCGGCGCGCAGCAACGGCATGGTGCTCACCACGACCCCGCCCGCCTTGACCACCCCGAACCAGCACGCCACCAGCCACGGGGTGTTCGGCGCCCGCAGCAGCACGCGGTTGCCCGGCACCAGGCCGAAATCCTCCACCAATACCTGCGCGACCTGGTCCGCGCGCCGTCGCAGGTCCCCGTAGGTCCAGGACTGCGTGGTGGTCAGCAGGCAGCGCCGCGCCGGGTCCACCGGGTCCAGCAGGGCGCTGGCGCAGTTGAGCCGGTCCGGGTAGGTCAGCTCGGGCAGGGTGAACAGCAGTTGGGGCCACCGGTCCTGGTCGGGCAGGTTGTCCCGGCAGAAGGTGTCTACGTGCGCGGACCGGATGAGCTGCACGGCGGCCTCCCTGCGGTTGCTGCCGTACCAGTATGGCGCTGTCGTGACGGTAGTCAATGAGGCGACAGATCGAGCCGGGGCGCTATCGTGATCGGGTGAGTGGCGTGGTGGAGGTCAGCGAGCTGACCGCGGTACCGGGTGTGCAGCCCAGACAGCTGATCGTCACCGTGTACGGCCTGTACGCCAGGCAGTCCGGCGGCTGGCTCTCGGTGGCGGCCCTGGTGCGGCTGCTCGGCGTGCTCGGCGTGGACGAACCCGCCGTGCGCTCCTCGATCTCCCGGCTCAAGCGGCGCGGGATCCTGCTCGCGCAGCGCCAGGACGGGGCCGCCGGCTACGCGCTGTCCGAGCAGGCCACGGAGATCCTGCTGGAGGGCGACGAGCGGATCTTCGGGCGGCACCGCGCGGAACTGTCCGACGGCTGGCTGCTCGCGGTGTTCTCGGTGCCGGAGTCCGAGCGGCAGAAGCGGCACGTGCTGCGCTCGCGGCTGGCCGCGCTGGGCCTGGGCACCACCTCGCCGGGTGTGTGGATCGCACCGGCGCACCTGGCTGAGCAGGTGCGGCACGAGGTGGCGCGGCTGGAGCTGGACGGCTACGTGGACCTGTTCCGCGCCGACCACCTGGCCTTCGGGGAGCTGGCCGAGAAGGTGTCGGACTGGTGGGACCTGGCCGCGTTGCAGGAGTCCTACCGGGAGTTCCTCGCCGCGCGCGGCCCGGTGCTGGCGCGCTGGCGCAGGCGGCGCACGACGCCGGGGGAGGAGGCGTTCGCGGACTACGTGCTCGCGCTCACCGACTGGCGACGGCTGCCCTACCTGGACCCGGGCCTGCCCGCGGAGCTGCTGCCCGCGGGCTGGCTGGGTGCCGAGGCCGCCGAGGTCTTCTTCGCCCTGCGCGAGCGACTGGCCTCGGCGGCCCAGGACTACGTCGGCCAGCTCAGGCTGGCCGCAGGGTGAGGGGGCCCCTGCGGCCCACCTACGACTGAGCTACGGGCATTGCTTCCAGGAGAAGTGGTAAGTCGTGTGAATGCTTCCATCCGTGGAATCCATCGACATGAAACTCGTGTTGGAGCCACTCGACGAACCGGCACTCACCCGTAGTTCGGTGTTGACGTTGAGGAGCCGGTCCTCGCCGCAGGGCGCGAAGACCAACGAGCTCGAGTCAGCCCGGTCAGTTGCCTGCCAGTCGTCCTGGAATGGGCCGTTGAACGGGTGGCTCGACCGGGCGGTGGCGGACATTCCCTGGAAATAGTAGTTCGCCCGCTCCAGGCCGGTGGCCCCGCTTGCTAGGCTGGCGAACCCGCGGTAGTCGGCCTGGTTGATCGCGTAGGTGAAGCCCTGCGGGTAGTGGATGCGCAGCGCGAGCTGGCAGTTCTTGCGGTAGTCGGTCGGCCCGGCGTCCGGGCCGACCTTGGCCAGGTAGTCGCTGTAGGTCACCGTGAAGGCGGTGTTGTCCGAGGCGACGGCCACCGCCGCCGTACCCGCGGGACAACCGGAACCGTTCACCGTGACCACATCCACGGTGATTTTGTCCGGTGGCGGTGTTGGTGCCTGCGGAATCGCCGGTGAGAGGAGCAGGGATAAGGCCATGCCGGTGGCCGCAATCGTATTGAGCATGGGGTTCCTTCCCAATACTTCACGATATGAGCGCATGCGTGGCTCACCGTAGCGTAAAGCTTACAATTGGGAACCCACCGAACGTAGCAACGTAACGGGATTGCATTAACAGGATGCGGTGTGATCGGGTCTGCGATGGGATGAGGGGATGAATTGCCCATCGGTTGGCGCGAGGGAAATGCTAGCACGAAAACGACGGAGCCTCGTGTTCCGTTCAGGGCAGCACGGCGTATCCCTGGACCTCCACCAGCGCCTCGGCGTCCCACAGCCGGGACACCCCGATCCCGGCCATCGCCGGGTACTGCCCGCCCACCAGACGGCGCCACACGGCCCCGATCTCGTGTGCGTGGGCCCGGTAGTCGTCCATGTCCACGATGTAGACCGTCAGTGCGCACAGGTGTTCCGGCTGCCCGCCCGCGGCCCGCAGCGCGGTCAGCAGGTTGCCCAGCGCGCGCTCGAACTGTGTCACGACGGAGCCCTCGACGATCCTGCCCTCGCTGTCCATTGGGGTCTGCCCGGCGAGGAACACCACCCGCGAACCGTTGGCCACCACCGCGTGCGAGAAACCCGAGGGCCGGGCCAGTTCCGGTGGGTTGATCCGCGTCTGGCTCATGACTGCACCCCTCCGCCGTCGATGTTCAGCGCCTGCCCGGTGATCGCCGGATTGTCCACAAAGGACAGTACCGCGACCGCCACCTCGTCCGGGTCGATCAGCCTGCCCAGCGGCTGCTTGTCCGCCAACGTCTTGCGGACCGAATCCGGATCCCGGCCGGTGTGCGCACAGATCGTGGCGATGGTGGCCTCGGTCATCGGCGTGTCCACGTAGCCGGGGCACACGGCGTTGACCGTGACCCCCTTGCGCACCACCTCGCTGGCCGCGGCGCGCACCAGTCCCAGCACGCCGTGCTTGCTGGCGGTGTACGCGGCGATGTAGGGCTCGCCCACCCGTGCGGCGGTGGAGGCCACCACCACGACCCGGCCCCAGCCGTTCGCGGTCATCGCGGGCAGAGTCCTGCGCAGGCAACGGAAAGGTGCCGTCAGGTTGAGGTCGAGCATGCGCTGCCAGTCCTCGTCGCCGGTGCGCGCCAGCGGGGCGGAGCTGCCCGCCCCGGCGTTGGCCACCAACACCTCGACCGGGCCCCAGTGTTGCTCGATCCGATCCACGACGCGGTCCACCGAGCCTGGCTCGGTGATGTCGGCGGGCACCACCAGCGCCGCACCGGGCAGCTCGGCGGCCACCGCGTTCAGGGCCCGCTCGTCGCGGGCGGTCAGCGCGACCCGGTGGCCCGCGCCGGACAGGCGCAGCGCCACCGCCCGCCCGATTCCCCGACCGGCCCCGGTGACCAGGCACGTCCTCGACTGCACCCGGCCAGCCTGTCACGCTTCTGTGACGGCCGTCAACAAAGCAGCATGCGGGGTGACCGCGGACCAAGCGGTCACCCCGCATCGGACGGCGGTGTCGGCTGCTGCGCACGACTGGGGAGTAGAGGTGCGCCGCCGTGAGCCACCGCCGGGCGTACCGGGTGGGCAGGGACCGACCCGGTACTCATCGCCGCACCTCGCTGGCGCTCGGCGCAGCGCTTCGCGCGGGCACAGCGTTGGATGGGGCGCTCGCGAGCTCGCGCCCAGGACTCGTGGTGGGCGCGGGCCGCCGCCTGGCCGCGGCGGACCCGCGCCCGGTCATGGCACGGCGGTCGGATCCGCTGGGATCAGCGGGCCGCCCTGCCGGTGCGCCGACTCCGCGCCACGACCACACCGGCCGCGGCGGCCACGACCACCGCCGCGCCCGGCACGGCCAGCCAGTCCACGCCCGTAGCGGCGGGCGAGCTGGTGGCCTGGCTGGAGCTCGGGCTGTAGCCGCCGAGCAGCTTGTTGGCCTGGTAGGCCGATCCGGCGAGCTTGTCCCCGTACTTGTCGTGCACCTGCTTCTGGTACGCCGCCAGGCTCACGCCCTGGCCGACCGAGGTGCGGGCCACCTCGTTGAGCGGCAGCACCCGGCCCTCGTGCACCTTGTACCAGGCGTTGATCTGCGGCTCGGTGAACACCGTGTCCGCACCGGCCCGCGCCGGGTAGGTGATCTCCTCGGTCCCGGTGGTCACGTTCATCGCCGACCAGGTCTGGCCCTCCCGGACCATCCACACCGAGGCGTCCTGCCCCGTCGCCGACTTCGCGTGCACCGCCACGTACCCGAACTTCGCCACCTCAGCGGACTTGCCCGCCACGAAGTCCGGGCTCAGCGTGTACACCGCCAACGGCTCACCGACCACCTGCGGCGCCTTCGCCTGCGCCGCGGCACTTTCCGCCTGCGCGCTGAGCGCGGAAACCTTGCCCGCACTGTGCTGGTCCACGTTCACGAAGAACCGCGCCACGAAGTCGTGCGCCTGCGAAGCGGCCTGCTGGGCCGCCGAGAGATCCGCCTGGCTGAGCCCGCTCGGCGCGGCCTGCGCCCCGGTTGCGCCCAGCAGTAAGGCGAATCCGACCACCGCGGAACACCCGAGCACCTGTGTCGTCTTCTTCATCGCGCTCATCCCATCCCGTACAGCGCCTGGCCCCACTGGAACTGGCCGTTGCGCACGTAGGAGTTGTAGGCCATCTGGCTGTAGCGGGGGCTGGCCGGCCACGGGTCCCCGTAGAAGATCGAGGACGTGCTCGAGTCGTAGCCGTAGATCACCTGCGCGTGCCCGCCACCGGCCGTCCAGTAGATCCCGGTCTCGATCGGCTTGCCCGCGTTGATCTGCGACTGCACCGTGGAGAAGCTGAGCGGGTTGCTCACCTGACCCGGGTTCATGCCCAGGCCCTGGTAGGCGCGCTGCACCCACTCCAGCTGACCGGCCTGGTTGGGGCACTGGCTGCCCTGCGGGTAGCCGCGGGCCAGGTCGCAGAAGCCGTTCTGGCTGATGCCCTGGTCCTTGCCGAGGAACTTGGCGATGGTCAGGCCGCTGCCGACCCAGCACCACTGGTTCTGCTGCTGGACCTGCTGGGAGATGTTCAGCTTCTTGCTGGCGGCCGGTGCCGCTGCCGGGTCAGCGGGCGCGGCCGCGGCGGGCACACCGAGCAGCCCGACACCGAGCAGACCGGCGGCGAGCACCGCCGCTCTGCGCACCCGCTGCGAGGCGGAACGCTGTGAAGTCGAACGCTGGGACGCGGAACGCTGGGACGCAGAACGGCGCGCGCCGGCAGGGGGCGCACTCGTGCTGTGCATGGGTGCTCCTTCCGACCCGGCTTACAGGGGAGCCGGGTGCAGGGTGGATGAAGACCCTGCGAGCATCAGCCGAACGAGCGGTGTCGTGGTAATCCCATTGCGGATAACCCGGACGTTATGGGGGGCCTGGCGGAGAGCGTTCCGGCCGGTCAGGAGACCGGGGTGCGCTGCCGCGCCACCTCCCGGCCAGCGATGGGATCCGACCGCACCACGGCCCACAGCACGTGATCGGTCCACCGGCCCCCGACGTGCAGGTAGTCGCGCATGACGCCCTCCTGCCGGAAGCCGACGCGGGCCGCCCCGGCAGCGGCCGCGGTGTTGCCCACGGCGATCGGCGCGACCACCCGTTGCAGGCCGAGCACGTCGAAGGCGTGGTGCAGGAGCATGCCCACCGCCGCGGTGGCCACCCCGGCCCCGCGGTGCGCCGCGCACAGCCACATCCCGATCTCGGCGCAGCCCTGCGCGCGGTCGACGCGGTCCAGGGTCAGCTGCCCGGCGAAGGCCCCGTCGACGGTGACCGCGAACGGCAACGCCTGACCGCGCCGGGCCGGTCGCAACGAGGACTCGCACTGCTCGCGCCACGCCCGCTCGGTGATCCGCTCGTGCCAGGGCCGGGGATCGCTCGGCCACCAGGGCCGCACCGCGTCCTGATCGGTCAGCAGTGCCTGGACCCACGCCGCGGCGTCGTCGGGGGCCACCGGGCGCAGCGCGACCTGTCGGCCGTTGTCCCGAACCGGTCCCAGCACCACCGGCCAGCCCGGGTGCTCGGGGAACAGCCTGCGGCGGACCGCACCGGCCAGCCATCGCAGTGTGCCCATTGCTCGCGTGCTCCACTTCCTGGTCGCGACCGGCCAGCCAGCGAATCTCTACCGGATCGAGTGATTCCCGGTCAAGAACATCCCCACCAGGGGTGAGTAGTGCTCGGTCCCGGGTGGACGGTGGTGTGCCCGCGCCCCGAGGCCAGCTCACCTCGGCCGGAGATGCCGAGCTTGCGGTAGGTCGAGCAGAAGTGGAACTTGATCCCGCGTGGCGTCAGGAACGGCCTCGCTGCGAGCTGCTTGGTGGGGTGGCCCCGGACAGCCGCCGCACGGCCGCGTCGACCTGCGCCACGCGGTGGGCGTTGCCGGACTGGGTGGCCAGTTCCAGGGCGCTGGCCAGGTTCGTGCGGGCCCGAACGACCTCGTTCCGCGCGGCCAGTCGCACGCCCAGCTCCAGCAACGCGTGCACCAGGTGGGTGCGGGTCATCGACAGCTCCAGCAGGTGGACGGCCTCCTCCAGCCGGGGGATCGAGGTCTCGTCGTCGGCGACCAGCGCGCTGGCGTACAGCGCCCGGCCCAGCGCGCGCGGGGCGCCCCAGCGGCGGGCCGCGGTCAGCTCCTGCGCGGCCAGCCGCCCGGCCAACTCGGTGTCCCTGGCGGCCAGCGCGGCCAGACCCTGCCAGGACAGCACCGCGGGGTTGCCGATCCCGCTGAAGGCCAGTTCCCGGCCGCACGCCAGGTAGTCGGCCACCCCGCCGTGCTCCCCGGTGGCCACCCGCACCGCCGCGCGGGCGGCCAGCAGCACGGACTTGGTCTGGCGCCGCTGCTCCACCAGCCGGTCCACCCGGTAGTCGGCCAGCACGGCGGCGGCCTGCCCGGGGTCGCCGAGCTCGATCAGCAGTTCGGCCAGCCAGGCCACGGCGACATCGCGCACGGTGTCGGTGTCGGCGGACCCGGCGAGCCTGGTCAGCGCCTCGCGCGAGGTGTGCGGGTTGCCGAGGAAGAACTCGGCCCTGGCGCGGACCAGCGCGACCAGGTCGGCGCACCCGCCCTCCGCCGCCAGGTCGGCCAGTCGGCTGTCCCAGGACCGGGTGACGTTGGCGCAGGTCAGGGCCACCGCCGCCCGCCACACGCAGCGCTGGTCGGTGCGGCAGCGCGGGTCGGCGAGGGCCGCCTCCGCGTGCCGGACCGCCGCGATCCGGTCCACCCCGGTGGCCACCAGTTCCATCGCCCGCGTCGCCGGGCACGCCGCTGTCCCCGGCGGAATGGCGTATTCCTTTCGGATCCTGTCGAATCCGGGGTACGTGCCGAGCATGACAGCGGGCGCGTTCGGGTTCACGGGGTGATCCTTCGGCGTCATTCGAACGTGGGAATCGTGGTGTGAACCTATGGCTGGTGTCGTGCATTGTGGAAGACGGCCATTGCCGATAGGGGGTATCACCGACAATGATGAAGCCGATGTGGAAAAGGTTTTCTGCCCTGCGTGGGGGCGCACCGGAGGTCCGGCAGGTCCCCCCGTTGCCCGCCGGGGACTGGGACGCTGAGCCGACTGATCGCCTGCGGAGGACCACGCGTCATGCCCATGCCGCCGAACCTGTCCGGTGTCGACCTCAACCTGCTGCTGCCGCTGCACGCGCTGCTGACCGAGCGCAACGTCACCAGGGCGGCCGAGCGGGTCGGGGTGGGGCAGCCGGCGATGAGCGCCTCGCTGGCCAAGCTGCGGCGGCTGTTCGACGACCCGCTGCTGGTCAGGGACGGCCGGGGGCTGGTGCTGACCCCGTTCGCCGAGTCCCTGCTTGGCAGGCTCGCCGTGGCGCTGTCCTCGGTGCGCGCGGTGCTGGACACCGAGGCGCGCTTCGACCCGGCCACCGACCACCGGGTGTTCACCATCGTGGCCAGCGACTACGTCACCGCGGTGCTGCTGCGCCCGCTGCTGGTCGAGGTCAGCAGGACCGCCCCGCACGTGCGGATCAACATCGTCTCCCTGCAACCGGACTTCCTGGACCGGCTCCGGCGCGGCCAGTGCGACCTGCTCATCTGGCCGCGCGGCATGCTCACCGAGAACCTGGACACCTTCGCCAGCGCCGAGCTGTTCGGTGACGAGTTCGTGGCCGTGGTCGACGGGGACAACCCGCACGTTGGCGAGCAGGTGGACCTGGACGAGCTGGCCACCCTGCCCTACGTGCAGGTGGCCGGGACCCTGCCCGCGATGCCCGACACCAGCTTCAGCCTCCTCGGCCTGACCCCGCGCACCGCGGTGGCCACGGAGACCTTCTGCGGCGCGCTGCACATGGTGCCGGGCACCGACATGGTGGCGATCGTGCAGCGGCGGCTGTTCGACCAGTTCGGCCCCGCACTGGGGCTGCGGATGGTGCGGCTGCCGGTCGAGCTGCCCCGGCTGACCGAGGCCGCGTTCTGGCACCAGCGATTCCGCATCGAGCCCGCGCACCGCTGGCTGCGGGAATTGCTTCAGCAGCTCAGCAAGCAGCTCTGATCATACTTCCAGTAAGGCATATGTGATGCGCGTCACTCGCTTGTTGTGGTGGTGCCACAGCGAATAGTCGGGCTACTTCACGACCGGTACTTCCACCCGCGGGACTTCGCCAGGCAGGGCGGCCCGCCGCGCCGAGACCCTCCGGCTGGCCGGTGCGGTGGAGTGGAAGTCGGCGAGCCTGCTGCACGGACCCCGCCGGACGTCCGTGGCGTGGTGAGGGGGAGCGGCTCGGGAGCCTCGGGACCGCTACGACCGACGGCGGGGCTTGCCGCGCCTGCCGCCCTGCGGGGCGCCGGAACCCCGCTGCCGACCCCGGCCGGTCGACTTGCCCGCCGCGGGCTTGCGCCCTTCGCCCTCGGGGCTCTTGTGCTTCGTCTGTGCCGTGGCCGGTGGGCGCCCTCGCGTGCTGTTGACGGTCCGCCCGCGGACGATGCCGATGAAGTGCTCGACCAGATCGGTGCTCTCCTCCTCCGGCCAGGACAGCGCGACGCGCGAGGCCGGGGCTTCCGGGAGCGTCCGGTAGGTGAGGTCCTTGCGGTGGTGCAGTCGGGCGAGCGACTGCGGGAGGACGAGCAGACCCACGCCCGCCGCGACCAGTTCGATGGCGTCCGCCGTCGTGGCGGGGCGTTCGAGTGCCGGTCGTCCGGGCGGCTGCTCCCAGTCGAGGGTGTCGTCAAGGGGATGCAGCACCAGTTCGTCTGCCAAGTCCTCAGTGGACACCTCCTCGGCCGCGGCCAGGAGGTGGTCCTTCGGGACCACGACCACCGTCGTCTCGGTGTAGAGGGGGATCGCGTGCAGGCCCGTCCGGTCGATCGGCAACCGCAGCAGGACCACGTCGGCGCCGCGGTCGCGCGCCAGGTCGGCGGCTTCGGCGGCGGCCACCCGGACGAGGGTCAGTGGGACCTCGGGCAACCGCTCGTTCCAGGTCCGCACCCACTTGCTGGGCGTCACCCCCGGGACGTAGGCGAGCCTGAACGGTGGAGGTGTGTCCGAGCCTGTCACGAGGTCAGATTACCGGGCGTGATCGGCGGTGGCGCACGCGCTCGATATCCTTGACCCCATGAAGTCGCAGAAGACCCCCCAGACGATGAAGCCGGCGACGGCGGCGAAGAAGCTGGGTGTGTACCTCGAAGCCACCCCCGCGCAGTTCCAGGAGGGTGTCGTCTCCCGCGACGAGTTGAACGCCCTGCAGGCCGATCCGCCCGAGTGGCTGCGGGACCTGCGCCGCAACGGCCCGCACCCCCGGCAGGTCATCGCGGCGAAGCTGGGCATCTCCATCGGCGGTCTCGCGCGTGGCGGGATCACCGACCCGCTCACCACGGAGCAGATCGACGCGTTGAAGGCGGACAGCCCCGACTGGCTCCAGCGGGAACGCGCCACCCAGGCCGAGGTCCGCAAGGAAGCGTTGCGTATCAAGGAGAAGAACAAGGCGGAGCCCCGCCGTTCATGAGGTTGGCTCGTGTGGACGGTCCTCGCCGAAGGCCATGATCGCGGTCGCGAGTTCCGGGCTGGCGAGTGCGGTGAAGTGGTCGCCCGGCACTCGGGTGAACCGCGCGTTGGGCAGTGTCGCGGCGAGCACGTCGGCGCAGGCGTGGCCGCTGTCCTGGTCGCCGACCACCACGAGCGTGGGGGTCGGGACTCGGCACAACGCGGCGCGCGGTGTCGCGACGTGCGTGTCCAGGACCTGGCTGAGTGCGCGCGGGTCGTTGCCGGACAAGGAGATCCAGTACGCCTGTTCCTCCTCAGGCGACCCGGGCTGGATGGGGTCCCCGTTGACGAGGGCGGTCAGCACGCGGTGCTGCTGACCGGTGCGCTCGCTCGCCCGGGTGATCGCGTCGAGTCCCTGGCCCGCCACGATCGCGCGGGCCGGCCGGGCGCCGCGGACCAGCATCCTGAGCACGATCCGCGCACCCAACGAGTAGCCACCGAGGTCGTAGTCCGCAAGCCCGAGCCACTCGATCAACGCGAGCCCGTCCTCGGCCAGGACGTCGGGCGGGTAGCAAGCCGGATCGTGTGGCTGCGCGCTGTCACCGTGGCCGCGCAGGTCCGGCAGGATGACGCGGTAGCCGTGCTCGGCGAGGGTGACCGCCGGACCGTGCTGGATCCATTGCGGTCCGGTGGCCGTGAAACCGTGCAGCAGCACGAGGGGCCGACCGGCGCCCAGCTCGCGGTAGGCCAGTTCCAGGCCGTCACGGCCGGGGAATCGATGCACGGTCAGGTCGGTCATGTCGCGGTGCCCGCTCACCGGCCGTGCAGGAGCTCGACGACCGGGGCGAACCTGTCGAGGTGCAGCGCGTTGACGGTGATGTAGGAGTAGCCGAACGCATCGCGGCGACGCTGGATCTCATCGGCCATCTGGTGTGGCGATCCGCGGAGCATGAGCAGGGAATCAGCCTCGATCAGCGCGTTGAGGTCCTCACCGACCAGCGGCACGATCCACCGCGGGATGGAGTCGCCGAGGACGAGGATGTTCATGCTGTACTCGATCTGGCCCGCGCGTTCGCCGGCCGCGTCCGCGGTCTCGGCGATCATCTGCTTGACCTCTCGCCTGCTGGCGAGCGGGCCGTGCGGGAGGGTCACGATGTCGGCGAGCTGACCGGCCAGGGCTCGTGACCGCCGACCACCGGCAGCGATCATCACCGGCGTGCGGGTCTTCGTCTCCAGCCCTCGCAGGTGTTCCACGGTGCGCCGGACCCGTGCCAGGCGCTGCGCCGCCGTGGTCGCGGGCATTCCGATCTCGTCCACCGCGGCCCGGTTCATCCAGGGGTTCCCGGTGCCGATGCCCAGTTCGAACCGGTTGTCGGTCAACGTGGCCAAGCTGTTCGCCTCCCACGCGGCCGTCCGTGGCTGGCGCACCGTGCTTGCCAGGACGAACGTGCCCACACGCAGCGTGGTGGTGACGGCAGCCGCCACCGCCGCGGCTGGCAGCGGCGCGAGCAGGTGCAGCCCGTCCGGCATCAGCAACGTGGAGTAGCCGGACTCCTCGGCACGGCGGGCGACAGCACGCCACTGCGCCCCCGTGTACTCAGGCCCCGCGATGACACCGAAGCGGAAACGCCGATCCACCATCCGACCCCATCCCCCTGTGCCGTGAACTACCTCGCGAGCAATGTGTCCAGTTGTGCGAATGCGGGGCCCGCCCCGTCCGGCGCCAGTTGCGCGCCCTTGACCACCGCGATCACCAACTCCACCGCCCCCGCCACATCCACGCGGGGCGACCACGCGTCCAGCGCGTCACCGGCGTCCAACAACTCGCGCAGCGACCGGCGCCAGTTGGCCTCGTGGTGCTCCATCACCGCCCGGACCACCGGATCCCGGCGAGCACGCAGGTCGAGCTCCGCGGTCACGACGAACACCTCCGGTGAACCCGCCAGAAGTTCACGCAGGTGCGTCAGGTATCCGCGCAAGGACTCGACCGGACCGGCACCGTCCGGCAGCCTCGCCCCGAACTGGCTGATCGCGTACTCGGCCACCCCCGCGACGATGTCCTTCTTGCCGGGGAAATGGTGGTGCAGCGTCGAATGGTCGATCCCGACGTCCACGGCGATCTGCCGCAGCCGCAAGCCCTCGAACCCCACCTCCGCCACCTGGCGGAACGCGGCCCGAACGATGTCCCTCCGCCGGTCAGCGCGCTGCGGCACCGCAACCTCCCCGCTCTCCACCAACTGGTTGGTTGAGTATGGCGCACGCCAGCCGGGGCGGCAACAAGGTTCACGGAGCCGCACCGCCGGTCATTTGCCACAACGGGCAGCGTCCCGCCGCGGAATCGGCTGACTGCGGTCAGGTTTGCTCGGCGGCGTGCTCGATGAACCGGGCAAGCAGTTCGTGCAACTGCCCCTGCTCGGTGGGCGTGAGCGGCGTGAGCAGTCCGGTCATCACCTCGGCCGCGGTGTTCGTGGCGGCGGCGAGCCGGTCGCGACCGGCGGGCGTGATGTGCACGGCGTAGCTGCGGCGGTCCCGCTCGTCCCTGCGTCGCTCCGCGAGCCCCTGCCGTTCCAACTCGTCGATCATGTAGACCATCGAGGACTTGTCCATCTGCAACCGGTCGACCAGCGCGCGCTGGCTGAGCGGCCCCGCTTCGGCGAGGCAGGTGAGCACCCCGAGGTGGCGCAGTTCGAGCTGGTGCGCCTGTAGAGCGCGGTTGGTCGCCGCCCGGGCGTAGCGGTGCGCCAGGTACAGCTGGCCGCCGATTCGTACGCCGAGTCCCTCAGTAGGTTCCGCCACGGGTGCCATTATGGCCGATGACAGATCGTCTGAATTCAGATAGCTTTGCGGCATGAACGTTGTCATCGTGGGGGCCGGGTTGGCCGGGCCGCTGCTCGCGCAGGGCCTGCGCAGGGCCGGGATCGACGTCGAGCTGTACGAGCGGGAAGCCGCCGACCAGCCCAGTCAGGGCTACCGCATCCACTTCGGGCCCGAAGGCGACCTGGCGCTGCGCGAATGCCTGCCGCCCGACCTGTACGACCAGGTCCTCGCCACCGCGGGCAAGCGCGGCTCGGGAGTGCGGGTGCTCGACCCGCAACTGCGTGTGGTCCAGGAGATGCTGGTGCCGCCGTCGGCGACCGAGGAGGAGACCGGGCGGCACCTGACGCTCGACCGGCTCACGCTGCGGCAGATCCTGCTCACCGGGATCGACGTCCACCACGGCGCCTCCTTCCAGCGCTACGAACTGCTCGACGACGGCCGGGTGCGCGTGTTCTTCGCCAACGGTGCGGTCACCGACGCGGACCTGCTGGTGGCCGCGGACGGCACGCACTCGCGGATCCGCGCCCAACTGCTGCCGGACGCCGAGGTGGTGGAGACCGGTCTGTCGGAGGTCTTCGGCAAGACGCCGCTGACCGAGCAAGCCCGGGCGCTCACGCCCGCCGCCGCGCTGGACGGGTTCTGCACCGTGGTGGGCGCCGACGGCCGGTTCATGCCGTTGGCGGCCCACCAGTACACCTCCGGTGGCGAGGACTACCTGATGTGGGTGGTCGTCGCGCCGCCCGCGATGTTCCCGGTCGACCTGCCAGCCGCGGACAAGGCCGTCCTGCGGGAGGTCGCGGCGGAACTGGTCGCCGACTGGCATCCCGACCTCAGCGCGCTGGTCCGCCTCGGCGACCCCGACAGCGTCCACACCACGACGGTCCGGACGGCGAAACCGTTGCCGCACTGGGAAACCGGTCCGGTCACGCTGGTGGGCGACGCCATCCACACGATGGTTCCGGCGGGGATCGGCGCAGCCGTCGCGCTCAGGGACGCCGCCCTGCTCTGCCGTCGCGTCACCGAGCGGACCGGCTCACTCCTGGACGCGGTCCGCGCCTACGAGACCGAGATGCTCGACTACGGGTTCGCCGCGGTGGAACTCTCCCAGCGCAGGGGGTCGTCAGGCAAAGCACCGGGTCCGGCGACACCCTGAGAGTGTGGTCCGCGGGTACACCGCGGCCGATCATGACCGGATATGGCCAGACCCGGCTGGGTCCCGCGCGACATGCTCTCCCGGTCAGCAAGCACACGACGGAGGGAACAACCCGTGCCAGCCAAGGCCATTGCCAACAAGCCCAAGGACGGCACGCTGTCCTCCCGGGTCCACCGCGACCACGAACTGGTCGTCAGCGGCTGATGAACCTGTTGCGCGCACTGCACGACCAGCGCCCACTGGTCCTGCCCAACGCCTGGGACCCGGGCTCGGCGGTGGCCATCGAGGCGGCCGGGGCGAAGGCGATCGCGACCACGAGCGGAGGGGTCTCGTGGTCGACGTGGGTGCCGGATGCGGGCGGTCTGGCCAGGGCCCTCGCGTTGCAGGCGCTGAGCCGGATCGTCCGTGTCGTCTCGGTGCCGGTGACCGCGGACATCGAGTCCGGCTACGGCGACACCCCGCTGGCGGTCGCCTCGACCGTCACCGAGGTGGTCGCCATCGGCGCCGCGGGCGTCAACATCGAGGACAGCGCCGGTGGCGCGCTCCTCGACGTGGCGGCGCAGGTGGACCGCCTGGCCGCGGCCAGGGCCGTGTCGGCCGACCTGGTGATCAACGCCCGGACGGACACCTACCTGATGGGCAGCGGGGACCTGGCCGAGACGCTGGCGCGTGCCGACCGGTACGCGGCGGCCGGTGCGGACGTGTTGTTCGTGCCGGGAGTGGTGGACCCCACCGTGATCCGCGCCCTGGTGGCCGGTCCGTTGCCGCTCAACGTGATGGTGCACCCAGGTGCGCCGAGTGTGGCGGAGCTGGCGGAGCTCGGCGTGGCCCGGATCAGTGTCGGCACCGGCATCGCCCAAGCCGCCTACGGTCTCGCGGCCGCGGCGGCCAGGGAGTTGCTGACCGCGGGCACCTACGACTCGCTCGACGCGGCCATGGCATACGGCGAGCTGAACGATTTGTTGCGGTGAAACAGGTGTGTCGCGGCGAGCGCCCGGTACGGACGCCACGCCGCGGCATCCACCCCCGGCACCGGGAAGGCGTCGCGGGCACCCAGCCGCAGGGCGACCTCGTGCGCCGCGGTCTCGGTCACGCCGGGCACGGCGCGCAGCGAGGCCACGAGGTCGTCCAACGCCTCGCCGCCGTCGAGCCGGACCTCGTTGGCGAGCACCGCTCGCGCCAGCGCACCGACCGTCCCGTGCTCCTCAGCGAGGACCTCGGCGGCGGGGAAGGCGTGGGTCAGCCCGTGGCCGAGGCCGTCAACGGGCGCGCCATGCCTGCGCACCAGGCGGCCGACGTCCCCGGTCACGGCGTTGACCGCGATCTCGAACGGCCCCCAGGCGCCGGGCACGCGAAGCCCCGGCCGGGCGGCGATCAGCGGGCCGAGCAGCGGATCACCGGCCAGGTGGGCCGCCGCCGCGGCGGTGTCCTGGTCCACGCCCACGAGGCGGCCCGCCCGCTCGACCACGTGGATCACCCCTTCCCAGTAAGGAAGATGTGCTCGCAGCAGCAGGTGGTCGGCGCCACCGGCACCGATCTCCACCATGCCCGGCGCACCGTCGAGCGTGATCGTCCGCCGGTACGTGCCCGCCTCGACCGACTCCACGCCCGGCACCGCCCGCACGGCGAGCAGGCCCAGCACCGCGTCCCAGTCGTACGGGGCTGTGAACGGCATCCGCAGCAGCAGACCGCCGTCGGCGGTGAGCCGATCACCTCGGCGACGGCGGTCGCGCAGCTCGCTGGGCGCGGACCGGAACACCTCGCGCATCGCCCGGTTGAACTGGCGCAGGCTGCCGAAGCCGGCGGCGAACGCGACCTCGGCGATGGACAGGTCGGAGTCGTCCAGCAGCCTGCGGGCGAAGTGCGCGCGCCGGGACCGGGCGAACCCGTCCGGTGTGACGCCAAGGTGGTCGTGGAACATGCGCCGCAGGTGCCGGGCCGAGATGCCCAGCCGGTGGCCGACGGCGGCCTCGGTGGACTCGTCGAGCAGGCCGTTGATGATCAGCTGCACCGCGCGGCAGACCAGTTCGGGCGCGGTGTCGGCGACCGCACCGGCCACCCGGTACGGCCTACAACGCAGGCAGGCCCGATAGCCCGCGGTCTCGGCGGCGGCCGCCAACTCGAAGGTCCGCACGTTCTCGGCCAGCGGCTTGGCCCCGCACCCCGGTCGGCAGTAGATGCCGGTGGTCCGCACCGCTGAATACGTGGTCACCGCACCATGTTCGCGCCCAGGCCGCGGCGAGGGCTAGCCGGATTCGGACAGGCCCGTGCGGGCGAGGACCTCGGCCGCGGTGCTGGCGAAGGCGCGGATCGCGGCGTTCTCCAGGTTGGTGACCCAGACGAGCGCGCTCTTCACGGGCGGGTGGCCGCGGAGCGGGACGTGGGTGACCTCGGGGTGGTGGTAGTAGCTCAGGAAGGACCCAACGGTGGGGTGGACGAGCTCGCCGTGGGCGATCCGGTGCAGGATGTCGCTGGTCGTGCTGATCTGCGGGCCGCGGGGGATCGGGCGGCCGGCCGGGGTGGTGGCGGGGAAGTACGCCTCGTACATGGGGCTGGGGATGCCGCCGCGGGGGATCACGGCGTGGTCGGCGAGGTCCTCGACGGTGGCGTGGCCGCGCAGGGCGAGCGGGTGCCCGACCCGTACCAACAGGATGCGCTCCTCCCGGCTGAGGGTCGGCCCGATGGTCAGGTCTGGTTCGGTGATCGGCTGGCGGTGGCACATGAGGTGGTAGGCGCCCGTGCGCAACCGCGCGAACTCGCCGGGGAACTCCTCGGTGACGGTGAGGCGGCAGTCCGGGTAGCGCGCCTGGAAATCCCGGACGATCTCGGTGAACCGCGGGCCCGCCATGGCATAGCTGGCCACGCAGACGCGCAGTTCACCGCTGACGCCACGGGCCAGGTCCGTGGCCACGGTGACCGCGCGCCGGAAGTGGTCGTGGGCCGGGCGAAGCTCGTCGCGCAGCCGCTCGCCCAGCGCGGTGAGGCGCACCTGCCTGCTGGTCCGCTCGAACAGTTGGCCGCCGAGCCGGACCTCCAGCGCGCGGATGGTCTGGCTGATCCGGGGCTGGCTCAGGTAGAGCCGCTGCGCGGTGCGACCGAAGTGCAGTTCCTCCGACAGCACCAGGAATATCTCCACCTCGCGCAGTTCCACGCGGTCATCCTAGGCCGTTGATAAGGCCCGCTTATGGCTGGTGTTCCAGTTCGGACGTTGATCAGCGGGCCGCCGCACCCGAGGCTGGGCGCATGGTCGACCACTCGCCAGAACAGGAGCGCACCTTGCGGATCAAGACCCACCTCGGCGTCAGCGCGGACGGTTTCATCTCCTCCGCCGACGGACGGCCCGCCTTCCTGTCGATGCCCACCTTCGACCCGGGCCAGTCGCACGGGTACCCGGAGTACATCGCCGACTGTGGTGCGGTCGTGATGGGCAGGACCACCTTCGAGCCGGCCCTGGGGGCCCCGAGCTGGCCGTGGCCCGGGCTGCGGGTCTTCGTGCTGACCTCGCGACCGCTGCCGTCCGGCACGCCCTCGGACGTGGTGGCCGCGGCCAAGCCCGCCGAACTGCTCGACCTGATGCGCCAGGCGGATTTCCCCGGCGACGTGGACCTGGTCGGCGGCCAGCGGACCATCGACGCGTTCCGCGGCATCGGGGCCCTGGACGTCCTCGGGATCGTGACACTGCCGATCCTGCTCGGCGAGGGCACGCGCCTCACCCCGCCCGCCAGCGACCCGCAGTTCCTGCGCCTGGACTCCACCCGGACCTTTCCCGACGGGGCCGTGGAACAGGTCTACCGCCTCGCCGCCCCCGTGAGCTGACCGAGCTGGCCCGGGGGTGGATCCGACCGCGTCCGGCCAGCCAGGTCCAAGATCGCGGCGAGGGGTTGTCAGGGAGAACGGCGCGGTGGCCCACGACGAACAGGCGACAACCCTTACCTGGCAACGTGTTCTGAACTTCCTGAACGTGCTCGACGGTCAGTCCCCGGCTCCCGGGGCGGGACCCGTGAGGTGGACTTGGGCGTACTTGCGGAAGGCCGCCACCAGGCGGCTGCGGTCATCGGCGCGGGTGGCCACGACGACATGGCTCGGTTCGACGCCTTCCAGGGGGATCACGGTGACGTCGGGGCGCAGGACGTGGCTGCGCGGGTCCACCGAGATGGCCACGGCCTGCCCGGCGGCGATGAGTTCGAACTTGTCCTCGATGGCGTCGATGACGGGTCCGTCGGGGGCCGGGCGCCCGTCGGGTCTCGGTTCGAGGCGCCAGAAGGCACTCCAGGCCGGATCGGATTGCCGCACCCGGGGCAGGGGCTCGTCGGCGATGTCGTCGAGGGTGACCGATGCCCTGCCCGCCAGGCGGTGGTCGAGCGGCACCAGCAGCACCCGGGGCTCGTCGTACAGGATCGTCACGTGCAGCTGGTCGGTCGGGAACGGCAGCCGGGTCACCACCGCGTCCACCCGGTGGTCGAGCAGGGCCGCGCGCGGTTCGTCCCAGGCCAGGTGCGCGGCTCGCACCTCGGCGTCCGGGTACCGGTGGCGCAGCTCGCGCACCGCCGGGGTGACGATGACGCCCATGGTGTAGCCGACGGTGATCCGGCTGGGCTGGGCGGCGGCCCGGGTGCGTGCCGTGGCCTGGGCCGCTGAGCGCAGCAGCGCCGTGGCGAGCGGGAGGAAGACCGCACCGGCCTCGGTGAGCTGGCTGCCCCGTGGGGTGCGGTCCAGCAGGCGGGCGCCCAGCTGCTGTTCGAGCTGGCGGATCTGCCGGCTCAGTGACGGCTGCGTGAGGTGCAGGGCGGCAGCGGCGCGGCCGAAGTGCCGGTGCTCGGCGAGGACGGTGAAGCACCGCACCAACCGCAGGTCCAGGTCCACCGGTGGCGAGTCGGGCATACCCTCAGCGTAACTCCCACGTACCCCGGTGAACGCCCGAGCAGCGGCCGTGAAATGCGGTGATGCACGAATCGTATCGCGCATTGCGAAACATTCATTGGACCGGAACCGCTCTGCGGTCGCAAGGTGGGAGCACCGGCCCGGCACCACTGGGTGCCTCTCGGGCCGGTCCTCATCTTTGTGTCAAGGAGTGCACCATGCGCGTGTTCGTCACCGGCGCGACCGGGTTCATCGGGTCCGCCGTCGTCCGCGAACTCATCGAGGCCGGGCACCAGGTCCTCGGCCTCGCCCGCTCGGAGCAGGCCGCCGCGGCGCTCGTGGCCGCGGGGGCCGAGGTGCACCGCGGCGCCCTGGACGACCTGGACAGCCTGCGGGCCGGGGTGGCCGCGGCCGATGGCGTGATCCACACCGCGTTCGTCCACGACTTCTCCGACTATGCGGGCGCCAGTCGGACCGACCGGCTCGCCATCGAGGCGATGGGAGAGGCGCTCGCCGGGTCCGACCGGCCCTTCGTCGTCACCTCGGGGATGGCGACCCTGGCTGTGGGCCGGGTCGCGACGGAGGAGGACGCGGCCGACCCTGGCATACCCCGGGTGTCGGAGGCCTCGGCGCTGACGTTCACCGAGCGCGGCGTGCGGGTCTCGGTGCTGCGGCTGCCACCGTCGGTGCACGGCGAGGGGGATCACGGCTTCGTCCCGCGCCTGATCGACATCGCCCGCGAGAAGGGCGTCTCGGCGTACCCGGGTGACGGGGCCAACCGCTGGTCCGCCGTGCACCGGCTCGACGCGGCGCGCCTGTACCGGCTGGCCCTGGAGGCCGCCCCGGCTGGCACGCGGCTGCACGGTGTCGCCGACGAGGGCGTGGCGGTCCGGGACGTCGCCGAGGTGATCGGCAGGCACCTGGGGTTGCCGGTGACGGCCGTGCCCCGTGAGCAGGCAACCGACCACTTCGGCTGGCTCGGGGCCTTCTTCTCCCTCGACATCCCGGCATCGAGCACCTTGACCCAGAAGCGGGTGGACTGGCTGCCCGTCCAGGCCGGGCTCATCCCGGACCTCGACGAGGGCCACTACTTCACCAACTAGCGCATCGCCGGGGAGGATCTCCATGGGGACAACCACTGTGGTCGCCGCGGCCCGCCGGGCACTGGGGCCGGTCGGAGTGTGCCTGCCGGTCTCGTTCACCAGCGCACCACCTGTCGACCTGCAACGCGCGGCCGTGCGTCGGCTGGAGCGCGCGGGCTACCGCGCCGCCTGGACCAACGAGGTCGTCGGCGGCAAGGACGCCTTCGTGCAACTGGCCGTGCTGCTGGCCGCCACGGAGCGGATGGTGTTCGGCACCTGCATCGCCAACATCTGGGCCCGGGAACCGCAGACCGCGCACGGCGCGGCGGCCCTGCTGGCCCAGGCCCATCCCGGTCGGTTCGTGCTCGGACTGGGAGTCGGTTACCCGCAGCAGGCGGCCAGCGCTGGCCGGGAGTTCGGCAGCCCGCTGGCCACGATGCGCGGATACCTGGACCGGATGGACGGCCCGACCTGGCCGCCCGCGCCGGAGGCGGCCCATCCCCGGATCATCGCCGCGAACGGCCCGAAGATGCTCGCGCTGGCCGGGGAGATCGCCGACGGTGCGCTGCCCGCCATGCTGCCACCCGAGTTCACCGCGCAGGCCAGGCAGGCGCTCGGCCCGGACAAGCTCCTGGTCGTCGGACTGTCCGTGGCCGTGGACCCCGACCACGACCGCGCGCGGGCGACCGCGCGGGAGACGGTGTCGGCCTTGCTGGAAAGGCCGTCCTATGCCGCGAACCTGGCCCGGCTGGGCTACTCCGACCAGGAGATCGCCGAGGTGGGCGGCCGGCTGGTGGACGCGGTCGTCGGCCACGGCGGCCCGGCCGCGATCGCGGCCAAGGTGCGCGAGCACCTGGCCGCCGGTGCGGACCATGTGACGCTCCTGCTGCCGGTCGGCAGCGAGTTCTCGGCCGGTGTGGACCAGTTGGAACAACTCGCCCCGGCACTGGTCGAGCTCGGCTGAGCAGCGCGCTTCCGTTGCGGTGCAAGGACATGCTGGTGAGCCGTCAGCCGGACGGCTCACCGGCCTTCACCGCGCGGCAGGGCCTCCAGCAGCAGCGGGTTTCATCGGGATTTCATCCGCGGCCGATAGCGTCGGGTCGACACAGAGCTCGAACCTCCCAAGGAGCGGCATGCGGCACGACGACGGAACCAGTACTCATTCGGGACCAGGTGTGCCCTCCAGGCGAGAGGCCCCGCAGGTGAGCCGTTCGACGTTCCTCAAGGGAGCCGCCGGGGCCCTGCTCGGTGCCGGTGGCCTGCTCGCCGGGATGGGCAGTGCCGTCGCCGCCGGGACCTCGGCCAGCCCGCGTGGTGCCGCTGCGCCCAGCGCCGGTCCCGTCAAGGACCTCACGGGTGAGGAGACCGCGGGATTCGGCTTTCGCGGCACCGATCTCGGCTTCACCGCGAAGACCAACCACGGCTACTGCATCTCGATCTTCGGTGACACCTTCGACCAGCCGGTGCCGCAGAACGGTACCGGCTGGCGCTCTCCCGTCGGCCTGCGGCAGTCCAACGCGGACATCCAGAACGGCATTCGCTGGGACAACTGCATCGGCGGCGGCGCGGCGAAGCAGATGATCCCCTACGACCACCGGGACGCCAACACCGCGCGCAACGAGCCCGGCCAGGTCGTCACCGAGATCCCGAACGACCTGATCCACCTGCCCGACGGCCGGTACATGATGACCACCTTCGGCGTGCGGGACTGGGCGATCCAGAGCGAGGGCGGCATTCCCAGCCCCGGCGGCAGTTGGCGCACCTGGTACTCCCGGCAGTGGACCTCGACCGAGACGCACGCCGAGAACTGGGAACGCACCTGGGACCTGGACAACAACCGGGAGAACATGGACTTCTGGAACGAGGGCCTCTGGTCGCACTTCCAGAACAACTCCATGATCATGTGGCCGAACGAGGGGTTCGTCTACATCTACGGCACGAACGAGGGCCGGTGGAACGGCGGCGGCATCCACCTCATGCGGGTGCCGTGGGACAAGATGTGGCAGCGGAGCCAGTACACCTTCTGGGGCGCCGACGACGCGGGGCGCTGGGACTTCCGGCCGAACGGCCCCTCGACGCCGATCATCGCGGCGCCGAGCCCGTTCGAGGCGATAGGCGAGATCTCGGCGCAGGTCATCGACGGCCGGGTGGTGCTGTCGTTCCTCAACGGGGCGCGCGGTGCGGTGACGCAGACCGCGCCCTACCCGACCGGGCTGTGGACGGCGCCACGAACCCACGTGACCTTCGCCCAGGCACCGTACCTCTACGCTCCCATCGTCCACCCGTACTCGACCCTGGGCAGCGCCCAGTTGCTCGTCTCGCAGTGGATCAACCCCGGCCCCGATTCCTCGTTCTACGGCGTGCGGCAGTGGTCCAGCTCGGTGGACGGCCGGGTCGCGGTCAGGGGTGCGATGGCCGAGCGGTTGGTCGTGACCAAGGACGAGCCCGCCCATCCCGGGCACCAGGGACCGGTGTCCCCGCAGTGGCAAAAACTCCCTGTCGCGGAACAGATCGCGCTCCTCAGCGACAACCGTGACGACCGCGTGAGCCGGGAGGACATCGCGGCCGCGACACACGCCGTGCGCGCACGGCGTTGAGCCCGGGGGCGCACGGCGCGACCGAGTGATGGACCACCACGTCGTGCGTACCTAGGTGGAACAACGATGCGAGCAGGACACCGAGCGAGGTGTCCTGCTCGCATCGTTGTTCGGGAACGCCGGAATACGTCCGCGTCCGAGTTGGTTCGGGGGAGGTGAGCATGGTGTCGCGGGTGGGCGTCGAGCAGGCCGGTGGCACAACGGTGCGGAGCTGGGGCGAGCGAAAGAGTGGTGAGGGATGAAGGCCATCATCCGGACGGCCGCGGGCGGACCTGAGGTTTTCGGGCTCGTCGAGCGCGCGGTTCCCGAGCCTGGACCGGGTGAGGTACGCGTGCGGGTGCACGTCTCGGGTGTCAATCCCACGGATTGGCGAAGCCGTGTGCGGCCCCTTCCGGTTGGGGTGAACGAACAGGTGCCGCACCAGGACGGTGCCGGGGTGATCGAGGCGGTCGGCCCGCAGGTGGATCCGGACCGGGTCGGGCAGCGGGTGTGGATCTGGGAAGCCGCCTGGCAGCGGGTGTGGGGTACGGCCGCGCAGTACACGGTCGTACCCGAGCGGCAGGCGGTCGGCTTGCCCGGCGACGCCTCGTTCGAGCTCGGTGCGGCGCTGGGCATTCCGGCCCTGACCGCGCATCGCGCGCTGACCGTCGCTGACGGCGGGCCGGGGTGTATCGCGCCGGGCACGTTGCGGGGAGCCACCGTTCTGGTGGCAGGCGGTGCCGGTGTGGTCGGCAACGCTGCCATTCAGCTCGCCCGCTGGGCCGGTGCGCGGGTGATCGCCACCGTCAGCGGTCCCGGCAAGGCCGCCTTGGCGCGGGCGGGCGGCGCCCACCACGTGGTCGACTACCGCACGCAGGACGCCGCGGTGGCGATCCGGGCCATCGCGCCCGAGGGCGTGGACATCATCGTCGAGGTCGCGCCGAACGCCAACGCCTCGCTCGACATCGCGGTGGCCGCTCAGGGCGCGGTCGTCGCCTACTACGCCGGCAACGCGGGGGAGTACCTGTCCGTGCCGGTACTGGAATCGCTGCCGGGCAACCTGCGCTGGCAGGGCGTCTACGTCTACACGGTTCCGCCTGCGGCGAAGGAGCAGGCGGTCGCCGACGTCGCGGCGGCCGTGGCGGCGGGCGCCCTGCGGGTGGGTGACCAGGCCGGGCTGCCGCTGCACCACTTCCCGCTGGAACAGATCGCCGACGCCCACACCGCTCTGGAGCGAGGCGTTGTCGGCAAAGTCCTCCTCAACATCCCTTAGCCACCCGCCCACATTGGGAAGGCGGGGAGTTCACGGCTGGGTGGTGAGCCCCGCCAGGACCGAACGGACCGGCGTAGCTGTGCGCTGGAGGAGGTTCCCGAGCACCGGTCCGGTGGTGGAGAACTCCCCGCGGCGTGCCGCGTGGAACATGCCCAGCAGCAGCTTCACCCGATCCGCGGGCACCCCGTGGCCGATCATGGTGGCCGTCCACTCCGCGTCCTCGGCGACGACACGGCGGATGGTGCGGCCAGTGAGTTCGGTGAGGATACCGGCGATGTCCGCCAGGTCGAGCGCATCCGGTGCGGTCAGTGGCGGAGTCGGACCATCGAACCGGTCCTCGTCGGTGAGGATGATCGCTGCCGCTTCGGCGAGGTCGGCGTGCGTGGTCCAGGACACGGGCCCGTCGGCCGGCGCGACGAGTTCGCCGGTCTCGAGCGCCTGGCCGAGCAGGTGCCGGATAGTGCTGGCGTAGAACCCGTTCCGCAGCACGGTGAACGGTGTGCCCGTCGTCGACAGGTAGCGCTCGGTGGCGGCATGGTCGGGCATCGGTGCGAAGACCGAATCCTCGGCGGCGCCCTGGTGGCTGGTGTAGAGGATGCGCTTGGCCCCGGCCTCGCGAGCGGCGTCGATCGCCGCCACGTGCCGGGCAACCGCTGCCCCGCCAGTGTGGTCCGTCGAGACGATGAGCACCTGCGTCGCGCCCTCGAACGCATCGGCCAGGGAGTTGGGGTCGGTGAAGTCGCCGCGCCGCACGCGTACCCCGCGTGCGGCCAGGTCGCCAGCGCGGGCGGTGTCACGGACGCTCACTCCGACCCGGTCCGCCGGGACCCGATCAAGCAGCCGATCGACGATCTGGGAGCCGAGCTGGCCGGTACCGCCGGTAATGATGATCATGTTCGCCCTCTCGCGTTAACGCTGGAATGACGTAGATGCTAACACTGTTAGCAACAGAGATAGCAAGAGTGCGTTATCGTTGGAAGCATGGCGGAGGTCAGGCCGGACAGCGCCGGCAGGCACAAGACGCGGACGAACATCGTGGAGTGCGCGGCGCAGCTGCTGCGTGAGCGGGGCGCAGGCGCGGTCACGACCCGTGCGGTCGCGCAGGCGGCCGGTATGCAGGCGCCGACCATCTACCGGTTCTTCGAGGACAAGGACGCGCTGCTCGACGCCGTTGCCGAACACGTATTCGCCACCTACGTCGCCGGGAAGGCGCTCGTCGAGGACAGTGGCGACCCGGTCGCTGACCTGCGGGCGGGATGGGACACGCATGTTGGCTTCGGTCTCGCCAACGCGGCGCTGTTCGGTCTGCTCACCGATCCCAGCCGTGGGGCTCGTTCCCCGGTGGCAGCCGCCGGCCTGGAGGTTCTGCGCACCAAGGTGCGGCGCGTAGCGGCGATCGGCCGGCTCCGGGTGCCGGTGGGGCGCGCCGTCGACCTCATCCACGCCGCCGGCACCGGCGCCGTGCTCACCTTGCTCGCCACCCCGCCCGAGCGCCGGGACCTCGACCTCGCGGACGCGATGTACGAGGCGGTGATGCGATCGATCCTCACCGACGTGCCGACGCTTCCCTCGGACAGCGCGACCGCGGTCACTGTCGCATTCCGTGTCCTCGCACCGAAGCTGCCAATGCTCACCGCCGCCGAGAGCGCCCTGTTGTCGGAGTGGCTGGACCGAGCCGGCGACTGAACTGGCCCGGACTGGGCCGCGAGCAGGGCGTCTTGGTCGGTAGCGCCCGTGGTGGCTTCGCCGTTTCAGGGGGATTTCATCGGCGGTGTCTACGGTGCGTGCCGTAATTCGGTGCAGGCGAACTGTCGTCGGCGGATCGGCGTCGACGACCGCGAAGGAGCGAGGATGGCCAGGACTGGGATACGGCGGTTGGGGGTGGCGCTCGGTGTTGTCGCTGTCGCCGCCACGGTGGGCGCGCCGGGGTTGGCGGTGGCGGGGCAGGCCGACGGCCACGCCGGTGTCCAGACGGCGCTGGAGGGTTATCGGGCGCACGGCGGACCGGGTGCCGCCGTCCACGCCGGCGACACGAGCCACAACTGGGATCTGCACGTCGGACCCAAGGTGATCAACACCAACCAGTTCATCGGCCCGAACGACGCCTTCCGGGCCGCCAGCCAGACCAAGACGTTCACGGCCGCCGTGGTGCTGCAACTGGTCGACGAGGGCAAGGTGGCGTTGGACGCGCCGATCGAGCGCTACCTGCCCGGCGTGGTCGACGGCAACGGCTACGACGGCAACCGCATCACCGTTCGGCAGATCCTCCAGCAGACCAGCGGGGTCAACGGCGACTCCAACAAGGCCAAGGCCAAGCCGGACGGCACCTACGATCTGCGGGAACTGGTCCGCGCCGGGCTTGCCGCCTACCCACCCAAGTCCGAGCCCACCTGGAACTACTCCAACATCAACTACTACATCGCGGGGCTGCTCATCGAGCAGGTCACCGGCATGCCCGCCCGTGACGCGATCGCCGCCCGGATCATCCAGCCCCTCGGCCTGAGCCAGACCAGTCTCCCCGCGCCCGGGGACAAGTCACTGCCTGGGGCGTACGTCCACGGCTACAAGGGCGGCGCCGTCGGCCCCGTCTTCCTGTGGCTGGACACCACCTTCGGTGAGTGGGGCAGCGGCACCGCCGAGCCGTCGTTCTGGAGCACCGCTGGCGGCTTGGTCTCCACCTTGTCCGACCTCGCCGTGTTCGACCAGCGTCTCGCGGACGGCAAAGTCGTCTCCACCGCCAGCCTCGCCGAGATGCGCAAGACGGTGCCCACCGGGTGGCCCGGCACCGAACACTACGGTCTCGGCTTGTGGGGCCATGATCTGAGCTGCGGCGGACGGGCCTGGGGGCTGCTCGGGGACCTGTCCACCGGCTACTCCTCGGCGACCATGGCCACCGACGACGGTCGGCACGCCGCCATCGTCACCAACACCGCGGTCCCCAACAACGACAAGCCAACCCGGCTCGACGTCCTCGACGCCGCACTGTGCGACAAGGGGTGAACCACACAGGCACGGCCCGCCCGAGCTGATCCACGGGCGGGCCGTCGCCGTTCGCGAACACACGCGTACCAGCTCGACGCGAGGTCCACACGTGCCGAAGTTCGCCTCCCACACGCGGTGGGAGGACAGTCCGCGCAGCACCGGGTTATCACGGCAACTGGCCACAGTTGGTCAGCGTGACCACGGTTACCGCTCACCCCTGGCGGCGCCTGGGCAACCGTGGTGACATCGCGGAGTTCAGCCTTTGTCGCCCCGACAACGAAGGGATGATCATGCGGTTGACCCGTGAAGGCATGCCCCGCCGGGCGGTGCTGCCGCTGATGGCGGCGGTCCCTGCCTCGCTCGCGGCCAGCGGTACGGCCTTGGCCAGCTCCCGCAGCCCCAGGCGTGACCTGTGCGAGCCGATGTCGACGACTGACGCCGACTGGCAGCCAGTCGTCGACGTCCTCGGCCGGAAAGGCACGCTGAGTCCGGACCGGACCGTGTACCGGATTCCCCTGCCGCGCAACGATTTGACGGTCACCTCCCATGGTGTGGTGATCAAGGCCGGGTTCGCCCTCGGTGGGTACGCGACCTGGGCGATGTACGAGGACATGGTGTTGCTGATGGGTGATCTGGTGGTCACCGAGCCGGAGTTGCAGGCGGTCACCGACGCCCTGCAAGCCCATGGGGTGGCGCAGACGGCGGTGCACAAGCACCTGCTGGAACACTCGCCGAACCTGTGGTGGACGCACATCCACGCGATGGGCGACCCGCGTGCACTGGCCCGTGGGTTGAAAGCGGCCCTGGACGTCACGGGGACTCCACCACTCGGTCCTCCTGGCCCGCCCCGGCCGATCGACCTGGACACCGAAAGCATCGACAGTGCCTTGGGCCGCAAGGGCACCAACGACGGCGGGATCTACAAGTTCGGCATCGGCCGTGCCGAGACCATCGTCGAGGACGACTACCACCTGCCGGTCGCGCTCGGGCTGAGCACCGCACTGAACTTCCAGCCACTGGGCGAGGGGCGTGCCGCGATCAACGGCGACTTCGTCATGGTCCGCAAAGAGATCCAGCACGTCATCCAGGCCCTGCGTGCGGGCGGGATCAGCATCATCGAGTTGCACAACCACGGCCTCGGTGAGCGGCCCCGCCTGTTCTACATGCACTTCTGGGCGGTCGGCGACGGCGTCACCCTCGCCCACGCGCTGCGCCCGGCGGTGGACGCCTGCAACCTCGTCCCGCCAGCCCGGTAGGGCACGCTGGCTGACGCGGGCACCTGGATCGCGACACTGACCCCCTTGACGGTGAGCGACTTAATCGCTTGACGGTCAAATATTTCAAACTCTAAGTTTCTCTCGAAATTTGGAGTTGCTTGCCGTTGGGGGTCAGGGTCGTGGGGGAACGGGTGTCGGTGCTGGTCGTGGGGGCGGGGCTGGCCGGTCTGGCCAGTGCGATGTTCCTGGCGCAGCGCGGAGTCCAGGTGCTGCTGGTCGAGCGGCGCTCCGGGACCTCGTTGTTCCCCAGGGCGGTGGGGCAGAACCAGCGCACGATGGAACTGCTGGGGTTCGGCGGGATCGCCGAGGACGTGCCGACGCTCACCCCGAGCCTGGCCAAGTTCCGGGTCAGGATCGCGGCCAGCCTGCCGGGGCCGACCTTCCATGAGGAGGTCTCCGAGACCGACACCACGGGCATCAGCCTCCTGTCCCCGGCGAGGCTGGGCACGGCTGGCCAGGACAAGCTGGAGCCGCTGCTGCGGCAACGCGCCGAGGAACTCGGCGCCGAACTGCGCTTCGACACCGAGTTGGTGTCCTTCAGCCAGGATGACGACGGTGTGACCGCCGTGCTCCGCGGGCACCACGACGGGGAGACGAGCCAGGTGCGAGCGGACTACCTCGTCGCCGCCGACGGCAACCGCGGCGGTGTGCGCGAGGCGCTCGGGGTCGACCGGCACGGCCCCGGCAGCCTCGGGCACAACGTCAGCATCATCTTCGACGCCGATCTCGGTGCTCTGGTCGACCCGGAGCAGGCAACGCTGCACGTGCTCCACAACGAGCAGGCCAACGGCGTGTTCGTCACTGTCGACCAGACCATCGACCGGCACCTGTACAGCGTTGGCTACGACCCGGCCGTCGGACAGTCACCGGAGGACTTCACCACCGAGCGGTGTACCGAGCTGATCCGGCTGATCACCGAGCTGCCGGACCTCGAACCGGAGATCAGGGCCGTGCGGCCGTGGGAGATGGCGGCCGCGGTGGCGGACCGGTTCCGGGTGGGACGGGTGCTGCTCGCGGGCGACGCCGCGAAGGTCACCCCGCCGAGCGGCGGGTTCGGCGGCAACACCGCGGTCGGCGACGCCTACGACCTGGCGTGGAAGCTCGCCGCGGTGCTCGGCTCCACGGCCGGACCTGAGTTGCTGGACACCTATGACGCCGAGCGGCGCCCGAACGCCGAGCGCGTCGTCGCCGAGGCGCTGCGGTTGGTGGCCAGCCGTGGGCCCGCGTCGGCCGCCGAGGACACGGCCACCGAGCAGGTCTCCGAACAACAGCGTGCGGTCGAGCTCACGCTCGGGTTCCGCTACCGCTCCGCCTCGGTGCTCACGGAGGACGAGGATCCGGCGGACACCGAGGACCCGTACCGGCCGACCGGCCGGCCCGGATTCCGCGCACCGCACGTGTGGTTGCACCGCAACGGCGACAAATTGTCCACTGTGGACCTTTTTGGGCGCGGCTTCGTGCTGCTGGCCGGAACAGAAGGTGGATTCTGGACCGGGGTTGCCGATTATGTCGCCGCGCGTCTTGGTGTCACCGTGCGGACCCATACGATCGGTGACGAACTGGCCGACGCCGACGGCGAGTTCCTTGCCCGGTACGGGATCGGCGCATCAGGCGCGAGCCTGGTCCGGCCCGATGGCGTCGTCGCGTGGCGCACCGCCGATGCGCCACGCGATCCGGCACAGGTCCTGCTCGGAGTGCTCACGACGGCGTTGGCGAGGTAGGCGAACGAGGAAACGCGACCTGGACCGGCACGCTAGTGGCTCGCCTCGGGACCTTGACCGTGTCTCGCCGGCGGCCACCCAGCCGCGCCCGCCGACGCAGTCCGTGTCATGAAGGTGCCGTTCAGGACGCTGGATGTCCTGAACGGCACCTTCATGGCACCGCGGCCTCGGCCCGGACCGGATACCAGGTCAACGATGCGTGACGCGCCGCTAGGCGGCGTTGAGCAGGATCTTGAGCAGTTCCTCCGGGGCGTCCCGCATGACGTTGTGCCTGCTGTCCACGGCGTGCACCGTCCACTGTGGATCCTTGCGCAGCCGCTCGTAGGTCGGGGCGAACGGCGACTCGCCGTCCCATACGGTCGCGTAGACGTAGTCGCGCCGCCGGAACCGTCCGAGGTCGCCGGAAAGTCGAATCCGTTGCAGGAACGAGGCAAGCGGGTGAGCTGTGGCGCGCGCGTCGAACGACGGCAGCGCAGGAACCGAGTAGCCGTCCTCGCCCACACTCAGGTACCACTCGCGCTGCACGTCGTTGGTGAGCGTCCAGCAGGACTCCCCGTCCCGAGGCACGAAGGCGTCCACGAACACCAGGGAGTCCACCCGTTCCGGCGCCCGGTCGGCGGCCCCGGTGATCACCATGCCGCCGTAGCTGTGGCCGACCAGCACCGCGTTCCGCACCTGCTCGGCCGACAGCAGCGCGGTGAGGTCCTGGATGTGCGTGTCCAGATTGACCGTCGAGGTCAACTGGTGGCTGCGTTCACTCAGGCCAGTCAACGTCACCGTGACAACGCGGTGACCGTGCTCGCGTAGTTGCTCGGTGAGCTGCTCGAAGCACCAGCCGCCGTGGCAGGCGCCCGGAACGAGGACGAAGGTGGCCATGTGGTGCTCCTTGCTGTGGTGCGGTACGACCAATCCTGCATGCCGACGACCTGGAAGTCCAAGAGCTCGACAAGTACGTCACATGCAGGTTTGTAACACGTGCTACATGCGCAAGCGTGACTGGCAAGACGTTGTCTCGATGGTTGATGGTGGTGGTGCGGGTACCGGCCGAGCCGTCCCGACACCGCGTGGCGGTGTGGCGGGAGTTGCGCCGCATCGGGGCCCTTTCGCTGGGCCAGGGCGTCTGGGGAGTGCCGGACGTCCCCGTGTTCTCCGACGGGATCAGCAAGGTGACCGAACTGGCCCAGCGCGGCGAGGGTGAGGTGCTGGTGCTCGACGCCGTCGGCCGCGAGGAGGCCGACTCCGCCCGCCTGGAGGCCCTGTTCACCGCCGAACGCACCGAGGAGTGGACGGAGTTCCTGGCTGACTGCGGCAAGTTCGCCGCCGAGATCGACAAGGAGATCCGCAACCAGAAGTTCACCATGGCTGAACTGGAGGAGGAGGAACAGAGCCTGGAACGGCTGCGCCGCTGGCACCGTGACAGCACCGCCCGCGACGTGTTCGGCGCCCCCGAAGCCGCTGCGGCCGAACAACAACTACGGCACTGCGCCGATCGGCTGGTCGACTACACCGAGCGAGTTTTCCAAGCCCTGCACCAGATGTAGGCCCACACCCTGGCACGGCAACGCCAGACGTCGTTGCACACGGCAGAAGCCCGCACCCCATGGCGAGCGTGCGCTTCGTGAGACAGGTCCCGCTCTGGACGCGGGCGAGCCACTGCCGAGGACGAGGAGCATCACCTCTTCTGCACGCGTGGATCGCCCCAGGGCAGCCACGGTTGTGGGTCCTGGCTGGGATGAGTGCGGGTCAGCTCTGCCGACAGGAACTCCTGGCGTTGCTCGGCCGCCGCCGCATCTGGCAGGCCCAACACGGCGGCGATGCGGTCCCAGGCCCAGCCCCGGCGCCGGGCCTGGGCGAGGAACGCGCGCTCTGACTGGTTGCCCACGCGTCGATGGCGGGTGAGCAGCATGTACCACCGTTCGAGTACCCGATCTGGGCAGGCTTCGGCGGTCTGCTCCGCGACCAGTTGCATCGCGGCCAGCTGGTCCATCTTCATGTGGAATCCGCCTTCGCCGAACTTGCTGTCGCGGAGCCACTCGTCGAGGACGGGATCCCGTTCGTTGCCACCCATGGGTTCGATGATGGACCACCGGACGGCTACCTGTCCGTGGGTTCGCCAACAGCCACGAATGGGGGCAGCAGAGCCGAGTCACTGGACTGCCGAACGTCCAGCTCGTGGCTCGCCTCGGAACCTTGACCGTGTCTCGCCGGCGGCCACCCAGCCGCGCCCGCCGACGCAGTCCGTGTCATGAAGGTGCCGTTCAGGACGCTGGATGTCCTGAACGGCACCTTCATGACACCGCAGCCTCGGCCCGGACCGGATACCAGGTCAACGATGCGCGACGCGCCACTCGTATGCGGATCGCCCGACCTTGCCGGGTGCCGGGATGGATGTTCTGCGGTTCGGTTGCGGTGGGGTTTTCGGGTTGGCGGTGTTGGTCCGTTCGTGCGTTTTCGCTGCGTTCCGCCACGGGCGACCCCGCACCGCCGGTTCACTGGGGGTTCGGGCTCAGCAGGGCCGCGGAGGGGAAACCAATGACGTCCCAGGTGGAACAGGTCGGGATCGCCGCCCTTGGTACCGAACGCCGGAGCGGTCCGCGGTGATCGCCGACGCCATTGTCGCGCGCTTGGTCCTGGGCGACGCCGAGCGGAATTAGCCAGCCATGTCCAGGGTCGATGAACGGGTCCTGGGCCCCGGCACGACCGTCCGGTTCGCGCTGCTGCTGGTGCTGCTGGTGGTCGCGTCGGTGGCGTCCGCCTCGGATCTCGCCTACCGGCTGACGGAGTCGCGCGCCTGGGCGTGCGCGCTGGCCGCCGGGTGGGACCCGGACCGCGGCGATCTGGCCGAGATGGCTGACCGGCTCAGTCAGCCCGGTCCCTACGACGCGTGCCTCGCCCACTACGCACCCCCGCCGCCGTGGTGGCTGCCGCTGCTCGGACCGGTCGTGCTGGTCATGGCCGCGGCCGTCCTGTTCTTCGCGATCGCGGCGTGGAAGGCGCGCCGCCTCGTGCCGTTGCAACGTGTCGACCGCGACGAGGACCTCATCCAGGCCCTCGACGATCTGGTGGCCACCGCCGGGCTGACCAGGGCGCCCGCGTTCGCCGTGGACCCGGCCGCCACGTCCACCGGGGCTGTCGTGTTCGGCCACGACCGCAAACCGGTCGTGAGCCTGCACGGCGGACTGCTGGTGCGCCGCGGCACCGACCCAGCCGGATTCCGCGCGGTCGTGCTGCACGAACTGGCGCACGTCCGCAACCGCGACGTCACCCTCACCTACGCGACCGTCGCCCTGTGGCGGGCGTTCCTGGCGCTGGCGCTGCTGCCGGACACCCTGTGGTTGGCCTGGCAGTTCGTGACCGGTCCGTCCTCACCGCTGTGGTCGACCTACCTGCCGGGCATCACGCGCGGCATCGTGCTTGCGGTCGTGCTGGTGCTACTGGTGCACCTCGCGCGGGCGGACGTCCTGCGCACCCGCGAGGTCCACGCCGACCTCACGGCCCTGAGATGGGGCGCGGACCGACGCGGCTGGGACGTGGTCGACACCCCGTCGTTCGGTGGCGCGTTCGCCGAACTGTGGCGCACGCACCCGCGCTGGGACCTGCGCCGGGCATCGCTGGACGACCCGGCGCCGCTGTTCGGCGTGCGGGCGCTGCCGATGTTCCTCGCCGGAGCGGGCGCCGCACTGATCAACAACTCCGTGTGGCAGTACCTCAAGCAGTACCGGATCGCCGGATGGTGGACCGACCAGGTCGTCGCGCTGCTCGCGGCCGGTCTCGTCACGGGTGTCGCGGGCATCGCCCTGTGGCGCGCGGTCGTGCACGCACGGCTGACCGGTATCGACGGCCCGACGGGCGTGCCTGCCGGGCTGTGGCTGGGCCTGGGGGTGCTGGCGGGGGAACTGGTGGCCGGACAGCACGTCAGCCACGACTGGGTGCCCGCCCGCTGGTGGTTCCTGCCGGTGATCGTGGCGGCGGGCGTGGCGTTCACCTGGTGGATCGCTCAGTGCGCCCGCCTGTGGGCTGGGACATGGCCGGGACGCACGCTGCGCGCGCCGATGCTGCTGGTCCTGGCGGCCGGGTGCGTGGTGCTGTCGGCGTGGTTCGCGTGGTGGCTCGGCGGCGGTGCGCTGCTGGTGGTCGGCTGGCCGATCGACACCGACGCGATGGTCGACCACTACCAGCGCATCGCCCCTGGCACCGGGCCCGCATGGCTGGTGCGGGTCATCGCGGCGAGCGTGCCACTGGTGGCGACCGTGACGAAGGTACCGCTCATCCTCGCTGCCGTGGCCCTCGCATGGGTGGTGCCATTGCTGGCGTGGACGGTCCGGCCGGATCGGCTGTGCTGGGCGCGCGAAGCCGTCCCCGACCTGCCTGAACAACCCCCGCAGCCGCTGCCCCCACTACGCCGCGTCGTGCTGCCCGGCCTGCTCGGGGGCGCGTTGGCTGCCGCAGTGCTGCTCGTGGGCCGTGACCTGCCGGAGTTGGAGTTCATCGCCGCGACGTTCGTCGCCGTCACAGCCGCCGCCCTCCTCGCCACCCTCGCCGCCCCGAGCCGTCACCGCCTGCCCGCCACCATCGCCGCCGCTCAGATCGCCGCCCTGACCACCGTCGCGGCCGCCGCGCTCCTCCGTTCCTGGTCAGTCCTGGAACCGGTGATCACTCCAGCCCTGGTCTCGGCCGCCGTGCTGGCGGTAGCCGTCGCCGCCGCCCGCGCCGTGGCTCACCGCCTCGGCCGCCTGCACTCCGCCACACCCGTCTCACCTCCGCCTCGCCGCGCGCCTGTGCGACAGCGCCGCGCCGTCGTGGCCATGCTCGCCACTGCCACCCTGGCCGTCACCGGAGTCGAGGTTGCCGCCTGGGCCGCGACCCCGCGCGGAAACTTCATACCCGCCTCCGCCGCCACACCCGCCGTGTCCTCCGCCCGCACAACGCAGCTCCAACTCGCCGCCTGGGTCCGAGTCGGCGGCCACACGACCCTCAACCGCGTTGCCGCCGCGACAACCTGCGACGCCGCCACCACCGCCGCGCAGGATGCCGAAGCGTTCTTCCGCGTCCCCGACCCGCGGCTGCGCCCTCTGTGGGACGCCGTTGTCACGCGCTCCGGCCGCGCCCGCGCGAACTGCCCCGCCAACCCTGGGACCGGCCTCGCGTGGGCGCGCCAAGCCGCCGCCACCGCGACCGTCCTGCGCGCTGGCCTGGACGCCGTCGCACGTGGCGACCAACCGGTCGTCGCCGTGCCCGAACCCGGCGAGGTTCTGGACCTCGCCCAGTGGGCGGACCGGGGCGCCCGCGACCTGCTGGCCCGCTTCAACACCACCTCCACTCGCCTGTTCTCCTACCTCGACCAGGTCCATGGCAGTGCCGAGACAACCTCGCTCGCGCCCTACTGCGCCGAGGTGACTCACATCGCGCAGGATGCGCACGGCTTCTTCCGCGTGAACGACCCGTGGGTGCAGGACCGGTGGGACGCGTTCGTGAAGTCCGCCGCCGAGGCGGGGCCGCACTGCACGCGGGCGCTCGTGGCCTTCGATGTCAACGCCCTACGCACCGCGCTACAGGAGATCGACCGGCTTCAGCGGTCCGTGATGTGCCTGGAGAATCGGCTGCGTGGCTCGGTCGGCGGCTCCTGTTAGCCGCACCGCGGCGATGCGGAATCACCTGCGGTGCTACGAGCCGAAGTTGTCCGCGTCGAGGCTGATCCAGAACCGATCCTCGCGCTGCCTTCGGCCGTCAGGCACACCACCGTTCGCCAGAATCACCCGGCGCGATGGTTCGTTGTCCGCGTCGCAGGTCACCAGGACCCGATCGATGCCAAGACGGCGGCACTCCACAAGTCCGGCCGCCAGCATCCGCGTGGCATGGCCCTGCCGACGCCACGGCGCGACCACGTGGTACCCGATGTGGCCTCCGACCTCGGCGAGTTCGGGTGTCAGCCGGTGCCGGACGACGAGTGTTCCCAAGTAGTACTCGCCGGAGACGTACCAGAAGATGGTGGAGGGCACTTCCCATCGCGTCCGCACCCCGCGCCGCACGGCGACGAACTCGTCGAAGTCCTCGCTGGCCGGTCCCAGCCAGTCTGTCGGCGTACCTCTCAGCAGGCAATCAGCTTGCTCACCCACGAGGTAGGAGGTCCGCACCGTGGCCGTCGGCCACACCAGACGGGGCGATTCGACTAGCTGGATCATGGCCGCAGTCTTCACCCCCAACCGCGTCGAGCGCCTTTCATTATCGATCCCCACCAAGCGACGCACACGCGCCTATGGCAGTCGCGGCGCGTAGCGCACCTCCGGGAAGGGCCAGTCCGTCGCCAGCCATGCGGAAACCGCCTCGTACAGCGGCTTGTCCAGTTCGGCCCGATCGGCGCGTACCCAGGAGTGCACCTCCACCACGGCCTCGTTGTCCCGTGCCGGGTACATGTACACGCAGCCGATCACCTCGTCCCCCGACGCTTCGAGGACCGAGTAGGTGAAACCGACGCGCCGCGCGAAGTGCTCCGCGTGCCTGCGTAGGTCGGCGAGGTTGCGTTCCAGGGACATCCCCTGTGCTGGAGGCCAACTCCAGCTCTCGAAGCCCGGCGTCGACCGCACGTGTTCGATGCTGCTCGTCCATGCGGAGTGGTCTCGCTCGTTGTGCTGCGGGCCAAGAGGTTCCAGGCGGAACGACTCGGCAACGAGCTCACGTGGAATCACGAAGTCATCAGCGACAAACACGGACTTGCACACCTCCCAGGCCTAGATCTACTCGGTGGGACTGACCTCGTCGCCGACACGGATCACGCCCGGCCGCACGACGTCCAGGTAGACCCCGACGCACGACAGCGGACCCAGGTTCAGCACTGGCACTCGGTGCTCACGGGCCACCGCCCGCATGACGCCCGGCGCCGCGGGCAGTTCCCCGTGCGGCAACGTGGGTACCGCACACCGGGGCGTGGGCAAGGTGACCTGGAACTGGACCTCGCCCACTCGCAGTGTCCGGCCCAGCCAGGCGTCCTCGACGAATCCGGGATCGTCGGGGGTGTCGATCACCAGATTGGGGCGGAACCGGCGCGCGTCGAAGTCCTCGGCCGGGTAGTTCGCGCGCAGGCGGTTCAGGCTGGAGGTCGTGACCAGATGGACCATCCCGTAGTCGAAGAAGGTGCCGGCCGCGATCCGGCCAGAGGTGATGGCATCCCCGGTCTCGTCGACGAAGACGTTGTCCCGCAAGACCTCGGGCATCCCGCCCTGGTAATCCGGTACCGCACGTTCCAGGACCGCCTGCTGCGGTGGACTGTCCGACACGACCACCCTACGGCGCAGCAAGTCGGACAGCCTCTTGTCCAGTTCGGCGTCCCCGCAGTGCAGAACCGTGCCGTCGGGCAGCACCACCCGAGCGGTGTCGGGGTCGGCCAGTTCGCTGCGGCAACGCAGCAGTGATCCCCACTTGCGCGGATGCTTCGCACTGGCCACGGCGCCCAGTTCGTCGAGCACCCCGAACCGCCGGTCCCCGTCCAGCCCCCGCTCGGTGACCCGCACCGCGGTCAGGGCCTCGCCGAGCATGGACTTCACCGGATACCGGCGAACCGCTGTCACCCTCCCCATCAGGGGAGTATGCGATCCGTCCCGCCACAGCCGCCAGCGATTTCGTCCTCGACCCCGGCTGCGTTGGCGTAGCGGCGGGCCAGGTGCGTGAAGGCGGCTTTGAGCTCGGGCGGCCCGATGACCTCGATGTCGGCGTCGAACCTGCCGATGGTGGCGGCCAGGCCGGGCCATGACCACGAGCCCAGGACGAGCCGGCAGCGGTCCGGGCCGACCTCCTCGACGATTCCCTCGCGGGTGTAGCGGAGGACGACCTCGGCGTGGAGGTCGAGGATCACCTCGCCGCGGCAGGGCCAGCCGCCGGTGCCGTCGGAGCCCTGGAACCTGCTGGTCACGAAGGCGGCCACGTCCCCTCCGGGCAGTTCACGCGGGGTGAAGCGGGGCCCGGTGGGGGTGCGCGGGGTGATCCGGTTGGCACGGAAGGTGCGCCAGTCCTCGCGGTCGAGGTCCCAGGCTAGGAGGTACCAGCGCCCGCCCCAGGTGACGAGGTGGTGGGGCTGCACCCGGCGCGGCGGGGGCCGCACGCCGTTGTCCTCCGCGGTGGCGTCGTAGTCGAAGCGCAGCACCTCGCGGGCGTGCACGGCGGAGCTGAGGGCCATCAGCACACTGCTGTCGACCTGCGGGTCCGGCCGGGTCGCGGGCCGCTCGACGGCGGTGACCTGGAGGGTGTCGATGCGGCGGCGCAGCCGTGCGGGCATGACCTGGCGGACGGTGTTCAGCGCGCGCACCGCCGCTTCCTCGATGCCCACACCGGCGGTGGTGGCGATCTGGAGGGCGACGGCGAGGGCGACGGCCTGGTCGTCGTCGAACAGCAACGGGGGCAGTTCCGTGCCCGCGTCGAGCCGGTACCCACCGTCGGGGCCTTTGGTGGCCAGTATGGGATAGCCGAGCTCGCGCAGGCGGTCGACGTCGCGGCGCACGGTGCGCGGGCTGATGTCCAGCCGCTCGGCCAGCAACGCCCCTGGCCAGTCCCGGCGCGCCTGGAGCAGCGAGAGCAACGACAGCAGTCGCGCTGAGGTCTTCGGCATGATCCCATAGTGCCCCGAGAAGCGGCCACACCCTGTCCGCTACCCCTGCGACTGTTGTCCCGTGCCAGACAACGACAACAACCCGAAGGGCCCGAACGCCGTGACCGTCACCACCACGCCGCCCGCAACCCTGGACGCCGAGCGGGGCGAACTGCTCGCCGCGCTCGCGACCGCGCGATCCGCCCTGACCAACACCGTCCGCGGGCTCAGCGAGGAGCAACTCGGCGAGTGCCCGACGGTCAGCGCGCTGTGCCTGGGCGGGCTGATCAAGCACGTCGCGTCCATCGAGGAAGGCTGGCTGCGGTTCGTGGTCGAGGGCCCGTCGGCGATGCGCTACGACCTGCCCGAGGGGGTCACCTGGGCCGACCTCGCGGCCGGTACCGCACGTGAGTTCCCGCAGTGGGCGATCGACCACCAGAACGACTTCCGGATGCTGCCCGGTGAGACGCTGGCCGGGATCCTTCAGCGCTACGAGCAGGTCGCCGCCCGGAGCGAGCAGGTCATCGCCGCCGTCCCCGACCTGTCGGCCACGCACCCGTTGCCGGAGGCGCCCTGGCACGAGCCGGGAGCGGTGCGCAGCGTGCGCCGGGTGCTGATGCACGTCCTGGCCGAGACCGCCCAGCACGCCGGGCACGCGGACATCCTGCGCGAGACGCTCGACGGGCAGCGGGCGACCTGACCGGTGGCCGATCTCGGCCAGTTCGGGCCACCGCCCCGACCCGGTGCTGCGCGCCGGACGCGGTGAACCAGGGCTGGGCGGCGGCCCTCCGCCGACCGTCCGGTCCTGGCCTCAAAGCTTGCGCGAAACCGAAGGGAACGGCGTCACCGTGAAGATGCGCGAACTGGGGCGGACCGGTGTCCGGGTCAGCCCCTACTGCCTGGGCACCACCGACTGCGGCGAGGACAGCAGTTCCCGGCGCAGGATCGTCACCGAGGTCCAGCTGGGCGCGACCCGATGACCGTACTGGACACCCGGGCGCTCAACCGCGCGACGCTGGCCCGGCAGTTGCTGCTCGATCGCGTCGAGGTACCGGTGCTCGACGCCGTCGCACACCTGGGCGGCCTGCAAGCGCAGGAACCGCAGGAACCGTTCGTCGGGCTCTGGTCGCGGCTGCGCGCGTTCGACCCGGCAGTGCTCTCGGACCTGCTGACCGGGCGGCGCGTGGTGCGGACCCACCTCATGCGCCGCACCGTTCACCTCCTCACGGCCGCGGACGTCCTGGCCTGGCGGGCCCGCCATGACGCCATGCTGCGCCAGCGAGTGCTCGGGACCTACCGCCGTGAACTCGACGGAATAGACCTCGACGAGCTTGCCGCGGCGGGCCGGGCGGTGATGGCCGACGAGGAGCCCCGCTCGATGACCGAGCTCGCGCGGGCGCTGGCCGAGCGCTGGCCGACGCCGGGACCGCGGGCGCTCGGGGAGATGCTGATCGCCGCCCTCGTCCCTGTGGCACAGCTGCCACCGCGCGGACTGTGGCGCAGGAAGTCAGGAGTGCGCAACGTGTTGCTCTCCTCGTGGCTGGGGCGCGAGATCGACCCGCCAGCCCAGGAGGGCACCGATCCGGTCGGCGCGGCGCTGGTACGGCGCTATCTGACCGCGTTCGGCCCCGCGGCCGTTGCCGACCTGCGCGCGTGGTGCGGCCTGGCCGGACTGCCGGCCGCGGTGGCCGCGATGCGCGGGGAGCTCATCGCCTTCCGCGACGAGCGAGGCCGGGAACTGTTGGACCTGCCCGATGCGCCGCGCCCCGATCCCGACACACCCGCCCCGGTGCGGTTCCTGCCCGCGTTCGACAACGCGATCCTCGGCTACCACGACCGCGGCCGGATCATCGATGACGTCCACCGCGGCCTGTCGGTCACCGGCGCACGCGTTGTGCTGGTCGACGGCCGGGTCGCCGCGACCTGGCAGGTCGAGGCGGATACCGTGATCGTCACCCCGCTGCGGCGCTTGTCCCGTGCCGACCGCACAGCCGTCACCGAGCAGGGGCGGGAGTTGGCGTTGTTCCTCTCCGACAACGACAGCAACCGCGTACGGGTCGCCGCGTCTGCTCTGTGAGCGGTCGGCTGTCAGGTGAGGGCGGGACTGCCGGTGCCGCTACAGCGGTGGACCCCGAGGGCGCGTCGGTACACCTGCCAGCCCACCAGCGCGCTGAGCCCGAACACCAACGGGCCGAACAGGTCGACCGTGCCGAGTGCGACGGCCTGGCCGGACAGGAACAAGGGGAGCTGGATCGCCAGCATCGTCAGGCTCCCGGTGTAGAGGACCAGGTTGGCCAGGGTGAGGGCCCTGCGGCGCACCGCGCAGCGGCGCCACAGGGTCCGCTCACCCGTGATCATCCCGATCACCAGCCCCAGCGGCGGCCAGCCCAGCAGGAGCAGCACCGGGGTCACCAGGGCCAGCGTGCAGTGCACCAGCAGCCCCGGCACGAAGAAGCTGGTGGCCTGTCCGGTGGCGGAGGCGAGCAGAGCCCCGACGCTGACGACGCCGAGGGAGCCGAGGGTGCGCCGCACGGGTTCCCGGCGCAGGAGCCGGTAGGCGAAGACCCCGAGCCCGACCACCAGCGCGGTGGCCAGCGCGAGGAACAGGTGGTGCGTCAGGGCGAAGCTCAGGGTGAACCCGAAGACGGGGGCGAGGTCGACCACGGCCTCGTGCAGTCGCCTGCGCACGGTGGCCCGGACGGCGTCCTCGTCGGTGTCGGGTCGTGCTTCGCGGTCCACGGCGGCTCCATGCTCCTCGGCGATCGGAAAGCCGTGTGGCCTCCCGGCTCAAGGAAACCGAGCCCTGCTGACCTGCCCCGGTCGACGACCTGACCGTTTCCTGACAATGCGAGTGGTCAGGTGTGAGGAATCCTCACTGTCACGGCCGTCCGGCGCCGGAGCCCGCGGTGAAGTCGACCTCGGCCGTGGTGACCGTGCCTGCGGTCCGGCCGGGAGCCCGGTGGTACCGCCAGTACAGGTTCGTGTGGGCGATGACCTTGTCCGGCGGCGGCGCGCCGTACGGGGTGAGGTCCTCGGTCGTGTGGGCGTCGCCGACCAGGGTGGCGTCGTAGCCGCGGACGATCGCGCCGTGGAGTGTCGAGCGGACACACTCGTCGGTCTGCGCGCCCGCGACCACGAGCCGGCCGATGCCGCGGGCGGCCAGCACCGGCTCCAGGTCGGTCTCCTCGAAGGAGTCGGCGTACGCCTTGTGCACCAACGGCTCGGCAGCGGACCGCACGAGCTCGGGCACGTACTGCCAGCTCTCGCTGTCCCGGGGCAGCTCCTCGCTGTTGTGCTGGACCCAGACGACCTCGACCCCGGCGGCGCGCGCCTTGTCGACCAGCGTGGCGATGTTGGCGACGACGGTGTCCCGGTCGTGTGCGTGGCCCATGACGCCGTTCTGCACGTCGATGACGAGCAGTGCGGTGTTCGGGCGGTTGACGAGGGTGGTCATGGCAGCCCCTGGGCCGTGCGGGTCGTGGTCTGCGACCACCCTAGGCGAACTGCGCGCTCAGGTGTGCGGATTGGCGTGGTAGAAGGCCTGCGCGGTGAAGCTGATCCACTCGGGGTTGTCCCAGGTGGCCCAGCGGGTGCGCGCGGCCTTGTCGATCGTGGCGGTGGCCTCGTCGGCGGACAGACCGCTCGCCCGCAGGCGTGCGGCCTCGCCGCGGACGTGGGCGAGGTAGTCGCGGACCTCGCGGATCTGGGCGGTGTCGGCCAGTTCGCCGTGGCCGGGGACGACGATCTCGGGGGAGAGGGCGATGAACTGGTCGAGCACGGCGATCCAGCGGTCCCCGTCGACCTCGGTGTCGAACGGCGGGAAGTAGGGCGCGATGGGGAACATGCGGGTCTCGAACAGGTCCCCGGTGAACAGCACGCGGTCGTCGACGAGCACGGTCTGGTCGCCCGCGGTGTGCGCGGGGCCCACGCCGCGCAGGACCACCCGGCGGCGGCCGAGATCGATCTCGGCCTGACCCTCGTAGACGAGGTCCGGGTCGGTGAGTTCGAAGCCATCGAGTTCGGCGGCGATGGCGGGGCCCAGACCGGTGAACATTTCGGTGAAGGCGGCTGCCTTGCGGTGCAGTTCCTCGCGCTGGGCCCGGTTGTAGATGATCGTCGCGGCGCCCTTGAACGCCTGCGCCCCGAACCCGTGCTCGGGGTGGAAGTGCGTGATCGTCAGGTACAGCGGCCGGTCACCGGCCAGGCGTCGCGCCTGCTTGAGCACGTACTCCCCGTTGCGGGGGCCGATGCCGGTGTCGACCACCAGCGCGGCGTTGTCGCCGAGCACGATGCCGACGTTCGGCACGATCGGCACGCGGTTGTCGGGGATCACGAACACCCCGTCGGCCACTTCGACGGGCTCGCCGCGCACGATCGGCGGCGGGGCGTCCCGCACGTCCGGTGGGGTGGCCTGCTCGGCGGGGTTGGCAACGCACATGGCCGGGCTCCTTCGATCTGTTCAGTGTTCAGATGCCACCGACCCTAGCATGGATCTGAACGATGTTAAGATTTGGTCATGGCCAAGAGCGGTTACCACCACGGGGACCTGCGGAGCGCGCTGCTCGACGTCGCTGAGGCCCTCGTCCGCGAACGCGGTGTCGACGGGTGGTCGCTGCGCGAGGCGTGCGTCCGGATCGGTGTCAGCCCGAGCGCCGCCTACCACCACTTCGCCTCACGTGACGCACTGGTCGGCGCGCTCGCCGCGCGAGTGCTCACCCAGCTGGGAGAACACCTGGCGCACGCCGCCGAGCACGCGGCTGGCGACGTGCAGCAGCGCCTCATCGCCTTCAGCACCGGCTACGTCCGCTGGGCTATGGACGACCCGGCGGTCGCCCGCCTGGCCTTCAGCGCCGGTCGTGCCACCGCCGAGACCGTCGTCCCACCCCACCCGCACGACGTGCTCGTCGCGGAACTCGACCGGCTCGTCGAGGCCGGTGGCCTCAAGGCCGCGGCGCGCCCCGGGGCCGAGTTCATCGTCTGGGCCGCCGTGCACGGACTCGCCACCCTGCTCGCCGACGGGCTCGTCCAGCTCGACGACCAGCGGGCCGCCGACCTCGAAACGGAGCGCCTCGTTCGAGCCACCCTCACCGGACTGGCACAGGAGGAGCCGCGGTCCACGGCTTGGCCGACAGCCCGGTCCGCGCACACGGAACGCCTCGCGAGGCAGCAGGCGGCTCTGTCCCCGGAGGGAGATGGCTGATCTGTCCTGAGGAGGACATCGGCCCGCTGGATTTCCCTCCCACGACAGATGTTTGTCCCGTTCGCCGGACCTAGTCTTCTGAAGTGGCGCCATCCACCGACGATTCCCGGCTCATGACTGGACAACCATGAACGATTGTCTTACCGCGCAAGGAAAACTCCGCAGGGTGGCGCTGGCGGTCCTGCTCGCCGCCAGCGGACTGGTCCTCGCCGCACCCCCGGCCCAGTCCTCGACCGCCGGGCTGGCCCGGTTCGAGTCCCAGGCGATCGCCTGGCACGACTGCCGGACCGGTCCGGAGGACGAGGTCGGCGCTCAGCTGGCGGCGGTCGGGGCGCGCTGCGGCGAGCTCACGGTCCCGCTCGACTACGGCGATCCCGGCGGCCGCACCATCTCGGTGGCGGTGGCCCGACGTGCCGCCACCGATGCCGGACACCGGCGCGGAACACTGGTGGTCAACACCGGCGGGCCCGGCCCGTCACTGGACGGGGTGCCGCTGCTGGTGCGGGGCGAGCCACCGGCTTTTCCGCAGGGCTCCCCGGCAGTCGCCGCCCAGTACGACCTGGTGGGCATCGACCCCCGGTTCTTCGGGCGCAGCACCCCGCTGGAATGCGGCTGGCCCACCGGTCTGTACCTGCACAGCGCCCAGCTCTCCAGCGCGACCCGCCAGGACTTCGACCGCGGCGTGGCCACCGCCAGGGACCTGGCCGCCCGCTGCGCGGGGCACCGGGACGAACTGCCCCACGGCTCCACCCGCGCCATCGCCCGCGACCTGGACGTGGTGCGCGCGGCCCTCGGTGAACAGCGGATCTCGTACCTGGGCTGGTCCTACGGCAGCTACCTGGGCGCGGTCTACCTACAGCTGTTCCCTGACCACGCCGATCGGATCGTGCTCGACAGCGCCATCGCGCCCGAGGCCTACGGACCCGCGCTGACCCGCGAGACCGCACCAGCCGACGCCGCGGCGCTGAGGGACTGGGCGGGGTGGGCCGCAGACCACCACCAGCAGTACGGCCTCGGCGAGACGACGGACGGTGTCCTGGCCGCGGTGGACCAGATCTACCGGGCGGCCACCCGCCACCCGCTACAGGTAGGCAGCCACCAGGTGGACGCGAGCATGATCCCCGGTCTGCTGCTCACGGTCGACGACAGCGAGGCCTCGTACGCGGAGTTCAGCGCGCAGGTGCGCGTGCTACGCGAGGCGGCGCGCGGCCTCGCCGTCACCCCGACCCCCGACCTCGAACAGAAGCTGGCCCTGTACAACGATCCTGGGGTGAGCGCGGCGTTCGGTTTCAGCGCCGCCACTGCGAACAGGTGCGCCGATCGGGCCGCCCCGCGCGACCCCGAGACCTACTTCCGCGACATCCAGGCACATCTGGCCGCCGAACCCCTGTACGGCGCGCTGGCTCGTCAGATCACCCCATGCGCGTTCTGGCCGACCCTTCCGGCCGAGGCACCGACCAGGATCGGCAACAGTCATCCGGCTCTGATCGTCGGAGCGAGCGGTGACCCGGTGACACCCCGCCCCGGCCAGCAGGCGATGCACCAAGCCCTGACCGGTTCCCGCATGGTCACCCTCGACCACGCATTCCGGCACGGCGTGTACCTCTCGGGCGCCAGCGGCTGTGTGGACACCACCGTCGACCGTTACCTGCTGCGCGGGGTTCTGCCCAGTACCGACATCGCCTGTTCCCGTGGCACGGGCTGACCGCTCCGCAGGCACCCGGCCAGTGGACGCGGGGTCGTCACCGGTCGCCGGGCCGGACCAAGCCTGCCTCATAGGCGGTGACCACCGCCTGCACCCGGTCCCGGGCCCGGAGCTTGGCCAGGATGTGACCGACGTGGGTCTTCACCGTCCCCGCCGCCACCGTCAACCGGTCCGCGATCTCGGCGTTCGACCAACCCCTGGCCATCGCCACCAGCACCTCACGCTCGCGCCCGGTCAACGACGCGACCGAGCGCACGGCGCCCGGGTCGAAGGCGGGTACCAGGTGGTCCAGCAACCTGCGAGTGGTCGACGCGGCGATCACGGCATCCCCGGCGTGCACGGTGCGCAGCGCGGCGAGCACGTCCTCCGCGGGCGCGTCCTTGAGCAGGAATCCACTGGCCCCGGCCCGGATCGCGGCCAGTGCGTGCTCATCGAGGTCGAAGGTGGTCAGCACGACCACCTTCGGTGGATCCGGCAGGGCGAGCACCTGCCGGGTCGCCTCGATGCCGTCGAGCACCGGCATCCGCACGTCCATCACCACCACCTCGGGGCGCAGCCGCCGCGCCTCGCGCACACCGCGGAGCCCGTCACCCGCCTCGCCGACCACGGTCATGTCGGGCTGGGAGTCGATCACCATCCGGACCCCGGCCCGGATCAGTTCCTGGTCCTCGACCAGCAGCACCCGGACGGGCCCGCCCGTCACGCCATCACCGGGATCCGGGCGTTGAGCGCCCGGCCGCCACCGGGTCGCGGCCGCAGGGTCACCGTGCCCCCGTAGGCGCTCGCGCGCTCCCGCATCCCGATGACCCCGTACCCGCCCGTGGCCGGTGCGTCGGTTGCCGACGGGCCCTCGTCCAGCACGTCGATCTCCAACCCGTGCGAGTCCCAGCGCACCGACACCTCGACCCGGGCGGTGGGGCCCACGTGCTTGATCACGTTGGTCAGTCCTTCCTGGACGATCCGGTAGGCCACCAGGCCGAGCCCGCGCTCGACGGGCGACGGCGGAGCCTGCATCGTCAACCGGATGTCGAGCCCGCCCTCGCGGACGCGGTCCACCAGTGCGGGTATGTCCTCGATGCCCGGTTGGGGCGCTGCCTGCTCGCCGGGGTCGTCCCGGAGCAGGCCGAGTACCCGTCGTGTCTCGCCGAGCGCCTGCCGTGCGCAGTCCCCGATCGTCACCAGCGCGGACAGTCCGGCTCCGGGCTCGGCCGCCGCCGCGTACCGGCCACCGTCGGCCTGGGCGATCACCACTGCGAGCGAGTGCGCCACGACGTCGTGCACCTCACGGGCGATGCGGGCCCGTTCCGCCAGCACGGCGATGCGGGCCCGCTGGTCCCGGTCGGCCTCCAACAGCCTTGCCCGCTCCGCAAGCGTGTCGACCTGCCTGCGGCGCAGCCGGTGCAGCGCGCCGAGAGCCCAGGCCGCCAGGACCGCGCTGCCCAGGAAGGCGGCGATGAGCGCGTGCTGGGAGAACGGAACCGGTAACTGCGGCCAGCTCACACCGCCCAGCACGGCACCGAACAGCCCGGCCGCGAGCCCGGACCAGGCCGCCCAGCGCGGGCCGTACGCCGCGGCGGCGTGGACCGCCATCGGGACGGCCAGATCCGCGGGGAGCGCGCCCGTGGTGTCGGCCACGGTCAGCCACTGGGCGAACGCGACCGACACCACCACCGCCCCGCAGAGCACTGGACGGCGCCTGCGCAGCACCAGCGGTGTCACCAGCAGGAGCGAGAACAGGAAGTACCCGGCGTCGGCCCGGACGAGCAGTCCGATCAGGACACAACCCGCGGTGAGAAGGAGCGCTGTCACAGCATCGACGAACAACTCGTGCCCGCGGATCCAGGAGTCGAGCCGTTGGCCGATCACGAGATCACCGTAGCCCGATCGATCCGACAGCACGTCACCTCACGGGTAGTGCCCTGTCCCCGTCGACTACACCTCTGGCCTTAGCCCGAACGGCCGCTGAGACTGGTCAGGTCGGCGGCTCCGGCCTGGGCGTCGACGAGTGACGAGTCCCTGATCGAGGACTGAGACCCGCACACAACTCCGTGCGCCTCAGGGCAAACTGCGGGTGAGCCACACCAACTCGCCCCGCTCGTCCGTCGTGACGTGGTCGCGGTGGAACCCGAGCTTCTCGAGCACCCGCAACGAGGGCGCGTTCCAGGCGCGCACCGTTGACCACAGCCGCCTGCGGCCGGTGGCGGTCGCGGCATCGATCACCGCACGAGCCGCTTCCGTCGCGTAGCCGAGTCCGTGGACCCGCCGGAGCAGCTCGTAGGCGATCTCCGGCTCCTCGACGGTGGCGCGGCCGACGATCAGCCCGCAGTACCCGATGAAGTCGCCTTCGGCGCGGCGCTGGATGTGCAGCAGTGCGAGCCCAGTCCGCGCGGTCGTGGCGAGTTGGGCCGCGATGTTTCCTCGGATGTCCTCGGCCGTGGGCGTCCCGTCGCCCCGTTCGGCGACGAGCGCGCGGAGATCCGCCACGTCGGACTCGGTCCACAGCCGCATCGTCAGCCGCTCCGTCCCCAGCACCGCGCCACCGTTCATCGGGCGCGCCTGTACTCGGAGTGGATCGAATAGTCCTTGCGCGGTCCGATCACCCGCATCCGCACGGTGAACCGGTCCGCACCGGCGAACTCGTAGTGCCCGGTGTAGGTGTCCTGGCCGCACAGGTGCACGTCGCTGGCGGTGGTGGCGTCGGCGAACCTCAGCACATGCATGACCCTGGGTGGGCCGTCCTCCGCGAAGCAGACCCAGATCTGCTCGTTCTCAAGACGGTAGTGGTACCTCTTGGAGACCTCGTGCGTTTGCCCGTTGTCGAAGGTGAGCCGTCCGCCCTCCCAGTAGTGCAACAGGGTGGGGTCGACCTGGTGAAAACGGGCCTGCCCGGTCATCCGGCCGACCCCGGGCAGCCTCCGGTCCAGGGTCCACGCGCCAGGCAGCCTCGCGAACAGCCGCTGCTCCGGCCGTGACTCGCCAGCACCTGCCATCTTGCTCCGCTCCCCGGGCGCACCGTCCCACGATGGTAACCGGGGCCTGTGCGGCTGGAACGCGCCGAGGCCGTCCGGGACGGATTACTGGACCTGGGCGGCGTCCAGTTGCCTGCGGACCCGTTCGGCCTCGTCCGAGCGCTGTTGGGTTTGGTACAGCTCCAACGCCTCCAGCCACACGGCACGAGCTTGCTCGCGCTGTCCCGTGGCCAGGTGCGGGTAGCCGAGCCGGTCGAGGGTGTCCGCCTCCAAGTAGGTGTCGCCGAGGTCCCGGAACAGGGTGAGGGCCTGCCGGTAGCAGTCCACGGCTCGGGCGTGCTGACCGGTGGTGTGGGCGAGGAAGCCCAGGCTGTCCAGGGTGGCCGCCTCACCGATGCGGTGGTCGTGCCGGGTGAACAGGGCCAGCGCCGCCTCGCAGGACGTGCGGGCCCGCTCGTGCTCGCCCAGCCGGGCCGCGCTGTAGCCCACCTGGTTGAGCAGTTCGGCCTCCCACACCGGCATGCCCAGGGCCTGGAACACGCGCAGGGCACGGCTGGCGTGTTCCAGCACGCGATGATCATCCCCCTGCCGGTCCCAGGCCCAGGCGAGGTACCGGTGGGCGTGGCCCTGGCCCGGCACGTCCCCGGCGAGCCCGGCCAGGGCCAGGGCGTGCTGGAGGTGCTCCATCGCCTCCTCGTACCTGCCCGCCATGCCGCAGGCGTGGCCGAGGTGCCGCCGGGCGAGGGCCTGCACCACGGGGTCGCCGAGCTGGTCGGCCGCGGTCAGCCCGGCCCGCCAGGCGGCGAGGTGGTCGGTGCCGTGCCTGCTGCGCCAGTGGAAGGGGTGCATGGCCCAGACCAGCTGCCACACGCACTGGTGCCAGCCCTGCGCGACGGCGGTCTGGAGGGCGGCCAGCAGGCAGTGGTGCTCGGCGTCGAACCAGCCGATGGCCGCCGTGCGGTTGGACAGCGGCAGCGGGTGGCAGCCGGGTGCGGGTGGCTCGAGTGTGATCATCGGGCGGTGCGGTTCGAGCAGTCGGCCACCTGTCGAAGCGGTGTGCAGGTAGAAGTGCAGCACCCGGCGGAGTGCCGCGACCCGGTCCGCGTCGGGGAGGTCCTGACCTGCCCGGTCCGCGGCGTAGTGGCGGATCAGGTCGTGCATCCGGTACCGGCCCGGAATGTACTGCCGCAGCAGGGAAGCCTGTACCAGGCAGCGCAGTACGACCTGCGCCTGAGCGATGGTGAGGTCGGCGAGGCAGGCCGCGGCCGCGAGGCTGATGTCGGGACCGGGCGCCACGCCCAGCAGGCAGAACACGCGTGCCTGCTCGGCGGTGAGGGCGCGATAGGACCAGGACAGCACTGCGGGCAGGCTCGCGGCCGGATCGTCCTGCGCCAACGCGGCCAGCCGGGCACTGCGCAGTTCGGTGGCCAAGGTGGCCAGCGGCTGGTGTGGGTGCGTGTGGGTGCGGCCGACCACGACGCTCAACGCCAGGGGAAACCCAGCGCAGTCGGCCAGCAACTCGGCCCCGGCCTCGGACTCGGCCGCCAGTCGGGTGGCGCCCAACCCCGCGGTCAGCAGGTCACGGGCCTCGGCCTCGGACAGCACGTCGACGGGCAGGTGGCTGGCGCCGTGCCGGGTGATCAGGCTGGCCAGGTGGTCGCGGCTGGTCACGATCACCGTGCAGGTGGGGCTGCCCGGCAGCAGGGGCACGACCTGACCGGCGTCGGCGGCGTTGTCCAGCACGACCAGCATCCGCTTGCCCGCCACCAGGCTGCGGAACAACGCCGCCTGGGCGTACGGATCGGCTGGCGCCCGGCCAGGCTGCACGCCGAGGGCGTCGAGGAACCCGTGCAGCACGGTGGCGGCGGACATGGGGCGGGCCTCGGGGCCGTAGCCGTGCAGGTCGACGAAGAGCTGACCGTCCGGGAACCGGTGCAGGTTCCGGTGCGCCCAGTGCAGCGCCAACCAGGTCTTGCCGATCCCACCGGCACCGGCGAGCGCGGAGATCGCCATCGTGCCGCCCTGTTCCGCCGCGCGGTCGAGGGCGGCGAGTTCACCGGTGCGGCCGGTGAACGACCGCGGCGGTGCGGGTAGCTGGCGCGGCACCGGCCACCGGCCGGGACCGGTCAGCCGCGGATCAGCGGTGAGGATCCGCTGGTGCAGCTTTCGCAGCGCTGGACCGGGATCGGTGCCCAACTCCTCGGCCAGCCGCGCCCGGATCCGTTGGTAGTGCTGGAGTGCCTCGGCCGGGCGGTCGCTGCGGTACAGGCCGAGCATCAACTGACCGGCGAGCCGTTCGTCCAGTGGGTGCTCGCGTACCCGGTCGGTCAGGTCGGGCAGCAGCTCGGTGTGCCGTCCACAGCGCAGTTGCAGGTCGGTGAGCTCCAACTGGGCCGCATGGCGTTCGCTGATCAGCGTCGCGCGGACCGCGTTGAGCCAGGGCGTGTCCAGGCCCGTGAAGGGTTCCCCGCGCCACAGCCCGAGGGCCCGCTCGAACAGTGCGACGGCGTGCTCCTCGTCAGCGGTGCGGGCCCGGGCGGTCAGCGTGCGGAACCGGTGCAGGTCGACTGCTTCCCCGTCGAGGTCGAGCCGGTACCCCGCGGACTGCCACCGGATGCTCATCCCACTGACCGGGGCCAGTGCACGCCGCAGCAACTTCACGTGCGCGGACAACGCGTTGGCCGGTTGGCGCGGCAGGCCAGTGGTGCCCCAGACACGGTCGATCAACTGGTCGGCCGGTACCGGCCGGTTGGCCTCCACCAGCAGGACCGCCAGGATGCTCTGCTGCCGCGCGCCGCGGACCGCGATCGGCTGTCCGTCGACGCTGGCCCCGACCTCGCCCAGCAGGCGGAATTCCCCAGTCATGACATCCCCCTGTGACACGACGACACACCTGTTCGTCCGTGCCACGTTGCCACAACCGGCGCCATAGCCGTGCGTCATTCGCCGCACCGTGCCAGGGTCACCACGGACAGGGCCCGGTCAGCGGTCCTCGGGTGGGGTGAGGCCGGGCAGCCCGTCCTCGGCCAGCGCCGCGTCCAGGTCGGCGTGCGCCTCGGGGTGGGCGTCCCACCAGCGCCGGAAGTGCGGGTTGGCGTCCACCACCGACAGGTAGGCCAGCGCGGCGCAGCGGAACAGGTCGTCCGCGGAATTGAGCAGTTCGTCGTTGGCGCGCATGGCGAACAGCAGGTCCGCCTGGATCGGGTCGCCGATCAACGGGTGGGCCGAGACCCCGCCGCCCGCGCGGAAGGCGGCCGCGGCCATGCACACGCAGCCCGCCTTGACCAGTGCCCGGCCGGTGACCGCCTCCGAGGTGTAGTGCCGCACCTTCGGCGCGAACCCGGCCGCCTCGCAGGCCGCCAGCAGCCGCATGCGCACCCCGTTCTCGTGCGGTGGGGGCAGCACCCACTCGCAGTCGGCCAGGTCCGCCAGGTCCACACCCTGCTCGCCGATCGCCGGGTGCCCGTCGGCCAGCCCGACGAAGATCGGTTCGGTGACCAGGGTGCGCACCGTGAGCCCGACCAGGTGGTGCGGCTCGATGCCGTCGAAGCGTTCCACCAGGGCCAGGTCAACCCTGTTGGTGGACAACAACTTCAGCAGTACCGGTGCGGAGGGCTCCACCCAGGTCTGCACGTCCAGTTCCGGCATTTGCTCGTGCAGCTGTTCCAGTACCGCGCCCAGCACCGTCAGCGGGATGCTGCCCACGCGCAGCACCGAGCGCTCGCCCGAACTGCCCCGCTCCCGGGCGCTGACCACCAGCGCCTGCAGGTCCGACAGCAGGGCCTCGGCCCGGTTCAGCACGAAGTTGCCCAGCTCCGTGGGCTTGGTGCCGTGCGGGCCGCGCTCGAACAGCTGACCGCCCAGGATGCGCTCGATCCGCTTGAGCTGGGCGGTCAGCGCGGGCTGGCTCACCCCGAGCAGAGTCGCCGCCCGGCTGACACTGCCCGCCTCGGCAACCGCCCGTACCGCCCGCAGGTGGCGCAGCTCCAGCTCAGCCATCCGCTGATGTTATACCCCGAACGAGTGAGCTGTTATGGCTTGCGCGCGGGGTTTGCGGTGCGGGTCGCCAGGGCACCCCCAGACCACCCACTTGGAGGTGGACACGATGGTCCTGGGTCTGGTTCTCGTCGTCATCGCGGTGGCCGTGGCCGCGTTCGGCATCGCCTTCAACGCCTCGGCCGGTCCCGCCCACCCGCTCAGCGCGTTCGGCGCGCAGGTGGTCACCGCGACCCCGCTGGAGATCTTCCTCGGCGGCATCGCCGTCACGCTCGTGTTCTGCCTGGGCGTGTGGGCGCTGGCGGTGGCCGGTCGCCGCCGCCGTGCCCTGCGCTCGGAGGTCCGCGCCACCCGTCGCGAGCGCGACGAGCTGGCCGCCCAACTCGACCGCCAGCAGGTGGCCGAGCCGGTCGTGGACGCCACGCCCAAGCAGGCGGTGGACCACTAGGCCACGACCGCCGCGGAGGTGGCATTCGCAGCGCCTCGCAGCGGTGTCAGGAAGGTGCCCTTCGCGACGCTGGACGTCCCGAAGGGCACCTTCATGGTGGTGCCGCGCCCTGATTCGCGGCCCCGCTCGGCGGTGTCGGCTCAGGTGGTGAGGAACTGGCCGGGCTTGGTCAGCACGGGGGATTCCAGGTACAGGCCGCGGTACTCGTCCTGGATGCCGCCGTTGTGGACCTGCAACGCGAGCGGACCGGCCTGGCCCGCGGTCCTGTCGGTGAAGTCGAGCACCTCGGTGGCCTTGCAGGTGGCGGCCCCTGCGGTCAGCGGGCAGCAGGCCATGCGTGCCACCCCGGTCTTCTGGTCGGCGATCAGCTCGCACTGGGCCCACTGGTGGACGTCCCACTTGGGGTGTGGGAAGGCCTTGAACAGCTTGCCGCCGCCGTTGTTGTGCCCGGGCCGGTAGTCCCAGTGCCCGCCGTTGGGCGGCTGGAACTGGATGGCGCCGAGCGCGTCGCGGATCGGCTGGGTGCTGCCCCAGATCAACACGGTCGGCGCGTGGTTGCCGGAGACCTGCCGCACCGTGAAGATCCAGCGGAACGTGCCCGTCTGCGCGCGGTTGTAGTAGATCCAGCCGCGACCTGCCGTGCCGGTGCCGTGGATGGCGCCGCCCTGCACGGTCCAGCCACCGGCCTTGGACGCGGTCCAGCCGTCGAGCGTCTTGCCGTCGAACATCGACACCAGGTTGGGGTCACCGTAGGGGTTGTCGTCGGCGGCCGCACCAGGTGCGGTGATCACGGCGGCGAACAGCGCCAGCGCGATCGCGAGGATCCCCAGTGGACGATGGGTCATCGTTGGCGTCCCTCCGTGCGTGAATTCGTGTAAACGTTTTCACTGCGCGGCTGGTCCGAGGTTACGACCTGCCCAGTCGAGGCGTCAACTACCGGACGGCCACCAGTACGTGGTCGTCCCCGGACTGCCACACCGTGGCGACCTCGCGGAACCCGGCCTGGCGCAACAACTCCACGTGGCCCTGCAAGCCGACGCCCGTGCCGTGGTCGCGGACCCCGCGCGACCGGCGTTGGGCCACCAGCGGGGCCAGCACCTCGTCCGCCTCCGCCGCGACCCACCACGCGGCCCAGTCCTCGTTGTCCTGCACGCCCCGCCGGGCGGCACGACCGTCCTTGACCACCTGCTGGATCCGCGCGATGTCCGGCTGGGACTCGGCCATGTGGTCCCCGTTGACCAGGACCCCGCCGGGCCGCAACAGGTTCGCGACATCGCGGTACAACCGGGACAGATCCGGCTCGGCGAGCCAGTGCAGGGCCGTGGTCGACACCGCGGCGTCCAGTTCGCCGTCCAGGCCCAGGGAGTTCGACCAGGACGGGTCCGCCAGGTTGGTCTCGGCGAAGCGGACGGACTCCGGCGCGGTGGCGCGGGCCAGCGCCAGCAGCAGCGGATCGTTGTCCACGCCGACGAACCTGGCCGAGGGCAGTCGCCGGGCCAGCCTGGTCGACAGGGAGGCGGGGCCGCAGCCCAGGTCCAGCACCCGCGGGGCGGGCCGGTCGGCCACCACGTGTGCCACCACGTCGCCGATCACGGTGAACCGCTCCTCGCGGTCGGCGATGTACAGCTCCTGTTGTGTGTCCCAGCGGGCCAGCCAGTGCGCCGCCAGTTCGGGACTGATGCTCTGCGTGCTCGTCATTATTGCAACTTACTGGCAACAAGGACGATGTTCCACCCATTGGACGGGGATTCCCGGGCGCGGTCACGGCATTAGGGTCTGCGATCAGCAAGTTCCCGACCTGGGGGTAGACCGATGACCTGGACGAGATCCGCGCTGTTGCTGACCGCGGGAGTGCTGCTGGGGACCACCGCGGCCTGTGGCGGTGGCACCAGGACCGCAGGCGGCGCGTTCGACCCGAACACCTGCCAGGGCGGCACGCTGCGCATCCTCAACCAGAAGGACGCGGGCTCGCACCTGGACCCCGCGCGGCTCTACACCTCCGGCGGCGGCAACATCCCCTCCCTGCTGTTCCGCACGCTGACCACCCGCAACCGCGCAGGCGGGGCGGAGGGCGCCAAGGTCGTGCCGGACCTGGCCACCGACACCGGGCAGGCCAACGCCGACGCCACGGTGTGGACCTACCACCTGCGGGACGGCCTGAAGTTCGAGGACGGCACGCCGATCACCAGCCAGGACGTCAAGTACGGCATCGAGCGCAGCTTCGCGGCCGAACTGCCCGGCGGCGCCCCGTACCTGCACGACTGGCTGGTCGAGGCCGAGGACTACCAGGGCCCGTACAAGCAGCCCGCTGGCATCCCGGCGATCGAGACCCCCGACGCCAGGACCATCGTGTTCCACCTCAACTCCCCGCACGGCGACTTCCCCTACCTGGCAACGGCAACCCAGTTCGCCCCGGTGCCCAAGGCCAAGGACACCGGTGCGGACTACGAGAAGCACCCGATCTCCAGCGGGCCGTACAAGATCGACAGCTACCAGAAGGGCAAGAGCCTCACCCTGGTGCGCAACGAGAACTGGTCCCGCCAGGTGGACGGCAACCGGCTGGCCTGCCCGGACCGGATCGAGGGTAGCTACGGGCTGGACGCGGCGGTGATCAACCAGCGGATCAGCACCGGCAGCGGTGAGGACGCCAACGCCGTCACCACCGACACCGACCTCGGGCCCTCCGAGCTCGCCCAGCTGGACAGCAACCCCGAGCTGGCCAAGCGGGTGGCCAAGGGCGGCTTCCCCTACACGTACTACCTGGCCTTCGACACCACCAAGGCGCCGTTCGACAACCAGAAGGTGCGCGAGGCGTTCACCTACGCGGTGGACCGCCAGTCCGTGGTCAACGCGGCGGGCGGTAGCTCGCTGGCCTACCCGGCCACGACCTTCCTGCCGAACAACAAGTCCATGGGCTACCAGGCGTTCGACTACTTTCCGGCCGGGCAGAACGGTGATCCGGCCAAGGCCAAGCAACTGTTGGCCGAGGCGGGTTTCCCGAACGGCATCACCGTGACCCTGGCGCACCGCTCGGACAACAGCAACGGTGACGGCCCGGCCATCGCCACCGCCGTGCAGGACGCCTACAAGAAGGCGGGTATCACGGTGAACCTGCAGAGCGTGGACGCCGAGAGCTACCCGCAGACCGTGGGCAACCCGGCCACCCAGCCGCAGGTCTCCATCCAGGGCTGGGGCGCCGACTGGCCCTCCGGCGGGCCCTTCCTGGTGCCGATCTTCGACGGCAGGCAGTACATCGCCTCCGGCGGCAACTTCAACACCGCGCACCTCAACGACCCCGCGGTCAACGCCGAGATCGACCAGATCAACAAGATCACCGACCCGGCGCAGGCCGCGCAGCGCTGGGGCGCGCTGGACGCCGAACTGGGCAAGAAGGCGGTGGATGTGCCGCTCTACCACAGCACCAGCCTGCGGCTGTTCGGCAAGAACGTGCGCAACGCCTTCGTCAGCGACTGGACCGGGGTGTACGACCTGTCCGCGGTGTCGGTCAAGTGAGACTGCTCTGGAACCGGTTCCGCGCCGACCGGTCCGCGGTGTTCGGGGCGGTGGTCGCCGGGCTGCTCGTGCTGCTGGCGATCACCGCGCCGCTGCTGACCGCGCTGGAGGGCCAGGACACCACCTCGTTCCACAACGACCTCGTCGACTCCGCGCGTGGTGGCGTGCCGCTGGGCGGATTCGGCGGGATCAGCCCGCAGCACTGGTTCGGGGTGGAGCCGCAGACCGGTCGCGACCTGTTCGCACGCATCGCCGAAGGCGCGCAGGTCTCCCTGCTGGTGGCCATCTGCGCCACCCTGGTCGAGGTGCTGCTCGGCGTGGCCGTCGGCCTGCTCGCCGGGCTGAGCGGCAAGCTGGTCGACGCCCTGCTCAGCCGGGTCACCGACATCGCGATCGCCTTCCCGGTGACCGTGTTCTCCCTGGCACTGCTGGCGATCGTGCCGGAGACCTTCCCCAGGCCGCTGCTGGTCGCGGTGGTCATCGGCGTGTTCGGCTGGGGCGGCACGGCGCGCATCACCCGCGCGCAGGCGCTGAGCCTGCGCACCAGGGACTTCGTCGCTGCGGCCCGGCTGTCCGGGGCGAGCGGCTGGCGGGTCGCGCGCCGCGAGATCCTGCCCGGCCTGGCCGCACCCGTGATCACCTACGGGGCGTTGCTGCTGCCGACCAACCTGATCGCCGAGGCGGGCCTGTCCTTCCTCGGGGTGGGGGTACGCCCGCCCACCTCCTCGTGGGGCCAGATGCTCTCCTCGGCGACCACGTGGTTCCGCAGCGATCCGGTGTACGTGTTGCTGCCCGCGTTCATGGTGTTCCTGACGGTGTTGTCGTTCACGCTGTTCGGCGAGGGCGTGCGGATCGCGCTGGACCCGCGCAGCACCCGGCTGTCCAGGAAGGCGGCCTGAATGCTCGGCTACGTGGTGCGGCGCCTGCTCGGCGCGATCGCCGTGATGCTGGCGATGTCCGCGGTGGTGTACGTGCTGTTCTACCTGATGCCCGCCAACCCCGCGCAACTGGTGTGCGGCCCCAAGACCTGCACGGCCGACCGGCTCGCCATGGTGGAGCACTCGCTCGGCCTGGACGAGCCGCTGTACGTGCAGTACTGGCACTTCCTGAGCGGGCTCGTCGTGGGCAGGGACTTCAGCTCCGGCCCGAGCGTGCTGCACTGCCCGGCGCCCTGCCTGGGATATTCCTTCCAGTACACCGAACCCGTGCTGGACAAGATCCTGGAGGCGCTGCCCGTCTCGCTGTCGATCGTGATCGGGGCGGCCCTGCTCTGGCTCACCTTCGGCATCGGGGCCGGTGTGCTGTCCGCACTGCGCCGCGGCCGGTGGCTGGACCACGCGGTGAACGTGGTGGTGCTGGGCGGGTTCGCCGTCCCGGCCTTCATCACCTCCCTGTTGCTGCTCATGGTGTTCTGCGTGTACCTGCAATGGCTGCCGTTCCCCAGCTACGTGCCCTTCGACGAGGACCCGCTCGGCTGGGCGCAGAACCTGGTCCTGCCGTGGATCGTGCTCGCACTGGTGCAACTCCCGCCCTACGTCAGGCTTTCGCGCTCGGGCGTGCTGGAGACCCTGACCGAGGACCACATCCGCACCGCCCGCGCCTACGGCCTGACCGAGCGGCGGGTGATCGGCAGGCACGCCCTGCGCGGGGCGCTCAGCCCGCTGATCACCGTGGCGGCGGCCGACATCGCCGCGGTGCTGACCGCGTCCATGCTCACCGAGACGGCGTTCGGCCTGCCGGGGCTGGGCCGGTTGATGGTGCAGTCGGTGAACCAGATCGACCTGCCGATGGTGGTGGGCATGACCTTGCTGATCGGCTTCGTCATCGTGCTGTGCAACGCGATCGCGGACGTGCTCTACGCCGTGGTCGACCGGAGGGTGAGGGTCGCGTGAGTGACGTCGTGTCGGTGCGTGACCTCACCATCGACTTCCGCACCGAGGGCGGCACGCTGCGTGCCGTGGACGGCTTGTCCTTCCAGCTCGGGGCCGGTCGCGCGCTGGGCATCGTCGGCGAGTCGGGCTCCGGCAAGAGCGCGACCGCCTTGGCACTGCTGGGCTTGCACCGCGGCACGAACGCCACAGTGGACGGTCACGTCGAGGTGCTCGGCACCGAGCTGAACGCCGCCACCGACGAGCAGGTGCGCCGACTGCGCGGCAGCCGGATCGCGATGGTCTTCCAGGACCCGTTGTCCGCGCTGGACCCGTTCTTCTCCGTCGGCGACCAGATCGCCGAGGTGTACCGCGCCCATACCAACGCCAGCCGCCGCGCCGCGCGGGCACGGGCCGTGCAGGTGCTCGACCGGGTCGGCATCGCCGAGGCCGCGCGGCGGGTCGACGCGTTCCCGCACGAGTTCTCCGGCGGCATGCGCCAGCGCGCGCTGATCGCCATGGCGCTGTCCTGCCAGCCGCAGGTGCTCGTCGCCGACGAGCCGACCACCGCGCTGGACGTCACGGTGCAGGCGCAGATCCTCGACCTGATCCACGAGTTGCGCACCGAGACCGGTATGGCGCTGCTGCTGGTCACGCACGACCTGGCCGTGGCCGCGGGCAACGTGGACGAGGTCCTGGTGATGCAGGGTGGGCACGCGGTGGAGCGCGGCCCGGCCGAGTCGGTGCTGACCGAGCCGAGCCAGGGCTACACCCGTGACCTGGTGGCGTCGATCCCGCGTCTGGACGCACCGCGTGACCGTCCCGCGCGCGAGTCGCCGGCCGAACCGCTGATGCGGGTACTCGACGTGCACCAGCACTTCCGGATCGGCTCGCGGCTGACCGGGGCGAAGCTGCACGCGGTGGACGGGGTCAGCCTGGACGTGCTGCGTGGTGAGGCGCTGGGCGTGGTGGGGGAGAGCGGTAGTGGCAAGACCACACTGGCCCGCATGATGGTCCGGCTGCTCACGCCCACCTCGGGGCAGATCCTGTTCGAGGGCAACGAGATCTCCGCGATGCCCGAGCGGCGGCTGCGGGCGTTGCGCGGGGACCTGCAAATGGTGTTCCAGGACCCGGTTTCCTCGTTGAACCCGCGCCGGACCATCGGCGACAGCATCGCCGACCCGCTGCGGGTGCGCGGAGAGTCGGACGAGAAGGTGTTGCGCCGCAAGGTGCAGCAGCTGCTGGAACAGGTCGGTCTCGACCCGGAGCGGTTCGACCGGTACCCGCACGAGTTCTCCGGCGGACAGCGCCAGCGGGTCGGCATCGCCCGCGCCCTGGTGCTGCGGCCCAAGCTGCTGGTGTGCGACGAACCCGTGTCGGCACTGGACGTGTCGACCCAGGCGCAGGTGATCCGCCTGCTGGCCCAGCTGCGCACGGAGTTCGACCTGACGCTGGTGTTCGTCGCGCACGACCTGGCCGTGGTGCGGCAGGTCAGCGACCGGGTCGTGGTGATGAGGTCCGGTCAGGTCGTGGAGTCCGGCGAAACCGACGAACTGTACGGAAACCCGACGCATCCGTACACGAAGTCCTTGCTGGCGGCCGTTCCCGTGCTGGACCCCGAACTGGCCAGGCAGCGGCGTGCCGAGCGCGGCAAGGTGTGAACAGCGGTCACCTGAAGTTCCCCCGTTGTTCGGGTCAGCGCCGACCGTGACCTGGGTAGCGTCGCCGAGGTGGCCGAACTGACTCGCCGTCGCCTGTTGGGCACTGCCGCAGGCGCCGCACTCGCATCCACCCTGCTCCCACCGAACCTCCGGGCGGCGATGGCCGCCGAGCCGAAGCACCGCGGCTCGCTCAGCGACATCAAGCACATCGTGATCCTCATGCAGGAGAACCGGTCCTTCGACCACTACTTCGGCACGATGTCCGGTGTGCGTGGTTTCAGCGACCCCAACGCGATGAAGCTGCCCAACGGCAGATCGGTGTTCTACCAGCCCGACGCGAAGAACCCCGACGGCTACCTGCTGCCCTTCCACCTGGACACCCGCAAGTCCAGCGCGCAGGCCATCCCGTCCACCAGCCACGCCTGGACCGTGCAGCACAACGCGTGGAACGGCGGCAAGATGGACAACTGGCTGCCCGCGCACCGGGCCGCCGACGGGGTCAACGGTCCCTACGTGATGGGCTACTACACCCGCGCGGACATCCCCTTCCAGTTCGCGCTGGCCGACGCCTTCACCATCTGCGACGCCTACCACTGCTCGGTGTTCGGGCCGACCCACCCCAACCGGTACTACCTGATGACCGGCATGATCGACCCCAGCGGCAAGGGCGGCGGCCCCGCGCTGGACAACAGCGGCACGGAGTACAGCTGGAAGACCTATCCCGAGCGGCTGACCGAGGCCGGGGTGAGCTGGAAGGTCTACCAGCAGAAGGACAACTACGGCTGCAACGTGCTGGAGAACTTCGTCCAGTACCAGAACGCGCCGCAGACCTCCCCGCTCTATCTCAACGGCATGCAGAAGTACCCGGCGGGCAAGTTCGAGTACGACGCGATCAACGACCAGCTGCCGACCGTCTCCTGGATCATCCCCACCGCGGCCGAGTCCGAGCACCCCGACTACCTGCCCGCCGCCGGGGCCGCCTTCGTGGCCAGCAAGATCGACGCGATCGCCGCCAACCCCGAGGTGTGGGCCAAGACCGCGTTCATCCTCACCTACGACGAGAACGACGGCCTGTTCGACCACGTCGCCCCGCCGGTGCCCGCCCCGGGCACCGCCGAGGAGTTCGTCAAGGGCCTGCCGATCGGTGGCGGCTACCGCGTGCCTACCACGATCGTCTCGCCCTGGACCCAGGGCGGCTGGGTGTGCAGCGAGAACTTCGACCACACCTCGGTGCTGCGCCTGCTGGAGAAGCTGACCGGTGTGCAGGAGACCAACATCAGCGCCTGGCGCCGCAGGACCTTCGGCGACCTGACCTCCGCGTTCCGCTTCAGCGACCCGAAGGCCCAGCCGCCGGTGCTGCCCGACACGCACGGCCCGCTGACCCTGGCCCAGTACGAGGTGGCGACCCTGCCCAAGCCCACCCTGCCCGGCAAGGGCCAGCAGCCCCCGCACCAGGACCCGGGCACCCGCCCGCACACCCCGCGCGGGCACTGACCCAGGTTGGGGCGGCCCCGGCCGCCCCAACCCCCGGTTCAGCGCAGCATGATGGACCCTGAACTGCGTCGTCCTCCGGGTGTACGGCATGCCCTGGCCCCGTGCGTTCGTATACTCAGTGTCATGTCGGAGACGGTCGACGTGTTCTCCGCGCTGGCCAACCCCACGCGGCGCGAACTGCTGCGCCTGCTGCTGGACGGCCCACGCCCGGTGCAGGAGCTGGCCGACCACTTCGACCTGCGGCGCCCCAGCGTCTCCGAGCACCTGAGGGTGCTCAAGGACGCGGGCCTGGTCGGCGAGCAGCGCGAGGGCCGTCAGCGCTACTACCGGTTGCGGGCCGCCCCGCTGCGGGAGGTCTCCGACTGGCTCACCCCGTACGAGCAGTTCTGGCGCGGACGGCTGTCGGCCTTCGGCGAGCTGCTCGACGAGCGGGAGTCCTGACCCGGTGGCCGCCCCCGACCGCCGCGCGATCCGCGCCGACCAGTTCCTGGCCCACCGGCCCGAGGTGGTCTGGCAGGCGCTGATCGACCCCGAGCTGATGGCCCGCTGGCTGATGCCCAACGACTTCAAGCCGGTGGTCGGCCACCTGTTCAGCTTCCGCCGCCCGCCGATCCCCGCCGTGGACTTCGACGGGGACTGCCAGTGCGAGGTGCTGGAGATCCGGCCGGGGCAGCTGCTGCGGATCAGCTGGAACCGCGCAAAGAGCGAGCAGACCGTGACCTGGTGGCTGGAGCCGGAGGGCAGGGGCACCCGGTTGTTCGTGGAGCACGCGGGCTTCGACCCGGACGACGAGCACGAGCAGCTGTCCCGGCGGATCATGGGCGGCCCCAGGGGCTGGAACGGGGTGCTGCGCAGGGTTGGCGAGGTGGCCGCGCCATGACCGGACCGGTCCGCCAGCAGGCGATGCGGGAGAACAACCTCGGCGTGGTGCTGCGCAGCATCGCCGAGCACGGCGCGGTCTCGCGCGCGGCCATCGCCGCCGCGACCGGCCTGACCAAGGCCACGGTGTCCAGCCTGGTGGACGAACTGGACCGGGCCGGTCTGGTCGCCGACGGCGGGGCCGTTGGCAACGTGGTCGGGCGGCCGGGCCAGGCGGTGCGGCTCAACCCGGACGGGCCGGTCGGCGTCGGGTTGGAGATCAACATCGACTACCTGGTGTGCTGCGTGGTCGACCTGGCCGGGCACCAGCGCCACCTGGAGGTCCGCCTGGCCGACAACCGGACGCGCCCGCACGGCGAGGTGCTGGACGAGGCGGCCGAACTGCTCGCGCAGGGCATGCGCGCGGCGGGCCGCCAACCGGTGGCCGGGTTGGTGGCCGCCGTGCCCGGACTGGTCACGGCCCAGCGGGGTGCGCTCGTGGCGGCGCCGAACCTGGACTGGCCCGAACTGGAGGTGGCCGAGGAGCTGACCCGCCGGATCGGCCGGAGCTCGCCTGTCGTGTCGGTGCAGAACGAGGCGAACCTGGCCGCGCTGGGCGAGTTCTGGTTCGGCGGCAAGCCCGAGCTGGCCGACTTCATCCACGTGTCCGGGGAGATCGGCATCGGCGCCGGGGTCGTGGTGGCGGGCGAGCTGTTCCGGGGACGGCACGGGTTCGCCGGGGAACTGGGGCACGTCATGGTGTCCGTGGACGGTGAGCGCTGCCGGTGCGGGGCACTGGGCTGCCTGGAGCAGGTCGCCGGCCAGGAGGCGATCCTGCGCGCGGCCGGGCTGCCCACCACGACCGGCACCAGCCTGGGCACGCCGGAGGGGCCGCTGGCCCAGCTCGTCGAACTGGCCAGGGCGGAGCAGTCCGCGGCCGTCTCGGCGATCGAGCAGGCCGGGGCCGCGCTGGGCGTGGCCCTGGCGGGCATGGTCAACGTGCTGGACCCGGCCGCTGTCGTGCTGGGCGGCATGTTCGCCCAGTTGGCGCCCTGGCTGGCGGGGCCGGTCCGCGCCGAACTGGACCGGCGGGTGCTCGGCGCGCGCTGGACCGATCTGCGCGTGGAGGTGTCCCGGCTGGGGTGGGAGGCCGCTGTGCGCGGCGCCGCGGGCTCGGTGACCAGGGCGATCGTGCGCGACCCCGCCGAGTACCTGCGCGGCCGCACGGCCGATATCGTCGCGCCATGGCATTGCGGCTGAGCGTTCTCGGCGGTGGCGGGTTCCGCGTTCCCCTGGTGTACCAGGCACTGCTGGCCGACCACGGCCCCGACCGGGTGACCGAGGTCGTGCTGCACGACCTGGACGCCGACCGGCTGGCCGCCATCGGGCACGTGCTCGCCCAGCAGGCCGCCGGGGTCCCCGACGCGCCGGTGGTCAGCACGACCACCGACCTGGACCAGGCGCTGACCGGGGCCGACTTCGTGTTCTCCGCGATCCGGGTCGGCGGGCTGGCTGGTCGCGCCGCGGACGAGCGGATCGCGTTCGAGGAGGGCGTGCTCGGTCAGGAGACCGTGGGCGCGGGCGGGATCAGCTACGGACTGCGCACCGTGCCGGTCGCCGTGCACATCGCGCGGCGGGTCGCCGAACTCGCGCCGAACGCGTGGGTCATCAACTTCACCAACCCGGCCGGACTGGTCACCGAGGCGATGTCCGGGCACCTGGGCGGCCGGGTGATCGGCATCTGCGACTCGCCGGTCGGGCTGGGCCGCCGGGTCGTCCGCGCGCTGGGCGCCGACCCGGACCGCGCCCGGCTGGACTACGTGGGCCTCAACCACCTCGGTTGGCTGCGCGCCGTGCACGTGGACGGGGTGGACCTGTTGCCCCGGCTGCTGGCCGACCGCGACGCGCTGGAGTCCTTCGAGGAGGGCAAGCTGTTCGGCGTGGACTGGCTGCGGGTGCTGGGTTGCCTGCCCAACGAGTACCTGCACTACTACTACTTCGCCCGCGAGGCAGTGGCCGCCGGGCTCGGTGACGCGCCGACCCGCGGTGCTTTCCTTGAGCGCCAACAGGAAGGTTTCTACTCCGCCGTTCGGAGTGATCCCGGCTCAGCACTGCGCCGGTGGGAGGACACCCGGCTGGAACGCGAGGCCACGTACATGGCGGGCAACCGCGAGTCGGCTGGTGCCGGTGAGCGCGACGCCTGCGACCTGGACGGCGGCGGGTACGAGAAGATCGCGCTCGCGCTCATGCGGGCCATCGCCCAGGACCGCGGGACCACGCTGATCCTCAACGTGCGCAACGGGTCCGCGTTGCCGGGGCTGGACGCCGACGCGGTGGTGGAGCTGCCCTGCCTGGTCGGCGCGAACGGCGCGCAGCCGCTGGCCACGTCGCCGCTGCCGTTGCACGCCGCCTCGCTCGTCGGCGCGGTCAAGGCAGTGGACAGGGCCGTGCTGGCCGCCGCGAACACCGGTTCGCGCAAGCACGCGTTGAGCGCCTTCGCCTTGCACCCCTTGGTGAATTCGGTCAGCACCGCGCGGCGCCTGCTGGATCGATACCAGGTCGCGCATCCCGGGCTCGCATACCTGCGCTGAGTGGATTTCCCTGTCCCCCATTCGGTTACAGTGGTGGGCAGGGGAGGTGGAGGGGCTGACTGTCAAGCGTGCGTACCACCAGCACTGCGGACTCGCCGCCGCGATGGACGTGCTGGGGGAGCGGTGGACCCTGTTGCTGGTGCGCGAACTGCTGCTCGGGCCGCGCCGCTACAGCGAACTGCTCGCCGATCTGCCGGGGCTGGGCACCAACCTGCTCGCGGATCGGCTGAGGTTCCTGGTGGCGCGGGGAGTTGTGCGGCAGTGCGGGGTCGGGTCGGCGCAGCGGTACGCCTACGAGTTGACCGACACGGGTCACGGGCTGCGGCCGGTGCTGCTGGAGCTGACCCGCTGGGGGCTGTTCCGCCCCGAACTGTCCACTGTGGACACGGTGCGGCCGAGGTGGGCGTTCCTGGCCGTGGAGGCGCTGGCCGCGGGCCGGCACGCCGAGGTGGACGAGGACTACGAGTTCCGCGTGGACGGGGAGGTCTTCCACCTGTCGGTGCGCGCGGGGCGGGCGCACGGCGGGCTCGGACCCGCCCAGCCCCCGTCCGTCGTGGCCACGACCGACGCCGGGACCCTGCTGGTGGTCTGCGCCCAGCCGACCGCCCTCACCGAGGCCACCCACGCCGGACGGCTCGAACTGACCGGTACCGACTCCGCCGTGCGACGCTGTACAGCCCTGCTCACCCCGTCCTGACCCACCCCTGCGCCAGGCAGCGCGTGTCGGACGCTCCGGTGCCGCGTGTCGGCGCATCCCGCACGGCGTGTCGGCGCTTCCGGTACGGCGTGTCTGACGTCCCGGTACGGCGTGTCCCGCTCACCCGCCCGCGAGTCCCGCCCTCCGGGCCGCGAGTCCCGCTGTCTCGAGCGCGAGTCCCGCTCACCGGCGCGTGAGTCCCGTTCTGCCGTGGCTGAACCCCGTCGTCGGGGCGGGTCGCGTGCCGGGTGACCATCGGCGCGGCGGCCCGTGCGAGCACGGAGAGCGGGACTCGGCCACTGGAGAGCGGGACTCGCGTGCGTCAGAGCGGGACTCGGCCGCCGGTCAGCGGGACTCGCGTGCGTCAGAGCGGGACTCGCGCGCCCCAGAGCGGGACTCGTGGGTGGGAATGGGTGTGGGATCCGCGGGGTGAGCATGCCCGCGGATCCCACGTGTCAGTTGACCGCTCAGGGGCACTTCTGCCAGGCGAAGTGGTAAGTGGTCGTAATACTTCCGTCGGTGGAGTCCATCGTCAGGAAGCTGGTCGTCTTCTTCGGGTCGGACGTGCCCGCGGATACCCGCAACTCCGTGTTGATGTTGAAGTTCCGCTCCTCGCCGCAGGGCGCCCAGACCAACTGTGCGACATCGGTGACATCCGTTGTCTGCCAGTCATCGTCGAATGCGCCGTTGAAGTTGTGGTTCGCGTACGCGGTGGGCGACTGCCCCTGGAAGTAGTAGTTGGCCCGCTCGATTCCGGTGGCACCCTTCTCCAGGTGGCCGAATCCGCGGTAGTCGGCCTGCGCGATGGCGTAGGTGAAGCCCGCGGGCACGTGCACCCGCAGGTTGAGCTGGCAGTTCTTGCGGAAGTCGGTCGGGCTCGCGCCCACGCCGACCTGCGCGGTGTATTTGCTGTAGGTCACGGTGAACGCCGTGTTGTCAGGGGCGACCGCGACGGCTGCGGTTCCGACCGGACAGCCCGAACCGTTGACCGTCGCGACATCGATGACAATCTTGTCAGGGGGTGGGGGAGTAGTCCACGAATATGGCGTGGAGATCGGGGTGGAGAGCATCGTCAGGGCCACACCGGTAGCGGCTATCGCATTAAGCATGGGTTTCCTTCCCGACACTTCACGATATGGTGAGGGAGGTGACCTACGGTAGCGTAAACCTCACTTTTCGACACCCACTGAACGGAGTAACGCCGTTCATTTCGGGAGGTTTGGATTCACAGAATTGAGTGTGATCGGGTCGGCGATCGGATGAGGGGATGAATGAGGTTAATGATTCACGGGGAACAGCGGCGCAGTGCGTCGATCAGTACTGCCGTGCTCAGCCCGTGCGCGGTGACCCCACCGGCCCCGGTCATCGTCTCCGCGGCGAGCAGGGCGTTGAGGATCGCCTCCTCGGTGGCCCCCGCCGCGGCCTCGAACAGCGGGGACAGCGCCTGGTGCGGCAGGGTGCGCACGCTGATCGGCTGCTCGGCGGCGGTGACGTACTCCGGGGTGAGCCCCTCGTTGCCGGTGGCGAAGGCCAGCGCGATGTCCCCGCTGGAGTCCGCGCAGCCGCCGCCCACCCGCGCCAGCCCGACGAACGCCCGCTGCGCGAGCCTGCGGCACTGGTCGGCCAGCAGTGGCGCGTCGGTGGCCAGCACGATGATGATCGACCCGCTGCCCGGGGCCAGCGCCGCGCCCGGCAGCGGCACCACGTCCTCGCCCAGCAGTCTGCCCACCGGATAGCCGCAGACCCGCAGGTCCTCGCGGCGGCCGTAGTTGGCCTGCACCAGTGCGCCGACCGTCCACGGCCCGGCCAGCCGCGAGGCGGTGCCGATACCGCCCTTGAAGCCGTGGCAGATCATGCCGGTGCCGCCGCCCACCGAGCCCTCGGCCACCGGGCCGCCCGCCGCCGCGCGCAGCGCCGCGTGCACGTGCTCCTCGCGGACGTGCATGCCGTTGATGTCGTTGAGCACCCCGTCATAGGTCTCGGCGACGGCGGGCATGGACCAGTAGTCGGTGCGGGTGGCGTGCTCGGGGTCGTAGCGCACGAGCGCGTCGCGCACGGTGCCCACGCTGTGCGTGTTGGTGATCGCGATGGGAGTGGTCAGCAGACCGGACTCGCGCACCCACTCCAGCCCGGTGAACTCCCCGTTGCCGTTGAGCGTGGCGGCGCCGGCGTACACCGGTGAGTCCCGCTCGTAACCGTGCCGCGGCTTGATCACCGTGACCCCGGTGCGCACCGGGCCCCGGCCGATCACCAGCGGACCGTGCCCGGAGACCAGCGTCGTGTGCCCCACTCGGACACCCGGCACGTCGGTGATGGCGTTGTCCGGACCGCACGGGTCCAGCGGCAGGTCCAGTCCCAGTTCGCGCAGCCGCACCCCGCTCACCCCCGGCCGATGAACGGCATCGCGGTGGCCATCACCGTCATGAACTGCACGTTCGCCGACAGCGGCAGCCCGGCCATGTAGAGCACCGCCTCGGACACCGCGGACAGGTCCATCGTGGGCTCGGTGGCGATCTGCCCGTTGGCCTGCGGCACGCCCACGCTGAACTTGGCGGCCATGTCCGTGGCGGCGTTGCCGATGTCCAACTGCCCGCAGGCGATGTCGTGCTCCCGGCCCTCCAGGGACAGGGTCTTGGTCAGTCCGGTGATCGCGTGCTTGCTCGCGGCGTAGGCCACCGTGAACGGGCGCGGCACGTAGGCCGACAGCGAGCCGTTGTTGATGATCCGCCCGCCGCGCGGGGACTGGTCGCGCATCACGCGGAACGCTTCGCGTGCGCAGAGAAACGAACCGGTCAGGTTGGTGTCGACCACCGCCGACCACTGCTCCAGGGAGAGGTCGGCGACCGGTGCCGGGGTCCCGGAGGTGCCCGCGTTGTTGAACAACAGGTCCAGGCGGCCCCACTCGCCGGTGACCGCCGTGAACAATTCCCGCACCGACTGCTCGGCGGTGACATCGGTGGGCAGCACCAGGGTCGTGCCCCCGGCCAGCTCCGCGGTCTCCCGCAGCGCCTCGGCCCTGCGCCCCGCCAGCCCGACGTGGTAACCCGCTCCGGCGAGCGCGGCGGCCGCGGCCCTGCCGATGCCCGAGCCCGCCCCCGTCACGATCGCGATCTTCGGCCTCATCGCGCAAACCTATCCCAACCTGCGTGAAGTCCACTGTGGACACCAGGACGCACATGACTAGGATGACCTGCGGTACGCCTACCACCTGTAGCCGGGACTGCTGGCTAGAGTGTAAATCCATAGTGGGTATGGCGGCCCGGGGCGCACACGAGGAGTAATCGGTCATCGACGCGGGGCAACTGATCGCCGGGCACTACCGGCTGATCGAACGTGTGGGCAGCGGAGCCATGGGCATCGTCTGGTCGGCCAGGGACGAGCGGCTGGAGCGCGTGGTCGCCATCAAGCAGCTCGTGTTGCAGCCGGGACTGTCCGAGCAGGAGACCGACGAGGCGCGCCGCCGCGCCATGCGCGAGGCCCGCATCGCCGCCCGCCTGCAGCACCCCAACGCCGTCTCCGTGTTCGACGTGGCCCAGCACCAGGGCGAGCCCTGCCTGGTGATGGAGTTCATGCCCTCGCGCAGCCTGTCCTCGGTGCTGGCCGAGCGGGGCACGCTGCCGCCTGAGGAGGCCGCCGACATCTGCGCGCAGGTCGCCTCGGCGCTGGCCGTGGCGCACGCCGCGGGCATCGTGCACCGCGACATCAAACCGGGCAACATCCTGCTCGGCGAGACCGGCACCGCCAAGATCACCGACTTCGGCATCTCCCGCGCCGTGGGCGATGTGACGGTCACCCAGACCGGCATCTCCGCGGGCACCCCGGCCTACCTGGCCCCCGAGGTCGCCAGGGGCCAGGACCCCAGCCCGTCCGCGGACGTGTTCTCGCTGGGCGCCACCCTGTACAACGCGGTGGAGGGCCGCCCGCCGTTCGGCACCAGCCAGAACCCCCTGGCCCTGCTGCACGCCGTGGCCACCGGCGAGGTGCCCCCGCCCAAGCAGGCCGGTCCGCTGACCGAACTGCTGATGGCCCTGGTGCACGCCGATCCCACGCAGCGGCCCAGCATGAGCGCCGCCGCCGAGGCACTGACCCTGGCCAGTGACGGCAAGAAGCCGAGCTGGACCCCGGCGCCGCCCACGGCCGTGCTGGCCGAGCCGCCCACCGCCACCGGCCTGCTGGACAGCCCGGCCAACGTGGAGCCCGCCGCCCCGCCGCGCGACCGCCGCCCGCTGCTGATCGGTGTCGGCGTGCTGGTGGTCGTGCTGCTGGTCGGCACGATCGTGGCGTTCGCGCTGATCAACCCGCCGAACACGCCCACCCCCGGTCCGACGACGAGCGGCACCTCCCAGCCCGCGCCGAACACCGCGCCGAACAACCCGGCCGCCACGACCACGACCACCCAGGCGCAGCCGCCCACCTCCTCGGCGCCCACCTCGACCACGACCACGCCGCCGACGAGCACGACCACCACGCCGCCGACCTCGGTCACCAACGACCAGTCCGGTGGCCCGATCGACTTCGCCACGGCCGGTCAGTTCGTGATCGACTACTACAGCCAGGGCGTGGCCGGGTTCTGGTCGAAGCTGTCCGGCAACGTGCAGCAGCAGTTCGGCAGCGAGCAGGCCTTCCGCGACTACTGGGGCCAGTTCTCCCAGGTGTACTCGAACAACGCGCAGGGCGTCACCGCCAACCCGGACGGCTCGGTGAACGTGCCGGTGGACGTGACCTACTTCGACAAGGGCAACCCGCCCAAGCAGAACGGGCAGCACAAGACGATCAACGTGATCCGCTCCGGTGGGCAGCTGCTGATCAACTCCGACGGGCGCTGAGCGGCACACCGCTCGCGCACAGCGGGCAGTCCGCGGGCTGCCACAGGGAGTTGGCCAGCTCCTCCAGTGCCACCAGCGGCACACCCTGCTCGGTGGCCAGCGCCGCGGCCGAGTCGCCGAGCACCAGCAGCGCGCCGACGGCCACCGGCCGCGCCCCGCACACCGCCAGGTCGGCGAGGGTCTTGCGGACCGCCGACCCGGCGTTGCACACGTCGTCCACGACGGCGACCCGCGCGTCGCGCAGGCCAGCCCGCAGCGCCTCCGGCACCCGGTAGACGGCCCCCGTGTGGCGCTCCGCGTGGCAGAAGTCCACGTCCAGTTCGGCGGCCACCAACTGGGCCAGGAAGCCACCGCCGGTCAGCGGCCCGCAGACCACCCGCGGCCGGTGCGGCGCCAACCGGGCGGCCAGCTCGGCGACCTGTGGCCGCAGCCGGGACGCCCGCAGGAACAGGCGGTCCAGGTCCAGCCACAGGTCCCCGTGGTGCCCGGACTCCAGTTCGAAGTGCCCTCGCTCGGCACTGATCAACTCGTGCACGCGGACCACACTGCCACGCCGTGTGTCGTAGCGTTTCCGACCATGAACGACTTCCTGCTCGACGTGGCAGGCACCGTCACCCTCGCGCTGACCGCGTGGCTGATGGCAGGAGCGGTCAGCAGGCTGCTCGGCATGACCTTCGGGCTGACCCGGCGACTGGCGGCCGGGCTGCTGGCGGTGTTCACCTTCACGCCGATCGTGCGCAGCTTCGCCGGGGGTATGTCCACCGCGAACGACAGCTTCACCCCGTTCTGGTTCATGCTGCTGGGCATCGCCTCCAGCATGCTGGTGGCGATGGTGTGCCTGGTGCTGGCCGAGGTGCTGGTGCCGACCGGCTCCCTGCCGCACCCGGTGGACTTCGTGCGCGGCCTGCGCGGCCGGATCGCCAGGGGCAAGCGGTACTCCCGCATCCTGCGCATCGCGGTCCGGCACGGGCTGAGCCCCTACCTGTCCGGCCGCCGCCGCGACCCGCTGGCGGCCGCGTCCACCCGCACCCGGCTGGCGGGTTCGCTGGCCAGGGCACTGGACGAGGCCGGGGTCACCTTCGTCAAGCTCGGCCAGGTGCTGTCCACCCGGCGCGACCTGCTGCCCGCGGAGTTCGTGGAGCAGCTGAGCAGGCTGCGCGACCGGGCCGCACCGGCACGGTGGGAGGAGGTCGAGCGCGTGCTCACCGAGGAGCTGGGCGCGCCGCCGACCGAGGTGTTCGCCGAGTTCGACCACGTGCCGCTGGCCGCGGCCTCGGTGGCCCAGGTGCACGCCGCCGTGCTGCGCTCTGGCGAGCGGGTGGTGGTCAAGGTCCAGCGCCCCGGCATCGCCGAGGTGGTGGACCGGGACCTGGACATCGTGGCGCGGCTGGCAAGGCGGCTGGAGACCGGCACCCGCTGGGGCGCCACGATGGGCGTGCGGGAACTGGCCGACGGGTTCGCCGAGGCCATTCGCGAGGAGCTGGACTTCCACGTGGAGACGGCGAACATGGCGGCGGTGGCGGCGGCCACGGCGGGCCGGGACACCGGGGTGCGCTACCCGGTGCCGCACGAGCGGCTGTGCGGGCGGCGCGTGCTGGTCATGCAGCGGCTGGACGGGGTGCCGCTCAGCGCCGCCGGTCCGGTCATCGCCGAGCGCGGGCTGGACCCGGCCGAGCTGGCCAGGACCCTGCTGGACACCCTGCTGCGCCAGATCATGATCGACGGGGTGTTCCACGCCGACCCGCACCCCGGCAACGTGCTGCTGCTCGACGGCGGCGGCCTTGGCATGCTCGACTTCGGCTCGGTCGGCAGGCTGGACGACGGGCTGCGCGAGGCCTTGCAGCGGCTGCTGCTGGCCATGGACAAGGGCGACAGCACGGCCTGCACCGACGCGCTGCTGGAGGTCGTGCAGCGCCCCGACGAGATCGACGAGGAACGCCTGGAACGGGCGCTGGGCCAGTTCCTGGCCAGGCACATGGGCCCGGCCACCAGCCTCGGGCTGCGCATGTTCACCGACCTGTTCCGCATCGTGGCCGACTTCGGGCTGGCCATCCCGCCCGAGGTGGCCGCCGTGTTCCGCGCGCTGGCCACGCTGGAGGGCGGCCTTGCCGAGCTGGCCCCCGGCTTCGACCTGGTCACCGAGGCGCGGGCGGCGGCGAGCCGGTACGTGGGGGAGCGGTTGGACGCCGACGCGCTGCGCCGCACCGCCGGCGAGGAGTTGCTCACACTGCTGCCGATGCTGCGTCGACTGCCGCGCCGGATCGACCGGATCGCGGGCGCGCTGGAGCACGGCAGGCTGGGGCTCAACGTGCGGCTGTTCGCCGACCAGCGCGACCGTGAGCACGTCACCGGCCTGCTGCACCAGGCCCTGCTCACGGTGCTGGGCGCCACCGCGGGCATCATGGCGGTGCTGCTGCTGGGCACCGGCGGAGGGCCGGGCGTCACCGCTGGGGTCAGCCTGTTCCAGCTGATCGGCTACAACCTTCTAGTAATCAGCGCAGTTCTCGTGCTGCGGGTTCTGGTGCTCATCTTCCGGCGCGCCAGGTAGCGTGATCACATGTCCGTTGGCTCCTTGCTCGCCACGAGTGACCTGCACATCTCGTACGACCAGAACCGCGCGATCACCGAGACGATCCGCCCGACCAGCGACGAGGACTGGCTGATCGTGGCCGGGGACGTCGCCGAGTCGGTCGACCGGATCAGCTGGGCGCTGGAACTGCTCAGCAAGCGGTTCGCCAAGGTGATCTGGGCGCCGGGCAACCACGAGCTGTGGACCACCAAGCACGACAGCGTGCAGCTGCGCGGCCAGGCCCGGTACGAGCACCTGGTGCGGGTGTGCCGCGAGCTGGGCGTGTCCACCCCGGAGGACGAGTTCCCGATCTGGCGCACCGAGGAGGAGGAGTTCGTCGTCGCACCGCTGTTCGTGCTGTACGACTACAGCTTCCGCGAGCCGGGCGCCACGCTCGAGGCCACCATGAAGTACGCCTACGAGACGGGCATCGTCTGCACCGACGAGCTGGTGCTGCACCCCGACCCGCACCCGACCAGGCAGGCCTGGTGCCACGAGCGGGTGGAGATCACCAGGAAGCGGCTGGACGCCATCCCCGATCACCTGCGCACCGTGCTGGTCTCGCACTGGCCGCTGCACCGGGGGCCGACGACCATGCTGCGCTGGCCGCACTTCGCCATGTGGTGCGGCACCGAGCTGACCGCCGACTGGCACCTGCGCTACCGGGCAGCCGCCGCCGTGTACGGGCACCTGCACATCCCGCTGACCCTGGAGTACGACGGGGTGCGGTTCGAGGAGGTGTCGCTGGGCTACCCGCGCGAGTGGAGCAAGCGCACCGACAAGCCGTACCCGGTGCGCAGCATCCTGCCCGCCGACCCGACCCGCGTGCCGTGGAACCGCAGGGACGAGGCGCGCGCATGATCGAGGACGTGCTGCCGGGCCAGGTCGTGTCCTGCGACGTGCTCGGCGAGGACCCGGACGCCCGGCTGCTGCCCGAGGAGGAGCCGGAGGTCGCCAAGGCGGTGGACAAGCGGGTCCGCGAGTTCACCATCGCGCGGACCTGCGCCCGCCGGGCCCTGGGCAAGCTGGGCTTTCCCGAGGTGCCGATCCTGCGCGGGCACAAGCGCCAGCCGCTGTGGCCGGAGGGCATCGTCGGCGCCATCACGCACACCAAGGGCTACTGCGCGGCGGCCGTCGCGCGGAGCCGGGAGGTGCTGACCGTGGGCATCGACGCCGAGGTGCACGACACCCTGCCCGAGGGCGTGCTGGACGTGGTGACGATCGAGCCGGAACGCGAGTGGCTGGCCGGTGCGCCGGACACGGGCGTGCACTGGGACCGGTTGCTGTTCAGCGCCAAGGAGAGCGTCTACAAGGCGTGGTTCCCGTTGACGGGCCTGTGGCTGGGCTTCACCGACGCGCACCTGACCTTCGACCCCGCCGCGCAGACCTTCCACGCCACCCTGCTGGTCGACCCGCCCGAGGTTGCGGGCAGGCCGCTGACCGGGTTCGAAGGCCGCTACCTGGTCCGCGAGGGACTCGTCCTCACCGCGATAGCCGTCCCCGCGTAAAACGGCGCGTGTCGGCGCTTCCGGTGCCGCGTGTCGGACGTTCCGATCCAGGCTCCCACCAGCTGGGAAACCGCCCGCCGAACGCCAACACGCCGCACCGGGCCGTCCGACACGCGCTATGGGAACGTCCGACACGCGCCGGTGAGGCGTTACTCAGCGGGCGCCCAGCCGGGTGGCCGCCTCGGCCACGGCAGCGCGCAGCTCGTCCAGTGCTGCCTGGGCGATCTGCGCGCTGTAGCGCGGGGTGGGCATGGACACCGACAGGCCGACCACGGTGCGCCCCGTCCAGTCCCGCACCGGCATGGCCAGGCAGCGCAGGCCGATCGTGAACTCCTCGCCGTCCACGCCGTAACCGCGCTCGCGGGTCAGCGCCAGTTCGGTGAGCAGGCCGTCCACGGTGGTGATGGTGTGCTCGGTGAGCCGTTCCAGCGGTACACCGGTCAGCCGCCGACGCGCCTCGGCCGGGTCCAGTCCGGCCAGCAGCACCTTGCCCACGGCGCTGGCGTGCGCGGACAGCCGCGCGCCGACGTTGGAGGTCAGCTTCACCGGGTGCGGGGACTCCACGATGTCCAGGTACACCGCGTTGGTGCCGTCCAGGATCGCCAGCTGCACGGTCTCGGTGGTGGCCGCGCACAGTTTCTCCATCACCGGGCGCAGGGCGTGCCGCAGGTGCTCCACCTCGGTGCAGTGCTGGGCCAGCTGCCAGATCCTGATGCCCAGCCGGAACTCCTTCTGCCCGCGTTCCAGGTACCCGCGGGCGCACATGGTGTTGAGCAGGTTGTGCGTCGAGGACTTGGGCAGGGCCAGTGCCGCGCTGATGTCGGTGAACGACAGCGGTCCGCGGTCGGCCAACAGGTCGAACACGGCCAGGACCCGGTCGGCGGACTTGACCACGCCGGGCTGTTCAGACACAGGAACTCCTTAGTCCGAGTGGGTGGTTCGACCTGGTCTGAGGTAACGGGCCAGTTCCCGTCAGAGAATTCTAGTTCATCAGCTGGAACTACCCAAGGAGCTCGCCCGATGGCGAAGGTGGCCTTCATCGGCGCCGGTGGCGCCCCGCTAACCCGCGCGCTGCTGGCCGACCTGCTCGGCCAGCCCGAACTCGCCGACCTCACCCTCGCCCTGCACGACCCGGATCACGAGCGGCTGGAGACCGTGGAGGCCCTGGCCAGGTGGACCGCCGCGCAGGCGGGCGTCACACCGAAGATCACCGCGCACACCGACCAGCGGCCCGCGCTGGACGGGGCCGACTATGTGGTCAACACCACCGAGGTCGGCGGGCACGAGGCGGCGGCGCTGGACTACCGGCTGCCCGCCTCCTACGGGGTGCGCCAGACCCACGCCGACACGCTCGGTGTCGGCGGCGTCTTCCGCGCGCTGCGGGCGATCCCGGTGATCCGGGAGCTGACCGAGGACATGGCACAGCTGTGCCCGGACGCGTGGCTGCTCAACCACGCGGCTCCGCTGCCGATGCTGACCTGGGCGGTGTCGGTGCTCAGCCCGCACACCAAGGTGATCGGCCTGAGCCGTGCCGTGCCGGACACGGTCGACCGGCTGGCCCGGCTGGCCGGGGTGCCCGCCGACCAGGTGGGCTTCCTGGCCGCGGGCGCGGGCGGCCAGTCCTTCGTGCTGCGGCTGGAACACGCCGGGACCGACCTGCACCCCAGGCTGGACGAGGCACTGGCCCGAAGTCCCGAACTCGCCCACAGCGTGCGCGTGGAGATGTACCGGCGGCTGGGGCACTTCCCGACCGCCGACAGCCAGCGCAGCGCCGAGTACGTGCCCTGGTTCCTGCACGACGACGAGGCGATCCGCACGTTCCGGCTGCGTCCCGGTGCGGCGCTGGTCGCCGCGGAGCGCGAGCTGGCCGACTACCGGCAGACCCGCAGCGTGCTGTTCGGCGGCGAGGTCGTGCCGTTACCCGCGCAGCAGAACCCAGGCGCGCCAACGGAGTTCGCCACCCGCTTCGTGCATGCCATGCAGACTGGGCGGCCGCGCGCCCTGTACGGGCTCGTGCGCAACACCGGCCTCATCGGCAACCTGCCGGAGGACGCCTGCGTGGAAGTGCCGTGCCTGGTGGACGGTTCCGGGGCGCACCCGATGCCGGTCGGCGGAGTGCCGCCGCAGCTGGCCGCGCTGAACCGAGCCGTGCTCAGCGTGTGCGAGCTGACCGTGCTCGCCGCCGTCGAGGGGCGGCGCGACCACGTGCACCACGCCCTGCTCGCCGACCCGAACACCGCCGCGACGCTCTCGCCCCGGGACATCCACCGGCTCTGTGACGCCATGATCTCCGCGCACGGGGCGCTCATGCCCGACTGGGTGCGGGCGCCCGGCTGGCTGTGCTGATCACTGCCGCCAGCTGCCGCCGGCCGGGCGCTTGTCCTGGCGGGCCACCTCGGCCGTGGACTGCTCGAACTTGGCCAGCAGCCGGATCAGCTCCCTGACCTCCGCCACGTCCCAGTCGGCCACGAACCGCTCGAATCGGGACAGGCCGATCTCGGTCAGCCGTTCCGCCTCCGCCCGGCCCGCCTCGGTCAGGCTGATGAAGCAGGACCGCCGGTCCTCGGGGTTCCCGGCCAGCTCCACGTGCCCGGCCTCCTCCAGCGCGCGCACCTGCCTGGTCACCGAGGACTGGTGCACGCCAAGCGCCACCGCCAGCTCCGAGGGCCGCACCCGCCCCGCCTGCCCGACCAGTTGCAGCACGCGCAGGTTCGCCGCGTTGGGGTTCTTCCTGGTCGCGTTGTCCAGCCGCCAGTTCACCGTGAAGAGGGCGACGACCAGTTCCTGCACGTCCGCACGGCCCGCTGACATGGCGCCAGCCTACAAATGGTTGCTCGCGGCAAGCAAGCAGCCCGCGCGCGGGCTGCCATGAAAGTGCCGTTGCTGGCGTCCAGTGCCAGCAACGGCACTTTCATGGCACATCAGTCCCACTCCCAGCGGATGCCGTGCACCCCGGGGTGGGCGTCCAGCGCCACGGTGTGCACGGAGTGGCTGCCGCCCAGGGGCAGGGTGGTCTCCACACGGTGTGCGGCGGCCTCGCCGGAGCTCTCGTAGCCGTAGCAACGACGTGGCACCGCGTCGCGGTGGAACCGCACCTGAAGCACCAGGTCCCGCGCCGGCGTGCGCAGGCCGTGCTGGTGGTAGCCGGTGGTCGGCGCGCTGCCGAGGTAGCCGAGCTCGTACTCGAAGACGTACAGGTCGCCCGCGGTCAGCCGCCTGCCGAACTCCAGCTCCACCGCGATCAGGCCGTGCGAGCCGTGCCTGCGCACCAGCCCCGGGCGGCAGCCGCTGGTCGCGGTGACCACCGGCCAGTGTGCGGGATCGCGCGAGGCGAAGAAGCACACCCAGCGGTCGGCGCCCTCGGCCTGGCCGCGCACCACGCAGCGCACGTGCACCGACTCCTCGCCGCGGGTCGGGCCGACCAGCGCGGTGTTGTGCAGGGACATCACCGACAGTCGGCCGTTGGCGTCCAGGTCGATGTCGGTGAACTCGGGCAGTCCGAGCGCGGTGTCCAGGCGCACCGCGGGCGCCCAGCCCGTGCCGCGCTGGTGGGGGAGCAGCCTGCTCAGCACGCCGCGTGGCAGCCCGAGCACCTCCTCCAGCGCGTGCACGGTGGCCAGGGAACGCTCGCCCTCGGGGCTGCGCAGCCCGCGCCGCCAATAGCTCAGGCTCGCCTGGCTCACCTGCACCCCGTGCATCGCCAGCCTTCGCCGGATTCCGTCCAGGCTCAGTTCCCGGTGCTGGATCGCCAGGTCCAGTGCCAGGTGGAACGGGCCGCTGAGCAGTGCGTCAACAAGTGGCCCCCCGGCACCGAACCGGTCGGCAGGGGTCCGTTGTCCGGGAATCGTCGTCACGATCGGTGTCGCTCCTGGGGGCCGCGGTCCAGTCGGCTAGGAGGACGATTTTGGCGCTCAACCCCGGATCCGTTGCTCCTCTTCGGACGGTTAACTCTTAACACGAGCTGACCGCGGGAGGGTTGACAACCCACGTACGGCTGCTGAACCGGACTCCGGGAACGCGGCTGCGCGCTGCCGCGAGCTCGCCTTGCGCACGGGTCACGCCCGGATCAGGCGTGCGGTGATTTCACGGCCGGTCACCGCGGAAAGGGGTCAGGGGGGTGACCTCCTGGCAGTGCGGGACCGGCGGGAACAACCTGGTGCACGGGGGCCGGGACCTCCCGGCCCCCGTGCACACCCTGGGCTTTCACAACGAACGCGAATTCGTGGAAAGTCGCCCACCACAAGTCGGCGAGGATGTGCTACTCAGCCGCCGTGCGCTGCCTGGAAACGCGAGACCAGATCGGACGGGATGCGCCCGCGATCCGAGATCTTCTCACCTTGACTGCGTGCCCATTCGCGGATCGCCTGGTTCTGGGCCTTGTCCCCGACGGCGCGGCCGTTGCGGGCGGTCGTCGGCCGCTGCTTGCGCCCGCCGACCCGACGCGCCTTGTCCACGTAGGGCGAGAGGGAATCACGCAGCCTCTTGGCGTTGTCCTCGGAGAGGTCGATCGCGTACTCGACACCGTCGATGCCGAATGCCACGCTCTCACTCGCGACGCCGCCGTCCAGATCGTCAACCAGTTCGACGATCGTCTTCTGTGCCATGGTTGCTCCACTTGCCCTGCGTATGATTGTCGAAGCCGATTCCCACCGTATCGCACGATACGGTCCGGTGTGGGTGGGTGCGCGTGAAATACCTCGGATAGGTGCACACTCGCTTGGCGTCAATGTGACATTGGTGGACACCGATATTGCTCCGCAGTGCGCTGTCAACTATCTTGGTATACCAGATACCAGAGAGAGGGGCGGGCATGATCGAGGACGTCAGACGGGCTCTGCGGTCGGTCGTGATGATCACCGTTACGCCGTTTGCCGAGGACGGGCAGGTCGATGAACCCGCCTACCGCGAGGTGCTCGCCAGGGCCCTGGACGCTGGTGTGCCCGTGGTCACACCCAACGGCAACACGAGCGAGTTCTACTCCCTGGACGCCCAGGAGTGCGCTCGCGCGCTGGAGCTGACCGTGCGGGAGGCGCACGGCCGCGCCCTGGTGATCGCCGGGGTCGGCCACGAGGTGCGGGCGGCGGCGCGGGCCGCGGTCGCCGCGGCGCAGGCGGGTGCCGACGGGGTGATGGTCCACCAGCCGGTGCACCCGTTCCTGTCCGCGCAGGGCTGGGTGGACTACCACCGGGCCATCGCCGAGGCCGCCCCCGACCTGCCGCTGGTCTGCTACCTGCGCAGCCCGCACGTGCCCGTCTCGGCGCTGGCCCGGCTCGCCGAGGTCGCGCCCAACTTCGTCGGCGTCAAGTACGCCGTGCCCGACCCGCTCGCCCTGGGCGAGGCCGTGTCCGCGATCGGCACGGACCGGCTCACCTGGGTCTGCGGGCTGGCCGAGTCCTGGGCGCCGTTCTTCTGGGCGGCCGGGGCGCGAGGCTTCACCTCGGGCCTGGCCAACGTGCTGCCCGAGCTGTCACTGCGGCTGTGGCGGCTGCTGGAAGCGGGCGAGTCCGCGCGGGCGATGGAGCTGTGGCACCGGCTCAAGCCGTTCGAGGACCTGCGCGCGGTGCGGGGCAGCGCGGACAACGTGTCGGTGGTCAAGGAGGCGTTGGCCCAGCTGGGACTGTGCCGCCGTGCGGTGCGCCCGCCGATCAGCGAGCTGGACGAGCCGGGGCGTCAGCGGGTCGCGGGCGTGCTCGGCGCGGTGACCGCGGCGGCGGCCCGCTGACCGGACCGCTCGATGTGCTCGCGGGTCAGGGCGGCGGCCGTGGCCGCGTCGCCGCCCTCCACCGCGTCCAGGATGCGCTCGTGCTCCTCGAACTCGGTCCGCCAACTGGGCTGGGACCAGACCAGGCTCACCGCGGCCAGCGCGCTCAGGTCGCGCACCCCGTCCAGGGTCGCCGACACGAACGGGTTGCCGCAGCCGGTGTAGAGCGCACGGTGGAACTCCCGGTTGACCAGGCTCAGCTCGGCGTGGTCCGGGTCGGCGAGCAACCCGCGCGCGGTCTCCAGCGCGCGCCTGGCCCGTACCGCGGGGCCCGGGTCCTGACCGCCAGCGGTGGTCGACACCGCCCACGGCTCCAGCAGCAGCCGCACGTCGTAGACCTGGCGCAGGGCCTGCGCGTCCAGCTCGCGCACGGTGGAGCCGCGGGTGGGCGTGAGCACCACCAGCCCGGAGGCCGCCAGCGAGATCAGCGCCTCGCGGACCGGGGTCTTGGACACGCCGAGCTGGTCGGCCAGCCGCCGCTCCACCAGCGTGTCGCCCGGCCGCAGGTGCCCGGACAGGATCGCCGCGCGGATCGCGTCGGCGACCTCCTCCGAACGGGTCGCGGCCGGACCCAGCGGCGTCAGGCTCGGCACCGGCTCAGAAGCGCAGCAGCCGCTTGCGGCGGTTGGCCATCTGCTGCACCGCGCGCCGCCGCTCGTTGCGCAGCTGGCTGATCGCCGGGATGTCGATCGGCGCCAGCGGGGAGCCCACCGCCCAGGTCAGCATCAGGTCCGCGAACGCCGGGTTGCGCGCCAGCACCGGGCCGTGCATGTAGGTGCCCAGCACGTGGCCCTGGTACGCCCCGTCGTGCCCCTCGCCGTTGCCGGTGCCGTACACCACCCGGGACAGCGGCCTGGCCGAGGCGCCCAGCTGGGTGTGGCCCTGGTGGTTCTCGAACCCGGTCATCGGGTCGGCGAACAGCTCCTTGTCCGGCAGGGTCAGCAGCTCGCCCACCGCGCGGGTGCTGGAGCCCGGCGTGGTGCGCACGTCCAGCAGGCCCAGCCCGCCGTGCGTGACCCCGTCCGAGCCGGTGAAGTCCTCGCCGAGGATCTGCAGGCCCGCGCACACCGCCATGACCACGGCCCCGTTCGCGGCGGCCTGCTGCATGCCGGGGTGCTCGGTCAGGTGGCTCACCGCGAGGGTCTGCGCGCGGTCCTCGCCGCCGCCGAGCAGGTAGATGTCCAGCGAGTTGGGCACCGGATCGCCCACACCCAGCTGCACGACCTCGCCCCGGATCCCGCGCCACTCCAGCCGCTTGAGCAGCACCGTGGCGTTGCCGGAGTCACCGTAGGTGCCCAGCACGTCGGGCAGGACGAGTCCGATGCGGACGACAGAATCATGCACCATTGCTCAACCCCGACTTCAGGTCACGGAAGGCCGTGTAGTTCGCGACCAGCTCCACCGAACCGGGGTCCACCCCGTCGATCGCCTGGTACGGGTCCGGTACGTGGGTGTGCTGCACCCCGGCGTAGGTCAACCGCACGGCCAGGTCGGCCGAGCGCTCCCCGGTCGCGAGCACCTGGCGGCCCGCCAGCTGCTCGAAGGGGATGTCCCACAGCCAGGACAGGTCGCGCCCGTCGGCCTCCCGGCCGTTCACCGCGATGATGATCGGGCGGCTGGTGTCCTCGCGCAGCAGCGGCAGGGTTTCCGCCCAGCCCGCCGGGTTCTTCGCCAGCAGGATGCGCACGATCCGGCCGTTGCGGCTGACCGTCGTGTAGCGCCCGCCGACCCCGGTGATGGTGCGGATCCGGTCCAGCGCGGGCTTGAGCGGCACGGACAGGTGCGTGGCGGCGGCCAGTGCCAGCGTGGCGTCGGCCTCGTTCGCGCTGCCCGGCAGGCGCAGCGCCAGCTCGAAGCACTCCCCGGACGGGGTGGTCATCAGGCCCTCGCGCACCGCCCAGGTCGGGGTGGGGCGGCGGAACCCGCAGTCGCAGTACCAGTCGGTCACGGTGCCGTCGGTGACACAGACGTGCACGCGCATGCCGCAGCGCGGGCAGGAGGTGGAGTCACCGCGCCAGTTGCCGCCCGCACTGACCCAGATCACGCTGTCGGCCTCGGTGGCGGCGGAGGTCACCAGCACGTCGTCGCAGTTGGCCACCACGGTGGTGTCGCGCAGCCGGGCGATGGCGGTGCGCAGGTTGCGCTCGGTGTGCCGCACCTCGCCGACCCGGTCCATCTGGTCCCGGCTCAGGTTCAGCAGCACGATCACCGCGGGCTGCACGGCGTCGGAGATCTTCGGCAGGTAGTTCTCGTCGATCTCCAGCACGGCCAGCGGCGCGGCCTGGTCGGTGGACAGCGCCGCCACCAGCCCGTCGGGCATGTTGGCGCCGCTGTGGTTGGTGGCCACCGGCTGCAACACGCTCATCGCCCGCGCCAGCATCATCGTGGTGGTGGTCTTGCCGTTGGTGCCGGTCACCAGCGCCACCGTGCGGTCGCGGCACAGCCGCCCCAGCGCGTTGGGGTCCAGCGCCAGGGTCACCCGGCCGCCGATGATGCCACCGCCGCCACCGGCCACCTTGGACAGTTTCGCCGCCAGGTTGCCCGCGACCACTGCCGCCGCGGTCCTGGCGGGCAGATCCCCACCCTGTGCTGTCGACACCTCGTCCACCCCGGTGCTCGCGCGATCCATCAGCCACCTATCGTCCACACGCACTGACTCGGCCATCAGGTTACCGAAACCCCCGACCACCACCGCCCAGCACCGCGTGTCGGCGCTTCCGGCACCGCGTGTTCGCGCCTCCGGTGCCGCGTGTTCGCGCTTCCGGTACCGCGTGTTCGCGCCTCCGGTACCGCGTGTTCGCGCCTCCGGCACCGCGTGTTCGCGCTTCCGGTACGCAATCCCGCCTGCTGGGACACCGCGCGCCAAACGCAGACATGCCGTACACGAAGCGCCGACACGCCGTACACGAAGCGCCGACACGCGCGGGGGCTTGGTGAGTCCCGGGCTCAGGTGCGGGTGGTGGTCATCCACTGGCGCATGGCGTGTTCCACCAGCGTGATCAGTGTCTGCTTGGTCGACTCCCGGTTGCGCGCGTCGCACGTGACCATCGGCACCGCGGCGTCGATCGTCAGCGCCTCGCGCACGTCGTCGATGCGGTGGTGCAGCATCCCGTCGAAGCAGTTGACCGCCACCACGTAGGGCAGTCGGCGGTCCTCGAAGAAGTCGATCGAGGCGAAGGCATCGGCCAGCCGCCGCGTGTCCACCAGCACGACCGCACCGATCGCGCCGCGGACCAGGTCGTCCCACATGAACCAGAACCGGTGCTGTCCGGGCGTGCCGAACAGGTACAGGATCAGGTCGCTGTCCAGGGACACGCGGCCGAAGTCCATCGCGACCGTGGTGGTGACCTTGTTCGGCGTCGCCGACAGGTCGTCGACGCCGAGGCTGGCCTCGGTCATGACCGCCTCCGTCGTCAACGGAACGATCTCCGACACCGAACCCACGAACGTCGTCTTGCCCACGCCGAACCCACCGGCCACCACGATCTTGGCGGACGTGGTCGGCTGCCTGGTCGCCATCGACCGGCCCTGTGCGGAATTCACTCGCTCCAGCCCTCTTACCTGCGCACCGTGGCGGCCATCTGCAGCTGCGCGCGCAGCTCGGGGGTCAGCTGCTGACCGACCCGTTCCACCAGCCGCGCCATCGCGTAGCCGACCAGTCCGATCTCACAGCTGGGTGCGGCCAGCACCGCGAGGCACGAGCCGTCACTGATCGACATCAGGAACAGGTAGCCCCGCTCCATCTCCACCACGGTCTGGTTCACCGCGCCCGCCTCGAAGCAGCGCGCCGCGCCGAGGGTGAGGCTCACCAGCCCCGAGGACACCGCCGACAACTGCTCCGCACGGTCGCGGGGCAGGCCCTGCGAGGAGGCGAGCAGCAGTCCGTCCGCGGACACGACCACGGCGTGCGCGACCCCGGCCACCCTGTCGACGAAGTCGTCGATCAGCCAACTGAAGTCGTCGATCTGCTGTTCGGACGGGGAGGTCACTCCTGCTCCTTGGGTCGTGCGTCGCTGTAGCCTGCGTCGAGTTCGCTGGCCGCATTGTCCTCGCTCATCGAGTGGCGGCCCAACGTGACACCACGCTGGTAGGTCGCCAGCCGTTCACGCAGCGCGTCGGGGGAGCGGCGAGGCTTGGCGGGAGCCCGGTTCTGCTGCGGCTGCTGCGGGCGGGCCGAGGCCGAGCCGGGCACCAGGTTGGCCTTGGGCACCCGCTTGGGCAACCCGGCCTGGGTCACCCCGTCGGGCACCTGCTCGAGCAGCGCCTGGGCGGCGCGCCAGCCCTCGTCGGCGGGGGACTGCCAGCGGTCCTGGACCGGCTCGGCGGCGGCCGTCCTCGGCTCGGGCACGCTGTCGGGCGGGGCCGAGGGCAGTTCGGCATCCACGGCCGCGGGCTCGGCGGCGACCTTGGCCTCCGGCTGCGGCTGCGGCTCTGGCTTGGGCTGCGCCTGCGGCTCCGGTTCGGGCTGGTGCCGGGTGCCCTCCTCGGCCACCGGCGGCTGGACCGGTGCCTGCCTTGGCGGTCGCACGGGCTGCGCGGCAGGCGTCTCCTCATCGGTGATCTGGAACCACTGGGAGAGCACCTCCTCGTAGATCGGCAGCCGCTCGGTGGGCGGGTCGTCGTAGTCGAACTGGCGCGGCTGCGGCGCGGGCCAGGGCTGGAACCCGTTGTCCGAGGCGTTCGGGGTCGCCGGCTCGACGGCGGCGTCCTTCTTCGGCCGCGGCGCGAACAGGTCCATGCCCTGGGTCGGCGGCTCGGCCGGTTCCGGGGCGGGCGGTGCGGCGGGCTGGGGCGCGATCAGGCCGACCCCGCTGGTGCTGATCGCCGTGGGCGGCTCGCTGGTGGCGGGCCTGCGCGGCAGACCGGCCGGGGGCAGCGGGGTGGCCTGCGGGTCCGCGACCCCGACCAGGTTGGCGGGTACCACCACGTGCGCGGTGACCCCGCCCTCGATGTCGTCGTTGTTGCGCAGCCGAACCCGCACGTCGTGCCGCTTGGCCAGCTGCGCCACCACGAACAGGCCCATCTGCCTGGACGCGGTGACGTCCACCTCGGGCGGGTCGGCCAGCCGCTCGTTGGCCGCGGCCAGCTCCTCCTCCGCCATGCCCACACCGCGGTCGTGGATCTCGATGGCCAGCTCACCCCGGCGCATCCGCGCGGTGCGGACCGTGACCTTGGTGGAGGGCGGGGAGAAGGCGGTGGCGTTGTCCAGCAGCTCGGCCACCAGGTGGGTCAGGTCGTTGACGGCCCGGCCCTGGATGGTCAGCTCGGGGGCGGGCGCGACCTGCACGCGGGCGTACTTCTCCACCTCCGACACCGCGGCGCCCATCACCTCGGCCACCGGCACCGGGCGGGTCACCCTGCGGGCCAGGCTGGTGCCCGCGAGCACGAGCAGGTTCTCGCTGTTGCGGCGCATCTGCGTGGCCAGGTGGTCCAGCTCGAACAGGCTGGCCAGCTGGTCGGGGTCCTGCTCGTCCTGCTCCAGCCGGTCGATGACGCTGATCTGCCGCTCGACCAGTGCCTGGCTGCGCCGGGACAGGTTGACGAACATCGCGTTGACGTTGCTGCGCAGCGCGGCCTGCTCGGTGGCCAGCCGCACCGCCTCGCTCTGCACCGCGTCGAAGGCCCTGGCCACCTGGCCGACCTCCTCGGTGGAGTGCACCGGCACCGGCTCCACGGCCTGACCGGCCGCCTCCCGGTCGTGCAGGATGCGCTCGATCGCGGCGGGCAGCTTGGTGCGGGCCATCTCCAGGGCGCTGCGCCGCAGCACCCGCAGCGGCACCAGCATCGAGCGGGCCACGTACAGGGTGAGCCCCAGCGCGATCAGCAGCGCGACGACCACCAGCGCGCCGTCGCGGAAGGCGTTGGCCCGCGCGGCGCCGACCAGGTCGCCAACGGCGGCGTCGGCCTGCCCGCCGATGTTGGTGATGACCTTCATGAACAGCCCGACGGTGGCGTTGCCCAGCTGCTCCACGGAGTTGGGCACCACGGTCACCGGCTGCCCCGCGTCGGACTGCACCAGCGCGAGCTGGACCTGGCGGTTGCGCTCGTCCACCGAGGGGCCGCTGACCACGTCGGCGAGCAGCTGCCGGTTGTCCGCGCTGGCCGCGTTGGCGAACTCCTCGCGCTCGGCGTCGAAGCGGGCCTGCGCGGCGCGCAGGGCGTTGGCCTGGTCGGGCGGGAACTCGCGGTGGCGTGCCGCCGACACGACGATCGCGTTCTGCAGCGCCAGCTGTTCCTTGGCGTCGCTGAGCGACTGCAGCGAGCCGGTCAGCGGGGTCAGCGCGGGGTTGCTGACGTTGGTGGCCACGATCCGGTTCACCGCGGTCAGCGAGTTGATGATCTCGGTGTAGGAGGTCAGCGCCGCGGTGTCGGGCAGGCGGGTGGTCAGCGCGCTGTTGCGCAGCGCCCCCAGCGCGCTCAGCCCGGCCAGCGCGCGGTCCACGGCCTCGCGCACCGGACCGACCACGCCATCGGAATTCGCGGACACCTCGCGCAGGCGGTCCACGGCCGCGTCGGACTGGTCGAAGCGGGGCATGCTCTCCGAGCGCCGGCCGGCCAGGTAGGACACCACCCCGTCGCGCTCGCCCTGCAGCGCGTCGGTCACCGCGGCCGCGTTCGAGGCCAGCGCCAGTTCCTGCCGGATCCCGGCGAACTGGCGTGCGTCGTCGAGCTGGCTGGACAGCCGGAGCCCGGCGAGCACCAGCGTGCTCAGCGAGGGCACCAGCAGGACGATGATGAGCTTGCTGCTCAGGCGCCAGTTGCGCAGCTGCCACCAGCGGCCAGCGGCTGCCGCCGCGTCCGCGGTCGAGGGCTCGCCGTTGTCCGCGAGCCCGTCTGCCGCCTGCTGGCGCAGCTCAGCCGCGTCGGCCTGACCGCGCACAGTCAGCACACTCCCCAGTGATCGAATCGGGCATGGTTCGCCGAAGGTGGATCTTGGAGTGCCCCGGGCTCATTCCATACCGCCGTTCGGAGTAGATCCATGCAGGGATATGCGCATAGTGGTGCCTTCGGGGGAGTCTGATCAAGCCTTTGGCGGGCTGGACTGGTCCTGGCGGTGTGGAGATGATCCTGCAACGTAAGAAACCTGGTGACGACTTGTGGTCTTCGTGACTGTTGGGGGCTCGCTGTAGACCGACCTGAACAACCTCACTCCATCAAGCGTCATCCATATTGACGATTGAATCACGCACAGTGTTCGATCTGCTACGGCGGCCCCCCCGTAATGGCCGCACCCCGCATTTGGATCACCCCCGATCCCCCGATCGGCCCCTCGTGAGGAGAGTTCACTGATGGCTACCCGCCCCACCCCACCCGTCCGCCGAACGGGTGGTGGTGCTCGCCGGGCCGCGCTGGCAGCCGTGACCGCGCTCGCGGTCCTGACCAGCGGTTGCAGTCTGCTCAACGGTTCCAGTGGCCAGGACGGCACCGCGCAGTCCGGTGGGCGAACAAAGATCAAGGTCGGCATCATCTCGCTGGTGGACGACGCCCCGGTCAAACTCGCCCAGGCCAAGGGTTTCTTCGCCGAGGAGGGCCTGGACGCGGAGGTGAAGGTCTACCCCTCCGTCAACCAAACCTTGCCCGCACTGACCAGCGGCGAGATCGACGTCACCCTGATGAACTACGTCTCGTACTTCCAGGCGATCGCCAAGAAGGCATTGGACGGCAAGGTCATCTCCGACGCCTACCAGGGCACCCCCGACTCGATGGTGCTGCTCGCCAAGCCGGAGTCCGGAATCCGCGCGCCCAAGGACCTGGCGGGCAAGAAGGTTTCCGTGCATGCCAAGGGAAACATCGTCGAGCTGCTGATTAAGGCCGTGCTCCAGGACAATGGCGTGGACCCGAATTCCCCGAACTACGTCGAGGTGAAGTTCCCGGACATCCCCAAGGCGCTCGACAGCGGCACCATCGACGCGGGCGGCGACCTGGAGCCCTATGTCACGCAGGCGGAGCAGCAGTTCGGCGCGCAGCCCACGTTCAAGATCGTGACCGGGGCCACCAGCGACATCCCGCTCAGCGGTTACGTGGCCACCAACAAGTTCATCAGCGGCAACGGTCCCGCGGTGACCGCCTTCCAGCGTGCGATGGTCAAGGCCCAGAAGGCCGCCGCCGACCGCACCACCCTGGCCACCGTGCTGCCCGAGCTGACCGGTGTCGACCGGCAGAGCGTGGCCCTGCTCAAGCTGGGCGTGTACCCGACCTCGGTGGACGCCACCCGGTTGCAGCGCGTGGCCACCCTGATGAAGACCTACGGCTACCTGCAACAACCGATGGACGTGAGCGCTCTCGTGGTCCCGGCCCCCGCGAGCTGAGGCCATGATGCCGAGCCTGGTCCGCAAGCTCGTGGGGCTGGTCGGCTTCCTGCTGCTGTGGGAGGCCGCCAGCCGGTCCGGTCTGGTCTCGCCGAAGTCGGTGCCCCCGGCCTCGGAGGTGCTGGCCCGCTTCGTGGGGCTGTTCGCCGACCGGAAGTTCCTGGTGGACGTGGTGTCCACGGTGCTGTCCTGGGCCATCGCGCTGGGCTGCGCGGTGGTGCTGGCCGTGCTGCTCGGCCTGGTGCTGGGCAGCGTGCCGGTGCTGCGCGCCATCGCCATGCCGATCGTGGAGTTCCTGCGCCCGCTGCCCGCCGTTGCGCTGATCCCGCTGGTGATCTCGCTGCTGGGCACCGACGCGCAGACCAAGATCGTGCTGGCCGCCTTCGCCGCGGCCTGGCCCACGCTGATGAACACCATCTACGCCCTGGGCGAGGTGGACCCGCAACTGGCCGACACGGCACGGTCCTTCCGGGTGGGCAGGGCCCGCACCTTCCTCACCGTGACCCTGCCCAGCATCAGCCCGTTCGTGCTCACCGGGGTGCGCATCTCGGCCTCCATCGCGCTGATCGCCGTGGTGGGCACCGAGTTCCTCGCCGGGGGCAGCGTCGGGCTGGGGCAGTACGCCTACGTGTGGGGCACCAGCGGCGGGCGGATGGACGTGGTGCTGGCCGCCGCGGTGTTCGCCGGGGTGTTCGGCTGCCTGGTCAACGCCGGCTTCTCGCTGGTGCAGCGCAAGTGGGTGTCCTGGGGACCTGAGGGGGCCACGGCATGACCGCCATCTCGTTGCCGCAGAACAGGGTTCGCACGGTCCAGCGCTGGCTGGTCTTCCTCGGCGCGCTGCTGCTGTGGCAGGTGCTCGCCGCGCGGGCGGCCAACCCGTACTTCCCGCCACCGGTGCAGATCGCGGGCGCCGCGGGGCGGCTGTGGCTGTCCCCGCTGCTGGGCACCAACGTGCTGCCCAGCGTGGCCCGGCTGCTCGGTGCCTGGGCGGTGGCCTCGGTGCTGGGCGTGGTGATCGGCCTGGGGCTGGGCCGTTCCCGGGTGGTCGCCGACTACTTCGAGTTCCTGTTCAGCTTCCTGCGCACCCTGCCGCCCCCGCTGCTGGTGCCGGTGTTCATCGTGGCCTTCGGCATCGACAGCCGGATGGAGATCGCCGTGATCCTGTTCGGCGTGATCTGGCCCGTGCTGCTCAACACGATGGACGGGGCCCGGTCGGTGGACCAGGTCAAGGTCGACACCGCCAGGGCGTTCCGCATCTCCCGCGGTCGCTGGGTGCTGGGCGTGGTGCTGCCCGCGGCCTCGCCCAAGATCTTCGCGGGACTGCGGGTGAGCCTGTCCATCTCACTGATCCTGATGGTGATCTCCGAGCTGGGCGGCAGCACCAGCGGCATCGGCTACCAGCTGGGCACCGCGCAGGGCCAGGTGGACCTGCCCGGCATGTGGGCGTGGATCGTGCTGATCAGCCTGCTCGGCTACGTGTTCAACAGGGTGCTGCTCCAGGTCGAGCACCGCCTGCTCGCCTGGCACCGCGGCGCGATGGGGTGGGAGCAGTGAACGGCATGTTGGACGTCAGCGGGCTCGGGCACACCTACGGCAGCGGGGACAAGGCGCACACCGCGGTCGGCGAGGTGTCGTTCACGGTGGAGCCTGGCGAGCTGGTGTGCATCGTGGGGCCCTCGGGCTGCGGCAAGTCCACCCTGCTGCGCTGCGTGGCCGGGCTGCTCGAGCCGAGCAAGGGATCGGTCTCGCTCCACGGGAATGCGGTTTCCGGCGTGCCGGACGACCTGGCCGTGGTGTTCCAGGACTACAGCCGTTCGCTGCTGCCCTGGCGGACCGTGGCGGGCAACGTGGAGTTCCCGCTGCGCGACCGGGGACTGTCCAAGGCGCAACGCCGGGACCGGGTCGCCGAGGCGCTGTCCTGGGTCGGCCTGAGCAAGGCGGCGGGCAAGCACCCCTGGCAGCTGTCCGGGGGCATGCAGCAGCGGGTCTGCATCGCGCGGGCGCTGGCGTACCGGCCCGCGCTGATGCTGATGGACGAGCCCTTCGCCTCGGTGGACGCCCAGACCAGGGCGGACCTGGAGGACCTGGTGCTCAAGGTCCGCGAGGAGGCGGACATGACGGTGCTGCTGGTGACCCACGACATCGACGAGAGCGTGTACCTGGCCGACCGGGTGCTCGTGCTGTCCGGTTCGCCCTCGACCGTGGTGGAGACGCTCAAGGTGGACCTGCCGGGTCCGCGCGACCAGATCACCACCCGGGGCAGTGAGACCTTCGTGCGGCTGCGCACCGAGGTCGCCCAGCTGATCCGGCACTGATCGAGCGTGCCCCTTGGGACCTGCGAGGTCCCAAGGGGCACGGCGTCAGAACGGGGTCAGGGTGATCGTCATCGCGGTGGGCGCGGGGTCCTGGACGAACGCGGCGAAGCCGGCGACGTCGTCGAACGCGAAGCCGTAGGCCCTGCCGTCCACGCTGTTGGCGTGCATGACCTTCGAGTACAGGTTCGTCGCGGCGGCACGGTAGAACCGCTGCGGGTCCGTGGCGGGCTGGGCGCTGGTGTCCAGCAGGGTGGTGCGGTTGAGCGCGGCGCCGAGCACGGCCGCGACCGGGCCGGTGACGCCGTCGTTGCGCGCGGCCAGTGCGCCGTCGCAGAACAGAACGTCCTTTGTGGACGGCTTCCTGATCGGCGCCACCCCGCCGGAGAAGGTCAGCACCTCCCCGGCGACCCGCCCGGTGAACCTGCCCCGGTCCGTGGTGACGACCATGTCGGTGGACTGGTACCTGGTCCAGACCTGCTGGATGTGGGAGTCCAGGAAGTCGGCGGGGAACAGGCCCGCCTCGATGCCGTGGCCGGGGGCGATCACCCGCTGCCCGCCGTCCACGACCAGCTTGCCGAACACCGGGTCGGCGGCCAGTGCGGACAGCACCCTGGCCCGGCCGCCGGGGACCAGCGTGCCGGTGGTCTGCGAGCGCTGGCCGTCCAGCCGGATCGCCAGCGGCATGCTGAACATGTCGACCATGGTGGTGTTGCAGAACATCCCGGCCTCGTTGAAGGTGAACTCCACCCAGTCGTGCAGCACGCCGAAGCTCGGATCGGTGCGCACCCACCCGGCAGGGAACCGCAGCGCGGGCTTGCCCGCCCCGTCCGCGACCACGGTGAACCTCAGCTTGTCGTTGGCGGAGAAGTAGACCCGGCCGGACATCCTCGGCAGGGTGAGCTCCGCGTCCCCGCTCGCCGGGAACGGGATGCTCAGGTCGGCGAAGCCGCCGGGCCCGTTGTCCGACAACGACACCGCGCCCAGCGTGCCGTCCCCGCGGACGAACGCCTGGTTGCCGCTGGCCAGGTCGGTGCCCACGACGTACATGGACAGCGCGTTGTTGGCGTGCACCCCGGTCTTGTTGACCACGCGCAGCCGCAGGCCCGCCGGGGCGGGTGCGGCCGTGGCGCCGGTGGTCCAGGTCGCGATCGCCGCCCCCGCGGGCGCGGCCACGGCCAGTGCCGCGGCGCCGCCAAGCAACGCCCTCCTGCTGATCATCCCGCCGACCTCCTCCTCGCGTCGATGCCTGGCGCTCGACACGTACGCGGCCGGAGCTGAATAGGTTCAGACCAGTGTCGGCCCGGCCGGGGTGTAGATCGTCAGTCGCAGCGCGGGGTCCTCGTTGGCCTGGAAGGTCGCGTAGTCGAAGCGGAGCGTGCCCCTGGCGGGATGGTGCAGGAGCTTCTGGCCCGCCCCGCTGCCGAGCACCTCGTGTTGTTCCCACCAGGTGCCGAACTCGGGACAGCCGTGGCGGAGCCGGGCCGACAGCCGCGTGAACGCCGGGTCCGGGGCCCACAGGTCGTGTACCGCGCGGAACTGGGCCACGACGTGTTTGGCCTGGCTGGCCCAGACGTCACCGAACAGGCGCCGGGCCCCGGGGTCGAGCAGGAGGTAGTCGAGGATGTTGCGGTTCTCCTCGGCGATCTGACCGAAGTCGGTGATCAGGTCGGCGGCGGCGGAGTTCCACGCCAGCACGTCCCAGCGACGGCCGGTGAGGTAGGCCGGGTGGCCGAGGCTCTCGACGAGGCGCCTGAGCCCGCTCGGCACGCGTTCGCGGACGAAGGGGGCCTTCGCCGGGGCGCGGGCCAGCGTCCGCAGATGGACGCGTTCGGTGTCGTTGAGTCGAAGCGCCTGGGCCAGGGCGTCGATCGTGGCGGTCGAGGGGCTGACGGTCCGGCCCTGTTCGAGGCGGATGTACCAGTCCACCCCGATTCCGGCCAGCTCGGCCACTTCCTCGCGGCGCAGGCCGGGCGTGCGGCGCCTGGGGCGGGTGGGCAGGCCGACCGCCTCGGGAGTCAGCCTCTCCCGACGGGAGCGCAGGAACTCACCGAGTCCGCTGCGGTGCTCGGACATGATCGTCACCTTTCGGCAGGGTGGCACTGCGCAGTCCTAGGACAATACTAGTTCTGGATGCGGTGGCGTGGGCCGCCCACGATGGGTCCGGTTCTGACGAGACTGGTCCGGAGAGGGCGGAAACACCATGAGAGCCGCGGTTCTGAAGGAATTCGGCGCGCCACTGTCGGTGCAGGAAGTGCCGGACCCGAAGCTGGGTACCGGTGAGGTGATCGTCGACGTCGTGGCGACGGCCGTGCTGCCTTACACGGATGAGGTCTTCAGCGGTGCACGGCGGTACCTGCTCACCCTCCCGGTGGTGCCCGGACTCGGGGCGGTCGGCCGCGTGCGCGCCTTCGGACCGGACGCGACCCGGCTCGCCGTGGGGGACTGGGTGCTGTGCGACCCGACCGTGCGCTCGCGGGACGGCGTGCTGACCCCGGACATCACCCTGCAGGGCTGGAGCGCCCGCGGCGAGGGCGGCCTGCACCTACAGAAGCACTACGGGCAGGGCTCCTTCGCCGAGCAGTTGCTGGTACCGACCGAGAACGTCTTCCCGCTCGGGTCGATCGACCCGGCCCAGGCAGGGCGGTGGACCGCGCTGGGCGTGTGCCTGGTGCCCTACGGCGGTCTGCTCGCGGCCGGGCTGACGGCCGGCGAGACGGTCCTGATCAGCGGCGCGACCGGGAACTTCGGCAGCGCCGCCGTGGCCGTCGCGCTCGCGATGGGCGCCGGGTGCGTCGTGGCGCCGGGCCGCAACGGGGCAGTGCTGGCCGACCTCGAACGACGGTTCGGCCCGCGACTGCGCACCGTGTCGCTGACCGGTGACGAGGAGACGGACCGCCAGCGGATGAAGCAGGCGGCGCCCGGCCCGATCGACGTGGTGCTCGACCTGCTGCCGCCCACCGCGGGGACGAGGCCGGTGCGGGCCGCCGCCATGACCGTCCGCGAGCGCGGCAGGGTCGTGCTGATGGGCGGGGTCGGCATGCTCGGCGGCGAGGACCTCGCCCTGCCCTACCCGTGGATCATGCGCAACAGCATCACCGTCCAGGGGCAGTGGATGTTCCCGCCGGAGACCAACGCTCGCCTCATCGAGCTGGTCCGATCGGGTCTGCTGGACCTGGGCCAGTTCGAGGTCACCGAGTTCGCCCTCGACGAGGCCGAGAAGGCGGTCGCGCATGCCGCGGCGGGCAACGGGCGGTTCGCGGTGACCGTTCTGCGGCCATGACTCCGTAACGGATGCGGGACACGTCGCGACCCGCTGCCCAGCATGCCGCCGCCCGGTTGACGATTGCCTGATTTGGTTCAGACCACGTCAAGGGTGTCGGCAAGGGTGGCGGGTCGTTGACGGGGTGATCGGTTGATCACCATGTTGGTAGCGCGATCTCTTCCAGACCCCTGTCCTCTTGAGGAGCTAGCGTGAGACGAACCGTTGTCGCGCTCTCGGCCGCCTGCCTGGCGGCTGTGTCCCTGCAAGTCAGCACCAGCGCCGCGGCCCCTGTGGTGCCGGGCGCGGTGACCGCCGACGCCAAGTCCCTGGCCATCAGTGCCGGTGACTCCGCCGCGGCCTCCGGCCTGGACGCCCTGGCCAAGGGCCCCGATGAGCAGTTCACCCGCAGAGCCGTCTACCAGGGCGGCAACCCGGGCAAGCGGGATCTGTACTACCTGTCCTACGACCGCACCTACAAGGGCCTGCCGGTGATCGGCGGTGACGCCGTGGTGGCCACCGACGCCGCGGGCAAGGTGCTCGACACCGTGTCGGCGAACAAGGGCACGCTGGCGCTGAACACGGCGCCCAAGCTCAGCCCGGAGAAGGCCGACACGATCGCCGCCGACCAACTGTCCCGTGTGGACAGTCATGTGAGCACGACCCTGTCCGTGCTTGCCGGGGGAACCGGCACCCTGGTGTACGAGTCGGTGCTGACCGGCAAGGCCAAGTCCGGGGCGCCGAGCAGGCTGCACGTCTACGTCAACGCGCGCACCGGTGCCGTGGAGGGCACCCGCGACGACGTCCGGGCGGGCACCGGAACCAGCCAGTGGAACGGCCCCAACCCGCTGACGATCGCCACCAGCAACAACAGCACGGTGGACGCGACCCGGCCCGGCCTCCAGTGCGTGGACTACTCCACCAGCCAGCCGTTCACCAAGGCCAGCAACAACTTCGGCAACGGCAACGCCACCAGCAAGGAGACCGGCTGCGTGGACGTGCTCTGGTCCACCCAGCACGAGTGGGACATGCTGAAGAACTGGTTGGGCCGCAACGGGATCGACGGTAACGGCCGCGGCGTCACGGTGAAGGTCGGCCTGGGCGACATCAACGCCTACTGGACCGGCGACCACATCGAGATCGGTCACAACCAGGCCAACGAGTGGATCGGCTCGATGGACGTGGTGGGCCACGAGCACGGGCACGCCATCGACCAGTACACCCCCGGCGGCGCGGGCACCGAGGCCGGGCTGGGTGAGGGCACCGGCGACATCTTCGGCGCGCTGACCGAGGCCTACACCAACGAGCCCGCACCCTACGACGTGCCGGACTACACCGTCGGCGAGTCGATCAACCTGGTCGGCAACGGCCCGATCCGCAACATGCAGAACCCCTCCTCGGTCAACGGGGACCCGAACTGCTACTCCAGCGCCATCCCCAGCACCGAGGTGCACGCGGCGGCCGGTCCGCTCAACCACTGGTTCTACCTGCTGGCCGAGGGTTCCGCGCAGAGCCCGACCTGCGACAACTCCACGGTCACCGGCATCGGCATCCAGAACGCGGGCAAGGTGTTCTACAACGCCATGCTGCTCAAGACCTCCGGCATGTCCTACCGCCGCTACCGCACCGCCACGCTGACCGCGGCCAAGAACCTGGACCCGACCTGCGCCCAGTACAACTCGGTCAAGGCCGCGTGGAACGCCGTCAGCGTGCCCGCCCAGTCCGGGGACCCGAACTGCACCAGCACGCCCACCAACGACTTCAGCCTCGCGCTGAGCCCGAGCTCGGGCACGGTGCAGCCGGGCGCCTCGGTGACCTCCACGGTGCAGACCACGACCACCACCGGCAACGCGCAGTCCGTGGCGCTGACCGCGACCGGCCAGCCCGCCGGGGTGACCGTGTCCTTCAGCCCGTCCTCGGTGACCTCCGGCTCGTCCTCGACGATGACCGTGAACGCCTCGGCCAGCGCGGCCTCGGGCACCTACACGATCACCGTGAAGGGCACCGGCAGCACCAGCCACACCGCCACCTACAGCCTGACCGTCGGTGGCAGCACGCCCACCAACGACTTCTCGGTGGCGCTCGACCCGACCAGCGGCTCGGCCACGGCCGGGTCCTCGGTGACCAGCACGGTGTCCACGGCCACCACCGCGGGCAGCGCGCAGTCGGTCACGTTCAGCGCGGCGGGCCTGCCCTCCGGTGCCACCGCGGCGTTCAGCCCGTCCTCGGTGACCTCCGGCGGCTCCTCGAAGCTGACGATCTCCACCACCGCCGACACCGCGCCGGGGACCTACAGCGTCACGGTCACCGGCACCGGAACGGGCGCCGCACACGCGGTGACCTTCACGCTGACCGTCACCGGCACGCCGGGCGGCTGCGGCGGGATCGCGGAGTGGAACGCCGCCACCGCCTACGGCCCGGGCGAGACGGTGTCGCACGCCGGGCACAAGTGGAACTCCACCTGGTACTCGACCGGGGCGGAGCCCGGTGCGCCGGGGTCGTGGGCGGTCTGGCAGGACGCAGGGGCCTGCTGATCGCCGCCTGAAGTGATCAGCGGCCCCGTGACGTGCCGGGGCCGCTGGTCACTGGGCGTGGTGCGCCGCCTCGCGGGCGATCTCGCTGCGGGAGTGCGCGGCCAGCTTGACCAGGATGTGCGAGACGTGCGTCTGCACGGTCCGCCGGGACAGGAACAGCGCGCCCGCGATGTCCGGGTTGGACCTGCCCTGCGCCACCAGGTGGGCCACCTTCAACTCGGTGGGCGTCAGGCTCTCCCAGCCGGTGGTCGGCCGGTCCCGCCTGCCGCGCTGGCCGCGCCGCACCCCGTACGGCCGGGTGCGGGCGTCGGCCCTGCGCACGTCCCAGTCCGCGCGCAGCTCGGCGTAGACCTCGATGGCCTCGCCCAGCGCCGACCGGGCCGCCGCGGTGTCCCCGTTCTCGGCCAGCAGCACCGAGGCGTCCTCCAGGGTGGTGGCCAGTTCCAGCCGCCGGTGCGTGACCCGGTAGTGCTCGGCGGCGGCCAGCAGTGGCCCCGCGTCCCGGTCCAACTGCCCCTGGCAGCGCTGGGCCGCGGCGAGCTTGGCCGGGGTGGCCGAGACCTCCGCCTCCGCACGGCACACCTCGGCCGCGCTGCGGGCGGTCGCGTCCTCGCCCGCGAGCACCGCCAGCCGCACCAGCTCGGGCAGGCACAGGTAGCGCACGTCCATCTCCAGCGCGGTGCCCGGGGTCAGCACCGGCAGCAGTTCGGCGCACGCCTGCGCGTGCAGCCCGTCCCGCTCGGCGGCCAGCGCGCGGGCAAGCAGCACGTAGCCGGCGTTGCGCCGGTCGTCGGCGATGGCCAGCGGCTCGGTCTTGACCGCCTTGAGGTGCACCGAGGCCGTGGTGCGGTCATCGCGGTGCCCGGCGATCAGCGCCAGCAGGCCGTGCAGGGTGAGGAAGGAGTAGCGCCCCTCGGACAGCTCGGGGATGGACTCCAGCTCGCTGAGCGCGTCGTCCCAGCGGCCCAGCCGGAAGTAGTAGGTCGCGATCATCACGTGCACCTGGGTGAATCGCGCGGCGCCCGCCTGCTCGGCCAGTTCGCGGACCAGCCGCAGCGTGCCGTCCACCGCGCCCAGCTCGTCCAGGTTCTGGTCGGCCATCACCCGGTTGGTGAGCAGCAGCAGGCGCAGGTCCAGGTGCTCGCGGTCATCGCCGAGCACGGTCAGCGCCTCGTCGATCAGCTCGCGGTTGCGCCGCTCGTCCCCGGCGAAGTTGCGCTCCAGGGACAGCACGTGCAGCCCCACGCCGACGGCCAGCCGGTCGGTGGCCGCGCGGCCCGCCTCGATGGCCAGCTCCGCGGTCTGCCGCGCGGCGGCGTAGTCCCCCTCCACCGCCCGCACCAGAGCGGTCAGCGCCCGCAACCGGGCCGCCCACTCGGCGGGCAGCCGCTGGGCCAGCGCGGAGTCCAGCTCCGCCAGGGCCTCCGCGCTGCGCCCGGTGCGCATCAGCGTGTAGGCCAGCACCCAGGCCATCTCCGCGATCCGTGCGGGTTCCCTCGTCCTGCCCAGGATCTGCCGTGCCTGCTGCGCCGCTTCGGCGTTGCGGCCCATGCCGGACAGCGCCGTGGCCAGCCAGCTGGCGAGCAGGTCGCGCCGCGGGTCGTCGGAGCGCACGTGGTCGATGGCCCTGCGCAGCAGCTCGATGGCCGTCTGCGGGGCGCGGTGCGTCAGCGTGGGCGCCACGTCGGCCAGCCAGCCAAGCACCCACTCGTCCACGGTGTCGGCGGCGGGCAGCAGCTGCTCGGCGACCTGCACGGTGGGCGCCCCCGCCTCGGACAGGGCGCGGGCGGCCTCGTGGTGCAGTGCCGTGCGCACCGCCTGGGGCGTGCCTTCGTAGAGCGCCTGGCGGATCAGCGGGTAGCGGAAGGCCAGGCTGGCGCCCGCCTCGGTGATGACCCCGGCCCCGACGGCCTCCTCCAGCACGGCGATCAGCTCGCTGGCGGGTCTGCGCAGCACCACCGCCAGGTCGTGCACGGCGAACTCGGTGCCCAGCAGCGCCGCCGAGCGCAGGGTCGCGGTGGCCTGTTCGGAGAGGAAGTCCAGCCGGTCGGCGATCGCCGCGGCCAGCGAGGCGGGCGCCCGGCCGCCCACGGCCCGGCCCGCCAGCTCCGCCACCCCGCCGGTGACCCGGATGCCGCCCTCGCGGGCCAGCGCGTCCACCAGTTCGGTGAGGTAGCCGGGGTTGCCCGCCGCCCGCTCGGCCAGGTGGGTCAGCTCGGGCCCGCAGGACTGGCCGCCCGCCCTGGCCGCGACCAGCCGCAGGGACTCCTGGGGCGCCAGCGGACCGAGCACCCGCGTCGTGCCCCCACGCCCGGACAGCCCGCGCCGCAACTGGTCCAGCTCGGCCCGGCGCGGCACCGGCCGGTAGGCCCCCACCAGCAGTAAGGGCAGCTGTTCGACGGATCGGCCCAGCCGGTGCCACACCAGCAGGCTGGCCTGGTCGGCCCACTGCATGTCGTCGAGCACCAGCAGCACCGGCCGCGACTCGCAGGTCCGGTCCACCAGTGCCAGCAGCAGTTCGGTCGCGCCCAGCACCGGGTCGCCGGTGCCGGTCATGCCGGGGGAGTGCTCCTGGCGCAGCAGGGCGAGGATCTCGGTGCGCCACGGGTCCTCGGGCCGGGTGGCGACCTCCAGGCAGTCCAGCACCGCGCGCAGCGGGAACGGCTGGCCCAGTTCGTCGGCGGCGCCCCAGAACACCTCGCAGCCCAGTCCGCGCGCCGCGGCCAGCCCGGTGGCCAGCAGCGCGGACTTGCCGATGCCGGGATCGCCCTCGAGCAGCACGCACCGGCCGCGGCCGGCCACCGCGTCACGGAGCAGGCCCTGCAGCAGGGCGACGTCTGCGTCGCGTCCCGCGAAGGTCTCGGTCGCCGCGGTTGGCCGCATGGTGCGAGCCTAGACGGATCTTGAGCCCGGCCGCGCCCCCGCCACCCGGACGCCAATCCGGTCACGCACCGTCGTCAACTGTCCGGTTGTCGGGCGCGGTGGTAGCCCACAGTGGTGAGGCCTGTCGGCGCCGTGCCACATTTCTCCGCCTATTGGCGGATGTCCCGGGTCGGACATGAGCGGATCGTAATCAGTGTGGCGGCTGCCACACCTCAACAGAGCAGTTGAGGGGCGAACGGAAGGCGGTGAGCACGGATGGTGCTCTCGATGAAGCACCCCAGTGCCACTCCCGGCGGGGACAGCGGTCTGGACCGGCTGCTCGACTCCTACCACCACATGGCCGCGGACGTGCTCAGCGCGCACGTCCGGTCCGGCGAGCACTGTGTGGACTGCGGCCAGGTCTGGCCCTGCGCACCGGTGCACTCGGCGGCCTTCGCCCTCGACCTCTAGGACCTGTACTGGGGGTCTGGGGTGGTCCGGACGGCTTGGGAGGGCCAGGCGGACCGGCATCACTTGGTCGAGTGATGCACCGAGGGGAGACATGAACGCGGTGGTCGTGGGCGGGGGCAACGCCCGCGACCACCGTCTCACCTGAACGGGTGTAGGCAACCCGGTGTGATGCCACTGGGGCGGCGCCATTCGTCGCAGCGGAGAACCGGGTCACACCCGGTCGGCCTACTCGTCCGCACGCAGCGTGGGTAGTGGACTCGTGCACGCAGCCATCGGGCTGGAGATGCCGGACCCGGCTACCGCTACTCGCGAGTAGTTACGTAGCGTCGGCGCCGTGAGAACGGGGATCCCGCTCAATCCCGTGTGGTGGGTCGAGCCGAACGAGCACGAGCTGGCCATCCAGGTGACACATCCCGAGGGCGCCCAGTTCGCCGATCGCACCGTCAGTGAGGCGGGCGCCGAGGTCAAGGTGGAACTGGCCAGTGCGGGCGAGCTGCTCCCGGTGGCCGGCCGCAGTCGCGTGGACGCCACCCTGTCCACCCTGCGCGTGCGGCTGACCAGTCCGATGGCCGACCGGCGGCTGGTGATGACGGTGGACGGCAAGCCGATCACCGCCTCCCGGGTGACCCCCTCCGAGCAGGGCGTGGTGCAGGCCGAGCCGCCGACCGCGGACACCGTGGACGTGCGCAGGCACCGGGCGGGCGAGCCGGTGCGCGCGGGCATTCCCGAGGACGGCAGGGTGCCGCGCTACTACGCGGTCAAGACCCAGCTGCTGGACCTGACCAGGGCCTGGGGCGAGGGAGCCGTGCTGCCCTCGGAGCGCGAGCTGGCCGAGCGTTTCGGCGTGGCCAGGATGACCCTGCGCCAGGCGGTGTCCGAGCTGGTGCTGGAGGGCAAGCTCCAGCGCAGGCACGGCAGCGGCACCTACGTGATGCCGCCCAAGCTGGTGCAGCCGCTGTCGCTGGTGAGCCTGACCGAGGGCATCCGCAGGCAGGGCGGCACACCCGGGCGCAAGCTGGTGACCATGGAGCACCTGCCCGCCGATGCCACGCTGGCCGAGGACCTGTGGATCGAGCCGGGCGACCTGGTGCTGCACATCGAGCGCACCGTGGTGGCCACCGGGCAGAACGTGGGGCTGGAGTCCACCTACCTGCCCGCGCGGCGCTTCCCCTCCCTGCTGGACGTGTTCGATCCCGCCGGGTCCCTGCACGGCTGCCTGAGCAACCAGCTCGGCGTGGTCTTCGCCGAGGCCGAGGAGCGGGTGGAGACGGTGCTGGCCACTCCCCGCGAGGCGAAGCTGATCGGGACGAATCCGGCATTGCCGATGCTGCTGCTGCACCGGCTGTCCTTCGACCCCGAGGGCGTGCCAATCGAACGGGTCCGCTCGTTGTTCCGGGGGGACCGGTTCAGCTTCAGCACCCGGTTGCGGCCCGAGGACTGAATCCGGCTCGACTTGCCCTGTTGGGATGATTCTGCTGCGCCGGTCGGTTAATTGTTAATCTGTCGCGCGAGCAACCTGTGGGCGAGGTACGGCGTCGGCTGGATCTGCTCGACCCCGGTCGGGGGAGGGGCAGGTGGGAAGCATTCGGCGGCGCGTTCACCGGGTGTTCACCGGTACTCGGTCACAAGTGACACGATCGGGTGTGATTGGCTCTCGTCGTGCGTGGTTTTCCGCTGAACGGGTACATCTGCTCGGTGACGCGTAGCATGGGACTTGCCCGGCTGACCGCGCGCCGGGTGTTCCGGCCCATTACCGGAGCGGGTTCGCGGTGGTTTCGTGAATCGAGTGCGAAAGCCGGGGGCGCAAAAGATGAACTCATCCAGATGCATCGAAATCTGCCATCTTGTGGCAGACCGGCTTGACGTGTCAAGCTGACTTCAAACCCTGTGATATAGATCACGTAACGCCTGGATGATGCGCACTTCTGGCACCCTCGCTCGTTACACTCGATGTAGCGCCGCGAATACCGGGGACTGTGCAAGTGCGGCTGAATATGTGGGGAGCCACGTGTTCGTTAGGGCCCTGGTATGACCGACTGGTACCTGCGACAGCGCACCGACCCGCCGGCACTGCTGCCTGCGACGACCGATGACGCGGTGAGCACAGCCTGCGCCGAGCACCTGCTCGTGGTCGGCCGCTGGCAACGCCTGGTGGAACTGGTCACCGTCGATCCCACACTGCGGCTGCACCTCGCGCTGTGCCCGCCCAACGAGCTGGTCGACACGGTCACCGGCCTGCACGGTCCCAGCGACGCCCTGTACCCCCAGCACCCGCGCTGCCCGGGCACCGGCCTTCCGGTGGCGCTGCGCACCCTGCTGTCCCGATCGGGGGTGAACGGGCCGACCCTGCTGGAACGGGTGGTCGCCAACCGGCACGAGCAGCGGGTCGACCCGCTGGACTTCCTGATCGACTACCTGGTGCGCCCGCTGATCGCGGTGTTCCGCACCCTGCTCGACCGGCACGGGCTCGCGCTGACCACCCTGGACGACCGGGGCATCATGTTCGAGCTGACCCCACAGGTGCGCGCCACCGGCCGCGTGGTGCTCAGCGACGTCACCCTGCTCCAGGACAGCGCGGACCTGGACGTCATCGAGCGGGACCGCGCGGTGCGCGCGCTGCACAAGGCACTGGTCGAGCTGGTCTCGGCGTTCCAGCAGACAAGCTTCGACGGAAAGCGCTACCGCGAGCGCAGTGTGCGGGCCGCCGTGGAGCGCACACTGGCCGCCGAGCTGCGCTTCCTCGACCCCGACACCGCCGAGCTGCTGCACGGGGACCACCCGCTGGACCGCTACGTGCACAGCGTGCCGCCCGCCCAGGACAAGCTGCTGCACGAGGTGCTGCGCCGGGTCGAGGAGCGGGCCGCGCTGCGCCGCAAGGACCCCGACCGGCCGGTGCCGCTGGTGGTGATCGACCTGGACCTGTGCGGGCTGGTGCCCAAGGCCAGGACCCTGCACGCGGCCAGGACCCTGGCCAGGCCACGGCACGGCGCCCCGCAGGGCATCCCCGAGCTGGCCAGGCCCAGCGCCCTGCGTGCGCTGCCCTCGTACTCCAAGCCCGCCTGGGACCGGTTCCTGGAGGTGTCCGGGGTGGCCGGGCGCTACCCCGAGGTCGCCTGGGACGAGGTGCACGCCGAGTTCTGCCCGGCCTTCTACCGGCCGTGGGAGCGGCTGCGCTCGGACTCGCTGGCCCCCGGCCTGGTGCGCTTCGTGCGCGACGTGGAGGACGCGGGCGGCGAGGTGGTGTTCAACACCGGCCGCCGCGACCGGGTGCGCGACCACACGCAGGCCGTGCTGGCCAGGGGAGGGCTCTCGCACGTGCGGCTGCTGACCCTGCCCGACGACCGGGTGCGGCCCATCGCCGAGCTGAAGATCGAGAACCTGCGGCGGCTGACGGGCACCGACGTGGTCGCGGTGTTCGACGACCTCACCGAGAACCGGCAGGCCCTGTCGCTGGCCTTCCCCGGGGCGATGGTGCTGGCGGTGGAGGCCCCAGGCTTCGCCAGCGACCGGGCACCGGGATGCCCGCCGCCCGACGGGGCCCCGCTGGTGGCCACCTTCGAGCGGCTGCCCCGGCGGCACGGGGTGATCTCGGCGCTGTCGCACACGCACTCCGTGGCCGAGTTGCAGGTCGGTGAGCTCGGTGTCGGGCTGCCCGTGCGCGGGCACGCCGTGCACCTGTCGCTGCGCCAGTCCCGGCAGATCATCGACCGGCTCGTGGCCGAGGCCGACGCCAGCGGGGAGCGCACCGCCGCCGCGGCGCCCGGCCACCTGCGCGAGGCCCTGTCCGGGGTCGCCGAGCAGCACGAGCGCACGGCCTTGCTGCTGCACCACGTGTTCCTGCGCAAGCAGTTCCACCGCGGTTCGCGCAGCACCTACACCCCGGACATGGCCCGCGCCGACCTGTTGCCGTTCCTGCGTTCCGGGGCGCCGATCCGGATGGTGCTGCCCGGTTTCCCGATCAAGCACAGCCAGAGCGGGCTCAAGGCGCTGGGCAACCTGCCGGATCTGGCCGAGCTCGGCGTGCTGGTGCGGCTGCGGGAGTTGCAGCGCGCGGTGAGCTGCCTCTACCCGCCGGGCCTGGACATCACCGTGCTCACCGACGGCAACCACTTCCGCCCGCGCCCGCCCGCGATCGTGGACGGCTACCTGCGCAAGCTCAACCAGTACCTGAGCCTGGTGGGCGGGCACGACTACCTGCGGTTCCAGGACATCGACGAGGTCGCGCGCAAGCACATCGGCCCCTCCCTGGCCGAGGACCGCACCCTGCTGATCGAGTACCACGAGCGCGGCTACCGCAAGGCCTTCGACGGCCTGGACATCACCCGCAACCCGGTGGCCACCCTGGCCGGTGCGGACCAGGTGGACCCCACCCCGGGCGGTCTGTCCTTCCGGGAGCTGTTCCGGTCCATCCTGCACTCGGTGCCCGTGCCGCTGCCCGCGGGTCGCGACCTGCTCACCTGGTCCAAGGCCGTCTACGCGGACGTGTACCACGTGGACGACAACCGGACCGCGGGCGAGGTCGTGCAGGCCCGCCGCGAGGTGTTGCAGGTCGCCTGGGACGACACGATCCGCTACCTCGCCGCCGCGCTGACCGACCGCGAGCTGGAGTACGAGAAGCTGTTCGGGCACCACGTCCGATTCACCGTGAGCATGCCCTCCCCGGGACGGGTCGGTTTCACGGCGCTGGGCGGGTCCGCGCTGCTGCCCTGGCACGGCACGGCCGCGGTGGACGAGCGCGGCACCCTGTCCACCGACTTCGCGGTGTGGCTGTACGACCAGGGTTTCGTGCCGGTGTACTCGCCGCTGCTCGGGGTGCGACAGCCCTGGCTGATGGCCCCGGCCACGCGCACCGCGGTGGTCGACCCCGCACGCGGTGCCGAGCTGCTGCCCGACCTGCTCGACGGAATCCACTTGCGCCGCAAGTGAAGGCTAACGCGGCTGTCGGCGGGGACGATCACACCACGTGTGAGACCTCGACTCCTCGCCGCGCTGACGTGCGCCGCCACCGCCGCCTGCACAGCCCTGCTCGCACCGACCGCCGCCGCGGCCACACCCGGCCCGGACATCGCCGTCAGCCTGGCCGGGAACTACCCGACCACGCCCAACAGTTTCGGCAACTTCTCGGTGAGCTGGACCTCGGTGGGCGGGGCCGACTACTCCGGCGTCACGCACCTGACCGTCGACCTGCCGCCTGGTCTCACCACCGGCGGGGCGCTGATGTACTCCACGCCCTACGACTACACCTTCACCGAGACCGTGTCCCCGGACGGCCGCCGCCTGGAGGCGACCTTCCTCGGCCTGCGCACGCCCGGTCGCGGGGACTTCATGAAGGTGCAGGTCCGCTCCTCGGCCAGCACGCCCTCCGGCGTGATCAAGGCGACGGTCGCCAACCGCGAGGACCTCAACCCCGCCAACAACGTGGCCAGCTACACCGTGAACGGCCCGCAGACCCCGCCCGCCGTGCCGGGTGCCCCGCTGGTCACCGGCATCTCCACCAGCACCGGACCCGGTAGCGGCGGCACCTCGGTCGTGCTCACCGGGTCCAATCTGGACAACGGATTCGTGTTGTTCGGCAACGACAACAGCGCTGCCGTGTCCTGCACCAGTAGCTCGTGCACCGCCACCTCACCCGGTGGCACCGGCACCGTGCCCGTGGCCGTGGTGACCCCGGGCGGCACCGCGTACGCCCCCGGCCCGTTCACCTACACCGGCCCGGGCCCCACCCCGCCGCCCGCCCCGGCCGTCAACAGCCTGAGCGTCCACAGTGGACCGATCGCGGGCGGGACCCTGGTCTACGTCCTCGGCTCGAACCTCGCGGGCGGCTCGGTGCGTTTCGGCGGGCTGCCCGCCGCACACGTGTCCTGCGGCACCGGCTTCTGCAGTGCCACCTCGCCCGCCGGGGTCGGGGCCGTGCACGTGACGGTCAGTACCGCGGGCGGGACCAGTGCGAGCACGGGCAGCGACCTGTACAGCTACACGCCCTGAGCGGGACTCACCCGCCTGCGGCCTAACCTCGCGTGTCGGCGCTTGCGGAACGGTGTGTCGGCGCTTGGGGAACGGACTCCCACGAGCTGGGAAATCGCCCGCTCAGTGCGAACACACCGTACGCCGAGCGCCGACACGCGGTCTGTGAAGCGCCGACACGCGGGGTTGCTCCGTGTGTCGGCGCTCCGGGGTCAGGCGGAGTAGTCGTAGAAGCCGCGGCCGGTCTTCTTGCCCAGCAGGCCCGCGTCGACCATGCGCAGCAGCAGCGGCGGCGGGGAGTAGAGCGGCTCCTTGAACTCCTCGTACATCGACTCGGCGATGGCCTTGGTGGTGTCCAGGCCGATCAGGTCGGTCAGCTGCAGCGGGCCCATCGGGTGCGCGCAGCCCAGCACCATGCCGTTGTCGATGTCGGCGGCCGAGGCGAAGCCCGACTCCATCATCCGGATCGCCGACAGCAGGTACGGGATCAACAGGGCGTTGACCACGAAGCCCGCGCGGTCGGTGGAGGTGATGACCTCCTTGCGCAGGGTGCCGGTGACAAAGCCCCGTGCCCGCAGCGAGGTCTGCTCGCTGGTCAGCAGCGAGGGCACCAGCTCGACCAGCTTGAGCACCGGCACCGGGTTGAAGAAGTGGATGCCGATGACCTGGTCGGGCCGACCGGTGGCCATGCCCAGCTTCATGATCGGGATCGAGGAGGTGTTGGAGGCGAAGATGGCCTCCCGGCTGGTGACCACCTTGTCCAGCGTGGCGAACACCTCGGTCTTGACCTGCTCGTTCTCGGCCACGGCCTCCACGATGAGGTCCCGGTCGGCGAACTCGCCCAGGTCGGTGGTGAAGCTCAGCCGCTCCATCGCCGCGTCGCGGTCCTCGGCCGACAGCTTGCCGTTGCGCACGCCCCTGGCCAGGGACTTGGTGATGCGCTCGCGCCCTGCCTCCATGGCGCCCGCGTTGGCCTCGCTGACCAGCACGTCCAACCCGGCCCGCGCGCTGACCTCGGCGATGCCCGAGCCCATCAGCCCGGCGCCGACCACACCCACCCGGCGGATCTCAGTCACAGCAACTCCTTCTCGCTTGCCCGCTGCCGACGGGATCGCCGCCGGTGCTTCCCCCTAGTCAACTACATGCCAGCCCGTCGAGGACAACTCTGAGCAGCGGGTGCTGCTCACTGCCCTTGCGCACGGCCGCGAACACCCGGCGCTGCGGGACCGGCCCGCGCACCGGCACCGGCACGGCACCGGGCACCGGGGCCAGCGCGTTGCGCGGCACCAGCGCCACCCCGGCCCCGGCGGCGACCAGGGCCACCACGGCGCGGAAGTCGTCGGAGGTGTGGGTGATCCGCGGGTTCTCGCAGGCCAGCACGACCACGTCCCGGCACGGGTTGCCCGGCAGCGGGGCGATCCAGTCCTCCTCGGCCAGCTCCCGCACGTCCACCTCGTGCTCGGTGGCCAGCCGGTGCGTCACGGGCAGCACCAGGTCGAAGGGCTCGGCGTAGAGCGGGAACCGGGTCAGCCGCCGGTCGTCGGACCGCGGGACGGCCCGGTACTCCTCGGTGATCGCCACGTCGATCTCCCCGTCCAGCAGCAGCGGCACGCTGGCGTGCCCCTCCGCGTCGCGGACCAGCACCACCACCTCCGGCGCGCTGGTCCGCAGCGCCGCGATCGCCGGGGCCACCACCTGGGTGATGGCCGAGGCGAAGCTGGCCAGCTTGACCGTGCCGCGCGCGCCCACGCCGAACGAGGCCAGTGTGGCCTGCGCGCGCTCCAGCTCGGCGGCCACCGCGTTGGCGTGCACCACCAGCAGCTCGCCGGCCGCGGTCAGCGACACGCGCCGCCCGCGCCTGCGCAGCAGCTGCTGGCCCGTCTCCGCCTCCAGCGCCGCCAGCTGCTGGGAGACTGCGGAGGCCGTCAGGTGCAGCGCCTGGCCCGCCGCGGTCACGGTGCCGTGGTCGGCCAGCGCGCGCAGCACCCGCAGCCTCCGTGGATCGATCACGCCCCCATCTTGCTCCTGGCCAGCACGAAGGCGTCCACCGCGCGGTTGACGTCCTCGGTGGAGTGCGCCGCGGACATCTGCGTGCGGATGCGGGCCTTGCCGCGCGGCACCACCGGGTAGGAGAAGCCGATGACGTAGATGCCCTGCTCCAGCAGCAGGTCGGCCATCCGGCCGGCCTCGGCGGCGTCACCGATCATCACCGGGATGATCGGGTGCTCACCGGGCAGCAGGTCGAAGCCCTCCTCGGTCATCCTGCGCCGGAACAGCTCGGTGTTGGCACGCAGCCGCTCCAGCAGCTCACCGGAGGTGCTGAGCAGGTCCAGCGCGGCCAGGGCGGCGGCGGTGATCGAGGGCGCCAGCGAGTTGGAGAACAGGTACGGGCGGGAGCGCTGGCGCAGCAGCTCCACGATCTCCGCACGGCCGGAGACGTAGCCGCCGCTGGCCCCGCCAAGGGCCTTGCCCAGGGTGCCGGTCAGCACGTCCACCCGGTCGGTGACCCCGAACAGCTCGGGCGTGCCGCGACCGGTCGGGCCGGTGAAGCCCACGGCGTGCGAGTCGTCCACCATGACCAGCGCGTCGTGACGCTCGGCCAGCTCGCAGATCTGGTCCAGCGGGGCCAGGTAGCCGTCCATGGAGAACACGCCGTCGGTGGCGATCAGCCGGTACCGCGCGTCCTTGGCGTCCACCAGCTGGCGCTCCAGGTCGGCCATGTCCCGGTTCTTGTACCGGTACCGCTTGGCCTTGCACAGCCGCACCCCGTCGATGATCGAGGCGTGGTTGAGCTCGTCGGAGATCACCGCGTCCTGCTCGCCAAGCAGGGTCTCGAACAGCCCGCCGTTGGCGTCGAAGCAGGAGCTGTACAGGATGGTGTCCTCGGTGCCGAGGAACTGCGACAGCCGCTGCTCCAGCTGCTTGTGCGGCTGCTGGGTGCCGCAGATGAAGCGGACCGAGGCCATGCCGAAGCCCCACTCGTCCAGCGCGCCCCTGGCCGCCTCGATCAGCGCGGGGTGGTCGGCCAGCCCCAGGTAGTTGTTCGCGCAGAAGTTGAGCACCTGCTCGCCGGAGGACACCCGCACCGAGGCGTTCTGCGGGCTGGCGATCACGCGCTCGGCCTTGTAGAGCCCGTCCGCGCGGATCTGGTCCAGCTCCGCCCGCAGGCCCTCGCGCATCGCGCCGTACATCAGTTCTCCGTCCAGTAAGGGAAGTGGTCCTGTGACGGCTGCACTAGCTCTCCGTCCAGTCGAGGATGACCTTGCCGCAGTTGCCCTGCCGGGTGGTGGCGAAGGCGCGGTCGAACTCGGTGTAGTGGAACCGGTGCGTGATCACCGGGCTGATGTCCAGCCCGGCCCCCAGCAGCACCGACATCGCGTACCAGGTCTCGTACATCTCACGGCCGTAGATGCCCTTGATGTGCAGCATCTTCAGCACCACGCTGCCGAAGTCCACCGGGAACTGTTCGGCGGGCAGCCCGAGCATCGCGATGCGACCGCCGTGCGCCATGTTCGCGATCATCTCGCGCAGGGCGGTGGGCTTGCCGGACATCTCCATGCCCACGTCGAAGCCCTCGGACATGCCGAGCTTGGCCTGCGCGTCGGCCACGGTGCCCTCGGCCACGTTGAGCGCCAGGTCCACGCCCACCTTGCGGGCCAGCTCCAGCCGGTGCTCGCTGATGTCGGTGATCGCCACGTGCCGCGCGCCGGCGTGCCGGGCCACGGCGGCGGCCATGATGCCGATCGGGCCCGCGCCGGTGATCAGCACGTCCTCGCCGATGACCGGGAAGGACAGCGCCGTGTGCACCGCGTTGCCCAGCGGGTCGAACACGGCGGCCACGTCCAGGTCCACCTCGTTGCGGTGCACCCACGCGTTCTGTTCGGGCAGCACCACGTACTGGGCGAACGCCCCGTCGCTGTGCACGCCCAGGCCTCGCGTGTTGGCGCACAGGTGCCTGCGGCCCGCCTTGCAGTTGCGGCAGCTGCCGCACACCAGGTGGCCCTCACCGCTGACCAGGTCCCCGACCTTCACCGCGCTGACCGCGGACCCGGTCTGCACGACCTCGCCGACGAACTCGTGGCCGACCACGAGCGGGGCGGTGACGGTGCGCGCCGCCCAGTCGTCCCAGGACTCGATGTGCAGGTCGGTGCCGCAGATGCCGGTGCGCAGCACCCGGACCACCACGTCGCCGGGCCCGGCGACCGGGTCGGGCACCTCGGTGAGCTGCAGGCCGGGTGCCGCGGTGGCCTTGACCAATGCCTTCATGGCGATGAGTGTCGTGTGAGTCCGCTGTGCAGTCCATCAGGACTTTCTGAATTCACTTGTTAGGGGAACTGCACAGCGTCCCCACGCCCGTCAGGCGGGTCGGGTACGCGAACCCCAGCGGCGCGACCCAAGACCGCGCGAGAGCGAATCGCAGGGGTGGATCTTTCCGGATCGGGGCATCCCTCCCACCCCGCCAGGGCGGGACTCGCGTGCAGGAGAGCGGGACTCGCCGGGGTTGGGGCGGTCTCACATGCCGCCTGCGACGCGTAGCACGGCCCCGGTCGTGTAGGAGGCGTCCTCGGACAGCAGCCAGGCCACGGCCCCCGCCACCTCCTCGGCCCGACCGGCGCGGCCCAGCGGGATGCGGCCCACCGCGGTGCGCACCCGGTCGGGTGCCCCGGACGCGGCGTGGATCTCCGTGTCGATGATCCCCGGCGCCACCGCGTTGACCCGTACGCGCTCGGCGGCGACCTCCTTGGACAGGCCGATCGCCACCGCGTCCACGGCCGCCTTGCTCGCCGCGTAATGCACGTACTCGCCGGGCGAGCCCAACGTCGCCGCCGCCGAGGACACCAGCACGATCGACCCGCCGCCGCCCCCGCGCGAGGCGGACATGGACTGGACCGCCCGCCGCGCGCACAGCAGCGGGCCCACCAGGTTGATGTCCACCACGTCGCGCAGGGCCGCGACCGGCTGGTCCGCCAGCGAGGCCATGGGGCTGGTCACGCCCGCGTTGGCCACCAGCCCGGTCACCACGCCCAGTTCCTCGCGTGCCGTGCGGAACAAGCCCTCCACGTCGTGCTCCGAGGTCACGTCGGCGCGCACCGCGACACACCGCCCGCCCGCGTCGACCACCTCGCGGACGACCCGCTCGGCGGCGTCCACGTCCTGCCGGTACGACAGGCACACCGCGTGCCCCTCCGCCGCCAGTCGGCGCACGACGGCCGCCCCGATGCCTCTGCTGCCGCCGGTCACGACCGTGACGCTCATGCCCGCACCTCGCTGGTGCTCGGCGCGCACACTCGTGTGGGCACGCGGTCACGTGGTTCACTCGCAAGCTCGTTCACGCTTTCGCTCCTCTTTTGTCGGTGCTGAGGGGCATCATGCTCGGTGTGGGGGAAGTCGATCGATGGGGACGATCGGATGGAGTTCGCGATCCTGGGGTCGCTGCGGGTCAGCGCGGGCGACCGCGTAGTGCCGCTGGCGGCCGCCAAGCACCGGGTGCTGCTGGCCGCGCTGCTGCTGCGCGCCAACCACGTGGTGCCGGTCGCCGAACTGGCCGAGCGGCTGTGGGGGAGCGAGCCGCCGGCCAGCGCCAAGGCAACGTTGCAGGGCTACGTGCTGCGGCTGCGGCGCGGCCTCACCGCCCAGGGCGGCGCCGACCCGATCGAGACCCGGCCGCCGGGCTACCTGATCAGGGTCGCACCCGGCGAACTGGACCTGGACGTGTTCCGCACGCTGGTGGCCGAGTCCGAGCGGGCCGCGACCGCCGGTGACCTGGACACGGCCGCCGGCCGGCTCAGACAGGCGGGTGCGCTGTGGCGCGGGCCCGCGCTGTCCGACGTGCCCTCCGACTCGCTACACGCCACGGCCGGTCCCTGGCTCGCGGAGCTGCGGCGCAGCGCCGTGGAGCGCCGCGTGGACCTGGACCTGCGGCGCGGCGAGCACACCCAGTTGGTCGGCGAGCTGACCGAGTTGGTCGCCGACAACCCGTTGCACGAGCGGTTCCGAGCCCAGCTCATGCTCGCGCTGCACCGGTGCGGGCGCAGCGCCGACGCGCTGGAGGTCTACCGGGACGCGCGGGCCACGTTCGTCGAGGAACTGGGCATCGAGCCGGGCGAGCCGCTGCGGGAGCTGGAGCGCGCCGTGCTGGCTGGTGATCCGGGCCTGGACTGGCGCTGCGATGCGGATCCGCCCAAGTCCGCCCCGCCCCGCGCGCTGCCCCCTGACCTGCCCGACCTGGTCGGCCGCGACGTTCTCGTGCACGACATGCTCGCCCGGCTCAGCGCCCCGCCCCGGCAGCCGGGCAGTCCCGTGGTGCAGGTCATCGCGGGCATGGCCGGGGTGGGCAAGACGGCACTGGCCGTGCACCTCGGGCACCGGCTGCGCGACCGGTTCCCGGACGGCCAGCTGCACGTGACCCTGCAGGATGGTGCGGGCGCGGTGCCGCCAGCCGAGGCGCTGGGCAGGCTGCTGCGGCTGCTCGGCGTGCTGGGCAACCACCTGCCCGACAGCGTGGAGGCCCGCTCCCTGCTGCTGCGCGACCGCCTGGCGGGCAAGCGGGCACTGCTGCTGCTCGACGACGCCGTGGACGAGGCGCAGGTCCGCCCGCTGCTGCCCGGTGACAGCTCGTGCACCGTGCTGGTCACCAGCCGCAACCGGCTCACCGGGCTGTCCGGGGCGCACACCGTGGACCTGCGCGTGCTGGACGAGCAGCAGGCGGTCCGCCTACTGGGCACCGTGGTCGGCGGTGACCGGGTCCGCACCGAACCGCGGGCCAGCGCCGAACTGGTGCGTCAGTGCGGCGGCCTGCCGCTGGCCCTGCGCATCGCGGGCGCCCGGCTGGCCGCCCGCACCAGCAGGCCGGTGGACTGGCTGGTGCGTCAACTGGAGGACGAGCGGCGGCGCCTGGACGGGCTGTCCGCCGGCGACCTGCGGGTGCGGGCCAGCCTGGCCACCAGCTACCGCGCGCTGGACCCCGAGCAGCAGCGGGCGTTCCGGCTGCTGGGGCTGCTCAACACCGGCGAGTACACCCCGCAGCTGGCCGCCGCCGCGCTGGACCGCGAGCCGCACCGCGCCGAGGAACTGGTCGAACAGCTGGTGGACGCCCAGCTGGTGGACTTCACCGGGGTGGCCGACCGGTACCGCAGCCACGGGTTGGTCCGCCTGTACGCCCGTGAACAGGCCGTGGCCACCGACAGCGAGGCGGACCGCCGCGGGGTCGTGGAGCGCACGCTGACCACCTGGCTGGCCGCGACCACGCAGGCCGAGGCCCGCATGCCGAACGCGGGCTGGTGGCCCTGCCCGCCACCCCGCCCGGTCCGGGCCCGTGTCGAACCGGTGGGTGACGCCCTGGCCTGGTTCGACGCCGAGCGGGCGGAGCTGGGCGTCGCCGTGGACCAGGCGGTGTCGGAGGGACACGCGGAACTCGGCTGGCGCATCGCCGCCGCCTCGGGCTGCTACCTGGAGCTGCGCGGGTACTGGGACGAGTGGCGGCAGGGCCACGAGCGCGCGCTGGCGGGCGCGGTCGCCGCCGGGGACGAGCCCGGTGCGGCGCTCATGCGGTACGGGCTGGGCAGGCTGTGGTTCGCCAAGGACCACTACGAGCTGGCCCTGGACATGCTGTGCCGCGCCCTGGACAGCTGGGCGCGCCTGGACGACCGCTCGTCGCAGGCGCACACGCAGTCCCTGCTCGGCGACGTGCACCACCACACCGGGCGGCTGGACCTGGCCGGGCACCACTTCAGGCTGGCCCACCGCGGCTACGAGGCCGTCGGTGACGACCGCGGGCTGGCCAACTCCCAGCTGTGCCTCGGCCTGCTGCACCGCGACCTGGGCGAACCCGGGCAGGCACTGGGTTGCCTGCGGGAGGCGCTGGACGGCTTCCGCGCCCTGGGCGACCAGTACGGGGAGGCCCAGGTGCTGCGCTTCCTCGGCGCCAGCCACGGCAAGTGGGGGCAGCCCGACATCGCCCGCGACTACTTCACCCAGGCCGCCGCCCTGTACCGCGAGTTCGGCGACCGGCTGGGGGAGTTGCGCAGCGTGCGGCACCTCGGGCACGTGCTCGCGCTGCACGGGGACGGCGGGCACGCCCGCAGGGTGCTGCTGTCCTGCCACGCCTCCTTCGCGGAGATCGGCGACTCCTTCGGGGTGGCCACGGCCTGCTGGAGCCTGGGCGAACTGGCCCTGCGCGAGGCGGACCCGCGGGCCGCCGACCGCTGGCTGCGCGAGGCGTTGGAGCTGGTGGAGGAGGCCGGACTGGTGCACTGGCAGGCCAGGATGCTGCGCCTGCTGGCCGAGACGCACCGGCGCGCGGGCCAGTCGGTGCTGGCCGAGCAGCTCACGTCTCGGGCCGATGCGCTGGCCATGACACAGCGGAAAACAGCGGCGGTCGGTCGGTGATCTGCGCCGAACGGCAGGCCGTGCTCAGCCGACGCGAAATGATCACGTGACGTGGATCGCAGTTGGGCGACGCAATGGCTCCGGTAGGCGCGGGAGGGCCGCGGACGCCCCATTCCACGCCTCGCGGCGGCCAGAATCATCACCACGGGTCACCGCGATGGATCACCGGGACGACGTCCTGGGCGGGCCCCCTGATGGAGGAATCGGTAGCAGATGAGCGTCATGGTCGAGGCCGACAGTAAGCCGAAGTCCCTGCCCACCGCCCCGTGCAGCGTGGTGTGGAGCCTCGGGCACGCCTACGTGCTCGAAGGCGCCCACGGCAGGGCGCGCTGGGTCGGCATGGACGACCGCGGCCGTGCCCGCTGGTTCACCGGCGCCGAGCTTCAGCTGCGCGGCTGGTCCTCCTCCCGCTGACCCCAGCGGGTCAGCCCCTGAGTTCCCCGACCCGTGTGGCAGGCTTGGACCCCACACGGGTCGGGTTCGGATTTTCAGGGAGGCTCTCGGTGGTTTCGGCAGGTCAGGCACCGGAGCGTTCCGATCGTGTGCTGACCGTGCCCAACGCGTTGAGCCTGCTGCGGCTGGCGGGTGTGCCGCTGTTCCTGTGGCTGCTGCTGGGCCCGCACGAGGACGTGCTGGCGATCGTCGTGCTCGCCGTGGCCGCCTTCACCGACTGGCTGGACGGCAAGCTCGCCCGCTGGCTCAACCAGGCCAGCCGGTTCGGGGCCATGCTGGACCCCGCCGCCGACCGCCTCTACATCCTGGCCACCGCCTTCGCCTTCGTGGTGCGCGGCATCCTGCCCTGGTGGTTCGTCGTGGCCATCGCCCTGCGCGATGTGGCCGTGGCCTGCTGCCTGCCCCTGCTGCGCCGTGCGGGCTACTCCCCGCCCGAGGTCATCTACCTGGGCAAGGCGGCCACCTTCTGCCTGCTCTACGCGCTGCCGCTGCTGCTGCTCGCCCAGGGCGAGTCCACCGCCGCGATGATCGCCGCGCCGATCGCCTACGGGTTCGCCGCCTGGGGCGGGGGCATGCACGTGTGGTCGGGCGTGCTCTACGTGGTGCAGACCGTGTCCGCGCTGCGGCGACGCACCGGCTAGCGCGGACGGGCCGTCCGGCACGGGCACCCGCGCCGGTTCGGTCAGGCCCGCAGCCAGTCGTGGGCCTCGCGGTAGAACCGCGCGACCTGCTCGGGCCGGTCCTCCCCGTACAGGTCCCCGCCGACGGGGTAGCCGCGCGAGCCGAGCACGTGGGCCAGCAGCCGGTAGACGGGCCGGTGGGCGGCGAGCGCCGCGGGGTCGATCGCCAGCGCGGTGCCCGGCACGCTGGGCAGCAGCACGTCGCGTTCGTAGACCGGGTCGAGCGAGACGATCAGCCAGCGGCCCTCGTGCCGCCGTACCCGGTAGACCAGCCTGGCGTACGAGGTGAGGTCGACCTCGACCCCGTCCAGTTCGGTGCGCAGCTCGATCGCGGCGGGCAGTTCGACCAGCGCGCGGTCCCCGTGCACGTCGACGACCGGCGGCCCGAGCCGGTGCCTGGCGTTGTCCCCGCGAGCCGCCATCTTCTCCGACTCGGCGGCGAACTCGGCGCCGCTGCCGCGGAACCAGCTCAGCCGCACGGTCGAGTCGGCGGCGAAGCAGTCCCGCATCTGCTGCCACCAGCCCCGGTCACGGCCCTGTCGTTCGTGCAGGACCAGCTGGGTCACGTCCGAGATGTCGCTCACGGCGGTCATTCTCCCTTGTCGGTGGTCAGCCGGGGATGTGCTCGACCCCGCCGCACCACACGGCCCGGATCGACCGGGTGGCGGTGATGTCGCTGAGCGGGTCGCCCTCGACCAGCACGAGGTCGGCCCGGCGGCCCGGCTCGATCACTCCGCGGTCGGTGAGCCCGAAGTGCTTGGCGGGCAAGGAGGTCGCGGAGCGCAGAGCGTCCACTGTGCTCAGACCGGCGTCGACGAGCAGTTCCAGTTCGCGGTGCAGGCTGTCGCCGTGGCTGATCGCCGCGGGTACACCGGGTGAGGCGTTGGCGTCGGTGCCCGCGATGACCGGGACCCCGGCCCGGTGCAGCCGCCGCACACTGGCGCGGGCCGCCTCGTAGCTGGCCCCGGGCGGAGCCGACTGCGCGATGACACCCTCCATCATGGACAGTGTCGGCACGACGAACTGGCCGCCCGCGAGCACCCGTGCGGTGAGGTCCTCGGTCAGTGCCCGGTCCAGCGGCACGTGCGTGAGGATGTCCACCCCGGCAAGCAGTGCCTCCTCCACGGCGGCACAGGAGGTGACGTGCGCGACGGTCGGCCTGCCGTGCGCGTGGGCCGCCGCGACGAGCGCGTTCAGGGTGGCCTGCTCGTGGCTGGGCGCCGGGGTGTTGATCACGATCTTGAGGTAGTCGGAACCCTCGGCCACCCGCTCGGCCACGAACCGCGCTGCCTCCTGCGCGCCCCGCAGGATGCCCAACTGTCCCACCAGCGGGATGTGCGAGTGCGGGCTGCCGGGTGCGATGGCGGGCGTGCCCGCGCTGCGGACTGCGGGCAGGCCGGGCAGTCCGCGCAGCGAGCGCACGAACTCCGGCGGCGCGCAGGCCATGTCCAGCGCGGTGGTCACGCCGAACTCCCTGAGCCGCACCAGGTCCTGCCGACCGCCCGCCAGGTGCAGGTGCGCGTCGATCAGCCCGGGCAGCAGCACGCCGCCCGCACCGTCGAGGACCCGGGCGCCGGTGGCGTCGCCGGAGCCGATCAGGCCCGCCTCGATGACAACCGTGCCGGGGGAGCGCAGTCCGGTCCCGTCGAAGACGCGGACGTTGTGCAGAACGGTCCTGCCCACCTGTGCTGATCCGTCCATAATGGTCACGACGCACATCATTGGGCAGGCCTGGACCGTCGGCCAGCCCCCGTTTCATTGAGTGGAACGACGGAGGTCGGTGTGACCGAGCGGCGAGCACGTGGTGGTCGGCCCGCGCGGGGCGAACCCGTGCTGGACCGCGCTTTCCGGCTGCTCGGCTGCTTCTCACCGGACCGGCCCACTCTGTCGCTCGCCGCGCTGAGCGAGTTGGCCGGGCTGCCCAAGCCGACCGCGTTGCGCCTGGCCCGCAAGCTGGTGGAGCTGGGTGCGCTGGAGCAGGCCGAGTCGGGTGACTACACGATCGGGTTGCGGCTGCTGGAGATCGCCTCGCTCGCGCCGCGAGGGCACGGTCTGCGCGAGAACGCCTTGCCGTACATGGAGGATCTACTGCACGCGACGGGGCAGCACGTGCTGCTGTCCGTACGCGAGGGGGTGGCGGCCGTTCTCGTGGAGCGGCTGTCCGCGCGGGGTGCGCACCGGGTGGGCTACCGGGTCGGCGGCCGAATGCCTTTGCACTCCACGGGAAACGGGCTGGTCCTGCTGGCCTTCGCGCCCAAGCGGGTGCAGGAGGAGGTGCTCGCGGTGGACTGGTCCGCTGACGAGGAGAACCTCAACGGTACGGGCGCCGAGTTGCGCGCCAGGCTGGCCGCGGTCCGGCGCAATCGGTTCGCGGTGTCCTCGCGGCGCAAGCGGGGCGTGTCGCTGACCTCCGTGGCCGCACCGGTCGTGGACCGGCGGAAGAACACGATCGCCGCGGTGTCGGTGATCACCGGCTCCGAGCAGGTGGCACCGGCGACCCACATCCCGGCCGTCGTGGCCGTCGCCCGCGCGATCTCCCGCGCGGCGGCGCTCTGACCACCTTGGTGTGACGAGGAATTCGGGCAGGGATCGCGGCACGTCCTCGGTGTCCTGAGCGTGGCGCGACAGGCGTTTTGGCGGATTTCTCCCTACTTCCGCATGGTGTTGACCGCAGCGGGACGTGAGCAGAATTCGCACTCGATCACTTCGAGTGACGCCGATCCCTGCGGAGGTATGCGAAGTGTCCAGAAACCGAGTCATCACCGGTGCGGCGGCCGTCGCGCTGGCGGCGACCGCGATCGCGACCGCCAGTCCCGCGCTGGCGGCACCCGCCATGCAGCACCTCGCCTCACGGGCCATGCCCTTCGGCAGCGTCGTGCGTTACCAGCAGACCATCGCCGGGGTGCCGGTCTTCGGCGGCCAGGTCGTGACCACCCTGGACCGCAACGGGCACGTGCTGGCCACGCACGGCAAGACCACCAAGACCACCAGCGGGCAGTTCCCCGCGAGCAGCGAGGGCGTCACCGCCGCGGCAGTGGCCGAGGTGGCCCACCGCAGCGGCATCCCGGCCGCGAAGCTGACCGCTGGCGCACCGCGGGCCTACTGGTACGACGCCACCCTCGGCGGCGCCAAGGGGGCCTCGGTCGCCGTGCCCACCTACCAGGTCCTCGTGCACGGACCCCGGCTGGACGACAAGTGGACCGAGGTCGTCAAGGCGGACACCAGGCAGGTGCTCGCCTCCTGGTCGGACATCCACGAGGCGGTCAACCGCGATGTGTGCGACGCCGCACGCGCGACCGTCTCCGGCAGCACCGAGTCGGTGCGCTGCGGTGGCGGCGCGTTCTCGGTGACCCGTGGCGAGGGCGGCGGCGAGTCCTCGGTCACCGACGTCAACAACGTCTACAACTTCTTCGGCGACGCCCAGAACTTCTACGCCAAGGCGGTGGGGGTCGACCTCACCTCGCTGGTCGGCGCCGACTACGGCGACGGGACGGGCACCGCTCTGCGCGGCACCGTGCGGATCTGCGTGCAGGGCGAGCAGTGCCCGTACCTCAACGCGTTCTGGGACGGCGAGCAGATGGCCTTCGGTGAGGGCGTCACCACCGACGACGTCACCGGGCACGAGCTGACCCACGGGGTCACCCAGCACACTTCGGGCCTGCAGGGCGGCCAGGCGGACTCGATCAACGAGGGTCTGTCCGACGTGTTCGGCAAGTTCATCGCGCTCAGCGCGAACGACCCGAACAGCGCGGGGGACAACCGCTGGAACCTGGGCGCTGGCACCTCGCTGGGCGTCATCCGCAACATGAAGGACCCGCGCTCGACCAACCAGCCCGACATGGTCAACGGCCCCGGCTGGGACACCAACAACCCCGACGTGCACATCAACGACGGCGTGGTGAACAAGGCCGACTACCTGATCACCGACGGGGACACCTTCAACGGGCAGACCGTGCGCGGGCTCGGCGCGGACAAGGCCGTGCAGGTGTGGTGGGGCGTGGAGAACACGCTGACCCCCAGCGCGACCTTCCACGACGTGGGCAACGCGCTGAACTCCTCCTGTTCCGCGCTGGCCCAGAACGGCACCGCGGGCATCACCGCCGACGACTGCGCCCAGGTCGCCAACGCGGTGAAGGCCACCCAGCTTGACCAGGACGCCCAGTAGGTTCGAGGCTCCGCGGGGTCGGCCGCGTGCTGCGCGGCCGACCCGGTCCCGGAGTCCTCAGGCGGCCCACCAGGTGGGTTCGCCGGTGCCCGCGCTGACCCGGCCGTCCCGGTGCAGGTAGTGCCGCACATCGCGGCCGGGCTCCGCGAACGCCCCGTCCAGCGCCAGCCGCACCCACTCGGCGCCGAAACCGAAGACCTCGGCCGCCACCCCGCCCAGCGGGTGGAACTCGTTCTCGTAGACGCGCAGTTCCTTGGGGGCGCGCACCAGCTCGAAGTTGGCCAGCGCCTGCGGCAGCTGGGTGAGCTCGTCGAACTCCCCGATGCCGTAGAGCACCGGGCAGCCGATGCGGCCGACCAGCTCGCCCAGCGGCAGGTGGGCCACCAGCTCGCGGTCGAAGGCGGCCTCGTCGGTGTAGCCCGCCATGTACATGTAGTTCTGCTTGAAGCTGGGCTGGGCCCGCTCGAAGATCGTCTCGAAGTCCCCGGTGACGGCCTCGAAGGCGGCCAGCGCGGCCAGCCGGGGGTCGGTCGCCGCGGCCCTGCTGCCCCAGTACCCGCTCATGCTGATGCCGAACATGCCGATCCGGTCCGGGTCCACCTCGGGCAGTTCCACGAGGTGGTCGATGAACCGGCTGATCGCGCGCTCGTAGTTGGTCAGGTCCACGGTGAGCCCGCCCGCGCGGGTCTCGCCCTGCCCGGGCCCCTCGATGGACAGGGCCACCACCCCGCGCGAGGTGTAGTACCGCTCGGCGGCGTAGAGGTAGTCCTCCTTGATCATGTCCATGCCGGGCCCGAGGATCACCGCGGGCGCCTCGCGCACCTGTCCGGCGGGCAGGTGCAGCAGCCCGTGGACGTGGCCGCCCTCGAAGTCGAGGACCACGCGGCGCACCAGGCCCTCGCGCAGTTCGCCGAGCTTGGCCACGCAGTGGTCGGTCCGCGCGCGGAACGCGGCCTTGCGCGGGTCGGCGGCGTCGAAGAAGGAGTACTGGGCGCGGCCCCACATCACCGCGGCCCGCTGGTACAGGTCGGCCGCGGTCCCGCGGAAGCCGTTGGCCTCGTGGTGTTCGGCCCGCTGCTGGGCCTGGGCGGCCACCGTTGCCCAGGCCTTCGGCAGCATCGCCCCGCTCCTGACCAGTGCGAAGACCTTCTCGAAGTCGGTGTGGTCGTGCCCGAGCTGCTCCAGCGTGCCCCTGGCCTCAGGGTGCAGCGCGTCGAAGCCGCCAACCGCAAGCGCGATGTCCAGGGTCCAGCTCTGCGCCGTCGACCGCGTCGTCATGGTGGGCTCCCTCCGGAGGATTAATTAAGTACTTAGCTATTAAGTACTTAGGCTAGGCTGGTGTCAAGCAGAGAGGTGCACACCACATGGACTACCGAGAGCAGGCCCTGGACCAGTTGGGGCGGGCCGCCTACCGGCTCAGCGCGGCCGACGCACGGCTGCGCGGCCGGGCCACCAGGTCGGCCGACGCCCTGTCGCTGACCCACGCCAGGGCCCTGCGCGTGCTGGCCGAGCAGGGACCGAGCACGGTCAGCCAGCTCGCCGCGGGCACCGAGACCACCTCGGCGGGCGTGACCCAACTGGTCAACGGGCTGGTCCAGGCCGGGTACGTCACCAGGCAGCGATCGGCCACCGACCAGCGCTCGGTCACCGTGGCCCTGACCGACAAGGGCGCGGACCGGCACGCCAAGCGCAGTCAGGCGCTGACCGAGGCGCTGGACGAGGCGTTCGGGGACCTCGACGAGCAGGAGTTGGCGCGGGCCGCGCGGGTGCTGGGCCAGCTCGTCGAGGTCTACGACCGGCTCTGACCGGGGTCAGGCCGGCCCTGGGACTGGTCGTTGCGTCAGAACCAGTTGCGCGGCAACGGCTTCCCGGTCGTCATTGCCCACCACGCCACGGGTCGTCCCGGGCAGGCACGCGATGCCCTCGACCTTGTGGCCGGTGAACTTCACCAGTGGGACCGGGTCCTGGTTGGTGCTCACCCGCAGGCCCTGATCGGCCGACTGCTGGCCCGCTGATCTAGTGTCATGCCAGTTCAGCGGGCCTTGGTGCCTCGAACCGCGTGACCGGAGGAGTCGATGCTGGGATGACGGCAGGGCGACCGATACCCACACAGGACGACGTGCTCGGGTACTTCGACACGCTGTCGAACTGGGGACGGTGGGGCGAGGACGACGAGCTCGGCACTCTGAACCACATCACCGACGACGTCCGGCTGGCGGCGGCGCGGGCCGTGCGCCACGGCAGGAGCGTGTCGTGCGCATGGGAGGTTGCCGTACCGGAGGACATGGAGCGGTCGACGACGACGTGCCCGTGCGCCGCCGACATGCCCGGTGCCGAGGACATGCCGCTGCCCGGATTCCGCAACGACCGGCGCTGGGGCTTTTCGCACGAGCGGCTCGGCATCACCTTCCACGGCAACACCCTGACCCACGTCGACTCGCCGTGCCACATCTTCTGGGACGGCACGATGTACAACGGGCGGTCGCACTCGTTGGTCGACGCCGCAACGGGATCGGCGTGGGCGGCCGTCACGGCGGCGGCGAACGGGATCATCACGCGTGGTGTCCTGCTGGACATCGCGAGGGTCCGCGATGTGCCGTGGTTGGAACCGGGGCAGGGTGTGTTTCCCGAGGATCTCGAGGAGGCCGAGCGTCGCCAGGGTGTGCGGGTGCGCTCCGGCGATGCGGTGCTCCTGCGGACCGGCTATGGCCGGTTCCGGCACGAGGCCGGTGCGGCCAGCGGTGTCACGCAGGCCGGTTGGCACGCGTCCTGCCTGCCGTGGCTGCATGAACGGCAGGTCGCGCTGATCGGCGCTGACACCCCGCAGGAGGTTCAGCCGTCGGGGTACGAGGACGTGTTGATGCCGGTTCACGCCGTGAGCCTGGTTGCGATGGGTCTGTGGCTGCTCGACAACTGCGACCTGGAGGTGTGCGCGAGGACGGCTGCCGAGCTCGGCCAGTGGGACTTCCACCTCGCGGTCGCGCCGGTCCGCTTCGCCGGTACGTCCGGCAGCCCGGTCAACCCCATCGCCACATTCTGACCGCAGGACTCGCACCCGACAGTGTCTCGGCACGCAGCGAAGAGCGGGAGCGGAACACGAGGTGAACAGGCCTTTCGGCTGGACTGTTCACCTCGTGGCGTGCTGTCCGACGGCTACCGTCCATGTACGCGTGATTGCTTGTCCCGGACGAACTAGGCAGTGCGAACAGCGGAGGTCGTGCAGTGGTTGAGGTGAGCCGGAGACGGTTTCTGGGTGCTACGGGTGCCGCGGTCGGCTCACTCGCCCTGCCGGGGGCCATCGGCAAGGCGTTCGCCGTCGAGCCCGAGGTCCGCTCGGGCACGATCAAGGACGTCGACCACGTGGTGATCCTCATGCAGGAGAACCGGTCCTTCGACCACTACTTCGGCACGATGCGCGGGGTGCGCGGGTTCGGTGACCCCCGGCCGTGGATCCTGCCCACCGGGCGCGACGTGTGGCACCAGCCGCCCGCCTCGACCAAGACCAAGGACTACCACAACCGGGGGCTGCCCGCCGACGCCGAGTACGTGCTGCCCTTCGACCTGGACTCGGTGCGCACCAGCGAGCACATCGACGGCACGAACCACGGCTGGAGCAGCGGCCACCTCGCGTGGAACGAGGGCCGCCACGACCAGTGGGTGAACCAGAAGCAGGACGTGCTGACCATGGCGCACCTGTCCCGGCAGGACAACGCCTACCACCGGGCGCTGGCCGAGGCGTTCACCGTGTGCGACTCCTACTTCTGCTCCATCCACGCCGACACCGCGCCGAACCGGATCTACCTGTGGACCGGCACCATCGACGCGCAGAACACCATGGGGCGCAAGAAGAACGGGCCGGGTCTGGAGGAGCGCGGCGGCCGTAACGGCTACACCTGGACCACCTACCCGGAGCGGCTGCAGCAGCGCGGCATCAGCTGGAAGGTCTACCAGGGCGGCACCGGCGTACCGGGCCAGCCCACCGACAACTACACCGACAACTCGCTGGAGTTCTTCGCCAACTACCAGGTCGCCGAGGGCGCGTCCGGGCCGCTGGTGGAGCGCGGGGCCAGCAACCACACCCTGGCCGAGCTGAAGCAGGACGTGTTGTCGGGCAACCTGCCCGCGGTGTCCTGGGTGGTCTCGCCGTACCAGTACAGCGAGCACCCCTCGGCCTCGCCGACCGACGGGGCCTACTACATCGACACCGTGCTGGACGCGCTCACCGCCGATCCCAAGGTGTGGGCGAGGACGGTGCTGATCCTCAACTACGACGAGAACGACGGGTTCTTCGACCACGTGGTGCCGCCGATGCCGCCGGTCCGCAACCAACCGGGCACCGACGGCCTGGTGTCGGCCTCGCTGGCCGCCAGCCTGCCGCAGGAGATCCTCGACCTCGACCTGCACCCCGGTGAGGCCGGGCCGCTCATCCCCGGCGCCGACCCGCTGGGCAAGCAGCCCATCGGCCTCGGCCCCCGGGTCCCGCTGGTGATCGTCTCCCCGTGGACCAAGGGCGGCTGGGTGTGCTCGGAGGTGTTCGACCACACCTCGGTCCTGCGCTTCCTGGAGAAGCGGTTCGACCTGCCCGAGCCCAACATCAGCGCCTGGCGGCGCTCGCTGTGCGGGGACCTGACCTCGGCCTTCGACTTCTCCCGGCGCGACACGCGAGTGCTGGCCCTCGACCCGCCCGCGCCGATCAAGGGCAGGGGCGAGCCGTTCTCGGTGCCCGCCAGGCAGGCCATGCCCCGCCAGGAGCCCGGGGTCCGGCGGGCCAGGGCGCTGCCGTACCGGTTCGGCGTCGCACTGGACCGGACCAGCGCCACCGAGCTGAGCTTGTCCTTCCACAACACCGGGTCCACCGGCTGCTACTTCGCCGTGCGCGACGGCAGCGCCCCGCAGGCGGCACCCCGGCGCTACCAGGTCGCCCGCGGTGACACCGTGTCGGACACCTGGACCGTTGGCGGCCGGTACCAGTTCGGCGTCTGGGGCGCCAACGGCTACCTGGCCGAGTTCGCCGGGGACGGCGGTGACCTACACGAGGTGCGGGCCGTCATCGAGGAGGACCAGCACTCGGACTGCGTCACCCTCGTGCTGAGCAACCCGGGGACCCGGTCCCGGCGGGTCGCCGTGGACAACTCCTACCGTGAGGGCTCGTCCCGGTCGGTGTCCCTGCGGCCCGGCCAGACCGTGCGCCAGGTGTGGGACCTGCGGTCCAGCCACGGCTGGTACGACCTGACCGTCACCGTGCCGGGCTCCGGGGCGTACCGGCGGCGGTTCGCCGGGCACCACGAGAACGGCCGGCCCAGCTACAGCGACCCGGCCGTGCGCTGCTGAGCGCGAGCCGCGCCGGGCTGTCCGTGACATGCTGTGCCGCAGGCGATGTACAGGCCGAGGGGAGCGTTCATGGCGGGCAGCCCGGTGCGGTGGGGGATCATGGGGACCGGCGGGATCGCCGACACCTTCGTGACCGATCTGCGCAACACCGACTCGGGTGTCGCGGTGGCCGTCGGGTCCCGGAGCCAGGCCTCCGCCGACCGGTTCGCCGACCGGCTGGGCATCGGCCGCCGGCACGCCAGCTACGTGGAGCTGGTCGCCGATCCCGAGGTGGACGTGGTCTACGTGGCCACCCCGCACCCGATGCACCACGCCAACGCCCTGCTCGCGCTGCGGGCAGGCAAACCCGTGCTGGTAGAGAAGCCGTTCACGATGAACGCCGCCGAGGCGCGCGAGCTCGTCGCGGTCGCCCGTGAGCGCGGTCTGCTGCTGGTGGAGGCGATGTGGACGCGGTTCCTGCCGCACATCCGGCGGATCCGCGAGCTGGTCGCCAGCGGTGTGCTCGGTGAGATCGTCACGGTGACCGCGGACCACGGGCAGTGGTTCGCCGAGGACCCGGACTTCCGGCTGTTCGCCCCGGCGCTGGGCGGCGGTGCGCTGGCCGACCTCGGTGTGTACCCCGTGTCCTTCGCGTCGATGATCCTCGGCACGCCCAGCCGGATCACCGCCCTGTGCACGCCCGCCTTCACCGGCGTGGACGGCCAGACCTCGATGCTGTTCGGCTACGACAGCGGGGCACAGGCGGTGCTGACCTGCACGCTGCGGGCGATGAGCCCCACCAGGGCCGCCATCGTCGGTACGGAGGCCCGGATCGAGATCGACGGCGACTTCTACGCGCCGACCTCGTTCACGCTGATCCCGCGTGAGGGCGAGCCGACCCGGTTCGAGCAGGGCCACCTCGGCCGCGGGCTGCGCCACCAGGCCGACGAGGTGGCCAGGCTGCTGGCGGCCGGTGCGACCGAGAGCCCGCTCATGCCGCTGGACGAGACGATCTCGATCATGGAAACCATGGACGCCGTGCTGGCCCACCAGGAGAAGGCCGGGCACTGACCCGTGTCAGGCGCTGCGGTCCACAGTGGACTGAACGAGCAGGACGGGGCACCGGGAGTGGTGCAGCGCGGCTTTGGCGACCGAACCGGCGTGGCGGCCGGTGCCGCGGCCGAGTACGAGCAGATCGGTGTTGCCCGCCTGGGCGATGACCTCGTGCGGCAGGGCGCGCGCCACGGTCAGGCTGCACGGGGGCCGGAACGGCAGGGTCTGCACGTGCAGCTCGGCCAGGTGCAGCACGTCCTCGGCCTCCTCGAACGGCGAGGCGTGCACGATCCGAAGTCTTGACCGGTAGGTGGCCGCCATGCCGACCGCGCGCCGGAGCACGGCGGCGTCCTCCCGGCCACCGCTGACCATGGCGGTGACGGTCCGGTGCGCGCCCCACACCGCGGCCGGGGCGCCGCGCACGACGAGCACGTCGCAGTGGGCCGTCGACACGGTGGGCAGCACCAGTGAGCCGAGGCCGATGGTGCACCGGTGCAGGTGCCCTCGGCAGCCCAGTACGAGCAGCTCACTGCCGGTACTGGCCTCGGCGAACTCGGCGAGCGGGTCGACCGTGATCGGTGTGCAGATCACCGGTAGCAGCGGGTACAGGTGCATGGTGTGCGTCAGGCCGAGGTCGAGCGGCACGTCGGCGGGCAGTTCCGCGTTCGTGCCCGGCCGGAGCACCCGGAGTTTCGTACCGAGCGTGCAGGCGTACCGGGCCGCCCACTGCAATGCGAGCCCGCCCCAGTAGGAGCCGTCGGTGCCCACGGTGATCGGGCCGACCTCGCGGGATGCGGCCGAGGTGGTGCGTGCGGCTAACGGGACGGTGGTGGTCATGCCGGGGCCTCCTGGGAGCTGGGGTTCCACTGTCCCGAGGTCGCCGGCGTGCCGACCAGTGCCAGTCGCCACGAGGGCCCGGGCACAAAGTCCCGGTGGGCTGAGGTCCCCGGGCAGCGGCCCGGATCGGCCGCGGCGGCGATTGTTGAGGTGAATCGGCCGCAGAGACCACAGGAGTCCGGATGATCACCGCGGGTTCGCTTGCACCGACAACCAAGCCCGGTCCCTCCGGCCCCGACTGGGCCATGCGCCTGGACGCGTGGTGGCGAGCCGCCAACTACCTGTCCGTCGGGCAGATCTACCTGCTGGACAACCCGCTGCTGCGGGAGCCCCTGCAGTCCCACCACGTCAAGCCGAGGCTGCTCGGGCACTGGGGCACGGTGCCCGGCCTGACCCTGACCTACGCGCACCTGAGCCGGATCATCATGGCGCGCAAGCAGAAGATGTTGCTGGTGGCCGGTCCCGGGCACGGCGCGGCCGGGCTGAACGCGGCTGCCTGGCTGGAGGGCACGTACTCCGAGTTCTACCCCGAGGTCGGCCAGGACCTGGACGGGATGCGCAGGCTGTTCCGCCAGTTCTCCTTCCCCGGTGGGGTGCCCAGCCACGCCTCGGCGCACCTGCCCGGCTCGATCCACGAGGGCGGTGAGCTGGGCTACTGCCTGGCGCACGCCACCGGTGCGGCGCTGGACAACCCGGACCTGGTCGTCGCCTGCGTGGTCGGGGACGGCGAGGCCGAAACCGGTCCGCTGGCCACCAGCTGGCACGCCACGGCCTTCCTGGACCCGGTCCGCGACGGGGCCGTGCTGCCGATCCTGCACCTCAACGGGTACAAGATCGCCAACCCGACCCTGCTGTCCCGGATGCCGAGGCACGAGCTGAACTCCCTGCTCATCGGCCACGGCTGGCGCCCCGTCGAGGTCACCGGCACCGATCCGCAGGAGATCCACGAGGCCTATGCCGACGCGCTGTCGCTGTGCCTGAACGGGATCTTCGAGATCCAGGGTTCCGCGCGCGCCGGATGCGTGCACGGTGGGCGGCGCTGGCCGATGATCGTGCTGCGCACGCCGAAGGGCTGGACCGGCCCGGACGTGGTGGACGGCAAGCAGGTCCAGGGCAGCTGGCGGTCCCACCAGGTGCCGCTGGCCGCGGTGCGCGAGGACGCACACCACCTGGCGCTGCTGGAGCAGTGGCTGCGCTCCTACCGTCCCGAGGAGCTGTTCGAGGCCGACGGCTCGCCCGTGCCACTGGTCCGCGACCACCGTCCACTGGGGACGCTCAGGCTCAGCGCCAACCCCGTCGCGCACGGCCACACCCAGCGCGACCTGCGGCTGCCCGAGCCCTTCGCGCACCGCGTGGAACTCACCGAGCCCGGCAAGGTCGTGGCGGAGTCGACGAGGCTGCTCGGCGAGTACCTGCGGGAGGCCCTGCGCCTCAACCGAGACCAGCACAACCTGCTGCTGTTCGCCCCCGACGAGCACGCATCCAACCGGCTGGACGCCGTCTTCGCCGAGACCGGGCGGCGGTGGCAGTTGGCCACCGAACCCGGCGACGATCACCTCGCCCACGACGGACGGGTCTTCGAGGTGCTGTCCGAGCACCTGTGCCAGGGCTGGCTGGAGGGCTACCTGCTCACCGGCAGGCACGGGCTGCTGTCCAGCTACGAGGCCTTCGCGCACGTGGTGGACTCGATGGTCGGCCAGCACGCCAAGTGGCTGCACACCGCCGCGCAGGTGCCCTGGCGCCGCCCGGTCCCGAGCCTGAACTACCTGCTCACCTCGCACGTCTGGCGCCAGGACCACAACGGTGCCTCGCACCAGGACCCCGGCTTCGTCGACCACGTGCTCAACAAGCGGCCCGAGGTGGTCCGGGTGTACTTCCCGCCGGACGCCAACTGCCTGCTCGCGGTCGCCGACCACTGCCTGCGCAGCCGCGGGCTGATCAACGTGATCGTCTCCGGCAAGCAGCCCGCGTTGCAGTACCTCGACAGCCGCCGGGCCGCCGCGCACTGCGCGCAGGGACTGGGCGTGTGGCGCTGGGCCAGCACCGACCTCGACGGGGACACCGACGTGGTGCTCGCCTGCGCCGGGGACGTCCCGACCCAGGAGACCCTGGCCGCGGTCGAGGTGCTCCGCGAGTTCGTGCCCGACCTGCGCGTCCGGGTGGTCAACGTGGTCGACCTCGCCCGGCTGGCCCAGCCCGAGGTGCACCCGCACGGCCTCGAGGACACCGCCTACCGGGAGATCTTCACCGAGGACAAGCCGGTCATCTTCACCTACCACGGCTACCCCTGGCTGATCCACCGCCTCACCTACCGGCGCCCCGGCCACGAACACCTGCACGTGCACGGCTTCCACGAGAACGGCACCACGACCACCCCGTTCGACATGTGCGTGCTCAACGAGATCGACCGCTTCCACCTGGCGCTGGCCGCGCTGGAGCGGGTGCCCAGGGTCGCGGGACGGCTCGGGCACATCCGCCAGCAGCTGCTGGACCGGCTCGCCGAGCACCAGGAGCACATCCGGCGCGCCGGGGAGGACCTGCCCGAGATCCGCGACTGGACCTGGAACGGCTGATGCGCGCGCTGGTGGTCAACCCGGGGTCGACCAGCCTCAAGCTGTCCATTGTGGACGACGGGGTGCCGGTGGACGGCGCGGTGGTGGCGGACTGGGACGGGGGCCCCGAACTGCCGGCGATCGCGGAGCTGGTGTTCCGCAACGGCAGGGTGGACGCGGTCGGGCTGCGGGTGGTGCACGGCGGGGACCGCACCGGCCCCACACCCCTGGACGAGAACGAGATCGCGGCGCTGAGCAGGTTCGAGCCTACCGTTCCCGTCCACCAGCCCAGGGCACTCGGGCTGGCCCGCGCCCTGCTGCGGGCCATGCCCGGCGTGCCGCTGTTCGGCTGCTACGACACGACGTTCCACACCCGGCTGCCCGACCACGCCGCCACCTACCCGATCCCCGCGGCCTGGCGCCACCGGTTCGACATCCGCCGGTACGGGTTCCACGGGTTGTCCTGCGCCAACGCACTGCGCCGCACCGCGGACCTGCTCGGCCGTGCCGCGGACTCGCTGTCGCTGATCTGCTGCCACCTCGGCGGCGGGGTGTCGGTCACCGCCATCCAGGACGGGCACAGCGTGGACACCTCCATGGGGTTCACGCCGCTGGACGGCGCGCCGATGACCACCCGTCCCGGCTCGCTGGACCCGGGACTGGTGCTGCACCTGCTGCGGGAACTACCGCTGGCGGAGGTGGAGTCCGGGCTCAACCACCGCAGCGGGCTGGCCGGGCTGTCGGGCACCAGCGGGGACTTGCGCGAGGTGCTCGCCCGTCGCGCGGGAGGGTTCGCCGAGGCCGAACGCGCGGTCCAGGTGTACCTGCACCGGCTGTGCCGCGAGATCGCCGCGGCGCGAGTCTCCCTGCGGTGCCTGGACGCGCTGGTGCTGACCGGGGGAGTCGCCGAACACCAGCCGGGGCTGTGCGCGGAACTGGTCGGCGGCCTGGCTTTCCTCGGCCTTGCCACGGATCCAGCGGCCCTGCGGGGCAGCGGCGACCGAGTGGTGAGCCCGGACTGGGCCACCAGCCGCGTGCTGGTCGTGCGTGCGGCCGAGGAGTTGGAGATCGCACGAGAACTCGGCACCGTGCTCACCGCGGTGCACTGAGAGGAGAAGTCATGTCAATCAAGGAGAAGGCATCGGAAAGTGGTGTCGGGCGGATCACGGGGGTCACCACGCGGTGGCTCGCCGTGCTGCGGATCAGCACCGGACTGGTCTTCCTGTGGGCCTTCGCGGACAAGCTGTTCGGGCTCGGCTACGCCACACCGGCCGCCCGCGCGTGGATCGCCGGTGGCTCGCCGACCAAGGGCTTCCTGGCCGGGGTCAAGGTCGGCCCGTTCCAGGACCTGTTCCACGGCATCGCCGGTGCCTGGTGGGCGGACTGGCTGTTCATGGCCGGTCTGCTGGGCATCGGGCTCGCCGTCACCCTCGGGATCGGGCTGCGCCTGGCGGCGGTCACCGGCTCGGTCATGCTGCTGCTCATGTGGGCGGCGGAGTGGCCTCCGGCGCAGACCACCGCCACCGGGCAGCCCAGCGGCTCGACCAACCCGCTGATCGACTACCACGTCATCTACGCACTGGTGCTGGTCGTGCTCGCGGTGACCACCGCGGGCAACACCTGGGGCCTGGGCCGCCACTGGGTGCGGACAGCCCTCGTGTTCGACCGCAGGTGGCTGCGCTGAGGCAGGAGTCAGCTGGCCGGCCGCCACCCGAGTGCCGGACCGAGCCTGGTGGCGATGTCGGTGAGGATCTGGACGTAGTCCTCGTGCTCGAAGGTGAACGGCAACGCGAACGCCACCTCGTTGATCTCGCGGAACGCGGGGTGCGCGTACAGCCGCTCGGCGATCTCCTCCGAGGTGCCGACCAGATCGGGCGCGAACATCAGGCGGGCCGGACCCTGCGGCGTGGCGGTGCGCGGAGTGCGCTTGCGCACGTAGTCCTCGTACTTCGCGCGCTGCTCCGCTGTGGCGGTGTCGGTGGGGATCACGACGAGCCCCTGGGAGACCCGGGCCCTGGCGCCGTCGGGGTGGTGGGCGCGGAAGGCCCGAACGTGGGAGAGCTGGATCCCGGCGAAGTCCTCGGACTCCTCCGCCTTCACCACGCTGCTGGTCAGGAAGTTCATCCCGTGCTCACCGGCCCACTGGGCCGAGCGCAGGCTCGCACCGCCGTACCACATGCGGCGTCCCAGTCCCCGGGCCTGCGGCTGGACGCGGTCGGAGTACTCCTCGAAGCCCTCGACCCCGCTGAAGCCGGTGGCCCGCTCGCCGCGCACGAAGTCCAGCAGCCTGCGCACCCGCTCGTAGCCGAAGTCCTCGACCTCCGAGGTGGTGGGGTACAGCGCCAGCTTGACCCGGTCGTAGTGCATCGGCGGGCCCACGCTGACCCCGGGGTTGAGACGGCCACCGGACAGGATGTCCACCGTGGCCAGGTCCTCGGCCAGCCGCAGCGGGTTCTCCCAGCCCAGTGGGATGACCGCCGTGCCCAGCTCGATCCGGCTGGTGCGCTGCGAGGCCGCCGCCAGCACGGCGACCGGCGAGGAGATGCCGTACTGGAGGTGGCGGTGCCGTACCCAGGCGCTGTCGAAGCCCAGCTGCTCACCCAGTTCGATGACGCCCAGCGTCGACTCGTGGCCCCTGCGGGGATCGGCCGCGTCGAACAGGCCAATGGTCAGAAAGCCCAGCTTCAGCAACGGCTCCGAGGGCAGCGGCACAGTGGTCCTCTCCGCGGGGTGTTCAGCGGCAAGCGCCGCGATCATCTCAGCTGAGCGACCCCGTGTCGCGCGAGGCGGATCGGCGTCCAGCCCGTGGACGCCCGCTACCGCGAGGCCTCACACCGGTGCGGTCACGCGTTCAGCCTGCGCAGCAGGAGGGGGTTCCCGGGCGCGACCGGGCGTAGGCGCACGCGGGCGTCGACGATGGAGCAGCCCTTGGTGTGGGTGATCACCGGGTTGAGGTCGAGTTCGGCGACCTCGGGCAGCAGTTCGGCCAGGCGACCGACGCGGAGCAGCACCTCGTGCACAGCGTCGAGGTCGAGACGCTGCTCGGCCAGTGCGGGGGACCCGCGCAGTCCAGTGAGCAGGGCAGTGGCCTCGGAGTCGGTGACCGGGACCAGACGGCAGGCCCGGTCGGCGATCAGGTCGGTCTCGGTGCCGCCCAGCCCGAGCACGACCAGCGCACCGAAGCCGGGGTCCCCGGCGATACCGACGAGCAGCTCACGACCTGGCGGGGCCATCGGCTGCACGACGAGTTCGACCAGCGCGGTGCCGAACCGCTGTTGGAGCTGAGCCACAGCGGCACGCACCGCGGACTCGTCGGCGAGGTTCAGCGCCACGCCACCGCTGGCGGTCTTGTGCAGCACACCGTACACCGAAGCCTTGACCGCGACGGGCGTACCCAGCCGCCGCCACGCGTCGACAGCTTCCTCGGCGGTGTGCACGGCGACGAGGTCGACTACCGGTAAACCGAAGCACCGCAACAACTCCACGGTCTGCGTGGGGTCCAGCCAGCCATGCTCGGGCGCGGCACCGACCAGTGCGCGCGCGGCCCGCAGGTCGATTCCGTCCAGATCGGGCACGGCTCCTTCCGGCGTGGACAGCCAGCGCTGCCGCGCGACGGCGTTGGCCAACGCGGTGGCGGCCACCGCGGGGTCGGCGAAGGTGGGCAGCGCGCCGCCACGGGTCCGCACCGCCTCGGCTTGGGTCAGGTCGACGGCGAGCACGGGCTTGCCGTGGATCGACTCGGCCAGGCTGTTGGCAGGATCACCCAGCGCGGTCGGCACCGTGATCGCCAGCACGGCGTCGACTTGATCGTCCTCGGCCGCCGCCCGTACGCAGCCGGCGAACACCGAGGGGGAGACCCCGGCGCTGGTGTCCACGGGGTTGCCCAGGCAGGCCTGCGCGGGCAGCAACTCCGTGAGCCGGGCGGTCAGGCCGGGCGACGGGTCGGCCAGCACCAGGCCCTGCTGGGCGCACGCGTCGGCGGCCAGCACCCCGCCGCCACCCGCGTTGCTCACGACCACCACCCGAGGACCGGAGGGCAGCGGCTGCTCGGTGAGCACTGCGATGGTCGCGAGCAACTCGGTCAGGGTGTCCACGGCGATCACGCCCGCCTGGCAGTACAGGGCGTCGCGTGTGGTGGCGGGAGTGGCCGTCGCCGCGGTGTGCGAGGCGGCGGCCCGGCGGGCGACCTCGCTGGTGCCCGTGCGCACGGCGAGCACTGGCTTGCGGCGGGCGAGCCTGCGGGCGAGCCGGGCGAACTTGCGGGGGTTCCCGAAGGACTCCAGGTAGAGCACGGCCAACTCGGTGTTCTCGTCCTGCTCGAACCACCGCAGCAGGTCGTTGCCACTGACGTCGTACTTGTCCCCGGTCGAGACGAACGCCGACACCCCCAGGCTCAGCCGCCGCAACTGGTCGAGCAGCACGATGCCCGCGCCGCCGGACTGCGTCACCACACCGACCGCGCCGCGGGGTGCGGGGACGGCGGCGAAGGTGGCGTCCAGGCGGACCGCCGGATCGGTGTTGGCGATACCCAGGCAGTTCGGCCCCACCACACGCATCCCGCTGCCCCGCACGGAATCCAGCACTGCCCGGTGCAGGGTCGGATCACCGGTCACGCCCGCGGTGATGATCACGACTGCCGGGACACCGCGCCGGGCGCAGTGCGCGAGCACCACCGGCACGGCGCTCGCCGGCGTGCACACCACCACGAGTTCGGGCACCTCCGGCAGGTCCAGCACCGAGGCGTGGCAGCGCACGTTGGAGATCCAGCTCGCGTGCGGGTTGACCGCGGCCACCGTGCCGGCGAAACCCGCGTCGAGAACCCGGCGCAGCACGGCGTTGCCGACCGAATCGGCCCTGCGGCTCGCACCCACCACCACGAGACTTGCCGGCCGCAGCAGGGAGCGCATGCTCGCCACGTCCGCGCGCGCCTCCCGGCTGGCGACTGCCTGCTCGTACCGGTCGTCCTGCTCCAGCGCGACCAGTACCCGGACCGTCGCACCGTCCCGGTCCAGACGCACTGGCAGCCCGAGGTCGGCCAACACCCTCAGCATCGCCGAGTTCTCCGCGAGCACCTCCGCCTCGAACTGCCGGACCCCGCGCTCGCGAGCCGTCTCAGCCAGGTGCTCCAGCAGCAGCGTGCCCACCCCGTGCGCCTGCACCTCGTGCCGAACCGCCACCGAGACCTCCGCGACGAACGGGTCGGCGACCACCTCGTAGCAGGCAGCGCCGATCAGCGAGTCGCCCATGAAGGCACCCAGTGCGCAGCGGTGCACGTCCGCGGTGGTCATCCGCACCACGAGCTGGTCCAGCCGCATGGGCTGTGCCGTGAAGAACCGGAAGTAGCTGTCCCGCTCGGGCAGCTCCTCGTGCAGGGCGCGCACCTCGGCGGCGTCCCGTACGTCCAGCGGGCGGATCGCGGTGACCGTGCCGTCGGTGAGCAGCGCCCGGACCGGGCTCACCGCGAGGCCTCCCGCGTCCTGCTGGTGACCACGGCCCTGACCGCACCGGGTACGCCCTCGGCGATGACCTGGGCGACGTGCCGGTCCACGGCGTCGTCGTACTCGTCGAGCACGGTGACCACGCCCTCGTGCACGGTGACGGTCCAGCGGTCGGCGCCGCCGTAGTTGGCCAGCCGCGAGCAGACGGCCCCGCGGATCTCCCCGTCGTCCCTGGCGATCACCCGCAGCAGGTCGCGGCGGGTCACGATGCCCACGACCTCGGCCTGGTCCACCACCGGCACGCTGCGCAGCCGGTCGGCCAGCATCATGCGGGCGACCTGCGCGCAGTCGGTGCCCGGTGAGACCGCCACCGCCGGGCTGGACATGACCTCCGCCACGAGCATCGCGGGCGGCAGTTGGTCGGTGACCTCGTCCCAGATCCGGCTGCGTGGGTCCACCGGGATGCGGCCGCGCAGCACGTCGGCCTCGCTGAGCACGCCGACCAGCCGGCCATCGACGTCCACCACCGGCGCCGAGGTGAAGCCGTGCCCGGCCAGCACCGCGGCCGCCTCCTTCACCGACTGCTCGGCGTGCAGCACCACGACGGGGCTGCTCATCACGTCCTGCGCCCTCATGGTCAGCTCCTCGGCGAGTGCAGCGCGGGTATCGCGGTGGCCACTGACGTGTGCTGCCCGGCGAGGACCACGGCGCAGGAGGCGTTGCGCAGCACGGCACGTTCGGTGCGGCCGGTGGCCGTGCCCGCGCGGTGCCCAATGACGGCCATCGCGCAGAACTGGGAGTGCCAGCTCAATCCCTCGTCCGGCGGGCAGTCCAGGGTGCGCAGCTGGATTTCGACGGCGGGGTGGCGGACCGCGAGCGTGGCCACCGCGGCCAGCACCTCGTGGCGAAGCCGGATCCCCGCGGTGGAGCGCTGCACCTGGCAGTGCACCACCCGCACGGCCCGGCCCAGCCGGTCCGCCTCGGCGAAGGCCCACTCCAGTGCCGGCCGCGAGCGCTCGGTGCCGTCCGCGCCGACCAGCACCGGCTCGTCCTGCTCGGACCACAGCACCGAGGACCCGACGGCCACGACCGGGCAGAAGGCCTCGGCCGCCGCGCCCGCGACCAGCGGGCGCCGACGCACGTCCTGGTCCACCACGAGCAGGTGTGCGGTGTCCGACAACGCGACCAGGGCGTCCACGACCGGCTGTGCCTCGATGGCGACGGTCAGCGCCAGCTGGGGGAACCTGGTCCGCACGTCGGTCACCGCACAGCCGGCCGCGCGCATGGCCGCGGTCGGGTCGCCGGTGTCCGCCTCGGCCAGCACCACCCGCAGCGGGGAGCCGGTTCTGGCCGCGTACTCGGCCGCCCAGGTGACGGTGGCCAGCGAGCAGTGCTGCGGGGTGAGTCCCGCCACGACGGTAGGACCGGTCATCAGACACCTCCGGGGATCGCCGGGCAGATCCCGGTCAGCAGGTCGGTCACGGGACGGCGGGGCGTGGCGGGCACCGGGCTGCCGAAGCCGACCCGCAGCACCGCCTGGGGCACCGCGCCGGAGCCGAGGAGCCGGCGCAGCCGGGCGTGCTGCGCGGGGACCTCGATGGGCTGGGACAGGAAGGAGGCACACATGCCCAGCTCGGTCGCGGTGAGCAGCACCCGTTGCAGCGCCTGCCCGGTCTGCAACTCGGCGAGTGGCCCCTCGTAGTAGGAGCACAGCACCACCAGCAGCGGGTCGTGCTCGAAGTCCTTGCCCTCACGGCGCGGGCGCAGGGTCCTGGCGTTGTAGTCGCGCAGCACCCACTCGTCCTGTGGCTCGGGGCTGGGGCCCGCCGCCGTCGCGGGCACGCCGTCGAACTGGTCGGCGCCCCGCCCGGTCCAGGTGATCAGCTCACCGACGAAGGCCGCGTCGGCCATCTGCACCCGGTGCGCCGCGGCCACCAGCCTGCGCAGCTCGGCCCACTCGTCCCTGCCGGTGACCACGTGCAGCCAGGACCGCTCCTGCTGGGCGGCCTTGACCAGCTCCGTCGTGTGCGTCGCGGGCACGGCGACGTCGTGGAAGGGCTTGCGGTTGGTGCGCCTCCGGTCGATCGACCGGCGAGCCGCCTGCGCACTGGCGCTGGGTGGCACGTGTCCGCCATGGCGCACCACCGCCAGCGCGTGGTCCGCGCTGGCACCGGGCAGCAGGCTCACCAGCGGCTTGATGCCGTAGGTCTCCACGGCCACCCGCAGGTTCAGCAGTGCCGCGCCGCAGGCCAGCCGCAGTTCGCGGTCGGTCGGATCGGTCGCGTGCAGCCTGCGGGCCAGGTCCGCGTGCAGCTCGATCCGATCCGGCAGGACCCGGAACCGCCACGGCTGGGTGTTGTGCACCGAGGGCGCCCTGCTGGCGG